>NZ_OZ409831.1:0-4294061 GCF_979258065.1 Plantibacter sp. AC185
GCCAGCAGCTGTGCCTCCGCGAACACCCGCGGGTGGGCGAGGATCCGGAAGTGTCCGCCGGTGTCGAGTTCCACGTTCTTGGCGCCGTCGAGTCTGCTGCCGCCCGGGATGTGCGGATCGAAGCGCCCGTAGACGGAGACGATCCTCGGATTGACGGTCGCCTCTCGGGAGAGCGCGAGGATGGTCGGGTCGTCGGGGGTGAAGATGCGCAGGCTCGGGAGGAGCATGAGCCTCGCGTACCGTGACCCGGCGAACGGCGCCGCCACGGCGAGCATCCCGGAGATCCGGGCTCCGCCGCCGCCGAGCGACATGACGTACTTGCCGACGAGCCCGCCCTTGCTGTGCGCGAGGAGGACGACGTCGCCGAGCCCGTTCGCCTCGAGGTAGTCGGCGACGAGTCGTGCCGCCACCGGGACCGAGCGGTCGTTGCGTCCGAGCGGGTCGATCACGTGCACCGGATGTCCGTCGTCGTGCAGTCGGCGGATGAGCGGCTCGAGGAACCGCCAGGTCTCGTAGACGCCCGGGAGGACGACGATCGGTGACCGGTCGCCGGACAGGAAGTCGTGCGGGTCGGTCCGGCTGACGAAGGCCCGGACCTGCCAGACGAGTGCGTAGGCGTAGTCGCGCGCCCACCAACCGAGCGTCCGCAGCGCCGAACGGATCACCGGCGATCACCGTTCGCGCGGCTCAACCGTCTCCCCGCAGGACCTCGGGGCATCGCTCTGTTCCCATGTCCTCACCGTAACCGGACCACCCGGCCTGACCCTGGACCTTGACAGCGGCCGGACCGGGCCCGGGCGGATCGGGAGCGTCGATGCACAGCGTGGCTCACCACGGGTGCGGTGCGCTGATAATCTGGCAGCTGCGGTGGCCTCGGGGTGTTCGTGTGCCCGGACGATCGAGGAGTGCAGTGGGAGAGATCGACGGAGAGTTCGGCCGCGTCCGGGACGCGCTGGAGCGTCCTGCGATCCGGCTGCTGAGCCGACCGACCGCACCCGCGGTGGTCGCGATCTTCCGTACCACGTTCGGCCGAGACGTCCAGTTCGTCGCAGCGGACCGCTTCCACCTGCAGGTCGAGGAGTACCTCGGCGAACTCGCGGCGCGCGGTGCGCGGATCCCGGCCGGCGGCGATGAACGCGGTGGCGGACGGTCCCTCTGCCGGGAGTGGGTCCACGACCAGTGGCTCGTCCGGACCAGCACCGACGACGGCGAGGAACAGTACTCGCTCACCTCGCACGCGCTCGAAGCGGTCTCGCTCGTCGACGGACTCGCACACGACCGCGCCCTCATCAGTGAGTCGCGCCTGACCATGATCCTCGACTCCGTGCGCCGATGGGCGCTCCAGGCCGACCCGGATCGTGACGAGCATCTGCGTCGTATCGACGCGCAGCTCGCCGAGCTCCAGGCGGAACGCGAACGGGTCGCAGCCGGCGGCATCGTCGTCGCGGCGAGCGATGACCGGATGCAGGACGGCTACGCGAACATCGCCGACCTCATCCGTCAGCTCCCGAGCGACTTCCGCCGGGTCGAGGAGTCGGTCATCGCGATGCACCGGCGGATCGTCGAGGACTTCCGGAACGACACCCGTCCGATCGGCGAGATCCTCGACGACTACCTCCGGCGCACCGACGAGCTGATGACGGCGACGGCCGAGGGTCGGGCCTTCGAGGGCGCTTTCGAGCTCCTCCGCAACGACGATCTGCTGCAGGACCTCAAGCGCGACCTCTCCACGATCCTCGACCACCCCTTCTCGTCCAGGCTCGGGCCCGCGGAGCTCCGTGGCTTCCGGGGTGCCGTCGGGATCATCCGACAGGGGATCGACGACGTCCTCGCGCAGCGTCGGCGGCTCACCGCGACGCTCCGCGACCACATCGTGCATCACGACGTCGTGCAGGACCGCGAGCTCGACACGACCCTGCGAGCGTTGAACCAGCGCCTCGGCATCTGGATGCGGACTGCGGGACCACGCGCCACCGTCGACTTGCCGCTCCTCCCCGAGACCATCGACATCGAGCACCTGCGCGAGCGGTTCTACGATCCGGACGTCGAGGTCGCTCCGCCGCCGATCGCGACGACCGTCGAACGGACCGACGGCGCGGCGATGTCGCTCGACACCCTCCGGTCGCAGGGCGGTCCGCTCCTCGACGAACTCCGGGCCGGACTTCTCGACGCGGTGACCTCTGGTGCCGAGGACGCCCATGTGGCGTTCTCCGGGCTCGATCCGGAACTCCGACGACCGGTGGAGCTCTTCGGCCTCGTCCACCTCATGACCCAGCTGGGCACGTACGACGAGCAGGCACCACGCCGTCGCTACGAGACGGTCCGTCCGGACGGGACGACCACCGCGTTCGAACTCCCGGCCTTCCCACTGGGTGAGGCCGGTGTCGCAGCGCTGACGCGAGCCACGACGACCACGACGACTGCTCCGGCCGACCAGGCCGGGCGCGGAACGGAATGACATGACCTCCGAGACGGATCCCACCGTGACGGCGACGACCGATTCGACGTCGGACGACCTGACGACGGACGGACTCGACGCCGTCGCACCCGCCGACGCGCCGGTCGCCGGCCCGGACGACGACTCGTTCGCCCTCTTCGAAGGGGACGAGGGACGCCTCGACGCCGCTCAACGTCGTGCGCTGGTCGCTCTGCTGAAGCACCGCTACGTCAGCCCCGCGCTCCAGCCTGCCGAGTGGCGGACGGTCCTCGAGTCCGAGTCGCTGCTGCGGTCCCGCCTCAACGAGCTGTTCCTGGAGCTCGAGGTGGACCGCTCGGCCGAGGTCGCCTTCAAGCGCCAGGCGGGCTCGGAGAGCGGGCGGCGTCCCTTCCCGACCCTGCTGCACGACACCAGCTACAGCCGCGAGGAGACGATCCTGCTCGTCTACCTGCGGACGCGTCTCCGGACCGAACTGGCCAACGGTGCACGGGCCGCGATCGTCGAACACGACGAGCTCCTCGGCTTCGTCGCGAGCTTCCGGCCCGAGCACGCCACCGACCGCGCCCGCGACGACGGACGCGTCGAGCGCGCGATCGACAAGCTGCTGACCGCGCGCGTCCTGCTGCGGACCAAGGACGCCCGCCGCCACCGGATCGCGTCGGTGGTGGAGACGCTGCTCCCCCTCGAGCGCCTCCAGGAACTCCTGGAGTGGCTCGAAACGCAGACCGCAGCTGTCGATCCGGCCTCCGAACAGCCGCGAACCGATGCCGACGCGGACTCGGGCGACGAGCCCGACGGCACCCCAGCCGAGTCGCAGGACTCCCCCGACGACCAGACCCAGCCACAAGCAGCAGAGGACGACCGATGAGCCGCTCCACGGACACCGACACCCTGCTGAACCTCGTCGAGCAGTGGCGCATCGAACGGATGCAGGTCATCAACTGGGGTGGGTTCGACGGGTACCGATCGGTCGACTTCGCCTCCCGCGCGACGCTCATCTCCGGCGCCTCCGGAACCGGGAAGAGCTCGCTCATGGACGCGTACCTCGCGGTCATGATGCCTTCGGACGTGCCGTTCAACGGAGCCTCCAACGACGCGGCGGTCGGACGGGCACGGAATCCCGACCAGCGCAACCTGCTCACGTATCTCCGCGGCAAGATCGATTCGGCACGGGACCCGCAGACCGGGGCGATGCGCGACATCAACCTGCGCGGCACGGATCAGCTCACCTGGGGTGCCGTGGCGGTGACGTTCCTCAACGACGACGACCGTCGCTTCACCGTCGTGCGCGCCTACCTCGTCCCCCGACGTGCGCTGCGCACCGGTGACCTGTCGATGACCATGGCGACCGTCGACGGGCCGTTCGAGCTCACGGATCTCGAGGCGTTCGTGCCGAAGCGGTTCGACGCCGGTGAGCTCCAGGGTCGCATCCCCGGATTCGTCGTCCGCGACACCTACGCGGAGCTGTCCTACACGCTGCACACCCGTCTCGGCATCGGTGCCGGTGGCGACGGTGGTCGGGCGATGCGTCTGCTGGCCCGGATCCAGGCGGGCCAGCACCTGCCGACGGTCGACGGCCTGTACAAGTCGATGGTGCTGGAGCGTCCGAGCACGTACGACGCGGCCGACCGGGCGCTGTCGCACTTCGAAGCGCTCGACGAGGCATACCTCGCGATGGAGACCGAGAGCCGCAAGGCTCGAGTGCTCGAGCGGCTCGGTGAGCTGCGTCGCGAGTACGAGGACGGGCACCGGGCGGCGGCCGACCTCGAGCGCCTCGGCTTCACCGAGGACGGCACGACCCCGTTCACCGTCTGGCGCAGTCGCGCACACGAGGCTCTGCTCGATGAAGCGGTCTCCCGGAATCGGCGGGAGAAGCTCGAGGCCGGGGCCACGTTGGAGGCGGCGCGGGCACGAGCCGCTGCGGCGGGTGTCCGCGTCCGTGAACTCGAGCGGCAGGTGTCGGAGCAGGGCGGGAGCGCGCTGCGGCGTGCCGAGGAACGCCGTGAGGCCGCGGAGGCGACGCACGCCGAGGTGGCACGAGCCAGGTCGCTGTTCGACGAGCGCACCGAGGTCCTCGACGATCCGATCGAGGACGAAGACTCGTTCCGGCGTGCGCTCGGCCGCAGCGAGGACTTCCTCGCCGACGACGACACCGCGCTCGACGCCATCGAGACCGATCGCGCCCAGCTGCATCGCGAAGCGTTCCCTCTCGAGGAGCGCAACACCGAGCTCCGCCGTGAGCTGCAATCGCTTCGCGGCCGTGACGGCGCGGTCCCCGATCGACTCCACCGGGCGAGGCTCGCCCTCGCCGAGGCGGCCGGACTCGACCCGGAACAGCTGCCGTTCGTGGCCGAGCTCATCGACGTCGCTCCCGCGTATGCCGCCTGGCGTCCCGCGATCGAGGTCACCCTGCACGGTCTCGCGAGGACCGTCCTCGTCGACGAGGAACACCTCGACGCGTTCGGCCGCGCGATCGACGCCGTCCGGATCCCGGTCCGCCTGCAGTTCGAAGGTGTTCCGCTGCATGAGCCGTCCTCCCCGGAAGCGGGTGACCCCGCGTTCATCTCCGGCCGCGTCACATACCGCACCTCCCCGTTCAGCACGTGGATCGAGCAGCGCGTCACCTCGGACCGGATCGACGCGCGGTGTGTGGAGACACCGTCGGAACTCTCGGGTGGCGGGCGCCGCGTGACCGTGAACGGCCAGCTGCGTGACGGCCGCCGCGGCTCCCACGGCGACACGGGCGGCGCACCGATCCTCGGCTTCACCAATGAGGCACGCATCGCGTCGATCGAGGCGGAGACGGCCGAGATCCGTGGGCGCCTCGAGCTCATCGCCGGTCGACAGGCCGGCATCCAGCAGCGGCTGTCGCGTCGTGAGGCCGAGCGGGCCGCCCACCGGTACCGACTCGACACCGAGTGGGCCAGGATCGACGTCGCCGGAGCTGCGGCGCATCGTGACGCCGCCGCGGCCGAGCTGGAGCGTCTGCTCGACGCCAGTGACGTCCTGCAGGAGCTCCAGGGCTCGGTGGCGGCCGCCCAACGTGAACTCGACGCCGCCAACGCCGAGCGGTTCCCGGCCGAGGATCTCATCAGACGCCTCGACGAAGAGCACGGGGTGCTCGTCGATCAGCAGGACGCGGCGACGACGGTCATCGACCGCTTCGAGCGCTCCGAGGTGGAGGAGGTCTCCCCCGCCGACGTCGACCGGATCGAAGCCGCCCTCGCAGCGGTGGGCGGCGTGCCGTCACTCGGCGGGTTCGGCGATGCGATGAAGCGGCTCCGCACCCGGCTCGGTGACGAGTTGTCCTCGGCCGTCCGCCAAGCGGAGCAGGCCGCGCTCACACAGGTGCACGTGTTCGAGCAGTACCAGTCGATCTGGCACGACCCCAACCTCGGCACGACGCTCGATTCCTACGGCGACTACCGGGCGATCCTTGACGGCATCCTCGGTACCGGTCTCCCCGAGCGCCGTCAGGAGTGGCGCCGTCGGTTGTCCCAGTGGAGCGGCGAGGACCTGGTCCCCCTCAGCAGCGCGTTCGACAGCGCCGTCGAGGAGATCGAGGACCGCCTGGTCCCGGTCAACGACATCCTGCGCGACCTGCCGTTCGGACCAGCGCACGATCGTCTGAAGATCGTCCTCCGCCGGGTGCATCGCGAGGAGGCCTCAGCCTTCCGGCGCGAGCTTCGGGCGCTGTCGAGCGAAGTCACCGCGAACCTCGACGACGACGAGTTGGAGGCCCGCTTCCAGCGGCTCCGCCGGTTCATGGAGTCGATGCGCGACACGGGTGCCGGGTCCCAGTCGACCCGCGACCAGGTGCTCGACGTGCGCCGTCACGTCGAGATCACCGCCGTGCGCTACGACACGTCTGGGCAGGACGTCAGCGTCTACTCCTCGCTCGGCGACAAGAGCGGTGGCGAGACCCAGGAGCTCGTCGCGTTCATCGTCGGCGCTGCCCTGCGCTACCAGCTCGGCGACGAGGACCGCCCGCGTCCGAGGTTCGCACCGGTGCTGCTCGACGAGGGCTTCATCAAGGCGGACTCGGAGTTCGCCGGCCGTGCGGTGGTCGCCTGGCTGCGGCTCGGCTTCCAGCTCGTGATCGGGGCCCCACTCGACAAGGTGACGGCGCTCGAGCCCTACATGGACCGTCTCCTGTCGATCCGGAAGGATCCGGAGACCCGACACGCCTGGGTCGCCGAGATCGAGCGGTCGGCTCCGGTCGAGCCGCTCGAACGCGTCGGATAGGCAGGAGACCCGCCGACCCGCCACCATGCGCGGTGACCGATCCCTCCGGGTGCGGCGCTGAGCTAGGTTGCTGGGATGAGCGACGACAACGGTGGTGGAGCTTCCGGTCAGCCTGTGCGCGCGACGGGGCAGGCTGAGGCGCGACCGTCGCACCAGTCGGGTGTGCGCCCGAGCGCGGTGCTCCTCGACTTCCACAACACGTTGGCGGTCGTCCGGTCGGTGGACGAGTGGATCGACGAAGCGAGCGACCTGCTCGCGAGTGGGCCTGCACCGGGGGCGATCCCACGTGAGCGGATCCGAAACGTGTGGGTTGAAGCCAGGCGGCTGTTCCCGGCTCTGGACTGGGACCTCGACCCCACCGCGCATCGGCACGCCTTCGTCTCGACCCTGAGCCATGACGACGCGATACCGATCGATGTCGCGGACGCGCTGTACGCGGTGATGCCGAACCAATGGATGTTGAACGCAGGCGCATCCGACTTCATCGCCCGAGCATCCGCGGCGGGGACGCGTCTCGGAATCGTCTCGAACATCGCGTTGGACATCCGCCCGGCGCTCGGGCGATGGGGCATCGCCGACGCGATCGACGCGGTGATCCTGTCCTACGAGGTCGGATGTGTGAAGCCCGATCCGCGGATCTTCCGGTTGGCCGCGGACGCGCTCGGCGTCGATCCGGCGGACTGCCTCATGATCGGCGACTCAGCGCACGACGATGTCGGCGGTGCCGCCTTGGGGATGCCATGCCTGATCGTGCCCCCGGACGGGACGTGGCGAGCGTTCGCCCTGGCGAGCCCGTAGCGAACGGCCCAGGCGAGCGCTGACACGGACGCGCTACGACGGCTCTTTCGACTTCGGTAGCGCGCACACCGCCGCGAGAACGCAGAGCAGTGCGATGACCGGCATGCCGAACGTCAGCGCCGTGGCGAGCCCTGCGCTGGTCGCGACAACGCCGATTGCGACGGCACCGACAGCTTGAGCGATGTAGACCGTCAGGTACATCGTCGACAGAGCACCTGCCCGCTGTTTCTCCGGAGCTGCTGCCGAGACGAGTGAGAATCCTGCGGAGAACATCAGCCCGTATCCGAATCCGCTCACCACGCTGGCCAGTAGGAAGATCGGGAACGAGTGGTGCGCAGCCGCCGGGAGCAGGAGGACGGACCCGACAGCGGCCGCCCCGCCACCGATCAGACTCGCCGTTCGAACCCGTATCCGGTTCGCGACGAACGCGGCCGGAACCCCTGCAAGTGGCCAACTCGCGAGCGCCAGACTCGTGACGAACGCGTTCTGTGAGCCGACGAGTTCCTTCGCGATCTGGGCCCCGAGCGCCAAGAAGACACCGCCCATCACGAACGCGCTCAGCACTGTTCCAGTGCCGATGACGAAGGAGCGTCTACCCGCCACGGGGACATGGGGCCGCGTGGGCCGCCACGGTGCACGGACCGTCTCGCGTTCGGGCAGGAACCAGAGCAGCACCAGCGTCACGATGACGACGACGAGCAGTAGCGCGAAGGGCGCCCGCGCCGGGGCTGCACTGAATTGCACGAGTGCGCCACCCGCCATGATCGCCACCGTGGCACCGATCGATGTCGCGGCGGTGTTGACCGCACTCGCTCTGGCGGGACGCGCGGACACGTTGAAGTCGGTCAGGGCCGCGGCGGCCGCGCTCAGTCCGATACCCACACCGATGCCCTGTGCAGCACGGCCGACGAACAGCCACGGCAGCTCTCCCGCGATGAGGAACACGAGCGTGCCGAGGGCTACGACGCTCATACCGCCCAGGAGGACGCTTCGTCGTCCAAGCGCATCGGAGAGGGTGCCGCCGACCGTGAGAGCCAAGACGAGCGCAAGCGGGTACGTGGCGAAGAGGGCGGTCGTCAGCGCGGGGGTAGCGCCCCACTCGTCGACGTAGATCGGATAGACCATCGCGGGCGACCCACTCGCCCACTAGGACAGGCCGAGGACCGCCGCGACCACGATGAACGCTGTCCGGCTCGACAGACGGGCCGGTTCTCGTGACGACATGCAGCCAGCTTGCTGGGTGACAGGGGTATCGGCCTAGGAATTCTGCCGAACAGCGATCCTGCACTATCTCGGATCTCGTCCCTGAGCCGAGTACCGGTCCATTTCCACCCGCCTGGTGAGACAGCACTGCGGCGATTGTCCTGTCACATCGTCATCATCGGTGTCGCCTTGACATCCCCCAGAATCGAACATATGTTCGAATCATGTCCGATCGCCCCGCTGCCCCGCCGATCCGCATCGGCGAGGCCGAGTGGATCGTGATGCGAGAGATACCCGACCGGCCGGCCGGTCTCGTGAAGTACTTCGCTCCGAGCGGCGCACCGGCCTACTTCCGCTGCGTCACCTGGGCTCCGCGTTCAGAGGACCGCCGATTGATCGGTCGGTTTGCGACGCTCGCCGAGGCGGAGCGTGCCGTGCCGGGTGGACGCCGGTCCGCTGCACCGGCCACCCCGAGCTCCGCGGACGCCTGGGAGCACGGGCAGGTGCCGTGGGACGCCGCGCCGCGACGGAGCGACCGGTACGCCTGAGCGACCGGTCGCAGGTCGGTCAGCGCCACCCGTACCGCGAACGGAGCCCAGTGGCGACCCGGGCGAAGCGATCACGCGGGACCTGAGCCGCCTCCCGCCGCATCCCGTCGGGGTGCACGCGGAAGACGCGGTCGAGGTTCGCCCAACTCGGACGGCCGGCACTGTCCCATCCGCCGGTGCCGAGCGGCACGAACTCACCGTCCTGCGAATGATCCTTGCTCGTCAGCTGCACCGCCAGCACCCAGCCTCCGGTCGAGCGCGCCACGATGAGCACCGGACGGTCCTTGCCACGTCCGTCGCGCTCCTCGTACGGCACCCAGGTCCAGACGATCTCGCCGGGATCGGGATCGCCGTCGACGGCCGGGGCGTAGTCGATGGACACGGCGCCGACCGCCCGCGGATCGACCTCGACCGTCGCCGTCCGGCCTGAGCGTCCGGGTGAAGCGGCGGTGGTGGTCGGTGGCGTCGCGAGGCCGGCGGTGCGCACCGCACTGGAGGCGGCGCGAGTGGAGGGGCCCAGGAGTGCGTTCGCGACGCGGCGGATGATCGAGGTGAAGGTTGACACGCCGTCACCCTATCGTCCGCGGCTCCCACCGCAGGGAACGCCGAACGGGCGCCGTCCTGGTGGACGACGCCCGTTCGGCGAAGCAGAGGCGATCGAGGTCAGTCGACGAGGGCGTACCCCTCTTCGCCGTGCACGGAGGTGTCGACGCCTGCGATCTCGTCCTCGTTCTTGACGCGGAAGCCGATCGTCTTCTCGATCGCGAAGCCGATGACGAAGGCCACGATGAAGGAGTAGATGAGGACGGCGAAGGCGGCGATGGCCTGGACCGCGAGCTGCTCGATGCCGCCGCCGACGAAGAGGCCGGTCTCGGTCGCGAAGAAGCCGAGGTACAGGGTGCCGATGAGGCCACCGACGAGGTGGATGCCCACGACGTCGAGGGAGTCGTCGAAGCCGAGCTTGAACTTCAGCTCGACGGCGATGGCGCAGACGGCGCCGGCCACGATGCCGAGGAGCAGCGCCCAACCCGGGGTCAGGTTCGCGCACGCCGGGGTGATGGCGACGAGACCAGCGACGGCACCGGAGGCGGCGCCCACCGAGGTCGCCTTGCCGTCCTTGAACTTCTCGACGACGATCCAGCCGATGATGGCGGCCGCGGTGGCCCCGACGGTGTTGACGACGATGAGTCCGACGTTCGCGAGCTCGTTCAGCCACTCGGCGCCGGCGTTGAAGCCGAACCAGCCGAACCACAGGATGGCGGCTCCGAGGAGGGTGAGCGGCACGTTGTGCGGCTTCGTGATGCCCTTCTGGAAACCGATGCGCTTGCCGAGCACCAGGGCGAGGGCGAGGGCTGCGGCTCCGGCGTTGATGTGCACCGCGGTTCCACCCGCGTAGTCGATGACGCCGATGCCTGCATCCTCACCGAAGAGCGTGGTGCCGAGGTTCATGATCCAGCCGCCGCCCCAGACCCATGCGGCGATCGGGAAGTACGCGATGGTCGCGAAAAGGCCGGCGAAGATCATCCAGGAGCCGAACTTCGCGCGGTCGGCGATGGCGCCGGAGATCAGCGCGATCGTGATGATCGCGAAGGTGGCGCCATAGGTCGCTCCCACGAGGTCGGTGTTCGCGGTCTCGCCGCTCGCAAGTGCGGTCATCCCGAAGTCGGAGAACGGGTTGCCCGCGAACTCCAGCGGGCTGCCGACGGCCGACATGTTGAAGCCGTAGAGGATCCACAGCACGCTGATGAGGCCCAGTGCGCCGAAGCTCATCATCATCATGCTGACGACGCTCTTCGCCTTCACGAGGCCGCCGTAGAAGAATGCGACGCCGGGGGTCATGAACAGCACCAGAGCGGTTGCCGTGACTCCCCAAGCGATACTGCCTGTATCCATTGGATCTTCCTCACACATCGTGGTCTTGCAACGGGTGCCCGAGATGGTGAGGACTGGCTGAGCTCGGCCTCGCCGTCCGACTCGGTACAGCGACCAGTCTGGGGAACGGAGGTTTCCGCACGACTGTCAGCGTGTTTCCGACGTGTTACGCGAGTGCCGCTCAGGTAAACAGCGTGTTTCGTGACCAGGTGGGGCCGATCAGTCCATCGAGGTGAGGGCGATCATGCGCGACATCGCGCGCAGGTACTTCTTGCGGTATCCACCGTTGAGCATGTCGCCACCGAACACCTCGTCGAGGGCCGTGCCGGTCGTGACCACGGGGATCTGTGCGTCGTACACCCGGTCGATGAACGCGACGAGCCGGAGCGCCTGGCCCTGGTCGGTCAACTCGTGGACGTCGCGGAGCGCGATCAGGTCGACGCCGTCGAGCAGTCCGATGAATCGTGAGGGGTGGACGGCGGCGAGGTGGGTGATGAGACCGTCGAAGGTGTCGACCGTGACATCACGGTCGGCGGCCGCCGCCTCCGCGGTGCGGGCGTCGAACCGCTCCTCGGAGCTCACCACGGCGTGTCCCTCGATGCTGCGGCGGCGGTAGTCGGTGCCGTCGATGCGGAGGGTCTCGAAGTTGGCGCTCATGGCCTGGATCTCGCGGAGGAAGTCGGCTGCGGCGAAGCGGCCCTCCCCCAGGGCGTTCGGCGGCGTGTTGGAGGTCGCCGCGATCCTCGTCCCGGTCGCGACGAGTTCCCCGAGCAGTCGGGTCATGACCATCGTGTCGCCCGGGTCGTCGAGCTCGAACTCGTCGATGCAGATGAGCGTCGCGCCCGTCAGCTGCGCGACCGCCGCCGCGTAGCCGAGCGCACCGACGAGGGCCGTGTACTCGATGAAGGTGCCGAAGTACTTCTTCCGACCGGGAGCGTCGTGCCAGAGCGCGGCCAGGAGGTGGGTCTTGCCGACGCCGAAGCCACCGTCCAGGTAGATGCCCGGCTTGGCCGCCGGCGCCTTGGACTTCCGCCGGCCGAAGAAGCCGCCGCCGCCACCGGCCTGAGGCGCGAAGAAGCCGCGGAGCTTCTCGACCGCGGCCGCCTGGCCCGGGAAGTCGGGATCCGGACGGTACGAGTCGAAGCTCGCCTGCTCGAACTGCCGGGGCGGCGTCAGGCTCGCGACGATCTCGGCGCCACTGACCGTGGGGACACGGTCGGTGAGGCTGCGGAATCCGGTCGGGACGGAAGGCGTGGTCACGGCAAACCTCTGGCTCTGCATGGGTGCTGGGTTACGGCGTCTGACGCATCGGTGCGGTTCGGTGGTGCGGACGGCGTACTGTCGAAGGGACAGGCTTCCAGCCTAGATGCACGACACCCGAGCCCCACCGCAGCCAGCTGCACGACCGGAGGTACCCATGACCGTCGACGCCGATTCGACCTCGACCAAGTTCACCGCCTACGCCCACCCCGAGCGCCTCGTCACGGCGGAGTGGCTTGAAGCGCACCTGGGTGAACCCGGTCTCGTCGTCGTCGAGTCCGATGAGGACGTCCTCCTCTACGAGACCGGCCACATCCCCGGCTCGGTGAAGGTCGACTGGCACACCGACCTCAACGACCCGGTCGAGCGCGACTACATCGACGGAGCCGCGTTCGCCGCGCTGCTCGGGTCCAAGGGGATCTCGCGAGACGACACCGTCGTCATCTACGGCGACAAGAACAACTGGTGGGCCGCCTACGCCCTGTGGGTCTTCAGCCTCTTCGGACACGAGGACGTCCGGCTGCTCGACGGTGGACGCGACAAGTGGATCGCGGACGGCCGGGCGATCACCCGCGAAGCCACGGAGCGCGACGCCGTCGAGTACCCCGTGGTGGAGCGCGACGACACGGCCCTCCGCGCCTACAAGGACGACGTGCTCGCCCACCTCGGCAAGCCGCTCATCGACGTCCGCTCCCCCGAGGAGTACAGCGGTGAACGCACCACGGCGCCCGCCTACCCCGAAGAGGGTGCGCTCCGCGCCGGTCACATCCCGAGTGCGCAGAGCGTCCCGTGGGGCAAGGCGGTCGCCGAGGACGGCACCTTCCGGCCGGCCGAGGAGCTGGACGCGATCTACCGCGACGGCGCGGGCCTCGCCGAGGGCGACGAGGTGATCGCCTACTGCCGCATCGGCGAGCGGTCGAGTCACACGTGGTTCGTCCTGCAGCACCTGCTCGGGTTCGACAACGTCCGCAACTACGACGGGTCCTGGACGGAATGGGGCAGCGCCGTGCGCGTGCCGATCGTGCAGGGCGCCGAGCCGGGCGACGCACCGACGCGCTGAGCTCGTCCACCCACCGCCCTTCCGCACGGCTGCACTGTGCGGGAGGGCGGTCCGCTGTTCCCGGCTGCGATACTGGAGTGACCATGACCGATTCCCTCCTCGCCCCGAACCTCGCCGAGATCCGAGATGAGTTCCTCGCCGTCGAGGAACGCTCACGGCTGCAGCTGCTCCTCGAATTCAGCGACGAGCTGCCGGACCTCCCGGAGCGCTACCGCGACCACCCCGATCTCATGGAGCGGGTGCTCGAGTGCCAGGCACCCGTGTTCTTCTTCGTCGAGGTCGACGAGGACGGCATCGTGCACCTCTTCGCCACGGCTCCCGAGGAAGCGCCCACCACTCGCGGGTTCGCGAGCATCCTCGTCCAGGGGCTCGCCGGACTCACCGTCGACGAGGTGCTCGCCGTCCCCGACGACTTCCCGCAGATGATCGGACTCTCCCGGGCGGTGTCGCCACTGCGACTGCGCGGGATGTCGGCGCTGCTCGGCCGGACGAAGCGCCGCCTCCGCGAACTCGCCTGAGTCGTCGGCCCGTCGGTCAGTGCCCGGGCGGTAGCGGCACGAGCTCGTCGAGCCAGTCCGAGACCGCTGCGGTCCAACGCTCCGGGTCGTAGTTCCAGAGCTTCGTGTGACGGGCGACGGTGAACGGGACGAACGTCACGATGTCCGGTCGTGCGAGAGCGAGCGCCCGCGACGGCCCTGCCGGGACGTAACCGTCGTCGTCACTGTGCATCAGCAGGATCGGCAAGGCGAGGTCGGCGGCGTTGGCGACGTAGTCGAGCCGACCGAGATCGATGCTCGTCGCCTGCCCGGTCAGGAGGCGTCCCCACCGGCGGCTGATGGCGAGCAGGGCGACCCGACCGACCACACTGGGGATCCGGTTCTCCCGGGCCTGGTGCTGCAGGACGTCCACCCAGTCGATGACCGGCGAATCGAGCGCCACGGCGCGGAGGAGTTCGGGGTGCGTCGTCCGTCGTGAGGCCTGGAGCACGATCGCTCCGCCCATGGACCAGCCCATGAGCACGACGTCGGCGGCGCCCTGTTCACGCACCCAACCGATGGCGGCGTCCACGTCGCGCCACTCCTCGTCTCCGAGCGCGTAGCGGAAGTCCAGCGCGGGCGGAGCGTCGCCGTCGTTGCGGTAGGAGACGAGCAGGCAGGAGTACCCGGCGTTGCGGAAGCTCGGCACCGCTCGGAGCGCTTCGGATCGCGTGGTCCCCCGGCCGTGCACCAGGACGGCCCAGCGGGTGGACGGTCCGTCCTCCGGGTGGATCGCCCACGCCGGCGCCGGCCCGAGTGGGGTCGGTACGAGCACGTCCTCGTGGGCGAGGCCCAGTTCCTCCGGGCGGCGGAAGAACCACCCGCTGAACTCGGCCTCCTGGCCGACGCGGAGTGCGTCGACGTCGCCGCCGAGGAGCGTCCGGACCACGGTGTGCTGCCGCACCTCGAGGATGTCGCCCAGCTGCACGTAGGCGGCCCGTCTCGTCACCCAGCTGCCGTAGCGGCCGGGGACGACGGTGTCCGGCGTCGCGACGAGTTCGACCGTCCCACCGGCACGGTCCAACCCGACGATGCGAGCCTCACTCGGGCGGTCCCGAGCCGGGACCACCACCTTGCGGGCGATGGTCGCGACGACGGCGAGTCCGAGGGCGCCGACGGCGGCAGCGGCTCCACCGGCGATGACGATCGCATCCGTCGCCGAACCCCGCCGTCGAATGCCGGTGCTCGCCGCTCCTCGACCGCCTGCCTGCGACCCGGGTCCGCGTCTCCGCCCGGCGTGCCTCTGCCCATTCATCGGGATGTAACTCTAGTCTTCACTCGTGGTAGAGAGTCCGACGACGGCAAAGGTTCCCGAAGAGTTCGCCCGAGCGGTGGACGCTGTTCGCGCTGCAGCCGTCCGGCCCGATCTGAGAGTCACGGAGATCCCCGCGCCGAGCAATCTCGCGCCGTTCGCCATCGCCCTCGCGGCCGACGTCTCACCGAGTCGCCACGATGCCGACTCCGACCTCGGTACGGGGCGGTTCGTCCTCCTCTACGACCCGGACGGCTCTGACGCCTGGGGTGGACGCTTCCGCGTCGTCTGCTTCGCCCAGGCCCCCCTGGAGACCGAGATCGGACTCGACCCGTTCCTTGCCGAGGTCGCCTGGTCCTGGCTCGTGGACGCCCTCGACACCCGCGGCGCCTCCTACCAGGCGGCGTCCGGCACCGCGACGAAGATCATCTCGAGCGGTTTCGGGGAGCTCGCCCGGCAGGGCGACGGCGCACAGATCGAGCTTCGAGCGTCGTGGACACCGCTGGAGAGCGACGTCGCGGCGCACGTGGAAGGATGGGGAGAGCTGCTGTGCATGCTCGCCGGCTTGCCTCCGACCACCGAAGGGGTCTCCCTGTTGTCCGTCAAACGAGCTCACCGTGAGTGACGCGGCGCCCGAATCAGCACCGCTCCTCCCCCCGCCCGCGCCCACCGCACCACGGGTCGTCACCGACACCCGCGAGGCCTACCTCGCCTCACTCGAGGTGCTCGCCGCGGGTCACGGACCGTTCGCGCTCGACGCCGAACGCGCGTCGGGTTACCGGTACTCCCAGCGCGCCTACCTCATCCAGGTCTACCGTCGCGGTGCCGGGGTCTTCCTCTACGACCCGCCCGCCATCGGCTCCATGGCCGAACTCGGTGCCCTGATCCAGGGCGAGCGGTCGATCCTGCACGCGGCCAGCCAGGACCTCGCCTGTCTGCGCGAAGTGGGCATCGACCCGAGCGAGCTCTTCGACACCGAGCTGGGTGCCCGTCTGCTGGGGCTGCCGCGTGTCGGGCTCGGCGCCGTGGTCGAAGAACTGTTGGGCATCCATCTGGCGAAGGAGCACTCCGCCGCCGACTGGTCGACCCGCCCGCTCCCCGCCTCCTGGCTCGAGTACGCGGCGCTCGACGTCGAGCTGCTCGTCGACGCCGCAGAGGAACTGGCAGCCCGCATCGAGGATGCCGGGAAGAGCGACATCGCGCGGCAGGAGTTCCAGGCCACGCTCGCCCGGGAGGCCAAGGCACCCCGCGCCGAGCCCTGGCGCCGCCTCTCCGGACTCCATGCCGTGCGCGGACAACGCAACCTCGCCGTCGCTCGCGAGCTCTGGGTCGCGCGTGACGAACTCGCGCAGCGCCGCGACACCGCCCCCGGGCGGCTCATCCCCGACGCCTCGATCACCGCGGCCGCGAAGGCCAACCCCAGCTCGAAGCGCGACCTCGCAGCGCTCTCGGACTTCCGTGGGCGCGCGAGCCGCACCGAACTGGACCTCTGGTGGAACGCGATCCACACCGGCCAGACCACCGAGGACCTCCCCGGTGCCCGACCAGCGAGCGACACGCTGCCACCCCCGCGCAGCTGGTCCGACAAGAATCCGGACGCGCACGCCAGGTACACCGCGGCACGGACGAAGATCCTCGCGACGGCGGAGTTCCTGACGATGCCGGTCGAGAACCTGCTCACGCCGGAGACGCTGCGCCGACTGGCCTGGACGCCGCCCGAACCACTCACCGTCGAGACGGTCGCTGCAGCACTCGCCGAGCACGAGGCACGCCCCTGGCAGATCGACGCGACCGCCCGGGCGATCACCGACGCCTTTGTCGAGTCGGCCCAATCCCCGGTGGAGCCTGACCCGGACGCTTCGTAGGAAGCGCTGCACCCGGGTGTCCACCCGTGTCTGCCGCCTAGGATCGGGGCGTACCCCGAGAATGAGGAGGCAACGTGGCCGAACAAGCCGACGTCGTATTCGTTGATGGAGTCCGGACACCGTTCGGACGAGCCGGCGAAAAGGGCATGTACTGGAACACCCGGGCTGACGACCTGATCGTCAAGGCGATCATCGGACTGCTCGAACGTCATCCCGGTCTGCCGCTCGACCGCATCGACGAGGTCGCCATCGCGGCGACGACCCAGCAGGGCGACCAGGGGCTCACGCTCGGCCGGACCGCCGCGCTGCTCGCCGGCCTCCCGAAGTCCGTACCCGGATTTGCGATCGACCGCATGTGCGCCGGAGCGATGACCTCCGTCACGACGCTCGGCAGCGGCATCGCATTCGGTGCCTACGACCTCGTCCTCGCCGGTGGCGTCGAGCACATGGGACGTCACCCCATGGGGCTGGACGCCGACCCGAACCCGCGGTTCCTCGCCGAGCGCCTCGTCAGTGAGGACGCGCTGAACATGGGCAAGACGGCCGAGCGCATCCACGACCGGTTCCCGCAGCTCACGAAGGAACGCTCCGACCGCTTCGGCATGCGTAGTCAGCAGAAGGTCGCGGCCGCCTACGAAGCCGGACGGATCCAGCCCGACCTCGTCCCGGTCGCGCTCCGGAGCGACAGCGGATGGGGACTCGCCACCGGCGACGAAGGGCTCCGTCCCGAGACCACGATGGAGGGGCTCGCCGGACTGAAGACGCCGTTCCGGCCCCACGGCCGTGTCACCGCAGGCAACGCCTCGCCGCTGACCGACGGCGCCACGGTGAGTCTGCTCGCCAGTGCCTCGACGGCGAAGGAGCTCGGTCTCACTCCGAAGATGCGCCTCGTCAGCTTCGCGTTCGCGGGCGTCGAGCCCGAGATCATGGGCATCGGTCCCGTGCCGTCCACGGAGAAGGCCCTTCGGAAGGCGGGCCTGTCGATCGAGGACATCGGTCTGTTCGAACTGAACGAGGCCTTCGCGGTGCAGGTGCTCTCCTTCCTCGACCACTTCGGCATCGACGACGAGGACCCGCGGGTGAACCCGTGGGGTGGCGCGATCGCCGTCGGGCACCCGCTCGCGGCATCCGGCGTCCGACTCATGATCCAGCTCGCGGCGCAGTTCGCCGAGCACCCCGAGGTGCGCTATGGACTCACGGCGATGTGCGTCGGCCTCGGCCAGGGCGGCACCGTGATCTGGGAGAACCCGTACTTCACCGGCAAGAAGGGACGCAAGTAGATGACCGACTACACGACCATCGACTTCTCGGAGCTCGTCGCGATCAGCGGCGACGACGAGGTCGTGACGCGCTCCTTCGTCAAGGACATCACCACGGCGAGCGGGCGCACGATCGCGCTCATCACCCTCGACAACGGACGCGACCACACGAGGCCGAACACCCTCGGCCCGGTCACGCTGCTCGAGCTCGACGGCGTCCTCGAGACGCAACGGACCCGTGCCGCGTCCGGCGAGATCGACGGTGTCGCCATCACGGGCAAGCCGTTCATCCTGGCGGCCGGCGCCGACCTGAGCAAGGTCGGCGACATCCCCTCCCGTGAGGTCGCGACCAAGCTCGCGCAGCTCGGCCACCATGTCTTCGGCAAGCTCGAGGACCTCGGCGTACCGACCTTCGTCTTCATCAACGGACTCGCGCTCGGTGGCGGACTCGAGATCGGCCTCAACGCGAACTACCGGACCGTCGACGCCTCGGCGCCCGCGATCGCGCTCCCCGAGGTGTTCCTCGGACTCATCCCGGGCTGGGGCGGCGCCTACCTGCTCCCGAACCTGATCGGCATCGAGAACGCACTCAACGTCGTGATCTCGAACCCGCTCAAGAACAACCGGATGCTCAAGGCGCAGGACGCGCTCGCCTACGGCATCGCGGACGTCATGTTCCCGTCCGCCAACTTCCTCGAGGACTCCTTGCGCTGGGCCGACGGGGTGCTCGGTGGCACGGTGGCCGTGCAGCGCAAGAACGTGCCGGGCAAGGTGGAGCGGACGATCAAGTGGCCGCTCGCCATCAGCACCGCCCGCAAGATGCTCGAGAGCAAGATCGGCACGGTCGCGAAGTCGCCCTACGCGGCGCTCGACCTGCTCGAGGCCGCCCGCAGCGGCACGAAGGCACAGGGGTTCGAGCGAGAGGACCGGGCGCTGTCCGAGCTCATCGTCGGCGACCAGTTCCAGGCGAGCATGTACGCGTTCGACCTCGTGCAGAAGCGCGCCAAGCGCCCGGCAGGAGCGCCCGACAAGCAGCTCGCCCGGCGGGTCACGAAGGTCGGCATCATCGGCGCCGGGCTCATGGCGAGCCAGTTCGCGCTGCTCTTCCTCCGGCGACTCCAGGTGCCGGTGGTCATCACCGACCTCGACCAGGGCCACGTCGACGCCGGCGTCGCCCGGATCCACGGCGAGATCGACACCCTCCGCGGGAAGGGGCGCATCTCCCCCGACGAGTCGAACCGCCTGAAGGCGCTCCTGTCCGGCACCACGGACAAGGCCGACTTCGCGGACTGCGACTGGGTCATCGAGGCCGTCTTCGAAGAGGTCGGCGTCAAGCAGAGCGTGTTCGCCGAGGTCGAGCAGTACGTCTCGGAGCAGGCGGTCCTCGCAACGAACACCTCCTCGCT
The DNA here is from genome assembly GCF_979258065.1 of Plantibacter sp. AC185. Taxonomy (NCBI): domain Bacteria; kingdom Bacillati; phylum Actinomycetota; class Actinomycetes; order Micrococcales; family Microbacteriaceae; genus Plantibacter; species Plantibacter sp. AC185. The sequence continues at coordinate 19,742 of NZ_OZ409831.1, forward strand.
CTCCGTCGAGGAGATCGGGGCGAAGCTCGCGCACCCCGAGCGGCTCGTCGGCTTCCACTTCTTCAACCCGGTCGCCGTCATGCCGTTGCTCGAGGTCGTCCGCACACCCCAGACGGACGACGAGACGCTCGCGACGGCCTTCGCCACCGCGGCGAAGCTGAAGAAGAGCGCCATCCTCACCGCCGACGCTCCCGGCTTCATCGTCAACCGACTCCTGGCGAAGGTCATGGGTGAGGCGGCGCACGCCCTGGACGCCGGCACCCCGCTGCTGACGGTCGAACGTGCCTTCGCGCCCATCGGCCTGCCGATGACGCCCTTCCAGCTCATCGACCTCGTCGGTTGGAAGGTCGCCGCGCACGTGCAGGACACGATGGTCGGGAAGTTCCCCGACCGGTTCTTCGCGTCGGAGAACCTCCACCGGCTCGCCGGCCTGGACTCGGTCGTCGAGAAGGACAAGGGCGGCAAGGTGACCGGCTTCACGAAGCAGGCCCAGAAGGTGCTCGTCACGGGCGACAGCCCGCTCAGCGAGGACGAGATCCTGCGACGGGTCGAGGACGGCCTCGCGTCGGAGATCAAGCTCATGTTGGACGAGGGCGTCGTCTCAGCCGCCCAGGACATCGACCTCGGGCTCATCCTCGGTGCGGGTTGGCCGTTCCAGGACGGCGGAGCGACGCCGTACCTGGACCGCGTGGGTGCGAGCGAGCGTGCCTTCGGCGACACCTTCCACCACCCGCCCATCCGGGGCGTCCAGGCGTAGTCCGCGCGGTGTCGCGAGAGCGGGGTGTCCTCCACCATCGGTGGACGGCACCCCGCTCTCATGATTGAGCCTCGAGCGACGCCGGCCCTCAGCGCCTGCCGGAGCTCAGCGGTTGACGGTGCTCATGTCCGGATACCGGTCGCCGGCAGGGAGACGGAGTGCGTCGAGTCGAGCGAGCGCGTCGGCCGACAGGGAGAGCTCGTCGGCGCCGAGGTTCTCCTCGAGGTACGGGATCCGCTTCGTGCCGGGGATCGGCGCGATGTCGTCACCCTGGGCCAGCAACCAGGCGAGCGCCACCTGGGCCGGTGTCGCATCGAGCGACGCGGCGATCCGGTCGACCTCTTCGACAATCGCGATGTTCGCAGCGAGGTTGTCCCCCGTGAAGCGCGGGTTGGCGCGACGGAAGTCGGTCTCGTCGAGCACGTCGAGCGATCGGATCGTACCGGTGAGGAACCCGCGACCGAGCGGCGAGTACGGGACGAAGCCGATGCCCAACTCACGGACGGTCGGCAGGATCTCCGCCTCGGGGTCGCGGCTCCAGAGCGAGTACTCCGTCTGCAGAGCCGTGATCGGGTGCACGGCGTGTGCACGCCGGATCGTGTCCGGAGCCGCCTCCGACAGACCGATGTACCGGATCTTGCCCTCGGTGACGAGCTCCGAGAGTGCACCCACCGTCTCCTCGATGGGAACGCCCGGATCCACGCGGTGGAGGTAGTAGAGGTCCACGACGTCGGTCCCGAGCCGACGCAGCGATCCCTCGATCGACAGACGCACGTTCGCGGCGCTGCCATCGGCGCCGAACTGTCCGTCACTGGAATTGCGGATCGTCCCGAACTTGGTCGCGAGGGTCACCTCGTCCCTGCGTGACCCGAGTGCAGCGCCGAGCAGTTCCTCGTTGAGGTAGGGACCGTACATCTCAGCGGTGTCGAAGAAGGTGACGCCGAGGTCCAGGGCGCGGTGGATCGTCGCGGTGGATGCCGCATCGTCGAGGGCGGCACCGGTGTAGAACGCCGACATCCCCATGCAGCCGAGGCCGATCCGGGCGATGTCTGGTCCGGCTGTGCCGAGTGTGATGTGCTTCATCGTGTTGCCACCTGTTCTGTGTAGAGTTCGATCTTGCGATCGATGACCTCCAGCGACTGCTGCATCTCCTCGAGGCGGGCCAGGAACGAGATCCAATGCCGCAGCAGCAGCTCGAGCCTCGCCTCGGCGGTGTCGTCACCGCGCTGAGCCAACACCGTGTACTCGCGGAGCGTCGCGATCGGCATGCCCGTCGATCGGAGCCTCGTCAGGAACACGACCCAGGACACGTCGCCCTCGCTGTAGCGGCGGTGCGTCGATGAGCTGCGGCCGATCGGACGTGGCATGAGCCCTGCGCGCTCGTAGTACCGGAGCGTGTGGACGCTCAGTCCGGTCTGTTCGGCGACGTCGGAGATGGCGTAGCCCTCGTGGAGAGTGGTCATGTCCACACGATACGACTTCGAGTGCACTCGAAGTCAAGCGCGCCACAGCCCGCGGTCAGGCGCCGTGCGGCCTCGTCGTGCTCCGCTCCGAAGACGTGTCCTGCTCGACGCGGTCGTCAGGCAGTGGGCGGGCCACGGGGATCCGGCTGCCGAGGACCTGTGCCACGACGTCGCGGGCGATCTGCTGCGCCGTGAGGCCCGCATCCTCGAGGATCTGCTCGCGGGACGCGTGGTCGATGAACTCGTCCGGCACGCCGAGCTCGTCCACGGCCGTGTCGACGCCGGCCTCGCGGAGGGTCTGCCTGATGCGGGTGCCGATACCTCCGACGCGGATGCCGTCCTCGATGGTGATCACGAGCCGGTGCGCCGCGGCGAGCTCGACGAGCGATTCGGCGACGGGGACAACCCAGCGGGGGTCGACGACGGTCGCGCCGATGCCCTGCTGGGCGAGTCGGTCCGCCACGTCGATCGCGATGGGCGCCATCGGGCCGACGGCGACGATGAGGACGTCCGGCTGCTCGGTCGTCCGGAGGACGTCGACACCGTCGTGGAGACGCTCGACGGCCGGGAGCTCGGCGGGGGCGCTGCCCTTCGGGAACCGGATGACGGTCGGGGCGTCGTCGATCGACACGGCTTCGCGCAGTTCCTCGCGCAGCCGCTCGCCATCACGCGGTGCCGCGATCCGGATACCCGGGACGACCTGCAGGATCGCGAGGTCCCAGATGCCGTGGTGGCTCGGTCCGTCGGGGCCGGTCACTCCGGCGCGATCGAGGACGACCGTGACCCCCGCACGGTGCAGCGCGACGTCCATGAGCAGTTGGTCGAAGGCACGGTTCACGAACGTCGCGTACACGGCCACCACCGGGTGCAGTCCACCGAAGGCGAGCCCGGCCGCCGAGGTGAAGGCGTGCTGCTCGGCGATACCGACGTCGTGCACGCGCTCAGGGAAGCGTTCGGCGAAGGCGTGGAGCCCGACCGGTCGCAGCATGGCGGCCGTGATGGCCACGACGCGGTCGTCGGCCTCGGCCACCGCGAGCATCTCCTCGCTGAACACGGCCGTCCAGGACGGGCGGGCGGCCGCCCCGACGGGCTCCCCGGTCTCGGGGTCGATCACCCCGACGGCATGGAACTGATCGGCGTCGTCGTCCCGTGCCGGCTGGAACCCGCGACCCTTCTCGGTGATCGCGTGGACGATCACCGGCGCACCGTAGTGCTTCGCCTGGGTGAGGGCCTCCTCCATCGCGTGGATGTCGTGTCCGTCAACCGGCCCGATGTACTTGATGTCGAGGTTGGAGTAGAGCGCCTCGTTGTTCGTGAGGCGGGACAGGAACCCGTGGGCGCCTCCGCGGACGCCCCGATAGAGCGCGCGTCCCGGACCGCCGAGGAGGTTGAAGGCCCGCTGGCTGCGCTCGCGCAGGTCGCGATAGCTCCGGCGGGTCCGCACGCCGCTCAGGAACCGCGCCATACCGCCGATGGTCGGCGCGTAGGACCGGCCGTTGTCGTTGACGATGATGACGAGCCGGCGGGTGTTGTCGTCGCTGATGTTGTTGAGCGCCTCCCACGTCATGCCGCCCGTCAGCGCGCCGTCGCCGACGACCGCCACCACGTGACGCTCGTCCTGGCCGGTCATCTGGAAGGCGCGGGAGATGCCGTCCGCCCAGCTGAGCGAGCTCGAGGCGTGTGAACTCTCGACGATGTCGTGCTCGGATTCGGAACGCTGCGGGTAGCCGGCGAGGCCGCCCCGGGTCCGGAGCCCGCTGAACTCCTGGCGGCCGGTCAGGAGCTTGTGCACGTAGGACTGGTGACCGGTGTCGAACACCATCGGGTCCGTCGGGGAGTCGAACACCCGGTGCATCGCGATCGTGAGCTCGACGACGCCGAGGTTCGGACCGAGGTGTCCGCCCGTCTTCGAGACGTTCGCGATGAGGAAGGCGCGGATGTCGCCGGCGAGTTCGACGAGTTCCGCCTCGGAGAGGCCGTCGAGGTCCCGGGGTCCGTTCACCTGATCGAGCACTGTCATGCTGTCGTCCCTCCACCGTGGGCCGACCGATCGCTCGGAGCCCGTCTTTCGAGTGTACGCGTCGTGAGCGGGGTGGGCGGCGAACGCCGCAGGCCGGCCCCGACGGTTGCTGTCGGGACCGGCCTGGTGGTAGAGCCTCGTCGTCAGACGAGGCTGCGGAGCACGTACTGCAGGATGCCGCCGTTGCGGTAGTAGTCGGCTTCACCGGGCGTGTCGATGCGGACGACCGCGTCGAACTCGACCGGCTCCTTGCCGGGAGCCGAGTGCTCGCTCGGAACGGCGCTCACGCGGACCGTCTTCGGCGTGGTGCCGTTGTTGAGCTCCTCGAGACCGGCGATCGACACGATCTCCGTGCCGTCGAGTCCGAGCGAGGCCCAGCTCTCGCCTTCCGGGAACTGCAGCGGGACGACGCCCATACCGATGAGGTTCGAGCGGTGGATACGCTCGAAGCTCTCGGTGATGACCGCCTTGACGCCGAGGAGGCTCGTGCCCTTCGCCGCCCAGTCGCGTGAGGAACCGGAACCGTACTCCTTGCCACCGAAGATGACGAGGGGCGTGCCCTCGGCCTGGTAGTTCTGCGACGCGTCGTAGATGAACGACTGCGGTGCGTCGGCCTGCGTGAAGTCGCGGGTGTAGCCGCCCTCCACGCCGTCGAGCAGCTGGTTCTTCAGGCGGATGTTCGCGAACGTGCCGCGGATCATGACCTCGTGGTTGCCGCGGCGCGAGCCGTAGGAGTTGTAGTCCTTACGGCCGACGCCGTGCTCGTCGAGGTACCGGCCTGCGGGCGAGTCGGCCTTGATGTTGCCGGCCGGGCTGATGTGGTCGGTCGTGACCGAGTCGCCGAGCTTCGCGAGGACGCGGGCACCGACGATGTCGGAGACGGGGGTCGTCTCCATGGTCATGCCGTCGAAGTACGGGGGCTTCCGCACGTACGTCGACTCCTCGTCCCACTCGAAGGTCGAGCCCTCGGGGGTCTGGAGCGAACGCCAGCGCTCGTCGCCGTCGAAGACGCCGCTGTACTCGTGGTCGAACATCTCCTTGTTGATGGAGGAGTCGATCGTGTCCTGGACCTCTGCCGCGTCGGGCCAGATGTCCTTCAGGAAGATGTCGTTGCCGTCGGCGTCGACACCCAGGGCGTCGACCTCGAAGTCGAAGTTCATCGACCCCGCGAGGGCGTAGGCGATGACGAGCGGCGGGCTCGCCAGGTAGTTCATCTTGACGTCCGGGTTGATCCGGCCCTCGAAGTTGCGGTTGCCCGAGAGGACGGCGGTGACGGCGAGGTCGTTGTCCTGGACGGCGGTCGAGATCTCGTCGAGCAGCGGACCGGAGTTGCCGATGCAGGTCGTGCAGCCGTAGCCGACCGTGTAGAAGCCGAGGTCCTCGAGGTACTCGGTGAGACCGGCCTTCGCGTAGTAGTCGGTGACGACCTTGGAACCCGGAGCGAGCGTGGTCTTGACCCACGGCTTCGCCTTCAGGCCCTTCTTGCTGGCGTTCCGGGCCAGGAGGCCTGCGGCCAGCATGACCGACGGGTTCGAGGTGTTGGTGCACGAGGTGATCGCGGCGATCGCGACGGCGCCGTGGTCGAGGGTGAAGTCGACCCCGTTCTCCTCGAGGGTGACCTGGGTCGGCTTCGAGAGGGACGCCGGAGCGTGGCTGCGGTGCGTGTGGTGGTGGTGGTTGTTCTCGTCCTCGTCCTGCGGCGTGGTGCCGGCCGGGTCGGAGGCGGGGAAGGAACCGGCGCCGACGAGGTCGACGATGTCGTGCTCGACCGTGGCGTAGTCGACGAGGTCGCGCTCGAACTGGGCCTTCGCGTCCGTCAGCTCGATGCGGTCCTGCGGACGCTTCGGGCCGGCGATCGACGGGACGACGGTGGCGAGGTCGAGTTTGAGGTACTCGCTGAAGACCGGCTCCTGGTCGGCGTCGTGCCACAGCTTCTGGGTCTTGGCGTAGGCCTCGACCAGTGCGATCTGCTCGTCGCTGCGACCGGTGAGGCGCAGGTAGTCGAGCGTGACGTCGTCGATCGGGAACATGGCGGCCGTCGAGCCGAACTCGGGGCTCATGTTGCCGATGGTGGCGCGGTTCGCGAGCGGCACCTCGGCGACGCCTGCTCCGTAGAACTCGACGAACTTGCCGACGACCCCGTGCTTGCGGAGCATCTGGGTGATGGTGAGGACGACGTCCGTCGCCGTGACACCCGTCGGGATGGAGCCGTTCAGCTTGAAGCCGACGACCTTCGGGATGAGCATCGAGACGGGCTGGCCGAGCATGGCGGCCTCCGCCTCGATACCGCCGACGCCCCAGCCGAGCACGCCCAGGCCGTTGACCATGGTCGTGTGCGAGTCGGTGCCGACACAGGTGTCGGGGTAGGCGCGCAGGACGCCGCCGACCTCGCGCGTCATGGTGACGCGGGCGAGGTACTCGATGTTGACCTGGTGCACGATGCCGGTTCCCGGCGGGACGACCTTGAAGTCGTCGAACGCCGTCTGGCCCCAGCGGAGGAACTGGTACCGCTCGCCGTTGCGCTCGTACTCGAGCTCGACGTTGCGCTCGAGCGCGTTCTCGCTGCCGAAGAGATCGGCGATGACCGAGTGGTCGATGACCATCTCGGCCGGGGCGAGCGGGTTGATCTTGTCGGCGGAGCCGCCGAGTGCCTCGACCGCTTCGCGCATGGTGGCGAGGTCGACGATGCACGGCACGCCGGTGAAGTCCTGCATGACGACGCGAGCCGGGGTGAACTGGATCTCGGTGTCGGGGTCCGCGGTCGGAACCCAGTCGCCGATCGCGCGGATGTGTGCCTCGGTGATGTTGGCACCGTCCTCGGTGCGCAGCAGGTTCTCGAGGAGCACCTTGAGGCTGAACGGCAGCTTCTCGTGACCCTCCACCGTGTCGATGCGATAGATCTCGTAGTCGGTCGTCCCGACAGTCAGGGTGTCTTTCGCCCCGAAGCTGTTCACGGTGGACATATCGTCTTCTCCTTCGTTGGCGGCGGCGAGTGCTCACTCACGTGCGTTCCGACCAATCTTGCTGCTGGCGGGTGCTCCGCGGCTAGCAAGGCTTGCCTAACTACAGGCTGGGGCGCGTCGTGTCATCTCGACATCGCTCATCTATCTTGATGTCGAGACAATTCTAGCATCGAGGATCGGGTCCTCTGGACATGACGAGAGCCCGGCCCGACACGCTGACGCGTCGGGCCGGGCTCTCGGCGCATCACTCGGTGGATGCCTGCGGCGCCTTCGGGAACACGGCGCGGACGACGAGCCAGCTGAGGACGAGCAGTGGTGCGTAGAGCGGGATGCCCATGAGGAGCCGGAGCGTCCCGAGGAGTTCGACGTTCCCACTGAAGTAGAGGGGCAGCTGCACGAGGAGTCGTGCGGCGAACATGGCCACCCACACCAGCGTGAGCCACCGCATGGCGCGTCGTTGTCCGGGGTGGGAGCGCCAGCTCGTGCCGCTGCCCATGAGGTAGCCGGCCACGAGTCCGACGACGGGCCACCCGACGAGCACCGAGACGAGGAGGGCCACGGCGTAGGCGCCGTTGGTCCAGAACCCGACGACGTAGAAGTCCTCAGCGCGCCCGGACAGCAGGGCCAGGGCTGCTGAGAGTGCGATGCCGAGGAGGCCGCCGACGGCCTGTGTCACCGGCTGCCGCTGCACGAGGCGTGCAATGGAGAAGAGGACCCCGAGTGCGACCGGAGCGATGATCGACGGGAGCAGGTCGAGGGTCAGCGTGTAGACGACGAGGAACAGGAGTCCGGGCAGGATCGCCTCGACGATGCCGCGCACGCCGCCCATGGCGAGCAGCAACGCCTTGCCGGTGGGGGCGTCGCCCTCGGCCATCGCGCCCAGACCGGACTTGCGTGCGGCGGCACCGAACGCAGCGGACATCGATTCACCGAGCCGCTGCCGATCCGCATCTCCCGTGGCATCAGGGGAACCCGACGCGTCACGGCGATCGACCGGGTCGACTCCGCGGGGCTCCGGTTCTCGTGCGTCCGTCATCGACTACGCGCTCGTGGCGGTCGGCATACGCAGCGGGATGAGGTCGCGCGGCGGCATGGGCGAGTTGCCCCGGACGACGACGAGGCTGCGGAAGAGGTCGTCCACGAGCGCTGCGGCGTCCGGCTTCGACGCGCCCTCCCCCGCGACGACGCCGCGGAGGAACCAGCGCGGACCGTCGACGCCGATGAATCGTGCCAGGTGGGTCGCGTCGGTGCCTGCGGCACCACCGGTCGGCACCTCGGCGACGAGCTCCGGGCCGAACTCGCCCTCGCGCTCGGTCACGGTGCCGCCCTGCTGGGCGATCTGCTCGGCGATCTGCGACCGGGTCTCGTTCCACAGGCCGGTCGACCGCGGCGCGGCGAACGGCTGGACCTGCAGGGTGGAACCGGCGTAGTCGAGACCGACCGCGACGACCCGCTTCGTCGCCTCCTCCACCTCGAGGCGGAGGTTCAGTCCTTCGCGAGGCAGCACCTTGACGCCACCGAGGTCGATGTAGGGGCGGACGGGGTTCGCCTCGCTCTCGTCGAACGGGCCGGCGGTCTCGCGGTCCTCGGGTGCGGACTTCGCGTCGTCGGGCAGCTCCGCGTCGAGGTCGAGGTCTGGGAGGTCTTCGAGTTCGCTCATGCGAGGGTTCCTGTCTGCGCGGCACCGTCGGTGCTGATGGTTGGGTCGGTGGCGGCCGGTGTCGTGGCGAGCGAGCCGACGCCGGTCGAACCGAAGCCTCCGGCTCCTCGTGCACTGCCTGGCAATCGCTCCACCGGGATGAAGTTGGCGCGGGACACCGGCATCACGATGAGCTGGGCGATGCGGTCGCCCGGTTCGACGGTGAAAGAGGTGTGACGGTCGGTGTTGAGGAGCGTGACCTTGATCTCGCCGCGATACCCGGCGTCGACCGTGCCCGGCGAGTTGACGACGGTGATGCCGTGTTTCGCCGCGAGACCGCTTCGTGGGACGACGAACGCGGCATGGCCGTCGGGCAGTGCGATCGAGACGCCGGTGCCGACGAGGGCGCGCTCACCCGGCTCGAGCACGACGTGCTCGGCGGACACGAGATCCGCACCCGCATCGCCGGGGTGTGCATAGCCGGGCAGATCCGGCGCGATAATGAGTACGTCAACGCTTTCGGTCACGAATCGAGGGTAGTGCAGTTCTCTGAGACAAGGCAGACATGCAGCCGTACCGTGAAACCCTCTGGCCCAGCCCCTGGGTCATCATCGCCCTCGCCCTCGTGGTGCCGGCGACCATGCTCGTCCTCGCGCCCGTTTCGCTTGCGGCGGGGATCGTCGGGGCGGTGGTGCTGTACGGCGGGTGCCTTGCGCTGGCGTTCGGGACGGCGCCGAGGATCCAGGTCTCCGAGTCGAGCCTGTCGGTCGGGAAGGCGTCGATCCCGCTCGGGTTCATCGGTGAGGTCGTGGTGTACACCGGGACGGACGCGACCGCTCAGCTCCGCACCAAGCTCGATGCACGCGCCTGGCTCATGATCCGCGGGTGGGTGCACAGCCTCGTGAAGGTGGAGATCGTCGACCCCGCCGACCCGACGCCGTACTGGCTGCTGTCGTCCCGTCGGCCGCAGGCCCTGGCGGATGCGATCGCCGCCGCGCGCACGCACGCCTGAGGCGGACACAGTCTGGATCGGTCTCCGATTGAAGCCGCAACGACAGAACCCCTCCGGATCGTGATCCGGAGGGGTTCTGTGTGCCGCTCGCGCGGCGGTGCTGTCAGGCTGCGCACTCCGCGCAGATCGGGCCGAACTTGCCCTCGTGGTCGAGCTGCGAGCGGTGCTTCACGAGGAAGCACTCCATGCAGGTGAACTCGTCCGCCTGGGGCGGGAGCACGACGACGTCGAGGTCGAGGTCGGAGAGGTCGGATCCACCCAGGTTGTAGTCACCCGGGTTGTCAGCGTCTTCGGAGTCGACGACTCCGGACAGCTTGTCTGGAACGCGCTCCTTCAGGGCCTCGATCGACTCGGAATCGTCGTCGGTCTTGCGGGGAGCGTCGTAATCAGTTGCCATGCCTATCCACTTCTCGATGCCGTCGGAACAAAATCGGCGGGCACAGTTTGCATCAGTTCCGCATGAATTGCAAACCGTGTTCGGGAGGGTGTGCGGAACCTTCCCGTGCAACTGACGGCACGCCCGGCGTATTCCCCGAATACGCCCGTGATCCGTGAGAACGTGGGTCAATCACGTGGCACGCTGAGAGGCATTCATCATGCAGGAATTGAAGGTAGTCGGAGCGGAGCTCGGCGCTCTGATCGTTGCAGATCGGAACGAGGAGGAATACCGCCTCATCGTCGACGATTCGTTCCACGTCCACCTGCGGCGGGCGAAGCCGGCCGGTGCGCCGATCGGTGGGAACACCAAGATCTCTCCGAGGGAAGTGCAGGCGCACATCCGCAGCGGGCTCTCCGCCGAGGACGTCGCAGCGGTCACCGGTGCCTCACTGGAGTACGTGCAGCGGTTCGAGGGTCCGGTGATGGCGGAGCGCGAGCACATCGTCGGCACGGCCCTGGGCGTCGCCGTCCTGCCGACGACCGACACCTCGGCCGACGACATCGAAGCCACCTTCGGGAACGTCATCCGGGCTCGACTCGAGAAGCTCGGCGCGACCGACGAACGGTGGACGAGCTGGAAGGAGCCTGAGGGTGGCTGGATCGTCAAGCTGTCCTTCACGGCCGACCAGGTCGACCACGACGCCCGCTGGGCGTTCGAGCCGAAGAAGCTCGCCCTCACGCCCATCGGCAGTGAGGCCACGACCCTCTCGCGTCAGGGCGACCTGCCGGCCGCGCTGATCCCCCGCTTGCGTGCTGTCGACACCGACGACTCCCCCGACACCTCACGCTTCGACAGCGGCGCGTTCTCCCTGGACCGCGTGTCGACGCCGCAGCAGAGCGAGACCGACCGTCCCGCCGAGACGCGTCCGATCGAGCCGTTGCCGTTCGCGGCCGACACGGGCTTCGGCCGTGCACCGTCCTCGAAGGCTGCGACGCAGGCCGCGATCAACCGTGAGGCCTCGAGCCCCGAGCAGCACAACCAGACCGCCGACTTGCTCGAGGCGCTCCGCAAGCGCCGTGGCGAGCGGGAGTCCGCCCCCAGCGAACCCGAACCTGCCGAGCGCCCCAGTGCGCCGCACGCCGTCCCGGATCAGCAGACGCCGCTGGCGGTGTTCGACACCGGTGAGTTCGAGGCGGCGCAGCAACGGCGCGCGGGCGATTCCGAGTCCTCCGATGGCGGCACGCCGTCCGGAGCCAAGGCGCGCCGCGGCCGGGCGTCGATGCCGTCCTGGGACGAGATCGTGTTCGGAGCGAAGTCCGACGACGACCCGGTCTGATCGGTCAGGGCTTCAGGGCTCGTAACGACCGAGGCCGAGGAGCGGTATCCGGCGTTCGTCGTCGGTGAGCGATCCGTGCTGTCCGATCATGCCCCTCGCGCTCTGATCGGCGGGACGTGAGTCGTAGTAGGCGATGCGCTTCCGGGCTGCGACGATGACGTCGCCGATCCGTGGCAGCACCTCAGGGTCGACCTCGCCGTACCAGCCGTGGTCGATCGCCTGCTCGCGTGTCGCGATCCAGGCGCGGCCGCCCTCCTCGGCTCGCCAGGCCTCAGCCAGGCGCTCCCGATCCGCTGGGCCTGCATCGGTGTCGAGATAGAGGTGAAGGCATCGCGGCTCGCCGCCGATGTGGCGGACACCGGCGACCAGCTCGGGGACCTGGTCGAAGAGCACGTGCTGGTGCTGTGCGACGTCGATCACCCCGTGGTCGGCGGTGATGAGCGCGCCGGTCGACGCGGGCAAACGTGACGACCACCGCTTGAGATCGCCGTCGAGCTCCTCGAGGAGCGCCGTCCAGCGGCCCGACTCCCACCCGTACTCGTGCGCCGCCTGATCGAGCTCGGGGACGTACACGTAGCTGAGTGTGGGGCCGGCGGTCGTGGACACGATCTCTCGGGCCGCGTCGAGGCGGTCCGCCATCGAGCGTCCGGCCCGGTAGTCCGCCCCTCGGAGCACGGCTCGGGTGAAGCCCGAATTGCGGTATCGCTCCTGACCGATCACCGTCGTGGTGACGCCCTCGGCTCTCGCTCGCTCGAACACGGTCGGGAGGCGCTGCCACGTCTCGGGCACCATGCCGGCGTCCCAGCCACTGAGCTGGTTCACGACCCGGTCCCCCGCCACGTCCCGTGCGCGGTAGCTGACGAGGCCGTGCCGACCCGGCAACGCGCCGGTGGTCAGCGTCGCGATCCCGGCAGCGGTCGTCGACGGGAACGCCGAGGTCGTGGTGGAGCGCGGGCCGAGGCGCGGCGCGAGGAACCGAGCGTGGGCGGCGGCTCCGCGGAGGTTCGCGGCGCCGAGGCCGTCGACGAGGACGACGACGGCATGGTCGGCCGCGGGCAGCGATCCACCGCCCACCGTCAGGGATGCGAGGCAATCCGGGAGGACACCGGCAAGGCTGCGTGACTCCGGATCGACCGTCGGTAGCATGGTGGTCATCGGGCTCAGTCTCGCACACCGCGCTGACGACCACGCCCCGCCATCCTCGCCGAGCACCGGCTCGACTCCCCTCAGCAGAGACACGGAATGACCCGCCAACAGCAGACCCCGCCGACGGAGACCAGTGGCGAGCGCATCGAGGACATCGATGTCTCGTCGGAGATGCAGACCTCCTTCCTGGAGTACGCCTATTCGGTCATCTACGCCCGTGCCCTCCCCGACGCGCGCGACGGCCTGAAGCCGGTGCAGCGCCGCATCCTGTACCAGATGACCGAGATGGGCCTGCGCCCGGATCGTGGCCACGTGAAGTCGGCCCGCGTCGTCGGTGAAGTGATGGGGAAGCTGCACCCGCACGGCGACACGGCGATCTACGACGCACTCGTCCGCCTCGCTCAGCCCTTCACGCTCCGCGTCCCGCTCATCGACGGGCACGGGAACTTCGGCTCACTCGACGACGGGCCCGCCGCGCCGCGGTACACGGAGGCCCGGCTGGACGCCGCCGCGCTCGCCCTGACGGCCGACCTCGACGAGGACGTCGTCGACTTCGTCCCGAACTACGACAACCAGTTCATGCAGCCCGAGGTCCTCCCGGCCGCGTTCCCGAACCTCCTCGTGAACGGCGCCAGCGGCATCGCGGTCGGTATGGCGACCAACATGGCGCCGCACAACCTCGTCGAGGTGATCGGTGCCGCACGGCACCTCATCGCGCATCCTCAGGCCACCCTCGAGGACCTGATGGAGTTCGTCCCGGGTCCCGACCTCCCCTCGGGCGGCACGATCGTCGGTCTGGACGGCATCAAGGACGCCTACGCCACCGGTCGCGGCTCCTTCAAGACCCGCGCGAAGGTCTCCGTCGAACCGGTCACCGCGCGGAAGACCGGTCTGGTCATCACCGAACTGCCCTACCTGGTCGGTCCGGAGAAGATCATCGAGAAGATCAAGGACGGTGTCAGCTCCAAGAAGCTCAACGGCATCTCCGACGTCACCGACCTGACGGACCGCATCCACGGGCTCCGCCTCGTGATCGGGATCAAGACCGGCTTCTCCCCCGAGGCCGTTCTGGAGCAGCTCTACCGCTACACGCCGCTCGAGGACTCCTTCAGCATCAACAACGTCGCGCTCGTCGACGGCGGCCCGCAGACGCTCGGCCTCCGGGAACTGCTGCAGGTGTACGTCGACCACCGCATCAGCGTGGTCACCCGCCGGAGCCGGTTCCGGTTGGCGAGACGCAAGGAACGCCTCCACCTCGTGGAGGGGCTCCTCATCGCCATCCTCGACATCGACGAGGTCATCCAGGTCATCCGCGCGAGCGACGACTCCGAACAGGCCCGCGCGAGGCTCATCGAGGTCTTCGACCTCTCGCAGCTGCAGGCCGAGTACATCCTCGAACTCCGTCTCCGACGACTCACCAAGTTCTCGCGGATCGAGCTCGAGGCCGAGCGCGACAAGCTGCTGGCCGAGATCGCCGAACTCGAGCGGTTGCTCGGGAGCCAACGACTCATCCGGGCCGCGGTCTCCGCAGAGCTCGCCGCTGCGGCCGAGCAGTTCGGCACGCCGCGCCGGACCATGCTGACGAATGCCAAGCCGAGCGTCGCGACGACCGGCCGAGGGAAGAGCGCCCCGGTGCTCGAGCTCGCCGACACCCCGTGCCGCGTCTACCTCAGCGCGACCGGACGGGCGCTCCGCGTCGACCTCGAGCAGGACGCACCCGCACCACGACCCGGTCGGCGGAGCAAGCACGATGCGATCCTGAGTGTCGTCGAGACCACGAGCCGCACCGAACTCGGTGCGGTCACGAGCCTCGGTCGTGTCATCCGGTTCACCCCGCTCGACCTTCCCGCGGTGCCGGCGGCCTCCATCCAGCTCGCGGCCGGCGTCCGGATGGGCGAATACCTGTCGCTCCCGAACCGTGACGAGCGCGTGCTGGCGATCGTCTCGCTGACCTCGGAGCAGCCGATCGTGCTGGGAACCGAGACCGGCGTCGTCAAGCGGGTCATCCCCGGCGACCTGCCGAACAAGCCGGACTTCGAGGTCATCACGCTCAAGCCGCGCGACCACGTCGTCGGGGCCACCCAGGTCGGCGACGACGCGGAACTCGTCTTCGTCGCCTCCGATGCACAACTGCTCCGTTTCGCCGCGACGTCCGTCCGTCCGCAGGGGCGGGCAGCGGGTGGCATGGCCGGCATCAACCTGGCGGCCGGTGCGAAGGTCATCTCGTTCACTGCTGTCCTGTCCACCGACGACGTCGTCGTCGTGACCGTCGCGACCAATTCGCTGACGCTCGCCGGAACGGACACCGGGAGCGCAAAGGTCTCGGAGTTCTCCGAGTTCCCCGCCAAGGGTCGTGCGACCGGCGGTGTCCGGTCGCAGCGCTTCCTGAAGGGCGAGGACCAGCTGGCCGTCGCGTGGGTCGGCGCCGCTCCGGCGCACGCCGTCGGGACGGACGGGACACCGCGGACGCTCCCGGAGGTCGGCGCGAAGCGGGATGCCTCAGGGGTGCCGCTCGACGCCCCCGTCGGGTTCATCGGCGGCGCGATCACCGCACCGGCAGCACCGGTGACGGACGAGGCGGCAGCGAGCGACGAATCGTCCTGATCGGAGCTGCACACTGACGAAGGCCCGGATCGAGCGCACTGCTCGATCCGGGCCTTCGTCGTCGGTCCTGCTTCTCGGTGGACGACCGACGATCAGACGTCGATGCTCTCCCGTGACAGCCGGTCGGAGCTGTCGACGATGAACTCCTTGCGGGGGGCGACGTCGTTGCCCATGAGGAGTTCGAAGATCCGTCCGGCCGACTCCGCATCCTCCACTCGGACACGGCGCAGCGTCCGGTGACGGCGGTCCATGGTGGTCGTGGCCAGCTGGTCGGCGTCCATCTCCCCCAGGCCCTTGTAGCGCTGGATCGGTTCCTGGTGCTTCTTGCCGGTGCGCTTGAGGTCGCTGAGCACCGCGTGCAGTTCGGCTTCGGAGTAGGTGTAAATCGTCTCGTTCGGCTTGGAGCCGGGGTTGATGACGATGACGCGGTGGAGCGGCGGTACCGCGGCGAACACGCGACCCGCTTCGATCAGCGGCCGCATGTACCGGAAGAAGAGCGTGAGCAGGAGCGTCCGGATGTGGGCGCCGTCGACGTCGGCGTCGCTCATGAGGATGATCTTGCCGTAGCGGGCGGCGTCGAGATCGAACGATCGTCCGGAGCCCGCGCCGATGACCTGGATGATGGACGCGCACTCCGCGTTCGACAGCATGTCGGAGACGGAGGCCTTCTGCACGTTGAGGATCTTGCCTCGGATCGGGAGCAGCGCCTGGTAGGAGCTGTCTCGGGCGAGCTTCGCCGTGCCCAGTGCCGAGTCGCCCTCGACGATGAAGAGTTCGCTGGACTCGAGGTTGCCCGAGCGGCAGTCGACCAGCTTGGCCGGGAGCGACGAGTTCTCGAGCGCGTTCTTGCGGCGTTGCGTCTCCTTGTGGGTCCGCGCGGAGATCCGGGACTTCATCTCCGACACGATCTTCTCGAGCACGAGCGCGGTCTGCGCCTTGTCGTCGCGCTTGGTCGAGGCGAACCGCTCCTTGAGCTCCTTCGTGACGACGTTGGCGACGATGGCGCGGACGGCCGGCGTGCCGAGGATCTCCTTCGTCTGGCCCTCGAACTGCGGCTCCGCGAGGCGCACCGTCAGCACCGCTGTGAGGCCGGCGAGGACGTCGTCCTTCTCGAGCTTGTCCGTGCCGACCTTGAGTCGACGGGCGTTCTGCTCGACCTGGGCGCGGAGGAACTTCAGGAGGCCCTGATCGAATCCGAGTTGGTGCGTGCCGCCCTTCGGCGTGGCGATGATGTTGACGAAGCTGCGCATGACCGTCTCGTACCCGGTACCCCACCGCAGCGCGATGTCGACCTCTGCCTCGCGCTCCACCTCGGTGGCGACCATGGTGCCCGACGGCGACAGCACCGGGACGGTCTCGGTGAACGTGCCGCTGCCGGTGAGGCGCCAGGTGTCGGTGAGTGCGGTGTCGCCCGCGAGATAGTCGACGAACTCGGAGATGCCGCCCTCGTAGCGGAACATCGCCTCGGTCGGCTCCTCGACGGTCTCGTCGCGGATGTGGATGCCGAGCCCCTTGATGAGGAAGGCGGTCTGGCGCGCGCGGCCGAGGAGCTCCTCGGCCTGGAACTGGGCGCCCTTCGTGAAGATCTGGCGGTCGGCCCAGTAGCGGATTCGGGTGCCGGTCACGCCGCGCTTCGTCTTGCCGATGACGCGGAGCTCGCTCTGCTTCTCGAACGGCGTGAAGGGTGCGTCCGGGGTCGGCTCCCCCGTGTCGGCGAAGATCCCCGGCTCACCGCGGTGGAAGGACATGGCGTAGGTCTTGCCGCCGCGATCGACCTCGACGTCGAGTCGCTCGGACAGGGCGTTGACGACGGATGCGCCGACGCCGTGCAGCCCGCCGGACGCGGCGTACGAGCCGCCGCCGAACTTCCCGCCGGCGTGGAGCTTGGTGAAGACGACCTCGACACCGGAGAGGCCGGTCTTCGGCTCGATGTCCACCGGGATACCACGTGCGTGGTCGCGCACCTCGACGCTCTGATCGGCGTGGAGGACGATCTCGATCTGATCGCCGTACCCGCCGAGGGCCTCGTCGACGGAGTTGTCGATGATCTCCCAGAGGCAGTGCATGAGGCCGCGCGAGTCGGTGGAACCGATGTACATGCCCGGTCGCTTGCGCACCGCCTCGAGGCCTTCGAGGACGGAGAGATGCCTGGCGGAGTAGTCGCTGCTCACGCTTCCCAGCGTAGTCGTCGCCGCCGACACGCCGAGGGAGACACTCGGCGCGCGATCGTCCGGAGCCGCTCGACGGCGCGTTGTCGCGGGCCGCCGACCCATCCGGCTGCACGGTTGATCCGAATCATCTACGCGCACAGCGAAAAGAACACGGAATGGGACCCCGTTGTGACAATCGCGTGCTTTCATGAGTACTACGAGTTTCGTAGCCGCCCGAGTCAGGAGGAGCACATGTCACAGACTGCTACCGAGAGCACGCCGAGTGACCTCGACGCCCAGCAACT
The DNA here is from genome assembly GCF_979258065.1 of Plantibacter sp. AC185. Lineage (NCBI taxonomy): Bacteria > Bacillati > Actinomycetota > Actinomycetes > Micrococcales > Microbacteriaceae > Plantibacter > Plantibacter sp. AC185. The sequence continues at coordinate 37,516 of NZ_OZ409831.1, forward strand.
GACTGCCGCCGATCGTTGCGATCTGTGCGGAGCACAGGCCTACATCCGCGTGCAGATGAACAGCGGTGAGCTGCTGTTCTGCGCGCACCACGGCAAGAAGTACCAGGAGAAGCTGACGCAGGTCGCGACCGACTGGCACGACGAGTCCGCGCGACTCTTCACCGAGCAGCGCGCCTAGTCCACCGGCATCACGACGAAGGGCCCCGGATCCGAGATCCGGGGCCCTTCGTCATGTCATCGAGGAAGCGCGGAGTCGAGAACGCGCGTACTCAGGCGAGCGCCGAGACGATCTGCGCTCTGGCGTTGGCGGCGATCTCGTCGAGTGCGTGGAGTTCCGGTGATTCGTCGAGCATCGAGGTGCCCCCGGCGACCGTGATCGCCAGACGGAGCAGCCGATCGGCCAGTTCCGGGTTCTTGGCGAGGACCGGACCGTGCAGGTGGGTTCCGACGAACGGTCCGACCAGCGCACCCTCCGTGCCGTCGCCGTTGCCTCGTCCGTGCTGCACGGTGCCGATCGACTCGACGCCCGTCCCGGCTCGGAAGTCCCGCCCGTGGTTCTCGTACCCGACGAGTACCGGGGCGTCGAGCTCGAGGCCGCCGCTCGGCACGACGACGAGGTCGTCACTCGCCCGCGTGCGCCGCAACGGGGCGTCGCCCTCGATGATGGCGAGGCCCTCGACCCAGTTCCCCGGCACCAGCTCGAGCCGGCGCGTGAGGAGCTTCCACCCGTTGGCGACAGCGAGGACTGGCACGCCGGCCTCCACCCAGGCGATGAACGCGTCGCGGAACGGCCGGAGCGCCTCGAGCACCTGTGGCGCCGACGGGTCGTCGCACGACCCGAGGACGACGGCGTGGACCGTGCTCGGGAGCTCGGCGACCGATTCCACCGGGACGAGCTCGACGGCGAGGCCACGCGCGCGTGCCCGGCGAGCGAGGACCGCGCCGTTCTCGGCGTCGCCGTTCACATTGCAGCTCGCGGGCAGGAGGACGGCGATGGTGATCGTCGGCTCGGTCGTCATGCGTCGTCCTGATCGTTCGAGGCGAGGCCGAGGTGCGCGCGGGTACGGCGCATCGAGTCGGCGGTGAAGATCACGGTCTTCCGACCGTGCGCGGGCGCAGGGAGTGCGAGGAACGCGTCCAACGCCGTGCCGAGGTCCGGTTCGATCCGGTCGATCTCGACGCCGTCGTAGCCCAGCTGCAGCGCGGCCTCCCAGGCCTTGGACCCCGACACGAGCGCCACACGACCGAGCCTGGACGTGTCGACCGGCCAGAGGTACGAGGGATCGCGGACGTCGCTCCCGACGGCGACCAGGATCTGCTCCGTGTCGGCCGCGAGGCTGTCGACGTTGAGCTGGAAGCTCGCGGGGTTCTGAACGAGGACGAACTCGACCTCGACACCGCGGACGGTCGTCACCTCACCGCGGCCGAACACCGGCGTGAGCGCGCGGAACGACTCAGCCGCGGTGGTGAGCTGGAACTCGGGGCCGAGGATCGCGGCGGCGCCGGAGAGGGCTGCAGCCGCATCCACGGCGTAGTGCACGCCGCGAGCCGGCAGACGGAACCGGACGGTCTCGCCGCGGTGGGTGATGGACACCAGGTCGCCGTCGAGGGCCTCGACGACGGTTCCGGACCCGGGATCGACCCGATCGGACGAGGTCGCGCTGTACCCGAGGCCGCGTGCGCTGGCGCCGAGCACGGCCGTCGAGACGCCGTACCGCCACCGCGTCGCGTCGCTGCCTGGCGCGACGGCGTCGACGAGCGCGTCATCGCCGTTCAGGACGAGCGACGTGCTCGATCGGGCAGCGATCGCGTCGAGCATGCGCGCCACCATGGCAGCGTCGTGGAAGCGGTCGATCTGGTCGACGGACACGTTGGTCAGGATGACGTGGGCGGGCGCGAGTCGCGGCGCGATGAGCGCGCCGTGTCCTTCATCCATCTCGAGCACCCCGAGCTCGGCGTCGATCCGGCCGCGGAGGTCGGCTCGTTCGAGGAGAGCCGAGGTGAGGCCCTGGGAGATGTTCGCCGTGGACGGGTTCGTGAAGACCGACACGCCGTGGGCACGCAGGATGCCGACGAGCATCTTGGTCGTCGTCGACTTCCCGCTCGAGCCGCTCACGATCACGAGACCACGCGGGAAGGCGTTCAACGTGTCGGGGAGGAACCCGGGCGCGATGCGGTTGACCACGAGGCCGGGAACGGCCGATCCCCCGCCCGGCTTGCGCAGCCTGGCGAGGAATCGGACGGCACGACCGGCGAGGATGGCCGGGGCGTAGCGCATGCTCCTACTCGAGGTAGTCGCGGAGCGACTGGGATCGGCTCGGGTGACGCAGCTTCGCCATGGTCTTCGACTCGATCTGCCGGATGCGCTCACGGGTGACCCCGAAGGTGTCGCCGATCTGGTCGAGCGTCTTCGGCATGCCGTCGCCGAGGCCGAAGCGCATCCGGATGACGCCCGCTTCCCGCTCGGAGAGCGAGTCGAGGAGCGACTCCAGCTGCTTCTGCAGCATCGTGAAGCTGACGGCGTCGGCCGGCACGACCGCCTCGGTGTCCTCGATGAGGTCGCCGAACTCGCTGTCGCCGTCTTCGCCGAGGGGCGTGTGCAGCGAGATGGGCTCGCGGCCGTACTTCTGGACCTCGATGACCTTCTCAGGCGTCATGTCGAGTTCGCGGCTGAGCTCCTCGGGCGTGGGCTCGCGGCCCAGGTCCTGGAGCATCTGCCGCTGGACGCGGGCGAGCTTGTTGATGACCTCGACCATGTGCACCGGGATGCGGATGGTGCGCGCCTGATCGGCCATGGCGCGCGTGATGGCCTGACGGATCCACCAGGTCGCGTAGGTGGAGAACTTGAAGCCCTTGGTGTAGTCGAACTTCTCGACCGCACGGATGAGGCCCAGGTTGCCCTCCTGGATGAGGTCGAGGAACTGCATGCCGCGGCCCGTGTACCGCTTGGCGAGGCTCACGACGAGTCGGAGGTTCGCCCCGAGGAGGTGGCTCTTGGCACGGGCGCCGTCCTTCGCGACCCACTGGAGCTCACGGCCGACCCGCGAGCGCTTCTCGAGGTCGGAGAGCTGGGCGAGCTTGTCCTCGGCGAAGAGGCCCGCCTCGATGCGCATCGCGAGTTCGACCTCTTCGGCCGCGTTGAGGAGCGCGACCTTACCGATCTGCTTGAGGTAGTCCTTGACCGGGTCGGCGGTGGCGCCGGTGATCGCGGCCGAGTACACCGGGATCTCGTCGTCGTCGCTGTTGGAGAGCACGAGTGCGTCGGTGGGGAGGGTGATCTCCGGCACGGACTTGTCGTCCTCCTCCTCGACCGCCTCGGTGGCGTCGCCTGCGGGCGCGTCGACCACGGCGTCGTCGGCGACGACCTCGACGACGACGTCCTCGTCGTCCGTGCCCTCATCGGGCTCCGTGCTCGACTTCGTACCCGCCTTGGCGCGGGTGGCCTTCTTGGGAGCAGCCTTCGCTCGGGTCGTGGTGGCCTTGGTGGTCCGAGCCTTCGCTGCGGGAGCCTCCGTGGCCTCGTCTGCTGGCGCTGCTTCGTCTGCGCGAGCCGTCTTGGTGGCCATAGCTGCACCTTCCTGTTCGGACCCGGCATGGACAGTCATCGCCGGATCGTCCGTGATTTCGGACATTACGAGGACCCATGTCAAGTCTTGGTGCAGTGCAACCCGAAAAGGGCCGCCGACATTCCGAGAGGTGAACGGGTCCGTGTTCCATTATAGCGCGCGGCGGAAGACCTCAGAGCCACAGGCCGTTTGTCAAGGGTGGGATCGGTGGACGAAGCGAACGCTCAGCGACGGCGACCGAGCCTGGCACGGACAGCGATCCACAGCGGACCGACGGCGATGCCCTCGTCCTCGGCGAAGCGTCTCCGCGTGCGGGACCGGGCGACGAGCAGCATCGCGACCCCGAATCCGACCACCAGGTACTGCACGGAGAAGGCGATCCGGAAGCTGTCCATGGAGTAGTCGGCACGGGATCCCCCGCTGACCGCGTCGATGATGAGACCGATGAGGAACATCATGACGAAGCTGGCGAGGAACCCTCCGACGTTCACGATGCCGTTCGCCCCGCCGAGCGCGCGGATGGGGTTGAAGGTGCGGGCGAAGTCGAACCCGATGAGTGAACCGGGGCCGCCGACTCCGACCACGACGAACAGGACGATCACGAGCCACATCGGTGGGACGCCCGGCCAGAGGAGGAGTGCGGCCCAGGCGACGCCCATGACCGTGACGATCCCGAGCACGAGGTTGCTCCGCCGGTAGGGGAACCGGGCGGTGAGCACCCCGAGGATGGGTCCGGCGATCATGCCGGAGACCACGATGACGATGAGCAACGATGCGGCGAGGGGCTGCGGGTAGCCGAGGGCGTAGACCATGAACGGGAAGCCCCAGAGGAGCGTGAGGACCGTACCGGAGGACTGGGTGACGAAGTGCGACCAGAACCCGAGACGCGTCCCTGGCCGACGCAGACTGATGACGACCTCGCGGACGACGTGGCCCCACGTCTCGGGGCGCGGCGCCTCGTCGGAACCGGACGGCCGGTCGCGGACGACGATCACCACCCCGACGAGCGCCAGGAGGACGAGTCCGGCCGCACTGAGGAACGCCGGCGACCAGCCGAAGGCGTGCAGGACGAAGGAGAACGGCACCGCCGAAAGGATCTGTCCGATCTGCCCGATGTTGCCGACCCATTGCGAGACGATCGGCACCCGACGGGTCGGGAACCAGGAGTTCACGAGCCGCAACACGGAGGTGAACACCGCGGCGTCGCCGAGGCCGACCAGCATCCGGCCGACGATCGCGCCGCCGAGTTCGGTCGTGAGGCCCAGCCAGACCTGGCCCGCCATGACGACCGCCAGCCCCGCGAGGATCAGCACGCGAGGTCCGAGGCGGTCGATGAGCACCCCGACCGGGACCTGCATCGCGGCGTACACGATGAGCTGCGCGACGGCGAGGGTCGACAGCGCGGCGGCGTCGATCTGGAACCGCTCAGTGGCGTCCACCGCTGCCACGCCGAGCGTCGACCGCTGCATGACGGTGATGAGGTAGGCGAACACCCCGACGCCGAACACCCACCAGACGCGTCGAGATCCCACCGATCCAGCTTAGGTGGTCGAGCGGTCCTCGTCGCCGTGGCGCCGGCTCGCGAGGAACTTCTCGAGCTCCGCGGCGATCTCGTCGGCCGTCGGGAGCGCCCCGTCGATGTCGGTGAGCGGCGATTTCGGCGAGTTGTCGGCCATGTAGGCGTCGTACCGCTCCTCGAGCGTCGTGACCAGCTGGCCGAGCTCGTGGTTGGTCCCGACCTGCTCGTCGATCTTGACGAGGAAGTCGCGGCTGTCCTCGCGGAGGCGGTCCGTGGGGAAGATGAGGCCGGTCGCCGCGCTGAGGCTCTCGATCGCCGTGATCGCCGCGGCCGGGAACTCCGTGTCGGCGAGGTAATGCGGCACGAGGAGCACGAACGCCGCGATGCTGTCGCCGCGCTCGTAGAGGCGGTACTCGAGGAGGTGGAGCACGTTGGACGGCACCTGGGTGCGGGGGCGCCAGACCGAGAGCGACTCGATGAGGTCGAACCGGTTGCCGCTGACGGTGACGCCGATCGGCCTGGTGTGCGGGACCGGCATCGGGATGGCGTGCACCCACGTGGTGTCGCTGACCCGGAAGCGGTCGACGAGCTCGAGCACAGCCGCGACGAAGCGGTCCCAGAGGAAGTCGGGCTCGAAACCGGTGAGCAGGAGGAACGGCGACCCGAGCTCGTCGTGGGCGAGCGACAGGGTCAGCCGAGGTGGCCGGTACTCCGTCAGGTGGTCCTGGTCGAACGAGATGATCGGCCGGCGGGCCCGGTAGTCGAGCAGGACGTCGGCGTCGAACTCGGCGATGACCGTCGTGTCGAGGACGTCGTCGAGGTAGGCGTTCAACTGCCCGACCGCGCCGCCGGCGTCGGAGAACCCGGTGAGCCCCGCGACGAGGTGGAGGCCGGCGGGGATGTCGATCTCCGGGTGCACCTCGTAGAGGTCGTCAGGCGTAGGCATGGTTCAACTCTAAACGGGGGTGTCGCAGCGCCCTTCCCCTCCGAGCGTCGGCGGTACCGCCGAGAGCGAACACCGGCGGCCCCGCCTCGGACCGGAACGGCACGTGCCTACGATGTAGGCATGACGATCCCCGTGCTCTCCGTGTTGTCCGCCGCCGCCGAGGGAGTCGAGGCCGAGCTGCTCGTCCTCGCGGTGAGGAAGGGCGATGACGGACCGGAGCTCCTGGCGCCCGATGTCTACGCACCGCTCGCGGACGAGCTGCGCGCCTCCGGTGTCACGGGATCCGAAGACCAGGTGCGACGCCTCCCGGACCGGTTCGGCGCGGCGTCCGGTCTCGTGCTGGTCGGCCTCGGTCCGGATGCGGACGACGCGGCCTTCCGACGAGCCGCGGGTGCAGTGACCAGGACGATCGACGGCCAGGCCTCGATCGCGTTCGCGTTGGCGGAGGAGACGGCCGCCGCCGCCGAAGCCGTCCTCGAGGGGGCGGCCATCGGCGCCTACCGCTACACCGCGTCGCGCGGTGTCGGATCCGCGCCGGCACCGACACCGCTCGGGCAGATCACCGTCGTCGTCCCGTCGACCGTGGACGCACCGGATGCCGGGCTCGCGGAGCACGCCACCGCGGTCGCCGAGGCCATCGCGCTCGTGAAGGACCTGGTCAACACGCCGCCGAACGAGCTCTACCCGGCGACCTTCGCCGACGCGGCCCGAGCAGCGGTCGACGGCCTCGACGTCGAGGTCGAGGAATGGGACGAGACCCGCTTGGCCGAGGACGGCTTCGGCGGCATCCTCGGTGTCGGGCAGGGTTCCTCTCGGCCTCCGCGACTCGTCAAGCTGAGCTACCACCCTGAGGCGGCCCGGAGCCACCTGGCCCTCGTCGGGAAGGGCATCACCTTCGACAGCGGCGGCCTCTCCCTGAAGCCGCCGGTCTCGATGGTCGGCATGAAGTACGACATGACCGGCGCGGCGACCGTGCTCGCGGTCCTGGCCGCGGCCGCGCGTCTCGGGGTGCCCACCCGGCTGACCGCGTGGCTCTGCCTCGCCGAGAACCTCCCGTCGGGCACGGCGATCCGGCCGAACGACGTCCTCACCATCCGGGGCGGACTCACGGTCGAGGTCACCAACACCGACGCCGAGGGCCGGCTGGTCCTCGCCGACGGACTCGTCGCCGCAGGCGAGGAGGGCCCGGACGCCATCATCGACGTGGCGACCCTGACGGGAGCCGCCGTGGTCGCGCTCGGCAACCGCTACACGGGCGTCATGGGCGACGCTTCGTTCGTCACCGACCTCATCGCGACCGGGTCCGGTGTGGACGAACTGTTCTGGCCGATGCCGTTCCCCGCGGAGCTGCGCAAGGTCCTCGACTCCGACGTCGCCGACCTCGCCAACGCCAAGCCCGGGACCACCGCGGGCGGCATGCTCGTCGCAGGCACGTTCCTCCAGGAGTTCATCGCCGAGCGTACCGACGAGGAGGGCGGCACCACCCGCATCCCGTGGGCCCACCTGGACATCGCCGGGAGTGCGATGAACGGCGACGCCCCCTACGGCTTCACCGCCAAGGGCCCGACCGGCGTCGCGGTCCGCACCCTCCTCGCAATGGCCGAGGAGATTAGCCACCCGTAGTAAGGTCGGTGGGGGCGGTTCGACCCGCCTCGACGCCGCCGAACACACCACGACGGTTTCCGATCGACCACGAAGCACACACAAGGAGCAACGGAGTGTCCGAGCAGAATTTTGACCTGGTAGTCCTGGGAGGCGGAAGCGGCGGATACGCTGCGGCGTTGCGCGCTTCGCAGCTCGGCCTCACCGTCGGCATGATCGAGAAGGACAAGGTCGGCGGCACCTGCCTCCACCGCGGTTGCATCCCGACGAAGGCGCTGCTGCACTCCGCCGAGGTCGCGGACGCATCGCGCGAGTCGGAGAAGTACGGCGTCAAGTCCACCTTCGAAGGCATCGACATCGAGGGCGTCACGAAGTACCGCGAGGGCATCGTCGCGAAGAAGTACAAGGGACTCCAGGGCCTCGTGAAGGCCCGCGGCATCACCACCATCGAGGGTGAGGGCCGTCTGGTCTCCCCGACGAGCGTGCAGGTCGGCGACGACCTCATCACCGGCAAGAACGTGATCCTCGCGACGGGCTCCTACAGCCGCTCGCTCCCCGGTCTCGAGATCGGTGGCCGCGTCATCACGAGCGAGCAGGCGCTACAGCTCGACTTCGTGCCGAAGAAGGTCGCCGTCCTCGGCGGCGGTGTGATCGGCGTCGAGTTCGCGAGCGTCTGGAAGTCGTTCGGGACCGAGGTCACGATCATCGAGGCACTCCCCCACCTCGTCCCCAACGAGGACGAGTCGATCAGCAAGGCCCTCGAGCGCGCGTTCCGCAAGCGCGGCATCGAGTACTCGCTCGGCGTGCGGTTCCAGGGCGTCACCCAGGACGACTCGGGCGTGCACATCACGCTCGAGGACGGCAAGACGATCGACGCCGAGCTGCTGCTCGTCGCCGTCGGCCGTGGCCCGTCGACCGCCGGACTCGGCTTCGAGGAGGTCGGTGTCACCATCGACCGCGGCTTCGTCATCACCAACGACCGTCTCGAGACGAACATCCCCGGCCTCTACGCCGTTGGCGACATCGTCCCCGGCCTGCAGCTCGCGCACCGCGGCTTCCAGCAGGGCATCTTCGTGGCCGAGGAGATCGCCGGTCTCAAGCCGGTCATCATCGAGGACGTCAACATCCCGAAGGTCACCTACAGCGACCCCGAGATCGCGTCCGTCGGTCTCAGCGAGGCCAAGGCGGCCGAGCAGTACGGCGCCGACAACATCACGAGCTACGACTTCAACCTCGCCGGCAACGGCAAGAGCGAGATCATCGGCACGAGCGGCAACGTCAAGGTCATCCGCGTCAACGACGGCCCCGTCATCGGTGTGCACATGATCGGCGCCCGCGTCGGTGAGCTCATCGCCGAAGGCCAGCTCGCGGTCAACTGGGAGGCCTACCCCGAGGACATCGCGCCGCTGATCCACGCGCACCCCACGCAGAACGAGGCGCTCGGCGAAGCATTCCTCGCGCTCGCAGGCAAGCCCCTGCACGCGCTGTGACGCATTCCGAACACCCCAATAAGCTAGTGAACACACAACAGGTTTCAAAGGAGACAAGGTCATGAGCGAATCCGTCAGCCTCCCGGCACTCGGCGAGAGTGTCACCGAGGGTACGGTCACCCGCTGGCTGAAGAATGTCGGCGACACCGTGGAGGTCGACGAGCCGCTGCTCGAAGTGTCGACCGACAAGGTCGACACCGAGATTCCTTCGCCCGTCGCGGGTGTCATCGAAGCGATCCTCGTCCAGGAGGACGAGACCGTCGAGGTCGGCACCGCTCTCGTGACCATCGGTGATGGTTCGGGTGCGGCTGCGGCCGAGGAGCCCGCGCCCGCCGCGGAACCGGCTGCTGCCGAGCCCGCTCCGGCTGAGCCCGCTCCCGCGGCCGAGCCCGAGCCGGCACCTGCTGCCGCGCCGGCTCCCGCTGCTGCTCCGGCTCCCGCCGCTGCGCCTGCTGCTGCACCGGCACCTGCCGCTGCACCGGCACCTGCTGCTGCTGCTCCGGCTCCTGCTGCTGCTCCGGCTCCCGCTGCTGCTCCGGCTCCCGCCGCTGCGCCTGCTGCTGCTCCGGCACCTGCCGCTGCACCTGCTGCTGCTCCGGCCGCCGCTTCAACGCCTGCCGCCGGCAGGGTCGTCAACTCCGGTTACGTCACGCCGCTGGTGCGTCGTCTCGCCAACCAGCACGGCGTCGACCTCAGCACGGTCACCGGCACCGGTGTCGGCGGACGTATCCGCAAGGAAGACGTCCTGCAGGCTCAGAGCGCCGGTGGCGCCACGGAGTCGCCCGCTGCTCCGACCGTCCAGGTCTCCGAGCTGCGTGGCACGAGCAAGGCCATGTCGCGTCTGCGCAAGGTCGTCGCTGAGCGCGCGGTCGCTTCGATGCAGGGCACCGCCCAGCTGACGAGCGTCGTCGAGGTCGACGTCACGAAGGTCGCGGCACTCCGCACGGCCGTCAAGGACGAGTTCCTCGCCAAGACCGGCAACAAGCTGTCGTTCCTGCCGTTCTTCGCCCTTGCCGCCAGCGAGGCGCTCCAGACGTACCCGATCATCAACGCCACCGTCGATGGCGACCAGATCGTGTACCCGGAGACGGAGAACCTCGCGATCGCCGTGGACACCGAGCGTGGCCTGCTGACGCCGGTCATCCGCAACTCGGGCTCCAAGTCGATCGCCGAGCTCGGCGCCGAGATCGCCGATCTCGCGCAGCGCACTCGCGACAACAAGCTGCAGCCGGACGAGCTGTCGGGCGGCACGTTCACGCTGACCAACACCGGTTCGCGCGGCGCCCTGTTCGACACCCCGATCGTGTTCCTGCCGCAGTCGGCGATCCTGGGTACGGGTATCGTCACGAAGAAGCCGGTCGTCGTCACGGTCGACGGTGCAGACGCGATCGCAATCCGTTCGACGGTCTACCTCGCGCTGAGCTACGACCACCGCATCATCGACGGCGCGGACGCTGCACGCTTCCTCGTCCAGGTGAAGAACCGCCTCGAAGCAGGCGACTTCCGCGACTCGCTCGGGATCTGATCCCGAACCGATCGCGCTGTGTGCATCGCCTCATCCGGCGGTGAACACCTCCCGCAGACGCCAGCCCGTCTCGCCCCTCACCACGAGGAGCGTGACGGGCTGTCGTCGTCCTGCGGCGGCCTCGTCCGTCTCGGACGGCTCGGCCGTGCCGCGGAGGACCGCCGCGTCGCCCTGAAGGTCGACGAGGTCCAGACTCGCCGCATCGATCGATCCGATCCCGACACCGAGGTGCTCGTCGTCCTCGAACGGGGACCCGCGTTCGACGGAGTCCCAGACGCACCCCTCCTCCCCCGTCGTGCGGCACTGATCCCGTCGACGGACGAGCTCGCGGGCCGCGGCCGCCGGATCGTCACCGGTGACCACGTCGACGGCGCCGGCTTCGTCCGCCGCTGACGTCGGTGTCTCCACCGGTGGCGCGATCGTCGTGACCGCCGCGGACGCCGGGCCGACCGAACCGGCCGGCGTCGGCGCGATCGCGGTGCTCGGGTCTTCGGACGGCAGGAACACCATCGCAGCCGACACCAGTGCCGCTGCCGCGCCCGCCGCTCCGATCACGAGTCGACGACGTCTCGGGCTGGAGTCGACGGACGGCGTCGAGCGGCCGGCGGCCGCTACCCGTGTGCCTCGACCGGGTCGCCAGGCCAGACGACGACGCAGCGACGACGCGGGATGTCGTGACCGACGCCTCGATTCGACCGCGGCTCGTCGGGTCGGCGGGAGCGGAGCGGTCCGCTGCGCGCGATCGGCGGAAGCACGGATGGCATCGGCAGGTGATGCGGACGGCGGGTCGACGCGGTCGAGCAGGACCGGGAGCGGTCGTGCCAGGGCGTGGATCCGCTGTTGCAGTCGATTGGCGATCTCGTGGTCGGCGAGTTCAGGCACGACGTCGGCCCAGGCTACGGTCGAGGGGGTCTCGTCGGGGTCGGTCGCCTGCAGGACACCGTCCATGAGCCCCGCGAACGCCGTCCAATCGGCAGCGAACGCCGGAGCGGTGCGGCCGAGCCCACCATCGATGGTCTGGTGGTCCACGGGAGCTGCGCCCGACCAGCCGGAGAGGACCGGTCGGCCGTCGTCGGCGAAGCGCACGGCCGAAGCGTTGATCGACCCGTGGCTGATCCCGGAGAGGTGCGCTGCGCGGATGGCGTCGACCAATGGTGCCAGGATCGTGACGGCCTCACCGGGAGCGATCGACTCCCGGCGGCGCAACAGTTCTCCCAACGTGCCACCGGCGAGCCGCTCGACCAGCAGACACGGGAGGCCGTTCGGATCCTCGGCGACGTCGACGAGTCTCACGATGTGCGGGTGGTCGAGTCGGGACAGGATGGCCGCGCGACGCCAGAGGTTGCGTTCGGCGGCGTCCGCCCTCGCTCGGAGCAGCACGGCGTCGCCCGCCGGGGCGGCCTGGTCGGTACGCCCTCCGTGCGCGGATCCGGCGTGGGCGAGCACCGTCGAGTAGGCCGTCCACTCCCGGCCCTCGCCCAAGCGCCGGACGAGACGACGGCCGGCGACTCGGGTTGTGGTGGCCGACGGGTCTGGCAGTGTTTCCATAGCTCGATCCTCCGACGCGGAGCCCCGTCCGACGGCGTCGGCGCACGCGGCTGTGGACAAGCTCCCCGCGCCGCCGGCCTGTGGAGCAGAACGCAGCATCAGGACCCTCCGTCACCGGCTATCCTGGGAGCATGGCTCAGAAGGACGCGCCCCCGGCGGCGCAGAAGGAACCAGGGCGGATCAAGCAGCTCTGGCAGGTGTTCCAGCTCACCCGTCGCCACGACAAGGCGGCGCAGTGGTTGATGCTCGGCGGCTTCATCCTGCCGGTGCTCATCGGTGTCGCGGTCGCGCTGCTGTTCTCGGCGGGCAACATCTTCGCGCTCGTCATGTGGATCATCGCGGGAGTGCTCGCCGGTATCCTCGCGGCCCTGTTCATCCTCACCCGGCGCGCGGACAAGGTCGTCTACACGCAGATCGAGGGTCGGCCGGGCGCGGTGGGCCAGGTGCTCCGCGCTGCTCCGCGCTCGTGGCAGACCAGCGAGATGCCCGTCGCCGTGAACCCGAAGACCCAGGACGCGATCTACCGCGCCGTGGGCCGTGGTGGCGTCGCACTGATCGCCGAAGGACCCCGATCGCGGACCTCACGCCTGCTCGAGGACGAGAAGCGTAAGGTCACCCGTATCCTCCCGAACGTGCCGATCACGGTCTTCCACGTCGGCCCCGACGCCGACTCCGTGCAGCTCCGTCAGCTCTCCGGCGCCCTCCGGAAGGTCAAGAAGTCCTTGACCAACCCCGAGGTGCTCGCGGTCAGCAACCGTCTGTCCTCGTTCGGTACGCAGCTCCCCATCCCGAAGGGCGTCGACCCGATGCGGGTCCGCCCGCAGCGCGCGCGCTGACCCACCGACCCCGCTCGGAACACCTCGCGGTACGGAAACGACGGCCGCCCTCCTGACGGAGGGCGGCCGTTCGCGTTTCCGGCTGCGTTCAGCGCACCCGCAGGAGCACCGTGCCGGCGACCTTGTCATGGAAGCCGCGCTGGTCCGAATCCCAGACGAGCGCCGGGACGAGCACGCAGAGGAGCACGGTACGCACGGCCGGCCGCCAGAGTCCGACCCAACCGCCGGTCAGCGGCATGAGTCGCATGCCGCACAGGCGATGACCGAGACTGCCGCCGATGGTCGGGATGAACACGAACTGCATGATGGCGAAGATCACGAGCGTCGCGGTGGCGTCGTAGGCGAAGAACGCGACGGAGAGGACGACCGCCATGGCCCAGTCGATGACGAGCGCGGTGATGCGCCGACCGACCCGCGCGACCGATCGGACGCCGCTCTCCGGGAGTCCGAGGCGTTCACCGGGGAAGGCGCTGGGAGGAAGCTCTCCGAAGGTCCGTGGATTCTGCGGGGTGTGGGGCACTGTGCCATTCTATTCGGGCGGGGATTCTCGTAACATCCACGAAACATGGGTGTCATGGCGGGGTAACCCCCTCCCCGTAGTCTCACAGATGGCTGCGCTGTGCAGCCTCCCTGTACCAACCCCATTTGGAGCCATTCACATGTTCAGTGATTCTTCCGAAGTGCTCAAGTTCATCAAGGACACCGATGTCAAGTTCCTCGACATCCGCTTCACGGACCTTCCCGGCGTGCAGCAGCACTTCAACATCCCGGCCAGCACCGTCGACGAGGAGTTCTTCACCGTCGGCCAGCTCTTCGATGGTTCGTCCATCCGTGGCTTCGCCAACATCCACGAGTCGGACATGCAGCTCATCCCGGATGTCTCCACCGCTTACATCGACGCCTTCCGTGCCGAGCGCACGCTCATCATGGTGTTCGACATCTACAACCCCCGCAACGGCGAGATCTACTCCAAGGACCCGCGTCAGGTCGCCAAGAAGGCTGAGAAGTACCTCGCCTCCACCGGCATCGCCGACACCGCGTTCTTCGCGCCTGAGGCAGAGTTCTACATCTTCGACGACGTCCGGTACGAGGTGAACCAGCACTCGAGCTTCTACTCGGTGGACTCCGAAGAGGGAGCCTGGAACACCGGCCGCGCCGAAGAAGGCGGCAACCTCGGCAACAAGACGCCGTACAAGGGTGGCTACTTCCCCGTCAGCCCCGTCGACAAGCAGGCCGACCTCCGCGACGACATCAGCCTCAAGCTGATCGACGCCGGCCTCATCCTCGAGCGCGCGCACCACGAGGTGGGCACCGGCGGCCAGGCCGAGATCAACTACCGCTTCGACACCATGGTCGCCGCGGCTGACGACATCCTCAAGTTCAAGTACATCGTGAAGAACACGGCCGAGCTGTGGGGCAAGACCGCGACCTTCATGCCGAAGCCGCTCTTCGGCGACAACGGCTCGGGCATGCACACGCACCAGTCGCTGTGGAGCGACGGCAAGCCGCTCTTCTACGACGAGAACGGCTACGGCGGTCTCTCCGACCTCGCCCGCTGGTACATCGGTGGTCTGCTGAAGCACGCCCCCGCCGTCCTGGCGTTCACGAACCCGACGGTGAACTCGTACCACCGTCTGGTCCCCGGCTTCGAGGCTCCCGTCAACCTGGTCTACTCGGCCGGTAACCGCTCGGCGTCGATCCGTATCCCGATCACGGGCACGAACCCGAAGGCCAAGCGCATCGAGTTCCGCGCGCCCGACGCCTCCGGCAACCCGTACCTCGCGTTCGCCGCTCAGCTGATGGCCGGCCTCGACGGCATCAAGAACCGCATCGAGCCGCACGAGCCCGTCGACAAGGACCTCTACGAGCTTCCCCCGAGGAGGCCAAGAACATCCCGCAGGTGCCCGCATCGCTCGGTGCTGCGCTCGAGGCACTTGAGGCGGACCACGAGTTCCTCCTCGCCGGCAACGTCTTCACGCCGGAGCTCATCGAGACCTGGATCCAGTACAAGCGCGAGAACGAGATCAAGCCGCTGGCCCAGCGCCCGCACCCGTTCGAGTTCGAGCTGTACTACGGCGTCTGAGCCCACTCGGCACCACGAACCGCCCGTCATCCTCTCGGATGGCGGGCGGTTCCGTGTCGTCGAGGCGGTCCGCTCAGATGCCGTAGAAGCCGTGCTCGAAGACCGTCCGGGCGCGCCGGGTGGCCGCGAGGTAGTCCTGTTCCAGGAGACTCGCCGATCCGGTCGGGTACTCCAGGAGTCGCGCCACGCCTTCGAGCTGTTGTCGATCGCTCGGCAGCACGTCTTGCGTCTTGTTCAACCACAGCGTCATGGCCGAGCGGATCCGCGACGCGAGGATCCAGGCCTCACGGAGTCGTTCGGCGGACTCCCGATCGACGAGATCCGCCTCCACCGCCGCGTCGAGCGCTCGGAGCGTCGAGGTGGTGCGCAACGACGGTACCGCCGCGCCGTGCTCGAGCTGGAGGAGCTGCACGAACCACTCGACGTCGCTGAGCGAGCCGCGCCCGAGCTTCAGGTGTCTCGTCGGGTCGGCGCCCTGCGGCAGCCGCTCGTTCTCGACGCGTGCCTTGATCCGTTTGACCTCGCGGACGGACTGCTCGCTGATCGCCGTTGGGTAGCGGACCGTGTCCGCCACCTCGGTGAACGCCTCGATGAGCTCGGTGTCGCCCACGACTCCGGCGGCGCGGAGCAGCGCCTGGGCTTCCCAAGTGAGCGACCAGCGCGCGTAGTAGTTCCGGTAGGAGTCGAGGGAGCGCACGAGCGGACCGTTCTTCCCCTCGGGACGGAGGTCGAGGTCGAGGTCGAGCGGGAGCCGGGCGTCCTCGCTCAGACGCTTGAGTTCTGCGGCGATCGCTCCGGCCTGCCGCTGTGCGTCCTGGGTGTCGACCCCGTCCTTCGGCCGGAACACGTAGAGGACGTCGAGGTCTGAACCGAGTCCGAGCTCTGCGCCGCCGTAGCGGCCCATGGCGATGATGGCGAACTCGATGTCCGCGCCGAGGCCGCCGATGCGTCTGACGGCGCCGAGGAGCCCTGCGAGCGTGGCCGTCGACACGTCCGTCAGTCCGGCGGCGAGGCCCTGCACGTCCAGCATGCCGACGGTCGACGACATCGCCAGCCGGAGGACTTCGCGTCGCCGTACCGCGCGGATGGCGGCGGCTGCGGTGTCCGGCGAGTCGTGTCGTCTGAGGATGGCGGCGATCTCCTCGCCGAGCGCGGTCGACGATCGTGGGAGGAGGTCCTCGTCTCCGGCGAGCCAAGCGGCCGACTCGGGGATGCGGTCCATGAGCTCGCCGATGAACCGGGACCCCGAGAGGACCCGCGTGAGCCGCTCGGCCGCGCCTGAGGAGTCGCGGAGCATCCGCAGGAACCAGTGCGACTCGCCGAGGGACTCGCTGAGCCGCCGGAACGCGAGCAATCCGTAGTCGGGGTCGGCGCCGTCCGCGAACCAGCCGAGCATCACGGGGAGCAGATGCCGCTGGATGTTGGCGCGTCGAGACACACCGGCGGTGAGCGCCCCGATGTGGGCGAGCGCGCCGCGGGGGTCGACGAAGCCGATCGCCGCGAGTCGCGCCTCCGCCTGACCGCTCGTCAGACTCAGCCCGCTCTCGGGCAGGGCCGCGACCGCCGAGAGTAGCGGACGGTAGAACAACCGCTCGTGCAGCTGCCGGACACCGTGCTTCGTGGCCTCCCAGCGCGTGACGAGGGCCTGTGCGGTCGTCGCGAGCGTGCTCGACCGGGCCAGGGAGCGGAGCGATGGCTCGTCGCGCGGCATCATGTGCGTGCGCTGTAGGCGTGTCAGCTGCAGGCGGTGTTCGAGCACACGGAGCAGGCGGTAGTCGTGCGCGAACTCCTGCGCCTCGGCGCGACCGATGTATCCGGCGGTCGCGAGGCCGTCGAGGGCGGCGAGGGTTCCGCGTTGATGCACGGAGTCGTCGAGCTGTCCGTGGACGAGCTGCAGCAGTTGGACCGTGAACTCGATGTCGCGGAGCCCGCCCGGGCCGAGCTTCAGTTGGTAGTGGACGTCCTCCGCCGGAATGTGTTCGGTGACCCGTTCGCGCATGCGCTGCACGGATTCGACGAAGCCCTCGCGGGACGCACTCCCCCACACCTTCGGCTGCACCGCCTCGATGTAGCGGGCACCGAGCTCGGGATCGCCGGCGAGGGCCCGTGCCTTGAGGAGGGCCTGGAACTCCCAGCTCTTCGCCCAGCGGTCGTAGTAGACGAGATGCGACTCGAGCGTGCGGACGAGGGCGCCGGCCTTCCCCTCCGGACGGAGGTTCGGATCGACCTCCCACAGGCTCGGCTCGAGACCAGCCTGTCCGAGACCGCGCATGGTGAGGACCGCGAGCCGGGTGGCGATCTCGACGGCACGCCCGTTGTCGAGCCCGTCCTCGTCGTCGCCCGAACCCTCACCGACGAAGATGACGTCGACGTCGGAGACGTAGTTCAGTTCTCGTGCGCCCGCCTTGCCCATGCCGATGATGGCGAAGCGGGTGGCCGCGACCTCCTCGCGCGGGTACACGCCGGGCCCCCTCGGGCCGCTCGTCTGCGTGCGTGCGACGGCGATGGAGGCCTCCAACGCACCCGCTGCGAGGTCGGAGAGGGCACTGGCGACCCGGTCGAGCACGACGATCGGGTCCGGGGCGCAGAGGTCGAAGAGGGCGACCTCTGCGAGCAGTCGGCGGTAGACCACGCGGATCGCGTCCCAGGCCGGCTCCTCGACGATCGCGGCGAAGCCGTCCTCGGCACCGACGCTCGCGAGCAGTTCGTCGCGCGCCTCCTGCAGCGTCGGGACGCGGGTGACCGGCAACTCGAACACCGACAGCTGGTCGGGGTGGCGGAGGAAGAAGTCGATGAACCCCTGCGAGGCGCCGAACAGTCGGAACAGTCGCTCGGCCGAGGCCTGGTCCGCCAGGAGCGCCGACAGTTCGTCGGGTGACTTCCGACCGACCATCAGCACACCGACCAGCGCGGCGTCGGGGTCGGCCGCGACGGCGAAGGAGGGCGACAGCGACGCCGGGTCGAGCTGGACGAGCTCGGCGAGCTCGTCCAGCCGGCCCCGGGCCTCACCCAGACCGGTGAACCCGAGTCGGGCGAGCGTGCTCAGAGAGATGTTCTCGCGGACCATGCGACCGACCGGTCCCCTCGTCTAGAGCATCTCCAGGTTGCTGGCCAACTCGAAGGGGGTCACCTGGGCCCGGTACTCGTGCCATTCCTGTCGCTTGTTCAGCAGGACGTAGTTGAACACCTGCTCGCCGAGCGTCTCCGCCACGAGTTCGGAACCCTCCATCAGGCTGACCGCGCGATCGAGGCTGGCGGGCAGGGCGTTGTATCCCAGTGCCCGACGCTCGGTGTCGGAGAGGGTCCAGACGTTGTCCTCGGCCTCCGGCGGGAGCTCGTAGCCCTCCTCGATGCCCTTCAGCCCAGCGGCGAGCATGAGCGAGAAGGCGAGGTACGGGTTGGCGGCGGAGTCGATGGCGCGGTACTCGACCCGAGCGCTCTGGCCCTTGTTGGGCTTGTACAGCGGCACGCGCACGAGTGCGGAGCGGTTGTTGTGGCCCCAGCAGACGAAGCTCGGGGCCTCGGACAGCTTGTTCGGACCGACACCACCCCAGAGTCGCTTGTAGGAGTTCACGAACTGGTTCGTCACCGCGGTGATCTCCGGAGCGTGCGTCAGGAGTCCGGCGATGAACTGCCGGCCCGTCTTCGAGAGCTGGTACTGCGCACCCGCCTCGTAGAAGGCGTTCGAGTCGCCCTCGAACAACGACATGTGCGTGTGCATGCCGCTGCCGGGCTGATGGACGAGCGGCTTCGGCATGAACGTCGCGTAGACGCCCTGCTCGATCGCCACCTCCTTCACGACGGTGCGGAAGGTCATGATGTTGTCGGCCGTCGTCAGGGCGTCGGCGTACCGCAGGTCGATCTCGTTCTGGCCGGGGCCCGCCTCATGGTGGCTGAACTCGACGGAGATCCCGAGGTCCTCGAGCATCCGGACGGAACGTCGACGGAAGTCGTGCGCGGTGCCACCGGGGACGTTGTCGAAGTAGCCCGCGGAGTCGACCGGCTCCGGTCCGTCGACGCCGTACTGCGAGGACTTCAGCAGGTAGAACTCGATCTCGGGGTGCGTGTAGAACGTGAACCCCATGTCGGCGGCCTTCGCCAGGGTGCGCTTCAAGACGTTCCGCGGGTCGGCGACGGCGGGCTGGCCGTCAGGCGTCGTGATGTCGCAGAACATGCGCGCCGTCGGGTCGATCTCGCCGCGCCACGGCAGGATCTGGAAGGTCGTCGGATCGGGGTGGGCCAGGAGGTCCGACTCGTAGGAGCGGCTGAGCCCCTCGATCGCCGATCCGTCGAAGCCGAGGCCCTCGGAGAACGCGCCTTCCACTTCGGCCGGGGCGATCGCGACGGACTTGAGCGTCCCGACGACATCGGTGAACCACAGCCGGACGAACTTGACGCCCCGCTCCTCGATCGTGCGGAGAACGAAGTCGCGCTGCTTATCCATCTGCCCCTCTTCCTTCGGCCGGCGGCCCGTGTCTAGGCTACTGGCTCCGTCCCGGTTCCCGCTCATCAGCGCGCGCCGGGCGTGGGCGATCCACGGCTCACCACCAGGCGAGGACGAAGAGTGCGGTCCAGCCGGCCGTCGCCGCCCACAGCAGCGAGAGTGCGGCGATCCGCAGCCGCGATCCACGGTGGGCCCCTTGCCAGACGGGCACCAACCCGAGGCAACTCACGAGGAGGGCGATGGAGAGCCACGGCAAGGCGGCGGGCACCCCGACGAGAGCGATCGCCGGACTCGAGGCAGCCGCACGGACGAGCACGACGGCTCCGCCGATCGCCCACGTCGCTCCGAACACCGGAGCGATCCCCAGCAGGAGACCGTCCTGGACCGGCTGGCGCCGAAGCGCCTGGGTGATCAACCGGTAGCCCCACGCCACGGACCATCCGATGGCCACGAGCCCGAACAGGATGGGCAGCACCAGTAGCAGCCACCCGCCACCGGTGTCCGACGAGGTCTGCTCGGCCCATCGCGGGCTCGCCGCGACATCGGCTCGATCGACGACGGCGACGGCCGCGTCGTCGGCGTCGCAGAGCGCCGCCCGATAGCTCGCCGGATCGCTGAGCCACGCGCGCACCGCGACCCGCGCGCACGCACTGCTGACCGATGGGACGGCTCCCGACCCGGGGAAGACCGCCACGAGGGCGTCCGCCGTGCCGTCGGCGACGGGGACGACGAGGGCGGCGGCCTGTTCCGGTGCGCTGAGCACGAAGACAGACGTCCCGATCGCTCCCGGCGGCGGCGTCGCACCCACGGCGAACGAGGAGCAGGCGGCGGCCGCGACGTCGTCCAGCAACGTCGGCGTGGTGACCTCCGCGTCCGAGCGTTCGATCGCCCCAGGCCAGCCGGTGGTCGAACACCCGAGCACGCGGTCGAGGATGCCTTCGGGGTCGGTCAGCTGGGCGATCGCATCGTTCGACACGGGGTCCAGCACCGTGCTGTCGCCGTCCGCGACCGAGCTCAGGAGCACCGGGAGTGCCGCCTGGGCGGTGGGTTCGGACAAGGCGTGTGAGGCGATCGCCAAGAGCGCGTCGCCACCGAGGGTGATCGGCCGCGGTCCGGAGGTGCGGTGCGGTTCGGCGACGAGCGCATCGGTGGCGGCGGTGAGGATCCCGGCCGAACGTGCGACCTCGGTCGGCGCGGTGTCCGGGGTCGCGGTCTCCGGTTCCTCGGCGGCGGCGGCCTGTGGTGCCGCCGGCGGGGACGGAACGGGACCCTGCGGCTCGACGCCGCGCGCACGGACGACGGCCAGGGCGGCCGCCACACCGCCCGCGGAGACGATCCCGGGTGCACCCAGGTCGGGGCCGTCGAGGACGACGCCGTCGACGCCACCCGGATCGGCGTCGGACGCCGCGAGGGCCACGCCGGCCGACGAGCCCACGGCCAGGATGGTCCATCGCGCGTAGCCCAGCTGCTGACGGAGGTCGCGGAGGTCCGCCGCCGCAGGCGCGACGCCGAAGTCGCTCGGCACGATGCCGTCCTCCTGCCAGGCCGCGGCGCAGGAGGCGAAGGCCGTGCCGATCGCGGCGACGCGCGCTGCGCGGTCCCCGTCAGCGCCGAGCGACGCGCGGATGGCGGCGGTCGCCGACGCACAGTCGAGCGACGGCGTGGCGTCGCGACCGCCCCGGCGTTCGACGAACACCACGTCGCGGTCGGCGGCAAGCCCGCCCTCGACCGCGAGCTGCTGGATGTCGAGCGTCGAGAGCGCCGACCCGCCGGCGAGGTAGACGAGCGGCGATCGCCCGGTCTCGAGGGCGGCCGGTACGAGCACGTACGGCAGGGTCGCCTCCGCCGAGTCCGGCACCGCGCGCGACAGGGGCACCGTCAACACGCCGCAGCGGGAACCACCGGGCACCGCGGTGACGCACTCGGCGGTAGTGACCTCGGCGGCGACCGTCGGCGCTGCACCGGCTGGCGACGTCGGCATGAGGAGGAGTCCGAGGCTGAGGGCCGCGACGGCACCTCGTCCGACGGCGATCGGTCGCCTCCGCGGACGGTCGATCCTGTGCATGTTCCCCCGCTCGAGCTTCATCGCTCGGCCCATCCTGGCGGATCACACCACGCCTGCGGAAGAGGGCTGACCCGCAATCCGCTCGCGTTGCGACCCGGGCGGCTCAGTCCTCGGCAGCCTCGTCGGCGTCCCACTTCGCGCTGTTGGCACGCAGTCGCTCGAGTGCGTGCGAGGCCTCCGCAGCCGTCTCGAAGGGACCGACGCGGTCGACGACACTCGACTCGAAGCCGAACTCGACCTGACCGGTCTTCGTGTTGTACCAGTACTGCTCGGATGGTTCCTTCGCCACGGCGCGTCTCCCCTGCTCGGTTAGGCTTGATCCTATGCCTTTCGACACCGCAGGTCACCTGATCCCCGGTCGCGTCGGCCGCCCCCGATCGGTGCCGGAGACGATCGTCCGCCCCGAGTACGTCGGCCGCGCCGCACCGGCCACCGACACCCGGGGCGACCTGTATTCGGCTGAGGAGATCGAACGCATCCGGATCGCCGGGACCATCGCCGCCGATGCGATCCAGGCCGTCGGCGCGGCGGTCCGCCCCGGGGTGACCACCGATGAACTGGACGCCATCGGACACGCGTTCGTCATCGGTGAGGGCGCCTATCCGTCGACGCTCGGGTACCGCGGCTACCCCAAGTCGATCTGCAGTTCGGTCAACGAGGTCGTCTGCCACGGCATCCCCGACGACACCGCTTTGCGCGAGGGCGACCTCGTGAACATCGACATCACCGCCTACCTCGACGGCGTGCACGGCGACAGCAACGTGACCTTCCTCGTCGGCGACGTCGCCGACGACACCCGTCTCCTCGTCGAGCGCACCCGGGAAGCCCTCAACCGCGGTATCAAGGCCGTCGCCCCCGGCCGGCAGATCAACGTCATCGGTCGTGCGATCGAGTCCTACGCGAAGCGGTTCGGGTACGGCGTCGTCCGTGACTTCACGGGCCACGGCGTCGGCCGGTCCTTCCACTCGGGGCTGATCGTCCCCCACTACGACGCCGCGCCGCTGTACGACACGGTGATGGAGCCGGGCATGGTGTTCACGATCGAGCCGATGCTCACGATCGGCTCCCAGGACTGGGAGCAGTGGGACGACGACTGGACGGTCACGACCCGCGACCGGTCGTTGACCGCGCAGTTCGAGCACACGCTCGTCGTCACCGAACGCGGGGCCGAGGTCTTGACCCTTCCGAGCACGATCGACACCGCCGCAGCGCCCGCGGCGCTCTAGGCTGGACGCATGACGAACGCAGCTCCCCGGTCCGCCGTCGGCATCGATATCGGAGGGACCGGCATCAAAGGTGCGGTCGTCGATCTCACGACGGGTGCCCTCCTCACCGATCGGGTGAAGATCCCCACGCCGAAGGGTGGCGAGCCGAAGGACATCGTCGTGACCGTGCGGGAGGTGCTCGAGCAGCTGTCCCCGGCCTCCGACGGACTCCCGCTCGGCGTCTGCTTCCCCGCGATCGTCCGCAACGGCCGGACGATGTCCGCGGCGAACGTCTCCGACGCCTGGATCGGCCTCGAAGCCGAGCAGCTGTTCGAGCAGGGCCTCGGGCGTGAGATCACCTTCGTGAACGACGCCGACGCGGCCGGTTACGCCGAGACCGAGTTCGGAGCGGCCAAGGGCGCCAGCGGTCTCACGATCCTGACGACCCTCGGTACCGGCATCGGCACGGCGCTCATCTACAACCGCACGTTGATCCCGAACGCGGAACTCGGGCACCTGGAGATCGACGGCAAGGACGCCGAGACGCGGGCGTCCTACGCGGTCAAGGAGCGCGAGGACCTGAGCTGGGAGAAGTGGGCCAAGCGCCTCCAGAAGTACTACGAGCGCCTCGAGTTCCTCTTCTCGCCCGATCAGTTCGTGGTGGGCGGCGGCGTGTCCAAGCACGCGGACCACTTCCTGCCGCTCCTGAAGCTCGACACCCCGATCATCCCCGCCGTGCACCGGAACAACGCGGGCATCCTCGGCGCAGCCGCGCTCGCCGCCGGCCCCGCCGAACGCATCGCCTGAGCGCTGCGGGGTGCGCTGCGGCGGTTCCGTCGCAGCGCACGTAGTGGGCGTTGGGTGTGAACGGGTCGACCGGTACGCCGGGTTCTGTCCCACGCTCTCGCGTTTGGACGGCCATCTCTCTCGGGACGACGTTGCCGCCGCCCTCTAGCGGTCTACCCGGGAACTTGGCGAGCAGCCTCAGCGTTCCCTGTTGACCTTGCTCCGGACGAGGTTTACCGAGCCGACCGGGTCACCCCGGTCGCTGGTGGGCTCTTACCCCACCGTTTCACCCTGACCGTGGTCGCCCACGGCGGTCTGTTCTCTGTGGCACTGTCTCGCGGGTCACCCCGGGTGGGTGTTACCCACCGCCCTGCTCTGTGGAGCCCGGACGTTCCTCGGCACCGACACCCGGAGGTCTCGGTGACGCGACCGTCTAGCCGGCCCGTTCACGGAGACGAGTCTACCGGCCCGTGACAGCGGCCGCGGACCGCCGGTGTGGTGCAGACCGCGTCCGGCTCAGATGAGGCCGGACTCGTCCGTCCGCACGACGATCGCGGCGCACTCCGGGCACTGCACGACGTCTTCGGACGGTGCTGCGCGGACGGCCTGGAGGTCGTTGCCGGTGAGCGACATCTTGCATGCGCCGCAGGTGCCGGCGCGGAACAGTGCTGCACCGATACCGCCGCGGGCGCGGCGCTGGTCGTAGAGGGCCAGGAGGTCGGCGGGGATGCCGGGTGCGAGTGACTCGCGGTCGGCGGTGAGTCGTGCCCGTTCGGCCTCGAGTTCGACGAGTTCGGCGTCGCGCTTGGCGACGACCTCGTCGAGGAGTTGCTGGAGTCCGGCGCGCTCGGCATCGACCTGGGCGACGGCGTCCTCCGCGGCCTCCACCCGCTCCATGACGTTCAGCTGGATCTCCTCGAGGTTGTTCTGCCTGTTCTGCAACGAGGCGATCTCGCTCTGCAGCGCTTCGACGTCCTTGACGGAGGTCGACGACTGGAGACGGTCGGCGTCGCGCTTCATGCGGGCCGCGACGACGGCGACGTCCGACTCGATGCGCCCGAGCTCGGTCTGTGCGTCGTCGCGGACGCCGACCCGCTCCAGGCGACGGAGGCGGACGGTCTCGATCTCGGCCTGGAGCTGCGCGATGCGCGCGGCCTCGGGGAGGTTCGCCGCGCGGTGGGCGGTGCGCTGCACGCCGGTGTCGATGCTCTGCAGGGTGAGCAACGTCTTCTGGTCTGCTGGGCTGGCTTTCACGTCTGTTCCAAACTCTCGACTCATCACCCTACCGGCCGCGCCGACTACTGGGTGACGACGAAGTCCCACGGGTCGGTACGCAGCTCGCTGACCCGGACGTCGAGTCCCGGGAGCTCTCGTCGGAGCGCATCGGCGGCCCCCTCCAGCCACAGCCACTCGCTCGCCCAGTGGGAGACGTCGACGAGCGCCGGCCCGCCGCCGAGGAGCGCCTGTTCCCGGGCCTCGGATGCCGGGTGATGGCGGAGGTCGGCTGTGATGTACACGTCGGCCGCGCGGACCGCGGGGTGGGACAGGAGCGAGTCCCCCGCTCCCCCGCAGAGCGCGATCCTCCGGACGGCCTGGTCGTAGTCGCCGGAGGCACGGACCCCGGTGGCGGTCGCCGGCAGGATCTCGGCGAGGGCACGTGCGATCGCGCCGAGCGTCGTCTCCTCCGGGAGGTCGCCGACCCGACCCAGCCCGGTCAGGCCGTCGGCGGCAGGGACGATCGGAGCCGGGTCGTGCAGGCCGAGCCGCTGCGCGAGGACGTCCGAGGTCCCGTCGACGACGACGTCGGCGTTGGTGTGTGCGGCGATGAGTCCGGCGCCGCCACGGATCAGGCGCGTGATGAGCGACCCCTTGTAGCGGTCACCCGCCACGGTCGTGACACCGCGCATCAGCAGCGGGTGATGGACCAGCAGCAGGCCGTCGGGGCGCTCGAGCACCTCGTCGACGGTCACGCCGACCGCGTCGACCGCGAGGACCACATGCCCGACCGGCTGGTCCGGGTCGCCGACGAGGAGCCCCGGGGCGTCCCAGTCCTCGGCTCCGGACAGTGGCCAGAGGCGCTCGACGACCGTGTTGACCTCACGCAGGGTTCTCATCACCCGGCAATCCTAACCAGGCCCCCTCGAGCACGCTCAGGGGCGCAGGACGAGCATGATCGCGAGGGCGATCATGACGGCCGCGATCGCGACGTCGAGGATGCGCCAGGCCACGGGCTTCGCGAAGACCCCGCGGAGCAACCGAGCGCCGTACCCCAGAGCGGTGAACCACAGGATGCTCCCGAGGACCGCGCCGGCGGCGAACCACCACCGCCCCACCTCCCCGTGCGTGTTCGCGATCGAGCCGAGGAGGAGGACGGTGTCGAGGTACACGTGGGGGTTCAGCCAGGTGAGGCCGACCACGGTGAGCACCGCCGCCCTGAGTGAGAGGCCGTTGCCACCGCGGTCGGCGGCGAGACCGGACGGGGCGAGCGCACGGCGTGCGGCCAGCAGACCGTAGCCGAGTAGGAAGGCCGCGCCGGCCCAACGGAGGACGACGAGGACCACGGGGAACCGCTCCACGACGAAGCCGATGCCGCTGACACCGGCGATGATGAGCACCGCGTCGGAGAGTGCGCACACGAGGACGACCGGCAGGACGTGCTCGCGCCGGATGCCCTGCCGGAGGACGAAGGCGTTCTGGGCGCCGATGGCCACGATGAGTGAGAGGCCGAGGCCGAGGCCCGCGATCGCGGCCTGCAGTGCAGAGG
Source organism: Plantibacter sp. AC185 (assembly GCF_979258065.1). NCBI lineage: Bacteria > Bacillati > Actinomycetota > Actinomycetes > Micrococcales > Microbacteriaceae > Plantibacter > Plantibacter sp. AC185. The sequence goes on from NZ_OZ409831.1 coordinate 63,895, forward strand.
TCATGCTCCGACCGTAAGAGGCTCAGCATGATGAATCCAGTTCAATATTCTGATGAATCGTAAGATCCTCTTATGATGGATTTTCATTTCGAGCAACTGCGGGCCTTCGTCGCAGCGGTCGACCACGGCACCTTCGAGTCGGCCGCCCGGGAGCTGATGGTCACGCCGTCGGCGATCAGTCAACGCATCAAGGCCCTCGAGCAGAGCGTCGGACGGGTCCTCCTGCTCCGGACCAAACCGATCACCATCACGGCGTCAGGTGAGATCGTGCTCCGCCTCGGCCGCGCGGTGCACCTGCTCGGTCACGACGCGGCGCTCGAGTTGCACGCCGACGACCCGCTCACGCCGGTCACCCCGGCGGTGATCCCGATCGTCGTGAACGCCGACTCCCTCGCCACCTGGCTGCTGCCCGTGCTGGCGGACGTCGCAGCACGGGAGTCGATCGTCTTCGACCTCGCTCGCGAGGACCAGGACCATTCGACCGACCTCCTCCGTGCGGGCAGCGTCATGGCCGCGGTCACGTCGAACGCCGAGCCGGTCCAGGGCTGTACGGTGCGGCCTCTCGGCCGGATGCGTTACCGACCGATGGCGGCACCCGCGTTCGCGACGCGCTGGTTCGAGGACGGGGCGACCGCTCAGGCGCTCACCGCAGCGCCCGTCGTCGTGTTCGACCGGAAGGACGATCTCCAGGACGCCTACCTCCGACGACGTGGTGTCGACCCCGCCGACCCGCCGCGACACCATGTTCCGGCCTCGGCGGACTTCGCGACCGCCGTCGGCCTCGGTCTCGGCTGGGGCATGCTCCCGGACGCGCAGTCCGACGCGCCGCTGCGCCGGGGCGAGCTCGTCGTGCTCGACGACACGGGCGGCGTCGACGTCCCGCTGTTCTGGCAGCAGTGGCGACTCCACTCCCGGCTGCTCGAGCTCCTCACGACGGCGGTGGTCGACGCGGCCCGATCCACGCTGCACTGAACGACTGCCGAGAGGTCCCGGAGAAGGTGCACCGGTCACGCACGACGGTGCAAGGATGGAGCAATGGATATCGCGTACACAGCAGTTGCCCATGCCACCGGAGGCGGACGAGACGGACACGTCCGCAGTGAGGACGACCTCCTCGACTTCGACACCCGTCCCCCGAAGGAACTCGGCGGCAGCGGCGAGGGCACCAACCCCGAGCAGTTGTTCGCCGCTGGCTTCGCCGCGTGCTTCCTCAGCGCCCTCCACGCCGTCGGGCGCACCGCGAAGCTCGACACGAAGGACGCCGAGGTGTCGGCGAGCGTCGGCATCGGATCGAACGGTGAGGGCGGTTTCGGCCTGGCCGTCGAGCTCGACGTCTACGTGCCGAACGTGACGCACGATGAAGCCCAGCAGCTGGCCGACCAGGCGCACCAGGTGTGCCCCTACTCGAACGCCACACGCGGCAACATCGACGTGACGGTGTCGATCGTCGACTGACGAAGCTCCCGCCCGCAAGGGCTGTCGATCGTCGTGTCCGCCGGTTACGCTGGCGGGCACGACGATCGAGAGGAAGCATTATGTCTGATTTCGGGGCGGTCGAAGGCATCCGTGACGAGGGCGCGGCAGCCATGCTGCCGGGGCTCCCGGATGCCGTGGTCGAGGACGAGGCGCTGGATGACGACGCGCCCGCCGAGGACGCAGCAGACGAATCCGGTACGGGTCTCGCCGGCTCAGGGACCTGACGCGGAGATCGCGCTCAGCGCAACATCGACGCGGCGATGACGCCGACGATGCCGAGTTGCAGCGCGAGCACGATGCCGATCGTGATGAAGAGCGTGCTCCAGAGGACGATGTTCCCCAGGAGGACGCCCACGAAGGCCCCGAACCGTCCGCGGGGTCGAGCCGTCGACCGCGCCACCTGAAGCCGCTCGGTCTGCGCGACTCGGGGCGTGGACAGGGTGAAGAGATTCGGGCTGGTGTCCAGGTGCGTGGTCATGCCACCAGTGTCCGTCGACACCCGGGGGCGGCACATCGGACGCCGGGGCGATCATCGCCCCCGTGGCGTCATCCTCTGAGCTGATCCTCCTCCGCCCGTGGGACGGTCGACCGTCCGCCGAACGGCGTGCCGGTCACACCTGCGTGAGTCGGATCCCCCAGGACAGCGACCACCGCTCGTCGGGCTCCAACCACCGGAGTCCGGTCCCGCTGTTCAGCGCATCGGCGGGGGCCGTCATGGGCTCGATGGCGATGGCCTGCGTCGGTCCCTCTGCCGCTGGGAAGTTCTTCGGCGTGTAGACCTGGACGAACCGGAAGTCGTCGTCCGCCCAGAGTTCGACGGTGTCGCCGTCCGGTGCGGTGAGCCGGTGTCGGACGGCACCGTCGACCTGCTGGACCGAACCCAGGCCGACGTCGATCGAGAGGTCGCCCACGCGAGCACCCGAGCGCAGGTCGTACGGGGTCCCGTCGACGGGACGGGAGACGACCGGGATGCGCTGCTCGTCCGTCTCGAACCAGGTGTCGGCGGCCACCGTCACGGTGAGGTCGGCGGTCGGCACGTCGCCGAGCGCCAGGTAGGGGTGAGCGCCGACGGCGACCGGCGCGGGGCGACCCGACCGGTTCACGATGGTGTGGGTCACCCGCAGGCCGTCATCGTCCAACGTGTAGGCGACCGAGGTGTCCAGGCGGAACGGGTAGCCGTGCTGCGGGAACACCGAGGCGAGCAGGGTCACCGCGTGATCGGTGTGATCCCCCGCCCGGTATCCCGTGTTGCGCAGGAGACCATGGGAGGCGTTCCCGGTCGCTGCCTCGGTGACGTCGAGCTGCTGCGGTTCACCGTCGAGTGTCCACCGGGCATCGCGGACGCGGTTGGGCCACGGCACGAGCACCATCCCGCACCCCATCGGGGCGACGACGTCCTCACCGAAGGACTGCACGAGGGTGCGTCCGCCGACCGTCAGTTCGCGCAGTCCGGCGGCGAGTTCGGTGACCGTCGCTCGGACCTCGCCCCGCGGACCGGCGTGGTGGAGACGGTACTGGGTTCCAGAGGCAGCGGGCATGCCGCCAAGCCTACGACGGACGTCCGCCAGGCGGGGTGGATCCGTGTGAAGCCGCCCACCGGTGGACGGCCTCGGCGATCCGGATCAGCCCGAGTTCGAGCTCGGCGAAGCCGGAGCTCAAGGGTGCGACCCCGATGCGGAGACCGTCCGGGTGCCGGAAGTCGGGGATCACGCCCGCATTCCAGAGCAGCGGGGTGATCTCGCGGAACGACGGGTGACCGAGCGTCACATGTCCACCGCGACGCGCCGCGTCACGAGGGGTCATCACCCTGACACCGGAGCCCGCGAGGTGCTCATCGGCCCAGGAGATCGCGAACGTGGTGAGCGCCACGGACTTCGCCCGGATAGCGGCGACACCGGCGGACTCGATGAGCGTCAGCGAGTCCTCGAGCGGCAGCATGCCGACGATCGGTGGTGTCCCGCTGAGGAACCGGCGCATCCCGACGGCCGGCTGATAGGCGTCGGCCATGGCGAAGACGTCGGCGGCGCCCATCCACCCCTGGATGGGCTGGAGGAGCCGGTCCTGATGGCGCGCCGCGACGTAGGCGAACGCAGGGGCACCGGGCCCGCCGCCGAGGTACTTGTAGGAGCAGCCTACCGCGAGGTCCACGCCCCACTCGTCGAGCTCGATCGGGACCGCACCGGCGGAGTGGCACAGGTCCCAGAGGACGAGTGCTCCCGCCTGATGGGCGATCGCGGTCAGCTCCTCGACGTCGAGCAGGGCTCCGGACCGGTAGTCGACCTGGCTGAGCACGACGAGCGCGGTCTGCTCGTGGACCACCTCGCGCAGCTGGTGCGCGGCGACACCGTGGACCGGGTCGGCGTCGATCCATCGGACGCGCAGACCCCGCTCAGCGGCGATCCCCTCGATCACGAAGCGGTCCGTCGGGAAGTTCCCCGCATCGATCACGAGCTCGTCGCGCCCAGCGGCCCCTCCGGCGGAGGTCGTCGCGTCGACCGCCGCGCGGATCAGCTTGTACAGCAGCACGGTCGTCGAATCGGCGACGACCGTCTGGCCGGGTGCTGCACCGAGCACGACCGATCCCAGGCGGTCGCCGAGGGTCAGCGGCAGCTCGAACCAGCGGTCGTCCCACGACCGGATGAGCCGCGTCCCCCACTCTCCCGCGATGAACGACTGCAGCCGCTCCGCCGTGGCCCGCAACGGCCGCCCCAGGGAGTTCCCGTCGAGGTAGGCGACGACGCCCTCGGCCGGGACGAACGCCGCGCGGTGTTCCGCGAGCGGGTCGGCCTCGTCGAGGACCTGTGCGTCCTGGCGGGCGGACGTGGTGGGGGCTGGGGCGTCGACCATCCTGCGACGGTAACCGCCTCCGGTGCGCGCCGCAAGGAAGCGGACGGGACCCGGCTTGCTAGCGTTGCCGCATGCCAACCCTCCTGCACCTCGACTCCTCCGCCGATCTCGACACCTCCCGGTCCCGCCGGCTCTCGCAGGCCGTCGTGGACGCCTGGTCGACCGCCGACCCCACCGGCATCGTCGTCCGTCGCGACCTGCACCTGGATCCGCTCCCCCACCTCGCCGACGCGAGTCTCCACTGGGCGCCGGCCGACCGCCGCCCCGGTACGAACCCGCCCGCCGAGGCCGAGACGCTCCAGCGCGTCCTGCTCGACGAGCTGCTCGGCGCCGACATCGTCGTGATCGGCGCGCCGCTCTACAACTTTTCGATTCCATCGTCACTCAAGGCGTGGATCGACCACATCCACGTGCCTGGTGTCACCTCCGCGGACACGGGAGCGCTCACCGGCCGGCCGGTCGTCATCGCCACCAGCCGCGGGATCTCCTACGACGCGGGCAGCCCGACCGAGGGTTGGGATCACGAGGTGCCGGCGCTGCGGACGCTGTTCGGCGGGGCGCTCGGCATGGACGTCCACGTCATCACGACGAGTCTGACCCTCGCCGACCGTGACCCGGCGCTCGCAGCGCAGCGCGAACGGAGCGAGCAGGAGTTCGCCGAGGCCCTCCGACTTGCGTCCGAGACGGGACTGCGGCTGGCCGTCTCGACGGCCTGAACGCCGAGACGGCTGGCGGACTGCGGATCCGACCCGTCTGATCCGGGCAGTGCTCCGAACTCCTGTCGAGCCACGATCAGGGAGTAGCACATGCCATCGAAGCACCAGACCGGCACCACACGGAGCGGACGACGTCTCGTCTGGTTCGCTGCAGCACTGTCCGGCATCGTCGCAGCAGCGGTGTTCCTCGCGATCGCCGAGCTGGCGGCGCTGTTGTTCGCCCGCGGCAGCAGTCCACTCCTCACCGTCGGATCGTTCGTCATCGACATCGTCCCGCGGTGGGCGAAGGAGTTCGCGATCGAGACCTTCGGTGGCAACGACAAGATCTTCCTCCTCGTGAGCCTCGGGGTCGCCGTCGTGATCGCCGCGGCGATCGCCGGGGTCCTGCAGCAGATCCGTCCACCGCTCGGTGTCGTGGTCCTCATCGCGGCCGGCGTCTTCGCCGGTGCGACGACCGTCACCCGTGCCGGTGCCACCCCGCTCGCCGTCGTCCCCGTGATCCTCGGTCTGGCGGCCGGTGTCGTGATCCTCGTCCTCCTGAGTCGTCGCCTGCCGAAGCGAGCCGCGAACGGCTCGGACGACGAGCGCGCGGCGTTCGACCGCCGAGGCTTCTTCCGCGTGGCCGGCATCGCGGCGGCCGGTGCCGTCGTCGTCGGCGTGGGCGCACGCCTCGTGAACGTCACCACCTCGTCGATCACGGCCGTCCGCGACGCCCTCAAGCTCCCGGCGCCGAAGTCGACCGTCACGATCCCCGACGGAGCCGAGGCGGACGTCGACGGCCTCAGCCCGCTCTTCACACCGAACGACAAGTTCTACCGCGTCGACACCGCGCTGACCGTGCCGACGGTCGACCCGGCCACCTGGACGCTCACGATCGACGGCATGGTCGGCGAGCAGGTGCAGATCACCTTCGAGGAGCTCCTCGCCATGGGGCTCGACGAATACGTCATCACCATGACCTGCGTCTCGAACGAGGTGGGCGGCAACCTCCTGGGCAACGCGAAGTGGCTCGGTATCCCCGTGCGCGACGTCCTCAAGCGGGCGATGCCCGACTCGAAGGCCGACATGGTCCTGTCCACGAGCGTCGACGGCTTCACGGCGAGCACGCCGCTCGAGTCGCTCACCGACCCGAGCCTCGACGCGATCCTCGCCGTGGCGATGAACGGCGAGCCGCTGCCGCTCGAGCACGGCTTCCCCGTGCGCATGGTCGTCCCGGGCCTCTACGGCTACGTGTCGGCGACCAAGTGGCTGACGAAGCTGACGGTCACGACCTTCGACAAGGACGAGGCCTACTGGACCCCGCGCGGCTACGACGCGAAGGCGCCGATCAAACTCTCCTCGCGGATCGACACGCCCCGCATCGACAAGCAGCTGCCGGCCGGACCGGCGAAGATCGCGGGCGTCGCCTGGGCGCAGACGGTCGGGATCGCCAAGGTCGAGGTCAGCATCGACAACGGCGACTGGCAGAGCGTCAACCTCACGACCGCCATCAACGACGACACCTGGGTGCAGTGGTGGATGGACTGGGAGGCGACCGCCGGTACGCACTACGTCGCCGTCCGTGCGACCGACAAGGCCGGGAACCTCCAGATCGAGGAGCAGGCGCCGATCGCTCCCAACGGATCCTCCGGCTGGCAGCGGACGCTCGTCCGCGTCGGCTGACCGACCCGCGGCTGACCGGTGTCGGTCAGCCGCGGGTGTCGACCGGCTGCAGCTGGGCGATCTTCGGTTCGCGACCGTCGCCCGAGGACCGACCGGTCAGGCGGCGCCCGATCCACGGCAGCACGTGCTCGCGGTAGTAGGCCGCGGTGCGACGTTGACGCGGACCGGGCGGCGCAGCAGCGACGTCGTCGATACCCCACTCCTCCGGGACCGGCACGTCGAGCGCCGTCAGCACGTTGCTCGCCACCCGGGCGTGGCCGAGGGCGTTGAGGTGCAGGCGGTCCACCGACCAGTATCGGAGGTCGGCGAGCGTCCGATCGGCCCAGTTGTCGACGAAGGTGACCCCCTCGCGCGGGTACCGCACCCTGACGGCCTGGGCCAGCTGCTCGCCGCGGCGGGCGAGGAGCGAACCCATCGGGATGTGGGCCGAGGGGTTCGCCCCGCTCAGCAGCAGCACGTGGGCACCTCCGGCACGCAGTCGCTCGACCGCACCGTCCAAGCGGTCCGCGACACCGTCGATCGACACCCGCGGGCGCATGATGTCGTTGCCGCCGCCGTTGAAGCTGACGAGGTCCGGACCCATCGCGATCGCTCGGTCGAGTTGCTCGTCGAGGATCGGTAGGAGCTTCCGCCCGCGGATGGCGAGGTTCGCGTAGCTGACCGTCTCCGTGGACGCCCGGGCGAGGCCGAGGGCCACGAAGTCGGCCCACCCGCGAAGGGTGCCGTCCTCCCGGAGATCCCCGTAGCCCTCACTGAAGCTGTCGCCGATGGCCACGTACCGTCTGAACCCGTGCTGCGTCATACCTGCACTGTACGCGCGACCGGAAGCCGTCTCCGACCGGTCCGCTCAGGCCGGACGGGACTCCCCGTCCGCGGCCGGTCGCCAGCCGAGGGCGGGCCCGAGTGCGCCGGCGATGTCGGTGAGCAGCTGCGTGTAGTCGTCCGGTTCGAGCGTGAACGGCAGGGCGAAGGCGACTTCGTCGACCTCCTGGAATCCGGCGTGCTCGTGCAGCCGCTCCGCGATCTCCGCACTGCTGCCGACGAGGTCCTCCGCGAAGAGCATCCGACGCGGTCCATGGGCGACACCGACGCGGTGCCGTCTCGAGTCGACGTACTCGTGGTACCGGGCGCGTTGGGACGCGGTCGCGGAGTCCGTCGGGATGACCACGAGCCCCTGTGACACGCGGGCCTGCTCACCCGCCGGGTGGAGTTCTCGGAACCGACGCACCTGGGCGGCCTGGTTCGCGGCAAAGTCCGTCGTGCCGTCCTCGGCGGCGATGACGCTGCTCGTGAGCAGGTTGAAGGAGTGCTCGCCGGCCCAACCGGCCGACCGCAGGCTGCCGGCTCCGTACCAGAGCCGCTCCGCCAGACCGTCGGCATGCGGCTCGACCCGCGAGGAGTAGTCCTCCTGGCCCTCACGACCGGCGCTGTCACTGACGACGTCACCGCGGATGAAGGAGCGGAGGCGGAGGACGCGGTCGTAGCCGAGGTCCTCCTGGTCGAGCGTCGACGGATAGATCGCGTGCTTGAACGCGTCGAACCGCATCGGCTCCCCGGTGCTGAAGCCGGGAAGCAGTCTGCCTCCCGAGAGGACGTCGACCGTGCCCAGATCCTCCGCGAGCCGGAAGGGGTTCTCCGCGCCGAGCGGTGTGACCGCGGTGCCGAGTGCGATGCGCTTCGTGCGCTGCGTCGCGGCGGCGAGGACGGCGACCGGTGAGGAGATGCCGAACTGCAGGTGCCGGTGCCGCAGCCAGGCACTGTCGAACCCCAGTCGTTCACCGAGCTCGATGAGCTGCAGGGTCGCCTCGTGCCCCGCCGCCGGCTCCTCGGGGTCGAACAGGCCCATCGTGAGGAAGCCGAGTCTGCGGAGCGGTGCTGAGGATCGGGCCATGCATCGACTCTACGACGCCGCCGGAGCCGGACGTGCCCGCGCCGCGGGTGTCAGCTCGGCGACCCGGCCAGCACGGTGAACATGGCGCCGAGGCTTCCGAGGATGAACAGCATCGTTCCGAGCTGCATGGTCAGCGACTTGTTGCGTGACGCGGTCGGGACGTCCACCTCGAGGATCGGACACCCGGACCAGCCCAGCAGGCCGATGCTCAGACCCACGATGACCGAGCAGCACCACCACACCACGCGGAGTCCCTCGGCGAGGACGGCCGGCCGCCAGCCAGAGCTGAGGAGGAGTCCGAGGACGATCGCGGTGCTCCCGACCGCGACGCCGAACCAGACGGTTCCGGTGCGCATGATGCGCTGGACGTTGTTCTCAGGTGACATGAGGTCCTGTGACACGTGGTGCGGCTTTCTCGAGGTTCCGATTCCTGACGCGGGCCGCGGCCGGCGATCATGGTCGCTCGCAGCCCCGAACAGGAGCATAGACCCGCTCAGGACGCCCGACTCCCGTTCGACGGGGGCTTGCGCCGACGGGGGTCGCGACACAGACGAGGCCGGTCGAGGATCCGTGACGGATCACGCGGACGGTGCCCGGGCCGCCCACCGTGCCAGCGTTGCGAGCAGGGCACGGTGCTCCGCCGAGGCGTAGGAACGCTCGTCGTGTCCGAGTGCGTCGACGGCGACGCGCGAGGGCCCCACCTCGCGGACCCACACCGCAGGGAACCGCTCGCCGTCGACGTCGTGCTCGGCGACGGTGGTGCTCCGACCGACGGGTTGCAGCCGCAGGTACTGTTCGTCGTCCACCGGGATGTCGGCGAGCGGTCCGCCGTCGGGAGACGCCAGGCCGCGGACGACGGTCGGGCCCATCGGCGGATGCCAGGACACACCGGGTAGCCAGAGCGCCCCGATCGTCGGCGCCCAGTCCGGGTAGTCGCGGAGTGAGGCGAGCGCCGCGTGCATCGCGAGGACACCGATCCCCCGACCGAGTGCCTCCGCGAAACCGTCGATCGCGGCAGCAGGCGCTCGGCCCTGATCCTCGGACCGCCACGGGTCGCCGGCGTTGACCACCAGGAGCTCCACGCCCTCGAGTCGCGTCATCGCACGGTCGACGTCCTCGTCGATCTCGACCGCGAAGCCGGCCGTCTCCAGGACCTCCGCGATGAGCGGGCTCGTGCGCGCGTACGGGTGCCACGGATCCGCGTACCGACCGCTCCCCGATGCGATGAGTGCTTTCACGGTTCCCCCTCGTCCGATCCGTCGGCGCCGGTCGATTGTGTCCGCGGCCGACGCCTCTCCAGGGTACGGGGCCTCCCCCGACGGCGGGGTCGCCGGTCAATTGTGTCCGCGCATGTCGTCGTCACCTGCGCCCGCCCCGGTCCCGACCGTAGAGTGCCTGTCACCGACGCCGGGGCGTCGACGAAGGCCGAGCTGACGGAGAGGACGAGGCGATGTACGAGCGGGACCGAGGGGGCTTCAGCACCCGACAGCTGCACGCCGGTGGTGCACCCGACGCGCCGCTCCAGCCGCGGGCACTGCCGATCTACGCGAGTGCCGGGTTCGTGTTCACGGACTTCGATGAGGCGGAGCGGCGGTTCGGACCGGACCCTGGTGGATACAGCTACAGCCGGGTCGGCAATCCGACGATCGACGCCGTCGAGCGCCGTCTCGCCGCGTTGGAGGGTGGTGTGGACGCGCTGCTCCTCGGCTCCGGACAGGCGGCCGTCGGCGTCGCGCTGCTCTCCCTGCTCGAGGCCGGCGACCACCTGCTCACCGCGCCGAGTCTGTACGAGGGCTCGCGGAGCCTCTTCACGGAGAACTTCGGCCGGCTGGGGATCACCACGAGCGAGGTCGCCGATCCGCTCGACGCCGACGCCTGGGCGCGTGCCATCCGACCCGAGACGCGCGCGATCTTCGTCGAGTCCATCCCGAACCCCCGCAACGACCTCACGGATCTCCGTCTCGTCGCCGACGTGGCCCATGCGCACGGGGTCCCGCTCGTCGTCGACAACACCTTCGCCACGCCCTACCTCCTGCGTCCCATCGAGCACGGCGCCGACATCGTCGTCCACTCGGCCAGCAAGTTCCTGGCGGGCCACGGCACCGTGCTGGGCGGCGTCGTCGTCGACGGCGGCACGTTCGACTGGGCCGCTCGCGCAGACCGCTACCGACACCTCACCTCGCCGCTCGCCGCGCTCGGCGGGCTCAGCCACGTCGAGGCGGATGGGCGTGCAGCGCTGGCCGCCTACGCACGGGCATCGGTCGCACTGCGTCTCGGCCCGACGCCCTCGCCGTTCAACGCGTTCCTCATCGCACAGGGCATCGAGACGCTGTCACTCCGCGTCCAACGCCAGAGCGAGAACGCCCTCGCCCTCGCGGCGTGGCTGGCGGGACGGACGGAAGTGGCCTCGGTCGACTACTCGGGGCTCAGCGACAGTCCGTTCCGAGGCCTGGCGGACCGGTACCTGCCGGATGGACAGGGATCGGTGTTCTCGTTCACCCTGCACGGCGGACGGGACGCAGCGCGGACGGTCATCGACCACGTCGGCCTGTTCACGCGGATGACGAACCTCGGCGACGTCCGGTCGCTGATCCTCCACCCGGCCTCGACCACGCACGCCCAGCGTTCGGCCGAGCAGCTCGCGGCGAGCGGCATCGGCCAAGGACTCGTGCGGATCTCCGTCGGCATCGAGGACGTCGCCGACCTCATCGCGGATCTCGCCTCGGCGTTCGACGCGCTCCCGGTCCGGGAACCGTCGACGAGCACCGGCGCGAGCGTAACGGCGGACGAGGCGGTCGCCGCGTGAGCGCCCGGCAACGCTTCGGCTGGTTCCTGTCACGTGGGTTCGGTCCGCACGGTTGGGGGCATCCGTACCTCGACTGGGACTACCGCTGGCGGGAGCCCGCGCTCTACCAGCAGGCCGTGCGCGAGCTCGAGCAGGCGGGTCTGGACCTCCTGATCATCGAGGACGCCCTCTCGCTGGGGAATCCCGAGACGCTCGACCTCCGCATCCGCGGCGCCTACGGCGGGCCGAAGCACGACCCACTGAGCCTCGCCCCGTTCCTCTTCGCGGTGACGGAGCGCATCGGCATCATCCCGACCGTGAACCCGTTGCAACTGCCGCCGTACCAGGCGGCACGGCAGTTCGCGACCCTGCAGCACCTCAGCCGCGGACGGTTCGGGGTGAACGTGGTGACCGACGTCGGCAGCAGCCGTCACTTCGGCGAGCCGGTCGTGCCGCACGACATCGCCTACGAGCGGGCGGAGGAGTGGCTGGACGGCGTGCGCGCGCTCTGGCGGAGCTGGCGACCTGGCGCGTACGTGGGCGACACCGCCTCCGGACGCTTCGCCGACGGCCGCCACCTCGACCGCGTCGAGCATCGCGGCGCACACTACGACTTCGACGGGCCGCTCAACGCCCTCCCCTTCGACGAGGACTCCGGTGGGGAGCCCGTCATCGTGTCGCCGGGCTCCTCGCCGCGAGGGCTCGCCTTCACCGGACGACAGTCGGACGTCCAGCTCGCCCTCGCACCGCTCGACATCGCGAGCCTCCGTGCGTACCGGAGGCGGGTCCTCGACGCCTCGGCTGCCGTCGGTCGGGACACCCCTCCCGCGATCCTGTTCGTGTTCAAGCCCGTCATCGTGTCGAGCAGTGCCGAGGCCGATCGACTCGTCGCGGCCTCGGAACAGCCGGACGATGAGACGCTGCGCTCCGTCGCACTCGCGTGGTCGAGCGACCTGGAGACGGACCTCACCGCGCTCGACCTCGACCGACCGGTGGACCCGGCCGTCTTCGGCGACCACGTGTCGCGCGGCAGCCTCGACGCGTTGCGCGGCCGGCACGAGTCCTTCGCGGCGGTGACGCTCCGGGAGCTGCTCGTGCCGAAGGCACGACTCGGGCGGATCACCGACGGCAGCGGTGTCGTCGGCACGGCGGCTGAGGTGGCCGACCACATCGAACGCGCCGGCAGTGAAGCGGACAACGACGGGTTCATCTTCTCGGGTGACCTCCACCCGGTGACGGTGCACCGCATGCTCGACGAACTCGTACCGATCCTCCGGCGCCGCGGGATCCTTCAGCGTCCGAAGGTCGACGCACCGCACGGGCTCCGGAGCTCGTTGCAGGCCCCCTGAAGGATCGCGTCGTCAGCGGCTCGTGTTCAGGGCTGCTCGTGGTTCGGGCAGGTCCACCTCCCCGCGGGCGACGAGCGAACGGACGGACTCGAGGACCGCCTCCGTCGAGGTGTAGGCGGGTTCGTATCCGAGCAGCGACCGTGCCTTGTCGATCGACGCGCAGTGGCTCCGTACCAGGTGCTCCCAGGTGGTGTCGGCGTGCTCAGTCGGTGTCTCGGCTCGGAAGTGCTCCCAGGTCACCGACTCGAGCTCGGCCGAGCGTCCGAACCAGCCGGCGACGACGTCGGCGTAGCCGCGGACGGTCACCGCGGCGGCCGAGGTCACGTTGAGGTCCTCGCCGGCGACACGGTCCCGGTTCGCGACGGCGAGCTCGAACCCCTGCGCGACGTCGTCGGCGTGCACGTGGTGCAGCAGCTCGGCACCGAGCCCGGGGATGCGCAGCGGTGAACCGAGTGCGAGGGTCCGCCAGACCCCGAGGTCGAGGTTGCCCAGCGGGTTGATGGGCACCCACCCCGGTCCGACGATGTGTCCGGGATGCAGGGAGGTCGTCACCAGTCCTCCGTCGGCGGTCTCCTGCTGGAGCAGCCGGGCGATCTGGTCCTTCTGGACGCCGTAGTCGCCGAACGGCGGCGTCCCGGAGCCCTCGACGATGGGGACGGACGCGCTGGGACCGTAGCGCCAGATCGATCCGCAGTGGAGCAGCTGACCCATGTTGCCGCGCAGTCCCTCGACGAGCGCCGTCGCCGAGGCGACTGTGAAGCAGACCATATCGATGACGACGTCCGGGCCGAGGTCCGCGATGCGTCGCGCGAAGACACCGTCCCGGTCCTCGGCCTCCCGATCGGCCCGGACCCGCTCGACCTGGTCCCACTCGGGCGCGTCCGTGTACGGCGAACGATCGCCGCGGCTCACGCTCACGACCTCGTGGCCGGCCCGGACGAGTCGCGGGACGAGGAAGGTGCCGATGTGGCCGGTCCCGCCGATGACGACGATGCGCATGGTGTTCCTCCGTTCGCGCACGACGACGGCGTCGACGGGTGCGCTCTCCGGGAACGCTAATGGACCGGACCGTCCGACGCACGCCCTTGCGGGAGGCGACGGTGTGACCCGCTAGTCGTCGGAGGGACGTCGCCGTTGCTGCTTGGTGGCGCTCCGCTGCTGTTTCGCGGCGAGGTGGCGTCGCGCCGATCCGCGGGTCGGACGCGTGGGCCGGCGCGTCGGCGCCGGCGGCGCGAGAGCCGACCTGATGCGTGTCGCCAGCGCTTCGAGTGCGAGTTCGCGGTTCCGGAGCTGCGATCGCTCGCGGGAGACGGTCACGGTGATGGCTCCGCCGACCAGCCGGGCGCCGAGCCGCTCGAGCAGTCGGTCGCGCTGCTCATCGGTGAGGACGGCCGACTCGCCCACACTCCACGTCAATTGGACACGGCTGTCGGAGGTGTTGACGTGCTGTCCGCCCGGGCCGGACGACCGGGAGAAACGCCACTGCAGTTCGGCTGCCGGGATCATCAGTCCGGGCGACACCTCGAGGTCCATGGGGCAAGCGTCTCACGAACCCGCGGCACAGCTCGCGTCCACCGCTGGTTCCGAGCCGGTGCCTCCTATCCTTGACGCTGTGAACGATGCACCAGCCGAACGCGGACGTCGACGCGCAGCCGTCGTCGTCAATCCCTCCAAGGTCGACATCACGGTCCTCCGCTCGGTGGTCGCAGCCGCGGAGTCGACGCACGGACTGGCACCCTCCACCTGGCACGAGACGAGCGCCGACGACGACGGCCGGGGTGCGTCCTCGGCCGCGATCGCCTCGACACCCTCGGTCATCCTGGTCGCGGGAGGTGATGGGACACTGCGGGTCGCCGCCGAGGCCATCGCGTCCACCGGCATCCCCCTCGGGCTGGTCCCGGCCGGAACGGGGAACCTCTTCGCCCGAGCGCTCGGCCTCCCGCTGGGGGACCTCAAGCGGTCGGTCGACATCGCCTGCTCAGGGCGTGACCAGGTGGTCGACGTCGGCCAGGTCAGTCTCGGGCGCAGCGACGGCACGAACCGGGACGAGGTCTTCCTCGTCATGGCCGGCATCGGCCTCGACGCACACATGGCCGGCCACACCAATGAGCGGCTGAAGCGACGGATCGGCTGGCTCGCCTACTCCGACCCGATCGCGCGGAGCATCATCGGCAACCGGCAGTTCGACCTGCACTATCGACTCGACGACCGTCCGGAGGCGGCTGCCCGAGCGCACACGATCATCGTCGGGAACTCCGGCACGCTCACCGGTGGGGTCCTGCTGCTCCCCGAGGCCGTCGTGGACGACGGCCTGCTCGATGCCGTCATGTTGCGCCCTGGCAAGGGTCCGGGTTGGGGGAACATCGGCTACCGCCTGACGTTCAACCGGATGCTGCACCGCACGCGGTTCGGCCGGTTGGTCGGACGACTCTCGCCCAAGGCACGCGCGATCAGCTACGCACAGGCACGGACGATGCACCTCAGACTCGCGGAGCCGCAGGAGATCCAACTGGACGGCGACTCGCACGGTTCCGTGATCTCGGTCTCGCTGACGAACCTGCACCATGCCCTGATCGTCCGGGTTCCGAGCGGCCCGGCTGCGCGCCCCGGCGGGCGCTGACCACCGGCTACGACGCCGCGTCGGTGGGAGCGGCCTCGGGGTCGATCGACGCCGCGAGCCGGTCGATCCGCTCGAGGGCGCGGTCGAACACGGGGACGAGTTCCCACAGGCGCGGCTCGTCGGCGCGGATCTCCTCGAGGGAGCCGTGTGCGCTGCGGACCGAACCGAGATCGAAGCTGACGTTGGTCCGCGCTCCCGTGATCGCCGCGCGGAGTGCACCGATCGCCACCGCCACGTCGGCGATCAACGCCGGGTTGCCGTGCTCGGTCAGCCACGCGAGATCGTCGATCGCGTCGACGGCATGCTCGCCCAGCCGCGCGGAGGCCGCGGCCGCCTCGATGGACGCAGCACGGATCGCCTCGTCGCGTTCGACGCCGGCCGGCAGACGGAAGGCACTGCCGAACGCCCGCGAGGCATGGGCATCCTCGTCGGCAAGACGCAGCGCCAGCTCGGAGCGCGCCTCGGCGCGAGTACGGAGTGCGGCGATCGTCACTTCGGCCTCGGCCTCGGACCCGTTCTCGTCCTGCCCGTTCGCGTCCTCGGTGGCGTGCGTGGCTCGGGTGTAGCCGGCGACCATCGCGGTGAGGCCGGCGGCGATCGCCAGCATGAGTCCGGATGCGGCCCCGCCGCCGGGGTTCCCGGTCGCCGTGCCGAGCGCCTGCATCCACGTCGACACGCTCGAGTGCTCCGTCGACACCTCGTCGGTGTCCGCTGATCCCGTCATGGCGACCATTCTCCCGCGTCCGCGTCCGCGTCAGCTCGAGGCGCGGACGATGAGTTCGGTCGGGAACTCCGCGCGGTCCCCCGGGTCCGTCCCGGGCTCCGCCTCGAGGACGAGCTGGACCGCACGCGCGGCCATCGCGCGCATCGGCTGTCGCACGGTCGTCATCGGCGGCGGCATCAACCTGGACTGCGGGAGATCGTCGAAGCCGACGACCCGGATGTCGTCGGGGATGCGGAGCTGTAGCTCTTCAGCGGCGCGGTAGACGCCGTAGGCCATCTCGTCGTTGCAGCTGAAGACGCCGATCGGGAGCCCGCCCTGCCTGAGCAGCTTGCGCACGGAGACGAACGCACTCTCCGAGGACCAGGGCGACGAGATCTCCTCGACCGTCGCCCCGTCGGCGTGCCGTTCGACCGCCGCTCGGAAACCGGCCTCCCTCGCACGGCCGAACCGGTACTTCGGCCGGCCGGTGATGATGAGGAACCGACGTGTCCCCCGCCGGGCGAGATGCCGACCCGCGTCGAAGCCGCCCTGCCAGTCGGTGGACCCGACGCTCGGCAGACTCCGCGCCGGCTCCGCACGCGGATCGAGGAGCGCGACGGGGATGTTGGCCGAGGCGAGGATGTCGAGCTGGGAGACGTTGGGACGGATGAGGCACACGACGACACCGGCAGATCCCCGCGCACGTGCCCGACTGGGCCAGTCGTCGACCATCGACTCGCTCTCGGGCGTGAGCACCAGGTCGTAGTTCGCCGCAGCGGCCGCCCGCCGCACACTCGTCACGACCGTGTTCGCCCAGGGGTCGTCCCACTGACTCATCGCCAGGTCGAGCAGGCGCGGGACCGAGCGAGGTCGGCCGCGACGTTGTGCTGCGCGGTCGTAGCCGAGGTCGTGCGCTGCAGCGAGGATGCGGTCACGGGTGTCCGGGGATGCATGGCGCTTCCCGGCGAGCACCCGGGAGACGAGCGACACCGAGCACCCGGACCTCGCGGCTACGTCCGCGAGCGTCACGCTGAGGTCGTCCTGCTCCGGCGTCGTCGTCATGGCTCCATGGTCCCGCATCCCGGGGTGCTGCGCGTGCCCACCCCGGTGGTCAGACTCCCTCGGCGGTCAGCACGCGGAGCTCGGTGCACCGCGGGGTCTCGCGATCCGGCTGCGCGACGAGCGCGAACCGCCGGACACCCCACCCGGCGCTGGTGGGCGTCAGCGGGTACTCCGCCCACTCCAGGTCGTCGTCTCGCCCGCCCTCCTGCGGAGCGACCGGCGTGCCGTCGATCTCCAGGGTGAGACCGTGGCCCGCCGGGTCGTGCAGCCAGGTCACTCTGACGACCCGGCCGAGGAGATGCGGGTCGACGAGCGTCACGGACAGACGCTTGGCCGTGCTCCGCCAGCGGACACCACCCACCGCGCCGCTGGCGCTGGCCACCCCCTCGAACGCGTGATCCGCCTCCGGCTGCTGCTCGCCCAGCGCGACCCGGTCGACCGTCCGTCCGTCGATGCTCGCGGCGCGTCGGTCCCGTTCGACCAAGGCGGTGCGGCGCCGAGCGACGGCGTCCTCGTCCGCCGTCGACGCCACGGGGAACGTGACGGTGTACCGCGCGTCGTGCAGGCCTGCGAACGGTTCCAACGGGATCGGTCCTCGGTCGGAGTCGATCCGGAGTCGCCCGTCGGCGTCCCGGTAGGGCACAGCCGACCGCGGGACGATCGGTGCCGAGGCGAGCGGGGTGAGCGGGCCGACGGCGGTGTGCGGGGCGTGGGCGCGGCCGGCCAGCACCACGTCGGTCGGCAGCGACTCGCCACGGGCAGCCAGGACGGACGGACCCCAGAGGAGCGAGGTCCAGTCCGAGCCGTCCGGATACGGTTCCGCACGACCGCCCATGGGGAGCTCGAACGACACGGTGTCGCCGTCGCTCCACTCGCGATCCACGACGAGGTGGCCGCGTTCGAGTCCGGCGGTCACCGGAGCGCGGTTGACGAACACCTCGGGTGTCGGAACACTCCACCCGGGGACTCGGACGCGGAGCCGGAACCGCCGCGGACCGGTGAGCCCGAGGGTGAGTCTGACCACGCCGTCGGAGGGGAAGGCCGTGCGTTGCTCCAGCTCGAGACCGAGTTCCGGGATCCGCACGACGGAGGGCGCGAAGAGCTCGACCGACAGCGTGTCGTCGTCGAACCGGTACAGCGACTCACCGTGTTTCGCGTGGCTCTCCAGGCCGGTCCCGACGCAGCACCAGAAACTGTGCTCCGGCGAGGAGTAGACGCGGTAGTGGTCGGGTCGCATCGAGGTGAAGTAGACGAGCCCGCCGTGCTCAGGGTGCTGCGATGACAGGAGGTGGTTGAAGAGGATCCGTTCGAGCGCGTCGGTGATCGCCGGGTGGGACTCGTCGGCACTGAGCCGTCGGCCCAGCTTGATCAGGTTGTAGCTGTTGCAGGTCTCCGGGCCCTCGCGGTCTTCGGTCATCGGGGTGAAGTCGTCGATGGCGTGGAAGTGCTCGCGGACACTGTTGCCGCCGATCGCGACCGTGCGCCGGGTCAGGATCGTCTCCCAGGCGAACCGGGCCGCGCGGGCGAGGGCCGGATCAGCACTCCGAGCGGCGAGGGCGGCGAACCCGACGAACTGCGGGATGCGGGTGTTGGCGTGCAGGCCGGTCAGTTCGTCGGAACGACGCGACAGCGGTCCGCTGAGGGCGGTCGACGTGAAGCGGGCTGCCATCGCGAGATGGCGGGGATCGCCCGTGAGGTCGAAGAGGTCGACGTACGCCTCGTTCATCCCGCCGATCTCGGTCTCGAGCATGAGCTGGAAGTGCTCGTCGTCGATCCCGGCGGCGAGCTCCTCCCACCACGTGGCGAGGCGCAGGACGACGTCGCGTGCCACCTGATTCCCGGTCAATCGGGCCGCGTCGATGAGACCGGCGTACAGCTTGTGCAGGTTGTACCAGGGCACCCAGCGGCCGGCGCGGAACGTCGATTCGGTGATCCCCGCTGCGACCTCGGCCCAGAGCTCGGCACTCCGAGGGACTCCACCGACGTACCCGGTACCCAGGTGGTCCTGTGCGCGGACCAGTTCAGCGACCGTGTACTCCAGTCGGGAGCGCAGGACGTCGTCCCGGGTCGAGGCGACCATCAGGGAGCAGGCCGAGAGGTAGTGCCCGGCGGTGTGGCCGTCGAGTCCGCGCACCTCCCAGTCGTCGTAGGACGCCGCCCGGGGCTCCAGGCCCGCCTCACGGAGGAACGGGGCGAGCAGACGATCGGGCTCGAGGGCTCGCAGGTAGGCGCGGTCGGCCTCCTGCGCCTGGAACAGGGGCCCACCCGTGAGGGTGACCTGGGAGATCGGGACGAACGGCATGGTCAGGCCTTCCTCGCGACCGCGTCGACACGCCGCCAGTCCACGCGGAGCTCGCGCGGCCCGACCAGCTCCCGCCTGCTGCCGGTCACCTCGATCGTGTGGGTGAGCGGACGCTCGAGTGCCGACGGCCCGGCGGACAGGACGTACGTCCCCGGTTCGATCACCCGACGGCCGTCGACTCCGGTGAAGGACAAGCGATCGGCCGACACCGAGAAACGCACCGTGGCCGACGTCCCGGCAGCGACCGTGAGGCGCGCGAATGCGAGCAGCTCGACCGAGGGACGCACGACGGAGGCGACCGGATCCGTGCCGTAGAGCTGGATCACCTCGACGGCGTCCTCCACACCCACGTTCTCGACCGTCACATCGACGAGGACCTCGCCGTCGACGGCGAGCTCCGCTGCACTCGTGAGCGATCGGTAGCGGACGTCCCCGGCGGTGATGCCGTGACCGAACGGGAAGAGCGGCGTGGGGTCGAGCACGCTGATCCCGCGGTACGCCAGACCGAGCGGCGGCTGCAGGTACGTGCCCGGCATGGCCGGCGAGCGAGGGATCTGCACCGGGAGCCGTCCGCTCGGCTGCACCCGGCCGGACAGCAGCCCCGCGACGGCCGCCGCGCCCTCCTGACCGGGGAAGAACGCCTGGACCAGTGCATCGGCCCGGTCGTAGTCCCCCAGTGCGTAGGGTCGCCCGGACAGCACGGTCAGGACGACGGGCGTCCCGGTCGCGAGGACGGCGAGCACGAGGTCGTGCTGGCCCCCGGGGAGGCGCAGGTCCTCGGCGTCACAGCCTTCTCCCGAAGTACCATCGCCGAACAGGCCCGCGATGTCGCCCACGGCCAGCACGACGACGTCGGCTGAACGGGCGGCCTCGACGGCGGCCGGAACGTCCTCCTGACCGGTCTCGGTGATGCTGCATCCCGGTTCGACGACGATGTCAGCCGCGGGGAACTCGGTACGCACCGCGTCCAGGATCGTCGGGATGGTGATGCCGAGATCGTGCCCGGGGTGCTTCGACAGCACGTGGTTGGGGAACGCGTAGCAGCCCACGAGACTGCGGAACTGGTCGGCCGCCGGCCCGATCACGGCGATGCGCGCGGCGGTCTGGAGTGGGAGGACGGCGCGGTTCCGGAGGAGGACGACCGACTCCTCGGCCAGACGCGTCGCGATGGCGCGGTTGCGGGGGCCGTCGAGATCGGTCGATGCGGCATGCTCCGGCACGAGCGGACCCCCGTCGAGCAGGCCGAGCTCGATCTTCTGCCGCAGGTGCCGGAGCACGGCCCGGTCGACCAGCCGCTCGTCGAGCGCCCCGTCCTGGACGAGCCCGACGAGGACGGCGCCGTAGCCGGCGGTCTCCGGGAGCTCGACGTCGATCCCGGCGGTGAGGGCGAGCGCGCCGGCTTCCGCCGCGTCGCTCGCGACATGGTGCATGGTCGCCAGGAACGGGATCGCCCAGTAGTCGGCGACGACGGTGCCGTCGAAACCCCAGTCGTCGCGCAGGATGCCGGTGAGCAATTCGACACTGGCACCGGCGGGGACGCCGTCGAGATCGGTGTAGGCGTTCATCACGCTTCGCGCTCCCCCGAGCCGGATCGCCGTCTCGAACGGCGGAAGCACGACGTCGGCGAGCTCGCGGCGCCCCATGCTCACCGGGGCGTGGTTCTTCGCGCCTCGGGACGCGGCGTAGCCGGCGAAGTGCTTGAGCGTCGCCACGACCCCGGACCGCTCGAGACCACGCACGTACGCGGCGCCGAGCTGGCCGACGAGGTAGGGGTCCTCTCCCAGCGTCTCCTCGACCCGGCCCCAGCGGTAGTCCCGGACGACGTCGAGGACCGGCGCGAGTCCCTGATGGACACCGACCGAACGGAGGTCGTCTCCGATCGCCTCAGCCATCCGCTCAACGAGCTCCTCGTCGAACGAGGCGGCCCAGGCGAGCGGCGTCGGGAAGGCGGTCGCACCGTACGCGGCGAACCCTGTCAGACACTCCTCGTGTGCGATCGCGGGGATGCCGAACCGGTTGCCGGCCACGACCTGCCGTTGCCGTTCCCGCAGGCGATCGACACCCTCGGCCACCGTCACCGGTTCGGTCCCGAAGATGCGCGTCAACTGCCCGAGGCCACCCGTGAAGTCGCCGGTGGGCGCCGATGTCGGCGCAGCCGGGTCGTCGGAGCCACCCACGCTCGGCGCGAAGTCGCCCGCCGTGTCGGTGAACCAGACCGAACCGAGCTGACCGACCTTCTCCTCGAGGGTCATCTCATCGAGGAGTGCTCGCGCCCGCTCGTCGGGTGACGCCCGTCGGTCGTTCCAGACGCCGCGGACGATGCCCGACGTGGTCGGCGTGACGCCGTCGTGTTGCAGGGTCATCCCTTGAACGCTCCGTCCATGATCCCCGTCACCATGCGCTTGCCGACGAAGATGAACGCGATGAGCAGCGGGATGGTGGCCAGGAACGACCCGGCCATCGCCAGGCCGAGGTCGATCGACCGCTGCGACTGCAGGGCCTTGATCGCGATCTGGACCGTGTACATCTCGGGCGACTTCAGGACGATGAACGGCCAGAGGAAGTCGTTCCAGGATCCGACGAAGCCGAGTAGTCCCAGGACGAACGCCGCCGGTCGGATGACCGGGAAGACGATCCGCCAGAAGATCTGCCAGGTGTTGGCACCGTCGAGTCTCGCGGCCTGGAGCAGCTCGTCGCTCACGGAGCTCGAGATGTGCTGACGCATCCAGAAGATGCCGAACGCGCTCGCGAGGCCGGGGACGATGAGTGCCTGCAGGGTGTCCACCCAGTCGAGCGCGGAGATGATCAGGTACTGCGGGATCACACTCAGCTGCGTCGGCACGGTCATGGTGAGGACCACGAGGATGAACAGCGCGTTGCGGCCGCGGAACTCCAGTTTCGCGAAGGCGAACCCGGCCAGGGCGCAGAGCAGGGCCGATCCGACGCCGATCGACAGCGCGACGATGAGGCTGTTGATCATCGATTGGATGAACGGCACGGTCTCGAGCACGAGCCCAACGAGGTGGAACAGGTTGTCGCCCGGGTACAGCCGCGGTGGCAGGGTGGTCGCCGTCGCCGAGTCCGTGGTCGCGACGACGAACATGAAGTACAGCGGGAACATGCTCACGACGACGGCGCATACGAGGAGGACGTAGGTGTACCAGGGGATGCGGCCGATCCGGCCGCCGTTCCGTTTCCGGCCGACCGAGGTCGCGCTCGCCATCAGCTGGGTGGAGTTGAGCGTCTCGGACATCAGCGTCCTCCTCGGGTGCGGGTGGACAGGAAGAAGTTCAGCAGGGCGACGAGCACGACGATCACGAACAGCGCGACGCCGATCGCCGAGCCGTATCCGAACTCGAACTGGCCGAAGCCCTGCTCGTAGAGGAACAGCGTGAGCGTCTGGCACTGTCGTGCCGCACCACAGGTGAGGCCGGTGGCCGGGTTCACCAGCAGTGGTTCCGTGAACACCTGGAGCCCGCCGATCGTCGAGGTGACGATCGTGAACACGATGATGGGACGCAACGACGGGATGGTGATGTAGACGAACTGCTTCCAGCCGCCGGCGCCGTCGACGGCGGCCGCCTCGTACACGTCACGAGGGATGGCCTGCAACGCCGCCAGGTACAGCAGCGTCGTGTAGCCCGTCCACCGCCAGACGACCATGAGCGCGACGAGGAACCACGAGCCGACCTTGTCGTTGAGGAAGTCGACGTGGTCACCGCCGAAGAAGCTGATGAGGTAGTTGAAGAGCCCGTAGTCACGGTCGAACAGCTGGGCGAACACGATCGTGGTCGCGGCGACCGAGGTGATGTACGGCACGAGCATCGCCATCCGGAACCCGGTGGCGAAGCGCAGGCGGACGTGGTTCAGCAGATGGGCGAGGCCCAGGGCGATGACCAGCTGCGGCACCGTGGAGATGATGAAGATCGCGAAGGTGTTGAGCATCGCGTTCCAGAACCGTGGGTCGGCCGCGAGCCTGGTGAAGTTGTCGAAGCCGATGAAGGTCTGCTGACCGATCGGGTTCCAGTCGAAGAGGGACACCACGAAAGTGAACAGGAGCGGGATCAGGCCGAAGACGGCGAAGATCAGGAAGAACGGGGCGATGTAGACGTAGGGGGCGAAGCGTTCCGGCAGGGTGTTGCGGATCCGCGTCCCGATACCGGGTGGCGACTGTTTCGGCAGCAGCCGAGGTGGGGCGATGTGCGTGGTCACGATGATCCTTCAGGGGCGTTCCGGCGTGCTGCTCGGCCGGAACGCCCCGGGTCGGAGCGGACGGGTGGACGGGGTCGTCGGGTCAGCCGCCGAGGGCGTCCTTCACGGCCTTCATCGCGACGTCCCAGGCCTTGTCCGGTGGGGTGTTGCCGGCTTCGACGTCCGTCACGGTGTTGATCATCGCCGAACCGATCGTCGCCGTCTCCGGACCGTTGAAGAACGGCTTGAACTCCTGCAAGGACTTGCCGAGCACGGCACCGATCTTCGAGTCGCCGAAGAACGGGTCGGTGTAGTCGGCGATCGCCGTGGACTCGTACGCGGAGACCGTGCTGGGCAGGGCGCCGGTGTCGGTGAAGTTCTTCAGCTGCGACTCGGGCGACTGCATCTCCTTGATGTAGGCCCACGCCGCCTCCGGGTTCGCCGCGCGCTTCGGGATGGCGAGGTAGCTGCCACCCCAGTTGCCGGCGACCTTGGGCACCGTCGTCACGCGCCACTGGCCCGAGGTGTCGGGAGCGTCCGTCTTGATGCTCTTCAGCATCCAGGAGGGAGCTGCCATCGCGGCGAAGGCGCCGTTGGTCTTGCCCGTGCTCCAGCCGGTGGAGAAGGCGGGGACGTTCGCGGTGATACCGGCCTCGATCGCCTTGATCGAGATGTCGAACGCCTCCTTCACCTGCGGATTCGTGTCGTACACGAGTTCACCCTCGGGCGTGTAGTACTTCTCGTCGACCTGGTTCACGGTCTGGAAGAAGACCGAGGTGCCGGCGTTGTCGAGGAACGGCTTCCCGGTGGCGGCGACGTACTGCTGGCCGACGGAGATGAAGTCGTCCCAGGTGGGCCAGAGCGCAGCGACCGCGTCCGGTTCCGACGGCAGGCCGGCGGCCTCGAAGAGGTCGGCGCGGTACGCCATCGACATCCCGCCCACGTCGGTCGGCACCCCGATGACGGCGTCGTTCTGGGCCACCGCCTGGTCCCAGACCCACGGCAGGTAGTCCCCGGAGATGTCGTCGGCGCCCATCGTGCTCAGGTCGACGAAGTTGTCGGGGTTCGCGACGAAGTTGGGCATGTCGTCCCCCTGGATGAGCACCAGGTCGGGGACCTTGCCGCCGGCCAACGCCGCGGTGAGCGCCTGGGCGGTCTCCTGCGTGCTGCCGACCTCGGTGAGCTTGACGGTGATGTCGGGGTGCGCTTCCTTGTACTTCTCGACATCGGCCTTCTGGTTGATGCCCGTGAAGGACCAGAACTGGAAGGTCTTGTCATCGCCGCCGCCGGACCCGGAACAACCGGTGATCAGGGCGCCGACCATGACGGCGACGGTTGCTGCTGCTGCAAGACGGAATTTCACTGGAAATCCCCCTCCTATGCGGGATCGTGTTCCGCGGTGTCGCGCTACGTTGCGGTCACCGGCCGGAGATCGCTCTCCGGCTCGCGCCGATGTCGACTGGATCGGGGAGCATCCGGACCGTTCGGGCGTGGTGATCACCATAGGCAGCGGGGTTCCAGGGCACCAGGGCAATATTGCGCAACTCGGAGACCGCTCTCTCGGATTCTGCGATGCTCGTTGCCAGACCACCGGCAGGTGGAGGATCGCAAAGGAGCGAGGATGCGCAAACCGACCCTGGTCGACGTCGCCCGAGAGGCCGGCGTCTCCCGAGCGACCGCATCGCGGGTCCTCGCCGGTGCCTCGACGGTCGACGCCTCGATGGTCGTCGCAGTGCGCGAAGCGGCCGCGAGACTGGCCTACCGCACGAACGTCGCAGCCCGGTCGCTCGCCGGAGGCAGGACGGGCGCCGTCGCGATCGTCCTCGCGGCGGGCGAGCTCGAACCGTTCTCCGGATCGTTCGTCGCGGCACCGCTGAAGGGCGCCACCGCCGCGCTCCTGTCGGCAGCCCAGCAGCCCGCGCTCTTCCTCGCCGACCCGCGCCAACTCGACGCGCTCGTCGCCTACCTGGCGGCGCACTACGTGGACGGGGCGGTGGTGATCCTGCAGCACGAGATCAGCACGATCACCCAGGCGCTCGCCTCGGTGGACCTCCCCATCGTCTTCGTCGGCCGCCCGATGGGTGAGCACACGGAGGACGTCACCTTCGTCGACTCCGACAATTACGCCGGCGGTCGACTCGCGGCCGAACACCTGATCGCGCTTGGCCGCACGCGGATCGGCGTCATCTCGGGCCCCGCCGACATGGCCGCCTCGAGCGACCGCGTCCGAGGCTGGCGGGACGTCCTCACCGAACGTGACCTCGACACCCGCGCGGTCGCCCGAGGCGACTTCACCATGCCGAGCGGGTCGTCGGCCATGGCGCGGCTGCTCTCCCGGTACCCGGACCTCGACGCCGTCTTCGCGGGCTCCGACCTCATGGCGGTCGGAGCGATGCGCGTCCTCGAGGCCAGCGGCCGCACGGTCCCGCACGACATCGCGCTCGTCGGATTCGACGACACGGTCGTCGCGGCCACGGCGGAGCCACCGCTGACCTCGGTCCGCCAGCCGCTGGAGCAGATGGGCAGGGTCGCCGCGGAACTCGTCATGGAGCTCATCGCCGGCCGGACGACCGCTCCGCGCTGGCTCGACACCACGCTCGTCGTCCGGGACTCAGCCTGACCTTCGGCCTGCCCGGCCGTCACACACGCCTCACCGACCGGTTCGGAGGAACCATGTCCGACCTCGCAGCGACGCTCGAACACCGCGTCGTCCATCTGCAGTGCGACGGCGTCTCCGTCGTCCTCGTCCAGCACGGGACCCGTCTCCCGACGATCGCGCACTGGGGTGCCGCCGTCGAGGCCGACGACCTCGACTGGCTGGCCGCGGCCACGGCCACCGTGCGGGGCGACCTCGTCGACGGCTCGGACGCGCCGTACGAACCGAGCCTGTTGCCCGAGCACGCGTCGGGCTGGCCTGGTCTCCCCGGTCTCCGCGCGCATCGCGCCGGGACGGCCTGGTCGTCGCGCTTCGACGTTGCCTCGGTCGAGGTCGACGGGGCGGCCCTCACGGCCGGCGAGGTGCGGCAGTACGGCGCCGCGCTGGTCGAGGTGACCGCGCTCGACGACCAGACCGGCAGCGCTCTCCTCGTGGCGATCGAACTGACACCGAGTGGCCTGCTGCGCACGCGCGTGACGGTCACGAACCGGGGCGACGACCTCCTGGAGATCGAGGGTGTCGTGCCGGCCCTCCCGATCCCGACGTCGGCTCGGGAGATCGTCGACTTCACCGGTCGGTGGGGCAACGAGAAGCTGCCGCAGCGGCTTCCGGTCACGACCGGGACGCACCTCCGCGAGTCTCGGCACGGTCGTCCCGGTCTCGACGCCACCGGGGTCACCGCGATCGGAACACCGGGGTTCGACAGCCGGACCGGTGACGTCTGGCTGTGCCATGTCGGTTGGAGCGGCAACCACACGATCGGCGTCGAGCGCACCGACGGACACCTCGCGTTCCGTGGCGGCGAGCTGCTCCTGCCCGGCGAGGTCCGACTCGGCCCCGGCGAGGACCACCGGACCCCATGGGTGTACGGGGCCCACGGCGTCGGCCTCGATGCCGCTTCGTCGCGCTACCACCGGTGGCTGCGTTCGACCTCGCGGGCGGCTCGGCGTCCGCGCCCCGTCACCCTGAACGTCTGGGAGGCGGTCCTGTTCGATCACGACCTTGACGTCCTCTCCGAGTTGGCGACCCGGGCCGCGGCCATCGGCGTCGAGCGCTACGTGCTCGACGACGGATGGTTCCGCGGACGTCACGACGACACCCGCGGCCTCGGCGACTGGACACCGGACCCCGAGCGTTGGCCGGACGGTCTCGCGCCGCTCGCCGACCGGGTGCGATCACTCGGCATGGAGCTCGGGCTGTGGTTCGAACCCGAGATGATCAACGAGGACTCCGACCTGGCACGGGAGCACCCGGACTGGATCCTCCGGGCGAGGGACGAGCTCCCGTCGCCCGTCAGACATCAGCACGTGCTCGATCTCGGCAATCCGGCGGCCTTCGACCACATCCTGCAGGCCATCGACACACTGGTCCGCGAGCTCGGGATCGCGTACCTGAAATGGGACCACAACCGCGACCTCGTCGATGCCGGGCATCCGTCGACCGGGCGGGCAGCCGTGCATGACCAGACCGAAGCCCTCTACCGGCTGCTCGACGAGCTCCGATCGCGGCACCCGCACCTCGAGATCGAGAGCTGCGCCTCGGGTGGAGGCCGCATCGACCTCGGCATCCTCGAGCGGTCCGATCGCGTCCACACCTCCGACAACCACGACCCGATCGAGCGGGCCCGCATGCTCCGGTGGACGGGGCTCCTCGTCCCGCCCGAGATGCTCGGGTCGCACGTGGCCTCGGCCAGATCGGCCACGACCGGACGCACGCACACGCTCCACACCCGGTGCGCGATCGCGCTGCTCGGGCACTTCGGTGTGGAGTGGGACCTGCGCGAGCTCGACGATGCGGATCGGACGACCCTCGCCAGATGGATCGCCGTGTTCACGCGTCATCGCGGACTCATCGCCACCGGCCGCGTCGTCGGCGACGGCGAGTGGGACGACGACGCTCCGACCCTGCGCGGGGTCGTCGCGGAGGACGGTACCACCGCGCTGTACACCCTCGTGACTCCCCCGCGGTCGGCCGACTCCCGTCGTCGGGTCCGCCTTCCCGGACTCCGCCCGGACGGTCACTACCGCCTCGCCGTCGCGCAGGACGACTCCCTCGGCCCGCGCTGGGTGATCCCCCGGTGGCTCCGGGATGCGCCGCCACTCGACGCCGACCCGGCCACGCTCGCGGCGGCGCCCGTGCTGAGCGGTGGCCAGCTCGCCGTGATCGGCCTCGACCTCCCCACCTTCCAGCCCGACCGCGCGATCACGATCCTCGTGACCGCCGTCTGACCCACGACCCGCTGCACAGAACAGGACCACATCACCCATGGACTCCACTGCGACCGTCACCGTCGACCTCGACCGGCCGGGCCCCACGATCAATCGACACGTCTACGGCCACTTCGCGGAACACCTCGGGCGCGGGATCTACGACGGCTTCTGGGTCGGCGAGGACTCGCCCGTGCCGAACATCGGCGGCATCCGGCTCGACGTCGTGGAGGCGCTCCGCGAACTGCGCATCCCGAACCTCCGCTGGCCGGGCGGATGCTTCGCGGACCGCTATCACTGGACGAGCGGCATCGGACCTCGCGAGGACCGCCCGAAACTCGTCAACACGCAATGGGGCGGGACGAGCGAGACCAACGCGTTCGGCACCCACGAGTTCATGGAGCTGTGCGAGCTCCTCGGCGCCGACGCCTACGTCTCGGGCAACCTCGGTTCGGGCACGGTGCAGGAGATGGCCGACTGGATCGAGTACCTGACCGGTGCCGGGGAGACCCCGATGGCCGAGTTGCGTCGGGCGAACGGCAGGGAGGAGCCCTGGGACGTCCCGTTCTGGGGGCTGGGAAACGAGCCCTGGGGATGCGGTGGCAACCTGCGCGCCGGCGCGTACGCGGACCTGGCACGCCAATTCGGTACCTTCTGCGAGAGCGGCGGGAAGGTCCCGCTCTACCGGGTCGCCGCCGGCGCCGACGGGTTCGACGTGGCCTGGACCAAGACGCTGATGGAGGTCGTCGCCGACGTGGCCACCCACCCGTTCTCGGCGACCCCCTGGGAAGCCGTCTCGGTGCATTACTACACGATCGGCGGCAGCTGGAAGGCGAAGGGCAGCGCGACCGGGTTCGACGCTGCGGAGTACTGGAGCACGATCACCGCAGCACAGGGCGTCGAGCAGCTGCTGTCGTCGCACGCCGCCGTCATGGACGTGTACGACCCGGAGGAACGGTTCGGCATGGTGCTCGACGAGTGGGGCACCTGGTGGGACGTCGAGCCGGGCACGCACCCCGGGCATCTGTTCCAGCAGAACACCATCCGCGACGCCATGGTCGCCGCCTGGCACTTCGACGTGTTCCACCGATTCGCGGGCCGGCTGCGCATGGCCAACATCGCGCAGACGGTCAACGTCCTGCAGGCGATGCTCCTGACCGATCCCGACGGCGGCGAGATGGTCCGGACGCCCACCTTCCACGTCTTCGAGATGAACAGCCCGCACCAGGACGCCACGTCCCTCCCGACGCACGTGGTCGGGCCGGTCCGCGACGCCGACGCCGCACACGCGGGTGGCATCCCGACCGTCTCCGCCTCGGCGAGCGTCAAGGACGGCGTCCTCCATTGCTCGCTGACGAACGTCGACCTCGACGCGCCACTCGTCATCGAGGTCGACGTCCGTGGCGGGTCCGTGGTCGAGCCGCACGGCCGGCTGCTCACCGCTGCGCGGCCCGACGCCCACAACCGTCCCGGTGAGACCGACGCCGTGTCACCGCGACCGCTCACGGGTCTCGACGTCACACCGACGGGTCTTCGCGTCACGCTCCCACCGCACTCGTTCGCAACGATCACGGCTCAGGTCGTCGCGCCATGAGCGAGGTTGAGATCGCGGTCACCGAGGTGCGTGCAGCACGTCGGGCGCGGGCGGACCGCCCGCCGATGGGCTGGAACAGCTGGGACTGCTTCGGAGGGTCCGTCACGGAGGCCGAGGTACTTGCCAACGCCGCGTTCCTGGCCGAGCACCTGCTGCCCGTCGGCTGGGACACGGTGGTCGTCGACATCCAGTGGTACGAACCGGCGCCCGGCGTCGGCGACTACGAGCGCGTCTCCCAGCCGACGCTCGACGCCTGGGGCCGACCGCAACCCGCTCCGAACCGGTTCCCGTCTGCGGCGTCGGGCGGCTTCCGCGCGCTCGCCGACCGCGTCCACGCGCTCGGGCTCCGCTTCGGGGTGCACCTCATGCGTGGCGTGCCGCGTCTGGCCGTCGACCTCGACCTACCGATCCTCGGTTCGACCGCCCGCTGCGGGGAGATCGCCGATCCGTCCAACGTCTGCTCGTGGAACCCCGACAACGTCGGCGTCGACATGACCGCCCCGGGCGCCCAGGCCTACTACGACTCGGTCATGGCACAGCTCGCGGACTGGGGTGTCGACCTCATCAAGCTCGACGACGTGCTCTACCCACCGATCCAGACCGCCGAGATCGTGGCCATCTCGCGGGCGATCGACGCGACCGGTCGACCGATGGTGCTCAGCCTGTCCCCGGGGAAGCGACTCTCGACCGAGCACCTCGACACCCTTCGATCGACGGCGCAGCTGTGGCGGATCTCCGACGATCTTTGGGACGACTGGTCGGCGGTGCTCGAACAGTTCCAGCGCCTGGCCCGCTGGGCGCCCCTCCAACGTCCGGGGGCGTGGGCCGATGCGGACATGCTCCCGCTGGGGCGGATCGGCATCCGCGCCCACGTCGGTTCGGACCGGCTGAGTCGCCTCACCCTGGACGAACAACGGACGCTCATGACCCTCTGGTGCATCGGCCGGTCGCCGCTCTTCTTCGGCGGCCACCTCCCGGACACCCCGGCGCACACGCTCGCGCTCCTGACCAACCCGGACGTGCTCGCACTGCTCGGCAGCGACGGGAGCCGGGAGATCATCCGCGACGGCGACCTCGTCGTCTGGGCGGCTGAGTTCGGCGAGACCCGGTGGCGCGCGGTGTTTTGGCTCGGCGATGGGGACACGGAGCTGCGGGTGCACCTGGCCGATCTCGGTTGCGCCGATCGATCGTCCGTCACCGAGCTGTGGAGTGGTCGGCCGTTGCCGGTCGTCGACGGCGCCGTCGACACGTCCCTGCCCGCGCACGGTGCCGTGCTGCTCCGACTCGGCCACTGATGGACCTCCGACAGCAGCGCGTCGAGCGTCATCGAATCGAACTCGACGGACCGGCCACCCGGTTCGTCGATCGGTTCCTCATCGGGAACGGGACGTTGGGCGCGGCGCTCGACGGTGTGCCCGGACGGGAGGGCATCGACCTCTCCCTGGACACGTTGTGGTCTGGAGGTCCGCGACGTCCTGGCGACGGGCCGGCGGGCCGCTCGCTTCCCAGTCCGCTGGAGTCCGTGCGCCGGGCGATCGCCGACGGCGATCCCGTGGCGGCCGATGCCCGCTCGGCTGCACTGCGCGGGACCACGTTCACCGAGTCCTTCCAGCCGCTCGGGCGCCTCACCATCGACTACGCGTCGCCCGACAGCGGTTCGCGCTCGACACGGACCTCCGATCTCGCGCGCGGCGTCGTCGAGACGACGTCCACGAGCGGTGGCGAGGCGGTCACGCTCCACGCGTTCGTGTCGGCGGTGGACGACGTGCTGGTCGTCGAGCTGCTGGGTGACGGTGTCCGTGAACCGCTGGTCGGGTTCGCGACGCCGCACCCGTCGACGACGGAGGAGCGCACGGTCGGCGACACCCGGTGGTGGTCGGCGACCGGCCGTGCGCCGGCGAGCGTGCGACCCTCATATCTCGGCGGTGACGAGGACGAGGCCGTCCGGTACCCGACCGACGTCCCGGACGCCGAGGGTCTCGTCGACACGGGCATGGCCTGGGCGCTGACGATCGCGGTGCAACCGATCCCGGGCGGGTTCCGCCTCGTCGCCGGTGTACGTTCCGGGCACCGCGGGTGGCAAGAACGACCGTCGGGCGACCCGTCGACGCTGCTGGAGCACACCCAGGGGACGGTCTCGCGTGCGTTGCAGCGATCCGGCGAAGCGTTGCTCCACCGGCACGTCGCCGACCATCGGTCGCTCTTCGACCGCGTCGAGCTGGACCTCTCGGCGTCGGCGTCCGCCTCGGCCGACCTCGCGGAGCGCTACTTCGACCTCGGTCGGGCGCTCCTCATCGGCAGCTCCCGACCGGGGAGTGAGCCGACGAACCTCCAGGGAGTCTGGAACGATCAGGTCAGGCCACCCTGGAGCGCGAACTTCACCACCAACATCAACCTCCAGATGAACTACTGGCCGGCGGAGAGCACCGGCCTGGGTGACCTGGTCGAGCCACTCACCCGGTTCATCGGCGAACTGGTGGACGCCGGGCGGCGCACCGCCGGCGAGTCCTACGGCCTCGACGGGGCGGCAGCCCACCACAACAGCGACCTCTGGAGGCACACGGACGCCGTGCCGCTCGACGCGCACTGGGCGAACTGGCCGAGCGCGCTCCCCTGGCTCGTCGCGCACCTCCACCGCCGTCTGGACGACGGTGGCGCTGATCACGCCGCGCGCGTCGCCGTCCTGCAGACCGTCGAGCCAGTGGTCTCGTTCGTCCTGGGAATGGTCGTCACGGATGCCGCCGGATCGCTGGTCGTGAGTCCGTCGACCTCACCGGAGAACCGGTTCGTGGTCGACGCGGATCACGCGGCGGCGATGACGGCCGGCGTGGCGATGGACCAGGAGCTGGCGCACGAGTGCCTCCGCGAGTACCTCGCCCTCGCGGAGCGGGTCGGCGACGGCATCGCGGACGTCGGGCTCCTGGCTCGAGCACGCGACACCCTGGCCACCCTCCGACTGCCGCAGGTCGGCGCGGACGGAACGCTCCTGGAGTGGGCCGAGGAGCGGGAGCCGACCGAGCCTGGCCACCGACACCTCTCCCACCTGTACGGTCTGTACCCGGGGACCCGGATCACCGAATCGGCCACGCCCGAGCACTTCGAGGCAGCCCGACGCGCACTGCGACGGAGACTCGCGAACGGCGGTGCCGGAACCGGGTGGAGCATGGCCTGGGTCCTCTGCCTGGCCGCACGACTCCGTGATCCAGGGCTCGCGTCCGAGGCGCTCGACACGCTGCTGGGTCCTCTGTCATCGGCCTCGCTGCTCGACCTGCACCCGATGGGCGACCTCGACGACGTGTTCCAGATCGACGGCAACCTGGGTGGGACGGCCGGTGTCGTCGAGTTGCTCGTCCAGGGACACGGCGGTGTCCTGTCGCTGCTGCCGACCCTCCCGGCCGAGTGGTCGGCGGGACGGTTCCGAGGGTTCCGGGTCCGGGGTGGACACGTCGCGGATGTCGAGTGGAGCCGTCATCGCCCCGTCGCGGCTACCCTGCTTCTCACGGCTGGCGGCGTGCTCGTCGAGCTGCCGGACGACGGCTCGACGATCGCCATCACGGGCCCTGGCGGCGCACTGCCGACACGGCTGGAGGACGGCGCGCCGGCCGGGCGGCTGCGGATCAGGCTCGACGAGCCCGGTGTCCACCGGCTCGAGTTCGCGCGTCCGCCCGGCGATCAGGAAGACTGACCGCCTCCTCAGGACGTCGGCTACTCGGCCTGTGCCTCGGCCTTCGCCGCTGCGATGGCGGCGTGCACCTCGGACATGTCGAGACCGCGCACCTGCGAGATGAGGTCCTCGAGTGCCGGCGCGGGGAGGGCACCGGCCTGCGAGAAGACGAGCACGCCGTCGCGGAACGCCATGAGCGTGGGGATCGACGTGATCTGCATCCCGCTCGCGAGCTCCTGGTTCGCCTCAGTGTCGACCTTGGTGAACACGACGTCCTGGTGCTGCTCGCTCGACTGCTCGAAGACGGGGCCGAAAGCCTTGCACGGGCCGCACCACTCGGCCCAGAAGTCGACCAGGACGATGCCTTCGGCCGACACGGTGTCCTCGAAGTTCGAGATGGTCAGTTCCTGCGTGGTCATCATGTGCCCTTCGGATCGGTGGTCGGACGCTTCGCATCCGACTGACGAGCCTACCCGCGGACGACGGGCCGTCCTCCCCTTGTGCCGCGCCGCGGTCAGTGCCCGGGCGGCTGCTCCGGGAGGAGCAGGAGCCGGCGCTGTATCCGCGACATGATCAGGAGCACCCCGCCGAGGACCGCGAACAGGACGCCGCCACCGACGACGATGCCGCCGATGAACCCTCCGAGGAAGCCGTAGCCGTCGCCGCTGCTGTTGACGAGGATGACCACGCCGACGGCCAAGGCGAGCACACCGATCCCGAGGACGACCCAGGACATGACGAGATAGGTGCGGAACGCGCGCGCTCCATGGAACGTCGGCCGGATGCCGTACTGGGTTCCGACGTACTGGGCCCAGCGTGAGCCGGTCCACCACCTCGTCGCCCGAGACGACACGGAGTACCAACCGGCACCGGGACCGTCCTGCTCACCGGGTAACGGACGGACCACGTCCGTGACCACCGGGGTGCCGACCGGCTGCGGGATCCGCCGCACGGCCGTCGTCTGGGCGGCGATACCGAACCAGAGCAGCGTCAGGAGCAGCATCGGGAATCCGTTGAACGACAGGTGGGTGGACAGCGCGCCGAGGCTGAACTGCGCGATCGCCAGCACGAGGAAGACCGATCCGAACACCCAGGCCAAGCTCGGCTGCTCGGTGGTCGCCCAATCGGTCCCGGGCTTCCCGTTCTTGACCCTGAGCCCCGTCCAATGCGAGCCGTCCCACCATCGGAGCTGATCCGGCCTCGTCGGATACCAGCCCAGCTGCGGTCCGGACGGCAGCTGCGACGGCGACACCATGGGAGTCGGCGCCTGCTGCTTCACCCGTGGCGCGGCGTCGGCCTCCTGAGCAGTCCACTGCGTTCCATCCCACCAGCGCAGCTTGCCCGGCGTCCCCGCCTCGTACCATCCCGGTGCAGCGGTCATCGCTGCTCCTTCCCCCGAAGATCACGCTCATGACGTCCATGCAGCGACCCCAGTGTCCCGTCTGCGGGTCATCGCGGCAAGCCGCCGTTGTCGAACATCGTGCGAGCCAGGTAGGTTGACGGCGACGCGACGAAGGGACCACCGTGGCCAGACGCAAGACGCCGGAGCAGATCGCCGACGAGGAACGTCGCTACGAGCTCGCGAGATCGGCGAGCACGTTCGAGGAGTTCTCCGTCCTCGCGTACGACCCCAATCAGGCGATCCGCGCCGCTGCGGCGCACAACCCGGCAGCCGACCCAGCGGCGTTGGAGCTCTTCCTCAAGGACCGCTTCTGGGGTGCGCGCATCGAGATCGCGCTGCACCCGAACGCGACCGACGAGCTCCTGCTCCGTCTCCTCGAAGCCGATCCGCGCAAGCGCGGCGTCGTCCACCACGAGGCGGAACGCCGGCTGGCCGCGAAAGGCGTCCGCTTCGACGACGACGGCCTCCCGCTGATCGGCGACGCCGGCACGAGCGCTCGTTGAGCCCGTACAGCCAGGTCGACTGGGACGC
Organism: Plantibacter sp. AC185; assembly: GCF_979258065.1. Lineage (NCBI taxonomy): Bacteria > Bacillati > Actinomycetota > Actinomycetes > Micrococcales > Microbacteriaceae > Plantibacter > Plantibacter sp. AC185. Next base: position 99,553 of record NZ_OZ409831.1, read on the forward strand.
GAGCCCCGAGCATCCGTCATCCGTCGCCGAACCGTATCTGATGGGCACCGGTGTCGTCACCGACGAGGACACCGGGAGTCGCCCGCTCTCGCCACCGCACCGTCATCCGGACGCCATGCTCGCCTGGTGCTACCGCGGCACCGTGTGGGTGCATCTCCCGAACGCGATGTGGCGCCTCGCACCGGGTCAGGGCGTCTGGATCCCAGCACACACGCCGCACACCGCGCACCACGAACGCGACTCCACCGGGTGCTACACCTACCTCCCCGCCACCTCGCTGATCGCGCCCGTCGAGACCGTCACCCAGGTCCTGGTCCCGCGCGCGGTGCAGGAGATGTTGCTGCACCTCGGGATCAACGACATGCCGACCGACCTCCGGGTCCGTGCGCAGGCGGTCCTCATCGAGATGCTGCAGCAGCCCGCGCCGGAGACGGCGGACGGCTGGGGCGAGATCCCGATGCCGTCAGACGATCGTGTCCGTCCGCTCGTCCGTGCGATCCTCGCCGACCCGGGTGACCTCCGGGGCGCGCGCGAGCTGTTCGACGTGCACGGCCTCCACGAGCGCACCGTGCTACGGATCTTCCAGCACGACACCGGGATGAGCTTCGCCCGGTGGCGGACGGGCGTCCGGATGACGCTGGCGGCGCGGCTGATCATCGACGGCATGCCGATCGGGGCGGCCGCGCACCGGTGCGGGTACGCGTCCTCGAGCGCCTTCTCCGCGAGCTTCCGAGCCCGGTTCGGCATGACCCCGCGGGAGTACGTGGAACGGGTGCAGGCGGACCCCGCCCATCAGCTCTACTGGCGCTGATCCACCCGGGCACGCATCGTCGTGTCGGATCGGCGACAGAACTCGTCGGATACTCGACACTGTCGCGCGCGGAAGCGCCCTACGATCGTTCTGTTAGGACATGCTTACCTAACTTCTGGATCGCCAGCGGTGATCCCACTCCCCCCTCTTCAAAGGAGCCCCATGCCGCACGCTTTCGCGCGCCCGAACGTCCGCCGAGGATCCACCCTCCTCGCCGCCGTCATCGCCACCGCTCTCGCCCTCGCCGGATGTTCGGCCGCCACCGGCGACACCGGATCGACGACGGCATCGACCGACGGCGTCGTCATCGAACACGCCCACGGTGAGACCGTCATCCCGGAGAAGCCGGAACGGATCGTGGCTCTCGGGTGGATGACGCCCGACATCGTCGCCGCCCTCGGCACCAACCCCGTCGGCATCGAAGAGGTCTGGGGAGCCGGTGAGAGCGGCTACCAGCCCTGGTTCGAGGACTACGTCTCCGAGGCGTACGGCGAGATGCCCGAGATCATCCCCTTCACGGACGACGGCCCGAACTACGAGGCGATCAAGTCGTTGAAGCCCGACCTGATCCTCAGCCTCTACTCCGGTGTCACCGACATCGAATACGAGCGGCTCACCGAGATCGCCCCGACCGTCCCGTACATCGAGGGACCCTGGAACCCGGGCACTTGGGAGGGCATGACCCGCACCGTCGGGAAGGCGATGTCGGAGGAGGCCAAGGCCGAGGAGCTCATCGGCGAGACCGAGGACCTCATCACCTCCCTCGCCGACGCGCACCCCGAGTTCGACGACAAGAGCTTCGTCTGGGGCCTCACCCTGAACGAGGGCGGGACGGACCTCGGCGTCTACCTCGAGTACGACCCGCGGGTCCGCATCACCGAAGCACTCGGCTTCACCTCGACGTCGGCGATGGACAGCTTCCTCGCGAGCGCCGAGGGCGACAACTGGTACACCGGCGTCAGCCTCGAGCAGCTCTACGACGTGGACGCCGACCTGTTCGCCGCGTGGGGCGGAAGCGCCGAGGAAGGGACCTACACGGTCGAGAACGCCGTGGTGTCGCGCTGGGCGCCGATCGCCGCCGGGTCCTACGTGATCTACGCCGACGCCGCCAAGGCCTCGGCCATCAGCGCGCCGACCGTCCTGTCCCTGCAGTACGTCCTGCCCGGCTACGTCGACGACCTCGCAGCGGCGCTGCAGGGCGAGCCGACCATCGACGGCAAGTGACGTCAGAGATGTCCCGGTCCGCCGCCCCGTCAGCAGCGCCGGCTGCGGGCGGGGCGGCGGACGTCCCGACGCCCGGTGGGGCCGGACGCGCGGACGTCTCGCCCCACCGCACCGGGACGCTCGCCGCCGGGCTCCTCGTCGCCGCCGTGGTGCTGATCGCCGCAGCCGTCGCCTCGCTCGCCATCGGCAATCGGGCCATCGATCCACTGACCGTCGTCCGCGCGCTCGTCGCCTATGACGACGCGAACCCCCTGCACCTCATGGTCATGGAGCTGCGCGTCCCACGGACGCTGCTCGGCATCCTGGTCGGTGCGGCGCTCGCCGTCTGCGGCGGGCTCATCCAGGCCTTCACCCGCAACCCGCTCGCCGACCCGGGCATCCTCGGGGTGAACGCCGGTGCGTCGTTCGCCGTGACCTTCGCGGTCGGTGTCCTGGGACTGACGACTCCCGGCACCTACGTCCCGTTCGCCCTGGCTGGTGCGTTCATCCTCACGGTGATCGTCTACACGCTCGGATCCGTCGGGGCCTCGGGCGCGACCCCGATGAAACTGACCCTCGCGGGGGTCGCCCTCGGTGCCGCCTGCACCGGTTTCACCACCGCGATCGTGCTGCGGGACGAAGGCACCCTCCAGGTCATGCGCTTCTGGAGCGTGGGATCCATCGGGGGCCGCACCCTCGACCAGCTCACGTGGGCTGCTCCGCTGATCGTCGCGGGCCTCGTGATCGGTCTGCTCTGCGCCCGGTCGCTGAACGCGCTGACCCTGGGAGACGAACTCGCCCAGGCGCTCGGGGCGCGAGTGCGCAGCACCCGGGTGTGGGTCGTCGTCGCCGTCACCCTCCTGGCCGGTACGGGCGTCGCAGCCGCCGGTCCGATCGCCTTCGTGGGCCTCATGATCCCCCATGTCGTCCGGTGGTTCACGGGCCCCGACCAGCGCTGGGTGCTGACGTACTCGATGGTGATCGGCCCCGCGTTCCTGCTGCTCGCAGACGTCCTCGGCCGGATCGTGTTGCCGTCCGGAGAGCTCCGGGTGGGGATCGTCACGGCGCTCCTCGGCGCTCCCATCCTGATCATGCTGGTGCGTCGGAAGCGGGTGAGCGGACTGTGAGCGTCATCGATCACGGCCGACGCCTGATCCGCGTGGAGACCGCGCACATCGCGACGCTCGTACCCGTGCGGTCCGTCCTCGTGTGCCTCGGACTCGTCGTGGTGATCATCGGAGCAGGGCTGTTCGCGATGACGATCGGTGCGTACGAGATCGGCTTCGACGCGGTCATCCGGGCGATCGTCGACCCCGCGTCCGACCCGGACGTCCGCCAGGTCGTGACCGAGTGGCGACTGCCGCGGGTGCTGTTCGCGGTGCTCTGCGGAGCGGCACTTGCGCTCTCCGGAGGTATCTTCCAGTCGCTCACCCGCAACCCGCTCGGCTCACCGGACATCATCGGGTTCGGTGTCGGCGCGCAGTTCGGCGTCACGCTGACGATGCTCGTCCTCGGGCTCAACACCTACCTGTTCAAAGCCGCCGGGGCACTCGTCGGCGGTCTGCTGACCGCCCTGCTCGTCGCCATCCTCGCGAACCGCCACACCATGTCGTCCTTCCGGCTGATCATCGTCGGCATCGGCGTCTCGGCCGGGCTCGGTTCCCTCACCTCCTGGATCCTCATCTCCGTCAGCGTCGAGCAGGCGATGATGGCGGCCACCTGGGGCGCAGGCTCTCTCGCCTCGCTCGGCTTCGACCAGCTGCTCCCCGCCGCCACGGCCTTCGTCGTGTTCGCCCTGCTGGCAGGGCCACTCCGACGATCGCTCCCCGTGCTCGAGATGGGCGACGACGCCGCCATGGCCCTCGGGGTGCGTCCTGGACCCACTCGCCTGATCGCCATGGTGGTCGGTGTGGCCCTCGTCGCGCTCGTCACCGCCGCCGCCGGCCCGATCTCGTTCATCGCCTTGGCCGCCCCGCAGATCGCTCAACGGCTCACCCGCTCGAACACCCCGATGGGCCTCGCGCCGGTGATGCTCACCGGAGCCGCCCTGGTCGTCGTCTCCGACGCCGTCGCGCAGCTGCTCGCGGTCCCGGTCGGTGTGGTGACGCTCTCGGTCGGTGGCATCTATCTGACCTGCCTGCTGGCCGCCCAGTTCGTGCGCCGCACGTGAAAGGAACTCCCATGACCACGTCGCTCCTCGCCCGCGACCTCACCCTGGGCTACGGCGATGCTCCGATCGTCTCCGAGCTGTCGCTCGAGGTGCCGGACGACTCGTTCACGATCATCATCGGACCGAACGCCTGCGGCAAGTCGACCCTGCTCCGCGGACTCGCACGGCTCCTGCGCCCGACCGCCGGTGCCGTCCTCCTCGACGGGGCGGACATCCGCGCGTCGAAGCCGAAGGACACCGCTCGCCGACTCGGGCTCCTCCCCCAATCCGCCATCGCCCCCGACGGGATCACCGTCGCCGACCTCGTCGGGCGTGGGCGGTTCCCGCACCAGAGCGCGATGCGGACGTGGAGCAGCGCCGACGAAGCGGCGGTCTCGGAGGCGATGGCCGCGACCGGGGTCACGGAGCTGTCCCGCCGGTTGGTCGACGAGCTCTCGGGCGGCCAACGGCAACGCGTCTGGGTCGCGATGGCACTCGCCCAGCAGACCAAGCACCTGCTGCTCGACGAGCCGACGACGTTCCTCGACATCGCGCACCAGATCGAGCTGATGGAGCTGTTCACGGATCTGCACCGCAGCGGCACCACCCTCGTCGCGGTCCTCCACGACCTCAACCACGCCGCCCGCTATGCGACGCATCTCGTCGCGATGCGCGACGGCGCGATCGTCGCCCAGGGCGATCCGCAGGAGATCATCACCGCCGACCTCGTGGAGGCCGTGTACGACCTGCCATGCCAGGTCATCACCGACCCCGTCTCTGGTACCCCGCTGGTGCTCCCGCTCGGACGGTGGAGCCGGTGAGCGGGACGACGACGAGTACGCCGCGGCGCCTCTTCGGCATCGCGCTTGGAGCGGACGGTCGCGGCGCCATGCTCGTCGCCGCGACCGGCCTCCTCATCGTGCACGCCCTGTCGGAGGCGGCGATCCCCGTGATCATCGGGGCGACCATCGACCGCGCGGTGGTGCCGTCCGATCCGGTCGCCCTCGGGGTCTGGATCGGTGTCCTGGTCGGAACCTTCCTCGTCCTGACGGTGAGCTACCAGTCGGCCTCGCGGCTCATGGTGTCGATCTACGGGCACGGCGAACAGGCGCTCCGGAACCTCACGCTGTCCCGGATGCTTCGGCCGCAGCTCTCACGACAGAACCTTTCGGCGGGTGAGGCCCTGACGGTCGTCACGTCCGACACCTACCGGGTGGCCGGCGTCGCCTGGTCGGTCGCGCAGCAGTCCGCCACCATCGCTGCGATCATCGGAGCCGCCCTGGCGATGTCGGTGATCTCGCCCGTGGCGACGATCGTGGTGTTCGTGTCGACCATCGGGATGATGCTCGTCATGCGCGTCGTGTCACGCCCGCTGGAGCGCCGCGGGTTCGCCGAGCAACGGGCGGCGACCGAGGCCGGAGCGGTGGCCGCCGACTTCATGAGCGGGTTCCGAGTGCTCGTCGGCATCGGCGGGCGGGCTGAAGCCGTCCGGCGATATGACGCCGCCAGTGACGTCTCACGACGCGCTGCGACGGCCGCCGGGCGGTCCCTCGCCCTCTTCGACGCCGTGAGCGGCACGCTGGCGGCGTTCGTCATGGCCGCACTCGTCGGCCTGTCCGCGTGGTTCGCCGCGGAGGGGCGGATCAGCATCGGCGAGCTCGTGACGGTGCTCGGTCTCGCGCAGTTCATCAGCGGATACCTCGCACAGGCGGGATCATTCCCGTCCAACTGGATCCACAAGCTCGCCTCCGCCAAGCGCTTGGCCGCGGTCGTCGACGCCGACGACCTGCTCGAAGCGGGCGGTCGGCTGGACGAGCCGTCCGACTCCGGCCTTGCGACCGACGTCGTGCTGTCCTTCCACCCCGAACACCAGGACCGACCGGTGGACGTCCGTGCTGGTGAACTGCTCGGCGTCCGGCCGCCCGACAGCGACACGGCGCGCGCCCTCTCCCGTCTGCTCGGCATGCGGACCCCCGCCGAGCGCGGCAGCGTCTCGCTCGCCGTCGACGGCAGACTCGTCGATCAGCTGGACCTCGACCCGGTGGCGTACCGCCGTCGTGTGGTCGCGCCACCGCACGGCCAGCGCATCATGAGCGGCACCCTGGCGGAGGCGGTCCGCGGTCATGACGTGACCGGCGACCCGGACGCGATGTTCGTGGGCATGGCGGCGCTCGACGACGCGGTCGTGCAGCTCGGCGGCTGGTCGTCACCGGTCGGTGAGGCGGGCAGACGGCTCTCCGGCGGGCAGCGCCAGCGCGTCGGCATCGCCCGGGCGCTCCATGCCGGTGCGGACGTGCTCGTCCTCGACGAACCGACGTCGGCCGTCGACGTCCTCACGGAGACCCGCATCGCCCGAGCGCTCGCGGCGCACGACGGCACCGTCGTCGTCATCACCACCTCGCCGGTCCTGTTGAACGCCTGCGACCGCGTCGTCGAGCTGATTCCCAGTTCGGAGACCCGCCATGACTGATCACGCCACGGAGCCCACCACCGCCGAGATGCTCCCCGTCGCCGACGGCTCCCGCGTCCGAACCGTCGTCGGTGCCCTCCTCCGACGACACCGCGGACGGACCGCCGCCGTGGTGGTCCTCTTCCTTGCAGCAGCTGCACTGGGCGTCGTGATGCCCGCGTGTCTCGGGCGGATCGTGGACGCCGTCGCTTCCGATGCCGGACTGAGCGTCGTCTCAGGCTGGGTGGCCGCAGCCGCCGTCGGCGCTGTCGGGGCCGTCGCGGTGACGCTGTGGGCGACTCGGGTGCTCACGGGGCTGGTACAGGACCTCCTCGCAGAACTGCGCGAGGACGTGTTCGCCTCGGCCATGCGGCTCCCGGTGAGCGCCGTCGACGACGGCGAGCGTGCCGATCTCCTGTCCCGGGTCACCGGCGACGTCGACGCGGTCGCGGAGGCCGGCGGGAACGTCGCCCCGACACTCCTCTCCGCCGGGTTCGCGATCGGAGTGTCGGCCGTCGCCCTGGCAGCCGTCGACCCGTGGCTAGCGCTCGCCGGTCTCGCCTCGGCGCCGTGCTACGTCCTCGGGACCCGTGCGTTCCTCCGGCGATCCCGAGTGGTGTTCCGCACGGTCAGGATCCGCGAGGCATCGCGCAGTCAGGCCGTGCTGGACGCGGTCGACGGCGCGGAGACCCTCGCCGCGTTCGCGGGCACGGACCACGCGCTCGAACGCGTCCGGGAACGCGCGGCCGCCTCCATCGACGCGCAGATCGAGGGCGTGCGCGTCGCGAACCGCTTGTTCCGATGGATCAACTCGGGTGAGCTCGTCGGGCTGTCGGCGATCCTGGCGACCGGCTTCCTCCTCAACCTGCAGGGCACGATCACCGTCGGACTCGTGACCACCGCCGCGCTCCTGTTCCACCGGCTGTTCGATCCGGTCGGCCGGCTCATCTTCGGGCTCGACGACATCCAGCGGGCCACGGTCGGGCTGGCTCGGCTCGTCGGGGTCATCGACCTCGCAGCAGCGTCGTCCGCGATGCCGGAGTCGCGCTCGCCCGTCGGCGGTGCCGCAGGCGGCGTCGCCGCAGCGCCTGGGATCCGAGTGCGCGACCTGACGTTCCGGTATCCGACCACGGACCGTGGGATCGCGGAGGTCACCATCGACGTACCGCCCGGCACGACCACAGCGCTCGTCGGCACGTCCGGCTCGGGCAAGAGCACCCTGGCGCGGGTCGTCGCCGGACACCATCCCCCGACGTCGGGGCGGGTGCTCGTCGACGAGACCCCGTACTACCTGTCGCAGGAGCTCCACCACTTCCGCGGCTCGATCGCCGACAATCTCAGACTCGGGGCTCCGGACGCCGGCCCGGACGAGATGGTCTCGGCGCTCCGTGCCGTCGGAGCCGAGTGGGCGGTCACCGCGTTGCGGGACGACCCGGCGGCGGACCCGACCGGCTCGAGAGAGTCGCCCGTGCCGCTGGACGAGGGACGCATCCAGCAACTCGCGGTCGCTCGGGCCTTCCTGTCGGACCCGGCGATCGTGATCCTCGATGAGGCGACGGCCGACGTCGGCTTGCACCATCGCGACGCCGTCGAAGCGGCGATCGCCGTCCTCCGGACGGACCGGACCGCGCTGCTGATCGCGCACCGGTTGGAGCAGACCGCCACCGCCGACCGGATCGCGGTCTTCGCGGACGGTCGGATCGTCCAACACGGCACGCACGCGGAACTCCTCGCCTCCCCCGGCCCCTACCGCGAGTCCTGGCTCGCGCACAGGCCGCACCCGACCCAGCACACCGAACCGACCCGAGAGGCCGAGACGCCATGAAGATCCACCGCGGCATCGTGACCGCAGCGACACCCCTGAGTCCGAACCTGATCCGCATCGCCCTCGGCGGTCCGGGCGTCGAGGACTTCGTCAGCACCGGCACGGGTGATGAGTACGTCCGCGTCTTCTTCCCCCACGGTGCCGACCCGACGGAGGTCTCGCTCCCGGTACCGGCAGGCGACTGGTGGGAGACGCCGGAGGGCTCCCCGCAGGCACCGATGCGGACGTACACGATCAGCGCCGTGCGGCAGGATCCGGTCGAGATCGACATCGACTTCGTCGTGCACGAGGCCGGGGTCGCGGGGCCGTGGGCGGCTCGCGCCCAGCCCGGGCACGTGCTCGGCCTGAACTCGCCCACCGGCCTGTACGCGCCGCCCGCCGACATCGGTTGGCAGGTCCTCGTCGCTGACCTCACCGGTCTTCCCGCGGTCAAGCGCATCGTCGCACAGACACCGCCCGGACTGCGGACCCGCGTGGTGCTCGAGGTACCGAGCGAGCAGGATCGGATCGCGATCGAGACGAACGACGACGTGACGGTCACCTGGGTGGTAGGCGGCAACGGACATGGCCCGAGTGCGCTGGGCCGACTCGTCCGGAGTGTCGTGGACGAGCGCCTCCCGCTCGATCAGGGCTACATCTGGGTGGCGGGTGAGACGGTGGCCCTCCGCGACGTGCGCAAGTATCTGCGCAAGGAGCTCGGACTACCCGCCACCCGCTTCAAGGTGGTCGGGTACTGGACGCCGATCACCGCGTGCGACGAGAAGTTCGCCGCCCTGCCGGCGTCCGTCCAACAGGAGCTCGACGCGATCTGGAGCACCGAGGAGGACGCCGAGCCGGAGGACGTGCAGATCCGATTCGAGGAGCAGCTCGACCGCCTCGGCCTCTGACCGCGGTGGGGCGTGCGCCCACGGCCACCATCACCCCAGCAAGCCGACCGGCGCGATCCAGACCGTGGACTCCCCCGGAACCGCGCCGGCTTGAAGGGCGCCCAGGACGACGGCATCGTGCTCCGCCTCGAGCGGGAACGGCTCAGTGCCGAAGTTGGTCAGGACCTGCCAACCGTTCGGCCGCACGAATCGGATGACGTCCGTCCGCCCCGTCTCGACCCACTCGAGGTGCTCCGCCGTCTGGAGCAGCCTCCGCAGTCGGAGCGCCTCGCGGTAGAGCGAGAGCGTCGAGGTCGGATCCGAAGCCTCCACGTCGACCGCGTACTCGGCGAACCAGGCCGGTTGCGGCAGGTGCGCGACCGCACCTCCGAAGCCGAAGGCCGGTTGGTCCGCAGACCACGGCAGCGGCACGCGGCAGCCGTCGCGACCCAGCCCGTCGTACTCGCCGCCCCGGAAGAACGCGGGGTCCTGGCGCTGCTCCGCCGTGATCGCGGCGACCTCCTGCAGGCCGAGCTCCTCGCCCTGGTAGAGGTAGGTGCTTCCGGGAAGCCCGAGGAGCAGGAGCGTCGCTGCTCTGGCGCGTCTGAGCCCCTGGTCGCGATCGATGTCGGCCTCGGGACCACCCGCCGCGACCCACTCGGTGCCCTGCTTCACCGGTCGCCCGGCCAGAGGTGGGAGTCCGTACCGCGTGGCGTGACGGGTCACATCGTGGTTGGACAGCACCCACGTCGTCGACGACCCCGTCTCCGCCGCCTGCGCCAGGTTGTCGGTGATGACCGTGCGGAACTCGGCGGCGTCGAAGTCCGCCTCGAGCAGGTCGAAGTTGAAGGCCTGGCCGAGCCCCTCCGCCGATGCGTACTTGGCCCGACGCTCCGGCGAACTCACCCACGCTTCGGCGACCGCGGTGCGCGGCGGGTCGTACTCCTCGAACACCCGCCGCCACTCCGCGTAGACCTCGTGCACGTCGTCGCGGTCGAGCAGCGGGTGGGTGCCGTCCTGCGGCATCTGCTCCAGCTCAGCGCGACTCGGCAGCGGCTCGGTGAGGTCCTTCGTGAGCATGTGCGCGACGTCGATCCGGAAGCCGTCCACGCCCCGATCCGACCAGAACCGCAACGTCTTCAGGAAGTCGGCGCGGACCTCGGGGTGGTCCCAGTTGAGGTCCGGCTGTTCGGTGGCGAAGTTGTGGAAGTACCACTGGCCGTCCTCGACCCGCTCCCAGGCGGGGCCGCCGAAGACCGACTCCCAGTCGGTGGGCGGTTCCTCCCCCGATGCGCCCTTCCCCTCGCGGAAGACGTACCGGTCGCGAGCCGCCGACCCGCGGCCTGCGGCGAGCGCCTCCTGGAACCACTCGTGCAGATCCGAGGTGTGGTTCGGCACGATGTCGACGATGACCCGGATTCCGCGCTCGTGCAGTGCGGCGATCAGTTCATCGAAGTCCTCCAGCGTGCCGAGCCGCGGGTCGACGTCGCGGTAGTTGGCGACGTCGTACCCGCCGTCGGCCAGCGCTGAGGGATAGAACGGACTGAGCCAGATCGCGTCGATCCCGAGGTCCGCGAGGTAGCCGACCCGGGAACGGATGCCCGGCAGGTCGCCGAGACCGTCCCCGTCCGCGTCGGCGAAGCTCCGCGGGTAGATCTGGTACACGGCGGCCTGACGCCACCAGGTGGCGTCGGCGGACTCAGTGTCGGTGTCGGTGTCGACGAGTAGTGCGTCGGTCATGACGGCGTGGTCCTCGATTTCTCTGATGGTGGGTGGATCCGGTGTCGGTCCGTCGGTCGGACGGGTCACCCCTTGACGGCACCCTGGGTGACGCCCGACATCACCCAACGCTGCGCGAACAGGTAGGCGATGATCGCGGGGGCCATCGCCATCAGGTACGAGGCGAAGGCGACGTTGTAGTTGCTGCTGAACTGGGTCTGGAAGAGGTTCTGCCGCACCGGGAGGGTCTGGAGTCCCGCATCCGAGATGATGAGCGACGGCATCATGAAGTCGTTCCAGGCGTAGAGGAACGCGAAGATGCCGACGGTGGCACTCATGGGAGCCAGGAGCGGGAAGATCAGCTTCCAGAACGTCTGCCAGGTGCTCGCACCGTCGATGCGCGCACTCTCCTCGAGTTCGATCGGGATCGATCGCAGGAACGCCGTGAACAGCAGCACGCTGAAACTCAGCTGGAACATCGTGGCGAGGATGATCACCCCGAACGGGTTGTCGAGTCCGACGCGACCGGTCAGCTGGATCTGTGGGAGGGCGACGACCGGGAACGGGATGAACATCGCGGCGAGCAGGTAGAAGAACGAGAAGCGGAACAGTCGGCGATCCCAGTTGCGCACGATGGCGTACGCGGCGAAGGAGGCCAGGATGATCGTCGCGACCACGGTCCCTGCGGTGACGAGCAGCGACATCGCGAAGCCGACCGGGAATTTCGTCAGCGTCCACGCCTGGACGAAGCCGTCGATGCTGAACGGCGCCGGGAGCGAGAAGGCGTTGCCGTCGACCGACTGGGTGTCGGTCTTGAACGCCATCGAGATCGTCACGTAGAGCGGCAGCAGGACGGTCACGGCGCAGAGCAGCAGGATGATCGTCGTCGACCAGCTCACCCGCTCTCCCCTGGTCCGCTGCTTCGGGGACGCGTTCGCCGTGGTGATGGACTGGGTGCTGAGCACGGTTGGCGTGGCCATCAGAGTGCGTTCCTTCCGCGCGTCGCCGAGAGTTGCACGAGGGCGATGATGATCGTGATGATGAAGAACAGGGTGGCCGTGGCCATCTGGTAGGCATAGTCACCCGTCTGGAACCCGCGGATGATCGTCATCGAGATGCTCCGCGTGGAGGTGCCCGGGCCACCGTTGGTCAGGCCGACGATGATGTCGTAGGCGTTCAGGTAGTTCTTGAAGCCGAGGATCACGTTGATCACGACGTATCCCATCACCAGCGGCAGGGTGATCCGCAGCAGCTGCTGGCGCTTGTTCGCGCCGTCGAGCGACGCCGCCTCGTAGACGTCGCCGGGGACTGCGAGGAGACCCGCGATGTAGATGAGCAGCGTGCCGGGGATCGACTGCCAGGCCGTCACGATCACGATGCCGAGCCAGGCGAGGTCCGGGTTGGAGAGGATGCTCGTCTCGAGGAACGGGATCCCGAGCGCCGAGCCGGCGGCCGGTACCGAGTTCATGAAGAGGAACTGGAACACGTAGGCGATGATGATGCCCGAGATGACCATTGGGATGACGAAGATCCCGCGAAGTCCCATCTTGAAGCGGATCTTCGCGGTCAGGCCGACCGCGAGTAGGAACGCGATGACGTTCACCGCGATGACCGTCACGAGCGAGAACCCGAAGGTGAAGAGGAAGCTCGTGAGGATGGCCGGATCGCTGAACGCGGCGATGTAGTTCGTGAAGCCGATGAACTCCCAGTCGCCGATCCCGATGGAGTCGGTGAAGCTGAAGAAGATGCCGACGACGCCGGGGAGCGTGATCGCGAGCGTGAACAGGATGACGGCTGGGAACAGGAAGAAGTAGTAGATCGGCTCGACCCGTTTGGTGCTGCGTCGGACCTTCGGGTTGCCCCCGGTCACGATCGATGTGGTGGCGCTCATTCGGAACCCTCCTTGCTCGTGACGGGCGGCTGTCGGAACGCGAGTCGTGCCCAGTCCGCGTCCATGGTGCGGAGCATCGACGCCGCGTCGGTGCCGAGGACCAGTGACTGCGCGTAGTTCTCGGTCGGGATGGCGCGGGGGTTGAGCACGCCCGGCCCCTGGTAGAACGCGCCGGCGTCGTAGTACGGGATCATGCCCGCGACGCGCGGGTCGTCGGGAGCCTTGCCGTCGTCCGTCGGGACGAACCCGAGCTGCGATTCGTTGTAGGCCTGGATGACCTCCGGCTGGAAGAGGTACTCGAGGAAGTCGCGGGCACCCTCGGGGTTCTTCGCCTCCTCGGGGATGATGGTGACGAGGTCGAGGTTGACGCGAACCTTGAGGTCCTTCGGGTCTTCGGTCATCGGCAGCGGGAAGGTCCCGAGGTCGAGATCCGGTGCGGTCAGTGCGATCTGGCTGAACGCCCACGGGCCCTGCAGGTACATGGCGCCCTTGCCCTCGGCGAAGGCGACATTGCCGGCGTCGTAGGTGCGACTCGGCGCATCAGCCTGCGTGTACTCCTTGGCGAGCAGCTGCATCTTCTCGATGGGCTCCAGGAAGTCCTTCTCGAACGAGACCGGAGCATCCGGTCCCACCTCGGTGCCTTCCTCCGCGAGCCGGTCGTAGAAGTCCGGGATGTCGACGGCGCCACCGACCGAGTAGTCGAACCAGCCCTGGTTGGCGGTCCAGGCATCGGCGAACGTCGCGTAGAACGGCGCCACGCCGGCCGCCTTCAGCGTGTCGGAGACGGCGATGAGTTCACTCCACGTCGTCGGTACCTCGAGGCCGTACTCGGCGAAGATCGTCTTGTTGTAGATGACGGAAGCGGCCATCACCGAGTAGGGCAGCGCACTCGTGCGTCCCTCGCAGACGCCGTACTGGTCGAGCAACGGCTGGAGGTCGTCGCGGATGGACGCCGCCGCTGTCGTGTCGGACAGGTCGGAGAGCGCGCACCGTTCGACGAAACGCGACACCTCGTGGTTGTAGTTCGAGAGCATGAGGTCCGGCGGGTTGCCACGGACGAAGCTCGCCGCGAGCGGATCGGGCCCCGAGGTGTCCATGACGACCTCGTACTGCTGCTGCGAGGCGTTGTAGTCCGCGACGGCCTGGTTCATGAAGGTGAACGCCTCACGCTTGCTGAACGTGAAGTGGATGGTCTCCCGGCCATCACTCGAGCAACCGACGAGGACGCTGGCCAGGAGCGCCACACCCGCCACTCCGGCTGTGGCGCGTATCGCGCGTTTCAGTGGGTTCGACATCGTTGTCCTTCCGCGGAACCCTCGATGGATCCGCTGACTAAATACAGAGAGTAAATCAACTGATGACGGAAACTCTGCCATCCGTTCGGCGTCTGGTCAAGCACCGGTTCCATCACGACATCCACGGGCCGGACGCCGTGATCGTTCACGGTTCTGCGCACGGTGCAGCGCCTCCCCGGCTCGGCATCCGCGCGCGGTCTGCGGATCGTGGATATCGTTGTCGGTCATGGAAGCGACGACGACGGAGCGGGCAGCGGAGCCGCGCTCCTCCAGCATCACCGCCGTCCTCGATCACGCCTGGGCGACGTCCGCGTTCACCGCGGCCGACGTCATCACCGCCACCGGGTTGTCACGATCGACGGCGATCACGCTCTCCGACGAACTCATCGGACTGGGTTGGCTGACGGAGCTCGATGACGCACGTCAGGCTGGTGCCGCCTATCGGAAAGGTCGCCCCGCCCGACGCTACGAGTTGCGCATCGACGCCGGGATCGTCGTCGGTGTCGACGCCGGAGCCCACTCCATCACCGCCATCGCCGCAGACCTGCGCGGTCGGGAACTCGCGAGATCGCACCACACCGTCGATCCGGCGGCCACCGCTGAGGCACGGGTCGAAGCCGTCGACGCGGCGATCGACGAGGCCGTGCAGCAGTGCGGACCGAGGCCGCCGCTCTGCATCGTGCTCGGCGTCCCGGCCCCCATCGACGCACTCGGACGGTCACCCGAGGGCAACGTCTTCTGGGACCGCATGAACCCTCGGCTCGGTGAGCGCATCCGCGACCACGGCTGCGCGGTCGTCACCGACAACGACGCCAACCTCGCCGCCGTCGCCGAGGGAGCGATCGGCGCCGGCGTCGGCGTCGACTCCTACATCACGGTCGTCACCGGTGAGCGGCTCGGCGCCGGATACGTCGTCGACGGTCGTCTCGTCCGCGGTCGCGGCCGGGCGGGCGAGCTGCACCTCCTCGACCTCGTCGACGGCGTCGGTTCGTCGCGAGGCATCGCCGCACTCCTGCGCGACTGGGGTCGCGAGTACCGCGAGAGCGGCGGGCTCCCGGAGAGCAGCCCGCTCAGTCACATACCGGTCGCGCAGGTGGATGCGCAGTCGGTCCTCGCTGCAGCGGACCATGGCGACACGGTCGCGCTCGACCTGGTGCGCCGGATGGGTGATCGCATCGCGCGGATGAGCGCCATCCTAGGCGGGTTGCTCGACGTCGAGCGCATCGTGTTCGCCGGCGGGATAGCTCCGTCGATGTCGCAGCTGCTCGAGGTCGCGTCGGAGCGCATCCCCGGCTACATGAGCGCGGAACCTCCCGTGCTCGTCGCGTCGGAACTCGGTGCCGACATGGTGGCGCAGGGTGCGGTCGCGACCGCGATCGACGACGTGCGTCGCAACGCACTGCGGATCGACCTCGCCCGACCAGTACGCTGACGTCGTAGCCAGCCGGAAGGAGCACCATGGCCGATGCGATCGTCCTCGTGTCAGGGGGTGCGGCCGTGACCCCGTTCACGGGTCCGGACCATGCCGCCGGCTCCGGCCTCGCCGCCGGGAACACCCTCACCGCGCTGCGTGCGCACCTGCTGGGGCGGGATATCCCGGTCTTCACCGCACCCGCACGCATCGGTGCTGGGGAGGTGCACGAGGACACGGGTTGGCAGGGGTTCGCCGACGTCTCGATCGTGCTGCCCGCCGAGGTGACCGTCAACGCCGTCGGTGGGATCGACGCCGGCGGAGCCAGCCTGGCCGCCTTCCTGCGGTGGCTGTCCGACGAACACGGTTTCGCGAGCGTCGACCTCGTCGCCCACTCCATGGGCGGTCTCTTCTCTCGTGCCGCAATCCGAGAACTGCGCGGCTCCGGGCTGTCGATCGGCCGGCTCGTCACCCTCGGCACGCCGTGGGAGGGATCGCTCCTCGGCGATGTACTCACCGGCGAGGTCTCGGTCCACGACGCCCACGGTGACGAGGGGACCACGACGATCCTCAAGGGGTCGAGCGGCTATGCCGCCGAGAACTCACAGGGCGCTGCCGACGAGGTCTCACGCCGGTTCCTGCACGAGTGGAACACGACACAGGCCGGGTTCCTCGACGACCTCGCCGTCACCGCCATCGGGGCGGGCCACTTCCACACGGCGGTCGAGCCGCGACAGCTGTGGCCGCACGACGGTCTGGTGGCACTGCGAAGTGCCCGAGCCGATGACGTCCCGGTCGACGTGCTCCCCCTCGTGGTCCGCCACTCCTCCGAGGAGGACGTCCACAGCATCTTCTTCGCCGACGCCTTCGACCTCCCGTGGGAGCGCGCGCTCACCTGGGATCCCGAGGTCTTCTCCGTGATCGACGAGGCGCTCACATCCTGAGTCGGCGTCGATGTCCGTGCAAGCGGACCAGCGCTTTGGAATATACCCCGGAGGGGTATCGTTCGGCTTGCTGAACGAACCGAAGGAGTGCTCATGAGCGACCACACCCACCACAGTCACGGCCAAGCATCCGACAACGCGACCTCCTGGCGGATGGCCGCCACCGCCACCCTCCACTGCCTCACCGGTTGTGCCATCGGCGAGGTGCTGGGCATGGTGATCGGCACCGGTCTCGGACTGCACAATCTCGGGACCGTGGTGCTCTCGATCGCACTGGCCTTCGTCTTCGGCTACGCGCTCACGATGCGCGGCGTGCTCCGCGCGGGCCTGTCCTGGCGCGCCGCCATCGGTGTCGCGCTGGCCGCGGACACCGTGTCGATCGCGGTCATGGAGATCATCGACAACACCGCGATGCTCGCCATCCCCGGAGCGATGGACGCCGGCCTCACCAGCGGCCTCTTCTGGGGCTCCCTGGTCGCCGCTCTCGCCCTGGCCTTCATGGTCACCACACCGGTCAACCGTTGGTTGATCAGCCGCGGCAAGGGGCACGCCGTCGTCCACGGACTCCACCACTGAGGCCATGATGGGCCTCCGACCTCGCGGTCTGCGACTGTCGTTCGGACGGCGCGTTGTCGTCGGCGGGGCCCGCCTGCTTCATCGTCGGCGGAGGTCTCGCAGTGCCTCCGGCGACGGGGTGAGACTGCCGACGATCTCGCCGAGGCTGCTGATGACCGGGTGACGTCGATGCGAAGGCGCGTCCTGGTGACCACCGTCGAATCGCAGGAACCGCACCTGGAGCGCTTCGGCGATCTCCTCGTCGTGATTGGTGTCGCCGACCATCAACACCCGCCGGGGATCATGGCCCGAGTCCTCCAACCACGCGGTCACGACATGCTCCTTCGACGCCGCATAGACATCGGTGATGCCGTGGACGTGTGCGAAATGGCCGTGCAGCGAGTGGGGAGCCAGCTGACGCTCGAGGGTGACCTCTGGGGTCGCCGAGATGAGGACCTGCTCGACGCCGAGCGCGTCGATCGCCGCAAGGGTGGCGCGGGCCTGCGGTTGGAGCGACGCCGCTCCCACGCCGGCGGCGAACAGCGCGAGATATTCGTCGGCCGCCTCCAGGAAGTCGGCTGCATCGACACCGAGCCGGGCGTAGAAAGCCCGGATGGGGAAGCCGAACACGGCCCGATACGCCTCCTGGTCGGATATCTCGGCAAGACCCCGCTGCCGGAGGACGGTGTTCATCGCGGCAAGCGCCACCTCGACATCGTCGAGGAGCGTGCCGTTCCAGTCCCAGCACACCGCGTCGATGGTCATGGATACGTTCTCGTGCACGAGGTCGAGTCTCACACGATCGGCCGACAGCGGTCGGATCCGACGAGGCCGGTGGCTCCCCCGCTCAGGTGGGCCCGACGCCGACCGCCAGTCCCTGCAGGACGTCTGCGAGTGCCACGGCACCGGCCTCAGCATCGGCGTCCTCGGCGTACTCCTCCGGCGAATGGGAGACGCCGGTCGGGTTGCGGACGAAGAGCATCGCGGTCGGCACGTGCGACGCGAGCACTCCGGCGTCGTGCCCCGCTCCGGTACCGAGCACAGGCGCCTCCGGCAGCATCCGTTCGAGGCGCCCGCGGAGGAACGGGTCGAAGTCGGTCGTGGCGCTGAACGACTCCTCGGTGATCGCGGCCTCGCATCCCTCCTCCGCTGCGACGAGCGACAAGCGTTCGGTGATCCCCGCCACGATCGCGGCGGTCACGACGTCGTCAGGATGACGGACGTCGATCCAGAAGTCCACGCTCGACGCGATCACGTTCGTGCCTCCCGGCAACGGGAGCACCCGACCGACGGTCGCCCGAGCGTCCGGCGTGGCCCGCCCGATCGTGCGGATCTCGGTGATCATCCGCGCAGCCGCGACGAGCGGGTCCCGTCGATCCTGCATGAGCGTCGTCCCCGCATGGTTCCCCTCACCGCGGATCGACACCCGCCACCGTCCATGCCCGAGGATGCTCGAGCCGATGGCGACCGGGCGATCGAGGTCGACCAGCGCCCGCCCCTGCTCGACGTGGAGCTCGACGAACGCGTCGATCGCTCCGAGCCCGGCCGGATCTGGACCAACACCCCGCGGATCGACACCATTGCGTGCGAGGACCTCGGCGAACGTGTCCCCCTCCACGTCGCGCAGGGCCAGCGCCCGATCCGGACTGATCGCACCGGTGAGGAGCCGCGAGCCGAGGCATGCGACGCCGAAGCGCGAGCCCTCCTCCTCCGGGAAGACCGCGACGACGATCGGCTTGGTCGGCTCGACGCCTCGCGAGCGCAGGTGGTCGATCGCGATCAGCGCCGATGCGACCCCGAGTGGTCCGTCGTAGGCGCCACCGCCCGGTACCGAGTCGAGATGGCTCCCGGTGACCACCGCACCCGTCGTCGAACGTGACGGCACATGCCACCAGGCGCGGATGACCCCGTTGCCGTCGATGTCCACGTCGAGGCCGCGGCGCTCGGCCTGACCGACGAACCACTCCCGCAGCTCGAGTTCGGCGGTGGAGTAGACGGGCCTCGAGTACCCTCCCCGACGGTGGTCCCGACCGATCCCCGCGATCTCGTCCAGGAGCGAGACCACGGTGTCGCGGGTCACCGGAAGGCTGCCAGGCTCGGACGGAACATCGCCGGCACATCGTCTCGCCCCTCGATCAGCGCGAGGGCGTAGTCGCCGATGAGCGGCGCGAACTTGGCACCGTGGCCGGAGCAGGGCGCCAGGACCGTGATCCCGTCGACCCGGTCGATGACGAAGTCCTCCGTCGGGGTGTTCGTGAACAGGCAGGTCGTCTCGGCGTACGGTTCCGGGACGAGGCTCGGGAGGAACTCGCGGACGTAGGCGACGACCCGTCGGCGGTTCGCGTCGTCGACGACGCCGTCATGATCGGCGGCCGAGGGGATGCGCCTGCCACCGTTGTACTCGGCGACCTTCTGACCACGCCAGTCGGCGTCGCGCCCTCCGGGGAGCCCGTAGACCTGCATCCGCTCGGACTTGTGGATGAAGGTGGGCCACACTGAACCGGATCGCGCCGGGTCTTCCGCAGCGACGCCGAGTCGGTCCCGATACGGGAAGTGGTATGCCTGCTCCTGTCGGACCTCGAGGGCCGGGAACGCGTCGAGGAACCCGCCCGGCAGCGCGAGGTCGCCGAGGAGGTCCGGAAGCCAGCCGCCGGCTGCGACGACCACCTGCTCCGCATCGAACGCACTGCCCCGAGATCCGAGCACCCGGTACCCGGTGGCAGTCCGCTCGACCCGCTCGACCGGCTGATCGTTCAGGACTGTGGCCCCGGCGCGGACGGCGGATTCGAGCATCGCCGTCACCGCCTGCTCCGCGTCGATCACGCCGGCTCCCGGATGCCACAGGGTGGGCGTGTCGAAGCCGATGTCCCAACGGGCTCTGGCTTCGTCTCGGGAGAGCAGCTCGTGATCGATGCCGTGCTCGGCCAGCACCGACGCGAGGTGCTCCGGGCGACGGGTCGCACCGAAATCGAGCGCACCCGTCTGCGTGATCAGTGGACGCCCATGCTCCAGGCCGAGCTCGTCCCACCCAGACGCCGCCGCGAGGACGAGACGGGTGTAGGACGCCTCCGGGTAGGCATAGCGGAAGATCCGGGCCGATCCGTGGGACGATCCCCACTCGTTGGCCGGGCGACTCCGCTCGAGGACGGTGACGTCGTGCCCGGCCTGGGCCAGGCGCCAGGCCGCCGCAGCACCGGCGAGCCCGGCTCCGATGACGATGACGCTCGTCATGCGCGTGCTTCCTGGTCTTCGTCCTCATAGGCGCGCTCGGCGTGGGCGTGCTCGTCGATGCCGGCGACCTCGTGCTCCTCGGGGATCCGCAGACCGATGGTGATCTGGATCACCTTCGCGATCACCCAGGTGACGATGAACGAGTAGGCGAGGACCGCGACGGTCGCGATCGTCTGCACGCCGAGGAGTTCGAATCCGCCGCCGTAGAGCAGACCGGAGCGTCCGTTCGGAGCCGCATCCGTCGCGAACACCCCGATGAGGAGCGTCCCGATGATGCCTCCGACGAGGTGGACCCCGACGACGTCGAGGGAGTCGTCGAACCCGAGCCGGAACTTCCACTCGATGGCGAGGCAGCAGACGACGCCCGCGATGGCCCCGATGATGATCGCACCGATGGGCGAGACGGCGCCGCAGGCGGGGGTGATCGCCACGAGGGCGGCGATGATCCCCGATGCGCTGCCGAGGCTCGTGACCGCCCCGTGGCGGAGCCGGTCGACGATGGACCAGCCGATGAGCCCGGCACAGGCGGCGACGGTGGTGTTGAGGAACACGATGCTCGCCGCATTGCCGGCTGCCAGCGCCGAGCCGGCGTTGAAGCCGTACCAACCGATCCAGAGCAGCCCGGCGCCGACGAGGACGAGCGGGCGGTTGTGGGGACGGAGCTTGCCGCCCCAGTCCTTGCTCTTCCCGAGCACGAGGGCCAGTGCGAGCGCCGCGACGCCGGCGTTCATGTGCACGGCCGTCCCGCCCGCGAAGTCGACGGCACCGAGGGTGTTCGCGATCCATCCACCGGTCGCCGTGTCGTTCGAGAAGGCGAACACCCAGTGCGCGACCGGGAAGTACACGAGCGTCGCCCAGAGCCCGGCGAACAACAACCACGCGCCGTACTTCATGCGACCGGCGGCGGCACCGGCGACGAGCGCCGTCGTCACTCCGGCGAACAGCAGTTGGAACGCCGCGAAGAGCGCGAGGGGGATGCCGGCATCGGGGTCGTCGACGAGTGCCTGGTCGAGCCCTGCGAACTCAAACGGGTTCCCGATGAGTCCGAGCCCGGCGACGGAGTCACCGAAGACGAGCGAGTACCCGAAGGCCACCCAGAGCAACGCGACGAGGCTGGCCCCGCCGAAGCACATGATCATCATGTTGAGGATGCGGCGGGACGAGACCATCCCGCCGTAGAACAGCGCCAGGGCCGGGATCATGAGGGCGACAAGAGCCGAGCTCGTCAGGATCCAGGCGACGTTTCCAGCGTCCACAAATCACTCCATCGTTCGAGGTGCACAGCGGCCGGACGGCCACGGCGTCGGGTTCGGGTGGAACAGGTGTCGGTGCTCGGTGCCGGTCGGCGGTCAGGCCAGGTCTGGGGTTTCCCAGAGGTTGAGCTTCGTGCCGATCCCCTGCTCGACGGCGTTCTCGTAGATCGTCTTCGCCCACGCGACGTCCTCGACGCCCATCCCTCCGACGCTGAAGAGCACCGGCTGCTCGGGGAACTCGCGCCCGACGGCGTTCCCGTCGAAGACGTCTCCGATGTTGACCACGCGGGACTCGTCGAGCTCGCCGGTCCCGATGAGGTCCTGCCAGTAGAGGCCGATCATGCCGAACGCGGTCTCGTGCGACGGCGCCGGGTACTCCTCGGCCCACGCTTCGTAGATCTTCTTCGCGTCCGCGATGAGGCGCGCCTTGCCGGAGAGGGTGTACTCCTTGTCCATGCGCAGGTTCGCGGGCAGGCTCAGGAAGGCGCCCGGCTTGATCCAGTCGCCGTCGATGAACGGGTAGTTCTCCGAGCCGACCAGGCCGGTGACGGCTTCGGAGACGATGTCGGAGTCACGCACGGCGGCCTCGACCGTCTCGGCGATCTCGATCGTCGTGAACTGCGGGTAGTGCTCGCGGACGTAGTCGGCGAACGCCTCGGACGTCGACCGTCGGCGCCCGTGGATGCGGATGGTGTCGAGCGAGGGACGGGCGGTGGTCATGGCGTGCAGGGCGCTCTTGTTCATGGCGCCGGGCCCGATGATGCCGAGCGACTTCGCGTCCACCGGTGCCAGGAGCTTCGCGGCGGCTCCCGGCACGGCAGCAGTGCGGTAGGCGCTCTCGAGGTTGCCGGACATGATCGCGTAGGGCGCGCCGGTGTCCTTGTCGTTGAGCACGATGAGGTGGATGGAGCGCGGGAGGCCCCGCTCGCGGTTGTCGACGTTCGACCCGTACCACTTGACGCCGGCGGTGTCGAAGCGTCCGCCGAGGTAGGCGGGCATCGCCATGAACCGACGGTCGGCGGCGTCCAGCGGCATGCCGGGGAACGGTGAGGTGGCAGGGAACCCGATCGGTGCTCCGTGCGAGTTGGCGGTCGGGCCGGCCATCCGGTAGTCACCCTTCGCGACGAGCACCAACACCCCCTCCATGACCTCCATGCAGTGGGCCATGTCCTTCATGCCGGCGGCGATGACCTCCGGTTCGCTCAGGTAGAGCATGTCGATCCGGGTGTTCGGGGAAGCGTCTGCGGTCACGGGTGGTCCTCCAGGTCGGGGTGTGTGGTCCTCAGCGAACACGGTCGCGATCCCCCTGGTCAAATACCGATTCGAACCTCGATTGAGAGCGTTCCGCTCGCAATCTGGACGAAACAGCGCGGTAATACGAGGGTCGTATCGTCGATGGGATGGAGCTCCGCCAGCTGCGCTACTTCCTCGCCGTCGCCGAGGAGCTCCACTTCGGGCGCGCCGCTCGACGGCTGCACATGTCGCAGCCACCGCTGAGCGTCCAGGTCGCACGGCTCGAGCAGGAGGTCGGCACCGCGCTGTTCGACCGTTCGACGAGGCGGGTGGCGCTGACCCCCGCTGGACGACATCTCCAGGCGCGGGCGAGACACATCGTCGAGGAGCTCGACACGGTCCGGGGTGAGATGCGCGACTTCGTCGACGGTCTCGCCGGGGAGCTCACCGCGGGGTTCGTGAGTTCGGCCAACTACACGGTCCTCCCCGGTGTCGTGCAGCTGTTCCGGGCGAGCCGCCCCGGGGTGACGCTGCGCCTGGTGCCGTTGACCTCAGGAGAACAGTTCGACCGGCTCCGCGACGGCACGCTCGACGTCGGGATCGTCCGTGACGAGGTCCCGCAGACGCCATCCGACAGCTCTCCAGCGCTCACCACCGAGGTCGTCTTCGAGGAGCGTCTCGTGGCGTGCCTCCCGGTGGGTCATGCGCTGGCGGGCCGACCCGAGGTCACCGCGGAGGAGCTCATGGACGTCCCGATGATCTCCTACCCGCGGGCGCTCATGCCAGGATTCGTGGACCGCGTCGCGGAGGTCCTCGGCACGTCGAGTCGGACGCAGGTGGTCGAGGAGGTCGTCCATCAGGAGACCGCACTCGGGTTCGTCGCGGCCGGCGTGGGCATGACGATCCTGCCCGAGTCGGTGCGGCAGCTGGTGCCGCCGTCGATCGTCGTCGTGCCGCTCGCCGGGTCGCCGACGACACGCCTGCTGGCCGCTCGTCAGGAACGGGCGGACGACAGCCCGGTCCACGACGCGTTCATCGCGTGTCTCCGTGATGCGGCCGCGCAGCTCGGGTGAACGCCCACTCGAACACCGCGCGTCCGCTTCCCGTCTCGGCGGCGTAGCCCAGGTGTTTCTGCCCGGCCTGGACAAACGAGTCGCGTCTGTCCAAGCTGGGACCGATGACCGACACCCGCGACGACTTCACCATCCGCCGAGCCACCCTGGACGACGTCCCCCTCCTGCAGGCGTGGAGCTGCGACGAACCCGTCGCCTGGATCGACCCGGAGCGGCTGACCGCCGAACTCGCGAGTCGGAACTATCGGCCGGAATGGTCGTGGATCGCCGAGCAGGACGGTCGCCCGATGGCACGAGCACTCTGGTGGGGCCAGGCGGACGCGAACCGGCCCGCCACGCTCGACTGCCTCACCACCACGGTCGAAGTCGCGGAGCCCGAACGTGTCGGCGCTGCGCTCATCCGCGCTGGACTGGACGCCTTCGGCGCAGGTCCCGCACTGGAGTTCAACGTCGACGTCTCCCCTGCGTGGGCAGATGACGCTGCGAGTGTGGAGGCGGTGCGGTGGCGCCATGAGGCTGCACGCGCGGGTGGGTTCTCGCGCACGACCGAGCGGGTCAGCTTCGCGAGGTCCAGCTCCGATCCGGTGCCGGCACGATCGCAGCGCCTCCGTTTCGTCGCCGCCCCGGACGACGCGTTCCACGAGCTGTTCGCCCTGGTCGCGACCGGCACCCTCGATGCGCACACGCAGGACATGGTCGCGCGCGAAGGACTCCAGGCCCTCGCGGACGACGACCTGGCGTTCTACCGATCACTCCCCGGCGAACGGGACGCCTGGCGGGTCGCTGAGCTCCTCGACGGGACGATGGTCGGGTTCATCATTCCGACCAGGACGGCGTACGACGCGAGCATCAGCTATCTGGGCGTGTTGCCCGAGCACCGCGGACACGGTTACGTGCACGACCTCCTGGCGGAGATGGTCCACGTGCACCACGGGTCGGGGCAGGACCGGATCGTCGGCACCACGGACGCCGCGAACACCCCGATGCGCGGCGCCTTCGATCGAGCCGGTTTCTCGGTCACGCGCGTTCGGATCGTTCACGAGCAGTAGGTTCGCCCCGGGCTCGGTTCCGACCGAGTCAGCTGAGCACCGCGACACGGTCGACCGTCGCGCTCGTCAGACCCGCGACGACCGCAGTACGCGGACGACCCCGGCGCAGACCGCGAGCCAGATGATCGCTTGCAGGACCGCAGCGACGACGAGTGGCAGCACGAACGACCCGCCTTCGGCGGAGGACAGCCAGACCATCGAGACGACGGTTGCGGCGATCCCTGCGCCCGAGACCGCCAGGAAGAGGGTGCGCGTCGCCGCCGCCTCCCGCCGGTCCACGGACTGCGCAGTCGCCGTCTGTGGCTCCGGCGGGCCGCCGGTTCCCGGAGTGACGCCGGACCACACGGAGATGGCGTGGATGATGCGGTTCTCGGAGACCTGCAGCCCGAGCAGGATGACGACGCTCGTCAACGCGACCGCGAACCCGATGAGGACGACGAAGCCGAAGAGCGCCCCGCTCTCCCCCACCCAGAACGGACCGAGGACGGTCACGGTCGCGACGGAGAGGGTGGCGGCCGCGACGAGTGCTACGGACGAGACGAGCCCGAGCGCCAGGCGGGCCGGGCGACGGTACTCCAGGAGCAGGACCTCCAGCGCAACGTCGCCGACCTCAGGCTGTCGCTGTCCACGCTCGGTGGCACTGATCCACGCTCTCGCCTCAGGTCGGAGCAGGAAGGCGTTCCAGGCTGCCGCAGTGGATGACGCGGCCGGCGGCCTCGATGGTGCTCGCCGCAGGGCCGGCTGGCGGGTTCGCTCGGGGTGCATGTGCCGACCTTACGCCGACCGCGTGCCGGGGGAAGGCGACAGGGCCACCCAGAACCGTCCGCACGGCGCGGCCGAGTTCGCCGAAGTCGGGTCCATCGGGGCTGAGCCGGTGATCACGGTCGAGGCTTCAGCCCGTCGAGCATCACCTGCAGGAGGAGGGGCAGGTCCTCGGGAGTACCGAGCCGCACCGCGTGCTCGATTCCGCACACGAGGTGCGACAGACGGTCGACCGTGAGATCGGCGCGGACGGCACCCGCGGCGCGGGCCGCCTCGAGGACGGTCGTGAAGGATTCGAAGATCTCGCGCTTGACGTTCCGCACGGAGTCGGCCTCGTCCTCCGGCGAGAGGAGGACAGCCTGCAGACCGCCGTCCTCGAGCTGCAGCCTGAGTGCCGAACCAAGGTAAAGCGCCAGCCCATCGCTCGGATCCGGCTCGGCTGCGGCACGCCGAGAGGTCTCGAGCATCGCGTCGAGCGCGTCGGCTGACAGCGCCTCGATGAGTGCGTGGACCGTCGGGAAGTGCCGGTAGACGGTTCCGACCCCGACCCCGGCCTCACGGGCGACGTCGTTGAGTCGAAGCGTCGCGCGGTCGTGGGTCCGGGCGACATCGAGGATGTTCGCCCGGCTACGTGCTGCGTCGGAACGGAGAGTGGCCATAGGACCACTCTACGCCAAACGGATGG
This sequence comes from Plantibacter sp. AC185, assembly GCF_979258065.1. Classification (NCBI taxonomy): domain Bacteria; kingdom Bacillati; phylum Actinomycetota; class Actinomycetes; order Micrococcales; family Microbacteriaceae; genus Plantibacter; species Plantibacter sp. AC185. The sequence goes on from NZ_OZ409831.1 coordinate 125,957, forward strand.
CCTATCCGCTTGTGCTATGGTCCAAACGGATAGATCATCCGCTTAAGAAGTGAGGAAAATATGACCTGGGACCCCGCCCGCTTGCCAGACCAGACCGGACGAACCATCGTCGTGACCGGTTCCACCGCCGGAATCGGGTACTTCGCCGCAGAGCAGCTCGCTGCCGCTGGCGCGGAAGTCGTGCTCGCCTCCCGATCGCATGACAAGCTGCGGCGGGCCGCCACCTCCATTCGAAGCCGAGTCCCGCAGGCCCGGGTCCGCCACGTGGCACTCGAGCTCGGCTCGCTCACCGCCGTCGACGAGGCAGCTGCCGAACTCGCCCTGCTTCCCCGTCTCGACGCCGTCCTGCTCAACGGCGGTGCGATGAGCATGAACCGACGCGAGCTGACTGCGGATGGATTGCCCCTCCTGCTCGGCACCCATCTGGCCGCCAATGCCCGACTGCTGGCCAGGGTGCTCCCGACATTGGTCGCCACGGCCGTGGATCATGGCACGGTGGCTCGAGTCGTCCACACCTCGACCGGGTTCGTCCAACTGCTGCGTGTCGGCGTTGACGACCTCCGCCAGGTGCCCGCGATCGGGGTCGTGGCCTACACCAAGGCCAAGACCGCGACGGAGGTGTTCGCCTTCGAGCTCGACCGCAGGCTCCGAGCGGCCGGACTGCCCGCCGCATCGGTCGTTACCCGGCCCGGTGTCGGCGTCGACGCGAAGACTCCGGAGCGACCTGGCGTCCGCGACGACACGACTCCATATCAGCGGAATCCCTACACGCCTTGGGCACAAGGGAAGGACACCGCCGCTTGGTCCGCGGTCAGGGCGCTCACGGATCCCGAAGTCCGGGGCGGCGAGTACTTCTCGCCGGTCGGCCGACTTCGGGGCGCTCCCGTCGCCATCGTTCCGCCGGCCAGGACTGCCACGCCGGCGGGCGACGCGGCGTCGTCTCTCTGGCGGCAGGTCGAGGAGCTCGCTGGCGTACCCATCGACGTCGGAGCCTGACGCGAGGCGAGCCCGGTGCCCGCCTCGTCGAGCCGGCACGTTCGGAGAGATGAGCCCGACCTGATGCGGTGCGTGTCATCTCACTGCGCATCGATGAAGGTGCGAAGCGCCTCGGCCCACTGCTCGTGCGCGTCAACGCGCCACAGCACGGTCCGGCTCCTCGCCGAGCCGTGCTGTGGCGGCTACCGTGCCGCGAGCATCCGGTCGGCCGTGCGTAGCGACAACGCCATCTGCGCGAGGCCCGGGTTCGCGGAGAGCGCGCTCGGGAACGTGGAGTTGTCGCAGATCCACAGGTTGTCGATGTCGTGCGATCGACCCTCTCCGTCGACCACGCCGTCACTCGGATCGTCGCTCATCCGGCACGTACCGAGCGTGTGTGCCGTGCGCGCCAGCACCCTGGTGCTCCGCGCACCGGCCGCCGTGAGGATGTCCGTCATCGTGCGGATGGCGTGGCGGTCGATGGCCCGCTCGTTGTCGCCGGGCGAGAACGAGATGGTCGCACGCGGCAGACCCCACTCGTCCTCCTCCGACGAGAGTTCGAGCCGATTGCCGTCGGCGGGCAGACACTCGGCGTTCATCCCGATGCCGGCGTTGTACCGTGACGCGTCGAGCTCGTCGACGAGCTCAGTGCCCCAGAGACCGCCGCCGCGCACGAGGATGGTCGCATAGTTGAACGGCATGACGCCGAGGCTCTGGAGCAGATACCCTCCGGCGAAGTCAGCACCGTCAGGGCGGACGAAGTCCTCGGTGATGAGCGCCGACGGGTAGCCGCGGTAGCCGCGGATCTGCTCGTCGAACCGCCCCCAAACCTGCACCGCGCCATGGGCGAGGAAGTTCCGTCCGACCTGACCGCTGGCGTTCGCGAGGTCGTTGTGCAGCAGGAGCCGAGGAGTTTCCACCCCGCCGCCGGCCAACACGAGCACCTCGCAGCGCTGCCGCTTGTCGACGCCGTCCTGGCGATAGACGACGCCCGTCACCCGACCGCGGGCATCCCGCTCGATGGTGTGCACGACGGCGTCCGGCCTGATCTCCGCTCCCGCCGCGACCGCAGCCGGCAGGTAGGTGATGGCGGTCGTCGCCTTCGCACCGTGGCGCTCGCCCTGGTGGATCGAGCCGACGTTCGTCGTGGCGCGTCGCAGGCCGTGGTGCGGCTGATCGCGGTCGCGCGTGATGATCGCGGCGGGTGCGTCGGTCGCACGGATACCGAGCGACTCAGCGCCTTTCGCCATGAGGTCCGCCGGGGCGTTGCGCTTCGGCGGGGCATACAGGTAGGTGCGCGACGGGTCCCACGGATACGGCGTCGGCCCGGAGACACCGATGGTCGCCTCGACCTCCTCGACGTAGCGGGTGAACTCCGCATGGTCGACGGGCCAGTCGCGCCCGAGACCGGTCTCGCTGCGCAGACGCAGGTCCCGGGCGTCCGGCCGGGGCGTGAACGCGCCCCAGTGGACGGTGCCACCGCCGACGCCGAACCCGCTGTTGTTCGGGCCGAACGCCGTCGGAGCGTCCCCGCCGCTGAACCGGCTGGACATCCAGTTGATCGTCGTCGCGTCGACCTCGTCCGGCGTGGACTCCGCGGGGTCGTGATTCGGCCCTGCCTCGAGAGCGACGACGCGCAGCCCCGCCTCAGCGAGTCGCGCGAGCAGTGGTGCGCCACCCGCACCGGTCCCGACCACCACGACGTCGACGCTGTCGTCGAGGTCGTAGGTCTTCATCGCGTCCAGGTTCACGCTGTGTCCTCCTGCTGCTGTGCGGGTGTGGGGGCGGGTGCGGCGCCGAGGTCGGAGGGCTCCCAGTCATCCCGGGTGTCGGCACCGAGCTCGCGGTAACCGGCGAAGTCGACGTCCTCAGCGCCGGTCGCGAACCCGTCGTACCCGACCCTGGCCAACGACGCGGGGTGGATGAGCCACTCCCGCGTGACGTCCACGCGCAGGTCCTCGAACCAGCGCCGGAGATCGTCTCCGTCGATCGTGCCCCCTGGAACGCCCTGGCCGTCGATCACGGCGCGGATCAACGCCTCCTGACCGTCGGTCGAATCCGGCCAGGCGACTCGGAGGTCGTCCAGCCCAGCGCGGTACGCCTCGTCGTCCGTGAGCCCTCCGACCGGCCGCCATCCGTCGCCGCCGCCGGCTGCGAGGTCGGCGTCGACCCGCGCGGCGACGTCGATCCGCCCACCCGCCGGCTGCGGAACCAAGCGATCGGCGACGGCGCGGAGCAGGTCCAGCTGTTTCATGCTCAGCGCGCGGGGCCGATACCGGGGGTCGTCCGGCAGGGCGCGTCGTGCCAGCGCACTCCGTACCCGCGACGTGGTCCGCGGGGACGCGATGACGAGCCCCCATTCCGCGGGGACGATCGCACTGTGTGCGACGATCTCGTCCCACAGCTCGGTGATCGCGCGCGCCACCTCGACCGGACGCTCGAAGGAGAGCAGATGTCCGGCTCCGGCGAACGGCACGAATCGAGCGCGGGGATAGACGTCCGAGAGCAGCTCCGGTTGCACCGCGGCTCCGAGTGCCTCGTCCTGATCTCCGGCGAGCACGGTGCACGGGAGGTCGAGCGTGCCGACGGAGGACGCGATGTCCTCCACGCTGCCCTGCTCCAGCCAGCGGCGCCACGCGACAGGCGACATGGCCTGCACGGACGCCACGGCGGCGGCCTGCAGCTCGGCCGGCAGGGGCGCACCCACGTTGTCATTCACGAACGTCTGCGCGTCCGCCTCGGCGATGGGCCCGTCCTCGACCCAGGTGAGCATCTGGTGGCGCTTGGCGTCCGGCATCGGCTCGGACGTGGGCGGTGACGGTGCCAGGAGCACGACGCCGAGGAGCCCGAACACGGGGACGTCACCGTCGCGGACCCGGGCGGCGATCCCGGCGGCGACCTTGCCGCCCATGCTGTGGGCGCACAGCATCCAGGGTCCGCCGTCGGCCTGCTCCGCGATCACGGCGAGGGCAGCGTCGACCTGCGACTCGACCGAGCCGTCCGGCGCGTCGGCCGTGTCGCCCTGGCCGGGCAGCTCGACGGCGATCACCCGGAACCGAGCGTCGAGTTCACGGGCCATCGGTGCGACAGCGGCGGCGTCGAGGCCCAGCCCGGGGAGGAAGAAGACCGTGCACACATCCGCGGTCACGGGGTGACCATGCCGCCGTTGACGTTCAACGTGGCCCCGGAGACGTAACCGGACTCCGCCGAGGCGAGGTAGACGTACGCCGGCGCGAGCTCAGCCGGCTGCCCGGCACGCTGATACGTGTTCTCGTCGTCGAAGTGCTCCATCTGCTCGTCGGAGACACCGTCGGAGACCTGCAACGCGGTCCACACCGGGCCGGGAGCGACCACGTTCACGCGGATCCCGCGCGAAGCGAGCTGCAACGCGAGCCCCTTCGAGAGGTTGTTGATCGCGGCCTTCGTCGCCGCGTAGTCGAGCCGGTCGGGTGACGGCTTGTACGCCTCGAGCGACGCCGTGTTCACGATGCTCGCGCCCTCGCCCAGGTGCGCGAGCGCCGCCTTGGTGATCCAGAAGTTCGCGAACACGTTCGTCCGGAAGGTCTCCTCGAACTGCTCATCGCTGAGATCTTCCACCCGGTCGACCGCGATCTGCTTGCCCGCGTTGTTGACGAGGACGTCCAGGCCTCCGAGGAAGTCCGCGGCCTCCGCGACGAGCCGGCGGCACTGGTCGGCGTGCGAGATGTCGGCGACGATCGCCTTACCTCGGCGCCCTGCCTCGGCGATGAGCGACAGCACGTGCTCGGCGTCCTCCTCCTCACCAGGCAGGTGGGCGATGACGACGTCCGCGCCTTCGCGGGCGAACGCGATCGCTGTTGCCGCACCGATACCGGAGTCGCCTCCTGTGATGAGCGCCTTCCGACCGGTCAGGCGTCCGCTGCCCCGGTAGCTCGCTTCACCGAGGTCGGGAACTGGGGTCATCCTGGCCTGCACGCCGGGCTCCGGCTGGTGCTGCAGCGGGGGCTCGACCCGGTCGTACTGGGTCACGGGGTTGGTCAGGTCGTACTGGTCGCGCGGAGACATGACGACCACGCTAAACGAGACGCAGGCCGGAACCGGTGGGGTTGCACTCAGCGCGTCCGGTGGTGCAGACGTCCGACGGAGGGCCGGCGTTCGGGCCGCGTGATCCATGCGTGGAGCGCGTCGTCGCCGATCGGGTCAACAGAACGATGAGGGTCCGCCCCAGCCGCCGACCCAGGCCGCCACCCGGGGATCAGGCCGGAGCTGGTGGACGCCGTCGGCGACGAGCTGCTGCGTCTCGAAGGCATCGGGACTGCCCCAGCGTTCCTCACGCCGCGCGGCCCGCCGGGATCGCACGCGGCCGAGCAACGCGCCGTCCGGGTCGACGAGCTCGACGGTGCCCACGTCTCCGGTGCCGAGGCGCGCGACGAGATCGACGATCCACGTCGGGTCGAGGATCACGACCGGACGGTCGAGCTCCCACGTCACTCGGGCGTCGACTCCGGCTACTTCACCCAGGACGCGCGGGTCTGCCCTGAGCTCCTCAGCTCCGCCGTCCTCGAGGACGAACCGAGCCTGCGGGAAGGCGGTGAACAGCGAGTCCGCCGCGACGAACCGAGCGGCCGCCGTGTGGGCGCCCCGCAACCGCACGACGAGATCCACCGTGTCCGACCAGAGCGCTCGTGGCGCTGACCCCGACACGGGGATCGACGTGAGGAGCCGCATGGTCTGGGCGTTCGCGCGGTCCACGCCTGAGCCGTCGCGCTCGGCCCATTCGGGGCCGTCGTGCCAGGCCACCGCGGCCGGGACGTGGGCGAAGACCGCTCCCGCCTGCCACATGCGGTGCGCCCACTCCCAGTCCTCCCCACCGTAGGAGGTGAAGGACTCGTCGAATCCGCCGACCTCGTCGAACAGGCTCCGCGAGCATGCGAGGACCGCGCCGATCATGAATCGATAGGAGCGGTCGTCCGCGTCGCGCAGATGCCGACTGCGCGCGTACTCCTCGGCGAGCCACGCCGGTTCGGCGAGCTCACGGCCGGCGGCCGCCTCGACGACCGGTGTATCCGGGGCGACCCCGGCGAAATCGGCGTGGCGACGCCGCCCCACCGTGACCGCCTCGGGCAGCAGGGCGGGCAGCCGCGTGAGCGCGCGCACGTACCCCGGCTCGGGGACCGTGTCGGCATCGAGGAAGCACAACACCTCGCCACTGCTCGCCCGCACGCCCAGGTTGCGGACGGCGGCAAGCCGGAACCCCTGGTCCTCCTGCCGGACGAGGATCACGTCGTCCGGCACCATCACGTCACCCGGGGATCCGTCGTCGGCGACGATCACCTCCAGGAGGTGACGCGGGTAGTCCTGCGCGGCGAGGGCGTGCAGGGTCCGGAGCAGCTCACCGGGCTGGTCGTAGTGCGCGACGATCACCGAGACGCGTGGCAGCGGATCAGGATGGACGTCGTCGAGCGTGTCCCACCGGTTGCCGACGACCCACGGCTGCGCACTCCCGGTCACGCGTTGCGCCACACGGTCAGGAGGGCCGAGAGCCGGTCGAGGGCAGCGACGACGAACTCGGGGTGGGACGCATACCAATCGGTGTGGGCGGCGCGCACCTCCGCGTCGTCGATCTCGACGCCCTCGACGATCCAATGGTCGCGGGGCTCGTCCGTCAACGACCAGGCGTCGACGACCTCGGGCGCGATGGGCGCGCGCACCGCGTTGAGCAAAGGGCGTCCGGGCTCGGTGACGCCACCAGGGGCCCCCAGGGTTTCGAGGATGCGGGCGCCGAGCGGCAGCCAGATCGCGTTCCCCGGGTGGTTGACGGTGCGCGCGTGGTCGGCGGTGACCGAGTCGAAGAGGTCGGAGACCGGCACGTCGGTCGCGGCCTCGCGTCTCCGCAGTTCCTCGACGGAGGCGCGGCCGATCCCGCGCACGGCGTCCGGCTGGAGCGCAGACGCGACGGGGAGGCCTGCGGCGGCCGCGAGCGTCCGGACGTCGTGGTACGCCACGATCGGCGGGTTCTCCTCGACGCCGGGGATCCGGACGGCGGCCTGGAACGGATGCAAGCCCCCGAACCGCACCGGAGTCACCGTGAGCACGCGGCCGCTCGTGGAGGCTGCCACCTGACGCGTGCCGAGCGGCAGATCGTGGTAGTCGTCCCGTACGGGTTGCGACACCACGGTGTGCGCGACGCCGACCACCTCGTGCAGTCGCTCCGCATCCTCGGGGGTCATCTCATGCACGGCCGGCACGCGCACGAACCGGCGGTCCGGCGCATCCATCACGGTGCGCAGGGATTCCGCCTGGCAGTTGCCGAGCACCACCCCGAAGTCCGTCGGCAACGGAGCGAGGCCGTAGAACTCCGCGTAGTGCCTGCGGCGTGCCTCGATCGGCGACCCGGCGGGTGCAGCGGTCGTACCCGGTTCCAGGGTGTGGCTCATGCCTCGACGGTATACCGTCGCCGAACCTGGCATGGTCCTGCCGCATCGGGGTTGCGCCGGGAAGCCGCGGTCTGCCATCAGCGCCGGGCATGCGCGTCAGCACCGCGCTCGATCGGGGTGGCGCTGCTCGCCTGGCGGCACGGCGCGGCCTCATGACGGTGGTGACGGTCTGCAAGAATGGGCACATGTCGTCCGCCCGCTCGACCCGCACCCTTCGTGGTGTGGTCGCCGCGGCGTTCTCGACCTTCGTCGCACTCCTGTCGCACGTCGCCGGCGGCGGCTCGATGCCCGGCGTCCTCGGTGTCGTCGTGCCACTCGTGTTCTCGACCGTCGTCTGCGTCCTGCTCGCAGGCAGACGGCTGTCGATCGTCCGTCTGTCCGTCTCCGTCGCGGTGAGTCAGGTCCTGTTCCACACGCTCTTCGTCCTCGGCACCGCCCAGGGCACCACCTCGACGGCGACGCCGAGCGGACACCTCTCCCACGGATCACCGGTGATCCTCGACACGTCGTCGATGCCGATGATGCACGACGGGCACGCCGGTGTCGGCATGTGGTTCGCCCACCTCGTCGCCGGCCTCGTGACCATCGCCGCGCTCCACCGAGCAGAGACGCTGCTGTCGACGGCCGGAGCCATCACGGAGTTCGTCCTCGCACGGCTGGTGCCCGCGATCCTCGCGGCCCTGGCGTCGCCGGTGCTGCCGGCACGGGTGCTGCCGCAGCGCGATGTACCGATCCTGCGCCCACTCGGTGTGTATCCGGAGACGACCGTCTTGCGCGGGCCTCCGGCGCTTTCCTTCCTCTGAGATCACGGCACGACCTCGCCGAGCTGCACGCTCGGTCGCCGGTCACCGCTGCGTGCGCGTAGGACGCTTCCTCGACGACGACGCTCCAACCATGGTCGTCCCGATGCGCCGCGCACCGGCGGAGTGCCACCATTTCCGCCGCTCGGTCCTGCCCCGGCGCCCGTTCGGGTGCGGTCGCGGGCTCACCGGGTGAGCTGTGCCGCTGGGTTCGTCCACTCGAGCCCGCGGGGAAGGAGCCACCTCCTGTGGCAGAAACAACCATTCCGTCGAATGCGCCCGAAGCCGATCCGAGTGGTCAGCGAGGCCAGTCGCCCGTCCTCGTGCCGATCCGTGCACCTGAAGCCGTCATGCTGGCTGCGTTGCCGGTGGCGGTCGTCGTGGCGCTCTCCGCGCTGCAATTCACCGGTGCGTTCACGACCGGCACGCTGCTGTCGGATCCGGGGGTGATCGTCACTCGCGGTCTGCCGGTCGCGAGGGTCGTCCACGATGCCGCGGCGTCGGTCACGATCGGCCTGCTCATCGCGGCGACCTTCCTGCTGCCGGGGCAGCGGATCCTCCCGGGTGTCGTCTCGTTCTCGCAGTCGAAGGCGATCCGCTGGGCGGCCTGGGCGGCCTCCGTCTGGCTCGCGGCGGGGATCGCGGTGCTGGTGTTCACCGCGGCGAACTCCATCGGTGTACCGGTGTCCTCGCCGACGTTCGCGAAGACCTTCCTGTTCTACGCGACGGAATTGGAGCTCGGGCAGACCCTGGTGTTCTCGCTCGCGTGCGTGCTGGTCGTGTTCTGCATCGTGCTCCTCGCCCGACGTCTGGCGTGGATCGCGGCCGCGAACGCGATAGCTGTCTTCGCACTGCTTCCGCTGTCCCTGTCGGGTCATGCTGCAGGCTCCGACGAGCACGGGAACGCGGTCAACTCGCTCGCGATCCACCTCATCGGCGTCACCGCCTGGGTCGGCGGTCTCGTGGCCGTGATCCTGCTCCGTCGGAAGGTCGGCGATCAGATCGGCGCGGTCGTCGCACGCTACTCGGTGCTCGCCGGTTGGGCGTTCGGTGCGGTGGCCTTCTCGGGCGTCGTGAACGCCTCGCTGCGACTCGCGGGCCCGATGGACCTCCTCACCCCCTACGGGCTGCTCCTGGTCGCGAAGACCGTCGCGCTCGTACTGCTCGGACTCGCCGGCGTGTGGCACCGGCTCCGGCTCATCCCCCGGCTGCAGGCCGAACCCGGGAAGCGGTCGACGTTCATCCGGCTCGCCGTCGTCGAGGTCGTCGTCATGGCGGTCACGATGGGCGTCTCGGTCGCGCTGTCGCGCAGCCAACCGCCGGTGTCGCAGGAGCCGGTCGCCGACGACGTCCGACGCCGGCTCCTCGGGTTCGCCTACCCGCCGGAGGTGACGCCACTGCGGATGTTCACCGAGTGGCACGTCGACTGGATGTGGGCCGGCCTCGCCGTGGTCGGTGCGGCCTGGTACCTGTGGGCGTTCCGCACGCTCCGGCGCCGCGGCGACGCCTGGCCCGTGGTCCGCCTGATCGCTTGGCTGGCCGGCTGCGCGGCGCTGTTGTACGCGACCAGCGGTGGCCTCGCCGTCTACGGGCAGATCCACTTCAGCACGCACATGCTGCAGCACATGGCGCTCATGATGATCGTGCCGCCGCTGCTCGTCCTGGGCGGCCCGATCCTCCTTGCACTGCGGACCCTGCCGAGTCGCACCGACGGAGGCCGAGGCCTCCGGGAGTGGATCCTCGCCGTCGTGCATTCGCGGTACCTGCGGCTGCTGTCGAAACCGGCCGTCGCAGGAGTGCTCTTCGCCGGGAGTCTGGTGGTGTTCTACTACACCGGTTGGTTCGAATGGGCGATGCTCGCCCACCAGGGTCACATCCTGATGACGGTGCACTTCCTCGCCACCGGGTACCTGTTCTTCTGGGTCCTCATCGGCATCGACCCGGGCCCGAACCGCCCGGCCTATCCGTTCCGGATCATCCTGCTGCTCGCGACACTCGCCTTCCACGCCTTCTTCGGACTCGCGATCATGTCCAGCGCCACCGTGCTCGCGGAAGGGTGGTGGACCGCGCTCGGCTATACGAACACCGCAGCGCTCCTCGCCGATCAAGCGGTCGGCGGCGGTATCGCGTGGAGCGTCGGCGAGATCCCCGCCGTCCTGGTCGCCCTCATCGTCGTCTCCCAATGGGTCCGTAGTGACGAACGTGCCGCGAAACGCTACGACCGCCGAGCAGACCGCGACGGGGACGCGGAACTCACCGACTACAACGCCCGCCTCGCCCGCATCAACGACCACGACCAGGCTCCTCGAAAGGACCACCCGTGACCACACACGCACCGGCCCATCTCCACGCCGATGGACCACCCCCGAAACCGGACCGCAGCCGAGGCTGGTTCCCGCAGCTGCTGCTCCGCCTCCACTTCATCGCCGCGATCTTCGTCGGACCGTTCATCCTCGTCGCGGCGACCAGCGGCGCGCTCTACGCCCTGACCCCGCAACTCGAGCAGCTCGTGTACGCCGAGCAGCTCCATGCGCCGGAGGCCGACGAGTATCTGCCGCTCGCAGACCAGATCGAAGCTGCGAACGCGTACACGAAGGACCAGGACACCATCGTCGCCGTGCGCCCCGCACCGAACCCCGGCGACACCACGCGCGTCATGTACACCGGTGACGGGCTCGGCGAGAGCGAGACCCGCGCCGTGTTCGTCGACCCGGCCACCGCCCAGATCCGCGGCGACCTCACCGCGTACGGCACCAGCGGAGCACTGCCGCTGCGCACCTGGATCGACCAGCTCCACCGCAACCTGCACCTCGGCGAGGTCGGACGCCTCTACAGCGAACTCGCCGCCTCCTGGCTCGGTGTCGTCGCCCTCGCCGGCCTCGGCCTCTGGATCGCCCGCATCCGCAAAGCTCGCACCAAGAAGGACTTCGTCCGCCCGAACAACCGAGCCAAGGGGTACCGGCGCATCCTCTCCTGGCACACCTCCACCGGCATCTGGCTCCTCGTCGGCGCACTGTTCCTCTCCGCCACCGGCATCACCTGGTCGCATTACGGCGGCGGCAACGTCGGCACCCTCCGCGCCGCCTTCGACTGGTCCACGCCATCCGTGACCACCGACCTCGGCGGTGAGTCCGCACCGGCCGATGAGCATGCCGGCCACGGAGGCACCGTGGCTCCCACATCCGATCCCGAGACGGTGACGGCGAACCCGGCGACATTCGACGCGGTGCTCTCCGTCGCCCGGAAGGTCAACGTCAACACGGGCCTCGTCGAGATCACGCCACCGGCCACCGCGGGCACGGCGTGGGTGGTGCAGGAGATCCAGCGCAGTTTCCCGACCGAGGTCGACGCGGTCGCGATCGACGGACGGACGATGCAGGTCACCGATCGGGTCGACTTCGCGGACTTCCCCCTCGCCGCGAAGCTCACCCGATGGGGCGTCGACACCCACATGGGCTCCATGTTCGGCCTCCCGAACCAGCTGCTCCTCTTCGCCCTCGCGTCCGGGATCATCGCCATGGTCGTCTGGGGCTACGTCATGTGGTGGCAGCGACGACCGACCCGCGAGCCCGGACGGATCGTCGGCCGGGCCCCGGCACGCGGAGCGCTCCGCCGCGCACCCTGGTGGGGCGTCGCCGTGGTCCTCATCGTCGCGGTCGGTATCGGCACGCTCCTGCCGCTCCTCGGCCTCAGCCTGGCCGCCTTCGTCGTGGTCGACGTCCTGCTCGGACTCCGAGCCCGCCTACGATCGGCCGAGACCGGTTGATCGCTGAGGAGCGATGAGGAGAGGTCACGCTGGGCGGATTCAGGCGGTGACGACCGCGATGACGAGCAGCACGACGGTCGCCGCAAGCACTCCCAGGGACACGGCCCGCGTACGGCTCCGGTGCGCCGGCGGCAGCGCCAGCGGGAAGGAGACTGCCATGACCAGCCCGGCGAAGAGTGCAATCGGGGTTCCGAAGAGCAGGCTGTAGCCGTGGACGTCGCGATCGTCCCAGCCGAACCGGCTCGACACCACCATCCAGATCGCCAGTAGGAACACGGTGGCGGCCGACGCGGCGACGACACCGGCGATCACCCGGAGGACGAGATGTGTCCGGGTGATCGCCTGTCGTTCTTGCGGGTGGGCCATACGGCCACCCTAGAGCGGAAGAAGAGGCGTCGGCCAGACCGACGGAGGTGGTCGGTCTTCCCAAATCGCATGAAGCCGCACCCGTCTTCGGATCAGACGACCTCCGCCGACCGGCTCCTCGCGGCGTAGACGGCGGGGGTCATGGAGAACCGGGCCCGGAACGCCCCGATGAAGCTGCTCACCGACTCGTAGCCGACCGCGGGTGCGACGTCCTGCACGGCGGCACCCCGTCCGAGCATGCCCGCGGCAGCATGCAGGCGCACGCGGACCCGCCATTCGCGGAAGGTGCACCCCGTGCCGTCCACGAACGCCCGGCCGATCGTCTTCGAGCTGACGCCCGCCGCCGAGGCCCAGTCGTCGAGCCCACGCGGGTCGGCGGGGTCGGCAATCAGGGCCGACGCGATGGCACGCGCGCGCGGTTCACGGGGCATGGCCAACGCCTCATCGTCGCGAGCCGCCGCCGACAGTAGGTCGACCAGGAGCGACCAGCATCGCCATCGCCGGCGCCCGGTCGGGTCGGCGTCGAGCAGGTGGGCCAGCAGCGCGGCCGACAGCTCGTCGACCCGGACGGTCCGTGCGCCGTTCCAGCGTCCCCCTTGGGGGCGAAGCATCGGGTCGGCATAGACGCTGATGAGCTCTCCGGGCTCGCCGAAACTCATCTCGTGCACCATCCCCGCGGGGATCCATGCGAGGTGCTCCCGCCGCAGTCGCCGTCGATCGCCGAGGACCGACACCTCCATCGCGCCGGAGCTCATCCACGCGAGTTGGTCCTCGCGGTGCGAGTGCTCGTCGAACCGTGTCGTCGCGTCGACCCGCGAGCGGGAAACCCGGAACTCCCCCGATGTCCCTTCGGCGTCATCCATTGGGCCGAGGAGCTTGATCCCGCCGCCCGAGTGACCGCGACCAGACATCCAGCTGTCTCCATTCGACAAGTTCTGTCCGCTCAGCGCGATAGCGCGAAGCGATTAGGCAAGGCTAACCTGACTGTCGTCATCCCGCCAGCCGAACCGATGAAGGACCCCATGATCGTTCCGAAGCACCACCGCGCCCCGAGCGCGAGGACCGCTCGCCTGCTTGCCGCGGTGAGCGCTCTCGCCCTCGTCGGTGTCGCGCTCTCCGCCTGCTCGAGCGCCGCGTCGACCACCGCCGAGAACCCGAACTACACGACCGAGCCGAGCGACTCGTTCCCGGTGACGATCGAGCACGAGTACGGCGAGACGGTCATCCCGTCGGAACCGCAGCGGATCGTCGTGGTCGGCCTGACCGAGCAGGACATCCTCCTCGAACTGGGTGTCACACCGATCGCGACGACGGAATGGTACGGCGAGCAGCCGTATGCGGTGTGGCCGTGGGCGACGGATCTCCTGGGCGATGCCGAGCCGACCGTCCTCACCACGACCGACGGGTTCGAGTACGAGAAGATCGCATCGCTGCGGCCGGACCTGATCATCGGGACGAACGCCGGCATGACCGAGGAGAACTACGGGAAGCTCGCGGAGATCGCGCCGACCGTGACCAATGAGGAGGGCGCTGGGCTCTACTTCGCGGACTGGCGGGACCAGACCAGGATGGTCGCCCAGGCCGTGGGGCGCTCAGCGGAGGGCGAAGCACTGATCACGGGCGTCGACGAGGCCTACGCCGCGGCGGCTGGAGCGCACCCGGAGTTCGCGGGCCTCACGGCGACCTTCTCGCAGGGTGGGCCGTGGGACGGCAACCTGTGGGTCTACCCCGACGGCCTCAACACCGACTTCCTGACGGATCTCGGGTTCACGATCACGCCCGGGCTGCAGCAGTACGTCCCGAGCGAGGGCGGACAGGCGCAGATCGCCGCGGAGAACGTCGGTGTCATCGACGCTGACGTGATCGTCTTCGCGACTGAGTCCGCGGATGCCGTCCAGGAGGTGCTGGGCTTCGGCACCACCTCCAGCCTCGACGCCGTGACCGGCGGGCGAGCGGTCTTCACCGACGGCGAGCTCGCCGGTGCGATCTACTTCCTCACCCCACTCAGCCAGAAGTACGTCCTCGAGCAGTTGGTGCCGCGCCTGGTGGACGCCGTCGCCGGCACAGCTCCACAGAGCGTCGACGGCTGACCCGTCGGTGACCTCCCGCACCCCTCGCGGGCGCCGTTCGCTGGGGCTCGGGATCGCGGTCGCGGCACTCGCGACCGCGATCCTGCTCAGCGTCCTCGTGGGGTCTCACCCCGTGGGCTCGACGGACGTCTGGCGGGCACTCACGAGGCCCGATGGCTCCGTCACCGATCTGGTCGTCCTCGATCTGCGGATCCCCCGCACCGTGGCCGGACTCGTCGTCGGTGTGGGGCTCGGCGTCTCGGGCGCTCTCATCCAGGGCCTCACCAGCAATCCCCTCGGCGATCCGGGCATCCTCGGCGTCGACGCGGGCGCGGCGCTCTTCGTCGCGATCGGTGTCCTGCTCGGCGCTCGCACACCTGTGCAGTACCTCCCGTTCGCGTTCCTGGGAGCCCTGATCGTGACCGCCCTGGTCTACCTGATCGGCTCGGCGGGACGTGGTGGCGCGGATCCTGTCCGGCTGACCCTCGCCGGCGTCGCCCTTGCCGCTGTGCTCAGCGGCGTCACGACCGCGATGATGCTCCTCGATCCGGTCACGTTCAGGCAGCTCCGCGGCTGGAACGCCGGGTCCTTCGTTGAACGCGGCTTCGACGTCATCCTGCCCGCACTCCCCTTCGTCCTCGCGGGCGTCGTCATCGCGCTGTTCAGTGCGAGGTCGCTGAACGCCCTGGCGCTGGGCGAGGATCTCGCCTCCTCACTCGGCACGCGCCTCGTGCGCACGCGCGTGCTCGCCGTCGTGGCGATCACCCTGCTGGCGGGTGCGGCGACCGCGATCGCCGGACCGGTCGGTTTCGTGGGCCTCATGGTGCCCCACATCGCGCGCTGGATCGTCGGCCCCGACCAGCGGTGGATCGTGGCGTACTCGATCCTGATCGCGCCGGCCGTGCTGCTCACCTCCGACGTGATCGGTCGCGTGATCCTCTGGCCGAGTGACGTCCCGGTCGGGATCGTCACCGCGTTCATCGGTGCGCCCGTGCTGATCCACCTCGTGCGGCGCGCGAAGGCGAGCGCACTGTGACCGGGGTCGAGACGGGACCGCGCGCGGTCGTGTGGCGGCGGCGCTCGCTCTCCCTCCGTGTCCGGCTGCGCACGATCGTCGTGTGCGGGGTGTTCTGCGTGGTCCTCTTGGCCCTGGCGTTGCTCGCGCTGTGTCTCGGCGATCTGCCGCTGTCGGTCGAGGAGGTGGCGTCGGCGTTCCTCGGCGGACCGAGCACCCTGGTGCAGACGGTGGTGCTCGAGTGGCGCCTCCCACGGGTCCTCGCCGCCCTCCTGTTCGGAGGAGCCCTCGGGCTCTCCGGTGCGATCTTCCAGTCCCTCACCCGGAACCCGCTCGCGAGCCCCGACATCATCGGGTTGACCGCTGGGTCGTACGCGGGCGGTCTCATCGTGATCATCGTGATCGGCGCGGGCGCCGGTTCGGCAGCCGTCGCGGGCGGCGCCATCGGTGGCGGGCTGATCGCCACAGCGCTGGTCTACCTCCTCAGCTACCGTCGAGGCGTCCAGGGCTTCCGTCTCATCGTCGTGGGCATCGGTGTCTCGGCCATGCTCGAAGCGCTCAGCTCCTACCTCGTACTGCGGGCGAAGCTCGAAGTCGCGATGCTCGCCACCGTGTGGGGTGCTGGCTCGCTGAACAGCGTCGGTTGGGCGCAGCTCGTCCCCGCCGCAGTCGTGATCATCGCCATCGCTATCGCCCTCGGTCCGCTCGGCGGATCACTCCGACAGCTCGAGCTCGGCGACGACGTGGCGAAGGCCCTCGGATCGCGGGTCGAACGTTCGCGGCTCGGTCTCCTGGCGTGCGCCGTCGCGCTCACGGCGGTCGTCACGGGCGCGGCCGGACCCATCGCGTTCGTCGCCCTCGCCGCCCCGCAGATCGCGCAGCGGATCACCCGCACCGCCGGCATCGCACTGGTGCCGTCGGCTCTGCTCGGGGCGCTCGTGCTGCTGGCATCCGACATCGTCGCGCAGCACCTGCTGCCGACGTCACTGCCGGTGGGGGTCGTCACCGTGATCGTGGGTGGCGGTTACCTCGTCTGGCTCCTCGTCCACGAGATCCGGAGACGCTCGTGACCGTTCTGTCGTGAGGACCGGGGATACCCCCTCACCGCATCGATCGGCGGCCCTCTAGCCTGATGCCGAAGAGCCGACGCAGCCCACGCGACGGCGGAAACGAGACACGATGTCGCTCCCTCCCGCCCCCGATCCCACCCGGACCACGAAGCGCTTCATCCTCGCCGCCTTCAGCTTCGTCGCGCTGATGGCGTCCGGCGTCGGTGTGGTCGCCTGCTCGATCGGCCTCGCCGACACCGGCCATCCCGCCATGATCGTCGGGCTCGCCGGAAGCGTGCTCGGCATCGCCGCCGCCTTCGTCGTGATGTGGACGGCCCTGCGCGCCGAACGCTGACGACGCCAGAGCGTTCAGGTCGGGAACGGCGAGGCTGATACGCTCTCGCAGGTCTGCGTTCGCGTCGCCACCCGGGTCGTGACCGGGGTCGGGGACGTGCTCATGCGCAGCGGGGCGTGAGGAGTCGCAATGAGCATGGAGAGCGCGGCCTGGAGCTCGCTGTACAAGATCTCAACCGCCAAGGACGGCAAGCACGGCATCTCCCGTGAGTCCGTGCGGCGCATCATGACGTTCGCGGTGCCCTACCGGTCCAAGTTGCTGGTCTTCATCGGCCTCTCCGTCGCGGGAGCGTTCCTCGCAGTCGCGACGCCGGTGCTCGCCGGCCAGGTGGTCGACGTCATCGTCGCCCGGGGCGAGGTGGCCACGATCGTCCGGCTCGCCGTCGTCATCGCCCTCGTGGCCGTGGCGGACGCCGCCGTGTCGCTCGTGACGCGATGGTATTCGGCGCGAATCGGCGAAGGCGTGATCCTGGACCTCCGCACGGCCGTCTTCAACCATGTGCAGCAGATGCCGATCGCGTTCTTCACCCGCACCAGGACGGGCGCGCTCGTGAGCCGCCTCAACAACGACGTGATCGGCGCGCAGCAGGCCTTCAGCGGCACGCTGTCCGGCGTGATCACGAACCTCGTGGCCCTGATCCTCACACTGATCGTCATGCTCAGCACGTCCTGGCTCGTGACGGTCCTCGCCGTGGTGATGCTCCCCATCTTCCTGGTACCCGCGCGCCGCATGGGTAGCCGTCTCGCCGCGCTGCGTCGCGAAGCCGCCGACCACAACTCGGCCATGAGCACGCAGATGACCGAACGGTTCTCAGCGCCCGGTGCCACGCTCGTCAAGCTGTTCGGCCGACCGGATCAGGAGGCCGAGGAGTTCCGCGTCCGTGCCGCCCGCGTCCGCGACATCGGCGTCCGGACGGCGATGCTGCAGTTCGTCTTCTTCACCGCGCTGATGCTCGTCTCCGCCCTCGCGCTCGCCCTCGTGTACGGCCTCGGCGGCTTCCTCGCACTCGCCGGGCAACTGGACACCGGTGAGGTGGTCACCCTGGCGCTCCTGCTCACCCGCCTCTACGCGCCGCTGACCGGCCTCGCGAACGCCCGGGTGGAGATCATGAGCGCGGTGGTCAGCTTCGAGCGCGTGTTCGAGGTGCTCGACCTCGAACCGCTCATCTGGGAGAAGCCCGACGCCGTCACCGTCCCCGAGGGTCCGGTGTCCGTCGAGTTCGACGACGTCCACTTCGCCTACCCGTCGGCGGACAAGGTGTCCCTCGCCTCTCTGGAAGAGGTCTCGACGCTGGACACCCGAGGCGGCGAGGAGGTGCTGCACGGCGTCTCCTTCCGGATCGAACCGGGGCAGACCGTCGCCCTCGTCGGCTCGTCAGGAGCGGGTAAGTCCACGATCGCGCAGCTGCTGTCGCGGCTGTATGACGTCGACGAGGGCGCCGTGCGTCTCGCGGGGACGGACGTCCGCGATGTCGCCTTCGCCTCCATGCGGCACACCCTGGGCATGGTGACGCAGGACGGTCACCTGTTCCATGAGACCATCCGCTCCAATCTGCGTCTCGCACGTCCGGAGGCGTCCGAGGACGAGGTGTGGGACGCCGTCCGCCGCGCGCGGCTCGAACCGCTCATCCGGTCCCTGCCGGACCAGCTGGACACCATGGTGGGCGAGCGTGGCTACCGACTCTCCGGTGGTGAGCGCCAACGGATGACCATCGCGCGGCTGCTCCTCGCCCAGCCGCGCGTCGTCATCCTCGATGAGGCGACAGCGGCACTGGACTCGACCTCGGAGGCGGCGGTGCAGGCGGCGCTCAGCGAGGCCCTCGAAGGCCGGACGGCGATGGTCATCGCGCACCGGCTCTCGACCATCCGCAGTGCTGACCTGATCCTCGTGGTCGAGGATGGCTCGATCGTGGAGCGGGGCACGCACGACGAGCTGCTGGCTTCCGGCGGGCGGTACGAAGAGTTGCACCG
The DNA here is from genome assembly GCF_979258065.1 of Plantibacter sp. AC185. Lineage (NCBI taxonomy): Bacteria > Bacillati > Actinomycetota > Actinomycetes > Micrococcales > Microbacteriaceae > Plantibacter > Plantibacter sp. AC185. The sequence continues at coordinate 144,738 of NZ_OZ409831.1, forward strand.
CACGCAGTTCGCCGTCCAGAAGAACCTGGCAGCGGATGAGGACACACCGAGCGGGACCTGACCGCGGTCGCTGCGGCGGAGCCTCCGTGCCGATGGGTTACCGGAGACGCCTGCGCAGGAGCAGGGCGGCTCCGCCCGCGAGCAGGCCGGCGGCGACGACGCCGGCCCCGCCGAGCTGCCAGCCCGTCAGCGCCAGGTCTCCGTCAGCGGAGGGTCGTGCTGCGGCCGACGGGCTCGGCGACGCGATCGCCCCTGCTCCAGGACCTCCCGAGGGCGGGCCGGCGGTCGGAGTGGCCGTCGGAGGGACCGGCTCGACTTGAGCGCCGGGAACGGACCAGGTTCCCGCGGCGAACGTGACGGGCAGGGTCGCCGCCGTGACCACCGACGACGGGATGCCTGACTCGAGAACGAGGCACTCGAGCGCGAGGGTCGCATCTCCCTGTTCGACGCCGTCCACGACCTCCTGGAACGAGATGGCCATCGGCACCTCGACCGGCTGCCCGACGGCCACCGTGACGGTCGGAGACGTGACGACGGTGACCCCTCCCGCCGTCACGGAGAGTCGGGCGGCGTCGTCCGCATCGGCTGGGCAGCCCGCGGCGAGCACCGCGGAGCCGAACGACGGGACGGCGCGCGCGTCACCTGACGTGACCGCGGCGCCGGCGGTGTCGCGCAGCGTGAGCGGTGCCGGCGCCGAGGCGGCGACGGCATCACCAGCGCCGGCGAGGCAGAGCACCGCGCTGGCGCTGAGCGCTGCCGTGACGAGCAGGGTGCGCCCTGCGGCACGGAGCGGAGAACGGTGGATGACGCGAACGGTGGAAGACATCGGGACCTTTGGTGGGTGCGGTGGGCCTCCGGGACGGGGATACCCGGTGACGCCAGGACTATCGCCCACGCAGGTGAATGGGTCGTAAACGCGGGGCGTCACTCAGGGCACCGGCCGTTGGGCCGAGGTTCACCTCCGCTGCCTACGATCGGCGCGTCCGTCCGATGAAAGTGATGCCATGCCCTTCGATCCCCGCCTCGAGCAGCCCGCGCCAACTGGTGGCTCATCCTCCGTGCCCGAGGTGAAGCGGGGCGCATCGGCCCGGCCCGGCCTCTCCCGCCGGTCATTCCTGGGGGCTTCCGTCGCTGCGACGGTCGCCGTGGGAGCGACCGCCCAGGGGCTCGGGAGCGCGGCTTCTGCCCAGGCCGCGCCGCTGCCGTCCGCGTCGGCAGTCGTCGACCCGGACGCGCTCTCCTGGCTGGTGTTCGACCACCACGTGCACTCGGTCTACTCGCACGACGCCAAGTACCCGATGACGACGATCCTCGACCAGGCGCAACGTTTCGCGGTCGACGCGATCGCCTTCACCGAGCACAGCAACAAGGGGCATGCCAACGTCGGCGGGGTGTTCAACGCGGCACGCGAGATCGACACCGCGCGGGCGGCTCGCCCCGACATGCTCGTGCTCCAGGGGCTCGAGTGGTACATCCCGGGAGCCGAGCACGCGACCGTGCTGATCGCGCCCGGGCCCCAGACGACCCTCGTGTTGCGCCGCTTCGAGCTCGACCACGACGGCAAGCTCAACGGATGGGAGAAACCGCGCCCCGGCACCGAAGACGCCGCCGAGTGGCTCGTGCACGCGACCGACGGGATCGCCTGGCTCGGCGCCCAGAAGCGTGCAGGCGTCATCGACGACGTGATCGTCCTGGCGAACCACCCGAGCCGCCTCGGCATCGACTCGCCCGGCGAGCTCCGTGCCTGGCAGGACGCCGACCCGGAGGTGTTCGTCGGCATGGAGGGCGCTCCCGGCGCCCAGGCCGGAGCGATCGCAGCGAACGCGACCGAACGCTCACGGCGTGGCGAGTACGAGAACACCCCCAGCGAGTTCTCCTTTCCCGGCTACCCCGCGGAGGCTTATCTGACGCACGGTGGCTTCGACTGGACCACGGCCGTCGTCGGCGGCGTATGGGACTCGCTCCTGAGCGAGGGAAGGCGCTGGTGGATCACCACGAACAGTGATCTGCACCTCAAGGAGTCCGACGCGACACGCGTCGGCGACTTCCCGACGGGGCCGGGCTGGGAAGCCGGGGCGACGCTCGCGAACTTCAACCGCGCCGGCCGTCGGCCGGACCCGATCGCCACGGCCACGCCCCAGAACGGCGCCGACTTCTGGCCGGGCGAGTTCAGTCGGACGCACGTCGGGGCCGTCGACCGGTCGTGCGTCTCCCTGCTCGACGCAATCCGCGCCGGCCGTGTCTGGGTCGACCACGGGCACCTCGTCGCCGGGCTCTCCGTCGTGCTCCGTGCCACCGACCAGCCGGAGACCGGCGTCACCTTGGGTGGGACCCTCACCGTCGAAAGCGGCACAGCCCTCGAGCTCGTGGTCGATGTCACGCCCACGACGACGCCGACCTCGCGGGGCACGACGCCGAGACTCGCGCACCTCGACCTGATCCGCGGGCGCGTCACCGGGCTCGTCGCCGACCGTGACGAACAGCGCGCACCAGGCACCCGAGTCGTCGAGATGCTCGACGTCGCCGACCGCAGCGACTCCCCATTCCGTGTCGTGGTGCCGCTCGCGCCGGCCACTGAGGACGGCTACGTCCGCCTTCGCGGCAGCGATGGCCAGGTGCACGGGGTCGGTCCGCTCGGCGCCGAGGTCGACTCACGTGCACCCCAGCCGTACCCGGTCTCCCCAGCCGACCCCTGGGCCGACACCTGGCTGTACACGAATCCGATCTTCATCAGCGTGAGCTGAGCCGGGTCGGGCCCGGTCCGTGCCAGCGACCCGGATCCGTCCACACATGTCGTCAGGTTGTCCTCGCATCAGTACGTCTGGAGTTCGTTTGGGTGGCCGCCCAGCTCGCGAGCAGTGCGAGCGCCTGTTCCGAGGATGAGTCCGGTTCCGCGCCGTAAGCGACGAGTGAGAGGCCATCGTCGGCGGTGAGGTCCATGGCTTCGAAGGTGAGTTCGATGTCGCCGATGACGGGGTGATGGATGCGTTTCTTACCGGCGCGGTGGGCGTGGACGTCGTGCGCGGCCCAGCGGACCCGGAAGTCTTCGCTCCGGGTGGACAGTTCGCCGATCAGATCGGTGAGCCGTTTGTCATAGGGCCGTCGGCCGGCTTCACCGCGAAGTGAGGCGACGAGGTCGGAAGCAAGGCGGTCCCAGTCGGGGTAGAAGTCCTTCGAGCGAGGGTCGAGGAACGTGAACCGCGCGGAGTTCGGCGTCCCGGCCGGGTCGATGAACATCGGTGCGTACAGTGCCCGTCCGAGCGTGTTGGTGGCGAGCATGTCGGATCGTCCGTTCCTGATGACGGCGGGGGCACCCATGCTGTCGAGGAGTCGTTGGATCGTCGGGCGGACCCGGTTCGCAGGTGTTCTTCGGCGTGCGACCGGGGAGGCGTTCGCGGCGTGAGCAAGATCGAGCAGGTGGGCGTGCTCGGCCTCGTCGAGTTGCAGGGCGCGTGACAGCGCTTCGAGGACGCTCTCGGAGACGCCGGCGAGGTTGCCGCGTTCGAGCCGGACGTAGTAGTCGACGCTGACACCGGAGAGCATCGCGACCTCCTCGCGGCGAAGCCCCGCGACGCGCCGCTGGCCGCTCAGGTCCGGGAGCCCAGCGTCGTGCGGCGTGAGTTTCGCACGTCGACTGGTCAGGAACTGCTGCACCTGCGCTGTGATGTCCACCCTGTAACGGTACGTCGCCGCGATCGCTCGTGGGAGGTACCGTCCTTAACTCCCACCCCGCTGGGCCGTGCTCGTAGCGTCGACGTATGGACACTTTCACTCTGAACAACGGCGTCGTCATCCCCGCTCTCGGGCTCGGCGTCTTCCAGACCCCGCCGGATGAGACCACCGCCGCGGTCACCGCCGCCCTGCAAGCCGGCTACCGCCACATCGACACCGCGGCCGCCTACGCGAACGAGCGCGGGGTCGGTGACGCGATCGCCTCATCCGGCCTCGACCGTTCCGAGGTCTTCATCGAGACGAAGATCTGGATCAGCGACTACGGCTACGACGAGACGTTGCACTCCTTCACCAAGAGCGCCGGCAAGTTGGGTGTCGAACAGCTCGACCTGCTCATCCTCCACCAGGCTCTCCCGAGCGAGTTCGAGCAGACCATCGGTGCGTACCGGGCCCTCGAACAGCTCCTCGCCGACGGCAAGGTCCGGGCGATCGGCGTGAGCAACTTCATGGTCGATCACCTGACCCGCCTCCTCGACGCGACGAGCGTCGTGCCCGCGGTCAACCAGATCGAGGTCCACCCGTACTTCCAGCAGCGCGAGGTCCACGCGTTCGGTACTGAGCACGGCATCCTCACCCAGGCGTGGTCACCGATCGGCGGCATCACGTCCTACCGCGACGCTGCGCGACGGAGCTTCGACGAACCCGTCATCCTCGGCATCGGTGAGCGGTACGGCAAGTCGGCCGCTCAGGTGATGCTGCGGTGGCACATTCAGGAAGACCGCCAGGTCATCCCGAAGTCGACGAAGCCCGAGCGCATCGCGGAGAACCTCGACGTGTTCGGCTTCGCCCTTACCGACGACGAGCTCGCGCAGATCGACGCCCTCGAGACCGGCGTCCGCGGCGGCCCCGAGCCCGAAGCGGTCACCCTCGAGGCATTCGGCCGCGATATCCCCGAGGCCTGACCCGCTCTCGGCCATTGAACCCCGCAAGCGCCCGTCCCGGGCGCTCACGCACAACCGTCTCCGATGAGAGGACACCTCGTGAGATACACCCGTCTCGGCAACTCAGGCCTGAAAGTCAGCCGCATAGCGCTCGGCTGTATGAGCTTCGGCGATCCCGCCAGCGGCCACCTGCCATGGTCCCTCCCGAAGGACGATGCCCTGCCGTACTTCCGGCAGGCACTCGACCTCGGCATCACGTTCTGGGACACCGCGAACGTGTACTCCTACGGGGACTCCGAACGTATCGTCGGCGAAGCGCTGCGCCAGTTCACGAACCGCGACGAGATCGTCCTCGCCACGAAGGCCCACTTCTCCGACACCCCCGGCACTGGACCTGGTCTGCACGTCGCCGGGCTGTCTCGCAGGGCGATCATGCAGCAGATCGACGCGTCCCTGACCCGCCTCGGCACCGACTACGTGGACCTGTACCAGATCCACCGCTTCGACCCCGAGACCCCGATCGAGGAGACGATGGAAGCCCTCCACGACGTCGTCAAGGCAGGCAAGGTCCGCTACCTCGGCGCGTCCGCCATGTGGGCGTGGCAATTCGCGACGATGCAGCATGCTGCAGACCTCCACGGCTGGACCCGCTTCGTGTCCATGCAGGACCAGTACTCGCTCCTCTACCGCGAGGAAGAGCGCGAGATGTTCGGTTTGCTCGCGGACCAAGGCGTCGGCAGCATCCCCTACAGCCCCCTCGCCAAGGGCCGTGTCGCCCGACCTGCCGGAGCGCAGACGGAACGTTCCTCCGACGACCCGGTCGGCAACAGCTTCTTCGCCGACACCGAACGTGACCGCCCCGTCATCGACGCCGTGCAACGCGTCGCGGAAAGCCGCGGCGTCCCCATGGCGCAGATCGCCATGGCGTGGGTGCTCAGCAATCCCGTCGTCGCCGCCCCCATCATCGGAGCGACCAGACCCCACCACCTCGATGACGCTGCAGCAGCCGTCGACACCTCCCTCACCCCGGAAGAAGTCACCGCACTCACCGAGCACTACGCCGTCCGCGCCGCCGGCGGGTTCTGACGGGGAAGCGACATCGGAACACCGGTTGCTCGATTCGGAGCGCGAGACCGGCGGTCATGAGACCGTGGCCTCCGAACCTGTCGCCACCCATCCGTTCACGATGCAGGCACCGGCGCTCTGCGTCACCCTGAGCGGTCATGACTTCCTCGAATTCGGACTCGTCGCACCGGTCGCGGTCCGCTCGGTGGCAGCCCAGGTGGCTAGGAGAGCGAGCGCATCGGCGGCGGGCGTGCCCGGTGCTGCCGTGTACGCGAAGAGCATGAGCCCTCCATCCCCCGGCAGCTGCATCGCCTGAAAAGTGAGCTCGAAGTCCCCGAGGGTCGGGTGGTGGAAGGCCTTCGTGCCGGTGCGGTCGAACCGGACGTGTGACCTCCGGGCCTTGCTCGAGTGGAAGCTGTCGAACGTGCACAGCTTCGACAGGTTCCAGACCGCGACCATCACCGAGCACGACCGTCGAGCATCCGGGCTCAGTCGACGAAGGCGTCCTTCGCGGCCTGCTCGATGACCCCGATGATGCGAACCCCTCCGGCCTGGAAGGCGTTTTCGTCCTGGCCGAAGACACGCCCGTCGCCGACCGCGCCGGAGCCCGCGAACAGGGTCTTCGCCGAAGCGATCGCCGCGTCCTCCTCGCCCGTTCCCGCGAAGGTGACGAAGATCACGTCCGGATCGGCGGTGATGACGTCCTCACGGCTGATCTGCGTGAAGTTGGAACCGGCGTCGGCGAACACGTTGGTCAGGTCGAGGGCGTTGAGAACGGCCTGGTACCCGGCGCCCGTGAGCGCGTAGACCGTCCCGTCGACGATGGTCACCGAGGCGGCGGTCAGCTGCTGATCTCCGCGCAGAGCGGCCGCGGCCGAGACGCGGCCCCGCAGCTCTTCATTCAGCGCCTTCGCCCGCTGCGGGACGTCGAAAATGGTCCCGAGCGCGTCGATGTCGTTATACACGGCGTCGACCGATGGCTCAGCGGACCCGCTGGCGCAGTAGTCGCCGAGGACGTACAGACCGGAACCGAGCGTTCGGAGGTCGTCGAGCCCGGCGGCACCATCGCCGGAGAACTGCTGTTCGTCGTTGGCGATGAACAGGTCGGGTGCCGCGCCGACGAGGTATTCCTTCGCGGGTGTCCAGTCGGTGGTGTTCTCCGTGAGCTGTGGGTGAGCCGCTGCTTCCCCGCGGTCGAGGTCGGCCAGGGCGTAGCCGATCGCGCGGTCGCCGACGCCGAGGGCGTCCAGGGTGTCGATGACGCCTGGGGCGCCGAGTAGCACGCGCTGCGGTGCGTGGTCGTAGGTGTAGTCGGCACCGCAGCTGGAGACGGTGACGGGATAGGCGTCGCCGGTCGCGGCGGCGGCCGTCGAGGCGGGCGCGCTTCCGCTCGAACAGCTTGCGGACACGAGGAGCATCGCGGCCAGGATGGAGGCGCCGATGGCAGCGCGGTTCGGGTGCAGGTTCATGGGTGTCGGGGTTCCTTTCGCGCCGCGGACCGGGCCGCGGGACTGGTGGTGTTTCGAGGGATGGTCGCACCGAGGTGCACAGCGAGACGCTCGGTGAGGGGATTCACGCCGATCTCGGCGATGACGCCGTAGACCTCGGCGATGAGTGCTGCCGTCACCACCGTCTCCGGAGGACCGGCTGCGACGACGCGCCCCCGGTCGAGCACGACGACGTGATCGCAGTACGCGGCCGCGAGCCCGAGGTCGTGGAGCGCGACGATGGTGGTCGTCGTGAGCCCGGACACGAGCTCGAGCAGTTCGATCTGAGCGAGGACGTCGAGGTGGTTCGTCGGTTCATCCATCACCAGGACCGGGGTGTCCTGCGCGATGGCCCGGGCCACAGCCACGCGCTGTCGTTCTCCACCGGACAGTGATCCGAGCGGACGGTGCGCGTAACCGCCGATCCCGCAGAGGTCGATCGCCCGGCTGACGGCTTCGTCGTCTGTGTCCGCGGTGCGGCGCCCCGTCCGCCGATGCGGGATGCGCCCGAGTTCGACGGTTTCGCGAGCGGAGAACTCGAACTCGTGCCGGTCCTCTTGTAGGACCACCGCGGTGCGGTGCGCGGCTTCACGCGCGCTCAGATGCCAGACGTCCTCACCGCCGATGTGGACGGTGCCCGACGTCGGACGGTGAGCGCGGTAGACGGCACGCAGGAGGGTCGATTTCCCTGACCCGTTGGGTCCGAGCAGCCCGACCGTCGCACCGGCAGGGGCGGTGAGGGACACCTCGTCGACCAGGATCGAGCCCTGGGCGTGGACGCTGACCTGATCGATCTCGACGCGCATCAGCGCTCCGCCGTCCGGAGCGCAGGGGTGCCGCCGGCGGGCGCACGACCGGCGCGAGCCGTCCTGCCGGAGGTGAGCAACCAGAGGAAGAAGGGCGCGCCGACCGCCGCGGTGATGACGCCGATCGGCAGCTCGGCAGGGGCACGCACGGTCCGGGCGACGAGATCGGCCAGCAACAGGAAGATCGCGCCGAGCAGAGCCGTCGCCGGCAACATGCGGCGATGGTCCGCACCGACGAGGAGACGCGCGATGTGCGGTACGACGAGGCCGACGAACGCGATGCCCCCGGCGACCGCCACGAGCGACCCGGTCATGCCGGCGACCAGCACCAGGAGCGTCACCTGCAACCGAGGCACATCGATCCCCAGGGATGCGGCGAGATCGTCACCGCCGACGATCGCGTTCAGTGCGACGGCGTTGACGAGGATCCATGCCGTCCCGAGCAGGACGACGATCACCGGGATCGGCAGCACACCCCAGTCCGCGCCGCCCACGCTGCCGAGGCTCCAGAACAGCACGCGCTGCACCTGGTTGGGTGTGGCGATGGTCTGGAGGAAGTACGTCATGGAGGACACCAGGTAACCGATGGCCACCCCCGCGAGGATGAGCCGAGTCGGAGGCATCCGACCCGCGGACCGTCCGAGCAGGAACACCACGGCGAAAGTCGCGAGCGCGCCGAGGAACGCAGCGAGCGTCAACGGCAAGCCGCCGAGTACTCCGCCGCCCAGGACGATGACGACGACCGCACCGAGGGATGCACCGGGCGTCACGCCGATGAGCGACGGATCGCCGAGCGGGTTCCTGACCACGGCTTGGATCACGGCACCGGCGGTCGCCAGCCCTCCCCCGGCGACCATCGCGAGGACGGTTCGCGGCGCTCTGACCTCCCAGACGATTTGATTGACCGCCGCGGAGGCCGGCGGAGGTCCACCGAGATGAGCCGCGACCACGCCGAAGACCTCGGGGAACGCGATCCCGACGGACCCGATGGCCAGGGCCATCACACCGAGGATGACGAGGATCACGGTCAGGACCACCAGGAGGAGCCCGGTGCGCGGTGCGCTCGCGAAGGGCGCTTGTCGATCGTGCATCTGATGCCTTTCCATCGCGGCAAGACGCCGCGTATTGAGAACCATACTCATTAAGTCGCCACGACGTGAATCGCCGATCCGCTTGCGAAGTCGAGATGCACTCCCTAAGGTCGGGTTAATTGAGAATGGTTCTCAATACAGAAAGGACGATGTCATGCAGAACATCACCCTCGAACCGATCGCCGCCTCCGGAGTGCTCAGCGCACCCCAGGGACCGGGCACGAACGCGTTGGTGCACAACCCGTTCGCGTTCGAGACGATCGCTCCCGCGGGCGTGCTCAGCGCGCCGCAGGGTCCGGGCACGAACGCTCTCGTGCACAACCCCTTCGCGTTCGACGCGGAGTGAGAACCCGGTGGTCGCCGCGCTCCGGCGCGGCGGCCACCGCTCTGCGCTGGAACGAACTCGTCCGCCACGTCATCGGAAGGCCACACATCATGCTCCGCTTCGCCCCCGGATACCACCTCTACGCCACGGCACCCGATTCCTGGCGTCTCGCCGAACCCGGTGGCCGGTATCAACGGATCGCGGGGCCGGACGACCGGCTGACACTGATCGCCCAGGCGCTCTCGAGCGGCACCGAGCTGGCGTCGCTCGGACCGGACGCCGAAGCGCTCGGGGAGCAACTCCTCCGCCGGGGCGCGCTGATCGACGACACGACGCAGGCGACACCTCCCGAGACACCGAAGCAGGTCTGCATTCTGGGGCAGGGGCCCGTGGTCGATGCACTGCAGCGGGCATTGGAGGCACAGCCGAGCCTCATCCAGATGATCCTCGACGACGCCGAACCAGACGCCGTCATCTCGGTCGAACCGTGGTTCCGAGACCGACATTGGATGGAATTCGCTGCACGGCAGATCCCGTTGCACCGCTGCCACGACGACGGTCTCGCCCTCTTCGTCGGGCCGTTCAGTGTCGATGCACGCACGGCCTCGTACCTCGACTACCGCGGTCGCCGACGTGCCGCAGACCCGCTCCTCGAAGAACTGGAGGCGCTCTGGACTCACCTCGATGCACTGCCCACATCACCGCTCGATGCCACACCCGGCGTGGCTTGTCTCGCTGCCGCGGTGATCGCTGCAGACCTCTTCGCCTGGGCGGCCGGGACCGACATCCCGAACGCCACGACGGAGATCGAGATCCGTGTGGACGGTTCGCTCCGCCGCCATCCCGTGCTCCCACTCCCCACGGTGACCTCGCTGTGATGTTCGCGAATCGACGTCTGCTCACCGCCGACGGGACAGCGCTCGCCTACGACGTCCATCGGCCGCCGACCGACGATCGGGTACCGACCGTCGTGCTCCGAACCCCGTACGGTCGCTCGAAGCATCTCGAAGAGGGCCGCAGCTGGGCCGCGCGCGGCTACGCGTTCGTCGTCGGAGACGTCCGAGGCCGCTACGACTCCGACGGCACCTGGGAGCCGTACCGGAACGAGCGTGCCGACGGTGCCGACCTCGTCGACTGGATCATCGCGCAGGCATGGAGCGACGGACGGATCATCGTGATCGGCGGATCATACGCCGGGTACACGGCCTGGGCGATGGCTGTCGAACGGCCCGACGCGACCGCTGCGATCGTCAGCCTCGGTCCGTCCATGTCGCTCGCCCGCACCAAGTTCTCGCCGTCGGGCGTCCTGCGTCTTGGCGAGCATGCCGCCTGGTGGGCGGAACGAGCCGACGCCCGGACGAGCAGGGAAGGTCTGTCCGCCATCATCTTCCGGGAGCACCCGACCGTGCTCGACCATCTCCCGGTCGTCGAGATCGCCGATCGACTCGGCGTCACCATGCCCGGCTGGACCGCCGTGATCGACGCGGGACCGGAAGCGCGGACGTGTGAGGAGATCACCGCATCCGACCTCGCGGCCGTCCGCGCGCCGAGTCTGCACGTCGGCGGCTGGCACGACCTGCTGGTCGACGAGACCCTCGGACACTGGGAGCTCGTCGGAGACGCCGTCACGCCGAAACGGCTCCTCGTCGGCCCGTGGTTGCACGACCTGGTGTTCTCCGCCGGAACCCGGGTGGGGGAACTCGACCACGGCGAGGCATCACGGATCGCCTGGGCGACCGAGCTGCTGACCTGGATCGACGACGCCCTGACCGGACGCCTCCCGCTGCGGCGGGCCGACACCTTCGTCATGGGAGCGGACACCTGGGACACCGCAGACAACTGGCCTCCGACCAGCACCCCGGACGTGCACGACCTCCGACCGGCGATCCTGCACAGCGACCCTCGATCTCCCTTCCCGAGCCGGGCAGAGGCGGTGGATCGCAGCCCGTTGTTCGCGCGCACCGACGCCGTCCGGTGGCCGATCTCCACGGCAGCGACCAGGTTCGTGGGGTGGGGCTCCGTGGATCTGAAGGGCCGATGCGACACCGAGACCGGCGACTGGATCCTCCGGCTCCTCCTCGTGTCGAAGAGCGGTCCAGCCGTCGAACTCGCCGTGGCCGAAGCCAGCACCGAGACGCCCGAGGTGGACCTTCGACTCGCGCTCGGCCCACTGTCGATCCAGGTGCAACCCGGCCAATCGCTCGTGCTCGAGCTGACGGCTGCAGACCTCCCCCGCCTCGCCAGGAACACGGGCAGCGCTGACCGGTACCGGGTCGGGATCGACGACCTGCCACACCGCATCATCCAAACCGTCGACCGTGGCCGCCTGAGCCTGCCCGCCATCGGCGACGACGGGGGCGTCTCATGATCGACGTCGATCGCCTCATCGACCCGCGAACCGGGATCCTCACCTCCACGCAGGCGCAGCCGCCGTCGGCCGACGATCCGTCGTTCTGGCGTTCGCACGGCGCGACGGTCGCGCACACCGAACGCTTCGCAGCGTGGCGGGCCGACGGGTTCGGGTTCGGAGCGTCCCTCGGTGATCTCGACGCGGCGCGCGGCGCCGCGATCGGTGAAGCCGTCGAACGATACTGCGGCAATGCCGTGCCCGGACACCTCCCGTTCTGCAGCTGGGAGGACCATGCGCTCCGTGGCGAGGACGCCCTGGACCCGCAGACCCTCGCCCTGTATGCACCCGAGCAGTACCAGCTCCCCGGATTCCCGTTCACACCCTTCACCAGAGACCTCCCCGTTCGATGGGCCCGTGGTCGAGACATGCAGACGGGAGCAGCGGTCTGGGTACCCGCGTCACTCGTGTACTTGGACGCGCGGGCGTCGAACCGTCCCGGGGAGCGCTCGACGCACTCCTTGATGTACTCCGGAATCGCGACCGGGCAGGACCGCGCGAGCGCGGAGACTGGCGCCATCGACGAACTGATCGAACGCGACGCGACGACCGTGTGGTGGGCCTCCGGAGCCTCGACCCATGAGCTCGACGACGGTGGCGTGATCCGCGGCATGCTCGGGAAGAGCGGCCTCGACGTGCGGCTGTTGGACATCCCCACCGATCTCCCCGGCAGGGTCGTCGCGGCCGTCATCGAGGACGGCGATCCGGAACAGGACGGACTCCTGGCGTTCGGCACCGCCTGTCGGAGCGACCCCTCGTCAGCTGCACGAAAGGCGGTCATGGAAGCGCTCGGCCTCCGCCGCATCACCCGTCAGCTCCTCGATCCCGGATCCGAGGTCTGGCGAGCGGTCCAGGCCGATGCGATCGAGGCCCATGTCTTCCTGCCCTACCGCGCCGATCGGAGCTATCGGGACGCGATACCGGAGGACTTCAGCACCCTCACCGACCTCCCTCCAGTCGCTCAGTTGTACCTGGATCCCCGAATGGCCGGAGCAGTCCTGCCCCGGCTGCGCCCCGCCCGACGTCTCGCTCTCGGCTCGCTGGCTCCGATCACCGGCGACCGGGTGGCGATGCTGGCCACCCGCGGCGTCCGCACGGTCTCGGTCGACGTCACGACGGAGGACGTCCGCAGCTGTGGGCTCGTCGTCATCCGAGTCGTCGCAGCGGGCCTCGTGGGAAACGGTCCTCCAGCGTTCCCGCTCCGCGGTTCCGACCGCTACCTGCACGTACCGCGCGCCCTCGGCTGGGACGCTCAGCCCATCTCGACCGCTGAGCTGTCCCGACTCCCGCTCCCCCTCGCCTGATGGGATCATCGATGTACCTCGACCTTCCGCCGACACTCGCTCCGCTCGTCGACGCACGCGCCGGCGTGATCCGCGCACTCGAACCACGCAGGATCCCGTCCCACTTCCCGGAACCCTTCACCCTCCTCCACGCCGTCCTCGCCGACACCTCCGCGTTCGCCTCGTGGCGCTCGGACTCGAGCGGTGCGGGCTACACATTCGGCGATCATGAAGCGATGCTCGGGGCCGCGATCGGCGAGGCCGTCGAACGGTACTGCGGCAACCTCGTCACCGGGCCGCTCGTACGCTCCAGCGCCCGCGACCTGCACGGGGTGGATCACGTCGACCCCGACCACCTGGCGCTCCCGATCCGTTCCCGCTTCACCTCGGACACCGTGACCGACTGGACGATCGGTCACGACGCGAACGGTACCGAGGTACTCGTCCCGGCCTCGACCGTCTGGGTCTCCTACAGCCTCCAGGCACGACCGCTGCTCCACCCCGTCATGCAAGCCGGCCTCGCCACCGAGCGCTCGCTCGACGCTGCACGATTCGGTGGCCTCCGTGAGATCGTCGAACGTGACGCGATGACCCGCGCCTGGGTCGGCGGGAGCGGCATCCTGGAACTGCGGGTGCCCGGGTGGCTCGACACCTTCGCTGCGGGACCGCGCGGTTTCCTGCAGCCGCGCTGGCTGCTGTTTCCGACGGACACCGGTGTGCCCGTCGTCGGTGCCCTCCTGCACGACTGCAGCACCGGCTACCTGGCGCTCGGAATCGGCACCGGATCGGATCCCGAGGCAAGCGCAGTGAAAGCTCTCGGTGAGGCGCTCCAACTGCAACTCTTCGCGGCCGACCTCGACGACCCCGAAGGGCCTTACGCCCAGGCCGCAGCTGACCCGCGGAGTCCGCTGGCACCGCACCGCGCCGACCGCCGGTACTCCGAGTCGTACGCCGAGGACCTGTCGGACGTCCTCGACTACGGCTGTCATCTGCAACTGCATCTCGATCCGACCATGCAGAGCCGCTTCGTTGAGGAGCTCGACCGCAGCATCATCGGCCAGATCGATCTGGACGCCCTCCCCCTCGGTCCGACACTGAAGGAACTCGTCGACCGCTTCACGGAACTCGATGAGCGGGTCATCACGATCGACCTCGCGACAGAGGACATCAGGCCATCCGGACTCCACGTCGTCAGGATGCTCGTCCCCGGCCGGATCTCGAACGCCCCACATGCCCTGCCCTTCGTCGGCGGCCGCCGCCCCGTGCAGCCGGTCGGACGCCCGACCCCGCTTCCGCACTGATGTTCGGTCGCTACCTCTGGTCCCGCGGCATCTCCTGGACCGGCAATGCCCTCACCGCCGTCGCACTCCCCCTCATGCTCTTCCAACTCACGGGCAGTGCCGCCCTCGCCGGACTCCTAGCGGCCGTCGAAGCCCTCCCGTATCTCGTGCTCGGCCTGCCCGTCGGTGCGCTCGTCGACCGATGGCGCGTTCGTTCGACCTTGACCGTGTCGAGCATCGTGAGCGCCGTGGCGGCAGGAAGCGTTCCCATCGCGGCCGCGTTCGACGCGCTCACCCCCGCACACCTCGTCGTCGTCGGGCTGACGACCTCGGTCGCGTTCGTCTTCTTCGACGCCGCGAGCTTCGGGGCCATCCCGGCGATCGTCGGACGCGCCGGGATCGCAGCTGCGACCGCCCGCATGATGACCGTCAGCACCCTCATCGGGATCGCCGGACCACCACTCGGCGGTCTCATCGCCGCGACCGCGGGCGGGCCGGTCGTCCTCCTGATCGACGCCGTGTCGTATCTCCTCGGCGCGCTCCTCCTCGGCCGCATCGCAGCGCTGGAGAGGAACCCGACGGCCGACGGTGCCGGGCGGACGCGCCTCCGCGACGGCATCGTCGAGGGTCTCCGCTTCATCCGGTCCGTTCCCATCATCCGTGACCTCACCCTGCTCGGCATCGGAAACAGCCTCGCCGGTGGAGCCGTCGCCGGCTTGCTCGTCGTCGCCGCCGTCCGAACGCTCGGCCTCGACACCGACTCCCCAGCCATCGGTGTCCTCTTCGGTGCGGGAGCGGTGGGTGCACTCTCGGCGTCCTGGCTCATCGGTCCGCTCCAGCGCCGGGCCAGGCCCGGCGTCATCACCGTCGTCGGGCTGATCCTGTCGGCACTCGGTATCGCGGGCTGGAGCGTCGCACAATCGTTCGCCGTCGGGTGCGTGGCGCTTATCGCCTGGCAGATCGGAACGACGACCGTCTCGCTCAACGGCATCATCGTCCGCCAGACCCTCACCCCCGCGAACCTGCAGGGCCGCGTCAACACGACCGCACGGATGATCGCCTGGGGCGGTCAACCGATCGGCGCGGGCGCAGCCGGCATCCTCGCCGACACGATCGACGTGGGCACGGCGTTGCTCATCGCCGCAGCCGTGGCGCTGCTCACGGCGATCGTCGCTACGACGCTGTCCACCTTCCGCGGCCCACCGCTTGCGGCACTCTCGACGTGACGCGCGAGTCGGCGTCAGTGCTCAGCGCGTCGGCGGAAGCGCTGACGATGCTCTCCAGCTGGACGGTGGCGACGGCTCCCGGCCCTCGCCCAGGAGTGTCGTCGCCCTGAACAAGGCCGAACAACCCTCCCGATCCGAGCATGGTCATCACCGCCAGCGCGGTGACCGCATTGCTCTGGAGCCCCGCCGCCGTCCTCTGGTTCGCGTGGCATGCTCCGACACCGACTCCCACGAGCGAGCTGTCGTCGTGCGCGCTCCTCGTCGTGCCACAGCTGTACCTGCTCAACGATGAGGGTGCGCGCAACGTCACGCGCTACGGTTCGAACGGCGGCACCGTGTTCGTCTCGGCGTTCACCGACGTCGTCGATGAGGACGATGCGTTTCGCCCGGGCGGTTTCCTGGTGGGACTCCGCGAGCTGCTCGGTGTCACGGTCGAGGAGTTCGGGGCCCTCGTGCCGCCGGGAGCGGACGACCCCGGCCAAGCGCACAGCACCGTGGGCGCGCCGTTCGGACGGGTCCGCGGTGAGTTTTTCGCCGAGGAGCTGCGCATCTTGGACGCCGAGGTCGTCGGCATTTTCGACGACGGACGGCTCGACGGCCGGCCCGCGCTGACCCGCAAGGACCACGGTGCGGGGGCTGCCTATTACCTCGCGACCGTCCCCGACGACGACGGGATGCGCGTGGTCCTCGCGTGGCTCCTCGAGTCCTCCGGTGTCGAGCCCGAACTGCAAGGACTCCCGCCCGTCGTCGAAGTCGCTCGCCGCGGCGACGTCCTCACGGTCATCAACCATGGACCCGAGTCCCAGCACATCACGGTCGACTGTACCGATGTGCGCACCGGCCTGCAGGTCGGGGAGGTCGAGCTAGAGCCCTACGGTTGGCGGATGGTGCGCCGCTGAGTTCCCATGTCGTCGGACTCCGACCCGGCGTCCATGGACAGTGAGCGCGCCCCGTGTCATTCCCGGACCAGCACGCTCGCGACGGAGCCGTCCGGCACCGTCAGGTCGTGCGAGACCCCGCCGAGGTCGGTAGTCGATCCCGGTCGTAGGTCGTATCGGTGTACCCGTGCGGAAGCGGTTGTCCGTCGTCGTCGAGACTCACGAACACGATGCGGTCGATCGTGAGGATGCTCCGCCGGGTGACCATGTTCCGGACCTCTGCCCGCATGGTGAGCGACGTCCGCCCGAAGGCGGTCGCGCGGAGGCCCATCTCGATCAGGTCGCCCTGCAACGCCGAGGAGACGAAGTCGATCTCTGAGATGTACTTCGTCACGGCCCTGGGGTTGCCGAGTTGTAGGATCGCGTAGATCGCCGCCTCCTCGTCGATCCACCGCAACAGACTGCCCCCGAAGAGCGTGCCGTGCGCGTTGAGATCCTCGGGCCGCACCCAGCGCCTCGACCGGAAGGTGATGCGCTCCCTGTCATCGACTCCGTCGGCGACGGCCGAATCCTTCGAAGTGGTCACGCGTCCCTCCTAGATCACGGGAAGGATGATGTCACGAACCAGCGCATCCAGCTGTGCATCCGCCTCCAGGAACTGACGGAGGGTCCGCCGCGTCGCACCGAAATCGTCGAACTCGGCGACCGCCATCCCGTCGACGAGATACGCCTTGCGGAATTCCGGGACGCGTTCGAGGAGCGTGTCGATGATGTGCTGTGCGACCGGCACGTCGATGCGGTGCGGGTCGACAGGGACCCGGTTCTCGTTGATGCGCAGCTGCCAGTCGAACGGTGGTGAGACGACGAGGTCGCCGCCGACCAGCTCGGACCACTGCAGGTGGTTGCGGAATGCGGCGGAGAGGATCCTCGAACGGAACCCGCGTCGGGTGAAGATGCGGTGCGCCTCCTTCAACGCTGCCACGCCCGCCCATTCGAGGTAGCCAGGATCGATGAGGATACGGTCTTTGGCGACGGACGCCTTGAGCCAGTCGTCCAGGCGCCCGCCCATGATGGTGACGACGGAGCCGAACTCCCAGTCCGGGAGCCCCTCGGCGGCCCGTCGCTCGAGACCGCGCTCGATCGCCTCGCCGACCGCGACGGCCTGGGCCACCGTGAACGACACGGTCGCATTGATGCTGACCCCGCGATAGGTCGCCTCCTCGATCGCGCGGATACCGACAGCGGTTGCAGGAATCTTCACGATGATGTTCTCTGCCAGTGCCGAGAACCGAACGGCCTGCTCGACGAGCGCCTCAGCGTCCCGGTGCAGGCGTGGATCGGTCTGGATCGACAGACGACCGTTCCGGCCGTTGCTCTCCCGGAACGCCGGCTCGAGGAGCACGGCGGCCTGGATCGACAACTCCTCGACCACCTTCCAGCCGAGCTCGGCCTCCCCCGCCGCCGGGAACTCGGCAGCGAGTTCGGCGATCCGCGGCGCCCAGACGTCGAGATTCTGGGAGATGACCGCGAGGGCGATGACCGGGTTGCAGGTCGCGCCGACCGCACCGAACGCAATCGACCTGGCGAGCTCGTCGGGGTCGGCGGAGTCGTTCCACAGGCTTGTGGGCGTCGAGGCCGCCGCGGTTGCGAGCGGAAGCGTGTCGGCAGGGGTGAGGGTGTCGGTCATCGAAGTGCCTCCGGGAGTCGAGTTGGCGATCGCCAGAGCTGCGGCGACGCAGTCCGATCAACATACCCGAAGTTTGACAGCATGTCTTAACAATCTTGCGTGACTCGGGCGAACTGATCGGGTGACCTGACATACCCCCATTTTGGAAAGCCCTGATATTGTCAGGACAAGTTCTCTCTCCCGATCGAAGGAGCCTCATGGCACAGCCCGAGCAGACGCTGCCAGTCGAACTCTTCCTCGACCTCGATCGATCCGGACCGGTGCCGCTGTACTACCAGATCGCAACCAGGCTCGAGCAGGCCATCCATGATGAGACACTGCCAGCCGGATCACGTCTGGAGAACGAGGTAGCGCTGGGCACCCGCCTCGGACTCTCCCGCCCCACGATCCGTCGTGCCATCCAGGAACTCGTGGACAAGGGTCTCCTCGTCCGTCGCCGAGGTATCGGCACACAGGTCGTCCACGGCAAGGTGACGCGTAACGTCGAGCTCACCAGCCTGTTCGAGGACCTGGAGCGTACGGGGCAGAAGCCGGAGACCGACATCCTCTCGGCCGAGGTCACGACGGCGGACGAGAAGGTCGCGGACGCCCTCGGCGTGGCGACCGGGAGCCCGATCGTCCACATCAGGCGGCTGCGCCGGGCCGACGGTGTCCCACTCGCGATCCTCGAGAACTTCCTCCCCGAAGACCTCACCGACCTCGACCTCGGAGCCCTCGAGCACCACGGGCTCTACCAACTCCTCAGGGCACGCGGCGTCACGATGCGTGTCGCCAAGCAACGCATCGGCGCACGGGAGGCGTCAGGCCCGGAGAGCGAGATGCTCGATGTCCGGAAGGGCAGCGCACTCCTGACCATGTCGCGAACAGCCTTCGACAACTCCGGTCGGGCGGTCGAATTCGGCCAGCACGTCTACCGACCCGACCTGTACTCCTTCGAAGTCACCCTCGTCGACCGGTAGCGAGCCGATCGCGCGACCTCAGCGTGCCGGAACGGCGAGCTCCCCAGTGAGGTACTGCGCGCGACCGAAGCCGAAGGACCAGTCCTGCGGACCGTTCTCGACATAACCGATGAAGACATCCGCACCATCGACGCCGATTTCGGAGAGACGGTCGGCCGTCGCCGCATAGAGCGCCTGCTTCGTCTCATCGCTTCGACCGCGCTGCGTGAAGATCTGGATCATGACGACGCCTTCGGAGCGTGCAAAACCGAGCCCCGCATCCTCCGCGATGATCTGGCCAGCCGCGTGTTCCGTGACGATCTGGAAGCGGTCACGAGGCGGAATCCCGTAGACGGAGACGATCGCCTCATGAATGGCGTCTGCGATCTGCCGGATGCCTGCGGCGTCGCGGCCTGCGGCGAGGTCGATCCTGACGAGCGGCATGAGGGTCTCCTGATCGGTTCGAGTTTGTTAGGACATGAGAACGCTACCTCCCAAAGTCCCGTTTGTCATCAATAAGTCAATATGTCCTGACTTACTATTGCCCTCTTGTCAGTTCTTCACTAGCTTGAGCCCTGCAATGATGCACGGGCCGCCCGAGGCCCGACCCTCGAAAGGACACAACGAAGTGAAAACCTCAGCACGACGCTCGCTCCTCGGCGCGATCGCCCTCGTCGGCGTCGCCGCACTCGCCCTCTCCGGCTGCACCGCCACCGCGGGTGCGAGCAGCACCTCGGACGCCGGTCTCGCCTCCGGCTTCGGATCGCGCGCGGACAACCGCGACGCCTACTTCTTCACCTACTACAACCCGGCGAGCGACCCGTTCTGGGCGCAGATCCTGAAGGGCGGCGAGGACGCGGCCGAGCTCGGCCACCTGAATCTGACGCACCAGACGGCCGAAGGTGACCCGGACAAGATGGTCGACCTCGTCGGCACCGCGATCGCGACGAAGCCGTCACTGATCTTCATGCCGTTCAATGAGGGCGAGAAGTGGTCGAAGGTCGCCTGCGACGCCCACGACGCCGGCATCACGGTCATCGCGTACAACGTTCCCGCTCCGGACAGCGCCAAGGACTGCGTCTCGGGCTTCGTCGGTCAGGACTTCACCGAGGTCGGCAAGCTCGTCGGTGAGCGGCTCCTGAAGGAAGTCGACCTCAAGGAGGGCGACAAGGTCATGTTCCCGGCCGAGGAGCCCGAGCAGGACTACGCGATCAAGCGCGGCGGCGGCGTTCAGGACGCGCTGGATTCGGTCGGCGCGAAGGGCGAGTACCTCCGTACCTCCGGCGCCGACGAGGAGGCGCTCAACTCCATGACCTCATGGCTGACGGCGAACCCCGACGTCAAGGCGATCGTCCCGCTGGGCGGAACCCCGCACCGCAACGTCGTCGCGGCCATGGAAGCCGCCGGCGTCTCGGTACCGGTTGTCGGCTTCGACACCTCTCCGCAGGTGATCCAGGGGATCAAGGACGGCAAGATCCTCGCCACGGCAGACCAGCAGGGATACGTGCAGGGGTACCAGTCGGTGATGCAGGGCATCCTGTCGATCGACTTCGGCCTCTCCCCCGCCAACATCAACTCCGGCGGCCTTGGGCTGATCGACAAATCCAACGTCTCCTTCCTCGAGGAGAAGGATCTGCAGGGCGTCCGCTACTGACACTCGTCCGTCGTGTGCCGGGGATCGCTCGACGACCCTCGGCGCACGGTCCCCCCTCCCCGAACCGACCGCGATCCGTCGCGCACCGAAGGACCCCCATGTCTCAACCACCCACGCGCGATCCCGCGCCCATCCTGACCGCTCCGCTCTCCACGGAGAGCATCTCGCAGCCTCGCAGACTGTCGGACAACCAGCCGCAGGGCTTCGCCGCCCGCCTCCGGGACACGATCACCTACACCCGCGGACGCGGCGCGCTGGAGATCGGCATCATCTTCGCGATCGTGCTCCTCGGCTTCGTCATCGCCGGCATCGTCGCCCCCGACGCGTTCCCGTTCCTCTCACCGAGCAACCTCTCCGGAGTGATCTCCCAGTCCATACCAGTGCTCGCGATCCTCGGTATCGGAGCAGGGATCCTCATGATCGCGGGCGAGTTCGACCTGTCCCTCGGCGCGAACATCGGCTTCTCCGCGATCATCTTCATCCGCATCTCAGAGGCGGTGGGCTGGGGATGGGGAGCTCTCGCCGCGATCGCCTGCGGTACAGGCATCGCGCTCATCAACGGTCTCATCGTGGTCGTCACCAAGATCCCGTCGTTCATCGCAACGCTCGGCATGGGCTTCTTCTGGACCGGGGCGAGCCTCTTCGTGAATGGGACGTCACCGGCGATCCTGTCCAGCGCGAAGGACGACACCCTGGTGACGCTCTTCGCCGGCGACTTCGGGCTCTTCCGCTCACAGTTGGTCTGGCTGCTCGTCATCGGCGTCATCGCCTGGCTCTTCCTGCACCGGCACAAGCGCGGCAACCACGTCTACGCCGTCGGCGGCAACGCTGCAGCGGCGAAGGCGATCTCGATCAACCCTTCGGCGGTCCGACTCATGGCCTTCGGCATCTTCGGCGGACTCGTCGGCTTCGCCGCGATCCTGATCGCCGTCCGCACGTCGTCGATGCAGCCGGGGAGCACCGACGACTACACGCTGATGGCCATCGCGGCCGCCGTCGTCGGCGGAACCTCCCTACTCGGTGGCCGAGGGAGCATCGTCGGCATGATCATCGGCGCCGCGCTGATCCGGATCATCGAGAACGGCCTCATCCTGGCCAAGGCCCCCGGCTTCTACATCCAACTCTTCGTCGGACTCATCATCGTCATCGCCGCCATCTTCAACAAGCTCATGGAAGGAAAGGCTTCGTGACCATCGACGCCACCATCGACACCGCGACCCCGCTCTTGCGGATCGAGGGCGTCACCAAGCGGTACGGAGCGAACACCGTCCTCAACGACGTCTCCTTCGACATCGGCAACAGCGAGGTGGTCGGACTGCTCGGCGACAACGGAGCGGGCAAGTCCACGCTCGTCAAGATCCTGTCCGGAGTCGTCCAGATGACATCTGGTTCCTACACCTGGCAGGGACAGCACCACGACACGGTCAACCGAGCGCTCACCGAGCAGCTCGGCGTCGAGACGATCTTCCAGGACTCGGCTCTCGTCCCGCAGATGTCGATCACCCGAAACCTGTTCATGGGTCGCGAGATCACCAACCGCCTCGGACTCATGAAGATGAAGCAGATGGACGCGATCACCTCCGAGATCCTTGACACCGTCGTGACGATCGAGGGCATCAAGTCCTCGAAGCAGCTTGTCGCCTCGTTGTCAGGCGGTCAGGCACAAGCGGTCGCCATCGCCCGCGCCGTCCACTTCAAGCGGAGCCTCCTCATCCTCGACGAACCCACCTCGGCCCTCGCGGTGCGCGCGACCGAGGCACTGCTGAACTATCTTCGGCAGTTGAAGTCGGAGGGCGTCAGCTCGGTGCTCGTCACCCACAACCTGCACCACGCCTACCAGGTGTGCGACCGGCATATCGTGATGAACCACGGACGGAAGATCCTCGACGTCCGCCGTGAGGACACGAGCGTGGAGGAACTCACCGCCGCGGTCGTGGAGGGCGCCGTCGGAGTCGAACGGTTCCGCGCCGGTCGCTTCTGAACCGCCCCGCCCGACCGCTGCGGTCGCCCTGCCGTGACGGCGGGGTGGCCGCAGCGGTCGTCCGCCCTGGTCACGCCAACGCGTCGGGTCCGAGCAGGGCGCGGATGTGCGATTCGATGAGCGCTCGGATGTCGAACGGCGGGCCCTGCATCCACCGCAGCTGGAGCCCCTCCCACGCGGCGAGCAGGAGCTGCGCCGCCTGATCCGCATCGACCTCCCTCGGCACCTGTCCCGCCTCCTGCAGGCGCTCGATGTCCGTGGCGACCACCTCCACGGACCGCTCCCAACGTCGCTGGAAGTACCCGTTCGCCGGATGCTCGGGATCCGCCGCCGCTCCGGCGAGCTCGTTGTAGAGTCGCCCGAAGTTCGTCCGCTGCACGCCGAGCGCGGCACGGTCACCCATGTCGGCGATCGCTCCGGCCTCGGCCCCTCGCTCGCGGATGTTCTCGTCGTCGTGCTGTTGGAGGGCCGCGATGAGCAGGCTCTCCTTGGTCGGGTAGTGGTAGTAGACCGTCGGCTCACTGGCTCCGGCGAGCGCTGCGATCTCCGAGACGGCGACCGCCCGGTGCCCTCGCTCCTGCACGAGCTGCAGTGCGGCCTCGCTGAGTGCCCTCCGTCGCTGATCGGACTTCGCGTACGGCCCGCGCTTCTCTCGCATCCAGACTCCTCGTCGACTCTTGAACGTCTGCCGGTGCAATGATATGTTCAACGCACCAAAGTGATAGACGACTCAGAATTAGCGTAGAGGATTGGTGGTGACGGCATGGCGATCGATCGACGGAGACTCGTGCGCCGACACAACCCGGTGATCACCTCCGCCCACCCCACCGAGGTGTTCACGGTGGGCAACGGCGACGCCGCCCTCACGGTCGACCTCTCCGGGCTGCAGTCCTTCCCCGAGGTCCACCGGCTCCGCCCCGACCCGCTCCGCGTGCCTCGCGACGGCCTCGACGCCCTCCCCGAGCAGCGACCTCGCGCGTTCGACCGCGACGACTTCCAGATCCCGCTGCAGACCCAGTCCGGTTGGGGCTGGTACGAGACGCGCCCCACCCGGCCGCTCGAACTCGCCGAGGCCGAGACCACCCATGCCACCGAGCGAGGCCCGGTCCCCTACCTGGACCGCATGGGACTGCAGCGCCCGGGAGACCCGATCGCTCCCGAGTTCACCGCCGGGGCCTGGTTCCACTACAACCCGCGCCGCGCCCACCTCGGTCGGCTCGCGCTCGTCCGCCTCGACCACCCCGGGCCACTCGACCCCTCGATCATCGACGACGCCCTGACAACCCTCGACCTCTGGTCGGGTCGGGTCGACGCGGATTACTCGGTGCTCGGGCACCGCGTCCAGGTGACCACCGTCGGCGACCCAGACGCCGATCGGTTCGCGGTCCAGGTGCGCTCCTCCCTCCTGGCCGAGGGCTGGGGCGTCGCGTGGGTGTTCGATCCGCAGCCCGATGATCTGGCCCCGTTCGAACATCCACTGGAGGAGACCACGAGCTGGGAGGCTCGGTCGCCGCAGGACTGGATCGCACGACGGACGGTCGAGGCCACCGCGTATGCCGTCCACGTGACCACGACCGGCGAGCTGCGCGAGCACGGCCCCGACGGCGTCGCGGCCGCGACCGACCGCCCCGAGCTGGACGTCGTGGTGGCGCTCCGACCCGGTCCCGCAGCGTTCGATCGCACGGAGCGCTCCACGTTCACCGACGTCTGCTCCGCCGCCGCCGAATGGTGGTGCCGATACTGGGAGAACGGCTCTGCGGTCGACCTCGGCGACAGCACCGACGAGCGGGCGACCGAACTGGAACGTCGACTCGTCCTCTCCCAGTACCTCCTCGCCGTCAACTGCGCCGGCCGCACACCTCCAGCGGAGACGGGCCTGACGTACAACAGCTGGTCCGGCAAGTTCCACCTCGAGATGCACTGGTGGCACGCCGCGCACTTCGCCCTGTGGAACCGTGGCGCACTGCTCGAACGCAGCCTCGACTTCTACCACCGGTCGCTCGATGCGGCTCGCGAGACGGCTCGCCACCAGGGGTATCGCGGGGCGAGATGGCCGAAGCAGACCGATCCGTCCGCCCGAGAGTCCCCGAGTAACATCGGGGTGTTCCTCGTCTGGCAGCAGCCGCACGTGATCCACCTGCTCGAACTCCTCCACGCGAGCGGCCGGGACGAGGCGTTCCTCCGCCGGCACTATCCGCTCGTCGAGGCGACGGCGACCTTCATGGCCGACGTCGTCGCCGAACGGAACGACTCCTTCACGCTCCCCCCGCCCCTGATCCCCGCCCAGGAGAGCTATCTCGCCGAGCGGGAGACGACGGCCGACCCGACCTTCGAGCTCGCCTACTGGTCCTGGGCCCTCGCTGTCGCCAACACCTGGCGGGAGCGGCTCGGGCTTGTTGAGGACCCCCGGTGGCGTCGGGTCTCCGAGGGGATGCGATCGCCGACCGTGCTCGACGACGGGACCTACGCCGCCGTCGCGACACCACCGTTCCTGGTGCGGAAGGACCACCCGTCGATGTTGATGGCGTACGGTTGGCTGCCTCCGACCGAGCTCATCGATCCGTCGATCATGTCCGCGACACTCGACAGCGTGTGGGAACACTGGGACCTGCAGTCGAGCTGGGGGTGGGACTACTCCGTGATGGCGATGACCGCAGCGCGGTTGGGCGACCTGTCACGTGCGATCGACGGGCTGCTCATGACGTCGCCGAAGAACGTCTACCTGAACAACGGCCACAACCCGCAGATGCCGGGCTTCCTCTCGCTCTACCTGCCGGCGAACGGCGGACTCCTGGCCGCGACGGCCCACCTCGTCGCGGCCCACCGCGACGGCGCGGCACTCCCCCCGGGCTGGTCGATCGTCGCCGAGGGGTTCGAATCGGTGCGCGCCGACTCCCTCGATCGCGGCCTCGCCGGCGCTCCCTGACGCCGATCGCACCGGCTCCACCACCCCACGGCCCCACGACCCCACACACCGACATGAGACGAGGCACAGCTTGGCAACCGGTTGACACCCGTCGTCCACGATGACGCACCGCACGACGACACACGCACCACCCGAACGACGGCGACCGAACGGATCGCCGGACTCCGATCACCCGACCGGAGTCATCCCTGGCTTTCAAAGGTGAGGACCATGCACAGTTTCCAGAACACCCCATCCCCGATCGGTGGAGCGCGCAGACGCGCCACGATCGTCGTCGGCGGCTCGATCGCAGCCGTCGCCGCCCTCCTCCTCAGCGGCTGCTCCGCCGCCGAGCCCGCAACCGACGGTGAGGTCGAACTGACCTTCATGAACCAGTCGCGCGGCCAGGAGGCCGCCCTGACCCAGCTCGCCGAGCAGTACACGACGGAGACGGGCGTGAAGATCACGATCGACTCCCCCGGACCGGCCGACTACCTCCCCAAACTGCAGGCGAAGGCGCAGTCGAAGTCCATGCCAGACATCTACTCCTCGTTCAACGCCACCGACATGGCGCCCTTCTACAAGGCCGGGTGGGCGATGGACCTGACCAAGGAACTCGACGGCGGCTGGGCGGACGACTTCAGCCCCGCCGTCATCGAGATGTCGACCTTCGACGAGGGGAACAACCTCGGTGTGCCCGCCGGGATCTACACCGTGCACTGGGAGACCCAGACGTACGGATTCCTGGTCAACCCAGCACTCACCGGCATCAGCCAGGACAACGCCCCGACCACCGGCGCCGAGTTCGTCGACGCGCTCGCGGCCTCGGCCGCCGGCGAGAAGTTCAGCGTCGCCGCGTCGCTCACCCCGCAGCTCATCCAAGGACTGGCCTCGAACTGGCTGACCGACGAGGAGATCGAGGCCACCTTCAACGGCGAGGCGAGCTGGGAGGCCGACGGCTGGCGCAACGCCTTCCAGTTCCTCGTCGACCTCAAGGACGCCGGCGTCATCGCGAACGACGCACTGCCGGGCGGTCAGGACGACAACCCGAACGTGGAGACGTCGTTCTTCACCCAGGCGAGCGGCTCCATCTTCGACGCCTCCCCCGGCGTCTCCGTCGGGCTCCGCACCAACCCCGAGTTCGAGGACTACTTCTCGCTCCCCCTGCCGAAGCTCGACGGTGCGACCCTCGACCCACGCTCCCCCGGCATCCCCGGGAAGGGCGCGGTCATCAACCCCAAGGGCTCACACCCCGAGGAGGCACTCGACTTCGTGAAGTGGCTGACCGAACCGGAGCAGCAGAGCGTCTTCGCCGAGGTCGGTCGCATCCTGCCGACGAACCCCGAGTTGCTGGCCGCCGGTGACGTGCCTCAGCAGCTGGCCGGCTACGCCGCCGGTGTCGAGGACGTCCAGGTCATGTCGGCGACCTTCACCACCGACGTCAAGACGGCCATCGTCGCCGAGGCGCAACGACTCGTCCTGGGCGAGGCGACGGTCGACGAGGTGTTGGCGAACATCCAGGCCGCACAGGACCGCACGCCATGACCTCGCAGCCGATCCTGGCCCCCGCCGCCGTGCGCGTGACCCGCGCGCGCGGCGGGGGCCGCCCCATGCGCCGGAACCTCACCGGCTGGTTGTTCCTCGCTCCGGCGATCGCCCTGATCGGCGTCTTCACGATCACGCCGTTCGCCCAGGCGATCCTGCTCAGCTTCCAGTCATGGGACGGCGTGAGCCCGGACACCCCCTGGGTCGGCCTCGCCAACTACGAGTTCATCGCCGGCGACGTCGTCTTCTGGGCCTCGATGCGGAATGTCCTCTTCTTCGGCGTCGTGGGGTTCTTCCTCGGTAACGGCATCGCGCTCGGCATGGCACTCGCCGTGAACCGCATCACCCGGGGCAAGACCTTCTTCCGAACGGTGTTCTACCTGCCGGGTGTGCTGTCGGTCGTCGTCGTCGGACTCCTGTTCTCGTTCATCCTCGCCCCGGGGAGCGGGGTCCTGAACCGCGTGCTCGAGACCCTCGGCCTCGGCACCCTCGCCCAGAACTGGTTGGGCGACCCGGCCGTCGCGCTCCCCGCCGTCGCAGCGGTGTTCATCTGGTTCCACTGGGGGTTCGGCTTCCTCCTGTTCCTCGCCGGCCTGCAGGACGTGCCGAAGGAACTCTACGAGGCGGCGGAGCTCGACGGCGCGGGGCCGTGGACCACGTTCCGATCGATCACCTGGCCGCACCTGGCACCCGTGACCTCGATCGTGAGTCTCCTGACCCTCCTCGCGGCGCTCCAGATCTTCGGCACCGTGCAGGTGTTGACGAACGGCGGGCCCGGGTACCACACCATGGTGCCGACGCTCGCGATCTACAACGAGGCCTTCGTCAACTGGCGGTACGGCAGCGCAGCCGCCATGTCCGTCGTCTTCGGCGGCGCCCTGGTGCTGCTCTCCGTGTTCCAACTCGCCATCACCGGATGGAGGTCACGACGGTGACGATCACCACTGGACCCGACCAGCAGAGCACGCGGTCGCTGACGACCGCTCGGCCTTCGGGCGACCGCGGGCCTCGCCCGAAGCCGCCGCACCGGAGACGCAGGATCCGCCCGGACCAGGTCGGCCTCTACGGTCTCCTGGTCGTCGCGGCCCTGACGGCGCTCCTCCCGCTGCTGTGGATGCTCTCCGGGTCGCTGCAGAGCCTCACGGAGTTGCTCTCCAACGACAGCCTCCTCCCGGCGTCCCCGCAGTGGGCCAACTACGTGACCGCGTGGGTGCAGGGCGACCTCGGCACCTACCTGCGGAACAGCGTCGTCTACACCGGCTGCGCGGTCGTCGGCATCCTCGTCGTCTCGAGCCTCGCCGGGTACGCGCTCGCCCGCCTCGACTTCGCCGGGAAGGGCGTCTTCACCGTCGTCATCCTGGCGGTCATGATCATCCCGGCACCCGCGATGTTCCTCGCGCAGTACAAACTCCTCATCTCGCTCGGGCTGACCAACAACCCCGTCGGCTACATCCTCATCCTGATCACCTCCGGCATCCCCATGTCGACGCTCATCATGCGGAGCTTCTTCGTGAGCCAGCCACGCGACCTGGAGGAGGCGGCCGCGCTCGACGGCGCGGGGCCGGTTCGCACCTTCTTCAGCGTCATCCTGCCGCTCGCGCGTCCTGGCCTCGCTGCGGTCGCGGTCATCCAAGGCCTCGGGGCGTGGAACGAGTACCTGATGGCGCTCGTGATCTTCGACGACAACGCGCTCATGCCGATCCAACGGGGCCTCACCGCGTTCACCTCGGCCGACACCCCGCAGCAGCAGATCCTGTTGGCGGCGACGACCATCTCGATCGTCCCCGTGGTCGTGTTCTACCTGCTGGCGCAGCGGCACATCGTCAAGGGCATCGGCGCCGGCGCCATCAAGTAACCCATCACCGGAGCGGGGCGGTCGTGGATCGACCGCCCCACGGAACGAGGATCACGACCCATGCGTTCAGCATTCGCAGCAACCCCCTGGTTCGGCGGGGACTACAACCCGGAGCAGTGGCCGCGCGAGGTCTGGGACGAGGACGTCTCGCTCATGCAGCAGGCCGGCGTCACGCTCGCGACCGTCGGGGTCTTCTCCTGGGCGTTGCTCGAACCGGAGGAAGGCGTCTACGACTTCGCCTGGCTCGACACCGTGCTAGACACACTGCACTCGGGCGGCATCCGAGTGGACCTGGCGACCGCCACGGCATCGCCGCCGATGTGGTTCTCCCACCGGTATCCCGCGTCCCTTCCGGTGACGGCGGACGGCGTTCGACTGCACGCCGGTTCCCGGCAGGCGTACTGCCCGAGTTCGCCCGCTTACCGCGAAGCGGCGGTCCGACTGGTCACCGCCCTCGCCGAGCGGTACGGCGACCACCCCGCCCTCGTGCTCTGGCACGTCAACAACGAGTACGGATGCCATGTGTCGCGCTGCTACTGCGAGGAGTCGGAGAACGCTTTCCGCCGTTGGCTGATCAGGAGGTACGGCACGGTCGACGCCCTGAACGAAGCATGGGGCACGACATTCTGGTCGCAGCGCTACACCTCCTTCGATCAGGTCGAGCCCCCGCGCACGACACCCGCGTACGGCAACCCGTCGCAACTCCTCGACTTCGACCGCTTCAGCTCGGACGAGTTGCTCGACTGCTTCCTGGCCGAGAAGGACGTCCTCCGGCGGGTCACCCCGGAGATCCCGGTCACCACCAACTTCATGGGCCTGTTCCGCGGTCTGGACTACTGGCGATGGGCGCCACACGTCGACGTCGTCGCCGACGACCTCTACCCGGATCCGGCCGATCCCGACGCGGCCCGGTCCGCGGCCCTGGCGCGTGACCTGATGCGGTCGCTCGGGCGCGGGCGCCCCTGGCTCCTCATGGAACAGGCGGCGGGCGCGGCGAACATGCGACCGAGCAACGCGCCGAAGGCCCCCGGCCAGATGCGCGCACTGTCCTATCAGGCGATCGCCCGCGGAGCCGACGGCATCCTGTTCTTCCAGTGGCGGCAATCCGCCGTCGGCGCCGAGCAGTTCCACTCCGCGATGCTTCCGCATGCGGGGACCGACACCAGGATCTGGCGCGAGATCGAGGCGCTCGGCTCTGAGCTCGGCTCGCTCGACGCGGTGACGGGTGCGCCGGTCCGCGCGCGGGCCGCCATCGTCCTGGACTGGGAGAGTTGGTGGGCGATCGAACACCGAGGGCTCCCAATGCGCTCGAGCTACCCGTCGCTCATCGCGCCGTGGCACGCGGCCTTGTCGGAGGAGGGTGTCGTGGTCGACTTCGTGCGCGGCGACGAGGACCTCTCGGGGTACGCGCTGATCGTCGCGCCGGCGATGTTCGTCGCCGACGATGCGCGGCTCGCCGCGCTCGACGCCGCCGTCCGCGGAGGCTCCGTCCTGCTCGTCACGCCGCAGTCGGCGATCGTGGACACGACGCACCGGGCACGGCTCGGCGGCTACCTGGGGCCGTTGCAGCAGACCCTCGGTGTCTGGATCGAGGAGTTCGTCCCGCTCGCCGGCGCCTGGGACCGGCCTGGAGCCATCCCGGTGCGTCCGGAGTCGACCGTCGCCCCGTCCGTCCGGGTCGAGGGTCCGGTCTTCGCCGACGGCGCCGCGATCGGCGTCGAGTGGAGCGAGGCCGTCCGGGTGCACGACGCCGACGTGCAGGCGGTGTTCGCCGACGGACCGCTGAGCGGTCGGCCCGCGCTCACCCGTCGGGTCAGCGGCGACGGGACCGCGTGGTACCTGGCGACGCGCCTGGGTCTCGACGACACCCGTGCACTCATCCGCGCGCTGGTGGCGGAGGCGGGCATCGCGCCACTCCGGGTCCACGACGAGCCGACGCCGTCGTGGGTCGAGGCCGTCCGTCGTGGGGACCTCACCGTCGTGATCAACCACGGTGCAACGCCGATCACACTGACCCTGTCCGGCATCGACCTGTTGAGCGGTGCCTCGGCGGCCGGCCTCCGTCTGGGGTCCCAGGGCGTCGCGGTCGTGAGGGGCGCCTGAGGGGAAACCCCTCGGCCTGATGTGGAAGCCGGTGCGGCACCGGCCGGTCAGCCGCGCCGGGCTCGCAGCAACTCGTCGACGGCGCGGAGCCCCTGCTCGAGCGCTCGGAGATCCTCGGTGGCGAGGTCCCGCAGGACCTCCGAGCCGAGCTCCGGACGCGACGCCATCATGCGCAGCACCACGGCCCGGCCGAGCTCGGTCGCACGGATCCGCCGGACGCGCTGGTCGTCCGCGTCGAATTCGCGGGTGACGAGCCCCTGCTCCACGAGACGGTCGACGTGCTTCGACGTGGTCGCCATCGAGACGCCGAAGGTCTCCGCGAGTCCCCCGCCGGTCGCGCCGTCCTCGCTCGTGACCACGAGGGAGAGCACCTTGAGCTGCGCGATGGTGAGGTCGGTCTTCAGGAGCGGCTCGAGGCTCATGGGGATCGACCGGATCGAGATGGTGAGCGCCAGCGCCTCGACGCTGCGGACGACCGCGTCCCGACCCCGTTCCGCTGCGCTCATGAGACCACGGTAGTGGTGACTCAGCAGATCCCCAGGACTATTTACTTAGCCAAAAGCTAAGCTTTTCCCATGACCACGACAGCCCCGCTCCCCGAGACCGACGACATCGACCTCGACGCCCTCCGCGCAACGTACGCGCGCGAACGCGATCGTCGACTCCGCCCCGACGGCCAGGCCCAGTACCGCCGCGCCGCGGGTGCGTTCGGATACTACGCGAAGGACCCCTACACGGCCTGGCAGGAGCGCGAGCCCCGGACCGACCACGTCGAGGTGCTGATCATCGGCGCCGGATTCGGCGGTCTGCTCACCGCGGCACGCCTCCGCGACGCCGGCGTCGAGTCGATCCGACTCATGGACGAGGCCGGAGGTGTGGGCGGCACCTGGTACTGGAACCGCTACCCCGGCATCCACTGCGACGTCGAGTCCTCGGTCTACCTGCCCCTGCTCGAGGAGATCGGGACCGTCCCGAACTGGCGGTACTCCCCGGGCGAGGAGATCCGGCAGCACGCCGACGCGATCGCCGAGCACTACGGGCTCCTTTCCGACGCCCTGTTCCAGACCCGCGCGACCGGGCTCACCTGGGATGACGACGGCGGCCACTGGATCGTCGAGACGGATCGCGGCGACCGCATGACGGCGCGGTTCGTCATCACCTCCTCCGGCACGCTGACGCAACCGAAGCTCCCCGGCATCCCCGGCATCGAGACGTTCCGCGGCCACACCTTCCACACGAGTCGGTGGGACTACGACTACACGGGCGGAAGCGCGGACGGCGGACTCACCGGCCTCGCGGACAAGCGGGTCGCGGTCGTCGGTACCGGGGCGACGGGCATCCAGGTGATCCCCCACCTCGGCCGCGACGCCCAGGAGCTCATCGTGTTCCAGCGGACGCCTTCGACCGTCGACGTCCGCGACAACCGGCCGACGGACCCGGACTGGGCGGCGTCGCTCCGTCCCGGTTGGCAGCGCGAACGGATGGACAACTTCGTCGCCGTGCTCTCCGGCGAACCGGTCGAGGAGTCGCTGGTCGACGACGGCTGGACGGCGACGGCGACGCTGCAGCGGAAGGTGCTGTCGGGGCGGGTCGACACCACGATCCCCGACGACGAGCGGGAGCTGCTCGAGGAGCTCCAGGACGCCGCCACGATGAACCGCATCCGAGCGCGGGTGGACGCGGTCGTCGAGGACCCGGCCACGGCCGCCGTCCTGAAGCCGTGGTACCGCTACATGTGCAAGCGTCCGGCCTTCAGCGACCACTACCTGCAGACGTTCAACCGTCCGAACGTGACCCTGGTCGACACCGCCGACCACGGCGGGATCACACGCATGACCGAGCGCTCCGTGGTGGTCGGCGACACCGAGTACGAGGTCGACTGCGTCATCTTCGCCACCGGGTTCGAAGCCGGGGTGTCCGGCGTCGTCTCAGGCACTCTGCCCGTCATTGGACGCGACGGTCGGAACCTCCTCGAGGCCTGGGGCCGCGGACCGCGGACACTGCACGGGTTCATGACCCACGGTTTCCCGAACCTGTTCCAGCTGGGCCCGATCCAGAACGCGACCTCGGTGAACTTCGCGCACATCCTGCGCGACCAGGCCGAGCACATCGCTGCGGTCGTCGAGGAGGCACGCGCGGCGGACGTCGTCCGTGTCGAGCCGACGGCGGAAGCGGAGGAGGCCTGGGTGCGGACCATCGCCCGGACCGCCCGAGACGTGACCGCCTACCAGGCCGCCTGCACGCCCGGGTACTACAACGGGGAGGGGACGCGGTCGATGACCGGCGCCTCGTACTCGGGCAGCCCGCTCCAGTTCCGACGGTTGCTGGCCGAGTGGCGGGCGAACGGGCTGCACGAGGTGCTCGTGACCGCCGAGATCGCGACCGCTGGCGCGAGCCGATGAGCGCCGACACCGCCGTGTGGCGACGCCGCGACGTCCGGGTGTTCGGCGGCCTCGTCCTGGCGACGACGCTGGCCGGATGCACCACCGCCACCACCGCGCCCGCCGCCTCGTCGACGACGGGACATGCAGGGGCGACCACCATCACCGCCACCGAACTCCTCCAGGTCACGTCACCGCACGAACTCACGGGGATGACACTCCTCGAGGGCCCGACATTCGGACCCGACGGCGACCTCTACGTGGTAGACGTCACGGCACCTCCCGGCGAACCGAAGGTGCTCCGCATCGACACCGAGTCCCTCGACGTCACGCCCATCCACACGGATTCGACGAGCGCGTACACCTCCGCGCAGTTCAGCCCCGTGGACGACCGGCTGTACCTCACGGACTTCATCGGCGGCCGGATCGACAGCATCACTGCGGACGGCGACGATCTCAGGCAGTTCTTCGCCGGCGACGTCGACGGGGCCCCGATCCACCCGGACGATGTCTCCTTCGACGAGGCGGGTCACCTCTATGTCTCGGACTCCGCCGGGTACGACCGGCCGTATTGGGAGGCGTCGGGCCGGCTCATCCGGCTTGACGGTTCGACCGCGGAGCCGAGCGTCCTCGCCGACGGGCTCGCCGCCCCCAACGGCGTCGCCTTCACCCCCGGGTTCGACGGCCTCTGGGTGACGCACAACACGGGGAACCAGGTCGACTTCGTCCGGCTGGACGAGACCGGCTCCCGGGTGGTGACGGCATTCCCCGCACTTCACATCGACGGCGGGACGACGCAGGTCGACTCGGCGGCGGTGGACGCCGACGGCAACCTCTACCTCGGTCTCCACGGTCGGGCGGCGGTCCTCGTCTACAGCGACACCGGCGAGCACCTCGCCACCGTGGAGATGCCCCACGACGAGGACGGGGTCGGATCGGCGACGAACGTCGCCATCGAGCCGGGGACGACCGACGCGTATGTGACGGTCAGCGGCGAAGCGGGCGGGTACGTCTACCGGTTCACTGCGCTCGGCGAGGGTATCCGGCAGTCGAACGGCGGGTGACGGTGCCCCTCGCCAGGCTCGGCGGACGGATGTCCGCTCACCGAGCCTCGCGGGGCGCCTACCGGATGCCCTTCACCTTCGTCAGGATGATCGAGCCGCCCAGCAGGGCGAACACCCCGCCGACGAGATACAGCAGCGTGTAGTTCTTCACTCCGTCCACCGCACCGATCGCGATGATCGCTGGGGCGAGGAGCGGGGCGATCGCGCTCGGCAGCTTCTGCGCGAAGGACACGACCGACATGTAGCGACCGGCCTCAGAGCGGTCGGGGAGGATCGCCAGGACGATGGCCTGGTCGACGGCGCCGAACGCCGCCAGGGCGAGGTTCATGATGACAGCTCCGATGACGAGCTGCGGGAAGGAGAACGCGGTGGCCTCGATCACCGCGCCGACCGCGAAGAGCAGTGCACCGATGAGGACGAAGAGCTTCCGGCGTCCCAGCTTGTCGGACACCCACCCGCCGCCGAGCGCTCCGATGACGGCGGCCACGACCCCGAGGAGGCCGATGACGGTCACGGCGCCGGCGATCTCGGAGACCGGCAGCCCGAGCCGCTGCGCGTAGAAGAAGGTCGCGAAGCTCGTGTTGAAGTACAGCCCGATGAAGAAGGTGAACCGTCCGAGCCAGTTCCACCCGAAGTCGGGGTACTTCCGCGGGTTGAAGGCGTAGCTCGAGAACACCTTCCTGAGGGAGATCCGGTCGTTCGGCAGCGCCATGCCGCGCGAGTCCGGGTCCTTGCCGAGGAAGACGAACACGAGCACGGTGACGGCACCGATGACGCCAGGCAGCAGGAACACGAGGATGGTGCTGATGTCGACCACGGCGTAGACGACGCCGATACCGAGGATCGGTGCGACCTGGGCGGTCAGACCGGTGAGCCCGGAGATCTTGCCGCGCTGCTGCTCCGGCACGAGGTCCGCCTGGAGGAACATGATCGCCGCCCCGACGTTCGCCCAGCCGAACATGGCGATGATCCAGCCGATGATGAGGACCGGCACGCTGGGCGCCACCGAGATGACGAGGAGACCGACGAGACCGAAGACGATCCCGCCGAGCATGAACGGGCGCCGACGACCGATGCGGGAGCGGGTGCGGTCACTCCAGATGCCGATGAGCGGCGCCGTGAGGATGAACACCGCCTGCGCGAGGCCCGTGGCGTACCCGAGGACCTCCTCGTGGCCGGGAACGAGCTCTTGGATCCGGAGGGCCAACGAGTAGGACAGCGGGACGATGAACGCCATCGAGGATCCGAAGTTCGCGAGCATCATCGTCACGATGAACCGCGCGCTCACCGGCCGCGTCGGTCCGTCCGGCGTCGGGAGGTTGGTGGTGGTGGGACCTGCGGCGGTGCCGGAGGTCATGGGACGCGCCGTGGCAGCGGCGATGGTGATGCGTGAGGACTCCTCTGGAGTGAGCTCGTCGTTGATGCCCATGGGTTCCTTCTTCGGATCGGGTGGTGCGGGTGTGGTTCGGGTTCAGGATCACCCACGGCGGCCCTCACCCCCGAGGGGCCGCACGCGGATGGAGGGGTCACCGGTCGTCGGTGCCTCCGTCGGGCGCTTGTCCGGGCTTCGACCCGTCGAGCCCGGTCCACCGACGGCGCAACGAGAACGCGGCACCCTTCGGTTTGCGATCGCGGGTGAAGACGCCCTTGCGGTTGCCGTCGACGCGGTGGATGCCGGGGGACGTCTGGAAGTCGGCGAAGTTCCAGACGTGCTCGCCGATGAACTCGGGGATCCGATCGAAGACGCGGTGGTTCATGGCGAGGTAGTCGGTCTGGTACTCCTCACTCCATGGCATGTCCCACACGGAGTGCTGGCCGGGCATGGTGTCCGCGCCGTACTCGGACATCATGATCGGTTTCCCGAACCGCTCGGCCCAGCCCCTCAGGTCCTGCTCGAGGTAATGCTCGGCCGTGGCGAGGTCACCGGTGAACACGTACCAGCCGAAGTAGCGGTTGATGCTGAGGACGTCGAAGAGGTCGGCGATCTTGTCATTCTGCGCGTTCGCGAACATGACCGCCGCGTAGGTGAGCGGCCTCGTCGGATCGAGCTCGCGGGCGAGGTCGACGAGCGGTTCGAAGTATTCGCGCGCGCCCTCCTCGTTCGACGCCGGCTCGTTCGCGATGCACCACATGACGACGCTCGGGTGGTTCTTGTCGCGGTCGATCAGCTCTCGGAGATGCTGGGCGTGGACCTCGCGCGTGACCCCACCGAAGTTCTCCGGTGCGAACGTCGGTGTCGGTGGGATACCGGTGAGCCCGCCCTGCACGCCGAGGTTCAGGCCGACTGCCGCCGTCTCGTCGATCACGACGATGCCCTGCCGGTCGGCGAACTCGAGCACCTCCTCCGCGTAGGGGTAATGCGAGGTGCGGAAGGAGTTCGCGCCGATCCAGTCGAGGAGCTGGAAGTCGTGGACCAGGTAGGCGTTGTCGTGCCCCTTCCCTCGGATGGCGGTGTCTTCGTGCTTGCCGAAGCCGGTGAAGTAGAAGGGCGAACCGTTGATGAGGAGTTGTGCTCCGCGGACCTCGACCGTGCGGACGCCGAACGACTGCGTATAGCTGTCGATGAGGATCTCGTCGTCGAACAGTTCCACGACGAGGTCGTAGAGGTGGGCCGCGCCAGGCTGCCAGAGGGTGACTTCCGGGATGACGACGGTGGCGGAGTCCCCTGCGCCGGTGGCGACCTCGGTGCCGTCGGGGTCGAGAACCCGCGCGCGGACCGAGGCCGGAGCGCTCGTCTCAATGCGGTATCGCACGACACCGTCCGACCCGTCGACGTCCGTGACGACGGTCACGTCCTCCACGCGGACTTTGGGCGAGCTGTACAGCCAGACGGAGCGAGCGAGCCCCGCGTAGTTGTAGAAGTCGTGGAGCACCGTCTGCTTCGCGCGTCCGTCCGGCGCCTCGCTGATGATGCCGGGCGGGATGGTGACGTTCGTGAGTCGGTTGTCGACGCCGACCGTCAGCCGGACGGTGTCCCCTGGCCGGACCCGCCCGGTGATGTCGATCTCGAACGGCGTGTATCCGCCCTGGTGCTCGCCCACGAATGCGTCGTCGACATACACCCGTGCGGCGTGCGTGGCGGCGTCGAACCGCAACCGCACGCACTCATCGGTCCACCCGCGGGGAATGGTCACCGTGCGCTGGTAGTACACCCATCCCACATGGTCGCGGATGGTCGAGGACGTGAACTGGTCGTTGAAGCTGGCTGGGACGGCGGCCTCCAGCCTCGTCGACAGGCGTCCGAGCCAGGGCTCGTCTTCGACGGCGGAGTCGAGCGCGAACGCCCAGAGGCCGTCGAGGTTGACGAGGTCTCGGGTGGGGGTGGAGCGGGGTTTCAACATGGGGTTCCTTCTTCGCGACGATGCGAGGTGGTGACGGTCGATGAGGCGGGGCTGGTGTCAGTGGAGTGCGGTGTAGGAGAACCGCGTGACGGTCGCGTCGCCGCCGAGCGCCTCGACGCCGATCACGCGACCCGTGAACCCGCCGGCGACCTCGGTCGAGCAGTACCGACCGTCGATGTCGGCGAGTACGTCCGGCTCGGTGCCGAAGCCGAGGACGATGCGGTCGGGGCCGGTGCGCGCGCCTGGGCGCTGTTGCGGGTTCGCGATGGCCCGGACGACCAACGGCTCGCGCCGGTCGACGCCGGTCCGTTCGGCGACGAGCTGGTCGAGCGGGCCGATGACGACCCGGACCGTCACGCGGTCACCGATCCGCTGGACCATGGCCTGATGCGCGTCGTCGATGCGGACGCCGAGCGCGATGTCGCCATCGGGTGCGACCACCTCGACGGCCCATTGCTCGTCACGTGCGCGCACCGCCAGCAGCCGTTCGGCGTCACGGCTGACCGCCGCACGTCCGGCCGCCAGACGCAACGCACCGTTCCCGACGTGCGCGAAGGATGCCGGGGCCCGACCCGGGGCGATCCACCGCGGGTGGAGACCTGCAGCGTCGAAGGTGTCCACGAACGAGGTCTCCGTGGTCACACCCGCGAAGCGGTCCTCCACGACGACGGGCCAGTCGTCCACCCAGTCGATGCCGACGAGGAAGGTCTCGCGGCCGTTCGTGTGCCATCGCGGGAACGACCCACGCAGTCGGACGCCGAGGTGGACCATCGCCCAACTGCCGTCCTCAGC
Source organism: Plantibacter sp. AC185 (assembly GCF_979258065.1). Taxonomy (NCBI): domain Bacteria; kingdom Bacillati; phylum Actinomycetota; class Actinomycetes; order Micrococcales; family Microbacteriaceae; genus Plantibacter; species Plantibacter sp. AC185. Next base: position 183,445 of record NZ_OZ409831.1, read on the forward strand.
TTCCACCAGGTCGGCGTGTCCGGTGGACTGGACGGCGTGCGTCGTGCTGCGGTGCGACAAGATCGGATTCGCCGGGTTCCCCGCGAACGGGCCGTCGATGCTCGCCGATCGCGCGATGGTCACCATGTGGCCAGGACCGGTGCCGCCCTCGGCGACCAGCAGGTACCACCAGTCTCCGCGTTTGAACACGTGCGGGCCTTCGGGATGGGTGTCGCCGGTTCCGATGCCACGCCAGAGCACCACGGGTTCGGACAGGACCCGACCGGTCGACGGATCGACCTCGACCTGGGAGATGCAACCGCGCATCACATCGCCCCATGTGAGCCTGCAGACCCCGTCGTCACCCCAGGCGAGGTCGGGGTCGATCCCGATCAGGCCCTCCGTGTAGACCGGCTCGCTCCAGGGCCCCCCGGGACGCTCCGCGTGCACGATGAGATGCCCCCGGGTGATCTCGTCGACGTTGGTCGTCGTGAGCCAGAACCGGCCGTCATGGTGTCGAAGGGTGGGTGCGTAGACACCGCCGCTGGCGCCATCGACGCCGGTCCGCACCGTCAGCTGACTTTCGCGGTCGAGGGCGTTGCCGAGCTGGTCCCACGAGCGGAGGTCCGTGCTCGTGAAGATGGGCACACCGGGTGAGTACTCGAAGCTCGAGGTGGCGAGGAAGTAGTCCGCTCCGACACGACAGATCGACGGATCGGGGTGATAGCCGGGGATGACCGGGGTGTTCGTCATGGGTGGTTTCCTTCTTCCTCCGCGACGGTGCGAGGGGCTCGTGGTGCTATTTTGACTGAGCAAGACAAAATCTGTCAACCGATTGCCAGAACTTGCCATTACGGGCGCAGCACCGGCAATCCGACGCAAGACGGACAGAGGACGACATGGATGATCCACAGGGCAAGCTCGCCGAGGAGACACCGGCCCGGGCGGGCGGGCGACGCCTCGTTCCGACCATCTACGACGTCGCGCGGGCGGCCGGCGTCAACGCGTCGACGGTCTCCAGGGCGCTCAACAAGCCCGGGCGGGTCAATCGCGCGACGGAGCAGCGCGTCCGCGCGGTCGCCCTGGAGTTGGGTTACCGCATCAACCCGATGGCGCGTGCACTCCCGACCGGCCGCACCGACACCTTGGCAATCCTCATCTCCGACATCACCAACCCTGTCTACTTCGACCTCGTGCGCGGAGCAGAACGCGCGATCGCCGCCACTGGACAGACACTCGTGTACGCGGAGTCGCAAGAGTCCGGCGAGCTCGAGCTCGCCACCGCCGGCCGCCTGCAGTCCGCGGTCGACGGCCTGCTCCTCGTCGGCTCCCGCCTGCGCGACGACGAGATCAGTCAGCTGGCCGCGACGAAGCCGGTCATCCTGGCCAACCGCGTCGTTCCCGGCCTCCCGTCCATCACCCCCGACGTGATTGCGGGTGTCGCGCAGGCGATCGGCCACCTCGCCGACCTCGGCCACCGCTCGATCGGCTACCTCGCAGGACCGGCCGTGTCGTGGATGAACCGCACCCGATGGGACAGCATCTTCGGTTCGGCCCGTGCACGCGGCCTGTCGATCGCGATATTCACCGCCAGCCGGCCGACCGTCGATGGCGGTGAACACGCTCTGCCGAAGATCATCGCGTCCGGCGTGACCGCGGTCATCACCTACAACGACCTCATGGCCCTCGGACTGCTGCGGGCGTGCAGGGCAGCGGGCGTCCCGGTACCCGGCAGACTCAGCGTCATCGGCTTCGACGACATCTTCAGCGCCGATCTGACCAGCCCGTCGCTGACGACCGTCCGCAGCCCCCTTGCCGCCATCGGTGAGGCTGCCGTCCACCGTCTCGTCGCCGAAGTGCGCGGAACGCCTCGGGGTGACGAGGAACCCGGCCTGACGACGACGCTCGTCGTGCGAGAGTCGACCGGGCCGGTCGTCCAGAACTGAAGCGAGGATGCCGGGTGCGGAGTCCACGAACATGACCCCGCACCCGGTTGTCAGGCGCCGACTGCGTCGAGCGCGTTCCGTCGGGCGACGTCGCCCAGCCACGCGAGGCTCGGCTTCGGGGTGCGGACGAAGGTCTCGCGGTCGATGGCGATGAGGCCGAAGGTCGGCTCCCAGTGGCCCCACTCGAAGTTGTCGAGGAGTGACCAGTGGAGATACCCGCGCACATCGATCCCGTCGGCCATCGTGCCGGCGAGGCCCTCGAGCGCCTCCCTGGTGTATCGGATGCGCTGCCCGTCGTCGGCGGTCGCGATGCCGTTCTCGGTGATCATCACCGGTACCCCACCGGTGACCTCCCACGCGTGCCGCACGGCCATCGCGAGGGCGTCCGGGCGGTAGGCGGTGCCGACGAGGGTGTTGTCCGGGTGGGGCGGGTGCGGCACGAGTCCGCGCGCATCCACCTGCTGGCTGGAGTACGCCTGCACCCCGACGAAGTCGTCACCACGGCTGCCCTCCCAGTAGACGTCCTCCTTGCCGTACCGGATCTCGAGCAGCTTCTCCTCGCCGCCCGGAGCCGCGGTGAGCGCGCCGGCGGCGATGGTCCAGCCGACCTTCGCGCCGGTGCGCTCGCGCACGATCGCCCGCGCCGCATGATGGATGGCCGTGAACGCCCGTCCGATCTCCGGATCGGCGTAGGTCAGGAAGTCGCTGTGCGACTGCTGCTCCTCCTCTCCGTCCGCTTCAACGGTCGGACTCTGCCACTGTCCACCGGCCTGCTGCATGCGTCGCATCGCGGTCATGATCGCCGCCTGCATGTTCGGCTCGTTCATCGTGACGACCCATTCGACGCCGTCGAGGATCGCGGTCGCCTCGGCGACGTACGCCTGGAACCGCTCCGAGGCGTCGGGCGCCAACCAGCCGCCTCGATCGGCGAACCACTGGGGGGTCGTGAAGTGCTGCAGGGTGACCACTGGGGTGACACCGTGCTCGAAGCAGCACTCGATCATGCGCCGGTAATGAGCGAGCTCCGCCCGTGAGAAGTGCCCCTGCACCGGCTCGATCCGCGACCACTCGAGGCTGAAGCGGTAGGAGGTGAGGCCTGCATCGGCGAGCAGCGCGATGTCCTCGCGGTAGCGGTGGTAGCTGTCGCAGGCGTCTCCGGACAGTTCCATGCCCGGCATGGACTGCTCGCGCGCCCACCAGTCGCTGTTCACGTTGTTGCCCTCGATCTGGTGGCCGGCGGTCGCCGCGCCCCAGAGGAACCCGTCGGGGAAGGTCGTCGTCATGGTCGTCGGTGCTCTCTCGTTCGTGGTGCGATGGTCAGATGGTGGCGACCGAGGCCTCGGCCTCGGAGGTGCGGTGTGGGCGGCGGGCACTGAAGCGGCCAGGTCCCGACCGGAACTCGGTGCCGTCCGGGAAGACGATCCGTGCTGTGGTCGCGGCCGGGATCTCCGCGTCGATGAGCAGTTCGCCGCCCTCGTGCCCCCAGCGGACGGTGATCGTCCCGTTCGGCGACTCGTGGGAGCCCTGCGCCCAGGACAGCCCTGCGCCGGGGACCGGCGCGATGACGATCGACTCCCACGCGATCGAGTCCTCGGCCTGTCGTAGCCCGAGTGTGTACTCGTGGAGGAAGCGCGCGAACGTCCCCTTGCTGTAATGGTTGAGCGACTCGTGCGCCACGCCGTCCGCGTCGATGCCCTCCCAGGCCTCCCAGATGGTCGTCGCGCCGCGGTCGACCATGGTGAGCCAGGAGGGCTCCGAGCGCTGCGTGAGCAGCTCGTATGCCACGTCGGCGCGACCTCCCTCGACGAGCACGGGGAGGAGGTCCCCCGTCGACAGGAAGCCGGTGCCGAGGTGGGTGCCGGCCAGCCGGATGAGCTCCACGAGACGATCCAGCGCCGCGGCTCGACGGTCCTCCGGGAGGAGGCCGAACGACAACGCCCGGACGTACGCCGCCTGCGTGTCCGTCTCTGTCGTGCCGTCGGGCCGGAGGTAGGCCGTCTGCCAGGCGGACCGGACCTGCTCGGCGACCAGCGCGTAGCGACCGGCCGCCTCGTCCTGCCCGAGGATCGCCGCGATCTGCGCCAGCGTGGACGCGGAACGGAAGAGGTAAGCCGTGCCGACCTCGCCCTTGTCGGCCATGAACCAGGCCATCGGGTCGTTTACGATCGGGTCGATGCCGTTGCCGTCGGCATCGAGCTCCCTCGGTTCCGTCCACTCACCCCAGTGGAAGGTGCCGTCCCAGAGGAACTCCTCGAACGCCTCAGGTTCCGGCGAGCGCTGCTGCCGGGCGTGGTGGCGGGTCTCCCGGGCGCGGTCGAGCGCCCAGTCGACCCAGCGGACCATCGCCCCCCAGTTCTCCGCGAGCACTGCGGTGTCGCCGTAGCTGCGGTACAGCTCCCAAGGCACCGCGACGATCGCGTCGCCCCAGCCCGCGGAACCCGTCATCATCGCGAACTGGTCGTCCAGTCGCTGCTTGATGCGGCGACCGTCGGGCGAGAAGTTCGTGATGCGTCCGTCGTCGAGCTGGTCGTCGCGGACGGAGCGCAGCCACTTCCTGCTGAACCCGCTCACATCGCGGAGCCGGGTCGCCGTGGAGACGAACACCTGATAGTCCCCGCTCCAGGCGAGGCGTTCCCTGGTCGGGCAGTCGGTGGGGACGTCGACCGCGTTGCCGAGGAAGCTCCACTCCGCGAGTCGGTGGAGCTCGTTCAGATCGGGGTCGCTGCACGAGAACGTCCCGGCCTGCGCGAGGTCGGTGTGCACGATCTGCATCGAGATCGTCGCGGGGTCGAGCGGCGCACCGTGTCGCACGATCCGTGCGTATTGGAAGCCGTGGACGGTGTGCCGCGGTTCGAAGACGGCCGGCGTCTCCCCCGCGACCACCTCGTCGTGCTGTCGGAAGACCCGTACCGGTTCGCCCGGACGGTGGGAGTCGAGGTGGGTCGTCGAGAGGTCGCCGTCCGCTCCGACGTACTCGCCGTAGTCGATCTCGGTCCGGGTGCCCGCGGGGCCGAGATCTCCGAGCCGGAGCCATCCGGAGGCGTTCTGGCCGAAGTCGACGACCCACACGCCCTCGCGCAGCTCGCGGACACTGCTCGGGGCGCGCGAGGCGACCACCGTCACGGCGGGCGCCGGCGACCAGTCGATGGCCGGTGGGTCCACGACGGCGTCGATGAGCACGGACGAGACCGTCTCGTCGGCGGCCTCCACATCGGCCACCGTCAGGTCGACCGTCTGGCCGTCCATGAGGTCGGCCCGGGTGATGGTGGACGGCCGGCTCTCCCAGCGGTCGTCCGAACGGACGACGAGGGTGCCCCCGTCGGCGAAGTCGACGTGCAGCTCGGCGCGGAGACCGAGGACGGACCCCCAGCCCGACGGGATGCGGAACGCCCCCACCTGGCCTCGGTACCAGCCGTCGGACAGGTCGACGTCGAGGCGGTTGGTGCCGGTCACCAGGGCGGCGGCGACGTCGAAGGCCTGGGCGTACAGGGTGCGGTCATAGGAGGTCGACCCAGGGGAGAGCTCGGCCCGGCCGGCCCGCACCCCGTTGACCGCCGCGGTGTACAGACCGAGGGCGGTCGCATAGAACCGCGCGGACCGGACCTCGCCCTCCAGCGTGAACTCCACGCCGAGGAGGTGCGCCGGGCGGTTCCCGTAGCCGGGATCATCTGTCTCGACGGGCGAGATCCAGGCCGCCCGCCAGTCCTCGTCCAGGAGGCCGACCTCGAACGACGCCGATTCGGACCACTCGGCACCCGCATCGGCCGAACGCACCCGCCACTCGACGCGCTGACGGCTGCGCAGCGCCGACCACGGCCAAGCGACGTAGCGGTGCCCGTCCGCGAGCACGACCGATTGCCGCACCCCGTCGATCACGGCCTCGAGCTCGAAGCCGCCGATCGCGCCGTCTCCCGGCTTCCAGGAGAGCCGCGGCGTCGCCCCGGTGACGACGAACTGGTCGCCGCCGCTGTCGACGGTGAGATCGTGGGGTGTCGCGTGCATACTGTGGCTTTCTGCTGGGTGGTGCTGGTCGGGGTGTCGGCGGTGACGTCAGGCGGTCGATCCCACCGGGTCAGCGAACGGCTTTGACCTTTGTGGAGACGATGATCCCGCCGAGGAGCGCGAGGACCGCACCCGTGAGGTAGAGGATCGTGTAGTTCTTCTCCGCACCGGTGGCACCGAGGGTGATGACGACCGAGGCGAGCAGCGGTGCGACGGCGCTCGGGATCTTCTGCGCGAAGGCGACGACCGCCATGTACCGGCCGGCCTCCTCGCGGTTCGGCAGGATGGCGAAGATGATCGCCTGGTCCACCGTCGCGAACACCGCGATCGCGGTCTGCATCAGCACCGCACCGATGATCAGCTGCGGCAGTGACCACGCGAAGGCCTCGGCCAGGGCGCCGGCGACGAAGAGGAGCGAGGCGATGAGCACGAACAGCCGCCGACGCTTGAGCTTGTCGGAGAGGAACCCGCCGAGTAGCGCCCCACCGGCGGCGGCGACCACGCCGAGCATCCCGATCGTGGCGACGACCCCGGCGACCTCGCGGACCGGGAGGTCGAGCCGCTGCGCGTAGAAGAAGGTGCCGAACGTGGTGTTGAAGTAGAGGCCGATGAAGAAGACGAAGCGACCGAGCCAGTTCCAGGCGAAGTCCGGGTACTTGCGGACGTTGAAGCCGTAGCTGCGGACGACGGAGCCGACCGTGACGGTGTCCGTCTTCGCGAGGTGCTTGGAGCTCCCCTCCGGCTTGATGAGCGGGAAGATCGCGAGGAGGACGGCGCCGATGACGCCGGGCACGAGGAACACGAGGAAGGTACTGGAGGACACCGCGTACGCGACGCCGATGCCGAGGACCGGAGCGATCTGCGTCATGAGTCCGGTCAGCGCGGACACCTTGCCGCGCTGCGACTCGGGGAGCTTGTCCGCCTGCAGGGTCTGGATCGCCGCGCCGCAGATGGACCAGCCGGACATGCCGAGCACCCAGCCGGCACCGACGATGAGGAGGTCGGGTGCGAGTCCCATGACGATGAGGCCGATGAGGCCGATCCCGACGCCGAGGAAGATGAACGGCGTGCGGCGCCCGAGGCGCGAGCGAACGCGGTCGCTCCAGATGCCGATCATGGGGCTGATCAGGAGGTAGATGAGCTGGGCTGTCCCGGTGATGTAGCCGAGCACCTCCTCGTGTCCCGGCGCGAGCTCGGAGATGCGGACGGCGATGCCGTACGACAGCGGCACCATCATGGCCATGGACGCGCCGAAGCTGGCGAGCATGAGCCAGAAGATGTAGGAGCGGCTGACCGGGGCCTGTGGCTCCTGCACGGCGGCCGGCGCGGCGTCGAGTCCGTCGGGTTCGGCCTGGGCGCCGGGGGTGGGCTGGGCGGCGGCGATACCGGCGGCTGTGCGCGCGGTGGGATCGGGTTCGTTCGGGGACACCATGACTCCTTCATCGGGTGTGTCGACCGGCTACGGTGCTGGTCTGCGTCCGGGCGACAGCGGTGTGCGACTCCGGCAAACTGTAACCACCATGGTTACTGTTTGGAAACAGTAACCACCCCGGATACAATTGGCAAGTCCCGCGCGGCACCGGTCCGATCCGCGGGAGGAGGGCCCGGCATGACGACGAGCACGGTGACGGACACCACGCCTGAGGCACCGCACCCCTCGGCGCGCCGGGGGCCTCGCGGACCCTATGCGACGACACCCGCGCGCCGCGCCGAGATCATCCGGGCGGCGTCGGCGAGCTTCGCCGAGCACGGCTACGAGCGGGCCTCACTGCGGGACATCGCCTCCCGCGCGAGCGTCACGCACGCCGCGCTCCTCCGCCACTTCGCGACGAAGGACGACCTCCTCCTGGCCGCCCTCGCGCAGCGCGACGCCGACGACCTCGAGCTCGCCCAGCGCATCATGCAGTCGAGACTGCCGGCGGACCGCGTCCTGAGCGCGGTGCTCGAGGAGGACTTCGCCCACCCCGAGCAGCAACGCAACTGGCTCGCGATCACGATCGCGGCGACGAACCCGCACCACCCCGCGCACGACTTCTTCATGGCCCGCCGAGCCCGCATGCGCGAGCACTTCACCGACAAGCGACTGTCGACGGCCGCCGACGGGGAGCAGCTCACCGCCGATGACAAGGTGACGATGACGCTGGCGATGATCGACGGGCTCCGCATCCAGGCGCTCCTGGACCCGGACCGCGAAACCCTTCCGCTGCTCGAAGCGTTCATGCGGTTGATCGCATCACCGGAGGACGGCGCCGCCACGACCGGCTGACGTCAGCGGGTCGGCGAGTCCACCCCGCTCGCACGGATGACGTCGAAGCCGCGGAGCGCCTCCGCGACCGCCTGCGCGGGAGAGGCATGGCGATCACCGGCCGCCCACCAGGCCAGCGCCTCGTCGATCGCGGCCTGGACCGCGGCCCCGACGGCTCGCGGGACGATGTCGGACGGCGAGGCCCCGAGGCGCCGCGCGACGAATGCGATGGTCTGCTCGCGCCACCGCTGGTAGGTCTCCGGCCTCGTCTCACGCAACTCCGGGGTCGTCGCGATGAGGCGCATCCGCGCGCGGCCGACGGCGAGGGCGTCGGCGTCCTGGTCGAACACGTCGAGTACGACGGCGGTGATGGCGTCGGTGATCGGCAGTGAATCGTCGGCCGTCGCGAAGCCGTGGGCCAGCGCATCGATCGCCCCCTCGATGCCACCCCAGACGATGTCGGCCTTCGTCGGGAAGTACCGGTGCAGGGTGCGGACACTCACCCCGACCTCGTCCGCCAGCACGCCCATCGTCGTGCCCTGGTACCCACGGCGGTAGAGCACGTCGAGCGCTCGGGACCGGAGTTCGTCAGGCTCGGAGACGGGCGGGCGGCCTGGGCCCCGTTTGGCGGTCATGTACCCACGCTAGCCTCCCGCCCGCGGGTGGCTTTATGACATACTCTGCCAATACCGTTGTCACGACATGGAGGTCGTCATGCCCTACCCCTTTCCCGATGTCTCCGAGACCCCGCTCGCAGACCTCCTCTCCCTCGCCGGGCGACGAGCCGTCGTCACCGGAGGCGCGCAAGGACTGGGCAAGGCCATCGCCGCCCGACTCGCGGAGGCCGGTGCCGACCTCCTGATCGTCGACCTGCATGAGGACGCCGCGCGCGCAGCGGCCGACGAGCTCCGCGCGCGGTTCGGTGTCACGGCCCTCGGGACCCGCGCCGACGTGAGCGACGCCGCCTCGGTCGCGGCCGCCGCAGACATCGCCGTCGCCGAGCTCGGCGGGATCGACGTCTGGGTGAACAACGCCGGCGTCTTCCCCAACGCCCCCGTACTCGAGATGGACGACGCGACCTGGGATCGGGTCTTCGCCGTCAATACCCGCGGCGTCTTCCTCGGAGCCCGCGAAGCGGCACGACGCATGACGGCGGACGGGTCCGGCGGCGTCATCGTGAACATCGTCTCGACGGCCGGGTTCCAGGTGGCCTTCCCTGGCATGTCCGCCTATGTCAGTTCGAAGCACGCGGCGCTCGGACTCACGAAGTCACTCGCGGTCGACCTCGCGCCGCTCGGCGTCCGGGTCCTCGGTGTCGCACCGAGCTTCGTGCCCACGGAGGGGAACCTCGCCGTCGCAGCCGCGGCCGCGGAGGCCGCCGCTGCGGCCGGCATCGAACTCCCGAAACTCGATGTCATGAACCAGAGCCTCATCGGACGCTTCGGCACCCCAGACGACATCGCGCGCGTCGTCCTCTTCGCGGCGAGCGACCTGTCCATGATCATGACGGGGAGCACTCTCCTGGCAGATGCGGGCGAGACACTCTGATCCCGACATCGATGGGGCCCGTGCGTTTCAGGCCGCAGCTGGATCGATTCTGAGCGAGCGTTCACGTCGAGTTCTCGACGCACTAGCGATCCGTGGCAGAATGTCCTAACATTAGGACACATTCTCACCCGGTTCAGCGTCGACAACCGGCCCATCGGGGTCGGAGGCGGGAACACGCAAAGGAGCGAACAACGTGTCTCATGGTGGAACGATCACCAACGCCGTGAAGGTGGCCTTGCCGCCCCTCGGCAATGGCCCCTACAACAAGCGTCTCGGCCTCGTCGCCGTCATCGCGACATTCGGTGGGCTCCTCTTCGGCTACGACACCGGGGTGCTCAACGGCGCCCTGTCGTTCATGATGGAGTACTTCGGGCTCAACTCCTTCCAGGAGGGCCTCATCACCTTCACTCTGCTGATCGGTGCTGCTGTCGGCGCCTTCTTCGGCGGGCGGCTGTCGGACCGACTCGGTCGGAAGCGCAACATCCTCATCATCGCCGTCCTGTTCTTCATCGGCGCCGGCGGCTGCGTCATCGCTCCGAGCTACGAGATCCTCCTCGTCTTCCGCTTCATCCTCGGTCTCGCCGTGGGTGGTGCCTCGGTCACGGTCCCGGTCTACCTTGCGGAGGTCGCCCCGTTCGAGAAGCGCGGAAGCCTCGTCTCCCGCAATGAACTGATGATCGTCGGCGGGCAGTTCCTCGCCTTCGCCATCAACGCCATCATCGGCAATGTCTGGGGCTCCAACGACCACGTCTGGCGCTATATGCTCGCCATCGCCGTGATCCCGGCGTTCGTCCTGTTCTTCGGCATGCTCCGGATGCCCGAGAGTCCGCGCTGGCTCCTCGCTCGCGGTCGCGACGACGAGGCCCTCGCGGTGCTCCGGCAGGTGCGCTCCGAGGAGCGGGCCGTCGCCGAAATGGAGGAGGTCCGGCAGCTCTCCGTGATCGAGAAGGACGAGCAGTCCGGCACCTTCATGGACATCGTACGGACCCCGTGGATCCGACGCCTCCTCTTCATCGGCATCGGCATCGCCGCCTACCAGCAGCTCACCGGCATCAACTCGATGATGTACTACGGCACCCAGGTGCTCGAGGCCGCCGGCTTCACACGGAACGCCGCACTGAGCTTCAACGTGCTGAACGGCGTGATGTCCGTCACGGCGATGCTCGTGGCGCTCTCCATCATCAACCGCTTCAACCGTCGCTCGCTGATGCTGTTCGGCTTCATCGGGACCACGACGATGCACCTGCTCGTGGGCGCCATCGGCCTGGGGCTCCCAGAGGACAACCCCGTCCGCCCGTGGCTTCTCCTCATCGCGATCCTGCTCTTCATCGGGATCATGCAGGGCACCATCGGCCCCCTCGCGTGGCTCATGATCGCCGAGATCTTCCCACTGAAGATGCGCGGCGTCATGATCGGCATCACCGTCCTGGTGCTCTGGTCCACGAACGCGATCATCTCGCTGGCGTTCCCCTCGCTCGTCGAGTCCCTCGGATTCGGAACCTTCCTGCTCTTCGCAGCGGTCGGTCTCCTCGCCATCCTTTTCGTCGCGACGAGCGTCCCGGAGACGAAGGGCAAGAGCCTCGAGTCGCTCGAGGACCACTTCAAAGAGCAGTACAAGACCTTCTGATCCTGGTCCGCACCACAGCGCAGAGCGGCCCGCCCTCATCGAGAGGACGGGCCGTTCTGCTGTGCCGGGAACACGCACCGAGGAATGTCAGACGGACGAGACGTGCACCCAGGTTCCGAGCTCAGCGCTCCGGCGAGCAGCCTCGAGGATCGCGAATGTGGCGAGGGAGCCCTCGACGGCGACGGGGAGGACGCCTGACCCGGTGTCGATCGCCTCACGCACTCCGGCGTAGAAATCCTGCCAGCGACCGTCCGCGCGCGGATATGGTCGCTGCTCACCGGCCGTCGTCGTCAGCGTGCCCCACCGCTCGTGCGGCTCGACGCCCCAGCCATGGTCGGCGGGCCGAAGCCCGGCGAGCACTTGGTCCGTCTGGAGGTCGAGCCCGCGTACGGTGACGGTCCCGGTGCTTCCGGTCACCCGCAGGCGTGGGCGCCCGTCGGGTTGCAGGACGTCGGAAGCGACCATCGACCGGATACCACCCTGGTGCTCGAGGAGCAGGTCGAAGGCGTACTCGTACTCGTCACCCGGTCGGCGGTCGATCGTTGCGAACACCCGCTCGACAGGCCCGAGCGCGTCACGAACCTGGTCCACGGTGTGACTGCCCAGATCCAAGAGTTGACCGCCGCCGGATCCGTCTCCGGTCGCGCGAGGTTCCCACCGGTCGAGGACGTTCTCGACGAGGCGGATGTCACCGACGGCGCCCGAGCGCACGATCGCCTGCAGCGTACGGGCCTCGGAATCCCAACGCCGGTTCTGGAAGACGCTGAGCAGGACGCCTCGATCAGCCGCGTAGGCGACGAGTTCACGCGCCTCGGCAATACTGCTCGCCATCGGCTTGTCGACGATCACCGGGACTCCGGCGTCGATCACGCGCTTGGCGATGTCGAGCCGACCCGATGGCGGCGTCGAGATCGTCACGATGTCCACACCCGCTGCGAGCAGATCGTCGACGGTGTCGTACACGGGCACCCCGGGATGGTCGACGGCGAGCTCCGCCCGGCGGGCAGCAGAACGGGTCACGACCCCGGCGAGGACCCCCTCGCCGAGAGCGGCGACGAACGGGGCGTGGAAGGTGCGTCCGCCGAATCCGTAGCCGACGAGGCCGAGCCTCACGCTCCGGTGCCCGCTCCCTCACCCGAAGCGGCCGCGCGGCCGGCGTCGATGAGCGCACGCAGGCGCTCGAGCTGGAACCGCGAGACCTCGTCGGCGCGCTCGTCCTCTGCGAAGACGTTGGAGACGACGATCGCATCCTCGCGATCGAGGAAGCCCGTGCGTCCGAGCGTCGCGAACAGTCCCGCCCAGTCGACGTCGCCGTCGCCGATCGCGAGGTGCTGGTGCACCCGGGCAGCGTTCCCCGGCGGGTTGCTGATGTACCGGAGTCCGTGGGAGCGGTGGTGGTCGAACGAATCGGCCGCGTACACCGCGCCGAGCCGGTCGCCGATCTCGGGCAGCAGGGTCGTCGCGCGGTCGCCGTAGTGGAAGGTGTGGGACGCGACGTACACGAAGCCGACCGATGCCGAGTTGAGACCGCGGATGATGCGCCATGCCTCAAGACCGTCCTCGACGAAGTCGTCGGGGTGCGGGTCGAAGTTGATCCGGACACCCTCCCGCTCGGCCAGCGGCAACAACGTCTCCATCGAGCGGTAGAACGCCGCTTCAGAGTCCTCACTGCGCTCCGGGCGCCCGCTGAACTCGGTGTTGAGGGTGTCGACGCCGAGTTCCACGGCGAGGTGGATGGTACGCGAGAAGTTCCGCACGGCCGCCTCCCGCTGCTGCTCCTCCGGTGAGGAGATGCGTTGCACCGGCAGGAGCGCCGGAATCGTGATCCCGGCGTCGGCGACGCGCTTGCGCAGGGCGGCGACGAGGGCGTCGTCGGCCTTGGGGTACCGGAAGAACGGCCCGAAGTCGGCGTGCGGCGTCAGCTGCAGATGGTCGTATCCGAGCCGCGCGGCGAGGTCCGGGAAGTCGAGCAGTGCATGGTCGTGGTGATACGGGGTCGGATCGAGGGCGATGCGGACCATCGGGGAACTCCTTCGTCAGTGCGTCCGGCCGGCATCGCGAGGCTTGCCGGCCGGACGCGGATCAAGCGTAGAACGCGGGGCGCTCGGGAATGGCGACCGGCACCGGGCCGTCGGTGGTGAGGGCCGCGACTCCCGCTTCACAGGCGAGCGCCACCTTGTAGCCGTCCCAGGCGTTCGGCCCGTCGACGAGGGTGCCCCCGCGGACCGCGTTCACCCAGCGCTGGACCTGCTCGTCGTACGCCGCGGCGAACCGCGTCACGAAGCTCGTGTGGTCGGCGACGCTGAAGCGGCCGTCCTTCCACTGCTGGAGGCCGGACGGCTGACCGATCCGCGCGATGCTCTCGGCGAAGACCGCCTCGGTCGCGACCTGATAGCCGAACTGGACGCTCACGTTCATCTCGACGTCGACGAGGACACCGTTCGCGAGCTCGATGATGACGAGGATCGGCTCGCGCAGGTGGTCAGGGCTCAGCCGGTTGCGACGCGGGTACTTCACCTCGACGCTCGCGACGGTCGAGCCGGCCACCCACGGCAGCACGTCGAACTCGTGCACGACGGAGTCGGTGATGAGCATCGTCTGTGTGTAGGTGTCGGGGACGACCGCGTTGCGGTGGACACCGCGGAGCATGAGGAGCTCGCCGGCGTCGCCCGATTCGACGAGGGCACGCAGCTGCTGGTACTCCGCGTCGAAGCGGCGCATGAACCCGACCTGGATGTGCGGACGGTCGAGCTGCTGTTCTGCCTCGAGCACCCGCCACGACGAGGTGGAGTCGGGCGTCAACGGCTTCTCGCAGAGGGTCGGGAGTCCGGCGGCGAGTGCCGGCAGGAGCACCGGCTCGTGGAACTGACCGGGGGTCGCGATGAGGACCGCGTCCACGGCGCCGGCCGCGATCGCGTCCTCGATCCGCGTGAACGCCTGGGCGCCGGGGGCGTTGGCCGCCGCTGCCGCGGCACGGCCCGCGTCGGGTTCGATGATCGCAGCGACGACCGCACCGCTCACCCGCTCGGTGATCCGTTTGACGTGGTCGGCTCCCATCAGGCCGGCTCCGACGATGCCGACCCGGAGGTCGCCCGTCCGGGCGTCGGTCCCGGTGGGACGGTCGGTGGTCTGGGTGGTGGTGCTCATGGCGTCGGTGCCTTCCGTGGATTCTGACTGGTCGAAGTGGGTTCAGCTGACGCGTGCAGCGGCGGTCTCGCCGAAGATGTGCTCGCGTGTGCGCTTGGCGATGGGGAACGGGCGGTCGATCGAGCAGCCGTACATGTCCTGCTCGACGATCCCGAAGATCTGCGGGTCGAGTGCCGCGACGCGCTCGATGATCGGGCCGAGCTCCGGTACGCCGAACGGCGGCTCGACCATGATGTCCTGGGTGACGGCCTCCGCGAACGGCACGTCGTTCTTCAGCACGTCGAACAGCAGGCTGGTGTCGACCTGCTTCAGATGCAGGTAGCCGATCCGCGACGGGTGGTCGTCGATGAGCTTGAGGTTGTCGCCGCCGTAGTAGGAGAAGTGGCCGGTGTCGAGGCAGAGGTTCGTGTACCGCTCGTCGGTCTCGGCGAGGAAGCGCTCGACCTCCCTAGTCGTCCCGACGTGGCTGTCGGCGTGCGAGTGGAACTGCTGCTTGATCCCGAACTCCTCGAGGAGGGCCTTGCCGAGGCGATCGTGACCAGCTGCGAGCTTCGCCCACTGCTCGTCGTCCAGTGTGCGCGCCTCGAGGACCTCACTCGTCGCGTCGCTCCGCCACAGGTCCGGGATCACGACGAGGTGCTCGGCCCCGAGCTTCGAGACGAGGCCGGCGATGTCGAGCGCCTGGTCCCAGGCGCGCTTCCACTGGTCGTCGCCCTTGTGGAACCCCGTGAAGACCGTTCCGGCCGACAGCTTGAGACCACGGGAGCCGAGTTCATCGGCGAGCTGGTTCGGGTCCGTGGGGAGGTAGCCGTACGGACCGAGTTCGATCCACTCGTATCCGGAGGCGACGACCTCATCCAGGAATCGCTCCCACGGGACCTGCTTCGGGTCGTCGGGGAACCAGACGCCCCAGGAGTCGGGAGCGGTGCCGATGCGGATCGACGGAGTGGTGGTGGGTTCTGACATCGGGTTCCTTCGATACTCGTTCGTGGGATTCTGGACGGTCACTCAGCCGAGCAGCGGCTTCTGGGTGGCCTTGATCTCGGCGTACTCCTCGTAGGCGCGCTTCGTGCTCGGCAGCTCGGAGACCGCCGGGACGGGGACGTCCCACCAACCCTCGCCATCGGGGGCGTACAGCAGCGGGTCGCTGTTGATGTGGATGAGCGTCGTCCGGTCGGACGCCTTCGCAGTCGCCATGGCAGCCCTGAGGTCGTCGATCGACGATGCGCCGGGCTCGACCTCGATCA
This sequence comes from Plantibacter sp. AC185, assembly GCF_979258065.1. Lineage (NCBI taxonomy): Bacteria > Bacillati > Actinomycetota > Actinomycetes > Micrococcales > Microbacteriaceae > Plantibacter > Plantibacter sp. AC185. The sequence goes on from NZ_OZ409831.1 coordinate 199,186, forward strand.
CGTCGACGCCGTAGCTGCGCGCGTTGGCGGCGAGGTCGACGGGCAGGATCTGCTCGCCCTGGAAGTTGCGGGCTTCGGGGTCGAGGCTGCGGTACCAGGTGCCGAAGCGTTCGGAACCGACCGTCTCCGACAGGTGTCCGATCGAGGCGTACCCGTGGTTCTGGATGAGGACGACGATGAGCTTGATGCCCTCGGCGACCGCGGTCACGAGCTCCGTGTGCAGCATGAGGTACGACCCGTCGCCCACCATGACGACCACGTCACGGTCGGACCCGCTCGCCTCGGCACCGCGCTTCACGCCGAGACCGCCGGCGATCTCATAGCCCATGCAGGAGAAGGCGTATTCGACGTGGTAGCCGAGGGCGTCCCGCACGCGCCACAACTTGTGGAGGTCGCCGGGGAGTGATCCCGCCGCCTGGACGATGACGTCCTCAGGCTGGGTCGACGATTGGACGGCACCGATGATCTCCGCCTGTCCGGGGAGGGCGAGTCCCGACGGCTCGAAAGCGGCGTCGACGGTCGCGTCCCATGCCGCCTTTTCACGGCGGATGGTCTCGGCGTAGTCGGCAGCGACTCGGAACCGAGCGAGCTCATCGTGGAGCGCTTCGACCGTCTCCCGCGCGTCGGCGACGACGGCGATCTGCGTCCCATGCTTGTAGGCGTCGAAGCTCGCGACGTTGACGTTGACGAAGGTCACGCCCTCGGCTTGGAACGCCGTGCGGCTCGCCGTGGTGAAGTCGCTGTAGCGAGTGCCGATGCCGATCACGACGTCTGCCTCCGCCGCGAGACGGTTGGCCGCCGTCGTCCCGGTGGCGCCGATCGCGCCGACATTCTGCGGGTGGTCCCAGACGAGCGACCCACCACCGGCCTGCGAGGTGCCGACGGGGATGCCGGTCGCCTCGACGAGCAGACGCAGCGCCTCCTCCGCGTTCGAATAGATCACTCCCCCGCCGGCGATGATGATCGGACGCTTCGCCCCGCGGATCGCCGCGACGGCGCGGGCAAGCGCAGCTCGTTCCGGCAGCGGACGGCGCAGGTGCCATTCACGGTTCTGCAGGAATTCGAGTGGGACGTCGACGGTCTCCGCCTGCACATCCTCCGGCAGGGCGATCGTGACCGCACCCGTCTCGGCGGGGTCGGTGAGCACACGCATGGCGGCGAGGGCGATCGAGAACAGCTGCTCGGGCCGCTGCACCCGGTCGAAGAACCGGGACAGCGGACGGAACGCGTCGTTGACGGTGATGCCGATGTCGTGGGGCAGCTCGAGCTGCTGGAGGACCGGGTCTGCGACGCGCGTCGCGAAGGTGTCACTGGGCAGCAGCAGCGCCGGAAGCCGGTTGGTGGTGGCGAGGGCCGCACCGGTCAGCATGTTCGCGGCACCCGGGCCGACCGAGGCCGCGCTCGCGAAGGTGCCGAGGCGGCGGTGCATGCGGGCGTACCCGACGGACTGGTGCACCATCGCCTGCTCGTTGCGTGCCTGGAAGTACGGCATGAGATCGGGTTGTAGGGAGTTCGCCTGCTTGAGTGCCTGACCCAGTCCGGCGACGTTGCCGTGTCCGAAGATGCCGAACATGCCGGGGATGGTCCGCTCACGGTGGTCGCCGTCCACGGTCCACTGGTGACCGAGGAACTCGACGAGCGCCTGGCTCACCGTCATCCGTTTCGTCCTGGGGTTCGTCGCCATCACTGCTGTCCTTCTGCGTCGGTGCGGGTGTTCGTCTGAGTAGCTGTGGGACCGACGTAGGGCAGCCGCGGGTCGATGTCCTGGCCCTCCCAGCTCTGGCGGATCCACGCGTGTGCGGGGTCGTCGCTGATGTTCCAGACCCGTTCGTGGTCGGGTCCGGCCATGACGTTCAGGTAGTAGAGGTCGTACCCCGGCGCGGCGACGGCAGGACCGTGGTATCCGAAGGGGACGAGCGCGATGTCACCGGTGCGGACGATCGCGTTGATGTCGATCTCCCCGGCGGGTGAGGAGTAGGTCGCGAACATCCCGAAGGGGTCCGCGGCCGTCGATGCTTCCAGACCCTTCGAGACGGCGGACTCGAAGTAGTAGATCTCCTCGAGGCGCGATTCCGCCCCAGGCAGGTGCTCGTCGTGCTTGTGGGCGGGGTAGGACGACCAGTTCTCTGCGGGCGTCACGACCTCGCACACGATGAGCTTCGCGGCGTCGAGCGCGTCCGGCGTGCCGAAGTTGTGGACCTGACGACTCGACCGGCCCGCGCCGCGCAGCTCGACGGGGATCTCCTCCGCAGCGACGTGACGCGTCGGGTGGATCGCCGTCGTCGGGGCCTCGGCCACAGCGACTCGACCGACTCCGCTGAGGACGCACGCTGTCCTTGCACCCACGTAGAGGACGTCGGTCGGTCCGTCGAAGACGGATCGACGGCCGGAGAGCGCCGTGGTGCCATACCGCTGCTCAGCGTCCGACCAGCTGATGCTGAAGGATCCGGCGAGCGGGACGACGATCCGTTCGACATCGCCCGCCGGGAGGTCGATGGCATCACCGTCGGCGAGGACCGCGACGCGGAGACCCGTGTGCGCCCAGCCGTCGATCGAGCCGTCGACGACGCTCTCCCAGCCGTCTCGGGCGAGGTCACCCCGCTCGTACATCCACTGCATGTTGTTCACTCCGTCGTGTGTGATTCGATCATGCCCTTCGACAGGACTGCGGAACGATGTCGGCTCGGGCACCGCGCCGTTCCATGGGCCTGCCGAAGGGACGTCCGGGAGCCTCAGTTCTGGGGGAAGCCGAGGTTGATGCCGCCGTGGGAGGGGTCGAGCCAGCGGGAGGTGATGGCCTTCTGCTGGGTGAAGAACCGCACACCCTCGGCACCGTGGGCCTTGGTGTCGCCGAACAGGGAGTCCTTCCACCCGCCGAAGGAGAACGTCGCGACCGGGACGGGGATGGGCACGTTGATGCCGATCATGCCGACCTGGATCTCGTTCTGGAACCGTCGGGCGGCGCCGCCGTCGTTGGTGAAGATCGCGGTCCCGTTGCCGAACGCGCCGCCGTTGATCAGCGCGACACCCTCCTCATACGAGGCCACGCGGACGACCGCGAGGACGGGTCCGAAGATCTCCTCCGTGTACACCTTCGACGTCGTCGGGACGTTGTCGATGAGGGTCGGGCCGAGCCAGAACCCGTTCGGGTCGCCGTCGATGGGCGTGTTGCGGCCGTCGACGACGATTGTCGCGCCATCGGCTTCGGCGATGTCGAGGTAGGACGCGACCTTGTCGCGGTGCACCTTCGTCACCAGCGGCCCCATGTCGCAGTTCCGACGTCCGTCACCGATCCGCAGGGTCGCCGCGCGTTCGGCGATCTTGCCGATGAGCTCGTCCGCGACGGGCTCCACAGCGACGACCACGGAGATCGCCATGCACCGCTCGCCCGCGGAGCCGAAACCGGCGTTGATCGCGGAGTCGGCGACGAGGTCGAGGTCGGCGTCGGGCAGCACGAGCATGTGGTTCTTCGCCCCGCCGAGCGCCTGGACGCGCTTGCCGTGTGCGGTGCCGGTCTCGTACACGTACTTCGCGATCGGCGTGGAACCCACGAAGGAGATCGCACGGACGTCGGGGTGGGTGAGGAGCCCGTCGACGGCCTCCTTGTCACCGTTCAGCACCGTGAACACCCCGTCGGGGAGGCCGGCTTCCTTCCAGAGCTTCGCGAGCCAGATCGCCGCGGACGGGTCCTTCTCACTCGGCTTCAGCACGACCGTGTTCCCAGCCGCGATCGCGATCGGGAAGAACCACATCGGCACCATCGCGGGGAAGTTGAACGGCGAGATGATGCCAACGACCCCAAGCGGCTGCTTCGTGGAGTACACGTCGACACCGGTCGAGACCTGCTCGGAGAACTCACCCTTGAGGTGGTGCGCGAGACCGGTCGCGAACTCCACGACCTCCTGACCGCGCGTGATCTCACCCAACGCGTCGGAGACGACCTTGCCGTGCTCCGCCGTGATGATCTCCGCCAGCTCACCCTTCTTCGCCTCGAGCAGCTCACGGAACTTGAACACGACCTGCTGACGCTTCGCGAGTGACAAGTCGCGCCAAGCCGGGAAGGCCTTGGCAGCCGACGCGACAGCTGCGGCGATCTCGTCCTGATCGGCGAGCGCGACGTGCTTCGTCGCGACACCGAGCGCGGGGTCGTAGACCGGGGCGGTGCGACCGGAGGTGGACGGGGCTTCGGCTCCGTCGATCCAGTGCGGGACGACGGGGAGGGAGTCAGTGCTCATGATGCGGGTGGTTCCAATCTGTGAAGGATCAGCGATCGCGGCGGATCGGGAGGCTCAGGAGGGGAGGTCGGCGTGGACGAGCCCCGCCGCGGTGTCGACTGCAGCGGAGACATCGCCGTCGGCCGGGTAGATCAAGGTGCGTCCGACGACCAGGCCGCGGACACCGGGCAGTTCGAGGGCTCGTTCCCAGGACGAGTAGACGTCGTCCTGATGGCCGTTCGGCTCGCCACCGAGCAGGAGTGTCGGCATCGAGGTGGCAGCCATGACGCGTTCCATCTCCTCGACGACCGGCAGCTTCATCCAGGTGTACGCCGAACTCGATCCGAGACCGGACGCGATGGCGATCGAGGTGATGACCGCCTCGGCTGAGAGGTCGTTGACGATCCGTCCCTCGCGCCACTCACTCATGAACGGTTCGAGCATGATCGGCACACGAGCCTCGACCGCCTGGTCTACGGCACGGGCGTTCGCCTCGATGGTCGCGACCGATCCGGCATCGCCGAGGTTCACCCGGAGGAGTGTCTTGGCGAAGTCGAGACCGTCTCGCACGATCCCGGGAATGTCGTAGCCGGTGAAACGGTCGTCCATCTCGAACGCGGCGCCGCGCAGCCCACCCCGGTTCATCGACCCGACCACGACCTTGTCGTCGAGCAGGCCGAGGAGGGCGAGGTCGTCGACGATGTCCGGGGTGCCCAGCACGCCGTCGACACCAGGGCGCGAGAGCGCGAGCGCGAGGCGGTCCAGAAGCTCGTACCGGTCGGCCATGGCCATCGACTCGTCGCGCACACCGAGGGCTCCGCGAGCCGGGTGGTCGGCAGCGACGATGAAGAGTCGACCGTCACCGCGGATGAGCTCGCGCCGACGCCGGCCGGCATGGGCACGGGCGATGGCGGCCGGGTCGGATGCGCGGACCTCTCGCAGGCGCTCGAACTCGCTTTCGCGGAGGAACCGCGATGTCCTGGCGTTGTTCACGATGGTCATCGGGCACCTCCGAGTTCTGCTGCACCGACGGTGCCGATGGTGTCGAGGATCTCGAGCACCTCGGTGGAGTTCGGCATGGCCGTCGAGCACTCCCGCCGCGACGCGACGATCGCCCCGGCGATGTTGGCGAACCGCAGGATCTTCTCGAGACCCCACCCTTCGATGAGTCCGTGGCAGAGGGCGCCACCGAAGCTGTCCCCCGCGCCGAGTCCGTTCACGACGTCCACGAAGTACGGCGGGACCTCGACGGTCTCGTCGCGCGTTTTGGCGAGGACCCCCTTCGGACCCTGTTTGACGACGGCGAGTTCGACGCCGCGTTCCAGCAAGGCGTCTGCAGCGCGGTGCGGATCCGTCTCGCCGACAGCCACCTCGCACTCCTCACGGTTGCCGACCGCGACCGTGACGTGTTCGAGCGCTCGCCCGACCTGCGCAGAGGCCTGCGCGGCCGAGTTCCAGAACATCGGACGGTAGTCGAGGTCGAGGATCGTCAGCGGCCGGCGGGCGCGGGCTTCCCACGCGGTGAAGTGGGCCGAGCGGCTCGGTTCCTCGCTGAGCCCCGTCACCGTCGCCCAGAACACCTTGGCGCGGTAGATCGCGTCGAGGTCGAGGGACTTCGACGTGATCGTCAGGTCGGGCGCCTTCGGCTTCCGGTAGAAGTACAGCGGGAAGTCGTCCGGCGGGAAGATCTCGCAGAAGGTGACCGGCGTCTGCAAGTCCGCCTCCCAACCGACGAACTCGTCAGCGACGCCGAGGCGCTCGAGTTCGCGATGGACGTATCGACCGAAGGGGTCGTTGCCTGTCCTGCTGATGAGCGCCGTCGGGTGCCCGTGCTGGGCGGCGGCGACAGCGACGTTGGCGGCGCTCCCCCCGAGATACTTGCCGAAGGTGTCGACGTCCTCGAGCCCGAGGCCGTCCTGCAACGGGTAGATGTCGACGCCGACGCGTCCCATGGTGACGACGTCGTACGTGGTGGCTGATGGAGCGGTCATACGTCTCTGTACAACTTTCTGTGAGCTGTTCGGTGAGGCCATGACCAGCATACACAGAATGTCTTAACAAATGAACATGGATCGAGAATCTTGCTTACGGGCCAACCCGTCCGCTGGGACGCCACGGGGACGTAGCCAACAGTGGGAGCCAAGACCTGCTGGGCGTCCATACGAAGAAGCCCCGAGATCCGCATGATCTCGGGGCTTGCTGTTCGGTGGGCCCTGCCGGGATCGAACCGACGACATCCACGGTGTAAAGGCTCTCGGATAGGGCAGTTCCGCCTGTTTCCGCGCTTCAGGCGTTGCTCGACGCTCCTCACTGCAGCAGCTGTTGCATCGTGAGGGGACGGCTCGGGGACGAGCGGCGGGTTGGAAGTCACGGCTTCAGATCGTGGCGGACAGATGGGCCCGTCCGGCCAACGGGAGAGCTCACTCCGACCGGCACAGCGGCGACCGTCAGGGTCGATGCCGCCCTGGCAAACCGATAGCGACCTGGAGAACGGCGACGTCCTGTCAGTTCACGAGCATGCCGCGCGGACGACCTCGTTCGTCGTCTGGACCACCGCGAATTCCTGGTGCAGGCTGGCCAGGGCGGCGTCGTGCAGCTCGGTCGCCGACCACCGTCGCCCATCGGGACCGAGTCGCTCGAACGTCGCCGTCGCATCACTGACGATGGTGACGTGGAAACCGAGATTGGCCGCCATGCGGGTTGTGGTGGACACACAGTGATCGGTCGTCAGGCCACAGATGACCAACGATGAGATGCCGGCACGGCGCAGCTGCACCTCCAGATCAGTGCCGATGAACGCGCTGTTGACGGTCTTGACCACGACCGGCTCCCCCGCGACCTCGCGAGCCTCCGGCTTGACCTCGTAACCGGGCCCACCCAGCGAGAACAGTTGACCCTCGCTGGCGCTCTGATGTCTGACGTGGAACACCGGTCGACCGGCCAGGCGCCAGTCGCTCAACAACATCCCGACGTTCGATTCGGCATCGTGGCTGTTGCGTTGCCCCCACTGTGGATCGTCGAATGCCTGCTGGACGTCGATCACGAGGAGCGCGGTCTTCTCCCGGGCGGTGACTGGATCGTTCATGCTTCCACTGTGCAGCGGGCCCGCCGGAGGTGCCATGTCCATCGCGCCAGAAGGCCCCCATTTCCGGACAAAGCACCGAATGCGGCCGCTAGGCTCGCCGGCATGACCGACCAGCCGAACGTTCCCATCAGCCGTGAAGAGATCGAGGCCAAGTACAACACCAACACGCCGCGAGAGCGCTACTCCAATCCATACTTGCGAACGATGGGATTGGCGGCCGCCATTCTGGTGGCGATCGGTCTGTTGGTCACCGCTGCAACGTTCTCGAGCTACAGCGGCGCGGCCGGTGGTCTCTCATTGATCTTGGCAGGACTGACCATCGCCGTGTTCTGGCTGCTCGCCGGCGCCGTCGTGCACGCCGTTCGATCTCTCCACCAAGCGCCCAGCACACGGCGCGCAACCGAACAACCGGACTAGCGCGCACGGCGCCCGCCGGGCGCTGAGCATCGGCACGACGGCTGCGGGTCGACCCGTAGTTCCTCGCCTGTGGCGGGCGACTTCACGTCAGGTTGACGCGCATTCGACGACGGTCGCGTCGTCGACGAGCGCTCGCACCTGGGGCTCAGTAGCGCAGCTTGGCTACGTCTCGCGCGCGGAGATCGTTCATGCTGGGTGGCCTGCTGTTCTACACATCACCGCAGAACTGCTCCTGCAGGTCTTCGGTCTCAGCGCGAAGGTCATCGTCGACGACGACGGTGGGCTGCTGGTCGCCCCCCACGGCCTGGCGGGCGCGTCGCCACCAGCCCGGAGCCCGGGGCTCGCACATCTGATCGGACACGGCGTGCTCTGCGGCGCTATGCTCCGGGCAGGTCATCACCCCGACGAGAGCCTGCCTCGGATGATTAGGGTCCGGAGAGACAGCGGGACATGGAGACGTCGCCGAGTCGGCCGGGGAGTTCGTCAGTCATGACTTCAGGCTGGGTCAGCGAACGAGCGTGCGCATCCACCGTTTCGGGTGAGACGTCCTCTCCTGCGTAGCTGAAGGCCGTCCTCAGGAGATTGGCGTCATCTCGAGGATAGCTCTCGGTGGGCCCTGCCGGGATCGAACCGACGACATCCACGGTGTAAGGACTCTCGGATCGCTCAGTTCCCCCGTCTCTCCGGGCCTCAGCGCTTGCCCAAAGGCCCCGTTAGGCTCTCACATTGCAGAGTGAGGGGACGCCTCGGGGACGAGCCGCGAGCGCCTGAGGCGCGCACTTCTTCGAGTGACGTCGAGCGACACACTGCGCCCCCTCGTCAGGTCACTCCTTCGAGTGGGCAAGACGAGGAGATGCGCCGGGGACGAGGCGACGGGGTACGTGGCGACTTTGGACTCATGCCTGTAGTTGCTGAGCTAGCCTCCGTGGATGGGACTTCGAGACTGGCTGCGCAGACGACCGCCCGAGGTGAGCCCCGGCGATCGCGGAACTCCCGTTGAGCCGCTTCTCATCTCGCAACGCGAGATTGGAGCTGGGGTCACGGTCTCGGCCTACCGCTCCGGCGGGAAACCAGACGGCTACGTGTCTCCCTACTTGTCGGCCGAGGAGGCCGACGCACTCTTGAACCTAGACAACGACGGGTTGCCCAATCTCCGAATTGTGGAGTTCCGCGACGAGTGGTGGTTGTCGGAGACGTCAACCGGACGGCTCGTCAACGCCGGGTCTCGCGCCCTCAGCCGTCTCGGAATCTGGAGCGTGCGCGTTCGCGGCGATGAGTATGCGGCGGGCGTGCTTCGGATCGGGCCGGCTGATCTCGTGCGCGAACCGGCTAACGAATTCGACACCAACGCGGTCGCGATCCATCAGAACGGCATCCGTTGCGGGTACTGGAACAAAGCCGCCGCCCGCTCCATGGCAAAGCTCCTCGACGGTGGTCAGGCGCTATCCGCGTACGTGATCTCCGCTGATCCCCCGAAAGCGATTGCGGCTGAGTCGCGCGTTCTCCACCACCTGGTTGGCCGATTGCGGCCCTGACCGCGCGAGACGGTCGCCGCGCCGCTGGCACCCGCGCTGTAGCGCTCAAACAGGTCCTCCGAACCATGGTCAGAGCGGGCTTCGTCAGCCATCGCCCGCCGAATGGCTGCACCGGCAGTTCGTCTAGCTCGCGCAGACCTCGTCCAGCAGGCGCCGTATCTGGAACGCTCGAGGACGATACGGGGACGAATGCAACAGCCCGTGACCGTCCAGCCACAGGGATCGCCGAATAAGAAACCTGAAAATCCGCAGGATCTCGGAGTTCGTCGTGTGATGGGCCCTGCCGAGATCGATCCGACGACGTTCACGGTTCAAGGACTCCCGACCCGAGAACCTCCGGGTGTTTCCGGGCGCATCGTGTCGCCAAGACGTGGGCCTGGCCACCTGCGTTGCACCACGAGGGGACGCTTCGGGGACATGCTGCAGGTGAAGATACAGGGCTTGACTTGGCCGTGGGCTGACTTGCTCATTACGAGTGAGGGCGATGGGCTCCGTCGTCGTTCGCGATAGTCCGCTGACCAGGGATTGTGTTCAATCACATCCGCCACCGTTCGTAACGGTTGCACCGCGTTGCTGTCAATCGTTGCATTCATGCCCGGTGGTCTCGTTACCGATTTCAAGCGCGAACCCCACCGGGCGACTACCGCTACAGCGCATGGGTGACTCCGCTCGGAGCAGTCATACTCAGTGGTGGTGGAGGCGACGGCGGAAACATCGCTCGCCAAGCCGCTTTCCACGTCGCAGGCTGAGACGAGTGGAAGGCTAGGTTCGGTGCGTCCGCGACGTCGATTAAGTCTAGGCTCCAGCACCAGTACAACTTCCACCTCGCCGCCAGAGTCAACGGCTACCCATGCACCCAGGACTACAGCCTGGAACACTTCCGCAGTAAACGGTCAACTGGCCTGCCGGCGTCCTAAGTCACCAAAGCAACTAGTAGCGATCACCGCTCAGGAGTCATGCTCGTGAAGAAAGTCATCGTCGCCTCAGCCATCCTGGCCACCGCCGGGGCAATCAATTCGAAGAGACTGCGCCTGTCAGAAGTCGTAGACAATCCCGCCATAGCTTTCGCCCGTAAACTGAACTGCCTCATCGCCGACCTTGATAAACGAATCCTTTGGGTCCAGCTCTTGCTGCAACCTTCGTTCATCTGTTCGCAAAGTCTCGTCGCGAAGGGAGCCAACGATGCTGAGCGCGGCAGCAATGCCGCCCCCTCCCTTGGTCCGGAAGGTCCGACCCACTGAAAGGTGAGGGGTTACGGAGATTACCTTCACGAGCGTCTTAGCAATCTCAATGGAGTCGAGCACCTCACCGGAGTCGGGGTCCTTGATGTCTGCACCGCGATCACTGAGGACTGCAAATCGCATCCCGACCGACACGCCGTTCTCGCTGCCACGATTGATCGCCAAGTCAGTCGAGTTCAGAACTCGAGCAACCTTTCCCCGAATTACTTCGTCGGTCATGTTTGCTCCTCCAGAAACTTTTCATGGACGAGAGCAGGGTGGCCAATTGACCAGTCCTCGAGCTCGGTCGTCAGCTGTTGCTCAATGGTGTCAAGGCGGAAAGAAAGCTCTCCAACGGCGGCCTTCGTGACCGTTGCGGTGCCGTCGTCCAGGGCGGTCTCGGCGATTACCTTGGCTTCGACAATTTTCTCCAGCGTCTTGCCCAAGTGGCGCAGCGTCGTGCGGGTGCGATCTTGGCTCGGCCGACCGTAAGCAAACAAGCCTGTTCCAGCCACCTGGAAGAGCCCCGCGAGCACAACAAATAGGGCACTTTGAGCGACGCTAGGGGGTGTCTCGGATGACGCGTCGGACGCGAGTTTCGCAGAGATGGCGAGCCCGACGATGATCCCGATGACCCCAAGGATCGTGAAGCGGGCGCGCCAGATTGAGGTTAGATTTAACGCCTTCGGCCACATCACGACATCATCCTGTCAGCTACAGCGTGACTGCGAGCTTGTTACGCAGGTCGACCATCTTCGAATCGATGGCCATACTCTGGCGCGGGCCTGTGAACGCGTTGACATGTGCCATGAGGTCCTGAGCGGGGCGACTGACCAGCTTGGGGGTAAGGAGCGCGATGAGGCGATCCAGCTGCTTCCTTGGGGTCTCGCCGAGATATTTGGAAGACGCGTCCGCACCGGTTGCGTAGAGCAGAGCCAGATTGGCCTCCGCTGGGGTCATGCTGAGGAGCATCTGCTCGTACAGCCCGTCAGCGGCGTACGCGATGCCGCTCGATCTCGCCAGGAACGCGTCGACGAGCCCGTTCGCGTACTTCGCCCGCACGCCAGGCGGCACGGGCAGCGACCCTATGTAGGCAGCGAGCTCCTTTGCTATCGGCGGCTCGTTGTAGAAGTTGTTCATCCCGAGGTGCGCACCGTGGAGACGATCGAGAAGTACGTCGATCTCCGCGGCTCGAACGTCCTCAGGCAGGTAGGACGACCCATCGACCGACTGGAGAAACTCTTTAGCAAGATCCGCCTGAGCAATATCCAGGCTCGCCTTGAAGCGCGCGAAACGCGTACCAAATGCGAACTTCACATCCTCCGACAGGTTGGGCCATAGGTGCGGCAATAAGAGGCGCACGTTGTCGCGGATGACAGGACCGGAGTCGAGAGACACGTAGATGCCGAACAAGCCGTTGGCCAAGGTCTCGGACTGGTCACGGCGCAGCCCGGCGAAGAGGGTGGCGAAAGCGGCGGCCTCCTCCTTCGTCACGGTCGCTGTCTTCACGTTCGCGAGAAGTCGGCCCGTCTGCACCATCGTCGGCGACTGCGGAAGGGTGATTACCTCCTTTATGCAGGTCTCCATGTACCCCAGCAGCGAGTACGGCTGCAGCTCGTGCTGATTCGGGTGGGCGGCGCTCGCGTGATTGCGCATGTGCCGCACCAAGTCGAGCTGCTGCTGGCCGAGGGGCGAGATGAAACCGACCTTCTGGGCAGCCCGGATCAGTTCGTCATCAGTGACCTTGATTAGGTCCTCAGGACCCTTCAGCTCTTTGCGCTTGTCTGTGGAAACCGCATTATCGAAGAAGTAGTCGAGGTCGTAGTCGATGATCCGCTTGCGGAGCTCGCCGATCGTCTCGTCCCACAGGTAGTTCAATGCGGCATCGAACAAGCCAGCGCTCACGGCCAGCATGAACTTCGACAGGTACATGGAGGTCGCGCGCTTCTCACGCGGCAGCCCAGCCATCGCACCGTCCATGTTGGACAGGACCTGCACGCGCTGGCGGACCTCGACCAGTACGCCAGATGAGGGCAAGCCCATGATCTCGGCCTGTGCCAGCAGAGCGTTCTCGAACTGCGTAATGGTCGCAGTCATGTCCAGTGCGCCCGCAGGCTGCAAGGGGACTATCGCCGTCGGGTCTGTCACCTAGTCCTGCTTTCTCTCCGTCGAGGAAACCTCGAAGAGATCAGTATTTCAGAGGCTCGCGGAGATTGCGTCAATTTGCGGCAGCGAAGCTAAAGCGCCCGAAGCCTGAAGGGCCCTTCGGGCGTCGATCGGTGGCGATGGCTCATCCGAACCCGTAGAATTCTGACATGCATGAGGACCAGGACGAGGCTCGGAAGGACGCCATCGAGGATGGCGCAGCAGCAATTTTCGAGGCCGCCATTGCCGCCTTTCCTGTGATCGGCGGGCCGGTCGCAGTCCTCGTCAATCGCACTATGGGCTCGGCTCGAATGCGCCGCTTGGAGACGATCGTTGCCAAGATCCGCGAAGACCTTGACGCTGCAATCGCAGAGGGGAAGATTGGTAGTTCAGATCTCAGTACCGATGGCACCCTCGCCGCTCTCACGCGACTTCTTAACAGCGCCGACGAGACGGCCGATCCCGAACATATTGAACAGATGACGAAGGCGCTAATTCGAGGGATCGAACTCGGATGGAGCCGCGAGGCATTCGACTACTTTGACCTTGCGCGTAGGCTCCAGCCTGAACAGGTCGCAGTGCTGCGGAAGACCGCCGAGGCGGCCGAGCCGTCACTCAAGTTCGCCATGAGGTGGGAGAGCGCTGAGCGACACTGGGTCGATGAGGACTGGACCACCCCGATGATTCGGGAGCGGTTCAGCCAGCGATTCCAGCACCTACTCAACGAAGGTCTCGTTCGCACTCGGGACGTCCGAGAGCGCGTCCTCAGCGGCCACGAGGTCGTCAAGCTCGAACATGCGCTCAGCTACCGAGGGGCGGACTTTCTGCACTTTCTCGACGGGGAAGCGTTCGAGAAGCAGAGCTGGATCTAACCCGCCTCTCCGATGTTGCTCCAGCGCCCATCCTCTCCGAGCACCTAGATGTTGAGCCACAGGTGCCGATGCTGGTGGGGATCATGCGCGCGCGACCGGGCGTGACGGAGCTCTACGATCTCGATGCGCGTCAGCGGCATGCGACGGTGGCCGGCTTTCCCACGACGGGCATTGAGCTCACGCTGCCAGGCGAAGATGATGCGTTCGCGAAGGCGATCCTGGAGTGCGTCGTAGGCGGCTGCTACCTCTGGGTCGAGGATCGCAGCGATGGAGAACGACTTCGACGCGTTGATGGTGGCGTCCAGGAAGAGATCTGCTCGAGGTGATGGGTTCCGGATGCCGCGCCTGACCTCGGTGTCGGGATCACGGCCGGCGACCCAGGCGGCGAGCTTCTGTCGATCGAGCTGATCGGAGGTGATCTGTTCGTTCGCGACGATGAAGCGGGTGACGGTCTCGGGTGCGTAGCCGAGCGCGCGGGCGATGCCAGCGGGGGTACCGACAGTTGCGTCGCAGGAACCGCCGAGCGCGTAGTCGACGGCCTGCCGGAGTCCTTGAGAAGCGATGCCTCGCTTCCACCTGACCATGCCGCCGCGCACGAGCGCCTCCTTGCCAGAGGCGGTCGTGCCGCCTCGCAAGCTCTTGCCGATGGCGGACAACCCGAGCGGACTTGGCCACCCCGGTGCCTACGTGAATCCATGCTGTCGATCAGAATCCGGCCGGTGGTTTTTGCCGCACCCCGGGTGCCTGTTCCGTCATGCAACATGGGAATCGCGCTCCAGCCCGAGCCCCGACCCAACGTCGTAGGACCGTGGGAAGATTCGACTATGCCGATCCGCATCAACTTTCAGATCGAGCCATGCCTTCGCTGCGGAGCCGACCGCATCCTGGCCGCGGCATGCGCGAATTGCGGGAAATCCTCACGACCAGGAGAGGTCAACGCATACGTCGTGCGCCGGCGCACCATGGTTCGGAGGATCAACCGGGAGCTGATCGAAGGCGCGGACATTCGCACAGACGGAGCAGATCCTGGGGAGCTTCCGCAGGAGTCTGAACTCTCTGGCTTTCTCCACGAGTTTCTGGACGCACTGGTACCCCTCGGCTACGGAACGCCGACCGAGGGCGAGGAGCGACGCCTGATCGATACGCTCCATTGCCTCGAGACGATGGTCAGACGTGCAGAACAGACGCCCCGGCTGCGACCACGGATAGCGGTCATCCGCGCGACGACTACCGTCTTGGAACGTCTTGCGCTCCTCTGGCCGGCCTACGCAGAGGCCCTCACATCCCCCACCATGCATCTCGCTCAAACGCGCTCTCGAGAGGCCCAGAACCTCATCGATACTGCGTTCGCCGACCTCGAGGAATACCGCAGGCTGGAGAAGCTCGCCGAGATTGTTCAAGATCCAGATAGAGGGACACTCATGGAGCGAACACTAGCCCTCATGGACTCGATGCACCCCGAACTCTCCCTGTTCGAGATAGCCTCGCTCGGATCAGCCGCGGCCTCAACCGCGATAGACCTGCCGGTAGATGCCGGCCACGGTGCAGGGTATCTCGTTCTTCAGGTGCTCAGTGGGTGCGCGATGCACCCCGACAGACTCCGGTCCGTGATCATCGATGCTTCAAAGGTCTGCGAGGAAAGTCAGCATATGGAGCAGGTGGCTGATATGCCGGGAGCCCTGCTGGGTCTAGCCTCCAGCGATCGGGCTCTGTACGAGTGTTTCACGGTCGTCGAAACGTTGAGTAACGCGAAGCTAAACCAGGACGCGGCTATTCGCCGTCTGGTCAAGATATACGGCGAACTATTTGAGGACGTCGCCTGCTCAATCTTCGCCTGGTACGCCCTTCTCACAGGCGTAAAGAGCAGACCGTACGCCAAGTTGATACGATCTGGGGCTGCTGACCTAGCTAGGTCGTTCGCAGGCGACGAGCGTCTGAAAGAGATTTTCCAGGGGGCGGACGTCCAGCTCAGGCACGCCGCCCAACACGCCGAGGCAGTCGAAATACAGGGGTCAGCTATCCACTTCAAGCTGAACGTCGATCGAGATCCGATCACATACGACCAGTTGATCGACACTGTCCTCAAGCTCCTGGAGTCGCTCAGTGCATCCGCGTGGGCGCTAACGGCTGCTTTGTCTCGACGAGCCATCGAAGTGCCGCGACTTCCGGGGAGTCTCGCTTCAGAGAGCAGTTTCCTCATCGCAAGAGCGTGGCTGGCAGGAAACGAGTTTGAGCTCCTAGACGCCGAGGAGAATGACGGTCATTGGCTATTCACCATCGGCGAAACCAAGCAGAGCCGCTTATCGCTCGCGTATGCTCTCACGTCCAGTGACACCTCCCGTCCTCTTTCTGTGACCGTCGGAGTCAATGAGATCAACGACTCTGTCGAGGTGTCGATGTCGCACCTGCGCACCTACATGGAAGACGCGAACGGAGCGTCTCCGGGGATTGCACTCCTAACACTGCTTGAACTACGGCGAGCGTGCAGGTGGAGGGGTAAGCCGCTATTGTCCGAATCCGACCTCACATACGCGGCGGCGGCGATCGGGCTCGAGGTTCTCGCCGCGAAAGAAGCTATTCCGTCGTTGCGGCGAGTACTTCGCCTCGCTGTCGAAGAGCGATACCCCGGCGTCGAAGCGCTCGTGCGCAGAGTGTTCGCCGCGCAACGCGACATCTCCTCCAGCCAGAATCATCCGTTGGTTGCGCAGTTGGAGTCTCTTATGCGCAGCTCAGTAGCTCCGTCGATGCCAGAGGGCTCCACAGTCACATGCTGGACACAACACGCTTCCGGTGATGGACCCAGTGATTGAAAGGCAGCCGGCACACCCCTTCGACCGTCACTGCCTCGATCGGTGACAGCGGTGTTCGCTTAGTCCGTTCGGCCGAGCGCATGGTCCGCAACCAGCGGGACGGCAGCGCAAGAGGAGGAGGTGACGCACCAGCGATCACTTCAACTCGCGCAAGCGACGGAAGGACTCCATGACCCTGCCCATTTCACTACAGATCGCCGCAGCAGCCTTGAGCGCAACAGCGTTCGGCACCACCGGTGCAGCAGCACCCATTAACGTCACACCCCCCTCGCCTCTCGTCACCGCCTCCGGCACAGCGAGTCCCTCCATCGCTGAGGTAGGCGACTGCGTCGGCTTCACACTCGACGTGTCCGGCGTCCAAGACGGCATCGCGATCGAACCGATCACCGCGGCACTCACCGGACCCTACGACGGTTGGCCCCCGGTCGGCTCACTCGCCGATGCAGCGACGGTCGGCTCGTTCTCCGCGACCTGGACAGGCTCCGAGTGGAGCTACGACGGCGACTGCGTGAGCGTCTCGGCCGCCGGCGGGTACGCCTGGACGCTCGACAACCCGAACGATCCGGAGGGTCTCGACCTGATCATCCATGAGTCGTCCGTCGTCGATGTCACCGAACCGGCCGTCATCGACCCGGAGGACGGCGACGGGACTGAGCCACCCGTCGAGGACGAGGACGAGGACGAGGGCAGCGGGACTGCCATCGATGTCGTCGCAGATCAGTCTGGCGGGAGCGGCGGGATCAAGCGTCGGCAGCTGGCTGTCACCGGTGCGAACGAAGAACTCTTCCTCGCCGGCGCTGTGGGAGGTCTGCTCGCGATCGCGGCGGGTGCGGCCCTCGCACTGCGGAGCCGACGAAGCCGAGCTCGGGTGGAGGGCGCCGCATGAGCCGACGCATCCTGAGCGCGGCCGGCGCGTCGATTCTGCTTGCCACCACGCTGAGCTTGCCTGCCCTTTCGGCGAGCGCTTCGGTTCCCGCCGCGGACGATACCTCGGCCGCTGCGGACAGCACCACTCCATCCCCTCGAGCCACAACCGCCTATGGGTGGGGCCAGCTCGTGAACTACGTCACCCCGGACGGCTCGCTCGCGTACTACATTGATGTCCAAGCCGACTGGCCATCCGGTGCAACCGGCGGCGGGATGCTCGTCGGCGGCATCGGAGCGACAGCCGGGACACTCGACGTCGGCGGCACTGAACTCACAATGCTCAACGCCGGCCTCTCCCAGTTCGGGCAGACCACCGACAACGACACCGCAGCAGCCGTCGCCGCGTTCGTCTACGCCTTCACCTCGCAAAACCACCCCGGCTACGACGGCGCTATCCACTACATCGGCCAGAAGGCCGACGGCCACGACGCCGCCGTGACTGCAGCGTTCAACGGTATCTGGGCATGGGTCGGCGAGAACTGGGCTGCCGCAGCCGGCTCGAAGACGGCGACCACAACCATCACCATGACCGACAGCACCACCGGCTACATCGACGTGACCGTCGACCCCGTAGCCGCTACCGGCGCACACGAAACCAGCACCGGCGCGTCCTCGGTGGCCGTCGGCAACGGATCCCGCATTGACATCACCGGCGATCCCGCCGACGGCATCGCGGACTACGACATCCGCGCCGACGGCTCCTGGAGCATGCCTGGCGGCTACGCCTCCGAGGCATGGATGTACGAGACGCTCGGCCAACAACGCCTCGCCCGCGGCAGCGACGACCGCTCCCCCATCCCGTTCACCTCGGCTGCCAGCACCACCGCCTCGACCATCTTCCAGCCGATCGTCACGAGCGAGATGCAGCAGACCCTCGTCCCCGTCGGCGGCACCATCGTCGACCACGCCACCTGCGACCTCTCCCCCGACAGCACGAGCACCGCCTGGCGACACAACCAAGACGGCGACGGCGTCGAAATCATCTGGGACGTCGCGATCTACGCCAAGCTCCCCGGAGAAGACAGTCTCCCCGAGGTCCCAGACGGCCGCCCCGCACTCGGTACGGCCATCGCCACCTGCGACGGGGTCGGCGACGTCATGGAAGTCTCCTTCCCCCGACCCGATGAGGCCGACGGTCCGATCACCGCAGTCTGGTCACTCGATCTCGACCAGCAGTCCGACACGACCAAGTCCGTCTTGCAGGGACCGTGGCACGACGAGTTCGGGCTGCCCGACGAGACCACGGTCATCCCCCGTGTCACGACGAAGGCCGTGCCGTCGGTGATGGAGGGAGAGCAGTACGGCGACACCGCCCGCCACGAAGATGTCGCCCTCTACCCCGACACCGCCGTGCAGACCTTCACCGCCTACCGCATCACCGACGGCCAGCCCGTCTGCGATGCCACCACCGAATACCTTCCGGAGTCGGCGCCGATCCTGGTCAACGGCCGCACGGATGTGCCCGGGCCGACATTCACTGCCACCCGCGACATGGGCACCGGGGTCAACTGGATCGAGCGCACCTATGCCGACGACCGGAAGCAGGTGCTCCTCAGCGAGGGTGTCTGTGGGCAGGAGGATGAGCAGACCCTCTTCCTCGACCACCCCGGACAGAAGCACGCGAGCACCGGCTTCGACGGCGCCACGCTCGCCGCAGGCGCTACTGCCACGATGCTCCTCGGGGCCTCGCCCGTCGTCATTCGTGGTGTCGTGCGGCGTCGAGCCAGCCTGACCGACTCGGCCAAGGGACTCGCAGGATGAGCGAAGAACAGACCGGCCCCTCATCGTACCTGAGCCAGGATCAGCATGGGTGGGTGAGGGCCTATCGCTATGGAATGCGAATGGGAGATCTCCGTCCGTTCTACCTGGACGCCCACAGCGACCCACGTCAGGCTGAGGAAGATATTCAACGAAGAATTGTCCAAGCACAGCTGGATCTGCTCCTCCGGTTCACCGGGGCGTCATACTTCGACGTCGACCCCGATTCCTGGCTCGACACGTTCTACGTCTTGGCCGGAACGTGGAATGGTCGGGATCCAGTGATCGATGAACAACTGAAGAGCATTGACCAGGTTCTCTCGCAGACCGGCGGGCCGCTCTGGCGTCCGGACTTGTACCTTCCGTTGGACGACGTTCACGAAGCTGCGGCAGGTTCCGTGCCTGCGAGCCCACAAATCGCGCCGTCGACCTCCGCTTCGAGGTGGCGAGAGCCACCCCGTCTCGTCGACTGGACTCCGGACGAGGACCCAGCCGCGGGCTACCTTCGAGAGCTCCGAGACAGTCGCCAAGAGGTGGTGGAGCCGAACGCACGCGAAGACCCCGTGAACGCACAGCCGCTCGATCAGAGCCGACGCTTGGCCGAACTAGCTCGGAAACTCTCCATGAGAGCCCTGCGACCACGCTCAGACCAAGCCATCCGAGACGCCCATCCTCCGCATCGATCTGGTTCCGGGGCAGGAATGCAGCTCTAGAGTCATCCGATAACGCCTGACTCCTGCGAACGCCGCCATGAGCCTCGCCGTGGTCCTCAGGCGGCCGGACTGCGTTCCCGAGCTCTACATTGCTCGGGTACGCAGCCCCGCGGCGTCTACCAGCGAACAGCCTCATGAGATGAACTTTCGGGGAGCGACGGATGCGCATTTAGTGACACGCCGTGACTTCATTCCCGGTCAGGTAAATGCGGAGTCGGCGGATCGGATCAATCCAGGACGCACCGCTTCCCGCACCTATCCGGTGAGCCTGTCGAGGCGTTCTTTGATGCTGCTGCCCTCGCGCCGATCTGGCGGGCAGTATGCGAGCCACCGCCGCAGAACGGCAGCTTCCTTGTCTCGCTGCCCGAGTTTGCGGTGGATGATCGCAGCCTGTTCGGTGTAGAAAGGTGCGGGTTCGAGCCCGTTACGTGCTCCCTCGGCGCCTTCGATTGCGGCGTAGCAGAGCACGAGGGCGTCGTCGAGTCGGCCGTCTCGTTTGAGCTGTTTGATCGGTTCGACCAGCTGTAGGTAATGCACTCCCCCGACCATGCCTCGGTGGAACGACTCTGCTCGATCACCCCCGCCTGCAAGAGCGTCGGTGACCATCTGGTCGATGCTCGTTTGATGCGCGGCGGCCTTCGCGCTGGACGACATTGGAGGGCGCTCTGTCTCCGAGTACTGCCATTTCGCAGGTCCTCTGCCCAACCATGCCCACGCTTCAGCGCGCAGGCCCTTTGGCAGCAGCTCAGTGAACATCTGGATCTGGACAGCTTGAGCTCCACCGCTCGGGAGATCAATCGTCCTGGCCAGGTAGCCAGGCAGGTAGCCGACCTTTTCACCCTCAACATGGACTGCGATCGCGTGAGGATCAGCTGGGTTCTCGGGTTCGCGCTGGATGGTGCCGCTTACTTCTAGATATCCACCTGCGGCGATGCGGTGACGCTCGGCGAGCCGGGTGATCGCGTCCTTCGCGAACGTCGTCGTGCCGGTCAACTGAACAAGATCCTGCGCGACCGCCATCGATACGCTGACCTGGACACGTGGTTCCGACCTCACAGCGTCCTGTGGCGCCTGCGTCACCGAGTTGGACGTGTCGCCAGAGCTGCCGAATAGCTTCTTCAATATCCCCATGTCCTGAATCCTGTCAGAAAGATCAAGCATGCTTTCTGCCCTATGCGCACGCAAGGAGGACGTCGTAAGGTCCTGTCCACAGCCAATGCCCCCGCATTCGACGGTGGGACCGATCCTCATCAGGACCCGGCCCGCGCTGGAGCGTCTGGGTACAGCTCGGCACATAGCCATTTGAGGACGTACGCGATATTGGTTGCCGGCAGCGACGCGGTCTGATCAGTTCAGCTCGCTGCCCTCTGCGCGCTCAAGCAGGATTTCGTAGATCTCGGGCCGGTAGTGGTCCTTTACCCGGTGCCTGGTGCCTTGTCGCATCTCCGTGACGAGCCTCGACACTGAGGCGGCGTGACGGAAGCATTCGCCGACGGTGAGGTACGCGCGGGTCCACAGATCCGGGTCCACGGGGTGCCCGTGTTCAGCGAGCGCGCGGACGAGCTGCACGATCGTGGCCTTGCCGTTGCCGGAGGACAGCCCGTTGTAGTCCTCGCCCTTGATTGACCGTGCCGCCTCGAGGAGGACCGGAGCGGCCGCCTCGACGATGCCGGACTCGCCGCCGCGGTCGCCTACCGAAACGCCTCTGAAGCATCGCCGCCGGCCCACTTGTTCGTGCTCGCCGTGTTCGTCGAAGGCGACGTGACCCGCTACCGCTTCGCCGGGTTTCAGGACGCCGCCCGCGCGGGTCGACTGTGGTCGATCGGCCTCATCTGACATCGGCCCGAGACGTCGACGCTCGCAGCTCCAGCCGTGCGCACCTCTCGTTCGGAGTACCGCATGACCAGTTCAACGGCTTCCCTCGCCCTCACGATCCACGCCACCGACTCCACCGGGCCGCTCCCCGTCAACATCGCTGCCCTCGCCGAGACCATCGCCGTCGCCATCCGAGGCAGCTACAGCCCCGGGGGGATCAACCTGCTCGGGTACGCCGACGTCGGCGCGCTCGTCGTCCAGCTCAGCATCGATGGCGTCGAGTACGACGGGGCTGGTGTCCCTATCGCTACACCAGCTCTAGAAACTCGCGAGGCGGTCACACCAACACCGGAGCCGTGCGGACGCTGCTGCGGCTCAGGATCGGTCGCCCACGGTCCGTAGGGCGTGAGTCCGCCCAAGCCAAACGTGCGAGGAGTGCGGTTGCTTGGGTATCGCCCCGAGCCTCCGCACGGCACCTCGAAGTGGGGATGCACAGTCCCCACCGACGACCGTCCGAATGAGGACGCATGCCACGCGCACGCCGTCTGCCCCATCTGCGAGCCGAGCACCTCCCGGATGTCGCGCTCGAACGCGAGCGCGAGCGCGACATCCGGGACACGCCAGTAACGCCCCACTGGCTCCGGCAGCGCACGCACTGTCGCCAGCTGGCGCTCGTGGCTCCTCAATTAGAGCGGCCAGGCAGGGGCGTGCTGGAATGCTCCAAGCACCACCAAAACCGCAGCAGCCACACCGTTCAAGACTCCTGCGAGCTCGAGCGCATCCCTTCGATCCGCTTTGACATCAGATTTAAGCAAGGCCTGGATGACAACTTGAATGAATACCGCCACTGCGGTGACAGCTGCGATGTAGCTGACCGCGTCCAATTTAAAGGCGATCAAGCCGCCCAGTGCCGCCGCTATCACTGGTGATACAAATCCCAAGGCGACGCTGATCTTGTACGAAGAAATTTTGATGCCCTGCTCTGCTGATGCGCCGATCGCTACGCCGAAAAGCACACCCAAGAATGCTAAAGCCAGCAGACCAAAAGCCACATATACGAGAACTGTACCTGTCTGAGCAGAACCAGGATCATACTGCGCGCTTACGCCAAATAGACCCAGGATGAAACCGACTAGCACCAGCAACCCGGCAGGTATCGCGAGTGCATAGTTCACGGGTCCAAGCGGAGTGTCAACCACGGCAGTCCGCGTCTCACCAGCGGCGGGATGTGATGGTTCTGATTCAGTTGACATTGTTCCCCCGAACAATTCGATTCGATGGCTGGAGTTCTCGTCGGTTACCCCTGGGCCCGATCTCTACCAGTTATAGCACCTCTCCGCATCTGCGAATCGGAGGTCGCACCCCTGGCGCTAGAACCCCGCGCCGCGTCGTCGGTGCATCCGCCAGCGCCGAAGTACCGATTGGAGCTTCCCCGCCATCGCTCACTCACCAGAACGGCTCAACCAAGACCGTATAGTGACACGCTGACGCTACCTCGGCCGAGGTCATCGACTGGTGTAGATTCCCGCTCGATAGGGCAGCAAGACCCGTTGATCCACGAAAGGTGGCCGCCGTTTTCGGGATTGGTGTTCTACCCAGAGTGGCAAACTTCAACATCAGTACACGATCGAAACGTGGGGGTCTCCATTGCGCCGGCCCCTGGAAGGTTCGTCAGCTCGACGGTAGGTGACCTCAGCGTCCCAGATGGACCATGTCCGTCGTCTGACTGTGATGCGAGCAACGCCGTGCCCGCGGGGCAGCTCAAATACCGACCTCGTCGGCGAGGACGGTCCAGAACTGGAAGTTGGTCCGCGTCTGCCTGCATCAACTCACAAGGCCTCTCAGATACTCAACGTTCAGTGGAGGCCGCATGACGACGGACATTTCAAACCCATCACTTCTCGACAGTAAGACTGTCGCGGCATATCTCCGGGTATCCGAGGCGACACACTGCCGCATGCGGCAAGACCGTTCCGGTCCACCGTTCATCACCGTCCGAGGGCGTCCTCGGTACCGACTAATCGCCATCGATCGCTGGATCGAAACCGAGGAACAGCCGGCTGGACGCGCATAGAGCCGATGATCAACAAGACGGCGGCCGGCCACTGGCGGGTGCGAGTAAAAGCGGGGCGCGTCGTTGTGGCGGATCAGACCTTCGCGCGGAAGGCGGATGCAACGCTATGGGAAGCGAAGCAACGGCGTGCTCTCACGCTGGGCGAGTTCGTCGACCCTCGCGCTGGCAAGGAGTCTCTGAAGTCCGCGATCGATCGATGGATGGAGTCACGAGCGGACTCGGTCGCATCCAAGACGCTGCAAACTGAGCGCTATGCGTTGCCGGCGCACCTCCCCGCGAAGCTCGCGAACCGTCCGATCGCGTCCATCCAACCCGCCGACCTGGATGCGCTATACGCGTCGCTGCTGCGAAAACTCGGTCGATCAACAGTGATGCGCTTCCGCAACACGCTCTCTTCGTTCTTCGGCTGGGCCGAACGCAACCGCCTCATCGATCGAAACGTCGCGCTCGACTCCCGGGTTTCGCGAGGGCGAGGCCTGGAGAAGCGTCTTGAGGTGTTTCCGTTCACGCTTCCGGGTCTGCGTGCGCTCCACGCAGCAACGAAAGACGCGTCGCCTGACCAGGGCGACCTTGTGCTCGTTCTCGGGTTGACTGGCTTGCGTTGGGGCGAGCTGGTAGCGCTTCGAGTCCGGGATGTCCAAGCGACCCCTTATCCGGGATTCCGCGTGTCGCGCTCTGCCCCAGACGGGCAACCCATCCGCACGACAACAAAAGGCGGCAGCGCCAGGACCGTCCCGCTACCGGCAGAGGTCTGGCAGATTGTGTCACCTCTCCTTCGGGATCGGCCACCGAACGAACTCCTGTTCCGCTCTCCAGAGGGCGGCCGGCTCAATGGCCCCAACTGGAAACGCGCAGTGGACTGGGCGAAACACTGCGATGGTCGACGGGTGCACGACCTTCGTCACACCGCTGCGACGCTCTGGCTGACCAACGGCATCGACCCGAAGACGGTCCAGGCTTGGCTGGGCCACTCGTCCGCGACCTTGACGCTCGACACCTACTCCCACTGGATTGGCACCGACGGCGATGCAGCGGCCGTCGCGCGCATCGACCACCTGCTCGGCGCAGCGGCACCATCACACCGGCACCACGAGCGTCCGGAACAAGGCCCGAGTTTCTGAGGTCAGCTCCGTCCGCCGCAAATCTGCAACGGGGTTCGGTCCCGGACGGCCAAGCACGCTGCTTGAAACTGCAGCCGCGGGGACGCTCGGGGGACGAGATGGGGACGAATGCCAACAACGCAGTCACCGTCGAGGCCCGGAACGCGACAACCTTAAGCCACCAGATCCGCATGATCTCGGGGAGTATTCTACGGTGGGCCCTGCCGGGATCGAACCGACGACATCCACGGTGTAAACGTGGCGCTCTACCAGCTGAGCTAAAGGCCCGCGATCGGATGGAACCATCCGATGCGACTCGTCGAGTCTAGCCGGAGTCGCCGTCGGAGCCGGAACGCTCCACAACCCGGGTCCGCGCGCATCCGTCGCGACACCGGACGATCGGTCGGGCGCGGTGACGGTCGCTGGCCGTACGATCGAGGGGATGGATACGACGATCCCCACCCCGTACGAAGACCTCCTGCGCGACACGCTCGAGCACGGCGCCACCAAAGGCGACCGCACCGGAACCGGCACGCGCAGTGTGTTCGGCCGCCAGCTCCGCTTCGACCTCTCCCAGGGATTCCCGCTCATCACCACGAAGCGGGTGCACTGGAAGTCCATCGCCTACGAACTCCTGTGGTTCCTCCGCGGCGACGGCAACGTCCGCTGGCTCCAGGAGCACGGCGTCTCCATCTGGGACGAATGGGCCGACGACCAGGGCGAGCTCGGTCCCGTGTACGGCGTGCAGTGGCGGTCCTGGCCGACCCCCGACGGCTCGCACATCGACCAGATCTCGCAGGTCATCGACCAGCTGCGCACCGATCCGAACTCGCGCCGCATCATCGTCTCCGCCTGGAACGTCGCCGACATCCCCAACATGGCGCTCGCCCCGTGCCACGCCTTCTTCCAGTTCTACGTCGCCGACGGCAAGCTGTCCTGCCAGCTCTACCAGCGCAGCGCAGACCTCTTCCTCGGCGTCCCCTTCAACATCGCCAGCTATGCGCTCCTCACCCACCTCGTCGCCGAGCAGGTCGGCCTTGAGGTCGGCGACTTCGTGTGGACGGGCGGCGACTGCCACATCTACGACAACCACGTCGAGCAGGTGACGGAGCAGCTCACGCGCGCACCGTTCCCCTACCCGAAGCTGCGCATCAACACGAAGCGCGACAGCATCTTCGACGTGGAGTACGACGACCTCGAGATCGTCGACTACCAGCACCACCCCGCCATCCGAGCGGCCGTCGCCGTATGAGCCTGGCGCTCATCTGGGCCCAGGCCCACGACGGCGTCATCGGCGCCGACGGCGACATGCCCTGGCACGTCCCCGAAGACCTCGCGCACTTCAAGGCGCTCACCGGATCCGACGCGGTGATCATGGGACGCCGTACCTGGGATTCACTCCCCCCGCGGTTCCGTCCGCTCCCAGGACGCCCGAACATCGTCGTCACCCGCGATCACGCGTGGTCCGCCGACGGCGCGATCGTCGCGCACTCCCTGGAGGACGCATTCGAAGCGGCGCAGCTCGCCGGCAACGGCCAGGCCTGGGTCACCGGCGGCGCGGGACTCTTCACCGAAGCGCTCGCGCTCGCCGACCGGCTCGAGGTCACCGAACTCGACCTCGACGTCGCGGGCGACACCTTCGCGCCGACGATCGGCGAGGAGTGGGTGCCGGTCACGATCGACCCGGCACACGGTTGGTCAGAGTCACGAACGGGCGTCCCCTACCGCTTCATCCGCTACGAGCGTGCGCCCGAGGTCACGATCACCGGCTGAGACACCGGGCGATCCGGATCAGCCGGCGTGAGACGCGGCTCAGGCAGGCTGACGCAGCTCTTCGAGCGCGGCGCGGTAGGCCGCGAGCGAGCGAGCCTCACCCGGTGCCGTGATGAAACTCTCCCGGATGATGCCCTGCTGGTCGATGAGGAAGGTCGCACGGTTCGCGAACCCCTTCTCCTGCAGGAACACCCCGTACTCCTTGGCGACCTGGCCGTGCGGCCAGAAGTCGGCGAGCAGCTGGAAGCCGTACTGCTCCTGCTCCGCCCACGCGCGCAACGTGTGCTTGGAGTCGACGGAGATGCCGACGAGCGTGACCTGGTCGTCCGTGAACAGGCTGAGGTTGTCGCGCAACTCGCACAGCTCCCCCGTGCAGGTGCCGGAGAACGCCAACGGGAAGAAGACGAGGGCGACAGCCGAACTGCCGCGGAACTGACTCAACCTGACGAGTTCACCGAACTGGTTCGCCAGTTCGAAGTCGGGTGCCAGGGTGTCGTTCTCGAGTGCCATGAGGGTCCTTTCAGGCGGGTTCGCCTGCTCCGGATCGCCCGAGCGGTGGACGGGTCCGATCCGGTCACACATCCTAACCCCGCACCGCAGCTGCACAAACCCGGAGGGGTGCGCCGCTCGGTCACCGTTCCCTGGGGTGACCGGATAGGGTGAAAGGTGGCGCCCGCGTCCATACCCATCAGGACGCATGGAGTTCACCATCACAACCCAGGCACGATCTGCCACGAGAGAAAGGTCGACGGTGACTGTTCACGACCAGGATCCATACTCGTCCAACCACGTAGACGCCGATCCTGAGGAGACGTCCGAGTGGAATGAGTCCCTCGACGCCCTCGTCGACGAACGTGGCCGCGGTCGCGGCCGCGACATCATGCTGAGCCTCCTGAAGCGCTCGAAGGAACTGCACCTCGGCGTGCCGATGGTGCCCACCACCGACTACATCAACACCATCGCCTCGGAGAACGAGCCCGACTTCCCGGGCGACGAGGACATCGAGCGCCGCTACCGCGCCTGGATCCGCTGGAACGCGGCCATGACCGTGCACCGCGCGCAGCGCCCCGGCATCGGTGTCGGCGGACACATCTCCACCTACGCGTCGTCGGCCGCGCTCTACGAGGTCGGCTTCAACCACTTCTTCCGCGGCCAGGACGCCCCGGGCGGTGGCGACCAGATCTACATCCAGGGCCATGCCTCCCCCGGCACCTATGCCCGCGCCTTCCTTGAGGGCCGCCTCAGCACCGACCAGCTCGACGGCTTCCGTCAGGAGAAGTCGCACGCGCCGCACGGGCTCTCCTCGTACCCGCACCCGCGCCTCATGCCGGACTTCTGGCAGTTCCCGACGGTCTCGATGGGTCTCGGACCAATCAACGCGATCTACCAGGCACACCTCGCCAAGTACGTCACCAACCGTGGCATCAAGGACGCCAGCGACCAGCAGGTCTGGGCGTTCCTCGGCGACGGCGAGATGGACGAGGTCGAGAGCCGCGGTCAGCTCCAGGTCGCCGCGAACGAGGGCCTCGACAACCTCAACTTCGTGATCAACTGCAACCTGCAGCGCCTCGACGGCCCCGTCCGCGGGAACGGCAAGATCATCCAGGAGCTCGAGAGCTTCTTCCGCGGCGCAGGCTGGAACGTCATCAAGGTCATCTGGGGCCGCGAGTGGGACGACCTCCTCAACCGCGACACCGACGGCGCGCTCCTCAACCTCATGAACGTCACGCCCGACGGCGACTTCCAGACGTACAAGACGGAAGACGGCGCCTACGTCCGTGAGAACTTCTTCGGCCGCGACGAGCGCGCCCTGAAGCTCGTCGAGGGCTACACCGACGACGAGGTCTGGAACCTCAAGCGCGGCGGCCACGACTACCGCAAGGTCTACGCGGCGTTCAAGGCGGCCAGCGAGCACAAGGGTCAGCCGACGGTCATCCTCGCGCACACCATCAAGGGCTACGGCCTCGGCCCGAGCTTCGAGGGCCGCAACGCGACCCACCAGATGAAGAAGATGACGCTCGACAACCTGAAGACCTTCAGGGACACGATGCGCATCCCGATCACCGACTCGCAGCTCGAAGAGAACCCCTACCTCCCGCCCTACTACCACCCGGGCGAGGACGACGAGGCGATCCAGTACCTGCACGAGCGTCGCCGCGCGCTCGGCGGCTACGTCCCCGAGCGTCGCAGCAAGTACACGCAGCTGAACCTGCCCGACGACTCCGCGTACGCGGCAGCGAAGAAGGGCTCCGGCACGCAGGAGATCGCCACCACGATGGCGTTCGTCCGACTGCTGAAGGACCTCCTCCGCGCCAAGGACTTCGGCAACCGCATCGTCCCGATCATCCCCGACGAGGCACGCACCTTCGGTATGGACGCGTTCTTCCCGAGCGCGAAGATCTACAACCCGAACGGTCAGCACTACACCTCGGTCGACCGCGAACTGCTGCTCGCCTACAAGGAGAGCCCGCAGGGTCAGATCGTGCACGTGGGCATCAACGAGGCGGGCGCCGTCGCGGCCTTCTCCGCGATCGGAACCTCGTACTCGGTGCAGGGCGAGCCGCTCATCCCGGTCTACGTCTTCTACTCGATGTTCGGCTTCCAGCGCACCGCCGACGCCATCTGGGCGGCCGGCGACCAGATGACCCGTGGCTTCATGATCGGCGCGACCGCCGGTCGCACGACGCTCACGGGTGAGGGCCTCCAGCACGCCGACGGCCACTCGCTGCTGCTCTCGTCGTCGAACCCCGCGGTCGTCAGCTACGACCCGGCCTACGGCTACGAGATCGCGCACATCGTGCGCAGTGGTATCCAGCGCATGTACGGCGGCGAGCACGAGGACCCGAACGTCATGTACTACCTCACGGTGTACAACGAGCCGATGGTCATGCCCGTCGAGCCCGAGGGCGTGGACGTCGACGGCATCGTGCGCGGTATCCACCGCATCAGCACGAGCGACAAGCAGGGGCCGAAGGCTCAGCTCATGGCCTCCGGTGTCGCGGTCCCGTGGGCGATCGAGGCACAGCAGCTCCTCGCCGACGACTGGGGCGTCTCCGCAGACGTCTGGAGCGTCACGAGCTGGACCGAGCTCCGTCGCGACGGTCTCGCCGCCGACCAGCACAACTTCCTGCACCCGCAGGAGGAGCGTCGTGTGCCCTACGTCACGGAGAAGCTGAGCGGTGCCGCAGGCCCGTTCGTCGCCGTGACCGACCACATGCACGCCGTGCCGGACCAGATCCGTCAGTTCGTGCCGGGCGACTTCGCGACGCTGGGCGCCGACGACTTCGGCTTCTCCGACACGCGCGCCGCTGCCCGTCGCTTCTTCAAGATCGACGGCCCCTCGCTCGTCGTCCGCACCCTCCAGCAGCTCGCTGCTCGAGGTGAGGTCGATGCGAGCCTCCCGCAGCAGGCGATCGACCGCTACCGCCTCCACGACGTGAACGCCGGCAACACCGGTAACGCGGGTGGCGAGAGCTGATTCCATCGCTACCACGGTGACGAAGACGAAGACGAAGGCCGAGACACTCGACTGGCTCCGCCGGATCTCGGGTGAGCTCGCGACCGCGACGCTCAAACGCCTCGAGGACACCCTTCCCTGGTACGCCGAGATGCCACCAGGCCGCCGCTCAGCGGTCGGCCTGGTGGCCCAGGCGGGCATCAGTTCGTTCATCTCGTGGTTCGACGACCCCCGGTCGACGCCGTGGATCGCCGCCGACGTGTTCGGGGCGGCTCCTCGCGAGCTGCTCCGTTCCGTCAGCCTGCAGCAGACGCTGCAACTCATCAAGGTCACCGTCGAGGTCGTCGAGGAACGCGTCGCGTCCGGGAGCGTCGACCTCCGTGAGGCGATCCTCCTCTACTCACGCGACATCGCATTCGCGTCGGCCGACGTGTACGCCCGTGCGGCCGAAGCCCGCGGACTCTGGGATGCCCGCCTCGAGGCCCTCGTCGTCGACTCGATCCTCAGCGGCGAGGCCGACGACGAGCTACCGAGCCGCATCGCCGCCCTCGGGTGGCACGGTCACGGCGAGGCCTGCGTCCTGGTCGGGACGACCCCACGGGTGCTCGATGTCGACATGCTCCGCCGGACCGCCCGACACCTCGACGCCGACGTGCTCATCGGCGTCCAGGGCAACCGGCTCGTGCTCGTCCTGGGTCGCGCTGAGCTGCCCAGCACCGAGCCCGGAGACGGCGAGCCCGTCGACGAGGCCGAACAGGCCGCCGCGGACGCCCGCACCAGCTCACAACTCACCTTCCTCGACATCGCCGCCAAGCTCGAGCACGGCTTCGGGCCGGGGCATCTCGTGCTCGGTCACGCTGTGCCGTCCCTCATCGAGGCATCGCGCAGCGCGAAGGCCGCGCTTGCCGGGTTCGCCGTCGCGAAGTCCTGGCGTCACGCACCTCGACCGGTCGCGGCGGACGACCTCCTTCCTGAGCGCGCCCTCGCCGGCGACAACCTCGCGAAGACCACGCTCATCGAGCGGGTCTACCGCCCGCTCAAGGACTACTCCGGCGAGCTCGTGACGACGCTCTGGTGCTACCTCGACAACGGCCGCTCGCTCGAAGCGACCGCGCGCGAGCTGTTCGTGCACCCCAACACCGTCCGGTACCGCCTCAAGCGGGTCTCCGAGGTCATCGGATGGGACGCGACCGGTGCCCGCGAGTCGCTCATCCTGCAGGCGGCCCTCATCCTCGGCGCCATCGCTGAGCCTGAGCCGTCCCGACGTCGGCTGACCTCCTGACGCTGGCAGGGCCGTTCGACCGGTCGGCTTTGTGGAGTCCACACAACACATTTTCCAAAGGTTCGTGGTGTTGCTCCACTGCTGGGCGTCCTCCGGTTGGCAGACTAGAGCGGTGATCGTCATCGCCTGCCCTGGACAGGGCTCCCAAACCCCCGGCTTCCTCGACCCCTGGTTGCAGGACGCCTCCGCGAAGGACGCGCTCGCGCGCTTCTCCGACGAAGCCGGACTCGACCTCGTCAAGCACGGCACCGTCTCCGACGCCGACACCATCCGCGACACCGCGGTGGCCCAGCCGCTCATCGTCGCGGCCGGCATCGTCGCCTTGGACGCCCTGCGGAAGGCCCTCCCCGCCGACGCCGCGCCGTTCGGCGGCATCGCCGGACACTCCGTCGGCGAGATCACCGCGGCCTACGGTGCCGGCATCCTCTCGGACAGCGACGCCATGAGCTTCGTGAGCGAACGCGCCGTAGCAATGGCCGAAGCAGCAGCCACCACCCCGACGGGCATGAGTGCCGTCCTCGGCGGCGACCAGGACGCCGTCGTCGCGCACGTCCGCTCCTTCGGGCTGGAGCCCGCCAACTACAACGGCGGCGGCCAGATCGTCGTCGCCGGCGCGCATGACGCCCTCGCCCGCCTCGCCGACGAGCCGCTCAAGGGCACGCGGGTGATCCCGCTGCAGGTCGCAGGCGCCTTCCACACGAGCTACATGCAGTCGGCCCGCGACTGGCTGGCCGGGGCGAGCCGCACGGTCGAGCCCCAGGATCCGACGCTCCGCATCTGGACGAACCACGACGGCACCGAGGTCACCTCGGGTACGGCGTTCTTCGACCTCCTCATCGGTCAGGTCGCCTCCCCGGTACGCTGGGACCTGTGCATGGACGCGTTCAGCGCCGCAGGGATCACCGGACTCATCGAGCTCGCCCCCGCCGGGGCGCTCACCGGACTCGCACGTCGCGGCCTGAAGGGCGTGCCGACGGTCGCCATCAAGACCCCCGACGACCTGCCGGCAGCCCTCGACCTCATCGCCCAGCAGTAGCGCAGACGGAGAACCAGTCAATGACCACCCCCACCCTCAAGCAGTCGCGCGGTCCCGAGTTCACCCGCATCCTCGGCCTCGGCGCAGCTCGCGGAGACCTCAGCGTCCCGAACGACGACCTCGTCGGTCCGATCAACTCGTCCGACGAGTGGATCCAGCAGCGCACCGGAATCGTCACTCGCACGCGGGCGTCGGCCGACGTCAGCGCCGTCGACCTCGCAGCCGAAGCCGGCGCCGAGGCCATCGCGGCCGCGGGCATCTCGCCCGAGCAGGTCGACCTCGTCCTCATCGCGACGATCAGCAACGTCCAGCAGTCCCCGTCGATGGCGGCCGTCGTGGCCGACCGCGTCGGAGCGAACCCCGCTGCCGCCTACGACCTCAACGCCGCATGTGCCGGATACGCCTACGCGATCGCCCAGGCCGACGCACTCATCCGATCGGGCGCGGCACACTACGCGCTCGTCATCGGCGCAGAGAAGCTGTCCGACATCGTCGACCCGACCGACCGGTCGATCTCGTTCCTCCTCGGCGACGGTGCAGGCGCGGCCGTCGTCGGTCCGAGCGACTTCCCCGGCATCTCCCCCACCGTGTGGGGATCCGACGGCTCGAAGGCCGACGCCGTCGGCATGAGCGGCACGCTCACCGAGTTCCGCGACGGCACGGCCGCCTGGCCGACCCTGCGCCAGGAGGGCCAGACGGTCTTCCGGTGGGCGGTCTGGGAGATGGCCAAGGTCGCCAAGCAGGCCCTGGAGGAAGCGGGCGTCGAAGCCTCCGACCTCGCTGCCTTCATCCCCCACCAGGCGAACATGCGCATCGTCGACGAGTTCGCCAAGCAGCTCAAGCTGCCGGAGACCGTCGTCATCGCGCGCGACATCGAGACCACCGGCAACACCTCGGCGGCATCCATCCCGCTCGCCACCCACCGGCTCCTCCAGGGGCACCCCGAGCTCAGCGGCGGCCTCGCCCTGCAGATCGGATTCGGTGCCGGACTGGTCTTCGGCGCTCAGGTCGTCGTCCTGCCGTAGCAGGACGCCCGACGCGACTACACTCGACTACGGTCAAACCTCACCCAAGGAGTAGAACAATGGCACTGTCCACCGAAGAAGTCCTCGCCGGCCTGGCCGAGCTGATCAACGACGAGACCGGCATCGCGACCGACACCGTCGAGCTGGACAAGTCGTTCACCGACGACCTCGACATCGACTCGATCTCCATGATGACCATCGTCGTCAACGCGGAGGAGAAGTTCGACGTGAAGATCCCGGACGAAGAAGTCAAGAACCTGAAGACCGTCGGCGACGCCGTCGACTTCATCGTCAAGGCTCAGGGCTAGTCCCAGCGCAGTGCTGAAGGGTCGGCCGGCAGTTGGCCGACCGGCCCTTCGGCGTTCGAGGCGGCTCGTCCGTCCGGACACGGGCTCGACCGCCGCAGGGCTCGGACCCCCTCGTCGTCTCCACAGAAGGTTTGACTGAATGACCACCAAACGCATCGTCATCACCGGCATCGGTGCCACCACTCCCCTCGGCGGCAACGCCACCGACTCCTGGGACAACCTCCTCGCCGGCAAGAGCGGTGCGAGCCGTCTCGAGCAGCCATGGGCCGAAGAGCTCGAGCTGCCCGTACGCTTCGCCGCACAGGCCGCCGTCCCCTCCGCGGACATCCTCGACCGTCGTGAGGTCAAGCGCCTCGACCCGTCGAGCCAGTTCGCCCTGATCGCCGCGCGCGAGGCCTGGCAGGACGCCGGCGCCCCCGAGGTCGACCCGGAGCGACTCCTCGTCGACTGGGCCACCGGCATCGGCGGCGTGTGGACGCTCCTGGACGCCTGGGACACCCTGCGCGAGAAGGGCCCCCGCCGCGTCCTCCCCATGACCGTCCCGATGCTCATGCCGAACGGCCCGGCAGCGGCGATCGGCATGGACCTCGGTGCCCGAGGCGGAGAGCGCACCGTCGTCTCCGCTTGTGCGTCAAGCACCGAGTCGCTCGCCAACGCCTACGACCACCTCCAGGCCGGCCTCGCCGACATCGTCGTGGCCGGTGGCTCCGAAGCCGCCATCCACCCGCTCCCGCTCGCGTCCTTCGCAGCGATGCAGGCGTTGTCCAAGCGCAATGACGACCCCGCCATTGCCTCGCGTCCCTACGACGTCGACCGCGACGGATTCGTCCTCGGTGAGGGCGCCGCAGCGCTCATCGTCGAGACCGAGGAGCACGCCAAGGCCCGTGGCGCCCGCATCTACGCCGAGCTCCTCGGTGGTGCGGTGACGAGCGACGCGTACCACATCACCGCTCCCGATCCCGAGGGTTCGGCTGCTGCCCGCGCCATGCGTGCGGCCGTCGAGAACGGCGGCGCGTCGCTCGACGACGTCGTGCACGTCAACGCACACGCCACGAGCACGCCCGTCGGCGACATCGCGGAGTACAACGCGCTGCGTCGGGTCTTCGGTGCCCACCTCGACGACATCGCCGTGACGGCCACCAAGGCCTCGACCGGCCACCTCCTCGGCGGCGCGGGCGCCATCGAAGCGGCCTACACGGCGCTCGCCCTGCACCACCGGGTCATCCCGCCGACCATCAACCTCGACAACCAGGACCCGGAGATCCCGCTCGACGTCGTCACGACGCCGCGTGAGCTCGGGGCCGGCGACCTGCTCGCCATCAGCAACTCGTTCGGGTTCGGCGGTCACAACGCGGTCGTCGCGTTCCGAAGCTACTGAGCCGTCCGCGACGGAGACGACGACGGGTCGTGGTGCACGCACCACGACCCGTCGTCGTCTACTGACCAGGGTGCCGCCGTTTCGTCACCTCGTGTCTGCCGGGAGTGTCACCGACCTCGCACGGTCCACGCCACGTGGGCACCCTGTCGTCTGTGAAGTTGTCTCGCGTGCGCGGTGCCGCCGCGCCGGCGGGGCCGGATCAGCCCACGTTGTGCAGCCAGATGACGGAGGACCCGTCGCCGGCGTGACGGAACGGCTCGAGTTCGTCGTCCCACGGCTGTCCAAGCGCGACGCGGAGTTCGCGCTGGAGTTCGGCGGCGTTCCCGGCGCCGACCTCCATGGCGTACCGGATGCGATCCTCCGGGACGACCACGTTGCCGATGCTGTCGGTCTGCGCGTAGAAGATCCCGAGGTCGGGCGTGTGCATCCACCGGGCACCGTCGGCGCCCTGGGCCGGGTCTTCGCTCACCTCGTAGCGGAGGTGCTCCCAGCCGCGCAGGGCTGAGGCGAGTGCGGCTCCGGTGCCGTGCGGGCCTTCCCAGAAGACCTCGGCACGCTGCGCACCGCGGAGGATCGGCTGGTCTTCCCAGTCGAAACTGATGGCACGACCAAGAGCGCGACCTGCCGCCCATTCGAGGTGCGGGCAGAGCGCGCGAGGCGACGAGTGCACGAACAGCACACCCTTCGTCATCGGTGTCGACATGATTCCTCCACTGCGTCCGGGTGCGTCTTCCCCAACGACCCATGCAGTGTGATCCATGCCGGTGTCCGGCTGACCGGACCTCCGTGTATGCAGTTGTTCGACTCGCGCCGATACGAGCATTATGCCCCATGACCTGGAGGAATGACAACCGTGTCGTTCCCAGTACGCTGGATCGGGAGCCGGCCCGGACTGACGGCCCTTCAGGATGGAGCGGTAATGCACGAGGCCCTCGCGATCGACATCGGCGGCACGAAGGTCGAAGCGGCCGTCGTCGACGTTGAGGGACGGATCCTGCCCGGCACCCGGTTCCGCGGTCCGACGGGCGCCGCGGCCACCCGCGAGGAGCTCGTGGCGTCGATCCTCCAGACCGCCGAACGGAGCGTCGCGGCCCATGGCGGGCCGGTGTCCGGTGTCGGAATCGGTTCGGCGGGCCCCATCGGCAGGGCCGACGGCACCGTCTCGCCGATCAACCTCCCCCGACTCGCCGTCTTCCCCGTCGTGGCGGAGCTCCGGCGCTTCACGTCCGGTCCGGTGGAACTCCGACTCGACGGCACCTGCATCGCCCTGGCCGAGCACTGGCAGGGCGCACTCCGCGGAACCGAGAACAGTATGGGCATCGTCGTCTCGACCGGGATCGGTGGCGGGATCATCCTCGGATCCCGACTCGTCCCCGGCACCTCGGGCAACGCCGGCCACCTCGGACAGATGCAGCTCCGCCGACGCGAACCGGATGCCGTCGGCACACCCTGGACGTTGGAGGGCATCGCGTCAGGCACCGCGACGGTCGCCTGGGCGCGCGCCCAGGGATGGACCGGCACGACGGGCGAACAGCTCGGCGCCGACTACGCAGCTGGAACGGAAATCGCGATCCGCGCCGTCCGACGTTCCGCCGAGGCCGTCGGCGAAGCCCTCTGTAGCATCACGACCCTGCTCGACCTGGAACGCGTCGCGATCGGAGGCGGCTTCTCGCGGGTCTCCCCCGACTACCTCGACCTCGTCCAAGAGGCTGCGACCGCCTCGGCATTGCACGCCTACGCCCGTGAGCTGCGCGTGGTCCCGGCCGGGCTCGACGCCGACGGGCCGCTCATCGGTGCCGCCGCCCTCGTCCTCGCGGACTGACCGGTCCCTGAGCAACCCTGCACCGGTCCCTGAGCCACCCCATCCCGGTCCCTGAGCCACCCCATTCCGGTCCCTGAACCGCCCCATCCCGGTCCCTGAGCTTGTCGAAGGGCGCCCTTCGACAAGCTCAGGGACCGGAACCAAGGCTCAGGGGCCGGATCTCGGTAGGGCGGGTGGGACTTGAACCCACGCATCGTTCGGTTATGAGCCGAATGCCTTCACCAGCTTGGCTACCGCCCCGTGCGGAACCCAGTGTACCGAGTGGCCCGCCGGGCGGGAGTCAG
This sequence comes from Plantibacter sp. AC185, assembly GCF_979258065.1. Taxonomy (NCBI): domain Bacteria; kingdom Bacillati; phylum Actinomycetota; class Actinomycetes; order Micrococcales; family Microbacteriaceae; genus Plantibacter; species Plantibacter sp. AC185. The sequence continues at coordinate 236,236 of NZ_OZ409831.1, forward strand.
TCGCGGGATTCCTGGCGGTCTGCGGTCGCCGTGTGACGCTCGGTCGTCGGGTCGACGACCTGCTCGCCACGGTAGAGCGCTTCGAAGGTGTCGAGCGTGCGCTCGATGTCGTGCGCGGAGACGAGCTCCAACGAGGCGTCCTGCATCCGGCGGTACTCCTCGGGCGCGGCGCTGAGTACCGTCGCGAGCCGCTCGGCCAGGGCGTCGACGTTGCCCGGCTCGAACAGGTACCCGTTGACCTGATCGTGCACGAGGTGGGGCAGCGCCATGGCGTCGGCCGCGACCACCGGGAGACCGGAGGCCATGGCCTCCATCGTCGCGATGCTCTGCAGCTCCGCGATGGACGGCATCGCGAAGACGGTGGCGTTCGTGTAGGCCTGCTTCACCTCATCGTCGGACACCTTGCCGAGGAATCGGACGCGGTCGCCGATGCCGAGCTGCTGGGTCAGCTGCTCGAGGTTCTTCGCCTGGTCGCCGCCACCGATGACGTCGACGTGGGCGTCGAGTTCCTTCGGGAGTTTCGTGAGCGCGCGCAGGAGTACGTCGATCTGCTTCTCGCTCGTGATGCGACCCACGAAGAGGATGGTGTTGCGCTTCCGCGGTTCGAACGACGGCGTGTACTGTCCGGCCTCGATCCCGCAGGAGATCGCGTGCACACCGGTCAGGCCCGTGAACTGCTCCAGGAAGTCGGCGGCCTTGCGCGTCGGGGTCGTCACGGCGAAGGCACGATCGAAGACGCGACGGGCGGCAGCCCACTGCGTCCGGACGAGCCACTCCTGGGTGCGCTTGGGGATGACGGTGAAGTCGAGGATGTTGTCGGGCATGATGTGGTTCGTCGCCACCATGCGGATGCCGCGTTGCTCGGCCTCGATCGAGAGGCCACGGCCCACCACGATGTGCGACTGCAGGTGCACGACGTCGGGCTTCACGCGGTCGAGGATCTTCCGGGCGTTCCGTCGCATCGACCACGGCATCGCGAAGCGCAGCCAGTCGTGCGGGTACCACCGGAGACTGAAGAGGCGGTGCGCCGTCATCGTCTGACCCTCGTGGGTCTCCTTCCACGTGCCGAACTTGCGCGAGCCGGCGGGCGCCACGATGTGGACGTCGTGGCCTCGGCGGACGAGTCCGGCCGCGAGGCGTTCGGCGAAGCGTGCGGCGCCGTTCACGTCGGGCGAGAAGGTGTCGGCACCGATGACCACCCGCAGCGGCTTGTGGGTGTCGGCGCTCGGCGTCGTGCTGGACGCCTTCGCGAGGTGCTGGTCGTCGGGAGAAGTCAAGGTATCGGTGATTCCTCTGTGCTTGGCCAGTGATGTGAGGGGGTGCGGGCGGTCGCTCACGACCCTGATGCGGCGCGGAACGCCATGCTCAAGCATACCTGCAGCCCGTTCGGGCTCCAGGGCTCAGGCGGGCGCGTCGCCGGTCGCGAGGGCCTTCGCGGCTGCTGCGGCCGCCGGCGTCTGGCTCACCTGTGGGTGATGGCGAGCGAGCTGGAAGACTCCCCACACGGCGATCGCGCCGGCCACGACGAAGCCGAAGCCAGCCCAGAACGGTGCGTTGCTCGCCTCCCCCAGCACGATGATGCCGATGCCGACCGCGATCATCGGATCGATGACGGTGAGGCCCGCGATGACCAGGTCGGGCGGCCCCGAGGAGTAGGCGGTCTGCACGAAGTAGCCGCCGAGCGCACTCGCGGCGACGAGGCCGAGCCCGCAGAGGACCGTGAGCCAGTCGAACTCGCCCTGCTGCAGCCGTCCGATGATGACCTTGGCGAGCGTCGCGACGAAGCCGTAGAGCACGCCGGTCCCGACGATGTAGAAGATGGCCGTGAAGCGGGAACGGAACACCATGAAACCGAGTCCGAACACGACGAGCACGACGCCGAGCATCACCAGGATCGTGACGAGCTCGGCCTCGGTGATCCGGTGCTCGCCCGTGAAGACCGCCGCGATCGTCACGAACAGACCGACGCCGCCGACGCAGGCGACGATCGCGACGACCGATCGACGGTTCAACCGGACGCCGCTGATCCTGCTGTTCACCACCGCGGTGATGACGAGCGCGACCGCACCCAACGGCTGGACGAGGGTGATCGGTGCGAGGGACAGACTGCCGAGCTGGAGCACGATCGCGAGCCCGAGCATCACCGTTCCGGTCACCCAGGACGGCCGACTGAGCAGCGCCAGGAGCTGAGCGACGTTGAGCCCCGACGTCGCGTCGGTGCCGCTCGACGACTCGACCTTGGCCACGCCCCGGTGCTGCAGCTGCGCGCCGAGCGAGAGGAAGACAGCGCCGAGGAGCGCGAACGGGATACCGAGGAGCTGCGAGGGGTTGCGGGTGAAGTCGTCCGCGAGGTCGGCGATGTCGATGGCGGAGTGGATCACCCGTCGAGGGTACCCCGCGGTCCCACTGATCCCGGCGCGGCAGGCCGAGCCCAGCGGATAGGCTCGAGCAATGGCAATTCTCGAGATCCACGTGACCGGTGACCCGGTGCTCCACTCCGTCGCCCGGCCGGTCACCACGGTGGACGACGACCTCCGACGGCTCGTCGCCGACATGTACGAGACCATGGACCTCGCTCCCGGCGTCGGACTCGCGGCCCCGCAGGTCGGCGTCCCGCTCCGCCTCTTCGTCTACAGCTACGAGGACGACGACGGCCAGCCGTGGCGTGGCGTCGCGATCAACCCGGTGCTGTGGATCAGTCCCCCGCCGGTGGGCGAGCTCGACGAGGAGGCCGAGTCGGAGGGCTGCCTCTCCGTCCCCGGCGAGCGGCACCCGCTCCGTCGCGCGGAAGCAGCCATGCTCACCGGGACCGACCTCGAGGGCGACCCGGTCGAGCTGCGGGTCGTCGGCTGGCGCGCACGCATCCTGCAGCACGAGTTCGACCACCTCAACGGTGTGCTCTACGTGGACCGCTTGGAACTGCCGCACTCGCGCCGAGCGGCGAAGGCGATCCGCAAGGCTGGCTGGGGCGTCCCCGGGATCTCCTGGCTGCCGGGTCGCGACGACCTCGAGGGCTGAACCAGCTCGACGGAGACGACGCCGGCACGATCGGCACGGTGTCCCCTCGACAGGCGCAGGGTGTCCGGACATGCAACGAGGCCCGAAGAGTGGAGTCTTCGGGCCTCGTTGCCTAGTCTACGGCGTCCCTGCCGGTTTCGTGAAACCGGCCTCGAACGACGAATCCCCCGGTCCATATGGACCGAGGGATTCTGTGCAGCTCCTCGAGTTGGACTCGAACCAACAACCTATCGATTTCGTGACGGAAGTAGCGCATGGTCATGGATTCTTGCCATGACTAGGCATTCCCTCCGGTCAGGTTGCGGTCCATTACCGAGCATTTGGGCCTGTTTACGAGCGAATCTGGTGGATAGATGATGAGCGCCCGCGTGCTCAGTCCCGCTGAACAGCCGGCGGACGCGACGGATGGTTGCGGCGAGCGCCGTCGTCTCCGTGATGACGTGTCGCGGCTGCAGGCCGACGTCGCGGGAGTCCCTCGAGGGGCGACGCGTCGCGCCGACCAGGTGTCGTCGTGCGCCGGCGGGATGCGGCGAGCGCCGGCGCGGGTTCGTGTCAGTGGCTGGTGCCTGTCGGTGTGCGGCCGCGGTGCGCGACGCGTCGTGGTTGGCCGCGGGCGACGGTTCCGGGTATCCCAGTCGGGCGGCGAGTGGCGCTGTGGGCCGCTGAGAGCGGTCGGCGCGTCTGTGGGGGCGGTTTCCGCCCACCGATCGGCCGTGCAGGTAGCTGAGGGGCGCGGGGCGGGTGTTCGGCTGTCGGCGTCGCGTTGCGCCGTGGCGATCGCTGGGCGACGGGTCGCGGATCCGGTCGCGACGTGTCGTTCGTCGACGGGTGGCGGCGCAGGATGGGGCGCTGCGGCCGGCAGGAGCCCCGGGAGATGACGAGACGCCCCCGGACGACCTGTGTGGGCGTCCGAGGGCGTCTGGGCCCGGCTGAGCGGCTGCTAGGCCTGGCCGGGCAGCTTCACGGTGGCGTTGAGCTTGACCGCGGTGAGGGCGATCGGCACCGTGACGCCGAATGCGGCGCGGAGCTCGGCGCGTGCGAGGAACTGGTTCCGCTTGAAGTCGTCCTCGTTGGTCTCGACGATCCGGACCTCGGCGACGTTGCGCTCCCACAGCCCGATGGTAGAGAAGTCACCGACGACGGACAGGCCGCGGGGCATCTGCGGCGTGCTGACCACGGGTGTGTTCCAGACCGTGCGGGGCCCTTCCTCGCCGGCCGGGGACCGGTCGCCCCGGTACGCGCCGGGGCCACCGATTTCGAGTTCGAGCTCGGCGTAGTCGAGGGGGTTGAGCGCGATCGCCGTGTTGGCGTGCCCGACCTGTTCGACCTTCGCCATGGCGAGGCGCACGGAGCGGGACGCGTTCTGGTCGAAGTCCTGGATCTGGACGCCCTCGGTGAAGAAGATGCCCTCGAACTCGTCGTCTGGACGCGGCGGGGTCGCGGCGGTGTCCTTGAGGCCGGTTCCCAGGAGCATCTGCTGGTCGAGCGTCTGCGCGAGGTCCCCCTTGAGCTCGAAGTCGAGCCAGCGCACGAGGTCGGCGTAGTCGTCGAGGTCCTGTCGGGCGATCTTGTCGAGCAGCACCGCGATCGTGAGCGCGGGGGCGTCCACGCGCTCGAGCTTCGCTACCTTCGTCGGCTTGACCGCGCCGGGAGCCACGACGCGGGAGGCGCGCTCCCGCTGCACGCTGCGCAGGTACGAGATCGCGCCAGCGTTCAGGCTGTCATCGATCGTGATGACGTCGAGGAGCGTGGAGAACGCGATCCCCGGGGCGGCGATCGACAGGCCCGGAGCGGGGACCTCGAAGGTGGACGAGCTCGGGATCGAGAGTGACTTCGTGCCGTGCGTGGCGCCGCTGAGCTGCGGCACGGCGTTGGTCATCGCCTTCGCCCACGAGTCGTCGACCGTGCGGCCCTTCGCCCGCTTCCCGGACGGTGCGCCGTCGCCGGCGAGGAAGTCCCGGACCTGGCCGGCCATGTCCGCGGACGCCTTCTGCGCCGCGATCTTCACGTCGAGGCTTTTGACCTCGGTCATCATCGACTTCACGTCCGCCTCCTCGGTCGGGGTGAAGCCGCGGCCCTGGGCGGTCTGGGCGACGGCCTTGAGACGGGCGACGAGCGCGTTGCGCTGTTCAACGAGATTCATGAGATTTCTACTTTCGGTGGATGTGGGGCATCGCTGCCGCCGGCCACGGAGAGCGGCCGGCGGCGCGATGCGATGGAGTGCACCGGTTGCAGCTACGCGGGCCGAGAATGGCTGGCGGTGCGGGCGGTGCGGTGATGCTGCGAGGTCGGCGGCGAAGCGGCCGGCTACTCGCGGTTCAGACGTGTCGCAAGAGGCCCACGCTGGGGCTGCGGTGTCGTCTGGGTGATCTGTGGCGGCTGCTACCGCGGGAGCTACCCGCGTCCCGGGAGCTACCCGGGTGAACCGTTCGGATCGTGTAGTTCTTGCTGGCGGACCTGCCCGGGATGCTACCCGGGGACGCGCTGGTCTGGTCGGCCGCTGACTACTGGGGTGAGCGTAGCACGGTCGCCTGACGCTGGAACAGGGCGACCATGGCGACGAGATAGCTGCGGTCGCCCTCGAACAGCGGCTCGGTGAGGTTCGACTGCCAGGAGAGCACGATCGACAGGAACGTCCCGTCGCGGGTCTCGCGCCGCACGTCGCGGACGAGCGGGCCGAGCGACGCGCGTTCCTCGTCGCGGCCGACCCACAGCGCACCGAGCACCGCGAACGCACGAACCGAGTCCGCGTCCGAGAGCGAGGCGGTGAACGCGGTGATGGACTCCACGTCGCCGTGCAGCACGCACGCTGCGACGTCGGAGAACATCAGCGCCTCGTCCCACGGTTCGGGCACGGCAGCTTCGGGCTGACCGGGCGTGGTCACGAGCGATCCGGAGTACCGCCGCGACAGGTGGTCCGCGATCTGCGCCGCGCGTGCGCTCTCGCCCTCGGTGAACGGCCGGCGATCGTTGGCCGCACGGTTGGCGATCGCGAGGTGTTCGTCGGCGAGCTTCCGGATTCGAGACGGCTCGTAGGTCATCGTCCGGTCTCCTGGTCGTCGGTCACTGGCTCGGCGTCGACGAGCAACGGGACGAGGTGTTGCAGGTACTGCGTGCAGTTCATCGCCGTTGGTTTCAGGTCGAGAAGGCCGATCAGGCGCACTAGGTGCGAGAGCGCCGGCCGGAGCTGGTCGTCGTCCTCGATGCGCTCGGCCAGCCCGGGCGGCAGGTACGGCTCCGGCTCGGTCAGGAAGTACCCGACCACCGAAGCGAAGGTGACCGGCGAGGAGATGAGCCCCGCGGTCGGCCAGTCCGTGACGCCGGCGGCGGTGAGCAGCTCGACCTCGTCGCCGGGCGTCGCCGTCCACGGGTCCGCCGCCACGCTGTCCACGAGGAGCGGGACCACCCGGCGGAGGTACTGGGCGCTGGACAGGTGAGCTGGACGGAGGTCGATCAATCCGACGATGCGGGCTAGGTGAGCAATGGCCGGCCGGAGGTCGCCGTCGTCCTCGATCAGCTCAGCGAGCTCGGTGGGTTGCACGGGCTCGACGGCGAGCACTCGGCCGACGATGTAGTCGACGATCGCGTCGAACGTGACGGGCGCAATGAACGCGTCGGCGTCGACACGAATTTCGGTGTCTGGAAGCAATTTGGGGTCCTTTCGAGAGGTGATGAAGCTTGATTTGATGCGATTTCGGGGCGATCCAAGGGGGGTCTCCATTCTGAGATTCCGCGCGTTCAGAAAACCGTGTCGCGCCCTCTGGCGGACCCCGCGCACTTTTGGACTCCCCCTCCCCCGCCCGACCCCCGGTGGCCGGACGGAGTGGCCGCGCACGGCCCATCGAATCGCGTTCGCGCTGAGCCCGACGAGAGCGGGCACACACGCTCGGAGCCGACGAGCAGGCGACCCGATGCGTTCGCGCGTCGACGGCCGAGCGCGACAGCTGCCACGAGCACGAGCGGCACGAGCAGCTACCGACCGAGCGAGGCGTGACCTCCGACGTCGAGCACGACAGCACGGCCGAGAGATCCCGACGCGACAGCACCGAGCAGCGCGCGCCTCGAGACACGACGGGATGCGGCGAGCGCCGTGCAACCGTCGAGGCGGTGAGGTCAGAGCTGACCGCGGTCGAGGCGCTCAGTGCCCGCCTGAGCCGTCGGGAGCCGTTGGTCGGCGGTAGGGTCCGAGTCGGTGTGGGGAGGGGCAGAGCGTCGAGATGGGGTACCCCCGGGTTGTGCTGCCACCCCCGGTCTGCGGTAGCGATCGTTGAGAGGTTCACGAGGCCACCCGGACGTCACTCAATCCGCTTCGAGCTGTGGGGAGTTCACGTAGGTTGCGGCTGGGTGCCGAGGTTGATCCTGGGCCTAGTTCCTGGAGTGGTTCCTCAGTGGTTCCTCTGGGGGTGGTTTTCCCTTCCCCTGAGAGAAGGGTTTCCCTACTTTCGAGGGGAAGGGTTTCCCTACTTTCGAGGGGAAGGGTTTCCCTTCCTTTCGGCTCGGCGGAGGAGGGGGTTATCAACAGGTCGAGTGCGAGACGGAACTCCGCTCGAGCACCCTCGCGACCGCGTCTCTGGCGCACGATGACGCCGGCTTGGGTGAGCCCGGCGACAGCTGACTTGACCGCCTGGAATGCCGCGGTCCGCTCGGCTTGAACGGAAGCGTGGTCGGCTGCGTCCGGCGCTACTTCGTCGGGGACGATTCGTCCGAGCGCAAGTGCTGAGGTCTCGCGAGCAGCGAAGTAGAGCGGCACCGGGTCGGTGTCTAGCGCGGTTAGAGCCATGTACACGAGCAGCGCGCGTTCGTTGGGCTTGAGTCCTGCGCGAGCGGCGACGACGAACGCTTTGCGAGCCAGCTGAGCGCCCATCAGCGGGCCTCGGCTGGTATCGTCGGGAGTGCTTTCGTTCCCTGTCGCAAGGATTCAGAGCCTCGGCCCCCGGTTACCGCCGGGGGCCTTCTGCGTGGCCCGGGCGGTCCGTTCCGTCGGTCGGTGGTTTCGGTGTCGGGGGTGCCCGCTATGGTTGGCGACGAGGCACCTTCCAGGCCTTCTTTCGAGTCGAACACCCTCGCCGTGACGCTACACGGCGGGGGTGTTCTGCGTTCTGCCGGGGTCGTCGCCGTGTGTGAGGCGTCAGTAGTCATCGGGCACCGCCGGTGAGCTGATGCCGGCGGATGAGTTCGTGCAGGCGGTCGTACTGCGATCGGGTGAGTGCCGGCGCCTTCGCGAGTTCGGCTTGCAGGGTGTCGGCAGCGGCGGCGGCTCGGAAGTCTCGGCGGAGGTCGGCGACGGCCTGCGGGGTTGAGGTCCCGGCGGAGACGACGCCTGCGAGGCGGGAGCCGAGCTGGCGGGTAGCAGGTGTGAGAGTTCCCACGGTGATGGTCCTTCGATCGGCGGAGTGCAGCCGGTGTGCTTCGTGGGGAGGTGTCGCGCGGAGCAGCTCAGCGGGTGTCGGCGGCGGCTTCGAGCCACGCGGCCACGTCCGCCGGTCGGTAGCGCAGTGCGCCCCCGAGCTTGACGCCGCGAGGCCCCTCGCCGCGTCCGCGCCAGGAGTAGATCGTTGCCTTCGGGATACCGATCTGTTCGCTGAGCTCATCGATCGTGAGCAGCTTCGTGGAGAGTCCTGCGGGTGCGGTCTGGGTGTCCATGACGCCTCTTTCGGTTTGTGTGACGAGATTGTCACGAGCGGGATAGTTATGGACGTTAATCGCTCGACCGGATAGGTGTCAACTCCTGTGTGATGATACCGTCGCAATTATGACTACTCCCCACGACGACGAGCAGAGCTGGGAATACCGGCTCTCCGCACAGATCGCCGAGACGATCACCCACTATCGGGACAAGCGGGGCGTGTCCACGCAGTGGATCGCCGACCGCGCCACCGAGCTGGGATTCCCGATGAAGCGAGGCACCCTCGCGACCTTCCTGACGTTCCGAGCCCGGAAGGGCATCAGCGTTCAGGAGCTATCCGCGATCGGACGAGCGCTCGACGTGCCCCCGATCCGGCTGCTGTTCCCCGTGCACTCCGGCGAGCGCACTGAAGTTCTCCCAGAGACGGTGGTGGATGCTGCGGTGGCGGCCGAGTGGTGGTCGGGTGTGGAGACGGGTCCGGTGATGGAGCCGGGGTTGAATCGGCCGTTGCCGGGGGATGCGAAGGTGCCGGCGTTGTACGAGCGTTACTTCCACTCGGTGGCGCTGTTCCAGAGTTACAACCGGATCGCGGCGACGTTGGCGTTCGAGGCGGCGCGGGTGGTGTCGGCTGGCTCGCCGGACGTGCCGGACGGGGTGGACCTGTCCCACCTGTTGCAGAACGCGCGGGGTGTTCGGGGGGCATTGGGGTCTATGAACGCTGCCCGGGAGGACATTAGGCGTGAAGGGTTGCCAGTGCCGGCCCTTCCACCGGGGTTGGACGAGTCGAGCGTGATCGCGGAGCCGGCGTGGGTGCCGGTGGTGTCGGCAGTTGAGGCGATCCCGGGCGGGGTGGTTCGCTATCCCATCGTGGCGGTGGACGCGGCCGGCGGTGCGGCAGTGCAGCATGGCCCGGCCTAGGACCCCGCTGGGGGCGCACGGGTCCGTGACGGTGCGGACGCTCGAGCAATCGGGGCGGGTGGCGCACGAGGCGCGGACGTGGGTTCGGGACCAGGACGGGCACCTGAGGTCAGTGAGCCGGCGTGGGCCGTCTGCGGCGAGCGCGCGGGCGAAGTTGTTGGCGGCGTTGACGGAGCGTGAGGCTCCGGGGGTGGGCGAGCTGCGTCGGACGGATCCACTGTCGCGGGCGGTGGAGGCGTATCTCGGGCAGCAGCGAGAGAAGGGCCTTCGTCCGACGACGTTGGCTGCGTACGCGGATGTGTGCCGGCGGATGATCACGCCTCGGATTGGCCAGTTGGCGATCCAGGAGGCGACGACGGCGCGGCTGGATCAGTTTCTGCGGGTTGTCGCGGAGGAGCACGGGGCCGCGTCCGCGAAGTCTTGTCGTTCGGTGCTCTCGGGCGTGATGGGCGTCGTCGTGCGGTACGGGCTGATGCCGTCGAACCCGGTGCGGGACGTCACTCGCATCCGGCAGGCCGGCAAGGGCGCTCAGGCGGTGCCGGCGGGGCAGATGCAGGCGCTGCGGGCGGCGATCGCGGGCGACGTGCGGCTAGCCGAGCTGGACATGGTCGATCTGATCGAGTTCATGATCGGGACCGGGTGTCGGATCGGTGAGGCGTGTGGCTTGCGGTGGTCTCGGGTCGATCTGGTGCGCGGCGAGGTGACGATCGCGGCGACGGTGGTCCGAGTGCCGGGCTCGGGGTTGCAGGTGCAGGAGGACACCAAGACGGGGCAGGAGCGGGTGCTCGCGGTGCCGCTGCGCCTACAGGAGCTGTTGCTGCGCCGTCAGGTGGAGCAGCCGGCGAACGCGGAGGGGCTGGTGTTCCCGACGGCGCTGGGGAACGTGCGGGACCCGTCGAACACGTCTCGGGACTGGCGCGAGGCCACGGCGCGGCTCGGTCTCGGGTCGATCACATTCCACTCGTTCCGCAAGAGCGTTGCGACCTACCTCGACGCGGCGGGGCTGTCGGCTCGGGATATCGCGGACCAGTTGGGCCACGCTCAGGCCTCGATGACACAGGACGTGTACATGGCTAGGCGGACGAACACTCGGCGGGCCGCGAACGAGTTGGAGCGGCTCTGAACCGATTGTGGTTCAGCGTATCTGGTGAGTTTCTGGTGAGCCGCGGTGTTCGGCAGGACTGATGCCTGCCGAACTTCCGCGGAATCACGGGGTGAAAAGCTCCTCGAGTTGGACTCGAACCAACAACCTATCGATTAACAGTCGATTGCTCTGCCAATTGAGCTATCGAGGAATACGTGCTTCGACCGGCCGGACGAATCCGGCCTCTGCGTTGCAGCGCGTATCTACTGTAGCAAAGGATTCGCAGACTCCAAATCGACACGCGATCAATCGATGCCGACGGCCTCGGGCGTCTCGTACTGGGTCTCGGTGCCGCCCGACTGGGCGAGCGCTGCGAGGAACTCGTGCGGCGGATCGGCGAGCATCGCGTCGATCGGGCCGTAGCCCACGACCCGCGACTGGTGGAGCGCCAGGACGTCGTCGGTCACCTCGCGGAGCATCGCGAGGTCGTGCGTCACGACGATGACCGTGCCGCCGTCGCGTCGGAACCCGTCGAGCAACTCGGTCACCGTGTGCCGGACCGTGATGTCGATGCCGGCCGTCGGTTCGTCGGCGATGAACACCTTCGGACCGAGGACGAGGGCGCGCGCGATCGCGATGCGCTGCCGCTGACCACCGCTCAGCTCGTAGGGGTACTTGTCGAGGCTGGAGAGGGGCATCTGCACGGCGTCCAGCAGTGTGGCGACCCGGACGCCGAGCGCCTGCTCGCTGAACTTCTTGTCGCGCGCGAGGACGGGTTCGGAAATGAGCTCCGTGACGGTGAGTTCGGGCTTCAGGTGCGCACCGGCCTCCTGCTCGAGCAGCGACACTTCGAACGTGAGTTTCGTGAGTTCTTTGCGGCCCACCTTGCGCATGGAGCGACCGAGCGTGCTCGCGTCGCCGCCGGACACGAACGGACGGGAGTCCGCTCCGGTCAGGTGGCGTCCGGACAACACGCGCAGGAGCGTGCTCTTCCCCGAGCCCGAGCTGCCGATGACCCCGAGCGAGCCGCCGACGGGCAGCTCGAAGCTGATGCCGTCCAGGGCTCGATTGCTCGGGCTCACGCCGTGCGCGGCGTAGTCGACGCTCAGATCGCTCGCCCGGACCGCCGGTCCGTCCTGCTCTGGGTGCTTCATGAGACCTCTCCTTCCGGTGCACGGGGAGCCACCGGATCGCCATCGAGTGTATCCGGCGATCCCGGCGGGGCCACGTGCCACGCTCGGTGGAGGCGGACCGCGTCAGGCCTCGGCGCGGAGCGCACGCCGTTCCGCCTCGACGTCCGCGAGCTGCCGCGTGATCTCCCGGTGCGACTCGTCGCGGGGGTCGGTACGGCGCAACGACCCGAGCAAGGCCGCCTTCCGACCGAGGAGGTCGCGGTCGATCAGCGCCCGCGCGATGTCCCGGACATAGCTCGGCAGCTTCTCCTCGTTCGTCTCGGGCAGTGGTGACACCCCGAGCTCGCGGACCAGTCCGTCGAAGCCGGGTGGGACCTGTGCGATGACGGTCTCGAGCCAGGCGTTCGTCCCGAGGTGGTCCAGGCTCACACTCATGGCGTCGCGCACCACGGCGAGGGAACTGTTGGCGACCGAGCTCTGGACCGCGCGCTCCAGCATGGGGCGTTCGAGGTGCTGGGGCAGCTGCAGGATCGCACGGAGGGCGTCTTGCTCGAGGCGCGTCGACGGGTCCTTGGGCAGGTCGTTGAGCGAGGCCTGTCGCTCGCGCGGCGGCTCGGCAGCGGGTGCGCCGGTGCCCTGCTGGCGGGCGTCTCGTGCGGAGTTCTGTGAGCCTCCTGCGGCGGCACCGCCGGCAGCCCGCACGGCGCGGGCCACCTCGTCGAGTTCCATGCCGAGCTGCTTCGCGAGCACCCGGGTATACCCGGGACGGAGCGAGGGATCGCGGATCTCGGCGACGACCGGAGCGGCCGCCCGGAGTGCGCCGACCCGGCCCTCGACCGTCTCGAGGTCGAATCCCGCCAGCGTGCGCCGGATGATGAACTCGAACATCGGCTCGCGGCCGTCGACCAGCTTCCGGATGGCGCCGTCGCCGCGGTTGAGGCGGAGGTCGCAGGGGTCGAGGCCGTCGGAGGACACGGCGACGTACGTCTGGGCGGAGAACCGCTTCTCCTCACCGAACGCACGCGTCGCAGCCTTCTGCCCGGCCTCATCAGGGTCGAACGTGAAGATGACCTCGCCGGTGGCGGAGTCGTCGCCCATGACGCGGCGGATCATCTTGATGTGGTCGACCCCGAACGAGGTCCCGCAGGTCGCCACCGCGGTGGTCTCCCCCGCCAAGTGGCAGGCCATGACGTCGGTGTACCCCTCGACGACGACGACGCGCTTGCCGCGCGAGATGTCGCGTTTGGCAAGGTCGAGGCCGTAGAGGACCTGCGCCTTGTGGTAGATCGCCGTCTCCGGGGTGTTGAGGTACTTCGGCCCCTTGTCGTCGTCGCGGAGGCGCCGGGCGCCGAAGCCGAGCACCTGCCCGGTCGTGTCGCGGATGGGCCAGATGAGGCGTCCGCGGAACCGGTCGTAGACCCCGCGGTCGCCGCTCGACACGAGCCCGGCCGCGAGCATCTCCTCGTCGGAGAATCCGCGAGACCGCAGCGCCTTCATGAGGTGGTCCCAGCCGGCAGGCGCGAACCCGATCCCGAAGTGGTCGGCAGCGGCGGCGTCGAAGCCGCGTTCGCCGAGGAACCGCCGCCCGAGGTCGGCGTCGCCGTCGTGGAGCTGCTGCTGGAAGTACTCGGCGGCAGCCTGGTTGGCGGCGAAGAGCCGAGCCCGGTTGCCGTGATCGACCTTGCCGCCGCCCTCCTCGTAGCTGAGCGGGTACCCGATGCGCTGAGCGAGACGTTCCACCGACTCCGCGAACGTCACGTGGTCCATCTTCTGCAGGAAACTGTAGACGTCGCCGCTCTCGCCACAGCCGAAGCAGTGGTACAGCCCGACCGTGGGGCGCACGTGGAAGCTCGGGCTGCGTTCGTCGTGGAAGGGGCACAAGCCCTTCAGCGAGCCGACGCCGGCGGACTTCAGCGAGACGTAGTCGCCGACGACGTCGCCGATATTGGTGCGTGCCTTGACCTCTTCAACATCGCTCTGTCGAATCCGTCCGGCCATGCTTCGATCCTAGTCTCGTGCGTCCATCGTCCATCCCTGAGGGCCTCCGCGCAGCGGAGTCGGAGGCCCGCTCCCGTGTGGAGGAGCGTCAGGCGCCGACGTGCCGTTCATGCCAGGAGAGGGCGCTCTGATCGGTCAGGCTCGCGATCTGGTCGACGACGACGCGACGGCGTTCCGCGTCGGACCCGGCTGCCCGCCAGTCCGCCGCGAAGCCGACGTCGAGGGCCGACTCGCCGAGCGCGAACACCGCGTCCGACAGTTCGATGAGGATCTCCCGCTGCCGGACGTACAGCGGCTGGCGGGAGTCGCTGTACATCACGAACGCGGCCACGATCCCCTTGAGGAGGGCGATCTCGGCCTGGATGCCGTGGGGCACCACGACGTCAGCCCCGAACCGCACGAGGCTGGCCTGCGGGAAGGCCTCGCGGGTCGCCGCGGTCGCCGCACCGGCGAACCGACCGATCATCTGGCTCGTGAAGTTCTTGAGGCGACCGAGGTCGCGCCGGGAGCCGTCCCAGGCGGTGATCCAGGTGTGCGAGGACTGCAGCCGGTCGAAGGCGGCGGCGAGGTCCTCGTGGGTGAAGTCGTCGCCGGCCCAGGACAGCGCCGTGTCGATGAGGCGGTCGTGTCCTGCGCGCGCGTTCAGGAACGCCGGGTCGATGTACTCCCCGACGACGGCGTCCTCGAAGTCGTGCACGGAGTACGCGATGTCGTCCGCGAGGTCCATGACCTGCGCCTCGACGCAGCGGACGCGCTCGGGAGCGCCGGCTCGCAACCAGCGGAAGGCCGCAGAGTCCTCGTCGAAGAACCCGAACTTGGCGCGACCACCGGGATCCGGCACCGACTGGGCGGCCGGCCACGGGTACTTGCAGCTGGCGTCGAGGCTCGCGCGCGTGAGGTTCAGACCGTACGGCTCGCCGTCGGGACCGAAGACCTTGGATTCGAGGCGCGTGAGGATCCGCAGGGTCTGGGCGTTGCCCTCGAACCCGCCGATCGCGGCGGACCAGTCGTTGAGTGCTCGTTCGCCGTTGTGACCGAACGGCGGGTGACCGAGGTCGTGCGCGAGGCACGCCGTGTCGACGACGTCCGGAGCGAGGTCGAGGCTGGCTGCCAGCTCGCGACCGACCTGCGCAACCTCGAGGGAATGGGTCAGACGGTTCCGCGCGAAGTCGACACCGCTCGTCGGGCTGAGCACCTGTGTCTTGGCGGCGAGTCGCCGCAGGGCACTGGAGTGCAATAACCGTGCACGATCGCGGGCGAAGTCGGAGCGTCGCGTCGAGTGGTGCTCGGGCATCCAGCGTTCTTCGTCGTGCAGGGTGTAGCCGTCCCGGTCCATGGAGACGCTCCCCCGCTCGATGATGCTATCCGCCACTGTGGTCCAGTTCCGCTCCCGCGATCTCGGTCTGCTCGTCGGCACCCAGCGACTGCGAGTCGAGCCAGCCGTACGGCAGTGCCGGTCGTTTCGGCGTGCCGGCGCGCCCACGCTGGCCTTCGGCTGCGGCACCCGGGTAGGGGGCCGTCCAGTCGAGGGTCGCGAGCAGGTCGTCGAGCTGGTCGAGCGACTCCACGGTCGCAAGGCTCGCGCGGAGGTCACCACCGACGGGGTAGCCCTTGAAGTACCAGGCGACGTGCTTCCGGATGTCGCGGCAGCCGCGCTCCTCGCTCTCGAAGAACTCGGCCAGGAGCTCGGCGTGACGCCGGAACGCGGCCGCGACGTCGCCCAGGGACGGCTCTGCCTTGCCGCCCTCGCCGGCGAACGCCGAGCTGAGGTCGCCGAAGAGCCAGGGGCGACCGAGGCAACCGCGGCCCACGACGACGCCGTCGCAACCCGTCTCGTCGACCATCCTGAGGGCGTCCTCGCCCGACCAGATGTCGCCGTTCCCGAGGACCGGCACCGAGGTGACCGTCTCCTTGAGCTTGGTGATCGCCGACCAGTCCGCGTGGCCGGAGTAGAACTCGGCGGCGGTCCTGGCGTGCAGCGCGATCGACGCCACGCCGGCGCCCTCGGCGATCCGGCCGGCCTCGAGGTAGGTGAGGTGGTCGGAGTCGATGCCCTTGCGCATCTTGATCGTGAGCGGGACGTCGCCTGCGGCACGGACCGCGCCCTCGACGATGTCGCGGAAGAGCCCGGTCTTCCAGGGCAGCGCCGCTCCCCCGCCCTTGCGGGTGACCTTGGGCACCGGGCAGCCGAAGTTGAGGTCGATGTGGTCGGCGCGATCCTCGGCGACGAGCATGGTGACGGCCTCGGCGACCGTCTTCGGGTCGACGCCGTAGAGCTGGATGGACCGGAGCGTCTCGCTCTCGTGGTGCTGGATGAGCCGCATGGTCTCCGGCGTGCGTTCGACGAGCGCACGGGAGGTGATCATCTCGCTGACGTACAGTCCGGCGCCGTATTCGCGGCACAGGCGACGGAACGCCGTGTTGGTGATCCCGGCCATGGGGGCGAGCACGACCGGCGAGTCGAGCACGATGGGCCCGATCGCGAGGCTCGGGCGCTGCGAGAGCGTGGTAGGAAGAGACATCACCCTCGATTCTCCCAGATGATCGGCGCTCCCGCGCCCAGTGAGGACCACATGTCAGACGCCGTCCCGCCCGCCGACCTCCAGCCGTCCGGCCGCGAGCGCGTCCGAGCAGCGGCCGCCGCACTCGGTCTCGACGTGGAGCTGGTCGAGCGACCGCCCGCGCGCAGTCTCCACGAGGCTGCGGAGCTGCTCGGCATCGAGCCCGCGGACATCGTCAAGACGATCGTCGTGAAGCGTCGCAGCGGCGACTACCTCTTCGCCCTCGTGCCCGGCGGCCGCAAGATCTCCTGGCCGCCGTTCCGCACGCTGCTCGGTGTGAACAAGCTCGCGATGCCGGACGCGGCGACCGCGTTCCAGGCGACCGGCTACGAGCGGGGCACCATCACCGTCCTCGGTGCGAGCGCTCCACTCCCCGTCTACGCGGACGAGCGCATCCTCGAGCGCGGTGGGCGCATCTCGATCGGCGCCGGCGAGCACGGGTGGAGCGCCTTCGTCGACGCGGCGGAGTACCTCACCGCCATCGGCGCCGTCACCGCGGACCTCACCGAGCCGGAGGAGCCTCAGTCCTGAGCCGGCTCCGGCGGGAGCACGAGGCAACTGTCGCCCTCGCAGACGACGGCGTCGCCCCCGAGGAGTCGGAGCGCCGGCCGGACCGTCGCGGGCTGCTGATCATCGACGCTGCGCTCAGGGGACGTCGTCTCCGTGCTCACGCCTGCACCGGCTCGGTGCTCGCGCGTTCCGTCCAGACCTGCTCGAGGACCTGCGTGAACGCGGCCGCCTCCTGCGCCCCGGACACCCCGTAGGCGCCGTCGATGACGAAGAACGGGACGCCCTGGATGCCGTACCCCTGTGCCGTCGCCTGGTCCTCGCGGACCGCCTGCGTGTACTGGCCGGATTCCAGTGCCGAGACCACGGCGGACCGGTCGAGCCCCACCTCGACGGCGAGGTCGGCGAGGTCCTCGATGCGACCGACATGGCGGCCCTCGGTGAAGTAGGCCCGCAGGAGGCGCTCGGTCATCTCGAGCTGCTTCCCCTCCGCCTTGGCGAGGTGCAGCAGTTCGTGCGCCTTCACCGTGTTCGTGTGCTGGAGGATGCCGAAGTCGTATTCGAGACCGGCGTCCGAGGCGATCCCCGTCACCCGATCGAGCATCTGCTGCACCTGGTCGGCCGGCATGCCCTTGTGCTTCACGAGGAAGTCGATCTCGGTGCCGTCGAAGTCGACCGGGGTGTCGGGTGCCAGCTCGAAGGAGTGGTACTCGACCTCGACCTCGCGTCCGTCGCCGAGCTGCGCGAACTCCGCCGCACCCCGCTCGAACTTGCGCTTGCCGATGTAGCACCACGGGCAGGCGATGTCGGACCAGATGTCGATCTTGATGGGTTCACTCATGTCAGGGCCAACCACCGACACCCGTCGGTCATTCCCCCGAGGGCGCCGGGGCGTCTGGCACGTCGCGCGCGCCGCCGAAGCGGCGGTCACGTCCGGCGTACCGCTCGACGGCCTCCCAGAGCTGACGCCGCCCGAAGTCGGGCCAGAGGGTGTCGAGGAAGACCATCTCCGCGTAGGCCGACTGCCACAGCTGGAAGTTGCTGGTGCGCTGCTCCCCGGAGCTCCGGACGAAGAGGTCGACGTCCGGGAGGTCGGGCAGGTAGAGCCGACTCTGGACGAGACGCTCCGAGACGGCCGACGGCTTGATGCGGCCGGCGGCGACGTCGTCGGCGATGCTGCGGACCGCGTCGACGATCTCGTTGCGACCGCCGTAGTTGACGCACATGGTGAGCGTCAGGCGGTCGTTGTCGCGCGTCAGCTCCTCCGCCGTCTGAAGCTCCTTGATGACCGAGGTCCACAGCCGCGGCCGACGCCCCGACCAGCGCACGCGCACGCCCCACTCGTTCAGTTGGTCGCGCCGTCGATGGAGCACTTCGCGGTTGAACCCCATGAGGAAGCGGACCTCGTCGGGTGAGCGCTTCCAGTTCTCCGTCGAGAACGCGTACACCGACAGGTGCTTGATCCCGAGTTGCAGGGCACCGGCCACGACGTCGAGGAGTGCGGCCTCGCCCGCCTTGTGCCCTTCGACACGCGTGAGTCCGCGTCGGTTCGCCCACCGGCCGTTGCCGTCCATGACGATCGCGACGTGCGACGGCACCTCGCCCTTCGCGAACTCGGGCGGGACCTCCCCCGTCCAGTCGATCGGTTTGAACGGCACCGCGTCGCGGTGGGTGTATGGCTTCGGGGTCACCCGCGGCTCCGATCCTGTTCGAGGTGCGCGAGCGACCGCAGGCCGCGCTCCAGATGCCATTGCGCGTAGGCGGCGGTGAACCCGCTCGCCCGTGACGCCGTCTGCTCGGCGGCGGCCTCCGCGTACTCCCAGTCGCCGGAGAGCAGTGCTCCGAGGAGCGAGAGGGTGTCGGCGTCCAAGCGAGGGCTGCCCGAGGGCGCGCAGTCGTCGCAGACGACCCCGCCGAGCTGCACGACCACGTGGGAGTACTCGCCCTCCGTGCCGCACCTCGAGCAGGCGCCGAAGCTCGGTGCCCAACCGGCGAGCGAGAACGCCCGGAGCAGGTAGGAGTCGAGGGTGAGCCGCGGACCGTGCTCATGCTTCGAGAGCGACCGCAGGGCGCCGACGAGCAGCAGGTACTGCTGCAGGGAGCCCTCGGACTCCGTCAGGCGATCGGCCGTCTCGACCATCGCGCTGGCGGCGGTGTAGCTCCCGTAGTCGGCGCTGATCTCGGCGCCGTACGAACCGAGCGACTCGGCCTGGGTGATGGTGTCGAGGCTGCGGCCCTCGTAGAACTGGACGTCGGCGACCATGAACGGCTCGAGCCGGGACCCGAACTTGGAGCCGGTGCGACGGACACCCTTGGCGACCGCCCGGATCTTGCCCCTGCTGCGTGAGAGCATGGTGACGATGCGATCGGCCTCGCCGAGCTTGTGGGTCCGCAACACCACCACTTCGTCTCGATATACCGGCACGCATCGATTATCCCGCCTCGCACCGACAACGTGACCCGGGAACCGCCGTCGGGGATCGAAGGAGCGCCTGGAGAGATGAAGCCGTGAACGAGGTCCTCTTCGTCGTTCCGCTGTGGGTCGACCTCTCGGCGGTCGCCATCGGCGCCGTCCAGGGCGCGATGTTCGCGGCCAGATTCCAGGATCGTCAGCTCGACTGGCTCGGCGTCGCCATCATCGGCGTCGTCGTCG
Source organism: Plantibacter sp. AC185 (assembly GCF_979258065.1). Classification (NCBI taxonomy): domain Bacteria; kingdom Bacillati; phylum Actinomycetota; class Actinomycetes; order Micrococcales; family Microbacteriaceae; genus Plantibacter; species Plantibacter sp. AC185. The sequence continues at coordinate 255,734 of NZ_OZ409831.1, forward strand.
GACTCGGTGGCGGTCTCATCCGCGACATCCTCCTCGGACAGGTGCCGGCATCCCTCCAGAACAACTGGTACCTCCCCGTCGCCTCGGGAGCCGCCCTGCTCGGGATGTTCCTCCTGCGCACCATCACGAGGCTCGGGCCGGTCATCATCGGTCTCGACGCCCTGACGATCGGCATGTTCGGTGCGATCGGCTCCACCAAAGCCCTGGCAGCCGGCCTGCCGGTCATCCCGGCGATCTTCGTCGGAACCGTCTCAGCCGTCGGCGGATCGGTGCTCCGCGACGTCATGCTCGGCGTCCCCGTCGCCCTCATGCACGTCGGGTCGCTCTACGCCGTGGCGGCCGCGGTCGGCACCGCCCTCCTCGTCCTCGCCGTGACCTTCGGTGCGCCGCTCGGGATCGCGGCCATCGTCGGCGTCTCCTCGACCGCGGTGATCCGCCTCCTGGCGGTCCGGTTCGGGTGGACGTTGCCCGAGCAGCGCCAGATCGGCGGATGGCGGATCTGGCGCCGCTCGACGCGCGGCTGAGTCGTCTCAGTCGACCGCGAGTGCCGCGACAGGTGCGATCCGGGTCGCCCGACGGGACGGGGCGACCGAGGCCACAGCCGTGAGGAGTGCGGCGAGCACGACGATCACGGCGACGATGGCCCACGGGATGACCGGGAAGATCAGCCCGGGCGAACCGTTGATCGCGCCGAGCATCGACTGGGCGCCGGCCCAGCCGTAGAACGTCCCGAGGACGAGGCCGACGACGACGGCCGCGATGGTGAGCTGCGCCGCCTCGATCACGATCATGCGACGGATCTGCGCTGCGGAGAACCCCAGGGCGCGGAGCAGTCCGAGTTCGCGCGTGCGCTGCAGGACGCTGAGCGAGAGGTTGTTGACCATCCCGACCGCGGCGATGAGCGCGCTCAGTCCGATGAGCGCGGAGAAGACGCCGACGGTCGTCGCGACGACGGCCTGCGTCCCCTCGTAGAGTTCCGGCTCCATCGCTTGCGCGTTCATCACGAACTCCTGGAAGTTGGCCGCTGCGACCGCGAACATCGTCACGAGGGTCACGCCGATCACCAGACCGATCGTTGTTCGTGAACTGCGCTCCGGGTAGCGGACGGCGTTTTCGGCGGCGAGTCGGGCCGTCGCGGAGGTGCCGAACAGCCGGCCGACCAGCCGCAGTGCCGGCGGCATCACGAGGTGCGCACCGAGCACGAGGCCGGAGAAGGAGACGATCCCGCCGACGATGCCGATGAGCACGCCCAGCGGCGACACGAGCCCGACGCCGACACCGGCGAGCAGGAGCAGGACGCCGACCACGAAGAGACCGATCGCGACAGCGTTCCGGGCGGGCCTCGCGGTGGCTTCCTCCCGGCTCAATTCCTGCGATCCTCCGATCGCCTGCATCGGGGTGACCGTGAGGACGCGACGTGCGCCGATCCAGGACGCGAGCCAGGTGGTCAGGACGACTGCGACGACGGGCAAGAGGACGGCCGGTTCGATGATCGCGTACGGCAGCTCGGGCAGCACACCGGTCGCGACCCCGATCCGCACGAGCGCGAAGGTCGCCAGGAGCCCGACGAGCAGCCCGGCTCCCCCGCCGAGCAGGCCGACGACGACGCCCTCCTTCGCGACGGCGCAACGCTGCGACCGCGCCGTCGAACCGATCAGGCGGAGCAGCGCGATCGTCCTCGTCCGCCCGGCGACGATCGTCGCGAACGTGTTCGCCGTGACGATCGCACCGACGTAGACCGCCAACGAGACGAACACGGCGGCCGCGAGGATGAGCATGATCACCACGGTGCCGCTGGACCCCGTGACGTCGTCGGCCAGGATGAAGGTGGAGAGCACACTCGTGACCATGAGCAACAGGACGCCGAACGAGGCGCTGAGCGTCGCGACGAGGAGACTCGCGCGATGCTCGCGGGCCCGGGGCCCGAGATCGGCCCGGCTCATGCCGCACGCTCCATGCCGAGCATGAGCGCTGAGATCTGCTCAGCGGTCGATCGGGGACGGTCCTCGACGACCCGGCCGTCCGCGAGGAACACGATCCGGTCCGCGTAGCTCGCGGCGATCGGGTCGTGCGTCACCATCGCGATGCTCTGCCCGTATTCGGTGCTGGCCGCCGCCAGCAGGGCCAGGACGCTCCGCCCGGTGCGCGAGTCGAGGTTGCCGGTCGGTTCGTCCGCGAAGAGGAGCTCGGGTCGCGTCGCGAGGGCACGCGCGATCGCGACGCGCTGCTGCTGTCCGCCCGAGAGTTCGTGCGGGCGGTGCCCGAGTCGGGAGGCGAGTCCGAGCGTGCTCACGAGCACGTCGATCCAGCTCTGCTCCTCACCGGTCGGACGGCGGGCGTCGAGCTCGAAGGGCAGCCGGATGTTGGCCGCGACGTCGAGCGTCGGCACCAGGTTGAACGCCTGGAACACGAAGCCGACACGACGCCGACGGAGGATCGTGAGCTGCCCGTCGTCGAGGTCCGTGATGTCCTGGTCACCGAGGCGCACCCGGCCAGCTGTGGCCTGGTCGAGGCCGGCCATGATGTGCATGAGCGTCGACTTGCCCGAGCCGCTCGGGCCCATGATGGCGGTGAACCGGCCCCGCTCGATCTCGAGGTCGACGCCGTCGAGGGCGACGACCTGGTTGTCGGCGGGTCCGTAGCTCTTCCTGAGTCCGTGGACGCTGGCGACGACGGACGGCTGTGCTGAAGTGGTCATACTCCGAAGCTACGGAGTGAGGTGCCGGGTGCGCGTCGGGCGCACGAGCGACCCTGGTACATCCTGGGGATGATCCTCGATCACTCCGCGGGTGCGTGCTGGACCGCGGTCAGACCAAGCCGTGTTCGAAGGCGAACACGACGAGCTGGACCCGGTCGCGCACCTCGAGCTTCGCGAAGATCCGGCTGATGTGGGTCTTCACGGTCGCCTCGCTGAGGAACTCGGCAGCGGCGATCTCGGAGTTGCTCAGCCCGCGCGCCGCGAGGAGGAAGATCTCGCGCTCGCGCGCCGTGAGCTCGGCATACCGCTGCGGTGCGGCCGGAGCGGCCGGCGCCTGCTGGAAGTGTTCGAACAGCTCGCGGGTGGCCGACGCGGCGATGACCGCGTTCCCGGCATGGACGGTGCGGATCGCTGCGAGCAGGAACTCCGGCTCCGCGTCCTTGAGCAGGAACCCGCTCGCGCCGGCTCGGATGGCCGTCGCGGCCGCCTCGTCGAGGTCGAAGGTGGTCAGCACGACGATCCGAGGCCGCTCGCCCCCGCGCGCGTCCGCCTCAGCCAGGATCGTCTTCGTCGCCTCGATCCCGTCCATGACCGGCATGCGGACGTCCATGAGGATGACCTGCGGACGTGTCCGTGCGGCCAGCTCGACCGCTTGACGCCCGTCGGAGGCCTCGCCGACGACGCGGAGGTCCGGCTGCGAACCGATGAGCATGCGGATCCCGCCTCGGAACAGCGCCTGGTCGTCGACCAGCGCGATCGTGATCGCCCCCGCTGCCGTCGCATCACTCGGATCGGTCATCTCGTCACTCCCACCGTCGCGTACGGGATCGATGCGTAGACGGTGAAGAGACCGTCCACCAGGGTCGTCCCGAACCTGCCGCCTGCCAGCGTAGCGCGCTCGTTCATCCCGGCGAGTCCGTGCCCCGTGCCGGCCTTCGGCGGTTCGACCTTGGCCCGGTTGACGACCCAGAGCTGCAGCTCGGGTCCGGTCCAGTCGAGGTGGACGTCGATCGGCCCCCGATGGTCGCCGTGTCGGAGCGCGTTCGTGAGCGCTTCCTGGATGATCCGGTAGACGGCGAGCTGCGAACCGGTCGCCACCGGTCGTTCCTGACCGTGGCTCTGGACCACCACGTCCAGTCCGGCTCCTCGCAACTGCTCGTAGAGCCGGTCGAGGTCGGCCATGACCGGCTGCGGGCCCTCGGTCTGTTGGAATCGCAATTGCGCGAGCAACACCCGGACGTCGGCGAGGGCCTCGCGGGAGATGCTCGAGATCGTCCGCAACGCCTGGTCGGCCGAGTCCGGGTCTGCGGCCAGCGCATATCGGGCACCGTCGGCCTGCGCGATGACCACGGCGAGGGAGTGTGCCACCACGTCGTGCATGTCGCGCGCGATCCGGTTGCGCTCCTGCTCGACCGCGACGTCGCGCTCGGCCAGGAGCTGCGCCTGTCGGCTCTCGCGGGCGAGCCGCCAGGTGCGCATGAGGACACCTGCGGTCCAAGCGAGGCCGAAGAAGGCGGCGAACGCGAGGAACATGAACAGCCCGACCGTCACCTGCGCGACCGGTGTCAGGTCGTTCGCCAGACCGAAGGTGCTGATCTCAGCGGAGATGTTGGAGGTCCAGCTCGGGACGACGATCACATAGAACGCGATGAGCGCGGCTCCGACGAACGCGGAGGCGAAGGAGATCCAGCGCAGGGCCCGTCCGCCGTAACTCGCCGCCGCGTAGAGCACGACCGGGATCGCGAAGTTCGCGGGATCTGGTGCCAGGAGGAGCAGCATCTGCGCCAGCGCCGCGACCCAGGCGACGGCGAGGGAGATCCCGGGAGCCAGGCGGCGGAGGGCGAGCGCCACGCACATGCCGAGCAGGACGATGACGTACTGGGTCGGCCGAGCGGCGTATGCCGCGAACGTGACGAGGAACAGCACCGAGGGCAGCGCGATGTCGAGGGCCAGTTGGCCGGGTCGGAGCGAGCGGAGCATCCCCCAACCGTACGACCTGGCGGCCGGTCACCCCGTCCTCCCGCGGGAAGATCATCCTCCGGGTGTACACCGGAGGACAGCGCTGCGCCGGGCCGACCCGAAGGCCGACCCGGCGCAGCGGGATCGTCAGATGGAGGCCAGTTCCCGCGCCTCGACCTGCGTGCGCACGGCCCGGTTGACCGCCGAGACAACTGCCTTGAGCGAGGCCGTCGCGATGTCTCCGTCGATGCCGACGCCCCAGAGGCGCTGGTCGTTCACCTGGAGCTCGACGTAGGCGGCCGCCTCGGCGTCGCCTCCGGCGCTCAGCGTGTGCTCGACGTAGTCGTACAGCGTGACCTCGATGCCGCGCCCGGAGAGCAGGTTGAGGAAGGCCGCGATCGGTCCGTTGCCGGTCGAGGTGCGCTCCTCGACCTGCTCGCCGTCGCGAAGGGCGACCTCGAGGACCACGGTGCCGGTGAGGTCGCTCGACGTCTTCGTGGACTGCAGTTCGAACCGACCCCACTTCGCGTCCGCGACCGTTGCCGGAAGGTACTCGTCCTGGAAGATCGACCAGATCTGGCCGCTCGTCACCTCGCCACCCTCGGCGTCGGTCTTCGCCTGGACGACGCCGGAGAACTCGATCTGCAGGCGACGCGGCAGGTCGATCGCGTGATCGGTCTTGAGCAGGTAGGCGACGCCGCCCTTGCCCGACTGCGAGTTCACGCGGATGACCGCCTCGTAGCTGCGCCCGAGGTCCTGCGGATCGACCGGCAGGTACGGCACGGCCCACTCGAGGTCGGCGACGTCCTTGCCCTGCGAGACGGCGTCGACGGACATCGCCTCGAAGCCCTTCTTGATCGCGTCCTGGTGCGAACCGCTGAACGCCGTGAAGACGAGGTCGCCCGCCCACGGGCTCCGCTCGTGCACCGGCAGCTGGTTGCAGTGCTCGGCCGTCCGCTTGACCTCGTCGATGTCGCTGAAGTCGATCTGCGGGTCGACGCCCTGCGTGAACATGTTGATACCGAGCGCGACGAGGTCGACGTTGCCGGTGCGCTCACCGTTCCCGAAGAGGCACCCCTCGATCCGGTCTGCGCCGGCCAGGTAGCCGAGCTCGGCCGCCGCGATCGCGGTCCCGCGGTCGTTGTGCGGGTGCAGCGAGATGATGATGTTCTCGCGGTTGGCCAGGTTGCGGCTCATCCACTCGATCGAGTCCGCGTAGACGTTCGGCGAGGCCATCTCGACCGTCGACGGCAGGTTGATGATGACCTTGCGGTCGGGGGTCGCCTCGAGGACCTCGACCACCTGGTTGCAGATGTCGACGGCGAACTCGAGCTCGGTACCGGTGTAGCTCTCCGGCGAGTACTCGTAGTAGATCTGCGTCCCGGGGACGGTCGACTCCATCTCGCGACACTTCCGGGCGCCGTGGAGGGCGAGGTCGATGATGCCCTGCTTGTCGCTGCGGAACACGACGTCGCGCTGCAGGATGCTCGTCGAGTTGTACAGGTGCACGATCGCCTGCTTCGCGCCGCGCAGCGACTCGTAGGTGCGTTCGATGAGGTGGTCGCGTGCCTGGGTCAGCACCTGGATGGTGACGTCCTCGGGGATCGCACCCTCGTCGATGAGGCTGCGGACGAAGTCGAAGTCGGTCTGGCTCGCGCTCGGGAACCCGACCTCGATCTCCTTGTAGCCCATCTTCACGAGCAGGTCGAACATGATGCGCTTGCGCTCGGGGCTCATCGGGTCGATGAGGGCCTGGTTGCCGTCGCGGAGGTCGACGGCGCACCAGCGCGGGGCCTCGGTGATCCGACGGTCAGGCCACGTGCGATCGGGCAGCGAGACGTCGAACTGGTCCTGGTAGGCGCGGTAGCGATGGACCGGCATGCCTGATGGGGTCTGGGTGTTCTTCATGATCCTGGGATCTCCTCGTGGGATTGGGGGTGAGCCAATGACGAACTCCGCGACGAGGGAGGCCTGGAACTAGGACTCGTCGCGGCAGCTAAGGAGGAGCAGACCGGAGAACACGTCGTCAGCATAGCACTCCCCCGCGCGGCCGATCAGGTGACCAACGAGGCGAGGTCTCGCACGGACACGTCCGGGAGGTACGCGCGCCCGACCGCGATGCCGATCGCCGGCAGGGTCAGCGGGTCCGCGTAGCCGAGGACGAGCGGACGCTCCTCCGGCTGGAACTTCCCCTTGAAGGCGAGGAGCGAGCGGAACCCGTACACGGGCTCGAGCACGTTCCCGAGGTAGGTCAGGACCCGGTCGATCCCGTCCGTCTCCGGCTGCTCGGCGCTCCTCGAGCGCGCGAGCGGAGCTCCGGAGAGGCTCATCTCCTCGATGCCGTCCTCCTTGAACCGCGCGGCGGCCTCGGCGATGAGGAACTCCATGACGCCGTTCATGCCGTCCGTCCGACGCCGCATGAAGTCGAGGGTCCAACCGACCAGCTCACCGTCGCGTCGGACCGGGAGCCAGCTCGTGACACCGTGCAGCCGTCCTTGCTCGTCGACCGCGAGCAGGAGCCGGACCTCCTCGTCGACGAGCTCGTCGATCCCACCGAGGGTGAACCCCATCTCGGGCAGCTTCCGCTCGGCGACCCACTCCTCGGAGATCTCGGCGATCTGCGCCGCGAGCCCGACGCCGAGCGCCCCGTAGGTCGACCAGACAGCGGTGATCCCCGCACGATCGGCTCGGTTCACGGAGGATCTGATGTCCTGCCAGCGCTTGCCGACCATGCTCCAGCCCTGCGGGTGCAGGACCGTCTCCTCGGCGACCTGCACGGTGCGCCAACCGATCCGGTGGAGCGCTCCTGCGGTCTGCTCGTCCACGCTGTACAACGCCACCGTCAGGCCCGAGTCCTCACAGTGCTCGATGAACCGCTCGAGCACCCCCTGCTCGTGGCGGTGCATCCCGAAGAATCCGCCCGTGGTGACCGCGACCCCGGCGACGATCCGATAGGCGATGCCAGCGTTGCGCTCCGGGTCGAACCAGGTGAGGTTGCCCGGCCAGGTGGCCATGTGCCCGATGGAGTCGCTGCCCTCGGCCAGGAGCTCGCGCAGGCGGCGCTCGTCGGCCGGCGCGATGGCGTTCGCGACCCGGCTCAGCGGCCAGACCGCGCCGAGCAGGATGATGCTCCACCAGACGGGTCCGACGGCGTGGAACACCACGCCGGTGAGCGGCGCGACCGGCACGAAGCCCGGGAGGACGTTCCGCAGGTACGCGGCGGGGACGAAACGCTCCGGCGCCGCACGGAGGACCTCCCACACGTCGGGCCTCGGCGAGAATCCTCCGGGTTGCAGCAGGGCGACGACGACGAAGAGCGCGGCGAGCACGACCCACGACGCGCCGACCAGGGCGAGATACCCCCAGGCGCTGCGTCGGGTGGCCCGCACGGGGAACCCACGACGGAGCACGACCAGGAGCGCCGCCACGACGAGCGGCAGCAGGATCGCCGCCCACAGTGCTATCGCGATCTCGACGGACCGCTGCTGCGCACCGTGCCCCGTCCCGAGCAACGACGAGGGGTGTCCCGTCGGGTGGAGTCGCACCCCAGCCCCGAGTGACAGCGCACTCAGGACGGCGAAGGACACCATGATCGCCGTGGCGAACCAGACCGCGAACCGTCTGCCGCGGAGCAGGCCCCACGCTGCGAAGAGCAGGGCGATCATGGGGACCACCGACAGGAGCACCGCTCCGAAGCCGTCGACGCGCACCAGCGTGAGGTCGCGCAGGCACTGTGCTGACACGCCGACCGTGCGGCATTGCCCGATGACCCGTCCGGCGTCCGGGATGTTCTGTTCGAGCAGGAGCACGAGCGGCGCGAGCGGACCGAGGTGCCGGCCGGACAGGAAGGTGATGAGCGGTCCGACTCCCATCATCGCGACGACGGACGCCAGGAGCACCCGGGTCTCGTGGTGCGAGCTCCGCACGCGTCGCACCGACGGGGTGACCCCGGCGAGCACGATCCCGAACAGGACGCCGACCAGCGCTGCGAACAGTCGTGCGAGATCCTGCGGAAGGCCCGAGTACAGCAGCACGATCAGGGCACCGACGACGACGAACGCGCGGATCCGTCGACGCCAGAGCGGCCCGTGGAACGCACTCGACGCGGCGAGGGCGCCGAGCGCGCCGGCCACCGGGTCGAATGCCACGATGCGGGCGACCTCGCCGCTCCAGAACTCGCCGCCGAGCGTGCCGAGGAGTTGGAGCCCGATGGCGAGCGCGTTCCCGGCGACAGCGGTCACCAGCACAGCCAGGAGCGTCTTGGCCGCACCGAACCGTCGCTCGGCGAGCACCAGTGCGGGGACGCCGATCAGCAGGAAGGCGAGGAGCCCGAGCACCCCGTCGGTTCCCAGGGCGCCGGTCAGGAGCGCCCACCAGTGTCCGTCGACTACGACCTGCTCGTACCCCACGCCGGCCGCCTCACGGATCGCCGACCGCCAGGCGGGCGTCGCCACCGGCGGCGTGCGCCAGACGAACGCACTGACCACGAGCACCAGCGCCGTGATCCCGATGCTCATCGGCACCGACCGGATCACGCCGGTCACGAGTCGACCGAACGGCGTCGCCCTCCCCACGCGCATCAGGCGAGCCCGAATCGTGCGGCGATCACGGGTAGCGCTCGCTCGAACACCGTGTGGACGGTGTGCCAGTCGTGCGCCGTCCCGTCGGAGACGAAGGTCGTCGTCCGCATGCCGGCAGCCGAGGCCATCGCGGCGACCCGCCGGACGCCGGGACCGTAGCGGCTGTCGTCGCTGCCGTAGCCGAAGACGCCGACGGTGTCCGCGTACGGGGTGTGCGCGGCGAGGATCGCGGAGGGGGCCGCGGCCTCGTACGCCGTCGCCGACCCGCCGAAGCCCTGTGCGATCGTCGTCGGTCCGATGGACGGGACGACCTCCCCCGAGATGTCGAGGATGCCGCCGTAGCGTTCGGGGTGCGCGGCGCCGAGCTGGATGGAACAGGTCCCTCCCTGCGAGAACCCGGCGATGAACCAGTCCGTCCGCGATGCGGACACCGGGAGGTGCGCCGAGATCCACGCGGGGACGTCGACCGTGAGGTACGTCGCCGAGTTGCCGAGCGGCCCGTCGACGCACATCGGGTTGCGGTCGGGAGCGCCGAGCTGGTCGGGCACGACCACGATCGGTGCGAGACCCGCATGCGAGGCGGCGAAGCGGTCGAGGATCCCGGCGATCCCAGCCGACGCGAACAGGTCGGCAGGCTCTCCCGGCTGACCGCTGAACGCCTCGATGACCGGCAGTGCCGGCGGGTGTGCGGCCAGGGCGGCCGGTGGCAGGTAGACGAGCGCGTCCCGGTGGGCGAACCCGGAGGTCGTCGCCGGGATGTCCACGTGTTCGACCCGCCCGCCGCTCGGCAGATCGGCGGGTCGCTGCCACGTCGTCGTCGTCCCCCGGGCGGCAGGCAGGGCCGAGAACGACTGGTACGGGCTGATCCCCAGCGCCGCCCGCACCGTCGCGAACTCACCGAAGTCCTGGTTCACGCCGACCGCCCCGATGAGCAGGAAGACCGGGACCGCGAGGCTTGCCACGACGACCCGCCACGCCCGGGTCCGCACGATCGCGGCGATCGCGAGGGCGGCACCGGCGAACCCGACCGCCGCCCACGCACGGGTGACCGGCGTCAGTTCGATCCCGAAGACGTCGAACACGTCACCGAGCAACCAGGCCGTGGCATAGGCGAGGAGCGCCCCACCGCTCGCCACGAGCAGCATCGTCAGCCAGCCGCGAACCGTTCGGCGCCCGGTCAACAGGAGGATCGCCAGAAGGACGGCGGCACCGCCGACCCAGACGAGGAGCTCCGGACGATCCAGCCTGATGGCCAGCAACCAGTCGAACACTCGGACTCCTTCTCGCGACCCCGAGGACCAGTATGTCCGCGCGCTCGCGCGCCTGTCGGCCAGACGAAGGGTTCCACAGCGGGCCCAAAGCAGACACGCAAGTCACGTTCAGGTAACGGAGACCACCCGCACTGATCCGCACGGGCCCACGGCGCCGACGGTCGACCGGATCCGGGTCAGAATCCCAGGCGACCGAGCAGTTTCGGGTCGCGCTGCCAGTCCTTCGCGACCTTGACGCGGATGGAGAGGAAGACCCGCGATCCGACGAGCGGCTCGATCCCGGCACGGGCCCGGGCTCCGACGTCGCGGAGTCTGGAGCCGCCCTTGCCGATGATGATCGCCTTCTGACTGTCGCGCTCCACGAACACGTTCGCGTAGATGTCGAGCAGGTCGGTCCCCTCGCGCGGGATCATGTCGTCGATGGTCACCGCGAGCGAGTGGGGCAGCTCGTCCTGGACGCCCTCGAGCGCGGCCTCACGGATGAGCTCGGACACGCGGTCGACGACGGTCTCGTCGGTGGTGGCCTCGGTCGGGTAGAGGCGTTCCGAGAGCGGCATGAGCTTCGTCACCTCGGTGACGAGGATGTCGAGCTGATCGTCGGTCACCGCGGACAGCGGGATGACCGCGTCCCAGTCCCGGAGCTCCGAGATCGCGAGCAACTGCTCGGCGATCGTCGTCCGGCTGGCGGTGTCGGTCTTCGTGACGATCGCCACCTTCTTGGCGCGCGGGAAGCCGTCGAGCGACTCGTTGATGAAGCGGTCGCCGGGGCCGAGCTTCTCGTTGGCGGGGATGCAGAACCCGATGACGTCGACGTCGGAGAGGGTGGACTGCACGAGGTCGTTCAACCGCTGGCCGAGCAGGGTGCGCGGGCGGTGGATGCCGGGGGTGTCGACGACGATGAGCTGGCCGTGGTCGCGGTGCACGACCCCGCGGATCGCGCGACGCGTGGTCTGCGGCTTCGAGCTCGTGATCGCGACCTTCTCGCCGACCAGGGCGTTGGTCAGCGTGGACTTGCCGACGTTCGGACGCCCGACGAAGGACACGAACCCCGCTCGGAAGTCGGACGGAGGGGTGGTGTCGTTCATGGGTGCTCCCGGTGGTCGGTGGACGCCTGCTGGGCGTCCTGCAGCTGGTCGTCGCGCTGGGCGATGACGGTGAGGATGCGTCCCCGCCGCCCCTCGACGCGCTCGGCGGTGAGTTCGAGGCCGTTGGTCGACACCGTCGATCCGACGACGGGCAGCCGACCGAGGGCTTTCGCGAGGAGGCCGCCGACGGAGTCGACGTCGTCGTCGTCGAGTTCGAGGCCGAACAACTCCCCCAGCTCGTCGACGGGGAGACGCGCATCGACCCGGAACCGTCCGTCGTGCAGGTCGGTGATCTCGGGGGTGTCGGTGTCGTACTCGTCGGAGATGTCGCCGACGAGTTCCTCGATGAGGTCCTCGAGGGTGACGAGACCGGAGATGCCGCCGTACTCGTCGACGACCATCGCGATGTGGTTGGACTCCTTCTGCATCTGCTGCAGAAGCGAATCGGCCTTCTTGGACTCGGGTACGAAGCTCGCCGGCCGCAGGAGCGGCTCGATCGAGCCCACCTCGGTGACGCCGTCGCCACCGAACATCGCTCGCACCAGGTCCTTCAGGTACAGGATGCCGACCAGGTCGTCGATGTCGCCGTCGCTGACGGGCGCCCTCGAGATCCCCGTCTCCAGGAACACCTCGAGCGCCTCGCGGACGCTGAGATCGCGCTGCAGACTCACGAGGTCGGTGCGCGGGATCATCACCTCGCGGACGAGCGTCTCGTTGAACTCGAAGATCGAGTGGATGAGCTCGCGGTCGTCCTCCTCGAGGACCGAGTGCGCGGCGGCCTCGTCGACCATGCTCAGCAGTTGTTCCTCCGAGGTGAAGGAGACCGAACGGGGCAGCCCCGGGGTCACCCGGTTGCCCAGGGAGACGAGGACGTTCGCGACCGGGCCGAGGACCACGCGTGCGGCACGGATGGCGGGGGCACTGAAGCGCAGCACTCCGCTCGCGTGGGTCCGTCCGACGCCTCGCGGGCTCGCACCGACGAGCACGAAGGAGGTGCCGGTCATGATGACGACCGCGAGGACGAGGACGACCCACAACTCGTCGATCGACGAGGCAAGTGCGAGGGTGACGAGGACGGCGGCCGTGGTCTCGGCCAGGATCCGGATGAAGTTGATCGCGTTGACGTGCGCACCCGGATCGGCTGCGATGGCGCGGAGCGCGGATCCCGAGCGGGCGCCCTCTGCCAGGTCGAGGATGTCCGCGCCCGACTGGACGCCGATCGCGGCGTCGGCTGCGGCCATGAGACCCGCGAACGCGACGAGCAGGAACGCGACGATGACGAAGACGGCGACGAGGGACATCAGCTGGTGCGTCGTCTCTCCTGGAGCGCGAACGCGAGGAGGATGTCCCGCTGGATGCCGAACATCTCCTTCTCCTCGTCGGGCTCCGCGTGGTCGTACCCGAGCAGGTGGAGCACACCGTGGCAGGTGAGGAGCTGGAGCTCGTCCATCGTCGAGTGCTTCGCGGCGGCCGCCTGCGTCTCGGCGACCTGCGGGCAGAGCACGATGTCGCCGAGCAGCCCGGGCGGCGTCGGGTTCTCCTCGGTGCCGGGACGGAGCTCGTCCATCGGGAAGCTCAGGACGTCCGTCGGTCCGGGCTCGTCCATCCACTGGACGTGCAACTGCTCCATGGCGCCCTCGTCGACCAGGACGATGGCGAGCTCGGCATCGGGGCTCACGTGCATCGCGTCGAGCGCGAACGACGCCAGGGCGAGGATGCGCGATTCGTCGACGGCGACGCCGGACTCGTTGTTGATCTCGATGGTCATGAGCGTCCTCGCTTCGGCTGGTGGTCTCTGGCTGCGCCGCGACGCTCGGCACGGTTGGCGAACTCGGCGGCCTGCTCGCGTTCGAACCGCTGCGCCTGTCGGACGGCGTCGTACTCGCCGTAGGCGTCGACGATCCGACCGACGAGGGTGTGGCGGACGACGTCCTCGCTCGTGAGGTGGGCGAAGTGGATGTCGTCGACGTCCTTGAGCACGCGGGTGACGAGCCGCAAGCCGGACGCACCGGTGGGCAGGTCGATCTGCGTGACGTCGCCGGTCACGACGATCTTGGACCCGAACCCGAGCCGGGTGAGGAACATCTTCATCTGCTCGGGCGTGGTGTTCTGCGCCTCGTCGAGGACGATGAACGAGTCGTTGAGGGTCCGGCCACGCATGTAGGCGAGCGGTGCGACCTCGATCGTCCCGGCCGCGAGGAGCTTCGGGACGATCTCCGGGTCCATCATCTCGTTGAGCGCGTCGTAGAGCGGACGCAGATACGGGTCGATCTTGTCCGTCAACGTGCCCGGGAGGTACCCGAGTCGCTCGCCGGCCTCGACGGCCGGGCGCGTCAGGATGATCCGGTTGACCTCCTTGCGCTGCAGAGCCTGCACCGCCTTCGCCATCGCGAGGTACGTCTTGCCGGTACCAGCGGGGCCGATGCCGAACACGATCGTGTTCTCGTCGATCGCGTCCACGTACGCCCGCTGCCCGACGGTCTTCGCCTTGATCGTCTTGCCACGCGAGGTGAGGATGACCTGCCCGAGCACCTCCGACGGGGAGGCCGAGCCGTCCTGCCCGAGCATGCGGGCGGAGGTGCTGACCTCCGCCGGCCCCGGGTCGTGTCCTTCTCGGACCATGGTGATGAGTTCCTCTACGAGTCGTCTGGCGGCGTCGGCCTGCGGCGCCGGGCCGGTGATGGTGATCTCATTGCCGCGCACGTGCACCGAGACACCGGGGTGTTCACGCTCGACGGTCGTCAGGAGGCGGTCCTGTGGGCCGAGGAGACGGACCATGGCGAGCCCGTCCACCAGGAGGACGTGCTCGACCTCATCCGTCCGCGCAGCGGCGGGTCGGTCTGGGTTCGAGGACTCAGGCTCCGCCAAGGGTGCCCTCCTGCAGGGAACCGCCGAGGACATGCGCGTGCACGTGGAAGACCGTCTGCCCGGCGGACTCGCCGGTGTTGAAGACGAGTCGGAACTCGCCACCCGTGTGCTCCTTCGCAAGCGACGACGCCACCTCGACCATCTCAGCGAGCAAGGAAGGGTCGCCAGCGGCCAACTCCACGACGTCGCGGTACTCGGCGGTCTTCGGGACGACGAGGAGGTGCACGGGCGCCTGCGGTGCGATGTCGGCGAACGCGATCACCCGATCGGTCTCGGCGAGGAGGGTCGTCGGGATCTCCCCCGACACGATGCGGCTGAATACCGACGGTGCTTCACTCATGTCCACCAGTCTAAGGTTCGTGGCGGCCTCATGCGCGGGCTGGTGGATCGTCACCACCGACCGAGCAACACGTTGAGCGCGGCGATCGCCGCAGGCCCTGCCGTCGAGGTGCGCAGGACGCCGGAGCCGATCCGGACCTCGATCGCGCCGGCCGCTTCGAGCCGCTCTCGCTCCGCCGGCGAGATGCCGCCCTCCGGACCGACGACGAGGACGAGTTCCTCGGCGAGCAGTGCCGACGGGTCGAGCTCCGAGAGCGCGAGTGCCGCGCTGGGTTCGAGCACGAGGACGGTCCGGCCGGCGACGATCGCCGAGAGTCCTCGGGTGTCGACGACCTCGGCCACCTCGGGCACCCGGGCGCGGATCGACTGCTTCGACGCCTCGCGCACGATGAGCTGCCAGCGCGCACGGCCCTTGACCGCTTTGTCGCCCTGCCACCTGGAGATGCTGCGCTCGGCGCTCCAGGGGACGATGCGGTCGACACCCAGCTCGGTCGCCGCCTGGATGGCGAGTTCGTCGCGATCGCCCTTGGCCAGCGCCTGCACGAGGACGAGCCCGGGACGGTTCTCCGGGTGCACCACGACCGACTCGACGCGGATCTCCAACTCCCCCGGCTCGCTGCGCACGACCGGTCCGGTCGCGATCAGGCCCCGGCCGTTGCCGATCGATGTCGTCTCGCCGACCCGCAACCGACTCACGGCGACGGCGTGCTTCGCCTCGGGCCCGCGGAGGGTCACCGAGTCGCCGACACCGGTCGATTCGAGATCCTCGCGGAGGTACAGCGAACTCATCTCAACCGACGCCGTGGAAGCGGTCGCGGATCTTCGCGAACAGGCCCTGCTGGAACTGCGCGAGCGCCGGAGCACCCTGACGTCGTCCCGAGGCGAAGCTCTTGATCAGCTCGCGTTCGCGGTGGTCGAGCTTCGTCGGGGTGACGACCTGGACGCCGATCTTGAGGTCGCCCCGGCTGTTCCCGCGGAGGCGGGTGACGCCGCGGTCCTTGACCGTGATGACCTCCGAGCTCTGCACGCCCGGCCGCAGCTCGACCTCGACGTCGCCGTCGAGCGCGTGGACGGTGACCTGGCGGCCGAGGATGGCGTCGGTCATCGGGACTTCGAGCGTGCACAACAGGTCGTCGCCGTCGCGGCTGAAGACGTCGTGGTGCTTGACCTTCATCTCGAGGTAGAGGTCGCCGTTCGGGCCGCCGGCCGGGCCGACCTCGCCGCTCCCCGGCATCTGCAGACGCAGACCGGTGTCGACGCCGGCCGGGATGTCGACCGAGACGGTGCGGCGCGCACGGAGCCGACCCTGACCCTGGCAGGTGACGCACGGCGTCGCGATGATCGTGCCGTAGCCGCGGCAGGTGCCGCAGGGCGCCGACGTCATGACGTTGCCGAGCAGCGAGCGGACGGCCCGCTGGATGGAGCCGGAGCCGTGACAGATGTCGCAGGTCACCGGTGAGGTGCCGGGCTGGCAGCAGGAGCCGTTGCAGGTGCTGCAGAGCACGGCGGTGTCGACCTCGAGGTCGCGGTGGGTGCCGAAGATGACCTCGTCGAGGTCGAGCTCGACGCGCAACAGGGCGTCCTCCCCGCGTGCGCGACGGGACTTGGGCCCGCGCTGCTGGCCGCCCCCGCCGAAGAAGGTGTCGAAGATGTCGCCGAAGCCGCCGAACCCGGCGTCGCCGCCACCGAACCCACCAGCCTGCGGACCGAGGTCGTACTGCTGGCGCTGCTTGGGGTCGCTCAGCACGTCGTAGGCGTGCGTGACCTCCTTGAACCGTTCCGAGGCGTCGGAACCCGGGTTCACGTCGGGGTGCAGTTCGCGTGCGAGGCGGCGGTACGCCTTCTTGATCTCTTCGGGCGTCGCCTCCTTGGCGACACCGAGTGCTGCGTAGTGGTCGGGGTAGTCAGCCACTGAGGGCCTTTCGTTCGAGGTGCGGAAGGTGTTGGGGGACGCGACGAGGATGCGTCACTCGGCGTCGAGGATGCGCGAGAGGTACCTGGCGACGGCGCGGACCGCAGCCATGTTGCTCGCGTAGTCCATTCTCGTGGGGCCGAGGACGCCGAGCCGGGCGATTTCGCCACCAGAGGAACGGTAGTTCCCGGCGAGGACACTCGTGGTCTCGAGGCCGAAGGACGCGTTCTCCCGCCCGATGCTGGCGACCACGCTGTCGCGCTCGGACTCCATCTCACCGAAGAGCCGAAGCAGCACGACCTGCTGCTCGATGGCGTCCAGGACCGGATAGATGCTGCCGGGGAAGTCGTCTTCAGTACGGGCGAGGTTGGCGGCGCCGGCCATGACGAGGCGGTCCTGGCGCTGCGCCGACAGCTGCTCGCGCACCGCGTCGACGATGCGGACGGCCGCCGCGCGGTCGAGGTCGGCGATGTCGGCGGGGACGTCGCCGATCGCGTCGTGGGCGTCGAGGAGTGGACGGCCCGCGACCGCCTCGTTGCACAGCGAGCGGAGACGCGAGATGAGGTCGTCGTCGACCGGGCTCTCCGTCTCGATGAGCCGCTGCTCGACGCGGCCGTTGTCGAGGATGATGACCGCGAGCACACGGTTCGGGGTGACGCTCACCAACTCGAGATGCCGGACACGTGCCCGGGAGAACATCGGGTACTGGACGAGTGCGACCTGGTTCGTCAGCTGCGACAGCAGCCGCACCGTGCGGTGCAGGACCTCGTCGAGGTCGCCGGACGCGCCGAGGAAGGTCTCGATCGCCGTCCGTTGGGCGTTGTTCAGCGGACGGCGGTCGGCGAGGTGGTCGACGAACATCCGGTAACCCTTGTCGGTCGGCACCCGGCCGGAAGAGGTGTGTGGAGCGGCGATGAGCTCTTCGTCCTCGAGCTGCGCCATGTCGTTGCGGATGGTGGCTGCGGAGACCCCGAAGGAGTGGCGGTCGACGATCGTCTTGGAACCGACGGGCTCACGCGAGGCGACGTAGTCCTGCACGATGACGCGGAGCACTTCGAGACCGCGATCCGACACCATCTCGATCTCCTCCCGTCATCCACCTCGGAGCACCGACCATCAGCACTCGAAGACCCTGACTGCCAATCATATCGCGGCCTCCGCGCAGCCGTCCCTTGCGCGGCCCCGTGCCCCAGGAATACCGTTGGCCGCAGGCGTGGGTCCCTGATCAGCAACACCTGGTGCGATACGCTCAGCTGGACCAATTGAATATCACTCTCCGTGAAAGGTGCGAAGATGTCCGATCCGAACGCTCAGCCGCCCGTCGACCCAGCGAAGGGCGGGTCGGTTCCGCCTGCAGGAGACGGCGCGACGCCCCCTCCCGCAGCTCCGCAGCAGCCGCCCGCAGGCGCCTACCCGCCCCCGCCCGCCGGTGGCTACGCGCCGACGCCGCCCGCTGCCGGCTCCTACCCGCCGCCGCCCGCAGGCGCCCCGCAGTACCAGCAGCCGTACGCCGCCGCTCAGCCCATGAGCCCGTCGGACGAGAAGCTCTGGTCGACGCTCATCCACATTGGTGGGATCTTCTTCGGATTCATCCCCCCGCTGATCGGCTACCTGGTCCTCAAGGACCGCGGCCCGTTCATCAAGGCGCACACGCTCACCGCCCTGAACTTCCAGCTGACGATGCTGATCGCGCTCGTGGTCGGCTCGATCCTGACGATCGTCGTCGTGGGTCTGTTCATCATCATCGCCGTGTACGTCGTCGTGATCGTGTTCAGCATCATCGCCGCGATCAAGGCGAACAAGGGCGAGCTGTACAGCTACCCGCTCACGATCCAGTTCATCAAGGCCTGACCCGTCGAGTCGCACGAGAACAGCCCCGTCCGGTCCGCCGGGCGGGGCTGTTCTGCGCCTCGGGCAGGGTCAGTCGCCGACCAGACGGCGGACGACCGCGTCGGCGAGGAGCCGTCCGCGGCGCGTGAGCTCCAGCCGTCCGAGCAGGGCCTGCCGTGCGTCGACCAGTTCCTCGGCGATGAGCCCGGCGACCGCCGTGCGAGCCTCGGGGGCGAGCGTCCGGATCGGGATGCCGTCCCTCGTCCGGGTGAGCAGCAGGATGCGTTCGAGTTCCCGGGTCTCGTCGTCCAGGGTCTCCCGGCCGGCGGCCGGCGACTCCCCCGCCGCGATCCGCTGGGCGTAGGCCGCCGGGTGCTTGACGTTCCACCAGCGCACCCCGCCGACGTGACTGTGCGAGCCCGGGCCGACGCCCCACCAGTCCTCGCCGGTCCAGTAGGAGAGGTTGTGCCGGGAGCGGTGCGTGTCGTCGGTCGCCCAGTTGCTGACCTCGTACCAGCCGTAGCCGGCTTCGGTGAGGAGATCGTCGGCGAGCTCGTACATGTCGGCCTGCAGGTCTTCGTCGGGGGTCCCCACCACGCCCGAGCGGATCTGGCGCGCGAGTTTCGTCCCTGGTTCGACGATGAGCGAATAAGCCGACACGTGGTCCGGTGCGCAGGCGATCGCCGTCTCGAGTGAGACGCGCCAGTCGGCCAGGGTCTCCCCCGGCGTCCCGTAGATGAGGTCCAGGCTGACGCCGAGTCCGGCCTCGCGAGCCCACTGCACGACGAGCGGCACCCGAGCCGGATCGTGCGTGCGCTCGAGGGTGGCGAGCACGCTCGGCACCGCGGACTGCATCCCGAAGGACACCCGGGTGAATCCGGCTTCAGCGAGCGTGCGGAGGTAGGCGGCGTCGACGGAGTCGGGGTTCGCCTCGGTCGTCACTTCGGCGCCGGGCGCGAGGTCGAAGTTGTCCGTCACGCCACGGAGCATCCGGACGAGGTCGTCAGCGGGGAGGAGGGTCGGCGTCCCGCCTCCGAAGAACACGGTCGAGACCGGGCGGTCGGGGACGGTCGATGACGCCAGGACGGACTTGCCGAAGCGGAGTTCCGCGACCGCCTCGTCGGCGTAGTCCGACTGCTTCGCGCCGCGGAGCTCGGTCGCCGTGTAGGTGTTGAAGTCGCAGTAGCCGCATCGGACCCGGCAGAACGGGACGTGCAGGTAGACCCCGAAGTTGCGCTCGTGGGCACCGACGGCCGCCGTCTCCGGGAGGAGTCCGTCGGACGGGGCCGGATCGGCGAGTGGGAGGGCGCTCGGCACGGTCCGGCGCTCAGACGCCGCGCGACGGCAGGAGTGCGCGGAGGTAGGCGTCGTTCATGGTCTTGCGGCGGCGCTTGGAGCCGACGAGCTTCGCGGCACCCTTCGTCGGGCGGAAGAACGAGCGCACGACGATCCAGACGGAGTCGTCCTCGCGCTGCTCGATCGTGAAGGACTGCTCGCCGCTCTCCGGATCGCCCTCCATCGTGCCGATGGCGAGGCTCACGTGACCCGGCTCCTCGGTGACGGAGATGACGCGATGCGGCCCGACGAGCGGTTCCCCGCCGACGGTGCCGGCGAAGACGACCGTCGTGCCCGGCGTGATGAACGGCGTGCCGTCCTCGGCGAAGCGCTGCTCCTCGTGCGTCTCGATGGGTTCCAGCGGCGTACCGTCCTCGGCGAACGCTATGCCGCCGTACTGCACGCCCGTGCCGGGGTGCACCTCGGAGATCTCCACGCCGCTCGAGCGGTGCAGTCCCCAGGTGAGGAGGGCGCTGCTCGCGAGGGCGAACCGCTCCTCACCGCTCCCGAGGCGGAACTCGTCCTCCGACGGCACGTAGCCCTCCGGCGGGTACTGCATGAGGTCGGTCCGCTGGGTGGCGCCGACGGCCGCGTAGTCGACCGCCTCGTCCTCGAACGAACTGCGTCGTGCGTTCACTTCTTGTCCTTCGTCTCCACGTCCCCGGAGAGCGCTGCGATGAACGCCTCCTGAGGCACCTCGACCTTGCCGACCATCTTCATCCGCTTCTTGCCCTCCTTCTGCTTCTCGAGGAGCTTGCGCTTGCGGGTGATGTCACCGCCGTAGCACTTGGCCAGGACGTCCTTGCGCATGGCACGGACCGACTCGCGGGCGATGATCCGCGCACCGATGGCGGCCTGGATCGGCACCTCGAACTGCTGGCGCGGGATGAGCTTCTTCAGGCGCTCGGTCATGAGCACACCGTAGGCGTACGCCTTCTCGCGGTGGACGATGGCGCTGAACGCGTCGACCTGGTCGCCCTGCAGCAGGATGTCGACCTTCACGAGATCGGCGGCCTGCTGACCGGAGGGCTCGTAGTCGAGCGAGGCGTACCCCTGCGTGCGGCTCTTCAGGTGGTCGAAGAAGTCGAAGACGATCTCACCGAGCGGCATCGTGTACCGCAGTTCGACGCGGTCCTCGCCGAGGTACTCCATGCCGAGCAGCGCGCCTCGACGGCTCTGGCAGAGTTCCATGATGGTGCCGACGTAGTCCTTGGGGGCGAGGATGCCCACCTTGACCATCGGCTCAGACACCTCGAGGATCTTGCCGGAGGGGAACTCGCTCGGGTTCGTGACGGTGACGACCTGCTTGTCCTCCGTCTTCACCTCGTAGGTGACCGACGGTGCCGTGGCGATGAGGTCGAGGTCGAACTCGCGCTGCAACCGCTCGGTCACGATCTCGAGGTGCAGGAGGCCGAGGAAGCCGACACGGAACCCGAAGCCGAGGGCGACGGACGTCTCCGGCTCGTAGTTGAGCGAGGCGTCGGAGAGCTTCAGCTTGTCGAGCGCGTCGCGCAGGATCGGGTAGTCGCTGCCGTCGATCGGGTACAGACCGGAGAAGACCATCGGCTTCGGGTCGGTGTAGCCCGGGAGGGCGTCGGTCGCCGGCTTCACCGCGGTCGTGACGGTGTCGCCGACCTTCGACTGCCGGACGTCTTTCACGCCCGTGATGAGGTAGCCCACCTCACCGACGCCGAGGCCCTTCGTGGGCGTCGGCTCGGGCGAGCTGACGCCGATCTCGAGGAGGTCGTGCACTGCGCGCGTCGACATCATCTGGATGCGCTCGCGCGGACTCAGCTGGCCGTCGATCATGCGGACGTAGGTGACGACGCCACGGTAGGTGTCGTAGACGGAGTCGAAGATCATGGCGCGCGTGGGTGCGTCCGGGTCGCCCACCGGGTTCGGGATGCGGCCGACGACGCGGTCGAGGAGTTCCTCGACACCCATACCGGTCTTGCCGGACACCCGCAGGACGTCTTCGGGCTTGCCGCCGATGAGGCTCGCGAGCTCCTTCGCGTACTTGTCGGGGTCGGCCGCCGGGAGGTCGATCTTGTTGAGCACCGGGATGATCTCGAGGTCGTTCTCGAGGGCGAGGTAGAGGTTCGCGAGTGTCTGCGCCTCGATACCCTGTGCGGCGTCGACGAGGAGGATCGCGCCCTCGCACGCGGCGAGTGACCGTGAGACCTCGTAGGTGAAGTCGACGTGGCCGGGGGTGTCGATCATGTTGAGCGCGAAGGTCTCACCGTTGAGCGACCACGGCATGCGCACGGCCTGGCTCTTGATGGTGATGCCGCGCTCGCGCTCGATGTCCATGCGGTCGAGGTACTGCGCCCGCATGTCGCGGTCCGAGACGACGCCGGTGATCTGCAACATGCGGTCCGCCAAGGTCGACTTGCCGTGGTCGATGTGGGCGATGATGCAGAAGTTCCGGATGAACGCCGGGTCGGTCGATGCCGGCTCGAGGGCCTTCACTGCTTGGGGGCTCACGCGTTCCTCGGGGTCAGGGGTGGAATCGGGCAACCTTCATTGTCCCACGGCGGGGAGCACCCGTGCTGCGGTGCCCTGGATTGCCAGAACTCAGCCCGACTGGTAATGTTGCCTGTTGGCTTGCGTGTGAGTTGAGACCACACGAGAACTCGCTTGAAGACGCCCTCTTCCGTCCGACGGCACCGAACATCATTTCCTCGAACCGAAAGTTGACCCAACGTGGCAAACATCAAGTCGCAGATCAAGCGCATCGGCACCAACAAGAAGGCCAACGAGCGCAACAAGGCCGTCAAGAGCCAGCTGAAGACCGCCATCCGCGCAACCCGTGAGGCCGTCGTCGCCGGCGACAAGGCTCAGGCTGAGTCCGCACTCAAGCTCGCCTCGAAGAAGCTCGACAAGGCCGTGAGCAAGGGCGTCATCCACGAGAACCAGGCAGCGAACCGCAAGTCGGCCATCGCCAAGCAGGTCAACGCGCTCTAAGCGACACCAGCTGCAAGGCCCCGGCGTTCCTCGGAACGTGCGGGGCCTTTCGCGTTCCCGGGGCATTCCGTTCCCTGAGCACACGCGGTCCCTGAGCGCACACCGCGGTCCCTCAGCACCCGACCGGTCCCTGAGCGCACACAGGTCCCTGAGCGCACACAGGTCCCTGAGCGCAAACGGGTCCCTGAGCGCACACAGGTCCCTGAGCGCAAACGGGTCCCTGAGCTTGTCGAAGGGCATCCGCCCGCCACCACGGCCCGCTCGGCGGGCTACCGCTCCGACAGATCGACCCCGCGTGCCGCGATGACGCCGACGAGCCGCTCGAGCGCGAACACCGGGTCGCGGCTCGCGCCCTTCACTCCGGCGTCGGTCTCTGCGAGCATCTGCACCACGCGGCCGATGCCGGCGTCGGTCCAGCCTGACAGGTCCCGACGGGCGCGGTCGACCTGCCACGGCGCGAGGCCGAACTGCTGGGCGATCTGCCCGGACCCGCCGCGTGCCGACGACACTTTGGCCATCGTGCGGATCTTCATCGCGAACGCGGCGACGATCGGTACGGGGTCGGCACCCGAGTCGAGCGCCTGCCGCAGGGCGAGCAGCGCTTCCCCGTGTCGTCCGGCGATCGCGGCGTCGGCGACGTCGAACGCGCTCGTCTCGAGTCGACCGCCGTAGTACTTGTTGACCGTCTGCTCGGTGATCTCCTCGGAGGCGTCGGCCATGAGCTGACTGCACGCGGCAGCGAGCTCGGCGAGGTCGTCGGAGAAGGCGCCGACGAGTGCACGGAGCGCCTGGGGCGTGATGCGACGACCCGCCGTCTTGAACTCCGCCGCGGCGAAGTCGGCCTTGTCGCTGTCCCGTTTGAGTTCGGTGCAGACGATCTCGACACCGCCGCCGGTGCCTGAGCGGATGGCGTCGAGCAGCTTCTTGCCGCGCACGCCTCCGTTGTGCCGCAGCACGAGGTAGGCGCCCTCCGGCGGTGCTTCGAGATACCGGATGGCTTCGGTGAGGAACTGGTCGGAACACTTCTCGACCTGGCTGACGCGGACGAGCCGGGGCTCACCGAAGAGCGACGGGCTCGCGACCGTGAGCAGCTCCCCAGGGGCGTAGCTGTCGGCGGCGACGTCGTTGACCTCGAGCGAGGGGTCTTCGGAGACGAGGAAGTCGCGCAGCCGGCGGATCGCCCGGTCGGCGAGGAAGGACTCCGTGCCGGTCACCAACACGATCGGCGCCGGGCGGATCTCCGACCAGCCGAGCTGCGGGATCGCCGCCGAGGCTTTGGCCGCCGTCTTGGCCTTGCCGCGACCGGCGGAACGTGGTGCAGCCACAGCGGCTCCTCTCGACCGTCCGAGTCTACCGGCGACCGCCGACGCCAGACGGGTCGGGAACGGCAGCTCACCCGCCGCGCTCCGACCACACGCGGAACCCACCACCGTCGCCCGGGCCGAGGACGATGGTCCCAGATTCGTCCGTGCGGAGGACCTCGGCCCCGGTGGCCTCGTAGAGCTCGAGCGCTGAGCGCGTCGGATGCCCGTAGCCGTTGTCGGCCCCGACGGAGACGAGCGCAACCGTCGCGCCCACCCGGCGCGCCAGGCGGTCGCTCTGATCGGCGGAACCGTGATGCGACACCTTGACGATGTCGACCGCGTCCCCGAGTGTGTGCCGTCCGAGCAGCCGGTCCTGTGCCTCCTCACCGAGGTCGCCGAGCAGCAGGACCGAGGCGGCGAGGAGGTCGAACCGGACCACCACGCTCGCATCGTTCCCCGGTTCGACGCCGCCTGCCGCGGGGTCCGGCCACAGGACGCGCCACGGCGCCGCGCTCTCCGGATCCCCCAGCACCCCCTGGTCCCCGGCGCCGGCCTGTCGCACCTCGGCACCGGCCGCTTGGAGCACTCGCGCGATGCGCTCGTCCTCCGGGTCGTCGACCGGACCGAGCAGCACCTCGTCGACCCTGCCGACGACCGCGTCGAGGCCTCCGACGTGGTCGAGGTCGTAATGGGTGAGGACGAGCAGCTCGATGCGGGACACCCCGAGTTCGTCCAAGCACGCGCGGAGCGATTCGGGGTCGGGCCCGACGTCGACCAGGGCGGTGGCGCCGCCCTGTCGCAGGAGGACCGCGTCGCCCTGACCGACGTCGCAGGCGGCGACGATCCAGTCGCCCGGTCGATGCAGGGCCGGGCCGAGTCCGTCCCCGACCGCCCGACCGCACAGTGCCACGAGCGACACGACCACCGCCAACCCGATCGTCCTCGACCACCGCGGGGGCAGATCCCGACGGAACAGCAGGAGCGTGGCGATCAGGGCCGTCGGTACGGTGACGAGCACGACGCCGAGTGGCCCCTCCGGCCACGGCACCCGCGCAGCAGGGATGCCCTCGAACCACCGGGCCACCGCGGCGATCCACGTCGCGGGCACCCACCCGAGCCACGCGACGATCAGCGCGAGTGGTGGTGCGAACGGGACCAGCAGGCAGGCGAGCAGCCCGAGCATGGTCGCGGGCGCTGCGGCCGGGCCCGCGAGCAGGTTCGCGGGGACACCGCCGAGCTGGATCGCGGGGTCGAGGAGGACGAGCATCGGCTGGCAGACGAGCTGGGCGGCTGCCGGGATCGCGATGAGGGCCGCGATCCCTCGCGGCAGCCATCTACCCAGCAAGTCCGTGAGGGGTCCACTCAGAAGCAGCAGACCGCTGGTCGCGAGCACCGAGAGCCCGAACCCGTACTGCCCGGCCAGCCAGGGGTCGGCGACGAGGAGCACGACCACCGCCAACGACAGCGCGGCGAGGCCACGGATCGGCCGCCCGAAGCCGCCCAGCACCAGGACGAAGGCAGCCATGAGTGCCGCCCGTTGCACGCTCGGTTGGGGCGTCACGAGGATCACGAAGGCGACGAGGCACAGCAGGGCGCACGAGATCCTGAGCTTCCGTCCACCACCGACTGCCGCGACCGCCGTGCTGACGAGCCACACGATGACCGCACAGTTCGCTCCGGACACGGCCGTCAGATGCGAGAGTGAACTGCGCTGCATCGACTCCGTGACCGCGTCACTCACCTGGCTGACATCGCCGATCGCGAGGCCGGGCAGCAGTTCCCCACCCGGGCCGGGCAAGGTGGACGCGACGCCGACGAGGCCGGAACGGAGCGACGCCGACCAGTCGAGGATCGCCGACGGCTCCCCCAGCAGCTCGGGTTCCTCCCGCGCGAAGAGCAGCGCTGCCCGCGCATCACCCGGTGCATTCCATCGGAGCGAGCCGTCGACGCGCCAGCGCTCACCGATCCTCGGCGCCCGATCCGCCGGCACCGGCGCGAAGACGAGGACCGGGACCGAGAGGCGCTCCAGGACGCTGTGGTCTCCACTGGCCGTCACGAGGTCGGCCGCGAAGCGGATGCCGGATCCCGTCGTGACCGAACCGGTGGGCACGGCGTCGCCGGTCACCACGACCTCGGCGGTCACGGGCGTGGTCCCGAGCTCGAGCAGAGCCTCCGGCTGCCGGTCAGGCGCGCGTGCGGCGAGCGACGCGGCGACCATGCCGAACAGCGCCGCGGAGCACGCGCAGAGCAAGAGTGTCGTAATGAGGACAGACCCTGTCCGACGCTCCCCGGGGCGATGCTCCGCACGGCGACGCCGGACGACCGTGCTGCACCCGAGGCAGGCGGAGGCGACGAGGAACGCGACCAGTACGCCACCCCAGGCCAGCGTTGGAGCCGCGCTGCAGACGGCCGCACCGACCCAGGTGACCGCCGCCGGGATGAGCAGGCGCGGGAACCGCATCGCGCTCTCACCTCGCCCGGATGTCGGTCCGGTGGCCGCGTCTGTGGTCACACCGTCGCCGCCGCGCGAAGCCCCTCGAGGGTCTTCGCGCCGATGCCTTCGACCGCGCTCAGGTCGTCGAGGGTGGCGAACGGTCCGTTCGCCTCCCGCCAGGCGACGATGCGTGCGGCGAGGGCCTCTCCGATCCGCGGGAGTGCGGTGAGTTCGGCCGCGGATGCCGTGTTCACGTTGACGAGCTGCGAGCCGGACGGACTCCCGGCAGCCGACCCGCTCGCGCCTCCACCAGGTGGCACCTCGCCGACCACAGGGACGTACAGTTGCTCGCCGTCGTTCACGAACCGCGCGAGGTTCACGGCACTGGTGTCCGCTTCCGGCAGGAGGCCGCCGGCGGACGCCACCGCATCGAACGCACGTGATCCGTCCGGCAGCCGGTAGACACCAGGGGCCGCGACCGCTCCAAGTACATGGATGAACAGCTCCCCCGTCGCCGAGCCGGCGGGCGCGGTCGATCCCGGTGTCGCGGTGGGTACGGGGCTCGCGTCAGCCGACAGCTCCGCCCCTCCGATCGTCCTGACCGCCCCGCCTGAGGTGAACAGCGAGACGAGGATGGCGACGACGAGGGCCGCGATCACCAGCACGACAACCGCCCCGGCACGGAACTCCGGGCGCGGTAGCTCACCGAGCAAACGGCGCGTCGACGAACGCCTGGACGGCACCGGGCGGGACGTGGGTTCCGGTTCGATGGTCATCCTCGAACGCTACGAGCCCGGACGCCCCGCACCACACGCTCGCCGTCGCCACGGGACCGAACACCCCGCGCCCGCCCCTGTGGAGCGCGTTTGAGACGCGCATCGAGGCCTGACGTCCAGCCCCGGCCCCCACCTCGCGGCGCAGAGCCCTGCTACCGTCGAGTCTCCGGCGGGGGCCGGTGAAACGGGGGCAGCATGCAGGCGAAGTCACGTCGACAGGCTTGGCTGACGGCGATCCTCATCGCCGCGGCGCTGGTGCTGGACGTCTCCATGCACCTGTATCCGCTTCGGCTCATGATCCTGGACGTCGAACGAATCGATGGCGCCGGAGTCCCGTCTGCAGAGGCAATGCGGTTCCCGGAAGGCACCGCGCTGCTGAGCGCCCGCAGCGAATGCGCGAACGGCGGGTGCTGGTCACTCTTCACCGTGCGACCCCCAGCGGGCGCCGACCGAGTGGCCTTCGAGGAGATCTATCTCGTCGATCGTGGCCGGATGGACGGCACCCTGTGGGATCCGAGGCCGATCACCGTGTCGGCGGAGGAGTTCGGCAACGATGTCTTGGTCGTGCGCGGAGACTACTGGAGCGATTCATCGTGGCGGCCGAGCAGCTGAACATCAACGCGCGCAGTTCGTGCCGCACGCGTTAAGACTCGATGGATGCCGGACATGTCATCAGTGACGGTGTGCACTCGAGGGG
Organism: Plantibacter sp. AC185; assembly: GCF_979258065.1. Classification (NCBI taxonomy): domain Bacteria; kingdom Bacillati; phylum Actinomycetota; class Actinomycetes; order Micrococcales; family Microbacteriaceae; genus Plantibacter; species Plantibacter sp. AC185. The sequence goes on from NZ_OZ409831.1 coordinate 283,786, forward strand.
GTTTCCATGGATGATCTTGACGCACAGATACAACGATCCGCGCCGCGCGCTTTCGGAGAGGATGCGGAAGCCGCCGAGTACGCTCGTTTCGTAGCCCAGGAGGCTGCGTCCCGAGCACGACCTTCCGGCTTGAGATCCCGATACAAGCGCTACCTCAGCCTCCTGGGTGTGACCGCCGGACTCTTCACGGTCGGTGTGAGCGCTGCGGCGGCGGCCCCGGCTGTGCTCGACTGGGTCGGCTGGACACCCGAAGCCACGGTGCAACGATCGTTCGACATCGGCGAGGACGGCGCGGTGTGCCAGCTCGTTGCGCGAGTGGTCCCCGAATACCGGAACATCAGCACGGCTGAGGCCGATCGCCGCACTCAAGAAGCCCGCGTCTTCCTGACCGAATACGACTGGGACAGGGTCGTCGCTTCGATCACCACAGCAGACATCGACGCAGCGCTCGCCATCGAACAAGCTCGACGCACGGAACTGGCAACGATCGCCGAGGTAAATGGAACCACGCCGCCGCCAGCTGCAACCCCGGAATCCGTGGCCGGAAACCTGATGGCGACGAAGATCTTCGATGCATTCGAGAAGGCTGGCTTCCTGCGGACTGGGACCTCGATCGACGTCGCCGGCGACTGTGGCGAGACCGCGGAGGATGCGCAGTGACCGACGCGAAACGTCGCGCCCGCCAGGAACGACTCGAGAGACTTCACCAGGACAACGCGGCCGATGTGCTCTCGTTCCTCGGCCGACGGGTCACGACCCCGGCAGACGCCGCCGATGCGCTGAGCGAGACCTTCATCGCAGCATGGAGACACATCGATCGGATGCCAGCGGACCCCGTACAGGCGCGGATGTGGCTCTTCGGAGTCGCACGCCGGGTGGCGTCGAATGCCCGCCGCAGCTCTGATCGCAGGGACGCACTCACCGCTCGTCTGGGCGAACACCTCGAAACGCTCCAGCCGACGCAGACGGACGACACCACCGAATCCGTGCTGGCGGCTATCTCCGAGCTCCCTCGGAATCAAGCAGAACTGATCAAACTCGTGCTGTGGGACGGGTTCACGGTCATCGAGGCAGCAAGCATCGTCGGTGTGCGTGAGTCGACTGCCCGTGGCCGATACCAGCGCGCGCGTCTGCGTCTCCGCCAGCTGTTGCGGGATCCGGGCGAGCAGGACGTGCGCGTTCGCGTCCCGCTCGAGAAATCGGCCGCGCATGTCGACCATTGATCGAGGACGTCTGCTTGTCGATTCCCTCGACCTCCGACTGCAGCGGATCCATCCGTTGAGGGCGATCAAGCCGCTCTGGCTGGCTCAGCCCGCTCTCGTGTCGAAGATCGCCCGAACCAGATCCACAGGGGGCGAGCCGTGGCGAGGATGAGCACCGCGAACAGGCTCTGATTGATGACGCCGAACCACGACAGTCCGCCGAGCAGAACGAAGACGGTCCAGTTCACCGCGATGTCAGCGACGATCACCGCGATGCCGAGCACGATGCCGGCGCGCCGCCGAAGGATGATCAGCACCGCGGTGATGGGGTCCAAGACCGTGAGTGTCACCCAGAACAGCCGGACGCCGGGCGGGAAACCGCCGTAGACGTCCAACCCGCCGAGGATCAGATCCGCGGTGTGCGTGGTCGTTCCGATCAGGAAGCCGATCACCCACAGGATCTGGAACACGCGGAGCGTTCGTACTGATGGGGCGAGAGCGGTCACCCGGTCATGCTACCGAGGAAGCACAGGCAACCGGGCGGGACGCGATCCGAGAACACCCTGCCGTCGGATGGGACACGGGGTCCGACTCGATGGTCGTGCTCGAGCGCTCCGAGCGTGTTCGGGACGGGCCGCAGGGCCCGCCCCGAACCGCATCAACCCTTCGTGGCGATGCTCACCACGCGCGGGGCACGCACCACGACGTTGACGATCTCGCGGTCGCCCACGGAACGCTGCACCGCCGCACTCGCGCGCGCGAGCTGCTCGAGCTCCTCGCCGGAGATCTTCGGCGACACCTCGAGCCGGTCGCGGACCTTGCCGTCGACCTGCACCACCGCGGTCACCTGGTCCTCGACCAACAGCGACCGGTCGGCCTTCCGCCACGGCACCAGCGAGATCGACGGCTGGTAGCCGAGCTTGGCCCACATGTCCTCGGCGGTGAACGGTGCGAAGAGGTCGAGCGCCATGGCGGTCACCTCGGCGGACTCGCGCACCGCGGGGTCGCCCGCACCGGGCCCGGCGTCGATCGCCTTCCGCGTCGCGTTGACGAGCTCCATGAGCCGTGCCACGACGACGTTGAACTTGCCCGCCTCGATGAGCCCGGGAGCCTCCGCGAGGAAGTGATGCGTGACCTTCCGCAGCTTCTCGTCGCCGTCCTTCCAGGCGACGTCGGGCGAGCTGGTGACGTCGTGCGCGACCCGCCAGGCGCGTGCCAGGAACTTGGCCGACCCGGCAGGCGAGACGTCCGCCCAGTCGATGTCGTCCTCCGGAGGACCGGCGAACGCCATCGTGACGCGCAGGGCGTCGGCGCCGTACGACCGCAGCTCCTGGGCGAACTCCACCAGGTTGCCCTTGCTCTTGCTCATCTTCGAACCGTCGAGGATGACCATGCCCTGGTTGAGGAGCGCGCTGAAGGGCTCGGTGAAGCCGACCTTGCCGAGGTCGAACAGGACCTTCGTGATGAACCGTGAGTAGAGCAGGTGCAGGATCGCGTGCTCGACACCGCCGACGTACTGGTCGACCGGGGCCCACTTGTCGGCTTCCTTCGGGTCGAACGCGATCTCGTCGGAGGTCGGGTTCAGGAACCGGAGGAAGTACCACGAGCTGTCGACGAAGGTGTCCATCGTGTCGGAGTCGCGCTTCGCAGGCTTCCCGCACGACGGGCAGTCCACGTTGATCCAGTCCTCGGCCGCCGCGAGGGGGCTCATGCCCTTCGGACGCAGGTCGAGACCCGCGGCGTCCGGCAGCCGCACGGGGAGCTGGTCCTCGGGAACCGGCACCTCGCCACAGGCGTCGCAGTGGATGATCGGGATCGGCGTGCCCCAGTAGCGCTGTCGCGAGATCAGCCAGTCGCGGAGGCGGTAGTTCTTCGTCTTCGCGCCGAGGCCGCTCGATGCGAGCGCGGCCGTGACCTTCGGGATCGCGTTCGCCTTACTCAGGCCGTCGAAAGGGCCGGAGTTCTTCAGGCGACCGTCGCCCGTCAGCGCGACACCCGTCTTGGCGGGATCGATCGACGGGAGGTCCTCCGGCAGCTCACCGTCGACGATGATCGGGATGGCACCGGTGACGGGCTGGGTGGTGTCCACCACGACGCGCACGGGCAGGTCGAACGCCCGCGCGAAGTCGAGGTCGCGCTGGTCGTGCGCGGGAACCGCCATGATCGCCCCGTGACCGTAGTCGGCCAGGACGTAGTCGGCCGCCCAGATCGGCAGGCGCTCGCCACTCAGCGGGTTGATCGCGTAGCGCTCGAGGAACACGCCGGTCTTCTGGCGGTCGGTCGCGAGCCGCGCGATCTCGCTCTCACCCTTGACGCTGTCGAGGTAGGCCTGGAAGCGCCCCTTGATCTCGTCGGAGGTGTCGGCGACGAGCTCGGCTGCGAGCTCCGAGTCGGGCGCCACGACCATGAACGTCACGCCGTACAGCGTGTCGGGGCGCGTCGTGTACACGGAGACCGGCTCGGCACGACCCTCGATGGAGAACGAGACGTCCGCACCGTTGGATCGACCGATCCAGTTCCGCTGCATGCTGAGGACCTTGGCCGGCCAAGTGCCCTCGAGCTGGTTGAGGTCGTCGATCAGGCGGTCCGCGTAGTCGGTGATGCGGAAGTACCACTGGGTGAGCTTCTTCTTCGTCACCTCGGCGCCACAGCGCTCGCAGTGTCCGTCGACGACCTGCTCGTTGGCGAGCACGGTCTGGTCGTTCGGGCACCAATTGACAGGGCTCGCCTTGCGGTACGCGAGGCCCTTCTCGAACAGCTGGAGGAACAGCCACTGGTTCCACCGGTAGTACTCGGGGTCGCTCGTGTGGAGCTCGCGGTCCCAGTCGAACGAGGGGCCGTACTGACGGAAGCTGGCCTTCTGCTGCGCGATGTTCGCGTAGGTCCACTCGCGCGGATCGACACCGCGCTGGATGGCCGCGTTCTCGGCGGGGAGACCGAACGAGTCCCAGCCGATCGGGTGCAGGACGTTGAAGCCCTGATGACGCCAGTACCGCGCGACGATGTCGCCGAAGCCGAACGCCTCGGCGTGACCCATGTGCAGGTCGCCCGAGGGGTACGGGAACATGTCGAGCACGTACTTGCGCGGACGTTTGTCGGCAGGGTCGCCTGCCGCGAAGGGCTTCAGCTCGTCCCAGACGGGAAGCCACTTCTCCTGGATCGCCTGGAAGTCGTACCGCTCGCCGTCTCGGCGGTCGTCGGTGTTGCGCTCGTCTGACACGTCACTCTCAATCACTGCAGGTGCTGGGGGTGGAATCCCGTGGGTTGCTCGCACGGCGCTCGGCCGCAGGATGGACGGGCTGGAGCGCACGACGGCGCTCCGTCCAACGGTCAAGCCTACCGGGATTCGGCAGGCGGACGTCCGACGCCGAGTGCCGCCAGCGGGGCCGCCGCCTTGGTCCACGTCTCCTCGAGCTCCTCCCGGGCGTCGGACAGCGCCGTGATGCCGCCACCCGTGCCGATCGAGGCACCCTGCGGATCGATCACGATCGAGCGGATGACCATGGCGAGGTCCATCGATCCGTCCGCGGACAGCAGGCCGAAGGCACCGGCGTACACCCCGCGCGGTCCCGCTTCGAGGTCGTACAGCAGCTCCATCGCCCGGCGTTTCGGGGCCCCGGTCATCGATCCGGCCGGGAACGCGACCTCGACGACGTCGAGTGCGTCCAGCCCTCCGCGCAACCGTCCTTCGACGGTGCTGACGAGTTGGTGCACCTGCGGGTAGCTCTCGACGTGATGGAGTGCCGTGACCGCCACGGAACCCAGCTCGCAGACTCTGGAGAGGTCGTTCCGCATCAGATCGACGATCATGAGGTTCTCCGCGCGCTCCTTGGGACTCGCGAGCAGATCGGCGCGCTGACGGGCGTCCTCCTCGGGATCGGCACCTCTCGGCCGGGTCCCCTTGATCGGCTTCGTCCGGACGCGGCCGTCGGCCGAGACCTCGAGGAACTGCTCCGGAGACGCGCTCGCGAGACTGATCGAACCGAACCGGAGGAAGCCGCCGTGGTGCGTGGGGCTCGTCGTGCGCAGCCGCAGATAGGTCGCCAGCGGGTCGTGGACCCCGTCGACGCGCAGGTGGTTCGTCAAACACAGCTGGTAGGCGTCCCCACGGGTGATGTGCTCCTGGCACCGCTCGACGAGCCGCACGTATGCGACATCGCTGTGACGGGGCGCGCAGACCCCGCCGGCCGCCTCGGCCACGGGAGGAGGCTCGGTCGCCGTACTCAACCGCTCGACGGTCGTCGCGATCCAGTCGGGATCGTCCGACGAGATCGTCACCGTCCGCGCCGCATGGTCGAACCGCACCTGGTCGTCGAGGCGCAGGAAGAGCGCGTCCGGGGAGGCGGCCGCGTGTGCCGGAACCCCGACGAGACCGGCCCCCGACTCGTAGCCGAACCACCCGACCCAATCGCCCGGGTCGTCGTCGGCACGCACGGTACGGAGGGCGTCGAGCATCGTCGTCCGGTCGACCGAGGCGGCCACCGGGCTGACGCGCTTCACCGTGCCGAGCCGGACGTCCGCCACGAGGCGTTCGGTCCCGCGCCCGATGAGACTGACGCCGGTCCGGGCGCCCTGGCCCGAATCCAACCAGGCAGCCCAGGGCTCGTCAGCGAACACGCGTCGGTAGACGTCCTCCGGCTCGGACCAGGCCGGGAGGAGGACCTGCCGGCGCGCTCCGGTGGATCGCATCAGCCGACGGCCGCGATCGGCGGCGCGACGATCCGAAGGCGACCGGTCACGAGGTCGTCGGGAACCGGCGTGTGCGAGATCACGATGACCGCACGACCCTCGGATCCCGCGACACCGAGCAGGTCCTCGAGCAGGGCGGTCGCGCGCTCGGGATCGACGTTGGCGGTCGGCTCGTCGAGCACGAGCACGGGGAACTCGCGGAGGAGCGCACGGGCGAGGGCGATGCGTTGCGCCTGCCCCCCGGAGACGAGCGCGCCGTGCTCCCCCACCGGGCGGTCGAGCCCGCCGCGCTCGGCGAGCCAGGACGAGAGCCCGACCCGCTCCAGCACGGCCTCGAGCTCAGCGTCGTCGGCCGTGTCCCTGGCGAAGAGGAGGTTCTGGCGGATGTCGGCGTCGAAGAGGAACGGACGCTGCTCGACGAGCCCGACCGACTCGCGCAATGTATCCGGGCGGAGGTCGCGTGCCTCGACACCGCCGACGCGGTACCCACCCTCGTACTCGAGGAAGCGGACGAGGGCGTGCGCCAGGGTGGTCTTCCCGGCTCCGCTGTCACCTTCGACAAGCAGCCGGTCGCCGGCCGACAGCCGGAAGCTGATCGGTGCGAGCGCCGCCGCCGTGCTCCCGGGCCACCGTGCGCTGAGGTTCTCCGCCTCGAGCATGACGCCGTCGAACACCGGCGTGAGGATGCTGCCGGTCTCCTCGTCCGGGATCTCGTCGGGGCGCTCGCTCGGGACCGCGTCCGCCACGCGCTCGGCGCTCGCGACCGCTTCCCGCCAGGCCCCGAAAGCCAGGGGCACCATCGCGCAGACCTCGAACACGGCGAGCGGGACGAGGACGATCACGGTGAGCGCGGGGCCGCCGATCGTTCCCAACGCCGGCATGCCTGCCCAGAGCGCCGCGACGACGGACGCCCCGGAAGCCAGGGAGAGGACGGCGCCGGCAACCCCGGCGCCCGCGGCCCGCCGCACCATCGCGCGCGTGAGTGCCGCGTCGGCATGTTCGATCCGTGCCCGCGCGGCGTCGACAGCGCCGTAAGCGGTCAGCACGTCGAGACCGGTGACGAGCTCGAGCAGGGCTTCCGACAGTGCACCGCGCAGCGGCGCGAGTTCGCGTTCGGCGCGCGCCGCCACCCGACTCACGAGCAACCACGAGACGAGGAACGCCGCGACGAGGCAGACAGCGAGCGCGATCCCGGCGGCCGGGAGCAGCGCGGTCGTGAGGATGACGGAGGCGCCGGCGACGACGCCCGAGACCACCAGCGGTTGGACGACCCGCAACGGCACGTTCTGCAGCTCGTCCACGTCGGTCACCAGGCGGGTGAGGAGGTCGCCGCGGCCGGTCAGCTGCAGTCCATCGGGAGCCACCGGGATGACGCGTTCGATCATGCCGGCGCGCAGCTGCGCCAATTGACGGAATGCAGCGTCGTGGCTGAGCAGGCGTTCGAGGTACCGGAAGGACGCCCGGGCCAGCGCGAATGCGCGCACCCCGACGACGGCGACACCCAGCTCGACGATCGAGGGCTGCTCGGCGGCCTTCGTGATGAGGAACGCGCTCGAAGCGAGGAGGGCGACGGCGGCCCCGGCGGAGAGGATCCCGGCGAGGAGACCAGGGACGAAGCGGCGAGCCGGCGGCTGCGCCAGTCGGATGATCTGTCGGACGCGCTCATCCATGGAGCATCACCTCGTCGTCCTGGACGCGTTCCGACCGCACGCGGATCTCGAGCACGGCATCCGCGTGTTCGACGATCGAGGGTCGGTGGGTGATGACGATGACGGCCGCCCCGGCCCGAGCGGCGTCGCGCGCGGCGTCGATGACGAGCGCCTCGGACGCGACGTCGAGTGCCGAGCTCGGCTCGTCGAGCAGCAGCACAGGCGTTCCGGCATCGACGGGGGTGCGCCGCAGTCGGTAGAGGGCCCTCGCGATCGCGATCCGTTGCGCCTGCCCACCGCTCACGCCGTCGCCGACCGCGCCGATGGGGTGTCCGAGTGGCAGCGCGGACAGCCCGAGTGCCGACAACGCCTCGACGATGAGCGCCTCGTCGGGTGCGTCATCGCCCAGCGCGACGTTGCTGCCGACCGACCCCGCGATGAGGACTGGACGCTGCGGCGCCCACGAGAGCCAGCGTCTTCCACCGGGCGTGGGCGGCACGCGTCCGCCGTCGTGCAGGATCGATCCGGTGGCGTTCACGAATCCGAGGATCGCCGACGCCATGCTCGTCTTCCCGGCTCCGCTGGCGCCGACGACAGCCGTCACCACGCCGGCCGGGAACGTCGCGTCGAGGTCGTCCAGTACCCGCAGCTCGTCGTACTGCACGCCGAGACCGTCCAGTACCAGGCCAGACGTCCGGCGAGCGGAGTCGCCGACCGTTGCCGAATCGCCGACCTGATCAGGAGCCGACGGCGATTCGCGCACGGCCTTCGCTTCGTCGAGGATCTCGAAGACCTCGTCGGCGGCGGTGACGCCCTCGGCAGCCGCGTGGTAGTTCGCACCGACGTTCCGCAGTGGCAGGAAGGCCTCCGGGGCCAGGATCAGGACGAAGAGCCCCGTTCCGAGGAGGAGCGAGCCGTCGAGAAGCCGCAGGCCGATGCCGACCGCGACCACGGCGACCGCGAGACTCGACAGCAGCTCGAGGGCGAAGCCGCTCACGAACGAGAACCGCAGGACCTTCATGGTCTCGACGCGGTATTCCTCGGTGACGGTTCGGATCCGCTGCACCTGCCGGTGCTGCCGTCCGAACAGCTTGAGGGTCGCCATGCCCGCGACGAGCTCCAGGAACCCGCGCGACAGGTGGGCCAGGGTCTCCCACTGGCGCCGCTGCACCGCCTGGGTCGCGAATCCGATGAGGATCATGAAGACCGGGATGAGCGGGAGCGTCACGATCACCGTGATGCCGCTGAGCGGGTCCTGGATGAAGATCACCGCCGCGATGATCGGCATGGCGATCGCCGTGAGGATGAGCTGCGGGACATAGCGACCGAAATACGCGTCCAGGGCGTCGAGCCCGCGGCCCGCCACGGTCGTCAGTGCGGCGGAGCTCCGACGCGAGACCCACCCCGGCCCGAGCGTCTCGAACGCGCCCGCGAGGGCCCGCCGCAACTGACTGCGGACGATCGCGGAGCCACGGGCGTTCACCGAGTCGGATGCCAGGACGGTCCCGGCACGCAGCACCACGATGCCGATCAGCAGCCAGAGCGACGGCAGGAGCTCCTCGACCGGATCCCCCGCGATCGACCGGGACACGAGCTGGGCCACGAACCAGGCGAACCCGAGCGTGCAGGCGGTCTGGACGAGCGCGATGACCGCACCGAGTCCGAGGACCGACCGGGCTCCGCGGGCATAGCGGAGCAGTCGCGGATCGAGGGGGCGCACGATGACAGGTTAGTGCGCGGCGGCTTCGATGTGCTTCCGCGTGATGCGCTTGCGGAACACCCAGTACGTCCATCCCTGGTAGGCGAGGATCAGCGGCAGGAAGATCAGGGCGGTCCACGACATCACCGTGAGGGTGTACTCCGTCGAGGAGGCGTTCGCGATCGTCAGGCTGTTCGCCGGGTCGTTGCTCGCCGGCATCACCGCTGGGAAGAGCGCGGTGAACAGGGTGAGCACGGCCGCGGCGACGGTCACGGCCATGAGCGCGAACGCACGGCCTTCCAGCCCTCGGCTGTTCGCGAACCAGGCGCTGATGAGCGAGACCGCGGCGATGGCCGCGAGGATCAGCACCGGGAGCGAGAAGTGCGCGAGGACGGTCCACCCGAGGAACGACGCGGCGAGGAGGATGGCGACGAGCCCGGCTCGGCTCGCGAGGCGGCGGGCGCGCTCGCGGATGTCGCCCTCGGTCTTCAGCGAGGCGAACACGGCTCCGTGGGCGAAGAAGAGCACGAGCGTCGTGAGACCCCCGAGGATGCCGTACGGGTTGAGCAGGGTGAAGAGCGTGCCGGTGAAGTTGTGGTCGGCATCGAGCGGGACGCCCTGGACGATGTTCGCGAAGGCGACGCCCCAGAGGAAGGCCGGCAGGGCTGAGCCGACGATGATCATGAGGTCGAAGCGCCGCTTCCAGGAGGCTTCCGGCCGCTGGTGCCGGTACTCGAACGACACCCCTCTGATGATGAGCGCGAGCAGGATGAACAGCAGCGGGAGGTAGAAGCCGCTGAACAAGGTCGCGTACCACTCGGGGAACGCGGCGAAGAGGCTCGCCCCGGCGACGATCAGCCAGGTCTCGTTGAGGTCCCAGACCGGCCCGATGGTGTTGATGAGCATCCGGCGGTCGGTCTCGTCCTTCCCGAGGAAGGGGATCGTCATGCCGACGCCGAAGTCGAAACCGTCGAGGACGAAGTAGCCGACGAACAGTGCGGCGATGATCCAGAACCAGAGAATCGTGAGGTCCATGATGCGCTCCTAGTAGACCGTGGTCGCGGGGGCGGCGGGCTTCTGCACGCCGTCCTCGTCGGGTTCGGACAGCTCGATCGGGTCGGGCCCGGCCTTGATCGTCTTCTTCAGGAGTCCGAACTCGACGACGAGCAGCGACCCGTAGACGACGGTGAAGGCGATCAACGAGATCAGGACGTCGAGCCCAGTGGTGTTCGGCGAGACCGCGTCCTCCGTCTTCAACAGGCTGAAGACGATCCACGGCTGGCGGCCCATCTCGGTGAAGACCCAGCCCATGGTCATGGCGAGGAACGGCATCGGGACGGCCCAGACCGCGACGCGCCACATCCAGCGCTTCGGCTCGCGGCCCTTGCGGGTGAACCAGAGACCGGCGGCCGCGACGAGCATCGAGGCGAGGCCGAGACCGATCATCCAGCGGAACGCCCAGTAGGTGACCCAGATGACGGGCGAGTAGTCGCCCGGACCGTAGAGCTGGGTGTACTGCGCCTGCAGGTCGTTGATGCCCTCCACCGTGCCGTCGAAGGTGTGGGTCGAGAGGAACGACAGGAGGTACGGGATACGGATCGAGAAGAGCTCGTGGACGCCGTCGGGCGTGCCGAGGGTGAAGATCGAGAACGAGGCGTCGGCACCGCTCGCCGTGTTGTACATCGCCTCCGCAGCCGCCATCTTCATCGGCTGGGTCTCGACCATGGCCAGGCTGAGCTGATCGCCGGCGAGCATGGTGGCACCACCCGCGAGAAGCATGCTCCACGCACCGACCTTGAGCGCCGGGCGCATCGCCTCGACGTGCTGGCCCCGGGCGAGGTGCCAGGCGGCGGCGGTGATGATGACGGCTGCGGAGACCATGAAGCACGCGAAGATCGTGTGCGGGAAGGCGGCCAGGGCGACCTTGTTGGTCAGCAGCTCCCAGATGTTCGTGAGCTCGGCGCGGCCGCGCTCCTCGTTGATCCGGAAGGCGACCGGGTTCTGCATGAAGGCGTTCGCCGCGATGATGAAGTAGGCCGACAGCACGGTGCCGAGCGCCACGATCCAGATGGTGGCGAGGTGGAGCTTCGGCGACAGCTTGTCCCAGCCGAAGATCCAGAGTCCGATGAACGTCGCCTCGAGGAAGAACGCGAGCAAGCCCTCGAGTGCGAGCGGGGCGCCGAAGACGTCGCCGACGAACCTGGAGTAGGTGGACCAGTTCATGCCGAACTGGAACTCCTGGACGATGCCCGTCACGACGCCCATGGCGAAGTTGATGAGGAAGATCTTCCCGAAGAATCGGGTGAGCTGCAGGTAGTGCAGCTTGCCGGTCCGGACCCACGCGGTCTGGAACCCGGCGACCGTCACCGCCATGCCGATGGTGAGCGGCACGAAGATGAAGTGGTAGACGGTGGTGAGGCCGAACTGCCATCGGGACAGCAGTAGCGGGTCGAGAAGGTCGTTCACGATGAACACTCCATTTTTCGCGGCATCCAGGGAAGGCGGCGCAGGTGCGGCCCGATCGGGGTGGTCATCCCCGTGGCTTCGATCCATGTCGTCGAGATCAATCGTACAGGACTTCACGCCTGTGGTCAGACCACACATCCAAGGGTGTCCTAACAGGGGTTTCCGAGCCGCTCACACATCCACGGCAGTAGGCTCTGAGCCGTGAACGACGTGCTCGGCTGGCTGCTCGACCTGGTGCAGAGCGTCGACCCCGTGACGCGCACGATCCTCGCCGGCGTCGGCATCATGCTCGAGACCTCGGTCCTCGTCGGCCTCGTCGTCCCGGGCGACACGGTCGTCATCGTCGCGAGCACCGCCGTCGTCGGACCCGTCCAGTGGATCTCGATGATCCTCGTCGTCATCACCGGCGCGCTCATCGGCGAGTCGGTCGGCTTCGCGCTCGGCCGCTGGTTCGGCCCGCGCATCCGTGCCAGCAGACTCGGCCGACGGATCGGCGAGCGGCACTGGGCCCGTGCCGAGCGCTACCTCGACCGGCGGGGTGGCATCGCCGTCTTCATCTCGCGGTTCCTCCCGGTCCTGCACTCGCTGATCCCTCTCACGGTCGGGATGAGCACGATGAGCTACCGACGCTTCATCTCCTGGACGCTGCCCGCCTGCGTCATCTGGTCCTCGGCCTACGTCTCCGTCGGCGCACTGGCTGCGGGCAGCTATCGCGAGCTGTCGGACCGCCTCCATTGGGCGGGCTACGTGTTCGTCGGCATCATCGTCGTCTTCGCCGTCGTGGTCCTCGTCGTGAAGCGACTCCTCCAGCGGAGCGAGGAGCGACACATGCTGGCCCAGGAGGACGCGACACCACCCGACGACGGCTCGACGCCCCAGTAGCAGACGACCCTCATCGCCGCGAGACGGCGGGCCGGACGCACCGGCATGACAGACTGAACGGGTGAAGGCATCCGACGATCGTCCAACGGCCTCCTCCGACGCCGCCGAGCAGATCCGGCACTTCGCCGCACGGATGGAGGACGCCGTCCAGTTGCGCCGCCAGCGTCGTGCGAGGCGGCACGGACGCGAGGCGGCGGTCATCCCCTTCACCGGCTACGGATCGACGTCCTGGATCCGTGTCCTGGCCAGGGTCGTCCTGGCGGAACCGGGCAAGACCACCGTCCAACCGCAGCAGAAGGTGCGCGGCTGGAAGAGCTTCTTCGCGCTGAGCATCGCCGACCCGACGGTCGAGGTGGAGGTCGACGGGCAGCGTCACACGGTCACGGGCGACCGAGGTGGCGTGGTCGACGCGGTGGTCCAGGTATCGCTCACCCCCGGCTGGCACACCCTCAGACTGAGCTCGGAGGGCAGCGACCCGGTCGAAGCGCCGGTCTTCATCGTCGCCGACGACATCGAGTTCGGCATCGTGTCCGACATCGACGACACGGTGATGGTGACGGCGCTCCCCCGCCCGCTCGTCGCGGCCTGGAACACCTTCGTCCTCGACGAGCACGCCAGGACACCGGTGCCCGGCATGGCGGTGTTCCTCGAGCGCACGGCCCGCGAGCACCCGGGCTCCCCGATCATCTACCTCTCCACCGGCGCCTGGAACGTCGCGCCGACGCTGACCCGGTTCCTCTCGCGCAACCTCTACCCCGCCGGCGCCCTCCTCCTCACCGACTGGGGCCCGACGCACGACCGGTTCTTCCGCAGCGGTCGCGAGCACAAGCGCAACAACCTCGACCGGTTCGCCGAGGACTTCCCGCGTCTGCGGTGGCTGCTCGTCGGCGACGACGGACAGCACGACGAAGCCCTCTACCGGAGCTTCGAGGAACGCCACCCCGACCGCGTCGCCGCCGTGGCGATCCGCCAGCTCTCCCCCGGTGAGGCGGTCCTCGCCGGTGGACGCTCGAAGGTCGGCGCCCAGCACGCGGGCGCCCCCTGGGTCTACGCGGGGAACGGCGCGGAACTGCTCGACCAGCTCCACGACAAGCTCTGACGGCACCGATGTCCGTCGTCCCCGTCCTGCGCACCAGATCGCGGCTGCCCCTGCTCCAGGTGCTGAAGACGGCGCTGGCCGCCGTCGCCTCCTGGATCGTCGCGATCACGATCATCCCGGGCCAGCTCCCGGTCTTCGCCGCCATCGCGGCGATCCTCGTGGTGCAGCCGAGCGTCAACCAGTCGTTCGGGAAGGCGCTCGAGCGCAGCCTCGGGGTCATCACCGGCGTCATCCTCGCGACGGCCATCGGGATCGTCTTCGGACACTCCGCCTGGATCGTGCTCCTGGCCATCGTCATCTCCATCCTGCTCGGATGGGTCCTCCGCCTCGGGCCCGGATCCGCGAACCAGATCCCGATCAGCGCGATGCTCGTGCTGTCGATCGGCGCGGCGACCCCGGACTACGCGGTCGCGCGGATCGTCGAGACCGTGCTCGGCGCGGGCATCGGGCTCCTCGTCAACGTCGTCCTCGTCGCACCGGTCCTCCTCGGTCCGGCCAAGGCGGCGGTGACCACCCTCGCGCTCGCGTGCGCCGACACCCTGGATCATCTCGCCACGTCACTCACGCGTGCGAACTCGGACGCGGAGCTGGTGGCGCTGCTCCAGGAGGCTCGGGCGCTGAAGCCCCTGCGGGACAGGGCGATCGCCGCGGTGAAGGAAGGCGATGACAGCCTGCTGCTCAACCCCCGTCGATCGAGGCACCGTGACGAGCTCGACCGTCAGCGCCTGCTGCTGCGTCGACTGGAGCCGGTCGTCACGCGGACGCTGGGCATGGCGCGTTCGGTGCACGACCACGACGACCCGACCCTGCACGAGGAGCCGACGGTGGCGGACATCGCCGTCGAGCTGACGCGGGCGGCCCACGATCTCAGGCTGCTGGTGAACGATCGCGCCGCGTCCGACGAGCCGCCGACCGAGACCGCGGAGATCCCGGCGCTGACCGCTCCCCTCGTGATCGCCCGCCCGCACCCCCAGCACTGGATCCTCATCGGATCGCTCATGGAGGACCTCCGTCGCGTGCGCGACGAAATCGTCGGCGAGCCGACCTGAGTCGGCCGGACATGCACGAAGGGCCGGCGGAGCGATGCTCCACCGGCCCTTCGACGTCCTGGGACTACGCCTGGTGCGCGGCCTGCAGTTCGATGGTGATCGTGACGTCGTTGCCGAGCAGCACGCCGCCGGTCTCGAGCGCCGCGTTGTAGGTGAGGCCGAAGTCTTCGCGGTTGATCTTGGTCGTCGCCGTGGCGCCGAACTTGTAGTTGCCGTACGGGTCGGTCGCGAAGCCGCCGAACTCGACGGTGAAGGTGACGGGCTTGGTCACGCCCTTGATCGTGAGGTCGCCGTCGACGAGGAAGTCGTCGCCCTTGGCGCGGGCGCCGGTCGAGACGAAGTCGATCGTCGGGTAGGTCTCGGCGTCGAAGAAGTCGCCGGTGCGGAGGTGACCGTCGCGGTCGGGCTGGTTCGTGTTGATCGATGCGACCTCGGCGGACGCGGTGACCTTCGTCTCGAGGGGGTTCTCCGGCGTGACGAACGTCGCGTTGAAGCGCTCGAACTTGCCCTTGACCTTCGAGACCATGATGTGGCGGATGCTGAAGCCGACCTCGCTGTGCGTGGTGTCGACCTCCCAGGTGCCAACCTTGTAGCCGGGAATCGTCAGGGTGTCGGTCATGCGGTACTCCTTGCGTCGATGTGCGGCGCGCTCGCGCCACGTTCTATTCAAACGCACGGACCTGGGAGCTATTCCCGCATCCCCGAGAAATTCTCCTCACCGACATCAGCGCGACATCGGACGCATGGACGCGACGCCGAGTCGGGCGCGGAGGAGCTGGTGCGCCGCCCCGGCGACCGTCGACTCCGGAATCCTCCCGGATCGGACCGCGGCGGCGATGTCGGCCACGAGCACGGCCGGGTCGACACCGGTCGACGACGGGTCCGTCCCGAGGACGTAGAGCAGCATCGTGTTGCCGGCGGCGACGGCGCGGATCGCGTTCTCCGAGGGGTCCTGAAACTCCGGCAGGCCCGTGTGCTGCAGCATGAGCATGTCGTCGGTGATGGTGATGCCGGTGAAGCCGAGGTCGTTCCGGAGGCGCTCGTGCCAGACCGCCGACAGCGTCGCCGGTGCAGCGTCGACCGCCGAGTAGACCAGATGGCCGAACATCACGACCTCGGCCCCGGCGTCGATACCGGCGACGAACGGCAGGGCATCGGTCGCAGCCCAGTCCGCGGCACCGATGGCCGTCGTCGGGACCGTCGAGTGGGAGTCCCCCGGCGCCTGTCCATGGCCAGGGAAGTGCTTCAGGGTGCTGAGCACCGCGCCCCGCTCGCCATGGACGGCCGCGGCCACCCGCTCCGCCGAGGCGTCCGGCGTCGTCCCGAGGGCACGGTCGTAGATGAAGGAGCTCGGATCGGCGGTCTCGTCCGCGACGATGCCGAAGTTCACGGAGCAGCCCGCATCGGCGAGCATGGCCGCTCGTTGGCGGAACGCCTCCTCGCTCGCAGCTGGCGGCTGCGACTTCAGGGTGTCGGCAGCGGCGAAGACGTCCTCGTCGATGCGTCGGACATCGCCGCCCTCCTGGTCGATGCCGATGAGCAGCGGCATGGTCGGGTCGGGGCTGAGGGCGCTCGTCACCGCGGGCAGCCCTGCGAGGCCCGGCACGTTGTCGCCCATGATGATGAACCCGCCCGGCTGATACCGCTCGACGAACGCCCGGAGGGTGCCCGGGTCGGTGCCCGGAGCGTGCAGCATCAGCATGGATGCGATCCGCTGTTCCAGGTTCATCGCGGCGAGTTCGGCGGCCGCCCGCTGGTCGGCGGCAGCCGGAGTCGTGCTCGTGGGGCGTTCCGAGGGCTTCGAGGATCCTGGCCAGGTGCACCCGGACAGGCCGAGGACGGCACCCGCCGCCATCGAGGCGCCGACTGCGAGAAACCCTCGTCGTCCCAGCTGCACCGGCCCACTCTAGGCTCGGATCTTCCACGCAGGCTGGGCGTCGCTCCCGGTGTGGCAGGAGTGACGAATGTGACATCGGCGGCTACACTTGCGTGGGTGACCGCCAGGATGGACGCATGCGCAAGCCGCTGACAGCCCTCTCGCCCCGCTCGAGGGGCGTCTCGCGAGCCGCCGCCCTCGGAGCCGCGCTCGTCATCGCGGTGTCGGTCGCGAGCCCGGCAGTCGCCGTGACCCCCACCTCGTTCCGGACCGCCGACTACCCGAGCTGGGACGACGTCCAGGCTGCCAAGGCGAACGAATCGACCGCTCAGGCGGAAGCCGACCGGATCGTCTCCCTCCTCGACGGACTGCGCGATGAATCCGCCCGGCTCGGCGATGAAGCCGTCCGCCAGGGTGCGGCGGCAGGTGAGGCCAAGGCGGCGTTCGACGCGCAGGCCACCGTCGCCGACACGATCAGTGCGCAGGCGACCGCCGCAGCGTCGGCAGCAGCGTCGAGCAAGCGTCAGGCCGGAGCGGTCATCGCGCAGATGACCCGCACCGGCGGCGTCGACCCGACGCTCTCCCTGGTCCTGTCCGGGGCGGCCGACGACGACCTCCTCTCGAAGCTCAGCGCGATCAGCAAGCTGAGCGAGACCTCGGCTCAAGACCTCGCGTCCGCTACCGCCGCGAGCAACACGGCGACCGCGCTCGCCGAGCAGGCGACGGCGGCCGAAACCGAACGTCAGCGACTCTCGGAGGCGGCGGACTCCAGCTACGAGACGGCGCAGTCCGCGAGCGACGCCGCCGATGCGGCGGTCGCCGAGCAGCAGGCCAACCGCGACCGGCTGTACCAGCAGCTCGCCGTCCTCAAGAACACCACCGCGGCGGTGGAACAGGCCTACGCGCAGAGCCAGGAGGCGATCGCCGCAGAAGAGCAGCGACGCAACGAGGCCACCGGTGGCGAGGGATCCACGAGCGCCCCGCCGCCGGACCTCGCAGCCGACCCGGCCGGCGCGAAGGCGTACGCGCAGTCCGCGATCGGCGCCTACGGCTGGGGCAGCGGAGAATTCCAGTGCCTGCTGCAGCTCTGGACCCGGGAGTCGAGCTGGCGCGTCAACGCCTACAACGAGTCCAGCGGCGCCTACGGCATCCCGCAGTCCCTGCCCGGGAGCAAGATGGCCAGCTCCGGCGACGACTGGCGCACCAATGCGGCGACGCAGATCAACTGGGGCCTGAACTACATCGACAGCCGGTACGGCTCCCCCTGCGGCGCATGGGCGCACTCGGAAGCGACCAACTGGTACTGACGCCCGTCTCAACCGACCTGGGCTGCGCCGAGATTCGTCCCGGCCACTGCCAGCACCACGGTGACGAGCAGGGCGGCCCCGATGATGAGCCGGAACAGCAGACGGTCCGGCGTTCGGGTTCCGACGAGCACGAGCCCCCACACGACGAGCGCGAGGACACCGACGGCGCCCAGCACCCCGACGATCGGCGGTGCGATGGGCCTGCCGACGAAGATCCCGCTCTGTCCGAGGACGGCGACCACGCCGGAGACGCCGAGGGCGACGAAGGCCGTCCGACCGGCGGTCCGCGCGCCGAGCCGGTGCGGCAGACCGCGGACGCCGGTCCGCAGGTCGTCCTCGAGATCGGGCAGGGCGTTCGTGAAGTGGATCGCCACACCGAACAGACCACCGACGGCGAGCGTCCACGCGGCCGGCACGATCGGCGGGACGGCAGCGAAGGTGACCACCGCGGGCAGTGCGCCGAACCCCACGATGAACGGGACCACCGACCAGGCCGTCGCCTTGAGACCCAGGTTGTAGGCCCATCCGCAGACGAGGAACAGCAGGTGCGAGGCCGCCGACGCCCAGCCGAGTGATGCCGAGAGCGGAATGCTCGCCGCACCGGCCAGCAGCGCCGCCGCCCGGACTGCCGAGACGCTGAGGTCGCCGCGCGCGACCGGCTTGTCCTGTCGTCCCGAGCGACGATCCCGCCTGGCGTCGAGCCAGTCGTTGGACCAGCCGATCGAGAGTTGCCCGACGAACACCACCACGGCGAGCAGGGTTGTCCGGAGGGGTGGCAGGCCGACGGCCGATCCGAGCACGACGGTGAGCACGGTCACCGCGACGGTCGGCCCGGGATGCGAGGACGCGAACAGACGGCGGGCCATGGAGAACACCGCCTCAGCTTAGGGTGACACCCGGGTGACGGCGCTACACTGCAGCATGACCGTCTCCGTGAGGGCGATCGGCGTGGCCGTTCCTCAGACCATCCTTCATCAAGACGAGATCAGGGATGTGTTCCGCGACCAACCCGGGCGGAGCCGTCTCGCCCAACGTCTCATCGGCGCCGCGTTCGACGCGTCCGCGATCGACACCAGGCACACCGTCATCGACGCCTTCGACCACGAGGTCGAGACGACCACGGCCGCCTTCTACGACGCTGCTCAGCGGCAGGTGCTCTCCCCGCCCACCGGCGTGCGGAACGACGCCTACATCGAGCACGCTCCCCCGCTGCTCCTGGAGGCCGCACGGCGGGCATTGGACGCCGCCCCCGGTCTGTCGGCGGCGGACGTCACCCACGTCGTGACCGCGTCCTGCACCGGGTTCTTCGCGCCCGGGCCGGAGTACCTCCTCGTGCGCGACCTCGGGCTCGACCCGGGCACGGAGCGCTACCACCTGGGGTTCCAGGGGTGTTTCGCCGCGTTCCCCGCCCTTCGCGCCGCAGAGGCGTTCTGCACAGCCGACCCCGACGCCGTCGTCCTCGTTGTCTGCATCGAGCTTTGCTCCATCCACCTCCGTTCCTCCGACGACCCCGACGTGATCCTCGGTTCCTCGGTGTTCGCCGACGGAGCCGCGGCTGCCGTCGTGACCGGTCGGGACACCGGTTCGTCCGCGCCCGTGCTCGAGTTCGACGGCTGGTCCACCGCGCTGGTGCCGGACGGCGAGACGGAGATGGCCTGGACGATCGGCGATCACGGGTTCGAGATGGTCCTGAGCGGCGCCGTGCCCAAGCTGATCGGCGAGCACCTCGAGATCGCCCTCCGTCCACTCCTCGCCGCAGCCGACGACGCCCCGGTGTCGTCGATCGACCGCTGGGCCATCCATCCCGGTGGCCGGAGCATCCTCGACCGCGTCCAGCGAGGGTTCGGGCTCGACGACGAACTGCTGGCTCCGTCGCGCACGGTGCTGCGCGAGTACGGCAATATGTCGAGCGCGACCGTGCTCTTCATCCTCCAGCGACTGCTCGACGATGCGCCGGCCGACACCGACGAGCGGGTGTGCGCCCTCGCCTTCGGTCCGGGACTGACGATCGAGAGTGCGCTGCTCCGGCTCCGGGCCGGGCGAGCCTGATGCTGCCAGACCTCGGCCGCCGTGCGACGGATCTCCTCGAACTGATGGACGATCCCGACTGCGATCCCGCACTACTGGACGCCACCTACGCCAGGTTCGCGACGGTGAACCGGCTCGTTTCGGGCTGGCGTGGCCTGTACCGGTCGCGCATCCGTCCATTCCTCCACCCGTCCCGGACCACGACGATCCTCGACATCGGCTTCGGTGGTGGCGATGTCGCCGTGGCCATCGCCGATTGGGCGAGGGCCGACCACCTCCCCGTGCAGGTGGTGGGGATCGATCCCGACGAGCGGTCCGTGGCCTTCGCCCGTCGCCGGTACCCCGATGGTCCCGTCGCCTTCCGCCCGGCGCACAGCAGCGACCTCGTCGCCGCCGGTGAGGAGGCCGACATCGTCCTGTCCAACCACGTGCTCCACCACCTCGATCACGCGGGCCTGTCGAGCCTGCTCGCCGACAGCTCACGGATCGCCAGACGACTCGTCCTGCACAGTGACCTCGAGCGCAACCGACTCGCGTACGCGGTCTACGGTCTCGCCACCCGTGCAGGGCGAAGGCGTTCCTTCCTCCACATCGACGGGCTCCGCTCGATCCGTCGCAGCTATCGCCAGGAGGAGCTGCGGCGCGTCGTGCCGAACGACTGGATCGTCGAGCGAAGCTTCCCCATGCGACTCCTGCTCTCGCAGACCGTCCCGTCGGCAGCGGACGGCCCTCGGTGACCGAGGTGCTCGTCATCGGTGGCGGACCGGTCGGCCTCGTGTCGGCGATCCTCCTCGCTCAGGCCGGCGTCGACGTGACCGTCTGGGAACGACGGTCGGACGCCCCCTCCGGCACCCGGGCGATCGGGATCCACCCGCCGTCGCTCGACCTGTTCGAGGAGCTCGGCGTCCTCGACGAGATCCGCCGCGACGCCGTCCGGATCGACCAGGGCGAAGCCTGGAACGCCGGCCGACGCCTCGGGGCGGTCGTGTTCCGTGATCGGCCCGTACCGCACCCCTACGTCGCCGCGCTCGAGCAATGGCGGACCGAACGGATCCTCCGTGCTCGACTCGAAGCCGTCGCGCCGGGATCGCTCCGGACGGGGACGAGCTGTACGCGGTTGACTCCGGCCGAGGAGAGCGTCCTCGTGTCCGGCGAAGACGCCGACGGAACGGTGAGCATCCGCGCCGCCGTCGTGGTCGTCGCAGCAGGCGGACGCGCCACCGTCGCCGGGATGCAGGCTCCGGGCCCCGTGCACCGATATCGGGACCGGTACCTCATGGGCGACGTCGCGGATCGGAGTGGGGCAGGTTCCATCGCCAGGGTGCACCTGCACCACCGAGGGGTCGTCGAGTCCTTCCCGCTCCCCCATGGCATGCGACGATACGTCGTGCACACCGGGTACTCGGACGATCAGGACGCGGCCCGCCCGGAACCCACCGCGTACGACCTCGCGTCCCTCGTCGCCGACCGCACCGGCGACGACGTGGATCCGGCGACGAACACCATGCTCAGCGCCTTCGGCGTGCTTCGTCGACGACGGAAGCGCGTCGTCGACGGTCGGGTCGTCTACCTGGGCGACGCCGCCCACGAGATCAGCCCGATCGGCGGGCAGGGCATGAACCTGGGCTGGTCCGACGCACGGGTCTTCGCGCCACTGATCGCTCACATGACCACCGGACATCTCTCGACACAGCACGACGTGGCCGCGGCCGTCTCCCGCCAACAGCGCGCGATCCGTCGGGCATCACGGCAGGCGGAGCTCAACATGCGCTTGGGGCGTCCGTTGCCGGGCCCGCTCGTCGGGATCCGGGACCTCACGCTGCGAACAGCGCTCAACGGCCCCGCGATGCCCATCCTCGCCGACGCCTACACGATGCGCTGGCTGCGCTGACGCCGTCCGAGGTCCTGCGGTTCAGTGACCGACGTGCACGCCCGCCGGAGCCTGGTCCGTCCGCCGGATGAGGAACGACGCTCCGATCGCGAGCAGTGAGAGCACGGCGCCGCACATGAACGCAGCCTGCACGCCGGCTGCCGTCGCGTCGACCGCGGAGCTCCCGACCGCCGCACGTGCTGCGGACGTGGTCGACATCATGGTGATGAACAACGCCGTCCCCGCCGCACCGGCGAGCTGCTGGACCGTGCCGACGATGGCGCTGCCGTGCGGGTAGAGCTCGGGCCTCAGTGAACCGAGCGCTGAGGTCAGCAGCGGCGTGAACATGAACGCGAGACCGGCGCTCAGCAGCACGTGCACGGCGATGATCATGACGATGGCGCTGTCGACGCCGAGCATCGTCAGCAGCCAGAGCGCAGCACTCACGGCGAAGGCCCCGGGGATCACCAGCGGACGCGGACCGAACCGGTCGAACAGCGACCCGACCAGCGGCGCGAGAGCGGCCATCGTCAGGCCACCCGGCAGCAGCATGAGGCCCGTGGTCAAGGTGTCGACCTGGAGCACGGTCTGCAGATAGATCGGCAGGATGATCAGCGAGCCGAACAACGCCATCATGACGATCGCGACCAGGATGATCGAGACGGAGAACGAGCGGTTCGCGAAGGTGCGGAGGTCCATGAACGCCCGGTCGTCGCGTGCGAGAGCGCGCTGGCGGAGGACGAAGGCGAGCAGGGCGAGGACACCGACCGTGAGCGGGATCCAGACGGGCATGAGCGCGTGTCCCTCGGCGGACTCGCCGATGCTGCTGAGACCGAAGATCAGGCCACCGAACGCGAAGGCGGAGAGGACGAGCGACAGCACGTCGAAGCGGACCCGACGCGGCTCCGTCACGTTCCGCACGAGGATGGCGCCGAGGACCAGCGAGGCGACGGCGATGGGGAGGACGATCCAGAACATCCAGCGCCAGTCGAGCACGCTCAGGATGAGCCCGGAGACGGTCGGCCCGACGGCCGGCGCGACCGAGATGACGATCGAGATCGCCCCCATCGTCCGGCCACGTGCCGAGACCGGCACGACGTTGAGCACGGTCGTCATGAGCAGCGGCATCATGATGGCGGTACCGCTGGCCTGGACGACACGACCGAGCAGGAGGGTGCCGAATCCCGGGGACAGCGCGGCGATGAGCGTGCCGAGGCTGAACAGCACCATCGCGGTGATGAACATCGTCCGGAGGGAGAACCGCTCCAAGAGGAACCCGGTCGCGGGGATCACGACGGCCATGGTGAGCATGAAACCGGTGGTCAGCCACTGCGCGGAACTCGCCGTGATGTCGAGGTCCTCCATGAGCCGCGGTAGGGCGACGCTCATGATCGTCTCGTTGAGGATGACGACGAACGCCGACACGAGGAGCAGCCCGATCAGGAGCTTCGACCCGGGTGGAAGGCGGTCGTCCGAGGGCTTCCCGGTCGTCGGGACGGAACCGGTCGGATTCGGCACGGTTTCAGTCGTCATAGCGGTGTCATCCTTCTCAGGCCTCGGCCGTCGTGCGGGCAGACGCCTGCCCTCTCGAAACACAAGCGTCATGTCGCCGATGGTATTCCCATGCGTGTCATCCGGTTACGCGCAGGGCGAAGACCCGTTCCGGACGGACGGTTCCGGTGCCAGCATGAAGTCATGACTGTTCCCACCATCACCCTGAACGACGGCCACACCATCCCTCAGCTCGGCTTCGGCGTCTTCCTCGTCGACCCGCAGGAGGCCGAGCGCATCGTCTCGGACGCGCTCGAGGTCGGCTACCGCCACATCGACACCGCGGCCATCTACAAGAACGAGGAGGGCGTCGGTGCCGCCATCGCGAAGTCGGGCATCCCCCGCGACGAACTCTTCATCACCACGAAGCTCTGGAACGACCGCCACCAGAAGGCGTCCGCGCACACTGCCATCGACGAGAGCCTCGACAAGCTCGGGCTCGACCATGTCGACCTGTACCTGACCCACTGGCCGACCCCGGCCAAGGACGACTACCTCGAAGCATGGCTCGCCCTCGAGGAGATCAAGGCGGCCGGCAAGGCGCGTTCGATCGGCGTGTCCAACCACCAGGTCGAGCACCTCGAGAAGCTGATCGCCGGTTCCGAGACGGTCCCTGCGGTCAATCAGATCGAACTCCACCCGGCGTTCGCCCAGCGCGAGCTGCGCGCCTTCGGTGCCGAGCACGGTATCCACATCGAGTCCTGGGGCCCGCTCGGTCAGGGCAAGTACGACCTCTTCGGCGAGCAGGCCGTCTCTGCTGCAGCCGAGGCACACGGCGTCACGCCGGCGCAGGTCGTCATCCGGTGGCACCTGCAGAACGGGCTTATCGTCTTCCCCAAGTCGAACTCGCGCGAGCGCATCGCCCAGAACTTCGACGTCTTCGGCTTCGAGCTGTCCGCCGACGAGATCGCGTCCATCGACGCCCTCGACTCGGGCAAGCGCGTCGGCAGCCACCCCGACGAGGTGAACTGACCTCAGGGTCCCGCCAAACCCAGGGTCTGACCAACGCAGAAGTCCCCGTCAGCTGTTCGGCTGACGGGGACTTCTCGGTGTTCGGGTGGATCTGAGGGGACTCGAACCCCTGACCCCCTGCATGCCATGCAGGTGCGCTACCAGCTGCGCCACAGACCCGTATTCAACTTGCTTGCCCCTGCTGTTTCAGCGGAAGCAACTTGAATAGGTTACTACATCTTGAGAGCGGTTGTGACCACTTTCGGTGCTCGGCACCGACGGGATGGTCAGTTCGCGGGCTGCGGTGCGGACGAGACCAGCGGAATCACCGGGCAGTCCTTCCACAGACGCTCCAGCGAGTAGTACATCCGCTCCTCCTCGTGGAAGACGTGGACGACGACCTCGCCGAAGTCGAGCAGGATCCACCGCCCCTCGGACTTGCCTTCGCGTCGCAGCGTCTTCACGCCGCTCGCGTTCAGGCGGTCCTCGACCTCGCCGGCGATGGCGACGACGTTGCGCTCACTCCGACCGGTGACGAGGAGGAAGGCGTCGACGAACGGCAATGGACCGGAGACGTCGAGTGCGACGAGATCCTCGCCCCCCTTGGACTCGGCTGCGGTCGCTGCGAGCTGGACGGCGTCCAGTGTGGTGTCGGACAGGGTCATGTGGTGTACTCCTCTGGCGATCGCATGGTGCGCGATCGGATGAATGCCGGCAGGGCTAGAACGCTCCGCCGAAGAAACCGATGATGAGCACCGCGATCACGCCGGCGGCGAGCACCGCGGCGGCGATCGCAAGCGTCATCAGCAGCTTGTTGCTCTGGTTGGTGGTGGCCGGGACGACGTCGCGGGTGGAACCGTGGCTACTGACCGCGCGGCTGGCAGCGACCGGGGACGCTGCAGTGACCGAGGCCGGCAGCTCGTCGCCCTCGATGAGTCGGTCGATCCCTGCACCGTCGAAGTGGTTCGGGTCTTGACCGGCGGAACCCAATCCACGGGGCAGATCGATGGTTCCGGTGATGAGGATCTCGCCCGTGGAGTTGGATGTGGCGCCCGCCTCAGCCTGCGCCGGAGCGACGGGGATGATGAGCGAGCTCGTGGTGATCTGCCCCGTGCTCGTCATGCCGCTTCCGAGGAGGTCCTCGAACGCGACCTCCTTGTCGGCCTGCGAAGCCTTCTCGGCTTCGAGTGCCGCCACGAGCATGGAGTCGCGCCCGAACCCCTTCGACAGGGTCGACGCGGGGTCCTCGGAGATGTCGTCGCGGTCCGAGACGTCGAAGAGCGAACCGGTGGCCACCGGCGCCGCAGCGGCGGGAGTCGCGGGAGGCGTCGGCGCCTCGGCGGACCGGGCCTTGGCTGCGCGTTCGTCGGCGGCGGCCCGCTCAGCGGCCTTGCGTTCAGCCGCCTTGCGTTCGGCGGCCTGGCGTTCTGCGGCCTGCTGTTCTTCCGCCTTGCGCTCGGCGGCCTGGCGCTGCTCGGCCTGCTTGCTGGCCTCGGCTTCGCGGCGCTCCTGCTCGGCTGCAGCGGCAGCCTTGGCGTCCGCTTCCTGCTGCGCGAGCTTCGCGGCCTGCTGACGGGCCGCCTTGTTCTGCTTCTGGGGCGGAGCGACCACCTGATCGGGCGTCCGCGGCGGCAGGGCTACCGAGGGGACCGGCTGCTCGACCGGAGGAGCGACCGGCGCTGCCGGGGAGCCCACCTGTTCGATCGAGCCGGTGCGCTCGAGTTCTCGCAACTGACGGCGCGTGAGTCCACCGGTCGGTGCCGGAGCAGGTGCACCGGATGCCGGAGCGCTCGACGACGGCGCGGGTGACGTGGACGCAGGCGCTGGAGCGCTCTCATCGCGCGGCGTGGTCTGCTCGGGGATCGCTCCCCCGGCGACGGGATCGGATGTCGACGCGCGTCGTGTCCGTGGCGCAGTAGCGTCCGTCGTCGCTTCGTCAGCGGACGTCGACGGCTGCTGGCTCGCTCGAGCCTGTCGCCTGGTCAGGGGCGCATCCTCTGGCAACGCGGTCATGTGGCTTCACTCCGATACAGGTGGTGCTTGGTGATGTACTGCACGACACCGTCGGGAACCAGATACCAGACCGGAAAGCCTTTGCTCACCCGGCTCCGGCAATCCGTCGACGATATCGCTAGGGCCGGAACTTCCAACAAGCTTACGTCGTGCTGTGGTAATCCGGAAACGTTCAAATCGTGTCCCGGTCTACTCACAGCGACGAAGTGAGCGAGGTCCCACACCTCTCTGACGTCTTTCCAACTGAGGATCTGGGCGATCGCATCGGCACCCGTGATGAAGAACAGCTCGGCATCGGGACGCTTGCGGCGCAGATCGCGCAGCGTGTCGATCGTGTACGTCGGTCCGGCTCGGTCGATGTCGACCCGGCTGACGGTGAAGCGGGGGTTCGCTGCAGTGGCGATCACGGTCATGAGGTACCGGTGCTCACTGTCGCTCACGCCCGACTTCCGGTACGGCATGCCGGTCGGGACGAAGACGACCTCATCGAGATCGAAGTGCTGCGCGACCTCCGAGGCGGCGACGAGGTGCCCGTGGTGGATCGGGTCGAACGTCCCGCCCATGACCCCGATCCGAGGACGACGGGTCGTCGTCTCGGTGACGGGCGCGCTCACGCCGGACAGCCTAGTGGCCGTGCTCGCCGTGAGCGGAGCCCGACTCGCCCTTGTCGGCATGGCGGTTGGCGACGTCGCGGTAGCTGAAGGTCACGGCGCCGAGGATGGCGAACAGCACGAGGGCGACCGCGCCGAACACCCAGGTCGGTGCGGCGAGTTCGACAGCGTGCTCCGATTCAGCCAGTACGGCGGTGGCCAAGACGGACGCGGCAATCGACATGATCTCTCCTTCTGTGCGACGCCTCGTGACGCCCGTACCAGTCTAGCGACTACCGACGGGTGTGGCCCGAACCACGCACGAGCCACTTCGTACTCGTGAGTTCCGGCAGTCCCATCGGTCCGCGGGCATGGAGCTTCTGCGTCGAGATGCCGACCTCGGCGCCGAATCCGAACTCGGCGCCGTCGGTGAAGCGGGTCGAGGCGTTGACCATGACGACGGCCGAATCGACCTCGGCGAGGAACCGGTCGGCGTTCACCACGTCGTTCGTGATGATCGCGTCCGTGTGTCCGGTGGAGTATCGGTCGATGTGCTCGAGCGCGGCGTCGAGGTCATCGACCACGCGCACCGAGAGCTCGAGCGACATGTGCTCGGTGGACCAGTCCTCCTCCACGGCTGGCACGACGTCGGCGAAGACCTCGCCGGCACGTTCGTCCGCGTGGATGAGCACCCCGTGCTCGCGCAGGTCGCCGAGCACGGCGGGCAGCAGGCGCGCGGCCGCAGCGCGGTGGACGAGGATCGTCTCGAGCGCGTTGCAGACCGATGGCCGCTGCACCTTGGCGTTGCGCACGATGTCGACGGCCCAGTCGAGTTCGGCACTCTCGTCGAGGAACACGTGGACGACGCCGGCGCCGGTCTCGATCACGGGGACCGTCGACTCTCTGACGACCGTCTCGATGAGTGACGCGCTCCCCCGCGGGATGAGGACGTCGATCAGGCCTCTGGCGTTCATGAGCTGCTTCGCACCGTCGCGACCGAACTCGTCGATGGTCTGTACCGCGTCCCCGGGAAGACCGACGGACTCGAGCGCCGATCGCAGCAGTCCCACGAGGACCGCGTTCGAGTGTTCCGCCGCTGACCCGCCGCGGAGCACCACGGCGTTGCCGCTCTTGATCGCGAGGGCGGCGATGTCGACCGTGACGTTCGGGCGCGCCTCGTAGATCGCGCCGACCACGCCGAACGGGACGCGTATCTGCTCGAGCTTCACCCCGTCCGGAGTGTTGCTTCCGCGGACCACCTGGCCGACCGGGTCGACGATCGCGATGACGTCGCGGACCGCCACCGCGAGCCCGTCGATGCGGCCCCGGTCGAGGCGGAGACGGTCTTGCAGGCCGACACTGATGCCCTGCTCGCGTCCCGCGACGAGGTCGCGCTCGTTGGCGGCGATGACCGCATCCGCGCCCTCGACGATCGCGACGGCGATGGCCTCGAGGGCCCGGTTCTTCTGCGCGGTGGTCGCCTGGGCGAGGACCCGGGAGGCACGCTTCGCAGCGGTGAGACGATCCGCGAGCGGCAGCACGGTGGTGGTTGGCGACGACATGCGTCGATTCTACTCAGCGGCGTCTGGTGGACGCTCTCCGCGTCACGCCGGTTGGAACCAGGTGCCGAGGTGCTCACCGCGGAGGGCGGACGCGACGTTCGTGGTCGACGTCACGAGGACGGACGTCCCCGCCTCGGCGGCCAACCGGGCGGCCGACACCTTCGTGCCCGCTCCCCCGGTGCCGACGCCCGCGGAGCCGATGTCGCCGAAGGTGACGCCCGAGAGGGTGTCTCCGAACGGGACCTCCTCGATGCGCTCGGCACCCGCTTCGTGCGGAGGGCGGGTGTACAGCGCGTCGACGTCACTCAGCAGGACGAGGACGTCGGCCGCGACGAGGACCGACACGAGGGCGGCAAGGCGGTCGTTGTCGCCGAACCGGATCTCGTGTGTCGCGACGGTGTCGTTCTCGTTGACGATCGGCAGGATGCGCAACCCGAGGAGGCGTTCCATCGCCCGCTGGGCATTGCTCCGGTGACTGGGGTTCTCGAGGTCGCCGGCGGTGAGCAGCACCTGGCCCGCGACGATGCCGAACCGGTCGAGGCTGTCCTGGTACCGGTAGATCAGCACGTTCTGCCCGACGGCGGCAGCCGCCTGCTGCGTCGCCAGGTCGCTCGGACGGGCGTCGAGGCGGAGGTAGGGCATCCCGGTCGCGATGGCGCCCGAGGACACGAGGATGACCTCGGTGCCTCGGGCGTGCGCCTCGGCCAGAGCCTCGACCAGCGCAGTGATCTGCCCGGCGTTGTCGCCACTGATCGAGGAGGACCCGACCTTCACGACGATGCGTCGCGCCGAGGGGATGCCACTGCGCTGGTGGATGGTCACCGGTCGTCGTCCTCCGTCGTGACGCCCTCGTCCTGCTGCGCGTCGGCCGGCACGGAGCCGACCTCGAAGCCCTCGTCGTCGTTCCAGAGACCGGCCGCACGTTCGCGGAGCAGCTCGGCACGGGCCTCGGCCTTGGCGTCCATGCGCTCGAAGTACTCGTCGCGACGCTGGTTGCGCGTCGGGCGGTGGCTCGCATCGAGACGCGGGTCCGTTCCACGCGGCTGCGTCAGCAGTTCCGCGGTGCTCGTCAGTGTGGGCTCCCAGTCGAAGACCACACCGCCACCCGCACCGATCATCACGGTCGCGCCGGCGACGGCACCGGCCTTGAAGAGCGCCTCTTCGACGCCGAGCTTCGCCAGTCGGTCCGCGAGGAACCCGACGGCCTCCTCGTTGTTGAAGTCCGTCTGCTGCACCCAGCGTTCCGGCTTCGCGCCGAGGATGCGGTAGAGGTTGCCGTAGGTGCCACCCTCGACCGTGACGGTGAACTTGGAGTCGTCGACGGGCTTCGGGCGCAGCACGATCCGGGGCTTCGCGGCCTCGAGGGCTGCGCGGGCGCGGCTCTCCTCGACGAGCTCGCTCAACGCGAACGAGAGCTGTCGGAGGCCTTCGCGCGAGACCGTCGAGATCTCGAAGACCTTGTAGCCGCGCGCCTCGAGGTCGGGACGCAGGAACTCCGCGAGCTCCCTCGCCTCCGGGACGTCGATCTTGTTGAGCGCGATGAGCTGCGGACGCTCGACCAGCGGCGTCTGCCCCTCCGGCACCGGGTAGGCGGCGAGCTCGGCCAGGATGATGTCGAGGTCGCTGATGGGGTCGCGTCCCGGTTCGAGCGTCGCGCAGTCCAGCACGTGCAGGAGCGCGGAGCAGCGCTCGACGTGACGCAGGAACTCGAGACCGAGGCCCTTGCCCTCACTTGCGCCCTCGATGAGTCCGGGGACGTCCGCCATGGTGTAGCGGACCTCGCCGGCCTCGACGACGCCGAGGTTCGGGTGCAGGGTGGTGAACGGGTAGTCCGCGATCTTGGGTTTCGCCGCGGACATCGCCGCGATGAGGCTGGACTTGCCGGCGGAGGGGTACCCGACGAGCGCGACGTCGGCGACGGTCTTCAGCTCGAGGAGGACGTCGCCTTCCCAGCCGGGCGTGCCGAGCAGCGCGAAGCCTGGGGCCTTGCGCTTGGTCGACG
Organism: Plantibacter sp. AC185; assembly: GCF_979258065.1. Taxonomy (NCBI): domain Bacteria; kingdom Bacillati; phylum Actinomycetota; class Actinomycetes; order Micrococcales; family Microbacteriaceae; genus Plantibacter; species Plantibacter sp. AC185. The sequence continues at coordinate 314,271 of NZ_OZ409831.1, forward strand.
AGAGTGCCGCGTTCCCGAGGCCGCCCTGGCCGCCGGGAGCGACGACGAACTCCATGCCGGGCTCGACGAAGTCGACGAGTTCGACGCCGTCGACGTCCTTGACGACCGTCCCGACGGGGACCGGCAGGATGAGCGTCTCGCCCTGGAACCCGTTGCGGTGGTCGCCCATGCCGAAGCCGCCGGTGTCGGAGCTCCGGTGCGGTGACCGGTGGTATCCGAGCAGCGTCGTGATCTGAGGATCGGACACGAGCACGATGTCACCACCGTGTCCGCCGTTGCCGCCATCGGGGCCGGCCAGCGGCTTGAACTTCTCGCGCTTCACGGAGACGCAGCCGTTGCCGCCGCCGCCCGCTCGCAGGTGCAGTGTGACCCGGTCGACGAATGTGACCATGGACGCTCAGCCCCTCTCTGGATCATGGAACTCGGTTGTACGACAGCAGGGGCGGGCCGAAGCCCGCCCCCTGCTGGAAAGACGTTGTTGCTACTCTGCAGCAGCGACGATGTTGACGACCTTGCGGCCACCCTTGTTGCCGAACTGCACGGAGCCGGCCTCGAGGGCGAACAGCGTGTCGTCGCCGCCACGACCGACGTTGGCGCCGGGGTGGAAGTGCGTGCCGCGCTGACGGACGAGGATCTCGCCCGCGAGGACGACCTGGCCGCCGAAGCGCTTCACACCGAGACGCTGTGCGTTGGAGTCACGACCGTTGCGAGTGGAACTCGCACCCTTCTTGTGTGCCATCTCTTCTTCTCCTCGATGCCTTACTTGATGCCGGTGATCTTGACGCGCGTGAGCTCCTGACGGTGCCCCTGACGCTTCTTGTAACCGGTCTTGTTCTTGAACTTCTGGATGATGATCTTCGGACCGCGGAGGTTCTCGAGCACCTCGGCCGTCACCGTGATCTTGGCGAGCGACTTCGCGTCGGAGATGATCTTCTCACCGTCGACGTGGAGCACCGCGGGAAGCTCGATGTTGCCATCCTTGTCGGCCTTGACCCGGTCCATCGTGACGATGGTTCCGATCTCGACCTTCTCCTGCCGTCCTCCGGCGCGCACAACTGCGTAAACCACTACGTACCCGTTCTTTGGGGAGCGAAACGCTCCGACTGACTGTTGCTGGAAGTTACTGCTCGGAAAGGCTCGAACACGTGGGACACCTTGATGGCAGAAAACCGTTGGGCGTGGCATTGAAAACTCAATGCACACCAACGGTCGAGTTTACTTCATCGTGCAGTCCAGGTCAAACCAGTGGGCACAGAACCTCGTGACCGAGGCTGTTCCTCACGGCTCCCACACCGGACGCACTCGACCAGTGTACCCCGGGGGCTCCTGAACGCCGGCCGGGTGCCCGGCGCGTCCGGCCACGGACGGGAATCGCGCGAGGGGCCCGATGGTTGGATGGAGGCATGACGGTGCTCATCGATCCCCCGCTGTGGCCGGCGCACGGCACGCTCTGGTCCCACGTGGTGAGCGACAGCTCCCTGGAGGAGCTGCACGCCTTCGCCGGACGCACCGGGCTCCCGCCGCGATCGTTCGACCTCGACCACTACGACGTCCCCGCCGAGCGCCATGCCTCGCTCGTGGCGGCCGGCGCCGTCGCGGTGACCGGCGGCGAACTCGTTCGTCGACTCATCGCCAGCGGCTTGCGCATCACCGCACGCGAACGGCGCGCCTCCCGAGGAGACGCGCCGTCCTGATGCGACCTGACTATTCGGCCTGACGCTGGGCGCCGTCCGAGCCGACGGCCTGTCCGCCCGCGAGTGAAGCGGTCGACACCCGGCGGCTCCGGCCGCGACCCTGGCCCGGCTGCTTCGGCTCGGGGAGCGCGTCGAGGACGGACTCGAGCAGGTGCTCGGGGTCCGCGACGGCTGCGCGACGCGGCTTGTCGGCGACCGGTGCGATCGGCAGGTCGAGCAAGGCCAGCGTCGGGGCCGCGGATTCGGTCGGCGCCTCGGTGGAGCGCTCCTCCGAAGCACCCCGGCGGGACCCGTCACCGCCACGACGACGCGGTTCGCGCTTCTCGCGCCGGCTCCGACGACCGTCGTGCGATCCGGACTGATCCTCCGGTGACGTCGTGGACTCGTCCGCGACCGACTCCTCGGAACCCTGCGCCTCTACGTGCTGCGACTGTGTGTGCTGTGCCTCGGCCACGACGGCGTCGGCCACGGCCTCGGCGGCGGCGAGCTCCTCGTGGTGCAGCGTGCGCGCCGCGATCAAGGCGAGCGCGTTCTTCGCGTCGTCGGTGATCCCGTGCGTCTGTCCGGCCGGCTTCTGCTGAGCGCCCTGGCCGTTCGAGGACGGCTGGCCGCCCTGGGACCCGCCCTTGCCGCGCCGACGCTGCTGCTCCGGCTGCGGCGTCTGGCGGTGCTTCACGACGGGGTCGTGGTGCACGACCACGCCGCGTCCGGCGCAGACCTCGCAGGGCTCGCTGAACGTCTCGAGCAGGCCGAGGCCGAGCTTCTTACGCGTCATCTGCACGAGACCGAGCGAGGTGACCTCGGCGACCTGGTGCTTCGTGCGGTCGCGGCTGAGGCACTCCACGAGGCGGCGCAGCACGAGGTCGCGGTTCGACTCGAGCACCATGTCGATGAAGTCGACGACGATGATCCCGCCGATGTCGCGCAGTCGCAGCTGACGCACGACCTCCTCGGCGGCCTCGAGGTTGTTCTTGGTGACCGTCTCCTCGAGGTTGCCGCCGGAACCGACGAACTTCCCCGTGTTGACGTCGACGACCGTCATGGCCTCGGTGCGGTCGATCACGAGGGATCCGCCGGACGGCAGCCAGACCTTGCGGTCGAGCGCCTTCTCGATCTGCTCGGCGATGCGGTAGTCGACGAAGGAGTCGCCCGTGCCGTCGTACGGCTCGACACGCTCGAGCAGGTCGGGGGCGACGCCGCGCAGGTAGCTCTGGATGTCCTGCAGCGCGTCCGAGCCCTGGATGACGAGCTTGTGGAAGTCCTCGTTGAAGACGTCGCGGATGATCTTGATGAGCAGGTCGGGCTCGCTGTGCAGCAGTGCCGGTGACTGGACCGTCTCGATCTGACGGGAGATCTCCGACCACTGCGACTTCAGCCGCGTGACGTCGAGCGTGAGCTGTTCCTCGGTCGCGCCCTCGGCGGCCGTGCGGACGATGACGCCGACGTTCTCCGGGAGGACCTCCTTGAGGATCTTCTTCAGGCGGGCGCGCTCCGTGTCGGGCAGCTTGCGCGAGATGCCGTTCATCGAGCCGTTCGGCACGTAGACGAGGTACCGACCGGGGAGCGAGACCTGACTCGTCAGGCGCGCGCCCTTGTGTCCGACCGGGTCCTTCGTGACCTGGACGAGGACCTTGTCGCCGCCCTTGAGCGCGAGCTCGATCCGGCGGGGCTGGTTGCCCGTCTCCACGGAGTCCCAGTCGACCTCGCCGGAGTAGAGCACCGCGTTGCGTCCGCGACCGATGTCGACGAACGCCGCCTCCATGCTGGGCAGGACGTTCTGCACACGGCCGAGGTAGACGTTGCCGATGAGCGACGCCTCCTGGCTCCTGGCGACGTAGTGCTCCACGAGCACGCCGTCCTCCAGCACGCCGATCTGCGTCTTGCCGTTCTTGGAGCGGACGACCATGACACGGTCGACCGATTCGCGGCGGGCGAGGAACTCGGCCTCGGTGACGACCGGACGACGACGACCGGCGTCGCGTCCGTCACGGCGACGCTGCTTCTTGGCCTCGAGCCTCGTCGAGCCGCGCACCTTCTGCGGTTCGGTGATGAGTTCCGGCTCACGCGGCGTGCGGACCTTGACCACGTTGCGGGTGTCGGGGCGCGAGTCGCCACCCCGCTCGCCCTGCTCCGGTCCGTCCTCGCCGGCACGACGACGCGTGCGACGCCTCGACGAGCTGAGCTCCGCCTCGAGCGGTTCGTCGTCGCGGTGGACGATCGGCGGCAGGTCGGGCGCCTGGAACAGCAGCATGGTGGTCGGTGGACGCACCGGTGCGGCCGCAGTCTTCTGCTCGTCGGGCCCGGTCGCCTGGGCGTCCGTCTCGGTGCTGGTCGACTCGTCCGCCGTCTCGGGCGTCGTGAGGTGCTGGTCGGTCGGTTCGTGCTCGGTCCCCGGCGTGGCCGGATCCTCGGTGTGCTCTTTCACCATTCCTGGTGTACTCCCCTATGCCGGGTCGGTGGCCGCGCCACCCTCCGGTTCTTCGTCTCGTGCGTGCGGCCGCGGGTGCAGCCGTTCGCAAATCCTGTGTGATCGCTGGCTCTCGGAGCTCTCACGATCGTGCCGGCACGTGCCGGCGGGTCCTGGGCTCTCATTGCCCAACAAGCCTGTTGTGTCGTGCGGTCGAGCGCGGCTCGGGCACCACCCCACGATTATCGCACGAACAGGGCCGACGGTCCTGAGTACGGACCACCCGGGCATGTCCCGCCACCGTTCAGGCGGGCGTGCGAGAATCAGGGCGTGTCAACTCCGGTCATCGACGCGCGCCCCAGGGGCCTCGCGATCTTCCTCATCGTCGCAGGTGTCATCGGGTGGATCGCGGCGTTCGCGCTCACCCTCGACAAGTTCCAGCTCCTGCAGGATCCGAACGCCCAGCTCGGCTGCAATCTGAGCATCCTCGTGCAGTGCGGGGTCAACCTGAACTCCTGGCAGGGTGCCATCCTCGGATTCCCGAATCCGATCATCGGCCTCGCCGCCTGGATCGCCCCGATCGCCGTCGGCGTCGCGGTCCTCGCCGGTGCGCAGTTCGCGCGGTGGTTCTGGATCGCCTTCAACATCGGGTTCCTCGGTGCGCTGGGATTCGTCATCTGGCTGATCTCGCAGAGCATCTTCGTCCTCGGCACGCTGTGCCCGTGGTGCATGGTCACCTGGTCGGTGACGATCCCCTCGTTCATCGCGGTGACCTCGTTCACCCTGCGGAACGGCATCATCCCGGCGTCCCCCGCCGTCCGCCGCGTCGCCGGGGTCGTGTCCTCGTGGATCGTGGTGGTGACGCTCGGGTGCTACCTCGTGGTGGCGGTCATCGCCCAGCTCCGCCTCGACGTCCTGTCCTACCTGTAGCCGGTGGCGGCCCGAACGGCCGCCGGACGCGCACGACGAAGCCCGCCCCCGGAATCGGAGGCGGGCTTCGTCGTGCGGAGTCGGTGCGTCAGGCGAACCAGAGCGCGAGCTCGCGGGAGGCGGACTCGGGGCTGTCCGAGCCGTGGACGAGGTTCTGCTGGACCTTGAGGCCCCAGTCGCGGCCGAAGTCGCCGCGGATGGTCCCGGGCGCGGCGGTGGTCGGGTCGGTCGTGCCGGCGAGCGAGCGGAAGCCCTCGATGACACGGTTGCCGGCGACGCGGATCGCGACGACGGGACCGCTCAGCATGAACTCGACGAGGGGCTCGTAGAACGGCTTGCCCTCGTGCTCGGCGTAGTGGGCGGCCAGCAGCTCGCGGTCCGGCTCGACCATGCGCAGGTCCACGAGCGAATAGCCCTTCGCCTCGATCCGACGGAGGATCTCGCCGGTCAGGTTGCGTGCGACGCCGTCAGGCTTCACGAGTACCAGGGTTTCTTCAACAGCCACGGTCAATCCTTCGCTTCTCGGTAGAGCGCCTGCTGACGCTCGATCTTGTCGCCTTGGACCATCGCATAGGTCCAGACGGCTGCGGCCATCCCGCCGACGAGGAACATCATCGGCACGAGCAGGCCGGTAGCCACGATAGCGGCTTGCACCGCCCAGCCCAGCCAATACCCCCAGCGGAATCGCAGGAGCGGGATCGTCGCGACGATGATCAGACACAGCACCGCTCCGCCGATCAACGCGACCGGGGCCGGGAGGGCCTTCAGCCCGAAGATGACGAGCGCGCCGAGGAACATGACGATCATCTCGAAGCCGAGGATGATCGATCCGAGGGTCTGCTTGATGCTCCGTGGAGCCCGACTCCGTGCCATGCCGCTCATGCGGTCGCCTTCCATTCCCGGTCGTCGGCGATCTCGATCGCCTCGCCCACGAGGGTGATCGAGCCGGTGATCACCACCAGCCGGCGCGGCGCCTCCTCGGCCCAGCGCCGTGCGTCCTCAGCGGCCTCGTCGAGCGTGTCGGCGAAGGTCGACGCCGGCAGGTCGAGCGACGCGGCGAGGCGCGAGAGCTCCTCGGCGGGGATCGCCCGCTCCGACTCCGACTGGGTGAAGAAGAAGCCGGATGCGGCGGGCGCCAGGGTCGTCAGGATGCCGGCGGCGTCCTTGTCCTGGAGGATGCCGACCACGAAGGCGATCTCGTCGACGTCGAAGTAGCTGCCGAGTGCGGCGACCAGGGATGCAGCACCGTGCGGGTTGTGCGCAGCGTCGACGAGCACGGTCGGCTCGGTGCCGATGAGCTGCAGACGCCCCGGGGAGGCGACCTCGGTGAGGCCCTCCGCGAGGACGTCCTCCGCGATCGGCTGGGTCGCTCCGCCGAGGAACGCCTCGACCGCGGCGATCGCGAGCGTCGCGTTCCGTCCCTGGTGGTCCCCGTAGAGCGGGAGGTACAGCTCCGGGTAGGTGCCGGCGCGCCCTCGGACGGTGATGAGCTGTCCGCCCACCGCCACGGCGTCCTGCACGAGGGCGAACTCCTCACCTTCGAACACGGCCGGGTCGTCGACCGCCGCGGCGGCGTCGACGATCGCCTGACGCGCGTCGGGGTGCTGCGCGGCCGAGACCACCTGCGCACCGGGCTTGATGATCCCGGCCTTGGTGCGCGCGATCTCGGCGATCGTCTTGCCGAGCCGCTGCACGTGGTCGAGGTCGATCGGCGTGAAGACGGCGACCTCGGCATCGGCGGCGTTCGTCGAGTCCCAGGCACCGCCCATCCCCACCTCGACGACGGCGACGTCGACGGGGGCGTCGCCGAAGCAGGCGAATCCCAGGACGGTGAGCGCCTCGAAGAAGGTCAGCGCGGGCTCACCCGCCTCCGTCAGCTCGGCGTCGACCATCGCCAGATACGGCTTGATGTCGTCCCAGTTCCTGGCGACGGCCTCGTCCGAGATCCGCTCGCCGTCGATCCCGATGCGCTCGGTGAACCGGACGAGGTGCGGGCTCGTGAAGAGACCGGTGCGGAGCCCGTGGGCGCGGAGGATGCTCTCGATCATGCGGGCCGTGCTCGTCTTGCCGTTCGTTCCGGCGATCTGGATGATCGCGAAGGACGACTCCGGGTTGCCGAGGAGCTCGAGCGCCCGCTTGGTGGCACCGAGACGCGGCTGCGGCTGCGCCTCCCCCAGCCGTTCCAGAAGCTCGCGGTACACGGCGTCGGCGGCATCGGCCGCGGACAACTCGTCTCCGGGGATCAGGTCATCGGACATCGGCGGTCTCCTCTGCACGTGCGACGGTCACGGTGAAGGCTCCGGCGTTGCCGAACTTCCCGGCCGCGAACGACTGGGCGAAGCCCGACGCTCCAGCCTGGGCCTCGTCGTCGGACCAGGTCAGGGACGTCGCCAGGGTGTCGCCGGCGAGGTCGACCACGTCGAGGGCACTGCGCACCGCGCGTTCGTCGGCGTCGTCCTCGAATCGGAGCTGCAGCCGGATCCGGTCGCTCACCTGCAGGTCCGCCGCCTTCCGGGTGTCCTGCACGGCACGGATGATGTCTCGGGCGAGTCCCTCCGCTTCGAGCTCGGGCGTCAGCGTGGTCTCGAGTAGGGCGAAGCCACCCGAAGGCAGGAGCGCGAGCGCAACGCCACCGGCGGCGCCCGAGGACGCCTCCATGACGAGCTCGTACTCGCCGTCGACGAGCTCGATGCCGCCGGCCGTGACCGTGCCGTCGACCTCGGACCAGTCGCCGCTCCGAGCGCCCTTGATCGCCTGCTGCACCGTCTTGCCGAGGCGCGGGCCCGCCGCGCGGGCGTTGATCGAGAGGCGCGAGGTGACGCCGAACTCGGTGCCGCTGGTGTCGGTCAACTCGGCGAAGGAGACGGCCTTGAGGTTGAGCTCCTCGCGGAGGATCGCCTCGAACGGGGCGAGCGACGCGGGGTCGGGCGTGACCACGGTGAGCGATGCGAGCGGCAACCGGACACGGAGACCGGCCTGCTTGCGGAGGGCGAGGGTGACACCCGAGACCTCGCGGACCCGGTCCATCGCCTCGACGAGTGCCGCGTCCTCCGGGAACGCCTCGGGCTCCGGCCAGTCGGTGAGGTGCACACTGCGCTCGCCCGTCAGGCCGGTCCAGATCTGCTCCGTGATGAGCGGCAGGAGCGGAGCGGCGACCCGGCAGTACGTCTCGAGGACGGTGTAGAGCGTGTCGAAGGCGTCGCGGTCGAAGACGCCGCCGTCGGTCGACCAGAAGCGGTCGCGGGAACGACGCACGTACCAGTTGGTCAGGACGTCCGCGAAGTCCCGCAGCGAGGCCGCTGCGAGGGTCGCGTCGAACGCCTCGAGGTGGTCGGTCACCGTGACGACGAGCTCACGTGTCTTGGCGAGGATGTAGCGGTCGAGGACGTCGGTGGAGTCCGTGCGCCACTCGGCGTCGTAGCCACCAGGGACCGCCGTGTTGGCGTACAGCGAGAAGAAGTACCAGGTGTTCCACAACGGCAGCATCACCTGGCGGACGCCCTCACGGATGCCCTCCTCCGTCACGACGAGGTTGCCGCCGCGCAGCACCGAGCTCGACATGAGGAACCAGCGCATGGCGTCGGAGCCGTCGCGGTCGAAGACCTCGTTGACGTCCGGGTAGTTGCGCAGCGACTTCGACATCTTCTGGCCGTCGCTGCCGAGGACGATGCCGTGGCTCACGACGCTCGTGAACGCCGGCCGGTCGAACAGCGCGGTCGACAGCACGTGCAGGAGGTAGAACCACCCACGCGTCTGGCCGATGTACTCGACGATGAAGTCCGCGGGGCTGTGCGAGTCGAACCACTCGCGGTTCTCGAACGGGTAGTGCACCTGGGCGAACGGCATCGATCCGGAGTCGAACCAGACGTCGAGGACGTCGGTGATGCGGCGCATCGTCGACCGGCCGGTGGGGTCGTCGGGGTTCGGCCGCGTGAGCTCGTCGATGTACGGGCGGTGCAGATCGGTCGGGCGCACGCCGAAGTCGGCCTCGAGCTCGTCCAGCGATCCGTACACGTCGATGCGCGGGTAGGCAGGGTCGTCGCTCTTCCACACCGGGATCGGTGAGCCCCAGTACCGGTTGCGGCTGATCGACCAGTCGCGCGCACCCGCGAGCCACTTGCCGAACTGTCCGTCCTTGACGTTCTCCGGGACCCAGGTGATCTCCTGGTTGAGCTCTTCCATGCGGTCGCGGAACTCGGGCACGCGGACGAACCAGCTCGACACAGCCTTGTAGATGAGCGGCTGCTTGCAGCGCCAGCAGTGCGGGTAGGAGTGCTCGTAGCTCGCCTGACGCAGGAGGCGGCCCTGTGCCTTCAACAACTGGGTGAGCGGCTTGTTGGCGTCGAAGACCTGGAGACCTGCGACGTCGGACACCTCCGGGAGGAACTTCCCGCCGTCGTCGACGGAGACGATCACCGGGATACCGGCGGCCTCGCACACCTTCTGGTCCTCTTCACCGTAGGCGGGGGCCTGGTGCACGATGCCGGTGCCGTCCTCGGTCGACACGTAGTCGGCGACGAGGATGCGCCAGGCCTGCTCCATGCCCCACTCGGCGTCGGCGTAGTAGTCCCAGAGGCGGTCGTAGGAGACGCCTTCGAGCTCGCGCCCGACGATCGTCCGGGAGACGGCGGCCTGCGCCTCGGCCGCGGAGTCGTAGCCGAGGTCCTTCGCGTAGTTGCCGAGCAGCGCCGAGGCGATGAGGTACTCGCCGCCGAGGACCTCGGTGTCGGCGTGGGCGGAGCCCTCCTCGCGGAGCACCGTGGCGTCGGGGGTGCCGTTCGGGCCGGCCGGGACGACCGCGTATTCGATGTCGGGCCCGACGGCGAGCGCGGCGTTCGTCGGCAGGGTCCAGGGCGTGGTCGTCCAGGCGAGCGCGCGGACGGCGGTGAGCCCGAGGCTCTCGGCCTTCGGACCGACCAACGGGAAGGTGACCGTGACGGTCTGGTCCTGGCGGGAGCGGTAGACGTCGTCGTCCATCCGCAGCTCGTGGTTGGAGAGCGGCGTCTGGTCGCGCCAGCAGTAGGGCAGCACCCGGTAGCCCTCGTAGGCGAGGCCCTTGTCGTGGAGCTGCTTGAAGGCCCAGATGACCGACTCCATGTAGGTCACGTCGAGGGTCTTGTAGTCGTGCTCGAAGTCGACCCAACGCGCCTGGCGCGTCACGTAGTCCTGCCACTCCTCCGTGTAGCGGAGGACGGAGTCGCGTGCGACCTGGTTGAACGCGGCGAGCCCCATCTCGTCGATCTGGCGCTTGTCGGTGATGCCGAGCTGGCGCTCCGCCTCGAGCTCGGCGGGGAGGCCGTGGGTGTCCCAGCCGAACCGGCGGTGCACCTGCTTGCCGCGCATCGTCTGGAACCGGGGGAAGAGGTCCTTGGCGTAGCCCGTGAGGAGGTGACCGTAGTGCGGGAGGCCGTTCGCGAAGGGCGGGCCGTCGTAGAACACCCACTCCGGAGCGCCCTCGCGCTGGTCGATGGAGGCCTGGAAGGTGCCGTCGGCGGCCCAACGGGCGAGCACCCCCTCCTCGATCGAGGGGAAGCTGGGCGACGGCGTCACGCCGAACGCAGCGCCGTTCGACGCCGACTCGGTTGGGGTCGGTTCCTGGGACTTCGGGTAGCTCATCGTTCTCCTGGCAGGTCTCGTGGGTCCTGCGAGGACGCCGGCGTTGCCGACGCGGTACCACCCCGCTTGCCGCTCCACTGGAACGGCCGCTCTGCATCGGCTGTGACGGGCCTGACCCGCTCGGTTCTACTGGGCTCCCGCTGAGCGGTCGCTGTTCTGCCGAGGACTCCCCGGTGATGGCCGGATCGATGTCGATGGTCCCATCGTACAGCCTGCGGAGCGGCTGCGAGGAGGGTCGGCTACGAGGAGCTCGGCCCGTCGATCCGGGCGAGGGCGCGGCCGTACCCGTCCACCACCGGAGCGATCGCGCGGCGGAGGTAGTCGCCGAGCTCGCCCCGGCCGACACCTGCGGCCGCCCAGGCCCCGGCGCCGGCGACGATCGCGCCGGCGAGTGCCGCTGCAGCGGAACGGATCGTCAGCTCGTCGGCGCGGACGGCGAGGCGGGCGAGCGAGACCCGGAGCACGGCTTGGAGACGCAGCAGACGTTCGAGACCGGACGCCTGCAGCTCCCACGCGGTGTCCATCAGCTCGATCTGTGTCAGTGCCCAGGGCACGGCGCCGTTCGAGCGCTCCTCGGCGATACCCAGGAGGGCGGATTGTAGGGACGGCATCGCGTCGGCGACGTCCGTTGCAGGGGTGTCCCCGCCTGCGGCGAGCGCCCGTTCGAGTCCGGCGAGCGCGGCGTCGACGTCGACCCAGAGGACGTCGCTCTTGGAGCCGAAGTAGTTGAAGAAGGTGTTGCGGCTGACGCCGGCGCGGCTCGCGATCTGGTCGACGGTGGTGCCGGGGTATCCCTGTTCGAGGAAGAGTTCGGCGGCCGCCTCCTCGAGGACGCGTCGGGAGGATCGTCGGGGTCTGCCGACGGCGTTCCGTGCCGGTGGTCGTGCCATGTGGGCTCCTTCCGCCGCCTGTGAGCCTAGCTGTCGTGCGAGGGGTCGGGGCGTGGTGCTGAGGCTCTATGCTGGTTCCGAGACGGCGTCCAATAATTCGTCCGACGCCGCCACCGGGCCCTCAGCACCCGGTCGATCGCCTTCTGGAGTCCCTGTGCCCGCATCCCCCTCCTCTGCCCGTCGACGCCCTGCATCCTCGCGTCGTCCGTTGCGCATCGCCGCGGCGCTCGTTCCGCTCGCGGTCCTGCTCGCAGCGTGTGCACCGGGGACGCCGGCCGCGTCGAGCACGCCGAAGGCCGGTGGGACGCTCGTCTACGCCAGCGGGGACGCCGAGCCCACGTGTCTGGATCCGCACGTCGGTGGCAACTACCCGCAGGCCCTGTTGAGTGCGCAGTTCCTCGAGCCGCTCGTCTCCCGAGACGCGAAGGGTGAGATCATCCCGTGGCTCGCCGAATCCTGGACGACGTCGGAGGACGGCCTGACCTGGGAGTTCACGCTGCGGTCGGACGTGACGTTCACCGACGGCACCCCGTTCGACGCGGCGGCGGTCAAGGCGAACATCGAGCACCTGCAGGACCCGGCGACGAAGTCATCCACGGGCTACCTCGCGGTGGGCAAGGTCGCGTCGGTCGAGGCGGTCGACGCCACGACGGCCCGGTTCATCCTCTCCGCTCCCGACAGCGCGCTCCTGGAGTCGTTGTCGCAGCCGTGGACGGCGATGGAGTCCCCGACGGGGATCGCCCGCGGTGAAGCGGCGAACTGCGATGCGCCGGTCGGTACCGGACCGTTCGTCGTCGACGAGTGGGTGAAGCAGGACCACGTCTCGCTCGTCCGGAACGACGCGTACGACTCGGCACCGAGCGACGCCGCGAACGACGGGCCGGCGTACCTCGACGGCATCACGTGGCGCTTCATCCCCGACTCCGCGTCGCGCTTCGCGGCACTCCAGAGCGGCGACGTCGACATCATCGACAACGCGCAGCCCGACACGATCGCGCAGGCGAAGGACTCGAAGACGATCGTCGACCTGGACGCACCGCGCCCCGGTGCCTCGAACCGCATCGAGCTCAACGCGGGACAGGCGCCGTTCGACGACCAGCGCGTGCGAGAGGCCTTCGTGCGGTCGACGGACGTGAACGCCGGCATCGAGTCCCTGTTCTTCGGTACGGCGAAGCGTTCCTACTCCCCGCTGTCGAGTGCGGAGGCGACCGCCTACTCCGACGAGAGCCTGTTCGGCTACGACCTCGATGCGGCCAACACGCTCCTGGACGAGGCCGGCTGGACCGAGAAGGACGAGGACGGCGTGCGGACGAAGGACGGCGTCCGACTGACCGTACGGTTCCCCGTCAGCACGAACCAGTCGATCCCGGCCGAGCAGTCGCTCTTCGAGCAGATCCAGGCCGGAGCCGGCGACGCCGGCTTCGACGTGCAGCTCGAGCTGCTCGACCTCTCGAGCTGGTACGAGGCGCTCGGCTCTAACGCCTACGAGGCCGTCAGCGCTCCGTACACGAAGGTGGGACCGGACGTCCTCCGCGTGCTCTACGACTCCTCGGGCATCGTCCCGGCGCCGAGCGGCTACTTCGCGAACCACGCCCAGCTGGACGACCCCGCGCTCGACGAGATCCTGAAGCAGGCGAGCGACACCCTCGATCCCGAGGAACGGGCGTTCCTCTACGAGCAGGCGCAGCAGATCATCCTCGACGGCTACTACATCCTGCCGCTCTACGACCAGCAGAACCACTTCCTGCTGAGCACCTCGCTGCAGGGCGTCCGCGCGCTGCCGACGGTGTCGACGCCGGTCTTCGGGGACGCCTGGCTCGTGGAGTGAGCTCCGTCGGCCGCTCGGGACGCGACCTCCGCCGCCTGGCCGGGCGGATCGGGGCACGTCTGGCCGGTGCTGTGTTCGTGCTCTGGGCGGTCGCGACGGTCACCTTCTTCGCCGTCCGGCTGATCCCCGGCGACCCGGCGCAGGCCTATCTCGGTGGCCCCGGCTCCCAGGCGTCGGCGGAAGCGCTCGCGCGGGTGCGCGAGCAGTACGGCCTGGACCAGCCGCTCCTCGTCCAGTACCTGGCGCAACTGGTCCGGCTGGTCCAGGGAGATCTCGGCGCGTCGGCGTCCCTCCGCACGCCGGTGGCCCAGGTGCTCGCCGAACAGCTCGGCGGGACGCTGGTGCTGGCCACGGCGTCGCTCGCCGTCGCCTGGCTCCTGGCGCTCGGCCTCGCGGTCTGGTCGACCCGTGGCGGGCGGGTGTCCGCGGCCCTCGGATCGGCCGTCGAGCTCGTGGCGGCGTCGCTCCCCCAGTTCTGGCTCGCGACCGTCCTCATCACGCTCTTCAGCACCTGGCTCGGATGGCTCCCTCCGGTGAGCACGGGTGATGCGGTCGGTCTCATCCTCCCGGTGCTGACCCTGGCCATCCCGGTCGCCGGGTTCCTGGCCCAGGTGATGCGGGAACCGTTGCTCGACGCGGGGAGCGCACCGTTCGCCGTCTCCGCGGCCGCCCGAGGTGAGTCGACGACCGGCCTGCTGCTCAGACACGGCCTACGCCACGCCGCCGTGCCGGCGGTGAACCTGTCGGGATGGGCCTTCGGATACCTCATCAGCGGCGCGGTGGTGGTGGAGACCATCTTCGCCCGGCCCGGTCTCGGACGGACGCTGCTCCAGGCGGTGACCGTGCGCGACGTCCCGGTGGTCACCGGCGTGGTGTTGAGCTCGGCGGTGGCCTACGTCGTCGTCATGTTCCTCGCGGACCTCGCGGCGGAGCTGCTCGACCCACGCGACCGGATCCGGCGGTCCGGTTCATGAGCGGGCTCGCGCTCACGCCGACGTCCGGAAGCGCCGACGCCCGGGTCCGCCGCGGATGGCGCCGGTCATCGGGATTCGGCGCACCCGAGATCGTCGCGGCCGTGGTGGTGCTGTTCCTGCTCGGCTGTGCGCTCGTCCCCCAGCTGTTCGCGACAGCATCACCGACGGCGGTCGACCCGCGGGCCGCGTTCTCGCCGCCCTCCCTCACCCATTGGTTCGGCACGGACGAGTCCGGCCGCGACGTCTGGAGCCGGGTCGTACACGGTGCGGGGACCTCGCTCCTCATCGGCGTCGCCACGACGGCCATCGGACTGATCCTCGGAGCGGTCCTCGCGACGATCGCCGCAGTCGGCGGCCGGATCGCGGACTTCACCGTGGGACGCGTCCTCGAGGTGCTCTTCGCGTTCCCCGGCCTGCTGCTCGCGCTCCTCGTGATCGTCATCGCGGGGCCCGGTCCCGTCACGGCGACGATCGCGGTCGGCCTGTCGACGGCGCCGGGCTACGCGCGCCTCATCCGCGGTCAACTGCTCCAGGTCCGCTCCTCCGACTTCGTCGAGGCCGCGCGAGTGCTCGGGCACGGGCCGGCCCGGATCCTGTTCCGACACATCCTCCCGAACGCCGTCGCCCCGCTGTTCGTCCTCGCGACCCTGGGCATCGGACAGGCGGTCGTCTGGGCGTCCGCCCTGAGCTACCTCGGGCTCGGGGCGCAACCACCCGCGCCGGAGTGGGGTGCCATGCTCGCCGCAGCACGCACGTATCTCGCGACGGCGTGGTGGCTCACGGCGTTCCCCGGTCTGATGATCGTCGCGACCGCCCTGTCCACCACGGTCCTCGGCCGGGGTCTCCAGCGCCGATCTCGGGAGGACGGCCGATGAGCGACTCCACTCCACTGCTCCAGGTGGAAGCACTGACGGTCGGATTCGGCAGCGGGGACGCCGTCGTCTCCGGCGTCTCCTTCCACGTCGAGCGCGGCACCTGCGTCGCGATCGTCGGCGAGTCGGGCTCCGGCAAGAGCGTGACCGCCAGAACGCTCCTGGGCCTCGCCGGCGCATCGGCGCGGGTGACGGCCGCTCGACTCGACTTCGACGGCACCGATCTCCGCGGACTCGGAGCATCGGCCTGGCGACGCCTGCGCGGGCGTCGCATCGGACTCGTCCTCCAGGACGCGCTCGTGTCGCTCGACCCCCTGCGACCGATCGGGCGCGAGATCGACGACGCACTCCGACTCGGCACCGACCTCGACCGGACCGCCCGCACCCGGCGGGTGCTCGAACTCCTCGAATCCGTCGGCATGCCCGACCCGGCTTCCCGCATCGGCCAACGTTCCGGTGAACTCTCCGGCGGGCTCCGCCAGCGCGCGCTCATCGCGTCGGCGATCGCACTGGACCCCGACCTCCTCATCGCCGACGAACCGACGACCGCGCTCGACGTCACCGTCCAAGCTCGCATCATCGGCCTCCTCGACGACGTCAAGCGGCGCGGCGCGGGCCTCCTCCTGATCAGCCACGACCTCGCCGTCGTCTCGTCGATCGCCGACCACCTCGTCGTGATGCAGCACGGTGTCGTCGTCGAGCAGGGGCCGGCCGAGCAGGTGCTGACCAGGCCGACACACCCGTACACCCGAGCCCTCATCGCCGCGGTCCCCACCGACCGCGCTCGAGGGACGCGCCTCAGCGCGGACCCGGCGGTCGACTCGGCCCCGATGGCCGAACAGCCGGCGACGGGCACCCGCCCGACGACGCAGACCGGATCGGACGCACCCGCGCTGGAGTTCCGATCCGTCACCCGGAGCTTCGAACGCGGCCGCGGCGCCTCGGCGATCCTCGCGGTCGACGACGTCTCGCTCCGCCTGGACCCGGGGACGACCCTGGGCGTGGTCGGCGAGTCCGGTTCGGGCAAGACCACCCTCGCTCGCATCGCACTCGGCCTCACGGCGCCGCAGTCGGGAGCCGTGCTCTTCGAGGGCGAACCGTGGTCGGAGCTCCCGGAGCAAGCGCGTCGTCCACGACGGAACCGTCTGGGCTGGGTCTCGCAGGATCCGCTGAGCTCGTTCGACCCACGCTGGCGCGTCGACGCCATCCTCGCTGACGCCGTTCGTGGACGCGAAGCCGCACCTCGCGACATCACCCGTCTCCTCGCGGACGTCGGCCTCGATCCCTCGCTGGCTCGCGCGCGCCCGCGGACGCTCTCTGGCGGGCAGCGGCAACGCGTGGCGATCGCCCGGGCACTCGCGAGTCGACCGTCGACGCTTATCCTCGACGAACCCGTCTCCGCGCTCGACGTCACCGTCCAGGCCAGGATCCTGGACCTCCTCGACGAGCTGCAGCGACGCCACGGCCTGAGCTACCTGCTGATCTCCCACGACCTCGGCGTCATCCGGCACATGAGCGACCGGGTCGCCGTGATGCAGCACGGACGGGTGGTCGAGCATGGCGACGCCGAGCAGGTGTTCACCGCCCCGGCCCACCCCTACACCGCCCGACTCGCAGCCGACGCTCCGCGCCTCATCGCGCCCGGTGCGGCGTCAGGGCGCGACGCCGTCTGACTCCGGCGTCGGGATCCGATCCAGCACCGCCTGGACGACGGGCGCGAGGGTCTCGGCGTACACCCAGCTCAGGTGGTGGTGGTCGCGGTACGCGAGGACACCGCCGATCACCGGCGAGCACCGATCGGACGCGCACAGGGCGTCCGAGAGGTCGACGGGTCGGACCCGTGGGTCGGTGCTCGCGAGGGCGGCCTCGTACTGCGGATCCTCCGTGAGCGCGTCGCTCCGGTTCCGGGCGCACCCGTCCTCCGGGTCAGCGTCGTCGCGGACGCACTCCAGCACGTCGTCCGACATCGTCGGGGTGTCGCGCAGCACGACGATCTGCTCGATCGTCGCGGGCACGAGCGCCCAGCGCTCCGCATAGGCTTCCGCGGCCACCTCCCGCCAGTCGCGGTCCCCCTCGGCGACGACCGGGTTCCGAGCGCGCGCCGAGACGACGAGCGTGTCGATCTCCGGTTCGTCCTGCAGCAGCTCGAGGGCGTCGCGGTTCCAGCTCAAGCACCCGGCGCGCATCTCGGCGAGCACCGCCGCGCTGGTCCCGGGCTCGGTGCGCTCGGCGTCGCTGAACGGGCAGGAACTCTTCGCCGCGACCAAGAGCCGCCACCCGTTCGCCTCGGCGGCCGTCGCGAACGCCGGCAACCACTGCTCGGCGTGCGAGTCGCCCATGAGCGCCACCGTCCTCGTCGCCTGCTCCGCGCTGGCACCGTAGGCGCAGACCTCGAACGCGGCAGCCCGGATGTCGGTGATGCAGCGGTCCGGCGGGAGGTCGGCGAGCGACGCGTCGGGAATGACGACCCCGCGGGTCTCGTCCCCGGGCGACGCCGAGGAACCGTCGCGCGAGGTCTCGCCACCAGAACCGTCCGTACCGTCCGATGGCGCTCCGCCGCTTCGCGGGCACGCCGCAGCATCGACGAGCTCCGCGGCACCGAGGCAGTTCGACGGGGTCGCGACCAGGGTCTCGATGCGCTGCTGTTCGGCCGCGATGCGCGCCTCGGCACCGGGGAGCACCCCGATCGAGGCGGCCAACAGGACGCTCATCGCGAGGGCGGTCGCGCCGATGACCCGTCGGGGCCGCCAACCGGCGATGCGCCCGAACCGGATCGGGCGCTCCACGAACCGCGTCGTCACCTCCGCCAGGACGCCGGTGATGACGAGGAGGACGAGCTGCTCGGGGACGGTGGCCGACCGAGCGAGCACGATCCCGCCGAACACGATGAGGGGCCAGTGCCAGAGGTAGACCGCGTAGGAGCGGTCGCCGAGCCACTGGATCGGCGCCCGGGCGAGCAGCGCGGTCGGCGACCACCGGACGTCCGGGGCCCAGGCCACCATCACGGCGATCGTGCCGCCCACCGGCAGCGCCGCGGTCAACGCCGGGAAGGGCGTCTCCCCCGAATACCAGACGGCAGCCGCCCCGATCGCGGCGAACCCGAGCCAGGCGACGACCGTGCGCGCACCCGCCCGCAGCGCCCACCCGCGCCGGGCTCCCTCGGCCACCAGGATCGCCGTCAGTCCCCCGGCGGCGAACTCCCAGGCCCTCGTCGTCGTCGCGAAGTAGGCCGGAGACGGGTCCTGCGCGGTGAAGACGACCGACCACGCGGCCGACGCGATGCAGACGAGTCCGATCGCGATCGCGACGCCCCGACGCCGTACCGTCGGCGGAGCCGAGCGTCGGGCGAACCGCACGGCGAGCCAGCCGGCGACGAGGACCAGGATCGGCCAGACGAGGTAGAACTGCTCCTCGACCGACAGCGACCAGAAGTGCTGCACGGGCGACGGAGCATCCGCCGCCGCGAGGTAGTCGACCGCGGATCCGGCCAGCGCCCAGTTCTCGATGTACAGGCCCGACCACGCGATCTCGCGCAGGAACCGGGGCAGGTCCCCGAGTGGCGCGAGGTACCAGCTCGCGACGAGGGTCGCGGTGAGGACGGTGAGCGCAGCGGGGAGCAGCCGTCGTGCGCGCCGCGCCCAGAACCGCCCGAGTCGGACCGAACCGGACCGCTCGACCTCGGCGAGGAGGTGCGCCGTGATGAGGAACCCGGAGATCGCGAAGAACACGTCGACGCCGACGAACCCGCCCGGCACGAGCCCCGGCCAGAGATGGAACACCACGACGAGCGAGACCGCCACGGCGCGAAGGCCTTGGAGGTCGGCTCTCACGGGGCCGGAGGCGGCTCTGGTCGACACGGTCCGATGCTATCGGCGGAGGATGACGGCCTGCGGTCCGGCGTCCTCCCGCTCCCCTGCGATAGCATGGGATGTTCCCACACACTCAGGCACGCAGACACGGTGCCGCACATATCAGCAGGAGATCGCCTCATGACCGCTGCCAGCATCCCGGACAAGCCGGCCCTCGAAGGTCTCGAGCAGAAGTGGGGCTCCTCCTGGGAGTCCGCGGGGACCTACCGGTTCGAGCGCGACGGCGCGACGCGTGAGTGCATCTACTCGATCGACACCCCGCCGCCGACCGCATCCGGCTCCCTGCACATCGGTCACGTCTTCAGCTACACGCACACCGACGTCATCGCCCGCTACCAGCGGATGACCGGCAAGCGCGTCTTCTACCCCATGGGCTGGGACGACAACGGTCTCCCGACCGAACGCCGCGTCCAGAACTACTACGGCGTCCGGTGCGACCCGACGCTCCCCTACGACGCCGACTTCACCCCGCCGTTCGAGGGTGGCGACAACAAGAGCACCAAGGCCGCCGACCAGATCCCGATCTCGCGTCGCAACTTCATCGAGCTGTGCGAGCGCCTCACCGTCGAGGACGAGCAGCAGTTCGAGGCCGTCTGGCGTGCGCTCGGCCTCTCCGTGGACTGGACGCAGAGCTACCGCACCATCGGCGACGAGTCGATCACGGCGAGCCAGCTCGCGTTCCTGCGCAACCTGGACCGCGGTGAGGCCTACCAGGCCATGGCGCCGACCCTCTGGGACATCACCTTCCGCACGGCGGTCGCCCAGGCGGAGCTCGAGGACAAGGAGCAGCCGGGCACCTACCGTCGGCTCTCCTTCCACCGCCCAGACGGCGGCACCATCGAGATCGAGACCACACGGCCGGAGCTCCTCCCCGCCTGCGTCGCCCTCGTCGCCCACCCCGACGACGAGCGCTTCAAGCCGCTGTTCGGCACGACCGTGACCACGCCGGTGTTCGGCGTCGAGGTGCCCGTGCTCGCCCACCACCTCGCCCAGCCCGACAAGGGTGCCGGCATCGCGATGGTGTGCACCTTCGGCGACATCACCGACATCGTGTGGTGGCGCGAACTCGACCTCCCCAACCGCGCGATCCTCGGCTTCGACGGCCGCGTCATCTCGGAGGCCCCTGAGGCGATCACCTCCGAAGCCGGCCTCGAGGCGTACGCGCAGCTCGCCGGGAAGACCGTCTTCAGCGCCAAGCAGACCGTCGTCGACCTCCTCGCCGCCTCGGGCGACCTGATCGGCGAGCCGAAGCAGATCACCCACCCGGTGAAGTTCTTCGAGAAGGGCGACAAGCCGCTCGAGATCGTCTCGACCCGCCAGTGGTACATCCGCAACGGCGCCCGCGACGAACAGCTCCGCAGCCGCCTCCTCGAACTCGGCTCGGAGCTCGAGTGGCACCCCGACTTCATGCGCGTGCGCTACGAGAACTGGGTCGGTGGCCTGTCCGGCGACTGGCTGATCTCCCGCCAGCGCTTCTTCGGTGTGCCGATCCCCCTCTGGTACCCGCTCGACGCCGACGGCAACCCGGTCTACGACCAGCCGATCGCGCCAGACCACGCCGCTCTGCCCGTCGACCCGTCCAGCGATGCCGCACCCGGTTACGACGAGTCGCAGCGCGGCGTGCCCGGCGGGTTCATGGGCGAGGTCGACGTCATGGACACCTGGGCCACGTCGAGCCTCACCCCGCAGCTCGCCGGCGGCTGGGAGCGCGACCCCGAGCTCTGGGACCTCGTGTTCCCGTACTCGCTGCGCCCGCAGGGTCAGGACATCATCCGCACCTGGCTGTTCTCCACCATGCTCCGCAGCGTCCTCGAGTACGACCAGAAGCCGTGGGAGCACGCCTCCGTGTCCGGCTTCATCGTCGACCCCGACCGCAAGAAGATGTCGAAGTCGAAGGGCAACGTCGTCACGCCGGCGGCCATGCTCGAACAGCACGGTTCGGACGCCGTCCGCTACTGGGCGGCCTCGAGCCGTCTCGGCACCGACGCCGCCTTCGACCCGCAGAACCCGACGCAGATCAAGATCGGCCGGCGCCTGGCGATCAAGGTGCTCAACGCCTCGAAGTTCATCCTCGGGTTCACCGGTCGTGACGACGCCCCGGTGACGGAGGCCGTCGACCTCGCCATGCTGAGCGTCCTCCGCAAGACCGTCGCCGACGCCAGCAGTGCGTTGGCCGGTTACGACCACGCGCGCGCGCTCGAGCTCACCGAGGCGTTCTTCTGGACGTTCTGCGACGACTACCTCGAGCTCGTCAAGGAACGGGCCTACGGCGAGGAGAGCCCTGAGCAGGCTTCGGCGGTGGCCGCGCTGCGGATCGCGCTCTCGACCCTGCTCCGCCTGTTCGCCCCGTTCATCCCGTTCGCGGCCGAGGAAGCCTGGTCCTGGACGCACGACGGCTCCGTGCACCGTGCCAGCTGGCCGACCGACGAGGAGTTCGCAGGACTCGCAGCGGGCGAACCGCAGGTGCTGCAGCTCGCGAGCGAGGCGCTCACGGGCATCCGGCGCGCGAAGACCGACGCCAAGGCCTCCCAGAAGACCCCGGTGGACTCCGCGGTCATCGCCGGACCCGCCGCATCGATCGAGCTGCTCGCGCTCGTCGCAGACGACCTCCGCGCCGTCGGACGCATCGAGTCCCTCGAGTTCCGCACCGCCGACGTCCTGTCGGTCGGCGACATCGTCTTCACGCCGGCGGCCGACGCCGAGGAGGCACGCGCATGAGCGTCACCATCCGTCCCGCCGTCGAGAGCGACCTGTTCGCCTGGCACGCGCTGTACTCCGGCTACGGGGAGTTCTACGGCAACCCCCTGACCGACGAGAAGGCCGTCCTCGTGTGGCGCTGGCTCAGCGACCCGACCCACCCGTTGACCGCGCTCGTCGCGGAGGACGCACAGGGCGCCCTCGTCGGGCTCGCCCACTATCGCGTGTTCCCCCGTGCCCTCGCCGGCGGGACCGGGCTCTACCTCGACGACCTCTTCGTCGCCGAGGACGCCCGCACCGGCGGGGTCGGGACCGCGCTGATCGAGCACGTCCGCGACCTCGCGAAGGCGGACGGCCACAGCGTCGTCCGGTGGATCACCGCCGCCGACAACGAGCGCGCCCAGGCCGTGTACGACAAGCTGGCGACCCGCACGAGCTGGGTCACCTACGACCTGGAGCCGTGATGCAACTCGGAACCCGCTGGGCCGTCGGCGCCAAGCCACCGGAGAACGTGCCGACGCCTGTGCAGACGGCCATCGCCGCTGAGGAGCAGGAGTTGCTCGCGCAGGGTGTCGACACGTCCTCGTGGCGCTGGACCCTCACCTGGCTCGAACGCCGACCCGTCGTCGAGCTCGACGACGGTACGATCATCCGTCAACACGCGGACGGATCCGTCAGCCTCACCCGGCCGGACGACGACCACGACGACGACGAGGACTGAGCCTCCTCCCCGGCACGCTGGATAGGGTGAGGTATGGAATCACACACGAATCCGTTCCTCCAGCCGAGCACACTCCCCTATCAGCTGCCGCCGTTCGGCGAGATCCGCGAGGAGCACTTCCGCCCCGCCTTCACCGCCGGGTTCGCGCAGCAACTCGACGAGATCGCGGCGATCACCGCGCAGGACCACGCGCCGACCTTCGAGAACACGCTGATCCCACTCGAACGGAGCGGCGCGATCCTCCGGCGGGTCGCAGCGGTCTTCTTCAATCAGAGTTCGGCGGACAGCTCCGCGTTCACCAATGATCTCGAGGAGGAGCTCGCTCCGCAGCTGGCCGCCCACGAGGACGCGATCAGGCTCGACCCCGCGCTGTACGCGCGGATCGCGGCGGTCCACGCGAATCTCGACGACCTCCAGCTGACGGACGAGGCGGCTTACCTCGTCCGACGCGTGTACAGCGAACACACGCTCGCGGGCGCCGGTCTCGACGCCGAGGAGAAGCAGCGGCTCTCCGACCTCAATCTCCGCCTCTCGACACTGACCACCCGGTTCGAGAAGCAGCTCCTGGCCGACACCAACGAGCTCGCCGTCCACCTCACCGATGCCGCAGAGCTCGACGGCCTGAGTGCGGGCGAGATCTCCGCCGCGGCCCAGGCGGCCGCCGAGCGAGGCCTCGACGGTTGGCTCGTCACCCTCGTCCTCCCGACCGGCCATCCGGCGCTGTCGTCGTTGACGCACCGTGGCGTCCGCGAGCGGATCATGACGGCCTCCCGTGCCCGAGGCACACACGGCGGGCCGAACGACAACCGCGACCTCGTCCTCGAGATCACCCGCCTCCGAGCCGAGCGCGCCGCGCTCCTGGGGTTCCCGTCGCACGCGGCAGTGGTCACCGCGGACCAGACCGCGGGGACCCCGGAGGCCGTCGCAGCGCTCCTCTCCCGTCTGGCGATCCCCGCCGCCCGCAACGCGGATCGGGAACAGCGCGAGCTCGAGCGGGTCACTGGTCTCGAGACCGTCGAGGCCTGGGATTGGCCGTTCGCGACCGAACAGGTCAGGATCGACCGGTTCGATGTCGACACCAGCGTGATGCGCCCGTACTTCGAGGCGGAGCGGGTCCTGTTCGACGGGGTGTTCGCCGCAGCGACCAAGCTCTACGGCATCACCTTCGCCGAACGGGCCGATCTCCAGGGCTACCACCCCGACGTCCGTGTCTTCGAGGTCTGGAACGAGGACGGCTCCGGCCTCGGCCTGTACCTCCTCGACCTGTACACCCGCGACAGCAAGCGCGGCGGCGCCTGGATGAACGCGCTCATCTCCCAGAACCGCCTGCTCGACCAGCCCACCGTCGTGGTCAACAACCTGAACGTCCCGAAGCCGGCCGAGGGTGAGCCGACCCTGCTGAGCCTCGATGAGGTCACGACCTTCTTCCACGAGTTCGGCCACGCGCTGCACGGTCTCTTCGCGGAGGTCGAGTACCCGCGGTTCTCCGGTACGAACGTCTTCCGGGACTTCGTCGAGTTCCCGAGCCAGGTGAACGAGATGTGGATGCTGTGGCCCGAGGTGCTCGCCGGCTACGCCAGGCATGTCGAGACCGGTGAGCCGATGCCGCAGGAACTGGTGGCGAAGCTCCAGGCGTCCGAGGGGTTCAACGAGGGCTTCTCGACGAGCGAGTACCTCGCTGCGGCGATGCTCGACCAGGCGTGGCACAGCATCGGTGCAGAAGACCGGGTCGACGACGTCGAGGCGTTCGAGGCGGCGGCACTCCGGTCCGCCGGACTCGACAATCCGGCCGTCCCGCCCCGCTACGCGAGCACGTACTTCGCCCACACCTTCTCGGGTGGATACGACGCCGGCTACTACTCCTACATCTGGAGCGAGGTGCTCGACGCGGACACCGTCGACTGGTTCACGGAGAACGGCGGAATGACGAGGGAGAACGGCGACCGCTTGCGCACCAAGCTCCTCGGGGTCGGCGGTTCGAAGGATCCTCTGGAGGCCTACCGCGACTTCCGTGGACGCGACGCGGTCATCGAGCCGCTCCTCCGACGCCGCGGGCTCGAGGACTGAACGACGAAGCCCGCCGCAGCTGCTCCGGAGGTTCCGGGGCGCTGCGGCGGGCTGTTCACCGCTGGATGTCGTCTAGGCCGACTTCTCCTGGCGGCGAGCCGCACGAGGGACGATCGTCGGGGCCGCGTTCTCGACGACGGACTCCCGGGTGATGACCACGCGAGCGACCTCGTCGGTGGAGGGCACCTCGAACATGATCGGCCCGAGCACCTCTTCCATGATGGCTCGGAGCCCTCGGGCACCGGTCTTGCGGAGGACGGCGAGGTCGGCGATCGCTTCGAGTGCTGCCTGGTCGAACTCCAGCTCGACGCCGTCGATCTCGAACATGCGCTGGTACTGACGCACGAGCGCGTTCTTCGGGACCGTGAGGATCTCCATGAGCGCGTGCTGGTCGAGCGGCGTGACCGTCGTGACGACCGGCAGGCGACCGATGAACTCGGGGATGAGGCCGAACTTATGGAGGTCTTCCGGCAGGACCTCGCCGAAGAGGTTCACGTCGTCGCCCTTGCTGTGCAGGGGTGCGCCGAAGCCGATGCCCTTCTTGCCCGCGCGGGAGGAGATGATCTCCTCGAGCCCGGCGAAGGCCCCGGCGACGATGAACAGAACGTTCGTCGTGTCGATCTGGATGAACTCCTGGTGCGGGTGCTTCCGGCCGCCCTGCGGGGGTACCGAGGCGACGGTTCCCTCGAGGATCTTGAGGAGCGCCTGCTGGACGCCCTCGCCGGAGACGTCGCGCGTGATGGAGGGGTTCTCCGCCTTGCGTGCGATCTTGTCGACCTCGTCGATGTAGATGATGCCGGTCTCCGCGCGCTTGACGTCGTAGTCGGCGGCCTGGATGAGCTTGAGGAGGATGTTCTCGACGTCCTCGCCGACGTAGCCGGCCTCGGTCAGTGCTGTCGCATCGGCGACGGCGAAGGGGACGTTCAGTCGCTTCGCGAGGGTCTGCGCGAGATACGTCTTGCCGCAGCCCGTCGGGCCGATGAGGAGGATGTTGCTCTTCGCGATCTCGATGTCGTCGTGCACCGTCTCGGCGGGAGCGAGCGTGGCGCGGGAGCGGACGCGCTTGTAGTGGTTGTACACCGCGACCGAGAGCGCCTTCTTCGCGGCCTCCTGGCCGATGACGTACTCCTCGAGGAAGGCGAAGATCTCCTTCGGCTTCGGGAGGTCGAACTCGCTCACCGTCTCCTCGCTCGCTTCAGCGAGTCGCTCGGCGATGATCTCGTTGCACAACTCGACGCACTCGTCGCAGATGTACACGCCGGGACCAGCGATCAGCTGCTGGACCTGCTTCTGGCTCTTGCCGCAGAACGAGCACTTGAGCAGATCGGCGCTTTCGCCTATCCGTGCCATGTCTTTCCCTCTCCCTGGAGATTCGGTGCTCCGAGCCTAACCTGTCCCTGCGACAACTCGGCGCGCCACCCCGCTGGGATGACGCGCCGAGTCGTGAGCACGGGAACCGGGTCAGGCCGTGATGGCCGCGATCGGGTTCTTCCGTGAGGTGAGCACCTGGTCGATGAGACCGTACTCGAGCGCCTCGGCGGCCGAGAGGATCTTGTCGCGGTCGATGTCCTTGTTGACCTGCTCCACCGAACGGTTGGAGTGGTGTGCCAGGGTCGACTCGAGCCAGCCGCGCATGCGGAGGATCTCGGCCGCCTGGATCTCGATGTCCGAAGCCTGTCCGTGGCCGGCCTCGCCGACGGCGGGCTGGTGGATCAGGATGCGGGCGTTCGGGAGCGCCAGGCGCTTGCCCGGCGTACCGGCGGCGGTGAGCACGGCAGCGGCGGAGGCCGCCTGTCCGAGGACCACCGTCATGACGTGCGGACGGATGTACTGCATCGTGTCGTAGATCGCCGTCATCGCGGTGAACGAGCCACCGGGTGAGTTGATGTACATGACGATGTCGCGGTCGGGGTCCATGCTCTCGAGCACGAGCAGCTGGGCCATGATGTCGTCGGCCGATGCGTCGTCGACCTGCACGCCGAGGAAGATGATGCGGTCCTCGAAGAGCTTCGCGTACGGGTCCTGGCGCTTGTAGCCGTAGGCCGTGCGCTCTTCGAAGCTCGGGAGGATGTAGCGAGCACCCGGCATCTGCAGCGAGCGGCCCGCCGCACTGAACGTTGGAGTCTCCATGTGTTGCATTCCTGTCTGGTCGAAGCCGGGTTACTTGTCGCTGTCGACGGTTCCGCCGCCGCCGGCCACGTCGAGCGCGGATTCACGGAGGTGGTCGACGAAACCGTATTCGAGCGCCTCTTCGGCGTTGAACCAGCGGTCGCGGTCGCCATCGGCGTTGATCTGCTCGACGCTCTTGCCGGTCTGCGCCGCGGTGATCTCGGCGAGACGGCGCTTCATGTCGAGGATGAGCTGCGCCTGGGTCTGGATGTCGCTCGACGTCCCGCCGAATCCGCCGTGCGGCTGGTGGAGGAGCACGCGGGCGTTCGGGGTGATGTAGCGCTTGCCCTTGGTGCCGGCCGTGAGGAGGAGCTGACCCATCGACGCGGCCATGCCGATACCGACCGTGACGATGTCGTTCGGCACGAACTGCATGGTGTCGTAGATGGCCATGCCGGCCGTGATGGAGCCACCGGGCGAGTTGATGTAGAGGTAGATGTCGCGCTTCGGGTCGTCCGCGGCGAGGAGCAGCAGCTTGGCCGCGATCTCGTTCGCGTTCTCGTCGCGGACCTCGGCGCCCAGCCAGATGATCCGGTCCTTCAGCAGGCGGTCAAAGACACTGGGCGAGAACTGTGGTTCGGCCATTATCGCTCCGTTTCGGTTGTGCAGTGGTTCGAATCTATCGGAGGCGACGCGCGACCAACGCCCTGTTCGCCCTCGGCAGACTCCCGGGCGGCGGGGTTCGCCGGAGGCGGACGGCGAGCGGACGGACCGCGCGACCGTTGGGGCTCAGCGGAGCGGATCCGTCTCGAGTTCGTCGGCGTAGGCGCGGACGGACCGGTGGTATCGCGGCAGGTGCGGCACGAGAGCGCGGAGCGCGACGGCGGTCGCTCGACGCGGGTCCCCCGAGCTGGCGAGCGCCAGGGCCAGGAAGGCCGCGGTCGCGTCCGCGTACGGACCGGTCGGATCGTCCGCGAGCTGCTGTTCGAGCAGGACGACACTCTCAGCGGTCCGGCCGAGGTTGCGGAGGGTGCTCGCCAGTTGGATGATCGCCTGCGGACGGTGCTCCTCGTCGAGCCCGGCCTCGAGGGCGGCCCGGTAGAGCACCTCGGCCTCGACCTCGTGGCCGGCGGAGTCGCGCGCGCCGGCCGCCTCGAAGGCGGCGCGGGCGTCACGCGCCGGACGCTCGGCGACCAGGGCGTCGATGGCCGCGATGCGCTGCTCGTCGTCGATGGTCTCGTCGGCCCAGACGGCTGCGACGCGGTCGTCCCAGCCGGTTGCGTCGGTCGTCGTCATGATGGCTCCCATTCGGCTGACGTGTCCGGAGACGACGACAGGGGCGGAATCGCTTCCGCCCCTGTCGTCACTGCTGGTGCTGTTCTACTCGGCAGCGGCCTCGTCGGCAGCGGCCTTCTTGGCCGGTGCCTTCTTGGCGGGCGCCTTCTTCGCAGGTGCCTTCTTGGCGGCGGCCTTCTTCGGCTCGGCCTCGGCCGGAGCCTCGTCAGCGGCGTCCTCGGCCGGAGCCTCGGTCGTCTCGTCGGCTGCAGTCTCGGTGGCGGCGTCCTCGTCCTCGACCACGGCGACGAAGTCGCTCAGGTCGACGGGCTTGCCGTTGGAGTCGACGACCTCGGCCTTGCCGAGCGCGATGGCGATGGCCTTGTTGCGGGCGACCTCGCCGACCATGGCGGGGATCTGACCCTGCTGGCCGAGTGCCTCGATGAACTCACCGGGCTCCATGCCGTACTGCGACGCGCTCTGGATGAGGTACTCGGTGAGCTCGTTCTGGTTCACCTGGACGTTGAGCGACTCCGCCAGTGCGTCGAGGAGGAGCTGCGTGCGCAGTGCCTTCTCGCTGGACTCGGTGACCTCGGCGCGGTGCTCGTCGTCCTCGAGGCGGTTCTCGCCCTCGAGGTGACGGTGCACCTCGTCCTCGATGACGCTCTCGGGCACGGGGATCTGCGCGGCCTCGAGCATGGCGTCGACGAGCGCGGTGCGTGCGTCGCGGCCCTGGGTGATGACCTGCTGGCGCTCGACGACCTCGCGCAGCTGCGCCTTGAACTCGTCGATGGTGTCGAACTCGCTCGCGATCTGAGCGAAGTCGTCGTCGGCCTCGGGAAGCTCGCGCTCCTTGACGGCGGTCAGGGTGACGGTGACCTCGGCGTCCTCGCCCTCGTGCTCGCCACCGAGCAGCGGCGAGGTGAAGGTGGTGGTCTCACCGGCGGTGAGGGAGTCGAGTGCCTCGTCGATGCCGGTGAGCAGCTCGCCCGAACCGATCTCGTAGGAGACGCCGCTCGCGCGGTCGACCTCGGCGTCGTTGATCTTGGCGACCAGGTCGAGCTGGGCGAAGTCGCCCGTCTTGGCCGGGCGGTCGACGGTCACGAGCGTGCCGAAGCGTGCACGGATGCGGTCGAGCTCGTCCTGGACGTCGGCTTCGCCGGCTTCCTGAGCGTCGACGGTGAGCTCGAGGCCCTCGTAGGCGGGAAGCGTGATCTCGGGACGGACGTCGACCTCGATGTTCACGAGCAGGTCGCCGGAGAAGTCCTTCTCGTTCGGCCACTCGACGATGTCGGCCTGCGGGCGACCGAGCGGACGGAGTTCGTTCTCCTCGAGTGCCTTGCGGAAGAAGCCGTCGAGGCCTTCGTTGACGGCGTGCTCGATCACGGCGCCCTTGCCGACGCGCTGGTCGATGATCGCCGGTGGCACCTTGCCCTTACGGAAGCCGGGGACGTTGATGTCCTCGGCGATGTGTCCGTAGGCGTGGGTGATGCTCGGCTTGAGCTCCTCGGGCGTCACCGCGATGGCGAGCTTGACGCGAGTGGGGCTCAGCTTCTCGACCGTGGTCTTCACGTGATTACTTCTCCTGTGTCGGGGATTCTGCCTCAGTTGAGGACGCAAAACGGAGTCGGGGCGACAGGATTCGAACCTGCGACCTCCCGGTCCCAAACCGGGCGCTCTACCAAGCTGAGCTACGCCCCGGATCGGCGACAATCCGGCCAGCCGGCCCGACCGACGAGCGGCGGGCGAAATGGCCTCGGTCAGTCTAGCCCAGAATCTGTGCGGCCCCTGTGCGGTTTCCGGGGCGGAACCGGCCTCGGGACACGAAGCTGCACGGATGGGCGCTCGGGATGCAGTAGCATTACCGGGTGAGTTCGTCGCATTGCGACGCCTCGGGGATGTAGCTCAATGGTAGAGCCTCAGTCTTCCAAACTGATTACGCGGGTTCGATTCCCGTCATCCCCTCTCCGTTCGTCAGAACCATGCAGCGCCGTGCGAGCAGGCGCGACGGTTCGGCTCCGGTCCAGCGGCCTTCTGACGCCGAGCCCTTTCGACAGACTCAGGGGTCGAAACGTCCCGGGCGCACCTGTCCCGGTCACTGAAGTGGCACGTGTCGAGCTGCCCTTCGACAGGCTCAGGGACCGAAACTTCCCGAGCGAACCTCTCCCGGTCACTGAGCCTGTCGAAGTGCCCACGAGGACGCCTCATCGTTCCGGGCGCACCTGTCCCGGTCACTGAGCTTGTCGAAGTGCCCACGAGTCACCCGTTGACACGCTGAGACACCGAAGCGTTCCGGGCACACCTCTCCCGGTCAGTGAGCTTGTCGAAGTGCCCACGAGTCACCCGTTGACACACTGAGACACCGAAGCGTTCCGGGCACACTTCTCCCGGTCACTGAGCCTGTCGAAGTGCCCACGAGGACGCCTTGTCGTTCGGAGGTCAGAACGGCGCGGGATCCGGTTCGGTCCGGTGGTGTTTCCCGTCGGGTGTCGTCCAGTCGAGGACCCCGCCCGGCCGATGCTCGAGGTCCCATCCGGGGAGGTGTTTCATCCGGTGGTGATGTCGACACAGGCAGGCGAGATTCCCGACATCTGTCGTCCCGCCGTCCTCCCAGGCGACCGAATGATCGAGGTCGCAGGCCCGGGCGCGTCTGCCGCAGCCGGGTGCGCGACAGGTGCCGTCCCGGAGGCGGACCGCCCGTTGCAGATCGGCCGGAACCCGGTACTGGTTGCGGCTGACGGAGAGGATCGCGCCGGTTTCGGGTTGGACGAGGATCCGGGTGAAGCTGGGTGCGTTCACCGCGATACGTGCTGCGGTCTCCGGGTCGATCGGGCCGTAGCCGTCGAGGGTGGCCGGGGCGTCGCTGACGCCGGCCATGCTCAGCGCAGGCACCGTGATCTGGACGGTGGGCTTGATGTGCTCCTGCACTTCGATCGGGTGTGGGAGCACTGGGCTCGACATGACGTCTTCCGGGGTCACTCCGGTGAGGGCGAGGGCCGCGAGGGCGTCGGCCTGGAGCTGGGCGCAGGTGCGGGTGTCACCCGCGGCACGGCTTTCGGCCGCGGCGGCTTCAACGCGCTCGATGATGCCCTGCGCGATGGGTGCGGTGGTGAAGAGGTGCACCCAGGCCATGCCGTCGGCTGCGGGTTCGAACTCGACGCGGCGGTCAGCCTCGGAGCGGACGGCGCGGGCGGTGATGGATTCCGGGTGGAGACGCTCCCGCAGGACGCGGGCTCGGTTCTTGAGGCCTGCGGCGGTCATGCGCTCCGCCTCTGGCAGGACCTGGTCGAGAAACGCTGCCCGTCCCGCGGTCGGGACGTCACAGAGCTGGTCGGTGATCACCTGCGCATGCCGCGCCGAGATCCGCCCCGCCTCCAGCGACGCCAGCACAGCCGGTGCGTCATTCACCAGACGTTCGGCGTCGTTCGTCGCAAGCTGGACCGTCCGCTCCGGCATCCGGGTCGCCATCGCGAGGGCCGCACACGTCGACCGACGGGACAGCGCCTGACGTTCAGCCGGCGGGAAGATCGCCGGGACCGTGGCGTCCGCGAAGGCATCGGCATAGGCGGCGGAGCGGGCCAGGAGGCGCGCCTTCCGCGCGTCCAGGACGGCCTGCTGCCGGTGGAGCTCCGCCCACTCGTCCGAGAATTCAGCCAGCTGCGCGGCGTACTCGTCACCAGCGCGTATCGCGGCGGCGGGGGTGATCTCGGTCATGGAACAAGTTCACCATGGACCACTGACATTCCAGATGGTGAGTGAGATCGGTTGTGGAAGTCGCTCGTGTGCCCTTCGACAAGCTCAGGGACCGGAAGAGGTTACTCAGGGACCGGGAGAAGGCCACCGGAGCGGGAGGTCCCACCCGTGCCCTTCGACAGGTCGTCGCCTGGGGAGGACGGAGGACAGGATGCCCGACGCCCTAGGCTGAGCGCATGCGACTCGACGCGATCTGGCCCCACATCTGGACGGTGGCCGGTGCGCTCGTCTTCTTCGTCGGGGTGTACGCACTCGCGACCGGGCGACTCGGCGTCGGACTCATCTGCATGATCGGCTGCGTCGTCTGTCTGTCCGGCTCGCTCGCCGCGCAGCGTCGCCTCAGGAAGCGCGACGCACGCCGCCGCTAACCCTCGTCGACGGCTGCGGCGTGGACCGCTCTGAGGGCGACGTAGTGTGCGGCGTTCTGTCGGATCGCCTCCTGCTCGTCGGCCGTCAGCTCCCGCCGCACCTTGGCCGGGACCCCCGCGACGAGCGAACCGGGCGGCACGATCATGCCCTCGAGGACCACCGCTCCCCCGGCGACGAGCGACCCGGCACCGATCACGGCGCCACTCAGGACCACGGAACCCATCCCGATGAGGCAGTCGTCCTCGACCGTGCAGCCGTGGACGACCGCGTTGTGCCCGACGGAGACGTTGCATCCGATGACCGTCGGGTGGCCGCTGTCCGTGTGCACGGCGACCCCGTCCTGGATGTTGGACCCTGTGCCGAGCGTGATCGAGTCGGAGTCCGCGCGGAGGACGGCGTTGTACCAGACGCTCGAATCCGCGGCGAGCGTCACGGCGCCCACCAGCACGGAGCCCGGCGCCGTGTAGGCACTCGGGTCGATCTGGGGCGAGCGTCCGTCTGAGAGTTTCCTGACCGTACCGTGCAGCGTCATACCGGCCACGCTATCGCAGGCGGCCCCAGCCGTCGGGAACCCGCGTCGTTCCGGGGTGAATCGCCGGTACGGTCAGGCTTTCCTTGCTGAGTGCACCCTTCGTAAGCCGAGCCTCGACTTCCTTGCGGAATGTCTGCGGCTGAGTACCGTTGCATTCAAGCAGACCGACGAATCCGCCCGACCAGGGCCTCACTCGTCAACGAAGGGGAAACACCATGACCGACATCACCACCTCCATTCCGCAGGCCGTCGCCAACCCGGACGTCGCAGCAGGCACCGCGCAGTTCCTCAGCCCCGTCGTCGTCGACCTCACCGCCATCGTCGTCAACGGCAAGCAGGCCCACTGGCACGTGCGTGGCGCGAACTTCATCGGCGTCCACGAGCTGCTCGACGACATCGTCGACCACGCGCAGGAGTGGGCCGACCTCGCCGCAGAGCGCATCGTCGCCCTCGGACTCCCGGTCGACGCACGCCTCAGCACCGTCGCCGCGAAGACCAGCACGCCCGAGCTGAGCGAGGGCTTCCAGCAGTCCGACCGCACCATCGCCGAGGTCATCGCCCTCATCGACGCGGCCTCCGCCTCGGTCAACACCGCGGTCGACGAGCTCGACGAGCTCGACCAGACCAGCCAGGACATCGCGATCGAGATCGCCCGCGGCCTCGACAAGGACCGCTGGTTCCTCTTCGCCCACCTCAGCCGGTAGCACCCCGGCGGGGCGACCCGCCAGCATCACCCACGAAGGGGCAGTCATCCGTGACTGCCCCTTCGTCGCGCGTGTCACCCATCAATCGTTGCGCTGGAGCAGGGCGAGGACCGCGAGGACCCGTCGGTGGTCGCTCCCGGAGTCCTCGAGACCGAGCTTCTGGAAGATGGCCGAGATGTGCTTCTCGACCGCACCGACACCGACCCGCAGGCGTTCGGCGATCGCCGTGTTCGTGCGCCCCTCCGCCATGGCGGAGAGCACCTCCGTCTCACGTGGGGTCAGGCCGGCCAACGGGTCGCGCTGTGCTGCGAACAGGGTGCGGACCACGTCGGGGTCGAGGACGGTCCCTCCCTCGACCAACCGGTGGATGGCGTCCTGCACCTCCTCCAACGAGGCGACCCGGTCCTTGAGCAGGTAGCCGATCCCACGCCCGCCGTCCGCGAGCAGCTCCCGGGCGTAGACGGTCTCGACGTACTGGCTGAGCAGCAGGACGGGGAGGTCGGGATGCTCGGCGCGCAGCGCTATCGCTGCGCGGACCCCTTCGTCCCGGAACGTGGGCGGCATGCGGACGTCCATGACGATGAGGTCCGGTCGGTCCGCCGCGAGCCCGCGCTGGAGCGCCTCCGCATCGGCGTAGGCGGCGACCGTGATGAAGCCGGCCTCGTCGAACAGCCGCATCAAGCCCTCGCGGAGGAGTGTCGAATCCTCGGCGATCACGATGCGGAGCGGTCCTCCACCGGCACGGTCAGGGCTGATCACGCGTTCAGCCTACGGGGAGCGAGATCGAGACGGCGCTGCCACGTGCGACGCCGTCCCACACCGGGGCCGGCTCGATCACCAGTCTCCCGCCGAGGCCCTGCGCGCGTTCCGTCAGGCCTTCGAGACCGTGGCCCGGTTCCAGGTGCACGCCGCCCCGACCGTCATCGGTCACGCGGAGGGAGAGCCGCGAACCCAGCTGCTGGTCCACTGTCACGTGGGCCTCGACGCCGGCGCGCCGCGCATCCGCATGCTTCGACACGTTGGTCAGGAGTTCGGCGACGATGAAGTAGATCCCACGTTCCGTCTCACGAGGCAGCGTCACCGATGAGACGACCGCCAGCTCCGTCCTCGTCGGCACCGGACACCGCGCGGCGAGGTCGTCGAGTGCGGCGACGAGGCCGCGGTCCTGCAGCAGTGGCGGCATCAGGCCCTTCGAGAGCGCACGAAGTTCGTCGAGCGTCTCGGCGGCCTGGGCGCGCGCCTCACCCAGGAGCGAGCGTGCCGAGGCGGGGTCCGTGTCGAGGCGTCGTTCGGCGGCCGCGAAATCCATCTGCAGCCGGACGAGTCGCTGCTGCGGACCATCGTGGATGTCCCGTTCGAGCCGCCGCACCGCGCCCGCCTCAGCCGAGACGGCGGCACCGCGTGCACGCCGCTCCGCCAGGAGCTCGGCTCGCAGCTCCTCCTGTGGCCGCGCACCGAACAGCCCGGAGGCGATGGCGTGGTGCAGCAGCACCAGCACCCGGAGGACCAGCGGAAGCGTCACGAGGAACACGACGCCGAGCGAGAGGTTCCAGAGCTTGTCGGCGAGCAACGCGTCCGACGGGTCCAGCGTGGGAGCCAGCAGCTCCGCGAAGCCCGAGGAGGAACCAGCCGAGAGCCGGTCCGCCCAGATCCAGTACGTCGTGCCGGCGACGGCACCCACGGTCCAGGTGATGGTCAGCCCCCAGGTGATGCCCCCGACGATCGGGTTCACGATGACCGTGTGCAGGGCCGCGAGCCACCAACGCGGTCCGGCGAGTGGAGCGAGCACGGCACCCAGTGTCGTCTCAGTCCCGATGGACGACCGCCAGGCTCCTCCTCGGATCGGCGGGAGCCCCGTCGTGCGGAGACGCGCGACCTCGAGCTCCACGAACGCCCGCGACACCCAGAGGCCGCCGACGATGATCAGGAGACCGACCCCCAGGATCGCGAGCCCGAAGCCGAGGGAGAGGATCACCACGGCCACGATGCTTCCGGCGATCACGATCGGCAGGTTGGGCAGCAGGAAGAGGAGCGATCCGGGGACGTCCCGCCAGAGCCGACCGTATCGCCATGCGCCTCGGGTGGAGGGATCGGGCTTCGCCGACGCGTCGAGCTGTCGGCCGATGGCGGTGGTCATGAAGGAGGTCCTTTCGACGGAGCGGTCCCGGCTCTCGCACCGGTCACCTCAGTCTGTTCGGCTCCGCCGACGAACGGCATCCGGTGGACGCCCCATTCCGATCGGGGGTTATCCCCCGGCCGGGTCGACGGATGGAGCCGCCGTCAGGCGCCCACCCAGCATCGTCGAACGGACCGGCATGGTGCGCAGGGCCTCCGGTGCGCAGGAGAACGGGTCGAACGGCACGACGACGAGGTCGGCGGGGCGGCCGACGGCCACCACGTCATCGTCTCCTCTGGTCGACGCCGCCAGTGCCTCCTCGACCGTGATGGCCTGCTCCCCGTGCCAGGCCTCGCGTCCATCGCGGCTGCGCGTCACGGCGGCGGCGATGGAGACCCACGGGTCGAGCGGAGCGACCGGGGCGTCGGAACCGAGTCGGAGCGTGGCGCCGGCGTCGAGGAGGCTGCGGAGTACGAAGGCACGGTCGGTGCGCCCGGCCCAGTGGACCTCGGCGATGTCCCGATCGTCCATCGCGTGTTCCGGCTGGACGCTCGCAGCCGTCCCGGTCCGCGCGAACCGCTCCAGGTCCGAGGCCCGGAGCAGCTGCGCGTGCTCGATCGTGCCCCTCGCGCCGGTCGTCTCGATCGCGTCGAGCGCGAGGGTGTTGGCGCGGTCACCGATGGCGTGCACCGCGCAGTGGAGGCCGTTGGCGGTCGCCAGGGTGAGCAATGCGGTGAGTCGCTCCGGCGGGACGTTGAGCATCCCGTGCGCGTCGGTTCCGGGGGCCGAACCCGGATAGGGCGCTTCGCAGCAGGCCGTGCGGGTGTTGAGGGATCCGTCGGTGATGACCTTGAACGGGCCGACCTGCACCAGGCCGTCCGTTCCGGCGAGCACTCCCCCGGTCACGAGCCCGGCGTCGATCGCGCGCTCGAGGTGCTCGGCGTACACACCGAAGGAGATACGGAGCGCGCGGGTCCCGTTCCCGACCCGACGGATCCAGTCCGCGGCGTTCCAGCGCATCTCCAGGTCGACGACACCGACGACGCCGCGTGATGCCGCCTGATCGGCTGCGGCGTCGACCCAGCGGTCGGAGAGCTCGTCGGCGACCTGGTCGAGCTGCTTGAGGACGGCGAACGACTCCTCCTCCCGCAACAGGCCGGTGGGATGGTCGGCGAAGCCAGTGGCCCGGAGCGCCGCGCTGTTCAGCCAGCAGCAGTGCAAGTCGGCACTGACCAGCACGACCTCGCGGTCCGGGGCGATCGCGTCGAGGAGTGCGAACGTCGGCGTGTCCGGCCAGAGGGCGTCCCGGAACTTCGCGCCCTCGACCCAGCCGTCACCGTCGGCCCCCTGAGCGATCCGCTCAGCGACCAACTCGACCGCCTCGGTGGCGGATGCGGCCGAGGACAGGTCGACGCGCCTGGCCGTACGCGCCCACTGGGTGAAGTGCACGTGGTGGTCCCAGAGCCCGGGCAGGAGGAAGCCACCACCGCCGTCCAACACACCGGGGGCGCTGCTACGGAGGACCTCGGGGTCGGCGGGTCGGATCGCCGCGATCGAGCCGTCCTCCAGCAGGACGTCGACCCGTTCGGCGTCGGACGAGCCTCCGCGGCGCGGTCCGGACAGGTGCACGTCGGCGATCGTCGTGACGAGGTCGCTGTCGGGTCCAGGGCGGTGCTCGGTCATCACATCGGTCCTCGTCGGTTGGGCAGGCGGGTTCGGTTCAGCGCTGACAGTTCGGGCACCAGTACAGCTTGCGGGCGCCCATCTCCTCGAGGAGGATGTTCGTCCCGCAGACCCGGCACGGCAGTCCCTCCCGCTTGTAGACCCAGTGGCGATCAGCGCGGTTGGCCATCGCGAGGCGGTAGTCGGCCGCCGACAGGTCGTCCATCGTCATCATCTGGCCGGTCTCGACCCCGGTCGCGAGCAACCGCGTCCAGTCGAGCCAGATCTCGCGAAGCGTCTCGACGGGGACCGTCTTCCCGGTGCGGTGCGGATCGAGACGGGCGCGGAACAGCAGTTCGGCGCGGTAGACGTTGCCGATCCCGCTGATGATCTGCTGATCCATGAGGAGCAGACCGATCGGGGAACCCTTGCGGTGTGCACGCGACACGAACCGCTCCCCCGCCTCCGCGCTCGGGTCGAGCAGTGGATCCGGTCCGAGCCGATCGATGACGGCCTGCGCCCCGGCGGCGTCGATCACCTCGCAGGCGGTCGGCCCGCGGAGGTCCGCCACGGTCGTCTCGGTCAACAGCCGCACGCGCACCTGACCCACCGGTTCGGGTGGGAACCGCTCGTCGATCTCGGCGAGTGGACTCGACTGCTCGGACATCCGGACCCTGGCCCGGCGCGGTGCACCGATGCTGTGCAGGGAGTTCTCCCCGTCCGCATCGTGGATCGGCGCATCGTCGTCGTCGAGCACCGTCCCGCGCTGGTTCGTCTGCCCCATGCGGCCGTTCGAGGCGGCGATGGTCGGGTCCGACCGGATCTCACCGGCGAAGTCCCACGCGCCGTACAGACCGAGGTGCACCCGCAACCACAGTCCGTCGTCGAACTCGAGGAACATCTGCTTGCCCACGGCCTTGGCGTCGGTGACCGTCCGGCCGTCGAGCACGGCGGCACCCTCGGCGAAGCGCCCCTGGGGAGACGACACGGCGACCCGGTGTCCGACGAAGTTCTGAGCGAACTGTCGGGCGATGCGATGGACGGAGTGCCCCTCGGGCATGGTGACTCCTCACTCGGTGGGGGCGCGATCCGGCGCGCCGCGCGGTGGCGGTGGAGGACGCGTCAGGCGTCGACGTGCTTGCCGGCGATGGTGCCGGTCGCCTCGAACTCGGCGAGCTGGGCGATCCGACGGGCGTGACGTTCCTCGAGGCTGAACGGCTCGGCGATGAACGCGTCGATGAAGGACACCGCCTCGTCGGTGCTGTGCTGGCGCGCACCGATCGAGATCACGTTGGCGTCGTTGTGCTGCCGAGCCAGCTGCGCCGTGCTGAGGTTCCAGACGAGCGCCGCGCGGACACCGACGACCTTGTTCGCGGCGATCTGCTCGCCGTTACCCGAGCCGCCGAACACCACGCCGAGGGCGTCCACACCGGCCTGCTGGTCGCGCACGACGGCCTTCGCCGCGTTGATGCAGAACGCCGGGTAGTCGTCCAACGCGTCGTACTCGGCCGGGCCGTGGTCGACGACGTCGTGACCGGCCGCGCGCAGGTGGTCCTGCAGGAACTGACTGAGCTCGAGACCGGCGTGATCGGTGGCGATGTGGATGCGCATGTGGAAAGTCTAGGGTTCCGGGCGCCGGCGTCGCGTCAGTCGAAGATCGGGTCCGCCGTGCGGCTGCGCTTCAGCTCGAAGAAGCCCGGGTAGGCGGCAGCGGCGACGACACCGTCCCACAGCGCGAGCGCCTGCTCGCCCTTCGGCGCCGGCGAGATGACGGGTCCGAAGAACGCCACGTCGTCGATCGCGATGACGGGGGTGCCGACGTCCTGGCCGACCCGTCCGATGCCGTCGAAGTGGCTCTCGCGCATGGGCCCGTCGTAGGCGTCCGTCGTCGACGCTTCGGCGAGCGCCGCCGGGAGCCCGGTCTCGGCGAGGGCTTCGGCGATCACGGCGTCGACGTCCTCCGCGCGTCCGCCGGGGTGGATCCGCGTGCCGAGCGCGTCGTAGAGCGGCTTGACGACCGCGTGTCCGTGTTCGGCTGCCGCGGCGGCGACGAGCCGCGTGTATCGGAGCGCCCGGGGGAAGAAGGCCCGGTAGTCGTCGCTGACGTCCTGGTCCTCGTTGAGGACGGCGAGGCTCATGATGTGCCAGTGGACGTCGAGGTTCCGGGCTTCGGTGACCTCGTCGACCCAACGCGAGGTCATCCAGGCCCACGGGCAGGAGGGGTCGAACCAGAAGTCGACGCGGGTGGTGTCTGCAGCGGAAGTCGTCATGCCGTCACCCTACGCGCCGATCCCCGTCGACTCCCCCGAAACCGATGGACGGCGGGTCTAGGCTGGTTGACCGTGCCGCGGTCGTCACGAGCGACCACGTGCAGTTCACACGTCACGTGTCCATCAACACCAGGGAGCAGTTGTGCCAGGAGAGAACCTCACCCGAGTCGAAGCCCAGGAGCGCAGGGCGCTCGTCGACACGTCGAGCTACGAGGTCGTGCTCGACCTCACGACCGGTCCCGAGGTGTTCCGCAGCACCACGACGGTGCGCTTCACCGGTGAACCGGGTGCCTCGACCTTCATCGACGCCATGACGCGCACCGTCCACTCCGTCACGCTGAACGGCGTCGAGCTCGACCCGTCGACCGTCTCCGACGGCGTGCGCATCCAGCTCGACGGCCTCGCTGCGGAGAACGTGCTCGTCGTCGACACGGACGCCGAGTACACGAACACCGGTGAGGGTCTCCACCGCTTCGTCGACCCCGTCGACGGCGAGGTGTACCTGTACAGCCAGTTCGAGGTGCCGGATTCCCGTCGGGTGTTCGCGGTCTTCGAGCAGCCCGATCTGAAGGCGACGTTCACCTTCACGATCACGGCGCCCGCGGCCTGGCAGGTCGTCAGCAACTCCCCGACGCCTGAGCCGGTGCCGGCTCACGACGGCGCGGCGACCTGGAGCTTCGCACCCACGCAGCGCATCTCCTCCTACATCACCGCGATCGTGGCCGGCCCGTACGACGTGGTGCGCAGCGAGCTCGCCTCGAGCGACGGCCGGACCATCCCGCTGGGCGTCTTCGCTCGCAAGAGCCTGGCGGAGTACCTCGACGCCGACTACATCTTCGAGAAGACGCGTCAGGGCTTCGCGTACTACGAGGAGAAGTTCGCGTACCCGTACCCGTTCGAGAAGTACGACCAGCTCTTCGTCCCCGAGTTCAACGCGGGCGCGATGGAGAACGCCGGCGCGGTGACCTTCACCGAGACCTACGTGTTCCGCTCGAAGGTGACCGACGCGATCAAGGAGCGCCGGGTCGTCACGATCCTGCACGAGCTCGCCCACATGTGGTTCGGCGACCTCGTCACCATGAAGTGGTGGAACGACCTGTGGTTGAACGAGTCGTTCGCCGAATGGGCTTCGACGATCGCCACCGCTGAGGCCACCGAGTGGACCGAGGCGTGGACGACGTTCAACGCGATGGAGAAGACCTGGGCCTACCGCCAGGACCAGCTGCCGTCGACGCACCCCATCGTCGCGACCATCAACGACCTCGAGGACGTCCAGGTCAACTTCGACGGCATCACCTACGCCAAGGGCGGCTCCGTCCTGAAGCAGCTCGCCGCCTGGGTGGGCATCGAGGCGTTCTTCGCCGGCGTCGGCAACTACTTCCGCAAGCACGAGTTCGGCAACACCGTGCTCGACGACCTGCTCGTCGAGCTCGAGGCGACGAGCGGCCGCGACCTCCGCGAGTGGTCCAAGCTGTGGCTCGAGACCGCCGGGGTCGGGACGCTGAGCCCGGAGTTCACGGTTGACGCCGACGGCGCGTTCACCGCGTTCGCCGTCCGTCAGACGGTCCCCGCGGACTACGACACGCTGCGTCCGCACCGCCTCGCCATCGGCCTGTACCGACTGCAGGACGGCAAGCTCGTCCGCACCCAACGCGTCGAACTCGATGTCGACGGGGCGCTCACCGAGGTGCCGGAGCTCGTCGGTGAGACGCAGCCCGACCTGGTGCTGCTGAATGACGACGACCTCGCCTACGCGAAGATCCGCCTCGACGAGCGGTCGCTCGCGACGGCGATCGGCCACCTCGCCTCGATCGAGGACCCGCTCGCACGCTCGCTGGTCTGGGGCGCCGCCTGGGACGCGACCCGCGACGCCGAGTCGAGCGCCTCCGACTACGTGGAGCTCGTCCTCGGGAACATCGCCACGGAGACCGAGTCGACGACCCTGCGCACCACGCTCGGCCAGCTCGGTCTGGCCGCGCGCAACTACGTCGCTCCGGAACACCGCCTGGCGACCATCTCCCGGGTCGGCGACGCGCTCTGGACGCTCGCCCAGGAGGCGGAGGCCGGCTCCGATGCGCAGTTCCAGTTCGTGAAGTTCTTCGCCGCCCTCGCCTCGACCCCCGAGCACGGCGAGCACCTGCGTGCACTGCGCGACGGCTCCGCGGCACTCCCGGGCCTGGAGATCGACACCGACCTGCGCTGGGAGCTCCTCGAGGGCCTGGTCCTCCTCGGTCTCGCGGACGGTTCGGACATCGATGCGGCGTTCGCCGAGGACAACACGGCGAACGGTGCGCAGGCGGCCGCTCGCGCACGGGCGACGATCCCCACCGTCGAGGGCAAGCGCGCAGCGTTCGACTCGGTCGTCGAGCACGACGACCAGCCGAATGCGATCGTCCGGAACGTCGGTCTCGGGTTCGGGCATGTCATCGACCCGGCCGTCCTGCAGCCGCTCGTCGAGCCGTACTTCGCCGCGCTCACCTCGGTCTGGGAGTCGCGCAGCTACAAGATCGCCGAGTACATCGTCGAGGGGCTTTACCCGGCGGCGCTCGCCTCCACCGAGCTCCGCGACCGCACCCGCGCGTGGTTGGAAGCCAACGCCGATGTCCCGGCACTCCGACGCATGCTCGTCGAAGCCCTCGCCGGGGTCGAGCGGGCGCTCGCGGCACAGGCACGGGACGCCGCGTGATCCACTCGGCCGGATAGCACTCCGGTACCAGGATCCTCTGGCGAGAACCCCTCCACGGCACGACCCGCTGTGGAGGGGTTCTCCGTATCCTGGAGGGATGCGCCGACCAGTGAACGACGACCGACCCTCAGGGTCGTCCTCGTCGTGACCGCTCGGAAGCCGTCCTCCGACCGGGACCGGGCCGCGACGGAGGCCGCACTGATGCTCCCGCGCCCACCCGGGGTCGTCCGACGCTGGTGGTCGAGGCATCCGTGGACCGCCGACTCGCTCATCGCCGCCGGGTACCTCCTCGTCGCGCTCTCGGTCAGCACCGTCGAGTGGTTCGACGTCGACCTGGCCGCCCAGCCCGGCCGCATCGCGCTCGCCGTCGCGATCGTGGGCATCACGACACTCGCCGTCCTGCTCAGGCGACGGCGCCCGCTCGCGATGACCGTGCTCGTCATCGCCGTCGGGCTCGTCTCGGTCGCACAGACGGTGGGCGTCGACGCGTTCGCCGTGCCGATCCTGCTCTACTCGGTGGCCGTGTACCGGACCGTCGCACTCGGCTGGCAGGCCTTCGCCGCCGCCGCGGTCGTCGCCGTCCTCGCCCCGTTCCTGCCCTGGGCCGCACCACATGAGCCGGGAGAGCCGCAGCAGACCATCATCTCGGTCGTCCTCTTCGCGCTCTTCGGGCTGCTGATCGGGATCAACGTCGGCAATCGCAAGCGGTACGTCGAAGCACTCGTCGATCGGGCGGCGCAGCTGGCCCGCGAGCGCGACCAGCAGGCCCAGCTCGCCGCCGTCGCCGAGCGGACCCGCATCGCCCGCGAGATGCACGACATCGTCTCCCACAGTCTCACCGTCATCGTCGCGCTCAGCGAGGGGGCCCTGGCGACGAAGGACCCGGCGGCGTCCCGGTCCGCCATGACCGCCGTCACCGACGCCGCCCGCGGCTCCCTCGTCGACATGCGACGCATGCTGGGCGTCCTCCGCGAGACCGGCAGCGCACCCCTCGCTCCGCAACCCGACGCCGCGTCGATCCCCGCGCTCGTCGAGACCTTCCGCGGGCTCGGCCTGCCGGTCGCACTCACCGTCTCGGGGCCGTCGACGGACGACCCGTCGATCCTGCTCGCCGTGCACCGCATCACGCAGGAAGCGCTCACGAACGCGCTGCGGTACTCGGAGCGGCCGAAGCGCGTCGACGTCGTCATCACCACCGACGACGAGCACCTCGAGCTCATCGTCGAGAACGACGGGTCGATTCCGGACGCGCCGTCGCTCGGCGCCGGCCAGGGGTTGCTGGGCCTCCGCGAACGCGTCGCGTTCCAAGGGGGTCGGGTCACCGCCGGAGCCGTCGGCGATCGGCTGTGGCGCGTCCATGCCGTCCTGCCGCTGGAGCCACGCCCGACGAGAACGTCCCCGCCGACCACCGAACCACGAGGAACCACACCATGACCGATCCCGTCCGCATCCTGCTCGTCGACGACCAACAGCTCATCCGGCTCGGTTTCGGTCTCGTGCTCGGCGCGGAGGACGACCTGGACGTGGTCGGTGAGGCTTCGAACGGCGCCGAGGCGATCGACCTCGCCGCCAGCCTGCGGCCGGACGTGATCCTCATGGACGTCCGGATGCCGGGACTCGACGGGATCGAGGCGACCAGGAGGATCGTCGCCGCGAACCCCGACAGCCGCATCATCATCCTGACGACCTTCGACCTCGACGAGTACGCCTTCGGAGCGCTGCGGGCCGGCGCGAGCGGCTTCCTCCTGAAGGACGCCCTGCCGAACGAGCTGACGTCCGCGATCCGCGCGGTCCACGCCGGCGACGCCGCCGTCTCGACCCGCATCACGAAGCGGATGCTCGAACTCTTCGCGACGGCCCTCCCCGGCACCCCCACGGCCGCCGAGGACGGCTCGGCAGCAGAACTCGCCGAGCTGACACCGCGGGAGCACGACATCCTCGTCGCCATGGCGGAGGGGCTGAGCAACGCGGAGATCGCCGCCCACTTCGTCCTCTCCGAGTCGACGGTGAAGACGCACGTCGGTCGCGTACTCATGAAGCTGCAGCTGCGCGACCGCGTGCAGGCGGTCATCTTCGCCTACAAGCACGGACTCGTGCGTCCATGACCATTCACGCAGGCACCGTCCGGCTCGCACTCGGGCGGCTCGCACGGTTCACTCCGGGTCGCTCGATACACTGAGGCCCATATGAACTGGGATGAGATCTGGCCTGACGTGACCGCCTTCCTCTGGACGGCGGGGTGGAAGATCATCGGCGTGGTGGTCGTGATCGGCCTGGCGTTCGCCGCCGCATGGGTGCTCCGATTCGTCATCCGACGCGTCGTCGGCCGCATCGTGAGTGGCGTCAAGAAGAGCGCCGACGTCACCGACACGCAATCGCTGCTCGCCTCGCCGCTCGCCGCCGTCCGACTCGTCCAACGCACGCGGACCCTCGGCACCGTGCTCAGCAACATCGTCAACGTCACCATCGTCATCGTCGCGGCCATCCTCGTCGTCAACGTCATCGACTCGAGCATCATCGGCTCGTTCGCCCTGCTGACGGCCGCGGTCGGTGCCGGCCTCGGTTTCGGCGCGCAGAACATCGTCAAGGACATCCTCAACGGCCTGTTCATGGTGGTCGAGGACCAACTG
This sequence comes from Plantibacter sp. AC185, assembly GCF_979258065.1. Taxonomy (NCBI): domain Bacteria; kingdom Bacillati; phylum Actinomycetota; class Actinomycetes; order Micrococcales; family Microbacteriaceae; genus Plantibacter; species Plantibacter sp. AC185. The sequence goes on from NZ_OZ409831.1 coordinate 358,942, forward strand.
GGCGTGGGCGACGTGGTCGACCTCGGACCCGCCACCGGTGTGGTCGAGACCGTCGGCATCCGGATCACCCAGGTACGCGACGTCAACGGCACGCTCTGGTTCGTCCGCAACGGCGAGATCCTGCGGGTCGGCAACATGTCACAGGGGTGGTCGCGGGTCATCATCGACCTGGCGATCCCGTACGACACCGACGTCGAGGCCGTCCAGGAGCGCATGCTCGACACGGCGAACGAACTCGCCCACGACCCCAAGTGGCGCTCCCGCATTCTCGAGAAGCCCGAACTCTGGGGTCTCGAGTCGATCTCGGGCGACGCACTGGTCATACGCCTCGTCATCAAGACGCGCACGAGTGCCAAGGACGACGTGGCTCGCGAACTGCGGATGCGGTTGAAGCGGGCCGTCGACGAGATGGACGTCAAACTGCCGTCGCTCAATAGCATCGTCCTCTCGGGCTTCGAGGGTGCCGCAAGCGTGACCGGTTCGCGTCCCCCGCGCACCCACCCGACCACGGTGGTCCCTCCACGGGCGCCGAAGACCAAGCGACCCCCGAGAGGGCAGCAGTGACCGACTCCCAGGCACCAGGCATGTCCTTCTACGAGCAGGTCGGCGGACACGCCACCTTCAAGGCCCTCGTGGACGAGTTCTACCGCGGCGTGGCCGGCGACCCCGTCCTGAAACCGATGTACCCCGAGGAGGACCTCGGTCCGGCGGCCGACCGGCTGATGCTCTTCCTCGAGCAGTACTGGGGTGGGCCGGGCACCTACAGCGCCGAACGCGGCCACCCGCGTCTCCGGCTCCGACACCAGCCCTTCCACGTGAACCCCGACGCTCGCGACCGCTGGCTGCTGCACATGCGCGCCGCCGTCGACAGCCTCGACCTCGCGCCGGTGCACGAGGCGACGCTCTGGGACTACCTCGAGCGGGCAGCCCACGCCATGGTCAACACCTTCGACGAGGACCCAGGGGCACCGCGCCGCAGTCTTCTCTGATTCCGGCCGCACGGTCGTAGGATCGGACGCACGTCCGTGCCGAAGGAGTCAGCAGATGCCAGCAGCCGTCCCGCCCAACCCGTCCGCCGATCGAACCGAGGCCGACGCGATCGTGATCGGCAGCGGGCTGGCCGGGCTCGTCGCCGCCGCAGAGCTCATCGACGTCGGCAAGCGGGTCATCCTGCTCGAACAGGAGCCGGAGTCGAACCTCGGTGGCCAGGCGCACTGGTCGTTCGGCGGCCTGTTCCTGGTCGACTCCCCCGAGCAGCGCCACCTCGGCGTCCGTGATTCGCTCGAGCTCGCGACCCAGGACTGGTTCGGCGCAGCAGCGTTCGACCGTCCCGAGGACCACTGGCCCAAGCGCTGGGCGGAGGCGTACCTCGATTTCGCCGCGGGCGAGAAGCGCGCTTGGCTCCACGACCAGGGCGTGCGGTTCTTCCCGGTCGTCGGCTGGGCGGAACGGGGCGGTTACGGCGCCATCGGCCACGGCAACTCCGTTCCCCGCTTCCACATCACCTGGGGCACCGGACCCGGTGTCGTCGCGCCCTTCGTCCGACGGGTGAACGCCGGCGTCGAGGACGGCACGGTGTCGGCTCACTTCCGGCACCGTGTGGACGAGCTGCTCACCGAGGACGGCGCGGTCGTCGGCGTACGCGGCTCCGTGCTGGCCCCGTCGCATGCCGAGCGCGGGGCTCCGAGCTCGCGCGAGGTCGTCGGCGAGTTCTCGTGCAAGGCGCCCGCGGTGCTCGTCGCGAGCGGTGGCATCGGGGGGAACCACGATCTCGTCCGCGAACAGTGGCCGGCCCGGCTCGGGACGCCGCCGACGACCATGCTCTCCGGTGTCCCCGCGCACGTCGACGGACGCATGCTGGCGATCAGTGAGCGTGCGGGCGGGCATCTCATCAACGGCGACCGGATGTGGCACTACGTCGAAGGCATCACCAACTGGGATCCGATCTGGCCGCAACACGGCATCAGGATCCTGCCGGGGCCGTCCTCGCTCTGGTTCGACGCGACCGGGAAGCGGCTCCCGGTGCCGCTCTTCCCGGGCTTCGACACGCTCGGTACCCTCGCGCACCTGCGCGCCACCGGCCACGACCACAGCTGGTTCGTGCTGACCCAGCGGATCATCGAGAAGGAGTTCGCGCTGTCGGGGAGCGAGCAGAACCCCGACCTCACCGGGAAGGACCTCGGGCTGCTCGCGAAGCGCATCGGCCCGGGAGCGCCCGGGCCGGTCGAGGCGTTCAAGGAGCACGGCGCGGACTTCGTCGTCGCCGACACGCTCACCGAACTGATCGCCGGCATGCAGGAGCTGAGCCCGGAGACGCCCATCGACGCGGGGAACGTCATCGCCGAGGTGGAGGCTCGCGATCGCGAGATCGACAACCCGTTCACGAAGGATCTGCAGATCACCGCGCTCCGCGGTGCCCGCTCCTACCGGGGCGACAAACTCATCCGCGTCGCCGCACCGCACCGGCTCCTCGATCCGAAGGCCGGACCGCTCATCGCGGTGAAGCTGCACGTCCTGACCCGTAAGAGCCTCGGTGGACTCGAGACCGACCTCGCGAGTCGGGTCCTCGGCCCGGACGGGAACCCGGTGCCCGGCCTCTACGCCGCCGGTGAGGCGGCTGGCTTCGGCGGTGGAGGGATCCACGGCTACCGCGCGCTCGAGGGGACCTTCCTCGGCGGGTGTCTGTTCAGCGGTCGGACCGCCGGCCGCGCGATGGCAGGCGCCTGAGGATCAGGACACGGCGCCCGCGAGCACATGCCCGCGTCGGGTGCTCAAGCGGACCCATCCGCCTGAGCGGAAGACGGCCGCGCGCTCCGGCTCGGCGATGAAGCCGAGGCCCACCGCGGCGAACGCGGCACCGGTCGGGAGTCCGTGGCCGTCGCCGAGGGGCCGCGACCACACCTGCGACCGCACCTTCTGGACGATCTGATCGCCCACCGCGGTGGGGAGCGTCTCGGCGATCTCCGAGGCCCCCGTCCTGGCGACGAGTTCCAGCTCGATGGTGTCCATGTCGCCCGCACGTTCCCAGCCGCCACGGGGCGGTGCCTGCCCGACCCACGGGGCCGTCCTGGTGGACGGCGGCAGCTCGAGCGGCACGGTCTCGCGGGCATCCGCTATCAGGTCCTCGGCAGCGACCCCGCCGAGCGTTCGGACGATGCGGTCGATGAGTTCACGCGGGGTCGCGAGGACGTCGGCCGTGGCGGGTTCGGCGAGGGCGAAGGTGCGCATCCCGATGATCGTCGGACTCCGGTCGAGCAGGCCCTGCGGGTGCAGCACCGGGGCGGAGACCGCCAGGACGTCCCCGGCAGCCAGGAGTCGCACGCCGGAGTCGTCGATCCGGGCGGCGCGTGCGAGGAAGGTGCGGAGGTCGGCGAGCGAGGTGGCGTCGAGGAGCTGCAAGGTGGTGGACATCTCCTCTCAATCTACGCCACCGCCGCGTGCGCTCCGGCACCGCGTCGCCAGGGCCTGGATAGACTCGGCGGGTCGGGTCGAGCATCGACGACCGAGCCTCGGCCCCCCGGATGAAAGGCGTGTTCGCGTGAAGGAACCGATCCACTCCCTGCTCACCGCACTCGACCTCAGTGCTCCCGGTGTCCGGACCGACGAGGACATCTTCACCGGTCCGTCCCAATGGATGCCGCAGGGGCGGGTCTTCGGTGGTCAGGTGCTCGCCCAGTCCGTCGTCGCCGCTACCCGGACCGTCGACGCCGAGCGCATCATCCACTCGATGCACGGGTACTTCCTCCGACCAGGCGACGTCGACCTGCCGATCACCTTCGCGGTCGACCGCATCCACGACGGACGCTCGTTCGCCACCCGGCGCACCCAGGCATACCAGAACGGGGTGCCGATCCTCTCGATGATCGCGTCCTTCCAGACCCAGGACGAGGGCCCGGAGCATCAGATCGAGCTGCCCGACGGGATCCCGGACCCGGAGACGCTCCCGTCAGCCGCCGAGCTCCTCAGCGGGATCGACCACCCGGCGGCCGAGGCGTGGGCGACGGGACGCCCCTTCGACCTCCGACACGTCGGCTCCCCCGTCTACCTCCGGGTGGAGGGCGAGCGGACCACCCGGCAAGCGGTGTGGTTCAAGACGATCGAGGACCTGCCCGACGACCCGGCGCTGCACCGTGCCGCGCTCGCCTACGCGAGCGACTACACGATCCTGGAGCCGGTGCTCCGTCGACACGGCGTCCCGTGGGCCACCCCGGGCATCAAGATCGCCAGTCTCGACCACGCCATGTGGTGGCACCGACCCGCCCGCGTCGACGAGTGGCTGCTCTACCTGCAGGATTCCCCGAGCGCCACGGGCGGACGAGGTCTGTCCCTCGGGCGCATCTACGATCGGGCGGGTCGCCTCGTTGCGAGCGTCGCCCAGGAGGGCATGGTGCGGTTCCCGACGCCTCGGTGACCGGCGTCGCTCAGCGCCGCGAGAACTCGATCGGATCCTCGAGGAACGGCTCCCATGCGGCACGTTCGACGTCCGAGATCCGGCGCGGCTTGAGCGTCTTGGCGTCCACCATGACGACCGTCGTGGAGGCTCGGGCGTACAGCGTCTGCGATGCCCCGCCCAGCGGCGAGTAGACCTCGTACGCGACCTGCAGGCTGGCTCCGCCGATCTTGCCCATCCAGAGCTGGACGTCGAGCGGATCGCGCTGGTACGGGATCGGGGCCAGGTACTCGATCTCCTGGTGCGCCACGAGCGTCAGCGTCTCGGCCTCGAGGCTCGCATCGATGACCGCGGTCGGCGGGACGTCCTCCGACGCCAGCGTCGGGATCCAGAAGACGCGGACGCGCGCCTCCTCCAGGAGCTTGAGCATCGAGGCGTTGTTGACGTGGTTGAAGGCGTCGAGGTCGCCCCACCGCAGTGGGATCGGCACGTGGAGTCTGGTCATTGCTGGGCCCTCCGTGGGTCGGGGACGTACGGGTCGTGAACGGACGACGGCCCACCGGCAGAAGCCGATGGGCCGTTCGCACGAGTCCTAGTCGCGCGTGAGCTTGCGGTACGCGGAGCGGTGCGGCTTGGCCGCGTCCGGTCCGAGGCGCTTGATCTTGTCCTCTTCGTAGGACTCGAAGTTGCCCTCGAACCAGTGCCAGTTCGACGGGTTCTCCTCGGTGCCCTCGTACGACAGGATGTGCGTCGCGATGCGGTCGAGGAACCACCGGTCGTGGGTGATGACCACGGCACAACCCGGGAACTCGAGGAGCGCGTTCTCGAGGCTCGAGAGCGTCTCGACGTCGAGGTCGTTGGTCGGTTCGTCGAGCAGCAGGAGGTTACCGCCCTGCTTGAGCGTCAGCGCGAGGTTCAGGCGGTTCCGCTCACCACCGGAGAGGACACCGGCCTTCTTCTGCTGGTCCGGGCCCTTGAACCCGAACGTCGACACGTAGGCGCGGGAGGGGATCTCCTGGTTGCCGACCTGGATGTAGTCGAGCCCTTCGGACACGACCTCCCAGAGCGTCTTATTGGGGTCGATGCCCCCACGGGACTGGTCGACGTACGAGAGCTTGACGGTCTCGCCGACCTTGAGCTCGCCGGCGTCGAGCGGCTCGATGCCGACGATGGTCTTGAACAGCGTGGTCTTACCGACACCGTTCGGGCCGATGATGCCGACGATGCCGTTGCGGGGCAGGCTGAAGGACAGGTCGTTGATGAGGACGCGTCCGTCGAAGCCCTTCTCGAGCTTCTTGGCCTCGAGGACCGTCGAGCCGAGTCGCGGACCGGCCGGGATCTGGATCTCCTCGAAGTCGAGCTTCCTGGTGCGCTCGGCCTCCGTCGCCATCTCCTCGTAGCGAGCGAGACGAGCCTTCGACTTCGCCTGGCGGCCCTTCGCGTTGCTGCGGACCCACTCGAGTTCGCTCGCGAGGCGCTTGGCGAGCTTCGCGTCCTTCTTGCCCTGGACGTTGAGACGCTCGCCCTTCTTCTCGAGGTAGGTCGAGTAGTTGCCTTCGTACGGGTACAGGCGACCGCGGTCCACCTCACAGATCCACTCTGCGACGTGGTCGAGGAAGTACCGGTCGTGGGTGACGGCGAGCACGGCGCCCGCGTACTGAGCGAGGTGCTGCTCGAGCCAGAGCACGCTCTCGGCGTCGAGGTGGTTGGTGGGCTCGTCGAGGAGCAGGAGGTCGGGCTTCTGCAGGAGGAGCTTGCAGAGCGCGACGCGACGCTTCTCACCACCGGAGAGGTGGGCGACCGTGGCGTCGGACGGCGGGCAGCGCAGGGCGTCCATCGCCTGCTCCAGCTGCGAGTCGAGGTCCCAGGCGTCAGCGGCGTCGATCGCCTCCTGCAGCACGCCCATCTCGGCGAGCAGGGCGTCGAAGTCGGCGTCGGGCTCGGCCATCGCGAGCGAGATCTCGTTGAAGCGGTCGATCTTGCCCTTGATCTCGCCGACGCCCTCCTGGACGTTCTCGAGCACCGTCTTGTCCTCGTCGAGTTCCGGCTCCTGCATGAGGATGCCGACGCTGAAGCCCGGCGTGAGCTTCGCCTCGCCGTTCGAGGGGGTGTCGATCCCCGCCATGATCTTCAGGATCGTGGACTTACCGGCACCGTTCGGGCCGACGACGCCGATCTTCGCTCCGGGCAGGAACGCCATCGTCACGTCGTCGAGGATGAGCTTGTCGCCGACCGCCTTGCGGGCGCGGACCATCGAGTAAATGTATTCAGCCATGTCGCCGTCCAGTCTACGGGCGGACCCTCCGTTTGCGCTGCACGACGACGCCCGCGATGACGGCCGCCGCCGCGATCGCGCAACTCGTCGTCACCTCGAGGAGCCGGGCGGGTCCGCCGAAGAACATCGACACCAGCAGCGCGACGAGCGCGACGACGACCACGAGGGTGAGCCACGGGTGTCCCCACATGCGGATCCCGCCGACGCGGTCGCTGCTCTCCGACGCCGAGACCTGATCGAACCGTCGGCTGCGCAATTGAGCGACGGCGATCACGATCCACACGAAGATCGCGATCGCGCCGGTGGAGTTGACGAGGAACGTGAAGACCTCGTCCGGTGCGAGGTAGTTCAACAGGACGCACACGAGCCCGACGATGGCCGAGCACAGGATCGCGACCGCCGGTGTGCCGCGTCGTGTCGTCGCGCGGACCGCTCGCGGGGCCTCCCCGCGGCCGCCGAGTGAGAACAGCATGCGCGACGCCGTGTACAGCGAGGCGTTGAGCGTCGACAGCAGGGCCGTGAAGACGATGATGTCCATCGCCACCCCGGCACCGGGGATCCCGGCGGCGTGCAGCATGGTGACGAAGGGACTGATCCCCGGCGTGATCTCCGTCCACGGCACCACGATGAGGACGACCAGGATCGAGCCGATGTAGAACAGCAGGATCCGCCAGACGACCGAGTTCACCGCTCGCCGGACGGCACCCTTCGGGTCCACCGATTCTCCCGCCGCGATCGTGGCGACCTCGGCACCGAACATCGAGAAGATGATCGGCAACAGCGCAGCCAGCACGCCGCCGATACCGAACGGCAGGAAGCCCCCGTCGGTCGGAGCGAGGTTGGCGACGGTCGCCGTCTCGGTCGGGATGACGCCGACGATGATGAGCGATCCGAGCGCGATGAACAGGATCACGGCCGCGATCTTGATCGACGAGAACCAGAACTCGAACTCGCCGAACGACTTCACGGAGACGAGGTTGGCGGCGAGGAATGCGACGGTGATCACGAGCGCCGGGATCCACTGCGGGAGACCGGGCACCCACTGGCTGACGATCTGCGCTGCGGCCGTCGCCTCGATGCCGACGACCACGACCCAGAACCACCAGTAGAGCCATCCGATCGCGAGACCGGCCCAGGGACCGATGAATCGCGAGGCGTAGGCGGAGAACGACCCGGTCTCGGGCGATGCGGAGGCCATCTCCCCCAACATGCGCATGACGAGCACCACGACCACGCCGGCCAGGGCGTACGCGAGGATCACGCCGGGCCCTGCTGCGAGGATCGCCGTGCTCGACGCCACGAGGAGCCCGGCGCCGATCATGCCACCGAGGGCGATCAGCGCCAGATGACGAGGCTTGAGCGTGTGCGCGAGCGCCGTCGGCGCGACGGCCAGACGTTCGTCGGCCAGGAAGACAGCCTCGGTGGCAGGTTCCCCGCCAGGTGATGGGTTGGCGGTCATGCAGTCCCTCGATTCCGGATCGAGCCACCCAAGAGGTGGCAACATCTGAAATTTCAGGTTATGGCATGCCCACGACTTGCACCAGTCCGGAAGCGGTCGGCGGCTCTACCAGTCGATCGCGCGGGTGACCCCGATGAGGCATCGACCGGTGTCGAGCTGCGACACCACCGACGAGTGGTACCCCGTCGCCGGCCCGTTCTGCCCGAGGATGCACTGCCCTTGCCACCGGATGGCGAACTGGATCGAGTCGGCCGGCTCGCCGATGCTCGTCGTGTCCGAGGAGACCTCCATCTCCGCCTTCGGGAAGCCGGCGGCGACGAGACCGTCGATGATCGCCTGGCCGCCTGCGGCGGGGTTCGCGGCGAGCGTCGCGGCATTGACGGCGTCGAAGAACGGCAGGTTGTCCGTGGCGGTGCCCTCGGGGAGCAGCACCGGCGCCGCCGGAGCGGTCTCCGTGGCGGTCGGCGTCTGGCTCGGCGTGGCCGTCGGCTCGGGAGCGGTCTGGGTGCAACCGGTCACGACGATGCCGAGCAGGCCGAGCACCACGCCGGCCCGGACGCCGGCGATCGACGAGCGGCGACGGATCGAGGTGACGGCTGAGACGGGGCGGTCGCGGAGGCTCTTCTGCACGCCGAGCAGTCTACGCGGCGCGTCAGAACGGCGTGTCCTGCGGCGGTGCCGACGCCCATTCCCCGGTTCCGGAACCGGTCGACTCGGATGCGGCGGGCGCCGGGTTCGCCCCCGCTCCGACCGGCGACTCACCGGACCCCTTCGGTTGCCAGCCGATGTCGGGCCCGATGTGATCGGCTTCGATGTCGACCGACGTCCCTCGTCGCTCACCCTGCTCCCAATCGCGGATCCGCAACCGACCGAGCACGATGACGCGCTGTCCTTTGACGAGCGATGTCGCGGAGGCGGTCGCCAATCCGCGGAAGGCGCTCACCGTGTACCAGTTCGTCTCCTGCGCGACCCAGGAACCCTGCTTCTGGTCGTACCGACGTTGCTGCGACGCCAGGCGGAAACTGGTGATGTCCAGCCCGGACGTCGTGCGATGGTGCTTGGGGTCTGTCGCGACGTGTCCGCAGACGGTGATCTGGTCGTTCATGGGTTCCTCTCCTGTCGGTCCGACGATCCTGGCGGCGGATCGCGGAAGCGTCCGGGGCGGGTCCGTGCCGATCGCCGCCCCGGACGCGCTGCCAGCCTCTCCGATCCCGTAGGCCCCGTGGCGAGCCGGGCGGCCCTCGTCGATGTCCACAACCGCGCACCTCGCTGTGGAGGACCCTCGCTCCGCTCTGACCAGGGCCGATGTCGGTGGCCCCGCATACGCTGACGAATACCAGCCGGCAGTCCCAGTCCGGTATCGCCCCACCAGCGCACGAGGAGTCCCATGCCCAACGCCCTGAGCATCCGTCCCGGCTACTGGCGCGTGACGACCCCCGACGGCCGCGTGCTCGGCAACATCGAGGCCGTCGGAGCGGACGGCGTTCCGGAGTACCGGGCCAACCGGTTCAGACCGGCGGTCCTCGGGTACGCCCCACTGGGCAGCTTCAGCGATCTCGCGGTCGCCATCGACGCCTTCCGCAACTGAGCGACGACCCTCCCGCCGTTCCCATCGAACCCGGTGCGTCGCCCGTGTTCACGCCCGAACGAGGGGTAGTCTGCGGCCCATGCAGTGGTGGAATGACTTCGTAGAGTGGGTGACCTCAGCTGAGGTCCGCCCCATGCTGTTCGCTGCGGCCCTCTTCATCGTGGCCGTCGTGGTGTCCTCCCTCGTCGCCGCCGGCGCAAGCCGTCGCGCGCTGCGAGCCATCGTGGACCAACGCGACCGAGAGCAGAAGAACGTCGCGATCCTGGCGCTCGTCGACGCCGCCACCGAGGCCAGCGTCTGGAACTCGCTCACCCCGCAGGAGCAGGTGCTCAGCGATCGGGCCGTCGCCCAGGCCGACACCCTCGTGCGACTCAGCCCGATCAAGGGTGCGGCCGTCGCCGCGGACTGGGCGAACCACCAGCTCCACGAGATGAAGCGCAACTCCGCCACGTTCGGGTACGAGTTGGACCCGGTGGTCGAGGACTTCCGCGACCGCCTCGTCGAGTGGTCGAAGAAGCCGGCACGGGCCCGAAAGGACTTCGACGGAGACCTCCGTCGCTGGCGCGCCGAGTCCACAGGATCGGAACAGGCGCTCGTCGCGGAGCAGGAGTCGTGGGTCGCCAAGCAGCACCACGAGCAGTACGCCGCTGTGAAGCCCGCGTCCACCGCCCCGGCTGCACGGCCCGGCGACATCACCCGCTCGACGGGCGGCACGATCAACACCAGCACGACGCAGCGCATCATCGACGACGTCGCGGTCCTGGAAGCCGAACGCAAGCAGTCCAGCGTCAGCTGACCACCGCGACTGACAGACGGCGGCCCGATCATCCGATCGGGCCGCCGTCTTCGTGTCAGGGGTGCGTGGTCAGCACCACCAGGTGTCGAACGTGCTGACCGGGACCTGCCGCTTGTGCTCCGTCGCCGCGTACCGGGCCTCGATCGCTTCGGCGGCCACCGGATCGATCTCGCTCCCCTCGAGGAAGTCGTCGATCTGCTGGTAGCTGAGTCCGAGGTTCTCCTCGTCGGTCTGGCCGGGGGTGCCGTCGAGGAGATCGGCGGTCGGGGCCTTCAGATACAGGCGTTCCGGAGCGTCGAGCGACTCCAGGAGCGCCCGCCCCTGACGTTTCGTCAGGCCACTGAGCGGGAGCACGTCGGCCCCGCCGTCGCCGAACTTCGTGAAGAAGCCGGTGACCGCCTCGGCCGCGTGGTCCGTCCCGACCACCAGGAGCCCCTGCTGACCGGCGATAGCGTACTGCGCGACCATCCGTGCGCGCGCCTTCGCGTTGCCCTTGACGAAGTCACTGAGGGGTTCGCCGGTCGCATCCGCGTACTCGGCTTCGAACCCGTCGACCGCACGTTGGATGTTGAACACGACGGAGTCGTCCGGGCGGATGAACGACAGCGCCAACTGGGCGTCGTCCTCGTCGTGCTGCACGGCGTACGGCAGACGGACGGCGACGAACCGGGCCTCGCCACCCTCGGCTCGGACCTCTTCCGCCGCGAGCTGGCACAGGCGCCCGGCGAGCGACGAGTCCTGTCCCCCGCTGATCCCGAGCACGAACCCCTTCGTGTGCGTCGCCCGCAGGTACGACTTCAGGAAATCGATCCGGGAACGGACCTCGGCCGACGGGTCGATCGTGGGGCTGACATGGAGTTCCGCAATGGTGCGGGCCTGGATCTCGCGCATGTCCCCAGGCTACTCGCTCACCGGAGGCGCACCCGGAACTCCGAGGCACTTGCAACACACCGGAAACACGGCTCGGTGGGCGAGGCGGGTCTCAGGCCCAGCCGAGCTCGTGCAGCCGCTCGTCGTCGATGCCGTAGAAGTGCGCGATCTCGTGGACCAGGGTGGTGTGGATCTCGTCGGCGAGCTCGTCGACTGTTTCGCACGCCGCCAGATGCGGCTCGCGGTAGACGATGATCCGGTCGGGCATCTCGCCGAAGCCGTAGCGGTCGCGCTCCGTCAGGGCGACGCCGTCGTACAGCCCGAGCGTGTCGAGCGTGCCGTTCTCAGGCCGGTCCTCGACGACGAAGACGAGGTTGTCGAGACCGTCGACCATCTCGTCGGGCAAGCGGTCGAGTTCGTCCACCACGAGGGCTTCGAACGCCTCGGTGTCCAGCTCCAACATGCCCGCTCCCCGGATACGACAGAAGCCGGAGGGATCCTCCGGCTTCTGTACGACATGGGGTGAGTAACGGGGCTTGAACCCGCGACCTCCTGGACCACAACCAGGCGCTCTGCCAACTGAGCTATACCCACCATGCGACCTGCTCCGCGGAGACCGCGTCACAAGCGACTGGACGAGTCTATTACATGTTTGGGGCGTACCGTGACACGACCGCTTCCGAAACCTGCTTCGCGTCGTCGGAGGACGGGCCGGGGAGGTCGACGAACAACGCTCCGCGGTAGTAGGCGAGCTCACGGATCGACTCGAGGATGTCCGCCAGCGCGCGGTGTCCGCCGTGCTTCGACGGGGCGTTGAAGTACACCCGCGGGTACCACCGACGGGCCAGTTCCTTGATGGAGGAGACGTCGACGTTGCGGTAGTGCAGGTGGGCGTCGAGCCGCGGCATGTACCGCGCGAGGAATCCTCGGTCGGTCCCGATGGTGTTCCCGGCCAGCGGAGCCTTCGACTCATCGGGGACGAAGCGCTGGATGTACTCGATGACCTGGAACTCGGCGTCCGCGACGCTCACGCCGTTCGGGATCTCCTCGAGCAGCCCCGACGTGCGGTGCATGTTCGTCACGAACTCACCCATGTTGTCGAGTGCCGACTGGTCGGGCTTGATCACGACGGAGTAACCCGGGTCGAGGATGTTCAGTTCGAAGTCGGTGATCACGACGGCGATCTCGACGAGTTCGTCGACCTCCAGCTCGAGTCCGGTCATCTCGCAGTCGATCCAGACCAGACGGTCCCCAGCTGTGCTCATGGGTCGAGTCTACTCAGCACGACCGACGCCGCCGGTTCCGTAGACTCGAGCGGTGATCATCGCCATCTCCGCCCTGCTGCTCGTCAACGGTGTCTACAACGTCGTCGTCTGGCCCCGCTTCCTCAAGCGGATCGTCGCCGACCCGCGTGCCCGCGACGATCAGGGACGTGCGACGACGTTCCTACGCGTCCACGTCATCCTCATCAGCATCGCCCTCGTCCTTGCAGCCCTGTCGCTCGTCTTCGGAGTCCTCGGCCTCCTCGGCGTCGGCGCCTGAGACACCGCTGCGGTATCCTGGACGACGCCCGCCTCCGTAGCTCAGGGGATAGAGCAGGAGCCTTCTAATCTCTTGGTCGCAGGTTCGAATCCTGCCGGGGGCACACCACCCTTCGACAAGCTCAGGGACCGGAACCCGAGTCCTGACCCCTCGACACGCTCAGGGACCGATGACCGGAAGCTGACCCTTCGACCAGCTCAGGGACCGAGAACCAGGACCTTGGGTTTTAGCAACGGAGCCAGGGGCTCCAGCGTTTCGCTTCGTCGCGCGCGAGGGCGTCGAGGACGAGCGCGGAGACCTGGTCCGCGGCGCCGGTCGCCTCGATGCGGAGACCGGCGTCGAGGTCGGGCCGCTCCCGCTCGATGAACGCGTCCTCCTGGAGGGTCCACCCCGCGAGCCAGTCGACGCCGTCACCGCGCCCGATGAGGCGGTCGGTGCGCTGCACCACCGGCGCGACGAGCCACAGCACCGTGTCGGCGAGTATTCGCGACGCCCGCGACGACGACCCGCAACCCTCGACGATGAGTGGACGGTCACTCGGCACGAGGTGCGCCTCCGCACGGGCGGACCGTTCCCAGTCCCAGCGCCGCCACTCCCCCGCGCGCCGCTCGGAGAACGGTGTGAGGATCCACTCGACGAGGAGTCGAGCACCCTCGTCGAGCCCCTCCCACCCCGGATACAGGTCGTCCATGTGGACGACCGTGCTGGCCGTCAATGCGGACGCCACCGAGGAGGCGAGCGTCGTCTTCCCCGTGCCCGACCGTCCGTCGATGAGCAGGACCGGCGGAACCGCGCTCACTGGCCCACGACCCGGAACGTGCCGGCGAGGACCGCCGTGGACAGCGCGAAAGCCATGATCACGATCGTCACCAGGACGGCGACGGGGTCAGCCCGGCCCAGGCGGGACGGTCTGGCCCAGGTGCGTTCGTTCGGTGCCCCGAACCCCCGCGCCTCCATCGCCGTCGCGAGCTTGCTCCCGCGGCGGATGGCGAACACCAGCAGCACGAACGCCATGGACGCGAACCGCCGGACCACTCCCCGGTCCCCCAGCCCACGGGCACGACGGGCGAGCGCGAGACTGCGCCAGTCGTCGATGAAGAGTCCGAGCATCCGCGCCCCAGCAAGGATCCCGAGCACGAACCGCGACGGCAGCTTCGTGATCTGCGACAAGCCGTCGGCCAGATCGGTCGGATCCACCCGCGCGAAGAGCAGGATCGTCGGGAGACCGAGCGCCAACACGCGGATCGTCACGGCGACCGCCAGCTCGATCGAGTTGTCCGTCACCCTGACGAACCCGAGCGACAGGTACTCCGTCCCTCCCGGCTTCGCGTACAACAGCATGCTGATCCCGCCGATGGGCGCGAAGACGAGCACCGGCAGTGCCCGCTTCAGCAGCGCGGTGAACCGCAGGCCGGAGAGCGGGAACAGCATCACTTCGAGCAGCACCGCCGTGCTCGCACTCACCCAGTCGATCGTCAGCAGCAACGGGACGGACAGGATGAGGACGGCCAGCACCTTCGTCACCGGATTCACGCGGTCGAGTGGCGGTCGATGGTGCAACACCGTCGAGCGGTCCGCTGCCGTGAGGCTCGTCATGCGGCCCGCCTCCCGAGTTCCAGCGGTTCGAGGAGGATGCGATGGTCGCCCAGATGTTCGACGACCCCCGCGTCATGCGTGACGGAGACGATCGTCGCGCCGCGCTCGAGCTCGTGCTGCAGCAGGCGGACGAGTGACAACCACGTGCGTCGATCCTGCCCGAACGTCGGTTCGTCGAGGACCATGACCGCCGGCCGGGCGGCGAGGACGGTGGCCACCGACAACCGGCGCTTCTGACCGCCCGAGAGGCTGAACGGGTTCGCCTCGGCAAGACGACCGAGACCGAGCGCCTCGAGGATCTCGGAGACCCGCTCGTCGATGGCGGTCCGGGACCAGCGGAGGGCCTGCAGGCCGACACCGAGCTCGTTCCGCACGGTCGATGAGACGAACTGGTGCTCGGGATCCTGAAAGACCGTCCCGATGCGTGTGAGCAACTCGGTGGACTTCCAGCGGATCGGCCGGGATCCCAGCCTGCCGGCGAGCTGCGGAGCGGCGGTCACCGTCCCCGTGATCTCCGGCAGCAGGCCCGCCAGCGTGAGCGCAAGCGTGGACTTCCCCGCGCCGTTGGGGCCGACGATGACGGTCGCCGCGCCCTCGGGCACCGCGAGCCCCAGGTGCTCCTGCACCGGCTGCTTCCGCGTTCGACCGATCGCCAGGTCGTCGGTCGTGATGACCGCCGCTGGTGGGCCGGACACCGGACGAGGGGCCAACCCCAGCGGGATGCCCGGCACCCAGACGCCCGCATCGGCCAGGCGCTGCCCGACGTCGTCGAGGACGAGGTCGGGTGGCCCGTCGGCGAGGACACCGCCGTCGGCGTCGAGCACGACGACCCTGGTCATCAGCTCGCGCCAGACGTCGACGCGGTGTTCGATGACGACCAGGGTGGACGAACCGTCATCGACCAGCCGAGCGACGGCGTCCCGCACCTCGGCCACCCCGGCCGGGTCGAGGTTCGCGGTCGGTTCGTCGAGCAGGAGGAGCGAGGGGTGCATGGCGAGTACGCCGGCGAGGGCCAGCCGCTGTTTCTGACCGCCGGACAGCGCCGAGGTCGAGTGGTCCAGCGGCAGGTCCAGTCCGACGGCCTCCAGCGAGGCGTCGACGCGGCGCCAGATCTCCTCGCGCTCGACGCCGAGGTTCTCGCAGCCGAAGGCGACGTCGTCGCCGACCTTGGACAGGATCACCTGCGAGTCGGGATCCTGCAGCACGAGCCCGATGCGACCCCTCGCTCGTTCAGGCGGAACGCCGTCCACGACGAGCGAGCCGTGGGACTCCCCCTCGTCCGCACCGCCGAGGACGCCGGCCAGTGCGTGGATCAGCGTCGACTTGCCGGCACCGGACGCCCCCAGGAGGAGGACCCGTTCGCCCGGTTCGATCACGAGGTCGAGGTCGTGCACCGC
Source organism: Plantibacter sp. AC185 (assembly GCF_979258065.1). NCBI lineage: Bacteria > Bacillati > Actinomycetota > Actinomycetes > Micrococcales > Microbacteriaceae > Plantibacter > Plantibacter sp. AC185. The sequence goes on from NZ_OZ409831.1 coordinate 374,855, forward strand.
CCAGGCCTTCCGACCGGCATGACGCCACCCCCAGTCCCGCGCGACGACGCGCGCCGGACCGGTAGCTCCCGGCACGATCAAACCTCGCGCCGAGCGTCCCGCCCCGACGCGAACCGACTGAGCGCTCCGGTCGACGCGAGTGCCCTGACGAGGGCCCAGCCGACGACACCGGCGAGGATCGCGCCCGAGACGAGCAGCGAACCGAGGTAGATCGCGTTGAACTCGACACCCTTCTCGAGGTTGCCCGACATCACGAGCTCGAGAAGCCACGCGCCGGCCCCGGCTCCGGCACCGGCGAGGATCGCCGGAACGAGGCCGAAGCGCTTGTACGCGAGCGCCGCGAACACCAGCTCGGCGCCAAGGCCCTGAGCGAGCCCGGAGTACACCGTCGTGACGCCCCATGCGTTGCCGATGAGCGCGGAGACGATCGCTCCGATGGTCTCGACGAGGAGCGCTGCGCCGGGCTTCCGGATGATGAGTCCGCCGAGCACCCCACCGAGGAGCCAGATTCCGACGGCGATCCCGCCGAAACCGGGCGTGACGGCGCTGGCGCCCGCGTACCAGAGTGATCCGAGCGTGTTCCACGCCCAGAAGATGAGGCCGGTCGCGACGCCGAGCACGGCGACCACGACGATGTCGACGACCCTCCAGCGCAAGGTCCGCGACGCAACGCGTTCAGAGGGTGAGATCTTGGTCGATGCTGACACGATACGTGCCCTTCCTGTAGACGGAAAAGAGCACGGGATAGCGAGAAATGGTCTCCCTGCGCTGGCATGATCCAGATCAGGTTCGACGGTCGAAGGCGAATACCTTCCTCTCAGCCCGGTTCACCGGACTCCCGTGGTGGCACGAGTCTAACCCCTGCCGTGCGCAGTCGCACGACAGGGGTTCGACGGGGAGGGCTACTTCTTGAGGGCCTTGATCAGGCCGGCCAGAGCCTTGCCGCTCACCCAGATGAACGGGATCGCGACGGCGATGAGCGAGATGAGGTTCGGGTCGAAACGGAGACCCTCGTCGGTCTTGATGTAGGCACCGACCGGGATCGAGACGCCACCGCCGCCGCCGCCGCTCGGGGCGTCGTCGCCGTCGCCCTCGGAGCCGCCGCCGAAGCCGTAGTACGTCAGCGCGACGGGCACGAGCTTCGTGCCGTCGACGTCCTGCTGCTCCCCGTAGGCTGCGGACACGCCGAGCCCCTTCGCCTGTTCTGCCAGCTTCTCCACGAGATTCGTCATACCGCGAGGCTACCGCTCGGTATCCGCCGGTCCAAGGGGTTGATCCGTGCTCCCAGCACCCTGCGAGTCTCCGCGACTGCCGAGTCCGCGACGTCTCGGCTTGCCGAGGAGGGAGGCGGGAGCGATCGCGAGATCGCCGAACCGGCTCGCGACCCGGTCGATCGTCTGCTCGGCTTCACGCCACTCCTCGTCCGGGTCCCAGAGCCCGGCACCGGCCTCATCGGCGGGGACGAGCTGGTCGACCTTCACCCCGACGAGGCGCACGAGGCGTCCGCCGCGATCGAGGTCGTCGAACAGCGACGCCGCCTCGTCGTAGACCCGACGCCCGACGTTCGTGGCCTCGCCGATGGTGCGCGACCGGGTGATGACGCTGAAGTCCGCATAGCGGACGCGGATGCTGATCGTCCGTCCGGCGTAGCCGCCCTTCCGGAGCCGGATCGCGACGAGGCCGGCGAGGTTCAGCAGCTCGCGCTTGAGGATGGTCGGGTCCGAGACGTCCGTCGGGAAGGTCACCTCGTGGCTGACGCTCTTCTCGCGTCGTGCCAGCTCGATGCCGCGCGGATCGATCCCGTTCGCGAGCTCGAGGAGTCGGCGACCGGAGGCCTCACCGACCGCGCGCTGGAGCATCGACAGCGGGGTGGAGGCGAGCTGACCGATGGTCCGGATGCCCCGGTTCGTCAGCTGCTCCTCCGTCCGACCACCGACGCCCCATAGCGCACCGACCGGCAACGGATGGAGGAACGCCAAGGTCTCGTCGGCTGGTACGACCAGCAGACCATCGGGCTTCGACAGGCCGGAGGCGAGCTTCGCGACGTACTTCGTCGACGCCAGGCCGACCGAGCACGGCAGGCCGGTCGCGTCGAGGACCCGCTGCTTCACGAGCGCGGCGATCGTCCGCGGGCTCCCGAGCAACCGGACCGCACCGGAGACGTCGAGGAAGGCCTCGTCGATGCTCAGCGGCTCGACGAGCGGCGTCACCGACTCGAAGACCTTCATCACCCGGTCGGAGTACTCGCGGTACCTGCCGTGGTGGGGCGGCAGCACGACGGCGCTCGGACAGAGGCGCATCGCCTGGGACACCGGCATCGCCGCGCGCACGCCGTACCGGCGAGCCTCGTAACTGGCGGAGGTGACGACCGACCGCCCCTCCTTGTTGCCGACGATGATCGGCAGACCGCGCAGCTCGGGCCGTTCCAAGAGCTCGACCGAGACGAAGAACGCGTCCATGTCGACGTGGAGGATGGGGGTACCGCTGTCGTCGGCATCGTGCGCCGAGACGCGACGAGACGCTCCATCCTGCCGACTCATGCCTCCATTGTCGCAGTCGCCTCCGACACGCTCTCCACAAGGGCCGAGGCGGGAGGGCCCGGCGACGCTAGGCTGTCCGGCGATGAGCACGCGAACGCGGACCGGGTCGGCCCCGGCGGTCCCAGACCTCTCCGGGCGGGACCTCGCCCTCGACCTCGTGCGCGTCGCGTGCGTCGTGACGGTCGTCATCGTCCACCTCCTGATGGTCGCGGTGGCGGTCGAGCCGGACGGCACGATCGGCATCTCCCGAGCGTTGGAGCAGCAACCCTGGTTCGACACGGGTACCTGGTTCGGCCAGATCATGCCGCTGTTCTTCATCGTGGGCGGCTTCGCGACGATCACCGGCTGGCGCAGCACCGTCCGACGTGGTGGCGGGACCAGCGACTTCCTCCGGTCCCGGGTCTTCCGACTCGCCCTGCCGACGATCCCGGTCCTGCTCTTCCTCGCCGCGGGGCTGTGGCTCGCCGGGGCGTTCGGTGTCGACCCCGCCATCATCGAGGCCGTCGCCGCAGGCGTCGGGTCCCCGCTCTGGTTCCTGGCCGCCTACCTGCTGTGCCAGGCGGTCGCCCCGTTCCTCGCCACCTGCCACGACCGCCACCCCTTCCTGACCTGTGCGGCGCTGCTAGCCGGCGTGATACTCGTCGACGTGGTCCGTTACTCGACCGGCCTCCTGGGCATCGGTCTCGTCAACCTGGTGTTCGTCTGGCCGCTGCTGCAGCAGTTCGGGTTCTTCCTGGCCGACGGACGTCTCCGCTCCGTTCCGCGCCTCGTCCTCGTGGCCGTGGTGCTCGTCTCCTACGGTGCGCTCGTGCCGATCACGACCTGGATGCCGTACTCGACCAGCATGCTCGGCAACCTCAACCCGCCGACGCTCCCCCTCGTCGTCCTCGGCGTCGGGCAGCTCGCCCTGCTCGCCCTCGTGCACCCGCTACTCACCGCCATCATGCGGACCCGCGCCGCGCGAGCGGTCGTCTTCCTCATCGGGTCCCGGCTGATGACGGTGTACCTCTGGCATCTCCCCCTGATCATCGCGGTCGCCGGTCTCCAGCTCGCCCTCGGCATCCCCTTCGCGGAACCGCTGAGCGCCGCGTGGTGGTGGACCCGACCGGTCGTGCTGCTCGTCGTCGCGGTCCTGCTCGCGGGCGTCGGCACACTCCTCGGCCGCGTCGAGCACCCCCGCAAGCTGCGCCTCGACCCGGAACGCAAGCCGGCACACGTCGCCGTGTGGATCGCACTCGCGAGCGCCTTCATCATGCCCTTCGCGGAGATCTCCCACCCGCTCACCGCCGCGATGGCGGCTGCCGGCGCTGTCGGCTCGATCATCGCGGTCGTGCTCCTGAACCCGACCCGTCGGCCGGTCGAGCGCGTCGCGAGCGGATCAGACCAGGCCGTGGACCAGCGGCCGTAGCCATTCGCGGAAGGCCTCCCGGTCGTCCCGGAGCGACTCACTGACCACGATCGTGTCGGGCGCGACCACCCAGGCACCCGGTCGGCAGATCGGGAGCACCTCGAGGTCCAACCGGAACGAGCTGGATTGCCGGCGCAACTCGAACTGACGCTCGCGGATGAGTTCGTAGACGTCGGTGAGGCGACTCGGCGATCGGCCTGCGAGCGCGCGCTCGTACTCCCGGATGCGAGCCGACGCCCAGCGGTGCGCGTCGTCGTACGCCCGGTAGGCGAGCTCCTGCAGGTCGAGGGCTCGATCGAACACCTCGAAGTGGGGTGGGCGGACCTCGGCCATGAACAGGCGCGTGTCGCGACGGGCGATCCCGGTCCACCAGCCGTCGAACTGGACGGCGAGCGCGTCGAGGTCGAGGCCGGCGACGTCGATCCGCTCCAGCCCCGGCGTGACTGCCGGAAGCTGCGCGACGCATCGCCCCCCGAGCCCTGCCATGTCGCGGAACGCGAGCGCCAGCATGAGGGCCATCGGAGCGTCTTCCGTGACCTGCCACCGCATGGTGCCTTCGACCAGCATGGCGGAAGTGTATGCCGGGCCAGCAGTCGGCACCAGGGCTTCCCCTGGCCGACGACATCGGGCCCGTACCGCCGTCATCGACGGTGGCACGGGCCCGAGGGTGCAGCAAGTGACCGCTACTGCGAGGCGCGCTCCAGGACGAGTTCGCGCACACGCGCCGCATCGGCCTGTCCGCGCATGGCCTTCATCACGGCGCCGATGACCGCGCCGGCGGCCTGGACCTTGCCGTCGCGGATCTTGGCGAGGACGTCCGGCTGAGCGGCCAGTGCCTCGTCGATGGCGGCGATCAGCGGCCCGTCGTCGGACACGAGCGCGAGACCGCGAGCGTCGATGACCTCCTGAGGAGTGCCCTCCCCGTCGATGACGCCCTCGAGCACCTGGCGCGCGAGCTTGTCGTTGAGTGTTCCGTCCTCGACGAGCGCAGCGAGTGCCGCGACGTGCTCGGGCGACACGAGGCTCGTCGCCTCGACGTCGCGCTGGTTCGCGATCCGCGAGATCTCGCCCGTCCACCACTTCCGTGCAGCTGCCGGAGCGGCACCGGCCTCGACGGTGGCCGTGATCTCGTTCAGCAGACCACCGTTCACGACGTCCTGGAACTCCAGGTCGGTGAAGCCCCACTCGCTCTTCAGCCGGCGACGACGGACAGCCGGCTGCTCGGGCAGGGCCGCTCGGAGTTCCTCGATGAGTTCGGGCGACGGCACGACCGGGAGCAGGTCGGGCTCCGGGAAGTACCGGTAGTCGTCAGCGTCGCTCTTGGGCCGGCCGGCGGACGTGGCACCGGTGTCCTCGTGCCAGTGCCGCGTCTCCTGGACGATGGATCCGCCGTCCTTGAGGATCGCGGCCTGCCGCTGGATCTCGTAGCGGACGGCGCGCTCGACGGAACGCAGGGAGTTGACGTTCTTCGTCTCGGTGCGCGTGCCGAGCTTCTCCTGGCCGCGCGGGCGCAGCGAGATGTTGGCGTCGCAGCGGAGGTTCCCGCGCTCCATCTTCGCGTCGGAGATGCCGAGCGCCACGACGATGTCGCGGATCGCGGAGACGTAGGCCTTCGCAATCTCGGGCGCCCGGTGCTCGGTGCCGTAGATCGGCTTCGTGACGATCTCGACGAGCGGCACACCCGCGCGGTTGTAGTCGACGAGCGAGTACTCGGCACCCTGGATACGGCCGGTGGAACCGCCGATGTGCGTGAGCTTGCCGGCGTCCTCCTCCATGTGCGCGCGCTCGATCGGCACCGTCACGATGGTCCCGTCGGCCAGCTCGACGTCGACCGAGCCCTCGAAGGCGATCGGCTCGTCGAACTGCGAGATCTGATAGTTCTTCGCGAGGTCGGGGTAGAAGTAGTTCTTCCGCGCGAACCGGCTCGAGGGTGCGATCGAGCAGCCGAGGGCGAGCCCGAGGCTGATCGAGTACCGCACCGCCTGCTCGTTCACGACCGGGAGCGACCCGGGCAGACCGAGGCAGACCGGCGAGATGTTCGTGTTCGGAGCGTCGCCGAAGCCGTTCGGCGCCGAGGAGAACATCTTCGTCTTGGTGTTCAGCTCGACGTGCACCTCGAAGCCGAGCACCGGCTCGTACAGTTCGAGGGCTTCTTCGTAGGAGAGGAGCTTGTCCTTGGCCATGGGTTACCGACCTCCGAGAGCGGGTGCCTGCGAGATGAGGGTGTGCCCCCACGTCGATTCGAGAAGCGCCTCGAGGGCGGCGCCGACCCGGTAGAGCCTGGCGTCCTCCCGTGCTGGCGCCATGAACTGGATGCCGACGGGCAGTCCGTCTTCCGGGGCGAGACCGATCGGCACGCTGATGCCGGGCACGCCGGCGAGGTTCGCCGGGATGGTGGTGACGTCGTTCAGGTACATCGCCAGCGGGTCGTCGATACGCTCGCCCAGCTTGAACGCCGTCGTCGGGGCGCTCGGGCTCACGAGGACGTCGACCTGGTCGAAGGCCGCCGCGAAGTCGCGCTGGATGAGCGTCCGGACCTTCTGGGCGCTGCCGTAGTAGGCGTCGTAGTAGCCCGCGCTCAGTGCGTAGGTGCCGAGGATGATCCGTCGCTTCACCTCGGGACCGAAGCCGGCCTCGCGCGTCGCGGACATGACCTGCTCGACCGTGCCGCCACCCTCGGGCGTGACCCGCATGCCGAAGCGCACCGAGTCGAACTTCGCGAGGTTGCTCGACGCTTCGGCCGGGAGGATGAGGTAGTAGGCGGCGACGGCGTACTCGAAGTTCGGAGCGGAGACCTCGACGATCTCGGCTCCGTTCGCCTCGAGCACCGCGAGCGCCTCCTGGAAGCGGCTCTTCACGCCGGCTTGGAAGCCCTCACCGTTGAGCTCGGTGACGACGCCGACCCGGAGGCCGCGCAGCACGTCGCCGCGCGCTCCCTCGCGGGCCGCAGCGGCCATCGACGGCCAGGCGTCGCGGAGCGAGGTGGAGTCGAGGGCGTCGTGCCCGGCGATGACGTCGTGGAGGAGGCCCGAGTCGAGGACCGTGCGGCTGACCGGCCCGACCTGGTCGAGCGAGGAGGCGAGTGCGATCGCCCCGTAGCGGCTGACCGCGCCGTAGGTGGGCTTCACGCCGACCGTGCCGGTCACGTGCGCCGGCTGGCGGATGGACCCGCCGGTGTCGCTGCCGAGGGCGATGGGCGCCTCGAACGCGGCGACCGCGGCAGCGGAGCCACCGCCGGAACCGCCGGGGATGCGGTCGAGGTCCCACGGGTTGTGGGTCGGGCCGTACGCGGAGTGCTCCGTGCTCGAGCCCATGGCGAACTCGTCCATGTTCGTCTTGCCGAGCGGGACGAGACCGGCGGCACGTGACCGGGCGACCACGGTCGCGTCGAACGGTGACAGGTATCCCTCGAGGATCTTGCTCCCCGAGGTGGACGGCATGTCCGTCGTGACCAGGACGTCCTTGATGGCGAGCGGGACGCCCGCCAGCTCACCGAGGTCCTCGCCCGCGGCACGGCGTGCGTCGATGTCGGCGGCGACGTCGAGTGCGTGGTCCGAGACGTGGAGGAAGGCGTGGACGTCGCCGTCGACCTGCGCGATGCGGTCGAGGTGCGCCTGGGTGGCTTCGACGCTGGAGACCTCGCGAGCGCGGAGCTTGCTCGACAGCTCGGCTGCCGTGAGACCGATCAACCCGCTCACTGCTCCTCCCCCAGGATCGCCGAGACCTTGAAGCGACCGTCGGCCGATTCCGGCGCGTTCTGCAGCGCCTGCTCCCGCGTGAGCGTGTTGCCGACGACGTCGTCGCGGTACACGTTCTCGAGCGGGATCGGGTGGCTCGTCGCCGGGACGTCAGGCGTGGCCACCTGCTGCACCTTCTGGATGTTGTCCACGATGGAGTCGAGCTCCGTCGTGAGGTGGGCGATCTCGTCCTGGCTCAGGGCGATTCGAGCGAGGTTCGCGAGATGCGCGACCTGCTCGGTAGTGATTTCCGACATGCGTCTCCCGTACGTGTAGCGGTGGCGGTCGCTCCAGTCTATTCGCCAGGGACGTGGTCGTCCGTCGGGCTCCGCCCCTACAGTGGGACGGTGACCCAGAACGACTCGAGCAGCCGTCCCCGTCCCCCGCACGAGCGTCCCTGGCTCGCGAGCTACGCCGCCGACGTGCCGGACGACATCCCCGAGCAGACCGGCAGCCTCGGCGATCTCGTCGAAGCCTCCGCCGCGAGCTACCCGGACGCCGTCGCGCTGGAGTTCTTCGGGTCGACCACCACCTACACGGAGCTCGAGGCGCTCATCGCCCGTGCCGCCGCCGGCCTGCGCGCACTCGGTGTCCGGGCGGGAGACCCCGTCGCCCTCATGCTCCCGAACTGCCCGCAGCACATCGTCGCGTTCTACGCGGTCCTCAGGCTGGGCGCCGTCGTCATCGAGCACAATCCGCTCTACACCCCCCAAGAGCTCCGCCACCAGTTCGAGGACCACCGCGCGACGTTCGCGATCGTCTGGGACAAGGTCGCCGAGCACCTGCAGGACTTCCCGGCCGATCTGGCGGTGCACTCGCTCGTGACGATCGACGTGACCCGGGCGATGCCGCTCCACATGCGTGCTGCTCTCCGTCTGCCCATCCCGAAGGCGAGAGCCTCACGGGCTCAGCTCACCGCGCCGGTCTCGGGCACCGTGCGGTGGGAGCAGCTCCTGACCTCGGGGCCGCTGCCGGCGAGCCATCCGAAGCCCGCGACCGACGCCCTCGCACTCATCCAGTACACGAGCGGGACGACGGGCTCGCCCAAGGGGGCCGCACTCACCCACGGCAACCTGCTCGCGAATGCGGCGCAGTCCCGCGCCTGGGTGCCCACGGTCAAGCGTGGGGAGGCCGTCGTCTACGCGGTGCTCCCGATGTTCCACGCATACGGCCTGACGCTCTGCCTGACGTTCGCCATGAGTATGGGCTCGCGCCTCGTCCTCTTCCCGAAGTTCGACCCGGCGCTCGTCCTCAAGGTCATGAAGAAGCGCCCGCCGACCTTCCTGCCCGCCGTCCCGCCCATCGCCGACCGACTCCTGACCGCGGCGACCGAGCAGGGCGTGTCACTGCAGGGCACCGAGATCGCCATCTCTGGCGCGATGCCGCTGCCGCACGACCTCGTCGTCCCGTTCGAAGCCGCGTCCGGCGGCTTCCTCGTCGAGGGCTACGGCCTCTCCGAGTGCTCCCCGGTCATCTCCGCGAACCCGGTCTCGACCGCACGGAAGCCCGGGACGATCGGCCTCCCGCTGCCGAGCACCGAGGTGCGCGTCGTGGATCCCGACGACCCGGCGACCGATCGTCCGGCCGGCGAGGCGGGCGAGCTGCTCGTCCGCGGCCCGCAGGTGTTCCACGGCTACTACAACAAGCCCGAGGAGACCGCCGCCGTCCTGCTCCCAGGAGGCTGGTTCCGCACCGGCGACATCGTGTCCATCGACGAGGAGGGGTTCATGACCGTCGTCGACCGGATCAAGGAGCTCATCATCACCGGCGGGTTCAATGTGTCGCCGAGCGAGGTCGAGCAGGTCCTCCGCGGGCACGCATCGGTCGCCGACGCCGCCGTCGTCGGGCTCCCCGATCCCCACTCGGGCGAGCAGGTCGTCGCGGCCGTCGTCGCGGCTCCCGGTGCCACCGTGGATCCGGATGCCCTCCGAGCCTGGGCGCGCGAGATCCTCACCCCGTACAAGGTGCCGAAGCGGGTCGTCGTCGTGGACGAACTCCCGAAGTCGCTCATCGGCAAGGTGCTGCGCCGCCAGGTCCGCGACGAGCTGCTGCAGGCCGACGCGGGCTGAGCTCAGTCGGTCGGCGCCTCGTCGGCGGACGCCGCACCCTCGGCCTCATCCGCGGCCGGGGCCTCCGGCTCTCCGAGTGCTGCTGGACCCTCGGAGACGAGCAAGGCGAACTGCTCGGCGTCGATGATCCGCAGACCCAGTGCTTCGGCCTTCGCGAGCTTCGACCCGGCACCCGGGCCGGCGGCGACGAAGTCGGTCTTCTTCGAGACGCTCGACGCTGCCTTCCCGCCCGCCTGCACGATCGCTTCCAGCGCACCCTCCCGGGTGAAGCCCTCAAGCGAACCGGTGGCGACGACGGTGACACCGGACAGCACACCACCGGCCGCGACCGCCGCGCCAGGCCCAGGGTGTCCGGGTGTCGCCCACTGCACGCCCGCCGCAGTCCACTCCTCGACGATCTCGCGATGCCAGTCGACCTCGAACCAGGCGATGAGCGCGTCGGCGATGATCCCGCCCACGCCGTCGACCTCCGCGAGCTCGTCGCGGGTGGCCGCACGGATGGCGTCGAGCGAGCCAAAGTACTCCGCGAGTGACCGGGCGGCCACCGGGCCGACGTGGCGGATGTTCAGTGCCACGAGCAACCGCGCGAGCGGGCGGGTCTTCGCGCCGTCGAGGTTGGCGAGGAGTTCGATCGCGTTCTTGGACGGCACCGAGGACTCGTCGCCGTCGAACTCGTCCGCGGCCGGGTCGTGCACGCCGTCCTTCTTGGCGCGTCGGCGGCGGAAGGGCGTGACGCGCTTCTCGGATCCGTCCTCGTTGAGCTTGGGCAGCCCGGTCTCGTTGTCGCGGACGATCACGGTGACCGGGAAGATGTCGGCCATCGTGAGCGAGAAGAGTCCGGCCTCGGTCGTCAGCGGTGGTTCCGCGGGCTCCACCGGCTGGGTGAGCGCCGCTGCCGCCACCTCGCCGAGCGCCTCGACGTCGAGCGCACCACGGGAGCCGATGTGCTCGACGCGTCCGCGCACCTGCGCCGGGCAGCTCCGCGCGTTCGGGCAGCGCAGGTCGATGTCGCCCTCCTTCGCGGGGGCGAGGGCGGTACCGCACTCTGGGCAGTGCTCGGGCATGACGAACTCGCGCTCCGAACCGTCGCGGAGCTCGACGACCGGGCCGAGGACCTCGGGGATGACGTCGCCGGCCTTCCGGAGGACGACGGTGTCGCCGATGAGCACCCCCTTCGCCTTCACGACGTCCTGGTTGTGCAGGGTCGCCTGACGCACCTCGCTGCCGGCGACGAGCACCTTCTCCATGACGGCGAACGGGGTGGCGCGACCGGTGCGCCCGACGCTTACGACGATGTCGAGGAGCTTCGTGTTCACCTGCTCGGGCGGATACTTGTAGGCGATGGCCCATCGCGGAGCACGACTCGTCGCGCCGAGCTCGCCGTGGAGCTCGAGATCGTCGACCTTCACGACGACGCCGTCGATCTCGTGCTCGACGCTGTCGCGGTGGGCGCCGAAGTACTCGATGAACTCCGCCGCACCGGTCGCCTCGTCGTGGACCCGGTAGTGCGAGGAGGTCGGGAGCCCCCAGCTGTGCAGCAACTCGTAGACCTGCGACTGCCGGGCGACGGGCGGCTGTTCCCACGCGCCGATGCCGTGGACGAGCATCTGCAGTCGGCCGAGCCGGTCGTGCATGAGTGCGAGCTGGGCCGGGTTCTTGCTCTCCGCCTTCTGGCGCAGGGAACCGCTCGCCGCGTTGCGCGGGTTGGCGAAGACCCGTTCACCGGCGGCCGCCTGGTTGGCGTTCAGTTCACGGAAGGCCTCGACCGGGAAGAAGATCTCGCCCCGGACTTCGACGACTTCCGGGAACTCGACCTCGGGGTCGGACGACGTCAGGCGTTCGGGGATGGAACGGATGTACCGCACGTTCTCCGTGACGTCCTCGCCGACGACGCCGTCGCCGCGCGTGGCCGCGCTCACGAGGCGGCCGCGCTCGTACCGGAGGTTGATGGCGAGGCCGTCGATCTTCAGTTCGCAGAGGTACTGGACGGACCCTCCGGCGTCGCGCTCGACCTTGGCGGCCCAGGCGAGGAACTCCTCGATCGAGAAGACGTTGTCGAGGCTGAGCATGCGCTCGAGGTGGGTGACCGGGGCGAACAGCGTGGTCTCGGCACGCCCGCCGACGGTCTGGGTGGGGCTGTCCTGGCTCTGCAGCTCGGGGAAGAGACGCTCGAGCTCCTCGAGCCGACGGAGCATCGCGTCGTACTCCTCGTCGGAGGCGAGCGACTCGTTGCGCTCGTAGTACGCGTCGCGAAGCTCGAGGATGCGCGAGGTGAGTTCCTCGGCCTCGGTCGATGCCTGCTGGAGGGTCTGTCCGGTGCTGTTCGCCACGGCGTCCAGTCTACGAGCGGCGTCCGACACCGGCGGGCGCTTGACACCCGGCACGTCCTCCCAGATGTGCGCAACCGGGTCGGGGCGGGTCTCATCGAGGAGTAGGGTGTCGCAGTGCCGCAGGAACCATGCGCGCGGAATCGGAGGAACCATGTCGCAGTCCAGCAGTCCGGGAACGGGGGCGGCTCCTACCAGCAAGCAGCTGACCGCGCGCGTCATCGGCATCTCCGTCTCGGCCGCGGTCGGTGGCTTCCTCTTCGGATTCGACTCCTCCGTGGTGAACGGCGCGGTCGACGCGATGCAGGACCACTTCGCGCTCAGTGAGGCGCTCATCGGCTTCGCGGTCGCGTCAGCGCTGCTCGGTTGCGCGCTCGGCGCCTACCTCGCGGGCCGGATCGCCGACAGCCGCGGCCGCATCTTCACGATGCTGCTCGGTGCAGGCCTGTTCTTCATCTCCTCCTTCGGAGCCGGCTTCGCCTTCTCCCCCTGGGACCTCGTGATCTGGCGCATCGTCGGCGGGCTCGGTATCGGCATCGCCTCGGTCGTGGCTCCGGCATACATCGCCGAGATCGCCCCGAGCGCCATCCGCGGCCGTCTCGCCTCGCTGCAGCAGCTCGCCATCACGCTCGGCATCTTCGCCGCGCTCCTGTCCGACTCCGTCCTGGCGGGCGCCGCCGGCGGCGCCTCGAACCCGCTGTGGTTCGGCGTCGAGGCCTGGCGCTGGATGTTCATCGCCTGCGCGCTCCCGGCCGTGGTCTACGGCGTGCTCGCGATGCGGCTCCCCGAGTCGCCCCGGTTCCTCGTCCGCAAGGGCAAGTCGGACGAGGCCCGTCGGATCTTCGCGACCGTCTGGCCGCAGGAGGAGGTGGATCGCGCCGTCAAGCTCGCCGAGCAGGCGGTGAAGGACGATGAGCAGCAGAAGAAGGCGACCCTCTGGGGCGGACGCTTCGGGCTCCTGCCGATCGTCTGGATCGGCATCATCCTGTCGATCTTCCAGCAGTTCGTCGGCATCAACGTGATCTTCTACTACTCGACGACGCTGTGGAAGGCCGTCGGGTTCCAGGAGTCCGACTCGCTCCTCATCTCGGTCATCACCTCGGTGACGAACGTCGCGGTCACCGTCGTCGCCATCCTGCTCGTGGACCGCATCGGTCGACGGCCGATCCTCCTCGCGGGTTCCATCGGTATGACGGTCTCGCTCGGCGCGATGGCGATCGCGTTCACGCAGTCGGTCACCGACAGCGCCGGCGAGGTCTCGCTGCCCCAGCCCTGGGGCACGATCGCCCTCGTGGCCGCCAACGTGTTCGTCGTCGCGTTCGGCGCGTCGTGGGGACCGCTCGTCTGGGTGCTCCTCGGCGAGATCTTCCCGAACCGCCTGCGCGCGAAGGCGCTCGGTGTCGCGGCGATGGCGCAGTGGATCGCGAACTTCCTCATCACAGTCAGCTTCCCGGCCCTCGCCGCGTTCTCCCTGCCGGTGACCTACGGCATGTACGCGCTGTTCGCGCTCCTCTCGTTCGTCTTCGTCCTCGCGAAGATCCCCGAGACGAACGGCCTGACGCTCGAAGAGGCGGAGACCCTCTTCGTCAAGAAGCCCAAGAAGTCCAAGGCGGGCGCACAGACCCGATCCTGACGACCGACGCAGAACGCCCGACGAGCCTGGCTCGTCGGGCGTTCCGTCGTTCCTGGGGTCCTCAGGCGGAGGCGGCGGCTCCGACGGGCACCGCACTGACGGTGCGGTCGATCGTGAACTGGCCGAGGACGCGCGTCCCGCTGTACAGCACGGCGGTCTGTCCGGGAGCGACGCCGTCGAGTGGCGTCTCCGGGTGGACGACGAGCTCGCCGTCGACGAGCGTCAGTGCGGCGGGAACCGGATCGGCGTGCGCACGGATCTGGACGTCGCACGGGATCGGTGCGACACCGACCTCCGGAGCCCTCCCAGCCCAGGTGAAGCGCGAACCGGCGATCTCGCCGATGGCGAGCGCCTCCTTCGGCCCGACGACGACCGTGTTGTCCTTCGGGCGCACCTCGAGGACGAAGCGCGGACGTCCATCCGGCGCGGGCACGCCGAGGTGCAGGCCCTTGCGCTGGCCGACGGTGAAGGCGTGGGCACCCTCGTGCGAACCGACGACGGCTCCGTCTCGGTCGAGGACCTGGCCGGTCTCGGTGCCGACCCGCTCCCCCAGCCAGCCCTTCGTATCGCCGTCGGGGATGAAGCAGATGTCGTGGCTGTCGGGCTTGTTCGCCACCGTGAAGCCGCGCTCCGCGGCCTCGGCTCGGACCTCGGCCTTCGACGGCGTCGCGCCGAGCGGGAACATCGAGTGCGCGAGCTGTTCGGCGGTGAGCACGCCCAGGACGTACGACTGGTCCTTGGCCCAGGCACTCGCGCGGTGCAGCTCACGATCGCCCTCGGGGCTCGTGACGATCGTGGCGTAGTGACCGGTCACGACCGCGTCGAACCCGAGGTCGAGCGCCTTCTCGAGCAACGCCGCGAACTTGATCTTCTCGTTGCAACGCATGCACGGGTTCGGGGTCCGGCCGGCGCGGTACTCGGCGATGAAGTCGTCCACCACGTCGAGCTTGAAGCGCTCTGAGAAGTCCCACACGTAGTACGGGATGCCGATCAGGTTCGCCGCACGCTGGGCGTCCATCGAGTCCTCGATGGTGCAGCACCCGCGACTGCCGGTCCGGAGCGTGCCCGGCATCCGGCTGAGCGCCAGGTGGACGCCGACCACCTCATGGCCTGCGTCGACGGCGCGTGCCGCTGCCACGGCGGAGTCGACTCCGCCACTCATCGCTGCCAGAACTTTCACCGGGCAAGTCTACGCGCCAGCCGCTGGACGGCCACCCGCAAGCGGTGACGGTGCGGCTGCTCAGGGACGAGCGCCCAGCGCCGTGTCGCGGTCGGCGGAACCGGCCCGACTCGCCTGTGCGTACGCGCGCGGCAGGGCCTGGAGGAAGTCGTCCACGTCCGTCTCGGTCGTCGTCCGGCCCAGCGTGATCCGGAGGACCGATCGGGCCTCCGTCTCCGGGCGTCCCATCGCGAGCAGGACATGTGACGGTTCCGGGACGCCGGCCTGGCAGGCGGAACCCGTCGAGACCGCCACCCCTGCGAGGTCGAGGAGGAAGAGCATCGAGTCTCCCTGTGCGCCGGGGAACACGAAGTTCGCGTTCGACGCGAGTCGCTCGCTGGGATCACCCGTCAGCTCGGCCTCCGGAACGGTCGCCCGCACGCCGGCCACGAGTCGGTCTCGCAAGGTGCCGAGACGCTCCTGCTCCGCGGTCCGCTCGAGCGCCATGAGCTCCGCGGCGACGGCGAATCCGACGGCTGCCGCGACGTCCTGCGTGCCGGAGCGGAGTCCGCGCTGCTGTCCGCCACCGTGCTGCAACGGCTCCACCACGGCTGCGCGGCTCACGACCAGCGCTCCGATCCCCACAGGACCACCGATCTTGTGCGCGGAGACGCTGAGCGCGACGAGACCGCTGGCACCGACGGATCCGGATGCGGCGCGAAGGTCGGCGAGGTCGATGGGGAGGTGTCCGTAGGCCGAGACCGCGTCCAGGTGGAACGGCACCGCGGCTGCTGCGGCGAGCGCCGCCAGCCGGACGACGGGCTGGATGGTGCCGACCTCGTTGTTCGCCCAGAGCGCCGTCGCCACGGCGATGTCGGGGCCGTGGTCGGCGAAGCGCTCGGCCGCCGTGTCGAGTGAGACCCGGCCGAGGTCGTCGAGCGGGATCCAGAGCGGGGCTGCACCCTCGTGGCGCTCGAGCCATTCGACGGTGTCGAGCGTGGCGTGGTGCTCCCCCGCCGGTGCGAGTACGGCGGCACGGCGTCGATCCTGCTGGCGGTGCCAGTAGAGCCCCTTGAGGGCGAGGTTGATGGATTCGGTGCCGCCGGAGGTGAAGACGAGTTCGATGGGGTCGCACCCGAGGGTCGCTGCGACCCGCTCACGCGCCTCTTCGAGGAGGCGGCGGGCCTGTTGCCCGGGGCCGTGGATGGAGGCCGGGTTGCCGACGGTCGCCATCGCGGACGCGTAGGCCTCGATCACCTCGTGTCGCACCGGGGTCGTCGCGGCGTGGTCCAGGTACACCACCATGCCGCTCCTCCCCTCGCCGCGGTGTCCGCGGATCTTCGCGCACTCCCGCACTCACTACTGTAGAACCCATGAACGCTGGTGACCCCTTCCACGATCTCGGCGTCCGCCTCGGCCCGTCCGGTGGTGAGCTCCGTGTGTGGTCCGAGCACGCGGATGCCCTCGAACTCGTGATCTTCGACGACAAGGATCTGAACTGGATCACCCACTCGGTCGAGATGACCCGAGACGACGATGGAATCTGGAGTGGGAGTTCCGAGGAGCTGGTGCTCGGCCGACGCTACGCGGTCCGCGCTTCCGGGCCGTCCTCGCCGAACAACGCTTTCGACCCAAGCCTGCTGCTGCTCGACCCCTACGCCCGCGGCCTCGCCCGGGTGTCGGCCGAGCAGTGGCGTTCCGTCGTCGTCGACGACGCGTTCGACTGGGGCGGTGTGCAGAAACCCCGTGTCCCGCTCGACAGGACCGTCGTGTACGAGGCGCACGTCAAGGGGCTGAGCAAGCTGCACCCGGATGTCCCGGAGGAGCTGCGGGGCACGTATGCGGGCCTCGCCCACCCCGCGATGATCGCGCATCTGCACGATCTCGGCGTGACGAGCGTCGAACTGCTGCCGGTGCACGCGTTCACCTCTGAGCAACGTCTCATCAAGCAGGGCCTCGTCAACTACTGGGGCTACAACACCCTGAACTTCTTCAGTCCACACGCCTCCTACGCGACGAAGACGGCTCAGGCGGGTGGAGCGGACGAGGTCCTCCGCGAGTTCAAGGGCATGGTGAAGCTGCTGCACCAGGCCGGCCTCGAGGTCATCCTCGACGTCGTCTACAACCACACCGCCGAGGAGGGTCCCGGCGGCCCCCGCACGAGCTTCCGCGGCATCGACAACGCGACCTACTACCGTCAGGACGCCACCGGCGCCTACATCGACGTGACGGGCTGCGGCAACACCGTGGACTTCGGCCACCCGGTCCCGCAGCAGCTCGTACTCGACTCGTTGCGGTACTGGGCGGACGAGGTGCAGATCGACGGCTTCCGGTTCGACCTCGCCGCGACGCTCGGTCGGAACGAGGCGGTCGAGTTCACGTCCGACCATCCCCTGCTCGAGGCGATCGTCCACGACCCGTCGCTCGTCGACGCGAAGATGATCGCCGAGCCCTGGGACGTCGGGATGGGCGGCTGGCAGACGGGGAACTTCCCTGACGGTTGGCACGAGTGGAACGACCGGTACCGGGATCGTGTCCGCAACTTCTGGCTCTCCGACATCGACTACGCGAGACGGGCGGACGCCCCGGTCGGGATCGGTGGGTTCGCGACCCGTCTGGCCGGATCGAGCAACACCTTCTCCGCTGAGCGCGGTCCGCTGGCCTCCGTCAACTTCATCACGGCCCACGACGGGTTCACCCTGGCCGACCTCGTCTCGTACGACGTCAAGCACAACGTCGGGAACGGCGAGTCCAACCGCGACGGGACGGACAACAACCGCTCCTTCAACCACGGTGCCGAGGGCCCGACGGACGACCCCGCGATCCTCGCCGCTCGTCGCAAGGCGATGCGGAACCTGCTCGGCACGCTCCTGCTGTCGGCGGGTGTCCCGATGCTCACGGCAGGCGACGAGTTCGGGCGGAGTCAGCGCGGCAACAACAACGCTTACTGTCACGACTCCGAGCTGACGTGGGTCGGATGGACGAGGGAGCCCTGGCAGGACCAGTTGCTCGCGCACAGCCGTCGGCTCCTCGAACTCCGGCGCGAACACCCCGCCCTCCGACCGGAGCACTTCGCCGCCGCCGGGACGACGGTGCCCGGCGCGAGCGTCATGGACTGGTTCGACGCTTCGGGCGCGACCATGAGCACCGAGGACTGGACGAGTCCGCGGAACCGGACACTGCAGTTCTTCTCGACGAGCACGCCGGAGTCCGAGGAGCTCGACCGCGTGCTGCTCATCGTGCACGGCGTCGAGCAGCCGGTCGAGGTCACCCTGCCCGAGCACGAGGGCGTGACCGCGTTCGTGCGCATCTGGAACTCCGCGGACGACGCACCGATGTCCGAGGAGGAGCAGTTCGTCCCCGGCCAGACGGTCCCGGTCTCCGCCACGTCGATGCAACTCTTCCGAGCCGTCTGACGATGGCGAAGCGCAGGGTCGAGGGCGGAGGCACGCCGGCGACGGTGACGTTGACCTCGCTGGGCATCCCCTTCACCCCGCGCGCCTACCGACACGACCCGTCGGTGACGGCCTTCGGTCTCGAAGCCGCCACGGCGCTCGGCGTCGACCCGCCCAGGGTGTTCAAGACCCTGCTGGCGGAGGTGGACGGGTCGCTCGTCGTCGCGATCGTCCCGGTCGCCGACCAACTCGACCTCAAGGCGCTCGCGGCGGCCCTCGACGGGAAGCGGGCGACGATGGCGGACCCTGCCGTCGCCGAGCGGAAGACGGGCTACGTGGTCGGCGGCATCAGCCCGATCGGGCAGCGCACCACGCTCCCGACGGTGCTCGACGAGAGCGCCTTCGAGCACGAGACGGTGTTGGTCTCGGGCGGTCGGCGCGGGTTCGACCTCGAACTCGCCCCGTCCGACCTCAGATCGGCCGTCGCCGCCGTCGTCGCGCGGATCGCCAGATAGTCGGATCCCTCGACGCACCGGCCCGAGGGTCGCACCGGCGCGTCGGAGGAGATCGCCCTACTGGTCCGCCACGGCGACGAGCCCGAGTTCCGCGGGGGTGAGGAGCAGCTCGTGTCTCGGCACGATGCGCACCGTGTACCCGAACCCGCCGGCCCGATCGAGGGGAAGCGTCCCGGCGTACTCGAGTGTGTGCTCCGGCCGACTCGTCGACGGCGACTGCTGCTGCTCGAGCGGCTGCGTCCGGATGTCGAGCAGTTCACCTCCGGCACCGGGAACCCCGCAGACCACCTCGACGGTCACGTCCTCGGGTGACAGCGATCCCAGCTGGACGTAGGCGCGCAGCCGCAGCACGTCACCGACCTGCGGGACCGCGTCGACACCGCCGCTCTCGACATGGGCGACCGCCAGCTGCGGCCAGGCCTCGCGCACCCGCTGCTTGTAGGCCGCCAGCTCGCGCGCCCGCTGCTGATCGGACGCGTTCAGCTCGCGCTCCATCGCCGCCGCCGGGAGGTACATGCGCTCCGTGTACTCGCGGACCATGCGGTCGGCGCTGAGGGGTTCGGACAACGTCGAGATCGTGTGTCGCACCATCTGCATCCAACGCTGCGGCAGACCGTCGTCTCCGCGCTCGTAGAACCGTGGCACCAGCTGGTGCTCGAGGATCTCGTACAGCGCCGTGGCCTCGAGGGCGTCGCGTTCCTCGTCGTCCGCCGCCCCGTCCGCCGACGGGATGACCCAACCGTTCTCGCCGTCCGCGTACTCGTTCCACCATCCGTCGAGGATCGACAGGTTCAGGGCACCGTTGAGCGCGGCCTTCATGCCGGACGTCCCGCAGGCCTCGAGGGGACGCAGCGGGTTGTTCAACCACACGTCACAGCCGGGGTAGAGCGTCTTGGCCATCCCGATGCCGTAGTCCGGCAGGAAGACGATGCGCGATCGGAGCTCGGGATCCTGGGCGAACTGTACGAGGCGCTGGATGAGTCGCTTGCCGTCGTCGTCCGCCGGGTGTGCCTTGCCCGCGACGACGATCTGGACGGGCCGTTCGGGGTGGAGCAGGATCGCGCGCAGTCGGTCGGGATCGCGCAGCATGAGGGTGAGCCGCTTGTAGCTCGGCACCCGCCGGGCGAACCCGATCGTCAACACCTCGGGGTCGAGCAGTTCGTCGATCCAGGACGGGAGCACCGCTTGCGGGTTCTGGGTCCGATAACCATCGGCGATCCGGCGCCGTACGTCGGCGACGAGGCGCTCCCGCATCCCGTGCTTGCGCGACCAGAGCTCGGCGTCCGAGAGCGACGGATCGGACCAGTCCGCCCGACTCGTGTCGGTCGTCCCCCACCGGTCCACGGCGAGGTCGACGAGCGACGGATCGGTCCAGCTCGGGGCGTGGACTCCGTTCGTGATCGACGTGATCGGCACGTCCGAGACGTCGAAGCCGGGCCAGAGGCCTCGGAACATCGCCCGGCTCACCTCGCCGTGCAGCCGACTGACGCCGTTCGCGCGCTGCGCCAGACGCAGGCCCATGATCGCCAGGTTGAAGACGTCGGCCGAGCCGCCGTTCGCCGTCTCGTCGCCGAGTGCGAGGACGTCCGGTGCGGCGACGCCCGGGAGTAGGTCACCGCTGAAGTAGCGCGTGATCACCTCACGGTCGAACCGGTCGATCCCGGCCGGAACGGGGGTGTGCGTCGTGAAGACGGTCCCGCCGCGCACGAGCTGCAGCGCCTCGTCGAAGGAGAGTCCGTTCCCGACGAGGTCGCTGATCCGCTCGAGCCCCAGGAAACCGGCGTGGCCTTCGTTGGAGTGGTAGACCTGCGGCAGCGCGTGGTCCGTGAGCTCGCTCCACTGCTTGATCGCTCGGACGCCGCCGATGCCGAGGAGGAGTTCCTGCAGGAGTCGATGCTCGCCGCCACCGCCGTACAACCGGTCCGTCACCCCGCGCAGGTCGGCGACGTTCTCCGGGATGTCCGTGTCGAGCAGCAGCAGTGGCACCCGACCGACCTCGGCGATCCAGACCCGTGCCGACAGGCTCCGGTCGTCGGGGAGCGCCAGGGTGACGGTGACCGGTGTCCCGTCCGGTTCCCGGAGCACGGTGACCGGGAGTCCGTCGGGGTCCTGCACGGGATAGGACTCCTGCTGCCAGCCGTCGTTCGTGATCGACTGCGCGAAGTATCCGGAGCGGTAGAGGAGGCCCACGCCGACGAGCGGCACACCCAGGTCGGACGCGCTCTTCAGGTGGTCGCCGGCGAGGATGCCGAGGCCGCCCGAATACTGCGGCAGGGCCGCGGCGATACCGAATTCGGGCGAGAAGTAGGCGATCGTCTGCGGTTTCGGGTCCGGGAGGCCCTGGTACCACCGCGGCTCCTCCAGGTACCGGCGGAGGTCGGCGTGCAAGGCGTCGGCCCGCCCGACGAAGTCCGCATCGGCGGCGAGTTCCGCCAGTCGCTCCGGTGTCACGAGTCCGAGGCCGCTGATCGGATCGTGGTCGGACTCGCGCCAGACGTCCGGTGCGATCTCGTCGAACAGGCGCTGCGTCGGCTCGTGCCACGACCACCGCAGGTTCGCAGCAAGGGCGGTGAGCGAGGTCAGGGACTCGGGGATGAGCGCGCGGACGGTAAACCTGCGGATAGCCTTCACGCGCTCACTCTATGGCAACCGCAGCGGCCGCTCAGGACACGGCAGCGCCCGAGGCCTTAGCATGACGCGCGACACCCCGCGCGCCCCTTCATCGGTGGTCGTTTCGCGGTACGGTCGGACCAGTGGCACCGAAGGAGATGGAACGCACTATGCCGAAGTCAGTACCGCAGTCCTCCACCGTCGACGACGCCGTACCGGTGTCGCTCACGCTGTCCCCGAGCATCGGGCGCATCCCGATCCTGGATCCGACCCCCTCGGTCGAAGGTGGCCGCTGGCCGGCCAAGGCGTTCGCTGGCGAGGTGGTGCCGTTCGGCGCGACCGCGTTCCGCGAAGGACACGACCTCATCGGCGTCGAGCTCCTGCTGACCGATCCGCGCGGGAAGACGGTCGCGCATCGGATGGCTCCGGGCGCCCCGGGCACCGACCGCTTCGAGGTCGAGGTCCAACTCGCGACGGAGGGCTCCTGGCGGTACCAGGTCCGCGCCTTCGCCGACGAGTTCTCGACCTGGGAGCACAACGCGCGGGTCAAGATCGAGGCCGGCGTCGACGTCGAGCTCATGTACCTCATCGGCGCGGAACTCCTCGAGCGCGCCGCGACGGACAAGCTCCGCCCGGCGAAGGACCGCCGCTTCCTCATCGCCGCCGCCAAGCTCCTCCGAGACACCGACGCCGAGCCGGAAGCCCGGTTCGCGGTGCTCGACGACCCCGAACTCCTGGCCATCGCCGACCGCCGGCCGTTCGCCGGTCTCGCGAGCACGAGCGACGAGCGCGTGGTCCGCGTCGAGCGCACCCGGGCCGGCGTCGGTTCCTGGTACGAGTTCTTCCCGCGGTCCGAGGGTGCCGAGCGGAACCCGGACGGCTCCTGGACGTCGGGCACCTTCCGCAGCGCAGCCGGTCGGTTGCCGGCCGTCGCCGCGATGGGGTTCGACGTCCTCTACCTGCCGCCCATCCACCCCATCGGCGTGACGTTCCGCAAGGGACCGAACAACACCCTCACGCCCGGCGAGCACGACCCGGGCTCCCCCTGGGCGATCGGTGGTGCCGCGGGCGGTCATGACGCGATCCATCCCGACCTCGGCACGGAGAAGGACTTCGTCGCGTTCGTCCGCCAGGCGAAGAAGGTCGGCCTGGAGGTCGCCCTCGATCTCGCCCTCCAGGCATCGCCGGACCACCCCTGGGTGACCGAGCACCCCGAGTGGTTCACGACCCTCCCCGACGGCACGATCGCGTACGCCGAGAACCCGCCGAAGAAGTACCAGGACATCTACCCGGTCAACTTCGACAACGACCCCGAGGGCATCCGGGCCGAGGTGTTGCGCATCGTCCGCCACTGGATCTCGCTCGGCGTGCGCATCTTCCGCGTCGACAACCCCCACACCAAGCCGCTCGACTTCTGGGAGTGGTTGCTCGCGACCGTCAACCGGACAGACCCCGACGTCGTGTTCCTCGCGGAGGCCTTCACCCGTCCGGCCCTGCTGCAGGGTCTGGCGAAGGTCGGGTTCCAGCAGAGCTACACCTACTTCACCTGGCGCAACACGAAGGAGGAGCTCGAGGAGTTCCTCGGCGCGGCAGCGACCGAGACCGCCGACTTCCTCCGGCCCAACCTGTTCGTCAACACGCCGGACATCCTCACCGAATACCTCCAGTTCGGTGGCCGGGCGGCGTACAAGGTGCGTGCGGCGATCGCCGCGACCGCCGCTCCGACGTGGGGGGTCTACGCCGGGTACGAGCTCATCGAGAACGTCGCCCGTCCCGGAGCCGAGGAGAACATCGACAGCGAGAAGTTCGAGTACCGTCCGCGGGACTGGGCCGCTGCGGAAGCCGCCGGCACCTCGCTGTCCCCGTACCTCACCTTGCTCAACCAGATCCGGCGTGCGCATCCCGCCCTCCGGCAGTTGCGCAACATCAGCTTCCACTGGAGCGACGACGACCAGATCCTCGTCTTCAGCAAGCATCTCGACCAGCGGTTCACCGGCACCGGTGAGCACGACACCCTGCTCGTCGTCGCCAACCTCGATCCGCACTCGGTCCGACAGACCATGGTGCACCTCGACCAGACCGTGTTCGGTGGTGTCCCGGGCGGCAGCTTCGACGTCACGGACCTCGTCACGGGAGCCGAGTGGATCTGGTCCGACAGCAACTTCGTGCGACTCGACGCCTTCACCGAGCCCGTGCACATCCTGAGCGTGAGGATCCGACCATGACGACCAGCCCTGTGACCCCAGACGGAGCCGCTGCACCGAAGCGCTCCGGCCGTCGAGCCGCACCGATGCCGGTCGACGCCACACCGGCGCCCCGGGAGCTCCCGCTCCCCTCCGTCGAGGACTGGATCCTCGACGCCGTCGCGGAGGGCCGCTACCACGATCCGCATGAGATCCTCGGCCAGCACCTGGTCGACCTCGGCGGGGTGAGCGACCCCCTCGTGGTCGTCCGCGCCAGACGCCCGCTGGCCGAGCAGGTGACGGCGGTGCTCGCCAACGGTGCGCGCGTGGAGCTCGCGCACGTCCGCGCAGGCATCTGGCAGGGCTTCCACGTCGACGGCATCATCGACTACACCCTCGACGCCCGCTACAGCGACGGGTCGATCTGGAACGCCGACGACCCGTACCGGTTCGCGCCGTCGATCGGTGAACTCGACCTGCACCTCATCGGCGAGGGTCGCCACGAACGGCTCTGGGACGCCCTGGGCGCACACGTCACCGAGCTGCGTGGGGTCACCGAGTCGGTCGCCGGCACCGCGTTCGCCGTCTGGGCACCTCACGCACGTGCGGTCCGGGTCATCGGCGATCTCAACTCCTGGGACGGCACGGCGCACGCCATGCGCAACATGGGTGCGACGGGTGTCTGGGAGCTGTTCATCCCCACCATCGGCGCCGGCGAGCTGTACCGCTTCGAGATCCTGACCCAGCACGGCGACTGGGTCCGTCGGTCCGACCCGATGGCCCGGTTCACCGAGCGCTCCCCCGCCACCGCATCCGTGACCGGTGTCAGCGACTATCGCTGGACGGACGAGGCGTGGCTCGATCGGCGGGCCGCGAGCGATCCGCACAACGGACCCATGAGCGTCTACGAGCTGCACGTCGGTTCCTGGCGTCCCGGGCTCGGCTACCGGAACCTCGCGGACCAGCTCATCGAGTACATCGCTGAGCTCGGCTACACGCACGTCGAGTTCATGCCACTCGCCGAGCACCCCTTCGGCGGCTCCTGGGGCTACCAGGTCACCGGCTACTACGCGCCGACGAGCCGCTTCGGTTCGAGCGACGACCTCAAGTACCTGATCGACCGTCTCCACGGCGCGGGGATCGGCGTCCTCATGGACTGGGTGCCCGGCCACTTCCCCAAGGACGAGTGGGCCCTCGCGAACTTCGACGGTCAGCCCCTCTACGAGCACCCCGACCCGCGACGCGGCGAACAGCCGGACTGGGGCACCCTCGTCTTCGACTTCGGGCAACCCCAGGTCAAGAACTTCCTCGTGGCCAACGCCCTCTACTGGCTCGAGGAGTTCCACGTCGACGGCCTGCGCGTCGACGCCGTCGCCTCGATGCTGTACCTCGACTACTCGCGGAAGGACGGCGAGTGGCTGCCGAACGTCCACGGCGGGCGCGAGAACCTCGAGGCGATCAGTCTCCTCCAGGAGGCGAACGCGACGGCCTATCGACGGAACCCCGGCATCGTGATGATCGCCGAGGAGTCGACGAGTTGGCCCGGCGTCACCGCGCCGACGAGCGAGGGCGGACTCGGGTTCGGCCTGAAGTGGAACATGGGCTGGATGCACGATTCGCTCCAGTACATCGAACACGACCCGCTCTACCGGTCACACCACCACGGCGAGATCACCTTCTCGATGGTCTACGCCTTCAGCGAGAGCTTCCTCCTGCCGATCAGCCACGACGAGGTCGTCCACGGCAAGGGGTCCCTCCTCGCGAAGATGCCCGGGGACCACTGGCAGCAACTCGCGAACATGCGGGCCTACCTCGCCTTCATGTGGGCCCACCCCGGCAAGCAGTTGCTCTTCATGGGCCAGGAGTTCGGTCAGCCCTCCGAATGGTCGGAGGAACGCGGGCTGGACTGGTGGATCCTGGACCAGCCGAGCCACCGGGCACTGCTCGGCCTCGTGTCCCGACTCAACGCCGTGTACACGGAGCACCCGGCCCTCTGGGCCCTCGACCACGACGCCGCCGGCTTCGAATGGCTCGATGCTGGGGACGCGCAGAACAGCGTGCTCTCCTTCCTGCGCTGGGACGACGACGGCAACGTGATCGCCGCGCTCGTCAACTTCTCCGGCGCCCCCGTCGGCCCGTACCGGGTCGGTCTGCCCCGCGCGGGTCGGTGGGAGGAACTGCTCAACACCGACGCCGTGGAGTACGGCGGATCCGGCGTGGGCAACTACGGATCGATCGAGGCGTCGGCGTCACCGTGGGCGGGACGCCCGGCTTCCGCCGAGCTCACGCTCCCTCCGCTCGGCATGATCTGGCTCAAGCACGTCGGCTGACCAGGCTTCCGCGGCACCCGGATGCACGACGAAGGCCCGCCTCCCGAGGGAGGCGGGCCTTCGTCGTGCATCGGTCGGTCAGTAGAGCAGGCCGGTCAACCGGGCCCTGGCCTTCATGACGCGCGGATCGGTGACGCCGGCGACCTGGAACAGCTCGAGCAGGCGCGTCCGGACGGTGTCCTTGCCCGACTGGTCGAGGTCGGGGAACAGCGTCAGCAGACGGTCGAAGGCGTCCTCGAGGTGCCCTCCGGAGAGGTCGAGGTCGGCGACGGTCAGCTGGGCGTCGAGATCGTCGGGAGCGGCGGCCGCTCGTCCGCGGATCTCATCGAGGGTCTTCCCCGTGAGGCGGTGCAGCAGACGGACCTGGGCGAGGCCGGCCACAGCCATGTCGTCCTTCGGGTTCTGCGCGATGGCCTTCTCGTACGCGGCGATGGCCGTCGGGTAGTCGGCGCGCTCGATGGCCTCGTAGGCCTCGGCGTGGAGGGGCGGCAGCGGCTCCTCCACGGGCTCGGCGGGAGCTGCGGCGTCGCCATCGGCGACGACGGCCCGACCGGAGACCCCGTTCTGCTCGGCCAGCTGCAGCAGCTGCTCGATGACATCGCGCACCTGCGACTCCGGGATCGCGCCGTTGAACATCGGCACCGGGCGTCCGCCCACGACGGCGACGACCATCGGGATCGACTGCGCCTGGAAGGCCTGGGAGAGCTGCGGGTTCGCGTCGACGTCCACCTTGGCGAGCACGAAGCGACCCGCGTATTCGGCGGCGAGGCGCTCGAGCACCGGCGAGAGCTGCTTGCACGGTCCGCACCATTTGGCCCAGAGGTCGATGACGACGGGCACCACGGAGGACAGCTCGACGACCTGACCGAACCCGTCGTCCGTCGCGTCGAAGACCAGTGACGGGACCTGCACGGTCTGGCCGGTCGTCGCACCGGGAGTCTCCGCAGGTGCGCCCGGTTGGTTCGGTGTGGCAGCAGGCGGCGTCTGGTGGCGACGCGCGAGGCCGGAGAGGTCGACGGCGCCGCGCAGGTGTGCTGCGCTCGGCTCCGCGGCACTCACGGGAGCTCCGATGCGGCGATGAGGGTCTGGGTGAATCCGAGCAAGGTGATCTTCTCTCCGGAGTTGACGGCTGGCACGTAGAACAGGAGCTGGTCGCCGTAGGTGGCCTGCGTCCCCTTCGCGCTCTCGGTGATCCCGGAGAGAGCGGCGACCGCACCCGAAGGTTTCACGGTAGCACCGGCTGTGACGACGGAGACCACCTCCCCCTCCTGCACGTTGACGGCGACGATCGCACCGGAGTCGTTGGTCGCCAGCGCGACGTTCGGGCCGGTACCGGCGGCCGCCGAGAAGGCGATACTCGCCGTGGTGGGGAGGCTCGCGGCCTTCGTGGCGCGGTCCGCGGCGACCTGCGTGCGGAAGACGTCGCCATCGGCGTTGAACAGGCCGGCGAAGGTGCTCGCATCGCCGTTCGTGATGATGTCGGCGTACGCCGCGGCGATCTCCTCCGGCGGCATGACGAGCAGCTTGGAGTCCGGCGGGACGCTCGCGGCACCGATGGTCGCGGGCGCGACGTTCTCGAGTCGGGCGCCCTCGAGGAGCTTCTCCGCGTAGACGACCTGGTAGTTCGACCGCGGGTCCTGCTGGGTCATCACGAGGACCGTCGGCGACACCGTCTCGTCGGCCTTGTCCTGGATCGCGGTCATGACCGTCCGTGGCCAGGCGTCTGTCGCCTGAGGCAGGGTGAGCGTAACGGGCGAGGCGGGGATGGGGGTCGCTCCGGCGGCGTCGGCCACCTTCGAGCGGAGGGCGTAGTTCGCGGTGCGCTCCTCGAGCGCCGGCCCGGAGAATCGGACGGCCGCAGCGGTGCCGTCGAGCGCAGCATCGGCCTCGGACGCCGCCGTCGAGATCCGCGACACGATCCGTTCGACCTGTGGCACGGTGACGACGGGCGCCGCGAAGTCCTGGTCCTGGCT
This sequence comes from Plantibacter sp. AC185, assembly GCF_979258065.1. Classification (NCBI taxonomy): domain Bacteria; kingdom Bacillati; phylum Actinomycetota; class Actinomycetes; order Micrococcales; family Microbacteriaceae; genus Plantibacter; species Plantibacter sp. AC185. The sequence goes on from NZ_OZ409831.1 coordinate 402,734, forward strand.
GTCGGCCGGCAGGTCCGTCGCGGTGACGGTGGGCGTCGGTGACGACGCTCCGATGGTCGGCCAGTAGTCCTGGGAGCAGCCGCTCAGGCCGAGCGTGCCGATGAGGACGAGCGGGACGCCCACGACGAGGGAGCGGCGGAGCGGGGAGCGCTTCGTCTTGCCGGCCCCGAGTTCACGGGGGCGGCGCGGCTTCGGTTGTCTCGACATCTTCGTGATGCCCTTCTGTCCTTGTCCCGGACCCTTGCGACGCGGGCCTCGCGAGCGACGCATGCGCTGGATCCCAGAGAGGTAGAGCACGATGCCGGCGAGGAGCACGAGGATGCCACCGGCGATCAGCGGACCTGCCCACGGGGTGGCGTTGTCGAGTGGCCAGGAGAGGCGGAGGGAATCCGGAGCAGCGGCCGAGCCGTCGGTCGCGATGAGCACGTCGATGTCCTTCGGCAGGTTCATCGTCGCGATGACCGCGCCCGCTTCGTCGTACTCACCGAGCCAGAGGTCGGATCCGCGCGGGTCCGGGCCCTTCTCGGAGGTGGTGGTGTCGTCGGTGGCCTCGGGGGCCGGCGTCGCCGACGGCTCGGGACTCGGGGTCGCCCCGTCGTCGTCGGTGGCGTCCGCCTCGGCGGTGACGGTCGTGGTCGTCAGGGCGGTGCCAGCACTGTTGACGCCGACGCGGCTGTACGGCTCGTCGCCGAGCCAGGCCGTGATGTCTTCGGAGCGCCCGTAGCTCATGAACACCTGCGTGTCGCCGCCCGCGCCCGCCACGATGGACTGCGCTCCCGGCTGCGACTGCAGCACGCTCCCGGGGATGACGATGAACCGGTCACCGCTGTCGACCGTCGTGGACAGGCTGAAGGTGCCGGGCGAGAGGAACACGGTCCGTTGCGCGATTCCCGTCACGATCATGACGGCTGCCACGACGAACGCGGCGATGGCGAGAACGAAACGCACGGATTACTCTCCTCTGGCGTCGGAGCGACGCGGGTGATCCTGCGTCCGACGGGATCCGGCGGGTCGGGCCGGCAGGAGACGCAGGTGGTTCAGGCTATCGGAAATGACTGGGAGGCGGCTAGACGGCCGCTGGGAGGCCAGGGGCCGGCCAGTGGGTCGGGAGCGGCAGCGCCTCGGGACGCACTGCAGCGACGATCTCGGTGAGCACGCGTCGGGTCTGGCTCTCCCCCACCCACAGGTGCTTGGCACCGTCCACCGGGACGAGGGTGGCACCGGGGAGCACGCCGAACCGTTCCGCCGCTTCCGCTGGTCGGAGGTAGTCGTCGAACTCGGGCACGAGGACGACCATCGGCCGGTCGTCGCCGGCCCAGGCCCGGAGCTCGTCCTCCGTCGTGCGGTGCAGCGGCGGAGAGAGGAGGATCACGCCGTCGACGGCCGGGTCGCGCCCGTACTTCAAGGCCAGCTCGGTCCCGAACGACCATCCGACGATCCACGGATGCGGAAGCCCGCGCTCGGCCACGAACGCCAGCGCGGCCTCGACATCGGCCCGCTCGCCGACGCCGCCGTCGAACGCGCCGTCGCTCGTCCCTCGAGGAGACGAGGTGCCGCGGGTGTTGAAGCGGAGCACGGCGATCCCCGCGAGCGCAGGCAGGCGCGCCGCGGCCTTGCGGAGCACATGGGAGTCCATGAACCCGCCGGCGGTCGGCAGCGGGTGGAGCGTCACCAGGGTCGCGACGATCTCGCCGTCGGCCGGCACCGCGAGCTCACCGACGAGGGTCAGGCCGTCGGCCGTGTGCAGCTCGATCTCCTCGCGGACGGCGGGGAGCTCGGCGCCACCACGGATCTCGATGGTGTCGGTCATGAGTGGGTCCTCCGGGGCAGTGTGGTCGGGTCGTTTCGCGGCGTGCGGGCGTTCACCGGATCCGCCAGCAGTGGGAGTGCCAGTGCCGCCGGGCAGCGATGTCGGCCTGGTCGCCCAGGACCCCGTCAGCGCGCCACGTCACCACATGGGCGGTGCCGGGCGGGATGGACTGTCCGCATCCAGGACACACATAGGTCTTCTGCGCACTGGAACCGCTGACGGGCTGGACGAACCAGGATCCGTCTCGATGGTCCTCGGTGCGTTTCCACCCCGCCATCAGCCGTTCGAGACCGTTACCCTCGTCGTCGCCGGGCCGTGGCCGGTGGCGGTGGTGTCGGGGCATGGGTCAAGTCTAGGCTCAGCCTCCACGACCGTGTCGGGAGGCGGTTCCGGTCAGTACCAGCCGTTGGACTCCGAGTGGGCCCACGCGCCACACGGCGTGCTGTACCGACTCGTGATGTATCCGAGACCCCAGGTGATCTGCGTCGCGGGGTTGGTCGCCCAGTCGGCTCCGGCCGAGGCCATCTTGGAGCCGGGAAGCGCCTGCGGGATGCCCGTGGCGCCGGAGCTGGCGTTGTAGGCGTACACGTTCCAACCCGACTCACGGTTCCACAGGGAGACGAGACAGCTGTACTCGCCCTCGCCCCAGCCGTTGGCCATGACCATGTCGTAGGCGATGGCCTGAGCCGTACCCGGGTCGGGCGTGCCTGCCGCGGGAGCGCTGCCCGTGGACGAGGAACCGCCGCCGGTCGCGGCCGGCGTCGCCACGGGAGGCGGCGGGGGCGGAGCGACGACCTCGTAGCTGTCGCGGGCGAAGGTGTACTGGTAGTTCGAGCTTGCGACGACAGACTGCGCGGCGTTGCCACCGAACTGCGCCTGCTTCTCCGCATAGGAGGATGCCACGACGCTCGAGGTCGGGTCGACCATCGTCACGGCGACGAAGCCGAACGCAGCCGTCGCCGCGAAGATCCCGAGGACCTTCTTGCCGCGAGAGCGCGGCCGACGGTAGGGCTGAACAGCCTTACCGGTGTTCGGCTGGGCTGATGGTTTCCACGGGGTCACGTCAGTTGAGTCTTGAGGCACGATGCATCGATGGTAGCCGAGAATGCCTGATCAGGCCACCTGGTCGCCCGACGCTCAGCGAACCGCCAGCATGACGTCCACGACGCTGTCGAGCAGTGCGTCGACCTGGGACTCGCGGTAACCGGCCCATTCGTTGCGGAACACGGCCGTGCGGACGCGGTCGACGTTGAGCGGCGTCCCGTCGTGGAAGTAGGCGACGAGGCGATCCGCGAGGGCGTCCACGTCCTTCCGGCTGTAGCCGCGGGCGAGCAGGCTCACGCGCTGGAACCGCTGCCCCTCCGGCCTCGTCAGCCGGTTGAGGATGACCTGCGCGGTGCCGCGGGCGTCGCGCAGCCATTCCTTGGCGCCGCGCTCCTCGACCGACCGCTCCCGCTCGCGGAGCGAGAAGGCGTCCTCGAGTCGCTCGAGCGCCGCGTCGACATGCTCGGTGCTGTAGCCACCCCGGACGAGCCGGAACGCCACGTGCCGGATGTCCTCCGCGCTCAGGATCGCATCGGCGTCGGCGTCGGTGTCCTGCCCGTAGGCGGCGCGAGCGCGGTCGAGGAACTCGTCGACCTCGGCCGGATCGTAGCCACGCTTCGAACGTTTTGCGGTGGGGAAGATCGTGCTCACCGGACCATTCTCCCCCATGAGGGGCTGATCGGGCGAAATCGGACCGAGCCGGGACTCAGACCGCGAGTCCGCCGAACAGGAGGTAGACCACGTAGGCGACGACCGCCGACGGCAGGATCGAGTCCAGGCGGTCGAGGAATCCCCCGTGCCCGGGCAGCCACGAGCTCATGTCCTTCACGCCGATGTCGCGCTTGATGAGCGACTCCGCGAGGTCGCCGACCGTGGCACTGCCGAGGAGCAGCAGACCGAGCAGGACACCGACCCACCACGGGACACCGAGCATGAGGATCGCGAGCAGCACGCCGGCCACGACCGAGACGACCCCCGCCCCGGCGAAGCCCTCCCAGGTCTTGTTCGGGCTGATCACCGGCGCCATCTTGTGCTTGCCGAACGACAGGCCGCTCACATAAGCGCCGACGTCGACGCAGATCACGAGGATCAGGAACGCCAGCGTCCACCATTCGCCCTCGGGCTGGGCGACCAGGAACACGGCGAAGGAGGCGAGGAAGGGGACGTAGACCTGGATGAACGTCCCGGACGCGAGGTCGCGGACGAGCGTGGGAAGGTCGGTCCGCTTGGAGGCGGTGGCCTGCTCGGCGACGCGCCAGACGATGACCAGCAGGATGCCGAGCAGGACGACGGACCATCGCCAGACGTCGTGGAGGAAGAACGCCGCCGGCTGCATCGCGACGGCCGAGATGACGGTCGGGATCGCCGGCACCCGGCGCCCGGTCTGCTCGAGGGCCTTCCGCAGCTCCAGCGTGGCGAACGCCACCACGGCCGAGGCCAGGACGACGAAGATCACCTTGAAGATGATCAGGCTCACGAGCATGATGCCGCCCGCGGCCACCCCGATGAGGATGGCGTTCACGAGGTTGCGGCCGACCCGCGCCTCGATGCGTTCGTTCGTCGCGTCGAACTGCGCCTTCGTCGCCTGGACCTGCCGTTCGATGTCGGCGCGTTTGGCGTCGACCTGCCGCTCGAACTTCGCGCGGCGGTCCTTCAGCTGGGAACGCAATTCCTGCGAACCCGACTTGCCGGACCGGCCGGGTTCGGGCTTCGACGGATCGCTCGATCGCCCGGGAGCGACATCGTCTTCCACAGGTACCTCCAGCGGGCGTGCCGTCGGTCGAGGGACCGGTCGGCGAACGGAATCAGCGGTGGGACAGCGGCTCAGATGGAGAGCAGCTCGGTCTCCTTGGCCTTCAGCGCGGCGTCGACGGCGTCGATGTGCGACTTCGTGACGGCCTCGAGTTCCTTCTCGCCGCGTGCGACGTCGTCATCGCCGACCTCGCTCTTGAGTGCCTCGAGGTCATCCTTGCCCTTGCGACGGATGTTGCGGATCGAGACCTTCGCGTCTTCACCCTTGCCGCGGACGATCTTGACGTATTCCTTGCGACGCTCAGCGGTCAGTTCGGGCATGGTGACCCGGATGACGGTGCCGTCGTTCGTCGGGTTGGCGCCGAGGTTCGGGATGTCGCGGATCGCCTGCTCGATGTCGCGCAGTGCGGACTTGTCGTAGGGCGTCACGACGATCGTGCGAGCTTCCTGGTTCTGCAGGGAGGCGAGCTGCGCCAGCGGCGTCGGCGTGCCGTAGTAGCTCACCAGGACCTTCTGGAACAGCTGGGGGTTGGCGCGACCCGTACGCACCGTGGCGAAGTCATCCTTCGCGGCCTCGACGGCCTTCGACATCCGGGTACCAACATCCGAGAGGACATCCGCGATCACGAGCACTCCTTTGATTGCATTACTGGGTTCAGTCTAGTCGGGCGGCGGGCCTCGGCCTGGCCGCCCTGCCGCCTAGGCGGAGGTGACGAGGGTGCCGATCGCGGCACCGCGGATGGCCGCCGTGACGTTGCCGGCTGGCTCCATGCCGAAGACGCGCATCGGCATGCCGTTGTCCATGCAGAGGCTGAAGGCCGTCGAGTCGACGACCTTGAGGCCGCGCTGGAGCGCCTCCTGATAGGAGATGGTGTCGATCTTCGTCGCCGTCGGGTCGACGCGGGGGTCGGCGGTGTAGACACCGTCGACGCCGTTCTTGGCGACGAGGACCTCGACGGCTCCGATCTCGAGCGCGCGCTGTGCCGAGACGGTGTCGGTCGAGAAGTACGGGAGTCCGGCGCCCGCTCCGAAGATGACGACGCGACCCTTCTCGAGGTGTCGCTCGGCGCGGAGCGGGATGTAGGGCTCGGCGACCTGCGTCATGGCGATGGCGGACTGCACGCGCGTGGCGGCGCCGGCCTGTTCCAGGAAGTCCTGCAGCGCCAGGGCGTTCATGACCGTTCCGAGCATGCCCATGTAGTCGGCTCGGCCGCGGTCCATGCCGCGCTGGCTGAGCTCGGCTCCGCGGAAGAAGTTGCCGCCTCCGACGACCACTGCGACCTCGACCTCGGCGGTCGCCTCAGCGATCTCGCGGGCGATCGACCCGACCACGTCGGGGTTGACGCCCAACTGGCCGCCTCCGAACGCCTCACCTGACAGCTTGAGCAGTACCCTGCGCTTCTTCTCCGGCATCCGCCTGTCCTTCCTCGTCCCTCACACAACTTAGCGTCAGGAGCCGCCCGCTGTCCGCGACAGCCGTCGACTCGCTGGCTGGATCGTCACCGATCCCACGTGCACGGGTATGGCCGCGCACGCAAAGGGGTCCGGATCGCCACTGGCGATCCGGACCCCGTCACAACTGCTACGCGCCGACCTTGAAGCGGGCGAACCCGGTCACGGTGAGGCCCGCGTCAGCGAGCACCTTCTGCACGGACAGCTTGTTGTCCTTGGCGTAGTCCTGCTCGAGGAGCGCGACCTGCTTGAAGTACGAGGTCACGCGGCCCTCGACGATCTTCGGCAGTGCAGCCTCGGGCTTGCCCTCGTTCTTCGAGATCTCGGTGACGATCTCGCGCTCCTTCTCGACCTCGTCGGCCGGGACGTCGTCGCGGCTGAGGTAGGACGGGTTGGCGAACGAGATGTGCTGCGCGATGCTGCGAGCCGTCTCCGCGTCGTCGCCCGTGTAGCCGACGACCACGCCGACCTGCGCGGGCAGGTCCTTGTTGGTCTTGTGGAGGTAGACGGCGAAGTGCTCACCGTGCACCACCGCGAGGCGGCGGAGCTCGAACTTCTCACCGATGATCGCAGCGGAGTCCGCGATGACCTCGGCGACGGTCTTGCCGTCGGCCGGGGCCGCGTTCCCCTCTTCGACGGTGGTCGCGCCGGCGGCGACGACCGCGTCGAGGACGAGGTCGGCCAGGGCGAGGAACTTCTCACCCTTCGCGACGAAGTCGGTCTCGCAGGCGAGCTCGATGAGCGTGGCGGTGTCGCCGTTCTCCTTCGCGGCGACGAGGCCCTCGCTCGTGGAGCGGTCGGCACGCTTCGCGTTGCCCTTCGCACCCTTGAGACGCAGGATCTCGGTCGCCTTCTCGACGTCGCCATCGGCTTCGACGAGAGCGTTCTTGGTGTCGACCATGCCGGTGCCGAGCTGCTCGCGCAGCACCTTCAGGTCAGCGAGAGAAAAGTTGGCCATTGCTGGTGTCCTCCTTGATTACTTCTCGTCGGCGACGACGGCGGCAGCTGCGCCCTCGGCGTCGGCGGCGGACTCGGTTGCAGCGACCTCGACGTCTTCGACAGCCGGAGCTGCCTCGACGGCGTCGGTTGCGGCGATCGCCTCATCGGCGACCTTCTCGGTCTCGGCGGAACCCTGCTCGCCGCCCTGGAGCAGCTCCTGCTCCCACTCGGCGAGCGGCTCGGCCGGGGCGTCGCCCTCGGTCGGCTTCTGGTGGCGCTGGATGAGACCCTCGGCGGCGGCGTCGGCGATGATGCGCGTCAGCAGGCCGACGGAACGGATCGCGTCGTCGTTACCCGGGATCGGGTAGGTGACCTCGTCGGGGTCGCAGTTGGTGTCGAGGATGCCGATGACCGGGATGCCGAGCTTGCGCGCCTCGTCGATCGCGAGGTGCTCCTTCTTGGTGTCGACGACCCAGAGCGCCGACGGCGTCTTCGAGAGGTTGCGGATACCACCGAGCGACTTGTGGAGCTTGTCCAGCTCGCGCTTCTTGATGAGGAGTTCCTTCTTGGTGAAGCCGCTCTTGGAGGCGTCTTCGAAGTCGAGCTCCTCGAGCTCCTTCATGCGGGCGAGTCGCTTCGACACCGTCTGGAAGTTGGTGAGGAGGCCACCGAGCCAACGCTGGTTGACGTAGGGCTGGCCGACGCGCGTCGCCTGCTCGGCGATGACTTCCTGCGCCTGCTTCTTCGTGCCGACGAAGAGGATGGTGCCGCCGTGGGCGACCGTCTCCTTGACGAAGTCGAAGGCCTGGTCGATGTAGCCGAGCGACTGCTGCAGGTCGATGATGTAGATGCCGGAACGCTCGGTGAAGATGAAGCGCTTCATCTTCGGGTTCCAACGGCGGGTCTGGTGCCCGAAGTGCACGCCGCTGTCGAGCAGCTGGCGGATGGTTACGACGGCCATGAGCCGTTCTCCTGTTCTGCGCTCGCCACCGCACCGCTGACGCGGACGGGTGGGAGTGCCTCGGTTGTCTGACGGACCGGATGGCCTCGTCCCTGGTGCCCGGCGCACGTCCGCCACGCTCCGGAGAGCGAGGACCGATTGGAAGTGGTGGCCGAAATGGCACGCGTAGTCACCCCGACGAGCGAGGTGCTCCGTTCAGCATAGCATCAGGCCACCGTGATGACGGCGCTCCACAGGCCGTCCGACCAGGTCCGTCTCCCCGCTCCGAGGCGCCCACCCGCCCTCGCTCTCCCGAGCCCGTCAGGCTCGGATCATGATGACCTCGATCGCCAGTTGGTTCCTCATCTCCTGCCTGGTGCTCCTCGCACCCGTGAGCACGTCTGGGGCGGCGCCGGCCTGGAGCTGGCCGATCGCTCCCCCGCACGTCGTCACCGAGCCGTTCGTCGCGCCGCCCGACCCGTACAGCGCCGGCCACCGGGGTATCGACATCGCGGCATCGCCCGGTCAGCCGGTGGCCGCAGCAGCCGCCGGCGTCGTGACGTTCAGCGGGACGGTGGTCGACCGCCCACTCGTCGTGATCCGGCACGACGACGGACACCTCTCGAGCATCGAGCCGGTGGTGGGTTCGGTCGACGTCGGTAGCCGCGTGACCCGCGGGGCACCGATCGGGACGGTCGGCGTCGGCGGACACTGCGCCGACGGCTGCGTGCACTTCGGGGTGCGGCTCGACGGCGTCTACGTCAATCCGATGCTGCTGATCGGCGAGGTGCCACCGGCCGTCCTGCTCCCACTGACCACGACGGCGGGGGCTCAGGCCCGCGGGTGGGCGTTGCGGTAGCTCTCCTTGATGCGTTCGACGGAGACGTGCGTGTAGATCTGCGTCGTCGCGAGACTCGCGTGGCCGAGGAGTTCCTGGACCGCGCGGAGGTCCGCTCCCCCGTCGAGCAGGTGCGTCGCGGCGGTGTGCCGCAGGGCGTGAGGCCCTGCCGGACCACCACCGGGCACGGCGTCGAGGAGCCGGGCGACGAGCGTGTAGACGGAGCGTGGGCCGAGCCGTCCTCCGCGTGCGCCGAGGAAGAGGGCTGCGCCGGGCGTCGGTCCGCGGTCGTTCGCGGCTGCACGGGCGACCAGCTGCGGGCGGGCGCTCGTGAGGTAGTCGACGATCGCCGACTGAGCGGGGACGCCGAACGGCACGACCCGCTCCTTGTCGCCTTTGCCCGTGACACGGACGGTGAGCCGGTCGAGGTCGAGGTCGTCCCGGTCGAGTCCGCACAGCTCGGACACGCGGAGGGCCGAGGCGTAGAGCAGTTCGACGACGGCGAGGTCGCGGAGGGCGTTCGGCTCACCCGATGCGGCGCGGTCCTCGAGCCCCGCGAGGAGGTCGTCGAACGGGCCCCGGCCGACGACGCGTGGCAGGGTCCGACCCGTCTTCGGACTCCGGAGACGTGCCGCGACGTCCGAATCGACCCTGCCGGTGCGCAGGAGCCAGGCGCTCCAGGCCTTGGCCGTGGCGGTGCGTCGCGCGAGCGTCGCCTTGGACGAGCCGGCCTCGGAAGCGGCCCAGAGCCAGTCGCGGAGGAGGTCCAGCGTCACGCCGTCGACGAGCTCGACGTCGCGTCCGGTGGCGAAGTCGGCGAGCTGCCGGAGATCGGAGGCGTAGGCGCGAACGGTCTGCGGCGACAGCCGACGCTCGGAAGCGAGGTGCTCCGAGAACCCGTCGATGCTGCTCCAGATGTCCACGTGGACAGCATGCCCCACGCGTCCGACGCCGTGGCCTTCCCCCGCCGACCGATCACCTCACGCCCGTCCCCCGACGAGCACCCACCCTCGTTCGCGTTCCTCGACGGCCCCGGCGAGATCGAGCGCACCGAGCACGCCGCTGACCTCGCGAGGACTCAGCCCACTCGCTTTCGCAAGCGCCTCGACGGTGCGCGGCGAGCGGGCACTCATCACATCACGGACCCGGCGTTCCTCTGGCGAGGCGAACGCCTGCGCGTCCGCGTCGACCGCGGTCCATCCGGCGAGTTCCGCCATCTGCTCGGCGTTCGTCACGCAGGTGGCGGCGTACTCACGGATCAGGCGGTGACAGCCCGCCGACGACGGACTCGTGACCGGGCCGGGCACGGCTCCGAGCGGACGCCCGAGGGACGCAGCGTGACCCGCCGTGTTGATCGACCCGGAGCGGTCGCCGGCCTCCATGACCACTGTCGCAGCCGAGGCTGCGGCGATGAGTCGGTTCCGCTGCAGAAATCGCCATTTGGACGGTGTGGACCCGCACGGTGATTCGCTGATGACGGCTCCACCGGCTTCGCGGATCCGCCGGATGAGCGCATCGTGACCGGCCGGGTACGGCCGATCGACCCCGCCTGCGAGGTAGGCCACGGTGACGCCCCCGCTCCCGAGGGCGGCTCGGTGCGCCGCGCCGTCGATGCCGTACGCGGCACCCGACACGATCGCGAAGCCCCGATCGACGAGCCCGGCCGCCGCCTCGAGGGTGACGTGCTCGCCGTAACCGGACGCGGCCCGGGCCCCGACCAACGCGATGGCGCGTTCTCCCGCAGGGACGTCGGGTGAACCACGCAGCCAGAGGGCGTGCGGCGCGTGCACACCGAGGTGGTCGAACCCCGCATGCCAGCCCGGAGCGCCTGGCAGGAGTAGTCGGACGCCGACCTCGATGGCCACCTCGCATGCGGCGACGAGGTCAGCCGAGACGAGACGGGGGCGCCAGCGTTCCAGCGCACTTCCGAGCACGCGGGAGGCGGGCATCGCGGCGGGATCCTCGGACTCGGCATCGGCCGACGTCGAGCCTGAGCCTCTCGACCACTCGCTGCCGAGGATACGGCGCTGCAGTTCGGTCGGCCCCACCCGTTCCAGAACCGCTGACAGTGCGCCAGCAGGGCCGAGCGCACCGACCACGAGCCCGGCCACGCCATCGCCCGGTTCGGCGATCATCGTCCAGGCCGCCCGAGCGAACGCCGCCCGGATCCCGGCGGTGCCGACGTTGTCGTCGGCGTCCGAGACGCGCTCGGCACCTCCATCTGCGCGAGGACGGCCCGCGGCCTCGAACGGCTCCAGGCCGCCGAGTCCGCGGACGAGGCGCTCGACCAACTCGCGGTCCAAGCCGAACCACGCACTCATGAGATGCCCTTCCGCAGGAAGAGGGCGCGCCCCAAGTGCTCGGCTGTGGGGCTGTCGGCGCCGTCGAGGTCGGCGAGCGTCCAGCTCAATCGGAGGATCCGGTCGTAGCCGCGCATGGTGATGCCTCCCCGCTCGAGGCAGCGGTCCAACGCGCTGGTGACGGATCTGGGCAGCCGCATCCGCGGGCTCCTGAGCCAGGTGCCGCTCGCCTGTGCGTTCGTGGTCCAGCCGGTGCCGGCCAACCGCTCGGCACTCGCGGCTCGCACCGCTTCGACGCGGGAACGGGCCTCAGCGGTGGAGACCCCACCCTCCTGCGAGAGACTCGTCAGTGCCGAGGTGATCCGGTGCACCCGCACGCGGATGTCGATCCGGTCGAGGAGCGGCCCCGAGATCCGCCCGAGATAGCGTCGACGGGCCTGCGGTGGACAGGTGCAGACGCCGTCCGCCGTGCCGTACTGACCGCAGGGGCAGGGGTTCGCGGCGAGGACGAGTTGGAAGGCGGCCGGGAACGTCGCGCTGCCGTGCGCACGATGCACGGTGATCACGCCGGCTTCGAGTGGCTGACGCAGCGAGTCGAGGACGTCGGCGCGGAACTCCGGTGCTTCATCGAGGAAGAGCACGCCGTGCGCCGCGCGCGCGGCTGCCCCAGGCCGGATCTGGCGCGAACCGCCACCGATGATCGCCGCCGCCGAGGACGAGTGGTGCGGGCTCTCCCATGGTGGTCTTCGGGCGAGCGCGCCGTCCGGCGGCAGACCGATGAGCGAGCGGAGGCAGCTGACCTCGACCGCTGCCTCGGGCTCGAGGTCGGGAAGGATCTCGGGGAGCCGGGCGGCCAGCATGGTCTTGCCGGCACCGGGAGGTCCGACCATCATGACGTGGTGCCCGCCGGCAGCCGCAGCGACCATCGCGTCGACCGCGTCCGGTTGTCCGACCACGTCCGCGAGATCGAGCGGGTCGGGCATGGGCAGCCGATCGACCCGCTGTCGGACGGGTTCGAGGTCGATCGCGGAGAGTTCTGCACCGTGCCAGATGGCCGCATCACGCAGCGAGGTCGCCCCGATCACCGTGACGCCGGGCACGAGCTGCGCCTCCTCGACGTTTGCTGTCGGCACCATCACCGCGTCGTAACCGGCGCGGGCGACGGCGAGGACGGCCGGCAGCACGCCGACGAGCGGACGGAGCCGACCGTCGAGCCCGAGCTCACCGAGGTGGACGACCCGCTCGGCGGACTCCCGGCGGACGAGGCCGCCCACGGCGAGACAGGCGATCGCCATGGAGAGGTCGAAGGCGCTCCCCTGCTTGGGCAGCGACGCGGGAGACAGGTTGATCGTGAGCTTGCCACCGGGCAGCTCGCAGCCGGAGTTCGCCGTCGCACTCTTGATGCGGTGTGCGGCCTCACCGAGCGACTTGTCGGGAAGCCCGACGATCGCCATTCCCGGTACGGTCGCGGCGGCTGACGCCTCGACCTCCACGATCGCGCCCGTGAGGCCGGCGAGCGCGACCGACCAGGTGCGTGCGACGGCCATCAGGAGACTCCCCGCAGGTGCTGGAGTCGCATGTCCCCATCGGAGGGCAGCACGATGCCGACGACGTCGACGCGCATCCGCCTCGAGCGCGGTCGGTGCTCAGCGCACCAGGCTCCGGCGAGGCGACCGATCCGGGCCAGCTTGCTCGGCGTGACCGCCTCCGCGGGATCGCCGAAGCCGACGCCGGAACGGGTCTTCACCTCGACGAAGACCAGCGTGCCATCGTCGTCCGCGACGAGGTCGAGTTCACCCTGCGGGCATCGCCAATTGCGGTCGAGGATGCGGTATCCGCACGCCTCGAGATGATCCGCCGCCACCTGCTCGCCGCGTCGGCCGAGCTCGTCCTTCCGTGCCATGTGCACCTCCTGGCATCCAGCCAAGCGTGCAGACGAGGCTCGTTACCCGGAGGTGGGTCTGTCGTCGACGAGCGCGCGGCGAGGCGTGCCTGTGGAGCGCTGTCGGTCGCGGGAACCGAGCCCTACTCGTCGAGCGTGAGTTCCTTCGGGAGCTCGAAGTCACGCGAGGACAACTGCTCGACGTTGACGTCCTTGAACGTGAGCACTCGAACGCTCTTGACGAACCGGTCGGACCGGTAGACGTCCCACACCCACACGTCGGTCATGGAGAGTTCGAAGTAGAAGTCGTTCGCCGTGTCGCGTCGCACGAGGTCGACCTCGTTGGCGAGGTAGAACCGGCGCTCGGTCTCGATCACGTACTTGAACTGCCCCACGACATCGCGATACTCGCGGTAGAGGGCCAGTTCGACCTCGCGGTCGTAGTCTTCGAACTCGTCTTCGTCCATGGTCTCTCCAGTCTACGTGTAGGCGGGCAGCCAGCTGCTCCGGTGGTGGAGGGTCAGGCCGTGCTCGGAGAGGGCCGACAGATGCTGCGCCGAGCCGTATCCCTTGTTGCCCTCCCACCCGTACTCCGGCAGTGCCTCGTGCAACTCGATCATCAGTCGGTCGCGGTGCACCTTGGCGAGTACGGACGCCGCGGCGACCGAGGCGCAGTCCCGATCCGCTTTGACCCTCGTGGCGATCGTGAGCGGTCGCTGGAGCGCCCGGCTCAGCCAGTCGCTGTTGCCGTCGAGCAGGACGGTCGATCCCGTGACGTCCGCGCCGACGGCGTGCAGTTCGAGCAGTGCCCGACGGCCGGCGAGTCCGAGACACGCGGTGATGCCGAGCTCGTCGACCTCCGCGGGACTCGCGAGTCCGACGGCCCCGTACAACACCCACTCGCGGGCCAACGGTTCCAGGCGGGTCCTCGCTCGCTCGCTCAACAGCTTCGAGTCGCGGAGTCCCTCAGGGAACGGCCCGCACGCCGGGGCGACGACCGCAGCGCCGACGGCCACCGGACCGGCGATGGCTCCGCGACCCACCTCGTCCATGCCGATGACCGACGGGACACCCGCAGCGAATAGTTCGTGCTCGACCTCGAGGGTCGGTTCGCTGACGGCCATCACTCCTCTTCTGGGGCGGGGATGCCCTGGAAGACGGACGGGTAGTTGTCGAGCCAGGCCCAGTTGCTGGACGGCCAGGTGATGACGAACGCACGCCCCACGACGTTGTCGATCGGGACGAAGCCCCCACCGGGGGTGTCGCCGTTGTACCGGGAGTCCTTCGAGTTGTACCGGTTGTCACCCATGACCCAGAGCGAGCCCTCCGGGACGACGATGTCGAACGGGTCTCCGGACACCTTCTCGGTGCCTGCCGGAAGCTTCACGTACGGTTCGTTCAGCGGAACACCGTTGACCGTCATCTGCCCGAGCGGGTTGCAGCATGACACGTGGTCGCCCGGCAGGCCGATGACGCGTTTGATGAGGTGGTCGTCACTGTCGGGAGCGACGAGGCCGAAGATCGACAGCACCCATTCGACGGCTGCGGTGACGGGAGGCTGCGGAGCCTCGACCGTCTGCGGGAGCCAGCCGCCCGGATCCTGGAAGACGACCACGTCGCCTCGATTCAGCGAGACCACGTCGGGGACGAGCTCGTTCACCAGGATGCGGTCCTGGATCTGCAGCGTGTTCTCCATCGACCCGGACGGGATGTAGAACGACCGCACGAGGAAGGTCTTGATGAGGAAGGAGACCAGCAGCGCGACCACGAAGATGATGAGGAGGTCGCGAAGGAAGAGCAGCGCTCCGCGTTTGCCGCGGGGGCGCTGCTGGTGGTCGGGCGACGCGTCTGCCGCCAGGGAATTGTCTGTCATTTAACCGCCTGAGCTCCCCACCAGCTTATCCGGTGGGGAGCTCAGGAATGATCGCGGAGGGCGACCGGGAGGACGACTAGTTGTCGCGCTTCTCCTTGATCTTCGCCTTCTTGCCACGGAGCTCGCGGAGGTAGTACAGCTTCGCGCGACGGACGTCACCGCGGGTGACGACCTCGATGTGGTCGATGTTCGGGGAGTGGACCGGGAAGGTGCGCTCGACGCCGACCTGGTAGCTCACCTTGCGGACCGTGAAGGTCTCGCGGACACCCTCGTTGGAGCGGCCGATGACGACACCCTGGAAGACCTGGATACGGGACTTGTTGCCCTCGATGATGTTCACGTGCACCTTGACGTTGTCGCCGGCGCGGAAGTCGGGGATGTCCGACTTGAGGGATGCTGCATCGACTGAGTCGAGAATGTGCATGATGATTCCATCTCTGCGACCGCCACAGGTCGACCGCTGAATACGTTCGGAAGGAAGGGTGTGCCCGATGCCGGCGTTCCCCTGTGGCAGAACTGCGGAGGCACAAACAGCAATTGTGTCATGAAAGGGCCTCGGATGGGAAACCGGGCCCCGATACGGCGCAGGCGACAGCGGCGGATACGGCCGCTCAGCGACGCTCGTCGGGCTTGGACTCCTCGATCACGATGAACTCGCCGCCGTCGATCGGACCGGGATCGAACCGCGGCTGCGGCGGGATCGCCGATCCGGGGACCGTGCCTGGCCCGGCGGCAGCAGCCATGCGCTCGAATTCGGCCATCGTCTCCCGGGCGCGGCGTGCCGTCTCGGAGATGAGTTGCGCGATGACGCCCCAGAAGGCGGCAAGGCCTGCGACGACGCCGAGGACCGCCCAGAGGGCGACGCCCGAGCTGAACGAGCCGAAGCAGATGATCGTGACGTGCCAGAGCGTGAGCAGGCCGACGTCCGTCCACGACACGAGCTTCGTCGTCCGGACGCTGACCCTGGCGGAGATGAGGAACGCGATCGCGGCGAGCGCGATGGCGAGGATCGGCATGGCGATGAAGAGCCCGAACAGGCTCCAGCCGCTCTCACCGAAGAGTCCCCATCCGACGAACGGCCAGGCGGGCAGCACGAAGATCGCGGCGAATCGCCAGTAGTAGAACGCCCGACGGATGATCATGCCTTCAGGCTACCGCCGGGCTCCTGAGCGCGCACTGGCCGTTCGCTGTCGGCCGATGTCGGTTCCGGCCAGCGTCGTCAGAGGAGCTTGCGCTGCAGCGCCCAGGCGGCGAGTTCGTGGCGCGAGGACAGCTGCAGCTTGCGCAGCACGCTCGACACATGGGTCTCCACGGTCTTCACGGAGATGAACAGCTCTGTCGCGACCTCCTTGTAGGCGTAGCCGCGGGCGATGAGGCGCATGACCTCCTGCTCACGGGCGGACAGCCGGTCGAGCTCGTCGACGGACTCCGCCGTCTCCCCCGTCACGGCACCGAAGGCGTCCAGGACGAAGCCCGCGAGCCGGGGCGAGAAGACCGCGTCGCCGTCGTCGACCCGCCGTGCGGCCTCCGCGACCTCGGCCCCCGAGGAGCTCTTCGTGATGTAGCCACGCGCGCCGGCCCTGATCACTCGGACGACGTCCTCGGCGGCGTCCGAGACGCTGAGCGCGAGGAACCGGGTGGCGGGCGCGGTCGTCACCGAGCCGGCGATCACGTCCGCACCACCACCGCCGGCGCCACCCGGCAGGTGGACGTCGAGCAGCACGACCTGCGGGCGGGTCTCCCCGATCACCCGGATCGCCTCCTCCACGTCGCCGGCCTCCCCCAGCACCTCGATGCCGGGATCGAGTTCGCTGCGCAGCCCGGAACGGAAGATCGAATGGTCGTCGACGATCACGACGGTCAGTCGTCGGTCGCTCATGGTCGGCTCCTCGGAACGGTCGGGGCGGTGTCGGGCTGCGGCGCCGTCGCCGCGGCGTCGTGGACGGGCAGGACGAGACGGACCTCGGTACCTCGTCCGCTTGGCCTCGAACGGATGGTCGCCTCGCCACCGATGCGCTGCATGCGGCCGATGATCGACTCTCGCACCCCGAGGCGGTCCCGCGGGACCTGTTCCAGGTCGAAGCCGGGGCCGCGGTCGGAGATCGACACCTCGATCCGCTGCGGCGCCGTCTCCAGATAGACGGAGACGTCGCCGCCGGCGTGACGTGCCGCGTTGAGCACGGCCTCCCGCGCGGCGGCGAGGAGCGGCTCCGGAGCGTCGTCGATCGCACGCCCGACCGCGACGACGTCGACGCGCACCGCGTGGTCGGCCTCCACCGCGGCCGCGATGGTCCGCAGCTCGGTCGCGAGATCGCCCGTCGGAGCGGTCCCGCCGGAGAAGAGCCAGTTCCGCAGCTCGCGCTCCTGCGCCCGTGCGAGACGGGACGCCTCACTCCCCGGACCGGCCTGCTGCTGGATGAGCGCGAGCGTCTGGAGCACGGAATCGTGCAGGTGCGCGGCGATCTCGGCGCGGTCGGCCTCGCGCATCCGCGCGGCGCGCTCGTCGGCGAGGTCGCGGTTGAGCTGGAGCGCCCAGGGGGCGATGACCACGGCGACCCCGAGGAGCACGGCGATCGCGGCGACGATGACCGTCCACATGTTCGGGCGGTCACCGGTGACGAAGAACAGGAGGATGCCGAGGACGACGAGGACGAGCGCTCCGAGCACGCGGATCAGGAGGGCACGTGAGCCCTCACCGCGACCACGCTCGCCGAACTGCCGCCATGCGAGTGCGGCTCCCGCGAGGACGACGATGACGGGGATGACGGCCTCGAGCGGGATGTCCAGCCCGGTCCGGGTCGCGATCAGTGCGGTCCCGGCCGCGAGCAGGGCGATCCCGAGCAGCACCTCCGTGATCGGCGCGCGACGGGGGCCGTCGAGGTCGTCTCCGTCGTCGTTCGAGGCAGGCCGGAGCAGGTGCTCCCGGGGATCGAGCGGTGCATCCGCGCCCTGCGTCGGCGTCATGACCCACAGCCACACGTAGAGGAGCAGGCCCGCTCCGCCGCAGCACGCGAGGATGACCGTCGCCGTCCGCACCGCGGCGACGGGGAGACCGGTGTGCTCGGCGAAGCCGGCGCAGACACCGCCGAGCAGGCGGCGCCTCGGACGGATCATCACCTCGGTTCCCATGGAGCCATCCAAGCAGTTCGGGGTGCGGTCGGCACCCTGGGACGGCAGGATCAGGGTGCACTCAGGGTCATGCCGGATGGGCCCGACCCGGACGCTTCGCCAGAATCGGACCATGACGAACCACAGCACGCCGCCCACCGGAGCAGAACCGGGGGCACCAGCCCCGCAGGATCCGACGACCCGCTTCTTCGACTGGTGGCGGTCCACCGGTCTCCGTCGCTCGAGCGACTCCTGGCTCGGCGGTGTCGCCGGCGGTGTCGCGGCGCGACTCGGCCTCGATCCGATGATCGTGCGAGGAGCCCTCATCGTCATCGCGATCCTGGGCGGACCGGTCCTCTTCGTCTACGCCGCGGGCTGGGCACTCATCCCCGACCAGCAGGGTCGGATCCACCTCGAGCGTGCGATCCGGGGCGTCTTCGACCCGGCGATCGTCGCGATCGGCATCCTCGCGGTCCTCACCGCCGTGCCGTTCATGCGCGGCCTCTGGTGGGACGGCGTGCCGCATGCGTGGAACCTGCCCGGGTGGCTGGAGTCGACCATGACCGCCGGTTGGGTGATCGCCCTGGTCGCCGCAGCTGTCTGGCTGATCGTGATGTTCTCCCGCCGCGACCCAGGGCGGGCGACTCCGTCTGAGACACCGCCGCAGCGCGACCCGTGGACCAGCGACGCCTCGATCCCGAAGCCGACGGCACCATCGCCCACGGCCTCCCCCTCGGGCCCTGCCGGCTCGGCCCCGGCCTCCCCCTCGGGCCCTGCCGGCTCGGCCCCGGCCTCCCGCGGTGCCGCGAACCCGGTGTCGCTCGCGAAGGTCGACGGTTCGCCAGGTGATGCGGGCGCGACCGTCCCGCTCCCCGGAGCCGCCACCGCCACCGCGTGGGACGGGGCTCCGAGCCAGCAGCGCGGTTGGACGAGCCAGGAGTTCCGGGACGAGATGAACCGGCAGCGCGCCGAACAGCAGGCCGAACGCGAGACGAAGGCGCGGGAGCACCGGTCGAAGCAGCCTGGAGCAGCTTTCGTGGCGATCACCCTCGGCCTGGCACTGCTCGCCGGTGCGGGTGCGGCCGTCATCGCTGCAGGCGCCGGCTTCTCGATCCCGGTCGTCGTGGTCATCGGCCTCGCCAGTGCGCTCGGGGCGCTCGCCGTCGCGACGATCATCGCGGGGATCAGTGGCCGGGAGAGCGGCTGGCTCGGCCTCTTCACCTGGGCCGCCGTGATCGCGCTGCTCGTCGCCGGGGTGTTCCCGGCGGGTTCCACGTTCTCTCCTGTCGGTCGCACGACCTGGACCGTCGCTGCAGCGGGGACGGATGATCGGCGCGGCTACGTGATGATCGCCGGCCAACCCACGCTCGACCTCCGCGAGCTCGCCGACGACGACGCGCTGCGCGGCGGGACCATCGACGTGTGGATGGTCGCCGGCGAGGTCGACGTCCTCCTCCCCGAGGACGTGCCGGTCATCGTCGAGTTCTCGGCGATCGCGGGCACCCTGGAGACGGACCGCGACGGTCGGGACGGAACGGACCGACGTGGCGGGGCTCTCTTCCAAGAGGATGCGCGGTACGGCCGCACGACATCGAGCGACACGACGCGGGTACGGGTGTGGACGGTCGCCGGCAACACGGTCGTGACCGAGGAAGCGGAGGCGGGACGATGAGCGAGCAGAACGACCGGACCGGAGCGGCGGACATGTCGTCCCCAGCCGACGCGACGACGGAACCGACTCCTTCGGAGACCGATCAGTCGGCCGCCACGGAGTCGGCCGCCACTCGGCCGACCACTGCGCAGCCGGCCGGTGAGCCGAGGACCGATGTCGGCCCGACGGATCGAGGTGGTCGGGCGCCGCGCTTCGGCACGATCCTCTGGGGCGTGCTCCTGCTCGTCTTCGCCGGCGCCATGCTCGTCACCAACCTCACCGAGGTGCGCATCGACCCCCTGGGGTGGATCACCGGGGCGATCATCGCGACCGGGGCCGTCCTCGTCATCGCCGGCATCGCCGCCGCCGTGCGACGTCGGCCCTGACAGCCGTCACGCACAGGACCCCGGCGCGCTCAGGCGTTCGGCTGGTCAGCGGGCAGCAGATCCGGGCGGACCTCGCGGGTCCGCTCGATCTGCTGCTGCCGACGCCAGGTGGCGATCGCACCGTGGTTGCCGCTCAGCAGCACCGGCGGTACCGGGAGTCCTCGCCACTCGGCAGGCTTCGTGTAGCTCGGGTACTCGAGGAGCCCGTCTTCGTGCGACTCCTCGACGAGACTCTCGGGGTTGCCGACGACCCCCGGGACGAGCCGACCGATCGCCTCGATCATCGCCATCACGGCGACCTCTCCCCCGTTGAGGACGTAGTCGCCGAGGCTCACCAGCCGGACCCGCGCTCGGCTGGCGGTGTGGTCGAAGACGCGGTGGTCGATGCCCTCGTACCGGCCGCAACCGAAGACGAGGTGCGGCTCGGCAGCGAGCTCGCGGGCCATCGCCTGGGTGAACACCTCGCCCGCCGGAGACGGGAAGATGACCAGCGGCTCCTCCTCGGTGTCGTCACCCAGGATGCCGTCGAGCGCCTCACCCCAGGGCTCCGGCTTCATGACCATGCCGGCTCCCCCGCCGTACGGGGTGTCGTCGACGGTGCGGTGACGGTCGTGCGTCGAATCCCGCAGGTCGTGGACGTCCAATTCGATGAGCCCGCTCTGCTTCGCCTTGCCGAGCAGCGAGAGGTCCAGGGCATCGAAGAAGGTCGGGAAGATCGTGACGATGTCGATGCGCATGAGGAGCAGTCTATTCGCGCGACGGTCGTCGTCCCGGTCGCGTCGGTCAGCCCGACAGCCCGGCCGAGACCTCCTCGTAGCGGTCGACCACGAGGTCGACGATGCCCGGATCGGGAACCTCGCCGAGGTGGAGGAGCGGCGGCGTCACGAGGTCCGCTCCCGCCTCCTCGAGCAGCCGCGCGAAGTAGCCGGGCGCCAGCAGGTAGGTGGCGATGATGACCCGCCCTCGCGGTCGACTCGTTCGAGCCGCGACCACCGCATCGGGCACCGACGGCTGAGCCGCGGAGACGAACGCCGTCTCGACCGGCACCCGCAGTCGCGACTCCAGTCGACGTCCCATGTCGACGCAGTCGGCGACGGCCCTGGCGTCGGTGGACCCGGCCGCTCCGAGCACGATCCGATCGTCGGGCGTCACGTGCAGCGCCTCCAGTCGCCTGGCGAGGACCGCTACGAGGCGGTCGTCCGGTCCCATCGCCCGTCCGAGTGCCGTCGGCCGATCCGTCGCCTCGAGGTCCTCGACGAGGTCGACGTGGACGTGGAACCCCGCGGACAGGAGCAACGGCACGACCACCGCGGGCCGCTCGGGCTCGATCGAACCGAGGGTGGCCGGGACGTCGGGCTGCTGGACGTCGACGAAGCCACCGGCGACGTGGAGGTCGGCACGCGATCGTCCGACGGCGTCGACGAGCGCGGCGATGGAGGCCTGTCCGATCGGGCAACTCGTCCCGTGGGACACGGCCAGGAGCGCCGGACTCGTCCGCGGACGCGTCTGCGGGCGGCGCACCGCGGTCTCGAGCAAGGTCATGCGTCCTCCCCCAGCTCGATCTCCACGAACCCGCCCACGATGCGGGTGCGGAACGTCTGGAGGAAGAGGTTCGGGTCGGTGAAGCACTCACCCGTGCCGAGGTCGTACACCTGCTTGTGCAACGGTGACGCGATCGTCGGTCGCTCCCCTCGAGAACCGACGATGCCGCGAGCCATCACCGGCGCGGCTGTGTGCGGGTCCCGATGGTCGACGGCGTAGACCTCATCTGCGCCGATGCGGAACACCGCGATCTGCCGGGCGCGGAGCAACGCCACCTCGCCCCAGGAGAGTTCGAGGTCGTCGATGGCGCAGACGCGTCGCCACTCGGCGAGCGCCGTCCGCCCGGTGTGCTCCTGCATCGTGATGCTCATCGTCGGCCTCCTGGTCGTGCGTCGGAGCACCGACGCTACGGGCGGGGTGTTTCGTCGGATCACTCGTGACGTTTCGGTGAGGTGAAACCGACCTCACATCCGCCCGGGCGTCGTGTGCGGTCCTGGACGCGTTCGGGACACATGCGGGCAACGGTCCGGAAACGCCGCGTCAGTACGCTCGCTGGAACACGAGCCGAGGGGGCCCATGATGATCGATCCCACCGCAGGAGATCTGGCGCGTCGCGTCGTCGTGGTCGGCGGCGGCCCGGCCGCGCACCGTCTGGTCGATGCCCTGCACAGTCGCGATGCCGGGCGCACGATGCACATCACGGTCGTCTGCGAGGAGCTCCACCGCCCCTACGATCGTGTGGCGCTGAGCAAGCGTCTCGACGACGCGGCGATCGACCTCACGCTCGCGCCGACGGGCGTCTGGGACGAGCAGCACGTGTCGCTCCTGCTGGGCGAACGCGCCGAGCGGATCGACCGCGAGGCCCGGACGGTGCACACCTCCCTGGGGCGGGTCGTCGCGTACGACGAGCTGGTCCTGGCGACCGGCTCCTCGGCCCCGGTGCCCGAGATCGACGGTTCGGAACACGCCCTCGTCTACCGGACGATCGATGACGTGGACCTGCTGGTGTCGGAGATCGAGCGCATCGGCTCCCTGCGAGGTCGTCCCGCCCGGGTGATCGTCGCCGGCGGCGGGCTGCTCGGGCTCGAGGCTGCCGGTGGTGCGGCACGGCTCGGTGCCGAGGCGAGCGTCGTGCACTCCGGGTCGTGGCTCATGTCCGCCCAGCTGGACGAGGGAGCCGGTCGAGCCCTCGGGCGCATCATCGGCGGCCAGGGTATCGGTCTGCACCTGGGGACGAGGCCACGGTCGATCCTCGTGGACGAGCAGGGCGGTGTCTCGGGCGTGAAGTTCTCGAGCGGCCAGCAGGTCGACGTCGACATCGTGGTGTTCGCGATCGGGATCCGCGCCAGGGACGAGCTGGCCCGCGATGCCGGGATCGAGCTCGGTGACCGCGGCGGTGTCGTGATCGGGACCGACTGCAGGACGTCTGCGCCTGGTGTCTGGGCCATCGGCGAGGTCGCATGCTTCGACGGTCGATGCACCGGTCTCGTCGCGCCGGCGAACGCGATGGCCGAGGTCGTCGCGGATCGGCTGCTCGGTGGCGAGGCGGAGTTCACGACCGTCGACGACGCGACGAAACTCAAGCTCTCCGGTGTCGACGTCGCGAGCTTCGGCGACGCACTTGCACGCACGGAGCAGAGTCTCGAGATCGTGTACGCGGACCCGGCGCGTGGGCTGTACCAGAAGCTCGTCATGACGGACGACGCCAAGACCCTTCTGGGCGGGGTCTTCGTGGGCGACGCCTCGCCCTACGCCTCGCTGCGTCCGCTCCTCGGCGCTGAACTGTCGAGTGAGCCGGCCGCCTACCTGTCGGCCTCAGGGATCGAGGCACCGGCCGGGGACGAGCTCCCCGACGCAGCGCTCGTCTGCGCATGCAACGCCGTCACCGCGGGGACCGTCCGCGACGCGATCGCGGGCGTGCACGGCGAGGCGTGCACCGAGCTGGGGGCGCTCAAGACCTGCTCCCGTGCCGGGACCCAGTGCGGCTCCTGCGTCCCGCTCGTGAAGAAGATCCTCGAGACGGAGCTGACGAAGTCCGGCATCGCCGTCTCGCGGGCACTCTGCGAACACTTCGAACTGTCCCGCCAGGAGCTGTTCGAGACCATCCGGGTGCTCGGCCTCACCTCCTTCGACGAGATCCTCGCGCGCTACGGCACCGGCCGCGGCTGCGACGTGTGCAAGCCGGTGATCGGTTCCATCCTGGCCAGCCAGCAGGGTGGGTACATCCTCGACGGCGGCCGGGGGACGCTGCAGGACACGAACGACCGGGCGCTCGCGAACATGCAGAAGGACGGCACCTACTCCGTGGTCCCCCGGATCCCCGGTGGCGAGATCACGCCGCAGAAGCTCGCGGTCATCGCACAGGTCGCCACCGACTACGGGCTGTACACGAAGATCACGGGCGGTCAACGCATCGACCTGTTCGGCGCCCGCCTCGAACAGCTGCCCGACATCTGGCGCATCCTCGTCGACGCCGGCTTCGAGTCCGGACAGGCGTACGGGAAGTCGCTCCGCAACGTGAAGAGCTGTGTCGGGTCCAGCTGGTGCCGTTTCGGTGTGCAGGACTCCGTGGGCATGGCGGTCCACCTCGAACTCCGGTACCGCGGCCTCAGGGCACCGCACAAGTTCAAGTTCGGGGTCTCCGGGTGCGCGCGCGAGTGCGCCGAAGCACGTGGCAAGGATGTGGGGATCATCGCCACCGAGCAGGGCTGGAACCTGTACGTCGGCGGCAACGGAGGGTTCCAGCCGACCCACGCGCAGCTCCTCGCCGGAGACCTCGACGACGAGACGCTCATCCGGTACATCGACCGGTACCTCATGTACTACATCCGGACGGCGGATCGACTGCAGCGCACCGCCAGGTGGATGGAGGACCTCGACGGCGGACTCGACCACGTGCGGGAGGTCGTCGTCGAGGACTCGCTCGGACTCGCCGCCGAACTCGAACAGGCCATGGCCGCCCATGTGGACGGGTACGAGGACGAGTGGGCGGCGACCCTCGCCGACCCGGAGCGCCTCCGCCGGTTCCGTTCCTTCGTCAACGAGCCGGGGGACGCCAAACCGCGACTCGCGCGGGTCGCGGAGCGAGGCCAGTACCGGCCCGCGACGACGGAGGAGATCGAGCGCGGCGAGGCCGTCTATCTCGCAGGGCCTACCATTCCAGTGAGGGAAGGGGCGTAGATGTCGGGTCCAGGCAGGGTCACGCTCGTCGGCGGCGGACCGGGCGATCCCGCGCTGCTGACCGTCGCCGCCGTCGAGGCCCTCCGCGACGCGGACGTGGTCCTCTACGACCGGCTCGCACCCCACGACACCCTCCCCGAGCTCGCCCCGAACGCGCTCCTCGTCGACGTCGGCAAGCGCCCCGGCCATCACCCGATCGGACAGGACGGCATCGAGACCGTCATGGTGCAACACGCGCTCGACGGCGCGGCGGTCGTCCGCCTCAAGGGAGGCGACCCGTACGTCTTCGGGCGCGGCAGCGAGGAAGTCCTGGCCTGCCACCGCGCGGGCATCCCCGTCCGCGTGATCCCGGGCGTCTCGAGTTCCGTCGCCGTGCCCGCGGCTGCCGGGATCCCCCTCACGCACCGGAACCTGAGTCATCTCTTCACCGTCGTCAGCGGTCATGCGCCGCTCTCCGACGAGGAACACCGTCACCTCGCCGGCCTCGGTGGGACGATCGTCGTCCTCATGGGCGTCGGCACGCTGCCCTCCATCTCCCACGGACTCCTCACCTCGGGGCTCGCCGCCGACACCCCCGTCGCGATCATCGAGCGCGGCTACAGCGAGACCCAGCGCACTACCGTGGCAGACCTCGGGACGATCCTCCACGTCGCCGCAGCCGCCGGTGTGCGGTCACCGGCCGTCATCGTGATCGGCCACGTCGTCGCCTTCGCCTTCGACGGTGACGCCGAGGCCTCGGAACTGCTGGCGCGGGCCGAACGTCTGGGGGCATCGGCGTGACCGACACCACCCCGCCGGCCGCTGACGCCGGCCCGGACGTCACGACCCCGGTCCCGGGATTCCGCGCGGACCAGCTGGAGGGCTTCCGGATCGGGGTGACGAGCGACCGCCGATCGCAGGACCTCATCGACGCCTTCGAGCGACGCGGTGCCACCGTCGTGCACGCACCGACGCTGCGGATCGCACACGCACAGCACGACGAACCGCTCATCGACGACACCCGCGACATCATCGCCGCGCGCCCCGACGTCCTGCTCGCCACGACCTCGTACGGCATCCGACGGTGGTTCGAGGTCGCGGACGCCGCGGGACTCGGCGACGAACTCCTCGAAGCGCTGGCCGAGACGGCCATCCTCGTCCGTGGGCCCAAGGCACGCGGTGCCATCCGAGCCGCCGGCCTGAACGACGTGGGCATGAGCGACCGCGAGACCACCGCCTCCCTGGTCGACAAGGTCGTCGCCGACTACCCGGCCGGTCTCCGCGTCGCCGTCCAGCTCCACGGGTACACCGACGAGCGCCAGCTCGAACGGCTCCGTGCCGTCCATCAGGAGGTGCACACGGTCGCCCCGTACCGGTGGACGGACCCCGACGCGACCGACGAGCGCGTGCGGCGACTCGTCGAGGCGATCGTGAGCGGCTCGCTCGACGCGGTCACCTTCACGAGTGCCCCGTCGGTCGTCGCCCTGTTCACGGCCGCGGAAGCACTCGGTCAGGAGGACGCCGTCGTCGACGCCTTCCGTCGCGACGTGCTGTGCGCAGCGGTCGGCCCGGTCACGGCGGCCCCACTGCTCGCTCAGGACATCCGGCCCATCGTCCCCGAGCGGTTCCGCATGGGGGCGCTCATCCGGCTGCTGTGCGAACACCTCGAGCAGCACGCGATCCTCCGAGCCGAGACGCTGCACGGCCCGATCGCCATCCGTGGCGCCATCGTGGAGCTGCCCGGGTCCAGGGTCCGGCTCCCCCCGAACTCCCTCGCGCTCCTCCGCGCCCTGGTCCGCGCGAACGGAGCCGTCCTCTCGCGCTCCGCACTGGCCGACGCGCTGCCCGCAGCCGCGGACCATCACGCGCTCGAAGTGCAGATGAGCCGCCTCCGCCAGACGCTCGGCGTCCCCGGACTCATCAACACGATCGTCAAGCGCGGCTACCGCCTCGACGTCTGACGGCGGCCGGTCCGGTCCCTGGACCGCGCGCGGTCATCCGCCTCACCAGGGTGATGAGTGCCTGTGAGCAGGCGGTGATCCAGGTGTTACCTCGCGGGTGGGGCACCGAAACACGGCGTCGGTAGCTTCGGAGACAGCACACGTCCCGTCCCGCTTCACCGAACGCTCGGAGCAGCCATGACCACGAACCTCGAAGCAGCCGACGCCCCACCGACCACGGCGACACCGACCGTCACCCCGGTCGCCCTGACCCACCGACCCGGTCGTTGGATCGACGGGTGGAACCCCGAGGACAGCGCGTTCTGGGACAGGGAGGGCCGCGGCATCGCCGGGCGGAACCTCCGGTGGTCGATCTTCGCGGAGTTCCTCGGCTTCGTGGTCTGGCAGCTCTGGAGCATCGTCGTCGTCATGCTCCCGACGGCCGGGTTCTCGTTCTCCACGGCCGAGACCTTCTGGCTCATCTCGATGCCGAGCCTCGTCGGTGCGACCCTCAGGTTCCCGTACTCGTTCATGGTCCCGCGCTTCGGCGGGCGGAACTGGACGATCATCTCGGCGGGGCTGCTCCTCATCCCGTCCATCGCGCTCGCGCTGTGTGTGGGCAATCCGGACACCCCGTTCGGCGTCATGCTCGTCGTCGCCGGGCTCGCCGGCTTCGGCGGTGGCAACTTCGCCAGCTCCATGTCGAACATCACCTACTTCTACCCGCAGCGGGAGAAGGGCTGGGCGCTCGGGCTGAACGCGGCGGGCGGCAACCTCGGTGCAGCGGTCGCGCAGTTCGTCGTCCCCATCGCGGTCACCGTCGGAGCCGCCGCCACTCTCAACCTGAGCCTCGCCGGATGGATCTGGGTCCCCTTCATCCTCCTCGCGATGTTCGGCGCCTACCGCTACATGGACAACCTGTCGTCAGCGAAAGCGGACCTCCGCGGATCCGCCGCCGCGCTCCGGGAACCGCACCTCTGGCTCCTCGCACTCCTGTACATCGGCACCTTCGGCTCGTTCATCGGCTTCGCGAGTGTGTTCCCCAAGCTCATCGCGGACCAGTTCCCCGACTTCTCCTCGTTCGCCGTCGGTTCTGCATCGATCTCGCTCGCGTTCCTCGGAGCCCTGATCGGCTCGCTGGCACGACCCTTCGGTGGGCGTCTCGCCGACCGCTTCGGTGGGGCCGTCGTCACGATGAGCGCGTTCGCCGTCATGGCCCTGGGGGCGCTCGCGGTGCTGTGGACCCTGCCGCTGGCGAACTTCTGGCTGTTCCTCGGGTGCTTCCTGCTCCTGTTCGTCGCCGCCGGTGTCGGGAACGGCTCGACGTACCGCATGATCCCGAGCGTCTTCGCGGCGCGATCCGGCCTGCGCGACGCCCACCACCGCAGCGGCGACGTCGGGACGCAGCGCAAGGCCGCCGCCGCGCTCGGGCTCATCTCCGCGATCGGTGCCTACGGCGGCTTCGTGATCCCGCAGATCCTCGGGCTCTCGCACGGCGCGACCGGCAGCTACTCGGCCGCGTTCATCGGTTTCATCGGCGCGTACGTCGTCCTGTTCGCGGTCACCTTCCTCGTCTACTTCCGCAAGAACGCGTCGCTCGCCGGCCAGCGACTCTGAGCCGGCGCTCCACCCGCTCCTGATCGAAGGACAACGCATGCCTCGTCCCACCGCCCCGGTGACCGACACCCACTGCCCGTACTGCGCGTTGCAGTGCGCGATGTCCCTCACCCGAACGGCGGCGGTGGACGGGGTCGCTCCGAGGCTCCCGGTCGACGTCGCCGGGCGGGACTTCCCGACGAACCGGGGCGGCCTCTGCAAGAAGGGGTGGACGTCGGCCGAGCTCCTCGCGCGGGGCGATCGCCTCACGACCCCCTTGGTGCGCGACGCCACCGGTGCGCTGGTCGAGACGAGCTGGGATGCGGCCCTCGATCTCGTCGCATCGACCATCCTCCGCATCCGCGGTGAGCGCGGGGCGGACGCGATCGGGGTCTTCGGAGGCGGTGGCCTCACGAACGAGAAGGCCTACCAGCTGGGCAAGTTCGCGAGGATCGCAATCGGGACGAGCCGGATCGACTACAACGGTCGGTTCTGCATGTCGTCCGCCGCGGCAGCGGGCAACCGCGCGTTCGGGATCGACCGGGGGCTGCCGTTCCCACTGGAGGACCTCGACGACGCGTCGACCATCCTGCTCCTCGGATCCAACGTCGCGGAGACGATGCCCCCGTTCATCGGTCATCTCGTCGGTGCTCAGGCCGCCGGTGGCCTCGTCGTGGTCGATCCGCGCCGCTCGGCCACCGCGCGACTCACCGAGACCGGTCGTGGACTCCACGTGCAGCCCGCGCCCGGAACGGATCTGGTCCTACTCCTGGGGCTCACGCACATCGTCCTCGCCGAAGGACTCGCCGACGAGGCCTACCTGGCCGAGCGCACGACCGGGCTGGACGGCCTGCGCCGCAGCGTGAGCGCATGGTGGCCGGAACGCGTCCAATCCGTGACCGGCGTGCCGGCGCCGGTCCTCCGAGACGTGGCTCGTCGGCTCGCCGCCTCGGACGGCACCTACATCCTCACCGGTCGCGGCGTCGAGCAACATGTCGACGGCACCGACACGGCCACCGCCGCCATCAACCTCGCACTCGTGCTCGGACTGCCGGGCCGGCCGGGATCTGGCTACGGCACGCTCACCGGCCAGGGCAACGGCCAGGGCGGCCGCGAACACGGTCAGAAATGCGACCAACTGCCCGGGTACCGCAAGATCACCGATCCGGAAGCCCGCCGTCACGTCGCCGAGGTGTGGGGTGTGCCGGTCGAATCGATCCCCGGTCCCGGGCTGCCGGCCGTCGCCCTCCTGAACCGACTCGGTGAACCGGACGGTGTGCACGCGCTCCTGGTCCACGGCTCGAACGTCGTCGTATCCGCTCCGAACGTGCAGACGGTCCGGGACGGACTCCGCCGCCTCGAGCTGCTCGTCGTCTGCGACTTCTTCCTGTCGGAGACCGCCGCGCTCGCGGACGTCGTCCTCCCGACGACGCAGTGGGCGGAGGAGGATGGCACCATGACCTCGCTGGAGGGGCGTGTGATCCGCCGCCGGCGGGCGCTCGATGCCCCGGTCGGCGTCCGCAGCGAGCTCTGGATCATGCACGAACTCGCCCGTCGTCTCGATGCTCCGGGCCGATTCGAGCTGGACCCGTCGATCGTGTTCGACGAGTTGGCGGCCGCATCCGCCGGAGGCCTCGCCGACTACTCGGGACTGAGCCACGCCCTGCTCGACACCGGGCTCGCCGCGCACTGGCCGTTCCCCGTCGGCAGCGGCGGCACGCCCCGGCTGTTCACGGAACGGTTCGCACACGACGACGGTCTCGCCCGCATCGTCCCGGTCCGCCCCGCGAAGGTCTCGGAGTCACCGGAGACCGGGGAGGAACTCACCCTGACGACCGGACGCCTTCTCGAGCACTACCAGTCGGGCACCCAGACCCGCCGCGTCCCCGAGCTCGACGACGCCCGTCCCGAAGTCTTCGTCCAGGTCCACCCCGCGACGGCGGCACGACTCGGGATCGTCGAGGGCGGACTGGTCGAGGTGTCGAACCGTCGGGGCACGCTGACGGTCCGAGCCCGTGTCGACGGCGACATCCGTCACGACACCGTCTTCCTGCCGTTCCACTACCCGGGGGACGCTTCGGCGAACCTCCTGACGCAGGACGCGGTCGATCCGATCTCGGGGATGCCGGACTTCAAGCGCGCGGTGGTGCGGCTGCGCCCGGCCGCTGGCGCACCACTGCCGGAAGCCACAGCGACCGGAGCCCTCCGATGAGTCTGCGACCAGGTCGCGCACTCCGCATCGTCGTGGTCGGATTCGGCCCGGTCGGTGCGCGATTCGCCGAGGAGGTCGCCCCCGGCGTGCGGGACGGATCGCTCCAGGTGACCGTGGTCGGGCAGGAGCCGGTCGACGCGTACAACCGGGTGCTGGTCGCCGATCACGCGGTCGGCTCGACCGGACTCGCCGACATGACGCTCGTCAGTGCCGAGGACCTCGCCCTGGACGGTATCCGTGTCCTGCGCGGCACGACCGCGATGCAGATCGATCGCGAGACACGGACCGTCGAACTCGACACCGGGGAGACGCTCCCCTACGACCGCCTCGTCCTGGCGACGGGTGCGCGCGCGAACGTTCCGACACTCGACGGCGTCGATCGACGGAAGCGGGACCTCCCGGCGCTCGAGAAGTACGGATGGTCGTTGCTGCTGTCCGACCACGACCTCCCCCGCGGCGTCTGCACCCTGCGTGACCTCGCGGACGCCGACGCCGTCGCCGAGGTCGTCCGATCGGGCGGCCGGATCGTCGTCCTGGGTGCCGGCGTCCTGGGACTGGAGCTCGCGCTCTCTGCCGCGCGCGCCGGCGCAGACGTGGTCGTCGTCCACCACGGCCCCACCCCGATGCCGCGGAACCTCGACCGCGGCGGCGGCTCCGTGCTCGCCGCGGCGCTCCGGGCAGCAGGAGTGGAGGTCATCGCACACAGCCGCGCCGAGGCGGTCGGTCATCGGGACGACCCCGCGGGCGGGAGGCACTTCGACGCGCTGATCACCGCTGATGGGAAACGGATCACCGGCGATCTGCTCGTCCTGTCGTGCGGGGTGAGCGCACGCTCCGATCTGGCGATCCTCGCCGGAGTCCGTGTCGGCTCCGGCGTGCTCGTCGGTGAAGACCTCAGCAGCTGGTCGGACGAACGGATCTTCGCCATCGGCGACTGCGCGCACGTGCTGGCGCCGACACCGGACCTGCGCCGCGAACGCATCGTCCCCGGCGGCCCGTCGGGGCTCATCGGCCCAGGATGGCGGCAGGCCGAGTGGCTCGCCGCTCGATTCCTCATCGAGGCCGCGGCCGGCGGACCACCGCTCGAGCTGGCTCCGCCACCGGTCGAGCGGGCGAGCACCGTCGCACTCAAGGCCGAGCGGGTCGACGTCGTCGCGGTCGGCGACGTCCAGGCGGAGCCCTGGGACCTCGAGCCGACGACCGCTGACGCGTGCGGCGTGCATTCGCCTGCTCCGCGCAGCGTCTCGGTGTGGGCGGACCCCGACCACGGCCGCTACGTCAAGATGATCACCCGCGCCGGGGTCCTGACCGCCTTCGTCTGCGTCGGCATGCCACGCACGGCGGCCGAGCTGACGCTCCTGTACGACGCGGGCGGCGAGCTGCCGGCGGATCGCTCGGTCCTCCTCCGGCTCGACGGGCCGGACGCGACAGGCGGTGCCTCCGCCGATGCGTTCGCCCCTTCGACCACCGTCTGTACGTGCAACGGCGTGACGGTCGGCAGGATCATGGATGCCGCGCGATCTGGCAACACCACGGTCGCCTGCATCGGCAAGGCGACCCGCGCCGGTACCGGCTGCGGTGGGTGCGCCGGCCGGATCGCCGCGGTCCTCGAGCGGGTCGCGGACGGTGACCGTCAGGGCGAGCCCGTACCGGCCTGATCGGCCGGAAACGACGACGGAGGCGCCGGTTGCACGCAACCGACGCCTCCGTCGTGGGTGTTCCGAGCCGGGAGAACCGAGTCGGAACGGGATCTACTGCTCCGGCTGCGACGCTCCGGTGTCGTCCTGAGCCTCGTCGGAGGCCTCGGACTCGACTGGAGCGGCCGTCGTCGTCTCGGGGGCGTCGTCGGCCTCCGGGAGTTCCTCGAACAGGCCGGTTGGCGGCGTGACCGTGACGATCCTGGCAGCGATGTCGACCGTGGGGACGATCGCCTTGACGAACGGGACCATGACCTCGCCGTCGCCGGTCTTCACGATCAGGAGGTCCTGAGCCGGGAAGTGGTCGACGCGAGCGACGGTACCGACGGCGACGCCGTCGCGGTGCACGGCCAACCCGACGAGCTGGTGGTCGTACCACGCGTCGTCGTCGACCGGCAGCTCGGTGGGGTCCTGCTCGACCCAGAGGATCGCCTTCACGAGGGTCTCCGCCTCACTGCGATCGGAGATGCCGACGAAGAAGGCGACCGGCTGGCTGTTGTACCAGCGCAGCTCGATGAGCTCGAGCGTCTTGCCGCGCCACTTCGATCCTGCGGGGACCTGGAGCGTGAACGTCGCGCCCGGGGTGAACCGGTGCTCCGGCTCATCCGTGTAGAGCTCGACCTTCAGGGCGCCCTTCAGGCCATGGGCTTTCGTGAGCCGACCGACCCGCAACTGGGTCTTCGGCTCCGTCTCGTCCGCCACTTACGCGCTGGCGCCGGAGGCGTCCGTGTCGACCACGTCGACTCGGACCCGCCGACCGTCTGCCAGCGCTGCCACGAGGGTGCGCAGGGCTTTGGCCGTCCGGCCAGCACGACCGATGACCCGGCCGAGGTCCTCGGGGTTCACACGAACCTCGAGGACCTCGCCACGGGCGGAGTTCTGTGCCGTGACGCGAACGTCATCCGGGTGATCGACGATCCCCTTGACGAGATGTTCGAGCGCGGGAGCGAGCAAGACTACGCCTGCTCTGCTTCAGCGGCGTCGGCAGCGGGCGCCTCGGCCTCGGCCGGAGCAGCCTTGGCCGCGGGGGCCTCAGCCTTCGGCTTGAGGACGGGCTTCTTCTTCTCGTCGGCGACGAAGGCGGCCTTCGGCTCCTTGACGCGGACGGTGCTCACGGCGTCCTTGTCGCCCTTGAACTTGCCCCAGTCACCGGTGAGCTTGAGGAGTGCTGCGACCTGCTCGGTCGGCTGGGCGCCGACGCTGAGCCAGTACTGCGCACGCTCGGAGTCGACCTCGATGAACGAGGGCTCTTCGGTGGGGTGGTACTTGCCGATCTCCTCGATGACACGACCGTCGCGCTTCGTGCGCGAGTCTGCGACGACGATGCGGTAGTACGGCGCACGGATCTTGCCGAGACGCTTGAGACGGATTTTGACAGCCACGATTCTCCTGAATGATGTGATGTTTGATGTGCTCGCTGCCGAAAGGTGGGGCCACACGCTCGACGCGAAAACTGTGGTTGCTGCGGGCGTCGGATAGAGGGTCGAACTCCGCGCAGACTCAACTCTCTATTCTGCCAGACATCGGGCGATCTGGGTAATCCGGCGACACCGATACCGGATGACCCCTCCACCCCGTGTGAAGATGGGCTGGCGCGCGGCATCCGGCCGCGCCCTGCGGGAGGTCGACGCCAATGCCCATCGAGTTCGCCAGATCCGAGCGTTCGACCGTCGGCCTCGAATGGGAGGTCGCCCTCGTCGACCGCGACACCGGCGATCTCGTCGGCGCAGCGGACACCGTCCTGTCGGAACTCCGCCCGAGCGACGGTTCCGATCATCCGCAGATCACCAACGAGCTGCTGCTCAACACCGTCGAACTCGTCTCGGGTGTGCACCACACGGTCCCCGAGGCGATCGCGGACCTCGAGGGCCAGCTGGCCGAGGTGCGGGCGATCACGGATCCGATGGGCGTCGAACTCATCTGCAGCGGTTCGCACCCGTTCGGCCAGTGGTACGACCAGCAGGTCACCGACAAGCCCCGGTACCACAAGCTCATCGACCGCACCCAGTGGTGGGGTCGCAACATGATGATCTGGGGCGTGCACGCGCACGTCGGCGTCGAGACGGTCGACAAGGTCCTCCCGATCATGAACGGGCTGCTGACCTATCTGCCCCACCTCCAGGCGCTGTCGGCGTCCAGCCCCTACTGGGGCGGGGTCGACACCGGGTACGCGTCGAACCGCGCGCTCATGTTCCAGCAGCTCCCGACGGCGGGCCTCCCCTACCAGCTCTCCGACTGGGAGCAGTTCGAGGCCTACGTCGACGACATGACGGTGACCGGCATCATCGAGGACCACACCGAGGTCCGCTGGGACGTGCGACCGTCGCCGCAGTGGGGCACGGTGGAGATGCGTGCGTGCGACGGAGCGTCGACCGTCGCCGAGTTCGGGGCCCTCGCCTCGCTCATCCACTGCCTCACCGAGCACCTGTCCGACCGTCTCGACGCCGGAGAGCGCCTGCAGACCCTGCAGCCGTGGTACGTCCGCGAGAACAAGTGGCGCGCAGCCCGGTACGGCCTGGACGCCGAGATCATCCTCGACTCCTCGGGCCACGAGCGCCTCGTGACCGACGACCTGCACGACCTGCTCGACACCCTCGCGCCGGTCGCCCGTCGGCTCGGCTGTGCGGACGAACTGGCGAGCATCGCCAAAATCATCGAGCACGGCGCGAGCTACCAGCGGCAGCTCGCCGTCGCCCAGGCGAACGGCGGCAGCCTGCAGGCGGTCGTGAGCTCGCTCGCGAAGGAGCTGCGACACGGGGTCCAACCCTCCGCCTGACGAGGCGGTGTCACTCCGCGCGGTCGAGCCTCCCGATCCGCGTGCCGGCGTCGTCGGTCACGGTCAGGCGGCCGCCGTCGTCCGAGAGCGTCGCCTGTGCGATCCCCCGCAGCCAGGTGTCGACGCCCGGGCACGCCATCAGGGTGCTCGCGACGTCGGAGACGATGACCGCGTCGTCCTTGGCGCGCCAGGAGCCGGAAAGGCTGTTGCAGCCGTCCGAACCACTCACGCGACCGTCGTCGGTGAACACCAGGTGCGGGTCGGCGGCGCCGGTCCCCTCACCCCAGGTGCCCAGGACGCGTTCGCCCGGAGACGGAGCGGAGCACCCGGCGAGCATGCCCGCGGCCAGCACGACTGCGACGACCGAGGCCGCCGCCCTCAGCGCGCGCATACCGCCTCCGCTCGACTCAGCGACCCAGGAACTTCTGCAGCTCGGCGAGCTCCGCCTCGGTCGGGGCCGCTGATCCCGACGACGAACCGCCGCCGAGGCCGAATCCAGCGCCAGTGGCGGCAGCCTGCGTCTCGACGGCGCCGGCGTTCTCCGCCGCGCGCTTGGCCGGGTTGCCTGAGCGGGAGCCCTTCTTCTTGGCCTGCGGCTTCGGTCGGTTCGTCCGTGCACCGGGGACCGGACCCATCCCGGGGATGTTCGGCACGCCACCCTTGGCGACGGTCTTCATCATCTTGGCCGCCTGCTCGAAGCGGTTGACGAGGGCGTTGACCTCGGTGACGGTCATGCCGGAACCCTTGGCGATGCGCAGGCGCCGGGATCCGTTGAGGATCTTCGGGTTCGTGCGCTCGGCCGTGGTCATCGACTGGATGATGGCCTCGGTGCGGACGATCTCGCGCTCGTCGAAGTTCTGGAGCTGCTCCTTCATCTGCCCCATGCCGGGGAGCATGCCCATCATCTTCTTGATGGAACCCATGCCGCGCAGCTGCTGCATCTGCTTGAGGAAGTCGTCGAGCGTGAAGGAGTCGGTCGCGAACTTCTCCGCGACCTTGCGCGCCTCCTCCTCGTCGAA
The DNA here is from genome assembly GCF_979258065.1 of Plantibacter sp. AC185. Classification (NCBI taxonomy): domain Bacteria; kingdom Bacillati; phylum Actinomycetota; class Actinomycetes; order Micrococcales; family Microbacteriaceae; genus Plantibacter; species Plantibacter sp. AC185. The sequence goes on from NZ_OZ409831.1 coordinate 438,650, forward strand.
GTTCTGCTGCGCCTGCTCGATGAGGGTGAGGATGTCACCGAGGTCGAGGATCCGGCTCGCCATGCGGTCGGGGTGGAACGGCTCGAAGTCGTCGAGACCCTCACCGGTCGACGCGAACATGATGGGGCGTCCGGTGACCGAGGCGATGGAGAGTGCCGCACCACCGCGGGCGTCGCCGTCGAGCTTGGAGAGCACCACGCCGGTGAAGTCGACGCCGTCGAGGAAGGCCTTGGCCGTCGCGACCGCGTCCTGACCGATCATCGCGTCGATGACGAAGAGGACCTCGTCGGGATCGACCGCCTTGCGGATGTTCGACGCCTGCTTCATGAGCTCGGCGTCGACGCCGAGTCGTCCGGCGGTGTCGACGATGACGGTGTCGTAGAGCTTCTGCTCGGCGAACCGCACGCCGTCGCGGGCGACCTTGACCGGGTCGCCGACCCCGTTGCCGGGCTCGGGAGCGTAGACGGGGACGCCCGCCTGCTCGCCGACGACCTGGAGCTGGTTGACGGCGTTGGGGCGCTGGAGGTCGGAGGCGACGAGGAGCGGCGTGTGGCCGTCCTTCTTGAGCCACTTGGCGAGCTTGCCCGCGAGTGTCGTCTTTCCGGCACCCTGGAGTCCGGCGAGCATGATGACGGTCGGCGGCTTCTTCGCGAACTCGAGACGGCGCTGCTGTCCGCCGAGGATCGTGACGAGCTCGTCGTTGACGATCTGGACGACCTGCTGCGCCGGGTTGAGGGCCTTGCTCACCTCGTCGCCGAGGGCGCGTTCGCGCACACGACCCGTGAAGTCCTTGACGACGTCGAGTGCGACGTCCGCGTCAAGGAGGGCGCGACGGATCTCGCGGACGGTGCCGTCGACATCGGCCGCGGAGAGCTTGCCCTTGGTGCGGAGGTTCTTGAACGTATCCGCGAGGCGGTCAGAGAGTGTGCCGAACGTTGCCATGATCCCTCCAGTTTAGGGCAGACCGCGACGCGACCCGGTCGATCGCCGCCACGGTCGGAAGATGACTATTTGGACGGCGTCCAACAATGCTATCGTGGCGGCCATGACTCAGCTCCTCATCGCCGGGCTCGCGCCCGCATTCGTCCCGTACCGCGAGGGTTGGGCGCTGCAGCGTCGGGTCCATGAGGCGGTCGTCAGCGGAGTGGGGCCGGAGCACCTCATCCTGTGCGAACACGAGCCCGTGTACACGGCGGGCAAACTGACCCGGCCGCATGAGCGTCCCGACGACGGCACACCGGTCGTCGAGGTCGACCGCGGCGGCCGCATCACCTGGCACGGACCCGGACAGCTCACCGGCTACCCGATCGTCCGCCTCCCGGAGCCGGTCGACGTCGTCGCGCACGTCCGCCTGCTCGAGGAGGTCATGCTGCAGACGATCACCGAGCTCGGCGTCATCGGTCGCCGCGTCGACGGCCGGTCGGGTGTCTGGGTCGACCCCGTCGCCGGCGGACCGGCCGCGAAGATCGGCGCCGTCGGTGTCCGGGTGCAGGCGGGGGTCACGCTGCACGGCTTCGCGCTCAACTGCGACAACTCCCTCGAGCCCTTCGGCCACATCGTCGCGTGCGGTATCGCCGATGCCGGGGTCACCACGATCAGCGCCGAGCTCGGTCGACGGATCACGCCGAGCGACGTCGCCGAGCGCGTCTCCGAGATCTTCGAAGCGCTCCGGCCCGGTTGGACGGCCGCGTCCGTGACCACGATCGGAGCGGCCGCGTGAGCGGCTGCGGCGCACCGGCACCCGCTCCCGCGGCGGACACCGGCGGACGGAAGCTCCTGCGACTCGAGGTCCGGAACGCCCAGACCCCCATCGAGCGGAAGCCCGACTGGATCAAGACCCGCGCGACGATGGGACCCGAGTACCGACAGCTCCAGGCGCTCGTGCAGGAGGAGGGCCTCCACACGGTCTGCCAGGAAGCCGGCTGCCCGAACATCTTCGAGTGCTGGGAGGACCGCGAGGCGACCTTCCTCATCGGCGGGTCGCAGTGCACGAGGCGCTGCGACTTCTGCCAGATCGACACGGGCAAGCCGGCCGACTACGACCGCGACGAGCCACGGCGGGTGGCCGACTCGGTGCAGCGGATGCGCCTGCGCTACGCGACCGTCACCGGTGTGGCGCGCGACGACCTCCCCGACGAGGGGGCGTGGCTGCACGCCGAGACCGTCCGGCGCATCCATGAGACGAACCCGGGGACGGGCGTCGAGATCCTCGCGACCGACTTCTCCGGCAACCCCGACCTCCTCGGCGAGGTGTTCGCCTCCCGTCCGGAGGTGTTCGCACACAACGTCGAGACGGTCCCACGCATCTTCAAGCGGATCAGGCCCGCCTTCCGCTACGAGCGCTCCCTCGACGTCCTGACCCAGGCGCGTGCCGCCGGCCTCATCACGAAGTCCAACCTCATCCTCGGGATGGGCGAGGACCGGAACGAGATCAGTCAGGCGCTCGAGGATCTGCACGAGGCCGGCACCGACATCATCACCGTCACCCAGTACCTCCGGCCGACGCCTCGGCACCTCCCGGTCGACCGCTGGGTCAAGCCGCAGGAGTTCCTCGAGATCAAGGAGGAGGCCGAGGAGATCGGGTTCCTCGGTGTGCTCGCGGGACCGCTCGTCAGATCGTCCTATCGCGCCGGACGTCTCTGGGCGCAGTCGATGACGGCGAAGGGCCGCGAGGTCCCCGAGGGACTGCAGCACCTCGCAGACGCCTCACTCGGCTTCGCCCAGGCGGTCTGAGGCCGACGCCTCGACCGGACGGGCTCAGTCCTCGCTCGTGACCCCGGTGACCTCGCCGTCGGAGCTGTACGCGACCATGAGCACGCCGTCGAGCTGGTCCGCGTCGAGCGAGTACTCGAAGATCGCGAACGCCTCGTCGCCGTTGTGCTGATGCGGCGCGAACCCGACGCTCAGCAGCGTCATCGACCTGATGACGTCGACGTCGCGGTCTCCGGACTCGTCGACCAGGACGTCCGGCAGGGACTCCCCCAGCTCCTCGACGGCCTGGATGATGTACTCGGTCACCTCGGAGGTGCGGTCGTCGACCTCGCTCAGCATCGCCTCACGCGAGCGCAGGTCGAAGCCCTCGAGGGCGAGGATCATCGCCGCCGCCAGGTCGAGTGCGTCGGCCGGGATGTCGTCCTCGTCGGGGGCGCTCAACGAGATGGAGACGGACTGCTCCCCGACGTCGATGTTGTCGGACCAGTAGACGCCACCACCAGGCTCGGTCGCGATGATGCCGAAGTAGTCGTGTTCGATCGCCATCAGCTGCCCACCAGGTTCTGTGCGAAGACGTGCGGCGTGAAGCCGGTGAGGTCGCCGATGCCCTCACCCTGACCGACGAGCTTGATCGGGATGCCGGTCTTCTCCTGCACGGCGAGGACGAACCCGCCCTTCGCGGAGCCGTCGAGCTTCGTCAGGACGAGCCCGGTCACCCCGGCGTGCTCGATGAACGCCTGCGCCTGCGACAGACCGTTCTGACCGGTCGTCGCGTCGAGGACGAGGAGGACCTCGGCGATGGGCGCCTGCTTCTCGACGACGCGACGGATCTTGGACAGCTCGTCCATGAGCCCGCCCTTCGTCTGCAACCGGCCAGCGGTGTCAATGATGACGATCTCGGTGCCGGTCTGCTTGGCGTACTCGATCGTCTGGAAGGCGACGGACGCCGGGTCCTGTCCCTGCTGCTGGGGGCGGACGATCTGTGCGCCCGCGCGCTCCGCCCACGTCGCCAGCTGCTCCACGGCAGCGGCACGGAAGGTGTCCGCGGCGCCCACGACGACGGTGCGGTCGTAGTTGCGCAGGAACTTCGCGAACTTGCCGATGGTGGTCGTCTTGCCGACCCCGTTGACGCCGACGACGAGGACGACCGCCGGACGCTCGCTGAGCTTCAGCGTCGTGTCGAACTTCGACAGCCGCTCCTCGACCTCCTCGCGCAGCATGCGCTGGAGGTCGCGCGGGTCGGTGGTGCGGTAGCGGTCGACGGAGGCGTGCAGGCCCGTGACGATCGACTCGGTGACGTCGGGACCGAAGTCGGCGCCGATGAGCGCATCCTCGAGGTCCTCCCAGGTGGTCTCGTCGATCGTCGGACGTTGGAACATGCCTTTGAGGGCACCGGAGAGTGACCAGGGTGTGCGTGCAGCCATGGTCTCAGCGTAGCCGTCGGCGACGCGGTCCCGTCGCGTGGGCACGAGACCGGATCAGCTCGCGCGTTCTGCTGCCACGCGCTGACCGACGACGGCCGACACCCCGTCCTGCCGCATCGAGACGCCGTAGAGGGCGTCGGCGATCTCCATGGTGCGCTTCTGGTGCGTGATGACGATGAGCTGGCTCGTCTGACGGAGGTCCTCGAAGATGGTGAGGAGCCGCCCGAGGTTCGCGTCATCGAGGGCCGCCTCCACCTCGTCCATGATGTAGAACGGGCTCGGCCGGGCTTTGAAGATGGCGATGAGGAGGGCGACCGCGGCGAGCGAGCGCTCCCCACCCGACAGGAGCGACAGGCGCTCGATCTTCTTACCGGCGGGCTTGACCGACACCTCGATACCCGTGGTGAGCATGTGCTCGGGGTCGGTGAGCGAGATGCTGCCCGTGCCGCCCGGGAACAGGATCGGGAACACCTCGGTGAAGGCGGCTTCGGTGTCGGCGAACGCCGAGGCGAAGATGACCTCCATCTTCCCGTCGATGTCCTCGATGATCGACAGCAGGTCGGCGCGGGTGCTGGTGAGGTCGGCGAGCTGTTCGGTGAGGAAGCGGTGGCGCTGTTCGAGTGCCGCGAACTCCTCGAGCGCGAGCGGGTTGACCCGCCCGAGTTGGGCGTAGGTGCGCTCCGCTGCTACGAGACGCTTCTGCTGCTCGGCGCGGACGTAGGGCGTCGTCGGCACGTCGTCCGACTCCTCGGTGGGTTCCTCTTCCGGCTCGGCGTCCGGCGCCGCGGGTCCGTCGGCAAGTGCCTCGGGTGCCTCGTCCGAGTCGGGCGTCGTCGTCTCGGGCGAGACCTCCGAACCGGTGTCGTCGGCCGTTCGCACAGCCGAGCGGGCGGTCGCGCGGGGTGTCGGAGGGTCGACGGGCACCGGAACCTCGGGCCCGTACTCGGCGACGAGCACGTCCTCGACGAGTCCCAGCTCCGACCCGGCGCGCTCGAGCAGACCGGACAAGTGGAGCTTCTTCTCGTAGATCTGGAGTTCGAGGCCGTGGACGCTCTCGGTGACGACCTGCAGCCGCTGCCGGAGCGTGTGCTCCTCGCCGCGCAGTCGCACGAGCTCGGCGTTCCGGCTGGACCGCGTCGCCTCGGCTGCCGCGAGCGCGACGCGGGCCTCGGTGACCGACCGGTCGACCGAGTCGAGGACGGGCGGGAGCGCCTCCGTCACGGCGGTGGCGGCCGCGGCCTGGCGCGCACGGATGACGGCACGCCGAGCCGCTTCCTCAGCTGCGGCCTGGTCGGCCTGCCGCTGCCGCTCGAGGTTCGCGATCGCGAGCTCCTCCGCCCGCACGCGTTCGCGCGCGGTCTCGAGGAGGAGGCGGCGCTGCACTTCGGCCTCGCGCGCCGCGTCCAGTTCGGCGGAGAGCCCATCGCGTGCCGAGACGTCGAGGAGCGGTCGTGGACGCGCGCGAGCGGTGTCGTGGTCCAGCTTGGCCCGTTCCACGGCGGCAGCGGCGTCGGCGACGGCCGCCTCCGCCGTCCCGGCAGCTGCGAGGAGGCGGTCGTGTTCGGCCTGCGCGGATTCGTACCGGACCGTGACCCGGTTCACGCGCTCGGCCTGTGAGGCACGGTTGGCGTCGAACTCGCGGAGGGCGCTGAGCGCCGCCTGCGCGGTCTGCTTCGCCTCCTGCAGGATCGTGCGCTGCTCGGCCAGGGCGAAGCGCGCCCGTTCGATGAGCGACTCGACCTCACCGTGTCGATCGGCGGCAGCATCGCGCTCGGCCAGCAGCTCGATGCGACTCTGCGCTCCGCCGCTCCCCCCGCGGACGATGCTGTCCGTTACCACTGCGCCGTCGCGGGTCACGAGGGTGAACGCGCTGAGCGACGAGCCGAGTCGGTCGTACGCCGCGATCGCGTCGTCGAGCGAGTCGACGACGAGGACCGAGGCGAGGATCCCCAGCACGCCCGGAGGGGCATCCACCAGCTCGGCAGCCGAGGTGAACCCGGCGGGCACGTCCGGGACGTCTCGCGCACCGTCGGCGATGACGATCTCGACCCGGCCGAGCTCCTGGTCGGCCGCGTGATCGAGCGCCCGACGGGCAGCGTGCCGGTCGACGGCGACGGCGGCCTCCGCGAGCGTGCCGAGCGCTGCGGCCACAGCCGACTCGTGGCCGGGTCGGACCTGCACCCGGTCCGCGACGATCCCGTCGATCCCGTCGAGACCGCTCGCAGCGAGCTCGGCCGAGCCGGTCTTGAGGTCGAGGGCGCGCGAGAGTGCACTGGTCTTGGCGCCGAGCGAATCGCGTTCACGTTCGAGGGTGTGGAGCTGCTCGCGCAGGCCCTCGATCTCCCCTTCGGCCTCCGCTGCGCCGCGCTGGGCCGCCTCGTAGGCGTCGTCGAGTCCGGAGTCGGCGGCGTCCGCCAGGGTCGGGTCGTCCTCGAGCGCTTCATACTCCAGCCGCGCGGCGTCCAGACGGAGGGCAGCGGCGTCGATCGCGTTCTGCTGGCGCAACGCCTCGCCACGGACCGCGGCGAGTTTGGACCCGGCGGCGTCGACGGCACCCGCGAGCTTGGAGAGCTCCAGGTCGTGTCGTGACACGAGCGCGCTCTGCGCTGCGATCTCGACGTCCACCGCGTCGAGTGCGGCGCGCTTCGCGCGGGTGTCCGCCTGCGCCTCCTGCAACGCGCGCTCCGCGTCGGCGACCGCCACCCGCAGTCCGTCGATCTCCGCGGTCGCGTCGGCGACCATCTGCTTCGTGATCCGGGGTTCGGCGGCCGTCGCGTCCGTCGAAGAGCCGAGGAGTGCGAGCCGCTGATTGGCGAGCGTGTACAGGTTCCGGAGGCGCTCCTGCACGCTCTCGAGCTCGAAGGTGATCCGGCGGGCGTCGTCGACCGCGTCGCCGAGTTGTGCCTGCTCGATCCGGTTGATCCGCAGTTCCGCCTGTTCCAGCTGCTCCTGGAGGACGAGGCGCTCGCTGTGGCGCTCACTCTCCGAGCGGTTGTGCTCGTCGAGGGAACGCCGGAGGCCCACGACGTCGTCCGCGAGGATCCGAGCGCGGGCGTCGCGGACGACCGCGGCGATCGTCTGCGCCTCCCGGGCGATCTCCGCCTGACGACCGAGCGGCTTCAGCTGCCGGCGGATCTCGCCGGCGAGGTCGCTCAACCGCGTGAGGTTGGTCTGCATCGCCTCGAGCTTCCGGAGCGTCTTCTCCTTGCGTCGGCGGTGCTTCAGGATGCCGGCCGCCTCCTCGATGAAGCCGCGTCGCTCCTCGGGCGTCGCCCGCAGCACCGCGTCGAGCTGCCCCTGTCCGACGATGACGTGCATCTCGCGGCCCAGACCGGAGTCGCTCAGGAGCTCCTGGACGTCGAGCAACCGGCACGTGTCGCCGTTGATGGCGTACTCGCTCCCGCCGTTGCGGAACAGGGTGCGGCTGATCGTCACCTCGGTGTACTCGATGGGCAGTGCGCCGTCGCTGTTGTCGATGGTGAGCGTGACCTCGGCTCGACCGAGCGGTCCCCTGGTCGACGTGCCGGCGAAGATGACGTCCTCCATCTTGCCGCCGCGGAGGGTCTTCGCCCCCTGCTCGCCCATCACCCAGGCGAGCGCGTCGACGACGTTCGACTTGCCGGAGCCGTTGGGACCCACGACGCAGGTGACGCCCTGCTCGAACGCGAAGGTGGTGGGGTGCGCGAAGGACTTGAACCCTTTGAGCGTCAGGCTCTTCAGGTACACGCGCACCTCCTCTCCCGCGTCGCGGATGCTGTGCACTACGGTAGCGAATCCGCGGACGGACGAGGGACACCACGCTGTGCCGGCCCGCCGGGGCGGTCGTACCATGGACCGCATCACCCAGGACGGTCTGGTGTGGGAGGGAGGCGACGATGCGCGTCACGATCGACGAGGTGGAGATCCCGGCGTCCGGGAGCTCAGCCGTGTTCGAAGCGGTCCAGGAGGTCGCGAACACGCTCGAAGCGGAGATCTGGTCCACCGACGACTTCGCTCTGACCTCCGCAATGACCCTGCCCGAGTACCGCAGCCAGCGGTTCCAGCGACGCGTCCTGCTCGCCGCCGCCCTCGACGGCCGTGTGGTCGGTCGCGGCTGGCTCGGGTACGGCGCCGAGGCCGACGCGGTGACGGCCTCCCTGGACGTCGGTGTCCTCCCCGACGCGCGTCGTCGTGGGATCGGCACAGCGCTCCTGCTGGAGCTGGAGCGACGGGCCCTCGCGGCCGGTCGCCCGACAGTGACCGCCTTCACCCAGCACGCCGTCGACGACATCCCGGCCGGCGAACCGCTCCTCGGTGCGAGCGTCGGCGATCGGGCGATCCCCGCGAACGCCGCGGCCAGCCGGTTCATGCTCGATCGTGGATACGCCCTCGCGCAGGTCGAGCGGACCAACCGCTGCGACCTCGCCACGACGCTCGGGGAGCTGCCGGACATCGTCGCGACGTCGACCGCCCGAGCCGGACACGAGTACCGCCTCGTGCACTGGGTGGACCGCACCCCCGACGAGCTGCTCGGATCACTCGCCACAGCCCGCGAACACATGGCGACCGACATCCCGGCCGCCGATCTGGAGCTCGACCCCGAGGTCTGGACGCCCGAGCGGGTCCGCGCCCGCGAGGCACAGCTGGCGGCGTCTGGCGACCACGCGATCGTCGTCGCCGCCGTCCACCACGACAGCGGCGCGGTCGCCGGGTACAGCGAGCTCGTCCTCGGCGAGGGCAAGGAACACGCGGAGCAGTGGGACACGCTCGTGCTCGCCGACCACCGGGGACACGGCCTCGGACTCTGGATGAAGGCGGCGAACCTCCTCGCACTCGCCGATCAGGCACCCGAGCGGTCCCGGATCTACACCTGGAACGCCGACGAGAACGCGCACATGCTCGCGATCAACGACCGACTCGGGTTCCGCATCGTCGGCTATTCCGGAGAGTGGCAGCGCCGACTCCCCCGCAGCGACTGATCGTCAGGTGCGGCGCTGGCACACGGGACAGCGGTGCGAGCCCCGGTTCATGAACTGCTCGCGGACGATGAGCGTGCCGCAGCGCGCGCACGGTTTGCCCTGCCTTCCGTAGGCGTTCAGGCTGTGGGCGAAGTACCCCGCCTGACCGTTGACGTTCACGTACTGGGCGTCGAAGCTCGTCCCGCCCTCGGCCAGGGCCTTGGCGAGCACGGCACGGACCTCCTCGAGCAGCCGGCCGGCGCGTCCGAGCCCGAGACGGGCGGTCTCCTGCTCGGGGTGGATGCGCGCCGCCCAGAGCGACTCGTCCGCGTAGATGTTGCCGATCCCGCTGACCAGGGTCTGATCGAGGAGCGCCCGCTTCACGCCGGTGCGTTTCTCGCGCAGTCGTCGGAGGAAGCCGGCGTCGTCGAAGGCCGGGTCCATCGGGTCGCGGGCGATGTGCGCGACCTGGTCCGGCACCATCGCGACCTCGTCGCCGAACCCACCTGCGGCTCCGTCCGTCGTCGGGACGAGCGCGGTCACCGCCATGGAGCCGAAGATCCGCTGGTCCACGAAGTGCAGCCAGAGCTCGCCGTGCTCGGGATGCTCCAGCTGCAAGCGGATGCGCAGGAGTCGGTCGGCGTCATCGCCAGGTGACCGGAGCAGCATCTGCCCGCTCATGCCCAGGTGACCGACGATCGCCTCATCGTCGTCGAGGGGGAACCAGAGGAACTTCCCGCGTCGGACGGCAGATCGGATGGTCCGCCCCGTCAGCCGTGCCGTGAAGTCGGCGACACCACTCGCGTGGCGGCGCAGGGAGCGTTCGTCGAAGACCTCGACGCCGGCGATCGTCGCCCCGCTGACGGCGGGCTCCAAGCCGGCGCGGACGACCTCGACCTCAGGGAGTTCCGGCACTGATCCTCGACCAGGCTTCCAGGGCCGCCGCCATCTCGGCGTGCTTCTTGCTCGTGCCGGAGCCCGTCGCCGTGACCGCGGTGCCCACGGTGACCGTCGCGACGAACCGTCGGTTGTGGTCGGGGCCGGAGCTGGCGATCTCGTAGACGGGCGTCGGCGCACCGATGGCCGCGGCGGCCTCCTGGAGGCTCGTCTTCGGGTCCATCGCCGCGCCGAAGCGCTCAGGGTTCTCGAGGAGGGGGTTCACCAGGCGCAGGACGAGTGCCGTCGCGGCGTCGGGTCCGGCCGACAGGTACGTCGCGCCGATGACGGCCTCCATCGTGTCGGCCAGGATGGACGCCTTGTCGCGGCCTCCGGTCTGGTCCTCGCCCTTGCCGAGCTTGATCCGCTCGCCCAGACCGATCGAACGCGCGACCTCGGCGAGCGCGATCGTCGAGACGAGGCTCGCCCGACGCTTCGCCAGCTGCCCTTCGTCGAGGTGCGGGAAGTCGCGGTAGAGCATGACGGTGACGGCCTGCCCGAGGATCGAGTCGCCGAGGAACTCGAGGCGCTCGTTGTGCGGGAGTCCACCGTGCTCGTACGCGTACGAGCGGTGCGTCAGCGCCAAGTCGAGCAGCTCGTACGAGACGTCGACACCCAGTTGCCGTGCGAAAACGACCACACCGGGATCGGTCTCCGATGCGGAGCCGATTCCGGTGTGGTCGGAATGATTCGTGTTCACGCTGTTCGAACGCGGACGTTCAACGCGCGGATCAGACGTCTGCGACCTTGCGGCCCTTGTACTCGAGGTACAGGGCGGTGCCCTGCGAGTCCTCGACGACCTTGGCGCGGTGCGGCAGGCTGTACGTGACGCGGCCGTTCTCCACCGTCTTCACGAGCGTCGGCACGGCGGCCTTCCACTGCGAGCGACGCGAGCGGGTGTTCGAGCGCGAGACCTTCCGCTTCGGGGGGTTTCCAGCCATGATCTATCTCTCTTCTGTGTCTGCAGCGGCGCGCTGGGCGCTACTGGCGTCTGTGTCAAGTACGGAGTCTGAGGACAAGCCCGCGAGCGCAGACCAGCGAGGATCTGCGACGTCGTGAGGGTGTCGTTCCGGACGTTCGGCCAGCCGCTCACCGGTCTCGGGGTCGAGTCCGGGGCAATCCGGCTGGCACACCGGCTGAAACGGCAATGCGAGAACTACCGCATCTCTGACCAGAGGTTCAAGATCCACGTGGTCGTCGTGAACCTCGAAGTCAGACGCTTCCGAATTAGGATACGCGAAAAGTTCCTGAATCTCGACTTCGACAGGCAGTTCGATGTCGCGGAGGCAGCGTCCGCACTCGCCGGTCGCCAGTGCGTCGACGTCGACGGTCACGAGGATCCCCTCGTGAACGGATTCGAGACGCACCTGCTCGGAGAGCGTCGTGCCCTCCTGGACGGCGACCAGACCCTCGCCCCAGCGCTCGGCGAGCACCACCTCGAGGTCGTGCTCGCGCATCTCCCCGGGACGGTTCACCAGATCGCGCACGTTGACGCTGAACGGCGAATTGTTCGTTCTCTTCCTAGTCACGATCGACGATTCTACGCCGAACCCGACCGGGAGGACGCCCTAGCCCTCCTGGAGGAAGGTCGCCACCACCTGCGGGACGTACGGGCTGACATCGCCACCGAGCGCGGCCACCTGCCGGACGAGTGAACTGGAGACGTGCGCGTGTGCCGGATCAGGCAGGAGGAAGACCGTCTCCACGCCGGCGAGGCTGCGGTTCATGATGGCCATGGGCGTCTCGTACGCGACGTCGACCTGCGAGCGGATGCCCTTCACGAGCACGCTCGCGCCGACGTCCGTGCAGTAGTCGACGAGCAGGCCGACGTTCCACTGCGCGACGACGATGTTGTCGGGCAACCCGCCGTCGGCGATGGAGCGCTCGAGCAGGGACACCCGCTGCGGCATCGGCAGCAGCGCGGACTTGTCGGGGTTGTGCACGACCAGCACGTGCAGTTCGTCGAAGATGCGCGCCGCCCGCTCGATGACATCCAGGTGACCGAGGGTGACTGGGTCGAACGATCCGGGGACGACGGCGATCCGCTTCATGCCGCCAGCCTATCGGTGCTCAGTTCTTGGCGAGCGCGGCGCGGTCGGATTCGTCGAGGCGCCGGCGGAGCGCTTCGGCCAGCACCGGGTGGTCGGCGAGGTCGGGATCGGTGTCGAGGAGTTCGGCGGCATCCGCCCGCGCCTCGATGATGACCTCGCTGTCGTGCACGACCCGGAGCAGCTTGAGCGAGGACCGCCCGCCCGACTGCATGCTGCCGAGGACGTCGCCCTCGCGCCGCAGTTCGAGGTCGACCTGCGCGAGGTCGAAGCCGTCGAGCGTCGCGGCCACCGCGTCGACGCGCTCGCGTGCGGTGCTCTCCGCCTCCGCCGCGGTGACGAGCAGACACAGACCCGGGACGCCGCCTCGGCCGACGCGTCCGCGGAGCTGGTGGAGCTGCGACACCCCGAAGCGCTCCGCGTCGAGCACGACCATCGTCGAGGCGTTGGGGACGTCGACGCCCACCTCGATGACCGTCGTCGCCACGAGCACGTCGATCTCACCGGCGGCGAAGGCCCGCATCGTCCGGTCCTTCTCCTCCGCGCTCATCCGGCCGTGGAGGACGTCGATGCGTCGTGACGCGAGCAGTGGGTGGGTACGCAGCTGCTCCACCGTGGTGAGCACGGACGCGATCGGGCGCGCCGGGTCGGCGTCCTCCTCGAGCGCCTCACCGGGCTCGACCTCCTTGGCGTCGATCGCCGGGCACACCACGAACCCCTGCCGTCCCTGCGCGAGTTCCTCGGCGAGGCGTTCCCAGACGCGGGAGATCCACCGCGGGTGATCGGCCAGGGCGACCACGAAGCTCTCGATCCCCTGCCGCCCGCGTGGCAGCTCCTTGATGATGCTGACGTCGAGGTCGCCGAAGACGGTCATGGCCACGGTCCGTGGGATCGGCGTCGCGGTCAGCACGAGGACGTGCGGCGGTGTGCGTCCCTTCTGACGGAGCTGGTCGCGCTGCTCCACGCCGAAGCGGTGCTGTTCGTCGACGACGACCATCCCCAGATCGGCGAAGGTCACGGCGTCACCCAGCAGCGCGTGCGTCCCGATCACGATCCGCGCCTGGCCTGCGACGATCCGCAGCAGCGCGCGTTTGCGATCGGACGTCGGCAGCTGGCCGGTGAGCAGCGTCGGCATGAGCTCGGCCGAGAGGTCGGGGCCGAGCGAACGGACGATCGACCGCAGGTGCTGCGCCGCGAGGACCTCGGTGGGCGCCAGGAGCACCGACTGTCCCCCGCTGTCGGCGACGGCCGCCATGGCCCGGAGGGCGACGAGCGTCTTGCCCGAACCGACCTCGCCCTGGACGAGCCGGTTCATCGGATTGGGCTGCGCGAGGTCGGCCGCGATCTCCGTGCCGACCGTCTGCTGGTCGCCGGTCAGCTCGAACGGGAGCGCGGCATCGAGGCGCTCGAGGTAGCCGCCGGCTTTCGGCACGCGGGGTTCGGCCGCCAGCGCACGGGTGGCCGCACGCTGCTGGAGCAGGGCCGTCTGGAGGAGGTACGCCTCCTGGTACCGCAGGCTGCGGCGACCGCGCTGCCAGTCGCGGTCGACCGTCGGGCGGTGGACGGCACGGATCGCGGCGTCGAAGGAGAGCTCACCCCTCGCCGCCCGGACCGACCGCGGGACGGGGTCCTCCTGCGGCGGCAGGGCGTCCAGAACCAGCTCGACGGATTGTCTGAGGTTCCAGCTCGTGATCGTGCTCGTCGCCGGGTAGATCGGGATGGGCGCCTCCGACCACGCCTTCGCCTGGGCGTCGGCGAGCGCCGGGGCTTCAGCGTCGTCGGGGAAGATCTGGTACTGCGGGTGGGCGAGCTGATAACTGCCGCGGTAGTCGCCGACCTTGCCTGCGAAGATGCCGCGGAGTCCCGGCCGGAGTTCGTTCGCGCGCCAGGGCTGGTTGAAGAAGGTGAGGTTGAGCCGACCCTGACCGTCGGAGATGACGACCTCGAGGATGGAACCCTTGCGTTGCTTCATCTGGCGGTCGCGGACCTCGAGGACGTCGGCGACGATCGTCACGTCCTCGCCGAGCGGCAGCAGGCCGATGACCGTCAGCTCGCCGCGCTTCGCGTAGCGACGCGGGTAGTGCTCCAGGAGGTCGCCGACGGTCTCGACGCCGAACGCCTTCTGGAGTGCCGTCGCGGTCCGTCCGCCGAGGACACCGCCGAGCTTCGTGCCCAGCTCGATCCCCGTCATGCCGTCGATTCTATTCGGGACCTCGGACACGGCGGTTCGCCCGGCTTCGCGCAGCCTGCGAGGATGGGACCATGGCCGGCATCAGGATCATCTCGGGTTTCGCCGGATCACGCACGATCCGGGTCCCGGGCAGCGGGACACGACCGACGAGCGATCGCGTCCGCGAGGCACTCTTCTCCGCGTTGGAGGCCCGCGACGTGCTCGCCGGAGCCGAGGTGCTCGACCTGTACGCAGGGTCGGGGTCGCTGGGACTCGAGTGTGCCAGCCGGGGTGCCGCGGTCGTCACCCTCGTCGACCGAGGGTCGGAGGCGGCGAAGCTGTGTCGCGACAACGCGAAGATCGTGACCTCGGCAGCACCTCGCGGTGCGGCACCACGCATCACGGTGCACGCCAAGTCGGTCGGCGCCTACCTGTCCGGGGCGACGGTCCCGTCCGACCTCGTCTTCATCGATCCCCCGTACGACCTCCCCGAGGCGGAGCTCACGGCCAACCTCGCCGCGCTCGTCGGTCTGGTCACCGACGACGGGCTCGTGCTCGTCGAGCGGAGCTCACGCTCGCCCGAACCGACCCTTCCCCCAGCGCTCGAGGTCCTGCGGAAGAGCACCTACGGCGAGACCGTCGTCTGGTGGATCACGCCGGTCTGAGTCAGCGCGTCACGGTCACCGCGTCACCGCACGGTCCTCGCGCCACAACGGCCGGGAACACCGCTCAACCGGACGCGTCGTCCCAGTCGCGGTAGGGGTCCCAACCGGCGCGACCGTCGTAGGCCAGACCGTCGACGAGGACTCCGGCACCGGTCCGGGCCGTGCCGATGGTCCGGAAGCCGGTGGGGATCGTGGTGGCGGCCGGGAACGTCGCCAGGAGGGAGTGGTCCTCGCCGCCGGCGAGGGCGAGCGCCACGTCGGCACCCAGGTCCTCGGCCCGGAGGTCGATCGCGACCCCACTCGCCCGCGCGAGGCGACCGGCGTCGAGCGCGAGCCCGTCCGACAGGTCGAGCATCGCCGTGGCACCGGCGACGGCGGCGACGACACCGGCGGCGATCGGTGGCCGTGGCGCGAGTTGTGCCTCCACCTCGACCCGGTGATCGCGTCGCAGGCCGGCCGCTGCCTCGACCGAGGGCACGCCGTCGGCGTCGACCCCGCGTGAGAAGAGGAGTCGCAGGCCTGCCGCAGCCGAACCCAACTCCCCCGCGACCGCGACCACATCGCCGGGTCGCGCTCCGTCGCGTCGGACGGGGGCACGACCCTCGAGGTCGCCGAACGCTGTCACCGCGATCATGAAGACGTCGGACACGGCCAGATCGCCTCCGACGACACCGCAGCCGGGCGCGAGCTCGGCACAGGCGTCGCGCAGTCCGTCTGCGAACCCGTCGAGCACGGCGACCGGCAGGTGCTTGGGCATGGCGAGTGCGACGACGAGTGCCGTCGGACGCGCCCCCATCGCCGCGACGTCCGCCAGGTTGCTGGCCGCTGCCTTCCACCCCAGGTCGTGGGCGCTCGACCACGCCAGCCGGAAGTCCGGCCCATGGATCATCGTGTCCGTCGTGACGACGAACCGACCGTCGGGCGCCAGGACCACCGCGGCATCGTCACCCGGCCCGAGGAGTTCGGCGTCGGCGTGCGGCAGGCGAGGGAAGATGCGCTCGAGCAGCTCCCCCTCGGCGAGGTCCCCGACACAGGGCCCGACCGTTCCGTGATCGTCGGACGCGCTCCCAGACTCGTTCATGGGATCAACGGTAGCCTGGTGGGCGATGTCCCCGATTCGTGTGCTCCTCGCCACCGCCCTCGCCGCAGCCGCAACCCTGGCCCTCGCCGGCTGCGCGCCCGCCGTCGCGCTCGAACCCGCCGCCGATGCGAACAACCCGCAGTGCGCTGAGGTCACGGTGCGTCTGCCCGACGTCGTCGCCGAACTTCCCGAGCGAGGGACCGACGCCCAGGCCACGGGCGCCTGGGGCGATCCCGCGACGGTCCTCCTGCACTGCGGCGTCGCGATCCCCGGCCCGACCACGCAGCAGTGCCAGTCGGTGAACGGGGTCGACTGGATCATCGACGACGCCGACGCGCCGAACTACCGGTTCACCACCTTCGGGCGCACGCCCGCGGTCGAGATCGTGCTCGACGGCGACGCCGTCGCCAGCAGCACCGTCCTGGCCGATCTGGCGCCTGCCGTGTCCGTGCTCCCCGTCACCGGGAAGTGCACCGCCCTCGGCGACGCCGACCTCCCGATCCCCACCGACGGCTGACCGTTCCGGCGCCGCTGCATTCAGGAGCGGGCGCGCGCGACCTCGATCAGCTCGGTGATGAGCTCGGGGTAGCTGAGCCCCGAGGCCAACCAGCAGCTCGGGAACATCGAGATCGGAGTGAACCCCGGCATGGTGTTGACCTCGTTGACGACGAAGCCGTCCGCGGTCAGGAAGAAGTCGACCCGGGCGAGCCCCGCGCAGCCCAACGCCTCGAACGCTCGACGCGAGAGGTCCTGCATCTCCGACAACTGCTCGGGACGAAGGTCGGCGGGGCAGACGAGCTCGATACCGGGTGCGTCGAGGTATTTCGCCTCGAAATCGTAGAAGTCGCGTCCGGTCACGACGACCTCGCCGGCCACCGAGACCCGAGGTGCCTCGCCGGGGAGGGACTCGAGGACCGCACATTCGACCTCTCGGCCCACCAGACCGGTCTCGACGAGCACGGTCGAGTCCTCGGCGAGGGCCAGTTCGATCGCTGCACGGAACGCGTCCGGCGTCGACACCTTCGACACGCCGACGCTCGAACCGGCTCGCGCCGGCTTCACGAACGCCGGTGACCCGAGCGATCCGAGCGATGCGAGCACCTCCTCGGGTGCTGTGGCCCACTCGTGGGCGGTGAACCGCACCCACGGCGCGACGGCGATCCCGGCGGCCTGGAGCACCGTCTTCGTGAAGTGCTTGTCCATGCCGAGGGAGGACGCGAGGACGCCGGAGCCGACGTACGGGAGGTCGACGAGCTCGAGCATGCCCTGCACGGTGCCGTCCTCGCCGAACCGACCGTGGAGGATCGGGAAGACGATGTCGATGGGACCGAGGTTGAACGGGACGCCGTCCTCCCCGACCACGGTCAGCTCACGGCTCCCGACGCGCTCAGGCCAGCGCACGGCCGGCCGCGAGGGGTCGACCTCCGGCAGGTGGGCGGGATCGAGCGCGTACCGGCTCGGGTCGTCGACCTCGAGGACGTACGAGCCGTCGTGGGCGATCCCGACCGGGTAGACGTCGTACCGTTCGCGGTCAATCGCGGCGAGGACGCCGCCCGCCGTTGCGCAGCTGATCGAGTGCTCGCTTGAACGGCCTCCAAAGAGCACCACCACTCCGGTCTTGTGCGTCATCGTTGCTTCTCTCCCCCTGGGGTTCGTCGTCGTCGGTCGTGAGGTGCGGTGCGATGTCCTTCGGGTCGAGCGTGCCGTCGAGCACCTGCTTGACCTGTTCGACGATGGGCATCGCGACCCCCTTCGCCTTGGCCAGCTCGAGCACCGGCGCCACGGACGCGAGCCCCTCCGCGGTCTGCTGCATCTGTTTGACGACGTCGTCGAACTGATACCCCTGGCCGAGGAGACGCCCCGCCGTGTTGTTGCGGGACAGCGGCGACTGGCAGGTCGCGATGAGGTCGCCGAGCCCGGCCAGGCCCGAGAGGGTCTCCGGCTGCGCGCCGTGGGCCACCGCGAAGTCGGTCATCTCGACCAACCCGCGCGTGATGATGGAGGCCTTCGTGTTCTCGCCGTAGCCGACGCCGTCGACGATGCCGATCGCGACGGCGATGAGGTTCTTGAGCACACCGCCGAACTCGGTGCCGATGACGTCGGTGTTCACGAAACTGCGGAAGTACCGGTTGCGCGCGAGGAGCGCGACCGTCTGCGCCGTCTCGAGGCTCTCCGAGGAGATCACGGCGGCCGTCGGCTGCTCGCGGGCGATCTCGAGCGCGAGGTTGGGGCCCGAGGCGACGGCGATGCGTGACGGGTCGATGTCGAGGGTCTCGCGGATGACCTCGCTCATCCGGGATCCGCTGCGACGCTCGACGCCCTTCATGAGCGAGACGACGATGGTGCCGTCCTCGAGGTGCGGGCGGAGCGCGATGAGGTTGTCGCGCAGGGACTGGCTCGGGACGGACAGGAACACGACCGAGGCACTGCGCACGGCGTCGACCATGCTCGCGGTCGCCGTCATCCGCATCGGCAGATTGATCCCGGGCAGGTAGTCGCTGTTGCGCTTGGCCTCGGTGATCTCGCGGGCGAGCTCGGGCCGTCTGGCCCACATGACCACGTCGGAGCCACCGTCTGCGAGGATCTTGCCGAACGTCGTGCCCCAGCTGCCCGCTCCGAGCACGGCGACCCTCGTGGCGGCCGGTGGTTGCGGAACGTTCCTAGGACTCAAAGCGGCCTGTCTCCTTCTGCTGGTGTTTCGAGGGATCCCAACGCTCCGTGGGAGCTTGGGCACCGCGCAGTTCCTCGCAGAGGGCGGTGATGGCCTGCATGACGACCTCGGTCGCCTCGTTCAGCGTCTTCGAGTCTAGCTGCCGCCCGGCGAAGGCCGAGAGGTCCACCGGCTCGCCGATGGCGACCTCGACGCGCTTCCGCAAGGGGAACACCCGCAGCTTGCCGTACCGGGGCATGACCTCCTGCGTGCCCCAGTGCGCCGCGGGGATGATCGGCAGGCCGTGCGTGAGGGCGATCCGGACCGCGCCGGTGCGCCCGCGCATCGGCCACAGGCCCGGATCACGGGTGAGCGAACCCTCGGGGTATACGACGACGCCCTGACCGCGTTCGGTCAGGTGTGCTGCAGCGCTGACCGGGTCCATCCCGCGGGCGGAACCCTCGCGCTCGACGGGGATCTGGCCGGACTTCCGCAACAACCACCCGACCACCGGGACCTTGAACAGACTGCCCTTCGCCATGAAGCGGGGCTGTCGCCCGAGCCGCCAGACGGCCACGCCCATGATCAGCGGGTCGAACTCGCTGTCGTGGTTGGGCGACAGGATGAACGGCCCCTCCTGCGGCAGGCGTTCGCCGTGCCGGACGCGGAGCTTGACGAGAGCACTGAACGGCGGGATCGCGATCGACGACAGCAACCAGTAGATCGACGGCCTCGACCGTTCCACCCCCACGGCGGACTACTTCGTTTCGAGGACGAAGTCAGCACCGAGCTGCTGGAGCTTCACGATGAAGTTCTCGTACCCACGGCTGATGATGCCGACGTTGCTGACCGTCGACTTGCCCTCGGCGGTGAGCGCCGCGATGAGGTGGCTGAAGCCACCGCGGAGGTCGGGTACCTCGATGTCGGCACCGTGCAACGGAGTCGGTCCGTTGATCACGGCGGCCTGCTCGAGGTTGCGCCGCGGCACCCGACGAGGCGTACCCGACAGCCCGTTGGGGTGCACGACGATGTTCGCGCCCATGGTGTTGAGCGCGTCCGTGAATCCGAACCGGTTCTCGTAGACGGTCTCGTGGACGATCGACTCGCCCGTCGCCTGCGTCAGCGCGACGATGAGGGGCTGCTGCCAGTCCGTCATGAAGCCGGGGTGCACGTCGGTCTCGATGACCACGGGCTTCAGCTCCTCCTTGCGGTAGAACCGGATGCCGTCGTCGGTGATGTCGAACCCGCCGCCCGCCTTGCGGAAGATGTTGAGGAACGTCATCATGTCCTGCTGCTTCGCGCCGCCGACGAAGACGTCGCCGTCGGTCGCGAGCGCGGCCGACGCCCAGCTCGCTGCCTCGTTGCGGTCGCCGATGGCCGTGTGGTCGTACCCCTCGAGCTTGTCCACGCCCTCGATGAGGATCACGCGGTTCGGCTCGTAGGAGATGATCGCGCCCATCTTCTGGAGGACGGCGATGAGATCCATGATCTCCGGCTCGATCGCCGCACCCTTGAGCTCCGTGGTGCCCTTGGCACGGACCGCCGTGAGCAGGACCTGCTCCGTGGCGCCGACGCTCGGGTACGGCAGATGCACCGTCGTCCCGTGGAGACCGTTCGGTGCCGAGAGACGGATGCCCTGCGGGAGCTTCTCCACGACCGCGCCGAACTTGCGGAGCGCGTCGAGGTGGAAGTCGATGGGGCGGTCGCCGATGCGGCAGCCTCCGAGGTCGGGGATGAACGCCGCCCCGAGGCGGTGGAGCAGCGGCCCGCAGAACAGGATCGGGATCCGGGAGAAGCCGGCGTGTGCGTCGATCTCCTCCATGTGCGCGGACTCGACGTTGGTCGGGTCGAGGCGGAGCTCGTTCGGGTTCTCGCCCTCCGTCACGTCCACGCCGTGGATCTCGAGCAGGGAGCGGACCACCCGGACGTCGCTGATGTTCGGCACGTTGCGCAGGACGCTGACGTTCTCGCCGAGCAGCGAGGCCACCATCGCCTTGGTCACGAGGTTCTTGGCACCCTTGACCTCGATCCGGCCTCTGAGCGGGATACCGCCGTTGATCGTGATGCGGTCGACATCGAGTCCGACCGACGAGCCTGCCGCCTGTGACGCCTGGACGAGTGAATTCAAACCGGTACCTACTGCCTTGCTACTTGACGGGAATGGTGCGGGGCAGCCAGTTCGGCCGCCGGGCCTCGAACGCGGTGATCTGCTCTTCGCTACGGAGCGTCAGCCCGATGTCATCGAGTCCTTCGATGAGCCGCCACCGAGTGTAATCGTCGACCTGGAACGAAACCGTGAGATCGCCGACCGTGATGGTGCGGGTGATGAGGTCGACGACGGAATCGGAGCCGGGAGCGGCTTCGATCGCAGCCCAGAGCTGCTCGAGCTCTTCCTCCGTGACCTGGGCGGCCAGGAGGCCCTGCTTCCCGGAGTTGCCGCGGAAGATGTCGCCGAAGCGGGACGACACGACGACCTTGAACCCGAAGTCGCGCAAGGCCCACACGGCGTGCTCACGCGACGAGCCGGTGCCGAAGTCGTGCCCGGCGACGAGGATGCTCGCGCCCTGGTAGGCCGGCTGGTTCAGGATGAAGTCGGGGTCCTGGCGCCATCCGGCGAAGAGTGCGTCCTCGAAGCCCGTCTTCGTGACGCGCTTCAGGTAGACGGCGGGGATGATCTGATCGGTGTCGACGTTGGAGCGCCGCATCGGAGCGGCGACGCCGGTGACGGTCGTGAACTTGTCCATCAGGCGTGCACGCCTTCCTGCTCGGTGGCCGCGTGTCTGCCGGGCTCGACCTCGAGATCGGCCGGGCTGGAGAGCGTGCCTCGGATGGCGGTCGCCGCGGCGACGAGCGGTGAGACGAGGTGCGTGCGGCCGCCCTTGCCCTGGCGACCCTCGAAGTTGCGGTTCGACGTCGAGGCGCAGCGCTCCCCCGGAGCGAGCTGATCGGGGTTCATCCCGAGGCACATGGAGCATCCGGCGAACCGCCACTCCGCACCGAAGTCGGTGATGATCTTGTCGAGCCCCTCGGCCTCCGCCTCGATCCGAACCCGGGCGGAACCCGGGACCACCATCACTCGCACACCCTCGGCCTTCGTGCGGCCCTCGATGACGGATGCGAACGCCCGCAGGTCTTCGATCCGGCTGTTCGTGCAGGAGCCCATGAAGACCGCGTCCACCGGGATCTCCTTCATCGGGGTACCGGCTTCGAGTGCCATGTACTCCAGCGCGCGCTCGGCGGCGGAGCGCTCGTTCGGGTCGGCGATGGCCGCGGGGTCGGGAACGTTCTCGCTGAGCGAGACGCCCTGGCCCGGGTTGGTGCCCCAGGTGACGAAGGGTTCCAGCGCGTCGGCGTCGAGGAAGACCTCGGCGTCGAAGGCGGCGCCTTCATCGGTCGCGAGGGTGTCCCAGTAGGCGACGGCTTGGTCCCAGTCGGCTCCGGTCGGAGCGTGCGGGCGGCCCTGCAGGTAGTCGTAGGTGATCTGGTCCGGGGCGACCATGCCGGCACGGGCACCGGCCTCGATCGACATGTTGCAGATCGTCATGCGGCCCTCCATGGAGAGCGCACGGATCGCCGAGCCGCGGTATTCGAGGACGTAGCCCTGCCCGCCGCCGGTGCCGATCTTCGCGATGACGGCGAGGATGATGTCCTTCGCGGTCACGCCCGGCCGCAACGTGCCTTCGACGGTGATCGCCATGGTCTTGAACGGCTTCAGCGGCAGCGTCTGCGTGGCCATGACGTGCTCGACCTCGCTGGTGCCGATGCCGAAGGCCATGGCCCCGAAGGCGCCGTGGGTCGAGGTGTGCGAGTCGCCGCAGACCACCGTGATCCCGGGCATCGTGAGGCCGAGCTGCGGCCCGACGACGTGCACGATCCCCTGATCGAGGTCGCCGAGGGAGTGGATCCGCACCCCGAACTCCGCGGCGTTGCGACGGAGGGTCTCGATCTGCGTGCGGCTGGTGAGGTCGGCGATCGGCTTGTCGATCGCGAGCGTCGGGGTGTTGTGGTCCTCGGTCGCGATCGTGAGGTCGACGCGACGCAGCGGCCGGTCGGCCAGGCGGAGACCGTCGAAGGCCTGCGGGCTCGTCACCTCGTGGACGAGGTGCAGGTCGATGTAGATGAGGTCGGGCGTGCCGTCCTCACCCTTGACGACGAGGTGGTCGTCCCAGACCTTCTCGGCGAGCGTGCGCGGGTGCTCGGGAATGCTCGGGACGGACGGATCGGCGTTCAGCTGCGACATGTCGTGGAATTCCTTCAAACGATGAGTGGTCAGGCGTCAGCGACCTCCGCGACGAGGGAGCCTGGATCTAGGCCTCGTCGCGGCTGGGAAGGAGGAGCAGCCCGGACAACATTCGCCCAGCGTACCACCCGGTCCGTGGCGAAGCCGTCGGCACCGTCGTCGCTCGAGGGGACGCCGGTGCCGACACCGTGCTACTTCGGCGCGTCGATCCCGACGCGGTACTGCCCCTGGTCGTTGATGACCTCGACGGCCACCGGGTAGCTCTTCGCGTTGTACGAGAACGTGCACTCGAACTGTGTCCCGGTCGTGGCCGGCTGATCGCTCGGGCACTCGACCTTCTCGACGTCTGCGAGGCCGAAGTCCTGCTTGAGCACCTCGGCCACACCGGTCTGCACCGAGCCGCGGTCGAGCATCGGCGTGAACAGGCGACCGACCGAGAGGAGGGTAAGCGGGACGGCGATGAGCGATGCGGCGACCGCACCGATGAGCACGCCGGTCCAGAGTTTGCGCCCAAGTGGCTTGCGCGCGGGTTTCCGGCTCGGAGCAGGCTGCTGGCCCGCGACGCCGTACTCGGGGCCGGGACGGAACGGACCGGTCTGCTGTGGACCGGACTGCGATCCTTGCTGTTGCGGACCTGGCTGGAACGGGCCGGTCGGGTGCTGCGCCTGTCCCGGACCGAAGGGCTGTGGCCCGGTCGGGCGTGCCTGACCGTAAGGAGGTTGACCCTGCGGCCCCTGAGGCTGGCCCTGCGGCGCGCCGAATGGACGTCCCTGTGGAGCCTGACCGGGGGCCCGACCCTGCTGAGGACCCCCGGGCGCGTGACCGGGCTGACCAGTCGATGTCGGGGGCCGGAACCCGTCCGGACCGCCTGGCCGCCCCTGCTGCTGCGGCTGCTGGTTCGGGCCTGCGTTCGAGGGCCGCTGCTGCTGCACCCACGGCTGCCCACCGGGCGCGCCGGCGAACGGCGCTCCAGGCTGGGTGGGCGGCTGCGGCGCTGGACCGTTGGACTGCTGCCCTGGGGCGTCTCCCTGCGGACGGGGCCCTCCGCCGGCCTGACCAGGCGCGGACGGCTGAGACGGGCCGTTCTGCGACGGGACGCCCTGCGGTGGTCCGTTCTGACCCTGCGGCGCGCCGTTCTGGGGTGCACCGTTCTGCGGCGGCGTCTGACGCTGCGGGCTTCCCGGTCCGAACTCCAGGCGGGGTGCGTTCGGGTCGGGGAATCCCGGCGGCTGCTGGTCGGGGCGCAGGGGGCCGCCGACCGGGGGCTTTCCGAGGTCCTCGGGCTTCTGGTCGTCGGTCATTTCCTCAACTCCTCGATCCGATCCCAGAACGCGGCCTGATCGGCCGCCGGGATCACCGTCACGTCGAATCCTGATGGTGCGGTCGGCAGGTCCTCGAGCGTCGACGTGCCCGACACCTCGAAGCCGGCCTGCAACTGCAGCGTCGTCTTGCTCTCGACCGTCCCGCTCAACTCCATTTTCACGAGGCCGCCCTCGGCGTTCTGGAAGATCGTCACCGGGAGGAGCGTCGCGAGGTCGTCCTCGCTGAACGACGCGACGAGGTCGTCCGGGAGGTCGAACAGCGTCCCGACGGCCAGCACGCTCTCGAGGCTCGCGCTCGTCGAGATCTGCGAGGAGCCGTCGTTGCGCATCGAGACGACGACGCTGCTGAGCGCGCCGTCCCCCGAGCTGCGAGTGGTTTCGACCGCGCTGTAGATGTCGCACGCGATGGAGATGCCGGGGTAGACGCAGGCCGGCCCGAGCGAACCTTCGGCGTCCTCGTCAGCCACGTACTGCGTCTGGACGGCCACCCACTCCGTGGGCGCGAGCTCCTTGAGTTCACCGCCGAGCAGCAGGAGGTCGTAGTCGACTCCCGCCTGGTGATAGATGTCGACGGTGTCCCCGTCGGCCGAGCCCTTGTCCTGGCTGAACGACGCGGTCGGGTCGCCGAAGAGCACGACCGAGTCGTTCTCGTGCGACTCGAGGTCTCCCGAGACGGCGTGGACGTATGCCGACCCGATCACGTCCGGCGCCTGGCCGATCTGGGCTGACAGCAACTCCAACCTCGCCTCGGCGAGATCCTGCATGTAGCTCTGCTGGGCGGCGGCGTCGGGGAACGCCGATCCGGGCGTCGTGCACGCGCTCAAGGCGAGCGCGGCGCTCCCGGCCAGAGCCAGGACGCCGATCCGCCGCCGGCGTCGCGTCATACTCGCGCTGGCGGTCATGACCCCTCCGCCAGAGCGTCGTTGTACAGGGTGAGCGCCCGCTGTCCGAGGACGGGGCCCTCGAGCCAGGAACCGTCGCCGCGCGAGGTGACCGAGGTGACGTACCCGGCGCCGGTGGCGGGATCCAGGCGGGTGAGCCAGCCCCCGCCCGAGCAACCCGGGGTCATGAGGCAGTCGACCCGGTATCCGGCGTATCCCTTCGTGGCGGCCTGGCTCGCGCAGTAGCGCTGCGACTGTCCGTCGAACGGGGCGGCGGACGGGTAGCCGATCACGGTGATGCCCTCAGGCGGGGTACCGAAGGAGATGCCCTGACCGCCGGTCACCTCCTGGATCTTCTGGCCTGCAGCGTTCGGGGCGAGGCGGATGAAGGCGAAGTCGTAGGCCCAACCGTTGCCGCTCGTCGCACCGCTGGCGTCCGAGGTCGCCTCACTCGTGAACTCGTCGGGGACGTAGGTGCTGACCCCGGCCCACTGCCCGTAGGGCTGGGTCTGGCCGTTGGCCGCGTCGGCCGGGATGAAGATGATGTTCTCTGCGAGCTGTTTGCCGTACGTGTCCCAGACGCAGTGGCCTGCCGTCAAGACGAGGTCCATGGTCGGGGCATTGACGACGCTCGCGGAACAGACGTAGGTGGCGCCGCCGATGGAGAAGTACAGACGTCCCTGCGTGGCCGCCGCCAGCCCGGTCGCCGGGTACGGGTCGCCCGCCGCTGTCGGAGCGATGGCCTTGACGTCGACGTCGGGACCGACGCCGGTACTCGGGTGCACGACCACGCCGGTGGCCTGGTCGCCCGTGAGCGTGTCCTCGCCCGGCTTCAGGTCCGGTGCGGTCGCTCCCCCGAACTTGTCGTCGGTCCAGTAGTCGTTGACCTCCTGGGGACTCGCGTCGAAGTCCTTGCGCAGGGTGTCGTCGGTGCCGCCGGCGACGTCGACGACGGGGCCGGCACCGCCGGCTACGGGCTCCCCCGTCACCGGGATGGAGCACCCTGTCAGCAGGGCGGCGAGGATCAGGACTGCGGCTGTCGCCGGAGCGCGGCGCTTCTGCTTCACGGTCACCCGGCCAAGCTAGCACGCAGCGGCACTCGGCGAGATCGGTGCGGGCCCTGCCTTCCGCGCATCCCGGAGAGCCTGCGTGGACCTC
Source organism: Plantibacter sp. AC185 (assembly GCF_979258065.1). NCBI lineage: Bacteria > Bacillati > Actinomycetota > Actinomycetes > Micrococcales > Microbacteriaceae > Plantibacter > Plantibacter sp. AC185. The sequence goes on from NZ_OZ409831.1 coordinate 464,874, forward strand.
CCGGGGCACGCTCGAGCCGCCAAATGAACGAAGCCCCGCTCCCTGATGACTCAGGAGAGCGAGGCTTCGTTCGGTGTTGTGACCCCAACGGGATTTGAACCCGTGCTGCCGCCGTGAGAGGGCGGTGTCCTAGGCCGCTAAACGATGGGGCCGTAAGCAACGGATACGAGTATGCCATACGATTTCGAGCCGTACAAATCGAGGCCACCAGCGGCATCCGACGGGCGTGTCGCGCGGTGGCCGCGGTCGGGCGAACCGGCTCAGGCGAGCACGCGGAGGGCACCCGGGACCACGTCAATCGTGACCGGCGGCGGACCGATCCGCTCCCCGTCGGCATAGGCGGTGACACCGTCCGCGGCGATCGAGACCGAACGGACCCGAGACAGTCGCACGATGTCGAGATCCGTGTGGGCACCAGAGAAGACCTTGGGGAACAGCCGGAGGAACCGGAACCGTGACACGGGTGCGACGATGAACAGGTCGAATCGGCCGTCGGCGAGGTCCGCCTGCGGCGCGATGAGCATGCCACCACCGATCGAGGTGTTGTTCGCGACGGCGAGGAGGACGGCATCGACCGTCTCCGGCGCCCCGTCCACGGTCAGCTCGTACCGGCGGGGCCTCAGGGCCAGGAGCTCCCGGAGGATCGCGATCGTGTACCGGCTGCGCCCGCGCGGACGTCGCATGCGGTTCGCCCGCTCGTTCACGAGGGCGTCGAAGCCTGCGGACACCGCACCGACGAACCAGGTCGTCCGCTCGCCGTCCGTCACCGTGCCGGCGTCGATCACGCGCGGCTCGCCCTCGAGCGCACGGAGCAGGGACGCGATCGCGGCCGCGGGATCACCCAACGGGATCCCGAGTCCCCTGGCGATGTCATTGCCCGTACCGGACGGGACCACGCCGAAGGGCAGGCCCGAGTCGCGTACCGCCTCGACGGCCAGACTCACCATGCCGTCGCCTCCGACGACGACGAGCGCGTCCAAGCCGGCCTCGATCGCAGTCTGCACCGCGCTCCGGAGCTGCCCGACCGTCTGCTCCTGCAGGCGGACGGCGCGGTGCCCGGCCTGCTCGAGGGCGTCGAGCACCATCGGGCCCACGGCTCGGGTCGATCCGAACGACGCGGTCGGGTTGATGGCGACGCCGATGCGTCGGGGCTGCGTGGTCACCTGCCGATTCTGACAGGCCTACAGCGGGTGGACACCCGGACCACCGGGTTGCCCCCGGCGCTCCCACGGTATTCACTCGTCCTATGAGACTCACGAAGTTCGAACATGCAGCATTCCTCCTCGAGACGGACGGCGCCAAGCTGATCGTCGACCCGGGTGCGTTCACGTCCCCGATCTCCGATGTGGAGCACACCGCGGCGGTCCTGATCACGCACCTGCACCCCGACCACTGGACCGCGGAGCACCTCGACCGCATCCTCGCCGCGAGCCCGGAGGCCGTCCTCTACGGACCGGCCGGTGTCGCCGCCGCCGCGGACGGCTATGACATCACCGTCGTCGCCCCGGGAGACGTGGTCGAAGCCGGGCCGTTCACGCTCCGCTTCTTCGGCGGGACCCACGCGGTCATCCATTCGTCGATCCCGGTGATCGACAACGTCGGCGTCCTCATCAACGACCTCGTGTACTACCCCGGCGATTCCTTCACCGTCCCGGACGGCGTCGACGTCGACCTCTTGGCCGCGCCGGCGGGTGCACCGTGGATGAAGATCTCCGAGGGCATGGACTTCGTCACCGCCGTCGCACCGAAGCGCGCGTTCGGGACGCACGAGATGGTGCTCTCCGGGCCGGGGCAGAGCATGTCGCACGACCGCCTGCAGTGGGCGACCGAACAGGGCGGCGGGACCTACTACCCGCTCGCCCCGCTCGACACGCTCGAGGTCTGAGACCGGTCGACTACCGGCGGCGGAAGTTCGCCGCCGCCGGGCAGTCGAACGGGTCGCGGGCTGAGAGGCCGACCCGGTTGAGGTACTCGATGACGATGGCGTAGGACTGCAGCAGGGTCGTCTCCGTGTACGGCACCTGCTGGGTCTCGCAGTGCTCCCGCACGATGACGCGAGCACGGGCCAGAGCCGGGCGAGGCATGCTCGGGAACAGGTGGTGCTCGATCTGGTAGTTGAGGCCGCCCATGAAGGTGGCCATGCCGAAGCCGCGGACGTTGCGCGAGGTCAGCACCTGCTTGCGGAGGAAGTCGAGCTTCATGTCGGCCGGGATGATCGGCATGCCCTTGTGATTCGGCGCGAAGGACGCACCCATGTAGACGCCGAAGACCGCGAGTTGGACGCCGAGGAACGCGAACGCCATGCCGACGGGCAGGAAGAGGAAGATCGCTGCCAGGTACAGACCGACGCGGGCGACGATCATGCTGATCTCGGCGGCGCGGCCGTCCACCTTGCCCGGACCGAAGAGGGTCTTGAAGGACAGCGCGTGGAGGTTGATGCCCTCCAACATGAGGAGGGGGAAGAAGAGGTAGCCCTGCTTGCGGGTGATCAGCGCCTGCAGGCCCTTGGCCTTCGCCGCGTCCTCCTCGATGAAGGAGATCGTGTCGATCTCGATGTCGGGGTCCTTGGTGACCTGGTTCGGGTTCGCGTGGTGGCGCGTGTGCTTCGTCATCCACCACGAGTAGCTGATACCGACGATGCCCGCCGCGAGGAAGCGTCCGGCGCGGTCGTTCGCGCGGCCCGACTCGAAGACCTGACGGTGCGAGGCCTCGTGGGCGAGGAAGGCGAACTGGGTGAGGATGATGCCGAGCGCGCCGGCGATGAGCAACTGGAACCAGGACTCGCGGAGTAGGACGAACCCGGTGACGCAGCCGAGGAGCGCGATCACGAGGAACGAGAACGTCAGGATGTAGAACATGCGGTGGCGGCGGAGGAGTCCCGCCTCGCGAACCGTCTTCAACAGCGACGAGTAGGAGCTGGTGACGTTCGTGGCGCCGGGCTTGCGGGGGCTCGTGGCACGAACCGGGCCGAGGATGGCTTCAGTTGACATGGGCACTCCGGAGGAATCGTGTCGACTTCCCAGCCGGGGTGGTGAGCGGACGCTCGGGCGAGCATGCGCTCTGCAGATGGCCTCAGCCTACGGTCGACGGCTGGGGAATCACCGCAGACCGCGAGATCCGCTGGAGATACCCAGGCATCACGTCGAATGTCGGAAAAAGATGCAGAATTGGCCAATCCGTTACGTGTTCGGCTGCCGTTTCGAGCCGAGATGGGCTAACGTGGATCGAAGTTGTTGTGTTGCGCAGGTATTTCAAGCCGCGTTTCCACCGATGGATACGCTGCTTTTCTGAGGAGCGAGCAAAGAACACCGCGACGAACGGGCCCGAAAGTCGGGAACGGTCACTCATGAAAGAGGAAATACATGTCAACTGGAACTGTGAAGTGGTTCAACGCCGAAAAGGGCTTCGGATTCATCACTCCTGACGACGGCAGCGCCGACGTCTTCGCACACTTCTCCGCCATCGCGACGAGCGGCTACCGCTCGCTCGAGGAGAACCAGAAGGTCGAGTTCGAGACCAACCAGGGCCCCAAGGGCCTGCAGGCCGAGAACATCCGCCCCCTCTGATTCTCTGATCAGTCGGAGCTGACGATCCGAGCGGCCGGTCATTCCAGCCCTCGCGTCTGAGACACCGAGAACCGCCCCTGACGTTCGCGTCAGGGGCGGTTCTGTGTGTCCGGGGTAGGTTTCGTGTCTCCGGGGCGGTTCCGTTCCGCGCCTCCGGCCGACTCTCCTGCGGCTATTCCTGGACGGGGAGGATGAGCTCCGGTCCATCGCCCTGCAACGGCGCCACCCGGTGGAAGACGAGCTGCTCCGCGACGTCGGTCGCTGCGGACACCATCTCGTCGACCTCGTCCTGGTCGGCCTCGTGGTGCGGATCGAGCCAGGCGTCCCAGCATTCCGGCGGCAGCGTCACGGGCGTCCGTGGGTGCAGCTCCTGCAAGGGACCGACCGCCGGCCGCGTGAGGATGGTCGCGCTCAGCACCCAACGCCGCGGGTCGTCGTCCGGTAGCGAGCGGTCGCGCCACCACGAGTAGAGGGCCGCGAAGACGATCGGTTCACCACCAGCGGTCTGCACGTAGTACGGGGTCTTCGTCGCGCCCTCGGTGTGCCACTCGTAGTACCCGGCGGCGGGGACCAATGCGCGCTTCTGTTTGACCGATGGCGCGAACGTGGGCTTGGTGGTGACCTCCTCCGCGCGAGCGTTGAAGGTCGGGTACTGACTCTTCAGCTCGGCGGCGAACGACGGCACGAGTGACCACCGCGCCGATTCGAGCCGGCGGACCACCGGCCCCGTCTTCACCGAGTCGAGGATGATCGGGATCTGCTCGGTCGGGCGCACGTTGTACGAGGGCCCGGGCAGCTCGGCAGCCGCGTGGTCGATGTCGAAGAGCTCGATGAGTTCCTCGGTGGATTCGGTCACGACGAAACGTCCGCACATGGGCCCAGCGTACCGGGCGCCGCTGACACCGCGGACCGCGTGTCGGTGGGATGCCGGACCATGGTCGAGTCATCCGTCAGTCGCCGTCGAGACCGGATCGAGCCGGTTGACTTGTTCGAAGATATGTTCGAATATTGAGCCATGGCTCTCCGCGCACTCGTCGACTCCCCCGTCAGGGCGGACACCGCGACCGAGCTGCACGAACTCCAGGGGCGCATCAAGCGGATGCAGGGGACGCGCCTCGACACCCGATCCCTGCCGACCGCTCCTGAGCTCTCCCGGCTCCTGCCCGGTGGCGCCCTCCAGGCCGGAGGCAGCTACTCCGTGCTCGGCTCCACGGCGCTCGCCATGTCGCTCATGGCCGGGCCGTCAGCAGCCGGGACCTGGTGCGCCGTCATCGGTCTCCCGTCGTTCGGCGTGGAGGCGGCGGCCTCCATGGGCATCGACCTCGAACGACTCGTCCTCGTCCCCCAGCCCGGTCCGGACTGGCTCACGGTCACCGCGGCCATGGCCGACGTCGCCGGCGTGCTCATCACAGCGCCTCCCGGACGGATCGCCCCGAGCGACGCCGCCAGACTCGCGGCTCGCCTCCGGCAGCGCGAGGCCGCACTGATCGTCCTCGGTTCCTGGCCGCAGAGCGATGCGACGTTGCGCGTGACCGAGAGCTCCTGGAGCGGCCTCGGGGCGGGGCACGGACATCTCCGGCATCGGCGGCTCACCGTCAGCTCGATGCTCGGCCAGGGGGCTGCGGGCCGGCCCAGGACCGCGCACCTGACGCTGCCCCTGGGATCGACCGAGGGTCGCACCGCACCGCTCGCCGGCTCCGGTCTCCTCGACGACGACACCGTCGTCCGGCTCCCGATGGTCGTGAACCGATGACGACCGAACCGCCTGCGGGACCGGTCGAGCGCACCATGGTCCTCTGGTGCCCCGACTGGCCGGTCGTGGCGGCACGACTCTCTGGAACGCTGTCCGAGGACACGGCAGACGCTCCGCTGGCCCTGGTCGAGCATGGTGAGGTCCTGGCCTGCGACGCCAGCGCACGTCGAGCAGGAGTGCGGCGTGGACTCCGTGTCCGCGAGGCCGAGGCCCGCTGTCCGGAACTGGCGACCGCCGACTACGACCCGGTCGTCGACACCCGCGCCTTCGAGCCGATCCTCCTCGGCATCGAGGAGCTCATGCCGGGCGTCCAGCCCTTCCGGGCCGGGCTCTGCGCCATCCGATCCCGAGGACCGAGCAGATACTACGGCGGCGAGTCGGCTGCGGCAGAGGTCCTCCTGGCCCGCCTCGACGAGCTCGGTGTCCCCGATGCACGAATCGGCATCGCCGACGGCCCCTTCGCCGCGGAGCAGGCCGCGAGGTCCACCGCGTTCCAACAGGACGGTTCCCGGATCATCGTCATCCCCTCCGGAGCCTCTCCCGCCTTCCTGGCCCCGCTCCCCCTGTCCACCCTCGGGCGCCCCGAACTCAGCTCACTGCTGCACCGGCTCGGGATCAGCACCCTGGGGGCGTTCGGCGCACTGCCCGCGACCGAGGTCCGCGACCGCTTCGGCCCCGACGGCGCCCGAGCGCACCGCCTCGCAGCCGGCGCGGACGCCCGAAGCGTCGTCCCTCGCGTGCCGCCGACCGAGCTGGCCGTGTCGATCGCCTTCGAGCCCCCGCTCGACCGCATCGACCAGCTGACCTTCGGGTTCCGGCAGTCCGCGGAACGGTTCATCACCGGCCTGGCGGAGGCCGGCCTCGTGACCACCGCGATCACGATCAGCATGCGGAGCGAGCGCGGGGAGCGCTCCACCCGCACCTGGCTCCACCCACGCTGGTTCACCGCCGGCGACGTCCTCGATCGCGTGCGCTGGCAGTTGCAGGGCGCGTCCAACATCGATCACGGACTCGCCTCTCCCGTCGAACTCGTCGAGGTCGTCCCGGAGACCCTCGACGACGCTGCGGAACACGAGGAAGGACTCTGGGGCAGCGGACCGGACGAACGCATCCACAGCGGACTCGCCCGCGTCCAGAGCATGCTCGGCCACGACGGCGTCGTGACCGCGGTGCCGTCCGGCGGCCGCCTCCTCCTCGACCGCCGCATCCTCGTCCCCTGGGGCAGCGTTCCGCCGGGTGGTGAGGCAGCCGTGGCCGAACGTCGGAACCGGCCGTGGCCAGGGACCATCCCGGGAGCGGCTCCCTCGACCGTCTTCGACACCGCCGTGCCGGTCGAGGTCGTCGACGCGACGGGCCAGGCTGTGGCGGTCGACGAGCGCAGCACCGTGAGTGCAGCACCCGCACGGTTCTTCGCTTTCTCGGACTGGCACGTCATCGACGGTTGGGCCGGCCCCTGGAGCATCGACGAACGCTGGTGGGACGACGACGGCCACCATCGCGTCCACCGTCTCCAGGTCCTCGACGACTCGGGTGACGCCTGGCTGCTCCTGCTGGAGGAGCAGCACTGGAGGGCCGAGGCCCGCTACGACTGAACCGCATCACGTCCGCACCACACCGCATGACGAAGGAGCCCAGCATGGGATGGAACAACCCCCCGGTCTCATGGTCGGAGTTCGAGCGCCGTCTGTCCGACGCGAGCCGTCCGGCCACCCTGCCGCTGGGAGCCGACGGCGGGGACAGCCCGGCCTGGTCGCGGAAGCGTCAACCGTATGTCCCCGAACCACCAGAGCAGCGCCCGCCGACGACGCGGGTCCCCTATGCGGAACTCCACGCGCACTCGAGCTTCAGCTTCCTCGACGGCGCGAGCCCGCCGGAGCGGCTCGTCGAAGAGGCTGCGGCACTCGGCCTGCACGCGCTCGCGCTCACCGACCACGACGGTTTCTACGGTGTCGTCCGGATGGCCGAGGCGGCGGAACGGTTCCCCGACCTCCGGACGGTCTACGGTGCCGAACTGTCCATCGGCTTGGACCGGCCGCAGAACGGCGTCCCCGACCCCGTCGGACATCATCTGCTCCTGCTCGCCCGTCGAGCAGAGGGGTATCACCGCCTGGCCGGCGCGATCACGGACGCACAACTCGCCGACGGAGCCGAGAAGGGTCACCCGATCTACGACCTCGAGCGGCTCGCCGCCTCCGTCGCCGGCCACGTCACCGTGCTCACCGGGTGCCGCAAGGGGTTCGTCCGCACCGCGCTCCGTGAGCACGGTCTGGAGGCCGCCGCCGCCGCGGTCGACCGACTCGTCGCCCTGTTCGGTCCGGAGCACGTCGTCGTCGAGTTGAGCGACCACGGCCACCCGGAGGATTCGGCGGAGAACGATGCACTCGCCGAGATCGCGGCGTTGCTCGACCTCACCGTCGTCGCCACGGGCAACGTCCATTACGCCACGCCCGAGCAGCATCGACTCCAGACCGCGCTGGCGGCCGTCCGAGCGCGACGCAGCCTCGACGAGCTCGACGGATGGCTTCCCGCGGCGGGAACCGCGCACCTGCGGAGCGGAGCCGAGATGGCGGACCGGTTCGCCAGATACCCGGGAGCGGTGGCACGCAGCGTCGAGCTGGCCGACGAACTCGCCTTCAGCCTGCGGGCGGTTCGCCCGAAGCTCCCGCGACAGCGCGTCCCGGAGGGCCATACGCCCATGAGCTGGCTTCGGCACCTCGTGCTCGAAGCCGTCCCCGTCAAGTACCCCGACGCCACTCCCGAACACCTCCGACGCATCGAACGGGAGCTCGAGGTCATCGAGCAGAAGGACTTCCCCGGGTACTTCCTGATCGTGCACGACATCGTCAGCTTCGCCCGCGGCCGGGGCATCCTCTGCCAGGGACGCGGTTCCGCCGCGAACTCGGCCGTCTGCTACCTGCTCGGGATCACCGCCGTCGACTCGATCTTCTACGAGCTGCCGTTCGAACGGTTCCTCTCCAGCATGCGGGAGGAGGAGCCCGACATCGACGTCGACTTCGACTCCGACCGGCGCGAGGAGGCCATCCAGTACGTCTACGAGACCTACGGACGCCGCAACGCCGCTCAGGTCGCGAACATCATCAGCTATCGGCCGAAGTTCGCCGTCCGCGACACCGCCAAGGCGCTCGGATACAGCCCCGGTCAGCAGGACGCCTGGTCGAAACAGGTCGAGCGCTGGGGCGGGGTCATGTCGAGCACCGACCACGACATCCCCGAGCGCGTCGTCGGCCTCGCGCAGCAGATGCTCACCCTGCCCCGGCATCTGGGCATCCACTCGGGCGGCATGGTGCTGACCGATCGCCCGGTCGGCGAGGTCTGCCCGATCGAGCACGGACGCATGGACGGTCGCACGGTCCTCCAATGGGACAAGGACGACTGCGCCTGGATGGGTCTCGTCAAGTTCGACCTCCTGGGTCTCGGCATGCTCTCGGCCATCCAGTACTGCTTCGACCTCGTGGCCGAGCACACCGGAGAGCGCTGGACCCTCGAGACCATTCCGAAGGACGAAGCAGGCGTCTACGACCAGCTCTGCCGGGCCGACACCATCGGGGTCTTCCAGGTGGAGAGTCGCGCGCAGATGGGCATGCTGCCGCGTCTGCTCCCCCGCCGGTTCTACGATCTCGTCATCGAGGTCGCCATGATCCGCCCTGGGCCCATCCAGGGCGGCGCGGTGCACCCCTACCTGCGCCGGAAGACCGGCCAGGAGCCCATCACCTACCTCCACCCGAGTCTCGAACCGGTCCTCGAACGCACGCTCGGCGTGCCGTTGTTCCAGGAGCAGCTCATGCAGATGGCGATGGCCGTCGGTGGGTGCTCGGCCGAGGATGCTGACCTCCTGCGCCGGGCGATGGGATCGAAGCGCGGCGAGGAGAAGATCGAGAGCCTCAAGGACACGCTGTACCTCGGCATGGCCGGTAACGGCATCGTCGGTGCGGATGCCGATGCCGTGTACGCCAAGATCCAGGCCTTCGCCAACTTCGGTTTCGCCGAGAGCCACTCCCTGAGCTTCGCCCTCCTCGTCTACGTGAGCGCCTGGCTGCGCCTGCACTACCCGGGGGCCTTCCTCGCGGCCCTGCTCCGGGCACAGCCCATGGGGTTCTACTCGCCGATGACCCTCGTCGCCGACGCCCGCAGACACGGCGTCTCCGTCCTTCGTCCCGATCTGCATCGCTCCGGCGCACAGGCCGGCCTCGAAGCGCTCGACCCGGAGGCCGCCCCCGGTGCCCCGGTCGCTCCCGGCGGACGCACGCGCTGCCTCGAACACGATCAGGGACCGACCGGGCTCTTCGATCCACTCCTTCCCGACGATTCGGCAGGACACCGGCGCGACGGCGCACTCGCCGTCCGGCTGGGTCTCTCCTCCGTCCAGGGGATCGGTGAGGAGCTCGCGAAGCGGATCGTCGCCGAACGGGAGTCCGGAGGGCTGTTCACCAGCCAGGCCGACCTGGCCAGGCGGATCGGCCTGAGCTCCTCGCAGTTGGAGTCGCTGTCGGCGGCGGGCGCCTTCGACGGATTCGGCCTCACCCGTCGTGAGGCGATGTGGGGCGCAGCGCAGGCCAGTCGGCATCGTCCCGACCAGCTCGAGGGGACGTTCACGACCGTGCAGCCGCCGTTGCTCCCGGTTCCGACGGCCGCCGAACAACTCATCTCCGACATCTGGTCGACCGGGATGTCGACCGACGACCACCCCATCCGCCACGTCCGTGCCGATCTCACACGACGAGGTGCGCTGCGGTCCGACGAACTCCTGACGGCGCAGACGGACCGTCGCGTGGAGGTCGGGGGTGTCGTGACGCATCGGCAACGGCCGGCGACGGCGAGCGGCATCACCTTCATGAACCTCGAGGACGAAGCGGGACTCGTCAACGTGATCTGCAGTGTCGGCGTCTGGAACCGGTATCGCCGCGTGGCCAGGGAAGCCCCGGCGATGGTGGTCCGCGGCATGCTGGAGCGATCACCGGAAGGCATCGTCAATCTGGTGGCGGATCGGTTGGAAGCGCTCCGGATCGGGGCGAACACCCGTTCGCGCGACTTCCAATGACCGGTCACGACCAAACCGCGGCGGCCTCCTCCTCCGAACACCCTCTACAGCACAGCACGAGACTCATGGGATTCCCAGGCAGGCCCCGGGAAGGAATGACCGGGAGCCACCCGGCGTTGTCCCCAGTGTTGAGTAGACCAGAAGGGGGTCACCCATGGCGAGAGTGTACGAAGAGATCGAAGGCCGGACCGGCGAGGTGGAACGGTACCGTCACCACCCGAACGGCAAGGGCATGGTCGCAGCTCGTGCACTGATCGATCCGTCGGCGTTCATCGAACGCACCACCTTCGTGGAGGCTGACGCGGACATCCGTGCCAACGCCTGGATCGGTGCCGGAACCTGGATCGACCGGTCCGCGGTGATCGGGGAAGGCGCCTTCATCGGCGCGAACGTCCACATCGGGGAGCGCTGTGTCATCGGACGCGGAGCGCGGGTCGGAAGCGACGCCCGTCTGGGTGCCGACGTCCAGGTCGCCCACGGCGCGAGCGTCGATCGGGATGCCAGGGTCGCAGACCGCACCGTGGTCGGCAGTGAACGACCCGTCATGACCGAACCGACGGTCCGTCAGACGAACCGCGCCCCGCGCCGACCTCGTGCGAACGGCACCGACCGGTTCGGCAAGGCCGCCTGAACGGCAGACCGCCCCACCACCGTCATGCAGGGCCCGGACTCGTGAGTCCAGGCCCTGCGTCATGTCCGCCGACGCGGCGGACATGCCAGACGACTAACATATCAGGATGGACCTGAAGGACTACCTGCGCATCCTCCGCCATCGTTGGCTGCTCATCGTCGCGATCACGCTGGGGGCCACCGCACTCGCCCACGGATACACGCTCATCACCAAACCCGTCTACCAATCGACGGGCCAGCTGTTCGTGGCCGTCACCGGTGGAGACTCCGTGGGCGACCTCAATCAGGGCAACACCTTCGCCCAGAGCCGCGTCGCCTCATACGTGATCCTCGCCACCGGCTCGACGGTGCGGTCCACGGTGGCTGACCGCCTCGACCTCGACCCCGCGTCGCTCATCGGGACGATCTCAGCGTCCAATCCCGCGCAGTCGGTCCTGATCAACATCTCCGCCGTCGACAGCGATCCGGTTGCAGCAGCCCGCATCGCGAACACCGCAGCCCAGGTGCTCGTCGACCTGGTCGACGATGTCGAGAGCGCCAACGAGGTGGGCTCCGCCGGTGCACCAGGTGATCCGACCCCGGTCGGGCTGACGATCGTGGAACCGGCGTCTCCACCCCGGTCGCCCGTTGCGCCGAACGTGCTGCAGAACCTCGCGGTGGGCGTCCTCACCGGCCTCGCCCTGGGCGTCGGGATCACACTGCTCATCGAGGTCCTCGACACCCGACTCCGTGGTCGTTCGGCGATCGAGAAGCTCACGGACACGAGCATCCTCGGCGCCTTCCACACGGAGCCCACCGACGCGGCGCAACTCATCCTCGGATCGACGGAGAGCTACAGCCGGCGCGCCGAGAGCTTCCGGCAACTTCGGACGCACCTCCAGTTCGCCTCCATCGACGGCGGACTCCGCAGCGTGATGGTCACGTCCTCGGTCCCGGGCGAGGGGAAGAGCACCACCGCGGCGAACCTCGCGCTCGTCCTCGCAGAGGCGGGGAACGCCGTCCTCCTCGTCGATGCGGACCTGCGCCGACCCCGCCAGCACGAGATGTTCGGACTCGAGGATGCGGTCGGGCTCACGACCGTGCTCACCGGCAGGATCAGCCTCGGCGAGGCCTCGCAAGCGGTCGACGGGGCGGGGCGTCTCGCCGTCCTCACCTCCGGCGAGCTGCCGCCGAATCCGAGTGAACTCCTCGGATCGGCGGCGATGGAGCGCGCGCTCTCCGAGATGGAACGCGCGTACGACGTGGTGGTCATCGACACACCCCCGCTCATCAACGTCTCGGACCCGACAGCACTGTCGACCCTCGCTAGCGGGGTTCTGCTCGTGGCGTCGGCCGACGGGCGATTGCACCGCGATCAGCTCCGGCAGTCCCTCGAGAACCTCAGCTTCGTCCAGGCGAAGCTCCTCGGGGTCGTCCTCAACCGCGTCGAGGTGGCTCGAGGAGAGCAGTCGTCGTCCTACGCGTACTACCACCGGACCGCCCCGACGCGTCGACCGCGGCGGACCACAGCATGAACACCCCGCTCGATCCGCCTCCGACCCGAATCCTGATCGTCTGCACCGGCAACATCTGTCGGTCCCCGTATGCCGAGTTCCTCCTCACGAGCGGGCTGGCGGAGGTCGACGCGTGCGGCTTCGAGGTGCGGAGCGCCGGGACGGGGGCGCTGCGCGGACACCCGATCGACGCCTCGAGTGCGGCGTTGCTCGGTCCGCTCGCCGCGACGGCCGCCGACTTCACCGCGACGCAGCTCACCGCCGACCTCGTGGCTCGACAGGACGTCGTCCTCACCATGACGCGGGAGCATCGCAGCGCCGTCCTCAGGTTATGCCCGGAGGCGCTGCGTCGAACCTTCTCCCTGCGTGAGTTCGCCCGGCTCCTCGACACCGTCGACTCGGGACGACTCCCCCGCCCTCGAGCAGGGCGCTGGAAGCATCTTGGCCCCGAACTGGCGGCCAACCGGACGAGCGCGCGACTCCCTGATCCGGCGCAGGACGACGTCGTCGACCCGTTCGGTCAGGGCCCGGAGGTCTTCCGTCGGATGGCCTCGCAGATCATCCCGGCCGTCGAGCGCATCATCGCATTCGAGCGCACATCCGTGGAGGAGGATTCGGAGCCGCGGTGAGAGACGTCGGTGGTTCGGCGGCGTCGCCAGCCCACGGAGCTGCACAGCACGCCGGAAACGACGAAGGCCCGCGATAATCGCGGGCCTTCGTCGTGATGTTGCCGTCTGGCTGGGGTACCTGGACTCGAACCAAGAACAACTGAACCAGAATCAGTCGTGTTGCCAATTACACCATACCCCACTGTCAGAACCGAAGCCCCGACCGAAGAACAACACTAGCCTACGGAGGCGGCCGTCTCAAATCGAAGCGTCCCGGGCGCGTCGCGGGTCACTCAGCTAGGGATGCCCGCGAGGTCCCGGTTGAGTGCCCTGGACACGCGAGCGCCGTTCCCGGCCGCGACGATGAGCTGCTGCGGGCCGGGAGGCGTGATGTCCCCGGCGGCGTACACGCCCGGCACGGACGTGCGACCCCAGGCGTCGACCACGACGTACCCGTCGGTGTCGCGATCGAGTGAGAGCTGTTCCAGATATCCGAGGGGCGCGGCCCACTGCGGCCGCACGAAGCCCCCGGAGCGCGGGATGAGCGCACCGTCGGCGAGGCGGACACCGGTGAAGCCGTCGCGACCGCCGTCGAGCTCCGCGATCGCTCCGCGCTCGACCCGAATGCCCGCGGAGGCGAGCGCGGCCTCCTCGGGACCGGTGACGGTGTCGGTACCGTTCGTGAAGACGATGAGGTCCGACGACCACTGTGCGATGAGGATCGCCCATTCCGCCAGGTCCGTCGTCTCGCCGATGAGCGCGAGCGGCGCGTCGGCCTTCTCGTACCCGTCGCACTCGACGCAGCTGTGCAGATCCGTTCCGTAGAAGGCCCGCAGGTTCGTGACCTTCGGCAGCGTCTCCGTGAGACCGCTCGCGACGACGACCGTCCGGGTCACGACGTCGCGATCCGGCTCGCCGCGGACCCCCTGGGCGACGACGTGGAAGCCGTCGGTGGTCGCCTCGATCGACTGCACGGACGCGAACTGGACCTCCGCGTTCGCATAGGCGGCAACCTCCTCGCGCCCCATTCGCCGGAGATCCAGCGGAGCGATGCCGTCGCGGGTGAGGAAACCGTGCGAGCGCAGCGTCGCAGCGTGCCGTGGGCGATTGCCGTCGAGCACGAGGATGCGCCGACGCGCGCGCGCCAGGTTCAGCGCGGCCGAGAGTCCCGCGGGTCCCGCGCCGACCACGACGACGTCGTACGAGTCGTTCATGACGCGAGGTGCACGGAGAGCCGATCGAGTCGCGTGATCGATTCCGTCTTCCCGAGGATCTCGAGCGACTCGAAGAGCGGCGGGGAGATCCGACGCCCGGACGCGGCGACGCGCAGCGGGCCGTAGGCGATACGGGGCTTCAGTCCGAGGCCCTCGATGAGCGCGCCGGCGAGCGCGTCCTGGATCGAACCAGCCGTCCACTCCGACTCGGGGACGAGCTCAAGTGCGCCGATGGACGCGGCGAGCACCTCACCGGCGTTCGCCGGAAGCCCCTTGAGCGCGTCCTCCTGGTACTCGAGCTCCGCGGCACCGCGGAACAGGAAGCCGAGGAGCGCGGGGACCTCGCCGAGCAGCGCGATGCGCTCCTGGACGAGCGGGGCGGCCTGCTCGAGCACGGCCTGCTGCGCCTCGGTGACGGGCTCGCCCACCACGTCGGCCTCGACGAGGTACGGCGTGATGCGGCCAAGGAAGTCGGCCGGCTCCAGCAGTCGGATGTGGTCGCCGTTGATCGACTCCGCCTTCTTGAGGTCGAAGCGCGCCGGGTTCGGGTTGACGTCGACGACGTCGAACGCGGCGATCATCTCGTCGATCGAGAAGACGTCGCGGTCGCCGCTCAGCGACCACCCGAGGAGCGCGAGGTAGTTGATGAGCCCCTCCGGCACGAAGCCGCGGTCGCGGTGGTGGAAGAGGTTCGCCTCCGGGTCCCGCTTCGAGAGCTTCTTGTTGCCCTCGCCCATGACGTACGGCAGGTGACCGAACCGCGGGACGAAGGTCGTGAGACCGATGTCGATGAGCGCGTGGTACAGCGCGATCTGCCGCGGCGTCGACGGCAGGAGGTCCTCGCCGCGGAGGACGTGGGTGATCTGCATGATGGCGTCGTCGACGGGGTTCACGAGCGTGTAGAGCGGCTTGCCGTTCGGGCGCACGAGGACGAAGTCCGTGAACGACCCGGCCGGGAAGGTGATCTCACCGCGCACGAGGTCGTCGAAGCTGAGGTCGTCGTCCGGGACCCGCAGACGGAGCGCCGGCTCGCGGCCCTCGGCTCGGAATGCGGCGCGCTGCTCGTCGGTGAGGTCGCGGTCGAAGTTGTCGTACCCGAACTGCTTCGGCCGGCCGGCCGCCTCGTTGCGGGCGTCGATCTCGTCGGCATTCGAGAAGCTCTCGTAGAGGTGCCCGGCAGCCGTCAGCCGCGCGATCACGTCGGCGTAGATGTCGCTCCGCTCGGACTGCCGGTACGGCGCATGGGGTCCGCCGACGCCGACGCCCTCGTCCCAGTCGAGCCGCAGCCACGTGAGCGCGTCGACGAGCTGCTCGTAGCTCTCCTCGCTGTCGCGAGCGGCATCGGTGTCCTCGATCCGGAAGACGAGCTTGCCCCCCGTATGCCGGGCGTACGCCCAGTTGAACAGCGCCGTGCGGACGAGACCGACGTGCGGCGTGCCGGTCGGCGACGGGCAGAACCGGACGCGGACGTCGGTGCCGGAAGCCGTGGAGAAGGGGTGCGTAATCGTGTCAGACATCGCCTGTCATCTTAGTCGCGCCGCCCAGGGACGCGGCGATCCGCAGGAGTGCAGCGACGGCGGGGATGCGGTCCGCGTGCTCGGCGCTGACGAGGTGGAGCGCCCGGTCGTCGTCGTTGCGCGTCGGCAGCACGACCACCTCGGTCGGCAGCTGTGCGGCCGCGAGCGCGAGGGTTGGGAGCAGGGCGACGCCGAGCCCGGCCGCCACCAGGGCGGTGACCGCGATCGCGTTGTCGGTCTCGTGCGCGATGACGGGCTCGAAGCCGCTCGACCGGCAGAGACCGAGGAGATGACCTCGGCAACGCGGACAACCCGCGATCCAACGCTCACCGGCGAGGGCCGCGAGGTCGACCTGTCGGTCACCGGCTCGAGCGTGGCCGACCGGGAGTACGAGACGCATCGGGTCGGTTCCGAACCGGCGCACGCGGAGTCCGGCCGCGCTCTCCCGATGCGGGTCGTCCGGATCGTCCGGGTAGCTGAAGGTGATCGCGACGTCGGCTTCACCGGCACGGACCGCGGCGACGGCCTCCGGCGGTTCGGCCTCGACGAAGGAGACGCCAATCCCCGGATGCTCGTCGGCCAGGCGAGCGAGGAGCTGCGGCACGAGCATCGACGACGCCGACGGGAAGGCGACGAGGCGCACCCGCCCACTCCGCAACCCCGCGAGTGCCGCGACCTCCTCGGACGCCGCGCGCACCGCTCGGTCCACCGCCACCGCGTGTCCGGCGAGGATCGCACCGGCCTCGGTGAGGCGGACGCCGCGACCGACGCGCTCGACGACCGGCATGCCGAGCCGACGCTCGAGCCGGCGGAGATGTTGGCTCACCGCCGGTTGACTCGAGCCGAGCGCGTGCGCGGCGGCCGTGATCGACCCGGTCGAGGCGATGGCGCCGACGACGAGGAGGGAACCGGCGTCGAGGGCCGATGACGAGGGCGGCGGCGAGAGGGTGGACATCCTCGAAGCATAATCGCTCGTTATGGTTCTCATCGAGAGCCGGTCCTTGTGGCATGGATACCCGGCGAAGAGACTGGATGCATGAGCACCCTCAGCCTCCAGGAAGCCAGCGGATCCTTCCCATCCGCACCCGGCTACCTGGCCGCCTGCACGCTGGGACTGCCGACGACGGGCACGACGGACGCCATCATGGCCGACCTCTCCGCGTGGCAGGCGGCTCGAACCGATGCAGCCGCCTACGGCGCCGTCGTCGAGCGGGTGCGCGGCTCCTTCGCCGAGCTGGTCCACGTGCCGGTCCGCTCGGTCGCGATCGGATCCCAGACCTCCGCCATGGTCGCCATGGTCGCGGCGTCGGTGCCGGACGGCGCCGAGGTCCTCTGCGTCGAGGGCGACTTCAGCTCACTCGTCGCTCCATTCCTCATGCAGGCGCACCGCGGCGTGCGTGTCCGCCACGCACCGCTCATCGAACTCGCCTCCCATATCGACGCCTCGACCTGGCTCGTCGCCTACTCCGCAGTGCAGTCCGCGACCGGCGCGGTCGCCGACGTGGTCGCGATCCGTGAGGCGGCGGCCGTCCACGGCGCGCTGACGTTCAACGACCTCACACAGGCGGCCGGGTGGCTCCCCGTCGACGCCTCGGCCGACGACATCACCGTGTGCCACGCCTACAAGTGGCTCTGCGCGCCACGAGGTGTGGCCTTCATGACGGTGCGCGACGAGGTGATGGACCGCCTCCGACCGAGCCAGGCCGGTTGGTACTCGGGTGACGACGTCTGGTCGTCCTGTTACGGCCCGTCGTTGCATCTCGCCGAGAGCGCACGACGGTTCGACGTCTCCCCCGCGTGGCAGGCCTGGGTCGGCGCCGAGCCCGCCATCGCCCTCTTCGCGGCGGTCGACGCCGTCGCCGTGTACGAGCACGACACCCGGCTCGCAGCGGCGCTCCGGGCGGGCATCGGCGAGAGCCGGTCGCTCCTCACCGGGACGGCCTCGGCCATCGTGACGTGGACGGATCCGGATGGACACGACCTCCGGGCGCTGCAGTCGGCCGGGATCACGGCATCGGGTCGCGCAGGCCGGGCGAGGGTCGCGTTCCACCTCTGGAACACCGACGACGACGTCGCAGCTGCGCTGACCGCTCTCGGTCAGCGCAGCTGACGCGGGTCAGGGCCGGCGGCCGGTGTTCCGCAGGATGCCGATGCCCGAGACCTCGACCTCGACGACCTGGCCGTCGGTGAAGGGTCCGACGCCGGCCGGCGTCCCGGTCAGGATGACGTCGCCCGGGAGGAGCGTCCAGACGGCGGATGCGTACTCGACGATCGCGCCGATGGAGTGCACCATGTCGGAGAGCGGGGCGTGCTGGCGGACCTCACCGTCGACGCGGGTCTCGATCGTCGCGCCGTCGAAGGAGAACTCCGTCTCGATGTAGGGGCCGAGCGGGCAGAAGGTGTCGAAGCCCTTCGCGCGGGCCCACTGACCGTCGGACTCCTGGAGGTCGCGGGCCGTGACGTCGTTCGCGATCGTGTAGCCGAAGATGACCTCGTCGGCACGCTCCGCGCTGACGTTCTTGGCGACGCCGCCGATCACGATGGCGAGCTCACCCTCGAAGTCGATGCGCTCGGACTGCTTGGGGAAGACGACGGCGTCTCCCGGCCCGACCACGGAGGTGTTGGGCTTCAGGAAGAGCAGCGGCTCGGTGGGAGCCTCCCCACCCATCTCGGCTGCGTGGTCGTGGTAGTTCTTGCCGACGGCGACGACCTTGGAGCGAGGGATGACCGGCGCGAGCAGGACCGCATCCGCGAGCGGGACGCGCTCCCCCGTCGGTTCGAAGCCCGAGTAGAGCGGATCGCCGTCGAGGACGACGAGATCCGCATCGTCGATGATGCCGTAGCGGATGGCCTGATCGTGACTGAAGCGAGCGATTTTCACCAGGCCAGCCTATCCCGAGGTGCCCCGGCGACACGGAAGCCCCGCACGAGGTGCGGGGCTTCCCAGGCTGCTCGGAGGCTACTCGGCGTCGAGACGCGTCATCCACCCGTGGCGGTCGGGCAGGCGGCCGTACTGGATGTCGGTCAGTTCCTGGCGCAGCGACATCGTGAGTTCGCCCGCCGGAGCGTCGGCGTCGCCCACGGTGAAGTCCTTGGCCTTCAGCTGCGCGATCGGCGTGACGACCGCAGCCGTCCCGCAGGCGAACACCTCGACGATGTCGCCGCTCTCGACGCCCTCGCGCCACTCGTCGATCGTGACCCGGCGGCGCTCCACCCGGTGTCCGCGGTCCTCCGCGAGCTGCAGGATGCTGTCGCGGGTGATGCCCTCGAGGATCGAGTCCGATTCCGGCGTGACGAGCGTGCCGTCGCGCTTGACGAGGACGACGTTCATCCCGCCGAGCTCTTCGATGTAAGTCGCCTCCTGTGCATCCAGGAAGAGCACCTGGGCGCACCCGTGCTCGTACGCCTCGGCCTGCGGGAGCAGGGAGGACGCGTAGTTGCCGCCGGTCTTCGCCGCCCCGGTGCCGCCCTTGCCCGCACGGCTGTAGTCGGTGGACAGCCAGATGGACACGGGGGTGACGCCGCCGGTGAAGTACGCGCCGGCCGGGCTGGCGATGACGTAGTAGTTGACCTTCTTCGCCGGGCGGACGCCGAGGAACGCCTCCTTGGCGAACATGAAGGGCCGCAGGTACAGGCTGGTCTCCGGCGCGGACGGCACCCAGGAGCCGTCGACGGCGATGAGCTGCTTGATCGACTCGACGAAGTACTCGACCGGGAGCTCCGGCAGCGCGAGCCGCTTGGCCGAGCGCTGCAGGCGGCGGCCGTTGGCGTCGGGGCGGAACGACCAGATGGAGCCGTCGGCGTGACGGTACGCCTTCAGGCCCTCGAAGATCTCCTGGGCGTAGTGGAGGACGGCGGCAGCCGGGTCGAGCGAGATCGGACCGTAGGCCTGGACCCGTGGGCGGTGCCATCCACCGCGCTCGGACCAGCAGATGTCGACCATGTGGTCGGTGAAGTGCTGCCCGAAGCCCGGATCGGCGAGGATCGCGTCGCGCTCTGCGGCGGGGACGGGCTGCTCGTTGGGGGTCACGGTGAAGGCGAGTTCGCGCTGCGCCATGGGGAGGTTGATCGTCATGATGGTGTCTTCCGTCGTGATCTGCGTGTCTGGTGGGCGTCTACCGGTTCGCCGCGAGGGCCGCGATCGCATCGCCGACCTCGGTCGTCGTGCGTGCTGCGCCGGTGCGGGCGGCGATGTCGGCGGTGACGGCAGTGGCGACTCGCGCCGCCTCCGTCTCGAGGCCGAGATGCGACAGCATCAGGGAGACGGAGAGGATGGCGGCGGTCGGGTCGGCCAGCTGCTTCCCGGCGATGTCGGGCGCCGATCCGTGGACGGGCTCGAACATGCTCGGGTACGTGCCGTCCGGGTTGATGTTTCCCGAGGCCGCGAGTCCGATGCCGCCGCTGATCGCGCCGGCCAGATCGGTGAGGATGTCGCCGAAGAGGTTGTCCGTGACGATGACGTCAAATCTAGCAGGATCCGTGACGAGGAAGATGGTGGCCGCGTCGACGTGCAGGTAGTCGACCGCGACGTCGGGGAACTCCGCGGACACCGCGTCGACGACGCGCTTCCAGAGCGAACCGGCGAAGACGAGGACGTTGGTCTTGTGGACGAGGGTGAGCTTCCCCCGACGCGCGGCCGCAGCGGCGAACGCGTAGCGCACCACCCGCTCCACCCCGTAGGCGGTGTTGACCGAGACCTCGTTCGCGATCTCGTGCGGCGTGCCCTGGCGGATCGCTCCGCCGTTGCCGACGTACGGCCCCTCCGTGCCCTCACGGACCACGACGAAGTCCACGTCGCCGGGCTCGCTCAGCGGGCTCGGGACACCCGGGTACACCACGGTCGGGCGCAGATTGACGTAGTGGTCGAGGCTGAACCGGAGCTTGAGGAGCAGTCCACGCTCGATGTTCGCGTTCGCGAGCCGGGGGTCGCCGGGCACGCCGCCGACCGCTCCGAGGAGGATGGCGTCGTGCGAGGCGATCGCGGCGAGGTCTGCGTCGGTCAGCACGTCGCCGGTCTCGAGGAACCGCGCGGCGCCGAGCGAGAAGGGCGTCTGCTCGAACCGGACGTCGCCACCCTGCACCGCCGCATCGAGGACCTTGAGCGCCTCGCCGACGACCTCGGGACCGATCCCGTCGCCGGGGATGACTGCGAGCTTGACGGTGCGGGACATGCGACTCCTGAGGATGCGACGACGGTGTGCGCCCAGCTTAACGCCTCCGACCTCGGGCGGATCGTGCCACCCGTCTCCGGGTGGCACGATCCGCGGAGCCCTACCGGACCCGGCGCAGACCGATCGCCGCGACGAGCATGGCGGCCACGATGAGGCCGACGCCGATCCACGCTGCGACACCGACACCGCTGTCGAAGGCGTGCCGCGCGGAGTCCATGAGCGCACCCGCGAGGTCGCCGGGCAGCTGCTCGGCGACCGTCGCCGCACCACCCAGGGTCTCCCCCGCCGCCTGCTGCTGCGCAGGGGTCAGTCCGTCCGGCAGGACGACCGAGGAACGGTAGGACGCGGTGAGCACCGTACCGAGCGTCGCCGTGCCGAGCACCGCTCCCAGCTCGTAGGCGGTCTCGGAGACACCGGACGCCGCACCGGCCTTCTCCGGCGGCGCACTCGCGATCACGAGCTCGTTCGACACCGTCTCGGCGGAGCCGATGCCGAGCCCGAGCGCGACGAACGCGAGGCCGATCCCGAGGGCCGACACGTCTCCCCCGGTGATCGCGATGGAGGCGTAGCCGACGGCGGACACGACGAGTGCGATCGGGACCACGATGCCCGGACGGATCCGCTTGGAGATGGGCACGATCACGAGGCCGGCGATGATCATCACGATGAGGCCGGGAAGCAGGACGAGCCCGGCGTCGAGCGGCTGCAGGCCCAGCACCAGCTGCAGGTGCTGCGACACGAAGAACAGCCCACCGACGAGCGCCGTCACGCTCAACAGGTTGATGACCACGGCACCGCTGAACGAGGCCCGCCGGAACAGGCTCAGGTCGAGCAGCGGATGCTCGAGGCGGAGCTGACGGCGAATGAACAGGACACCACTGACCACGCCGACGACCATCGAGACCACCGTGAGCAGGTCGAAGCCGGCTTCCGCCAGGTGCTTGATGCTGAACACGAGCGGCGTCATCGTCAGGAGGATGAGCAGGATGCTCGGGACATCGATGCGTCCGGGGTTCGGGTCCCTCGACTCCGGGATGAGGAAGGGCGCGAGGACGACGAGCGGCAGGAGCACCGGGACGGCGAGCAGGAACACCGCGCCCCAGGCGAAGTGCTCGAGGATGATCCCACCGACGATCGGCCCGAGTGCGCTGCCGGCGGCGAACCCGCTGGCCCAGACGGCGATGGCGAACCGTCGCTGGTCGCGGTCGAGGAAGATGTTCCGCAGCAGCGAGAGCGTCGACGGCATGAGCATCGCTCCGAAGAACCCGAGCGCCGCCCGAGCCGAGATCAGGAGCTCGGCGCTGGGCGCGAACGCCGCGGCGACGGACACGACACCGAATCCGATGGAGCCGATGAGTAGGAGGCGACGACGACCGATGCGGTCGCCGAGGCTGCCCATCGACACGAGCAGGCCGGCGAGGACCAGCGGGTAGATGTCGACGATCCAGAGCAGCTGCGTGCCGGTCGGGGTGAGCGCGCTCGAGATCGCGGGCAACGCGAAGTTGAGGACCGTGTTGTCGACCGACACCAGCAGGACGGGGAGCATGAGGACGGCGAGCGCGAACCAGGCTCGCCGACCGGCACGGGGAGCGGCGACGGCGGTGGGTTCGGTGGCGGTGGACACGGTGACCTCTTTCAAAGCGTGGAGAACGGCGCCGGTCAGGCGCCGCCCGCTCGACTATACCGTCCAGCCGGTATAGTATCAATCCGAATCCGACGAGCCGAATACGATGGAGCCATGGCGAAGCAGACCGCAGCCCGAGAACGCGTCCTCGACGCCTTCGCCGAACTCCTCATCGAGCAGGGCGAACGCGCCGCCACCCTCGACGCCGTCGCCGCGGCGGCCGGTGTCTCCAAGGGCGGACTGCTCTACCACTTCGGCAGCAAGGAGGCCCTCGTCGACGGCCTCATCGAGCGGCTCTCGGACATGAGCGAGGCCGACACGGCGCGGATGCTCGCGGCCCCGGAGGGCGTGGTCGAGTACTTCGTGCGCACCTCCGTCGACTGCGGCACCCCCTTCGACCGGACGATCATCGCCGTCGCGCGGCTGGCGCAAGGACAGCACGCCCAGGCGAGCGACGCGATGGCAGACATCCGCCGGAGCTGGTTGCGCACGGTGGAGGACGCCGTCGGCGACCCCGACACCGCTCGCGCCATCGTGTTGATGTCCGACGGCCTCTACGCCAACACGGCGCAGCTCGGCATGGGGGTCAGCGACCCCGATGAGGGCAGCGACGAGTCGATCGAGCGACTCCTGGCCGTCATCGCGCGACTGCTCCCCGCCGGCGGGCGCTGAGCCGCGACGCCCGCCGGGCGCATCGGAACGGCGTCGGCGCCTCGGCCTGCGGACGACGATGCCCCGCACCGGACGGCGCGGGGCATCGGGTCGGAGCAGCGGTCGGGCTACTGCTCGGTGATGTCGATCTCGCGGAGCAGCGTCGCGTCGATCGTCTCGCGGATGACCTCGAGGACGTCGTCGGCGACCGGCGAGTCGACCGTCAGGACGCTGAGCGCCGGGCCACCGGCCTCGTGACGGGCGATCTGCATGCCCGCGATGTTGATGCCCGCCTCGCCGAACCGCTGGCCGTAGACGGCCACGATGCCGGGTCGGTCGGTGTAGACCATCACGATGTGGTGCTTCGCGAACGGCACCTCGACGTCGTAGCCGTTGATCTCGACGATCTTCTCGGTCTGCTTCGTGCCCGTCAGCGTGCCCGACACCGAGATCTGCGATCCGTCGCTGAGGGCTCCGCGCAGCGTGATGACGTTGCGGTACTCCTCGCTCACCTCGTCGGTGAGCAGGCGCGTGACGACACCGCGCTGCTCGGCGAGCAGCGGGGCGTTCACGTACGAGACCGTCTCGCTGACGATGTTCGTGAAGATCCCCTTGAGCGCGGCCAGCTTCAAGACGCTGACGTCGTACCCGCTCAGCTCGCCGTGGACCTCGACGTCGACGCTCGTGAGCGACGAGGTCGACAGCGCGGCGAACACCTGCCCGAGCTTCTCGACGAGCGGGATGCCAGGACGGACGTAGGGGTCGATCACGCCGCCGGCGACGTTGACCGCGTCCGGGACGAGTTCGCCGCCGAGCGCGAGGCGCACGGACTTGGCGACCGAGACGCCGGCCTTCTCCTGTGCCTCATCCGTGGACGCACCGAGGTGCGGCGTCACGATGACGTTCTCGAGCCCGAGCAGCTTCGTGTCGGTGGGCGGCTCGCTGACGAAGACGTCGAGGCCGGCACCGGCGATGACGTTGTTGGACAGCGCCTCGTACAGCGCGTCCTCGTCGATCAGGCCGCCGCGAGCGACGTTGACGACGTAGGCCGTCGGCTTCATGAGCGCGAACTGCGGGCCGGCGATCATGCCCGTCGTCTCCGGCGTCTTCGGCATGTGGATGGTGATGAAGTCGGACTGCGCCAGCAGCTCGTCGAGCGTGACCAGCTGCACCCCGAGCTGCTGCGCACGAGCGGACGTGATGTAGGGGTCGTACGCGATGACGTTCGTGCCGAACGCCTGCAGACGGGCCGTGATGAGGGCACCGATACGGCCGAGGCCGATGATGCCGATGGTCTTCTCATAGAGCTCGGTACCGGTGTACTTGGACCGCTTCCACTGCCCCTGGGCGAGCGCGGCGTGCGCGGCCGGGATGTGGCGGGCGAGGCTCAGGATGTGGCCGACGGTGAGCTCGGCCGCGGAGATGATGTTCGACGTGGGTGCGTTGACGACCATGACCCCGGCCGTCGTGGCGGCCTTGATGTCGACGTTGTCGAGACCGACACCCGCGCGCGCGACGACCTTCAACCGGGTGGCCGCCTGGATGGCCTCCTCGTCGACCTTGGTCGCGGATCGGACCAGGATGGCGTCGGCGTCGGCGATCGCCGCGAGCAGAGCCGGGCGGTCCGTCCCGTCGACGGAGCGCACGTCGAAGTCGGGCCCGAGGGCGTCGACGGTTGCTGGTGAGAGTTCTTCGGCGATCAGTACGACCGGTTTCGACACGGAACGGTTCCTTCGCAGTAGCAGTGGGGTGGGCAGCGCGTCGGTGTCCGGCGGCCATCGCAAGCCTATCGGAGGCGCACCGGGCGGTTCGTCGTGTGACGATGCGGCGGCCGGGTCAGACGGAGAGGTCGATCAGCTGCTGCGCGCCGAACATCGCGAGGACCGACAGCGAGATCGCCGCGACGACGCACAGGGCGACGAGGTAGCGCACGGCCTGCTCGCCGAGCGACCGCTCGCGACCGGTCCAGAAGGCGATCGCGAAGGCCACGACCGGCAGGAGCAGGCCGCCGATGAGGACGACCCAGCCGAGCGGCAGGACCGGAACGGCGAGGCCGTTCGCCGTCCCGACGATGCCGACGAGGTTGCCGACGGCTTCGAAGACGTCATAAGCGAAGAACAGGCCGAACAGGACGGCGATGGACCAGCTGAGCCAGCCGGGTCGCTCGGCGGCGGGTTTCGACACGGGGTCCGCGGTGGTGGAGGGCATCAGGGTCACACTCCTCGGAGGAACGGCCAGGGCAGGACGAGCACGACACCGAGCAGGAGCATCGCGATCCTGACGACGGGTCTGCCGCCACGCGTCAACCAGAGCGTCGCGGCCATCCACACGGGTCCCGCGGCGACCGCGAGTCCCTGTCCGAGATCGAACATGAACCTGCCGACCGCGTCGCTCGGCACGGCCGCGTCAGGACGGAACGCCGAGATCAGCCAACCGACGCTGTACAGCAGGAAGACCCCACCGAAGATGCCGAGGGTGACCAGCATGACCGAACTCATCTGCTCGCGCTCTCCGGCGGCAGCCTCGTCCGTGACCCGGTCGGTCGGCTTCGCGACGTCGACCTCGACAGGAGGGGCGACCGGTTCCGCACCTGGACCGGCCGACTCCGCGGCCGGCTGGACCGACGCGGTCGCCCGACCACGCGTGATCGGCTCCGGCGATGCGGGCTCGAACGTGGTCCGGTCGCCGGAAGCCGAGGCGTCGAGCGTCGGATCGTCGTCGCCCGCCCAGCTCAGCGCGTCTTCGTCCCGCGGCTCAGTCATACCGCCAGCCTATCGCCGCCGGGCCGACCACCGAGTGCGGCGATCCGGACGCGACGGAGCAGAATTGCCTGGTGAACCCGTTCCCGCTCCTGCAGTCCGCCCTGACCGTCGTCCTCGCGATCATGTTCATCGGCATGGGAGTCCTCCACTTCCTCCCGGGACCGGCGAGGACCATGGCCGCGATGATCCCGGGACTCCTGCGGGGCAGCACCATCACACCGCGGATGCTCGTCGCCATCACCGGTGTGTGCGAGATCGCGGGCGGCGTCGGCCTGCTCGTCCCACCCACCAGGCTCGCCGCAGTGGTCTGCCTGATCGTGTTCCTCGTCGCGGTGTTCCCGGCGAACGCCGCGGCCGCGCGGCAGCCCGAGCGGTTCGGCCGCCTCGCCGTGCCGTTCGTCCCACGGCTCATCGGTCAGCTCGTGCTGATCCTCGCCCTCGTCATCGTGGCGATCTGATCGCTCGACGGGACCTGTCGACGATCCCGTCAGTGCCGACGGATCTCAGACGGCGACGGCAGCGCGCCTGGCCGCGGCCACCGCGCGAGCGACGGTCGTCGCGTCCGTGATGTCGTAGCTCGGCGACCCTCCGCCGGGGCCGGTCTCCGTGACCCGGCCGGCACGACGACGGGCGGAGAGGTGCACCGCGTCGACACCCGCCCGCGCGAGGGCGGGGATCGCATCGATCGTGACGCCGCCACCGGCCATGATCTGCATCGAGCTGTCGCCCCTCGAGGCCATCTGCGCGAGCTTCTCCGCGCCGTCGATGCTCGCCCGCGCGCCGCCGGACGTCAGCAGACGGTCCACACCGGCGTCGCGCAGCTGGTCGGCGGACCGGACGGGGTCGGTCGTCGCGTCGACGGCCCGGTGGAACGTCACCGCGAGCGAGCCCGCAGCCTGACGCAGCTGCGCCAGCGCCTCCAGGTCGATCGTGCGATCGGACCGGAGGGCGCCGACGACGATGCCCGCAGCACCCGCGGCCTCGAGCGCGAGGATGTCGCCGGACATGACGTCGATCTCCGCGGGCGAGTAGACGAAACCGCCCTCTCGCGGACGCACGAGGACGTGCACGAAGTCGCTGAGCCCGGCTTCGTCCGCAGCGCGGACCGCCGCCATGACCAGTCCGATGGAGGGGGTGAGCCCACCGGTGCCGAGGGCCTGGCACAGCTCGACCCGCTGGGCTCCCTCGCGGATGGCGATGCGGACCCCCTCCACGTCCTGGACGGCGATCTCGACGGCGATTGGCGACTGGAGGCTCATTGGACCCATTGTTCCAGTGATCCGCTCGAGCCGAGGACGCGCACGCCGCTGCGCTACTTGTCCGTGCCCTGCGACACCGAACCCTGCAGCTGGCGCTGGAAGATCAGGTACACGATGAGCACGGGGACCACGGTGATCACGGACGCCGCGAAGAGCGCACCGAAGTCCACCGAGTACCCGGCCTGGGCGGCGAAGGACGCCATCCCCTGCGTCAGCACGTAGTTCTGCGGGTTCGAGTTGAGCGCCACCGGCAGGAGGAACTGGTTCCACAGCCCCACGAAGTTGAGGATCGCGACGGTCGCGAGCCCCGGCCTCGCCATGGGCAGCATCACCTGGAAGAAGGTCCGCCACTCCCCCGCTCCGTCGATCGCGGCCGCCTCCGCGATGGAGACCGGCAGCGACTTGAAGAACGAGAACAGGAAGAACACCGTGAACGGGAAGGCGAACGCCGCGTACGTGAGGATGAGTCCCGGGAGCGAGTTGAGCAACCCGAGGCTCTGCAGCACGAAGAACAACGGCACGATCGCGAGGAACACGGGGAACGTGAGGCCGGCGAGCATCAGGTAGTAGATGGCCCGGCTCCCGAAGAAGCGGAACCGCGCCAGCACGTACGCACACATCGAGCCGAACAGCATGGTCACGATCAGGGCGCCGAACACCACCACGATCGAGTTCAGGAAGAAGCTGCCGATACCGGCCGTCGTCCACGCGTTCACGTAGTTGTCGAAGTTCCACTTCGACGGCAGCGAGAACGGCGAGGCGAAGATCTCGGAGCTCGTCTTGAACGACGACATGACCGTCCAGAGCAGCGGGACGACGACCACGATCGACCAGATGATGAGCACCGTGTGCGATGCCGTCCCGACGACGCGGTCGCCCGTGGTCGGCTTGCGGCTGGCCGGTGTGCGAGTGCCGGTTCCGACGACCGCTGGGTTCGCGGTCGTCGCCGTGGTCTGGACGGTCATTCCGCCACCCCTTCATCGTTGCCGCCGGTGAGTCGGCTGACCAGGAAGACGACGCCCGCGAACATCAGGGTGACGAGCGCGAGCACGACCCCCATCGCGCAGGCGTAGCCGAACTGGCCCTTGGTGAACGCCGTCGTGAAGAGCTGCTGCGACATCACGAGCGTCGTGTTGGACGGGCCGCCGCCGGGATTCAACGCGGCCATGTACACGAACGCGTCGAGGGCGAGGATGCCCATGTAGATGTACGCCGTCTGGATGTTGTCGCGGATCAGCGGGATCGTGATCGTGAGCGCGGTCCGCAGGCGACCCGCGCCGTCGATCCGTGCCGCCTCGTACACCTCGGCCGGCACGCCCTTGATCGCCGCGATGAAGAGCACCGTGTAGAACCCGATGAGTCCCCAGACGATGACGAACATGGTCGCGATCATCGCCGTGTCCGGTGAACCGAGCCAGGCGAAGGAGGTGAACTGGTCGAGCCCGATGCCGGTCAGGAAGCCGTTCAGCAGCCCGGACGACGGGTCGTAGATCTGCTTCCAGATGAGGCCGATGACGATGGCCGGCACGACGTACGGGAAGAAGGTGATCACGCGGTACACGCTCGAGTTGCGGAGGCCGCGGATCGGACCGTTGCTCGGTCCGCCGATCGTGATGAGGGAGGCGAAGAGGAACGCGATCCCGAGGGTCACGAGCGGCAGGACGATCGCGAGCGCGACGCTGTTGCCCATGGACTGGAGGAAGGTCTGGTCCTGGAAGAGCTTCGTGTAGTTCGAGAACCCGACGAAGTCCATGCCCGGGGAGAACCCGGACCAGTTCGTCAACGAGTAGTACGCCGCCTGCGCGAACGGCGAGACCACGAAGACGACGTACCCCACCACCGGCACGATCAGGAAGACCAGGAAGAACGAGACCCGGTCGAACGTGAAGTCCCGGCGGCGCAACCGCCGGGCGGCGGGAGGGGTAGCCCCTCCCACCTTCCCGATCGGCGTGCCGACCGCCGTCATTTGACGGTGACCTTGTCCACGGAGTCGTCGTTGCGGACCTTGTCGGAGATGTCCTGCATGCCCTTGGTGAGGGTGGCGACGTCGGAACCACCCTGCAGGAACGTGTTCCAGAGGACGAGGAGGTCCGTGTTGAGTCCGTACAGGTCGATGAAGCTCCACGAGAACACGTCGGTGCCGGCGTCGTTCAACATCTTCACCTGGGACACGAGCGCCGTCGAGCCGAAGCCGTCCTCGGGGATCGTGTCCTTGACGATCGTCGACGAGAAGGTCGTCTTGGCGAAGTTCACCGCGGCGTCGTTCGACAGCATGGCCCGCAGGAACTCCTTGCCACCGCCGACGTTCTTGCCCTGCGACGGGACGATGAACCCTTCACCTGCGGTGCTGTGCAGCGCCGAGTACGGCAGGGCGGAGTCGGCGGAGACCGTCGGCTCGGGCGCGCCGGTCATCTTGAAGCCGTCCTTCGTCTGGGTCTTCATCTCGTTCTCGATCCAGCCACCCGAGGGGTAGAGGATGAAGTCCTCCGAGTTGCTCCACTGCGCCTGCGCAGCGGTGAACTGCGTTCCGGCGCCACCGGGCTTGACGTACCCGGCGTCGATGATCGCCTTGAGACCCTTGAGCACGTCCTGGACGGCCGGCTTCGACCAGCAGTCCGCCTCGAGGTTCTCGAGCGCCAGACGGACCTCGTCGCCGCCCTCCTTGATCGCGGACGCGATCGCCATCGTCAGGTAGTAGGTGGCCGCCTCGGTGCCCCAACCGAACAGGTACTTGCCCTGCGCCTTGGCCTTCGCACCGAGATCGAGTGCCTCGGCCCAGGTCTTCGGGGGCGTCCAGCCGTTCGCCTCGAAGAGCGCCGCCGAGTACCAGACCGCGTAGACCGTCAGCACGTAGTTCAGCTGCACGAACTTGCCGTCGAAGGTGCCCGGCTCGACGACACCCGGGTACAGGGTGTCCTTGATGACCTTGCCCTCGTAGTTCTTCGCCTCGATGACGTCCGTCAGGTCGGCGAGCTGCTCGCGGATGGTGTTGATGCCGATGAGGCCGGCGCCGCTGTTGTCGATGACGTCCGGCGGGTTGCCTGCGACGAACCGCGGCTGGAGCGTCTGCGCGATGTTCGTCGCGGCAGTGACCTTGACGGTCGAGCCCGCCTGCTGCTTCTCGACGAGCTTCCCGGCGAACTCGGTGTACTCGATGCCGTACCCGCCCTTGAAGATGACGGCGTCGACCGTCGAGTTGGCGGCCATGCCGAACGGGTTGTCGGCCGAGACCGGTCCGCCGGTGGTGGTCGCCCCGCCTCCGCCGCCGACACAGGACGCGAGCGTCCCGCCCAGCGGGAGGAGGATCGCGGTCGCGAGTGCTCCTCGCAGGAAATCGCGGCGTTGGAGCGTTGCTGGCTGCTTGTCCATCGGTCTACCTTCCAGTGATTCGAGTGTTGCCCGGGTGTGGTGCTGTCGGGGTGGTGTTGTCGGGTGTGTGGTGCGGGTGGTGCGACGCCTCGGGTTCAGGCGTCACGTCTGATCCGGCCCCGGTAGCGGTCCTCGAGCACACTGTTGTGCTCGTCGCCGCCCGGGATGTTGGCCGAGATGTAGAGCGGTGGGGTCTCGCCGGTTGCCGCGATCCTCGCCGCGACGCCGATGGTGAGGAGCTGCGCGAGGTAGGCCGCCGTGATCGAGGACACCGCGCCGACCGGGACGCCGTCCTGGACCTCGATGGTCGCGTCGCCGAACGGAGCACGGTTGTCGAGCACCACGTCGGCCACCTCGGAGAGCCGCAGCCCGCTCGGGTGCTTCGGCTCGACGCGCGAGGTGTGCTCGAGCGAGGTCACGGCGATGACGGGGTGGCCGTGCTCCTTGGCGATCAGGGCGAGTCCCACGATCGACCCGTTGACACCGGAGTTCGACGCGATGATGAACACGTCGCCCTCCCCCACCGGGGAGATCGCGAAGAGTTCCGCCGCGACGTCGCCGCTGCGCTCCAGCGCGGCACCACCGAGGTCGTCGACGGACCGTCCACCGCGGAGGACGACGTCCCGCAGGGCGATCTTGTTCGTCGGGATCAATCCACCGGCGCGGCCGGCGATCTCCATCGCGAACGCCTCCGAGTGGCCGGTACCGAACGCCTGGATGACCGCTCCGCGCTCGAGGGCCGCGACCAGCAGGTCGATCGCGGGGTCGAGTTCGCCGGACCGTGCCGCCTGGGTGATGTCCGCGAGGCGCGAGGTGACCTCGTCGGTGTAGCGATCGACGTGATCGGTCCAGGTCGTGGTGGATGTGGTGCTCATTCGGTTCCTCTCAGACGCCCACGGGCGAGGCGGTCTCGGACAGGGCTCCGGCCTTGGTCGGTCGGCGGTGTGGGGCGACCGCGAGGGCGGAGGCCGCGAGGCGCTTGGTCGTGCGCTCGAAGTTCTGCTGCGCGACGAACAGGTACAACAGGTCCAGGACGAACAGCTGACCGTGCTTGGCGGAGAGGTCGTCGGGCTGCAGGAACCGCTCATGGGCCGAGGTGATGATGGCCAGCGTCGACGCGGCGACGAGCGGGGAGTCCGGGTTGTTGCTGATCGCCACGGTGAGCGCGCCCGCGCGACCCGCCTGGCGGAGCATCTGGATGGTCTCCTCGGTGCGCCCGGTGTTGCTGATCCCCAGGGCGACCGAGTCCGGGCCCTGGATCGCCGCGCTCGTGAGGCCCGCGTGGACCTCCGACCAGGCGTGCGTGCTGATGCCGATGCGGTACAGCCTGGCCTGCATCTCGTCGGCGAGCATCGCGCTGCCGCCGACACCGTAGATGTCGACGTTCCGGCTGCGCGCGATGGCTGCGGCGATCTCGAGCATGACCTCGAGGTCGATCACATCGGCGGTCTCGCGCAGCGTCCGGGTGTGCGCGTTGAGCAGGGTGCTCAGGACGTCCGGAGCCGAGTCGTCGGGGCCGAACGCCCGGCCGATGTCGGTCTGCCAGGAGTCGCGAGCGGTGCTGCGACCGAAGTCCTTGGCGAGGTCGACCCGGAACGGCGCGTAGCCCGTGTATCCGATGATCCGGCAGAAGCGGGTGATGGTCGCCGCTGAGACGCCCGAATCGGCTGCGAGCTCACCGATCGTGAGTGTGAGGGGCGCGTCGGGGTTCTCCAACAGGTAGTCCGCGATACGCAGCATGACCCCGGACATCTCCGGCATCCGCGACCGAATCCGGTTGGTCACGCCGGTGGCGTGCTCGACCGGTGGGTCGGTGCGGATGGAAACAGTCATGGAAATTCCTTTTCTCCTTCGTTGGAGTGACGCGAAACTGATTCTTACAGTACGTTGTGGCCCACGGCAACATGTTTCGAGATGATGACGATGATGAAAACAACTCTGGCGGTCGACGCCGGCGGCACCTCGTCCCGCGCGGTGCTCGTGGACGCCTCAGGACGTCGCCTCGGTTCCGGGCGCGCGGGCGGCGGGAATCCGACGTCGTCCGGTGTGGACAGCGCTGCCACGCAGATCGCGCTCGCGGCTCGTGCCGCACTCGACCAGGCCAGGACGACGTCGTCCATACCGCCCCTCCCGTCCGGGGCGCTCGTGGTGATCACACAGGCGGGGCAGGTGTCCGACGCCTACCGCCGCGCCCTGGACGCGCACCTCGTACCGCTCGGACTCGGACCGGTCGTCATCGAACCGGATCTGCTCGGCATGTACGGCTCCGGCTCGGCGTCGCCGGACGGCGTCGTGCTCGTCGCGGGGACCGGGAGCGTCGCGGGACGGATCAGGGACCGTCTCGTCGTCCGGGAGGTCGGCGGTGCCGGCTGGCTCCTCGGCGATGGCGGCTCCGGATTCTGGATCGCCCGGCGCGTGATCCGCGCGGTCGCCGCCGACCTCGACGGCATCGGACCCCGCACGGGACTCACCCCGCTGCTCTCCCAGGCGGTCGGGTTCACGCCGGACCCGTCCTCATCCGGTGACGCGGACCACCGCCGGTCCCCGGTACTCGACACACTCATCCGCTCGGTGAACGACGGTCCCCCCATCGCCATCGCCCGCCTGGCGCCGCTCGCCTTCCAAGCCGCGGACGACGACGTCGCGCGGTCCATCCTCGACGCTGCCGTCGACCGCCTGGCGGTCCTCGTGGAACGGGTGCTGGCTCCGGATTCGGACCACAGAGAGAGCACGCTCGTCGTCGGCGGCAGCGTGCTCGTCGATGGACTCCTCCCCTCCGTCCCCTCAGCCGCGGAGCGCCTGTCGTCGGCTGCCGCCGGTGCCCGACTCGTCCCGGTCGCCGACGGCCTCGTCGGAGCCGCCGCCCTGGGCATCAGGATGCTGGGCGGGGACGTCGACGACGCGACCCTCAGCCGCCTGCGCGAGGACCTGGCTGCTGGGGCGACGCGGTGACGGCGGACCGGATCGCCGTCATCGGCACCGGTGCCATGGGACTGGCGCACGTCCGCGCGCTCGCCGGACTCGGTGCAGCCGACCGGATCACTTACCTGTGCTCGGCTCGGTCGCCGAGAGCCATGCCGGAGGCACCGGACGCACGACTCACCACCTCGGTCGACGAGGTGCTCCTGGATGCCTCCGTGGGGATCGTCGTCATCTGCACGCCGACCGACACCCATCGGGATCTCGCCGTCAGGGCGCTCCGTGCCGGCAAGCACGTCCTGCTGGAGAAACCGATCGCCCTGACGCTCGCCGACGCCAACGCGATCCTGCAGGCCGCCGACGAGTCCGGCCGGACGTTCATGGTCGCGCACGTCGTCAGGTTCTTCGGCGGGTACGAGGTGATCGACGACGCGGTGCGGGCCGGGGCTGTCGGCACACCCCTCGCCGTCACGGCCGAACGGCTGAGCTCCCCCGCCGGCCCGTCACCGTGGTGGCAGGACGAGCGACGCTCCGGCGGCCCCCTCGTCGACTTCGCGATCCACGACTTCGACCAGCTGAACCAGCTCCTCGGTCAGCCGCGATCCGTGTCAGCACGACGCACCGGCACCGGTCGCCCGATCGAGACGACGGTCGACTACGCCGACGGCGGGATCGGGCGCGTCCTCACCTCCATGGAGCTCCCGCCGGCCTTCGGATTCAGCTCGGCCATCGAGGTGCTCGGCAGCACCGGGCTCATCGCCCACCGATTCGTCGGTGCGTCCCCGACCCACGCACCGCCGCTCTCGGTCGACGCGCTGGGATCGGCCGCCGCGCACGGCCCCTACGACCTCGACGAGACCGATCCCTACCGACGACAGATGGCTTCCTTCCTCGACTGCGTGGAGCGAGACGTCCAACCGTTCCGAGTGACCGGCCGGAGTGCCCTCGCGGCCCTGTCGGTCGCGTTGGCGGCGAAGGCATCGCTGGACACCGGCGTGCCCGTGCAGGTCTTCGAACCCCACGATGCCTGAACCGTCGACGCGCAGGAGGTCCGACGTCCTGACCACGCCGGCCCACCGGACAGCAGACATCCGACCTTTCGTGTTAGCCTGCCCCCGCACCGCCGTGAACCCACTCGACGATCGAAGGGCCGCCGTGACCGAGACCACCATCCCCCGACCCGACACCGCCTGGTTCGACGAGGCGAGATTCGGATTGTTCCTGCACTGGGGCCTCTACGCCCTCCCCGCACGCCATGAGTGGGTGCAGACGCGGGAACACCTCTCGGCCGAACAGTACGAGCGCTACCGCGAGCACTTCGACCCAGACCGGTTCGACCCCCGCGCCTGGGCCAAGCAGGCCAAGGCGGCCGGCTTCCGGTACGCGGTGCTCACGACGAAGCACCACGACGGCTTCTGCCTGTGGGATTCGGCACTCACCGACTTCACGTCCATGCACACGCCCGCCGGCCGTGACCTCGTGGCGGAGTTCGTGGAGGCCTTCCGCGCCGAGGGGCTCCGGATCGGCTTCTACCACTCGCTCATCGACTGGCATCACCCCCACTTCACGGTCGACGGCATCCACCCGCGACGCGACGACCCCGAGGCGCTCGCAGCGAACGCCGACCGTGACTGGTCCCGCTACCGGGACTACCTGCACGGCCAGGTGCGCGAGCTGCTCACCGGCTACGGCCCGATCGACTACCTCTTCTTCGACTTCAGCTACTCGCAGGGCATCGAAGGTCTGCCGGGGAAGGGCGCCGCCGACTGGGGCTCCGAGGAACTCGTCGAGATGATCCGCGGGCTGCAGCCGGAGATCCTCATCAACGACCGCCTCGAACTCCCGGGCGACGTCACCACCCCCGAGCAGTACCAGCCCGTGGTGACACCGGTCGGTCCCGACGGCGACCCCCTCCGGTGGGAGGCCTGCCAGACCCTGAACGGCAGCTGGGGGTACGACCGCGACAACCTCGACTACAAGTCGCCGGAGCTGCTCCTGCGGATGCTCATCGATTCGGTCTCGAAGAACGGCAACATGCTGCTGAACATCGGACCGACCGCGCGCGGGACGATCGATCCTCGCGCGATCGAACGACTCGACGTCCTCGCCGACTGGTTCGCGCTCCACGAGCGGGCGATCCGAGGATGCGGCCCGTCGGAGTTCAGCAGTCCGACCGACGTCCGATACACGCAACGCGGCGACCGGCTGTACGTCCACGTCTTCGCCTGGCCGTTCGTGCACCTGCACCTGCCCGGTCTCGGCGGCCGGGTGCGCTACGCGCAGCTGTTGTCGGACGGCTCCGAGGTGCCGTTCCAAGTGCATCGCCCGGAGCACGATCTGCCGAACCAGCACACCCAACCGAAGGGACTCGGTCCCGACACAGTGACCCTGCACCTGCCGATCGGTGAACCCGACACCCCGATCCCGGTCATCGAGATCTTCCTCGAGCCCGGCACGACCGGAGCAGCGACGGCCTGAGGCTCCCGCAGACGACGGAACGCCCGCCCCGACGGATCGGGGCGGGCGTTCTGGCTCGGTGCCGCTGAGCGGCTGGACGAGCGGAGACTAGCGGGCGACGCTGCCGTCGACGTAGTCGTCGTCGTTCGAGGCGTTCCACGCGAAGAGCTTGCGCAGCTCGCGACCGGTGGCCTCGATCGGGTGGTCCTCGCCCTTCTTGCGCAGCTCGAGGAACTCGGGCGCGCCGGCGTCCTGGTCGTCGATGAAGCGCTTGGCGAAGGTGCCGTCCTGGATGTCCTTGAGGACCGCCTGCATGTTGGTCTTGACGCTCGGGTCGATGACGCGCGGGCCGGAGACGTAGTCGCCGTACTCAGCCGTGTCGGAGACGCTCCAACGCTGCTTGGCGATGCCACCCTCCCAGATGAGGTCGACGATGAGCTTCAGCTCGTGGAGCACCTCGAAGTAGGCGATCTGCGGCTGGTACCCGGCCTCGGTCAGGGTCTCGAAGCCGTACTGGATCAGCTGCGAGACGCCACCGCACAGGACGGCCTGCTCGCCGAAGAGGTCGGTCTCGGTCTCCTCGGTGAAGGTGGTCTTGATGCCACCGGCACGGAGGCCACCGATCGCCTTGGCGTAGGACCAGGCGAGCGCCCAGGCGCCACCGGTCTCGTCCTTCTCGACGGCGACGATGACGGGGACGCCGCGGCCGGCCTCGTACTCGCGACGAACGGTGTGGCCCGGGCCCTTCGGGGCGACCATGAAGATGTCGACGCCCTCAGGAGCCTCGATGTAGCCGAAGCGGATGTTGAAGCCGTGGCCGAAGACGAGCGCCTTGCCCGGAGCGAGCTGGTCCTTGATGGACTCGGCGAAGATCGTGCGCTGGTGCTGGTCCGGAGCGAGGATGACGATGACGTCGGCCCATGCGGAGGCGTCGGCGACGTTCTTGACGGTGAAGCCCTGCTCCTCGGCCTTGGCGATCGACTTCGAGCCGTCCTTCAGGCCGACGACGACCTCGACACCGGAGTCGCGGAGGTTGAGCGCGTGTGCGTGGCCCTGCGAGCCGTAGCCGATAACGGCAACCTTCTTGCCCTGGATGAGCGACAGGTCTGCGTCCTGGTCGTAGAAAATCTCAGTCACTGGTGGTTCTCTCCTTGGTTGTGGTTTCGCAATATGCCGCAGATGCGACTAGTTCTTGAAGACGCGTTCGGTGATGGACTTCGAGCCGCGCCCGATGGCGAGGAGACCCGATTGGGCGATCTCCTTGATGCCGTAGGGCTCGAGCACCTTGAGGAGCGCGGTCGTCTTCCCGGAGTCGCCCGTGACCTCGATCACGAGGGCGTCGGTCGCCACGTCGACGACGCGGGCCCGGAACAGGTTGACGGCTTCCAGCACCTGGGAACGGGTGGAGTTGTCGACGCGGACCTTGATGAGCAGGTGCTCACGCTGGACGGACTGCGCCGGATCCAGCTCGACGATCTTGATGACGTTGATGAGCTTGTTCAGCTGCTTCGTCACCTGCTCGAGCGGAAGCTCCTCGACGTCGACGACGACCGTGATCCGGGACAGACCCTCGATCTCGCTGTGGCCGACCGCGAGACTCTCGATGTTGAAGCCCCGGCGGGCGAACAACCCGGCGACGCGGGTCAGCAGACCGGGCTTGTCCTCGACGAGGAGGCTCAGGACGTGGCTGCTCATGCTCAGGCCTCCTCATCGAACGACGGACTGTGGTCCTTGGCGTACTGGACGTAGCTGTTGCTGACGCCCTGCGGCACCATCGGCCACACCATCGCGTCGGCACTCACGACGAAGTCGATGACGACCGGACGGTCGTTCGTCTCCAGGGCGAGCTTGATGGCGGCGTCGACCTCCTCCTCCTTCGTCACGCGGATCGCGAGGCAACCGTAGGCCTCGGCCAGCTTGACGAAGTCGGGGATCCGGATGGTGTCGTGCCCGGTGTTCAGGTCGGTGTTCGAGTAGCGACCGTCGTAGAAGAGCGTCTGCCACTGGCGGACCATGCCCAGCGAGGAGTTGTTGATGATCGCGACCTTGATCGGGATGTTGTTGATCGTGCAGGTCGCGAGTTCCTGGTTGGTCATCTGGAAGCAGCCGTCGCCGTCGATCGCCCACACGTGGCGATCGGGCTGGGCCACCTTGGCGCCCATGGCCGCGGGGACCGAGTAGCCCATGGTCCCGGCACCGCCGGAGTTCAGCCAGGAGTTCGGACGCTCGTACTTGATGAACTGCGCCGCCCACATCTGGTGCTGGCCGACGCCCGACGCGAAGACGCCCTCCGGACCGGTGATCTCGCCGATGCGGGAGATCACGTGCTGCGGCGAGAGCAGACCGTCGGTCGGCTCGGCGTAGCCCAGCGGGAACTCCTCGCGGAGACCGTCGAGGTAGGACCACCACTCGGCGATGTCGGGGGTGACCTCGCGGGCGGCTGCCTCGAACGCCGACTGGAGGTCGACGATGACGTCCTTCGCGTCGCCCACGATGGGGACGTCCGCGATGCGGATCTTCGAGATCTCGGCCGGGTCGACGTCCACGTGGACGACCTTGGCGTTCGGCGCGAAGAGCGAGGCCTTGCCGGTCACGCGGTCGTCGAACCGGGCACCGAGCGACACGAGCAGGTCGGCCTCCTGCAGCGCGAGCACTGCCGGGACGGTGCCGTGCATGCCGGGCATGCCGAGGTGCTGCGTGTGCGAGTCGGGGAACGCCCCGCGAGCCATGAGCGTCGTCACGACCGGAGCCCCGGTCGCCTCGGCCAGCGCGAGCAGTTCCTCGGAGGCCTTGGAGCGGATCACGCCGCCGCCGACGTACAGCACCGGCTTCTTGGCGTTGACGAGCAGCTGCGCAGCGGCCTGGATCTGCTTGCCGTGCGCCTTCGTCACCGGGCGGTAGCCGGGCAGGTCGACCTTCGGCGGCCAGATGAACGGCGCTTCAGCCTGCTGGGCGTCCTTCGTGATGTCGACCAGCACCGGTCCGGGACGGCCGGTACCCGCGATCTCGTAGGCCGCGGCGATGGCCGCCGGGACCTCCTCCGGGGTCTTGACGAGGAAGGAGTGCTTCGTGATCGGCATGGTGATGCCGACGATGTCCGCCTCCTGGAACGCGTCAGTGCCCATGAGGGTCGAGAACACCTGACCGGTGATCGCGACCATCGGCACCGAGTCCATGTAGGCGTCGGCGATGGCGGTGACGAGGTTCGTCGCGCCGGGGCCGGACGTCGCGATGCACACGCCGATCCCGCCACCGGCCGCGGCGTATCCTTCGGCCGCGTGGCCGGCGCCCTGCTCGTGTCGGACCAGGATGTGGCGGAGCTTCGTCGAGTCCATCAGCGGGTCGTAGGTCGGCAGGATCGCTCCGCCGGGCAGACCGAAGATGTCGGTGACCCCGAGGAGCTCGAGCGATCGGACGATCGCCTGGGCTCCCGTCAGGATCTCCGGTGCGGCCGGGGCCGCAGGTGTTCTGGGATGAGGCACGGGTTGGGATTCCGTGGGCATGATGATTCCTTCAGCGATGAGATGCACGAACGAGATGCTCGGTTATCCCGTGATCGCGCCCTCCGCTGCGGAGTGCACGAGACGAGAGTACTTTGCGAGAACGCCACGGGTATAGCGCGGGGGAAGAGGCGCCCAGCCGTCGCGGCGGGCTTCCAGCTCTGCTTCGTCGACGAGTAGGTCGAGCGAGCGGCCAGCGATATCGACCCGTATCAGATCACCATCGCGCACGAAGGCGATTGGACCTGCGTCCACCGCTTCGGGTGCTATGTGGCCGATGCACAGTCCGGTTGTGCCGCCTGAGAATCGACCGTCCGTCAACAGTAGTACATCCTTGCCGAGTCCGGCGCCCTTGATGGCGGCCGTGATCGCGAGCATCTCGCGCATCCCCGGCCCACCCTTCGGGCCCTCGTAGCGGATGATGACGACGTCGCCCTTGTTGATCTTGCCCTCGGTGAGCGCGTCCATGGCTCCGCGTTCACGTTCGAAGACCCGCGCGGGTCCTTCGAAGACCTCGGCGTCGAATCCGGCCGTCTTCACGACGGCGCCCTCGGGCGCGAACGAGCCCTTGAGGATCGTGATGCCGCCGGTCGCGTGGATCGGGTTGTCGAGCGTGCGGATGACCGTGCCGTCGATCGGGTCGGGGTTGATGTCGGCGAGGTTCTCGGCGACCGTCTTGCCGGTGACCGTGAGGCAGTCGCCGTGCAGCAGACCGGCGTCGAGCAGCGCCTTCATGACGACGGGGACGCCGCCGTGACGGTCGACGTCGTTCATGACGTACTGGCCGAACGGCTTCAGGTCGCCGATGTGCGGCACCTTGTCGCCGATGCGGTTGAAGTCGTCGAGTGTGAGGTCGACCTCGGCCTCGCGGGCGATCGCGAGCAGGTGCAGGACCACGTTCGTCGATCCGCCGAATGCCATCGCGACGGCGATGGCGTTCTCGAACGCCTCCTTCGTCAGGATGTCGCGCGCGGTGATGCCGAGTCGGAGCATGTTGACCACGGCTTCGCCCGAGCGGTGCGCGAAGTAGTCGCGACGGCGGTCGGCCGAGGGCGGCGATGCCGAACCCGGGAGGCTCATGCCGAGCGCCTCGGCGACCGACGCCATCGTGTTGGCCGTGTACATCCCGCCGCAGGCACCCTCGCCCGGGGCGATGGCGCACTCGATGCGCTTCAGGTCCTCTTCGCTCATGTTGCCGGCCTTGCAGGCCCCGACCGCCTCGAAGGAGTCGATGATCGTGACCTCCTTCTCGGTGCCGTCGGAGAGCTTGACCCAACCCGGCGCGATCGATCCGGCGTAGAGGAAGACCGAGGAGAGGTCGAGCCGCGCGGCGGCCATGAGCATGCCCGGGAGCGACTTGTCGCAGCCGGCGAGCAGGACCGTGCCGTCGAGGCGCTCGGCCATGACCACGGTCTCGACACTGTCGGCGATGACCTCGCGCGAGACGAGCGAGAAGTGCATGCCCTCGTGGCCCATGGAGATGCCGTCGGAGACGGAGATGGTGCCGAACT
Organism: Plantibacter sp. AC185; assembly: GCF_979258065.1. Classification (NCBI taxonomy): domain Bacteria; kingdom Bacillati; phylum Actinomycetota; class Actinomycetes; order Micrococcales; family Microbacteriaceae; genus Plantibacter; species Plantibacter sp. AC185. The sequence continues at coordinate 505,937 of NZ_OZ409831.1, forward strand.
GCAGCGGGTATCCCCCACCCGAGTGCACGCCCTCCTTGGCACCCTGTGCGAGGCGGTCGAGCGAGAGGTTGCAGGGCGTGATCTCGTTCCACGAGCTCGCGATGCCGATCTGGGGCTTGTCCCAGTCCTCGTCGCCCATGCCGACGGCGCGGAGCATGCCGCGCGAGGTGGTCGCCTCGATCCCGTCGGTGACGGCACGACTGCGTGGTTTGATGTCGATCTCTGGCATTTTAAGAGTCTACGGCTTCCTTGTTGCTTCGATATTCCGCGAGCATGCCGAGGACGCGCGCGATCTCGGAGGGTCCTTCGACCCTGAAGTCGGCGGCGGTCACGCCGGTGCCACTCTTCACCCCGAGGTCGCCGGGGCCGAGTGCGCCGAACGCGTCCTCGTCCGTGACGTCGTCGCCCGCGTAGAACACGGCATCTGCTTTGGTGTACCGCCGGAGGTGTTCGACGGCTTCGCCCTTGGTCGCGCTCCTGAGCGAGAACTCGAGGACGTTCTTGCCCTCTCGAACCGTCAGGGCGCCGAACTCGTCCTTGGTGTGGGCGAGTGCTTCGAGGTGGGCGATCCTGGAGTCTTCTTCACTGGCGAGCCTCGTGTGCAGGGCGAACCCTGCCGGCTTCCGCTCGATCCAGACATTATCGTAACCCTCCGCGACGTCCTGGAGGATCCGTTGGAGGGTCTCCCGCTGTTCGCGTTCCTCATCGTCGAGGGCGAGGGCGTCGTCGGGGTTGTCGAGGCGGATCTCGACGCCGTGCGAGCCGGCGAACAGCGCGTGATCGGGCAGCTCGGCCACCGCCACGAGACTGTCGATCGCGCGCCCGGACACGAGTGCGACGCGCGTCCCTGGCAGGTCCATCAGCGCCAACACGGCCTTGCGAGCCGCGGGCAGCGCGCGCGCCTGGTCCGGGTCGTCGACCTCGGGTGCCAGCGTGCCGTCGAAGTCCAGGGCCACCAGGAGCTTCGGGACGTCGGCCAGGCGGCGGAGTTCCGCACGCAGTCCGAGGGGAAGCCCCCCGAGGGTGTCGGTGGGCTCGTCGGTGGTGCTCATGACTGGGTGGTGCTCCCCTGCTCGATGGTCGGTGACTGGTCACGCACACGCTGCAACTCGTCGAGGAAGGACGCCGACCACCGCGCGACGTCGTACTCCATGACGCGCTTGCGCAGCGCCCGCATGCGACGACCACGCTCGGCCTTCGTCATGTGCACGGCCTGGAGGATCGCCGACTTCATCCCCTCGATGTCGTGCGGGTTGATCTTGAGTGCCTGCTTCAGCTCGTCGGACGCGCCGGCGAACTCGCTCAGCACGAGGACGCCGTCGTTGTCGTAGCGAGCGGCGACGTACTCCTTCGCGACGAGGTTCATGCCGTCGCGCAGGGCTGTGACGAGCATGACGTCGGCGGCGAGGTAGAGGGCAGCCATCTCCTCGCGGGGGTACCCGTGGTGCAGGTACTGGATCGCGGTGTGGCCGATGGTGCCGAAGTCGCCGTTGATCCGGCCGACCGTCTGCTCGATGTCGTCGCGGAGCTGACGGTACGTCTCGACGCGTTCGCGGCTGGGGCTGGCGACCTGGACGAGCGTGACGTCCTCGACCGCGAGCTTGCCCTGTGCGAGGAGCTCTCCGAAGGCCTTGAGTCGGTGCCCGATGCCCTTCGTGTAGTCGAGGCGGTCGACGCCGAGCATGATCGTCTCCGGGTTGCCGAGCTCCTCGCGGATCTGCTTGGCACGGGCGATGATGTCGGGGCGTTGCGCGAGGGCCTGGTACCCCTTGCTGTCGATCGAGATCGGGAAGTGCCGGGCGATCACCGTGCGGTACGGGGCGCCGCGCTTCGAGGCGACCGGTGCCGCGTCCGTCGTGACCGACACGAGTGCCGCATCGAGCGGGACCTGGATCGCGGCTCCCTTCGTCTCGTACCCGAACAGGCGGCGGACCGCCCGGGAGAAGTTACCCGCGTCCGCGACGCGCTGGAAGCCGATGACGTCGGCGCCGAGCAGTCCCTCGATGATCTGGCGTCGCCATGGGAGCTGCGAGTAGATGCCGTAGGCCGGGAACGGGATGTGGTTGAAGAAGCCGATCGTGAGATCGGGTCGCAGCTCACGCAGGATCTTCGGCACGAGCTGCAGCTGGTAGTCCTGCACCCAGACGGTCCCGCCGTCGGACGCGGCCGCTGCGGCCGCCTCCGCGAACCGTCGGTTCACGGCGACGTAGGAGTCCCACCACTCGCGGTGGTAGCTCGGCGGAGCGATGACGTCGTGGTAGAGCGGCCAGATGGTGTCGTTCGAGAAACCCTCGTAGTAGCGGGCGATCTCGTCCTCGGACAGCGGGACCGGGATGATCCACATGTCGTCGTTGTCGAACGGCTCGATCTCGAGGTCGGCGGAGCCGGCCCATCCGATCCAGGCGCCGTCGGCACCGCGCATGACGGGTTCGAGGGCGGTCACGAGTCCACCGGGCGAGGTCCGCCAGCTCTCGGCGCCGTCTGCATCGACGACGCGGTCGACCGGCAGCCGGTTGGATACCACGATGAAGTCGAAGGTCGACGCTGATCCGCCGTCAGGCGCGGAATATCTGGTGATGATGGCCCTCCCGGGGTACTCGGGTTCGCTGTTCAGGCTAGCAGCGTTCCGCATGGCGAAACCGCGTGTTCAGACGGCGAGCATATGCTTGCGCTGATGATCCGCCATGGCATGAGCACCTCCTGCGTCTACCCGCTGGGAACCCGGCGCGCGTTCGAATTGGCCGCCGAAGCCGGCTACGACGGCGTCGAGGTGATGGTGACCCAGGACCGCCTCACGCAGGACGCCGACGCCCTCCGCGCCCTCGCCGCCGAGACCGGGCTCGACATCCTCTCGATCCACGCGCCGGTCCTGACCCGGACCGCGTTCGTCTGGGGCCGCGACCATCGGGAGAAGCTCCGCCGCTCGGCCGAGCTCGCCGCCGCCGTCGGCGCGTCGACCGTCGTCGTCCACCCGCCGTTCCGCTGGCAGCGGCGCTACGCGCACGCCTTCGTCGACCTCGTCGCCGAGCTGAGCGAGACGCACGGACTCGAGCTGGCCGTCGAGAACATGGCGTGCTTCCAGAGCCGCGGGCTCCGGGTGCAGCCGTTCGCCTTCGGCTACGACCCGGCCCCGCTCGCCTGCGCCGCCCTGACGCTCGACTTCTCCCATGCGGCCCTCGCGGGTGAGGACTCGCTCGAGATCGCGACCCGCTACGGCGGCCGCCTCCGCCACGTGCACCTGTGCGACGGGACCGCACCGTCGCCGCGGGGTGCCTTCCTCGACGAGCACCTCCTCCCGGGCGACGGTGAGCAGCCGGTCGCCGAGGTCCTCGAGCTGCTGCGCGCGGCGGACTGGTCGGGAAGCATCGTCGCGGAGGTGCACCTGCCCGCGACCGGCGGCGACGCGCTCCGCCTCAGCCAGCTGCGCGCCTCACTGGCCTTCGCGAAGCGTGCATTCGCTAGCACAGGCGAGAACCCGAAGGAAAGCCCGGATGCGGGGGGCCTCCCCTACCGGCTAGCGTGAAGTCATGCGCAAATTCCTCTTCAACGGCAGCATGATCTCCACGGTCTTCGGCGGGATCTCCGCCCTCCAGGCGACCCGACAGGGACCGCGGGACTGGAAGCTCGCCCTCCTCTGGGTGAGCTGGGGCATCTCGCTCGCCCTCGCGATCAGCTCGGTGCTCGACGACAGCAAGCAGGCTGAGATCGGCCGCTGAGGTCGCGCCGACCGCGCTACCACGGGCGCCCGGAGAACCCGAGAATTGGGGCACTCACCCGCGTGTCTCCGCGTCGTTCCGCGCCTCGTGATCGACAATGAAGGGAGTCCAGCCTCACGGATGATCCGCTTTCGATGAAGGGCCCGCCATGTTCGGTCGCCGACGCCACGCAGCACCAGTCTCCGCATCGAAGCTGACCGAGAAGCAGCTGTTCGACCTCGTCCACGCTCGACTGGCGAGCGAGCTCGGCGCCAACGGTGCCTGGGTGCTGTCGCGCCGCACCCCGAGCTCCGGCGATGAGATCTTCCACGAGGTCTATGCCCAGCAGCTCGCCCACGACATCGCGACGGACATCGACCTCGAGCAGGCTGCGGTGACGGTCCGTGCCGAGGCCGCTCCGGCGCGCGGATGGCGGTTGTGGTCTCGTGGCCAGGAAGAAGCCGCGGTCGATGTCGCCGACGAGGTCGAGACCGTCGAGGTCATCGAGCCGGCCGTCGTCGAGGAACCTGCCGCCGTCACCGAGACGATCGACGCGCCGTCCGAGGCGCAGACCGATGACGACCACCCCGATGCCGCGGCTGACGACACTGAGCCGACGCTCGTCGAGCGAACCCTCCTCGAGCCGCAGCACTACCCCATCACCGTCTGGGCCGAACCCGAGTTCATCGACGCGAGCCTCGTCAACCCGGTGCCGGCGCGCCGCAGCTCGGTCGCCTGACCGGCCACGCACGTCGAGAACGGCCGTCCACTCCGGTGGGCGGCCGTTTCGTCGTACCGGGCCGTTGAGCGGGCATGACGCCTCATCGAACCCGAATCGATGAGGCGTCACGGCGCTGGTGGGCACGAATGCCCGACCGTCGCTCTGCTCCGCACGGTGGGGTGACCACGCGGAGGCTTTCGTCGGCAAGGGCAGGACCCGATCCCGCCATGCTGCCGACCCTTCCAGGGTCTCATGCCCGCGCTCTACTCGGTTCCGATGACGCGAATCGGACGGGAGCTGTCGCGAAACGTCACCGGAGCGTTTCGTCGGGCCGTAAGCCCGAACGCGAGTCGAGCCGAAACGCAGAACGGCCCCGTCCGAAGACGAGGCCGTTGCTGGTGTGGTGCACCCCCCCGGACTTGAACCGGGAACCCACTGATTAAGAGTCAGTTGCTCTGCCAATTGAGCTAGAGGTGCGTGGTTTCGGAGTGTTCCGAACCGAGATATGACACTAGCACCCAACTGGCCCGGGTGCGAAATCGAGCCGGTCGGCGTGTCGCGGCGGCACGTCGCCGACCCCACGAGCGTCGTTCGATCCGGCCCGCGCGACCCTATCCTGGAGAGGTGACCGAACCCGTGACCGTCTCCCCCGCCGACCTCGATCTCGCGCTCCGGCTCGCCGACGCGGCCGACCGCATCGCGATGGACCGCTTCGAGGCCCGAGACCTCGAGGTCTCCACCAAGCCGGACCGCTCGCACGTCACCGACGCCGACCTCGCCGTCGAACGCTCCATCCGCGGCATCCTCGAGACCGAGCGCCCGGACGACGGCGTGTTCGGCGAGGAGTACGGCGCGCAGGGCCCGACGGATCGGCAGTGGATCATCGACCCGATCGACGGGACGGCGAACTTCCTCCGCGGCGTCTCGAACTGGGCGACACTCATCTCCCTCGCCGTCGACGGCGTACCTGTCGTCGGCGTCGTGAGCGCACCCGCCATGCACGCCCGCTGGTGGGGTGCCATCGGACACGGCGCGTGGGGCGTCCGGTTCGGCGAGACCACCCCACGCCGGCTGTCCGTCTCGGGGGTCTCCGACCTCGCCGACGCGTCCTTCAGCTTCCAGAGCATCGCGCAGTGGGCCTCGGTCGGGCGGATCCCCCAGCTGCTGGCCCTGTGCGGCTCCCTGTGGCGCGATCGGGCCATCGGTGACATGTGGCCCTACATGCTGCTCGCCGAGGGCTCGATCGACGCCGTGGCCGAATTCGGCGTGCAGGAGTACGACCTGGGCGCCCACGTGCCGATCGTCCTCGAGGCCGGCGGTCGCTTCACGGACATCGACGGCATCGAGACCATCTCCACGCGGAGCTCCCTCGCGACGAACGGGCGCCTGCACGACGCCTTCCTCGCCGAGCTGCCACCCGTCGGCTGACACGAGCGCACGGCACGGCGCAAGCCCGCCGAGCGGTATCCGACCGCGTCGTAGCCTGGGCGGATGGTACGACTGAGGCGCAGCGACGTGAACGGACAGGGCATCCGACGGGTTCGATCCGGGCGCGGTTTCAGTTATCGAATGCCGGACGGTTCGCTCCTCGACGATCAGGAGATCCGGGCACGGATCGACGGCTTGGTGGTCCCTCCGGCGTGGAACGACGTCTGGATCACCCCCTACGCGAACGGGCACATCCAGGCGACGGGGATCGATGCAGCCGGGCGACGGCAGTACCTCTACCACCCGTCGTGGCGCGAGCGTCAGGACCGGAGCAAGTTCGACCGCGCCCTGGCCCTCGCAGAGGCGCTCCCTGCCGCGCGAGGTCGGGTCACCCGGGACCTCCGGCTCGAGGGATACCCGCTGGCACGGGTGTCAGCCGGCGCGTTCCGCATGCTCGACACCGGCTCCCTGCGCGTGGGCGGCGAGCAGTATGCGGAGGCCAACGGCAGTCACGGCCTGTCGACCCTCGAGGGAGCGCACGCTCGTGTGAGCGGCGACACCGTCGCGCTGAAGTTCCCGGCGAAGAGCGGACAGCCCTGGGAGTCCGACATCGTCGACGCCGACCTGGCCTCGCTCATCCGCTCCTTGAAGCGCCGTGGACCGCACGCCCGCCTCCTGGCCTGGAAGGACGGGAACCGGTGGCGCCACCTCCAGGCGAGCCAGATCAACGACTACGTCCGGGCGCAGACGAACGGCGAGTTCACCGCGAAGGACTTCCGGACGCTGCACGGCACCGTCGCGGCCGCGGAGAGCCTGGCGAAGGCCGGACCCGTGCAGAGTAAGACGGCACGCTCGAAGGTCATCGCACAGGCCATGCGCGACGCCGCAGCGGTCCTCGGCAACACCCCGGCGATCGCGAAGTCCAGCTACGTCGACCCGCGGGTCGTCGATCGCTATACGCACGGCGAGACGATCCCTCCGGACGGTCGCGGCTCACCGGAGACGGCGCTCCGCGTCCTGCTCGTGGGGACGGACGAATCGTCCTAGCCGTGGTCCTGGTCGTGGGACTCGGTGCCCGCGTCGCGCGACGCCCCGTTCCCCGCGAGGTGCCCCTCGACCTCGGACTCCGGGATGAGCTGTAGCCCTCGCGGGGTGTGCGATGAATCCGAGAGGACCTCGAGCCACGCGCGGTTGAGTTCCGGCGGGCGGCTCCCGAAGAAGCGGAACTGCAGCGGGATGCTCGGGGACAACCAGAGCGACCGTCGTCCCGAACCGTGTTCGGGATCGTTCGCCCAGCTGAGGAAGAAACTCTCCTGTCGGCGCAGCTTCGCCCCGATGACGGCCTTCAGGTGCGCGAGCGCGCGGTCTTCGATCTCGTACTCGTCGCCGGACCCGTAGATGAGCATTCCCATGGGGACATTGTGCCGCTATTCGGGCGTGTGGCCGGGATGTCGTTCCTCGCCGAGTTCTTCGCGTCCCGCGAGCTCGTCGCGGACGAGGACGGCCGCGTCGAAGTTGCCGCTCCGGTACGCCGCCCGGGCGACCATGTGCGCGGAGATCGGCGCGGTGAGGCTCTGGAACACGATGATCGCGATCGCGATCGTGATCGTCCCGACCGTCGGGCTCGAGACGGCGACGTCCGCCATGATCGCGATGAGCCCGAGGATCTGCGGCTTGGTCGCCGCGTGCAGGCGGGACAACACGTCGGGGAAGCGCAGGAGGCCGACGCCGGCGGCGAAGCACATGATCGCCCCGACGAGCACGAGGGCACCGGTGACGATGTCGCGGATCAGATCGCCGGTCATGCGTCGTCCTGCTTCGACATGAAGCGCGCGACGCTGACCGAGCCGACGATCGCGAACATCGCGAGCGCCAGGAGGACCGGCAGGCCGTCCGTGTGACGGTTGATCGCCATCTCGGCCCCGATCGCGCACATGACGGTGGCGACGAGCACGTCGGAGGCGATCACGCGGTCGAGGAGGCTCGGCCCGCGGATGATCCGGTAGACCGCTGCGAGGGCCGCGGCACCGAACAGCACGGAGACGATGATGATCACGACGAGCATCACTGCCCCCTTCCGATCGAGACGTGGTCATGGTCGTGGCGGAGGGCGTCGGCCTCGGCGCGCGAACCGATCGCGAGGATGAGCCGTCGCTCCGTTCCGAGGACTTCGGCGACGACCTCGTCGATGTCGGCGTCGTCATGCACGTTCAACGCGTGCAGGTAGAGCGTCGACGCCGTGCGGTCGAGGTCGACCACGATCGAGCCGGGGACGATCGAGACCGCCTCCGCCGTCCAGCTCATGATGAGGTCGGAGGTCGTCCGCAGACGGACCGCGATCACCGCGTTACTGGAACGGAACCTCGGCTTGAGGACGAGCCACGCGATCTCCGCACTCGCCCGCACGATGTCGACGAGGAGCTTGCCCAGGAAGATCGCGGTCCGCCAGAGGTTGATGCGGCCGCTCAGCTCGACGGCCGGCAGGTAGAACAGGAACGACACCAGCAACGCGACCCCGAGGCCGGTCACGAGGGTGAGCAGGTCGAACATCCCCCAGAGGAGACACCAGAGCAGGATGAGTCCGGCCAGGAGGAGGGCCTGGCTGAACAGGGCGCGACGACGTGACGGTTGCATTACTTCAGGTGCTCCGTTCCGTCGGGGAAGACCGCGGTGATGTAGTTGTCCGGGTCCTCGATGTTCTCAGCGGCCCGTGTGGCCAGTCCGAAGAGCGGCCCCGCGAAGACCGTCAGGGCGAGGGTCAACGCGACCATGCCGGTCGTGGCACCGATCATCGGGCGCGAGATGGTCTTGGTGTCGACCGACCCCGAGTCCTCGGGGCTCTCCGCGAGCTGGTCGAGCAACGGCGAGGAGTATCCGGCGACCTCGTCCTTCCCACGCCAGAAGCCCATGTTCCACACGCGCGCGAGGGCGTACAGGGTCAGGAGCGAGGTCGCGGCTCCGGCGGCGATGAGGATGTACGACAGCGGGTCACCCAGGGCGACACCCGCCTGGAACAGCCCGATCTTGCCGAGGAAGCCCGAGAACGGCGGGATGCCGCCGAGGTTCATCGCTCCGATGAAGAACAGCACGCCGACGATCGGCGAGGCCTTCAGGATCCCGCCGAGGCGGGAGATGGAGGTCGTCCCGCCGATCCGCTCGACGAGACCGGTGGTGAGGAACAGCGTGGTCTGGACGACGATGTGGTGGACGATGTAGTAGATCGTCGCGGCGGTACCGGCGACCCCGCCGACGGCGATGCCGAAGATCATGTAGCCGATATGGCTCACGAGAGTGAACGACAACAGTCGTTTGATGTCGGCCTGGGCGACCGCGCCGAAGATGCCGATGAGCAGGGTCAGGAAGGCGATGACCATCAACGGTGTCGCCAGCGGCACGTCCTTGAAGATGAGCGTGTCGGTCCGGATGATCGCGTACACACCGACCTTCGTCAGCAGGCCGGCGAAGACCGCCGTGACCGGCGCCGGCGCGGTCGGGTAGGAGTCGGGCAGCCAGAACGACAGCGGGAACACCGCCGCCTTCACCGCGAACCCGAGCAGCAGTGCGGCGCAGAGGATCGCCTGCACCTCCATCGGCAGGTCGCGCACGCGGTCCGCCACGAGGGCGATCGTCACCGTGCCCGTCGCGCCGTAGATGAGGGCGATCGCGGCGACGAAGAGCAGCGACGACATGAGGCTGATGACGATGTAGGTGACGCCGGCGCGGATCCGTGCTCCGGTGCCGCCCAGGGTGAGGAGCACGTAGCTGGAGGCGAGGAGCATCTCGAAGCCGACGTACATGTTGAAGAGGTCGCCCGCGACGAAGGCGTCGAACAGCCCGGCCGCCAGGACCAGGTAGGTCGGGTGGAAGATCGACACCGGCGTCTCGCGGTCGCCGTCGACGATGCCCTGACCGATGGCGAAGATGAGGACGCCCAGCAGCATCAGGGCCGCGACGAGCAGCATGATCGCCGACAGCCGGTCGACGACGAGCACGATGCCCCACGGCGGGGACCAGCCGCCCAGCTCCACGACGATCGTGCCGCTCTGGTCGACTGCCGCGAGCAGGATCGCGCTGATCACGGTCACCGCGGTGAGCGCGACGACGCTGATCGCCACCTGCGTCTTGCGGCGGTTGCGGAACATGAGCGCGATCGCCGAGCCGATCAGCGGGATCATGACCACGAGCGGGACGAGTGCGTTCATTCGCCTGCCCCCTTCCTGGTCGTGTGACTGTCGTCGCCGTGCTCGTTGCTCTCGTCGAGGACCCGTTGGATGGCCTCGTCGTCCAGGTCGACCTGGTTGAAGACCGCCTCCGTCGCCGCCTCGGTGTCGTCGGCGTGCTCATCGCTGAGGGTGTCACCCTCGTCGCCGAGCTGTGCCAACCACCAGGTCCGGTAGATGAGCGCCAAGATGAAGGCGGTCACACCGAAGTTGATGACGATGGCCGTGAGCATGAGCACCTGCGGCACCGGATCGACCATGCGGTCGTCGGAGGCGGTGCCCGTGACGAGCGGTGCGGTGCCGCTCGGGCCGCTCATGATCAGGATGAGGAGGTTCGTCGCGTTGCCGACGAGCACGAACCCGATGAGGAACCTGGTGAGGCTCCGCTCGAGCATGACGTACACCCCGGTGCCGTACATGACGGCCATCAGGACGACGAGGGTCAGTGAGGCGCTCATTGCTCGGCCTCACTCGCCGAGAACTCGTCCGTACTCTGCTCGTCGATGTCGGCTTCCTCCTGTTGACGGTCGACTTCGGCCCCGAGGCTGCGCAGGATGTCGAGCGCCAGTCCGACGACGACGAGGTAGACGCCGATGTCGAAGATGCTGGACGTGCCGAACGAGAGGTGTCCGAGGATCGGGACGTCGGCCGAGAAGTACGCGGACTGGAGCGCCTCACCGCCGAAGAACAGGGAACCGACGGCCGTCCCCACAGCGAGCAGCAGTCCGACGCCGAGCACCTTGCCCGCATCGATCGGCACGGCTTCGCCGAGCTCGTAGCGTCCGCCGGCGAGATACCGCATCACAAGCGCGAGGCCGGCGAGCAGACCGCCGGCGAAGCCACCGCCCGGCTCGTTGTGGCCGACGAAGAGCAGGAAGACGGAGACGACGATCGCCGGGTGGAAGAGGAGCCGCACGAGGACCTCGAGGAGGATCGAACGGTTCGCCTCGGCGATCGCCCGGCCACCGATGAGCCATGAGTGCCGCCCCACCGCGTCGCGAGGTGCCTCCATCTCGCTGTCCGCGAGGTGGGGGTCCGACACGACCTGGGATCGGAGGCCCGGGATCCGTCGACGCCGCGCACCGCTGAGGCGCGGGACCTCGGCGCCACGCTGTGAGACGAAGAGCAGGCTCGCGATACCGGTGGCCACCACGACGAGCACCGAGATCTCGCCCATGGTGTCCCAGGCCCGGATGTCGACGAGCATGACGTTGACGATGTTCTTGCCGTGGCCCTCCTCGACGGCGAGCCTGGGCAGCTCGGTCGCGATGCTCTCGGCTTGTCGGGCGCCCAGGGCGATGATCCCGATGAGCCCCATGACCAGGCCGGTCAACGTCCCGATGACGACCCGACGGACGCGGTGGACCGGGGCGTTGCGCTGGGCGATCTTGGCCGGGAGTCGGCGGAGCACGAGGACGAACACCACGATCGTGATCGTCTCGACGAGGGCCTGGGTCAGCGCGAGGTCGGGAGCACCGTGCAGGGCGAACAGTGCGACGAGCCCGAAGCCGGTGACGCCGACGAGCAGCACGGCGGCCATGCGCTGCTTCGCCCGGGCGGCCGCGATCGCCGCGGTCGCCATGATGAAGGCGATGGCCACCTGCGCGGGGTAGTCCCACAGCCGGATCTCACTCGGCCAGGTGCGCCCGAGGAGGGCGATCGTGCCGAGGGTCAGGACGAAGACCACGAGGATGGTGGACAGGTACTGGACGAGCCCGCCGCGCTGGGCGAACAGGGTGACCTTCGCGGAGAGCCGGTCGATGCCCTGGGTCGCCGCCCAGTACCCCTTCGAGGAGTCGATGAGGGGTGGCAGGCGGTCCTGCAGACGCGCGACCGGGAGCCTCCAGCGGAAGAGCAGCAGACCGAGCAGCACGACGACGGCCGAGATGCCGAGCGCCGGCTCGAGGCCGTGCCAGAGCGCGAGGTGGTAGTCGCCCTCCCCCACGGAGTCCGCGTAGGGCGCGAGCACCGTGTCGATGGGCTTCGTCGCGAAGCCGAGAGCGATGGTCGCGACGGCGAGGATGCCCGGCGCGATCATGATCGTTCCGGATTCGGCATGCAGTTCGGTCGGCGCGGCGCCGCGCCGGTCTCCGAAGGCGCCCCAGAGGAACCGGGCGCTGTATGCGACGGTCAGCACGGACCCGACGGCGGTCCCGACGATCGCGATCCAACCCCACACGTCGCCCTCGAGCGCGCCCTCCAGCAGCGAGGTGAAGACGGCCTCCTTCGTGACGAACCCGAAGAGCGGTGGGATGCCGGCCATCGACGCGACCGCGATCGCCGCGATGACGGCGAGCACCGGCGTCTGACGCCCGAGACCGGAGAGATGCCTCCAGTCACGCGTCCCAGCGCGGTGGTCGATGATGCCGACGACGAGGAAGAGCGCCGCCTTGTAGATGGCGTGGGCGAGCAGGAGCGCGACGGCGGCCAGGGCCGAATCGCGGGTGCCGTACCCCGAGATGACCATCAGGAATCCGAGCTGGCTCACCGTCCCGTAGGCCAGGACCAGCTTGAGGTCGTACTGACGCAGGGACCGCCAAGCACCGGCGACCATGGTGAGGACGCCCAGGCCGACGAGCATCGCGTCCCAGCCCGGGGTGTCGGCGTAGCCGGGTGCGAGCCTCGCGACGAGGTAGATCCCTGCCTTCACCATCGCCGCAGCGTGGAGGTATGCGCTCACGGGCGTCGGTGCGGCCATCGCGGCCGGCAGCCAGAAGTGGAACGGGACGAGCGCCGACTTCGAGATCGCGCCGACGAGGATGAGGAGGATGGCGACGGTGGTCGCGGGGCCGGTCAGGCCCTGTTCGACGATCGAGGCGAGCGAGGTGCTCTGCGCCTGCACGGAGATCATGATGACGCCCACGAGCATGACGAGCCCGCCGAAGGTCGTCACCAGGAGCGCCTGGAGCGCGGCACCGCGGCTCTCCTTGCGATCGGTGTAGTGCCCGATGAGCAGGTAGGAGAGCACACTCGTGATCTCCCAGAACATGAACATGACGATGATGTCGTCGGCGGTCACGAGACCGAACATCGTGCCGGCGAAGGCGAAGAGGAGCGCGGCGAAGCGACCGAGGCCGGGCTCGGTCGAGGAGAAGTAGCGGCCGCAGTAGAGCAATACGAGAGCACCGACGCCGGTGACCACGAGGGACAGCAGCCAGGCGAGCGTGTCCATCCGGAACGAGAGCGCAATGCTCAGTTGCGGGATCCACTCGATCGTCTCGACGACCGTGCCGCCGGCCGTGACCGTGCCGGTTTGGAAGAGCGTCCAGACGAATGCCGCCGCGGGCATACACGCGATGACGTAGAAGACCTTCGTCGACAGCACTCGAGTGAGTGTGGGCGTGGCGACGGCGATCGCAGCAAAAACAAGCAGGATTGTCGCCATGCAGGTCTCCCGGGTGGTGGCGGCCTCTGGACTCCCAGGTTAGCAGCCCGTCGGTACCCCTCCGACCCCAGGAACGACGACAGGCCCCCGCCGAAGCGGGGGCCTGTCGTCGACTCGGCAGCGTGTGACAACGTCCGGAGTGGAGATGGGGGGAATTGAACCCCCGTCCACTGCTGTGATTCTGCGCCTTCTACGGGCGTATCCCTTAATGCGTTCTACTCGGCCCCGACCATTGACAAGGGCATCTTGGTCGACGGGCCCAGCCGAAGAAAAGTCCCGGATGACGTCGCGGCTCCGTCATCCAGCAAGTCCCCTAGATGACGCCAGGATCCGAGACGGGGACACGCTCGGTCTGACGGACTATCGGGCTCGCTTAAGCAGCGAGGGCGAAGTCAGTGCGCTTAGAGTTGGCACTTGTTGTTTTGCAGAGATCGTTAACGAGATAACCCTGCATCCTCGACCCGCTTCTCGCAGTTTCGCAGGCAATGTCGAAACCGATCATCCCCATGGACTCAGCGCCTCGGAGTACGAGGCGAAGAGGGCCGTTGTCACACGCTGTCGAATTGTCAATCCACCGCGAGCGGTGGACGAGCACCTTGCGGTGCAGCTTTCAAGTGTACCGCGCCGAGGTGGCGCCTGTCACCTATTCGCCGAGACGGTTCCTGGTGGCCATCGCACGCGCGGCCTCACGGGTGTCCTGCTTCTCGCGCAGCGCATGCCGCTTGTCGTATTCCTTCTTGCCCTTCGCCACGGCGATCTCCACCTTGGCCTTGCCGTCCTTGAAGTAGATCTTCAACGGCACGAGGGTGAAACCACCGGGGGCGATCTTGTGGGCGATCTTGTCGATCTGCTCGCGGTGCAGCAGCAGCTTGCGCTTGCGCCGCGGCGGGTGGTTCGTCCACGTGCCCTGGCCGTACTCGGGGATGTGTACCGCGTCGAGCCACGCCTCACGGCGGTCGATGAAGGCGTACCCGTCGACGAGCGACGCCCGCCCGGCTCGCAGCGACTTCACCTCGGTACCCGTCAAGACCATGCCGGCCTCGTAGGTGTCCTCGATCGTGTAGTCGTGGCGGGCCTTGCGGTTCGTGGCCACGACGTTCTCGCCCCGTTCCCTCGGCACGGTGTACTCCTGACGTTCTGGTTCGGATCCATCGGAACGGACCGGCCGCGATCGCGGCAGCCTGTCAGTCTAACGCAGAGCGAGCGGCGCGGTGGCCGCACTGCCTCCCCGCTAGACCTTGAGGTACCGCGAGATCGCGAAGTTGGCCGAGATCGCCGCCAACAGCACGCCGACGAGCAGCAGGATCGGGAGGACCACGAAGGCGTCACCGAGATCGACGAAGTTGACGTACCGCATGCGGTCCGCCAGGTATCCCTGGACGAACACCTGGACGATGGTGATCACCGCCCCGGCCGCGAGGATGGAGCCGATGAGCGCGGCGAACACACCCTCGAGGATGAACGGTGTCTGGATGAACCGGTTCGATGCACCGACCAATCGCATGATGCCGAGTTCCCGGCGTCTCGAATAAGCCGACAATCGGATGGTCGTAGCGATCAGCAGGGCTGCGGCGACCAGCATGAGTGCCGCGATCCCGATCGCCGTGTAACTGGCGATGTTCAGGACCGAGAAGATCTGGTCGAGGTACTGGCGTTGATCCGTCACCTGCTCCACGCCCGCGACGCCGGAGAACGCCTCGACGAGCACGTCGGACTGCGAGGCGTCCTTCATGTTCACCCAGAAGGTCTCGGGCAGCTGGTCCGCCGTGACGAACTGTGCGATGTCGTTGCCCTTGAACTGCTCTTGGAAGTTCGTGAACGCCTGCGCCTGGTCCTCGAAGTAGAACTTGTCCACGAAGGGCGCAAGGGTCGACGACTCCAGGGCGCTCTGGACGGCGGCGCGCTGCTCCTCGGTCGCGGCGCCGGCGGCGCAGGTGTCGCCCGCACTGTCGGCGGTGCAGAGGTAGATCGCGACCTGTGCGCGGTCGTACCAGTAGTTCTTCATCTGGCCGATCTGCATCTGCAGCAGGACGGCCGTACCGACGAAGGTGAGCGAGATGAACGTCACGAGCACGACGGAGACGACCATCGAGACGTTGCGACGCAGGCCGTTCCAGACCTCGGACCAGATCAGAGCGAGTCTCACTTGGTCGGCCCCACGTTCTGCTCTCCGTCTTCAGTGCCGCGCGCCGCGGCACGCAGGCCGAGTCGCTCGGCGAGCGACAGGTGTTCGACCTCGATGGGGTCGATCTCGTTGCGTGCCGGGAGCCCGATGGGGCCCGTGGCGTTGCTCAGGCGTTGTGGAGGCGCGACCTCCGGGACCGCGGCCGCCGGTGGTACGGCGGGCTCCGCTTCCGGCGTCGTCGGCTCGGCCTCGGGCGCTTCCGGTGTCGATTCCTCGGCTCGGGTCGCCGGCGTCTCAGGCTCGGCGACGGGAGCCGCGGCCGATTCCTGGATCGGCGTCGAGCCGGACACCCGGGTGACGACCTCGTCGGTGTCGGCCCGCGGCGTGGTCTCGCGCGAGACCGCGGCGGGCGCGGTCGGTGCGGCTGGAGCGGTCGGCGTGGCCGCGGTTGCGGCGACCGCGGCTGCGGCCACGGCACTCGTCGTGGGCTCGGAGCTGGCAGCGACGGAGGAGGTCGTGGTCTTCACCGGAACCGACGAGGTCTCGACGGCGGGTGCGACCGGGGTCGAGGCCGTAGCGGGAGCTGTCTGTGCCGACGGGGCGGCAGCCTTGGAGGATCCTCTGACGAGACCCGGGATGGCCGCGGTCGTGCCGTATCCACCGTGGCGTTCGTCACGGACGATCTGGCCGTCCTGCAGCTCGATCACCCGACGCTGCATCTGGTCGACGAAGCCGGCCTCGTGCGTGGCCATGACGACCGTCGTCCCACCGGCGTTGATGCGCTCCAGCAACTGCATGATGCCGGCGCTGGTGGCGGGGTCGAGGTTACCGGTCGGTTCGTCGGCGAGCAGGATCTGCGGCTTGTTGACGATCGCGCGGGCGATGGCGACGCGCTGCTGCTCACCACCGGACAGCTCGTGCGGCAGGCGCTGCGCCTTGCCGTCGAGTCCCACCATCGTGAGGACGTCGGGGACGGCCTCCTGGACGAAGCCGCGCGACTTGCCGATCACCTGGAGGGTGAAGGCGACGTTCTGGTAGACCGTCTTGCTCGGCAGCAGTCGGAAGTCCTGGAACACGACCCCGAGGCTGCGCCGGAAGTACGGCACCTTGCGGTTCGAGATGGAACCGAGGTCGTGGCCGAGCACATGGATCTTGCCCTTGCTCGGCTTGTCCTCCTTGAGCATCAGGCGGAGGCAGCTCGACTTCCCCGACCCCGAGGCACCGACGAGGAAGATGAACTCTCCCCGCAGGATCTCGAAATCGACGTCGTTGAGCGCGGGACGCGAGGTTCCCGGATACTTCTTGGAGATGTGATCAAACCGAATCATGGCTCCTTGAGCTTAAGGAGCGACCTGCCGATTACGGGCAGGACACGCCCGCGATCCGTACCCTGTACGAGGGCTGGGCGAACACTATGCCGCGCTGCGCTACTCCGGCTTCGACATCGACCGCCAGCGGATGCCCGCGGCGATGAACCCGTCGAGATCGCCGTCGAACACCGCTGCGGGGTTCCCCTGCTCGTGCTCCGTGCGCAGGTCCTTGACCATCTGGTACGGCGCGAGCACGTAGGAGCGCATCTGGTCGCCCCAGCTCGCCGTGATGGTGCCGGCCAGCTCCTTCTTCGTCGCGGCCTCCTGCTCCTTCTGGATGAGGAGGAGTCGCGACTGGAGCACGCGCATGGCCGCGGCGCGGTTCTGGATCTGGCTCTTCTCGTTCTGCATCGAGACGACCGTGCCGGTCGGCAGGTGGGTGATGCGAACGGCGGAGTCGGTGGTGTTGACCGACTGCCCGCCAGGGCCGCTGGACCGGAAGACGTCGACACGGATGTCCGACTCGGGGATCTCGACGATCTCCGTCTCCTCCATGAGCGGGATGACCTCGACGGCGGCGAAGCTCGTCTGTCGCTTGCCGGCGGCACCGAAGGGGCTCATGCGCACCAGGCGGTGCGTGCCCGCCTCGACGCTCAGCGTGCCGAAGGCGTACGGTGCGTCGACCTCGAAGGTGGCCGACTTGATGCCGGCCTCCTCCGCGTAGCTCGTGTCCATGACGGTGACCGGGTACTTGTGCTGCTCGGCCCACCGCAGGTACATGCGGAACAGCATGTCGGCGAAGTCGGCGGCGTCCACACCGCCGGCACCGGCGCGGATGGTGACGACGGCGGGGCGCGGGTCGTACTCGCCGCTCAGCAGCGTCTGCACCTCGAGGTCGCCGAGCACCTTCTGCAGGCTGATGAGCTCCTGGCGGGCCTCTTCGGCCGACTCCTCGTCCTGGGCGTCGGTCGCGAGTTCGATGAGCACCTCGAGGTCGTCGAGCCGGTTCGCGATGCTGGTGATGCGGGCGAGCTCGGACTGACGGTGGCTGAGGGCGCTCGTCACCTTCTGCGCGTTCGTCGTGTCGTCCCAGAGATCCTGGGCACCCGCCTGCTCGCTCAGCGTCGCGATCTCGGCTTCGAGACGGTCGACGTCGACGACGGTGCGGATGTCGTCGAAGGTCGAGCGGAGGGTACTGATCTGTGTGGAGAGGTCCAAGTCAAACATTTGGCTTCAGCCTACCGCGCAGGGCCGCGGGCGTACGATCGAGAGGATGACTTCCGACGAACGCCCGTTCCAGCTGCGCTCCGTGGCCGTCTCGGTCTTCCTCCCCACACTGTTGTTCTCGATCGGTGAAGGCGCCATCATCCCGATCATCCCGGCCGTCGCCGGGAACCTGGGGGCGACGCTCGCCGTCGCCGGCGTCATCTCCTCGCTCATCATGCTCGGCGAACTCGTCGGCGACGTCCCGTCAGGGTGGATCGTCAGTCGGATCGGCGAACGCTTCGCGATGATGTGGGCGGCGCTGCTCGCGGTCGTCGGGGTCGCGACGGCTGCCATCTCCCCCAATCCGTTCGTCCTCGCCGTGGGCATCTTCTGCATCGGGCTCGCGACCGCCGTGTTCGGTCTGGCACGGCACGCGTTCATGACGACGTACGTACCGATGCGGTACCGGGCGAGGGCGCTCTCCTCGCTCGGCGGCGTCTTCCGCGCCGGCACGTTCATCGGCCCGTTCCTCGCGGCGGGCGTCATCCACCTCACCGGGACGTCGCAGGCGGCGTTCTGGGTGATGGTCATCTGCTGCGCCGGGTCGGCGATCACCCTGCTCGTCCTCCCCGACCCGGCGGAGATGTTCGGTCGACCGCCGTCGACGCGCACCGCCGACGGCGAGGAGCGGACCGAGGGAGAAGAGCTCGCGTCCGAGGAGTCGAGTGGCCTCATCGCTTCGATCCGAGCCCACGGCGCGGTCCTCACCAGGATGGGGACGACCGCCGCACTCGTCGGCGCCCTGCGCTCGTGTCGGGCGGTCCTGCTCCCCCTGTGGGCCGTGAGCATCGGCGTCTCGGAGACGGACACGGCGCTCATCATCGGCGTCGTCGGCGCGGTGGAGTTCGCCCTCTTCTACGCCAGCGGTCAGGTGATGGACCGCTGGGGGCGGATCTGGACCGCCGTCCCGTCGATGATCGGGCTGGGCTCCGGGTTCATCGTCCTGGCCTTCACGCACGACCTCGATGAAGCGCGGGTCTGGTTCATCGCTGTCGCCCTCGTGCTGGCACTCTCCAACGGCCTCGGTAGCGGCATCCTCATGACCCTCGGCTCCGACCTCGCGCCACCGGACCGACCCGCGCCGTTCCTCGGCGCCTATCGCTTCCTGGGCGACGCGGGCACCGCCGCAGCTCCCCTGGCGATGTCCGGGATCACCGCGGCTGCGTCGATCTCCCTCGCCGCTGGCACCATCGGCGGTGTCGGGCTCATCGGAGCGTTCCTCCTCTTCCGGTTCATACCCCGCTTCATCGACCGCGGCACGCGCCCGTTCCCCTGATCGTCGGGGGGCCCGTCCGCCGTCACCAGAAGACACTGCGCGCACTCGCGGTCGCCTCGATCCGGAGGCCCTGCGGGACGAACAGCGTCAGCATTGGTGGCCGCCAATCCGACGCCAGCGAGACCTCCGCACTCCGGCCGTCTGGGGTCCGCGCCGCGACGATCTCGACGCCGGTGAGCGCACCCGCACCGCCGGTGATGAGGTCGTCGCGCGCACTCGAACGGACCGAGTCGTCATCGAGGACAGGTCGGAAGGTCCCGTCGGGCTGGATCGTGACGTCGTCGATGGAGAAGGACTCCGCGGCGGTCGCGGCCAGGCGGTCGGCGAGGTCGAGGAGCCGCTTGTGCTCCACGTACAAGGATGTGGCGGCGCTCCCGACGAGGACCACGGCGAGCGCCACGACGGCGAATCCGATCGTCAGGAGCATGGTGGACCCGTCCTCCTCGCCGAGGTCCGGACGTCGGCGTCCGCCCGGCACCCTCATTCCGCCTCACTGAACCGGTCGTCGAACCGGGAGATCGGCGCCGTCGCCGCGCCGGTCACGGGGACCGCCGCCTGGACGCCGACGATGTCGGGCATCAGCGGCAGGACGACGAGGATGTTGACGGTGACCGTGACGGCACCGCCGCGCTGCCCGCACGGGAGGCCGGCTGGTGCGCAGTCGAGCGTGACGGACGACTGGGACCGGTCGAGCCCGAAGTCGTCGAGCGCGAGTGCGAGCGCGTCCTCGACGCGGTCGCGACCCCTGGCGTCGTCGTCGGCCCGAGCGTAGAGTTTCGCCGCCTGCGCCGCAGCCCCGCCAGCCGCGAGCACTGCGGCCTGCACCTCGGCGAGCGCGACGATGAGATAGACGATCGGCACGAGGAGGACCAGACCGACGGTGATGAACTCGAGGGAGGCCGATCCGTCGTCGTCCAGCGCGGTCGGTCGGCGACGCAGCTCATCACTCGAGTGTCTCGAGGACCGCATGACCCTCCACCTCCAACACGCCGGGCAGACCGATCAAGCCCACGACCGGAAGCGGTGCGCGGACGGTCACGGTGACGACGCTTGCTCCGCGATGATCGGCCAGCGTGGCGCCGACGTCACCCGTGTAGCCCTCCCCCACGGCGACGGCGATGAGCTGGCGTGCCCGGTCGGCGCCGTCGAGCAGCTCGGTGTCTGCCAACGCGCCGAACCGGGCACCCTCCGCCGCCGCGTCGATGAGCGTGTTCCGGACGTGCAAGGCGAGCGCGAGCTGGACCACGGACATCATCAGGACGGTGAGGATCGCTCCGACGAACACGAACTCGGCGACGGCTGATCCGTCCTCGCCGCGCAGGAGTCGCGTCCGCCATCCGCCGATCTCGGGCTCAGATGCCGGAGACACGGTCGATGGCCTGTTCGAACACCTGCGTGAGCGCCGGGCCGGCGACACCCCAGATGAGGAGGACGAGCCCGCCGGATTTGACCTAGTAAGCTGGAGGCATGTCGCACTCGCCCCGGAAACGCGCCGTTCTGTATCTCCGCCTGAGCCTCGCGCAGGGCGACGAGATCTCGGATAGCATCCTCCGGCAGCGAGCCGATCTGGAGGAGCTAGCAGCGCGCGAAGGCTGGGAGATCGACGAGGAGCGCATCCTCGCCGACGATGGTATCTCCGGGCGAAAGGCCCGGACGAACGCCGCCGAGGCGCTGCGCATGATTCGCGACCGAGAGGCCGAGGTCCTCGTCGTCTGGAAACTCGACCGCTGGACCCGTCAAGGCCTGTCCGCGATCGGCGACCTCATGCGGACTCTGGAGGAGACGCCGGGCTCGCTCTTCGTCGCCCTCCGCGACGGCCTCCGTTCCGATCAAGCCGCCTTCGGGATCATTGCGGCGGTCCTCTCCGAGGTTGCGAAGACGGAGGCGGACAACACGGCTCTTCGAGTGCGCTCCTCGATCCGATCGAACCGGCAAGCGGGCCGCTTCGTCGGTGGGACCGTCCCGTTCGGGTACCGCACGGCGGAGCGCGCCGAGGGTGGCCGGACACTCGTACCTCACCCGCCGGAGGTAGCAGTCATTCGGAAGTACGCCGAGCAGCTCCTTGCGGGCTCGTCCCAGGCATCCGTCTGCGACGCTCTCGTGGCCGAGGGGGTGCCGACGACACGGAGCGCCTACCGCGTCGCCGAAATGAAAGGGCTCGACCCTGAGGGCCTCGACCGCGGCTCGTGGTCCTACGCGGGCCTCTCCGCGGTCTGGACCGGCGACTCACTCCTCGGCCGGATCTCGCATAGCCGCACGGTCGTTGACGGTTCCGGCTTGACGCGCAAGGTCTGGGACACCGTCCGAGACGAGGACGGACTCCCACTTCAGGCCTACCCGCCCCTTCTCGACGCCCCGACCGTCACCCGGCTTCGCGCGGTCCTCCGCGACCCGAAGGAGCGAGGACGCCCAGTAGCCTCGCCTCGACGGACCAGGAAGTCCCGCCTCCTCTCCGGCGTCATCTTCTGCGCGGAGTGCGGTCAAAAGCTCTGGGTGACCACGAGCGGCGGCCGGACGGTATACACGTGCGCTCGCAGAGCTGGCCGCTGCACCGGCCCGAACATGAAGGTCGACAACGCCGATCGCGCCGTTTCCGATACCTTCCTCTCGATCGCGGGAGCCTGGCCGGAATATGACGAGGTCGAGGAGGTCAGCGCACCCGCGACCGTTGCGGCGCTCTCCGACGTCGAGCACGCGATCCAGGCATCCCTAGCTGAGCTCGCCTCCGACGACGTCGACACGGCGGCGGTGCTCCGTCGCGTCGAGACGTTGAAGGTTCGTCGAGCCGAGCTCCAAGCCGCTCCCTCGACGATCACCGTTCGCGCTGTCCCAACCGGACGCACGATCGGTGACGCCTGGGCCTCTGCCGAGGGCGACCTCGTCGCGCGCCGGAAACTCCTTCTCTTCGCCCTCGACCACGTCGAGCTGACGGTGACGGACTCGAAGGGGCATACCGGCTATCACCCGGACCGGATCTCCTATTTCTGGAATCCCGAGCGCGAGCTCGACGCCGGGAGCGAGTAGCCCTCTGACGCCGGAAGGCCCGCCGGGAGCGCGTGTAAACGCCTCTCTACGGGCCTTCTGTCGTCTCAGCATGACGGAATGACGAAACGAACGTCATTCTCTATCTCTCTACTAGTTAGACCTCTCTAGTAGCCCGAATGCCGTATGACGCAACTTCCGTCATTCCGTCATGCCGAAATTACTTCGAGCATTTTTGAGCAGCCTCCGAGCAGCGGCCCTCTTACCTCGTGTCCCCAACAAATGACACGAGAGGAGCTTCCAAGCTCATGACTTCCCCCCTCCCCCAGACGGCCACCGAGCACCGCTCGAACGCCCTCGGCCTCATGGCCCAGGCTCGGATCTACCCGGTCGTCTCCGACCGTCGAGCCGCTCTCCTCGCCGAGGCGTCCGTCGAGGCGCTCCTCGCCCTGAGCGCCCCTGACGCGCCGGTCGCCGAGCTCCAGGCCACTCCCGGGCTCGCAGAGACCACCGAGGCCGCAGCGGTCGAGGAGACGCCGAAGGCGACCTCGACGAAGCGACCCTCGAAGCCGAAGCCGGTCGCCGAGCCGGTCGCCACGGCCGCTCCCTCCGAGGAGGTCGCAGCGTGAACGGCGTGACTCAGTCCGACCCGCAGCCCGCCGAGCTCGTCGCGAACGCGGCTCAGTCCGAAGCGGTCGTCACGATCACGCTCACGGACGGCCGGGTCCTGACCGGCACGATCCACCCGCACACGACGGACCCCTACCTCTGGACGGTCCGCAGCGGTGGCCGTGGCCGTCCGCCGGTCTTCCACCCGGACGACGTCGAGGAGCTGATCTACGAATGACGGTCGCCGCTCCCGTCGCCCTCTCCCTTCCCCTCTCCCTCCTCGTGCGCGTCGCGCTCCACGAGGCCGCTCGAAAGGTTCGTCTCATGTTCGCCAAGCTCTCCGAGGTCGTGTCCCGCGTCCTCGACTCCATCACCGCGGCGCTCTCCAGCGCTCCGGAGGCTCCGGCCCGCGAGATCGTCGAGAAGAGCGAGGGCTACGGCTTCGTCGTCCTCGACCGCGAGCGGGGCGTCGAGTACCCCTTCTCCGTCTTCGAGTCGGCCGTCTACGTTCGCGACCTCCTGGAGGCGGGAAAGAGCGTCGACCACCTCTTCTCGTCCTACCGCCTCGGCACGTTCTCGGGGGTGGCCGCGTGAACCCGACGACCAAGTCCGCGGCCCCCCTCCTCCCCGAGGTCAACCCGTACCAGTTCCGGATCCTCCTCGGACTGAACCGCCTCCGGAAGCACATCTACGGCGGGACCGTCTCGGACGCCGAGCGTGCTCGCCGTCGGAAGACCGGCAAGGCCGCTCGCGCCGCCCGTCGCCTGAACCGGAAGGGGTAGCCGTGGAGCTCTCAACGCCTCTCCTCGGGCTCCGGCCCTACGTCCTCGTCGAGATCGTCGCGCCGAACGCAGCCCAGCTCACCGCGGGCGGGGCTGACCTCGGCGACCCGGCGGCCCTCCGTCAGCTCGCCTCGCAGCTCTCGCGCGGAGCCCGCGAGCTCCGAGCGGTTGCCCGGCGTCGTGCCCGCGAAGCGAAGGCCACGGCCCGCGCGGAGCGCAAGGCCGCTCGCTAGTGGGCGGTCTCCTGGGCGAGCCCTGGTATCTCGACCCCGGGAGGCCCTTCTTCGACTCCCGCCCCCTCGGCCGGGCCGTGCATGACGGTCTGGCCGAGGGGGAGCGCGAGCTCCTCGGCTTCCCCTCTCCTTCCCCTATTCAACTCCGACCAATGGAGCAAGCATGACCACTTCGACCAAACCCCGATTCACCGCTGGCCTCGACAAGCTCGGGCGTTACGCCGTCCTCGACCACGGCCTGAAGCGCGCCGCGAGCTTCGGGACGGCCCTGTCCTACAAGGCTTTGTCCGAGCTGACCGCCGAGAAACTCAACAACGGGTCCTCGCTCGGGATCGCCCTGTGGAACCGGGGGGCCTACACGCCCGCTCCGGTCGAGGCCCCGGAAGTCGTCGGCTACGCCCTCCGCGCGGCGGACGGTGCGCTGAAGCTCTTCGACCAGGACGGATTCTTGGACCTCGAAAACGATGAGTATCTCCACACTTCCGAGCTCGACGGCGACGCGGCGAAAGCGAAAGAGCGCCTCGTGAAGCACAACGCCAGGAACCCCAAGAATCCGTTCGAGCTTGTGACGCTCGTCGTCGGCAACGTAGTCGAGCTCCCGAAGATCGAGCAGCGCATCGCGACCGAGCCGGGCTTCTACCGCTCGCGGAACGGCTTCGGCAACATCTACACCCTCGCGAGTGACGGCGTCTCCTGGACGAAGCTCGACCGCACCGGCCAGGCCCGCACGGTCACCGAAGACGAAATGCGTCCGTCGGGTCCGTTCCGGAAGATCTAGCCCCGCCCTCACCCCCTCGCCCGTCCCTGGAGTCTTCCTCGCTCCAGGGGCGGGCGTCCTCATTTGTCCCCGGCAACCCCGCCGGGGCTCTACGAAAGGACCACTCTTGATTCTTGGAATCGACACCGGCACGAGTCAGCGGAACCTCGACTTCGCCGAGGCCTTCCGCGTCGGCGTGCGGGCCTGTTACGTGAAGCTGGGCGGCGACAACGTCTCCCGCTACGTCGCGCCGCACTACGCCGCCCAAGTCGACAAGGCCCGATCCGTCGGGATGATCGTCGGCCACTACTGGGTGCCGGGCGATGCGGATCCCGTCGTCGCAGCGGACTACTTCGTGGACTCGCTCCGGGGCGTCACCGCCTCGGACTTCTTCGTCCTCGATAACGAGAAGCTGGACTCCGGGCGTATGTACTCGGACGGCGAGGCGGCCTCGTGGATCCGTCGGGTCTCGGCTCGTCTTGGGATCCCGACGTCTCGTGTCTTCATGTACGCGGGCGCAGCGGATCTCCGTGGGCGCTCGTGGACGGAGACGGAGCGCACGGGAGCCCGGCTCATCGTCGCGAGCTACGGCGCGAACAGCGGCGACCGTGACCACGAGCCGAACCCGGGCGGTCGCTTCGGTAACGTCTGGGCCGGTCACCAGTACACGAGCCGCGGGACGATTGGCGGCGTCGTCATCGACCTGAGCCTCTTCCAGGACTGGGCCTTCGACTACGCGGGCGGAGTGGTCGCCGGACCGGCCCCTTTCGCGGCGAGCGCCGGTAGTGGACCGTGGGAGCCCTCGGGCGCTCTCGGGAAGCGAGTCCAGGCGGCCCTGAAGGCGAAGGGTCGCTACGACGGCCCCGTGGACGGCGTCTTCGGACCGTCGACCCGGAAGGGCGTCCAAGTCACGCTCCGCTACTCCCAGGCCTTCGTCGGCGTGATCGACGGCGTCCTCGGCGCTGGCGCGGCGAAGGGGATCCAGGCCTACGCGAAGCGGTTCGGCGACTACACCGGCCCGCAGGATGGCGACCCCCGCGCGGCATCCTGGGCGGGCTTCGCGCTCGGCCTCGAACGGCCGTAGTGCGTCGAGCGCTAGCCCTGGCAGTGTCGGCCACCCTCGTGGTCGTGTCGGCACTGTCGGGGCTCCAGCGTCCTGACCCGATCCCGGATCCCCCGCCGGTCCCGTCCGTCTCGCTCATCGTGCCGGACACGGTCCGAGCGGTCCCCTTTACACGCGACGGGTACTCGAGTTCGCTGTATCACTGGCCCGTCATGGCCTCGACCCCGATTACGGACGTCTTCGGCCCTCGGGCGGACGGGCCTCCGTGCGCGGGGTGCCTCGCCGACCACAAGGGTGTCGACTTCTCGAATGGCGTCTGGGGCGACCCGATCTACGCGGTCGCGCCGGGTGTCGTCGTCGAGGTCGGCGGACCTCCAGCGGGCTACGGCTTCTACGCCGTCATCCGCTCGGAGATCAACGGCGACACCTTCGACGCCCTCTACGCCCACATGCCGCCCGGAGGCCGTCGCGTCTCCGTCGGCCAGTGGGTGATTGGCGGCGAGCAGATCGGCGTGATCGGAGCGACCGGCAACGCGACCGGGCCGCATCTGCATCTGGAGATCCAGGTCGACGGCGTCCAGATCGATCCGTTGAGTTGGCTTAACGCTCGCGTCTAGTCGGCGTACGTCTTCCCGGAGCGCTGTCCGCCGTACTGTTCCAACTCGCGATCGGTGGGCTTCACGCGATCACCGTTCGGCCGAATCCAGTTGAGCTTCACACCAGGCTTCACCGGCCGCTCATTCGGTAGCAAAAGGGCGAGCTCCATAGTGTCGCCGTCCTCGTGCCGCTTCTGTACGCCAAGTAGTTCCATGCGGCGAGCGTAGCTGAGCTTGCCTAGTGAGCCCCTCTCCCTCTCCGGGAGGGGGGGCTTTCGCGTTCCCTGAGCAGCTCCAGCCTCCCGGCCCTCTTCCTCTGCAAATACCCCTATCGAGAGGACCGGGCCATGACTGACCCCTTCACCCTTCCCCAGCCCCTCCGCGGCACCCGCGCCGAGACGCTTCTCTGGGCGCGCGAGCACGAGATCGAAGCTCAGGCGCTCCAGCAGCTCCGCCGGATCGGGGATCTCCCCTGGGTCCACGGCGTGCGCGTCATGCCCGACGTGCATCTAGGCAAGGGCGCGACCGTCGGCTCCGTGATCGCAATGGAGCAGGCCGTCTCTCCGTCCGCCGTCGGCGTCGACATAGGGTGCGGCGTGAACGCTGTCCGGACGTCGCTCCGCGAGGAGGACCTCGAACGCCTCTCCGAGCTCCGCACAGCGATCGAGAACCGTGTCCCTGTCGGCTTCCACTCCCACGACACCGCCCTCGGCCGTCGTGCCGTCGGCGACAAGCTCCACGCCGCGAGCCTCCGTCTCGCCGAGAGCTTCTCCGGTCTCCACCCTGCTGTGCAGTCCCGCATGGGCCGCGCCGGTCAGCAGCTCGGGACCCTCGGCGGCGGAAACCACTTCATCGAGGTCTGTGTGGACGAGGAGGGCTTCGTGTGGCTCACCCTGCACTCCGGCTCCCGAAACATCGGGAAGGAGCTCGCCGAGATCCACATCGAGATCGCGAAGACCCTTCCGCAGAATCAGGACCTCCCCGATCGGGATCTCGCGGTCTTCCTCGCGGGTACGCCCCAGATGGACGCCTACCGCCGGGATCTCTCCTGGGCTCAGGACTACGCCATGCTCTCGCGCTCGATCATGCTCCGCCTCGTGAAGCAGGTCGTCGCGGAGCACTTCGGGACCCGGACGATCCACTTCGCCGACGAGATCAACTGCCACCACAACTACGTCGCCGAGGAGGAGATCGACGGCCGAAAGATGCTCGTCACCCGGAAGGGAGCGATCCGGGCGGGCTCTGGCGACCTCGCACTCATCCCGGGGTCGATGGGTACGGGCTCCTTCGTCGTGCGGGGCCTCGGCAACCCGGCGAGCTTCCAGTCGGCCTCCCACGGCGCGGGGCGTCGCCTGAGCCGGAATAAGGCGAGGGCGGCCTACACGGTAGCTGACCTGATCGAGCAAACGGCCGGCATTGAGTCCAGGAAGGACCAGGGCGTCGTCGACGAGATCCCGGCGGCCTATAAGGACATTCACTCCGTGATCGCGAATCAGCGCGACCTCGTCGACGTCGTCCAGCACCTCCGGACCGTCCTCTGCGTGAAGGGCTGACATGACGAAGACCCCCTCTCCGACGAATCGGGAGGGGGCCTTCGGTCGTCCTAGCGGCGAGTCCGCAGCAGCCCTCGGACGGCGGTTACGAGGGCGCCCAGGGATACGGCGAGCGCCGTCAGCGCGACGGCGAGGGTTACGGTTTCCATCGGTCCTCCATATGATCGAGGGGGTTGGCCCCCGGATACTGAATCTATCCGGGGGCCTTCCTCTAGCTTCTGTCTCGGCGGTTTCGCTTCGCAGTCTGCCAGAGGATCACGGCGGTAATCAGATTGACTGCCGCTGTGAGCAGTCCGACCACTTCCATCGGACTCTCCCTCCTGTTCGGGGCTCTCCCGAACAGGATCGACAATACCCGATTCACAAGACTCACGCAAGTCGCCTTTCGTGACTGCCGGAGCGCCGCCTTCCTCCCCTTGAGGCGAAGCCCGCTCGCCCTCGATCTTCATAGTGGCCCACGGCTGAACTGCGAGCACCGCGGCCGACAGCACCCCGACGGTAACCGTCCAGCCGACGGGCCATCGAAGCGCCGACCCGACAGCCGCGACAGCCGTCAGCAGCCAGGTAGCGAGGATGAATACCGAATGCGCCCGCGAGGCGTCGGGCCACCAGATCACCCCGATAGCCCCACCTGAGAGCACCACGAAGCTGAGCCAAAGTGGCTGATATTGAGCAACGTCCGTCGTATTCAGAATGAGCGCGCAATACAGCGTTATCGCCCCGACCATGAACGCCGTGACGGCGACCTGTCCCCCACGTCCCCACTTGTGGACTATCCAACTCTCTCCGCTTAGCAATTTCCCCATGCTGTCACCCTACTGGCGTCGATTGAACTCACTTTGCGCAAGTCGACTCACGTAAAACATGATGGAGCCATGGCGAACACGATCCCCGCTACCTACTCCGACCCGTACCCCGGCCGTTCCGGCTCCGAGCGCGTCGAGGAGACGTGCGGCAAGTGCGCGGGCTCCGGCGTTTACACAGCCCCGACGTCGATCAAGGACGGCCACGGCGTGCCCTTCTGCCTACCCTGCAACGGCACGGGCTCACGCTCGATCCTCGTCGCCTCCGCCCGTGAGCGCGCTCGCCGCTGGGCTCGCTCCGCGGAGAAGTTCGCCGAGGATAACCGTCTCTTCCGTGAGCGCCTGGCCGCGTTCAATGCTCAGTACGGCGAGCGCCGTGCATCCGCGATCGTCGCTCACGACGCCCTCCGCGACGGCGACCCGCTGAAGCGTGACCTCGGCGAGGCGCTCGACCTCGTCGTCCTCGACCTCAACGCCGACGCCGACGCCTTCGAGATCATCGACGCGACCCTCGCGACGATCGCTGAGCGCGAGGCCGGGAAGTCTCCGGCTCCCGAGGGCCGCGTCGAGATCGAGGGCGAAGTCCTGTCGATCAAGTCCTACGACGGTGACTACGGCACGGTCTGGAAGATGCTCGTCGAGGGGCAGGGCTGGAAGGCCTTCGGCTCCGTCCCCCGCTCGATCCTCCAGGACGTCGAGCGCGGCTCCCGCGTCCGGTTCACGGCGACCTCCTCCCCCGCTGACGATGACCCGGCCTTCGCCCGGTTCACCCGCCCGACGAAAGCGACGGTCCTCGCGTGAGCGGGGCGGAGCTCGTCGGCCTCCGGCGCGTATACGCCTCGGAGACGGCCCACCTTCGCGCGGTCGGCGTCGCCCCGTCTTTCGAGGAGTGGCATTTCGAGCTGACCATGACCCGCGTCGGCCTCCTCGCGTGAGTCGACCTATACCCCACTTGCCTCGTAGGGTGGAGGCGCACAACCGAAAGGACCCTCGCATGCCCACACCACCATTCCCCCTCGGCGGCTCGCCCGGCGGGAAGACGTCCCCCGGCACGACGACGGCCTGGGGCTACGGCGTCTCCTACGTCGACAAGAGCGGGACCGTCCTGGAGCGGTTCATCGTGGACGCACTGAGCGAGGCTCACGCGCGCAACGCCGCAGCGCAGCCGCCCCGCAAGAACGTCCGAGTCGAAGGCAGCGGTCCGGCGGCCGGGCAGCGGGTTACCGAGGAGTACGGCCCCGTCTTCGGGCACGAGGTCATCCGCTCGAAGTGGGAGACGAAGTGAGCGAGTCACTCCGCGTCCGGCTTGAGCTCGCAGCGAACGCCCACAAGGCCAATGCGACGCTAGCCCCCGAGTCCCGGCGCGAAATGCACCTCTACACCGAGGCACTTCTCCGCGAGGCGCTGGCGGCGCTCCCCGAAGACCCTCCTCCGTCCGTATGTGGCTTCTGCAAGCACGACTCCGCGAATCACGCCACGGCGGACGGCTGCCAGGACTGCGAATGCACGTTGAAGTACCACCCCGCCACTATCGCCTAGCCCAACCCTCTGAAGGCCCTCTCCCATCGTCGGGAGGGGGCCTTTTTGCGTGAGCACGGGGCCTCTGTCGGCCCTCTTACCTCCTGTCCCCTACACACGACAGAGAGGAGCCCTCGTGGCCCTGAAACACCCCCGGAAGGCGATCGCGACCTTCGGCGTCCTCGCGGCGCTGGCCGTCGGCCTGACCGGATGCACGGACCCCGTGGAAGACGCCTGTACCGAAGCGGGCGGCACCTACACGACCCATGAGGAATGGAAGAGCGGCTACGTCTGGACCACCGACGGCCTGAAGTGGCAGGCCGGTCCTCAGAGCTTCTCGCTCTGCCTGACCGATGACGGCCGGATCCTCACCCCGCAGTCATAACCGCAACTCGCCCATCTGTTAATGAATCCTGCAAGGAGCACCCTGTGACCACCCCTACTCTCGTCCATCTTCACGTCCCGCAACTCGTCTTCGCCGCCCTCCTCGTGCTGGCGATCCTCGGCCTCGTCTCGGCGTGGTGGCTCTTCCTGCCGCTCGGCATGGCCGCCCTCGGCTACATAGTCCGAGCCGGTGTCGCGAAGGCCAAGATCGACGGGAGCCTCGCGTGAGCGCCGACGAGCAGGAGGCTCGCCACTGGACGGTCGATCTCGGCACGGCGGAGTGCGAGCAGTGCGGCGGCACCGCTGAGGAGCTCGTCGTCGAGGAGGACGAGGACCGTCCGGGCTTCTACGACGTCCGCCTGTCGGTCGGTTGCTACGGCGGCCGGAGCGACTACGGGCTGACCGCCCAGTCGGCGGCTGAGTTCGTCGAGGAGCTCCGCCGCGACTTCGACCTCCGCAAGCAGCGGAAGGGCGTCGGCGAGATCCTGACCGAGCTCCGCACGATCGCCGAGAAGGAGGCCGCCGAGTGACGCTCTCCATCTCTTCTGTGGTCGTCCTCGTCCTCGTCGTCCTGGCCCTGAGCGGCGTCATCGTGTGGCCGGTCGCCCTATGGGCGCTCCTCGGCTGGGTCGTGTGGTCGGTCCTTTCCGTCATCCTCCTGGCGGCGTTCGGATGACCCCCGAGCAGCGAGCGGCGCTCCCGTTGTACGCCGGCCGTCGTCTCGACGAGCTGGAGCTCGACGTCTTCCGGCTCGGGGCTATGTACCTCGGCCTGGAGCAGCTCGTCCGGCAGGCGGGCAGCTCGTGACGCTGGAGCAGGAGGTCGCCGCCCTGGCCGCCTCCTACGACTCCGACCTCGTCGAGTCCACGCTCGCCCGCCTCGCCCGTCTCCAGGCCGGATCCGGGAAGGAGTGCGAGCGGTGCGACGAGCGGAAGGCCCTCGGCGACTTCTCCCGTGACTCCCGCGAGACGGACGCTCTCCGGCGCTACTGCCGTGAGTGCGACTCCTCGGGATACCGGGCTCGTGTAAACGCCGATTCCGCGTAACCCCGGACCTCTATCAGCATAGGAAGGCCCCGTCCCAGAGCTGCGCCTCGTCGATATCGAGGGCGCTCGGGCCGGGGCCTTCCTCTTTGGGGAGCTAGCTCAATCGGAAGAGTGCCGGACTCCAAATCTGGCGGATGGGGGTTCGAGTCCCTCGCTCCACCGCAGAGCGCCACGCGCTCACAAGGGCACCTCTGGGGGTGCTTTCTGGTAGGGGCGCCTGTCTCAAACAGACCCCCCCGCCTCGGCCCTCGGCACCCCTACCCCACGCGACTACCGCGGGGGTAGCGGAGAGCCGGGGGCCTTTCCTGTACCCACACGAAGGAGGTAGGGCTATGGCCTGGGACACGAGCAACCGGAAGGCTGAGCTCCCCGCGGACTGGAGTACCCGCCGGGTCCGCGTCCTTCGTCGAGACGGCTACCGCTGTCAGGCTCGCGACTCTGTCGGCGTGAAGTGTCTCGCTCCCGCGAACCAAGTCGATCACATCGAGCGCGGATCGAACCACGACGAAGACAACCTCGAAGCGCTCTGTCGCTGGCATCACGCGAGGAAGTCTTCCGCTGAAGGAACCGCGGCGCGAAGGCCTCGCGTGACCCAAGCACGACCGGCCGAGCGGCACCCCTCCCAGCTCTGACCGGCGGGCCGAGGGGAGGGGAGGGACCCCCTCACCCCCACCGCGCCGGACCGGTTCGGCATAGCGCCTCTCTGTGCGCGCAAGTCTGAGGGTTTCGACAAATGCCCTCCTTCCGGTCCCCCGGACCGGCTCATTCCCCCTCTCAACAAACCGCACACGGTTTGTCAGGGCCGGATCCCGCCCCATTCCGCCATTCCCCGATAGCTCAGTAGGCAAGAGCGCCCGCCTGTTAAGCGGGAGGCCCGAGGTTCGAGTCCTCGTCGGGGAGCAGTACCCCTCGCTAGCTCAGTTGGTAGAGCTCCCGACTCTTAATCGGGAGGTCCGCGGTTCGAGTCCGCGGCGAGGGACCAGCCCGTTTACACGACCTCGAAGGGAGGCGTCCACTATGGCAGCAGGACCAGCGCCGAAGGCGCAGCATCAGCGCGAGCGCGACACGAAGCGCCGTCAGGCGGACGTCCAGGTCGTCACCGACGACGGCGAGCTCCGCGGCCCAGAGCTCGAAGGCGTCTACGCCCCGCCGACGGTCGCGTGGTACACGACCTGGAGGAAGTCGCCTCAGGCGCAGCTCTTCGAGTCGACCGACTGGGGCCGTCTCCAGCTCCTCGCGCCGATCGTCGACGGCTACTTCCGCCGTCCGTCGGCCGCCGCTCTCTCTGAGATCCGCCTCAACGAGGAGCGCCTCGGCGCCCTCGTCGTCGACCGCCTTCGGGCGAAGATCCGCGTCGAGCGCGACACCCGCGAGGCCGCCCCCGTCACCCAACTTCATGCCGTCGGCCGCGTCGACGTCACCGCCCGACTGAAGGGCGACAAGCCCTAGGAGTCCGCATGGCGAACACGATCGAGCCCCTCGTCTCACTCGACGACTTCCCGCTTGACGGATCCGTGAAGACTCTCGGATGGGGCGTGATCGCGTTCGTCGAGTCGTACTGCCTCCAGCCGGACGGCGACGACGCCGGGGAGCCGTTCACGTTCACCCGCGAGCAACTCAACTTCATTCTGTGGTGGTACGCGGTCGACGCGGGCGGAAAGTTCGTCCACCGTCGCGGCGTCCTCCGCCGTGCGAAGGGATGGGGCAAGTCGCCATTCCTCGGCGCTCTCGCTCTCGCCGAACTGTGCGGCCCGGTCCGCTTCTCCTACTTCGACGACGACGGCGAGCCCGTCGGCGCAGCGCACCCAATGCCCTGGGTCGTGATCGCGGGGGTATCTGAGACTCAGACCGAGAACACCTTCGCCGCGATCCGCGCAATGTGCGAGGGCTCGGCCCTCATCGACGATTTCGGCCTCGACGTCGGCATGACCCGGATCCTCATCCCGTCCGGCGGGAAGATCGTCCCCGTCACCGCGAACGCCGCCACTCAGGAGGGCGCTCGCCCGTCCTTCGCGATCATGGACGAGACGCATCACTGGACGAAGTCCAACGGCGGCGCGAAGCTCGCGCGCGTCGTGCGACGCAACCTCGCCAAGAGCCGCGACGGGTCCGCCCGCGTGATCGAGACGACGAACGCGCACGAGCCCGGCCACGAGTCCGTCGCCGAGGGCTCCTATCTCGCCTGGCGTTCGATCATCGAGGGCCGCTCCCGCGCCTCGGGCATCCTCTACGACACCCGCGAGGCCCCGAGCGACATTGACCTCGGCGACGAGGCCCAAGTCCTCCAGGGCCTCCGCGCCGCCTACGGTGACGCCTCATGGGTCGACCTGGAGCGCATCCTCGCGGAGGTCTACGACCCCGATACCCCGCCGGAGGAAGCTCGCCGCTTCTACCTGAACCAGATCGTCGCTGCCGCTGACTCCTGGGTGACTCCCGCCGAGTGGCAGGGCAACCGCAAGGACGATATCGCCCCGCTGAAGCTCGGCGAGCCCGGCTCGAAGCGCCACAAGGGCGACACCGTAACGCTCGGCTTCGACGGATCCCTGACCGACGACTCCACGGCCCTCGTCGCCGTGCGCGTCGAGGACGGGGCCGCCTTCCTTCTCGCGATTTGGGAGAAGCCCGAAGGGCCGTCCGGCGCAGGCTGGGAGGTCCCGAAGGAGCAGGTCCGCGGAGCCGTGGACTACGCCTTCGCCGTCCTCGACGTCGTCGCGTTCTTCTCTGACGTCGCCTACTGGGAGACGGACGTCGACGCCTGGCGCGACACCTACGGGGAGAAGCTCCTCGTCAAGGCGACCACCCGCCACGCGATCGGCTACGACATGCGCGGCCACCAGATGGACACGACCCGATCCGTCGAGGCCCTCCACCGGGCGATCACGGACGGCGAGCTCCCCTGGCGCGGACACGACCTCCTCGCCGGTCCCGGCGCGGGACAGTACCGCGCCGACGAGATCCTGACCCGTCACGTCCTCAACGGACG
The DNA here is from genome assembly GCF_979258065.1 of Plantibacter sp. AC185. NCBI lineage: Bacteria > Bacillati > Actinomycetota > Actinomycetes > Micrococcales > Microbacteriaceae > Plantibacter > Plantibacter sp. AC185. The sequence goes on from NZ_OZ409831.1 coordinate 540,672, forward strand.
CCGTCGACCGAACCGATGGGGCGTGTCCTTCGGCAAGGAGACCCGCGAGTCCCCGAAGAAGGTGGACGCCCTCGCGTCCCTCGTCCTCGCTCGCATGGCCCGTACCCGCGTCCTCGCGGACGGCGGCCTGAAGAAGCACCGCAAAGCACCCGGCCGACTCGTCGGCTTCTAACCCCTCAGGAGGGACACCATATGGCTGTAGACGCCACCCTCGCCGACCAGCTGGACGCCGAGCTCGACACCGATCTCCGAAAGGACGGCCGCCTCGGGAAGGTCCGTCGCTACCTCGGCGGCGACCACGATCTCCCGTACATGCCGACCGGCGCGAAGAAGGAATACGAGCACCTGGCGAAGCGCTCGATCACGAACTGGACGCCCCTCGTCGCGGACACGTTCGCGAAGGGCCTCTTCCTGGACGGCTACCGTCCCGCGAAGCAGTCGGACAACTCCGGCCCCTGGCGCTACTGGCAAGCGAACGGACTCGACGCCCGTCAGAGCGTGGCCCACCGCGGCGCGCTGGAGTACGGGACGGCCTACGCCCTCGTCCTCCCGTCGAAGACGGACGTCCCGTTCTTCCGTCCCCTGTCCCCGCTCCGCTCGTGCGCCTGGTACGAGGACGAGGACGACGAATATCCCGAGCTGGCCCTCCGCCGGAAGGGGACGTCCGCGGACGGGACACGCATCGTCGAGATCTTCGACGCGACGAACGTCTACACCTTCGTCCGGACGAAGGACGCCCAGCATTGGACGCTGAGGACCGAGGACGCTCACGGCCTCGGCGTGACGCCCTTCGTCCGCTTCCGCGACCGTCTGGACGGCGAGGCGACCGGCATCATTCGGCCGATCATCACCCTTCAGGACCGCGTGAACGAGGTCGTCTTCTCGACCATGATCGCGCTCCAGTACGCGAGCTTCCGGCAGCGCTGGGCGACCGGCCTCTCCATCCCCGAGGACGACGACGGGAACGCCGTCGAGCCGTTCAAGGCGGCCGTGGATCGCCTCTGGGTCACGGACGACGAAGGAGCCCGCTTCGGCGACTTCGCTCAGACAGAGCTCTCGGGACACCACACCGCCTACGACACGACTGTCCGCTCGCTCGCGGCGATCTCGCAGATCTCCCCCAACATCCTGACCGGCGATCTCGTGAACCTGTCCGCCGAGGCCCTGGCCCAGCTCCAGGACACGACTCAGCGCAAGCTCAACGAGTACGAGACGCTCTTCGGCGAGTCCTGGGAGTCCGGCTTCCGGCTCGCCGCGAAGGCCGCCGGGGACAAGACCGCCGCCGCGGACACTCAGGCGGAGGCTCGCTGGCGGGACACCGAAGCCCGATCGCTGGCCCAGACCGTCGACGGCCTCGGCAAGCTCGCGCAGATGCTCGAAGTCCCGGTGCAAGCCCTCTGGGAGCGCGTGCCCGGCGTCACGGACGCGGAGCTCACCTACTGGAAGAGCCTCCACGACTCCGACCCGATCTCGGCCCTCGCCGCCGAGATCACGAAGCAGGCGGGATCCGCCGCGTCGCAGCTCCCACCCATCCCGGCAGGCCCGACCGAAGAGGTCCCGGCCGCCGCCTAGCCCGAAGGAGCTCGGATGACCGTCGACTACAACGCCCTGGCAAAAGCCCATATGCGGCAGCAGGTCCGCGAAGTCGCGGTCATCCAGGCGCTCCTAGGTCGCCTGTGGGATAAGACGATCGACCCGTCCCGCTTTGACGCGACCTTCGCGATCTTCGCGGAGCAAGCGCTCCCGATCATCAACGCGGGCCGTCTTCGGGGCGAACTGACCGCCCAGCAGTATTACGAGGGCCTTCGCGCGATCGCCGGATACTCCGGCGCGACCCCGGAGGTCGCTCGTCAGCTCTTCGAGGAGGCGGCGACCCGTCAGTCCCTCTATGCGACGGGACGAGCTACGGCGCTGAAGAGCGTCGAGCTCGGCCGGTCTCCGTCCCAGGCCGTCGTCCTCGCGAAAGCGGCCATGCTCCGCAGCGCGAAGCGCCGAACCCTCCAGGCCGGGCGTCAGCGCCTCGTCGCTATGTCGGCCGAGGATGACGACGCGAGGGGCTGGGCTCGAGTTGCGGACGCCGACCCGTGCTACTTCTGCGCAATGCTCGTCAGCCGAGGCCCGGTGTACTCGGCCGGGACCGTCGCCTTCCAGGCTCATGACGGGTGCGGGTGCTCTGTCCGCCCGGCGTTCAAGAACGATCCGACGCGCGGCTGGAGCCCCGAGGCCCGGACACTCCGCGAGCTTTGGGACTCCCAGACGATCGTCGACTGGCGGAAGACCTACGGCGACGCAATGGCCGACACGACCTCGAAGACCTTCCTCACGCTCACGCCGCGAGGCGCTCAGGCCCTCGCCGCGTAGCCCGATTCCGCGGGAGCTGGCCCTCTGACGACATAGGGACACCTTCCCCGTTTACACACCCCCACTCACCCCGCCCGGCAAGTCAGGCGGGGTCTTTCGCACGCCCGGCAGGCCCGCGGCGGCACAACGCCCCAGGAGGACGTAACACATGCCCGATGCCGAGAACCCCCAGACCGACCCGAAGACGCAGACGCCGCCCTGGGGCGACGACTTCGACGCCGAGAAGGCCTGGAACCTCGTCCAGAACCTCCGAGCCGACAAGTCCTCCCTTCAGGAGAAGCTCACGGCCGCGGAGGGCGAGCGCGACACCGCGACCGCCGAAGTCACGACCCTCACTCAGCGAGTGACGGACGTCGAGGCCGAGCGCGACGGTCACGCCCGAACGATCCTCGTCGACTCCGTTCGATCGAAGCACGAGCTCTCCGACGAGCTCGCCGACTTCCTTACCGGCTCGACGGAGGAGGAGCTGACCGCTCAGGCGGTCAAGCTCGCGGCCCTCGGCAAGGCACCCGCCCCGAAGGCGGACGAGCCGAAGGCCGACCCGGAGGAGCCCAAGCTCCCCGAGCGCCCGAAGCCCAACCTCACCCCTGGACACGGCGGAGACTCCGCCCCCGTCCGCGACCTGGACCAGATCGCCGCCGCAGCGCGGACCGCGTCCCGCTAACGAAAGGAACCGCCACATGGCAAACGACCTCTATACCCCCGCCGAGGCGGCCACCGTCTCCGCGAAGCTCGTCGGCGACGACGCCTTCCTCTCGGCCCTCGTGTCGAAGAACTACCAGGACGAGGTCTTCGCTCCGGGCAAGGGCGGCGCGCCGGTCAGCATCAAGATGCCGACGACCCTGATCGCTCGGGAGCGTGAGCTCACCGACACGACCAGCTCGATCGTCCTCGACGAGATCAAGGAAGAGCGGAAGACGTTCAACCTCGACCGCGTCATGGACTACAGCGCCGTCCCGCTCTCGGAGCAGGACCTCGCGCTGGAGCTCACCGACTTCAGCGCTCAGGTGCTGAAGCCGCAGACGGACTCCATCGTCGACGCGCTGGAGCACAAGCTCGCGTCGAAGCTCCTGAGCGTCCCGGTCACCGACCTGTCCCGCAAGGGCGCGAAGATCGAGTTCGGCGCTGACCCGATCGCCTACTTCACGGCGCTTCGTAAGCAGCTCCGCGACAACGGCGTCTCCGCCGAGGGCCTCCAGGTCGTCGTCGGTACGGAGGTGTACGCGCAGCTCCTCGACGAGAAGGCGATCACCGACGTGTCCGAGTCCGGCTCGACCGCGGCTCTCCGCGAGGGTGGCGTCGGCAAGCTCCGGAGCTTCACCATCGTGGAGTCGATCCGCGTCCCCGAGACCGAGATCCTCGCGTTCCACCGCGACGCGGTCACGCTCGTCACCCGCGCTCCTGCCGTCCCGGCCGGTGCATCGTTCGGCGCTTCGGCCTCGGCCGGTGGCTTCTCCATGCGCTACCTCCGCGACTACGACGCCATGAAGACGGTTGACCGCTCGATCGTCGCCCTCTTCTCGGCGGTCGGCATCCTCCCGACCTTCAAGATCGCGCGCGACTACGAGACGCGCGAGGTCAAGGTGACGGAGCTCGCGAACGGCGGCGTCCTGCACCTGGACACCGCGGCGTCCGGCGCGTAAGCACTCCCCCTCTGAGCCCCTCGGGCGACTCTTCGGAGCCGCTCGGGGGGCTCTCTCGCGACTGAGAGGCGCTCTCCACATGCCTTCCCCACTTCTCCCCCCGCTCGCTTCACTGGAGCGCCGACTCGGCCTCCCCGAAGGCGAGCTCGCCGACGAGGACAAGCTCCGCGCCGAGGAAGCCCTCGAAGACGCCGCGACCCTCGTCGCAGCCGAAGCCCCGAAGAACGTCGCCGCCCGCTGGGAGGCCGACGCTCCGAAGGTCGCGATCCTCGTCGTCCTGAAGGCCGCCCGACGCGAGTTCGACAACCCTCGCGGCGTGAATCAGGAAACCCTCGGCGAGCACACGATCGGCCTCTCCGACACTTCGGGCGTGTACCTCACCGCCCGCGAGATCGGTCAGATCCGCCGAGCAGCGATCGGCCGCTCGAAGGGCTACGTCGGCTCCATCCGCACGCCGAGCAGCTACCCGAAGGACGCCCTATGACTCAGGTCGTCGTCGACGGGACGGTCTACGTCCCCGTCGTCACCCTGACCGGCGACGTCCAGCGTCCCGCCCCGCTCTTCGACGAGGAGGACCTCTAGTGCTGATCTCGTCGGGGCGCGGCCCCATCCCTGTCCGGCTCCGAGCCGGAACGAAGCTCGACTCCGACGGCGACCCCGTCGCGGACTGGAGCAACCCCGGCCGGAAGATCCTCCGCGGGGCGACCGTCCAGGCCCGCTCGACGGAAGAGGACCCCGGCCCCTCGTCCGGCCCGCTCCGCGACGAGCGCAAGCTCTACGGCCCCGGCCGCCTCGACCTCCGCGCCGAGGACCGGATCCAGTACGGCGACGAGATCTACCGCCTCGTCGGCGACCCGATCGTCCGGCGCGGCCTGGCAATGGGCGTTTACACGTCCCAGGCCCTCGCCCGCGTCCGCGGAAAGGAGCTCGCATGAGTACCCGAATCCGGCTCGACCACGCCGGTATCCGTTCGATGCTTCAGAGCGCCGAGGTCGCCTCCGCGATCGAGGACCGCGCCGGAGCCGTCGCCGCGGGCGTGAACCACACGACCTCGGACGGCCCAGTCGACGTCGACTACCGCATGTACACGACCGACCGCGCAGCGGCAGCCGTGACGATCCTCCACCCCGCCGGACTGGCGATCGAGGCGAAGCACGGCGCGCTAGCAAGAGCCGCCGAAGCGGCAGGCCTGGACGTCAACACATGACGACTCCCGCGATCCAGTTCCCCCGCGCCACGCTGGCGACTCGCGACCTCCTCCGGGGGCTCCTCGCGGGCCGCCCCGAGCGCTACGCCCAGGGTGTGACCGTGTCGACAAAGCCGCTCCCCGGCTCCGACGCGAAGCGCCCCCTCCCGTATGTCCAGCTCCGATCCGACGGCCGCTACCGAAACTCCCGGCTGGACGGCCGTGAGCTCGTCCGGCTCGTCGTCTGGGACGAGGAAGAGAGCGACGCCGAGGACCTCGCCGGTCTGTGCGAGGCCCTCCTCCTCCCCGCTCGAAGCTCTTCCGTCCGCGGCGTCCGCTCCTCAACGGGACCGCTGACCACCTACGACGACGAAGCGGATCTCCCGCTCGCCTTCGTGACCCTCACGGTTCGGACCCGTCCGATCCAGCTCACCTAACGAAAGGAGCTCGCCCGATGACTGGCGAAGCTAAGAACACTGCCCTTTGGTCGGGCGCGGACGTGTATATCGCCCCCGAGGCGACCGCCGGGCCGACCGACCTCTCCACCGCCTGGGCCTCCGCCTGGGACGCCGTCGGCCTCCTGGACGGCGAAGAGGGCTTCACCGAAGGCCGCGAAGGCGACACCGCCGAGCACTACGCCTGGGGCGGCGTGCTCTTCAAGCGCACGAGCTCGAAGCACAAGCGAACGTTCAAGTTCGTAGCCCTGGAGGACAACGACGCAGTCTTCCGCCTCGTCAACCCCGGCAGCGACCGGACCGCAGCGTCGGGGATCCGCTCCTCGAAGATCAAGGTCCCGACGGCCGGAGCTCGCTTCGCGATCGGCTTCGAGACTCGCGACGGCGACCGTGTCAAGCGGCGAGTCGCCCGCTACGCCGAGGTCCAGGAGATCGGCGAGGTCAAGGAGTCCGAGACGGATCCCACCGTCTACGAGATCACCGTCGTGCTCTTCCCCGAGTCCGACGGCACGCTCTACACGACCGTCGAGACGGACACGGAGAGCGCGTAACACCAAACCGGGGGCCGTCTGTGCGGGGCGGCCTCCGGTCTTCACCCCTACCCGCACGCCCCCTCCCCACCCGCACTAAGGAGCCCTCATGGCAACGTCCACCCGCAAGCCCGCCCCGAAGACCGCAGCAGCAGCCGAAGCGCTCGACGAGCGCGTCCCGCTGTCCTTCGGCGGCGTCGACTACCTTCTCCTGACGACTCAGGACTGGCCGTATGAGGCGCTCGAAGCGATCGAGGAGGGCAAGATCGCGACCTTCCTCCGGTACGTCCTCGGCACCGAGCAGCACGCCGCTTTCAAGGCGACCCGCCCGACGGTTGCCGTCACGACCGAGTTCTTCCAGGCGGCCTCGAAGGCTCTCGGCATCGAGGGAAACTGACGCAGCTCGCCCGCCTCATCCGCCACGAGTCCGACGCCCTAGAAGCTGACCTTCAGCGCTTCTACGGCCTGGACCTGGCGGACTTCTGGCGCGGCGAGCTCTCCCCGCGCCGCCTGTCGGTCCTCGTGGCGAACCTGCCTGCAGACTCGGCGACCTGGCGCAAGCACGCATCCCTCCCGGTCGGCTGGACGCTGGACTCCTTCCTCCTCGCTGACCTCTTCCACGCCTTCACCGGGAAGCCTCACCCCTCGCGCCCTGAGCCGCCGAAGGGGAAGGGCCGCTCCTCGCGCTACGCCGACCTCCGGCGTCGCCTGGAGCAGCAGCGCTCCCGGCTCGGCACCACACCCGAAACCCCCGAGGCCGTGTAAACGCCTCGGGGGTTTTCCCGTCCCCGAGGAGGCCTCGTGTCGAATGTCGGCTACGCAACTCTGACCGTCATCCCGTCCGCGAGGGGCTTCGCTCGCGCGCTGACCGGCGAAGTCAACCCCGCAGTCCAGCAGACCGGGGCGACCGCCTCGAAGGGCCTACTCTCCTCCATCGGCGGCGCAGCCCTGAAGGTCGGCGCAATAACGGCGGGAGCCGTCGCGGCCGTCGGCGGCATCATCGGCGGTCTCGCGATCAAGGGCGGAATCGCCCGTCAGCTTCAGATCGAAGACGCGACCGCGAAGCTCACCGGCCTGGGTCACTCGACCGAGGGCGTCAAGCAGATCATGGACAACGCCCTCGCGGCTGTGAAGGGCACCGCCTACGGCATGGGCGAGGCCGCGACCGTGGCCGCTGGCGCAACCGCCGCTGGTATCGCACCGGGTAAGGCCCTGGAGCGAGTCCTCCGGCTGACCGCGGACGCCGCGACGATCGCCGGTACGGACATGGCCTCAATGGGCTCGATCTTCAACAAGGTCGCAGCCTCCGGCAAGCTCCAGGGCGACGTAATCGCCCAGCTCCAGGACGCCGGTGTCCCCATCCTCCAGATGGTCGCGAAGGAAATGGGCGTGACCGCCGCCGAGGCCGCGAAGATGGCTAGCGCTGGCGAGATCAACTTCGACATTTTCGCGAACGCGATGGAGAACGGCCTCGGCGGGGCCGCGCTGAAGTCGGGTGAGACCACCCGCGGCGCGCTCGCCAACATGAAGGCGGCCTTCTCCCGCTTCGGCGTCGCTCTGACCTCCGAGCTCTTCCCGCTCGTGAAGGACGCCTTCAACGCCGTAACGACTGCCGTCGACGGCATCACAGAGAAGATCAAGCCCGCAGCGGCAGCGATCGGCGGGGCCTTCGCAGCCGTCGCCGGTCCGATGATCGCCGCCTTCGCCGACAACGTACTCGCCACCTTCGACCGGATCGCGGGCGGAGTCCAGACGGTCGTCTCGGCCGTCTCCTACGTCGTCCAGGTCGCGAACGGCTCCGCCTCCTCACTCGACTTCGGTCCCGCGACCGGCCCCCTCGCCGACGTCGCTCGGACGATCGTCGCGATCGGCGACGCCTTCCGCGAAGCCTTCAGCGGCGCGCTCGGCTCCTCGATCGGGGAGCTCGGCTCCACGATCGCGAGCGTCCTCCCGATGTTCTCGCCCCTGAGCCTCGTCTTCCAAGCCCTCCTCCCGGTGCTCCCGCAGATCGCAGCCCTCCTCGGGACGGTCGCAGGCACGCTCGCAAGTGGGCTCGCGACGGCGCTATCGACGGTTGCTCCGCTCATCGGAACGCTCGTCGAGACCCTCTCGGGTGTCTTCGTGGCGATCCTCCCGACGATCGCAACGCTCGTCGACGCACTGGCAGTCGCCTTCGCCGCTGTCATGCCCGCCGTCTCTGCGATCCTCGCCGCGATCCTCCCGCTCGTGACCACCCTAATCGAGCAACTCGCCCCGATCTTCATCCAGCTTGTCGAAGCGGTCCTTCCGCCGGTCGTCGCGCTCCTCCAGCTCGTCGCGACGGCGATTATGCCGATCGTCGAGGCGATCATCGGCCTCCTCATGCCGATTCTCGAAGCGCTCATGCCGGTAGTGGTGACGGTCTTCCAGGTCATCGTCGACGTCATCACGGCGGCCATGACGATCATCCAGGGGATCATCCAGGTCGTAACCGGCCTGATCTCCGGCGACTGGGACATGGTCTGGCAGGGCATCCAGAACATTGCCAAGGGCGTCTGGGACTCGATGGTCGCCGTCATTTCCGGCGCGATCAACCTCGTCCTGTCGGTGATCGGAGCGGTGCTCTCCGTCATCGGCTCGACGTGGTCCGGTGCCTGGAACGCGATCTCCTCCTTCCTCGGCGAGGCCTGGACGAACATCACGACGGCCGTCTCGACGGGCATCAACAACGTCGTGACGTTCTTCACGAACCTTCCGGGGCAGATCCTCGGAGCCCTCGGCGACATGGGCTCCTTCCTTCTCTCCGCGGGTGAGGACCTGATTAACGGTCTGATCTCGGGCATCCAGAACATGGCCGGTTCGATCGCCGACGCGATCCTCGGCCCGATCTCGGACGCCGTGGACGGGGTGAAGAACTTCCTCGGGATCCACTCCCCCTCACGTCTCTTTATGGAGATCGGTGGCTACACCGCCGAGGGCATGGCCCTGGGTATCTCGAACAACGCCCACCTGATCGACAAGGCCTCGGACTCGCTGATCCCCGAGGCCCCGAGCTTCGCCTCCTCGGCGTCGCTCGGCATCGACTCCGACGGCACGGGCTACGGCTCCGGCCGCGGGGACACCTACGTCGACTTCGACTACACGCAAGTCGGCGGCGAAGGCCTGAGCTCCGAGCAGGAGCTCCGGAAGGCCTCGCGCCGTCTGAAGCAAGCAATCCGGAAGTAGGACACATGGCTACCGCTGACCTCTCGATCGTCTCTCCGGCCGGTGACGAGCTCACGCTCGCGACCCGGCCGGGGACCCGGTCGCCCTACGGCCTCATGGTCGGCTCGTCCGGGCTCGGCCTCGCAACGCGCGAGGTCAAGATCGCGAGTTCGTCGGGCGACGGTGGCCGCCTTCGGAGCGTCCGAGTCGCCCCTCGCGACTCCGTCCTCCGCGTCCTCGTCTTCGGGAAGGACGGCGACGACCTGACGGCGAACGTTCGTCGGCTCGCCGCCGCTCTCCGCTTCGTCCCCGAGCTCCCGTCGCCGCGCCTCGTCGCGACTTACCCGACCGGCGAGGCCTACGAGCTCCCCTTTGTCTTCACAGGCGGAGCGGAAGACCTGGAGCCCACGACGGCAGGCGGGCACCTGGAGATCCCGGTCGAGGTCACCTTCCCCGACCCCTTCTGGACCGCCCGTAACGCGGTGTCCTTCCAGGTGACCGGCGCTTCGGAGCCGATCGGCCTCCTCCCCGAGCTCGCGAAGCTTCGGATCGCCCCCTCGACGGCGTCCGGGTCGACGACGGTCACGAACCCCGGCGAGCTCCCGTCCTTCCCCGTCGCCCGGATCCAGGGACCAGCGAGCCTCGTCACGGCATCGTGCCGCGGTCGCTCCTGGCAGCTCGGCCCAGTCGCGGCGGGTGAAGTCGTCACGGTCGACGCGACGACGAAGACCGCGACACTGGCCGACGGGACGAGCGTCTACGACCGCTTCGGCCCCGCGCCGAAGTTCTTCCCGGTCCCGTCGGGATCGTCCCAAGTGGACGTCTCGATCGGCAACGCCGCGCCCGGTGAATGGGTGAAGGGCGAGCGCACCCGGACGAACCTCCACCGGAACCCGGCAGGCGGCACGACCGCTGGATGGGGGCAGCAGACCGGAGGGGGCACCTGGACTTCGCTCGCCGCGGAGGGTGGCCCGACGGACGTCGCGGCGACCCACTTCGGGATGCTCTGCACGAAGGCGACCACGGCCTCCCCGATCGGCTTCAACACGACCGGCACCGGAACCGGCGGGATCGCCGTCACCGCCGGAGCCGTTTACACGATCTCCGCTTACGTCATGGCCTCTCAGGTCGCCGGATACGCTCGCGTCGGCTACATCTTCTACAACGCGGCGGGTGTGGCGCTGACCGGCGAGGTCTACCCGCAGTCCGACCGCTACGACTCGCCCGGCACCTGGCAGCGCATCACTACCGGAGCTGTCGTAGCCCCGGAGACGGCCGCCTGGATGACGGTCAGGATCCGAATCAGCTCATCCGCGGGCTCGCACCAGCCGGGCGACTACATCGGCGCGACGGGCGTCCTCGTCGAGCAGAGCGCCCAGCTCGGCGACTACTTCTCCGGCGCGACCGCGAACGGTGCGCGCGGATTCTTCGAGTGGAGCGGTAACACGCACGCCTCCGCCTCCGTCCAGTACGCCTCGAACCTCGTCGGCCGTTCCCAGGTCGACGTCTACTTCCGCCCACGAATGGAGGTCGTCATCTAATGGACGTCGCAGACCTGATCGTCGAAGTACGAGACTCGGAGCTCCGCCGCGTCGGGCAGCTCCTCGCGTCCGACCTGGAAGGCCTGACCGTCGTCCCTCGGCTGAACGCCGTCGGCTCCTGGGAGATCGAGCTCCCGGACACCGTCCTGGACGAAAACGGCGTCGAGATCCCGCACGCACTTTCGAAGGTCCTCCGCACGGAGGGCGCCGGGCTCATCGTGACGGGGCCGGACGGGGTGATCCTCTCGGGGCCGATGACGGAGGCGCTCTACTCCGCCACGGCCGCGGAGCCCGCGGGCTCCTGGACCATCACCGGAGTGTCCGACCTCGTCCTCCTCCAGGACGGCGTCGCCTACCCCGACCCGAGCACGGCGAACCCCCTCTATCAGTCGCGCACGAACGACGTCCGGAAGGGCACCGCCGAAGAGATCCTTCGGCAGTTCGTCGCCTACAACGTTTGTAACGGGGCGATCGCTACCCCGGCCGTGAGCTGGGCTCCCGCTGGCCGCCTCGTCGGAATGCGTCGGAAGCTTCGCCTCGAACCGAACAACCTCGGACGCGGCCCTGCGCTGACGTTCTCGCCGCGGTTCGACAACCTCCTCGATCTCGCGCAGCGCATCGGCGCGGCGGGCGGCCTGGCCTTCGACGTCGTCCAGCTCGACGCGGTGCTCGAGTTTCGAATCTGGGAGCCCGCGGACCGCTCTCCCTTCGTCCGTATGGACGTCTGGAATGAGCAGCTCGACTCTGTCGAGTTCGGCTTCGGTGCGCCGACGGCTACCCGCCCGCTGATCGCAGGCCAAGGCGAGGGTACGGAGCGGATGATCGTCGAGAGCTCGTCAAGCGCCGCCCTCGACGCAGAGACCCGATGGGGCCGCCGGATCGAGCGCTTCGTCGACAAGCGCGGCACTGAGGAGCTCGACGAGCTGAAGCAAGCCGGGCAGGCGCTCCTCTCCGAGGAGGGCGTGACCGTCGAGTCAATGCAGGTCACCCCTGCCGACGACCTCCCGACGGTGTTCCTCCGCGACTGGAAGCTCGGCGACCTCGTCGCCGTGACCGTCGGCGAGACGACCACAACGGCCCGCGTCACCGAGGCCGCCTTCCTCGTGAAGGAGGGGGTCCAGGTGGGCGTTACCGTTGGTGACCCGACCGGCTTCGAGGCGGAGGACGTCGCTCACTCTCGCGCGAGCTCGACAGAAGGCCGAGTCTCCGCCCTGGAGCGCAACGCCGAGGCAACCACCCCGACACCGGGCCTTCCAGCCGGGACGCTCCTCCACGGAGCTTGGGCCGTGGTGCCAGACGGCTTCCTCGCCGCCGACGGTCGAGCCGTCGCAAAGTCTGCCTATCCCGACCTCTACGCGGCGATCGGCACGGTCTACGGAGCGGGCAACGGGACGACGACCTTCAATCTCCCCGACCTCACCGAGCGGGCGCTCGTGGGCCAGAAGGTCGGCTCCGCCGAGTTCGGGACCCGAGGCCAGAAGTCCGGCTCGAAGACGCACTCCCTCACGAGCGCCGAGCTCCCGAACCAGCAAGGCACGGTCGCGATCCACGGCGGCGAGGGCGGCTCCGGCCTCTGGAGCCCGACCGGCGTCTTCGCCTCGTCCCCGATCTACGCGTCAGGGTACAAGGCCCCCGGCGGGACGACCGGCGGAGCGAGCTCGATCGGCGCGCGCCTCCAGTTCAACAACGGCGGATCGAACGCCGCCCACAACAATATCCAGCCCTCCTTTACCGCCCTCGCCGTAATCAAGACCTAGGAGTCCCCATGTCGATTGACCGAACGGATCTCGTGACCCCGCTCTACGCGGGGCCGACCTCCAGCTTCACCGCTCGCGTCGACGGCAGCCGCGCGACGATCACCTTCTACGACGTCGAGGGCGGCGGGGCGCTCAGCCTCCCGACCTCAGCGCTTCCGCTTCTGAGGGATCTCGCCGAGCGGATCGAGCTCGACTTCCCTCTCCCGGAGCCCGAGCCGGAACCGGAGCCCGAGCCCGAGCCCGAGCCCGAGCCGGAGCCCGAGCCCGAGCCGCTCGACCCACAGCCGGCCGATCCCGACGACCCCGTCGAAACCACCGAACCCGACCCTATTCAGGAGGTCTAACACATGGTCATGACGTCTTACCCCAAGGTCGGCGGCAGTACGACCGATGCTCAGTACGCCGAGCTCTTCTCCGAGATCATCGGAACAGGCGTCCGCGGCGCGAGCGAGCTCGTCGTCTCCGGCGACTCAACCGGCCTGAACGTCAAGGTCGCCGCGGGCTTCGCCGTCGTCGCCGGTTGTGCGTTCAAGTCGGACGCCGTCGAGCCGCTGACGATCGCCGCGAACACGAGCGGGAACGCTCGAATCGACACGGTCGTCCTACGCCGCGACTACAACGCTGCGCACACCGTCGCCCTCGTCGTCCGCGTCGGCACTCCCTCGACCAATCCGCAGGCCCCAACGCTCACTCAGGACCCGACGGGCGTCTGGGAGGAGCCGCTCGCGAACGTCGCCGTCGCGAACAACGCGGCGACCATCAACGCGGCGAACGTCACGAGCCGCCGCCGCCTGATCTCCAAGAACGTCGGCAACTGGGCGACCTCCACTCGCCCCGCAGCCCGAACCGCTCTCTTTGGCTTCAACGGCACGACCGGCCGCTGGGAGGGTCACGACGGCTCGGCGTGGGTCGAGCTCCTCGACGCCTCCATGATCGCCGTCCAGTCGGCGGCCCCGTCGAACCCGAAGCCCAATCAGATCCACCTCTGGTAAGGAGGCCCGCGCATGGCACCTACTCACGTCTGGGGTGAGCCGACGAACAACAACGGTTCGACGAGCTACCCGAATAGTGCGATTCACTCCGACGGCATCCCGATGCCGATCGGCAACCCGGATATCTTCGGTCGCCGGGTGATCCGCCTCCTGAACATAGCGATCGGGTACGCGACTGGCGCGACCGGAATCACGCCCTACCTCGTCTATCAGGGCGTCGTGACCAGCGGATACACGACGTTCAATGACTCCGGCGGGACAGCTCGCTTCCAGGTCAACCACGGCTCCGGCCGAATGTACTTCGGCCGTGACGAGCGGCAGCCCGGCGTCGTGGTCGACCAGGGCGACGGCGGCACGTGGGGCGGGCGGCTCGCTGGCGCGGTGAACTGGGTCACCGTCCCGACACCGCCGGGCATGAGCGTCAGCCGGACGAAGCGGGACATTCGGGTGACCGTCACCCCTCCCGGCTCCGACGGTGGATCCGGCGTCACTGCCTACGCGGTCCAGCTGTCCCGTAACGGGGCCGCCTGGAGCGACCAGCGCGGCGGTGGGTCTACGACCTACACGAACCTGTCCCCCGGTAGCTACCGCTTCCGGACCTGGGCGATCAACGAGGCGGGCCAGGGTAGCGCGGCCGAGTCCGGGACGTTCGTCGTCCCGGACGTCCCTACCGCCCCGAGCTCGATCTCGCTCTCTCGGGACGCCCGATCCGTGACCGTGTCCCTCGGCGCTTCCTCGTCGACGGGCGGCGCGACCGTGTCCGGCTACTACGTCCAGCACTCGAAGGACAACGGGGCCACCTGGAGCGCCGCTGTCCTCGCCCCCGACCGCGTTTACACGTACTCGAATCTGGACGCCGGGACGTCCTACCGCTTCCGCGGACTGGCCCGGAACGAGATCGGCGACTCCCCGCTGACAACCTCGCCGGACCTCTTTGTCCCCGCGGGAGGTCGTCGCTGGGACGACGGGACGGCCTCTTGGAAGCCCACCGCCACCGCCCGCCGCTGGGACGCCTCTTCGGGCACCTGGCGAGACCTCCAGACCGCGAAGCGCTTCGACGCTTCCTCGGGCACCTGGAAGGACCTCACATGACAGAAACGGAACCCATCGTGGCCGCAACCATTCACGTCCAGCCGGAAGGCGGCGCTCCGCCCGAATCGCTCCTCGTCGCGTTCACCCGCATGGAGACGAAGGTCGACGTCGTCCTCGGGGCGCACGGCTCGCAGCTCTCCGACCACGAGACCCGCCTTCGTGCTGTCGAGGAGAAGAAGACGATCTCCCCGTGGCAACTCTGGACCGCCCTCGCATCCGCGGCGACGGTCCTCGTCGCCGTCCTCGCGATCTTCGATCGCATCACCATTGGCTAGTAAAGGAGCCCCTACATGTTCACCCTGGCATTCCTGAAGGACGCCGCCGAGCGTGCCGTCTCGACCGCAGCTCAGGCCGCGATCGCGGTCCTCGTGACCCTCGGCGGCCTCGCTGAGATCGACTGGGTCCAGCTCGGCTCGATTGCCGGTCTCGCCGCCGCCGTGTCGGTCCTGAAGAGCATCGTCGCTTCGCGTCTCGGCGACGAGTCCGCGTCGCTCGTCAACCCGGCGAAGCACGCGGCCTAGTCGCGCCCTGGCCCCGCCTCCCTCACCGGAGACGGGGCCTTTTCGTCTCTTCTGAGCAGCTCCGCGCGACTGGCCCTCTTCACGAGTACCAGTCTCGAAAGGAGCGCCTCCAGTGCCTCACGACCCCGCCCTCCCGCTGACCATCCTCGACCGCCCCCGTCCCGAGATCCCGCTGGTCGGCATGATCGGCCGCAAGCGCTCCGGAAAGAACACCGTGGCCGCCGTCTTCCAGGATTTCGGCTTCGGCGAAGCCGCCTTCGCTGACCCGCTCCGCGAGGTCGCGCTGGCGCTGAACCCGATCATCCACGTCGAATACGCGGGCGACGAGCACGACCCGGAAGCCGTGGAGGTCATCCGCCTTCAGGACGCCGTCCTCCTCTTCGGCTGGGAGGTCTCGAAGGAGCGCTTCCCCCTCGTCCGCGAGACCCTCCAGCGCCTAGGGACCGATGGAATCCGCGCGCTCGACCCGGACTTCTGGGTCCGGATCGCCGAGCAGCGGATCGACGGGCGCGAAGCCCCGGTCATCCTGACGGACTGCCGCTTCCCGAATGAGGCCGACGCGATCCGAGCCCGCGGCGGCTACATCGTCCGCGTGTCCCGTCCCGGCCTCCCCGACGACGACCTCCACAAGTCCGAGACGGCGCTCGACGACTACCCCGAGGACTTCCACCTCCACAACGACGCCGAGCTAGACGCGATCCGCTCCGCCGCCCGTGTCCTGGCGGGTTTCATCACTGAGTAACCCCGAAGGCCCCGGCCCCCAGTTGTCGCATTCCGATGACGGGAGCCGGGGCCTTTGTCGCTTTAATGGGCGGTTCCGCTAGACCGCCGAGAGTCCTCGCGCAAATCGACTCACGCGCGCTATTGTGGCGCTATGCAAACGCAGCTTGACGCTCTTCAGCTCTCCGCTATCGAGACGCTTCGTCGTCACCAGACCTCCGAGAAGGACGACCGCGGGGGCCTCCTCCGAGAGGTCGCCGAGGCCCTCGTCTCGGCTCGGGAGCATTTCTTCACCCGCGAGGGAAACCCCGACTGGCTCGGGCGGACCCATGTCTATCGGACGTGGGTCCGAGAGGTCTTCGACGGAGCAGGCGTCCCCGCAGCGCAGCTCTCGACGGTCCAGGCCGCTGTCCGCTGGCACTCGGGGAACATACTCCGAGAGCGCCTCTCCGCCGACGTGCTCGACGATCTCGGCCTCCGAAAGGAGACGCCGCAGGAGAAGCAGATCGCCCGCCGAGCCGAGCGATCCGAGACGCTCCAGATCTTCAGCGGCGGCGCGGAGATCACGGATCCGTCGGGCATCAAGTCCGCAACGATGCTCATCACCGGAGCACTCCGGCGAATCCCGGTCGAGGCCCTCGTCGGCCTATCAAAGACCGAGCGCCGGGCGGTCGCCGAGGAGCTCCGGACGATCGAGTCGCTCGCCGCTGGCCTCGCCGACAAGGCTTCGGCGCGCTCCTGACTTCCTCCGCATGACGGAATGACGAAACGAACGTCATTCTCTATCTCTCTACTAGTTGAGTCTCAACTAATAGCCGGATAGAGAAATGACGTTCGTTTCGTCATTTCGACATTCCGCCCGGATCCGCTCGCCCCCTACTGAGCATCTACCCGCCCCCGGCCCTCTTACCTCGTGTCCCCAACACGAGAGGAGGGCCGTCCATGACGACCCCCAAAATCAATACCATCAAGCGCGGCGGATCGCGCTTCTACGTCGAGCCGGAGTCCGGCCTGAAGGTCCCCGGAGTGACCTCCGTCGTCGGAATGCTCCCGAAGGACTTCCTTCGTTACTGGGGCCAGAAGCTCGTCGCCGAGGCCGCCGTCGAGGAGCTCGGCGTCGTCGTCGCAATGGCCCTCCGCGACCCGTCAGCCGCGGTCGATCACCTGAAGAAAGCCCCGGACCGTCAGACCAGGAAGGCCGCCGACACCGGCACCGCAGCGCACGACCTCTTCGAGCGCATGGCGAAGGGCGAGACGCTCGGCCGGGTGCATCCTGACCTGGAGCCCTACGTCCGTCACTTCGACGAGTACCTGAAGGTCTGCAAGCCGGAGTACCACTTCATGGAGGAGACGGTCTGGAGCGACTCCCGCGGCCCGAAGCTCGCCTACGCCGGTAGCTTCGACGCCTACGCAACGATCGACGGCGAGAAGGTCTGGCTCGACAACAAGACCACCCGCTCCGGCGTCCACGAGGAGGTCGGGATCCAGCTCGCCGGATACCGGTACGCGGACTGCATCCTTCGCCCCGACGGCTCCCGCATCCCGATGCCGAAGGCCGACGGCGGCGCGGTGCTTCACGTCCGCCCCGAGGGCTGGAAGCTCGTCCCGGTGAAGGCCGACGAGGAAATGTTCGAGATCTTCCTCCACCTTCGCGAGATCTTCCACTACGAGAAGGAGATCAAGTCGACCGTCGTCGGCCGTGAAGTCGCCTCCGGCCCCGCCGACGGCGCTCCGACCGGCCCGAAACGTCGCACGCCGCGAGCGAAGGTAACCGCGTAGTGGCGGGACCGGCCGTAGCGATCGGCGAGCGGGCCTTCCGAGCTCGCATCACGAAGGGCGAACGGGTGACCCACTCGCGCGCCTACTCGACGCGAGGCCCGGCGGTCCGCGCCGGTAGCAAGGCGATCCGCGATCACGAGTGGACCGTCGAGCACGACGAGCGTGTGGCGAAGGCCTACGGGCGCGCCCCTCGCGACTTCGGCCCGCCGCCGACCTTCAAGATCGAGGTCGCGGAGCTCGTCTGGGCGGAGGAGGCGAAGTGATCCACGGTGACGAAAACGACCTCCTTTGGCTCGCCGGGCTCCTGGAGGGCGAGGGCAGCTTCGACGCTCACCGCGGGAAGTACCCGCGGATCCGCCTCGCCATGACGGACCGAGACGTCGTCGGCCGTGCGGCGTCCCTCATGGACGCGACGATCCGACTCGCGTTCCACGACGCGCCCGCTAAGCCGACGTGGCACACGGAGATCTCCGGCGACCGAGCCGCCGAGATCATGCGCGCGATCCTCCCGCACATGGGCTCGCGCCGCTCCGGCAAGATCGCCGAAGTCCTCGCGGTCAGGGCCTACCGGCCCGACCCGTCGAGATCCGGCCGCCCGTCCTCGATCCCTGGCCCGCGCGTGACCCGCCCGGCCGGGATCGCGAAACCGGCGACCGCAGCGTGACGGCAGTCGACGAGGCCCCCGAGCTCCCCGAGAGCGTCGAGGGCCTCGACGGCGTCCCGATCCGGGTCGGCGACCGGATCGCCTACGCCGTCCGAGAGGGCGACCGAGCCGCGCTCCGCCTCGCGACCGTGATCGGGCTCCAGTGGAGCTCGTCGCAGTGGTCGAGTCGCCGGACTCTGAAGATGAAGGTAACCGGCCCGCCGGACTGGCGGACCGGCGAGCCTGGCCGCGCCGTCGTGATCGAGCCCGGACTCCGCCGACTCGTGCGGATCCCCTCGTGACCACGCCCCGGCCGCTGATCGGCTTCCTCTTCGTCCGCAAGGGCTTCGTCGTCGACTCCGACGGCGTCGCCTCTCCGGTCGTCGAGCTCGTCGACGTCAGATAGTCCCCCCCCCCCCCGAGAAGACCCCCTCCCGCTTCGGCGCGAGGGGGTCTTCGCATTTACGCGAGCAGCTCGTCGCGGTCGGCCCTCTCTTCGATCGAGACGAAAGGACCCTCCATGTACACCGCCACGATCGAAATCACGAAGACGACCCCCGCGAGCGAAGTCTGGGACCGATACGACAACGTCAAGAGCACGCAGGCTCGCACGGTCGACGAGGTCGCTCGCGTCGTAGTCCGCGCCGACACCCTGCCCGCCCTCGTCGAGAAGGTGAAGGCACACGCCGAACTCCTGCCGCCCGCTTGACCCTGAAGCCCCCTCCGCACTCAGCGCGAGGGGGCTTTTCGCGTTACGGCGGACGCCCAGACCCACGTCCGGACGCGCGCCCCGTCCGGCGTCTCGTGCTCGACCCACACGGCCCGATCGGTCCAGGCCACGGCCCGGCCGTTTACACGGACCGCCGCCTCCGGGAACCGGACCCACGCTTCAACGTCGATCGGTCGGTCCGGCTCCGTTACGTCCCGCTCTTCGAGCTCCTCGCGGGAGAGCGACACCGGTCGAGGACGCAACCTCGCAGCGTTCACGGCGTCCCGTGAGACGTCGCTCCCATACCGGCGGTTCGATCCCATGACTCGAACATAGTTTCGAATACTCCAGAGATCAACTCGCCTGAGCAGCGACCCCCTCTCGGCCCTCTTACCTCCTGTCCCCCTCCAGCGGCAAACGCGCCGCGGCGAGATCAAAACGACAGAGAGATCAAACACACATGGCATTGAAGATTTTCGGCACCGACCCCGAGAACCAGCCGAAGCCGCGTCAGTCCTTCAAGGATGACGTCGTGGGCCGCTTCCGCTCCGGCCACCAGCTCAACGGCCGCCCCGCCTCGATCACGGAGTGGCGAATCACGACCGGAGACCCCGAGGTCGCGGACGCCGTCTTCGACCTCTTCGGCGGTGACAACCCGCAGCAGTGGGACACGAAGGGCGAGGACAACCTCGAAGTGTTCACCGCTTCGAGTGAGATCGAGGTCATTCTCGAAGGCCCGAAGGCCCTCCGCGAGCGCCTCGTCCTCTGGAGCCGCGCCGGGAAGCTCATCATCGACTCGGACGGCGAGACGCTGGCCGACGGCAAGCCTGACCCGGACTCCGAGCTGAGCTTCCAGGAGCGCAAGCAGAAGGCCCAGGAGGGCATCGGCCCGGCTCCTCAGATCGAGATCTACTTTCGTCTGGCGGCCGACCCCGATCGCGGCATCTTCAAGTTCCAGTCCGGCTCGTGGGGTCTCGCCCGCGACCTGGCGGCCGAGGACGTCGCCGGTCAGCTCGCCGCAGCGGACGGCCCGACGAAGGCCGTCCTCCGCCTGGAGCCGGTCGAGTTCGTCGCGAAGAACGGTCCTCGCGCCGGTCAGACGGTCAGCTACACGGCCTCGAAGCTGGAGCTGAAGGGCTCGGCGGCATGACCCGCGTCCAGAGGGCGACCGTCTGGGGCCTCGCGGCCCTGACCAGCCTCTTCGGCGCGGTCGCGTTCGGCGTGACGATCCCTGTCTTCGGGGCCGCCGCCGCGACGACGCTCTTCCTCTGGATGGGTCTCTTCCTCCTCGCCGCCGCGGTCACTCGCGCGGACGACTAAGAACACCTGACGGCCCCCGTCTCGGCTCATCACCGGGACGGGGGCTTTCTTGTCCCGAAAGGACAACCCGATGAAAATTACCGTTTACACGCTCCCCGTTTGCTCGCAGTGCTCCATGACCTACAAGCGCCTGAACGCGCTCGGGATCCCCTACGAGGAAGCCGACCTCAGCGCGCCCGAGCACGCGGCCGACGCGGCTCGCTTCAAGGCCGCGAACCTCCTCCAGGCTCCGATCGTCGAGATCCTCCGGGACGGCGTCGAGCCCGAAGTCTGGAGCGGCTTCCGCCCCGACCTGATCGCGGGGATCCGCGCGTGACCGCCGAGGCACCCCTCGCGGGGATGGTCCTCCAGCGCGTGCCCGTCATGACTGGCGACTACACGCCCGCCGCCGAGCGCACGGACACGGACGACCTCACGTCGGCCGACGTCATCACGTCGCGCGTCGCGGGTAGCCGGATGCACAAGGTAATCCTGGACCTCGACCTCCCGGCGAAACTCGTCCCGTCGAGCACGGAGGGGCACGCACACCTGTACATCGACAAGGAGCTCGACTGGGACACCTACGTCGACCTCCTGACCGTGCTCGCCCGCGCGGGCATCGTCGAGGACGGCTATGTCGGCGCGAGCCTGGAGCGGGGATACACCGCCGCCCGGCTCCCCTGGGTCCGGAAGACGGAGGCCACGAAGTGAGCGCCCGGCCGTCGCTGTCGGCGATCACCCGGCGGCCCGCTGACGGCGGGGTCTCGCCGAACGCCTACGTCGCCCAGATCACCGCCGAGGTGCGCGTCGCGTGGCCGCCGCTGGCGACCCGCGCGGAGATCGACGCCGCCCTCGCCGAGACCCTCGGGAAGGCGCGCGAGATCCTCGACAAGGAGAAGCCGCTCCCCGAGCTCGAAGCGCAGGAGGGCGAAGTGTGCGGTCTCTGCCCGGAGTGCTTCCCCGGGTCGCTGGAGCAAGCCCCGTGCGGGAAGCTCCACGACTGCACCCTCTGCGAAGGTCGGCGACGATGACCGCGCGGATCCGCGTCGAGCACTCCCAGGAGGCGCACGAGCAACGGGACTACACGGGCGGGACGGTACGGGTGCAGCCCGGAGCTTCCGTCGAGCTCCACTATGGTCCGGGCGGAGGCGCAGCCGCCCTCCGGGTGCTGGAGCATCTCGTCGCGCGAGCTCGGGCCGACGTGGAGGCCGCGCCGTGAGCGCCGAGCGGGACGGGCGTCGCGTGTCCTACGTCCTGACCGAAGCGAGGACCGTTCACTCCCGCGCCGAGACGGCTCTCGCCAACCTCCGCGGTCTCCGGGTCGACCCCGCCGAGGGCGAGATCCGAGAGGCGCTGAAGCAGGTCGTCGAGCTCCTGGAGCCATTCAAGAGAACGGGGCGCGGGTGCCCGCAGTGCGGAGCGCCTGGTCGCACCCACTCGCGGGTCGACGATGGGAAGAACGGCCCCGGCTACCTCTGGCCCTTCTCGTGCGAGGTCTCCTCGTGAGCGCGTGCGAGCCGTGCTGGACGGCCGCCTCGCGCCGATCGCTCATCGAGGGCCGGTCAGTTGTTGACCTGTACCGCGAGGAGATCGCCGCGAACCCTGACCACGAGGCGGCGGACTCATGAGCGCGAATAAGGCCAAGGGCACCCGCTGGGAGACGGCTCTCGTCCGGAGCCTCTCAGCGTTCTTCGATGGTCGCGGCGGCCTGGCCCCTCGCCGGGTCGCGCAAGAGGGCTTCGCGGACACTGGCGATCTCCACGGGCTCTCCCCGTTCGTCGCGCAGGCGAAGGACTGGCGGAGCTGGGAGGCGGCGATCCGCGAGGGCCTCGACGGCGTCCAGCTCCAGAAGGCGCGGGCAGGCGAGCCCTTCGGCGTCGCCTTCGTGAAGCGCGCCCGGAAGCCCGTCGGCGGCGGCTATGCCGTCCTGACGATCTCCGACTTCGCCGCGCTCCTCCTCCGCCTCAGACGCGCAGAAGGGGCGCTACCGGCTGACGCACTCGCCCTCCACCTGGAGGAGTCGAGGGCCGACCTGGAGCGCCCCTTCCCGGCGGCTACCGGCTAGTCGGGAGAGTGTCCTTCGGGGTCCAGCGCGAGTAGGACCCATCGGCGAAGACGGACCAGAACCGGCCAACCATCCCGAGGACGGGGACGAGCGTGTAGGTCAGCTCGTCCCCGTCTTCGCCAAAACCAAATACCGGAATCGTCCCCGTCTCCACGCTCTCCATACCAGCAATACCCCTTCGTTTGTGCATGACGCTCCGACAGTCGTCGGTCGAACCAATTTCAGAAAAAAAACCCTATCGGCCCCCGCCGACCTCTGTCCCCCATATCGGGGATACAGCTCCCGAGCGTGATCCTTCCGTGATCCGCTACGTCGCCGTCGCGTGAGCAGCTCCGCGACTCCGGCCCTCTCTCCTCGTGCATTCGATATCACCCCGGCCGACCGCGGCCCTGACCCCTTGGAAGGGCTTCTCTGTGACACTCTCAGACCTCCTCGCCCGCCTCCCCGACGTCGAAGAGACGGCGGACGGCTGGCTCGTGCATTGCCCGGCGCACGCCGACTCTCAGCAGTCGCTCCGCCTGTCCGTCTCCGAGGCCGGGAAAGTCCTCATGAAGTGCCGGGCCGGCTGCACGACGCCAGACGTTGTGAAGGCTCTCGGCCTGACCATGAAGGACCTCGCGACGATGACGGCAGGCGCGGCGGAAGCCCCTCGCGCGGCCGTCTCGACCGCCCTCCCGGCGACCCCCGGTGCGATCGCAGGCCTCGCCATAAAGCTCGACGGGTACGCCGCAGCGCTGACCGCCCCCGGCCCATTCGGTCAGGCCGTCGGCGAAGCGGCTATCGCCTACGCGACTGAGCGCTTCGGCCTCGGCGCGGACGACTTTGTCCGCCTCGGCCTCGGCTACACCGAGGATCTCGGCGGTGGCCCTCGCTTCGTCGTGCCGTTCCGGACTCCGGCGGGCGTCGCTCGCAACTTCCAGGCTCGCGCCCTGGAGAAGGACGCCGCGGTCCGGTGGCTCGGCCCAAAGTCTCCCGACGGCGGCTCGTGGTCGAAGATCGGCTACTTCGCGGGCGGCTCAGGCTGGCCGGAGGTCCTCGTCTGTGAGGGACCCGGGGACGCTCTCACCGGAGCGGCGCTCGGCTACGACACGATCGGCGTCGCGGGCGCGTCCCACGCCGGTAACCCCGCGATCGTCGACGAGATCGCCTCATGGATCGGCGACCGAGAGGCTGTCGTCGCTGGCGACGGCGACCCGGCCGGACGCCGCTTCTCCGCGCAGCTTGCCGAGGCGCTCGTCGCTCGGGACGTCCGGGTGAAGGTCCTCGACGTCGCCGACGGCCTCGACCTGACCGATTGGCGAGCTCAGGACCCCGACCGCTTCTCCCGCGAGGTCATCCGGGCAATCGCCGAGGCCGAGCCGGTCAAGAGCCGCTCGGCCGCGCTCCTTGCCTGGGATGAAGAGCGCTACTCGCTGAGCGACCTCGGCGGCGCTCGCTACCTCCGCGACTACATCGAGAGCCTCGGCTCCGGCGTGCGCTTCTCCGAGGAGGTCGGATTCTTCCTCCTGGAGGAGGGCGTCTGGCGGAAGGACGAGCGTCAGGGTGTCCGCACCCACGCGCAGAGTGTCGCCGACCTCGTCCGCGACCTCGCGCGGGTCGCCTCTGGCGAGGCGGCACGGGACGGCGCGGGCGACTCCGACAAGAAGCGAGCGGCTCGCCTGAACCGGTATGCCTCCCACGTCCAGACAACTCGAGGCCTGGACTCCCTGATCCGAGAGCTCCAGGCTGTCCAGGGCGTCCCGGCACGGTTCGACGACTTCGACGCGCACCCCGACCTCGTCGCGGTGCGCAACGGCGTTATCAACCTCCGCACGAGCGAGCTCGGCCCACACGACGCGAGCCTCCTCCTCACGAAACGGCTCGACTTCGACTACGACCCGACGGCGAAGGCTCCCCGCTGGGAGCTCTTCCTCGAAGAGATCTTCCCGAAGTACCCGACGCTCCCCGGCTACATTCAGCGGCTCGTCGGCTACGGCATCACCGGGCACACCCTGGAGCAGTGCTTCGTGGTCGCCTGGGGTAAGGGGGCGAACGGGAAGAGCATCCTCACGGACGCGCTGACCGAGATCTTCCGCGAGCTCACCGTGACGACCCCCTTCTCCACCTTCGAGGAGCGCGGCGGCGGTGGGATCCCGAACGACCTCGCCGCGCTGAAGGGTGCCCGGCTTGTCATGGCCTCCGAGGGCGAGGCGGGTAAGCGCATGGCCGAGGCGGTCCTGAAGCGGGTCACCGGCCGCGACATGATCGCCGCCCGCTTCATGCGGAAGGAGTTCTTCGAGTTCCGGCCGAGCTTTCTCCTCATGCTCGCGACGAACAATAAGCCGGAGTTCCGCGGGCAGGACGAGGGCCTCTGGCGTCGCGTGAAGTTCCTCCCCTTCGAGCGCTACTTCGCGCCCCACGAGCGGGACCACCGTCTCGCGGAGAAGATCCTCACGGAGCGCGAGGGCATTCTCGCCTGGGCCGTCCGCGGGGCCGCTCAGTGGTACGCCCAGGGCCTCGGCGACCCGGACGTGGTCACGACCGCCACGAAGGAGTATCGCGATACGTCCGACGCGCTCGCGGGCTTCATGCCTGGCGTCTTCGTGAAGGACGCCGAGGCGGGCCGTGTGGAGGGGAAGGTCCTCTTCGATGCCTATCTCGAATGGGCGCAGGAGGAGAACCTCCCCCAGCGCGAAATCTGGACCCGTCGGACGTTCTTCGGGGCGCTGGAGGAGCGCGGCCTCTCGAAGCGGCGGACTCAGCATGGCGTCGCCTTCGACGGCGTCCGCCGAGCGCGTCAAGTCGACCGGGTCCCCGAGCCCCGGGACGAAGACGCAACTCCGCCGGATCCCGGCCGAGCAGGATCGGGCTTCCTGGCCCTCTCTCCCGATAACCAAACGAAAAACGCCGAGACTACGCCCCTGAAGGGTGCGGATCTCGACTCGATTCTCTAGGAGATCACATGAACAGCACCGCCACGCCCGACGCCGAAGCCCGCTTCGTCGTCATGGCCGCTCCCTACTTCGTCGACTCGACGGGCCGGATCGACCACCCCGAGGACCACGTCCGAGTCGGGGACGTCTTCGTGACGACCTCCCTCCCGGACGAGGACGGCGATCTCTGGGGCACGATCGAGCGCAACGGCCGCGGGGCTCACGTGAACCGCGTCGTCCTCCAGGACGAAGACGAGGTCCGCCCCGCGCCGGTCCTCTCGTCCGAGATCCCGGCCGAGCTCCGGACCGACGTCGAAGACACGATGCTCCCGGCGTCGCTCGTCGCCGAGGTCGCTCGCGAGTTCGGGCTCTCGGCGATCACCGCTGAGGCCCTCGTCGCGGTCGTCGTCCGACGCTCGGAGCGCTGACCGTGGAGCCGGAAGGCGAGCTCGTCGAGCTCCGCGCCGACGAGTATGTCTGCCCGAACTACGGATGCTGGCTGATCCACCTTCGGGCCGCGGGTAACTTCGCGTGCGACTCCGTCCCGGCGTAGCCCAACCGTTACCCGCTGACCGAGTTATCCCCAGGGGGCGGCGAGAGCAACTGTCACGCTCTCCCGCCCCCTCGCCATATAGACCTGCCCCGCCTCTCGTGCTCACACCGAGGGGCGGGGCTTCCACGTATCCGGCCGACCGGCCCGTTTACACATCCCGAAAGGATCCCCGCTTGCTCACCCTGACTCACATGATCGGCGGCGAGGAGTGCCGGATCTACTTCCCCGAGCGTCGAACCGACCTCGTGGGCTTCGACTCCTTCCTCGCCCAGGGCGATCCCATCCTCGGCTTCGACACCGAGACCACCGGCCTCGATATCTACTCCCCTGGCTACCGGCTCCGCCTCGCCCAGTTCGGCAACCGGACGGAGGCGTGGGTCCTCCGCTGGGACCTCTTCCCCGAGGCGATCCGTCGCGCTCTCCGTCAGCGGCGGAAGTTCACCGTCCACAACGCGAGCTTTGACCTCCAGGTCGTCGACCGGCACGCGGGCGTGACGATTGAGGAGCTCGCGGACCGTGTCTTCGATACGAAGATCTTCGCTCACCTTCTCGACCCTCGGCAGCGCCACGAGGGCGGCGCAGGCCTCCGGCTGAAGGAGCTCTCCGAGATCTACGTCGACGACACGGCTCCCGACACGCAAGACGGTCTGAACGCCCGTTTTCGTGAGCTCGGCTTCACGAAGGAGACGGGCTGGGCGGGTATCCCGATCGACGACGAGCTCTACGTCCGATACGCCGGGCTCGACCCGATCCTGGCCGTCCGGCTCTTCTACGAGCTCGCCCCGCTCGTGAAGGACCTCGGCCTCTCGCAGCTCTCGCAGTTCGAGCACCACTTGCAGAGCCTCCTCGCGCTCATGCAGCGCAAGGGGATGAAGATCGACATTCCCTACGCCCAGCAGCTCGGCGAGACGCTCGGCCAGGAAGCGGCGCACTTCGAGGGCGTAGCAGCTCGCTACGGCGTCGAGAACGTGAACAGCACCGATCAAGTCTCGTCGGCGCTCATCTCTATGGGCGAGACGCTCACGGCGCGCACCGCCGCCGGAGCCCTCCAGGTCAACAAGAAGGTCCTTCTCCCGCTCTCGGATCTCGATATGCAGTGGAACCGGATCGAGGCCCGCGACCCGAATCCGCTCGCCGACGCCGTCCTCCGGGCCAAGCGGGCGGGCAAGTGGCAGGAGAGCTATGTCGGGGCCTTCCTGAACCTCCGCGACAGTGGCGATCGGATTCACCCGATGATCGGCGGCCTCCAGGCTCGCACGGCTCGAATGTCGGTCTCCCGGCCGCCGCTTCAGCAGCTCCCCTCGTCGGACTGGAAGATCCGACGCGCGTTCGTCGCGGATCCTGGTCAGCTCATCATTGCCTCGGACTACTCACAGGTCGAAATGCGCGTGCTCGCGGCTCTCTGCCAGGACGAGACGCTCGTCGAGGCGATCCTCTCGGGGACCGACCTCCACGACTTCACGGCCGCGCGAGTGTTCGGCCCCGACTTCACGAAGGCCCAGCGCAAGGTCGCGAAGGCGATCGGCTTCGGCAAGGTCTTCGGCGGAGGCGCTCAGACCGTCTCCGAGCAGACCGGCCAGACGGTCGCCGCGGTCAAGCCCGCCATGACGGCGTATGACGACACCTTCCCCGGCATCCGCCGCTACGCGCAGCGGCTCCAGAGTCGAGCGCAGTACGGGAAGCGCGAGGTCGTCACTGTCTCCGGTCGGCATCTTCCGCTGGACCGCGACCGCCTCTACGCGGCGACGAACTACGTCGTCCAGTCGACGGCGCGCGATCTCCTCGCCCAGGCGATCGTCGACATTTTCGACGCTGGGATGGGCGATCACCTTCTCCTCCCGGTTCATGACGAGCTGATCGCTCAGGCACCCGAGGCCGACGCCGAGGAGGTCATCCAAGA
The DNA here is from genome assembly GCF_979258065.1 of Plantibacter sp. AC185. NCBI lineage: Bacteria > Bacillati > Actinomycetota > Actinomycetes > Micrococcales > Microbacteriaceae > Plantibacter > Plantibacter sp. AC185. The sequence continues at coordinate 568,513 of NZ_OZ409831.1, forward strand.
GATCGGCCGCCTCATGGGCTCGAAGTTCTACGGGATCCCGATCGTCTCGGATCCCGAGGTCTACGGCCCCTCCTGGGGCCACGGCTACGGCGCACCCGTTTAAACCCTCCACCCTCTCGAAAGGAATCCAGCATGACCGCACCCCGACCTCTCCCCCAGACCGTCGCCGACTTCACGGCCGAGGCCCTCGCCCTCTCGTCGCTCCTGCACTCTGCCGAGGAGGCCCAGTGGTCCCCGGCCCTGACGCCGCGCCCTCGCGAGGACACGACGGAGCGAGCTCGCGGCGGGCACGGCGACCCGACGGCGTCGATCGTCACTGACGAGCGCCGCCTCGCACTCCGCGCCTCCGTGGTGGCCGCGGAGATCGCGCTTGAAGAGGCGCTCGTCCCGCTGAAGACGGCCCGCGAGCAGCTCGCGGCCGACTTCGCCAAATGGGGTCTTTGACCCACTAGTCCGACCCGCCGATTCTTGAACTCGCGTGAGTCGACTAGTTGTGCTTATGATGCTCCGGCACCTCGCAAACGACCGCGGCCGCTCGATCTAGCCGCGCTAGTCGACTCACCAAAAAAGGAACAGACCATGCTTCAGCGCGCCATTTTTTCAGCCGTCTTCGACAACGGCACTTCCACTTCCCTAGATCTCGACGAGGAGCGGACGTTGATCTCACTCGCGCAGGGCGGAGACGCCGCCGCGACCGAGCGCCTCATCCTTGCCTACGCGCCCGCACTTCGCGGGGGGATGAAGCTCTACACCCGGACGCTCGTCACGAACCCGCAGCGCTCCGACCTGGAGGACGTGCAACAGAATGCGATCATTGGCTTCCTGGAAGCCCTCAGCGCGTTTGATCTCGACGCTCACGAGCGGCTCGCCGCCACGGCCCCGAGCTACATTCGGAACGCGGTCGCCGCGAGTGCGACCTCGTCGATTGGCTTCTCCGTCCCCGAGCGGACGCTGAAGCGGTTCTTCGGCATCCTCCGTTCGGCCGACGGCGACGCGACGAAGGCCCTGGAGCTCGCTCCGGCGCACGAGATGAAGCGGGAGACCTTCCTCGCCGTCCTGACCGCTCTCCGTGCGACCCAGAGCTTGGAAGCGACCGCCTACTTCGAAGGCGAGAGCTCCGGCGAGGTTGTGACGACCTCTATCTGGGATGGTCAGATCGCGGACGCTGAAGATCGGATTCTCGTCGAGTTGGCGTTCGGCGCGATCGACGAGGAGGCGACTGACGTCGTCGGGCTGGCCTACGGCTTCACGGACTACGACCCGGTCCCGGACGCCGAGATCGGCCACCGAATGGGCCTCTCCCGCCCCAAGGTCCAGCGCGTGAGGTCTGGAGCGTTGTCGAAGATGCGTTCTGCACTGGGTGTCGCGTAAGTCGACCCGCGCAAGCGCTCCTAAACGAAAGGCTCGCGTTCCGCCGCCGACGGAACGCGGGCATTTCCGTTAGTCGACTTGCGCGAGTCGACTTCGGTCCGATAACGTGTAAACACACCAACCGAGAGGACCTCGAAATGACCGCCCAGATCCAGACCCGCGAAGAGTGGCTCGTCGCCGCAGTCGCAGCGCTCGCCCCTCTCTTCGCCGAGGTCGGCGAGGAGCTCCCCGCCGTCCGCGTGTCGGTCGGTTGGCCCGGCGGCAATGGCCGGAAGAACAGCGTTATCGGTCAGTGCTGGGCGACCTCGCAGTCCGCGGACAGCGTCGCGCAGCTCTTCATTTCACCCGTCCTCGACCACGCGGCTCGCGTCCTCGACGTCCTGGCGCACGAGCTCGTGCACGCGATCGACGATTGCCAGAGCGGGCACAAGGGCCGTTTCGCGAAGATCGCGAAGGGGATCGGCCTCGAAGGCAAGATGACGGCGACCGTTGCAGGCGACGCCCTGAAGACGCGCCTCGACGCGATCGCCGTCGAGCTCGGCCCGTACCCTCACGCGGCGCTCGCGTCCGGGCTCGGCGTGGACTCGCCGAAGAAGCAGGGCACGCGAATGCTGAAGGTCGAGTGCGGCGAGGGCTCCGGCTACGTCGTCCGCATGACGCGGAAGTGGCTCGACGAGTACGGCACGCCGAAGTGCCCGTGCCACGACGAGCAGATGGAGGAGGCGGCATGACCCCGGACACTCTCCCCGCTCTCGTCACCCTCCCGACGGCCGCCCTCCTCTGGGCGGTCGTCCTCCTCCCCCGCGTAGCCCGACAGCTCCGCGCCCGCGCCGCCCGAAAGGCCCTCCGCTAATGTCCGCTCGCCCCGCTCGTATTAACCCCGACACGCTCCCCGTCCTCGTCGTCGCGTCGTCCCTGACCGGCATCCTCGCCGCCGTCGCCTTCCTCCTGAGTTTCACCGGCCTGTCCGCTACGGCGGCCTGGGCGAGCATCCCGTCCGCGCTCGCTTGGACCGTCCCGGTCACGATCGACGGCGCGATTCTCGTCTACACGCTCGCCGTGCTCGTGAAGCGCCGTCGCGGCGAAGCGGCTCCCGTCCAGTGGACAAGCCTCGCGCTCTTTACGACGGCCTCCGTAGCGGCGAACGCCTTCCACGCCTTCATCAGCGCCCCCGAGGGCGTCGCGATCCCCGGCGCGATCGTCGCAGGACTTGCGCCCGTCGCTCAGCTCGCGGCGACCCACACCCTCGCGGACCTGATCGTCGAGCCCGTCCCGGCCCCCGCCTACACAGTCGAGCTCGTCGCGGTGCCGAAGGTCGTCGCCGTCGCGTCGAATGCGGCGAGCGCCGACAGAGGCCCCGTCTCCCGCCCCGTCCGCGCTCCCCGCGTCGACGAGGCGACCCGCGCCCGCGTGATCGAGCTCGCGGCGTCCGGAGACAAGTCCATCCGGGCGATCGCCGCCGAGGTCGGCATCGGCAAGACGACCGTCGGCCGCCTCCTTTCCGCCGAAAGCGTCGCGCTGATCTCAAAGGAGCCGGTATGACCTAAAGGCGGAAGCCGGATGGCTCATAGGTCGTGAGCTCTCCCGTGATGCCTTCTACCGCATTACCCAGGAGGCCTGTCTTCACCTCAGAAGAGAAAGAGTCCATGAGCCACGCCTGTTGCCCCTGATCGCGCGGATCCAGTGCGGCAGGCTTGTATCTCACCAGAGACGATAGATAGAAGATCGCGGCGTACCGGGCGAGCCCGAGCGGCACTAGCAGCGGCTTCGACTTATAGAGGTTGTGCGTGAGGAGCCCATCTGCCCGAGCGTCAAAAGCGGAACTGAAATGGTGCCCCAGGGTGGTCCCGGTCGCGGTGGACGCCGCAACGTAGTCGGCCGAGGTGGCTCCGTCTGCGGCGACGAAAGAGTGTTCGCTCTTTGCCTGGAATGCGTCCATGTCGCCGAACGGCGTCCGCGTACTTAGGGCGAAGATCCTCCTCCACTCCTGGTTGTCCCGCAACTCGATCCGATCGAAGTCACGAAGAAGATCACGCGTTAGCGGCTCCCTGGCATCATCGAGAGTCCCCCTAGTGAGGAGAAGCGACCAGGCAGCCGACCCTGAGGACGCGACTGCATGGTAAAAATGCAGACTTGGCGGGCGAGCGACTCCGAAATGCGACATTTCCATACCGATCTCGGGCAGTAGTGAAAATAGGTTTGTAACCGGGATTCGCTCCCGGATCGGGAGGACGGCCCCAGTGCGCTTCTCCATGAGGAGACGGAAGACGCCGTTCTGTACTGCGAGACTGTCGCCCCTTATCGACGCCGATGCAGTCGATGTGAAGCTGAGACCGTGACCGATGCGCCCGGCGGTAATCTCGGCGGGATGGCTCTGCAACAACTCCGCCTTCGCAAGCTGCAGGACTGAGTAGTAGTAGAGCAGAGCGGCAGCTGAGCCGCGGGTGGCCCTGGCAGCGTCCCAATATGTCCGGCCCTGCCTGACGTAGTTTCGGAACTCGGCGTAAAGCCGATTCTTCTCGGCAAGCGTACCTGAGAACAGAGCTCGTCCGGCGGCGGGGATATCGGCGAGACGCGACAGCTCCAGCCAGAAGAACTCATCGTCAGCGCTGGCTGACGTAACCGAGTGACTGAACCCGGTCCGCCGAACGGGACTGTTGTACCAACTCGAAACCGGTCGCCAAGCTACCAAGGTGAGGGTCCTCTCTGCACGGCCGCGCGCACTCACGGCTATGTGAATACCGGCAGCCCCGGTCCGACGATCCTATTCTCAGCGGGCTGGAATCGACCATTCCACGTTCTGAGTCATCTAGACGCACTCACGCGAGGCGGCTTGCGTGAGTTCGAATTCTAGCTCTAGGCTGGCCCCATGACCATCCCTACGTCCTCCGCCTACCCGTCCGCTCAGCCCCAGCCGATCGCCCCCGAGGCACGCGCCGCCGTCCTGGACGCCGAAGTCGCCAACCTCGCCCGTCAGGGCTGGACCGTCTCGTCGAGCACGAGCGGCACTCAGGCCGTCCTCCAGCGCAAGAAGCGGATCGGGTGGTTCTGGAATATCATCCTGTCCGTCCTGACCGGCGGTATCTGGCTGATCGTCGTGATCGTCCGCGTCGTGAACCGGAAGATCGAGACGCGCGTCCTCACCGTCGATGCCCATGGCCGGATCTCGCGCCGCTGAACCTCTGCCCTCCACCGGCGCTCGCCGGATTGTTAGCCCCTCTCGGAACCCGAACCGAGAGGGGCATTTTCATGCTCGCGAGACTCAACACCAGTTCACTGGCAGGGATCACACTCCGACGACCGCTCTCACGGAAAACGCGCCTAGCGCTCCGCCCGATCCAGGCGCGCAGCGGCTCCAGACACGAAGGCTTGCACCAGAGGGACTGCAAGCATCACGGCGGCCTCGGCCGCCTCTTGCGAAATCACTAGAGCCGGGTCAGGATCTCCGCCATGCCGGTCGGCCTGGCCCGCCCAGAGCACCTTCAGCATCTTCACCAACGTCTCTGCGGTCGGCGCGGCTTTATCCTCACGCTGGAAGGGAAGCGACCAGTCACCTTGCGCCTTTATCTGACCGATCATCTTGCCGAGCGTTGTGGTTGCATCATTCGGAGCTACGAGTGGCTTCATGGCATCCTCGACCGCCTTTATCGCCAGAGAGTAGGCCTTCGACGGGTCAGGTGAGACCCCGAAAGCCGCGCGCCAGGCTTCCGCGAGCCTCGATCCAGCATGGCCAGATTCCCTGGTCACGTGCTCAGCGGCAAGCTGGGACCCCTCCGGGACGCGACGGAGCAGCCCCGTATACCCCATTCGTTCGCCCACAGTCCAAGCGGATCCACTCTGCCTGAGCATTGCTTCGAGGCTGGCTGCCTCTTTCGTTGACGCGTTGCTCAGGAGATAGTCGGCGAAACGGATTTCGATTCCGGCGCCTCTTACTGCCTTGCGAATGCGAAGCATATTCGTGTAAGCAGACTCACTTTCTGCAACCGGAAATGCGACGCGAAGCAGGCGCTCCATCTGTCGGACGGAGCCAATGTGAATCTCGTAGTAACCATTCGACTGTCGCACTGAGAGACACATCCGCGCCCACTCCCAGAAGGACGTTTCCAGGTAGTCCGGGATCCCTTCGACTAAGTCCAGGTACGTCGGATCCGTGTCGTCAATCCCCAGCGGCATCCATTCGGCCACGATTCCCCCTCAAACTTCGTACCTCAGTATCCCATCCCGCATGCGCGCTTACTGAGTCAGGAGCGACCCGGCCGTCATGAGCGTGATGAGGACCCAGCCGGGGACGTCGCCGCGCTCCTCGGTGAAGAGGGAACGACTCCGGCGAAACGCGCGGTCGAGGAAGGAGGGGGAGGACATGTGGAACCTTTCGTCAGAAGCCGGTCCGGAGCACGAAGACTCCGGGGAAGACGGCGATGATGATGGACAGGGGCAGGATGAGGAAGACGAGGGGCACGAGCATCGCGACCTCCTTCTTCCCGGCGGATTCGAGGAGACGGCGTTTGGCGGTGTCGCGTCCGTCGTGTGCGTGATCGAGGAGCACGGCTGCGACCGGTGTGCCGCGTTCGAGCGCACCGAGGATCTGGTCGACGCATCGCGACAGCATCGGCATCGCGAGTCGTGCCTCGAACTGCCGGAGTGCGGTGGCGAACGGGATACCGGTGGAGACGTCCGCCATCACCCGGCGGAACTCCCTACCGAGCTCCCCGCTGGACCCGATGCGCGCCACGCGGTCCATGGCGTCCGTGATCGCTTCGCCCGCCGCGAGACTCAGACTGAGGAACTCGAGCACCGTCGGCAGCTCCTCTTCGATCCGCGCGAGGCGGCGACTGGCGGCGAGCGCCAGCAGTTGGTCGCGGAGGACGATTCCGGCCACCGCCCCGACCGCGGGAAGCGGTGCTGCGAACGGGAGCGGGAGCCGACCGTTGCTGAAGGAGAACACGGCGAGCGCCGCCGCGACCGCGAAGCCGCCGAGCCCCCAGAGGAGTTGCAGCAGTCGGTACCGCTCGAGCGTCGGTCCCCCGGCTTGACCCAATCGACGGATGACGAGTTCCTGATCGGCGCCGACCAGCCCGAGCGACCATCGAACGGCGCGGAGGACCGGGACCAGCAGGGTCCCGAGGACCGGTAGCGGGTCGGTCGAGCGGCGCGCGGCTTGTGAGCGGGCGTCGCTGGAGAGGTCGGCGACATAGGGGGCGATGCGGTCCGCGAGCCGCGGTCGTCCGAGTGCCGGCAGGAGCATCGCGAGCGCCCAGAGGCCGACCCCGAGCACCGCTCCGAGGCTGACGGCCCACGCTCCGTCGGCACTCACCGGAACCACCGTCGTTCGGGCTGGAGGCGTCCGACGCGGAGCATCGCCTGGTAGGCGAGGGCGGAGACCACGACGCCGGCGATGATCAGGACTGCTCCTTCCCGGGAGTTGTAGGCGGCCGAGGCCTCCGGCCGGGACGACAGGAGCAGGAGGATCGCCCATGGTGCTGCGACGCCCAGCCTGGCGGCGTTCACCACCCAGGACTGTCGCGCCTCGGCCTCGGCTCGGATGGCCGACTCCTCGCGCAGCCCCGCGGACAGCGCTCGGAGCACCGCCGGCAGTTCCGTGCCTCCCACGTCGCGGGCCATGCGCACCGTCTCGAGGATGCGGTCCGCGACCGGGTCGGCGAGCGCGGTCTTCAGGTCGTCGATGCCGTCGGCGAAGCGGCCGGCAGCCCGGTAGTCGGCGCTGAACGCGGCGAACGCCGGGCGGAGCGGTGCGGGTCCGACGGTGTCGAGCGCGGCCACCGCATCCGGGAGCGAGAGCCCTGATCGGATCGCGGACAACAGGTGGTCCACGACATCCGGCCACAGTCCCCGCTGCAGGCGACGTCGAGAGGTGGCGCGGGCTCGGAGCACGATCACCGGGGCGACGAGTCCGGCGACGGCGACGACGGCGCTCAACGGCAGGACCCGGCAGAGCGCCTGGACCACTGCGCCGGAGACGAGACCGGCGAGGACGGAGACCACGATGGCGGCCGCCCAGTACCGACCGGGCAGACCGGCCAGGATCAGGAGTTCGCGGAGCGCAGCGACCGGCCTCCACCGCTCCAGGGTGTCGCGCAGCGGCTCAGGGTCCGGCCACCACCAGGGTGCGACGGTGAGGAGGAGGCCTGCGGCGAGGACCGCTCCGACGACGAGACTCATCGCTCGCCGACGGCGAGGATCGATGCGAGCGAGATCCCGGCCGCACGATACTTCGCGTCGTTCAGCGGGAAGCGACCGGTGGCGCGGAGCTCTCCGTCGCGCTGCTCGAAGAGGGTGGAGGCCTCGATCGTGTGGGACTCCCCGCTCCCTCCGACCGCGATGATCTCCGCCACCCGTCGGCGTCCGGACCGGTCGAGCTCGCAGTGCACGACGAGGTCGACACAGGATGCGACGGCCGGGCGCACGAACCCCGAGTCGATGTTCCGGCCCGCCAGCAGTGGCAGCGTGCAGAGCTTCCCGATCGCATCGCGCGCGGAGTTCGCGTGGATACTGCAGAGCCCGGGCAACCCGCTGTTGAGGGCGATCAGGAGGTCGAGGCTCTCCGCCTCCCGGACCTCACCGACGACGATGCGGTCCGGCCGCATCCGGAGCGCCTCCTTGATGAGCCGCCGGAGGGTGATCTCTCCCGTGCCCTCGAGGCTGGCCTGTCGGCATTGCATCGCGACGACGTCGCGGTTGCCCGGCGCGAGCTCGAAGGTCTCCTCGACGGTGACGATGCGGAGGGCTGGGTCCAATGAGGCGATGAGGGCGCCGAGCATCGTGGTCTTGCCGGCCTGCGTCGCTCCCGACACGAGCAGGTTCGCCCCCGCGGTCATGCTCGCGCGCAGGAACTCGGCGGCCTGATAGCTGATCGACCCCGCGGCCACCAGCTGACCGAGATCACGGATCCGCGCGGAGAACTTCCGGATGTTGATGGACATGTGCCGACGCGTGACGTCGGGGATGACGACGTGCAACCGCGAGCCGTCCGGAAGCGACGCGTCGACGAACGGGTTCGCGAGGTCGACCCGTCGACCGGTGGCGCGCAGCATCCGCTCCACGAGATCGCGGACGTCACCCTCGCCGAGGACCACGTCCGTCAGCTCCGACACCCCGCCGCGGGCGACGAACACCTTCGTCGGCTCGTTGATCCAGATCTCCTCGACACCCGGATCATCGAGCAACGGCTGGATCGCACCGAACCCCGTCACCGCAGCGAGCACCTCGCTCGTCATCCCGTGCTCGTCGTCGATCAGCGGCGTCGTGTCATTCAGCGCGCGCTCGTTGTAGCGACGCACCTCCTCGCGGGCGATCCGCCCCGCTCCCCCACGCCGACCCGGCTCCCCGAACTCCTCACGCACCCGGTCACGCACGCGCGCCGTGATGATCTCCGCCGCTGTCCCCATGCCGCCATCCTGACGAACACCGGCCACACCCCGCAGAAGTTATCCACAGCACCCTCTGCTCGACGCGTCACCGACCGGTCGCTAGGCTCGGGGATCGTGCCGACCACCTTCCGCATCGACGGCTCCCGCATCCACGACATCTCCTCGTTCTACGAGGTGATGAACGAGCTGGTGATGCAGGACGAGGACTGGGATCTCGGCCCGAGCCTCGACGCCCTCGACGACGTCCTCTACGGCGGGATCGGCTCGCTCCGCGATCTCGACGACATGCACTTCGTCTGGACGGAGCATGACGCGAGCCGCACCGCACTCGGCGTCACGGCGACCCGCGCCTGGTTGCAGGAGAAGCTCGAGCGGGGCGCACCGTTCGACACGGCCCGGATCGCCGCGCAGCTCGACGACCTCGACGCCGGCCGGGGCAAGACCTACTTCGACCTCCTCCTCGAGGTCTTCGCCGGCCACCCGGACATCCGACTCGAACTCGCCTGACCCGGTCGGAGCCCGGCGGTCGCGGTCAACCCGCCGCGCTCAGACCGTGGCGAACCGCTTCGCCGAACGCTCCTTCGCCTTCTGCGCCTCGACCTCGCGATCCTTCGGCGGGGCGGTCGTCACGAGGTCTTCGAGCAGATGGCGGGTGATGTGGGCGATCTCCGCGACCGCTTGATCGAACGCCTCAGCGTTCGCCTGGGACGGCTTCGTCGACCCGCTGATCTTCCGCACGTACTGGAGCGCCGCGGCCTCGACCTCGTCGTCGGTCGCCGCCGGCTCGAAATTGTGAAGGGTGTGGATGTTCCGGCACATGCAGGCATGGTAGCCCCGACGCACACCAGGATCCAGAGGTGATTTCGATGCTGGTCCCAGGCCGCAACCGCTTGCGGCGGTCGACGCGAGCCGGAAGAGTGGGCGCCATGATCAACGGCTACACCGCAGACCAGGTCCGAGCCGCAGAGGCACCACTCTTGGACGCAGGGGAACCGCTCATGGCGCGAGCCGCCCACGGACTCGCCGAAGAACTGCGGACGGTCCTCGCCGATCGCGCTGAGGGCATCGAGGGCGAGGCACCCGACGTCTGGAAGATCCTGCTGCTCGTCGGCTCAGGCGACAACGGCGGTGATGCCCTCTTCGCGGCGGCGGAGCTCGCCGGCACGACCGGTCCGGACGACGTCCCGCTCGACCTCGTCGTGGCCAGGACGGGTGACCACGCCCACGAGGCGGGCTACGCCGCGGCGGTCGAGGCCGGTGTCCGCTTCCTCATGAACTCCCCCGCCGAACCGGACGACACCGCCGACGAGGCCAAGGGCGCCACGATCGTCGTCGATGCCGTGTTCGGCATCGGGGCAAGCCGGAACCCCACCCTGCGCGGTGCGCCGAAGGCGATCGTCGAGGCGGTCCTCCCAGTCGTGCAGAACTCCGGCGGACCGACCGTCGTCGCCGTGGACGTCCCGAGCGGTATCGACCCCGACGAGGGAAGCGTCCCCGAGGGTGCTGTCCTGCCGGCGGAGGTCACGGTCACCTTCGGCGCGGTGAAGGCCGGGCTCCTCATCCCACCCGGCTCGGCCTACGCCGGCGACGTCCGCCTCATCGACATCGGTCTCGGACCGCAGCTCGCCGACGTCACGCCGTTCACGACGCTCGACCAGGCGGACGCCTGACGAGCAGCCACGCACGGTTCGCCGCCTGGGCGGTCGGCATCACCGACCGTCCAGGCGGTGCATGACGTTCAGGAGCCGACGGCAGCAGCCGATCGCCCTGATGCGACACCCGCGAGCGCGTGGCCCGCGAGCGAGCCGAGGGTCCGGAGCCCGTCGCGCGACAGCACCGACTCGAGGTGCCCCTGGACCGACGCGAACCCACGACCACGCATCGCGAACACGTCGCCGGACGCCGCATCGGCGGCGATCTCGACCCCACCGACCGGAGCCTCACCCGCCAGCCGTGCGGTGAAGGTGTTGTAGAACCCGATCAGCGACTGCTCACCGAAGAGGTCGAGGTCGAGCTGCAGCCCCTGTCGTGGCGCGTCGAGGCGTTCGATCGGCAGCCCGAGCTGGATCGCCAGCACCTGATGGCTCAAGCAGACGGCGAGCAGCGGCGCTCCGGCGGCGAGACGCGCGGATACGATCTCGTGCATCCGGCGGACCCGCGGGTCGGCGAGGTCGAGCGGGTCGCCTGGACCCGGGCCGGCGACGAGGAGGTCGACGTCCACGAGCGCGTCGGTCACCGCCGACCAGTGCTCCACGCTGACAGTCATCCCGAAGTGGCGCAGCTGGTGGGCGAGCATCGCGGTGAACTCGTCCTCGGCGTCGACGATGACCGCGGTACGGCCCGACAGTGAACCGACGGGCGCCGGGTGCTGCGGCTGCAACCAGAAGGACGCCAACCGCTCGTTCCGCGCTCGGAGCGCGTCCTGCACTCCGGGTTCCGCCGCGAGGTCGACGGTCGGGCCGAGTTCGGCGGGTGCCATGACGCCGAGCGCAGTCAGCACGCCGGCCGCCTTCGCCGCCGTCTCGGCGACCTCCGACTCGGGATCCGAGTGACGGACGAGCGTCGCACCGGCGGGAACGCGGACGAGACCGGCGTCGTCGACGTAGGCGGTACGGATGAGGATCGGTGCGTCGAGTTCGTAGTCGCCGTCGCCCACCGGGGTGAACAGCGCGAGCACGCCGGAGTAGTAGCCGCGCGCGTTCCGCTCATGGCGGGCGATGACCGAACACGCGTTCTGCATGGGCGAGCCGGTGACCGTCGGTGCGAACATCGTCAACCGCAGGACCTCGCGGACGTCGAGTTCGCTCGTCCCGGCGAGCAGGTACTCGGTGTGGGTGAGGCGCGACATCTGCTTGACGTAGGGGCCGAGGATGCGTCCACCGGAGGCACACACCCGGCTCATCATCTTCATCTCCTCGTCGACGACCATGAAGAGCTCTTCCGTCTCCTTGACGTCGCCGAGGAACGCGCGGAAGTCGTCGCCGGTCGCGCCGGAGCGCGGGTGGCGGAAGGTGCCGCTGATGGGGTTCATGGTGACGGTGCGTTCACCGGTCGACGCGTCGCGGGCGACCGCGACGTGGCGCTCGGGCGTCGCACCGGCCATCGAGACGCCCGGCGTGTGCACGGCGAAGGTCCAGTAGGCACCGGTCTCCCCCGACAGGAGCGCCCGCAACCAGGCGAGGACGGCGCGCTCGGCCGGTACCTCGGTCGTCGCGGTGAACTCGCGGCGGATGACGAAGTTGGCGCCCTCGCCGCGTCCGATCTCATCCTCGATGACGCGGCGCACGATCGACGCGTAGTCCTCGTCGGAGACGTCGAACCCGCCGTCGACCAGCGGGACCGCGTCGGCGGGGAGTCGGTCGAGCAGCTCGGCGAGCGTCACCGTCTCGCGCTCGCTCACCACGAGGCAGCGCAGAGGGGCACCGTCGTCCATCGCCGCGAAACCGCGCTCGCGCACCTGGCGGTAGGGCACGAGGGTGAGAACCTCGGGCTGGTGGTCGTCGCCGGCGGATCCGAGCGGGATGTCGGCGAGCGACTCGACGTCGACGACCTCGCCCGTGTAGAGGTCGACGGTGTCGCTGCCGTGTCGGCGGAGCACCGCGAAGGGGAAGTCGGGGCCGGCGTGCAGCACGCGGTGGAGCAGGGTGGTCATGGTGGTGTCCTCAGGCTGGGACCGATCCGACAGGGCCTCCGAACGAGAACGACCGCCCTGTCAGGCGGTCGAGTCGTCGTGTGTGCACGTGCGCGGTCCGCCTAGGAGGCGGGCCACCAGCTCGTTGCACACGTCGTTCGCATGGAGCCGAGCATACACGGGCCGACCCGGGCTCCGCTGGCCGCGGCTCATCCCCGAAGCTCAGGACGTTCCCGACCTCGCTCCCGTAGACTGAGCGGGCCGCGGGAGTGGTGGAATTGGCAGACACGCAGGATTTAGGTTCCTGTGCTTTCGAGCGTGAGGGTTCAAGTCCCTTCTCCCGCACGCGACATCGTCGTACGCCGTTCCATCCCTCCCCCGACAGCAGGAGCTCCGCATGGTCCACACCGCCCTCATTCCCTGGCTCGACCCGGAGGGCATCATCACGGCCGTCGGTCCCTGGGCCCTCGTCGTGGTCTGCGCGATCGTCTTCGCCGAGACCGGCCTCCTCGTCGGATTCCTGCTCCCCGGCGACACCCTGCTCGTCATCACCGGTCTCCTCGCGTTCGGCTCCGCCCGCGTCATCGAGATCGACATCTGGTGGGTCTGCCTCGCGATCGGGTTCTCGGCGTTCCTCGGCGGCGAGGTCGGATACCTCATCGGGCACAAGCTCGGGCCGAAGGTGTTCGAACGCAAGGAGTCCGGCCTCTTCAGCATCAAGAACGTCGAACGGACGAACGCCTTCTTCGAGCGCTTCGGCGCCCTCGCGGTCATCCTGGCGCGCTTCGTCCCGATCGTCCGGACCTTCGCCCCGGTGGCGGCCGGCATCGGCCACATGAACTACAAGAAGTACTCGCTCTACAACCTCATCGGCGCGCTCATCTGGGGCGCCGGGCTCACCTTCTTCGGCTACCTGCTCGGGTACATCCCCCCGGTCGCCACCTTCGTGCAGAACTACATCGACGTCATCCTGATCGGAGCCGTCGTCCTCACCCTCATCCCGACCACCTGGCACTACATCCAGTCGAGCCGGAAGGCGAAGGCGCTGCAGGGCACCATCACCGAGGAGGAGCGTCGGGCTGCGGCTTCGAAGCTCGCCGACCAGGACGTCTTCAAGCGCGACCGCGGGAACGACACGGTCTGATCACCGGTGGCGCCGCTCGCACGAGCGGTCGCGACAGCCGGGCCCGCCCCGCACGTCAGCGGTGGTGGGACTCCTCGTGAGAGGCGTGCTCCTCGGGTTCCAGCTGGAACGTCGAGTGCTCGACGTCGAAGTGGTCGTGGAGGCACGAACCGAGACGGTCGAGCAGCTCCCCCGTGCCACCATCGGCGAACACCTCCTGCTCGACGACGACGTGTGCTGAGAAGACCGGCTGTCCGGACGTGATCTGCCAGACGTGGACGTCGTGAACGGCGACGACGCCGTCGGTGCCGAGCAGGTGGTCCCTGATCTCCTGCACGTCCGTGTCGGACGGTGCGGACTCGCTGAGGACGTGGACGACGTCGCGGAGCAACGACCACGCCCGCGGCACGATCATCGCGGCGATCGCGAGCGACGCGATGGCATCGGCCTGAGCGAAACCCGTCGCCATGATGACCACCGCGGCGATGATCACGGCGATCGAACCGAGGAGGTCGCCGAGGACCTCGAGGTACGCACCGCGCATGTTGATCGACGTGTCACGGCCGCCGCGCAGCACCTGGAGGGCGGCGAGGTTCGCCACGAGACCGATGACGGCGACGATCAACATCGGAAGGCTCTTGACCTCCGCGTCCGCCGGCTCGAGGAGGCGGGACACGCCCTCGATGAGGACCGACACCGCGACGGCGATCAGGATGAGCGCGTTGATGAGCGCTCCGAACACCTCCGCGCGCTGATACCCGAAGGTCTGGCGGTCGGTGGCCGGGCGGGCGGCGACGATCGTGGCGACGAGCGCGATGATCAGCCCGGTGAGGTCGGACAGCATGTGCCCGGCGTCGGCGAGGAGGGACAGCGAACCACTCACCCAGGCGCCGACGAGTTCGACCACGAGGACGGTCGCGATGATGGCGATCGCCACCGCGAGTCTCCTGCGGTTGGCGGTGCCGGCGTGTGCGTGATCGTGACCCATGATGCATCAACCGTAGGAGCTTCCCAGCGCCCGCGGAAGGGTTCATGCCGAGATAGGAATGGTCCTGAGTATCATGCTCAGCTGGCGGTCGACGCGGGCCCCTCGGGCACGAGCCGCTGCAGCACCGGGACGAGCGCCCGGAAGGCGAGTGCGCGGTGGCTCAGCTCGTTCTTCTCAGCCGGTGACAGCTCCGCCGCCGTCCGACGCTCGCCGTCCGGGATGAACGCCGGGTCGTACCCGAAGCCGTTGGTCCCGCTCGGCTCCGTCGCGAGGGCTCCGCGCCAGGTGCCGACGGCGACGTGCTCGAACGGCTCCGTCCCATCGATCCCCGGCGGCACCACGAGGGCGAGGTGGCAGGCGAACCAGGCGGCACGATGCTCCTCGTGCACGTCCCGTAGCTGATCGAGGAGGAGGGCGAGATTCGCGGTCGAGTCGTGCTGCGAGCCGGCCCAGCGCGCCGAGAAGATACCCGGCGATCCACCCAGGATCTCGACGCCGATGCCGGAGTCGTCGGCGAGCGCGATGGAGCCGGTGTGGGCTGCGGCGACCCGCGCCTTGATCAACGCGTTCTCGCTGAAGGTCGTGCCGTCCTCGACGGGCTCCGGGCCGTCGTAGGCGAGGACAGTGATCCCGGGGACGTCGCGGCTGACGAGCCGCTGGAACTCCTCGACCTTGTGCTGGTTGTGCGTCGCGAGGACGATCTCGACGACCATCAGCGTCCGAGGGCCTCGAACTGGATGGCCTTGAGCGACGCAGCGCCACCGACGGCGAGGTCGAGCAGGGAGTCGAGTTCGCGGCGGTCGAACGGGGCGCCCTCGGCCGTCCCCTGCACTTCGACGAACGATCCGCCGCCGGTGACGACGACGTTCATGTCGGTCTCGGCGCGCACATCCTCGACGTAGGCGAGGTCGAGCATGGGCACACCGTCGATGATCCCGACCGAGACGGCCGAGACGCTGTCGGTGAGGGGAGACGCCTTCTGCGAGATGAACTTCTTGCCGCGCGCCCACTCGATCGCGTCGGCGAGGGCGACGTAGGCGCCGGTGATCGCCGCTGTGCGGGTGCCACCGTCCGCCTGCAGGACGTCGCAGTCGATGACGATCGTGTTCTCGCCGAGGGCCTTGGTGTCGATCACGGCGCGGAGGCTCCGACCGATGAGTCGCGAGATCTCGTGGGTACGACCGCCGATCTTGCCCTTGACCGCTTCACGGTCCATCCGCTCGTTGGTGGAACGGGGAAGCATCGCGTACTCCGCGGTGACCCAGCCGCGACCCTTGCCGTTCAGCCAGCGCGGCACGCCATTGGTGAACGAGGCCGTGCAGAGCACCTTCGTCCGGCCGAAGCTGATGAGTGCCGAACCCTCGGCCTGCTCGCTCCAGCCGCGCTCGATCGTGATGGGACGCAGCTGGTCGTTGGTGCGGCCGTCGGCGCGCGCGATGTCACTCATGGATGTGCTCCTCGAACTGGTGGGATGGAAGGTCGATGACGCCGGTCTGGACGAGCGAGACGGTGGAGATCTCCCGGCCCATCAGACGGTTGGCGAGGGCGATGAAGTCGTCGGCACTGCTCCCGGTCGCCTCGTACCGGTGGGTGGCAGGTTCGCTGCTGTCGCGCAGCAGGTCACGGGTGACGAGCACGCGGTAGACGTCGTTCGCCGTCTCGGTGTCGCTCGAGACGAGCGACACCTGCGGACCCATCACGTAGCTGATCGCGCCCTTGAGGAAGGGGTAGTGGGTGCATCCGAGGACGACGGTGTCGACGCCGGCGTGCCGGAGCGGGGCCAGGTACTCCTCCGCGGCCTCGAGGAGGTCGGGGCCGGTCGTGACGCCGGCCTCCACGAACTCCACGAAGCGAGGGCAGGCCTGGCCGAACACCGTCAGCTCGGGATTGACCTCGAAGAGGTCCTGATACGCCCGCGAGTTGATCGTGCCCTCGGTCCCGATGACGCCGATGCGCCCGTTCCTCGTGCTCCGGACCGCGGTCCGCACAGCGGGCTGGATCACCTCGACCACGGGGACCGAGTAGCGTTCGCGTGCATCGCGGAGCATCGCCGCCGATGCGGTGTTGCAGGCGATCACCAGCATCTTCACGCCCTGGTCGACGAGCGAGTCGAGGACCTCGAGCGAGTAGCGCCGCACGTCGGCGATGGGCTTCGGGCCGTAGGGCGAGTGGGCCGTGTCGCCGATGTAGATCACGGACTCGGCGGGGAGCTGGTCGCTGACCGCTCTCGCCACCGTGAGTCCACCGACGCCGGAGTCGAAGATGCCGATGGGTGCGTCGTTCACGATGACCCAGCCTACCGCCCCTGCCGATGGACGTCGCTGACCGACCGATCACCACGTTCCGAGCACGCTCGCGGCTAGGCTGAACGGGTGCACGAGTCCTCAGCTCTCCTCACCGACCGATACGAACTCACGATGCTGGACGCCGCCCTCCACCGCGGCACCGCGGATCGGGAGTGTCTGTTCGAGCTGTTCGCCAGACGCCTCTCCGGCGGCCGCCGCTACGGCGTCGTGGCCGGCACCGGCCGGTTCCTCGAACTGCTCAAGCACTTCCGCTTCGGTGAATCGGAACTCGAGTGGCTGCGCGAAGAGGGCGTCGTCAGCACGACAGCGCTCGACTGGCTCGCCGACTACCGCTTCTCGGGATCGATCTGGGGCTACCGCGAGGGCGAGGCCTTCTTCCCCGGTTCGCCGATCCTGGTCGTGGAGGGCACGTTCGCCGAAGCCGTCATCCTCGAGACCCTGGCGCTCAGCGTGTTCAACTACGACAGCGCCGTCGCCACGGCTGCCGCGCGCATGACCTCAGCGGCGGGCAGCCGCCCCCTGGCCGAGATGGGCTCCCGTCGGACGGGCGAGCGGTCGGCCATCGCCGCAGCCCGGGCAGCGTACATCGCCGGCTTCAGCGCCACCTCGAACCTCGAGGCCGGACGCAGCTGGGGCATCCCGACGATGGGGACGGCCGCGCACTCCTTCACCCTCCTGCACGACTCCGAGGAGGACGCCTTCCGAGCCCAGATCGACACGATGGGCGCCGGGACCACGCTGCTCGTCGACACCTACGACATCGAGGAGGCCGTGCGACTCGGCGTCCGCCTCGCCGGCCCGGAGCTGGGAGCCGTGCGCATCGACTCCGGCGATCTGCCGATCGTCGTCGACCAGGTCCGCCGCCTCCTCGACGAGCTCGGCGCCACGTCGACCCGCATCACCGTCACCAACGACCTCGACGAGCACGCCGTCGCTGCCTTGGCCGCGTCCCCGGTCGACTCCTACGGCGTCGGCACCTCCGTGGTCACCGGCTCCGGATCCCCCGCCATGGGCATGGTCTACAAGCTCGTGGCGCACCGTGACGACCAGGGCGACTGGATCAGCGTCGCGAAGAAGTCGGCCGAGAAGGCGACCGTCGGCGGCCGCAAGACCGCTGCGCGCGCCTACGACCGGCACGGGGTCGCCCGCGAGGAGCGCATCTACCTCGGCGACGGTCCTGCCGGCGAACACGAGGGTGCGGCCGACGCCGCCTCGGAACGCTCCCTGATGGTCCAGCTCGTCGAAGGCGGACTCGTGGACGAGCAGTACCTCGGCGCCGCTGGGACGCGCCAGGCGAGGGAACACCGGGCACAGGCGGTGGGGGAACTGCCACCCCGGGCCGTCAGCCTCACCCGCGGCGACCCCGTGCTCCCGACCGTCTACCTCGAAGGCTGACCGCGGCGACGCGTCTCAGCGTCGGTCGCGGTGCGCTCCAACGTCAGTCGCGGAGGAGCTTCTCGTAGATCTCCTTGCAGGCCGGGCAGATCGGGAACTTCTCGGGGTCGCGACCCGGCGTCCACTTCTTGCCGCAGAGCGCCTTCACCGGCTTGCCGCTCAACGCCGATTCGAGGATCTTCTCCTTCTTGACGTAGTGCGAGAAGCGCTCGTGATCGCCGGGCTCGATGTTCTCGCTCTCGATCAACTCCTCGAGCTCACGATCCATGATCGCCGTGCTCCCACCGTCGGGCGTGCCACCGGGATCGATCGTGCTCATCTGCTGCTTCGTGCTGTCATGCTGCGCCATGGCTCCATGGTACCGCCGGACGGCACCCGGGTCTCCTGCGGGCGGATCCGGTCGCGGGCGGCTGGTCAGTGCGAGCTGGCGAAGCCGACGATCTCGGGGCTGCGGCGGTCGAAGACGCGACCGCCGGCGAAGATCCCGATCACGAGGACCAGGATGCCCGTGCCCGCACCGACCGCGAGAGCCCCGAAGTTCCAGTTCGGCTCACCGGTGAGCCCGAGCACGGCCAACCAGCCGGCGGGAATCGTGAGCAGGACCGTACCGAGCAGGCTCAGGAACTGCGCGGACATGCCGCTGCTGCCCGGCACCTGCGGCTGCTGGAACGGGCTGTCGCCGGGAAGCGACGTCGGGTACGGGAACCGCGCGGACACGAAGCTCGCGATACCGGCACCGCTGAACAACAGGCACGTGCTCACGCCGATCATCGACGGCAGGGCGTCCCAGTCGCCGTAGAACAGGATGCTCAGCGTCGACCCGACCGCGATGAGCGGGATGCCGATGAGGAGCACCGGGAAGAGCCGGCCGATCCGGTCCGATCGTCCGCGGACCCCCGAGGCGACGTGCAGCCAGACCGCGGTCGAATCGAAGGCGAGGTCGTTGTGCAGGAGCCAGCCGAGGAACCAGCACACGACCGGGAGTGGGACGAGAGCGAGGACGTTCATCGGGATGCCGGCGACGAGCATGGGCACGAAGAAGATGAAGGGCGCGATCGGGATGATCACGAGGGAGACGAGGTACCGCGGGTCGCGCAGCCAGTAGGTCATGCTCCGAGCGGCGATGGCGCCGGACGGGGAACCGGGGAGCAGGTCGAACCAGCCCAGACCGGTGCTGTCGCGGCCCGTCCCGAGGCGCTCCGGCGTCACGAGCAGTCGGGCGACGAACGCCTGCCAGGCGAACCAGAGCAGGGCGATGGTCGCCGCGGTGAGCAGCAGCTTGACGATCGCCGGCGCGATGCCGCCGAGTGCGGCATCACCGGGGAACGACCAGACGGCGCCGAGCGGGGTCCAACTGAGGATGTCAGCGACCCGGCCGAGGACGGCGAATCCGTCGCGCTGCCAGTCCACGGTGGTGAGGGCGATGATCGCCGGGGCCACGGCGATGATGAGTACCAGCCCGAGGACACCCATGACCTCCTTGGCGCGACGCGTCGAAAGGAGGCTCGCGGAGATTGAAGTGGCGATCCGGGCCAGGAGCGCGCAGAGCAGCACGCCGAGTACCGCGGAGACCACGGCGAGGACGGCGGGCAGCGGCGACCGCGACCAGGTGACCACCGACGAGGCCGCGAGGACGGCGAGGACGAGCGACGGCACCGACACGAGCGCTGTCACGAGTAGGCCGGCCGACAGGGTGCGGTTGGGCAGCCCGAAGAGCGAGAACGCCCGAGGATCCAGCTGATCGTCGACACCGAAGACGAGCGGAAGGATGATGAACCCCAGGACGACGGCCGATCCGGCCAGCACGAGCAGGTTGCGGGTGACCTCCGGATCGCCACCGCGCAGCGCGACGAGACCGGTGCTCGCGAGCACGACGATCCACACGCCGACCGCGATCGCGAGGACGAGCCCGACCAGTCGCCAGGGGCTGCGGCGGAACGCGTTGAGCGTCAGCTGCAGTTTCAGTCGGAGAAGCTGTGCAACCATTCCATTCCCTCTGCCGACTTGCGGCCCCCGGCGAGCTCGACGAACCGCTCCTCGAGCGTGCCCGTTCCGCGCACCTCGTCGACGGACCCGGCGGCCAGCACCTTGCCCTGCACGATGATGGCCACGTGATCGCACACGCGCTGAATGAAGTCCATACCGTGGCTCGAGAGCACGACGGTTCCGCCGTTGGCGACGTACCGCTGGAGGATCTCGATGACGTTCGCCGCGGAGACCGGGTCGACCGACTCGAACGGCTCGTCGAGGATGAGGAGCCGCGGCGAGTGGATGAGTGCGGCTGCCAGCGCGATCTTCTTCGTCATGCCCGCCGAGTAGTCGGAGACGAGACGACCGAGCGCGTCGTCGAGACCGAAGGCACGAGCCAGATCGGCGGTCCGCGACTTGACGGTCGCGGGGTCGAGCCCCCGCAGGACACCGGAGTAGTACAGGAGCTGGCTGCCGGTCAGGCGGTCGAAGAGCCGCAGCCGGTCGGGCAGCACACCGATCGCCCGCTTGGCCTCGGCGGGATCCTGCCAGACGTCGACGCCCTGGACGGTGATCGACCCTGCGTCGGGACGGAGGAGACCCGTGACCATGGACAGCGTGGTGGTCTTGCCGGCGCCGTTGGGCCCGACGATGCCGTAGAAGGAGCCACGGCGGACCTCGAGGTCGACGCCGTCGACCGCGACCGTGTCGCCGAACTGCTTGACGAGTCCCGAGATCGACAGGACGACGGGATGGGCACCGTCGTCGGCGGCGGCCTCGGTGCGCTGCGCCGTCGTCGCCTCGGGCGAGGAGGTGGCGGCGGACGGCGGGGTCGCCGCGGGACGACCGACAGGACGCTTGGGGGCTGCCGCCGGAGCGACGACCTCCTCCTGCGGAGGCACCACCGACACGGACGCCGACGGTGCCGGCGTCGTCTGCGGAGCCGTGTCGTCCGCAGCCTGCTCGGCGGTGGACGAAGCGCTCGCCGGGGTCGCGGTCTGCGTGTCGTCGGGCCGAGGCTCGTCGACCACGATCCGGTCGGCGACCTCGGGGGACGGCTGCTCGGACGGGGCCGACGTCGTCGCCCGGTCGACCGATCCCGGTGCGCTGACCTCGTCGAGGACGCCGGCGATCGCGGCTGCCGTCTGTTCGGTCTGCTTCGCGGCGCTGGTGCGCGCCGGTGTGCGCTTGGCCGGCGTCCGGGCCGTCGTGGACTTCGTCGTCGAGGTCCGAGCGGTGGTCGTCTTGGCGCCTGCGGCCTTGGTCGCCGGCTTCGCGGCTGCGGGGCGCGCCGTCGTCGACCTGGGCGTCTTCGGGGCGGTGGTCGTCTCGGCCGACTCAGTGCCCTCCGCACCACCGGCTGTAGCTGCCGACTTCGCGGGCGTGCGCTTCGCGGCGGTGGTGCGCGCCGTCGTCGACTTGGTGGCCGTGGTCTTCGCCGTCGAGGTCCGAGCGGTCGTCGAGCGTGCCGTGGTCGTCTTGGGCGCCGGCGTGGTCGCGTCCCCGGACTCGCCCGAGGTCTCGTTCGCCGACGTGGTGCGGGTGCGGGGCGTGCTCGGCCGCTTCGCCGGGGCCTTCGCCGTTCCGGAAGCCCGAGGCGTCGTCGAGCGGGGTGCGCGCTTCGGTGCCGTCGGCGTCGCAGCGCCCTGATCGTCGGAAGCGGTCGTCGGCGCAGGTGCACCAGCGGCGTCGGCGGGGTTCGGCGTGCCCGGACTCGTCGACGTGCCGTCGGCAGGCGCGGGCTGCTGAGCGGGATCTGGCGGAGTCGTGGAAGTCACCAAGCAAACCTACCAACAGCGGCGGCCGCAGCGGACAGCGGAGTCTCAGGATGAACGGTTGACACATCTCCCCCAAGCTGTGTAAACGCCGGGTGGTCGATCACAAAACGACAACGGACCCTGGGAACCTCTGACAGACGGAGTTCACCGCGGCTAGCCTGTATTTTGGCATAACGGAGTGTCTTTCAATGCACGTCTTGGTTAATCCTCGGTGAATCGTCCACAGCATCGTGGCACCGCGTGATTCCATACCCACACTGAGGAGAACAACGTGACCACCCAGGTAGTGATCCTTGCCGCAGGGATGGGCAGCCGTCTCGGCCGCTCGCTCCCCAAGCCCCTGACCGAGCTCAGCGACGGCCGCACCATCATGCAGCAGCAGTTCGACAACATCCGCCACGCGTTCGGAGCGAGCGCCAAGGTGACGATCGTCGTCGGCTACAAGCTCGAGCACATCATCGAGGCCTTCCCCGACGCCTCCTTCGTCTACAACGAGCAGTACGACCAGACCAACACCTCGAAGAGCCTCATGCGCGCCCTCGCCGCGTCTCAGGCCGGCGGCGTGCTCTGGATGAACGGCGACGTCGTCTTCGACCCGGCCGTCCTCGATCGCGCTGCCGCGATGATCGCCAAGGACCGTTCCTTCGTGACCGTCAACACCTCCAAGGTGTCCGACGAGGAGGTCAAGTACACGACGAGCGCCGAGGGCTACATCAAGGAGCTCTCGAAGACCGTCGTCGGCGGGCTGGGCGAGGCCGTGGGCATCAACTACATCTCCTCGCAGGACAAGACGATGCTGCACCGCTACCTGACCAAGGTCGGCGACCAGGACTACTTCGAGCGCGGCATCGAGCTCGCCATCGAGCGCGAAGGCATGCTCGTCGAGCCGGTCGACATCTCCGACCTCTACGCGGTCGAGGTCGACTTCGCCGAGGACCTCGAGCGCGCGAACCTCTTCGTCTGAGGGCCCCGTCCACATCACACACGAACGCCGTCCCGACGCTGAGCGTCGCGGGCGGCGTTCCTGCGTCGCCTCGATAAGGTTGGTCACGTGAGTTCTTCTGCTGAAACGCGGCCAAGGATGTCGCGTTCGGCGAGGTATCGCCACGCGCTCTGGATCCTGACCGTCCGAGACCTGCGTGTGCGCTACTCGACGAGCGCGCTCGGCTACGTGTGGTCAATCCTCGACCCCCTCGTCATGAGCGGGATCTACTGGTTCGTCTTCACACAGGTGTTCCGGCGCGACGTCGGCGAGGAACCGTACATCGTGTTCCTCCTCGCCGCCCTGCTGCCGTGGATGTGGTTCACCGGATCGGTGTCCGACAGCACGCGCGCCTTCCTGCGCGAGGCGAAGCTCGTGCGTTCGACGACGATCCCCCGGACCATCTGGGTGAACCGGATCGTGCTGTCGAAGGGCATCGAGTTCCTCGCGGCGCTTCCGGTCCTCGCGGCATTCGCGATCTTCAGCGGTGCCCAGGTGAACCTCGACATCGTGCTGTTCCCGCTCGCCATCGTCATCCAAGCCGTCCTGACCATCGGGCTCTGCCTGATCGTCGCTCCGCTCGTCGTGTTCTTCCGCGATCTCGAGCGAGCCGTCAAGCTCGTCCTGCGGTTCATGTTCTACGCGACGCCGATCATCTACAGCACGACGGCACTGCCCGACAAGATCGAGCCCTTCGCGGCGTTCAACCCGCTCAGCGGCATCTTCGCGCTGTACCGTTCCGCGTTCTTCCCACAGGAACTCAACTGGCACCTCGTGGGCGTGTCCGCCGCCATGTCGGCCGTCATCCTCGCGGTCGGTCTCCTCGTCTTCAAGCGCTGCGAGCGCTCCGTGCTGAAGGAGATCTGATGCCCACAAGCAACTCGACCGCCGGTCGGCCGGCGATCTCGGTCGCCGACGCAGGTATCCGGTTCCGGCGCAACCGTGGCGGTCGGCGGAGTTTCAAGGACCTCTTCGCCGGACGTGACCGCCGCTCGAAGCCGGGCGAGTTCTGGCCCCTGCGCCACGTCTCCTTCGATGTCGCCCCCGGCGAGGCGATCGGCGTGGTCGGTCGGAACGGTCAAGGCAAGTCGACGCTGCTCAAGCTCGTCGCCGGTGTCGTCCTCCCCGATGAGGGCACCGTGGGCGTCCGCGAGGGTGTCGCGCCGCTCATCGAAATCACCGGAGGCTTCGTCAACGACCTGACGGTCCGCGACAACGTGTACCTGACGGCCGGCCTCCACGGCATGTCCCGCCGCGAGATCGACGGGCGGTTCGACGACATCATCGCGTTCGCCGAGATCGCGGACTTCATCGACACCCCGTACAAGCACCTCTCGAGCGGGATGAAGGTGCGCATCGCCTTCGCGGTGATCGCGCAGCTCGAAGAGCCGATCATCCTCGTCGACGAGGTCCTCGCCGTCGGCGACCGGGCGTTCCGCGAGAAGTGCTACCGGCGCATCGAGGAACTCCTCGAGGGCGGGCGGACCCTGTTCTTCGTCTCGCACAACGAGAAGGACCTCAGGCGGTTCTGCACGAGGGGGCTCTACCTCGACAAGGGGGCGCTCGTTCTCGACGCCCCGATCGACGACGTGCTCGACCGCTACAACGCGGACTACAACAGCTGAGCCCCGCCAGCAAGCGTCAGTCGACCCGCAGTGGGTCGACGTAGACTGGCCGCCCCGCCCACGAGGAGGTCGTCATGACCGGACCGCAGCAGGGACCCGTTCCGGGTCCCGCCCAGTTCCCCACCACCGCAGCACAGCAGCCCATGTTGCCCGAGCCGGGATGGGTGCGGGCGCTCGACCGGTTGCTGTGGGTCCAGCGACCGGTGGTCGTGGCGCACATCCGCTCGATCCGGCGGATGTACCCGAACGCGACGGCCGACCAGCTCATCCGCGTCCTGGAACGCCGGTACCTCACGACGGTGACGACGACGGGAGCCGCCGTCGGTGCGACCGCTGTGGTCCCGGCGATCGGGACGGCGACGACCCTGGCGCTCTCCGGTGTCGAGACGGCGGGTTTCCTCGAGGCGACCGCCCTGTTCGCCCAGTCGGTCACCGAGGTCCACGGCATCGCCCTGGCGGATCCGATGCGATCCCGCGCGCTCGTCATGACCATGATGCTCGGCAAGGCCGGAACCGACCTCCTGCGCAACTTCGGTTCCCAGGCGGCCGGCAAGGGAGTCCCACGGCAGGCGTTCTGGGGCCAGACGATCACCCAGGGCCTGCCGTCGATGATCGTGGGCCCCGTCGCCGACCAGTTGCGGGTGCGCTTCGTGAAGCACTTCGCGGCGAGCGGCAGCGCCGGCGTCATCGGCAAGGCGCTCCCCTTCGGCGTCGGAGCGGCCGTCGGCGGTATCGGCAACCACATGCTCGGCCGACAGGTCGTCCGTGCCGCCCGCCAGGCGTTCGGACCGGCGCCCTTCGTCGTCCCGCTCGACCTCGAACCACGGATGCGGGCCGTCTCCGGCCGGTCCGGCATCGGGAAGATCCGCGACCAGGTGTTCCGACGCCGGAAGCACCTGGCCATCGAGTCAGGCGGCGATGCGGCCGTCGGCGACGGGACCGAGCAACACCCCTGACCGCCTGAGGCGGGTTCCGGGTCGGTCCCGACCGAGCCGCCCAGGATGCGGCATCCCTCCAGGTCCATCGCGTACCGTCGGAGGGTGAGACTTCCCTTCCTGCGCCGCCCCCAGAAGCCGTTCCCGGAAGGTCGCCACTTCGCGGTGACCTGGGGCCTGTCGGACGACTTCGGCGGCATGACCGAGGCGATGCTCCAGCGCTCCCGCGCGTTCATCAGACTGGCCGACACCCCGGTCGACGTCCTCACCTTCGACCACCGACCGGACTACCCGGAGTTGGAGGCACGGCTGCGCACACGCGGAGACCTCATCGACGGCCTCCGGGTCGTCAACCTCTGGGACTGGCTGCGCGACAACCCCCTGCCGGGTGGTTCCCTCGACCTGGCGCGCCACGGGTTCACCCCGCTCCCCCTCGACGAGGTCGGCACCGAACGACGCCGCGGCGACGCCGTCCTCAGCCGCGAGCGACACGACGACTCGGGTCAGATCCTGCAGGTGGACGTCTACCGACCCGACGGCACCCTGCTCCTATCCGACCGCCGCGACACGCGCGAACGGGGCGTGAAGGGCGGCCGCTCGGTCGTCCTCTGCGACGAGCAGGGTCGCCCCATCCGGTCCTGGGGACGCATCTGGTCCCTGTACCGCGCCTGGTTCGACGCGCTCACCGCGGGCGCACCGGCCTGGATGATCGTCGACAGCAAGACCATCGCCCCGTTCGTCCTGAGCTACCGGAAGCGCAACGTCGTCACCGCGCACGTCGTGCACGCCTCGCACCTCCAGGGCACGGAACGGCCACACGGCCGGCTGCGGGAGTCGCGGCGAGCGGTGTTCGAGGCGCTCGACGACTTCGACCTCGTCGCGCTCCTCAGCGATCGACAGCTCGCGGACGTGACGACCATGCTCGGCGAGCACGCCTCGCTCAGTGTCATCCCGAACTCGCGCGAACTCGTCGCCCCGGAGGTCGCACGCGCGCCTCGGCCTCGCAGCCGCGGGATGTTCCTCGGCTCGCTCACGGCTCGCAAGCGGCCGGCGCACGCGATCCGCGCCGTCCTCGCCGCCACGTCCACGGACGGGCCTCCCCCGACGCTCGACGTCTACGGCGGCGGCGAGCTGCTCGACGAACTGCAGTCGCTCCTCATCGCCGAAGACCCGGAGCACCGTGTCGTCCTCCACGGCTACGACCGCTCCGCCCGGCAGCAGCTCGGCTCGGGTTCGTTCCTCGTCATGACCTCGACCTCGGAGGGCTTCCCGCTCGTGCTCATCGAGGCGATGGCAGCCGGGTGTCTTCCCATCGTGGTCGACGTGCCGTACGGGCCGGCCGACATCGTCCGCGACGGTTGGAACGGGTTCCTCGTGCCGTCCGCGGAACCGGCCGTCGTGTCGGCCGCCATCGAGCGCCTGCTCGCCCTTCCTGAAGCCGAGGTCGACGCGATGCGTCGCAACGCCAGAACGACCGCGGAGCAGTACGACGACGAAGCCGTCACCCGTCGGTGGGCTCAGGAGTTGCACGCGGCCGCTCGTCGGAAGAAGCGGAACGCGCTCGTCCCTCGCGTCGGCTGAGCATCCGGGAGCGCACCGCCGCGACCCCCGTCTGCACCCCTCGGCCGACGCGGCGCGCCAGGCCATGGGACGGACGCTCGACGAGCTGGAAGAACCCGGCGGCGATCAGCAGGCTGAGTGGCACGCCCACGATGCCGACCAGCCACCAGCGCTCGTCGCCGAACATGAAGGCGAGCGTGGCCAGGATCGGGGCGTGCACGAGGTACAGGCTGAACGACACCTTGCCGAGCCAGAGGACGGGCGGAGTCTCGAGGAGCCGCCGGGCGAACGGGCTTCCGATGGCGACGACGATGAGGCCGGCCGCTCCCACGCCCGACAGACCCCAGAGCGCCTGACCCAGCGTGGAGGAGGACTCGACGAACGGTCGGGAGAGCCAGCTCGCGACGAGCAGGAGTGCGGAGCCGGCCGTCAGCATCGCCCACTGCAGCGGGCGGGACCGATCCGCAGCCCAGGCGCGGAGGTCGTCGAGCCGGACGGCGATCAGCGTACCGATGAAGAACGCCGGCAGGTACACGGCGGCGTCCAGTCCCGCGACCCGTCCGAGCACCATGATCACGGACATCAGCGCAGCGACCGGCCACGCCCAGCGGCGCAGCAACCGAGCGAGCAGGACGGCGATCGGGAGGAGGAGCGTGAAGATCAGCTCCCAGCGCAGCGACCACAGGGTGTTCACCAGGGTGTAACTCGCCGGTGTCAGGGTGGCCTCCGTCAGGAGGTGCAGCGGGTCGACACTCGTCGCGTTCGCGTTCGCGATCCACTCACCGGTGGTCACCGACGCCGGGTCCCTCGGGATGAGCAGGATGAGCGCGGCGGCGAACAGCAGCGATCCCCACACGGGGAGGTAGAGCCGCACGAACCGCGCGGCGAAGAACCCCGGCCAGCTCGCGCCGCCTCGCAACAGCGGGAGCGCGACGACGAGACCACTCAGGACGAAGAACACCTGCACCGCCTCGGTGCCGGCGAAGAGCAGCTTCAGCGGTGTCTCGGTCGCGATGTCCCAGGCGGGCTCCGAGATCCGGCCCGTCGCGAAGGGTCGTGCGAGCAACGACACGTGGTAGAGCACCACGACGACGCTGGCGACGCCACGGACTCCGTCGAGGGAGGCCAGTCGCCCGGAGGACGGATTCACCTGCCCGACCCTACGCGGTTCTCCTGGGCGCGGACTCAACGGCTCAGGGCGCGTCAGGCGCGTCCTCTGTCGTCGTCATCCTCGTCTTCGTCGTCCTCATGCTCGTCGAGCTCCGGCCGGCCGTCGGCGTGCGCGAGGGCGAACCGTTCCCATTCCGACATCAGATGTTCGATGGCGCTGTGGAACCTCGCCGTCGTCACCCCGGGCGTCGTGTCGCCGAAGTAGTACTCGACCCAGTGCTGCAGTCGAGCGACCGTCTCGGGATCACCGAGGAGTCGGTCGACGCCGTCGACGATGTCCGCTGCGTCCGAGGCATCGAGCCATTCGCACGCCGAGAGGTACCCTCCGGTGTCGATCTCCGCCTCCGGATTCACGGGACGGGTGATCATGAGCGGCTTCCCGCTCGCGAGGCGGTCGTAGACCATCGCGGAGATGTCGACGATGGCCGCGTCCGCTGCCGCCAGCTGCCAACCGAGGTCGGCACCCGTGTCGACGACGTGCTGGGCCGAGGCGTCCGCTCGGTTCGCCTCCTGGAGCGCGGCCATGATCTCGCGGTTCGCACTCGCGTAGGCCGGATCGACGACACCGCTCCTCGGGTGCGGGCGGTACACGACGCGGTGCCGCCCGGTCGTGATGAGTGCTCGGACGAGGGCCACGCCGTGGCTCGCGATGGAACCGTACGCCGCAGCCGCGCGGTCGCCCTCCCAGGTGGGCGCGTACAGGACGACGGTCCGCTCATCGGGCGTGTAGGGCAGCTCGCCCGAATAGTGGTCGGCCTGCGGGCGGCCGATCATGATCGCGCGCTTGTCGAAGTCGTAGTCCCAGAGCACCCGCTCCAGCCGGTTCCTCGCCGCTTGGCCGGCGATGAGGCTGTAGTCGTAGGCCTTGAACTGGTTCGTGGTCATGTACATCTTGTCGCTCTCGCCATGGTTGACGAAGACGTGCCAACGGGAGCCGTAGCGGAACATCTGGAAGTTCTTGGCGTTCTGGTTGACGTACAGCACGACCCGGATGTCCTGTTCGGCCAGCGTGCGCTCGAGGGCGACGACCGTCCGGACATAGGCCGTCGGGATCGGCGACTCCTCGAAGAGTTTCGCCGCTGCGGTCGCTCCCCGGCTGAGGATCAGGACGGGCCACCGCTCGGACAACTCGGCGAGCGGGCGGTACCACTGACGGATCTGGTACATGTTGACCGCGCCGTCCGCGAAATACACGGCCACCTTGTAGCGCCCCGGCTCGATCACGGGAGCCGCCTGCATCTGCGCCGCGAGGACGGCTCTGGCCCGGCGGTTGGCGAGCAGGTCCTTGGCGAGCGTGATGGCACGACGACCGTCTCTGATCAGTCCCATGTCAGCTCCAGCATCCGTCAAGCGTAACGACGCCAGGTCACGGTGGGATCACGACGGGTGTCCGCAGCTCAGATGACCGGAGGTCGCCCTGCGCGCGTCATCCGCCAGACCGTCCGCCAACGCAGTGGGCGACGTTCGCCGGGGTCCGTGCGCCAGCCCTCACGCCAGCCGCCGAACCAGGGGCGGAGGGCGTCCGGCTTCCGCCACCACCGGATCACCTGGATCGCGGTCCACGAACCCACGTACAGCGGGATGAGCGGCACCGGGAGGTTCCGGCGTGCGAGCCAGACCCGGTTCCGAGCGTTGAGCCGGTAGTAGGCGGTGTGCCTCGTCGGTTCGGTCACCGGGTGGTTCGCTTCGAGGGACGCCTCGTACCAGGCTCGCCTCCCCTGGTCCCAGACCCGCCAGGCGAGCTCGATGCCCTCATGCGCGTAGAAGAACGGGTCGGCCCATCCGCCGACGGCGTCGAACACTGGCCGCGGCAGCAGGACTGCCGCTTCGAGGCAGGAGAACACGGCGCTCGAATGCCCCGGGTCCTTGTCGCGGGTGCGCGGCACCCAGCGGGACGGCGTCGCTGCACCGTCCGCGGCGGCGAGCCGGGGCTGGATGAGGCCGATGGAGCGGTCCGCGTCGAGCATCGCGATGGCGTCGCGGAGGAACGTGGTGGACGGGATGGTGGCGTCGTCGTCGAGGAAGAACACGAACTCCCCCTGCACGGCGCCGGCACCACGGTTGCGGCCGGCCGGGATCCCGAGGTTCTCCGACAGGGCCAGGCCTCGAGCGCCGTCCGGAAGTCCGGTCGGCTGCCAGCCGTTGCCGACCACGACCACGTCGAGCTCCACCGCTTGCTGGGCGAGCACGCTCTCCACGGCTGCGGTGAGCTCGACCGGGCGGCTCCCCTGCGTCAGGACCACGACGCCGACGGAGCGCGTGACCGGGATCGGGCCGGACATCACGCGTGGAGCCGCTTCGACGAGACGATCGCGATGAAATGCCCGACGAGCGTCAGGAACGCGAGCGGCACGAGGATCGCGAGCACCCAGCGCATCGCCTCCACGTCGCCGACGAACAGGCCGACCACGGACGCGGCGAAGATCACCATGGTCAGTTCGACCGAGTGGAACAGCCGGTGGAACGGCAGGAACCGCGCCACCGTCCGCGCCGTCGCGAGCAGTCCCCCGCGCGGCGCCGACTCCTCGGTCGAGTACGTGAGCTTCGGCGCCCCGAACCCGGCTCGGGCGACCCGCACCATGTCGTTCAGCGCCTTGTTGAGCACGACGAACAGTGCAAGTGCGAATCCGAGGGTGATCCAGACGAGGTCCTCGGGCGCATCGACCGGCCACGCGGCGGCACGGATGCCGAGCGCGATCGCGATGAGCGACTCCGTGGAGTAGTGGCCGACGGAGTCCAGGAACGCACCGGCCGGACTCGACGTCCGCCGCCAGCGCGCGACCTCACCGTCGCAGCAGTCGACGAGCATCTGCGTCTGGCCGAGCACGAGTGCGAGAGCCGCGCCTCCGAACCCGGGGATGAGCAGCGCGGCGGCCGTCGCCCAGCCGGTCAGGATCATCAGGCCCGTCACGCCGTTCGCGCTGATGCTCGTCCGGAGCAGCAACCAGGTGACGTACGGCGACAGGTCTCGCAGGTAGAGGTCGGCGGTCCAGTGCTCGGCGTTCTTCCGCGCGCGGACCTCCGGCGGTTGCGCCACGGCACGGAGTTCGGCGATCGTCCGCGGGGGCGTGAGCCTCGGCCCGCTTCCGGCCGTACTGGGATCCGACATCTAGACCGCCTTCGGTGGATTGCGCAGCGCGGAGATGCCCTTCGCGAGCGAGCCGTAGCCGAGCACGAACCCCGTGCCCCAGCAGAAGTGGATGCACGGCAGGACGGCGAGCATCCAGAGGCTCGTCCGCACCCCGTCCCGCCCGGTGACGACGATGCTCGCGAGCAGCACGATGGCCGCGTAGGCGATGGGGGCCGCGAACCCGAGCAGCAGCCACGGCGTCGCTCCCGCACCCAGCTGGACCAGGCCTCCGAGCCCGAGCAGCGTGCCGAGCACGATGCCCAGCACCAGCACCGGCGGCGCGAAGTAACGGAGCGTGCCGCGGGTGGGGAAGCTCCGGCTGAGCTCGCCGCGCCAGAGTCCGGTGGAGAAGAACTGTCGCGCCAGGGCGCGCATGCTCGCACGCGGGCGGTAGACGACGCGCAACGCCGGCGTGAACCAGACGAGGCCGCCGGCCTGCTTGATCCGGCGGTTGAGCTCCCAGTCTTGTCCGCGTTTGATGCGCTCGTCGAACATGCCCACCCGCATGAGCATCTCGCGGTCGAAGACCCCGAGGTAGACCGTGTCGGCAGGCCCCTCGCGACCGCCGACGTGGTGGGGTGTGCCCCCGAGTCCGACGCGCGAGCCGTACGCCCGCGCCACCGCCGTCTCGAAGCTCGTACGCCCCTGGGCGTCCATGATCCCGCCGACGTTCTGCGCCCCCGTGCGGAGCATGGTCTCGACCGCGAGTCGCGCGTAGTCGTCGGGCAGCTCGGAATGGGCGTCGACCCGGATGACGATCGGATGCGTCGACGCGGCGATCGCCAGGTTGAGTCCGGCCGGGGTCGACCCGACGCGGTTCTCCAGCACATGGATGCGCGGGTCGGCCGCTTGGAGCTCTCGGACGAGCTCGGTCGTGCCGTCGATGCTCGGTCCGACGGCGATCGTGATCTCCACGTCGCCGGTGTAGTCCTGCGCCAGGAGGCTGTCGACGGCTGCCCGGACGTGTCGGACGTCGTTCAACACCGGCATCACGTAGGAGACTCCGGGCGACGACGGTGCGTCGGCCTGGCCTGTGTCGTTCGACATGGGGGTTCACTCCGTGTTTCGTTCGATCGAGCCTAGCAGCCGGTCGTCGGGGTGGCCCGGACGCGGAGGACGCCCGCACGGTGGCCGTGCGGGCGTCCTCCGGGGCATGACGCCCCGGGTGTCAGAGCGCGAGTTCGCCGAGCGTGACGTCGGCGGTCTGCGAGTCGTTGCCGCGGGTGAAGGTGAGCTTCGCCGTCGCCCCGGCCGCGAGCGCCCGCACCTGAGCGGTGAGGTCGTTCGCACCCGTGACCGGGACGCCGTTGAACTCGGTGACGATGTCCCCGGACTTCAGACCCGCGGCCTGCGCGGCGCCGTTGTCGGTGACCTTGTCGATGAGTGCGCCGGCGACCGTGCTCTTGGCGTCGCTCGAGGCGTCCTTCACGGTCGCGCCGAGCAGGCCGTGGGTCGCCTTGCCCGTCTTGATGATCTCGTCCGAGACGCGCTTGGCGATGTTCGCCGGGATGGCGAAGCCGACACCGATGCTGCCGCTCTGCGACGACGAGTCGGTGCTTCCGGCGCTCGCGATCGCGACGTTGACACCGATGAGCTTGCCGGTGCCGTCGACGAGCGCGCCACCCGAGTTGCCGGGGTTGATCGCCGCGTCGGTCTGGATGACCGCGATGGAGATCGAGGAGGTCGGCGCGGTCGGGGTGGTCTGCCCCGGCACGTCGAAGTTCCACGGGCTCTGGTTGTCGCCGTTCGAGTCGCCGGACCCGCCGTCGTCGCTCGATCCGGAGTCCGGAACGGCAGAGGAGGCGACGGTGATGCTCCGGTTGAGGGCGCTGACGATGCCGTCCGTGACGGTTCCCGCCAGTCCGAGCGGCGCACCGATCGCGACGGCCGTCTCGCCGACGTTGAGCTTGTCGGAGTTCGCGAACTCCATCGGGCTGAGACCCGAGGCGTCCTCGAGCTTGATGACCGCCAGGTCGTAGATCGGGTCCGTGCCGACGATCTTGGCGTTGTACAGCTTGCCGTTCGCATCGGTGACGCGGATGGTCGGGTCGGCGACCTGGCCGTCCAGGGTCACCACGTGCGTGTTCGTCAGGACGTAACCGTCCTTGCTGAGGATGATCCCCGAGCCGGTACCGGCGCTCTGCCCGCCCTGGACCGAGAGGGTCACGACGCTCGGCCCGGCCGTCGCGGCGATGGCCGTGGTCAGGCTGACGTCGGCGTCGTCGTTGATGGTGAACGCCTTCGAGCCCGCCTCGTTGCTCGAGACGCTCGACTTCGTCGCGTTCGTGACCCAGAGCGTCGCCCCGGCGCCGGACGCTCCTCCGATGAGGGCGCCGACGGCGAGCATCGCGACCATGCCGGCCAGCGGGCGGTTGGTCCTCTTCGTCCGCGCTGCCGGTGGCGTCGGGACGCCAGGGTGCTGCCCGGTCGGCTGCTGGGCGTAGGGGGACGCTCCGTAGGGACCGTGCTGCTGACCGGGCTGCGGCTGAACCGTGGGCTGCTGACCGGTGGGCTGCTGGTACGCGGCGTACGGGTTCGGCTGCTGCTGACGGGAGAAGGCTGCTGACGGGTGCTGCGGCGCCTGCTGATACGGCGAGCCCTGCTGGGCCGCGCCGTAGGGCTGCTGCGTCGGCTGACCGGCGGGCGGTGCGGCCGGTGGCATCGCGGTCGGGGGCGGGAAGTACGCTCCTGAGGTCGACGGCCGTGCCTCGCCCGCGGGAGGCACTGTGCCGCCCGCCTGCTCAGCGGGTGCGGACTGCGGCGCGGTCTCACCGTTCGGGGTGGACTGGGGGTGTTCGGCGGGCTGCTGTCCGTCTGCGGTGTCGGTCATGGCGATTCTGCTCCTTCCAAGCGCAGTCAGCTTCCCGTGCTGAGCTGAGTGTTTCATTCGCGCCCGCTGTGCGCCGGCTAGGGCTTCGCCGCAAGGACCTGCGCACGGTGTCCTAGATTGGGAGCGGCCCGCGCCCGCGGCCACGGAGGGAGATCGACATGGTGGTTGACGGACCCTGGCGGCGCACCGCCGAAGGCGCCGGCCTCGTCGACGAGGACGGACACGTCTCGTCGACGATCTTCGCGGAGATGAGCGCGCTCGCGCTGCAGACCGGAGCCGTCAACCTCGGCCAGGGGTTCCCCGACGAGGACGGGCCCGAGGCGGTCCTCGCCGAGGCGGTCGCGGCCATCGAGCGCGGCGAGAACCAGTACCCGCCCGGCCCGGGCACCCTGGACCTCCGCACCGCGATCAGCGAGCACCAGCGACGGTTCTACGGTCTCCAGCCCGACCCGCAGGGAGAGGTGCTCGTCACCGCCGGAGCGACCGAGGCGCTCGCCGCGACCCTCCTCGCCCTCGTCGAGCACGGCGACGAGGTCGTGACCTTCGAGCCGTTCTATGACGCGTACGGCGGACTCATCGCCCTCGCCGGTGGCCGGCACCGGACGGTCAAGCTGCGCGCACCCGACTTCCAGCCGGACCCGGACGAGCTCCGCGCCGCCGTCACCGACCGGACCAGGGTCATCCTGGTCAACACCCCGCACAACCCGACCGGCACCGTCCTCGACCGCGCGACGCTCGACCTGATCGCCGAGTTGGCGGAGCGCCACGATGCGATCATCGTGACCGACGAGGTCTACGAGCACCTGACCTTCGACGTCCGGCACGTCCCCATCGCGACCCTGCCGGGTGCCGCCGGACGCACACTCACGATCTCGTCCGGTGGCAAGACCTTCAGCACGACCGGCTGGAAGATCGGCTGGTTGAGCGGACCCCGCGAACTCGTCACGGCCGTCACGACGGTCAAGCAATACCTCAGCTACGTCAACGGCGCACCGTTCCAGCCGGCGATGGCGACCGGACTCCGACTGCCCGACGCCGCATTCACGGCCATCGCCGACGGCCTGCGCGGCAAACGGGACCTCCTGAGCGCGGGCCTCTCCGCCGCCGGTTTCGACACCTTCCGACCGGACGGTACCTACTTCATCGTGGCCGATGCGACCCCGTTGGGCTTCGACGATGCTGCAGCGTTCTGCCGGGCACTGCCCGAGCTCGCCGGTGTCGTGGCGGTGCCGATGTCGGCGTTCTGCCTCGACCGGCACGACCCGGACTACGCGTCACTGGTCCGGTTCGCGTTCTGCAAGCGCGTCGAGGTGCTGGAGCGGGCCGTCGACGGCCTCGCCCGACTCCGCGGCTGACGCCCTGATGCACAAGACAACGGGCACCGGATCGCTCCGGTGCCCGTCGTCTCATCGATCCGCTACTTGGTGAGCGAGTCCACGTACTCCTGGTTGTCGCTGATCCACTGCTTGACGACGGGCGCGTAGTCCTTCGAGTCACCCTCGTTGAACATCGCGTTCTCGAGCGAGAACAGTCGCTCCGAGTCGAAGTCGAAGTCCTTCAGCCACCCGGCGAGCGTCGGGTACTCGTCCGCGAAGTCGGCCTTGCCGAAGCTGTGGATGCCTTCGGCATCTCCGAGGGCGCCCTTCGGGTCCTCGAGGTCCTTGATCGGGAACGCGTCGTAGGCCCAGTGCGGACGCCACAGCGTGACGGCGATGTTCTCGCCGGCGTCGGTCGCGGCCTTCAGCTCCGAGAGCATGGCAGGAGTGCCCGAGGTCAGGAACTCCCAGTCGTCGAGGCCGTACTCGGGGATGACCTTGTCCTGGGTGGCCTCGGTCAGTCCGGCACCGGGGTCGATGCCGACGAGGCGACTGTCGAAGAGGTCCGCGTTGGCCGCGAGGTCCTCGAGCGAGTCGACAGGGGCGTCCTCGTTGACGGCGATCGTGAGCTTGGCGTCGGTGTTCCAGGCGCCGAGGTCGACGACGTCGTCACCGAACTTCTCGATGTAGCTCGCGTGCGTGGTCGGCAGCCAGACGTCGAGCGTCAGGTCGTAGTCACCGGTGCTGAGGCCGGAGAACACCGGGGCGGGCTCCGCCTCCTCGAGGGTGACGTCGTAGCCCTGCTCCTCGAGCACGGCCTTCCACAGCTCGGAGGCCGCGATGCCCTCGTCCCAGCCGCTGAACACGGCGATGGTCACCGCCTGCTTGTCGCCGTTCTCGAGCGTCTCGTCCGAGGCGCCCGCGGAGCAGCCGGAGATGGCGAGCGTCGCCGCCGCCCCCGCTGCGATGGTGGTTGCGATCTTGGTGCGGTACTGCATGTTCGATGATTCCTTTCGTCCCGCGTGACGCGGGGATCGGTGTCGTCGGATGGAAGCTGTGTGCCGGTGGGTCACCGCACGGTGGTCGGCGACTCGGCGGGAGTGCGCTGCTCCTCACCGGAGGCGGTGCTGTCAGTCGTCGTGGTGCTCGAGGCAGGCGCCGGTCGGATCCCGCCGGGCGAGGACGGGGCAGCCTTCGTGCGCTTCCCGCGCTGCTTGCGACCGCCGCCGAGGGAAGCCGTGAGACGGTCCAGGAAGATCGCCAGGATGACGACCGACAGGCCCGCTTCGGAGCCGAGCTGGATGTCGATCCGGGAGAGGCTCTTGACGACGTCGCCACCCAGGCCGCCGGCGCCCACCATGCCGGCGATGACGACCATCGAGAGCGAGAGCATGATGACCTGGTTGACACCGGCCATGATGTTCGGCATCGCGAGCGGCAGCTGGATCTGGCGGAGGATCCGCCAGGAGGAAGCGCCGAACGCGTTGCCGGCCTCGACGACCTCGCGGTCGACGTTGCGGATCCCGAGTTCCGTGAGACGGACGGCCGGGGCCAGCGCGAAGACGATCGTCGCGACGATGCCCGGGACGACGCCGATGCGGAACAGGATGAGCGCGGGGATGAGGTAGACGAACGCGGGAGTCGTCTGCATGAAGTCGAGCAACGGCCGGATGATCGACGACGCGACCTTCGAGCGCGCCGCCAGGATGCCGAGTGGGATCCCGATCACGATGGCGATGAGTCCGGCCACGAGCACGAGCGAAAGCGAGTCCATCGCGTTGTCCCACTGCTCGACGCCGACGATGATCAACAGCCCGACCGCGGAGCCGATGGCGAACACCGGGCCCCGTGCGACGAAGGCCAGCAGGGCGGCGACGATGATGATCACCCAGAACGGCGGACCACTGAGCACGAGGTCGACGCCGTCGTACAGCCCCTGGAAGACGCTCCGGATGACGTCGAAGACGGGCTGGAAGACGTCGGTGATGAAGTCGACGAAGGCTTCGACCCACGCTCCGATCTCGGGGCGGGTGATGGCGTCCAGGAACCCGGACGACTGGAGACGGATGCCGTTCATCGGACACTCCCTTCCGGCAGGCTCGCTGCCGGTTCGGCGGCGCTGGTCTCGATCGACGAGGTCACGTCGTCGGGGTGCTGCGGGTCCTCCGCGGTCGACCGCAGGGTCGCCGTGATGAGCTCGACGGGCACCGTCGCCGGCGGCCCGACGAGGCTGATCTCGTCCGTGTTGGTCGGGACGTTGCCGACGGCGGCGAGCAGGGTCACCCGCGGGACGACGCCCAGCAGGC
Source organism: Plantibacter sp. AC185 (assembly GCF_979258065.1). Taxonomy (NCBI): domain Bacteria; kingdom Bacillati; phylum Actinomycetota; class Actinomycetes; order Micrococcales; family Microbacteriaceae; genus Plantibacter; species Plantibacter sp. AC185. The sequence goes on from NZ_OZ409831.1 coordinate 606,315, forward strand.
GCGTCCGCTCGTCCACGACGGCGACGGGCAGGGCACTCTCGACGGCGGACTCGAAGAGGTCGACGAGCGCCGCCTCCGGCGAGACCGTGGCGAGGTCGGCGGTGATGACGCTGCCGAGCTCGTGGTCGCCCGCACGGACGAGGCGCAGCACGTCCTTGTCGCGGACGACGCCGAGGAGCTGCCGACCCGGACCGACCACGAAGGCGGTCGAGGTCTGCAGGTCGCGCATGATGCGCAGGGCGGCCCGAGGTCCGGCGGACGCGGAGACGACGGAGCGCGCGGGTTCCATCACACCACCGGCGGTCAGGACGCGGGCGCGGTCGACGTCCTGCACGAACTGGGCGACGTAGTCGTTCGCCGGGTCGGTCAGGATGTCGTTCGGGGTGCCGACCTGGACGATCCGGCCGTCGCGCATGACGGCGATCCGGTCGCCGAGGAACATCGCCTCGTTGAGGTCGTGGGTGATGAACACGATGGTCTTGCCGAGCTCGGCCTGCAGCTCGACGAGCTGCTCCTGCATCTCGCGGCGGATGAGGGGATCGAGCGCGGAGAACGCCTCGTCCATGAGGAGGATGTCGGTGTCCGAGGCGAGTGCGCGGGCGAGGCCGACGCGCTGCTGCATCCCACCCGAGAGCTGGCCCGGGAGCTTGTCCTCCCAGCCTGCGAGCCCGACGCGCTCGACGACGGCCTGGGCCCGCTCGCGTCGTTCAGCGGCCGGCACACCCTTCACCTCGAGTCCGTAGGCGGCGTTCTCGAGCACCGTGCGGTGCGGCAGCAGGGCGAAGTGCTGGAAGACCATCGAGATGTTGTCCTGTCGGACCGTACGCAGCTGCTTCGAGGACACCCCCGAGATCGGCTTCCCGGCGATGGTCACGGTGCCCGCCGTCGGTTCGAGCAGGCCGTTGAGCATCCGGATCAGCGTCGACTTGCCCGAGCCGGAGAGGCCCATCACGACGAAGATCTCGCCCTGTTTCACCTCGAACGAGGCGTCGATGACGGCTGCGGTGGTCCCGCCGGAGGCGAGTTCGTCTCGCGACGCACCGGCCTGCAGGCGTTTCACGGCTTCCTTCGGCTTCCTGCCGAAGACCTTGTACAGTCCCGTCGCGGAGACGGCAATCGTTTCGGTCATGTGTTCTCCTGGAAGCGCACGCGGAACCGCGGTGCGCTCTTCCTGTCGATCGTCAGGCCGGGTCGAACGGCTCTCGATCCGCCCCATCGGCGCACTGATGGACAGCGCGCGGGCTCGGATCACGTGGGGCGACAACGGCTACCGCGTGGCGTTCGACCGTACGTCCAGCACGCCGTCACGGGGCGACAGGGGGCGGGACGCGGTTACGTAGGTCAGCCCTTGCGGGCCGTCGACAACGCTAACGAAACTCACAGCTGCTGGCTAATCGAGGATCCCCCAAAAGGCGGACATCGCGCACGGCCTCCATGGCAAAACCGAACATGGTCAGGGTTTTCCGCCGAACTCCTTCGTTATGCGTTCGTGACCTTCGCGCGCCCGGTACAGCCGCGGATCACCCTCACTCCCCCACCGCGACGCCGATGAACGAGTGATCGAACACCAGGCTCGTGCGGGTCGAGGCGACCGTCGGATCGGCCGACAGGTGCTCGACGACGAAGTCGCGGATGTGGGCGCTGTCCCGCGCCGCGAGATGGATGACGAAGTCCTCGGAGCCGCCGAGGAAGAACACCTGCACGACCTCCGGGAGCTGTCGGATGCCGGCGCTGAACTCGGCGATACGGGCGCGAGCCCCCGCCCTGATGTTGACGCTGATGAGCGCCTCCAGACCGAGCCCGACCGCGACCGGATCGATACGCGCCGAGAACCCCGTGATCACGCCACGATCGACGAGCGACCGCACCCGGGCGACGCACGTCGAGGGGGCGATGCCGACGAGCTCCGCCATGCGTGCGTTCGTCATGCGTGCGTTCTCCTGCAGGAGCCGCAGGAGTGCGTGATCGACGTCGTCGAGGTCCGCGCGTCCGTGCAGATTGTTCGTCATCCTGCGCCCACTCTCTTGTTCAGCCGAATCATCATCGAATTCAGACACGAATTCCGCAGAAGCTGCGGTGTTCATCCGACTGAAACGCAGCAACCTCAGAATAGTCGCACACCGTCCACCGACGAGCGGGAGAGCCGAGCCTTGGCCCAGCCTGCGAGAGGAACCAGCCATGCGAATCGGCATCCCCACGGAGATCAAGAACAACGAGAACCGGGTCGCGGCGACGCCAGGCGGCGTCCACGAACTCGTCCGACACGGCCATGAGGTCGTCGTCCAGGCGGGCGCCGGCCTCGGGTCCGGCAATCTCGACGAGGCGTATCGTGCCGCCGGCGCGACCATCGCCACCGACGCGGCCTCCGTCTGGGCGGCGGGCGACCTCCTACTCAAGGTGAAGGAGCCCGTCGCCGCCGAGTACGACTTCCTGCGGGCCGACCAGACGCTCTTCACCTACCTCCACCTCGCGGCGGACCGTCCGCTGACCGACGCCCTGATCGCCTCTGGGACCACCGCGATCGCCTATGAGACCGTGCAGCTCCCCAACCGCTCCCTGCCGCTCCTGCAGCCGATGAGCGAGGTCGCAGGACGACTGTCCACGCAAGTCGGCGCCTACCACCTCATGCGCGCCACCGGTGGCCGAGGGATCCTGCTGGGCGGCGTGCCCGGAACCCCCAAGGCGAAGGTCGTCGTCATCGGCGGCGGGGTCGCCGGCGAGCACGCCGCGGCCAACGCGCTCGGCATGCAGGCGGACGTCACGATCATCGACATCTCCATCCCTCGCCTCCGCGAGCTGGAGAACCGCTTCAGCGGGCAGATCCAGACCAGACCGTCATCGGCGTACGAGATCGCGGAGCAGCTCCGCGACGCCGACCTCGTCATCGGCTCGGTACTCATCCCCGGGGCCCAGGCCCCGAAGCTCGTCACCGACGCCATGGTGGCGGACATGAAGCCCGGCTCGGTGCTCGTCGACATCGCGATCGACCAGGGCGGCTGTTTCGAGGGCTCCCGGCCGACGACGCACGACGACCCGACGTTCCGTGTCCACGACAGCCTCTACTACTGCGTGGCCAACATGCCCGGCGCCGTCCCGGAGACCTCGACGCGCGCGCTGACCAACGCCACCCTCCGGTACGCACTCGCCATCGCCGACCAGGGCACGGGAGAAGCGGTGGCGGCCGACGCAGCGCTCCGCGCGGGCGTCAACATCCACGCGGGTGCGGTCACCAACGCCGGCGTGGCCGCGGCGTTCGGCCTCCCCGTCGCGACGATGGGCTGACCCACCGCTCGCCGGCTGCGGGCAATCTTCCCCGGAAACGACGAAATCCCGGTCTCGAGGAGACCGGGATTTCATCTTTTCTGTTGCAGGGGCAGGATTTGAACCTACGACCTCTGGGTTATGAGCCCAGCGAGCTACCGAACTGCTCCACCCTGCGGCACAAGAGATAAACCTAGCATGCATTCTGAGGGCGTGCAAATCGCGTGCCGCCAAGCACTCCGATTCCGGCCGAATCCCTCCTCCTGGAACGCCGAACGGCGCCGCCCGTCAGGGCGACGCCGTTCGGATTGCAGGCTCGAAGTCAGCCGTTCAGCAGTGCGAGCGCCTGCGCCAGTGCGTCGGAGATCTTCTTGTCCGCCACCCCGTAGGCAGCCCAGTCACCGCTCGCCATGGCCGCGTCCTTCTCGACCATCGCTGCCTTCGCCTGGTCGAGCAGGGTCTTGATCTGCGCATCCACCGTCGGGTCGCCCGTGCTCGGGGTCGAACCCGTGTCGGTTCCGCCGCCGGTGTCCGTGCCGTCCGTCGGGGGCGTCGTGCTGTCGCCCGGGACGTTGGTGTCACCCGCATCCGCACCCGAGTCGCCGCCGAACAGGACGTCGAGCGCCTCGTCCAGCGTGTCTTCGAAGGCGATCTGGTCGCCGAAGGCGACGAGCACCTTCTGCAGGAGCGGGAAGCTCGTGTCGCCGGTGGACTTCACGTAGACCGGCTGCACGTAGAGCAGACCGCCACCGACCGGCACGGTCAGCAGGTTGCCGTTCAGCACCTCGGTCTGGCCCTGCTTCAGGATGTTGATCTGGCTCGACACGCTCGGATCGGAGTCGAAGGTGTTCTGCACCTGGCCGGGGCCCGGCACGGTGTCGTCCTTCGGCAGGGTCAAGAGTCTGATCTTGCCGTAGTCGGAGCTCCGCTTGCCGTCCTCGGCGCCGGCGTTCGCATCGACCGCGAGGTAGCCGGTCAGCACGTTCCGCGACTGCTCACCGCCCTGACGCGGGATGAACGTGGAGTACAGGGAGAAGGACGGCGCGTCCTGCTCGGGCAGCTGCATCGTCAGGTAGTACGGCGGCTGGTACTTCTTCTCCGTGTCGGTCGACTGCGGGTCGTTGGGGGTGACCCACGCGTCCTCGCTCGAGTAGAACGAACCGGCGTTGGTGACGTGGTACTGGCCGAGCACCGAACGCTGGACCTTGAAGAGGTCGGCCGGGTACCGGACGTGGCTCATCAGATCGCCGGACATGTCCGACATCGGCTTGACCGTCGACGGGAACACCTTCTGCCAGGTCTTGAGGATCGGATCCTGGTCGTCCCAGCTGTAGAGCGTCACCTTGCCGTCGTACGCGTTGACGGTCGCCTTCACCGAGTTCCGGATGTAGTTGACGTCGTCGAGCGCGTAGTTCTGCGCCGGCGTGACCGAGTCGGAGATCGTGTCGGACAGGCTCACGGTCTTCGAGTAGGGGTAGCTGGCGCTCGTCGTGTAGCCGTCGACGATCCAGACGATCTGACCGTCCACCACGGACGGGTAGGGGTCGGAGTCGAGCGTCAGGTAGGGAGCGACCTTCTGGACCCGGGTGAGCGGGTCGCGGTCGTAGAGGATCTGCGACTGGCTGTTCACGGAGTCGGAGAGGAAGATCTGCTCCGACTGGAACTTGAGCGCGTAGACGAGCTTCTTGAAGACGTTGTCGAGCTTGGGCCCGCCGTCGCCGTCGAAGGTCGTGTAGGTCTGCGACTCACCTTGCGTGCCCGACGGGTAGTCGAGCTCCACCGGGTCCGCGCCCTTGGGAGCGCCGACGATGGAGTAGTCGGGCGACTGCTCACCGAAGTACACGCGCGGTTCGAAGTCGCCGAGCGCGCCGGTGGTGGGGATACCGGACTCGAGGAAGACCGGCTCACCGGAGGCCGAGCGCTGGTTGCCGTACGCGGCGACCAGACCGTACCCGTGGGTGTACACGACGGTGTTGTTGATCCACGACTGCGAATTGTCGAGGCCGGCGACGTTCAGCTCGCGGACCGCGACGACGGCGTCCTGCGTCTTGCCGTCGATGTTGTAGCGGTCGACGTCGAGCTGCTTGTCGAAGGAGTAGAACTGCTTGAACTGCTCGAGCTGCGCGACCGAGGCGCTCACGAGCGACGGGTCGATGATCCGGATGTTCGCCGTGGTCTCGGCGTCCTGACGGAGTGCTCCGGGGGTCGCGTCGGTGGTGGCCGCGTACTCCTCCTCCTCGACGTCGGCGATCCCGTAGGCGTCGCGGGTCATGTCGATGTTCCGCTTGATGTACGGCGTCTCGAGGCTCTTCGCGTTCGGCTCCACCTGGAAACGCTGGACGATCCACGGGTAGAGGCTGCCGACGATGAGGGACGCGACGATGAGCAGCGCGGTACCGACGAGCGGCAGACGCCAGCGGCCGGTGAACGCGGTGACGACGAACAGGACGGCGACCATGAGCGCGATCCCGGCGAGGATGACCCGACCGGGGATGGTGGCGGCGACGTCGGTGTACGAGGCGCCGGTGATGAGCGTGCCGGTGTCGTTGAGGGTCGTGTACTGGTCGAGCCAGAGGCTGACGGCCTGCAGGATCAGGTACAGCGCGGCGAGCACCGAGATCTGTACGCGGGCCGCCATGGAGATCCAGACCTCACGGCTGACCACCCGGATGCCTCCGTAGAGGTAGGTGACGACGGCGGTGGCGATCAGGGCGATCAGCACGACCGCCGAGGAGAAGGCGACCACGGCCTGGAAGAACGGCAGGTCGAAGAGGTAGAACGACACGTCGAGGTTGAACTGCGGGTCCTTGGTGCCGGACGGGGTGCCGTTCATCCACAGCAGCACCAGCTGCCAGCGCGAAGCCGCGGCGACACCGCCGAAGAGGCCGAAGAGCGCCGGGATGCCGTAGGTCGCGAGTCGGCGGAGCGGCTCGACCACCTGCTGGTAGCGGTCGACCTGCGAGCTGAGCTTCGCGTAGACCGGACGGGTCCGGTAGGCGATCTCGATGGCGAGCCAGACGGGCAGGGCCATGCCCACGAACCCGACGAGGAACATCGCGATCGCCGCGATCCACTGCGTGGTCAGGACCTCGGTGAAGCCGAGCTGTTGGAACCACAGCAGGTCGGCGTAGAACCCCGAGAACACGAAGAACCCGATCAGGAGCGCGGCGATGATCGCCACCGTGATCGCGATCGGGGCGCGTCGGCGCTGAGTGGACAGGGGCTTCTCTGCTGCTGCGGATGTCACGTGTGGCCTCTTCAGATAGGGGTCGTCCCACCCATCCTAAAGCGGCCGGGCTGGGAGAGCGCCCGAAGCGGTCAACCGGCCGAGCAGGTGGGCAGCTTGCTCGTGTCGGCTCCGTCCGCGATGGCCTTGAGCGCTGCGAGCGAATCGTCGAGGGTCTTCACGGCGAAGACCGTCAAGCCGTCCGGGACGTGTCCGGCGACCTCATCGCAGTTGCTCTCCGGCGCGAGGAACCACTCGGCCCCGGCGTCCTTCGCGCCGAACAGCTTCTGCCGGATGCCGCCGATCGCGCCGACGTTGCCGTCGGCGTCGATCGTCCCGGTACCGGCGACGTCCTTCCCGCCGTTGAGCTCGCCCGGGGTGAGCAGGTCGATCATGCCGAGCGCGAACATCATGCCGGCGCTCGGGCCGCCGACGTTGTCGAGCTGGATGGTGATGTCGACGGGGAGGTCGTAGGTGGTCTTGGTGCCGATGCCGATCACGGTCGAAGTCGTCCCGTCCGACGCGGTCGCGGTCGTCGGCGTGATCTCGACGGTGCTCGCCGCTCCCCCACGCACGATGTCGAGCGTGACCGGTTTGTCCGTGCCGTTGGCGTTGATCGCGTCCCGCAGGCCGGCCAGGCCGGTCACCGGCGTACCGTCGACAGCGACGATCTCGTCGTCGAGCTGCAGCACCCCCTGCGCGGGGGCACCTTCCGCGATCTGTGCCACCACGATGTGCTCGGGGACCTCGTACCCGAGCTCACGCAACGCCGCCGCGACCGAGTCCTGCTGCGAGTCGACCATGAGGGTCGCGTTCTGCTCGTCGCGCTGCTCGGTCGTGACGCCGGGCGGGAAGTAGAGGTCCATCGGTACGACGGCGCGGCTCGGGTCGAACCAGGCCGAGACGATGTCGAGCCAGCCCGGGCTCCGTTGCGGGTTCCCGACCAGCTGGACCGTTAACATGTCGAGTGTGCCGCCGGTCTCGTAGGTCTGCTCGTCGTGGACCTCGATGAGCGGGACGTCGCCGTCATCGCCCTCGGTCGTACCCAGCACGTTGAACACTGGACCCGGCTGTTCGATGACGTACGGCGCGGGTACCGCCGAGAGCACGCCGAGGAGGACGAGCGAGAGGCTGAGCACGATCCACCCGAACCGGGCGCGACGATTGCGACCCTGACCGGTCGGCGCCGAAGCGGTGGGAGCCTCATCGGCGAAGAGCGACATGCAAGCCTTCCGGAGTGTTCGCGGTGGGCGGAAACCCGACCAACCATACCCCGGCGATTCTTCAGCGAGGTGCGACTAGCGTAGAAGGCCCAGCACCGAGCTATCTGAGAGGCGGCTGACGTGCCAGAGGATTCCGACAAGAGTCCGGAGGACGAGTTCCGCGACATGCTCCGCGAGCTCCTCTCCGGCAACGGTTCGTTCGACCCGAGCCAGCTCGCCGGCGCCGCCGGCCTCCCCAGCGATCCGGCCAGTCTCGCTGCGCTCATGTCGCAGCTCCAGGGCGCACTCCGCTCCAGTGGCGACGGCATCAACTGGGACACCTCGCTCCAGCAGGCGAAGACCATCGCCGGAGACGGCGCCCAGGACACGACGCCCGAGCAGCGTGCGGCGTTCGAGCAGGCGTTCCACATCGCCTCCCTGTGGCTCGCCGACGTCACCGACGTCGCCGAGCTGTCGAGCGGACCGGCCCTGTACACGAGGACGCGCTGGGCCACGAAGACGATGCCGTTCTGGACGCAGCTCGCCGAGCCGGTGGCCACGAACATCGCGAACGCCCTGACCGGCGTGCTCACGGAACGCGCGCCCGAGGAGCTGTCGAGCATGATCGCGAACGCCGGACAGCTCGTCCGCGGCATCGGCGGCACGCTCTTCGCCATGCAGCTCGGACAAGTCGTCGGTCAGCTCTCCAAGGAGGTCGTCTCCGGCGGCGACATCGGCATCCCACTGCTCGACGACAACGAGGCCGCCCTGGTGCCCCAGAACGTCGCCGACTTCGGCGAGGGTCTCGACATCCCGGCGGATCAGGTCCAGATCTACCTGGCGGTCCGCGAACTCGCGCACGCACGACTCTTCCGCCACGCCCGCTGGCTCCGCCTGCATCTCATCTCCTCGATCACCGACTTCGCGCGCGGCATCCGGATCGACACCGATCGACTCGAGGAGCTCGCCGAGAGCTTCGACCCGTCGAACCCCGAGGAACTCCGGGAGGCCATGACGAGCGGGGCACTCATCCCCGCCCGCACGGAGGCACAGGACGCGAGCCTCGCACGACTCGAGACGACGCTCGCCCTCATCGAGGGCTGGGTCGACGTGGTCACCGCGGCGGCCACCGAGCGTCTCCCCCGCTCCGCGGCCATCGCGGAGACCGTCCGCCGACGCCGCGCCGCCGGCGGGCCGGCCGAACAGGCCTTGGGCGCGCTCGTGGGACTCGAGCTGCGACCCCGCCGGCTGCGCGAGGCTGCGCAGATGTGGCAGCAGGTCACGGACGCCGTCGGTACCGCGCAGCGCGACGCCCTGTGGTCGCACCCCGACCTCGTGCCCACCGCAGCCGACATCGACGCCCCGGAGTCGCTCATCGCGCGCCTCGAAGCGGAGGCCAGGGGCGAGCGTCCCGAGCAGGACGAGATGGATCTCGCGCTCGAAGACCTCCTCCGTGGCGAAGAAGGCGGCGACCAGCACGACGACGAGCCCGGTTCGGAGCCCTCCGGCCCGAACGGTGCCGGCGGCCCCCCGGTCTGATCCACGGCGACGCTCCACAGCTCGTCCTTCCGGGCGGGCTGTGGAGAGTGACGACGCGACCGGTCGTCGACCCGTCATCATCGATGGATGACGACGCGCCTCGATCCCAGGAGACCGCTGCTCTGGCGAACCCCGCACAGCCTGCAGGTGGGAGTCGATGAAGCGGTCCTGCTCGACAGCGTCCGGACCGAGACCGAGCAGGTCGTCGCGGCACTGCGTGCCGGCTTCCCGGCTCTCGTCGAACGACGACTGCCGGACGCCTTCGACATCCCAGCCCAGGAGTTCGATCGCGTCCTCTCGACGCTCGACCCGGTGATCGAGCACGACGGCCCCGCTTCCGGACCCACCGTGACGCACCGGGTCGTCGTGGACGGCGCGAGCCCGGCGGCCGAACTCCTCCGACGTCTCCTCTCCGAGCAGGAGGCGGTCGAACTCCTGCCACCGGAGTCCGGGTCGACCGGATCCGGGTCGCAGCCCGACCACGTCGACGTCGCCGTCCTCTTCGCCGACTTCGTCATCCCGCCGAGTCGGTACACGCGCTGGCTGCGCGACGACGTCCCGCACCTGCCGGTCGTCTTCAGCGATCGTGTCGTGAGGATCGGGCCGTTCGTGACACCCGGTTCAGGGCCGTGCCTGCACTGCGTCGAGCTGCACCGCACCGACGACGATCCGGCCTGGCCGGCCGTCGCCTCCCAGCTCCTCGGGCGCCGCTCACCACTCGACACCCAGCTCCTCGGCGCGGAGGTCGCGACCCGCGTGACCCGCTTGGTGCTCCGACACCTCGACGCGTCCCAGCCCATCCTCGCGAGCACCCAGCTGGTGGTCGACGCCGCGACCGGTGGGGTCAGGCGCCGCGTCGTCCGGGAGCACTCGAGGTGCGCATGCCGAGCTCTGCCAGGAATCGCGACGGCTCGCGTCGACCACCGCGTTGCTGCGTCTCGGACCAGGACAGGTTGAGCAGCCGCTTGGCGCGCGTGATGCCGACGTAGAGGAGCCTCCGTTCCTCGTCCGCCTGCTCGAACTGTTTCGCGTAGGAGATCGGCAGATAGCCCTCGGAGAGCCCGATGAGGTGCACGGCCTCCCACTCGAGGCCCTTCGCCGAGTGCAGGGTCGCCAGCGTGACCGCCTCGACCGTCGGCTCGTGCTGCGCGGCCTGCCGCAGTTGCAGCTCATCCGTGAAGGCGCGGAACGAGGTCCCCTCCGGCGCCTGGTCGACGAGCCCCATGATCGCGTTGAGCGACTCCCAGCGGTCGCGCACCGCACCACCACCGTCGGGCGGGTCCTGGCTCCAGCCGAGCGACCGGAGCACGTCGCTCACGGACTTGAACAGGGGCTCACCGCTGATCGAGACGGAGGCCGCGCGGAGCTGGAGCAGGGCCTGCCGCACCTCGGGCAGCTCGAAGAAGCGCTTGGAGCCGTGCATGACGTAGGGGATGCCGGCTTCGCCGAGGGCAGTCTCCAACGCCGCCGCCTGGACGTTGATCCGGTAGAGCACGGCGATCTCCGAGGCCGGGACGCCCGCCTGCAGCTGCACGAGGATCTCCGAGGCCACGCCTCTCGCCTCGGACAGCTCGTTCGGGTACTGCCGCAGGCCGACCGCCGGCGTCTCGGGCCGTGCGGTCTGGGTGCCCTCGTCGTCTCGTGCGGTTGCCGCTGAGAGGTGCAGTGCCCCCGGGCGACCCCGCATGAGCGTGTTCGCCGCGGCCACGACCGGCGGGGCGGAACGGTAGTTGCGCTCGAGCCGGACGACCGTGGCATCGTGGTACCGGGTCGGGAAGTCGAGCAGGTAGTCGGAACGGGCACCGGCGAAGGAGTAGATGGTCTGACTCGCATCGCCGACGACGCACACGTCCCGTCGTCCGCCCAGCCAGAGTTCGAGGAGTCGGTGCTGCAGCGGCGAGACGTCCTGGTACTCGTCCACGACGAAGAAGCGGTACTGCTCGTGCACCTGCATGGCGACGGCGGGCTCGGTCTCGATCATGCCGGCGCAGGCGAGCAGGACGTCCTCGAAGTCGATGCGCCGGCGCTCGTCCTTCAACTGCTCGTACGTCTCCTGGAGCGAGACGACCTGCTCGAGGGACAGCTTGGCCGGCAACGGCCGGTTCGACGCCGTATATTGCTCGAGGGTCAGGCCGGACACCTTGCGCCATTCGATCTCGCCCGCCACATCGCGCAGGGTCGCCGTGTCGACCCGCAACCGGAGCCGTTCGGCCGCGTGCCCGAGCACCCGCCCCTTACTCTCGACGAGCGCTGGCACCTGTCCGCCGACGACCTGGGGCCAGAAGAAGTTCAGCTGTGACAGCGCGGAGGCGTGGAAGGTCCTGGCGGAGACACCCTCGGCTCCGAGTGCCCGGAGCCGGCCACGCAGTTCCGCAGCGGCGCGGCTGGTGAAGGTGAGCGCCATGACGCGCGACGCCGTGTACGTCCCGGTCGCGACCCCGTAGGCGATGCGATGGGTGATCGCACGGGTCTTCCCGGTGCCTGCGCCGGCGAGCATGCACACGGGTCCGCGGAGCGCCTCCGCCGCGACGGCCTGGTCGGGGTCGAGCCCGGCCAGCAGTTCGGCCGGGCTGCTCATCGGCGGCCCTCGGTGGTGCCGCGCCTCATCGCGACCAGGATCCGCGAAGCCACTCGTCGATCACGGCTCGTGCGATCGACGACGGTCCGGGGAGGATGACGTCGGTGGCCGGGTCCTTGAGTTCCTCCCGCGTGAACCACCGCAGGTCGAGGATCTCCTGGCCGTCCGGGACGAGCGCCTCCGGATCCTGATCCTCCGCGAGCGGGGCGACGAAGCCGAGCATGAGCGAGCGCGGGAACGGCCACGGCTGCGACCCGAGGTAGACGGGCGTCCCGAGACGCATCCCCGACTCCTCGAAGATCTCGCGGGCGACGGCCTGCTCGAGAGACTCGCCGGCGTCGACGTAGCCGGCCAGCAGTGAGTACCGGTTGTGCTCCCACATCGCGTTCGACCCGAGCAGGATCCGTCCCTGAGGATCGACGACCGCGACGATGACCGCGGGATCCATGCGTGGGAAGAGTTCGTTGCCGTCGACCGGGCAGTGCCGTGCCCAGCCGGCGTTACGGACCGTGGTCGGCGAGCCGCAGTGCGCGCAGAACGGCTCGGCACGATGCCACCCGGCAATCGCCAGCGATGTCGCCAGGATCCCGACGTCGCGGTCGGAGAGCCGATGTCCGCTGCGACGGAGGTCGAACCAGCGGTCTTCGTCCTCGGTGATCGCGTCGGCGTCGGCCTCGGCGAGGACCCACAGCAGGATGTCGGTGCCCGGTGGTGTCCCCGGGCTGTCCTCAATGGTGCTTCCGAGGTAGACCATGAGCTCCGGCTCGGGCAGGTCCGAGGGATCCAGGAGGTCGAGCGCGTCGCCGGTCACGAGTGCGCGCCGGCCGCGGAGGACGACGGCTCGGGCGTTCGGATCGACCCGCAGTCCGTCGAGCACGTCCGGTCGTGAACGGAGCTCGCCGTGACGGTCGAGTCCGCCTCTCGCAAGTGGTAGACCGGCGAGTGCGCGAACCTGAATCGTCATGGACAACCTCTCTGAGGGCGTGGCGAGCGCGGCTCACCGGGACGGCCCCGTACCCTGGATGTCATGGCCAGATCCCATCTCACTCTAGCCGCGTTGGCCACCTCGGCCGTCGCCGACCTCCAGGTCCGCGGGTCCGGCGCGCACACCGCCGGCGGCGAGGGGAACTACGACGCAGCCCGTCTCGTGACGGCCGACGGGCGCGAGCTCATCGTGCGCATCCCGACCTCACAGCAGGCCGAGACGGAGCAGTCCGCGGACCTCATCGCCCTTCGCGCACTCACGCCCGGTATCCGCAGCAGGTTGCCCTTCGACGCTCCAACCGTCGTGGGCCAACTGCCCGTCGACGGCACTCGCGCCGTCGTGCTCGACTTCGTGGCTGGCAGTCACCTCGACCCGACCGCGCTCGGCCGCGACGAGGTCCTCTCCGACTCGCTCGGTGCCGCGGTCGCCGCGATCCACTCCCTCCCGACGGCCTTCATCGCGGAAGCGGGCCTCCCGCTGCTGTCCACCGAGCTCATCCGGGCGGACGCGCACCGCATCGTGTCCCGCGCCGCCGAGACGAGGCTCCTCCCGACCGCCGTCCGGGAGCGCTGGCAGGCGGCCGTCGAGGACCACTCACTCTGGCAGTTCCAGCCCACCGTCATCCACGGATCCCTCGCCGCCGACCGGGTGCTCGTCATCCGTCAGGACGGCCACGGACTCGTCAACGGCGTCATCGAATGGGGCTCGCTGCGGGTCGGCGACCCGGCCCTCGACCTCCACTGGATCGCGACGCTCGGCGCGACCGGCGAGCAGGCGCTGTCCGCCTACGCGGCCTCGTGTTCCCGCGGACCCGACCGCTTCGTCACGCTCCGCGCCCGCCTCTACGCGGAACTCGAGATCGCCCGCTGGCTCCTGCACGGCCGCGACAGCCATGACGAGACCATCGTCGAGGACGCGGTCGCGATGCTCGACGGGCTCGTCGACCGCGTGCTCGGCGACGTGACGGACCCCCTCGGCACCACGACCGGACCCGTCCTCGACGTCGACGAGGTCGAGGACATGCTCGACCGCACGCCGATCGGCTCGTCCTCCCCCGGCATCGCCATGCAGACCGACACCTATGACCGGTCAGAGCTCGAGCGCGCCCTCGGCCGCGATCCCGGCGGCTCGGACGACGACGACACCGACGACGGTGAGGCCGACGAGGATCGCGACCACGCCGGAACCGACGCGGACGCGAACGCCACGGATCAGATCGACACCTCGTCGTTCGAGCTCTGGGACTCGGCGGCCTCCCCGAAGGACCGCTCCCACTCCGACAGGAGCTCCTCCTCCGAGTAGAGGCGTTCCGGCCGGAGCTGCACGTCGTGGCTCACGTAGTAGAGCACGGCGTCGATGCGCTCGGGGTCGACCTCCCGGTGGTGCGCGTACGCCAGACGGTAGAGCGCGAGCTGGAACGAGGCGTTCCGCACGTCCTCCGGCGTCGTGGGTACCGCGCCGGTCTTCCAGTCGACGATCTCGAACCGGTCCCCGCGCTCGAACACCGCGTCGAGCTTGCAGACCACCACTCGTCCGGTGTCGCCGAGCGGCACGTGGATCTCGGTCTCGACCTCGATCGGTCGGACGTCCGCCCATTCCGAGGCGAGGAACCGCTCGGTGAGCTCGTCGAACCCGATCCCCTCCGACGCGTCCGGCCCCGGGCGTTCGACGTCGAGCTCCTCTGGGAGCGCGTCGACCAGCTCCTGCAATCCGAAGCGTCCGTAGTGCGCCTCGACCCACGAATGGAACCGGGTCCCGAGGCGGGTCTGCCGGTAGGGCCGCTGCGGGACGGGGCGACGCAGACGTTCGAGTGCGGCCTCCGGTTCCGTGACGAACTCCTTGAACTTGGACGCGGGGATGCGCACGGGGAGCTCACCGCGCGCGGTCGTCGTCGCGGCACGGCGTCGTTCCTCGAGGAGCAGCGTCAGCTCGTTCTCGAGGGGGCCGAGGGTCGCCAGCAGCTCGGACTCGGACCGCCCGCGCCGCTGGTCGACCTCGGCCGCCGCCCGCTCGACGACGCTCCGACGCGCGCCGAGCGGATCGAGTGGCCAGTCGAGGACCGCGGCACCGGAGTCGACCGGGTTCTCCTCGAAGGCGGAGGCGGCGGGGAGCGGTGCGATGACGCCCGCCGAGGCCAGCTCCAGGAGGTAGGTGCTCGCAGCACGGGGCCGCTTCCGATCGCCCGACCAGAACGAGCCGGTGAGCAGGAGGTCGTGCTTGGCGCGGGTCACCGCCACATACGCGAGCCGGCGTTCCTCGTCGAGCGCGCGTTCGCCGAGCGCTTCCGAGAAGGCGAGCTGAGCGTCGACGACCTCCTTCCGCGTCTCGGCCGTCCGCCAGGCGAACTCCGGCAGCTCCGCTGCGTCGCCTCGGAAGTCGTACGGCAGCGTCCCGAGACGGACCCAGCCTTTGCCGTCCTTTGGTTTGGCTGGCAGTTCGTCGACCACGAGCCGCGGGATCGCGACATGATCCCACTCGAGGCCCTTCGAACCGTGGATGGTGAGCAGTTGGACCGCACCCTGGTCGGGTGCGTCGCTCGCCGGTCCGAGGTCGTCTCGGGCGAGCGAGCGGTCGATCCACGCCAGCAGGCTGCCGAGCGTCACCTGCTCCTCCGCCTGGATGAACGAGATGACCTCGTCGTGGAACGCCTGCAGTCTGGCCGGAGCGCGCGCCGCGGAGCCGGTCGACTCGTTCGCGACGACCTCGATGTCGAGCCGCAACTCGCGCTCGACCGCTCTGACGAGATCGGGGAGGCCGCTGCCCGCACGACGCCGCAGGGAGGCGAACACCAGTCCGGCCTCCCGAAGACGCGAACGCGCCTCGTCGGTGAACCCGGCGGCGAGGCCGGCCGGCACGCGGTCGGCGGCGATGAAGTCGAGCGCGTCGATGATCGACCGCCCGTCGTCGTCGGCGACCGACTCACGGAGCCGGGCGGCCAGTTCGGCGTCGTACCGCTTCGTCTTCCAGTCGATGGCCTGCAGGTACCGGGCCACCTCCACGAGGTGTCCGAGGTCGTGGACGCCGATCCGCCAGCGAGGCCCGCTCAGGAGCCTGATGAGCGAGGACCCGGCACCGGGATCGTGGATGACCCGCAGTGCCGCCGTCACGTCGACGATCTCCGGTGAGGAGAGCAGACCGCCGAGGCCGAGGATGTGGTGGGGGACGCCGAGCGCGGCGAGGCCGTCGGCGAACTCCTGCATCGGTCGGCGCGCCCGGAACAGGATCGCGGCCGAACCGGCCGGGTCTCCCCCGCGTTCTGCGAGCAACCGGTCCGCGCACCACTCGGCGACCATCCGGATCTCCTCGGCACCGGTCTCGGGGAACTCGACGGCGAGGGAGCCCGCCCCGGCGCCGGGCTTCGGCTCGAGGTCGAGGACTCGCAGCTTCCCCGCCGTCTGCGCCTGCTGCTGCAACGGGCGGACGAGGACGTTCGCGGCTTCGAGGACCGTGCGGTCGTTCCGCCAACTCGTGGACAGGTTGAACTGGGTGGCGGCGACCTCCCGACCGAAGTCGCGGGAGAACCGTGCGAGGTTCGCCGCGCTCGCGCCGCGCCAGCCGTAGATGGACTGGTGCGGGTCGCCGACCGCCATGACGGGGTGGTCGGCGAACAGGGTCGACAGCAGTCTGGTCTGCACGACCGAGGTGTCCTGGTACTCGTCGAGCAGGACGACGCCCGCGCGATCGCGTGCGACGGCGGCGACCTTCGGCGAACGTTCGCAGGCGGCGAGCGCGAGGGCGACCTGGTCGGAGAACTCGACGAGTCCCTGCCGGCGCTTCTCGTCGGCGTAGCGGTGCGCGAGGTCGAGCAGGACCGGCAGGGCACCCACGACCTCGACGGCCTGGTCGATCTGCGCGTAGGCCCCGCGACCGCCGTCGGGGAGCTCGCCGATGCCGACGAACCGTTCCACGAAGCCGAGCAGCTCCTCGGTGGTGCCATCGATCTCGGCGAGCTCGTGACTCAGTGAGAGGACGAGCTCGGCTACCTGGTCGACGGACTTGCCGAGGGTGGCGAGCCGGTCGTCTCCGTGTCGGACCACGACGCGCCTCGCGAGTCGCCAGGCGGACGCCTCGGACAGCAGGACCGACTCGGGCTCACGGCCCACCAGGAGGGCGTTGTCGCGGAACAGGGCGTTCGCATAGGCGTTGTAGGTGGACACCTCGGGACGGTCGAAGAGCGCGTCGGCCGCGGGATCCAGGATCCCGATGTCCTGCAGGGCGGCGATCCGCTTGCCGATCCGCGCCGCCAGCTCGCCCGCGGCCTTCCTGGTGAAGGTGAGCCCCAGGATCCCGTCGACGTTCACGTGCCGGTTGGCGAGCAGCCACACGACGCGTGAGGCCATGGTCTCGGTCTTCCCGCTCCCGGCACCGGCGACGACGAGTACGGGTGCCATGGGGGCCTCGATGACCTCGACCTGCTGCGTCGTCGGTTGTGGGAGGCCGAGCAGGCCGGCGAGCATCTCGGCCGAGTAGGTCTCCTCCGTGCTCACGAGCTCACCGCCGGGACGACGTGGATGGCGCACTCGCCGAACGCGAACGGGTCATGACAGTGGGTCCCGACGCGGGCCTCGAACACCGCGCCGGCCATGCCGACCGCGTCCGCCAGAACACGCTCGCGGAAGCGCTCGAGGGCTTCGTCGTCGAAGGCGGGCTGGGCCGGGTCGTAGTACTCCTTGCGCTTCGTGCCGGCCGACACGACGATGAGCTTCGCGCCACCGCTCAGCAGCCCCTCAGTACCGGTGATCGCACCGGACGCCAGCGCGAGCTGGTAGGCACCGAGCTGCGCCATGTCGGCGACCTCCCGGTCCTGTCTGGGCGCCGAGCCGCCGGTCTTGAGGTCGGCGATCACGACGCGTCGCGTCCCGTCGGCGTCGGGCACGAGTTCGACGCGGTCGATCGAGCCGCCGAGCACGGCCGCGCCGCCCAACTCACCGATGGGGATGCGGAGGCTGAACCGGCTCTCGTTGCCGATCGAGGTCACGCCCGCCCGCTCCGCGTCGTGGAGGTACGCCGACAACCGGTGGACGAGTTCCGCCGCACGCCGTTTCGTCGCCGCGCCCTCCCAGGCCGCCTCGAAGTGGAGTTCGTCCCAGCGGTCCTCCACCGCTGCCCAGAGCGCGGCCTCGTCGGAGGACTCGGCGTGTTCGAGCGCGGCGTGCACGATCGTGCCGAGCCCGGAGGCGAACCCGGAGGCTCCGCCGCCCAGTCGGGCGATCGCCCAGTGCAGTGGGCACTCCTCGAAGGCCTCCATGCGGGACGGGGAGACCGGCAGCTCCTCGACGGCGGGGTCGTGCAGCGGTGCCGTCGAGCTCGGTGCGGCCACGCCGTACCACTCTTCGGTCGGAGCGCCGGGGACTCCCGCTGTCGCGAGGATGGCCAGGGCCGAGGCGGACGCGGCACGCTCGGCCGGGTCCGCGGGGCGGATCCGGCGGGTGAGCGAGCGACGCAGGGTGCCGACGAGCCCCCGGAGCGACAGGGGCGACAGGGATGCCCGGTGCGGATCGGGTTCCGGGAGCAGCGTGAGGAACGGGCTCGCTTGGTGGTCGTCGTCGACGACCGCGACCACCATGAGCGACCGGTGCGCACGGGAGGTCGCCTGGGCGAAGAGTCGGAGCTCGTCGTGGAGGACGGCGCGTCGTGCGTCCGCCGTCGCCGTGGCCGTGCCCTCCAGCAGCTCCACAAGCTCCGAGGCGCCGAGCAGTGAGTCGCGGACCCGCAGGTTGGGCCACACGCCGTCCTGCATGCCGGCGACGACGACCGTGTCGAACGCGGTCCCGACCAGGGCCGCGGGCGTCGCGATCGTGACCGCCTCCCGGAGGCCCGTCGGCGCGAGGGAGTCGTCGCCGACCGTCTGTTCGAGCAGGCGGTCGAGGAAGACGGAGGCCGGGGTGTCGGGCTCCGCCTCGACGAAGGTGCGTGCCGCATCGGCCAGCTGGGTGATCGCGTCGAGGTCGCGGTTCGCCTCCTCGGCGGCCTGACCGCTGCCCTTCGACAGCGAGACCCAGGAGCGCTCGAGCCTGCTCCGCGACCAGAGGCCGTAGACGAGCTCCTCGGCCGAAGCGCCCGCCGCCGCCTGCGCGCTCGCCTCGGCAAGGCTGTCGGCGAGTGAGCGGGCGCGGGCGGCGGAGGGTGTCTCGAGTCCGATGAGTGCACCGGGGACGGCGAACGCCTCTTCCAGCAGGCGGTCCGCGCTGCGGTCGAGGCCCTCAGCGAGATCGGCGTGCCGGAGCGCTGCCCGGAGTCGCCTGACCCCGATCGAGTCCAGTCCGCCGAGCGCGCTGTGGAGGAGTTCGGTCACGACCTCGGCGTCGAGCGGCGTCCGTCCGAGCGCCACCGACATGGCGAGGAGGACCGACCTGACGAACGGGTGGTCGCGCAGCGGTGCTCCGCCGGTGCTCGCCCGGGTGGGCACCTCGAGGGAGGACAAGCCCCGTTCGATCGCCGGGATCAGCCCGCCGCTGCGGACGACCACCGCCATGTCGGCCCACGCGACGCCGTCGAGGACGTGGCGCTCGCGGAGGAAGCGTGCGACGACCGCGATCTGCTCGGCCGGGGAACCGGCCGCCACGGTGACGACGGAGTGCTCGGGGGCCTCCGCGTCATCGACCGGTGGCGCGGTCGTGCGATGGAGTCCGGCGCCGGCCGTGCCGATGCGTTCGGCGACGCCGCGGATGGTCGCCCGGATGTCCGGCGTCCCGCGGTGGACCTGCCCGAGGACGAGCGTGTCCACCGGGCGACCGAGCACCTCGGCGAACCGCCCGAGCGCGTCGGCTCGGGCACCGTGGAAGGCCCCCGTCGTGAGGTCGGGGTCGCCGAACGCGACGATCGTGACCCCGTGTCGGGCGAGCGCGGCGAACAGCTGCAGGACGCCGTGGGTCGCCTCCTGGGCGTCGTCCACGAAGACCACCCGCAGGCTGCCGAGCACGCCCGTTCCCGGTTCCTGTTCGTCGAGGAGCCGAACGGCGCGGGCGAGGGCCGCCGCGGGCGTGAGGTGTCCGCGCCAGTCGTCGGCGAGGAACCCCTCGATGAAGCCCGCGGACGCGACCCACTCGGGACGCCCGTGCTCCGTACCGAGCCGACGCAGCTCGGCAGGCGCGACGTCGTGTTCGACGCTGCGTTCCATGAGGTTCCGGAGCTCGGTGCGGAACCCCTGCAGGCGCCTGACCTCGGGACCGAGCTCGGCGAGCCACAGTGGACCGGTCGCGTCCTGTTCGTCACCGAGGAGTCGCTCGGCGATGGTCTGGTCCTGCTCGCCGCCCGTCAGCAACCGTGGTCGTCCTGAACCGGCGAACGCCCCGGAGCCCGCGATGACCTCGAGCGCGAGGGAGATGGCGGTGCGCGCCAGGGATCCGGGTGTGGCGCGCGCGACCCGTGCCTCGAGGCGGTCGCGGAGGACCTGCGCCGACGACCGGGAGGAGGCGATGACGAGCACCTCGTCGGTACGCAGACCGCGCGAGTGCACGCGTTCCGCCACCGCTTCGATGAGCGTCGTGGTCTTGCCCGTGCCGGGAGCCCCGAGCACGACGGCGGACCGGTCGTCCGCGAGCCGCAGCACGGCATCCTGCGAGTCGTCGAGCCGGACGCCCGTGCCGACAGCCGGGTCGCCGACGGGCGCGCGGTCCGCGTCACGAACCGCACCCGTCGGATCGTCGGAGGCGTCGGGAACCGTCATGGTCCGCACGTTACCGGAGCCTCCCGACATCGCCGCGACGGCCGACCGGCGTTCCGCTGTTCGCTGACAGCAGCCGACCCGCGCCGGTCGGAGGACCACGACTCCCGTAGTCTTGCCCTACGCAACCGAAAGGCACTCAAGGTGGAAATTCGCATCGGAATCCTCAACAGCCCTCGCGAGATCGGCTTCGAGACCTCGCAGCCGGCGTCGGAGATCGAGCAGGCGGTCAAGACCGCGCTCGAGACGGACGCCAAGCTGCTCGCACTCAAGGACGACAAGGGCACCAGCTACCTCATCCCGACCGCGGGCATCGGCTACGTCGAGCTCGGAACCGAGGAGTCCCGCCGCATCGGATTCGTCGGCTGATCATGGAACTCCTCTTCGTCGTGCTCGGCGGTGCCATCCTCGGTCTCGCCGTCCGCTACCTCCTGCCCGGCCGCGACCAGCACGGGGCCGCGCTCATCCCGGCGGTCGCGACGCTCGTCGCCGCCGTCGTCTGGGTCGCGGCGACGTGGGCCGGCATGGCGTGGGACGGTGGCTGGATCTGGGTGCTCGCCTTCGGCGCGTCCGTCGTCGTGAGTGTGCTGGTCGACCTCGTGCTCGTCCGCGTCCGCACCTCGTCGGACGAGGCGATGCTGACCCGCTTGCAGCAGGGCGTCGCCGCCTGACCCGAAGCGCTCGATCGATCGACGCCGTCGCTCCACCAGGAGTGGCGGCGTCGTCGTGTCGGAGGGGACGACCGGTCAGGCCGTGAGCCCGAGCGCGTCCATCCGTCTGGTGTGGTTCGCGATGAGCTCCGTGTAGACCGGTTCGACCCGGGCGTCGTCCGGCAGCGCCTTACTCTCGGTCACGAGGGCGGACCTGGCGACGAGCATGGTGTCGCCGAGCAACCGACGGCCCCACATCGCGAGCGTCGAAGCTCGCTCGGGGTGCGTTGCGATCACCCGGTGCAGGATCCCGACGAGCGGGTCCTCCTCCGGACCGGGGGCGACGATCGCAGCCAGGTCGCGGGCGTCCGCCCCGTCCAGGCCGCGCGCGAGCTGCGCGAAGAACTCGTCGAGGAAGCCCCGCGCCACGAGGACGCCCAGCAGGAGTTCGTCCCAGGTGCCGGTTCGCAGGATCGCCTGGAACTCGTCCCGCGTGCGTGCATAGGGTTCGAGCACGGCGCCCGGGTCGTCGCTCGTCCGGCGGAGCCAGGCGAGGAGCGCCTGGTGCTTGCGCAGCGCCGTGGCAGCGGCCTCGGCGACGGTCTCCCGATCGGCGTCGTTCGGAGCGTGCTCGACCGCGAACGACAGCGTCATGAAGAACCCGAGCTGCAGTTGCGCCACCTGACCGAGGTAGTCGGCGGTGCCGGGCGCGAGCTCGTGCAGGTCGACGCGGGTCGCCTGGACGGCGTCCTCCCGCGAGCGCAGACGAGGCGTCTGGGTGCCGGGACGCCGACGTCGTGCAAACCAACGAGCCATGCGACCACCCTATCCGCAGCGCGCCGATCGCCGTGTTCCGCGCGCCCAGCGGCCTCTCGGGGCGTCCCGGGTAGAATAGCCGTGCCCCGGCGTCGGATCGGGGCCCTACACCTGTGTGCAATCGAAGGTGTAGACCATGACTGCACTGACAGGTATCTCCGTGACTTTCTCTGATCTCGGTGTCGACCAGGACATCGTCGACGCCCTCACGACCAAGGGCATCATCGAACCATTCCCCATCCAGGAGCAGACGATCCCCCTCGGGCTCGCCGGCCAGGACATCATCGGCCAGGCCAAGACGGGTACGGGCAAGACCTTCGGGTTCGGCATCCCGATCGTCCAGCGCCTCGGCCTCGACCCGGCTCCCGGCGTCAAGACCCTCGTCGTCGTCCCGACCCGTGAGCTCGCCGTCCAGGTGTCCGAGGACATCGAGATCCTCATCTCGAACCGGTCGACGACGCTCGTCTCCATCTACGGCGGCAAGGCCTACGAGGGTCAGATCGAGCAGCTGAAGGCCGGCGCTCAGATCGTCGTCGGCACGCCCGGCCGACTCATCGACCTCAACAACCAGCGCCTCCTCGACCTCTCGGGCATCACCGAGATGGTGCTCGACGAGGCCGACAAGATGCTCGACCTCGGCTTCCTCGCCGACATCGAGAAGCTCTTCTCCAAGACTCCCGCCGCGCGTCACACGATGCTGTTCTCGGCGACCATGCCCGGTCCGATCGTGGCCCTGGCCCGCCGCTTCATGAGCAAGCCGATCCACATCCGCGCGAGCGACCCCGACGAAGGGCTCACGCAGGCCAACATCAAGCACCTCATCTACCGCGCGCACTCGCTCGACAAGGACGAGGTGATCTCGCGCATCCTGCAGGCCGAGGGTCGCGGCAAGACCGTCATCTTCACGCGGACCAAGCGTGCCGCCGCGAAGCTCGTCGAGGAACTGACCGACCGCGGGTTCAACGCCGCGGCGGTGCACGGCGACCTGAACCAGGAGCAGCGCGAGCGGGCGATGGCGTCGTTCAAGGCCGGCAAGCGCGACGTCCTGATCGCCACCGACGTCGCCGCCCGTGGCATCGACGTCGACGACGTCACCCACGTCATCAACCACACGATCCCCGAGGACGAGAAGACGTACCTCCACCGCGTCGGCCGCACCGGTCGCGCCGGGAAGACGGGTATCGCCGTCACGTTCGTCGACTGGGACGACCTCCACAAGTGGGCGCTCATCAACCGCGCCCTCGAGTTCGGTCAGCCGGAACCGACGGAGACCTACTCCTCGAGCCCGCACCTGTTCACCGACCTCGGGATCGCCGAGGGCACGAAGGGCCGGCTGAAGCCCGCCAAGGCCGTCGAGCCCGCTCCGCGGCGCGAGGGTTCGCGGAGCGCAGGCGGACGCGACGGTTCGCGGACCGGCGGCGGACGCGAGGGTTCGCGGACCAGCGGCGGTCGCGGTGGTGAGCGCGGCGGACGCGGAGGCGACCGCACGCAGCCGACCAGCACCCGGCTCGAGTCCCAGCCGAGCACCCGCGCTCACTCGCGGACGCACGACGCCGCCTCGACCGACACCGTCGACCGCAGCGCGCCCGCAGCAGGCACCCACGACGGCCACGGTCCGGAGCACCGCGACGGCAACAGCGCTCCCCGCCGTCGGAGCCGGACGCGCCGCACCGCTCCCCCGGCCCCCACGGCGTAGATCCGCCACGCAGAACGCCCGCACCCTTCCGGATGCGGGCGTTCTGCATGTCGCGAGCGCTGCGCTCGACACGGTTGGTGACCGGAGGATACCGGTCCCTGAGCCTGTCGAAGGGTGCTCCGACCGGCGTCCCCTCACATCCGCTGCGTCCCCGTGGGCACCTCGACAAGCTCAGTGACCGGGAGAAGTACACCCCGGTCCCTGAGCGTGTCGAAGGGCACTCCGGACGCGCCGCAGATCAGTCGGGCAGGACCGGCGCCGAGCCGGTGGCCTCGGCCACGATACGCCGGACCACGTCGATGTCCGTGGTGTTCTCGCCGAGGCGGTTCGGCTTACCGGTCCCGTGATAATCGCTCGAACCGGTCGCGACGAGGCCCAGCTCGGAGGCGATCCGCCGCACGACGACCTTGCCCTCCTCGGTGTTCTCGCGATGCTCGATCTCGAGCCCGAACAGGCCCGCGTCGGCGAGCTCACGGAAGTACGGCTCGGGCAGCATCCGGTCGCGGCCGGCCGGGACCGGGTGGGCGATCACGGGGACGCCACCGGCGGCGCGGACGAGCTTGACCGCGGTGAGCGGGTCGGGCGCGTAGTGCGGCGCGTAGTAGCCGGTGCGCGGATGCAGGATGCCGTCGAAGGCTTCGCCACGGTCGGCCACGATCCCGAGGGCGACCAGGGCGTCGGCGATGTGGGGCCGTCCGACGGTCGCACCTTCGCGGGTCTGCGCGAGGACGTCCGCCCAGGACAGCGGGTAGTCGCCACCGATGCGTGCCACGATGCCTTCGGCCCGCCGGAGCCGGGACTCCCGGATCTTCGCGGTCTCCTGGAGCAGGTCGCCGTTCAACGGATCGATGAGGTATGCGAGCAGGTGCACGCTCCGCCACTCGTAGCGGGTGCTCAGTTCCATTCCGGGGAGCAGGGTGATGCCCTGGCGGCGCGACTCGACGGCCGCCTCGGCCCAACCGGCGGTGGAGTCGTGGTCGGTGAGGGCGATCGTGCCGAGCCCCGCGGCACCGGCAGCGCGCATCAGCTGCGTCGGCGTCTCCGTGCCGTCCGAGACGCTCGAGTGCGTGTGCAGATCGGCGGGGCCGTGCATGTCTCGAGCGCTCACCACGCTTCCACCCTAGTCGCAGGTCCTGCCCCGAGGACTCCCAGACCGCTCGCCTACGCTGACGCGGGTGCTGAAGACCGTCGGTGGCGTCATCGCGGCCGTGCTCGCGATCGCGACCACGGCCCTGCTCGTCGTCGCCGTCCTCCCCGGGCTGTTCGGTCTCGAGCAGGCCCAGGTCGTCGTCCAACTGAGCGCGTTCCGCCTCCTCGTGGCGATCGCCGCCGCGGGCGGTGCCCTCCTCTGCCTCGTGACGGCGATCCTCGTCCGGGGATCCCGGCGGGTGCTCCCCTCGGTCCTGGCGGTCGTCCTCGCCGCGGTCTCGGTCACCGGCGCCGTCGTCACAGCCAACCGCGGGGTCGACGACCAGATGGTCGCCGGAGAGGCGACCGACCTCGCGGATCAGGTCACGGTCCTCGCCTGGAACACCCTCGGCGACGCCGTCGACCCCGGGACGATCGCGGCGATCGCGGTGCGTGAGGGCGCCGACGTCGTCTCCCTGCCGGAGACCTCGTCCGACACCGCGGCGGTCGTCGCCGCCGCGATGACCGCCGCCGGACGGCCGATGGTCGCGCATTCGACCGACGCCGACGCAGGAGGGACGAGCCTCCTCATCAGCACCGGACTCGGCGAGTACGCGGTCCGTGCACCGACGGCGACCGGCCCGACCGCCATCGAGCGCTCGGAGACCCTCATCGCCGATCCGGTCCTCGGACGCGGACCGACCCTCGTCGCCGTCCACACCACGGCCCCACTGCCGAGTCGGCTCGACGACTGGCGCGCGGAACTCGCCGATCTCGCCGACCGCTGCACCGACGACGCGGACGTGATCATGGCCGGTGACTTCAACGCGACGCTCGACCACCTCGCCGGGTTGCGCGGCGTCGGCGATCTCGGCGCGTGCCACGACGCCGCCGCAGCCGACGCGGCAGCCGGGCTCGGTACCTGGCCGACCGAGCTCCCGGCGGTCCTCGGCGCACCGATCGACCACGTCATGGCGACACCGGGATGGGTCACGGTGTCGGCTCACGTCCTGACCGACGTCGACGGCACGGGCAGCGATCACCGACCCGTGGTCGCGACGCTGCTCCCCCGCACGGCGAGCTGAGCGTCGGGCGCCTGTCGCGACCGCAGTGCGACAATGGAGGTATGGCGACTTCCGCAGACACATCCAGTTCGAACACCGTCCAGACCGAGGCGACCTCCAACCGGGCGGCCGCCTGGTCCGAGGGCTTCCGTGCCTTCATCGGCACCGGGTGGGCCGACCGCCCCGAGGTCCTGCCAGAGCCGCGGGAGACCGCCGGCCTCGCGGCGGCTCGTCGTGAACGCCTCTCGGCCCAGTTCCCCGGTCAGCGTCTCGTCCTCCCCGCGGGCGGGATGAAGCAGCGGTCGAACGACACCGACTACCTGTACCGGGCGCACTCCGCCTTCTCGTACTACACCGGCTGGGCGGCCGACACCGAGCCCGACAGCGTCCTCGTGCTCGATCCCGAGGAGTCCGGCCACACCGCGACCCTGTACTTCCGCGAGCGAGCGGGCCGCGACACCGACGAGTTCTACACGAACGCCGCGATCGGCGAGTTCTGGATCGGTGCGCGTCCGTCGCTCGCCCAGGTGGCCGCCGACCTCGCGGTCGCGACCGCCGACCTCTCGGCGTTCACGGCCGACGCCGCCGATCTCACGGTCGACGTCGACGACGACCTGACACGCGCAGTGTCCGAGATGCGCCTCGTGAAGGACGCCTACGAGATCGCGCAGATGCGTCTCGCCGTCGACGCGACCGCGCGCGGCTTCGACGACGTCGTCGCCGAACTCCCGAAGGTCCTCGCTCACCAGCGCGGCGAGCGCATCGTCGAGGGCGTCTTCGCCGGGCGGGCTCGCGCCGACGGGAACGGCGTCGGGTATGAGACCATCGCCGCCGCCGGACCGCACGCCTGCATCCTCCACTGGACGCGCAACGACGGACGGGTCGTCCCGGGCGACCTCATCCTCATCGACGCCGGCGTCGAGCTCGACAGCTACTACACTGCCGACATCACCCGCACGATCCCGGTGTCCGGCACGTTCACCGAGGTCCAGCGCCGGGTCTACGAGGCCGTCCGTGAGGCGGCCGACGAGGCCTTCGCCATCGTCCGCCCCGGCATCCGGTTCCGCGAGGTGCACGCGGCCGCGATGGCGGTCATCGCACGCAAGACCGCCGAATGGGGCCTGCTCCCCGTCACCGCCGAGGAAGCGCTCCTGAAGGAGAACGAGCAGCACCGGCGGTACATGGTGCACGGGACCAGCCACCACCTCGGCACCGACGTGCACGACTGCGCCCAGGCCCGCCGCGAGATGTACGCCGACGCCGTGATCGAGCCCGGCATGGTTTTCACCATCGAACCCGGCCTCTACTTCCAGGTCGACGACCTCACGGTCCCCGAGGAGTACCGCGGCATCGGCGTCCGGATCGAGGACGACATCCTCGTCACCGAGGACGGCGCCGAGAACCTGTCGGCCGGCATCCCGCGCACCGCGGACGAGGTCGAGGCCTGGCTCGCGCGCTGAGCCCGGCCGCCGGGCGACGGCTCGGAGCCTGACGCGGCTGGATCAGCCCGCGTCGGTCTCCGGGCCGCGCTCCAGGAGGTTGCGTGCGCGGTTCGCGAGCTCACCGCCGACGATGAGGTCGTAGCGCGTCGCCACGACGAGCGTGGCCGAGGTGTACTCCTGCCGCTTGCGGGTCACCGAGTACGACACGATGCCGAACAGCATGCCGAACGCGGCACCCATGAGGACCGCGGCGCCGAGCAGCATGAGGTTCGTCTCGGGGTTGAAGATGACGAGGACGAGCCCGAGGAACAGTCCGAGCCAGGCACCGCTGACCGCACCGGCTCCCGCAGCACGGCCGTAGCTGAGGCGACCGGTGACGCGTTCGACGCTCTTGAGATCACTGCCGACGATCGAGATCTCCTTGACCGGGAAATCGGTGTGGGCGAGCGACGAGATCGCGGCCTGCGCGGACTCGTAGCTCTCGTAGCTGGCCACCATCTCGCCTCGCGGGATGACGCCGAGCGCCGGGGCGCCCTTCCGGCCGAACTGTCGCGGATCACTCATGCCTCCATCCTCTCACCCCGCCCGGAGCGGGCACTCCAGGCCGACCACCGGCGGGTAGGTTAGTAGTCGTGAGTGCAACCAGAGTGTTCGTCGCCAGGCTCGCCGGGTGCACCGTCTTCGACCCCGCGGGCGATCGTGTCGGCAAGGTCAGGGACGTGCTCGTCGTCTACCGCACCGGCAAACTCCCGCGGGTGGTCGGCCTCATCGTCGAGATCCCCGGGAAACGCCGTGTGTTCGTGTCGATCGGCCGCGTGACGAGCATCGGCGCCGGGCAGATCATCACCACGGGACTCATCAACGTCCGCCGGTTCGAGCAGCGCGGTGGCGAGGTGCGGGTGATCGCCGAACTCTTCGGCCGACGCGTCGTCTTCCGCGCCACCGGCGAGGAGGCGACGATCGAGGACGTCGCCATCGAGGAGCAGGGTCCCGGCGAGTGGCAGGTGTCGCAGCTGTTCGTCCGCCGCCCGAAGACCACCGCCTCCCCATTCGTAAAGGGCCCGACGACCTTCGCCACCTGGAACGAGCTGCGCGAGGAGCAGGAGCTCGGCGAGGCCCAGTCCGCCGAGCAGCTCATCGCGACCTACGCCGACCTGAAGCCGGCCGACCTCGCGAACACGCTCCTCGACCTCCCGCGCGACCGGATGATCGAGGTCGCGGAGGAGCTGTCTGACGACCGCCTCGCGGACGTGCTCGAGGAGATGCCCGAGACGGACCAGGTGCAGATCCTCGCCCAGCTCGACGACGACCGCGCGGCCGACGTCCTCGATCAGATGCAGCCGGACGATGCGGCCGACCTCATCGCCCAGCTCCCCGAGGACCGCGGTGAGCACCTCCTCGAGCTCATGGAGCCGGAGGAGGCGGAGGACGTCCGCATGCTGCTCCGGTTCGACCCGGAGACCGCGGGTGGCCTCATGACGACCGAGCCGATCATCCTCTCCGCCGACGCCACCGTCGCGGAGGCCCTCGCGTCGATCCGACGCTCCGAGCTGGCACCGGCGCTGGCGGCCGGCGTCTGCATCACCCTGCCGCCGTACGAGTCGCCGACGGGACGCTTCCTCGGAATGGTGCACTTCCAGCGCATGCTCCGCTACCCGCCGCACGAGCGCCTCGGGACCCTGCTCGATCAGAGCCTCGATCCGGTGGGCGTGCGGACCTCCGCCGCCGAGGTCTCGCGGATCCTCGCGAGCTACAACCTCGTCCAGGTGCCCGTCGTCGACGAACAGCACCGGCTCCTCGGCGTCGTGACGATCGACGACGTCCTCGACTACCTGCTCCCGGACGACTGGCGCAGCATCGACGAGAACGATGAACTCCCGGCGTCGGAACAGCGGCTCGGATCGAACGGAAGGAGGGCAGGTCGTGGCACGAGCTCCCCGCAATGAGGTCCGGCTCGACGCTCCGAAGGGGCTTCGGAGTTCCGTCCGTTCCATCCGCCGCGCCCCGGCCTCGCGCGACCGCTTCGGCCGGTTCACCGAGTGGATCGCCCGGGCGATGGGCACGCCGTGGTTCCTCCTCGGCCTCACCCTCTTCGTCATCCTGTGGATCGCGTGGAACACCTACGGTCCACTCGCCCTCCGGTTCGACTCCGTCGACATCGGCTTCGTCGCCCTGACCCTCGTGCTGTCGCTCCAGGCCTCGTACGCGGCGCCGCTGATCCTGCTCGCTCAGAACCGACAGGACGACCGCGACCGGGTGCAGATCGAGCAGGACCGTCAGCGGTCCGAACGCAACCTCGCCGACACCGAGTACCTCGCCCGTGAGGTCGTCGCCCTGCGACTGGCCCTCAAGGACATGGCGTCGAAGGACTTCATCCGCGCCGAGCTGCGCTCCCTGCTCGAGGAACTCGATCGGGATCGCACCGACCAGCCCGAACACGACGGGCCCGAGCGTCGGCGTGGCTGACGCCGGCGCGGCTGACATCGGCCTCGCCGAGCGGATCAGGACCGCGCTCGCCCGCGTCATCGACCCCGAGATCCGCAAACCGATCACCGAGCTCGACATGGTCGGCCCGATCACGGTGGACGACACCGGTGCCGCCGATGTCACGATCAAGCTCACGATCGTCGGCTGCCCGGCAGCGACGAGCATCGAGCGCGACGTGCGTGAGGCCACCGCGGCGACCCCCGGGGTGACGAGCGTCGCGGTCGACGTCCAGGTGATGACGACGGCGGAGCGTCAGGCACTCACGGAGCGCCTGCGTGGCGGCCGCAGCGCCCGCGGCATCCCGTTCGGCCCGGAATCACTCACCCGCGTGTACGCCGTCACAAGCGGCAAGGGCGGTGTCGGGAAGTCGACGGTGACCGCGAACCTGGCCGTCGCACTCGCCGCCAGCGGCCTGCGGGTCGGCCTGGTCGACGCGGACGTCCACGGGTTCTCCATCCCGGGGCTCCTCGGACTGGTCGAGAACGGCTTGGCCGTCAAACCGACGCAGGTCGGCGACATGATCCTGCCGCCCGTCGCCCACGGTGTGAAGGTCGTCTCGATCGGCATGTTCATCGACGCACCGACGGACGGCACCACCGCCGTCGCCGTCGCCTGGCGCGGACCGATGCTCCACCGCACCATCCAGCAGTTCCTGACCGACGTGTTCTTCGGCGACCTCGACGTGCTGCTCCTCGACCTCCCGCCCGGCACCGGGGACGTCGCCATCTCCATCGGCCAGCTGCTCCCCCACGCCGAGGTGCTCGTCGTCACGACACCGCAGCCGGCCGCCGCCGAGGTGGCCGAGCGCAGCGGCGTGGTGGCGCGCCAGACCGGGCAGCGCGTCCACGGCGTCATCGAGAACATGGCGGGTCTCCCCCAGCCCGACGGCAGTGTCCTGCAGCTGTTCGGCTCCGGGGGTGGCGAGGCGCTCGCAGAGCGGTTGTCGATCGGCCAGGACGCCCCGGTACCGCTCCTCGCCTCGGTCCCGCTCAGCGTCCCGCTTCGAGAGGGTGGAGACGCGGGGCTGCCGATCGTGCTCTCGGATCCGACGGATCCCGCGGCGGCCGAGATCCTCCGCCTGGCCGGTCAACTCGCTGCGAGACCGCGTGGGCTCGCCGGTCGTCGTCTCGGCGTCAGCACGAACTGAGCCGTCCGGGCCGGACGTGTGCGACCGAAGCGGACTCAGGTGGCTTCGAGGTCGAACGGCGGCGCGGCGGTCTCGCCGGCGGCGAGTCGGCGCAGGCGCTCGTCGGTCGCTGCCTGGATCGACTTCGGCTTCTCGAGCGACGGAACGGCGGCAGCGGCGGCCGCGGCTGCGGGAGCCGCGTCGAGCGGAGCGGTCGTCGCGACCGTCGGCGTCACCGGAGGCTCGTCGTCGAGGAGCGCCTCGCGGATGATGCGTCTCGGATCGTACTGACGCGGGTCGAGCTTCTTCCAGTCGACCTCGTCGAACTCCGGCCCCATCTCCTCGCGCATCCGGTCCTTGGCGCCGGAGGCGAGGTCTCGGAGGGTGCGGACGAGTCGCGCCAGCTGGGAGGCGTAGTACGGCAGCCGTTCCGGACCCAGCAGGAACACGGCGATGACCCCGATGATGAGGAGTTTGTCGAAGGTCAGACCGAACACGACATCAGACTACCGCGCGAGCCTCAGCTGTCGGAGCAGTTGCAGGCCATACGCTGGGATCCGGAGGCAAGGTGTCAGAACACAATCTCAATTGGAAGTACGCGGGCGACGTCGTCGTCGAGGGCGCGGCGATGCTCACGGCGCGCGCTCACGCGCACGAACTGGGTGTCGAACCGATCTCTCCCGCGATCGGCGCGCAGATCGCGGTGGTGGCCGCGGCCACCCGCGCGGAGTCCATCGTCGAGGTGGGGACCGGCACCGGCGTCTCCGGGCTCTGGCTGCTCCGCGGTGCCACGAGCGCGGTGCTGACGTCCATCGACACCGAGATCGTGCACCAGCAGCAGGCACGCGCGGCGTTCACGGAGGCCGGCATCACGACCAATCGCATCCGCCTCATCACCGGCAGCGCGCTCGACGTCCTGCCGCGGATGAACGAGAACTCCTACGACCTCGTCCTCGTCGACGGCGACCCGGGATCGGTCATCGAGTACGTCGAGCACGGACTCCGTCTGGTGCGTCCCGGCGGCACCGTGCTCGTCCCGCATGCGCTCTGGCGAGGCCGCGTGGCCGATCCGG
The DNA here is from genome assembly GCF_979258065.1 of Plantibacter sp. AC185. Classification (NCBI taxonomy): domain Bacteria; kingdom Bacillati; phylum Actinomycetota; class Actinomycetes; order Micrococcales; family Microbacteriaceae; genus Plantibacter; species Plantibacter sp. AC185. The sequence continues at coordinate 638,254 of NZ_OZ409831.1, forward strand.
CTCAGCGGGACGAGACCACAGGACTCTTCCGCTCGCTCGTCCAGGAGATCTCCGCGTCCGACGCGGTCGTCAGCGCCCTGTCCCCCGCCGGCGACGGCCTCCTGCAGATCACCAAACCGAACCTCTGAGCCCTCCGCACGACGACGAACCGGCCGCCATCCTGACTCTGAGAGCAGTGATGACGGCCGGTTCTCGGCTCATGCGGCGTCGGTGACGGGGATCAGCCCGCGCTCACCACACCCGCGAGTGCATCATGCAGTTCTTGAGCCTCTGCGTCGTTGACCGACACGACGAGACGCCCTCCCCCTTCAAGAGGCACTCGCACGATGATGAGCCGACCCTCCTTCACGGCCTCCATTGGCCCGTCTCCGGTGCGTGGCTTCATTGCGGCCATGCGAGTCCCCTCTCGTTATTCGACTGACCCCCATTATCTCGTATCACGGGGGCTCGTGATAATCCTGAGCGCGGCGAGGCGCAGGATGACGCCGGATCCGCACTCAGGGAATGGTCCAATACGCGTTCGCGAGGCCGTACATGACGAAGATCCAACACCATTGCAACGCCAGCGAGACGATGACGACGCCACCGCGATACCAACGGTTCCGTGGGACGGCGACCGCACCGAGGAGTGGGAAGACCGGTACGAGCAGCCGGAAGACACTCGTCTGCGGGAAGAACACCGCGAAGAGGTAGAGGAGGTACGACCCCACCCACAACCGGAGGTCGACACCGAGCCGGCGCACCGGCGGGAGGAACAGGAGCACGACGGAGCCGACGAAGATCGCGGCGACGACGGCGATGCCCGGACCATCCCCGAACCAGAACTGACCGCCCTGGATCCAGGCCGAGAACGGGACGAGGGGCTGCTCCCCGATGAATGCGGCCCGCCACGCCAGCTCCGTCTCGAGGTACGCCTCCGGCGTCCCGGTGACGAGACCGGCGATGACCATCCACGCGAATCCGGCGAGGGCGGCGAGGGCCCCGCCCGCGAGGATGAGGACGACCTCCCGGCGCGCGAGCGGGTCGCGGTGACGGGTGACGATCCGCACGATGAGATGGAGGCCCAGCAGGAGCGAGAAGGCCAGGACTCCGGGACGGGTGAACGCCATGACCGGGATGACCGCGAGGAGCCAGCCGTACCGGCGCGTCACGAGCAGGAGCAGTGCGAGCGTCAGCAGCAGCAGGAACATCGATTCCGCGTAGGCGACCTGGAACACGGCGCTGAGCGGGGCGATGCAGAACAGTACGACGGCGAACATCGCCCGCTCATCGCCGAGACGGATGCGCAGGAGCCGGTGGAACAGCAGAGCCGCCCCCAAGCCGCAGCACAACGAGACGATCACGGCCATGACCGGCCACGGCAGGAAGGTGACGACCGAGAGCGCCTTCACGCCCCCCGGATAGACCGGCATGAACGCCCACGCGTTCTCCGCGACCCGGCCGGCGTCGTCGAGCGGCAGCTGGGTCGGGTAGCCGTACGTCGCGATCCACCAGTACCACTGTCCGTCCCAGCCGGCGGCGAGCGTGCCGAGCGAGGGGAACGCGCCGAACCGGGAATCCGGCGCCTGCAGCAGACTCGCGACCGCGAACATCGCGGTCGTCACCAGGCGGGACAGCACGTACACGATGGTGATCCGCCCCCACCAGCGCAGGCGGGCCCAGCGCCGGAGCATCGACGGCCGCTCCTCGACCTCGGTCGAGTGGGCCGCGTCAGCGACCATCGGGCCCGGTCAGCCAGGCGCGGAGCCCGCGCTCGCAGTCCTCGATGTGCGCGAGCGGGACGCGCTCGTCGTCGGCATGGGCGAGGAGCGGGTCACCCGGTCCGTAGTTGACGGCGGGGACGCCGAGTGCGGAGAAGCGTGCGACGTCCGTCCAGCCGTACTTCGGGGCCGGTGTGCCGCCGACCGCGGCCAGGAAGTCCTGGGCGATCGGCGCGTCGAGCCCGGGACGAGCACCCTCCGCGACGTCCGTCTGCACGACCTCGAAGCCGGAGAAGAGCTCCTCGAGGTGGGCGAGCGCCTCGGCACCCGTCCGGCTCGGAGCGAAGCGGTAGTTCACCTCGACGGTGACGAGGTCGGGGATCACGTTCCCGGCGACGCCGCCGGTGATCCCGACCGCGTTGACGCCCTCCCGGTAGACGAGCCCGTCGACCTCGACCTCCCGTGGCGTGTACGAGGCGAGCGTCGCGAGGACCGGGGAGATCGCGTGGATCGCGTTGACGCCGACCCAGCTCCTGGCCGCGTGCGAGCGCTTACCGTGGGCGCTCACGTGGACGCGCAGCGTTCCGTTGCAGCCACCCTCGACGCCGGCGTTGCTCGGCTCGCCGAGGATCGCGAAGTCACCGACGAACAGGTCGGGACGGTTCCGCGCGAGACGCCCGAGGCCGTTGAGGTCGGATGCGACCTCCTCGTTGTCGTACCACATCCAGGTGATGTCGACGATGGGATCGGTGAGCTCAGCCGCGAGCTTCAGTTGGACCGCGACGCCGCCCTTCATGTCGACCGTCCCCCGACCCCAGAGCACCGCCTCGCCGTCGCGCTCCTCGAACCGGGTCGGGACGTTGCCGTTGATCGGGACGGTGTCGATGTGGCCGGCGATGATGACCCGCTGTGCACGCCCGAGCGAGGTGGAAGCGACGACGGTGTCGCCGTCGCGCACGATCGTCAGGTGCCCGAGCCCCTCGAGCGACGCCTCGATCGCGTCGGCGATGCGGGCCTCATCCCCCGAGACGGAGGCGATGTCGCACAGCTGCTGGGTGAGTTCCACCGAGGAGACGGACAGGTCGAGTACGGGGACTTCGGCTGGCATGGCACCAGTGTATTGGCCGTCGGCCTGAGTGTTGGCCGGTACCCTGGAGCCATGACCGCTGCGCCTGCCGAGACCCCTGTTCCGACTCACGCCTGGGGCTCCGGCCTCGCGACCATCGCCGCCGACGGCACCGTGCTCGACACCTGGTTCCCCGAGCCCTCGCTCGGACGGATCCCCGAGGGCCGCGACCGCTGGATCGCCCCCGCAGACCTCGAGGCCCTCGCGACCGACGACGAGCGCCGGGCCGTCCGCATCGACATCGTCACGGTCGAGATCGAGCTGCAGGCCGCTCCGCAGAGCACCCCGGACGCCTACCTGCGGCTGCACCTGCTCAGCCACCTGCTCGTCCAGCCGAACACGATCTCGCTCGACGGCGTCTTCGCGCACCTCCCCATCGTCGTCTGGACCAACGCCGGCCCCGTCCACCCCGCGGACTTCGACCGCCTCCGACCGTCGCTCCTCCGCGCCGGCATCCACGCGACCGGCATCGACAAGTTCCCGAGACTCCTCGACTACGTGACGCCCGACAAGGTCCGGATCGCCGACGCCTCACGCGTCCGGCTCGGCGCCCACCTGGCACCGGGCACCACCGTCATGCACGAGGGCTTCGTCAACTTCAACGCCGGGACCCTCGGCGCGTCGATGGTCGAAGGACGCATCTCGCAGGGCGTCGTCGTCGGCGACGGCAGCGACATCGGGGGTGGTGCGTCGATCATGGGGACGCTCTCCGGCGGCGGGACGCAGCGGGTGGCGATCGGTCAGCGCGCCCTCCTCGGCGCCAACTCAGGCATCGGCATCTCGATCGGCGACGACTCGGTGGTCGAGGCGGGTCTCTACGTGACCGCGGGCACCAAGGTCGTCCTCGCGGGTGCTGCGGCCACGGCCGAAGGCGCGCCGCGTACGGTCAAGGCGGTCGAGCTGTCGGGTGTCCCGAACCTCCTGTTCCGTCGGAACTCGCTCACCGGTGCCGTCGAGGTGCTCCCCCGCTCGGGCTCGGGCGTCGAGCTGAACGCGGCACTGCACGCCTGACCCGGCCTCCCGGGACGCAGAACGGCCCCGCATCCGAGGTGGATGCGGGGCCGCCCTTCGACAGGCTCAGGGACCGAACCGGAGGGGACTAGCGCGTCGGGAAGGGACGCTCGGGCGAACCCGTGTACAGCTGCTGCGGGCGCCCGATCTTGGTCTGCGGGTCGAGGTTCATCTCACGCCAGTGGGCGATCCACCCGGGCAGGCGTCCGATGGCGAAGAGCACCGTGAACATCCGCGTCGGGAAGCCCATCGCCTTGTAGATGACGCCGGTGTAGAAGTCGACGTTCGGGTAGAGCTTGCGCTCCTTGAAGTAGTCGTCCTCCAGGGCGATCTGCTCGAGCTCCTGAGCCAGGTCGAGCAGCGGGTCGTTGATGCCGAGCGCCCGGAGCACCTCGCCGGCGCTCTCCTTGACAAGCTTGGCGCGCGGGTCGTAGTTCTTGTAGACGCGGTGCCCGAAGCCCATGAGCTTCACGCCGTCTTCCTTGTTCTTCACGCGGTCGACGAAGCGCTGCACGCCCTCGCCGGACTCCTGGATCCGGCCGAGCATCTGCAGGACAGCCTCGTTCGCGCCACCGTGCAGCGGACCCGACAGGGCGTTGATACCGGCGGACACGGAGGCGTAGAGGTTCGCGCCAGTGGAGCCGACGAGGCGGACCGTGGAGGTCGAGGCGTTCTGCTCGTGGTCCTCGTGCAGGATGAGCAGGAGGTCGAGCGCCTTCGACAGGACGGGATCGATCTCGTACGGCTCGGCGAGGTTGCCGAAGTTCAGCTTGAGGAAGTTGTCGACGAAGCTCAGCGAATTGTCGGGGTAGAGGAACGCCTGCCCGACCGACTTCTTGTGCGCGTAGGCGGCGATCACCGGGAGCTTTGCGAGCATGCGGACCGTCGTGAGCTCGACGTGGTCGGGATCGTGCGGATTGGCGTCCGACTCGTAGTAGGTCGACATGGCCTGCAGGGCGCTCGACAGGACGGCCATCGGGTGCGCCGTGTGCGGGAGCGCCGAGAAGAACCGCTTGAGGTCCTCGTGGAGGAGCGTGTGGCGCCGGATCTTCTCGTCGAATCCGCCGAGTTCGTCGGCCGTCGGGAGTTCCCCGTGGATGAGCAGCCAGGCGACCTCGAGGAAGGTCGACTGCTTGGCGAGCTGCTCGATCGGGTAGCCGCGATAGCGCAGGATGCCCTGGTCGCCGTCGATGTACGTGATCGCCGACTTGGTCGCAGCGGTGTTGACGAACCCGTAGTCGAGCGTGGTCAGGCCGGTCTGCCGCGTGAGCGAGGAGATGTCGATACTCGACGCGCCCTGGGCTGACTGGTGGATCGGGAATTCGGCCGTTCCGCCGGGGTAGTTCAGGGTGACCTGATGCGTCTCGGTGGAAGCCTGTTTCTCGACGTCGCCCACGGCGCCTCCTCATATCTTTGTGCGATAGGGACTCGACATCGCCCTCCGATACGACGGCGTGTCACATACAGCCTAATCGGCTTCGGACCCTACTGCTGTTTCCCACAGTGATCCGGCGACTTCCTTGGAGTTCACCCCGAAATCGGGCGGAGTCCGCGAAGTCTGGCCGCGGCGGCCGCGATGCGCTCGTCTGAGGCGGTCAGGGAGAGCCGCACATGTTGCGGTCCGGCCTCGCCGTAGAACACCCCTGGACCCGCCAGGACACCGATCGATGCCAGGCGGTCGATGCTCACCCAGGCGTCCTGGCCCTCGGTGATCCACAGGTACAGTCCCGCCTCGCTGCGGTCGACCCGGAATCCGGCCTCGCGGACGGCCGGGAGCAGCACCTCACGACGGGCGCGGTAGCGGGCCTTCTGCTCCGCCACATGGGCGTCGTCGCCGAGCGCCGCGACCATGGCGGCCTGCAGCGGGGCCGGCAGCATGAGACCCGCGTGCTTCCGGACGGTGACCAGCCGACGCACCAGGCGCTCGTCGCCCGCGAGGAACGCGGCACGGTAGCCGGCCAGGTTGGACTGCTTGCTCAGGGAGTAGATCGCGAGGACACCCTCGGTGTCGCCGTCGGTCACGCGTGGATCGAGCACGGACGGGGTCGGCGTGTCGGACCATTCCCCCTCCCAGCCGAGTTCCGCGTAGCATTCATCGCCCACGAGGACGGCGCCGAGTTCGCGGGTTCTGGCTCGGGCCGCACGCAGCTCGTCGACCGACAGGACACGGCCGTCGGGGTTGCCGGGGGAATTCAGCCAGACCAGCCGGGTGCTCTCCGGCCATTCGGCGGGGTCGTCGGAGGCGAACGCCTCGGCTCCGGCGATCGCCGCGCCGACCGCGTACGTCGGGTAGGCGGCCACCGGGTGGACCACGGTGTCGCCGGCGCCCAGGCCGAGGAGGAAGGCGAGCAGCGCGACGAGTTCCTTCGAGCCGATCGTCGGGAGGACGGCGTCGAGGGTGAGCCCCTCCACACCACGACGGCGCGCGAACCAGTCGACGATCGCCTGCCGGAGTTCGGGCGTCCCCACCGTGGTCGGGTACGCGTGTGCGTCCGTGGCCGCCCGGAGCGCATCCCGGATGAGGCCGGGAGTCGGATCGACCGGTGAACCGATCGAGAGGTCGACGATGCCGTCGGGGTGCCGACGGGCCTGCTCCGCATACGGGACCATGAGGTCCCAGGGGTAGTCGGGCAGCGGCTGCAGTGCCACGCGACTACTCGTGGGCTTGTGGCGGCAGCGCGGCGATGAGCGGGTGGTCCGAGGGGATCACGCCGACCTTCGCGGCCCCACCCGGGGAACCGATCTCGTCGAAGAACTCGACATTGGCCTTGTAGTAGTCCGCCCACTCCTCGGGAAGGTCGTCCTCGTAGTAGATGGCCTCCACCGGGCAGACCGGCTCGCACGCACCGCAGTCGACGCATTCGTCGGGGTGGATGTAGAGCGACCGTTCACCCTCGTAGATGCAGTCGACGGGGCATTCGTCGATGCAGGCGCGGTCCTTCACATCGACGCACGGCAGGGCGATCACGTAGGTCACGGGCGGGTGGCTCCCTTCACGAGCACTGAGTTGTCCAGTCTACGCCTGCGGCGAGACGGGGAACGGTTCGGGCGCCGGTCCCGCGGGACGGTCGTCGCGCGTGCGGGCGCGCTCCGGGAGCTTCGGCCACGCCACGACGAGGACGGCGATGAGACCGGGGGCGATGGTCCAGACGAGGCCCGAGACGCTCTGCGGGATGAGGACGGAGCCACCGGTGCTCTCGAGCAGCAGGATGCCGATCATGAGGATGACCCCGAGCGCCGCTGCCGACGCTGCGAGCCGGTCTCCCAGGACGATGCGGAGTCCGACCAGGAGCATGGCCACGCCGAGGATCCCGAGCACCAGTCCGACCGGGAGGGAGACACCGAGGACGGAGGGCGCCCAGGCGTGCGCGACCGTGCCGATGGCGCCATATGCCAGACCGACGAGGAACGCGAGGACGATCCCGATCACCCGTGATGCTGTGGACTGCTCGTGCGGGGCGTCCTGCTGCGCCGCTGTCGGCGGGAACCAGCGGTCGTCGCCGGCCGTGCGGCCGTCTGGGAGGCTGGGGTCGGGGGCCGGATCGGTCATCCGCCGATTGTATCTGGACAGCCTCAGCATCAGGCACTATGGTCGACGTCGGATAAGGTTAGCCTTACCCAACCGCGTTCCGAAGTCGCAGCGCCCCGCCCGGACCACGGTCCCCGCCCGGCGCGCCCTCGGATGCATCCCCACCCCGCAGACGACGGCCTCCCCCGGGCGACCGCCTGCTCGACGCCCGAAAGTCCGGTCACGTGCTCGCGAACTACCTCATCGGCCTCCGCGAAGGCCTCGAAGCCGGCCTCATCGTCGGCATCCTCGTCGCCTACCTGAACAAGCTCGGCCGCCGGGACGTCCTCCCCCGGTTGTGGTTCGGCGTCGCCGTCGCGATCGTCGTCTCCCTCGGCGTCGGTGCCATCCTCACCTGGGGACCGTACGGGCTGAGCTTCCAGGCGCAGGAGATCCTCGGCGGCGGACTCTCCATCCTGGCCGTCGGGCTCGTCACCTGGATGATCTTCTGGATGGGGCGCAACGCCCGAGAGCTCAAGCACGACCTCGAGTCACGACTCGACGCCGCCGTCGCCGGATCGGCGATCGGCATCGTCGTCCTCGGCTTCATCAGCGTCGGCCGCGAGGGCATCGAGACCGCCCTCTTCATCTGGGCGAGCGTCAACTCCGGTGAGAACGCCGTCGTCGGCTCGATCGGCGCGCTCCTCGGCATCCTCACCTCCGTCGTCATCGCGTATCTCATCTACCGCGGATTCGTCCGGATCAACCTCGGGACCTTCTTCACGTGGACCGGCCTCTTCCTCGTCGTCGTGGCTGCCGGCGTCCTCGCCTACGGCGTCGGCGACCTCCAGGAGGCGGGTGTCATCCCCGGCTGGGGCCAGGCCGCCTTCGACCTGAGCGCCGTCGTCCCTCCGACGAGCTGGTACGGCACCGTCCTCGGCGGACTCTTCAACTTCACCCCCGCCCCGACCTGGGCGCAGTTCGGTGCGTGGCTGCTGTACCTGGTCGTCACGCTCATCTGCTTCATCCGCGTCTCGGGTCTCGGCCGTCGGCGCCCGACGGCGGTCACGACCCCGGTCGCGACGAACGCCTGACCCGGTCCCCGACCCACCACGAACCAAGCACCAGCACCTTCCGACAGGAGTCTCCATGCAGCACCGCATCATCGCCGGCCTCGCCGGCGCGGGCGTCCTCGCCCTCGCCCTCACGGGATGCGTCCCGAACAAGACCGGCGGCGACGCGCTCACCGTCGCCATCACCGACGACTCGTGCTCGGTGTCCGTGGCGAAGGCGACGGCCGGTGCCGTGACCTTCTCGATCACCAACAACGGCACCGACGTCAACGAGTTCGAGATCCTCGCCTCGGACAAGCTGCGCATCGTCGGCGAGAAGGAGAACGTGACGCCGGGCCAGACGGTGTCCTACGTCGCACAGCTGAACCCCGGCACCTACTACACGGCCTGCAAGTTCCAGCTCGTCGGCGCACCGGTCGGCCTCGCCGAGTTCACCGTGACGGGCGAGAACGCCGCCGTCTCGAAGGACGAGCAGGCGCTCACCGACCAGGCCGTGACGAACTACGTCGCCTACATCAAGTCGCAGGTGGCCGAACTCGTGCCGCAGGTGAAGGCCTTCACCGACGCGTACGCCGCCGGCGACGACGAGACCGCCCGTCAGCTGTTCGCGACGACGCGCGTCTCGTACGAACGCATCGAGCCGACGGCCGAGGCGTTCGGCGACCTCGACCCGAAGATCGACTACCGCGAGGTCGACGCCGTGGCTGAAGGACTCGACTGGACCGGCTTCCACCGGATCGAGAAGGACCTCTGGCCACCGGCAGCCGACGCGCTGAACTCGGACGGCACGAGCGCGCTGACGGACTGGACGCCGTCGACGCCGGAGCAGCGTCAGCAGTTCGCCACCGGTCTCGTCGACGACGTGCAGCAGCTGTTCGACCTCGTCTCCGAGAAGGACTTCACCGTGAGCCTCGGCGACATCTCGAACGGCGCCATCGGTCTCCTCGACGAGGTCGCCGTCGGCAAGATCTCCGGCGAGGAGGACTGGTGGTCCCACACCGACCTCTACGACTTCGCGGCCAACGTGCAGGGAGCCGAGGTCGCGTTCGGCAACGTCAAGGACATCGCCGCGAGCAAGGGCGACGCGGGCACGAAGCTCGTCGGCCAGATCGAGACCGAGTTCACGGCGCTGCAGGACCTGCTCGCGAAGTACGGCAGCCTCGACAGCGGCTTCGTGAGCTACGACACCGTCACCGAGGAGCAGCGCAAGGAGCTCTCCGACCAGGTGAACGCCCTCTCCGAGCCGCTGTCGCAGCTCACCCACACGGTGCTCGGCGTCGCCGAGTAGCACCGAACGGATCCACCGCCGCCTCCGCGGCGCGCCGGGCCGGAACCGCTCAGAGCATTCTGGGGGTTCCGGCCCTGCGGCCTTCCAGCCATCCCTGAATAGCATGAGGTCCGATGACCGAGCACACTCCCCCCACCATGCCTGCACCCGATGCCGGTTCGACGCCCACTGCGGCTGAGCCCGGCGCCGCGTCCGCACCACCGAGCGACCCGCCGCGGCGCGGGCTGTCGCGCCGGGCGCTGTTCGGCCTGGCCGGAGCAGGCGCCGCAGGGCTGGCGGCCGGAGCCGGGGCGACCGCGGCCATCACCGCCGCCGTCAGCGCCTCGGCGAGTGCCACGGGCGTCACGACGGTCTACCCGTTCAACGGGGCCCACCAGAGCGGGATCACGACGCCGGCGCAGGACCGCCTGCACTTCGCCGCGTACGACGTGTCGGCTGGGACCACCCGGGAGGAGCTCATCGAGCTGCTCCAGGACTGGAGTGTCGCCGCGGCACGCATGACGCAAGGCCAGGAGGTCTCCGACGGCGGCGCCGTGGACGGCTCGCCGCTCGCTCCCCCGGTCGACACCGGAGAGGCGCTCGGACTGCCCGCCAGCGGGCTCACGATCACCTTCGGGTTCGGCCCCACGCTCTTCACCGCCGAGGACGGGACGGACCGGTTCGGCATCGCCGACCGGCGCCCGGCCGAGTTGGAGAAGCTCCCCCGCTTCACGGGCGACAACCTGCAGGCGGGCCTGACCGGCGGCGACCTCTGCATCCAGGCGTGCGCCGACGACCCGCAGGTCGCCGTGCACGCGATCCGCAACCTGAGCCGCATCGCGTTCGGACGTGCCTCCATCCGCTGGTCGCAGCTCGGCTTCGGTCGCACCTCGTCGACCTCCACCAGCCAGGTCACGCCGCGCAACCTGTTCGGCTTCAAAGACGGCACCGCGAACGTCAAGTCCGAGGAGACGAAGACGGTCGAGGAGCAGGTGTGGGTCCAGGACGGAGACAGCGCCGCCTGGCTGAGCGGTGGTTCCTACCTCGTGGTCCGGAAGATCCGGATGATCATCGAGACCTGGGACCGCGCGCAGCTCCAGGAGCAGGAGCGCGTCATCGGTCGGAGCAAGGGCGAGGGCGCACCGCTGTCGGGCGGCAAGGAGTTCACTGAGCCCGACTTCGACGCGGTCGGCGCGACGGATCAGCCCCTCATCGACAAGCACTCACACGTGCGCCTGGCGCACCCGACCCAGCTTAAGGGCACGAAGCTCCTGCGACGCGGGTACAACTTCGTCGACGGCAACGACGACCTCGGGCGGTTGAACGCCGGGTTGTTCTTCATGTCGTACCAGCGGTCGCCGAAGCAGTTCATCGACGTGCAGCGCGCGCTGGCCACGGATGCAATGAACGAGTACATCAAGCACGTGGGGTCGGCGATCTTCGCGGTGCCCCCGGGCGCGAGCAAGGACGGCTGGGTCGGCGAGACGCTCTTCGCGTAGGACACGTCCGGACGCTGACCCCCGGTCACTGAGCCCTCCCTGACCGGTCACTGAGCCTGTCGAAGTGCTACTTGACCGTCACCGTGTAGAGGATGCTGTCCGCCGAGGCGACGAGCTTCACGTCGTAGGCCGTCGTCGACAGCGTCACGATCGAACCGTCGCCGTTCGCGATCTCCCCGTCGACCGTGAAGCCTGCCGCGACGAGCGCATCCTTGGCTGCGGTGGCCGCGTCGGTCGCCTGCACCGTGACGACGAAGGTGTCCTTGCCGTCGACCGTTCCACGTCCGCCGTTGACCGTGCCGTCGACCACCGGGACCGCGTCGACGGGGTATCCGTCCGGCAGCCCCTCGTCGAGGTTCACGTCGAAGTCGCCACCGGTGGCGTCGCGGATGCCCTGCTCGACGGTGTCCTTGACGGTGGAATCGATGACGCTGCACCCGGCGAGCGTCGGAGCGAGGACGAGGGCGGCCAGCAGGGCGAGGGAGGCGGGTCGGCGCATGCGATCAGCTTAACGACCGGATGCCCGGTCTTCCTGAGAGGACCGGGCATCTGGTTGGAGCGATTACTGCCTACTCGGACTGCTTCTTGAGACGCGAGTAGCTGCGCTGGCGGGCCTGAGCGTCGAGCTCGACCTTGCGGATGCGCACGTGCTCGGGCGTGACCTCGACGCACTCGTCCTCGCGGGCGAACTCGAGGCTCTCCTCGAGCGTGAGGACGCGCGGCGGCGTCATCGACTCGAAGTTGTCGGCCGAAGACTGACGCATGTTGGTCAGCTTCTTCTCCTTGGTGATGTTGACGTCCATGTCGTCGTTGCGCGAGTTCTCACCGATGACCATGCCCTCGTAGACCTCTTCGGTCGGCTGCACGAAGAACGACATGCGCTCCTGCAGCGCGATGATCGCGAAGGGCGTGACCACGCCGGAGCGGTCGGCGACGATCGAGCCGTTGTTGCGCGTCGTGATCGCGCCGGCCCACTCGCCGTATCCGTGTGCCAACGCGTTGGCGATACCCGTACCGCGCGTGGCGGTGAGGAACTCGGAGCGGAAACCGATGAGGCCGCGCGACGGGACGATGAACTCCATGCGGACCCAGCCGGTGCCGTGGTTCGCCATGTTCTCCATGCGGCCCTTGCGAGCGGCGAGGAGCTGGGTGATCGCGCCGAGGTGCTCCTCGGGAGCGTCGATGGTCAGGTGCTCGTACGGCTCGTGGACCTTGCCGTCGATACGCTTCGTGACCACCTGCGGCTTGCCGACGGTGAGCTCGTAGCCTTCGCGACGCATCTGCTCGACGAGGATGGCGAGCGCGAGCTCTCCACGGCCCTGGACCTCCCACGCGTCGGGTCGACCGATGTCGAGGACCTTGAGCGAGACGTTACCGATGAGCTCGCGGTCGAGGCGGTCCTTGACCATGCGCGCGGTGAGCTTGTGGCCCTTGACCTTGCCCATGAGCGGCGAGGTGTTGGTACCGATGGTCATCGAGATGGCCGGGTCGTCGACCGTGATGGCCGGCAGCGCGCGGACGTCCTCGGGGTCGGCCAGGGTGTCGCCGATCATGATGTCGGCGAAACCGGCGACGGCGACGATGTCGCCGGGGCCGGCGCTCTCGGCCGGGTAGCGGTCGAGGGCCTTCGTGATCATGAGCTCGGTGACGCGGACGTTGTGGACGTCGCCGTCGTGGCGGACCCAGGCGACCGTCTGGCCCTTCTTCAGCGTGCCGTTGAAGATGCGCAGGAGCGCGAGGCGACCGAGGAACGGCGAGGCGTCGAGGTTCGTGACGTGCGCCTGGAGCGGGTGCTCGTCGTCGTACTGCGGAGCCGGGATGTGCTCGAGGATGGCTGCGAACAGCGGCTCGAGGTCTTCACTGTCGGGCAGTTCGCCGTTGGCGGGCTTGTTGGACGACGCGCGGCCGGCCTTACCGGAGGCGTAGACGACCGGGACGTCGAGGACGGCGTCGAGGTCGAGGTCGGGGACGTCGTCGACCATGTCGCTGGCGAGACCGATGAGGAGGTCCTGGCTCTCGACGACGACCTCGTCGATGCGTGCGTCGGGGCGGTCGGTCTTGTTGACCAGGAGGATGACCGGCAGCTTGGCCTCGAGCGCCTTGCGGAGCACGAAGCGGGTCTGCGGCAGGGGGCCCTCGGACGCGTCGACGAGGAGGACGACGCCGTCGACCATGGACAGGCCGCGCTCGACCTCTCCACCGAAGTCGGCGTGGCCGGGGGTGTCGATGACGTTGATCGTGATCGGGCCGTCGGTGGCGTGTTCGCCCTTGTACGAGATCGCCGTGTTCTTGGCGAGGATGGTGATGCCCTTTTCGCGCTCGAGCTCATTCGAGTCCATGGCGCGTTCTTCGAGGTGGGCGTGTTCGGCGAAAGAGTTGGTCTGTCGCAGCATGGCGTCGACGAGGGTCGTCTTGCCGTGGTCAACGTGGGCCACGATCGCGACATTGCGCAGATCGGAACGAGTGGCGAGCGCCATAAAAGGGTGGCTTCCTTCAAGTGGATGGGATTCGGGCACGATGGTGCCGACGGACCATCATACCGCAGGAGTCCTGGCCGGGGGCTGAACGGCGACGGGCACCGGCGGTTTCCCGCCGATGCCCGTCGTCCTCAGGGTTCAGGAGGAACCCGTCGTGTCGCTTACTTCTTCCAGCCCACGTTCTTCCAGTCGATGGTCTCGAACTGGGTCGGCCCGTAGTTCACGAGGCCGGTCTTGACGCCGTAGGTGTACGGCACCGGGAACAGCGGGAGCGTGGTCGCGAGGGCGACGATCTTCTTGTCGATCTCCTTCGCGATCTCGAGGCGCTTGTCGGGGTCGAGCTCCGCGTTGGCGCTCGCCCAGAGGTCACCGAGCGAGTCGTCGGTGACGCCGGGGAAGTTCTGCCCGGAGTCGGCCGGGTAGAAGATCGACTCGGTGCTGGAGATCGGGAAGGCGGTGCCCTGCCACGCGAAGCTCACGGCGTCGAAGTCGCGGGTCTCGGTGGTGACGTACTTCGTGAAGAAGTCGTCCGAGGGGACGGTGTCGATCTGGAGGTCGAAGCCCGACTCCTTCACCATGGCCTGCACCTGCTGCGACGTCTCGGCGGAGACCGGGTTGTCGGAGTCGATGACGTAGCGGACGGTCAGCTTCTTGCCGTCCTTCTCGCGGATGCCGTCGCTGCCTTCCTTCCAACCGGCGTCCTCGAGCTGCTTCTTGGCCGCGTCGATGTCGTAGCCGAGCACCTTGGAGGCGTCGTCCTCGTAGCCGTCCTGGCCCGGGAGGAAGATGAGGTTGTTCAGCAGGTCGGTCGGTGCGTCGATCGCTGCGAGGCGGGCCTCGGCGATGGTCTGACGATTGATCGACTTGGCGAACGCCTGGCGGACCTCGGGGTCGCTCAGCACCTCGGACGTACCGTTCAGCGTGATGTGGTTGTACGTGGTGCCGCGCGAACGCTGGATCTCGGCGTCGCTGCGCTTCTGAGCCGTCTGGTAGTTGTCGGCGTTGGAACCCACGCTGAAGACGTCGATCTCACTGTTGGAGAACGCCTGGGCGAGCCCGGCGCGGGAGATCTGCTTGAAGATGATGTTGTCGAGCTTCGGCTTGTCGCCCCACCACTTCGGGTTGGGCGCGAAGGTGACGACGGCACCGGTCTGGTCGATCTTGCTGACGATGTACGGGCCACCCGACACGTAGGTCGTGCCGTCGGCCGCGTACGGTCCGGTCGCCCAGAGGGTGTTGAACGACTCGGGCGTCGCTCCGAGCCACTTCGGCCAGATGTTGCCGAGGATGGACGGCCAGTCGGCGTTCTTGTTCTTGAACGTGATGAGGACGTCCTGCGGGCTGTCACCGGCGGTGACGGACTCGATGTCCTTCCACACGTTCGTGGACGTGGGTGCGTACGCCTCGTTCGCGCCGTTCAGGGACTGCCACGTCGCAGCGACGTCGTCGACGCTGATCGCGGTGCCGTCGGACCACACGGCGTCGGGGTTGATCTTGATCTCGACGACCTGCGGGTCCTCGCTCTTCAGCTCGACCGAGGTCGCGTAGTCAGGGTTCGCCTCCCAGGAGCCGTCCTCCTTGATCTTGACGAACGACGGGGTGTACAGGTTGGTGAGGAACTGGTCGTCGACCGTACCGGCGTCGAGGTTGTTGAGGTTCCAGTTGGCCGGGATCGTGTCGACCGCGAGGTTGAGTGTGCCGCCCTGGGCGATCTGGTCGGCGTCGGCGCGCTCCCAGCCGGTGCCGGACAGCTCGGCGGGCTTCGACGTCGAGCCGCCACCGCCTGAACCGCCTCCGGTGCAAGCCGTCAATGCGAGGGCGACGATCGAGACGCCGGCGAGGATCATCCCGCCGCGCCGCTTCGATCCCTGTGTTCTGGAACTCATCGAGATCCACCTTTCGTGACGTGTAACTGCGCAACGCCGCACCGATGCGGAGCGGAAGGCGCGCAGGCCAATGTGCACCATCTTGCACCCGCTCCGGGGATCCCCCACAAGTGGGCACGAATTGTTACCGTTTCGATTTATCGGCAACACGTGCCGGAAACATACGTTTCGTTTCCTGGGAACACGCGTCGTTTTCTGATTCCCGACACTTGGGGGTTACAGTGTCTCCACCCCACGAGGGGAGCACAGCTGACGGGACGACGCGGTCCCGCACAACGACTTCGCAAGGCTGGTACATGATCGGGTTCATTGCACGGCGGTTGGTCAACTACCTGTTCCTCTCCGCCATCGCCACCATGCTGGGTTACGTGCTCGTGAGCATGACGCTCCAGCCCTCGGCCCGGTTCCTCGGGAAGAACCCGCCCATTCCGCAGTCCTCGATCGATGCGGCGCTCGACAAGATGGGCGTCAACCCGAAGGTGCCGCTGCTCGAACGCCTCTGGGACTGGGTCACCCAGCTCGTGACCACCGGGTCCCTCGGCGTCAGCACCCGCGGCACCCAGGTCACGGCCGACATCTTCGAGCGCTCGGGCACGAGCCTCCGACTCCTCGTCATCGGCACCATCCTGGGC
The DNA here is from genome assembly GCF_979258065.1 of Plantibacter sp. AC185. Classification (NCBI taxonomy): domain Bacteria; kingdom Bacillati; phylum Actinomycetota; class Actinomycetes; order Micrococcales; family Microbacteriaceae; genus Plantibacter; species Plantibacter sp. AC185. The sequence goes on from NZ_OZ409831.1 coordinate 654,433, forward strand.
GCGGTCATCGGCGTCGCCCTCGGCGTCTGGGGCGCCGTCCGGCAGTACCGGGCCAGCGACCAGATCATCACCTACGCCTCGTTCACGATCCTCGCGATGCCCGTCTTCGTCATCGGCGTCGTGCTCATGATCCTCGCGACGTCGCTCAACCAGGCGGTCGGCACGAACGTCATCAACTTCACCGGCGAGTACACCGCTGGCCTACAGGGCGGGTTCTGGACACAGTTCGGCGACCGGGCGATGCATCTGCTGCTGCCCACCATCACCCTCACCGTCGGCGCCGTCGCCTCGTACTCGCGGTACCAGCGCAGCGCCATGCTCGACGTGATGAGCGCCGACTACATCCGAACCGCCCGCTCGAAGGGCCGGACCCGCGGCTCCGCGATCATCCGACACGGCGTCCGCGTCGCGCTCATCCCGATGTCGACGTTCTTCGCCTACTCGTTCGGACTCATCCTCACCGGCGCGAGTGTGACGGAGAACGTCTTCAGCTGGCACGGCATGGGCGAGTACCTCCTCACGAGCGTCTCGAACTCGGACATCAACGCCGCCGCCGGAACGATCCTCTTCACCTCCATCCTCGTCCTGATCGCCGGAACCCTCTCCGACGTGATCTATGCGGCGCTCGACCCGAGAGTGCGGGTGTAACGACATGGCACTGACCGACCCATCGACCCTCACCGTCGGGGAACCCGAGACGATGCGGGACGCGCCCAAGCGGCCGCAGTCCCGCGGGCGCACGATCCTCCGGAAGGTGCTCGCCACCAAGCGGGCCCGCATCGGTGGAGGCGTCCTCCTCTTCATCATCCTCTGGGCCTTCATCGGCCCGCTGCTCTCCCCCTGGTCCTTCACCGACCAGGACGGCCTCGCCTTCAGCCAGCCGCCCTCGCTGTCGCACTGGTTCGGCACGAACAACATCGGCCAGGACGTGTACGCGCAGACCCTCGTCGGTCTGCAGAAGTCCATCGTCATCGGCCTGATCGTCGGCCCGGGGGCGGCGATCATCGCCGGACTCGTCGGGGCCATCGCCGGTTACGTCGGCGGCGTCTGGGACAAGGCGATCGTCTGGCTCATCGACCTGCTCCTCGTCATCCCCGGCTTCTTCCTCCTCGTGCTCCTCAGCCCGGCGTTCAAGTCGCTCTCCTGGCTCGCCCTCGTCGTCTTCCTCGTCCTGTTCGGCTGGATGGTGCTCGCCCGCGTCATCCGCGGGCAGACGATGTCGCTCCGCGAACGCGAGTACGTCAAGGCCGCGCGCTTCATGGGCGTCCCCGGGTTCACGATCATCCGTCGGCACATCATCCCGAACGTCGCGAGCCTCCTCATCATCGACGCGACGCTCGGCATCGGCGCGGCGATCCTGTCGGAGACGACGCTGAGCTTCTTCGGCTTCGGCGTCCAGGCACCCGACGTCTCGCTCGGCACTCTCCTCGCCGCCGGTGCGAGCGCCGCCGTGACGCGGCCCTGGCTGTTCGTCTTCCCCGCAGCGATCCTCGTCATCACCGTGCTCGCCTCGAGCCTCCTCGGCGACGCCCTCCGCGACGCCATCGACCCGACCTCAGGAGCCAACCGTGACTGACCCCCAGGCGACCGCGCCGCTCCTCAAGGTCGACGACCTCAGCGTCACCTTCCCGAACGCCGGCACGCCGGTGCACGCCGTCCGCGGTGTCTCCTACGAGGTGCGGCGAGGCGAATTCCTCGGCATCGTCGGCGAGTCGGGCTCCGGCAAGAGCGTCTCCTCGATGGCCGTCATGGGACTGCTCCCGACCAACGCGCAGGTGAGCGGCAGCATCCGTTACGACGGCGTCGAGCTGCTCGGCCAGTCCGACAAGGAACTGTCGAAGATCCGCGGGCGCGACATCGCCATGATCTTCCAGGATCCGCTCTCAGCCCTCACGCCCGTCTACACGATCGGTCAGCAGATCGCCGAGGGCCTCCGTCTCCACGACTCGGCGCTCTCGCAGCGCGCCGCCGAGACCCGGGCCGTCGAACTCCTGAAGATCGTCGGCATCCCGAACGCGGAGCGGCGTGCCAAGTCGTTCCCGCACGAGTTCTCCGGTGGCATGCGTCAGCGGGCCATGATCGCCATCGCCATCGCCAACGACCCGCAGCTGATCATCGCCGACGAGCCGACCACCGCGCTCGACGTCACCATCCAGGCGCAGATCCTCGAGGTGCTCCAGAAGGCGAAGGACATCACCGGCGCCGCCGTGGTGCTCATCACGCACGACCTCGGTGTCGTCGCCGGCAACGCCGACCGGGTGGCCGTGATGTACGCGGGCCGCATCGTCGAGACGGCGCCCGTCGTCCCGCTGTTCCGCGAACCGCTCATGCCGTACACGATCGGTCTGTTGCGCTCCATGCCGAACATGGCGGCGAACCAACAGGAGCGACTCGTCCCACTCGAGGGACGCCCACCGCTGTTGACGACCGTGCCGACCGGCTGCCCCTTCGCCCCGCGCTGTCCGATCGCCGTGGCCGCCTGCCTCGAAGGTGAACCGGCGCTGCTCCCCGTCCTCGACGGTCCCGTCGAGGACCCGACGACCTCGGTCAACCACACCGCGGCGTGCATCCGCGCCGGCGAGATCGCCGACGGGTCGCTGCGGCGCCCGGAGATCTTCCCTCGGCCGGACGAGGTACCGGAGGAGCTCGTCGCCGAGGTCGCTCCGGAGACCGTCCTCGACGTCCGCGACCTGACCCGCGCCTTCCCGCTCACGAAGGGCGTCGTGTTCCGTCGCAACATCGGCACCGTCCGCGCGGTCGACGGGGTCTCGTTCAGCGTCCAGCGCGGACGCACCCTCGGCCTCGTCGGGGAGTCCGGCTGCGGGAAGACGACGACGATCATGGAGATCCTCGAACTCGCCAGGACGCAGGGCGGCAGCATCCACGTGAACGGGGTCGACACCGCGACGCTGTCGAAGCCCGACCGCCGGAAGCTGCGCAGCGACATCCAGGTGGTGTTCCAGGACCCGATGGCCTCGCTCGATCCGCGCATGACGATCGAGGACATCATCGGCGAACCGTTGACCGTCCACGGGGTCTCCCCCACCGAGATCCGCTCCCGCGTCGGTGCCATGCTCGAACTCGTCGGCCTGGAACCGTCCTTCGCCGGCCGGTACCCGCACGAGTTCTCGGGTGGCCAGCGACAGCGCATCGGCATCGCCCGGGCGCTCGTCGTCGAACCGAAGATCCTCGTGCTCGACGAGCCGGTCTCCGCGCTTGACGTCTCCGTCCAGGCGGGCGTCATCAACCTGCTCGAAGACCTCAAGCAGCGACTCGGACTCTCGTACCTCTTCGTCGCCCACGACCTCGCCGTCGTCCGGCACATCGCCGACGACGTGGCGGTCATGTACCTCGGGCGCATCGTCGAGTACGGACCCAGTGCCACGATCTTCGACGACCCGAAGCACCCGTACACGCAGGCGCTCCTCTCCGCAGTGCCGGTCCCGGACCCCGAGATCGAACGCAGCCGACAGCGCATCCTCCTGAACGGCGACCTCCCCTCCCCCAGCGACGACCGGGTCGGCTGCAGTTTCCGGAGCCGGTGCCCGCTGTTCCAGCTGCTGCCGGCGGAGAAGCAGGCGGTCTGCGAACGCGACGATCCACGAGAGCGCCCCGTCGACGGACGGCTCGTGGCGTGCCACCACGCGGAGAGCGATCGGCTCGTCACCGCCTGATCGAGCCGTGCGGCCCCCGCGGGTCGGCGGCCTGGAAGGATGGTGGACGTGAACGACGCGACGAATGCCGGCAATCGGACCACCCTGCGGAGCACGAGCGGCTTCTGGATCCTCGGGGTCACCGCCCTGCTCATGGTCTTCTTCATCATCGACGCCGTCGGCCGCGGGGCCTGGGGCTTCGCGGTCCAGGCGCTCCCGTGGGAGCTCCTCGTCGTGTGGCTGGTCTACCTCGTCCTCGTCCGTCCCTGCATCGTCATCGAGCCGTCGCAGCTGACCATCATGAACGTTGGCCGTCTCCACGACATCCCGTGGTCGCGCATGGAGGAGGCGACGAGCCGCTACCAGCTCACGGTGCTCCTCCGCGACGGTCGGAAGATCACGAGCTGGGGCGCGCCGAGCGCCGGTCTCGACCGCCCGTCGATGATCGGCGGACGCGCCGGACGACGCGGGGTCGACCACCAGGACCGCGCGGCGGGTGTCCGCCGACCCGGTCGCGCCGGGAACGAGGGTCCGACGGCCGTCGACCTCATCGACCGTGCGCACGAACGCTGGGGCCGGATCGACCCGAAGGACGACCGCCTCGCCACCTCGCGCTGGGACGTCGTCGCCCTCGGCGTCACGGCCGCACTCGTCCTCTGGGGCGTCGCCTCGGCGCTCCTCGGCTAGCGACCGGCGGACGCCTCCCACCACGTCGAAGGGCGGTGCCACGGATCACTCCGCGGCACCGCCCTTCGACGTGGTGCGCCGGTTACAGCGCGAGCTCGATCCCGGCGCCGGGGATGGCGTCGAGGAGTTCGCGCGTGTACTGCTGCTTCGGGTTCTCGAAGACGTCGTCCGTGGTCGACGCCTCCACGATCTTCCCCTTCTGCATGACCGCGACGTTGTCGGCGATCACGCGCACGACCGCGAGGTCGTGGGTGATGAAGAGGTACGTCAGCTGCAGCTCCGACTGGAGGTCGGCGAGCAACTGCAGGATCTGCGCCTGGACGAGGACGTCGAGCGCGGACACCGCCTCGTCGAGGACGACGATCTCAGGCTTCAACGCGAGTGCGCGAGCGATCGCGATGCGCTGACGCTGTCCACCGGAGAGTTCGTTCGGGTACCGGGTCGCGACCGCCTGCGGCAGCGAGACCTGGTCGAGGAGCTCCAGCACGCGAGCACGGCGGGAGGCCTTGTCGCCCACCTTGTGCGTGACGAGCGGTTCAGCGATCGTGTTGCCGATGTTCCGCAGCGGGTCGAGGGAACCGTAGGGGTCCTGGAAGACCGGCTGCATCTTCCGGCGCAGCGCGAGGAGGCCCTTGCGATCGAGCCCCTCCATCGCCTTGCCACCGATGCGGATCTGGCCGGACGTCGGCGTCTCCAGCTGCAGGAGCAGCTTGGCCACGGTCGACTTGCCGGATCCGGACTCGCCGACGAGCGCCATGGTGGTGCCCCTCGGGATCTCGAACGACACGCCGTCGACGGCCTTGAGCTCCCGCTCAGCCGCCTTCTGCCCACGGATGTTGTAGACCTTCTCGAGGTCCTTGACCACGATCGCGGCTTCCGCGTCCGGCTGGGCGGCCTGCGCTGCGGCGCGGTGCTCGGCGGCGACGATGAGGTCGATGCCCTCCGAACCGACCGGAGCCTCGTGGTCGAGGGTCTCGAGCGATCCGGTCGCCGACTGGATTCGACGCGAAGCCAGGCTCGGTGCCGCTGCGACGAGCCGCTTCGTGTACGGGTGCACCGGGTTCTGCAGGATCTCGACCGACGGACCGGCCTCGACGATCTGCCCCTTGTACATGACGATGAGCTTCTCAGCGCGCTCGGCGGCGAGGCCGAGGTCGTGCGTGATGAAGAGCAGCGCCGTGCCGCTGTCGCGGGTCAGGCTCTCGAGGTGGTCGAGGATCTTCCGCTGGACCGTGACGTCGAGCGCCGACGTCGGCTCGTCCGCGATGAGCAGCTTCGGACTCGACGACAGACCGATACCGATGAGCACGCGCTGACGCATGCCGCCGGAGAACTGGTGCGGGAACTGCTTCAGGCGACGGTCGGCGTCGGAGAGGCCGGCCTGCTGGAGCACCTCGATCGCCTTGGCACGGACGGCCTTCTTGCCGTGGGCGATGCCGTTGGCACGGATGGCCTCCTCGACCTGGAAGCCGATGTTCCACACCGGGTTCAGGTTGGACATCGGGTCCTGAGGTACGAAACCGATCAGGCGTCCGCGGACGTCCTCGATCTCGTTGCGCGACAGCTTTGAGAGGTCGCGCCCTTCGAAGAGGATCTCGCCCCCGCTGATCTTGCCGGTACCGGGCAGGAGGTTGATGATCGCGTGCGCGGTCGTCGACTTCCCGGATCCGGACTCACCGACGATGGCGACGGTCTCACCCGGCATCATGGTGAACCCGGTCTTGCGGATGGCCTGGACCGTTCCGCTCTGGGTGCGGAAGGTGACCTCGAGGTCCTTGACCTCGAGCAGCGGCTGCTGGGTGTTCATCTGGCTCGCGTTCAACGCAGGGCCCTCGCCTTCGGGTCGAGCGCGTCTCGCAGGACTTCGCCCATCATGATGAAGCTGAGCACGGTGAGCGACAGCGCGATCGACGGGTAGATCAGCACCTGCGGCGCCGTGCGGAGGTCACGCTGCGCCTGGCTGATGTCGTTGCCCCAGGACATGGTCTCGCTTCCGAGCCCCACGCCGAGGAAGGACAGCGTCGCCTCGGCGACGATCGCGGACGCCAGCGAGATCGTGATGACGACGATCACCGGTGGGATCGCGTTCGGCAGCACGTGGCGCAGGAGGATCTTGAAGCGTGAGACACCCAGCGCGATGGACGCTTGGACGTAGTCCGCGTTCTTGACCCTGAGCACCTCCGCTCGAAGCACTCGGGCGACGGATGGCCAGGCGAACAGACCGATCGCCAAGGAGATCGTCCACACGCTCCGGTACTTCGCGAGCACCGACATGACGACGACGGCCGCGAGGATGTACGGGATGGAGAAGAAGATGTCGCCGATGCGGGACAGCACCGAGTCGACCCAACCGCCGTAGAAGCCGGCGAAGGCGCCGAACACGATCCCGAGTGTGGCGGTGATGAGCGTCACGATGAGACCGACGGACAGCGACGTGGAGGTCCCGTAGATGACCCGCGCGAAGATGTCGCAGCCCTGCTTCGTGAACCCGAGGATGTGACCGGCCTCAGGCCCGCCGTTGCTGTTCTCGAGGAAGCACTGGTTGTTCGGGGGCGTCTGCGTGAAGAGGAAGGGGAACAGGCCCACGACCACGACGAGCAGGATGAGGACGGACGAGATCCAGAACATGGGACGACGGCGCATGAACGCCCACGCGTCGGTCCAGAGGTTGCTGACCTTCTCGTCGACCTTGACGGCGTCGATGACCGCGAGGGGGGTCTCTTCGAGCGGCGCGACGAAGTGATTCGGGGATCGCTTGATCGTCGGCTCCTGATCATTACTTGACATAGCGGATCCTTGGGTCGAGCACGGCGTAGAAGAGGTCGATGACGAGGTTGATGATGAGGTAGAACAACACCATCACCGTCACGAAGGACACCACGGTCGGGCCTTCTCCTCGGAGGATGGCCTGGTAGAGCGTGCGGCCGACACCGGGGACGTTGAAGATGCCCTCGGTCACCGTGGCGCCGACGATCAGCACACCGAAGTCCACCGCGAGGTAGGTCACGACCGGGATCAGCGAGTTGCGCAGGATGTGCACGGGGATGACCCGGCGACGGCTGAGGCCCTTCGAGTACGCCGTACGGACGAAGTCGAGCGACTGCGTCTCGATGACCGAGGACCGGGTCAACCGCACGATCTGCGCGAAGCTGATGGTGGCGAGGACCAGTGCGGGGAGTAAGAGGTCTTGTATCGGCGCGCCCGGGCCGACCGTCGGTCTGAACCACCCGAGCTGGATCCCGAACACGTACTGCGCGACGAACGCGATGACGAAGACGGGGAGCGAGATGAGGATCAGGCTGACCACGAGGAACGAGGCGTCGAAGATGCCGCCCTTGCGGATGCCGGAGATGAGACCGATCGTGATGCCGGCGACCATCTCGAAGAAGACGGCGATGACGGCGAGCCGCAGCGTGACCGGGAAGGCCTGCGCGAGGATCTCGCTGACCGGCTGCCCGGAGAAGGACGTTCCGAGGTCGCCGGTGAAGATGCCGCCGAGGTACAGGAAGTACTGCACGATGAACGGCTTGTCGAGGTTGTACTCGGCGTTGAGTTGAGCGATCTGCGCGGCGCTCGGCGTCTTGTCGCCGAACAATGCGAGCACGGGATCACCGGGCAACGCGAAGACCATGAAATAGATGAGGAAGGTCGTGCCGAGCAGTACGGGGATAGCCTGCAGGACACGACGAAGAATGTAACCGCCCATGGTGTGGGACTCCTGAACTCGTGAAGCTGGGTGGGCCCGGACGAACCGGACCCACCCAGCTATGCCGCTACAAGACTACTTGGTGATCTCGTAGTACAGCGGCACCGAGTTCCAACCGAACTCGACGTTCTGCACGCCTTCGCCGAAGCCGCCGCTCACGTTCTGGTACCAGAGCGGGATGGCCGGCAGGTCCTTGAAGAGGACCGCCTGGGCGTCCTGGAACTTCTTGTTCGCAGCGTCCAGGTCGGTCTCGGACGAACCCTCGGAGAGGAGCTTGTCGAACTCGGGGCTCGAGTAGTCACCGTCGTTCGAGGAAGCACCGGTCGCGTAGAGCGGAGCGAGGAAGTTGTACAGACCCGGGTAGTCGGCCTGCCATCCGGAGCGGAACGCCGTCTCGATGGAGCGGTTGGTGATGCCGGCGCGGAAGTCACCGAAGACGGCGACCGGGACGCCCGAGGACTCGATGCCCAGGACGTTCTTGATGCCGTTGGTCACTGCGTCGACCCAGGCCTGGTGCGGCCCGTCGGCGTTGTACGCGATCTGGAAGGAGCCGTCCCACGGGGAGATGGCGTCGGCCTCGGCCCAGAGTTCCTTGGCCTTCTTCTCGTTGTACTTGAGGACGTCGTTACCTTCGATGTCCTTCGAGTAGCCGTCGATGACCGGCGAGGTGAAGTCGGTCGCCGGCGTGCGGGTCCCGTTGAAGATGACCTTGGTGATCTCTTCACGGTTGATCGCGTACGAGATGGCCTGACGACGCAGCTGACCCTCTTCACCGCTGAAGTGCGGGAGGCGAGCCGGGATCGTGAAGGACTGGAACACCGCGGCCGGCTGGTTGACCGCGCGGTCGCCCAGGTCGTCCTGGTAGGTGGAGAGCGCGGAGTCCGGGATCTGGTCCAGGACGTCGAGGTTGCCGCTCAGCAGGTCGGCGTAGGCGCTGTCGAAGTCCTTGTAGAACGTGATGGTCAGGCCACCGTTCTTGGCTTCGCGGCCACCCTTGTACTCGTCGTTCTTGACGAGCTTGATCGACTCGTTGTGCTTCCACGCCTTGTCGCCGTCGACCTTGTACGGGCCGTTGCCGATCGGGTTCTGTCCGAACTCGTCCGTGACCTTGCCGGCCGCGTCGAACGCTGCAGCGGGCAGCGGGTAGAAGGCGGAGTAGCCCAGACGCAGCGGGAAGTCCGATGCAGGTGCGGACAGCTTCACCGTGAAGGTGGTGTCGTCGACGACGCTCAGGCCGGTGAGGGGCTGGCCGTCTTCGTTGTAGCCCTCGACGTCAGCGAAGAACGAGGCGTTCTTGCGGAGGTTGACGACGGCGTCCTGCCAAGCCATGACGAACGAGTCAGCGGTGACGGGGTCGCCGTTGGTGAACTTCTGATCAGCCTTGATCTTGATCGTGAAGGTGGTCGAGTCATCGGTGTCGATCGACTCGGCCAGGTCGTCGACCGGCTTGCCGTCGGCCGCGTAGTAGCGGAGGCCTGCGAAGACCTCGTCGATGATCTTTCCGCCACCGACCTCGTTGGTGTCGCTGGGGATGAGGCCCGACTCCGGCTCGGAGCCGTTGGTCGTGATGACGGATGATGCGCTGCTGGTGCTCTCGCTGCTGGAACCGCCACCGGAACAACCGGTGAGGACGAGAGCCCCTGCTGCGATGATGGCGGCGGCAGAGCCGAACCGACTGAACTTCACAGTTCCTCCTTGGGGAAAGGGCAAGCGAAAACAGCGCATCGTGTGCGCTGGATCGCTCTTTGAATACTCTGACGATAAGCAGAAGCAGGACGGCGAGCAAACTGGGACGCCAAACGTTACACAGCGGTAACCCAATCGACGGATTGTTGCTCACGGATGCTTTTTCGTGCACGGATCCCGCCCACGACGCAACAGAACGATCATGATCGCAAAACTCGTGCGGTCGCTTCGTCGTTCTGGATACGAATCGTAAGGCGCTCATCTCCCGATATCCGCCGAGCGGACGCGCAGATGGTATGCGGTGCGCTCGGAGCCACCAGCCAGCAGAATGGACCGGTGAGCGAGCAGAACACCACCGAGCGGGGACCGGACCTCCCCGAGGGCGCCGGAGACAGCCGTCGGTGGTGGGAGATCGGCATCGTCCTCGCGCTGAGCCTCGGGGCGTCGGCGGTGTACTCGATCATCTCGCTCATCGCGAAGCTCACCGCGGGGCCGCCGCTCTCCGATCAATCTGCGGCGATCAACACCACGCAGGCCACCCGGGAGTGGCTCGACTTCAGCTACCAGTTCCTCGGGCTCTTCTTCCAGCTCGCGCCGGTCGCCCTCGTCATCTACCTGCTCTGGCAGCCCGGACGCAGCGGCTTCGCGCGGATGGGACTCGACCTCCGCTCACCCGGACGCGACCTCGGCCGCGGTCTGCTGCTCGTCGCCGCTATCGGTGTCCCCGGCATCGGTGTGTACGCGTTGGGCCGCGCACTCGGCGTCACGGTCGCGGTCTCGACGTTCCCCGACACCATGTACTGGTGGACGATCCCGATGCTCGTCTTCTCCGCCCTCCGCGCCGGCCTCCAGGAGGAGGTCATCATCATCGGCTACCTGTACACCAGGCTCCGCGAGATCGGGTGGGGGTGGTGGACGATCATCCTGTCGACCGCCGTCCTCCGCGGGAGCTACCACCTGTACCAGGGCATCGGGCCGTTCTTCGGCAACGTCGCCATGGGGATCGCGTTCGGCTGGTGCTACAAGCGCTGGGGGCGGGTGATGCCGCTCGTCGTCGCGCACACCGTCATCGACATCATCTCGTTCGCGGGCTTCCCGCTCGCCGTCGCCTGGTGGCCGGAGATCTTCGCCGCGACGCCGTCCTCCTGACGACCCGTTCGCCCATCACGGGGCGGACGAGCACTCCCTCGCCCACGAATAGGCGAGGGAGTGCTCATGGACCGGCTAGGCGAAGGCCTCGGGCGGCGGGCAGGCGCACACGAGGTTGCGGTCGCCGTACGCCTGGTCGATGCGACGCACCGGCGGCCAGTACTTCGTACGCACGAGCGTGTGTACGGGGTAGACGGCGAGCTCGCGCGAGTACGCGTGCGTCCACTCCCCCTCGATGACCGACTGGGCCGTGTGCGGCGCCCCGACGAGCGGGTTGTCGTCGGCAGGCCACTCGCCCGCCGCGACGGCGTCCGCTTCCGCCTTGATCGCGATCATCGCGTCGACGAAGCGGTCGACCTCGGTGAGGTCCTCGCTCTCCGTCGGCTCGACCATGAGCGTCCCCGCGACGGGGAACGACATCGTCGGCGCGTGGAACCCGTAGTCGACGAGACGCTTGGCCACGTCGTCGACGGAGATCCCGGTCGCCTCCTTGAGCGGACGGAGGTCGAGGATGCACTCGTGCGCCACGAGGTCGCTGTCGCCCGTGTACAGGACGGGATAGTGGTCGCTCAGTCGCGCAGCGATGTAGTTCGCTGCGAGCACCGCGGCCCCGGTCGCCTCGCGGAGCCCTTCCGAACCCATCATGCGGACGTAGGCCCACGAGATCGGCAGGATGCTCGGGCTGCCGTAGGGAGCCGCCGAGATCGGACCGCCGTCGTGCACGACCGTCCCGCCGCCGAGCAGCGGGTGCTCGGCCCGCTGCGCCAGCGGGTGACCGGGCAGGAACGGCGCGAGGTGCGCCTTGGCGGCGACCGGCCCGACACCGGGGCCGCCACCGCCGTGCGGGATGCAGAACGTCTTGTGCAGGTTCAGGTGCGAGACGTCGCCGCCGAACTCACCGAACCGCGCGTACCCGAGCAGGGCGTTGAGGTTCGCGCCGTCGACGTAGACCTGGCCGCCGGCGTCGTGCACGGTCTGGGTGATGGTCTTCACCTCGTGCTCGTAGACGCCGTGGGTGGACGGGTAGGTGATCATGAGCGCGGCGAGGGACTCGGCGTTGGCCTCGATCTTCGACCGGAGGTCGTCGAGGTCGACGTTGCCCTGCGCGTCGCACGCGACGACGACCACACGCATGCCGGCGAGGACGGCGGAGGCCGCGTTCGTGCCGTGCGCACTCGAGGGGATGAGGCAGACCGTCCGTTGCTCGTCGCCGTTCGCGCGGTGGTAGCCGCGGATGGCGAGGAGACCGGCGAGCTCGCCCTGGCTGCCGGCGTTCGGCTGCAGCGACACGGAGTCGTACCCGGTGACCTCGGCCAGCCAGGTCTCGAGCTGGTCGACGAGTTCGAGCGAGCCTGCGACGTCCTCACGCGGGGCGAACGGGTGCAGCCCGGCGAACTCGGGCCAGGTGACGGCCTCCATCTCGGTGGCGGCGTTGAGTTTCATCGTGCACGAACCCAGCGGGATCATCCCCCGGTCGAGCGCATAGTCGCGGTCGGCCAGCTGCTTGAGGTACCGCATCATGGCGGTCTCCGAGTGGTGGGTGTTGAACACCGGGTGCGTCAGATACTCGGTCTCGCGGGCGAGCGTGGCCGGGTACTCCGACACGGCGCTCGGACCGAACGCCGAGGCGGACGCCCCCTCGTCGAAGACGTATGCCGACGGCTCTCCGGCGGTGGCGGTCCCAGCGGTCGTGAGCACCTCGACGAGGGTCGGGACGACGCTCTCGACCGCGCTCACCTCGTCGAAGCTCATCGAGACGGTCGTCTCGTCGACGGCCCACAGCAGGAGGCCGCGGTCGTGCGCACCCGACACCACCGCTGCGCTGTCGGCGACGCGTACCTGCAGGGTGTCGAAGTAGTGCTCCGTGAGCACCTCGACACCCGCCGACCCCAGCAGACGGGCTGCACTCGCGGTGGTCGCGTGCACCGACTGCGCGATCCGCTTGAGCCCGTCTGGCCCGTGGTACACGGCGTACATCGCGGCCATGACCGCCAGCAGGACCTGGGCCGTGCAGATGTTGCTCGTGGCCTTCTCACGGCGGATGTGCTGCTCGCGCGTCTGCAGCGTGAGCCGGTAGGCGGGGTGACCCGCCGCGTCCTGGCTGACGCCGACGAGGCGACCGGGCATCTGGCGCTCGAGGCCCTTACGGACCGCGAGGTACCCAGCGTGCGGCCCGCCGAAGCCCATCGGCACGCCGAAGCGCTGGCTCGTCCCGACCGCGATGTCCGCGCCGAGGGAACCGGGCGAGGAGATGAGCGTGAGGGCGAGGAGATCGGCCGCGACGACCGACACGCCGCCGGCCGCCTTGACCGCCGCGATGATCGCCGACGGGTCCCACACGAGCCCGGAGGCACCGGGGTACTGCACGAAGACACCGAACGCCGCCGGGAGGTCCTCGGGCGAGGTGATCGACAACGGCAGCTCGACGAGGTCGATGCCGACCGCTTCCGCGCGACTCCGGAGGAGCGCCTTCGTCTGCGGGTACGCGTCGGCGTCGACGATGAACGTCGCGTCGGCGAGCTTCGAGGCCCGGCGCGCGAGGAGCATGCCTTCGACGACCGCGGTGCTCTCGTCGAGCATCGAGGCGTTGGCCGTGTCGAGACCGGTGAGGTCGGCGACCATCGTCTGGAAGTTGATGAGCGCCTCGAGGCGGCCCTGCGAGATCTCGGGCTGGTACGGCGTGTAGGCCGTGTACCAGGAGGGGTTCTCGAGCACGTTCCGCTTGATGACCGCCGGTGTGATCGTGTCGAAGTAGCCGAGACCGATCAGGCTCCGGTTCACCGTGTTGCGGCCGGCGAGCTCACGGAGTTCGGCGAGCGCCGCGCGCTCGGTCGCGGCGTCGGGGATGCTCGACGAGGCGAGTTCGGCGGCCGTGATCGCGGACGGGACGGCCGCGGCGAGCAGAGCGTCGACGCTGTCGTACCCGACGGCGGCGAGCATCGTCGCCTGGGCGGCGGTGTCGGTTCCGATGTGCCGTTCTGCGAAGCGGTCCGCCATCACTCGCCCACCAGCGCGGCGTAGTCGTCCCAGCTGAGGAGCGTGTCGGGCAGCGCGTCGTAGCGCACCGAGACGAGCCAGCCGGCACCGAACGGGTCGCTGTTGACGAGCGACGGGTCGTCGACGACGGCGTCGTTGGCCTCGACGACCTCGCCGTCGAGTGGCGCGAAGAGCTCCCCGACGGACTTCGTGGACTCGATCTCGCCGACCACGGTGCTGGCCGAGAGCGCCGCGCCGACGGCGGGGAGGTCCACGAAGACGACGTCGCCGAGCTTCTCGGCGGCGTAGTCGGTGATCCCGATGACGGCGAGATCGCCCTCGACGCGGATCCACTCGTGCTCGGCGGTGTACTTGAGGGTGGTCTTGTCGGCCATGGGTTACTTCTCTCTCGAATAGAAGGGGAGCGTGGTGACGGTCGCGGGGATCCGCGTGCCGCGGACGTCGATGTCGAGCACGGTGCCCGGCTCGGCGTGGTCGGGGTGCACGTAGGCCATGGCGATCGGGTGTCCGAGGGTGGGCGACAGTGCCCCGCTCGTCACCTCGCCGACGGTCGTGTCGCCGGCGAGGACACGGTAACCGGCACGACCGGCACGACGCCCCTCGGAGACGAGGGCGACGAGCACCGGTGCGTCGTCCGCCGGACCGGCCTCGACGGCGTCACGACCGATGAACGTGCCGTGCTTGCCGAGTGCGACGACGCGGCCGAGTCCGGCCTGCACGGGCAGCATGTCCGGACCGAGCTCGTGGCCGTACAACGGCATGCCGGCTTCGAGCCGGAGCGTGTCGCGACTGGCGAGCCCGGCGGGGACCAGTCCGAGCGGTGTCCCGGCGGCGACGATTGCGTTCCACAGCTCCACGGCGTCGGCCGCGTCGACGTACAGCTCGAACCCGTCCTCGCCGGTGTACCCGGTGCGCCCGATGAAGACCGTGCCGTTCTCGAAGGAGGCACCCGTCGCGCGGTAGTACTTCACCTCGTCGAGGGAGGGCAGTTCGTCCAGGATGTGGAGCCCCTCGGTCGCCTGGAGGATGGCGCGGGAGGCGGGCCCCTGGACGGCGATGAGCGCGATCTCGTCGCTGCGGTCCATGACGACCACGTGCTCGAACGCCGCGGCCCGCTCGGTGAGCGCTGCGACGACGGCGTCGTGGTTGCCCGCGTTCGCGACGACGAGGTACTCGTGCTCACCGTTGCGGTAGACGACGAGGTCGTCGATGATGCCGCCGACCTCGTTCAGCAGCAGGGAGTACTTGGCCTGGAGCAGATCGATGGCGGACAGCTTGCCCGCGAGCGCCTGGTCGAGGAAGTCGGCGGCGTCGTCGCCCACGACCTGGATCTCGGCCATGTGGGAGATGTCGAAGATGCCGGCGGCGGTGCGCACGGCGTGGTGCTCGGCGAGGTCGCTCGAGTACCGCACGGGCATCTGCCATCCGGCGAAGTCCGTGAAGCTCGCGCCGGCGGCTTCGTGGACGGCATGGAGCGGGCTGGTTCGTTCGAGGTCGGTCACGAGTTCTCCGGGGTCGCGTGGTGCGCTGCGGGCACCTGACGGTGCCCGTTGGGAACTCCCCCTCTGTCATTGGCCTGAGAGCTTCACGAGCGCCGCTGCTGCGGACACTGCTTTCACCGTCGGCGAGCGCACCACGAACGTGCGCTGCTTTCCAGAGTGGCCAGTCCGATGCGGTACAGGACCTGAGAGATTGGCGGGGAGGCTTGCTCCTTCGGTGCCGGCGTACCGGCTCTCCCGCATCGTGTTTGCGGCCCGATGTTCGATTGAGCCGCCAGCATATCGCGAGTGGTCGCCTCGGCGCAGGACCTTGTTCGAGTCAGGTGTACACTAAGCCTGTATCGAGTACAGGTCATTTCTACCTGAAGTGCCGCCGGTGCTCCGGAACACGGAGATCCCCCATGCAGCGATCGACGACTCCCGCGGAGCAGACGGACCCGCAGGTCGGCCTCGCGGTCTCGACCGTCATCTTCACGCTCCGAGCCGACGACGGGTTCGGCGCGACCGACCCGCAGCCGGGCATCTGGCTCCCGCTCGTCCGGCGCATCCGTGAGCCCTACGACGGCCTCTGGGCGCTGCCGGGCGGCCCGCTCGGTGCCGCGGAGTCCCTCGCGGACGCGGCCTCGTCGACCCTGGAGACGACCACCTCACTCCGCCCGCGGTACCTCGAGCAGTTGTACGCGTTCGGCGACCTCGACCGCTCCCCCGCCGAGCGGGTCGTCTCGATCGTCTACTGGGCGCTCGTCGGGTCCGACGAGGCGAAGCGCACGCGGCTCGGCCAGAACGTGCGCTGGTTCCCGGCCGACGCGCTCCCCCCGTTGGCGTTCGACCACCGCGACATCGTGGAGTACGCCCTGTGGCGACTCCGGAACAAGCTGGAATACAGCCACATCGCGCACGCCTTCCTCGGGGAGACCTTCACCCTCTCCGAACTCCGGGAGGTGCACGAGGCGGTGTTGCAGAAGCAGCTCGACCCCGCGAACTTCCGGCGCCAGGTCGAGTCCTCCGGTCTCGTCCTGCAGACCGACGAACTCCGCACCGGTGGGCGCCACCGCCCGGCGCGGCTCTACCGGTGGACCCAGCCCGTCACCCGACCGGAGACCCCGTCGCCCGGGCGGTCGACGGGCCGCAGGCCCACGACGT
Organism: Plantibacter sp. AC185; assembly: GCF_979258065.1. Classification (NCBI taxonomy): domain Bacteria; kingdom Bacillati; phylum Actinomycetota; class Actinomycetes; order Micrococcales; family Microbacteriaceae; genus Plantibacter; species Plantibacter sp. AC185. The sequence continues at coordinate 670,953 of NZ_OZ409831.1, forward strand.
CCACCCCGACCACCCGTCAGCAGTCCGAGGAGCCAGCATGACCATCACCGCATCCGTCGACGACACCATCCAGCAGATCACCGAGGGTGCGTCCGACGGCGCGACCTGCGCGCCCGAGCTCGCGGCCGGGCCCTGGGTGTTCGACCTGCAGCCGCCGAGCTACGGCCCTGGCGCGTCGATGGGCGACGTCATCCCGACCGGTTCGCCTCGGCAGGGCCAGCTTCCGGCCGCCTATCGCGACGCCTCCAACGATGAACTCCACCGCCGCATCGTGGCCGCGAAGCAGACCCTCGGAGACCGCGTCGTGATCCTCGGGCACTTCTACCAGCGGGATGAGGTGGTCCAGCACGCCGACTACATCGGCGACTCCTTCCAGCTCGCGAACGCGGCCAAGGCACGCACCGAGGCCGAGGCGATCGTGTTCTGCGGCGTGCACTTCATGGCCGAGACGGCCGACCTCCTGTCCGGACCCGAGCAGGCCGTGATCCTCCCGAACCTCGCCGCCGGCTGCTCGATGGCCGACATGGCGGACATCGACCAGGTCGAGGAGGCGTGGGAGGCCCTCGAGGCGCTCTACGGGACCGAACCGGACGCCGACGGCCGGGTACCGGTCATCCCCGTCACCTACATGAACTCCTCGGCGGCGCTCAAGGGCTTCTGCGGTCGGCACGGCGGGATCGTCTGCACGTCCAGCAACGCGGAGACGGTCCTGCGGTGGGCCTTCGAGCGCGGACAGCGGGTGCTGTTCTTCCCGGACCAGCACCTGGGTCGGAACACCGCCAAGAAGCTTGGCGTGCCGCTCGAGCACATGCCGATGTGGAACCCGAACCGCCCGCTCGGCGGCAACGAGGCGACCGACCTCGAGCAGGCAGAGGTCATCCTGTGGCACGGCTTCTGCTCGGTGCACAAGCGGTTCACCGTCGACCAGATCGACCGCGCCCGGGCGGAGCACCCCGGCGTCCGGGTCATCGTGCACCCCGAGTGCCCGATGGCGGTCGTCGACGCCGCCGACGAGGCTGGATCGACGGACTACATCCAGAAGGCCATCGCGGCGGCGCCGGACGGCACCACGTTCGCGATCGGCACCGAGATCAACATGGTGCAGCGCCTCGCCGCGCAGTACCCGCAGCACACGATCTTCTGCCTCGACGACGTGATCTGCCCCTGCTCGACGATGTACCGCATCCACCCCGGCTACCTGGCCTGGGTGCTCGAAGGACTCGTCGCGGGCGAGGTGCTCAACCGCATCACCGTCTCCGACGACGTGGCCGTCCCGGCCCGCCTGTCGCTCGAGCGCATGCTCGCCGCGAAGCCACCGGTCGCCGTCGGAACCCAGGCCGGCTGACATGGCGACGGTGCTCGTGGTCGGGAGCGGGATCGCCGGGCTCGTGGCCGCGATCCACGCGAGTGAACGGCACGAGGTCGTGGTCGTCACCAAGGACGTCCTCGGCCAGAGCAACACGCGCTATGCGCAGGGCGGGATCGCCGGCGTCATGTTCGACGACGACCGCGTCGAGGACCACGTCCGGGACACGCTGCTGGCCGGTGCGGGGCTGTGCGACGAGGAGGCCGTCCGGGTGCTCTGCACCGAGGGGCCCGAACGGATCCGCGAGCTCATCGCCTTCGGTGTGGCGTTCGACCGCGACGGCGACGGCTTCGCGAAGGGCCTCGAAGCGGCCCACTCCTACCCCCGGGTGCTGCACGCCGGTGGTGACGCGACCGGCGCGGCGATCGAGACGGCGCTCGTCGAGACGCTTGCGGCCCGGCGGGTAACCGTGCTGGAGCACACCGTCCTCGTCGACCTGGTCGTCACCGCCGGGACGGTCACCGGTGCACACCTCCGGTCCTCCGAGCGAGGTGCGTTCACCGCCGACGCCGACCACGTGATCCTCGCCACCGGCGGTGTCGGGCAGCTCTACCCGTTCACGACCAACCCGGCGGTGGCGACGGGCGACGGCGCCGCTGCAGCACTCCGTGCTGGAGCGGTGCTGGCCGACGTGGAGTTCGTCCAGTTCCACCCGACCGCGCTCGCCGCACCCGGCAGTTTCCTCGTCTCCGAGGCCGTCCGCGGCGAGGGGGCCGTCCTCCGGGACGCGAACGGTGAACGCTTCATGCGGGCGCTGCACCCCGACGCCGAGCTGGCACCACGCGACATCGTCGCCCGAGGGATCGCCCGGGCCATGGCCGCGCAGGGCGGCGCCCCGGTGACGCTCGATGCGACCGCGCTCGGTGCGGACCGCCTCGCCGCGCGGTTCCCGGGGATCGACGAGCACCTCCGAACGTCCGGCGTGGACTGGTCGCGCACACCGGTCGCCGTCGCCCCGGCCGCACACTATTGGATGGGCGGTGTCGCCACGGACCTCGACGGCCGGACCACCCTGCCCGGGCTCCTCGCCGTGGGCGAAGTCGCACGCACGGGCGTCCACGGTGCCAACCGCCTCGCCTCCAACTCGCTCCTCGAGGGTGCCGTCTTCGCGGCCCGCGCCGTCGCGGCGATCGATGCGGCACCGGGTCCGATCGCCGGTCGCCCGAGGCTCGGTGGTGAGCGGGTCGTCCTCGATCCCCGTGCGTCCGATGACGACCTCCGACTCCCAACGGACGCCGTCGAGCCCTTCAGCCGCGCGGCGCTCCACGCCGTGATGTGGCGGGATGCCGGGCTGGTCCGTGACGCGCGTGGTCTTGAGCTCGCGCGCCGGACCCTGGACCGTTGGTCGACCGAGCTCGACGACGTCGTCACCGCGCCACGGTCGGTCGCGGCCACCGAGGACCGCAATCTCCTGCTGCTCGCCCGGGCCGTTGTCGCCGCTGCCCTCGCGCGCACCGAGTCACGCGGTGCCCACGCCAGGGACGACCATCCCGGTGTCGATCCGGATCAGGCGTCGCCGATCGCGATCACCCTCGCGACCCCGGCCGACGCGCCCCAGCCCACCACCCACCCATCCGTGAACGGAACCGTGCTCGCACCATGCTGACCCCACACCTCATCGACACCACCGTCACCGCGGCCCTCGTCGAGGACGCCCCGTGGGGCGACCTGACGGCGGCGACCCTCATCCCGGAGGACGCCACGGCCTCGGCCTCCCTGACCGCGCGCGAGGCGGGCGTCTTCAGCGGTTCGGCCGTGTTCGAGGCGGCGTTCCGGCTGACCGACCCGCGCATCACGGTCGCGTTCCTCGTCGCGGACGGCGAACGGTTCGCTGCGGGCGACACCATCGCCATGGTGTCGGGTCCGGCGCATGCCATCCTGACCGCTGAGCGCGTCGCCCTGAACTTCGTGCAGCGGATGAGCGGCATCGCGACCATCACGGCGGCCTACGTCGAAGCCGTGTCGGACACCCGCGCCCGCATCGTCGACACCCGGAAGACGACCCCGGGCCTGCGCGTCTTCGAGCGCCACGCGGTGCGATCGGGCGGCGGACACAACCACCGCCATTCGCTCTCCGACGCCGTCATGGTCAAGGACAACCACCTGGCGGTCCTCCTCGAGCGCGGGCTGACGGTCACCGAGGCGCTGCTGCGGGCTCGCGAGGAGCTCCCGCACACGACGACGATCGAGGTCGAGGTCGACCGCCTGGACCAGATCGAGGCGGTGCTGGCGGCGGGCGTCGACACGATCATGCTCGACAACTTCAGCGTCGACGAGCTCCGCGAGGGCGTCGCGCTGATCGCCGGCCGCGCCATCGTGGAGGCGAGCGGCAACGTGACGCTGTCGACGGTGCGGGCCATCGCGGAGACCGGCGTGGACGTCATCTCCTCCGGCGCCCTCACGCACAGTGTCCGTTCCCTCGACCTCGGACTCGACGTCTCGGTCGACTGAGATGCTCTACCTCGACAACGCCGCGACGACGCCGGTGCGCCCGGAGGTGCTCGAGGCGATGTGGCCGTACCTGACGAGCACCTTCGGCAACCCGTCGAGTCATCACACCGTCGGCGAGGCGGCGGCCGGGGCGTTGCGGGACGCCCGGCGACGCGTCGCGACCGTGCTGGGCGTCCGACCTGGAGACGTGGTGTTCACCTCGGGCGGCACCGAAGCGGACAACCTCGCAGTCAAGGGCATCACCCTGGCGGCCCTCGATCGCGGACGCCATGTCGTCACCTCGCCGATCGAGCACGAGGCGGTCGCGAAATCGGTCGCGTACCTCACGCGGTTCCACGGGGTCGAGGCCACCGTCCTCCCGGTGGACGGGACCGGCCTGGTCGACCCGGCCGAACTCGCCGCTGCACTGCGGCCGGACACAGTGCTCGTCTCGGTGATGGCGTCCAACAACGAGATCGGCACGGTCCAGGACCTGTCGGCGCTCGGAGGCGTCGCCCAGGCCGCAGGCGTCCCGTTCCACACCGACGCCGTGCAGGCCGCGGGATGGCTGCGGCTCGGACTGGATCGCCTCGGCGTGGACGCGCTGAGCCTCGCCGGCCACAAGCTCGGTGCTCCGAAGGGCGTCGGACTGCTCGCCGTGCGCGGCTCCCTGCCGTTGGAACCGCTCCTGCACGGTGGCGGTCAGGAACGCGGTCGCCGGAGCGGGACCGAACAGGTGGCCGCCGCCGTCGGGCTCGCGACGGCGCTGGAGCTCGCCGAGCGTGATCGGGTGGAAGCGGTGGACCGCGTCAGCGGACTGCGTGACGCGTTCATCGCGAGGGTCCTGAACGAGGTCCCGCGTGCTCGGTTGACGGGCCACCCCGAACGACGCCTACCGGGTATCGCATCGTTCGTGTTCCCCGGGACCTCCGGCGAGGCGGTCCTCCTCGAACTCGAACGGCGGGGCGTCATCTCCTCGAGCGGCTCCGCGTGTGCCGCCGGCAGCGACGAGCCGTCACCGGTCCTCCTCGCGATCGGCATCGCTCCGGAGGTCGCGCAGACCGCCGTGCGCTTCAGTTGGACCGCCGCCGTCACCGCGGCCGAGCTGGACCGGACGGCGAGCGCCGTCGTCGCCTCGGTGGAGGCCGTCGCGGGTCTCCGCTGAACCCCACGACGACCGACCGGACGGATCCGGCCGCGCGTTCGGTGACGGCTGTCCGACGCCGGGTGTCTGGCGGCACCCTCCGCCGGAGGCTGAGCTACGGTGGGATCCATGAGCACCGAGCAGGACGCGGCAGACCGCGCACGACGTCGACACGACAACGAGGACGCTGACGCCGTCACCCGGTTCCTCGCCGAGCGTGACCCGGAGTACGACCTCCACACCGAACGTCTGGTCGACCCGGAGGAGGTCATCCTCAAGGACTGGCTGCCGCACGCGACCCCGACCGACGGTGGCGCCCCCGCCCCCTGAGCGACGGCGCCCCGGCGCGCCGGATCGTCTCATGATCTAGCCGTCCACGCCTCGGAACACAAGTGGTTGCCTCGCGGGCGCGGGCCCGCGAGGCTGGAACGGTGACCGAGAGTCGGGATCAGAGACGGAGCTGACATGGGATTCCTGGACAACGCCAAGGACGCTGCTGAGGCGACCGGCCGGAAGATCGGCGAGACCGTCGAAGACGCCAAGGACCGAATCGGTGACAAGGTCGACGAGGCCAAGGCCGACGCGAAGGTGAAGCAGGCGGAGGCCGACGTGAAGAAGGCCGAAGCCGAGCGCGACACCACCGAGGCGAAGAACGACTACAAGGAGCAGCTGCGCGACTGACGCGCCCTCTGAACGACGAGGACCCCGCCTGGCGAACGCCGCGGGGTCCTCGCTCATTGTCGGGGCGCGGGTCTCCCCGGCGACAACCGGGGCCGGTGATGCCGATGTGATCGCCGAGACCCACCGGAAAAGGGTTCTGACAGCGCCGATCTCGAGTGCCATCATGAACGGTAGCCGCGGACGCCCGGCCCGCGGCCCGTTCCGACGAGGTGGCCGACATGTCGATCCTCCACAACATCCCCGAAGCCGATGCCGATGCGACGACGGCCGCGATGTACGACGACGACATCGCCGACCAGGGTTTCGTCGCGGCGCACACGAAGGTGATGGCGTTGAACCCCGGGGCCTACGCCGCATGGGAGGCGCTGATCGGTGAGATCGCCCGACCGCTCGGCCTGCGACGCTACGAGCTCGTGACGCTCGCCGCGGCGCGAGGGACGCGGTCACGGCATTGCCGTCTCGCTCACGGCCGGAGATCGCTTGCGCTGTTCGAGGAGGACCAACTCGTGCGGATCGCGGCGGACTATCACGACGCCGGCCTGAGCCCCGCGGAGGTCGCGATGATGGCCTACGCCGAACGGGTGGGTCGCGACTCGGACCGGATGACCGACGCCGACAGCCTGACCCTGCGCCAGCACGGCTTCTCCGACCGGGAGATCCTCGACATCACCCTCGCTGCGGCCGCCCGCAACTACTACAGCCGAGCGATCCAGGCGCTCGCGGTCGACGTCGACGTTCCCGAGGACATCGGACCCGAACTCCGTGACGCGCTCCTTCGAGGCCTCTGAGCGGTACCGCCGCGGGCTAGCGCTCCGCGACCTGGCCGGCCTCGACGACCCACCGCCGTTCGATCCGGACGGTGTCGAGCATGCGGCGGTCGTGGGTGACGAGGAGGAGTGTTCCGTCGTAGCTCTCGAGCGCCTCCTCGAGCTGTTCGATCGCAGCGAGGTCGAGGTGGTTCGTCGGCTCGTCCAAGACCAGCAGGTTGATCCCCGTCGCCTGGAGCACGGCGAGCCCGGCGCGGGTGCGCTCCCCCGGTGACAGCTCGTCGACGGGCCGGTTCACGTGGTCGGCCTTCAGCCCGAACTTCGCCAGCAGCGTCCTGACCTCTCCCGGACTGAGGTCGGGCACGATCGCCTCGAAGCGGTCGGCGAGCGGCTCCGTGCCGACGAGCAGTGAGCGGGCCTGGTCGATCTCGCCGATCCGCACACTCGAGCCGAGGCTCGCACTGCCCGCGTCGGGTTCGCGACGACCGAGCAGCGTGGCGAGCAGGGTGGACTTGCCGGCGCCGTTGGGCCCGGTGATGCCGATGCGATCGCCCACGTTCACCTGGAGCGACAGGGGGCCGAGCTGGAAGTCGCCCTGCCGGACGACGGCCTCGGACAGCGTCGCGACGACCGTGCTCGAACGCGGTGCGCTGCCGATCGTGAACTGCAGCTGCCACTCCTTGCGCGGTTCCTCGACCTCGTCCAGCCGGGCGATGCGGCTCTCCATCTGCCGGACCTTCTGGGCCTGCTTCTCCGAGGACTCCGCCGAGGCCTTCCGCCGGATCTTGTCGTTGTCGGGCGCCTTCTTCATCGCGTTCCGCACGCCCTGGCTGGACCACTCCCGCTGCACCCGGGCGCGACCAATGAGATCGGCCTTCTTGTCGGCGAACTCGTCATAGGCGTCGCGGGCGTGCCGCCTGGCGACCTCACGCTCCTCGAGGTAGGCCTCGTATCCGCCCCCGAAGACGCGGTTGCTCTGCTGTGCGAGGTCGAGTTCGAGGACGCGCGTGACGCAGCGGGCGAGGAACTCGCGGTCGTGGCTGACGAGCACCACACCCCCGCGCAATCCCTGCACGAAGCGTTCGAGCCGCTCCAAGCCGTCCAGGTCGAGATCGTTGGTCGGTTCGTCGAGGAGGACGATGTCGAATCGCGACAGCAGCAGCGCCGCCAGTCCGACGCGAGCGGCCTGCCCACCGGACAGCGAGGTCATCATCGTGGTCGTGACATCCGCGTCGAGGTCCAGCCCGAGGTCGGCGAGGACCGCGGGGATCCGCTCCTCGAGATCGGCAGCGCCGCTCGCCAACCAGCGGTCGAGGGCGGCGGAGTAGACGTCCGCGGGGTCCGCGCCTGCCTGCGGGGGTTCGGCGAGCGCCGCGGCAGCCGCGTCCATCGCCTCGGTCGCCGCAGCACAGCCGGTGCGCCGGGCGATGTAAGCGGCGACGCTCTCGCCGACGACGCGCTCGTGTTCCTGCGGGAGCGCGCCCACGAAGGCGTCGGAGGGCGACAGCGAGATCGTGCCTGCCTGCGGTTCGAGGGAGCCGCCGAGGAGCTGGAGCAGGGTCGACTTCCCCGCGCCGTTCATCCCGACGACGCCGATCACGTCACCCGGTGCCACCGTCAGATCGAGGCCGTCGAACAGGGTGCGGTGGCCGTGTCCTCCGGCCAGGCCTTGGGCCACGAGCGTTGCAGTCATAGGTCAATCGTCTCACTCGGACCGGGCGCAGGAGACCGTTCATTCCGCGCCACCCTCGCGCCCGCCCGCGAATAGCACGACATCACGATCGGGTACGCGTTCCGCACTAACCGACTGGGCGCCCCCCGAAGGTGTTACACAGGGAGCAGTTGCGGTTGATGTCGCCATGTTCTTTGGCTTCGCGCCCCTCCCACACGGAAGGGGCCCTGATGCGCCTCGAACTCTCTCCACCCGCCCGCAGCGCCAGACCCGGCCGCGTTCGCTCTCGCCTCTTCGCCGCAGCGGCAGTCGTGACCGTCGGACTCCTGGCCATCGGTGCCGGACCGGCGAACGCCGCGACCACGATCAACGGCCCGATCAACCTGGGCACGGCAGCCAAGTACGGCGTGCTCGCAGGGTCGACCGTCACCAACACCGACTCCCCGACCACGATCAACGGCGACCTCGGGCTGAGCCCGGGGAGCGCCGTGACCAATTTCCCGCCGGGCATCGTCAACGGCATCCAGGATGTGACCAACGAGGTCGCCGCCACCGCCAAGAACGACCTCCTCATCGCGATGGGTACCGCCTCCAGTCTCACGCCGGCCCCGCAGCAGGTCGGTGACCTCACCGGCCTCAACCTCGAGCCCGGCGTCTATGCAGGCGGAGAGATCTCCCTCACCGGCAACGTGACGCTCACCGGCGCCGCAGAGTCCGTCTGGGTCTTCCAGGCCGCGAGCACGCTGGACACCGCCGTCGGCTCCTCGGTCACCCTCGTCGGCGGCGCGAGTGCTTGCAACGTGTTCTGGCGCGTGGGCAGCTCGGCCACGCTCCGCGGAGGCGCGCCCTTCGTCGGCACGATCCTCGCCGACGCGTCCATCTCCACGCAATCGGGCACGGTCGTCGAGGGTCGCCTGCTCGCATCCACCGGTGCTGTGACGCTCGACAACACGGTCATCACCCGTCCTGCAGGCTGCGACGACGGCAGCGGCTCCGTCGTGACGACGAGCCCGGAGATCACCTCCGCTCCGCTCCCCGGCGGCACCGTCGGTACGACGTATGACAGCACCGTCACCTCCACGGGCAGCCCCGACGCGACGTACACGGTCACCTCGGGTGCCCTGCCCCCGGGACTCGTCCTCGATAGCGTGACCGGTGGCGTGACCGGCACGCCCACGACGCCCGGGACCTACACGGTCACCATCACTGCGAGTAACGGCGGCGCGCCCGACGACTCCATCGAATCGACGATCGTCATCGTCCCGCCGGGCACCCCGCAGGTCCCCGGTCAGCCGGCGGTTCCGGCCGGAGACATCACGAGGCTCCCCGACACCGGGTTCCAGGGATCCACGCTCGCGATCGTGGCCGGCTCCCTGCTCGGCCTCGGTCTGCTCGCGGGTATCGCCTCGGTGATCGTGCGACGTCGTCGACGCGACCAGCTGGGTGGCTGACGCGACACTGGTCGGCAGCCTGACGCCGTGACCGTAGGCTGAGGGCATGGATCACAAGCAGCTGCGCTCCTTCGTCGCCTCCGCGGAGACCCTCCACTTCGCGAAGGCGGCCAAGGCGCTCGGCGTGCCGCGGAGCACCGTCGTCGCCGACGTCCGGAAGCTCGAGGAGAGCGTCGGAGCGGAACTGTTCGCTCGCGACGTGGAATCCACGCAGCTGACGGACGCCGGCTACGCGTTCCTCATCGAGGCGCGTCGCCAACTCGACGCCTCAGCGGCAGCAGCAGCGAAGTCGGCTCCTGCGCCGGGCGGCAAAGCCAAGGCGAACAAGGGCAAGGGTCGCGCGCCGAAGGTCAAGGGCGAGCCGCTGCCGTACAAGAAGCGCCAGGGTCGCTGAGCCGTCCCCGCCGTCAGCGGTCCTGCGTCTCCGACGCGGACTCGACGACCCGCACCGATTCGCCTCGCCGCTCGGCGTCGGCTCGGGCCGTCCGTGCGATCGACACGAGGGTCTCGACGGGCGTCGGCGCGGCCGAATCCACCGCGACACCGAGGTTGGCAGCGCCCGCGAAACCGTCGAGCTGCTGCGTCACGGCCTCCCGGTAGCCGGCGGCGATCGGTGCCGCGAGGTCGTGGAGACCCGAGAGGCCGGTCGGCCCCGATTCGACCGACGTGGCCACGAGGATCGTCCCGCTCCACACGCGGGTGCAGACGGACCCGGCCGGCAGCTCACGGAAGACCGCGGCTGCGAGCAGTGCCTCCAGCTCCCCCGCCGTCGCCATCCCGTAAGCGCGGCGGAGGTCGCCGTAGCCGTCGATCGCCACGACGAGGATCGCGAGGCGACGATCGGACTGCTGGCCCTCGCGGAGTCGGGTCGCCTCGGCGATGAACGCCCGGCGCCCCACCGCGCGGACGCCCACCCGCTCCGGGGAGAGGCGCTGCTTGCGCTCCCAGGAGCGCAGGAGGACGAGGCCGACCGCCACGAGGACCACGAACACGAGGTTCATGTACGTGACGAAGGCCGTGCCGAACAACCGCTCGAAGAGCTCCGAGTGGGGACCGCCCGTGAGGTAGACCGCGAGGCGCACGGCGGTGAACGCCGCGTGCAGGATCATGACGACGACGAGCACCAGTGACGCCCGTGCCGCTCGCATCCGCCCCCGCCGCGCCTCGTACGCGACCAGCAGCGACAGCATGATGAGCGAGATGAGCCGGGCGATGGTGCCGGCCCACTCCGGGTCGTCGGTGGGGTCGAGGACGGCGGAGATCGCCGTCACGCCGACGAAGAGGGTGCCGAGCAGCACGAGGCTGCGGCGCCCGTTGAACAGCCGGCACCCGACCCACAGGGCGGAGATCGAGGCGACCATGGCGGCGTTGGCGACGGCGACGATCCATACCGAGTCGCCGTTGAGCGTGGCGGCGAGGTAGCTGACCGCCGAGAGGAGGGTGGTGGCGAATCCGGACATCCAGGCTGCCATGTGGCGTCCGGCGAGGGTTCGCGCGCTGTCGAGTCCGTAGAAGATCCCGCACGCGGCGCAGACGATCACCGCCACCACCAGCATGCTCGCCAGATCGATCGTCATCCGGTGCCTCCCGTGGCGCCCGTTTGGGTGGCGCCTCATCGAGCGTACCGCCGGAGCAGTACCCCGCTGGCGGGAGAGACGTCGGAAGCACCAGGGTGCTGAACCACGGTGACCCGATGTGCCACCATCGATCCATGCGCGAATCGCCCGACAGCCCCGTCGCCGTCCGCGCGACGGCGTTCCGTGGCACGTCGAGATGGCGCCGACGGCCGCTGCGGTTCGTCGGCTACGACACCCTCCTGCCGGACGGTTCCGTCAGGTTCGACGTGGATCTCGCCGCAGCCATGCCTGCCCAACCGGCGGATGCCTCGACCCGCGACACGAACGTCCACGACCGCTGCCCCGAGGTCGGTGCCGGTCCGTGGATCGACGTGTTCGGGCGTGCCGTCGACGGGCCGGACGACGGCGGACCGCCGCTGAGTGAACGGCGCCGCGCGCGCCCGCGACCCACCGACCTGCCCGGCCGCCGCCCAGCGGCGAAGGTCAGGCGACACTGGCGCACCGGCTTCGGCGTGGCAGCGCTCGGAGTCGGCGCCCTACTCGTCATCGGACCGCTCCGCGACACCCCTCTGGGCTTCCTCGGGGTGGTCAGCGCTTTCGCCGGGCTCGCAACCCTCGCGGGCCTGGTCCCCCGCGCCAAGCGCTGGTGGTGACGGTCGAGCGCGTCGGCCCAGAGTGCACGTTCTGTCCCACAACCCGGATCATGGCGACAGAACACGCGCTCTCGGCGTGGAAGCGTGACACTATGCGGCAGCAGGCTTCAACGGTGTGATCGCCGCGATTTGCTGCGAAAGCCGATCCTCGGCGAGGTCGAGCTCGTAGCGCATCTGCAGGTTGAGCCAGAACTGCGCCGAGGTGCCGAAGTACTTCGCAAGCCGGAGCGCGGTGTCTGCCGTGATGGACCGCTTGCCGTGGACGATCTCATTGATGCGACGTGGCGCGACTCCGATGGACACCGCCAGCTTGTTCTGCGTGATGCCGAACCCCTCGATGAAGTCCTCCATCAGGACTTCACCGGGGTGGATCGGTGCGAGCTTGCCGCTCGAGTCAGTGATGGTCAACGATCTCCACCTCCTCTGGCCCTGTGTCCGTCCACACGAAACAGATTCTCCACTGGTCATTGATCCTGATGCTGTGCTGCCCGACACGATCGCCCTTGAGCGACTCGAGTCGGTTGCCCGGTGGGACCCGAAGATCGTCGAGCATCTCTGCGGCACCCACCTGGCGAAGCTTCCGGAGCGCAACCCGATGGATCCGAGGATCGATCGACCGCACTCGTTCCCGACGCCACAATCGCTCGGTATCCCGGTTGCCGAACGACCTGATCATCGTAGCAGGGTATAACGCACCTCGTTAATAACGCGAGTCGTTACACACTCCTTGCGATGAACCGGTTCATGGTAGGAACACCCCTACTCGAACCTCCGGACCTCCGGACCTCCGGACCTCCGGACCTCCGGGAGAATCGAGGCATGAACATGCGCTACGTGGACCATGAACCGGGAATGTGGTTCCTCGTCGAGCAGGAGGGTTCGCTCTACCTCGACGCGAGGTACAGCTACAGCGCCCTCATCGACGATTCCGCGCTCATCCGGCTGAACGACACCGAGCTCGCCGCCTACCTCGCGGGCGACCACGATGTCCTGTCCGACCTCGCCGGACGCATCCACAACAGTGCGCCTTACCGACCTGCATCGCAGTTCTTCAGCAGGGATCTGTACCGCAGCGCAGACGGCACGCAGTATCGCGACGCCGTCTCAGCGGCGATCGCCGATCACACGTGGATCGCGGAACAGCGACGGAAGCGGTGACCACCACCGAGAGTGCTCATTCCGTCGACGCTGGCGCTGCTGCACGACGAAACGCGCGCTTTCGACGGGCTAGACGTTGAAGCGGAACTCCACGACGTCGCCGTCCTGCATGACGTAGTCCTTGCCCTCCATGCGGGCCTTGCCCTTGGAGCGGGCCTCAGCGACGGAGCCGGTCTCGACGAGGTCGTCGAACGAGATGACCTCGGCCTTGATGAAGCCCTTCTCGAAGTCCGTGTGGATGACGCCGGCCGCCTGGGGCGCCTTGGCACCCTGCGGGATCGTCCACGCACGCGACTCCTTCGGACCCGCCGTGAGGTAGGTCTGGAGACCGAGCGTCGCGAAGCCGATGCGTGCGAGCTGGTCGAGGCCGGACTCGGTCTGGCCGGTCGACTCAAGCATCTCGCGGGCGTCGTCCTCGTCGAGGTCGACGAGCTCCGACTCGAGCTTGGCGTCGAGGAAGACGGCCTTCGCCGGTGCCACGAGGGCGGCCAGCTCGTCGAGCTTCGCCTGGTCCTGCAGGACATCCTCGTCGACGTTGAACACGTAGATGAACGGCTTGGCCGTGAGGAGACCGAGCTCCTTGATGGGCGCGAGGTCGATCTTCGTCGCCGAGAGCGGGGTGCCGGCGTTCAGCGCGTCCTGCGCCTCCTTCGCCGCCGTGAGGACGGAGGGGTCGAGCTTCTTGCCCTTGACCTCCTTCTCGAACCGGGTGATCGCCTTCTCGAGCGTCTCGAGGTCGGCGAGGATGAGCTCGGTGTTGATGGTCTCCATGTCGGACGCCGGGTTCACGTCGCCGTCGACGTGCACGACGTCGGGGTCGGCGAAGCCGCGGACGACCTGCGCGATGGCGTCGGCCTCACGGATGTTCGCGAGGAACTTGTTGCCGAGGCCCTCCCCCTCGCTCGCGCCCTTGACGATGCCGGCGATGTCGACGAAGGACACCGCGGCGGGCAGGATGCGCTCGCTGCCGAAGATCTCCGCGAGCTTGCCCAGCCGGGCGTCGGGCAGTTCGACCACGCCGACGTTCGGCTCGATCGTCGCGAACGGATAGTTCGCTGCGAGCACGTTGTTGCGCGTGAGCGCGTTGAACAGGGTGGACTTGCCGACGTTGGGCAGGCCGACGATGCCGAGAGTAAGAGCCACGAGGGTCTATCGTACTTGGCCGCGCGTCCCCGTGGGTCGCGCCTCCGCTCCGGGCACGGATCGGCACCGTCGATCGAGCGGGTTGCGGCGTGCCACCCGAGCGGTGTCGGACGCTGGTGCGAGGGTGAGGACGTGCCACTGGATTTCACCGCCATCGACTTCGAGACCGCGAACTCGTCATCCGCCTCCGCCTGCAGCGTGGGCCTCGTCAGGGTCCGCGACGGCATCGTCGTCGACCGCGCGGGCTGGCTCATCCAGCCCCCTGCCGGACACGACGCGTTCCTCGAGTGGAACACCCGCATCCACGGGATCGTCGCGACCGACGTCCTCGGGGCGCCGGGTTGGGCGGACCAGCTCGACACCCTCCTCGACTTCGCCCAGGGTGACGCCCTCGTCGCCCACAACGCCGGCTTCGACATGGGCGTCATCCGCGGTGGCTGCGCCGCCACCGGCCTCGACTGCCCCGACCTCAGCTACCTGTGCAGCCTCAACGTCGCCCGCAAGACGTACCAGCTCGACTCCTACCGGCTCCCCGTGGCGGCCCTCGCCGCCGGATTCGACGACTTCCAGCACCACGACGCCACCGGCGACGCCGAGGCCTCCGCGCACATCATCATCCACGCCGCCGCCCGCCACGGCGCCTCCTCGATCGCCGAACTCGCGCAGCTCACGAGCGTGAAGATCGGCCGGATCGGGACGGCCGTCGCCGCCTGAGCCCGCGGTCGCCGCGCGGCCTCCGACCGATGTCGGCGGCCCGCGACACACTGAGGGCATGGACAGCGCACTCGCCCTCGGGATCGGCCTCCTCATCGGACTCGTCATCGGCGCAGCCGTGGCGGTCCTCCTGCTGCAGCGGCGCACCGGCGCGGGTTCGGTCGACCCGGCGCTGCTCGAGGCCAGGCACACCGCCCAACTCGCCGACCTCCGCGGTCAGCAGGCACAGCTCCTCGCCGACGCGTCCGCGCGGGAGGCCGAACTCCGCGCCGCGCTGCGCGCCGAACTCGCCGCGCTCGACGCCACGGCCGACGGGCTCGGACGCGAGCTGAACGCCCAGCGCGAGCAGTACCGCGAGCTCGCCGAACGCCACCGCGCCGACGCCGAACGACGATCGCGCCAGGAACACGAGGAGAGCCAGGTCTTGCAGGCCCTCGCGCCCGTGCAGCACAGCCTCGAGCACATGCAGGCGAAGGTCGCGGAACTCGAGCAGCAGCGCAGCCGCCAGCACGGTGAGCTCGCCCAACAACTGAAGACGGCTTCGGAGTCCGAGGAACGCCTGCGGTCCACGACGGAGTCGCTCGCCTCGGCGCTCCGCAACAACGCCACCCGCGGCGTCTGGGGCGAGACCCAGCTCCGGAACGTCGTGGAAGCCGCGGGCCTCACGCAGCGCGTTGACTTCGACCTGCAGTCGAGCATCACGTCCGACAACGGCATCGGCCGACCCGACATGGTCGTGCGACTCCCCGGCGGCAAGTCGATCGCGGTCGACGCGAAGGTGCCGTTCGCGCAGTACCTCGAAGCCAGCACCATCCCCGTCACGGCGACAGGCGAGGAAGCCGCACGACGTACCGCCCTCCTCGCGCAGCACGTGAAGGCCGTGCGGTCGCACGTCGACGCCCTTGCGGCGAAGGGCTACTGGCGCGGCCTCGAGTCGAGCCCGGAGTTCGTGATCTGCTTCATCCCGAGCGAGTCACTCCTCGCCGCAGCACTCGAGGCCGACGCGAGCCTGCTCGACTACGCCTTCGGCAAACGGGTCGCCCTCGCCTCCCCCGTCAACCTGTGGGCGGTCCTCAAGACGGTCGCGTTCACCTGGCAGCAGGACGTCCTCACCGAGGACGCGAAGCGACTGTTCGACCTCGGCAAGGAGCTCTACCAGCGACTCTCGACGCTGTCGGACCACGCCGACCGCCTGCGCCGGTCCATCGAGAGCACGGTCACCAACTACAACCAGTTCGCCTCGTCGTTCGAGACCCGCGTGCTCGTCACGGCGCGCAAGCTCGACGGCCTCGACGAGGCGACGGTCATCGGTCAGGTGAGCCAGAGCGACGCCTCACCGAAGCGCCTCACCGCACCGGAGGCGCAGCCCTCGCCGGAGCCGTCCGATAGCGAGCCGAGCGAGCTCGAGGCGCGACTCGCGCACCGGCTGCAGGACTGACCGGCACGAGCACCGCACGACGAAGCGCCCGGCACCACCGTGAGGTGGAACCGGGCGCTTCGTGCTGCTGGAGGAACGGCTACAGCCACTTCGCAGCGAGGTGGTCCGCCTCGACGCGACGGATGGTGCCGGAACGCGACCGCAGCACGAGGCTCTCGGTGCGGATGATCGGACCCTTGCGCTGCACACCGTCGACGAGTTCACCGTGGGTGACGCCCGTCGCGACGAAGTACGTGTTGTCGCCTCGGACGAGGTCGTTCGCGCCGAGGACGCGGTCGAGGTCGTGACCGGCCGCGAGCGCACGCTCACGCTCGGCGTCGTCCTTCGGCATGAGCTTGCCCTGGATGAGCCCGCCGAGCGCCTTCACCGCACACGCGGTGATGATGCCCTCAGGCGTGCCGCCGATGCCGACGCACATGTCGATCCGCGAGTCGTAGCGCGCGGCGTTGATGCCACCCGCGACGTCGCCGTCGAGCAGCAGACGCGTCCCGGCACCCGCCGCGCGGATCTCCTCGATGAGCTGCGCGTGGCGCGGTCGGTCGAGGACGGCGACGCGGATGTCCTCGGGCTGCTTGCCCTTGGCCTTCGCGAGCTCGCGGATGTTGTCGCCGATGGACTGGCTGATGTCGACGACACCGATGCCGTCGGCGCCGGTGACGATCTTGTCCATGTAGAACACCGCGGACGGGTCGAACATGCTGCCGCGGTCGGACACGGCGATGACGGAGAGGGCGTTCTGGCGGCCTGCGGCGGTGAGGCTCGTGCCGTCGATCGGGTCGACGGCGATGTCGCAGGACGGGCCGCGGCCGTTGCCGACATGCTCGCCGTTGAACAGCATGGGCGCTTCATCCTTCTCGCCCTCGCCGATGACGACCACGCCGTCGAAGTTGACGGTGCCGAGGAAGGCGCGCATGGCGTCGACCGCTGCGCCGTCGGCGGCGTTCTTGTCGCCTCGCCCGATGAACGGCGCCGCCCTGATCGCGGCGGCCTCCGTCGCTCTCACGAGCTCCATGGCGAGGTTGCGGTCGGGCTGCAGATAGTGGGAGCCGGTTTCAGGCTGGGTCACTGGATCCTCCATGGATCGCTCGCCTCGTGGGACACGACGCTTCGGTGGATGAGGGTTTCAGCCTATCGAACCGGGCTGGGAAGGCCGCTGGGTGCGTCTCGATCGAGGCGCTTCCGTGACCTCGTCAGCGGGCTTCCGGGACCGACGACGACGGACTCGACCAGGACACCGCCGTCCGCTTCGACCCGGACTCCGGCGAGTTCGGCTCCGGCGGCGAGCGCGGTCGACGTGACGGCGCTGAGCAGCAGCCAGGCGTCATCGCGGCAGAGTTCGTCGAGCGGGACCTCGCGATCGAGATCGGTCCCGGCCTCGACGAGCCGCGCACGTTCCTCCGGCGACTGCGGTGCGAAGCGCGCTGTCATCCAACCACCGAGGGCCTGGACCGCGGCAGCCGTGAGGATGCCCTCGGGGGCTCCTCCCACACCGAGGAGCAGATCGAGGTCGCCGTCGGCGGCCGCGGCCCGCAGGGACAGGGCGACGTCGCCGTCCATGAAGCTCACGAGCTCGGCACCGGCGGCGGTCACGGCCTGGGCGGTCGCCGCGTTCCGCGGACGGTCCTGGACCGCGACCCGCAGCTGCTCGACCGGCCGCCCCAGCCGGGCCGCGAGCCGGTCGAGGGTCACCGCGATCGGGTCGGCCAGCGACAACTCGCGTCCCCCGCCGGCGGCGACGAGCTTCTCGAGGTAGTACGCCGGGCCGATGTCGAACATCGCACCGCGCGGGGCGATGGCGATCACGGCGACGGAGTCCGGCTTCCCGGAGGCAGCGAGCTTCGTGCCGTCCACGGGGTCGACGGCGAGGTCGATCGCCGGCCCCGCTCCCGTGCCGAAACGTTCCCCGACGAAGAGCATGGGCGCCCGGTCCTTCTCGCCCTCCCCCACGACGACGCGCCCGTCGACCGGGAGCGATTCGAGCGCTCGGCGGAGCGCATCGACGGCGACCCCGTCGATGCGCATGCCGTCTCCACCTCCGACGAGACCCGCGACCGCGGCAGCCGCGGCCCTCGTGGCGTCGAGGAAGCCGTCAAGGAGGTCGGTGTCCGGAGTGCGCTCGATCATGTCCCCATCGTGCCGTATGCCTCGGAGCCCGAGTCACTAGACTTCAAGGCGAATCGTCCCCACGCAAGGAGAAGACATGCCCGTCGCCACCCCGGAACAGTACGCAGCGATGCTCGACAAGGCGAAGTCGAACGGGTTCGCGTACCCGGCGTTCAACGTCTCGAGCAGCCAGACCATCAACTCCGTCCTCCAGGGCCTCACCGAGGCCGGTTCCGACGGCATCATCCAGGTCACCACGGGCGGCGCCGACTACTTCGCCGGCCACACCGTGAAGAACCGTGCCGCCGGCGCGATCGCCTTCGCGAAGTTCGCGACCGAGGTCGCCAAGAACTACCCCGTCACCGTCGCGCTCCACACCGACCACTGCCCGAAGGACGCGCTCGACGGCTTCGTCATGCCGCTCATCGCCGCCTCCGAAGAAGAGGTGAAGGCCGGTCGCAACCCGATCTTCCAGTCCCACATGTGGGACGGCTCGGCGGTCCCGCTCACGGAGAACCTCGAGATCGCGACCGAGATGCTGAAGCGCACCAAGGCCATCAACGCCATCCTCGAGGTCGAGATCGGCGTCGTCGGCGGCGAAGAGGACGGCGTCAGCCACGACATCAACGAGCACCTGTACACCACGCTCGACGACGCCATCGCGACCGTCGAGGCGCTCGGCCTCGGCGAGCAGGGTCGCTACATGGCCGCCCTCACCTTCGGCAACGTGCACGGCGTCTACAAGCCCGGCAACGTCAAGCTCCAGCCCGAGCTGCTGAAGACCATCCAGGACGGCCTCACCGCCAAGTACGGCCACGGCCCCAAGCCGCTCGACCTCGTCTTCCACGGCGGGTCGGGTTCCACCGACGCCGAGATCGCCGAGGCCGTCGCGAACGGTGTCGTCAAGATGAACATCGACACCGACACGCAGTACGCGTTCACCCGCTCGATCGCCGGCTACATGCTCTCGAACTACGAGGGTGTGCTGAAGCTCGACGGCGAGGTCGGCAACAAGAAGGTGTACGACCCGCGCGCCTGGGGTAAGGTCGCCGAGTCGGCGATGGCCGCTCGCGTCCTGGAGTCGACGAAGCAGCTCGGCTCGTACGGCACCAGCACCTCCTAGTCACCTGCACCAACAGAACGGGCCCGGCATCGCTGCCGGGCCCGTTCTTCGTGTGTGGACGACTACGGCTGCTGCGAGCGGACGTACTCCATGAACGCCGGGTCGGCACCCATGGCCACGGCGAGACAGATCACCACGACCAGGTTCGCTGCGACACCGGCGACGAGCGGGATCCAGAAGGTCAGTCGACCCGCGCGGAGGGACCGGCTCGACAGGATGATGGCGCCCACCCACAGGGCGATCTGGAGACCGAGCGCCAGGATGCCCATGGCGCTCGCGAGACCGTCCGAGGAGTACCCCGAGACACCCATCTGCACGAGTGCAGGGCGGATCAGGCCGGGGAGGTCGAGCAGACCCGGCATGGTCACGATCAGGCCGACGAGGCCGAGTCCGAGCAGGATCGACGTCGCGATCCGGTCTCCGGCGACGGGTCGTCGGGCGGCCACGGTCGGAGCGCCCGGCTGCACCACCCCAGGCTCATGCGCCTGCTCACGCGTCTGCTCGCGCAGGGTCGGCTCCTGCTGCTGCCGCGGTTGCCGCTCGACGGGGACGACCGGCGCGATGCCGAGCTCCTCCGCCCGCTGTTCGTCGATGGGCTCGGCGATCCGGGCACGCTGCTCCTCGGGGGACGCGTACTCACCGAACTGCGGACGGGGGCGGGATTCGCTCATGGTCGACGCCCTCCCAGGGCGCGCGGATCGGTCGTGCCGGCAAGGTCCTTGCGCAGCTCCTTCGGCAGGGAGAACATGAGGTCCTCCTCGGCCGTCTTGACTTCCTCCACCGCGCCGTAGCCGGCACCGGAGAGTTCTTCGAGCACCTCGTCGACGAGGACCTCCGGCACGGAGGCGCCGCTGGTGACACCGACCGTGACGACGCCGTCGAGCCAGGACTGCTGAATCTCGTGCGCGTAGTCGACGCGGTAGGCGGCCTTCGCGCCGTACTCGAGGGCGACCTCCACGAGGCGCACCGAGTTCGAGGAGTTCGCCGACCCGACCACGATCACGAGGTCAGCGTCTTGGGCCACCTTCTTGATGGCGACCTGACGGTTCTGGGTCGCGTAGCAGATGTCGTCGCTCGGCGGATCCTGGAGCTTCGGGAACCGCTCGCGCAGGCGGCGGACCGTCTCCATGGTCTCGTCCACCGACAGCGTGGTCTGCGAGAGCCACACGACCTTGTCCGGGTCGGCGACGACGAGGTCGTCGACGGCCTCCGGGCTCGTCACGAGCGTGACGTGGTCGGGCGCTTCACCGGCCGTCCCCTCGACCTCCTCGTGCCCCTCGTGTCCGATGAGCAGGATCTCGTAGTCGTCGCGGGCGAAGCGGACGGCCTCGCGGTGGACCTTGGTGACGAGCGGGCAGGTGGCGTCGATCGCGAGCAGCCCGCGGTCGGCGGCGGCATCGACCACGGCGGGCGAGACGCCATGCGCACTGAAGACGATGTGCGCGCCGGACGGCACCTCGTCGACCTCTTCCACGAACACCGCGCCCTGGGCCTCGAGCTGGTCGACGACGTGCACGTTGTGCACGATCTGCTTCCGGACGTACACCGGCGCGCCATAATGCTCGAGCGCCTTCTCGACGGCGACGACCGCGCGGTCCACGCCGGCGCAGTAGCCCCGAGGGGCGGCGAGCAGGACGCGCTTCTCGCCGGCGACGGGGAGGTCTGCGAGGCGTCCGGCGATGCGTCGGAGCCTCGGCATGCCGAGGCCGATGGCTGGGGCGTCGCGGAGATCGGTCACGTGTGGATTCTACGCGGCAGCGCTCGGGAGTCGGCCGTGAACGCCCGGGTGGTCCGCGACCCCGCGCCGTCGGTGCTCGCGGCTAGGCTTGAGGGATGAGCGATGCACCGGCCACCATGGAAGCCCCCTGGCCGGTCGCGCTCCTCGGCACGAAGCTCCGCGACTACATCGACCGCCTCGGCACGGTCTGGGTCGAGGGCGAGATCACGCAATGGGGCGCCTCGGGCGGCAACGTCTACGGCAAGCTCAAAGACCTCGAGATCGATGCGACGGTCGGCTTCACCATCTGGTCGTCCGTCCGAGCGAAGATCCCCGCCGACCTCAAGCAGGGCGACCACGTGGTCGCGTTGGTCAAGCCGAACTACTGGCTCAAGGGCGGCACGCTCACCATGCAGGTCATGGCGATGAAGCACGTCGGCATCGGCGACCTCCTCGAGCGACTCGAACGGCTCCGTCGGCAGCTCGCCGAGGAGGGGCTCTTCGACGCGTCGCGCAAGCGGCCGCTCCCGTTCCTCCCGCAGTGCATCGGGCTGGTCACCGGCAAGGACTCCGACGCCGAGAAGGACGTCCTGCGCAACGCGGAGCTGCGCTGGCCGTCGGTCCGGTTCCGCGTCGTCCACGCCGCCGTCCAGGGCGACCGCACCCCCGGCGACGTCGTGAGCGCCTTGCAGACGCTCGACGCCGACCCCGAGGTCGACGTCATCATCGTCGCGCGTGGCGGCGGCGACTTCCAGAACCTCCTCGGGTTCAGCGACGAACGCGTGGTCAGAGCCGCGGCCGCCTGCACCACGCCCCTCGTGAGCGCCATCGGCCACGAGGCGGACCGCCCACTGCTCGACGACGTCGCCGACCTCCGCGCCTCCACACCGACCGATGCCGCCAAGCGGGTCGTCCCCGACGTCGCGGAGGAGTTCGCTCGCGTGCAGCAGGCCCGCGTCCGGTTGTCCTCCCGGGTGACCTCCTTGCTCGGTCACGAGATCGACCGACTCGCGACCCTCCGCACCCGTCCTGCGCTCGCCGACCCGTCCTGGATCGTCGACTCGCGGGCGGACGAGCTGACCCGCACGGTCGCGAGGGGTGCCGAGCTCATCGACCGCGCCGTCGAGCGCTCCCAGCGCGAGGTGACGGAACTGCGCGCGCACCTCCGCGCCCTGTCGCCGCAGCGCACGCTCGACCGCGGCTACGCCATCGTCCAGCGAGCGGACCCGGAGGCCGGCGTCCCGGGTGGCGCGGTCATCCGTGCGGAGGGCGACGCCCCCGCCGGGACGGAGCTCCTGGTCACCCTCGCCTCCGGCGCGATCGGCGCCTCCAGTACCGGCCCGGCCACGGCTGCCGCCCGGACCGACGACGAATAGGATAGAAGCATGCCAACCCCCTCCGATGTCCAGGAGCTCAGCTATGAGCAGGCACGCGACGAGCTCGTGCGTGTCGTGTCCGAGCTGGAGCAGGGCTCGGCGTCGCTCGAGGACTCCCTCCGGCTCTGGGAGCGCGGCGAACAGCTCGCCCAGCGCTGCGAGGAGTGGCTGATCGGCGCGAAGGCACGGCTGGACGCGGCTCGCGCCGCCCAGCTCGGATCCGGCACTCCGGACGCATCGCGGTGAAGGACACCAAGCCGCCGCGCGTCGTTGCCGAGCTCGGCCGCCCCGAGACGCCGCAGGAGACCGCAGACCGCAAGGCGGAGAACTCCCGCCTCTACCGCTCGCGCAAGACCGTCAACAACCTCGTCCTGTCGCTCCTGGCCACGGTCGGCCTCGTGGTCGTGATCGTGCTCGCCGTGCCCCGAGGTGAGGCCCCGGAACGCCCGACCGTCGACTACGCGCAGCTCGCCGGCCAGGCGCAGCCCGACCTCCCCGTCCCGCTCCTCACCCCCGAGCTCGGCGACGACTGGGGCAGCAACTACGCCGACGTCCGCACCGCAGCCTCACCGGTCGCCGGCACACCCGACATCCGCTCCTGGAACGTCGGACTCATCTCCCCCGACGACGAGTTCGTCGGCCTCGTCCAAGGCGTGGACGCCAACGACACCTGGCTCCTCGCCGAGCTCGACGAAGCCCGGCCCACCGGAACCGTCACCATCGACGGCGTCGAGTGGGTCGAATACGCGAACGGCAGCGGCTCCGACGACGGTAACGTCGCGTACGCCCTGTCGACCGTCGCCGGTCGGAGCACGATCGCCGTGTTCGGCACGGCGAAGCCCGAGTACGTCCTCGATGTCGCACGATCCGTGCGCACCGGGGTCACCGCCAACCTCGACGCCCCGTCGGGCGCCCCTGCAGAAACGGACTCAGAATGACCCAGAAGCGCCCCGGTGCCGTCTGGCGCGAGATGCAGCGCGGCAACGCGCGGTTCGTCGCCGGTCAGCCCGCCCACCCCCGCCAGGACGTCGAACGCCGCGCCACGCTCGCGCACTCCCAGGCCCCGGAGGCGGTCATCTTCGGCTGCTCCGACTCCCGCCTCGCGGCCGAGATCATCTTCGACAAGGGACTCGGCGACCTCTTCGTCGTCCGCAACGCCGGCCAGATCGTCTCCGACTCGGTGCTCGGCACCCTGGAGTACGCCGTCGGCGTCCTGCAGGTCCCGCTCATCCTCGTGCTCGCGCACGACGAGTGCGGCGCCGTCCGCGCGGCCATCGACTCGCAGATCGAGGACGCAACGCCGCTCCCCCCGTACATCGACCAGCTGATCCAGCAGATCGTCCCCGCCGTGAGTGCGGTCGCCGGCCCTGCACCGATCGACGCAGCCTCCGTCGACACCTCCGAGGTCGGACGACGCCACCTCCGCCGCACCGTCATGGAGGTCGTCTCGCGCTCCGAGCTCATCAGCGACGCCGTGGCGGCCGGGACGGTCGCCATCATCGGCGCGAACTACAAGCTCCTCGAGGGCACCGCCGTCGCCGACATCGTGATCGGCGACGTCACCGTCCCCGAATGACCTCCACTCCGCTCACCGACCGGTCGAGCGCAGCACCACCGCAATCGCACGAAGGAGAACGAACAGCGTGGTAGACACCTCAGCAACCGAGTACCGCATCGAACACGACACCATGGGCGAGGTGCGGGTCCCCGCCAACGCGCTCTACGGTGCGCAGACGCAGCGGGCCGTCGAGAACTTCCCGATCTCGGGCAGCGGGCTCGAGTCGGCGCAGATCGCCTCGCTGGCCCGGATCAAGAAGTCCGCGGCACTCGCGAACGCCAAGCTCGGCGTCCTCGACCAGGGTGTCGCCGACGCGATCGCCGCTGCAGCCGACGAGGTCATCACCGGCGCGCACGACGCGCAGTTCCCGGTCGACACCTACCAGACCGGCAGCGGCACCTCGTCGAACATGAACATGAACGAGGTCCTGGCGACGCTCGCGAGCGCGCGCCTCGGCAGCCCGGTGCACCCCAACGACCACGTCAACGCCTCGCAGTCCTCCAACGACGTCTTCCCGACCTCGGTGCACATCGCGGTCACGAGCGCCCTCATCGACGACCTCATCCCGGCCCTCGACCACCTGGCCGTGTCGCTCGAGCGCAAGGCCGAGCTGTGGAAGACCGCGGTGAAGCCGGGCCGGACGCACCTCATGGACGCCACGCCGGTCACCCTCGGCCAGGAGTTCGGTGGCTACGCCCGCCAGATGCGTCTCGGCATCGAGCGCGTGCGCACGGCGCTCCCCCGCGTCGCGGAGGTCCCGCTCGGCGGAACCGCGACGGGCACCGGCATCAACACGCCGAAGGGCTTCCCCCAGCTCGTCATCGAGCTGCTCGCGCAGGAGACCGAGCTGCCCATCACCGAGGCCCAGGACCACTTCGAGGCCCAGGGCGCTCGCGACGGACTCGTCGACGCCTCGGGAGCCCTCCGGGTCATCGCGGTGAGCCTCACGAAGATCTGCAACGACCTCCGCTGGATGGGCTCGGGCCCGAACACCGGTCTCGGCGAGCTGCACATCCCCGACCTCCAACCGGGATCCTCGATCATGCCCGGCAAGGTGAACCCCGTGATCCCGGAGGCCGTCCTGATGGTCGGCGCCCGGGTCATCGGCAACGACGCGACCATCGCCTGGGCCGGCGCCTCGGGCTCCTTCGAGCTCAACGTGGCGATCCCGGTCATGGGCACGGCGCTCCTCGAGAGCATCCGTCTCCTGTCGAACGCGACCCGGGTCCTCGCCGACAAGACCGTCGACGGCCTCGAGGCCAACCTCGACCGCGCCGCGGCACTCGCCGGCTCCTCGCCCTCGATCGTCACCCCGCTGAACAAGATCATCGGCTATGAGTCGGCGGCGAAGATCGCCAAGCACTCCGTCGCCAAGGGCCTCACCGTCCGCGAGGCCGTCGTCGACCTCGGGTTCGTCGAACGCGGCGAGATCACGGAGGAGCAGCTCGACACGGCGCTCGACGTCCTCTCGATGACGCACCCCGGCTGAGTCGACCCGCTCGTCGAACGACCGGACGGCCCCGGAACCCACGCGGTTCCGGGGCCGTCTCCGTCCGTGTGGTCACGCTGTGGCGGCGATGGCGCTCCAGCAGCCGAGGAGCAGGAACGGGCCGAACGGGATGCGCGTGCGCCAACCGGCGGAGCCACCACGGAAGCGTGCGAGAAGCACGACGACCACACCCGCGAGGCCGGCCGAGGAGACCGACACCACCGCGAAGAGCAGTACCGCGGACGTCCCGAAGCAGCCGACCGCGAGGCCGAGCATCGCGCCCAGCTTCACGTCCCCCATGCCCAGCCCGCCGAAGAGGGCGCACACGTACAGGACGGCGCCGACCGCGAACCCCGTCAGGAGCGGTTCGAGCGGGGCCACCTGACGCACTGCGGCATCGACCGCGGTGACCGGCACCGCGATGGCGAGCGCCGGCAGCACGAGACGGTTCGGGAGCCGCCGCTCCGCGACGTCGATGCGCACGAGCGGCGGCGTGATGCAGGCGAGCCATACGAGCACGATGACGACCGGACGCGGGTCGGGGCCGAGCCGGGCAACGGTGACGGCTACGAGCAGCAGCGTCGAGCCGGCCATCGCCGCGGTGGCGACACGCGGGTGCAGCCGCCTGCCGGTGGAGGTCGGTCGCGAGGGCATCCCGTCAGGATAGGAGGATCCTCGCGCCGGCCCTCGGCGTTCTCCACAGGCGGCCGGAGCCGGCGGAGCGAGCCTCGCGAGCCCGCTCCGCCGACAGCCGCTAGGCCAGTTCGTTCCCCTCGAGCATCTCGGTCACGAGTGCCGCGATGGCCGAGCGCTCCGAGCGCGTCAGCGTGACGTGCGCGAACAGCGGGTGCCCCTTGAGCGTCTCGATCACCGAGGCGACGCCGTCGTGTCGGCCGACGCGCAGGTTGTCGCGCTGGGCGACGTCGTGCGTGAGGACGACCCGCGAGTTCTGCCCGATCCGGCTGAGGACCGTGAGGAGGACGTTGCGCTCGAGCGACTGCGCCTCATCGACGATCACGAAGGCGTCGTGGAGCGACCGGCCGCGGATGTGCGTCAGCGGGAGCACCTCGAGGATCCCCCGCTCCACCACCTCGTCGAGCACGTTCTGCGAGACGACCGCGCCGAGCGTGTCGAAGATCGCCTGTCCCCAGGGGTTCATCTTCTCGCCCTGGTCGCCGGGCAGGTACCCGAGCTCCTGACCGCCGACCGCGTACAGCGGGCGGAACACCATGATCTTCTTGTGCGCTTGTCGCTCGAGGACGGCCTCCAGACCCGCGCAGAGGGCGAGCGCGGACTTCCCCGTCCCTGCTCGACCTCCTAGCGAGAGGATCCCGATCTCGGGGTCGAGCAAGAGATCGATCGCGAGCCGCTGCTCGGCCGAGCGTCCGTGCAGACCGAAGACGTCGCGGTCGCCGCGGACGAGCTTGTAGCTGCGCTTGCCCGTGACCCGCCCGAGTGCGGATCCCCGGTCCGAGTGGATCACGAGGCCCGTGTTGATCGGCAGGTCCTCGATGATCGGCGTCGTCCCCTCCTCGCGCTCCCACAGCGTGCTCATGTCCTCGGAGCCGAGGGTGATCTCGGACATGCCCGTCCAGCCGGAGTCGACCGCGAGTTCCGCCCGGTACTCCTCGGCCTGCAGACCGATGGACGCCGCCTTGACACGCAGCGGCAGGTCCTTGGACACGACTGTGACCGTCAGGCCGTCGTTCGCCAGGTTCAGCGCGACCGCCAGGATGCGCGAGTCGTTGTCGCCGAGCTGGAGGCCGGACGGCAGCGAGGCCATGCTCGAGTGGTTGAGTTCGACCCGCAGGGATCCGCCGTCACCGACGGGGATCGGGAAGTCGAGGCGTTCGTGCTCGATGCGGAGCTCGTCGAGGATGCGGAGTGCCTGACGTGCGAAGTAGCCGATCTCGGGGTCGTTGCGCTTGCCCTCGAGCTCACTGATGACGACGACCGGGATGACGACGGCGTGCTCCGCGAACCGGAAGAGCGCCTTGGGGTCCGACAGCAGCACGGAGGTGTCGAGCACGTAGGTGATCTCGGCCTGCGCCTGATCTCCCCCGCTCGCCGTGTGGTCGGCGGGTCGCCGGCTCCGTCTCGTCGACGCGTCCCGCGTCTCGGTCCCGGCTGACGTGTTCTGGATTTCTCGCGAGGCCACAACCACTCCCACCCCGAGCATCTGATGCTCGGATCACTGTGCGAAACGGCCGCCTGCAGGGTTTCGAGCCGAACTTGTGTGGCCGTCTCGACCGGGCTCCATGCCCGATGAGATGAACGTACGTCCGGCCGCCGACATCGACGCGACGACACGCCCCGTGTCCTGTTACGGGGAGGTGAACAGATGGGGGCCGTCTCCTGGCCCGCCGGTGGTCGGACGGCGGCTCAGTAGTTCGCGGCCGTCGCGAACGACAGCAGCGCACCGCGCAGCTGGTCCAGCGTCTGCCGGCTGGTACCGGCGTGCACGCTGAGCCGCACGGCCCCGGCGCGGATGGTCGCGGTGACGCCGTGGTTCTCGAGCGAGGTCCACAGTGTGTCGAGGACGGACTCCTCCGGCTCCAGGACGACGATGCCCGCGCGTTCGTGCTCGTCTCGCGAGGAGACCACCGCGACGCCGAACTCGTCCGCGAGCTCGATCACCTCGGCCGTGAGCTCGGCGATCGCGGCGTGGACCGTCGCGGTGCCGACGGCGACCGTGTCCTCCAAGGACGCCGCGAACCGTGCCGCCGCGAGCGGGTCGGGCCTGGTGATCGAGTACGCGCGCGCCGATCGGCTCGGTGCCGGAGTAGCGCTGAACGGCCAGGGCTCGTCGGTGCCGGTCACGCCGGAGAAGACCGGCTCGAGTCGCTCGACGGCGCGGTCGCTCAGGGCGAGGAACCCGGTGCCCCAGCCCGCCCGCATCCACTTCTGCCCGCCCGAGGCGACCACGTCGGCGACGGCGTAGGGGGCGTCGACCACACCGAAGCCCTGGATGGCGTCGACGATCAGGAGGCGGTCGCCGATCACCTCGCGGACGGCTTCGAG
This sequence comes from Plantibacter sp. AC185, assembly GCF_979258065.1. NCBI lineage: Bacteria > Bacillati > Actinomycetota > Actinomycetes > Micrococcales > Microbacteriaceae > Plantibacter > Plantibacter sp. AC185. The sequence goes on from NZ_OZ409831.1 coordinate 699,534, forward strand.
GTCGCAGACGTATCCGGTGCGGTAGTCGACGAGGCTCACGGCCACGGCGGTGACGGTGTCGTCCAGCTGCTCGCGCACGCTCTCGGCCGTCACGTGTCCGCGTCGCGTCTCGAGCCATCTCGGCGTGAGCAGGTGCCGGTGCTCGGCGGCCCGCTCCGCGGCGAGCGGCAGCGTGGGGTATTCCAGGCGGGAGAGCAGGACCGTGCCGCTCAGGCCGAACATCGCGTGCATGAGGCCCTGCGAGGTGTTGGGCTGGGCGACGACCTGGTCGGCTCGGAACCCGGTGAGCGTCCCGACGGCGGTCCGCATCCGTTCGTCCTGCCCGTCGACCGCGCCGAGCGTGCCGGGGGTCGCGCTCGCGAGCACGTCGTTCCAGCGGGCGGCCTCGAGGACGACGGACGCGGCCAACGGACCGACACTGCCGTAGTTGAGATAGCCGTCGACCTCACCGAATCCCGCTTGGAACGTCTCCAAGCGGGACGCCGTCTCCGGCTCGTCCGGCTCCGAGGCGGGCGTGGATCGGCTCATCCGCCGAACCGTCGCTGCCGCCTGGAGAAGTCGCGGAGGGCGCGGAGGAAGTCGACCTCGCGGAGGTCGGGCCCGAGCGCCTCGACGAAGTAGAACTCGCTGTGGGCGCTCTGCCAGAGCATGAAGTCGCTCATCCGCTGTTCGCCGCTGGTGCGGATGACGAGGTCGGGGTCGGGCTGGCCTCCCGTGTAGAGGTGCTCACCGATGAGGTCGGGGGTGAGCAGCGCCGCGAGATCTTCCAGGCTCCGACCCTCGAGGTGGTGCTTGGCGACGATCGCGCGCATCGCGTCCACGATCTCGGTCCTGCCGCCGTAGCCGACCGCGAGGTTGATGTGCATGCCGGAACGGTCGGCCGTGCGCTCCTCCGCGCTCGTCAACGCCGTGCGCAACGACTCCGGGAGTCCATCGCTCGAACCGACGTGCTTCACGCGCCAGTCACGGTAGTGCGACAGCCCCTCGGCGAGGTCGGCGATGATGTCGACGAGGTCGTCCAGCTCGTCCGGTGCGCGGTTCACCAGGTTGTCGCTCGACAGCAGGTACAGGGTGACGACGCCGATGCCGAGGTCGTCGCACCAGGTCAGGAACTCGCGCATCTTCGCCGCACCGGCCCGGTGCCCGTGCGCCGCGGTGTCGTACCCGAGCTGCTTGGCCCACCGCCGGTTGCCGTCGATGATCATCGCGACATGGTGCGGCAGCGTCTGCGGAGTGAGCGCCTTCCGGAGGCGCCGTGCGTAGACGCCGTACAGGAAGCCGTCCACCGGTGCGGAATGCCTCGTCATCACCCTGCAACGCTAGTGCAGTTTCCTGCATCGCTCCCAGTACGCGTTCCGCGCCACCCCGTATCCTGGACCCATGACGAGTGGAGATCCCGAGCTGCCGAAGCTGCCGTTGCTCGAGGTCGCCGCCGATGACGCCGCCGCACCGGAGGAGGTCAAACCGACCTGGCGCGGATGGCTGCACGCCGGGATCTTCCCCATCTCGATCGTCGCCGGGATCGTCCTCGTCGTGCTCGCACAGGGTGCGGCCGCGAAGTGGAGTTCGACGGTGTTCGTGCTCACCTCGATGCTGCTCTTCGGGAACTCGGCGCTGTACCACCGGTTCTCCTGGCGCCCCTCGGTCAAGCTCCTCCTCAAGCGGATCGACCACGCCAACATCTTCCTGTTGATCGCCGGCACCTACACGCCGCTCGCCGTGCTCGCACTGCCACCGGCGCAGGGCAACCTCCTGCTCGTGCTCGTCTGGGGAGGCGCGCTCCTCGGCATCGGCTTCCGCGTGTTCTGGATCAACGCCCCGCGGTGGCTCTACGTCCCGCTCTACCTGGCACTCGGGTGGGGTGCGGTCGCGTACCTCGGCGACATCGCCCGCGGCAACTTCGCCACGATGGTGCTCGTCGCCGCCGGTGGCCTGTTCTACACGGTTGGCGCGGTCATGTACGCGATGAAGCGACCGAACCCCTGGCCGGGGCGGTTCGGGTTCCACGAGCTCTTCCACCTGTGCACGGTGCTCGCGTTCCTCTGCCACTGGACCGGAATCCTGCTGATCGCGATCGACCCGGTCTACAACCGCTGACGACCGACGGCCCACCGAGCGGCGAGGCGTCGCGGTGGTGGTGTCAGCGGGCCGACTGGTCCGACGGCGGGCGAGGGTCGTCCTCGACGCCTGCGGGGGCCGCCTTGCCGGCGTCGCTCCCCGCGCGGTCCGCGGCTGCCCGCTCGGCGACCTCGGCCTGGAGCCGCTCGTCGATCTCCGCGCGGTAGTTGACCCGGCGCACGCGACGCACCATGTCGATGACGAGGAAGACGACGACTCCGGCGATGGCGAAGGTGATCACGAAGCCCCACGGTCCCGGCGTCACCTGGTTCTCGTCGAACGCCGGCGAGGGCGACGGCGACGGCGTGACCGCCAACAGGACCTCGGTGAACAGGTGGTGCATCATGCGGTTCCTTCGCTGGTGTCGATGCCGTCGAACAGCTCCGACTCTGGGGTGGTCGACGCGACGTGCGACGTGACCAGTTGGTAGTCCTCGAACGGCCACGCGGCACGGAGGACGTCGTTGGGCCAGAAGAAGAACGGTGAGTCTGGCGGCACCTGGCTGCCGTGCGCCCGGAGCGCGGCGTCGCGAGCCTCGAAGAAGTCGCCGACGCGCACGTGCGTCGTCGCGAGATCGGGCCGGCCGGCCATCCACTCGCGCATCTCGGCCAGTCGCTCGACCGCCGGGTCGTCGGGGTGGTGCTCCAGCAGGTAGGCGTACACGGCTTCGAGCCGGGCGGGGCTGAACGAGCGGTCGTAGTACAGCTTGTCGACGCGCCAGGGCTCGCCCGCTTCGGGATAGCGCGTGGGATCGGCCGCCGCTTCGAAGGCGGCGACGCTCACCTCGTGGCACCGGATGTGGTCGGGGTGCGGGTAGCCCCCGTTCTCGTCGTAGGTGATGATGACCTGCGGCCGGAAGGAGCGGACGATGCGCACGAGCACACCGGTCGAGACCCCGAGGGGGATGTCGGCGAAGCTCGCGGGTGGGACCGTGCCGTCGTCGCGGGCCATCCCGCTGTCCTGGTAGCCGAGCCACCGGTGCTCGATGTCGAGGATCTCCTGCGCCGCGGCCATCTCGAGGCGACGGTAGCCGGGGAGGTCGCGCTCGATCATCGCGACGTCGGCGAGCCCGGGGTTCTGGAGGTCGCCGCGTTCACCACCCGTGCAGCTGACGACCATGACCTCGGCGCCGAGGCTCCGGTAGTGTGCGAGCGTCGCCGCCCCTTTGCTCGACTCGTCGTCGGGGTGCGCGTGCACGGCGAGCAGTCTCATGGTCATGGTGCTCCGCCTTCCGGCTGGTCTGCGCGAGGGGACCGCTTCGCGACTCGTGACGTGACGACGCGGTCGGGACTCCGCATCCAGGAAGAGGCAATACGCTTGAGGTGTCGACCTCGAGGCGTCTCGCACTCCTGGTCCAGCTTAACCGTTCGAACCGGAGCCCGTGACGTGACCTCTCCCCTGCAGGATGCCGGCCCTCAGGACGCCATCGCGGCGCGATACGGACGCACCCCTGGCAACCGTGCCCGCGACCGCCGCCTGATCTGGCTGGCCGCCGCAGCGTTCGCCGTCGTCTTCATCGCGTGGGTCGTGTGGGCCGGTCTCGACGGCAGTCGGCCGAGCATCGAGTCGCGCAACACGGCGCACGAGATCGTCGACGACACGATGGTCAGCGTGTCCTTCGAGGTCACCGGTCCGCAGGACACCCCCATGGCCTGCTCGGTCCAGGCGCTCAACGAGCAGTTCGCGGTCGTCGGATGGAAGGTCGTCGAGCTGCCGCCGTCCGAGCAGCGCACCCGCACGTTCACGGAGAGCGTCCGCACCACGGAGCTCAGTAACACCGGCGTCGTCGACACCTGTTGGGTGGTCGAGCACCGTTCCTGACCCACGACGGCGTCGGCGCGTGCGCCGCACTCCCGCGCCGATCGTGCGATACTCGAAGGCAGTACTTCATACGCCCCGGCACTCCGCCGGGGCGTCTGGCATATGACGGGCGTTTCGGCCGTCGTGTGCGGACCCACCATGCAAAGGAGTTCCATCGTGTCCGAGCAGATCCAGGAGACGTTCCTCACCCAGCAGGCCTTCGACCGGCTGCAGGCGGAACTCGAGCACCTCAGCACGACGGGCCGCGAGGAGATCGCCAAGCGCATCGAAGCGGCTCGCGAAGAGGGCGACCTCAAGGAGAACGGCGGCTACCACGCCGCGAAGGACGAACAGGGCAAGCAGGAGGCCCGCATCCGGACGCTCACGCAGATGCTGCGCGACGCCAAGGTGAGCGAGGCACCGCAGTCCAGTGGTGTCGTGGAGTCCGGCACCGTCATCACGGCCGTCGTCGCGGGCGGCGAGGAGCGGTTCCTCCTCGGCAGCCGCGAGATCGCCGGCAACACCGACCTCGACGTCTACAGCGAGGGCAGCCCGCTCGGTGCCGCCATCCTCGGTCTGAAGATCGGCGACAAGACCACCTACGAGGCGCCGAACGGCAAGGAGATCACCGTGTCGATCAGCGCGGTGGAGACCTACACCGGTTCCTGATCCGGCAGGTCGCGTCCTTCGCGACCGACCAGACGCACGAAGGGCCCCGCCGACACGGCGGGGCCCTGCTGCGTTCCGGCAGTCGGATCAGTCGTCGACGATCTGCGGGTCGTACCCCGCTTCGCGGAGCGTCTGTACGACGAGGTCGCGGTGGTCTGGCCCGCGCGTCTCGATGCTGAGCTCGAGTTCGACGTCGCTGATCTGCAGGCCGTGGCCGTGTCGGGTGTGCAGCACCTCGATGACGTTGGCATTGGCCTGCGCGACGAGCTCCGCCGTCCGTGCGAGCTGGCCCGGTCGGTCGGGCAGCGGGATGCGCAGGGTCAGGTAGCGGTCCGACGCCGCGAGTCCGTGACTGACGACCCGCTGCAGCAGGAGCGGGTCGATGTTGCCGCCGGAGAGGATGGTGACCGTCGTGCCGGTCGGCTCGATCTTCCCGGCCAGGATCGCCGCGACACCGGCGGCTCCGGCAGGTTCGACGACGAGCTTGGCGCGCTCGAGGAGGACCACGATCGCCCGGGCGAGGTCGTCCTCGCTGACGGTGACGACCTCGTCGACGAGGGCGCTGATCATCTCGAAGTTGAGCACACCGGGACGGGCCACGGCGATGCCGTCGGCGATGGTCGGCTGCACGGTGATGGTCGTCGGGGTTCCGGCTTCCAGCGACGCCGGGTACGCGGCCGCGTTCGCCGCCTGGACGCCGATCACACGGATGGTGCGTCCTTCGAGGGCCGCTCGCTGCTTCATGACCCCCGCCACACCCGAGATGAGCCCGCCGCCGCCGATCGGCACGATGACCGTCTCGACGTCGGGGACCTCCTCGAGGATCTCGAGCCCGAGCGTGCCCTGCCCGGTGATGACGTCCGGGTGGTCGAACGGCGGGATGAGGATGGCGCCGGTCTCCGCGGCGAACTCGGCGGCGGCGATCAGCGGTTCCGCCACCGTGTGGCCGCGCAGGATGACGTGCGCACCGTAGTCGCGCGTGGCGGCGAGCTTCGGGAGCGGGACGCCGACGGGCATGAAGATGGTCGCGGTGATGCCGAGCTCACGGGCGGCGAAGGCGACACCCTGCGCGTGGTTGCCCGCCGAGGCGGCGACGACGCCGCGCGCCCGCTCCTCGGGGGTCAGGCTGGACATGCGGTTGTACGCGCCGCGGATCTTGTAGGAGCCGGTCCGCTGGAGGTTCTCGCACTTGAGGTGCACGGGCACGCCGAGGACGTCGGCGAGGTAGCGGGAGCTCTCCATCGGCGTGCGCTGGACGGTGCCGACGAGGGTGTCCCTGGCTCGCTCGAACGCGGCGAGCGACGGGCCGGGGAACACGGGGGTGGTGGTCGTTGTATCGGTCATGGTGTGCGGGGTCCTGGACTTTCTGGGGACGAGGTCTCTCGGAGGTCTTCGCTGGGGTGCTGGGGCTCCTGATCGCCTGGGCGATCCTGCGGCTCATGGGACGAGCGGGAGCCCGGACGGATTCGCCTGGGGGTCGGGACGGTCTGCCAGATGGCGCCGTCTGCGTCCGGTTCCGGCGGAGCACTGCCGCCGGTCCGCCAGGTGCCGCTGGCGATGGTGTGGACCATCACGTTGATCACGGCCACCACCGGCACCGCGAACAGGGCGCCGGGGATGCCGGCGACGAGCGTGCCGCCCGCGACGGCGAGGACGACGGCGAGCGGGTGGACCTTGACGGCCGTACCCATGATGAGCGGCTGCAGGACGTGCCCCTCGAGCTGCTGGACGAGGAGCACGACGCCGAGCATGAGCAGCGCGATGACGGGACCGTTGTAGACGAGCGCGAGGAAGACGGCGACGGCGCCGGTCACCACGGCGCCGACGATCGGCACGAACGAGCCGAGGAAGACGAGCACGGCCACCGGGATCGCGAGCGGGACGCCCAGGAAGAACGCGCCGAGTCCGATACCGACCGCGTCGATCGAGGCCACGAGGATCTGCGTGCGGACGTAATTGCCGAGCGTCCGCCACCCTGCGCGACCGGCGCTGTCGACGGCGGGGCGTGCCCGCTTCGGGAAGACGCGCACCGTCCAACGCCAGATCGTCCGTCCGTCGATGAGCATGAACAGCAGACAGAAAAGCGTCAGGAAGACGCCCGTCGCGACATGGCCGAGCGTCGAACCGATCGACAGGGCGCCTGAGAGCAGGACCTGGCTGTCCTGCTGGAGCGAGTCGAACGCCTGGGCGATGAAGTCGTTGAGCTGTGTCTCGGTCACGTGCAGCGGGCTGGCGAGCAGGAAGGCCTTGAAGTCGCCGTAGGCGGTCATGGTGCGGGCCTGCACGGAGGCGAACTGCGAGGTGATCTGCGAGATGGCGAGGAAGATCAGTCCGCTCACCACGGAGAGCGTGCCGACCATCGCGAGCGCGATGGCGAGGCCCTTCGGCCAGCGGTGCCGCACCAGGACGTCGACGAGAGGCTTCAGGAGCGCCGAGATCAGGACGGAGATCAGCAGCGGGATCACGATGAGGCGGAGCTGCACGACGAGGAAGACGAGCAGCGCGACGACCGCGGCCACCAGCAGGATCCGCCAGGACCACGCTGCGGCCACGCGCATCCCGCGCGGGACGCTGCTCGACCCGCTCAGGTCCGGTTCGCGCACGGGCGAGGCCGCTTCGGGAAGGAAGCGTCCCCACCAGGTCTTCGGAGTGTCGTCCGCCATTGCTCAAGTGTATGGCTGGCACATGCCGGTGAGCGCATGCGGACACCGGTGGGCGGCGTCGGTTCCGCCGGTGCACGGTGGTGTCCGACGCCGGTGCTAGCGTCGGGCCGTGTCCGCTTCCCTCTCCCCCGCCCTCGCCCGACGGATCGCGCTCGGTGCGCAGGGTCTCGGCGCCCCGCAGCGCTCGACCCCGGCGGGTACCCGCACCCTGCGCTCGACGATCGATCGCCTGGGTCTCCTGCAGATCGACTCCGTCAACGTGTTCGAGCGCAGTCACTACCTGCCGTTGTTCGCAAGGCTCGGCGGGTACGACAAGACACTGCTCGATCGACTCACCCTCGGAGCCGACGCACCGTACCTCGAGTACTGGGCGCATGAAGCCGCCTTCATCCCCCGCGACTCGTGGCCGCTGTTCCGGTGGCGGATGGACGCGCACAGCGCGAAGCATGCCGGCGACGAGACCACCTGGGCGAGCCAGAACACGGAGATGTTGGACTGGGTGCGAGCACTCCTGCGCGTCGAGGGGCCGCTGAAGGCGAGCGAGATCGAGCACGATGCGAACGTCCGCCGCGGACCATGGTGGGGCTGGTCCGATGTGAAGCGGGCGTTGGAGGTCCTGTTCCTCTATGGCGAGGTGGTCACGGCCGGTCGCGACCGGTTCGAACGCCGGTACGCGCTGGCCGAGCAGGTGCTGCCGCAGCACCTCCTCGACCTCGAGGTCGCCCGGCCCGACGCGATCCGTGCGCTCGTCGAGCAGGCCGCGGCAGCGCAGGGCGTCTCGACCGTCGCGGACCTCGCGGACTACTTCCGGATCAAGCCGCAGACCGCCGTCCGCCGAGCGGTCGACGAGCTCGTGGACGCCGGTGTCCTCGAACCCGTGACCGTGGCCGGCTGGGACCGACGCGGTGGCCCGCAGGAGGCGTGGCTGCACCGCGACGCCCGACGGCCGCGACGGATCGAAGGGGCCGCGCTGCTCAGCCCGTTCGACCCGGTCGTCTGGTTCCGTGAACGCGCCCTCCGCATGTTCGGACTCCACTACCGGATCGAGATCTACACGCCGGAGCCCAAGCGCGTTTACGGCTACTACGTGCTACCGGTCCTCATCGACGGCGAGATCGTCGCGCGCGTCGATCTCAAGAGCGACCGCCAGGCCGGGGTCCTGCGGGTCCAGTCCGCCTGGTTCGAGCGTGGACACCAGGATGCCGTCGCCAGAGGGCTTCGTCCCGTCGCCGACGACGCGATCGCGGGACGCCTCGCGGAGCTCCTCGCACAGACGGCCCGCTGGCAGGGACTCGACGCGGTGGTCGTTGTCGACCGCGGGACGCTGGCGGCGCCCCTCGCGCATGCGGTCGGTGCCCGGCTCCTCCCCGGCTCGCGCGCGTCGGAGATGGGTACTACTCCCCATGCTCAGGAGGCGCAATCACTCTCAGGGGATGCACACCGACTGCTAAGTTGATGAGCACCTTCATGGTCCGAAACGAGGGGAACCCGCCCATGAGCAACGACGACACCACACCACAGCAACCAGGCCGACCGAACCCGGGCGAGCAGCAGAACCAGCCGTCCCAGGGTGACCAGCAGCCCTCGTACCAGCAGGGTCAGCAGCAGCCCAACCCGTACCAGTCCGGTCAGCAGCAGCCCAACCCGTACCAGTCCGGACAGCAGCAGACCCCGAACCCGTACCAGCAGGGTCAGCAGGGCCAGCAGAACCCGTACCAGTCCGGGCAGCAGCAGACGCCGAACCAGGCACCCCCGGCTCCCTACGGTCAGCAGACCGGTCAGCAGACCGGCGCCCAGAACCCGTACCAGCAGGGCCAGCAGCCCAACGGCCAGTACGCGACGGCGCAGAACCCGTACGCGACCGGTGCTCCGAAGCAGCCGATGGACCCGAAGCAGAAGAAGCGGATCATCCTGTGGTCGTCGATCGCCGGTGGCGCACTCGTGCTCATCGCCGCCGCCGCCATCACCATCAGCGTGCTGAACACCACGGCGTTCGGCCCGCAGGCGAAGGTCGAGGAATACCTCAAGGCCATCGCCGCCGGCGACGCGAAGCTCGCGACGAGCCTCGTCGCACCGGACCCCTCGATCGTCGGCAGCACCGACGACGAGTCCGCAGCGCCTGAGGAGTCCGCAGAGCCCGAGGCGACCCCGGATCCGTCCGCGTCGGCCGATCCGGATGCGGACGGCGAAGCCGAGGCTCCGGCCGCCGTCAAGCCGACCGCTCTGCTCACCAACGAGGTCCTGAAGGGCGCCGACGAGCGCATCAAGAACCCTGAGGTCGGCCGCGTCTACAACCGCAACGGCGAGGCACGCGTGCAGGTCACGTACGAGCTCGGTGGCAAGAAGTACGAGGACTCGGTCACGCTCGAGAGCGAAGGCAAGCAGTTCCTGTTCTTCGACCAGTGGAAGCTCGCCAGCTCCCTCGTCGGCAGCATCAACGTCTACACCGGTCTCGGTGGCACGGCGTTCAGCGTCAACGGCGTCAACTTCGACGGCGCGTCCGACGAGAGCCTGTTCGCCTACCCGGCCATCTACACGGTCGCTCCGCCGGAGAGCAAGTTCTTGCAGGGCGACGCCCAGACCATCACGCTGAGCTCCTACAGCGCCGGCGAGGGTTCGGCCTTCATCGACATCGACGTGACCGCCACCGAGGCACTCACGACCGAGGTCACGAAGCAGGTCGTCGCGATGATCGAGAAGTGCCTCGACGCCACCACGCTCGACACCACCTGTGGCGTCATGCCGGACTGGCAGCAGAAGCAGTTCACGAGTGTCGGCCCGGTGACGTGGACGCTCACCTCTCCCCCGACCGTCGAGGTCGATGAGAGCGGTTCGTACTTCTACACCTCGGACGGCCGGATCGACGGCTCGTTCGACGCCTCCTGGTACGGCAGCGCCGTGGCGGGTCAGCAGGTGTGGGACACGTACCTGAACTTCCCCGGCAAGATCACGATCGACGCCGACGACAAGGTCACGGTGACGTTCGACTCCGACGAGCAGACCGAGTAACGGTTCTCGCCTGAACGCCGAATGGGGCGGCACCTCCGGGTGCCGCCCCATTCGTGTGTCCGGGGCCGGGAGGCCCTCGCCTAGAAGCCGCCGCCGATGGTGCTCAGGCGTTTGATCCGTTCGACGAGCGGCGGGTGGGTACTGAACAAGCGGGCGACCGCGCCGGGCTTCAACGGGTCGGAGATCCAGAGGTGCGCCATGGACGAGTTCTGCTTCGCCATCGGTCGACCGTAGGCGGCGAGCTTCCCCAGTGCGCTCGCGAGCGCTTCCGGGTGACGGGTCGTGAGGGCGCCCGTCGCGTCGGCGAGGTACTCGCGCTGCCGTGAGATGGACAGCTGGACGAGCGTCGCGAGCAGCGGTGCCACGAGCATCGCCACGATGCCGATGATCAGCATGACGGGGTTGCCGCCGTTGTTGTTGTTCCGGTTGCCGCCTCCCCAGATCGTCATCCGGAGGAGCATGTCGGAGAGGAACCCGATCGCGACGACGAGGCCGAAGACGACCATGGACACGCGGATGTCGTAGTTGCGGACGTGACCGAGTTCGTGGGCCATGACCCCCTCCAGCTCGGCATCGTTGAGGATCTCCAGGAGCCCGGTCGTCGCGGCCACCATCGCGTGCTGGGGGTCGCGACCCGTCGCGAAGGCGTTGGGCGCCGGGTCGGCGATGAGGTACACCTCGGGCATCGGCGTCCCGGTCGTGATCGCGAGGTTTTCCACGATGCGGTACAGCCTCGGGTTGTCGGCCAGCTCGATGCGCTGCGCGCCGGTCATCGCGATGGCCTGCCGCCCCGCGAAGAAGTACTGGATCACCGCGTACACGACGGCCACGACGAGCACCACGATCGTGATCGTCAGGTTCTGGTAGAGATACCCCGCGAGCCAACCGAGGCCGCCGATGATGACCAGGAAGACGACGAAGATCAGGACCGTGTTGAGCTTGTTCCTGGCGATGGCGCGGTACATGGGACTGCGCTACCGCACGTCAGAACTGAACGCGCGGCGGTTCGGCGATCGCCGCGTTGTCGGTGACCTCGAAGAAGTCGTGCTCCGAGAACCCGAGGCCCTTGGCGAACAGGTTGTTCGGGAACACCTTGACCTTGGTGTTCAGCTCGCGGACACCGCCGTTGTAGAAGCGGCGCGAGGCCTGGATCTTGTCCTCGGTGTCGACGATCTCGGACTGGAGCTGGAGGAAGTTCTGGCTCGCCTGGAGCTGCGGGTAGGCCTCCGCGACGGCGAAGATGCTCTTCAGCGCCTGCTGCATGTGGGTCTCGGCCTCACTCACGGCCGCCGGCCCCTGTGCGGTGAGCGTCTCGGCACGAGCCTTCGTCACGTTCTCGAACACGGCCTTCTCGTGCGCCGCGTACCCCTTGACCGCCTCGATGAGGTTCGGGATGAGGTCGGCGCGCCGCTTCAGCTGGACGGTGATGTCGCTCCACGCTTCCTCGACCCGCACGTTCAGCGTCACGAGCGAGTTGTACGTCACCCAGAAGTAGATGCCGACGATGACGACCAGGGCGACGACGATGAGGACTGGGATCAGCCATTCCATGAGGATGGGCTCCTTGTGAGTCGATGGAGAGCGGGTCTGCTCATTCTACCTGCGACCTGCCGGTGCCCTTGGGGAGTTCGGAGGAAGCACGCAGCAGGCGCGCAGCGCGGACGCACCGGACTCCCGGCGGGCCGTCATTCGCCGAGGACACGTGCGAGGTACCGGTTCCCGAACAGGCGGCCGGGGTCGAGACGGTCGCGGAGGCGGACGAATTCGTCGAAGCGAGGATAGACGCCACGCAGGGACGACGCGTCACGGCCGTGCAGTTTGCCCCAGTGGGGCCGGCCGCCTAACTCGATCATGATCGCCTCGACGGCGCGGAAGTACTCCCCCGGGTCCTCACGGAAGAAGCGGTGCACGGCGACGTATCCGGTCGCTCGTCCTGATGCCGTGGAGAGCCACAGCTCGTCGGCCGCTGCGACCCGAACCTCGATTGGGAAGGAGATCCGCCACCCTCGCTCCTCGATGAGCGCGCGGATCCGGGCGAACGCGGTCGGGAGGTGCTCGAGCGGCACCGCGTACTCCATCTCCACGAACCGCACCGTGCGGCTCGTGGTGAACACGCGCGTCGACCGATCGGTGAACTCGCGGTCGCCGACGAGGCGGTCCGCGAGCTGGTTCACGCGCGGGACGATGGCCGGCGCGACGACGCCCGTGTTGCAGAGGACCCGGTAGACCCCGTTGGCGAGGAGCGTGTCGTCGACCCACTTCGCGACCGGGCGGAGTGGCCTGGTGGGCGCGTCACCCGGCAGCCGGTGGTTCGTCTTGGTCAGGGCGGTCGTGGTGTGCGGGAACCAGTAGAACTCGAAGTGGTCGACGGCGGCGGCCCGGTCGAGCAGCTCGGGCAGCAGCTCGTCGAGCGGCTCCGGCCGCTCCACCGCGTGCAGCACGAACGCCGGGACGCACTGCAGCGTGACCTCGACGAGGATCCCGAGCGCTCCGAGCCCGAGCGCCAGCGCCGGGAGGAGCTCTGGCTCCTGCTCGGCGTCCGACGTCAGCAGCTCGCCGTCCGCGGTCACCATCGTCACCCCGACGACCTGCGTCGCGATGCCGCCGAACGCCGACCCGGTCCCGTGCGTTCCGGTGGAGATCGCGCCGGCGACGGACTGCCGGTCGATGTCACCGAGGTTCGGCATGGCGAGACCGAACGGTTCGAGGAGACGGGGGATGTCGTGGAGGCGCGTGCCGGCGCGGAGGGTCACGCGGTTACGTTCCCGATCGACCCGGACCAGGCCGCTCAGGGCGTCGAGCTCGAGCAGCACACCGGGCGCGACGGCGATCCCGGTGAAGCTGTGTCCGGCTCCGACCGCCTTGATCGGGAGGCCCGCCCCCGCTGCGGCACGCACGAGGCGCTGCACCGCGCCGACCGAGTCGGGTCGCTCGACCCGCACGGGCCACGCCCGCTCGGTCCGCGCCCAGTTCGTCCACGCTGTCGTCTTCCCCATCAGACGAACCCCTGCCCTTCGCCGCGGTACGTCGGTAGGACGGCTTCCACCCCGTCGTCCCCGACCACGTGGAAGGCGTCCACTCGTTCGCTGAGCTCCCCGGACTTCGTGTGCCGCAACCAGACGCGGTCACCGAGACGGAGCGACGCCGCAGCAACCCCGGAGACCGGCGTCTGCACCTCGCCGGCCATCTCCCGCGGGAGCATCTCGAGGCCCTCCGGCCACGCGATGAGCGGGAGGCGGTCGAGCCCTGGCGGACCGGAGGCGACCCATCCGCCGCCGAGGATCGTCGCGAGCTCCGGCGACGGCTTCCGGACGACCGACAGACCGAACGCCGCGGCCGGTGCCGGCGTGAACGCCCGGTAGTGGTCGAAGAGGTGTCCGCCGAAGACGCCGCTCCCCGCGGCGATCTCGGTCACCGAGTCGTCGGACGCGGTGAGCTCCAGGGATCCCGTCCCGCCGCCGTTGACGAACTCCAACTCCGCGACCGCTCGGACCTCCGCGACCACGGCGGCACGACGTTCCCGGAGTTCGGCCCACGAGCGCCGCTGGATCGCGCGGAGCGCAGCCGACCACGCCGGTCGACCCGCGAGGTCGTCCCCCTGCCCGGCGATCTGCGCTTCATAGGCCATGATCCCGACCAGGCTGAAGCCGGGTCGGGCGACGACCGCCTCCGCGAGAGCCCGGACCTCGTCCGGCGTGCGCAGCGGAGAGCGGCGCACACCGACGTGGCCGAGGGCGGGCGCACGGAAGGAGGCGTCGAGCTCGATGCACACGCGGATGCGTGCGCGTCGCTCCGGTGGCGTCACTGCGTCGACGAGGTCGAGGTGGTCGAGGGAGTCGATCATGAGGGTGATCCGCGAGGCCGCCCGTTCGTCGGCGGCCAGCCGCGCGATGGCGCCCCGCTCCGCCGTCGGGTAGCCGACCACGATGTCGTCCACCGTCTCGGACAACCAGAGCGCCTCGGACAGGGAGTAGGCCAGCACGCCGGCGTACCCGGGTTGTCTGAGGAGCGCGTCGATCACCGCTCGGACGCGGATGGACTTGCTGGCGACGCGGATCGGTTTCCCCGCGGCCCGTCGGAGCATGTCGTGCGTGTTGTGGCGGAGGGCTCCGAGCTGCAGGACGGCGACGGGCGAGTCGACGTCCGAGACGGCCCGCTCGATGCCGCCCCAGTACCGTCTCGGGTCGAGCCAGGGCATCGGGTCGGACACCCGGCCGCCGGCGGTCAGTTCGATGCTCATCAGCGCACTCCTCGTACTCGGGTGACAGCGACCGCCCCTGCGACGGCGCAGGCCGCGGAGACGAGGTACAGGCCGGCGAATCCGCCGAGCCAGGCGACGAGGCAGGCGCCGATGAGCGGAGCGACCGCCTGCGGCACCGCCTGGGCGATGTTCATGATGCCGAGGTCCTTGCCGTGCGACGCCGGGTCCGGCAGGACCTGTGTCGCGAGCGCCTGGTCGACCGACATGAAACAGCCGTAGCCGAGCCCGATGAGCGCCGCCGAGACGAACCCCATCGGCAGCGAGGGCCAGATCGCGAGCAGGAGTGCGGCGAGCGCCTGTGAGGCGGAGGCCGCGACGACGAAGACGCGTCGTCGGCCGATGCGGTCGGACAGTCGGCCGAGCAGGATCGAGGACCCGACGACGAACACCGTGTAGACGACCGTGACCAGCAGGAGGTCGGTCTCGGCGTCGGCGTCCCCCAGCCCGAAGAGCAGGAAGTAGAACAGCAACGAGGTGCTGAAGGCGTTGCCGAGGTTCACGAGGACGCGGCTGAGCATGGTCCAGGCGAAGTCGGGGTGCCGTCGCGGTGAGATCCAGAGGCTCTCCAGGAGCGCGTGCACGGTGAGTGGCGCGGGGCGCTCGCCCGTCGGGAGTGGATCGGGCAGCCGGAGGAAGGGCACGACGAGCACGATCAGGAGGACGGCGAGTGCCAGGTACCCCACGACCATCTGGGTGCCGAGCAGGAGCAGGAGGGCGATGCCGAGGATGACCCCGACGGCCTGCGGAGCAGAGATCCACCCCGAGACGAAGCCGCGCTGCCCCACGGGCACCTGATCGGAGATGGTCGCGGTGAGCGCCGCTCCCAGGATGCAGAAGCCGATGATGGCGAGGCACCAGCAGACGCCGATGCCGACGATGCCGGTCTGGAGTCCGAGGAGGACGAGCCCCAGGGCGAAGACGAGCGCACCACCGGCGATCCACGGGCGGCGTCTCCCGAACCGCGAGCGTGTGCGGTCGGACAGGGCGCCCGTCAGCGGATACACGACGATGGAGCAGAGTCCGGCCGCCCCGGCGACGACTCCGAAGGCGACGACGCTGTCCACCCAGTGCTCGGGAGCGAGCGTCGCGTCGATCTGCGCGGGCAGGAGGAGCTGCAGCGGGGCAAGCTGGGCCATCCAGACGCCCAGCCAGGCGACTGCGAAGGCGGCGACCCAGCGCCCGGTGACGCGTCGGTCGGCCTGGTGGTCGACGGCTGCGGTGCCGAGGCCGCTCATCTCGGCCCCGGTTCGGCGAGGGTTGCGACGAGGTGCGCCACCGTCCCGACGAGTCGCCGGGCTTCGGCATCGTCGCGTCGCACCAGCCAGCCGAGTGTCAGGCCGTCGGTGAAGGCGATGACGGTTCGTGCGATCTCGTCGACGGGCTGCGTCCAGGTGCTGCCGCTGACCGTGGCGGCGAGCGCGAGCGCCTCACACGCCAGCTCCTCGTACCGTCGGTACTGCTCGAGCGCGAGGTGCTCGAGGCCCGGCGTCCGCATCGCGTAGGCGCTGAGCTCCTGCATCGCCGCCTCCCGAGCCGGATCGGCGCGGAGGAGGTCGACGTAGCGTTCGAGGCCGGCACGGACGACGGCCTCCAGGGTGGGCGGATGCTCCTGACCGCTGTCCTCGTCCGTCAGCAGCTCGCCGACGTCGAGGACGACGCGTTCATGCTCGACGACGTGTGCGACCAGTTCGGCGAGGAGCTCGTCGCGGGAGGCGAAGGCGTAGTGGAAGCTGGCGAGCGACATCCCGGCCTCGGCCACGATGGCCCTGGTCGTGGCGGCGGCAACACCCTCGGCTGCGACGACGCGGAGGGCGGCGCTGATCAGCTCGGCTCGTCGGTCGACAACGGAGATCCTCGGCATCGCAACCCTTCCTGGGGCGCCTGCGGGTCGTGCCGCTCCATCGCGGTCGACTCGACTGGGACGGATGACCCAGTCGCGCAAGTATGGCGGACCGCTGGCCCGAGCGCACCTGTCGCGATGGTTTTCCCGTGCGGATCGGCCGGGAATGTGACCCGATCTGGCGCGGGAGGTTGACTTCCCGCGGTGATCTTGGGGGAATGGAGACGGTGACCGGGGAACACGCGCGCGCAGGAAGAGGAGTCCGATCGAATCGCTCGATCGGACGCGTCGCGATCCTCCTCGCCGTCTTCCTCTCGGCCGGACTCTGGACGACGACCGTCGCGGGTCCTGCATCAGCGACGCCCGAGCCGCTCCCCACCCCGAGCGAGAGCGCTGCAACGCCGACCCCACCGCCACTCGACGGTCCGACCATCACGAGTCCCGGCTCCGGTTCCTTCATCGGCAGCGGCAGCACCACGGTCACCGGGACGAAGGACGCCGGCACGGGCGTCCAGCTGCAGGTCGGCGACGGTCTCGAGCCGGTCTGCATCCTGCCGCAGGACGACAGCACCGACTGGTCCTGCACGATCGACCTGCCCGACGGCGGCGGACTGCTCATCACCGCCGTGGAGGTCGGCGGCCCGGAGACGCTCTCCGCACAGATCTCCGTGTCCGCGCTCGGACCGCCCACCATCACCGAGGGGACGCCGAGCAACGGCGGCGTCCGCGGCACCGCCTACCCCGGGGCGACGGTGACGGTCCGCGCCGACTCCGGTGCCACCTGCAGTTTCGCGGCGGACAGCTCCGGAAGTTGGTTCTGCGTGCTGGGCGAGCCGCTGCCGACCGGCGACCTGTCCGTGACGGCGACGCAGCAGGCGTCGTTCAGCGGCAATCAGCGCTCCGACGCGTCCGCTCCGATCGTGCTCACCATCGACCGCGACGCTCCGGCTCCGCCCGTGATGTCCTCACCGACGGCCGGACAGGCGATGCCGATCTCGGCGGCGAGCTACGCCGGCACCGGCGAGGAGGGCGCGACCGTCACGGTCTTCGCCGACTCGACGTCGGTCTGCACGGCGGTCGTCACCGGTGGCGCCTGGAGCTGCTCGGGCGGTGGCGTGCCGGCGGGCGCGCACGTCGTCCTGGCGATCCAGCAGGATGCCGCGGGCAACACGAGCGGGGCGAGTAGGGCGATCACCCTGACGTTCGGCGACGCATCGGCCACGCCCGCCACGCCTGCACCGTCCGCCTCCCCATCGCCGTCCGACGGCACCGAGCCCGCGCCCGCGCCCGGGGCACCCGCTCCGGGAACGCAGCAGCCGACCCCGTCGCCCAGCGGCGAACCGGTGCCCGGCGCCGCCCCACCCAGCGGCGGTGGCGGGCTCTGGTCGGGGACGACACCGTTCACGCAGACCCTCGCCTCCACGATCGACGGCCGCGGCCAGCCGGTCTGGTGGCTCGCCGCCCTCCTCGCCCTCGCTGCGGTGGCGCTCATCGCGATCCCGGCCCGACTCCTCGCGACCTCCATCGCCCCCTGGCGCGCCACGATCGCCGACCGTCGTCGTGCAGCGGTGACCGGGCGCAACCGACCGAGGGACGAGTTCGAGCGGGTCCCGTCCGTCCCACTCCCGAGTCGCACGGCGATGGCCGTCGTGACCGCCGTGCTCGCGGCAGGCATCCTCATGTTCGCGCACCCCGTGAGCGGCCAGCCGGCGTATCTCCGACTGTGGTTCGCCTCGCTCGTCGCCGTGGTCGCGATCAACGTCGTGGGCCTCCTCGCACAGCTCGTCGTCGCCCGCCGAGCCGGGCTGGGCTCGATGCGCGTCAGCGTCCGTGTCGGCGGACTGGTGACGGTCGGTGTCGTCACCGCGCTCTCACGCCTCCTGACCCTGCAGCCGGCTCTGCTCTTCGCACTGCTGACCGAACTCCGGCCGACCCGGAGACCCGAAACGCATGACGCCGGCTCGACAGCCTGGGTGGAGACCGATTCCGATGCCATCACGCCGCGCATCGCGGGCCGCCTCGCGCTGGCCCGGATCGCTGCGGCCGCCGGGCTCGGTTCGATCGCCTGGCTCGTGTCGGCGCTGGCCGGCGAGCCGAGCGGCGGTGCAGGCGCGATGCTCGTCGAGGCCGTGAACCTGACCGCGATCGCGGGGATCGGATCCGCGTCGATCGCGCTCCTCCCCCTCGGGCCACTCGGTGGACGCGCCATCCTCGCCTGGTCGAGGCTGGTGTGGCTCGGCAGCGCGTTCGTGGGCTTCACGCTCCTGTTCGGGCTCCTGGGCCCGACGGCGACGGTTCCGGGCGCGGGTGAAACGCTCGTCGGACTCCTGCTGGGGTCGCTCGCCTTCGCGGCGGTCGGCGCTGGGACGTGGGCCTGGAACCGTCACCTCCGGCCGCTCATCGAGGCACGCTAGGCCACACTCCTCCGGCGACGGCGGTTGGGAACGGCCCTGCCCTACAATCGCGGTGAAGGCCACACACCGAGTCGAGAACCCGGTGCCGAGGTGCGGGAGGGTTCGGGATGTTCGGTTCGAAGAAGAAGCTCGACGATCTCATGGCGCAGCTCAGGCCTGACCTGAGTCGGGAAGCACTGGGCGTCGGGCCCGCCTTCCCCGGCGTCGCCCCGAATCCGGCCCTCAGCGGAGATGCTCGCAAGCGGAACGCCGAACTGCGTACGGGGACGCTGGCGCTCGGTGTCCTCGTCGACTGGCGGGAGGTCAACAACAATCCACGCCTGGTCCTGATGCTCGACGTGGAGACCGCCGACGGCCGCTCATTCCGCGGGATCGCCGACGAGAACTTCACGATCACGGAGCTCACTCGACTCGCCCCCGGACAGACGTTGCCCGTGCGCTACCGCCCGGACGTCATGGACCACTACGTCGCCCTCGCGCGCGACGCGGACCCCGCGCTGGTGCAGCAGCTCGCGGACGAGATCGCAAGACGCAAGCGGCGCTGATCCAATCGCCCGGGCGCCAGGGGACGCGACGATCGCGATCCGATCGTCGGGGACGACTCAGCCGGCGTCGGCGGGACGCTCGACCGGCAGGCCGCTGGCGGCCCACTCGGAGATGCCCCCGGTGACGTTCACGGCGTCGTAGCCCTGCTGTTCGAGGTAGCCCGTGACGCGGGCACTGCGGCCGCCGGAGTGGCACATGACGTACACGGTCTCTTCGCGGGGCACCTCGTCGAGGTGGTCGAGGAAGGACGACATCGGCAGGTGTCGGGCACCGGGCACGCTGGCGACGGCGACCTCGTCGGCTTCGCGGACGTCGATGATGACGGCCTGCTCGAGCTTGCTCAGTTCGGTGGGGGTGATCTCCTGCATCGTTTCAGCCTACCGTCGAGGACGTGCGGCCGGGCCGGAAGATGCGGCGGGCAAGCGTGAGGGCGAGGTAACCCGAATACCTCGCCCTCACTTGAGGCGTCTAGCAACCGGTCGACCAAGAAGCTTGCGGCTTCCGGGACCGGCTCACGGGTGACGCCCCCACCTCGAAGGTAGCGGACTGGAGGCACCTTGCGTGACGCAACACCGTCGTGTCGCGTTCGCGTCGTGCGTTTTGTGCACCCCGTTCAGGGGTCAACGCCCGAGGCATCGTTGTCTCAGTGCGCGCTGTCGGGATCGCGAGGGATGTGGAGCTCACCCGGGTCGACGTCGACGTCGCCGGTGTCGTCCGGACCACCGGTGCCGGGGGCGACGTTGATCATGCCGGAGGCGATGTCGGGATCGCGGACGACGGGCTGCCCGTCGTCCTGCTTGGCCGCCGTCTCCGCCTCGCTGGAGGGGCTGTACGTGCGGTCCTTGCTCGTCTGCTCGTCGTCGTTCAGTGCGTGGTCGTGGTCGCTCGGAGTACTCATGCTGAGCACGCTAGTCGCGCTCCCCCGCCCGGCAGGGACCCTTGCAGGATCGAGGCGAACGTGCAGACCGCTCAGTGCAGCCGGCGGAGCGATGCCGACGCGATGACGGGTCGCGCGGCCTCGACGTACGACGCCAGCGTCTCGCGCAGTGCCGCCGCGTTGTCGTCGGTCAGGTCGATCTCGTAGTTCTCGCCGTCGATACCGAACCGGACCGTCTCCCCCAGCCCGCGTGGGATGTCGGAACCGTCGAGGTCGTCGACGAGCGTCGTGATCGTGCGGGTAGCCATGCGTCCATCCTTCCATGCGGGTTGGCGGTACGGCGTCGTACCCCCGGTGGGGTTCGAACCCACACTGCGGCGATTTTAAGTCGCCTGCCTCTGCCAGTTGGGCTACGGGGGCGTGCACCTCATCGTATCGAGGCGCCGAACGCCGAGAGGCGCATGCCCCGGCGGACCGGATGACATGCGCCTCTCGAGGAACGGAGCGCTGGGCTCCGGACCGGACTACTTGTTCGCGCTGACTTCCTCAGCGGGCGTCGCGTAAGCCTGCTCGTCGTCGGCACCGGTCGGGGCGCCGGTGCCGGCAGGAGCCTCGGCAGCGGGGGCCTCGGCGGCTGGCGCTGCGGCCTCGGCCGGAGCGGCCTTCGGCTTGCGCTTCACGGGAGCCTTGCGAGCGGGCTTCTCAGCCGCTGCGGGTGCCGCCGGAGCTGCTGCGGGGGCAGCAGCGTCTGCCGGGGGCTTCGGGCGCGACGCGAAGGTCTCGAAGGCCTCGCGCGGGTTCTGCACGGCCGACAGGGAGACGATGTCGCGTCCCAGCCAGAAGTTGTTCCACCAGCCACCGAACACGCGGAACTTGCGCTCGAAGCTCGGCATGGCCAGCCCGTGGTACCCGCGGTGCGCGAACCAGGCCGGGAGGCCCTTGATCGCGAGGTTGCCGGACTGGAAGACGCCGACGCCGATGCCGAGACCGGCGACCGCACCCATGTTCTTGTGGAAGTAGTTCTTCGGCTCCTCGCCACGGAGGACCGCGGTGATGTTCTTCGCGAGGAGCTTGCCCTGACGGACGGCGTGCTGAGCGTTCGGCACGCAGAAGCCACCGACGCCACCACCACTGAGGTCGGGGACGGCGGAGACGTCGCCGGCTGCCCAAGCACCCTCGACGATGTCGTCGTCGGTGCCGACGCGGAGGTCGGCGCGGGTCTTGATGCGACCGCGCTCCTCGACGGGGAGGTCGCCACCGCGGACGACGCCCGGGTTCGCCATGACACCGGCGGTCCAGACGATGAGGTCGGACTCGAACGACTCACCGGTCGAGAGCTCGATCTTGCCGTCGACAGCCGACTGCAGCTGGGTGTCGAGGTGCACGAGCGCGCCGCGCTCGGCCAGGTTCTTGAGGACCCAGTGGCTCGTCTCGATCTTGACCTCGGGCATGATGCGACCCATGGCCTCGATGAGGTGGAAGTGCGTGTCCTCGAAGGAGAGCTGCGGGTAGAACTTCAGCAGCGAGCTCGCGAACGAACGCAGCTCGGCGAAGACCTCGATACCGGCGAAGCCGCCACCCACGACCGTGAAGGTCAGCAGGCGGTCGCGCTCGGGCCCGGCCGGCAGGTTCGCGGCCTTGTCGAAGTTGGAGAGCACGCGGTCGCGGATCGCGACGGCCTCTTCGATGGTCTTGAGACCGATCGCGGTGTCGGCGACACCGGGGATCGGGAAGGTGCGGGAGACGGCTCCGGCGGTGACGACGATGATGTCGTAGTCGACCTCCCAGGGCTCACCGACCTCGGGCGTGATGGTCGCCTTCTTCTCGGCGTGGTTGATGCCCGTGACCTTGGCGGTGATCACGTTGGTGTGCTTCAGGTGGCGACGCGGCGAGACGACCGCGTGACGCGGCTCGATGGAACCGGCGGCGACCTCCGGCAGGAAGGGCTGGTAGGTCATGTAGGGCAGCGGGTCGACCATGGTGACTTCGGCCTCACCACGACGAAGCTGCTTCTCGAGCTTCCATGCGGTGTAGAACCCGGCGTAACCACCACCGACGATCAGAATTTTGGGCACGGCGAACGATCTCCTACGTCAAGACGATTGGTTCAGATGAGTGTCTGAGAATATCGGAACAGAGTACTACTTCTGCAGCACCCGCTTGAAATGCCTGGTAGCGCCTATGACACCGAGCGTGACCAGGCTACCAGTTCCGAGGAGGAGCGCCAGTGGCAGCGAGCCGTAGAGCAGGGTGCTCGGCGTCGGGAGGAACGGGTTCGCGCGCACCTCGACGGCCTCGTTCTCCGGGATCGCCGGGGGTACCGGCTCCGGTGTCGGCGACGGCTGCTCGGCACCCGGATCGGGATCGGGGACCTGCGGTGCCCGTCGGTAGAGCGTGATCCAGTCGGACAGCTGCTGCTCCGGCGAGGTCGCCGCCGGACCGACGGAACCGCTGACCGCCTTCGCGGCGTCGATGAGTCCTGCACCGTAAATGGGGCTCTGCGCGGAGTCGCCCACCTGCTTCGCCGTTGCCGTCACGCGCTTGATGGCGTCGGCGGCGCTGAGCTCCGGCCAGGCGGAGCGGACGAGGGCCACGAGTCCGGAGACGATCGGCGCCGCCCCGCTCGTCCCCTGCCACTGCACGTAGGACCCGGCGGGCGTCACCCCGACGAGTTGCTCGCTCGGCGCAGCGACGGCGATCGTGATGCCCTGGCTCGAGGCGTCGAAGCTCGCCGACCCCGCACGGTCGACACCGGCGACGGTCAGCACACCCGGGATCGTCGCCGGAGCACCGACCTCGACCGTCCCGCTCCCCCGGTTACCCGATGCGGCTACCACGACGACGTCGTGCGAGAAGGCGTAGAGGAAGGCGTCGTCCCAGCTCGTCGGCCAGTCGAGGCTGTTGCGCGTCAGCGACATGTTGATGACGTCGGCGCCGTTGTCCACCGCCCACCGGACGGCGGTCGCGATCTGATCGTCCCAGGGGACGACGGCCGACCCGTCGGAGCCGAACCCGACCGAGACGGAGAGCAGGCGCGCTTCTGGCGCCACACCGATGACCCCGGCACCGCCCGTGCGACCACGTCCGGCGATCATCGAGGCGACCAACGTCCCGTGCTCGCTCCCCTCGGAGCCCACCGGTGTCCGGCCGTCGGGACTCCCGAGCCCGGAGACGTCGACGCCACCCGCGACCGCACCGGTCAACTCCGCAGGACCGCTCGCGATGCCGGTGTCGATCACGGCGACGGTGACACCGGCGCCTTTCGTCGTCTCCCACGCCGTCGTGAAGCCGTAGTCGCCGAGCCAGTACTGCATGTCGCGCACCGTGTCCGCCGACGCCGGGAGCGCCTGCGTCCCCACGAGCAGGAACGCCAGGAGCACCACGGACAGCGCCGACAGCGCACCTCGGAGGCCGCGCGGACGACGACGGTCTCCGCGTCGCGGACCGTCACTCCCCCACAGGCGACCCCCGTCGCGTGCGGGGCCTATCCCTGCCCCGCCTGGCCGTCCGCGCATGCGCACACCTCGGGGCTCCAGCTCGCGCGGTCGAGCGCGAGGTCGCCGATGGGGTTGACGCCCGGACCAGCCGCGAGGGCGTGGCCGACGAGCGCGTGGAGGCACTTGACCCGCACCGGCATACCTCCGGCGGAGATCCCGTCGATCTCGGCGACCTCGGCGATGGAGGTGCGGTCGGCGAGGTAGGCCGTGTGTGCGGTGGCGTAGTCGGCGCGGACCGCTTCGTCCTCGGCCAGGAGCTCGTTGTACTCGTTCATCACTTGGGTCGCCTCGAGCGAGGAGACCGCGGCCGTGGCGGCCGGGTGGGTCAGGTAGTAGAACGTGGGGAACGGCGTGCCGTCGGCCAGGCGAGGAGCGGTGGAAACGACCGTCGGGGCGCCGCAGACACAGCGCGCCGCGATGCCGACGACGTTTCGGGCCGGGCGTCCCAGTTGCGCCGACACGATCTCGACGTCGCGCTCGGAGACGGGGCC
The DNA here is from genome assembly GCF_979258065.1 of Plantibacter sp. AC185. Classification (NCBI taxonomy): domain Bacteria; kingdom Bacillati; phylum Actinomycetota; class Actinomycetes; order Micrococcales; family Microbacteriaceae; genus Plantibacter; species Plantibacter sp. AC185. Next base: position 723,719 of record NZ_OZ409831.1, read on the forward strand.
GAAGGGAGGGGTGCTCATGGTTCCATTATCGCCGGGTTCACCACTGTGTCCGGACGTCAGCCGCCGGCGGGAGGCGTCGTCTGCGTGGGAACGGGGGTGTCGGTCGCGACGGGGGCCGGCGAGTAGCCGGTGGCGACGAGCGAGGACAGCAGACCGTCGAGCCAGTCGGACTGCGAGTCGACGAGCGTGTCGCTCACGGGTGTCTCGGTGGTGGGCAACGAGGCCGGGTCGACGTCGTTGATGATGATGTAGCTGACCTCGCCGGGCAGGGCGTAGAACAGGCGGTCGCGTGCCTGCGTCATGACGTAGCTCTGGTCGTTCCAGCGCTCGCGTTCGGCCTGCTGCGCGTCCACCTTTTTCTGGGTGTCGGCGACACCGGCCTCCAGCGCGGCGATCTGCTGCCGCTGCTCGAGGAAGGTCTTGAGGTTCGGCGCCAGGACGACGACCCCGAGCACGAGGATCCCGAGGAGCAGGACGCTGAACCCGGACAGTCGCAGACTCCGCAACCAGCCGCCGGCGTCCGACTGGCGTGCCGAGGCGGTCCGTGTCGAGCCGGTCCGCGAGCGCGGTGCCGAGGAACCGGCCGACGCGGATCGCGGTGCCTTCGTCGTCGACCGCGGGGCTGTGCCTGCGGAGCGCGCGGGCTTCGCGGTGGCTCCAGTCGGGCGCTTGGACGACGAGGAGGCGCGCTTGGAGGAGGCATCCGCGGAGCTCGATCGGGGCTTCGACGTCGGTCGTTGCTTCGACGAGCCGGAGGACGAGGAGGACGCTGCTCCGCTGCCGGACGGCGTGGGCTTCGACTCGCCGCCGGCCGGCATCGATGGCTTCTTCACAGGCGCCTCCCGCACACGACGAAGGCTCTCAGGGGTGCCGATCGGCACCCCTGAGAGCCTTCAGGTGACGATGCTTAGGCGGTGAACCGGGGGAAGGCGCTGCGGCCGGCGTAGACGGCTGCCTGGCCCAGCTCCTCTTCGATCCTCAGCAACTGATTGTACTTCGCGACCCGCTCGCTGCGCGCAGGCGCACCGGTCTTGATCTGGCCCGCGTTCGTGGCGACCGCGAGGTCGGCGATCGTGGTGTCCTCGGTCTCGCCGGAGCGGTGCGACAGGATCGTCGTGTAGCCGGAGCTCTGCGCGAGGGAGACCGCGTCGAGCGTCTCGGTGAGCGTCCCGATCTGGTTGACCTTGACGAGCAGCGAGTTCGCCGCACCCTTGGCGATGCCGTCGGCGAGACGCTTCGGGTTCGTGACGAACAGGTCGTCGCCGACGATCTGGACCTTGGAGCCCAGCTCGGGGGTGAGGTGGGCGTAGCCTGCCCAGTCGTCCTCGGCCAGCGGGTCCTCGATGGTGATGAGCGGGTAGTTCGCGACGAGGTCGGCGTAGTACGCGGTCATCTCGGTGCTGTTGAGCGCCTTGCCCTCGAACTGGTACGCGCCCTCCTTGTAGAACTCGCTGGAGGCGACGTCGAGGCCGAGCGCGATGTCGGTGCCGACCGTGAAACCGGCCTTCTCGATGGCCTCGACGATGAAGTCGAGGGCCGCACGGTTGTGCTCGAAGTCGGGGGCGAAGCCACCCTCGTCGCCGAGGCCGGTCGCGAAGCCCTTCGACTTCAGCAGGCCCTTGAGCGTGTGGTACGTCTCGGTGCCCCAGCGGAGCGCCTCACGGAAGCTCGGAGCGCCGATCGGGAGGATCATGAACTCCTGGATGTCGACGCCGGTGTCGGCGTGCGAGCCACCGTTGATGATGTTCATCATCGGGACCGGGAGGACGTGGGCGTTGGCGCCGCCGACGTAGCGGTAGAGCGACAGGTCTGCGGAGTCCGCAGCGGCACGGGCGACCGCGAGGCTCGCACCGAGGATCGCGTTCGCGCCCAGGCGGCTCTTGTTCTCGGTGCCGTCGAGCTCGATCATGGTGTGGTCGACGAGGCGCTGGTCGTCCGCCTCGATGCCCTCGAGTGCCGGGCCGATCTCGTCGAGGACGGCGTCGACCGCCTTCTCGACACCCTTGCCGAGGTAACGCGCGGCATCGCCGTCACGCAGCTCGTACGCTTCGAACGCACCGGTCGATGCGCCGGATGGGACTGCTGCACGGCTGACCGTGCCGTCTTCCAGGAGCACCTCGACCTCGACGGTCGGGTTGCCTCGGGAGTCGAGAATTTCGCGAGCGCCTACTGCCTCGATGAGTGCCACTGATGTTCTCCTTGTGGGGATTGGGACGTGGGACGGGTACGACGGCCGCCCGCGCTCAGTCTAGTGACATCGGCTGAACGGGCGCAGAGCCGCAGATCGTCGCCCGAGGCGCGCGGTCAGCGGTCGAGCCGGAAGCTCGACACGATGCCGTGGTGGTCGCTGCCCTCGGCGTCGCCGACGGCGTTGTGGGTCGCGGTCATGCCGCGGACGAAGACGTGGTCGAGTCGCATGAGCGGTGTCCCGGCCGGCCAGGTGAGTCCGAAGCCGCCCTCGCTCTGGTTGGGCTCCGACACCTCGCTCTGGAGTGCGGCGAGCGCCCGGTCGGAGGCGGAGGCGTTGAAGTCGCCCATGACGACGATCCGATCGCGGGTGTTCGCCGCGACGGTGTCGGCCAACTCCGCGAGCATCACGTCCCGCTCGGCGTGCGCGCCTGGACGCGCGGAGTCGGCGTGGATCACATAGACGCTCACGGCCCCGGACGGGGTGTCGACGACGGCGTTGATCGCCCGGTACCAGTCGAGGCCGAGCTTCAGACCGACCGAGTCGGCGATCGGATAGCGGCTCCAGAGCCCCACCGTCCCCGTGAGCACGGAGTACGGGTACTGCTCGTCGAGCGTGGCGGCGAGCGGTTCGCGGTCGTGGTCCTCGATCTCCTGGAGCGCGATGAGATCCGCCCCACTGGCCTGGAGGGAAGCCGCGATGACCGAGGGATCGCCCTCCGGCCCGAGGTTCTGGCTGGCGACCGTGAGGGAGGCCCCGGCGGGGACAGCCGAGCGTGCGTCACCCATCGGGAGGACGCCGGGACCAAACAGGAAGGCCCAGACGAGCGTCGGCGCGAGGAGACCGATGACGGCGCCCGGCGTGCGGGCGACGAGGAGGACGAGGAAGAGCACCGGCAGCACGACCCACGTCCACGGCAGGGCGTTGTCCCAGACGAGCCCGAGGCCGAGGATGTCGGGGACGAGGGCGTGGGCGGCCGTCAGCAGGGCGAGCGGGACGCCGATGGCCAGCGCGAGCGTGGTCGCCCGGCGCCGCACCATGCTCACCCGGCGGCGCGGCGAGCCGGTCGACTCCGGGGCGCGCTGCGGGCGCGCTGCAGGGGCCATGACGCTCATCGGGGGAACCAGTTCTTCGATCGGGGGCAGAGCGGACGGATCGCTCGTGGGAGGCGATCCGGCCGAATGTTCCATCCTGCACCGACGAGCTGGGCAGCGGCTCGGAAGCGCGCCGCGGAGCGGAAAGCGGGTGGGCGAATCGTCAGTCGAGCGGTTTGAACTCGAGCGACTCGAGCGTCGAGTCGGCCGACACGAACGCGAAAGCACCGAAGCCGGCCGCCGACACGCGGTCGAGGAGGGCCTTGACGTTCTTCACGCGGGCTTCGAGGCGCACCCGACGCCCCTGGGCGACGAGCTTGGCCTTCAACGCCACGAGCGTCACCGGAGGCACGTCCCGGTCGTGCACGAGCACGACGGCATCCGCGGCCGCACCGGCGGGGAGTTCGATGAGGTCGACGATGCGCTCGAAGCCGATCGAGAACCCGACCGCCGGGACGTCCTGGCCGAGGAAGCGCCCGATCATGCCGTCGTAGCGACCGCCGCCGCCGAGCGAGTACCCGAGGTCGGGGTGCGCGATCTCGAAGATGGCGCCGGTGTAATACCCCATGCCCCGCACCAGGAAGGGATCGAACACGAGCGGGTTCGCGAAGGGGTCGGCCGGCTGACCCTGGAGGGAGGTGGCCGCGGCGACAGCCTTCCCGAGTGCGTCCAGCTCCGCGACGACGGCGTCGTCGGCACCGATCGGCAGCGCCTTGCGGATAGCCCGCTCGCCGAAGGTGTTGAACTCCATCGTCTGCGGACGGGAGAAGAAGGCCTCGAGCGCGTCGACGGCGGTGGCGTCGACGCCACGGTCGCGCAGTTCGGCGACCACGCCCTGCTGACCGATCTTGTCGAGCTTGTCGATCGTGATGAGCACCTGCGCGTGCTCATCGGCGGGGAAACCAAGCGACTCGAGCATGCCGATGAGGAGTCGGCGGTCGTTGATCCGCACGCTGCAGCCGGTGATGCCGAGCTCGGCGAGGGCCCCGAGGGTCGCGATGATGAGCTCGGTCTCGGCAAGGTTCGACGACTCTCCGATGATGTCGATGTCGCACTGCACGAACTGGCGGTACCGGCCCTGCTGCGGACGTTCGCCGCGCCAGACCGGAGCGATCTGGATCGAGCGGAACACCGGCGGGAGCTCAGCCCGGTGCGTCGCGTAGAACCTGGCGAGCGGCACGGTGAGGTCGAAGCGGAGGCCGAGGTCGGTGAGTTCGGTCTGGTTGTCGGCTGCGGCCACGATGGCCTCCGGGGTGAGCTTGCGCCGGAGGATGTTGAACGCCATCTTCTCGTTGTCGCCGCCGAGGCCGGAGTGCAGCCGGTCGTACTCCTCCACCACGGGCGTCTCGATCTCGTCGAAACCGTGCGCGGTGAAGACGCGACGGATGGTGCCCAGCGCGTGCTCCCGACGGGCCTTGTCGGCGGGGAGGAAATCGCGCATGCCGCGCGGCGGGTTCACTGGAGCTGCCATGCCTCAATTCTGGCATGGCGGGGAACCGGCACCGTGAGCAGGCGCCCGGCGACCCCTCGCTCAGTCGTCGGTCGGAGACGCCACCGGACGCTCGGCGTCCTGCACTCGCGCGCTCAACCGACGGACGGCACCCCGGAGCGCCCGTTCCGCGTCGAGCCCGTTCGCCCGTGCTGCCGCCACGACGGCGAGGAGCTGCTCCCCCAGCGCGTCCTCGTCGTCCATGACATCGGCGTCGACCGTCGGCCCCACTCCGAACGGCACGGCCCTGCCCAGCACCTTGTCGGCGAGGGCGAGCGACGGCATCCCCTGCGGGATCCCCTCGAGCGCGCTGCTGCGCTTCGCCTTCTCCTCGGCCTTCGCGGCGTTCCAGACGCGCACGACGTCCTCCGGGGTCGGAGCCGCCTCGTCGCCGAAGACGTGTGGATGACGGTGGACCATCTTGCGGGTGACGGCCTCGGCGACGTCGTCGAAGTCGAACGGCGCATCGGCGTCACGGGAAGCGATCTCCGCATGGAAGACGACCTGCCACAGCACGTCGCCGAGTTCCTCGACGAGCTCGTCGCGCGTCCCGGCCTCGACCGCTTCGACGAGCTCGTAGCTCTCCTCGATGAGGTACGGCACGAGCATGTCGTGGTCGATGCCCTGCGTCCAGACGCAGCGGTCGCGGATCTGCCGCATGGCGTCGACGAGGCGCTCACCGGAGGTGTCGCCGACGGGTTCGCTGCTCACCGACGGGCTCCCCACGAGCGGCGGTCGTCGGTGCTGCCGGTCTTCGAGATCAGTCGCGCGATCCGGTCGCGCGCTTCGGTGAAGGGTGGGTACACGAGCGACAGCGTGTCCGGGGACAGCGGCTTGGAGAACACCGCCTTCGCGTGACTGAACGTGTCGAAGGAATGGCGACCGTGGTACGCGCCCATTCCGCTGGCCCCGACACCGCCGAACGGCAGACCCGGCACGAGGAGGTGCGCGGCCGGCACGCCGAACGCCAGCGCGCCCGAGGAGGTGTCGCGTGTGAACCGCTTCCGCGTGGCGCGGTCGTCGCTGAAGACGTAGAGCGCGAGCGGCTTCTCCCCCGCCCGGATGTGCGCGATGGCCTGTTCGAGCCCGGACACGTGGAGGATCGGCAGGATCGGACCGAAGATCTCCTCCTGCATGATCGACGCTGAAGCGTCGACGCCGTTCACGACCGTCGGGGCGATGTACCGCTCCGAGGCGTCGACCTCGCCGCCGAGGGCCGGCTCGAGACCGTCGAGCAGACCGCTGACCCGGGCGAAGTGCTTGTCGGAGATGATGCGGCCGTAGTCGGCGCTGCCGGCGGGGTCCGGTCCGTAGATCGCCGCGATCGCGTCGCGCAGGTACGGGACGAGCCGATCGGCGACCGAGCGCGTCGCGAGCACGTAGTCGGGAGCGACGCAGGTCTGGCCGGCGTTCATGAGCTTGCCCCAGACGATCCGGCGGGCCGCGTCCGCGAGGTCCACGGTGTCGTCGACGTACACCGGTGACTTCCCGCCGAGTTCCAGGGTGATCGGGGTCAGATGCTCCGCCGCGGCCCGGGCGACGACCTTGCCCACGGTGGCGCCACCCGTGTAGAAGATGTGGTCGAACCGCTCGGCGAGGAGGGCGGTGGCGACCTCCGCATCGCCCTCGACCACCGCGACGGCACGGTCATCGAGGTACTCCGGGAGGAGTCGCGCGAGTGCGGCGCTCGTTGCGGGGGCGAGCTCGCTGGGCTTCAGGAGGACGGCGTCACCCGCGGCGAGCGCCCCGATGACGGGACCGATGCAGAGCTGGACCGGATAGTTCCACGGGCCGATGACGAGGACCACGCCGACCGGTTCCGCCACGACCGATGCAGACGCCGGGGCGAGGGTGAGTGGCACCGCGACGCGTCGGGGCCGCACCCAGCGCTTCAAGTGCTTGAGCGTGTGATCGATCTCGCCGACGAGGAGGCCGATCTCGGTGATCTGCGCCTCGGTGCCGCTCTTACCCAGGTCGGTCGCCAGCGCCCGCTCGAGCTCGCCGCCGCGTTCGAGGAGCAGTTGCTTCAGCGCACGGAGTTGGCGGAGCCGCCAGGCGACAGGCTTCGTGGTGCCGCGGTCGAAGGTCTGTCGGAGCCGGGCCACGGTGTCGGCCACGACGACCTTCGGCTCCTGCTTCGTCCGGATGCTGGTCGCCATGGGTTCCTCCGACTCGACGGGATCGTGGGCACCAGCATACGTCCGTCCGCAGGCCGACGGCCGGGCCCGGCGACCGGCTACCCGACGCCTGGAGCCGTGACGAAGCGGTCGACGTCCGCCGCGATCTCGCGGGACTTCGTGTGGTGCAGGTAGTGGTCGGCATCGAGCGGCACGACCTCGCCTCGATCGACGCTCGCAGCCTGCTCCTCATGGAGCGGCAGCCACCCCTCCACCGTCGGGTTGTCCCGCTGGGCGAAGAGCAGCACCGGGAGGTCTACGGGGAAGGTCTTCCCCTTCGCCGCACGGAAGTTCGCCGCGATGCGCGACATCTCGTCCGAGGACGTCGCACTCGAGGTGTTGCGCAGCGAGATCATCCCGAGTTGCTCACGTGTGTGCTGGTCGTACGGCGGATCCGGGTACGGGTCGCCCGACAGCGCCGTGACGACCCGGGTGATGCCGAGTGCCTTCGCCGCACGCAGGGCGTCGACCGGCAGCGCGGCGTCCATACCCGGCTGGTCGGGCACACTGCTGTCGATGCCGACGAACGCCGTCACCTCGTCGCGGAACCGCTCGACGTAGTCCAGCGCGTAGATCCCCGCGATGGAGTGTCCCATCAGCACGTACCGGTCGATGCCGAGCCCGGCGACCGCCTCGTGGATCTCGGAGACGATGTTCTCGGTCGTGCGCGGCACGTCGGTCTGGTCGCTGAGCCCGTAGCCGAAGGGCTCGACCACGACCACCCGGTAGGAGGACGAGAGCTCCCCGACGAGCGGCGAGAAGTCGAGCACGGGCGAACCGGTGCCGAAGCCGGGCAGGAGGACGATCGTCTGGTCGCCCTCCCCCGTCACCGACACGTTCATGCGTTTGCCGTCGACCTCGACCCGCTGCCCGTACTCCTCGATGCGCGTGGCTTCAGCAGCCGATGCGGCGGTGTTGACGATGGTGGTCGTGAGGAGCCCGGCGAGCACGAGCGCGACGAGCGCTGCGATCCCGGTGAGGACGATGCGGAGGAACTTCTTCATCCCTCCACGCTAGGGATGGACGACGACCGTCGGATCGGCCGCGGGTACCGACGCCGTCGTCCCGCGGGCCCATCTGCGGCTGCCCGCTAGGACGACGTCGAGCCCTCCGGCAGCGGGTAGATCGCGTTCAGGAACTGCTGCACCCAGGCGATGAGGTCGGTGTCGGCCAGCGGTTCGTCGCCGACGCGCGGCAACGGCACGATGACGGTGTTCGTCTGGGCCAAGTACTTCGCGCCGGGATACATGCGTCGCAGCCGCGTCTGGATGGAGTCGGGGAGGTCGGCGGGCGTGACCCGCAGGTTCGGTCCGACGGCGATGAGGTCGCTGAGTCCCGAGCGCTGTGCACGCTGCCGGAGCCGCGACACGGCGATGAGCGTGCTCACCTGCGCCGGCGGCTCGCCGTATCGGTCGGTGAGTTCGTCGATCACGAGGTCGATCTGGCCGTCCTTGGCCGCAGGTCCGGACGCGGCCGACAGCTTCTGGTAGGCCTCCAGCCGCAGCCGCTCGCTGTCGACGTACTCCTCGGGGATGTGTGCGTCGACGGGCAGTTCGAGCCGCAGCTCGGTCTGCCCTTCGGCGACGTCGCCACGGAAAGTGGACACGGCCTCGCCGATCATGCGGAGATAGAGGTCGAAGCCGACGCCCGCGATGTGGCCGGCCTGCTCGCCCCCGAGCATGTTGCCGGCGCCACGGATCTCGAGGTCCTTCAGGGCGACCTGCATGCCGCTGCCGAGCTCGTTGTTCGCCGCGATGGTCGAGAGACGGTCGTGGGCGGTCTCGGAGAGCGGCTTGTGCTCGTCGTAGAGGAAGTACGCGTAGGCGCGCTCGCGGCCGCGACCGACACGACCCCGCAGCTGGTGCAGCTGGCTCAGGCCGTACTTGTCGGCGCGGTCGATGATGATCGTGTTCGCGTTCGAGATGTCGAGGCCGGTCTCGATGATCGTCGTGCAGACGAGGACATCGAAACGGCGCTCCCAGAAGTCGACCACGACCTGTTCGAGCGCGGCCTCGCCGAGCTGCCCGTGGGCGATGGCGATGCGCGCCTCGGGGACGAGCTCCGCGAGGTCCGCCGCGACGCGGCTGATGGACGAGACCCGGTTGTGCACGAAGAAGATCTGGCCTTCGCGCAGGAGCTCGCGCCGGATCGCCGCACCGACCTGCTTGCCGTTGTACGGACCGACGAAGGACAGGATCGGGTGGCGGTCCTCCGGTGGCGTCGCAAGCGTGGACATCTCCCGAATGCCGGTGACCGCCATCTCGAGCGTGCGCGGGATCGGGGTCGCGCTCATCGCCAGGATGTCGACGTTCGTCTTCAGCTTCTTGAGGGCGTCCTTGTGCTCGACACCGAACCGCTGCTCCTCATCGATGATGACGAGGCCGAGGTCCTTGAAGTGCACCTTGTCGGTCAGCAGACGGTGCGTCCCGATGATGACGTCGACCGTGCCGTCGGCGAGTCCGGCGAGCGCCTCCCGCGCCTCCTTGTCGGACTGGAACCGGCTGAGCGGCCGCAGGTGCACGGGGAACCCGGCGAACCGCTCCTGGAAGGTCTCGAAGTGCTGCTTGACGAGCAAGGTGGTCGGCACGAGCATCGCGACCTGCTTGCCGTCTTGGACGGCCTTGAACGCGGCACGGACGGCGACCTCGGTCTTCCCGAACCCCACGTCGCCGGAGAGGAGGCGGTCCATCGGGATCTCGCGCTCCATGTCGGCCTTGACCTCGTCGATGGTCTGCAGCTGGTCGGGGGTCTCCGCGAACGGGAACGCCTCCTCGAGCTCGCGCTGCCACGGGGTGTCGGGGCCGAAGGCGTGCCCCTTCGACGCCATGCGCGCCGAGTAGAGCTTGACCAGCTCGACGGCGATGTCGCGGACGGCCTTGCGCGCCTTGCTCTTCGCCTGCGACCAGTCGCTGCCGCCCATCTTGCTGAGCTGCGGAGCCTCGCCACCGACGTAGCGGGTGAGGAGGTCGAGCTGGTCCGTGGGGACGAGCAGCTTGTCGCCCGGGTAGCCGCGCTTGGAGGGTGCGTACTCGAGTACGAGGTACTCGCGGGTGCTCTTCACCGGGTTGCGTCCACCGCTCGAGACCTCGCGCTGGGTCATCTCGACGAACTTGCCGATGCCGTGGGTCTGGTGCACGACGAAGTCGCCGGACCGGAGCTGCATCGGGTCGACGACGTTCTTGCGTCTGGTGGCGAGCTTCTTGACCAGGCGCGAGTCGTACCCGGCGGTGCGTCCGTAGAACTCGGTCTCGCCGAGCAGCATGAGCTTCGACGTCTCGAGTTCGAAGCCGCCCTCGACGTCGGCCTGCAGCAGGTAGGCGACGCCGGGCTCCGGATCGGCCGGCAGCTCGTCGACCATGCGTGCGGCGATCTCGTGCTCGGCGAGGACGTCCGCCGCGCGCTCGACGAGACCGACCCCGCGGGCGGCGACGATGACCGTCCACCCCTCGCGGATGCGGTCGGCGACGTGTTCGATGGCGCCCTCGACGTTGCCGTGGAAGCTCGGCACGGTGTCGCCGTCGACCGTGACGGTGAGGAGCTCGTCGAGTTCGAGGTGCTCCGGGAGCGTCTCGACGTCGGGGCCGGCGCGGAAGCCGCTGAACGTCCACCACGGGTGGTCTGGCGCCGGCTGGCCAGGAGCGCTGAAGGTGACGGACTCCTTCAGTGCGCCGAGCGAGATGAAGTCGCCGGAGGCGAGGTCGATCGGCGCGTTCGCGCCGACGGTCGCGGCGCTCCATGCGGCGGCGAGGAACTCGCGGTTCGTCTCGGCGAGGCTGATCGACCGCGTGACGACGCGCTCCGGTGAGACGACGGCGACCGCCGCTCCATCCGGCAGGTAGTGGGTGATCGGGACGAGGCGGTCGACGAGGGCCGGGGAGAGCGACTCCATGCCCTCCACCGCGATGCCCTCCGCGATCTTCTCGAGGATGCCGGTGAGGCTCGGGAACTCGTGCTGCATCTCTGCGGCGCGCTGCCGGACAGCCGGGCTGAGGAGCAGCTCCCGAGAGGGCGGCAGGCGGATCGTGTCGACCGGCTCGGGCAGTGAGCGCTGGTCGGCGACCGAGAACGCCCGGATGCCGTCGACCTCGTCGCCGAAGAACTCGACGCGGTACGGGTGGTCGGCGACCGGCGGGAAGACGTCGAGGATGCCACCGCGCAACGCGAACTCGCCACGCCGCGACACCATGTCGACCCGGGTGTACGCGAGTTCGACGAGGCGCAGCGCGATCGCGGCGAGGTCGTGTCCGCGACCGCCCTGGACGAGCTCGATCGGAGCGGTCTCGGTGAGGTTGTCGGCCACGGGTTGCAGCGCGGCGCGCACCGAGGCGACGAGGAGGAACGGCCGCTCCCCCGTCCAGGCGCCGAGCCGCCGCAGCGCCTCCAGGCGTCGGCCGACGATCTCGGCGCTCGGGCTGAGGCGCTCGTGCGGCAGCGTCTCCCAGGCCGGGAACTCGACGATCTCGGCCTCGGGCATGAGGTCGCTGAGCGCGGAGCGGAGCCGCTCGGAGTCGCGGCCGGTCGCGGTGACGACGAGGGCCGCCTGGGCGGCCCCCTGCCGACCACGCTCGTCCATGAGCGCCGCGAGGAGCGGTGCACGCAGCCCGTCGATCACGGAGAAGTCCGCGCTCTTGCCCGCGTACGCGAGGGCACCGTCGATCGTTGCGGCGCGCCGAAGCGCGTGAGTCAAACCCTGAAGCGTCACCGGGACAGCCTACGCCGAGCCACCGACACCCATCACCCGATCGCCGGTCGGTCACCGCCGGGCACCGCTGTCAATCGGCTGCGACGACGCGTCACGCGGCATCCTCGCGCGCCGGACGCGTCATGATTGACCCATGACGAGCACGGAGCCCCGGTCAGACCGACACCCCGAACGGACCGGCGGCTTCCCGCTCCCCCGATCCGTCAGCCGATCCGCCGGATCGGAGCGCGGACGTTCGACTTCTCGAAGCAGGTCGCGGTCATGGCGATCATCAACCGCACCCCGGACTCCTTCTTCGACCAGGGCGCGACGTTCTCACTCGACCGAGCCGTCGACGCCGCCGTGAGCGCCGCAGAACAGGGCGCCGACTGGGTCGACATCGGCGGAGCCAAGTTCGCCCCGGGGCCGGAGATCCCCAGCGCCGAGGAACTCGACCGCGTGCTCCCCGTCGTCGAGGCGTTGGCCGCACGGAGCGACGTCGTCATCTCCGTCGACACCTTCCGCCCCGAAGTGGCGGAGGCCTGCATCGCGGCAGGCGCCTCCGTCATCAACGACACCACGGGGATCCACGACCCGGCTCTCGCGGACGTCGTCGCCGCGAGCGACGCCACCCTCGTCATCACGCACAGTCTGGCCAGGCCGAGGCAGCCGCATCCCCGCCCACACTACGACGACGTCGCCGGTGAGGTCGCAGCCTTCCTCGCGGCCCGCGTCGACCTCGCGATCTCGCACGGCGTCCCCGAGTCACGGCTCATCGTGGACCCCGGGCACGACCTCAACAAGAACACCGTGCAGACGCTCGAACTCACCCGTCGGTTCGACGAGATCGCCGCGCTCGGGCTGCCGACGCTCGCCGCGGTCTCGAACAAGGACTTCATCGGCGAGTCCCTCGACCGACCGAAGTCGGAACGCCTCGAGGGCTCCCTGGTGTCCGCGGCGGCGTGCATCCTCCTCGGCGCCCGCATCGTGCGGATGCACGCCGTACCAGAGTCGATCGCGGCCGTGCGGATGACCGAGGCGATCCTCGGCTTCCGAGGGCCGGTGGCGCCCGTCCACAACGTCTGATCCGGAACCCTCGAGGAGTCGCATGAGCATCCCCAGCATCACGAGCCTGGTCCCCGCGCAGGACCGACCGCTGTCGGTCGACGAACTCGTGGCGGCGTACACCGTCGAGGACCGATCCGCCACGACCGTCCGCGTGAACTTCGTGACGAGCCTGGACGGTGGGGCGACCGTCGACGGCGTCTCCGGCGGGCTCGGCGACCCGGCCGACAAGACCGTGTTCGACATCCTGCGTCGACTCGCGGACGTCGTGCTCGTCGGTGCCGGGACCGTGCGCGACGAGGGCTACGGTGCCATGCGGCTCGATGTCGACGCCGCGGCGTGGCGCGACGACCACGACCTCCCCCTGCACCCGGTCTTCGCGATCGTGTCGGGCTCGCTCGACCTCGATCTCCGCTCGGAGGTCTTCACCCAGGCACCGGTCCGGCCCCTCGTCGTGACGACCGACCGCGCCGACCCCGCGAAGCGCACGGCACTCGAGGCGGTCGCCGACGTGGTGGCATGCGGCGACGAACACGTCGAACCGGCGCGTGTCGTCCAGACGCTCTCCGACCGTGGCCTGCGGCAGATCCTGTGCGAGGGCGGTCCGGCGCTCTTCGGCTCGTTCATCGCTGCCGACGCCGTCGACGAACTCTGTCTGACGATCAGTCCGACCCTCGTCGGCGGGGAAAGCGTCCGGGTCGCCACAGGTCCCGCGTCCGAGGTGCCGCGAGCGATGCGGTTGCAGCACCTCCTGCGCGCGGACGACCTCCTGATCTCGCGGTACATGCGAGCCTGAGCCGTCGGCTTCCGCGCCGTCGACACCCACCCCTCGATCGTCTGATATCCCAGTAGACCAGTACTGCTACGCTGGCGGCCTCCCCCCATCCGATGATCTCTTGGGATGCTGCATGCGCGTTTCGACCAGCCCACTCCGTCCGATCCTGATCGCGACCCTCGTGCTGGCGGTCGGCTGGACGCTCTCGATGATCCAGCCGTCAGCGGCCGGAGCGTCGGTTTCCGAGCCGACGACCGACGCAGCGGGTGCTCCACGCGGGGAGGTCTTCCACGAGGACTTCGAACGCGCACCCGACACCGGTACGCCCATGTCGGTCCGCGACTACCTGGGCCGTTCGGACCTGCGGTTCGACGCCGACGACTTCTGGACGGACCGAGCGGCGTGCAACGGCTTCATCCTGTCCGCCTCCATGACGGGCGCCGAGCCCGGCGACTGTCTGGACGTTCCGAGCGCCCTGGCGCACGTCCGAGCCCTCGCCGGAGTGCTGGGTATCCTCAACGGCACCGATCCGAGGTCCAATTCCGTCGTTGCGGCCTACACCCAGACGAACGGTCCCGACGGCGCGGTCGAGCTCGAGACGACCACGCCGGTCCCACTCGCGACCGGTTCCGGCCGCTTCCTGACCGCCTCCGTGAACGTCGCGTCCCTAAACTGCTTCGCAACGGTCCCGACCGCCCTGCAGCTCGCGCTGCGGACCCCCGACGGCGTCGAACACCCGGTGTCCGAGCAGGCGATCGACCCGTGCACGGACGATCGTGCCGAATCGTTCAGCCACGGCGGCGTCCCCGCTCGTGCGGGGCACTTCACCGCCGATGCCTCGATGCTGGTGGATGCGACCTCGATCGGTGTCGTCATGCGCAACGAGCAGGGCGGCGGATTCGGGAACGATCACGCCTTCGACGATCTGAGCATCATCGACGTGACCCCGACCCTCGATGTCGAGCTGTCGGAGGACACCGCTGTCGTCGGTGAAACGGTCCGCCTCCGCTTCCTCGTGCGCAACACCCCGGAACTCGCAGCGAAGGCCGGCTGGTCCGTGCAGACGGCCTTGCCCGGTGGACTCGCGGTCGCCGCCGATCCGCGCGTCAGCGCGAGTTGCACGGCGGAGGTGACCGCTCCGGCGTCCGGGGCCGACATCGCGTTCACCGGCGACCTCGCGACAGGCGAGGAGTCCTGCACGATCGAGGTCGACGCCACACCGGTCGCTCGTGGCGCGCTGACCGTCGCCCTGGCGGGTGACGCCGTCCGCGGGCTCGACATCGGCTCGCAGCCGGCCCTGACGGCCATCGACCGGGTCGTGATCGAGAGCCCGGTGTCCGATGCCCTCGTGGAGTCCTCACGACCGACCTTCGCTGGAACGGGCGAGCCGGGCGCCGACATCACGGTGCGCGACGGCGAGGGCCACACGTTGTGTGAGACCACCGTCGACGCGTCCGGCCGCTGGAGTTGCACGAGCACCGTGACCGTCGAGTCCGGCGAAGCGGTCGTCCGCGTGGAACAGACCGCCTCGGAACTGAGCAGCACGGACGAGACCACCTACCGCGTGCTCGTCCCTGAGCTGGCCGTGGAGGGCACCGTCCGCCTCGAGATCCAGGGTGCCGACGGATCATGGATTCCAGTCGAGGGCGAGACCGTCACGACCGACCCGGGTGACCGGCTGCGCGTCATCGCGACGGTCTCCAACACCGGCGCGAACGCGCTGGGCGACATCACGCTCGCGGAGACGCCGGACACCCGCCTCACCTGCACCAGCCAGCTCATCGAGCCTGGCACCTCGACGGTCTGCGCCAGTACCGAACCGCTCGTCCTGACGCCGGCCGCGCTCGACGACGGCTCGTTCGCCCACGCGTTCGAGGCGGTCCTGACCGGGTACTCGCGCGCGTCGGACCACTCCGCCATCGGGTCGGTGACGGCCGCCGACACCGGTCGTCTGCCGCTCCCGGACGCACCCCGCGTCTCGACGGGGGCGCTCCACACCTCGCTCGGCATCGTGTGGAGGGTCGCGCCACTCGAACCGCAGGCGCCGTTGGTCCGGACGGGAGCAGAGGTCCCGCTCTCCACCGCACTGCTCATCAGCGGACTGCTCCTGGTGGGCGCGGTGCTCGTCGGCGCCGGCACGCGCCAGGGCCGACGGGTCCGCGCACCACTCGGCTGAGCGGGTGTCAGGCGCCGTGGAACCGGGTCTGTGCAGCCAACAGGCCCTCGTTCACGAGGAGTTCGACCGCATCGGCCGCGTCGGAGACCAGCATAGGAAGCTGCTCCCGCTCGGTTCCCGCGAAGTCCTTGAGGACGAAGTCGGCGGCGTCCTGACGGCCCGGCGGCCTTCCGATGCCGACCCGGACGCGCAGGAACTCAGGGGTCTTCAGCGCTGAGGCGATGTCTCGGATGCCGTTGTGCCCGCCGTGCCCACCACCCTGCTTGAGCTTGATCGAGTCGAAGGGGATGTCGAGCTCGTCGTGGACGGCGATGACGTGGTCGGGGTCGACGGAGAAGAACTGGGCGAGCGCGGCGGTCGGGCCGCCTGAGAGGTTCATGTAGCTGTTCGGCTTGCCGAGGACGAGCTTCGGGCCACCCGGCACGAGCCGCCCCTCGGCCACGCGCGCGTTGCCCTTGTGGGTCTTGAAGGTTCCGCCGATCCGCTTCGCGAGCTCGTCGAGGACCATCTGCCCGACGTTGTGCCGGTTGCGGGCGTACTGCTCGCCCGGGTTCCCGAGTCCGACGATGAGCCACGTGTCTGCAGCCATGCTGCCTTCCTGATCGAACGCCTCGGCGCGACCGGTGAGACCGGCCAGAAACCGAGCGAACCTGCCGCCTGCCATGCACCGAGACTATCGGGGCGGGCGGGCGACAGGTTCGTCTGCTGGAGTGCTGACTACTCCGCGGCCTCGGCTGCGGTCTCCTCGGCGGCGGCCTCAGCGGCCTCCGTCTCCTCGTCCGCCGGAGCGGCCGGGACGGTGATCGCCACGATGAGTACGTCGGCCTCGGTGATGAGCGAAGCGCCCTTCGGGAGCTCGAGGTCGCCGGCCAGGATCTGGGCGCCCTCTTCGAGGCCCTCGACGCTGACGGTGACGCGCTCGGGGATGTGGGTCGCCTCGACCTCGAGGCTCACCGTGGTGGCGTCCTGGTTGAGGATGGTGCCGGCGGCGGACTCGCCCTCGATGGTCACGGGGATGTCGACCTGGACCTTCTCGCCCTTCTTGACCACGATGAGGTCGAGGTGCTCGATGATCTGGCGCACGGGGTCCTTCTGGACGTCCTTGACCAGCGCGAGCTGGCCCTTGCCGGCGATGTCGAGCTCGAGCACCGCGTTGGACTTGCGGAGGATGAGCAGCATCTGGTGGCCGGGCAGCGAGACGTGCACGGGCTCGGTGCCGTGGCCGTAGAGCACGGCCGGGATCTTGCCGAGGGCACGGAGCTTGCGGGCTGCGCCCTTGCCGAACGATTCGCGGAGTTCCGCGGTGACCTTCAGGTCATCGGACATGATGTTCTCCTCACGGGTCTTGCACCCGGTTGGTCGTGCCGCGACGATGCGCGGCGGAATGGATGAGTCAACTCGAACGCGTATCTGCGTGAGGAAAAGCCGGAAGCCAGACCACCGCGTCGATCACGGAAGCTGCCACGGGCCGCTTCCCTCGCCGAAGTTCAGTGGGAGAGTCTATCGCACCGCGCTGAGGCCCGCGACCGCCTCGTCCACGATCTCGTCGACGGTGGCATCGACGTCGACGACGAACCCCGGCTCGTCGGCGTCCAGGTCTTCGAGGAGCGCGAACTGCGAGTCGAGGAGCGATGGCGGCATGAAGTGACCGCTCCTGCCCTCCATCCGGCGTCCGAGCACCTCGCGCGAGCCGTGCAGGAGCACGAACCGCACCCCGGGCGCCTCCGCGAGGATCGCCTCCCGGTAGGCCCGCCGGAGTGCGGAGCAGGCCATCACGAGGCCCGTGTCCGAGGCGTCGGCGAGGGCTTTGCCCACGAGGGCCAGCCAGGGCCAGCGGTCGGGGTCCTCGAGCGGGGTTCCGGCGGCCATCTTCCGCACGTTCTCGAGCGGGTGCAGGGCGTCGGCGTCGACGAAGGGCACCCCGAGCCGGTCGGCGATCAGCACTCCGGTCGTGCTCTTCCCTGACCCGGACACGCCCATGACGACGACGAGCGGTGCATTCACACGGAACCCCCTGTGGTCTCCGGCCGACGGCCGGTCGGCCGGCTCGCCCGACCCGCACAGCACGATACCGGACACCCCCGCACGGTCCGCTGGGACCTCACCTGCACGCGAGGTCATTGAGCGGTGGAGCGACACCTCCCTTTGCTACGGTTGCAGGACGGGCCGTGCCCGGATCGACGAGGGTGTCGCCGCTGTCCTGCAGCCGCCCCGTCGACTCCTGAGCACTCGGAACGCTTCCCGCATCACCCACTCTGAAGGAGAACCACATGGTGAACACCGCCGAAGCTCGCGCCAACATCGGCGTCGTCGGTCTGGCCGTCATGGGCAGCAACCTCGCGCGCAACCTGGCGAGCCGCGAGGGCAACACGGTCGCCGTGTACAACCGCTCCCCCGAACGCACCGACCTGCTCGTGAGCGAGCACCCCGAGGCCGGCTTCGTCGCGTCGAAGACCATCGAGGAGTTCGCTGCGTCGCTCTCGAAGCCACGCACCGCGATCATCATGGTGCAGGCGGGCAAGGGCACCGACGCCGTCATCCAGCAGCTCACCGAGGTCTTCGAGCCCGGCGACATCATCGTCGACGGCGGCAATGCACTCTTCACCGACACCATCCGCCGCGAGAAGGCCGTCCGCGAGACCGGCATCAACTTCGTCGGCGCCGGTATCTCCGGCGGCGAGGAGGGCGCCCTCAAGGGACCGTCGATCATGCCGGGCGGCTCCGCCGAAGCGTGGGAGACCCTCGGCCCCATCCTCAAGTCTATCGCCGCGATCGCCGAGGGTGAGCCCTGCGTCACCCACGTCGGCACCGACGGCGCCGGCCACTTCGTCAAGATGATCCACAACGGCATCGAGTACGCGGACATGCAGCTCATCGCCGAGGCCTACGACCTCATCCGTCGCGGCACCGGCAAGTCGCCGGCAGAGATCGCGGAGATCTTCGCCGAGTGGAACCGCGGCACGCTCGAGAGCTACCTGATCGAGATCACCGCCGAGGTCCTCAAGCAGGTCGACGCGAAGACCGGGCAGCCGCTCGTCGACGTCATCCTCGACCAGGCCGGCGCCAAGGGCACCGGCGCGTGGACCGTGCAGACGGCACTCGACCTCGGCATCCCGGTGTCGGGCATCGCAGAGGCCGTGTTCGCCCGTTCGCTGTCGTCGAAGCCGGCGCAGCGCGCAGCGGCCCGCGAACTCGCCGGTCCCTCCGAGGAGTGGACCGTCGCCGACCCCGACCAGTTCGTCGAGGACGTGCGCCAGGCGCTCTACGCGTCGAAGATCATCGCCTACTCGCAGGGCTTCGACGAGATCGTCGCCGGTGCCGAGCAATACGGCTGGGACATCAAGAAGGGCGAGATCGCGAAGATCTGGCGCGGCGGCTGCATCATCCGTGCACAGTTCCTCAACCGCATCACCGAGGCCTACGAGGAGAACCCCGAGCTGGTCGCCCTCGTGACGGCACCCTACTTCAGCGACGCCGTCGCTGAGGCGCAGGACAGCTGGCGCCGCGTGGTCGTCGCAGCCGCTCAGGCCGGCATCCCCTCACCGGCGTTCTCGTCGTCGCTGTCGTACTACGACGGCCTCCGCGCCGAGCGTCTGCCCGCAGCGCTCGTCCAGGGCCAGCGCGACTTCTTCGGCGCGCACACCTACAAGCGCGTCGACCTCGACGGCACGTTCCACACCCTCTGGTCGGGCGACCGCAGCGAGGTCGAGCAGGCGGGCTCGAGCCACTAGCCCACGGCCTGCAGACGCAGAACGCCCGGTCCGAGTTCGGACCGGGCGTTCTGCGTACCAGCGGAGGGTGACGGGATTACGCGGCGCCGTCGAACATGCTCGTCACGGAGCCGTCGTCGAAGACCTCGTGGATCGCGCGGGCGATGAGCGGCGCGATCGAGAGGACGGTCAGCTTGTCGAAACGCTTGGCCTCGTCGACCGGCAGCGTGTCGGTGACGACGACGGAGTCGATAGCGTCGCTCTGCAGGAGTTCGACCGCCGGGTCGGAGAACACCGCGTGGGTGGCCGCGACGACGACGCCGATGGCGCCGGCGTTCTTGAGCGCCTCGGCCGCCTTGACGATCGTGCGTCCGGTGTCGATCAGGTCGTCGACGAGCAGGCAGACCCGGCCCTCGACCTGGCCGACGATCTCGTGGACGCTGACCTGGTTGGGGACCAGCGGGTCGCGGCGCTTGTGGATGATGGCGAGCGGCGCACCGAGCTTGTCGCTCCAGATGTCGGCCACACGGACGCGGCCCATGTCGGGCGAGACGACCGTCAGCGTCGACGCGTCGAGCTTGGCACGGAAGTGCTCGAGGAGGACCGGCATCGCGAAGAGGTGGTCGACGGGACCGTCGAAGAAGCCCTGGATCTGCGCGGCGTGGAGGTCGACCGACATGATGCGGTCGGCACCGGCGGCCTTGAAGAGGTCGGCGACGAGGCGGGCAGAGATCGGCTCGCGTCCGCGACCCTTCTTGTCCTGGCGGGCGTACGGGTAGAACGGGGCGACCACGGTGATGCGCTTGGCGCTCGCCCGCTTGGCCGCGTCGACCATGATGAGCTGCTCCATGAGCCACTCGTTGATCGGAGCGGTGTGCGACTGGATGACGAAGACGTCGGTGCCGCGGATGCTCTCGTCGTACCGGGCATAGATCTCGCCGTTGGCGAAGGTCCTGGCATCGGTGGGGAGGAGCTCGGAGTCGAGCTCCGCCGCGATCGCCTCGGCGAGTTCCGGGTGGGCTCGTCCGGAGACGAGAACCAGCTGCTTCTTGTTGTCCGCCGTGATGCCTGACACAGACCCTGCCTTCTGCCGGAATCCTCCGGCCTCACTCACGAGTCGACGTTACCAGCCGCAGCCGTGTCGTCCGACACGGCATCCACGGTCGGTGCCGCCGAGGCAGCGCCGGCAGCCGTCGCAGCCGCCGTACCCGGGCGCTTCTGCTCGACCCAGCCCTCGACGTTGCGCTGCTGCGCGACCGTCAACGCCAGCGCCCCTGCCGGGACGTCCTTGCGGATGACGGTGCCGGCACCGGAGTATGCGCCGTCGCCGACGCTGACCGGGGCGACGAGCGTGTTGTGCGCGCCGGTGCGGACGTGCGATCCGATGGTCGTGCGGTGCTTGTGCACACCGTCGTAGTTCGAGGTGATCGTGCCGGCACCGACGTTCGACTCGACGCCGATCTCGGTGTCGCCGATGTAGCTGAGGTGCGGGACCTTGCTGCCCTCACCGATCTGCGCGTTCTTCGTCTCCACGAAGGTGCCGATCTTGCCGCGCTCGCCAAGCACCGTGCCGGGTCGCAGGTAGGCGAACGGCCCGACCTCGGCACCGGCACCGATGACCGACAGCGTCGCGTCCGTGCGGCGGACGCGCGCACCAGCGCCGACCTCGGTGTCGATGAGCGTGGTGTCCGGACCGATCGTCGCACCGGACTCGACGACCGTCGCGCCGAGGATCTGCGTCCCGGGAAGCAGGGTGACGTCGGCGTGCAGCCGCGCCTTGATGTCGATCCACGTCGTGGCCGGGTCCTGGACGGTCACGCCGGCGAGCTGCCAGGCGCGCACGAGGAGGGCGTTCAGTTTGGCCGCGGCGGCGCTCAGCTGGGCGCGGTCGTTGATGCCCTCGACCAGCCAGGAGTCGCTCACGGGGAGCGCCGAGACCTCGGAGCCAGCGCGTCGCAGGAGGCCGATGACGTCCGTGAGGTACATCTCCCCCTGGGCGTTGTCGGTGGTGACCTCGGCGAGGGCGTCGCGGAGCTGGCTCACGCCGAAGAGGTAGACCCCGGCGTTGATCTCGTTGACGGCCCGCTCGGCGTCGGTCGCGTCCTTCTGCTCGACGATGTAGTCGAGTGCCCCGGCCTCGGTGCGGATGATGCGTCCGTAGCCGGTCGCGTCGTCGGGCATGGCCGAGAGGATCGTCGCCGCGACGTCGTGGTTGCGGTGGCGTTCGATGAGCGTGGTGAGCGTGGCGGCGTTCAGCAACGGGACGTCGCCGTTGACCACGAGGACGTCGCCGTCGAAGTCGTCGGGCAGTGCCAGGAGCGCCTGCTCCACCGCGCGACCGGTGCCGGGCACCTCGTCCTGGTCGACGATGGTCGCACCCGGGAGCTCCGACTCGATGGCCTCGACGAGGCGGTCGCGCTCGTGGCGGACCACGGCGATGACGTGCCCGGCGTCGAGCGAGCGGGCGGTCGCCAGCACGTGGCCGACGATCGGCACGCCGCCGAGCGGGTGCAGGAGTTTCGGCAGCGCCGACTTCATGCGGGTTCCCTGGCCAGCAGCCAGGATGATGATGGCCAGACGGTCGTCGGTCACGTGTACTCCCCCTCGGTCCGGGCACTCGCCCGGTCGGTGATCGGTCGCTCCGCCACCAGGATTCGAACCTGGACCGAACAGCTCCAAAGGCTGCCGTGCTGCCGTTACACTATGGCGGACCACTCAGCCTGACGGCGGAGCGTGGTCAATTCTGCCATGGATGGACGACCGTCGATTCAGCATCCGGCGCCCGATTCAGGCCGACCGGCTTCCGTGCCTCGATAATGGTGGGATGCCAGCTAGCACCGATGAGGTCGACCGGATCGTCGACGCCTGGAACCGCGAGCGCCCGGACCTCGACTTCTCGCCCCTCCAGATCCTCTCCCGTGTCGCCCGGCTGTCACGCCACCTCGACCGGGCGCGTCGGGCGGCCTTCACGCGGTCGAACCTCGAGCCGTGGGAGTTCGACGTCCTCGCGGCGCTCCGTCGCGCCGGCTCCCCCTACCGACTGAGTCCGAAGGCCCTGCTGCTCCAGACGCTCGTCTCGAGCGGCACGATGACGAACCGCATCGACCGCCTCGTCGAGCGCGGACTCGTCGAACGCCAGGGCGACCCCAACGACGGCCGCGGCATCCTCGTGCAGATGACGAACGCGGGACTCAACACGGTCGACGCGGCCATCACACGCCTCGTCGACGCCGAGGCGGACCTGCTCGACGGGCTGAGCTCGACCGAACAGGCCCGACTGACCGTCCTGCTGCGGAAGCTCAGCCTCGACTTCGACTAGCGGAGCACGCTCGGTCACTGAGCCTGTCGAAGTGCGCCCTTCGACAAGCTCAGGGACCGGGTGGGGTGGCTCAGGGACCGGGTGGGGTGGCTCAGGGACCGATCAGCGGCGGAGGATCTTCCGGGCCAGCCAGTTGCCGAAGAACTGGATGAGCTGCACGAGCAGGATGATGATGATCACCGCGGCCCACGTGACGACCGGCTCGAACTGGCGGAAGCCGTACTGGATCGCGAAGGCACCGAGCCCACCGCCGCCGATGAAGCCCGCGACCGCCGACATGTCGACGATCACCACGAACACGAAGGTGTAGCCGAGGATCAGCGGACCGAGCGCCTCCGGGAGGACGATGCTCAGCAACGTCCGGAGCCGGCTCGCACCCGCGGCACGCGAAGCTTCGATGACGCCGGGCGAGACGGTCAGCAGGTTCTGCTCGACGATCCGGCTGATGCCGAAGGTCGCCGCCAGGGAGATGATGAAGATGAACGCGTTCGCGCCGATGCCGGTGCCGATCACGAGTCGTGAGAGCGGCTGGGCGGCCGCGAGGAAGATGATGAACGGGATCGGCCGGAAGATGTTCACGATCACGTTGAGCACGCCGTAGAGCACCGGGTGCGAGTAGAGGTTGCCGGGCCGCGTCACGTAGAGCCCGGTGCCGACGACGAGTCCGGCGATCCCACCGAAGAGCAGGCTGAAGGAGACGAGGTAGAGGGTCTCGACGGTCGCGTCGCCGAGCTTCGGGAGCAGATCGATCAGTGCGTCCATGTCAGCGCACCTCCGTCACGGTGGCCTGGGATCCGATGGCGGTCAGCGCTCCGTCGATCGTCTGGTCGTCGCCGCGGAGGGCGAGCGTCAGGTGGCCGAATGCACGACCCTGGATGTCGTTGATCCCGCCGTAGACGAGCTCGAAGTCGACGCCCGCCTGCGCGAGCGTGAGGAAGACGCCCGCCTGCGAGGCGTCGCCGTCGCGGAAGGACAGGGTGACGATGCGCCCGACGTGTCGTTCCTTAAGTACCGCCAGCTCGGCCGGCGACGGGACGCCCTTGATGACCGTCGACACGAAGCGCTTGGACGCGGCGTGCTGCGGGTCGGAGAACACCTCGAAGACGTCGCCCCGCTCGATGACCTTGCCGCGCTCCATGACGGCGACCTTCGTCGCGAGCGACTGGATCACCTCCATCTCGTGGGTGATCACGACGATGGTCACGCCGAGGTCGCGGTTCACCTGCTTGAGCAGCGCCAGGACCTCCTGCGTGGTCTCGGGGTCGAGGGCGCTCGTCGCCTCGTCCGCGAGCAGGATCCGGGGCGAGGTCGCGAGCGCGCGAGCGATGCCGACGCGCTGCTTCTGTCCGCCGGAGAGCTGGTCGGGGTAGTTGTCGGCCTTGTCGGACAGCCCGACGAACTTCAGCAGCTCGTCGACCCGGGTGCGGATCTCGGCCCGGGAGCGCCCGGCGACCTCGAGCGGGTACGCGATGTTCTTCCGCACCGACTTGGAGTTGAAGAGGTTGAACTGCTGGAAGATCATCCCGATGCCGAGGCGGAGGTCGCGGAGACCGCGCTCCGAGAGCGTCGTCACCTCGGTACCGTCGACGACGATGCTCCCCGACGTCGCGGGCTCGAGCGCGTTGATGAGGCGGACGAGGGTCGACTTGCCGGCTCCCGAGTAGCCGATGATCCCGAAGACGTCACCGGCCTCGATGTCGAGGTCGACGCCGTCGATCGCGGCGATCGGTGCGGCGCCCTTCTGCGGAGACGGGTACCGCTTCGCGACGTCTCGGAGGCTGACGAGTGGCATGGGGGTGTCCTCGGTGTGTCGGGTGATCAGGAGGCGGTGAAACGACGAAGCGTTCCTGTGGGAGCGGATGACAGCCTCCCACAGGAACGCTCTGAACGTTGGATCAGCCCTTGGCCTTGATGTCCTTCTGGACGGTCTCGAGCGACTTGACGAGGTCCTTGACCGGGGTCTTCAGCGGAACCGCGGTACCGCCGGAGTTCTCCACGACGCCGTCGACGACGGACTTCGTGTCCTGGTAGATCTTCACGAGCTTCGCGTACGTCTCGTTGTCGGCGTCTGCGGCCTTTGCGGCGAAGATGTTGACGTACGGCAGCGCGTTCGGGTCGGACGGGTCGTCCTCGGCGATCGCGTCGGACGCTTTGAGACCGGAGTCGTTGATGAAGTCGTTGTTGATGATCGCGCCGGTGACGTCAGGCAGCGAGGTCGGCGTCAGCGATGCCTCGAGCGAGGTGACGGTGACCTTCGACTTGTCGGCGATGATGTCGTCCGGCGTCGAGAAGATGTTGCCGCCGTCCTTCAGCTCCAGCAGGCCTGCGGACTGCAGGACGAGGAGCGCACGAGCCTGGTTGCTCTCGTCGTTCGGGATGGCGATCGTGTCGCCCTTCTTGATGTCCTTGACGCTGTCGACCTTGGTCGAGTAGAGGCCGAGGGGGTAGATCGCCGTCGAGCCGATCGGCGTGAGGTCCTCACCCGAGGCCTCGTTGTACTGCGCGAGGTAGACGATGTGCTGGAACTGGTTGAGGTCGATCTCGCCCTCGGTGAGCGCCGGGTTCGGCTGCGTGTACTCGCCGAAGTCGATGATGTCGACGACGATGCCCTCCTTCTCGGCGGCCTCCTTGTACGTCTCCCAGTAGGGATCGCTCGCGCCGACGACGCCGATCTTGACGGGGTTCGCCTCGGTGCCCTTGTCTTCAGCGGCGGCGCCTGCGCCTGAGCCGCCGGCGCATCCGGCGAGGAGCGCGATGGCGGGGATGATGGCCAGTCCGGCCAGAAGCTTCTTCGAGAAGGTCATTGCTGTGATTCCTCTTTCGGGTGGTGCGCGCCGGTGGACGCTGATTCGACGGTACGTCGGCCTAGCAGGGATGACGAACCGGTGCGTAACACTTCGGAACAGAGCGACCATCGAGGTGGTCCGGCCGCCGCGAGTGGACTACTCGACGAGCTCGGAGAGCTCCAACCAGCGGACCTCGAGGTCGGCGATCTCGCCGTACATGGCCTGGATCTTCGCGCCGAGCGCGGTGATCCCGGCGAAGTCGTTCTGGTCGTGGACCGCGACCTTCTCGTGCGCCTGCTCGATCTGACCGTTGAGCTTGTGGAGCTTGCGGTCGATCGCCTTGATCTCCTGCTGCGCGTTCCGGAGCTCCGCACCGCTCAGCTTCGGCGTCTTCTTGGTCGGGCCACCGCCGGAGGCCGTCGGGCGGTCGTGCTCCTGCGAGCGGCTGCCGGCCGTCCCGGCGTTGAGCTCCAGGTACTGGTCGATACCGCCGGGCAGGTGCCGGAAGTGGCCGTCCATGATCGCGTACTGCTGGTCGGTCACGCGCTCGAGGAAGTACCGGTCGTGCGAGACGACGAGCAGGGTGCCCGGCCACGAGTCGAGGAGGTCCTCCATGGCGGCGAGCATGTCGGTGTCGAGGTCGTTGGTCGGTTCGTCGAGGACGAGGACGTTCGGCTCGTCGAGGAGGATGAGCAGAAGCTGCAGGCGGCGGCGCTGGCCACCCGAGAGGTCCTTCACCGGCGTCGACAGCTGCGCGCTCGTGAAGCCGAGGCGCTCGAGCAGCTGTCCCGGCGTCATCTCCTTGCCGCCGGCGACGTAGCTCGTGCGCTTGCGCCCGATGACGTCGCTCACGCGGTCCTGCTCGTACTCGGCGAGCTCGTCGAGCTGCTGCGTGAGCGTCGCGACCTGCACGGTCTTGCCGCGCTTGACGCGCCCCTCGGTCGCTTCGACCTCGCCCGTGACGAGCCCGAGGAGGGTGGACTTGCCGGCGCCGTTCACGCCGAGGATGCCGGTGCGCTCGCCCGGGGCGATGCGCCACTCGACGTCCTTGATGACCGTCCGGTCGCCGTAGGACACGGTGACGTCGAGGATGTCGACGACGTCCTTGCCCAGGCGGGCGGTCGCCATGCCGGCCAGCTCGACCGCGTTGCGCACGGGCGGCTCGTCGGCGATGAGCGCGTTGGCGGCCTCGATGCGGAACTTCGGCTTGGCCGTGCGGGCGGGAGCGCCACGGCGCAGCCAGGCGAGCTCCTTCTTCATGAGGTTCTGGCGCTTGGCCTCGGAGACCGCGGCGGAGCGGTCGCGCTCGACGCGCTGCAGGACGTACGCCGCGTACCCACCCTCGAAGGGCTCGACGATGCGGTCGTGCACCTCCCACGTGGCCGTGCAGATGGCGTCGAGGAACCACCGGTCGTGGGTCACGACGAGCAGGCCACCGGAGTTCTTCGACCAGCGACGGTTGAGGTGCTGCGCGAGCCAGGTGATGCCCTCGACGTCGAGGTGGTTCGTGGGCTCGTCGAGGAAGAGGATGTCGTGGTCGCCCACGAGCAGGGCCGCGAGCGCGACCCGGCGGCGCTGACCACCGCTGAGGTCGGCGACGAGGGCGTCCCAGGCGATGTCGGAGGCGAGGCCGGAGATGACGTCGCGGACCTTCGGGTCGCCCGCCCACTCGTGCTCGTCGAAGCCGCCGACGATGGTCTGGCCGACGGTCTTGTCGTGGTCGAGGGTGTCGGACTGGTCGAGTACGCCGACCGTGACGCCGTTGCGCACCGTCACGCGTCCGGAGTCGGGCTCCTTGCGGCCGGCGAGGAGGCCGAGGAGCGTGGACTTGCCGTCGCCGTTGCGGCCGACGATACCGATGCGGTCGCCCTCGTTCACCCCGATCGTGATGCCGTCGAAGACGACCTTGGTCGGGTACTCGAGGTGGAGCGCTTCAGCGCCGAGAAGGTGTGCCATATCCGGTCAACGATACCGGGCCCGGGCGTCGACCACCGCCCGTGCACCGTAGGCTGCACGGGTGCCTCTGTTCTCCCGTTCCCGCCGGCTCCCGTTCGGCCGTCGCGACGCCCGGATCACCCTCCTCGACAAGCGGACGCTGCGCTACGAGCTCAGCGTCGACGACATCCCGCAGTCGGTGGTCTCCCTCGCGGATCCCCGCTTGCTCGAGTACCCCTACATCCGGCACATCGCGCGCGTGATCGACGCCGAGGCCCCGGCGGGCGAGGAGCTCTTCGTCGTCCACCTCGGTGCCGGCGCGCTGACGCTCCCCCGCTACGTCCAGGCGACGCGTCCGGGATCGCCGCAGCTCGTCGTCGAGTTCGAGCCGGAGCTGTACGCCGGGATGCTGGACGCGCTGCCGCTCCCGGACGGCCACCGGGTCGAGGTCCGCTTCGGTGACGCCAGGGCCGTCGCGGACGAGCCGATCGACGAAGCCGCCACCACCGACGCGGACGTCACGGCCTGGCAGGACGCGAAGGTGACCGTCGTCGACCTCTGGGACGCCGCGGTGATCCACCGTCGGGTCGCGAGCCTCGAGTTCTACCGCCGGGTGGCGGCGCGGTCGGCGGACGACGGCGTGATCGCGGTGAACCTCCTCGACGGCAGCCCGTTCGACTACTCGCGACGCCAGGCGGCGACGCTGCGAGCCGTGTTCGCGCACGTCGCCGTCGTCCTCGACTTCGATCCGGTCGACGACGAGGGGCCGCTCGGCAACGTCGTCGTCTTCGCGAGCGACGCACCGCTCGCGGCCGTGACGCACCCGCAGCTCTTCGGCGCTCCCGCCCCTGAGCAGCTGCACGGCGACGCCCTGACGGCCTGGATCGACGGGGCGACGATCATGACCGACGCCGACGGCGAGGACTCCCCCGACCCTGACGACCCTCGCTGGGACTGACGACCACACCGTCACCAGGGCCCTCCCTATGCGCACCCATCCCGTTGCGCTACGGTGGGCGTAGCGCAATGGACCGATCCGACCGGACTCCGGCGTCGCGCGGAGGAGGTTGGTCGGTGCCCGTCTCCCGACGCGTCTCCCGCGCTCAGCAGATGAGCGACCGCATCCTCGACGCAGCGCTCGACCTCATGCGCTCGCGCGGCTCGGTCGCCGTCAACATCGAGGCGGTCGCGGAGACCACCGGCGTGGCGAAGACGACGATCTACCGGCGGTACCGCAACCGCTCCGAGCTGCTCACGGCGGCCGTCGCGCGCGCCATGGAGACCCCGGTCGAGATCCCCGAGAACCTCTCGACCTACGACACCTTCACCTGGCTGCTCCACGAAGCCCGAGCGATGATCGAGGACGTGGTGGGCCGGGGCACGATCGCGTCGATCCTGCTCCAGGACGACCCCGAGTTCTCGACGCTGCTCCGCGACCTCACGAGGAACCGGGCACGCGCACTGTCCAACCTGGTCGACGAACGGATCTCCACCGGCGATCTGAAGCCCGGACTCGACGGCCGCCTCGTCGCGACCCTCCTCCTCGGCGCGGTCCTCGGACAGCTCGTCCGCGGCGCCGACATGGACGACGACTGGGCGGACCAGGTCCTGTCCGTCCTCTGGCCGGCACTGGCCACATGACGCGAGGCAGCACCCCGCCGCACGCTGCGGTGATCTACAACCCGACGCGCATCCAGCTCGAGCGCGTGACGAGGCTCGTCGACGCAGCAGCCGCCGAGGCCGGCTGGGGACCGACCAGCTGGATCCCGACCCGAGAGCGGTCGACCGCGGTCGACCAGGTCGCCGAGGCGCTCGGAGGCGGCGCGTCGCTCGTCATCGCCGCCGGCGGTGACGGGACGGTCCGCGAGGTGGCCGGGGCGATGCGTCACACCCGGACGCCGTTCGCCGTCGTCCCCGTCGGCACCGCGAACCTCTTCGCCCGGAACGCCGGGATCCCGATCGACACGGCCACCGCCGTGCGGGCCGCGTTCGCCGGAGAGGGCCGGAGCGTCGACGTCGGCCTGATCGAGTACCGGAACCCCGACGGCGTCCGGCGCAGCACCCCGTTCCTCGTCATGTCCGGCTTCGGCGTCGACGCGGACATGGTGGCCTACGCCGACCCCATCCTCAAGCGCCGCTTCGGCTGGATCGCCTACGTCGTCCCGATCATCCGCGGGCTCTTCCGCCGCGACCGGCCACGCGTCTCCTGGAAGGAGGACGGCGGACCGATCCGGAGCGGACGGACGCACACGATGTTCGTCGGCAACTGCGGCACCGTCTCGGCGGGCCTCGACGTCCTCCCTGACGCACTCCTGGACGACGGTGTGCTCGATGTCCTGATGGTGCGGTCCCTCGAAGGGTGGGACGGGGTCCGGGTCACGCGCTGGCTGCACCGCGCGAACAATCCCGTCGCCCGGTTCTCCAAGGGCAGACCGACACGGGGCCGCCGCGTGCAGCCGAGTGCCGTCGAGACGGCCGGTTCCGCCGGCGGGGCGCTCCGCTACCTGCGCGTACGACGCATCGACGTGACGGTCTCACCGCCCGCCGAGTTCCAAGCGGACGGCGACGGGATCGGCCTGGTCTCGGCGGCCCGGCTGACCGTCGACCCCGGTGCGCTCATCGTCCGACTACCGGCGACGGCGGCGCGGTCGGGTCGGCTCCGGCCCTGAGCTGCCCTTCGACAGGCTCAGGGACCGGAGGAACCGCTCAGGGCCCGAAGGACCGCTCAGCGACCGGGCTCAGTCCGCGAGGATCTTGCCGGGGTTGAAGTTCGAGCCGGGGTCAGCGCTGTCGAAGAGGCCGCGCATGATCGCGACGCCCTCGGTCGAGATGTCCTGCTCCATCCACGGCGAGTGCTCGACACCGACCGCGTGGTGGTGTGAGAGGGTGCCACCGTGGTCGACGAAGGCCTGCTGGATCGCCGACTTGACCTGCTCGTACTCGCCAATGGGGTCGTCGCCGGTGATGAACGCGAAGGTGAAGTACAGGCACGCGCCGGAGTGGTACGAGTGCGAGAGGTGGCACATGATCCACCCGTGCACCCCGAGCTTGTCGTAGGCGGCGTTGGCAGCGTCGTTCGCGGCGTCGTAGACCTCCTGCAAGCGCGACCAGGGTGCCGCGGTCTCCGAGACGTCGGCCGCGGCTCCACGGTCGAGGAGGAAGTCGCGCAGGTACGGGGTGTCGAACTTCTTCTGGTCGTAGAGGGCGCCGGGGCCCTTGCCGACGCCGATGCCGCCGTGCTTCCGGACGATCGAGCCGACGAGGCCCTTCTCGTACCGCACGTGGGACGCACTGCCCTCGTAGCCGATGAAGGAGAGGCACAGCTGCTCGAGGTCCCAGCCCCTGGCCGTGAGCACCTTCATGAGACCCTTGGTGACCTGCGCCGAGACGCCGGTGCTGGCCTTGCGGGTCGCGAGCGAGAAGCCGCTCTCCCGGGCGTTCGACACCCGGGTGACCGAGGGGCTGGCGTCGCTCTCGGCGATCTCGTGCATCGCCGCGAGCCCGGCCTCCCAGGTGGGGAAGAAGTAGCCGAGGACCTCGCGGACGGCGGGCGTCCGGTGGACCTGCACCGTGACCTCGGTGATGATGCCGAGTCGACCCTCGCTGCCGATGATCATCTCGCGGACGCTCGGTCCGGTCGACGCGCTCGGGACGGGGCGGATCGCCACGATGCCGTTCGGGCGCACCATCCGCAGGCCCTTGGTGATGTCGGCGATGTCGCCGTACTTGTCGGACTGCATGCCCGAGGAGCGGGTCGCGACCCATCCGCCGAGTGTGGAGTGCGTGAAGCTGTCGGGGAAGTGGCCCATCGTCCAGCCCTTGGCACCGAGCTGCTCCTCGATCGAGGGGCCCTGCGCACCGGCCTGGATGGTGGCGAGACCGGAGCCCTCGTCGATCGACAGGACGCGGTCGAGCCGGCCGAGGTCGAGCGAGATGATGACCCGCTCCTCCGTCGGCTGCGGGTCGAGCGAGCCGGCGATGTTGGTGCCGCCGCCGAACGGGATGATCACGGCGTCTGCGGCGACGGCTGCAGCGACGATCGACGCCACCTCGGCCTCGTCAGCCGGATACACGACGAGGTCGGGCGTGCGGGGCAGGTCGTTGGCGCGGATCCGGAGCAGGTCGCGGATGCTCTTGCCGTAGGTGTGGACGACGCGTTCCTGGTCGTCCGTGGTCACGTGACCCTGACCGACGAGCGTCGACAGCTCGGCGATGAACTCCCCGGACGCGCGCGATGCGGGGACGGTGAGCTCGTCGAAGCTGAGGTGTGCCTGCGCCGGCTTCCGGAGGTCGAGACCGACGGCCTGCTTCACGAACGGCGCGAAGTCCGGCTTGTTGCTGTGCTCGAACGCGACCCCTTCGACTCCCCAGCCCCACCACTTCATGTGCTCCACAGACGTCATCCGGCTTCCTTTCGTGGTGTGTCGATCGAAACGTGTGCTCCCGGCTCGACCGAGGCGCGCAGCGCGACGATCTCGGCGACGACGCGGTCCATGAGCTGGACGGGCGTCTCGTTCGGCTGCGGGTGGATCGGTTGCCCGAAGACGACGCGCACCGGCGGTCGTCCCGGGACGGGCCAGTTGCGACCCTTCGGCATGGCGGAGTGGGTGCCGAGGACGGCCACCGGGAGGCAGGGGATGCCCTGGCGGGTGGCGAGTGCCGCGGCACCGGGCTTGAACCGGCCGAGCTCACCCGTCCGTGATCGGCCGCCCTCGGGGAAGATGAGGATCGGGACGCCGCTCTCGAGCAGCTCCCGGGACACGCCTGCACGCTTGCGGTCACCCGAGCGGTCGACCGGGAACGCGTTGAAGAAGAGGGCGGCGAAGATGCGGCGGGCGGGCACGTCGAAGAAGTAGTCGGCCGCGACACCGGCGGCGAGGTAGCGCGAGAGCCGACGCGGCATCGCCCCGACGACGAGTGGTGCATCGAGGTGCGACTGGTGGTTGGCGACGACGATGTACGGCCCGGTGACGCCCGACAGGCGCTCGCGGCCCGTCACCGTCACGCGGGTCAGCGACCAGACGAGCGGCTTCAACAGCAGACGCTGGGCGACGAACCGTGCGTTGGCGTGGAGGGAGGAGGTGAACCGCGGCTCTGCGGTCATCGGCGGGCTCCTGACTGGGCGGCGTTGGCGGCTCGACGGCTCGAGGACATCCGGCCGGAGATCCACCGGATGGACGCACGGGGCGCGAACTTGACGAGGGCCATGAGGGCCTTGAAGCGGAAGCTCGGGATGGAGACGACGACCCCCCTCCCGGCGTCGCGGAGGGCGTCGGCGACGAGCCGGTCCACATCGATCCACAGACCCGACGGGATCGATCGGGTGCTGATGCCGGCGCGATCGTGGAATTCGGTACGGACCCATCCGGGGCAGAGCGCCGTGACGCGGACACCCGAGCCGGCGAGCTCGACCGCGAGCGCCTCGGTGTAGGTGGTGACGAACGCCTTCACCGCCGAGTAGCCGCCGGTGGTGATGTACCCCGCCGTGCTCGAGACGTTGATGATGGTGCCGCGTCCGCGTTCCCGCATGGCGCGGGCCGCGGCGCCCGAAAGCGTGGTGACGCTCCGGCACATGACCTCGATCGCGTTGTCGAGCTCGCTCGTGTCGGGGTCGGTGAGGCGGGCGTGCACGCCGAACCCGGCGTTGTTCACGACCACGTCGATCGGTGACCCCTGATCCTCGATCCGCGCGGCGAGTCTCGCGACGTCGGCGCGGTCCGAGAGGTCGGCACTGATCACCTCGACGGTGCGACCGGTCGCGCGCAGTCGCTCGGCCGATTGCTCGAGCCGCTCGACATCACGGGCGACGAGCACCAGGTCGAAGCCCCGCCCGGCGAGCGCCGTGGCGAACGCGGCACCGATGCCGGACGTCCCACCGGTGACGAGAGCTGTAGCCATGGGGATCAGAATACGCTACGCGTTGCGTATCGTTGCAAGCTACAGTGATGAGGTCGGATCGTCACGGAACGGAGACGCCATGGTGAACCGGGATTCGCCGCGCGGAACAGCACCCGCGGCCCTCGAGGACGCGGAGCAGGAGAGCGCCATGCTGCGGCCTGCCCACGGGTTCAGCGTCCGCGACTACGCGAAGTCCGCCGTCGGCAGTCGTCGCAAGGAGATCGACGCCGCGGCCTTCGCAGAGACGCCGCTGAGTGCTGAGACGGTCGCGCTGCTTCGCGCCCTGTCGGACATCGAGCGCGCGACGATGCAGTACCTCCGCGGGGTGCTCGTCACCCCCACCCACAAGGACGCCAGAGTCACCGCGTTCCTCATCACCTGGGCGTACGAGAAGTACTGGATCACCGACACCCTCGACACCGTGCTCAAGGCGAACGGGACCCCGCGCGACAAGACGCGTTCGACGGGTCTCCGCCGCACCGTCCACGGTGTGCGCGACCGCTTCGCGCCCATCGGCCAGGCCCTCATCGCGAACGTGCTCGGCGAGGACATCATCGCCTGGCACATGACGATCGGGACGATCGACGACCTCATCACCCACGCGGCCTACCGAGCGGTGCGCGAGCGCGAGCGGCACCCGGTGCTCGACCGCCTCGTCGACGAGATCCTCGAGACGAAGGCCAGGCACCTCGAGTTCTTCACCGCTCAGGCGAGTGACCGCCTCGCCGCGTCGCCCCGTGCACAGGGCATCACCCGTCGCCGCATCCGGAACGCCGTGTGGCCCACCGGCTCCGATGCGAACGGCCCCCGACAGACGGCGCGGTTCGCCGCGCTCGTGTTCCGCAGTACCGCCACCTGGAGCGACCCCGCCGTCCTCGGCATCGACGCGTCGATCGACGCGCTGCCCGGTCAGTCGGGCCTCCATCTCGCCGCAAGACTTGCCCGCCGCGGACGCCGCGGCAGCCTCGAGGAGAACCGATGACCGACACCCCCACCCCAGACGCCGAACAGCCCGACGCCCAGGAGCCGGAGGGTCAGCAGCCCGCCACCGCCCCGGATGCCCTCGACGGCGCGCACGTGCTCGTCACCGGCGGCACCGGCTTCCTCGGCCAGGCGGTGCTCGAGCGCCTGCTCGCCGATCACCCCACCACCCGCGTCAGCCTGCTCATCCGGAAGAAGGGGTCGGTCCGCGGGAGCGACCGTCTCCAGACCCTGCTTCGCAAGCCGGTGTTCAAGGCCTGGCGCGAACGCGTCGGCGCCGAAGCCGCTGCTTCGATCGTGGCCGAACGCGTCAGCGTGATCGAGGGTGGCCTCGACGAGATGGCGCTGCCGGCCGACCTCGACGTCGTCATCCACAGCGCGTCGACCGTCTCCTTCGACCCGCCGATCGACGAGGCCTTCGCCACGAACGTCGGCGGCGCCACCACCCTGTACGCGGCGCTCGCGAAGAGCGGCGCGACCCCGCACGTCGTCCACGTCTCCACCGCCTACGTCGGCGGCACGCGGAAGGGCATCCAGCCGGAACGCAGCCTCGCGCACGACGTCGACTGGCGCGTCGAGGCCGAGGCAGCCCGCTCGGCGCGTGTCCGCACCGAGGAGTCGTCCCGTCGTCCGGAGGTCCTGCGCAAGCTCATGCAGACCGCCCGTCGCGAGCACGGCAAGGCCGGCCCCCAGGCCGTCTCGAACGCCGCCGAGGCCGCACGCATCGCCTGGGTCGACGCCCGACTCGTCGCCCACGGCCGCGCCCGCGCCGAGAGCCTCGGCTGGACCGACGTCTACACCTTCACGAAGGCGATGGCCGAGCGGGTCGCCGAAGAGCGCTGGGCCGGCGAGGGCAACCGGCTCTCCGTCGTGCGTCCCTCGATCATCGAGAGCGCGCTCGCGCACCCCTTCCCCGGCTGGATCGACGGCTACAAGGTCGCCGACCCGCTGATCATCGCCTACGGCCGCGGACAGCTGCCCGACTTCCCGGGCCTCCCCGACAGCGTGCTCGACATCATCCCCGTCGACTTCGTCGTCAACGCGATCCTCGCCGCGGCACAGACCCCGCCGGAGCCGGCTGCGGCTCGCTACTTCCACGTGAGCTCCGGCGCCAGCAACCCGCTGCCGTTCCACAAGATGTACGCGAACGTGCACAGCTACTTCACGGAGCACCCGATCCCGGCCGACGCCGGCGACATCAGCGTGCCGACCTGGAACTTCCCCGGCGGGCGCGCGATCGAGCGCTCCATCGACCGGCGGCAGAAGGCGACGACGGCGGCCGGCCGAGTCGTCTCCCACCTGCCGGCGAACGCGACCACCCGCGGGTGGCAGGACCGGATCCGCAAGGCGTCGAGTGACCTCGGCTCGCTCCGCGACTTCACCGGGCTCTACCGCTCCTACGTGCAGAGCGAGATCGTGTTCGACGACCAGCGCACCCGTGCCCTGCACGCCTCACTGACGCCCGAGCAGCAGACGGACCGCGGGTTCGACGTCACGACGATCGACTGGGACGACTACTTCCAGCGCATCCACTTCCCCGCCGTCACGACCCTGACCCGCGCCTTCGCCAACCGCAAGGCGGGCGCCGCGAAGCAGCAGAAGATCCTGCCCGTGCGCGACGACGTCCTCGCGGTGTTCGACCTCGAGGGCACGGTGCTCGCCTGGAACCTCATCGAGCAGTACCTCTGGCTGCGGCTCGCCGCGACCTCACGGTCGCGCTGGCCCATCGAGATCGCCACGCTCGGCGCCTCCATGCCGGGGTACATCGGTGCTGAACTCCGCGACCGCGGTGAGTTCATCCGCACGTTCATGCGCCGCTACGAGGGCGTCGACGTGGCGCAGCTCGAGAAGATCGTCCGGGGCGGCTTCGGCAAGGCCGTCCGGTCCCGCCTCCTCCCCCAGGCGCTCGAACAGATCGCCGCGCACCGGGCGGCCGGTCACCGGACGATCCTCGTCACGGGCACCATCGACCTCATGACGGCTCCGCTCGAGCCGTTCTTCGACGAGGTCGTGGCCGGGGCGATGCACGCCGAGAACGGACGCCTCACGGGCTACCTCGACAGCCCGCCGCTCGTCGACGAAGCGCGCGGCGCCTGGCTCACGCAGTACGCCGAGCAGCACGGCATGGACCTCGCGCACTCCTACGGCTACGGCGACTCCCATGCGGACGCCGCCTGGCTGCAGCTGGTCGGGAACCCGGTCGCCGTCAACCCCGACCACACCCTGTACAAGCTGGCGCAAGCCGGCCGGTGGACGGTGCGAGAATGGGCACGAACCACCGGAGGCGTCCGCTCCGAAGACGAACTGACCCGCGCACCGCGCCCCGCACAGCCGAGAGGAGAGCGGACGGCCGAGGACACGATCCCCGACCGCCCCACCGCACATGGCGTTTGACATCGACAAGTTCACCGAGACGAGTGTCTCGGTGAACTGGAGCGACCTCGACTTCGACGAGTTCAAGACGAACCCGCTCCCCGCTTCCACCCTGCGCAGCCTGCGCTACATGTGCGACATCGAGTACCACACGGTCTGCTATCTGCGCGACATGCTCATGACGCCGTCCCACGAGGACGACGAGGTCGGCGCGTTCATGACGATGTGGAACCGTGAGGAGTTCTGGCACGGGGAGGCGCTCGCCGCCGTCCTCGCCGCCCACGACATCACGGTCGACTTCGACGAGCTCAAGGCGACGCGCCTGAAGCTCGGCTGGAAGGACCGCCTCGACCCCATCAAGCAGTCGATCCTCGGCAACCTCGTTGGCACCGACTTCATCGCGGTGCACATGAGCTGGGGCGCGGCGAACGAGTGGTCCGCGACCGCCGCGTACACCCGCCTCGCGCAGTTGGAGCGGCACCCGGTGCTCTCGGTGCTCCTCAAGCGGATCGCGAAGCAGGAGACGCGTCACGTGGCGTTCTACGCGAGCCAGGCCAAGGCGCGCCTGGAGTCGTCGAAGAGCGCACGTCGACTCACCCGCTTCCTGCTCCGCAAGGTGTGGGGCCCCGTCGGCTCGGGCGTCATGCCCGACTCCGAGGTCACGCACGTCATGGGCCACCTCTTCGGCGACGAGGACGGCCTGGCCGAGGTGCGCCGCATCGACGGGCACATCGCCAAGCTCCCCGGCATGGAGGGGCTCACGATCATCGAGAACTCGCTCCGCGTGCGCGGCGTCGCGGCCTGAACCGCGCCACCTCGCACAGCAGCCCCGGTCGGATCTCCGACCGGGGCTGCTTCGTGTCCTGCGGGCCGCGTCTCAGCTCTGCGAGACGATACGGGCGCCGTGGACCGGTCCGTGGGCACGGATGACCTTCAGCCCGGACGAGGCGAGCGTCACCTGCAGTTCGACGGCGTCGTCGGTGTCGGCAGCCAGGAAGGCGATCGTCGGCCCGGAGCCGGAGACGAGGCTGCCGAGGGCGCCCTGGGAGTCGCCGAACTCGAGCACCTCGCCCAGCACCGGGCGCAGCTGCAGCGCAGCGGCCTGCAGGTCGTTGTAGAGGACCTCGCCGAGAAGGTGGGCATCGCCCGCACGCAACGCCTGGAGCACCGCGGCGTCGACCGTCGGCTGGCGACCGGACGGAGAGATGTCGAGGATGTGCCGCGCCCGGTGGGCGTCGAGCTCCTGGTAGACCTGCGGGGTCGACATGCCGAAGTCGGCGAGGGCGAGCACCCACTCGAACTGCCCCTTGGCCAACGCACTGCTCAGTTGGTCGCCGCGGCCGGTGCCGACAGCGGTGCCGCCGAGCAGAGCGAAGGGCACGTCGGCGCCGAGGCGTGCCGCCAGCGCCAGGAGGTCGTCGCGGCTGCGTTCGGTCCCCCAGAGGGCGTCACAGGCGAGCAGCGTGGCCGCGGCGTCGGCCGAGCCGCCGCCCATCCCGCCGGCGACCGGCACGTGCTTCTCGATCTCGAGCCGGACACCGCCGCGGTACCCGGTCCGTCTCGCGAGGGCCTTCGCGGCGCGGATGGCGAGGTTGCTCGTGTCGGTCGGCACACCCGACACGTCCACCGAGCCGGAGAACGACACACTGAAGTCGTCGGCCGGGTACGCGTGCACGTCCTCGTACAGCGAGATCGCCTGGTACGCGGTCGCGACGTCGTGGTAGCCGTCGTCCATCACTTCGCCGACTTTGAGGAAGACGTTGATCTTCCCCGGTGCTCGCACGTGGACGTGCTTGAGGATGGCCTCGGTGGTCATTGTTCCA
Organism: Plantibacter sp. AC185; assembly: GCF_979258065.1. NCBI lineage: Bacteria > Bacillati > Actinomycetota > Actinomycetes > Micrococcales > Microbacteriaceae > Plantibacter > Plantibacter sp. AC185. The sequence continues at coordinate 762,189 of NZ_OZ409831.1, forward strand.
AGTTAGTCGATCGAGCAGGCGCCTCAGACCGCGTCACTTGTCGGAGGAGTCCGCCCAGATGTTGACGTCGGCGCCCTCCGCGAGTCGGTCGATCTCCTCGAGCTCCTCGGTCGTGAACGCGGGGCCGTCGAGCGCCGCCAGGTTCTCGTCGAGCTGCTCGGGGCGGGAGGCACCGATGAGGGCGGAGGTGATCGCGGGGTTGTTCAGGACCCAGGCGAGCGACATCTGCGCGAGGGTCTGCCCGCGCTCCGCGGCGATGTCGTTGAGGGACCGGAGGCGGGTCGCCATCTCCTCGCTCACCTGGCGGTCGGGCAGGGAGGGACGGTTCGTCGCACGTTCTGCCGGGCCGTCGCCGAGGTACTTGTCGGTGAGCAGCCCCTGCGCGAGCGGCACGAACGCGATCGCGCCGAGGCCGGTCTCGGTCAGCACCTCGGTGAGGCCGTCCTCGACCCAGCGGTTGAGGATCGAGTACGACGGCTGGTGGATCACGAGCGGCGTGCCGAGCTCGCGAGCGACGGCGTGTGCGGCGGCCGTCCGCTCGGCCGAGTACGACGAGATGCCGACGTACAGGGCTTTGCCGGAGCGCACGATCGCGTCGAGCGCGCCCACGGTCTCCTCGATGGGCGTGACCTCGTCGACCCGGTGCGAGTAGAAGATGTCGACGTAGTCGAGACCCATCCGTTCGAGCGACTCGTCGAGGCTCGCGGTCAGGTACTTCTTCGAACCGAAGTTGCCGTACGGGCCTGGCCAGAAGTCGTAACCGGCCTTCGAGGAGATGATGAGCTCGTTGCGATACGGACCGAAGTCCTCGCGCATCATGCGACCGAAGTTCGTCTCGGCGGAGCCGTAGGGCGGGCCGTAGTTGTTCGCGAGGTCGAAGTGCGTGATGCCGTGGTCGAACGCGTGGCGCAGCAGCGCGCGCTGCCCGTCGAAGGGCCGGTTGTCGCCGAAGTTGTACCAGAGGCCGAGCGAGATGGGCGGGAGGAAGAGCCCCGAGGTGCCGACCTGGCGGTAGTCGTTCCGCGCGTAGCGGTCGTCCGCCGCGGCGTACGGGCGGTGGATGTCGGGGACGTTCAGCGGGAATCGAGCATCAGCGGTCATGCGCCAACGTTATCGTCCCGCGCGCACGATCGACAGGAAGTCGTGGACCGTGAGCTCCTCGCCGCGTGCCGTCGGCTTTACTCCGGCGGCCTCCATCTGCTCCGTCGCGGCCTGGGAGCTGCCGAGGACGCTCCCGAGTGCCTGCCGGAGCATCTTGCGACGCTGCTGGAACGCCGCGTCGATGAGCGCGAAGGTCTTGATGCGCTCCTCCTCGGTGCCGATGACGTCGCTGCGCCGCTCGAATCCGACGAGCACGGAGTCGACATTCGGGATGGGCCAGAACACCTGGCGGCTCACCTGGCCGGCGATGCGCCACGCGCCGTACCAGGCGGCCTTCGCGCTCGGGGCGCCGTAGACCTTGCTCCCCGGGCCGGCGGCGAGCCGGTAGCCGACCTCGGCCTGCACCATGACGACACCGGCCGTCAGCGAGGTGAAGTGCTCCAGGAAGTGCAGGAGGACGGGCACGGAGATGTTGTACGGCAGGTTGGCGACGAGTCGGTTGGGCTGCGCCGGGAGTTCCTCGATGCGCATCGCGTCCTCGTAGACGACCGACAACCGGTCGATCATGCCCGGTGCCATCTCCCCCACCGTGAGCGGCAGCTGCTTGGCGAGCCGACCGTCGATCTCGACGGCGACGACGCTCGCGTCGGCCTCGAGCAGGCCGAGGGTCAGCGAACCGAGTCCAGGGCCGATCTCGACGACGACGTCGCCCGGAGCGACGTGCGCGACCGACACGATCTTGCGGACGGTGTTCGCGTCGATGACGAAGTTCTGACCGAGCTTCTTCGTCGGCGTCACGTCCAGCAGGGTGGCGAGATCTCGGATCTCGGCGGGGCCGAGCAGGGCGACGGAGGCGGTCATCCCTCCAGTATCCCTGATCGGGGAGCCGGTCCTCGTCGGACGACGGACGCGAGGCTCGGCGACGGGCTCAGTCGCTCAGTCGGCCCAGGAGCCGTAGACGCGCTCGGTGTTCGTCGCGAGCTGCGTCGCGAACGCGGCGACGTCCTCGCCCAGGTGCTCGGCCATGCCGCGCACCGTGTACGGGAGGAGGTACGGCGCGTTCGGCCGACCGCGGAACGGTGCGGGCGTGAGGTAGGGCGCGTCGGTCTCGACCATGATCAACTCGCGGGGCATGATCGCGAGCGCCTCACGCAGCGGTGCGGCGTTCTTGAACGTGACCGTCCCGGCGAAGGAGGCGTACCAGCCGTGCTCGGCGCACAGCTCGGCGAGCTCCGGGCCGCCCGAGAAACAGTGGAAGACGGTGCGTTCCGGAGCGCCCACTCGGAGGAGCGTCTCGACGACCTCGTCGTGGGCATCGCGATCGTGGATCTGCAGTGCGACACCGTGGCGCTTCGCGATGGCGATGTGCGCTTCGAACGATGCGAACTGCGCCGCGCGGCCGTCCTCCTCGGTGCGGAAGAAGTCGAGGCCGGTCTCGCCGACGGCGCGGACGCGAGGCTCCGCCGCCAGACGGTCGATCTCGGCCAGCGCCTCGTCCAGGGTGCCCGCGCGGTCGAGGTCCGGTGCGTCGTTGGGGTGGATCGCGACCGCCGCGAGCACGCGGGGGTCGCGAGCGGCGATCGCCGCCGACCAGCGCGAGGTCTCGACGTCGGTGCCGACCTGCACGATGCCGCGGACCCCGACGGAGGCCGCACGGTCCAAGTGCTCGGACGGGGTCAGCGGGGCGTCGCCGTCGGCGTGTTCGAGGTGCGTGTGGTTGTCGTAGACCGCGACCGGCAGCGCCTCAGGTGCCTCGGGGTAGCTCAGTTGCTTCCGCTCCCCCGCTTCGCGCCGCCGCAGGTGCGGTGTGGCGGCCGGATCCGGCGCGACGCCCCCGCTCATTCGGCGACGGCCTCGATCCGCGGGAACAGGGGCTCGAGCCCTGCAACCGAGGTGCCGGCGGGCAGTTGCCCCCAGGTGCCGACGTCGCCGATGCGCTGTGCGCCGAGCTCGCCAAGGGCGGCTTCAGCGCCGAGGGCGGACCACAGCTTGGTGGTCGCCTTCGGGACGAAGGGGTGGAGCAGGACCGACAGGGCGCGCAGGCCCTCGACCGCCGTGGCGAGCACGGTGCCGAGCCGCTCCCGCTTGGCCTCGTCCTTCGCGAGTGCCCACGGCTCCTGCTCCGTGATGTAGCCGTTCAGCTCGTCGACGATCCGCCAGATGGCCGCGAGCGCGTCCTGGATGGCGAGGCGCTCGATCGCGGCGGCGGCGTCCGCAGCCGCCCGGGCGACCGTCTCCTGGATGGCCACGTCGGCCGGTTCGGCAGGGCCGCTCGCCGGCACGACGCCATCGAAGTACCGCGTCACCATGGCGAGCACGCGCGACGCGAGGTTGCCGAAGCCGTTCGCGAGCTCCGCCTGGTACCGCGCGGAGAGGTCCTCCCAGCTGAACGAACCGTCCTGCCCGAAGGCGATGGCGCGCATGAAGTAGTAGCGGAACGCGTCGGAGCCGAAGGTGTCGGTGATCTCACTCGGTGCGATACCGGTGAGCTTCGACTTCGACATCTTCTCGCCGCCGACGAGCAGCCAGCCGTGACCGAAGACCCGCTTCGGGACCTCGAGCCCGGCGGCCATGAGCATGGCCGGCCAGATGACCGCGTGGAACCGCAGGATGTCCTTACCGACGATCTGCGTGGCGGGCCAGCGCTCGGCGAACGCCTCCTCGTCGGAGCCGTACCCGGCGGCGGTGATGTAGTTGAGCAGGGCGTCGAACCACACGTAGACGACGTGGCTCTCGTCCCACGGGACCTTGATGCCCCAGTCGAAGGTCGAGCGGGAGATGGACAGGTCCTTGAGCCCCTGGCGCACGAACTGGATGACCTCGTTGCGCGCCGACTCCGGCTGCACGAACTCCGGTCGCTCCTCGTAGAGGGCCAGCAGGCGCTCGGCGAAGTCGCTCATGCGGAAGAAGTAGTTGCTCTCCTGGAGCAGTTCGACCGGCTTCGAATGGATCGCGCACACCAGCTGCCCGACGTACTCACCGGTGCCCTGCACGAGGTCGCTCTCCTGCTTGTACTCCTCACAGCCGACGCAGTAGTACCCCTCGAACTCACCGGTGTAGATGAAGCCGGCGTCGTACAGGCGCTGGAGGAAGAGCTGGACGTTCTGTTCGTGCCGCACGTCCGTCGTGCGGATGAAGTCGTCGTTCGAGATGTCGATCGTGTCGAGCAGCGGGTACCAGGACTCGCTCACGAGCTTGTCGGCCCACTCCTTCGGCGTCACGCCGTTCGCGGTCGCCGTGCGCAGGATCTTCTGGCCGTGCTCGTCGGTCCCGGTCAGGAACCAGGTGCGGTCGCCGGCCTGACGGTGCCAGCGCGCGAGGACGTCCGCGGCCACCTCCGTGTAGGCGTGCCCGATGTGCGGGGCATCGTTGACGTAGAAGATGGGCGTGGTGATGTAGAACGAGGTGCCGTCGGCCATGGGGTCAATCCTAGGACGAGCGGGCGTGGCCACCGTGCCTGTTACGGCGCGGGACGCACCTGCGCGTCCGGCGACGCCTTCGGAGGCCGGGCTGCGAGGGCCGCCTGGTACAGGTCGCGCTTCGAGAGGCCGGTGGCCTCGGCGACCTCGTTGGAGGCGTCCTTCAGGCGTGTGCCCGAGGCCACGAGCGCGAGTACCTGCTCGAGCGCGGTGGCCGGATCGGCCTCGACGGCCTCAGCACCGGCGACGACGATGCAGATCTCGCCCTTCACACCCCCGGACGCCCATTCGGCCAGTTCAGCGGCCGTCCCCCGCTTGACCTCCTCGAACAGCTTGGTGAGCTCCCGGCACACCGCCACGCGACGATCGGCTCCGAGCACGGAGGCGATGTCCTCGAGGGAGGAGGCGAGTCGGTTGGGCGATTCGAAGAACACCATCGTCCGTGGCTCGGTCGTGAGCGCTCGGAGGCTGCTGCGTCGGTCGCCCGGCTTCCGCGGGAGGAACCCCTCGAAGGTGAAGCGGTCGGTCGCGAGGCCGGACACGGCGAGCGCCGTCACGACCGCCGACGGTCCGGGGATCGCGGTGACCTGGACGTCTGCGGCCGCCGCCGCGTCGACGAGGTGGAAGCCGGGGTCGGACACGGTCGGCATGCCGGCGTCGCTGAGCACGAGGACGTCGGTCTCGCGGGCCAGTTCGACGATCTCGGCCGCGCGTTCGCGCTCGTTGTGGTCGTGCATGGCGATGAGCCGCGGCCGCGATTCCACACCGAGGGCGCGCAGCAGGTGGATGGCCGTCCGGGTGTCCTCGGCGACGATGACCTCCGCCGCGGCCAGCGCCTCCCGGAGTCGGGGCGACGCATCGCCGAGGTTGCCGATGGGGGTCGCTCCGAGGATGATCACCGGACCAGTCTCCCATCCGGTCGGGGTGGTTAGATGAGACGGTGTCGGTCGATCTTCTGGAAGCCCCTGTGACGGGATCCCGCCTCGACCGCTGGTGGGAGCGGATGCTCCGCACCGAGCGCCGCCGGAAGCTCTGGATTTGGGGTGGTCCGGCCGCTGTGACGCTCCTCGCGTTCGTGCTGCGGTTCTGGAACCTCGGTCACCCGCACTCGCTCGTCTTCGACGAGACCTTCTACGTGAAGGACTCGTGGTCGCTGTGGCTGAACGGCTACGAGAGCACCTGGCCGGACGGGGCGGACGAGGGCTTCGCGAACGGCGACGCGGGCAGCCCGAGCACGAATCCCTCCTACGTCGTGCACCCACCGCTCGGCAAGTGGCTGATCGCGCTCGGCATCGCCGTGTTCGGCATCGACGACAGCACCGGGTGGCGCATCTCCACCGTGATCGCCGGAACGCTCGCGGTCCTGCTCGTCACGCTCATCGCCAAGCGGTTGTTCACCTCGTCGATCCTCGCCGTCCTGGCCGGGTTCCTGTTCGCGATCGACGGGCACGCGATCGTCATGGCCCGGGTCTCGCTGCTCGACAACTTCGTGATGTTCTTCGTGCTCGCGGGATTCGGCGCGATCCTGTTGGACCGGTCGTGGCACGCGTCACGCCTGGCGGCGAAGGTCGCGTCAGCCCGGGCGAGGGGCGCCGATCCGGCCTGGGGTCCCGTCCTATGGTGGCGGCCGTGGCTGCTCGCCGCAGGGGTCGCGTTCGGCGCGGCCACCGCGGTCAAGTGGAACGGACTGTACTTCCTCGCCGCGTTCGGCGTGTACGTGATCGTCACGGATCTCCTGCTCCGTCGCCGACTGGGCCTCAGCCTGTGGGCGAGCGCGGCGGTCCTCAAGCAGGGCCCCGTGTCCTTCGTGACCCTCGTCCCGGTGGCCGCCGTCGTGTACCTCGCCAGCTGGACCGGGTGGATCAGGACGTCCGGCGGGTACGACCGCCAGTGGGCCGATGCGGTGGGCAACGCCTGGACCGGCACCTTCGCGTGGGTCCCCCACTGGTTCCAGAGCCTCCTGCACTACCACCAGAGCGCCTACAGCTTCCACGTCGGCCTCAGCACCCCGCACCCCTACGCCGCGAACCCGCTCGGCTGGCTGCTCATGATCCGGCCGACGAGCATGTACTACCAGTCCCCAGCCACCGGGACCGACGGCTGCGCGTGGGACGCCTGCTCCTCCGCGATCACCTCGATCGGCAACCCGCTCATCTGGTGGGGCGCCGCCGTCGCGCTCGGGTACTGCGTCTACCGGCTCGTCCGGTACCGCGAGTGGCAGGTCGGGCTCATCGTCCTCGGAGTCGCAGCGGGGTACCTGCCCTGGCTGCTCTACCTGAACCGGACGGTGTTCCAGTTCTACACGATCGTCTTCGAGCCGTACCTCATCCTGGCGCTCGTCTTCGCGATCGGGAAGATCCTCGGGTCCCGCGACGACCCGGAGGAACGACGGTTCGCCGGCGTCGGCGTCATCGGGGTGTTCGTGACCATCACGACGCTGTTGAGCATCTTCTGGTATCCGCTCTGGACCGCCATCACCGTGCCCTACTGGTTCTGGCACCTGCACGCCTGGTTGCCGTCATGGGTGTGACGGGAGGACGACGATGAAGGCGCTCCCAGGGGTGCTCGTCGCCGGTGCAGCGGCGCTCGCCGCCCTGGGCCTCCACACCCTCCTGCCGGTCGTCCCCCTGCTGACCGCGAGCGTCCTGCTCGGCATGGTGGTGGGCCAGCTTCCGCCGTTCCAGCGGCTCGCGGCGGGTGTCCTGAAGCCGGGACTCGGCATGAGCGCGAAACGGTTCATGCGGATCGGTGTCGTCCTGCTGGGGCTGAAGCTGAGCCTCGTCGACATCGCCGGCCTCGGGTGGGTCACGCTCGCCACCACGGTCGCGATCGTCGTCGTCACCTTCTTCGTCACCCTCTGGCTCGGCCGGAGACTGGGGCTCGCGGGCCCCGAACCGCTCCTCATCGCCACGGGCTTCTCCATCTGCGGCGCCTCCGCCATCGGCGCGATGAGCGGCGTCGTGAAGGCGAAGGACGAGGAGCAGGCGACGCCCGTCGCGCTCGTCACGCTCTGCGGGACCCTGGCGATCTTCGTCCTCCCGGCGCTCCGCGGCCCACTCGGGCTCAGTGACGAGCAGTTCGGTCACTGGGTGGGGGCGAGCGTGCACGACGTGGGTCAGGTCGTCGCGACCGCCCAGATCGCCGGCACGAGCGCACTCGCGATCGCCGTCGTCGTCAAGCTGACCCGCGTCGTGCTCCTCGCCCCCATGGTCGCCGCCGCCGCGACGATCGAACGCCGCCGACTCCTGGCGGTGTCGGCCAGCGCCGGTGCCCAGGTCGATGCCGACGGGACCGTGACCGCAGCCCGACCGCCGATCGTCCCGCTGTTCGTCGCTGGCTTCATCGCCGCGGTCCTCGTCCGCACCCTGCTCCCGGTGCCCGAGCTCGTCCTCGACGTCGCCGACGGCGTGCAGACCGCACTGCTGGCGATGGCGCTCTTCGCACTCGGCGCCGCGATCCGCGTCCGCACGCTCGTCACCACCGGGTGGCGCGCGCTCGTCGTCGGGCTCGTCTCCTGGCTCCTCATCGCGGTGCTCGCGCTCGGAGCGGTGCACCTGGCCTGAGGCAGGCAGGCGTGCGTGCCTGGGCAGCGCGGCTAGTGCTCGCCGCCCACGATCTTCAGGCCGATGACGCAGCCGATGAGCCCGAGGATGAGCAGCACTTTGACGACCGACAGCTGCTCGCCGCCGAAGGTCATGGCGTATCCGACGGTGAGCGCTGCGCCGATCCCGACCCAGACCGCGTAGGCGGTGCCCACCGGGATGTCGCGCATGGCCCAGGCGAGGCCGGCCATGCTGAGCACGAGCGCCCCCGCGAACGTCACGGTCGGCCAGAGCTTCGTGAAGCCCTCGGACTTGCCGAGCGCGGTGGCCCAGACGGCTTCCAGGACCCCGGACGCGATGAGTACGATCCAAGACATGACGATCACTCCCAAGTGGTCAGTCTTGTCGCGTTCCGGGTACTGCGCCCTCGTCCGGCAGCCCGATGAGGGCTGTGTCCCACACGATACGCCGACGCCCTGGGCAGGCCCTGTGCAGTGCGGCCGAATGCGACGCAATGTTGCAGCACGGTGAAGCGCTCGACGGTGCTCCGGTAGCGTGAACGCATGGCAGATCGTGAGTATGGCTTCCGCACGCGTGCGATCCACGCGGGCAACATCCCCGACCAGGTGACCGGCGCACGGGCGCTGCCCATCTACCAGTCGAGCGCCTTCGTCTTCGACGACACCGCCGACGCCGCCGCCCGCTTCGCCCTGCAGAAGTACGGGAACATCTACTCCCGCCTCGCCAACCCGACGGTCGCGAGCTTCGAGGAGCGCATCGCCAGCCTCGAGGGCGGCCTCGGTGCCGTCGCGACCGCCTCCGGCCTCGCCGCGCAGTACATCACCTTCGCCTCGCTGGCCGGACAGGGCGACCACATCGTCGCCTCGGCCAACCTCTACGGCGGTTCGATCACCCAGCTCGACGTCACCCTCCGCCGGTTCGGCATCGAGACCACCTTCGTGCAGTCCTCCGACGCCGCCGACTACGCCGCCGCCATCCAGGAGAACACGAAGCTCGTCTTCGCCGAGACGGTCGCGAACCCCTCGGGCGAGATCGCCGACATCGAGGGCCTCGCCGACGTCGCGCACGCACACGGCATTCCGCTCATCATCGACTCGACCATCGCGACGCCCTACCTCAACCGACCGATCGAGTGGGGCGCCGACATCGTCACGCACTCGGCCACCAAGTTCCTCGGCGGCCACGGCACGACCCTCGGTGGCGTCGTCGTCGAAAGCGGGCGCTTCGACTGGAACACCGACAAGTTCCCCCTGTTCGGTCAGCCTGTCCCGAGCTACGGCGGCCTGCAGTGGTCGGGCAACTTCGGCGAATACGCCTTCCTCACCCGGCTGCGCGCCGAGCAACTCCGCGACATCGGTCCGGCGCTCGCACCGCACTCGGCCTTCCTCCTCGCCCAGGGTGTCGAGACGCTGCCGTTCCGGATCCAGGCCCACGTCGACAACGCGCGGATCGTCGCCGAGTGGCTCGACGCCGACCCGCGCATCGCCGCCGTCAACTGGGCCGGACTCCCGGCTCACCCGCACCACGAGCGCGCGAACAAGTACCTGCCGAAGGGACCGGGCTCGGTCTTCAGCTTCGAGGTGAAGGGTGGCCGTCAGGTCGGCCAGAAGCTCATCGAGTCCGTCGACCTCGCGAGCCACCTGGCGAACATCGGCGACGCGAAGACGCTCATCATCCACCCCGCATCGACGACGCACGCGCAGCTGTCCGACCAGCAGCTCGTCGACGCCGGTGTGCTGCCGGGCATCGTCCGGCTGAGCGTCGGTATCGAGGACCCTGACGACATCATCTACGACCTCGACCAGGCGCTCGCCGCAGCGGTGAAGGAGTAGTGGCATGAGCACTTCGACAAGCTCAGTGACCGGTGTGGACGCGACAGTGACCGGTGTGGATGCGACCGTGACCGGCGTGGACGCGACCGTGACCGGCGTGGACGCGACCGTGACCGACCAGGACGCGACCGAGACGGTCCGGCTCACCAACGGTCTCACCTGCTCGCTGCCCGCCGATTCGCCGCTCGCGAAGCTGCTGCGTTCGCAGCGCACCTGGGCGGGCCCCGACGCGAAGGCTCGCCTGAAGCTCCTCCGCGAGGCGAAGTCCGTCGCGATCGTCGGCGCCTCACCGAACCCGGCGCGTTCCTCCTACTTCGTGGGCACCTACCTGCAGCAGTCGAGCGACTTCACGATCTACTTCGTGAACCCGAACGCCACGGAGATCCTCGGTCAGCCCGCCTACCCCGACCTCGCCTCCCTGCCGGAGGTACCCGACATCGTCGACGTCTTCCGCAAGGCGAGCGACATCCCGCAGGTCATCGACGAGGTCGTCGCCATCGGAGCACCGACCGTCTGGGTGCAGCTCGGCATCTGGAACCAGGAGGCCGCCGAGTACGGCGAGTCGAAGGGCCTGAACGTCGTGATGGACCGCTGCATCAAGGTGGAGCACGCCCGGTTCCACGGTGGACTCCATCTGCTCGGCTTCGACACCGGGCAGATCACCGCCCGCAAGACCCTGCGCTGACGCCTCGGTTCCCTGAACTCGTCGGCAGGTCGCACTTCGACAGGCTCAGTGACCGGGGACGGCTCAGTGACCGGGGACGGCTCAGTGACCGGGCCGGTCCAAGTAACGAGCCGTGGATACACTCGTGACGTGCCTGCGTCGAACCTCCGAGTGACCGTCCTGGGGCCGGTGCTCGTCGAGGGACGCACCGGTCGGCTCGTCGAACCCGGCGGCCGGCTCGCCAAAGCGCTGGTGACCATCCTGGTGCTCGCGGACGGGCGCGCCGTGTCGACGGCCGCCCTCATCGACGAGCTGTGGGACGACGCACCGCCCGCAGGTGCCAAAGCCGCGCTGCAGACCCTGGTCTCACGGGTGCGCGCCGTGTCGGCGCCGGACCTCATCGACTCCTCGGCCGCCGGGTATCGACTGTCGATCGACCAGTCCCTGGTCGACCTCCACGTCGCCGCGCAGGCGGCCGATGCGGCGTCGACGGCCGTCCGCGCCGCCGACCCGCACACCGCGGGCACGCTCGCCCGGGACGCGCTCCTCCTCTGGACCGGTGATCCCGGCGCTGAACTGGACGGTCCGATCGGCGACGAGCTGGCGCTCCGCGCGGCGCGGCTCCGCGACGACCTGCGCCGGGTGCGTGCCCAGAGCCGCCTCGAGCTCGGCGACGGCGCGGCCGTCATCACCGATCTCGAGGCGCTCGTCGCCGCCGACCCGCTCGATGACGCCACCCAGCTGATGCTCTTCAACGCCTACGCGCAGAGCGGACGTCGCTCCGACGCGATGCAGCTCTTCGCAGACCACCGTCACCGGCTCCGGGACGAGCTCGGTGCCGACCCGACGTCGGCGCTGGTCGCGGCACACGCGGCGCTCCTGCAGGACGCCGTCGAGCCGTCTCCGCCGGCGGCCACTCCCCTGGCCGCCCGGGTCTCCAGCATGGTGCTCGGACTCCGGACGGCGCCGAACGAGCTCCTCGGTCGCGACACCGACCTCGACGCGATCGGCACGCTCGTGTCCGAGGTCCGCCTGACCACGATCCTCGGCCCCGGTGGCCTCGGGAAGACCCGACTCGCCCAGGAGGTCGCCCGGCGTGCCGCCACGAACACGCCCGGCGTCGTCGTGGTGGAACTGGCGAGCGTGCGGGACCCGGACGATCTGCCACTCGCGGTCGCGACCGCACTCGGCATCCGCGAGGCCCCGACCCCGCGTCGGCTGAGTGAAGCGATCCTGGTGCAACCGGTCGAACTGCACGAGCGCATCATCGACCGACTCTCGGAGCGGCCGACGCTGCTCGTGATGGACAACTGCGAGCACCTCGTGGATGCGGCGGCACGCTGGATCGCCGATGCGCTGGCCTGGGCCGGCGACCTCCGCGTCCTCGCGACGAGTCGGAGCCCGTTGTCGATCGCCGCCGAGCACGTCTACCAACTCGACCCGCTGGACGCCGCCGTGGACGGCACCGACCTCGAACACGCGGGCCCGGCGGTACGGCTGTTCGTCGAGCGTGCCCGCGCCGCCCGCCCGGGACTCCATGTGCCACTCGACGTCGCAGCACGTCTCTGCGCGAGACTCGACGGCCTGCCGCTGGCGATCGAACTCGCGGCGGCGCGCACCAGATCCATGTCGGTCGAGGAGGTGGAGCGACGACTCGGGAACCGCTTCACCCTGCTGACAGCCGGTGATCGCAGTGCGCCTGAGCGCCACCGCACCCTGCTCGCCGTCATCGACTGGAGTTGGAACCTCCTGGGAGAGCACGAACGTGTCGTCCTCCGTCGCATGTCCAGGTTCCCCGACGGCTTCGATCTGGAGGCGGCTGCAGCGCTCGCCCCCGAGGTCGAGGTCGTGGAGGCGCTCGACGCGCTCGTCGGCCAATCGTTGCTCACCGTGCAGGACGACCCGGCCACCGGGACCGTCCGATTCCGGATGCTCGAGACGGTCCGTGAGTTCGGCGCGATCAAGTCCGCCGAGGCGCACGAGGACGACCTCGTACTCGACCGCACTCGGACCTGGGCGGTCGCACTCGCCGAGACGCTCCTCCCCGCCATGCAGGGACCGCGACAGGTGGCGGCGTTCGCGCGCCTCGCCCTCGAACAGGACACCCTGGTGGACGTGCTCCGCGGGGCCGTCGCCGACGATCGCGCCGATGTCGTCGCCCCGGTCTTCGCAGGACTCGCCCTCTTCTGGACGATCCGCAGCGCGCATCAGGAGGTCCTGGTGTTCGGCGCGGCCGTCCTCGACGTACTCCGCCATCAGGACCCGGAGTCGGTGTCGACCGACACCCCCGCCATCGCCGTCGCCATCATCACCGTGACCTTCCTCGCCGCCGATCCCCGGACGTCCGCGCGGGCGATCGGCGTCCTCCGCCGACTCGAACGGGGGCGGACGACACAGGACCCCCGGATGCGCGCGATGGTCAGCCTGTTGCTGGTCGCGGGTCGCCCCGAACGCGCGGAGGCCCTCCTCCGCGAGTACTCCCGGTCGACCGACCCGCACGTCGCGAACCTCGGGAACCTCATGTCGGCCCAGGCGGCGGAGAACGACGGCGACCCCCGCGCCGCCGAAGCGGCCGCCCTGCGCGCGAACGACCTCTCGCTCACGCTCGGGGACGTCTGGGGTGCGGCCATGAGTGCGCACATGCTCGCCCAACTGCACAGCCAGAACGACGAGCCGGAGGAAGCGCTCGTCTGGGCGGCCCGCGCTGCCGAGGGTCTGACGGCGATCGGTGCCGAGGCGGACCTCCGTCAACTCGAGTGGCTGATCGCGATCGGCGACATCGCCCGCGGTGACCACGCCGCCGCCGCCACCGTGCTCGACCGGTTCCTCTCGGACGACGTCTCGTTCTCCGCGTTCGCCCCCCTCCCCGAACGGCGGTCGATCGGCTGGGCCGGTCTCGCCGAGATCGCGCGGGCACAGGGCGACGCCGCACGGGGAGCCGAGCTCTACGGGAAGGCGCTCGTCGCGTTCACTCCGGGTGAGTCGAGACGATCGCCGTGGTTCACCCTCGTCGGCTCCGCCGCGATCGCCGCCGCCGTGCTGGACGGTGTCCCGGACGCCACCGAGGTCCAGCGTCTCGTGCGGCGGGTCCGCACCCGCACCATCGCGCTGGGACGCCTCCTCCCGAACCGGTTCGACCGACCGGTGCTGGGTTCCACCGTCATCGCCCTCGGCGCCTGGTACGTCCGCTCGGACGACGACGAGGTGCGGTTGATCGGCGCCGAGCTCGTCGCGCTCGCCAGTGCGCTCGCCTCCCGACAGGACATCCCGTCGCTCGTCCGCGCATCACACGAGGCAGCAGCGGCGGCGCGCCTCACCACGACCGAGCGCGACCGCATCGCCGAGCGGACCCTCCCCCTGCAGGCGCACGAGAGCGCCGCCAGGGCGTTCGAACTGCTCGGCAGTCCAGCCCTGACGGCGCGCTGACCGGTCGCTGCGGTCGTCTCGTCGTCAGGCGCGGCGCATGTACGCCCGCACGGTGAGCGGTGCGAAGACCGCGACGATGACGGCGGCACCGAGGAGCGCCAGCCAGGCGTCGCCGCCGAAGAGACCCGCGTTCGCGAGGTCGCGGACCGCGGTCACGAGGTGCGAGACGGGGTTCACGTCCACGAAGCCCTGGAGGAAGCTCGGCATCGTCTCCGGGTTCACGAAGGCGTTCGACAGGAACGTCAGCGGGAACAGGACGAGGAACGAGATGCCCTGCACGCTGCTCGCGCTGCGGGCGATGACGCCGAAGAACGCGAAGATCCAGCTGATGGCCCAGGCGCAGACGATCACGAGGAGCCCGGCGAGAGCCACGAAGCCGATGCCGCCCTCCGGTCGGTACCCCATGACGAAGCCCATCGCGAAGGTCAGCGTCGTGGCGATCGTGTAGCGCACCGTGTCGGCGAGGAGGGCTCCGGCCAGCGGTGCGATGCGGGCGATGGGCATCGACTTGAAGCGGTCGAACACGCCCTTGTCCATGTCCTCGCGGAGCTGGATGCCGGTCACGACCGAGGTCGTGATGACGGTCTGGACCAGGATGCCCGGGATGATGATCGGCAGATAGCTCGCGACGTCGCCGGCGATCGCGCCGCCGAAGATGTACGTGAACATCAGGGTGAAGATGATCGGCTGGACCGTCACGTCGATCAGCTGCTCGGGCGTGCGCTTGATCTTGAGCAGTCCGCGGTACGCCATGGTGAAGGAGTTGCGGACCGTCTGCGAGAGGCTGACGTGGTTCCGGAGGGACCGGTCTGCGGCCGGGGTGATGGTGATCGTGCTCATGCGTGGACCTGCTCTGCGGTGTCGAGGGAATCGGTGTCGGACGTGGCGTCGGCGTCGTCCGCCTCGACGCCGTGCCCGGTGAGGGTGAGGAAGACCTCGTCGAGGGTCGGCTTCTGGACACTCATCTCCGCGAGCCGGATCCCGGCTCCCCGGAGCGTGATGAAGAGGTCGGTCACGGCGTCGGGGTCGCGCATCGGGGCCGTGATGCGGGTGGCCTCCGGCGAGACGACGGTGTCGACGCCGAGGACGCTCGAGATGACCCGTCGCGCATCCTCCAGGTCGGCGGGGTCCGCGAGCCGCAGCTGCAGCGACGACTCGCCGACGGAGGCCTTCAGCTCGTCGGAGGTGCCCTCGGCGACCACGAGACCGCGGTCGATGACGGCGATCCGGTCGGCGAGCTGGTCCGCCTCGTCGAGGTACTGGGTGGTCAGGAGGACGGTCGAGCCCGTCGCGACCAGGCGGCGGATCGTGTCCCACATCTGCGCGCGGGTCCGCGGGTCGAGGCCCGTGGTCGGCTCGTCGAGGAAGATGAGGGGCGGCTGGGCGATGAGGCTCGCCGCGAGGTCGAGACGACGACGCATACCGCCCGAGAACTTCTTCAGGGGTCGCGACGCCGCGTCGCTCAGGCCGAACTCCTCGAGGAGTTCGGCGCTCTTGCGCTTCGCCTCCGCGCGGCCGAGCCCGAGCAGTCGCGAGAAGATGACGAGGTTCTCGGTGGCCGAGAGGTTCTCGTCGACGGACGCGAACTGCGCGGTCACGCCGATGAGCTGGCGCACGACCTGCGACTCCCGCTGGATGTCGTGTCCGAAGACGGTGGCGCTGCCGGCGTCGGGACGCAGGAGCGTCGCCAGCATGCTGATGGTGGTGGTCTTGCCGGCGCCGTTCGGGCCGAGGACGCCGTAGACGGTGCCGGTGCGGACCGAGAGGTCGACGCCGTCGACCGCCCGGTTGTCGCCGAAGGTCTTCACGAGGCCGTGGGCTTCGATCGCCCAGTCGGAGCTGATGCTCATGCGGATGCCTTTCGAAATCAGGTGTGGGCCGCCGGTGGGCGACCTGGACAACAGTGTGGGCGGGGGCACTCACGGATCGCTCACCTGCCGCTGACACCCGCTGACGGCCGCTGACACCGCACCCGGCGCCGAAGACGCTTAGAGTGAGAGGAGCCAGTCGCACCGAAGGGGGTCGTCCAGTGACCGCATACGTGTCCGCGTTCGACCTCTTCTCCATCGGGATCGGGCCGTCCAGCTCGCACACGGTCGGACCGATGCGGGCGGCCCTGGCCTTCGCCACCGGGCTCGCGGACGACGGCCTGCTCGACCGGGTCGACCGCGTCACATGTTCGTTGTACGGATCGCTCGGCGCGACCGGCATCGGTCACGGCACTCCCGACGCCGTCGTCGCGGGCCTCCAGGGACTCACCCCGGAAGGGTGCGATCCCGCCGAGGTCCGCCGGGCCTGGAGCGACCACCTCGACGGCGCTCCGCTCACGCTCGCCGGGACGCGTGCCATCGCGTTCTCGAAGGACGACGTCTCGTTCGTGCCCAGGACGAGGCTGCCGGGCCACCCGAACGCCATGACGCTCCACGCCTGGGATCAGCGGAGCGACCTCCCGGTGCGCTCCGAGACGTACTACTCGGTCGGCGGCGGCTTCATCCGTCGTGACGGCGACGACCCGAGCACGGTGCTGCCGTCGACACCCGTGCCGATGCCGTTCCGGACCGCTGAGACGCTCATCGGGCTCTGCGACGAGACGGGGCTCCCGATCGACGCGATCGCGAGACGCAACGAGGAAGCCCTGCGGTCGGCGGTCGAGGTCGACGCCGGCCTCGACGCCATCTGGACGGCCATGCACGAGTGCGTGACCGCCGGGCTCGCCGACACCGGCACCCTCCCGGGCGGTCTCGGCGTCAAGCGCCGGGCACGTGCCGTCCGTGAGCGCCTCGACGTGGCCGAGGCCGAGAGCGGGCGTGAGCTCCCCACGGAGTGGCTGCACGCGTTCGCCCTGGCGGTCAACGAGCAGAACGCCTCCGGCGGGCGGGTCGTGACCGCACCCACGAACGGGGCCGCGGGGATCATCCCGGCCGTCGGGAGCTACTACCTGCGGTTCGTGCCGGGCGCCTCGCTCGACGGCATCCGTCGGTACCTGCTCACAGCGACCGCCATCGGCTCGCTCTTCAAGGCGAACGCGTCCATCTCCGGGGCCGAGGGCGGCTGCCAGGCCGAGGTCGGCTCCGCGTGCGCCATGGCCGCCGGTGCCCTGTGCGCCGTCCTCGGCGGCACACCTCGTCAGGTCGAGAACGCCGCCGAGATCGCGATGGAGCACCACCTCGGCCTCACGTGCGACCCGGTGGGCGGGCTCGTCCAGGTCCCGTGCATCGAACGCAACGCGATCGCCTCCTCGACTGCCGTCAGCGCCGCACGTCTGTCGCTGCACGGCGACGGGACGCACCTGGTGTCGCTCGACACCGTGATCGAGACCATGCGCCAGACCGGTGTCGACATGTCGACGAAGTACAAGGAGACGAGCGAGGGCGGTCTCGCGGTCAACGTCATCGAGTGCTGAACCGCGGCGTCGTGTGACCGTGTGTTGCCGACCACCGTGGTCATCCGGGCTGCGGCCTTCTACGGTGGGCGCATGACCTCCACGCACGCGCCGTTCCTGGTGGACCCGCTCGTCTCCACCCAGTGGCTCGCGGACCATCTCGGCAGCGAGAGCCTCATCGTCCTCGACGCGAGTGTCGTCGAGCTGCCTGCGCTGGACGGCGGCCCGGTGCGGCTGGTGAGCGGCTACGACCTGTACCTCTTCGACGGGCACGTACCCGGTGCTGTGTTCGTCGAGCTGCTGGACGCGCGCCAGGGGCTCGGAGCATCCTCAGCGGACGAGATCCGACGCGGTGCGGCCGCCATCGGCGTCACGGAGCAGCACACGATCGTGCTGTACGACCAGCTGGACGGGCGCTCCGCCGAGCGCCTTCGTGCGGCGCTGACCGGAGCCGGATACGAGCGCGTCGCGCTCCTCGACGGTGGACTCGGACGCTGGCGCTCCGAAGCCCGCGAGCTGCGCTTCGGTGGACCGGACGGCACGTTCGGAGCCTGACCCGTCGACGTGACGGGTCGGTCGGTGGGCTGGTTCAGCGGGCGTCGAGCTGCGCCGCGTCCGTCACCGGGAGGCGGCAGACGAAGTCCCGGCAGTGGTAGGCGGTCAACCGGCCGTCCCGACTGGTCCGTTCGGCGAAGACGTCGAACCCGCTCGTCGCCCAGGCCACCGCCTGCCGCTCGGAGACCACCGCCACGACGTCATCCCGGCGCGTCCTGACCGCGTCGCGCATCGCTCGGTCCGCCGTCGCGCGATCCTCGTCCTCGTCCGGGTCCGCCCGATCCGGCCCGACGACGATCAGTTGCGACGCCGGGCCGGTGAGCGATGCCGCCAGGGCCAGACTCGCGCCGAACGCGGTCGGTGCCGACAGCGCAGCCGACGCGGCGAACCGGACGGCGCCCGCGGCGGCGTCCCGGAACCGGCCGTCGGCCGTCAGCTGGAACAGCAGCAGCGACGCGCGTCCGAGCGAGGATATCCCCGAGGGATACGCGCCCTCCGACGGGTCGCCGTCGATCCGCATGCCCTGGGCCGACAGCACCGGGTCGCCGCCGCCCGGCAGGATGAAGCCGGCCACCGCGGCGGAGGAGGCGTCGGTCGCGGTCTCGTCAGTCACGGTCTCGTCTGGCAAGCACCGGTCGACGAGGTCGCGGGCGACCTCCGCGTAGCGGACCTCGCCCGTCGCGAGGCCGAGGCGCAGGAGCCCCTCAGCGAGCATCCCGTAGTCCTCGAGGGCCGCCGACGCACCCGACCGCCGCTCATCGAGCGAGGCCCGGGCGAGCGTGCCGTCCGAGCCGAGGTGGTTCTCGACCACCGCGTCCGCCGCCCACCTCGCTGATTCGAGCCACTCGGGGCGGTCGAAGACCGTCGAGGCCTCCGCCAGCGCGCCGATCGCGAGCCCGTTCCAACCGGTGAGCACCTTGCGGTCAACGGCCGGCGGGGTCAGCATCGCCCGGCCGTCCGCATCGCGTCGGTAGTAGCCACCTTCGGATCCGACGCCGTCGACGACGCTCTCGGAGTCCTGCGCCGACCCGAAACCGCCGCTCGGCTGCTGCAGCGTGCCGATGAGGAACTCGGCGATCCCGGCGGCGACACTGGCCGCCCACGAGCTCGGGCGCTCGGCCCAGGCCCGCGTGTACGCGGTGAGGAGGAGCGCGTTGTCCGTCAGCATGCGTTCGTAGTGCGGCTCGGTCCAGTCCCGGTTGACCGCGTACCGGAAGAACCCGCCTTCGACCGGATCCCGGAGCGCCGAGGCTCCCATCGTCCTGAGGGTGCGTTGCGCGAGGTCGACACCGCGGCGGGCGACCTCCCCCTCGCGCGGCGTCGGCAGGAAGTCGAACAGCGGGGCCATCGGGAACTTCGGAGCCGTGCCGAAGCCGCCGAGCTCCCGGTCCTCGAGCGCCTCGACCGCCACGATCGCCGCGTCGAGGTCGCCGGGCTCCGGCAGTGGGGCGTCATCCGTGGACGACATCGTCTCGGCGATCGCCCGCGCGAGTCCGTCGGCGCTCGCGACGACCTGCTCCCGTCGCTCGGTCCACGCGACACGGACCGCCTCGAGCACCTGCGGGAACGAGGGATGCCCGCGGAGCGGCACGGGAGGCGAGTAGGTCCCCGCGTGGAAGACGTGTCCGCGCGGCGTCACGAACACGTTCAGCGGCCAGCCCAGGTCACGGGTGAACGCGCCGGCGGCGGCGAGGTAACTGGCGTCGACGTCGGGATGCTCCTCGCGGTCGACCTTCACCGCCACGAAATCGCGTCGGAGGAGCTCGGCGATGTGCTCGTCCGAGAACGACTCGCGTGCCATGACGTGACACCAGTGACACGTCGAGTAGCCGATCGAGACGAGCAGGGGGACGTCACGACGGGCCGCTTCGGCGAAGGCCTCCGGCCCCCAGGGGTACCAGTCGACCGGCTGCTCGGCGTGCGAGCGGAGGTACGGGCTCATCGCCTCGGCGAGCCGGTTCGTCATGCGGGATCCGTTGCCCGGGACCTACTGGCCGAGCGGCAGTCGCTCGCCCGCCGTGATCCGGGTGCGGAGCCGGTTGTTCGGCGCAGGCAGCGGGCACACGTAGTGGTCGCTGAACGCGCACGGCGGCAGGTAGGCGCGGTTGAAGTCGACGAGGACGTGGCCGTCCGCGGTCGGGGCCGGCATGCTGATGAACCGGAACCGGTAGCTCTCGTCGCCACTCGTGCCGTCGGAGAAGACCGCCCAGAGTCCGTTCGGACCGCCCGTGACCGTCAGCGACACCGCTTCATCACCGAGCTCGAACTCGACCCGGCCGACGGGGGTCTCGGTCGTGACGTGGCCGTCGATCGACTCGGTCTCGACCGTGACGTCCGGGGACGGCACGAACCGCGCCGGCCGGATCCAGGCGACGTCGGGGGCGAAGGCGCTGATGCCTTCGAGCGAGGTCCGCGTCGGCGCCTCCGGGTCGAGCACGCGGAGGGCGTAGACGCCGTCCCGCTCCATGCCTCGGAGCAGCGCGTCACCGAAGTGCAGTTCGTCGCCGTGCACCAGCTCGACGCGGTCGGTCATGATCTGCGCGCCGCTCGGCGTGGTCAGTCCGGTACCCGTGAGCCGCTCACCGACGATGCCGGTCGCGTCCGCACGCCAGGTGCCCGGCGCGCCCTCGAGGGCGGTCGCCTCCTCGGTCAGCCAGTGGGTGAACCGGAGGGCGGCGATACCGTGGGGTGCTCGGACGGAACGCTCGCGAGCGGTGTGCCAGGCGGTCCAGGACGCGATGAACTCTGCGGGGGTCTCGGAACTCATACCCTGACGCTATCAACTCCTCAGGTGTCGGAGACCCCCTGGACATCCGGCTGCAGCCGGATGCGCTCCCCGCGAACAGCGCGATGGCGCCGCCCGGAGAACCGGACGACGCCATCGACGTGTGGCTGCTGCTCAGCTGAAGAGCTTCTTGTCCTTCAGCCAGTCGGCCGCGAGGGTCTTCGGAGCGGCCTTCTCGTCGCCCTGGTTGCGGGCGTTGAGCTCGATGAGGTCCTCGGTGGTCAGCTCCGCGGACACGGCGTTCAAGACCTCCTTGACCTTGTCGCTGGCCTTGGCCGAGTTGATCAGCGGCAGGACATTCTGCGGGAGGATCAGGTTCTCCGGGTCCTCGAGCGTGACGAAGTCGTTCTCGGTGATCGACGGGGTCGTGGTGTAGATGTCGGCGAGCTGGACCGTGCCGTCGAGCAGGGCCGCGGTGGTCTGTGCGCCGCCGCCGTCGCTGATCGGGACGAAGGTGAGCTTGTCGGCGGGGACGCCGTACACCTCGGTCAGGCCCTTCGGGCCGTACGGGCGCTCAGCCAACTCGGGTGCGCCGCCGATGGCCAGCGGGATGGTGAGGGCCGCGAGGTCGGCGAGGCTCGTGACGTTGTTCGCCTCGCTGAACTCCTTCGTGACGTTGTAGGAGTCCTTGTCCTCCGCCTTGGACTGGTCGAGGACCTCGTAGCCCTTCGGCGTGGCCTCCTGGAGGGCGGAGTAGACCTCGTCGCTCGACGTGGCCGTGGCGGAGTCGTCGAAGAACTGCAGCAGGTTGCCGCTGTAGTCGGGGACGAGGTCGATCGAGCCGTCTTCGAGCGCTGCGATGTAGACGTCGCGCGCGCCGATGTTGAGGGACTCGGCCGTCTTGATGTCGTTGGCCTCGAGCGCCTGGATGTAGATCTGGGCGATGATCTCCGACTCGGGGAATCCGGCGGAGCCGACCGTGATCGTGTCGGATGCCGCGGTCTCCCCGGCGGTCGGGTCGCCTGCAGAGCAGGCGCTGAGTGCGAGGGCCGCGACGGCGGTCGCGGCGATGCCGACGGCGAGGCGTCGACCCTGTCGAACTGTGAACATGGTGTTTCCTATCTGTGATGGGCGAGAACGGTGGTGCCGTTGTGGGTCTGGGAGCCGGGCGATGCTGTCACCCGGGATGACGGGACGCGTCAGTTGTTGCGGTATGCCGCGGTCTGCATGTTCGCCTCCGCTTCTGCGACGACGGGGTCCGGTGCGGTGGAGCGGTCGCCGCCGGTGGCGGCGTGACCCCGGGTCTCGTCGACCCGCGTGTGGGTCGCCTGGACACCGCGCGGCACGACCGCGCGCTGCAGCAGCGAGAAGACGCCCTCGAGGATGAGGGCGAGCACGATGATGATGATCGAGCCGGCGAGCATCTGCGCGTAGTCGCGTACCGGGAGGCCGTCGAGGATGTAGCGACCGAGACCGGGGCCGTTGGTGAGGAACGCGACGACGGTGGCGGTCGCGATCGTCTGCAGGACCGCCGAGCGGACGCCACCGATCATGAGCGGGAGGGCGAGCGGGATCTCCACCTTGCCGAGGATCTGCCACTCGTTCATCCCGACGGCACGCGCGGCGTCGATGGTCTGGCGGTCGATCGACTCGACCCCGCCGTACGCACCGGCCAGGACGGGCGGGACGGCGAGCACGACGAGTGCGGTGATCGCGGGGACGAGACTCGTGCTGGAGAAGCCCCACCCGAGCGTGATGAGCGCGAGGAGTGAGAGCAGACCGAGGGTCGGCAGCGCCCGGAGCGCGCCGGTGATCGCGACCGCGATCTCCCGTCCCTTCCCGGTGTGCCCGATGAGGAGCCCGAGCGGGATCGCGATGACGCAGGCGATGAGGACGGTCAGGCCGGTCACGGCCAGGTGCTGGAGCACCCGCACGGGGATGCCGCCTGGGCCCTCCCAGTGCGCGGGGTCGAAGATCCAGGCGAAGGCGGCGAGGAAGTTGATCATGCTGCTCCTCCCCCGGCGGTCGCCAGCTCACGGGCTTCGGTGGCCGCGCGACGACGACGGATCGCGCCCTTCGAGCTGATCCGCGTCCACGGCATGAGGAGTCGGCCGAGGAGCACCAGCAGGACGTCGAACACGATCGCGATCACGACCGTCCCGACGATGCCGGTGAGGATCTCGATCGGGAACTGCCGGTTGTAGCCGTCGGTGAAGAGGTAGCCGAGGTTCGTCACGCCGATGAGGGCGCCGACGCTCAGCAGGCTGATCGTGCTCGCGGAGACCACCCGGATGCCGGCGAGCATGAGCGGACCGGCCAACGGGAACTCGACCCGCCAGAACCGCTGGCCGGTGGAGAACCCCACGGCCTGGGCCGACTGCCGGACCCCGGCGTCGACGGCGTCGAGCGCGTCGGCGACCGTGCGGACGAGCAGGGCCACGGCGTAGATGGTGAGCGCGATCACGACGTTCGCCGGATCGAGGATCTTCGTGCCGATGAGGGACGGCATGAGGACGAACAGCGGCAGGGACGGGATCGCGTAGAGGATGCCGCTCAGCGTGAGCAGCACGCCTCGCGACCACCGGTACCGGTGTGCGAGCCAGCCGAGGGGCAGGGAGATGAGGAACCCCAGGATGATCGGGGGCAGGCTCAGCTGGACATGCGTGAGGGTGAGGTCCCAGATCATGTCCCAGTTCGCGATGACCCAGCTCATGTGGAGGCGCCGTCCTTCCGGACGTCGAGCCCCGGCCGGTCGCCTGCGCCTGGCCCGGCTCCGAGGACACCGGCGGGGCGGCCCGACTCGTCGACGACGACGTCGCGTCCGTCGACGCGCTCGACGTGGAGCGTCCGCTGGCCACGATCGGCTCCGATGAACTGGGCGACGAAGTCGTCGGCCGGGTTGGCGACGATCTCGGCCGGCGTGCCGACCTGGGCGATGTGGCCACCCTTCTGCAGGATGACGACCTGGTCGCCGAGGAGGAAGGCCTCGTCGATGTCGTGGGTGACGAACACGATCGTCTTCGCGATGTCGCGCTGCAGTCGGAGCAGCTCCCGCTGGAGCTCGGCACGCACGAGCGGGTCGACGGCTCCGAACGGCTCGTCCATCAGCAGGATGTTCGGGTCGATCGCCAGGCCTCGTGCGACGCCGACGCGCTGCTGCTGGCCGCCGGAGAGCTGACTCGGGTACCGGTCGGCGAGCGCGCGGTCGAGTCCGACGGTGTCGAGGAGGGTGAGGGCGTCCGCCCGGGCCTGCTTCTTGTTGACGCCGGTGAGCATGGGCACCGTGGCCACGTTGTCGATCACGGTGCGGTGCGGGAGGAGGCCGGAGTTCTGCATGACATAGCCGATGCGGCGACGGAGACGGACGGGGTCGACGGCCGAGACGACCTCGTCGTCGATGACGATGCGGCCCTCGCTCGGATCGACCATGCGGTTGATCATCCGCAGGAGCGTGGTCTTGCCGCAGCCGGAGGACCCGACGAAGACCGTGGTGGACCGCGACGGGATCGTGAGGGAGAAGTCGTCGACCGCGAGGGTGCCGTCGTCGAAACGCTTGGAGACGTGTTCGAAGGAGATCATGCTGGACCGATGCCTCTTCTCTGCACGGCTGTTCGTGACAGGTCGTCTTCCAAGGGTCGTCGCCGCCGCGGTCGGTGGCTCGCTGAACGTCTCTCGGTCGGTGGTCCGAACCTACCGGAGGGCACTGACATCGCCCACCCCCTCGACACGTGTCGAAATACATGGCATGCAGCGACGTCGGTGCGCCCGCGCACGGCCACCGGCCGGCCGCCGACGCTCAGGATCGGTCGACGCCCAACGCGGCGAGCGCCGCCGTGACGAGCTGCTGACCGTGCAGCTCCTGCTCGATCGCCGAGCGGAGGCCGGCGTGGGCGACGGAGAACCCGACCGACCACTCGTCGTGCTCCTCCGGGCCGAGTACGTCCGCTGCGACGACCGCCTCGACCGCCAGCACGTCCGCGAGGAGGGCGTTCGAGCGTTCGAGCAGTCGCAGCGAGGTCCCGGCGAAGGAGGCCGGGTCGTCCGAGTCCTCGTCCGGCACGCCCGCGGCGACGACCGGGGTCGCGAGCACGCGCAGTTCGGCGACGAGGTCCGCGGCCGACTGACCGAGCCGACCCGGTACGAGCCCATGCCCGGTCCCCCGGGGGTCGGACCCGCCTCCGTCGATGCGTCCGAGCCGTCGCTCCGCGGCAGCGGCGGTGTGCGCGATGGCCGCGCGCAGCCCGTCGAAGGCGCGGGCGAGCCGCGCGCCATGCAGCAACCCGCCGGCCCGCAGGACACCCGACGCCTGATCGATGAGTGGATCCTCCGAGGCCGTTCCGAGCGTCGCTTCCACGAGCTGGACGGCCGCGGTGACCTCGTCGGCGAGGGCACCGTTGATCTGCGGGGTCGCCCGGAGCCGCAGTCCGTCCAGGTCCCGCCCGCCAGGCGCACCTTTCGGGCCGACCGGCGTCGCCAACAACTCGGAGATCCGCTCGCCGCTCGCCCGGGTACCCGCCGACGGGCTGCCGGTGAGGACCGTCGCGTCGAACGCCGGTCCTCGGCCGCCGAGCCCGGACCGCGCGGCGGCCCGCGACGAGAGCGCGCTCGTGGTGTCCGCCAGTCGGCTGAGCGCGCCGAGCCGGTGGAGTGCGAGCGCACCGACGCCGAGCGAGTAGGCGTTGTGGTGGACGAACGCCAAGCACTCGTGCACAGCGAGGTCGAGCGGTGCGAGCCCGACCCGCGACAGGGCGACCTGGGCCGGGAGCCGCTCACCAGCGAGGACCGCTTCCCCCTGTCCGATCACGAGCGTCGCGACGGACGCCAGGTGGGTCTCGTCGCCGTCGCCGAGGGATCCGATGGACGGGATCACCGGGGTCACCCCACGGTTGAGGAGCTCCGCGACGAATACGGCGGTCTCGAGGCGGATCCCGGATGCGCCACGGGTCCAGCCGGCGAGCCGGGCGGCGACGACCGCCCGAGCACGATCCACCGAGAGCGGCAGTCCGATGCCGCCACGGCGGTCATGGACGAGGCGCTCCTCCACCGCCGAGGCATCGAGCGTCGCTGTGCGCGGAGCCGCTCGTCCCCCGGCGGGACCAGGGATCCGTGGAACCTGGGACCGAGGACCCGGCGCACCGACTCCGATCGGCGTCGTCTGCCGGTCGACGATGGCCCGGCCGGCGCCGATGCGGTCGAGCGCGGGGGTGTCGAGGACGACGATGGCGTCGTCGCGGGACACGGCCACGAGGTCGTCGACCGAGATCGGGCCGATGCCGAACACGACCGGGGCTCCCATCAGTGCGCGCCCGTCGATCGGTCGGCGGCGTTCGTCTGGTCTGCGCTGCTGGACACGGGTCGCTCCATCCGCTCGTCATGGGCCGTGGTCCGGCCGGGATGGACGTCAGCGTACGAGCGCCCGGCGGCCGGTGCACGGTGTGTGTCGACGTATGACGGCATGCGGGAACGGCCGGTGCTCGGCGAGGTGTCCGTCGACCTCAGCGGTAGCGGCGGCCCTCGTCGCGGCGGTAGAGGGCGAGGACCACGACGGTCAGGACGAGCGTCCAGGCCAGGACGCCGACCCACGACCACCACGGCAACTCGCCACCCTGGACCGCCCAGACGACGAGCTCCCGGGTCTGGCGGCTCGGGAGGAACATCGACAGCCGGTCGAGCCACGGGGCGAAGAGGAACGGTGGGATGAACAGTCCGCCGGCGAAGGCCAGCGAGAACATGACCACCTGCACCACGGCGATCGCGGCCTTGCTCGGGAGGGCGTACCCGATCGCGGTGCCCAGGAGCATGAACGGCAGGGCACCCACCAGGAGCGCCACGATGCCGCCGAGCAATCCCATCGGAGTCGTGGTGGCGGCGGTCAGGAGCGCGCCGAGCACGACGACCGGTATGACGGCCGCGAACCCGAGGAGGCCGACCGAGCACAAGTGCGAGAGGACACGGGCGACACCCGTCACCGGAAGCGTGCGGAGGTACGGATCCCACGCCTGCTCCCTCGCCTGGGCGATGGTCAGCCCGAACCCGAACAGGGAGTTGGCGAGCACCGCGAAGACGATGAGGGAGATGACCGCCTGGGTCGCGATGACGGGATCGCCGGCGACCTGCGCCTGCGGGACGACGAAGAACAGCAGCGAGAGCGCCGGGAAGACGAGCGAGCCGATCAGCGCGATCGGGACGCGCACGGTCTCGAGCAAGGAGTACCGCGCGTGCAGGGCGGTGAGCTGGAGTGTGGTGGCCATCAGGCGGCGCTCCGTTCGGCGTCCGCCCGGGCGTCCGCGGTGAGGGTCAGGAACGCCTCCTCGAGGGTTGCGCCGCGCACGGCGAGATCGGTGAACGGGGCCTCGGACCGGACGAGATCGCGCACGAACGCGTCAGCGTCACGGACGTCCAGTTCGACGGCGTCACCGTCACGACTCGCCTGGACGACCCCGGCGAGCCGCTCCACCGCTCCGGGGTCGGTGGTCCGGAGCCGCACCCGGTGGATGCCGACGAGCCCGAGCACGTCGCGCAGCGGGGCATCGGTGATGACCCGTCCGCCACCCAGCACCACGACGCGCTCGGCGAGCGCTTCGATCTCCTCAAGGTAGTGGCTGGTGAGGACGATCGTCGCCCCGAGTTCGTGTTGCCGGCGGATCGCGTCCCAGAGGGTGCGACGTGCGTCGACGTCGAGACCCGTTGTCGGCTCGTCGAGGAGCACGAGACGCGGTTTGCCGACGAACGCGAGTGCGACAGCGAGTCGGCGCTGTTGCCCGCCGGACAGCGAGCCCGTCTGGCGTCGGAGGAGGTCGCCGAAACCGAACTGCTCCGCCAGGGCGGCCGTCGGCACGCGGTCTGCGAAGTGCCGTCCGACGAAGTCGACGACCTCTCCCACGCGGAGCGTGGGCGGCAGTGCCGTCTCCTGCGGTGTCGATCCGAGCCGCGTGCGGTTGACCGCTTGGGCGGGATCGCCGCCGAAGAGCGTCACCGTGCCGGTCGTCGGACGTCGGGTGCCCTGCAGCAGGGAGAGCACCGTGGACTTGCCGGCGCCGTTGGGTCCGAGGAGCCCGACGAGCGACCCCGGCTCGATGCTGAGGTCGACGTCGTGCAGCGCGGTCACCTCGCCGTAGCGTCGTGTCACGCCCTCGAGGGTGGCCAGTGGTGTGATCGTCATGATGTCCCCGTTCCCGACGCGCCGCCGAGCATCGCTCGGAGGCCGGTCATGTAGTCCTCGAACGCGCGGCGCCCGAGCGTGGTGAGTTCCAGGTAGGTGACCGGGGTGCGTCCCCGGTGGGTCTTCGTGACGAGGACGTAGGCGCCGTCCTCGAGTTTCCGCAGGTGTGTGGACAGGTTCCCGGCGGTCATGTCGAGCATCTCCTGCAGGCGGGAGAACGACATGCTGCTGTCCGCATCGATCGCCGCGAGCGTCGACATGATGCGCAGGCGGGCCTGGGCATGGATGAGGGGGTCGAGTTCGTCCATCGGTCACGCCGCCGATCGGTGGGCACGCCGACGGCGGGTCGCTTCGAGGAAGGTCGCGTACACGAGGAACCCGCCTCCGCCGGCGATGGCCATGATGAGCGCGTTGCCCGGCGAGCCGAAGAACGGCGCGGCCATGCCGACCACGATGATCCAGATGCCCATGCCGTACATGAGGCGGTCGCGCCAGACTGCTCCACCTGCGAGGTAGAGCAGACCGACCACGAGGCTGTAGATGGCCGGGTAGAAGATGGCGGCGAGTACGGGTGCCATCCCCGCAGCGAACAGGGCGCCTCCGAACACCGCCGCTGCCGTGCACCCGATCGCCCAGGCGATGCCGTACATGGTCCCCTGCACCTGCTGTGCTCCCTGGATCCCGCGCGACACACGGGAGCCGATGATCGACGACGAGACGATGCCGCCAACCATCAGGATTCCGAAGAGCCATCCGGCGACCGTCGGCGGCGTGGTGAACCAGGGGTTCTCGTCGCTCGCGGACCAGAGCGCGAGGAACCCGACGGTCCACGCGAAACCCCAGATGTACACGATCGCGATGGTGGGCCTCGTGAAGATGTCGTCGACACGGCTCGCCTGTCGCTCCTGCAGAGCGAGCATGGCGGCCGGGTCGAGCGCGTCCGAGCCGTCGGTGGGTTCCATCGGTGAAGTCATATCTACTTTGTAACGCAAACCACTCTGCGAAACAACCCTGTTTGCGATACAGCGCTAGACGTGCCCGCTTCACACCGAGGCGCCACAGCCCAACTGCCCTTCGACAGGCTCAGGGACCGGGTTCATCCGGCCGCCCCTCTCCCGCTCACCCTTCGACAAACTCAGGGACCGAATCACCTCCGGTGAACCTCTCCCGGTCACTGAGCTTGTCGAAGTGCGGCACAGCTCGGGGACCGAAGCGGTGCGGACAGACTTCTCCCGGTCACTGAGCTTGTCGAAGTGCCCACGAGGACCCACCCCCTTCGACAGCTCAGGGACCAAAACTGGTCAGAAGGGCGCGGGATCGGGTTCGGTCCGATGGCGCTTCCCGTCAGGTGTCGTCCACTCGAGAACCCCGCCCGGTTTGTGGTCGAGGTTCCACCCGGGGAGGTGCTTCATCCGGTGGTGATGTCGACAGAGACAGGCGAGGTTCCCGACATCTGTCGTCCCGCCGTCGTCCCACGCGACCGAGTGGTCGAGGTCGCAGGCCCGGGCTCGCCTGCCGCAGCCTGGTGCGCGACAGGTGCCGTCCCGCAAGCGGACCGCGCGCTGCAGGTCGGCCGGAACCCGGTATTGATTCCGCCCGACGGAGAGGACGGCGCCGGTTTCCGGCTGGACGAGGATCCGGGTGAAGCTGGGCGCGTTCACCGCGATACGAGCGGCGGTCTCCGGGTCGATCGGGCCGTACCCGTCGAGCATCGCCGGGGCATCGCTCACGCCCGCCATGCTGAGCGCCGGCACCGTGATCTGCACCGTCGGCTTGATGTGCTCCTGCACCTCGATCGGATGCGGAAGCACCGGGCTCGACATCACGTCCTCGGGCGTGACCCCGGTGAGCGCGAGTGCTGCGAGGGCGTCGGCCTGCAGCTGCGCGCAGGTGCGGGTGTCGCCAGCTGCGCGAGATTCCGAGGCCGCTGCTTCGACGCGCTCGATGATGCCCTGGGCGATGGGTGCGGTGGTGAAGAGGTGCACCCAGGCCATGCCGTCGGCTTCGGGTTCGAACTCGACCCGGCGGTCCGCCTCGGAGCGCCGGGCGCGCGCAGTGATGGACTCGGGGTGGAGTCGCTCGCGCAGCACGCGGGCGCTCGTGCGGAGGCCAGCGGCCGTGGTGCGCTCGGCGACGACGAGGACGCGGTCGAGGAACACCGCCCGCCCAGCAGCAGGGACGTCGCAGAGCTGGTCGGTGATCACCTGTGCATGCCGTGCCGAGATGCGGCCGGCCTCCAACGACGCCAGCACGGCCGGTGCGTCATTGACGAGACGTTCGGCGTCGTTCGTCGCAAGCTGGACCGTCCGCTCCGGCATCCGGGTCGCCATCGCGAGGGCCGCACACGTCGACCGGCGTGAGAGCGCCTGACGTTCAGCCGGCGGGAAGATCGCCGGGACCGTGACGTCCGCGAAAGGCATCGGCATAGGCGGCGGAGCGGGCCAGCAGACGCGCCTTCCGTGCGTCCAAGACGGCCTGCTGCCGGTGGATCTCAGTCCACTCGTCCGAGAACTCCGCCAGCTGCGCGGCATATTCGTCGCCGACGCGGATCGCGGCTGGCGTGGTCTCGGTCATGGAACAAGTTCATCATGGACCACTGACATTCCAGATGCCGAGTCGAAGCGACTGTGGAAGTTCCTCGTGCGCCCTTCGACAAGCTCAGGGACCGAAGGAGGTTACTCAGGGACCGGAGGAAGGGCTCGCCGGATCAAGAGGTCCGGAGCGGCAGCACAACGCGTCCAGCCCGATACGATGGAGGGCTGATGTCCGACCTCCGAATCTCCTACCCGCCCGAGCTGCCGGTCAGTGCCGCCCGCGCGGACATCGCGCGTGCCATCAGCGAGCACCAGGTCGTCATCGTCGCGGGAGCGACGGGTTCCGGCAAGACCACTCAGCTGCCGAAGATCTGCCTCGAGCTCGGTCGCGAATCCATCGGGCACACGCAGCCCCGACGACTGGCCGCGCGCACGATCGCCGAACGCATCTCGGAGGAACTCGGCCAGGAGCTCGGTGGCATCGTCGGCTACCAGGTCCGCTTCACCGATCAGGCGTCGAAGGCGACGAAGATCAAGCTGATGACCGACGGCATCCTGCTGAACGAGATCCACCGCGACCGGATGCTGCGCAAGTACGACACGATCATCATCGACGAGGCGCACGAGCGCAGCCTCAACATCGACTTCCTGCTCGGCTACCTCAAGCAGCTCCTCCCCCAGCGCCCCGACCTCAAGGTCATCATCACGTCCGCGACGATCGACCCGGAGAGCTTCTCGAAGCATTTCGACGGAGCGCCCATCGTCGAGGTCTCCGGCCGCACGTACCCGGTCGAGATCCGCTACCGGCCGCTCGTGGCCGACGAGCCCACCGACGACGACGAGGACGCCCCGGAGTCCGAAGCCGCCGACCGCGACTACCTCGAAGGCATCAACGCCGCCCTCGACGAGCTGGCGCGCGAGTCGATGGGCGACGTCCTCGTCTTCCTGTCCGGCGAGACGGAGATCCGCGACGCCGCCGACGCCATCCGCGGCCGCAACCTGCCCGGCACCGAGGTGCTGCCGCTCTACGGCCGGCTCTCCTCCGCCGACCAGCACCGCGTGTTCCAGCCGTCGACCGTGGCAGGCCTCCGCCGGCGCATCATCCTCGCGACGAACGTGGCCGAGACGAGCCTCACGGTGCCCGGCATCAAGTACGTCATCGACGCCGGAACCGCCCGCATCTCGCGCTACAGCGTGCGCTCCAAGGTGCAGCGGCTCCCCATCGAGGCGATCTCGCAGGCGTCGGCGAACCAGCGTTCGGGTCGATCCGGCCGTACGAGCGACGGCATCGCCATCCGGCTCTACTCGGAGGACGACTTCGCGAAGCGCCCGGAGTTCACCGAACCGGAGATCCTCCGCACGAACCTCGCCGCGGTGATCCTGCAGATGATCTCCCTCGGCCTCGGCGACATCGCCGCCTTCCCCTTCCTCCAGCCGCCGGACGCCCGCGGCATCAAGGACGGCGTCGACCTGCTGTCCGAACTCGGCGCGATCGAGACGCGCACCTTCGCCGACGGCTCACCTCGGGGCGGCGGTCCACGCCTCACGCGGGTGGGGCGCGACCTCAGCCGCCTGCCGATCGATCCGCGGTTCGCGCGCATGGTCGTGGAGTCGAAGCGGCACGGGGTGTCGCGGGAGGTGCTCGCGATCGTCGCGGCGCTCACCATCCAGGACCCACGCGAACGACCGCTCGAGCACCGGCAGAAGGCCGACGAACTGCACCGCCGGTTCGTCGACCCCACGAGCGACTTCCTCGCCCTCCTGAACCTCTGGAACTACCTCGAGGAGAAACAGGACGAGCTGTCGTCGAGCGCGTTCCGTCGGCTCTGCAAGAACGAGTTCCTCAACTACCTCCGCGTCCGCGAGTGGCACGACGTCTACCGCCAGCTGCGTCAACTCGCGAAGCCCCTCGGCCTGACGATCAACGAGCCGACGGTGAACCCCGACGGCATCCACAAGTCGCTCCTCGCCGGGCTCCTCTCCCACATCGGGCTGAAGGACCAGACCGTCGCTCCGGTCGTGAAGGGCCGGAACGCTCCACCGGCGACGAAGACCGCGAAGAAGGGCGACTACATCGGCGCCCGCCAGACGCGCTTCGTCCTCTTCCCCGGGTCCGCGCTCGCGAAGAAGCAGCCGAACGCCGTGATGAGCGCGGAACTCGTGGAGACGAGTCGGCTGTTCGCCCGCACCAACGCCTCGATCGACCCGGCATGGGCGGAGCAGATCGCCGTCGACCTCTGCAAGCGCTCGTACAGCGAGCCACATTGGGAGAAGAACCATGGCTCCGCCGTCGCCTTCGAGAAGGTGACCCTCTTCGGCGTGCCGATCGTGCCGCGCCGCCGGGTGCAGTTCGGTCGCATCGACCAGGAACAGGCCCGTGAACTGTTCCTGCGGCACGCGCTCGTCGACGGCGAGTGGACCCACGACATCGGTCGCGACAAGCTGTTCGACTTCCACCGCGCGAACCGACGACTGCGCAAAGAGCTGAGTGAGCTCGAGGAGCGGACGCGACGCCGCGACATCCTCTTCGACGACGAAGCCGTCTTCGACTTCTACGACGCCCGCGTCCCTGCCGAGATCTCGACGACGCGGGGCTTCGAATCCTGGTGGCGCAAGACGCGCGTCGACGAGCCCGAGCTGCTCACGATGCGCCAGGAGGACCTCCTCCCCGAGGACGCTCCGGCGGTGGATGAGGACCGCTTCCCCGCCGAGTGGGTGCAGGCCGACCAGCGGTTGAAGCTCAGCTACCGTTTCGAGCCCGGAAGCGACGACGACGGCGTGACGGTCATCGTCCCGCTCGCCCTGCTCGACCGGCTCTCGCCCGCGGGCTTCGACTGGCAGGTCCCCGGTCTCCGTCGGGACCTCATCACGGCGATGATCAAGGCGCTCCCGAAGGCCCTGCGTCGGAACATCGTGCCTGCGGCCGACTGGGCGGCGAAGCTGCTCGCCGAGCTCCCCGCCGACGTCCCGGCGGTCGCCCCCGGCAGTCCCGCCGCCGAGGACTCCTTCGCCACCCGTCTCGCGAACGCGATCAAACGGCTCTCCTACATGGACATCTCGGCTTCGGACTTCGAGATGGAACGCGTCCCCGAGCACCTGCTCGTGACCTTCCGGGTCATCGACGAGCGCGGCCGGACGCTCGCCAGCGGCAAGGACCTCGTCGAGCTGCAGCAGCGCCTCAAGCAGCGCACGCGGGCGAGCGTCGCCAAGGTCGCCGCCGCCAGAGTGCCCAACGCCATCGAACGGTCCGGGTTCACCAGGTGGGACTTCGACGACCTCCCCCGCTTCATCGACATCCGCCAGGAGGACGGCGTGATCCGCGGCTACCCTGCGATCGTCGACGACGGCACGAGCGTGTCGATCCGGATCATGAGCACGGAGGCCGACCAGGCCCGCGCCATGCCCGCGGGGGTGCGCCGCCTCCTCCTGCTCGCGATCCCGTCCCCGACGGCGTACGTGCAGCAGCACCTCAAGGCCAACGAGAAGCTCGCGCTCGCGACGAGCCCCTACCGGTCGACGCCGGCGTTGTTCGAGGACTGCCTCGCCGCCTGCATCGACGATGTCCTGTTCCGTGTGGTACCCGACGGACAGGTGTTCTCCCGGCTGCAGTACGAGACGCTTCGCGACCGCGTCTCCGCCTCGGTCATGGACCGCATGTTCCAGACGGTCGCCATCGTCGCCCGCATCCTGCAGGCCGCGCGCGACACGGAGAAGGCCATGAAGGCGGCGACGAGCATGACGCTGCTCGCGGCCCTCACCGACATGCGGGGCCAGCTCGACGGACTGGTCTTCCCGGGCTTCGTCTCCCGGACGGGCTCAGCACGACTCGAGCATCTGCCCCGCTACCTCGCCGGCATCCGTTACCGCGCCGAGCGGCTGACGGACAACCCGAACCGCGACCGGGTGTGGATGACGGAGGCGCAGACGGCGTTGGCGCGGTTCGAGGCCGCCGGTGGCACGATCCCACTGCCCGCCGAGGCTCCGGAGCACCTCGTGAAGGCCCGGTGGATGCTCGAGGAGCTCCGGATCAGCCTGTTCGCCCAGCAGCTGGGCACGGCCGAATCGGTCTCGTTGCAGCGCCTGCAGAAGGTCCTCGCGGGCTAGTGTTCCCCGGTCCCTGAGCCTGTCGAAGGGCGCCGGTCCCTGAGCTTGTCGAAGGGCCCCGGTCCCTGAGCCTGTCGAAGGGCGCATCTCGACAGGCTCGATGACCGGGGTCAGCGATTCAGGCGTCGGGTCCCGTCGCCACCGGACGCTCCGGGTGGTTCGCCCACTCGCTCCACGACCCCGGGTACAGCACCGGTTCGAAGCCGGCCAGAGTGAGTGCGGCCGCGTTGTGCGCCGCGGTCACCCCGCTGCCGCAGTAGGTCGCGACCGTCGCGTCCTCCGGCACGCCCGCGGCGAGGAACTGCTCACGGAGGGTCTCAGGCGACAGGAATCGGCCGTCTGTGCCGACGTTGGCGGTCGTCGGCGTGCTGAGCGCTCCGGGGATGTGACCGGACCGAGGGTCGATCGGTTCGACCTCGCCCCGGTACCGTTCGCCGGCGCGCGCGTCGAGTAGCACCCGTCCCTCGCCCGCCCACGTCGCGGCGGTGTCGATGTCGATGGTCGGCAGGACACCTGCGGTCAGCGTGACCGTCCCGGGTTCCGGGACGACCTCGCCGCGCTCCAGGGGCAGTCCGGCGTCCGTCCACGCCCGGAACGCGCCGTCGAGGATGCGGACGTCCGCGATGCCCGCGTTCCGCAGCACCCACCAGGCGCGCGCCGCCGACAGGCTCTTGAGATCGTCGTAGACCACGATCACGTCGCCGTCGTCGACGCCCCACGATCGCGCAGACCCCTGAAGCGCCTCACGATCAGGCAGGGGATGACGGCCTCGGACGGCCGCTTCTCCGGTCGGTACGTGGTCGGCCAGCTCGTGGTCGAGGTCGACGTACACGGCGCCGGGCAGGTGCCCCTCGAGGTAGGCGGGCCGGCCGTCCGGTGCGTCGAGTCGCCACCGCACGTCGAGGACGCGCACCGGCGTCTCGGAGGCGATCAGGGCTGCGAGGTCGTCCGGGGCGATGAGAATGGGCATGCGTCCAGCGTACGCAGGCGAGGTCGACGAGACCTGCGCCCGAACGCTCGGTCGCCGTCACACCGGGTAACAGAGTTGCAGCTCCGGCCGGATGAGCGAAACGTAGCCTGTGCAGCGCCGATCGAATCGGCGTTGCAGCAGTCGTCCACAGCCGTTCGAAGGATCCCCCGTGAGCTCAGTCCACCCGGCAGCCGCCTCCGTGACCGCCTTGCCGTCCCCCGTCGACGGTGGCGAGGTCGCCCCCGGTTTCGCCTCCCTGTCCCCCGACGACTTCAAGGCGGCGTTCCGTCAGCACCCGGCCGGCGTCTCGGTCATCACCGCGGACGACGGCAGCGGGCCGGTGGGACTCACCGCCACCTCGGTCTTCTCCGTCAGTGCGGAACCGCCGCTCCTCGTCTTCTCCGTGTCGTCGCTGTCCTCGAGCGCACCGACCATCACCGCGTCCGACACCGTCGTCGTCCACCTCCTGGGTTCCGAGCAGCTGCACATCGCGAAGCTCTGCGCGACGAGTGGGATCGACCGCTTCGCCGACACCTCCATCTGGGACCGCCTGCCGACGGGCGAGCCGTACTTCACGGGCAACGGCGTCTGGATCCGCGGACGCATCGTCAACCGCATGGAGGCAGGCACCTCGACGGTCATCGCGGTGCACGCGCTGGAGTCGAGCGTCTCGCAGCCGCAAGCGGCCGAGGAGCCGGTCCGGGCCGAGCCTGCCGCCGAGGCGCCCGCTCCCGCCGCCCCGACATTCAGCCCCAGCTTCGACGGCGCACCGCTCGTCTACCACAACCGCACCTGGCACCGTCTCGACGCGAACTCGCAGATCGACGGCTGAGCGGCCTGCCGCTGGACATCTGTGCACTCGCAACCCGCCGTCGGTCCACCGATCTCCGGATAGCGTGGTGACATCACCATCGTCGAGAGGACCCTCATGGCTGGATCGAAAGCCCGCACCGCCGCACGTCTGCTGCTCGGAGGCGCACTCGTGTTCGCCGGCATCAGCCACCTGACCTTCGCTCGGAAGGACTTCCAGGCACAGGTGCCGGAATGGGTCCCGATCGACGAGGACACCACCGTGCTCGCCTCGGGCGTCGTCGAGATCGCCCTGGGTGCGGCACTCGCCTCCGGTGTCAAGCGGACGGCCGTCGGCAACCTCGCTGCGGCGTTCTTCACCGCGATCTTCCCGGGTAACCTCTCCCAGTGGCTCAACCGCCGCGACGCCTTCGGTCTCGACACGGACAGCCGCCGCTTCACCCGCCTCTTCTTCCAGCCCGTGCTCATCGCCTGGGCCCTCTGGTCCACCCGCCGCTGAGCACCCGCCGTCGCTGAGTCGCCCGAATCTGCGCGTTTCCGCGTCGGATTCGAACATCCTCGGGCGAGTCAGCGGCGCACGGCGGATCGCCAGGTAGGGTCGAGGACACCAGAGCCACAGGGAGAACGATGCTGACGACTGAAGCGACCATGGACGAGCTGCTCGTCGCCGAATCCGTCGAGACGCCGAGCGCCGGACGCAACGGTGTCGTGAGTCTCGTCTCACTCGTCGTCATCCTCACGATCGTGGTCACCGCGATCGCGGCGCTCTTCCTCCCGGTCGTCCAGGGCGCGACGGCGTTCTTCTACTTCTTCCTGGCCGGCTTCGGTGGCCTCGGCGGCTGACGCCGCTACACGCTGAACGCCTGAGGGCCGGATGGAATCGTGGATTCCATCCGGCCCTCGTGTGTTCAGCGCAGTGCTTGCGCGGTGACTAGAAGTCCCAGTCCTCGTCTTCCGTGACCACGGCCTTGCCGATCACGTAGGAGGAGCCGGAGCCCGAGAAGAAGTCGTGGTTCTCGTCGGCGTTCGGGGAGAGCGCCGACAGGATCGCCGGGTTCACGTCCGTGACCGTCTTCGGGAACATGGCCTCGTAGCCGAGGTTCATGAGCGCCTTGTTGGCGTTGTAGTGCAGGAACTTCTTGACGTCCTCGGTGAGACCGACCTCGTCGTAGAGGTCCTGCGTGTACTGCACCTCGTTGTCGTAGAGCTCATAGAGCAGCGAGAACGTGTAGTCCTTGACGTCGTCGCGCTCGGCCTGCGTCAGCTTCTCGAGTCCCTTCTGGAACTTGTAGCCGATGTAGTACCCGTGCACGGCCTCATCGCGGATGATCAGGCGGATCATGTCGGCGGTGTTGGTGAGCTTCGCGCGGCTCGACCAGTGCATGGGCAGGTAGAAACCCGAGTAGAAGAGGAACGACTCGAGCAGGGTCGAGGCGGCCTTCCGCTTCAGCGGGTCGTCACCGTGGTAGCGGTCGAGGACGATGGACGCCTTCTTCTGCAGGTTCGGGTTCTCGACCGACCAGCGGAACGCCTCGTCGATCTCCTTCGTGCTGCTGAGCGTGGAGAAGATCGAGGAGTAGCTCTTCGCGTGCACCGACTCCATGAACGCGATGTTCGTGTAGACGGCCTCCTCGTGCGGGGTGATCGCATCGGGGATGAGGGCGACGGCGCCGACGGTGCCCTGGATCGTGTCGAGGAGCGTGAGGCCCGTGAACACGCGCATGGTGAGCTGCTGCTCCTGCGGCGTCAGGGTGTTCCACGACTGGACGTCGTTCGACAGCGGGATCTTCTCGGGCAGCCAGAAGTTGTTGACGAGGCGGTTCCAGACCTCGACGTCCTTCTCGTCCTCGATCTTGTTCCAGTTGATCGCCTGGACGCGGTCGACCAGCTTGAGCTTCTCTGACATGAATTGGTGTCCTCTATCGGGAAGTGGGGTTGGCCCTTCGACAGGCTCAGGGACCGGTGATGCTGATGGCCCTCGACGGACCGGTGATACGAATGAGCCTCCGACAGGCTCAGGGACCGGATACCCGGTCACTGAGCCTGTCGAAGTGCGGATGACGAAGCGCGAAGCTCCTTAGAGCATGCAGCTGACGCAGCCGTCGACTTCCGTGCCCTCGAGCGCGAGCTGGCGGAGACGGATGTAGTAGATGGTCTTGATGCCCTTCTTCCACGCGTAGATCTGCGCCTTGTTGATGTCGCGCGTGGTGGCGGTGTCCTTGAAGAACAGCGTCAGCGACAGACCCTGGTCGACGTGCTGCGTCGCCGCGGCGTACGTGTCGATGATCTTCTCGGCACCGATCTCGTAGGCGTCCTCGTAGTACTCCAGGTTGTCGTTCGTCATGAACGGAGCCGGGTAGTACACGCGACCGAGCTTGCCTTCCTTGCGGATCTCGATCTTCGACGCGATCGGGTGGATCGACGACGTGGAGTTGTTGATGTAGGAGATCGAACCGGTCGGCGGGACGGCCTGGAGGTTCTGGTTGTAGATGCCGTACTCCTGGATGGACGCCTTGAGGGCCGTCCAGTCCGCCTGCGTCGGGATCTGCACGCCGGCCTGCTCGAAGAGCTCGCGGCCACGAGCCGTCTCGGGCTCCCAGACCTGGTCGATGTACTTGTCGAAGAACTCACCCGACGCGTACTGCGAGTCGGCGAAACCGTCGAAGGTCTCCCCGCGCTCCTTGGCGATGAGGTTCGAGGCACGCAGCGCGTGGAACACCACCGTGTAGAAGTAGATGTTCGTGAAGTCGATGCCCTCGGGGCTGCCGTAGTGCACGCGCTCGCGGGCGAGGTAGCCGTGGAGGTTCATCTGGCCGAGGCCGATGGCGTGCGACTTGTCGTTGCCATCCTCGATCGAACGCACCGAGGAGATGTGGCTCTGGTCGGACACGGAGGTGAGGCCGCGGATGGCGGTCTCGACCGTGCGACCGAAGTCGGGCGAGTCCATCGTGAGCGCGATGTTCAGCGAGCCGAGGTTGCAGGAGATGTCCTTGCCGATCTCCTTGTACGAGAGGTCCTCGTTGTAGGTGGTCGGCGTGTTGACCTGGAGGATCTCCGAGCAGAGGTTCGACATGTTGATGCGGCCCTTGATGGGGTTCGCCTTGTTCACCGTGTCTTCGAACACGATGTACGGGTAGCCGGACTCGAACTGGATCTCCGCGATGGTCTGGAAGAACTCGCGGGCGTTGATCTTCGTCTTCTTGATGCGGGAGTCGTCGACCATCTCGTGGTACTTCTCGCTCACCGAGATGTCGCCGAACGGTACACCGTAGACGCGCTCGACGTCGTACGGGGAGAACAGGTACATGTCCTCGCCCTTCTTCGCGAGGTCGAAGGTGATGTCGGGGACGACGACGCCGAGGGACAGCGTCTTGATCCGGATCTTCTCGTCGGCGTTCTCACGCTTGGTGTCGAGGAAGCGCAGGATGTCGGGGTGGTGTGCGTTGAGGTATACCGCGCCGGCGCCCTGACGCGCGCCGAGCTGGTTCGCGTAGCTGAAGGAGTCCTCGAGGAGCTTCATCACGGGGATGATGCCGCTCGACTGGTTCTCGATCTGCTTGATCGGTGCACCGGACTCACGGATGTTCGACAGCGAGAGCGCCACGCCGCCGCCACGCTTCGAGAGCTGGAGCGCGGAGTTGATGCCACGGGCGATCGACTCCATGTTGTCCTCGATGCGGAGGAGGAAGCAGGAGACGAGCTCGCCGCGCTGGGCCTTGCCCGAGTTGAGGAAGGTGGGCGTCGCCGGCTGGAACCGACCCGCGATGATCTCCTCGACGAGCGCGACCGCGAGCTGCTGGTCGCCGTCGGCGAGACCGAGGGCGGTCATGACGACGCGGTCCTCGAACCGCTCGAGGTAGCGCTTGCCGTCGAAGGTCTTCAGCGTGTACGAGGTGTAGTACTTGAACGCGCCGAGGAAGGTCTGGAAGCGGAACTTCTTCGAGTAGGCCAGGTCGTTGAGCTCCTGGATGAAGTCGAACGAGTACTTGTCGAGCACCGCCTGCTCGTAGTACTCCTTCTCGACGAGGTAGTCGAGCCGTTCCTTCAGCGAGTGGAAGAAGACGGTGTTCTGGTTGACGTGCTGGAGGAAGTACTCCCGCGCGGCCTCACGGTCCTTGTCGAACTGGATCTCGCCGTTCGGGCCGTAGAGGTTGAGCATCGCGTTGAGCGAGTGGTAGTCCATCTGGCTCGTCGACGGTGCGTCGATCACTGAAACTGGCGCTGCTGCCAAAATGATTCCAATCCATTGTGGACGGTGGTGACATCGTCCTGGGTTCCGAAGAGTTCGAAGCGGTACAGGTGCGGGACCTTGCATTTGCTGGCGATCACGTCGCCGGCAAGGCCATAGGCCTCGCCGAAGTTCGTGTTGCCGGCGGCGATGACCCCGCGGATCAGGGAACGGTTGGCCTCCACGTTGAGGAACCGGATCACCTGTTTGGGCACCGCTCCGTCGCCGTTGCCCCCGCCGTAGGTGGGGGTCACGAGGACGTAGGGTGCCGTGGCGTGCACGGCTTCGTCTTTCGCATACAGCGGGATCTGCAACGAGGGCAGGTCGAGCTTCTGCATGAAGCGATGCGTGTTGCCGGAAATGCTGGAGAAGTAGATCAGCCGTGGTTGCACGGGTGGCCTCCTCGTCGACGTCCGGACGGTCGGATGGTGCGGTGCTGCTGGAGCCGGCTCATGATGACGCCTGCGACCGTGGGCTCAAGCCAGACGTGCGGCGAGCTCTTCGATCTTGTCGGGACGGAAGCCCGACCAGTGGTCTTCCTCGGTGATGACGACCGGTGCCTGCAGGTAGCCGAGGGCCTTGACCTGCTCGAGCGCGTTCTCGTCGACCGAGAGGTCGAGGATGTTGTACTCGATGCCCTTGTTGTCGAGTGCGCGGTACGTCGCGGTGCACTGCACGCAACTGGGCTTCGTGTAGACCGTGATTGCCATAGCTCTTCGTGCCTTCCCCTCAAAATCTGGTGATTCCCACGGCGTCCTGCGCCGGGGTTCCAATACTACATATAGATGGCGGTCTTCAGGTCGACCACAAGGGCTAGTAGTTACAGCCCTGTAGTTTTCCACCGGGTTCTCCACCGTTTCGGGCGAGTTATCCACCGGTTCTCCACTGGGTACAACGCTCGTGGGCGACGCGAAAATCCCGGATTGACGGCCTTTTCTCCCCCGTCTGAGGGATATCTATCCACAGGCGAGATTCTCCGCCGCACCTCCGACATCCGTTGTCGGTTTGGGCGTGTCGCGGGCGTGTCGCGCGTGTCGGAACCGGTCCCTAGACTGGTGTCCTTGTGAGCAGCTACCGTGACCTTCTTCGTACCCCCGGCGTCGCCCGGATCATCGCGGCGCAGCTCACTGCACGCTTCCCGTTCGGGATGCTCTCGCTGGCCTTCCTGCTCCACATCGAGCAGGTCACCGGGTCCTACGGGGCCGCCGGGCTCGTCCTGGCCGCGACGAGCATCGGGCAGGCGATCGCCGGGCCTCTCACGAGTCGGTGGATGGGCGTCTGGGGCATCCGCAAGGTGCTCCTCCTCACCCTCGCGGTCTGTGCCGTCTCCGTCACGACCATCGCCCTCGTCACCATGACCGTCCCCGCCTACATGGCGGTCGGATTCGTCGCCGGGCTGAGCACGCCGCCCGTCCAGCCCGCGGTCCGCACCATCTACCCGAAGCTCGTCACCTCCCAGCAGCTCACCCCGCTGTTCTCCCTCGACGCCTCGGCCCAAGAGATCATCTGGGTGCTCGGGCCCGTCGTGACCACCTTCGTGTCCACCCAGGTCGGCACGGTCTGGGGCATCGCCCTGGCGGCGGTGATCATGGTCGTCGGCTGCCTGTGGTTCATCTCCTCACCGGAGGTCGGGCGCGTCCGCATCCCGAGGAGCCGTCGCAAACTCGGACAGGTGCTCAAGCGCCCACCGGTCCTCCTCGCCACCGTCGTCGGCTTCCTCCTCATCGGCGCCTGTTCGGCCGTCGAGGCGGGCGTCGTCGCGACCTTCGGGCACGACGGCCTCGAGGCCGGTATCGTCCTTGCGATCTTCTCGGTCGGCTCGCTGGCCGGCGGCCTCGCCCTCGGACACACCCCGATCGGTCCCTACGCGCTGGCGCGGCGCATCTTCATCGTCTTCGCCGGACTCGCCGTCGCGAGCCTCTTCCTCAACGCCTGGTGGCTGTCGGTCACCCTCTTCATCGCCGGCATCGGCATCGCTCCGGCCCTCGCCGTGCTGTTCGCCATCGTCTCGGCGAGCGTGAAGTTCAGCGACACCGCCGAGGCCTACGGCTGGGTCGGCACCGGCCAGCTCATCGGTGCCGCGATGGGGTCGGCGGCGGCCGGCTTCCTCATCGACGGCTCCGGAGCGGTCGGCGCGTTCTGGGTCGCCGGCGTGTTCGCGCTGTTCGGCTTCGTCATCCCGTGGATCGGTCACCGGTGGCACCCCGACCTCCGCGGCCGCGATGCGAGCCCCATCCCCGATACCGAGCCGATCAACACCCACCCGTCCTGAGCCGCCCTGCTTCAGTCGGCGGCGCGCAGCGGCGCGAGGGCCCCGTCGAGTGCGGCCAGTTCGCCCAGCAGCATCGGGAGCATCGTCGTCTGGCGGTCGTTGGGCGTCAACACCCCGTCGGCGATCTGCCGTGAGACGTACGGGATCTCCACGTTCGCACCGGTACTGACGAGGCCGAGTGCCTGCAGGACAGGTCGAAGCGCGACGACACCGCGGGTTCCGCCCGACAGCCCGCCGTAGCTGACGATCCCGACCGGCTTCCGCGCCCACTCGTGCATGAGGTAGTCGAGCGCGTTCTTGAGGGCGGGCGCGTAGCTGTAGTTGTACTCGGGCGTCACGAACACGAAGGCGTCCGTCCGATCGACCCGCTCGCTCCAGGCGATCGTGTGCGGGTGGACGTAGGCGCGCTTCCGCGGGTGCGCGGGCTCGTCCATGAACGGCAACGCCAGCTCCCGGAGATCGACCGCATCGACGGTG
This sequence comes from Plantibacter sp. AC185, assembly GCF_979258065.1. NCBI lineage: Bacteria > Bacillati > Actinomycetota > Actinomycetes > Micrococcales > Microbacteriaceae > Plantibacter > Plantibacter sp. AC185. The sequence goes on from NZ_OZ409831.1 coordinate 805,413, forward strand.
AACCGCTCGTCCGCCTCGGCCACACCCGCGACCCAGTCGGCGACGGCACCGCCCACCCGCTCGGGACGGACGCTCCCAGTGACGATCATGAGTTGCGGCATGGGCTCCCTTTCGACGGTGACGGTGGCCCTGTCGAGGATACTGGTGCCATGGCAGACAGCACCCCGACCGTCCCCCTCAACGACGGGCACACGATCCCCCAGCTCGGCTTCGGCGTCTACAAGGTCCCGGACCTGGCCAGCACCGAGATCGTGCAGACGGCGCTGGAGGTCGGGTACCGCCACATCGACACCGCCTCGCTGTACGGCAACGAGCGCGGCACCGGCGTCGCGATCCGCGAGTCGGGCATCCCCCGCGACGAGCTCTTCGTCACGACGAAGGTCTGGAACACCGATCAGGGGTACGAGGAGACGCTGCGCGCGTTCGACACGAGCCTCGACCTCCTCGGCCTCGACCACGTCGACCTGTACCTCATCCACTGGCCGGCCCCGCGCCAGGACCGGTACCGCGAGACCTGGCGCGCGCTCGAGCGGTTGCGGGCCGAGGGACGAACCCGCTCCATCGGCGTCTCGAACTTCCACCGCAGCCATCTCGAACGGCTCCTGGAGTCGGCGGAGGTCACCCCGGCCGTCAACCAGATCGAACTCCACCCGTTCCTCCCCCAGCGGGAGTTGCGCGCCGTCAACGCGGCACACGGCATCGCGACCGAGGCCTGGTCACCACTCGCCCGCGGCCGCTTCTTCACGCCCGCCGCGGACGGATCCGACGCCACCTCCGACCTCGGGGCCATCGCACAGAAGCACGGGCGCACGGTCGCGCAGGTCGTGCTGCGCTGGCACCTGCAGCTCGGCAACATCGTCATCCCCAAGTCGGCCACACCGGCGCGGATCTCGGAGAACTTCGCCGTGTTCGACTTCACCCTCGACGCCGACGACCTGGCCGCCATCTCGGCGCTCGAGAACGGCGAGCGCATCGGCACCGACCCGGACCGGCTCGACTGACGCGAGACCGTAGGCTGAACGCATGACCGAGCCCGTCGTCGACACCGCTTCCAGCCTCGCCGCCCGCACGATCACGCCCGTGGAGCTCCCACGTCACCGCTGGGGTCGCCACGACGCGCCGGCTCGGGCGCTCGTGGTCCACGGACTCGGCAGCAACGGTCCGAGCACCTGGCGCATCTGCGCAGCCCTGGCCGATCGCGGTTGGCTCGTGGAGGCGGTCGACCTCCGCGGCCACGGCGTCGCCCCGCGTGCGTTGGACTACCGGGTCGAGGCCTACGCCGCCGATCTGCTGGCCACCAGGCCGACCCCCGTGCCCGGCGTCGGGCACGCCGCGTGGGACCTCGTCGTCGGACACTCGCTCGGAGGCGCCGCCACGGCGGTCGCCGCCGCAGCCGATCCCCGATGGGCGGCGGCGGTCGTGCTGCTCGACCCCGCCATCGCGCTCGACGACCACGACGCCGAGATCATCCGGGCCAGCCAGGAGGCCGCCTTCGCCGACAACACGATCGCATCCGTCCGCGCGAAGAACCCCGAGTGGCACCCACTCGACGTGGAGATCAAGGTCCAGGCGGTGTCCGAGGCGAGCCGGTGGGCGATCGAGCAGACGAGCGAACAGAACCATCCGTGGGACGTCCGCCCCGCGGCGGCCGCTCTGCGCAACCCGACCTTCGTGATCGCCTCCGACCCTGAGGTGTACAGCCTCTTCCGCGGCGCGCTCGCCGCCGAGGTCCTCGCCAACCGCCAGGTCAGCCTGACGATCGTCCAGGGCGCCGGTCACAACGTGCACCGGGACCGCCCGGCGGAGACCACGAAGGCCATCGGCGATTGGGCCGAGCTGCAACTCGAACAGCGATCGCGTCGCGAGACCTGATCACGACCCGCTTCCCACGGTCCCTGCACCTCCGCGGTGCAGCGGCTCCCTCGGGTGATGCGCGTCGCGAGACCTGATCGTGACCCGCTTCCCAGGGTCCCTGCACCTCCGCGGTGCGGCGGCTCCCTAGGGTGATGCCATGAAGCGCTCCGCAGTGACCCGCACCACCACCGTGTTCGTCTCCGCCGTCCTCGTCGGGCTCGTCCTCTCGGGCTGCTCGGCCGGGTCGAGCACCGAGGCCGGCAGCGACTCGCGAGCTGCGATGCCCGCGCCCGGCCAGGTCGCCGGCGACGCGCAGGTCGGTGTCGACGGCGCTGCCTCCCCCGACCTCACGCAACAGCAGGTGGTCACGACCGGTTCACTCACCGTCACCGCTGACGACCCGATCAGCACCGCGACGGACGCCACCCGGATCGTCACCGAGGCGGGCGGGCGCGTCGACAGCCGCGACGAGACTCCGGGCACCTCCGACCAGGCCGCGCAGGCGACCCTGACGGTCCGCATCCCTGCCGACGACTTCGACGACGTGCTCGCGCAGCTGCAGGCGCTCGGCACGGTGAACAACCTCTCCGTGTCCGCGGTGGACGTCACGGCACAGGCCGCCGACCTCGACGCGCGGGTCACCGCCCTCCAGGCCTCGGTCGACCGACTGCTCGGACTCATGGCGGCTTCGACCACGACGGCCGACCTCCTCGCCGCCGAGACCAGCCTGTCCCAGCGGCAGGCGGAACTGGACGGGCTCGTCGCCCAGCGCGACGCGCTCGCCGATCAGGTCGACTTCTCCTCCGTGTTCGTGAGCTTCGTGGCCCCAGGCGTGGTCGCGCCGGGTGTGCCCACCGACTTCTGGGGCGGCGTGGTCGCCGGGTGGAACGCGCTCGTCGCCGCCGCCTCGGGACTGGTCGTCGTGGTCGGCGTCCTGGTGCCGTGGCTGCTCCCCCTCGCAGTCGTCGCCGCGGTCGTGGTGCTCCTCGTCAGGTCGGGCCGTCGGCGCGCTGCTCGCCGCTCGCAGACACCTGCCACCTCGGCCGGGCCCGATGCGACAATGGACCGGTGACCGCTCAAGCGCAGCACCACCCGTCCGATCGATCGTTCGACCCCGCCTCGATCCTCAGTGACGGGCTCGTCGAGCGCATCCGCGAACGTGCCGCCGTGGCGGACCGCGAGAACGCCTTCTTCGACGAGGACCTCGCCGAGCTGCGAGCGTGCGGCTATCTCCGGGCGTTCGTCCCCGGGGAGTTCGGCGGCCTCGGCCTCGGCCTGAGCGAGGTCACGCTGCTCCAGTCCCGGCTCGCGACCGCCGCCCCGGCGACCGCTCTCGCGATCAACATGCATCTCGTGTGGACGGGGGTCGCGCGACTGCTCCACGCCCGAGGAGACGACTCGCTCCGCTTCGTCCTCGAGGGAGCTGCCGGGGACGAGCTGTACGCGTTCGGGGTCAGCGAAGCGGGCAACGATCTCGTGCTCTTCGGATCCGACACCGAAGCCCGTCCGGGCCCCGACGGTTCCTATCGGTTCCACGGCCGGAAGATCTTCACCTCGCTGTCGCCCGCGTGGACCTGGCTGGGGACGACCGGGCTCGACACGACCTCGGCCGACGGTCCGAAGGTCGTCTACGGCTTCATCGATCGCTCACGCGGCGGTTTCGAGATCCTCGACGACTGGGACACCGTCGGGATGCGCGCCAGCCAGAGCAGGACGACCCTGCTCCAGGGGGCCGAGTCGACGGCGGAGCACATCGTCCGACGCCTCGATCCCGGGCCCAACCCGGACCCCATCGTCTTCGGGATCTTCGCCTGCTTCGAGACCCTCATCGCCGCCGTGTACACGGGCATCGGCGAACGCGCCCTCCGACTCGCGGTCGAGACCGCCCACCGGAAGACGTCGAAGAAGGCCGGAGGTGCGAGCTACGCGGCGGACCCCGACATCCGCCGTCGGATAGCCTCGGCCGCCATCGCGTACGACGGCATGCTGCCACAGCTCGCCGGCATCGCCCGGGACCTCGACGACGGGGTCGACCATGGCGCGCTCTGGTTCCCGAAACTCGTCGGGCTCAAGGTCCGCGCGACGGAGACCGCCCGCGAGGTCGTCGATCAGGCGATCCGGGTCGCCGGCGGCGGCAGCTACTTCGCCGCGAGCGAATTGGGCCGGCTGTATCGCGACGTCCTCGCCGGGATGTTCCATCCCTCCGACGACGAGTCCGCCCACGCAACGGTCGCGAACGCCTGGCTCGGGCCCGCGTGACGGCTCTGCTCGGGCCCGTGCGACGGCTCGGGCCGGCCTGACGGCCCGGCTCAGCCGCGGTTGTTGCTGAGCTCGAAGATCCGCAGGAGCTCGCCGACCGCGGCGTCCTTGCTGTCCCCGCCCTCCTCGAACATCTGCGTGACGTGCGTCAGCAGGTGGTTCTCGACGAGCAGCTTGTTGAGGGACCCCAGCGACTTCTGGATGGCGAGGGACTGCGTGATGATGTCCATGCAGTAGTCCTCGTTCTCGATCATCTTCTCGAGGCCACGCATCTGGCCCTCAAGGATCTTCGTCCGGTGCAGGGCCCGCTTCTTGATGTCTTCGATCACCGGCTCAGGGTACCACCAGGGGGTACGGTGTCCTCCTGCTCCATCGGACCGGAGGACACGGGCGACGAGCCTAGGATGGGCGGATGACGAGCTCCCCCACACTCGAACTCACCGCTGCCGACGCGGACCGCGCGCGAGCCCTGCGCTCGATGAAGCGCCTGGCCACCGGACTGCTCCTCGTCATGGCGGTCATCTTCGCCGTCGCGTTCGCACTCGAGGGACGCTACCCGTGGTTGGCGTACGTCAGGGCCGCTGCGGAAGGCGGCATGGTCGGGGCGCTCGCGGACTGGTTCGCCGTCACCGCCCTCTTCCGGCACCCGCTCGGCATCCCGATCCCCCACACGGCGATCATCCCGAAGCGCAAGGACGAGATCGGCGTCAGCCTCGGCGAGTTCGTGGAGACCAACTTCCTCTCCGAGGAGGTCGTGCGGCAGAAGCTCGCGTCCGTCTCCGTCTCGGAGAAGCTCGGCGGATGGTTGTCCGAGCCCGCGAACGCCGAGCGGGTCACCGCCGAGGGGTCCATCGCGGTGCGGGGTCTGCTGGAGACGCTGTCCGACGACGACGTCCGCGAAGTCATCGAGGCGTTGGCGTCCAAACACCTCATCGACCCGCAGTGGGCCCCGAACATCGGCCGTTGGGTCGAGCACATCGTCGGCGTCGGCGCGCACCACGACGCGGTCGACCTCCTCCTCGACCGCACGGGTGAATGGCTGAGCACGAATCCGAAGGCGTTCGAACGCCTGGTCTCGAGCCGTCTGCCGACCTGGGTGCCGTCCTTCGTCGACCGGCTGGTGGACGACAAGCTCTACCGGGAGGCCGTGTCCTTCGTCCAGGCCGTCCGCGCGGACCCCGAGCACCAGCTCCGTCATGCCCTCGACGGCTACCTCGGCGAGCTCGCGGAGCAACTGCAGCACGACGACGCGACCATCACCCGCTTCGAGAACGCCAAGCACGAGGTCATCGACAGTCCTCGTGTCCGGGAGGTCGCCGGTAAGACCTGGGCGGCCGCGAAGAACGCGTTTCTCGAGGCACTCGACGCCCCCGACAGCGACCTCCGCGTGCGGATCGCCGGCACCATCGCGGACTTCGGCCGGCGACTGTCGACCGACCGGGCGTTCTCCACCCGCGTCGACACCCGCGTCGCGGACGCCCTGTCCTACGTCGTCACCCGCTACCGGCACGACATCGCGAGCATCATCACCGAGACCGTCGAGCGTTGGGACGCCCGGGAGACGACCCAGAAGATCGAGCTGCTCGTGGGACGCGACCTGCAGTTCATCCGCTTGAACGGCACCATCGTCGGCGCGCTCGCCGGCCTCGCGATCTTCACGGTCGCGCAGGCGGTCCTCCGCGCGTTCTGACGCCGGGACCGGTCAGCGCCTCGGGAGCAGCTCCACGGAGATGAGGTTCACGACGTCGTTCGCGAGCAGGTCGAGCGACCCCTGGTCCTTGCACGTGAAGGTGAAGACGACGAGGATCCCCATCTTCGTGAGCGACCGGACGCCCCAGTACGTGCGCTCCCCCGAGGGCTGGGTCCACGACAGGACCCGGAACTCGATGAGGCCCCCACCGCTGTTGTAGTTCAGTTGTTCCGTCGTGCCGTCCGCTTTGACGTAGTCGGCCCCGACGTACTTCGCCATGTAGGCGTCACTCGACTTCTCGTCGTCTCCGACCGCGATCTCGTCAGGCGTCAGCGCGATGTCGCCGAGTCCGACGTCGCACGAGGTCGCCGCGTTCCGATAGATCTCGACGCCGTTCCGGTCCGGACCGATCGCCGCCCAGGACGAGTCCAGGTCGTTCGTCAGGTAGGCCGTCCATTCGGCGGGGACGTCCTGCCCGGCCGCGAAGTCGAGGTCGGGAGGAATGGAGACGTAGGTCTTCGTCGGCTCGGGCGTCGAGTCCGTCTCGGTGGGCGTCGGCGACGCGGTCTTCGTCGGGGTGGCCGAGCGGGTGGGGCTCGGGTCCGCGACCGGTGCGCCACCCTGCGTGAGGACGAGAGCGACGACGGTGATGATCGCCGCCAACACGAGCGGGACACCGACGGCGAGGGCGATGATGAGCCCCGTCCGCTTTCGCTTCGGGGCACCGGGAGGCGGCGGCTGCTGACCGTACCCTGGAGGGCCCTGCGGTGGCTGCTGCTGGTACGGGGTCTGCTGCGGCTGATACGGCTGCTGCGGCTGCCCGCCGGAGGGGTTCTGCTGCCCGCCATACGGGTTCTGCTGGTACGGGTTCTGCTGGTACGGGTTCTGCTGCTGTCCGTGCGGGTTCTGCTGCTGCGGTCCCTGTCCGTACTGCGGCTGCTGCTGCCCGTACGGGTTCTGCTGCTGCGGTCCCTGTGCATACGGCGGCTGCTGCTGTTGGCCGTACGGGTTCTGCTGCTGACCATACGGCTGCTGCGGTTGCTGACCCGCGGGCCATTGCGGCGGGCGACCGTCAGGCTGCTGCGGGTCGGGAGGCGGTGCATCGGTCACGGGAGTGGCCTTTCGACGGAACGGCGGGCGGAGCGGGTGAACTGCCCGGCCGCACGCCTGCAGTTCGTGTCGTCAGCCTATCTGCGACGGACCGGCGCCGGTGGGCACATCCTGCACCAGAATGGTGACGTGTCCACCGCCCCCACCACACCCCGCACCCGCAGCGAGCGCCTCGACGCGCTCCCGTTCACCAAGGCCCACGGGCGACTGCTCGTCGGTTCCGGCGTCGGCTGGGCCCTCGACGCCATGGACGTCGGACTCGTGTCCTTCGTCCTCGCCCAGCTCGCCGTGCAGTGGCAGCTCGGGAACACGGAGCTCTCCTGGATCGCCTCAGCCGGGTTCCTCGGCATGGCCATCGGTGCGACGCTCGGCGGTCTGCTCGCCGACCGGGTCGGTCGACGCCACGTCTTCGCGATCACGCTCCTCGTGTTCGGCATTGCGACGGGGGCTTCGGCCCTGGCCTGGGGACTCGGCGTGCTCATCGTGCTGCGGTTCATCGTCGGCCTCGGACTCGGCGCCGAGCTGCCCGTCGCCTCGACCCTCATGAGCGAGTTCGCCCCGCCACGGATCCGCGGGCGGATCATCGTGTTCCTGGAGGCGTTCTGGGCCATCGGGTGGATCGCCGCCGCCCTCATCGGCTACCTGGTCGTGCCGACGAGTGACGACGGGTGGCGCTGGGCGCTCGCCATCGGCGCGTTGCCCGCGGTCTACGCGGCCATCGTGCGGACGCGACTGCCGGAATCGGTGCGCTTCCTCGAGTCGCGTGGGCGCCACCGCGAGGCAGAAGCCGTCGTCCGTGACTTCGAGGCATCGGCCGGCGTCGCCCACCCGGAAGCCGCCGGCGACACCACCACCGACACCCCCGTGAGCGCCGGCCTCTCCGCCGGCGAGCGCCTCCGTGGGCTGTGGGTGCCCACGCACCGCCGCGACACCGGATCGCTGTGGATCGTGTGGTTCTGCGTCAACTTCTCCTACTACGGTGCGTTCATCTGGATCCCGACGATCCTCGTCGCCTCCGGGTTCTCGCTCGTGCGGTCCTTCGGTTTCACCCTCATCATCACGCTGGCCCAGATCCCCGGCTACGCCGTCTCGGCGTGGTTGATCGAGGCCTGGGGCCGGAAGCAGACGCTCGCGACCTTCCTCGCGGGCTCCGCGGTGTCGGCGGTCCTGTTCGGCACGGCGACGACCGAACCGATGATCATCGTGTTCGGCATGTGCCTGTCCTTCTGCAACCTCGGCGCCTGGGGCGCCCTGTACGCGACGACCCCGGAGCTGTATCCGACGGCGCTCCGTGCGACCGGGGCGGGGTGGGCCGCCGGCATCGGCCGCATCGCCTCGATCATCGCCCCGCTGTCGGTTCCGGTGCTCCTCCTCGCAGGACAGGCCCTGCTCTTCTCCGTGTTCGCCGCCTTCTTCGTCGTCGCCGCGGTCGCCGCACTGTTCCTCTCGGACATGCGCGGCCGCTCGCTCGACTGAGCCGCGTCCCACCGCCCGACCCGCACCGCCAGTCGGCCGGGTCGGTCGGCGTCGATGCGACAGAATGGGGCCGTGACCGAATCCACCAGCGCCGTGTCCCCGTCCGCCTCCGTCGACCGACGTCCGATCTCGGGACGACGGGTCGATCTCGAGCACGGTGCGTACACCGCGTCGATCGCCTCGGTCGGTGCCTCATTGCGGTTCCTGCGGCACGACGGCCGGGACCTCGTCGTCCCGTTCGACGCCGAGGAGGTCCGTCCGGCGTTCCGCGGCGCCATGCTCGCCCCGTGGCCCAACCGCGTCGTCGACGGCCGGTACACCTTCGCGGGCGTCGACCACCAGCTCGCACTCACGGAACCCGCTCGCGGTCACGCCCTCCACGGGCTCGCCGCCTGGTCGGAGTGGGACCTCGTGTCGTCGAGCATGGCGTCGGCAGCGTTCCGTGTGGTCATCGAGGCGCAGGAGGGCTATCCGTTCCGCGTCCAGGTCACCGCGACCTACACGCTCGACGACGACGGACTCCGCACCGACGTCGAGGCGCTGAACCTCGGCGACGTCGACGCACCCTACGGCACCGGACCGCACCCGTACCTCGTCGCGGGTGAGGGCCGTGTCGACGACTGGACGCTCGAACTGCCCGCCGCCGAGGTGCTCACCGTCACGCCGGACCGGCTCATCCCGGTCTCGCTGGAGCCCGTCGACACGGAGGCGACGGAGCACTTCGACTTCCGCGCACCCCGGACCATCGGCGACACCTTCATCGATCACGCGTACACGGCGCTCGATCGCGACGTCGACGGCCGGGTCACGGTGCGCGTGACGACGCCATCCGGCAGCGGCGTCGCCATGCACTGGGGTGACGGTCTGCCCTGGGTCCAGGTGCACACGGCCGATCAGCCCGTCGCGGAGCTGAACCGACTGGGGCTCGCCGTCGAACCGATGACCTGTCCCCCTGACGCCTTCTCGACCGGGACCGATCTCGTCGTCCTGGCTCCCAATACACCACACCGGGTGTCCTGGACCATCGCAGCACTCTGACAGTCGTCGGGGCTAGGCTGGCGACATGTCACAGACTCTTGCGAAACTCACCGGCGGCCCGCTCGACAGCGAGATCATCCCGCTCGAAGACGGTCAGGACGGCGAGCTCGTCCTGCCCTACGGCGAAGGCCAGCTCATCTACCGTCCCGTCGGCGAAGCGACGAACACCGGCGACCACGACGGCCCGACGACGACCGACTACGAGTACGTCGAGTCGACGGAGGACATCTCCCCGACGAACCGTAACGGCAACGGCGACGACGACTCGATCGGCTGAACCGAACCACCCTGTTCCACCTGAACGCCGGTAGCTGAGCCTCAGCTGCCGGCGTTCGGCGTTCACTCGCCCTGGTCGTCGACCGTCACCGTGAAGGTCTGGACCCGGAGCGGAAGCACGGGTGTCATCCGGACCTCCAGGCGGAGGCGCCCCTCCGTCCCCTCGACGAACCAGACCAGGTGGTCCGGCGAATCGCAGATCGGCGTCGCGCGCCCCGAAGCCACCTCGGCGATGCCACCGACGGCGGTGACAGCGGCGTCGACCGCCTCGCGTCGCTCCTCCAGTGGCCGGTCGAGGGCGACGTTCTCAGCGAACAGCGACGTGGCGACGCGGTCGTCCCAGTGCGACAGCAGCCCGGTCGCGGTCATCGACGCCACGAGGGTCTCCGGCCAGGGGCGGATCGCCGGTTCCGGCAGCTCGCCGGAGGCCTGTGCGCCGGCGATCGCCAGCCGCAGGGCCTGTTCGGCGGGCTTCGCCACGGCCGCGTAGCCGGCGTTCTCGAAGGCGACGACGCCGAACCCTGATGTCGGGTGCCACCGCATATGGGCGCTGTAACCGGGGTAGCCGCCCGAGTGCGAGACGAGCGTCCCGAGGTCGGCGTCCTCCTCGACGAAGAGGCCGAAGCCATAGCCGAGCGCGAGTCTCGGCGGCACGCCGTCGAGGGTGGGCCGCGACGGAGCGAGCCGGTGCAACTGCTGCATCTCGCGGCGGCTGGCGCTCGACAGCGGTCCGGTCTCGTCCCCGGTCCAGGCGCCGTCGAGCCAGCGCACCCATCCGATCAGGGTGGAGGCCGAGGCGAAGAGCCCGCCGATCGAGGAGAAGACCCCGGGGCCGGAGAACGGGACCTCGACGAATCGGCCGTCTTCATCGACCGCCCGTTCGCGGCGGACACGATGACCGGTCGCCGTGACCGCCCCGTCGCCTTCGGGGCGCTCGAACACGGCGCCGAGCCCGAGCGGCTCCAGCAGGAGCGAGGTCACCGCATCGATGTAGGAGCCACCGGTCACACGCTCGATGACCTGCCCGAGCAGCGCATAGCCGAGGTTCGAGTAGGAGAACGCCGTCCCGGGTGTCGTGACGCATCGGACGCCGCGCACGAGCAGCCGCCGGAACTCGTCCACGCTGATCGACTCCTGGCGGTCACCCCACGGATCGTCCGTTCCGAGCCCACCCGACATCGTCAGGAGCATCCGCACGGTCGGCCGGACGGCGATCCCGTCAGGGAGCACCGGTGCGAACTCCGGCACGAACCCGTTTACTGGCGCGTCCAGGTCGAGGCGGCCGGCATCGCGGAGGATGAGGAGCACGGCGGCGGTGAAGCTCTTCGTGCAGGAGGCGATGCGGAACAGCGTGTCGGCGTCCGGCACCGGACCGCCCAAGGCGACCCCGCCGAACCCCTGCTCGAACCGGACCCGCTCGCGGTCGAACACGGCGACGTACGATCCCGGGGCGACGCCGGAGGTGATCCGGTCCTGGAAGACCCGCGTGATGTCCGTCTCGGTGCTGTCCTCGACCAGGTGCATGCCGCCTCCTCCTCGACGGCCCTCGGCAGCCGTCCGCGATCTCGTCGCGCTTCGAGCGTACGACCATTCCGCGCCACCGGGCGCCATCGCACGGGGTGCCGGGCGTAGGGTGCTCCTCCGCCAGGACGAAGTCAAGGGGCACCGATCAGCGACGTCCGATGCCCGCCGCGGGAGTAGCGTCATCTCCCGGATCGACCGTCGACGGGACGGCCGTGGAAGGAGTCATTCCATGTCGAACACGTCGACCTCCGGGCGACCTGCCCCGGTGCGGAGCCTCGTCCCCGCCAGGATGGACCGATTGCCGTGGACCCGGTTCCACTGGATGATCGTCGTCGGTCTCGGCTTCTCATGGGTGCTGGACGGTCTCGAGATCCAGATCGTCGCCTCCGCCGGATTCCAGAAGTCGCTGGGGCTGTCGGCGGCGGAGGTCGGACTCCTCGGGACGATCTATCTGCTCGGCCAGGTGACGGGTGCCCTCGTCTTCGGCCGCATGGCGGACCGCCTCGGCCGCAAGAAGCTCTTCATCCTGACCCTCGCGATCTACCTCGTCGCGAGCGGCATCGCGGGCTTGTCCCCCACGTTCTGGTTCCTCGCCATCTTCCGGTTCTTCGCCGGCATGGGCATCGGCGGCGAGTACGCGGCGATCAACTCGGCCATCGACGAGCTCATCCCGTCGAAGTACCGCGGGCACGTCGACATCGCCATCAACGGCACCTACTGGGGTGGCGCCGCCCTCGGATCGGCGGCGAACCTGTTCCTGCTGAACACCGACTACTTCGCCGAGGACATCGGCTGGCGCATCGGGTTCTTCATCGGCCCGGTCCTCGGTCTCGCCATCATCTTCCTGCGCCGCCACATCCCCGAGAGTCCGCGGTGGCTCATGACGCACGGTCGGGAACAGGAGGCGGAGGCCACGGTCGACGACATCGAGGCCACCGTCCGCAAGCAGGGCGGGACGATCGAGCCGGTCGACGAGTCGAAGGCGCTCACGGTGCAGGCCCAGGGCCACATCCCGATCCGGACCATCTTCGGCGTCCTCTTCTCGAAGTACCCGAAGCGCACCTTCGTCGGCCTCGCGATGATGATCACCCAGTCGTTCCTGTACAACGCGATCTTCTTCACCTACGCGCTCGTGCTGCAGAACTTCTACGGCACGAGCCCCTCGTCGACGCAGTACTACTTCTTCCCCTTCGCGATCGGCAACCTGCTCGGCCCACTCCTCCTCGGCAGGCTGTTCGACACCTGGGGTCGTCGCCAGATGATCTTCCTCACCTACGGGGTCTCCGGGGCGGTGCTGGCCGTGTCGGCGGTGCTCTTCAACGCCGGTGCGCTCGACGCGACGACCCAGACGATCTTCTGGTGCGTCTCGTTCTTCTTCGCCTCCGCCGGTGCGTCAAGCGCCTACCTGACCGTGAGCGAGATCTTCCCGCTCGAGCTCCGCAGCCAGGTGATCGGCTACTTCTTCGCGATCGGACAGATCGCGGGTTCGGTCGCGCCTCTGCTCTACGGGATCCTGATCGGTGACGGCACCGACCGCGGGCCGCTCACCGTGGGCTACTTCGTGGGTGCCGGCGTGATGGTCCTCGGCGGGTTGATCGCCCTCATCTTCGGCGTCGACGCCGCGCGGAAGTCCCTCGAGGACATCACGGAACCCCTGTCGATCGTGCGCGAGGGGAAGGGCTCGGGAAGCTGATCCCGGTCCGCGGTCAGTCCTCGTCGGAGACGTAGACCCCGAGCGTCTCGGCGAGGCGCTCCCGCTCCACCGCCCGACGGCCGGCGCCCTTGGCGCTGGCCGTCGTGAGCGTGGCGAGGATGTGCAGGGTGAGCGCGATCCCGATCGAGGAACTCGGGTGGCCGTCCTCGGCACGGCCGAGCACGATCGTCTCGTCGGCGTACGGGGTCAGCGGGGCGTCCGGCGCGTCCGTGATGAGCACGAGGCTGCCTCCCGCCTCGGCGAACGGGACGACGGAGTCGATCGTGTACTTCCGGTACCGCTGCAGCGACACGGCGATCATGACGTCGCTCGTCCGCACGTCGCTGAGGACGTCGAGCGGCCGCACGATGGTGCCGTCGATGAGCGTGACGTTCGCGAGGCCGTAGCTGAGGTCCGCGGCGAGGAGGGACGCGTAGGTGAACGACTTCGACGCCCCGATGAGGAAACGTCGCCGCGCGGAGACGATGAGGGCCGCTGCGCGTTCGAGGGCGCCGTCCGCCTTCGCCGAGGCGAGGGACTCCTCGAACTGCTTCCGTTCCTGTTCGAGGAGCCGGTGCTTCAGGACGGACGCGGAGCGTCGTTCGAGACGCTGCTCCGGGCGTTCGCCGGGGACGGCGGTGTCCTCATCGGTGAGGAAGAGGGTGTCGTCGTTCACGCGCGGTCTCCTTCGCATGCCGTCGCCGGGGTTCGGGCCGGCGCCGTCCGTTCGTGTCGGCAGCAGCACCGACGGCCCGCCGGCAGGTCACCCGGCGAGGTTCCCTTGATGGTAGCGACGGGAAGCGCATACAGGATCTCCGGAACGACAACGATTCGGTGCACACGCGTCCGGTCGGGCGACGGTCAGCGTTCGGGCTCGTCGTCCAGGTCGGGCAGGGTGATCGAGGAGGTGAAGAGGCTCGCGCGCTGCTCGGCCTCGGCACTGCCGCTGAACAGCCCGACCGGCTCGGTGACCGGCCCGCCGCGCTTCGGCACCGGGCGAGGCTCCTGCTCGACCATCTGCACGCGGTTGCGCGGGATCGCCGACGGGTTCTGCGCGAGGATCCACTCGACCATCTGCTCGCGCACGAGGCACCGGAGGTCGAAGAGGGTCGGCGCGTCCACCGCGGTGACGAGGATGCGGATGCGCACGTAGCCGCCGACGGCGTCCGTGACCTGCAGGACCTGTGCCCGGCCGTCCCAGAGGTCGGTGCGGTCGAGGATGCGCTCCAGCTCGGTCCGCATGACCGCGGGGCTCACCCACCAGTCGAGGTCGAACTCGACGGACCCGAGCAGCTCGCTCGTGTTCCGTGTCCAATTCTGGAAGGGCGTGGAGGTGAAGTAGGTGGACGGGAGCACCATGCGGCGATCGTCCCAGATGCCGACGACGACGTAGGTGAGGGTAATCTCCTCGATCCGGCCCCACTCCCCCTCGACGATGACGACGTCGTCGACCCGGATCGCATCGCTGAAGGCGAGCTGGATCCCGGCGAACACGTTCCCGAGGACGGACTGCGCCGCGAGGCCGGCGACGATGCTCACGACCCCGGCGGAGGCCAGCACGCTCGCCCCGACGCCCTGGACGCCGGGGAACGTCAGGAGGATCGACGCGACACCGACGATGACGACGACCGCGATCGCCAGGCGACGGACGAGCGCGAGCTGCGTCTGCATGCGGCGGGCGACCTTGTTGTTCGGGACGTCGATGCGGTACCGGGCCTGGCCGAGCCCGATGACGAAGGCGAGCAGCGCGGCGACCAGCCACGTCGCTGCGGCGATGACGGCGATCCGGAAGGTCTGGTCGATGAACCCACGGGCGGTCTCATCGGGAAGCGTCGCCGCCACCGCGGGCCACACGGCGACCAGGATCACGAGGGCTCGGAAGGGGTGCCTGGCACTCCCGGCGAGCGCGCCCGGCCAGTCGCTCCGCCGCGCCGCCATCCGGAAGGAGACCGACACGATCACGATGACGACGAGAGCTGCGATCAGCGCTATCCCGGCCGCTGCGGCGACACCCCACCAGCTCTGCCATACGAACATCCTTGCCTCCTCGAGCCGGTCGTGCACCATGTGTTCCTCCGCCGACCGATGCCGTACGGCGCAAGCGTCCAGCGTAGGGGCGGGTGCATGCCGCGCTCGACCGCTTGCGCGGCCTGCCACGAACCTCTCAGGCCGTGTTCACGTGCCTGACGCGCCCCACGTGAACCGAGCGAACCTCCCCGTTCACCGAGGTAACGCGGCCCAGACTGCCCTTCGACAGGCTCAGGGACCGAGACATGGCGGGCAAACCTCTTCCGGTCACTGAGCCTGTCGAAGGGCGGCACAGCTCCGGGACCGCAGCGGTGCGGACAGACGTTTCCCGGTCACTGAGCTTGTCGAAGTGCCCACGAGGAACCCTTCGACAGGCTCAGGGACCGGCGGGGATCAGAACGGCGCGCGATCCGGCTCGGTCCGATACTGCTTCCCGTCAGGCGTCGTCCACTCAAGCACGCCACCGGGTCCGTGGTCGAGGTTCCACCCGGAAAGATGCTTCATCCGGTGGTGATGTCGGCACAGGCAGGCGAGATTGCCGACATCCGTTGCCCCGCCGTCCTCCCAGGCAACCGAATGATCAAGGTCGCAGGCCCTGGCTCGCCTGCCGCAGCCCGGTGCGCGACAGGTGCCGTCCCGGAGGCGGACCGCGCGTTGCAGGTCGGCCGGGACCCGGTACTGATTCCGCCCGACGGAAAGGACCGCACCGGTTTCCGGTTGGACGAGGATCCGGGTGAAGCTCGGGGCGTTCACCGCGATACGTGCTGCGGTCTCCGGGTCGATCGGACCGTAGCCGTCGAGCGTCGCCGGGGCATCGCTGACACCGGCCATGCTCAACGCCGGGACCGTGATCTGCACGGTCGGCTTGATGTGCTCCTGCACCTCGATCGGGTGCGGAAGCACCGGGGTCGACATGACGTCGTCAGGGGTCACGCCGGTGAGCGCGAGCGCCGCGAGGGCATCTGCCTGCAGCTGAGCGCAGGTGCGAGTGTCGCCGGCGTTGCGTGACTCCGCCGCGGCCGCCTCGACGCGCTCCGCGATGCCCTGCGCGATCGGTGCCGTCGTGAAGAGGTGCACCCACGCCATGCCGTCTGCCGCGGGCTCGAACTCGACCCGGCGGTCCGCCTCGGACCGCCGGGCGCGTGCCGTAATGGACTCGGGGTGGAGGCGCTCGCGCAGGACGCGGGCGCGCCTGCGGAGGTTCGCGTTGGTGGACTCTTCCGCGACCGCCAGGACCTCAGTGAGGAACACCGCCCGCCCTGCGGTCGGCACGTCATTGAGTTGGTCGATGATCGTCTGCGCGTGCCGTGCCGAGATGCGCCCGGCCTCGAGCGAGGCCAGCACGGCGGGTGCGTCATTGACGAGCCGTTCCGCGTCGTTCGTCGCCCGCTGGACCGTCCGCTCGGGAGTGCGCGTCGCCATCGCGAGGGCGGCACAGGTCGAGCGGCGGGAAAGCGCCTGCCGCTCCGCGGGCGGGAAGATCGCCGGAACCGTGACGTCTGCGAAGGCGTCCGCGTAGGAGGCGGAACGGGCGAGCAGCCGGGCCTCCTCGGCGTCCAGGGCAGCACGCCGACGCTGAATGTCCGCGTAGTGATCCGAGAACGCCGCGAGGCACGCGGCGTACTCGTCGCTCGCGCGGATCGCGGCGGAGGTGGTCTCGGTCATGGAACCAGTCCACCATGGACCACTGACATTCCAGATGGTGAGTCGTCTCGATTGTGCGAGTTTTCTCGTGGGCCCTTCGACAAGCTCAGGGAGCGGAGGAGGTTGCTCGAGAACCGGAGTGAATGCGCGCGCCCTTCGACAGGCTCAGGGACTGGAGAGGGTCGCTCGGAGACCGGAGCGAGTACGGGTGCACCTCCTCCGGTCACTGAGCCTGTCGAAGTGCCCACGAGAGGCCTCCCGGGTGAGGGCGCCTCCGTCAGCCGTTCAACGACAGGCCCGCCGCGGCCCACTGCTTGAGTGGACTGCCAAGGGCCGATCAGCCCAGCATGACCTCGTGCGGGTACTCGGCCGACCTGTGCTGGAACTCGGTGACCGCCGGGTTGAGGATGACGCCGTCCTGGATCTCGACGGCCCGCTGGACGGTCAGGCTGTCGGCCCAGGCGGCCGGTCCGGCCAGGACGGTGGGCAGGAACGGCAGCAACGCCTCGCTGTTCTCCCAGCTGGACGAGTTCCACAGGAGCGACGGACTGTGGTCGACCGCGTAGTAGTTGATCTCCCCGCGCCCGACGGTGAACATCGGGTCGTCGAACCCGGTGGTACGCGCCCATTCGAAGGCCATGCCCTCGTCGCAGGAGACGTCCACGATGAGGCTCCCGGGCCGGAACGCGCCGAGATCTTCCTCACGGAGGTAGAGCAGTGGTGCGTTGGGGTCCTGCAGCGTGCAGTTGACGACGATGTCGCTCTCGGCCAAGAAGGGTGCGAGCGGGACGCGGCCCTCGTCGGTGATGACCTCGCTGAGGTACGGGCCGTCGTCGTGGTCGAACTGGATCATGCGGGCGGAATGGATGGGCGCCGCGACCGCCGCGACCCGGCGGTTGGTGAGCACGCGCACGTCGTGGATCCCATGGGCGTTGAGCGCGGTCACGGCACCTCGGGCGGTCGCGCCGAACCCGATGACCACGGCGGTCAGGCGACGGCCGTAGCTGCCGGTGGAGCCGCAGAGTTCCAACGCGTGGATCACCGAGCTGTAGCCGGCGAGCTCGTTGTTCTTGTGGAAGACGTGCAACCCGAAGCTGCCGTCGGCGGCCCAATGGTTCATCGCCTCGAAGGCGATCAGTGTGAGTCGTTTGTCGATCGCGAGCTGCGTCAGCGCGGCGTCCTGGACGCAGTGCGGCCAGCCCCAGAGCGTCTGCCCGTCGCGAAGCTCCTGGACGTCCTCGAGCTGCGGTTTCGGCAGGAGGACGACGTCCGCCTGCGCGATGACCTCGGCGCGCGTCGCGAACGAGCGGACGTAGGGCGCGATCTCCTCGTCGGAGACGCCGAACCGGGCACCATAGCCGTGCTCCACGACGATCCGAGACCGGAACTCCTCCGGGATGCGCTCGAAGTGCGCCGGGTGGATCGGCACGCGTCGTTCGTCGGGTTTCAGCGAGGTGCCGATCACCCCGAGGACGGCGTCGTGCTGCAGGGTCGGTTCGGATGCTGCTGGCATGACTGCTCGTCCCGTTCACGGGAACCGAAGCGGCGCCGTGCCCCTGACCGTACAGGACGCGGGCGCTGCCGACGCCCGGAAACGCGACAACCCCGCACCGTGAGGTGCGGGGTTGTCGTTGCAGCTGGTGGACCCAAGGGGATTCGAACCCCTGACCCCCTCGATGCGAACGAGGTGCGCTACCGGACTGCGCCATGGGCCCAACTACTCGTCCAGGCTAGCAGAACCGGCGAGCCGTTTCGAACCGGCCGCGCTAGTCCTCGTAGGGGTTCGGGCCGTCGTCGACCGGCATGCTGCCGTCCTTCGGATTGGCGGCGATGAGGGCAGCGAGGTCGAGATCGCGGAACCAGCGGAGCCGCTGGCTCCGGGCACGCCGATAGTGCTCGTCGACGACCGGCTCGTCGAGGACCCGGTCGAGCTTCGCCTGGATGGCGCGCTCCAGGTCGCCCCACGCACGCTCACGAGCGGATTCCGCGATCGCCGCGACGAACTCCTCGTCCTTGCTCACCCGACGGAGTTCGGCGGCGAGCCCCGAGTACACCTCGCGGCGACGGGACAGGGCGCTCAGGTCACCCGCGCGGTAGTCGTGCTGGTGGCGGGCACTCCCCCGCCGCTGGAACGCCGTCTGGCGCGCCTCCCGTGCGAGGTCGGCGTACTCCTCCTGCTCGTCCGCCATGCGTCCCAGCTCACGCCGGACGGCCGCCTGCGTCGCCTCGGCGTCGTAGGAGGCACCGTCGCGGAGTGCTCGCTCGATGATCCAGTTCGTGACCTCGACCACGGTCCAGGACCGCGCGATGAGGAGGCCTTCCTCGACCGCGTGCTCGACCGGCGGCGGAGCCACCTCAGGGGGCGCGACGTAGGGCTTCATCGGCTTCCGCCGGCTCTTCCGCCACACGCCCATGGTCACCTTTCGCGTTCCAGGGCGTCGACGAGAACCGAGCGACGAACCCCCTCGACGAGTCTATCCGTCGCCGGTGACCGGTTCATGAACGACCGGACGGGCGCGGTCGGGACTCAGCCCGCGGCGCGGCGACGCTGCAACAGGGTGGAGCCGCCGGCGGCGATCTCGCCCTCGTCGATGACACCCATCGAGGCGAAACGACTCGGGGCCGGCTGCGGGTCGACGCGCTCGGGCTGCGGAGCGGCGACGGGCTCCGGACGACGGACGATCGTCGGTACGACCGGCGCGAGACGCTCGGCGCGGGAGGCGATGGCCTCCTGCATGGCCGCCTGGCGTAGGCGATCGTAGGCGTCGGCCTTCGCCAGCTCAGCGGCAGCCGACGAGCCCTCGGAGAGGTGGAGCGGCTTCGGGATGGACGTCGGGGTCCACGTCTGCGCCTGCGACGCCGCCTTGACGGGCTCGTTGTACTCGAAGAGCGCCGACTCGACACGCCTGGTCGTGACTGCGACCGCCGGTACCGGCGCGACGGCACGGTGGGCGATGCGCGACATCCGGGAGAGCGCAGAGAGCGCGAGCAGACCGACGACCGTGGACGAGATACCGAGGACGAGACCGCCACCCGCGAGGAACGCGGTCACGCCGGAGCAGAACCCGATGATGGAGGCGACCAACACGGTGGTCGCGAGCAGTCTGGAGCGACGACGGCTTCGCGCGAGCTTCGCCGCTCGGGCGTTGCGCTGCACGGCACGGGCTGCGGCAGCGGCCGCACGACGAGCATCCTCCGCGGCACGGGCGGCGGCTTCGGCCTGCACAGCCCTGGCCTCCTCCTCGCGGCGGATCCGGTCGGCTTCGGCGAGTTCGACGCGCGCCGCGGCCTCGGCCGTCGCCTTCGTCCTGGCCTCGAGCTGCTTGAGGAGCTTGCGCTGCGCGGCGACCTCACGCGACGTCGCCTCGAGCCGGACGGCCTCCGGGACCTCAGCCGTCTCGGCGAGCACACGGAGCGTCTGCTGCAGCCGGATCGCGTTGCGCTCGCTGGCGGAGAACTGGCTGTCGCGCACCCACGACGGCACCAGGTACACCAGCCACAGCATCGCTGCGACCAGAATGATCACCCCACCGCTCAGGAATCCGCCGTCCATGTCCCTGACCGTAGCGGGTGCAACGACCGGAGACGGGCAGTCGTCGGGTGTGTCCCCGGATAGACGGGGAAAACGGCTACCGGGTCAGCGGGAGGGGAACGGCGACGCGGCCGCGAGACGGTCGGCCTCGGGGATCACGCACGCGTCCTTCGGTACCTGGCCGTCCAACCACCGGTTCAGGACGCCGCCCGGGACTTCTTCGCGGACGAGGCCGAAACAGAAGTGGTCACGCCAGTCGCCGTCGATGTGGATGAAGCGGCGCCGCAGTCCCTCGTACCGGAACCCGAGCTTCTCGACGACCCGCAGGCTCGGAGCGTTCTCGGGCCGGATGCAGATCTCCAGACGATGGAGCTGCAGGGCGGTGAAGCAGTGGTCGGTGGCCAGGGCGGTCGCGATCGGTGTGGCACCCAGACCCGCGAACCGCTGGGAGACCCAGTAGCCGATCGACGCCGAGGCCAGCGATCCGTAGGTGATGCCGGAGACGTTGAGCTGGCCGGCGAACTCCCCGTCGACCTCGATGACGAACGGGAGGCCGGCACCCGAGCGTGCGTGGTTCTGCAGCGACCGGATCGCTGCACGGCTGTCAGCCGGGACCGGGCCGTAGGGGCTCGTCGCCTCCCAGCGGCGCAACCAGGCTCGGTTCTCCGCGAGCTCGCGCTCGAGCGGCCTCGCGTCACGGACCTTGATCGGCCGGATGCTCACTCGCCCACTGCTCAGAACGGGTACGACCTGCGCCACCGTGCCACCCCTCTCGCGTTCTGTGGTGAGCCTAGTGGAGCGCTCGCCGATGCACCGACACCACGTCGTCGACAGCATCGCGCCCCGAGATCCGCAGCTGCGGACCCGGGGCGCGTCGTGCGTCGTCGGGTGGACTCAGTCGAGGTCCCCGGCGAAGTCCTTGAGCCACGGACGCAGCTCGGGACCGAGGTCTTCGCGGTCGACCGCAAGCTGCACGATCGCCTTGATGTAGTCGAGGCGGTCGCCCGTGTCGTAGCGACGGCCACGGAAGATGACGCCGTAGACGCCGCCCGTGCCCTCGACGTCGGCGGCCATCTCCTGGAGCGCGTCGGTCAGCTGGATCTCGCCGCCCTTGCCCGGCTCGGTGCGCTCGAGGATCTCGAACACCTCGGGCTTCAGCACGTAGCGGCCGATGATGGCGAGGTTGGACGGGGCGTCCTCCTTCGCAGGCTTCTCGACGAGGCCGGTCACCCGCACGACGTCGGCGTCGTCGGTGGCCTCGACGGCTGCTGCACCGTACATGTGGATCGAATCGGGGTCGACCTCCATGAGAGCGATGATCGTCGCGTTCCGCTTGTCCTGCTCGTCGAGCATGCGCTCGAGGAGGACGTCGCGGGCGTCGATCAGGTCGTCGCCGAGGAGCACGGCGAAGGGCTCGTGGCCGACGTGGCGCTTGGCCCGCAGGACGGCGTGGCCGAGGCCCTTCGGGTCTCCCTGGCGCAGGAAGTGGATGTCGGCGAGCTCACTCGACTCGTTGACCTTCTCGAGGCGCTGGGTGTCGCCCTTCTTCGCGAGGTTGAGCTCGAGCTCGGTCACGCGGTCGAAGTGGTTGGCGAGGGCGTTCTTGTTGCGGCCGATGATCATGAGCACATCGGCGAGCCCGGCGCTGACGGCCTCCTCGACGACGTACTGGATGGCCGGCTTGTCGACGACGGGGAGCATCTCCTTCGGCAGGGCCTTCGTCGCCGGAAGGAACCGGGTGCCGAGACCTGCTGCGGGGATGACTGCTTTGGTAACACGAGTGGTCATGAGGGAAAACCTATCGTGTGGAGCCGGGGAAGTCGCCGAATACCCCCTCGATCGAGGGTGAAATCCCCTGAACCCCTGGACGAGGCGACGGATGTCGGCTATGAGGTCGGGCAACGAGCCGGGCGCGACGACGAGCCGTTTAGAATGGGTCGCATGACGAGCCCCGCCGAACACGAGAAACGAGCGCTGCGCGCCGAGCTCCGTGAGCGGCGGGAGCTGCTCACCTCCCTGGAGAAGGAGCGGTCGACCACCGGCCTGACGGACAACCTCCGAGCCCTCGTCTCCCGCTTCGGCGCGACCTCCATCGCCTGCTACCTCTCCTCCCCGAGCGAGCCCGACACCCGTCCCTTCCTCCAGTGGGCGCAGGAGGCGGGCATCCGCATCCTGTTCCCCATCACCCGCACCGACGGGCTCCTCGACTGGACGATCGGCGAGGAAGGCATCGAGACGGTGGGCTTCGCCGGCACCCCCGAGGTCGTGGGTACCACCCTCGGTCCCATCGCGATCAACGACGTCGATCTCATCCTCGTCCCCGCGGCGGCCGTCGACGCCCACGGCATGCGCATGGGCTGGGGTCGCGGGTACTTCGACAAGACGCTCGGCTCGATGGAGCGCTGCCCTCCCGTCTACGCCGTGCTGTACGACACCGAGATCCTCGACGAGGTCCCGAGCGAGATCCACGACGAACCCGTCGGCGGTGCCGTGACCCCGAGCCGCATCCTCGACTTCGACCAGGTCAGACCGCGCCGCTGAGCGCGCCGACCCACCACATCCCAGGAGACCCCGTGCCCACCTACGCCTACCGCTGCACCGAGTGCGGCAACGCCTTCGACGTCCAGCAGTCCTTCACCGACGACTCCCTCACCGAGTGCCCGGCGTGCTCCGGCAAGCTGCGCAAGCTGTTCAGCGCGGTCGGTGTCACGTTCAACGGCTCCGGCTTCTATCGCACGGACTCCCGCGCCGGTGCCGGCAAGGGCTCGAGCTCCATCCCGGCCTCCTCGAAGTCCTCGGTGGGGTCGTCGAGCTCGTCCTCCTCGGACACCAAGGGCGGATCCTCCTCCTCGGGCGGCTCCTCCAGCTCCGGTTCCGGCTCCAGCGCCACACCGGCCTCCGCCGGGAGCGCCGCGTCCTGAGCCGGTAGCGTAGCCAGGGTCCTGCCCATCCCCGATCCTCAGGGAGACCCCATGCTCAAAGGCTTCAAGGAGTTCATCCTCCGCGGCAACGTGATCGACCTGGCCGTGGCCGTCGTGATCGGGGCCGCGTTCACCGCCATCGTCAACTCGCTCGTCGAGAACATCTTCAACCCGCTGCTCGGGGCACTCTTCAAGGCGGAGAGCTTGAAGGACGCCTTCATCGTCCCGATCCCGACCCTCGACGGGAAGACGGCCGATCTGCAGTTCGGTGCGTTCCTCGGTGCCGCGATCCAGTTCGTGCTGGTCGCCGCCGTCGTCTACTTCGTCATCGTGCTGCCGATGAACCACTTCAAGCGCATCACGACGAAGCCGACGATCGCCGACGAGGCCGCAGCACCGAGCGAGCTGTCGCTCCTCACCGAGATCCGCGACGTGCTGAAGACGGGCACGAGCGCTCCGCTGCCGCCCGCACGCGACGACACGACCGACGGCCGCTAGTCCGGCTCGTCCAGCAGCACCGACGTCGCGTCCCGCTCACCAGTGGGGCGGGACGTTGCGTTGCAGCTCGTCGTCGTTGCCACCGCCGCCGGCGGGTTTGGCGGTGCCGCCCCAGGCGGCGTCGGTGTCCTCCGCCGCCTTGACGGGATCGGCCGGCAGCTGCGGCGCGGGATCCGTTCCGGGAGCACCGGGGCGGATCGCCCGCCTCGATCCTCGGGGGCGGACGATCCGTGGCTCCTGATCGTCCTGCATGATCAGTGTCCGACCATCAGTGGCGCGGGACCTGCACGGCGATCGGCGCGGTGTCGAGGTGCTCGGTCGTGTTGAGACCGAGCACACCGGCCACACGCTGCGCGACCGCCTCGGCATCGGCGAAGAGGTCGAAGCTGTGCACGCGGACGTAGTGCCAGCCGAGGCGGCGCAGGACGTCGGGGCGGAGCCGCAGCGATTCACGGAGGCTCGCGTCACCCAGTTCCTCGTCGCACTCGACGACCACGGCTCGGCCACCCCACGAGGCGACCAGGGCGAGCTTGCCGCGGTAGCCCATGTCGACCCGCATCCCGAGCGTCTCGAGGCGCGTCGCGAGGTCGACGAGCATCGGCTCGGCCTCGTGCGTCGCCTGATCCTCGGAGGCGCGGCGCGACGTGTCCGTGAGGATGCGTGCGAGCGCGAGGATGCCGTGCTGGATCCGGTTCTGGTCGAGGTCCTCGGGGCGGACACACGAGACGATCACCATGGACCGCCGCGCGCGCGTCATACCGACCGCGAGCAGCCGGTCGCCGCCGGGCTGACCCAGCGCGCCGAAGTCGGACAGGACCCGCCCGTGCGGCGTCAGGCCGTACCCGATCGAGAAGATGACACGGTCGCGGCTCTCGGCCACGGACTGCTCGAGCGTCAGCACGGTGAACGGTTCCGCCCGCTCGCGGAGGAGGAAGTCGGAGAGGTCGGCCCGACGGGAGAACGCTGCGAGGACCGCCTGCTGGACCCGGACCGCGTGCTTGTCGCTCGCGGTCACGACCATCAGGGATTCCTTCGGACGGTTCGAGGCGTGCTCGAGGACGAGTTCCACCACTCGTTCGACCTCGACGTCGACACTCTCCACCGCTCCGGTGACCGGGTCGGGCATGCCGAGCCCGCCGGGCACGTAATCGAGGCTCAGGCTGCCGTGGCCCAGGAACGAACCCGCCCACGGCAGGGAATCGATCTGGCCACCGTAGAACCGCTCGTTGACGAGTTCTGCGAGGTCTTCGCCTCCCGCGCGGTAGGAGCGCGTGAGCATGAGGGTCGGCAGGACGGAGCTCAGCTGTTCGAGCGCCGACTCGCGGTGCAGTTCGGCGATGTCGGCGTGCTGCTCGGGGGTCGCCTCCTGATCCGTCAGACGGATCTCGAAGGGCGACGGACTCTGCGTGACGGGGTCACCGAAGGCGACGACCTGACGCGCACGACGGATGGCGTCCACGTTCTCGGCGAGGAGCGTCGCCCCCGCGTCGACGAGGAAGACGGCGTCGAAGGACGCGCTCTCGGGGATGCGCGGCACCTCGTACGGCGAGACGAGCCAGACCGGCGCGAGGACACGGGACAACGTGGGGGCCGCCTGCTCGAGCTCGGCCGCTCGGAGCGGTCGATCGCGCTTGAGGAGCGAACGGAGCGCCATGCCCTCGGTGGCGTGGTCGACAAGACCGATCTTCCAGGTGTCGGCCAGCAGCGAGGCGAGGAGCTGCCCGGAGGCGGAGGCGTGCGCCTCGTCCACCAGCCGGAAGTCGGACTCGAGACGTTCGACGACGCTCGTGTTCGCGCCGAGCAGACCGCGGTCCTCGGTGAGCACGAGTTCGAGCATCGACTGCCACCAGGCGAGCTCGAGCTCGTCGGCGAGGCGCGTCCGCGGCACGTGTCGCTGTGAGAGGTCGATGATGAGCTCGCCGAGACCCTGCTCGCGCAGGCCGGCGAGGATCGCGGTGCGCTCCTGGAGGTTGTGGAGGACCTCGGACTCGGCGGCGAGTTCGGAGATCGTGCGGACGAGACTCGGGATCGCGAGGCGTCCGAGGCGGTCCGGAGTGTCGGCGATGCCGAGCGGCTGGTCGACCAGCTCGAGCTTCGCGGCGACCGTCTGGTACGCCTGCTCGACGTCCGCGATGCCGAGCGGCACCTCGGGCGGCGCGCCGGTCGTCACGTAGCGCTGCCACAGAGTGCGCTGCTGCTGGATCCGGCGGAGGGCGGCGTTCATGTCGGGTACGTGTGCGCCGGGCCGCAGGTACTCCTTGGCCAAGGCCTTGAGTCGCCGGCGGCTCGCCGACGACATCGCGGCGGAGTCCTTCCGCGGGCTCGTCGCGACGATCAGGTCGGCGAGCGACCGGTCGAAGACGTCGGGCTGGAAGCGGTCGAGCGTCTCCCGGATGTCCGCGAGGAGTCGCAGGTAGATGCCCAGCTCGTCGATGGACTCGAACGGCCGCATCTGCGTCTGCCCGATGAGGCCGTACGCGCGCTCCAGGAGCTGCGGCAGGTCCTTACGGTGCAGGCGCTTGGCGAGGTCGTGGGTCTCTTGGGCTTCCGCGGTCGTGTCGAACGACGCGCCGTACCAGGGCGAGTCGCCCGGACCGTACCGGAACTCGCCGAGGGCGGCCGCGCCTTCGAGCGCCTCCGCCGCGCGGGAGCGGCCTGCGGCGAGCCCGACGAGCGTCTGGCGGTCGAGGCGGACCAGGGTTCCCGGAGGGTGCGGCAGCTTGGAGAGCTTCGAGAGTGCTTCGAGCGCTTCGATGACCGAGACCCGCAGGTCCGGGTCCTTCGCCTGCAGCGAGGTGCGGTAGTCGATGAGGACCCGACGCAGCCGGACGAGTGCGTCGTCGACCTCGCCGACCTGCGGCGGGATCGCGCGCTCGTTGCGTGTAATCGCCTGGATGAGGTCGCGGCGGAGGGTCGACGGCGACGCGCACAGACCGGGCAGACCGACCTTGGTCAGGCGGTGGCGGATGCCCTCGAGCGTGGAGCGGCGGGGGCTGACGACGAGGACGCGCTTGTGCTGCGACGCGAGCACGCCGATCGCGTTCACGATGGTCTGCGTGCCGCCCGTGCCTGGAAGCGTCGTGACGACGAGCGAGTTGCCGGCACCGATCTGCGCGATGACGTTCTCCTGTTCGACGTCCGCGTCGAGCAGCAGGGTGTCGGTCGACGGCGGGCGGTCGTCCTGGCCCGGCGCGTCGACGGGCGTGAAGCTGCTGCGCACGAGGCCGACCGCACCCTCGTCGCCGGCGACGGCGTCGAGGATCGGGTGGTCGAGCTTGGCGGCGTCGTCGAGCAGGGAGTGACCGACGGCGGCGAACGAGGAGACGAGCAGACGCGGCTGGACGGTGAACCACTCGAGCCCGGCGGCGAGCGAGCGGAGGCGGTCGATGACGGGCTGCGGCTTGAAGACCCCGCCCGACTCGCTCAGCGCGACGAACTCGTCGGGATCGAGGACGATGCCGAACTGCTCGCGGAGGGCGCGGACGAGTTCCGGGTTCGCGGTCGTGGCGCCGCGCAGCTTGACCTCGTAGTCGCGACCGTACCGGCGGATGGCCAGCGGCCGGAGCAGGACCGGCGCGCTGAAGTCCTCACCCTGATGCGTCCACTGGGCGAGACCGACGGCGAGGTGGACGGCGTCGATGCCGCGGACGGTGGAGAGCTCGATGCCCTTCGTCGTGATGCGGTCGGCGGCGCGCTTCGCACCGCGGAGCGCGATCTCGTCACGGATGAGGTTCGACAGCAGCGTCGATTTGCCCGAGATGAACTGCGGCAGACCACCGGGATGCGTCGAGCTGAGCTCCACCCGGGTCGTCGGTGCGTCCACGAAGTGGAGCAGCGGCGAGGGGCCGCCGACCGTGCTGAGCTGCTGACGCCAGGCGTGCAGCGCCGTGTCGACCACGCCTGCCGATGCCGCCACGGGACCCTCGCGGAGTTGCGCCTCCGCTGCTTCCCGTTCGACTCCGGACGTCACGTCGCCGTCATCCCGTCTCTTCTCTAGCCGCCACACACTTGCACCATACGTGCCCGGTAGTGGAAACACCGGGAAGCGGTGCGGTTTTTCGCCGAGTCCGCCGAGGAAATGTGCGACGCGCGCGTCGTCCGAGGGTCAGGAGACGCCGAGGAGGCCGGAGAGCACCATCACCGCGGTGCCGCGCAGGACGATGTCGGCGCCCTGCTCGCTCATCCGGATCTGCACGCCGCCGTGGAACTCGGTCATCGTGCGCGCCCGCACGGTCTCGATCGCCGCGTCGAGGAGTACGCCGGCGAGCAATTCTTCCGGGCCGCTCACCACGATCTCCGACAGGTTCAGTGCACCGACGATCGCGGCGAGCGAGACACCGAGGCGCTCCCCCGCGGCGCGCAGGATCTCCTCGCGACGCTGCTCGACCTCCGCGGCGGGAAGATCGCTCGCCTCGGCCGCCGCGAGGAGCTCGCGCAGGTGCGGCACGGCCAGCCAGGCCTCGAGACACCCCCGCTTCCCGCAGGCGCACAGCGGCCCGCCGTCGGTGCCGACGACCACGTGGCCGATCTCACCGGCGGCGAACCGGCTCCCGAAGAGCGGATGGCCGCCCACGAGCAGCCCCGCCCCGACGCCGTTCCCGACGCTCACGAGCATGAGGTCGCCGTCCGCCCCGCCGAAGCTGTACTCCGCGAGCACCGCGGCATTGGCGTCGTTCGCGACGAGGACCGGCACCTGGGCGACCTGCTCGATCGCCCCCTGGAGGTCGACGTCGGTCCAGCCGAGGTTCGGGGCGCTGCGGACCGTGCCGGTCATGTCGACGACGCCGGGCGAACCGACCCCGATGCCCAGCACCTCGACCGTCGCCTCCTCGACGAGGTCTGCGGCGAGCGCGACGGCCTTCGCGATCGCGTCCGTCCCCGTGGCGCCGTCGAGCGGCACCTCGAGCATCGTCACGACCTCGCCGTCGAGGGTCAGCACAGCACCTCTGAACACCTCGGTGTCGGAGAGGTCGAGGCCAACGATCTGGAACTCGTCGCGGTTGATGTCGATGAGCGTGGCGGGCTTGCCCGGGCGAGAGGTCTCGCGGAGGCCGACCTCGACGATGAGGTTGTCCGCGATGAGCGAGGCGACGAGGTCGGAGATACTCACCCGGGTCAGGCCGGTGGCGCGGGCGATGTCGGCCCGACTCATGGCACCGCTGGCGAAGAGGGTCTGGAGGACGAGCGCCCGGTTATGACCACGGGCGTGTTCCGGCAGGACCTTCGCGTTCGGCCGCAGCCGCCGCGCCGGGGTGTACGAGAAGGATTCGATCCGCTCCGACGCGATCCCGCCGCCGCTTCCGAATCCACCAGCACTCATGCGATAAGTAAAGCAGGCTGCGCCTCATCGTGCGGCACCGCGATGTCACCCGATGGTCACCGACACGTCGCCCGCCGGGCACCGCTGCGACCCGTACGACGCGGAGCATCATGGGTGTGAGGATCGCAATCGTGACCGAGTCGTTCCTGCCGCAGATGAACGGCGTCACCCACTCCCTGCTCCGCATCATGGAGCACTTCGCGGACCGAGGGGACGAGGTGCTCGTCATCGCCCCCGGCGCCGGAGCCTCGACGCCACGGCTCCACGAGGGCTTCCGGGTGGACGGCGTCCCGTCGATCCCGCTCCCCCGCTACCGGAACGTGCGGGTCGCCGCCGGCGGAGTCGGCCGGATCACCGAGCTCCTCCGCGGCTTCCGCCCCGACGTGGTGCACCTGGCCTCGCCGTTCGTCCTCGGCTGGCGCGGTGTCCAGGCCGCCGAGCGCCTGGGCGTCCCGACCGTCGCCGTGTACCAGACCGACATCCCGGCCTACGCCGGACGGTACGGGTTCCCGGTCGCCGAAGCGTTGCTGTGGCAGCACGTCGAGCGCCTCCACGGCCGGTCGACGCTCACGCTCGCGCCGTCACGGCAGTCGATCGCTCAGCTGGAGGCGCACGCCATCCCGCGGGTCCGCCTGTGGGTGCGCGGCGTCGACGCCGTGCGGTTCTCCCCGGAGCGGCGCAGCGAAGCCTGGCGTCGTTCCGTCGCTCCCGGCGGCGAACGGATCGTGGGCTACGTCGGTCGGCTCGCGGCCGAGAAGCAGGTCGAGGACCTCGCGGTGCTCGGTCGGCTTCCGGGCGTCAAGCTCGTCATCGTCGGCGAGGGGCCACTGCGTGCCTCACTCGAACAGCGGCTGCCGAACGCGGTCTTCACCGGATTCCTGGGCGGCGAGGAGCTGGCGGTCGCGATGGCGGGACTGGACGTGTTCGTCCACCCCGGCGAGTCGGAGACCTTCTGCCAGACCATCCAGGAGGCGATGGCCTCTGGCGTACCCGTCGTCGCGACCGGTCGAGGTGGGCCGGTCGACCTCGTGGACTCCAGCCGCACCGGGTGGCTCTACGAACCCGGCAGGCTCGACCAGCTGCGCGGGTTCGTCCAGGACCTCGTGGGCGACGAGGTGAAGCGGGCGGCGTTCGGTGCCGCGGCTCGGGCAGGCGTCCTGCCGCGCAGCTGGAAGAGCGTCAGCAGCGCGCTGATCGGGCACTACAGTGACGCCATCGAGTTGCACGAGGGCGCTCGGGCACGGCGGAGCGGTCTCGACCCGCGCGTTCAGGTGCCTCGGGTCACTCGCCCGGGTACCGGACGCCGATCTGGCGCCTGACCTCGTCGAGGGTCTCCATGATCGCGACCGTCTCGGCGAGCGGCATGATGTCACCGGAGAGGCGGCCCTCGGAGGCGAGCCGTTCGAGCTCCCACGCCTGGAAGTGCATGCCGCGGCCGTCCACCTCGGAACGGTAGGTCTCCACGACCTCGCCGTCGGTGCCGAACACCCGGAAGGTCGTCGCCGTGTACCAGACGCGGTCGAACTCGATCCAGCCGTCGGTCCCGACGATGGCCGCGCGGTTCGGGCCGACGGTGTTGCTCGCCGACAGGGTGTTCGCCACCTGGCCGTCCGCGTAGCCGAAGAGGGTCGCGACCTGCATGTCCGCCCCCGTGTCGCGGAGCGCGGCCGTGGCCTGGATCGTCGTCGGGGTCCCGAAGACGGACGACGCGAAGGAGACCGGGTACACGCCGAGGTCGAGCAGCGCGCCGCCGCCCAGCTCGAGGTTGTTCATGCGGTGCTCCGGGTCGTCCGAGAGCAGCTGGGTGTGATCGGCGACAAGGCTGCGCGGCTGTCCGATGACACCGTCGGCAAGCAGCTCGCGGAGCCGGACCATGTGCGGGAGGAACCGGGTCCACATCGCCTCGAGGACGACCAGGCCGCGCTCCGCGGCGAGCGCCACGACCGCCTGCGCCTCGGCGGCGTTGAGGGTGAAGGGCTTCTCGATGAGGACATGCTTCCCGGCGTCGAGCGCCAGCACCGCCTGCTCGGCGTGGAACGGGTGCGGGGTCGCGATGTAGATCACGTCGACCTCGGGGTCGGCGGCGAGCGCCTCGTACCCCACGTGGACGTTCGGGATGTCGAACTCGGCGGCGAACGCGGCTGCGGTCTCGGCGGATCGCGAGGCGACGGCCCGGACGTCGAAGCCGTGCCGTCGGAGGTCGGCGGTGAAGCTCTTCGCGACGCCGGCGGGGCCGAGGATGCCCCATCGCAAGCCGGTGGACGGGCCTGCCGTTGGGGTTCCCGTTCCGGTCCGGTCGATGTCCTGCTCCGTCATGGCTCTCCTTCGATGCGCGTTCCAGCAGCCTACTGGAGGGCCTCCGGCGCTCGGGATTTCGGGGTTAGCCCTGCTCGGACTCGCGGCGCCTCGCCGTAGGCTGGGGGTTCGACCGAGCCCCGCCGACCGCGCTGAGGGCCCGGTCCATCCTGGGGGGATGCGTTGTGGGGCCGAAGGAATCGAGCCGACGTCGACGTGCGCTGTCGCACGCCCGGACCCTCGCGATCGGCGTCGTCGGTCTCCTCGCCCTCAGCGGCTGCGTCTCGGAGCCGGCCCCGCCTCCGGTGACGGTCGTCGTCACCCAGCAGCCGGACCCGTCGCCCTCGGTCGCCCCGGTGCCCACCTCGACCGCGCGCGACGCGCTGCCTCCTGAACCGGCGCCGATCGTGCCGAACGCGCCGGCGGAACCGGCGGAACCGATTCCGGAGGGCCCCGCGTTCGACCTCGGGCCGAGGGACGGTGCGCTCGGCCCGGTCGTCTCGGACGCCGATGGCAATCCGATCAGTTACACGGTGGTCGCCGGCGATGTGTTCTTCGACATCGCGCAGCGCTTCGACCTGCCGCAGCAGCAGTTGCTCCGCATGAACCCGTCGATCCCCGGCTTCGGACTCGACATCTACATCGGCGACATCGTCAACCTCGACTGGACGACCACGCGTTGAGCCTCGGCGCCCGCCGGTGTCAGCCGAACGGGATGGTGCCCACGAGCACGCCGACGACGAGCATCACGAGCGAGACGATCGCGGCGCGCCACAGGACCTTCTTGTGGTGGTCGCCGAGGTTCACGCTGGCGAGCGACACGAGCAGGAGGATGGCCGGCACGAGCGGGCTCTGCAGGTGGACCGGCTGACCGGTGATCGACGCCCGCGCCATCTCGACCGGTTCGATGCCGAAGGTCGAGGCGCTCTCGGCCAGCACCGGCAGGATGCCGAAGTAGAACGCGTCGTTGCTCATGAAGAACGTCATCGGGATGCTGAGCACCCCGGTGATGACCGCGAGGAACGGACCGAGCTCCGTCGGGATGATGTCGACGATCCAATCGGCCATCGCGGTGACCATGCCGGTCCCGTTGAGGACGCCGATCAGCACACCGGCCGCGAGCACCATCGAGACGACGCCGACGATGCTCGGGGCGTGGGCGACGATCTCCTTGGACTGCTGCGCGAGCCGCGGGAAGTTCACCAGGAGGGCGATGGCGGTGCCGACCATGAACACGTAGGGCAACGGCACGAGGTCGAGCACGAGCAGCGTCATGACCGCGACCGTGAGCACGAGGTTGACCCAGATGAGTCGCGGGCGCAGGGTGTCGCGCTCGGGGTCGAGCATCGTGTCGGCCATGGCCGTGTCGTCGGGGCGGACGAGGGTCGCGAGGCGCCCACGGGCACTGGTCGAGAAGGTCGTCGACATGCCGCCGGTGAGCGGGTGGTCGGCGGGCCCGGAACCCGAACCCGGTGCGGCGACGCCGGAGGCGCCGTCGCCGAGGAGGTCGACGCCCGCGAGGCGCTTGCGCTCCCCCAGTCCCAGGAACCAGGCGAAGGCGAACACGAGGACGAGGCCGGCGGCGAGCGACGGCAGCATCGGGACGAAGATCTCGGTCGGCGAGACGCCCAGGGCCGAGGCGGCTCGGACGGTCGGCCCACCCCACGGGACGATGTTGAGCGTGCCGTTCGCGAGCCCGGCGACGCAGGTGAGGACGACCGGGTTCATGCCGAGCCGCAGGTAGATCGGCAGCATCGCGGCGGTCGTCACGATGAAGGTCGTCGACCCGTCGCCGTCGAGTGACACCGCGCCCGCCAGGAGCGCCGTACCGACGACGATCTTCGCCGGGTCATTGCCCAGCGCACGGACGATGAACCGGACGAGCGGGTCGAAGAGCCCGACGTCGATCATGATCCCGAAGTACATGATCGCGAACATCAACAGGGCGGCGGTCGGAGCGAGGCTGCCGATCGCCTCGATGACCATGTCGCCGAGCCCGAGTCCGGCCCCGGCGAACAGCCCGAAGACCGTGGGGACGATGATGAGCGCCACCATCGGGGTGAGGCGCTTCGTCATGATCAGCACCATGAAGGTGAGGATCATCGCGAATCCGAGAATGACCAGCATGTCGACTCCTTCGTCTGCGTGCACCGCGGTGTGCACGACGGGACGCGGCGCGGCGACACGGGCGATGGACCGAGCGCGGCGGGCGTTCCC
Organism: Plantibacter sp. AC185; assembly: GCF_979258065.1. NCBI lineage: Bacteria > Bacillati > Actinomycetota > Actinomycetes > Micrococcales > Microbacteriaceae > Plantibacter > Plantibacter sp. AC185. The sequence goes on from NZ_OZ409831.1 coordinate 838,788, forward strand.
GGAACCGTACGGGAGCGGCACGGAGCTGTCTCGCTTGTGGGCGTTCGGCTCGGATCTGCGGGTTACACCACCTTCTGCGCATTCTGCTCATCACGCGGTCGACGCCGCCCATCGCCCCGGCGACGTACGATCGGAGCCATGATCGGCGACGAAGCGGAGCGGCCAGGTCGACGACGGGGCGGGCGCTCCAGCTTCGCGGCGCAGGTGCTCGTGCTGCAGCTGGTCGTCGTCATCGCGGTCGTCGCCGTGTGCACGGGTGTGTTCGCCTGGATGAGCAGCGAGCGCCTCGTGCAGGAGGCCCAGTCCACCGCCCTCGCGATCGCCCAGAGTGTCGCGAGCGATCCCGACGTCCGCACCGCCGTGACGCTCGAGGCACGTACCCCGGGGACGCCGACGGCGGCCGACCTCCGGACCGGCCCCCTGCAGGAGCTCGGCCGTGAGGTCGGCGCACGGACCGGGGCGCTCTTCGTGGTCATCACCGACGAGCGCGGGATCCGTCTGGCGCACCCCGACCCCGACCAGCTCGGGCTCCGGGTGAGCACCAGTGCGGAAGCCGCTCTGGCCGGTACGGAGTCGGTCTCGTGGGAGACCGGCACCCTCGGCCCGTCCGCGCGCGCCAAGGTGCCCGTCTTCGCCGCCGAGTCCTCCGACACCGGTGGGGCCGTGGTCTCGTCCGGCGCCGGCGAGGTCGTCGGCGAGATCAGCGTCGGGTTCGCCCCGCAGCGCGTGTTCGCCGACGTCGTGGGCGAGACCATGCTGGTCGCGGGCGCAGCGCTCCTCGCGCTGACGATCGGCCTGGTCGCTTCGATGCTCATCCGGCGCCGGCTGCGGCGGCTGACCCTCGGCCTCGGACCGGAGGAACTCGCCGCGCTCGTGCAGAACCAGGCTGCGGTCCTCGGCGGGGTCGGCGAAGGCGTCCTCGGTGTCTCGCCGGACGGCGTCGTGACGGTGTGCACCGATCAGGCGGCCAGGCTCCTCGACATCGGGTCGGTCGTCGGGCGCCGGTTCGACGACCTCGACCTGCCCGATCCACTGGTGGACCTCGTCGCGGACGACGCCGCGCCCCCTACCTCGGCCCAGCTCGTCGTCGGGTCCCGCGTCCTGTTCGTCGACGTCCGGCCCGTGTCCCAGGACGGCGTCGACCTCGGGCGGGTGGTCGTCGTCCGCGACCGTACCGACGTCGAGGCGCTCACCCGGCGGCTCGACGCGGTCGCGACGATGACGACCGCCCTCCGCGCGCAGCGGCACGAGTTCGCGAACCGGTTGCACGCGATCTCCGGACTCCTCGAGACCGGGCAGGACGCCGAGGCCCGCGACTATCTCGCCAACGTGCTCGACCATGGACCGCTGAAGTACCCGGTGCAACACGCGGACCGACTCACCGAGCCCTACCTCCAGGCCTTCCTCGGCGCGAAGGGCGTCGAAGCTGCGGAACGCGGGGTGCTCGTGACCATCGGCTCCGAGACCCTCGTCACCGGCTCCCTGTGCGATCCTGAGGACGTGACCACCGTCCTCGGCAACCTGCTCGACAATGCGGTGAACGCGGCCGTCGCGGGCCGGGTCCGACCGGCCTGGGTGGAGGTCGAGGTCCTCGACCACGGCACCGAGCTGCACTGCTCCGTGATGGACTCGGGCGACGGCGTCGTGGCGACCGGCCAGGACGACGCTCCACCCGCCTCCCCCACCAGCGACCACGGCGATCTGGACGACATCCACGGCCACGGGTTCGGCCTGCCCCTCTCACGCGACATCGCCCGTCGTCGAGGAGGGGACGTCTGGTTGGCGTCTCCCGGCGTCCGCGGCGAACACGGAGCGGTCTTCTGCGCGCGGCTCCCCGGGACGGTCGTACCGGCGCCGTCCATGGCGGGAGACGGATGATGGCGGCCGATCTCACCGTGCTGGTCGTCGACGACGACTTCCACGTCGCCCGCCTACACTGCCGGATCGTCGACGAGGTCGACGGGTTCCGTGCGCTCAGTCCTGTCGGGTCTGCTGCCGAGGCCGCACGGACCATCGCCGCCGAGCCGCCCGACCTCGTGCTCCTCGACGGCTACCTTCCCGATCGGAACGGGCTCGAGCTCCTCGTGGACCTCCCGATCGACACCATCGTCGTCTCCGCAGCGTCTGATGGTGCGTCCGTGCGCCGAGCGCTTCGTGCCGGAGCCCTCGGGTACCTGGTGAAACCGTTCCCGCCACAGGTACTCCAGGACCGGCTCGCCGCCTACGCCCGGTTCCGGAACGTCCTCGGCGAGGCAGTGAACGCCGACCAGGAGACAATCGAGCGCGCCCTGCGCATCCTGCATTCCGGCGACGCTGGGGCGACGACCCGGTCGAGGTCCGCGACGGAGACGGCCGTCCTCGAGGCGGTGTCGGAAGCGGAAGGAGAGCGCTCGGCCGCCGAGGTGGCCGCGCTGGTCGGCGTCTCACGCGCGACGGCGCAACGGTATCTCTCTGCGCTGGCCGCCCGAGGTCTCCTGACGACGCAGCTGCGGTACGGGACCACCGGGCGTCCAGAGCACCGGTACGCGCCGCCAGCCATCGGCCGCTGAGGCGTCCACACGCCGTCGGCTGGGCGATCCCCCCACGACATCGCCCAGCCCGGCACGTGAACCAACTCTTCGCCGATGGAACGCGGGATGCCCCCGCACACCGTGATCCATCCGTCGTCGCACGACGATCAGCAAAGTGAGTTAATCACCCGATTCAGTTTAGGGTGACCTCACGGCGTATGCGTCAGGGCTACCCCCTAACGTGCACCCGACCGCTCAGGCGTCCTGCGCGTCGAAGGCGGCGTCGAGGACGGCGAGCACCTCGGCCTGGCGATCCGCGACGATGACCGCCGCGATGAGGATCCGCCACATGGTGTCGACCGCGTTGAGGAGGTCGGTCCGGCCGGCCAGCAAATTCGAGATGAGCTGCGTGCCGGTGAAGAACGCGACGAAGGACCTCGCCAGTTCCGCCGGCTCGAGCGGAGACCGCAACTCACCGAGCTCGATCGAGGCCTGCACGCGCTCCTCGACGCTCGCGATCCACTGCTCGTGGAACGCGGTCGTCGGAGCCTGGATGACGCCCTGCTCGAGCGACAGCCGCAGGCCGGCGCGCGTGATGGGGTCGGTGAGCAGCTGCTCGGTGATGAGGCGGGAGGCCTGGACCAGCCCGCCGAACGGCGAGGGCGCGGTGGTCGGCGCGGTCAACGCAGCGATCGAGCGCGTGCTCTGCTCGTTGATGACGGCGATCGCCAGTTCCTCTTTCGAGGGGAAGTAGAAGTAAAGCGAACCCTGCGTCGTCCCCGCCTCGCGGGCGATGTCCGACAGGCTCGCCTGTCCGTAGCCGACCCGGTCGAACATGCGGGCGGCACCTTCGACGACGGTCTGGCGTCGTTCATGACCTCGTTGCTGCTGTGGTCGTCGTTCGGGCATGTGCGTTTCCTGCTTCTGTCATCCCCCGATTCAGGGATAAGCGTACCCACTCCGAGCTGAGAAGACGGTGTCGAACGCGGCAGAAATTCGGAACAAGTCGACCGACTTGATCGCGAGAAGATCCCGGTCGGGTCGCAAAAGGGCGCATCGAGGGTGTCGTCACCGACCGCGACCGAGCGGACTCACTCGCGTCGGGTGACCAGGGCGAACCGCTCGCGGAGCTCAGGCGCGTCGGCGAACGGCCGCCAGCACAGGCCGTCGCCTTCCCGCATCGCGGCCACCGGACGGAGGGCGACGAGTCGCTCACCGAAGCGCAGGGCGTCGAGGAACAGGGTGTCGTTCCCGGCATCGATCGTCAGCGAGCGCGGGTACCAACCGCGCGCCGCGAGCGCGCCGGCCAGCCAGGCCGAGTACGCCGGGTCCTTGCCGGGCTCGGGACGGAGCAGCTCCTGGTCGGCGAGATCGGACCACTCGATGACGTCCTTCGCCGACAGCGGGTGCGCCGCGCGCATGACGACGCCGAGCGGCAGCGCAGCGATCTCCTCGGCGGCGAGCTCGGCCGGTAGCTCGATCGGGAGACGCACGATGGTGGCGTCGAGACGGCCGGTGGTGACGAGGTGCAGCTGCTCGACCGGTTCGATCGCGACGGCGACCGCCGGGACGTCGATGCGGCGGCCGGCCTCGGAGACGACCGCGTCCCACGTCGTCGGCGGCCGGCCGACCCGGATGTGCCGAGCCGGTGACGCGGGATCCATGTCGGCGACGACGTCGATGAAGGTACGGACCTTCAACAGGAAGCGCTGCCCCTCACGCGTCGGGCGGTACTCCTCCCCCAGGACGCTGAACAGCTCGACCCCGAGCGCGGCCTCGAGCCGCCGCAGCTGCTGCGCGAGACTCGGCTGCGCGACCCCGAGCAGGTTCGCCGCGGCGCCGAGTGTCCGAGCATCCGCGACGACCACGGCCGACCGCAGCTGACGAAGGGTGATGGCGTCGCGTTCGAGTTGGCGGTGGAGGTCGTGCGTCATGCTTCGAGCCTACGGCGTGCTCGCAGCCCTACCCGACATGCGAAGCCGTGCTCGCATGGACGACCGTACCTCCGATAGTGCCCCTGGAGGGACTCGAACCCCCAACCCTTTCCTTAGGACGGAACTGCTCTTCCATTGAGCTACAGAGGCTGACCCATCGAGTTTAGCCGGTCGCTCAGGCGGCAGGCGCCAGGTACTGCTCCCAGTCGGGCTCCGAGCGCTCGACGCCCCGCACCATCCACTGCGAGCCGTGCGGCGTCCCCGGTGAGACCCGGAGGCTCCAGTTCATCTCCACCGGCGTGCGGTCGCCCTTCACGTTGTTGCAGCGCAGGCAGCAGGCCACGAGGTTCTCCCAGCTGTCCACACCCCCGCGCGAGCGCGGTTGCACGTGGTCGATCGTCGTCGCAGCCTTCCCGCAGTAGGCGCAGCGGTGGCCGTCACGGCGCAGCACCCCGCGGCGGGTCACGGGCACCCTGCGTGCGTTCGGGATCCGGACGTATCTGGTGAGCAGGATGACCGACGGCCGATCGAACGATCCGCTCGTCGCCACCACGGGATGCGAGGAGTCGATCTCGACGACGGTCGCCTTGTGATGCATCACGAGCACGAGGGCCCGCTTGAACGAGACGATCGCGAGCGGCTCATAGCCCGCGTTCAACACCAGTGTGCGCATGCACGTTCCCTTCCGAAGGGCCACGACGGCTGCCGCGACCGGTCGACGATCACCACCTGCAGCGTCCCTGACGCGCCGGATCGAGTCGTTTCCGGGGAACAAAAAAGGGCACTGTCATGACGACAGCACCCTCTTGACCCACGGCGGAGCCGCGGCACGCTTGGCTGGAATGCCGCAGCACGTAGAGGCCGCGACCATTCGCGACCACGTGGCGACGTATAGCGTGCATCAGCTCCTGAACCTCTCCGAGTTGCAGAGCACCAGATTAACCCACACCGACCGGATTTCCGCACGTTGCAGGAGAATTCCCCTCCGCGCCATCTCGGCTTCGGACGACGGACATCGCATGGTCGCGAACGGTCACGGCGCATCGACGACGAATCGCGTCCCTCCGATGGAGGGACGCGATCCAGGTCGAGCGGGTCGGATCAGCCGACGCCCGGCGGGTAGAGATAGAGCGCCACGGCGCTGGCGGCGATGGTGCGCGTGTTGTAGCTGTGACGCGCGGATCCCCAGTTGTACTCCTCCAGGGTGACCGTCCCGTCGGCGTTGACCGACTGTACGTAGGCCACGTGGTTGTAGTTGAACCACGCGACGGAGCCAGCGATGGCGTTCGTCCCCTTGTTGTACTGCCACGAGTCGGCCCAGCCGTAGGCACTGCTCGGCGGCAGGCCGTTGCCCCAGGTGAAGGCCCAGTTCCCGCTCGGCGTGCCCGCGTCGCGGTTGAGTCGCCAGGCGACGAAGTCCACGCACTCGCGGTAGTAGTAGCGCAGGGGCGAGAGCCCGCCACCCTCGTCGTCGGAAGCCTGATCGAACCAGGGGTAGTCGTCGCCCGCCTGGCGTGCACCGACGGTGATCGAGTAGGTGGCGTTGCTGGCAGCTGCAGCGGCATCGAGCTGCCGCTGGCGCTCGGCGAGCTCGTCCGGCGTCGTCGCGGAGTAGAGATCGCGCGAGATCGGAGCGTCGGCGACCTTGTCGGAAGCGACGACGCTCTGGGCACCTGAGGTCTTCAACTGCTCCGAGGCGGAGGTCCCGTACTCGGTCTGCGCGCTGCTGCTCGCCGCGTACGCGGGGAGGGCGACGGTGGCGACCAGGGCCGGCACGAGGAAGGCCATGGTGGCGACGCCGCGGACGGATCCGGGTCGGGCTCCGGACGGCTTCGGCTTGCGCACGGCGACCGTCGACGCGGTCGGCTTGACCGGGGGCTTGCTGCGGGCGACGCGGTCCGCGCCGGTGCGGAGCGGAGCGACGGTCGCGAACGAGGTCTCGGTGGCGGACGTCACGGTGAAGGATTGCGGGGTCGTCGGCTCCGGCGCGGCGGGCTTCGTCAGCGGCCGCTCGTCGAGACGGACCTCGCCGGTCGTGACGGCGGCGTCGGCCTCCTCGACCACGGCATCGTCGAGGATGATCTCGGGGTGCTCGACGGGTGCGTCCGGAGCGACGTCGGCGACGAGCGCGTCGTCGGTTGCGGATTGGGACGGGGTGGTCGGCTCCGCCTGCTTCGCGGCCTGCTCCTGGAGTCGGAGCTGCTTCCGGGTGAGGGGGACGTTCGGGGTCGTCTCGGCCTGTTCGGGGCCGCTCTCGCCAGCTGCAGTCAAGTGGATTCCTCCGGCACCCCGCATGAGCGACGACGATCGCGGTGTGGCGATCGGCATGGCGCAGCCCCATCCGACGATTGATGTCGGTTCGTGTGGCCGAGGGACGGGCTAGGGGGTGCCTCGGTCGTCTTCCTGGGGCCAGATCATGGCCTTCAGGACGAGTGACAGCCTACGGGTTACCCCTCAGAAAGTCACGTTTCGATCACGGGAAAACGGGCAACATGAGGGAATCCTCATACGCATCTCATGCTCACGCGGCAGGGGTCTCCACGAAGATGTGCGTCGCGAGCTCGTTGGGCAGCTCGAGGCCGCCCTCGACACCGTCGATGGTGACGAGCACGTAGCCGCCCGCTGCCGCGAAGGTTCCCGAGCGACCCGGCATGACGCCGGCCTGCTTCAGCTGCAGGAGTAGTTCGGGGTCGACCTGCGCCGGCTCGCCGAGACGTCGGACCGTCGCCGTGACCGGCTCGGAGCGTCCTTCGACGAGGCCGACGATGTTGATGACGCCCTGCGAGAAGGCGACGGCGGGGCTGTCGCCGAACTCGTCGAGTCCGGGGATCGGGGTGCCGTACGGCGACTCGGTGGGGTGGTTGAGCATGTCGAGCAGCTTGCGCTCGACCTGCTCACTCATGACGTGTTCCCAGCGACAGGCTTCCTCGTGGACGAACTCCCACTCGAGCCCGATGACGTCGCTCAGGAGGCGCTCAGCCAGGCGGTGCTTCCGCATGACGTGGACCGCCTTGCGTCGGCCCGGTTCGGTGAGCTCGAGGTGCCGGTCGCCCGACACGACGACGAGTCCGTCGCGCTCCATCCGACCGACCGTCTGCGAGACCGTCGGTCCGGAGTGCCCGAGGCGCTCGGAGATCCGCGCACGAAGCGGGATGATGTTCTCCTCCTCGAGCTCCAGAATGGTGCGGAGATACATCTCTGTGGTGTCAATCAAATCGGTCATCGACGCCCTCCCTGCCCGATTGCACGTTCCCGGTAAGCCTAGTGCGCGGCGGCGACGTTCCCGCGCCAAGCCACTCCGCCCCGCGTGGACGCATCCGGGCGCCGTGGCACGACGCCATGAGGCCCTCGCCTCTAGAATCGCCGTATGCCGGAGATCACGATTCCCACGTCCCTTCTGCCCGCCGATGGTCGATTCGGCTGCGGCCCCTCCAAGATCCGACCTGAGCAGATCGCAGCGCTCTCCGAGGCCGGCCTGTCCCTCCTCGGCACCTCCCACCGTCAGGCTCCCGTCAAGCAGCTCGTCGGCCGCGTGCGCGCCGGCCTGGCCGACTTGTTCCGCGCCCCCGAGGGCTACGAGATCATCGTCGGCAACGGCGGCTCGACCGCGTTCTGGGACGCGGCCGCCTTCGGCCTCATCGAGCAGCGCAGCCAGAACCTCGTCTTCGGCGAGTTCGGCGGCAAGTTCGCCAAGGCGGCGGGTGCCCCATGGCTCACCGCTCCGGACGTCCGTGAGGTACCGGGTGGATCCCGCATCGATCCCGAGGCGGTCGAGGGCGTCGACGTGTACGCCTGGCCGCACAACGAGACCTCGACCGGCGTCATGGCCCCGGTGCGACGCGTCTCCGGCGACGCCGGCGCCCTCACGGTGATCGACGCGACGAGCGCCGCCGGTGGTGTGGACTTCGACGCGAGCCAGGCGGACGTCTACTACTTCGCACCGCAGAAGAACTTCGCATCCGACGGCGGCCTGTGGTTCGCGCTCTGCTCCCCCGCGGCGATCGAGCGCATCGAACGGATCGCGGCGAGCGGCCGCTACATCCCGGAGTTCCTGAGCCTGAAGAACGCGGTCGACAACTCCCGACTCGAGCAGACGCTCAACACTCCCGCGTTGTCGACGCTCGTGCTCCTCGAGGAGCAGATCTCGTGGATCAACGGCAACGGCGGCCTCGCCTGGGCATCGGCACGGACGGCCGAGTCCTCAGGCGCCCTGTACGAGTGGGCCGAGCGCACCTCCTACACGACACCGTTCGTGACGAACCCCGACCACCGCTCGCAGGTCGTCGTCACGATCGACTTCGACGACGCCATCGACGCCGCGCTGGTCGCGAAGACCCTGCGGGCGAACGGCATCGTCGACACCGAGCCCTACCGCAAGCTCGGCCGCAACCAGCTGCGCGTCGCGACCTTCACGGCGATCGACCCCGCAGACGTCCGTCAGCTCATCGCGAGCATCGAACACGTCGTCGGAGCGCTCTGATCCGCCTCCCCCGCTGAACGCCGAACGGGCGGTCGAACCCTCTCGAGGTTCGGCCGCCCGTTCTTCTGTCGCGTGGTGCGCGAGTGCTACTCGTCCTCGAACCGGTCGTCGTCCTCGTCGGAGTCTTCGTCTTCGTCATCGTCGGAGTCGTCTTCTTCCTCGTCCGAGTCGTCCTCGTCCGAGTCGTCGTCATCCGTGTCGTCGTCGGAATCGTCCGACGCCGCATCGACGTCGTCCTCGTCGTACTCGAGTTCGATGCCGTCGCGGTCGCGGTCGCGGGGATCCCCGGACAGCGCGACATCGTCGTCGTCGAACTCGTCGGTGTCATCCGCGTCGTCGAGCGCGTCGTCAGCCGCAGCCGCTGCCGCTGCCTCCTGCGCGGCGCGGTAGTCCGCGAGGCGTTCCGACCACGGCACCCACTGCGGAGCCAGCAACGCGCCTTCGCCGGGCATCAGCTCCGTCTCGAGCACGTTGGGCGCGGCGTCGTCGGCGGTCCGCGAGAGCGTCACCGTCCAGAACCATCCGGGGTAGCCCGCCATCGTGTTCGCGAACAGCAGCGAGACGACGTGATCATCGACCACGACGTGCCCGGCCGGCTCACCGACCGTGCTCGCGGGCGTGATCTCCTGCAGCGCTTCGCGCGCGAGCTCCACGGCGGCGATCAGGGTCTCGTCCGGCACGGGTGCCGGCGTCGACTCGCCATCGGTGCCGGCGTCCGAGCGATGCTCGTCCGACTCGGCTCGTGTGTCCGTGTCGGCCGTGACGTCGCGATCCTCGACCGGGGTCTCCTGATCGGCGTCAGGCATCCAGCTCGTCCGCGACCTTGCGCAGCACAGCAGCGATCTTCGTGCTGTGACTGCTGTTCGGGTACTTGCCGCGGCGCAGGTCGCCACCGATGCCGTCGAGAAGCTTCACGAGGTCCTCGACGATGATCGCCATGTCGTCGGCCGGCTTGCGCTTCAGCTTGACGAGGCTGGGCGGTGCCTCGAGGACGCGCACGGACAGCGCCTGGGCGCCGCGCTTGCCGTCGGCGATGCCGAACTCGAGCCGCGTCCCCGGCTTCACGCCGGCCGTGCCCGCGGGCAGTGCGGAAGCGTGCAGGAAGACCTCCTGGCCGTCATCAGAGCTGATGAAGCCGAAGCCCTTCTCCTCGTCGTAGAACTTGACCTTGCCGGTGGGCATGGGAACCTCGCTGTGTGTCGTGCGCAGAAATGCAGCGCCGTGCGGTGATCGCGCAGGAAGCGCGATCGAGAGGACCATCGGTCCTCGGCCCCCAGCCTATTCGGTGCAGCAGCCGCGTGCCTCTATCCTGGGAGCGTGACTGATGAGCAGACGCCGAGCATCTCGCGGCCCGAACGGATCCTGGCCTACATGGTCGTGACGATCGTCGCCGTGTCGATCGCCGCGTTCGTCGCGGTGATGGTCGGCACCGCCACCGGCCTCGAGCAGGGCGACTTCGCCGTCGGCGTCTGGCCGGTCGTGACGATCCTGCCGCTCGTCGGACTCCCGATCGCCTTCCTGATGCTGATCACGCTCATCATCGTGGGTGCCGTACGACGGTCCCGCGAGTCCCGCGGTCAGTCGCCGCGCTGACGACCATGGGCGAGGCCTTCGCGATCGCGCGCCGCCTCCGGGAGCTCCCGGACGACGCGCTCCGCCGGCTGACGCCCGACCGCAGGGCCTCCTCCGCCCGCATAGCGGACTTCTTCGACTTCGCCGAGGCCCTGTTGGACGATGCGAGCGTCGCCCGCCGGATGGCACTGCTCGACCGGGACACCCTCGCGGTGCTCGCCGCCGCGCTGGACGGGACCGAGCGCCAATCGCTCGCGACCACGCTCGGACGCGAGCAGTCGGAGGTGGATGCCGCCCTGGAGCGGCTGGAGCGGGACATCCTCGTGCTGGACGACGGAGCCGGTCCGATCAGACCGGTGAGCGCGGTGGCCGCGGTGTTCGAGGAGTGGGCGGCGAGCGGCAGACCAGGCCGTGCAGAACTCCAACGTCCGGCGGCGGCGCCGACGTCCCACGCGACCCGCCCCTCGCCCGACACGGACGCCCTCGCGAGCGAGCGAGCGGCCGGCGCGGTCGGCATCGTCGGCGAGAGCCTCCATGAACTCGACCGCGAGCCCGCACGCCTGCTCGGCCGTGGAGCCCCGTCCATGCCGGACCTCAAACGGCTCGCAGCCGCGGCGGCGAGCACGCCCGAGCAGATCGAGCTCGCCCTGTCCGCGGCGTCGTCGGCCGGGCTCACCGACGCGATCGGCTCGAGCATCCGCCTGAGCGAGGTCGGCGAGGCCTGGCTGGCGTCGGCCACCGCGGAACGCTGGCTCCGCCTCGCGACGGCCTGGCGCGACGCGATCCCGGCCACGGTCCGCGATCACATCCTGACGGCGTACCGGCGCGGTTCCGTCGACCTGGTCGAGGAGCTCAGCTGGTGGTACCCGTTGGCGGAGGACGCTGTCGTGGCACCGACGCGGGCGGTCGACGCGGTCGCCGAGCTGCTCGGGATCACCGTCGACGGGGTGACCAGCGGGTTCGGACGACTCCTCGTCGACGGCCACGCGGCCGACGCGGCCTCGGCGCTCGCGTCGATGCTCCCCGCCGAGGTGTCGCAGGTCGTCCTCCAGGACGACCTGACCGTCATCGCGCTCGGTCCCCCGACGGCGGAACTCGACGTCCGCCTCCGGGCCCTCGCGGAGCCGGAGGGGCGCGCCCAGGCGTCGAGGTACCGCATCACGACCGCGAGCGTCACCCGAGCCCTCGCCGACGGAGACACGGCCGAAGACCTGCTCGCCTACCTCGAGTCCATCTCCCTGACCGGCGTCCCTCAGCCTCTGCGGTATCTCGTGTCCGAGGCCGCATCCCGATTCGGCCTCGTCCGCGTCGGGACGATCCGCGCGTCGGCCGACGCCTCGGCCGACCCTGGACGCAGCAGCTACATCCGCTCCGACGACGCCGGCCTGATCGCGGCGATCTCAGTCGACCAGAGCCTCGTGGCGCTCGGTCTCCGTCCGAGCGACGAGCACCGGCTCACCAGCCGGATCGAGGCGGCGACGGTCTACTGGGCCCTCCACGACGCGCGCTACCCGGTGGTCGCGGAGGACGACGACGGCGCCCCGCTCCGGATCCGTCGGCAGCCGGTCATGCGCACCGCGCTCGCCGCTCCGGCCGCCTCGACGGAACCGGATCTGGTGTCGCGGCTCCGCGCCGACGACCGCGGCGACACGAGCAGCGCATGGTTGGCCAAGCAGCTGGAGATCGCCGTCCGCGACCACACGCCGGTCACCGTGCAGCTGCAGCACGGCGAGCGCCGATCCACGTTCACGATCGAACCGGTGAGCCTCGCCGGCGGCCGCCTGCGCGGTCTGGACCGGTCGGCCGACGTCGAACGCACCCTGCCGCTCGCGATGATCACCGAGGTCCGGATCGCCGGCTGAGCGCTCGCTCAGGGGGTTGCGCACCGGATCCGCCGGTAGACTCGACCGTTATGTCTGATGGACCACTGATCGTCCAAAGCGACCGCACCGTGCTGCTCGAGGTCGCCCACCCGCTCGCCGAGGACGCCCGCCACGATCTCTCGGTGTTCGCCGAGCTCGAGCGCGCGCCGGAGCACATCCACACCTACCGGATCACCCGTCTCGGACTGTGGAATGCACGGGCCGCCGGGCACGATGCCGACCAGATGATCGAGACGCTGGAGCGGTATTCGAAGTTCTCCATCCCCGCGTCCGTGACGATCGACATGCGCGAGACCGTCAACCGCTACGGCCGGCTCGTGATCGAACGCTCCGAGGAGGGCGAGCTCGTCCTCCGCTCCACGGACCTCCCGATCCTGACCGAGGTGGCCGGCGCCAAGCGGATCGCGCCCCTCCTCATCGGGCACCCGACGCCGGACACCTTCCTCGTCGAGCCCTGGGCACGCGGCGCGCTCAAGCAAGAACTCGTGAAGCTGGGCTGGCCCGCCGAGGACCTCGCCGGGTACACCGCCGGCACGCCGCACCAGATCGACCTGGTCGAGGACGGCTGGCACCTCCGCGACTATCAGCAGCAGGCGGTCGACAACTTCTTCTCCGGCGGTTCCGGTGTCGTGGTGCTGCCCTGTGGTGCGGGCAAGACCCTGGTCGGCGCCGGAGCGATGGCGACGGCGTCCACCAACACGCTCATCCTCGTCACGAACACGGTGTCGGCACGGCAGTGGCGCGACGAGCTGTTGAAGCGCACCTCCCTCACGGCCGAGGAGATCGGCGAGTACTCGGGGCAGGTGAAGGAGGTCAAGCCGGTCACGATCGCGACCTACCAGATCCTCACGGCCAAGCGGAAGGGCGAGTACGCCCACCTCGCCCTGCTCGACGCCATGGACTGGGGCCTCGTGGTCTACGACGAGGTGCACCTGCTCCCGGCCCCCGTCTTCAAGCTCACCGCCGAGCTGCAGGCGCGACGTCGCCTCGGCCTGACGGCGACGCTCATCCGCGAGGACGGCCGCGAGGGCGACGTCTTCTCGCTCATCGGCCCGAAGCGGTTCGACGCCCCGTGGAAGGAGATCGAGGCGCAGGGCTTCATCTCCCCCGCCGCGTGCTTCGAGGTGCGCGTCGACCTGCCGCAGGCCGACCGCCTCACGTACGCCGCGTCCGCCGACGACGAGCGGTACCGCCTCGCGGCGACCGCTCCGGCGAAGCTCGACGTCGTCCGCCAGCTCGTCGAACGGCACCGCGGTGAGCAGATCCTCGTCATCGGGCAGTACCTCGACCAGATCGAGGAGCTGGCAGAGACGCTGGGTGCCCCGCAGTTGACCGGCGCAACACCGGTCGACGAGCGAGAACGGCTCTATCAGGCCTTCCGCGACGGCACCGAGCAGGTGCTCGTCGTCTCGAAGGTCGCGAACTTCTCGGTCGATCTGCCCGAAGCGACCGTCGCCATCCAGGTTTCGGGTTCGTTCGGTTCACGACAGGAAGAGGCGCAGCGTCTCGGCCGTCTGTTGCGCCCGAAGTCCACGGGACTCACCGCGAGCTTCTACACCCTGGTGTCGCGCGACACGGTCGATCAGGAGTTCGCACAGAACCGGCAGCGCTTCCTCGCTGAACAGGGCTACAGCTACACGATCCTCGACGCCCACGCCCTGCAGAACGCGTGAAACAGGCTCTCAGAAAAGTCTCAAGAAACGTGCAGATAATGGTGTCATGACCGGACCCCGCATCCTCATCGTCGACGACGAACCGAACATCCGCGACCTCCTCACCACCAGCCTGCGATTCGCCGGCTTCGCCGTCCGTGCCGTGGGCAACGGCGCAGCCGCCATCTCGGCGGTCCTCGAGGAGGAGCCCGACCTCATCATCCTCGACGTGATGCTGCCGGACATGAACGGCTTCGGCGTCACCAAGCGTCTGCGCAGCGCCGGCTACACGGCGCCCATCCTCTTCCTCACCGCGAAGGACGACACCGAGGACAAGATCACGGGCCTCACCGTCGGCGGCGACGACTACGTCACCAAGCCCTTCAGCCTCGATGAGATCGTGGCCCGCATCAAGGCGATCCTCCGCCGGACGATGCAGGCCGACGAGGATGCGGTGATCCGCACCGGCGAGCTGACGATGGACCAGGACACCCACGAGGTCCTCGTCGGCGACACCCCCATCGACCTCAGCCCGACCGAGTTCAAGCTCCTCCGCTACCTCATGCTCAACCCGAACCGTGTCCTGTCGAAGGCCCAGATCCTCGACCACGTCTGGGAGTACGACTTCAACGGCGACGCCGGCATCGTCGAGAGCTACATCTCCTACCTGCGTCGGAAGCTCGACCAGTTCTCCAGCGAGCCGCTCATCCAGACCAAGCGCGGATTCGGCTACATGCTCAAGGCCGGAAAGGCGTAGCCCCCACCCGATGGCCGATTCCCTGTCCACCTGGTGGAGCAGCGTCTCACTCCGGACGAAGATCACCGGGGTGACGGTGCTCGTCCTCGCCTTCGGTCTGCTCGTCGCGGGCATGGGGACGACCCCGCTCCTCAAAGAGGTCCTCACCCAGCAGGCGAACGACAGTCTGGTCACTGCGGCCAAGGGCAAGATCGTCGGTGAGATCTCCGAGGACGGACAGCTCCAGCTCGACGCCCCCTCGACGCTGTTCGTCGCCGTGTACGACACGAACGGCGAACTCCGCGCCTCGTCCGGGTGGGACGACAGCATCGCCCCCGAACACCCGGCGCACCTCAGCGCGAACGACGTCGCCGCGAGCGGGACCCAGATCTACACGACCACCAACGCGAGCGGCACGATCGTGTACCACGCGGTCTCCGTCCCGGTCACCCTCGACGGGTTCCGCACGGGAGCGGCGTGGGTCGCCATCTCAATGCAGGGCACCGACAACACGATCGCGACGTACCTCACGATCTTCTTCGTCCTCGGCGTGCTCATCATCGTGGTCGGAGCGCTCCTCACCCGGTGGTTGGTGACAGGCACGTTCGAGCCGCTCCGCCAGGTGGAACGGACAGCGGCCGCGTTCGCCGACGGCGACTTCAGCCAGCGACTCGCGGGCTCCACGCCGAACACCGAGGTGGGGCGACTCAGCCGATCGCTCAACACGATGCTGGCCCGCATCGACCGCGCGTACTCGGACCGCGGGAAGACCATCGAGCAGATGCGGAACTTCGTCGGCGACGCGAGCCACGAGCTGCGCACCCCGCTCGTCTCCGTGCGCGGCTACGCCGAGCTCTACCGGATGGGTGCCCTCCAGACGCCGCAGGACGTCGCACAGGCCATGGAGCGCATCGAGAAGGAGGCCATCCGCATGGGTGCGCTCGTCGAGGACCTCCTCCAGCTCGCCCGCCTCGATGAGACGCGACCTCTGAACGTCGCCCCCGTCGACCTGCTCCCGATCGCGCGCGACGCCGCGCTCGACACCACGGCCCAGGCCCCCGGGCGCACGGTCCAGGTCGTCCGCGACGAACGCATGGCGCGAGCCGTCGACGACGATGCCTCCGAGACCACCGGCGAGTCCCCGGCCGCTGCCGACGCACCAGCCCAGACGGGCTCGACCGGGCCGATCTTCGGCGCGACGTTCAACCGGTTCCGGCGTCGGCCGAAGCCCTCCGGCGACGCCACCACGCCCGACACGAAGCCCATCGCCGAACCACTGACCCTGGCCGTGCCGCCGATCGTCCTCGGCGAGGAGAACAAGATCCGGCAGGTCGTCACGAACCTCATCGGAAACGCCCTGCGCTTCACGCCCGCCGACAGTCCGATCGAGCTCGCGGTCGGCACGGACGCCCGCGCCGGGACCGCCAGCATCGCCATCGTCGACCACGGCGAGGGCATCCCGCCGCAGATCCGCGAGAAGATCTTCCAGCGCTTCTGGCGTGCCGACAGTTCGCGGACCCGCGAGACGGGCGGCAGCGGCCTCGGACTGGCGATCGTCGCCTCCATCGTCGCGGCGCACGGTGGCACGGTCGACGTGACCGAGACCCCCGGCGGCGGCGCGACGTTCCGCGTCATCCTGCCGCTCGCCCCGTCGGCGGCCACGAGCCCCATCGTCATCGCGGGCCCTCCGGCCTGACCCGGCGGCGGACCGCCTCGACCCTCCTCCACAGGCTCAGGCCTGCTCCGGAGTGCGCGCCCGAGGCCTTTCTCGCCGGTTCCGGCCGGTGACGAGCACCTACCGTCTCGGTAGCGGCGATGACAGGCATCGCCCGGACGAACGGAGTTCCCGATGGCCACTTTCCAGGTCGACAGCGACGCGGTCGAGCGCGCCTCCACGGCGGCACGCGTCACGATCGAGCAGATCCAGAACGAGGTCGCCCGCCTGCACACGCAGCTGGCGGCACTCGACGGCCAGTGGACCGGCGCTGCAGCGGCCGCGTTCCACGGTGTCGTCGAGCGCTGGAGGGGCACCCAGCGTCAGGTCGAGGAGAACCTCGGCGAGATCAGCCGAGCGCTCGCCGTCGCGGGCACGCAGTACGCCGAGATCGAGCGGGCGAACGCGAGCATGTTCAGCGGGTGAGCGTCGGTTGGCGGCGGCGAGGACAGCCCGATCAGCTTGACGCCGCCGCCATAGCCGTCGCCAGCGCGATGGCCCGCGCGGTGGCGCTGGCTGATCCGTCTCTTGGCGTCGGCGGCGAGCCCACGGTGATCGTAACCCAGGTGCCTCGCAGGTTCATCTCGAGCCTCGCTTGACCTGTGGCACCCGAACCGGCTTGCACGAATGCGCTTTCGGCGGGTAGCCCGTCGATTTCGACGACCGACACTTCAGGGGCCGTTCGCGCAAGCGCCAACGACTCGGCGAACGCGGGACCGGCACCGGGCAGCGTGGAGACCGATCCCATACGCCCGAACTCCGCATCGGCGAATCCGCAGGTCTGCCCGCCAGCGACCAGCACAGCGCCGTAGGGGAGGTTACTGGAGCGGTAGCTGAAGCCAGGTACCCAGACCGGCGACACGAGATCGAGTGTGGATTCGAGCACGTCGAGGGAGACGACCGCACCGCACTCGCGCGGCCAGGTGGCGCTCTCCGGGGGGAGCGACGGCTCTGCACTCGCTCCGAGGCCACCGACGACGGACGCGACCTGATCGAACAGCGCCTGCTGCATTTCGGTCGGCGGTAGGTCCGCGTTCACGTAGGCGACGGCAGCGACGTTCACCCAGTATTCACCAATGAGCATATCGGTCGAACACAGCCCGTGATCGCAGGCTCCGGCGGGATCGGCCGTCGGCACGGACCCGTCGATCTCTGTCGCGATCCGTTCAGCGACGTCCGAAGCGCGCGGGACGATGGCGACAGTCACCGCGAGCCAGTTGTCCGGCCCCTCGATACCGTCTTGGTCATCAGTCGGCGCCGCCGGGTCGATCGCACCCCACTGGCAGGAGAGACCTCCTGCATACTCGACGGCCGCCGGGAAGAACGTTCCTGAGGATGCGAGGGCGGGGTCGGTCGCTCCCGAGGCCAGCGAAACATCGAACGTCGCGTCCACAACCGCCTGCGGAACGAGCTGCTCGCAGTTCGTGTCGATCAGACTCTGCGGCCACGTCGGAGCGGGTGTGGCCGTCGGCGTCGCCGACGGCGATGCAACCGCCTCGGGTGACGGGGTCTCCTTCGGCGCGGTCGCGCAAGCGGTCAGCATGAAGATCGTGGCGGCAATGGCCGCGGCTCCCCCGAGTCGTGTCATAGCCTCAGCATAGAGACGAAACAGAGGCGACCTGCGACCGCCCAGTGACGACTTCATAACGGATGCGGTCAGCATGCCGGAATCGACATACGCGTCCGGAAACGACGCAGGGCGCCTCCCGAAGGAGACGCCCTGCGCAGGTGTTGCTGTCGGACTTAGAAGTCCATGCCACCGGTCGGGTCGCCGGCCGGAGCCGGGTTCTTCTCCGGCTTGTCGGCGACGACGGCCTCGGTGGTGAGGAACAGACCGGCGATCGACGCTGCGTTGAGCAGCGCGGAGCGCGTGACCTTCACCGGGTCGTTGATGCCGGCAGCGAGCATGTCGACGTACTCTCCGGTCGCGGCGTTGAGGCCGTGTCCGACGGGCAGGTTGCGGACCTTGTCGGCGACGACGCCGGGCTCGAGGCCCGCGTTGAGCGCGATCTGCTTGAGCGGAGCGTCGATGGCGACCTTGACGATGTTCGCACCGGTCGCCTCGTCACCGACGAGCTCGAGCTTCTCGAACGCGGTCTTGCCGGCCTGGATCAGGGCGACGCCACCACCGGCGACGATGCCCTCTTCGACGGCAGCCTTCGCGTTGCGAACAGCGTCCTCGATGCGGTGCTTCCGCTCCTTGAGCTCGACCTCGGTCGCTGCACCGGCCTTGATGACCGCCACACCGCCCGCGAGCTTGGCGAGACGCTCCTGGAGCTTCTCGCGGTCGTAGTCGCTGTCGGTGTTGTCGATCTCCTTGCGGATCTGCGAGACACGACCGGCGATGGCGTCGGCGTCGCCGGCACCCTCGACGATGGTGGTCTCATCCTTGGTGATGACGACCTTACGGGCACGGCCGAGCAGGTCGAGTGTGACGGTCTCGAGCTTGAGGCCGACCTCCTCGGAGATGACCTGGCCACCGGTGAGGATGGCGATGTCCTGCAGCTGAGCCTTGCGGCGGTCGCCGAAGCCCGGAGCCTTGACGGCGACGGACTTGAAGATGCCACGGATCTTGTTGACGACGAGCGTCGCGAGAGCTTCGCCGTCGACGTCCTCAGCGATGATGAGGAGCTGCTTGCCCGACTGGATGACCTGGTCGACGATCGGCAGGAGGTCCTTGATCGCGGAGATCTTCTGGTTGGCGATGAGGATGTAGGGGTCCTCGAACACCGCTTCCTGGCGGTCGGGGTCGGTCACGAAGTACTGCGACAGGTAGCCCTTGTCGAAGCGCATGCCCTCGGTGAGCTCGAGCTCGGTGCCGAAGGTGTTCGACTCCTCGACGGTGACGACACCCTCCTTGCCGACCTTGTCGATCGCCTCGGCGATGATCTCGCCGATGGTGGTGTCGCCGGCGGAGATGGAAGCGGTCGCAGCGATCTCCTCCTTGGTCTCCACCTCCTTGGCGTTGGCGATGAGCTCGACCGTGACGGCCTCGACGGCCTTCTCGATGCCGCGCTTGAGGCTGATGGGGTCGGCGCCTGCGGCGACGTTGCGGAGGCCCTCGCGGACGAGCGCCTGTGCCAGCACGGTCGCCGTGGTGGTGCCGTCGCCGGCGACGTCGTCGGTCTTCTTGGCGACCTCCTTGACGAGCTCCGCGCCGATCTTCTCGTACGGGTCGTCGAGTTCGATCTCCTTGGCGATGGACACGCCGTCGTTGGTGATCGTGGGGGCGCCCCACTTCTTCTCGAGGACAACGTTGCGACCGCGCGGCCCAAGGGTGACCTTGACCGTGTCAGCAAGAATGTTCAGTCCACGCTCGAGGCCGCGACGGGCCTCCTCGTCGAAAGCAATGATCTTAGCCATGTGTGTTTTTCGTCCCTCCCGGACGTCATGAACGTTGTTAGCACTCAATGAGTACGAGTGCTAAGTCGATTCTGGCACTCAGGGGGTGGGAGTGCAAGTGAGCACCGGCGCCCTGAGCGAACTCCCGGGAACAGCCCCGGAACGACGAACGACGCCGCCCACCGAAGTGGACGGCGTCGCAGGAATCGCGTACCTGATCAGCGGCTACGCCAGGCGCACACCCTCGGCCTGAGGCCCCTTTGCTCCAGTGCCGACCTCGAAGACGACCGCCTGGCCCTCTTCCAAGGACTTGTAGCCGCTCATGTCGATCGCCGAGTAGTGGACGAAGACATCCTGTCCACCGTCGTCGACCGTGATGAAGCCGAAGCCCTTCTCAGCGTTGAACCACTTGACGGTTCCGTTCGCCATTTCATACTCCCATTGCTGCGTGCTCGCAGGCATCGACTGTTGCCGAACCCGGACCTGCCATCCGGGATCGGGACCCCGGTGACCACCCTGCGCCGAAGTGGACCCGGGGGCGAGTCGAGACGGGACGGGATGAGCGGCCAGTTCCAGATACTAATCCGGAGCACCGCGCGGATTCACCCCGAAATCGACAAACGGGGCGGAGTGATACGACAACTCAACATGGAGGAAACACTCCGGAAACACGGCGTGCCGGCGACCCGAGCGATCGACCCGCTCCAGCCGCGCTCAGGCGGCAGGCTGGTAGTCCGCGCCGACCACGACGACGATGCGGAGGACCGGCGCCTCGCCCTCCTCGACGGGGATCGCGTACGTGTCCGTGATCTGGATCGGGATGCCGCCGAGCGCGTTCGCGATGGCGCGGGCGACGCCCTCCTGCGACGGATCCTGGTAGTAGACGCCGCTCGTCGTGACGTCCTCCGTGCTGGCGTCGCTCGTCCCGATCTGCTGCGTGAAGCCGGCAGCCGTGATCGCTGCCGCCGCCGATGCGGCGAGGCCGGCGGTGGGTGTGCCGTTCAGGACGAGGATGCTAGCCGCGGGGTCGACGACGGGGGCAGCCTCGGTCGGGGTGGGGGTCGGCGTGGGCGTGGCGCTCGGGCTCTGCGAGCCGCCGAAGAAGTCGATCCGGTCGTTCAACCCGAACAGGGCGAAGGTGCCGACCCCCACGAGTACGAGCGTGGCGACCACGGCGACGAGGAAGGCGATCCAGCCGCGTCCCTTGGGAGCAGGGGCACGGTGCGCGCCGACGCGCTTGAGGTCGGGGACCTCGTCGAAGCGGTCGGGCGGGAAGGATTCAGCCATGGTGTGGTCTCCGAGAGCTGCTCAGCCGTCGGTGCGGGGAGCCGAGGCTCCTCGCGCCGAGAGTCGGGCGTCGCGGGTGCGCTGCAGCCGCTTGATCAGCATGGGGTCGTGGGCGAGGGCGGACGGCGAGTCGATGAGCGCGCCGAGCAGTTGATAGTACCGGGCCGGGGACAGGGCGAAGCGGTCGCGGATGGCGGCCTCCTTGGCCCCGACGTGCTGCATCCAGTGGGACTCGAACTCGAGGATCTCGAGCTCGCGCTGGTCGAGGCCTCCCGTCGGCGTCGACGCGTCGTCATCGGCAGGCGTGCGCGACGCTGGCTGCATGCTCATCTCCTGCCGATCGGTGCCGATGCGGCGACCGTGGAGTCATGCTCCGGTCCGCCGTCGTCCAAGTCTATTCAGCCGATGCCCGCCGGGCCGCATCCACCCCGGCGAGGGCCGACGTTCACCGGGAAGGATCAGGCTCGGTGCAGTGTTATGGAATACGTCGGGAGCCGCATGCACGAGGCAGCCCCGCACGTAGGATGACCGAGACGAATGGAGCAGCATGACGTACGACGTGTCGAAGACCGATGAGCAGTGGCGCGAGGAACTCACGCCGGAGCAGTATCAGGTCCTCCGCGGAGCGGCGACCGAGCGGGCCTGGACCGGTGAGCTCCTCGACGAGTCGCGCGCGGGCCTCTACACCTGTGCGGCCTGCAACGCCGAACTCTTCAAGAGCGGTACCAAGTTCGATTCCGGCTGCGGATGGCCGAGCTTCTACGAGTCCGTGAACCCCGAGGCGGTGCAGCTCATCGAGGACCGCACCCTCGGCATGGTGCGCACCGAGGTCCGGTGCGCCAACTGCGGCTCGCACCTCGGCCACGTGTTCGACGACGGCTTCGGCACGCCCACCGGCGACCGCTACTGCATGAACTCGATCGCGCTCAACTTCGCCGCGGCCGACACCACCGAGCCGACGGAGTGACCGAACCGGTCGAGCGCCCCGTCCTCGCCGCCGTCGCCGGGCGGCGTTCGTGGTCCAAGGTCACCGACGTCGCTCCGAGTGACGCGGAACTCCTCGAGGTCCTCGCGGCGGCCGGTCGAGTGGCCGACCACAGCGCCCTGCGTCCGTGGCGGGTCATCACCCTCCGCGGCGACGACCGCGTGAAGCTCGGCCGGGCGCTCGCGAAGGCGGAGGGCGACTCGAAGCCCTCGACGAAGCCGCTCCGCGCGCCCCTGTTGCTCGCCGTCGTCGTGAGCGTGAAGAAGTCGAAGGTGCCCGCCTGGGAGCAGGAGGCGGTCGCGGCCGGAGTGGCCCACATGGTCAGTCTCCTGCTCGACGACGCCGGTTGGGGCGTGTTCTGGCGCACCGGCGGCGCGACTCGCGCCAAAGCGGTCCGGAAGGCACACGGCCTGAAGAAGGGCGAGGAGCTCCTCGGCTGGCTGTACGTCGGAGGGAAGCCGGGTAACGCTCGCACGGGGCGCCGCAAGACGATCAACGCGAAGGCGCACCTCAGCTCCATGCCCTGAGGACGGAGTCGCTCACGGCATCCGACGGCCCGACGGCTCGACTCAGTCGGCGGACGAAGATGCCGTGGGACGACGCCTGAACCGCGCCGATGCGATCGCCACGGCGGCGAACGCGAGGAGTGTCCCGATGACCGTCGCGACATGCACGCCGCCGTCGTCGGTGGGCAGGAGCACGTCGAGGGCGAGCGCGCTCAGGGTCTGACCGGCCACTGTGCCGAGCCCGAGGATGAGCACGCCCGTGTGCTGCACGAGCAACGCCGCCACGGCGATGAACACGCATCCGATCGGGCCTCCGAGGTAGAGCCACCACTCCCCCGGGAGCGGTCCGGGCGGCGCGACGATGACCGCGTGGAGCACCGCGGCGATGACCAGCACGACCGTCCCGACGATGAAGTTGATGAACGTGGCGGCGAGCGTGCTCTGCGCCCGCATCTTCACGCGACCGTTGACCGCCTGCTGCCAGCCGATCCCGATGCCGGCGAGGAGCGGGAGGACGAGCAGTCCGAGTGGGATGCTCCCGCCGAGCTCGCCCGAGACCGCGACGCCGACGGCGACGAGGGCGACGACCGCCCCGAGGACGCGCTGGACGCTGAACCCGACGACGCCTCCCGGGCCGAAGCCGATCCGGTCGAGCACGAGTCCGCTCGCCGTCTGGCCGGCGACGACCGCGACCGTGAAGAGGGCGACGCCGAGCGTGGCGGCGGTGAGCCCCTGCGAGAGCACGAGGAACGCGCCGGCACACCCACCGAGCACCGTCCACCAGGGCATCTCCCGGCGTCGGACGGCACCGGCCACCGTGGAGAGCCCCTGACGACCGGTGCGGGAGACCGCCAGCCCGACGGTGAGGATGATCAAGCCGCCGCCGAACGAGATCGCAGCCGCGGTGAACCCGTCACCGAGGCGGGCTCCGAGATCACCGTTCAGCCTTGCCTGCACCGCGATGAAGGCACCGCTGACGACGGCGATGAGGAGCGCGAGCGGCGCTGGGACACGGGTCACGGGAGGGTTCCTTCCAATGAGGAACCGCCCACTCAGCGAGGCTGAGCGGGCGGTTCTCGGCTGGAGCCGACGACGGGACTTGAACCCGTAACCTACGCTTTACAAGAGCGTTGCGCTACCAATTGCGCCACGTCGGCCGACAGGGGCTGGCCCCGGTCCCATCCATCCTACGATGACGGCGGATCAGCCGTTGGTCACGGGCGACTCGCTGGCACCCGGCGTCGGCGTCCCGGTGGAGTAGCTCTCGCTCGAGACGGCGAGGACGAAGGCCGCGAACTGCTCGGCGTCGGTGAGCGAACCCGTGTACTGCTTGCCGTTCACCAGGATGGTCGGCGTCCCCTCGACCTTGGCGACGTCGGTGCCGGGCAGCGGGCCGCTGCGCGCACGGTCGGTCGAGTCCTTCACCCACGACTTGTAGGTGCCGTCGTCGATGCAGGCGTTGATCTTCTTCTCGCCGCCGGAGATGACGCCCTTGGCGATCGACTTCAGCTCGGCGTCGGTCAGGCCCTCGGTGTTCTCCTTGGGCTGGTTCTCGAACAGTGCGGTGTTGAAGGAGAAGAAGTCGTTCGGCGAGTACTCCGCGACGCAGGCGGCCGCGTTCGAAGCGCGCAGCGAGTACTGCGTCCCGAGCGACAAGTTGCTCAGCGTTGCGAGGGGGTGCACCGTGTACGTCGCGGCGCCGGCCTCGAGCCAGCCCTTGACCTGCTCCGCGTTCGTGGTCTCGAACTGACCGCAGTAGGGGCAGAGGAAGTCCTGGTAGACGGAGATCTCGACGCCGTCGGCGGCGGGGGTCTCGGTGGCTGCCGGCGTCTCAGCCGGGGCGGGCTCCGCGGGGGCGGCCGGATCGGTCGCGCTCGGCGTCGGCGTGGACGCACTGGCCGGGGCTCCGACCAGCTGCAAGCCGGCGGAGACGGTGAAGCCGTCGTTCTTCGCCGCGGTCGGGACCGGTCCGGCGGGCTTGATCGACGTCACGATGATGACCGCCACCACCGCCACGATCGCGAGCGCACCGAGCACGATGCCGCCCTGGAGCAGCACCCGGTTGCGGCGGTCGCGGCGCTTCTGCTGCTCGCGCAGCACCCGCGCCTTCTCGCGTGCCGCGTCGCGTCGTTCGTTCTTGGTCGGTCGGTTCTGCGATCCAGCGCCAGACATTGATCCTCGTTTCGGGGGGCTCGCGCTGCGGAGACGAGGCAGCGCCAAACAGAGTAATCGTAGACCTGCCGCCTGAGAGAGGCCCAAACCAGGCCGGGAGCCGGCTGTGCGTCCACCGAGAGATCCGCTGGTCGCTGGACCTTCCATTCACAGGTGGTCGTGGCATACTGGAACGGCGAACCGGCCATCGATGACGGGTTCGCGTCCATTCACAACGGATCGTCCGGCACGTACCTGCCGGTGAAGGAGAACAACCATGGCGTCTGTGACGTTCGACAACGCAACCCGTTTCTACCCGGGTGGCACTCGCCCCGCGGTCGACAAGCTGAACCTCGAGGTCGCCGACGGCGAATTCCTCGTCCTCGTCGGCCCGTCCGGCTGCGGCAAGTCAACCTCCCTCCGCATGCTCGCCGGCCTCGAAGAGGTCAACGACGGCCACATCTTCATCGGCGACCGCGACGTCACCGACGTGCCGCCGAAGGACCGCGACATCGCGATGGTGTTCCAGAACTACGCGCTCTACCCGCACATGACCGTCGCCGAGAACATGGGCTTCGCGCTCAAGATCGCCGGTGTCGGCAAGGAAGAGCGCGCCACCCGCGTGCTCGAAGCCGCCAAGCTCCTCGACCTCGAGGACTACCTGACCCGCAAGCCGAAGGCGCTCTCCGGTGGTCAGCGTCAGCGCGTCGCGATGGGTCGAGCCATCGTCCGTCAGCCCCAGGTCTTCCTCATGGACGAGCCGCTGTCGAACCTCGATGCCAAGCTCCGCGTCCAGACCCGCACCCAGATCGCGTCGCTGCAGCGTCGTCTCGGCGTCACCACCGTCTACGTCACCCACGACCAGACCGAGGCGCTCACCATGGGCGACCGCATCGCGGTCCTCAAGGACGGCATCCTGCAGCAGGTCGGCACCCCGCGGGACCTCTACGAGAAGCCGAACAACGTCTTCGTCGCCGGCTTCATCGGCAGCCCGGCCATGAACCTGTTCGAGGGTGAGATCGCCGACGGCGGCATCAAGCTCGGCGGATTCATCATCCCGGTCGAGCGCGAGATCACCGATGCCGCTCCGTCGAAGAACGTCACGGTCGGCGTGCGCCCCGAGGACATCACCGTGTCCAGCAACTCGGGCTCCGGCATCGAGGTGACCGTCGACCTCGTCGAGGAGCTCGGCGCCGACGGCTACCTGTACGGCCACACCGACGTCTCCGGCAAGCGCACCGACATCGTCGCCCGCGTCGACGGTCGCAACCACGCACACATCGGCGACACCGTGTTCCTCGCGCCGACGCCGCACCACGTGCACGCGTTCGACTCGGCATCGGGTGAGCGTTTGGGCAACAAGCCGGTCGTGTCCTCCTCGATCTAGTTTCCCGCCGACGATGGTCGAGCGGTCGGTCTCCGATCGCTCGACCATCGTCGTTTTCGCTTGTCCAGTCTCAGCACGACGATCCCCGAGGAGCGCTCCGCACCATGTCCGGCGCATTGAACATCACCGCCGCCACCGTCGACCCGGCGCTGCTCGACCTCCCCTGGGAGCTCCCCCTCGAGAACTGGCCGAATGAGGCCATCGCCTCGCTCCCGAAGGGCATCTCGCGCCACCTGGTCCGGTTCGCGAACCTGTCCGGCTACGTCATCGCCGTCAAGGAGACGACCGCGGAGATGGCGAAGGGCGAGTACGACATGCTGCGCACGCTGCAGCGCCTCGACATCCCCTGCGTCGACCCGCTCGCGGTCATCACGAACCGGAGCGACCGCAAGGGCCGCGAGCTGCCGAGCGTGCTCGTGACGCGGCACTTGAAGTTCTCACTCCCCTACCGTGCGCTCTTCCAGGGCACCCTCCGGCCCGACACCGCGACCCGCCTCGTCGACGCGCTCGCCGTCCTCCTCGTCCGGCTGCACATCGTCGGCTTCTTCTGGGGCGACGTGTCGCTGTCGAACACGCTCTTCCGGCGCGACGCGGGCGCCTTCGCGGCCTATCTCGTCGACGCCGAGACGGGCAAGCTCTACGAGGGCGGCCTGTCGAACGGGCAGCGTGAGAACGACCTCGAGATCGCCCGGGTGAACATCGCCGGCGAGCTCCTCGATCTCGAGGCAGGCGGACGCGCGGACGCCGAACTCGACCCCGTCACCGTGAGCAACGGCATCGTCGCCGCCTACCGGTCCCTCTGGAAGGAGCTCACGGGCTCCGAGTCCTTCGACGCGTCCGAGCGCTGGCGCATCACCGAGCGCGTCCACCGCCTGAACGAACTCGGCTTCGACATCGAGGAACTCGCGATCAAGACGACCGACGAGGGCTCGACCGTGCGGATCCAGCCGAAGGTCGTCGACGCCGGGCATCACCAACGCCGGCTCCTGCGGCTCACCGGCCTCGACGCCGGCGAGAACCAGGCGAGGCGCCTGCTCAACGACCTCGACGCTTACTCGGCCTCGTTCGGGAAGGACGGGTTCGACGAGGAGATGGCGGCGCACGAGTGGCTCATCCGCGTGTTCGAGCCGGTGGTGAAGGCGATCCCGCGCGAACTCCGCGGCAAGCTCGAGCCCGCCGAGATCTTCCACCAGCTCCTGGAACATCGCTGGTTCCTCGCGCAGAACGAGGGTCGCGACATCCCCCTGGCGGAAGCCGTGGGTTCCTACGTGAACACCGTCCTGCGGCACCGCCGCGACGAGGCGACCATGATCGTGCCGCCGACCGAGGCGATCAGCATCCCCGCCGCCATGACCGGACCGGTCGACTGGCGAGACCTGGTCTGATCGGGTCCGTCACCTCGACTGACGACAGACAGGCCCTCGGAACGGAGATCCGTTCCGAGGGCCTGTCTCGTTCGTGCGGCGCGTCCGCCGGTCGCCTACTCGGCGTTACGGCGGCGCGCGATCTCGTACAGCGTCACGCTGGCCGCGATCCCGGCGTTGAGCGATTCGGTCGAGGCCGAGATCGGGATCGACACGACCGCGTCGCAGGTCTCGGTGACGAGGCGCGACAGGCCCTTGCCCTCGCTGCCGACGACCACGAGGATCGGCTGGTCGGCGAGTTCGAGCCCGGGAAGGGAGACGTCGCCGTCGCCGTCGAGACCGATCACGAAGACGCCGCGCTCCTTGAACGCCTTGAGCGTCTGGGTGAGGTTGGCGGCCATCGCGACCGGCGTCCGAGCCGCCGCGCCGGCCGAGGTCTTCCACGCGGAGGCGGTGAGGCCCACGCTCCGGCGCTGCGGCAGGATCACTCCGTGGCCACCGAAAGCTGCGGTCGATCGGATGATCGCACCCAGGTTGCGGGGGTCGGTGATGCCGTCGAGGGCGATGAACAACGGGTTCTCGCCACGGGAGATGACCTGGTCGAGCAACTCCATGGGGTGCGCGTACTCGTAGGGCGGCACCTTGATGGCGAGGCCCTGGTGCACACCGTCGAACCCGGCCATGCGGTCGAGCTCCGGACGCATGACCTCAAGCACCGGGATCCCGCGTCGGGTGGCGATGCTGAGCGCCTCCTTCACCCGGTCGTCCATCTCGATGCGGGTCGCGACGTACAGCGTGGTGGCCGGGATCTTCGCGCGGAGCGCTTCGAGGACGGAGTTGCGGCCGGTGACGACCTCGGACTCGTCGCTCGACTTCTGCTTGGTCCGGCCGTTCGTGGACGGGCGTCCGTTCTGGCCGGCCGCCTGCCTTGGCTTGCCGGTGCCGCCGGAAGCCGCGTAGCGCTCCTGCGCGGCCTTCCGCTTGCCGGCGGGGTGCCAGGCGCGGTCCTCGGCCTTGGGCGTCGGTCCACGACCCTCGAGCGCCTTGCGGCCGAGGCCACCGGTGCCCTTGGTGGGACCCTTCTTCGCTTTCTTCGGCCCGGTCGGGCGGGAAGGCTTACTTGCCACTGATACTCCAATGTGCTCCGGACGGGGTGTCTTCGATGGTGATCCCAGCCGCTGTGAGTTCGTCGCGGATCCGGTCGGCCGCTGCGAAGTCCTTGGCGACCCTGGCGTCCGCGCGATCGACGAGCAGACGCTCGACGAGTGCGGACAGGGATCGGTGAGTGACGGGGTCGGTGCCCGACGACCACGAGGGGTCGGTCGGGTCGATGCCGAGCACCCGGGTCATGTCGAGGACGGCGACCGCACGCTCGCGGGCTGTCGCCAGGTCGTCGCCGCCATCGAGGGCGGCGTTGCCGACGCGCACGGCGTCATGCAACACGGCGAGCGCGCGGGGGATGTTCAGGTCGTCGTCCATCGCCTCGACGAAGGCGGCCGGAAGCGTCGCTCGACTGGCGGCCGTGCCCGTCTCGGTGAGCAGGTCGGCGCGAGCGGCGCGATCGAGGAAGCCCTCGATTCGTCCGAGTGCGGCTTCGGCCTCGGCGAGTGCGCCCGGATGGAATTCAAGCGTCGATCGGTACTGCGCTGCACCGAGGTAGTACCGGACGACGAGCGGCCGGGCTGCTGCCAGGAGGTCGGCGGCGTAGACGGAGTTGCCGAGGGACTTCGACATCTTCTGCCCGCCCGTGACGGCGACCAGCCCGTTGTGCAGCCAGTACCGCGCGAAGGGGTCGCCGGCTGCGCTCGACTGGGCGAGCTCGTTCTCGTGGTGGGGGAACCGGAGGTCGAGTCCGCCGCCGTGGATGTCGAACTCCTCACCGAGGTACTTGGTCGACATCGCCGAGCACTCGATGTGCCAGCCGGGCCGTCCCTCGCCCCACGGAGACATCCAACTCGCCGAGCGCGGCTCCCCAGGCTTGGTGCCCTTCCAGAGCGCGAAATCGCGGGGATCCCGCTTGCCGCGCGGGTCGGCGTCGGTCGCGGCCTCCATGTGCTCGGCGCTCTGCCGGGTGAGTTCGCCGTAGCGGCTCCATGAGGCGGTGTCGAAGTAGACGTCGCCGGAGTCGTCGGGAGCCGGGTACGCGTGCCCGGCGTCGATGAGCCGCTCGATGAGCTCCTGCATCTCCGGGATGCTCGCCGTCGCGCGTGGTTCGTAGCTCGGGGGCAGGATGCCCAGGGCACGGTAGGCGGCCGTGAACTCGAGTTCGTACCGGTAGGCGAGCGCCCACCACTCCTCGCCGGGCTGGGCGAACCCGCCCTCGACGCCGGCGGCGGCGTTCGCGAGGATCTTGTCGTCGATGTCGGTGACGTTGCGGACGAGCGTGACGCGGACTCCGGAGGCCGTCAGCCAGCGTCGCAGCTGGTCGTAGACGAGCGCGCTGCGCAGGTGTCCGATGTGCGGAGAGGACTGCACGGTCGGTCCGCAGACGTACAGCCCCGCCTCGGCTTCGCGGAGCGGCACGAAGTCCCGGAGGGACTGCGTTTTCGAATCGTAGAGTCGGAGGGCCACGAGACCAGACTAGCCGCCGTCGTCCGGGCATGATGGTCCCATGACCACGGGACGCGACGACCAACAGGTTCTCCGCGCGCGACTGGCGGCCCAGCTCCTCGACGGAGCCGATCACCGCTCCCCCACGGGTGTCGTCTCGCGGCTGCTCGCGGTCCAGGCCCAAGACCTCGCTTCGTCGCTGTGGGCGGTCGGCGTCAGGTCGAGCGGCATCATGATGGGCGAGGTGCTCGCGGCGCTCGAGGACGGCTCGATCGTCCGGTCCTGGCCGATGCGCGGCACCCTGCATCTCGTCGCCGCTGAGGACCTCGGGTGGCTGCTCGGGCTCGGTGTCCCGCGGGTCCGCTCGACGATCGCGGCCAGACACCGTCAGCTCGAGCTCGACGCCGAGACCTTCTCGCGCTCCCGTGCGCTCACCGAGGGACTGCTCAGCGGGCATCGGCGCGTGACGAGGGAGGAGCTGTTGACGGCCCACACCGATGCCGGGATCCCGATCGACGGACAACGGGGCTCCCACCTCATCATGGAACTCGCGATGTCGGGCGTGGTCTGCTGGGGACCTCCAGCAGGAAGACAGCAGGCACTCGTCCTGACTGAGGAGTGGATCCGTGCACCGCGGGTGCTCGAGGCGGACGAGGCGCTCGGCGAGTTCGTCGTCCGGTATCTCACCGGCCACGGCCCGTCGACGATCGCCGACCTCACCTGGTGGTCCAAGCTCACCGTCGCACAGGCGAAACGCGGCGTCGAGGTGGCCGCCGGACGGCTGGTCTCCGAGTCGCGCGAGGGTGTCACCCGCTGGTCGGCGTCCGAGGGCATCGAGCCGTCACCTGCTCCACGGCGACCACGGGTGCTCGCGCTTCCCGGATTCGACGAACTGCTCCTCGGCTACCGCGACCGCGAGCTGACGCTCCCGGCGGCGTTCGCAGACCGAATCGTCCCCGGCGCGAACGGCATCTTCCTCCCGATGATCGCCGTCGACGGACGCGTCGTCGGCACCTGGCGCCGACGGACGAGCGCGACCGGCGTCGTCGTCACCCCGACGCCGTTCCAACCGCTGTCGCAGCGGGTGCAGGCGGGGTTCCGACGAGCCGCCGGCGAATACGGCCGGTTCCTCGGGCTCGGTGCGTCGGTCGACGAGGGCACGTCCGCCGACTGAGGACCGACCCGTCAGCGGCGCTCGATGAGGGCGGTGGCGATGGCTGTGACACCCTCGCCACGGCCGGTGAACCCGAGCGCATCCGTGGTCGTCGCCGCGATGCTGACCGGCCCGTGGACGAGCGCGCTCAACACGCCCTCCGCCTCCGTCCGACGGGGCGCGAACCGCGGGCGGTTGCCGACGAGCTGCACCGCGACGTTGACGACGACGAAGCCCGCGGCGTGCAGCCGTTCGACAGCTGCCCGCAGGAAGACCTCGCCGCTCGCCCCGGCGAAGCGGGGGTCGTCGGTGCCGAACATGGAGCCGATGTCACCGAGGCCGGCAGCGGACAGCAGGGCGTCGACGATGGCATGGGCGACCGCATCCCCGTCGCTGTGTCCGGCCAGCGGCCGTTCCCCCGGCCACCTGAGGCCGGCGAGGCTCAGCTCGCCGTCGTCGGCGAAGGCGTGGACGTCGATGCCGATGCCGGTCCTGATCGAGGAGGTCGGCCGTGCGCCCACCTCCTGCTGCTGATCCCGGTCCCGGTCCGCCAGGAGTCGCTCCGCACGCTGGGCGTCCCACGGGGTCGTGATCTTGAACGCTGCCTCCGACCCGTCGACGGTGAGGACGGGGTGTCCGGCGTCCGCGTAGAGCGCCGCGTCGTCGGTGGCCGCCGCGAGGCGGTCCTCGGCGACGCGAAAGGCCGCGACGAGGGCATCACGCGGGAACGCCTGCGGTGTCTGGACGGCTCTGAGGGCGGCCCGATCCACGGTCTGCTCGACGAGGGCGCTCGCATCGACCCGTTTGATCGTGTCGGTCACCGGAAGCCCCGGTACGACCCCCCACCCCGTCCGCGCGGCGGCGTCGATCACCCGTTCGAACTGTTCGGTCGGGGTGAGTGCCCGTGCGGCGTCGTGGACGAGTACCGTCCGCACTCCCGGCCACAGGGCGGCGAGTCCGGCGAGGACGGAGGACTGTCTCGTGTCGCCTCCGACGACGACGCGGAGGTGGTCGGCCGCCTTCCCCGCGGCGCGACGACCGATCGTCTCCGCCTCACCGACGCGATCGGCGGGGACGACGACGACGACCTGGACCGCGTCCCGCAGGCGGAAGACCGGGGCGAGCGCGTGTTCGAGCACGGTACTGCCGGCGAGCGACACGAACGCCTTGGGGATCCCGGCACCGAGGCGCGTCCCACTACCCGCCGCCACGATGATCACGCCGACCGCCGGGCCGTCCAGGGATGGATCGGCGATAGCACCCGGTTCGTCAATGGCAGTCATGCCACGAGCCTACTTCTCGGGCGACACGTCCGAACGAACGCTCGGCTCAGGAGGCGAGGACCTCGTCGAGGACCGACGACGCCCGCTCCTCGTCGGTCTGCTCCGCCAGCGCCAGTTCGGAGACCAGGATCTGGCGAGCCTTCGCGAGCATCCGCTTCTCTCCAGCGGAGAGGCCTCGGTCCTGGTCGCGACGCCACAGGTCGCGGACCACCTCGGAGACCTTGATGACGTCGCCCGAGGCCAGCTTCTCGAGGTTCGCCTTGTAGCGGCGGGACCAGTTCGTCGGCTCCTCGGTGAACGGCGCACGGAGCACGTCGAACACGCGGTCGACGCCCTCGCGCCCGATGACGTCGCGTACCCCGACCAGGTCGACGTTCTCAGCCGGGACCTCGATCACGAGGTCGCCCTGGGTGACGCGGAGCTTCAGGTAGAGCTTCTCCTCGCCCTTGATGATCCGGGTCTTCACCTCGGTGATGGTCGCGGCGCCATGGTGCGGGTAGACGACGGTCTCGCCAACTTCGAAGATCATGGGTCTCGGTCCCTTCAGCGTCTCCCAGAATACCACGGCACCCCTGATCAGAGCCGGGTACCGGGTGCCCAGCGAACCGGGTGGTGCACCGGCCGATCACGGGTCCACGACCCGGCCACACCCCTTCGCAGCCGTGGGCTAGACTCGAATCCGGATCCCGGGACACCTGTCACTCGTCTGCGCCCGGGGCCACCACATCTTGGAGGGTTCTGTGAAGGCGCGTCTCATCGCTTCCATCGTCGTCGCGGGTGCTGTCGCACTCGGCATGAGCGGTTGCAACCTCATCGCGCCGCAGGCGACCCTGAAGCAGTACGACGCCTCGGACGGCGTCGGTGTCACCGTCGGCTCGGTGGCCGTCCGCAACGCCATCGTCGTCTCCGACGACGGCGAGACCGGCAACCTCGTCTTCAGCGTCGCGAACCGCGACGACCGCGCCCACACGGTGCTGATCGAGATCGAGGGCAAGGACGAGCAGTTCCAGGTCCTCGCGGAGCCCGGCCTGACGACGTTCGACGGCTCGGGAGCGAACGACCCGCTGCGCATCGAGTCCCTCGGTGTCCAGCCTGGAGCCATCCTGGACGTCTTCTTCCAGTACGGCGACGAGACGGGCGCCACGGCGAGCGTCCCGGTCCTCACCGGCCAGCTGCTCGAGTACTCCACGCTCGTCCCGACGCCGCTGCCGACGGATGAGCCCACCGAGACGCCGACGCCGCTCGCGACGCCCACCACGGAGCCGACCGAATAACGCTCCGTCGCCCCACACGACCGAACGCCCCGCACCTCTTCGGAGGTGCGGGGCGTTCGTCCGTCTGGACCTGCGTCAGGCCTCGAAGCGGTAGCCGAGCCCACGCACGGTGACGAGCATCACCGGTTCCGAGGGGTTCGCCTCGATCCGGGAACGGATGCGTTTGATGTGGACGTCGAGCGTCTTGGTGTCGCCGTAGTAGTCGCTCCCCCACACCCGGTCGATCAGCTGACCACGGGTCAGAACCCGTCCGGCGTTCCGCAGGAGCAGCTCGAGCAGCTCGTACTCCTTGAGCGGCATCGGGATCGGCGCCCCGTTGACCTCGACGACATGGCGCTCGGTGTCCATCCGGACCGTGCCGGCCTCGAGCAGCACCTCCTCCTGCGCCTGGTCCGCCTCGACACGGCGTCGCAGCACCGCCCTGATCCGCGCGAGGAGCTCGCGGGTCGAGTAGGGCTTCGTGACGTAGTCGTCGGCGCCCAGCTCGAGCCCGACGACGATGTCGACCTCGGAGTCCTTCGCGGTGAGCATGATGATCGGTGTGCTCGAGACCGCGCGGATCTGACGGCAGACCTCCGTCCCGGGGATGCCGGGGAGCATGAGGTCGAGCAACACGAGGTCCGCGCCGCGAGCCGTGAAGGCCTGAACCGCCGAGGGACCGTCCTCCGCCACCTCGACCTCGTACCCCTCCCGTTCGAGCAGATAGCTCAATGGTTCGCTGAGGGACGCTTCGTCTTCGACGAGCAGGATGCGGGTCACGGGGTACTCCTTGCCGTGCCGGTGGAGAGGTCCTCCGGCGGGGTCGTTGCTCTGGGGAGGCGGATGGTGAACGTCGAGCCACGGCCCAGCTGCGACCAGACCTTCACTTCGCCGCCGTGGTTCTGGACGGTGTGCTTGACGATGCTGAGGCCGAGTCCGGTGCCGCCCGTGTGGCGGGACCGCGCCTGGTCGACGCGGAAGAACCGTTCGAAGACCCGGTCGCGGTCCTCTTCGGCGATCCCGACGCCCTGATCGGTGACGGCGATCTCGACGACGTCGTCGACCGCCCGGACGCCGACACCCACGTGCGCGCCGGTGGGCGAGTAGTGGATGGCGTTCGAGATGAGGTTGTGCACGGCGACGACGAGCATCGCCTCGTCACCGTACACCTCGAGGTTCTTGCCGCCTTTGAGGGAGAGCCCCACCCCGGTCGCCTCGGCCGGCACGCGGTTCTGATCCACCGCCGCGGCGATGACCCGATCGAGGCGGACGAGTTCCGGCTGGTGGAGGGCGTCGGCCGCCTGCAACCGCGAGAGGTCGATGATCTCGGCGGTCATCCGGGTGAGTCGCTGTGACTCGGTCGCGAGCCGGCTGGCGAACCGCTTCACCCGTTCCGGGTCGTCGGCCGCCGTGTCGAGTGCTTCCGAGAGGAGCCCGATGGCGCCGATCGGCGTCTTCAACTCGTGGCTGATGTTCGCGATGAAGTCCCTGCGGACCTCGTCGAGGCGACGCGCCTCGGTGTGGTCCTCGGCCAGGAGGAGGATGAAGCGAGAGCCGAGCGGCGCTGCCCGCACGCGCAGATGCCGGGTGGCCTCACCGAAGCGCCCGAGCGCGAGTTCCAGATCGCTCGTGACGGCCTCGCCGGTGCGTCGGACCTCGAGCGCGAGGTCGATGAACTCCTGGTTGTCGAGCACGCGGTCGCGCACCAGCCCGAGCGCGAACGCCCCCGGGGAGGCCTTCAGCACGTTGTTGGACGGGTCGACGACGATGCCCGCGCTGTCGAGGGCTTCGAGCACCTGGTCGACCCCGTCGGGCACGACCGGGTTGACGACCGTCGCGGCGCGCTCTCCGCGGCGGAAGGCGAGCGAGGTGAGGGCGACGAAACCGCCCCCGACGATGAGGCCGAGTGCCAGGGCGATCAGCACCAACCACATGGTGTCCATGGGTACTACGTTACTCAGTCCGCCGAACGCCGAACTCGCGAATACCCCGCCACTTCGACGACTGTTCACGCTTGGGGCCCCAACTGTTAACCTTGGTTCGGCATCATCGGCGGAGCGGGCATCTGCCTGCCCACCGCCAGGTCACGGAAGGACGGCACCCAGAGCCATGCGCGAGGTATTCCAGCAGTCACTGCGAGAGGTCCAGGATCGCCTGGTCGAGATCGCCGAACTCGTCACGATCTCCATCGAGAAGGCGACGCAGTCCTTCGGCAACTCGGACGTCGCGGTCGCTGAAGAGGTCATCGCCAACGACAACCGCATCGACCAGCTCGCGATCGAACTCGACGAGCTCGCCATCGACATCCTCGCCCGTCAGCAGCCGGTCGCGCGCGACCTCCGCATCGTCGTGAGCGCGCTGCGCATCAGCGCGTCGCTCGAGCGGATGGGCGACATGGCCGAGCACATCGCCCAGCTGTCGCGGTACCGCTTCCCCGACAAGGCCGTGCCCAAGGGCCTGCGGACCACCTTCGCCGAGATGGGGCGACTCGACGTCTCGATCGCTCGCAAGCTGACGGAGCTGCTGCGCACCCAGGACCCGCGCATCGCCGACGAGATCCGCAACGACGACGACGACGTCGACGAGCTGCACGCCAGCGTCTTCGAGAAGGTCCTCGGCGACACCTGGAAGGGTGAGCCCGTCGCGACTGTCGACGCCACCCTGGCCTCGCGGTATCACGAGCGCTTCGCCGACCACGCGGTCTCCATCGCCAAGAAGGTCCAGTACCTCGCGACGGGCGACTGGATCCCCGAGGCGACCACGCCGGTGCACCACTGACCAGCTGATCCCGGACACCCCGACGAGCGGTGTCGACCCGAGACCGGGTCGGCACCGCTCGTCTGTTCGTGCGGGACTAGCTCATCCGACGACGGGTGATCGCGCCGCCTGCCAGGAGCAGGAGGCCGAGGACCGTGGCGAGGCCGGAGAGCGGCAGGAGCTGACCCGCGGCGCTGCCGGTGTCGGCGAGCGTCGGCTCAGCTGAACGCGCGGCCGAGGCCGTCGTGTTCGAGCCGGTCGAGGACGCCGCCGTCGCGGTGGTGACCACCGTGGCGGGGACCGTCGGCACGGCGGGGGTCACCGGGGTGGTGGGGTCCGTCGGGTCGGTCGGGTCCGTGGGGTCCGTCGGGTCGACCGGGGTGGTGGGATCGGTCGTCCCGGGACCACCGGTCTCGCTGTCCCCGATCACGGAGATCGCGTTGCCGCCGATCGTGACCGGCAGCTCCAGGCCGAGGTCGATCTGGTTCCCACCGCCGAGGCTGTCGTCACCATCCGTGGTAGACGTGGCGCCGCCGGACGATGCCGGAGCGGAGGCCGAGGTGCCCGTCGACTCGGAGTCGCCGATCACGCTGACGGCGTTGCCCACCACCGAGATCGGGAGCCCGACGTCGCCGAGGACCTGGTTGCCACCGGCGACACTGTCGTCACCGGTCGTGGTCGACGGCGCCGCCGGAACAGCCGCACCACCCGACGTGGCAGGCGCACCCGCCTCCTCACTACTCGAATCGCCGAACAAGGAGATGGCGTTCCCACCGACCGTGACCGGAACGGTCACCACCGGCGACACCTGGTTCCCACCGGCGACACTGTCGTCACCGGTCGTGGTCGACGGCGCCGCCGGAACAGCCGCACCACCCGACGTGGCAGGCGCACCCGCCTGCTCACTGCTCGAATCGCCGAACAGCGAGATGGCGTTCCCACCGACCGTGACCGGAACGGTCACCACCGGCGACACCTGGTTCCCACCGGCGACACTGTCGTCACCGGAGGTGGTCGCCTCCTCGGTGACCGGTGAGGCGGACTCCCCCGCCACCGGTCCGGACGTCGAACCCGACTGCTCGGCATCGCCGATGATCGAGATCGCGTTGTCCTCGACCGTCACCGGGATGGAGACGGGCAACTGGACCTGGTTCCCACCCGCGACACTGTCGTCACCACTGGTGGTGGCGGCCGGCGCGGGCTCGGGCACCGGTGCTGGCTCCGGCGCAGGTGCCGGCTCCGGCGCGGGTGCCGGCTCCGGTGCTGGTGCCGGCTCCGGCGCGGGTGCCGGCTCAGGCTCAGGTGCCGCTTCGGGTGCGGACGTCGCCGTTGAATCGCCGACGACGCTCACCGCGGTGTCGACGATCTCGACGGGGGCCTCGAGGACCACGTCGACGAGGGTTCCGCCGAGGATGCTGTCGTCCCCGGACGTGTCGGCGTTGGCCGCGGTAGCGCCGAGGAACGTGAGTCCCGCGACGAACAGGCCGCAGTAGAGGCCTTTCTTGACATACGAATTCATGATTCCTGCTCCTTGCAGATTGACTGATGTGCTCCCGTGGTCGGGAGGCTTCGGACCGTTGAACCGCCCAGGGGCGGGTCTCCGCCGCGAACGGCAGAGTGGTCCGGCGTCAGTCAGGAGAGGTATCGGAGGGGAACGTGGGTGAAGCCGGGAGGTCTTCGTCTCGCGCAGGTCCGCGACGGTCGTCGCCGGGCGCAGGGAGGATGACGGAGATCGACTGTTCGGCCGCTGCGGGACCGCCGACGGCACCACCGGAGCCGGAGGACCCGGAGCCGCTCGGCGTGACGGCCCAGCGACCGTCGGCGTCCGGCAGCAGCGGAAGGTTCGCAGGGGTGGCGGGGAGGCTGGACGATCCGACGACGGCGGCGGGCACGGCCGTGGTGAACGACGTGTCCTCGCGATCCTGGCCGCCCGACACGATCGTCGAGTCACCCTGCTGGACGGACGGCGGTCCGAGGACCGTCGTCGGGAGGATCGCGCCGACGGCGGTCGAGTCAGTGGCCGACACGTCCTCTGCCGGGCCCTGCGGAAGCGCTGGGACGACCGGATCGATGATCGGCGTACTGGGGACCGGGACCGCGGCGACGACGTCGGCGACGCCGGCCAACGTCTGGTCGACCGTTTGCACGACCGGATCGACGATCGCGGCGACGGGTGCTGCGCCGACGGTCTCCTCGACCACGTCGTTCACCACCGGTACCGCAGCGACGGTCTCGTCGACGACGTCGACCACCGGTTCGAGCACGGTGGTGTCGACGACGTCGACGACCTCGGCGACAGCATCGACGGGCTGTTCGAGCGAGCCGACGACCTCGGTCACCGCGCCCAAGAGCGACGGATCGGTGGCACCGTCGTCAGCATGCGCGGAGGAAGGCGACCCGAAGAGGGCTATCGCCGTGAACGCCGCGGCGGCGAAGCCACCGAGCGCCAGGGCGCGCCACAGGGGGAAAGGGGTGCCGTCGGTCGACTGCTCCATGCGTATCCCCCCAATCGGGTTACAGTGCAGTCACTGTACGCCCAACCCCGAGGCGGTTCAACCCCTTTTTTGCAACATGGAAAACCCCGGCCAGGAGCACTTTCGGCGACGATGTCGCCAAGCCGCACTCCCGACCGGGGTGGTGGTTTGGTGGGGTTTCCGCTACTTCTTCCCCTGCGCCGCGACGGCGGCGGCGCCTGCTGCTGCGGCCTCGGGATCGAGGTACCGAGCCGGTGCGATCGGGCGGAAGTCCGCGTCGAGCTCGTAGACGAGCGGGATGCCGGTGGGGATGTTCAGCTCGGCGATCTCGTCGTCCGAGATGTCGTCGAGGTGCTTCACGAGTGCGCGGAGCGAGTTGCCGTGCGCCGTCACGAGGACGGTCTTGCCGGCAGCCAGGTCGACCGTGATGTCGGACTCCCAGTAGGGCAGCATCCGGTCGATGACGTCCTTCAGGCACTCGGTGCGGGGCAGTTCGCCGTCGATCCCGACATACCGGGGGTCATCGGCCTGCGACCACTCGTCGTCATCGGCGATCGGCGGCGGCGGCACGTCGAAGGAACGACGCCAGGTCTGGAACTGCTCCGGACCGTACTCGGCGAGCGTCTGCGCCTTGTCCTTGCCCTGCAGCGCTCCGTAGTGACGCTCGTTGAGGCGCCAGCTGCGCTTGACCGGGATCCACATGCGGTCGGCGGTCTCGAGGGCGAGGTTCGCCGTCTGGATCGCGCGGGAGAGCACCGAAGTGTACAGCACGTCCGGGGTGATGCCGGAGTCGGCGAGCAGGTCGCCCGCACGCTTGGCCTCGGTGACGCCGAGTTCGCTGAGTCGGACGTCGACCCAACCGGTGAACAGGTTCTTCTGATTCCAGTCGCTGTTGCCGTGGCGCAGCAGGACGAGGGTGTAAGTCTCAGGCATGTCCCCAGCATACCGACGGCGCATGACCGCGAGGTGGACGATGACCCCGCACCGTGAGGGAGAATGGGTCCATGCCCGTCGGATCGATCACCCGCGGGACGACGGGTACGAACCGGCTCCGGCGGGTGGACCGCTGGATCGCGACCCACCCCTCGCTCAGACGGACGACGAACCCGCTGGTGGTGGACCTCGGCTACGGCGCGAGCGGCGTCACAGCGTTGGAACTGCACGACCGGCTGCTCGCCGTCCGACCCGACGTACGGGTCATCGGATTCGAGATCGAGCCGGGGCGCGTCCGCACCGCTCACGCGCAGCTGCAGCAGGTGCGAGCGGGCACGACCCGGTTCACGCCGACGGCCGCCGTCTCCTTCGCGCGCGGCGGGTTCGAGGTGCCGACCGGTGACGACCGTCCCGCGGTGATCCGGGCGTTCAACGTGCTCCGGCAGTACGACGAAGCCGAGGTCACGGGGGCCTGGCGTCTCATGGCGTCGCGGCTGCAGCCCGGCGGCGTGCTCGTCGAAGGGACGTGCGACGAGATCGGACGGGTGTCCAGCTGGATCGCCGTCGACGACCAGGGGCGTGCGGAGTCGTTCTCGATCAGTCTGCGGCTCGCCGACCTCGAGCTGCCGTCCATCGTGGCCGAACGACTGCCGAAGGCGCTGATCCACCACAACGTGCCGGGCGAACGTGTCCATGCGCTGATGACGGACCTCGACCGCGCGTGGCGGGTGCACGCACCCCTGGCGGTCTACAGCCCGGTCCAGCGCTGGTCGGCGACCGTCCGGACACTTCGCGACAACGGGTGGCCGGTGCTGGCCGGTCGCAGCCGCTGGCGCCTCGGCGAGCTGACGCTGCCGTGGTCGGCTGTCGCCCCGAATCCCTCCTCGACGGACTGAGTGTCGGGGATCGCTCCCGTCAGAGCGAGGGCAGCGCCGCCTGCGCCTCCGGCGTCGGCAGACCCGTGGCCGTGAGCAGGTCGACGAGGTACGGCCGGAGCACGAGCACGAGCGCCTGCTCGGAGACCGAGGCGTCGGGGAGGACGGCCACCGGCTCGAGGTGCTTCGCGATCTCCAACAGGGACTGCCTCGCGACCGGCTGCTGGGCGATGTCGCCGATCGACTGCGACAGGATGCCGAGCGCGACGGAGGTCCGCGCGAGCAGGTCCGCGAGCTCGGGGCGGCTCGTGGCATCGCGCGACACGTAGTCGATGCGCCGGGCGATCACCCGGAGGTTGCGGGTCGCGAGGTCCATGCCGTCGAGCATGGTCCGCTGCCGTTCGAGGTCGAACACCGCCTTGCGGAGGAACGGCGAGATGCGCGCGATGGCGAGCCCTGAGTCGAGGGTTCCGCGCCACGCGTCCAGGGCCGGCTGGGTGGCCCTCGCCCGTGCGAGCGCGCGGTCCGCCTCCTCGAGGTCGCCGAGACGGAGGGCGGCGACGAGCGAGGCGAGGGTCCGGACGTGTTCGTCGATGAGCCGCTGGCCGTCCCGGCGAGCGCTCCGGCGCGGGTCGCGCGGGATGAGCGCGGTCGCGAGCAGGGCGAAGACCCCGCCGATCAGTCCGTCGAGGGTACGCACGAACGGGCCGCCGTCAGGCACGGGCAGGAGCATGACGAGGACGGACTGCACCGCCGCCGCGATCGCGAACGACGCCGCCGGCGACAGGAACCGGGCGACGAGCAATGTGAGCACGAGCGCGACCGCGAGTTGCCACGTCCCCTGACCGAAGCCGAGGAGCAGGATCTCGGCCAGCGCGATTCCGACGCTCATCCCGACGGCCGTCTCGAGGACCCGGATCGGGCGGGCGTCGCGAACGAACCCGAGACTCGAGATCGTCACGGTCAAGGCGAGGAGTGGCACGGCGTGCCCGAGCACGTAGTGGGAGAACGCGTACGCGCCGATCGCCGTGGCGCTGACCTGCAGCACCGCCGGCACGGATCCGACGAGACGATGCCAGGCGTCGCCGAGTGCGATGCGGCGACGAACCGCGGCGGTCCATCGGTCGACCCGTACGCCCGGGTCCGAGGCGTCGTCCTTCCCCACCGAGGTCAGCGCCGGACGGCGCCGAGTCGCGGCAGCCGCGGCACGTTCGCCGTGGCCCCGGCATCCGCCGGCACGACGATCTCCTGCGACGCCGCGACATCGATGCCGTCGGCCTCCACCGTCAGCACGGCCGCCGGATCCGCGGAGCGCTTGACGATCGCCAACGCCACCGGGCCCAACTCGTGGTGGATCGCGCTCGAGGTGATGCGTCCGACGGGTTTCCGGGTCGTGTCGTCGCCGTCGCCGACGAGCACCACGTTCGAACCGGCCGGCGGCAGGACCGCGTCGGAGCCGTCGAGGAGGAGCATGACGAGGCGACGCGGCGGGTGCCCGAGGTTGTGCACCTTGGCGACCGTCTCCTGACCGCGATAGCAGCCCTTGTTCAAGTGGACTGCCGAGCGCAGCCAGTCGAGCTCGTGCGGGATGCTCCGCTCGTCGACCTCGGACTGCAACCGCGGGCGCCAGGCGGCGATCCGCAGGGCCTCGGCGGCCAGCGAACCCGCGGCGGAGAACGTCCCCGCACGGACCTGCTGCACGAGCGACCCGAGCTGCTCGCGCGCGACGATCGTCTCGGTCCATGTCCACGCTGCACCCGGGTGCTCACCCGTCGCGTACTGATGCCCGCCGACCGCGACCTCGGACCACGGATCGTGCCAGACGAGCGGCATGCCGTTCGGCGCTGCAGCCTGAACCCCGAGACCCGCCGCCGCACCGATCACGGCGTATTGCCCGGTCGCGATGGCCACCTCGACGCGCAGCATGAAGCGCATCCGGTCGAGCCAGGCGTGGAGGGGCTCAGCATCGTCGGCCTCGGTGACGAGCCACGTGGTCGTGCCGTCGTCGAGCAGCTTGACCGCGTGCTCGATCCGGCCGCTCTGGTCGAGGAAGAGGGTCTCCGTCGAGGTGCCGGCGGACAGCGAGCGCAGCTCCTGGCTCGTGATGGAGTTGAGCCAGCTCAGCCGATCGGGGCCGGTGACCGTCACGATGCCACGGTTCGACAGGTCGACGATCGCCTTGCCGCTGGCGATGAGGCGCTGCTCGATGTTCGGGCTGCCGTAATGGGAGGGGACGCCGTGGTCGACGGCGTCCGCCTGTTCGACGGCACCCGGCAGCGTGAGGAAGGGCGAGCCCGGAATCGCGTCCGGCATGACCGCTCCGTTGGGAATGGTCACGTCAGTCGGCTTTGGCCAAGCGCGCCGAGGCGTGCGTCCGGAGGTCCTGTCCCAGGGCGGCGATGTCCCAGGCCCAGAGCAGGTGGTTCTCGACGAGACCGTACAGGCGGGTCGCGGCGGCGTACTCCTTGGCTCCAGCGGTCCGGACGACGGCGTCGGTCGCGAGGTCGATCCGCGGGCCGTCGATCTGGCCGAGGTAGAGCTCGCTCACACCGTTCGGGTGGACGATCGAGACCTGCAGGGGGAAGGCGCCGGTCGACGTACGCAGGGCCTCGACCGACTGCGCGGTGCCGAACGGGCGGGGGCCCTGCCCTGGGAGCATGCCCGGGCCGGGGTCGCCCTCGATCAGCGGGCGTTCGAGGCGCCAGTAGCCCGTCTCGGTGACGAGCGGCTCGGGCACACCGGACTCGTCCGCCGAGGCTCCGTCAGGCGCGACGTCCGCAGCGGCGTCGTCCGACAGTGCGTCCTCGTCCGTTGACAAGGCCCCCTCGGCGTCGCGCGGGGGCTGCTCGGGCAGGAGCCAGGTGTAGGAGTTGTAGTTCAAGTACGGCAGGCCGTCGTGGCTGAAGCTCACGCGCTGACCGAACTCGCGGGTCACGGTCTCGTCGCCGACCTGGTAGTCGATGACGCCGGTGCCCTCCCAGACGCCGATGAGCCACGACAGCGGGACCAGTTCGCTCGGCAGGCCGCTCGGGATCTCGATCATCGAGGGACCCGGACTAGCGCTGACCGCGGTACAGGTTCTTCAGCACGACCACCGCGGTGAACGCGATGGCGAGGCTGGCGAGGACGAGCAAGCCGATGAAGAAGATTTCGAGAGCGAGCAGCATGGGGAAAGTCTACCCCGAGGCCAGGGCGATGAGGCCATACACGGCACCGCCGATGGCGAGGATGAGGACGGCGCCAGTGACGCTCGTCGACATCCGATCGACGAATCCCACCTTCTGTCGCGTCAACAGCTGTGCCGAGAACGCGGCCAGCGTGCAGAGGCCGAGCGTGGCCGACAGCCCGAAGAAGGTCTCCCCCGGGCTCCAGAGCAGGCCGGACACGACGACGCCGACGAGCGCGAGCGCCCAGAT
This sequence comes from Plantibacter sp. AC185, assembly GCF_979258065.1. Taxonomy (NCBI): domain Bacteria; kingdom Bacillati; phylum Actinomycetota; class Actinomycetes; order Micrococcales; family Microbacteriaceae; genus Plantibacter; species Plantibacter sp. AC185. The sequence continues at coordinate 882,985 of NZ_OZ409831.1, forward strand.
GGAGACGACGCTGATCCAGCGCAGCCGGGGGAGAGAGTGGTTTCGCTCACGGACCCATTGTCACAGAGCGGACGCCATCGGACCACCAGGCGGAGCCCGGTGCGACGTGGGGTGCGGTCGTTCGCCTAATATGGTTCCAAACTCAGTCGGGAGGATGCGCGTGGCGCAAATTTTGGTCTTGACCTCCATGGTCGGCACCGAGGTCCTCCCATCCCTCGGGCTCTTGAGCCACCGCACCCGGCAGATCCCCGCCGACCCCGCACAACTCGTGAACGCTCCGAGTTCGGACCTCGTCCTCGTCGACGCCCGCCAGGATCTCGCGAGTGCCAAGTCGCTCTGCAAGATCCTCGGTGCGTCCGGGCTGTCGGTCCCGCTCCTCCTCATCCTGACCGAGGGCGGCCTCACGGCCGTCAGCGCCGACTGGGGCGTGAACGACGTCATCCTCGAATCCGCCGGGCCGGCCGAGGTCGACGCGCGGATCCGGCTCGCCATCGGTCGCGCCTCGCAGGAGCACTCGGCGAGCAAGATCCAGGCGTCGGGCGTCGTCATCGACGAGGCCAGCTACTCCGCGAAGGTCCACGGCAAGCCGCTCGACCTCACCTTCAAGGAGTTCGAACTGCTCCGCTTCTTCGCGACCCACCCCTCCCGGGTGTTCACGCGCGAGCAGTTGCTGAGCGAGGTGTGGGGCTACGACTACTTCGGTGGCACGCGAACCGTCGACGTCCACGTCCGCCGGTTGCGCGCCAAGCTCGGCGACCTCGAGCAGCTCATCGGCACCGTGCGCAACGTCGGCTACCGCTTCAACGTCTACGAGGACGATCATGCCCCGGCTGACGCTGTCGGTTCGTAACGTCGACGACGCCCGCACCCGGGATGCGCTCGAGCGCGTCGTGCGCACGGCGTCGCTCGTCGACGGCCAGCCGCCGTTCAGCGACCAGTCGCTCATCGACGTCGCCTCCGGCGCCCGGACGCTGATCCTCGCCGTCGAACCACAGGACCCGCCGGTCGACCCCGACGACTTCGCCGTCGTGGGTGCGGCCATCCTCGGCCATGGCGAGCTCGAGTTCGTCGTCGAGCCCGAGTGGCGGGGTCACGGCTACGGTCGCGCCGCACTGCGCGGCGTCCTCGCCAACTGTCCCCCACAGGTGCGCATCTGGGCACACGGCGACCACCCCGCCTCCCGGGTGCTCGCACAGGAGTTCGGCTTCTCGCCGATCAGGACGCTGCTGCAGCTCCGCCTGACCAAGGCACCGGCGAGCCGCACGCGACCGGCCACCGCCGGGCACGCTGATGTCACGGTCGGCACGTTCCGGCCGGGAGTCGACGAGCAGGAGTGGCTCGAGGTCAACGCGCTCGCCTTCGCCGACCACCCCGAGCAGGGACGCATGACCCTCGACGATCTCCGCGCTCGAGAGGCCGAGTCCTGGTTCGACGCCGACGACTTCCTGCTCGCACGAGGCTCCGACGGCGACCTCCTCGGGTTCATCTGGTTGAAGGTCGAGGACACGGTCGGCGAGGTGTACGCGGTCGGCGTGCACCCTGCGGCCAGCGGCCGAGGGCTCGGGCGACTCCTGATGGAGGCCGGCCTGGCCCGCCTGCGGGATCGACGGGTGGAGGCGGTCACGCTCTACGTCGAAGCCGACAACCTCCCCGCGGTGTCGCTGTACCGCTCGCTCGGATTCACCGACCACACCATCGACGTGCAGTACGCGAGAACCGACGCCTGATCCCCTCCACAGCGGTGTGGCGCTGCGGCATTTACACAGTGTTCACCGCAGTCGTCGCGACCACCCCCGCCACGGTGTCATGATGAAGGCATGCCAGCAGACCCAACCGTGCTCGATGTCGGCCTCGATGGAGACGAAGAGGACTTCGACCCCGCCTTCGAGCGGAACGATCCCGCGCTGCCCGAACACCGCTACCTCGACCGCGAACTCAGCTGGCTCGCCTTCAACCAGCGTGTGCTCGAGCTCGCCGAAGACCCGGCGCTGCCCGTCCTCGAACGCGCCAACTTCCTCGCGATCTTCGCCTCGAACCTCGACGAGTTCTTCATGGTGCGGGTCGCCGGCCTGAAGCGCCGCATCCTCACGGGCCTGGCGGTCCCGACGAACGTCGGCAACGCGCCGGCCGACGTCCTGTCCGAGATCTCGCAGCAGGCGCACGTCCTGCAGGAACGGCACGCCCGCGCCTGGCACGACCTCGTCCGTCCCGACCTCGCCGAACGCGGCGTCACGGTCGTCACCTGGGACTCACTCGACGCAGCCGACCGCGAGTACCTCAGCGAATACTTCAGCAACCAGGTCTTCCCGGTGCTCATGCCGCTCGCAGTCGACCCGGCCCACCCGTTCCCCTACATCTCCGGCCTGTCGTTGAACCTCGCGGTCCGAGTGCGGAACACCCGCACCGGGCGCGAGGAGTTCGCCCGGCTCAAGGTCCCGCAGATGATGCCGCGCTTCGTCCGCGTCGGTCCGGCGGAGCGCCGTTCCGCGTCGCTGGACACCGCTCCCAGCGTGCGCTACATCGCCCTCGAGGAGGTCATCGCCAACCACCTCGGCCACCTCTTCCCCGGCATGGAGATCGTCGACCACCACGTCTTCCGCGTCACGCGCAACGAGGACATGGTGATCGAGGAGGACGAGACCGAGAACCTCATCCAGGCCCTCGAGAAGGAGCTGCTGCGTCGTCGGTTCGGGCCGCCCATCCGGCTCGAGATCACCGACGACATGGACGATGTCACCCTCGGACTCCTCGTCCGCGAACTCGACATCACCGAGCAGGAGGTCTACCGTCTGCCCTCGCCGCTCGACCTCGGCGGACTCTTCAGCCTCGCCGGTATCGACCGCCCGGACCTCCAGTACCCGAAGCGCGTCCCGACCACGGCGCTGCAGTTCCAGCCGGACGAGCCCAACGGCAAGCCCGACCTCTTCCGGTCGATCGCCCGTGAGGACGTCCTGGTCCACCACCCGTACGAGTCCTTCGCCACGAGCGTGCAGGCGTTCATCGAGCAGGCCGCCGCCGACCCGCACGTGCTCGCGATCAAGCAGACCCTGTACCGGACCTCGGGCGACAGCCCCATCGTCGAAGCACTCATCGACGCGGCTGAGGCCGGCAAGCAGGTCCTCGCGCTGGTCGAGATCAAGGCCCGGTTCGACGAGCAGAACAACATCTCCTGGGCCAGGAAGCTCGAGAAGGCCGGCGTCCACGTCGTCTACGGGCTCGTCGGGCTGAAGACGCACTGCAAGCTCGCGCTCGTCGTGCGGCAGGAGCGCGGCGTCCTGCGCCACTACAGCCACATCGGCACGGGCAACTACAACCCGAAGACGAGCCGCATCTACGAGGACCTCGGTCTGTTCACGGCCGACGACCAGGTCGGCAAAGACCTCACCCGCCTCTTCAACGAGCTGTCCGGGTACGCGATCGAGAAGAAGTTCAAGCGACTCCTGGTCGCGCCGCGCCACCTGCGCAAGGGCCTCCTCAAGCACATCGAGCAGGAGCGCACGAACGCCGAAGAGGGCAAGCCCTCGGGGATCCGCATCAAGGTCAACTCGATGGTGGACGAGTCGATCATCGACGCGCTCTACCGGGCCAGCCAGGCGGGGGTCCCGGTCGACCTGTGGGTTCGCGGGATCTGCGCGCTGAAGCCCGGCCAGCCGGGGATGAGCGAGACGATCCGCGTGCGCTCCATCCTCGGGCGGTACCTCGAACACTCGCGCATCTTCTCGTTCCACAACGACGGGGACCCGCACGTGTTCATCGGCAGCGCCGACATGATGCACCGCAACCTCGACCGCCGCGTCGAGGCGCTCGTCAGGCTCACCGACCCGAAGCACCTCGAGGCGACCGCCGCGATGTTCGAGCAGGCACTCGACGAGCAGACGTCGTCGTGGTGGCTCGACGCCGACGGCGTCTGGACGCGCCACGCGGTCGACGCTGACGGACGACCGCTCACGGATCTGCAAGACTCCCTCATGCTCGAGACCGCGGCCCGCCGCCGGCCGAGGAACCGTCGCTGACGACTTCGCACCGCGACCCACCCGAGCACCACGACACGACGAGGCACTGACTATGACGACGACGGCAATCTATGCAGCCGGTGCCGTGTGCTGGCGCCTCATCGACGGCAAGGTCCACCTCCTCGTCATCCACCGGACGGTGTACGGCGACGTCACCATCCCCAAGGGCAAGGTCGATCCCGGGGAGACGCTCGCGCAGACGGCCGTGCGGGAGATCAAGGAGGAGACCGGCCTGAGCGTCCACCTCGGCGTGCCGCTCGGCGTCTCCACGTACCCCCTGTCGAGCGGTCGCGAGAAGATCGTCCACTACTGGTCCGCTGAGGTCACCGACCAGGCCGTCCGCGAGAGCACGTTCATCCCGAACGGCGAGGTCGCAGCGCTGGAGTGGGTCACCATCAAACGGGCACGGAGCTACCTCAGCTACGAGCGCGACGTGGAGATCCTCGACGCCTTCGCCGCGCTGGTCGACGAAGGCGTCACAGCCACCTTCGCCCTCATCGCGATGCGCCACGGGAAAGCCATGTCCCCCTCCGAATGGTCGGGCGAGGACGCGACCAGGCCGCTGGCGCCGCGCGGCGTCAAGCAGGCCGCGGGGAACGTCCCGACCCTGCTGGCCTTCGGCCCTCGCAAGATCGTGACGAGCACGGCCGTGCGCTGCGTCAGCACCGTCAGTCCGATCGCCGCGGCCGCGGGCATCGAGCCGAAACGCTCCGACCTCATCAGCCAGGACGCCTACGAGCGGGGCGAATCGGATGTCCGCCGGGTCGTCGGCCGCCGCGTCCGGGCGCTCAAGACGGCGATCCTCTGCAGCCACGGGCCGGTCCTCCCCGAGATCCTGCACGAGATCGCGCTCGCCACCGGGTCCACCCGAGGCTCCTACCTCGGCAGCGCCGCCGCACTCGAGACCGGGGCGTTCTCCATCGTGCACCTCTCCCGGACGAATCCGAGCTCCGGCATCATCGCGATCGAGACGCACGAACCCCGCGTCTGACCCGTCCGTGCCCCCCCCCCCCCCCCTGAACAGGGGCCGTTCGTGGTGCATTCGCGGCGTCGCCACGTCGGCCGCCATGAAGCCGTCGATATCCGTTCACCCGTTGTTTACCATCACGGGGGATGCTCGTCATGCCGCGTGGTTAGCGTCACTGACGAGCCAGCACCGGCTCGCACCCACACCAATGAATGGACACCCCTGTGAAGTTCTCACGTTTCGGCCGCGTCGCGGTCGTAGCAGCAGTCGCAGCCGTCGCACTGACCTCCTGCGCGGCCAACGAAGGCGGCGCCACCGCCACGAGCGCAGCCGCCAGCGACCTCAAGGGCAGCCTCGCCGGTAGCGGCGCGTCGTCGCAGGGCAGCGCCCAGGAAGCCTGGGTCGCCGCCTTCCAGACGTCGAACCCGGACGTCACCATCAACTACTCCCCCGACGGCTCCGGCGCCGGCCGCAAGGCGTTCATCGCCGGCGGTGTGCAGTTCGCCGGTTCCGACTCGGCGCTGTCCGACGAGGAGCTCACGAGCACCTTCGCCGCATGCGCAGCGGACACCAAGGCGATCGACCTCCCGGTCTACATCTCCCCCATCGCGGTCATCTTCAACATCGAGGGCGTCGACGAGCTCAACCTCGACGCCTCGACCATCGCGAAGATCTTCGCGGGTCAGATCACCAGCTGGGACGACCCGGCGATCGTCGCACTGAACCCCGACGCGAAGCTCCCCTCCACGGCCATCACCGCCGTCCACCGCTCCGACGACTCGGGTACGACGAAGAACTTCGCCGACTACCTGGGCAAGAACGCACCCGACGTGTGGACCGCTGAGCCGGCCGACACCTTCCCGTTCCAGTCGGGTGAGGGCGCCAAGGGCACCTCCGGTGTCGTCGACACCGTCAAGGGAGGCACCGGCACCATCGGCTACGCCGACGCATCGAAGGCCGGCGACCTCGGTGTCGCGAAGATCAAGGTCGGCGAGGAGTTCGTCGAGTACAGCGCCGAGGGTGCTGCCGCCGTCGTCGAGGGCTCGCCGCTCGTCGAAGGCCGCGAGGCGAACGACATCGCCATCAAGCTCGACCGCGAGACCACGGACGCGACCCACTACCCGATCGTGCTCGTGAGCTACCTCATCGCCTGCCAGGAGTACGCCGACCCGAAGGTCGCCGACCTCGTCAAGGCGTACGCCGGCTACATCGCCAGCGACGCCGGCCAGGAAGAGGCTGCGAAGTCGGCCGGTGCTGCGCCGCTCTCCGCCGACCTCGCCAAGAAGGTCCAGGACGCGATCGCGACCATCAAGTAGTCCAACGGTCGAGCGTGCCGGGTCCTGCCCGGCACGCTCGACCTGCGTCACCAGCATCCGCAGTACCCGCTCCCCGAGCCTGTCGAGGGGCACCACCATCGCATCGAGAGAACGGGAACCAATGGCTGTCGAGGCCCTAGCTGCGAGACCCAAAGCCAAGCAACGAGTCGGCGACCGCGTCTTCTCGACGCTCTCCCTCGTCTCGGGATCACTCATCCTCGTCATTCTGGCGGCGGTCGCGATCTTCCTCATCGTCCAGGCGTTCCCCGCCCTCACGGCCGACTCGTCGTCGTTCACGGGTGCCCCGACGAGCTTCTGGGCCTACGTCGGCCCCTTCGTCTTCGGAACCATCTGGGCGGCCATCCTCGCCCTCGCGATCGCCGTGCCGCTCTCGCTCGGGATCGCCCTCTTCATCACGCACTACGCGCCGCGTCGCCTCGCGGTCGCCCTCGGCTACGTCATCGACCTCCTGGCCGCCGTGCCGTCGGTGGTCTACGGCCTCTGGGGCGCGCTCGTGCTCGCGCCGTTCGTCCAGCCCTTCTTCGCCTGGCTGTCCGAGAACCTCGGATGGATCCCGCTCTTCGGTGGCACGGTGTCCGGCACCGGTCGCACGATCCTCACCGTCGCCCTCGTGCTCGCGGTCATGATCATCCCGATCATCACCGCCATCTCCCGGGAGATCTTCCTCCAGACTCCGAAGCTCCACGAGGAGGCCGCACTCGCGCTCGGCGCGACGCGCTGGGAGATGATCCAGATGGCGGTCCTGCCGTTCGGCCGTCCCGGCATCGTGTCCGCCTCCATGCTGGGCCTCGGACGAGCACTCGGCGAGACGATGGCAGTGGCCCTCGTCCTCTCCCCCGCCGCCGTCTACTCGTTCTTCCTGCTCACCTCGAGCAACCCGAACACCATCGCGGCGAACATCGCCCTGAACTTCCCCGAGTCCTTCGGCATCGACGTGAACAAGCTCATCGCCACCGGCCTGATCCTGTTCATCATCACCTTCGTGGTGAACTTCATCGCCAGACTCATCGTCAACCGTCGTAAAGAATTCTCGGGAGCGAACTGATGACCGCCACGACCGACCGCCGTCAGGCGTCCATCGCCACGCCGTTCTCCAACTCGCTCACCGCGGGCAAGCTGCCGAAGTTCGCACCGCTCACGATCCTCGCGGGCAGCCTCATCGTCAGCGGTGTCATCTTCCTGCTGCTGCAGCAGTCGACCGCCGACAAGAGCTACAACGTCCCCGGGGCCGTCGTGCTCGGCGCCGCACTTTACGCGGTCACCGTGTACGTCGCGTCACTCATGGTCGAGGGTCGCCGGAAGGCCAAGGACCGCCTGCTCACCACCCTGGTGACCGCGGCCTTCGTCATCGCGCTCCTGCCGCTCGTCTCGGTCGCCATCACGGTGATCTCGGCCGGCGCCGCCCGGTTCGACCTCAACTACTTCTCGCTGTCGATGCGGAACGTCGTCGGTGAGGGCGGTGGCGCACTGCACGCCATCACCGGCACGCTGCTCATCACACTGGCCACGTCGGTCATCTCCATCCCGATCGGCATCCTGACCGCCATCTACCTCGTCGAGTACGGCCGTGGACGGCTGGCACAGGGCATCACCTTCCTGGTCGACGTCATGACCGGCATCCCGTCGATCGTCGCCGGCCTGTTCGCGTTCGCCCTCCTCGCGATCTTCTTCGGCCCGGGCGTCCGGCTCGGCATCGGCGGTGCCATCGCCCTGTCGCTGCTCATGATCCCCGTCGTCGTGCGGTCGAGCGAGGAGATGCTGAAGCTCGTTCCGAACGAACTGCGCGAGGCCTCGTACGCGCTCGGTGTGCCGAAGTGGCTGACCATCCTCAAGATCGTCCTCCCGACCTCGATCGCCGGCATCATCACCGGCGTGACGCTCGCCGTCGCCCGCGTCATCGGTGAGACCGCGCCCCTCCTGATCATCGCCGGCTTCACCCAGAGCATGAACTACAACCTCTTCGACGGCCCGATGATGACCCTCCCGGTCTTCGTGTACACCCAGTACGCGAACCAGGGCACCGACGGGGCCTCCTACGTGGACCGCGCCTGGACCGGCGCGCTCGTCCTCATCCTCATCGTCATGGCGCTGAACCTCATCGCCCGACTCATCGCCAAGATCTTCGCCCCCAAGTTCGGCCGCTAGGCCGCGAGCAAAGGAACCCCGTGTCCAAGAGCATCGAAGTCAACGACCTCAACGTCTTCTACGGCAGCTTCATGGCTGTCGAGGGCGTCTCCCTCCAGATCCAGCCCCGCACGGTCACCGCGTTCATCGGCCCCTCCGGCTGCGGGAAGTCGACCTTCCTCCGCACCCTGAACCGCATGCACGAGGTCATCCCCGGCGCACGCGTCGAGGGCGAGGTCCTGATCGACGGCAACAACCTCTACGGCCCGGGCGTCGACCCGGTCCTCGTCCGCCGTCAGGTCGGCATGGTCTTCCAGCGCCCGAACCCGTTCCCGACGATGAGCATCAAGGAGAACGTCCTCGCGGGCGTCAAGCTCAACAACCGGAAGATGTCGAAGTCCGACCAGGACGCGCTCGTCGAGCGTTCGCTCCAGGGCGCCAACCTCTGGAACGAGGTGAAGGACCGCCTCGACAAGCCGGGCTCCGGTCTCTCCGGTGGTCAGCAGCAGCGTCTCTGCATCGCCCGCGCCATCGCCGTCTCCCCCGACGTCGTGCTGATGGACGAGCCGTGCTCGGCCCTCGACCCGATCTCCACGCTCGCCATCGAAGACCTCATCGAGGAACTCAAGCAGGAGTACACGATCGTGATCGTGACGCACAACATGCAGCAGGCGAGCCGTGTCAGCGACAAGACCGCGTTCTTCAACATCGCGGGCACCGGCAAGCCGGGCAAGCTCATCGAGTACGACGACACGACCACGATGTTCTCGAAGCCGTCCGTCCAGGCGACCGAGGACTACGTCTCGGGTCGCTTCGGTTGATCTGACGCCGACATCACGACAGCCCCGCCCGGGAATCCCGGGCGGGGCTGTCGTCGTCTGCAGCAGGTCGGTGAGTCTGTCGAAGTCCGCGCTTCGACAGGCTCAGGGCCGAGGGAACGGACTACGCCGTCTCGATGACCATGATCGGGTCTGTGGTGGGCTGCTTGGAGCCACCCTGCGGCTCGACCGTCACGCCGACCTTGTCGCCTGCGCTCATGGCGCCGTCGAGGACCCGCCAGGTGGTGCCGTTCGCTGCGGAGAAGGTGCCGGCCGAGACCGGGCCTCCCTCGCCGATGTACCAGAGTTCGTAGACCTTGTCTGACGGCAGTGAGCCGAGTCCGTCGACGAGCAGGGCGGACTTGCCGAGCTCGCCCGACCAGACGAGGGTCGCCGTCGCATCGTCCATGGACACCTTGGCGCGCTGGACGTCGGATGCCGCGTTGATCTCCGCGAGCGCGACCGTCTGCGTGAGGGATCCGCCACCGAAGGTGTTCGCGAGTCCGACACCGCCGAAGATGAGGCCGACCGCTGCTGCGGCGCCGACGACCATGCCGACGGCACTGCGACGCCACCGTGAGGCGGCCTTGCGCTCCGCTGCACCGGCCACCGGGGTGGTCGCTGCTGCAGGGGCCGGCGTGGCGGTCGGTGTCGACACCGGCGTCTCGTCGACCTCTGGGAGCGCGGTCGGGAGCGGCTGCACCTCGGCGACAGGAGCATCGACGGGGGCGTCAGCGGGCAGCTGCGGCAGGTTCTGGATCGCAGCCATGAGCGAGTTCTTGAGCGCTGCCGACGGCTGCACGGGAGGTGCTGCGAGGTCGAGCATGGCGACGGTCTCCTCGAATTCCGCCGCTTCCTCGCGGACGGACTCGTGTTCGGCGCGCAGGCGGTCGAACCGCTCCTGCTCGCGCGGGGTCAGGGTGTGCAGCGCGTTTCCGGCTGCCAGGTCTGTTGCATCGTCTCGCTCGGTCATGTACGCACCCCCAACTCGTCTCGAAGTCTGATCATTCCGTCTCGCAACCTGGTCTTCACCGTACCGATGGGCACGCCGAGCAGGTTCGAGATCTCGCTGTGACTGTAGCCGCCGTAGTAGGCGAGCGAAACAGCTTCGCGTTGCAGCTCGCTCAACCGGACGAAGGCCCGCTTGACGCGTTCGTGCTCGATCCGGATCTCGACCGTCTCCTGCACGTTGTCGACACGCTCGTCGAAGTCGCGGATGCCGATCTTGAGATCGCGGTCACGTCCGGCCTGTGAGGCCCGCACGCGGTCGATCGCACGACGGTGGGCCATGGTGAGCACCCAGGTCGTGGCCGTGCCCTTGCCCGCCTCGAACTTCTGGGCGTTCTGCCAGACCTCGAGGAACACCTCCTGGGTGACCTCTTCGGACTGCGCGTGGTCGACGAGCACCCGCTTGACGAGTCCGAGGACCCGCGGCGCGATGTGGTCGTACAGCTCGCTGAAGGCGACCTGGTCGCCGCCGGCCACGCGGATGAGCAGCGCATCGAGCACGTTCGCCAAAGACACCTGCGGTGCAGCGTCGGCTTCCGGTCCCGTGGTCACAAGTCTTAGCTTCTCACGGACACCGGCTGTTTGCGCGACGCCCACCCGAGGTCGGGTCTGCGTGTACAGTGCGGCGGTCATACACGGAGTTCGGTGCCGACCCGGGATCCGATTGGAGGAATCGACGCAATTCGACACCCCAGTTCCGGTGTCATCACGGAACGGGCGGCAGGCGGCTGAAGACATCCGCACAAAGTAAGTGCCAGGCCGCAGGAACGCCTCTCGGCGCAAGGCCGCTCGAAGCGGCGATTTTTGGAGCCCGGGGTTACTGCGGCCCGGCTAGAACAGTGTAGCAAGGGATCACCTGTGGACATTCCCAGGTCGAAGGCCTTGACCAGGGCGCCTGGATCAGTCGAGGGAGTCGGTGCGCCACAGTCGGGCGCAGCCGGCGAGCTCCTCGGCGATGGTGCTGAACCGTGCGGCCTTCGTGGTGAGTCTCGCGGCGTCGGCGGGGTCGACCGCGTCCCGGTCGTTCGCGAGCGAGGTGCAGCCGACCGCGTTGATCCGGCAGAAGGACGCCGCCCGCTCGAGGGCGATCGCGAAGTCGCCGGTGTACAGCCCACGGAGGATCTGGTCGGCGAGCACGATGATCTCCTCCGGCCCGGTCGGCTCGGCCGCGCCGGCGATCACGGGGTCGACGGTGGTGATGAGCTCGGTGCCCCGCTGGAAGCTGAAGCTCGTCCCCACCGGGTCCTGTCGGATGAGCAGGCGTAGCAGGTAGATCCGCCAGAGGGCTCCGGGAAGGCTCCGCGGACTGGCGTGCGACCAGAGTTCGGCGATCGCGTCGATCCCGTGCTCGTCGGTGTACGTCACGAGGCGGTCGACCACGGCAGGGTCCGGATCCGCCCGCACCCGGGTGAGGAGTGCGACGGCCGTCTCGTGCGTGATCCTCGACACGGCTTCCGGGTCGAGACCGCCCTGGATGGCTTCGAGCATCGACGGCGGCAGCTTCGTCGGACGATGGAATCCCTCGGTCATGCCTGCTCCTCCCCGCGACGCGCTTCGCGCACCCGACAACGGTACTCGCCCCGGCAGGCGATCCTCCCCCGTGGCCCGGACCCACGCGTCAACGGGTGCCGTCGAAATCTCGTAGAGTAGAGCGCGTATGGGCCTGTAGCTCAGTTGGCAGAGCATCGGACTTTTAATCCGCGGGTCGTGGGTTCGAGCCCCACCGGGCCCACCACAGACGCGGTACTCGAACGCGTCACATCGGGATAGACGGTCGTCGCCCGCCCATCCCCCGGCGTGGGTCGCTACATCGACGTGGCAGGTCGTGTCGGGCGCACATCGCCCGCAGCGCCGAATGCGTCCTCCCGGACCCGCGTCGCCTCGGCCCACTGCGCCGCGGGGACGATGGCGTCGATCGCGAGCCGCCACATGCGGTCCACCGACGCCGCGATGTCCGAGCGCCCGACCGTCGCCTGGGCGGTGAGCTGGACACCGGTGAAGAATCCGATCAGCGTGCGGGCCAGCTCCGGTGCCGACATCGAACTCTCCAGGTCCCCGGCCTGCAGCGCCACGTCGAGCTGAGCGGCCGTCCCCGAGATCCAGTCCTCGTAGAACGCGCCGGCCGGTTGGCTCAGCGAACCCTCATCGAGCGTGAGTCTGATCCCGGCACGGACCACCGGGTCGTTCTCGAGTTGATCGACGATGGCGCGCGAAACCCGGATGAGCCGCTCGAGGACCCCGTCATACTGTTCCGACACCCGTTCCATCAGGGGCATCGACCGGTCGTGCTGCTCGTGGATGACCGCGAGGGCGATCTGCTCCTTCGACTTGAAGTGGAAGTACATGGACCCCTGCGAGATCCCAGACGCTTCCGCGATCATCGACAGACTCGCGTTCCCGTAGCCGATGCGGTCGAAGACGGTCGCGGCACCCTCGACGATCGCGTCCTGCGTCACCTGTCCGCGTTCCTGCGTGGGCGTTCGTCGCGTCCCCGGCATCCTGGCCTCCTCGGGCAGCCTGTGTTCCGGCTCCGATCCATCGGCGCCGTATCCGTCGACCGTGGCCGGTCGGGGCCTCAGCCTAGAGGCTCGGAGCTCGCACAGCCGACCTCTTTTTGATAACTGGTACGAACGACTTATTCGTGACACACTGGTGGAGGTGATGCCGCCGCAGTCCACGCCTCAGTGGACTGTGTATTCGCGACGGGGGTTTGCGACGCTCACCGCCTCGACCGGTGGGTCACGCAGGGATCGGGGGATCCAGCACTGCGTGATCCACCCGGTCACACACGCGCCGTGATCAGCGCGCGAGCAGCTCCGGGAGGCCGGCCACCGTCGCTTCGTCCGCAAGGCTCGCGTCGACCGAGACGAACGACAGGACCGTGACGGGGACGCCGAGACGCGCGGCTGCCTCCAGTTTGTGGTGGCCGTCGAGCAAGAAGTGCACGAGACCCGTGTGGGCGTCAGCGCTGTCGAACGGCTGCGTCCGGTCCAGCACGGAGACCGCGAGCACGGTCGCCGCTCCCCCGGCCCGAAGCCGCTCCTCGTACGAGGCCACGCGCTCGCGGTCGTTCCAACCGGGCGGCACCATCGGCACCAGGAACTCGAAGAGGGTCTCGTGCTCGCCGGTCGTCCGGGTCGGGCCGCGGTAGTAGCCGGTCGCCGGGTCCTCCGGCGCACCAAGCGTGGGGTCTATGCCGCGGTGCGCGACCTGTTCCCGCGAGAAGTAGTCGTGATCGTCACCCGGAGCAACCAGGACGGGCTCGATGGACAGCAGGAGCGGCAGATAGGTCCCCTCAGGCAGGATCGTCGACACGAGGTCGCGTAACGACGGATCGTCGATCGCGGGCACGCCCTCGTCCAGATGATCGTGCAGTGCGTCTGCGGCGAGCGCCCGAGCACCCTCGTCCAGACGACGGAACAGCAGCGCGCAGGTTCCGCACGGGAAGCTCAACTCGAACGCCTCCGCGCCATCGACGATGAGGTGGCGCCCGCCCGGCTCACGGAAGCCGGAGAAGCGCAGTGCGGCGTCGGGCGTCCCGAGGTGGACCGGCGCCGCGTGATCGAGCAGCCCGGTTCGAGATCGGGCGGATCCGTCGGTCATCGAGCTACTTCCGGACGGCCGGGATGATGACGCCGTCGATCACCGACACGAGGAAGTCACGCGTCACCGGCTCCCGCAGCATGAGCACGCGATAGCTCACCATCGCTTGGCTGATCAGCGCAAGGGTCTCCACATCGGCGTCCGCGCGGATCTCTCCGCGGTCGATCGCGCGCTGCAACAGGAAGCGGTTGACGGCCATGCGCGGCTCCACGATCGCCGCATGGATGGACTCGGTGAGCTCCGGGGCATCCGAGATCATCGACATCACGCCGGCGAACACGCGCATCTTGCGCTCGCCCTCGGCGATGGACGGCGCCTTGATCATCGCGACGAGGTCGCCGCGGAGTGAGCCGGTGTCGGGCAGCTTCGAGAAGTCGGGATCGATCTGCTTCATGCAGGCGACCGCGTCGATCACGAGTTCGGACTTCGACGCCCATCGGCGGTAGAGCGTCGCCTTGCCGGCCTTCGCCCGCGCGGCGACCATGTCGACCGTCATCCCGGCGTAGCCCGTGTCGGCGAGGACGTCGAGCGCGGCGTCGAGGATCTCAGCGTCCCGCGTGTGGTCGCGCTTCCGGCCGAGCTTCGGCGCTGCGGGTGGGGTCTCGAGCTGCGTCATCGCGGCTCACCTCCCTTTCGTCTCCGGGAACAGCATAGTTCAGGAACTCGAACGTTCTGGAACTATTCGGTTCCGAAACTGCTCAGTTCCGTATAGAGTCCTCAGCATGACTTCGAATCTCGCCGCCGGAACCCCGGCAGTCTCCTCACGCCGCTGGTGGACGCTCGTCACCGTCGGCCTCGCGCAACTCATGGTCGTGCTCGACGCCACCGTCGTGAACATCGCGATGCCCGCCGCACAGGCCGACCTCGGGTTCTCCGACGGCGATCGCCAGTGGATCGTCACCGCCTACTCCCTCGCCTTCGGCAGCCTGCTGCTGCTCGGCGGACGCCTGTCCGACCTCATGGGCCGGAAGCGGGCCTTCATCATCGGGCTCGTCGGGTTCGCGATCGCCTCGGCCCTCGGAGGCGCAGCGGACTCGTTCGGCACCCTCGTCGCCGCGCGGGCACTCCAGGGCGTCTTCGCCGCCCTCCTCGCACCGACCGCGCTCGCGATGCTCACGACCACCTTCACGATCCCGAAGGAGCGCGCCCGCGCGTTCGGCGTCTTCGGTGCGATCGCCGGCGCAGGTGGCGCGGTCGGTCTCCTCCTCGGCGGATTCCTCACCGAGCAGTTCGACTGGCGCTGGAACCTGTACATCAACGTCGTGATCGCCGTGATCGCCATCGTCGGGGCGGTCCTCTTCATCACCACCCCGAAGACGACCGGCCCCCGCCCCAAGCTCGACGTTCCGGGCACCGTCCTCGTCTCGGGTGCGTTGTTCAGCCTCGTCTACGGCTTCGCCAATGCCGAGACCGACGGGTGGGACTCGCCGCTCAGCTGGGCCTTCCTCGCCGCCGCAGCCGTGCTCCTCGTCGTGTTCGTCCTCTGGCAGCGCCGGGCCGCGCACCCGCTCCTCCCGTTGTCGATCATCCTCGACCGCAACCGCGGTGCCGCGTTCATCTCGGTCATGATCGCCGGAGCCGGGATGTTCGGCATCTTCCTCTTCGTCACCTACTACCTGCAGGCCTCGCTCGGGTACTCACCACAGCAGACGGGCTTCGCCTTCCTCCCGATGATCGGGATGCTCGTGCTCGCCGCGCAGCTGGGGACCAACCTCCTCGTCCCCCGCTTCGGGCCGAAGGTCATGGTGCCGTTCGGCATGACGCTCGGTGCGATCGGCATGCTCCTCCTCACCCGACTCGACCTCGACAGCTCCTATGTCGGCAACGTCATGCCCGCGCTCATGGTGCTCGGCTTCGCGATGGGATCGATCATGCCCGCCTCGATGCAGACCGCGACGCTCGGTGTCGACCGGGCGTTCGCCGGGGTCGCGTCGGCGACGGTCAACACGAGCCAGCAAGTCGGAGGGTCGATCGGTGTGGCGCTGCTCAACACCCTCGCGGCGAGCGCCGCCACGGCCTACGTGACCGACAACGCGCCGCCCACTCCCGAGGTGCTGGCGCAGGCTGCGATCCAGAGCTACCAGACCGCCTATTTCTGGGGCGCCGGGTTCTTCGCGGTCGGCGCCTTGACGGCGGCACTGCTGTTCCGCCGACGCAACCAGGGTCTCGCCCTGCACCACGCCCCGGAGGCGTCCGCGGAACCGGTGCTCGCGCACTGATCCAAGCGGGTCCCGAGCACACGGCCGTCGCGCACTCGCGCGGCGGCCGTCTGCGTCATCGGAGGGGCTCGCGTTCGGCCGTCAGGCGGAGGTGCGGAGGATCGACGTCATCTTCTTCCCCTTCGCGACCTCGTCCACGAGCTTGTCGAGCTGACGGATGCGCTGCATCAGGGGATCCTCGATCTCCTCGACGCGGATGCCGCAGATGAGCCCCGTGATGAGCGACGCGTTGGGGTGCATCGCCGGCGCTTCGGCGAAGAAGGTCTCGAAGTCGGTACCGTCGGCGAGCACCCGTTCGATCGCGGCGTCGTCGTAGCCCGTGAGCCAGGTGATGACCTGGTCCACCTCGTCCTTCGCGTGGCCCTTCCGCTCCGCCTTCGCGACGTAGAGCGGGTACACGCTGGCGAAGCTCGTCGTGAAGATGCGGTGTCCGGCCATACCGGCGAGTCTCCCACCGTCGCGCGTTCGGGACCAGGCCCATCGCCGGCTGTCCGTCGCTCGTCGTCCATCGCTCGGGGGACGCGTCCTGCCGCGACGGCTGCCTACCCTGGCAGCATGACGAATCCCGGACAGCACCCGCAGACGCCTTCGCCATCACCCTCGACGACGCCGGCCTCGACGACACCGGCGTCGATGCCGGCCTCGACGCCCGTCGATCCGGCCGTGCCCCAGCCGCAGCTCGCGACGTACGACCACGCCCTCCGCGCCGCACCGGCCTGGTGGCGTGGCGCACTCGCGCTCCTCCTGCTCGTCGTGGGGTTCCTGATCCTCTCGATCGTGCTCGGCGGCATCGCGCTCATCGTGGACGTGGCCACCGGGGCGTACACGCTCGACGACGTCGCGAACGGCCTCATGACCCTGACGCCGGTGACGATGCTCGCGAACAACCTGTCGCTCGCCGCGCTCATCCCGGTGTCGATGCTCATCCAGTGGGCGATCTTCGGCGTCCGTCCACGGTGGCTGTCCTCGGTGGAGGGGCGCTTCCGTTGGCGCTGGTTCGGGCGCCTCGCGCTCATCATCGGCCCGGTGTGGATCGTGTACGTCGGCGCGTCCGTCCTGCTCTCCCCGCTCGAGCCCATCGTGGTCGACGGCACCATGATCGCGATGCTCGCCGTCGTGATCCTCACGACGCCGCTGCAGTCGGCCGGCGAGGAGTACGGGGCGCGCGGCCTCATCCAGCGCTCCGTCGGATCCTGGTTCAGTCGACCGATGACCGCGTTCCTCGTCGGCACGGTCGTCTCCGGCGCGGTCTTCGCCTCGGTGCACTTCGCCGGCGACCCCTGGCTCATCGCCTACTACTTCGTGTTCGGCGCCTCGATGTCCTTCGCCGCCCGCGGGACCGGTGGCCTCGAGGCGCCGGTGCTCATCCATGCGACGAACAACATCCTGCTCCTCGTCCCCACGGCCCTCATGTCGCAGACCGACCAGGTCTTCGAGCGAGGCGAGGGCGCCGGCGGACCGTTCATGCTCATCCCGATGGCGCTCTGCGTCGCCGCAGCCGTCGTGAGCACCTGGTGGGGGCGCAGGAACGGCGTGACCGCGACGGCTCCGCTGCCGCCGAGCCGGGTGACGACGCAGCAGGGGACGCCGCCGGCCGCCATGGCCGCTCCGGTGGCTACGCCGACGCAGCTGCCGACGACCCCGCAGGATCCGTCGGCGGCTCCACCGCGATGACCTGCCCGCCGGTCACTCGCACGAGCTCCTCGAAGGTCGTCGGGAACACCGTGTGCGCATGGCCGGCTGCGGCCCAGACCTCCGGGTAGGCAGCGAGCGCCTCGTCCACATAGGTGCGGATCGGTTCCGGGTGACCGACGGGCGCGACGCCACCGATCGCCTGTCCAGTCGCCGCCTTGACGACCTCGGCGTCAGCACGCTTCAGCCGTCCACCGAGCCGCTCGCCGACCCAGGCGGTGTCGACACGGTGGGCGCCGCTCGTGAGGATCAGCGTCGGCTCGCCGTCGAGCGTGAACACGAGGGAGTTCGCGATCGCCCCGACCTCGATCCCCAAGGCCTCCGCTGCCAGCGCCGCCGTTCGTGCAGCGTCGTCGAGCCAGGTGATCTCGCCCTGAGCCCCGCGATCACGCAGCGTCTGCTCGACGACGGACACGGCCGGATGCGCTCGATCACTCATGCGACCATGCTGCCGCATCGGGCGGTCCGCGCGCGAGGTCAGTCGCCGAGCGGGACGAGCGTCACCGCGAGTCCCGCTTCCCGGAGGAGCGCGATGGTCTCGGGCGCGGCCCCGTCGTCGGTCAGGAGGGCGTCGAAGGCCTCCAGGCCGGCGATCCGGCCGAGCTGCCGCACACCGAGCTTCGAGGCATCGGCGACCACGACCACCCGCTCGGCCGCGCGAACCATCCTGGCTTTCACCTCGGCCTCGGGCAGGTTGACGTTGGTCACGCCATGGCCTGCGTCGACACCGTTGCACCCGATGAAGGCGAGATCGGCGTGGACCTGGCCGAGTAGCGAACCGGCGAGCGGATCGACGAGCGAATGCTGGAGCGGCCGAAGCGATCCACCAGTGACGATCACCGAGAACCTCGGGATCTCCGACTCGAGCTCGAGCGCGATGGTCAGGCCGTTCGTGATGACCACGACGTCGGCGAGGTCGCGGCGAGCCTTGAGCGCGCGGGCGAGGGCGAGGCCGGTGCTGCCGACGTCGACGATCACGCTCTGACCGGAGCGCACCATCGCGGCCGCCGCCTCACCGATCCGCTGCTTCGCGTGGGCCGAGGTCGCGGTCGCGAGTTCGATCGGCGACTCCACGGCGCCGCGTCCCTGCACGGGCATCGCACCTCCGTGCACGCGGACGGCCTCGCCCTGGTCGACGAGGGTGTCGAGGTCCGTCCGGGCGGTCACCCGGGAGACGCCGAAGTCGTCGGAGATGTCGGCGACGCGCACGAAGCCGCGCTCATCGAGGAGCTCGCGGATGCGGTCGCGTCGCAGTGGGGCGGGCAACTGCATCGGCTCGTCGTCGGACATGCTTGAATCTTCGCTGACTTGCCTATACTTTTCAAGGCGAAACGTTGTACGTTTCCTTTCGACAACCCGTTCTGAGGATCCCCATGCCCCCACTCGACGACACCTTCGTCATCGACCCGGCGATCGCGAGCTCGACCCAGCGCCTCGCCGACGGTCGCGAACTCATCTACTTCGACGACGTCGACACGACGCTGCCCGCGGAGCGCCTGCCCGACGCACGCGAACTCGCGCCACGACCACCGACCGCGTCCATGCGCCAGGACCCGCTGACGGGTGAGTGGATCTCGATCGCCGCCGCCCGCCAGAACCGCGTGATGCTGCCACCCGCGAACCTCGACCCGCTCGCGCCCGCGAGCCCCTCGAACCCCTCCGAGATCCCCGACCAGTACGACGTCGCGGTCTTCGAGAACAAGTCGCCGTCCTTCGGACCGCTGCTCGAAGACGAGAACGCACCGGTCGATCTCGCCGACCTCGAGACGATCGGGATCGGCCGGACGCGCACCTCGGTCGGCCGCTGCGAGGTCGTGAGTTTCAGCCCGTCGAGCACCGGCTCCTTCGGTTCGCTGTCCCGCACCCGTGCGCGCACGGTCATCGAGGCGTGGGCCCGCCGGACGCACGCGCTGTCGCAGATCGACTCGATCCAGCAGGTGTTCCCCTTCGAGAACCGCGGGGAGCAGATCGGTGTCACCCTCCACCACCCGCACGGACAGATCTACTCCTACCCCTACGTGACCCCGCGCACGCAGCGACTCATCGCCGCGAGCGAGGCCTACGGTCCCGGACTCTTCGCCGACATCCTCGCCGCCGAGCAGGCTGACGAGCGCGTCGTCCTCGCGGGCGAGCACTGGACGGCGTTCGTCCCGTTTGCGGCGCGCTGGCCCATCGAGGTACACCTGCTCCCCCACCGGCACGTGCCCGACTTCGCCGCGACCTCGCTCGAGGAACGCGACGAGCTCGCCGGTCTCTACCTGCGGCTGCTGCGCGGCGTCGACGCCCTGTACGACACCCCGACACCGTACATCGCCGCCTGGCACCAGGCACCGACCCGCGTCCACCGCGACGAGCTCCGACTCCACCTGCAGCTCACCTCCCCGCGTCGTGGAGCCGACCGCTTGAAGTACCTGGCCGGCTCCGAGGCCGCGATGGGAGCCTGGATCGGCGACGTCCCACCGGAGACAACCGCCACCGCCCTGCGCGCCGCGATCGCCGCAGCCGACGAGGAGAACCCCGTATGACCGACCTGCAGCGCACCGCCACGAGCGGATTCGAGAACGCCTTCGGCAGCGAGCCGCACGGCCTCTGGACCGCGCCCGGCCGCGTGAACATCATCGGCGAGCACACCGACTACAACGACGGCTTCGTGTTCCCGATGGCGATCGACCGCCGCACCGTCGCCGCCGTCCGGCGTCGCGACGACGACCGCATCCGGGTGTCGAGCAGCTTCTCACCGGAGATCGTCGAGGTCTCGGTGCGCGCGCTCGATCCCGACGCCTTGCACGGCTGGTCCGCCTACCCGCTCGGGGTCGCGTGGGCGCTCGGCCAGTTCGGGGCACCCTTGCAGGAGGTGCCCGGGGTCGACATCTACATCCACTCCGACGTCCCGGTCGGGGCAGGCCTCTCCTCCTCCGCGGCCATCGAGGCCTCAGTCGCCGTCGCACTCACCGAGATCTGGCACCTCGACCACGACCGCCGGACGCTCGCGAAGATCTGCCAGCTCGCCGAGAACCGAGCGGTCGGTGCGCCGACCGGCATCATGGACCAGTCGGCGTCGCTCCTCGGCCAACGTGACTGCGGCGTCTTCCTCGACTGCCGCTCGCTCGAGACCGACGTCATCCCGCTCGGCTTCGAGGAGCACGACCTCGAGCTGCTCGTCATCGACACGCGCGTCGAGCACGCCCACGTCTCCGGCGGGTACGCGGCACGTCGGGCGTCCTGCGAGGCGGGGGCCGCAGCGCTCGGCGCCGACTCGCTCCGCGACGTCACGGTCGGCGACCTCGAGCGCGCTCGTGAGCTGCTCGACGACGAGACCTTCCGTCGTGTTCGTCACGTCGTGACCGAGAACCAGCGTGTCCTCGACACCGTCCGGACCCTGCGCGAGCACGGCCCGACGTCGATCGGCGAGCTGCTCGTGGCCTCGCACGCGTCGATGCGTGACGATTTCGAGATCTCGGTGCCGGAACTCGACCTGGCCGTCGAGACGTCGATGGCGGCCGGTGCGATCGGTTCGCGCATGACCGGTGGTGGCTTCGGGGGTGCGGCGATCGCCCTGGTCCCCGTCGCCCTGGCATCGTCCGTGGCCGAGGCGGTCACGGCGGCCTTCGCCGAGGCGTCCTTCACCGCCCCGACCATCTTCCCCGTCCGCCCCGCCGCCGGCGCCACCCGAGAATCCTGACCTCCCCTCCCCTGCCCACGAACTGTCACTTCCGGCTAGTCCCGGCCGCTCGGACTAGCGTCGAGTGACAGTTCGCGGGCAGGGTGTGGAGAACTTCCGACGCCGAAGCGCCGCAGTCGGCACCGTGGTGGGATGGTCCGCCGACGTCCCCTCCCCCTCGAACTCAGCAAGCAGCCGTTCTCCATGGCCGACGCCGACGACCTCGGCGTGCCTCGATCGCGGCTACGAGCGGGCGACCTCGCCACGCCGCACCGAGGCGTCCGGGCACCGCTCGACCAGCCCACGGACATCCCCGGACGCTGTCACGCCTACGCCCCGCTCCTGCACGACGGGCAGTTCTTCAGCCACGTGAGCGCGGCGGCCTTGCACGGCCTCCCCGTGCCCACCTGGGAACACCAGGCACCACTCGATGTCGCCTCCATCGCGCCGGCACGCGCGCCTCGAGGAGCGGGCGTGCGCGGGCATCAACTCGACGGGGACCACTGGGAGGTCGTCGCCGTCGAAGGACTGCCGGTACTGACCGCCGTCGACGCCTGGTGTCAGCTCGGAACCCGGCTCCCCGTGGACGACCTGGTGGTCGCCGGCGACGTCCTGCTCCGCCGCAAGCGACCGCTGGCCTCGGAGCAACAGATCGTCCGTGGGCTGGCACGGATGAACGGCCGTCGCGGCGCGAAACGGCTGCGGCTCGCGTTCTCGATGATGCGGCCTCGGACGGATTCGCCGATGGAGACCGCCTTGCGCTTGCTGATCGTCCGCGCGGGCCTTCCGGAACCGCTCGTCAACGAGGTCATCTCAGACGCCCACGGACGGTTTCTGGCCTTGGGCGACCTGGTGTATCCCGAACAGCGGGTCCTCGTCGAATACGACGGCGGCACCCACTTCACGGATGAACGGCAGATCTTCCACGACATCGATCGCCTCGACCGAGTCATGGCAGCGGGCTGGCGGGTCATCCGGGTGAATCGCTCGCACCTGACGGACCCGTCGCCCATCCTCACCGCCCTGGCTCGCGAACTGTCACTTCCGGCTAGTCCCGGCCGCTCGGACTAGCGTCGAGTGACAGTTCGCGGGCTGGGTTAGGGGGTGGCCATGCGGACGACGTTGGCGAGGAGACCAACGCGGGTCATGGGGCCGACACCACCGGGGTTCGGACTGATCCACGAGGCGACCTCGGCCACGTCGGGGGCGACGTCGCCCACGACCCGGGACTTGCCGGTCTCGGGGTCGGTCTCGCGGCTCACACCGACGTCGAGGACGATCACGCCCGGCTTCACGGCATCGCGCGTGACGATCCCGGGGACGCCTGCCGCGGCGACGATCACGTCGGCGGTGCGGAGGATGTCGTCGAGTCCGACCGTTCCGGTGTGCGTCAGCGTCACCGTCGCGTTGTATTCGCGACGGGTGAGCAGCGGGCCGATCGCGCGACCGACGGTGACCCCGCGGCCCACGACGACGACGTGCTTGCCCGCCCAGCTGATCCCATGGCGTTCCACCAGCTCGATGACGCCCTTCGGCGTGCACGGCAGCGGCGTGTGGATCGGGCGGTTCACGTTGAGCACGAGACGACCGAGGTTGGTCGGGTGGAGGCCGTCGGCGTCCTTCTCCGGGTCGATGCGCTCGAGAATGGCGTCGGTGTCGATGTGCTTCGGCAGCGGCAGCTGCACGATGTAGCCGGTGCAGCTCTCGTCGGCGTTGAGCTCGTCGAGGACGGCCTCGAGCTCCTCCTGCGAGACCGTCTCGGGCAGGTCGCGTCGGATCGACTCCATGCCGACCTCGGCGCAGTCGCGGTGCTTCCCGGCGACGTACCACTGCGAACCCGGGTCGGACCCGACGAGGACGGTGCCCAGCCCGACCGAGATGCCGCGCTCCTTGAGCGCGGCCACCTCGATCGCGAGTTCGGACTTGATGGCGGCGGCCGTGGCCTTACCGTCGAGGATCTGTGCGGTCATGCTCCCGCGCCCTACTGCTGGAGGCCGGGGTAGAGCGGGAAGCGCTCGGCGAGCGCCGTGACACGCTCCCGGAGGGCTCCGGCCTCGGCACCGTTGCGCAGCGCGAGAGCGATGATGTCGGCGACCTCGGCGAACTCGGTGTCGCCGAAGCCACGCGTCGCGAGTGCCGGGGTACCGATCCGCAGCCCGGAGGTGACCATCGGCGGGCGCGGGTCGAACGGCACCGAGTTGCGGTTGACCGTGATGCCGACCTCGTGGAGGAGGTCTTCGGCCTGCTGGCCGTCGAGCTCGGAGGTGCGGAGGTCGGCGAGCACGAGGTGCACGTCGGTGCCGCCGGTGAGGACGTCGATGCCGGCTGCCTTCGACGCCTCGGAGGTGAGCGCCTCGGCGAGGAGCTTGGCACCGCGGAGCGTGCGCTCCTGGCGGTCCTTGAACTCCGCCGTGGCGGCGAGCTTGAACGCCGTCGCCTTGGCGGCGATGACGTGCATGAGCGGTCCGCCCTGCTGGCCGGGGAACACGTTCGAGTTGAGCTTCTTGGCGAGCTCCATGTCGCGGCTCACGATGAAGCCGGAGCGCGGGCCGCCGATGGTCTTGTGCACGGTGGAGGACACGACGTCGGCGAACGGCACGGGCGACGGGTGGACCCCTGCGGCGACGAGGCCGGCGAAGTGCGCCATGTCGACCCAGAGCTTCGCGCCGACCTCGTCGGCGATCGCGCGGAACGCGGCGAAGTCGAGCTGGCGCGGGTAGGCGGACCAACCGGCGATGATGACCTGCGGCTTGTGCTCGAGTGCCTTGTCGCGGACGACGTCCATGTCGACGAGGAAGGTCTCGGGGTCGACGCCGTAGGAGACGGCGTTGTAGAGCTTGCCGGAGAAGTTGAGCTTCATGCCGTGGGTGAGGTGACCACCGTGGGCGAGCTCGAGACCGAGGATGGTGTCGCCGGGGGTGGCGATCGCCGAGAGGACCGCGGCGTTGGCCGTGGCGCCCGAGTGCGGCTGGACGTTCGCGTACTCGGCACCGAAGAGGCTCTTGGCCCGCTCGATCGCGAGGGACTCGGCGATGTCGACGAACTCGCAGCCGCCGTAGTAGCGACGACCCGGGTAGCCCTCGGCGTACTTGTTGGTGAGGACGCTGCCCTGCGACTGCAGGACGGAGACGGGCACGAAGTTCTCGCTCGCGATCATCTCGAGGGTGTTGCGCTGGCGACCGAGCTCCTGCTCGAGGACCGCTGCGATCTCGGGATCGACCTCGGAGAGTGGCGCGTTGAAGGTGTCGGACAAGACTGGCTCCCTTTTGTGACAGAACGGATGTCGGTGATGTGCCGTTTCGGCCCAGGCGTGCGGCCGAATCCGCCCTTGTCTTCAAGGTGCAGGGTCGCTCCCCGATGGTGAACCATCTGAGGCGGAGCGGAACTCCGTCTATACGCCAGTTGCGACTGCTAGCAGCATAGCAACGGGACGCCCGACGCGCACCGTCCTGTGGAGAGGTCGGGCAGCGGTGGGGGCCGGTGTGTCAGGATGGCCCGACGCTTGTTCACCCTCCGAACAAACCCGTTCCAGCCCCCACGATCCCGCGTCGCCGACGCCGAAGGAACCGCGCATGAGCCTGCTGCCCCGCCCCGTCTCGCAGACCACGGACGCCTCCGCTCCCCCGTTCCGGTTGTCGACGGAGTCGGTGATCCGTACCGACCCGTCGGTGGCGACCACGGCTCGGATCCTCGCCGACGCCCTGCGCACCTCGACGGGGTTCGCCCTCCCGGTCGAGACCACCGGCATGGAGCAGACCGTGGACTCCGCGGGCACGGACATCACGCTGTCGGTCGACCCCCGTCTGTCGACGACGACCGGGGCCTACCGATTGACCGCCGCGGTCTCCGGTGTCGAGATCGTCGGCACGGACGCCGACGGGGTCCACCACGGCACGCAGACGCTCAGGCACCTCCTCCCGCCGGCCAACTGGGCACCGACGGCCGGCGCACAGGACTGGATCGTCTCCGCGACCGTCATCGACGACGCTCCACGCTTCGCATACCGCGGCGCGATGCTCGACGTCGCAAGGCACTTCTTCACGGTCGCGCAGGTGCAGCGGTTCATCGACCAGATCGCCGCACTCAAGCTCAACCACCTGCATCTGCATCTCACCGACGACCAGGGGTGGCGCCTCGAGATCGCCGGGTGGCCGGAGCTCACCGGGATCGGTGCGGCGACCGCCGTCGGTGGAGGCTCGGGCGGCTCGTACAGCGCCGACGACTACCGGGCGATCATCGAGTACGCCGCCGACCGCCGCGTCACGATCGTCCCCGAGATCGACGTCCCCGGACACACGAACGCGGTCCTCGCGGCGTATCCCGAACTCAACCCGGACGGCGTCGCCCGCCAGCCCTACACCGGCACGGAGGTCGGCTTCTCGAGCCTCGACATCCATGCCGAGTCCACCTACACGTTCCTCGAGGACGTGTTCACCCAGCTCGCCGCGATGACCCCGGGCCCCTACCTCCACCTGGGCGGCGATGAAGCGCTCGCCACCACTGAGGCGGACTTCCTCCACTTCGCCCGTCGGGTGTCCGAGTTGGTCGCCGCGACCGGGAAGACCGCCATCGCCTGGCACGAGTTCGGCGCGTCACGCGACCTCGCCCCCGGCACCATCGGCCAGTACTGGAACTACGTCTCCCCCGAGGACGGTCACGCCGACAAGCTGCGCTCGTTCGTGGATCAGGGCGGGCAGGTCATCATGTCTCCGGCGGACGCCGCCTACCTCGACATGCAGTACCCCGACGTCGCGACGGCCGGCCTCACCTGGGCGGACGGGCCCACGAGTGTCGAACGCTCCGCCGTCTGGGAGCCGACCGAGATCGTCGAAGGCGTCGGTGAGCCGGACATCCTCGGCGTCGAGGCCCCGCTCTGGACGGAGACCGTGGCCGACGTGCAGACACTCGAGTTCCTCGTCTTCCCCCGGGTCGCGTCCATCGCGGAGATCGGATGGTCGGAGCGACGCGCGCCGGACTGGAGCGACTTCCGGGTCCGACTGGCCGAGCTTGCCCAGGGCTGGTCGGCCGCGGGCATCGCCTTCCACCGCTCCCCCGAGGTCAGCTGGCTCGACTGATCCGAGCGACGGTCGGGAAAGCGGCCGGGAGTGATGCTCGCCCCCGAGCACCACTCCCGGCCTGTCGACGGGTACGCACGAAGGCGCCCCCTCCCGTCGAGATCTGCAACGTTTCGGGTCCGTTGCCCGATGCACACCGGCCGTGGCGCGCATCGTGGCCGTCCGAGGACGACCCAGCAGGGTCCCCGTCGCCGGGAATCCTGCTCTTCATCCTGAGAGAGTGCCTCCGAGCAGGTCATGACGCGGTTTCCCAGAACATCCGAAACGGATCTTCCTCGGCGCCAGCGGCTGTCCGCGAGACACCTCGTGCCAAGATGAGGAATCGGCGTCATGATCCCGCTTCACCCGACTCTCTTGAGCGGGCACGGTGCCCGGTAGTGCGCAGCTCGCAGACGGAGGCATCATGAGCCTGGACACATCCCCGGCTTCATCGCTCACCGAGCGATCGGATGCCGAGCTCATCGAGCGCACCCGAACGGGCTCGCAGGACGCCTACGCGGAGCTGTGGCGACGGCACTCGAACGCCGGACGGACCGTCGCCCGGTCCGTCACCTCGAGCCTCGATCCCGACGACCTCGTCTCGGAGTCCTTCGCACGCATCTATCAGGCGGTCCGCCGCGGGAAGGGACCCACCGGCGCCTTCCGCCCGTACCTGTTCACCACCATCCGGAACACGGCGGCCGCATGGGGCCGCTCGCGTCGGGAGACCTCGCTCGACACCCTGGACTCATTCGAGGACCCGGACACGAACGAGGCCTCCTCGATCGAGGCCCTCGATCGCAGCCTGAGTGCCCGAGCGTTCCGGAGCCTGCCGACCCGGTGGCAGGAGGTGCTCTGGTACACGGAGATCGAGGCGATGACGCCTGCGGAGGTCGCGCCGCTCCTCGGGATGAAGGCCAACTCGGTGGCCGCGCTCGCTTACCGAGCACGCGAGGGGCTGCGCGAAGCGTGGATCCAGGCGCACCTGCAGGCCGTCGACGACGATTCGGAGCACGCCTTCACGATCAGCAGGCTCGGATCGTACGCGCGCGGGAACCTCTCCGCGCGGGACACGGCCAAGGTCGAGTCGCACCTGGACGCCTGTCAGCGGTGCACCATCGTGGCCGCTGAGGCGAAGGAGGTCGGCTCGCGCATGGCGCTCGTCCTCCTCCCCCTCGTCGCAGGCGCCGCCGGTGCGGCCGGCTACACCGCGTGGTTGCAGACGAACGGTGCGTCGACGACCGCGGTCGCCGCGATGCCGGCCGGCGTCACCGGCGGGGTCGCACTGACGGCGCACCTGAGCACCTCGGTGGCGGCCTCAGGCGGAGCAGCGGCTTCCGGTGCAGCCGGTTCCAGTGGCGCCGCATCCGGTGTCGGCGTCGCGTCGGGTGCGGGCGTCGCGGGTGCTGCGACGGCAGGTCTCTCCGGTGGCATCATCGCCGCGATCGGCGTCGGCGTCGTCGCGGCGGTGACCGCCGCCGCGCTCGTCCTGGGTCCGGTGGTGTTCCCGCCCGCAGCCGACTCGGCGACCTCCGTCTCCGCCGGCGAGACCAGTGACCCCGCCGCCGTGCCGACACCGGGCGCGACTCCGACCACGGGTCCGACGACGTCGCCGTCCGCGCCGACGACCCCGACACCCTCGGGACCGATGCCCACTCCCTGGCCGACGCCCGGCACGGGCGCAACGCCGCCTCCGGTCGCCGAGCCGCAGGTCCCGTCGCCGACGGCGCCGCCCGTCGCCCCTCCCGTCGATCCCGTCGACCCGGTGGACCCCGTGGATCCGACCGACCCCGAGGAGCTCCCGGCGCCGACGATGGCCGCCGACACCGGTGGCGGCTTCCTGTGGCCCGCCTTCAGCGGCACCGCAGCGGCCGGCGCCACCGTCGACATCCTCGACGGCGACGTGGTCGTCGCGTCGACGGTCGTGCCGGCCTCCGCTCGGCGGGCGTCCGCGACAGCCCCTCCCGAGACCGGGACCTGGTCGACCGGCCCGGTCGACCTCGGCCGCACGGGCACCTTCGTCCTGACTGTCCGCCAGACCCTCGGCGACGAGGTCTCCGTGTCCGCCGAACCGGCCACCATGTCGATCAGCGGGCCGGCCGTCACCGGGCTCCGGACGGTGCTGTCGGTGCAGTTCCTCGATCCGACCGGCCCGCTCGTGATCGTCGGTGCTCCCAATGGCGCGGTCGGATACACGGTCGACGGTGGTGACGAGCAACGCGTCGCGCTCGACGCCGACGGTCGAGCGACGCTCACCGGCGCCGCCGTCGCCGTCGGGTTCCACGAGCTCAGCGTCTGGAGCGTCGACCCGTCCGACCCATCGCGCGTGGGACCTGCGACCTCCGTCGAGTACCTCTCGCTGACCGGACTCCTGAGTACCGACGCCGCCGTCGATCCGGCGACGGCCCCGCTCCCGGAAGCGGTTCTGGACACCGTACCGGAGGCGGTTCCCGCTCCGGCCCCGGTTCAGGCCGTCGTCGACCCGATCGCGAAGCAGACCCCGGCCGAAGCGGATCCGGCGACGGAGACGGACGTGCCGAGTCCGACCGAGCAGGATCCGGCGACGGAGACGCCGGTGGAGACCGCGCCCGACGTCACCGCGCCGACCGATGGCGCAGACACCTCACCGGCGCCGACGACGGACGAACCGGCTGTACCGTAAGCGGTCCCGCTCAGCGCGTCCGCATCGGCTCGTGCTCGATCAGACGGTCTCGCGCTTGCGGGTGCGCAGCACGTCCGCCGCGAGGAGCGCGGTCGCGACCACGGCCAGGCACACGTACACCCACGGCAGCACGCCGAGACCGATCTCGGCGAGGAGCAACGCGCCGAGCGCCGAACCGCCACCGATACCCGTGTTGAACGCGGTCGTGTAGAACGCGTTGGCGGTGTCGCGGATGCGCGGGCTCGCCGCGTGCAGGAGGCGCGTCTGCATGAGCGGCGGCAGCATGCCGAAGGCCGTCCCCCAGAGGAAGAACGCGACGAGCGCGCCCGGAAGCCACCCTGCCGAGAGGGCGAGGACGCTCACCATGGCCGCAGACACGGTCAGGGCGACGAACAGCCCCGTGGTCGCGCGCCTCGCGAAGACGCTGCCGGTGAGGATGAGGCCGATCGCGCCCGCGACGCCGTAGACGAGGAGGAGGATGCTGAGCTGGCCGGCCGGGACACCGACCTCGCCGATGAGGAACGGCGCGATGTACGTGTAGAACGCGTAATGGCCCGCCATGATGACGCCGACCGCGATGCAGACGATCGCGACCGGGACGATGCTCGGATCACGACCCGTGGCACCCGAGGCGGCCGCATGCGACTCCTCCCGACCGACGGGCGGCAGCTTCCACCACACGACGACGGCGCCGAGGAGCATGGCCGCGGCGAGCACGCCGAACGCGAGGCGCCAGCCGAGCGCGTGCCCGAGCGCGGTGCTGAGCGGGACGCCGAGGACGAAGGCGAGCGTGCCGCCGGCGATCGTCACGGACACGGCGCGGGCGAGCTGTTCCTTCGGGACCAGGTGACCGGCGTACGCGCCGACGACCGCCCAGAAGACACCATGGGCGAGCCCGCCGAGCACGCGGGTGGCGACGAGGAGCTCGTAGTTCGGGGCGAGCGCGCCGAGACCGGTGCTCACGCCGAGGACCACGATGACGGCCACGAGCAGCGCGTGTCGCGGGACACGCCTGGTGAGGTGGATGAGCGCGGTGCTCGACAGCACCACCGTGAACGCGAACACGCTGACGAGGAGCCCGATCTGCGACTCGGTGACGCCGAGCGAGGTGCTCATCTCCGGGAGGAGGCCGGTCGGGATCATCTCGCCGGTGACGGAGAGGAAGGTGCCCGCCGCGAGCGCGATCAGGCCGACCCAGGGGAACGGCGGTGACGTCGGCTTGGAGGGTTCGGCGGCGCGCGCCGAGGAGGGCGAAGAGGAGGTCATCGGATTGCTCCAACGATGGCGTTCACTCGTCGGCTGACGTGGCGGACGAGTTCGTCTACGCGCTGATGTGCGCGCCCAGGGTCAACCGACATCCGGCGACCGCGGACGAGTCTACCCGAGGGCGGGAATGCGGAGGGCTCGATCCGACGTTGCAGCTGACGTGAAGGTGACAGAGAGGCCGCTCATGCGCATTGCAGAACTCGCTGAACGAACGGGTGTCCCGGCCACCCGGCTCCGCTCCTACGAGGAGGAGGGACTCCTGGTGGCCGTGCGTGCGTCGCACGCGCCCGACGAGTACGAACCGTCCGCGATCGACCACGTCGTCACGGTCGACAACCTGTTCGACGCGGGGCTCACGACCCGTCTCGTGCGCGTGGTCCTCGATCTCGACGACGCACGCACCTCGCGTGCCGTGCCCGACTGCTCCCGCGCGACGGCCGAGTCGCTCCACGCGCAGATCGCCTCGATCGACGCCCGCATCGACTGCCTGCGGCAGAGCCGCGAGACGGTGCGGTCGTACCTGCGGCAGTCCTCCCACGCCGACCTCGTCGACGAGCGGTCCGTCCCTGCGGCTTGAGCCGTCGGGTCCCGGTAACCTGAGTCGGTGACGAACTCGACCGATCCCTCCGCTGTGCCCTCGACCACGCACGAGCGCTCCGTCCACTGGGTGCTCTCGATCATCTGCGAGGACCGGCCCGGCATCGTGCACGCGATCAGCGGTGCGATCGTCGAGGCCGACGGCAACATCACCGAGAGCCAGCAGTTCTCGAGCGATGACACCGGGCGGTTCTTCATGCGGCTCCAGGTCGAGGCGGCGGTCTCGCGCGAGCGCTTCGAGGCGTCCATCGCACCGGTCGTCGAGCGATACGACCTCCAGTGGCGGCTCGACGTCGTCGGTCGTCCGCTCCGGACGCTCGTCCTGGCTTCGACGGCGGCACACTGCGTCAACGACCTCCTCTTCCGCCAGCGGGCCGGCCAGCTCCCGGTCGAGATCCCCCTCGTGCTCAGCAACCACAGTTCGCTCCGCGATCTCGCCTCCTTCTACGGCGTGCCCTTCGAGGCGCTGCCCGTGACGGACGCCGCATCGAAGGCGGCGTTCGAGGCCAGGGTCGTCGAGGCCGTCGAGGAACACGACATCGAGCTCGTCGTCCTCGCCAGGTACATGCAGATCCTCTCCCCCGAGCTCTGCGAGCGCCTCGCCGGTCGCGCCATCAACATCCACCACTCCTTCCTGCCCGGTTTCAAGGGCGCGAACCCGTACAAGCAGGCGCACGCGCGCGGCGTCAAGCTCATCGGTGCGACGGCGCACTTCGTGACGAGCGACCTCGACGAGGGACCGATCATCGAGCAGAACGTCGTCCGCGTGGACCACTCCCGCTCCCCCGCGGAGCTCGTCGCCATCGGTCAGGACGAGGAGAGCCGCACCCTCACCCAGGCGGTGAAGTGGTTCGCCGAGGACCGCGTCCTCCTCGACGGTGCGCGCACGATCATCTTCCGCTGACCCGGAGCGGGCTCGCGGCCACGCGCCGTAGAATCGTGTGGTGTCTGAACGAACTCCCGCCGACGTGAAGATCGGCCCCAACGAGATCCTGCGGTTCTTCCTCGAACTCTTCGCCTTCTTCTCGCTCGGCTTCTGGGGCGTCGCGGTGTGGCCGTTCCCGCTGAACGTGGTCGTCGGGATCGCCGCCCCGGTCGTGGCGATCATCCTCTGGGCGCTGTTCCTCTCACCGCGCGCCGTGATCCGCATCGACCTCTACGGCCAGGCGGTCGTCGAGCTCCTCATCTTCGCGGCGGCGGCGCTCGCCTGGTTGCACCTCGGGCAGCCGATCATCGCGACCGTCTTCGCCGTGGTCGCCGTCGCCAGTGGTGTCGTCCGCGGCCGGAAGCAGCTCGCATGACCGAGCTCCTGATCCACTCCGCCACCAAGGTCGACGTCGACGGCCACCAGGACGCCTTCTGGCTGCACGCGGTCGACGGGGTCATCCGCTCCACCGGCACCGGCGACGACTGGCGCTCCATCCCCGTCGGCGACGGCGCATCCGTCCACAACGCACACGGCGGCCACCTCACGCCGGGGTTCATCGACCTCCACGTCCACGGTGGCGGCGGGTCGTCCTTCGACGACGGACGCGACGCCATCGGACGCGCACTCGCGGTGCACCGGGCACACGGGACCACGAGGACACTCATCAGCCTCGTGTCGAACCCGGTCGACGCCCTCGTCGCGAGCCTCGAGGGGATCGCCGACCTCGTCGCCGAGGATCCGCTGGTCCTCGGAGCCCACCTCGAAGGTCCGTTCCTCTCACCGGTCAAGAAGGGCGCGCACGACCCCGGTGCGCTCATCGACCCGAGCCCGGCGGTCGTCGAACGCCTCATCGACGCGAGCCGAGGCACGCTGCGGCAGATCACGATCGCCCCTGAGCTGCCGAACGCCCTCGAGGCGATCCAGGTCCTCGTCGAGGCCGGCGTCATCGTCGCCGTGGGTCACACCGACGCCGACGAGGCACTGACGAAGACGGCGTTCGATCTCGGCGCCCGGCTCGTCACCCACGTGTTCAACGCGATGAACGGGATCCACCACCGCGCGCCCGGACCGATCATCGCCTCCTTCGCCGACGAGCGGGTCACGGTCGAGCTCATCCTCGACGGCGAACACGTGCACCCCGACGTCGCCAAGCTCGCCTTCGAGCAGGCACCGGGCCGTGTCGCACTCATCACCGACGCGATGGCCGCAGCAGGCTCCTCCGACGGCCGGTACCTCCTGGGAGCCCTCGAGGTCCAGGTGACGGACGGTCTGGCGCGGCTCGTGGAAGGCGACTCGATCGCCGGCTCCACGCTGACGCTCGACCGGGCGCTCCGACTCGCCGTCGCGAGCGGTGTGGCGGCGGACGCGGCGGTCGGTGCCCTCACGAGCACCCCGGCCCGTGTCCTCGGCCTCGCCGACCGCTTCGGTCGGCTGGCCCCGGGATACGCCGCGGACGCCGTCCTCCTCGACCACCAGTGGAACGTCCAGGCGGTCTGGGCCGACGGATCAGCCCTGCCGCGATGACGATGCAGACCGTCCTCGACGCCC
The DNA here is from genome assembly GCF_979258065.1 of Plantibacter sp. AC185. Taxonomy (NCBI): domain Bacteria; kingdom Bacillati; phylum Actinomycetota; class Actinomycetes; order Micrococcales; family Microbacteriaceae; genus Plantibacter; species Plantibacter sp. AC185. The sequence continues at coordinate 916,482 of NZ_OZ409831.1, forward strand.
TCCGTGACGCCCTCGGCGACGCGGTCTCGACGACGGACGCCGTCCTCGCGGACGCACGGTCCGACAAGTCGGGTCACGTGTCCGACGCCCCACCGATCGCCGTGGTCTCCGCGCGCTCCATCGAAGACGTCCAGACGGTCATGCGGATCGCCACTGCGACCGGGACGCCGGTCGTGACGCGCGGCGCCGGTACCGGACTGGCGGGCGGCGCGCTCGGCGGCGCGGGCGAGATCGTCCTGTCGACGCTCGAGATGCAGCGCGTCCTGGAGATCAACGAACCCGACCTCCTCGCGGTGGTCGAACCGGGCATCATCAACGGCGCCTTCAACGACCTCCTGCTCGCCCGTGGACTCTGGTTCGCGCCCGACCCGGCGAGCCGCGCGATCTCGACCGTGGGTGGGAACATCGCGACCGGTGCCGGCGGCCTGCTGTGCGCCAAGTACGGCGTGACGCGCGACGCCGTCCTCGCCCTCAAAGTGGTCCTGGCCGACGGACGACTCATCAGCGTCGGGCACCGGAGCGTGAAGGGGGTCACCGGCCTCGACCTCACGAGTCTCATGGTCGGCTCCGAGGGCGTCCTCGGCGTCATCGTCGAGGCGACCGTCCGCATCCGGCGCGTGACGCCGGGCACCGTCGCGACCATCGCCGGGTACTTCCCGAGCGTGGTCTCGGCAGCAGAGGCCACCGCCGCCGTCACCGCGTCCGGTGTCCAGCCGTCGATCATGGAACTACTCGACCCCGTCGCGCTCGTCGCCGTGCACCGCTACCTGCAGCTGCCGACCCCGACCAGCGGCGAGGCGCACGTCGTGATCCAGACCGACGGCCCGAACGCCGAGGCGGAGGCCGCCGCGATCCTCGATGTACTCCACGCCGGCGGCGGGCGTGCCGAGATGTCCACCGACCACGCGACGGGTGAGCACCTGTTGGCCGTCCGCCGTGCCCTGCACCCCTCGCTCGAGCAGTTCGGCACCCCGCTCATCGAGGACGTGTCGGTCCCCCGCAGCCAGTTGGCGGCGATGTTCACGGCGATCGGCGAGATCGAGCGCCGGTACGGCATCTCCATCCCGACGGTCGCGCACGCGGGCGACGGCAACCTCCACCCGAACTTCGTCTTCGAGGGTGTCGAGGTACCCGACCTCATCTGGCAGGCCGCCGACGACCTCTTCACCACCGCGCTGCGGCTCGGCGGTACCCTCACCGGCGAGCACGGCATCGGCCTGCTCAAGAAGCGGTGGCTCGGCGACGAGCTCGGCGAGGATCAGCTCGCGCTCCAGCACGGGATCAAGCGGCTCTTCGACCCCGAGAACCTCCTCAACCCGGGCAAGATGTTCTGAGGCCCTTCGACGGGCTCAGGGACCGGAACGGGGCGCGCCGGGACCGGGGTGAGGCGCGCTCAGGGGCCGAAGACGGGCGGCCGGAGGCAGGCTCAGGGACCGGACGGATCCGGTCCCTGAGCCTGTCGAAGGGTGTTACGCGAGCGATGCCTGTCGGGCGACGACCTGCGCGAGCACCGCGGGAGCCAGCGGGTGCTCGGGAGCGAGGCCGGTGACCTCCTCGACGAAGGTGCCCGGCGCGAGCTCGTGGAGCTTCGCCTGCAGGTGGACACTCTGCTCGTCGTCGGCGACGTCGAACTCGAGCGCGGCACCGACGGCCGAGACGAGGGCGTCGTGGGCCATGCCGCGCTCCGCCAGCTCTGCGGCGGGTCCGATGAACCGCTCGGTCCGGCTCAGCTTGCGCAGCGGCTGCCGACCGACGCGCTCCACGGTGTCGGGCAGGTGCACGTTCGCGAAGCGACGGAGGATCGTCTCGCGGTACTCGCGTTGCGCGTCGACGTCGAGCCCGTGCTTGGCGACGAGCAGCGCGGAGGTCTCCTCCAGCACCGCACCGACGGCTACGGCGATGGACGGCTCGGCGAGCGCTTCGGCGATCGTCCCGATACCGGCGCGCGCACCGAAGTAGGCGACGGAGGCGTGGCCGGTGTTCACGGTGAAGAGCTTCCGCTCGATGTACGGCGCGAGCTCCTCGACGAAGTGGGCACCGGGGATCGACGGCAGCGAGCCGTTGAACGCCGGGGTCTCGATCGCCCACTCGTAGAAGGTCTCGACGGTCACGTCGATGCCCTGCCCGGCGGGCTGGCCCGGGACGATGCGGTCCACGGCCGTGTTCGCGAACACGGCCCGGGTCGACAGCGACGCCCAGGCCTCATCGCCGACCGCCTGGCGCACCTCGGTGGCGAGGAGGTCGGTGGCGTTGATCGCGTTCTCGCAGGCCATGACGGCGAGCGGAGCGGCGTCGGCAGGACGGGCGGCGATCCCCCGAGCGATGACCGGAGCGACGAAGCGCAGGATGGTCGGCCCGACGGCGGTGGTCACCACGTCGGCGGTGGCGATCTCCTGGACCAGGGCCTCCTCGTCGGTGGCACTGTTGATCGCGCGGAACCCGGTGACGACCGTGTCCTTCGCGCCGTCGCCCACCTCGTGCACCGTGTAGCTGTCGGCCGCGGCGATCGCATCGATGAGCTCGGCGTTGACGTCCGCGAAGACGACCTCGTAGCCGCCCTCGTGGAGGAGCAGGCCGACGAAGCCGCGCCCGATGTTGCCGGCGCCGAAGTGGACGGCTCGCATCACTCGTTGACCTCGCTCAGGAGCGCGTAGAGCTCCTCAGGCGTCTCGGCTGCGAGCAGCTTGGCGACCTCGTCGTCCTCGGAGAAGATGATGGCGATCTTGGAGAGGATCTCCATGTGCCCGCCGTCCTTGCCGGCGATGCCGACGACGAACCGGACCTCGTCGCCGTCCCAGTCGATGGGGGTCTCGTAGCGGGTGAACGACAGGGCGGAATCCCGGACCGCCTCCTTCGCGTCGTTCGTCCCGTGCGGGATGGCGAGGAGGTTGCCCATGTAGGTCGACACGGACTGCTCGCGGGCGAGCATGGCCTCGAAGTACTCGTCGGTCACGGCTCCGGCTGCTTCGAGGGCGTCGGCAGCGCGGCGGATGGCCTCCTCCTGCGTCACCGTCCCGGTGACGATGGTGATCCGATCCTGGGTCAGTACCTGCGACATGTCTTCCTCTGCATTCGTCGTGCGGGGGCTCCGCCGGTGCGGTCCGGAGCCGGATGAAGGGCGGTGGATGGAGCCCCGGGGCGCACGCCCTTCGCGTGCGCCCCGGGATCGTTCCGTTGCTAGTGTGCTCCCTCTCCGCGGAGCAACTCCACCACTTCGTCGTACTTCGGAGAGTTCATGAAGTTGTCGACCGACATGTGCACGGCACTCGGGGTCTTCTCCTTCGCACGCTCCGTCAGCTCGCGCTGGGTGATGACGAGGTCGACGTCGTCGGCGAGGTTCGCGATCGCCTTGTTGGTGACGGTGATCTCGTCGATGCCGGCCTTCTTGATCTTGTTGCGGAGCACCGAGGCGCCCATCGCACTCGAACCCATACCGGCGTCGCACGCGAAGACGATGTTGCGGATCGGGCCGCGCTCGAGCGTCGTGACGACGCCCTCATCGACGACGTCGGCACCGGCTGCGGCGCTTCCGGCGGAGAGGTTGCCGAGCACGCTCGACTTCTTCCCCTTGGCGGCTTCGGTCGCGGCGACGGCGGCCGAGAGGTCGCCGGCGTTCTCGTTCTCGAGGTCGCGCTTCCGGCTGGCCCGCAGGATGATCGCGGAGATCGCGAACGAGACGGCTGCTGCGACGATGACCGACAGGATCACGCCGAAGTAGCTGTCGGGTGCGGTCTGGATGAGCACGGCGATGATGCTGCCGGGCGAGGCCGGGGCACGGAGACCCGTGTTGAACGCGACGTTCGTCGCGACACCGGCCATACCGCCACCGATCGCGGCCAGGACCAGCATCGGCTTCATGAGCACGTACGGGAAGTAGATCTCGTGGATGCCGCCGAAGAACTGGATGATGACGGCGCCGGGGGCAGACGCCTTCGCGAGACCGATGCCGAAGAAGCAGAACGCGAGCAGGATGCCGAGGCCCGGACCGGGGTTCGCCTCGAGGAGGAACAGGATCGACTTGCCGGTCTCCTCGGACTGCTGGACACCGAGCGGGGTCAGCACACCGTGGTTGATGGCGTTGTTGAGGAAGAGGATCTTGCCGGGCTCGATGAAGATGCTCGCGATCGGCAGGAGCGAGTTGGCGACGAGCCAGTCGACGATGCCCTCGAGGAAGCTGCTGAGCGCGGTGACGATCGGTGCGATACCGAAGAAGCCGCCGATGGCGAGGATGGCTCCGAGGATACCCGCGGAGAAGTTGTTGACCAGCATCTCGAAGCCGGCCTTGATCTTGCCGTCCCAGATCCGGTCCACCTGCTTCATGAGCCATGCGGCGAGCGGGCCCATGATCATCGCACCGATGAACATCGGGATCGCGCTGCCGACGATGACACCCATGGTCGCGATGGACGCGACGACGCCGCCACGCTCACCGTAGATCATGCGGCCACCGGTGTTCGCGATGAGCAGCGGGAGCAGGTACGTGATCATCGGGCCGACGAGGCCGACGTACTGCGGGAAGGTCGTGCCGTCGTCGGCCTGCGCGAGCGCCGTCGCGGCACCCTGCCAACCGATGAGGTCGGCGTTGCCGAAGCCGCCGAGGATCCCGTTCGGGAACCAGCCGGTCGCGATGAAGAAGGCGGTGATGAGGCCCCAGGCGATGAAGGCCGCGATGTTCGGCATGACCATGCCGGAGAGGAAGGTGCCGAATCGCTGAACGCCGACTCGTGCACCTCCCGGCTTCTTGGGAGTAGACGTCGTTGTCATGATGATGTTGCCTCTTTCATTTCGAGAGTCGTTGCAGCGGTGGCCGCTGCCCTGGCTTCGGCCGCACCGTCGGCGGCCAGTGCTGCTGCCGCGATGCGCCGGGCATCGTCGAGCGTGTACTGCTGGAGGGAGTGACGGACGTCGGCGAGCGCCGACGGTGACATGGACAGGGTGGTGGCGCCGAGTCCGACGAGGACGACGGCGAGGAGCGGGTCGGCGGCTGCTTCGCCGCAGATGCCGACCGGCTTGCCGTGGTGCTGGCCGGCTTCGCCGACGAGCTGCACGAGACGGAGGACCGCCGGGTGCCACGGGTCCTGGAACGCGCCGACGGAACCGAGCAGGCGGTCCGCGGCGAGCGTGTACTGCGTGAGGTCGTTGGTCCCGATCGACGCGAATCCGGCGTGGGCGAGGACGCGGTCGGCGAGGAGGGCGCTCGACGGCACCTCCACCATGACGCCGGGCGTCTTCAGACCGTACTCGGCGGCGATCGCCATGAAGTACTTCGTCTCCTCGACGGTCGACACCATCGGGGCCATGACCCACAGGTCGGCGTTCGTCGCCGCATCGGCTTGGGCGAGCGCCGTGAGCTGCTCGCGCAGGATGTCCTCGCTCGCCCGCAACGCACGGAGGCCGCGGAGTCCGAGCGCCGGGTTGTCCTCGTGCGCGTCGTTCAGGAACGCCAACGGCTTGTCGGCGCCGGCGTCGAGGACGCGCACGACGACCTTCTGGCCGGGGAAGGCGTTCAGGAGCTTCTCGTAGTGCGCCCGCTGCTGCTCGACCGTCGGTGCGAGCGCCTGGTCGAGGAAGAGAAACTCGGTGCGGAAGAGGCCGACGCCCTCGGCGCCGAGCTCCGCGGCGGCGTCGGCGTGCTCGGCCGAGCCCAGGTTCGCGAGCAGCGGCACGGGGGTGCCGTCGGCCAGTGCACCGGGGACGACCGGTGCGTTCACGAGCGCGAGTCGGTCGGCGATGCGCTGCTCCGTGGCGGCGACGAGCTCGGGGGTCGGATCGACCGTGACCTCACCGGTTGCCGCGTCGACGACGAGCGTCGTGCCGTCGGTCAGTTCCGCTGCTCCGACGACGCCGACGATCGCGACGATCGACTTCTCGCGGGCGAGGATCGCCGTGTGCGAAGTCGGGCCGCCGTCGCTCGTGACGAGGCCCAGGACCAGGTCGAGGTCGAGGAGAGCGGTGTCGGCCGGCGCGAGGTCGCGGGCGACGAGGATGAACGGGTGGCCGGGCGAGGGGACGCCGGGGGCCGGCACGCCCATGAGGTCGGCGATGACCCGCTGCGACACGTCGTCGAGGTCGGCGGCGCGCTCCCCGAGGTAGCCGCCCATCGCGGCGAGCTGGTCGCGGAACGAGGCGAAGGCCGCGTGGACGGCCCACTCGGCGGTCTTGCCGTCCGCGAGCCGCGTGGCGATCTCCTCGGCGAGGGTCGGGTCCTCCGCCATCATCGCCTGGGCCTCGAGGACGTCGCGAGCGGCACCACCGGCGGCGGCGCCTCGGGCCTCGAGCTCGCGGGCGACCGCGGCGAGGGAGGTGTTCGCGCGCTCGGTCTCGGTCGCGAGGTCGAGGGTGCTGGCGACGTCGGCGGGGGCGGGGAGCGGGTCGGCCATGCGGGCCACCGGGCCGACGGCGACGCCCTGGCCGATACCGATGCCCTGGAACGCGGTCATCGGACTACTGCTCGTCATGGTCGGTCACCAGGAGCTCGGAGAGCGTGTCGAGGGTGCCCTCGGCTGCGGCGCCCTCGCCGTCGACGGACAGGGTCACGTAGTCGCCGTGCTCGACGGCGAGCGCGATCACGCCGAGGATGCTCGCCGCGTTGACGGGCTTGCCGCTGCCCTTCGCGATCGTCACCGGGACCCCGGCGTCCTTCGCAGCCTGCGTGAACAGCTTCGCGGGCCTGGCATGCAGGCCGTGCGACGAGCCGATGCGGACGGTTCGAGTTGCCATGGGGTTACCTCCTGGTTGGTGATTGGATCGAGAGGACGAGTTCGAGGGCTCGCGCGCCGCCCTCGACGCCGAAGACGTCGCCAGGCAGGACGGCGACCGCGGTGCCGGTGGGCTCGGCCGCTGCGCGCAGCGCGGCCTCGTGGTCGGCGAGGTGGGCGCCGACGAGCAGGACGTCGACACCGTCGAGGGCGATCGTGCCGCTGAGGACCTGCGATTCGGCACCGGCCGCGACGGAGACGTCGACCGATCGGTCGGCTGCTGCGCGACGCAGGCGTTGGGCCATGAACGTGCTCGACGCACCCGCGCCGCAAATCACCAGGATCTTCATCGAACCTTCTCCAGAACCGCCGATTGCCTACCAACCCATCATTCCGTCGCGCCCCTCGCGGCTCCACCAGAAGCTCTTCCGCCGGGGCGGAAAGGTCGTCGAACGCGCGGAAGCAGCCGGGAAGGTGGTTGACTCGGTGGAGCGGTTCGCCCGGACCGCGCGACGGCCGACCGACGGAGAGGGCATCGTGGCACGCGAGAAACACGACCGCATGCTCGGCTACCTCGCGGGACGGGACGGTTGGACGACGGCCACGGAGGTCGCGGAGGTGCTCGGCGTCACACCGCGCAGCGTCCGCAGCTACGTCACGGCGGTCAACACGCGCACCGCGCCGCACGATGTCGTCGAGTCCGGGCCGAACGGGTATCGGCTGAACGCCGACGGCTATGCGGTCTACCGGCGACGAGCCGCATCGGCGTTCGAATCGGAGACCCCGCGGGATCGGCTGTACGGGCTCGTCCGGCTGCTCATCAGCGCCCCCTCGGGAATCGACGTGCACGAGACGGCACAGCGGCTCCACGTCAGCGAGTCGACCGTCGAGGGCGACCTGGGCCGGGTCCGCGCCATGCTCGCCGACACCGCCCTCACGCTCGACCGTTCCGGATCGACGGTGACGATGGCCGGCGGCGAGACCGAACGACGGCGCCTCCTCAGCCGCATGTTCCGCGACGAGACCGACCGCGGCATCGTCGAACTCGAGGCGCTCCAACGCGCGTTCGCGCCGAACGAGTTCAGCCCGTTCAAGGGCGAGCTGCTCGAGGCGTTGACCGCGCGCGGGTACTACGTGAACGAGTACGGCATTGCGAACGTCCTGCTCCACATCGCGATCGCCATCGACCGAGTCACGAAGGACCGTCCGGCGGAACCCGCAGACCATGCTCCGCGCACCCCGGAGGTCGAGGCGGTCGCTGAGGATCTGGCGCGGCTCGTCGACGCCCACTTCCACGTCGCGCTCGGCGAGGGCGACCTCGTCTACCTCAGCTACCTGCTCGTGACGCGGGTGGTCACGCCGGGCAGCGGGGCTCCCGCCGAGGTCCTCGTCGACGACTACGTCAACCAGGACGACCTCGCTGCCGTCCGTCAGGCCGTCGACCGTGCCGGCCGCGAGTACCTCGTCGACCTCTCCGACGAGGACTTCATCGTCCGGCTCACCCTCCACGTCCAGAACCTCATCCGTCGTGCGCAGGACCAGTCCTACTCCCGCAATCCGCTGACCCGCTCGATCAAGACCTCGTACCCGATGATCTACGAGCTCGCGGTCTTCATCGCCAGCCAACTGCAGCGGCACGGCTCGATCATCATCAACGACGACGAGATCGCCTACATCGCGATGCACGTCGGCGCCCAGCTCGAGCAGAAGGCCCGCAAGGAGGCCCTCCTCGGCTCCACGATCGTCTCCGCCGGCTACTACGACATGCACGAGGTACTGCGCCGACGCGTCGAATCGCAGCTGGGGGACGTCCTCGACGTCCGATCCGTCATCACCCGCACCGATGTCGACTGGGCCGCCATCGACACCGACCTCGTGCTCACGACGATCGAGCCACCGGCCCCTGCCGACGGCATCGTCGTCATCCAACCGTTCCTCACCGCGGCCGACGTGGAGCGAGTCCGCACCGCGGTCAGCCGCGTCCGTCGTTCGTCTCGCTTGTCGGAGATCACCGACGAACTGCTGCAGTACTTCCACCCGGACCTCTTCCTCCGGAACGCGCGTGCCGAGGACGAGGAGGGCATGATCCGCCTGCTCGGCGAGCGCATGATCGCCCGGGGGATCATCGACGAGAGCTACCTCACCGCGGCGATCGAGCGGGAGCGCATGTCGTCGACGGCGTTCACCGACACCCTGGCCGTGCCGCACGCCATGGCGATGACCGCGCACTCGACGGCCATCGCGATCGCCGTGAACGAGACGCCGATGGAGTGGGGCGGCGCCCGCGTGAGCGTCGTCGCACTCGTCGCGTTCAGTGAATCGGGTCGTGCCGCGTTCCAGACGGTGTTCGACCAGTTCGTCGAGGTGTTCTCGGAGCGCTCGAGCGTCGCCCGGATCATCCGCCGTTCCGAGGACTTCGCCGGCTTCATCGACGAGCTCGTGCACGTCATCGACGGCTGAGCACCCGTCGCGCGGTCCCGGTCACCGAGCGGTCCCGGTCACCGAGCTTGTCGAGGTGCTCAGACGTGCTCGGTGACCACCACCGCGGTCGTACCCGGCTCGAGTGCCTCGAAGACGTGCGGCACGTCCCCGGCGTGGGCGAGGTAGTCCCCCGGTCCGAGTTCAACCTCCTCGCCGACGGGTCCGACGGACGCGCGACCGGTGCTGAGGATCCAGTGCTCGACGACGCCCGGCATGTGCGGCTCCGAACGCCTCGGCTCCCCCGGTTCGACGACGATGCGGTAGATGTCGCGTCGGGCGTTCGGCGGGCACGCGGACAGCACCGTCGCGACGTAATCCGCCCCGGACGCGGCGAGGGTCGGCCCCTCACCGGCACGGATCACCTGGACCGGTCGCCGCACCGGCTCGACCAGGCGGGCGAACGGGACGTCGAGGGTGACGCTGAGCGCCCAGAGGGTCTCGAGACTCGGGTTCCCGAGCCCCGCCTCCAGCTGCGAGAGGGTCGACTTCGCGATCCCGGCTCGACGGGCCACCTCCGCGAGTGACAGGCCGGTGCGCTGCCGCTCGCGGGTCAGCGCTGCCGCGACCGCAGCGTGCGGTGCTCCGTGGTCGGATGGTTCGAGCTGCGGCATGCGTTCGCTCCAGAGTATTACGCGTTCGATTTGACGAACGCTTGATCGACGTTCAATATAGTGTACGTGCGTTCGATATGGGGTCACCTCGGCCGGCCGACCACGCGGGCCATCGCGCTGGTCTGCATCGCCGACGGGCTGGTCGGCATCTCCTACGGAGCCGTCGCCGTGCACTCGGGCATCCAGCCCTGGGTCGTGCTGGCGCTCGCCTTGCTCGTCCTCGCCGGCGCATCGGAGATCCTGTTCGTCGGAATCGTCGCGGCCGGCGGGAGTCCGCTCACCGCGGCCCTGGCAGGGTTGCTCGTGAACGCCCGTCACCTGCCGTTCGGCCTCGCGATCCACGAGGTCGTCGGTACGGGCTGGCGTCGCGTGCTCGGGACGCACCTCCTCAACGACGAGTCCGTCGTCTTCGCGCTCGACCAGGACACCCTGGAGCGGAAGCGCGCCGCGTTCTGGGCGTGTGGCCTCGGCATCCTCCTCTGCTGGCCGGCGGGCGCGGCACTCGGAGCCTTCGCCGGCACGGTGATCGAGGACACGGACGCCTTCGGACTCGACGTCATGTTCCCCGCCGTCCTGCTCGCCCTCATCTTCCCCGCCCTCCGCGAGCGCCGGACGCGCCGAGCCGCACTCGTCGGCGCGGTCGTCGCCGTCGCCGCGACGCCGTTCCTCCCTGCGGGGATCCCCGTCCTGTTGTCGCTCGTCGGTCTCCTGTTCGGCTTCGGCCGGAAGCAGCCGAAGCCGGAGGTCACCGCATGAACCAGTCGATGCTCGTGCTGGTCGGGATCGTGATCCTCGCGGTGGGCACCTACACGTTCCGCCTGGCCGGGCCACTCCTGCGGACCCGCACCGAGGTCTCGGAACGGGTCGAGACGCTGCTCGCGGACGCCGCCATCGTCCTGCTCATGGCGGTCCTCACGACCACGGCCCTGACCCAGGACCAGCAGTTCGCGGGATTCGCGCGACTCTCGGGCGTCCTGGTGGCCGGCGTCCTCGCGTGGAGGAACGCGCCGTTCGTCGTCATCGTCCTCGTGGCAGCCCTCACCACGGCGCTCCTCCGCCTGGCGGGCGTCGCCTGAGCCGTCAGATGCCCTGCCAGGCGGGCTTGTTTGCGTACGCGTAGCGGTAGTAGTCGGCGTGCTGCAGCTCGGACGCCGCCGCTTCGTCGAGGACCACCGTGGCACGCGGGTGCAGCTGCACGGCCGAACCGGGGAGGTTCGCGGAGAGCGGTCCCTCGAGCGCGGCGGCGATCGCAGCGGCCTTCCCCGCACCGAAGGCGAGGAGGACGAGGTGTCTCGCGCGGAGGATAGTGCCGAGTCCCTGGGTGATGCAGTGCATGGGTACGTCGTCGATCGAGTCGAAGAACCGTGCGTTGTCTCGGCGGGTCTGCTCCGTCAGGGTCTTCACGCGGGTGAGCGAGGCGAACGACGAGCCCGGCTCGTTGAACCCGATGTGGCCGTCGGTGCCGATGCCGAGGATCTGCAGGTCGACGCCGCCGGCGGCCTGGATCGCCGCTTCGTAGTCGGCGCCGGCGTGCTGGATGGTCTCCGCCGCACCGTTCGGCACCTGGATGCGCTCGGGCGCGAGGCCGAGCGGCTCGACGACCTCACGCGTGATGACGGAACGGTACGACTCGGGGTGCCCGGCCGGCAGGCCGACGTACTCGTCGAGGGCGAACCCGCGCACCTGCGAGAGGTCGAGGCCCTGCGAGCGTGCGGCGAGCGCCTCATAGACGGGGAGCGGTGTCGAACCCGTCGCCAGTCCGAGGACGGCGTCTGGACGCTCCTCGATCAGGGCGACGATCGCCTCCGCGACGAGGGCGCCTGCGGCACCGCTGTCCCCCACGATCACGACTTCAGCCATGCGACGATTCTCCTCTTCCTACGAGCGCTGCGCCGATGGCCGCGACGGGGGATCCCGTCGGCACGAGGCGCACGCGCTGTTCCAGTTGCAATGATGCGACGAATCGAGACCCGGCGGCGGATTCGGCCAGAGCCTCGCGGATGACGGCGAGCAGTCGCTCTCCGAGAGCGGTGAGTCCTCCTCCGAGGACGATGTCGTCGGCGTCGACGGTGAGGGTCAGGATGCGGACGGCCGCGGCCGCTCCGTGACCGAGGCGTGCGCGGAGCGCGATGGCCCGCGGGTCACCGGCGTCGGCATGGTCGAAGAGGTCGAGCACCGGCAGCGCCACGTCGGCTCCCCAGGCGGCGGAGACCGCACCACCGGCGGCCATGGTCTCGACGCACCCGCGCTGTCCGCACCCGCAGCGGTCACCGAGCGGATCGACCGACAGATGCCCGACCTCGCCGGCGACCCCGCTCGATCCCTGCCAGAGCCGGCCGTCCGTGACGATGCCGGCGGCGACGCCCGTGCCCAGATTGAGGTAGGCCATCGTGCCGGAACCGTCGAGCAGCTGCCAGGCGCCGAGGGCCGCCGCCTTCACATCGTTCTCCACGGCGACGGGGACCCCGAGTCGCTGGGCGAGGATCGCACCGAGCTCGAGTTCCTCCACGTCGAGGTTGACGGCGTGGGTCACGCGGCCGGTGCCCGGGACGATGAGGCCGGGGATACCGACGCCGACCGACGTGAACGCGTCGATCGGACGCGCGACGGCGTCGGAGAGCCGGCTGACGGCCTCGACGGCGGTTTCGACGACCGCTTCCGGACCGCGTCCGGTGACCAGCCTGAGCCGGTGCAGGAGCGCGCCGTCATCCGTCACGACGACGGCATCGGTCTTCGTGCCGCCGATGTCGAGTCCCACCCTCACGCGGTTCGTCTCCGGAGGGCGTCGTGGCGCGTCTGCATGCTGTGGTTCCTTCGATCCGTGGTGCGACCCGCTCGCACCACCGGTTTGTTCGCCAAGCTTACAAATAAACGGGGCTCGCGTCCATGCCGACGACGACCGCACACGATGATCGGGCCGCGCACGCCTGCGGGTGGCGGGCTCCACCGGGTACCCTGGAGACCGACCCGCAGCGCGCGGGCGGGCCCGCCACGGGCACCGAACACGGGGGAATCACACCACCATGAAGAAGAACGCAGCAGCATTCCTCGGCGCGATCGCCGTCTCGGGCCTGCTCCTCACCGGCTGTGCCGGCGGCGCCCAGAGCAAAGAAGATGCGTGCAAGCTCATCCAGTCCGAGGTGACGGAGTCGGCTTCGCAGCTGCAGTCGGGCCTGAGCTCGCTGTCCTCCGACCCTGAGGCGGCCGTCACCCAGCTCGACGACTTCTCCGGAACGTTCAAGGCGGCGGCCGACAAGGTCACCAACGACGAGGTGAAGACCGCGGCGAACGACTCGGTGAAGGCGCTCAACGACTTCATCGACGTCGCGAAGACGGCTGTCGACGACCCGCAGAACGTCGACCAGACCGGGCTCACCGATTCACTCACGAAGCTCCAGGACGAGTTCACGACGCTCGGCAACACCTGCAGCCTCTAGCTCGACACGACTGACGACGGGCCCCGGATCGGCTGATCCGGGGCCCGTCGCCGTCTCCGGGCCGACCGCTACTTCACGGATCCCTCGGTGAGCCCGCCACGCCAGAAGCGTTGCAGCACGATCATCGCGATCGCCAACGGGATGATCGACAACAGCGCGCCGCCGGTCGTCAGCTCGTAGAACTCCGGCAGGCGGTCGACCTGGCTCCGCCAGTTGTTGAGGCCCAGGGTGATCGGGTACAGCGTGCTGTCGGACAGCATGACGAGCGGCAGGAAGTAGTTGTTCCAGATGCCGACCAGCTGGAAGAGGAAGACGGTCACGAGCGCGGGCGTGAGGATCTTCAGCCCCACGGTGTGGAAGATCCGCAGCTCGCTCGCGCCGTCGATCCGTGCCGCCTCGATGAGCGAGTCGTCGATCGTCGCGTCGGCGTAGATCCGGCAGAGGAACAACCCGAACGGCGAGACGAGCGACGGCAGGAGCACCGACCAGTACGTGTTCGCGAGCCCCATCTGGCTGAAGAGCAGGAACAGCGGGAGCGCGGTGGCCGTCCCCGGCACGAGGACCCCGCCGAGGATGGTGCCGAAGACGAGGTTGCGCCCGCGGAACCGGTACTTCGCGAGCGCGTACCCACCTGCGGCGGCGAGGTACGTCGCGATGAGTGCTCCCACGCCCGCGTAGAGCACCGAGTTGCCGAACCAGCGGACGAAGATGCCGCCGTCGTAGGTGAGCACCTCGTGGAGGTTCGACCACAACGAGAACTCGGAGCCGAGGAGGAAGCCGTTGCTGCCGAACAGATCCTCGGTGCTCTTGGTCGCAGCGATCACCACCCAGTACACCGGCACCAGGAAGTAGACCGCGACGACGACGAGGATGCCTGTCACGAGCACCCGCATCCCCCTGGATCCACCGGGTCGTCCCGGCTGATCGCTCAGCCGCCGGGCACGCTTCGACGAGGTCGCGGTCGTGATGCTCCGGGTCTCGCTCATGATGCCCTCCTCGACGTCAGGCGCAGGAAGATGAACGACAGCGCGAACGCGACCACGGCGATGAGCACCGCCTGCGCTGCGGCGACGTTGTAGTCGTTGTAGGCGAACGCGGTCGTGTAGGCGCTGAGGTTCGGCGTGTACTCGTTGTCGATCGCGGGCGACACGGTCTGCAGCACCTGGGGCTCGGCGAAGAGCTGGAGCGTGCCGATGATGGAGAACACGGTCGTGAGGATGAGCGCCGGCCGGATGAGCGGGAGCTGGATGCTCACCGCGACGCGGAACGGCCCGGCGCCGTCGACCTTCGCGGCTTCGTACACCTCGCCGGGGATGGCCTTCAACTGGGCGACGATGATCATCATGTTGTAGCCGGTGTAGGTCCACGTCACGATGTTGGCGATGGACCAGAGCACGGTGCCTGCGCCGAGGAAGTCGAGCTCGATTCCCATCGCCCCGGCGATGTCGATGATCGGGCTGAGTCCCGGGACGTAGAGGAACGACCAGAGGATCGTCGCGATCACGCCGGGGATGCCGTAGGGCAGGAAGTACACGGCCCGGAAGAACCCCGGCCATTTCGCGGAGGCGGACTCGAGGAGGAGCGCCAGCAGGGTGCACAGGGCGATCATGACCGTGACCTGCACGACCCCGAAGAGGAGCATCCGGCCGATTGAGGCGATGAAGTTGCCGTTCTCCAGGGCCTGGGCGTAGTTGGAGAACCACGCGAACTCGGTCGTGACACCCTCCTCGCCGAAGACGCCCTTCCGTGAGACCCGGAGGAAGCTGCTGCCGATCGCGACGATGATCGGCAGGATGAAGGTGAGGACGAAGAGCGCCAGGAACGGTCCGAGGAGCACCCACGGAGCCGCGACCGAGGTCCGGCGTCGGCGTTGCGCCCCCGACCGCGACGGGTCGTCCGCCACACCGCGCGCCGGGCGTTCCGTGACGGCGCTCACGACGCCGCCTCGATCCGGAGGCCCTTATTGCGGAAGGCGGTGATGACGTCGCGCTGACCCTGGACCACGGCGTCCACGAGGGTGCCGCCCGAGGCCTTGGCACGGAACCCGTCGGCGAGGATGTTGAAGGTCTGCTGGGTCAGTGGCCACCACTGCCACTCGTTGTTCTGTTCCTTGGCCGCCGGCACGAAGACCTCCTCGTTGTAGTTCTGGCCACCGAAGAACTCGCTCGGCTGTTGTCGGCGGGCACCGATGTAGGCGTCGTTCGGCGACCACCCGATGCCGGAGTGCTCGATCATGGCGTCGATGCCGGCGTCGCTCGTGGTCATCCACACGGCGAACTCGAGCGCCTCCCTCGGGTGGGCGCTGTTCGCCAGGACGGCAGCCGTAGACCCACCCTGGAAGGTCGAGCCGTACCCCTCGCTCCCCCACCGGGGCAACGGCGCGACCCGCCACTTGCCCTCGGCCCCCGAGACGCCCTGCAGGAGGGCGTCTCCCCAGCTGGCTCCGGCGAGCGACGCGATCGAGTCCTTCGCCGCAGCGGCGAACCAGGCCGGTGAGAACTGGCTGTAGGAGGTGGTCATGACGCCCTCGTCGATGGCCCGGTCGAAGAATCTGGCCGTCTCCAAGGTCGCATCGTCCGTCATGTCCACGATCCACCGGTCGCCGTCGACACGGAACCAGGACGCGCCGGCCTGGGTCGCCATGGCCGCGAACCACGACGCGTCGTCGAGGGCGAAGCAATCCAGGTACATGTCGGCCTCGCGCACCGCACCCGCAACCTGGAACCACTCGTCCCAGGTGGCCGGGGGCTTCGCGCCCACCCGGTCGAGCAGGTCCGGTCGGTAGTAGAGCGCCATCGGACCGGAGTCCTGCGGGATGCCGTAGACCCCGTCGACGTAGGAGACCTGGTTCCAGAGGGTCTCGTTGTACCGCGACGCGACCTCGTCCGCGCCGTAGCGCCGGAGATCGACCAACCCGTTCACGAGCAGGAACTCGGGAAGCGTCCGCATCTCGACCTGCGCGAGGTCCGGACCACCGCCCGCGGCGAGCGCCGAGTAGAGCTTCTGATACCCGCCGTCGTTGCCTCCGGGGATCCACACGGCCTCGACCTGCACGTTCGGGTGGTCGGCGTTCCAGACGTCGGCGACCTTCTGGAGGTCTTTCAACCAGGCCCAGTACGTGAGCGTGATCCGTTCGCCGGCGGCGGCCGGGGCGATCGTCGGACCGGTGTTCGGCGACACCGTCCCCGGGGTGGAACAGCCCGCCAGGAGTGCGGTCGCACCACCCGCTGCAGCCCAGGCGAGCAACTGTCTTCTCGTCATCGGTGACATCGATGGTCCTCACTTCGTCGTCGAGGTGGTCCATCGACGCTAACACGACCGTTCGCCCCGGCGTCGAGACCCGAACGACGGACGGGGCCCGGGAGCGTGTGCTCCCGGACCCCGTCCGTGTGGTGCTGGTGTCGGTCAGGCCGACGTCATCAGGCCAGGCGCGCCTTGAGGTTCGCCGAGATGGTCTCGAGGAACTCTTCGGTCGTCTGGTAGGCCTGGTCGGGGCCGACGAGGAGCGCGAGGTCCTTCGTCATGGCACCGGACTCGACCGTCTTGATGACGACGTCCTCGAGGGTCGCCGCGAACTCGATGAGCTCCTGGTTGCCGTCGAGCACACCTCGGTGCTGCAGGCCACGGGTCCACGCGAAGATCGAGGCGATCGGGTTCGTCGACGTGGGCTTGCCCTGCTGGTGCTGGCGGTAGTGGCGCGTGACGGTGCCGTGTGCGGCCTCAGCCTCGACGATCTTGCCGTCGGGCGTGGCCAGCACGCTCGTCATGAGGCCGAGCGAGCCGAAGCCCTGCGCCACGGTGTCGGACTGCACGTCGCCGTCGTAGTTCTTGCAGGCCCAGACGTAGCCGCCCTCCCACTTCATGGCCGAGGCGACCATGTCGTCGATGAGGCGGTGCTCGTAGGTGATGCCGGCAGCCTCGAACCGCTCCTTGAACTCCGCGTCGAAGATCTCCTGGAAGATGTCCTTGAACCGGCCGTCGTAGGCCTTGAGGATGGTGTTCTTCGTGGAGAGGTACACCGGGTAGTTGCGGTTCAGGCCGTAGTTGAGGCTCGCCCGGGCGAAGTCGCGGATCGACGCGTCGAGGTTGTACTGCACCTGTGCGATGCCGTCGCCGGGCGACTGGAAGACCTCGAACTTCTGCGGCTCCGAGCCGTCGTCGGGCGTGAACTCGACCGTGAGCTTGCCCTCGCCCTTGAACAGGAAGTCGGTCGCGCGGTACTGGTCGCCGAAGGCGTGGCGGCCGATGATGATCGGCTTGTTCCATCCGGGCACGAGACGCGGGATGTTCGAGATGATGATGGGCTCGCGGAAGATGACGCCGCCGAGGATGTTGCGGATGGTGCCGTTCGGGCTCCGCCACATCTTCTTGAGACCGAACTCCTCGACACGGGCCTCGTCGGGGGTGATGGTCGCGCACTTGACGCCGACGCCGTGCTTCTGGATGGCGTGTGCGGCGTCGATCGTGATCTGGTCGTCCGTCTCGTCACGCTTCTCGATGCCGAGGTCGTAGTACTCGAGGTTCACATCGAGGTAGGGGTGAATGAGCGAGTCCTTGATGAACTGCCAGATGATGCGAGTCATCTCATCGCCGTCGAGTTCGACGACGGTGCCTTCGACCTTGATCTTCGACACTGGTTGTCCTTTCTGATGCCGCCCTGAGCCGAGCGGCCTACGGAGGTGCGCACGCGGTGGAGTGCTCCGCATGGCATGGAGGAGACCGCATCCGAAAGGTGGACGGCACGGCCACGCCCTAGCTTACAAGACCCGCCAGGTCTCTTGACATCGAGACAGTTGCGGATGGCCTGGTTCCGTCCCCGACCCCAGCTGTGGGTCGGCCGTGGAAGTCGGCGGTCACCGCGTGTCGCCCGGGGGCCGGACTATCCGCGGTCGGCTCGACCGGTTAGCCTAAGGACATGGCTGAGCTGCGTCTGGAAGAACTGTCCGCATCGACGATCGTGGCGGTCAACGCGCTCACCATGAAACCCGGGCAGGAGCAGTTCATCGCCCCGGTGTCCTACGCGGTCGCCGCCGCGGTCGTGAACCCCGCCACCTCCTGGCAGCGCGTCATCCTCGACGGCGACGAGGTCGTCGGCTTCATCTCCGCCAACTTCGACCACGAGTCGACGCAGGAGGAGTTCCGCTCCGCCCTGTGGCGCATCAACGTCGACGCCGACGACCAGGGCCGGGGCGTCGGCCGGTTCGCGGTGGCCTCGCTCATCGAGGAGGCCAAGCAGCGTGACTTCGACCACGTCAACGTCATCTACGAGCCCGGTGATCTCGGTCCCGAGGCGTTCTTCCTCCGCGTCGGGTTCACCCCCGTCGGCGAGACCCAGTACGGCGAGACCATCGGCAGCATCAGTCTCTGAGGCCGTGAGCGGGTCATCACCGACGGACTCAGCTGAGGCGTTCGCCGAGGCCGTACTGGCCGTCGTCGCCGACATCCCCGAGGGTTGCGCCCTGAGCTACGGCCAGGTCGCCTCGATCATCGGGTCGAAGTCCGCGCGTGGCGTCGGTCGCGTGATGGCGCAGTACGGGCACGCCGTGCCCTGGTGGCGGGTCGTCCGGTCGGGCGGTCTCCCTCCGACGGGGCACGAGGATCGCGCGCTCGAGCACTACGAGGCCGAGGGCACACCGATCGTCCGGATGAGCGGCGGGCGGTACCGCCTGGGCCGCGAGGCACTGCTGCACTGACCGGCTTCGCGCCGGATCAGCAGGGAAGGTGGATCGAGACGACCGTCCCGGCACCGACCGGGCTCTCGACGCGCATCGTCCCGCCGACGGCGTCCACCCGGTCCGCGAGACCGCGCAACCCGCTCCCCCGCGCAGGATCGGCGCCGCCGACCCCGTCGTCCGCAACGACGACCCGGAGCCCGCCGTCGGGGTCGTCGGAGACGACCACCTCGCAGCTGGACGCCCCGGAGTACTTCGTGACGTTGGCCAGGCACTCCGACACGACGTAGTAGACGGTCGCCTCGATGAGCTGCCCGGGCCGCTCGCGCAGCTCGACGGTGACCTTGGTGACGACGGTGCACCGGCGCCCGAGTTCGGCGATCGCCGGCACCAGTCCGCCCTCTGCCAGGAGCGCCGGATGCAGCCCTCGGGCGAGTTCGCGGAGCTCCTTGATGGCGCTCGCGAGTTGATCGATGGTGGTCTCGAGGCCGTCGGCCAGGGCGAGTTGACCGTCGGCGCGTGCCGCGTCGCTCGCCATCCGGAGCCGCAGCGCGACGGAGAACAGCTGCTGCTGCGAGCCGTCGTGCAGGTCTCGCTCCGCCCGCCGTCGCGCTTCGTCGGCCGCCTGCACGATGCGCAACCGCGACCGACTCACCTCGCGCAACGAGTGACGGAGTTCAGCGGTGAGTCGTTCGTTGTCGATCATGATGCGCAGCGACGCCGACACCGACCGGAGCAACTGCGGATTGTCGAGCAGAGCCGCGTCGTGCTCGATGTACACGAGCGGCGCGTCCGCATCGCCGACGCTCGACATCGCCCGCCCGCGTGGGTCCCGGTCGGTGGTCCGCTGCGATCCCGGCCAGACGAGCCGGGCGGTGCGGTCCCCGAGGACGGTCTTCACCGCACCGTCCCAGCGGTCGTGGCCGGTCTCGCTCAGTTGTCCGGTCTGCACCAGGTCGACGGCCCTGGCGCGGATCGTCCGCATCCGGATGAGACCC
The DNA here is from genome assembly GCF_979258065.1 of Plantibacter sp. AC185. Taxonomy (NCBI): domain Bacteria; kingdom Bacillati; phylum Actinomycetota; class Actinomycetes; order Micrococcales; family Microbacteriaceae; genus Plantibacter; species Plantibacter sp. AC185. The sequence goes on from NZ_OZ409831.1 coordinate 936,379, forward strand.
GTCGCGTACGCCGCGGGAACGAGCACCACCGAGAACGCATTGAGGTCCTCGACGACGAGCCGGAGGTGCTCCGGCCATCCCCCGAGGCGGACGAGTGACCACGCCACCCCGATGACGAGCCACAACACGAACGCGACCGGCATGATGAAGGCCACCTGTCTGGCCGCTCCGCTGCTCCGCGCCCATCGCAGGAGCACCACCCCCGCGACGACGACCGCGAAGGCCCCCATGACACCCGCGTGGACCCGACCGAGCACGTCGGCCACGTCTCCGGTGGCGAGGACGGCGTACCGACTCCGCTCGTGACTCGCGTCGAGCATGTGGTTCGGCGTCACCAGGAGCGTCACGATCGCATAGGTGACGAGGTAGACCGAGGCGGTGATGACGAGCCGCCGGTCGAAGCCGCGCCGCAGCCGGCCGGCGGGGAAGGCCAGCGCGAGCCACACCAGCGCGACCCCCGGGAGCACGGAGATCGACATCAGGAGCGGCCAGAGCCAGCCCGCGTCGACGCCGTACGCCCACATGTAGGCCGTCTCGGCCAGCGCGTACCCGACGATCACCCAGCCCGGAGTGGCCGTCGGAGCCAGCCACCAGATCAGCCCCGCCGCCACCAGTGCCGCGAGGTGGCCCACCAACCAGGGCAGACCGTTGCCGTCGGCGACGCCCGGCTGGACGACGCCGAACACGACCGACAGGACGCACACGAGCGCGGCGGCGAGCAGGATGCCGAGTCGCAGCGGCCACGGCAGTCGACCGCGGCCGGCCGGCGCCGGGATCGGCAGCGAGGTCGCCCGTGGGCGACCGTCAGCCATCCGTGTGTTCCAGCCATCGCACGACCGCGAGGACGCGGCGATGGTCCGCCGGAGAGTCCTCGAGTCCGAGCTTGGCCAGGATGCGGCTGATGTGCGCTTCGACGGTCTTCAGACTGACGACCAGCGCCTTCGCGATGCCGGAGTTCGACCGCCCCTCGGCCATGAGGGTGAGGACTTCACGTTCCCGCTCCGTGAGGTGGTCGAGTCCGTCGGATCGGGTCCGCTCCGCGACGAGGAGGGAGACGACCTCCGGATCCACGACGGACTCACCTGCCGCCACGCGCTCCACGGCGTCGACGAGCGTCCCGGAGTCGGCGACGCGATCCTTCAGCAGGTACCCGGTGCCACCACCGGAGCCGAGCGCGCGGACCGCGTAGGACGGCACGGCGTAGGTGCTCAGCAGGAGCACCCCGGCGGCGAAGCCCGACGCCCGCAACTGCTCGAGGGCGACGATGCCCTCGTCGGTGTGGGTGGGCGGCATCCGGATGTCGAGCACGACGGCGTCGAGCTGCAGCCCCGCGTCGATGCGATCGACCAGGTCGACCGCCGAGCCGAACGAGCCGACCACGTCGTGACCGCCCGCCTTGAGGATCTGTGCGACACCCTCACGGAGGAGCACCGCGTCGTCCGCGACGGCGACACGCAGCGAACGCGGTTCCAGACTGGTCATCCGCTCATTGTGGCAGGTCGACGACACGAGGTGTAGTGCCCACGGGGTCACTCCGTCACCGGAGGACCCCGTGGACACGCCTGCGCGGTCCGGATCAGCCGACCGAGGACCGCCAGGCCGCGTGCATCGCGGCGAACCGCCCCGTCCCGCCGATGAGCTCCGCGGGCGCACCGTCCTCGATCACCCGGCCGTGCTCCATCACGAGCACCCGGTCGGCGATCGCGACGGTCGACAACCGGTGCGCGATGATGATCGCGGTGCGGTCCGCGAGCAGGGTCTGCAACGCCTCCTGGACGAGTCGCTCGCTCGGGATGTCGAGCGAGGCGGTCGCCTCGTCGAGGATCAGCACGGCCGGATCCGCGAGGAACGCCCGCGCGAACGACAGGAGTTGCCGCTGGCCGGCCGAGACCCGACCACCGCGCTTGTTCACGTCGGTGTCGTAGCCGTTCGGCAACGCCTCGATGAAGGCGTGTGCGCCGACGGCCTTCGCGGCGGCGGTGATCTCCTCGATCGTCGCGTCGGGCTTGCCCAACGCGATGTTCTCGGCGACCGAGCCGGAGAACAGGTAGGCCTCCTGCGTCACCATGACGATCGCCCGACGGAGGTCCTTCGGGTGCAGGTCGCGCAGGTCGATGCCGTCGAGGCGCACCGCACCGTCGGTCGGGTCGTAGAACCGACTGATGAGCTTCGCGAGCGTCGACTTGCCCGCACCGGTCGTGCCGACGAGTGCGATGGTCTGCCCTGCCGGGATCTCGAGGTCGAACTTCGGGAGCACCACCCGGTCGGCGGCGTACGCGAACGTCACGTCGTCGAAGGTGATCCGTCCCTGCGACGTCCACAGGTCGACCGGCGCGACCGGGTCGGGCACGCCGGGACGCTCCTCGAGCACGCCGGAGATCTTCTCGAGCGCCGCAGCGGCCGACTGGTAGGAGTTGTAGAACATCGCCATCTCCTCCATCGGGTCGAAGAACCGACGCGTGTAGAGGAGCGCCGCGAGCAGCGCTCCGATCGCGAGCTGTCCGTCCGCGACCCGGAACCCGCCGACGAGCAGCACCACGGCGACGGAGACGTTGCCGATGAACACCAGTCCGGGATCGAACACCCCGAACAGCTGGATGACCCGGGCGTTGGTGTCGCGGTACTGCTCCACGAGCTCGCCGAACGCGCGCTCGTTCCGCCGCTCCTTCCGGAACGCCTTCACGGCACGGATGCCGGTCATCGCCTCCACGAAGAACACGATGAGCTTCGCCGACCGGACCCGCGACTCGCGGAACATCCGCTGCGAGCGGAGCTGGAACCAGCGGGTGAGCACGAACAGCGGGATGAGTGATCCGAGGAGCACCAGACCGCTGACCCAGTCCACGAGGACGAGGGCCACGGCCGTGAACCCCATGTACAGCACGCCGGACACGAGCTGGTTGATGCCGGAGTCGAGCAGCTCGCGGATGGAGTCGAGGTCGCTCGTCTGCCGGGAGATGATGCGACCCGAGGTGTAGCTCTCATGGAAGTCGAGGCTGAGCCGCTGTGTCTGCAGGAACACGCGCTTCCGCAGGTCGATCAGGATCGCCTGGCTGATCCGAGCGGCGAGCACGGTGTACCAGGAGATCAGCGTCGCACCGGCGGCGCCGGTCAGCAGGTACGCGCCGACCACGAGGAAGGCCGGCATCCAGTCGGCGCGTTCCAGGACGGCCGGGAGGGCCCGGTCGATGCCGATGGCGATCAGCGCGGGCCCGGCGACCTGGGCGGCGGTCGACACCACGACGATGGTCATGGCGGCGATCACGCGCAGGCGCAGGGGCGCGAGCAGCGATCCGAGCAGGCGCAGCGAACGGCGCCGGATGTGCGCGGACTCGTCACGGGTGAGGTCGTCGCGCTCCTCACCCTCCACTCCGTGGACGGTCGTCGGCGGGGTCACAGGTTCACCTCCTGGCGGTTGGACTCTCGTTCGTCGTCTTCCAGACTCGAGATCACGTAGCGGTAATGGGCGTTGTGCTGCAACAGCTCACTGTGGCGACCCACGGCGGTGATGCGACCGTCCTCCAGGAGGGCGACGCGGTCCGCCAGGGTGACGGTGCTCGGCCGGTGGGCGACGATCAGGGCCGTGGTGGAGGCGAGCACTCGGCGGAGTGCCGCCTCGACGAGCGCCTCGGTGTCGACGTCGAGCGCCGACAACGGATCGTCCAGCACGAGCACCTCCGGCCGCGCGGCCACCGCACGCGCGAGTGCGAGCCGCTGACGCTGCCCACCGGACAGGCTGAGCCCCTCTTCACCGACCAACGTCTCCACACCGTTCGGCAGTTCGTCGACGAACCCGGCCTGGGCGATGTCGAGCGCCTCGTGCAGGATCCGATCGGCCTCCGCGGAGTCGAGGTCGATGTCGTCCCGCCCGAGGAGGACGTTCTCCTTGACACTCGCCGAGAAGAGGGTCGCATCCTCGAACGCCATGGCGATGTGCCGGCGCAGGTCCTCCCGGGTGAGCGCGCGGATGTCGACCCCGTCGAGCAGGATCCGCCCGCCCGTGACGTCGTACAGGCGGGTGGTCAGTGCCGTGATGGTCGACTTCCCGGAGCCCGTCAGACCGACGAGTGCCATGGTCTCCCCCGGCTCGAGCCGGAGGTCGACGCCGTTCACCACGTCCGCGTAGCGGTCGGGTGCGTCCTGGTAGCGGAAGTGCACGTCCTCGAACACGAGCTCACCACGCGGTTCACGGATGCGCTCGGGGTGTTCGGGGTCGGTGATCGTGTTGACCGAGTCGATGACCTCGAAATACCGGTCGGTCGCCGTCCGGGTGTCGAAGGTCATCGCGAGCAGGAAGCCGATCGACTCGATCGGGAACCGCAGGATCGTGGCCGTCGCGAAGAAGGCGAACAGCTGACCGACGGTGAGTTCGCCGATCGACGCGAGCCAGACCCCCGCCAACAGGCAGAGCGCGAAGGCGACGTCGGGCAACAGGACCAGCCAGAACCAGATCCCCGCGATGGCCTTCGCCTTCTCGATCTCGGTGCCCCGCAGGTCCTCGGCGCGCGACGCGAAGCTCCGCAGGGCGTGCTTGCCTCGACCGAACGCCTTGAGCACCCGGATGCCGTGGACGGACTCCTCGACGGCGGTCGCCAGGTCACCGGCCTGGTCCTGGCTGCGCCGGGCGATCACCGAGTACCGCCCCTCGAAGGTGAACCCGAACACCCACACGGGGATGGCGAGCGCGATGAAGATGAGTCCGAGCAGCCAGTTCCAGGTGAACAGGATGACCGCACCGATGACGATCGTGACACCGTTGACGATCAGGAGCACGAAGCCGAACGAGATCCACCGGCGGATGAGTCCGAGGTCGCTGACGGCGCGCGAGAGCAGCTGCCCGCTCTGCCAGCGGTCGTGGAAGGTCACGGGGAGGTCCTGCAGCTTGGCGAACAGCGCATTGCGCATCCGCGCCTCGACGTGCGTCCCAGGAGTCAGGACGAACCAGCGGCGCAGCGCGATCATGACCGCCTCGAGGACACCGAGCGCGAGGACCACGAGCACCGCCGGCCAGATCTGCGAGGAGTCGCCGGTCGAGAGCGGGCCGTCGACGAGGGCCTGCAGCACGAGCGGGATCGCGAGCGCCACCAGGCCGGCGACGAGCGCGGCGACCATGCCGAGCACGATCCGCGGCATGGCCGTCTTCGCGAACGGGTAGATCCGCATCAGGGCACGGAAGGTGCTCTGACGCGGTTGGACAGGACGGCGTTCATCGCCGAGCGGAGTCATTACGGGGATTCCTTGCGAGAGCGTCGGTGACGTCGATCACCGACGGAATGATGGTCGTGGAACGGCCGGACGGCGAGGTCGCTGTGCGAGGTCGCAGCATCCGGTGACGGGCCCGGACGAGGCCGGACGGATGGTGAGGTGGACTGCCTGGCGCTCGTGCTAAGCGTCGGCGTCCGCTGCGGCGCGTCCGGCTGGCGCCGGGACGACCACAGGGCGGCGGCTCGAGGCGGAGCGGGCACGATCGACCGTCGGCGCGAGCGCGGTGTGGTTCGAGAGCGTCATGGCATCCTCCTCATCCTGTGGGGCGAGAGCCGCGGGCCGGGTGCACAGGTCGCACTCGAACGCGGGCGGCGACCGATCACGGTGAACGAGGTTCGGCGCAGCAGACCAGACTATGGGAATCGACCGTCAAGCTGCAAGGGATCCATGCGGTTGCACGCACCGGACCGAATGGGCTCGTCCTCAGGAGGTCGGTTCGTCGACGATGCCGACGAAGGCTCCGATGCCGTCGACCTCGCGCCGACGGGCGCCCTCGGGCACCGGCGGCAGCTCGTCGGCGCCGTGCCAGGAGCAGCTCACCATCGAGAATTCCGGCCACCACTTCTTCGGGCGGAGCGTCTCGCTCGTGCCACAGATGGTGCAGCGCAGCTCGACCCAGACCGGCCGCTTCCCGGTCCGGTTCGCGCGGGACTGCACGTACCAGGCCGGCGGATCGGCAAGGAACGCCGCCAACTGGTCCGCCGACCAGAACGGCGGGATCCCGTGGTGTCTGGCCATCTCGAGCGGGATGTCCAGTCGCTGCGCGACGGTCCTCCGGCTCAGATCCCGACCGCCGCGCGCTCCAGCCTGCTGCTCCACGATCGGCTCAGCTGACCCGCACGGACAGGCAGGTCACGCAGCCCTCGAGCTTCTCGAACTCGCTGATGTCCACCTGGACCACGGTGTAGCCGCGGTCCTCGAGCAGCGCAGCCGTCTTGGGAGCGGCTGCGGAGATGAGCACGGTGTCCTCCGCGAGTTCGACCACAGCGACGCCCTCGCGCTCGGGCACGACGAGGTGGCGGCCGAAGAAGGCCGGGTCCTCGACGAGGTCGGGGTGGACGAGCACGGTCCCGTCGGGGAGCGCGGTGACCGTCGACTTCAGGTGGAGGGCGGTCGTGACGGGGACCGCCACGACGTCGAACCCGAGCGGCGCGAGGATGGCTCGGAGCTGCCGGACGCCTTCCGCGTTGGTGCGGCCGCTGCGACCGACGTAGACGGTCGTGCCGACCCGGAGGACGTCGCCGCCCTCGAGGGTGCCTTCGCCCTCGATCCGGTGGATCCGGAGGCCCAGCTCACGGGCGGTGGTCTCGGCTGCGACGACCTCGGGGCGACGGCTCTCGGCGCCCGGTCGGGTCACGACGGCGACGTCGCCGATCACGATGACGGCGTCCTCGATGAAGACGGAGTCGGCGAGCTGGTCGGCCCAGGAGACCTCGGTGGTGTCCCAGCCGGCGGCGTCGAACGCTGCGACGTACGCGTCCCACTGCTTGTCGGCGAGCTCGGTGTCGATCGGCGTGCGCTCCAGGTGCGTCACGAGGCCTTCGGCGAGGTTGGAGGCGGGCATCCGCACGAGTGCGATTCGGCGTCCGTCGTCGAGCACGGCGTCCTGCGTGCGGACGACCATCCAGTACACGGGGTATCCGATGAATGCCGCGGAGAGCGCGACGACGACCACGAAGACGAGGTTGAGGCTGATGAGCGTCGCGACGATGCTGCCGAGGACGGTGCTGTCGATGGGCTGTCCGGTCGTCGCCACCTGGACGATGAGCCCGAGGAGCGCTCCGATGACAGCGAGGGCGGCGCCGCCCAGCAGGGCGAGTAGTCGGTACCGGTAGAGGCCGACGACGCCCACGATCAGCAGCAGCACGAAGGTGATGATCGTGCTCTCGAAGAAGTACGGACTCGCCTGGGCGAAGATCGTCCCGGCGAACTGGTAGCCGACGAACGTGACGAACATGACCCCCAGGAAGCCCACGACGATGGTCGCGACGGCGGCGGCGGCGGATGCGATGAGCTTGCGGCTCCAGGTGGCAGTCATTCGACAACCGTATCCCAACGACACAGCGGCGTCGGGCCACGAGGGCCCGACGCCGCTGGGAGATCACCACGAGCCTGCCCAGAACCCCCACAGGGGCGGGCGGCACGGCCTAGTGGAAGAAGTGACGCTCCCCCGTGAAGTACATGGTCACGCCGGCGGCTTCGGCCGCAGCGATGACCTCTTCGTCGCGGACGGAACCACCGGGCTGCACGACCGCGCGCACGCCGGCGTCGAGCAGGACCTGCAGGCCGTCGGCGAACGGGAAGAAGGCGTCCGAGGCCGCGACGGAACCCGCGGCGCGGTCACCGGCTCGGCTCACGGCGAGGTGGCAGGAGTCGACGCGGTTGACCTGCCCCATACCGACGCCCACGCTCGCGCTGCCCTTGGCGAGCAGGATGCCGTTGGACTTCACCGAGCGGCACGCCTTCCACGCGAAGATGAGGTCGAGCAGGGTGTCGTCGTCGGCCGGTTCGCCCGTGACGAGCGTCCAGCCCTTGGCGGTGTCCTGGGGGTCGTCGGCGAAGCGGTCCGCGTCCTGGTAGAGCAGGCCGCCGGAGATCTGCCGGACCTCGCGGTCCTCGCGCACGAAGTCCTCCGGCAGCTGCAGGAGCCGCAGGTTCTTCTTCGTCTTGAGCACCTCGAGCGCGGCGTCCTCGAAGCCCGGGGCGACGAGCACCTCGGTGAAGATCTCCTTGACCGTCTCGGCCATGCCGAGGGTCACGACGCGGTTGGCGGCGATGACGCCGCCGAAGGCGGAGACCGGGTCGCACTCGTGCGCGCGACGGTGGGCCGAGGCAATCGGGTCGGGTGCCTTCGGGTTCGCGAAGGCGATGCCGCACGGGTTCGCGTGCTTGATGATCGCGACGGCGGGGTTGGCGAAGTCGTAGGCCGCGCGGACTGCCGCGTCGGCGTCGACGTAGTTGTTGTACGACATCTCCTTGCCGTGCAACTGCGTCGCCTGGGCGATCCCGGCACCGCCAGGACGGACGTACAGCGCCGCGGCCTGGTGCGAGTTCTCGCCGTAGCGCAGCACCGCCTCGCGACGACCGGTGACGGTCAGCGTGCTGGGGAAGGCCTCCGCCTCGGTCGTCTCCGTGCTCGCGAACCACGCGGACACCGCCGCGTCGTAGGAGGCGGTGTGGTCGAAGGCCTGCGCGGCGAGCGAGCGGCGCTGAGCGAGCGTGGTGCCGCCGGCGGCGACGGCCTCGGTGATCAGCCCGTAGCGTTCCGGAGAGACGACGATCGCGACGTTGGCGTGGTTCTTCGCCGAGGCGCGCACCATCGCCGGTCCACCGATGTCGATCTGCTCGACGACGTCGTCACCGGCGGCGCCGCTCGCGACCGTCTCGACGAAGGGGTACAGGTTCACGACGACGAGCTGGAACGGCTCGATACCGAGCTCGGCGAGCTGGGCTTCGTGGGACTCGAGCCGCAGGTCGGCGAGGAGTCCGGCATGCACCGAGGGGTGCAGGGTCTTGACCCGACCGTCGAGCGATTCGGGGAATCCGGTGACCTCGGACACGTCGGTCACCGTGTGGCCCGCACCGCGGATGGTCGCCGCGGTGGACCCGGTGGAGACGATCTCGACGCCCGCTGCGGCGAGTGCGCCGGCGAGCTCGAGCAGCCCGGTCTTGTCGCTGACCGAGATCAGCGCCCGGCGGACGGGGACGAGGTCGCGTTCGCGGTAGAGGCTGTGGTCGTGGCTGGGACCGCTCATGACTGGGGTGCTCCTTCTGCTGGCGGGCGGGACGCCGTGGAGAGCGCCTCGAGGTCGATGGTTCCGGTGGCGAGGTCGCGGACGGCCTGGACGAGGAGTCGACGCTCCACCGGCTTGATCCGCTCGTGGAGGCTGTGCTCCGTGTCTTCGGGCAGGACGGGGACGCGCTCCTGCGAGATGATCGGTCCAGCGTCGACGCCGTTGTCGACGACGATGATCGATGCCCCGGTCTGCGAGGCGCCTGCCGCCAGGGCGTCCCGGACGCCGTGCGCACCCGGGAACTCGGGGAGGTACGCGGGGTGCGTGTTGATGATGCGCGGCGAGAGGGCGTCGACGACGACGGGCGGCAGGAGGCGCATGAGGCCGCTGAGGACGAGGACGTCCGGGTTCCAGACCCGGATCTGTTCGAGGAGGGCCGCGCCCCATTCCGCCCGCGAGTCGAAGGACGAGTAGGGGACGGTGAACGACGGGATGCCGAACTCCTCAGCGTGGGCGAGGCCGTCAGCCTCCCGATCGGCACCGACGGCGATGACGCGAGCGGGGAAATCCGCGTCGCGTGAGGCTTCGAGGAGGGCGCGGAGATTGGATCCGCCACCGGAGATCAGCACGACGAGTGACAGCACCAGAGCATCCTATCGGTCGCGGGCACCCCGGCCGCTCGGCTGGGCGTGCAGCTCCGGGAGGCGGTCCTCCTCGGCGAGATGCGTCGGACCGGCCGCCATGCCGACCACGGCCGCGATCCCGACCGTCAGCGTGGTCCACAGGCCCGTCGCCCAACCGTTCGGGCCGACCTCGATGAGGCGGCCTGGGCCTGCCGCGCCCGCCGAGAGGGCGGCGAGGACACCGACGATGATGCCGGCGGTGACCCCGACGCCGAGACCGACGACCGCCAGCCGTGCGAGCCCGCCACGCCCGTCGAGGTCGACGAGCAGACGACGGCGCAGCACCACGGCAGCGGCGAATCCGATGACGACCGGGACCACGAGGACCGCGAAACCGAGTGGGCTCTCCCCCGTCGGGATGGCGCCGAGGACCGGCACGGCCGGCATGGGCCCGACGAGCGTGCCGATCGGCGAGATCGCCGTGCCGCTCCCGATGGCGAAGCCCGCGCCGGTGATCCAGCTCATGGCCCAGATCACGAGGTTCGGCAGGTACAGGAGTTCGGCGCCGGTGACGATGGCACCGCCCAGGACGCCGAACTGCGCGCTCTCGTGCAGGGAGATGATGGCGCCGTAGCCGACGGCGATGAGGATGGCGGTCAGGACCGCGGAGACCGCCACGAGTCCGGTGGCGGCGAGTGCTCCACCACGCAGCGCCGCGACGACCATCGACCAGGTCCCGTCCGGCATCCGGTCCCGCATCGCGCGGAGTCCGTCGAGGATCGGATCGACCGCGTCCTGCTCTCGGAACCGGACCCACAGCGCGGCGACCACGACCCCGCCTGCGAAGCGCACGGTCGGCGCGAGGGTCCCCTGGACGATCGAGGGACGCACCGCCGGGTGGAGGGCGGTGAGGGTCACGAGGAACGAGAGCAGGGCGAACACGAGCACCGACAGCACGACGGCACCCTGCCACCAAGTGCTGCGTGCCGCGCGGGCCCCGGTGCGCAGGCCGAACAGGACCGTGCCGATCGTGAAGGCGAGGGGCGCCAGGGAGACGAGGAACGGTTCCATCCCGGCAGGCAGGCCGAGCTGCGTGACGAGGGCCGTGTCGAGGGAGATGCGCATGCTCGAGCCGTTGCCGAGCGCCCAGATGTCGACGGCCCCCCGCCAGAGCGCGGCGGGGTCGACGTCCAACTGGAAGTGCAGGGCCCACAGGGCGAGGAGTGGGACGAGTGCGACACCGATGCCGATGGCCACGGCGAGGGTGGCATCGAGGGCGGCGAGGAGGGCGACGGTCAGACGGTTCATGCGCCTTCGACCCTACCTGGAGCCGCGCGTGCGGACGGTCAGGCACACGGCGTGCGTGGGCCGAAACGCCACGACGCGACGCCCGATCCGGGCGTCGCGTCGTGGTCGCAGTCGAGCTGCGGGTGTTACAGAGAGGCGATGATCTCGCGCATGAGGTCGGCGGTCTCGCTCGGCGTCTTGCCGACCTTGACGCCGGCGGCCTCGAGGGCCTCCTTCTTCGCCTGCGCGGTACCTGCGGAGCCCGAGACGATCGCGCCGGCGTGGCCCATCGTCTTGCCCTCGGGCGCGGTGAAGCCCGCGACGTAGCCGACGACCGGCTTCGTGACGTTCGCCTTGATGAAGTCGGCCGCGCGCTCCTCGGCGTCGCCACCGATCTCGCCGATCATGACGATGGCCTTGGTCTCGGGGTCGGCCTCGAACGCGGCGAGCGCGTCGATGTGCGTCGTGCCGATGATCGGGTCGCCGCCGATGCCGATCGCCGTCGAGAAGCCGATCTCGCGCAGCTCGTACATCATCTGGTACGTGAGGGTGCCCGACTTCGACACGAGGCCGATCGGTCCCTTGCCGGCGATGTTCGCGGGCGTGATACCGACGAGCGACTCCCCAGGCGTGATGATGCCGGGGCAGTTCGGGCCGATGATGCGGGTCTTCGAGCCCTTCGACTGGGCGTAGGCCCAGAACTCGGCGGAGTCGCCGACCGGCACACCCTCGGTGATGATGACGAGCAGCGGGATCTCGGCGTCGATGGCCTCGATGACCGCGTCCTTGGTGAACGCCGGGGGCACGAAGGCGATCGACACGTCTGCGCCGGTCTCCTTGATGGCCTCGGCGACCGTGCCGAACACGGGCAGCTCGACGCCGCCGTCGTGGGTCACGGTCGTGCCGGCCTTGCGTGCGTTGACGCCACCGACGACCTGGGTGCCGGCCTTCAGCATGAGCGCCGTGTGCTTGGTGCCCTCGCCGCCGGTGATGCCCTGGACGATGACCTTGGAGTCCTTGTTGAGGAAGATTGACATGCTTGTGCGATCCCTTACTTCGAAGCCAGCTCGGCGGCCTTGTCGGCGCCTTCGTCCATGGTTGCGGCGAGCGTGATGAGCGGGTGCGCGGCGGCGGCGAGGATCTCGCGGCCCTCCGCGACCTTGTTGCCGTCGAGGCGGACCACGAGCGGCTTCGTCGCTGCGTCACCGAGGATCTCGAGCGCCTTCACGATGCCGTTCGCGACCGCGTCGCAGGCGGTGATGCCACCGAAGACGTTGACGAACACGCTCTTCACCTGGGCGTCGCCGAGGATGACGTCGAGGCCTGCTGCCATGACCTCGGCCGAAGCACCGCCGCCGATGTCGAGGAAGTTGGCCGGCTTCACGCCGCCGTGCTGCTCGCCCGCGTAGGCGACGACGTCGAGCGTGGACATGACGAGTCCAGCGCCGTTGCCGATGATGCCGACCTCGCCGTCGAGCTTGACGTAGTTGAGGTCGTTCTCCTTGGCCTTGAGCTCCAGGGGGTCCTCGGCTGCGGTGTCTTCGAGTTCGGCGTGGTTCGGGTGACGGAAGGCGGCGTTCTCGTCGAGCGAGACCTTGCCGTCGAGGGCGACGATGCGCCCCTCCTCCGTGAGGACGAGCGGGTTGACCTCGACGAGCGTCGCGTCCTCGCCCTTGTAGACGTCGTAGAGCTTCACGAAGACGTCGGAGACCTGGTCGACGAGCTCCTCGGGGAAGTTCGCAGCCTTCGCGATCTCGACCGCGGCCGCCTTGTCGACACCGGTGAGCGGGTTCACCTCGATGCGCGCGAGCGCCTCGGGCTTCTCGACCGCGAGCTGCTCGATCTCCATGCCACCCTCGACGCTCGTGAGCGACAGGTAGGACCGGTTGGCGCGGTCGAGCAGCACCGAGAAGTAGAACTCCTGGGCGATGCGTGCGCCGGCAGCGACCATCACGCGCTTGACGACGTGACCCTTGATGTCGAGTCCGAGGATGGCCTTCGCCGCCTCGTAGGCCTCGTCGGGGGTCTTGGCGACCTTGACGCCGCCGGCCTTGCCGCGGCCTCCGACCTTCACCTGGGCCTTGACGACGACCACGCCGCCGAGACGCTCGGCCGCGGCCCGCACCTCGTCCGGGGTGTCGGCGATGATGCCGGCGAGGACCGGCACCTCGTACTGCTCGAACAGGTCTCGTGCCTGATACTCGTAAAGATCCACGTGTCATTCCCATCCGCGCTTCGCGCGTTCTGCTGTGATTGTCGTGGCGATTTTCGGCCGCGCGTTATCTCGGCGGCGAGAGAAAAAGGGCCAGTGACGACTCTACCCCCAGCGCTGCGCCGCAACCGGACGTTCGCAGTGAACGACTAAGGTCGGGTCCATGACCGGCATGGCGGACCTCGCTCGCGAGGGCATCCTCGTCGCCGGCGCCGGACGGGCCATCCTGCTGCAGATCGCGGACCCCTCGGTCGCCGCCGGGGTGGCGCGGCACAGCGACTTCGGTTCCCGCCCGCTCGACCGGCTGCACGCCACCCTCACCTTCGTGTACGCGCTCGCCCTCGGCACGCCGGACGAGCAGCGCAGTGCGGCCCGACGGGTGAACCACGCCCACGCGCCGGTCCGTACCCGGCCGGGCGAGGCCGCTCCGGGGTACTCGGCCTTCGACCACGACGCGCAGCTCTGGGTCGCGGCGACGCTGTACGACACCGCCGTCCAGGTCTACGAGCTCGTGTTCGGCGCGCTCGACGAGGAGTCCCGGGAGCGCTTGCACCGTGAGTACGCGATCGTGGGGACGAGCCTGCAGCTCCCGCCCGATCGTTGGCCTCCGACCCGGGCCGCGTTCGACGAGTACTTCGCAGGCCGGGTCGCGGGACTCCACGTCACCGGGGAGGCGCGTGCCGTCTCGATCGAGCTCCTGACCGCTCGCGCGGCGCCGCTCCCCGTCCGGTGCCTGCTCCCGCTCGTCCGGCTCGTGACGGCGGGACTGCTGCCCGACGGCTTGCGGAGCGCCTACGGGTTCCGTTGGACGCCGCGGCAGCAGCGTCGCTTCGCACGTCGGGTAGCCGTCGCCCGAGCCGTCTGGCCGCGTCTTCCGCAGCGACTGCGCGCGGCACCCTCCGCCTGGTATCTCCGGGCGATGCGAGAGCGGGATCGCACGGAGGCGGCCCGTCACCTCGACTGACGACGTTCCAGCACCGCCCTCCACAGCCCGCTGGCGGAGCCGTCCCGTCCACATTCGGATCCTCGCCCCGCTGACCGAGGCACCGCGGTTCGCACGATGGGGGCATGACAACACACCACCTCCCCCAGACCGGCCGCCTCCTCGGCGGCAGACCGCGGATCCTCCGGCTCCTGGCGGCCGTCCCGATCCTGCTCACGATCGTCCTCGGCGGCGCCACCGCGTCCTCCGCACTGACCGCCACCGGCGCGGCCTACGGCCACCGCGACGCCTCGAACGGCCGCTGGCTCGGCTCGTGGGCTTTCGACGACGGGACGGTCGGGTTCTGCATCAATCTCGACCTCCCGATCCCGCCGGGTCACGCCTACGAGCACGTCGACGGATCATCGCTCGGGTGGTTCACCCCGGAGGACGCCGCCCGCCTGGCCTACCTCTCGCGGCACTGGGGTGCCAGCCAGGACGCCGACGAGGCCGCCGCGGGTCAGCTCGCCACCTGGATCATCACCGGCCTGAACGGGTGGACGCCGGCGCAGATCGCCGCTCGGGCAGGAGCGAGTGCCGACCGCGTGCTCTCCCTGGCCCAGCAGATGCTCGCCGAGGCCGACGGGCCCGGCGGCGCGAGTCGGGGAGCGAGCGCCACCATGTCCATCGAACGCGGCGAGGACGGATTCGACCTCGTCCGAACGGAACTCGCCGTCGACTTCATCTCATCCGGCGTCACCACCCTGCCACCGGGCACCCACACCGGCACGGTCACCCTCGACGGCGCGACCTTCGAGGACGGCACCTCCGAACGGGCCGTCGGGAACGGTGAGAGCCTGCGGATCCTGCCGAGCACCGATGCCGCCGTCGTGGCGTTCTCAGCGAACGCCACCTTCGGTGAGCTGCCCTACGGGGCCGGCCTCACGATCGCTCGAAGCGCCGCCAACGTGCAGAGTGTCCTCATCGCGCGCCCCATCACGGTCTCGGCCGGGGCGAGTGCCGACCGGGAACGGCCGACGCCACTCCCGTTCCAGCCGATCGTCGCCACCACGACCTCGCACGCGACGTCGACTCCGGGAGCGGAGATCACCGACCGGCTGTCGGTCGGGATCGCGACCGGCGCCGGCCTGGCCTCGGAGTGGGGCCTCTTCGGCCCGGAGGGCGGACCGTACACGCCGATCCCGGTGACCGTCCGAAGCCAGCTGCTCGGTCCCTTCGCGGAGCGCCCGGTCGAATCGCCGGACGTCCCGCTCGGAGCACCGGTGGTCTGCGAGGTCGAGACGCTCGTGGATGCAGGCCCCGGCGAGTACACGACGCCGTCCTGCGTCCTCCCCGAGGACGGCTACTACGTCTGGGTCGAACGCATCGAGCCGAGCGACACCCTGCCGGAGAACGGCGGCACGATGATCCGCCCCTGGCGATCCGCCTTCGGGGTCGCCTCGGAGATCACCCTCGCCTCGACGCCGACCGTGCCCGAAGCGCGGCTCGCCGAGACCGGCGCCGACGACCGTTCCCTGCTCCTCGCCGGCACTGCGGCGATCGGAGCGCTCGCGCTCGGCGGCATCCTGCTCGCTCTCCGTCGGCGGATCACGCCGAGTGGAGCGGGTGCGGCGCTCAGCGCACGTCGAGGAGGGGTGCGAGCTGGGCGCGGTCGACGTCCAGCCACGGCGCCGCAGGGTTCACGATGATCCCGGTGATGCCCTCGTCGCTGCGGAGCGCGGCCGCGAGTTCCGCTGCGGTGACCGGGTACGCGTCATCCCCTCGTCCCAGTGCGGCGATCTCGATGGGCGAGGTGAAGACCTCCAGCAGTCGACGGTCGCCGAGGCGGGTCTCCGCGATGCCGACGGTCTTGCGGTTACCGTCCTCGTCGACCTCGGCGCGACCGGCTACGAACCCGCCGTGCGCGGCGAGTGCGGCGACCAGCCGCTGGAGGGCATCGGGTTCTCGCGGCTGGGCGAGCGCCTGCTTCGCGAGGTCGTTGTTCCGGCCGTCCCCGAACAGACGCACGATCAGCGTCTTCGGGACGACCGCACTCGCCTTGCCGTCGGCGGGGTTCAGGACGATGCCGGCGTACCCGTCGCCGGTCGCCTGACGGAGTGCCCAGACGGCGTCCACCGCGACCCCCGTGACCGGCCCGTCCGCCGTCCGCGTCTTCTCGAGCTCACGCGACGAGGTGAAGGCGAGGAGGTAGACGGCGCCCTCCGGGTCGCGGTGGACGCCGAGCGGGATGCGCCCGGCAGCCTTGTCCTCCTCCGAGACACCGTCGAGGCTCGTGGACAACAGCAGCTTGCCCTGGATGCTCTGGCGCAGGACGTGCATCATCGCGCGCTCGTCACCGCCTTCGGCCAGAGCGGTAAGCGCCTGAGCGAGGTCGACGTTGGAGTCAGGCTCGACGGGAGCGGGCGCCCGGGCCGGCGCCGGGGCCGCAGCAGGCACGGAGACAGGCGCCTCCGGTGTCCGAGCGGCTGCGTTGACCGTCGTGACCGAGATCGACACCTGCGGCACGGTCTCCGGGGCTTCCGCGGCCGGATCCACCTCATCCTCAGGTGCCGATGTCTCGGCCTCCACGGCTGCAGATCGGGCATCGGACGCGTTGCGCTTGGAGAACAGACCCATGATGCATCAGCCTAGATGCTGGATTCCGCTCAGGGAACCGGCCGGACCGACGGTGCGCGCCTCAGCGCAGTCAGTCGAGCTTCTCGATGGGCGCGATCTTGATCAGCAGCTTCTTCGCTCCGGCTGACTCGAACTGGACATGGGCGATGCGCTTCGCGCCTTCACCGGTCACCGCGTTCACCCGGCCCGGTCCGAAGTCGGCGTGGGAGATGCGGTCGCCGGGAACGAGCTCGAGGTCGCCGTTGTCGCGGACCTTCGCGGTGATGCGATTGGCCCAGGCCGTCTCCGGCTTGCTCGAACCGCCGGAGAACCGCGTGTCGCCCGCGGAGGCGCCCTCAGGGAGCGAGCGGACCGACCAGCGGTCGCTCGAGGGGGCACGGCGGGCGTTCAGGGCACGTGACTGCGTGCCACCACGACCGTTGACGTTGCCGGGCGACTGACGCCACTCGATCAGTTCGGCCGGGATCTCCTGCAGGTAGCGGCTGGGCATGGCGACGGCCGTCTCGCCGTACTGGGCACGCGTCATCGCCAGCGAGAGGTACAGGCGCTTGCGGGCGCGCGTGATGCCGACGTAGAACAGGCGTCGCTCCTCGGCCGGGCCACCCGGCTCGTTCGCCGACATCCGGTGCGGGAGGAGGTCTTCCTCGATGCCGGTCAGGAAGACCGCGTCGTACTCGAGGCCCTTCGCCGTGTGCAGGGTCATGAGCGACACGCTGCCCGTCGCGTCGTCGAGGTCGTCGGCCGCGGCGACGAGCGAGACCTCGGTCAGGAAGTCGACGATGCCGCCGTCGGGGTTGTTCTTCGCGAACTCCTTGGTGACGGCGATGAGCTCGTCGACGTTCTCGGCGCGTGCCTCATCCTGCGGGTCGCGACTGTTGCGCAGCGAGTCGAGGTAGCCGCTCTTCGTCATGAGGAGTGACAGGACGTCGCCGACGGCGGTCGCGGACGCCGTCGGGCGGTCGGCTGCGGCGGCGTCGTCGAGCGCGGCCTGCGCTTCGTCGAGAAGCGCCGACAGCTGCAGGATCGCGCTCGTGACCTTCGGCCCGAGCCCGAGGGCGTCGGCGCGCCGCATGGCCTCGCGGAAGGTGACGCCGTTGTTCTCGGCGAAGCTCGCGAGTGCCGTCTCCGTCGCCGGCCCGATGCCACGCTTGGGCGTGTTCAGGATGCGTCGCAGCGCCATGATGTCGGCCGGGTTCGCGACCGACACGAGGTAGGCGAGGGCGTCCTTGATCTCGGCGCGTTCGTAGAACTTGGTTCCGCCCATGATCCGGTACGGGAGGGCCGCACGGATGAAGATCTCCTCGAGCGCACGCGTTTGGGCGTTCGTCCGGTAGAACACCGCGATGTCGCTGTAGGGCGTTCCCGCGTTCCGGAGCTTCTCGATCTCGTCGGCGATGAACTGCGCCTCGTCGTGCCCGGAGTACCCGGTGAAGCCGACGATCTTCTCCCCGTCGCCGACGGCCGTCCAGAGCTTCTTGTCCTTGCGGTCGAAGTTGTTGGAGATGACCGCGTTCGCCGCCGAGAGGATGTTCTGCGTGGAGCGGTAGTTCTGCTCGAGCAGCACCACCTTGGCACCCGGGAAGTCGCGCTCGAACTCGGTGATGTTCCGGATGTCGGCCCCGCGGAACGCGTAGATCGACTGGTCCGAGTCACCGACGACGGTGAGCGAGGCACCCTCGGTGCGGGTGGTGGCGAGCTGACCCGGGCCGGCCTCAGGCGCGCGGGTGAGCTCCCGGATGAGCGAGTACTGGGCGTGGTTGGTGTCCTGGTACTCGTCGACGAGGATGTGGCGGAACCGCTGCTGGTACTGCGCCGCGACGTGCGGGAACGCCCGGAAGAGGAACACCGTCTGGCTGATGAGGTCGTCGAAGTCGAAGGCGTTCGCGTCGGCCAGCGCGCGCGTGTACTTCCGGAAGACCTGCAGGAACACGAGTTCCTGCGGGTCGTTCGTGTTGATCGTGCGGGAGTACGACTCGACGTCCGACAGCTCGTTCTTGAGCTTCGAGATCTTCGCCGAGGTGTTCGACGGCGTGAAGCCGTATGCGTCGGCCTCGAGCTCCTTGATGATGCGCTTCAGGAGGGCACGTTGGTCGCCGCTGTCGTAGATCGTGAAGTTCTTGGTGAAGCCGAAGTGCTCGGCCTCGCGGCGGAGGATGCGGACGCAGGCGGAGTGGAAGGTGGAGATCCACATGCCCTGCGCGGCCTGGCCGACGAGCGCCTGCACCCGCTCGCGCATCTCGGCGGCGGCCTTGTTGGTGAACGTGATCGCGAGGATCTGGCTCGGCCAGGCCTCCCGCTGCTCGAGCAGCAGCGCAACGCGGCGGGTGAGCACACTCGTCTTGCCGGACCCGGCACCGGCGACGATGAGCAGGGCCTGGCCCCGGTACTCCACCGCGATCCGTTGCTGGGGGTTGAGCCCCTCCAGCAGCCGACTCCCGCCGGCACGCTCGTCGGAGGACGACTCGGGAACGGTTGCCGTGGGCCAGCCGACGATCACCGGTTGCACGGCGTCGGCGTTCGAAGAAGGAGAGCTCGCCATATCGCCTGCAAGTCTAGGCGCTGCCTCCGACATCGCTCGGCCGAGCACCGCCGTCGTGGTGATCCGCACGGTCGCCGGCCGCCGACCGCGCGGCGACACCGAGGTCGGCCTGGTCGACGAAGAAGCCGTCGACCCCTGAGGAGAGCACCAGGACGAACTCCTCGAGCCAGCGGCCGACCGCCGCCGGATCGGCCCCGTCCCGGAAGGGTGGCGCGAGGAACCGGTTCTCGGGGCGGAGGGTCCAGGTGTAGACGCGCAGGCCCACCGCGTGTGCGCGCTCCACGAGGTCCGTCGGGTGTGCGCCGTCGTCGTCGCCCAGGTCGATGAGCATCGCCTTGTCCACGCTGATGGCGTCGACTTCGAGGGCGAGCGCCGCGAGTCCGGCGTCGGTCATCGCGTCGGCGTAGGACGGGGCCGAATCCCCCAGCCGGGCGACGAGATCGCTCGGCCTGCCGGACCGCTCGATGAGGTACGCGAACTCCGCCTGCACCCGACGGGCCTGCAACGCCATGAGGACCGACTGCTCGAACGACTCGATGATGAGCGGCTCGGCATCGGGATCGGTGCCGAACTCCAGGGCGGCGAGCTCTTCGGCCAGGAGCCGATCGAGCGGGAGGCCGATCGACGCGAAGTAGTCGGCGTGCTTCACCTCGGCCACGATGCCCACGGGTCGTCGGTGCGCTTCGGCCGCACTGCGCACGACCGCGACGAGGTCGGCGAACCGCAGGATGCCCTCGGTGCCGTCGAATCCCGCACTCACCGTCCGCACCTCGGGAATCCGCTCGCGTGCGGTCAGGGTCGACAGCTCGGCCCAGGTGAAGTCCTCGGTGAACCACCCGGTCAGCTCGTGGCCGTCGACGCGCTTCGTCGTCCGCCGGTCGGCGAACTCCGCTCGGGCGGCGACGTCGGTCGTCCCGGAGATCTCGTTCTCGTGTCGGACCACGAGGACTCCGTCCTTCGACGCGACGAGATCGGGCTCGACGGCGTCCGCACCGAGCGCGACGGCCAAGCGGTAGGAGGACTCGGTGTGCTCGGGGCGGTAACCGGGAGCCCCGCGGTGTCCGATGACGAGCGGGTTGGGCAGGGAGTCGATGCGCACGCCATCAGCCTAGGACGACGCTCCGGCGTGCGCGCAGGGTGCCGGCTGTCAGCCCGCCGCGAACATCGGCGTCCGTTCGGGGTTTTCCACGCGCGACCCGGCTGATTCAAAGGGAACTCGGATACTCTGGGTGTCAGCAGCGCCGCTTGGCGCGACACAGCCTCCACGACTGAGAGTAGGAATCAGCCATGGCCCTCGACAATCCCGCGTTCTCGAAGAACCCGGCATTCGCGAAGCAGGGAGGCGGGACGCTGCAGGCAGCTCAAGCAGCGAACCCCTCGCTGACCGCCGAACAGCTCCGCAAGATGTACGAGCAGCCCACCGCACCGGCGGGCGTCGGCACCGCCGACCGCATGACGATCGAGAACACGCTCGTCAAGACCCTCGGCTCGTTCGCCGTCCTCGTCGTGTTCGCCGTCATCTCCTGGATGTGGACGACCTCCCTCCTGCAGGCAGGCAGCGGCTACGCCCTCCCCATGATCATCGGCATGATCGGCGGCCTCGGCCTCGGTCTCGTCAACTCCTTCAAGAAGGAGCCGGTCCCGGCGCTCATCCTCGGGTACGCGGTCTTCCAGGGACTCTTCGTCGGTGGCATCTCGCGCGTCTTCGAGGCGAACCCGGCCTGGTCCGGCGTCGTCGTCCAGGCGGTCCTCGCGACCCTCGCCGTCGTCGGCGTGACCCTCGCCCTCTTCGCGAGCGGCAAGGTCCGCGCCTCGAAGAAGCTGACGAAGGTCTTCCTCGTCGCCATCATCGGCTACGGCGTCTTCCAGCTCCTCAACCTCGTGCTCATGTTCACGGGCGTGCTGAACAACCCGTTCGGCCTCTACGGCGCGACGATCTTCGGCATCCCGCTCGGGATCGTCATCGGCATCTTCGCGGTGCTGATGGGTGCGTACTCGCTGGTGCTCGACTTCGACTTCATCCAGCGTGGCGTGCAGAACCGCGCACCCGCGAAGTACGGCTGGACCGGCGCCTTCGGCATCATGGTCACGGTCATCTGGATCTACGTCGAGATCCTGCGTCTGCTGGCCATCTCCCGCAACTAGGAGCGCACGTACTGCAAGGCCCGTCCCGTTCGCGGGGCGGGCCTTCGTCGTCCGAGGAACCCGCCGGTCGAGGTACTGCCCTTCGACAGGCTCAGGGACCGAACCCCTCGGACCGAGGCACACCATCCCCGGTCCCTGAGCCACCCACCCCGGTCCCTGAGCCACCCCACCGCGGTCCCTGAGCCTGTCGAAGGGCGCGGACGACGGAAGGCCGCCCCGCGAACGGGACGGCCTTCCGATGACTCAGGGAGCGATCACTCCCACTCGATGGTCCCCGGTGGCTTCGACGTGACGTCGAGCACGACGCGGTTGACGTCCTTCACCTCATTGGTGATGCGGTTGCTGATGCGCGCGAGGACGTCGTACGGCAGGCGGGTCCAGTCGGCGGTCATGGCGTCTTCAGACGAGACCGGTCGCAGCACGATCGGGTGGCCGTAGGTGCGGCCGTCGCCCTGCACGCCCACGGAACGGACGTCCGCCAGCAGGACCACGGGGCACTGCCAGATCTCCTGGTCGAGCCCGGCCGCGGTCAGTTCCTCGCGGACGATCGCGTCGGCGTCGCGGAGGAGGTCGAGACGCTCGGCCGTGACCTCACCGACGATGCGGATACCGAGTCCGGGACCGGGGAACGGCTGACGGCCGACGATCTCCTCCGGGAGGCCCAGCTCGCGACCGATCGCCCGGACCTCGTCCTTGAACAGGGTGCGCAGGGGCTCGACGAGTTCGAACTGGAGGTCTTCCGGCAGGCCGCCGACGTTGTGGTGGCTCTTGATGTTGGCCGTACCGGATCCGCCGCCGGACTCGACGACGTCCGGGTACAGCGTGCCCTGGACGAGGAAGCGGATGGGCTCCCCCTCGCTCTGGGCCTCCTTCACGAGGTCGATCTCGGCCTGTTCGAAGGACCGGATGAACTCGCGGCCGATGATCTTGCGCTTCTGCTCCGGGTCGCTGACGCCGGCGAGCGCCGACAGGAACTGCTCGCGGGCGTCGACCGTGACCAGCCGGACACCGGTCGAGGCGACGAAGTCCTCCTCGACCTGGCGTCGCTCGTCCTTCCGGAGCAGGCCGTGGTCGACGAAGATGCAGACGAGCTGGTCGCCGACGGCCTTGTGCACGAGCGCCGCGGCGACGGCCGAGTCGACACCGCCGGAGAGTCCGCAGATGACCTTCGCGTCGCCCACCTGGGCGCGGATGCGGTCGACCTGTTCGGCGATGACGTTGCCGCTGTTCCAGTCGGCCGGGATGCCGGCCGCCCGGTGGAGGAAGTTCTCGAGCACCTGCTGGCCGTAGGCGGTGTGCTTGACCTCGGGGTGCCACTGGACGCCGTAGAGGCCGCGTTCCGCGTTCGCGAAGGCGGCGACCGGGGTCGAGGCGGTCGAGGCGAGGACATCGAAGCCCTCGGGGGCCTTGGAGACGGAGTCGCCGTGGCTCATCCAGACGTTCTGCTCGGTCGGGACGCCGTGCAGGAGGGTTCCCGGGACGTCGACGACGCTGGTCGCGTCGGTCGAGCCGTACTCCCGGAGACCGGTGTGCGCGACCTCGCCACCGAGCTGCTTGGCCATGACCTGGAAGCCGTAGCAGATGCCGAAGGTCGGGACGCCGAGCTCGAGGATGCCCTCGTCGAGCGACGGAGCGCCCGGCTCGTACACGCTGGACGGGCCACCGGACAAGACGATCCCGACGGGGTTCTTGGCGGCGACCTCGGCGGCGGACACGGTGTGCGGCACGATCTCGGAGTACACGCCGGCTTCGCGAACGCGACGCGCGATCAGCTGCGCGTACTGCGCACCGAAGTCGACGACGAGGACCGGTCGGGCGGCGGTCTGCTCCGCTGCGGCGGCGGGGGTGGTTTCACTCACTGCATGGACTCCACGGGTTCGGCGGCCGCTGCTGCTTCGCGGCCGGAGAGGTAGCCCTTCACTTCCCGCGGGATGCGGCTCTCGAAGAAGAAGGACAGGAACGGGATGATGCCGCCGAGCGCGAGCCAGAGCAGACGCAGGACGTTCCACCGCATGAGGCTCCAGAGCCGGAACGCGGCGAACAGGTACACGACGTAGAACCAGCCGTGGATGATGAGGATGCCCGTGCTGAGGTTGACCGCGGTGGCGGTGCCGGAGGGCACGAAGGCGAGGAAGCCGTAGGCGCCGCCGAGCTCGAGCTCGAGGCCGAACGCGTACTTCATGAGCATCTCGGCGCAGAGCGACAGGAGCAGCACACCGGTGATGGGGGCGGCCACCTGGTAGAACTTCAGCGCGCCTCGGATCGCGGGAAACGTCGACGGTTTCGGCTGGAGGGGCATGTGCCCATCTTACCCGCGGCCGCCAGGCGACCGGACATCACTGACGGAGCGCTGCGGCCTCCTCCTCGGCGTCCTCGAGCTCCTCGATCTCGCGCTCCCAGGCGTCCTTGGCGAGCCGGAACCAGAGGAACACGGCGAAGCACGCGAAGACGACCCACTCGGCCGCGTAGAAGATGTTCAACCAGTTGAGCTGGATCTCCTGGCTGGGCGCGGGCGACGAGATGGGCTCGAGTCCGTCGACGGCGACGTCGTCCACGACGAACGCGCTGAACACCCGCAGACCGTCGGCGTCGTTCCAGCGGTTCAGCAGTGCGGCGACCGACATGTTGTCGAGGTCGGTCGGTGCGGCGTCCGCTGCCGGTTCCTCCGGGCCCTCCGGCGGGTTCAGTCGCCCTTCGAGCTCGACGGCGGCGGTGGGGGCGTCCGCGTTCAACGCCTCTGCGACGCGGTCGGCGGTCTCGCGGTCCTTCGTCCAGCCGAGCGCGACCGCGAGACCGGCCTGGTCAGGGCGGTCCGTCGCGAGGTGGCCCGTCACCCAGTACCCGAGCGTGCCGTCGTTCACCCGGTTGCCCACCACGAGGTAGTCCTCCGGCACCCAGGTTCCCGACACGCTCACCCGCTGACCGGCGTCGGCCTCTCGGATTCCGACACCCGGTTCGAGGACGTCCGCGAGCGGCCTGACCGACTCGGTCTCGGTCGGCACCACCTGCCCGGATTCAATGGCGCGTGCGAGCTGCCACTGCCCGAGCGCGGCGAACGCGCCCGCGACGGCGAGACAGAGGACGAGGACGCCGATCCACCGGGGACGCAGCATGACGGAGCGGAGCGTCGGACGGACCTGTCCGTGGTTGTCGGGGCCTGGTGCCGACGGGGCGGTGCTAGTAATCGGGCTCTCGCTTTCGGGCTGGTGGTTCCTGGTCGTTCATCGCCTGTTCGACGAGTCGGTCGATGGCCGCCTGATCGGTGTCGACGGACGTCGTTTCCTGGTCGCCGCCCGCACCCTCGACGAGCGCGATGGCCTCCTCCGCCGTCGTGTCGACCTGCTCCACTCGGCGCGCCTTCCGGCGACGCGGACGCAGGATGACGGCGCCGATCTGCTCGGAGCGCCCGGCGACGATCGGGCCCATCACGGCCATGATGAGCACGTAGAGCCCGGCGAACGGCTGGATGAGCGGATTCAGCCCCGCGCTCAGCGAGAGCGTCGCGAGGATGAGGGCGAACTCGCCGCGATTCTGCAGGATGACCGCGGCGTTGATCCCAGCTTGCGGCCCGAGTCCGTTGAGCCAGGCGACGAACTGACCGGCCAGGACGTTGAGGACCACCGTCATGAGGACGGCGAGGAGCACCGGGACGAGGACGCTGCCGAACTTCGTCGCGTCGAGCGCGAGCCCGAAGTTCAGGAAGAAGAACGCACCGAACACGTCGCGGAGCGGGATCGCGATCTGCTCGATCTTGTTGCGGAACCGGGTGGCACCGAGGACCAGGCCGATGAGGAACGCGCCGATCGCGTCGGTGACTCCCAGGAGCTCGCCGATGCCGCCGAACGCGACCGCGAGGCCGAAGAACAGGATCGTGAAGAGCTCGTCGTCCTTGGTGCGGAACAGCCGCGACACGAACCGTCCGCCGAATCGGGCGATCGCGAACATCACGAGGATGAACGTGAAGGCGATCGCGAGTTTCCCGATGACGGGCCAGACCTCCGTCTCGCCGCTCAGCACGACACCGACGATCGCGAGGTAGATGGCGATGAAGATGTCCTCCACCACGGTGACGCCCAGGATCATGGGCGTCTCGTCGTTCGTCAGCCGTTTGAGCTCGATGAGGAGCTTCGTGACGATCGCGCTCGAGCTCGTCGCCGTGATGCCGGCGATGATGAGCGCCTCCCGTGTGCCCCACCCGACCAGGAACCCGAACACGAGCCCGGCGGCCATGTTGACGAGGATGTAGGAGCCGCCGGAGACGATGAGCTTTCCGGCGTTGCCGAAGAACTCGTCCTGATCGAACTCCAGGCCGAGGTTGAACAGCAGGAGCACGAGGCCGAAGACGGCGATGAGTTCGATCTGCGCGCTGGCGAAGTCGAGCGGGAACCAGCCCGTGTACGGACTCGCGAGCAGGCCGACGAGCATGTAGACGGGGATCGACGGGAGGCCGATCAGCTTGCCGAGGCGGCCGAGGATGTAGGCGATGACGAACAGGACGCCGAGGATGAGCAGATCCTGGCCGAGGTGGGGGTTGTCGGTCGCGGCGTGCAGCATGCCTACCCTCCGGGCGGAGCGTCGACGGCGACCTTCTTGACGGCGCCCGAACGGAAGTAGGCGAAGGCCTTGGCGACCTTCTCGGGACTGCCCGCGACGACGAGGGTGTCTCCCGGGAAGACCCGGAAGTCCGCAGCAGGGGCCGGGTTGGCGGAGTCGCCGCGCACGACGGCGACGACGGTCAGCCCGACCATGCCCTTCTCGGCGGGGTTGCCGAGCGGCTGCCCGGCGATGTGGTCTTCGTAGTCGACGGTGAACCAGTCGATGCTGAGTCCGGGGATCTGGTCGAGCGCGCTGAGCGACTCGGTGATCTGCGTGCCACCGAGGAGTTCGGCCAGCGTGTGCGCCTCGTCCTCGTTGAGCCGGAGCGACACCTTGCCGGCATCGGCACCGTCCTCGTGGTCGGCGAAGGTGATGAGGTCGCTGTGGCCGGACCGGTGGGCGATGACGCCGACCTTGCCGCCGTCGTCCGTGACGAAGGTGTGGAGCACACCGACCCCGGGAAGTTTGACCCGCCGAACATCCACCATGGCTGTACTCCTCAGGCTTGTTGTGGCAGTCCTCCTAGTCTATCCGCCACACCTGGCCCGCTCGCCCGAGGCGCCCGCAGCCGTTGCGCTGCGGGCGATCACCGCCGGTTCAGGCCCCTGGGACGATGTCCGGTGCCTCCAGGCGCACGCGGTCGGCGGCCTCGTCGTTCGGCTGCTCCTGCGATGCCCGCTCCGCTGCGACGCGCGTGAGGTAGTAGGAGACCTCCTTCTCGATGCGCTCCTCGTCCCACCCCAGGACCCCACCCATGAGCTTCGCCGCGACCGGGGCCGCCGAGACACCGCGGTCCCAGGCCTCGATGGAGATGCGCGTCCGACGGGCGAGGACGTCGTCGAGGTGGAGGGCACCCTCGTGGGAGGCCGCGTAGACGACTTCCGCCCCGATGTAGTCGTCCGCCCCCGGCAGCGCTTCGGCGAGCGTCGGGTCCTCCTTGATGAGGTCGAGCAGTTCGTCCGTCAGCACGCCGTAGCGGTTCAGCAGGTGCTCGATGCGAGCAGTGTGCACCCCGAAGGCCCGCGCGATCTTGCCACGCTTGTTCCAGGCCGCCTGGTACCCCTCGGCTCCGAGCAGTGCGATGTTCTCCGTCGCGCTGGCCGGGATCTTGCCGTCGAGTGCGTCCACCGCGGCGTCGATCGCGTCCTTCGCCATGACCCGGTAGGTGGTCCACTTGCCGCCGGCGATGACCACGAGACCGGGCACGGAGTGCGCGACGAGGTGCTCGCGAGAGAGCTTCGACGTCTGCTCCGATTCGCCGGCCAGCAGCGGACGGAGGCCGGCGTAGACGCCCTCGACGTCCTCTCGGGTCAGCGGCACGGCGAGGATCGTGTTGACGTGGTCGAGCAGGTAGTCGATGTCGGCCGCGGTCGCCGCCGGGTGCGCCTTGTCGAGGTGCCAGTCCGTGTCGGTCGTGCCGATGAGCCAGTGCCGGCCCCACGGGATGACGAAGAGGACGCTCTTCTCCGTGCGCAGCAGGAGACCCATGTTCGACTGGAAGCGGTCGCGCGGGACGACGAGGTGGATGCCCTTCGACGCGCGGACCTTGAACTGGCCCCGCTCCCCCACCATCGACTGCGTGTCGTCGGTCCACACCCCGGTCGCGTTGACGACCTGCTTGGCACGGATCTCGAAGCGCTCGTCGGTCTGCAGGTCGTGCGCCTTGACGCCCACGACGCGCTGTCCGACCTTGACGAACCCCTCGACCCGCACGCGGCTCGCGACGTGCGCGCCGTAGGCCGACGCCGTCCGCGCGAGGGACGAGACGTAGCGGGCGTCGTCGACCTGGGCGTCGTAGTAGGTGAGTCCACCCACGAACGCGTCCGACTTGAGGCTCGGGATCGAGGTCAGGACCTGACGCTTGGACAGGTGCCGGTGGTGCGGGACGCCGGGCGGACGGCCACCGCTCCAGCTGAAGAGGTCGTAGAGCAGCATGCCGGCGCCGATGTAGAGGCGCTCGAAGACCGGCTTGTTGAGCGGGTACAGGAACCGGACCGGCTTCACCAGGTGCGGCGCGATGCGCTGCAGCAGCAACCCGCGCTCGATGAGCGCCTCCCGGACGAGTCGGAAGTCGAGTTGTTCGAGGTAACGGATACCGCCGTGCACGAGCTTCGAGGACCGGCTCGAGGTGCCGCTCGCCCAGTCACGCGCCTCGAGCAGACCGGTGCTCAGACCGCGCGTGACGGCGTCGAGCGCAGCACCGGTGCCCACGATGCCACCACCGACGACGAGGATGTCGAGCTCTTTCGACTTCAACGCTTCGATCGCGGCGTCGCGCTCCTCCATCCCCAGCTTGGTGGAACGTGACACGTTGTTGTGGGTGGTGGCCATCGTCGAACTCCGCTCGCTGGAACCGCCCTCGCGATGATCCTGCCGGAGGCAGGTGCTCGTCCACGAGGCTCTGCCTCAGAGGCTAGTCGGCGCGATGCGACCCGACAACCGCTTGCGGAAGCGGCTCGCTTCCGGCAGGGCTAAGCGCCCTGGTACGGCGCGACGACGACCTCGACCCGCTGGAACTCCTTGAGGTCGGAGTAGCCGGTCGTGGCCATCGAGCGACGGAGCGCGCCGATGAGGTTGGCCGTACCGTCCGACTTCGGCGACGGGCCGTAGAGGATCTCCTCGAGGGTCGCGACGGTGCCGACCTCGACACGGCGACCGCGCGGCAGGTGCAGGTGGTGCGCCTCGGCACCCCAGTGCCAACCACCACCGGGTGCGTCCGTGGCGCGGGCCAATGCGGTCCCGAGCATGACGGCGTCGGCACCCATCGCGACGGCCTTGACGATGTCGCCCGAGGTCCCGAGACCGCCGTCGGCGATGACGTGCACGTAGCGGCCGCCGGACTCGTCGAGGTAGTCGCGACGCGCACCGGCGACGTCGGCCACGGCGGTCGCCATCGGGGCGTGGATGCCGAGCGAGGCCCGCGTGGTGGAGGCCGCACCGCCACCGAAGCCGACGAGCACACCGGCCGCCCCGGTCCGCATGAGGTGCAGGGCCGCGGTGTACGTGGCCGCGCCACCGACGATCACGGGGACGTCGAGCTCGTAGATGAACTTCTTGAGGTTGAGCGGCTCCTGGTTCTTGGAGACGTGTTCGGCGGACACGGTGGTGCCGCGGATGACGAAGAGATCGACCCCTGCGGCGACGACCGTCTCGTAGAGCTCCTGCGTGCGCTGCGGCGAGAGGGCGGCGGCGACGGTGACTCCGGCCGCGCGGATCTCGGCGAGCCGGGCCGTGACGAGTTCGGGCTTGATGGGCTCCGAGTAGATCTCCTGCATGCGCGCGGTCGCGCGGCCGACCGGCAACGACCGGATCTCGGCGAGCAGCGGCTCAGGGTCTTCGTACCGCGTCCAGAGGCCCTCGAGGTCGAGGACGCCGACGCCGCCGAGCTGGCCCATCATGATCGCGGTCGTCGGCGACACGACGGAGTCCATCGGTGCTGCGAGCACCGGGATCTCGAACTGGTAGGCGTCGATCGACCAGGACACCGAGACGTCCTGTGGGTCGCGGGTCCGCCGCGACGGGACGACGGCGATGTCGTCGAACGCGTAGGCGCGCCGTGCGCGCTTTGACCGGCCGATCTCAATATCCATGCTCACCGCACCAGCCTACCGGTCAGGTCGCACGTGGACCGTGTCCAGGGCACACACCCAGTGGTGCAGGTGATATATGTGAGGATTACGTCGCTGTCTGGAGCGGATGTGAATGGTGAAGAGGATGACATGGACGGTCGGCCTGGAAGCGCTCGGCGACTTCTTCCTCGGCGGGAACGACGTCAGGAGAGACGCTCGCGTGTCCCTCGAATCATGCGGACGAGCATCTTCTTCGGCGCCGCGACGTTCGCGATCATCGCCGTGATCAACCGTTTCGACGTCGCGGCTTCTGTCCTGGGCGCGATCGTCTTGGCGCTGGTCGCCATCGCGGCGTGGGCAGTGCTGAGACGTATCGACCACCGACTGGGGCGCTGACCTGATACGCCGACGGTCCGGCAGGCGGAAGCCTGCCGGACCGTCGGCGTTCGTGCGGGTGCTTACTTACGGTAGTTGGGCGCCTCGACGACGATCTGCACGTCGTGGGGGTGCGACTCCTTGAGGCCCGCCGAGGTGATGCGGACGAACTTGCCCTTGGCCTTCAGCTCGCCGATGTTGCGCGCGCCGACGTAGAACATCGACTGGCGCAGCCCGCCGATGAGCTGGTACGCGACGGCCGACACCGGGCCGCGGTAGGGCACCTGGCCCTCGATGCCCTCGGGGATCAGCTTGTCGTCGCTCGGCACGTCGGCCTGGAAGTAGCGGTCCTTCGAGTACGAGGTCTTCTCGCCTCGCGTCTGCATGGCTCCGAGCGATCCCATACCGCGGTAGTTCTTGAACTGCTTGCCGCCCACGAACACGAGGTCGCCGGGGCTCTCGTCGGTGCCGGCGAGGAGCGAGCCGAGCATGACGGTGTCGGCACCCGCGACGAGTGCCTTCGCGATGTCGCCCGAGTACTGCAGACCGCCGTCGGCGATGACCGGGACGTTCGCCTCGCGCGCCGCGAGCGACGCCTCGTAGACGGCCGTGACCTGCGGGACACCGACACCGGCAACGACGCGCGTGGTGCAGATGGAACCCGGACCGACGCCGACCTTGATCGCGTCAGCACCGGCCTCGATGAGGGCCTGCGCGCCGGAGCGGGTCGCGACGTTGCCGCCGATGACGTCGACACCGGCGAACGCCGGGTCGGCCTTGAGCTTGCGGATGATGTCGAGCACGCCGGCACTCTCACCGTTGGCAGTGTCTACCACGATGACGTCGACGCCGGCGTCGAGCAGCTGGCCCGCACGGGACCAGGCGTCGCCGAAGAAGCCGATGGCCGCACCGACCCGCAGACGACCCGTGTCGTCCTTCGTGGCCAGCGGGTACTTCTCGCTCTTGTCGAAGTCCTTGACGGTGATGAGCCCCTTGAGCTTGCCCGCCTCGTCGACGAGGGGCAGCTTCTCGATGCGGTGCTGCGCGAGGAGCGCCATCACCGCGTTGCGGTCGGTGCCGACGGGAGCGGTCACGAGACCGGTGCTCGTCATGACCTCGCTGACGCGGGTCGTGGCCTTCTCGAACGGCGACACGAAGCGCATGTCGCGGTTCGTGATGATGCCGACGAGCACACCCTTGTCGTCGACGACCGGGAGGCCCGAGATGCGGAACTGGCCGCACAGTTCGTCGACCTCGGCGACGGTGGCGTCGGCCGTGGTGGTGATCGGGTTCGTGATCATGCCCGACTCGCTCCGCTTCACGCGGTCGACCTGTTCGGCCTGGTCGGAGATCGACAGGTTGCGGTGCAGGATGCCGATGCCGCCCTCGCGAGCCATCGCGATCGCCATGCGGGCCTCGGTCACGGTGTCCATCGCGCTCGACAGCAGCGGCGTGTTCACGGTGATCCGCTTCGTCAGGCGGGACGAGGTCTCCGCCTCGCTCGGGATGACGTCGGTGTGCCCGGGCAGCAGCAGCACATCGTCATACGTGAGTCCTACGAATCCGAACGGATCAGGCTGGTCCATTTATCCCTCTCATAGCCACGAACACACCGGAGAAACGCAGACCTGCCGGTATCACCATCGTAACCGAGCAGGGCCTACCCCTATTCCACGATCCCGACAAATCGATGCGGAGAAATACGCACGGGCGAAACATGTAGGCAATAATCAGGTTCTATCGTCGAACAGCGTTGTCCGACGCAGGAGAACGGTCCACGGAAGTGGCCCGGCACTGGAGGTGCAGTGAAGTTCGCTGGAACGACCCGAAACCCGAGACTGGCACGGAGATTCGTGCTCCTCATCGCCCTGTTGTTCGGGGCCATCACCCTCACGTCCGTCATGAGCGCCGTCCCGGCTCATGCTGACGAGGTGGGCGAGGAGTACGACTTCTACTTCGCTGGGAACGTCAAGTACGACGACAAACCACTCGAAGGCGTGAACATCACGGTCGACGGCAACGGCTACAAGGCCGATGTCGACACCGACGCCGACGGCAAGTGGAAGATCGGCGTCCCCGAGAAAGGTACGTACAAGGTAACGCTCGACGAGGAGACCCTCCCGAAGGGCGTCATCGTCGCCGAGGGCGGCTCGACCATCGAGGCGAAGTTCGGCCTCACCCAATCGAAGTCCGTGAACTTCTTCCTCGGCGAGGGCGTCCGCGTCACCGTCAGCTTCTGGGATCAACTCGCAGAACGACTCGTCAACGGCTTGAACTTCGGGCTCATGCTGGCCCTGGCGGCCATCGGAGCCTCCCTGGTGTTCGGCACCACCGGACTCAGCAACTTCGCCCACGCGGAGATGGTGACCTTCGGCGCGATCATGGCGCTCGTGTTCGGGGTGTTCCTGCAATGGCCGATCTGGTTGGCCATCATCATCGCCCTCGCTCTGAGTGCCGCGTTCGGCTTCGCGCTCGACGCCGGCATCTGGAGACCCTTGAGACGCAAGGGCGTCGGCATCGTGCAGGTGATGATCGTCTCGATCGGCCTGTCGCTGGCGCTCCGCTACGTCTTCCTCTACTTCATCGGCGGCGGGACGTTCCAGCTGCCCGGTTCGGGAGAGGAGAACATCAAGCTGTTCGGTACGGTCTCGCTCAGCGTCACCGACATGATCAGCATGGCGGTCAGCGTCGTGGTGCTCCTCGGCGTGGCCTGGTGGCTCATCAAGACGAAGACCGGCAAGGCGACGCGAGCCATCTCGGACAACCCGAGCCTGGCAGCGGCCAGCGGTATCGACGTCGACCGCGTGGTCCGCATCGTCTGGATCCTCGCAGCGACGCTCGCCGGCCTCTCCGGCATCCTGTGGGCGTACTTCCGACCGGGCATCAAGTGGGACATGGGAGCGCAGCTGCTCCTCCTCATCTTCGCGGCCATCACCCTCGGCGGGCTCGGAACCGCCTTCGGCGCCATGGTCGGCGCCCTCATCATCGGCATCCTCGTCGAGGTCTCGACGCTCTGGATCCCGTCTGACATCAAGTACGTCGGCGCCCTCGTGGTGCTCATCGCGGTGCTCCTCGTGAGACCGCAGGGCATCCTCGGACGTCGCGAGAGAATCGGTTAGGGGCACGCGCATGGACTGGGGAAGCATTCTCTCGAACACGCTCGCTTGGGTCATCAGCCCGGAGACGATCGCGTACGCGCTCGCAGCACTCGGCTTGGCCGTGCACTTCGGCTACGGCGGTCTGTTGAACTTCGGTATGGCTGGGTTCATGGCGCTCGGCGCCTACGGCTACGCCATCTCGATCCTGAGCTTCAACCTCCCGTGGTGGGCGGGCATCATCGTCGGCTGCCTGGCCTCGGTGGTCTTCGCCTTCATCCTCGGCATCCCAACCCTGCGACTGCGGGCGGACTATCTGGCCATCGTCACCATCGCGGCGGCCGAGATCGTCCGACTCCTCTTCACGACGCAGGTCTTCGACGAGTTCACCAACTCGGCCGACGGACTCGGCAACTACCACGAGGGCTTCCGCGCGGCGAACCCGATCCCGGAGGGCATCTACGGCTTCGGCCCGTGGGAGCTCAACGCGAACCAGTGGTGGGTCCGCATCTTCGGCATCCTGCTACTCGCCGTCGCCGCACTCCTCGTGTTCCTCCTCATGCGCAGCCCGTGGGGTCGTGTGCTGAAGGGCATCCGTGAAGATGAGGACGCCGTGCGCGCCCTCGGCAAGAACGTGTTCGCCTACAAGATGCAGGCGCTCGTCGTCGGTGGTGTCTTCGGCGCACTCGGCGGGGTGGTGCTGGCACTCCCCTCCGCGGTCGTGCCGAGCGTGTACGTCACGAGTCTCACCTTCTTCATCTGGACGATCCTCCTCCTCGGAGGAGCCGCCACGGTCTTCGGGCCACTGCTCGGCTCGGTGATCTTCTGGGTGATCATGGCGTTCCTCTCGAACGTCCTCCCGGCGCTCGTGAAGGCGGACGTCCTGCCGTTCATGAGCTCGACGCAGGCCTCGACGCTCCGCTACGTGCTGGTCGGTGTCGCGCTCATGCTGATCGTCATCTTCAGGCCGCAAGGCATCCTCGGAAACAAGAAGGAGCTGACCTTTGTCAAGTAACAGCTCACCCACCTCGCGACCGGTCAAGACCACCGGCCTCCACGTCGGCGAGATCGTCCCGGGCGTCAAGAAGGTCGACCCGATCCTCATCGCGGACCAGGTCACCCGGACCTTCGGCGGCCTGCAGGCGGTGAACGTGGAGCACCTGGAGGTGCCCCGCAACGCGATCACCGCCCTCATCGGCCCGAACGGTGCGGGTAAGACCACGCTGTTCAACCTGCTGACCGGCTTCGACAAGCCGAACACCGGGACGTGGAACTTCGACGGCAAGAGCCTCGGAGGCGTCCCGGCGTTCAAGGTCGCCCGCATGGGTCAGGTCCGGACCTTCCAGCTGACGAAGGCGCTCGGCTTGCTCACGGTGCTCGAGAACATGAAGCTCGGCGCGACCGGCCAAACCGGGGAGGGCATCTTCTCCAGCCTGGTGAAGCCGCTCTGGCGGAAGCAGGAGGAGGACCTCGAGGTCAAGGCGATGGACCTCCTGCGTCGCTTCAAGCTCGACACGAAGCGTGACGACTACGCCGCCAGCCTGTCCGGTGGGCAGCGGAAGCTCCTCGAGATGGCGCGGGCGCTCATGAGCGATCCGAAGCTCGTCATGCTCGACGAGCCGATGGCCGGCGTCAACCCGGCGCTCACGCAGTCACTACTCGACCACATCCTGGCGTTGAAGGACGAGGGCATGACCGTACTGTTCGTCGAGCACGACATGCAGATGGTCCGGCACATCGCCGACTGGGTGGTCGTCATGGCCGAGGGTCGCGTCGTCGCCGAGGGCCCGCCCGACACCGTCATGGAGGATCCCGCCGTCATCGACGCCTACCTCGGGAGCCATCAGGACGTCGACCTCGGGGTCGTGACCGGCAGGATCGCCGGAGAGGACAGCGCTGCGGCCGAGGAGCTGCTCGCCGAGATCGAGGACGAACGGCTCGCGGCTGGTACCGAGCCCGAGGAGGAGCGGAAATGAGCGACGTGAAGGGTGCGCCGGTCGGCGGCACCGCGGTCAAGACCGCCGAGATGGTCGTGGAGGTCACCGATCTGACCGCCGGGTACCTCCCCGGCGTGAACATCCTGAACAGTGCCAACCTGACCGCCCGGAAGGGCGAGCTCATCGGCATCATCGGACCGAACGGTGCGGGCAAGTCGACGCTGTTGAAGGCGATCTTCGGACAGGTCAAGGTGCGCAGCGGACAGGTGCTGCTGAACGGCGAGGACATCACGGGGCTCCGGGCGAACAAGCTCGTGGCCCGCGGCGTCGGGTTCGTCCCGCAGACGAACAACGTGTTCCCGAGCCTCACCATCGAGGACAACCTCAAGATGGGGCTGTTCCAGAAGCCGAAGCAGTACAACGAGCGCCTCGAGTTCGTCACCGGGATCTTCAGCGAACTCGGCAAGCGGCTCAAGCAGCGCGCTGGTTCGCTGTCGGGTGGTGAGCGCCAGATGGTCGCGATGTCGCGGGCCCTCATGATGGATCCGCATGTGCTGCTCCTCGACGAGCCGTCCGCGGGGCTGTCACCGGTCCGACAGGACGATGCGTTCATCCGCGTCTCGGACATCAACAAGGCCGGCGTCACCACGATCATGGTCGAGCAGAACGCACGCCGCTGTCTGCAGATCTGCGACCGTGGCTACGTGCTCGACCAGGGTCGTGACGCCTACACCGGGACGGGCCGCGAGCTCCTCTCGGATGACAAGGTGATCGGCCTCTACCTGGGCACGCTCGGCCAGGACGAGGACTGATCAGGGCGATCCCCACTCGCGGGTCGGCGGGTACTTCGGTACCCTCGAACATGCTCGTCCCGGCCGCGTGCCGAGCGACGGGCCAGAAGCCACCGGATCCCGACCGGTGAACGAACCACAACTCCTCCCTCCCCCGAGGGGCACCGTCGTACCAAGACGGCCTCCTGAGACGGGGACGGAGGAGTTGTGCATTCCCCCTCCCCCTTTCGCCAGCGCGGTGCGCTGACGCGAGCGCGGTCCTGGCGCGTGAGCGCGGGTCTCCGGAGGCGCGCGCTCACGCGCTGGACCTGCGCTCACGCCGAATCCCCGCCCCCGCGGCACAGCGACCCGCGCTGAGACCTACGACCCGCGCTGGCGTCAGCGCACCGCGCTGGGCGCCGCTCCACCCTCGCTCCACCGGAGGCCGGATGGGAGTAGTTCTCCACATCGCTTCCACGACACGAGGTGACGGCGGAGGCGAACGGGCACGGTGAGGCGATGGAATCCTTCGATCTCAACCTGCTCCTCCGCCCGAACGGACTCCTCCTCGTCCGCGACGCACGTCGGGTCGGTGCCGAGCGCCTGGTGAGCGCCGCCCACCGCGACGGCGACCTGGTGCGTCTGCGGAAGGGCATCTACGTCCCTGAACCGATATGGAGTTCCCTGTCCCCCGATGACCGCTACCGGGTCCGGATCGATGCGGCGGCCGTCGCGCTCCGCAAGGACGCTCTGTTCAGCCACTACTCGGCGGCGCGGTTGTGGGGGCTTCCGATCGTGGGTCCATGGCCTCCCGAGGTGCACACGCTGACGAGCGGTGACCGCGGAGGGCGTTCGGCCCCCGGCATCATCCGTCACACGACGCAGGGCTCCGTCGCCCGACGGATGCGGCACGGGCTCGCGGTCACGGACCCGGCTCGGACCGTCGTCGATCTCGCTCGGATCGCCCGCCTCGAGGACGCCGTCGCCGTCGCCGACGCTGCCCTCCGGCTCAAGCTCACCGACGAGACGGCGCTCCGCTCGCTCGCACGAGACCTGCCGGGCCGTCGGGGAGGACGGCAGGTGCGCTTTGCGATCGAGTTCGCGGACCCCCTCGCCGCGAACGGTGGTGAATCGAAGATGCGGGTCGTGATCGCGCAGCTCGGTTTCGCCCTGCCGGTGCTGCAGCAGGCCTTCTCCGACGCGGACGGACCGGTCGGTGTGGTCGATGCGGTCTGGCCGGACGAGCGCATCATCCTCGAACTCGACGGTCGGCAGAAGTATGTGCGGGAGGAGTTCACGCAGGGACGGGACGTGGCCGACATCGTCCTGGCGGAGAAGCATCGTGAGGACCGGCTGCGCGCGCTCGGCTACACCGTCGTCCGCGCCACCTGGGAGGACCTCGTCCATCCGAGCCGGCTCGCCGCGAAACTCGAGCGCGCGGGACTGCAACGCGCGTTCCGTTGACCCGGGCGCCCAACCGGTCGCTGTCAGCGCGGTGCGCCGGCGCGACCGCACCGCACCCTCCGTCAGCGCGGTGCGCTGGCAGGCGCCCCTCCCGTCGCCAGCGCGGTGCGTCGGCGTGAGCGCGCCCCGCTGTGCCGCATGGGCTCGGAATCGGCGTGAGCGCGCCGCAGGCGCGTGGGCGCGGGTCTCCGGAGACCCGCGCTCACGCGCTGGACCCGCGCTCGCGTCAGCGCACCGCGCTGGCGCCACCACACACGGCACACCATACGCGGGGTGCATCGGGGGCCGGGCACGACGAAGGCCCCGGATCACTCCGGGGCCTCGTCAGTCGCGTGGGCGACTAGTTGGTGCGGGTGTACTTGTTGTCGTCACCGTACTGGTAGATACCGATCGTCGCCTCGGTCGGGTCACCGTTCTCGTCGAACGTGATCGGACCGGAGTTGCCGTCGTAGTCGATCTTCTTGCCGTCGGCGATGGCCTTCGCACCCTCTTCGAAGGTGGTCACCTTCTCGCCCTTGTCCTTGCCACCGGACACGGACTGGAGCTCGGCCGCCATGTCGGCACCCTCGGTCGAACCGGCCTGCAGCGCCGCGAGGGCGAGCAGGATGACGGCGTCGTAGGATTCAGCCGCGTAGCTGTAGTCCTTCAGCGGCTCGCCGCCCTCGTCCTTCACGAACGCCTGGAGGCGGTCGGTGAAGTCACCGAGCTTCGCGGTGTCGAGACCGGGCAGCGTGCCCTTGGCGCCCGTCAGGGTGCCCGGAGCGAAGTCCGCGCTGTAGTCGGCGAGGTTGCCGTCGACGAAGTAGAGCTTGTCCGAGGGGAAGCCGGCGAGACCGGGGACGATCGTCTTGGTCTCCTCGAACGCGATGATCGCGATCGCGTCGGGGTTCTCCGCCTTGACCGCGCTGATCTGCGCGTCGAACGAGGTGTCACCGGTGTTGTACGACTGCTCGGCGACCACTTCACCGCCGGCGCTCTCGAACGCCTCCTTGGTGAACTTCGCGAGGCCGGTGCCGTAGGAGTCGTTCAGGTAGATGATGCCGAGGGTGGCGTTGCCGTCCTCCGCGATCAGGTTCCCGAGGACCTCGCCCTGCAGCACGTCGGACGGCGCCGTCCGCCAGTAGAGACCGTTGTCGTCCCACGTCGTGAAGTCCGCGGAGGTGTTCGCCGGGGAGAACTGGATGACGCCTGCGCCGGTGACTTCGTCGATGAAGAGCTTCGACACACCCGAGGACGCTGCACCGATGATGGCCGTGACACCCTCGGAGAGCAGACGGGGGACCTCGGTCGCGTACGCCTTGTTGTCGGAGTCACCCGAGTCGCCGAGCGTCAGGTCGATCTTGATGCCGAGGTCGGCGTCGTTGACCTCCTTGACCGCGAGACCGACACCGGCCTCCTCGGGCGGGCCGAGGAACGCGAGGTTACCGGTCTGCGGCAACGCCGTGCCGAGCTTCAGGGTCAGGTCGCCAGCAGGCTTGCTGCTGCTGCCGCTGTCGCCGCTACCACTTGAGGCGCAACCGCTCAGAACCAGCGCGCTGGCTCCGATCAGTGCGATACCACCGAGAACGATGGAACGTGGGCGGGAGCGAGCGGCCGTGGCCTTCGAAAAGACGCTCATGGTACTCCTTGCTTGTCAGAAGAGTGGCAGCTCCAGGGGCTGCCGTTGAGTCAAGTTATCCGCTGCACGTGCGCTGGACAATGTCGTTGACGTTACAAGCGTGTAACACGACCAAATCGTTACCTCAGGAGGGCCAGTTTCGCGCTTTTCCTGCAGTGGTCGCGCGATCAGCGCTGGAATCCGCTGTTCAGACCCTCATCGAGCGGCGCCGTTCGGCCCCGGCGGCCCGACGACCCCGGGTGGAGGCGACGAGCATGTCGACGGTGAGGATCGCGAGCGCCAGCCACACGAGACCGAAGCCCAACCAGCGCTCCGGCGGCATCGCCTCGTGCAGGACCGCGACACCGACGACGAACTGGATGATCGGTGCGAAGTACTGGATGAAACCCATCCAGGTGAGCGGGAGGCGGCGGGCCGCCGCCGCGAACAGCAGGAGCGGGACGGCGGTGATGACGCCGGCGCCGACGAGCAGCAGGGCGTGCCCGACGCCCGCGGTGCCGATGGTCAGCCCACCGGTCACGCCGACGGCGATGAGCTGGGCGATCGCGACCGGCATCAGCCACACGGTCTCGAGCGTCAACCCGGACACTGCGTCGACCGAGCCGCCCACCAGTTTCTTGATGTAGCCGTAGAGGCCGAACGAGAAGGCCAGGATGAGGGCGATCCAGGGGACGCTGCCGTGTCCGA
Organism: Plantibacter sp. AC185; assembly: GCF_979258065.1. NCBI lineage: Bacteria > Bacillati > Actinomycetota > Actinomycetes > Micrococcales > Microbacteriaceae > Plantibacter > Plantibacter sp. AC185. Next base: position 975,854 of record NZ_OZ409831.1, read on the forward strand.
TCGCGAGGACCAGGACCGCGATCACGCTCACGACCACCGCAGCCCATTGGGCTGGACGCAGCCGCTCGCGAAGGAAGAAGACGCCGAGGAAGACGGTCACGATCGGGTTGATGAAGTACCCGAGCGACGCCTCGACCACTTGGCCGTTGAGCGCACCGTAGACGTACGTCTGCCAGTTGACGTAGATGAGCGCCCCGGCGAGACCCATCGTGAGCACGATGCGGCGCTGGCGGAGGATGCCGAACAGCCGACGCCAGGAACGGGTCGCCAGGATGAGGACGGCACAGAAGACGAGGGAGAACAGGATCCGCCACGCCACCACCTCGAAGGCGCCGGCCGGTGCGAGGGCGATGAAGTAGAGCGGGAGCGCTCCCCAGAGGCAGTAGGCGGCGACCGCCGAGAGCAGTCCGGACCGGCTCCCCTGCTGGGGCACGGCGACGCTCGCACGTCGGTCCCCTCCCCCGTCGACGGTGACGGGGTGGATGTCGACGTCGGCTGGATCGCTGGGGTTCTGCACTGGTCCAGGCTAGACCCGCGATTCCCCGCGACACCCTCCGGAAACGGACACAGCCCGAACGGCGAATGCCATTCGGGCTGTTGAGCGGCTTGAGCCGCCGGATCCGTGCGCTGGTGACTAGCGGACGACGACTGCGAGGACGTCGCGCGCGGACAGGACGAGGTAGTCCTCACCGGCGTACTTGACCTCGGTGCCACCGTACTTGGAGTAGATCACCTTGTCGCCGACGGCGACGTCGAGCGGCACGCGGTTGCCGTTGTCGTCGATGCGACCGGGTCCGACCGCCACGACCTCGCCCTCCTGGGGCTTCTCCTTGGCGGTGTCGGGGATGACCAGACCTGAAGCGGTGGTCTGCTCTGCCTCGACCTGCTTGATGACGATGCGATCCTCGAGCGGCTTGATGGAGACCGACACGGTTGACCTCTTTCTTGAAACGAAGACGTGGTTAGCACTCACACTGCGAGAGTGCTGATTCCAGTGTAGGCATGTTCTGGCACTCATGCAATGCGAGTGCCAATCAGCGACTGCTACCGTTGCCGGATGCATCCAGCTCCGCCCGAGGCCCGCTGACCATGGACCGTTCGGAACTCGTCGAACTCCTCACGGCCGACGGCCTCAGGCTCCTCGACTCCCTCCCCCCTTACCCGACGAAGGACGAGGCCGTCCGCCTGGTCGGGCGCCTGCGCAAGGAGGGCCACTCCCCCGAGCTGGTCGCGGCGGTCCTCACGCAGTCGCGATTGAGGCAGAAGGCTGTCGGCAAGTTCGGACCGTTCGCCGGCCGTATGCTGTTCACCGAGGCCGGGCTCGAACAGGCCACACGCCTTCCCGTCGCCGCGCTGCACGCCGGGCGGTTCGCCCGGGCCGGCCTCACGCGCATCGCCGACCTCGGCAGCGGCATCGGCGCCGACTCGATGGCCATGGCCTCGCTCGACCTGGAGGTCACGGCGGTCGACATCGACGAGGTCACCGCGGCCATCGCCAGCTACAACCTCGCTCCGTTCCCCACGGCGACCGTACGGAACGCCGCCGCCGAAGACGTCTCCCTCGACGACTTCGACGCGGTCTGGTTCGATCCCGCGCGGCGCACCGCAGGACACGCCGACACCGCGCGGCTGTCGAGTGCCGCCGACTACACCCCGTCCCTCGACCTGGTCTTCGGTGCGGCGACCCGCCTTCCCACAGGCGTCAAGCTCGGGCCCGGATTCGACCGCTCCCTCATCCCCGACGACGCCGAGGCGCAGTGGGTGTCGGTCGACGGACAGCTCGTCGAGATGGCGCTCTGGTTCGGCCCGCTGGCCCGTCCGGATGTCCGACGGTCCGCGCTCCTCCTCGCGGACGGCGTCCACCACGAGTTGCACGCCGAGGCCGACGCCGACGACGCCCCGGTGCGGGAGCTCGGCGACTACGTGCACGAACCCGACGGATCCGTGATCCGGGCCCGACTCATCGGCGACCTCGCCATCCGGTTGGAGGCCGGCATGCTCGGCCAGGGCATCGCCTACCTGACCTCCGACACCGCGACGAGCTCGCCGTTCGCCACGACCTTCCGGGTGCTCGAACGGCTGCCGATGGACGAGAAGGTCCTCAAGCGCACGATGCGTGATCGCGGGATCGGCGTCCTCGAGATCAAGAAACGCGGCGTCGACGTCGACCCCGCGGCGTTCCGGAAGCGCCTCGCGCTCAAGGGCGACGGCTCGGCGACAATCATCCTCACGAGGATCGCCGGCAAACACAGTGCGCTGCTCGTCGAACGGGTGACGCCGGCCACCGACGCCTGACCCGACGGCCTCCGCCGGGCCGCAGCGCCCCGAAGAGGATCAGGTCGAGACGTACCCGATGATCACGACGACGCTGTAGACGAGCCAGCCGACCGAGCAGGCGAGGCCGACGAACCCGGTCACGAGGCCGGTGAGGGCGCGACCTCGGCCCTGCGGCTCGCGACGCCTGGCTCCGAACCCGAGCACGATCGCGGCGATCGACAGGGGAAAGCCCCAACCGACGAAGACCGACACGACGAGCCCGACGACACCGGCGATGAGCGACCAGGTGCTCCGCGAGGTCCCGGTCGACGCGGCAGGGGTCTGCGTCTGCGACTGCTGGTACGCGGCGTAGCCACCCTGGCTCGGCGCCTGGTAGACCGCCGTCGGCACCGTCTGGAGATAGGTCGCGTGATCGCCCTGCCAACCCGCCGGAGGGGCCGAGGGGGATGAGCCCTGCTGGGCAGGGCGCGTCGGTGGCGTGACGGGCGCGCCGGCGCCGCGCTGCCAATCCGTGGGCGGCGGGGAGGCCTGACCCTGAGGCTGGTACGGCTGTTGGGCCTGGGGCTGAGGCGGGTACGGCTGCTGCCGGCCCTGGGGCTGAGGCTGATACGGCTGCTGCTGGCCCTGCGGCGCGACGCCGGCCTGCTGGGAGGGCTGTGGCGGCTGGTAGGGCGACCAGGGCTGCTGGGGCTGGGGCTGCTGCCCCCACGGCTGCTGCGGCTGCCCGTTCGGCTGCTCGGCCTGCGGCGGGCGTGACTGCCCGTCCGCCGCACCGTCCTGGTGCTGAGGTCGTCCGTCGGGGTGCTCGTGCTGATCCATCGCCGCTCCTTCGATCCGTGACCGGGTACCGGCCCATCCTATGCGCCGACGTCCGCGCACCCGGTCGAGTGCCGGACACGGCTGGTCGAGCGGTCAGTGCACCTGGATCTCGGTGACCGGCAGGGTCGAGTCGGCGCCGAAGTCGAGCGACGACGGCTCGTGTCCGGCGGAGATGAGCTGCGCGGCGAGCGCGGCGATCATCGCGCCGTTGTCGGTGCACAGCTGCAACGGCGGGATGCGGAGTTCGATCCCGGCCGAGGCGGTGCGTTCGGCTGCCACCTCGCGGAGCCGTGCGTTCGCGATGACACCGCCCCCCAGCAGCAGGCGGGGCACACCGAGCTCGGTGCACGCCTTGACCGCCTTCGAGACGAGCACGTCGACGACGGCCTCGCGGAAGCTGGCGGCGACGTCCGCGACGGGGACCGGCTCCCCCGCGTCCTGCTTCGCCTCGACCCAGCGCGCCACGGCCGTCTTCAGGCCGGAGAAGGAGAAGTCGTAGCGATGCCGCTCCATGTCCTTCGGCAGGCTGAGTCCGCGGGGGAAGCGGATCGCCTTCGGGTCGCCGCCGACGGCCGCCCGGTCGATCTGCGGCCCGCCCGGGTACGGCAGACCCAGGATACGCGCGACCTTGTCGAAGGCCTCGCCCGCCGCGTCGTCGATGGTCTCGCCGAGCAGTTCGACATCCGACACGAGGTCCCGCACGAGGAGCAGCGAGGTGTGCCCGCCGGATACGAGCAGGGCGATCGTCGGGTACTCGATCGTCCCGTCGTCGGAGTCGAGGACGTCCGCGCCGACGTGACCGACGAGGTGGTTCACGGCGTACAGCGGTTTGCCGAGGGACACGGCGAGCGCCTTCGCTGCGCCGACGCCGACCATGAGTGCGCCGGACAGGCCGGGGCCACTCGTCACCGCGACCGCGTCGAGGTCGGCCAACGCGATGCCGGCCTCGGCGAGCGCCGCCGTGAGCGTGGGCTCGAGGGCCTCGAGGTGGGCGCGTGCGGCGACCTCCGGGACGACGCCGCCGTACCGCGCGTGCTCGTCCATGCTCGAGGCGATGGTGTTCGCCAGCAGGTGGTGTCCGCGGACGATGCCGATCCCGGTCTCGTCGCAGCTCGTCTCGATGCCGAGGACGAGCGGTTCTGCACGGTTCACGCGATGCTCCCGGGGTGCTGGTCGGTCGGGTCGAGCGGGGACTGCCCGTGGGCGGGCATGGGTGGCCTCGGCTGGACCGTGAGTCGCATGACGATGGCGTCGACGTCGTCCGGCTGGTAGTAGCCGGGGCGGACGCCGAGTTCCTCGAAGCCGAGACTCCGGTACAGTGCGATCGCCACAGGGTTGTCGGCCCTGACCTCGAGGAACACCTGGGTGACGTCCTGCTGCCGGGCCTGCTCGATGAGCGCCTGCATGAGGAGTCGTCCGAGCCCTCGTCCTCTGGCGTGCCCGGCGACGGCGATGGTCTGGATGTCGGCGTCGTCGGACCGGGACGGTGCGAAGAGACCGCCGTAGCCGGCGAGTGTCGCGTCGTCGGCGTCGACCTCCGTCGCGACGAGGTAGTAGCTGTGCGGCGACGACAGTTCGGCGCGCATCATGTCCGCCGACCACGCGTCGTTCACGAAAACGGTGTGCTCGAGCTCCATGATCGCGTCGAGGTCGGCGACACCGGCGCGGCGCAGCGACCAGCTCACGCCGTCACCCGCTTGGCGCCCGCTGACATCGTGACGTCGGGCGAGCGGAGGTACAACGGCTCCTCCCCCGCGAATCCACCATCGGTGGCGAGGAGTGCGGCGGCGACCTGTCCCAGTGCCCCGGCGGGGACGACCAGCGCGTCGAGGCGCGCGGATTCGGAGGTCGGCAGCTCGTCGGGTTTCGCCAGGGCCGGCCCTTGCACGCGGACCGGGAGGCCGGCTGCGTCGAGTCCGGCGTAGCTGGTCCAGTAGCGTTCGCGACGGCGGGCATCCGTGACCACGAGGAGCGTGGCGTCGGCTGCGGCGGAACCGGAACGGTAGGCGTCGAGCGCGATCGCGTCGTGGCTCACCACGGGGTGCACCGGGAGGCCTGCGCCGATCCCGAAGCTGCGGGCCGCGGCGATCCCGATCCGGAGTCCGGTGAACGGCCCTGGTCCCATACCCGCGACCAGCCCGGTGAGCGTGGCGACCTCGATCCCGGCGTCGTCGAGGCATCCGGCGATGAGCGTCCCGATGACCTCGGCGTGCCGCATCGGGTCGTCGGAGGACCGTTCGGCCAGCACCTCGCCACCCAGGGTGACGACGGCGACGCTCGAACCCGCGGATGTATCGATCGCCAACAGCACGTCGTCCAGCCTACCCGGCGTCGATGGCGGGGTGCCGCGAGAGCGTGAGGGTCCGGCGCTCGATCGGCTCCTCACCGGCGTCGTCCGTCGCGGGCTCGTCGCCGGCTCCGGTCGGACGCTCGATGACGAGCTCGAACCACGTGGGGACCACGCCGTCGAGTAACCCGGCTCCCCACTCCACGACGACGACGGACCGGGCGAAGTCGATGTCGATGTCGTCGAGTTCGAGAGCCGAGCCGAGCCGGTAGGCGTCCACGTGGACGAGCGGCGGACCGCCGACGAGGCTCGGGTGCGTCCTGGCGAGCACGAAGGTGGGGCTGGTGACGGGGCCGCGGACGCCGAGTCCCTCGCCGATCCCTCGCGTGAGGGTCGTCTTGCCCGCTCCGAGCGGCCCGGTCAGGACCAGGAGCTGCCCTGCACGCAGTTCGGCGCCGAGCCGGACGCCGTACGCGTGCATCTCTTCGGGCGTCGCCACCTCGACGGTGCCCGGGGTGAGGACGTGATCGGTCATGACCGCTCCCCGGTCGTCCGGACCACGCGCGGCCCGATGCGGGTGACGAGTTCGTAGTTGATGGTGCCGGCGGCCTCCGCCCACTCCTCGACGCGCGGCGCGCCGGACGCCGGATCGCCGAAGAGCACGGCGTCGTCACCCACCGCGACCGCGTCGTCGCCGACGTCGACGACGAACTGGTCCATCGCGATCCGCCCGGACACCTGGTAGCGGCGTCCGTTGATCACGACCGGACCGGCGTTCGAGGCGCTCCGCGGCACACCGTCGGCGTATCCGAGCGGGATGAGGGCGAGCGTCGTCGCCGTGCTGGTCCGGTAGCTGTAGTCGTAGGACACCCCGGCGCCCGGTTCGACCCGACGCACGGCGGCGACCGTCGCCCGGAGGGTCATGACGGGCCGGAGGCCGAAGGCGTCGGCCGAGCGGCCGGCGTCGTCGGTGGGTTCGAAGGGCGAGAGACCGTACACGGCGAGTCCGAGGCGGACGGCGTCGTAGCGGAGGGACGGCTCGCCGAGCGCTGCCGCCGACGCGGCGAGGTGCAGACTCCGCGGAGCGAGACCGGCCTCCGTGGCGAGGGCCACACCGCGCTCGAAGCGGACGGCGGCGGCCCGGTCGTCGTCGGTGGAGGTGTTGGAGACGTGCGAGAATAGCCCGTCGACCCGGACGAGCCCGGCGGCCTCGGCTGCTGCTGCGGCTTGGAAGAGCTCCGGCCAGTCGGCTTCGGCCGCGCCGTTCCGGCTGAGCCCGGTCTCGAGTTTGAACTGGACGACCGGCACGACGGACGGCCGATCCCGAGCGGCCTCGATCACGCGGTCGAGCTGCGCGACTGACGACAGACCGAGGTCGATCCCGGCGTCGAGTGCGGCGCCGAAGGCGGCCTGCGGGCCGTGCAGCCAGGCGAGGATCGGTGCCGTGATCCCGGCGGCACGCAGCGCGACGCCCTCCGTGATGTCGGCGACGCCCAAGCGATCGGCCCCGGCCTCGACCGCCGCGCGGGCGATCGCCTCGGCACCGTGCCCGTAGGCGTCGGCCTTGACGACGACGATGAGTTCACCGACGCCGGTCAGCTCGCGCAGACGACGGACGTTGTGGCGCAGGGCGTCCAGGTCGATGATCGCCTCGCGGGTCGGTCGCTCGTCGTGCTCGGACACGGGCGTCATCCCTCCCGCTCCGCGACGACGAACGCGACGGCGACCCCGGCGTCGTGGGTCATGGTCAGGTGCATGCTCGTGATACCCCGCTCGGCCACGACACCAGCCGTGACGCCGGACAGCGCGAAGTCGGGCTTCCCCTCCGGGCCGTTCACGATCGCCATCTCCTGCCACCGGATACCGTCCGAGGAACCCAGTGCTTTGATGAGCGCCTCCTTGGCGGCGAACCGTCCGGCGAGGGACCGCAGCGGGAGGTCGCGTTCCGACGGGACGAAGAGCCTGGCCAGCAGGTTCGGGGTGCGCGTGATCGCCCGTTCGAACCGTGCGAGGTCGACCAGGTCCACCCCGATGCCGATGATCATCCCTCTACTCTACGGCCGTCCTGCGCGGCCCGGTGGCCCGCACGACGGGCCACCTCGGACCCCGCGGACCGCCCCTACTCGACCGTGACGGACTTCGCGAGGTTGCGCGGCTGGTCGACGTCGAGGCCCTTCGCCGTCGCGAGCTCCATCGCGAAGATGTGCAGCGGGATGACGGCGAGCAGGGGCTCGAACAGCGGACCGGCGAGCGGGATCGGGATGACCTCGTCGGCCGAGGGCAGGACGGCGGCGTCGCCCTGCTCCGCGATCGCGATGACCCGGGCACCACGTGCGCGGATCTCCTCGATGGTCGAGATGACCTTCGGGTGCAGGATCGCCGAGCCACGTGGGCTCGGGACGACGACGAAGACGGGCTGGCCCGGCTCGATCAGGGCGATCGGGCCGTGCTTGAGCTCGCCACCGGCGAAGCCTTCAGCGTGGATGTACGCGAGCTCCTTGAGCTTCAGCGCACCCTCGAGCGCGATCGGGTACCCGACGTGGCGACCGAGGAAGAGCACCGCGCGGGAGTCGGCCATCCAGTGGGCGAGCTGCGCGATCTTCTCGGAGGCGCCGAGGATGCTGGCGATCTTGTCGGGCACGGCCTGCAGCTCCTCGACCTGCGACGCCAGGAACTGCGGAGTCTGGGTGCCGCGGACCCGCGCGAGGTGCAGCCCGAACAGGTACAGCGCCGTGATCTGAGCGGTGAACGCCTTCGTGGACGCGACCGCGACCTCGGGCCCCGCGTGGGTGTACACCACGGCGTCCGACTCGCGCGCGATCGTGGCGCCCTGGGTGTTGCAGATCGACAACGTCTTCGCGCCGGACTCGCTCGCGAAACGCACCGCCATGAGCGTGTCCATGGTCTCGCCCGACTGGCTCACCGAGATGACGAGCGTGCGCGCGTCGATGACCGGGTCGCGGTAGCGGAACTCGTGGCTCAGCTCGACGGTGACCGGGATCCCGGCCCAGCGCTCGATCGCGTAGGTGCCGACCGTGCCCGCGTAGGCGGCGGTGCCACACGCGATGATCACGATGCGGTTGATGTCGAGGAAGAGCTCGTCGAGACCGGCGAGTTCGGGGATGACGACCTGGCCGCCCTCGACCCGCCCGCGGATCGTGTTCGCGACCGCGTCGGGCTCCTCGCTGATCTCCTTCGCCATGAAGCTCGACCAGCCGCCCTTGTCGGCCGCCGAAGCGTCCCATTGGATCTCGAACGGCTCGGTCACGACGTGGTTGCCGGAGAAGTCGGTGACCGTCACGTCGTCAGGCGTGATGACGACCATCTGGTCCTGACCGATCGCGACCGCGCGCTGGGTGTACTGCACGAACGCGGCGACGTCCGACCCGAGGAAGTTCTCGCCGTCGCCGAGCCCGATGACGAGCGGCGAGTTCCGACGCGCACCGATGACGACGCCGGGCAGGTCCTGGTGCATGGCGAGCAGCGTGAAGGCGCCGTCCAGGCGAGCGACGACACGACGGAAGGCCTCGGTGAGGTCGCCGGTGGAACGGTACTCGCGGCCGATCAGCACGGCGGCGATCTCGGTGTCGGTGTCGCTCTCGAAGGTGAAGCCGTCTGCGAGGAGCTCTGCGCGCAGCTCGGCGAAGTTCTCGATGATGCCGTTGTGGATGAGCGCGAGGCGTCCTTCGTCACCGAGGTGCGGGTGCGCGTTGCGGTCCGTCGGTCCACCATGGGTCGCCCAACGGGTGTGACCGATACCGGTCGAGCCCGGCGCGATGGGGTTCGCGGCGAGGTCCTCGGTGAGGACGGCCAGCTTCCCGGCGCGCTTCCGGGTGTTCAGCGAACCCGTCGCGTCGAGCACGGCGATCCCGGCTGAGTCGTACCCCCGGTACTCGAGCCGCTTGAGTCCGCCCATGAGGACGTCCACCGTCTTGTCGTTCCCGACGTACCCTACGATTCCACACATGTAGAGCAGCATAATCGGGCGATTTTGCGAGGATCCTGCACCAACCTCGAGGTGCCGGCGCTCAGCCTCGGAGCAGGACGGTCTCGCCGAGATCCACCGGTTCCCGGGCCCCTCCCCTGCCGCGGGTCAGAGCTTGCGGAGCAGCACCGAGGACACCGTGTGATCGGAGTCCTTCCGCAGCACCAGCTTGGCGCGTGAGCGGGTCGGGCGGATGTTGTCGATGAGGTTCGGCTCGTTGATCGAGCGCCAGAACCCACGCGCCTGATCGGCCGCCTCCTCATCGGAGAGCTCGGCGAACACGTTGAAGAAGGAGTTCGGGTTCGAGAACGCGCCCCGCTTGAGCGCCATGAAGCGGTCGACGTACCAGGACTCGATGTCGCGCGTCCGTGCGTCGACGTAGATGCTGAAGTCGAACAGGTCGCTGATCGCCAGTCCGCTCGCCGTCGCAGCCGGCTGCAGCACGTTCAAGCCCTCGACGATCAGGACGTCGGGGCGCCGGACGACGACCTGCGCCGTCGGGATGATGTCGTAACGCAGGTGCGAGTAGAACGGTGCCCGCACCTCGGCGGCACCGCTCTTCACCGCGGTGATGAACCGCAGGAGCGCGCGCCGGTCGTACGACTCGGGGAAGCCCTTGCGATCCATGATGCCGCGCCGCTGGAGCTCCTCGTTCGGGTAGAGGAAGCCGTCGGTCGTCACGAGTTCGACGTGAGGGGTGTCCGGCCAGCGCGACAGCAGTTCGCGCAGCAGCCGCGCGATGGTCGACTTGCCGACGGCCACGGAACCCGCCACACCGATCACGAACGGCGTCCGGAGCGCCTGGTCGCCGAGGAACCGGCTCGTCGCTCGCCCGAGGTCCTGGGTGCCCTTCGCGTACAGGCTCAGCAGCCGGCTGAGCGGCACGTAGACCTCCTCGACCTCCCGCATGTCGAGACGGTCGCCGAGGCCACGGATCTGCACGACCTCGGTCTCGCTGAGCGGTGTGGCCGTCTCCGGAGCGAGTCGCGCCCATTCGGCACGGTCGATCTCCACGTAGGGCGTCGGCTGCCCGGAGGCACCGCCCGTCGTCGTCGAAGTCATGCGATCACTCTTCCACAGCTGAGGTGCCGACCCGCCGCCGGACGACTCAGATGGCGAGTCGCTCGCGGACGACGTCGGCGAGGCGGTGCGCCAGGCGATCGGCGGTCGGCTGGTCGGCCGCCTCGACCATGACCCGGACGAGCTGCTCGGTGCCGGACGGCCGCAACAGCACGCGTCCGTCGTCTCCGAGCTCGGCTTCGGCAGCCTGTACGGCAGCGTCGACGACCTCGTCGCCGACGAGGCGCGTGCGGTCGACACCCGTGACGTTGACGAGGATCTGCGGGTACACCTGCATCACCGCGGCGAGCTCCGCCAGCGTCTTCCCGGTGCGCGCCATCTCGGCCACGATGTGCAGGCCGGTGAGGATGCCGTCGCCGGTGGTCGCGTAGTCGGCCATGATCACGTGGCCCGACTGCTCACCGCCGAGCGAATAGGCGTTCGCGTTCATCGCCTCGAGGACGTAGCGGTCGCCGACCCCGGTCTGGACGACGTTGATGCCGTGCTCGCGCATCGCGACGTGCAGGCCGAGGTTGCTCATCACCGTGGCGACGAGCGTGTCGTCCTTGAGCTTGCCGCGCTCCTGCATCGAGACGGCGAGGATGGCCATGATCTGGTCGCCGTCGACGACCTTGCCCGCAGCGTCGACCGCCAGGCAACGGTCGGCGTCGCCGTCGTGTGCGATGCCGAGGTCGGCACCGTGCTCGAGGACCGCCTTGGACAGGAGGTCGAGGTGCGTGGAGCCGACGCCGTCGTTGATGTTCATGCCGTCGGGGTCGTTGCCGATGATCGTGACCTTGGCCCCGGCGTCGCGGAAGGTCTCCGGCGACACTCCCGCGGCCGCGCCGTGCGCGCAGTCGAGGACGACATGGATGCCGTCCAGGCGGTTCGGGAGGCTGCCGAGCAGGTGGAGGACGTAGCGGTCCTCGGCGTCGGCGAAGCGGATGATCCGGCCGACGTCTGCGCCGGTCGGGCTGAGCTTGGGGCGGTCGAGGTACTCCTCGATCCGGCGTTCCACGGCGTCGGGCAGCTTCGTGCCGCCGCGGGCGAAGATCTTGATCCCGTTGTCGGGCGCGGGGTTGTGCGAGGCGGAGATCATCACACCGAAGTCGGCGTCGATGTCGGCGATGAGGAACGCCGTCGCGGGCGTGGGCAGCACGCCTGCCTCGAGCACGTCGACGCCCGAGGACGCCAGGCCCGCCGCGACGGCGGCGGACAGGAACTCGCCGGAGATACGTGGGTCGCGTGCGAGCACGGCGACCGGGCGCTTCCCGGCGGCACGGCGGGCCTCAGCACTACGGCCTTGCCCAAGCACCACTGCGGTGGCTTGGGCAAGGCCGAGAGCGAGGTCTGCCGTCAGGTCGGCGTTCGCGAGTCCGCGTACGCCGTCGGTACCAAACAGCTGAGGCATCGAGCTTCGCTTGTCTTGAGAGCGCTTAGCGCTTCGAGAACTGCGGAGCCTTACGGGCCTTCTTGAGTCCGGCCTTCTTGCGCTCCTTGACGCGAGCGTCGCGGGAGAGGAAGCCGGCCTTCTTCAGGGTGGCGCGGTTGTTCTCCTCGTCGATCTGGTTCAGCGAGCGAGCGATGCCGAGGCGCAGCGCGCCGGCCTGGCCCGAGGGGCCACCACCGGAGATGCGTGCGATGACGTCGTAGCCGCCGGCCAGGTCGAGGACGGTGAACGGGTCGTTGATGAGCTGCTGGTGCAGCTTGTTCGGGAAGTAGTCCTCGAGCGTGCGGCCGTTGACCGTGATGGTGCCGCTGCCGGGGACGAGACGCACGCGGGCGATGGCCTGCTTGCGACGGCCGACGGCTGCGCCGGGGACGCTCAGCACGGCGCGAGGTGCGGTGACTGCTGCTTCAGGAGCCGACTCGGTGGAGTAGCTCTGCGGGGTCTCTTCGATGGAATCTGCGATGTTCGCCACTGTGTAATCCTTTTTTCTTGTCCGGTGCTTACTGGGCGACCTGGTCGAGCGTGAACGGCTTGGGCTGCTGAGCGGCGTGCGGGTGCTCGCTGCCCGTGTAGACCTTGAGCTTCTTCAGCTGGTCGCGGCCGAGCGTGTTCTTCGGCAGCATGCCGCGGATCGCCTTCTCGACGGCGCGGATCGGGTTCTTCTCGAGGAGCTCGGCGTAGGTGACGGCCGAGAGCCCGCCCGGGTAACCGGAGTGGCGGTAGGCCTTCTTCTGCAGGAGCTTGGCGCCGGTGAGGGCCACCTTGTCGGCGTTGATGATGATGACGAAGTCGCCACCGTCCATGTGAGGGGAGAAGGTCGCCTTGTGCTTGCCGCGCAGGAGCGCTGCAGCGTGGCTGGCCAGGCGGCCGAGGACCACGTCGGTGGCGTCGATGACGACCCAGTCGTGCGTGATCTCACTGGCCTTCGGGGAATACGTGCGCGTCACAATAGTGCTGCTTTCTGGTCGGAGTTGGTCGTTCGTGAATCCCGCTCCTGTTGGGTGTTCCGAACGGAACGCCCGAGGTGGAGGGCTCAACTTCGGGTACCGCGCCGCAGAAGGCGCAGGCACCAACGGGAGAGTCTACGCGACGACGTCCCGGCGGTCAATTCCCACCGGGAACCTCACTCGGCGCTCGCTTCCACGTGCTCGTGGCTCCGCCGCTGTCGGGTCTCGGCGGCCCGCGCATGCAACAGCCCCGGCTCGGGGTACACGACCTCGACGAGGGTGAGTCCGCGCGCCGGCATCACCCGGAAGTCGATCTCGCGGCGTCCGCCGTCGCGGAGCCGGACGACCTCGTCGAGCGACATGCGCCCCTCCCCCACGGCGACGCAGGCGCCGACGAGCGCCCGCACCATGCTGTGGCAGAACGCGTCGGCGGTGAGGCTCGCCACGAGCACGCCCGCCTCGTCCCGCTCCCAGCTGAAGGACTGCAGGGTCCGGATGGTCGTCGCGCGCGGTCTCGGTTTGCAGTACGCCTGGAAGTCGTGGAGCCCGACGAGCGAGGTGGCCGCCCGGTGGAGCAGCTCGACGTCGAGCGACGCCGTCGTCCAGCTCGTCGTCCGCCGGAGGATCGGGTCCTTGCGGACGTCGGCGTCCGCGAGGCGGTAGCGGTAGTGACGCCAGACCGCCGAGAAGCGCGCGTCGAAGCCCTCCGACGCCGGTTCCGCCGTGTGGATCACGACGTCGCGGTCCATCCCGAGCACGCCGTTCAGTCGACGCACGAGGAGGGAGCTCGCGGTCTCGTTCCGCGGCGTCCCGTCGTGGAACTCGGCGTGGCGCCCCTGCAATCGCGTGATCTTCGCGAGCTGTGGCTCGGTGAGGTCGAGGTGGGCCACTTGACCGGCCGCGTGCACCCCGGCATCCGTCCGTCCGGCCACCACGAACCGTGGCATGGGCGGGACGGTCTTCCCGAGCACGCGATACAGCGCCTCCTCCAGGACCCCCTCGACCGTCCGGAGCCCCGGCTGCTTCGCCCATCCGGCGAAGTCCGTGCCGTCGTACGCGATGGCGAGCCGGAACCGCTGGGTCGGGAGAACCTCCGCTGCCGCGACCTGTTCAGCGCTCACGGACGTACGCCAGATCACGCGTCGTCGCGACGAAGCCCTGTCGTTCATACAGCCCGAGTGCACCCGTGGGGCTGGCCGTGTCGACCTCCAGCGTCGCCCGCTCGAGGCCGGCTGCCTGGATCCGACGAAGCGCGGTGGCAAGCAGAGCCGGCGCGAGTCGTCGGCCACGCCAGTCGCGGACGGTCCCGACGAGGGCGATGTACGCGCTGGTGAACCCCTGCGCGGACCAGCTGTCCTCGTCCACCTCGGCCAGCGTGAAGCCGACGACCCGCCCGTCGTCGTCGATCGCGACCACCGAGAGGTCGTCGCGGAAGTGGGATCCGCCGACGAACTGCGCCCACATCGCCGGGACCGTCTCCAGACTGCCCCAGTGATCCCGGAACGAGTCATTCCGAGCCTCCCTCGTGCGTTCGGCCACCTCCGGGTGGTACGCCTCGAGTCGGACACCGTCGGGCACGTCGATCTCGTCGACGGGCGCGGAGAGATCGCGTTCCATGATCGTGAAGTACCGCGCCACGGCGAAGCCGAACCGTTCCAACAGGCGCGCCGCCCCCGGGTTCCGTTCGTCGACGTAGGCCCGGGAGGAAGCTGGAGCACCCGTCTCGACGGAGGCCAGCTGCTGCTCGGACCGTTCCAGCGACCACGCGAGCAGCCCGCGACCGATCCCCCGCTCACGCCATGCGGGATGCACGCCGCCGAAGACGTACGAATACACGGACACGTCTCGTGAGGGCGACAGGATCACCATCGCGTAGGCGACCAGCGTGCCGTCGGCGGCGATCGCCAGCAGGCTGTCCGCAGCCATGTCGATCCACGCGTGGTCGAACTGGTCCGCGATCTCGTCGCGGCTCGTCACCCGGTGGGGGTTGTCGAACGGATCCATGGCGCGGCACAGCGCCACGATGTCGTCGATGTCCGCGCGGACCGCCGGACGCCATTGGTCGACGTCGGGGTGCTGTGGCAGGGCCGGCTGGCCGGCCGGAACGGCGGGAGTGGTACTCATGTCTCCAGCCTAGGACACCGTCGCAGCGCCGCCAGGAACGACGGAACCCCGCCCTCCAGGTGGAGAGCGGGGTTCCGTTCGTGTGTCGCTGAACCTACTTGGCGTCCTTCGCGGGAGCCTCGTCGGTGGTCTCGCCGGCGTCGACGGACTCGCCGTCGGTCTCGGTCGCCTCGACGGCTTCCGTCGCCTCGGCGTCGGCCGAGGTCTCGGCGGGGGTCTCCTCGGCCGGAGCCTCGTCGACCGGCGCTGCGGCGTGCTTCGCGGACTGCTTGGCCGGCTTCGCCTTCGGCGTGACGGGCTCGAGGACGAGCTCGATCACGGCCATCGGAGCGTTGTCGCCCTTGCGGTAACCGGTCTTGATGATGCGCGTGTAGCCACCCTGACGGTCGGCGACGAGGGGCGCGATCTCCGTGAAGAGCTCGTGGACGACGCTCTTGTCGGTGATGGTCGCGAGCACCCGACGGCGGGCGTGCAGGTCGCCGCGCTTCGCGAAGGTGATCAGGCGCTCAGCGAGCGGACGCAGGCGCTTCGCCTTGGTCTCGGTGGTCTGGATGCGCTTGTGGGTGAACAGCGCAGCAGCGAGGTTGGCGAGCAGGAGACGCTCGTGGGCAGGTCCGCCTCCGAGGCGGGGTCCCTTGGTGGGAGTAGGCATTCTTGTCTCTCTTCAGGTTGGAAAGTCGTCAGGTGGATCGCGTGCTAGGAGACGGTCTCGTCGTCGTAGCCGCTGTAGAAGTGGGCGCCGTCGAACCCGGGAACCGAGTCCTTCAGGGAGAGGCCCATTTCGGTGAGCTTGTCGCGAACTTCATCCACCGACTTCTGTCCGAAGTTGCGGATGTTCATGAGCTGCGTCTCCGACAGCGCGACGAGCTCGCTGACGTTGTTGATGCCCTCGCGCTTGAGGCAGTTGTACGAGCGCACGGAGAGGTCGAGGTCCTCGATCGGGATCGAGAGCTCGCCCGGCAGCACGGCGTCGACCGGCGCGGGGCCGATCTCGATGCCCTCTGCGGCGGTGTTGAGCTCGCGAGCCAGGCCGAACAGCTCGGTCAGCGTGCGACCGGCCGACGCGATGGCGTCGCGCGGCGTGATGGCCGGCTTCGACTCGACGTCGACGACCAGGCGGTCGAAGTCGGTGCGCTCACCGGCACGAGTCGCCTCGACGCGGTAGGTCACCTTGAGGACGGGCGAGTAGATCGAGTCGACGGGGATCTGACCGGCTTCGCTGAACTCGTTGCGGTTCTGCGTGGCCGACACGTAGCCGCGGCCACGCTCGATCGTGAGCTCGAGCTCGAACTTCGCCTTGTCGTTGAGGGTCGCGATGACGAGGTCCGGGTTGTGGACCTCGACGCCGGCCGGAGCCGAGATGTCGGCTGCGGTGACCTGGCCTGCGCCGGTCTTGCGGAGGTACGCCGTGATCGGCTCGTCGTGCTCGCTGGAGACGACGAGGCCCTTGATGTTCAGGATGATCTCGGTGACGTCTTCCTTGACACCGGGGATCGTGCTGAACTCGTGCAGCACGCCGTCGATGCGGATGCTGGTGACGGCTGCACCCGGGATGGACGACAGCAGGGTGCGACGGAGCGAGTTCCCGAGGGTGTACCCGAAGCCTGGCTCGAGCGGCTCGATGATGAACCGGCTGCGGAACTCCGAGATGGATTCTTCGGTGAGCGTAGGGCGCTGTGCGATGAGCACTATGGATTCCTTTCGGCTAAGTGTCCGCTATATGACACTTGCGTTGGCGAGGTAGTGAATGGTGTTCGCTGGCCCTGGTCACCAGGACCATGCCGTGATCCGTCCGCGGCGATCAGACGATCGCTACGGACGGATCACGGCCGGTGAACCGAAGGAATTAGACGCGGCGACGCTTCGGGGGGCGGCAGCCGTTGTGTGCCTGAGGCGTGACGTCGTTGATCGAGCCGACCTCGAGGCCTGCGGCCTGGAGGGAACGGATCGCGGTCTCGCGGCCGGAGCCGGGTCCCTTGACGAAGACGTCGACCTTCTTCATGCCGTGCTCCTGCGCCTGACGCGCAGCCGACTCGGCGGCGAGCTGTGCGGCGAACGGGGTCGACTTGCGCGAACCCTTGAAGCCGACGCCACCGGACGAAGCCCAGCTGATGACCGCGCCCGAGGGGTCGGTGATCGAGACGATCGTGTTGTTGAACGTCGACTTGATGTGGGCCTGGCCCACGGCGATGTTCTTCTTTTCCTTCTTACGCGGCTTCCGAACGGCCGACTTTGGTGCTGCCATGAATATCTCCTGAGTCCTATGACGAGGCGACTAGGCGGGGCCTAGCGAGCCTTCTTCTTGCCGGCGACGGTGCGCTTCGGGCCCTTGCGGGTGCGCGCGTTGGTCTTGGTGCGCTGGCCGCGGACCGGAAGTCCACGACGGTGACGGATGCCCTGGTAGGACCCGATCTCCACCTTGCGGCGGATGTCGGCGGCGACCTCACGGCGGAGGTCACCCTCGACCTTGAAGGTGCCCTCGATGTAATCGCGCAGGGCGATCAGCTGGTCATCGGTGAGATCCTTCACGCGGATGTCTCCGCTGATGCCGGTGTCGGCGAGGGTCTTGAGTGACCGCGTGCGGCCAACACCGTAGATGTACGTCAGTGCAACTTCCACGCGCTTGTCGCGTGGGATGTCTACGCCGGCGAGACGTGCCATGGTGGCTTCTCCTAGGAGTTGTGGAGGTGTGGAGCAGTTCCGGTGCTCGGGCCTCCGACCCGAGGTGTCACCCGCGGCGCACGATGTGCTGCGGGATCTGGAACTGCCGTTAGAGGGGTGGTGCTGTGGTGCTCAGGGCTGCGTGCTGCAGATCCTCTGAGATCAACCCTGGCGCTGCTTGTGGCGCGGGTTCTCGCAGATGACCATGACGCGGCCGTTGCGACGGATGACCTTGCACTTGTCGCAGATCTTCTTGACGCTGGGCTTGACCTTCATAGTTCTCTCTTTTCGCTGTCATCGTGCCGGGCCCACCACCGGATGGTGGCGGCGCGTCCGGCCGTTACTTACAGCGCGACCTACTTGTAGCGGTAGACGATCCGACCACGGGTCAGGTCGTAGGGGGTCAGTTCCACGATCACGCGGTCCTCTGGGAGGATGCGGATGTAGTGCTGACGCATTTTGCCCGAAATGTGGGCAAGTACCTTGTGTCCGTTGGTCAGCTCAACGCGGAACATCGCGTTGGGCAGAGCCTCGACCACTTGGCCCTCGATCTCGATGACGCCGTCTTTTTTGGCCATAGCCTCACTGTCGCTCAGGTTGAGTCGCACTGGTCGTGCGGATGGATTGCGGTGCGGATGTCGGCTCGCCGAAGGCATGCAGAAAGCACCAAAGATCGATTCTATGCTATGTTTCCGGGTTTCGCCAACTCGACGTCGGCCAGGGCCCGTCAGTCGGTGCGGGAGCGCAGCGCGTCGTTGATCTGCGCCGTGAGACCGGCGTCCATCGGCAGCGGGCGTCCGTCCACGGCACGCACCGGCGCGGCCAGTCGGACGCTGGAGAGCAGCCATGCCGCCTCCGCGTCGAGCACGTCCTCCGGTGTCAGCATCCGGTACTCGTGCGGGAACCCCTGCTCCTCGAGATGGGCCCAGAGCGCGAGCTGCGTGGTGCCGGGCAGGATCCCACTCGACGGAGGCGGTGTCACGAAACTGCCGCCGATCCGCACGACCACGGTGGAGGTCGGGCCCTCGAGGACGAAGCCGTCGCTGCTGACGAAGAGCACGTCGTCCGCTCCACGTCGGTGCGCCTCCCGGAGCGCGGCCATGTTGACCGCGTACGACAGCGTCTTGGCGCCGGCGAGCAGCCACGGCGAACGCTCCTGCACATCGCTCGCGAGACCGCGGTCGAGCAGGACGACCTCGATGCCGTTCTCACGCTCGGGGAAGCCGTCAGCCGGCGTCGCCGAGATCCACGCGGTCGGGCGCCCGCCACTCCCCCGCGTCACGACGAGTCGGACGGCGCTCTGATCGACGTCGGGGAGTTCCGCGATCGCGCGCGAGATCGCGAGCCGCCACTGTGCGTGGTTCGGCGCGGGCAGATCGAGGATGGTCGCCGACTCGGTCAGCCGATCGAGATGCGCGTCGACCGACTGCGGGTGCCGGCCGACGACACCGATCGTCTCGAAGATCCCGTCCCCCCGCGCGGGGCCCAGATCGAAGACGCTCAAGACGCCGGACCCGTCGCCGGCCGGCGTGATCGTGGCCGCGAGGTCGGCGTCGTCGATGACGGTGTCCGCTGGGAGGACGTCGAGAAAGAACACGATCGGCACGCTCATGCCGAGCAACTCTACCGGGACGGACGAGGTCGGGACGGCGACCGGGCTGACGCTCGGTCAGGCGGGACGGACCGGGGTGACGCCGAACGCGGCGAGAGCCTCGGCGCCGCCGTCGTGAGCGGTCAGGACCCAGATGCCGTCGCGGTGCACGGCGACGCTGTGCTCCCAGTGCGCAGCCGAACCACCGTCGAGCGTGGCGACGGTCCATTCGTCGTCACGGACGAAGGTGTCGGGGCTCCCGGCGACCACCATCGGTTCGATGGCCACCACGAGTCCGGGCTTCACTTCGGGGCCACGCTGGCGGACACGGTAGTTGAACACCGGCGGCGCCTCGTGCATCGTGCGTCCGATGCCGTGCCCCACGTAGTCGGTGAGGATCCCGTAGGGCTTCCCCTCGGGCGAGTGGTCCTCGACGTACTCCTCGATCGCGGCACCGACCTGGTTGAGGTGTCGGGCGGTCGCGAGCTCGGCGATCCCGGCCCACAGCGAACCCTCCGTCACCGCCGAGAGCCGCTCGCGCTCGGTGACGAGCTCCGGGCGCGTGGGATCCGGCAGCACGATGGTCATCGCGGAGTCGCCGTTCCAGCCGTCGATCTCGGCGCCGCTGTCGATCGACACGATGTCGCCCGCCTGCAGCACGCGTGACCCGGGGATGCCGTGGACCACGTCCTCGTTGACCGAGGTGCAGACCGTGTGCCGATAGCCGGGGACGAGCTTGAAGTTGGAGTGCCCGCCGGCCGCGACGATGGCCGCCTCGGCAGCCGCATCGAGTTGCAGCGTCGTCACCCCGGGGGCGACGAGCGCGCGCACTGCATCGAGCGAGGCCGCTGTGGCCAGCCCCGGCGCGAGCATCGCGCGGATCTGGTCAGGGGTCTTGTAGATCGACTTCCGGAACACCGTGGTGGACGTGTCCGTGCGTCAGACGGCCGGGACGATGATGCCGCGGGCGGCGAGGGCGGCATCGATCCGCGCGGTGACCTCGTCGACCTCACCGAGGCCGTCGACCGCCACGACGAGCCCGCGAGCGGTGAAGACCTCGATCAGCGGCGCGGTCTCGTGTGCGTAGAGGTCGAGCCGGTGGCGGATGACCTCTTCCGTGTCGTCGGTGCGACCCTGCTCGGCGGCACGCTTGAGGAGTCGAGCGACGACTTCTTCTGTGTCGGCCTGCAGCTGCACGACAGCGTTGAGGCTCGCGTCGTTCTCCGCGAGCAGCGCGTCCAGCGCGACCACCTGGTCGGTGGTCCGCGGATACCCGTCGAGCAAGAACCCCTCGACGGCGTCGGGCTGGTGGAGCCGGTCGCGGACGATCTCGTTCGTCAACGAGTCGGGAACGTACCCGCCCTCGCTCACGATCGCCTGGACCTGCTTCCCGAGCGCCGTACCCTCCTTGATGTTCGCGCGGAAGATGTCGCCCGTCGAGATCGCGGGGATGTCGAAGCGCTCCGCGAGGAAGGCCGCCTGGGTGCCCTTGCCGGATCCCGGAGGACCGACGATGAGCAGACGGGGCTTGCCGGCTGCCGCGCTCAACGCAGGAGCCCTTCGTAGTGACGCTGCTGGAGCTGCGAGTCGATCTGCTTGACCGTCTCGAGCCCGACACCGACGATGATGAGGATCGATGCGCCGCCGAACGGGAAGTTGGCGTTCGCGCCCACCAACGCCAGGGCGATGAGCGGCAGCAGCGCGATCAACCCCAGGTAGATCGATCCGGGCAGGGTCACGCGGGTCAGCACGTAGTCGAGGTATTCGGCCGTCGGGCGTCCGGCACGGATGCCGGGGATGAACCCGCCGTACTTCTTCATGTTGTCGGCGACCTCTTCGGGGTTGAAGGTGATCGCGACGTAGAAGTAGGTGAAGCCGACGATGAGCAGGAAGTACATGAGCATGTACAGCGGGTGGTCACCCTTGGTGAGGTACTGCTGGATCCACAGGACCCAGGGTGCCGGTGTGCCGGTCGTCGGCTGGTTGAACTGCGCGATGAGGGCCGGCAGGTACAGGATCGACGACGCGAAGATGACGGGCACCACACCGGCCATGTTGACCTTGATGGGGATGTACGTGTTGTTGCCGCCGTACGTCCTGCGTCCGACCATCCGCTTCGCGTACTGCACCGGGATGCGACGTTGCGACTGCTCGACGAAGACGACGAGTCCGACGATCACGAGGCCGACGGCGAGTACGAGGAGGAAGACCTCCGGGCCCTTCGCGGTCCAGATGGCGGCCAGCGAGCCCGGGAAGGTGGCTGCGATCGAGGTGAAGATGAGGAGCGACATGCCGTTGCCGACGCCGCGCTCGGTGACGAGCTCGGCCATCCACATGACGAGGCCGGTGCCCGCGGTCATGGTGACGACCATGAGGAGCATGCCGTACCAGGTGCCGCCCTGGGCGGTGATGAGGTCGGCGCAGACGCCGCCCTGGTTGCCGAACAGTGCACCGCTCTTGGCGACCGTGATGAGCGTCGTCGACTGGAGGATGCCGAGGAAGATCGTGAGGTACCGCGTGTACTGCGTCAGCTTGCCCTGGCCGGCCTGGCCTTCTTTGTGCAGCGTCTCGAAGTGCGGGATGACCACGCGGAGGAGCTGGACGATGATCGACGCGGTGATGTAGGGCATGATGCCCAGCGCGAAGATGGAGAGTTGGAGGAGCGCGCCACCACTGAAGAGGTTGACGAGCTCGTAGAGGCCTGATGCGCCGGCGGCCTGCTGGTTCGCGAGGCACTGCTGCACGTTCGGGAAGTTCACGAACGGAGCGGGGATGAAGGACCCCAGCCGGTAGATGGCGATGATCCCGAGCGTGAACCCGATCTTGCGACGAAGATCCGGGGTCCGGAAGATCCGGCCGATGGCGCTGAACAAAAGGGGCCTCCTGTGAGATGTTGCGGGGTCGGCCCGGGTGACCGGCATGATGCCGGCCACCCGAGTGAGCTCCTGTGCGGAGCCGGCCGAGGGCTACTTGACGCTGCCCCCGGCTGCCACGATCTTCTGCTCAGCTGAGCCGGAGACCTTGTCAACCGCGACATTCAGCTTAACCGAGATGTCACCGTTTCCGAGAACCTTGACCTTCTCGTTCTTCCGGACGGCACCCTTGGCGACGAGGTCCACCGTGGTGACGTCGCCACCCTTCGGGTACAGCTCGGCGAGCTTCTCCAGGTTCACGACCTGGTACTCGACGCGGAAGGGGTTCTTGAAGCCACGGAGCTTCGGGGTGCGCATGTGCAGCGGCATCTGCCCACCCTCGAAGCCGACCTTGACGTTGTAACGCGCCTTCGTACCCTTGGTACCGCGACCAGCGGTCTTACCCTTGGACGCCTCACCACGGCCGACGCGCATCCGGGACTTCTTGGCCCCGGCGGCCGGACGCAGGTGGTGCACCTTCAGGACCTGCTCGCGCTTCTCAGCGGGCTCGTCCTTCGCGGGCTTCTTGGCGGCAGCAGCCTTGGGGGCAGCCTTCGCCTTGGGCTCGGCCTTCGCGGCAGCCGTCTTCGGAGCTGCCTTCGCAGCGGCCTTGGGGGCCTTCTCCTCAGTGGTTTCGTTCTTCTCAGCCATTAGTCGATCTCCTCAACCTGTACGAGGTGAGCAACAGTGTTCACGTAGCCGCGGTTCTGCGCGTTGTCCGGGCGGACGACGACAGCACCGATGCGACGGAGACCCAGGCTGCGAAGCGTGTCGCGCTGGTTCTGCTTCTCACTAATTCTGCCCTTGATCTGGGTGATCCTCAGCTGGGCCATCAGGCACCTACCTTCGCAGCAGCGGCCGCCTGAACGGCCTCTGCCTCTGCACGGAGCAGGCGGGCCGGAGCGACCTGGTCGAACTCGAGACCACGACGGGCTGCGACGGCACGAGGTTCCTCGAGCTGCTTCAGCGCCGTGACGGTCGCGTGGACGATGTTGATCGTGTTGGACGAACCGAGCGACTTGCTCAGCACGTCGTGGATCCCGGCGCACTCGAGGACGGCGCGGACGGGACCACCGGCGATGACACCGGTACCAGCGGCGGCGGGGCGCAGGAGCACCACACCGGCTGCTGCCTCACCCTGGGTGGGGTGCGGGATGGTCGAGCCGACGCGCGGGACGCGGAAGAAGTTCTTCTTCGCCTCTTCGACGCCCTTCGCGATCGCGAGCGGGACTTCGCGAGCCTTGCCGTAGCCGACGCCGACCATGCCGTTGCCGTCACCGACGACCACGAGGGCGGTGAAGCTGAAGCGACGACCACCCTTCACGACCTTCGAGACACGGTTGATGGTCACGACGCGCTCCAGGAACTGGCTCTTGTCGCTGTCGCGGCTACCGCGGTCGCGGTTGGGGTTGCGCTCGCGGCCTCCGCGGCGCGCCTCGCGCGGCTCGCGGTCGCCGGTGGGCGCCGTCGATGCCGCGGTCTCGACCGGGGCCTCGGCCACGGTCGCCACAGGCTCTTGCTGCTGCTTGTTGTCTTCGCTCACAGGTTCAATCCGCCCTCTCGAGCACCATCGGCAATTGCTGCCACGCGACCTGCGTAGCGGTTGCCTCCACGGTCAAATACGACATCGTCGATGCCGGCTGCCTTGGCACGCTCGGCGATGAGTTCGCCGACCTTGCGCGACTTGGCGGTCTTGTCGCCGTCGAACGTCCGGAGGGTGTCCTCCATGGTCGAGGCGGAGACGAGGGTGTGACCCTTCGTGTCATCGACAACCTGCACGAACACGTGACGGGCTGAACGGTTGACGACGAGGCGCGGACGGACCGCGGTACCCTCGACCTTCTTGCGCAGACGCGTGTGGCGACGGCCACGTGCGGCAGTCTTCGTTGGACGAGCCATGGTTACTTACCAGCCTTTCCGGCCTTGCGACGCACGATCTCGCCGGCGTAGCGCACACCCTTGCCCTTGTACGGCTCGGGCTTGCGGATCTTACGGATGTTGGCGGCGACCTCGCCGACGGCCTGCTTGTCGATACCGGCGACCGTGAGCTTGTTGTTGCCCTCGACGGTCAGCGTGATGCCGACCGGCGGCTCGACGGTGACGGGGTGCGAGAAGCCGAGCGCGAACTCGACGGCGCTGCCCTTCTGAGCGACGCGGTAACCGGTACCGACGACCTCGAGGCCCTTGGTGTAGCCCTGGGTGACGCCGATGATCTGGTTCGCGATGAGCGTGCGGGTCAGGCCGTGGAGCGAGCGCGAGTTGCGCTCGTCGTCGGGACGCGTGACGAGCAGCTGTGCGTCTTCGAGCTTGACCTCGATGGGGCTCGCGACGGTGAGCTGGAGCTCACCCTTCGGGCCCTTGACGGTGACGTTCTGACCGGCGACGTCGATGGTGACGCCTGCCGGGATGTCGATGGGGAGTCTTCCAATACGAGACATGACTGGCTACCACACGTAGGCGAGGACTTCCCCACCCACGCCCTTCTTCTCGGCCTGGCGGTCCGTGAGGAGGCCGCTGGAGGTGGACAGGATGACGACGCCGAGGCCGCCGAGGACCTTGGGGATCTCGTTCGACTTCGCGTAGACGCGGAGGCCGGGCTTCGAGACGCGCTTGATGCCGGCGATGGAGCGCTCGCGGTTCGGGCCGAACTTGAGGCTCAGCGAGAGCGTCTGTCCGACGGCCGCGTCAGCGACCTCCCAGCCGGAGATGTAGCCCTCGGACTTGAGGATCTCGGCGATGTTCACCTTGAGCTTGGAGTGCGGCATCGACACGGTGTCGTGGTGCGCCGAGTTCGCATTGCGCAGTCTGGTCAGCATGTCTGCGACCGGATCTGTCATGGTCATATCGAGTGTTTCCTTTGTTCACCAGGTTTCGACATCCTGTGCAAGGGTGCCGACCTGTGGTGGTTGAACCGTTCTGGGCAGGAGTGCCCCGAACGGGCGGAAGCCCGGTCCTCGACATACACCGAGGACCGGGCAGAAGCTCAGCCTACTTGGACTCAGCCGCCTTGAACGGGAAGCCGAGCGCCTTGAGCAGCGCGCGACCCTCGTCGTCGTTCTTGGCCGTGGTCACGACAGTGATGTCGAAGCCGCGGACACGATCGATCTTGTCCTGGTCGATCTCGTGGAACATGGACTGCTCCTGGAGACCGAAGGTGTAGTTGCCGTTGCCGTCGAACTGCTTGTCCGAGAGACCGCGGAAGTCGCGGATACGCGGAAGAGCGAGGCTCAGCAGGCGGTCGAGGAACTCCCAAGCGCGGTCGCCACGAAGCGTGACGTGGGCGCCGATGGGCTGACCCTCGCGCAGCTTGAACTGCGCGATGGACTTGCGTGCCTTGGTGACCTGCGGCTTCTGGCCGGTGATCTTGGTAAGGTCCGAAACAGCGCCGTCGATGACCTTGCTGTCGCGAGCGGCCTCGCCCACACCGGTGTTGACGACGACCTTCACGAGTCCGGGCACCTGGTGCACGTTCGTGAAGCCGAAGTCCTTCTGCAGCTGCGGAAGGATCTCAGCGCGGTACTTCTGCTTGAGACGGGGCTGGATTTTGCCAGTCGCCACTTCTGTGTCGGTCATTACAGGTCCTTACCTGACTTCTTGGCGTAACGAACGCGGACCGTCTTGGTGACGCCGTCCTTCGTGACTTCCTCGTTGCGGTGGCCGACCTTGGTCGGGCCCTTGGTCTCCGGGTCGACGAGCGCGACGTTGGAGATGTGGATCGAAGCCTCGACGGTCTCGATGCCGCCGGTCTTCGTTCCACGCTGGGTCTGGCCGACACGGGAGTGCTTCGTGACGTAGTTGACGCCCTCCACGATCACCCGGTTCTTGTCCGCCAGGACCTCGATGACGCGACCCTGCTTGCCGCGGTAACCACCGCGGTCCTGCTTCGGGCCGGAGACGACCTGAACCAGGTCGCCCTTCTTGATCTTTGCCATGACTTAGATAACCTCCGGCGCCAACGAGACGATCTTCATGAACTTCTTGTCACGAAGCTCGCGGCCGACCGGTCCGAAGATGCGGGTACCACGGGGGTCCCCGTCAGCCTTCAGGATGACAGCGGCGTTCTCGTCGAACTTGATGTACGAACCGTCGGAACGACGGGTCTGCTTGCGGGTGCGGACGATGACCGCCTTGACGACGTCGCCCTTCTTGACGTTGCCACCGGGGATCGCGTCCTTGACGGTCGCGACGATGGTGTCACCGAGGCCCGCGTAGCGGCGGCCGGAGCCACCGAGCACGCGAATGGTCAGGAGCTCCTTGGCGCCGGTGTTGTCGGCGACCTTGACTCGTGATTCTTGCTGAAGCATTGTTCGCTTTCCTCTCAGTAAGCCGCGAGGCCTACTTGGCCTTCTCGAGAATCTCGACCAGACGCCAGCGCTTGGTGGCGCTGGTGGGGCGGGTCTCGCTGATCAGGACGAGGTCGCCGATGCCGGCGGAGTTCGCCTCGTCGTGAGCCTTGACCTTGGAGGTGCGGCGGATGACCTTGCCGTAGAGCGGGTGCTTCACGCGGTCCTCGACCTCGACGACGATGGTCTTCTCCATCTTGTCGCTGGTCACCAGACCACGGCGGGTCTTGCGGTAGCCACGAGCAGCGGCGTCCTTGACGTCGTGCTCGGCCGACTCGTGACCCTCGGGGGCCTTGTCAGTAGCGGTAGCCATGTCTAGGCCTCCTTCGTGGTCTCGGCGTCGGCTGCAGCGGTGTCCTCGGACTTCGGTGCGGCCTTGGCCTTCTTGGTCTTCTTCTCAGCCTTGGCCTCGACGACCTCGACGGTCGGCGTGGCACGGATGCCGAGCTCGCGCTCACGGATGACCGTGTAGATGCGAGCGATGTCGCGCTTCACGGCGCGCAGGCGGCCGTGGTTCTCGAGCTGCCCCGTGGCCGACTGGAAGCGCAGGTTGAACAGCTCTTCCTTGGCCTTGCGGAGCTCCTCGAGGAGGCGCTGGTCTTCAAAGGTGTCGAGCTCGACGGGGGTGAGCTCCTTGGATCCGATCGCCATTATGCGTCGCCCTCCTCGCGCTTGATGATGCGTGCCTTGAGGGGCAGCTTGTGGATTGCACGGGTGAGCGCTTCGCGGGCCAGGGTCTCATCGACTCCGGCGACCTCGAACAGCACACGGCCCGGCTTGACGTTCGCGACCCACCACTCGGGCGAACCCTTACCGGAACCCATGCGGGTTTCGGCGGGCTTCTTGGTCAGCGGACGGTCGGGGTAGATGTTGATCCACACCTTTCCGCCACGCTTGATGTGACGCGTCATGGCGATACGAGCGGACTCGATCTGACGGTTGGTCACGTAAGCGGGCGTCAGGGCCTGGATACCGTACTCACCGAACGACACCTTGGTGCCACCGGTCGCCTGGCCGGAACGGCCGGGGTGGTGCTGCTTCCGGTGCTTGACTTTGCGTGGGATCAACATGGTTATGCCTCAACTCCTGCGGCGGCGGGCGCCTCAGCAGCTGCCTTGGGGGCGCTGCTCGGACCGGCGTTCCGACGGGGGCGGTCGCCACCGTCGCGACGTTCCGGACGCGTCGACTTCTGGTTGGCCTGCTCGCGAGCAAGCTCCTTGTTGGTGATGTCGCCCTTGTAGATCCAGACCTTCACGCCGATGCGGCCGAACGTGGTCTTCGCCTCGTAGAAGCCGTAGTCGATGTTCGCGCGGAGCGTGTGCAGCGGCACACGGCCTTCGCGGTAGAACTCGGAACGGCTCATCTCGGCGCCGCCGAGGCGGCCGGACACCTGGATGCGGACACCCTTGACGGTGGACGTGCGCTGAGCGCCCTGCAGGCCCTTACGCATCGCGCGGCGGAAGGCCACACGTGCGGAGAGCTGCTCGGCGATGCCCTGCGCGACGAGCTGAGCGTCGGCCTCGGGGTTCTTGACCTCGAGGATGTTCAGCTGGATCTGCTTCTTCGTGAGCTTCTCGAGGTCGGCGCGGATGCGCTCGGCCTCGGCGCCACGGCGACCGATCACGATGCCCGGACGGGCGGTGTGGATGTCGACGCGGACGCGGTCACGGGTGCGCTCGATCTCGATGCGGCTGACACCAGCGCGGTCGAGCGAGGTCGCCAGCAGACGGCGGATCTTGACGTCTTCCGCGACGAAGTCGCTGTAACGCTGACCCTTCTTCGTGCTGTCGGAGAACCAACGCGACACGTGGTCGGTCGTGATTCCCAGACGGAAGCCGTATGGATTGACTTTCTGACCCATTACTTGCTCACCTTCTTGGCCTTGGCAGCGCCGGCAGTCTCATCAGGCGTCGAGAGCTCGACGGTGATGTGGCTGGTGCGCTTGAGGATGCGGAACGCGCGGCCCTGTGCGCGGGGACGGAAACGCTTGAGGGTTGCACCCTCATCGACGTACGCCTTCGCGATGTACAGGTCCTGCTCGTCAAGGAACACGTTGTCCTTGTCGGCCGTGACGCGAGCGTTCGCGATGGCCGAGGCAACGAGCTTGTAGATGGGCTCGCTGGCGCTCTGTGGCGCGAACTTCAGGATGGCCAAGGCCTCCTGAGCCTGCTTGCCACGGATGAGCGCGACGACACGACGGGCCTTCTGGGGGGTGACGCGGATGTGTCGCACGCGGGCGATCGACTCCACCATTTCTCTTCCTCCTTCACGTCACCGCGTTAGCGGCGACGGCCCTTCTTGTCGTCCTTCACGTGTCCACGGAAGGTGCGGGTGGGCGCGAACTCGCCGAGCTTGTGCCCGACCATCGTCTCGGTGACGAACACCGGGATGTGCTTGCGACCGTCGTGGACGGCGATGGTGTGACCCAGCATCGCCGGGATGATCATCGATCGACGCGACCAGGTCTTGATCACGTTCTTGTTGTTGGCCTCGTTCGCCGTGACGACCTTGCGGAGCAGGTGGTCGTCGACGAAGGGGCCCTTCTTGAGACTGCGTGGCATCTTCTCTTACTCCTACTTACGCTTCTTGCCGGCGGTACGACGACGAACGATGAGCTTGTCGCTTTCCTTGTTGGGGTGGCGCGTGCGGCCTTCCTTCTGGCCCCACGGGCTGACCGGGTGACGTCCACCGGAGGTCTTGCCCTCACCACCACCGTGCGGGTGGTCGATCGGGTTCATCGCGACACCACGGACGGTCGGGCGGACGCCCAGCCAGCGCTTCCGTCCGGCCTTACCCCAGTTGATGTTCGACTGCTCGGCGTTGCCGACCTCACCGATGGTGGCGCGGCAGCGCAGGTCGACGTTACGGATCTCACCGGACGGCAGACGGAGCTGCGCGTACGGACCGTCCTTCGCGACGAGACGCACCGATGCACCCGCGGAGCGGGCCATCTTCGCGCCGCCGCCGGGACGGAGCTCGATCGCGTGGATGACCGTACCGGTGGGGATGTTCTTCAGCGGCAGGTTGTTACCGGGCTTGATGTCCGCGCCTGCACCCGACTCGACCACGTCGCCCTGGCTGAGCTTGTTCGGAGCCAGGATGTACCGCTTGGTGCCGTCCACGAAGTGGAGCAGCGCGATACGCGCGGTGCGGTTGGGGTCGTACTCGATGTGAGCGACCTTGGCGTTGACGCCGTCCTTGTCGTTGCGACGGAAGTCGATCAGACGGTACTGGCGCTTGTGGCCACCACCGATGTGACGCGTCGTGATGCGGCCCTGGTTGTTGCGACCACCGGTCTTCGACAACGGACGAAGCAGCGACTTCTCCGGCGTGGTGCGGGTGATCTCCGCGAAGTCCGCGACAGACGAACCGCGACGACCAGGAGTCGTGGGCTTGTACTTACGAATAGCCATTTCTTATTCCTCTTCGTTCCCGGCCGTCTTAGCCAACAGCCGTGAAGATGTCGATGGAACCCGACTTGAGCGACACGATGGCGCGCTTGGTGTCCTTGCGCTTGCCGGTGCCGAACTTGGTGCGACGGGTCTTGCCCTGACGGGTGAGGGTGTTGATCGAAGCGACCTCGACACCGAAGATCTTCTCGATGGCGAGCTTGATCTCGGTCTTGTTCGAGCGCGGGTCGACGAGGAAGGTGTACTTGCCCTCGTCGATCAGGCTGTAGCTCTTCTCGGAGACGACCGGCGCGAAGATGACGTCGCGGGGGTCCTTGTTGATCGCGGTCATGCCGAGACCTCCTCGGTTGCGGCCGTGTTGCCGGTCTTGCTGGCGACGAATGCCTCGAAGGCGGCCTTGGTGAAGACGATGTCGTCGGAGACGAGCACGTCGTATGCGTTCAGCTGGTCGTACGACAGCACGTGCACGTTCTGCAGGTTGCGGACGCTGCGGAGGCTGACCTCGTCGTCGCGCTGGAGGACGATCAGGACGTGCTTCGAGGAAGCGACGTTCGTCAGGTACTCGGACACGGCCTTCGTCGACGGCTTCTCACCGATCGAGAGGGAGTCGACGACGTGCAGGCGGCTGCCGCGTGCGCGGTCGGAGATGGCGCCGAGGAGAGCCGCGGCGATCATCTTCTTGGGGGTGCGCTGTGCGTAGTTGCGGGGCACTGGACCGTGGACGATGCCACCGCCGGTCATCTGAGGTGCACGGATGGAGCCCTGACGAGCGTTACCCGTACCCTTCTGCTTGAACGGCTTGCGGCCGGCACCGGACACTTCGCCGCGGCGCTTGGTCTTGTGCGTCCCCTGGCGGGCGGCAGCGAGCTGCGCGACGACCACCTGGTGGATGAGCGGGATGTTGGTCTGAACGTCGAACACCTCGGCAGGAAGGTCGACGGTGCCGGCCTTCTTGAGCTTGGTGTCGAGCACGTCGAGAGTAGCGATAGCCATGGAACTACGCTCCCTTCACTGCGGTGCGGACGAATACGATGCGGCCACGAGCGCCGGGAACGGCACCCTTGACGAGCAGCAGGCCCTTCTCGGCGTCGATGGCGTGAACCCGGAGGTTCAGCACGGTGACGCGCTCGCCACCCATACGACCGGCCATGCGCATGCCCTTGAAGACACGGCTCGGGGTCGAGGAGGCGCCGATGGAGCCCGGCTTGCGGTGGTTGCGGTGAGCACCGTGAGATGCGCCCGTTCCCTTGAAGTTGTGACGCTTCATGACACCGGCGAAACCCTTACCCTTCGAAGTGCCGACGACGTCGACCTTCTGGCCGGCCTCGAAGACACCGTCGACGGTGAGCTCCTGGCCGAGCGAGTACTCGGATGCGTCGGCGGTGCGGACCTCGGTGAGGTGACGACGCGGCGTCACGCCGGCCTTGTCGAAGTGACCCGCGTCAGGCTTGCTGACCTTGCGGGGATCGATCTGGCCGTACGCGATCTGCACGGCGTCGTAGCCGTCGACCTCGGGGGTGCGAACCTGCGTGACCACGTTGGGCGTGATCTCGATGACGGTGACGGGAACGAGCTTGTTGTTCTCGTCCCACACCTGGGTCATGCCGAGCTTGGTGCCGAGCAGACCCTTGCTGGTCTTCGTGTTAGACATGTCTTCCTTCCGTCTCTACCGAGCTCAGAGCTTGATCTCGATGTTGACGTCCGCCGGCAGGTCGAGACGCATGAGCGAGTCGACGGCCTTCGGGGTCGGGTCGATGATGTCGATCAGACGCTTGTGGGTGCGCATTTCGAAGTGCTCCCGGCTGTCCTTGTACTTGTGCGGCGAACGGATCACGCAGACCACGTTCTTCTCCGTCGGAAGCGGCACGGGGCCGACGACGGTTGCGCCTGCACGGGTGACCGTGTCGACGATCTTGCGCGCCGAAGTATCGATGACCTCATGGTCATACGACTTCAGTCGGATGCGGATCTTCTGTCCCGCCATGTGTGACTCACTCTCTGTCTCGCGTCGTGCGGATCGCTCCGTATTGGACGCATATCGTGCGCTTTGCAACGTTCGGTTGCTCCGCGCCATTGGCACTACTGGTGTCGCACCACTGTTCTGCTGTCAACGACCACTCGTGTCTTGCGACCCTCGTGGTCATCCACCGGCTTCCACCCCGACTCGTGGTCGGCGCTGGGCGTAGCACTGCTACGACCTGGATTGCGATGAAGTGATTGGTGTTCTGCTACCCGCGGCCTAGGCTCGATCCCTGTCGCGTTGCCGCGTCTGGGAGCTCCTATGCACTACCTGGCAGTGATCCGCCGGAGCGCGCACAGGCACGCTCGTCCGAAGTACTGAACTGGACTAGTTTGCCACGGATCCACCATGCGTGCAACCCGGGCGTGTCGCGGGCGTCGGATGGTCAGGATCCGCTCAGTCTCGGGCGTCGTGAGCACCGAGGCGCCGCTGCTCAGCAGGGCTCGACGACGTTGTCGACCTCGACCGGACGCACCCCCGGGGTGCCCAGGAACCGCACCGCGTCGACCGTCGCGCCGGACACGTCCGCATCGACGTCGAGTGTCACCGTCGCGCCCGGCGCGATCGTCACCACCACGTAGGCCACGGGGCGTCCGTCGTCCGATCCGGCCGTGTACGGGGCCTCGGCGCCGTCAACGCGAACCGAGCGGATGTCGGCACCGTCGGGCGCGTAGGCCATGACCCGCAAGCGCATCCACCCACGCGGGAGCCCCTCACGCTCGTGGAACCCCGCGATGTAGTCGAACGCCTCCGTGTCGAGCTCCGGCTCCGTGTCGATCGTGTTGGAGAGCTCGGACGTGACCATCACCGTGCGGGTCCCGTCGACGTCGCACGACGCCGCACGGACACGGACCCGCTGTCGGAGGTAGTACTCGAGTTTGGACCCGACCGCGTCCGAGAGGTACAGCCCGAACGGCACCGAACGAGACGAACGCTCGGGCAGGGCGCCGCCGACCCCGGCGAGCACCAACGCCCGCTCCTCGACGCGGTCGGGACTCCAGGCGAGCAGACGCCGCTCGTCGACCGCCTGCACCCAGCCGTCGATCGCACGGGGCACCACCATGGAGCCCGCCTGCAGCTGCGAGGTGAGCGCCTGCACGACGGCGGTGAAGGTCGCGTCCTGCGCCCGGTTCGCCTGGTCGCTGAGACCCGGGTGGTCTCGGTACACGCCGTTCAGGAGCTCGTCGACCACCGTCTCGCTCGACAGCTCCGTACCGTCGTGCAGCACGACGGGGCCGGTCGCTCGCAGCAGATGGGAAAGCGCGACCGGGTCCACGGCGAGCACCAGGTCGGGCGTGACGCCCTGACTCTCCTGCCACAGCCGCGAAGCCACCTGCGCACCGTACGGGAAGTCCGGCCGCGCCGTCACCTCATGGATGGAGGTGCCTGCGGCAGCGTAGCCCTCGGTCCGGTAGAGCGCGTCGGCATCGGCCGGGAGGGGCACCACCGGATCGACGTGCGACACGAAGTCCGCGCCGCCGAGGGTCCTGGTCACGCTCAGCGCGCCCTCCTCGACGTGCACGAGCACCGAAGCTCCCGCGATGCCGCCGAGGGCTCGGCTCTCCGCCGAGTTCTGGAACAGGACGACCACGTCTCGCGGCCCCTCCTCCCCCAGGAACCCGGGCAGCGCTCGCAGCACCGGTGCGAGCCGCGAGGCGAGCGATGAGGCCTCGCGCAGCGGTCCGTCGAGTCCGACCAACGCCGACGCCACCTGAGGCAGGAGCACCGACCGGTCGAGGCGGTCGAGGCGCGCGACCTGCTCCTCGAGTCGCTCGAGCGCGCGCGCCGAGGTGCGCGCCAACCGCCCCACCCGCTCCGTGTCCAGTCGCCCGTCGACCGCGAGTCCGTCGACGGACAGGTCGAGGACCGGCTCGACGACCTCGTCGACGACCACGTGGGCCGCCTCGACGGCCGTGCGCACCGCGACGAAGTTCACCCCGGAGACGGGCACGCGTTCGGCGAGCCACCAGTCAGGCCGCCGAGTCGACGTCAGGGCCCGCTCGACCGCGTCGCCGGCGCGCTGCACGACGGCAGGATCGATCGCGTCGGCGCCGTCACCGACGACGCCCGCACGGATCGCCTCGAGCTCAGGCAGGACCGACGTGAGCTCCTCCCGGACGGACATGGCCTCCACCGCCGCCGACACGGTGGCTCCAGCGATGCCGAGCAGAACGGACAGGGCGACGATGCTCGGGATCAGGACACGTGGGCGCGACAGGCGACGCGGACGGATGGACGAACGGGACACGGTCACCTCGGCGGCTCGATGCAGAATGGGTCGCCCGATATCGTACATATGAGTTACCGGGGTCCCGACGGTTCGACGGCACGCACGACGAAGGGCCCGGAGCGAAATGCTCCGGGCCCTTCGTGTGGAACCGTGTCGACCCTGCGGTCGATCAGGGGTTCGCGTCAGCGGATGCTTACGCGAGCACCTTGGTGACGGTGCCGGCGCCGACGGTGCGGCCACCCTCACGGATGGCGTAGCCGAGGCCGACCTCCATGGCGATGGGCTGGATCAGCTCAACGGTCATGTCGGTGGTGTCGCCGGGCATGACCATCTCGGTGCCCTCGGGCAGCGTGATGACGCCGGTGACGTCGGTGGTGCGGAAGTAGAACTGCGGACGGTAGTTCGCGTAGAACGGGTTGTGACGCCCACCCTCATCCTTGGACAGGATGTACGCGGTGCCCTCGAAGTTCGTGTGCGGCGTGACCGAACCCGGCTTCACGACGACCTGGCCGCGCTCGACGTCTTCACGCTTCGTGCCACGGAGCAGGAGACCACAGTTCTCGCCGGCCCATGCCTCGTCGAGCTGCTTGTGGAACATCTCGATACCCGTGACGATCGTCTTCTGCGTCGGGCGGATGCCGACGATCTCGACCTCGGAGTTGATCGCGAGCGTGCCACGCTCGGCGCGGCCCGTGACGACGGTTCCACGACCGGTGATCGTGAAGACGTCCTCGATCGGCATGAGGAAGGGCTTGTCCTTGTCGCGCACGGGGTCGGGGACGTTGGCGTCCACGGCGTCCATGAGGTCGAGGATGCTCTGCACCCACTTCTCGTCGCCCTCGAGCGCCTTGAGGCCCGAGACGCGGACGACCGGTGCGTCCTCAGCGAAGCCCTGCGAGGCGAGCAGCTCGGAGACCTCGAGCTCGACGAGCTCCAGGATCTCCTCGTCGTCGACCATGTCGGACTTGTTCAGCGCGACGAGCAGGTAGGGGACGCCGACCTGCTTGGCGAGCAGCACGTGCTCACGCGTCTGAGCCATCGGGCCGTCAGTGGCGGCGACGACCAGGATCGCGCCGTCCATCTGCGCAGCACCGGTGATCATGTTCTTGATGTAGTCAGCGTGACCGGGGGCGTCGACGTGCGCGTAGTGGCGCTTCGGGGTCTCGTACTCGACGTGCGAGATGTTGATCGTGATACCACGCTGACGCTCTTCCGGCGCGGAGTCGATCGACGCGAAGTCGCGCTGCACGTTGGTCGCGGACGGGAACTTGTCCGCCAGGACCTTCGAGATCGCCGCGGTGAGCGTGGTCTTGCCGTGGTCGACGTGACCGATCGTACCGATGTTGACGTGCGGCTTGGTCCGCTCGAACTTGGCCTTTGCCACTGTGAGTCCTCCTCAGGACGTTGTGCGGGACGCCGGGCACCATTCGATGCCCGACGCACTGCAGGGATGTGTATTCATGTTACGCGATCCGCCCGGGTGTTCGCACACCCGGCCGGACCGCGGTGAAGAGAGAGTGAGTGACTACTCGCCCTTGTTCTTCTGGATGATCTCGTCGGCGACAGCCTTCGGGACCTCCGCGTAGCTCTCGAACGTCATCGAGTACACGGCACGACCAGAGGTCTTCGACCGGAGGTCGCCGATGTAGCCGAACATCTCGGAGAGCGGCACGTTGGCACGGATGACCTTGACGCCGGTGGCGTCGTCCATGGACTGGATCTGTCCACGGCGCGAGTTGAGGTCTCCGATGACGTCGCCCATGTACTCCTCAGGAGTACGCACCTCGACCGCCATGAGCGGCTCGAGGAGGACGGGGTTGGCACGCGAGTAGGCCTCCTTGAGACCCATCGAGCCGGCGATCTTGAACGCCATCTCCGAGGAGTCGACGTCGTGCGCCGCACCATCGGTGATGATCGCCTTGACACCCACGACCGGGTAGCCCGCGAGGCCACCGACCTGCAGGGCGTCCTGGAAACCGGCGTCGATCGACGGGATGTACTCGCGCGGGATGCGACCACCGGTCACGGCGTTCACGAACTCGTAGGTCGTCTCCGGAGTGACGTCCATCGGCTCCAGATCGAACTGGATCTTCGCGAACTGACCCGAACCACCGGTCTGCTTCTTGTGGGTGTAGCCGTACTTCTCGACCTTGCGCTTGATGGTCTCGCGGTACGCGACCTGCGGCTTGCCGACGTTGGCCTCGACGTTGAACTCGCGCTTCATGCGGTCGACGAGGATGTCGAGGTGGAGCTCGCCCATGCCCTTGATGACCGTCTGGCCGGTCTCGGTGTTCTGCTCGGTGCGGAACGTCGGGTCCTCTTCGGCCAGCTTCTGGATCGCGGTGCCCAGCTTCTCCTGGTCGGCCTTGGTCTTCGGCTCGATCGCGACCTCGATGACGGGCTCCGGGAAGCTCATCGACTCGAGGACGACCTGGTTCTGCGGGTCGGACAGGGTGTCACCGGTGGTGGTGTCCTTCAGGCCGATGACCGCGTAGATGTGACCGGCGGTGACGAAGTCGACCGGGTTCTCCTTGTTGGCGTGCATCTGGAAGATCTTCCCGATGCGCTCCTTCTTGCCCTTGGTCGAGTTGATGATCTGCGCACCCGAGTCGAGACGACCCGAGTAGACGCGGACATAGGTCAGGCGACCGAAGAACGGGTGCACCGCGACCTTGAACGCGAGCGCGGTGAAGGGCTCGGTCGAGTCGGGGTGACGCTCCACGACCTTCTCCTCGTCGCGCGCGTCGTGGGCCTCGATGGCCGGGACGTCGAGCGGGGAGGGGAGGTAGTCGATGACGGCGTCGAGCATCGGCTGGACGCCGCGGTTCTTGAACGCGGAGCCACAGAGGACCGGGTACATGGTGCTCGTGATGGTGAGGTGACGGATCGCGGCCTTGATCTCCGCGACGGTCAGCTCTTCGCCACCGAAGTACTTCTCCATGAGCGCGTCGTCGGTCTCGGCGACGGCCTCGAGGAGCGCGGTGCGGTACTCGGCCGCCTTCTCCTTGAGGTCTTCCGGGATCTCCTCGATGGCGTACTTGGCGCCCATCTCGACGTCACCCTTGGCGTCTCCGCGCCAGGTGAGCGCACGCATCTCGACGAGGTCGACGACGCCCTCGAAGTTGGACTCGGCACCGATCGGCAGCTGGATGACCAGCGGCTTCGCGCCGAGGCGGCTGATGATCGTGTCGACGGTGAAGTAGAAGTCGGCGCCGAGCTTGTCCATCTTGTTGACGAAGCAGATGCGCGGGACGTCGTACTTGTCGGCCTGACGCCAGACGGTCTCGGACTGGGGCTCGACGCCCTCCTTGCCGTCGAACACCGCGACCGCGCCGTCGAGGACGCGGAGCGAACGCTCGACCTCGACCGTGAAGTCGACGTGGCCGGGGGTGTCGATGATGTTGATCTGGTTCTTGTTCCAGAAACAGGTCGTCGCGGCGGACGTGATGGTGATGCCGCGCTCCTGCTCCTGCGCCATCCAGTCCATCGTCGACGCACCGTCGTGGGTCTCGCCGATCTTGTGGTTGACGCCCGTGTAGAACAGGATGCGCTCGGTGGTGGTGGTCTTGCCGGCATCGATGTGGGCCATGATGCCGATGTTGCGGACCTTGTTCAGGTCGGTGAGCACGTCTTGTGCCACGGGGTCCTCCGGGGATAGGTAAGGGTGAGCTGATTCACTCGGTGACGCGAGGGCGGGCGGATCGCCCGCCCTCGCATCGGGCGGCGACTACCAGCGGTAGTGCGCGAACGCCTTGTTCGACTCGGCCATCTTGTGCGTGTCTTCACGACGCTTGACAGCTGCACCGAGACCGTTCGATGCGTCGAGGATCTCGTTCTGGAGACGCTCGGTCATCGTCTTCTCACGGCGGCCCTTCGCGTAGCTCACGAGCCAGCGCAGGGCGAGGGTGTTGGCGCGGTGAGGCTTGACCTCGACCGGCACCTGGTAGGTGGAACCACCGACGCGGCGCGAACGCACCTCGAGGGTCGGGCGGACGTTGTCGAGCGCCTTCTTGAGCGTGACGACGGCGTCGCCCTGGTTCTTGGCGGTGACGCCTTCGAGTGCGTCGTAGACGATGCGCTCAGCGAGGCCCTTCTTGCCGTCCAGCAGGATCTTGTTGACGAGCTGGCTGACGATGGGGGCGCCGTAGACGGGATCGGCGACGACGGGACGCTTCGGAGCTGGACCCTTGCGAGGCATTACTTCTTCTCCATCTTCGCGCCGTAGCGGCTGCGAGCCTGCTTGCGGTTCTTGACGGCCTGCGTGTCGAGGGCGCCACGGACGATCTTGTAACGGACACCCGGGAGGTCCTTCACACGACCACCACGGACCAGGACCAGCGAGTGCTCCTGGAGGTTGTGGCCCTCACCGGGGATGTACGCGGTGACCTCGGTGCCGTTGCGCAGCTTCACGCGGGCGACCTTGCGCATCGCCGAGTTCGGCTTCTTCGGGGTGGTGGTGTACACGCGGGTGCACACGCCGGCCTGCTGGGGGTTGCTCTTCAGGGCGGGCGCCTTGGTCTTGACGACCTTGGGGCTGCGGCCCTTCCGAACCAACTGCTGAATGGTTGGCACTACTTGCTCCTTGATGATGACTGCACGGTGACAGTGGTACTGCAGCATTCGTGGACCGGTCTCCCGGATCACGAGGTCGTATGGACCCACCGGCGCCGCGCGAGTGCGCGCCGCTTTCGTGGTGGGTATGCCGTGGGGGCGATCGGCAACCGGGACCAGCCCGGCGGGGATCAACCCGATGGTGCAAGACTGCTGTCCACTCCCCCGAGCCAGGCTCCGGAGAACGTGGACAGCACGAGAGCGCACGACAGCGCGCACACCCAACCAAGACTAGCCCGCCGACAGGCTGTGGTCAAACGACGACGGCCCCTGGGAGCATCGCTCCCAGGGGCCGTACAGCTCGGCGTCTACGGGGACGGGACGAAGGTCGCGCCCTCGTCGGTGAAGCCCTCGATCGTGCCGCCGACGACGAAGTCGACGGGGTTGATGCTGTAGCCCGGACCGGTCTGGCCGGTGGCCGGGTCGGTCAGCGTGCAGGTCATCGACATGCGTCCGACGGTCTCGGAGTCGACGGTCCAGCCGCCTCCCGCGAAGTCACCGATCGTGAAGGTCGGGCGCGTGTCGAACTTCCAGGTCACACCGGAGGGGGTGAAGCCGGTGTCGTTGCGGATCTCGAAGGGGCACCCCTCCGGGGCGAGCTCCGTCGCCGCACCGCAGCCGTCGATGTACGCGTTGACGGCCTCCTCGACGGCGGTCGTCCCGGCGTCGGTGAGGGCGACGGCGAGCGTCGCGGGTTCCGCGGCCTGGCCGAAGCCCACGGCCGTCGTGGTCGTCGCCTCGGCGGTGTACCAGTCGCTCTCGCTGAGGGCGACGTCGTAGGTGCCCGGGAGGGCGCGCAGCTGGTACGAACCCTCGGCGATCGGTTCGACGTCGGTGAGGTCGACGCCGCCGACCGTCGCGACCGCGTCCTCAGGGGCGACCACGTCGACCTGGACCGTGCTGAGTTCGGGAGCCTCGAGCTTCCACTTGTCGAAGAGCACGGCGTCCTTGCCGACCTTGGTGAGCGTGAACTCCTGGTCGACGCTCTCGCCGCCCTGGGTGAGACGGGCCTCGACGGTCGCGGTGTTCCCGCTGGTCGTCGTCTTCCCGATCGTGTAGCCGGAGACCTTGCCGGACGCCGCCTTGTACGCGTCGTCGGTCAGCAGCACGTCGGCCGCCGACACCTCGGTACCGGAGAGCTTGAGCGCCTGTTCGGCGTCGCCCGACTTGAGGGCGTCGAGGTAGCTCTTGACCGTCACCTCCGGGGCGTGGAGGGCGTTGCCGACGCTGACGCCGACGATGCCACCGACGATGATGAGGAGGAGGGCGCTCCCGCCAGCGATGATGCCGGTGAGCCCCTTCTTCGAGAGCTTCTTCTTGGGCGGCTGCTGGCCGCCGCCGTACCCGCCGGCGCCCTGCGCGTAGGGCGCCTGGCCGTACTGCTCGGTGGGCTGCTGGCCGTACTGCCCCGTGGGCTGCTGGCCGTACTGACCGGTTCCCTGCTGACCGAACTGCTCGGTCGGCTGCTGGCCGTACTGCGCCGTCTGACCGTACTGACCGGTCTGTTGGCTGTACTGACCGGACTGCTGCCCGTACTGGCCCGTCTGCTGGTCCTGCTGGCCGGACGACTGCTCACCGTACTGGCCGGACTGCTGCCCGTACTGCCCAGACGGCTGCGTCGGCGACTGCCCGTACGGCGACTGCTGTCCGTACTGCCCCGTCTGCTGCTGGCCTGAGCCCGACTGCTGCGGGCCGTTGCCCTGCCACCCCTGCTGCGGGTCGGGCTGAGCGGGTGGTCGCTGCCACTGGGGCTGCTGCGGGTTCTGATCTCCGGGATCGGTCATGGTGTTGCGCCCCCAATGAGCATGGATCGTGCTGATGACAAGTGCTCGAAAGTATAGTGACGGGTGTCGGACAGCACGATGGGGAGATCTCCCCTCCTGCCTCCGGGTGAACCCCGACGGCTACCAGGGCGAGGTGGGGGAATCGAGCTCGAGCGCGAGGTCGTCGAGGAGCGCGGTGACCTGCGGTTCGACGTACCGCTCGACGGCGTCGTGGATGGCGAGGCGGTGCCCGACGAGCAGTTCGCAGATGCGGCGCCCGGTCTCGTTCGCGCACTGGTCGGCGAGGGCGATCTCGGTGCGCAGCGCCTCCTTCGCGTCGTCGGACAACGGCGGGGGTGGTGGGACGGTCCTCGCCTGGGACTCGCCGAGCTCCGCGAGGGTGAAGAGGTAGGGCTGCTCGGGATCCGGGTCGGGGTCGAGCTGCAGGCCGTCGAACTCCGGGTCGAGCCCCTCCCCCGGACGGTAGGAGCGCTGCGCCTCGCGCAGGTCGGCGGCACGCAGTTCGGCACGGAGGACGGGGAGGTTCTGCTCGGTGTATTCCGCCACCGCGTGGTCGACGAGGGCCTTCATCCGGGTGGCGAGACCGTGCTGCACCTGGTGCGGGACGTCATCGACGAGGCCTGCTGCGCGCAGGATCGGGGAGCCGATGCACCGGCGGCAGATCCGGGTGCGTCCGCGGTGGGCGGCGGGGTGCCAGCGCGGCAGCCACCGGAGCCAGGCGTCGACGGCCTGGCTCACGCTGGTCTCGAGCGAGCGCTCCATACTCACCGAGGGTAGCGCCTCGGCGGCTGTATCGGCCTCAGCGACCTCCGGTGGCGCGCTGGTCGCGTGCTGCTCGCCGGGCGAGCGAACCGGACGGCTGCAGCCGACTCACGAGACTGCGTTTCGCGCGGTAGCGGAACCGGCTCCGCTGGCGGGCGAACCAGCCGAGCGCTCCCTGCGCCCGTGACGCCTCGGCCTCCGACCGCTGCCACAGCTCGTCGGCCGTCGTATCGTCCACGTCACGACCGGAGAAGACGACGTCGTCGGTCGTCCCCGCGAGCGCGGTGAGCGTGGTCGCGCCCTCCGGTTCCTGGGCTCCGAGCGCGGATGCCGTGGTCGACCGCGTGGCGGCCGCGGGCACCGTGTACCCGAGCTCGGCGTAGCGGTCGATCAGCTCGTCCCACGCACCGGCGGCACTGCGATCACCACCGCCCGCGCGGCGACGCTTCGTCCGCCGACGCTTCGCACCCGAGATGGCGAGGAGCGGGATGAAGTACAGCGACACCGGGACTCCCACGATCAGCGCGAGCCACCACACCCATTCCGGGATCACGAGTCCGTCGTTCTTGTCCTTGTCGTCGCCGTCGTCGATCGAGGCCTCGGTGAGGAGGCTGTCGTCGAGGTTGTCGCTGCGCGGCGGCTGACGCACCTGCGGCTGCGGCTCGGTCTTGGGCTTCGGATCCTGGTCCTGCGGGATCTCGGTCTCATCGGGGGTCGGGGAGAACGCCACCCAGCCGTAGCCCTCGAAGGGCACCTCGACCCACGCCGTCACGTCGTCTCCGACGACCTGCACCGAACCCTGGCCCTCGGTCACCTCGGGCGCGAAGCCCATGACGACTCGCGCGGGGTAGCCGAGCGAGCGGGCCATGAGCGCGAACGCCGACGCGTACTGCTCCTCGTCGCCGACCATCGGTGTGCGGGTGAACAGCTCCGACATCCGGTCGGCACCGTGGCCGGCGCGTGACGGAGAGCTGTCCGAGGCGAGCCCGTGGCTGAGGAACCCGGTGGTGCGGAGGGTCTGCTCGATCGCGCGCAGTTGCCCCATGGGCGTCGTCTCGGTGCCGACGAACTCCGAGGCCTTCGCGACCACGATGTCCGGGATGTTCGTGACGGGCGGCAGCTCGACCGCTGCGGTCGGCGTCGTCGCGAGGGCCGTGTCGCTCGGGACCGCCTGCGTCGTGGTCCGCTCCTCGTAGTCGTCGCCCGTGCCGATGCCCGAGGTGATGACGGCCGCGCCACTCTCGGCGTTGTAGCGGATGTCCTCGGATCGCTCCGCCGCCTTGCCGTCGAGGGTGAGCGCGCTCGGGTACCCGACGCTGGGCACCCAGATGTCGTCGTAGCCGGTGATGTCGATCGACACCCGTCGGTCGCTGCCCGGTGTCATGAGCTGCGGTCCGGGAAGGTGATCGCCGACGAGCTCGAAGGCACCGGAACCGTCGGTCGCCGTGGAGGGCCCGGAGACGGTCCACAGACGGCCGTCGTAGCTGTCCATGGCCGCCAGACGGATCCGATCCCCCGGCTCGAGGCCGGTGGCGGTGAAGAGCTTCGTCTCGGCGAGGTCCTTCGTGTACTCGCGGAACCCGGCGAGCGGGCTCGGGTACTCCAGGGGGTCGAACGGCGGGGTGACGACCTCGCGGAGGACGAACCGGGAGTCCGCGGGTGGCGAGGCGACGACGGCCGCGCCGCCGCCGACGACGACCGCGACCGCGGCGAGGACCGCCGTACCGATGATCTTCTTGCGACGGAGGACGGCGGTGGTCGACGCTGCCGCGTTCTCGCCACGACCGGCACCCGGCCGCCACCCGAGCCAGAGGAGGGCGATGAGCGCGAACGCGATCCCGCGGACGGCCGCCAGGAAGGGCGTCTGCGTGCCGA
Source organism: Plantibacter sp. AC185 (assembly GCF_979258065.1). Lineage (NCBI taxonomy): Bacteria > Bacillati > Actinomycetota > Actinomycetes > Micrococcales > Microbacteriaceae > Plantibacter > Plantibacter sp. AC185. The sequence continues at coordinate 1,019,001 of NZ_OZ409831.1, forward strand.
GGAGGACGCCGAGGGCGTACAGCACGGTCGGGCCGACGAGCACGATGGCGCAGCGGACGGCGACCTGCGGACGCCGTGGCAGCCAGCGGACGGCGAGCACGGCGGAGACGACACCGACGAGCAGCCCAGCGACGTAGGGCAGGGTCATGATGTACGCGGGCGCGCTCAGCGGGGTCTGCAGGGTGACGAAGTCCTTCCACCCGAACACGGCGCCGATGCTGATGCCACCGAGGGTCCGCAGGTTCGGGAGGACCGCGAACGTCGCCACGGACGGCATCGCCAGGGCACTGCCGAAGACGTAGAAGACGAGGACGGTCGAGAGGCCGGTCAGGAGCGCATTCAGCCGGAGGGCGTGGGAGGCGACGCCCACCGCCATGCCGAGCGCGAGGCCACCGAGACCGGCGAGGAGGAACCCGGTGCCGCTGAGCGCCGCACCGAAGCCGAGCAGGCCGAGGGCCGCGAGGACGAAGACGACCGCGAGGTCGATCCAGGAGCGGCCGGGCAACGGCCACGGCGCGACGAAGGTCGGGACGATGCCCTGGACGTCGACGTCCGCGGCGGACCCGGCGGCCGCGCGTGGCGGGCGCACGGTCGTGCGCTCGTCGACCCCGCTCACAGCGCCCTCGACATGACCTTGGCGAGGTCGCTCAAGGCTCCGACCGTCATGACGTTCATCCCGGCGACGTCCTTGATGCCGGCCCGTGCACCGCGTTCGACGCGGATGCCGAACACGTTGACATCGGGACCGAAGAGGCGCTGGATCCCCCGGTACTCCTGTGCCTCGAGTCGCGAACCGGCGACGATGATGACGACGCTCGGTGCCGGCAGGCGCTTCGTGGTCTCCCGGGCGAAGGTGCGCGGGGTGTCGAAGGTGCCCTCGGCGAGCTGCAGACGGCAGCTGTCGTCGAGGAAGGAGGTCACGGTGTGGGTCCGCAGCGCAAGCCGGTCGGTCACGACGCTGATCGGGACCTGGTCGAGGATCACCTGGGTCGCGATCGACGCGGTGAGCGATACCGCCAACTCGAACTCGTCCTCGTCGTCGGCGTAATAGCGCGAGTCGGTCGTCATCACCATGGTGAGCTGCGACCGCCGCGTCTCCTCGAACTGCCGCACCATGAGCTGGCCCGTCTTCGCGGAGGACTTCCAGTGGATGTAGCGGCGGTCGTCGCCGGGGACGTACCCGCGGAGCGCATGGAAGGAGATGTCGTTGTTCGTGATGGTCTTCGTGACGAGGCCCTCGAGGTCGCGGATGAGACCGGCGGCCGTCGGGTGGAGGCGCGTGGTCTCGGGATGCACGAAGAGCTCGACCGGTTCCGTCCAGCGCACCTCGCGGCGCAACAGGCCGAGCTGGTCGCCACGGACCGACACGGCGGGCCCGGCTGGGATGACGGCTCGCCGGTTCGTCGGAACGGCGAACAGTTCCTCGTGTTCGCCGTCCTTCGGGATCGCCGGAATGGCGAACTCCGCGAGGCCGTAGCCCACGGGGACCTCGAGGCGCGTGGGCGTCGTGGCGCGGTTGCCGGGGTTGGCGATGAGGACCTGCCCGATCGCGCGCTCGCCGACGGTCACCCGGGTGGGGTTCAAGTGGATGGAGATACGGAAGGTCGACCGCCCGAAGAGGTAGGCGACGGAGGCCAGCAACGCGGCCAACGGCACGAAGCCGAGGAACACGAGTTCCGTCCATCCCAGGATGAAGCCGGCGACGGTCGCGATGACGCCGATCGCCAGGACGACCCAGCCGAGGCCGCTGACCACAGCGAGCACGGGTTGCGCAGCCGACCAGACGACCCGGGCCCAGGGCACGACGACGGCACTGATGCCGTCGAGCGCGCTGCGGAACGGGTTCGGCCGCCGAGCGGGAGCCTGCGCACCGTCGACGTGCGCATCGGGGCCGTCGGCGCCCGCCTCGGCAGGCGCGCCGACCGTCGCCGTGCGGACCGGATCGGGTCCGTCCGGCGCGGCGGCGGCGCGCTGCTCGAGGGTCTCGCTCATGCTGCGCGGTACGCCGGCGGAGCGATGCTGACGAGGACCCGGGCGACGACGTCCTGCGCGGTCACGCCGGCGAAGTCGGACTCGGGGTCGATGATGATGCGGTGCGCGAGGACGGCCTGCGCGAGGTCGTTGACGTCGTCGGGGGTGACGTAGGTGCGTCCCTGTGAGATCGCCCAGGTCTTGACGGCGCGCACGAGGGCGAGCGCACCACGCATGCTCACACCGAGCGCCACGTCCTGGTCGTCCCGCGTCGCCGCGACGACGTCGGCGACGTACTCGAGGATGCTGCCGTCGACGTGCACCTCGGTGGCGAGCTGCGCCATGGTGACGACCGCGCTGGAGGCGATGATCGGCTGCACCTTCGTCGCGCGTGCCCGGTTGGAGGCGTCGAGCAGCAGGTTCACCGAGGTCTGGCGGTCGGGGTAGCCGAGCGTCGTCTTGATGAGGAAGCGGTCGAGCTGCGCCTCGGGCAGCTTGTAGGTGCCCGCCTGTTCGATCGGGTTCTGCGTCGCGATGACCATGAAGGGCTGGCCGGCCTCGTAGCTCGTGCCGTCGATCGTGACGATGCCCTCCTCCATGACCTCGAGGAGCGCCGACTGCGTCTTCGGCGAGGCACGGTTGATCTCATCCGCCAGCACGATGGAGGCGAAGATCGGTCCCTTGTGGAACTCGAAGATCCCCTTGCCCTGGTCGTAGATCGTCACACCGGTGACGTCGGACGGCAGGAGGTCGGGCGTGAACTGGATCCGCGAGCTCGTGCCGTCGAGCGTGTTCGCGAGGGCCTTCGCGAGCACGGTCTTGCCGGTGCCCGGGTAGTCCTCGAGGAGCACGTGGCCCTCCGAGAGCATGGCCGTGACGACGAGCTTGATGACGTGCTCCTTGCCGAGGATGGCCTGCTCGACGTTGCCGACGAGCTTGCCGAACGCGTCGGCGAACCAGGTGGCCTGTTCCTGCGTGACAGTCATGGAGGTGTTGGATGCTTTCGTGTAGGAGGGAGAGGTGGAAGGTCGAGCCGCTACATCGCGTTCCATGCGGCTGCTGAGGTGGCCCCGATGCTGAACGTCTCGCCCGTCGCCGTGTTCCGGAAGAACGCGGTGATCGTCTCACCGGCGGGGATGACGCCCAGGTGGTTGTTGTGGACGAAGCTGCCCGTCCCGCTGGCGTTGATGTTCGAGGTCGAACCCACCGCCGAGCCATTGCGCTGGATCTGCACGTCGTAGTTGCCGTTCGGGACGTCGGCGTAGCGGACTCCGACGTCGTAGCAACCGGTACCGCCGCTCTGACACGCGTGCGGTTGACCGGATTTGTAGAGCGAGCCGCTCGGCTTCGGCGGCGGCGGATTGTTCACCGTCACCTCGGCCGGCCCGCCTTCAGGTCCGGTACCTCCGGGACCCTCCGCAGAGACGTAGACCTGGTAGGTACCGGCGCCGATGCCACCCACCGAGTCGCTGGTGCCACCCGTCGTCCCGGTCTGCACCGTGCTGGAGCCGCTCATGATCCGCCAGTGGTACTTGTCGACCTGTCCGCCGGTGTCGGCGGGGGCGTTCCACCGCATGGTCAACGTCGCCGGCGCATCCCCTGACGACTTCAGCGAGACGTTCTGTGGCGCACTCGGCACGCCGTAGGCGGTCGCCGAGATCTCGTTCGAACCTGCGCTCGGACCCACGGCGTTGTGGGCATAGGCGGTGAAGGTGTAGCTCTGCCCGTTCGTCACGTCGAAGGTGCAGTCGTTGCCGGGGGCGCACTGCTTCTCCCCGCCGCCGCTCCACTTCACCGCGTGGTAGTCGATGGGCGAGCCGTTGCTCGCCGGCGAACCGCCGACGACGACGGTGATCTTTCCGCTCTTCGCACTCTTCAGGCTGAGCGACGGTGGATCGGGCACATCCTTCACGATGACCGTGATGCGGCCTTGGACTCGACGGTTCGGGTCGTTGGTCGCATCTTGAATCGTGTAGATGACGCTGACGGTACCGCTCTTGGACGACCCGGGCGTGACCGTGACCGAGCCTCCGGAGACGGTGGCCGTCGCCCCACCCGCCGGAGCACTCTCCACCGTGGCGTCGAGGACCTTGAGCGGGGTGTCGGGGAACGGGTTGTAGTCGTTCGCGAGGACGTTGATCGACTCGGCCTTGTTCTTGCGGCCCTCTTCGACGCGGTCGTCGATGGCACGTGGGAGCGGCCGGGACGACGAGACGACCTGGACCGTCACGGTTCCCGGGATCGAGTACTCCTTGTAGCTCACCGTGAAGTTCAGTGTGGCGGACGTGCCCGGCTGGGTACCCTGCGGAGCGGACACCGTGAGCTGCGACCCGGACAGACTGCCCTGGACGCCGGCCGTCGTCCCGGTGAGGCCCTGGTAGGACAGGGCAGCGAGGATCTTCGGGTTCGGGTGGTCGCTCGAGGCGCGAAGGTCGACGACGATCGCCGGTTCACCCGCTTCGACGGGGATCGTCACCGGGGTGAACGTCGGTGGTACGTCCTCGAGGTCCGGGTCTCCGACCGTGATCGGCAGTGTGAGCAGCTTGCTCTCGCGACCGTCCGTGGCCTCGAAGCTCACCGAGGCCGGGCCGCGGTAGTCCTTCGCCGGGGTGAAGGTGATCGTGGCGTCGTCGACGTAGCTCGAGGTCCCGTTGCTGCGGAAGTTGACGACGCTGCCCTCTGAGGCGATCGTGACGGGCTTGCCCGACGGCGCCTCGGTGATGTCGGAGAGCTTCCAGGTGCGCGTCTCGTTGACCTTGACGATCTGCTCCGGCAGCGGACTCTTCATCCGCGGCGGCTCGCCGTCGGTCGCGGCCGGCACGATGATGAACGCGGCGCCGCTCAGCTGCGTGACCGGGTCCGTCAGGCGGTAGGCGATCGCCTGGCGTCGGTCGGTGAGGGTCACCCGGATGGTGCCACCGTCGCGGACCTCGCCGGAGGCGGCGTTCACACCTTCGACGCTCGGCTGCAGGTCGTCGATCAGTCCACCGGGGTTCTGCGCGCCGTCGAGCACGTCGATGTCGATGGTCTTCTTGCCGACGATGTCGGCGTCCTCGAGGACGTGGTCATCCGCCTCGGGGAACTGCGGCTTCGCGTCCTTCGTGACCTTGACCTGGATGTAGGCGCTGTCGATGCCACCCTTGCCGTTGGTGATCTGGTACCGGACCGTGAAGAACGCCTCCTCCTCCGGCACTTCGATGACGACACGGCTCTTGCTGACCTCGGCGGTGAGGCCGTCGTCCACCGAGAGCAGCTTCGGTTCGAGTTTGAGCTTGTACCCGTTCGGATCGGAGTCGTTCGAGAGCACCGGCACGGACGCCACCTTGCCCGGCAGGACCTCGATGTAGTCGTCGACCGCGTTCGGCTGGCCGTCGACCTCCGGGCGTCCGATGACCCCGATCTTGATCGTGCCGACGGCGACCGCCCCGTAGGTGTCCTTGACCCGGTACTGGAAGGTGTCGGTCCCGGAGGAGTCCGGAGCCGCCTCGTAGACGAACCAGGTGCTCCCCTGCTCGATGACGCGACCGAGCAACGGTGCCGAGGCGATGTCGTCGACGACGACGGAGTCACCGTTCGGGTCCAGGCCGTCGAGCGGGACGTCCACACGGACCGTCGCACCCGCGAACACGCGCGAGGTCAGCAGCTGCGGTACGGGCGGCTGGTTGTTCTTCTTGTCCTCGCCGACCACGTTGAAGGTGACCGTCGCCGTGTCGGCCTCGCCGAAGGTGTCGTACACACGGTACGTCGTCGTGTAGGTGCCCGGTTCGCTCGGCGCCTGGAAGCGGACCTCGTCGTCGTCGACGAAGGCGAGGCCGGCGGTCGGATCGTCGACGAGCTGGCGGTCGACGAGCATGACCGCCGCGTCCGGGTGGTAGTCGTTCTCGAGCACCGCGACGTTGGCGATGTCGCCCGCGCGGACGACGACCGCATCGTCGGTGGCGACCGGTGCCTGATGCTTCGGCAGCGGTGGCACCGGGACGACCGTCACGGCCGCCTGAGCCGACGAGGTGCCGTCGGACACGACGTAGGTGAACTGCAGCTGCTGCTCGATCGGCGCGGACGAGGAGACGCGGATGACCGCGCTGTCGAGGACCTCGACGGACAACGAGGTGGACTCGTCGGGAACGGAGACGGACTGCACGGCGAGCACCTGCCCACCCGGCGACTCGTCGTTCGCGAGGACCGGGATCGTGATCGTCTCGTTCGGACGCAGATAGCCTTCGTCCTTGACGGCGACCGGCGGCCGCACATCGGTGGGCTTCTCGAGGACGTCGACGCGGATGAGCCCGATGCTCGAGGCGATACCGGCGCCGAGCGTGTACTTCAGGTAGTAGGTGCCGGGCTCGTTCGAGGACACGGTGACCGACTGCTTCTCGAGGCTCGGCGAGGACACGAGTCCGCCCTGCAGGGCCTCGACACCGATGAGGCCGAGCGGGGCCCCACTCGGGGACTGGTCGTTCGCCAGCGGTTGGACGAGCGCGGACTCGCCGACGAAGGTCGAGACGAAGTCGGGTGTCCCGATCGGGCTCAAGGCTCCGGCGGGCTGCACGTCGACCTTGAGGGTGCCCTCCGCCGAGGTGACCCCGTCGGACACGACGAACTTGACGTCGCGCGGACCCATCTCGGGCGAGGCGTGCGTGAACGTCACGAACCCATCCGGGGTGAACCGGACGAGGTCGCTGGACGCCGGCGACGCCGACTGGAGGAAGATGTCGTCGCCGTCGGGATCACGCCAGTCGGCGAGCACGTTGTAGGTGACCGTCTGCCCGGCCTCGACCGACACGGCGGCCTCGCGATGGGACGTCGGCGGCTCGTTGACCTCGGGCGGTTTGATGGCGATGCTCACGTTCGCTTCGGCCACGCCGCCTGGGCGGCCGTCGTTGACGGAGTAGCGGAACGACGTCGTCCCGGCCACGAACCCCTCGGCCGGGGTGAACTGGAGCGCACGCCCGCCGTCGATGTACTCCAGCTTGCCGGTCTCCGCCGCGACGTCGCTGGTGTTCTGGATCGTCAGGACGTCGCCGTCCGCATCGGAATCGTTGTCGAGCAGCGGCAGGACCGTCGCGCGACCCGGACGGACGCCGAACGCGTCGTCGCGGGCGATCGGCGGACGGTTCTCCTCGGTGCGCTCGGCGAGCGTGTCCTCGAAGGACTGCTCGGACGCCTTCTCGTCGCCGTCCTCGCCGTCCTCCTCCTGCGGGGGTGTCACCTCGTCCCAGTTGTCGACGAGGCGCATGTTCGCCTGGACGAGCCAGGAGTTGCCGGTCTGGACGTTGTTCAGGGCGATGACCGAGCGGTTCACCCGGAAGACGAGCTGCTGGCCGATGGTCTCCGGGTTGATGTCCTCGATGACCGGCTTCTTGTCGGCGCACTCGGCTGCGTACCGACTCGAGGAGGCCCAGGCTCCGTGCATGCAGCCGTCGAGGTTGACCGGTGCCGTGACCTCGGCCGCACTCGTCGCCGCTGTGGTGACGTCCGCGTCGAGCACCTCCGGGTCGCCGCCGCCGAGTGGGACGCGGACGAGCGAGTCACCGGTCGCGATGACGGCGGCGTCGTCCGATGCCGACGGCTCCTGGATCTTCAGCGGCTTGCCTGGCAGCTCGACGACGGAGCCGTCCTGCTTCACGAGGTCGCCGGACTTCAGGTCGAGGATGACCGCCTGCTCACCGGCAGCACTCAACTGGTAGTCGTCGAGCTTCGGGAGCTTCGACTCGGTCTTCGTGCCGTCGGGCAGGATGCGGTAGAGGCGCCCCTTCGCGGGTGCGACCGCGAGGATGGTGCCCGTCGAGGTGACGACCGCTTGACCGGCTTTGCCGATGGAGACGATCGGCTTCGTCTCCGTGGGGTCGAAGCGGAGCTCCCCCGCGGCATCGACGGACCAGAGCTTGCCGGTCTCCCCAGCCACGACCGAGAGTCGGTCACCGCCGTAGTGCACCGTCGCGCCGGTCGGCAGCGAGACACGCTGGATGAGGCTCGTGAAGGCCGGATCGATGCGTTCGAGCGAGGAGAGCGCCTTGTCCTGGAGGAAGACGTCGTCGCCGTCCTGCAGCACGTCGGCGTTGTTCGACGCCGTCGACACCGCTCCGTCGAGTTCGGAGATCTGATCGTTGAGCCGCCCCGCGAGGAGCGACTCGCCGTTGGTGACCCAGACGTCGCGGGACTCGAGGTCGACCTCCGTGACCGGGAAGCCCTGGTGGATGAGCGCGGCGGTCACCGGCACGGCGACGAGGACCGACAGGGCCGTGATCGAGGCCGCGGTCTTGCGTTTGCGCAGCCAGGCACTCCAGTTGCTCACGATCCCCCAGGTGAAGTGTTCGGTCAGGCGGCCGCCATCATGCCACGGTCGCCGCTGAGTCTAGCAAAGTTGCGAGTCAGTCTCATCGACACGAATGACATACATCAGATGTCGCGCTCGTTAACGGCCGGGGCCGACCTCGCCGGCATCCGCCTGATCGGCGTGGTCGAGGAGCGGGAGGTCGCTGGCGTCCACGAGACGGGTCGAGACCGCGTACTCGACGAGCCGTGCACGACGGCCGGTCGCGAGTTTCCCCGGCCCGCCGCGCAGCCCCTGGACACCGAACTTGTCGAGCTTGTCGCAGACGTTGTCGAGCTTGCGGTTGAAGGTGGTCTGGCTCCAACCGAGGCGGGCGGCAGCGGCGGCGGACGCCGGGATCTCGCCGCGACCGGGCGACGCCTGGCGCAGGACGTCCTCTGCCAGGGCCACGATGAGGAGGCGCTGGCTGCTCGTCAGGTGGATCGGCCCGACCGTCGTGGTTCCGGCGGTGGTCGTCGAGAGCTGCGACGGACTGAAGTACTCGAGGTCCGAGGTGATCGTGAAGTCGTAGGTCGTCGTCCCGGCACTGAACAACACCTGCAGCTCGGGGAACACGATCGGAAGCCGGGCACCGGGCGCGAGCCACGCCTGCACGTTACCGGTCGTGTCCGTCACCGTCGCGGAGAGGGTGTTCCCGATGTTCGTGAGCCACCAGAGCCCGGCATCGAAGGTCACGCTGAGGAAGGTGCGGTGCAGGAAGGGGTTCTCGTCGACGACGAGGTCACCCTCGCGCCCGATCAGGAACGGCTTGCGTGCGTCCACGGCGTACTCCTCGCCGCAGAACTCGACGCGCACCGCCGTCTTCGTCGTCTCCGTGTCGGTCGCCTCGTCCGTGGTCATCGTCTGGTCCCCCTGTGGTCGGTCATCGTCTCGGTCCCGCTACTGCTGCGAGCACATCTCGAGTGGATCGGGTGAGGTGACGCCGCCTCGGACGATCACCACCTCGATGCACAGCTGCGCGCCCGGAGCGCTCGGCTTCAGATCGACCGCATACGTCGAGGTCGGTACCTTCGGCGAATTCTTGCCGCTGCTCGTCACCTGGTAGATGTACGAGTCGCCGTCCTGCGGGTCCGGGTTGTCCCAGATGAAGGTGACGACGCTGCCGTCCTCGCTGATGTTCACGCCGAACGGCTTCGGCGAGGGGACGTCGCTCAGTTGGATCGGCGCCCCGGTCGCGGCGGCCGTGGGCTTCGGGTCGGCGGCCGCCCCCTGCCAGATGATCCCGGCCGCGATGCCGCCGACCGCCAGCACCGCGACGGCGCCCACGACGAGGAGGCGGGTCAGTCGGCGACGTCTGCCTCGTCCGGCCGCATCGGCATCGGGGTCCTCCGTGGGAACTGCAGCGGCGGTCTCGAGGCGGTCTCGGCGGATCGTCTCGGAGGGCAGCGAGGCCGCTCCGACGATGATCGGGGCCGAGGGCTGGATCGGCTGCACGAGCGGTCCCGCCGAGCGGACGACCGTCTCGTCGCCGACCGACGGCTGCACGCTCGGCACGCTGGGTCGGGGCTGGGCCTCGACCGTCGGGACCTGTCGGACCCGCGTCTCGTCCGACGCACTGCTGGACGTGTCCGGTCGGGGGCCCTGCGACTGCGGCTGCACGAGGTTCGGGATGTCGATGGGCGTCGGCGCGTAGGCCAGCTCCATCTCGACGCGCTGCAACGCCCGAGCGAAGTCGACGGCGCTCTCGAAGCGGTTGGCGCGATCCTTCGCGAGGCCCTTCTGCAGCGTCGCGACGAGGGAAGCCGGTGCGTCGTCGCGCCCGAGCGGGGTGACGGTCCCACGCTCGATCCGGCTGATGAGGTCGGCCGCACCGTTCGACTGCCCGGGGATCTCGAACGGCGTCCGTCCGGCGAGCAGCGTGTAGACCGTCGCGGCCAGGGAGAACACGTCGGACCGGACGTCCGGATGCGGCTCGTCCTCGAACATCTCGGGCGGCGACCAGGGGATGGAGAGACCGACCGTCTGCGTGCCCGAGGCACCGGTGGAACCGACGTCGCCAGGGCGCCCGGGGCCGGCGGTCGTCGGAACCTCGAGTTCGACGGCCTGCGAGATGCCGAAGTCGGTCAGCGCCGGCCAGCCGTACGCGTTGGTGAGCACGTTGGCCGGTTTGATGTCGCGGTGGAGGATGCCGGCCGCGTGGGCGGTCGCCACCGCACTGGCCAGGCGGACGCCGGTGCGCAGTGCATCGGCGACGGCGAACCGCCGCAGCTTCGCCTGCTCGGCGAGACTCGGCCCCGCGCAGTACTCCATCGCGAGGTACGGTCGTCCGTCCGGAGCGACGTCCGCCGTGTAGATCGTGACGATGTAGGGGTGCGCGGAGAGCTGCGCCATGAGGTTCGCCTCGGCGACGAAGGCCTCGCGGGTCTGCTCGCTGAGGTGCTCGGCGAGGAGCACCTTGACGGCGACCTGACGCCTCGGCAGCTGCTGCTCGTACAGGAAGACGTCGGAGAACCCACCGGCTCCGAGCTGTCGTTCGAACCGCAGCCCGGGGATGGCCGGCGGTTGCGAGGGTGAACGGCGCACGTCAGCCCTCTCGGACGCGCAGCGCGACGCCGCCGCCGAGGTCGATGACGGTCCCGACGATCACCGGCGTCGGCTCCCCAGGTCGCAAGGACTGCGGTGCCTGACCGGGCAGGACGACCTGCGTGCCGTTCCGCGAGTGGAGGTCGGTGACGACGACCGTGCCGCCCTCGACCGCGACACGCACGTGGCTCCGCGAGATGTCGTCACCCGTGAGCGTGACCAGCGTCGGGACGACGGACGCCGGGACCTGCGAGACGCTCGGCGCCCGGCCGAGCACGACGGGCGAGGCGAGCGACTGGCGAGTCCCGCCGGGGAGCTCGAGGTAGGTGAGCGGCGTGGCCGACGGGGTGGACGACCGTGCGGGCGGGGTCTCGGCCGCGCGACGCGCACGCAGCGCGGCGAGATCCTCGGCGAGGATCGTGTGGCCGTCGTGGTCGCCGAGGTCCGATGGTCCGGCTGCCGCGGGTTCCGGTGCGGCGACCGCGGTGGCTGCCGCCTGCTGGTGCGCCGACGCCTCGGCCGCCGCGCGTTCGGCGTCGCCCGCCTCGTCGACCGCCGCCGCACCGACCGGACGGAGCACGGTCTGGCCGAACAGGAAGTCGTAACCCTCGTCGACGGGCTCCTCCGGGGTCGACGGGGTCTCGTCCGGGTCGTCCTCATCGTGGAAGAACTGGGTGTCGGAGACGGACGGCACGACGTGGAGCGGCTGAACGGGCTCGACGTGCGCAACCGGGGTCGCCTCGTCGCCGTCCGTCTCGTCGTCCGCATCGTCCGAGGTCGCCGCGGATGCAGCGGGCTCGGCGGGGGCCGGGACGGGCGGGGCCGCGAGCTGCTCCGCCGCGGTCGGCGTGCTCGTGGACGACTCGGTCGGCCGGCGCTCGTCGGTGGTCGGAGTGGCGAGGGAAGCCGTGGTCTCCTCGTCGAGGGTCGCCGTGATGGAGGTCGTCCAGACGGCTCCCGACCCGAGCGGGAGGCGCACGCCGGACGGGTTCGGCTGGTCGCTCCGGAGCGTGACGCTCACCGCGTCGGCGTGGTGTTCCTCGACCCAGGTGGTCGCGCGGGCGCCCAGGACCGTCTCGGTCCCGGCGGCGCTCGTCACGACGGCGGCCGCGAGCCCGCGCACGATGACCGTCGCGCCCGATCCGTCCCAGACGGCCGCGGCGAACGCGGGCGTGTTCGAGAGACCGCCGGCCGCGAGGCGGTCGACGATCAGCGACAGCGACGCGTCGCCCGGGAGGTCCGCGGCGAATGCGGCAGCGGCGGTGTCGTCTCCCTGGGCGTCGACCAGCACCAGTCTGCCGGGCCCCGCCACAGCGAGCCAACGGCGGACCTCGGCCGGTTCCATTTCGTACGAGTACACGGCCACTCCTCTAGCCTCGCGGCATCGTCTCTTCAAGATACCCGAGACCACCCGCGTCATCGTAGCCGGGGCCGCTGGACATCAGCGAGGTCGACACGACGTCGACGACAAGCGCGGTCACGTTGTCCCGTCCGCCGGCGGCCAGCGCGAGCTCCACGAGGCGGTCTGCGGCTCCCTCGAAGCCCTGCGACAGGACCTCGGCGATCCGTTCGTCGGACAGCTCACCGGTGAGCCCGTCCGAACACAGCAGGAAGCGCTGCCGCCCGGCGACGGGGAGGAGCCAGACGTCCGGGTCGATGCCGGCCTCGACGCCGATCGCCTTCGTCACGATGTTGCGGTCGGGGTGTTCGCGCGCCTCCGCCTCCGTAATGGAGCCGGCGTCGACGAGTTCCTGGACGGCCGAGTGGTCGACGGTGATCCGACGGAGTGCGCCGTCGGCCCAGGTGTAGACCCGGGAGTCCCCCACGTTGAACACCATCCAGTGGAGGTCGGTCTGCGGCGACAGCGCCACGAGCGCGAGGCCCGCGACGGTCGTGCCGATGACCCCGTTCGGCGTGGGGATGCTGCGGATGACCGCGTTGGCGGCGACGATCGTGGTCACGACCGCCTCGGTCGTCGTCGGCATACCGATCGGGATGCCGCGTTCGAGCGCCGCCGCGACCTCACGGCTCGCGACCTCGCCGCGTTCGTGCCCGCCCATGCCGTCGGCGACCACGAAGGCGGGCGCGCCGGCGTAGAACGCGTCCTCGTTCAGGCGTCGGACCAGCCCGGTGTCGGTCCGGCCCTCGCTGCGCAGGGTGTGCGTGGACCGCGCGGTCTCGATCGTCGTCATCCCGCACCGCCCAACGCGGCGGGAAGGGTCGGTACCTCGCCCGGCCAGCTTCCGTACCTCGCGTCGAGGTCGGAGCTCGAGAGCTCCACGGAATCGCCACCGGCGTACTGCTCGGAGGCGATGTCCAGCGTCGCGAGGATGGCGATCGTCGACTCGACGGTCTGCCCGGGGGCGTCGAAGGCGAATCGCACGAAGCGCCCGCGGTCGACCTCGTCCTGGGACGCGAGCTGCGCGAGGGAGTAGTCCACGAGGGCACCGGGGTCGCCGGTGAAGGCGTCGGTCGCCGAGAGCGTCGCGGTGACGTACGCCGTCGTGCCGTCCCAGGCGCGGGCGGCCGTGAAGTCGGCCCCGGGGATCTCGGCGACCGCTTCCTCGACGGCGGCCAGTGTCCGGTCCGGGCTGCGGGCCGGGGTGCGTTGCGCCGTCGGCGCTGCGGTCCCGCAGGCGGTGAGGAGCCCCAACAGGACGACCGACACGGCGCCGGATCGGACGATGGTGCTGATGCGCATGGAAGGCCTCACGGTCGGGAACGGGCTGTGGACGGGCGACCCGGTGCCGGGCCGCGGTCGATCATCTCCGCGTAGGACTGTAGTCGGTCACCTGTTGATCACCGCTGAAGAAGCCGCTCGCCGAGTCCAGGTAGGCGTCGACGCTCGGGTCTCCCGACGACGACGTCTCGTCCGCCATCATCTCGTACCGCTGCGCGTTGTGGGCACTCGCGATCCCCGGATCCTGCTGTTCCGGGTTGACGCCGCCCAGTCGCGGGGCGTCACCCTGGACCGTCGTCCAGTTGGCCGAGTCCGGGTTCCCCTGTCCGTCGAGCCGGGCGACCGGATCCTCGTTGAACTCCATCGAGAGGACCTGCACGTCATCGGGGATGTCGAAGCGTGCGATCGGCGAACCCGCCGTGACGACGTGCGTGACGTTGTAGCCGAAGTCCGGGTCCGAGGCCAGCGACCCGGCCGTGATCCCGCCGAGGCTGAAGCCCTCGAGCATCACCGGGTCCGTCGGAGGGATGCCGGCGGCGGCCATCGCGTCCTTCACCGCCTGGCCGAGCGCCGTCTGTTCACCCTGCATGGCAGCGATGTCCGAGGTGAGGTCGTTCGAGATCGCGCCACCGTGCGGATCCCAGACCTGCGTGCTCGGGATCTGCACGATCCAGCTCGGCGGCGGTCCGGCCGACTGGATCACGCGGATGTTGCTGAGCTCCTCCTCACCCTTGTCGATGTCCGCCGAACCCTGCAGGAGGTCGCCGAGGTCGGTGACGGTTCGGTCCCGAGGCACGGCGAGCGGCTGTGAGGGGTCGTCGGGATCCATGGCGAGGCCGCCCTGCCCGTCGTCGAAGAGGCCGAACCGGCCGCCACCGGTGGCGATGGCATCGATCGCCTGCTCATAGGTGAGCGGCGGCCAGCCCTGGCCGGTGACGACCGACATGAGTCCGTTGAAGCCGGGCAACAGCCCGGGGAGGAAGGTGAGGCCGGCCAGGAGACCTGGGGCACCGTCCGTGAGGATGTCCTCGATCCACGCGTTGTCGCCCAGCCATTCGTTGGCGGCCTGACCTGCGATCGGAGCGAGTTCCTGCAGTCTCGCGAGTGCGTCCGCGTACGTCGCGGCGGTCCGATCGATGACCTCCTGCGGAGAGTAGGCGGCGATCGAGTTGGCGGTGAACAGTCCCGCGACGCCGGCCGGCGACAGCAGCAGCCAGGGGTTGTCGCCGATCTGGTCGAGCGTCTGCTGGGCACCCTCGACCAGCGAGTCGACACCCTCGACCACGATGTTGACGCCTGCCACGGTGAGCATCCACGCCCCGCCCACCACCGCCACGCCCGCCGCTGCGACGAGGCCGACCGGCACCGCGAGGACGCCGATGACGAAGGCGACGCCGTTGTGGAGGGCGACCGTCGCCGCGGCGATCAGTTGGTCGGCGGTCTCGTAGGCGACGACGGCGCCCTCGAGGAAGACGGCGGAGACGCCGGTCTCGGTCGCGACGAGGAGGAGGGAACCGGAGGCGAGGACGATGGCGCCTTCCGCGGCCGCCCCCGTCACCGGGGACAGGATCATGGACTCGAGCAGATCGCCGTCGACCGCCTTCGCAGCGGCCGTGCCCGAACGCCCGATCAGCTCGGTCGACAACGTGGCGAGTTGCTGCGCCTGCAGCCGCATGTCGTCGAGCTTCGCGCCGACGCCGCCGGCTCCACCGGAGACCGTGATGCCGCTCATGCCCGTGCTCCCTGGATGGTCGCGGCGATCGCCAACACCTCGGCGACGATGTCCGCGCGACGGACGGCCCGGAGCGAGACCCGGGTCCCCTCGGCGACGGTGGACGGGTCCATCCCCGCCGCTTCGACGTCCGGAGTGTCGACCGACACGGCGACCCAGCCGTCGGCACCACGGAGCCACGTGTCCGTCCACCGTCTCATGGGCTCCCCGATCCGGGAGAGTGCGTCGAGCCGGAAACCGCCGTCGATCCGCTGGGCGACGCCGCCGAGGAGCACCGCGGCCTGCGGGCTGTGGAGCTGTTCGACGACCGCGCCGACGACGTCAGGTCGGTCCTGGCGGAGCGCGAGGACGAGCGCCTCGGCGTCCGCGAGCGGGAGGACGACCACCTCGGTCGAACGACCCCGCGCGTCGGGGACGTCGTGGAGCGCGGAGAGGGGTCGCAGGAGTTGCTGGGCCAGCCCGGCGGTGTCGAAGGCGCGGATCTCGACGGCGTCCTCGTCGCGCGCGGCCGTGCCGTGCTCGGCGACGGACGCGTCCGAGTGGTCGACCCGCTGCGTCCGCAACAGCGCCAGAGCGTGCGCGCCGATCACGGAGACGGACTGGATCGCCGTCCGGTCGAGGGTCCAGCAGGAGGCGTCGACGGCCGCCGTCGCGAACTGCGGCATCGACAGGAAGGCGGCGAAGTCGGGATCGACGTCAGCGGTGAGGTCGTCCGGGAGGCCGTCGTCGCCGCGGGCGAGGAGCCGCCGCTCCCGGAGCCGCGCGACGGCTCGCTGCTCGCGCTCACGGACTTCGGCGGGCGACACGTCCGAACCCCATTCGGTGTGGAAGGCGGGTGGCAGCACGATGTGCGGGGTGCGGTGCTCCAGGACGTGGAGTTCGTCCGCGGTCAGCAGGAAGGCTGCCGCGGCCGGAGCCGGGCGGGTACGGGTCATGGGCATCAGGGAGTCCATCCTCGGCTGCGGTAGAGGTCTGCAAGGTCCAGCCAGCTGCGGTCACCGGGTGTCGGAAGCGATGGCGTGGAGGCGACGATGTCCTTGGCCTGGTGCACGAGGAAGTCCGGGACCTCCTGGCCGAAGAACTCGAACACCTTCGCGGCGCCGTCCTTGACGGTCTCGACCGCGCCGGAGACGAGGTTCACCGCGTCGTTCCAGCGGTCGCCCACCCAACGCGCGGCATCTTCGATGAGCTGCTTCACGTGTTCGACGGCGGTCGCGTGCGCGTCGAGCTTGTCGGCCGCGTCGTCGAGCTGCGTCGCCGAGTTCTCGAGCGAGACCGCCCGGGTGCCGAGCTGCTCGATGAAGGTCTCCGCCGCGGTGGAGGTCCACGCGAGCTCGGCGGCTGAGCGGAGGTCCCCGGCGCGGCTACGGACCTCGGTCGCGAGGGTTCGTAGCTCCGTCGCGCGGAGGCGGATCTGTTGGGTGTCGCCGTACACTGCTCGCTCCTCGTCGCGTGGTGCTGCGTCGCTGTCGCCGTGGGTCGCCTTCGCCGGAAAACCCGCGCGCCCTCACCGACACCTGGTCGGGAGGGCGCGCAGAGCGAAGCCGACGGTGGTGACTACTGGCCGGCGCCGGCAGCGAGCGCTGCGTCGGTCTGCTCGAGCGTGGTCACGGCGTTGTTGAGGTAGCCCGACAGCTTGTCGAGGTGCTGGATCGTGACCGTCGCGCTCTGCGTGAAGGCCGTGTAGGTCTCGTTGAAGGTGCCGGACGCGGTGTCGGTCTGGAACCCGGAGGACACGAGGTTGTTGATGAGGGTCTGGAGGCGGTTGAGCGTGGTCTCGACCTCGCCCTTACCCGTCGTCAGGTTGACGGCGGCCTGCTTGATCTCGCTGTAGTTGACGTTGATGTTGGCCATGAGTCTTGCTCCTTCGTTGTGGTCACCGGCACCGTCGGTGCCTTCATCATGTAACCACAACGCCTCCCGGGAGCACATGGGGAGCACTCCCCATGCAGTCCCCACCCAGGGACGACGCCGCTCAGGCGACGGGGAACTCGGGCGCGATCGGCAGCTGCACGCGCGACAGCGCACCGCGGTTCGCGTAGATCCCGCGCCCCTGCGGGAAGTCCTTGCGCGCGAGCCTGGGGAAGGTCGTCCGGAGGACGAGGTCGCCCTCCATCTGCTCCGGCTGCAGCAGGATGCCCCGCCTGGCGCTCTTGATCTCGCCCATGAGCGGCCAGGACGACGACCAGCCCGACACCTCGTTCTCGGCGATCACGAGATGGTCGCTGCGTTTGATGGCCTTGATGAGCTCCACGAGCGGCGGGTCGGCGATGCCGTTGAGGTAGTCCGACAGCGTCTCGATGACGACGACCGTCCGGCCGGTCACCGTCTCGGACGCGATCGCCGCGGACAGCGCCTTCGCCTGCTCGGCGATCGTCTCGGGGGTGACGGCCGACTCGTCGAAGCGCAGCTCCCGCAGCAGTTCCGAGCGCTTGGAACCGAAGTAGACGAAGCGCGTCGCCGGATCGAAGCGTCGCATGGCGCCGACCAGGGATGCGACGGCGTTCGTCCGACCGCTGCCGGGAGGGCCGCCGACGAGGAACGCCCCGGACGGGTCGAACCCGATCGGTGCGAGGTCGGCGTCGCCGATCCCGAGCACAGGGCGGTCGCCGACGCGCTCGGGCAGCTCGCGCGCCTCGATCTCCTTCGGCAGCGCGCCGATCGGCGGGGCCGTGATCGTGGCTCCCGCGCGCGACATCGCCTCCGCGAGCCGGACCGTCGCGACCGACTGGTCCGAGAGCACCGGCGAACCACCGAGGATCGCGACCTGGACCTCGAGGCCGTCGACGATCGCCCGGCCGGCGGGCGACTCGGGGCCGAGGATGTCCTTCGGCACGCCGAGGAGCTGGTAGCCGGTCTCGTCCGCGAGGCGCAGCACCACGCGCCGCTGCACACCGGAGCTGATGTTCGTCGGGACGGAGCCCGGGCGGTCGGCCGAGAACGCGATGTTCACGCCGAGCTGCCGGCCGTCGGTGATGAGCTGCTGGAACAGCGTGTACCAGGAGGACAGGCCGAGCGTCGTCTCGTACTCCTGCCGGAAGGACTGGAAGCCGTCGACGAGCAACAGGATGCGGCGCTCGTCGTTGCGACCCGAGACGCGGCGGTAGTCGGTGATCGAGGACGCGTTCGCCTCGGCGTACCGGACGCTGCGCTCGTCGACGATCTCCTTGATCCGGCGGAGCAGTCGGATGACGCGCTCCTGGTCGTCGCCGGGGATGATCGAGCCGACGTGCGGCAAGGCCTCCAGCATGCGGAGGCTGCCCGCGCCGAAGTCGAGGCCGTACACCTCGACCGGACCGCCACGCGGCGTGATGCCAGCCGCCGTGGCGAGGGTGCGCAGGACCGTGCTCTTGCCCGATCCGCCGGTGCCGAACACGGCGATGTGGCCGTCGACGTCCGGCCGGAAGTAGACCGGGCGCTGCTCCTGCGAGTCCGGGAGGTCGGCGACACCGATGAGCAGTTCGGCGTCGGACCGCTGACGGAGCTTGCTGAGGTCGTAGACGGGCGCCAGCTCGTCGAGCCAGGGCCGTCGTGGCGCCGGGATCGATGCCCGGTCGGCTGCGGCGATGATGCTCGCGACGAGCCGCTGCTGGTCGGTGGGGCCGAGGTCGCGCTCCTCCTCGGCGTCGGCAGCGCGGGGCTCCTCCCAGCGCGTCTCGCCGCCGAAGCGCAGCTCCCGGACCTCGATGTCGGAGCGCTTGGGCTCGTCGCTCGTCCAGCCACCCGCATAGCCGGACTGGAAGATGCTCAGGCGGCCGGGACCGGTCTTCGCGATGCCTCGCCCGGGGACACCCGGGTCGAAGTGCGCCGCGTCCTTGACCCCGACCACGTCCTGGCTGTCGGACTCGTCGGCCATGCGCAGCGCGACGCGGAGGTTGGTGTTCGCGCGCAGGTTGTCCTTGATGACGCCGGCAGGCCGCTGGGTCGCCATGATGAGGTGGATCCCGAGCGAGCGACCGCGCTGGGCGATGTCGACGACGCCGTCGACGAACTCCGGGACCTCGCCGACGAGCGCCGCGAACTCGTCGATGACGAGGACGAGGGCGGGCGGCGAGTCCGGGTCGCCCCGCTTCTCGAGCTCGAGGAGGTCCTTGGCCTTCTTCCGGTTGAGCAGGTGCTCGCGGAAGTGCAGCTCGGCGCGGAGGCTCGTGAGCGCCCGGCGGACGAGGTGCGGGCTGAGGTCGGTGACGAGTCCGACGCAGTGCGGGAGCGTCACGCAGTCCGCGAAGGCCGAACCGCCCTTGTAGTCGACGAAGAGGAACGAGACGCGGTCGGGGCTGTACTCGGCCGCCATCCCGAGCACCCAGGCCTGCAGGAACTCGCTCTTACCGGCACCCGTCGTCCCGCCGACGAGGGCATGGGGGCCCTGGGCACGGAGGTCGAGGTGCATGGCGTCGACACCGCCCGATCCGACGGTCGCGCGCAGCTGGCCGGCCCGCCGGGGCTTCGGCGGGAGCCCCGGCGTGCGGTCGTGGATCGAGGAGTTCTGCCGCCAGCGGTCGACCACGGCGTCGCTCGAGGTCGTGAGCTCCGGCCCGAGCAGCGTCACCATCGACACCGACCGCGGCAGGTCGCTCGAGTCCTCGACGAGGGCACCGGCGTCGATCACCGAGGCCATGCGTCGCGCGTAGTCGAGGGCCGTCACCGGGTCGACGAACTCCGGGCGGGCGTCGTCGACGGAGTAGCCGAGGCGGACCATGCCGACCGTCGCCGGTGCGTCGACGCCGGCCCCGGCCTCCGGCACCTGCAGGAAGGTGCGGCAGGCGGCGGGGAGTGAGACGACGTCGTCGGCGATCCAGATCGGGAAGACACCCGCGTCCGCCGCGATCTCGGCGAGCTGGACGAGGCGTGCGCGGTCGACGCCGACGTCGTCGGAGATGAGCAGGACGATCGCGGGGATCGGGGACTTCGTGCCGGTGTCGTTGGAGCTCTTGGTCCCGATCTCCGCGCCGCGCTCCTGGGCCGCCTGCTTCTCGGAGATGGCTCCGCGTCG
This sequence comes from Plantibacter sp. AC185, assembly GCF_979258065.1. Classification (NCBI taxonomy): domain Bacteria; kingdom Bacillati; phylum Actinomycetota; class Actinomycetes; order Micrococcales; family Microbacteriaceae; genus Plantibacter; species Plantibacter sp. AC185. The sequence continues at coordinate 1,039,234 of NZ_OZ409831.1, forward strand.
GGCGTCGCCTGCCCGGGCCGCCTGCAGGCGGGTCTGGACGAGTTCCTCGATCGCGGCCAGCAGCAGGTTGCCGCTCGACACGCTGTCGGCGAGGTGACCGACGTCGAGCGGGCTGTTCGGCGAGGACGCGTGCGGGAGCCACTTGACCCACGAGAGGGCGTTCGACCACGCGGGCGAGACGATCGCCGAGACGACGACCTCGGCCGGCGAGTGGAGGGCGGTGAGCTGGACGAGGATGCCGTTCACGGCTCCACCGGCGGTCTGCGGTGAACCGGCGATGCCGAGCGCGCCGGCGTCGTAGAGGTTGTCGATGATCGGCACGTCGGCGACGGTCGCGTACTGGTCTTTGAGCTTCTCGAGTCGCTCCTGGAACTCCGGGAGGAAGCTGTCGCGCGCCTTCGCCGAGACCTCGTTGCGCGAGGGCATCGTGCCGACGCCGAGCCGGAGGTTCAGGAAGGACCAGTGCTCGGGGCGCCTGGTCCACAGCAGCGGCCCCCGCGTGAGCGCGTGCTTGAGCGCCTCCGAGGTGGACGGCGCCTCGCGCATGCGGACGTCGTGCTCGATCTCGCGTTCCGCCGCGAGCTGCTTGCCGAGGGACTCGAGCCGCTCGTCGAAGATCTTGATCTGCTGCTTGAGCTTGCGCTTGTTGCGCCCGCGACCGGTGAAGTAGTTGCCGATGAGCATCAGCGGCGTCATGGCGATGAAGATGAGCGACAGCGGGTTCTTCGTGAAGAAGTACATCGCGCCACCGAGGAGCATGGGCGTGAGCATGCCGAGGAGTGGGAACGGCTGGTTCTCGCGCTCGGTCGGCGGCTCGGGGGCGGGGAAGGTCTCCCCCGCGTAGCGCTGTTCGACGCGCGGCGAGCGGTTGAAGTACACCGGCCCGGCCTTCGGGACGACACCCGCACGGCCGACGGTCCCGGCGAACCCGATCTCGACCTCGGTGTCGCCGATGAGCACGCGCTCGGGTTCGATGACCTTGAGTCGAGGCACGATGCCACCGTCGACGACGATGCCGTTGGCGGCGCCGAGGTCGACGAGTTCGATCTCGCCGCCGACCTCGAGGCGTGCGTGACGCTTCGAGACGAGCGGGTCGTCGAGGACGATGTCGCAGCTCGCCTCACGTCCGATGGTCCAGCTGCCGGCCGGCAGGGTGAACTCACGGCCCGCGTCGTCGCCGGAGAGGACCCTGACCACGGCGACCGCGGGAGCCTGGCCCGTGCGCGCCGCGGAGTAGTAGACCCCCGCGTCGGCGAGCTCGATGACGGCACCCGAACCGACCCAGGCCTCGCCGATGGGGGCCTCCGGCGGGAGTGGGAGGGTCTCGGTCGACCCCGGCAAGCGCGCGTGCAGCGTGAAGTCGGCGTTCGCGGAATCGGGCCCCTGCGGGTCGACGCGCGCGATGGTCGACGCGACCTCGGCGATGCTCGCCGCCGCGTCCGTCGTCACGACGATGTCGGCGGACGACCCCGACGGCCTGGTCAACGTCAGCTTGATGCGCATGCAGGATCCCCTTGGAAGTGCGGGCCGCTCGACGCGACCTCGATCAGCCTAGCGACGACGGAGCGAGCCAGGATCCGGAGTGTGCCGTGTCCGACGTCCGACCGGATCAGTCGGTCTGTGGACGGACGATCTGATCGACGTTCGTCACCGACGACTCCTTCGGAGCGGGATCGAACAGCCCGACGGCGGGATCAGCAGTCGCGCAGTCGAGGTTCGGCAAGCCGACGATGGCGTCGAGGACGGTCCGGCCGTCCTCAGTGCGCTCGAGGCGGTACTCCGCTCCGGCCGTGTCGAAGGAGTCCGGAGGAGTGCCTTGGGGCGACGACCAGTCCAGCGCGACGCATGCCTGGACGCTCGCACTTCGACCGTCCGCCGACACCTCGACGCTCTGTGGTTCCAGCGGCTGCGGCCCAGGGTGCACGTCGGTCCGCTCTCCGGCCTCGACACGATCCCGCGCGCCGCGCCAGGCGGCCGACCGCACCTCGTACGTCGTCGATTCGACCAGCTCCGGCAATTCGAAGTCGTTGCGGTTCTGTGCCACGGCGAGGGCGGTCAGCGCCGACCGAGCCGCTTGAACCCAAGCATCCTGTTCGAATTCGCCCGAAGGCTCGCCGTCAGCCCAGACGACCTCCGGGACCCCCTGATCCGACTGTTCCGCCGGAGTCGGCGTGCAGCCGGCGAGCGTGATGAGCAGCGCGACGGCTGCGGCCGAGCCACCGATCCTCACTCCGGCACTCATCCGGCCTCCGCCGCGCCACTCGCCCGACCGTAGGCGAGGTCGTAGACCCCGGCCAGTGTGTCGTAGGTGGTTCCGCTGGACAGCGGGTCCAACGCCCGGTTCAGCGCGACTTCGTTCGTCCTGAACCAGGCGTCCAGCTCGTCCGCATCCATGCCAGTCGGGTCGGGCACTCCGTCAGGCTGCCTGACGGACCACACCAGCTGCGCAGTTTGGATTCGGAGGACCTGGCGATCGGCGACTCCCCCCTCACCTTGGGCCTCAGAAAGCTCCGCATGGTTGGTGGCGAACGTCGAGACGTCGTGGGCTTCTGCAGCATCGATGAGCTGACCGAGCAGATAGTCCTGCGCGATATCGGCGGCACCGCCGAGCCCAGGCACGGGGATCAGGCCCACGGCGTCCGCCAGTAAGCCGATCGCTTCCTCAACGGCCTCATCTTGACGGGTCGCCTCGCCGAGCGCAGCGCCGTCCGCTGCACCGTCGAGCATGCCCTGGAGAATGGCGATGCGTTGCGTGAGGCCGGGCACCGATGCGTTCTCTGCGGTTGCTGCTTCGGAGAGGCCCACCTGATAGTTCGTCACGACGGTACTCAAGGCTTCTGCGCCCGCAGCGTGATCTCCCGCTACGCCGAAGACCTCGGCGAAGATTTCTCGCGACACCCTCGCATACTCCCGAGGGTCGCCGGATCCGAAGACGGGGGACTCGAGTGTTGAACCCCCGTCATCGCCCATGCCCGACAGCGGATCCTCGACGAAGCCGGGAATCTGCGGCGCCAAAGCCGCAACCATCTTGACCGAAGCGATCTCGCTAACGTTCTCGGTAACGAACTGCTCGTTCCTTGCAAGCGCCTCCATGATGTCATGCGTCAGCTGTGCGCTGTCGTGCCAGACCTGCGGTGAATTGTTCGTTCCGTCCGGCAGTGTGACGCTGCCGTCACCAGGTCCGCCCGGCGCATGTTGCGAGCCGGCCCACAGACCGGAAGGGCCCTCGAACTGGTCGTACGTCGACCAGTCCCGCTCTCCATACCAGTAGTCGACGCGGTTCTCGCCGAGCTTGCCTTCGCCGGTGACGCCGTCGTCCTCGGCGCTCGTCAACCACTCGAGCGCTTCAGCGGGGTATGCCCCGAGAGTCTCCAACACCCGCCCCGCCATGTCGACGACCCGGAGCCCGGAAAGCCCCGTCTGTTCCTCCTCGAGCAGCGCGAGCGTCGTGCCGCCGGGCAGTGGCGACGAGTCCTGCCAGATCTGGTAGTTCCCGCGTTCCGCGGCATCGATCATGTCCGCGAGCGCGAGGGTGGTCGTAACACCGATCGGCGCGTTGGTGGGGTCACCGAAGAGGAAACCGATCGCAGCGGGGTCACCGCCGACCATCGTGCTCGCTTGGGACATCATCTCCTCGGCGAACTCCTGCCCGGTGAGCGGGGTCCACCGTTGCGAGCCGACGGACAACCCGCCGCGGACACTCTGGGCGAGCGCCAACGCCGCGGCGGCCGGGACGCTGCCGTCCACCACACCACGGCCAAGCTCGTCGATGAGGCTGACGACGTTCTCGCCGCCCATGTCGCGATTCATCTGGGCCATCACCTGCGGGTTCTTGCCGTACAGGTCGTAGAGCGTCTGCAGGTTCGAGACGTCCGCCTCGGAATAGTCGCCGGAGGCGATCTGGTTCCCGAGCTCGGCCATCGCCTGTGCCACCGCGCTCGGCGTCAGCGAGCCGGAGTCGGTGATGCCGATGGCGGCGAGTGCCTGACGCTGTGCCTCCCAGGCGGTGGCGTTCGGCGGGGTCAATGCGAGCACCAGGGTGCTGTCAGCCAGGGTGCGCTCATCGGCCAACCCCTCGAGCGCGCTGCGGGCCAGCGTGAGGTCTCCCATCGCCGCCTGTTCCTGCAGCTGGCGGTGCTGCGCCTGCTCCGGCGTCGGGCCACCTGCGGGGTCCGCGTATTGGCGGTTGATGACCTGGTTCGACTCGAACATGGTCTGCTTCACCGACGTCGCACGTGTGGCGATTCCGGACACGGTCTCGGAGTACGCGCCGATGGCCGTCCGAGCTGCGCTCAGGGCGGTGGTGACCGCATCGATCGTGGCCACCGGAGTGTCGAGGGAGGCCGTCCAGGTGACCGGGGCGTCTCCGCTCCAGACCTCCGCGGTCATGCCCGCCTGCGAGTTGGTCGTGACCGTGCGAGCCTCGCCGAGCGTCGTCTCCACGGTCTGCAGGCCGGTCGCGGCCGTTCCGAGCGATCCGGCGTCGAAGAGTCCCGGATCCTCCCTCGTCCAGTTACCCATCAGTTGGCTCCTTCATCCAGCAGTGCCTCGGTCTCCTGCCACGTGGCCGCGGCGTCCCTGGCGATCTGCGCAGCGTTCGTGATCTGACCCGACGCGAGCATCGTCTGCACCGTCGCCCACATGGCGAAGCTCTCCGCGGCACCAGAGACACTCGAGCTGGAGCTGCCACTCAGGTCGACGGCAACCTCGGTCGGAAGGCTGTATCCGCTCGTCTCCAGTCCGGACGCGATCGTCCGAATGGCTTCGACGTCGACGAAGAGCTGATCCCCGGCCATAGTTCCCCTTGGGTCGTCACTGAATCGGCGACCGTCTGAGAGTCACCGACAGCGGGTTTCGCCCCGCCGGCCACCAGCGTATCCGAGAGCTCGGGAGGCGACGATGGGGAGCACTCCCCATGCCCGACGACGTTCTCAGCCGACGACGACGCGGATCGGGAACTCGCCGATCCCGATGGTCGACCCGGCTTCCGCGACGTAGGCCTCGCCTGGCTGGCAGACGGTGACCGCGCCGGACGCGTCCGTGATCGTCGTGCCGTTCGTGGAGTGCAGGTCCGTCACGCGGAGCGACCGTCGTCCGGGTACGACGACCGTGTGCGTCTTCGAGACGGACATCCGTGGGTCGACGAGTGAGCGGAGCTCGGCGTCGGGCTGTTCCGGCCGTGCCGAGGGGTTGCGTCCGAGCAGGAGTGGCCCCCGGAGCGGGATGCGCTCGCCGTCGGGCAGCTCGAGCGCGAAGTCCCCGGCTCGCAGCGACGCCGAGACGACGGTGGCACCGAGATCCGCTTCCGGCGTCGGGATCACGGCGTCCGCCACCGGCCGCGCCGGCGCCGGAGCGTTCGGCTCCGGCGCACCCGGGGATGCCGGTGCACCGGCGAACAGTCCCGGGGGAACGGTGATCTGCAGCTCCGGAGGGACCGAGGACGTCGATGCGGCCGGGGCGCGTGTCTGAGCGGGTGCGACCGGCGGCTCGCGGAACTGCGGCTCGGCAGCAGGTGGCTCGACGACGACCGGCGTCGGTTCAGGCGCGGAGCCCGCGGGAGCCCACGTCGGTTCGGGAGCCGGAGCTGCGGGAGCCGGGGCCCCAGGGACCGAAGTCTCGGGAACGGCACGCTCGGGAGCCGGCACCTGAGCAGCCGGAGCCTCGAAGACCGGAACCGGCTCGGCGGACGTCGGGGTCGAGACGGCAGGGGATGGTGTCGGCGCATCGGCGGTCATCGGACCCCATCCCGGGGAGACCGGTCCGTCCGTGACGGGGACGTATGTGGGCGCACCTGCAGGAGACGCTTCTGCGCTCGTCGGCGCCGCTGCGGGACGCGGAGCGAGGACGGTCCGAGCGCCGTGCACGCGCAGGGTGGCGGAGGCGCCGGGGTCGGACTCGGTCGCCAGCTCGGCGAGCGCGCGCAGGAAGGTCAGGAACGGCTCCTGTCCGAGCAACGAGCGCTGACGCCGGCGCTTCTGGACGCCGTGCTGCATGATGAACGTCGCGGCGGCCGTTCCCCGTGCGGACGGGGCGGTCGTGATCGCGAACGCGAGCAGTGGAGCCGGATCGTCGACCGAGACGACCCGCAGGCGGATGTCCGCGCTCGTCCCACCGTCGATCGCGACGTAGTGCCTGGTCTGCTGCGCATCCTCACCGGAGGCGGCGACCGCACGTTGGACGAGCGCGACGACGTCGTCGGCGGTCCCCGCGAGGTCGAGATCCAGACCGGTGTCGGTCAGGTCGGGTGATCTCATCGGTGGTTCCTCCCCAAGCGCCGTCGGCCGACGACGGCAACGGATCGATTATCGCCTACGCCGTCGCCCTCGTGGGGAGGGACGAGAGGCGCACCTCGCGCGAACCGGGGCGGACGTCGCATCGGCTCACTGTGCGTCGTGCTCCCACGGCCAGCGCGGGGTCGGACGTCGGCCGGTCGACGACGTCGCGACGGCGGCGGCAGCGAGGACGATGACGACCGCCAGCACCCCGACGGTGACCGAGAACGGCCCGGTCAGTGTCGTCACGGCGAAGGCGGCGGCGTCCGCTCCGTCCCGGCTCGCGATCGCGTCGAACACGCCGCCGCTCAGGCCGTACGCGAGCCAGGCGAGGAGCCCCGCGAGGACCGCGGAGCCGACCGAGACGCGCAGCGGTGTGCGGCGCGTCTCACGGATGATCGCCCAGAGGACCACGATCGTGGCGACCACGACCATGAGCGGACCGGTCAGCGGGCCGGCATCCCGGTCGGTCACGACGTCGAGGTCCGCCAGCAGGCTGATGAACCCGAACGCGCAGACGACGAGCGCCACGTAGGTGACCGCCGCGAACGGGGCGATCCACCAGGGACCGCGCGCTCCGTCCGCGTCACCGGTCATGCTCAGCGGGCGGTCGTCGGTCCGGCTTCGAGGACGCGCTCGTACTCGGCGCGGGCCTCGAGGTTCGCCTCGCGCACCTTGCGGCCGCGGGCGGCGATCCAGCCACCGAGCCAGACGGGGATCTCGCGGGCGACGACGAAGGCGAGGACCGGCCCGAAGGTGAAGGCGACACCCGTGACTTCGGCGAGGATCTCGTCGACGCTGAGGGTCCACGCGCGCTCCTGGATCAGGAACCCGCCGACCCACGCGAGGAAGACGACCAGGCCGATGATGAAGCCGCCGAGCACCCAGTGCACCCAGCCGGAACGGTTCACGATGGTCGCCGTGACGACCCAGGCCAGGAAGAAGCCTGCGGCGGCCATGAGGAACGGCCAGCTCGTGGCGATCTGGATGAGGTTCTCGACGAACGTGCCGTCGCCTTCCAGCACCAGCTGAAGGCCCGCGACGGCTGCTGCGTAGAGGGCGGCGAAGATGATGGTGCCGAGGAGACCGATGAGGATGCCGAAGCCGCGGTTGCCGCGGACCTCCGGCTCGGACGGCGCCTGGACGTACAGCGGGAAGGCCTGCTGCTGCTCGGTCTCCGCTGCGGTGGCGGTCTCGGTCGCGCCGGAGCGGGCGACCGGCTCGTAGGCCGCGGCGGGGTACGGGTGGGCACCGGTGTCGGCCTGTCGGGTGGTCGCCGTCGACGTCGGGGTACCGGAGGTGTCGTCGTCGTCGAAGTCGATGTTCGAGTACGCGCGCTGCGGCGTGTGCGGCTGGTACGGGCGGGTCTCCCGCACGCCGGCATCCGACGCCGTGTCGTCGCGGTTGGCGACCCGACGGTCGTCGACGACCGGGTCCGCTCCGACGCCGTCCGCCGTGGTGATGATGTCCTGCTGCACGGTGTCCTCGGAGAGGATGTCCCGCTCAGCTCCGGGCCGCTCGGCCACGGACTGCTCGGACGCGGTCGCCGGACGCTCGGAGCCAGCCGCGGTCTGGGCAGCCGCCGGAGTGCTCGGGTCGGTCGGCGATCCGGGCTCGGGGTTCTGGGTGCTCATCGCGTACTCCTTCGGCGGAAGCCAGTTCAGGAGCGCCCTCACGGCGCTCCGCTCGCCACGGTAGCAAGCCGGGGCACCGATGCCCGGCAAGCTCGCCGGGACTCGCGCACTCCCGTCGACGCGATTCAGGTCTGATTCATATCCGGAGGAAACGGTCTCCTCAGCTCCGCGCGCTTGAGTGGGAGCGATAACAGACACCTGTCGGATCACTGCCGATCCCGCGACGCCGATCCCCCGACGGCGCATCCCCTGGAAAGGCCCCATGCCCGAGCAACTCCCCCACGACCGTCACGTCGATTCCCGCTCACCCTTCACGCGGCTCTCCTCCCGCTACCGCGCCCTCCCCCTGCGCGGGCGACGCGTGGTCGCCGGTACCGCTGCCGGAGCCGTCCTCCTCCTCGCCACCGCGGTGATCACCCCGGTCGCGCTGCAGCACTCCGACGCGACCGGATCCGAGCCGGCCGCGCAGGCTCTGGACGGGACGACGTCCACGGTCCCGGCCTCCACGGTCAACGCCACGGCGGTCACCGCGATCTCCGCCACGACCGGATCCGTCGCAGGCGGGAGCACCCTGACCGTGAGCGGTGTCGACGTGGACGGCGTGACCCGCGTCGTGTTCGGCGAGGAGGAAGCCCGGATCCTGTCGGCGACGAGCACCGAGGTGACCGTCGCCGTGCCGGCAGCCACCGGCTTCTCCCCCGCCGACGTCGGCATCGCCGTCTACGCGGACGATCTCCGGGTCGACGGTGATGCGCTGAGCTACAGCTACGACATCACGAGCCCCGTCGACGCGCAGATGGCCTACGTGTTCACGCACTGGAACGACTACAACCTGGCTGAATACGGCTCACTGGTCGACACCGACTGCGCGAACTTCGCCAGCCAGAGTCTGCTGGAACGCGGGTGGACGATGGACGAGGACTGGTGGGCCGAGGGGACCGGCGACGACTTCGACTTCTCGAAGGCCTGGGTCAGCTCGACGTTCTTCATGAACTACGTCGAGGAGCACCCCGAGCTCGCCACCGCTCTCGACGACACGCAGCGCAACCAGGTCAAGGTCGGTGACATCGTGCAGTTCGACTGGGACAACAGCGGCGACCGCGACCACACGGGCATCGTGTCGAAGGTCGAGACCACCGACGCCGGCACCCAGGTGTACTACGCGGGGCACACCGACGACACCGACTACCGCACCGTTGACGAGGCGATCACCGTCATCCACCCCGGCGCCTCCGTGTACTACTGGAGCATCGCCTAGCCCGCCCGCTCGGTTCACAACTCAGGACGTCATCGGCATGTCGGCCCCGCTCACTCTCGTTCGAGCGGGACGCGCCGGACTCGTCCTGAATTGCGAACGGGACGCCGGTGTCAGGCGGGGAAGAGCGTGGAGACGATCGCCTGGGTCCAGCCGCTGATGTTGGTGTTCGACCAGCGCGTGGCGATCCAGGTACCGTCCCGCACGAAGTGACGTTCGCCGTACGTACCGGCGTCCTCCGAGACCTCGGTGAAGCACATCGTTCCGCCGGTCTCCTCGGAGCAGGTGAAGCCTGCCTCGTTCATCCGCGCGATCACCGACGCCTGGGTCGCAGCGTCGATGGAGAGGAGATTGGTGGTGATGCCCACGTCGCCGCCACCGCTCGCCTTCACCAGGGCACAGTTCAGACGGTCGGTGTTCGACGAGATCACTGCCACGAGGGCGCTGTCGTTCGAACCGAAGAAGTCGGTGGCGAGTTCCGGCAGTGACCATTCCGGGTTCAAGGCGAGGAAGCCGTCTGCGGTGAGTGAGTCGATGTAGCCGGCGGGGAAGAGCTGCGTGCATTCGGTCGGACGCACCGGTGCGGCAGGGGTCTCAGCGGTGTCCGTCGTGGTCGGAGCAGGAGTGGAGCCGGCGGTCGCCGTCGCACTCGGTGTACGGGTCGAGTCGGCGGCGGGGGTGCCGCCTGGGCCGACGACCAGGAGCCCGATGACGACGATGAGCGCGATCGCCAGCACGCCGGCGAGCACACTCAGGCCGATGACGACCGGATTGCGCTTCCGCTTGGGTGCCGGAGCGCCGTAGCGGACGTCTGGCTGCACCGGGGTCGCGTCCGGCTCCAGCGGCTGGAACTGGCCGGTGGGCTGCTCGGGCTGATCACTCATCGGACCAGCATGTCGTGCAGAGACCCGCCACACAACTCACCGATGCCCGATTCGTTCGCCCATTCCGGGGCGAACGGGCATTCGCTCGCCCAGGAATGGGCGAACGAACGACGGAGGGCCCGTCCCGATCGAGAAACGATCGGGACGGGCCCTCCGGGTGAGTCGTTCAGCCCTAGTTGTAGTTACCGGGGGTGAAGTCGTCGGAGCTGAAGCTGTCGAAGTCGACGAAGCTCAGGTCGGACTCGTTGAACGCGCCGTCCTCACCGAAGATGCGGTTCGGGTAACGCTCCGCCTTCGCCTCCTCGGTCGCCTCGACCGTCACGTTGCGGTAGCGCGCCAGGCCGGTACCGGCCGGGATGAGCTTACCGATGATGACGTTCTCCTTGAGGCCGACCAGCGGGTCGCTCTTGCCTTCCATCGCGGCCTGCGTGAGGACACGCGTGGTCTCCTGGAAGGAAGCGGCCGACAGCCACGACTCGGTCGCGAGGGACGCCTTGGTGATACCCATGACCTCCTGGCGAGCCGATGCGGTGCGACGACCCTCCGACACGGCCGAGCGGTTGAGCTCGGCGTAGCGCAGGCGGTCGACGAGCTCGCCGGGCAGCAGGTCGGTGTCGCCGTGGTCGACGACGGTCACCTTCCGCAGCATCTGGCGCACGATGACCTCGATGTGCTTGTCGTGGATCGGGACACCCTGCGAGCGGTACACGCCCTGGACGCCACCGACGAGGTGCTTCTGGACCTCGCGGACGCCCTGCACGCGCAGGACCTCCTTGGGGTCGACCGCACCGACGTGGATCTTCTGACCGAGCTCGACGTGCTGTCCGTCCTCGACGAGGAGGACCGCACGCTTCAGCACCGGGTAGACGACCGGCTCGTCGCCGTTGTCGGGCGTCAGGATGACCTTACGAGCCTTGTCGTTCTCGTCGATCGTGATGCGACCGGCGGCCTCGGCGATCGGGGTCGCACCCTTGGGGGTACGAGCCTCGAACAGCTCCTGCACGCGGGGCAGACCCTGCGTGATGTCGTCCGCCGATGCCGAACCACCCGTGTGGAAGGTACGCATCGTCAGCTGGGTACCGGGCTCACCGATCGACTGGGCCGCGATGATGCCGACGGCCTCGCCGATGTCGACGAGCTTGCCCGTGGCGAGCGAGCGGCCGTAGCAGGCTGCACACACACCGACGGTCGACTCGCAGGTCAGGACCGAGCGCACCTTGATGTTCTCGACACCCGCGGAGACGAGCTTGTCGATGAGCACGTCACCGACGTCCTCGCCGGCCTCGGCGACGACCTCACCCTTCGGGTTGACCGCGGCTGCGGCCAGCGAACGGGCGAACACGGAGTTCTCCACGTTCGGGTCGCGCACGAGCTCACCCGAGCTGTCGGCGTTCGCGATCGCGAGCTCGAGACCCTTGGTCGTGCCGCAGTCGTCTTCGCGGATGATGACATCCTGCGAGACGTCGACGAGACGACGCGTGAGGTATCCCGAGTCGGCGGTACGGAGCGCCGTGTCGGCCAGACCCTTACGAGCACCGTGGGTCGCGATGAAGTACTCCGCGACCGACAGGCCCTCACGGTAGGAGGAGATGATCGGGCGAGGGATGATCTCACCCTTCGGGTTGTTCACCAGGCCTCGCATACCCGCGATGTTGCGGATCTGCAGCCAGTTACCACGAGCACCCGACGACACCATGCGGTTGATGGTGTTGTCCGCCGGGAAGTTCGCGCGCATGGCCTCGGCGACCTTCTCGGTGGCCTCCGTCCAGATCTTGATGAGCTCCTGACGACGCTCGGCATCCGTGGTCAGACCCTTGTCGAACTGGCTCTGGACCTTGGCGGCCTGCTTCTCGTAGCCCTGCACGATCTCGCGCTTGTTCGGCGGGGTCAGGACGTCGCTGAGCGCAACGGTCACACCGGAACGCGTCGCCCAGTGGAAACCGGCGTCCTTGATGTTGTCGAGCGTGGCGGCGACGACCGTCTTCGGGTACCGCTCCGCGAGGTCGTTGACGATCGAGGACAGCTTGCCCTTGTCCGCCACGTCTTCCACGTAGGGGTAGTCCGCCGGCAGCGCCTCGTTGAAGAGTGCGCGACCGAGGGTCGTCTCGACGAGTGCGACACCCGAGCCCTCGTAGCCCTCGGGACCCGTGCCCTCGGCGAACGTCACGTCGGTCAGACGGATGCGCACCTTGGCGTTGAGGTCGAGCGAGCCCTGGTCCTTCGCGAGGATGGCCTCGGCGACGGACGAGAAGGCACGGCCCTCACCCTCGACACCCTCCTTGAGGGTGGTCAGGTGGTGGAGGCCGATGATCATGTCCTGCGTGGGCAGGGTGACCGGGCGGCCGTCGGACGGCTTCAGGATGTTGTTCGACGCGAGCATCAGGATGCGCGCCTCGGCCTGGGCCTCGACGGAGAGCGGGAGGTGGACAGCCATCTGGTCGCCGTCGAAGTCCGCGTTGAACGCGGCACAGACGAGCGGGTGCAGCTGGATGGCCTTGCCCTCGACGAGCTGAGGCTCGAACGCCTGGATGCCGAGACGGTGCAGCGTTGGCGCACGGTTCAGCAGCACGGGACGCTCGCGGATGATCTCCTCCAACACGTCCCAGACCTCGGGACGGCTGCGCTCGACCATGCGCTTCGCGGCCTTGATGTTCTGAGCGTGGCTCAGGTCGATCAGGCGCTTGATGACGAACGGCTTGAAGAGCTCCAGCGCCATCTGCTTGGGCAGACCACACTGGTGCAGCTTCAGCTGCGGGCCGACGATGATGACCGAACGGCCCGAGTAGTCGACGCGCTTGCCGAGCAGGTTCTGGCGGAATCGACCCTGCTTCCCCTTCAGCATGTCGCTGAGGGACTTCAGGGCACGGTTGCCGGTACCGGTGACGGGGCGACCACGACGACCGTTGTCGAACAGTGCGTCGACGGCCTCCTGCAGCATCCGCTTCTCGTTGTTGACGATGATCTCGGGAGCCCCGAGGTCGAGCAGACGACGCAGACGGTTGTTGCGGTTGATCACACGACGGTAGAGGTCGTTGAGGTCGGAGGTCGCGAAGCGGCCACCGTCGAGCTGCACCATCGGGCGGAGCTCCGGCGGGATGACCGGGACCACGTCGAGGACCATCGCGGCCGGCGAGTTGCCGGTGATGAGGAACGAGTTGACCACGCGCAGACGCTTGATGGCGCGGATCTTCTTCTGACCCTTGCCCTCCGCGATCTGGTGGTGGAGCAGCTCGGACTCGGCCGCGAGGTCGAAGGACAGCAGGCGCTTCTTGACCGCCTCGGCACCCATGTAGGCCTCGAAGTACAGGCCGAAGCGGTCCTGCAGCTCGTGGAACACGGAGTCCTCGGGCTTGAGGTCGCCGACCTTGAGGTTGCGGAAGTCCTCCCAGACGCGCTCGAGGTGAGCGATCTGCTCGTCGTAGGACTTGCGGGTCTGGCTCATCTCCTTCTCAGCGGCGTCCTTGGTGCGACGCTTCTGCTCGCTCTTGGCGCCTTCCTCCTCGAGGGCGACGAGGTCGTCCTCGAGCTTCTTCAGGCGGTCCGCGATGCGCGAGTCGCGCTGGTCGCCGAGCGTCTTGATCTCGAGACGGAGCTCGTTCTCAAGGCCGGGCATGTCCTGGTGACGTGCGTCCTCGTCCACATCGATGACCATGTAGGCCGCGAAGTAGATGACCTTCTCGAGGTCCTTGGGCGCCATGTCCAGCAGGTAGCCGAGGCGCGACGGGACACCCTTGAAGTACCAGATGTGCGTGACCGGGGCGGCGAGTTCGATGTGGCCCATGCGCTCACGGCGCACCGACGACTTCGTGACCTCGACACCGCAGCGCTCGCACACGATGCCCTTGAAGCGGACCCGCTTGTACTTGCCGCAGGCGCACTCCCAGTCGCGGGAAGGACCGAAGATCTGCTCACCGAACAGACCGTCCTTCTCGGGCTTGAGGGTGCGGTAGTTGATGGTCTCGGGCTTCTTGACCTCTCCGTGCGACCAGGCACGGATGTCGTCTGCGGTGGCCAGACCAATGCGAAGCTCGTCAAAAGTTGTGACGTCGAGCAATGTATCTCCTATGAAAGGTTTCGTCAGTCTCTACAGTGGTCAGGCTTAGATCTCGTCGATGGACGACGACTCGAACCTGGAGGAAATGTTGATCCCGAGCTCCTCGGCGGCGCGGAACGCGTCGTCGTCGGTGTCGCGCAGGCTCACCGCGGTGCCGTCGGCCGAGAGGACCTCGACGTTCAAGCACAGCGACTGCATCTCCTTGATGAGCACCTTGAAGCTCTCGGGGATACCCGGCTCCTGGATGTTCTCGCCCTTGACGATGGCCTCGTACACCTTGACGCGGCCGAGGATGTCGTCGGACTTGATGGTCAGGAGCTCCTGGAGCGCGTACGCGGCTCCATAGGCCTCGAGGGCCCAGACCTCCATCTCACCGAAGCGCTGTCCACCGAACTGAGCCTTACCACCGAGCGGCTGCTGCGTGATCATCGAGTACGGACCCGTCGAACGCGCGTGGATCTTGTCGTCCACGAGGTGGTGCAGCTTGAGGATGTACATGTAGCCGACCGAGACCGGTGCCGGGAACGGCTCGCCGGAGCGGCCGTCGAACAGACGGGCCTTTCCGGAGGAACCGATGAGGCGGTCGCCGTCGCGGGTGACGTTGGTCGAGTCGAGCAGACCGGCGATCTCCTCCTCGGAGGCGCCATCGAACACCGGGGTCGCGACCTTGGTGTTCGGCTCGGCCGAGTGCGCGGCAGCCGGGAGCTTCTTGGCCCAGCTGGGCTTGCCCTCGACGTTCCAGCCCTGCTTCGCGATCCACCCCAGGTGGATCTCGAGGACCTGACCGAAGTTCATTCGACCGGGGATGCCGAGCGGGTTGAGGATGACGTCGACCGGCGTGCCGTCCTCGAGGAACGGCATGTCCTCGACGGGCAGGATCTTCGCGATGACACCCTTGTTGCCGTGACGGCCGGCGAGCTTGTCGCCCTCGGTGATCTTGCGCTTCTGGGCGATGTAGACGACCACACGCTGGTTGACGCCCGAGCCGAGCTCGTCGTCGCCGTCCTGTGCGTCGAACACCTTGACGGCGATGATCGTGCCGGCTTCACCGTGGGGAACCTTCAGCGAGGTGTCGCGGACTTCGCGGCTCTTCTCGTTGAAGATGGCGCGGAGCAGGCGCTCCTCGGCGGAGAGCTCGGTCTCGCCCTTCGGCGTGACCTTGCCGACGAGGATGTCGCCGGGGCGGACCTCGGCACCGATGCGGATGATGCCGCGCTCGTCGAGGTCCTTGAGCAGCTCCGGGCTGACGTTCGGGAGATCACGGGTGATCTCCTCCTTGCCGAGCTTGGTGTCGCGGGCGTCGACCTCGTACTCCTCGATGTGGATCGAGGAGAGGACGTCGTCCTTCACCAGGTTCTGGCTGAGGATGATCGCGTCCTCGAAGTTGTGACCCTCCCACGTCATGAAGGCGACGAGGAGGTTCTTGCCGAGCGCGAGCTCGCCGTTCTCCGTGGCGGGGCCGTCGGCGATGACCTCGCCGGCCTCGATGCGTGCACCCTCGGAGACGATGACGCGGTTGTTGTAGCTCGTGCCCTGGTTGGAGCGGTCGAACTTGCGCAGGTAGTAGGTCTGCGTGCCACCCTCGTCGAGCTGGACGGTGACGGACTCGGCCGACACCTCCTGGACGACGCCGGCCTTGTCGGCGGTGACGACGTCACCCGCGTCGATGGCTGCGTAGCCCTCCATACCGGTACCGACGAGCGGCGAGTCCGACATGAGGAGCGGGACGGCCTGACGCTGCATGTTGGCACCCATGAGTGCGCGGTTCGCGTCGTCGTGCTCGAGGAACGGGATGAGGGAGGTCGCGACCGACACCATCTGGCGCGGGGAGACGTCCATGTAGCCGATCTCCTCGGACGGGATGAGGTCGACCTCGCCGCCCTTCTTCCGGGCGAGGACGCGGTCCTCCTGGAAGTGGCCGTCGCTCTTCAGCGGAGCGTTGGCCTGCGCGACGATGTAGTTGTCCTCTTCCATCGCGGTCAGGTAGTCGATGTCCTCGGTGACCCGGCCGTCGACGACGCGGCGGTACGGGGTCTCGATGAAACCGAACGAGTTGATCCGCGCGAACGATGCGAGCGAACCGATGAGGCCGATGTTCGGGCCTTCCGGGGTCTCGATCGGGCACATGCGGCCGTAGTGCGACGGGTGGACGTCTCGCACCTCGACGCCTGCACGCTCACGCGACAGACCACCGGGGCCGAGCGCCGAGAGGCGACGCTTGTGGGTCAGACCCGCGAGCGGGTTGTTCTGGTCCATGAACTGCGACAGCTGCGAGGTCCCGAAGAACTCCTTGATCGCGGCGACGACGGGGCGCACGTTGATCAGGGTCTGCGGCGTGATGGCCTCGATGTCCTGCGTGGTCATGCGCTCGCGGACGACGCGCTCCATGCGGGACAGACCGGTGCGGACCTGGTTCTGGATGAGCTCGCCGACGGCGCGGATGCGACGGTTGCCGAAGTTGTCGATGTCGTCCGTGTCGAGACGGAGGTCGACGGGCTTGCCGTTGCGGACACCCGGGAGGGTGGCCGTGCCGCGGTGCAGGGCGACGAGGTACTTGATCGTGGCGACGATGTCGTCGGTCGTCAGGACGGAGTCGCTGAGCGGCTTGTCGAGACCGAGCTTGTTGTTGATCTTGTACCGGCCGACCTTCGCGAGGTCGTAGCGCTTCGAGTTGAAGTAGAAGTTGTCGAGGAGCGCACGTGCGGCCTCGGCTGCGACCTGCTCGCCCGGACGGAGCTTGCGGTAGATGTCGCGGAGCGCGTCCTCCTTGGTGAGGATCGTGTCCTTCTCGAGGGTGAGCTCGATGGACTCGTAGCCCTTGAACTCCTCGAGGATCTCCTCGCTCGTCATGCCGAGCGCCTTGAGGAACACGGTGACGGACTGCTTGCGCTTGCGGTCGATGCGGACGCCGACCTGGTCGCGCTTGTCGATCTCGAACTCGAGCCAGGCACCGCGGCTCGGGATGACGCGAGCGGAGAAGATGTCCTTGTCGGAGGTCTTCTCCTGAGCCGACTCGAAGTACACGCCCGGGCTGCGGACGAGCTGCGAGACGACGACGCGCTCGGTGCCGTTGATGATGAAGGTACCGCGCTCGGTCATGAGCGGGAAGTCGCCCATGAAGACCGTCTGGGTCTTGATCTCACCGGTGAGGTGGTTCATGAACTCGGCCTCGACGTAGAGCGGGGCCGCGTACGTCTTGCCGCGTTCCTTGCACTCGTCGATGGAGTACTTCTCGGGCTCGAGGTACGGGTTGGCGAAGGAGAGCTGCATCGTCTCGCCGAGGTCCTCGATGGGCGAGATCTCCTCGAAGATCTCGTCGAGGCCGCTCTTCGTGGGCAGGTCCTGTCGGCCGGCCTGGGTGGCTTCTGCGACGCGTGCCTTCCACACGTCGTTGCCGACCAGCCAGTCGAAGCTCTCGGTCTGCAGAGCCAGGAGGTCTGGAACCGTGAGCGTGTCGGTGATCTTCGCGAACGAGAGGCGGGATGCTCCGCGGCCGTTCTTGGGTGAGTTGGTGGTTGCGTTGCGCGCAGCAGCCAAGGGGATAACCTCCGGAGGCCTGTTGGGGGCCGAGTTACTGGTCGTCAGTGGAGTTACTCACCAGAAAGGGAACATGTGGCGGGTTGGACCCGCACACCAGCCGACCGCAATATGAAGGCATAGAGATTCTGGGAGCGCAAAGAACAACTATATGCCGGAATCTTCGGCGTGTCTACTCTTTCCTTGACGAGTTTTCGACTTTCCGGTATAACCGCCGCGTTGCCCCCGATGTTCCCGTCAACCCGTGCTGAACCGGAGGCGCTGACCGGGGCGGAGCTGCGCCAGGAGGTCGCGGTCCGCGGCGCGCACGACCGCGATGACCGGATACCCGCCGGTGACCGGGTGGTCGGCCGACAGGATCGTCGGCAGACCGCTCGGCGGCACCTGGACCGCCCCGGCGACCATGCCCTCGCTCGGCAGTTCCCGACCGGGATCGAGTCGCTCGAGCGGCGGCCCGTCGAGGCGCATCCCGATGCGATCGGCGTCGGCCGTCATGCTCCACGGCTGCTCGACGAGGCGTTGCAGGGAGGCGTCGTCGAACCAGTCCCGGCGGGGCCCCGGCGAGACCCGCACGAGACGCTCCCCGGCGTCGGGCCGCGTCCACGGGGCGATGTCGAGCGGAGGGACGCGGCGGCGCGGGGTGGGGAGGACGGGGAGTCGATTGCCGGCGTCGACCGGTGCCGGACCGAGGCCGGCCAGGGTGTCGGTCGACCGCGAGCCGAGGACTTGCGGGCCGTCGAAGCCGCCGCGGACGGCGAGGACGTACCGGAGCCCGTGGGTCGCCGAGCCGAGTTCGAGCCGGGAACCGGCCTGCACGAGGACGGCGCGGTGCCCGTCGGACGGCCTGCCGTCGACGGTGATTGGACCCCACGCACCGGTCACGGCGATCCAGAGGTCGACGTCGGGGACGGCCACGAACGGGCCCAGGACGACCTCGAGCGCGGCACGGCCCTCCGGGTTGCCGACGAGACGGTTGGCGAGGCGCAGGGCGCCGCGGTCGAGCGCGCCGGACGGACTGACCCCGAGGGCCGCGGCCCCAGGTCGACCCAGGTCCTGCACGGTGGTCGCCGGTCCCGCCGCCTCCACGAGCAGGGTCCCGCCCATCATGCGGCGACCTGCACGAAGCGCACCCGGCCGCCGGGGACGAGGAGGGCGGGCGGGTCCGCTGCGTCGTCCCACAGCACGGCGTCGGTCGTCCCGATGATGCGCCACCCGCCCGGGGAGGCTCGCGGGTAGACGCCGCTGAACGTCCCGGCGAGCGCCACCGAACCGGCGGGGACGGTCGTCCGCGGCACGCTCAGGCGCGGGATCTCGAGCGGTGGGCCGATCGCCTCGTCCTCACGCTCCGGCACGAGGTAGGCGAACCCCGGCGCGAAGCCGCTGAAGGCGACGGTCCAGGCGTGAGCGGTGTGCCGGGCGATGAGACCGTCGGCGTCCATGCCGAGCAGCGCCGCGGTCTCGGCGAGGTCCTGGCCGTCGTAGCGGACGTGGATGACGGTGTCCGGCCGTCTTCCCGCTTCGTCGACAGCGCCGGTCGAGCCTCCCACGCCGGGTGCGAGCGTCCGTTCCGCGGTCGCGAGCAACCAGGCCCCCACCGCGGCGAGCGCCGGGCCCCGCGCGTCCGTCACGGCGAGCACGGTCCGGGCGGCAGGGACGAGGTCGACCAGTCCTGCCGGGCGTGAGGCGGCGAGCGCCCGGTGCACGAGCAGGACGTCCTCGAGCGATGCGAGTTCGAGGAGCACGGCCTCCTCCCCCATCGCTCGGAGCACGGGGCCGGTCGAGGTGTCCGCGTTCACCACGGCGCGACCAGTTCGACGCCGGCGTCCAGCAGGGCAGCCCTGACCGCCGTGGCGAGCGATACTGCCCCGGGGGTGTCGCCGTGCACGCAGAGCGAGACCGCGTCGAGTTCGACGTCTGCACCGTCGACACTGGTGATGCGTCGGTCGAGGACGAGGGAGACGGCGCGGCGGGCGGCGGCCGCCTCATCGGTGACCAGTGCCCCGGGGGTATCGCGCGGGACGAGCGAACCGTCGGAGCGGTAGCCGCGGTCGACGAAGGCCTCCGCGACGAAGCGGAGTCCGGCGGCGAGGGTCTCGCGTTCGATCACGGAGCCGGGCATCCCGAGCACGGGAAGTGGTCGCCCGAGCTCCTCGGAGGCCGTGACCACCGCCCGGACGACCGCGCGCGCCTGGACCCGGTCGTGCGCGATCCGGTTGTAGAGGGCGCCGTGCGGCTTCACGTAGGCCAGCCGTGCGCCGGCCCCGTCGGCCTCGCCGACCTCGTCGACCTCGTCGACCGCTCGCTGCAGGGCGCGGAGCTGCTCCAGGACCTCGGCCTCGAGCACCTCGGCCGGTACGTCCTGGTCGCGTCGACCGAAGCCCGCCTCGTCCCGGTAGGAGGGGTGGGCGCCGAGCGACACCCCGTGGGCCATCGAGCGGCGGACGGCCTCGCGCATGGACGCGTCGTCCCCGGCGTGGAAGCCGCAGGCGATGTTCGCGCTCGTGATGAGGGCGAACATGGCGTCGTCGTCGGCGGTCGGCGCACCGCGCCAGACCTCGCCGAGGTCGCTGTTGAGGTCCGCCTGCGCCACGGCCGCACCCCTTCCGCTCCGCCTCCCACCACTGCGGGAAAGTCTAGGGTGGGGGTATGGACGAGGCACAGGTACGACTCGGCGTCAGCGGATACCTGGCCAGGATCGAGGCCGACCGCTTCGTGCCGGGCACCTATCAGCTGGTGGTCGACGGCACGCCGCAGTCGCACGTCAACCTCGATCAGCCCGAGGAACTCTTCTTCGAGTACATCCAGCGGATCGGTCACATCATCGACGAGATCGCCGATCCCGGTCAGCCGATCACGGCGGTGCACCTCGGTGCCGGCGCGCTCACCCTCCCCCGCTACGTGGAGGCGACGAGGCCGGGCTCGCGGCAACAGGTCGTCGAGCTCGAGCGCGAACTCATCGATCTCGTGCGCGAGCACCTCCCCTGGTCGAAGCGCGCCCAGATCCGCGTCCGCTACGGCGACGCCCGCGAGATCGTCGCGAAGCTGCCGCCAGGCCTCCGCGGCACCGTCGACCTCGTCGTCGTCGACATCTTCAGCGGCGCCAACACGCCGGCCCATGTCACGAGCACCGAGTTCTACGCCTCGGCGGTCGAGCTGCTGTCGCCGACCGGCGTCATCGTCGTGAACGTCGCCGACGGCCGCGGACTCGCGTTCGCCCGCGGACAGGCCGCGACGCTCGCCGACTCCGTGTCGCACGTCGCCGCCCTCGCGGAGACGCAGATCCTCAAAGGCCGCCGCTTCGGCAACGTCGTCCTCGTCGGATCGAACACCGCCCTCCCACTCGACTTCCTACCGAGGCTCCTCGCGGCCGGCCCCCACCCCGCCAAGGCGGTGGCGGGCGCCGAGCTGCGCGCCTTCATCGCAGGGGCACAGGTCGTGACGGACACGACCGCCGTCCCCTCCCCGAACCCCGCCCAGGGCATCTTCCAGACGAAGGGCTGACCATGGCCACCACGCAGACGCCGCGACGACGGGGCCTGCGTGCGCCCGCCTCGCTCACCACTCTGCTCGCCGCCACCGCCCTGGCGCTCGTGGCCTGCACCGACGGGGAGCCACGATCACCGGGTACGGCCTCCCTCTCGCCCTCCCCTGCGCCGAGCGCGTCCGCGTCGACGCCCACATCCGCGGTCCCCACCGGACCGGTCGCCCCGACCGGTGAGGCCACCACGGTCGTCGGTGGCCTCGATGCGCCCTGGTCGATGGTGCGACTCGCCTCGGGCAGCACGCTGGTGAGCCAGCGTGACGCGGGCGACGTCCTCGAGGTCGTCAGCGGCGGCGCGGTGCGGCAGGTCGGCGTGGTCCCCGGGGTGGCCGCGGGAGGCGAGGGCGGGCTGCTCGGGCTCGCCGTCCTCACGCCGGCGGGATCGGAGACCGCGGGAACCTGGCTCTACGCCTACCTGACGACCTCGTCCGACAACCGCATCGTGCGGTTCCCGCTCACGGGAGCGGCCGGGTCGTACGCGCTCGGCGGCGTCGAGGAGGTCCTCGTCGGCATCCCCCGGGCCGGGAACCACAACGGCGGACGCATCGCGTTCGGACCGGACGGCATGCTCTACGCCACCGCGGGTGACGCCGGTGACCGCAGCCTGGCTCAGGACGTGGACAGCCTCGGCGGGAAGATCCTGCGGCTCACACCGGAGGGTGCGGTGCCGGGCGACAACCCGTTCCCGGGGTCGCCCGTCTACTCCCTCGGCCATCGCAACCCGCAGGGCATCGCGTGGGATCGCGACGGCGGCCTGTGGGCGAGCGAGTTCGGGCAGAACACCTGGGACGAGCTCAACCGGATCACCCCCGGTGGCAACTACGGCTGGCCGGTCGCCGAAGGCATCGCCGGAGCACCGGGCATGATCGACCCGGTCGCGCAGTGGGCCACGGAGGACGCGAGCCCGAGCGGTCTCGCGATCATCGACGACACGATCTTCATGGCCTCGCTCCGCGGCGAGCGCCTGTACGGCATCACCGACGGCGTGCACGTGCCGGCGGGGAGCAGCGCGCTCGTGGGCGTGATCGACGCGGTGCCCTACCTCGTCGGCGAGTTCGGACGGATCCGCGACGTCGTGGCCGGCCCGCCGGGGACCGCCTGGATCCTCACGAACAACACCGACGGCCGGGGCTCGCCCGGAACCGAGGACGACCGGATCGTCGAACTCCCCCTCGCCCCGCTCGCGGCCCGCTGAGGGCGACCGCCACACCGGTGGGTCATCCCGCTCCTGCGGTCCGGTGTCGGTCGCCGGGAGTACCATCCAGGCATGGCAGAACTCAGTCGGGTCACGGCGTGGGCACAGGCGCTCATCGTGCTGCACCTCGACCCGACGGTCTGGACCTTCGGCTTCGACAACGCCAAGCGACGCGCCGGCCTGTGCAACTTCACGACGAAGCGCATCACCGTCTCGCGCTATCTCGCTGCACGCTACGACGACGACGAGATCCACCAGATCCTCCTCCACGAGGTCGCGCACGCCCTCGCCGGGGCGCGCGCCGGGCACGGACCCAAGTGGCGCAAGGTCGCCGAGGAGATCGGCTACGAGGGCTCGCGTCTCCACGAGGGCCAGACGGCCGACGAACTCGCTCCGTGGGTCGGCACCTGCCCCTCGGGCCATGTCCTCTACCGGCATCGGCGCCCGAGCCGGGCCACCTCGTGTGGCAAGTGCTCGCGCTCCTGGGACGAACGCTTCCTCCTCAGCTGGGTGCACCGGGAGGTCACGCCGGCCATGCGGCGTCGGGCGGCCGCGTTCGACGGGTCCACCCCGCCCGAGCCGGGCATCGGGTCATGACCGGCGGCGCGGTTCCCACCGACAGCTGGATCGCACTCCTGCGCGGGGTCAACGTCGGCGGCGTCACGATCCGCTCCGCCGACCTCGCCGAGGTGTTCCGGTCGGCCGGGTTCTGGGGAGTCCGCACCGTCCTCGCGAGCGGCAACGTCGTCTTCGACGACCCAGAGCACGAGCCTGGCGAGACCGCGGACGATGCACGCGGTGCGCTGAAACGGCGCATCGAGCGGTCGCTCGCGGAGGCCTTCGGATACGAGGCGTGGATCGTGCTCACGCATCAGCGCGCACTCGCCGACGTCATCGAGGCCTACCCTTGGCCGGAGGCCGAGCAGGTCCAGCCGTACGTCATGTTCTCCTCCGAGCAGGGCTCACTCGACGCCCTGCTCGCGTTCTCGGCGGAGGCCGGGGAGCAGCCCGACCGCGTGGCATCCGGCGACGGCGTCCTCTACTGGGAGGTCCCGAAGGGGTCGAGCACCGACACCGCCTTCGCGAAGGAGTCCTCGAAGGCCCGGTTCAAGCCGCACGTCACCACGCGCAACCTGCGGACGCTGCGCAAGCTCCTCTGAGCAGGCCGTTCCACGGCACCGGCGCAAGCCCCTGCGAGGTGCACCGAGGTGGCGTACGCTGAATTGATCAGCTAGCTGCACAATTCTGGAGGCATGCGTCATGACCGGCACCGATTCACCCACCACCGCGGACCGCGTCCGGCAGATCGCCGTCGCCGTCAGCGCGGTCCTCGCGATCATCGGCTCCTACATCGGGTCGGGAGCCGCCGGGGGGACGCAGGTCCAGAACGCGGCGAACGGTGCGTTGAGCGCCTCGTCGACGCCGATCGCACCGGACGGGCCCGCGTTCTCCATCTGGAGCGTCATCTACCTCGGGCTCGTCGCCTATGCGGTCTGGCAGTTCCTGCCCTCGCAGACGACCCGTGAGCGCCACCGTCGTCTCGGTTATTGGGTCGTGGCGAGCCTGCTGCTGAACGCGGCGTGGATCCTCGTGGTGCAGGCGGGCTTCCTGATCCTGAGCGTGTTCGTGATCATCGCCCTCCTGGGTGTCCTGGCCCGCATCTTCGTGATCGTGCTCCGGACCAGGCCGTCCGGCGTGGTCGACACGATCATCACGGACGGCACGATGGGCCTCTACCTCGGGTGGGTGTGCGTCGCGACGGCGGCGAACATCACCGCTGCGCTCGTCGGATCCGGGATCGGGAGCGCGGACGGCCCGGCCGCCGGTGTCTGGGCGATCATCGTCCTCGCGGTCGCCGGCGCGGTCGGGATCCTGCTCGCGGTCGTCGGCCGTGGACGGATCGCACCCATGCTGTCGCTCTGCTGGGGGCTCGCGTGGGTGGCCGTGGGCCGCTTCACCGGCGAACTGCTCTCGACCGAAGCCGGGGTCACGGCGCTGATCGTCGCGGTCGTGGTGGCCGTCGTCACCGTGGTCGTCCGCGTCTCGCGGGGACGCGACCGAGCGGCGCTCGTCGGCGCCTGACGCTCCGCACGCTCGACGGCCGCGGCGCTACTCGCCGGTGCGTCCGTCGAGCTGTTCGCGGAGGACGTCGATGTGCCCGAGGTGCCGGGCCGTCTCCTCGATCATGTGGAGCTCGATCCACCGCAGCGTGAACCGCTGGTCGTTGCCGAGGCAGACATCGTCGAGCTGATACCGCGACGCCACCTCGCGGGACTCCGCACAGGCCGCCTCGTAGTCGGCGATGATCTCGGCCAGGCTGTCGTCGGCCGTGACGCGCCATTCGCCGTCCGGGTCGTCGTCGGTCCACCGTGCCGGGACGTCCGACTGCCCGTCCATGTCCTCGCGGAACCAGCTGCGCTCGACATCGGCGAGGTGTCGGATGACACCCGAGACGGTCGTGATGCTCGGCAACAGTCGCTTGGCCGCGAGCTCGTCGGTGAGTCCGCGTGCCTTCCAGACGATGCTGGCGCGCTGCAGATCGAGGAAGCCCTCGATCGTCTCGCGCTCGCCCCCGCGCTCAGGCGGCTGCGGGCGGTCGCCCCAGTCGGCCATCAGTCGACGACCTCGACCTCGTTCCCGAAGGCGACGTAGCCGGAGAAGTCCTTGCCGACGCGGTCGAACGCGGTCGGATACGGGGTCGGGTACGACCAGGCCACATCGGGCTTGACCTCGCCGCCGTCGGTGACGCCCCAGTACTGGGCGTCGCCCTTCCACGGGCAGTGGTACTGGGTGTCGGTCTCGACGAAGCGCTCGCGGTTGAGGCTCGACGGCGGGAAGTACCAGTTGCCCTCGATCTTGATGAGCTCCGATTCGGAGGCTTCGGCGAGGACGGTGGTTCCGAGGAGTGCGCGCATGCGCCGAGACTACGCCCGGAACACCGCTCCGTCCAGGACCGGGACGACGCTTGACACGTCGACCTCGCGTGCCGCCTGCACATGCTGCGTGGCACCCGCCTGCGCGAGCTGCTGGGCGGTGGCGGACGCGGACAGCAGGTGCCCGACGCCGTTGCGCAGGCCCTCGTACGCGGCGGCAGCGGCGGCGGCCTCCGGTGAGGTGAAGTCGATGCCGCGGAGTCCCAGCGCCTCGATCACGGCGCCGGCCCCGAAGAGATCCTCGACGGCGAACCGGGTCTCGGCCGTGTCGTCGAGTTCACCGACCGCGATGACGACGATGCTCGTACGCCGTCCGAGCTCGGCCTGCTTCGCGATGATCCAGTCCGCGACCGCCGACCGGTTGCGCAGGCACCCGGCGACGACCGTCGCACCCGCGTCGGCGAGGAGCGTGGCGATCTGCGCCGTCTCACCGCGGTCGTCCAGCTCGGCGACGGCGACGGCCTCCCCGCCGCTGACGCGCTGCTCCACGGAGGTCGTCGCGTGGAGCACGTCCACGACGACCGCGACGTCCGCCGCCTCGACCCGCCCGGCTCCTGCGACGCCCCAGTCGAACCTCACCTGGTACTTGGTCTGGGCGAACGGCGGGTGGACGGGCGGCGGTGTGGCGGCTGCGATACTCACCCGTTCATCGTATCCACGCGCACCCACCCACCCCACGACTGTTGCGCCCGAAGACCTCCGTGGGGGGTGGTCGCCAGCGCGGTGCGCTGACGCGAGCGCGGGTCATCGGACGTGAGCGCGGGCCTCCGGAGGGGCGCGCTCACGCGCCAGACCCGCGGTGACGTCAGCGCACCGCGCTGGCGCAAGGAAAGGGGGTCAGCGGGAGGCGGTGGGGAAACGACGGTCGTCGGGGTGGGGCGGGCGCATCTCGTTGCGGATGAGCTCGAAGTCGTGACGACTGAGCTCGAGGAAGCCCCGGCGGAGCTGGACACCCCAGTTCCGGGTGAAGCTCGTGAAGTCGAGGAGCGCGAGCATCGGACGGATGGGTGCCTCGACCGCGTCCGGGTACCAGTCGACACTCCGCCGCCAGGGCCGCCAATCGGCACCGTCGGGTCGCGGTACAGCCGCCTGGTAGACGGTGTCGTCGGAGACCCGCCCGATCGCGGTGAACGCCTTGAGCGGCTCGCCGTCCGGGGTGCTGACCCGCGGCGAGTAGTACACGAACCCGTCGGACTCCCGCATCTGGTCGAGACCGCCGCGCTGCCCGTGGTTGATCTGCACGAAGCCCTGCCGGACGCCGAGGACGACGTGATCCCGCTGGATCACGCCCAGCCAGTACCGGATCGCCATAGGCACAGTCTTCCCTACCGGCGCACCCCCTGCAGCCGCCGAGCCGCACATGCGACACTGAGGCATGCGCGTGATGCTGAAACTCGTCCTGGACTGTGATGTCGACGTCGCCTGGCGGGCACTCCGCTCCCCGGCCGTCCTGCGGGAGCTCTACAGCCCCGTCATGGGACTCGAGGCGCTCGACGCCGACGGGTTCCCGACCATCTGGGAGCCAGGGGCGCACCGCGTCCGTGTGAAGGCCGCCGGCGCGATCCCGGTCGGCGACCAGATCATCGACCTCGAGTTCATCGAGCGCCGCGACGGCACCCGCATCCTCCACGACCAGGGCGACCCGGTCAGCGGGCCGCTCAGCAAGCTCGCCGGGTGGGACCACCAGATGGCGGTCGCCCGCGACAAGCACGACCCGACGAAGACCCTGTACCGCGACCGACTCGTGATCACCGGCGCGATCGCCCCGCTCTACTGGTACCCGCTGTGGGCGACGTGGCAGTGGCGCGGTGCCCGCATCAAGGCGCTCGCGCCGAGCTGGGCCTACGACCCGCCGCTCCCCGGCGACGAGGAGGACGACGAGGTCGGCGCGACGGTCGAGGGCGCCATCTGACGCCTCGCCGTCCGGAGGCCCGGCCGGCCGTGCGTCAGCGCTGAGCCGCCTCGCCCCAGTGCGTCGACTCGCCCGCGGGTGCGACCGTGCGCGGGACACCCGTGGCCGACGACCGCAGCACCTCGGGCAGGAACCGGTCCGGCATGTTCTGGAACGCGACCGGCCGCAGGAAACGGGTGATCGCGGCCGTCCCCACCGAGGTGCTCGAGTCGTTCGTCGTCGCCGGCCACGGTCCGCCGTGCTGCATGGCGGGCGTGACCGCGACGCCGGTGGGCCAACCGCCGAACAGCACCCGGCCGGCGTGCGCCGAGAGCTGCTGGACGAGTTCCACGAGGTCGTCGCTCGTCTCGTCGGCACCGGCGTGCAGGGTGGCCGTCAGGTTGCCCTCGCAGAACTCCGGCACGAGAGGCGCGAACGCCGTACCGGCCGGGACCTCGACGAGGATCGACAACGGACCGAAGGCCTCGTCGAGCAGGGCGTCCCGACCGGCCCGCAGCGCGTCGATTGAGACCGCGACGATCGTGGGGGTCGCCCAGCCGTCGCCGTCCTCGTCGACCCGCAACGAACCCTCGGCGATGACCCGCACGCCGTCGGTGCCGAGGATCGTGTCGCGCCTCGCCTGGTACCCGGCCGTGATGCGGTCGTTCAGGAGTCGGTGCTCGGGGACCGCGGCAGCAGCCTCGCGGATCGACTCGTCGAGCCCCGCGCCGTCCGGCAGGTAGACGAAGCCGGGCTTCGTGCACAGCTGACCCGCCGAGCCCGCGACACTCGTGACGAATCCCGTCGCGATGGCCGTTGCGGACTCGTCGATGGCGGTCTGCGTCACGAACACGGGGTTGACGCTGCCGAGCTCGCCGAAGAACGGGATCGGGATGGGGCGCGCCGCCGCGAGGTCGGCGAGGATCCGACCCGCCCGGAGGGAGCCCGTGAAGGAACCGGCCCGGACGCGCTCGTCCTGCAGGGCGACGACGCCGGCCTCCTGGCCGATGATCGTCTGGAACACACCGTCAGGAGCCCCGGACGCGCGGAGCGCGGCCTCGACGACGGCCGCTGTCGCGAGCGAGAGCCGCGGGTGGCCGTCGTGCACCTTGAGGATCACCGGGCATCCGGCCGCGAGGATCGACGCGGTGTCACCACCGGCGACGGAGAAGGCGAACGGGAAGTTGCTCGCCGCGAAGTTCACGACGGGGCCGAGCGGCACGAGGACGCGGCGGAGTTCCGGGCGCGCGCCGAGCGCGAAGTCCGGGTCGGCCTCGTCGATCCGGACGTCGAGGTAGGAGCCGTCGACGATCGTCTCCGCGAAGAGCCGCAGCTGCACGGCGGTGCGGAGGAGCTCGCCGCGGAGCCGGGCCTCGGCGAGACCCGTCTCCTGCATGCCGACGGGGACGAGCTCGTCCGCGTGGGCCTGCAGGGCGTCGGCGACGGCGACGAGCGCTCGCGCACGGGCGTCCGCCGGCGTCGCGGCCCACGCGGGTGCCGCCGCGGCGGCCCGCTGGAGGACCTCCTCGAGCTGCTCGGGGGTGGTCTCAGCGATGGTGGCGTCGGGGGCTGGCATGGTCGTCATGTGATCCTCCGGGATCGTGGTGTGGTTCAGAACTGGAAGCCGGTCGGGAACGGATCGGCGGGGTCGAGGAGGTAGGAGCCGATACCGGTGACCCAGGCCCGACCGGAGATGGTCGGGATGACGGCCGGCCTGCCCGCCACCGTCGTCTCGGCGATCAGCCGGCCGGTGAACCGGCTGCCGATGAAGGACTCGTTGACGAAGTCCTGGTCGAGCGGCAGCTCACCGCGGGCCCAGAGCTCGGCCATGCGCGCCGAGGTTCCGGTTCCGCATGGCGAGCGGTCGAACCACCCCGGGAAGATGGCCATCGCATGCCGGGACAGCACGGCGTCGGATCCCGGTGCGATGAACTCGACGTGGTGGCAGTGGTCGAGCCCGGCGATCTCGGGGTGCACGGGCGGCGCCTGCTCGTTGATCGCCGCCATGATGCGCAGTCCTGCGTCGAGGATGTCCTGCTGGCGGTCGCGGTCGAAGGGCAGGCCCACGTCGTCGAGGTCGACCATCGCGTAGAAGTTGCCACCGAACGCGAGGCTGTACGGCACGGCGCCGAGGCCCGGCACCTCGATCGTGGCGTCGAGGCGGTCGACGTAGCTCGGGACGTTCTCGATCGTCACGCGGTCGGCGTGCCCGTCGCTGACGTCGACCCGCGCGATCACGAGTCCGGCGGGGGTGTCGAGCCGGATCGTCGTGACCGGCTCGACCACCTCCACCATGCCGGTCTCCACGAGGACCGTCGCGACCCCGATGGTGCCGTGCCCGCACATCGGCAGGCATCCGGACACCTCGATGTACACGACGCCCCAGTCGCAGTCCGCACGCGTGGACGGCTGCAGGATCGCCCCGCTCATCGCCGCGTGACCGCGTGGCTCGTTCATGAGGAAGAGCCGCAGGTCGTCGAGGTGCTCCATGAAGTGCAGGCGCTTCTCGTTCATGGTCGCGCCGGGGATCACGCCGACCCCGCCGGTGACGACGCGGGTCGGCATGCCCTCGGTGTGCGAGTCGACCGCACTGATCATGCGGGAGGACTTCATGGTGTGCCTCTCAGGACTGGTGGTCGTGGTCGGGGTGTCGCGTCGGCCGCCAGGCTCAGCGTGCCGCGAGGTAGTCGAGTGCGCGACGCGTCTGCATCGTGACCTGCTCCGTCTGGAGCGCGTTCAGCGGACCGCGCGGCGGACGCGTCGGACCACCGTAGCTCTCGCCGGCGATATCGATCGACAGCTTGATGGCCTGGACGAACTCCGTCTTCGAGTCCCACCCGAAGACGGGCACGAGCTCGCGGTAGAGGGTGCGGGCCTCGTCGACACGTCCCGAGGTGACGAGCGTGTACAGCTCGACGGCCTCGCGCGGGAAGGCGTTCGGGTAGCCGGCGAACCAGCCGACCGCGCCGGCGACGAGGGACTCGAAGAGGAGGTCGTCCGCCCCCGCGATGACGTCGAGGTCGGTCTTGTCCTGGATCTCGAGCACACGACGGATGTCGGCCGAGAACTCCTTCACGGCGACGACGTGCTCGAGCTTGGCGAGCTCGACGAGCAGGTCGGGCGTGAGGTCGACCTTGGTGTCGATCGGGTTGTTGTAGGCCATGATCGGCAGGCCGACCTCGTCCACGCGGCTGTAGTGCTCGATGACCTCGTCGTCGTTCGCCCGGTAGATGGTGGGCGGCAGGAGCAGGACGCCGTCCGCGCCGTCCTCCTTCGCGTACTCGGCCCACTGCTGGGCCTGGTGCCAGCCGACGCCGTGCACCCCGGCGACGACGAGGCCGCGGTCGCCGACGGTGTCGACCGCGACCTGGATGACCTTGCGACGCTCGGCGTCCGTCAGCGACGAGTACTCGCCGAGCGAGCCGTTCGGGCCGACGCCGCGGCAGCCGTTCTCGATGAGCCAGTTGCAGTGCTCGGCGAAGCGGTCGTAGTCGACGGCGAGGCCTGCGGGCGCCGAGGCGTCCTCCTTGAACGCGAGGGTGGTCGCGACGATGACGCCGCCGAGGTCGAACTGCTTGGCCATGGGTGGTTCCTTTCCGAGGGAGTGGTGCGGAGACCGGTCGGTCATCCTGGGTGTTCGGCCGTCGGGGTCGACGGCGGTTCGTGGGGAGGGTGTCCCGGTGCCTGCGCGGCGAGTTCGCCGATGCGCAGCGGGGAGGCGATGGGCCGGCGGTCGCTCGAGACGCCGTCGATGAGGCCGCTGCCGCCGGATTCGGAGGCGACGCGGTGGAGGAGCTCCTCGACGGTGCGACCGCACATGCGGCCCTGGCAGATCCCGAGCCCGGCACGCGTGCTGAGTTTGAGCGAGCGCAGGCCGGTCGCGCAGGTGGCGGTAGCCGTCGTGCGCAACGAGCCGTAGTCGACCTCCTCGCAGCGGCAGATGGTGGTGTCGTCGTCGAGCCAGTCGCTCCAGCCGGCACGGATGCCGTGGGCGCGTTCGAGCCGGTCGGCGAAGGCGAGGAACGTGTCGCGCCGGCTCACGGCGGCACGGATCCCGGAGGCACCGGGGAGTCCGCCGGCCGCAGCGTGTCCCGCCACAGCCCCTTCCGCGAGCGCAGCGTCGACACCCCCGATCCCGGTGATCTCCCCCGCCGCGAAGACGGTCGGGACGCTCGTGCGCTGCTCGGCGTCGACCTGGACGAACCGGGCGTCGGTGAGCGCGCAGCCGACCGCGACGGGCAGCTCGAGCCGCGGGGTGAACCCGTGGCTGACGCACACGGCGTCCGCTTCGACCGTGCGCTCGGTCCCGGGGATCGGCGACCAGTCGGCGTCGACGGCGGCGATGGTCACACGCTCGACCCGGTCGGTGCCGTGCGCGGCGACCACGGCGTGACCGACGCGGTACGGGATCCGGTGGCGGAGGTGGCCGCCGACGTAGCCGAGCAGCTCACCGGCCTTCCCGGTCACGCCGAGCAGCTGCCAGGGCTTGGGAAGCCAGCCCCGGGCGAGTCCGCCGACGGTCGTGGCCTCGTAGACCCCGAGTACGCGTGATCCGGTCGCGGTCAAGGACGCGGCCACCGGCAACAGGAACGGTCCGGCACCGGCCACGACCACCCGCTGACCGACGGCGACCCGCTCGCCCTTCGCGAGGGCCTGGGCGGCACCGGCCGAGAACACGCCGGGGAGGTCCCAGCCGGGGAACGGCAGCGTGCGGTCGTGCGCGCCGGTCGCGAGGACGAGCGCGTCCGGCCGAAGGGTGAGCGGCGTGCGGTCGGTGCCGTCCGGCGGTCCGACGAGGACGTGCAGGCGCAAGCCGGTCGCCCCGGAGGTGTCGTCGGAGCCGTGGTCGGCGGCACGGTCGACGTCGATCGCCCAGACCTGCGCCTCGGTGATCACCGTGCAGCCGTCGTCGGTGTCGAGCGCCGCACGCATGGCGACGAAGCGCTCGAACCCGTGGTGCAGCGAGGCCTCGGCCGCGGACGGCCGGCTGGCCGGCAGGTGCCGCCAGTACTGACCGCCGAGCTCGTCCGAGGCGTCGAGCAGCGTGACGGACGCGCCGAGGGCTCGCGCGGCGAGCGCGGCCTGGAGGCCGGCGGGACCTGCACCGACGACGACGACCTCACGCTGCCGGGCGCTCATGTCCGGTCCCCGAACGGGTCGTTCTCCGTCGTGGGTTCCGGGAGGGCGTCGTGCTGTGTCTCGATGCGGTCGCCGTCCGCGGCGCGACGCTGGCAGGCACGGACGTCCCGCTGGCCGTTCACCGTGACGATGCAGTCGAAGCAGACCCCGATGCCGCAGAAGACGCCGCGCGGCTTCCCGGACCCACTGGTGCGGCGCCAGGCGAGGACGCCGGAGCCCAACAGGACACCGGCGATCGTCTGGCCGCGGAGTCCGTCGAGGGGCGTCCCGTCGAGGTCGATGCGCAGCGCGTCCTCCGTACCGGGCACGATCCGGTCGTCCGTCGCGGGCAGTCGTCTCGAGACCATCAGGCCACCTCCGCCGGCCGGTCGACGCGCAGGTGCGGGGCGAGCCCCGGGCGGTCGAGTTGGAACGGGGCGTCGTCGAGGTCGGTGGATCCACCGAGCAGGCGGGCGGCGATGAGTTCAGCGGTCGCGAGGGCCAGTCCGATGCCGGCGCCCTCGTGGCCCGTCGCGTGCCACAGGCCGTCGACGCGGTGGTCGGGGCCGATGACCGGGAGGTGGTCGGGCATGTACGGCCGGAAGCCGCCGTAGCTGCGCATGACCGAGGCGTCGCGGAGGAACGGGAAGAGGCGCAGCGACTTCGCCGCAACCTCGCGGAGCACGTCGACGTCGAGGCGCGCGTCGAATCCGATCTGCTGCCGGCTCGAGCCGATGAGGACAGTGCCCGCGGCGGTCGACTCGACGACGCTCGAGGTCTGGAGCGAGGCGTCGCTCGACTGCGTGGCCCCGAAGTAGTCGCCGTCGTAGACCTTGTGGTGCACGCGGTGCGGCATGCGGGTGGTGACGAGGACCATGCCGCGTCGGGGACGGACCGGGACGGGTGCCCCGAGCAGGTCGCCGAGCTCGGCCGACCACGGTCCGGCGCAGACGAGGACCGCGTCGCCCGAGACGTCGCCCACGGAGGTCCGGACACCCGTGAGGCGTCCGGTCGCGCTCCGGACGCCGCCCGTCACGGTGACGCCGGTGCGCACGACAGCGCCCGCCCGCCGGGCCGAGGCGAGCAGGGCCTCCGTGGCGATGACGGGCTGGACCTGTGCATCCTCGGGATAGTGGACGGCCGCCGTGGACGAGCGGGTGATCGACGGCTCCGCCGCGAGCAGCTCGTCCTCGGTGAGGGGTCTGGCGTCGACACCGGCCGCGCGCTGGGCGGCGGCGAAGTCGAGCAGGGGCTGCGCGCCGGCCTCGGTGGTGGCGACCACGATGCCGCCCTTGCGCTCGAACTCGATGCTCGGGAAGGTCGGTCCCAGTTCGGCCACGAGTTCGGCGGTGACGACGGGCCAGAGGCGCGAGGCGTACCGGGCGAGGTCGAGTTCGGGGCCCGGCCCCTTGTCGGAGACGAGGAGGTTCCCCTCCCCCGAGCCGCTCGTGCCGCCGGCGGCGGCCGAACGGTCGAGCACGACGACCTCGGCACCGCGTCGGGCGAGGATCCGCGCGCAGGCCGCACCGACGATGCCGGCGCCGACGATGACGATGCGGGTCACGTGCGGTCCTCTCGGTCGATGCGGGGAAGGGCTTTCAGTAATGTGTCACACATTCACTGAACAGGCAAGCGTGCACCATCGCGGGTCCTGGTCGAGGTCCGCGCACGCACGCCCGGGGCTACTCGGCGTCGGATTCGGGCTTGCCGGCCCACCAGCCGGTGGTGTGCCCGATGTGTCGGTGCATGAGCTCGCGCGCGGCGACCCCGTCACCCCGCTCGAGGGCGTCGAGGAGCTCGTGGTGCTCCACGGCCGAGCGGTCGAGCTGCTGCGAGTCGAGCATGGCGGCCAGTCCCACGAGCCGGGTGCGTCCGCGGAGGTCCGCGACGAGCTCGACGAGCAGCGGGTTGCCGAGTTTCGCGGTGAGCGCGAGGTGGAACGCCTGGTCGGCTTCGAGGTACCGGGTCAGGTCGCCGTCGCGGGCACCGGCCACGATGTCGTCCGCCTGCTGCCGGAGCTCGGGCAGCGACTCGTGGTCGAAGACCTCCGCCAGGTCCGCCATCGCGGGCGGCTCGAGGAGCTGGCGGATCTGCGCCGTGTTGC
Organism: Plantibacter sp. AC185; assembly: GCF_979258065.1. Taxonomy (NCBI): domain Bacteria; kingdom Bacillati; phylum Actinomycetota; class Actinomycetes; order Micrococcales; family Microbacteriaceae; genus Plantibacter; species Plantibacter sp. AC185. The sequence continues at coordinate 1,073,652 of NZ_OZ409831.1, forward strand.
GGAGCGAGGCCTCGCTGACGACCGTGACGCGGAACCCCTTGTTCCGGACCGCCTCCACGAAGTCGCGCTTCTCGAGATCGAGCATCGCTTCGCGGACCGGGGTCGCCGAGACGTTGAACTGCACCGCCAGCGTCGGTACCGAGATCATCGTCCCCGGCGCGAGCTCGCCCGAGATGATCGCCGCGGACACCGCCCGCTCCACCTGCGCCCGCAGGCTCAGCCGTTCCTCGGCCGGTCGGATCGCCGACATGCTCATCGCGACTCCCATCCTTCGTCTCCCACCACGGTCCGCTCAGGTTACTGGGCGCGCATCCACGCTTCGATGCCCGACGCGTCGATGGGCAGCGCATCCGACAGCACCTCGGCGCCGTCGGCCGTCACGAGCAGGTCGTCCTCGAGCCGGACGCCGATGCCGCGCAGTTCCGGTGGAACCGTCTCGTCGAAGGCGTGGAAGTACAGCCCCGGCTCGACCGTGAGCACCATGCCGGGCGCCATCGAGCCGCCCTGGTAGGCCTCGTAGGAGGACTTGGCGCAGTCGTGGACATCGAGGCCGAGGTGGTGACCGATGCCGCACACGAGGTACCGCCGATGCTGTTGCCCGATCGGGCTGAGCGCCTCGTCGACGGACACCGGCAGGAGGTCCCAGTCGTGGAGTCCTTGCGCGATGACCTCCATGGCCGCGTGGTGGAAGTCGGTGAAGTCGCGGCCCGGCCGCACGGCGGCCATCCCGGCGCGGTGGGACGCCTCGACGAGGTCGTGGACCCGACGCTGCTCCGGGCTGAAGGTGCCCGAGACGGGGAAGGTGCGGGTGACGTCGGCCGTGTAGAACGCACGCGTCTCCACGCCCATGTCGAGCAGGATCGCGTCCTCGGGGCGGACCGGGCCGTCGCAGCGCACCCAGTGGAGCGTGGGTGCGTGCGCGCCGCTCCCGACGATGGTCGAGTAGCCGGGGCCGTTCCCCGTGGTGCGGGCGTGCCGGTCGAAGGTCCCCTGCAGCCAGCGCTCACCGCCGCCGGCGACGGCCGTCGGCAGCTCTCGGATCACGGCGGAGAACCCGCCGACGGTCGCGTCGACCGCTCGCCGCAGCTCCGCGATCTCCCAGTCGTCCTTGATCATGCGCAGTTCCGAGAGCACGCGGCCGAGTTCCGGCGCGACCGTCAGCGGCTCGAGCGCGCGGTGCCGCGAGGTCAGGGTCCCCGCCAGGAGCGGTCGTTCGACGCCTCGGAGCGCGTCGGGCAGCGCGGCGAGCACCTCGACGCGGAGGTCGAGGACCGCCGACCAGTCGGCCGGCCCTGGCGCCGAACCGACCCAGAGCTCGCCGTGGTTGGCGTCGGCGAAGAACCCGGTCTCGCCCGGGTGTGCCGGTGCCGGGACGTACAACGTGGCGTCGTGGCCGGCACCGCTCGGACGCAGCACGAGGACCGCGTCCTCGGCGGAGCAGCCGGTGAGCCAGAAGAAGTCGCTGTCGGGGCGGAAGTCGTAGTTCGAGTCGTTGGCCCGGACGGGCGCGCGACCGGCGGCGACGACGAGCGTCCGCCCGACGAAGGCCTCGCTCAGCCGATGACGGTGCTCGGCTGCGGCCGCGGCGATCCCGGGCTCGACCGGCGGCGTGCGGTCGGGGGTGCCCCAGCCGGTGCCGAGGAACTCGCGGAACGCCGGCACCTCTGCCAGGCGGGGCAGCTTCGGGTCCGGGTTCGCCGGGCGCGGCATGGACGTGGCCGGTGCCTCAGTGGTGGCGGGCGCGAGGCCCGCCGTCTGCTCGGGTGTCTGCTGCTGTGTGTCGGTCATGCCTGCTCCTCGTCCGCGCGACGGCCGCCGCGCTCGTCCACCATCGAGAACAGGCGGCGCACCACGGCGGCGTCCTGGATCCCGTCGTGCTCGTACTCGTTCGTGACCCAGGCGGTCGCCCCGCCGACGGCGTCGACCGTCTCCAACTGCAGCTGCGCGTCCACGTACATGTCGTCGTAGTACACGGCCGCGGCGAGCGGCACCGTGCTCGTCTGCAGGACCGCGGGGTCGTACAGCGGATCCCAGTCGGTCTTGGCCGCCAGTCGCTCCACCGCACCCTGGAAGGGTCGGAGCGATCGGATCTCCTCGAACATCCAGGGGTACACCATCTCGCCCGTGAACAGCAGCGGCCTGGCCGTCTCGGCGAACGCCGGCCGTGCATCGCGCTCGGCCTGCGCCGCCCACGCGGTCGCCCCCGAGCCGGCGGCACCGTAGATGCTCTCCTGCAGGGCGATGAAGAGGGGGTTGTCGACGTAGGACGTCCTCCCCCAGACCTGCGCCAGGAAAGTGTCGCTCAGGCGGTCGCCGCTGTCGAACGCCTCGTCGAGCAGCCAGTGGAGGCGCTCGTAACCGGGCTTCATCCCGAAGTCGATCCCGAGGTTCTGGAAGCGCCGCACGGTGAGTCGGTCGCCGTCAGGCAGGAGCACCTCCTCGGCGGCGAGTCGGTCGGCGATCCGCGCGACGGTGTCGACGTCCTGGGGGTACCGCTCGGCGAAGGCCCGGTTCTTGCGCTCCGTGCGCGGATAGGTGCGGCGGTAGACCTCAGCCGCCGACGGGTGGATGCCTGCCAGACCGCCCGTGACGTAGCAGGCTGCCAGTCCCTCCGAGGCTCGTGAGAGGTAGGTGAGGGTGAGGAACCCGCCGTAGCTCTGACCGAGCGTCGACCAGCGACGGCCACCGAAGACGGTGCGGCGCAGGTACTCGGCGTCGTCGACGATCGAGTCGGCCCGGAAGCGTTCCAGGTACTCGGCCTGTGCGGCAGCGTCACCGACGGCCGCGATGGACCGCCCGTCGATCCTGGTGCTCCGGCCGGTGCCGCGCTGGTCGAGCAGCACGAGCCGGAAGGTGCGGAGGGCCTCGGCGACCCAGCCGTCCCTGGACACCGGACGCGGGCCTTTGCCGCCCGGTCCGCCCTGGAGGAACACGAGGACCGGGAGCTGCTCGTCGCGACGCAGGGGGTCGACGAGTTCGCGGGCGAACACGCTGATCGTGCGGCCGTCGTCGGGCCGTCGCCAGTCGAGCGGGACGTCGACCGTGTGGTCGGTCACGTGGATCCCGGGCAGCAGGGAGGTGGTGGTGCGGTGGGTCATACCTCTGTCCTTCCGGCGGCCGATCCGTGCGTCCGCTCCTGTTCGAGCATGGTGGCACGCGCGGCCTCCCAGCTCGGGTCGATCGTGGGCACGGCGGCGAGCAGGGTCTTCGTGTACTCGTCCTGCGGGTGGTCGAAGATCGCCTCGCGGTCACCCTGCTCGACCACCTTGCCCCGGTGCATGACGGCGACGTCGTGGGCGATCTGCCGCACGACGGCGAGGTCGTGCGCGATGAACAGGTAGCTCAGGCCGCGCTCGGCCTGCAGGTCGCGCAACAGGTCGATGATGCGTGCCTGCACCGACACGTCGAGCGCCGACACCGCCTCGTCGCAGATCACGAGCTTCGGGGAGACGGCGAGCGCCCGGGCGATCCCGATGCGCTGGGCCTGGCCGCCGGAGAACTGCCGCGGGTAGCGCTGGAGGTGGTCGGGGTTCAGGCCGACGCGGTCGAGGAGGTCGCGCACGAGGGCGCGCTTGCCCTGCTTCGGGGTGATGCCCTGGTAGTCGAGCGGTGCCGACACGATGCGCTCGACGGTGTGCCGGGGGTTCAGGGAGGAGAACGGGTCCTGGAAGACGACCTGCACCTTCGTCCGGAACGCGGCGAGCGCCGGCCCACGCGCGGCGGTGACGTCCTCACCGTCGAAGGTGATCGTGCCGGCGGTCGGTTCGATGAGCTTCGCGATCATCCGCGCGGTCGTCGACTTGCCGCTGCCCGACTCCCCGACGATGCCGAGCGTCTCGCCCGAGCGGACGGTGAACCCGACGTCGTCGACGGCACGGAACTGGGTGGTGCGTGCGCGGAACGCCCCGTCCCCCTTGGTGGTGAAGTCCTTCGTCAGCCCGGTGGCCTGCAGGAGCACTGGTGCGTCGTTCATGCCTGTCCCTCTCCGGTCGTGGCGGGTGCCGTCGGCCGCTCGGTGAACGGGTCGTCGATCCGCGGGAGGGCGTCGAGGAGCGCCCGGGTGTACGCCGCCTGCGGCCGGGAGAAGATCTGTTCGGCCGTGCCCATCTCGACGGGGTCGCCGCCGCGCATGACGAGCACGTCGTCGGCGACCTGACTGACGACGGCGAGGTCGTGGGTGATGAAGATCATGCCGGCACCGGTCTCCCGTTGCAGTTCGGAGAGGAGGTCGAGGATCTGCGCCTGGACGGTGACGTCGAGCGCCGTCGTCGGTTCGTCCGCGATGAGCAGGTCGGGTTCCAGGCAGAGCGCCATGGCGATCATGATGCGCTGACGCATACCGCCCGAGAACTGGTGCGGGTAGTGGTCGACGCGCCGAGCGGCGTCGGCGATGCGGACCCGCTCCAGCGCCTCGATCGTGACGGCCCTGGCGGCCTTCCGGGAACCGCCGCGATGGGCGCGGTACGCCTCCTCGATCTGCAGTCCGACGGTGTAGTACGGGTTGAGCGAGGAGAGCGGGTCCTGGAAGACCATCGCGATCCGATCGCCGCGCACTCGGCGCATCTCGCGGTCGCTGCGACCGACGAGCTCGTGTCCGCTCAGCCGGACGCTGCCGGTCGTGCGCCCGCCGTTCGGGAGCAGTCCCATGATCGCGAGCGAGGTCATGGACTTGCCGGAGCCGGACTCGCCCACGATGCCGAGGGTCTGGCCGTGCTGGACCGCGAACGACGCCTTCCGCACCACGTCGATGTCGCCGGAGGTGGTCGGGAAGGTGACCGTGAGGTCGTCGACCTCGAGCAGCGCCGCCCCGGGGACGGGCAGGGAGATGGTCCTGGTGACGGTGGGGCTCATGCGCTCTTCACTCTCACTCTCGGGTCGAGGAACGTGTACACGACGTCGACCACGACGTTGCCGATGACCACGAAGAACGCGGCCAGGAGGGTGACGCCCATGATGACGGGCTGGTCGTTCTTCGCGATCGAGTCGGCGGCGAGCTTGCCGACGCCGTTCAGTCCGAACACCGTCTCGGTGATGAGGGCGCCGCCGAGGAGCCCCGCGAAGTCCATGCCGAAGAGCGTGACGACTGGGGTGAGCGCCGGGCGCAGCGCGTGGCGGCGCAGGATGAGCGGCGCGGGCAGGCCCTTCGCCCGGGCGGTCCGCATGAAGTTCTCACCGAGGGTGTCGATGACGTTCGCCCGGACGAGCCTCGCGTACATCGACGCGTAGCCGAGGGCGAGCACGATCCACGGCATGAGGTAGTTCTGGAACCACCGGACCGGGTCCTCGGCGAAGGGCACGGCCTGCGGGAACGGCAGGATCTGCAGTTGCACCACGAGGACGTACTGCAGGAGGAGCGCGAGGAAGTAGTTCGGCAGGCTGATGCCGGCGAGGGCGACCATCATCGCGCCACGGTCCCAGCCGGTCCCCTGCTCGACGGCGCTGAGCAGGCCACCGCTGACGCCGACGAGCAGCCAGAGGACCGCCGCACCGATCGCGACCGTCGCGGTCACGGGGAAGCGCGCGGTGATCATGTCCATGACGGACTCGTTGGTCTGGAAGCTGAAGCCGAGGCACGGTGCCGCGCAGGAGACCGCCGAGGCGCCCTCCCCGTAGCTCCGGCCCATGACGATCCCCCGGATGAACTCGAGGTACTGCTGCCAGAACGGCTGGTCGAGCCCGAGCTGCGCCCGGATCTGGTCGATGCGGTCGGGGGTGCAGGTCTTGCCGCAGATCTGCACCGCCGGGTCGGGCGACAGCAGGAAGAAGATGACGTAGGTGAAGAGGCTGATGAGCAGCAGGATACCGATCGCCGACGCGATGCGGCGCAGGAGGTAGAGGGTCATGAGGCGGCGTCTCCCGAGTCGAGGGCCTTGCGCAGGCGGTCGCCGAGCACGGTGAAGGACAGCACCGTGAGGAACAGGAAGGTGCCGGGGATCAGGAAGTACATCGGGTCGACCGCGTACCAGCCGACCGCGGTCGCGATCATCTGGCCCCAGCTCGGCGTGGGCGGGGTGACGCCGACACCGAGGAAGGAGAGGCCCGCCTCCGTGCCGATGTAACCGGGAACGGCGAGGGTGGCCAGGACGATGATGGTGCCGCGGAGGTTCGGCAGGATCTCGCGGAAGACGATGCGGATGCCCCCGGCACCCGAAGCGCGCGCCGACTCGACGAACTCGCTCGTCCGCAGCGACATCGCCTGACCGCGCACCACCCGGGCTGTGTACGGCCAGCCGAAGAGGCTCAGCACCACGACGAGCAGGACCGGTCGGTTGCCGGCGGGCAGGGCCGACAGGAGCGCGATCATGAAGATGAGCGACGGGAACGCCATGAGGAAGTCCATGACGCGGGAGACGACCTGGTCGACCCACCCGCCGTAGAAGCCGGCGAGCATGCCGAGCACGACGCCGAGCACGGTGGTGACGATCGTCGCCGAGACGGCGATCGACAGCGACACCTGCGCACCGAAGGCGATGCGCGCGAAGATGTCGCGTCCGTTCCCGGGTTCGACCCCGAACCAGTGCTCGGCGGAGATCCCGCCGAGGTTGCCGATCGGCACGCCGCCGAGGTCGGAGTCCACCGCCGACTTGTCGAAGGTGTACGGACCCCAGCCGCTGATCGCGGTGATCAGCGGGGCGAGGATCGCGAGCAGCACGACGAGCACGATGAACGCGACGCTGAGCAGCACCGGTGGGCTGGAACGGAGGGTGGCGATCACCCGCCGCGCGGGGGTGGGCGCACCGACCGGCGCACCCACCTCCTCGGCGACGGTGGTCAGCTCACTGGGAACGGACGACGACATCTGCGGCTACCGGCTTTCCGACTACTTGCCGGCCGAGGACAGGCCGACGGAGACGTAGTCGATGCCACCGGAGTACCCGGCGTGCGAGTACGCACCGGCGACGTTGGCTCCGACGACCATGACCGTCTTCTCGAACAGCAGCGGCACCGTCGGCACGAGCTTCTGGATCTGCTCGTCGAGCGCGCCCCAAGCGGCGTTGGCCTCGTCGGTGTCGGTCATCGCGCGGATCTCGGCGATGCGCTCGTTGACGGCGGGGTCGTTCAGCTGCGCGATGTTCGAGTTGCCCTTCGGGAAGATCTGCGAGCCGTCGAAGAGCGGCGGCAGGAAGGTCGAACCGGAGGCCCAGTCCGGGCACCAGCCGGTGATGGCGGCGTCGTTCTGCTGCGACGTCGTGCCGATGACCTCGTAGTAGGTCGAGGTGTCGATGAGGTTGAAGTTCACCGTGATGCCGGCCTTCGCGAGCGCCTGCTGCACCGCCTCGGCCTGCGCCTGCATCTTGGGCTGGCTGCGGATGTCGAGCGTGAAGGAGAAGCCGTCGGGGAGGCCCGCCTCGGCGAGGAGTTCCTTGGCCTTCTCCGGGTCGCCTGCGTTGTCCTTGCTCGGGTAGAGGTCGAACTCGGTGTGACCGGCGACGGTGGGCGGCAGCATGGTGGTCGCGATGTCCGCGAGCTGCGATCCGCCCGAGGCGTCCTTCACCGACTCGCGGTCGATGGCGTAGGCGATGGCCTGGCGGACCAGCGGGTTGTCCATGTTCGGCTTGGTCGTGTTCAGACCCATGTACGTGGTGCAGCCCTGGAGACCGGCGATGGTCCGTGCCTTGAGTGCCGGCGTCTGGATCCGGGAGATGGAGGCCGCCTGGACGGATCCGGCGATCGCGTTCGCGTCGTCACCCTGGCCGGCGATCATGCGCTCGTCGATGGTCGAGGCGTCGAGGCCGAAGGTGAAGTCGAAGCCGTCCGGGTAGGCCTTGCGGACGTCGTCCGTCTTCGGGTCCCACGAGTCGTTGCGGACGAGCTTCAGCTGCGAACCGCGCTCGTAGCTGTCGACCTTGTAGGGGCCGGAGGCGATCGGCATCTTGTCGAGGCTCGTCGTCGTCACCCGCTCGGTGTCGGCCGGGAAGGGCGTGAAGCTGTTCTGCCCGACGACGCTCGCGAAGTCGGCGAACGGCTCCTTGAGCGTGAAGACGATGGTCTGGTCGTCCGGCGTCTGGATGGACGGCAGGTCACCCGTGATGTACGGGCCCTCGTACGAGTCCGTGCCGGCGATGGTGAGTCGGGCGTAGGGCGATCCGACGGCGATGGCCGGGTCGAAGGAGCGCTCGACGCCGAACTTCACGTCCTTGCTCGTGATCGGCGTGCCGTCCTCGAACTTCAGGTCGTCCTTGAGCGTGAACGTCCACTGGAGGCCGTCGTCGCTCACCGTGCCGAGGTCGGTCGCGAGGTCGGGGACCATCTCGGTGCCCTTGGCGCCCTCGCCCGTGGACTGCGTCGTCAACGTGCGGTAGATGAGGCGGTAGAAGTTGTTCACGCCGCCGTCGAAGCCCTGGACCGGGTCGAGGTGCGAGAAGTCCGCGTTCAGGAGGACGTCGACGGTGCCGCCCTTCACCGGGGTGCTGGACGGTCCGTCACCTCCCGAGCCCGAACCCGCGGAGGTACACCCCGCGAGGAGGAGGACGGCCGCCGCCGCGAGGGCGGGGATGGAGAATCGTTGCTTCATGACGCTCTGCTTTCGTGTCGATCGGGCGGGTCGCCCGCGGGTGGAGAGGGTGGAGCGGGGTCGGGGGACGGGAGGAGGTCAGTGGGCGCGGAACCAGACGCGCATGGCACCCGGTTCGCGGTTGCCCCAGAGGGCGTAGGGGATGAGGGTCGCGGTGGTCTGCGTCACCGTGGCCGGCGGCGCGACCTCGGCGAGCGGTGCCGTGGCGGGCTCGGCGTCGGGCGCACCGGACAGGACCGGGTAGAGCACGGCCGGAGCGGGGGCGTCGACGGCCGCCGGGACGAGGAGCGCGACGGCGTCGATCCCCTCCCGGTCCAGGATCCGACGGTGCTCGACGACCGCGCGATCCGCGTCGGCGCCGGAGAACCGCAGGAGGTCGAGGTCCGCCGTCGTGTCCTGCTGCTCGGCGCAGGAGACGATCGGTCCGCGGACGAAGGCGATCGAGCCGCGGAGGGCGTCGACGGAGGGGTGCGCACCGTGCGCCCGGACGGGCATCGGGAGGTCGAGTTCCACGGTGTCGCCGGCACGCCACCACCGCCGGACACGGATCCACCCGTCGACGGGTTCGAGCGGCGCGGTCGATCCGCCCACGCGGATGGAGCCACCGACGACCCACGCGGGGATGCGGATGGCGAGCTCGACCTCGTCGTCGGCGGCGGTGTCCACCGTCACGGTGACCGCTCCGTCCCACGGATACGCGGTGTCGACGGTGACGGAGAGTCGCTCGGTCGTGATCGACGCCGCGGTGAGGTGGGCGACTTCGACACCGGCGGGGGTCGACGTCGCGAGGTGATCCTGCAGCTCCGCGGTCCAGCGCACGATGTTCGGCGGGCAGCACGGGCAACCGAACCAGCTCCGTCTGAGGAGTTCGCCGTCCGCCTCCGCCCCCGACCGCTGCAGGTGGTCGGGGCGACGCTGCAGCGGGTTGTCGTAGAAGAAGGCCATGCCGTCCGCGGAGAGGCCGGCAGCGTACGCGTTGTAGAGGACGGTCTCGACGGTGTCGAGGACGGCCGCCGACCCGGTCGCGAGGTACAGGCGCCAGCCCCACTGCATCACGGCGATCGCCGCGCACGTCTCGCTGTAGGAGCGTTCGGACGGCAGCTCGTAGCGGTCGCCGATCGCCTCGTCGGAGTGTCGACTCCCGAGGCCGCCCGTGAGGTAGAGCTTCGTCTCCACCATGTCGTCCCAGAGCCGCTGCAGCGATGCGAGCAGCTCCTGGTCGCCGCGTTCGAGGGCGACGTCGGTCGCTCCGGCTGCCAGGTACGCCATGCGGACGGCGTGTCCGGTCACGGAGTCGAGGTCGCGCAGTGGGGCCGAGTCCTGGAAGTACTCGGCGGGGAAGACCCGGAGCTCGACCGTGCCGTGACCACGTCGGTCGACGAATGCGGTCGCGAGCTCGAGGTAGGACCGCACGCCGGTCTCGCGGAACAGCTCGACCAGGGCCATCTCGACCTCAGGGTGCCCGCACACCTGCGGGTCGCCGTCCGGTCCGAACCGTTCGACGGCGAGGTCGGCGAAGGCCCGGGCGACGTGCAGCAGACGGTCGTCGCCGAGACGACGCTTCGCGGCGATCGCCGCCTGGATGAGGTGCCCGAGGTTGTACAGCTCGTGGCCCCAGGCGAGGTCCTCCCAGGGCTCCTTCTCGATCTCCGGAGCCTGGAAGTAGGAGTTGAGGTACCCGTCGTCGCGCTGCGCGGCTTCGATGACGCCGACGGCCTCCTCGTAGAAGTCGCGGACATCGCCGGGTGCCGCCCCGACGAGCTCGTCCTCGGCGAGCAGGTAGGCGAGGCCTTCGAGGGTCTTGAAGACGTCCGTGTCGAGGAACGGGTAGCGCCCGCGGAAGCGCGACGTGCCGTCGCCGGGGTCGGCGATCCGGGCGAGGTTGTCGAGGTTGCCGGCGAGGCGGAGCTGCTCGATCGAGTGCGGGACGGTGGCGCCCCGGTTCCGACGCTGCCACGCACCGAGTTCGCCGTCTCCCAGCGCGACCTGTCCGGCGCCCAGCGGGATGCGGACTCCGGCGATCGGTGCGACGGCGGCGTAACGGCCTCCCGCGTGCACCGCGGTGCTCGCTGCTCGGGCGTCTTCGTCGAAGCTCATGGGCGACAGGCCTTTCTGTACCGTGTGACACAGTACACGGATCCGGGTTTGTGGTGGGTGACACATTACTCACCTGCTCCAGCGGACTGTCAAGCGCCGACGACCGATTCCAGGAGATGGAAACACAGCCGTAACGCGCCGCTCCCAGCAGACTTCTCGCCAGATGCGCTACGCTGGAGGAACTTGCGTGCGATCGCGCCATCCGGTGCGGTACTCGCTTGCGTCGTAGAACGCTCCCTCTCTCCCCTGCACGGCACCCAGCGGTGCATGCCAGGGTCGATGACACTTCATACGGCGAACGGATGCGCGACCTGCGCCTTCGCCACCTCCCACCAGCGACGACGCCGACGGAAGCACGCCGTACCATCCACGTGAGTCATCACGTGCGTGGTCATCCCGGCAGTGCCCGCTACCGCACACGAGTGCGCCGGCAGCCGTCATCGAAGCTCGTGGCCGTGCCTGAAAGAGACACACACCCATGACCGAAGCAACCATCACCTTCGACGCCCTCGGCGTCCCGGCACCGCTCGTCGCCTCCCTCGCGAAGGACGGCAAGACGAGCGCATTCCCCATCCAGATCGACACGCTCCCCGACACCCTCGGCGGACGCGACGTCCTCGGCCGCGGCAAGACCGGCTCCGGCAAGACCCTGGCCTTCAGCATCCCGATGGTCGCCCGTCTCGGCGGCGCCCTCGCCGGTGGCAAGCGCCGCCCGGGTCGCCCGCTCGGACTGGTCCTCGCACCGACGCGCGAGCTCGCCACCCAGATCGCCGCGGTCATGCAGCCGCTGGCCGACGCCTACTCGCTGAAGACCACCACGATCTTCGGCGGCGTCTCGCAGAAGCGTCAGGAAGAGGCGCTCCGCGCCGGCGTCGACATCGTCATCGCCTGCCCCGGCCGCCTCGAGGACCTCATGAAGCAGGGCTTCGTGAACCTCGACGCCGTGGAGATCACCGTCCTCGACGAGGCCGACCACATGGCCGACCTCGGCTTCCTGCCGGTCGTCACGCGCATCCTCGACAAGACGCCTCGCGGCGGGCAGCGTCTGCTGTTCTCCGCGACGCTCGACAACGGCGTGGACAAGCTCGTCCGCAAGTTCCTGCAGAACGAGGTGCTCCACTCCGTCGACGAGGCGAACTCGCCGGTCGCCGCGATGACGCACCACGTCTTCACGACCCCCTCGGTCGAGTCGAAGAAGGACCTCATCCAGGCCCTCGCCTCGGGTAGCGGCCGTCGCATCCTCTTCATGCGCACGAAGCACCACGCCAAGAAGCTCGCGAAGCAGCTCACCGACTCCGGCATCCCCGCGGTCGACCTGCACGGCAACCTCTCGCAGGTGGCCCGCGACCGCAACCTCGCGGCCTTCAGCGCCGGGACCGCCAAGGTCCTCGTCGCCACCGACGTCGCCGCCCGCGGTGTGCACGTGGACGACGTCGAACTCGTCATCCACGTCGACCCGCCGACCGAGCACAAGGCGTACCTGCACCGCTCGGGCCGCACGGCTCGTGCGGGCAGCGCCGGTGACGTCGTCACCCTCGCAATCCCCGGCCAGATGGAGGACCTCAAGAAGCTCCTCCGCAAGGCCGAGATCAACGTCACCCCGCAGGCGGTCACCGCGACCTCCCCGGCGGTCCTCGAGCTCATCGGCGACGTCGCCGCCTACGTGAAGCCCGCGCCGCGTGCGGCCGTGCAGCAGCAGGGTGGTGGCGGTGGTCGCTCGCAGGGTGCCAACGCGCAGCGCAAGCGCGCAGCCCGCGACGGCAACGGCCTCGGCAACGGTCATCGCGACCGCGACGGCGCCCGTGCCGGCGCGAGCCGCGACAGCGCTCCTCGCGAGGGCGGCCAGGGCGGCGGCGGTCGTCGTGGCGGTCGTCCCGCCGGCGGCAACGGCGGTCAGGGCGGACAGCGCTCCGGCGCCGGTCGCTCGGGCGGTGCCCGTGCGGGTGCCGGTGCCGCCACCGGTGGCAGCCGCACGCACTACAGCACCGGCTACGCCGCGAACTCGGGCGCTCCCGCCGAGTCCTCGCGCCCCCGGACCAACCGTCGCGCGTCCAGCGGCAACTAGCAGCGAACCGCTCGAACGAAGCGCCGTCCACCGCAGGGTGGGCGGCGCTTCGCCGTTCGCGGACCCGCTCGATTTCGCGAGACGGGGGCGCTCGGGATACGGTTCCACCATGAACGTCAACGCAGTCGTCCGCCCCGTCCGCGACGTCGATGCCGAGTCCCTGGGACGCGTCCACGCCACGTCCTGGCACGAGACCTACGACCACCTCATCAGCGCTGCGACGCTCGCGAAGCTGTCGCCGCGTCGTATGGCCGAGCTCTGGACGCACTGGGCTGCGCAGGGCCCCGAGTACACGCACTTCGCGGCCCTCGTCGACGGCGAGATCGTCGGGTTCTCCGGCTCGGGTCCGGCCCGCGAGGAGGACGCACCCCGCGAGCGCGAGCTGTACTTCATCTACCTGCTGGACGCGTGGCACGGCACCGGGATCGGTCAGCAGCTGTTCGACGCCGCCATCCCCGACGGTCAGCCGTCGTTCCTGTGGGTCGCCGCGGACAACCCGCGTGCGCACCGCTTCTACCAGCGCAACGGGTTCGTCCTCGACGGTGGGGCCAAGACCGAGCCGTTCCTCGGCGAGATGATCGACGAGGTCCGCTACACCCGCTGACGCGCCCCGGTCCCTGAGCCGCTCCCCCGGTCCCTGAGCCGCTCCCCGGTCCCTGAGCCTGTCGAAGGGCTAGCGCAGCCGGCCGACGGAGGCGAGGGCCGCGCGGAGGAGCGTGCCTCGGCCGCCCTCCATCTCGGCGGCGATGGCGTCGGAGGACGCCGCCTCGGGCGTCATCCACGTGAGTTCGAGCGCGTCCTGGCGGGGTTCGCAGGTGCCGGTCACCGGGACGACGTACGCCAGGGCGACGGCGTGCTGCCGGTCGTCGGAGTACGGCGACAGGCCCGGCAACGGGAAGTACTCGGCCACCTGGAACGGCACGGGCGACGCAGGGAGCAGCGGGAACGCCATCGGACCGAGGTCCTTCTCCAGGTGACGGAAGAGCGCGTCGCGGATCGTCTCGCCGTACATGACGCGACCTGAGACGAGCGTGCGCGTCATCTCGCCGAGCGCCGTGGCCCGGAGCAGGACGCCCACCTCGGTGACGACACCGAAGCCGTCGACGCGGACCGGCACGGCCTCCACGTACAGCAGCGGGAGCCGGCGGCGGATCTCCTCGAGTTCGACGTCCGACAGCCAGCCCGGATTGGAATTGCCGGGGAGATCGGGTTCCGGGTTGGGATCAGGGGTACGAACGCTCATAGCTCCTTCATACCGTATGGAGCCGAGCGGCGATCCAGGTGGGCGGCGGTTCGACCGGACACCGCGCCCGACCCGCGGCGGGATCATACGGGGCCACGCGGCCGCGCGCGACGCCGGTCGCGGTGTCGGTGGGGTGCAGGATGATGGAACCCATGACCGAGGTGCTCGAGCGCTTCTCCCCCGCGACGCGCGACTGGTTCGAGGGGGCCTTCGTCGCGCCCACGCCGGCGCAGGCGGGTGCCTGGGACGCGATCTCCCGCGGCGCCAACGCCCTCGTCGTCGCGCCGACCGGTTCGGGCAAGACCCTGTCCGCGTTCCTCTGGTCGATCGACCGTCTGCTCTCCGAGGCCATCGCCGAGCACGCCGTCCGGCCGCGCACCGGCGTCCCGCTCACCGGGCTCGAGGCCGACGAAGCGGAGGCCGCCGCTGCCCAGCGCGAGCGCTCCCGCGGCACCCGTGTCCTCTACATCTCGCCGCTGAAGGCCCTCGGCGTCGACGTCGAGCGCAACCTCCGCACCCCGCTCGTCGGCATCGCCCAGGCGGCGCGCCGCCTCGGCACCGAGCCACCCACCATCAGTGTCGGCGTCCGCTCGGGCGACACCCCGTCCGCCGACCGCCGGGCGATGGCCAAAGAGCCACCGGACATCCTCATCACCACCCCCGAGTCACTCTTCCTCATGCTCACGAGCGCGGCGCGGGAAACCCTCCGCACGGTCGACACCGTCATCATCGACGAGATCCACGCCGTCGCCTCGACGAAGCGCGGCGCGCACCTCGCGGTGTCGCTCGAGCGGCTCGACGCCATGCTCGAGAAGCCCGTGCAGCGCATCGGGCTCTCCGCCACGGTGCGCCCCGCCGAGGAGGTCGCGCGGTTCCTCGGAGGCCGCGCACCGGTCGAGATCGTGGCCCCGCCGGCCGCGAAGACCTTCGACCTGCACGTGGTCGTCCCGGTCGACGACATGACCGACCCCGACGCCGGCATGCGGACACCCGGCGAGGCCGACGAGGACGGCAGCGGTGGCGGGTTCACCGGGTACACCCCGAACAGCGACGGCGGCGGCGAAGACCGCGTCGGCAGCATCTGGCCGCACGTCGAGGAGGCGATCGTCGACCGCGTGCTCGCGCACCGCTCCACCATCGTGTTCGCCAACTCCCGTCGGCTGGCGGAGCGACTCACGGCCCGGCTCAACGAGATCAACGAGGCCCGACTCAGCGACGCCACCCTCACGACCCCCGGTGCCGGGCGTCCACCGGCGCAGCTCATGGCCCAGAGCGGCCAGACCCGAGGCTCGACGAGCGTCGCGGCCGCAGCCGCCCGGCCGGCCACCGAGGAGAGCGACGACGACATCCCCCTCCTCGCACGCGCCCACCACGGATCCGTCTCCAAGGAGCAGCGCGCGGGCATCGAGGAGGACCTCAAGTCCGGCCGCCTGCGCTGCGTGGTCGCGACCTCGAGCCTCGAGCTCGGTATCGACATGGGCGAGGTCGACCTCGTCATCCAGGTGGAGTCCCCGCCGAGCGTCGCGAGCGGCCTGCAGCGGGTCGGCCGCGCCGGCCACCAGGTCGGCGAGGTCTCCCGGGGCGTCCTGTTCCCGAAGCACCGCGCCGACCTCATCAGCACCACGGTCGCGACCGAGCGGATGGAGGCCGGGCTCATCGAGGCGATCGAGGTCCCCTCGAACCCGCTCGACATCCTCGCGCAGCAGACGGTCGCGGCGGTCGCGCTCGACGAACTCGGTGTGGAGGACTGGTTCGAGACGGTCAAGCGCAGTGCCCCGTTCGCCTCCCTGCCCCGCTCGGCCTTCGAGGCGACGCTCGACCTCCTGGCCGGGCGCTACCCCTCCGACGCCTTCGCCGAACTGCGGCCACGGATCGTCTGGGATCGCGACGCCGGGGTCCTGACCGGTCGGCCGGGGGCCCAGCGCCTGGCCGTCACGAGCGGCGGCACCATCCCCGACCGCGGGCTCTTCGGCGTGTTCATGGTCGGCGAGTCGGGTGCCGGCGCGCGCGTCGGCGAGCTCGACGAGGAGATGGTCTACGAGTCCCGCGTCGGCGACGTCTTCGCCCTCGGCGCCACGAGCTGGCGCATCCAGGAGATCACCCACGACCGCGTGCTCGTGACGCCGGCGTTCGGCCAGCCGGGGCGACTGCCGTTCTGGAAGGGCGACGGCATCGGTCGCCCGGCCGAGCTCGGTCGCGCCATCGGCGCCTTCGTGCGCGAGCTCGACACCACCGGAACGGGCTCCACCCCACGTCTCGAAGCGGCCGGCCTCGACGAGCGAGCCATCAGCAACCTCGTCGCCTACGTCCGCGAGCAGCGCGAGGCGACGGGCGTCGTCCCGAACGACACGACCCTCGTCGTCGAACGTTCACGCGACGAACTCGGCGACTGGCGGGTCATCCTCCACTCCCCCTACGGACTCCGTGTGCACGCCCCCTGGGCGCTCGCGGTCGGCGCCCGGGTGCAGGAGCGGCTGGGGGTCGACGGCTCGGCGGTGGCGAGCGACGACGGCATCATCGTCCGCCTACCCGACACCGAGAGCGAGCCGCCGGGAGCGGAACTCTTCGTCTTCGAACCGGAGGAGCTCGACGCCCTCGTCACGCAGGAGGTCGGCGGCTCGGCATTGTTCGCCTCGCGGTTCCGCGAGTGCGCCGCCCGTGCCCTCCTGCTCCCGAACTACTCGCCGCAGAAACGCTCGCCCCTCTGGCAGCAGCGCCAGCGGTCGGCGCAGCTCCTCGAGGTCGCGAAGCAGTACCCGACGTTCCCCATCATCCTCGAGACGCTCCGCGAGTGTCTCCAGGACGTCTACGACCTCCCGGCCCTCGACCACCTCGCGCGTGAGCTGCAGTCGCGCGCGATCCGCATCGTCGAGACCACGACCGATCAGCCCTCGCCCTACGCCCGTTCGCTCCTGTTCGGCTACGTCGGCGCGTTCATGTACGAGGGCGACAGCCCGTTGGCCGAGCGCCGGGCCGCGGCGCTCGCGGTCGACAGCACCATGCTCGGCGAGCTCCTCGGCCGTGTCGAACTCCGCGAACTCCTCGACCCGGGCGTCATCGAGCAGACCGCGCTCGAGCTGCAGCGTCTCGACCCCGAGCGACGACTCAAGGGGATCGAGGGCGTCGCAGACGCGCTGCGAATGCTCGGCCCGCTCACCATCGACGAGATCGCGGCCCGGACGACCTTCGACGGCGTCACCGTCTCCGCCGACGGCGAGGCGAGTCGCGGCGACGACCCGCAAGCCTGGTCCCCCGATCCGGCTCGCTCGGCGGCCGCCGTCGCCGAACTCGAACGCTCGAAGCGCGTCATCCGGGTCCCGATCGCCGGCGAAGAGCGCTTCGCCGCGATCGAGGACGCCGGCCGACTCCGCGACGCGCTCGGGACCCCGCTGCCCATCGGTGTACCGGTCGCGTTCACCGAGCCGGTCGCCGATCCGTTGGGCGACCTCCTCGCCCGCCACGCGCGCACGCACGGGCCGTTCACGACCGGGCAGACGGCCAGGCGCTTCGGTCTCGGGACCGCGGTGGTCCAGCACACGCTCGCCCGGCTGGCCGACGCCGGCCGCGTGGTCAAGGGCGAGTTCCTCCCCGCCGGCCGGCAGCTGGTGGGCGAGGACGACGACGCCGACCGCAGCCCCACCGATGCGACGGAGTGGTGCGACGCCGGCGTGCTGCGTAAGCTCCGCATCCGTTCGCTCGCCGCGCTGCGGCACGAGGTCGAGCCGGTCGAACAGCAGGCGTTCGCCCGGTTCCTGCCGGTGTGGCAGCACCTCGGCGGGACGCTCCGCGGGGTCGACGGCGTCGCGACGGTCATCGACCAGCTCGCCGGCGCGCCCATCCCGGCGTCGGCCTGGGAGTCGTTGATCCTGCCCTCACGCGTCGCCGACTACAGTCCCGCGATGCTCGACGAACTCACCGCGACGGGCGAGGTCGTGTGGTCGGGCAGCGGGTCGATCCCCGGCAACGACGGCTGGGTCGCGCTCCACCTCGCCGACACGGCGCCACTCACGCTGCCCCTCGCTCCGACGCCGCACACCCCCGACGCCCTGCAGACCGAACTGCTCGCAACGCTCGGCGGAGGCGGCGCGTACTTCTTCCGGCAGCTTGCGGAGTCGGTCGGCTCGACGGACGACAAGCTCCTCGTCGACGCCCTGTGGGAGCTCGTGTGGGCCGGGCTCGTCACCAACGACACCTTCTCACCGCTCCGCACGCTCGTGGGTTCCGGCTCGGGGAACTCGGCGCACCGGGTGCAACGGCAGACCCCGCGATCGAAGCTGTACCGTGGCCGCAACATGCAGCGCCCCTCGATGTCGACGCGGGCGAGCCAGACCCTCGGCGGCCGGTGGTCGATCCTGCCGCTGGCCGAGCAGGACGCCACCATCCGTGCCGTCGCCACGGGCGAGACCCTGCTCGAGCGGTACGGCGTCGTGACGCGCGGGTCCGTCGTCGCGGAGGGCGTGACTGGCGGCTTCGCCCTCGCCTACCGCGTGCTGAAGCAGTTCGAGGAGAACGGTCGCTGCCGTCGCGGATACTTCGTGGAACGCCTCGGCGGGGCGCAGTTCGCCTCCTCCGGAACCGTCGACCGCCTGCGCGGGTTCATCCGGACCGACGACGAGCCACCGCTCGACGCCGTCACTCTCGCCGCGACCGACCCGGCGAACCCCTACGGCGCCGCCCTCGGTTGGCCGGGCCAGGAGGTCACCGGAGTGAAGCACCGGCCGGGGCGGAAGGCGGGTGCGCTCGTCGTCCTCGTCGACGGAGCACCGGTCTACTACCTGGAACGCGGTGGCAAGACGGCGCTCGTGTTCTCTGAGGACGACGACCAGCTCCGCGCCGGGGCGCGTTCCCTGGCGTCCACGGTGCGCGCTGGTCGCATCGAGAAGCTCGGCATCGAGCAGGTCAACGGCGCCTTCGTGCTCGGCACCCCGACGGGCCACGCCCTCCGCGACGCCGGATTCGTCGAGACGCCGCGTGGATTGCGGCTCCGGCGTGGGTGAACCGGCTCGCGGCCGTCCCGCCACGGGTTGCGCCGGACACCCTGCCGGTGGCACCGTAGCCGGAACGGACGGAGCGGTTCATGCCAGAAGGTGACACGGTCTTCCAAGCCGCGCACCGGTTGCGGCAGGCGCTCGCCGGCGAGGTCGTCACCGGCTTCGACCTGCGGGTGCCCGCCTTCGCGACCATCGACCTGCGGGGCGACGTCGTCCACGACGTCATCCCACGTGGCAAGCACCTCCTGCACCATATCGGCGACCACACGCTCCACACGCACCTCAAGATGGAGGGGTTGTGGCACGTCTACCAGCCGGGCGAGCACTGGCGGCGGCCGGCCTGGAAGGCGCGCGCGATCGTGTCGACGCAGCACTGGGTGACGGTCGGGTTCGAACTCGGCCTCGTCGAGGTGTTCCCCTCGCGCGAGGACGAAGAGCGCTTCGGCTGGCTCGGTCCCGACCTCCTCGGACCGGACTGGGACGAGGAGCGTGCCATCCACAACCTCGAGGCCGACGGCCGCGAGATCCACGTCGCGCTGCTCGACCAGCGCAACCTCGCGGGGCTCGGCAACGAGTACGTCAACGAACTCTGCTTCATCCGCGGGGTCCTCCCGACGAGGCCCACCGCGGAGGTCGACCTGCCGGGCGCCGTACGCCTCGGCTACCGGCTCATCAACGCCAATCGCGACCGCCGCAACCGCGTCACGACGGGCGACACGAGGCCCGGCCGGAAGACCTGGGTGTACTCACGCGACGGTCAACGCTGCCTCCGCTGCGGCACCCGGATCCAGCGGGGCAAGCTCGGCGCCGACCCCACCGCGCTCCGCGACACCTACTGGTGTCCCCACTGCCAGACCTGACCCGACTGCAAGCTGCCGGTCCCTGAGGCACCATCCCCGGTCACCGAGCCCACCACCACCGGTCACCGAGCCCACCACCACCGGTCACTGAGCCCACCACCACCGGTCACTGAGCCTGTCGAAGTGCAGCCCCGCCCGACTCACCCCACCCTTCGACAAGCTCAGGGACCGGAATATGTTCACGAACCAGAAGGTCACCGGTCCCCGAGAGCCATCATCATCGGTCACTGAGCCTGTCGAAGTGCAGCCCCACCCGACGCACCCCACCCTTCGACAAGCTCAGGGACCGGAAGGTTCCCCGGTCCCTGAGCTTGTCGAAGGGGCGTCCCGGTGCCGCCGGCCACTGATCCACCCGATCGGGAGCGACAGCAGCAGGAGGTACAGCGCCTGGGCGCCGAGCCCCGGCACCGTCGCGGCGAGGACGCCGGCGAGCAGCATCAGGCCGATCGGGAACCACACGAGCACCCACGGTTGGCGCGGCGCGGCTGCCGCTTCGTCGCTGAGCAGCCCGTCCCGCTCGACGACCACCTGCTGGAGTCGCACCGCGACCATCGACACGAGCATCGTCGCGATGTAGAGCGTCGGTGCGCCGCGGTCGTCACCCGTCCCGTCGAAGAGGAGCACCGTCGGCAGCGGCAGGAACACGATCCCGGCGAGCCAGAGGAAGTTCAAGGTCACGAGCCGCGTCGAGTATCCGACGGTGCGCTCGAACAGGCGGTGGTGGTCGCGCCAGAAGTTGGCGATGACGACGAAGCTCAGCGCGGCCGCGGCGAGGCCGGTCCAGTTGTGGCCGAAGAACGCGACCACGGAGCCGTCGTCGTGTTCCTGGGCGAGGTCGACGAGCGGGAGGATGATGAGCGTGATCGCGATCGCGACGACGGCGTCGCTGAAGTTGACGACGCGGTCGAGCCCTCGCTCCGTCGTCGGACCGGGTCGACGGCGGCCCGTCGGACGCCCATCCTCGCCGGCCATCGTCAGCTCACGTCGGCGTCGTCGGTCGCGGTCCCCTGCACCATGGCGACCCAGCGGGCCAGGAAGGCCGCACCAGCCTCGTCGTGGATGAGCGTCGGGTGGGTCAGCACCGGGTATGGCTTCTCGGGGACGCCGTCGGCGGGGCGGACGTCGACGTGCGCGACCTCGTACCCGTGCTCGAACAACCAGTCGGCCATCGCGTAGTCGCTCCGGGAGTCGCCGACCGTGCGCCAGGCGAGCGGGAGCGCACCGCCGTCGGCCTCGAGGAGTTCGAGCGCGCGCTCGGCGCCGAGGTCCTTGCCGAGCCGGACCGACTCGATGTCGGTGGAGATGATCGTCGGATCGATGCGGTACTGCACGAGGCCGGCGTCGTCCGGGTAGCGGCCGGGGGCGTGCTCGACCCCGAACCCGCGACGGGCGAGTTCGGCTCTGGCGTCGTCGTCGAAGTGCTTCCGCACGACCGCGTAGTCCGCTGCCGGCACCTCGACGTGCTGCTCGACCGAGACCATCGCGCGCTTGGTGTGGTCGAAGAACACCGTCTCGGCGTACCGTTCGTCGACGAGGCGCTCGATGGCATCGCCGTAGCCCTCCGGCATCGCGACGTCCTGATCGAGACTCAGCTCGTCGACCCCGGCAGCCGAGAACCCGAACCACACGGCGCCCTTCTCGCAGATGCCGTAGAGCCGGACGTCGTCCGCGAGCCCGGCGGCCAGGAGCGGTGGGACGACCACCTCGCGAAGGAACGCGTCGCTCCGCCCGGTGTTGAAGGCGATCGGGACCCCGGCGTTCGCGAGCGTCGCGAGGTCCTGCGCGATGCTCGGGAGGTTGATCGTCCGGGTGATCGGACTGGCGATGGGGCCGTCGACGTCGAGCAGGAGACCGAGGATGGGGCGGGACGCGTTCACAGGTTCAGCCTAACGAGCACCCGGCGTGGATAGACTCACTCCACCATCACCGGTGTTCGAAGGAGATCACTCGTGTTCATCAGCCCGCATCCCGACGTCGAGATCCCCGACCTGAGCGTCTACGACACCCTGTTCGGCGGCATCGCCCCGAGCGACCTCGACCGCATCGCCCTCCGCGACGGCACGACCGGCGCCGAGACGAGCTATCGACAGCTCATCGGCCAGATCAACGCGCTGGCCGGTGCCCTCGCGGCGGCCGGCATCGGGGTCGGCGACGTCGTGGCCCTCCACGCGCCGAACGTACCCGCCTTCGCGACCGTGTTCCACGGCATCCTGCGCGCGGGCGCGACGGCGACGACGGTGAACGGCCTCTACAACGCCGAGGAGATCGAGGCGCAGCTGCGCGACGCCGGCGCGACGATGCTGTTCACCGTCTCCCCGCTGCTCCCCCAGGCCTGGGCTGCGGCGAGCGCCTGCGGCATCCCCTCCGACCGCGTCGTCGTCCTCGACGGCGCGGAGGGGCACGCCTCGCTGAGCGACCTCCTCGTGCGCCGCCTCCCCGCGCCGGACGTCTCGTTCGACCCGGCCACACACGTGGCGGTGCTGCCCTACTCCTCCGGCACGACGGGCCGGCCGAAGGGCGTGATGCTCTCGCACCGGAACCTCGTCGCGAACGTGCAGCAATCGATCCCCCAGCTCGGCATGGTCGCCGACGACCGGATCCTCGCGGTCCTGCCGTTCTTCCACATCTACGGCATGACGGTGCTGCTCAACCTCGCCCTGTCGCGGCGCGCCTCGCTCGTGACCATGCCGCGGTTCGACCTGGCTGAGTTCCTCCGGATCATCCAGGACTTCCGCTGCAGCTACGTGTTCATCGCCCCACCGATCGCGGTGGCGCTGGCGAAGCACCCGCTCGTCGACGAGTTCGACCTCTCGAGCGTCCACACGATCTTCTCCGGTGCCGCGCCGTTGGACGCGACGCTCGGGCGGGCGGTCGAGGAGCGTCTCGGCTGTCGGATGCGACAGGGCTACGGCATGACCGAACTCAGCCCGGTCAGCCACGCGATCGCGTTCCAGGCCGAGGGGGCGTCCCTCGACAGCGTCGGCACGACGCTCCCGAACATGCAGTGCCGGATCGTCGATCCGGAGACCGGCGCCGAAGTGGACTACCCCGCCGAGGGCTCGGACGAGGAGAGCGCGGCGGGCGAGCTGCTCTGCGCCGGCCCGAACGTCATGCTCGGGTACCTCGGCAACGAGGAGGCCACCCGCGAGACCCTCGAGGCCGACGGCTTCCTCCACACCGGCGACATCGCGACCGTGCGCGGTGACGGCACCGTGCGGATCATCGAGCGGTTGAAGGAGCTCATCAAGTACCACGGCTACCAGGTGGCCCCGGCGGAGCTCGAGGCGCTGCTGCTCGGCCACCCGGCGGTCGCCGACGCGGCCGTCATCGGGGTGCTCGACGATGAGGGCCAGGAGGTACCGAAGGCGTTCGTGGTCCTGCAACCGGGCCAGGACGTCACCGCCGAGGCACTCATGGCATGGGTCACGGAGCGGGTCGCCCCGCACAAGAAGATCCGGCGCGTGGCGTTCGTCGACGTCATCCCGAAGTCGACGTCGGGGAAGATCCTCCGGAAGGACCTCCGGGCCGCGGAGGCGCTCCAGCGCGCTCAGTGATCGACTGCCGCTCAGCGACCGACGGCGGCGACCATCCGGTCGAAGGCCGCGTCGAGCTCCGGCTCGGCCGGCTGCCAGTGCGGGTTCGCGTCGTGGAACGCGACCATCTCCGCCGCGCCGTCCCAGAACGGGACGGCGGGCCGGAACTCCGGGACGAGACTGCGGATGCGGGTGTTGTCGAAGACCATCGGGAACGCCTTGTCGCCGAGGAGCGTCGGCCCGAGGGGCGGGTGGACCTCCGCGATGACGTCGGACGGCACGTGCACGATGTCGGCCTCCACGCCGGCCGCCTCCGCGATCCATCGGGTGATGTCGTTCCAGCTCGGTGCGTGGTCGCCCGTGATGTGGAAGGCCTCCCCGAGCACGTCGCGACGACCCAGCAGACCGACGAACCCGACCGCGAAGTCCTCGGTGTGGGTGATGGTCCACAGGGTCGTCCCGTCGCCGTGCACGACCACCGGCTTGCCCGCGCGCATGCGGTCGAGGTCGGTGCGCCGGCCCATCGTGGGGATGAGCGTCCGGTCGTAGGTGTGTGACGGGCGCACGATCGTCGCCGGGAACCCCTGCTCGCGGTAGGCGTGGACGAGGACGTCCTCGCAGGAGATCTTGTCGCGCGCGTATTGGGAGAACGGGTTCCGGAGCGGCGTCGACTCGACGACGGGCAGGCGCTGTGGCGGCTTCTGGTAGGCCGACGCGGAGCTGATGAACACGTACTGGCCGATCCGACCGGCGAAGCGGTCGATGTCCGCCTGCACCTGCGGCGGCGTGAACGCGGTGAACTGCGCCACGACGTCGAACTCGCGCGAGCCGAGCGTCTCGGTCACCGCGTCGGTGTCGCGCACGTCCGCGCGGAGGAGCTCGACCTCCTCGGGGAGGGGGCGGACGTGGGACAGGCCGCGGTTCAGGACGGTGACGTCATGGCCCAGCGACACCGCTCTGGCGACCGACGCCGAGGAGATGATGCCACTGCCGCCGATGAACAGGATGCGCTTCGTCGTCATTGGTCCATCCTCGCGCACCGTCCCCCGACTCGCCCAGGCCTTCCCAGGATCGGGAGGTCCGTCGTGGGCACTTCGACAAGCTCAGTGACCGGGAGAGGTCTACCCGGACTGGGTCAGCGCTCGCGCTTGACGAACGCCATGGCACCGACGACGAGGGCGAGCAGCACCCCGGAGACGAGTCCCCACACGACCGGCGCCTCGGGTCCGAGGATCAGGAGCATCAGCAGCGCGGCGAGCGCGAGGACCCCGGCGACGACGAGCGCCGTCGTCCATTCGTTCCATCGCATCCCACCAGCCTAGGCTCCCGTCGCCCAGGCCGGGTGGCGCGGGAGCCACTGAGACGGACCGAGGGGACCGCTCAGCGGTGCTCGGCGAGCAGCTCCGCGGTCCGTTCCCAGAGCCCGCGGGCGAGGGCGACGTCGTCGGCGAGCTTGTTGGTGCGTGCGGGCTTCCGCTTCACGAAGTAGCCGCCCGAGGTCCAGTCGAGGCCCGGCTGACTTTCGGCGAGCCAGAAGAGGGTGTCGGCGCCCTCCTCGGGGGTGTTCAGCAGGCGACGACCGAGCGGGTTCGCATACAGGAACCGCATCGCGCCGTCGGGCGCGCTGGAGAAGTTCGTCGAGATGACCCCCGGGTGGAACGCCGCGGCGGACAGTCCGCGCGGGCCGTACCGGCGGTCGAGCTCCTTCGTGAAGAGGATCTGCGCCAGCTTCGCGTTGCCATAGGCACGCGTGGGCGAGTAGGAGCGTTCGGCGTCGAGGTCGTCGAGGTCGAGCTTCCCGAACAGGCGGTTGGCGACGCTCGAGGTGTTGATCACCGTCGCCTCGGACTCAAGGAGGCGGTCCAGCAGGAGGTGGGTGAGGAGCGCGGGTGCCAGGTAGTTGATCTGGAACGTCTGCTCGTGGCCGTCGGCCGTGACCCGGCGGTCGGCGCCGAAGATCCCGCCGGCGTTGTTGGCGAGGACGTCGATCCGCGGGTACCGCTCGAGGAGCTGTTCGGCGAGGAGCCGCACCTGCGCCAGTTCGGCGAAGTCGGAGATGAACGAGGCAGCCCCGATCCGCTGCGCGACGGCCGCGGTCTTCTCCGGGGACCGCCCGACCACCACGACCTGCTCGCCCGCGTCCGTCAACGCCTTCGCGGCCGCAGCACCGATGCCGTCGCTGGCGCCGGTGAGGACGATCACCCGGTCGCTCACGCGGAGGACTTCCGGGGGCGGGGTTCGCTGACGTTGGTCGGGCGCGCCCGCTGGTCGATGTCGGGGACCTCACGTCCGATGGCGAGGTCGCCGGTCTTGTTGGCGTCCTGCATCATCGACTCGAGCCAGCTGCGGTTGAGCTCCGGACGCTCCTCCTGGTCGAACTCGAACTGCAACGAGATCGACGGGTGCACCCAGATCGTCACGCGTCCGCCACCGGTCTCGAGCGAGCGCGGCCAGGAGATCGTGAAGGACTCGTTGCGCCGCAGCTTCATGACCGCGATCGACTTCACGTGCGCGAGCATCCGGTCGTCGAGTTCGAGTTCTCGCGATGAACTCCCGTAGATCAGCTTTCCCACCAGATGTCTCCCTCTGTGCCGGTCGTCTCGCGCACCCTCGAATCAGGGCATCACGACGCCCGAGCACACCGGGCGTTGCCCCCATCGTAGGCGACCGAAGGATCGCCGTCGTGCCGGTTGACGGGCGGGCGAAGGCCCAGTTCAGGGGGCCTCGGTGTTGTCCCCCATGCCCTCGCGGATACGTCAACTTCCGCGGAAAATCAAGGGATTTCAGCCCTGTTTCGTGAACCTGGCAAAGCCCTGGGTGGCGACGGAATCGACCAAACCGCGGTTCGCGCTGCCCCCGAACGGCGTGCATGACCGTGAAGCCCGAATCTTCCGTCGTGCACCCGAGCCAGCCGTCCGTCCCCGAACGATCCGTCGCTCCGGGAACGCGTCCCCGCCGTGCACGCCAGCCGTTGCGTCTCCCCAAGCTCGTCTCCCAGCTGGTCACCTTCGGCCTCGTCGGTGGCACCGCGTTCGTCGTGGACGTCGGCGTGTACAACCTCCTCCGGTTCACCGTGCTCGACGACAAGCCGATCGGCGCGAAGGTGATCTCCGTCGCCGTCGCCACGATCGTCGCGTGGCTCGGCAACCGGGCGCTGACGTTCCGGACCGAGCACCGCCGCGCGGTGTGGAAGGAGGGCGCCCTCTTCGCGCTCATGAACGTCCTCGGTCTCGGGATCGCGGCGGGGTGTCTCTTCGTCTCGCACTACGTCCTCGGCTACACCACGCCGCTCGCCGACAACATCGCGGGCAACGGCGTCGGACTCGTCCTCGGCATGGTGTTCCGCTTCCTCGCCTACCGCTTCGTCGTCTTCCGACCCGCCGAGTCGGCGACCGATCGCCGTCGCAGCACGACGACGCAGGGGACGACTGTTTCGAGCCCGGCCGCATCGGCACCCGCCGCCGCACCGCGCACCACGACCCCTCGTCGATCCGCACCGACCCACGCACTGCCGACCTCTGGAGGCCTGTCCTGATGGCACCCGCACTCGCACCGCTGCTCGGAGCGCTCGCGCTCATCCCCTCCCGCCCGTTCGCCGCCGCGGACGAGCCCGCTCCCCTGCTGACCCCGCAGCCCGCGGCACCCACGGAACCGCTGCCGAACCGCGGCACCCTGGTGGACCCGGCGTCGGCGGCCGACCCCGGCTCCTGGAGCATCGGTGAGTGGCTCGGCTACGGCACCATGCTGCTATTCGCCGCCGCGCTGACGATCGTCGCCGTCACCACGCTCTACTGGATGCTCCACGCCTGGCGGTCGACAGGCCACCTGAAGAACACGGGGTTCGCCGCGGTCCCGCTGCCCGCCAAACACTCCTTCACCCTGCTCGTCCCCGGTCGGCATGAGGAGGAGGTCATGGGTCAGACCCTCGACCGCCTCGCCGAACAGGACCACCCCGACTTCGAGATCATCGCGATCGTGGGCCACGACGACCCGGGGACCGAGCGCGTCGTCCGCGAGGCCGCCGCCCGGCACCCCGACCTCATCAAAGTGGTCGTCGACGACAGCGTGCCGAAGAACAAGCCCAAGGCCCTCAACCGGGCGCTGCAGATCGCCCGTGGCGACGTCGTGGGCGTGTTCGACGCCGAGGACGAGGTGCATCCGCGCCTGCTCACGCTCGTGGACTCCCGCTTCACCGAGAGCGGCGCCGACGTCGTCCAGGGCGGCGTGCAGCTCATGAACTTCCAGTCGAGCTGGTGGTCACTCCGGAACGTGCTCGAGTACTACTTCTGGTTCCGGTCGCGCCTGCACTTCCACGCGAACTCCCGCTTCATCCCGCTCGGCGGCAACACGGTGTTCGTGAAGAAGACCTGGCTCGACTGGTCGGAAGGCTGGGACGACGGCTGCCTCGCTGAGGACTGCGAGCTCGGCGTCCGACTCTCGAGCGCCGGCGCGACGGTCGTCGTGGCCTATAGCCCGGAGGTCGTCACCCGCGAGGAGACGCCAGGCACCCTGCAGTCGCTCTACAAGCAGCGCACGCGCTGGAACCAGGGATTCCTGCAGGTCCTGAAGAAGGGCGAATGGCGCAAGCTGCCGACGTTCCGTCAGCGCATGTTCGCCCGCTACCTGCTGTCGATGCCGTTCCTCCAGGCGGCGACCGGGCTCCTCATCCCCGTCTCGGTCCTGCTGGTGCTGTTCGCGAAGGTCCCCGCGCCGATCGCGCTCCTCACCTTCATCCCGCTCGCGCCGACGATCGTCACCCTCGCGGTGGAGGCCTCCGGGCTCGGCGAGTTCGGCCGCCTCTACGGCCAGAAGGTCCGCCTCCGCGACTACGCCCGGCTGATCCTCGGCACCTTCCCGTACCAGATCTTCCTCGGCCTGGCCGCCGTCCGTTCCGTCTTCCGCGAGTGGAAGGGCGACCACTCCTGGGAGAAGACGGAGCACACCGGCGCCCACCGCAGCGAGGAGGTCGCCGAGGCCACCGAGGCCGCTCCCGTCTCCGTCGACCTGCCCGACCGCGCACCCGAGCTCGTCCTCAAGAACGGAGCAACCCGATGACCGGCATCCTCGAACGACCGGCCGCCCCCGGCCGACCAGAGCTCCACCTGGAGAGCGACCGCCTCGGCTGGCTCACCTCAGGGCCACCGGCACAGCGAGGCCCCGGCGTCGTGCGCCGCTGGCTCTCGCGCCACGGTCGCACCCTGGCCTTCCTCCTGCCCGTGCTCGCCATCGCCGCCGTCGTGCAGGCCATGAACATGGGCGGATCCCCGCAGCGCATCGACGACGAGGGCACCTACACCGCCCAGGCGTGGAGCGTGCTGAAGCTCGGCGAACTCGCCCACTACACCTATTGGTACGACCACCCGCCGCTCGGCTGGCTGCAGATCGCGGCCTACACGGGGCTGACCGGCGCGTTCGACCGCTACGACATCGCCGTGGTCGCGGCACGTGAGGCCATGCTGGTCGCGACGCTCATCGCCGTCGTGCTCGTGTGGGTCCTCGCCCGCCGCCTGCACCTCAGCCGGGCCATGGCCGCCGTCGCCGCACTCGTGTTCGCGATCTCGCCGCTCGCCGTGCAGTTCCACCGCACCGTCTACCTCGACAACGTCGCGGTGCCCTGGCTCCTCGGTGCCTTCATCCTCGCGACGAGCCGCAAGCACCAGCTCGTCGGCTTCGCGGGTTCCGCCGCCGCGTTCGGCATCGCCGTGCTGAGCAAGGAGACCTTCCTGCTCGCCCTGCCCTTCCTCGCCTGGACCATGTGGCGCGCGGCTCGGAAGGAGACCCGCCGGTACACGCTGCCGGTCGCCGCGACGATCGTCGTCGTCATCGGCTTCACGTACGTGCTCTTCGCCGCCATCAAGGGCGAGCTCATCCCCGGCCCTGACCGGGTGAGCCTCCTCGGCGGCGTCTTCTTCCAGCTCGGATCCCGCGTCGCGAGCGGGTCGCTGTTCGACCCGGAGAGCCTGTCGGCGAAGACCCTCGGCATGTGGTGGCAGTTGGACGCGGCACTCCTCGTCGCCGGAGCGGTGGCCGCCGTCGCCGGACTCTTCATCTCGCGGCTGCGTGTCATCGCCGCGATGACCGTCTTCCTCGGCCTGTTCATGCTGCGTCCGGGCGGCTACCTGCCGGTGCCGTACGTCATCATGCTGCTGCCGTTCATGACGATCCTCATCATGGGTGTGACCGGCGCGGCCATCCGCCGGTTCCGTCGCCGCTCGACCGTCGAGGCCGGTGCACCGCGCCGTCGTCTCCTCGGCGGACGCGCGGCCGGAGCCGTCTGGCTCGCCGCCGTGCTCGCGGCAGCCGTCGTCGCCGTCCCGAACACGGCGACCCAGCTCCGCGGCTTCCTCCTCGCCGACCTCGACAAGCCGGTCCGGCAAGCCCAGCAGTGGGTCCAGACCAATGTGCCGAAGGAGTCCCGCGTGATCGTCGACGACGCGATGTGGGTCGACCTCGTCGAGAGCGGCTTCGATCGCGACAACGTCATCTGGTACTACAAGATGGACACCGACTCCGCCGTCCAGGCTCAGTCGCCCAACGGCTGGCGCGACGCCGACTACATCGTCACGACCGACTCGATGCGGACCTTCCCGACCACCTTCCCCGAGGTGAAGGGTGCGATCGACAACTCCGAGCTCGTCGCGACCTTCGGCTCCGGGACGCAGGCCGTCGAGGTCCGCCGCATCGACGCCGACGGACTCGACGCGGCAGCCGAGCAGGCTGCTGGACGAACGGCGGCTCGGGCGGCGCTCGGCGCGCAGCTCCTCCTGAACCCCTCGCTCAGCGTCTCGGCGGAGGCCTCGCAGACCGTGAGCGACGGCCAGCTCGACTCCCGCGCCCTGCTGGCGCTCGGTCAGGTGCTCGCCACGACGCCGGTCCGGCTCGAGAGCACCCCGGTGCTCGACGGCGAGACGGGCGACGTGCGCCGGACCATGGTGCTCCGCACCGGCACCGAGGCGGGCGACAGCCGTCTGGCCGACTCCATCCGCTTGATCCAGGGCGACTACGCGGCCGACCGCGTCGAGCAGACGGCGGCCGGCGTGCGGGTCACCTACTCGGTCGTCGAACCCGACGTCGTCCGCTGACCACCGTTCCGAGCACCGGCTCGAGCCGGACGCCCGGGCCACCCGAACCCCCGAACCACCCGAAGAACAGGAGTTCCACCATGCGAACCACCACCACGAGGCGAATCGCCCTCAGCGGCCTCGCCGCCGTAGCGACGGCAGCACTCATCGGCTTCGGCACCACCGCCGCGAGCGCCGCCACCACCGATGCCGCAGGCTCCGGCTGGATCCGCGTCGGGCACCTCTCGGCCGACACCAAGACCGTCGACGTGAAGCTGTCGGCACTCTCCGGCGGCGCGACCGTGTTCGAACTCGACGACGTCGCCTACGGCCAGGTCTCCCCCTACACCGACCTGGCCGCCGGCACCTACGTGGTGTCGATGGTGCCCGCCGGGTCGCCCGACAGCACGAAGCCGGTCATCAGCACCAACGTGACCATTACGGCCGGGGAAGCGGCAACCGTCGCGGCCTACGGTCCCAACAAGGACCTGCAGACGAAGGTGTTCGAGGACGACCTCACCGGTCCGGCCGAGGGTGCGGCGCGCATCCGGCTGATCCAGGCGTCGACCGATGTGAAGAGCGTCGACGTCAGCACCTCGACCGGCATGCCCATCGCGAAGGGCGCCACCACCGGGACGGCGACCGACTACGCGAGCGTCCCCGCCGGCCCGTGGGATCTCAAGCTGACCGGCGGCAAGCAGGCGGCGGAAGCCTCCGTGAACCTCGCGCCGGGCACCGTGAGCACGCTCTTCGTGCTCGACAACGCTGCAGGTGGCGTCACCCTCATGCCCGTCCTCGACAGCTCAGCGGCGGGTGACGCTCCCGAGGGTCCGGTGGAGACCGGTGGCGGCGGACTCGCCAAGGAGTCGTCGACGCTCGGGTCCGTCCTCGACGACCTCGACGCGAAGCTCGCCCGGCTCGTGCGCGACCTCGGGACGGCGGTGAGCTGACCATGAGCGCCAAGAAGACGATCGGCATCGCCGCGACCGCGGTCGCCGCGGTCACCGCGACCGCCGTGATCGCCTCGCTGGCGACCGGGTTCCCCGCGAACCTCCTCCAGGGTCCGACGGCTGCGTCACCCGGCGCGACCGACGCCGACGGACAGCCTGGCCCGACCTCGACGGTCACGGACCGGACCACCACCGAGGCCGCAGACGCGTTCCTCGCCGACTGGGTCGACGACGGCCGCGTCGTGCGCCGGGACCAGGGTGACGACACGGTCAGCGAAGGGCAGGCCTACGGACTGCTCGTCGCGGCCGGTGTCGGGGACGAGCAGTCCTTCACCGAGATCTGGGACTGGACCGAGCAGCACCTGCAGCGCCCCGACGGACTGCTCGCCTGGCGATGGAGCGACGGCGAGGTCGTCGACGACGAACCCGCCAGCGATGCGGACCTCGACGCCGCCCGCGCCCTCGTCATCGCCGGTACCCGCTTCGACGAGCCGCGGTTCACCGAGGCCGGCGTCACGCTTGCCGGTGTGATCGCGGACCGCATGACCGCCGAGACCTCCGCGGGCCGGATCCTCCTGCCCGGTGTCTGGGCCGCAGCGACCGAGCCCTACGCGTACAACCCGTCCTACGCCTCCCCCGTCGCCTTCTCGGTGCTGGGTGCGGCGACGGGTGACCCGCGGTGGGCCGAACTGCAGGCGGGTTCCGCAGCGGTCACCACCACCCTGCTCGACGAGAGCCCGCTGCCGCCGGACTGGGCCCAGGTGCACGCCGACGGCTCCGTCGATGCCATGCCCGGCGCGGCAGGGACCGGGCAGAGCGTCCGCTACGGCTACGACGCGGCCCGACTCCCGATCCGCTACGCCGAGTCCTGCGACACCGCCGACCAGGCGACGGCCGCCCGCCTCGCCTCGACCCTCGCGCGGTCGAAGGAGCTGCGGGCGGAGACCGATCTCGGCGGATCACCACTGACCTCGGACGTGCACCCGCTCGCCCTCCAGGCCCGAGCAGCCGCGCGCGCAGCCGTCGGCAACCTGCCGGAGTCGGCTGACGACCTCCGAGCCGCCGACGAACTCGCGCAGGAGGTGCCGAGTTACTTCGGCGCCGCCTGGGCAGCCCTCGCGCCCATGATGCTCACGACCGGTGAGCTGGACGGGTGCCCGCCGCTCACCGAAGGAGCCACCTCATGATCCGCGCACACCGCCGGACGATCGGCACGCTCGCCGCGGCCGGAGCACTCCTCACGGTGCTCGCCCTCTCGGGCTGCGCCACGACGCACGCCGGGCAGACGCCGACCTCGCCGAACGCCGCCGACGGGCCCATCACCTCCTCGGAGGCGACCGACCGTGGCGCCGCCGGTGCGAAGCAGGACCCGGTCGCCCAGGCGCCGGCCGCCGATATCAGCGCGCTGAGCGTGAGCCGGGTGCAGATCCCGTCGATCGGGGTCGACGCGGCGGTCGAACCGCTCGAGCGCGATGCGTCCGGTGTCCTCCTGCCGCCGGTCGAGTGGGAGGACGCCGGGTGGTACCGCGCCGGCGTCCTGCCCGGTCAGGTGGGGCCCGCGGTCATCGCCGGTCACCTCGACACGACCCTCCGTGAGGCGGTGTTCGTCCACCTCAAGCAGCTCGTGGCGGGCGACCAGGTGACGGTCACGATGTCCGACGGCTCGACCGCCACCTACGCGGTGGACCGCGCCATCGACGTCGAGAAGAAGACCTTCCCCACCGAGGAGGTCTACGGGCCGACGCCCGACGCGCAGCTCCGGCTCATCACCTGCAACGGACCCTTCGACGACGCCGCGAACACCTACGCGAACAACTACGTCGTCTTCGCATCGCTCGTCGGCACGACCCCGTAGCGCCGCTCCCCACCCCTGGCTCCTGTCGAGGGGCCGCCCCGCTCCGAACCACTCCCAACGACCCGAAAGGAACCGACGTGAACCGCTCACTCGTCGTCATCCCCACCTACAACGAACTCGACAACCTGCAGCCGATCGTGAACCGCACGCTCGCCGTCGCCGGGGTCGACATCCTCGTCGTGGACGACTCCTCCCCCGACGGCACCGGGTTCCTCGCCGATCAGCTCGCCGCGCAGCACCCGCAGGTGCACGTGTTCCACCGGGCCGTGAAGGACGGGCTCGGCGGGGCGTACCTCGCGGGCTTCGCCTGGGCGCTCGCGCGCGGCTACGAGGTCATCGTCGAGATGGACGCGGACGGCTCCCACCACCCCGAGGACCTGCCCCGCCTGATCGGACTCCTCGACGACCACGACCTCGCGCTCGGCTCGCGCTGGGTCCCGGGTGGCGTCGTCGAGAACTGGCCCGCGCATCGGCTCGCGCTGAGTCGCGGCGGCAACCTCTACACACGACTCGCCCTCGGGATCGGTGTCGCCGACGCGACCGGCGGGTTCCGCGCGTTCCGCAGCGAGGCGCTGCGCCGGATCGACCTCGCCGACGTCGCGTCGCAGGGGTACTGCTTCCAGGTCGACCTCCTCTGGCGGGCGCTGCAGCGCGGGCTCCGGGTCGTGGAGACGCCCATCGTCTTCACCGAGCGGGTGTCGGGCGAGTCGAAGATGAGCGGCGGCATCGTCTCCGAGTCGCTCAAGAAGGTCACGATGTGGGGCGTGCGTCGCCGTCTGCAGGAGGTTCGCGCGCTGCTGCAGGGCCACCCACTGCCCTCCGTGCGCGTGCTGTCCACCCGCTGAGACCAGGTGGCGCGGCCGGCGACGACCACGGGCCGACGAGGGCTGCACATCTTCCCAGGTCCTTCCGGTTCCGCCGCCCTCCCCGGAGTCGTAGCGTGAGGGCATGACCAATCGCACGCGCACCCCGCAGCACCCCATCGGTTCCGGCTTCGGCCACTCGAGCACCGCGGCGGAGGTGCTCGAGGACATCGACCTCACCGGCAAGCTCGCCATCGTCACCGGCGGCTACTCGGGTATCGGCCGTGAGGCCGTCCGTGCCCTGGTCGGCGCGGGTGCCCACGTCATCGTCCCCGCACGGCGACCGGAGACCGCTCGCGAGGAGCTCGCCGGCATCGACGGTGTGGAGGTCGACGAACTCGACCTGGCCGACCTCGCGAGCGTCGAGGCGTTCGCCGACCGCTTCCTCTCCACGGGCCGGGGCATCGACCTCGTCATCACGAACGCCGGTGTCATGGCGGCTCCCGAGACGCGCGTCGGTCCCGGCTGGGAGCTCCAGTTCGCGACGAACCACCTCGGCCACTTCGCCCTCGTCAACCGCCTCTGGCCCGCCATCGTCAAGGGCGGCTCCTCGCGGGTCGTCGCGTTGTCCTCCAGCGGCCACAAGCGCTCCGGGATCCGCTGGGACGACGTCCAGTTCGAGCACGGCTACGACAAGTGGGAGGCCTACGGGCAGGCGAAGACCGCCAACGCGCTCTTCGCCCTCCAGCTCGACACGCTCGGTGCCGAAGAGGGCGTCCGTGCGTTCTCCGTCCACCCCGGTGGCATCCTCACGCCGCTGCAGCGGCACCTGCCGCGCGAGGAGATGATGGCGCTCGGCTGGGTCGACGCCGACGGCAACCTCCTCGTCTCGGGGTTCAAGTCGCCCGAGCAGGGTGCCGCAACCGAGGTCTGGGCCGCGACCTCGCCGTCGCTCGACGGCCTCGGCGGGGTGTTCTGCGAGGACTGCGACATCGCCGGCCCGGCCGAGACCGCGGTCTCCCCGGCCTCCGGTGTCGCCGACCACGCGACCGATCCGGAGGAGGCGGCCCGACTCTGGGCGCTCTCCGCAGAACTCACCGGAGTCGACGCCTTCGCCGCCCGCGACTGATCGGCCGGCGCCACCCCTTGCAGTCACCCGCCCACGGACCTACCGTGAGAGCGGATCAGCGCGACGATGCGCGAGACGGAGACCGCCCAGGCGGATCTCGGAAGGAGCACCCCATGAGTGACCAGAACGCCGACATCAACAACCCGGGCCCACACGACGAGGCCGTCGACGACGCGGCGGCCGAGCGCGTGGCGTCCACGACGAACCCCGGCCCGCACGTCGCCGCCGACGACCCCGCGGCGAGCGGCGAGGCCGACATCACGAACCCCGGTTCGGAGACCGAACGCGATGCTGCGGCCGAGCGCGAGGCGGAGCGCGTCGCGAACATCACCAACCCCGGCCCGCACAGCTGACCGCGCGTCCCTTTCTCAGGAGTTCGCCGGCGCGTCGGTCCGTTTCCCGGGCGGCGCACCGGAGGACTCCTGAGAAAAGTCACCCAGCTCTAGCGGTCGGCGCGAGGCGGAGTGCGTCGCCGACATCACCAACCCCGGCCCAAGCTCCTGACCCCACCGACCCTTTCTCAGGAGTTCGCCGGCGCGTCGGTCCGCCCACCGGGCGGCGCACCGGAGGACTCCTGAGAAAAGTCACCCAGCTCTAGTGGTCGGCACGAGGCGGCCGCAAGCGCGTCTCCTCGATGTCGAGCATCGTCTGCGCCTCGGCGAGGATGCGCGACGGGTATGCACCGCGCGCCCGGGCGTCGAGGAGCCGCTCGCGCTCGGCCTGCACGACGGCCAGGCGCAGCTGGCGGTAGAGCCGGTGCGGCGTCTCGGCGTGCGTCTCACTGGGCGAGACCGACTCACGCGAGCGTTCCCAGGCGGCTTCCGCCCGCAGGAACGTCGACTGCCTGACGCGTTCGAGCAGATCGGGGTCGATCTCCTCCTCGATGCCGACCGCCGACGCCGGATCCTCCAGCACACTGATGCCCGCATAGCTGATCTCGTCGAGTAGGGTCGCGAGCTGTCGGCGGTCCTCGGACTCGTCGATCCCCTGCACTTTCAGCAACCGGATGAGCCACGGCAGCGTGCCGCCCTGGACGACGAGCGTCACGACGGCGACCGTGAAGGCGATGAGGACGAGCTGCTCGCGGTACGGGGTGCTCTGCGGCAGTGACTGTGCGGCGGCGAGCGTCACGACGCCGCGCATGCCCGACCAGCTGAGGATGACGCCACCTCGCCAGTCGATCTGCTCCAGCCGCAACTGCTCGAGGTCGGCGCGCTGCCGCTCGTAGGCGCGCTCCCGCCGCCGCCGCCGGTGCCATCGGCGGTTCTGTCTCGGGAACCGTTCCGAGTACCCCATCGACAGCCACCGTTGCAGGGTCTGCCGCTCGGCCCAGCGTTCTCGTGCACGGAGCCCGAGCACCAGTGGCCCCACCCACAGGAACCGCAGCGCGATGAGCGCGGCCGTCGCGACGAGACCGATCCCGATGGACTCCTCGACGGACAGGATCTCGGCGTCGACGGCACCGATGAGGGTGCGGATCTCGAGTCCGATGAGGAGGAATACGGCGTTCTCGAGCAGGAACTGGATGGTCCGCCAGTTGATGCGGTCGCTGATCCGCGCCTGCGCCGAGAACGCGGCCGAGCTCGCGTGCCCCGTGTACAGGCCGGCGATGACGACGGCAAGCACGCCGGACCCACCGAGCGCCTCGGTCGGCATGAACGCCACGAACGGGACGGCGATGGAGATCGCGGTGTCGAGGACGGAGTCGTTGAGCTTCGACCGCAGCCAGACGGTGACGTACCCGGCGATGAAGCCGACGATGATCGCGAGCACGACCGCGTAGACGAAGTCGCCGACCGTCGCCCACGGCGTGAGCATGCCGCCGGCAGCCGCAGCGCTCGCCGATCGGAGGAGCACGAGCGCGGTCGCGTCGTTCACGAGCCCCTCGCCCTCGAGCACCGTCAGGAGGCGGGGCGGAAGGCCGAGACGGCGTCCGATGGACGTCGCCGCGACCGCGTCGGGCGGGCTGATGATCGCGCCGAGGGCGATGGCGGCGGCGAGGTTGAGGTCGGGCAGCAGGCTGAAGAGGAGGAAGCCGGCACCGAACGCGGTGACGATGACGAGCACGACCGACAGACTCGTGATGGTGGCGAGGTTCCGGCGGAAGTCCATGATCGGGACGCTGATCGCCGCGGCATAGAGGATCGGCGGCAGGACGACGTCGAGCACGAGTTCCGGTTCGACCTCGATCTCCGGGACGCCCGGGAGGTACGAGAGCCCGACACCGACGATCACGAGGATGATCGGTGCGGCGACGCCGAGCTTGCGGGAGAAGGCCGCGACGGCGACGATCACCGCGATGCCGACGACCGCATACACCCCGAGTTCCATAGCGATCAGGCTATCGGTCGCTCGGCCGGCCCCACCCCGACGGCTGTCGTGGGTGCCGGGAAGCTATTCGAGCAGGCCCCGGATGTCCTCCGCCGTGAGCGCCTGGCTGAAGACCGCGTCGTCGTCGAGGACCGCGGCGAAGAGCTCCGACTTCTTGGCTTGGAGCGCCATCACCTTCTCCTCGATGGTGTCGGCGGCGACCAACCGGTAGACCATGACGTTCTCCGTCTGGCCGATGCGGTGTGTGCGGTCGATGGCCTGTGCCTCTGCTGCCGGGTTCCACCACGGGTCGAGCAGGAAGACGTAGTCCGCTTCGGTCAGGTTGAGGCCGAACCCGCCGGCCTTCAGGCTGATGAGGAACACGGGGGCGTCACCGGTGCGGAATCGGTCGATGACCTCACCCCGACGATGGGTGGACCCGTCGAGGTACTCGTACGCGATGCCCTGCTCCTCCAGCCGGCGGGCGGCGGTGCCGAGGAAGCTCGTGAACTGGCTGAAGATGAGCGCCCGGTGCCCCTCGGCGACGACGTCGTCGAGTTGTTCGAGGAGCGCGTCGAGCTTGCTCGAGGGGATGCCCGCGTGCTCCTCGGCATCGATGAGACTCGCGTCGAGGCTGAGCATGCGCAGGAGGGTGAGCGAGCGGAACACGATGAACCGGTTGCGGTCGAGGTCGTCGACGAGTCCGAGGAGCTTCTGCCGTTCGCGCTGGAGGACGAGGTCGTAGAGCTTGCGGTGGGCCGGTGCGAGCTCGATACGGAGCACCTGCTCCTGCTTCGGCGGCAGTTCGGGCGCGACCATCTCCTTCGTCCGGCGCATGAGCAACGGACGGATCCGCCGACGCAGGGTCTGCAACCGACTCGAGTCGAGGCCCTTGCCGATCGGCTTGACGTAGTGCTCGGTGAAGCGCGGTGCCGACGCGAACAGACCCGGTGCGACGATCGACAGCAGCGACCAGAGCTCCATGAGGGTGTTCTCGATGGGAGTGCCGGTGATCGCGAGCTTGAACGGCGCCCGGAGGTCGACCGCGCACTCGTGCAGCTTGGCGCGGTGGTTCTTCACGAACTGCGCCTCGTCGAGGATGAGCCCCGACCACTCGACCGCCTGGTACGCCGGTGCGTCGAGCCGGAAGAGCGCGTAGCTCGTGACCACGATGTCGGCGCCCGTCGCGAGGTCCGCGATCGACGCGCTGCCCTTCGCCTGCGTGGTCGCGATGCTGCGGACGACGAGGCCGGGCACGAAGCGCGTGGCCTCGGCGACCCAGTTGGAGACGACCGACGTCGGGGCGACGACGAGGAACGGCGGCGCCATGGTGCCGGTGGTCTCGCGCGCGTGGGCGACGAGGGCGAGTGTCTGCAGCGTCTTGCCGAGCCCCATGTCGTCGGCCAGGATGCCGCCGAGTCCGTGCTGCCAGAGGAACGCGAGCCAGCGGAAGCCCTCGACCTGGTAGGGCCGGAGGTCGGCGTGGAGTCCCGACGGCAGCGGGGTGTCGGGGACCGCTTCGATCGCGTTGAGTCCGGCTGCAGCCTCGCGCCAGGAGACGGCCTGCTCGGTCTCGTCGGCGAGGTCTTCGAAGTCGGCCCAGAGGCTCGCCTGGTAACGGCTGATGCTCGGCTTCGTCTCCCACTCCTTGAGCGCGGCCGCCTCGGTGAGCAGCTCGCGCAGGCGGTCGAAGGCGGGGTGCTCGAGCGAGAGGTAGGTGTGGTCGACCATGAGCAGCTTGGTGCGCCCCTTCGAGAGGGCCTTGAAGAGGGGCTCGAAGGGGACGCTGTACTCGCCGATGTGGATGACGATCCCGAGGTCGAACCAGTCGCGCTGCTCCGTCTCCACCGTGGTGACCGAGATGTGGGGCGTGCCCGTGAGTTCCCGGTACTCAGGGCGGTCGCCGGACACCTCGACGAGGACGTCGTCGAGCGATTCGAGCACGGGCAGGGTGCGCTCGGTGACGAGTGCCGCGTCGAACTCCGTCAGGACCTGCGGCCTGGGCGGCCAGACGCCAGGGGTCGTGAGCTCGTCGAACGAGCCCGCGGCGAGTGCCCGGCGTTCCGGTTCCGCTGCGGCGGCGATGGCGGCACCGACCCGGTCGAGGATGGCCCGCTCCGAGCGTTCGTCGCGGAGGACCTCGGCAGCGGGACCTCCGGTGGCGGCGTCGGTCGGCACGCCGTGCGGCACCGTCGACACGAGCGGCCGTCCTGCGGCGAGCGCCGGGGTGCCGCCACCGATCGGGACGCGCTGCGCCGGGGCGTACTGCCAGAACCAGGCGAGGCGCAGGGTCTGCTTCGGTTCGAACGAGGCCGTGAGCACGAGGACCGGCGGCACGATCTCGGGCAGGGCCACGGTGCCGTCCGTCGAGCTCAGCGAGATGCTGCGGCGGAGTCGTGGGACGTAGTGCTCGAGGAACTCCGCCACCTCGGCCTCGGGGACGACGACGGGCTCGCCTGGCCCGAGGAGTCCGCGGGCCTCGTCCGTCAGCGGTTCGGCAAGGGGTGCGAGCACGATCGCCTGCTGGGGTTCGAGCGTGTAGTGGTAGAGCCCGTGGTCGCCGAGGGCTCCGCTCGTGGCGGCGTCGACGTCGGTGCCGTCGATCGTCACGACGGATCGGAGGACCACGCCGTCGTCGTCGTGCGCGGCATCCAGCCGGATGGCGGCTGTGGTGCCGAGGGCGACCGTGCCCTTGCGCGTGCCGACGAGTTCGATCCCGAGTTGGGCCGCCTCCTCGAACAGATGCCAGAGGACGGGGCTGCCGAAATCGTCGAGGACGAGCCAGTCGGAGTCACCGGCGCCGGCGTAGGCACCGGCCGGCGGACGGGTGGCACGCAGGAGCGCCTGGAACTGCGTGAACCACTGCTGGTGTGCCGGATCGAGCGACAGCCGGTGGCCCTGGTGTGTGAAGGAGGTCCAGGAGATCGTCGACTTCACGAAGCCGCCGCCGGCCTTCTTGACGACGGGTCGGACGGCGATTCGCCGGGGGTGCCGAGGCTCGGGCGGGCCGTCGGCCGTGCGGGAGGTGGGTCCGCGCCAGCGTTCGGCGGTGCGCGGGATGCTCTCGCGGACCTCGAACTGCAGGCCCATGGCCGTCGGCGCCGTGGCGCGACCGGCATCGCCGGCGAGGGAGTCGAGGCGGTTCCGCCAGCTGGGCGGTGCCGGCGGCGTCTGCGGACTCGGGGTCCATCGCGCTGCTCGCCGTTCCGCCTCCGGACGCCAGGCGTCAGGGAGGTCGTCGAGCTCGTCGAGGGTGTACATCGGCTGGTGCTCGGCCGGTTCGTCGAGCGCGGGGTCGTTGATGGGCGCGGTCCAACGCCGGTCGGAACGCCAGGACGCCTCCTTCCCCGAAGTCGGCCGTTGCGGGGCCACCCATCGGTCGGAGCGACCCTCCGCCCGGAGGTGGGCCGCGTTACTGTGCAGCAGGGTGGCGACGATGTGCTTGCAGTCACCGCGGAGGGGGCAGGAGCACGCGCTGCCTTCGATCCGTGCGAACCCGCCGGTGTCGGCGCCGAGGTCGATGATGCAGGCGTACGGGACGTCGGTGGAGCCTTCGACGATCCCATGGAGCCGACGCTTGTCGGGGTCCCAGTCGGCGGCGGTGACCCGGCCGTCCCTCGCGTAGACCCGGCCGCGGTCGAACGCCACCCGCCCGACGAGCCGGACGAGGTCGGCCACATCGACCAGTGGTGCGGGCTCGGGAGTCATCGCCCCATGGTCTCACGCACGACGGACACCCTTCCCTCGGTCCAGCGCGGTGCGCGGACGCGAGCGCGGGTCTCCGGCGTGAGCGCACCCCTCCGGAGGGGCGCGCTCACGCCTGCGGGTCGCGGTCGGTCCAGCGCCCCGCGCTGACCACGGCACCGTCCGAGGCACGTCCGGCGGCTCGTAGAATGAAGCAATGACCTCTCTCCCCCACGACGAGCCTGCGAACCACGCTCCCGGCGACGACGCGGGCATCGATCCCACCGATCTCGAGGTCACGCTGCGCGTCCTCCAGACCATGGCGACGATGGACGAGGAGCACCCCGACTACCTCCAGGTGCGCCGCGCCACCGCCAAGATGTTCAAGGCGGTCAAGAAGGAGCGCCGACTCGACCGTCGGGCTCGGATCGCCGACGCCGACCGCGCAGTGATCGCCGCCACCGCGACGGGCGCCCCCGACCGCATCGACGACGAGACGCGGGGCATCCCGCTCGCCACCACCACGACGGCTCCGACCGCCGGCGAACTGCTGGTGCCGCGCAACTGCTACATCTGCAAGCAGCCGTACACGACGGTCGACGCCTTCTACCACCAGCTCTGCCCGCAGTGCGCGGCGATGAGCCACGCGAAGCGCGACGCCCGCACCGACCTCACCGGCAAGCGCGCCCTCCTCACCGGCGGCCGCGCGAAGATCGGCATGTACATCGCGCTGCGACTCCTGCGCGACGGTGCCCACACCACCATCACGACGCGGTTCCCACGCGACGCCGTCCGCCGCTTCAGCGCGCTCCCCGACAGCGCCGAGTGGCTGCACCGCCTGCGCGTCGTCGGCATCGACCTCCGCGACCCTGCCCAGGTCATCGCCCTCGCGGACTCGGTGGCCGAGCAGGGCCCGCTCGACATCCTCATCAACAACGCCGCGCAGACGGTCCGCCGCACGAAGGGCGCGTACCAGCCGCTCGTCGACGCGGAGCTCGCCCCGCTGCCCGACGGCCCGCTGCCCGAGCTCGTCACCTTCGGCTACACGAACGACGCGCACCCGCTGTCGCTCGCGGCGTCGGTGTCCGCCCACCCGATCCTCGCCGCTGCGGCCGCCAAGGCCGACGCCCTCACCGAGGCCGCCATGACGGCCGGGTCGTCCTCGCTCGAACGCCTCGCCGCCGGCACCGCGATCGACGCCGGTGGACTCGTGCCCGACGTCGACCACAGCAACAGCTGGGTGCAGAACGTCGACCAGGTCGAGCCCATCGAGATGCTCGAGGTCCAGCTGGCGAACGCGACCGCGCCGTTCATCCTCATCAGCCGGCTGCGTGCCTCGATGGCGGCATCCGACTTCCCGCGCACCTACGTGGTCAACGTCTCCGCGATGGAGGGCGTCTTCGGTCGCGGGTACAAGGGTCCAGGCCACCCGCACACGAACATGGCGAAGGCCGCGCTGAACATGCTCACCCGGACGAGCGCGCGGGAGATGTTCGAGACCGACGGCATCCTCATGACGAGCGTCGACACCGGCTGGATCACCGACGAGCGCCCGCACCCGACCAAGGTGCGGCTGGCGGAGGAGGGCTTCCACGCCCCGCTCGACCTCGTCGACGGCGCGGCACGGGTGTACGACCCGATCGTCCGCGGCGAGGCCGGCGAGAACCTGTTCGGCGTCTTCCTCAAGGACTACCGCCCGAGCTCCTGGTGAGCTTCGACTCGCGGTCGTGGTCGAGGACCCGGCGATGATCGGACCGGCGGCCGTCAGCTTCCTCAGGGAGGCACCGCTCGGCTCGCGGGTCGTCGTGCGCTTCGCACTGCCCGAGGGCGCTGAGGCGGGTGCGACCGACGCCCTCGGCGAGCTCGTCGAGCGGTCGGACACGGGCTGCACGGTCGAGACCAAGCGCGGACCGGTCGAGATCGCCGACAGCGA
This sequence comes from Plantibacter sp. AC185, assembly GCF_979258065.1. NCBI lineage: Bacteria > Bacillati > Actinomycetota > Actinomycetes > Micrococcales > Microbacteriaceae > Plantibacter > Plantibacter sp. AC185. Next base: position 1,116,681 of record NZ_OZ409831.1, read on the forward strand.
CGTCATCGCGGCGAAGCCCGTCCCGCCGGCACCGGCACCACGGGAACGCCGCCGCTCGCCCTAGGCTGGGCCGATGAGCAGCGAAGTCACCCAGGACCCGGCGCCGACGCAGCATCGCGTCGAAGTGACACTCCGACGTCCCTGGTACGGCGCCCTCCAGCGTCCGACGGTGGTGTTCGACGGGCGCGGCCAGCCGGCGCAGTGGGGCACGGGGAGCTGGCAGGTCGGCGGGACGGACGTCTCCTTCGAGGTCTTCCTCTTCAACCGGGTCTGGCGGTACGGCGCGGCCCGGACCACCCTGACCGCCGGCGTCGACACGTCGCTCGTCTACCGCGCTCCACTCCTGCCGTTCCTCCCCGGTCGGTTCACAGCGAGCTGAGCGGTGGCTCGGAAGCCCGTCGGCGGCCGCCCCTAGGCTGGCCGGATCACCCCTTCACGCACGGGCATCGGGAGAACACGGCATGGCGAAACGCACCGGAACGACGGCACCACGGCTCGACCCCGTCCGTCTCATCGGATTGACCGACGGCGACGAGGGAGCCCTCGACGCGCACGACAGCGTCGAAGGCCTGCGGTTCGCCGACCTCGACCTGTCGCATCGTGACCTCTCGGGCATCACGATCTCCGAGTCCTTGCTCGCGGGCATTCGAGCCGACCAGACCGACTTCCGGGCGGCGTCGTTCCTCGACTCCCGGCTCGAGCGGTGGGACGCGCCCATCCTCCTCGCCCCACGGAGTCGGCTGCGCGACGTCGAACTGGAGGGGTCACGGGTCGGTTCCGCCGACTGCTACGACGCGAACTGGCAGTCGGTGCGGGTCACCGGTTGCAAGCTCGGGTTCGTCAACCTGCGGGGTGCTGTGCTGCAGGACGTCCTGTTCGAGGACTGCACGATCGACGAACTCGACCTCGCCGATGCGACGGCCACCCGGGTGCGGTTCGTCGACTGCGCCCTCAACAGTCTCGACGTCACGCGGGCGAGGCTCACCGACGTCGACCTCCGGACGCTCGAGCTGCGGCGCATCGCCGGCATCGAGCACCTTCGGGGTGCGACGATGACCCCGTTCCAGGTCGGCGAGCTCGCGGCGATGTTCGCCGAGCAGTTCGGCATCCGAGTCGAGGACTGACCTCTCGGGTTGCGCCAGCGCGGTGCGCTGACGTCACCGCGGGTCTGACGCGTGAGCGCGGGTCTCCGGAAACCCGCGCTCACGCGTGTGCCCCGCACCCACGCCGGTTCCCCAGCGCTCGCGTCAGCGCACCGCGCTGGCACCCGAGCCATCGGCACCCGCTACCGGGGCAGACGGACCCCGATGCGCTCCAGGTGTGCGTTCGAGAAGGTCCCTGCCGGGTCCAACTCCTCGAAGAGGTCCCGCGCATCGGCGAGCCGCGGCACGACCTCGGCGATGCGCTCGGCGGTGAGGAGGTTGAGCTTGCCCCAGTGCGGGCGGGCACCGAAGGGCGCGAGCGCCTCCTCGATCGCGGGCAGCACGGCCCGGACCTCCTCGGGCAGGTTGCGCCAGGTGAAGTGCACGGCGAGCATCTCCCGGTGGTACGCACCGCTCAGCCAGAGCTTGTCGGGCGCCGCCGTGCGCAGTTCGGTCACGAGCAGCAGCGGGGCGATGCGGTCGCCGAGCGCGCGCAGGGCCGTGATCGCGGCGGGTCCGTCGGCGCGGTCGATGAAGTACTCGGTCTGGATCTCGTCGCCGTTGCTCGGCGTCGACTCGAGCCGGAAGTGCGGCAGCCGCTCCCACCAGTCACCGGGGACACCGCCCTGCAGCGTGAGGTTGTCGGGGTCAGTCTCGACGAGGTTGCCGGCAGTCAGGGAGTCCCGCTGCACGCCGAGCCACGACTCCGGGACCACGGGCAGCTCGTCGTTACCAGCGGCCAGGCGGGTCTTCCACCAGATCTGCTCGACGGTGTCGCCGAGCCAGTTCGTGAAGATGCTGACACTGTAGGCACCGCCGGTGACGCCCTCGAAGTCGGCGAGGACGGCGTCCCACGGGACGTCGCGGTAGACGTCCTGACGCACGCGGTAGGCGGGCTGCACGTCGACCGTCACGCGCACCACGATGCCGTACGCGCCGAGCCCGACGACGAGGCCGTCGAAACCGGGGTCCCCACGACGGACGTGGACGAGTTCGCCCGTGGCGTCGACGTACTCGAGACCGCTGACGGCTGAGGACAGGATGCCGTTGTCGTTGCCGGAACCGTGGGTGCCGGTCGCGATCGCGCCGCCGATGGAGATGTGCGGGAGCGAGCCCATGTTGTGGAAGGCGAGGCCCCGTTCGGCGAGCCAGGCGGCGGCGATCCCGTAGCGCGTCCCGGCTCCGATCGTCACCGAGCCGGCAGCCTCGTCGAACACCGGGTCGGCGGGGAGGTCGAGCACGGTGATGAGCGTGCCGTCGGAGTCGGCGAGGTCGGTGAACGAGTGTCGGGTGCCGAGGGCGCGGACCCGCGTGCCCGTCCTGGCGGCCTCCGCGACGAGTGTGCGGACCTCGTCGATCGACGTGGCGTTCACGATCCGCGGCGCTGCGAAGGTGTGTGTACCGGCCCAGTTGCGTTCAAGCGTCATGAGCGCAAGCTTGCCAGAGCCGGGACGACCCGCAGGCGTTCCCGAAACATTTCCGATCAGGCGGGCGGGGCGGCGTGCTTGTTCTCGAGCAGGACACCGACGGAGACGAGCACGACCGCGCCGAGGAACTGCGCGATGATCCAGGGGATGCCGCTGAACGGGAGCGGGAGGACCGGGTTCCACACGATCGCGACGAGCAGCGTCGGGATCATCCAGAGCGGCCGCTTGGCCTGCCAGGCGAACACGGCCATGATGAGCGCGAGGATGCTCACCACGAACAACACGATCGTGAAGGCGTCGAGCTCGAGCAGCGCGAGCCCGAGCATGAGCGCGACCGCACCCATGATGCCCGGGATGAGCGCCGGGCGAAGGGCGAAGGGTGCGGGTGCGGGGGTCGGACTCGGCATCCCACGAGTTTACGTGGAGCGGCGGGGCGTCGCCGAGCGGTGCGGCGGGGCAGATGCGGCACAATCACTGCATGGGCGTTCTCATCTACGGTGCCGGAAGTCACTACGACTTCGACGACCGCGTGCTCGCCCACCTCAGGGCCGCGATCGGGAACAAGTTGCGTCGTCGGGAGTCCTTCTTCGTCGAATGGACGAAGGGGGCTGTGGACGGCGGCGGGCGGGTGAGTCTCTGGATCACGAGCGACGTCCCGCTGCAGTTCCGGTTCGCGCAGCCGGAGCCCTCGGTCAACCAGGCGTGGGTGCGCGCCCTGCTCGACTCCTCCTATACGCCGGGCGGCATGATGCTGACGCCCGAACCCGGTACTGCGACCGATCCGGAGACGGCGTGACCGGAGGGCTAGTTCAGCGCTGCTCAACCAGCGCGGCGAGTTGTTCCGTGACGATCCCCCAGCCGGCGTGGAAGCCGAGTTCGAGGTGTTCGTCGCGCTGGGCGACTCCGCTGTGGAGTGCAGTCGCGCGGTAGCGGGTGCCGTCGGGGTGGTCCGCGAGGTCGATCACGGCGGTGATGAACGGCTGCTCGGCGGGCCGCCAGCCTGCGGTCAGCGCCGTCGTCCAGACGAGTCGCTGCTCCGGAACGACCTCCAGCACGCATCCGGTGATCTGCGGCACGAAGTCGACGCCGTCCTCACTGAACTCGGTGCGGAAGGACCCGCCGGGTCGCAGCTCGAACTCGACGACTCGACACACCGCCGGCGCCGGCACCCACCACTGCGCGAGCGCCGCGGCGTCGGTCCACGCCGTCCAGACGGCCGATCGCGGCGCGTGGATGATGCGCTCGACCAACAGGTCGCGCTCGTCGGCCGGTTCGGGCTGTGTGTGATCGGTGTCGGTCATGCAATGCTCCTCCGTGGTCAGTCGGCGTCGTCCTCGACGCGGGCGAAGCGCAGTCCCTCGTAGCCGTCGCGCGAGATGGGCTCGACGAACATCGCGAGCGGTCGCACCCACGACGTCGGCGGGGTCGTGGTCGTCCGGTAGAAGACGTACGGCTCCTCGGTCTCGCTGTGGCGCCCGACGCCGATGACCTCGTACCGTGCACCCTTGAAGTGTCGGTAGGTGCCGGGTTCGACGCCGAAGGACTCGCCGTCGTCGGTGCTGGCTGTGCTGTCGTCGCTCATGCCGCGATTCTAACCAGCGGGCGTCGCAGAATCAGCGCTCGCTTCGTCGGCCCGGAGCTCGGACACGTGCCGCACCAGATCCTGCATCTGGCGGGGGAACGCCTCGCCGATGTCGATCCCGAACCGGTCGGCGAGCACGAGACACGACCAGACGGCATCACACAGTTCGTACTCGAGCTGTTCGAGTCCGATGCCGTCGATGCGACGCGTCCCTTCGAGCGTCATCACGATCTTGGCAAGGTCACCGACGTCGCCGACGAAGCCGAGGGCGACCTCCTGGTTCGTCCATGGGCGTCCGATCCGCTTCGTGCTGAGATCGTCGTAGGCGGCGGCGACCTCCATGGCGTGGGCGTTCAGCGTCGTGAAGTCCTGAGTCATCCCCAGAGCCTAGTCAGCGCTTTCGACACCTGTCTCGACCGGAGTTCCGGCGGAAAGGTCCCGGACATACTGGCGGCACACATACACCCGAGCGAAGCGTTCCCTGAGCTCCTGCTCGCGCTCGATGCCCGCATGGGCGAACGCGCGGACCGGGCTGCTGAACCCGGGCGGAGTCGTGAACCCTTCGGCATCGTCTCCGTCTTCCAGGTGCACATGCAGGTACTGGAACGTTTCGGAGAAGCCGTTGCGTCGATACCAGGAGTTCGCTGCCTGGTCCTCGCGGGTCCACGCATCGAGCCTCGTGACACCCGCCTCGGTCAGCCGCTCCACGGCGACCTCGAGGAGAGCGGCGGCGATCCCCCTGCCCTGGTGATCGGGATGTGTCGCGATCGAGTCGATCGTGGCCTCATCACCGTCGACCCTGACGTCGAGCAGGCCGAGCACCCGTCCGTCGGTGTCGACCGCGACCAGCCCGAACGACGGCGCCACGACATCGGGGCGGCGAGGCCACACGTCGTCGTAATACTGCGTCGAGAGGAAGGCGAGCACCCGGCAACGCACCCAGGATGGTTCGTCGGTCGGCTCGTAGGGGCGGATCGCGAACGGATGCGGGTCGAGGGTCGTCACGGTGCCCCCATCGTAGAGGCGGAACTCCTGTGCAGGCCAGACACTCACCCGGCGGTCGGCACCACGTCCCAGTGCTCGCGGATGAGCTTGTCGTCGACCCGGAAGATGTCCGCTGCCAGAACGGGGTCGTCCGCCTTCGCGCCGACGCTCTGCGAGAACGTCCACACGAGGTCGCCATCGCTCAGCGAGATGACCGACTCCTGCGGTGGGAAGGTCGCGGAACCTGAGAAGAACGACTTGAGCGCTGCCGTTCCGTTGGGTGCGACCGGGTTGTGCTGGAGGTAGGCGGGGTCGAAGGCCTTGTCGAGGATCGAGACGTCCTGGTCGCGGAACAGCGTGTCGTACGCGTTCACCGCGAACGTCCGGTTCTGCTCCTCCTGCTTCTCCGACGGCGCGACCGCGGGCTTCGCCGGGCTGTAGAGGTCGCTGAACATCGTGTTGGTGTTCCCGCTCGCCGGTGTCCCGGTCGCGATCGGCTGATCGAACGCCCATCGCTCGACGACGGCGCCGTCCCGCACGCGGAACAGGTCGACAGCGGCCTCGCCTGTCCGTTCGTCGGCCGGGTCGGAGGCGACCTGGTAGTGCACGGCGACGAGGTCACCGTCGGCCGCGGTGTGCTTGACGACCGCCTGCGCCCCGGGGACCCGTGTCCGGTCGGCGGTGAACTCGGCGAGGACGCCGCTCGGCCCGCTCTTCTGCCCGGAGCCGTGCGCGACGGCGTCGGCCGCGACGAGCTTGTCGGTCGTGGCCACCGCTTTCGAGGAGGCGGGGTCGGGGAAGGCGTCCGTGTAGAGCTTGAGCACGGCGGCGAGGTTCTTCTGCTCGGTCTTCGAGTCGCTGCGGTCGCCCATCGAGCCGCCGTCGGCGCTCCCCTTTCGCGCCGACGAGACCGAGGACGACGGATCAGGCACGGCTGCGGAGGTGGCCTGGCACCCCGCGAGCAGTGAGACGCCGGCGAGGACAGCAACGGTGCGGACGAGGGGGACGACGAGGGCACGTGATCTGGTCATGGAATCACTGTGCGACGGCGTTCTGAACCTCAGGTGAGGTGTCCCTGGGCTTCGCTGGGAATCCGTGTCTTTCAGTTCGACGGCGGTTGAAACCTCCCGAAGTCTGCTCTCGCGGCTCGCATCTGCCTGGCCTGTTCTCTACCCTGGGTGCAACGATCGTGACATCCGGGGGGGGGGGTGCATCGTGGGCCTGATCCAAGACGTGGGTGGTGGGCTGCTGCTGGCGCTCGGACTCCTGCTCGCCGTGCTGGTCCTCTTCCTCGTCCTTGCGCTCGGCACCCAGTACATGCGGATGCGCCGTCGACGGCCGCAGGGGAAGCAGGCTCGTGCCGACGTCGAGGTCCGCGCGCAGCTGTTCGAGGACGGCTTCTCCGAGCACGAGGTCGCAGACGCGATCCAGACATCCCGGCCCCGTGATGATGCCTGATCGCTTCGACGAAAGGCTCCGTGCATGCTGAACCGGTACGCGCTCGCTCGCACCGTCGGCGGTCTGCTGGGCCTCGGGGTCGGCTACCTCCTGTGGGAGGGGCTGCGGAACGCGATGCTGCGCGAGATCCCCGCTGGTGCGTGGGAAGCGGCGACGATTTCCGACGCCTTCGTGTCGCTCATCGGCATCGCGGCGGTAGCACTGATCATGACGCCCGGGCTGGTGCTGTCCGCCGTCGCAGAGCAGGCGACGAGGTGGATGTCGCGCTCCTCATCTCGCCGGGCACCTGTCGACCGGAGTCGATCATCATGAACGAGCCGTGGCTCCTTGCGCTCATTCCGATCTGCAGCGTGCTCGCGCGGAACGTTACTCGCGATCTCTCGGCTCTCGGTCAGCGTGTAACCCGGCGCCCCGGGCCGGGATAGGGCCCGGGCTCGATCCGATGCCGAGAATGTCGACGTAGCCGTTCCACGATCTCATCGCGTCGGCCATGCATCCATGGCGCAGTGACCGCGTCCCACTCTTCTGGGAACGGGATGTAGAGCACGGGCGGATCCACGCCCCACCCGGCGTCGAAGACGAAGCCCTCGGCCCCCTCCCAGTAGACGACCTCTTCCTTCCAGCGAGGCTCGACCTCGAACTCCGCGTCTTCCCCCGTCTGCACGCTTCGATGCTATGCCGCCCGTGCCGCCGACGGACGGGCATGACGACGAAAAACCCCCTCCGTCCCGGTGTTGCTCGGGGATGGAGGGGGCTTCTTCGTGGCGGTACCGGTGGGATTTGAACCCACGGTGCTCTTTCAAGCACACAACTTTTCGAGAGTTGCACCTTCGGCCGCTCGGACACGGTACCGGGGTCGAGTGTAATAGAAGACGAGCCCCGACGCGAATTGAGCGATGCCGGTCATCCACAGGCGGCGCGGAGGGCCGGCGGTGTCGGCGGCCGCGCTTAGGCTGGCCGCATGGCCAAGGCACCCTCCCCCGCATTCCGCTGCACCGAATGCGGCTGGACCACCGCCAAATGGGCCGGTCGATGCGGCGAATGCCAGCAGTGGGGCACGGTCGTCGAAGCCTCGGCTCCCACCGGTGTCCTCGGCAAGCTGACCCCGATCCGCGCCACGGACGAACGCGCCGCACGCCCCATCACGCAGGCAAGCGCCGACGAGGCACCACGCTGGTCGAGCGGCATCGCCGAGTTCGACCGGGTGCTCGGCGGCGGCATCGTCCCCGGCGCCGCGATCCTCCTCTCCGGTGAGCCGGGCGTCGGCAAGTCGACCCTGCTCCTCGAGGTCGCGTCGCGCGCGGCGAAGACCGGCGCCCGCGTCCTCTACGTCAGCGCCGAGGAGTCGGTCAGCCAGGTCCGCCTCCGCGCCGAACGCACCGGGGCCCTCCACGACGACCTCTACCTCGCCTCCGAGACCGACCTCGCCACCATCCTCGGCCACATCGACCAGGTGCAGCCCAAGCTCCTCATCGTCGACTCCGTCCAGACCGTCTCCTCCTCGCAGTCCGACGGCCTCGCCGGGCAACCCGGCCAGGTCCGCGAAGTCTCAGCCGTCCTCACCCGCATCGCCAAGGAACGCGACCTCCCGATCCTGCTCGTCGGCCATGTCACGAAAGACGGCTCGATCGCCGGCCCCCGGCTCCTCGAACACCTCGTCGACGTCGTCTGCCAGTTCGAGGGCGACCGCCACACCGCGCTCCGCTTCCTCCGCGCGCAGAAGAACCGCTTCGGCGCCACCGACGAGGTCGGCTGCTTCGAGATGGCCGGCGACGGCATCGCCGAGGTCCCCGACCCGAGCGCCCTCTTCCTCAGCCAGAACGAGCCCGTGGCCGGCACCTGCGTCACCATCGTCATGGAGGGTCGCCGCGCGCTCCCCGTCGAAGTCCAGGCGCTCATCAACAAGACGCAGGCACCGAACCCCCGCCGGGTCACCAACGGCGTCGACCCCTCACGTGTCGCGATGATCCTCGCCGTGTTGCACGGCCGCTACTCCTACGACCTCACCGACCACGACGTCTACATCTCGACCGTCGGCGGCGTGAAGATCAGCGAACCGGCGGCCGACCTCGCGATCGCCCTCGCCCTGGTCTCCGTCATCCGCGACTTGGCCCTCCCCCGCGACCTCGCGGCCTACGGCGAGATCAGCCTCAGCGGCGAAGTGCGTCCGGTGAGTGTCGCGAAGCAGCGCGGCTCGGAGGGCAACCGCCTCGGCTACAAGCTGCTGCTCAACTCCGATGTCAGCAACGACCTCAAGTCGGTGCTGGGCATCGCGAAGACCGCAGCCGAGGCAGCACGCCCCGCCCGACGCGAACGCGAGCTCGACGCGGCCTTCTGAGCGCAGCCGCCCACCTGCCTGCTCCGACAACCAGAGCAGGGGCACGCTGCTCACAACTCCTGCGGACTGGTCCCGCAGGGCCCCAGAACGGGACCTGTTCGCGTTCGGATGACGACGTGCAGGAGTTGTGAACCGCGGACGCCGCCGAGAGCACGGCCCGCAGACAGGGTCGGGCTATTCGGCCGCCGGCGCCTCGAGCTCGAGCACCCGCAGCAGTTCCTCCGGCGACGCCTGCAGCGAGTGTGGACCGGCGACGTCGAACAGCACCGTCTCGATGTCGTCGCCGTAGGTGCGGAGGAAGCTCGCCAGCCAGGTGCCGTCGTGCAGGCCGACGTAGGGAGGCAGGGCGGCCGGCTTGTTCTTCGCGTCGGAGAAGAGGAGCAGCGCGAGCCTCGCGGTCTCGGGCTGACGGAACATCCAGACCTCACCGGTCTCCGTCGGCTTGTCGGGGTTGCCCGGCTTCATGAGCGGGACGACGAACCGGCCGTTCCGCAACGCGAGTGCTACGGCCACCATGTCGCCGGCGGTGAGGGCCGCGGCCAAGGGCTCGGAACGGAACTCGGGTCGCTTCTGCTTCGCCATGCGTCCATTGTCGCAGGCCGGTGCGGGGCCGCGGGTCGAGCACTTCGACAGGCTCAGTGACCGGCGAGGGAGCGGCTCAGTGACCGGGCGGCACGGTGACCGGGATGGCTCGGTGACCGGGGCGGCTCGGCGAACAGGTTCCGTCAGTTGAGCAGGAACTGCGCGCTGTCGGCGGAGGCGAAGCCGCCGATCGACGTGTTCAGGTGGTACGAGGCGCCACCGGCGGGCACCGGGTCGCGCGGCTGGTCGCAGGTGTCGGGCGCCGACCGCGTGCGGTCCCAGGTGATCGGGGGGTTCGACGAGACCGTCTTCCCCGGCTCGAGGAGCACCTGCTGGTCACTCGGTGCCGTCTGGCAGTCGGTCGACGTCCAGTACGGCTCCTCACCGCTCGACACCGTGAAGACCTGCTGACTTGTGCCGGCGTTCATCGTGCACGCGGCCGAACCGGTGTTCGTCACGCTCAGCGAAAGCTGCGGGAGTTCGTCCGCCGCGAAGCTCGTCCCGTTCACGACCGCCTCGACGCGGATCTGGTCGGCGGTGCACGCGGCCGCCGAACCGGGGTCGGTGGTCGCGGCCTCATCGATCGGTGCGGTCGTCGACGCCTCAGGAGCCGGCGTCGGCGCGGGGGTCGCGGTGGGCGTCGGGGTCGTCTTCGCGGCGGTGTTCTCGGTGCCCGGACCCGACGCGAGCCGGACGATGAGCACGATGACCAGGACGATGACGGCGAGCAGGACGCCGAACACGATCAACCTGCGTCGCCAGTAGACGGCGGGCCGCTCCGGTCCGCGGGGATTCGTGAGGCTCGACATGCTCACAGATTAAGTGCAGTGGCGCGGAAACGCCCGATGCCCCGCCGTCGGTGCGGACCGTGGTCCGACCGATGACGGGGCATCGGGATGATGCTGGGTGGTGCTGGGTGGTGCGAGCGGCTAGAGCTGCTGCGCCGAGCGACGACGGGCGATCACGAGCGCGAGGCCACCGACGAGGAGCAGTGCGGCGAGCGCCGCGTTCCCCCACGGCTCGGCACCGGTCTTGCTCAGGCTGCCGTCCTGGCTTCCGCCGGCCGTTCCCGAACCGGTCCCGCCGCCCGCTCCGGGCTGGGTGCCCGGGTCGACCGCCGCAGCCTGCACGACGATGTCCTGCCAGCCGATGACGTTGCCGTCGGCGTCCTGGACGACGAGGCGGTGGGCACCGACCGGGGCGTCCTCAGGAACCGTGACCTGCACGTTGCCGTCCGCGTCGACCTGCACGAGGCCGTCGCTGACGAGGATCGGGTCGGAGTGCAGCCAGACGCTGACCCAGGTGCCGGCGTACTCCTTGCCGACGTGGATCGTGGCGAGCTTGCCGATGATGAAGTCGGTGATCGCCTTGATCAGGTCCTTGAGCGCCTGGATGAGCGCGGACTCCGGTGCGGGCGTCGGCGGCGTGACCACCGGCGGCGTCGCGACCGTGAGCGGCACCGTCAGCGTCGTCCCCGACTCGAGTGCCGTGAGGCGCACCGTCGCCGCGCCGTCAGCGGTACCCGCCGGCACGGTGAAGGACACCGTTGCTGCACCCGCGGTGACCGGGACCGTCCCGATCGGCGAGCCGTTGAGTTCGATCGCCAGCGAGGTGTTCACCGGGCTGCCGGTCGAGGTGAGGTCGAGCTTCGCGACGTCGAACGAGACCGTCTTCCCAGCGGCGACCGCTGCGGTCGGCGCGTTCGTGACCTGCACGCTCTGGCGGGCGAAGTCCGGGGATACCGGGCTGTTCGCCGTCAGGTAGGCGATCCACGCGTCGCGGTCGACGAGACCGGAATCGCGCGTGTCCGTGCCGTTCGCGAACTCACGGAAGTTGTCGCCACCCTGCAGCAGGAAGCTGAAGGAGCCGATCCGGTAGCTCTTGCTCGGGTCGATCGGCGCACCGTTCACCGTGATGCTCGTGATCCGCTGTCCCTGGGCCTTCGTGGGGTCGAACGTGTACTGCACGTTCGACGACAGTCCGAGCTGCAGGTACGGACGGGACGGGACGTTCCCGGCCGCGTCGAGCTGCCACTGCTGCTCGAGCACGGTCTTGAACTGTGCACCCGTGAGCGAGGTCGTCCACAGGTTGTTGAGGAACGGCAGCACCGCGTTCGCCTCGGCGTACGTGATGTCGCCCGCGAGGATCTCCTCACGCATGCCACCCGGGTTGACGATGCCGATGTCGGCTCCGCCCCGGTCGGCACTCGAGAGCGAGGCACGGAGCGAGTCGGCGACGAGCGCACCGAGCGTCGACTCGGCGCCGCGGTCGTCCTTCACCCCGTTGTTGAACGCGCGGGTGATGTCGGCCTTCGCCTCACCGATCTTCTGGTTGCCGATCTCCGCCGCGACCGCGAGGGCCTTGTCGGTGATCGTCTTGACCGTCGCGACCGCCGGGAACTGCTTGACCAGGTCGGCCTCGGCCACCGTGGTGCGTGCGACGTTCTTCGCCGTGTAGGCGGTGACGTCACCCGACGCGCGGTCGACGGTCAGCGTGATCTGACCGATGAACTCGCCGTAGCTGCCGGTCTGGAGCACCGGGCGGGTCTTGCCGGTCACGCCGGGGATCGGAGCGTCCCACGCGTACTGCTTGTGCGTGTGGCCGGTGAAGATGGCGTCGACGTCCGCGCTCGTCGTGGTGACGATCTCGGTGAAGGCGCTCTGTTCGGCGAGCTCCTGCTCGAGGGTCGCGCCGTCCGGCGTGCCGGCTCCGGCACCCTCGTGGTACTCGGCGACGATGACGTCCGCCTCACCGTTGGACTCGTCGCCGTCGGTCAGCTGGGCAGCGACGCGGTTCACGGCCTCGACCGGGTCCCCGAAATCGAGGTCGGCGATGCCGGCGGGCGACACGAGCGTCGGCGTCTCCTGGGTGATGGCACCGACGACGGCGACCTTCACTCCGTCGATGTCGAGGATCGTGTACTCCTCGAGCGCCGGCTTCTTCGTGCCCTTCTGGTACACGTTTGCCCCGAGGTACGGCCAGGCCGCGTTCTTCCCATCGGCCATGACGCGGTCGACGAGGTCACCGTAGCCCTGGTCGAACTCGTGGTTGCCCACTGCGGAGGCCTTCAGGCCGAGTGCGTTGAGCACGTCGATCGTCGGCTGGTCCTGCTGCGACGACGAAGCGAAGAGCGAGGCACCGATGTTGTCACCAGCGGAGATGAACGCCGTCTGGTCGGGTGCGAACATCGCCTTGAGCTGCTCGATCGTGCCCGCGAACTTCGTCGTGTTGGCGTCGATCCGACCGTGGAAGTCGTTGATGTTGAGCAGGTTGACGGTCGCAGACTCGCTCGCGTCGGCGCTGATGCCGATGATCACGGGGTCGTGGTCGCTCGAGCGGAACATGTCCGGCACGTTGAAGTCGGTCACGTTCGCGTTGTAGCGGGAGTACTCGAGGGCGATCGACTCGACGGAGTTGATGTTCCACACGTCGGCACCGGTGACGCTCTGGTCTGCTTCCGGCGACGCGAAGATGTGGTCGAGGGACCCGACCGCACCGTCGAACGCGTAGGTGTACTCGCCGGTCTTGGCCTCCTGGCTGATGTAGCCGGCGTCGCGGAGCACGTCCAGCGGGTCCTCGGCGTCGTAGGAGTTGAAGTCACCGACGAGGAAGACCTTCTTCGTGCCGATGTCCTTCGAGACCGTGTCGGCGAAGGTCACGAGGGCCTTGGCCTGACGCGTGCGGTCGCCGGTGAAGGCGCCCTGGCCGGTGTTGGCGTTGTCGCCCGTCGCGGCCTTGGAAGTGCTCTTCGACTTGAAGTGGTTCGCGATCACGAGGAACGTCGCCGCGTCGTCCGCACCCTTGGGCTTGAACGCCTGCGCGTCTGGCTCACGGGCGTTGTCGAAGGCCGGCTCGTCGAGCAGGATGCGCGACTCACCGACGGTCTCGACGGCGGCCGACTTGTAGATGAACGCCGTCCGGATGACGTCCTCGTCCGCGGGGACCTTCGCGGGCGACGGGACGAACGTCCAGGTGCCCGCACCGGCATCGGCGTTGAGCGCCGCGGTCAGGGTCTTCAGCGCGTCGTCACGGTCGAGACCGATCGAAGCGGAGTTCTGGATCTCCTCGAGCGAGACGACGTCCGCGTCGAGGGCGTTGATCGCCGAGACGATCTTCGCCTGCTGACGCGCCAGGCTCTCGGCCGTCGCCGCTCCTCGGACGCCGCAACCGGCGGCATCGGAGTCGTCGACGGTCGTCTTGCCGCCCTCACGGTCAGTGAAGAAGGTGCAGCCGGTGCGCGAGTCGCCGGTGGTGGCGAAGTAGTTGAGCACGTTGAAGGTCGCGAGGGACACGTCGCCGCCGACCCCGCGAGGCGAGGTGGAGCGGGTGTTCTCGAAGGACGCCGGCTGCACATCCGCGGCGTTGGCGCCGGTGAGGTGCTGCGTGGGCTGGAACTTCCAGTTGCTGTTGCGGAAGTCGAAGACGACCGGTGCGGTGAAGTCGACGGCGGCACCGACCCGGACGGGCGCGGTGGTCGAGACGTACGGGAGCGGGATGCCCGTGTTCTCAGCCTTCGAGAAGTCCACGGTGGAGCCGTCGTCGAGGACGACCTTCTCCGCCGGCACACGGGCCGCGGCCGCGAGCGCCTCAGCGGAACCGGGCTTGCCGAGGACCGTCGGCGTGACGAACGGCGTCGTCGATGCCGCGAGCGCGACCTCGCCGTAGCGGTTCGTGCTGTAGGTGTCGGTGACCGTGTAGTCGCCGGCGGGGTCGAGCAGCATGCCCTCGAGGCGTTCGCGCTCCTCGTCGGTCGCCGGGAAGGCGACACTCGCGGCGGTCGGTGCGGTGACGCCGGTGGCATCGAGTGCCGTGACGGCGGCCGCGTCCGTGACCTTCAGCTGCGTCAGGCCGTAGTACTCGTCCACGACGCCGGTGACCTGCAGGTACTGGCCGACGGTGACGGAGCCGACGGTGGCCGGCGAGTAGACGAAGACACCGTCGGACGCGAGGTGCGTCGCGGGGTCGATCGCTCCACCGGTGCCCGCGGTCTGCAGGTAGTAGCCGTTGAAGCCGCCGGTCGGGAAGCTCGCGGTGACGAAGCCCGTGGTGGTGACCGTCTGGCCGACCATCGTGCTCGCGGCGCCGGTGCCCTGGATCTCCGCGATCGTCGCCGTGCCGGGCTCGACCGGGGTGGTCGGGTCGGTGGGTTCAGGGGTCGGCTCCGGTGTGGGCTCGGGGTCGACCGGGGTGTCGCCCGCGCTGTTCTGCGGCGTGACCGTGTCGCTGAGCGTGAAGTCGGCGGCGTTGCTGTCGGTGTCGGCGAAGGCGGTGCGCACGATCGACTGCGGGACGCTGTTGCCCGACGGCGACGGTGAGGCAGCCGTCTCGAAGGTGTTCGACGTGCCGTAGCCGAGGAGGTCGACGACAGCCGGGTCACCGACGACGGAGCCGGCCGTGAGGGTCACTGGGGAGGTCGAGGCGACGAGGGCGATCGTGCCCTTGGAGCCCGACGCGTTCAGCTCGCTGGCCACGTCGGGTGTCGGCAGAGCCGCGCCGACCGCGCCGTTGCTGCTGCCTGAAACGAGGAAGTAGCCACCGGCCGCGATCTTCCCGGAGAGCGGAACCGTCGTCGACGACACCGCGGTGCTGGTCGCCGAGCGGTACTGGACCGACCAGCCGCTGACGTCGACTGCCGCGTCGCTCGGGTTGTAGAGCTCGACGAACTTGTTCAGGTAGGGCGCGTTCGCGCTCCCGCCCGAGAGGTAGGCCTCGTTGATGACGACGCCGAGGCCGTCGGTCGAGGCGACGGCTGGTGTCGCCACGAGGGGTGCGGCGACGAGCCCGGCAAGGGCGGCGAAGGCGGACAGCCTCCACGGGTGTTTGAACGACATGTGGCTCCGAATCGAGGGCCGTCCTCGTTCGGAGCGCGCGACAACGCACCCCCATTCGAGGCATAGACGATGGGTAGTGCCTCACAAGCTAACCGACATGCGTGACGGAAGACCACCGTGAATGTGAACGGCACGTAAATCCGGGCCTGCTCATCTGAGCACGGGGTTCGCGATGAAATCGAAGGAAAGCGCTGATCAGCAGGGCGTTGTGAACGGTCTCATCGATCACTCCGACGAGCACCAACCTTCAAGCTGTGGTTCAGAGCAGCTTGAGCATGCGGGTGTTACCGAGCGTATTCGGCTTGACCCGCGCGAGGTCGAGGAACTCCGCGACACCTTCGTCCGACGAGCGCACGAGCTGTGCGTAGACCTCGGGTGGGACGATCTCCTCGCCGATCTCCTGATAGCCGTGCTTCGTGAAGAAGCCGGTTTCGAAGGTCAGGCAGAACAGGCGACGCAGGCCGAGCTCGACCGCGTCGTGCTCGAGGCGCTCGACGAGCGCGTGACCGACCCCGGTGCCGAGGTGGTCGGCGGAGACGGCGAGCGTGCGGACCTCACCGAGGTCCTCCCAGATGACGTGCAGCGCGCCGCAGCCGATGAGTTCGCCGTCGGGTGTCTCGGCGACGCGGAACTCCTGGACCGCTTCGTAGAAGACGACGTCGTCCTTGCCGAGGAGGATGCGCTGCTGCACGAGTGGTTCCACGAGCGCCTGGATGCGTCGGACGTCGCTCGTGCGGGCGCGACGGACGACATACCCCTGCTGAGCCTGCTCGACCATCCCGCCTCCTCCTGTCAGAACCTCCGAGAAGTCTACTGACGCCAGCGCGATGCTCCCGACCGAGCGCGGGCCGGTGGGCGTCAGCGCGGTGCTCTCGCGCGAGCGCTGCCGAAGCGGCGTGAGCGCGACCCAGCCGCGTGAGCGCGGGCCTCCAGAGCGGCGCGCTCGGTCCGGTGGGGCGCGCTCACGTCAGCGCACCGCGCTGGCGCCGGACATCGGAGTGGCGGCACCGGATCACGAGGGGCGGATCAGTGCCAGGACCTCGGGCCCGCGGTGCCGGCCGGGTAGGTGTCGATCGACACCTCGTCCTTGCGCCACGCCTTGAGGACGGGCGCCACGATCCGCCAGCACTGCTCGGCGACGTCACCGCGCACCGACAGGGTCGGGTCTCCCTCGAGGATGCTCGACAGGACCTCGCCGTAGGCACTGAGCTGCCCGGCCTGGAGTTCGGCGTGGAGGGCGACCGGGTCAAGTTCGAAGGGGTCGTCCTCGCCGTTGATCATCAGGTCGAGGTCGAGCGACGCCGGCTTCAGGCCGATGCGGAGCCGCGCCGGGGTCTTCATGCCGTGCAGGCCGGACGGGAGGTGCGGCACCGGCTTGAAGGTGAAGACGATCTCCTGACGGGTGTCCGCCAAAGCCTTCCCGGAGCGCAGCACGAACGGGACACCGGCCCAACGCCAGTTGTCGATCGCGAGCGTCATCTCGGCGAGCGTCTCCGTGTGGTGCGACGGGTCCACACCCTGCTCGTCGATGTAGGCGGGCAGCTCGCGGTCGCCGATCGTCCCGGCGCCGTAGCGTGCCCGCCGACTCTCCGTGCCGTTCGCCTTCCACGGACGGGTCGCCCGCAGCACCTGGGCCATGCCGCCGCGCAGATCCTCGGCGTCGACGCTCGCCGGTGGCTCCATGGCCGCGAATGCGAGGACGAGGAGCAGGTGACTCTGGATCATGTCGATCAGCGCGCCCGCACGGTCGTAGTATCCGGCGCGACCCTCGAGGGCCAGCTGCTCGTCGAAGACGATGTCGACCCGTTCGACGTTGTCGGCGGAGAGGAGCGGTTCGAAGATGCGGTTCGCGAAGCGCAGGCCCAGCAGGTTGAGAACCGTCGACTTGCCGAGGAAGTGGTCGACGCGGAACACCTGCTCCTCCGGCACCAGGTGCTGGAGCAGGCGGTTGAGCGAGCGGGCGGAGGCGTAGTCGGTGCCGAACGGCTTCTCGAGGGCGAGCATGATGCCCTTGGGGAGCTCCAGCTTCCGGAGCGCCTTGCAGGCGAGCAGGGTGATGGCGGGCGGCAGGGCGAAGTAGAGGGCGACGTTCGGTCCGGCGGCCGCGAGGACCCGTTCGAGCGACGCCGGATCGGAGACGTCGGCCTGCACGTAGGCGGTCTCGGCTACGATCGTCTGAGCGAGCTTCGACGGGGCGTCCGCGAACGCGGTCTCGACGCGCTTCCGCCAGGCCTCGTCGCTCGACTCGGAGCGGTCGACCCCGATGAGGCGCACCGCCTCGCCACGCGGGGAGGCGAGGAGCGACGCGAGTCCGGGCAACAGGAGTCGGGCCGTGAGATCGCCTCCGGCACCGAGGATCACAAGGGTTCGAGGGGCGGAGGATTCCGAGGTGGCGGCGGTCATGCGGCGATCCTACGCGGTGCGCCGACGAGGTCGCGCGGCCTTGCGCCCTCCCGAGGTCCACCCCACCCCGGTCCAGTGCGGTGCGCTGACGCGAGCGGAGGTTGTGGGCGTCAGCGCGGTGCGCTGACGCGAGTGGCGCGGTATCGGCCTCACCGCTGGTCAGGGACGTGGGCGCGCCCCTCCGGAGACCCGCGCTCACGCCCTGGACCCGCGCTCACGTCAGCGCACCGCGCTGGCGACCGACCACAGCAGACCCGGGCGGGCAGGCAGTACTGTGAGCGCATGCGACTCGGAGTCCTCGACGTGGGATCGAACACCGTCCACCTGCTCATCGTCGACGCCCACCCGGGAGCGCGGCCGGTCCCCCAGTCGTCGCACAAGTCGGTGCTGCGACTCATGCGATACCTCACGCCGGATGGATCGATCAGCGAGGAGGGCGTCGCGGTGATCCTCGAGTCGATCGGTGCAGCGGCGGCGATCGCCCGGGAGAGCGGCCTCGACGAACTGCTCTCGATGGCGACCTCGGCCATCCGCGAGGCGACGAACGGGCCGGAGGTCCTCGCCCTCGTCGAGGAACGGACCGGCATCGCCCTGCAGGTCCTCTCCGGTGACGACGAGGCGAAGCTCACCTTCCTCGCCGTCCGCCGCTGGTACGGCTGGTCGGCCGGCGAGATGCTCCTCCTCGACATCGGCGGCGGCTCACTCGAGATCGCGGCCGGCGGCGACGAGTACCCCGATGTCGCGATCTCCCTCCCGCTCGGCGCCGGACGCTCCACCGTCGGCTTCCTCCACGACGACCCACCGACCGCCGCACAGCAGGAGGCACTCCGCCTGCACGCCCGCGAGGTGCTCACCGCTGCACTCCCCGCGTTCGCCGAGGAGCCCGACGCCCATCACGTCGTCGGGTCGTCCAAGACCATCCGCTCCCTCGCACGCCTCGCAGGATCGGTGGCCGACGGCATCGGTGGCACCGAACGGTCGCTGCTCCGGCGCAGCCAGCTCGACGACTGGATCCCGCGCCTCGCCCGCATTCCGGCTGAGGCCCGCCCCGCGCTCCCCGGGATCACCGCCGACCGGACCTTCCAGATCGTCGCCGGCGGCATCGTCCTGTCCGAGGCGATGGCCGCCTTCCGCGTCCGCGAGCTCGACGTCTCCCCCTGGGCGCTCCGCGAGGGCATCATCCTCCGGTACCTGGACCGCCTCGGCTGACCGCCGCCGTTTGCTCGCCCAGGTTTGGGCGAGTGAGCGCCGAATCGCCCGAAGATGGGCGAACGAACACTCCCGACACGACGAAGGCCCCCACTCCGCGGAGTGGGGGCCTTCGGTGACTCGGGACTACTCGCCCGTGATCGCGAGATCCGGCGTGGCCGAACCCGTACCGAGCGACGCCTGCGCGTTGACGCCGGCACCGACCGACTCACCGCGAGCCGAGGTCGTGAAGGCGAACGCGCCGTTCACGAAGTCGACGTGCACGTGGTCGCCGGCGTTGAGCTCGCCGTGGAGGATCTGCTCGCTGAGCTGGTCCTCGACCTCGCGCTGCATCGCACGACGCAGCGGACGCGCACCGAGGGTCGGGTCGAAGCCGACCTCGATGAGGCGCTCCTTCGCCGGCAGCGTGAGCTCGATCGTCATGTCGCGGTCGAGCAGACGCTCCGAGAGACGCTTCGTGAACAGGTCCACGATCTGCAGGAGCTCCGGCTTCGACAGCTGCGGGAACACGATGATGTCGTCGACACGGTTCAGGAACTCGGGCTTGAAGTGCTTCTTCAGCTCCTCGTTCACCTTGCCGCGCATGATGTCGTACCCGGTCGAGGCGTTGCCCTCGATCTGGAAGCCGACGGGACCACCGGCGATGTCACGAGCACCGAGGTTGGTGGTCATGATGATGACGGTGTTCTTGAAGTCGACGACGCGACCCTGACCATCCGTCAACCGGCCCTCTTCCAGGATCTGGAGGAGCGAGTTGAAGATGTCGGGGTGGGCCTTCTCGATCTCGTCGAAGAGCACGACGCTGAACGGCTTGCGACGCACCTTCTCGGTGAGCTGGCCACCCTCTTCGAAGCCGACGAACCCGGGAGGAGCACCGAACAGTCGCGAGACCGTGTGCTTCTCGCCGTACTCCGACATGTCGAGGGAGATCAGCGCGCCTTCGTCGTCGAACAGGAACTCGGCGAGCGCCTTCGCGAGCTCGGTCTTACCGACACCCGTGGGGCCGGCGAAGATGAACGAGCCCGAGGGGCGCTTCGGGTCCTTGAGGCCGGCACGCGTGCGGCGGATGGTCTTGGAGAGCGCCGAGATGGCCTCCTCCTGACCGATGACCCGCTGGTGCAGCGCCTTCTCCATGAAGACGAGTCGCGAGGACTCCTCCTCCGTGAGCTTGAAGACGGGGATGCCGGTCGCCTGGGCGAGCACCTCGGCGATCAGGCCCTCGTCGACCTCGGCGGTCGTCTTGACGTCGCCCGAGCGCCACTGCTTCTCGAGGCGCAGACGCTCGCCGAGGAGGTTCTTCTCCTCGTCGCGGAGGGACGCCGCCTTCTCGAAGTCCTGCTCCTCGATTGCCGTCTCCTTGGCCTCGCGGACGCCGGCGATCTTGTCGTCGAACTCGCGCAGCTCAGGCGGGCTCGAGAGGATCGACAGACGCAGGCGTGCACCGGCCTCGTCGATCAGGTCGATGGCCTTGTCGGGCAGGAAGCGGTCGGAGATGTACCGGTCGGCGAGGTTCGCCGCCGAGACGAGCGCACCGTCGGTGATGGACACCTTGTGGTGTGCCTCGTACCGGTCGCGCAGCCCCTTGAGGATGTTGATCGTGTGGGGCAGCGAAGGCTCCATGACCTGGATCGGCTGGAAGCGACGCTCGAGTGCGGCGTCCTTCTCGAAGTGCTTGCGGTACTCGTCGAGCGTGGTGGCACCGATGGTCTGGAGCTCACCGCGGGCGAGCAGCGGCTTGAGGATGGAGGCCGCGTCGATCGCGCCTTCGGCGGCACCGGCACCCACGAGGGTGTGGATCTCGTCGATGAAGACGATGATGTCGCCGCGGGTGCGGATCTCCTTGGTGACCTTCTTCAGGCGCTCCTCGAAGTCACCGCGGTAGCGGCTACCGGCGATGAGCGAGCCGAGGTCGAGCGAGTACAGCTGCTTGTCCTTCAGCGTCTCCGGGACATCGCCCTTGACGATCGCCTGGGCGAGACCCTCGACGACGGCGGTCTTGCCGACGCCGGGCTCACCGATGAGGACCGGGTTGTTCTTCGAGCGACGGGAGAGGATCTGCATGACCCGCTCCATCTCCTTGTCGCGACCGATGACCGGGTCGAGCTTGTTGTCGCGCGCGGCCTGCGTGAGGTTGCGGCCGAACTGGTCGAGGATCTGCGACCCGCCCTGTGCCTGCTGCTCACTCTGGTTGCCGCCGACCGGGGCTGCTTCCTTGCCCTGGTAGCCGGACAGCAGCTGGATGACCTGCTGGCGCACGCGGTTGAGGTCGGCGCCGAGCTTCACGAGGACCTGGGCTGCGACGCCCTCGCCCTCGCGGATGAGGCCGAGCAGGATGTGCTCCGTGCCGATGTAGTTGTGGCCGAGCTGCAGCGCTTCGCGCAGGCTCAGCTCCAGCACCTTCTTGGCGCGCGGCGTGAACGGGATGTGTCCCGTCGGCTGCTGCTGGCCGGTGCCGATGATGTCGGTGACCTGCTCGCGGACGGCATCGAGGGAGATCCCGAGGGACTCGAGTGCCTTGGCGGCGACTCCTTCTCCCTCGTGGATGAGGCC
Source organism: Plantibacter sp. AC185 (assembly GCF_979258065.1). Taxonomy (NCBI): domain Bacteria; kingdom Bacillati; phylum Actinomycetota; class Actinomycetes; order Micrococcales; family Microbacteriaceae; genus Plantibacter; species Plantibacter sp. AC185. The sequence continues at coordinate 1,138,187 of NZ_OZ409831.1, forward strand.
GAGCAGGATGTGCTCGGTCCCGATGTAGTTGTGGTTGAGCATCTTGGCCTCTTCCTGGGCCAGGACGACGACACGACGCGCACGGTCGGTGAATCTCTCGAACATGATCACTCTCCTCCGGCACCGGGCAGGGTGGTGATGCCGTTAGTAGGAGCGTAACGACCGCCGCAGCTCTCTTCGCCCCTGTTCGCCGTGGGCGTGATGCGCGGCCACCGGGAACGCCGCAGCGCACGTGCACCGGGCACGTGCGCTGCGGGTGTCGGCTGATCGCGGCTCGGTCAGACCGGGAACCGGACGGTCGCCGCGAGGGCGCCCCCACCAGGGACGTCGTCGGCACGGACGGCGAGGATCCGGGCGTCGGAGAGCAGCGCCCGGCGGAGGATCTCGTCGATCACGCCGTAGTTCGTCGCGTCGGCATCGTCGGCGAGCGTGACGACACCGGTGGTCTCGTCGACCGTGCCCGGCAGGTTGCTGTCGATGTCGACGAACAGGGTGTCGACCGCGTTCGCCGTCGCGGCGCGTGCCACGTCGCCGAGGTCGGTCACGGCACGGCCGTTCGACGCGCGGGTGCCGAACTCCTCGCACAGCGCGTGCAGCTCCGCGGCGTACAGCTCGTCGAGGATCGGGCGGGCCGCAGCGGCGAGCTGCTCGTCCGAGCGCTCCTGCTGGTTGCCCTCGATCTCGGGCTTCACAAGGTGCTTGTAGCTCGAGACGGACCGGAAGATCCCCGTCATCGGTTCGGCGCCCGCGAGGATGAGCGGCTCCTTCGAGCCGGCGAGCACCGGCGACAACGCCTTGTTGATCGCCTGCGCGTATTCCTGCATCCGGACCTTCTGTCCTTCGGAGCCCTGGATGCGTCCCTGGGGGCTGCGTCCGTCGGAACCGCGACCCCGGATCGAGTCGACACCCGCGGCCGCGGCCACGTCGGCGGGGACACCCTCGAGCTCGATGCTCGTGGCCGGCAGATCGCGCGAGACGGCGACGAGTCGCACACCGCTCTGCGCGAGCGCCAGGACATAGGCCGATTGCGGGAAGGTGAGCGCACGCATCAACGGCTTGATGAAGAAGCGGTCCGAGACCTCCGTGCAGGACTGGAGGATGTTCGGGACGCGGAAGTAGCGCGTGAGGCTCGGGCTGATGTACAGCGCCAGACTCGACGACAGGTAGCGGAGGAAGTCCGGATCCTCCTGGAGGTCGTCGACCTGCTGCGTGAACGTCGCGATCGCCGCCCGGTCTGCTCCCGCGGCCGTCAGCTGCTCGACCGCCACCTTCACCTGGTTCTTGAGGTCCAGGCGGATATGGCTCGTATCCGAGGGGTTGGTGCTCGTCGCGAGGATGATCGACACGCTGCCCGGCTCGCGAGCGGTGGCGAGCTCGACGATGTCGGAGCGGGTCGGAATATCGGTGTGGTGCACTGATGCCTCCTTCGATCGCGTCAGGCGAAGGGTCGACCGGGAGCAGGCGACGCCGTCGTGGGCCTGACTTGACCCCAGTATAGGGAGCGCCCACCCGCTGACCCGGGGTCGATTCTGCGGACATTCGGAGCCGGGTCGGGCCGCGGGACATCGATCCCGCGGCCCGATTCACGGCCTCGTCACTCGGTCGTGACCGTGCGCTCCGTCGGATGCTCCGATGCGACGAGCCGTCGCCCCCGTCGCAGCGCCAAGACGAGCAAACCGGCGACGACGAGCAAGCCAGCCGCGAGGAGGGCGCCGGACGTGAGCCCGGCGCCGGTGACCGCGAGCGGACTCGCGGTGTCCCGGCCGGTCGTGGCCTCCGGCGCACCCGGCGTCGCGCCCGGCTGTTCCGGCTCCGGGCCGGTCCCGGGCTCGGTCGCGATGAGACCGCCGTTCCAACGGAGGTCCTCGCCGTCGGCTCCGCTCGGCGACGGGTCGGCGATCACGATGTCCGGCATGACCCACTCCGCAGGGTCGATCGCGGAGTTCCGGAGATCGTCGTCGCCGACCCGAGGCGACGTGGCGTCGGCCACCAGGTCGTCCGGGAGTCGCACGTCGATCCGGTAGGCACCGGAGAGGACCGCGTCGAACCGGTACCGTCCGTCGGCGTCGGTCATGGCGGTCCGGGTGACCGGCTCACCGCGCTTGTCGGTGCCGGTCAGTTCGAGCTCGACGTCTGCGACACCAGGCCCCGGCGTCCCGTCGAGCCCGTCGTCGTCGAGCCCGTTCGCGTCGAGATCCCACCAGATGCGTTCGCCGAGCGCCGAGCTCACCAACTGGGCCGCGACCTGAGGCGATTGTGCGCCGAGCGATTGCGTCGCGGAGTGCACGACGGCGTCGTTCACGAACCGCGCGTCGACCGCGGCACCGGTGGTCGCCAGCTCGTAGGCGACGACCACGGGCGCGAACGGCGCGAGCTCGGCGACGGTGGCCTCGATCGCGGTCGCCTCCGCGATGGACGCCGGGCAGCCGGTCATGCCGAACTCGTCCGCCCCGCACCACCGCGCTCCGTCCGGCAGGGTGCCGAAGCCGTCGTCGACGACGGGGTCGACGTGGCTCGCGACCGCGTCACCGGGCGCCGCCGTGTAGCGGAGGTCCGCTCCGTCCGACGAGGCCGGACCCGCCAGGACGCCCTGCCCGGTCGAGCCACGTTCGTCGCCCGGGTACGGGAGGACGTCGATCATCCGCACCTCGCGCTGCACGGCCCCGGCGCTCATGTTGCCGAAGACGACGTCGACCTCGACCGCGTCGCCGAATTCGACGACGGACCGGGCGACGTGCTTGTCGATCTGTAGCCCGGAGGGGGTGGTGACCACCATCGACTGCCAGGAGTAGTGGGAGTCGAGTCGTCCTGGCTCCGCGGGGAAGTCCGTCAGGGACCCCGGGTCGTCCGGACTCGCGACGATCGCACGATTGAGGAACTGTCCGACGGAGAACCGGTCCGAGACCGCGGTGTAGGCGATCACCGGCTCGGCTCCCTGTCGGATCCGCCCGAGGTCCCAGGTGAGGAGCGTGCTGCCGTCCGCCTGCGGGACCACGGTCGTGGCCGCCGGGGTCGCCGAACCCTCGTCGAAGAGGAATCCGGCCGGCAGGGAGTCCGTGACCGTCACGGCGTCGGCTCGATCGGCCACCCCGTCGGGGGTGATGATCTGCGGACGCACCTCGAAGGTGATGGGTGAGCCAGCCGCGATCGGTGCCGGAGCGCCAGGCGCGACCTCCGGTGAGGTGGCCCGCTTGTTGAGCGTGACCGCCGCGTTCGCGGCGACCAGTTGATCGCCACGGGGGTACTGTGCGTTGCCCTCGGACGCGCGGTACCGGCCGTGCCACCATCCGTCCTCCACCCAGGCGGTCGCCGACTCCCGGTCCGGACCGTTGCCGGAGGACTTGATGCTGTAGGTCTCGGTGATCATGGTGCCCACGTCGAGGCCCTGTCTGGCCTGCAGTTGCACCCACAGGGTCACGCTCGTGCGAGGAGGGAGCTCGCCGTCGACGGGACGAAGACGGACCTTCGTGATGTCGTCGGTGTCGACGAGTGACGGGTCGGCGATCCAGGTGTCGTCGGCGTCGTCGCAGGTGGTCGCATCCATCTGCGCCTGCCGGGTCTCGGTGTCGGCCGCGGCGTCGACGCTGGGCGTCGTCCCGTACTCGACGATCACAGCCCCGGCGGTTGAGCGGAACTCTGCAGGGTCTCCTCCGCCGGGACGCTCACCGACCTGCTGGGTGGCCGGGTCGAACACCGCGCAGAGCACGGCGCCGGTCAGGGCACTCGTCGTGGTGTTGTTCCAGGCGACGGTCTGCTCGAACCGCTGGCCGCCGGCGACAGGCCCGTCGCCGGAGCCCGCCGTGCTCTGTCCGGGCACCATGCGGTTGTCGGTCCGGCGGTCCGAGTACCGGCTCGCGTGGTCTCCGCCGCCGGTGCGCTGCGCGATGGTCGCCGTGGCGCCGTTGTCCGCCAGCGGCTCCGGAGCGTTCGGCAGAGGCGTCCCGTCCGCGGCGACACCCGTCACGCGGAGATCGGCGAGGTCCAGCCGCACGGGCAGGGCGCCGTTCGCCGGGACGTCGTCCTCGGGCACGAACACGCCGAATCGTCCAATGGCGAGGTAGCCCTGCGCCGTGATCGCAGAGCCGGAAGCGGACCGCGAGGGGATGTGGTCGCCGCTCAGGTCGGCCCCACTGACCGTGACGAGGACGGAGCGGCCGTCGGCTGCCGGCTCGCAGGTCCAGGTCCCGGAATCCGAGACCGCGTCGTCGCCTCCGCCCGCCGCCTTCGGGAAGACCGCGGAGTCGAAGGCCCCGGTGAGACAGCTCTGCGGCACTGGCCTCCCCTCAGGGTTGACGGTCGCGAGCCGCGCGCCGGCTGGATACCCGTTGAGATCGATGACGAAGGTGACGTCGCCCACGACGTTCCCGGATCCGCGAGCGCCGCGTCCCTCATCGGTGCCGAAATCGGTGATCGAGAGGTAGGTGTCGTGTGCGATGTACCAACCCACGGTGCCGTCCTGCTCCTGCACGCCGTCGACGACCGGCCCCCGTCGGACGCCGACGTTGACGCGCGGGCCGCTGCTCACCACCAGATCCGGTGCGGTCGTGCTGGCCCGGATCTCGGACCCGTCGGCGGCGTCGGCGGCGATGATCTCGATACCGTCCTGCGGCGCGCTGATGACGGTGCCGTTCGCCGGCGCGGTGGTGAGCATCGCAGTGAGCTCGATGGCGCTCACGGAGTTCGGGAGGACGTCGGAGCGGACGCAGTCGAGGACGGCGCGGTCGGGACTGACCGTCGATCCGGCGACGCAGTACCCCGGCAACTGATCGACGGTGGGCCACTGCAACCCTTCGGGCAGCCGCTGTCGGACGACCACCCGGTTGTCGCGGGTGGCCCCGCGCAGCTGCGCCTCGATCGTGTATGTCACGGCGTCGTGGGACCGCAGCACCGCGTCGTCGGGTGAGACGTCGAGCCCCGGACCGGGCGCCGGATCGAAGGGAACGCTCCCGGTGGCGGTGCGCTGCAGTGACGTGTTGAGGCCGAGCGCCTGGGTCGAGGCGGCAGCGGGAGTCGAGGTGGTGTCCGGTGCCGTGACCGGCAGCATGGCGCCGCCGGTGACGGCGACGATGGACAGGGCGCCGAGCGCCCTGCGGAAGAGGATGGTGTTCACGTGGGTCCGACCTTCTGGAGGAGAGGGGGCCGTCACACGATACACAAATTGGTCGACTGATATGTGGGATATTCAACTTTTATTGCGATGCAGGACGACTGTCGGGGACGGGCGCGACATCCGGAGCACGACGAAGGGGGCCGACCGCGATGCGGTCGACCCCCTTCGATGGGATCACTCGGCCGTCGTCTCAGGCTCCATCCGACGACGACGGGCGAGGACGAGACCGGCTCCGATCGCAAGGAGCAGCGCGGCCGTCGCGGCCCCCGCGAACACCCACGCCGTACCGGTGTCGGCCAGGTCGCCGCGGGTGGTCTTCGCGGTAGCTTCGTCGACCTTCGGAATGCCGGGCGGATCCACGGGCGCAACCGGGGGCTCGGCTCCGACGACCAGCCCACCGTTCCAGGTCAGGTCCTCACCGTCCGCACCGGTGGGTGAGGGATCGACGATCGTGATGTCCTCCATCACGCCCGCAGCGGCGTCCACAGCGGAGTTCAGCAGGTCGTCGTCGCCGACGCGGAAGGTGGTCACACCCGCGTTCGCCGGGACGTCCACGACGATCGCGTATTCACCGGACACGAGACCCGAGAACCGGTAGGAGCCGGTCGAGTCGGTCCCCGTCTCGGCCTCGACGACTTCACCGAACTTGTCGACTCCGGACAGGCGCATGGGCACGTCGGCGACGCCCTCACCCGGCGCCCCCTCCGGGCCGTCGTTGTCGAGACCGTCCTCGTTCGTGTCCCACCACAGACGCTGACCGATCGACGAGGACACCACGCGGGTGCTCACAAGCGGCGACCGGGCCCCCAGGGTCTGGGTCGCCGAGCGGACGGTCGCGTCGTTCGAGAAGGTGGCACCGCTCGGCGCACCCTGTGAGACGAGGGTGTACCGGACCTCGACGCGCTCCAGGGCCGCGAGCGAATCGACGTCCATCCGGATCGCGGTGACGTCGGCGAAGGACGCGGCACAGCCCTCGGCGCCGAGCTCGGACGCGGTGCACCAGGCCGAACCGGCCGGGAGCTCACCGTATCCGGCACTGCCGTCGACGACGGATGCCGCGGCGACGGCCGCCGGATCGGCGTCCGTGTACCGGACCGTGACACCGGACGGTGCCTCGACCGCTGCTGCCAGCACACCCTCGACGGACGACGAGCGTGCATCACCGGCGTAGGGCAGCACATCGATCGACGAGGCGCCCTGCTGCGGGGTGTCGGCGTTCATGTTCGCGAACGCGACCGTGTAGTCGATGTCGTCGCCGGACTCCACCGCCTGCTGTGCCACCGACTTCTCGATGCGCAGCCCGCCGGGGGCGCTGAGCGAGACCGTCTGACGGGAGTAGTGCGCGTCGGACGTCGACGGTGAGGCGGGGATCTCGTCGAGCGACGAAGGGTCGTCGGGGCTCGAGATGATCACCTGGTTGACGAAGTCGCCGACCATGGTGGAGTCGCTCTTCGCCCAGTAGGAGATGACCGGCTCACTGCCGCGGTCGATCCGGTCGAATGACCAGGTCAACTCCGTACTGCCGTCCTCGTTCACCTGCACCGAGTCCGGTGTGCTGGAGACGTCGGCAGGATCATAAGCGAGGCCCTTCGGGAGCCGGTCGACGACCACGACGTCGCGGGCGGAGTCGACCATGCCGGCCTTGCTCGCGATCTGCGGCGTCAGTTCGAACTGCACGCGTTCGCCGGAGGCGACGTGCGCCGGCGAACCGGGGTCCACGGCGGGCGAGATCGCCCGCTTGGCGATCGCGACGGAGCCCTCCGAGACGAGCAAGCGGTCACCGCGCGGGAAGTCCTTGTTCGTTGACTGCACCGGGTTGTATTTCCCGTGGTACCAGTCGTCCTCGGTCCAATACGTCGAACCGTCGACATCCGAGCCGTAGAACGAGGGCGACCTGACCGAGTAGGTCTGCGTCACGGTCTCGCCGACGGGGAGCCCGTCGCGGAGCTGCAGGGTGAGCGCAGCGTTGAACTGCGCGCCGGCCGGGAGCATGCCGCCGACCGGACGGTAACGGACGTGAGTGACCTGACTGAGATCCAACGACTGCCAGTTGGCGGTCCAGGTGTCGTCCGAGTCGTCGCAGGTCGCAGCGTTGAGGTCGTCCCACCGGGTCTCATCGTCGGCGGTCGCGTCCGTGACGGGACCCGTCCCGTATTCGACGATGACCTGGCTCGGGTTGAAGTCCCCGACTGCGCCGCTGGCGCGGACCGTGACCGGCGGTGCCGTCGGTGCCGTCGTCGCGACGAACTGCGTCTTCGGATCGAACACCTGACAGACGATCGCGCCCTCCATCGGAGCCGTGGTGGAGGAGTTGATGATGGTCGCGTAGGCGACGAAGGTCTGGCCGGCGGCGACCGGACCATCTCCGGCGCCCACCGAGCTCTGGCCGGGGATCATGACCAGGTTCGACGGGTTGTCGAGGTACCGCGTGCTGTGCCCGGCGCCCTCCCTGCGAGTGAGGCGCGTGGTCACGGCGTTGTCACTCAGCGGTTCCGCGGGATTGGCGATGGACTCCCCCGAGGCGTTCTGGCCGAAGGCGACGAGGTCGCGCAGGGTGACGACCGAGTCGATGCTGTCGTCCGCCGGGACATCCTCGTGCGGTACGAAGACGGCGAACTTCCCGATGCCCACGTACCCACGGGTCGGGATGGCGACGCCGGCCGAGGACTTCGTCGGCAGGTGGTCGGCACTGAAATCGGCACCCGACACGACCACGTGGATCAATTGCGGGTTCGAGGGGTCCGGCGTGCACGTCCAGGTGCCGGAGTCGGTGACGCCGTTCACTCCGCCACCGGCGCTGTTCGGGAAGGCGGAGCGGTCGTAGGGGTTCAGGGCGCACCGCTGTCCGGCGAAGTCGACGGCTTCAGCGTTCTCGCTGAAGTCCGAGAGATCGATGTCGAACGAGACGTCGCCGACGATGGCCGACTGACCCCGGGCACCGAGTCCCCCGGCCGAGTTGTACCCGGCCAGGTCGAGGTAGGCGTCGAAGTACACCCGGTACCCCGTGACCCCCGCCGGGTTGACTGCGACATTGTCGGTGTTCCACCGTTTGACGCCGAGGTTCAGGCGGGGCCCGCTGCTCATCACGAGGTCATCGGGCGTGAGGGTGGACGAGGCCGTCTGGCCGCTGCCCGCATCCGCGGCCGAGGCCTGCACCGCGTCCGCGGGAGCGGGCATCACGGTGCCGTCGGGCATCGCCGTGGTAACCGATGCGACGAGGTCGTAGGTCGAGACGGAGTTCGGCGCGACGTTGTGGATCACGCACTCCACGACGCTGGCGTCCTCACTGACGACCGAGCCCTCGCCGCAATAGCCGGGCAGGGAGCGCACTGCAGGCCAGGTCATCCCGGCGGGAAGCGCCTGCCGGAGGGTCACGATCCCGTCCCGGGGCGTTCCGTTGACCTGCACTTCGACGCGGTACGAGACGGTGTCGTGCGATCGGACGATCAGGTCGTCCGCGCTCGTGTCCTTCCCGGGGCCTGCATCGTCGTCGAACGGAGCGGTCCCCGTCAGCGTGCGCTGCAGCTTGGTGAGGAGCGTCAGCGGACCGGCGTCAGGCGTCGCCGCCGTCGGAGCTGCGGGCACCTGATCGGGCGCCGCCGGCGCCTCGGGAGACGTGGACGAAGGATCGTCGGTCGGCGGCGGATCGGTCGCGGCCGACGCAGGCACGATCGCGCCGAAGCCGATCACGGCCGCCGCCGCGACGGCGGTGCAGACCGCGAGTGCGCGTGGCGGGGAGAACAGAAGTGACATGGAGTCGCTTTCTCGAGGGGGTGAACCCTGCGAGAATATCAGACAGATATTTCTGTTTAAAACAACAGATATCAGTTATCCCACTGTCCGACTACTGCAACGCGGACGTCAATCTGGCGAGGTTGTCGAGTACCGTCGAGCGCAACGGCTGCTTCAACCACTCCGCGAGCGTCAGTTCCTTGCTGATCTCCCGGTACCCGTCCTCGACGCCCCGCATCTCCTGGACGAACTCGCGCCCGCGGACCATGAGCGAGACCTCCAGGTTGAGACCGAAGGAACGCATGTCCATGTTGCTCGACCCGATCACGGCGACGTCGTCGTCGATCGTGAAGTGCTTCGCATGCAGGATGTACGGCGCCGGGTACTGGAAGATCCGCACGCCGGCCCGCAGGAGCGCCTCGTAGTACGAGCGCTGCGCGTGCCACACCATCGCCTGGTCGCCGATCTCGGAGACGAACAGGTCGACCGGCACACCGCGCTGGACCGCGGTCGTGACCGCTGCGAGCAACGACTCGTCGGGCACGAAGTACGGACTCGTGATGACGATGCGCCGCTGCGCCGCGTAGATGAGTGTGAGGAACAGCTTGAGGTTGTTGTCGCCGTCGAACCCCGGCCCGCTCGGCACGACCTGCAGCTCGAGGTCTCCCACCGGTCGGGCCTCGAGCAGGCCGACCTCGTGGGACAGGACGTCGCCCGTCTCGCTGTACCAGTCGCTCAGGAAGATCGTGTTGATCCCCGCTACCCCGGGGCCCTCCACCCGGGTCATGAGCTCCTGCCACTGGAGACCCCGCTTGATGTTGCCCGGCTTGTTGTAACTCCGGTCGATCATGTTCTGCGAGCCCATGAACGCGACCGCGCCGTCGACGATCACCATCTTGCGGTGGTTCCGGAGGTCGGGACGTTGGAACTTGCCCTTGAACGGTTGGAGCGGCAGCATGAGCGCCCACTGGGCCCCCATCGAGGTGAGGCGCTTCAACGTGTGCTTGTAGTCGGGGGTCCGCCAGCTCGCGAAGTGGTCGAGCAGCACCCGGACGGTGACGCCGCGGGCCACCGCGCGCTCGAGCGCGTCGAAGAACGGCTTCGTGGTGCGGTCGCAGGTGAGGATGTAGAACTCGACGTGCACGAACTGCTCGGCACGGTCGACCTCGTCGGCCATGGCGTGGAGTGAGGCCTCGTAGTCGCCGATGAGACTCGCGGTGTTCCCGCCCTGCAGCGGCATCGACCCGAGGTTGCGGTTGAGCGTCACGACGGACCGGAACCAGGCCGGTGCGTTCGACGTCAGGTTGGCCTTGACGAGGTCGCGGGTCGTCTGGCGGATGTAGACGTTGATGTCGTACTGCTTCCGCCGGCGCACCCGTGGGAGTTTCGGGTTGCCGATGAGGAGGAAGGCGATGACACCGACATACGGGATGAGGAAGATCGCGAGCAGCCAGGCCATCCCGGCGGTGGGGCGCCGGTTGCGCGGGACGACGATCACCGCGATGACACGGATGATGAAGTCCAGGACGAGGGCCGTGATGCCCAGCCAGTTCCAGGAGAACTCGATCGTCATGTCGCCCATCCGCTCAGCTGCCGAGGCTCCAGCCTACTGACCATGCCGGACAGCTGTGGGGTGACCTAGCCGCGTGATACGGGCGGGTCAGACCTCGCGAGGGCCGGAGGGCTCGACCGGCGGGAGACCGAGCTTCGCGCGCTGCTCCGCCTCGACCTGCGCGTACGCCTTGCGCTCGTTGCGGTCGGACCGCAGGATGGCGCGCATGACGACCCAGAAGATGATGCCGACGACCACGGTGGGCAGCAGCGACCAGAGCGCGTTGAGCCAGTAGTCTTCGATCACTGGTCAATCGTACCGCCCTTCGACAGGCTCAGGGACCGGAGGGTTCGCTCAGGGACCGGAACGAAGTGGTGGCGCGATCCCGAACGGGCGCGCAGCCGACTCAGGAGCCTCCGGCGAGGGCGCCCCACAGACCGCTGACGACGAGGTACAGGCCGATCCCGCCGACCACGATCCAGATCGTGATGCGCGCCGTCGTCGGCCCCTGCTTCTTCGGGTCCTGGTGGTCGCCGGGGTCCATCATGCTCATCGTCGCGCCTGACTGTCGGTGGTCGTGCTGCCGGGTGGCCGCTACTTGACCAGGGGGAAGAGGATCGTCTCGCGGATACCGAGACCGGTCAGCGCCATGAGGAGTCGGTCGATGCCCATCCCCATGCCGCCGGACGGCGGCATCCCGAACTCGAGCGCACGCAGGAACTCCTCGTCGAGACGCATGGCCTCGACGTCGCCCTGCGCGGCGAGCTTCGCCTGCTCGATGAAGCGTTCGCGCTGTACGACCGGGTCGACGAGCTCGGAGTAGCCGGTGGCGAGCTCGAAGCCGCGGACGTAGAGGTCCCACTTCTCGACCGCACCCTCGATGGAGCGGTGGGCACGCACGAGCGGGCTCGTGTCGACCGGGAAGTCCATGACGAAGGTCGGGCGCTCGAGGCCACCCTTGACGAAGTGTTCCCACAGCTCCTCGACGTACTTGCCGTGGATGGGGTGCGGGACCTCGACGCCTTCACGCTCGGCCAGCGCCTTGAGTTCCTCGATCGGCGTCTGCGGTGTGATCTCCACTCCCGCGGCGGCCGACAGGCTCTCGAACATCGAGATGCGGTCCCACTCGCCACCGAGGTCGAACTCCGTGCCGTCGGCCCAGGTGACGACGTGGCTCCCGCTCGTCGCGAGCGCGGCGTTCTGGATGAGGGTCTGCGTGAGGTCGGCCATGGTGCCGTAGTCGCCGTAGGCCTCGTACGCCTCGAGCATGGCGAACTCGGGGCTGTGCGTGGAGTCGGCGCCCTCGTTGCGGAAGTTGCGGTTGATCTCGTAGACGTGGTCGATGCCGCCGACGACGGCGCGCTTCAGGTACAGCTCGGGCGCGATGCGCAGGTAGAGCTCGGTGTCGAACGCGTTCGAGTGGGTGACGAAGGGGCGGGCCGAGGCTCCACCGTGCATGACCTGGAGCATCGGCGTCTCGACCTCGACGAAGTCGCGCTCCGTGAAGGTCTGGCGGAGGCTGGCCACCGTCTTGGCCCGGTCGAGCACGTTCTTGCGCGCCTGGTCGCGGGCGATGAGGTCGAGGTACCGACTGCGGACCCGGGTCTCCTCGTTCAGCTCGTTGTGGAGGTTCGGCAGGGGCAGGATCGCCTTCGCCGCGATGGTCCACTCGGCCACCATGATCGACAGCTCGCCACGACGACTGGAGATGACCTCGCCGGAGACGAAGACGTGGTCGCCGAGGTCGACGAGCTCCTTCCAGGCCGCGAGGTGCGCGTCGCCGACGCTGGCGAGGCTCACCATCGCCTGGATGCGGCTGCCGTCGCCCGACTGCAGGCTGGCGAAGCAGAGCTTGCCGGTGTTACGGAGGTGCACGACGCGGCCCGCGACACCGACCGTGACGCCGGTCGCCTCGTCAGGCTGGAGCTCACCGAAGCGGGCACGCACCGCCGGGATCGTGTCGGTGATGGGGAGGGTGACCGGGTAGGCGCCACCGGCACCCGACGTCGCCTCGTTGATGAGGCGCTGGCGCTTCGCGAGCCGGACGGCCTTCTGCTCGGAGAGCTCTGCCTGCTCTGCTGCGTCGTCGATCGGCTCTGGCGTCGTGTCAGTCATGCGGTGGGATTCTCCTCGTGCGGTCACTGGAGTTTACCGGGGACCGTGCGGGCCGTGCGCACGGCCGGCTTCCTATGAACCGGCTATCGACGGCCTGACAAGGGTCTGCGAACAACCATTCGGAGGACATCGCCGGGTACCCGGGCCGTGCTTGGCTCGAAGGACAGGAGTCCCGATCGGGGGCACCGACGCCGGAAACGAACTCGAAAGGCTCGTCATGACGACGCTCTCCGACCACCAGCACACCGACCACCGCGACGCCACCACCGTCCCACCGGTCCCGGCCTCCCCCGCCGCGCCGCGCGGACAGGCGGGGATCGACGCCGGTCTCCTCCTCTTGCGCCTGGCCCTCGGCGTGGTCTTCATCGCCCACGGCCTCCAGAAGTTCCTCGTCGACTCCATTCCAGGCGTCGCCTCCGGGTTCGCCGGGCTGGGCATCCCGGCTCCCGAGGTCGCGGCGGTCGTCGTCGCCGGTCTCGAGGTGGTCGGTGGCCTGCTGCTCATCGTCGGCCTCGGCGCGCGCATCGTGGGCGCCCTGCTCGCGGTGACGATGGCCGTGGCGATGGTGCTCGTGCACCTGCCGGCGGGGTTCTACGCCGCCGACGGTGGCTTCGAGTACGTCATGCTGCTCGCACTCGCGTCGCTCGCACTCACCCTCGCCGGCCCGGGCCGACTCGCGATCGACGCGCTGATCCGTCGCCGCCGTACCCGCTGACACGGGTCCGCTGACACGGAACCGCCCGCCTGCCCGGACTCGGGTGGGCGGGCGGCGGTCCGTCCACCCGGCTAGAGCAGCTCGTCGACGTCGGGCGTGGTCGCACCGCGCAGCGCCTCGTCGACCGACGACCGCACGAGCGAGGACAGGAAGCCGCCGGCGTTCTCCACACCGATGTCCTGGAGCAGACCCGTCGCCTGCTGCACGACCGCGCGGGAGAAGCTCGCGGCCGTCTCCACCGCTTCGGCGTAGGCCGCACGATCGGCCTCGGCGATGATCACGGGCTCCGCGCCCATCTCGACCACGAGCGCCTGCCCGATCGGTTGGACCGGGGCCGGTGCGGTCACGGCGAACGACGTCTCGTGCAAGCGGGCGAGGTCGAGGCTCGTCCCGGTGAACACCATCGCGGGGTGCAACGCCAACGGGATCGCGCCGGCCCGTGCGGCGGGAGCGAGGACAGCGGTCCCGAACCGAGCCGAGGTGTGGGCGACGAGCTGGCCCGGCTGCCACGCACCGACCGCCGCGAGCCCTTCGACCAACGACGCGAGTTGCGCATCGGGTACGGCGATGACGACCAGTTCGCTCCGCTCGACCACCTCGGTGGGATCGAGCACCGGCACATCCGGCAACAGGGCGTTCGCCCGTTCGAGGCTCTCCTCCGACACCGCGGTGATGCCGACGATCGCGTGTCCGGCTCCCCCGAGCGCCGCTCCGATGACCGGGCCGACGCGACCACTCCCGATGATCCCGACGCCGAGCCTGGCGCTCCGTCGTTCCGCGCTCACGTGGTCCACCGGTCCTGGTCGGTCGTCGGGAGCGGCACGGACGGCGCCGGGCGCTGCTCCTGCCACGGCTCGGCGCCCGCCTGCGTCGTCGGCCAGGTGTCCGACTGCGCCACCGGCTCATCGAGGTAGGGCGCCGTCGCCTGCGCCTCGGCCGGCTGGTGCTCGGGGTCGAAGCTCGCCCACCGGTGACTGCGGTCGGTCGACTGCGCGACCACGATCGCCGCCGACGCCGCGTCGAACATCCGCACCGCCTCGTCGCGGGCCATGGCCGGGAGCTTGGCGATCACCGGACCGGGGACCGTGTGCGCGGTCGCGGAGGCGAGATCGAGCGCGCGCAGGAGCGGTCCCTGGTCGATCCGGAGGCTCTGCAGGCGTGCGAGCGGGAGGATGTGGAGTTTGCGCCAGACCACCCCCTGCCGGAACAGCAGCATCCCGTCGCGCAGGGCGTAGCCGGTACGACGCCACGAGAACCAGTTGATCCATCGCGAGCGGCGGGGCGAACCCACGAAACCGACGCCGTCGCGCGTGGCGAGGGCCGACTGCAGGGGCGCCCAGGCGCTGCCGTCGATGCGGCCCGCGAGCATCAGCTCCACGACCTGGGCGGCGTCCACGAGCGACCCGACCGGCAACACCGTGTTGCTCGTCGCACCGCGAGCAGCCTGCTCCAGCGAGAGGCCCGCCTTGTTGATCCGCACCCGCCACCAGCCGAACGGGCGCCAGATGATGGGCTGTGACACCTCGATCGCGTGGATCCGGCCGGGCGGGACGGTGTCGTTCGTCGTCGAGAAGAGCCCGAAGCCGATGCGGACGCCCGAGGGCGTTGCGGCGATGCTGTAGCGCAGTGACTTCGTCACGCTCGACCAGACGAAGGCCCCGAGACTCAGCACCATGGGGACGAGCCAGAACCAGGCCCAGTCCAGTCCGTTGACGAGGAGCACGACGCCGACCACGACCGAGATCAGGACGACCACGGTGAACGGGCTGAGCAGCGTGGACCCGACCAAGCGTCCGAGCGTCAGGCGCACGACGGAGTCCGGCACCGCCTCGTCCGGATCGAGTTCGGGCGAGATGAAGTCGTCGACGCGCTCGGTGACGAACCGGGACACCCCGCCGGCACCGTCGGGCGCCGATTGCGGCGGCAGGGTCGGGTTGACCGGGTCGCCGGCTGCGGTGGTCTGCCGGCGTTCGGCGAGCTTCACCCCGCTCGCGAGCGTGAGGACGTCCCGGCGGAGGCCGTCGGCGTCGGCACCGTACAGGTACTCGAGTTTGACGTTCGCGTCCTGTCCAGCGACGCTCACGTTGATGCGCGAGGCACCGATGAGTCGGGCGAGGAGCGGCTTCTCGATGGAGACGCCCTGGATGCGGTCGAGCTTCGCCTTGCGGTTCGTGCGGAACAGGATCCCGCTGCGCACCTCCACCGCCTCGTCGGTTACCCGGAAGGTGTGCATGCGCCATGAGAACCAGAACACGGCGATCACCACGATGAGCCCGACGGCGATCGCGAGGAGCACCCACCCGACGAAGCCGTGGTTGAGGATGTAGTCGATCGGGTCGGTCGGCTGCTCCATCCCCGGAGCGGGGATGAAGAACTCGATGAGTCGCTCGCGCAGGTTCGCGATGACGATGCCGAGGATGGCGACGAACGCGATCCCGCCTCGGAGCAACGGCGTCGCCGGGTGCAGCCGGTGCCACTGCCCGTCGACGAGGCTCTGCCCGGCCACCCGTGGGACGATCGCCTCGGCCGTCGGCTTCACCCGAGGACCCGCGGCCGGAGCCTCGAACCGCTCTGGCGGTCCTGCCGCCTGGTGCTCGCTCACAGTCCGGTCCGCCGGCTCTCCGCCACGGCGACCAGGTGGTCGCGCAGCCCCTCGGCTTCGGCTTCCGGCAACCCGTTGATCACCACTCCGGTCGAGGCGGAGGCGGTCACGAACTTGAGGTCGGCGAGGCCGAACGCCCGCGAGAGGGGCCCGCGGTTGATGTCGACGAGCTGCATGCGCCCGTACGGCACGGCGACGAAGCGCTGCCACATGATCCCTCGGCGGAACAACAGGTCGTCCGCGCGCAGTTGATACCCGATCGATCGGATGCGGCGCGGGATGAACGCCGCGGCGATCAGGGAGATCACGGCGAAGGCGGCGAACGGCCACCAGATCCAGGTCCAGTCCCAGACGAGCGCGACGAAGACCACTGCCGCCGTGACGAGCACGAGGCCGGCGCCCTCGGAGATGAACTCGACGGCGATGAGCTTGCGACTCACGCGGCGCCACTCGGCATCAGGCAGTTCGAGCCGCTTGCCGCTCTGCTCCGCGGGGCCGGCGTGGACCGCCTCCGGCGACGACAGCTCCTCCAGCGGCGTCTCGATCAGCGGCCGTTCGGCGGGCTGATCAGGTGTGGGACGGGGCTCCCCCGGGTGCGGCGTCGTCATCATCATCCTTCGGAACGGTGCAGAACCACTCGGCCACCAAGGCGGCGACGACGAGTGCGACGGATCCCACGATGGACGCGATCACCAGCCACAACGAGCCTATCGCGGGCAGGATCGGGCGGGTCAGGACGAAGAGCAGGATCCCGACGGTCGCCCCCGCCACCAGGGAGCCCGCATGGCTCGAGGCCTTCGCGAGCGCGGCGACCCGCATGGCGCGGAACGGATCGATCCGCCGGGTGGCGCGACCGGTCGTGCTGCGGCGGATCGGCCAGGACAGGGCGATGAGGATGATCGCGACCGCCACGAGCGAGACCGCGAGGGTGACGGGCGGGATGATCGACGCGCGTCCACCGGAGACCATCGCGACTTCGACGAGGAAGCCGACGACGACGCCCACCCCGGCGAGGACGATGAGCGGTGTCGCGGTGGTGCGGGTCACGGCTGCGTGCCGTCGTCCGGGACCACGGAGCCGTCCTTGGCGGCCGCGAGGGTGTCGAGGCGGCCGACGCCGGGCAGCGTCGCGTCGGGGTCGAGGAGCAGCCAGGGCACGACGACGAACCCGCGCTCGGCGGCTCGCGGGTGCGGGACCGTCAGGCGTTCGTCGTCGATCGTCTCGTCGTCGTAGGCGATGAGGTCGAGGTCGAGCGTCCGATCGCCCCAGCGCTCCTCGCGGACGCGGCCGTGCGCGAGCTCGATCCGCTGGAGTTCGTCGAGGAGCGCGTGCGGCTGGAGGCGGGTGCGGACGGCCGCGACACCATTGAGGTAGGCGGGAGCCGACTCGTCGACGCCGGACAGCTTGACGGCCGCGCTCGAGACGAGCGGCGACGGCCGCACCTCGAGCACCCCGTCGACGGCGGCGAGGTCGTCCACCGCCTGTGCGATCGTCGCGCGGCGGTCCCCCAGGTTGGCCCCGATGGCCACGACGGCCCACACGGCACGGGGCTTCGGTGGTCCGGGCCGACGGGCTGGGTCGTGGATCGGTGTGCGCGAGACCATCAGACGGCCCGCCCGGCCTGGGTGCGATCGGCCTGGGTTCGCTCGATCGTCACCGCCACGTCCGCGAAGGGCACGGTGATCGGCGCGCTCGGCTTGTGCACCGTGACCCGGACCGCTTCCGCGCGTTCGTTCGCGAGCACCACGTCGGCGATGCGCTCGGCCACGGTCTCGATGAGGTCGACCGGGTCGCGCTCCACGGCCGCGACGACCGCCTCGGCGAGCTCCCCGTAGTGCATGGTCGCGCCGAGCTCGTCGCCGCCGGCGGCCGGGCGGAGGTCCAGCGACACGGTGACGTCGATGACGAACTCCTGTCCGGCCTCGCGCTCGAAGTCGAAGACGCCGTGGTGCGCGAACGCCCGCAGGCCCGTGAGGGTGATCGAATCAGTCATCGGCTCCACCTTGCCATGCATCGAGGGTATCGAGAGCGAGTCTGGTGGCGGCGACGTCGTGGACGCGCACACCCCAGGCTCCGGCCTGCGCGGCCAGCACACTCACCACGGCGCTCGGCAGGTCGCGCGCCTCCATCGGTGCGTCCTCAGGGAGGAGCGCTCCGATGAACCGCTTGCGGGACGCGCCCACCAGCACCGGGTACCCGAGCTCGCGCAGCAGGTCGAGTCGGGCGAGGATGCGCCAGTTGTGCTCGGCGTGCTTGGAGAACCCGAGGCCGGGATCGACGACGATCCGGCCGGGGTCGACGCCCTGACCGCGGAGGGTCGTCACCCGATCGTCGAGCTCCTGAGCGACGTCGACCGCCGCGTCGGTGTACGTGGCGCGGCTCGCCATGTCGGCCGAGTGCCCGCGCCAATGGCTGATGACGCAGTCGAGACCGGACGCCGCCATGACGCCCGGCATGCGGTCGTCGGCGAGGCCACCGGAGACGTCGTTGATGATCGAGGCACCGGCGTCGGCCGCGGCACGGGCGGTCTCCGCGTTCATCGTGTCGATGCTCACTCGCGCACCAGCGGCGGCCAGCGCCGCGATGACGGGTGCGACCCGGTGCTGCTCCTCGCGAGTGTCGACCCGGGCGGCACCGGGCCGCGTCGATTCGCCGCCGACGTCGATGATGGTCGCGCCGGCCGCGATGAGCTCGAGCCCGTGGGCGACGGCGTCGTCGACGTCGAGGTACCGGCCGCCGTCGCTGAACGAGTCGGGTGTGACGTTGACGACGCCCATGATCTGGAACATGCGATCACCCCGCCTGGTCGGCGGACGCGCCGATCAGGACCATCAGCTCGGCCCGCGCGGCCGGATCGGCCAGGGCTCCACGGCTGGCGATGGTGACGGTGGTGCTCGTCAGCTGGCGTGAACCGCGCATCGAGACGCAGCCGTGTGCGGCCTGGAGCACGACGAGGACACCGCGAGGCGCGAGCCGTTCGACGAGGGTGTCGGCGATCTGCTCGCTCAGGCGCTCCTGGACCTGCGGGCGCGACGCGAGTGTGTCGACGAGCTTCGGCAGGGCACCGAGTCCGATGACGAGTTCGTCGGGCAGGTAGGCGATGTGCGCCGTGCCGAGGAACGGGAGCAGATGATGCTCGCAGACGGAACGGAAGGCGATGTCGCGGACGAGCACGACGTCGCTGGTCGCGCCCTCCTCGATCGGGATGGGGCGGGCCAGGTGCACACCGGCGTCCTGACCGACGCCACCGAAGAACTCCGCGTACGCGTCGGCGACACGCGTCGGGGTGTCGGTGAGGCCGTCGCGGGAGGGGTCCTCGCCGATCGCCTCGAGGATCTCGAGGACCGCTGCGGCGATCCGCTCGCGGTCCACGGACGACCGCGAGGCCGAGCCCTGATCGGGCTCGGCCTGCGCGGCTGCGACCGCGTCGTCCGCGGTGTGCTCGCCGTGGGTCATGCGGGCTAGGCGGTCGCCGGTCGAGGCTTCGTCGCGCGGGTGCGCTTGGGCTTCACGGGAGCCTCGGGCTCGGGCTCCGAGCTCACGCCGCCGTCGGCCGCACCGGAGTCGATGGGGGCGGTGAAGGACGAGGAACCGACGGCCGAACCCGACCCGACGGGCCGCTTCTTGCTGGACAGCCAGACGGGGCGCGGCGGGAGCTTCTTGACGTCCTTGAAGATCTCGGCCAGCTGGACGTGGTCGAGGGTCTCCTTCTCCATCAGCTCGGCGGCGAGGCGGTCGAGCACGGCCCGGTTGGTCGTGATGACCTGCCAGGCTTCGTCGTGCGCGGCCTCGATGAGCTCGCGGACCTGGGCGTCGACCCGCTGCGCGATCTCCTCGGAGTAGTCGCGCTGGTGGCCCATGTCGCGGCCGAGGAACATCTCGCCCGAGGACTGCCCGAGCTTGACGGCACCGACGTCGGTGGTCATGCCGTACTCGGTGACCATCTTGCGGGCGATCCCCGTGGCCTTCTCGATGTCGTTCGACGCACCCGTGGTCGGGTCGTGGAACACGAGCTCCTCGGCGACGCGGCCGCCCATCGCGTAGGCGAGCTGGTCGAGCAGCTCGTTGCGCGTGACGGAGTACTTGTCTTCGAGGGGCAGGACCATCGTGTAGCCGAGGGCGCGGCCGCGCGGAAGGATCGTGACCTTCGTGACGGGGTCGGTGTTGTTCATCGCCGCTGCAGCGAGCGCGTGCCCGCCCTCGTGGTAGGCGGTGATGAGCTTCTCCTGCTCGCGCATGACGCGCGTGCGGCGCTGCGGGCCGGCGATGACGCGGTCGATGGCCTCGTCGAGTGCGCGGTTGTCGATCAGCTGCGCGTTGGAGCGCGCCGTGAGCAGCGCGGCCTCGTTGAGGACGTTGGCGAGGTCGGCACCGGTGAAGCCGGGCGACTTGCGGGCGACGACCTCGAGGTCGACGCTCGCGGCGAGCGGCTTGCCCTTGCCGTGCACCTCGAGGATCTTCTTGCGGCCGGCGAGGTCGGGGGCGTCGACGCCGATCTGGCGGTCGAAGCGGCCCGGGCGCAGCAGCGCGGGGTCGAGGATGTCGGGGCGGTTGGTCGCGGCGATCAGGATGACGTTCGTCTTGACGTCGAAGCCGTCCATCTCGACGAGCAGCTGGTTGAGGGTCTGCTCGCGCTCGTCGTGACCGCCACCCATGCCGGCGCCGCGGTGACGACCGACGGCGTCGATCTCGTCGACGAAGATGATCGCGGGCGAGTTCTCCTTGGCCTGCTGGAAGAGGTCGCGGACGCGGCTCGCGCCGACACCGACGAACATCTCGACGAAGTCGGAACCGGAGATCGAGTAGAACGGCACGCCGGCTTCACCGGCGACGGCGCGGGCGAGGAGCGTCTTGCCCGTTCCGGGAGGGCCGTACAGCAGGACGCCCTTCGGGATGCGCGCACCGACGGCCTGGAACTTCGCGGGCTCCTTGAGGAAGTCCTTGATCTCCTCGAGCTCCTCGATCGCCTCGTCGGCGCCGGCGACGTCGTCGAAGGTCACCTTCGGCGACTCCTTCGAGACGAGCTTCGCCTTCGACTTGCCGAACTGCATGACCTTGTTGCCGCCGCCCTGCATGCCGGAGAGCATCAGCCAGAAGAAGACACCGATGAGGAGCAGCGGGAGGAGGAGTCCGAGCATCGACAGAAGCCAGCTCGGCTGGGGCACCTTGTCGTTGTAGCCACCGGACGGGTCTGCGGCGTCGACGGCCTCGACCACGTCGGCCGCACGGGCGCCGACGTAGTAGAACTGCACCTGCTTGCCGAACTCGTCGTCGGCCTTCGTCAGCGTGAGGTCGACGCGCTGGTCGCCGTCGGTGATGACGGCCTCCTTGACCTGACCCTTCTCGAGGAAGGCGAGACCCTCTTGCGTGGAGACCTCACGGAAGCCGTTCATGCTCATCAGGCTGATGCCGATCCAGAAGACCAGGGCGGCGATGATGAGGTACGGGATGGGACCCTTGAAGAGACGCTTGACGTTCATAAGTTGAGAGGCCGGGGCTGGCCCGTTCCCTTTCTGCAGGAGGGGTCGACGGGCGGAGCCGCGTCGGAAATCAGGCTACCCCCTCGCCGCTGGATGCCTCCCCTGTGTTTGCCGTGGGCTTAACGGGGGTGCGGTGTGAGGTCGGTGGAGTGGTCAGGCGTAGACGTGCGGGGCGAGGACGCCGACGTCGCGGAGGTTGCGGTACTTCTCGTCGAAGTCGAGACCGTAACCCACGACGAAGTCGTTCGGGATGTCGAAACCGACGTACTTGCACTCGACGTGCACCTTGGCGGCCTCGGGCTTACGGAGGAGCGCGCAGACCTCGATGGACGCGGCTCCGCGCGAGGCGAAGTTCTCGAGCAGCCAGGAGAGGGTGAGGCCGGAGTCGATGATGTCCTCGACGATCAGGACGTGGCGGCCGGTGAGGTCGGCGTCGAGGTCCTTGCGGATCTGGACGACACCGCTCGACTTCGTGCCGGCACCGTACGAGCTGACGGCCATCCAATCCATCGAGAGCGGGATGCGGAGTTCGCGCGCGAGGTCGGCCATGACCATGACCGCACCCTTCAGCACGCCGACGAGCAGGACGTCCTTCCCGGCGTAGTCGGTCTCGATCTGCCGGGCGAGTTCGGCGAGCTTGTCGCGGATCTCCTGCTCGGTGACGAGGATGGTCGTGAGGTCGTCGGAAATGTCGCTCTGCTCCATGCGTCGAGTGTATGCGAGATGACCAGGACGCCCGTGCGCCTCCTGCTCGGGGAGCCCTGGGTCAGCGGGCCGCGAAGACGATGCGTCCCGCGTGCCGGGACGCCGTCAGGCCGGGCAGGTCGATCGGCCCCTGGCCCGCCCAATCGGTGACGAGGCGCGCGACTTCGATCGTCTGCGACCGCGTGAGCGAGACGCCGAACTCGCTCTGGACGATGTACCGGATGATCCGCTGGCGGAGCGCCGCCGGATTGGCGGCGAGTGCCCCGGCGCTGACGGAGATCCCGGCCTCGGCGTGCTCGACGAGCTCCTCGATGGTCTCCTCGATCATCTCCTCGAACGCGTCCGCGTCCTCGCGAGCGGCGTCGGCGGTGCGGGCGAGGGCCTCGGCGATCCCCGGCCCGAGCTCCGCCTCGAGCACCGGCAGGACCCGTTCCCGGACCCGGACCCGCGCGTAGGCGTCGTCGGTGTTGTGCGGGTCATGCCACGGTTCGAGTCCTTCGGCAGCGCACGCCTCGCGGGTCTGGGAACGCCGGATCCCGAGCAGCGGTCGGAGGAGCGCACCGGAGACGGGCGCCATCCCTTGGAGGCTGCCCGTGCCCGACCCTCGTGCGAGGCCGAGGAGGACGGTCTCCGCCTGGTCGTCGAGGGTGTGCGCGAGCAGCACCAGGGACGCACCGACCTCGACTCGCGCGGCGTCGAGTGCGGTGTACCGGGCCGCCCGTGCCGCGGCCTCCGGTCCGCCCTCGGAGCCCACCTCGACGACGCGGACGAGGACGGGGTCGAGCCCGAGGGCACGCGCCTGGTCCGCGGCACGCGCCGCGACGTCGGCCGAGCCCGGTTGCAGTCCGTGGTCGACGATCACGGCGCCGGCCCGCAGACCGACCTTTCCGGCCTCGAACGCGGTCGCGGCGGCGAGCGCGAGCGAGTCGGCGCCACCGCTCAGCGCGACGAGCAGGTCGGCACCGGCGGCGTCACGCGACGGCGTGGACGCCGTGCCCGCGATCGCGTCGCGCACCGCCTTCCGCAGGGCGGCGACGGACGGGTGGAGCGGGGGTCGGACGTCGTTCACGCGGACCACGCTATTGCACCGCGCCGAGCGCCTCCCCACACCGTTCGCTCCGGGACGCATCGGTTATGGTTGGTCCTCGTCGGCGACCGCGCCGACTCAACGTCATCCAACCGCGCAAGGAGCAGGCTTATGGCCGAGTACGACGCCGTCATCGAGATCCCGCGGGGCAGCCGCAACAAGTACGAGATCGACCACGAGACCGGTCGGGTCTTCCTGGACCGCGTCCTGTTCACGAGCTTCGTCTACCCCGCCGACTACGGCTTCTTCGAGAACACCCTCGGCGAGGACGGCGACCCGGTCGACGTGCTGGTCCTGCTCGACTTCCCGACCTTCCCGGGCGTCGGCATCAAGGTCCGCCCCGTCGGTGTGCTGCACATGACGGACGACGGCGGCGGCGACGACAAGGTCATCGCCGTGCAGTACAAGGACCCGCGCTGGTCGCACATCCAGGACCTGACCGACATCCCGCAGGCGACGCGCGACGAGATCGAGCACTTCTTCGTCCACTACAAGGACACCGAGCCCGGCAAGTGGGCGCGGATCGACGGCTGGGGCGACGCCGCAGCGGCCGAGAAGATCATCCTCGCGGGCTTCGACAAGCTCAAGGCGGAGGGTCACTGAGCCCCTGCGGACCTCCGCACACCGCATGACGAAGCGGCCGGCACCCGAGGGTGCCGGCCGCTTCGTCGTGCGGGTCGCTGCGCTCGATCAGCCGAGCGGCGCCCCGCGGTCGGCCATGAACGGCTGCGCGTCGATCGCACTGCCGTTGATGCGGACCTCGAAGTGCAGGTGGCAGCCGGTGGAGGCACCCGTCGTGCCGACGTAGGCGATGACCTGCCCGGCGGAGACCTGGTAGCCGACGCCGACCTGGATGCCGCCGTTCACGATGTGCGCGTAGCCGGTCGAGACGCCGGAGCCGTGGTCGATGAGGATGAAGTTGCCGTACGTGCCGTACCAACCGGCGTAGGTCACGGTGCCGGCGGTCGCCGCGTAGATCGGGATGCCACAGCCGCCCGCGATGTCGGTCCCGCGGTGGAAGCTGCCTGAACTGCCGCCGCCGGTGGAGATCGGATCGCGGTAGCCGTACGTGCCCGAGATGCTGCCGGAGGCCGGGATCGCCCAGCCCTGGCTGCTGAGCTGACCGCCGTCGGCGCTCTGCCCCCGTGCGGCGGCTTCGGCCGCGGCCTTCGCCTTTGCCGCAGCGACTCCGGCTTCGTAGTCCTGAACCGTCTTCGCCGTCGTGTCCTGCAACGCGGTCAGCTGCGCGTTGAGCGTGACGATCAGCTCCTGGTTCTTCTCGAGCTTCTCGGCCGCCGCGGACGCCGCCGCCTGGGCTGCCTCCATGGCCGTCTGCGCCGCCTGTCGGAGCGACTCGCGCTCGTCGCGGGCGACACCGGCCTGCTCACCGAGCGCAGCCGCGGTGTTGCGTGCGGCGACCGCCTGCTCGTAGACGCCGTTGCTGTGCTCGGCGACCTGGTTCATGTTGCCGAGCTTCGACAACAGGTCGGTCGCGCCCTTGCTCTCGCCGTCGAGGAAGAGGCTCAGGCTGAGGTCGGCGCCACCGGAGCGGTAGAGCTGCGAGGCGACCCGGCCGGCCTGCTTCGTCGCGGTGTCGGCCTCGGCCGTCTTGGCATCGGCCTGGGACTGGATCGCGGTGGCCCGGGCGTCGGCCTCGAAGAAGGCCTCCTCAGCGGCCTGGAACTCCGTACCGCGCTTCTCGGCCTCGTCCTGGGCGACCTGCAGCTCGTCCTGCAACTGGACGATGAAGTTCTTGATGTTCGTGACCTCGGCGGCCTTGGCGGCCTCATTGCCCTTCGCGGCCTGGACGTCATCCCACGAGGGGTAGTCGGCTGCTGACGCCGGACCGGCGACGCCGAACGAGCTGACGATCGCGAGCGACATGACGATTGCGGCGGTGAGGCGTCCTCGCCATCGCGCGGAGGACGCCGATGCGGCGTTGGTCGTCCGGCTTCGGCGCCAAGCGCCGGCAAGCTTCTTGCTCATGAAGTAGGGGCCCATCTCGGTTCGCTGCAGTCACATCGGTCACATCGGTACCACTGTCCACGCTAGCCCGACGGGGGTCGGGACCGGCTGCGGACACTCCCGTCGGCCGTGGCATCCGGGAGTGGTCCACGCCAGAGGCTAACCCCGGCCGGGGGCCGTGGAGCGGTCATTCGGCGCCTGTCGTCAGATCCGGCATGGAGCGCCGATCGCTGCTCCGTGAAGCCGATTTTGGATTCGGCGGTTTCATCCGTATGCTTGTCGCTCGGTAGTCATGAAGCTTCAGGGCTTCGCGGCCCTATCGTTTAGCGGCCTAGGACACCGCCCTTTCACGGCGGCAGCACGGGTTCGAATCCCGTTGGGGTCACCACTGACTACTGGAAAAACAGCCGCTCGGATTCAGGTATAGTGAGTCTGCGCGACTGCGAGAAGCACTGAGGAACACCAGCATCACCGTATTTCGCATCACCATCAATTCAACATGTATGGCCCTGTAGCGCAGTTGGTTAGCGTGCCGCCCTGTCACGGCGGAGGTCGCGGGTTCAAGTCCCGTCAGGGTCGCAAAAGGTCGGAAGCCCTCTCGCAAGGGAGGGCTTCTGCTTTTGAGACATCGTCGCCGTTCGTGCAGCTGATGTACTCGGCTCTGTAGCTCAGTTGGTAGAGCGCACGACTGAAAATCGTGAGGTCACGGGATCGACGCCCGTCGGAGCCACGGAACCCCCACCTAGCTTCTACATGGTGGGGGTTCTTTTTTTGCCCGGATGCCCGCGAACACCCACGCCACCACCCGAGTTGCCACTCCTGGCCCACGGCGGACAGACTCGCACCGTGGAATCGAAACCGTCACGCTGGGTGGCCGCCTCCGTACTCGCAGTCATGCTCGGCACGTCGCTCGTCGCCTGCTCGGACACGCGGTACGGACTGCCACGTGGTGAGGCAGTCGGCACCTGGCGCAGTGGGGACACCCGGCTCGAGCTCGCCGACGACGGAACCTTCGAGGCCACCGCCTGGCCCTCGGATGTCCAGTGCAGTCTTGGCGACGACCCCCGCGCGGACGACCCGATCGACTTCTCCGGGACCTGGATGGTGGACAACGAGGGGACCCACCGGGACCTCGTCCTGCATCCCGGCGACGGCGCATGCGAGACGTCCCGGATCACCTCCGACGTACGGAGCGACGACGGTCTCGCGCGCCTGTGCATTCACGCCCGTGGATCCTTGTCCGGCCCGGCCGAGAACTTCTTCACCCTCTACCAGGGTGATCCTCCGGAGACCGAGGATCCGGATCGCTGCCTGAACTACTAGCCCGCCCGATCCGAGCGACCGCGCGGGCAGACGAGTCTCGCCCGCCCGATCCCTGAACCTCCTCCGCTCCCTGAGCCTGTCGAAGGGCACTCGGAGAAGCATCCAAGACCAGCGACACCCCATCCGGTCCCTGAGCCTGTCGAAGGGTACTCGTAGGCACTTCGACAAGCTCAGTGACCGGAAGAGGTGCACCCGCACTCACTCCGGTCTCCGCGCAACCTTCCCCGGTCCCTGAGCTTGTCGAAGGGCACACGGGAGAACCCCGCAAAACCGGTATGCCTCCTCCAGTCCCTGAGCTTGTCGAAGGGCCCACGGGGACACTTCCACAACCGGGCCGACTCAGCATCTGGAATGTCAGTGGTCCATGGTGGACTGGTTCCACGACCGAGACCATCACCACCGCGATCCGCGCGAGCGATGAGCACGCCGCGCGCCTCGCGGAGTTCTCGGATCGCTACGCGGACATCCAGCGTCGGCGTGCTGCTCTGGATGCCGAGGAGGCCCGGCTACTCGCCCGTTCTGCGGCCTATGCGGACGCGCTCGCGGACTCGGTCGTTCCGGCCGTGTTCCCGCCGGCCGAGCGCCTGGCGCTCTCCCGCCGGTCGACCTGCGCGGCCCTTGCGATGGCGACCCGAACGCCCGAGCGGACGGTCCAGCGCGCGACGAACACGGTGCCGGCACTGAGCATGGCCGGCGTCTCCGACGTGCCCGGCATGCTCGACGGGTACGGACCCATCGACCCCCAGACCGCAGCCCGTATCGCGGTGAACGCGCCCAGCTTCACCGGGTCCTCGTCCAACCGGAAACCGGTGCGGTCCTCTCCGTCGGGCGGAACCAGTACCGCGTTCCGGCCGACCTCCAACGTGCAGTCCGCCTACGGGACGGCACTTGTCGGGCACCGGGCTGCGGGCGACGAGCCAGAGCCTGCGACCTCGATCATTCGGTCGCGTGGGAGGACGGCGGGACCACGGATGTCGGGAACCTTGCCTGTCTCTGCCGACATCACCACCGGATGAAGCACCTCCCCGGCTGGAACCTCGACCACCAGCCCGGCGGGGTCCTCGAGTGGACGACACCCGACGGGAAACACCATCGGACGGAACCGGACCCCGCACCGTTCTGACCTCCGCCGGTCCCTGAGCCTGTCGAAGGGGTCCCCGTGGGCACTTCGACAAGCTCAGTGAGCGGGAAAGGTGTGCCCGGAACGATGAGGCATCCTCGTGGGCACTTCGACAAGCTCAGTGACCGGGATGGGTGTGCCCGCGTAGCTTCGGCCGTGAGCCTGTCGAAGGGTTCCTCGTGGGCACTTCGACAAGCTCAGTGAGCGGAAGAGGTGCGCCCGGAACGACGAGGCATCCTCGTGGGCACTTCGACAAGCTCAGTGAGCGGAAGAGATGCGCCCGGAACGACGAGGCACCCTCGTGGGCACTTCGACAAGCTCAGTGAGCGGAAGAGGTGCGCCCGGAACGACGAGGCATCCTCGTGGGCACTTCGACAAGCTCAGTGAGCGGAAGAGGTGCGCCCGGAACGACGAGGCATCCTCGTGGGCACTTCGACAAGCTCAGTGACCGGGAGAGATGTGCCTGGAACGATGAAGAGTCCTCGTGGGCACTTCGACAAGCTCAGTGACCGGGAGAGCTGTACCCGGAACGATGAAGAGTCCTCGTGGGCACTTCGACAGGCTCAGTGACCGGGAGAGGTGCGCCCGGAACGACGAGGCACCCTCGTGGGCACTTCGACAAGCTCAGTGACCGGGGAGAACAAGCTCGGTGACCGGGAGGAGTGTCCCCGGAACGCTCCGGTCCCTGAGCCTGTCGACGGGCAGTCGGGGTGCGCTCGCTCGGTGCGCGGCAGGACGTCCGCCGGCTCACATCGTGCACCTCCGTCCGCAAGCCCGAGACATCCGGGGCCGATCGGGACAGACTGGTGGCATGAGTTCCGCTGACGACCGCACCACCGACGGCCCCGACGACGCCCACCGAGTCCCCGCAGGGGTCGACGACGCCACCGTGGAAGCGGTCGGCAAGGTGACCGAGGCGCTCGAAGTCGTCGAGCAGGCGCGCGGCATGCTCTACGGCTTCCATCGCCTGACCGGCAAAGCGGACCTCGCGCTCGGCGAAGCCGCGGACGCCCTCCGCGAAGCAGGACACGACGCCCTCGCCGACCGGATCGACACCGAGCTGGTCGGACGCAACGTCATCGACGGACGCTGGACGTTCCAGATCGTCGAGGACTACGACGGCAACTACTGGGAGCCGTTCCGCACGCTCGAGGCGGAGGTCCGGAACGAACTGGCGGGCGGCCGACGCCACCTCGCGGAAGCCGCCATGAAGGAGGACCGCCGCACGCACGGCGCGCCCCACCACGAAGCCACACCACCGACGGTCTGAACCCGCACGGCATCAGTGCCGCGTGCCGTTAGGCTCGATCCGATGACCGATGCACCCGTTTCCCGGACGAAGTTCTCCCGCCAACGGGTGATCGTCGGAGCCGCCGAGTTCGCCGACACCTACGGCGCCGACGCCCTCACGCTCGCCGCTTTGGCCCGCGAGCTCGACACCTCGGCACCGGCCCTCCTCAAGCACGTCCGCAGCACCGAGGACCTCCGCGCCGCCGTCGCCCAGCTCGCCCTCGCCCAACTGGCCAGCGGACTCGACATCGCGACGAACGGCCTGAGCGGGCCCCCCGCACTCACCGCGCTGGCCGACGGGTACCGCCGCTTCGCCCTCGCCTATCCCGGTCGGTACGCCCTCGCGTTCTCGATCGAGGACGTCCGCGCCGACACCGGCGAGCCGGCCGACCGCGAGCTCGTGATGCTCGTCGAACGAGCACTCGCGGGGCGCGGTCTCGACAGCGTGGCGATGACGGACGCCGGACGCATCGTCCGGGCGGCCCTCCACGGCTTCGTGTCCCTCGAGCTCGTCGGCGGATTCACCCGCGGCGCCGACCCCGCCACCAGCTACGCTGCCCTCGTGGACCTGCTCGACCATTCGTCCGCGCTCGGCTCACGCCACCTCCAGGAGACGCCATGACCATCACCACCACCCCCACCGTCCTCTTCGTCTGCGTGCACAACGCCGGCCGCTCCCAGATCGCAGCCGGCTTCCTCGGTGCCCTCGCCGGCGACCGGGTCGAGGTGCTGTCGGCCGGGAGCGAACCGAAGGACCGGATCAACACCGTGGCGGTGGAGGCGATGGCCGAACACGGCATCGACATCACCGCAGCCGTGCCCCGCATCCTCACGACCGACGCCGTCCGGGCGTCCGACGCGGTCATCACGATGGGCTGCGGCGACGCCTGCCCGATCTTCCCCGGCAAGCGCTACGAGGACTGGCAACTCGAGGACCCGGCCGGGCAAGGCATCGAGGCCGTCCGCCGCATCCGCGACGACATCGAGGAGCGGATCGCCGCGCTCTTCGTCGAACTCGTGCCCGCCGAGGCGTCCGAGTTCCCGGCCACCATCGGCTCGGTCGCCCACGAAGCCCTCGGCGCGCACGGATTCACCCGCTTCGAGCAGCTCACGCGGGTCTCCCCCGCCGCCCTGCTCCGCATCCACGGCGTCGGCCCGAAGGCCGTCAACGTCCTGACCGAAGAACTCACAGCCCGTTCACTCGCCTTCGCCTCCTGAGAGCGATGGTGGTCGGCCAGCGCCCGGCGTCGGCACGCAACCCCATTGCCCAGCGCGACACCCGTCGTATCGTGGTCGTATGAGCAAGCACGCAGCGAACGACGACAACCTCCCCGAGGACCACGAGACCACCGAGGACTCCATCGAGCAGGAGGTCGACGGCGAAGACACGTTCCTCCCCGTCGCCGAGCCGACCACCGGTCCCGCTCCCGCCCCGTAACCCGACGCGCCTCCGGGGCCGCGGATCAGGGGCCGACGAGTGCCTGGAGGTCGCGCAGGGAGCCGTCGAAGACGTTCACATCGATGAACTCCTCCTTGCCGACGTACCCGAGCATCCGTTCCCGGCTCGTGTACTGCCAGAGGTCCCACGCCCGCCCGTCCGACAAGACCGGCGGCGTGATGACCGAGCGGATCCACATCGGGTTCCGCTCGTACGCGCCCGTGAGGAACGCGTCGTAGTACCGCATGGTGGCGTAGACGATCGGCGGCCGACCGTAATGCTCCTCGAGTGCCGCGAGGAGCGGATCGAGTACGGCGGCGACCCGCTCCGCACTCGGTGGCGTCCGACAATAGTCGGCGTAGCACTCGAGATCGATGGTGATCGGGAGAGCACCCGCGGTGACCGGGACGGTGTCGAAGATG
Source organism: Plantibacter sp. AC185 (assembly GCF_979258065.1). Classification (NCBI taxonomy): domain Bacteria; kingdom Bacillati; phylum Actinomycetota; class Actinomycetes; order Micrococcales; family Microbacteriaceae; genus Plantibacter; species Plantibacter sp. AC185. The sequence continues at coordinate 1,168,843 of NZ_OZ409831.1, forward strand.
TTCTGGGCCTGCGTCTCGGCCGGGCTGTCGAAGCTCAGGAAGTGGTACGCCCCGATCAGTAAGCCGGTCTCGTCGGCCGCGCGCTGTGCACCCGCCCAGTTCGCGGCGAACCGTTCGTCCCGATCGCCGGATCCCTCGGTCGCCTTCATGATCGCGAAGTCGATGGGCTGAGCCGCGAGGACGTCCCAATCGATCTCGCCCTGGTACGAGGAGACGTCGACACCGCGCACCGCGTACGAGGCGGCCAGGATGGCGTTCGGGCGCACGAGCCCCATGGCGACGAGCGCCGCGCAGATCCCGCCGATCGCGAGCGTGCCGGCCGCCCCGACGACGAGCGGCCACCAGCGTCTCCAGAATCGGTTCATCGACTCACTCTGTCACGTCTCGGACGTGTCCCGGTGCAGGACGCCTCAGCGCGGGTAGAGGACGGCTGCCCGCGGGTCGACCAGGAAGTCGACGACGTCGCCCGTCGACCAGCCCGCGGCCGCGAGCTGCTGCACGGCGACGTCGGCGGTGATGACCGCCGAGCGGACCCGGACGACGTCGCCCCGCGGCTCGAGGTCGGTGATCGTCGCGCGGAGGGCGCCTGACGCACTCGGGCCGCCAGACCCGTCAGCCTCCCGGACCTCGACGCGGGACGGTCGGAACGCGCAGGCCACGGCGACCCCGACCGGGATCGGGTCTGCCTCCGCGGAGGAGTCGACCTCGACCTCCGCTCCGTCCGGCAGACGGAGCCCGCGTGCCGTGCGAACGCCCGTCAGCAGTTCGAGTCCCGCGAGGTCCGCGGTGAACGCCGTCCGCGGCCGCTCGAGCACCTCCGCCGTCGGCCCCTGCTCGACGATGCGCCCGGCGTCCAGGACGATCACCCGGTCCGCGAGCGTGTAAGCGTCGAGCACCTCGTGCGTCACGAGCACGGTCGTCCGCCCACGCAACTGCTCGCGGAGCATACGGCGCAGGTGCGGCGCGACCGTCGCATCGAGCGCGGCCATCGGTTCGTCGAGGAGGAGCAGGGCCGGGTCCGGGGCCAGCGCGCGGGCGAGCGCCACCCGCTGCGCCTGGCCGCCGGACAACTCGGCGGGACGGCGCCCCTCGAGCTCGGACGCCTCGACCTCCGCGAGTCGTCGTCGGGCGACGTCCCGAGCCTCGCCGCGCGACGCACCGGCGACCAGCGGGCCATAGGCGACGTTGTCGAGCACGGAGCGGTGCGGGAAGAGCAGCGCCTCCTGCGCCAGGAGCGAGATCCCCCGCCGGTGCGGCGGCAGCCAGTGGTCCCGACCCGATCCACCGACCGCGAACAGCTCGCGACCGGCGAGCGTCGCGTGACCGGTGTCCGGACGCAGGAGCCCGGAGAGGACCGCGAGCAGCGTCGACTTGCCGGCGCCGTTGGGGCCGAGCACGGCGACGGTCTCCCCCGCGGCGAGGTCGACGGCGAGCTCCCAGTCGCGTTCACGCAGCGTCGCTCGGAACGCCAGGGCCGCCCCGGTCATCGCACCACTCCGGCGACAGTCCGTCCACGGCGGATCGACCCCTGTGCCCCAGCGACGCCGACGACGAGCACGGCCACGACGACGAGGACGAGCGACAGCGCGACCGCGGCGTCGGGATCGGTCTCGCGCTGCAGGTAGATCTCGAGCGGCAGCGTCCGCGTGACCCCCTGCAGGCTACCCGCGAACGTGAGAGTAGCCCCGAACTCACCGAGGGCCCGCGCGAACGAGAGGATCGCGCCCGACACGACGGCGGGTGCGAGGAGCGGCAGCGTGACGGTGCGGAAGACCGTGGTGGGACGTGCGCCGAGCGTCGCGGCGACGGCCTCGTACCGCGAGCCGGTCGTGCGGATCGCCCCCTCCAGGCTCAACACGAGGAACGGCAGGGCGACGAAGGTCTGGGCGAGGACGACGGCGGTCGTGGAGAACGCGATGTCGATCCCGGCGTCCGCGAGTGCCGGCCCGAGCAGGCCGAGCCGGCCGAAGGTGTAGAGCAGGGCGATCCCGCCGACGACGGGCGGGAGCACGAGCGGGAGGAGGACGAGCGACCGCAGCAGGCGCTGCCCCGGGAACCGGGTGCGCGCGAGGACGAGGGCGAGGGGCACGCCGAACACGACGCAGAGAGCCGTCGCGAGTGACGACGTCCGCAGACTCAGCCCGAGCGCCGCGACCGACGACTCGGAGGTGACGAGTGCACCGAAGTCCGCCCAGTCCACCCGCAGGACGATGGCGACGAGCGGCAGCAGGACGAAGGCTGCGCCGACCATGGCGACGACGACGATCCAGCGGGGCACCCCCGAGCCGAGTTCTCTCACGGGGTCACGGTGCGCCGAAGCCGGCGTCGGCGAGCACCCGCTGTCCCTCGGCGCTCACGACGTAGGCCGCGAAGGCCGCCGCGACGGTGGGGTTCGCGCTCCCTGCGAGCGGCGCGATCGGGTAGGTGTTGACGGCCTTCGACGACTCCGGGAAGGTGATGCCCCGCACGGCGTCGCCGGCCGCGATGACGTCGGTCACGTAGACGAGCCCCGCATCGGCCTCGCCCGAGGTCACCTTGCCGAGGACGTCGGTGACGGAGGACTCCTCGCTGACCGGGCTCAGCGCGACACCCGTGGCGTCCTCGACGGCGACGGTGGCCGCCCCGCAGGGGACCTGCGGCGCGCACACGACCGTCTTGACGCCCGGACGGGCGAGATCGGCGAACGTCTTCACGCCGGCGGGGTTCGACGGGGGCACGGCGATCTGCAGGACGTTGGTCGCGAAGTCGACCGGGTCGCCCTCGACGAGGTCGGCATCGGTCAGCTTCGCCATGTTCTTCTCGTCCGCCGAGGCGAACACGTCGCCGGGAGCACCGTTCGTGAGCTGCGTGACGAGGTCGGAGGAGCCGGCGAAGGTCAGCTCGACGGTCGTACCGGGGTGCGCCTCCTTGAAGTCCTCCGCGAGCGCGGTGAAGGTCGTCTTGAGCGACGCCGCCGCGTACACCGTGATGGAGCCGCTGAGCTCGTCCGCCGTGGCCGAGACGGTGGGTGTCGACGTCGCGGCGGGGGCGGCGCAGGCGGACGCCGCGAGCAGGACCCCGGTGCCGAGGGCCAGTGCACTGAGCAGTCGGAAGGATCGACGGGGTGCGGTGCGGTTCATGAGCTCGCCTTCGGGGTTTCGATGAGGACCGTCGTGGCTTTCACGACGGCGATTGCTGTCGAGCCGAGTTCGAGACCGAGTTCGCGGACCGCCTCACTGCTCAGGAGCGACACCACGCGATGCGGCCCGCACTGCAGTTCCACCTGCGCCATGACCGTGTCCATCGTGATGTCGGTGACGATGCCGACGAAGCGGTTGCGTGCCGAGCGTCCGATCTCCGAGGGGTCGACGGGGAGGACGGCGTTCTCTCGGGCCAGCCGAGCGAGCGACAGGCCGTCGACGACCGCTCGGCCCGCCTCGTCCTTCGCGCTGACGAGTGCGCCCTGGTCGATCCAACGACGGACGGTGTCGTCACTGACCCCGAGGAACAGGGCGGCGTCTCGGATACGGATCTGCGGCATGGAGACAGGCTAGTGCACGCATTCGCGTTGACACGACCTAGCTGTAACCGCATTCGCGCTTCGGGTCGTCGGCGGCGGGCCGGCGCTTCGACCCTCCACGACGCCCCCTGCTCCGAACCATCCGTATGAGATCACGCCTGCTCGCCGCCGTCACCCTGCTCGCCCTCGCCACCGGCCTCTCCGCCTGCGCATCGCCCGATTCAGGAACCGGCGGCGCCACGGGCGACGGACCGCTCGTCGCGTTCTACGGCGACTCGTACACCCTCGGCACCGGAGCGAGCGACCCGGCCAATCGCTGGTCCACCGTCGTCAGCGAGGAACGCGGCTGGCGGGAGTTCAACCCCAGCGTCAACGGCCTCGGGTTCGTGAACCACCGCGACCGATTCGGCGACGGCAGCGGCGACCTGCCCTCCCTCATCATCGCCGAGCAGCCCGACATCGTCTTCGTCACGATGGGCCTCAACGACGCGTTCAGTTTCGACGATGCCGCCGACCGGATCCACGAGCAGATCACGACGGACCTGCATCGCCTCCGCGACGCCCTCCCGGAGGCCCGCTTCATCGTCGTCGAACCGTTCTGGTACACCGATGAGCGACCGCAGTCGATCGAGACGATCATCGGCTGGGTGGCCGACGCCGCGCAGGAGATCGACGCCGACACCGTCCCCGGGGCGTCGCACTGGATCGAGGGGCACCCGGAGTGGATGGCCGCGGACGGCCTCCACCCGAACGACGAGGGGTACGCGGAGATGGCTCGGCGGATGGACGTCGAGCTCGAGCGCCTCGGACTCTGACGCCCCGGTGTCCGTCGCCGCTCAGCCCAGGCGGATGCCCCGGTCAGCCATGAACGGGACGGCATCGACGCGCGAGCCGCCGATCCTGACCTCAAAGTGCACGTGGCATCCGGTCGAGGCACCCGTCGTCCCGACGAGCGAGATGTTCTGACCGGCGGACACCCACTGCCCCTCGCCGACGAGGATGCTGCTGTTGTGCGCGTACCCGGTCATGACGCCGCCACCGTGGTCGACGAGGACCCAGTTGCCGTAGGTGCCGAGCCAGCCGGCGTAGACCACGGTGCCGGCGTTCGCGGCGTAGACCGCTCGCCCGCAACCCGCTCCGATGTCGGTGCCCGAGTGGAACGGGTTGACGCCGGGCACGGGGCGACCGGGTCGCGGTCCGTAGTTGTCGGTGATCCGGCCGGAGATCGGCAGGGCCCACCCCTGGCTCCCGACGGCACCCGAGGCACCGCCGCCGCCTCCGCCGCCGCCGCCACCGCCGGCGTTCGCAGCGGCCTCGGCAGCCGCCCGTGCAGCCTCAGCGGCAGCCGCCGCGGCTGCAGCAGCGGCGGCGGCAGCCGCCTTCACTTCCTCACCCTTGCGGTAGTCGGCCTCGGTGGCTGCGCGGTTCTCCTTGAGGACCACGAGCTGGGCCTCGAGCGTCGCGAGGTACTCCTGCTGCTCGGACACGGCGGTCTCGGCGTCGGCACGGGCTGCGACCGCATCTCCGAGCGCGGTCTCGGCTGCCGCGGCGAGCTCGCCGAGGGCGGCCTCGGCGATGGTCGCCTGCTCGGTGAGCAGCGACGCCGTGTTCGCATCGGTCCTCGCCCGGTCGTAGGTGCCGTCCGTGGACTCGCTGAGCTTCGTGATCGTGCTCAAGCGCCCGAGGAGCGACTCCGGCTCCTGGCCGTCGAGGAATGCGGCGGTACTGAGGTCGACGTTCCCCGACCGCAACCACGCGGCGACGAGCGCGCCGGCCTGGCGTTTGGAGGCCTCTGCCGCGGTCGTCGCGGCCACGGCCTGCTCGCGGAGCGAGACGGCACGGTAGCTCGCCTCGTCGACGGCCAGCTGAGCGGCCTCGTACTCGTCGGCACGGAGGACGGCCTCAGCTTCGGCGAGCGCCGCAGCGGTCTTCAGCTGCTGGACGAGCCCTTCGATCTGACCGATGGTCGACTGCTTCGAGGACTCGCTCGAGCGGGCCGCCTCGACGTCCTCCCAGCTGGGGTACTCCGCAGCGGCGGCCGGCTGCGCGAGACCCATCGAGAGGACGATGACTCCGGCGAGGGCCGCGGCGATGGAGGCGCGACGGCGCGCGGGACGGAGGCGTGGCATGCTGCCATCCTGGCAGTGGTCAGCCCCGTTCGGGGGGAGGCTCGCCCGCCTCTGAACGAACCGGCGCCGCCCGGTGGGAGAGCACGAGGTCGAGCAGCCGGTCGGCGATGCTGCGCTTCGATCCGTTCGCCTCACCGACCACCTCGCCGGCGCCGTCGATCACGACGACCTCGTTGTCGGGCGTACCGAAGCCGTCCGTCCACCCCACACGATTGAGCACGAGGAGGTCGGCGCCCTTGCGTGCCGCCTTGGCTCGGCCGAGGGCCAACAACTCCTCGCGGTCGGCGGCGGTCTCCGCAGCGAACCCGACGACCAGTCGTCCCGGCACCCGGGCCGCGGCGAGCCCGGCGAGCACGTCGGGGTTGCGGACGAGTCGCAGGGTGAGCTCGTCGCCGGTGTCGTCCTTCTTGATCTTCCGTTCGGCGATCTCGGCGGCACGGTAGTCGGCCACGGCGGCCGCCATGACCACGAGCGTCGCGTCGGCCGCCTCGTCTTCCATGACCGCTGCGAGTTCCGCTGCGGTGCCGACCGGGACGACCCGCAGACCGTCGACCGCAACCGCTGCGGCCGCGACATCGGCGTCGAGGTGCGCCGCGACGAGCACCACGTCGGCCCCGCGCTCGGCGGCGGCCTGCGCGATGGCGAGCCCCTGCCGACCGCTCGACCGGTTCCCGAGGAACCGCACCGGGTCGAGCGGCTCACGGGTGCCGCCGGCCGAGACGACGACGCGCTCGGCCCGCAGGTCGGCCGGGTCCGCGTCCGTTCCGCCGGTGCGTCCGGCGAGCAGTGCCAAGCCCGCGGCCACGATGTCGTCGGGCTCGCTCATGCGTCCCGGCCCCGTGTCGCCGCCCGTCAGCGCACCGTGCGCCGGCCCGATGACGGCCACCCCGCGCGATCGCAGGAGGGCGACGTTCGCCGTCGTCGCCGGGTGCTGCCACATCTCGGTGTGCATCGCCGGTGCCAGCAGGACCGGTGCCCGGCTGGCCAGGATGGTGGTGCCGAGGAGGTCGTCGGAGAGGCCCGCAGCGAGTTTCGCGAGGGTGTTGGCCGTCGTCGGCGCCACGACGATGAGCTCGGCACGCTGCCCGAGGGCGACGTGCCGGACTTCGGCGACGCCGTCGTACAGCGAAGTCGTGACGGGGTTCCGGCTGATCGCCTCGAGGGTCGGCAGGCCGACGAACCGCAGTGCGTTCTCGGTCGGCACGACGTGGACGTCGAATCCCGCGAGGACGAACCCGCGGACGACGCCGACCGCCTTGTAGGCGGCGATCCCGCCCGTGATCCCGACGACGACCGTGCGCCCTGCCGCCTCCCGCGATGCGTCCTGCACGCCCATGCCGCCTCCTCGCTTCCGGCGCTCCCGCGCCGGGTCCTCGTCTAGTCTGTCCTAGTCCGGCCGGCCGAGGAGGAACCAGCGTGTGCACCGTGATCATCGACTTCGAGCCGGGGCGCGCGTGGCCGATCGCCGTGCTCGGGCTGCGAGACGAGCAGCCGGGGCGCGCCTGGGACCCCCCAGGCGCGTGGTGGCCCGGACTCGGTGACAGCGTCCGCGGCATCCACGACCGCGAAGCGGGCGGCGCGTGGCTGGCGACGAACGACGATGCCCCGGGCGGCCCACGGGCGGCGGTGGTCCTCAACCGACGCGAGGACCTCGACATGCCCGCCGCCGGGTGGACCTCGCGAGGCGTCCTGCCGCTGGAAGCCGTCACGACCGGCGTCGATGCGGACGACGCCCGCAGCGCCCGATCCTGGAACCTCGTGGAGCTGCGTCCTGATCGCGTCGCCGTGACGAGCTGGGACGGCACCTCGCTCCGGTCGATCGACGTCGCACCCGGTCTCCACCTCGTGACGCACGAGGGCCCCGACCACCTCGACGTCCCACGGGTCCACCGGTGGCGGCCGGCCTTCCTCGACGTCCCGTCGCCCATCGGTCCGCTGGACGGTGCGACGGCCGCGTCCTGGGAGCCGTGGCTGCGCACGTTGCGCTCCACGACGACCGTCCCCGCCGATGCCGACGAGGCGATCGTCCGCATCGACGACCATGACTGCCTGCGCCTCGCCTCGCTCTCGGTGACGGCACTCTCGCTCGGCCCCGACGGCGCGGTGCTCCGGAACGCCCGACTCGCCGAGCCCGGCCATCTGCCGGAAGAGCTCGTCTGGGAGTGACCCGGACGGCGACGGTCGTCACCCTCCGGGAGCCACGGGACCCGGATCGGACTGCCACCCGTGTGGAGGGCGCCCTGGCGCGCTCGATACTGTTGCAGCATGGCCCTGAACCCCGTGCGACTGCGACTGCTCGAGGCGTTCGACCGCCTCGGTACGATCCGCGCCGTCGGCCGTGAGCTCGACCTCAGCCCCTCGACCGTCTCGCAGCAGCTCTCCGTGCTCGAGGCCGAGACCGGCGCCGCGCTCCTGGAACGACGCGGCCGGACGCTCACCCTGACGCCGACCGGTGCGCTGCTCGTCGAACGCGCTCGGGCCCTGCTCGCGCAGATGGACGCCATCGAGGTCGAACTGGCCGAGGTCGAGTCCGAGCCGTCCGGTCGGTTCCGCATCGCCGGGTTCGCGAGCGTCATCGCCCCAATCCTCATCCCCGCCGCGCGCTCCCTGGCGCGGCAGTACCCACGCCTCGAGGTCGAACTCATCGAGGTCGAACCGCACGAGAGCACCACCGCCGTCCAGCGGGGCACCTGCGACGTCGTGATCACCGTCGATCAGGAGGACGGGTTCCTCCTCGACCCCTCCGTGCACAGCGTGCCGCTGACCACCGACCCGCTCCTGCTCATCGCGCCGCTCGACCACCGACTGGCCGCGCAGGAGCAGGTCACCTTCAGTGAGCTGCAGACGGAGTCGTGGGCCCTCGACGCACCGGGCACCTACCTCGGCGAACTCGTCCCGCTGATCTGTCGTCGCGCGGGGTTCGAGCCGAGGGTGGCCGGACGGTTCACGAGCTACGAGGTCGTCATCGACCACGTGGCGGCCGGGCTGTCGATCGCCGTCCTCCCGGACATCGCGATCGGCTCGCGGACGGACGTCGTGCGGAAGCCCATCGCCGGGATGAGCGAGCGGAAGATCGTCGCGACGGCGCGGAAGGGCTCACTGCAGCGTTCGGCCGTCGCGGCAGCGCTCGCAGCGGTGCAGCGGGCCACGGACGAAGCCGTCGCCCGCTGAGCCACCGCGGAACCGGCCAAGCCTCCTGCGGGGAGGATCAGCCGTGGTAGCCGGACTTGGACATCGCGACGAGCGCCCCGACCAGGCCGATGCCGCCGAAGACGGTGATGAAGGCGATCACGCCGATGAGGATGTCGTTGACGGTCATGCACCCATCGTACTGAACTCGACGGGCCCCACGACTAGGGTTGGTCCGTCCCCCGACAACCACCCGGAGCAGCACCATGATCACCTCATCGAGCGAGTCCCAGGCTGCCGCCTTCCGCGACGGCAGGATCCCTGCGACGGAACACCTCGACGCCGACACGGTCGTCATCGCCGTCCCGACCGGCGACCCCGGCAATCCCTTCACCCTCTGCTCGGTCCTCTTCGGCACCGACGGTCGCGCGATCGTCGTCGACCCCGGAACCGACACCCCCGAGGGCCGCGAGCACCTGTTGCGGGAGCTCCGCGGCATCGGCGTGACGACGCTCACGGGTGTCGTCGTGACCCACCTGCACCCCGATCACCTGGGCCTCGCCGGCGCCCTCCGCGACGAACTCGCCGCACCCGTCCTCATGCACCGTCTCGAAGACGAGGCTGCCGGCTCGACGCCGCCCGGCCCGGCCGACCTCGCTGTGGCGTTGGACGAGTGGGGCGTCCCGGCGGACGACACGACCGTGCGCCCCTGGGCCACTGGTGCGACGGCACCCGCCGGGCACCTCGGCGACACCCGCGCGGACCGGACGCTCGAGGACGGCGAGCTGCTGACGCTCCCCGGTCGCTCGATCAGGGTCCTGCACACACCCGGCCACACGACGGGCCACCTCACCCTGCGCGATGAGGACCGCGGCTACCTGTTCACGGGCGACCACGTGCTGCCGACGATCTTCTCCGGCCTCGGGCTCGGGGCGCGCACCTCCGAGAACCCGGTGACGGCCTATCTGTCCTCGCTCGACCGCGTCCGCGGCTACGACGGCGATCAGGTGATCCCCGGACACGGCTTCCGGTTCACGGGACTCGCGGACCGCTGCGACGAGCTGGCCGCGCACCATCTGCGGCGAGCCGACGAGGTGCGCGCCGTCCTCGCGGACGACCCCGACGCGAGCGTGTGGACCATCGCCTCCGGCATCGGCTGGTCGGCCGGATGGGACGCGCTGACCGGTCTCCTCCGCGTCTCGGCCCTCACGCAGACCGACTGGCACCGGGCGCGCCTCCAGCAGCTCGCAGGCTGACCGTCCGCGCTACCGGCTGAGGCCGGCCCACCCGGATCGACGACGCGCCAGCGCCCGTTCGAAGGCGTAGAGCCCACCGCCGGCCGCCACCCCGGCGGCGAGCACCGCGAACACGACGACCCCGATCGTCGAGGCGAGTCCGATGGGTGCGGCGATGAGGCCGCCGACGATCAGGACGAGGAAGGCCGCACCGCCACCGGCGATCCAAGCCCGGTGGACCGGGCCGCGCTCGCCCCAGTGGTCGAGGATGCCGAGCGCCAGCAGCGCACCGACCGCCCCGACGGCGGCAAGCATCCCTCCGACGAGTCCACCGACGAGGACGGCGATCCCGCCGAGATCGGCCGGATGCACCGAGACGGTCCCGACCGTCCCGAAGAGCTCTGCACCGGCCGCAAGGGCCGCTCCGGCGACCGCTCCGACGCTGACGGCGAGGCCGAACAGCGGGACCACACGGAGGAGGGACCAACCCGGGTCCGCTGCTTCATCGAACACGTCCATGGCCTGGACCACCTCCTGCGCGCCTCGTCGTCGACGGCGCTTGGCGCTCAGCGTGGCACGAGGGTGCGTGGTGCTCCAGGGCGTTGCGCGCGAAGGAGGAGCGGGTGTAAGACTGCGGCGTCCGCTACCAGCCGCGCGTGCCCGGGGCGCCCTTGAACGGCCCGACGATCCCCGGCGTGATCCATCCGCCGTAGAAGTCGCCCTCCTGCGCCTGCACCGGCACCCCGTCGACCTCGCAGGCGTCCATGCGTCCCGGATAGACGGCGATCATGCCGAACAGCGGCGCGTATCCCGGGCGTGGATCGGGGTAGGTCCACGCGGCGGCACCGGCGACCGCGTCGCCCACCCGTACGTCGAGGTAGTGGGCCTCGCCCTTGAACTCGCACATGGTCGTCCCGTCGACCGGCACCAGGACCCCCGGCGAGAAGTCCGCCGCCGGGACGTAGTACACCGGCGGGTGACTCGTCTCCAGGACCCGGACCGCGGCCGTGGACTCCGCGATGACCGTGCCGCCGAACCGGATCACGACGCGCTCGTCGCGCGGCTCGACCCGCGGCGGACGCGGGTACTCCCAGACGGACTCCTCACCGGGTCCGGGCTGGACGGGCAGGGGGCGGCGGAATCGCGAGGAGTCGGGCATCTCCCCACTCTGCCCGGTCCACCTGAGCGACGACCGCGAATCAGGCGCGTCGGTCCACGGGCCGGAGCGCCAGCCAGAGCAACCAGGTGCCGGCCGCGGCGTACCCGATCAGCAGCAGCACGACGGCCGTCGACCCGAGGTCGTACATGACGGGGACCACCGGGGAGCCACCGACGCCGGCGTCCGTCGACTTCCCGTTCGCGGTCAGGAGGGCCAGGACGAGCAGCACCGCGGCACTCGCGAGGATCGGTCCGCCGGTGGCCCAGACCTTCTGCTTGGTCGTCCAGGCGCGCGACCGCCACAGCATGACCATGCCGGCCACCCAGCCGACGAACGGCACGACGAGCCCTCCGAGCATCACGAACAGGGCTGCCGTGATCGCGAACCCGCGGCGTTCGAGGACCTGCTCCGCGAACGGCCGGCCGTCCTCGGGTGGGCGGGCACCCTCCTCGTCATCGTGTCCGATCATGCGCTCCTCCTCGTCGACGTCGCGCGGACGTGCATCCGTTCGCCCTGCTTGCCGAACAGGCTGAGGAACTCCACCGCTCCGGCCTCTGCCCGGCCGAACCAGTGCGGGACGCGCGTGTCGAACTCGGCGACCTCCCCCGCCGTGAGCACGATGTCCTGGTCGCCGAGGAGGAGCCGCAACCGACCGTTGAGGACGTAGAGCCACTCGTATCCCTCGTGGACCTTCTGTGTCTCGGGCGTCTGCGGACCGTCGCCGCCGTGGATGATGCTCTTGAACGCGTGGAGGCCGCCCGATCGACGCGTCAGCGGCACGATCGTCTGGCCGTACCGCTGGACGGGCTTCAGGTGGACGCGGGGATCACCCGTCTGCGGAGCACCGACGAGGTCGTCCAGGGGCACCTGGTGCGCCTTGGCGAGTGGCAGGAGCAGCTCGAGGTTCGGTCGGCGCTGGCCGGACTCGAGCCGGGAGAGGGTGGAGACCGAGATGCCCGTCTCGGCCGACAGCGCGGCGAGGGTGGTGCCACGATGCTGCCGGATGGCTCGCAGCCTCGGCCCGACAGCATCCAGCACGCCGTCGATGGACCGTTGCTCGTCGTGTGCATGCGCCATGGGTCGATTCTCGCTCCCACGTTGCCGCTTCGGCAAGTCTTCTTGCCACTTCGGCACCGGTCGGCGCACCCTGGACACCTCCCAGCACGTCGACCGAACGGAACGATCCATGAGCACCCCCGTCACCCCAGCAACCAGCACCGACCTCGTCGACGCCGTCATCGTCGGCGGTGGCGCCGCAGGGCTCAGCGCAGCCATCATGCTCGGACGATCACGACGATCCGTGATCGTCGTCGACGGCGGCGAACCGCGGAACGCACCCGCCGACGGCGTGCACGGCTTCCTGACCCGCGAGGGCACCCCGCCTCGTGAGCTCCTGCGCCTCGGCCGAGCGGAGGTGGTGTCGTACGGCGTCCGCATCGTCGACGGCCAGGTCGTCGATGCCGGGCGCGACGACGACGGGTTCATCCTGACGACGGCGGACGGCGCGATCGTCCGGGGCCGCCGCCTCCTCATCGCCACCGGCACCGCCGACGAGCTCCCGCCCATTCCCGGCCTCTGGGAGCGGTTCGGCCGCGACGCCCTCCACTGCCCCTACTGCCACGGGTGGGAGGTCCAGGACCGCGTGATCGGTGTCCTCGGCACGAACGCGGAGGCCGCAGCCCACCAGGCGCAGCTGTTCCGGCAGCTGAGCGACCGGGTCGTCGTGCTCCGCAACACCGCGGGCGCCTTCACGCCGGAGCAGGAGGCGGCGTTCGCGGCACGGGGCATCGAGGTGGTCGACGGCGTCGTGGAGCGGCTCGAGATCGCCGACGACCGGCTCGTCGGCGTACGCCTGGACGACGGCCGCACCGTCCCCGTCGAGGCGCTGGCCGTGGCCCCGGTCAACCGGGTGCGCGCCGAGGCGTTCACCGGTCTCGGGCTCCACACGCGACCGCACCCGCGCGGGGCCGAGTTCGGCGACGCGATCGGCGTCGACGAGCTGGGCGCCACCTCGGTGCCGGGTGTCTGGGCGGCCGGAGACGTCACCAACCTGCGCACCCAGGTCCTGCAGGCGGCGGCCGCCGGATCGATGGCCGGCGCGATCATGAACGCCGACCTCGTCCAGGAGGACGTGCGCCGAGCCCTCGCGAAGCGGTAGAACCACCACTGTCGCCCAGCACGCGGACATGGGACGATGACGGCACGGGGGCAGCGGCTCCCGTGCCGTCTCCGTTCCGACGAGGAGAGACATGCCGGGTGCACCCACCACGATCGACGACTACCTCGCCACGCAACCCACCGACGCCGCGGACGCCATCGAGGAGATCCGACTCCGCGTCCACCGCATTGTGCCTGGAGTCACCGAGGCCATCCGGTACGGCATGCCGACCTTCATGCTCGACGACCGCTACCTGCTGTACCTCGGCGCCTGGAAACACCACATCGCCCTGTACTCGATCCCGCCGTTCGACGGCCCCTTGCAGAACGCCGTCGCCGACTACCGGGCGGCGAAGGACACGCTGCAGTTCCCGTTCAGCCGGCCGATCCCCTTCGAGCTCATCGACCGGATCGTCACGGAGCTGTTGGAGCGGCGCCGGGCGGCGGACGCACGCCACGAGCACTGAGCGAGCGCGACGCGTCGCCGCCCTTCGACAGGCTCAGGGACCGGGGAAGGGTGCTCAGGGACCGGGGAGGGGTGCTCTGGGAAGTCACGGGAGGACCGCGCCGGCACCCTGGGCCAGCCAGAGCCCGACGGTGGCGAGGGCCACCGTCAGCGGGGCGACCACGAAGCCGAGCGCGATGAACCGGCCCCAACCGAACTCGACGTCCGCCGCGGTGAGCCGCGCGTGCCAGAGCAGCGTCGCGAGCGCCGCCCACGGGGTGATGAGCGCGCCCGCGTTCACGCCGATGAGCAGGGCGGCGAAGCGCACGGGGTCGCCGGCCACCGGCTCGAGGGCGAGGTACGCCGGGAGGTTGTCGACGAGGTTGGCACTCGCCATGCCGACCCCCGCCAGCTGCAGGAGCGCCAGGAGCGAGTCGCCGGTCCCCGCGATGGACGCGAGCGCCCGCGCGAGTCCGAGGGCGTGAGCCGCCTCCACCACGAGGAACAGTCCTGAGGCGAGCAGGACGAGCTGCCACGGGACGAGCGCCGGACGCAGCGCCGCCGGACGCCGGATGAGGAACACGACGACGAGGATCACCGCCGCACCGACCGCAGACATCCACACCGGGATACCGGACACCAGCAGCGGCAGGAGCACGAGCACCACGAGACCGGACGTCCACAGCAACACCCGGTCGTCGTCCTGCGCCTCCACATCCACCGTGTAGGCACCGGCGAGCTGGCGGCGGTACACGATCGCGAGGACCACGCACGGGACCACGACCGCGATGATCGCCGGGACGACCATGAGCGCTGCGAATCCGCCGGGGCCGAGCGGGCCGCCACCCGACGCCGTGGCGGCCTCGTCGATCGCGTGCTCCGCGAGGAGGTTGGTGAGGTTCGACACCGGCAACAACAGCGACGCCGTGCACGCCAGCCAGACGGTGGTCAGGGCGAACGGCACCGGCGACAGCCCGGCGTGCCGGGCGAGGGTGATGACGACCGGCGTCAGGAGGACGGCCGTGGTGTCGAGCGAGAGGAAGACGGTGCTGAGCGTTGCCAGCGCGACGACGAGCAGCCAGAGCAACCAGGTGCTCCCCCGACCCCAGCGCACGAGCCGCGAGGCGACGAGGGTGAACAGGCCGGCGTCCGCAGCGAGTTCGGCGACGACGGTGATCGCGACGACGAACAGGAGGATCGGCCAGACGCGGTCGGCGATGCCGAGTGCCTCCGGGGCGGGGAGGACACCGGTGAGGATCGCGATCGTCCCGATGACGAGCAGCACGACGCCGAGCACGGCACTGCGCACGAGGCCTCCTTCACCACCGGTCCGTCGGTGCGCTGTCGCCCGCTCGGCAGTCGATCATACGACGGCCGTTGCGGCGATCGCCGTCGGGACGGCAGCAGATCGGCTGCGAGGTCGCCCCGAACTGGGGGCATCAGCAGCCTTGGAACCGCGGCGACGGGCTGAGAGCATCGAAAGACGTGCCGAAGCAGATGCGTGGTGCTCTGGCCGCCCACGCTTCCGGTGCGCCATCATCACCGGAACAAAGGGGAACACCGTGGGTCGACTGCGAACCGAGCGAGCCGACGATCCGCGGACGTCCCTGACGAGGCGCTGGGCCACCGCCCTCGCCGGATCGGTCGCGACGGCGGCGCTGCTCGTCGGGGCACTGGTCCCGGCCACCGCCGCAGTCGCCGACAGCGCACCGGTCGACCCGGCGAACCCGCTCACCCCGACCACCGTGACCGCCGACGCCCTGCCGACGCCCCAGATCGACGGCGTCGTCTGGGACCAGGTCGTCGCGGGCGGGACGGTGTTCGTCGGTGGCCAGTTCACCACCGCCCGCCCGGCCGGCGCCGCCGTCGGCGTCGGGACCGTCCCGCGCTCCAACTTCCTCGCCTACGACCTCGCGACCGGTGGGTTGCGCACCGACATCACGACGTCGTTCGACGGCCAGATCCGGGCCATGGCCGTCTCCCCGGACCAGTCCCGGCTCTACGTCGCGGGTTCCTTCACGAAGGTGGACGGCTCGACCCGCTACCGCGTCGCCGCGTTCTCCCTCCCGTCGATGACCCTCGTCTCGACCTTCGCGCCGACCGTCAATGCGACGGTCGAGTCCATCGCGGTGACGTCCGGCAGCGTCTACCTGGGCGGCATCTTCACCTCGGTCCAGAAGACCGAACGGCTCCGCGGAGCTGCGCTCAACGCCACGAACGCGGCACTGCAGCCGTGGAACCCGTCGGTGCTGGGTGGCTCGGTCAAGGCGATCGTCGTGTCGCCGGACGGGTCGAAGGTCGTCCTCGGCGGCGGATTCACCTCGATCGGCGGATCGACCGAACCCGGGCTCGGCATGGGTGCCGTCAGCGGCGACACCGGTGGGATCCTCCCGTGGGCCGCGAACTCCATCATTCGCAACGGTGGGACGAAGTCGTCCGTCTTCTCGCTCTCCTCCGATGCCGACAGCGTCTACGGCGTCGGCTACCAGCACAGCCAGGGTGGGAAGGCCACCGAGGGCACGTTCCGGATGCGCTGGTCGGACGGCGGCCTCGACTGGCTGGCGGACTGCCACGGCGACAGCTACTCCGTGCAGGTCGTCGGCGACGTCGTCTACACCGCGGGTCATGCGCACGCCTGCGACAACACCGGCGGATTCCCGAACTCGGACGGGTACCACCGCGCCGTCGCCTTCTCGAAGCAGAGCGTCGGCCGGGTCGCCCACAACACGCCGCCCGGTGGCTGGACCTACGGCAACTTCGAGGGCAACCCGGCCACGCAGCTGCTGCACTGGTTCCCGGACATGAACGCCGGCACCTTCACCGGACTGAACCAGGGTCCGTGGGACGTCACCGCCGGCGGCGACTACGTGCTCTACGCCGGCGAGTTCACCACGGTCAACGGCGCTCCTCAGCAGGGCCTCGCCCGGTTCGCCACCCGTGCGGCCTCGACGAACGCGCAGGGCCCGCAGCTCGGGGGTTCGAAGATGACCCCGCGCGTCACCGCCGTCGGTGGCGGCGCCGCGAAGGTCACCTGGCCCTCCAACGAGGACCGCGACAACGCCGTGCTCCGGTACGACGTCATCCGAGACAACGCGACCACCGCACCCGTGTTCACGGTCAACGCGGCCTCCTCGTTCTGGGACAAGCCGGATCTGACCTTCGTCGACCAGGGGTTGACCCCTGGGCGGAGCTACTCGTACCGGGTGAAGACGACCGATGCGACGGGCAACACCGCCTGGGGTGACAACGTGTCGTTCACGGCCACGGACGGCGCTCCCATCGCGTCCACCGACCTGGACCGCACCGTCCTCGCGGACAGCCCGTCCCACTACTGGTCCCTCAACGAGGCGTCCGGCACCACCGGCGGCGACTGGGCGGGCGGCGGCGACCTGCAGCTGACCGGCACGACCCTCGCGCGCGGCCAGGCCGGAGCGGAGTCCGACGGCAGCGGCACGTCCACGGCCTTCGGCGGGGACGCGCGGGGCGTGACGGCGACCACCGAACCGTTCACCAACCGCTTCACCCTCGAGGCGTGGGTCCAGACGACGACCACGTCGGGCGGGCCGATCATCGGTGCCTCCAACGGCACTGCGCTCGGCTCCGGCAACCGCGACCGACTGGTCTACCTCGGCAACGACGGACGTGTCCGCTTCGGCCTGTACCCGGGGACCGTGCGCACCGTCACGTCGACCAGCGCGGTCAACGACGGCGCGTGGCACCACGTGGTCGCCGTCCTCGGGAACACCGGCCAGCAGATCTACATCGACGGCGTCCTCGAGGCCGAGGACACCGGGACCGTCCGGGGCCAGGACTACAGCGGCTACTGGACCGTCGGCGGCACCTCGCTCTCCGGCTGGCCCGACCGACCATCGAGCGACCACTTGGACGGCAAGCTCGACGACGTCGCGGTATACCCGCGGGCGCTCACCGGCGCGCAGCTCGCCGCACACCATGCCGTCGGCACGGACGGCATCGCGCCCGAGCCGGAGAACCAGGCGCCCACCGCTGCCTTCACCGCGACGGGAGACCTCCTGACCGTCTCCGTCGACGGAACCGCCTCGACCGACGCCGACGGCACCGTCACCGCGTACGCCTGGGACTTCGGGGACGGCGCGACCGGTGCGGGAGCCACGGCGAGCCACACGTATACGGCGGCGGGCGACTACACCGTCTCCCTCACGGTGACCGACAACGACGGAGCGACCGCGACAGCGACCCGCTCCGTCACGGCCACCGCTCCGGTCGTGACGGAGCCGACGGCGACACTCTTCGCGTCGGACGCCTTCGACCGCTCGGCGACGAGCGCATGGGGCGACGCCCCGACCGGTGGCACCTGGACGGTCACGGGCGGGAAGACCGCGTTCGCCGTCTCCGGCTCGGCCGCCACGATCCAGGCTCCCGCCGGGGGCACGCGGACCGCACGCCTCAATGCCGTCTCGGAGGCCTCGGCGGACGTGCTGACCGATGTGGCCCCCTCGGTCATCGCGAACGGAGGTGGCGCCTACTACTCGGTCATCACCCGTCAGGTCGGTTCCGTCGCCTACTCGGCACGCCTCTGGTACCGCGCGGCGAACGACGTCCGTCTGCAGCTGCTGTCCGGATCGACCGTGCTCGTCTCGCAGAAGATCGACGGACTGACCGCAGCCGCGGCCGACGCCCTCCACCTGCGCGCGGTCGCCGGCGCCCCGGTCGACGGCGTGACCTCGCTCAGCGCCAAGGTGTGGGCAGGGTCGGCCGCGGAACCCGCTGACTGGCAGGTGACGGCTTCGGACACCAACGCCGCACTGCAGGCACCCGGCGGCGTCGGACTGTCCGGCTATGTGTCCGGGTCGGCGACCAACGGGCCGGTGACCTTCACGGTCGGCAGCTTCGACGCGATCGCCGCCGGCGGACGCGAGGCAGCCGCCACCGCGCCTGAACCGACCGATCCCGCCGACCCGACTCCGGTCGAACCGACGGAGCCGGTGACCCCGACGGAGCCGACGACACCGGTCGAACCCACGGAGCCGACCACGCCGATCGAACCGTCGGAGCCGACCACGCCGGCCGAGCCGACACCGCTCGTCTCCGACGACTTCGCCCGCACCGTCACGAGCGGCTGGGGTGACGCGACCGTCGGCGGCACCTGGACTCTCACGGGTGGGAAGACCGGCTTCGGCGTCTCGTCGGGCCGTGGCACGATCGCGGCGACCCCGGGCGCGACCCGGACGGCGATCCTCGCTGCCACCCCCGTCGCCGCCGCGCAGACCTCCGTGACCTTCTCACTCGACCAGGCGCCGACCGGCGGTGGACAGTTCGTGTCGCTCATCGCCCGGCAGATCGGCGCGGACCGCTACGTCACCCGCGCCTGGGTCCAGGCGACCGGGGTCGTCCAGCTCCAGGTCCAGCGCAACGGCAGCACCATCAGTGCGGTGAACCTGGCCGGGACGGCGGTCACTGCGGGGACCGAGATCCATCTCGTGACGAGGACGACCGGTACGACGAGCACGACGATCGAGGCCAAGGCCTGGACCGGCGACACCGAACCCACGGCCTTCCAGCTCGCCGTGGTCGACGACACGGCGGCGCTGCAGGGCTCCGGTGTCGTCGGGGTCGGCTTCTACCTCTCCGGTTCCGCCCAGGCCGCGACCAGTGTCTCGTTCCGCGACCTCCGCGTGCTGCCGGTCGGCTAGTCCGGCCTCTGGTCGCACCCGGAACCACGCCGCCGCCATCCCCGATCCGCGATCGGAGAGGTCAGGCCCGGACCCAGCGCCCGATGAGCTCGAGGAGGGCCGGCTCGGCGGCCTCCGCCGCTTCGATGCTCGAGAAGGTCACGACGCCGCGATCAGGCGCAGCCCACACTGCGAGTCCAGTCGGGTCGTCGAACCGGAAGTGCTCGACGTCGTCCCGCCGGAGCACACCCCGGTGCAGGATGACGCGGATCCGGTTCGCCGGGTGCAGGGCGAACGTGACGCGGTCCTCGCCGCCGTGGACGAAGCTGGGCGCCTTCCACTTGAGGTGCTCCGAGAAGCCCTCGTCCGAGGCCATGATCGCCTCGCGCAGACGGACCACCGCCGGCTTCAGCTGGTGCGTCAGGGAGGCGAGGTAGGCGTCCACATCGGCGGAGGTCATGGGATCAACCCGTCGGGCGACCGACGTAGGCGGCGACGTCGCCCGATCCCCAGATGCCGCCGACACGGGTGCCCGCGCGCTCGTTGGCGGCCTCGACGATCTGACCGTTCCCCAGGTAGATGGCGACGTGGTAGTAGTCGTAGCCGCTCGACCAGAAGATGAGGTCGCCGCGCTGCTTCTGGCTGTAGGGCACGAGGCGCCCCTGCGACTGCATCGTGTAGTACTGGTTGGTCGCCGAGTGCGTCCCGATGCCGCTGCCGTAGGCCGCGCGGGTGAGTCCCGAGCAATCCCAGACGTTCGGCCCGGAACCGCCGAGCTGGTACCCCTTGCCGACCTGGGCCAGTGCGAAGGCGATCGCCGACTCGACGCCGGCGGAGTTCGGTGGAGCCACGGGAGCACCGCCGCCACCACCGCTGGAGGCACCGCCACCGGAGGATGCACCGCCACCGCCACCGCTCGACCCGCCACCACCGGACGAGCCGCCGGACGCGGGAGGGGTGTTCGCCGCCGCTGCCGCGGCGGCCGCTGCGGCGGCCTCCGCCGCCTGACGGGCGGACTCACCGGCGGCGTAGCCGCGCTCGGTCTCCGCCGTGGTGTTCTTCAGTGAGGCGAGCTGGGCGTAGAGCTGGTCGGCCTGCTGCTCCTGTGCCGCCACCGCCGCCGATGCCGCCGCCGATGCGCTCTCCGCTTCGTCGTACTTCGTCTGCGCTTCGCCCTCGAGGCGTTCGCGTTCCGTCTTCGCGACCTCCGCCTGGTCGGTGAGACCGCTCGCCGCGTTGCGGTCGGTCACCGCCTCGGCGTAGCTCGCGGCGTTCCGCTCCCCCAGCTTGTCCATGACGGAGAGCCTCGACAGCAGGTCGTCGGACTTGCCGGCACCGAGCACCAGGTCGAGGGAGACGTCCCCGCCGCCACCGCGCGACAGCTGCGCGATGAGCGCGCCGGCACGTTGCTTCGAGACCTTGGCGGCGGCGGCGGCCGCCTCGGCCTGCCCACGGAGCGCCGACTCGCGCGCGGTCGCCTCGGTCACGGCGTCCTGCGCCTGCCGGTAGGCCTCAGCGGCGATCTGCGCCGTTCGGAAGGCCGCGTCAGACTGCTGCTGGAGCGAGGCGATGAGCGCGGTGATGTTGGT
Organism: Plantibacter sp. AC185; assembly: GCF_979258065.1. Taxonomy (NCBI): domain Bacteria; kingdom Bacillati; phylum Actinomycetota; class Actinomycetes; order Micrococcales; family Microbacteriaceae; genus Plantibacter; species Plantibacter sp. AC185. Next base: position 1,189,836 of record NZ_OZ409831.1, read on the forward strand.
GATCTCGGCGGCCTTGGCGGTCTCGCTCGACTTGGCGGCCTCGACGTCCGCCCAGCTGGGGTAGTCGTCCGCGTGCGCCGGGAGCACGCCGAGGGTGAGTGACGCCGTGACGACGCCCACGGAGAGGGCCATCGCCAGCCAGGGTCGGCGGCGGCCGTGCTGCGCACCAGGCGTTCGTGCGGGGGTCATCACTTCTCCAGTCCGACGACACGATCACGGCGACCTCGGCGGGTCGCGGCCGTCATCCTGTCACAACAGTCACAATAGAAACTTTGATCACACTAGTCACTCCGGCCCCGGAGCACCAGCTCGGATCCCCCCGGACGGGTCACGGGCGTGCCGCGGGGTGGCCCGATGTGCACGGGCCCGCCTGAGGCTGTCGAAGGGCTGCCCGCGCCGGGCGCATCCGCCGCGCGACGATTCCTCGAGGGCACTTCGACAGGCTCAGTGACCGGGGTGCGGCCCAGGGACCGGGGTGCGGCTCAGGGACCGGGGTGCGGCCCAGGGACCGGGGTGCGACCCACGGACGGGTGCGTGCACCGCTCAGGCTGGTTCGACGTCCTCGGGCGACCAGCGCGCGGACTCTCCGGACCGGATGATCGCGAGCAACTGCGACCGCAACGCCGACTCGTCGGGCAGCTCCGGGAAGACGTCCGCCTCGAGCCGGTGCGCGGCCAACCACGCCTCGTCGCCCGCAGGCGTCCGACTCACCACATGACGACGACGGTCGTCGACGGCGGCGATGCGCTCGACGTGCCCGGCCCGCTCGAGCCGGTCGAGCGTGCGGGACATCGTCTGGTTCTGCACCCGGGCTCGACGGGCGAGCTCCTTCTGACTGGTGGGGCCGCTGTCGAGCAGATGCAGGACGATGAGGCCGGCGTGGGTGACACCGATGCCGTCGAGGGCCTGCTGCCAGGTGTGCTCGATCAGTCGTGAGGCCGTGGACAGGAGGCGTCCGGTGGGCCAATCGGCCATGGGATCGCGGGCGGCGTCGGCGATCACGCCATCGGTCGCGCGCGCTCCATCCATGGCACCAATGTAGTCGCTGAGGCCGCCACCGAGCCGCCACCGACGACCCGCCCGACGCCGCCGACCGGTGCTGTCCCCCGTCCGACACCGGGACCCGCGGCTCGCGGCGACTGCGGCCGCACGGACGGATGACGACGGAATCGCGCGTCGACGGGCGCTCTCACCCCCAGCATTGGGGGTGAGAGCCCCCCTGGAGTGGGGGATCCGTCGATGACCCCCGCTTCATACAGTGGAAGGACATCCAAGGGGGACGCTCATCTCGACCGGTAGCACCGGGCGGTCGTGGGCACACGAGCGACGTCGCGTTCTCCGCGGGCGGCCCGAACCGCCCTTGCGCATCGCGCACCCGAACCGCACCCGAACCCACAAGTGGATAGCAGCCCCATGACGACGTACCCGAACCGCCGTCGGTCCTTCCGACACACCAGCCCTCGCTCCCATGGCGCGGGAGTCCCCGAGCTCCACGCCGACCGTTCGGCCCGCGCATGAGCGCGGACGTGAACGACAACCCGTTCCCGATCACCGGCCCCATCACCCTCGTGCGTCGTCGGGCGGCGTCGCTCACCGGCGAATCCAGCGTCGCGGTCAAGTCCCTGACGCAGCGCGAGTGGTCGAAGCGGTACCGCCGCCAGCTCGTCCTGACGGACAGCCTCATCGCCCTCTTCGCCGTGTCGGCCGCCTTCGTCGTGCGATTCGGTGACGAGCCGGTCGGACCGGAGGCCCAGCAGCTCTACGTCCTGCTGTCGGGGGTCATCGTCTTCGTGTGGCTCGCCGTCCTCGCCGTCACCCGCACCCGGGACAGCCGCATCATCGGATCCGGAGTCATCGAGTACAAGCGCGTCCTGAACGCCAGCGCGTTCGCCTTCGGCATCCTCGCGATCGCCTTCCTCGTCCTGAAGATCGACATCGCCCGCGGCTACTTCATCCTCGCGCTCCCCGCCGGCACGCTGGCACTCCTCGCCTCCCGCTGGCTGTGGCGCCGGTGGCTCCTCGGACGCCGCCGCGTCGGCGAGTACACGGCACGGACGGTCGTCGTCGGCCGGCGTGACGACGTCGCGTACGTCCTCGAACAGGTCGCGAAGCAGCACAGCATGAGCTACACCGTCGTCGGTGCGGCCGTGGTCGACGAGGAGACGGCCGAGCCGTTCTCCAGTCGTGGGACCTCCGTCCCGGTCATCGCCCATGTGGACGGGGTCGCCCAGGCCGCCGCCAACCTGACGGCCGACGCGGTCATCATCGCCGGGCCGGTCGACGGCGGCAGCGAGTACATCCGCCGCCTCGGTTGGGACCTCGAGGGGACGGCAACCGAGCTCGTCCTCGCAGCCCGACTCACCGACGTGGCCGGCCCGCGCATCCACTTCCGCCCCGTCGAGGAGCTGCCGCTCATCCACGTGGAGATCCCGCAGTTCGAGGGTGGTCACCACCTCATGAAGCGCGCGCTCGACATCGGCCTCACGAGCCTCGGGATGCTGCTCATCTCGCCGCTGCTGGCCCTCATCGCGCTCGCGGTCAAGCTCGACAGCCCGGGACCCGTCCTCTTCCGCCAGGAGCGCGTGGGCCGGAACGGCGAGCGGTTCACGATGTTCAAGTTCCGCTCGATGGTCACCGACGCGGAAGCCGCACTCCCCGCCCTGATGGCGCAGAGCGAGGGCAATGGCGTGCTCTTCAAGATGAAGAACGACCCCCGGGTCACGCGCGTCGGACGCATCCTGCGCAAGTACTCCCTCGACGAGTTCCCCCAGCTGTGGAACATCCTGACCGGGGACATGAGCCTCGTCGGCCCACGGCCGCCGCTGGCCAACGAGGTCGCCGAGTACGAGAAGGACGTCCACCGCCGCCTGCACATCAAGCCGGGCCTGACCGGCATGTGGCAGGTCTCGGGGCGCTCCGACCTCACCTGGGACGAGAGCGTCCGCCTCGACCTCTACTACGTGGAGAACTGGTCCATCACGGGCGACCTGATGATCATGTGGCAGACCGTGAAGGTCGTGTTGAAACCGGTCGGCGCCTACTGATGCGAGGACTTCTGTCGGTGATGCCCCCAAAGCGAGGGGTGTCCTGCAAAAAGAGGACAAATCCCCTTCCAGAGGGGACAACACTTCGGTACAGTCGTCATCACCACCGCGAACCGGTGGGCTTCTCGACACCCGAATCCGTCGAGGACCCGCCCGGTCAATGAAGCCCCTCGCGCGCATGCACCCGAAGCTGCGACGAGACACGCGACGCTTACCCGAGCAGACCGCGCCTCCGTCCCGTCATCTCCCGACGACGGACGCTCCGCCTGCACGCTCGCGAGCGGAAGCATCGTCGACGTGCACCGGTACCCGACCGAGCACCAGACACCCGAACACCGACGCCTGAGGCGCCGGGCACCAGCACCATCGCACCCACCCGAACCCGGTGCGGCGGTCGAACGACCATGAGAGACCCGAACTCAGCCATGTCACCCACCCTGCCCTCCGCCGTCCGACCACCATCGGCGTCCACCCGATGAGCGCGCCGAGGCGCAAGACCGTCGCCCACGGTCGACGCCCCGACGGCACGCTCCGCATCGCGATGGTCGGGACGAGAGGCGTCCCGGCCGCCTACGGCGGCTTCGAGACCGCGGTCGAGGAGATCGGCAGCAGGCTCGCCGCCCGAGGACACGATGTCACGGTCTACTGTCGGCGCACCGCCGCAGAGCAGCCGGCGGAGCACCTCGGGATGCGCCTCGTGCACCTGCCCGCGGTCCGCAAGAAGGTCCTCGAGACCCTCAGCCACACCGCCCTGTCGGTCCTCCACATGGCAGTCACGCGCCGCAACGACGTCGCCTTCGTCTTCAACGCCGCGAACGCCCCCTTCGTCCCCGTCATCCGGGCCAAGCGCGTGCCGACGGCCGTCCACGTCGACGGTCTCGAGTGGAAGCGCGCGAAGTGGAGCGGCTCCGGCAAGCGGTACTACCGCTGGGCCGAGGAACGTTCCGTGCGCACCGCCGACGCCCTCATCGCCGACGCGGCCGGCATCGCCGACTACTACGAGCAGCAGTTCGGCGTGCCGACGGAACTGCTCACCTACGGGGCGAAGATCCTGGAGCAGCCGCGCACGGACCTGCTGGGCTCCGGTGCGGGCGTCGAGGCCGGTGCCTTCCACCTCGTGGTCGCCCGCTTCGAGCCGGAGAACCACGTCGACCTCATCGTCGAGGGCTTCATCCGCAGCGAGGCGCGACACCCGCTCGTCGTGGTCGGCTCCGCACCCTACGGCGCCGAGCACAGCGAACGCATCGCGGCCCTGGCCGCCAGCGACCCCCGGGTGCACCTGCTCGGCGGGGTCTGGGACCAGGAGCTCCTCGATCAGCTGTACGCGGGGGCACTGACCTACGTCCACGGCCACTCGGTCGGCGGCACGAACCCGTCGTTGCTCCGCGCCATGGGTGCCGGAACCGCCGTCATCGGTTTCGACTCGGTCTTCAACCACGAGGTCGTCGGGAGCACCGGTTCCTTCTTCGCCACGGCGGACGACGTCGCGCGGCTCATCGAGCAGGCCGAGCTGGACGAGGCGGGCACGGCGGCCCTCGGAGCAGCGCTCCAGGCACGCGCCGCCGAGGTGTACCGCTGGGACGCCATCGCCGACGGCTACGAGGCGCTCGCCCTGCGCCTGGCCGACGGCGCGACCATCCACGGCACCGGACGGTTCAACCGTCTGCCGATCGACTGGAACCCGAAACCCGTCGCCGGCATCCACCCGACACGCATCACCGAGAGCACCGGAGGATTGGCATGACCCGAATCACTGCCGACACCCGTTCGACCACCGAGTCCTACACCGAGATCGTCGCCCGCCTCGCCGGCGCCCAGAAGAAGCGCGCACCGGGGGCCCCTGCCTACTCCATCTACGTAAACCGCAAGGCCGGGCGGTATCTCGCCGCCGGGGCGTACAAGGTCGGACTGACCCCGAACGTCGTCACCGCGATCAGCGCGCTGTTCACCTTCGCCGGCATCGCGATGCTGGCGATCCTGCCGCCCGCCTGGTGGGTCGGTGTCGCCATCTGGCTCGCCCTCGCCATCGGGTACGCCTTCGACTCGGCCGACGGCCAGGTCGCCCGCCTGCGCGGCGGCGGCTCGGCGAGCGGCGAATGGCTGGACCACGTCGTCGACGCGACGAAGATCTCCACCCTGCACCTCGCGGTCCTCATCATGGTCTTCCGCCACTTCGACTTCACGAACCCGGCGCTGTACCTCATCCCGATGGGCTACACCGTGGTCGCCGCCGTCTCGTTCTTCGCGATGATCCTCAACGACCAGCTGAAGGCCGCCTACGGCCACAAGCCGGCCCTCGACGCCCGTCGGAGTTCGCCGATGCGCTCGCTGCTCGTCATCCCGACCGACTACGGCTTCCTCTGCATGATCTTCCTCCTCATCGGCTTCCCTCCCCTCTTCTTCGCCGCCTACACGCTAATGTTCATCGCGAACACCGGTCACCTGCTGCTCGCGTCCGTCAAGTGGTTCCGGGACATGGACCGTCTCGGTGCGGCTCGCGCCGCAGACGTCCGGAGCTGATCCGACGATGAACGGCCTTGGGGGGTCCGGCCGGTCGACTGCAGCGTCGCCCGGACGGAGGACACTACTGCTCGCGCATCCGAGCGCGGACCTGTACGGATCCGACCGCGTGTTCCTGGAGACGGTGGAGGCGTTCGTGCGCGACGGCTCCGACGTCGTCGTGACGATGCCGGCCGACGGGCCGCTGAGTGCGCTGCTCGTCGAGCGGGGCGCGCGGGTGCACATCGTGCCGACGCTGGTGCTGCGGAAGAGTCTGCTGACCCCCCGCGGGTTCGGCGCGCTCGTATCGCAGACCGTCCGCGGGCTGCGAGCAGGAGGACGACTCCTCCGATCGGTGCAGCCGGACCTCGTGTGGACCAACACCATCACGATCCCACTGTGGACGGCACTCGCCCGTCTGCACCGCCTGCCGTCCGTCGTGCACGTCCACGAGGCGGAGGGCTCGGCGAAGCCCGTCGTCATGCGCGCCCTCGCCTTCCCCCTGCTGTTCGCGGACCGGCTGATCGCGAACAGCCGCTACAGCGCCGAGACGCTCCAGCGCTCCTACCGTCGACTCGCCGGTCGGACGAGCGTCGTCCTGAACGGCGTACCCGGCCCCGACGCGGTGACGCAGCCCCGCGTGGACGTGCTCGACGAACTCCGCGTGCTCTTCGTCGGCCGTCTCTCACCGCGAAAGGGGCCGGACCTCGTGATCGAGGCCGTCGACGAGCTCACCCGCCGCGGTATCCGAGCGCGGGCCGACATCGTCGGCGCCGTCTACCCCGGTTACGAGTGGTTCGAGGACGAGCTGCTGGCCTCCATCGCGGAGCGTGGGCTCGAGGGCCGCGTCACGCTGCACGGATTCCAGCCGTCTCCGTGGGCCGCGCTCGCGACCAGCGACGTGCTCGTCGTGCCGTCCCGACTCGACGAGCCCTTCGGCAACACCGCGGTCGAGAGCATCCTCGCCGCCCGGCCGGTCGTGGTGAGCGACACCTCAGGGCTCCGCGAGGCGGCCGCGGGCTACCGTGCCGCGACCTTCGTGACCCCTGGGGACGCGACCGCCATCGCCGACGCCCTCGCCGAGATCCGATCGGACTGGGCCACCCGCTCCAGCGCGGCCATCGCGGATGAGCGAATCGCCGCCGACCGGCATTCCGTCCGTTCCTACCAGGACCGGATCATCGACTCCGTGGTCGGGCTCCCGATCCGGGCGCGGCGGAGCGGACGCGTCCATGTGTAGCGCCGACCGTCGTCCGGGCCGAGTCTCCGGTGGAGCCCGTCAGGCGGCGTCGCGTGAAGTCACGGCCGGCAGCGCGGCCGTGAGCGCGTCGACGACCGCTCCGACCTGCGCGATGGTGCGGTCGTGGGCGGCCGACCCCTGCAGGTGGCCGTCGGCGATGTCGAACGGGTCTGCAGGCGTCCTACTCCGCCCGAACCGGCGGAGGCCCGTGGGCTTCCGGCTCGCGGGTGCGAACCCGCGGCGCCCGTGGATGATCGTCGCGAAGCGGTCCAACACCCCGTCGGCGTCGACATCGGCCTCGTCTGCGAAGCCCGGCACGGTGGCCAGTGCAGCCGCCTCGCGCAGAGTGAACGTCCGAGACCGCGCCGCCGGAGCGAGCGCGGCGATGGCCGACCGCTCGGCCGTGGAGGCGGTCAGGATGAGTGACGCGCCCTCGACGATCTCCAGCGAGATCGGCCGCGAGCGGTGCGTACCGGCGAACGCCGCGAAGCCGTCGCCGCGCTCCACCCGCCTGACCCGTTCGCAGATCTCGGAGCCGACCCTGGCCGACACCCCGGCGCTCTCGACCACGACGCCGTCGAAGCCGGCCAGACCGCTCAACCGTCGATGCAACAGGAACTCCGCCAGCGGCGAGCGGCAGACGTTCGCCGCGCACACCAACAACAGTGTCTGGTCACGATGCTCGTCCAGATCCCTGCTCCCCTCGTCCTCCCCACATGATAGTGGGACCACCGGGACGGCCGTACCGGCCCTCCCGCAGCACAACCCCGGCCCGGTGCCGGCAGAAGGGCACTGACGTGACCGTTCACGACTACCTCGGCGCGATCCGCAAGCAGTGGGCCGTCATCCTCATCCTGGCGCTCCTCGGTGCAGCGGGTGGGTACGTCTACGCCCAGTCCATGCCGAGCATGTACCGCTCGACGAGCAGTGCCTATGCCTCGGCCGCCTACGGCGAGTCCACGAGCGAACTGGTGCAGGGGTCGACCTACGTGCAGAACCTCGTGCAGTCCTACGCGCTGATCGCGAAGTCGCCCTACGTGCTGCAGCCGGTCATCAACGACCTCGACCTCGACCTGAGCGTCGCCCAGCTCGCCCGCACGGTCACGGCCGACACCCCGCTCAACACGGTCGTCGTCGACATCTCCGTGGTGAACTCCGATCCCGAGCTCGCCAGGGCGATCGCCGACGGCATCGCCAAGTCGCTGTCGGACGCCGTCGCGAACATCTCCCCCAAGGACGCCGCGCAGGCGGCCTCGGTCCAGCTGACCATCATCTCGCCGGCCTCGGCGCCGGTGAACCCGGTCTCCCCGGACGTGCGGTTGATCACCGGCATCGGTGGCGTGATCGGCATCCTCCTCGGCCTCGCCTGGGCGGTCCTGCGCGAGTTGGTGGACACCCGGATCCGGAGCAACTCCGACATCGACCTCGTCACGGACCTGCCGCTCCTCGCCGAGATCGGCCGTACCTCGCGTGATCGTCGGATCGCCCAGGTCATCCGTTCGAGCCCGAACGGCATCACCGCCGAGGCGTTCCGATCGCTCTGCATGAGCCTGGCGTTCGCGGACGTCGACAAGCCCGTGGCCTCCATGGTGGTCACGTCGGCCCTCCCCGGTGAGGGCAAGAGCTCCGTGTCCGTCGGACTCGCCATGTCCCTCGCGGAGTCGAGCGGCAGCGTCATCCTCGTCGACGGTGACCTCAGGAACCCGTCCATCGCCGAGTACACGGGGCTCGACGGAACGGTCGGACTCACCAGCGTCCTGCTCGGCGACGCCTCCCTCGACGAGGCGGTGCAGCCCTGGGGCGTGCCAGGCCTCGACATCCTGGTCGCCGGAGCGGTCCCGCCGAACCCGAACCAGCTCCTCGCCTCGGACACGATGCGGAGCACGCTGGACCGGTTGAAGTCCCAGTACGACTTCGTGGTCATCGACACCTCCCCGGTCATCCCGGTCACCGACCCGCTGTGGCTCGTCCACGAGACCGACGGCGCGATCGTCGTGGTCCGCGAGCGTCGCACGAAGCGTCAGCAGCTCCAGAAGGCCCTGTCGACGCTCGACTCCGTCGGCGCGCGGGTGCTCGGCGTGGTGGCCAACGACGTCCGTCATCACGAGCGCACCACCTACTACACGGACGACGAGAACGCGCGGCCCCGGCAGAGCGCTCCCGTCCTGGGCGCGCGGCGTCGGCGACCGGTCGCGGCGACGACGACGGAGCCGACGCCCGAGACCGCGGGAGAGCGGTAACCCCCGTGTCCACGACCGCCCGACACGCGCGGCCGGCGCGCCGCGGTGGATCCGGTTCACGCGAGCCGTGGATCGATTCCGCGCGCGGGATCGCCATCATCCTCGTGGTGTTGTTCCACGCGGTGATGTATCTCGGGGTGGCCGGGATCACCGGGCCGTGGTCATTGGCCAGCACCCCGCTCGACACCTTCCGCATGCCGCTGTTCTTCTTCGTCTCCGGGCTGCTGGCGCCGTCAGCGCTCGCACGCCCCTTCCGGGATCTGTTCCGCAAGCGCCTCCTGCTCCTCCTCTACCTGTACGTCGTGTGGAGCACCCTGGAGACCGCCTACGGCGCGGTGATGCCCCCCGTGGGCGACGCTCAGGATCCCGTCACGTGGTGGTCGTTCGCGTCGATCCTGGTCCAGCCGCATCCGAACCTCTGGTTCATCTACGCCCTCCCGATCTACTTCGTCGTGGCCTGGCTCATCCGCCGCTGGCCGCGCCTGGTGCAGCTCGCCCTCGCGGCCGCGGTCTCCGCTGCGTTCGGGACCGGGATGCTCTCCTCGCTCGGTGTGCCCTGGGAGAAGGCGGGTCGCTACTTCTTCTTCTTCCTCCTGGCGGCGCACGCCGCGCCGCTCGTCAGACGTCTGGCGCCGCGTCTCGGGCTCGTGCACCTGCTCGTCCTGGTCGGGGTCTACGGCGGCATCGTCGTCTTCGTCCTCAGGACCCAGGCGCGTTTCGTCCCGTTCGTCCTCCTCGGAGCCGGCCTCGTGGCGACGGCGACGGGCATCGCGCTCGCCGTGGTGTTGTCCCGCTTCCGCTCCTGCTCCTTCCTAGCGGTTCTCGGCACGAGGACGCTCCCCGTCTACCTCGTTCATACGTTCCCTATGATCGCCGTAGCTGGCGTACTGCATCCGATCGCCGAGACGCTCCCGCTGTGGTGGAGAATCGTGCTCCCTCCCGCACTCGCGGCGGCTTCCATCCTGATCTCCCTTGGGATCCACCGGCTCCTTCGGTCGGTGCCCGGCGTCTTCACCGTCCCGGTGAAGAGCTGGACGATCGCCTCAGAACCGCGTTCTCGAAACATGGACCCGTCACAGATCCTTGCTGTACCATCCGTCAACAGCACTATCGCGCCACCCGACCGAAACGGCCTGTCACGGGCCGAGTCCGCTCCATCCGACGCAGCTGAACCTCCCCCGCATCCACCCCGCGTCGACGGATCGGGCGCTCCCGATCCCCGTGAGGAACCCCTTCTTGACTTCCGACCTCCACGCAGCCGGTCCTCCCACGACCGACCGGCCAACGCTCCGATCGACGCGCCGTCGCGTCCGACCGACTGACCGCTCGAGCGGCATCCGCCGTGCCGGCACCGTCCTGGCGAGCGGTCTCGCGGCCGGAGCCCTGCTCCTGACCTCGCTCACGGCCGCAGCACCGGCGAACGCCGCAGGTGAGACCTGGTCCGTCGGCAAGCCCGTCGCGAGCGACACCTTCGCGCGGACGGTCGCGACCGGATTCGGCGCGGCCGATCTCGGAGGCGACTACACCTCCGCGGTCACCACCGGGATGGCCGTCGCGAACGGCGGCAGCATCACCTTCACCACCCCGGGGACCGCCCGCCAGGCACTGCTCGCCGGTGTGCAGATCGCAGACGTCCAGGCCACCGCCACCATCACCGTCCCAACCCTCCCCACCGCCGGGAGCGGCGTCTACTTCGGGCTGCAGGCCCGATCGGACGGCAAGCGGTACTACCAGAGCACGGTGCGCGTCACGCCCACCGGTTCGGTCTATCTCGGCACGGCACGCATTGACGGGTCGACCACGAACCAGAAGAAGCTGTCGAAGGAGGCGCTGGTCGCATCCGGTCTCCAGCCCGGCCAATCGCTGCAGATGGACCTGCGCACCCGGTCGTCCACCACCGTCACCGTGGCCAGTCGTGCGTGGGTCGTCGGAGCGGCGAAGCCCTCCTGGCAACGGATCGCGACCGACGCGAGCGCTGAGCGGCTCCAGTCCGGCGGGATCGGCGTGTGGAGTTACCTCTCCAGCGCGGCGGCACCGCTCGGTCTCGGGATCAGCGCCCTGAGCGCGGCCCCGGTGACCTCGTCGTCGGCCAACCCGGAACCCGAACCGACGACCCCGGTCCCCGCGCCGACCGAACCGACGGACCCCGTCGAGACCCCGGTGCCGGAACCGACTACACCAGCGACCCCGACGACCCCCACCGCTCCCGCGACGCCGACCACCCCGACCACGCCGACGGGCCCTGACACCCAGGTGCCGTCGAGCGGCCGAGGTTCGGCTGCGGTCGGGGCGACCTCGTACGCGATCCCGAAGGGCGCGTTGTACGTGACGGCAGGCAACGGCACCGGGGGCTCGGGCAGTCTCGCCTCGCCCTACACGTCACTGACGCACGCCGTCGCGAAGGCGCCGAATGGATCGACGCTGGTGCTGCGCGCCGGCACCTACCGCGAGAGCGTCGTCCTCGCGAGCTCGAAGCAGCTGACCATCCAGTCCTATCCCAAGGAAGCGGTCTGGTTGGACGGCAGTGACCGCGTCACCGGCTGGAACAAGAGTTCCACGGGCTGGGCCGTGACGGGCTGGAACACCGGCTTCGACACCAGCCCGACCTTCACCAAGGGTGCGTCGGACGGCAGTGCCGAGGCCATCAAGTTCATCAACCCCGCTTACCCGCTCGCCGCCTACCCCGACCAGGTGTGGGTCGACGGCGTCGCCCAGCAACAGGTCGCCAGTGAGCGAGCGGTGGGAACGGGCACCTTCTTCGTCGACCGCGCCGGGAAGCGCCTCATCCTCGGTACGGACCCTGCCGGGAAGACCGTCACGGCGAGCAAGCTCCAGACGGCACTCGCCGTGAAGAGCGTCGGCAGCGTCGTGCGCGGCCTCGGTGTCCGGAACTACGGCAACTCGGTGTACCAGATGGGTGCGATCACGGCTCAGAACGACGCCATCACCTTCGAGAACCTCGTGGTGCAGGACAACGCCACGATCGGCATGTACGCGTGGGGCACCGGCGTGACTTTCGCGAACATCACCGCGACCGGCAACGGGATGATGGGCGGCGGAGCGAACTCGGCCGACAAGTTCACGCTCAAGAACTCCGTGATCTCGGGCAACAACGTGCAGAACTTCAACCGGATGCCGGTGTCCGGCGGGTTCAAGATCACGCGTTCGCGCACCGTCGCCTTCACCGACAACGACTTCCAGAAGAACACCACCGTCGGCCTCTGGCTCGACGAGTCGGTGTACAACGGGAAGGTCTCGGGGAACCGTTCCATCGGCAACGGCGCGACCGGCATCATCCTCGAGATCTCGGACACGTTCTCCGTGACGAACAACGTCATCGCCTCGAACGGGCGGTACGGCCTGTGGATCGGGAACACCGGCAACGTGCAGGTCTGGAACAACACCATCACGGGCAACTCGATGGCCGCCCTGCAGCTGACCCAGGACAAGCGTCGCCAGACGAACGTGAACTCCGCGGGCCACGACCGGCGTCAGCCGCTGCCCGACATGACGGTGCCGTGGATCATCAAGAACGTCACGGTGTCGAACAACGTCATCTCGGGTGCCGGCGGCGGCTGCCTCGTCTGCGTGGAGGACCAGTCGAAGGAGTTCACGGCCGAGCAGATGAAGCTCACGCTGAACGGCAACGTCTACCAGCGCGCCTCCGCGAATGCCCCGTCGCTCGCGGTGCGCTGGGGACAGGGTGCAGCGACCGCGAAGAGCTTCGCGACGGTGGCCGCGTTCACGAAGGCGACCGGCCAGGAACGGCGGTCGGTCCTCGTCGAGGGCACCGCGGTCACGACGACGGGCTACCAGTTGACGCCGGCGGCCCTCGCCCAGTCGGCGCTCGTCGTGGTCGCCGTACCGAGCTCCATCGCCGGCCTGCTGGGATTGCAGGCCGGGATCGCCCCGGCGCGGGCGGGGAGCCTCCTCAGCCCCTGATCACCCCCGGATCATGATCGGAACGGCGTGTGCTCCGGCACACGCCGTTCCGTCGTCACCCCTCGCTTTGGGGGCAACATCCCCGCGAACGGGGGAAGGCCTTCCGGGGTGCCCTTCGGTAGGATCGGATGACCGGTGGACGGATGCAGACCCGGCGCATCCCCACTCCAGGCCCTCCCGAATCGACCGACGCCCGAACGTCCTCGAACCCTGCGGCCCCGGCGAACCGACGATCCGACCGGAGCCATGAGGGGGCGATCATGACGGCACGACCGAGCATCCGAGCGACCCGCCGGACCAGCCCCACGGCCCCCGCCGAAGCGCTCGCCCCGACGGCGGCCGTGCCGACGACACCGCTCCGGCCGCACACGTGGATGGACCGGACTGCGGCGGCGACGGCCCCGGTCCTCCTCGCGATGTCGATCGACCTGCCGCAGGGCCTGAAAGTGGGCTACGTCTTCGCCCTCCTCCTCATCCCGGTGTGGCTCCCCGTCCTGGCCCGCTTCCGCGAGGCCCGCCTGTTCGGCGTCCTCGGACTCGCCGCGATCGCCATGGGAGCCGTCCTGACCGCGTTCAGCAGCGCCGGACAGTCCACCAGCCAGACCCTCCTCGCCGGGAACTCCTTCATGGTGCTGGGGCTCGTCGCCGGCACCGGTGCACTGCTCTGGGCCCGTACGGTGATCGGCGCCCCCATGGTCGCGGTCTGGTTCGGGCTCGGCATGGTGGCGGCCATCCCCCTCGGGAACGGACTCTCGAGCGTCAACGTCTGGCGCTTCGGGCTGTCCCTGCCGCTGACCGTCCTGCTCCTGGCCCTGGCATGGCGCTGGAGCTCCCGGCTCATGGAGTTCGCGGTCATCGCCGTCATCGGCGTCGTCGGCGCCCTGAACGACGCCCGTTCCGGAAGCGCGATGCTCGTGATGACGGCGGCCCTCGTCCTCTGGCAGCTGCGTCCGTCGAGCCCGGGCGGACGCGGCTCCACGGTCCGGACACTCCTGGGCCTCGGCGTCCTCGCCGCGGCCGTGTACACCATCGCGCAGGCCGTGATCCTGGGCGGGCTGCTCGGTGAGCGGACGCAGGAACGCACCCAGGCGCAGATCGACACCTCGGGGAACCTCATCGTGGGCGGCAGGCCGGAGGCCGCCGCCACCGTCGAGCTCGTCGTGAACCGTCCGCTCGGCTACGGTTCTGGAGCGCTCCCGACCCTGTCCGACATCCTGTCGGCGAAGACCGGCATGTCCTTCATCGGCTACCAACCGAACAACGGCTACGTCGAGCGGTACATGTTCGGCAACGGCTACGAGGTCCACTCCATGATCGGCGACCTGTGGGTGCGCTTCGGACTCCTGGGGACCGCGCTGATCGTGCTCCTGTTCGTCCTGACCTTCCGGGCCATCGGCGACGGACTCGCCCGCCGCGCGGCCAGTGCCCTCGTGGTCTGGCTCGCCATCAGGATGCTGTGGAACCTGTGCTTCAGCCCGATCGACTCGTCCATGCTCCTCACGATGCTGTTCCTCGGGGTGGCCTTCGTCCCGGTGGCGACTCGGCACCGGGCCGATCCGTCGGGGACCGTCGCGCTGCGCACCCTGCCGAGCTCCCGGTCGGCGGTGCGCCGATGACCGCCGCCACGCCGCAGGCCAAGCCGCGCCTCGAGTGGGTCGACGCCGGCAAGGGGCTCGCGATCACCCTCGTCGCCATGTACCACTCGGCGAGCTGGTTGCTCGGCGCCGGGTTCGAGATCGACGGGTGGCGGCAGGTCAACGAGGCTCTGTCGTCGCTCCGCATGCCCCTGTTCTTCATGCTGGCCGGACTGTTCGCCGCGAAGTGGCTGACCGCGTCCTGGAGGGCACTGTGGCGGTCGAAGCTCTCCCTCTTCGTCTGGGTGTTCCTCATCTGGGAGGTCATCGGGTCGGCGGTCTTCCTCCTCGGGCTCACGATGAAGGGTCAGCCGATCAACCTCGTCGGCACGATCCGCGACCTGGTCGTCTCGCCCATCGCACCCCGGTTCGAGCTCTGGTTCATCTGGGCGCTCGCGATCTTCTTCGTCGTCGCGAAGCTCATCCGACGCATCGACTGGCGGATCCAGCTCGTGGTCGCCGGTGTCTGTTCGGCCGCCGCGCTCAGCGGCTGGGAGACCGCCAACATCGGGTGGAGCGGCTCGGTCAAGTACTGCTTCTTCTTCCTCGCCGGTCTGTACCTGAAGGACGCGGTGTTCCGACTGAGCCGCGCGCGGGTCGGGGTGCTCCTGGTGACCCTCATGGTCTCCTGGGTCGCGGTGTCCGCGGTGGTCGCCGTGTTCGGACTGCGCTGGGTGCCCGGCCTGTACTTCGTGAACTGCGTCCTCGGCGTCGTCACCGGGGTGACCGTCAGCCGCTGGCTCGCGCGGATCCCGCGCCTGGTGTCCATCGGGTCGAACACCCTACCGGTCTACCTGACCCACACACCGCTCATCATCGTCATGGCCTACCTGCTCGCACTGCTCGCGCGGGTCACACCGATCGCGGTCGTGGCCCCCGGGCTCCCGCCGGTGCTGGCCGGACTCGCGATCGCCGGGTCACTGCTCATCAGCGGGGCCGCCATGCGCGGGCCGGCACGGGTGCTCTACGAGGCACCCGGGTTCCTCCGCGGACCGGCTCCTGCTCCGACGCGCGCACGGCACTCCGATGTCCGCTGAGCCCGCCCGGTCAGCCGACGGCGCTGCCCCAGTCGGAGACCTCGCCGACGGCCACGGCCGGGTTCCCCGCGACGACGGTGCGCGGTGGCACGTCGCGGCGGACGACCGAGCCCGCACCGACGACGGCACCCTCGCCGAGGGTCACGCCCTTCAGCACCAGGCAGCGCGTCCCGATGAGGACCTTGCGCTCGATGACGATCGGCGCGGTGTGGGCGCGGCGTCGTCCGGTCGGCGACGTCGTCCAGTGGAAGTCGGTGTCGAGGATCTGCACCTCCCAGGAGATGCGGACGTCCGGTCCGATCTCCAGGCCCGATTCGACGTTCACGATGGTGCGCATGCCGATCTTCGACCCCTTCGACAGATGCAGCGTCGCACCCTCGCCGACCCACATCTGCGCGCCCTTCGACACCGTGCAGCCGCGGTCGAGCCGGTAGGTCCCCGGACCGCCGAGCTTCACGCCCGCCTCGATCCTCGCGCCCGGGTGTCCGCGGAGCACGCCACGTGCATAGCTCCAGAAGTGCTTCCGCACGGCACGCAGTCGTCCCATCGATCCATCCGATCCTCGAATTCCCCGACTGCGAGCCTAGCGGCGACCGTCGGACCGCCAGTACCCCGTCTCCGGAGGCCATTCCCTTGACCAAGCACCCGAGCACCATCACCGTCCAGCAGTCCTTCCCGGAACCGCGGCCGACCACGAATCCGTACATCGTCATGCTGCGCGACCACCTCGCGACGACGCCCGGCGTCGCGGTGCGGACGTTCTCCTGGCGCGGGGCCATCCTCGGTCGGTACGACGTCTTCCACGCCCATTGGCCCGAGATCCTGGTGTCCGGATCCTCGGCTCCCAAACGCGCCGTCCGCCAGCTCCTCACCCTGGTCCTGCTGGCGAGGCTCGCCCTCACGCGGACGCCCATCGTGCGGACGCTCCACAACCTCCACCGGCCGTCCGGGATCTCGCGGGTCGAGCACGCACTCCTCGGACTGTTCGAGCGCCGGACGTCCTTCGTCATCGTGCTCAACGAGCAGACGGTCCCACCCGCAGGCGTCGGCGCAGCCCTCATCCCGCACGGTCACTACCGCGACTGGTACGCGCGGTTCCCGCAGCGGGACGCCGTGAGCGGTCGCCTGAGCTATTTCGGCCTCATCCGGCGGTACAAGGGTGTCGACGGTCTGCTCCGTGCGTTCACGGCCCTTCCCGGGAGCGAGCACAGCCTCCGGGTGGCCGGACGGCCGTCCAGTGACGAGCTCGCGGCCGAACTGCGCGGCCTGGCGGAGGACGACGACCGGATCGACCTCAGCCTCGAGTTCCTGAGCGACGCCGAGCTCGTGGACGTCGCGCGGCAGGGAGAGCTCGTCGTCCTGCCCTACCGCGAGATGCACAACTCGGGCGGCGCGCTTGCCGCGCTCTCCGTCGACCGTCCCGTGCTCGTCCCGTCCAACGCGGTCAACGAGCGGCTCTCCGCCGAGGTGGGACCCGGCTGGGTCGTGCAGTACGAGGGAGAGCTCGACGCCGCCGACCTCGAGCGCGCCCTCCGGGTCGTCTCGGATCCGTCACGGAGTAGCTCCCCCGACCTCTCGGCCCGGGACTGGGACCTGTCCGGCGAGCTGCACCTCGCGGCGTATCGATCGGCGCTCGGCGACGATCGACCGGACGCGTCCGGCTCCGCTGCGCGGAAGGCCGACGTCCGTGCGATCTGAGCTGCACGAGCCCACCCGGCACGCGGACACCGCTCAGGCGTCGACGCGTCGGTACTCCTCGTACGAATACCCCACGGCACCGGCGATCATCCCGAAGCCGCGCGCCAGCGTCCGGACGCCTTTCGCCCGATGGCGGAGGGATCGGGTGACGAGACCGACCGCCGACCTCACCGCGCCCCCGGCCGCGCGCACGAGCCCCTTGGCGATGCAGCGGACCCTCGCCGTGAGCCGTCCGCGGAGGGAGTCCTCGAGCGCGATGGACGTCTGGCTCCAGCTGTTGCCGCTGCTGAACGCTCGGCGCACCACCCAGTCGCGCGTGCTGCGGGCTGCCGGGACGATGTCCCAGACCACCGCCTCGTCGCACCACACGAGACGTCCGCCGGTGGCGTGCAGCGTCCGGGTGAACATCGTGTCCTCGCCGCCCGCGTGCCCGAAGGCCGTGTCGAACACCAGCCCGAGGCCGCGGACCACCCGCAGGTCGATCAGCAGGTTGTTGGTGGCTGCCACCGACACCGCCGTGCCCGTCGGCATCCGGCGCCGGGTGAAGAACTCCCCCGCCTGGATCCAGGCGGAGGGTTCCCGCTCGAAGCGGGAGACGACGGGGCCGACCACGGCCACGGCGTCGCCGCGGTCGAAGGTCGCGACGAGGTCCACCAGCCACCGCTCGGTCGGCCGTTCATCGTCGTCGATGAACACCAGCAGGTCGCTCGCAGCGGCCTCGGCGAGCGCACGGTTGCGTGCGGCGGTGATGCCGCTCTCCGATTCGCAGCGATATGTGAGCACGACCGGGCCCGCCGACGGGAACGCCTCGACGAAGGCCCGGGCGCTCTCCTGCGGATCGTTGTCGACGACCAGCACCTCGACGCGCTCGAACCGCTCGATCACCTGCTCGGCCTGCTCGATCAGCGCCGGCAGCGCCACCCGGAGGTCGTCCGGCCTCCGGAAGGTCAACATGGCCACGACCAACGAGGTCGCGGGCTGGCGTCCGGTGGCTCCGGCCGGGGTCTCCGAGTGCATGTGCTCCCTCTCCGCGGCAGAGCCGTCGATCGATGACCAGACTATTGGGTGCCGGGACGTCCCCACCGCCCCCACCTCGGGCGTCGTCGCGGCGGTGTGCGCATGACCGCCGGGACCGCGCCGGGGACCACGAGCGGCGACTTCGGCCGCCATGCCGCCCGGGGCGCGGCCGTCACGATGGTCGGTCAGCTCACCAGGATCCTCGTCCAGGTGGTGTCCGTGGTCGTGCTCGCGCGGTTCCTCACGCCCAACGACTACGGCCTCTTCGCGATGGTCATGGCCGTCGTCGGCGTGTCGGAGATCTTCCGCGACTTCGGGCTCTCCAACGCAGCGATCCAGGCGAAGACCCTCAGTGATCGACAGCGCGACATCCTGTTCTGGGCGAACTCGGGCATCGGCATCGCGCTCGGCGCGATCATCTTCGGTCTGGCCTACCTGATCGCGGCACTCTACGGGAAGCCCGAGCTCGTGCCGCTCGCGCAGTTCATGGGGCTCGCCTTCCTCCTGAACGGCGTCTGCACCCAGCACCGTGCGAGCCTCAGCCGGTCGCTGCGCTTCACGACGCTCGCCGTCGTCGACGTCGCCGCCGCCGTCATCGCGCTCGCTGTCGCCATCGTCTTCGCCGTCGTCGGCGCCGGGTACTGGGCCCTGGCCTGGCAGATGGTGACGCTGTCGTTCGCGACGCTGATCCTCGTGCTCATCGCGTCGCGCTGGCTCCCCCGGCTCCCGCGACGCGGGGTCGACATGCGGGGCTTCTACCGGTTCGGTTGGAACATGGTCGCCACCCAGCTCGTGGGCTACGCGGCCAACAACACGGACTCCTTCGTCATCGGCCTGCGCCTCGGTGCGGCTCCGCTCGGCATCTACAGCCGAGGCTTCCAGCTCCTCATGAACCCGCTGAACCAGCTCCGCGCGCCGGTCACCCGCGTCGCGATCCCGGTCCTCTCGCGGATCCAGGACCAGCAGGCGCGCTTCGACTCCTACGTCGTGCGCGGACAGGTCGCACTCGGCTACACGCTCGTCGCTGGCCTCGGGCTCGTCGCCGGCGCCGCGGAACCGATCGTGGCCCTCGGTCTCGGCGAGCGCTGGCTCGAGGTGGCCCCGGTCCTCCGGTTCCTGACGGTGGCCGGTGCCTTCCAGACCCTCGCCCTCGTCGGGTACTGGGTCTACGTGTCGAAGGGGCTCACCGCCCGGCTGTTCCAGTTCACGCTCATGAGTGCGGCCCTGAAGATCACCTTCGTGCTCATCGGGTCGAACTGGGGCGTCGTCGGCGTGGCCGCGGGCTTCGCCCTCGAGCCGGTGGTGTCCTGGCCGCTCTCGCTCTGGTGGTTGAACCGTTGGGCGCCGATCCCGATCCGGAAGCTCCTGTTCGGGGTCGTGCGCATCTCGCTGCTGACCCTCGCAGCCGGGGCCGCCGCGTACGCTGCGACCGTCCTCACCGTTGGCGGCGGTTCCGTCCTGCAGATCCTTGCCGCGATCGTGGCGGACCTCGCGGTGTACGGCCTCGCCGCACTCGTGATCCCCGCCGTGCGTCGAGACCTGCGGATGGTCCTCAGCATCGTCTCGGCCGCGCGACGGTCGAAGACCCCACCCGCCGCCTCGACCGAGCCGGACGGCCCTGCCGACGACGGGAGTCTCGCATGAACACCGCCGCCGTCCCCGACTTCCGCGGCACCGCCGTCGTGGTCGTCAACTACGGCTCAAGTGCGCTGCTCGCCGAGCACCTCACGAGACTCACCCGGGACGCTCCGGGGCTCGTGACGGTCGTCGTCGACAACCTGACGACCACCGCGGAGCGCGCCCGGCTCCAGACCCTGGCCACCGCCGAGGGCTGGTACCTGGTGGAGCCGTCGGGCAACCTCGGCTTCGGAGCAGGCGTGAACGCCGGCGTCGAACTCGCCGTCGAGGCGGGAGCCAGCCGGTTCGTGATCCTCAACCCCGACGCGGAACTCCTCCCGGCCGCTGCGGCCGCACTGTTCGCCGCGTGCGAGGCCGACCCATCGGCCCTGGTCGCGCCGCGCATCCTCCGCCCGGACGGCAGCCTCTGGTTCGGCGGGTCCGACCTGTACCTGGACGACGGTCGTATCCGCTCCCGTCGTCGTCGCCTGGCGACGGTGCCGCTCCATCGGATCGAGCCCTGGCTCACCGGCGCGTGCCTCGCCATCGGCCTGTCGCTCTGGCGCGAGATCGGTGGCTTCTCGGACGAGTACTTCCTCTACTGGGAGGATGTCGACCTGTCGCACAAGGTCGTCGCCGCCGGGGGCACGCTGCTCGTCCTCGACGGCGTCACCGCCGTGCACGCGGAGGGCGGGACCCAGGCCGTCGGACAGACCTCGTCCGGTCAGGCCAAGTCGGGGCTGTACTACTTCTACAACATCCGGAACCGCCTCGTCTTCGCCGCGCTCCACCTCAGCGAGCGCGACGAGGCCTCGTGGCGGCGCTCCACCCTCGCGGTCTCGTGGGAGATCCTGCTCCAGGGCGGCCGGAAGCAGTTGCTGACGAACCCGTCCGTGATGTGGACCGCCGTCCGTGCGATCCGCGACGGCCGCCGACTCGCGGCGCGGATCCGCGCCGAACGGGCCTCCACCCACTGATCGGGGCCCGCACCGAGAAACGCCCCTGATGAGCATCAGGGGCGTTTCTCGGTGTGCTCCGTATCCCGACGGAGGCACATCTGGCGATGTCCCGGCGCTGCGAACACCGGTGGACACCGCCGTTGATGCGGCCGGGAGTGGGCGTCTCATCGAGGACGGCGTCCACTCCCGGCCGGGTCTCGGTCAGCTCAGAGCGCGGTGACCCGGTAGCCGGTGTAGTTCACGACGACCGGACCGTTGGTGATGGTGCTGGAGAGGTAGGTGTCCACCCCGACCGACCCCGGCGCCTGCAGCGCGGCGGTCGTGTCGGTGGTGCTCGCCTGCCAGTCGGGCTCGGTCTGCCCGTCCGCCCAGGCCTTGGCCTTGATGGCGGTCGTGCCGACACCGGACACCTGCGTACGGACCGTGATCTTCATCCCGGGGGTGTACGCGAGGCCGGCGATGTTCACCGCGGTCAACGCCGTGGATCCCTTCATCAGCTGCAGACGCAGGACACCGTTCGCCTGCACCCAGACGCGCGCCGCGTAGTTGTCGGCGCCGACCTGACGGCCGACCAGGGAGACGAACTGTCCCCCACCGGTCGATGCCTGTGCGATCGTGAACGACACCGTCGAATCGGTCGCGGTGGACGAGACCTGGGCGAGTCGAGCGGTGCGGGACTGCCCGGCCGTGGCCGAGATGAGGCCGGCGGTGCCGTTCACCGAGAACGACGACGCCGTCCCGGCGAGCGTCCACGGGCCGCCGGTCTGCGCGGCTCCCCAGCTGTTGGCCGCGGTCCGTGCGAACGTGTCCGCCGCGATGACGACCGGATTGGGGTCGACCGGGGGCACGATCGGCGCGGTGACCGTGACGGTCCGCGTGGTCGTGGCCGTGAGCCCGCCGTTGTCCGTGACCGTCGCGGTGACCGTGTAGGTCCCGTCGGCGGCGTAAACGTGTGAGGACGTCGAGCCGGTTCCGGTCGTGCCGTCTCCGTAGTCCCACGCGACCGAGGCGATCGTGCCGTCGGGATCGGTGGACGCGGTGGCGTCGAGCGCCGCGGTGAGCCCGGAGGCCGTCGCCGTAAACGACGCGGTCGGAGCCTGGTTCACCGGGGTCGGCTGGGCCGCACCCGGCGTCGCTGCGAGCAGGTCGTCGAAGGTGACGGTCACCGGTCCGTTCGTGGTCGATCCCGACAGGTAGCTGCTGAGGCCGACCAGGCCGGCGGACTGCAGCCCGGCGGTGGAGTCGGTCGCCTGGACCTGCCAGGCGGTCGGCTCCGTCGCGCCGGCGACCCAGACCTTCGCGCCGAGGGTGGTGGGCGAGGCACCCGTCACCTGCAGCTTGATCTGGAGCGCCTGTCCGGCGGTGTAGGTGAGGCCCGGGACGGTGACGGCCTGGAGAGCCGTCGCACCCTGCAGGAGCTGGATGCGGACCGCTCCGTTCGCCTGGATCCAGACGCGGGTGGAGTAGAACGCGCTCCCGACCTGGCGACCGATGACGGACGCGTACACGCCGCCACCGTTCGCCACGGCGGAGGCCGTGATCTTCGCGCTCACCGTCACGTCCGTCGCGGACACCGCGTTGAGGCGTGCCGTGCGGGTCCCGCCCGCGGGCAGCGACATCTTGCCCGTGCCGTTGCCGACCGAGAAGCTGGTGTTGCCTCCGGCGACGGTCCAGGCTCCGCCCGTCCCCGCCGTGCCCCACGCGTTGCTCGCGGTGCGCTCGAAGGTGTCCGCCGCGTAGGTGGACGCCACCGGGATCTCCGCGACCGTGACACTCAGGGTCGTGGCCGCCGTGCCGCCGCGGTTGTCCGTCACGGTCTGAGTGACCGTGTAGGTGCCCGCCGTCGCGTAGCTGTGGGTCGTCGTCGTCCCGGTGCCGGTCGCTCCGTCACCGAAGTCCCACGCCACCGAGGCGATGGTCCCGTCCGGGTCCGAGGCACCCGATCCGTCGAAGCTCGCCGTCAGTCCGGTGGACGCCGCCGTGAAGCTCGCGACCGGCAGCTGGTTGGGAGCCAGCGTCGTGGCGACGTCGTGCGAGACGCTCGCGGTCGCGCCGACGCTGTCGGTGACCGTCAGGCTCACGCTGAACGTGCCCGCCGTGGCGTACGTGTGCGTCGCGGTGACGCCCGTCCCGGTGGTCCCGTCGCCGAAGTTCCAGGCGTACGAGGCGATCGTCCCGTCGGGATCGACCGAGGCGGAGGCGTCGAAGGACCCGTCCAGGTTCACGACCGTCGGTGTGAAGGCCGCGGTCGGGAGCTGGTTCGGAGCCACGGCCGTCACCGTCTGCTGAGTGGTGGCCGTTCCACCGCGGTTGTCCGTCACCGTGAGGCTGACGGTGTAGCTGCCGCTCGCGGCGTAGGTGTGGGAAGCCGTGGCGCCGGTGCCGGTCTGGCCGTCACCGAAGTCCCAGGCGTAGGAGCTGACGACCCCGTCCGTGTCGGTCGAGGCCGACGCATCCGTGGTGAGCTGGAGGTTCGCGACGGCATTCGTGAACGCGGCGGTCGGCAGCACGTTGGGAGCCTGGCCGAGGCCGAGCTCACGGTGCTGGGTGACCTGGGCGTCGGTCAGCGGCGCGTTGTACACGGCGACCTCGTCGATCTTTCCGTTGAAGTACGGGACCGAACCCTGCCAGGCGTTGTCGCCGCCGACCCGCCAGTACCCGGTGTAGTCCTGCGCACCGGTCTGCGGGTTGGTACCGACGGACGAGCCGTCGATGAACAGCTTCATGCCGGCTGCGGACTGCTGGGCGACCACGTGGTGCCACTGGCCGTCGTTGACGGCGGCCTGTGAGGTGATCGTGTTCTCCTGGCCGGTCCAGGTGCCGAAGACGAGCTTGCCGTCGGGACGCAGGAAGACGTGTCGGTCGTACCCGCCGGATCCGCCGGTCTGGTTGGAGCCGAAGCCGATGACCTTGCCGCCCTGGGTGGAGGTGGTCTGGAACCAGGCCTCCATCGCGTAGCTGGTCGGGTTGGAGTAGCTCGACTGGCTCGAGACACCGCCCTCGTCCCAGCCGTTGGAGGTGAACTGGGCCGCCCGGTTGTCGACGCCGGAGATGGCGCCGTTCGCACCCTTGGTGACCTGACCGAAGTACAGGCCGTTCGACTCGGTCGGGCCGGCGTCGACGGCGGTGGACCCGCTCGTCTCGTTGAGGCGCCAGTAGAGTGCAGGGTCGAGGCCGAACACCGCGGCGCCGTAAGCGTCGGCCGGTGCGGTCGGGACGGTGGACGTGCGGCCGGAGGCGACGTAGTGGGCGTCGACCTGCTGGCGCGTCAGGACCGTCGGGAACACGGACACGTCGTCGATGTCGCCGGAGAAGTTGCTGCTGCTCGGGCCGTTGGGCCAGCCACCGAGGCTGTCACCACCGACACGCCAGTAGCCGTTGAAGACCTGACCGCTCGTGACGTCGGCCCGGGCCGCGACCTTCCGCCCGTCGACGAACAACTGCATGCCGTTCGCTCCGAGTGAGGCGGCGACCTGGTGCCACTCGCCGTCGTTATACGCCTTGGGGCTGGTCACGACGTTCGTCGCGCCCGTGTAGGTGCCGAAGTTCAGTCGGCCGTCGTTGCCCATGTAGACGTGACGGTCGTAGGAGGAGGAGTTGCCGGTCGCGGATCCGCCGAACCCGATGATCTTGCCGCCGGAGGTGGTCGTGGTCTTGAACCACGCCTCCGTGGTGAAGACGTTCGGGGACGGCCGCTGGACGGTGGAGGAGCTGGATCCGCCCGAGAAGGTGGTGGCCGCGTTGTTCGAGGCGGCTTCCTGGCCAACCGCTCCGCGCGTCACGCCGGTGGCGGTGAGGGTCAGGTCGTCACCCGAGGTCCAGTCGAAGCCGGTGGTCCCGCTCGACTCGCCGAGCGGCCAGAGGGAGGTCGCGCCGTCGTTCAGCACCGACTGCTGGTAGCTGCTGATCACGCCGTCCTCGGAGACGGTGACCGCGACGTTGAGTCCCTGCTGGAAGTTGCCGTACGGGTCGGTCGCCCTGATCCGGTAGTTGTAGGACTGTCCGGGC
This sequence comes from Plantibacter sp. AC185, assembly GCF_979258065.1. NCBI lineage: Bacteria > Bacillati > Actinomycetota > Actinomycetes > Micrococcales > Microbacteriaceae > Plantibacter > Plantibacter sp. AC185. Next base: position 1,214,771 of record NZ_OZ409831.1, read on the forward strand.
GTCAGGCCGGTGTCGAGGAAGGACATGACCGGGCGCTTCCAGAACGTGGAGGAGGCCTGGGTCGTGTACACGGGCGAGGCCGTGACGTTGTTGCGGATCACCTGGTAGGTGAGGTCCGAGTTGTCGCGGTCGTAATTGGCCTGCCAGGAGATGCGGGCCGTCCCACGGCTGAACGACGTGACGGTGGGCACGAAGTTGGAGCCGGTGAGTCGGGGGCCGTCCTTGTTCGGGGCGATCGACGCCTTCGCGAACCGCACGAGGCCCTGCATGCCCGTGCCGTTCACCTGGGTGAACTCACCGGCGTAGAGCACGTAGTCACCGGCGACGGTCACGTCCCAGGCGCCCTGACCGGTACCGGTGTAGCTGCCGGTGTTGATCGTCGGGAACCAGTTGAGCAGGGTCGGTGCCGGGGTGCCTGCGAAGTTGTAGTAGCCGTACGGGTCGGCGGTCAGCGTGCCGGTGGTGGCCTTGGTGAAGGCGGTCGCGCGCTGGAAGCCCCAGGGGTCGGTCTGCGGGTATCCGCCGACGTTGCCGCAGTAGTGGGCGTGGCTGGCCACGTAGACGACGTCGGTGTCGGCCGCCACGGAGTACGAGTCGCCGTGGCAGTCCTCGACCCACTGCAGCTCGCCGCCGGTCCAGTCGGCCTTGAACGCGCCCTCGATGTTGCCGCCCTTGCCGAAGGTGTACCCGGTGCCGTAGACGCTCGTGCCGTCACTCGTGAGCGAGTTGATCGACGCCTCCTCACCGCCGTTGCGGACGAGGGAGTTGACCGCCCACGGCATGGAGCTGCCGGAGGTGGTGCTCAGAGCCGCGAGCCCGTAGCCGGGGCTGTTCGAACCGTTCACCGACGTGAAGTTGCCACCGATGACGATCTTCGAGGAGTCGGGGCTGAGGACGAGCGCCTGCACCGTTCCGCCGACGACGTCCGGTGCGAGGCCGGTCAGTGCGCCGTTCGAGGCGGCGAAGCCCGCCACACCGGCGCGGGCCGAGCCCTGCGCCGAGGTGAACTGACCACCGGCGTAGACGGTCGTGTCCGTCGCGGTGACCGCCTTGACGATCGAGTTGATCGAGGGCGCGAAGCCGGCGACCAGCGTCTGCGTCGCCACGTCGAACGCCGCGAGGCGGTACCGGGTCGTCCCGTTGACCGCCGTGAACTGCCCGCCCGCGTACAACTTCGTACCGTCGGGCGATGCCGCCAGCGAGCGCACCTGCTGGTTGAAGTTCGGTGCCCACGGGAGCAGCGCGCCCGTCGACAGGGTGTAGGCGAGGAAGTTGTTGCGGGTCACGGTGTTCGCACCGGCCGCGGATCCCGCCGGTCGCGCGGTCGTGAACGAGCCGGCGACGTAGACGATGTTGCCGATGACGACCTGGTCCCAGACGACGCCGTTGATCTGCGGCGCGGGAAGGGCGTCGGACGAGACCGTCGCGGGCTGGCCGGTGGTCGGCGTGGTGTCGGCCGATGCCGCCTGTGCGGTAGTCAGCGTGCCGAACAGGACGGCCGCGACGGTGATGCCGACGAGGGCGAGGCGGCGCGCGCCGGATGGTCGGTGCGTCCGCCGCGTGATCGCGGGCTCGGACAACAGCAGTGTGGTCATGGTGTATCTCGCAGTCTTCTCGGGTGAAGGAGTCGGACCGCTGGCACACACGTTCGGGAGACGCGGGCGGGCTGATGAGGTCCTCCACGCAGTCAAGCGCAAGATGGGGGACGACGATGCACCCCGTTGGGGGCAGATGCACCCCCAGATCAGGGGTGACTTTCGCTGACGGCGCCGATCACACCTGACAGATCGACAGCTGTCTGATACAGAGCGATCGTCAGCGCGGTGCGGATCCCTCGAAGACGACTGCCGGCTCGGCCGCCGCGTAGTCCACGGTCACCCGGACGGCGTCGCGCGCGTCCTCGGGGACGTTGAAGACGAAGGTGCCACGGACGGTCTCGCCCGCCGCCACCTGCTCGGGGAACGGCACGCCGCCCGGAGCGGCCAGCTCGATCGCCGGCGTGAGATCTGCTCCGTAATAGGCGTTCGCGACCGCGCCCGCCAGGGAGTAGGCGTCGGAACCGGAGTTGGTGAAGGCGATCGTCACCCGGATCGACGGGCCGGCGACCTCGCCGGGCTGAGACGCCTCGCCGTCCACGGCCTCCAACGATTCGATGCGCACGCTCACCGCGTCACTCACCGGGGCGGTCTCGTCGAGACCGATCGCGCCGTCGCTCGATCCGGCGGGGGGCAACGTCGAGCCGGGCTCCGCGGTCGGCAGCGTCGACGAGGAGGACGAGGGAAGTGCGGACGGCGCGGTCGTGCCCTGCCCCGACGGCGTGCCCGGTCGGACGGTCGACCACAGGACGATCCCGACGACGACGAGGGCGACGACCACGGAGACCACGATGGTCACGAGGCGGCGACGCCCCGGTGCTCCGGCTTCGTGTGCTGCGGGGGACACCTCGGTGCGGTCTTCTGCTTCGGCCATGTCATGCTCCAGATCGTCTCGGGAACTGTATCGCACCGGCCCGTCAGGGGGCATCGGAGCCGGCACCCCTCCTCGGGTGGCACCTGAAAGTGGACTCGGCAAGCGCTGATGACCCTCATACCCTCGGAAGAGGCTCAATGAACGCGCCGAAGACGACAGGGAAACACTCGAGTGGGGAGCGTTCGGCGATGACCGATCAGCAGAGCAGCGCGCAGCAGTCCGGACGACAGGGACGCGTCGGCTACGCCGCAGGGGCCTTCGACCTCTTCCACGTCGGTCACCTGAACATCCTGCGCCACGCCAAGAGCGCGTGCGACTATCTCATCGCCGGGGTCGTCTCGGACGAGTTGCTGCGCACCCGCAAGCGCATCGAGCCCATCGTCCCGCTGACGGAGCGTCTCGAGATCGTCCGCCACATCGGTTTCGTCGACGAGGCCGTCGAGGAGACCTGGGACGACAAGCTCCAGGCCTGGGATGCGCTCCGGTTCGACATCTTCTTCAAGGGCGACGATTGGCGCGGGACCGCAGAGGGCCTCCGTCTCGAAGCGGAGTTCGCCAAGGTCGGCGTCGAGGTCGTCTACTTCCCGTACACGATGAGCACCTCGAGCACGGCACTCCGCCGTGCACTCGCCCAGCTCGAGGAGCAGCGCGAGCTCGACACCACGCTCGTCCAGGCCTGACACCCGCCCTCCCTGCGCCCGTTCCGTCGCCGCGCCCGCGCTCCCGTTCGCCACGGCAGCGAGGTACTGTTGGACGGATCGACTCACAGGGCGGTGGACACATGACGAAGGCTCGGCAGGCGCTGCTCGCACGCCTCACCGGTTCGCTGCCCGTCCACGGTTCCATTGTCGGTGTGGCCACCGAGGAGCGCACGGTCGTCATGACCTACGGCGACGGCCCGAGTCCCGACGGCACACCAGGGGTCCTCGACGCCCTCGCCGAAGCCGGCGCGACCGCGACGTTCTTCGTCCTCGTCGGCCGCGCGCGGAAGCACCCCGAGCTCCTCGAACGCATCGTCGCCGGTGGGCACGAACTCGCGCTGCACGGTGACGACCACGTGCGCCTCACCGACTTCTCCGAGGAGGTCGCCTACCGGCGCACCCTCGCGGCGAAACAGGAGCTTGAGCAGTTGAGCGGCCAGCCGATCGAGTGGTTCCGGCCGCCCTACGGCGCGCAGAGCATCGAGACCTGGCAGGCGGTCAAGCGGGCCGGCCTGCAGACCGTGCTGTGGACGGCCACCGCCTGGGACGTCAAGGACGTCGGCGAGCACGAGCGCGTCGCCCACGCCGTCCGGCACTGCCACCAGGGCTCGATCCTGCTCGCCCACGACGGCTTCGCCGGCCCGGCCGACGGCGTCGACGACGGCCCGGAGCCCGAGGTCGACCGCGGCGCGCTCGCAGCCGAGCTGTTGAGCGGTTTCGCCCGCGAGGGCCTCGTCGGCCGCTCGCTCGGCGAGGCGCTCCGCGTGGGCAAGGCCGTCCGCCGGGCCCGCTTCACGGAGTAGTCACCCCGGTGGCCGGGTCTGGCCCCGGACACGGCGCCCCACACCCGCCCCCGAGCCCCGCCCCGGTCCCTGAGCCCAACCCCGGTCCCTGAGCCCAACCCGGCCCCCGAGCCCTGCCCCGGTCCCTGAGCCCAACCCGGTCCCTGACCCCAACCCCGGCCCCTGAGCCCAACCCCGGTCCCTGAGCCTGTCGAAGGGCGTCCAGGTCCGGCCACTCTCAGTCCTTCGCGAAGCGGTCCGTCGCGTCGATGAGCGCCGACAGGATGCCCGGCTCGTCGAAGGCGTGCCCCGCGTCGGGGACGATCGTGAAGTCCGCCTCCGGCCAGGCCCGGTGCAGGTCCCACGCGGTGAAGACCGGGGTGCACATGTCGTAGCGGCCCTGGACGATCACCCCGGGCACTCCGGCGAGCTTGCCGGCATCGCGGATGAGCTGCTCGGGTTCGAACCAGCCCTTGTTCGTGAAGAAGTGGTTCTCGATGCGCGCGAACGCCACCGCGAAGTGCGGGTCGGTGAACCGGGCGACGGTCTCCTCCTGCGGGAGCAGGGTGATCGTCGAGGACTCCCACCGCGACCAGGCGACGGCCGCCGGACCGTAGACGGCCGGGTCCTCGTCGAACAGGCGGCGGTGGTAGGCCTCGATGAGGTGGCGGCGCTCGCCGACCGGGATCGGCTCGAGGTACCCCTCCCACAGGTCGGGGAAGACCGCGGAGGCACCGCCCTCGTAGAACCAGTCGAGCTCGGCGTCGCGCAGCGTGAAGATACCGCGGAGCACGAGCTCGGTGACGCGCTTCGTGTGCTTCTGCGCGTACGCGAGCGCGAGGGTCGAGCCCCAGGACCCGCCGAACACCATCCAGCGCTTGATCTTCAGCGCCTTCCGGAGGACCTCGAGGTCGGCGACGAGGTGCCAGGTGGTGTTCGTCGACAGGTCGGCCGCCGGATCGCTCGCGTGCGGGGTGCTCTTGCCGCAGCCGCGCTGGTCGACGAGGACGATGCGGTACCGCTTCGGGTCGAAGAGCCGACGGTGGATCGGACTCGTCGCGCCGCCCGGGCCGCCGTGGAGGAACACGACGGGCTTGCCGTCGGGGTTGCCGGAGGTCTCCCAGTACAGCGACTGCCCGTCGCCGACGTCGAGCATGCCGGTCTCGTACGGCTCGATCTCGGGATACGGCTCACCCATACGGTCCACTTCCTCCTGTGTTCACGACACGTGTCTCATCTAGCATGCCGCACCCATCGCCCCACAGCTCGCGAGGGGTCCCGAATGGCCGGCTCGGCACACGCGGAACCGACCATTCGGGACCCCTCGCGGGCTAGAGCTGGTCGGCCGACACCGAGAAGGTGTCGCAGGCGGACGGACCGGACTGGTAGCCGGTCATGAACCAGCGCTGCCGCTGCTCGGCGGAGCCGTGGGTCCACGCCTCGGGGTTCACCTGGCCGGTCGCGGCCTCCTGGATGCGGTCGTCACCGACGGCGGCCGCGGCGCTCAGGGCGTCGTCGATCTCCTGCTGGGTCACGGGCTTCAGGAAGGCGACCCCCTTCGCGTCCTCGGTGTCGGACGCGGCGGCGACCCACGCGCCGGCGAAGCAGTCGGCCTGTACCTCGATGCGCACGGAATCGGAGGCCGGGCCCGTACCGCTGCGGTCGGCGCGGTCCATGATGCCGGTGAGCGCCTGGATGTGGTGCCCCCACTCGTGGGCGACGACGTACATCTCGGCGAGCGGTCCGCCCGAGGCGCCGAAGCGGTCGCGCAGTTCGGCGTAGAAGCTGGTGTCGATGTAGATGGTCTGGTCCGGCGGGCAGTAGAACGGGCCGGTGGCGCTCGTGGCGGCGCCGCAACCCGTGTTCGTCTGCTGGTCGAAGATGATGAAGTCCGCCGGCGAGGTGTAGTCGACGCCGAGCGCGGGCAGCTCCTCGGCCCAGTAGGCGTCGAGCGACGAGTAGGCACCGCCCATGCGGCAGTCGACGTTCGCGTTCGCGTCGGCACCGGTCTGGCACTCGTCGGAGAGCTGGCTCTCTTCCTGCTGGCCCCCGCCGATGCCGCCGCCGCCGAGGATGCCCGAGACGTCGACCCCGAGGAACTGCGAGATGAGGGCGATCACGATGACGCCGACCGCGCCGCCACCGACGGCGATGCCGGTCGTGCGGCCCCGTCGCTTGACCTTGTTCCCGCTGATGTCGGCGTTGTCGTTGAACGTCATGTCGGCACCCTATCGCGCAGCGCGAGGTGAGGCATATCGTCGCCGGACCCTTGCGCCGACGACGATATGCCTCCTGTCAACCGGCTGCGGTCAGCGGGACTTCTTCGTGAGCGTCTTCTCGTCGACGGGAGCGTCGCCCGAGGCACGGAGCTCGGCGAAGTAGTCGGCGGCCTCCTGCTGGCGCTGCGCCTCCTGGCCGGTCGCGATGGGTGCGCGCACATGCTCAGGCGCGAAGCCGAAGGCCTCGACGAGGTCGAGGGCGTGCGGACGCAACCGGGCGATGAGGCGGTCGACGTACGCGCTGACGGCCTGGCCGCGCTGCGGGGAGAGGCGCCCGTGGATGAGGTACCAGGCGAGGTGCTTCTCGATGAGCGAGAGCCCAAAGAGGTCGTGCACCCAGGTCAGCACCTGCTTGGTGCCGGGGTCCTGGATCTGCTCGACACCCTCGGTGAACGCCTCCCACTGGAGGAGCTCGCCGTGCGCACGCGCGGCCTCGATGAGTTCGTTCTGGTGTGCGTTGAACAGGTCGGACGCGGCCTGCTTGGAGAGCTTGTTCGCGCCGCGCAGCTTCGTCGCGACCTCGGCGATCATCGACTCGACGCGCTCGGTCAGCAGCTCGCGCTGGACGTTCGTGTCGCGCAGCTGGCTCACCGAGCGTGCGGTGGACCCGAAGTCCTTCACGGTCTGCGCGAGGCTCCGGAGTCCGCTGCTGTGCACGGCGCGGTCGGTCGCCTGCTCGACGACGTAGCGGGCGAGCGCACCGGCGTCGACCTTCGCGAACTTCCGGCTGTAGTCGGTGAGGAGGCGCTTGGCGACGAGCTGCAGCAGCACGTTGTTGTCGCCCTCGAACGTCGCGTAGACGTCGAGGTCGGCGCGCAGGCCGGTGAGGCGGTTCTCCGCGAGGAAGCCGTTGCCACCGCAGGCCTCCCGCGACTCCTGGAGCGTGTCGAGCGCGTGCCAGGTCGACAGCGGCTTGAGGGCCGCCGCGAGCGTCTCGAGGTCCTGACGGTCGTCGTCCGAGTCGGCCTTGCCGCTGAACACCTCGTCGAACTTCACGAGCAGTCGGTCGTGGGCGAAGATCTGCGCGTACGTCGTCGCGAGGCGCGGCAGGAGCCGGCGCTGGTGGCGCTGGTAGTCGAGGATGACCTCTTCCTGGGTGTCGCTGCCCGCGTTGAACTGCCGACGCTCACTGCCGTAGGTGATCGCGATCTGCAGGGCGAGGGCGGAGGCCGACGTCGCGGCTCCGTCGAGGGACACCCGGCCCTGGACGAGCGTGCCGAGCATGGTGAAGAAGCGTCGCCCGGGGCTCGTGATGGGCGAGGAGTAGGTGCCGTCCTCGGCGACGTCGCCGTAGCGGTTGAGGAGGTTGGTGCGCGGCACGCGGACGCCGGTGAAGTGCAGCCGGCCGTTGTCGATGCCGTTGAGCCCACCCTTCAGTCCGTCGTCTTCGCCGCCGATCCCGGGAAGGAATGCGCCCTCGTCGTCGCGGATGGGCACGTAGAAGCAGTGCACGCCGTGGTTCACGCCGTTCGTGATGAGCTGCGCGAACAGGGTCGCCGCCTTGCCGTGCACGGCCGCGTTGCCGAGGTAGTCCTTCCACGCCGCGCGGAACGGGGTGTCGATGACGAACTCCTGGGTCTCCGGGTCGTACGTCGCGGTCGTCGCGATCGAGGCGACGTCGGAGCCGTGACCGGACTCCGTCATCGCGAAGGCACCGGGGACGTCGAGGTTCATCGCGCCGGGCAGGAACGCGTCGTGGTGCGGCTCGGTGCCGAGGTGCAGGATCGCCGCACCGAAGAGGCCCCACTGGACACCGGACTTGATCTGGAGGGACGGGTCGGCGAGGACGAGCTCCTCGAACCCGGCGATGTTGCCGCCGTGGTCGTCGGCGCCGCCGAGGCGCTTCGGGAACGCCTTGAGCACCTGACCGTTCTCGACGAGGAGCTTCAGCTGGTGGAAGACGCGGTCGCGGTGGTCGTCCATCGACTGGCCCTCGATCCGCTGCATCTCCGGCTTGGCGGCGAGCGCACGCGACGCGAGACGGGCCTCCGGCCAGGTGCCGAGCAGCTGGTGCGCGAGCGCGGGGACGTCGATCCTCGCGTCGGACGGCGCCACCTCGACCGTCGCTGCCGTCGTACCGCTGACGCTCGTCCGGATCGCTGTGTCGACCATCGCTGTGTCCTGCCTTTCACCCATGAAAACCTCCCACAATGGTAGGACTGTCATAACGATGGGTGAAAGCGCCTGTGGGATGTGGACAAGGGCCCGCCCGATCGTCGTCGATCGACTTGGTCCTCCCCCACAGCTGTCGCAGCTCGCTCCCAGGAGCGGCGTCAGGCGTTGGCGGCGACGACCTCGATGAGCGCCTGCCCGTACGCGTCGAGCTTCTTCGCACCGATGCCGCTGATGCCGTCGAGCGCACCGAGCGAGTCGGGCTTCGCCGTCGCGACCTCCCGCAGCGTCGCGTCGCCGAAGACGATGTAGGCGGGGACGCCCTGCTCCTTCGCCACCCCGGCGCGCCAGGCACGCAGGGCCTGGAACAGCTCGGCCGCGGCCGGCTCGAGCTCGGCGTTCGCGCTCGACGAGCGCGAGGACGACCTCGACGAGGAGCGGGCGGCACGTTCCGGCTCGCGACGCATGGCCACCGCTCGGTTCCCTGCGAGCACCTCGGCGCTCCCGTCGGTGAGGCCGAGCGTGCCGTACTCGCCGACGGTGGCCAGGAGGTCGCGTGCGAGCAACTGACGGACGACGCCGCGCCACTCCTGGTCGCTGAGGTCCTCGCCGATGCCGAAGGTCGCGAGTTCGTCGTGCCGCTGCTGGGCGACGCGGTCGGTCCGCTTGCCGCGGAGGATGTCGATGATCTGCCCCGCGCCGAAGGACTGGTTGCGCTCGCGCTTCAGGCGCACGATCGTCGAGAGGAGTTTCTGCGCCGGCACGGTGCCGTCCCAGGTGACCGGTGGTTCGAGGCAGGTGTCGCAGTTGCCGCACGGCGTGGAGGGCTGACCGAAGTAGCGCAGCAGGTTGACCCGGCGGCAGTCAACGGTCTCGCAGAGGGCCAGCATCGCGTCGAGGTGGGCGCTGAGGTTGCGCTGGTGCGCGAGGTCGCCCGGTGATTCCGCGATCATGCGCCGCTGCTGGACGACGTCCTGCAGGCCGTAGGCGAGCCAGGCGATGGACGGCTCGCCGTCGCGCCCCGCACGGCCGGTCTCCTGGTAGTAGCCCTCGACGCTCTTCGGGAGGTCGACGTGGGCGACGAACCGGACGTCGGGCTTGTCGATGCCCATCCCGAAGGCGATGGTCGCGACGACCACGACACCGTCCTCGCGGAGGAAGCGGGACTGCGCAGCCGCTCGCACGGAGGCATCGAGTCCGGCGTGGTACGCCACGGCGTCCACCCCGTTGTCGCGCAGGAGCTGCGCCGTCTGCTCCACCGTCTTGCGGCTGAGGCAGTAGACGATCCCGGCGGTGCCGGCCGGCTGTTCCTTCACGAACGCGACGAGCTGCTTGCGGACCTCGTTCTTGCCGACGATCCGGTACTGGATGTTCGGGCGGTCGAAGCTCGAGACGAAGTGCTTCGCCTCGCCGAGATGGAGCCGCTGCGTGATCTCCTGGTGCGTCGCGTCGGTGGCGGTCGCGGTGAGCGCGATGCGCGGGACGTCGGGCCAGCGTTCGGCGAGCTCGCCGAGCATGAGGTAGTCGGGGCGGAAGTCGTGCCCCCACTGAGACACACAGTGCGCCTCGTCGATCGCGAGCAGGGCGATGGTGCCCTGGCCGAGGAACCGCCGGGTCGCCTCGGAGCTCAGGCGCTCGGGCGCGACGTAGAGGAGGTCGAGCTCGCCGGCGAGGTAGGCCTGTTCGACCCGCGAACGCTCAGCGGGATCCTGCGTCGAGTTGAGGAACGCGGCACGGACGCCGACGGCGAGGAGTGCGTCGACCTGGTCCTGCATGAGCGCGATGAGCGGGGAGACGACGATGCCGGTGCCCGGTCGGAGCAGGGCGGGGATCTGGTAGCAGAGGCTCTTGCCCCCACCCGTCGGCATGAGGACGACCGCGTCGCCGCCACCGGCGACCTGCTCGATGATCTGCTGCTGCTCGCCGCGGAACGCGTCGTACCCGAAGACGGTGTGGAGTGCCTCCTGCGCCGTGGCGAACTTCTGGCCGGCCGCACGGGCGGCCACCGGAGCCGCTGCGGGCGGAGCGCCTGGAGCGGACGCGACCGCTCCACTCCCCCACGCGACACCACCGCCGAGGTACGCGTCGTCGGGCGGTGGGGCGTCGAAGTCGTCGGGAGCGTCCGCGTCGTCCGGGATCCAGTCGGGTTCGGTGCTCCAGCTCATCCGTCGATCGTAGCCGCAGCAGCTGACACCCCGGTGCCCCTCCACAGGAACGGATCCGAAGAATTTCGCTCCTCTTAATGCGCGACCCCATCCGACACGCGATCGGATCTTTTTCCAAACCACCCCCGTGGGGGCTCCGAAGTGTCATCGAGGGCCGGTTCTGAGAGGCACTCGACAACCGGTCCAAACCTCATCAAAGGAGAATCACATGCGTACCATCAAGCGAAACCACATGGCAGTGCTCGCACTCGCCGCCGTCGCGACCTTCGGCCTCGCAGCCTGTTCCAGCGGCTCCAGCTCCGACAGCGGTTCCTCGATGGAGCCGAGCTCCGCTCCCACCGAGTCGATGGCTGCAGACCCCGCAGCGGACCTCGTCGGCTCGGGCTGCGCCGCCTACGCTGACGCCGTCCCGGACGGTGCTGGCTCCGTCGCCGGCATGTCGGCCGACCCGGTCGCCGTCGCCGCGTCCAACAACCCGCTGCTGACCACGCTCACCGCTGCGGTCTCCGGCCAGCTGAACCCCGACGTCAACCTCGTCGACACGCTGAACGGCTCCGAGTTCACCGTCTTCGCCCCGGTCGACGACGCGTTCAAGAAGATCGACGCCGCGACGATCGACAGCCTCAAGACGCCCGAGGGTGCCGCGATGCTGACCTCGATCCTCACGTACCACGTGGTCCCCGGCCAGATCGCTCCGTCCGACATCGACGGTGAGCAGACCACCGTCGAGGGTGGAACCGTCAAGGTCGAGGGCTCGGGTGACAACATCACCGTCAACGGTGCCAAGGTCATCTGCGGTGGCGTCAAGACCGCCAACGCGACCGTGTACCTCATCGACTCGGTGCTGATGCCGCCGGCAAAGTAGCCGACCGCGGGTTCACCCGCACGCTACACCGGTAACAATCGAACAGCCCCGTCATCCTCTCCAGGATGGCGGGGCTGTTCCGTTGTGTCGGGACCGGAACCCGCTCGCCCGATCCTCCCCCGGTCACTGAGCCTGTCGAAGTGCCCACGAAGCACCTCGCCATCCGAGGACACCATCGACCGGACCGCCCTTCGACAAGCTCAGGGACCGAAGCATGGCACCTCACCCGGTCACTGAGCCTGTCGAAGTGCCCACGAAGCACCTCGCCATCCGACAGCACCATCGCCCGGACCGCCCTTCGACAAGCTCAGGGACCGAAGCATGGCACCTCACCCGGTCACTGAGCCTGTCGACGTGCCCCCGAAGCACCTCGCCATCCGAGGACACCATCGACCGGACCGCCCTTCGACAAGCTCAGGGACCGAAGCATGGCACCTCCCCCGGTCACTGAGCCTGTCGAAGTGCCCACGAAGCACCTCGCCATCCGACAGCACCATCGACCGGACCGCCCTTCGACAAGCTCAGGGACCGAAGCATGGCACCTCACCCGGTCACTGAGCCTGTCGACGTGCCCCCGAAGCACCTCGCCATCCGAGGACACCATCGACCGGACCGCCCTTCGACAAGCTCAGGGACCGAGGCATGGCACCTCACCCGGTCACTGAGCCTGTCGACGTGCCCCCGAAGCACCTCGCCAGCCGACAGCACCATCGCCCGGACCGCCCTTCGACAAGCTCAGGGACCGAAGCATGGCACCTCCCCCGGTCACTGAGCCTGTCGACGTGCCCCCGAAGCACCTCGCCAGCCGACAGCACCATCGCCCGGACCGCCCTTCGACAAGCTCAGGGACCGAGGCATGGCACCTCCCCCGGTCACTGAGCCTGTCGAAGTGCCCACGAAGCACCTCGCCATCCGAGGACACCATCGCCCGGACCGCCCTTCGACAAGCTCAGGGACCGAAGCATGGCACCTCACCCGGTCACTGAGCCTGTCGAAGTGCCCACGAAGCACCTCGCCATCCGAGGACACCATCGACCGGACCGCCCTTCGACAAGCTCAGGGACCGAACGGGGTGGCGCTCAGAGAACGCACGGGGTGCCGGCTCAGGGACCGGGCGGGGTGCGGCTCAGGGACCGGACGGGGTGCGGCTCAGGGCGCGGAGGTGTCCGTGCCCTGGTCGTCCGAGATGGGCTCCGGCTTCCGCCGGGTCACGAGCAGCACGCCGATGCCGGCGATCAGGACGACGCCGATCGCGCCGACGATCCACCACACATCGCCACTGAGCCCGCCAGAGGACGACTCCGGCTCGACACCGCCCGCCTCCGATGAAGGCTCGACCGTGGAGGCACCGCTCGTCGCGCACGCGGGCTTCGCACTCCCCGCGGCGAGTTCCTGGCCCTCGGCCGGCGCCCACTCGAAGGTGTAGCTGCCCGACAGCGGGTGGCCGTCGGTCGAGACGAGCTGCCAGACGACGGTGTACTCGCCGGCTTGCCCGAGCTGCAGCGGCATGACGAGCGCAGGTCCGTTCACCGCTGCGCACGCGGTGCCGTAGTAGAGCCGCTCGTCGCCGGGACCGGTCACCTGGATCTGGTTGGACTGGCCGGCTTCCCCGAGGTCGAGCAGGTTGTCGTTCGTCGTGATGACGAGCTGCTCCGGCTGCTCCGTGATCGTCGAACCCTCGGCCGGCGTCGTCGAGATGATGCTGTTGTGCGCTGAGGCCGGCTGGGCCACGGCGAGCACCGCTGCGACCGCGAGGAACGCGGTCGCAGCGGTGCCGACGAGACGGCGACGACGGGAGACCGTCATCAGGCCTGGCGCTTCGCGTCGGAGGCTGCGCGGCGTGCGGAGGCAGCGATCACGATGCCGGCGGCACCGACGACGAGACCGGCGATGCCGAGCACGCGGCCCAGCACGTCGGTGGTGCCGGCGTCGGTCGAGGCAGCGGCCTCGGTGTGGTCGCCGTCACCGTCGTCGTCCATGGCAGCGCCACCGTGGTGGTCGCCGGCCTCGGCAGCGGTCACGACGACGACGGGCGCCGGCGACTCGAGGTCGTCCTCGGTCTGACCGTCCTTCGCGACGTCGGTCCAGTCGGTCTGGCCGACCTCGCACGTCTGCGTCACCGGGAAGACGAGGGTCTTGCCCTCGGCGTCGGCCGGCAGCTGGACCTGGAAGGAGACGGTGTCGCGGTAGCCGTCGGCGAGGGGCGTCTTGGCCGTGTAGACGACCGTGCCGACGCGCTCGGCGAGCTGCTCACCGTGACTGTCGGTGATGGGCTTCGCGAGCGGGGCCATCTGCTTGTCGATGGTCCAGTTCGGGTTGACCGTCGGCGTCACGGCGTTGATCTCCTCGGGGATCTCGAAGGAGAGGCTCGTCGTGGGCGAGCCGTCGCAGCCGTGACCGACGGCGAAGCTCAGCACCGTGTAGGAGCCGGCAGCGGTGGAGGTCGGCGTGACGCTGACGTGGGCGCTGGCGGCGAGCGGTGCGCCGACCGCGAGGAGTGCTCCGGCGCCGATGGCGACGGCACCGAGCACGGCGGGCTTGCGGAAGGTCGGGCGGGGGGTGGTTGGGTTCATGATCGTCCTGTCGACTGATCCGCACGGCGTCGAGCGTGCGGAAAGGGGGGTGGCTCACGCCGGATGGCGCGCCGAAGGGTGCTGCTGCGTCGGGGCCGACCCGGCCACGCACGGCACCCGTCCCGGTCGGAGGGTGGTGCGTCGGTCAGGCTGCGGCGAGCGCCGGCGGACCGCGGTGTCGCAGGTGGAGCAGGACCACCCCGAGGTTGCGGGGACGTCGGTTGACCCTGACCCAGCGCACCCGGCGGGGCGCGGGGACGAGGTGCGTCGGTGCCGCGCGGCGGGCGAGGATCCGGACGGTCAGGGCGGCGAGTGCTGCGAGCGTCGCGCGTTCGGCGAACAGGATGGCTGCGATGGTCGCGACGGCCGCGACAAGGTGCGCGGCCCACATCGTGGTGTCGCCGTGGGTGTGCGCCGCGGTGACGCCGCCGGTCGCGAGTTCGACGACCCCGTGCCGGTGCCAGTCGGCGGGGCCGGTCGTACCGCCGGATGCGACCGTGGCACTGACGGTGCTCGGGACGAGGGTGAAGAGCGCGTGGTAGCCGAGCTGGCTCACGAGCACGGAGGCGACGACCCCGAGTGCGGTGATGCGGCGGCCGGCGAGGAGGACGCAGACCAGGACGGCGAAGGTGCCACCGACCAGGAGCACGAACGCGGACGGTGCGGCGGCCCCGCCGATCGTGTGCGAGAGGGCGGCGGCGAAGGTGGCGAACGCGGCTGCGGCGGTGCCGCGGGCGACACGGGCCCACCGTTCCGTCATGCGATGCCTCCGGGAGAGCGAGCGGACCAGGTGTCGACGCTCGTGTTCACAGCCTACCCGAGCGTCGCCCTTCGACAGGCTCAGGGACCGGGAGGGGTGCTCAGGGACCGAGGAGCGGGTGGTCAGGCCCCGGTGTCGGCGACGAACAGCAGCACGATCGAGGCGATGGAGCAGACGACGCCGATGCCGAAGGTCACGCCGAAGAGCAGGCGGAGTGCCCTCGTGTGATCGGCCGTCCGGCGGAAGCGTGCGCGCGACGGTTCCCGGCGGGCGTAGAAGACGTTCGGCTCCTCGGGGTCGCGCAGGGCGTCGAACTCCGCATCCGTGACGGGTCGTGAGTACAGCTCGGCCGCCTCGGTCATCCAGCGGACCTCGCGCCCCGGACCTCGATCGACGTCCCCGCCGCCCGCGTCCTCCGGCAGGTCCACGATGACCCCGTGCGTCTCCACCCAGCTGCCGTCCGCGGCCCGCGCGATGAGCATGACGAGCAGCACGACGACGGCGCTGCCGAAGCCGATCCAGGTGAAGACCTCGAAGACGAGGCCCAGGAGATCGTGGGGGTCCACGATCACATGCTATCCGGCGGGCGGACCCACGACCCGGACGGCCTCGCTCAGACGGACTCGGGTCGCTTCTGCCGCATGGGCTCGGCGGGCTGGTCCGGACCGTTCCAGACGCCGATGATGCCCCACGCGACCGCGGCGATCGGGACGGCGAGGACCGCGCCGACGATGCCGCCGAGGATGGTGCCGGCGGTCAGGGCGAGGAGGACGACGAGGGCGTGCAGCTTGAGCGAGCGTGCCATGACGACGGGCTGGAGGAAGTTGCCCTCGAGCTGGTTCACGAGCACGACGATGCCGACGACGATGAGGGCGGCGACCGGACCGTTGGCGACGAGCGCGACGAGGGCCGCGAGGATGCCGGCGGCGGTCGCACCGACGATCGGGATGAAGGCGGTCAGGAACACGATGACGCTGAGCGGCAGCGCGAGCGGGACCCCGATGATCGCGAGGCCGATGCCGATGCCGATCGCGTCGACGGCCGCGATCGTGGCGGTGCCGCGCACGTACCCGCCGAGGGTGTCCACCGTCTTGCCGCCGATGCGCTTGGCGCGGTCGTACGCGGTTCCGGTGAAGGGACGGAGCAGGAACTCCCAGAGCCGCGGTCCGTCCTTGAGGAAGAAGAACAGGACGACGACCATGAGCACCAGGCCGGTGAGGAAGCTCGCCGTCGCGGAGACGCCGGCGAGCGCCCCGCTGCCGAACTGGCTGGAGGTGAGGAAGTCGACCGCGGTCTGCTTGGCGTCCTCGATCTGCTTCTCGTCGATGTCGAACGGCAGGGTGCCGAGCCAGTCCTGCAGCTGCCCGAAGCCCTTCGAGGCGGAGTCGACGAGGTCGTCCCACTGGCTGCGAACGGCCCAGACGATGAGCCATCCGATGCCGCCGAGGACGACGAGGATCGAGACGAGGGCGATCCAGGTGGCGAGGATCGACGGGAGCCCCTTCGACCGCATCCACCGCATGAGCGGGTAGATCGCCGAGGCGAGGATGAGTGCGATGACGACGGGAATCATCACGAGGGAGAGCTGGGTCAGCGCGAAGACGATCAGCGCGGCGACCGCGACGATGGCGAGCGTCTGGATGCTCCGGGTCGCGAACGTGCCGATGCGGTCGTGCCAGAGGCCGCGGGCGAGCGGTTCCGGTGCGTCCTCATGCTTGTCGAACAGGCCCATGGGATCCCCAATCTCGGCAGCGGCGGAGCCGGACGGGCCCCGCGCCCAGTCAACCACGTCGGTGCGGGCCGAGGTCAGGCCAAGCGGGAGTAGCGTTGTCCGTGATAAGGAGGCGCTCATGACGAGACTCGACGCCGACCCGGTCCCCAGCGTCTGCCACGCACCTGACGGATCCGGGACGAGACTCCTCGAGGCCCGCGAGGTCCCCCTCGGCGGTGTCCGCGGCCTGAGCGTCCATCGCACCCTCCCGCAGCACGAGCTGCCGATGATCGGCGCCTGGTGCTTCCTCGACCGCTTCGACGAGGACCGCTCACTGATGCGCGTGCTGCCGCATCCGCACACCGGCCTGCAGACCGTGACGTGGCCGCTCGTCGGCGACATCCGCCACCGCGACAGCGTGGGCAGCGACGTGGTCGTCCGCCCGGGCGAGCTCAACCTCATGACGAGCGGTCGAGGCGTGTCGCACTCCGAGTTCTCGGTGGGCGAGGAGGCGGCCGCCATGCACGGCCTCCAGCTGTGGGTGGCGCTCCCGGAGGCCGCCGCCCAGGTGCCGGCCGCGTTCGAGCAGCACACGGACCTGCCCGTCCACCGCGCTCCAGGATTGGAGGCGACCGTCCTCGTCGGCACGCTGGGCGGCGTGACGTCGACCGCGACCGTCCATTCGCCCCTGCTCGGTGCCGACGTGACGCTCGAGGCCGACACCGTCGTCGAGGTGCCGGTGGATCCGGCCTTCGAGCACGGCGTCCTCGTGCTCGACGGGGCGCTTGAGGTCGGCGGCGTCGAACTCGGCTCCGGCCCGTTGCTCTACCTGGCGCCCGGGTGCGACCGCCTCGAGCTCCGGAGCGCGAGCGGCGCCCGCTTCGTACTCCTCGGAGGGACGCCGTTCCCGGAGGAGCTGGTCATGTGGTGGAACTTCGTCGGTCGCAGCCACGAGGACATCGCGTCCGCCCGGGAGGACTGGGAGGCGGGGTCGCCGCGCTTCGGTTCGGTCGCCGGCCACGGTACGGACCGCATCCCGGCGCCGCCGTTGCCGAACGTCCGTCTGACCCCGCGCCGACGCTCGATCTGACCGCCGGGATCGGGCGCTCCGGACCCCGTTCCGAGCGGTGTCCGTCGGCGTCTCGACGGGCTGATAAAGGATAGGCTGTCCTCAGGAGATCGGCTGCTCGTGAAGGTGGGCTCATGCAACGTCTGAGTACGCGACTGCTGCTGACCTGCGCCGCCATCGGCGTCGGCGGCGGCCTCGTCTTCGTCGTCTCCGGGTACGTCGGCGGCACGATCTCCGCGACCGCCCCCGTGCTCTACGGCCTCATCATCGGCGTGTACTTCCTGCCGGGCGTCGTCTCGCAGGCGCTCCTCCGACGAGGTGGCGTGGCCCTCATGACCGGGCTCACCGCCGGCCTCGTCTCCGCGGCGTTCAGCCCGCAGTGGTTCTTCCGCTACTTCGGCACCGGTCTCGCGATCGGGCTCCTGCAGGAGATCCCCTTCGCCGTGTCGCGTTACCGCGTCTGGAGGGCCTGGGTCTTCTACCTGGCAGCGGGCATCGCGGGACTCGTCTTCGGTGGCTCCGTGCTCGTCGTCCTCGGGATCGAGCACTTCGCGCCCCTCGCCCAGACGGTCTACATCATGCTCTTCGTGCTCAGCCCGATCGCCTTCACTGCGCTCGGACGGGCGGTGGCAGCGGCGCTCGCGAGAGCCGGTGTGGGGCGGTCCATCGCGAAACCCCTGCAGCGCGACCGCGGCTCGGCCGGCACGCGGGCCTGAGTGGACCCCGTACCGCCGACGCACCCCGCCACCGTCGTCCGGCGGGTGCGCATCCGTCACGACGAGCGCGAGGAGTGGACCCCGGACGACGTGTCGTTCCAGGCGGCACCCGGTGAGGTGGTCCTCCTGCTCGGGCCGAGCGGCTCGGGGAAGTCGACGCTCGCGCTGGCCCTCAACGGCCTCGTCCCCCACGCCGTCCCGGCCGAGTTCGAGGGTGCCGTGATCACCGGCGGGCTCGAC
Organism: Plantibacter sp. AC185; assembly: GCF_979258065.1. Classification (NCBI taxonomy): domain Bacteria; kingdom Bacillati; phylum Actinomycetota; class Actinomycetes; order Micrococcales; family Microbacteriaceae; genus Plantibacter; species Plantibacter sp. AC185. The sequence continues at coordinate 1,233,213 of NZ_OZ409831.1, forward strand.
ACGTCAACCTCGACGGTCGCGCAGCTGAGCGAGCACGTGGCGATGGTGTTCCAGGACCCCGACGCGCAGATCGTCACCGGAACGGTCCTCGACGAGGTGTGCTTCGGCCCGGAGAACCTCCTGCTCCCCGTCGAGGAGGTGCTGTCCCGCGCTGAACGGGCACTTCGGCAGGTCGGTCTCTGGGAGCGCCGGACCGAGAACCCCGACCGACTCTCGGGCGGAGGCCGACAGCGACTCGCGATCGCCTGCGCCCTGGCCATGGGGAGCGACCTCCTCGTCCTCGACGAGCCGACGGCGAACCTCGATCCGGCCGGGATCGAGGAGGTCTACGCCGCCCTCCGTTCACTCGTCTCCGGACCGGACGGCGCCGGGAAGCGGCACGCGATCCTGCTCGTCGAGCACAACCTCGACGCCGCCATCGACCTCGTCGACCGGGTCGTCGTCCTCGATCGCGACGGGCGGCTCGCCTTCGACGGCCCGACCCGCGACGTCCTGCTCGGACACCTCGACGAGCTCCTCGCCATGGGTGTCTGGCTTCCCGTCGCGACGCTCGCCGCGCTGCGTCTGCGGTCGGCCGGTGTCGCGTTGCCGGACCTCCCCCTGACACCCGCCGAGTTGACCGCCGCACTCGACGCGATCGCGCTGCCGACGCCGCCGCCGACGGTAGCCGTCGCGCCGGTCACCGCCGAGGGACCGGTCGCGGTCCGCGTCGACCGGCTCAGCGTCGAACGCGGTCGGGGCCGCTGGCGCACCCCGATCCTCCACGAGGTGAGCCTCGAGGTCGGGACGGGCGACTTCCTCGCGGTGATCGGGACGAACGGTGCCGGCAAGACGACCCTGCTCCAGGCGATCGCCGGGGTGGTTCGGCCACCCCGCGGCCGCATCGACGTCGGCGGGATCGACCCGGCGCGCAGCGACGTCCGGACGATCGCGGCGCACATCGGCTTCGTCTTCCAGAACCCCGAGCACCAGTTCATCGCCCACACCGTCCACGACGAACTCGCGCACGGCCTGCGGATCCGGGGCGTCGACGACACCGGGATCGAGCGGCGCGTCGACGACCTGCTGCGGCGGTTCGGCCTGGCATCCGCCCGCGACGTGCATCCGTTCCTCCTCTCCGGCGGCCAGAAGCGCCGACTGTCCGTCGGGAGCGCCCTCATCGCCGGAGCTCCGGTGCTCGCGCTCGACGAACCGACCTTCGGTCAGGACCGGGCGCGGGCGAACGAGCTCCTGGACCTCCTCGCCGGACTCAACGCGCAGGGCACCACAGTCCTCGTCGTGACCCACGACCTCCAACTCGTCGCCGATCACGCGAGTCACGTCGCGGTGATGGCCGGCGGTCGCCTACTCGCCCACGACACGACCGCCGCGGTCCTCGGCGACGACGAGCTCCTGCACCGCGCGGGGCTCCGGCCACCACCGCTCGCCCAGGCGATGCGCTCGCTGGCGAACCACCCCGACTGGCGGCATCTGTCGAGACTCGACGACCTGCCCGGGGCGGCCGCCCGATGAGCGCCTCGACGATCGACCCGTACGCCTCGGGCACGGCACCGGCCGGTCGATTCCTGTACCGGTTGAACCCGCTCGCGAAGCTCGGTGCCCCGCTCCCGGTGATGATCCTGCTCGCGTTCACGAGGGACCCGGTCACGCCGGCGCTCTTCATCGCCCTCGCGGTCGTCGTCATCCTCGTCGGGGCCAGCCTCACGCGGACGGTCGCCCTCCTGCTCTTCGTGGCACTGCCGCTCATCGTCGCGATCATGTCGTTCAGCTTCGGCCTGTGGACCGACCCGAGCCGCGTCGACCAGTCCGTCCTGCTGTTCCAGGTCGGCGATTACCGGTTCTTCCTCGGGGCGCTGCTCGTCGGCCTCGCGACGGCACTGCGGCTCGCGGCCCTCCTCGTCCTCGCCTGCATCGGCGGCCTCACCTCGACCGGCCCGGAGTTCGTCCGCGCGATGATCCAGCAGCTGCACGTGCCCTACCGAATCGGGTACACGGCGCTCGCCGCCTACCGGTTCGTGCCGCGGTTCGGGCACGAACTGGAGGTGATCCGTTCCGCCCACCGCGTCCGCGGCATGGCCGAGGGTCGCGGACCGATCGCCGCGGTCCGCCGCGCCGGCGGCACCGTCGTGCCGCTGCTGGCCGGTGCCATCCGTCACGCGGAGCGGGTCGCGCTCGCCATGGACTCCCGCGCGTTCGGCGCCCATACGCAGCGCACGGAGCGGACCCGCATCCCCTTCCGCACCCGCGACTGGTGCTTCATGGTCGCCTTCTGGCTCGTAAGCGCCGCCCTCCTGTGGTGGGGTCTCGCCGCGGGTCCGGGTCCCGTCATCCGGAACTGATCGTCCGGAGTCACCCGGAGTACTCGAACATATGTTCTAATGGAGGCATGCGGTGGAGTGGACAGGAACTCGGGGTTGAGGCGACGTCGGCGCTGCCGGGCCTCGCGAAGCTGAACAACCTCGTTCGCAGCGTCCAGACGCCCGAGTTCGCCGGGATCACCTTCCACGAGGTGCTCGCGAAGTCCGCACTCAACCGCGTGCCGGGCCAGTCCGTGATGCCGTTCGGGTGGACCATCAACCCCTATCGGGGCTGCTCGCATGCGTGCGTGTACTGCTTCGCCCGACCGACGCATTCGTACTTGGACCTCGATGCCGGGAAGGACTTCGACTCGCAGCTCATCGTCAAGGTGAACGTCGCCGAGGTCCTCGAGAAGGAGCTCGCGAAGGCGAGCTGGGGCAGGCACCCGGTGGCACTCGGCACGAACACCGACCCGTATCAGCGCGCCGAGGGCAAGTACCGGCTCATGCCGGGGATCATCAACGCCCTCGCCGACTCGGGAACCCCGTTCTCGATCCTGACGAAGGGCACGCTGCTCCGGCGAGACCTGCCACTCCTGGCCGAGGTCGCTCAGCGCGTACCGGTCGACCTCGCCATGTCGATCGCCATCTACGACGACGAGCTGCAGCAGTCGATCGAGCCCGGCACCCCGACGGCGGCGGCCAGACTCGCGACCGTCCGCGCGGCTGCCGACCTCGGCTTCGACGTCGGGGTCTTCATGATGCCGATCCTCCCCTACCTGACCGACACCGTCGACCACCTCGACCTCGCCCTGTCGCGCATCCGCGAGGCGGGCGCGAGCACCGTCCTCTTCTCGACCCTGTACCTGAAGGCCGGCGTCAAACCCTGGTTCATGCAGTGGCTGTCGCGAGAGCACCCCGAGCTCGTCGACCGGTACACCTCGATGTACGCCGACGGCGCCTACGCCCCGAAGGAGTACCGGAAGTGGCTGGCCGCGCGCATCCGCCCGATGATCCGCGAGCACGGGCTCGAGCGCGGCACCGAAGACCCCGCCACCGGGGGTGTCCGCTCGTCGGCGCTCGGCATGTTGCGCGACGGGTACGGCGAGCGGGCCGAGCTGCGCAAGCGCGTCCCGGAGTTCGTCACGACCGGCCTGCAGGTCCAGCCGACCCTCTTCTGACCCGTTCGTTCGCCCATTCTTGGGCGAGCCAACGCCCGTTTGCCCAAGAATGGGCGAACGAACCGGCGTCAGGCGTCGGGGATGAGCCGCTTGCTGAGCAGCGCGACCTCGTCGGTGCCGTACCCGAGCGCCTCGTAGAACCCGATCACCCGGTCGTTGCCCGTCCGGACCATGAGGTTGATCTTCGGGCACCCGAGTTCGATGAGCAGGCGCTCGGCCTCGGCCATGAGCTCCCGACCGAGCCCACCACCCTGCTGGGCCGGCGACACCGCCAGGTAGTGCACCCAGCCGCGGTGGCCGTCGTACCCCACCATCGCGGTGCCGACGAGGGCGCCGTCCGCATCCGCCGCGACGAGGAACAGCTCGGGCTGCGTGGTCGACTTGCGCTCGATGTCCTTCGCCGGGTCGTTCCACGGTCGGGTGAGACCGACGACGCTCCACAGGGCGATGACGGCGTCGGTGTCGGCTGGGGTGAACGGACGGATCTGCATCGTTCCAGTCTTCCGCACCCGTCTCCTGCCCGATGCACAGGCACGCGTACGACCGCCGTCGATACAGTTGGTCACCCGAGCATCGACGAACGGACGCGTATGAGCATCGACCCTGGGCTGGAACCGGCCGACGACGACACCCGGTCGGACGACCAGCCCACGCCGATCACCGTCGACACCGGCAGCGGCCCGGTCACCGGACGCAGTGCGGGCGGTGTCTCCAGCTTCCTCGGCATCCCGTATGCGGCGGCGCCGTTCGGCGACGACCGGTTCCGCCTCCCCCAGCCGGTCGAGCCCTGGGACGAGCCGCGGGACGCGACCCGGCCCGGCGCCACCGCACCGCAGGCCCCGTATGCCGGCGCGGTCGGCGACCTCCTCTCCACGGTGACCGTGCCGGGGAACGAGATCCTCAACGTCAACGTGTGGACACCGACCGAGCCGTCGACCGCCCTGCGCCCGGTGATGGTCTGGATCCACGGAGGCTCGTTCGTCCACGGCTCCAACGCGCTCGACGCCTACGACGGCACCGCATTCGCTCGCGACGGCGTCGTCCTCGTCTCCGTCAACTACCGTCTCGGGTCCGAGGGGTTCTCGGTGCTCGACGACGTCCCGCTGAACCTCGGTCTCGCCGACCAACTCGCGGCGTTGACGTGGGTGCAGGACGAGATCGCCCGCTTCGGCGGTGACCCCGACAACGTCACCGTCTTCGGCGAATCCGCGGGCGGGGCCTCGGTCGCGGCACTCCTCGCGCACCCGGACGCCTCGTCCGTGATGCGACGGGCGATCATCCAGAGCGGCCCGCTGCGCTCGGAACCCCGAGAGCGCTCCGGCCGGATCTCGAAGCTCATGGCCAAGGACCTCGGCGTGCCGGCCACCAGGGCCGGCTTCCGCCGTGTGCCGCCCGAGGGACTCGTCGGGGCCCAGGAACGGGTGATGGGCGGAGGCAACCCGCTGACCGGCGGTCCGGGATTCTCGATCACGACGTCGTCGCCACTCGCGCCGCTGAGTCCGCTGGACGCCCTGGTGTCGGGCGGCTCCGCCGACATACCCGTGCTCATCGGGACGACGACGGAGGAGCACCGACTGTTCCTCGTCCCGACCGGCATCGCCCGGCGGATCACGCGCCTCCAACTGTTCGCGGCGCGACTGCGCTTCGGAGTCAGTGCGTCGGCCGTGCGGACCTTCCGCCGCAGCCGTCCGAAAGCGAAGTCCGGCGAGATCCTCGGGGCGATCGCCACCGACATCCTGCTCCGCGTCCCACTCAATCAACTGGCGGACGCACGCGCCGACAACGGCTCGGACACCTGGGTGTACGAGTTCGCCTGGCGGAGCCCGGTCGGCGGGGACGGCGAGGGAGAGCTCGGTGCGGCCCACGCGATGGAGATCGGCTTCGTCTTCGACCACCTCGACTCCCCGGAGGCGGTCCGCATGGCGGGCCCGTCCGCCCCGCAGTCGCTCGCGACCGCGATGCACGACGCCTGGGTCGCGTTCGCGAAGACAGGGGACCCGGGCTGGCAGCGTTGGGACGCCACCCGTCCGGTCCGGACCTTCGACGGGGTCGACGACGCCGTCATCCTCGCGCCGCGCGACGACGAGCGGGCTGCCCTCACCCCCTGACACGCGAGAACGCCCGCCGAGCGTGAGCTCGGCGGGCGTTCCTGATGCGGTGCGGACTACGCGGTGGCGATGTCCTCGACGAGCTGGTCGCCGGGGGCGGCGTCGTCGAACGCGGCCTCGATCTCAGCGCGGTCGAGCAGTTCGGTCATCCGGCGGCGACGGGCCTTGGGGATGATCGTGACGACGCGACCGATCTTGCCGGCACGACCGGTGCGGCCGGCACGGTGCAGGTACGTCTTGTACTCGTCCGGGGCGTCGGCCTGCACGACGAGCGTGATGTCGTCGACGTGGATGCCGCGGGCGGCGACGTCGGTGGCGACGAGCACGTTGACCCGACCCGAGGTGAGCTTCTCCAGGTTGCGCGTGCGGCGCGCCTGGTTGAGGTCGCCGTGGAGCGAGACGGCGGGGATGCCCGCCATGCCGAGCTGCTCCGCGAGACGCTCGGCGTAGGCCCGGGTGCGGGCGAACACGAGGGTCTTCTCGGTGCGGTTGACGAGCTCCTCGATGAGGCGGTCCTTGCCCTTGTGCTCCACCACCAGCACGCGGTGATCGATCGTGGAGGACGCCTGGTCCTCACCGGCGACCTCGTGCACCGACGGGTTCGGGAGGAACTCGTTGACGAGGGCTGCGACACCCTTGTCGAGGGTGGCGGAGAAGAGGAGCTTCTGGCCATCGGGCGCGGTGCGACGCAGGATGCGCTGCACGGGCTCGAGGAAGCCGAGGTCGCACATGTGGTCGGCCTCGTCGAGGACGGTCACCGTGACCTGCGAGAGGTCGAGGCGACCCTGCTCGATGAGGTCCTCGATGCGACCGGGCGTGCCGACGATGATGTCGACGCCGCGCTGCAGTGCGCCGACCTGGCGACCCTGCGGGACACCGCCGTAGATCTGGGTGGTGAAGAGGCCGACGGCGCGCGCGATGGGCTGCACGGTGCGGTCGATCTGCAGGGCGAGCTCACGCGTCGGGGCGAGGATGAGGGCGCGGGGCTTGCGACCCGGCTTGCGGTTCTTGCCGCCACCGTTCTCCATGAGCTTCTCGACGAGCGGGGCACCGAAGGCGATGGTCTTGCCGGAGCCGGTGCGGCCACGGCCGAGCACGTCGCGGCCCGCGATGACGTCCGGAATGGTCGCCGCCTGGATCGGGAACGGGCTGTCGGCGCCGAGCTCGGCCAGTGCACGGACGATGTTGCCGCCGAGGCCGAGGCTCTCGAAGGTCACACCCTCGACGTCGCCGGCCTGGATCGCGTCGGCCTCGAGGCGCTCGAGCACCACATCGTCCTGGGGCGTGTAGGAGCCGGCATCGCGCTTCGGGTAGTAGTCGCTGCCACGGCCGGCGTCGGACGCGCCGCGGTCGTCGAACGAGCGCTTCGGGCGGTCGTCGAACGAGCGCTTCGGGCGGTCGTCGAAGGACCGCTTGGGGCGGTCGTCGAACGAACGCGCCGGGCGCTCCTCGAAGGAACGCTTCGGACGGTCGTCGTAGGAACGCGCGGGGCGGTCGGTGCGGTTCGCCTGACGCGGGTCACCCTGACGGGCCGGGCGGTCACCGTAGGAGGGACGCTCGGTGCGGTCACCGTAGGAGGGACGCTCGGACCGCTCGCCACGGTTGTACGCGGGACGCTCGGTGCGGTCACCGTACGAGGGACGCTCCGTGCGCTCACCCCGGTTGTAGGCCGGGCGCTCGTTGCGGTCGCCACCACGGTTGTACGCGGGACGGTCGTTCCGGTCGCCGTACGAGGGACGCTCGGACCGCTCGCCACGGTTGTACGCCGGACGCTCGGTGCGGTCGCCACCACGGTTCGAGGCCGGGCGGTCGTTCCGGTCGCCGTACGAGGGACGCTCGGACCGCTCACCACGGTTGTACGCAGGACGCTCGTTCCGGTCACCGTAGGAGGGACGCTCGGACCGCTCACCACGGTTGTACGCAGGACGCTCGTTCCGGTCACCGTAGGAGGGACGCTCGGACCGCTCGCCACGGTTGTAGGACGGGCGCTCGTTCCGGTCGCCACCGCGGTTGTACGCAGGACGCTCGTTCCGGTCACCGTAGGACGGACGCTCAGTCCTCTCGCCACGGTTGTAGGCGGGGCGCTCGTTGCGGTCGCCACCACGGTTGTACGCAGGGCGCTCGTTGCGGTCGCCACCACGGTTGTACGCGGGACGCTCGTTCCGGTCGCCACCACGGCTGTACGCGGGACGCTCGTTCCGGTCGCCACCACGGTTGTACGCAGGACGCTCGTTGCGGTCGCCGCGGGGTGCGCGGTCGCCGCGCTCCTCCGACTCGAAGCGGGCGGCGCGCTCGGCACGCTCGTCTGCGTTCCAGCGAGACTTCTGCGGCGCTCCACCGGCGTCGGGACGGTAGCCGCGGTGGCCTTCGCTCTTGCTGCCGGACTTCGCGCCGGGGCGTGAGCCGAAGGGCCGCTTGTTCTCGCCGTACTTGGACTTGGGGTCGAAGTTCTTGGCCGGGCGTTTGCCGGCGGGGGTGTTGTTCTTGGGCATGGAGAAGTGCTTTCCGGGTTATAACTCGTTCGCATGAACAACCTGCATGACTCACACAGCGCCATCCGAAACCTCGGCTGCGCTGCGGCATGCTCATACCCGGGCGATCACTGGCCGGGGCCGTCCACATCATGTGTGTGTTCGCGGAGTTCTCTCCGACGAAACCGGCCCACCAGACTGACATAACCCTCCGCGGTACAAACGCGGTGTCTAGAGCCGACTCACCTACGTTACCCGATCCACCCTGAGAAGTCACGGAGCATCACTCCCAGGGAGGGGGACGGCGGCGTGGCAGCATGGGTGCATGCCCAGCCCCATCGAGGATTACGCCCTCATCGGTGATTGCCACACCGCCGCGCTCGTGTCGTCGGAGGGCAGCATCGACTGGCTGTGCCTCCCCCGGTTCGACTCGCCGTCGATGTTCGGTGCACTGCTCGGCACCGAGGACCACGGCTGTTGGACGGTCCGGCCCGCCGACGCTCGGGCGACGGCGAGCCGCGCCTACCTCGACGACACCTTCGTCCTCGAGACCGTCTGGACGACCCCCGACGGCCAGGTGCGCGTGACCGACCTCATGCCCCACGGCGACCGCCGGGCGGATGTGGTCCGCCGGGTCGAGGGGCTCAGCGGCACCGTCGCGGTCGAGGTCGAGGTTCGCCTCCGCTTCGGGTACGCCGACGCGATCCCGTGGGTGCGGCAGCTCCCGGACGGATCCGGGATCGTCGCGGTCGCCGGCCCCGACGCCGTCGTGGTCCGCGGCGTGCACCTGACGGCCTCCGATCACGCCCACTCGGCGACTGTCGAGGTCTCTGCGGGCGACACGGTCGACCTCACCCTCACCTGGTACCCCTCGCACCGCGAGGTGCCGGACCCGGTCGACGTCGGCCCGCGCATCGACCACACGATCGCCTGGTGGCGCGACTGGGCGTCCCGCTGCGATCCCGCCGACGAGTACGAGGAGGCGGTCGTGCGGTCGCTACTCGTCCTCCGTGCCCTCACGCATGAGGACACCGGGGGCATCGTCGCCGCCGCGACCACGAGCCTGCCGGAGTCGTTCGGGGGCGTCCGCAACTGGGACTACCGCTACGTCTGGCTGCGCGACGCCTCGCTGACCCTCGAAGCCCTCATGCAGCACGGCTTCACCGAGGAGGCGCACGACTGGCGCAGGTGGCTCCTCCGGGCGATCGCCGGTGATCCGAACGACCTGCAGATCATGTACGGCCTCGCCGGCGAACGCCACCTCGTGGAGGAGGAGCTCGACAGCCTCCCCGGCTACCTCGGCGCCGCCCCCGTGCGCGTCGGCAACGGCGCCTACACGCAGTACCAGGGCGACGTCTTCGGGTCCGTGATGATCGCCCTCGACGAGGCGCGCTCGGTCGGTCTCCCGGACGACGACTTCTCGTGGAGTCTCCAGCGCGCGCTGCTCGGCGTCCTCGAGGAGCACTGGAACCGTCCCGACCGCGGCATCTGGGAGGTGCGGGGCGACGAGCAGCACTTCACCCACTCGCGCGCCATGATCTGGGCGGCGCTCGACCGCGGTGTCCGCGCGGTCCGCGAGCACGGCCTGGACGGGCCCGTCGAACGCTGGGAGGCCCTCCGCGAGACCCTCCGCGAGACGATCGAGCGCGAGAACGTCGACCATGCACGCGGGTGCTACGTCCAGCACGCCGGGACGACCGAGGTCGACGCGTCGCTGCTCGTCCTCGCGCAGATCGGCTACGTGGCGCCCGACGACCCGCGCATGCTCGCGACGGTGGCCGCCATCGAGGAGGACCTCCTCCAGGACGGTCTGCTCCTGCGCTACCGCACCACGAGCGGGGTCGACGGTCTGCCGGGCGACGAGCACCCGTTCCTCGCGTGCTCGTTCTGGCTCGTGCAGCAGTACGCGGCCTCGGGCCGACTCGACGACGCCCGCGAGCTGATGGACCGGCTGCTGTCCTTCCGCAACGACCTGGGCCTGCTGTCCGAGGAGTACGACGTGCAGCAGGCGCGGCAGGTCGGCAACACCCCGCAGGCGCTCTCGCACCTCACCCTCGTCCGAGCCGCCGACGCCATCGCCGCAGCCACCCCCTCCAGCCCGCGAACTGTCACCAAACGCTAGTCACAGGCCCCGGAACGAGCCTCAAGTGACAGTTCGCGGGCAGGTGGAGGGACGTCAGCGGGTGAAGCGGGCCTCGCGCTCGTCGGAGGCGGCGAGCGCGATGCGCGTACGGAAGTTCTGCGAGACCTGCTCGGGCAGGGCGTCGAGCGGGAACCACCGCGCCTCGGAGTTCTCGCCGTCCGCCGGATAGGGCTCGCCCGACTCATAGCGGCATCGGAACACGAGGTCGATGTACTGCGTGATGTCGCCGTTGTCGTAGACGTTCTGCGGGAGCACCTGCACCTGGGCGAGACGCTCGGCGACCGCGACCACGGCAGCCTCCTCGAGGACCTCGCGCTCCGCCGCCACCGCGGGCTCCTCACCCGGGTCGATGATGCCCGTGACCGGCGTCCACGCCCCGTTGTCCTGGCGCCGGACGAGCAGGACCTCGGCCTCGGGTGTCCCGAGACCGCGCAGGACCACCGCGGTCACCCCCGTCAACCAGAGGGGCGCGTGCCCGATCCGCTCGCGGAGGGCCAGTACGAAGTCAGGAGTCGCCATGCCTCGACTCTACGGGGGCGGCACCGGGACACGAGATCGAAACACGAGTGCGGTCTACTGGGCGTATGGAACACGATCCCATCACCGTCTCGATCGAGCGACGCGTCAACCCGGCGTCGATCTCCGAGGCCACCATCTGGGTCCAGGCGGGCATCAACCTGGCGAACCGGTACCCCGGCTTCCTCGGCTCCGGCTGGGTGCGCGCGGGTGCCGAGAGCGACGTCTGGTACATGCTGTACCGCTTCGCGGACGAACAGACGCTGACCGACTGGGAGGAGTCGAAGGAACGCGCCTGGTGGCTGTCGAGCGGCCGCGAGTTCATGGAGCAGTCCCGCGTCGAGCGGCGCAGCGGGATCGAAGGGTGGTTCGACGCACCGGACGGCATCCTCCGCGTCGAGGAGGCCGAGCTCTCCGGCGACCCGGATCCGATCCCGCCCGCGCCGCCGCGCTGGAAGCAGGCGGTGAGCATCTGGTTGGGCTTCTTCCCGCTCAACCTCGTCTTCACCCTCCTCGTCACGGCGCTCGTGCCCGGTTGGGAACCGCTCGGCGTGTTCCTCCATGTGCTCATCTCGACGCTCATCCTGACGCCGATCATGACCTACTGGCTCCTGCCACTCGTCACGAGGCTGCTGCGGCCCTGGTTGACGGCTCCGCGACGAAGCGGGCGCACCGCAGCCTGATCCGGCGCACTCGGACGGCGCTGCGACCTCAGGCGTCCTCCGCCTTGGTCTGCTCTCGGAACTGGCTCGGGCTGAGACCGGTGTGCGCGACGACCGCTCGACGGAGGTGCGCCTGGGAGTGGTAGCCGCAGCGGGCCGCGACCTCGGCGATCGACAGGCCCCGGTGGTCGGGGTCCGAGAGGAGGGCGAGCGCGAGCTGCACCCGCCGCTCGGCGATCTCGCCGGCGGCGCTCGTGCCCGAGCCTTCGAACACCCGTTGCAGGGACCTGGTCGACATGTTGAAGCGACGCGCCAGCGTCTCCGGTCGCAGCTCCCGCTCGGCGAAGGACGCGGCGATGTGCTCGATGATCCGGAGCCGGAGCGGAACCCGGCCGGCCTCACCCTCGGCCCGGAAGAGGTCGTTCTCCGCGTAGAGCGTCGCGAGCATCGTGTCGATCACGCGGCAGAGTCTGAGCTGTGCGGCGCCGCCGATCGGTTCGAACGCGGAGATGACCTCCACGAGGAACGCGGCGCTCCCCCGCAACAGGGGCGACGGCGCCAAGGGGCCGAGGGCGCTCGTCGGGGCGATGCCGAGGCGGCGGAGCGCACGCATCGGCACGAACACGTACAGATAGGTCGCGTGGTCGTGGATCGTCGTCCGGTACGTCTCGGCGCCCTCCGTGAGCGTTCCGGTCCCGGGGAGCAGGTCGAGTTGCTGTCGTCCGTGGACCAGGCTGGCCGCACCCTCGATGAGCATCACGATCGTCGCGACCGGCTCATCGAGCCCGTAGGCGTCGGCGAGGACGTCGAACGTCCCGGGCCCGACCGTGTTGCGATGGAGGACGTACTCGCCGAGCACGACCGAGTCGACGGTCATCGAGAACCGGTCGGGGTCCACGTCCACGAATCGCAGCGCGCCCGACGCCTCCTGCATCCCGGTCGCACCCTCGAACCGTCGTGTGGTCACGCGGCCGCGCGCAGGGAACCGACCGGATAGGCCATCATCAGGTGCGGGCATCATCGGACCCTTCGAAGAGTTCATCCACCCTCGCACAGGGTTCCGTCCGAATCGAGGGGTTGCCAGCCGCATCGCACGGTGGTCGGCGATACTGGACTGATGATCTCCGCTGACCTCGCCCGAGCGCTCCGCACCGCCGGCCTGCGCTGGACCCCCGAACCCGGCGACCGCTTCACCATCGACGGCGGCGAGCTCGCCGGCGACGTGTTCACGGTGAGCGAGATGACCGTCGAGGTGCACGAGCACCCGGGTGGCCGCAGCTTCGGCTTCAACGGCACGACCGAGTGGGCGTTGGACTCCGTCGATCAGGAGGAGACGCTCTGGCTGCCGTCGGAACACCAGCTGCGTGCCCTACTGCGCGGCTCGTTCCGGTCGCTCGAACGCGCGGTGTCCCCGGCTGCGCCGACCGACGGCGAGCCGACGCTCGACGACGAACTCGACGTCCTCCTGTCGTTGGGCGACGCCGAGGCGTACACCGTCGTGGTCGAGCTCGGCGGCGAACTGCGACGGTTCAGCGCCGCGACGGCGCCCGACGCGTACGCGACCGCGCTGCTCGAGCTCATCCTGCGCTCGGTCGCCTGACCACGGTTCCGGAGCCGCCGCGCCGCCCGCCCGCTCCGCCGCGCGCTCAGCGACCCCGGATCCGGCGCGACAGCTCGGCCGCCGCCGGATGGATCTCGCGCGCCAACCACGCCGGATCGAGCCCGGCATCGGCGTCGTAGGTGACCGCGATCGCCGCCGCCGGCCACCCCGTGTGGTCGCGGACGACCACCCCGACACTCGCGAGGCCGAGCGTCACCCCGCCTGCCTCGCGCGCATAGCCGTCCTGGGTCGTCTGTGCCAGGACCTGTCGGAGCTCCCGGTACCGCTTCGGCCCGTGGCCGGTGCGGTCGACGAACGCCGCCTGGTCGGGGAACAGGGCGCGCAGCTGGCCTGCCGGGAGCGCGGCGAGGATCGCGCAGCCGCTGGCGGTCAGGTGAGCAGGGAGGCGCACACCGACGTCGGTGACGAGGTGCGGCCGACGCGGGGCCCGCTCGTCCACGATGTACAGCACGTCACGACCGTGCAGCACGGCGAGATGTGCGCTCTCGCCCACCCGGTCGACCAGCTCGGCGAGCAACGGGCGCCCGAGCATGCTGAGCGGCTCCTGGCGCGCGTAACCACCGGAGAGTTCGAAGGCGGCGACCCCGAGCCCGTAGCGCCGGGCTTCGGGCAGGTGGACCACGAAGCCGTGCTCCTGCAGCACGCTGAGGAGGTGGTAGACCGTCGATCTCGGCAGGTCGAGCGCCGAGGCGATCGCCGCGGCCGGAAGCGGGCCGCGGGCGCCGGCGAGATGGCTCAGCACGCGCAAGGTGGCGTCGGCTGCCGGGACCTGACTCATCGTTGACCTCGTCTCCGCGGCTCGAACACGGCCGCCTGGTCGTCCATGTCTGTCATCCCAGACACGGACGACTCTACGCGCACCGCCGCGGTGGGCGCCCGGGTGTTCCATCGGAATATGGACATCCAGCCCGGCGCGACCCCGACCACTAGCGACCCGACGAGCTCCGGTCGCCCGCATCCCGAGCCCGCCGAACCGGCCTCGGTCGTCCTGGGCACAGGACCGCTGTCGATCGACGAGGTCGTCGCCGTCGCCCGACACGGCGCACGGATCGACCTCGACGACGAGGCCCTCGACGGTGTCGCCGCATCCCGTCGGATCATCGAGGCGCTCGCCTCCGACCCCGAGCCCCACTACGGGATCTCGACCGGGTTCGGTGCGCTCGCGACCACGTTCATCGAGCCGACGCGCCGCGCGCAGCTGCAGGCGAGTCTCGTCCGCTCGCACGCCGCCGGCAGCGGCGAGGTCGTCGAGCGGGAGGTCGTGCGTTCCCTGATGGCGCTGCGCCTCTCGACGCTCATGACGGGCCGCACCGGGGTGCGGGTGGAGACGGTCCGCGCCTACGCGGCGATGCTGAATGCCGGTATCACCCCGGTCGTGCGCGAGTACGGCTCGCTCGGCTGCTCCGGCGACCTCGCGCCCCTCGCACACTGCGCGCTGGCGGTGATGGGCGAGGGCGAGGTGACCGACGCGTCCGGTCGCACGCGCTCCGCGGCGGAGGCCCTCGCGGACGCCGGCCTCCAGCCGGTACCGCTCGCCGAGAAGGAGGGGCTCGCGCTCATCAACGGCACCGACGGCATGCTGGGGATGCTCGCGCTCGCCGTGGACGACCTGCGCATGCTCCTGCGCACCGCCGACGTCGCCGCGGCGATGAGCGTCGAGGGCCTGCTCGGCACGGACGCCGTGTTCGCCGCCGACCTGCAGGCCCTGCGCCCGCAGTCGGGTCAGGCCGAGAGCGCCGCGAACCTGCGGTTGCTGCTCGACGGCTCCCCGATCGTCGCGAGCCACCGGGGCCCTGAGTGCACCCGGGTGCAGGACGCCTACTCACTGCGCTGTGCCCCGCAGGTGCACGGTGCCGCCAGGGACACCGTCGACCACGCCGCGACGGTCGCCGAGCGGGAGCTCGCGAGTGCCGTCGACAACCCGGTCCTCACGCCGGACGGACGCGTCGAGTCGAACGGGAACTTCCACGGCGCCCCGGTCGCCTACGTGCTCGACTTCCTCGCGATCGCCGTCGCCGATGTCGCGTCCATGTCGGAGCGCCGCACCGACCGTTTCCTGGACCGGAGCCGGAGCAACGGCCTCCCGCCGTTCCTCGCACACGAGGTCGGTGTCGACTCGGGCCTCATGATCGCCCAGTACACGGCGGCCGGCATCGTGAGCGAGCTGAAACGCCTGGCGCACCCGGCGTCCGTCGACTCGATCCCGTCCTCCGCGATGCAGGAGGACCACGTCTCGATGGGCTGGGCGGCGGCGCGGAAGCTCCGTCGGGCGATCGACGGTCTCACCCGGGTGCTGGCGATCGAGGTCATGACGGCAGCCCGTGGCCTCGACCTGCGCGGCCCGCTCGAGCCGGCCGTCGGCACCGGGGCGGTACTCCGCCGGGTGCGTGAGCAGGTCACGGGTCCCGGTCCCGACCGGTTCCTCTCCCCCGAGATCGAGGCGGTCACCGCGCTGGTGCAGTCGGGCGAGGTCCTGCGGGCGGTCACCGGCGCGGTCGGCGATCTCCGCTGAGTCGGGCGTCACACGACGAAGCCCTCGGGCGCCGGTGACGGCCATCCCGAGGGCTTCGTGTCGAACGGCTCGAGCCGCAGCTCAGCGACCGAGCGGCAGGTGGTCGATCACGGCCACTGCGCGCGGCGACGCTTCGGTCGTTCGGTGCCCGAAGACGGCTCGGTCCCGGGTGCCGTGTCGGCATCGGGCTTCGGCTCAGCGTCAGGCGTCGGCGCAGTGTCGCTCGTCGGGCTGGAGTCAGCAGGGAGCTCGGACTCCGCCGCCGGCTCAGCCTCTCCGACCGGCTCCGTCTCCAGGACCGGCTCAGGCTCGGCGACCGGCTCAGGCTGCACCGCCGGGGCGGCGTGCTCGCCGGAATGCACGACCTCGTCCGCAGGGGCTTCGGAGACCGCGTCGGGAAGGGTGATCGCCTCGGTGCGCGGCAGCTCGTCACCCGTCGCCACATGCGCCCCGTGCACCTCGTGGGCTTCGTGCACCTCGTGCGCGGCGGGCCGCGTCATCGGTCGATCCGCCGCCGGCTCACTCGGCGCAGCGACCGGCGGCTCGGGTGCCGCATCCGAGTCCGTGGGAGCCGCATCGGCAGGATCGGCGTCGGCACCAACCGAATCGATCGGGGCCTCCTCCGCCGGTTCCGCGTCAGCAGGAGCGGCGCCATCTGGAGCCGCGTCCACCGGAGTCACGTCCACAGAGTCCGACGGAACGGATGCATCAGGCGCGCTCGGCGCGGGTGCAGCGCTTCCGCCACCGGCGCCGACGAGGACCGGCTCCTCCGCGGGGACCGTCGCGGCCCGAGGCCCCTCGATCGCGGCGACCGTGCGCGCCGTCGGCTTCGGCTCGGCCGCGGCACGCCGCTGCTCGCGACGTTCCCGGAACCCCTCGACGAGGTTGTAGAGGGACGGCAGGACGACGAGCGTCAGCACGGTGGAGGAGACGAGCCCGCCGATGACGATGATCGCGAGCGGCTGGGAGATGAAGCCGCCGTGCCCGGTGACACCGAGTGCCATGGGGGTGAGCGCGAAGATCGTCGCGAGCGCCGTCATGAGGATCGGGCGGAGCCTGCGCGCGGCGCCGTGCTCGACGGCCTCGATGACCGTCATGCCGCGTCGCCGGTACTGGTTCACGAGGTCGACCAGCACGATCGCGTTCGTCACGACGATACCGATGAGCATCAGCACGCCGATGAGCGACGGGACGCCGAGCGGCACACCGGTGATGATCTGGAGCCCGATCGCGCCGGTCGCGGCGAACGGCACCGACACGAGCAGCAGGAGCGGCTGCCGCAGCGAACGGAACGTCGCGACCATGATGACGTACACGATGAGGATCGCCGCGAGGAGCGCGAGGCCCAGCTGTCCGAACGCGTCGCTCTGCGATGCCGTGACACCTCCGAGGGTCGCCGTGGTGCCGGCGGGCAGCTTGACGTCGTCGATCGCCGTCTGCACCTCGGCGCTGGCGGTACCGAGGTTGTCGCTGCCCGGCGTCGCGCTGATCGTGGCCGAGCGCAGCCCCTTGACGGTCGAGATCGTCGCGGGTCCGTCGACCTGCGAGACCGTCGCGAGGGCGTCGAGGCGTCGCGGACCGGTGGCGGTCGGGACCTCCGTCGCAGCGAGGGCGTCGACGGTGGTCGGCGGGTCCTGGGCGTCGACGTAGATGGTGAGCGTGGTGTCGTCGATGACGATGGAGCCCACCGTCGTCGGCTGCATGAGCTGCGAGACGTACGCCCCGAGCGCGACCTCGCTGAACCCTGCAGCGGCAGCGGCGTCGCGGTCGACGGCCACCTGGACGTAGGGTCGCGATTCGCTGAGGTTGCTCGTGACCTGGTCGATGCCGTCGAGGCCGGTGACGGCCTGCTGGATGGCGTCGGCGGCCGTCGCGAGATCGCTCTGCCGGGCTGAGGTGATGTCGATCTCGATGTCGCTCGACCCGCCGAAGCCCGCGGACGCGGCGACCTCGATCTCGCCGACGTCGTCGAGCCCGGACAGGTCCTTGCGGACCGTCTTCTGGAGTGCCGTCTGGTCGGCGTCTTCGCTCGTCGTGATCGAGTAGGTGATGGCTCCGCCACCGCCGCCCGAGAACGCGTCGCGCAAGGAGCTTCCGCTCGACCCGATCGAGAGCTGGACGGTGTCGATGCCGTCGATGTCGCGCAGCTTCGTCTCGACCTGCTTCGCCGCCGCGTCCTGAGCGTCGAGGCTCGTGCCGACCGGCAGGGTCTGCGTGACCGTGAGGGTGTTCTGGCCGGAGTCACCGAGGAAGTTGGTCTTCATGAACGGCGTGAGCGCAAAGGTGCCGACGAGCACGAGCACCGACAGCAGCAGCGTGGTGACCGAATGCTTGAGAGTCCAGTGGATGATCGGGAGGTACGCCTTCTGGAGCCGTGACGGCTTCTCGAGGTCGTCTTCGTCCTGCACGCTGACCCGGCGCTCGCGGCGGCTCCGGACCGGTCCGGTCGTCGCGTCGGACGGCGCTTCCTCCGCTGCGGCTGCAGCTGCGAGCCGCTGCGCCTTCGGAGCCCGCAGGAACCAGTAGGCGAGCACCGGCACGATGGTGAGCGCGACGAGGAGCGACGCGAGCAGCGCGATCGTGACGGTGAGGGCGAAGGGGCGGAACAGCTCGCCGGTGACGTCGCCGACGAAGGCGATGGGCAGGAACACGGCCACGGTCGTGACGGTCGACGCGGTGATGGCTCCGGCGACCTCCTGGACGGCGCTCAGGATCGATCCGGCGCGCTGCGCGCCCGTGCGGTTGTCGCCGAACGAGAGGTGTCGCTTGATGTTCTCGATCACGACGATGGAGTCGTCGACCACGCGCCCGATGGCGATCGTCAGCGCGCCTAGCGTGAGGATGTTGAGCGAATACTCGGCGACCTGGAGGCCGATGAAGGTGATGAGCACGGACGTCGGGATGGAGATGGCGGTCACGATCGTCGCGCGGACGTCGAGCAGGAAGATGAGGATGATGAGGACCGCGAAGACGAGGCCGAGTAGCCCCTCCGTCGTCAGCGACTCGATCGACTGCTCGATGTAGGGCGCCTGATCGAACACGACGGTGAGCTTGGCGTCGGAGCCGATCGTGCGCTCGAGCTCGGGCAGGAGGTCGCGCACGCCCTGCGAGACCTCGACGGTGTTCGCCGCGGGCAGCTTCGTGACGGCGATGGTGAGCGCCGGCTCGCCGTCGACGCGCGAGATCGACGTGATCGGGTCGTCGCTCAGGGCGACCGTCGCGACGTCGCCGATGGTCAGGACGGAGCCGTCGGCGGCGAAGGCGCCCGTGATCGGCAGGGCGGCGATGTCGGCGACCGAGGTGAGCTTCGTGCCCGTCTGCACGGAGAACGTCTTGTCGCCTTCGGTGATGTCGCCCGCGGGCTGCAGGGAGCCGTTCTGCTGCAGTGTCGTACCGATGACCCGGCTGGTCTGCCCCGCCACGGCCAGTTTGGCGTCGTCGGGGGTGATCGTGACCCGCTTGCCCACCTCGCCGACGATCGCCGCGTCGCGGACGCCGTCGACGTCCTTGATGTCGGGGACCACGGAGCTGGAGAGCACCTCGGCCAGGGAGTCCTGGTCGGCCGCACCGGACACGGCGATCTGGATCACGGGGAGGTCGTCGATGCTGCCGCTGACCACCTGCGGGTCGACGGTGTCGGGCAGGGTCGATTTGATGCGGTTGATCGCCTGGGTGATCTTCTGCTCGGCGGTCGCGAGGTCCGTGCCGTAGGTGAAGGTCGCGCTGATGAGGCTCGTGTTCGTGCTCGACGTCGCCGAGGTGGACTCGATACCGGGCACGCCCTGGATCGCGGTCTCGATCGGGGTCGAGACGTCGTCGTTGACGACCTCGGGTGCCGCCCCCGGGTAGCTCGTGATGATCGCGAGCTGCGGGAACTGGACCGACGGGATGAGCTCCTGCTCGAGGCCGCCCACCGCCAGGACGCCGAACACGGCTGCCACGATGGTGACGAGCGCGATCAACGCGCGGTTCTTCATGCTGAGGACGGAGAGCAGGTGCACGGAGCCGCTTTCGGTTGTTGCGAGAGGTGCGGACGCTGTAATTATGTCACCGCACACCCGTCCGACGGCGGTCTCGCGCGGAGGCTGGACACGGCACGCACAAGCACTGCGTGTGGAGCGGTGTCACACTCGTCGGCGGCGACCTCAGACGACGTCTTCGAGGTAGTCCAGGGCCGGCACGTGCCCGAACATCGCGGAGTGCCACGTCTGCGTCAGCAGCTCGACCGCCTGCTCCGTCTGGGCCCACGGATAGCTGATCGGGATGCGCAGGTAACGCTCGAACGCACCGTCGATCCCGAACCGCGGCCCGGCGACGATCACGAGCCCGTGGCTCCGCGCCGCGAGCGAGAGCTGCGATGACGCGGCCTCGCCGAGGTTCACCCAGGTGGCGATCCCGCCATCGACCCGCGGCACGGTCCACTCGGGGAGGCGGTCGGCCAGGAGGTCGACGAGCCGGTCGCGGGTCTCGCCGAGCGCGACACCGCGCCGGGCGACGATGCCGTCCATCGCCGGCATCAACTGCTGGACGGTCAGCTGGTCGAGGATCGGGGTGCCGAGGTCGCCCAGCGAGCGTGCCGAGACGAGCTTCCTGATCGTGCCGCGCTCGGCCCGGATCCACCCGATGCGGAGCCCGCCCCAGATCGTCTTGCCCACCGAACCGATCGTGATGATCGACGCCGGCGCACCCTCGAGAGCAGCGAACGGCGTGCCGTCGAGCCCCTGGTCCGTCGGCCGGTCGATGTCGAGTTCCGCCGTGGTCTCGTCGATCACGAGCACCGTCCCGTGCCGCTCGGCGGCTGCGGCGACCCGTCGGCGGGTCTCGAGCGGCATCGACGCCCCGGTCGGGTTGTGGAAGTCCGGCATGAGGTACGCCATCGCGGGGCTCGTGCGCTCGAACCACTGCTCGAGTTCGCGGACGTCCCAGCCGGTCTCCGAGGAGACGGTCGCCGCGCCGAGCCTGGCCCCGGCCGCCCGGAGTGCCTCGTAGGCGTGGGGATAGCTCGGCATCTCGACGAGGACGCGGTCGCCTCGGCTGAGGAGGGTGCGCGCGATGAGGGCGATCGCGTGCTGAGCCCCCACGGTCACCATGATCTCGTCGGGGTCGGTGGGCAGCCCGCGCGCGGTGTAGCGGTCGGCGATGGCCTGCCGCAGCTCGGGCATGCCGACGAGATCGTAGTCGAAGTCGTGCATGTACCGCGGCAGTTCTGCGGCGGCGGTGGCGACGGCGTCGATGATCTCGGGGCACGGCGGGACGGCGGCCTTGCTGAAATCGAGGAACCCGCCCTGTGGCACGGGAGCCAGCGCAGTGGGCGCCGACGGCAGGAGGGTGACACTGCCAGAACCGCGGATGCTGCGGAGGTAGCCCGCCTCGCGCAGTTCGCGGTACGCCGCGGTGACCGTGGTGCGGCTCAGCGCGAGCCGATCGGCCAGTTCCCGCTCGGCCGGCAGACGGGTACCGACCGGGATGCGTCCGTCGAGGACGAGGAGTCGGATTCGGTCGGCGAGACCGCGGTATGCGGGCGCAGCGGTCTTCCACTGCCCGAGCAGGGCGGCGAGCGATCGGGCACTCAGGGTGATGGAAGCCATTGAACCACGATACCCAGATTGGCCTCTAGCGCCAAAGCCAATCGTGCAATTGGATTGTCCACCATGACCCGTCGTGTGCTCCAACTCCTCATCGGCCTCTTCCTGTACGGCATCGCCATCGCGATGATCGTGCGCGGTGCCGTCGGGGTCGCCCCCTGGGACGTCCTCACTCAGGGACTCAACCTGCGGACCGGCCTGAGCTTCGGACTCATCACGATCATCGTCGGCGGGCTCGTGCTCCTCGCCTGGATCCCGCTCAAGCAGCGGCCGGGTGTCGGCACCGTCCTGAACGTCCTCCTCGTGGGGCCATCGGCCGACATCGGGCTGGCGTTCATCCCCGCGGACCTCGACCTCTGGGCGCGCATCCTGCTGTTCGCCGGCGGACTGCTCCTCCTCGGCGTCGCCTCCGGCCTCTACATCGGCGGCAACTTCGGCCCCGGCCCGCGGGACGGCCTCATGACCGGCATCCACCGTGTCACCGGGTGGCCGATCTGGGTCGGGCGCACGGGCGTGGAGCTCGTCGTCCTCGGCATCGGGTGGCTGCTCGGCGGGAACGTCGGCATCGGAACAGTGGTCTTCGCCGTGCTCATCGGCCCGATCTGCGGCTACACGATCCCGTTGTTCCGGATCGCTCCGCGTACGGAACACTCGACCACCGCCGTGGACGAGGCGGTGCTGGAGGGCGACACCCCGCCGTCGAAGCCGATCGTCGACTCACCGGCCAACTGAGCACCCTTCGACAGGCTCAGGGTCCGGGAGCGACAGGCTGAGGGACCGGGTTCTCCGGTCCCTGAGCCTGTCGAAGGGCCTGCTGCTCAGCGCTTCGCCACCGCGACTGCGCCCGTGTGGTCGTCGACGCTCATCGTCGCCTCGTCGAACCGCGAGCGACCGGAGAGGACCTCGCCGACCTGCACCCGGTCGACCTCCTTCACCCACGTGCCGATGATGATCGTGGCGACCGCGTTGCCGGTGAAGTTCGTGAGCGCACGCGCCTCCGACATGAAGCGGTCGATGCCGACGATGAGGCCGACCCCGTCGACGAGGTCGGGTCGGTTGGCCTGCAGGCCGCCGGCGAGGGTCGCGAGACCAGCGCCGGTGACGCCCGCGGCGCCCTTCGACGCGATGATCATGAACACGAGGAGCGAGATCTGCTCCCCGAGGTTCATCGGGACACCCATGACGTCGGCGATGAAGATCGACGCCATGGTGAGGTAGATCGCGGTGCCGTCGAGGTTGAAGGAGTAGCCCGTCGGGACGGTGATGCCGACGACCGGCTTGGAGACACCGAGGTGCTCCATCTTCGCGATGAGTCGCGGGAGCGCCGCCTCGGAGGAGGAGGTGCCGACGATGAGGAGGTACTCACGGCCGAGGTACTTCATGAGCTTGAAGATGTTGAAGCCCGTGGCGAGGCGCAAGACCCCGCCGAGCACGACGACGATGAACAACGCGCAGGTGATGTAGAACGCGATCATGAGGGTGGCCAGCCCGACGAGCGCGCTCGCTCCGGCGGACCCGGTCACGGCGGCGATCGCGCCGAAGGCGCCGATGGGTGCGATCCACATGATCATCGCGAGCACCCGGAACACGAGCGCCTGGATGAGCTTGATGCCGCGCAGGATCGGTTCACCCGTCGTCCCCATCTTCTGCAGCCCGAAGCCGACGAGCAGGGCGACGAAGAGGACCTGCAGGATGTTGCCGCCGGTCAGCGAGGACACGAGCGTCGTGGGGATGATGCCGAGGATGAACTCGGTCGTGCTCTTGGCCTCCCCCTCCACCTGGTAGCTCGTCTCGGCGAGGTTCAAGCCGGCGCCCGGCTGGATGAGGTTGCCGACGACGAGGCCGATCGCGAGGGCGAAGGTCGACATCACGATGAAGTACAGCAGCGCGAGCCCGCCGACCTTGCCGACGGTCGCGGCCTTCGCGATCGACCCGACGCCGATCACGATGGTGCAGAAGATGACCGGGGCGATCATCATCTTGATCAGCGCCACGAAGGCGTCGCCGATGGGTTTGAGTCCCTTCGCGAACTCCGGGGCGGCGAGGCCGACGACGATGCCGGCGAGCACCGCGACGATCACCGCGAGGTAGAGGTAGTGGGTCTTGTCCAGCCGTTTCAGGGAGGAGAGCGTCATTGCCATTCCGGATCCGTTTCGTCGGCCGCGTCAGTGCGGCAGCGGGTGGTCGATCGCCCCATGCTGCGACCACCCCGCCGGATCGAGCGGGTTGTGGTCGTAGTGACCGCTTGTGGTCGTACTGGTCGCGGTCGGCGACGCCTGAGGCCGTCGTCACCACCGATACTTGAGGGGTCGACGCGACGGAGCAGACGGAGGTGACGCGATGGCCGGTCGGTCCAGGAGCATCGCCTCGCGGCTCTTCCTCGTGCAGCTCGTCGCGGTCGTCGCGATGACGCTCGTCGCCGGCGTCCTGCTCTGGTTCCAGGCCCGCACCGAGACCGAGGACCGCGCGGTCGCGAAGTGCCTCGACGTCGCGAACGGCGTCGCGGACAACCCCTACGTCGTCGCGCAGCTCGGCTCGGATCGCCCGTCGGACGCGCTCCAGCCCTACGCCGAGGCGCTCATGCGCGACACCGGCGTCGACTTCGTGACGATCATGGCTCCGGATCGCACCCGGTACACGCACCGCGAGCGCGACCAGATCGGCAAGCCGTTCATCGGCACGATCGGACCGGCGCTCGAGGGACGGACCTTCACCGAGACGTACACGGGCACGCTCGGCCCCTCGGTCCGCGCCGTCGCACCCATCCGTGACGACGCCGGCGAGGTCGTCGCCCTCGTCGCCGCGGGCGTCACGGTCAGCAACGTGTCCGAGACCTTCGAGACCCGGGTGCCGTGGTTGCTCGGGACGGCCCTGCTCGTGCTCGTCATCGGCGCGATCGGCTCCTGGACGCTCCGCCGCTACCTCGCACGGGTCACCGGTTCGCGCGGACCGGAGGACCTCGCCAGGATGTTCGACTACTACGAATCGGTGCTCCACTCCGTACGCGAGGGGCTCGTCCTCGTGGACCGCCACCACCGTCTCGTGCTCGTCAACGACCAGGCGGCCGAACTGCTCGGCCTTCCCCTCGGCGAGCGTTCCCCGGGTGCGGCGCCGGTCGACGAGCTGCCGATCGACGCGGGGCTACGGGAGCTCCTCGCGAGCGGACGCCAAGCCGTCGACGAGATCCACCTCACACGCGACCACGTGCTCGTCGTGAACCAGGAGTCGGCGGTCGGTCCGGGCGAGACGGCAGGCCCGCACCCGCGTGGGTGGGTGATGACGCTGCGCGACCACACCGAGATCGAACACCTGAGCGGCGAGCTGGCCTCGATGCGGACGATGAGCGACGCCCTGCGCTCGCAGACCCACGAGTTCGCGAACCGGCTGCACACGATCGTCTCGCTCATCGAACTCGACCGGCGGGAGGAGGCGCTCGACCTCGCGGCGCAGGGACTCGGAGCGAGTCAGCGGTTGACCGACCGCGTGCTCGCGGCGGAACAGGAGCCGGTGATCTCGGCGCTCCTGCTCGGCAAGACGGCCCAGGCCGCGGAGCAGGGGGTCGAGCTGCACCTCGAGAGCGACCCGACGCTCGGACGGGTGCGCGTCGACCCTGCGGTGATCGTCACCATCCTCGGCAACCTCATCGACAACGCGATCGATGCGGCCACCGGCGAACGGCCCTGGGTGGAGGTCTACCTCGGTCAGGGACTCCCCGACGCATCGGCAGCCGGGCGGTCCGCCGACGCCGGCGCGGAAGCCACGGAACTCGTGATCCAGGTGACCGACAGTGGACCCGGATTGGCACCGTCCGACCTCGACCTCGCGTTCGCGCGGGGCTGGTCCACGAAGGAACCGGGTCGGTACGGTCGCGGCTTCGGGCTCGCCCTGGTCCAGCAGGCCGTGACGCGACTCGGTGGGACGATCGAGGTCGTCCAGGAGCCGTCCTCGGCGTTCGTCGTGACGCTGCCGGCCGCGGTCGGGGTCCGGGACGGGGCGGACGCATGAGCGAGCGGATCCGAGTCCTCGTCGTCGAGGACGAACCGATCGCCCAGCAGGCCCACGCGTCCTACCTGCGCCGCGTGGAGGGCTTCGAACTGGCCGGGGTGGCGGGCGATGCGGCCACCGCGATGCAGGCGCTGCGGGCCACCGCGGCCCATCGCTCCCCCGACGACCGGATCGACCTGGTCCTGCTCGACCTGAACCTGCCGGATGCGCACGGACTCGAACTCTGCCGACGGATCCGGACCGCCGGCATCGACGTCGACGTCATCGCCATCACCGCTGCGCGCGACCTCCGGATCGTCCGAGCGGCGGTCTCGGCCGGCATCGTGCAGTACCTCATCAAGCCGTTCGCATTCCCGGCGTTCGCCGACAAGCTCGAGACGTACCGCACCTTCCGGCAGACCATGACGGCGGAGGGAGCCCTCGCCAGCCAGCACGAGGTGGACCTCACGCTCGCCACCCTGCGAGCGCCGTCCTCCCGTCCGCAGCTGGCGAAGGGACTCTCGGAGGACACCCTCCGCCTGGTCTCGGACCTCCTCCGGCAGGCAGCCGGACCGCTCTCCGCGAGCGAGGCGGCAGCCGCCGGGTCCCTGTCGCGGGTGACGGCCAGGCGCTACCTCGAGTACCTCGCCGAGACGGGCGCCGTCGAGCGCTCACCGCGCTACGGCACTCCCGGACGACCGGAGCTCGAGTACCGCTGGCGCTGAGCGGACGTCGCTCTCCACCGCCCCGGCCCCTGAGCCGCCCCTGCCTCCAGTCCCCGAGCACCCCCACGCGGTCCCCGACCCCCCCTCCGGTCCCCGAGCCGCCCCGGGCATCCGGTCCCTGAGTAACCCCACCCGGTCCCCGAGCCATCCCGAAGCCCCTGGTCCCCGAGCCACCCCCTGCTTCCGATCCCCGAGCAACCCCACGCGGTCCCTGAGCTTGTCGAAGGGTCAGCTCGGGTTCACGACGGCGTAGATCTGGTTCCAGTTCGCGAAGCCGGTGACCGGGTCGTCCGAGCCGTTCAGCATGATGTCCTCGTCCACGGAGTTCGTCTCGCCGGTCGACGGATCGTAGATCTCGTAGTCGCCGTCGTGGAAGCCGATGATGAGCACGTAATGCTGCGGGATGGTGTTGTCGCTCGGGCCGACGAGGAGCGGGACGGGCGTCCCGTCGTTCGCCGCCGCCGCGGCCTCGGTGAGTGCCGCCCCTCGGCCCGAGTCACCACCCAGGGCGTTGGTCCAGTCGATGTGGTAGTCGGTACCGGTGCGGTCCGACTCGTCGACCGCGCCACCGGGCGCCGTGCCCGCGACGTTCGGGTAGTCGATCGGGCCGGGGAACAGGTCGTTCGCACGGTCCTGGACGGCCTGCTGCAGGAACGTCATCCGATCCTCGGTGTCCAGACCGGCCGCGTCGGCGAGGTCGAGTCCCCGGAGGTAGTCGGGCACGTGGCCGTCGAGGAACTCGCCGGTCTGCAGCCAGTAGGCGAGGAACGGGTCCGACTGGGCGGCGAGGGTGATGAGCGTCGTCGATCCGCAGGTCTTGTTGTTGTACTGGTCGAAGGTCTCGCCGTTCACCGTGGCGTCCCCGTTGTCGCCGACGCCGAGGTTCGTGAGCTCGTCGATCATGCGCTGGCGTTCGCCGGGCGGAGCGTTCTTGATCGCGTCGGCGAGGGCGAGCACGGAGGAACTGCCGGCGCCGGTGGCGATCGCACTCATGAGGAGGGCGCTGACGGCAGGGTCGCCGGACTCTTCCATCGCCGCGAGGATGCGTTCGCGTTCGTCGTCGCTCATCGCGTTCCAGTTCTGGACGTAGTTCGCCCATTCCGTCTCGGAGAGGACCGAACTGTCGGGGTCACCGTTCGGGAACTGCGTCCGCGAGACGAGGACGTCCAGCCGCGTCTGGCCCACGGGCACCTCGACGCCGGCGAGCACGGCGTAGCCTTCGGCGTCCGACAGTGCCCGCTGCAGCGCCTCACCGGCCGCCCATGCGTCGTCGTAGGCGTCGTGGCAGACGGACACGCCGTCGAGGATCTGGCCGGCCCCGCGGATGAGGTCCGAGAGCACACCGGCGACCTCTCCGGCTCCGGTGATCGGGTTGGTCATCGCCCATGGGTTCACGGAGATGTTCCCGATGGTCCGCTGACCGTCGCGGATGGTGTCCGCACCCGGATGGTGGGCGGCGCGGGCCGCGGTGATGGCGTCCGCGTAGTCGCGGAGACCGCTGGCACCGGTCCGGAGACCCTCGATCTCGCTGCCGACGAGGGTGTTGACGGACGCCAGGACCTGCGTCGCGCTCGCGCCGGTCACCCCGACGAGTGCGTCGGGCAGGCTCGACGCGGTGACGGTGGAGAGCGTGGTCTGGATCGCCTCCGCGGCGAGCACCGCGTTCTCGTACTGCTCCGCGAGCCCGTCAATGGTGGCCGGGTCACCCGGCGGTGGGGTGTCCGCGAACGTGGAGGATCTGGGGATGAGCCCGACTGCGCGATCGACGAACGAACCGATCGAGGTGATGAAGCTCAACGGGTCGCCGGTCAGCGAGCCGATGAAGGTGGCGAGCACGTCGATCTCGGCTGAGCTCTTGGTGCGGAGGTCGGAGAGGTTCACGATCGATCCCCGGTCCCGGCGGCGCGCGTGGTCGTGGCGAGTCCGGAGAGGAGCTGCAGCACGACGGTCTGCAGCCTGGCGACCGCGCGCAATTCGGCGGCGGTCTCCGCACTGTCGGATCCTCGGCGACGCGCGTCAATGAGGGCGTCGAGCAGCACGGCCCCCGCCTGCTCGTCCGTCAGCATGCCGGCGCCGAGGCCGATGACGGCGTCGAGACCGGCCGTGCGGACCACACTCGCGACCTGCTCGGTGACGCCGGCGGGGACGCCGGCTCCTCGGAGTTCCGCGGCCAGGGACGCGACCCGCGCGCCGGTCGCGGCCCGCTCGGCCGCGTCACGACGATCGGACGGGACCGCCGTGGGTGGCGGAGCCTGCGGCGGCGGCGCGGTCATGAGGCGTCCTCGGCGAGCGCCGCGTCCGTGCCGGCCATCGTGTCCGCGACGTTCTGCATCCACCGTGCGAAGTCGTCGAGCGTCTTGCCCGCCTCCGTCATCTCGGTCCGCCACGTCAGTTCGAAGGCGGCGGCGTTCGCAGCCACCTGCTCGTCAAGGAACGACGTGTCGAGGCAGGTCGAGAAGACCCCCGTCGCGCTCGTGGCCGCCCCACCCACCGCTTGGACGACCGCCGCCAGGCCCGCGCCGTCCACCTGCATCGTGCCACTCATGGGTCCCCGCTCTCCGGTGCTGTTCGCGCTGCCCGGTCGATCCCGGTGAGGCGCCTGATCCGATGGTTCCACCTTGACCCCGCCGGCTCCGGAAGACGATGGGCAGCACTCCCCATCACCCGTCGGGCGTCGGACGTGGCGCACGCCGGGGTGTCGGTTACGGTGAGGGTGACGCGTCCGCTCGGGCGCCGCGGAGGGAACCGTCATGCAGCAGATCCATCGTCGCCTCGCGACCGTGTCGCTGACGATCCTCGTCGCCGCGCTCGCTTGTACGGGATGCGGCCTGTCGGCGACACCCGTCGTGGCCGACGAGACCGACCACGCCCGGCTCACCGCGTTGGCCGATGATCCGCTCTTCACGGACGGCAGCGTCACCGGGCCACGGGTTCCGGACACCTCTGCCAACGTCAGCGTGCAACGCGGGGCGATCACGGTCGAGGACCTCTGGCCGTCGGACGTGACCGCGGAACCAGGAGCGAGCGGACCCGCCTGGCCTGCCGCCACCGCCATGTTGGCCCAGCTGCGCGACGCAGGGTGGCGACCGGTGGCCGTCTCCTGCGAGCTGGATCCGTCGTCGGGGTTGGAGGGCGCGACGGTGTACGCCACGAAGGAGTTCGACGACTTCACCGCTGCGCTCGAGGCCGAGGTGAGGCCTCCATCCTCGAAGCTCGTCGGGTACGTGCCCTTCCATTTGGAGGCCGACGACCCGTGGTCGGCGCACTCGGAGGTCCCGGCGGGATCCAGTTGCCTCGACGGCAGTGGGCCACCGAGCGACGAGGGGTCCGTCCCCGACGACCTGGCCATCGCTCCCTGGTACTGAGCCTCCGCCGCTGCAGACCGACGTGCGCCGCGACGACCGTCCGGCCGCCGATCCCAGGGTCGACTCAGGGTGATCCCGGAGGTTCCGGGGGTTGCCACGCACCGAGACGCGATATATCGTGAATTCCAGTTCAACGCGATATATCGCGATCACTCGGAAGGAACCGCACCATGGCACAGGAGAAGTGGATCATCGCTCCCGGCGAGAGCCGCATCATCGACCTCGAACTCGTGAGACGACTCAAGGTCGGCCTCATCGGCGGCCAGGTCGACATCATCGGACACGACGAACCCGGCGCCCGCATCGAGGTGGGGGCCGTCACCGGCAAGGACCTCAAGATCACCATCGACGGCGACGTCGCCGAGATCGACCACCCGCAGCTGCGCTGGGACAACTTCCTCGAAGTGTTCTCGAACTTCGGCGCCAATCGCGCCACGGCCCAGGTCAGCGTCCTCGTCCCCCGCGACATCGCCCTGACGTTCGGCGTGGTCAGCGCCAGCGGACTGGTCGCAGGCCTCACCGCAGACGCCAAGCTCAACACGGTGTCCGGCGACCTCGTGGCCGACCGGATGACCGGACGGCTCGACCTCAACTCCGTGAGCGGCGAGCTCACGGTCCAGAACCACACGGGTCGCATCCAGGCGCACACGGTCTCGGGCGACGTCACCGTCTCCGGCGACATCACGCGCGCCTCGATCGACGGCGTCTCCTCCGACCTGCTCCTCGACATCCACGGTGCATGCGAACAGCTCGACCTGAACACCGTGAGCGGCGCGATCACGGTCCGTCTCGACGAGGAACTCGCCGCCCGCTACACGGCGAACTCGGTCGGCGGCCGCCTGGCGATCGACGGCGTCGTCCTGAAGGGGCTGCGCGGTGGCGGGTACAACTCGCACACCGGCGCCCTGTCCGGACAGTTCGCCGAGGTGCGCATGAACACCGTCGGCGGCGCGGTGACCGTCCTCCGCCGCCCGGCTGCCGAGCCGGCGGGCGCGGCCACCACCGCAGGGAGCGAGGCAGGCGCATGAGCCCCGTCTTCGCCCACGGCAGCCTGCGGTTGTACCTCCTGAGCCTGCTCGACGAGTCGCCGAAGCACGGCTACGAACTCATCCAGGCACTCACCGACCGGAGCGGTGGCACCTACAGCCCGAGCGCCGGCACCATCTACCCGCGCCTCGCGAAGCTGGAAGAGGAGGGACTCGTCACGAAGACGAGTGACGGTCGGAAGACCGTCTACGAGATCACCGAGGCGGGCCGGGCCGAGCTCGCAGCACGGGCGGGCGAGCTCGACGGCATCGAGGACCAGCTCACCGATTCCGTCCGCCGTATCGCCGACGAGGTCCGCAGCGGGGTCACGGCGGCTATGAAGAGCCTCCGGGCCGATCTCGCCTCAGCCGCGCGCGAGGCGAAGCAGTCCGCGAAGCCCGGTCCGAGCTGGACGTCGACCGCCGAGGAGAGCGCCGATCAGAAGGTGCAGGGTCGCCTGGCGCTCCACGAGACCGACGTGTCGATCAACGAGTTCCGCCAGGCGGTCCGAGCCGAACTCCGCGAGCACGTCGCCCGTGGAGGCGCGCTCGACGACGACACCGTGTCGGCCCTGCGTGCCGACCTCGTCGCCGTCCGCGACCGCCTGCGCGAGCGCCTGCAGGGCTGAGCGCCCCGACACGCAGGCCGAGACACAGAACCGCCCGACCCCTCACAGGAGTCGGGCGGTTCCGTCGGTACGGCGTGTGCGGTCGGCCTAGCGTGCCGCGCCGGCCAGCGAGCCGGTGGTCGCCGCGGAGTCGTAGATCACGCAGGTGACGAGCCGGTCGTCCACCCCGTTCCAGCTGGCCTCGGTCGGCGTGTAGTAGTTGAACTCGAGGCTGGAGTCCTCGTAGACGATCCCGACGAACGCCTGGAACTGCGCGTAGCACCCGTCGTCGGCCTGCTGCGTGACGGCCTCCTCGCCGGGCCACTCGTCGCCGGTCAGCGTGACCTCGCCGTACACCTCGTACTGGTGCGGCTCGGAACAGGGCACGGTCGGCACCTCCGTGACCTCGTCGGACGACGACTCGTCGTTCAGGCAGTCACCGACTGAGAGGGTGAAGACGTCCGTCGTGCCTCCACCGACGATCTCACCGGACTGCGCGTCCCGGGTCTCGGCGGGCTTCGGGAGGATGCCCTCCACGACACTGCAACCGGAGAGCGTCAGGGCCGCGGCGAGGGCGGCGAGGGCGAGCGGGAGGAGACGACGGCGAGCGGTCACGATGAGGGTCCTTGAGGTGGGTGGTCGATCACGAGCGACTGTCCGGGCTCACAGCCAGGCAACAGCCGTCGATCAGGATATTGGTCGACCATCCTGGTCCGCCACTCCCCCGCTCGATGAACACTGCGTCACGGTCGGGTGACGATGCCTGTCCATCCAGCTCATCCCCGCTTGACTCCGGTTCCCGAAGGAGTAATATCGCCGCTCGTGACAACTGAGGGTCGAGAGCCCGGGACAGAACCACGATCGGCAAAACGCTGGTTGATCGGGGACCCGCTGCCGACCGAGAACCTGGAGGGCCAGCTCCTCCCCAAACGGCTCGCACTGCCGATCTTCGCGAGCGACGCGTTGTCGAGTGTGGCGTACGCGCCGCAGGAACTCCTCATGATCCTGACGCTCGGCGGGCTCGCCTTCCTGAGCTTCGCGCCGTGGGTCGCGGCGTGCGTCGTGATCCTCCTCGTCGTGGTCGTCGCGAGCTACCGGCAGCTCATCAAGGCGTACCCGTCGGGTGGTGGCGACTACGAGGTCGCCCACCGGAACCTCGGCGAGAAGGCCGGCCTCGTGGTCGCCTCAGCACTCCTGGTGGACTACGTCCTCACGGTCGCCGTGTCGGTGGCCTCCGGCGTCGACAACATCATCTCCGCGATCCCCGGGCTGAACCCGTGGCGCGTCGAGTTGGCCGTCGGGTTCGTGCTCGTCCTCATGGCCGTGAACCTCCGTGGCGTGCGGGAGTCGAGCAAGGCCTTCGCGATCCCCACCTACTTCTTCATCGCGAGCGTGCTCGTCATGATCGTCGCCGGACTCGCCCGCACGTTCATGGGCGACGCCCCCGTCGCGTCGAGCGCCGAGTTCACCGTGCAGGGTGAGAGTCTCACCCAGGCGGCATTCATCCTGCTCCTCCTCCGCGCCTTCTCCTCTGGTTGCTCCGCACTCACCGGTGTCGAAGCGGTCTCGAACGGCGTCCCGGCGTTCCGCCGCCCGCAGATCAAGAACGCCCAGAAGACGCTGGTCCTCATGGGCGGCACCGCGATCGTGCTGTTCGTCGGCCTCACCGCGCTCGCCCTCATCTCACGCGTGCACTACGCCGAGAACGCCTGTCACCTCGAAGGGTTCGCGGACTGCGCGACGACGCCGCAGCCGAGCCTCATGGCCCAGGTCGCGACCGCGGTCTTCGGCGCGAACAGCATCCCGTTCTTCCTCATCCAGGCGGCGACCGCGTGCGTCCTGCTCCTCGCGGCCAACACCGCGTTCAACGGCTTCCCGCTGCTCGGCGCCGTCCTCGCGCGCGACTCCTACGCCCCCAAGTCGCTCAACACCCGTGGCGACCGCCTCGTGTTCTCGAACGGCATGATCATCCTGGGCCTCGCCGCGTGCGCGATCCTCGTCGTCTACCAGGCGAACCTCACCCAGCTCATCCAGCTGTACATCATCGGGGTGTTCGTGTCGTTCACGCTGGGCCAGACAGGCATGGTGAAGCACTGGCTGCGGATGCTGCGGGAGGGCTGCGACAACCGCGGCTCCGTCTACCGCGGCCTCGCGATCAACGCGTTCGGCGCCCTGCTCACCGCGAGCGTCCTCATCGTCGTGACGATCACGAAGTTCACCCACGGCGCCTGGCTCGTCTTCGTGCTCATGCCGATCCTCTTCGTCCTCATGCTCGGCGTGAACCGCTACTACCGCGACGTCGAGAAGGAAGTCGAGGTCGACCCGACCACGACCTTCGGCGCGACCGGCGACCACGCGATCGTCCTCGTCGGCAAGATGCAGAAGCCGATCCTCAAGGCGCTGGACTACGCGATCGCCGCCAAGCACGACAGCCTCGAAGCGGTCCACATGTCGATCGATCCAGAGGCCACGAAGCTGCTCGAGCAGCAGTGGATCGAACAGAACATCCACGTGCCGCTCGTCATCCTCGAGTCGCCGTACCGCGAGTTCGCGATGCCGCTCGCGAAGTACATCAAGGCGCACCGCGCTGAGCACGGCGCCGAGGTCGTGACCGTCTACATGCCGCAGTACATCGTCGGGCACTGGTGGGAGAGCCTCCTCCACAACCGGCGGGCGTCGCGGATCCGCAACCAGATCATGCTCGTCCACGGCGTGACCGTCGCCCTCGTGCCGTGGCTGCTCGACTCCTCGGAGCTCATCTACGGACGTCGGTCACGGCCGCTGCCCGGCCAGGAGCGACGTGGCGAGATCGTCCGCGTCAAGAAGCCGGTCGAGCGGAAGCCGCACATCGACCGCAACACGGGGCAGCCCCGCTCCTGATCGGCCACGCGCTCCGGCGACGGCGTGAGGGACGTGTCGCAGACTGACAGACTGGGGACATGTTCACCTGGGGTCTCTCGCTGCTGTTCCTCGCGGCCGTCTTCGGGACGCTGTCGATGGTCCGCCTCATCGCCGCGAACCCCGACTCGCCGCTGCCGATGTGGCAGGGCCGCCCGCAGCGACTCCCGCAGTTCACGATCATCCTGCGCGGGCTGTCGGGCGGACTCGGCGTCTTCGGCGTCTTCCTGCTGTGGTCGGAGATCGGCTTCTGGAGCATCCTGCTGCTCGTCGTCGCCCTCGGGATCCCGATCGTGCTGAACCTCCGGCACAACCGCCGCTTCGAGGCATAGCCGGCGTGTTCGTTCGCCCATCTTCGGGCGAACGAACGCTCATTCGCCCGTATTTGGGCGAACGGGCGGTCAGGCGAGGAGCGAACCGAACCCGTAGCCGACCAGGGCCGCGACGACCGACGCGACGAGCATGCCCAACGCGTTCGCCAGTCCGGCCCGGGAACGTCCGTCGTGGAGCAGCCGGACGGTCTCGACACTCGCGGTGCTGAACGTCGTGTACCCACCGAGCAGCCCGCCTCCGAGGACGAGCCGCCACGCCTCGTCGACGACCCCGCCGAGCGCCAGCGCGGTGACGAAGCCGAGCAGCAGCGACCCGCTGACGTTGATCACGGTCGTGCCCCACGGGTAGGCGCCGCCCACACGGGAACGGACGATGCCGTCGACGACGAAGCGGGCCGCGGCGCCGACACCGCCGGCCGCCGCGATCGCGAGGAAGAGCCAGGGCGTCACGAGCGGCCACCGCCGATCCGTCGGGCGAGGACGATGCCGCCCCAGCTCGCCAGGGCGCCCAGCACGACGCTCCCCACCGCGTACAGCACCCCCACGAGGGCGCTCCCCTCGATGAGGAGGACACTGCTGTCGGCCGCGAGCGCGCTGTAAGTCGTGAAGCCGCCGAGGACGCCGGTGCCGAGGAAGAGGCGGAGATCGCGTCGACGGCCGGCGTCGGGCCCGCGTCGGAGGAGCGACTCGAGGAGGAGACCGAGCAGGAAGGCGCCGACGACGTTGATGCCGAGGATGGCCACGGGGACACCACCGATGGGCGGGATCGCGAGGGAGATCGCCTCGCGGGCAGCCGTCCCGATCGCACCACCGAGCGCGACCATCGCGATCGTGGCGGGTTGGAGGTGCGGAGCCCGTGTCCCCGTCGGAGCGGCCGTCACCGCAGGTCGCCGGCGGAGGCGTCCCAGAGCGGTTCGTCGGTGGCACTCGGCGCGAGTGGGACCACGATCACCGGACGCGCCTGCCGATGGGCCAGCGTCGCGGCGACGGAACCGTTGAAGAACTCGAGGATGCCCTTCCGGAGGCCACGCTCCCGGGTCCCGACGATGATCGCCCGCGCGGACACCGAATCGGCGAGTCGGCCGAGGGCACGCGCCGGGTCCCCGGCGAGCTGGGTCAGCTCCCACGCGACGCCGGTCTCGTCGAGGAGACGATGCGCCGTCGCCTCCAGGCCGGGATCGGCGGGCTCCGGTTCGAAGTCGTGCAGATCGGCGTCGAACGGCAGCGACGTGACGGTGCCGTCGACGTTCTCGACCACGACGAACCGGCTCGCATCGACGTGGGCGAGGACGAGCCGGCAGGCGAAGGCCTGCGCGAACGACGCCGCCTCGACGAGGACGGAGTCGGGTTGCCCCGGCGTGACACCGACCACGATCGCGGTGGACCGTTGCTCGTCGCTCATGTCGTCACTCCCCCTTCGCGCGCTTCGCGGCGGCCTTGGCCGCCTGCTTCGTCGCCCGCACCTGCGCGAGTGACTCCGGATCGACGATGTCGGCGACGGACCGGAGGCTGCCGTCCTCGCCGTAGGGCGCCGACGCTTCCCGCCAGTCGGCCGCGTCGAGCCCGTACTGCTTGCCGAGGAGCGCGAGGAAGATCTTCGCCTTCTGCTCACCGAACCCCGGGAGGGCGAGCAGGCGCTTCAGGATCTCCGGGCCGTCGGGCGCGTCGCGCGTCCAGATCGCCTCAGCGTCGCCGTCCCAGTCGTCGATGATCGCGGCGCAGAGCCCCTGCACCCGGCCGGCCATGGAACCCGGGAACCGGTGCACGGCGGGACTCGTCTTGAAGAGGGAGGCGAACGCCTCGGGTTCTTCCCGCGCGATCGTGGCCGCGTCGAAGGAACCGAGGCGGTCGCTGATCTTCATCGGGCCGGCGAACGCGGTCTCCATCGGCACCTGCTGATCGAGCAGCATGCCGACGAGCAGGGCGAGCGGGTCGGTCGACAACAGGCGGTCGGCGTCCGCATCTCCGGTGATGTGCAGGGTTCCGGTCATGGGTCCATCGTCCCACCACTCGACGTCCTGGCCCAGCCCCGTTCCGTCGCGGTGTCGGCATCGGTGCCCGGCAGACCGTCTCCGTACGAGCGCCCCGTCCACGGGCGGCATGGTAAGCTCAACGCTAGTCTTTATCGTTCCCTGGTAGGCGAAAGCCCCGGACGCCCCGCAAGCGCGGCCGGTCAGAAAATCATGAGGGGGTCTCGCATGGGTCGTGGCCGTCAAAAGGCAAAGCACACGAAGATCGCTCGTGAGCTCAAGTCGTTCAGCCCGGACGTGAACTACAACGCGCTCGAGCGCGAGCTCACGGGGCACTCCGTCGACCACCCGGGCACGGGCGTCGACGAGAGCTACGACGACGAGATCGCCAAGTGGGCTGAATACGCCGAGAAGTACGCCGACGGTGAGGCGAAGGGCGCGTAGGCGCGCCCTTCCCCACCGTTCCGGCGCGCGCCAGCATCGGCGGTTCGTCGTCGCTTCAGCACCTCACGGCTGGGTGATCTCTCAGACGACTGTTGGCAAATGGAGTTCTCGCTGGGCGGAGACTAGCCTGGACGGATGAACACCGACGAACTCCGCGTTGCCGCCAAGAAGCGCCTGAAGGCGCAGCACGATTTCAAGCAGTTTCTCGCCGTCTGGGGTGCGGTCTCCGTCCTCCTGATCGTCATCTGGCTCCTCACCGGCGCCTGGGGATACTTCTGGCCGATCTGGCCGATCTTCGTGATGGGCATCGCCCTGGTCTTCGTCGGACTCGACGCCTACGGTCCGTCCAAGCACATCACCGAGGACGCCATCGACGCCGAGGTCGCGCGCCTCGTGAACCAGCAGCAGCAGCGCGCTGCCGCTCGCGAGGCCGCCTCGCAGCCGAACCCCGCGCAGGCACCGTACGCCGGTCAGAGCGGTTACGAGCAGCACCCGTACCAGGCGGGTCAGACCGGCCAGGCGCCGGTGTACGACCCCGCACAGTACGGACAGACGGCCGCCTACGACACCTCGCAGTACGCGGGTGGCCAGACCGGCGGCTACGGCACGCAGCCGACCCAGGGCGCCCAGGCGACGCAGCAGTACGGCGCCTACCAGGCCCCGTCGGCCGAGGCTCCGGCCTCCGAGGCTCCGGCGCCGGAACCCACCTCGGACTGGGTGCGCGCCGCCGAGCCCACCCCGACCGAGCAGTTCGCCGCGGTCTTCTCCGGCACCGACCGCGCGCCCGAGGCCGCAGCCGCGCCGAACACGTCCGCCGAACCGGCCGAGTCGATCGTCCTGGAGTCGACGTCCACCGGCGACGCCGAGACCGTCGCAGCCGCCGCCGACGAGACCGAGGCGCGCCTCGCGAGCGACGAGACCGGACGCGACGAGACCGTGTCGGCCGCCGCACCGGCCGCGGCCGTGAGCGCGCCCCGCACCTCGACCAGCCGGTCGACGACGACGCGTTCGACGACGGCCCGGAAGCCCGCCGCCAAGACGACCACGGCGGCGACGGCCGCGGGCACCACCGTCCGCAAGACGAGTTCGACGCGCGCCACCACCGGTTCGACGACGCCGAAGGCCGCAGCAGCCAAGACCACGACGCCGAAGGCCGCAGCCACGAAGGCACCGGCGACGAAGACGACGGGCGCCGCAGCGAAGCCGGCCACCGCGAAGGCACCGGCGAAGCCGCGCACGACGAAGCCGAAGGCGGCCCCCGCGGCCGCGCCGGCGCCGCTCGAGCAGCCCGGTACGCCGGAGTAGCAGTCGGTTCCTGAACGACGAAGCGCGCGAGCCCCTCGGGGCTCGCGCGCTTCGTCGTTCAGGCGGGACTCAGGAGAGCTGTGAGCGCTCCACCCACTCGAGGTACTCCTCGGAGACGGTACCGGTGACGTACTCGCCGGTGAAGCAGCTCATCTCGAGGTCGCTGATGCCCGAGCCCTCGAGGATGGCGGCCTTCATGTCGGCGACCTCCTGGTAGATGAGGTTGTCGGCACCCAGCTCGCGGGCGATGTCGGGGATCTTCTTGCCGTGTGCGACGAGCTCCTGGCGGGACGGCATGTTGATGCCGTACACGTGGGGGTAGCGGACCGGCGGTGCGGCGGAGGTGAAGGTCACCTTGTTGGCACCGGCGAGACGCGCCATGTCGACGATCTCCTTCGACGTCGTCCCGCGGACGATCGAGTCGTCGACGATGAGGATGTTCTTGCCCTTGAACTCCGAGCCCATTGCGTTGAGCTTCTGGCGGACGCTCTTCTTGCGCTGCGCCTGGCCCGGCATGATGAAGGTGCGCCCCACGTAGCGGTTCTTGTAGAAGCCCTCGCGGTACTCGATGCCGAGCTTCTGGGCGACCTGCATGGCCGCCGGGCGGGAGGAGTCCGGGATCGGCATGACGACGTCGATGTCGCCCATCGGCGTGTACTCGGCGATGGTGTCGGCGAGCCGGTTGCCGAGACGCAGTCGTGCCTCGTAGACCGAGATGCCGTTCATGACGGAGTCGGGGCGCGCGAGGTACACGTACTCGAAGGAGCACGGCACGAGCCGCGGATTCTTCGCGCACTGACGCGAGTACAGCTCACCCGACGCGGTGATGAAGACGGCCTCGCCCGGGGCGATCTCGCGGACGATCTCGTAGCCGCCGGCTTCGAGGACGAGCGACTCCGAGGCGACCACCCAGTCGTTGCCGACCAGGCCCGTCTGGCGCTTGCCGAGGATGAGCGGACGGATGCCGAACGGGTCGCGGAAGGCGAGCAGGCCGTGACCGGCGATGAGGGCGATCGTCGCGTAGGAGCCCTCGACCCGCTCGTGCACGTTCTCGACGGCGTTGAACACCTGGTCGGGATCGAGGTCGAGGCCGCTGATCTGTCCCTGCAGCTCCGTCGCGAGGACGTTGAGCAGCAGCTCGGTGTCGCTCGTGGAGTTCACGTGGCGACGGTCGACGTGGAACAGGTCCTTGCTGAGTTCGCGCGTGTTCGTGAGGTTGCCGTTGTGGATGAGCGTGATGCCGTAGGGCGCGTTCACGTAGAACGGCTGCGCCTCGCTCTCGTTGGCGGCATCGCCCTTCGTCGCGTAGCGCACGTGGCCGAGGCCCATGTTGCCGAGGAGCGAGCGCATGTCGCGGGTGCGGAAGGCTTCACGCACCTGCCCCTTGGCCTTGACCATGTGGAAGGTGCTGCCGTCGGCGGTCGCGATGCCGGTGGAGTCCTGACCGCGGTGCTGGAGGAGCAGGAGGCTGTCGTAGACCTGCTGGTTGGCAGGCTCGGTTGAGACGATGCCGACGATGCCGCACATGCGTGGGGACTCCTTGGGGTTCGTGCTGGGCGAGTGACGGAACGGAGGAAGTGGGCCGGTGCGCTGCGACTAGTCGCGGTAGGCGCCGACGAGGCGGACGGCACCGCCGTCGACCCCCTTGGCACCCTGTTCGAACGCACTGAGGTCTGCGGCGTCGTCGCCGAGGTGCACGGTGCCGACCTGCCAGGTCGCGATCCCGTCGGCCTCGAGGGCGGCCGTGACGCCGGCGGCGACCGCCGGCGAGACGACGGCGAAGAACCCGACGCCCAGGTTCCAGGTGCCCTCGCTCGACTCGAGCGAGGATCCGGCCAGCTCGCTCAGCGTCCGGAACACCGGCGACGGGCTCCACGTGGAGCGGTCGACCTCGGCCCAGGACCCCTTGGGCAGGACGCGCGCGAGGTTGGCGGCGATCCCGCCTCCGGTGACGTGGCTGAGCGAATGGACGCCACCCGCGAAGGCCGGGGCGTCGAGCAGCCGCAGGAGGGGCAGGGTGTAGAGCCGCGTCGGCTCGAGGAGGGCCTCGCCGAACGTCGTGCCGAGCTCATCGCTGTGGTCGGCGTAGCCGACGCCCGCCTGGGCGAGGATGTGGCGCACGAGGGAGAAGCCGTTCGAGTGCAGGCCCGAGGATGCAAGTGCGAGGACGACGTCACCGTCCTCGACGCGGTGCTCACCGAGGATGGCGTCCGCCTCGACCGCGCCGGTGCAGGCACCGGCGACGTCGTAGTCGTCGACCCCGAGGAGTCCGGGGTGCTCCGCGGTCTCGCCGCCGATGAGCGCCGTCCCGGTGTCGGAGCAGGCCCGGGCGATGCCCGCGACGATGGAGGCGATGCGCTCCGGGTGGACCTTGCCGCAGGCGATGTAGTCGGTCATGAAGAGCGGCTTCGCACCGACCACGACGATGTCGTCGACGACCATGCCGACGAGGTCCTGGCCGATGGTGTCGTGCTTGTCGATGGCCTGGGCGATCGCGACCTTCGTGCCGACACCGTCGGTCGACGTGGCGAGCAGGGGCCGACGGAAGGCGGTGAGCGCTGAGGCGTCGAACAGGCCGGCGAACCCGCCGAAGCCGCCGAAGACCTCCGGGCCGTGCGTCTTCGCGACGGCGGCCTTCATGAGCTCGACGGCGCGGTCACCGGCTGCCGTGTCGACACCGGCCTCCCGGTAGCTGGTGGATGAGGTCATGACCGTCCTGAACCTTCTGCGATGGGTGGATTCGGGGGGCCGGACTCACCTGGCTCGGCACTGACGGAACCGGCAGGTTCCGCGTCGGCCGCGGGGGTCCCGGCTGGATGCACGTCAACTCTATCCGCTGCGACGATCCGCGTCCGTCGCGCCATGGAGCGGTCGATGAGGAGACCGATGACGAGGGCGATCGCGCCGAAGACGACGACGCACACGAGCAGGAGGAAGCCGAACACCTGGGTGAGCGAGTAGTCGGCGCTCCCCGGGAACGCGAAGGTGAGGATGAGCGCGGCGATGATCCCCACGAAGGCACCGATGACGAGGAACCGCCAGTAGCGGGGCGACCGCCGCACGGAGACCGAACCGGAGGAGTACACGGTCGCGACCTCGGTGTCGGGCTCGGTCGGCGTCGCGGGGCCGGTCGGTTCGGATGGGTGCTGAGCTTCCGGCGCTGGCTGCCCGGTGGCGTCTGTCATGCCTCCATTCTCCCCCACGATCCTGGGCATCGTGAACCGATGGTGAACGGCCGCGGTCGACGTGCCGGCAGGTACGATCGAGCGGTGGACACGACGGGGACCGAGACGACCGATCCCGTTCCGATCCCTCCCGACGACACCCTGCTCTCGGCGGTCGAGTCCGCCGCCGCCGTCGCCGGGTTCACGCTCGAGCCGGAGCAGCTGGAGGTGGCGAGGCGCCTGGCATCACTCCGGATCGCCGAGGATCGACCCGCGCACCTGTACCTGTGGGGTGCGGCCGGGCGGGGCAAGACCTGGCTCCTCGACGCGTTCTTCGCAGCGCTCCCGACGCATCGGAGGCGTCGCGTCCACTTCCACTCCTTCTTCCGCGGGCTGCACGCCGCGATCCACCGGGTCCGCACGGAGGCCGCCGACGCCGCTCGAGCGACGGGCGAGCCGGGCGCCGGGTCCCGCGCGGCGGCCGGAGCGGTGACGAACGCGGTCGAGCAAGCCGTCGACGAACTGCTCGACGAGGTGGACGTCGTGCTGTTCGACGAGTTCCAGGTGCACGATCCCGGCGACGGCGCGCTCATGATCCGGCTGCTCGACGCGCTCTTCGCCCGACAGGTGACCCTGTTGACGAGCTCGAACTCCGCGCCGCAGGATCTGCTGCCGGACCCGGGGTACCACCACATCTTCGAGCCCGGAATCGCCCTGATCGAGGCGAACATGCAGGTGCTCGAACTCGCCGGCTCGACCGACCACCGTCGCAGCTCCCCGGTCAGGCACCGCGACGGCTTCGCCCGTGGCAGCTGGTCCATCGCCGGCGAGTCCGCGGACGCCCACCTCGCGGTCCTCGGCCTCCACCGTCCGGGGCCAGGCGAGGCGACGGCGCTGACGATCAGTGGCCACACGTTCCAGGCAGCCGCCGCGCGCGACGGCGTCCTCTGGTTCGCCAGCGCCGAACTCATCGAGCGTCCGACCTCGGTCGGCGACTACCTCGCCTGGGCGGCGGACTACGACCGGTGGGTCCTCGACGCCCTGCCCGAGTCCCACGCCCTCACCCGGGAGGCGCGCGCCCGGTTCGTCCACCTCGTCGACGCCCTGTGCGATCTCGGCGTCGAACTCCACGTCGTGGCCACCACCGACCGGGACACCTTCATGACCGATCCCGCCCTCGGACCGGATGGGTTCGCCCGCGACGCGGTGAGGACGCGCAGCCGGCTCGCCCTCCTCCGCGAGATCCGCTGACGGCCGTCAGCTCCCGGCGAGCACGGCCCGCTCGACGGCGCGGTCCAGCCCGACGACGGGCCGGTCCGGACGCTGCGGCGCCACACCACCGAGAGCCTGCAGCCAACCCCAGGTGTCGGCGACGGTCTCGGCGAGCGGACGACGACGGAGACCCGCCGCGACCGCACGCGAGACGTCACCGTGATGCATCGCGTCGGCGTCCGGTCCGGTGGGGAGCCAGACGGGCAGTTGGGTCCAGGGCTGGATCCCGGCCGCGAGCACCCGCTCCTGATCCACCCAACGGAGGGTCGCAGCTGACCCGGTCGCGGCGACGCAGGCGTCGAGCAGCTCCCCCAACGTCGTCGCCCGCGGCTCGCTCACGACGTTGAACGCACCACTCGCGCCCGTCGAACCGGCCGTGAGGAGGAAGGCCGCGAGATCCCGCGCATCGATGTACTGGATGGGGTCGGAAGCGGCGCCGGGAGCGAGCACCTCGCCGCCCTCGGCGATCCGCGCCAGCCACCAGGGCAGTCGCCCGATGTTCTCGTGCGGGCCGAGGATGAGGCCGGCTCGCGCCAGGACCGCACGGTCGCCGAACGCCTGCACGGCGGCCAGCTCACCGCCGCGCTTGGCACGGGCGTAGTCAGCGAAGCCGTCGTCATGCGCCGACCCGTCGACGACCGGTGCATCCTCCGACGCGCCGGCGGGGAGCGGGTCGGCGTAAACCGAACGGCTCGAGACGTACACGTAGCTCCCGGCCCGGTCGGCCAGCAGCGCGGCCGCGTCACGCACGGCGACCGGAGCCCACGACCAGGTGTCGACGACGACGTCCCACGACCCGACCCGGAGCGCGTCGAGTCCACCGGGCATCGTCCGGTCGCCGTGCAGCACGGTGACCGCGTCCGACGGCGCGGCGCGGTTCGTGCCGCGGTGGAAGACGGTGACCTCCCAGC
Source organism: Plantibacter sp. AC185 (assembly GCF_979258065.1). NCBI lineage: Bacteria > Bacillati > Actinomycetota > Actinomycetes > Micrococcales > Microbacteriaceae > Plantibacter > Plantibacter sp. AC185. The sequence continues at coordinate 1,276,312 of NZ_OZ409831.1, forward strand.
CGGCGGCGACCGCTTCGTCGACGACTGCTCGCCCGACGAACTCCGTCCCACCCAGGACCAACAGCCGTTTCGTGCTCATGCCTCCATCACAGCGCAGGAGGCGACGGCGCACCACCCCGGTTCGCTGGGAGCAGCGAGCAGCGCGCCGGAGCGGAGCGCCGTCAGCGGACTACTTGCGGCTGTGCTCCAGCGATCCGGCTCGCATGGCGGCCTCGTCGTTCAGGTCGACGCGGGAGGCCACGTAGTAGCTGCTCCACTTCGCCGCGTGGTACGCGGGGTTCATGACGAACCAGTATGCCCGGCGCTTCCAGCCGTACTCCTTGTCGCGGACGATCCGCTTCGCGTCGCGGATCGCACCGACGACGGTGTAGCCGATCTGACGCGACCGTCGGAGCCGCGCGATCGGTTTGCCGATACGGCGCAGCGCGGTCGTCTCGTCGAAGATGCGTTTGCGGTACTCGTCGAGGGTGAGGTCGTTGGAGTGGATGACCCAACCCCGCGGTGCGTAGGCCTTCCGCAGTCCGGCCGCGATGATGTCGGCACCGAACGCCATGTCCTCGGAGTACGGGAGGTCGCGGTAGGGGATGTCGCCCAGCAGGAGCTCGCGTCGCGTGGCCGAGTTGACGTCGGAGTAGAAGCCGAGGGCGTCGAGCAGCCCACCGTTCCCGTCGGCGAACCCGTCGTTCGCGAACACCGTCGTGCCGAAGTCCGGCCCGAAGTTGCGGAAGACGTCGTGGATCTCGTACTTCATCAGCGGGAAGCAGGTCGGTCGGGCGATCTGCTTGCCCATGACCGCGACGACGTCCATGCCGTCCGGGTCCAAGGGCGTGGTCAGCTCGTGCAACCAGCGGGAGTCGCCCGGGATCGCATCGTGCGTGAGGTAGGCGACGTACTTGCCCCTGGCGAGGCGCGCGGCGAGCTGGCGGGTCCGGCCGTGGCCGAACTCGCTGTTCGGGATGACGTGCAGCCGGACGTCGGGGTGGGCGGCGACGATGTCGAGCGTCCGGTCGGTGGAGCCGGAATCGATGACGAGGGTCTCGAACGTGCCGTCGTAGTCCTGGCCCTCGATCGCCGAGAGGATCTGTTCGAGGTACATCTCGCCGTTGTAGGTGGGGATGACGATCGTCGCGTCGAGCGTCGTCTCAGCTGGGGCTTCGAGGTCAGAGGTCACCGCACCAATGTACCCGGAACGTCAGCGCGGCAGCAGCAGTGGCACGAGGCCCGTGAGGTCCGCCCGCTGGCCGGACGCGTGCACCGTGCCGCCGGCCATCGCCGTGGTCCAGTCGATGCGGCCGGAAGCGAGGGCGAGCCAGGTCGGCGCGTCCATCTCGATCACGTTCGGTGGCGTGCCGCGGGTGTGGCGGGGGCCCTCGATGCACTGAACCGCACCGAACGGCGGCACCCGCACTTCGACGGTGTTGCCGGGTGCCCGCTCGACGAGGAGCTCCAACAGGTAGCGGACCGCGGTCGCCGTGTCCGTGCGCGACGCCGGTGCGTCCCCGAGTGCCTGCTCCAGGGCAGCGCGACCGACGGCGTCCGTGATCCTGGGTCTGGCCATGCATTCGAGGCTAGGCCATTGCGCCTTAAGCTAGACGGGTGAAGATCCTCGTCCTCGGTTCCGGTGCTCGCGAGCACGCCATCATCAAGGCTCTCCTCTCCGAAGAGGCCGGGCACCACATCATCGCCGCCCCCGGCAACGCGGGCATCGCGGGCGACGTGACCGTGGTCGGCATCGACCAGGAGAACCCCTCGATCGTGCGCGACTTCGCCCGGGACGAAGCGGTCGACCTCGTCGTCATCGGGCCTGAGGCCCCGCTCGTCGCCGGCGTGGCCGACAAGCTGCGCGCCGCCGGCATCCCGGTCTTCGGCCCCAACCGCTCGGCGGCCGCGCTCGAGGGCTCGAAGTCCTTCGCGAAGCGGATCATGGACGAAGCCGGCGTGCCCACCGGTCGCGCGGTCCGCGCCGAGGACCTCGACGCAGCGGTCGCCGCGCTCGACGACTTCGGTGCCCCGTACGTCGTCAAGGCCGACGGCCTCGCGGCGGGCAAGGGCGTCCTCGTCACCCACGACCGCGATGCGGCCATCCAGCACGCCACCAACTGGCTCGGCTACGGCGGCGTCCTCGTCGAGGAGTTCCTCGACGGCCAGGAGGTCTCCCTCTTCTTCATCACCGACGGCGAGACGGTGCTCCCGCTCTCCCCCGCACAGGACTACAAGCGACTGCTCGACGGCGACGCCGGCCCGAACACGGGCGGCATGGGCGCCTACTCCCCGCTGCCCTGGCTCGACAACCGCTTCGGCAGCGAGACGGCCTTCGTCGACGAGGTCCTCGAGACGGTCGCCGTCCCCGTCGTGCGACAGCTGGCGTCGGAGGGCAACCCGTTCCAGGGCCTCCTCTACGCCGGACTCATCCTCACCGAACGCGGGATCCGCGTGATCGAGTTCAACGCGCGCTTCGGCGACCCGGAGACGCAGGTCGTCCTCCCCCGGCTCGTCACCCCGCTGTCGGCGCTCCTGCTCGGCTCGGCCACCGGAACGCTCGGCGAGCAGCCGCGACCCGCGTTCGCCGATGCGAGCGCGGTGACCGTGGTGCTCGCGAGCCAGAACTACCCCGAGACGCCCGTCACCGGCCGGAGCATCACCGGCCTCGACGCCGCCGTCGCCGTCGAGGGGGTCCACCTCGTCCACGCCGCGACGGCCGACGTCGACGGTGGCCTGGTCGCCACCGGCGGCCGCGTCCTCAACGTCGTGGCCCTCGGATCCACGTTCCCGGAGGCACGCGGACGTGCGTACGAGGCGCTGTCGCGCATCGAACTCGAGGGCGGTCAGTACCGCACCGACATCGCCGCACGCGTCTCCTGATCGCGGCCCGGATGAGCGCAGCAGCGGGAACCGGGTCGTCGGCAGTCGTCAAGAGTCACGACGGCACCAGACTGCACGTGGACGTGATCGGCGACGACGCCCTGCCGCCGCTCGTCGTCCTCGCCGGCGGTCCGGCGCGTCACCCGGTCTACCTCGGTGATCTCGGCGGCCTGAGCACCAGGCGTCGCCTCATCGTGCTGCACCAGCGCGGGGTCGGACGGTCCGAGAGCGGATCGTCGACCGCTGCGGCGAGCTGGCCGGAACTCGCCGAGGACGTCGAGGCCGTGCGTCGCTGGTTGGACGTCGACCGTCTCGAACTCCTCGGGCACTCCGCCGGTACCCGCGTCGCCGTGAGCTACGCCGCACGCTACCCGCACCGGCTCGACCGCCTGTGCCTCATCACGCCACCCGCCACCTGGCTCGTCGACACGGACGACGACAGCGCGGAGATCATCGCCCGGCACGCGGCGGAGGACTGGTACCCCGGCTTCCTCGAGGCGCTGCCCGCGCTGCTCGCGGCGCCGGACTCCGCGTCGGGGAACCGCTTGTTCCCGGCGGTGGCGCCCATCGCCTGGGGCGAGTGGGACGACACCGCCCGCGAACACGAGCGTCTGGGCGCCTGGCACCCGGCCGCGCAGGACGCGTTCGTGCACACGCCCACGATCGACGAGGTCGAGGACATCCGCGACGCCCTGCGCACCGTGACGGCTCCCGTCCTCGTGGTCGCAGGCTCTGAGGACGGCCTGACGGGACTCGCGCCCGTCGTCGACCTCGCGAAGCGGTTCCCGCTCGGCCAGGCCATCGTGCTCGACGGGTGCGGACACTACCCCTGGGTGGAGCAGCCGCGATCCTTCGCCGCCGCCGTCCACGGCTTCTTCCCGATCGGCTGACCGGTGCGCAGCGTCGATCTGACGTTCGACGAGGCCCTCGAGGCCGCCGTCCGCGACCGCTGGCAAGCGCTCCTCGACCTCGGTATCAGTAGTCTCGCCACGCATCGCGGTGCGAGCAACCGTCCGCACGTCACGCTGTCGGCCGGCGAGGACCTCGAGCTCACCGGGCGGCCGGCCTTCGCGCCGTTCGCCGTCCGGCTCGGGGCTCCGCTGTTGTTCCCGCGTCGCTCGGGCGCCGTCCTCGCGCTCACGGTGATCCCCACGCACGAGCTGCTGGAGCTGCACGGACGTGTGGCCGGCGGCGTCACCGGTTCGTTCGAGCACACCCGGCCTGACGCCTGGACACCCCACGTCACACTCTCCCGACGCGTCGCCGGCGAACAGACCGTGGCGGCACTCGACGGGCTCCGGTCGCTCGGCGACCTCCCGTCCGGGCTCGTCACCGGGCTCCGGTTCTGGAACGGCGACACCAGGACGGTCACGGACCTCCTCGGCCCGTGACCGTCCCGTGCCGCCGTGTCGGTTGAGCCGCTACTCGGCTTCGGCCCGGGCGGTGGCGGCAGCTGCGGCGACCGCGGCGGCCTGTCCGTGCTGGGTCTCCGGGGTCGACCAGGCGGCCGCCTTCGGCTTCTGGAAGAACAGGACCACGACCGCGCCCACGAGCGCGAGGCCGGCCGGAAGGAGCAACGACTGGGCCATGGCGGTGGTGAACCCGGCGTGCAGGAACTCCGGCAGCTCACCACCCGTCACCTCGCTCACGCCGCCGGCAGCACCACCAGGTGCCGCGGGCAGCTCGGCCGCGAGGCGTCCCTGGATGAGCGCGGCGATGGCCGCGCTGCCGAGGACGGCTCCGATCTGACGCGTCGTGTTGAACACGCCTGAGCCGGCGCCGGCCTGGTGCTGCGGGAGGCCCCGAGTGGTGAGGTTGGAGACCGGGCCCCACATGAAGCCGTTGGCGAGGCCGAGGACGGCACTCGGGAGGAGCAGCATGAGGATCGGCTGCTCGGGCGTGAGCAGGATCGAGTACCAGCCGAGCGCGAGGGCCAGCAGGAGGAGCCCCGCGAGGGCGAACCACTTCGGGTTCACGCGGTCGATCGCCCGCCCGACCACGGGCGCGAGCCCGGCGGAGAGCACGGCCATCGGCACGAGCATGAGCGCGGACTGCGTCGGGGTCAAGCCGCGGACGGTCTGGTAGAAGAAGACGAGCGGCAGCGACATGCTCGTTATCGTGAACCCGATCGTCGAGATCGCGAGGTTGCCGACCGAGAAGTTGCGGTCGCGGAACAGCGCCAGCGGGAGCAGCGGCTCACCCTTCATGACGGCCTGCCACAGGACGAACAGGCCGAGGACGACGACACCGGCGATGATGAGACTCCACACGGTGATCGGACCGGTGATCGTGCCCCAGTCGTAGCTCTGGCCCTCCTGGATGCCGAACACGAGGAGGAACATCCCGAGCCCGCTCAGGACGACCCCGAGCACGTCGAACTTGTGCGGATGCGTGGCGAGCGCGGGGACGTTCCGCCAGACCATGATGAAGCCGATGACACCGACGGGCACGTTGATGAAGAAGATCCACTCCCACCCGAAGCCGTCGACGAGCACCCCACCGAGGATCGGGCCGACGAGTGTCGCGACACCAGCGGTCGCTCCCCAGAGGCCCATGGCCGCACCGCGGCGGTCCGGCGGGAAGATGCGGGTGATGACGGCCATCGTCTGCGGGGTCATGAGCGCGGCGCCGAGACCCTGCACGACGCGGGCGACGATGAGCATCTCGATGGAGCCCGACAGGCCGCACCAGAGTGAGGCGAGCGTGAAGACGACGAGGCCGATGAGGTAGAGGTTCTTCGGGCCGAAGCGGTCGCCGAGGCGGCCGGTGATGAGCAGCGGCACGGCGTAGGCGAGCAGGTAGGCGCTCGTCACCCAGATGACGTTGTTGATGCCGGTGTCGAGGCCGCGCATGATCGCGGGGTTGGCCACGGACACGATGGTCGTGTCGATGAGGATCATGAAGAATCCGATGACGAGCGACCAGAGCGCAGGCCAGGGGCGCACGGCCCCGGGCGTCGTGCCTGCGGCGCCCTGGGGCGGCGTGGACGGGGTGGTGGACATGAGGTCCCTTTCTGCATGGAGGACGATTCGCGTTCGGGACGCGAGGCTGAGCGGGAACGCGACCGGACGGGTCGTCGGTCCCGAAGGATCAGGTGGAGGGTGTCGTCCGAGTGGACACCGGCGGGGTCGCCGCCTGCTCGTGGAGTGGCGCACGGGTCCCCGGCACGTGCCAGGCGAGTGCACCGTCGGCGATCTCGGCGAGGAGCGATTCGAGGTGGGAGATCTCGGCGCGCAGCATGGCGGCCGAGTAGGGGACGTTGATCCAGTACACGCGCGGGATCCCTCGCTCGCGCGCCCACGTCATGCGGCGATCGAGGTCGGCGAGCTCGGCCTGTTGCCGGAGGATACGGGTCTCGAGCAGCATCCGCACCTCCTCGGCGCCCAGCTCGTGCGCCTCGGACAGCGCGAGCCCGAGCTCCGGGTACTCGTTCGTGGGGGTGCTGAGCAGCTCGCGCAACCGCTCCCCCAGCAGGTGCCGGCCGAGGTCGGTGATCTCGAAGGTGGTGCGCTCGGGCCGGGCTCCCTCGCGGTCGGTCCCGGAGGCGAGCACGAGGCCGTCGGCCTCGAGTCCGTAGACGGCGCGGTAGAGCGAGCCGGGGCTCACCTTGACGACCCGGTCCTCCTGACGATGGAGCGCGAGTTGGTACATCTCGTAGGGGTGCATGGGGCGCTCGGCCAGGTATCCGAGCGCGGCGACGGCGAGCAGGCCGAGCGGCTTGATCTTGCCCATGACCCTCCCATCACTCCACGCGAACTATTCCACGTGGAATATACGCGTACCGCCCCGAGGTCGCAAGCCCCGGCGACCGACCCGGCCACCGCCGATGCACGATAATGAACGAGTGAGCGCACCCTCGGAGACCAACGCCTGGAACCACGTCTACTCGGGCAAGGTCCGCGACCTGTACGAGCCGGCCGCCGGGCCCGACGACCTGTTGCTCGTCGTCGCGAGCGACCGGGTGAGCGCGTTCGACCACGTGCTCGAGCCGGGCATCCCCGGCAAGGGCGATCTCCTCACCAGCCTGAGCCTCTGGTGGTTCGACCAGCTCCGCGACGTGCCGAACCACCTCGTGCCCGATCACGAGCTCGACGCCGCGGGCGTCGCGGTGTCCAGCATCCCGGTGGAGTTCGCCGGTCGCGCGATGCTCGTCCGGAAGCTCGACATGTTCCCCGTCGAGTGCGTCGTCCGCGGCTACCTCACCGGCTCCGGCTGGAAGGAGTACGTCGCGAACCGCACCGTCTGCGGCATCCCGCTGCCCGACGGCCTGCGCGACGGCGATCGTCTGCCCGAGCCGCTGTTCACCCCCGCGTACAAGGCGCCGCTCGGCGAGCACGACGAGAACATCTCGTTCTCCCGCATGATCGAGCTCATCGGCGAGGACGACGCAGTCGCACTGAAGGACCTGTCACTCGGCATCTACGAGACGGCATCACTCACGGCGGAGCGCCACGGGGTCATCCTCGCCGACACGAAGTTCGAGTTCGGCCGCAACCCCTCGACCGGTGTCATCACGCTCGGCGACGAAGTGCTCACCTCCGACTCCAGCCGGTACTGGGACCGCGACGTTTACCTGACGAGCGACGACCCCACCGCACGGATGGCGAGCTTCGACAAGCAGATCGTCCGCAACTGGCTGGCCCACAACTGGGACCAGGACGACGCCTCGACACCCACACCACCGACGCTGCCTGCCGAGATCGTCACGCAGACGGCCGCTCGCTACCGCGAACTCCTCGAGCGCCTCACCGGCACCGGTCGCTGACCGAGGTGCCGGTCAGCTCGTCTTCCGACGGGCACGAAGCCGAGCACTGTCGGCCAGGATGGCCTGCGCATCGGGCAGCGGCCCCTCCGGCACGATGACACCCATGAGCGTGGCCGTCTTCTCGAGTGCGTCGCGTGCATCGTCTGCCGCGAGCCGCGCCTCGACCAGATCGCACTGAGCGTCACTGCCCACCTCGCCGAGGGCTGCGCTGCGTTCCACCAGCTCACGCTGCAGCCGCTCCGCGGTGGCGTACATGCGCGTGAGCGTCCAGAGCGAGGTCCACGGGAGGTCGTCGCTCAGCCCGATGAGGTGGTCGTTGAGCGGGTCGATCCACCGCGACGGCTGGTGCCCGCCGTCCAGGCGACGACGACGGTTGCGTCGTTCGGCCGACACGAGCAGGAAGACGGCGACGAGGATCGCACCGAGCAAGGCGCCGACGACGTCGAGTCCGGGCGCCCAATCCGGGTCGAAGCCGGGGAGCGACACGGACGAGCGTTCGTCGTGGACGATCGACCACTCGACGAGTACGCCCACCGTCGCGCCGATGACGAAGCCCGCGAGCAGGAGGAAGGCACCGAGCAGGAGCGTGATCCTCCGCCGCAGCTGGTGGCCGCGCTGCTGATCCTCGGTGAGCTCACCTCGTTCCGCGAACGGATCCACGACCATGAGGCGACCACCGACACGGACCACACCAGGGTGGCGAGTCGTGACCGTCATGGCCCGAGGATACCCCACAAGGTGGGTCATGCGGCAGGATTCACGAGTCGAGATCGGCGGAAATCCGCGGTGGATCGGCCGTCGTGACCCCCGGAATGGGGGCGCTCGAAGGGGTCACGCCGCCCCAGGGAGCCGTCGCCGAGCCGTCGACGGAACCCAGCCAGGCTCACCGGACGATCTGCGCCAGGTCGAAGCGCACCCCGTGGTCCGTTCAGGGCCGGACACCGACGCGCGGGAAGGCGCCCGATGCAGCTGCGACGAGCGCCTCGTCGACGTCCTGCAAGGGGAACTCCGGACCCACGAGTTCGGCGAACGGATACCGACGCCACGCACCGGTCAGGAAGTCGACCGCGCGTGCCAGATCCCGCGGTCGGTAGTTGTGTGCGCCACGCACCGTGAGGAGGCGTCGGACGATGCGTTCGGCGTCGATGCCGAGCGGCGCACCGGGCGACACGCTGCCGACGAGGACCGCCGTCCCGCCGATCGACAGCGACGCGATGGCGGCGTCGACGGCACGGGCGTCGCCGGACATCTCGATGGCCACCGGGAAGCCCTCCACGCCCGCCGCCAGGTGCGCGGCGTCGAGGTGCTCGGCGGCACCGATCGTGGGGTCGACCGTCGCGATGGCGCCGAAGCGACCGGCGAGCAGCCGGCGGGCTGGGTCCGGATCGCTCACGACGACGCGCGCGCCGGCGTCGGTCGCGATGGCCGCGACCGTCAGCCCGAGCATCCCGGCGCCGGTCACGAGCACCGCCGTGCCGGGCAGGTCGTGCCCGGCCGCATCCAGTGCGGCGATCGCGGTGGCCGTCGCGCAGGACGCCGGCGCGAAGACGGCGGCGGGCGGCGTCTCCCCCACGATGACGATGGCCGTGCCCTCGAGGAGTTCGACGTGGGTCGCGAACCCACCGCTCAACTCCCACCCGCGGTGCACCCGGTCGTGACCGTACTTCGCGAGCCGGCGGCACTTCTGCTCCAGGCCGGCGGAGCAGCGGTCGCAGACGCCGCAGCTCACGACGACCGACCACACGACCCGCATCCCCGCGACGAGGACGGTCCCGTCCACCGCCGTGACCGGTCCCCCGACCGCCACGACGCGTCCCACCTGTTCGTGCCCGAGGACGAGCGGTGTGGCGGCGTCACGGTGCCCGAGGACGGTGTGCACGTCGGAGCCGCACACGGTCGCCAGTTCCACCTCGACGAGGACGTCCCCCGGCCCGAGCGTCACCCCGGGCACCGCCATCGCCTGGTGCGGGTGCCCCGGCCCCTGCCAGACCATCGCGATCGGCGACGGTCTGATGAAGACGTCGTTGCCCTCGTGCGCGGTGAGCGTCGTGTGCATGGTTCCCCCGGTCGGTCGTTCAGTCGAGACCGAGCAGCGCGGGCAACTCGGCGATGCTCGTGATGATCTCGTCGGCGCCCGCCTCGAGCAGCGTCTCCTCGTCGTGCGCTCCGGTGAGCACCCCGACGACGAGCCCGGCGCCGGCATTCACCCCGGACAGCATGTCGCTGGCCGTGTCGCCGACGACGACCATGGTGTCGACGGCGCTCGCACCGAACCGGAGGAGCGCCGTCAGCGGCAGGTCCGGCGCTGGACGCCCTCGACCGGCGTCGGCGGGCGACAGGGCGTCGTCGGCGAGTTCGGACCACCCGAGGCTCGCGAGGAGCGCGTCGCGCGTGGCGGGGGCGAACCCGGTGGTGAACACGACACCCACGCCGAGCTCGCGGAGCCGCTGCACCGTGTCCTCGGCTCCGGGGATCGCCTCGACGCGACCCTCGCCGACGAGGCGCTCGTAGGCCTCTTCGAAGGTGGCGTTGCCGGAAGCGGCTCGAGCCTCGTCGCCGTCGGTCAGCATGAGGAACACGTCGAGCTTCGACTGGCCCATCGTGTCGCGGACGAGCTCGATGGCCGCGTCGAGCGCGTCCTCGCTGTCGATGCCGATCGTCTCGGCGGCGACGCGGAAGGCGTCTTCGACGACGCCGTCGTCCGAGACCGTCGTCCCGGCGAGGTCGAGGACCACCAGTTCGAGCAGGAGGTCGTCCTCGTGCGCGTCGTCGAACCCGTCCTCCAGCTCGTCGAGGTCGTCGAGGTCGGTCTCCACGTCGTCGTTGAGGTCGGGCGCCGCGGTGCTGTCCTGCTGGGGTCGATCGATGCTGGTCACGAGAGGCCTTTCTGAAGGTGGGCTGATGCGGCACGGATGCTGGTCGGCTGCGCCGGCGAGAAGGTCGGGCCGAGGTGCTCGGCGACGGCCAGCTCGCCGAGTGCGGGTCCGGTGGTCATCCCGATGCCCGTCGTCGCGGCGACCACACGGACGCCCGGGGTCGGTTCGTCGATGAGCAACTCCTCCGGGGCGGTGGCGTAGACGCCCTGCCAGCGTTCGAGGACGTCGAGCCTCGTCCCGAACAGCGCGCTTCCTGCCCGCAGGAGTTCGTCGAAGGCGTGCTCGGACTGGAACGGGGAGACCGCCTCGCCGCGGCTGTGGGTGTCGCCGAGGATGATCGAGCCGTCCGGCAACTGGGTCGCCATGAGGTTGACGTCGAGCGAGGCGAGCCCGGGGTGATCCTGCTGCAGTCGCTCCCGGAGGGCCGGGATGGCGGGCGAGTCGGCGAATCCCGCGTAGCGCAGGAGTGACCATCCGGTCAGGAGTGGCGCCGGCATCGGCTTCGGCAGCTCGGCGCGCACCCGGACCATGTCGAGCGCGCATCGACGGACGACCGCCCGCTCGGCCAGCTCGGGGAGGAGGGTGTCGATGTCGTGGTTCACCGCGACCACGGTGAGGCCTGCGGCGATGACGCCGCGGCTGGTGTCGACGAAGCCGGAGCGCAGTCCCGTCACGGTCGTCCGGCGTCGGAACTCGACACCGCGGCGTTCCAGGTACGCCGTGACGGCGCCCAGGGCCTGACGCGGGTTCACCTGGAGGTCGCGTGGCAGCCAGGCGCCGCCCACCACGTCGGCGGCGCTGACCGGCACCTGCTGCAGGAACTCGGCCGCGTCGTACAGGCGGACGTCGGCCGCGGCTCCCGCCTGGGCACGGGACGCCGCGAAGTCCTCGAGGACGCGCAACTCGTCGAGGTGCCGGGCGACCACGTGCGTGCCCGAGCGCCGGACCCACAATCCCGCGTCCTGCTCGAGTCGCTGCCAGATCTCGGCCGAACGCGCGGCGAGGCGAGCTGCGAGCCCGGCCTGCGGCGTCGCGGCCAGATGGCCGAAGTTGCGGACCGACGCACCCTGGGCTTCGGCCGAGCGTTCGACGACCACGACCTCGGCACCGGCGTCCACGGCGGCGAGCGCCGCCGACAGCCCGACGATGCCGGCTCCGACGATCACGACGTCCGCGCGATCAGCCGAGGCACCGAGCGAGCCGACACCGAGGCCGACCCGCGCCGCCGACACCCCGCCGCTCATCCGTCGTCCGTTCACGAGAACACCCTCCGCATCCACATGGCGATGCCCTCGACGACGAGGACGACCGCGAGGATCATCAGCACGATGGCCGTGACCTGGTCGTAGTTCCCGCCCTGGTCCGCCTGGATCAGGTAGTAGCCGATGCCGCCTCCGCCGACGATGCCGAGCATGGTCGCGGCGCGGATGTTCGTGTCGAGCGTGTAGAAGGTGTGCCCGACCAGTGCGCGGGCACCCTGCGGGAGCGTCGCGGCGGCGTAGACCTGCGGTCGCGTCGCACCGACGGCGGTCAGCGCGCGTTCCGGTCCGGGCGCGACCTCCTCGAAGGAGTCCGCGATGAGCTTGCCGAGGAGGCCGATCCCGCAGATGCCGAGCGCGAGCGTCCCCGCCTGGGCACCGAGCCCGGTGACGACGATGAGGAGGATCGCGAGGATGAGCTCCGGGATGCCGCGGATGCCGACGAGCGCGAACCGGGCGCCGGTGCGGACACCGCGGTTCGGGGCGACGTTCCGAGCGGCGAGGGACCCGATGACGATCGAGCAGACGAGGGCGATGAGGGTCGCCGCGAAGGCGATTGCGACGGTCTCGAACATCGCCTCGACCATCTGCTCCGTCGTGCGCATGCCGAACGACGGCGGCCAGAGTCGGACGAGGACGTCGGGGGCCTTCGCCCAGAACGTCACGAGGTCGCCCCATTGGATGTCGGACACGACGACGCCCCAGACCACGACCGCCACGGCGAGCCAGGCACCGACGGTGTCGCGGACGCGGGCTGGCGTCCAGGGGCGCTTCGCTGCAGCGGCGATCCGGGATTCGGCGCTCGGAGTGGCGGCCGTCCGGCTGCTCCCGCTCGCCACGCGACGTGCCTCCCGGCCCGCGGCCACCCGACGCACGACGCGGTCACCGAGTCCGCGTCCGGTCGGCTGCACCCCGAGCATCACGGTCCGCACGGTGCTCGACACGATCTCCATGACGACGCACAGCGCGAAGATGACGATCGCGAGTCCGATGCCGAGCGAGTAGTCGAGCGATTTGAACGCGAGCGACAGTTCACGGCCGAGGCCGAGGACGCCGACGTAGCCGAGGAGGACCGAACCGCGCAGGTTGATGTCGCCGCGGTGGAGGACCGTTGCCACCCAGGACGGCAGGACCTGCGGCAGGACACCCGAGGTGAACTCCTGCAGCTTCGAGCCGCCGGCCGCCCGGATCGCGAGTCGCGGCCCCTCGTCGACCTGCTCGATCGCGTCGGCGAAGAGCTTCGAGATCATGCCGACGGAGTGCAGCCCGATCGCGATGATGCCGGGCAGCGAGCCGAGCGAGAACATGAGCACGAGGATCATCGCGATGACGACGTCCGGCACGGCACGGCTGAGCACGCCGACGAACCGACCGACCGCGCGCCACGCCGGCCCTGGGGTCGTGTTGGTGGCCGCGAGGTACGCGACCGGGATCGACAGCACCGCAGCGAGGACGGTGCCGGAGATGACGATCCCCAGGGTCAGGGCGGTGAGCGACAGCAGTTCCCCGGGCGGCGGGAACGTGATCGTGCCCACCCGGTTGAAGAAGTTGACCGCGTTGCCCCAGCTCGCCACCATGTTCGGGATCGAGATCCCGACCTCGAGGAGCGAGTAGACCGAGAACGCGAGCAGCGCGACGAGCGTGAGCACGGCGGCGATCGTCTGCGGGCGGAGCCGACCGACCGGGACGGGTCCGGAGAGTTTTGGTGGGCGGCCGGCGGGCGGTGCCGTCTTCGCGGGCGCGGTGACGACCATCAGCGGGTCCTGCCAGGTCGACGGAGCTCGTCGGGCTCGCGGCCGTCGACATCGGCGTCGAACTCCCACTCCGGGTCGTCGGGCAGTTCGTCCTCGCCCACGCGCTCCTCGACGCCGAGCAGGCCGCGGAGGTCGTCGTCGGGGTCGCCGAGCAGCTCATCGGTCTCCAACTCAACCGCGATCGCCTGCAGCTCACGGGTGCTCGTCGCGACCCGGCCGTAGATCTCCATCACCTCGGTCTTCGACAGGCCGTCGGTCGTGGTGTCGAGGACCACCTCGCCGTGACGGAGACCGACGATGCGGTCGCCCCAGGAGAGCGCGAGGTCGACCTGGTGCAGGCTGCACACGACGGTGAGTCCGCGGTCGATCGCGATCTCGCGGATGAGGGCCATCACCTGCTCACTCGACTCCGGGTCGAGGGAGGCGACGGGCTCGTCGGCGAGGAGGATCTCGGGGTCCTGCATGAGCGCTCTGGCGATGGCGACGCGCTGCTGCTGTCCGCCGGAGAGGGTGTCGGCGCGCTGGTACGCACGCTCGAGGAGCCCGACGCGGTCGAGGTGACCGAGCGCCTTCAACTTCAGGGTGCGGCCGTAGCCGAGGATGCCGAGACGCGGCCCGCGGACGCCCGCCAGCGAACCGGTCAGGACGTTCTCGAGGACGGTGAGCGACGGGACCAGCTCGAACTGCTGGAAGACGAACCCGACGCGGGCGCGGAGCCGGCGTAGGGCGCGCTGTCCGAGGGCCGGCACCTCGTCGCCGAGGACCGAGACCGACCCGGCGGTGGGCCGCTCGAGACCGTCCAGGTGACGGAGGAGCGTCGATTTGCCGGAGCCCGACAGACCGAGCAGGACGACGATCTCACCGCGACGGATGTCGAGGTCGACGCGCTGCAGGGCGACCGTCCGGTCGAAGCGCTTCGTGACCCCGCGGAGACGCACGAGCGGTTCCGCTTGGTCGGATGCGGTGTGACGCGCCTGCTGCTCGGTGACGCTCATGGCTGCTGCCTCTCGTGAGGTTGGTGGTGGTGCGGATGTCGCGCCTCGACAGGCTCGGTGAGCGGATACCGGAGCACCGGTCACTGCCCTTCGACAAGCTCAGGAACCGCTTGTCGAAGGGCGGGACTGGCGCTCAGATCAGGCCTGGCACTGCTTGGCGTTGGTCTTCTTGCAGATGTCGCGGATGGTGTCGTAGTACGCGTCGTCGACCGGCGAGGTGCCGTAGAAGGTCGCGCGGAAGGCGTCGCTGTCGGCGCTCTTCACGCCGGAGTCGATGATCTGGTCGATCGTGACCTCGGACAGGGCCTTCTCGAGCTTCTCCTTCACGTCGGTGGGCAGCGAGTCGGACTCGACGATCGGCGCACCGGGGACCATGGTGCGGGCGATGACCTTCACGCCGTCGTTCTTCTCGACCTCGGAGTCCTCGGCGAAGCCCGCCTCGCACTCGACGCCCTCGGCGGTCTTCGTCACCGAGACGTCGTGCTTGCCGGCGAAGACCGGGGTGATGTCCTTCTCGGGGTCGATCCCCGCCTCGAGCAGGTTGTAGCTGGGGAAGAGGTAGCCGGAGGTGGAGGACGGGTCGACGAAGCAGACCTTCTTGCCCTTGAACTCCTCGATCTTCGTGATCGACGAGTCCTTCGGGACGATCGCCTCGGAGTAGTAGCCCGGCTCCTGCCCCTTGTCGGTGATGATCGACGAGATCGGCGTGATCTTGGCCCCGTTGTTGAGCGCGGTCACGTAGGTGAAGCCGGAGAAGGAGGCGACGTCGATCTTGCCGGCCACGGCCGCCTCGATGAGGGCCGCGTAGTCGGTCGACTCGTGGTATTCGACCTTCTTGCCGGTCTCCTGGGCGATGTAGTCCATGAGCGGCTGGTAGTTGGTCTGCGTGTCGACCGAGTCGGGGACGACACCGAAGACGAGGGTCTGGTCGTCGACCGCGAAGGTCCCGGCCGCGGCGGAACCGGTGTCGCTGGCGCTGGCGCTCGAGCAGGCGGCCAGGCCGATCGAGAGGAGGGCGGCGGCGCCGAGCGCAGCGACGCGGGTGAGGGAGAGCTTCATGTGCTGGGACGTACCTTTCAGAAGGACCGATGCACCCGCCCGCTCCGCGCGTGGCTCCGGTGGATCGGAACCGCGAGTGACCGACGCGGGCACTGCTGTGTGCCGTACGTGTGATCACGCTACGAGCGGCGCCCGAACGGGGTCGGGCCTCCCGGTGAACAGGAGGTGAAGCCCCGCGGAAGGATCGATCAGGCAAGCCACGACCGTCGTCCGCCGAGCCGCCTAGACTGCTGGAATCCGCCCATCCGAGCAGCAGAGCAGGTGAGTCGTTTGCCCCTCGACCCGATCTTCGTCGAACGAGCGCGGACGCACCGCGCCTACCTCATCTCGACCGCACTCGAGCAGGCGAAGGCCTTCTTCCTGCGACCGAAGACGACCACCGTCGCGCGCCCGAAGCCAGCTCCCGCGGCGGACCCGACGGCGACCTCCCCGAAGGCCGCCGGACCGGAGGCGAAGCCCTTGAGCCCGACGGCGAAGGCGACCACCGCCGCACCCCGCCGCAAGAAGACGCGCGCACAGCACCGCAAGGCGGCGCGGAACTGGGACAAGAAGGAGCTCGCGACCGTCGGCGTCCCGGGCCCGGAGCTGCGCATCGAGGAGCACACGATCCCGGTCGCCGGCTTCCCCGACGTCCGCATCCGGCTCTACCACCCGCCGACGGCCGAGGGCGACCAGGCGGTGCCCGCGGTCCTGTCCTTCTTCGGTGGGGCGTTCCGCATCGGCGGGATCGACTACCCGACGACCGACGCGGGGTTCCGTCGTCGGGCGGCCGACGCCGGCGTGGTCGTCGCCGCCGTCGACTACGCGCTCGCTCCCGAGCACCGGTACCCGACGCAGCTGGAGCAGGCCCATGCGGCGCTCGAGTGGCTGTTCACCGAGGCCGCGACGCTCGGGATCGACGCGCGGCGGATCGCCGTCGCCGGGGTGTCCGCCGGCGGCAGCATCGCGGCGGCGCTGACGCTCGTGAACCGCGAACGCGGCCGGCTGCCCATCCGACTCCAGCTACTCGAGGTGCCGGTCACGGACCTCACCGGCGGCCACATCGACCTCCGTCCCGTGCGGGAGATGGGCATCCCGAGGATCTTCGCGATCAAGGAGCTGCGTTCCGTCGCGAAGACCTACCTCCTCGATCGACGTCAGGCGAAGGAGCCGCACGCATCGCCCCTCCTCGCCCGATCGCACGCGGACCTCCCCCGCGCCGTGATCCTCACGGCCGAGTACGACCCGCTCCGCGGTGACGGCGCGGCCTACCTCGCCGCGCTCCGGGCCGACGGCGTCGACGCGAGCGGGACGATGTACCTGGGCGCGACGCACGACACCCCGATCTTCGGCGGCGTACTCCCTGCGGCCCGCCGCTGGCACGACGACGTCGTGACCGCCCTGCGGTCACTCCACGACGCGGACTGAGTCGGGCCGCCGCGCCCACCGGCTTCCCCTCGGGCCGGAAAGCTGGAATCGTGTCGGCATGGACGCCCACGAGATCCGGAACGCCTACCTCGACTTCCTCGAGCGGAACGGCCACGCGCTGATCACGCGGGCGCCGCTCGTCCCACGCGGCGACACGAGCACCCTGTTCAACGGCAGCGGGATGCAGGCACTCCTGCCGTACCTCCTCGGTGAGGATCACCCCGACGGACGGCGGCTGACCGACAGCCAGCCGTGCGTCCGGGCCCAGGACATCGAGGACGTCGGCGACAACCGGCACACCACCTTCTTCGAGATGCTCGGCAACTGGTCGCTCGGCGACTACTTCAAGGAGACGCAGATCCGGCAGTTCTTCACCTTCCTGGTCGACATCGTCGGGCTGGACCCGGAGCGGATCTCCGTCACCTGCTTCATCGGCGATCCCGCGAACGGCATCCCGCGCGACGACGAGGCCGCGTCGATCTGGGCATCCGTGTTCGCCGAACGCGGGGTCTCCAACGGGATCGCGGAGATCGGCTCACAGGCCGACGGCGACGCCCGCGGGGTGCGGCCCGGAGAGCGGATCTTCTTCTACGACGGTGGCGAGAACTGGTGGTCCCGCGGCGGGTCACTCGAGGGCACACCGATCGGTGACCCGTGCGGCCCCGACAGTGAGGTGTTCTACGACTTCGGCCCCGAGTACCAGGATCCGTCCTTCGGCCTCGCGCATCCCGCGAGCGACGGCGGACGGTTCATGGAGATCGGCAACCAGGTGTTCATGCAGTACCGCCGACGCGAGGACGGCTCGTTCGAGGAACTCGCCAGACGCAACGTGGACTTCGGCGGCGGCCTCGAACGCATCGCCGCCGCGTCGATCGACTCCGACGACGTCTTCCGCATCTCGCTCCTGTGGCCCATCGTCGAGCGACTCCAGGAGCTCACCGGGAAACGCTACGAGGACGAGACCGCCGCGATGCGCATCATCGCCGACCACCTGCGCGGGGCGACGTTCCTGGCCGTGGACGGGGTGCGTCCGTCGAACAAGGAGCAGGGCTACGTCATGCGGCGACTGCTCCGACGGGCGATCCGGCTCGCGCTCTCGCTCGACCTCCACGAGAACTTCTTCGGCGAGATCGTGCCCGTCATCGCCGGGCTGTACGCCGACGACTACCCGGAGGTGGCCGCCGCCCGCGACGAGGTGGTCGCCGTCCTCGTCAAGGAGGAGCAGTCGTTCCGACGCACGCTGGGCGCTGGCCTCCAGATGGTCCAGGGGTACGCCGGGCGGGTCATGACGGGACACGACGTGTTCCGGCTGTCGGACACGAACGGCTTCCCGAAGGAGCTGACCATCGAGGAGGCCGGGCGCCTCGGCATCGAGGTCGCTTCCGACTGGGAGGCGGAGTTCGCGGCAGCCCTCGCCGAGCAGCGCGCGCGGTCCCGCGGGGCGACGCACCTCGGCGCCGCCGGTCTCCCGGGCGGCGACACCGCCTGAGGGTCGGCCTCCGCTCAGTCGCGCTTGAGCATGTCGATGCCGGCACCGGCGAACTGCCGGAGCGTCGCGTCCGGCAGGAATGCACGGGTGAGCGCCGCGGCGATCCGGGTGAGGTCGCCCTCGTCGCGGTACAGGAGGTAGATCGGCTCCGATCGCGGGTTGAACTTCTGCTTGAACCGGTGGAGGGACGAGAACCCGTACACGGGCTCCAGGATGCCGCTGAGCTGCCCCAGCAGGTGCGCGATTCGCCCTTCGTCGTCCTCGACCCGGTGCGCGAGCGGCGCACCCGAGAGCGAGAGGATCTGAGCACCCTCCTCGGCGAAGACCTTGGCCGAGGAGGCGATGAGGAACTCCATGACCGAACCGAAGCCCTCCTCACGTCGCCGCATGAGGTCGAGCGTCCACCCGCGGTGCTCGCCATCGGGGCCGAAGACCGGGAGCCAGCTGAGGAAGCCGTCGACGTCGCCGTCGGGTGAGATCGCGAGTGCCAGACGGACCTCGGGGTCGTCGGCCTCCTGCAGGGTCCCGAGGGTGAACCGCATCTCGGGCAGACCCTTGTCACCGACCCAGCCTTCGGAGATGGCGCGGATCTGCTGTCGGACGCCCCAGGTCTCGGCGGCGTAGGTGCTCATCCGGAAGACCATCCCCTCGCGCTCGGCCTTGTTGAGCGCCGTGCGGATGTTCGACCAGGCCTTGCCGGTGAACGCGAGGCCCGGGAGGTCGACGATCGTGTCGTCGGCGATGATGAGGTCGCGCCATCCCTCGGGCATCGCGTCCTTCGTCGCCTGGCTGGAACTGAAGAAGCACGGGATGAGGGAGTCACGCTCGGCCGCCTGGACGAACTCCTCGACGCTGGCCTGGAGGTGCTCCGGCGGGCCGAGCGGGTCGGCGAGCACGATCGCGACACCGGCGTGCTTCTGGTAGGGCACGAGGCCCACCGAGGTGCGGAAGTACTCCATGCCGTCCCACGTGGCCATCCAGGAGAGCGAGCCGCCGCCGTCGGTCCGGATGAGCGCGCGGGCGTCGTCCGCCGACGGCAGGTCCTGCTGCTGCTTGCGCCCGACGCCGAGCTGCCGGCGTCGGTGGGACGCGAACGCGCTGCGGGTCGCAAGGAGGTAGACGAGGAAGGCGAGCCAGAGCATCGACGTCGCCAGGAACACGTCGGTGTCGCCCCAGTCGATCGGGAGCTCGGCGGGGTCCAGCGGCGACAGCGCCAGGTACAGGACCGCGACCAGGACGTTGAGGATCGCCCAGACGACGCTCAGCACCCATGCCCAGCGGCGACCGAGCCGCAGGCCGTTGGCGACCAGGACGATCACGACCGTGTCGATCGCGACGTCGAGCCACGGGCCCTCCGCCGGAGCGGTCGGACCGAACGGGCCGTTGGTCGGCACGAGCAGGGCGACGATCTGGACGACACCGAGGGCCACGCTCGTCGTGAACGCGAGCAGTCGGCGCTCGCGGACGCTGGCCCGCTGGATGCGGAAGGAGCGGTTCACCGCGAGGACGAAGAGCACCGCGAAGGCGTGCTCGAGGTCCGCGAGCGAGCCGATGAAGAGGACCCCGATCGCGGCGTAGGACGCGACGATGATCCAGCCCCGCTGCCGCCACGGAGAGGCGAAGAGCGACACACAGGCGGCGAAGCAGGCCATCGTCCCGCCGGACGGACCGACGTCGAGCATCCCGGCGAGGCTCGTCGCCCAGGGCCAGGGCAGCTGACTCGCGGCCCAGAGGAACCCGGCGGTGGCGAGGACCGCGACGAGCTGACCGGCGGCGAAGGTGATGAGCGCCACTTTCGATCCCCGCCACCACTCCAGCAGGCCGACCCAGGCGAACCCGATCACCGCGAACACGTAGGCCCAGGGCTCCACGACGAGGAACGTCCCGGTGACGGGGGTCCACCAGCGCCCGGCCTCGAAGGCGGGCAAGCCGTAGGCGAC
Source organism: Plantibacter sp. AC185 (assembly GCF_979258065.1). Classification (NCBI taxonomy): domain Bacteria; kingdom Bacillati; phylum Actinomycetota; class Actinomycetes; order Micrococcales; family Microbacteriaceae; genus Plantibacter; species Plantibacter sp. AC185. The sequence goes on from NZ_OZ409831.1 coordinate 1,296,718, forward strand.
CGCGTCCCACCACGGTTGCGCCGTCGTCGACTCCCAGAGGCCACGCCCGACGACCCCGACGACGAGGACGACCAGCACCAGGGCGATCGTGACCGGCACCCGGCCGACCACCGTTCGTATCCTCATGCGCGCTGCCCCCTTCGTGGTTCCACGGAGCACACGCGCGCCGTGCGGTCGAGGCTACAGAACGGCCGCGCGCGACCGCAACGCATCACCGTCCGGCAGGCTGACCAGCGCGAGCCAGAGTTCGGCCCGAGCGGCGAAGGTGTCGAGGGGTCGCCCGAGCACCTGTTCGACCCGGGTGATGCGGTTGCGAAGCGTGTGTCGATGGATCCCGAGTCGCCGCGCGGCGGGCTCCCACTGACCGTTCGCCTCGAGCCAGCCGCGGAGGCTCGGCACGAGGTCGGAGCCCTCATCGCGGTCGACGCGGAGCACGGGCTCGAGCAGTTCCTCGGCCACGGCGGCGGCGCGGACGGGGTCGAGCAACCCGGCCATCCCCGCTGCGGCGAGCGCCCCGAACCGCACGACGGCCTCGCCGGCGGAGACGGCGTGCTCGTGTGCGGAGACCGCCTGCTCGATCCCCGTCGTCAGTTCAGCGAGCGCGACGGCTCGGGAGAGGCCGAGCCGCCGAGCGGGGGCCGCCGCGATCGCCGCCTCGACCGCCCGATCGACGTCCGTCTCGGTGTCCCCGTCGGCCGCGGCGAGGAGGAGGACGGGCCGTCCGTCCTGCTCGGCGACGAAGAGCGAACCCGGACTGAGCGTCTCGGCCCGTTCCAGCTCGGTGAGGAGCGCCTCGCGTGCTTCGGTCTGCCCGGAGCAGACGCCGACACGAACCGCTCCGGTCGGCAACGGCGTACCGAGCTGTTCGGCGACCTCACGCGCCGCGGTGGTCTGTCCGGCGCGGAGCAGCTGCCAGACGCCGGTGCGCAGCGAGCGCCCAGCCCGTCCGAGCGCGCCGCCCTGCTCGAGGGTGAGCCCGGCGATGGCGACGACGGAGGTCACGACGCTCTGGGCCGCGGCGTCCAGGGGTCCGTCGGTCCCGGCGATGGCGAGGACACCTCGGAGGTCCCCACGCCGACCGAGGGTCTGCAGCGACACCGTCCGGGTGCGGCTCGCGAGCGTCGCCCCCGACCGCTGTCCGCGGCTGAGGAGCATGGTGGCCTCGCCGGCCACCCGCTCCAGGAGGCGCTCGGTCTCGGGACCGGCGGTGGGCCCGTCGCCCGCGATCGCCACCGGGGTCGCATGCGCGTCGAAGAGCACGACCCAGGCACCGAGCGACCGAGCGAGTTCGGTGACGACGGCGGCCGTCGCGTCGGGGCGGAGCGCGGCGAACGCGATGGCGCGCTGGGCGCCCAGGGCCCAGGCGTCCCTCGCCCGCGCCGCCTCGGTGAGGAGGTCGGCCGCGTACCTGCTGACGGCGATGAACGGCGTGCGATAGGGCACCTCGATGAGCGGCATCCCGTGTGCCGCGCAGGCCTCGGCGAGTTCCGGCGGCGTCCCGGCCGTGATCACCTCGGTGCCGAACCCGAGGCCTGCGACACCGGCGCGGGCCAGGCGGGCGACGTACGCCTCGACCTGGGTCGTCGAGACCGCGGTCCCGAACTGCGTGCCCGTCGTGAGCAGCACCTGGTCGGCGAGGAGGAAGGGCGTGGGGTCCGGCAGGTCTGACCCGGAGACCCAGGCGATCTGACGGTCGAGCGCGCCCTCGGACCCCGCCACCACGAGCTTCAGGCCGAGCGCACGGTGGTCGAGGAGGTCCTGCAGCGTCGGTGCCATGGCGTGATTCTACGCACGGCTGCCGGATCGTCCAACCGGTACCGGTGAAATGGACAGATTGTCGACTGCCTCGACGCGGACCGCTGCCTAGCCTGGGTGCACTGCTCGCGGACGACCTCGGCGCCCCCGCCGGACGCGGCAGCCGAAGGAGTACCGATGACGAGCAGCACCGCAGCCCCCGCGCCCTCCATCCTCGGCGGACCCTCGCTCCCTCAGGAACGTCGCCTGGTCACCGCCATCCCCGGACCGATCTCCGAGGAACTCATGGCTCGGAAGCACGCCGCGGTCGCGTCCGGCGTCGGCACGACGATGCCGGTGTTCGCGGCCGGCGCGGGCGGTGGCGTCCTCGTCGACGTCGACGGCAACTCCCTCATCGACCTCGGATCCGGCATCGCCGTGACCGGCGTGGGCAACAGCAACCCGCGCGTCGTCGAGGCCGTCACCCGACAGCTGCAGGAGTTCACCCACACCTGCTTCACCATCACCCCCTACGACTCCTACGTCGAGGTCGCCGAGGCGCTCAACCGCCTCACCCCCGGCGACCACGCCAAGCGCACGGCACTGTTCAACTCGGGCGCGGAAGCAGTCGAGAACGCGGTGAAGATCGCCCGCAGCCACACGAAGAAGCAGGCGGTCGTCGCCTTCGACCACGCGTACCACGGCCGCACGAACCTGACCATGGCCCTCACCGCCAAGTCCATGCCCTACAAGAGCGGCTTCGGCCCCTTCGCCTCCGAGGTGTACCGCGCGCCATTGTCCTACCCCTTCCGTGACGGCGGGCTCACCGGCGCCGAGGCGGCGCAGCGCGCGATCACCCAGATCGAGAAGCAGATCGGCGCCGACAACCTCGCGGCGATCATCATCGAACCCATCCAGGGCGAGGGCGGCTTCATCGTCCCGGCGGATGGCTTCCTGCCGGCCCTGCTCGACTGGGCCCGCGCGAACGACGTCGTCTTCATCGCCGACGAGGTGCAGACCGGCTTCGCCCGCACGGGTGCGATGTTCGCGTCCGAGCACTTCGACATCGTGCCCGACCTCATCATCACCGCCAAGGGCATCGCGGGCGGCCTGCCACTCTCCGCCGTCACCGGACGCGCGGAGATCATGGACGCCCCGCACGCCGGCGGCCTCGGCGGCACCTACGGCGGCAACCCGCTCGCCTGTGTCGCCGCCCTTGCGGCGATCGAAGCGTACGAGGAGGAGGACCTCGCAGCCTCGGCCGGGGCGATCGAAACCCGTATCGTCGACCGCTTCACCGCGGCACAGGCCTCCGACCCCCGCATCGGCGACATCCGCGGGCGCGGCGCCATGATGGCGGTCGAGTTCGTCGACCCAGCGACCGGCGAGCCCGACGCCGCCCTCACGGCACGCGTCGCCAAGGCCGCCCACCAGGCCGGGGTCATCGTCCTCACCTGCGGCACCTACGGCAACGTGGTCCGCTTCCTCCCGCCGCTGACCATCCCCGTCGAGCTGCTCGACGAAGGACTCGACGTCGTCCTCGAGGCGCTCGCCGCGAACTGACGCCCCGCCCGCCGCTTCCTGAGCTTGTCGAAGGGCCGCCCTTCGACAAGCTCAGGGACCGATGGGGTCCCCGCCCTTCGACAAGCTCAGGGACCGATGTGATCGTCCCCGAGCTTGTCGAGGGGCATGCACGCTGAAACACTGTGACCGACGGCACCGACACCACCAAGGAGCTCCACCCATGACCGACGCACGTGAAACCGATCTGCTCGCCAAGGTCCCGAACGGCCTGTTCATCGGAGGCGTCTGGCGCGACGCGACGGAGGGCGCGACGCTCGACGTGAGCGACCCGTCCACCGGCGACGTCATCAAGACGATCGCGGACGCCTCGGTCGCCGACGGCACCGCGGCCCTCGACGCAGCCGTCGCCGCTCAGGACGAGTGGGCGGCGACCGCTCCCCGCACCCGCTCCAACATCCTCCGGAAGGCCTTCGACCTCCTCCAGGAGCGTCGCGAGGAGTTCGCCCTCCTCATGACGCTCGAGATGGGCAAGCCGCTCGCCGAGGCGAACGGCGAGGTCACCTACGGTGGTGAGTTCCTCCGCTGGTTCTCCGAGGAGGCCGTCCGCATCTCCGGACGCTACGGGTCGAACCCCGAGGGCACCGGCATGATGACCGTCTCGCAGCACCCCGTCGGGCCGTGCTTCCTCATCACCCCGTGGAACTTCCCCCTCGCGATGGCGACCCGCAAGATCGCCCCGGCGCTCGCCGCCGGCTGCACGGTCGTCGTCAAGCCCGCCGAGCTCACGCCGCTCACGACCCTGTACTTCGTGAAGCTGCTCGAGGACGCCGGGCTCCCCGCCGGCGTCGTGAGCGTCATCACCACCTCCAGCTCCTCCGCAGTGTCCGGCCCGATCATCGCCGACCCGCGGCTCCGCAAACTGAGCTTCACGGGCTCGACGGCCGTCGGTCAGAAGCTCATCGAGCAGTCCGCGAAGAACGTCCTCCGCACCTCGATGGAGCTCGGCGGCAACGCCCCGTTCGTCGTGTTCGAGGACGCCGACCTCGACAAGGCCGTCGAGGGCGCGATGGCCGCCAAGTTCCGCAACATCGGACAGGCGTGCACCGCAGCGAACCGCTTCATCGTCCACCGCGACGTCGCGGACGAGTTCGCGAAGCGCGTCACTGACAAGGTCAACGCGTTCCGCATCGGTCGTGGCACCGAGGACGGCGTGACGATCGGCCCGCTCATCGACGACCGCGCGGTCGCGAAGGCGAAGACCCTCGTGGGCGACGCCGTCGAGCGCGGCGCCGAGGTCCTCACCGGCGGCGAGGCCGTCGACGGACCGGGCACCTTCTTCCAGCCGACGGTTGTCACCGGCGTCGTGCCGGGGTCCGACATCCTCCGCGAGGAGATCTTCGGCCCGGTCCTCGCGATCGTGCCGTTCGACGACGAGGACGAGGCCGTGCGGCTTGCGAACGACACCGAGTACGGGCTCGTCTCCTACGTGTTCACCACCGACCTCGCCCGCGGACAGCGCATGATCGGCCGTCTACAGACCGGCATGATGGGCCTCAACGTCGGCGTCATCTCGAACGCCGCAGCACCGTTCGGTGGTGTCAAGCAGTCGGGCATCGGACGCGAAGGCGGACTCGAGGGCATCCACGAGTACCTGTACACGAAGTACACCATGACGCCCATCGGCTGACCCGCCTCGGTCGGCACAACGGAAACCGTCGCCGATCGCCGATACGACCGGCGACCTCGCCATCCTCGGTTCCATCCGACCGCCGGATCCGCCATACTCGACTATCGGCGCCGGTCCCGAGCACCAGCCGACACCCGAGTACCATCCCAGTCCAGAGCACCACCCGGCACCCACAGCCCCACCCGGCCCCCGAGCACCACCCGGCACCCACAGCACCACCCCGGCCCCCGAGCACCACCCCGGTCCCTGAGCTTGTCGAAGGGCCACGAACAGGAAGACACCTCATGAGCGCTATCGAACGCGACGTCGTCATCATCGGCGCCGGGGCCTCCGGGCTCACGGCCGCCACCAAGCTCCGCGCGGCGGGCCTGTCCGTCGCCGTCCTCGAGGCGCGCGACCGCGTCGGTGGTCGCCTCTGGACGAACCACATCGACGGAGCCATGCTCGAGCTGGGCGGCCAGTGGGTCTCCCCCGACCAGACCGCGCTGCTCGCCACGCTCGAGGAGCTCGGGCTCGACACCTACTCCCGCTACCGCGAGGGCGACAGCGTCTACGTCAACGCCGAGGGCGTGCGCACCCGCTTCACTGGCGACATCTTCCCCGTCGCCGAGTCGACCGCAGCCGAGATGGAGCGACTCATCACCCTGCTCGACGAGCTCGTGGAGGAGGTCGGCGTCACCGAGCCGTGGGCGCACGCCCGGGCGAAGGAGTACGACCGCATCTCATGGAGCGCCTGGCTCGCCGAGCAGACGGACGACGTCGAGGCGCGCGACAACATCGCCCTCTTCATCGCCGCCGCGATGCTCACGAAGCCCTCCCACTCCTTCTCGCTCCTGCAGGCGCTCCTCATGGCGGCGTCCGCCGGCAGCTTCACCCACCTCGTCGAGGCCGACTTCATCCTCGACAAGCGCGTCGTCGGCGGCCTGCAGCAGGTTCCGATCAAGCTCGCCGAGGCCCTCGGCGACGACGTCCACCTGTCCTCGCCCGTGCGTCGCCTCGAGTGGTCCGACGCCGGCGTCTCGGCCGAGGCGGACAGCGTCACGGTCAACGCGCGGTACGCGATCGTCGCCGTCCCGCCGAACCTCTACTCCCGCATCGACTTCCAGCCGCCGCTGCCGCGCCTCAGCCACCAGATGCACCAGCACATGTCGCTCGGGCTCGTCATCAAGGTCCACGCCGTGTACGAGACGCCGTTCTGGCGCGAGGACGGCCTCTCGGCCACCGCGTTCAGCCCGTACGAGCTCGTCCACGAGGCCTACGACAACACGAACCACGAGGACCCGCGCGGCACGCTCGTCGGGTTCGTCTCGGACGAGCGCGCCGACGAGGTCTTCAAGCTGAGCGCCGAGGAGCGTCGCGAGCGGATCCTCACCTCCCTGTCCCACTACTACGGCGAGCAGGCGCTCTCCCCCGTCGTCTACTACGAGAGCGACTGGGGCAGCGAGGAGTGGACGCGCGGCGCGTACGCAGCGAGCTTCGACCTCGGTGGGCTCTCACGCTACGGCGCCATGCAGTCGACGCCGGTCGGTCCGATCTTCTGGTCGACGAGCGACCTCGCCGCCGAGGGCTACCAGCACGTTGACGGCGCGATCCGCAAGGGAGCCGACACCGCCGAGGCGATCATCGCCCGCCACCAGGCGTAAGCGTCTCCCGGTTCCTGAGCTTGTCGAAGGGCCACCCCCGTCGATACCCTGCACCAACGAAACACCCGCACACCGCCGTGCATCCTGGTCCCGGTTCCTTAACCGGCGGTTCCTGAGCTTGTCGAAGGGCAGGAACCGCCATCACACGCTCGCACCCGATCGAAAGCGAACACCAGATGAGATACATCGTTGGCTACACCGATACGCCGGCGGGACGCGACGCGCTCGCGCTCGGCATCCGGATCGCTCGGACCACCGGCGCGCGGCTCGACATCGTCCTCGTGCTCGCGAACGAGGAGCGCCCGACGATCACCCCGGCCGATCCCGGGTACGAGCGGTTCCTCCGTGAGACGGCCGAACGCTGGCTCGCCGAGGCGCTCGACGCGGTCCCAGCCGACATCACGGCCAAGACGCACCTCGTGTACGACGAGTCGTTCGCGGAGGGCCTCTTGGAGGCCTCCCGCATCCTCGAGGGCGGGCTCATCATCATCGGTGCGGCGCGCGGCGGACTCCTCGGCCGGTTCACGCTCGGCAGCGTCGCGAACACGCTCCTGCACTCGGCGGTCGTCCCGGTCGCCCTCGCTCCGGTCGGCAGCCGCGACCTCCTCGACGCGCAGCCCACCGGCGGCACGGTCAGCCGGATCACCTGCGCGATCGGCACCCGTGCCGGCGCGCACCAGCTGCTCGACGCGGCCATCGTCGTCGCCAAGAACGCGGTCATCCCGCTCCGCCTGGTCTCGCTCGTCGCGCTCGACCAACCCGAGGGCGCCGAGCACCCCGAGGCGACCGCCCGGGCCGAGTCGCACGCAGCGGAAGTCCTCGCCTACGCGACCGAGCACCTGCCGAAGGACATCGACGTGACCACCGAGATCGCCTCGGGCACCCGCATCGAGGACGCCGTCTCGCACCTCGAGTGGAAGCCCGCGGAGATCGTGCTCGTCGGTTCCAGCCGACTCGCCACCCCGAAGCACCTCTTCCTCGGCTCCACGGCAGCGAAGATGCTGCGGGAGCTCCCCGTACCCATGGTGGTCGTGCCCCGCGACTCCGTGCTGACCCTCGGAGACCCGACATGACTCCTCCCGAAACCACTCCCCCGCGCGACGTCGCCCACCCCGAGACCACCGCGACGGGCGCCCTCTCCAAGAAGGGCCTCGGCGCCGGCACCGTCGGCCTCGTCGGCGCGATCGTCATCGGCATCTCGTGCATCGCCCCGGCGTACACACTGACCGGTGCCCTCGGTCCGACCGTCGCGGAGGTCGGCACCCACGTGCCGGCCATCTTCCTCGTCGGCTTCATCCCGATGCTGCTCGTCGCCTTCGGCTACCGGGAGCTCAACAGCCGCATGCCGGACTCCGGCACCTCGTTCACCTGGGCGACGCGCGCGTTCGGCCCGTGGGTCGGTTGGATGGCCGGTTGGGGCCTCATCGCCGCGACCATCGTCGTGCTCTCGAACCTCGCGGGCATCGCGGTCGACTTCTTCTACCTGATGCTGTCGCAGATCTTCCAGAACCCCGACATCGCCGGCCTCACGTCGAACCCGTTCATCAACGTCATCACCTGTCTGGCGTTCATGCTCGGGGCGACGCTCATCTCCTACCGCGACATGCAGACGACGCAGAAGCTGCAGTACGTGCTCGTGGGCTTCCAGTTGCTCGTGATGGTGCTGTTCGGCATCGTCGCCTTCGCGCACGTCGCGGGCGGGGACGCGTTCGACGCCCTCCCGATCTCGCTCGACTGGTTCAACCCGTTCGCCGTCGGGTCGTTCAGCGCCTTCGCCGCCGGCCTCTCGCTCTCCATCTTCATCTTCTGGGGTTGGGACGTCACGCTGACGATGAGCGAGGAGACGAAGGGGTCGAGCTCGACGCCAGGCAAGGCCGCCACGGCCACGGTCGTCATCATCGTCGTCCTCTACCTGTTCCTGTCGGTCGCGCTCATCAACTACGCGGGCGTCGGCGACGGCGAGTTCGGGCTCGGCAACGAGGACATCCAGGGCAACGTGTTCTTCTCGCTCGCGGGGCCCATCCTCGGTCCGCTCGCGATCCTCGTGTCCATCGCGGTGCTGTCGTCCTCGGCCGCCTCGCTGCAGTCGACGTTCGTCTCCCCCGCGCGGACCCTGCTCGCGATGGGGCACTACGGCGCGCTGTCGCCGAAGTTCTCGAAGGTGCACCCGAAGTTCTTCACGCCCGGCTACGCGACGATCGTCTCGAGTGTCGTCGCGTCGGTGTTCTACGCGGTCATGCGCTTCATCTCCGAGGACGTGCTCTGGGACACGATCACGACCCTCGGCATGATGATCTGCTTCTACTACGGCCTGACGGCGTTCGCGTGCGTCTGGTACTTCCGGAAGCAGTGGTTCTCGAGCGCACGGAACTTCTTCTTCCAGTTCTTCTCCCCGCTCGTCGGCGGTCTCATCCTGGGCGTGCTCTTCTTCACCACGATCATCGAGAGCGCCGACCCCGACTACGGCAGCGGGTCGAACATCGGCGGTGTCGGGCTCGTGTTCATCCTCGGCATGATCATCATCGTGGCGGGCATCGTGATCATGCTCATCCAGGCGAAGCTCCGACCGGACTTCTTCCGCAACAAGACGCTCGCCCGCGGCATAGCCGGCGACGCGAACGAAGCGGACGCCGCCCTCCCGGAATGACCCGCTGACCACGACGCCCGTCCGACGCACCTCGTCGGACGGGCGTCGTGCGCTCGGCGCTAGACTGTTCGCATCCCCGCCGCGTCGCAACGAAAGAGACCTCCGTGCCGACCATCGTCGTAGAAGTCATGCCGAAAGCCGAACTGCTGGACCCCCAGGGCAAGGCCGTCGCCGGCGCCCTCGCGCGTCTCGGCAAGAGCGAGTTCACCGATGTCCGCATCGGCAAGCGCTTCGAGCTCACGGTCGACGGCCCCATCACCGACGCCACGCGCGCCACGGTGCAGCAGATCGCCGACGACATCCTCTCGAACGCCGTGATCGAGGACGTCGTGGCCATCCACTACCCCGAGGGCTCCGAGGCATGACAACCCGTATCGGTGTCATCACCTTCCCCGGTTCGCTCGACGACCGCGACGCTCAGCGCGCGGTCCGCATGGCGGGTGCCGAGCCCGTCGCGCTCTGGCACGGCGACCACGACCTCCAGGGTGTCGACGCCGTCATCCTTCCGGGTGGCTTCAGCTACGGCGACTACCTCCGCGCCGGCGCGATCGCCGCAGTCTCGCCGATCATGACCGAGCTGAAGGACGCCGCCGGCAAAGGCATGCCGATCCTCGGGATCTGCAACGGCTTCCAGATGCTCGTCGAGGCGCACCTGCTGCCCGGTGGCCTCATCCGGAACGCCCACCAGCAGTTCATCCGTCGCGACCAGCTGCTCACGGTCGAGAACGCCGACACCGCCTGGACCCACCAGTTCTCGAAGGGGCAGGAGATCACCATCCCGCTCAAGAACGCCGACGGCGGCTACATCGCCGACGCCGAGACTCTGGCACGTGTCGAGGGCGAGGGCCTGGTCGCCTTCCGCTACGCGGGCGTGAACCCGAACGGTTCGCTCGACGACATCGCCGGCCTCACGAACCCGGCCGGCAACGTCGTCGGGCTCATGCCGCACCCCGAGCACGCGATCGAGCCGGGCTTCGGTCCCGACACCCCGCTCGCCATGCGCTCCGGTGTCGACGGTCTCGCCTTCTTCACGAGCGCTGTGCAGGCCCTCCAGGCGGTCTAGCAAACTTACGTCGTTTCCACGCCCGTCCCGATCCGTCGGGGCGGGCGTGTTGCGTCGGTGGATGGATCCCGCAGCGACGCCCAGGTCCCTGAGCGTCGCCCCGGTCCCTGAGCCTCAATCCGGTCCCTGAGCCGCACCCCGGTCCCAGGGCCGCACCCCGGTCCCAGAGCCGCACCCCGGTCCCAGAGCCGCACCCCGGTCCCAGAGCCCCCACCCAGTCCCAGAGCCCCCACCCGGTCCCTGAGCTTGTCGAAGGGCGGCCCGCACCACCGGCTACCATCGACACTGGTCGGACCAATCGAGGGGGCAGTATGGCGGAGCCGCTCGAAGCGCTCGTGGCGAGGCTCGTTGAGCTGGCCACGCCGGAGCCCGGCACCACCGCGCGGCGACTGCCGCCGGAACGCGAGCTCGGTGAGGCACTGCAGATGAGCCGCGGCGCCCTTCGCGAACAGCTCGCGGTCCTCGAACGGCTCGGCTTCCTCCACCGCACCCAGGGTCGGGGCACCTCCATCGACGCTCCGGGCGACGACTTCGTCCGCAGTTGGTTCACCATCTCCCGTCAGCTGGGCTACCTGTCCGACGACCAGTTCGCCCGCTCGCGCATGATGCTGGAGGAGACCGTCGCCGAGGCGGCGGCCGGGCTCGTCACCGACGAGGCGGTCGCGGTGCTGCGCGACGACGTCGACCGCATGATCGCCGCGACGCTCGCCGGGGATCACGATGCGGCGCTCGAGGCCGACGTCGACTTCCACAGCCGGCTGAACGCCATCGTCGACGACCCGATCTTCCGACTCATGCACGAGGGCTTCAGTCACGTGCTGCGCGAGACGATCCGGCAGCGTCGACTCCGCGCGATCGAGGTGGAGCAGCCGGACGAGCGCGGCGTCCGGCGGACCGACAGCGTGCACTACGCCGTCGTCGACGCCCTGGCCGCTCGAGACGCCGAGGCCGCCCGACGCGCGATGCGCCGGCACTTCGAGGACTGGTTGCAGCTCGAAGCCGACGACGGCGCGAGCTGACGCTTCGCGGCCGCCACGCCGTTCGGGCAACCTCAACCGATCCCTGAGTCTGTCGAAGGGCACTCGTTGGCACTTCGACAAGCTCAGTGACCGGAAGAGATGCACGCGGATTCCTTCCGGACCCAGAGCAACCCCCTCCGGTCCCTGAGCAACCCCCTCCGCTCCCTGAGCAACCCCCTCCGCTCCCTGAGCAACCCTCTTCGGTCCCTGAGCAACCCTCTCCGGTCCCTGAGCAACCCTCTCCGGTCCCTGAGCCTGTCGAAGGGCACTCATAGCACTTCGACAAGCTCAGTGACCGGAAGAGGTGCACCCGCACTCACTCCGGTCTCCGAGGGCCCCCCTCCGGTCCCTGAGCCTGTCGAAGGGACCACGGGAGAACCCCGCGAATCCGGCATGTCTCCTCCGCTCCCTGAGCCTGTCGAAGGGCCCACGGGAGAACCCCGCGAATCCGGCATGTCTCCTCCGCTCCCTGAGCCTGTCGAAGGGCCCACGGGAGAACCCCGCGAATCCGGCATGCCTCCTCCGCTCCCTGAGCCTGTCGAAGGGCCCACGGGAGAACCCCGCGAATCCGGCATGCCTCCTCCGCTCCCTGAGCCTGTCGAAGGGCCCACGGGAGAACCCCGCGAATCCGGCATGCCTCCTCCGCTCCCTGAGCCTGTCGAAGGGCCCACGGGGACACTTCCACAACCGGGCCGACTCAGCATCTGGAATGTCAGTGGTCCATGGTGGACTGGTTCCATGACCGAGACCACCACCACCGCGATCCACGCGAGCGACGAGTACGCCGCGCGCCTCGCGGAGTTCTCGGACCACTACGCGGACATCCAGCGGCGGCGTGCTGCTTTGGACGCCGAGGAGGCTCGGTTGCTGGCCCGTTCCGCGGCCTACGCCGACGCGCTCGCGGACTCGGTCGTTCCGGCCGTGTTCCCGCCGGCCGAGCGACTGGCCCTCACGCGCCGCTCCACCTGCGCAGCCCTCGCGATGGCGACCCGAACGCCCGAGCGGACCGTGCAGCGGGCGACGAACGACGCCGAGCGCCTCGTGAACGACGCGCCCGCCGTGCTCGCCTCGCTCGAGGCCGGCCGTATCTCGGCGCGGCACGCACAGACGATCATCGACCAACTCACTGACGTGCCGACCGCAGGGCGGCCGGTGTTCCTCGCTGAAGTCCTGCCGGTCGCGGAAGAATCGACCAACGCGAACCTCCGCAGGCGCGCCCGTGTCCTGCGCGAACGTCTCCACCCCGAATCGATCACGGCCCGGGCGGTCCGCTCCGAGGCCGACCGCCGCGTCGAGTTCGAACCCGCAGCCGACGGCATGGCCTGGGTGCACCTCTTCACCACGGCACCGATCGCCCAGGGCATCATCGAGCGCGTCGAAGCAGCCGCCGCCGAATCGCGCCAGGCCGGGGACACCCGCACGTGCGCTCAGCTTCAGGCCGATGCCCTTGCGGCGCTCGCGCTTACCGGCGTGACCCCGGAGGACGTGATGTCGAGCCCGGTGCTCCCGCACCCGATCGAGGTCCAGGAACACATCAAGCCGACCGTGCAGATCACCGTGCCGGCGCTGAGCATGGCCGGCGTCAGCGACGCCCCGGCCACCCTCGACGGCTACGGCCCCATCGACCCGGAGACCGCCGCACGCATCGCGGTGAACGCACCCAGCTTCACCCGGATCCTCGTCCAACCCGAAACCGGCGCGATCCTCTCCGTCGGACGCAACCGGTACCGCGTTCCCGCCGACCTGCAGCGCGCAGTGCGCCTCCGGGACGGCACCTGTCGCGCACCAGGCTGCGGCAGACGCGCCCGGGCCTGCGACCTCGACCACTCGGTCGCATGGGAAGACGGCGGGACGACGGATGTCGGTAACCTCGCGTGTCTCTGCAGACATCATCACCGGATGAAGCACCTGCCCGGCTGGAACCTCGACCACCAGCCGGGCGGGGTACTCGAGTGGACGACACCTGACGGGAAGCAGTATCGGACGGAACCCGATCCCGCGCCCTTCTGACCAGTTTTGGTCCCTGAGCCTGTCGAAGGGGGTGGGTCCTCGTGGGCACTTCGACAAGCTCAGTGACCGGGAGAGGTGTGCCTGGAACGATGAAGAGTCCCCGTGGGCACTTCGACAAGCTCAGTGACCGGGCTGGACTGTGCTCGCACGCTTTTCGGTCCCTGAGCCTGTCGAAGGGCAGCCGAGCCGCGCCACCTCGGCCATCGGGCTAGGGTTCCCCGAATCACCCTCGATCGCTGAGCTGCGCCGCACCGGGCCCGTCGACGTGTCGAAGGGTCCTCGGGGGCATTTCGACAAGCTCAATGACCGGAAGGAGCCGCGTACCCCGTGTCGACGAGCGACCGGGCGCCCACCACCGGGCGCTTGCCCGCGTCGACATCCGCGGTTACGATTGGTCCAACCAATCCACCGGAGGACGCCATGGCATCGACGCCACAGCCCGCACACACCATCACCTTCGTCGGCATCGGCGCGATCGGCCTGCCGATGGCCACCCAGCTCGCCGCGGCCGGCCACCGGGTCACGGGCGTCGACCCCTTCCCCGCCGCACGGGAACGCGCGGCCGCCGCAGGCATCAGCGCGGTCGAGTCGATCACCGAGGCACCGCAGGCCGACACCGTCGTGGTCATGGTCGCGACGCCCGACCAGCTCGCCGAACTCGTCACCCTCGCCCTCGCCGACACTGATCCCGCCGGCCAGACCTGGATCATCATGAGTACCGTCGGCCCCGCCTCCGTCGTCGAGCAGGCCGCCCGTCTCGAAGCCGCGGGCGCAGCGGTGGTCGACGCCCCGGTCACCGGCGGCGTGGCACGCGCCAGCACTGGCGAGCTCACCATGTTCGTTTCCGGATCCCCCGCCGCCACCGCGGCCGCAACGGAGCCGCTCGCCGCTCTCGGCACCGCCAGGATCGTCGGCGAAGCCATCGGCGACGGCCAGGCGATCAAGGTCGTCAACCAGCACCTCTGCGCGGTGCACATCGCCGCTGCCGCCGAAGCCCTCGCCCTCGCGTCCTCGCTCGGCCTCGATCCGGCGGCCGTCCTCCCCCTCGTCGAGTCCGGTGCGGCCGCATCCTGGATGCTGTCGGACCGAGGACCCCGCATGCTGCAGGACACCGATGCCCCGGTGATGAGCCGCGTCGACATCTTCGTCAAGGACACCGGCCTCGTCGCCGATGCGGCGAGCGCCGCCGGAGCCGCTACCCCCGTCCTCGATGCGGCGCGCGAACGCTTCCTCGCCGCTGCAGCGTCCGGCCTCGGCGCACGCGACGACTCGCGAGTGATCGAGACCTACCAGGATGCCGGCCACCCCCGCCAGGAGCCCCACGCATGAAGACCCTCATCCTCGACGACGGCACGTCGCACCGCCCAGGAGCCCCACGCATGACGCCCCAGCCCCTCGGAGCCGCACGTTCCACCACCCAGGAGCCCCACGCATGAAGACCCTCATCCTCGACGACGACCCCACCGGCACGCAGTCGGCCTCCGGCGTCGACGTCCTCCTGGAATGGGACGCCGACCTCATCGAGCAGGCCCTCGGCCGAGCCGACGCGGTCTACCTGCTCACGAACACGCGTGCCGTCTCCGAGGCCGACGCGGTCGCGCTCCTCGAACGCACTCGGACCGAGGCGGAGGAGGCGGGGCGCCGGCTCGGCGAACGGGTGCACGTCGTCCTCCGAGGCGACTCGACCCTGCGCGGGCACGTGTTCCCCGAGACCGCCGTCTTCACCGGGGAGCGCAGCGTCATCGTGTTCGTCCCGGCTTTCCCGGAGGGCGGGCGCACGACGATCGACGGCACCCACTACGTCCGGATCGGTGACGAGACGCTGCCAGCCCACGAGACGGAGTACGCCCAGGACCCCGTGTTCCCGTTCCGTTCGGGACACCTGCCGGACTACGTGCGCGAACAGTCCGGGCGGGAGGCCGCCCACTTCGGTCTGGCGGGTCTCCGCGACGGCGCCGCCGAGTTCCGAGCAGCTCTCCGCGATGCCGTTCCCGGAACGGTGCTCCTTCCGGACGCAGAGACCGGAGACGACGTCCGGATCATCGCGCAGGCCATCACGGCGGCCTGGGCCGACGGAGCCGACGTGGTCGTCCGATCTGCGTCACCCCTCGCTGCGGCCATCGCGGGCGTCGAGAGCGACGGCCTCCTCCCCTCGCCGCTCGTCGCGAAGCCGGTCGCCGCGCTCCTCGTCTGCGGCTCCCACACCATCGGTGCGACGCGACAGCTCGCGCCCGTCGAGGCGGCGTTCGGCCCCGCCGAGATCGTCCCCACGAGCGACGCCCTCCAGGATGCCGTCGCCACTGGGCGGGCCGTGGCGGAGGCCGGTCGAGCGAGACTCACCGCGACGGGGTTCGCCGCGATCTCGTCCGAGCGGGAACGGGACGCCACGCACAACACGCTCGACCACGGCGAGCGGGTGATGATCGCACTGACGTCGGCGACCGCTGCGCTCCGACGATCGGTTGAAGTCGTCGTGTCGAAGGGCGGCATCACCTCCGCCGAGGTCGCCCGGGTCGGACTCGGTGCCAGGCGCGCACGCGTCCTCGGGCAGGTGCTGCCAGGGGTCTCGGTGTGGAGCGTGGTGACACCCGAGGACGAGGAGAAGCTCTACGTGGTCGTCCCGGGGAACGTCGGCGACCCGTCGACGCTCGTGGACGTCCTTGCAGCGCTCGGCCGGACCGCCTAGCGCCCGAGGATCTCCGACGCGTTGTGGTCGATCCACGCCATCAAGGGCATCAGGTGCTCGTTGAGGTCGCGACCCCGGTCGCTCAGGCTGTACTCGACACGGGGCGGGATCTCGGGGTGCGCGACGCGGACGACGAGTCCGTCCTCCTCGAGCGTGCGGAGCGTCTGGGCCAGCATCTTCTCGCTGATGCCCTGGACCACGCGTCGCAGCTCACCCCAGCGATGAGTGCCGTCGGACAGCGCCAGGAGGACGAGGACGCCCCACTTGCTGGTCACGTGGTCGAGCACCGTGCGCGAGGGGCAGGCGGCAGGCAGGATGCCGTCGGTGAATCCGGGGCGTCTTCCCAGCTGCGTGTCTACGCTTGTCATGATTCATTCCTTACTTATCGGACAGTAGCTTACCTCAAAGTGGGTACTGCAGATCGGGAAGTAATGTGATCGGAAGCGGGTTCCTCCTCAGCGAACCCCATCGAAAGGACCCTCACATGTCTCTCGTCGTCACCGGAGCCACCGGCCAGCTCGGCCACCTCGTCGTCGAGCACCTGCTCGCCCGCGGCACCGACCCCGCCACCATCGTCGCCACCGGCCGCCGGACCGAGGCGCTCGCCGATCTCGCCGCACAGGGCGTCCGCACCGCGAAGGTCGACTTCGCCGACCCGGCCACCCTCGACGCCGCCCTCGAGGCCGGCGACACGGTCCTGCTCGTCTCCAGCAGCGAGGTCGGCCAGCGCGTCGCCCAGCACGCCGCGGTCATCGACGCCGCCAAGCGCGCCGGCGTCGCCCGCCTCGTCTACACGAGCGCGCTCCGGGCCGACACCTCCCCACTGATCCTCGCCCCCGAGCACAAGGCGACCGAGGAGCTCATCCACGCGTCCGGCCTCCCCTTCACCATCCTCCGCAACGGCTGGTACACCGAGAACTACGGCCAGTCCGTCGACCAGGCCAAGGCGACCGGATCGTTCGTCGGGAGCGTCGGCGACGGTCTCGTGTCGAGCGCGTCGCGCACCGACTACGCGGAGGCGGCCGCGGTCGTCCTCACGACCGACGGCCACGAGGGCAAGGCCTACGAGCTCGCCGGCGACGTCGCGTGGTCGCACCCCGAGCTGGCGCAGGCGATCGGCGAGGTCGTCGGCCGCGAGGTCGTCTACCAGGACCTCTCTCCCGAGGAGCACCTGAAGGCACTGCTGGCCGCCGGTCTCGATGAGGGCACCGCGGGATTCGTCGTCGCCCTCGACGGCAACACCCGTGACGGGCTCCTCGCCGACACGAGCGGCGACCTCGGTCGGCTGATCGGGCGTCCGACCACGCCCCTGATCGAAGGACTGCGCACGCTCGTCGCCTGAGCCGCGTCCACACCTCCTGCAATCAGCCGGGCCCGGAGCACATGCTCCGGGCCCGTTCGCGTGCACTGACGCCACGGCTGGAGGAATCCGTTGCAGAAACGCGATCCGACGCACGAATCCGTCACCTCGATCCGGGTTATGCTCTCGATACCGCTAGCGCGCCGAGGATGACGCGCCGGCCAGACGGCACCACCGACGCTTCGAGCAGGTGATATGACGAGCAACGCGGACACGGTCTTCACCGGAGGCACCGTCTTCCGGAACGCCCTGCTCACGCCGCAGACCGGTGCCGTCGCCGTCTCCGACGGCCGGATCGTCGCCCTCGACGCCGACGCGCGCGCGGCGATCGGTCCCGACACCGAGATCGTGGACCTCCGAGGCGGTCTCCTGCTCCCCGGCTTCGTCGACGCGCACGTCCACCCCGTCGAGGCCGGACTCGAACAGCTCGCGTGCGACCTGTCGGCCGAGCGCACCCCCGAGGAGTACCTCGCCACGATCGCCGCCTACGCCGAGGCCCACCCCGAGCGCCCGTGGGTCGTCGGCGGCGGCTGGCAACAAGCCGCCTTCCCCGGCGGCACCCCGCTCGCCGCTGACCTCGACCGGGTGGTGCCGGACCGCCCCGTCTTCCTCCAGAACCGCGACCACCACGGCGCCTGGGTGAACACCGCGGCACTCCGCCTCGCCGGCATCGACCACACCACACCGGACCCCGCCGACGGCCGGATCGAGCGGGACGCGGACGGCACCCCGAACGGCATGCTCCACGAGGGTGCCCGCTCGCTCGTGTCCCGGTTCGTCCCCGTCGACACCGACGAGGACGTCGCGGCAGCCCTCGTCGCAGCCCAGCAGACCCTCCACGGCTTCGGCGTCACCGGCTGGCAGGACGCGATCGTCGGCGACTACGGCAGCCACACCGACACGAGCGACGCCTACCTGCAGGCGATGGCGGACGGGTCGCTCACCAGCGACGTCGTGGGGGCGCTCTGGTGGGACCGGGATCGTGGACTCGAGCAGATCGACGACCTCATCGCACGCCGCGACGCGATCGCACGCCGCGCCGCAGCCCTCGGGGCGACGACCGGGCGCTTCACCGCGGGCACCGTCAAGATCATGCAGGACGGCATCCCCGAGAACCGGACCGCCGCGATGATCGACCCCTACCTCCGCACCTGCCACTGCGGCGACACCGCCCCCGAGCACGGCATCTCCTTCCTGGAGCCCGCGATCCTCGTCGAAGCGGTCACGAGGCTCGACGCCGCGGGGTTCCAGGTCCACTTCCATGCGATCGGCGACCGGGCGGTCCGCGAGTGCCTCGACGCCCTCGAGGCCGCGCGGGAGCGCAACGGCGAGAGCGACAACCGGCACCACATCGCGCACGTGCAGATCGTCCACCCCGACGACCTGCCGCGGTTCGCCCGACTCGGCGTCACGATGAACATGCAGGCGCTCTGGGCCACGTGGGAGCCCCAGATGGTCGAGCTGAACCTGCCCCTGCTCGGCGAGGAACGCGCCTCCTGGCAGTATCCGTTCGGCGATGCGGCACGACTCGGCACCCTGCTCTGCGCCGGATCGGACTGGCCCGTCACGACCCCCGACCCGTGGCAGGCCCTGCATGTGGCGGTCAACCGGACGCTCCCGGCCGACGATCCCGACCACCACCCCGAACCGCTCAACCCGGGACAGTCGCTGACGCTCGGGGCGGCGATCGCCGCGTACACGCACGGGTCCAACCGGATCGACCACCGCGACGACACCGGAGTGATCGAGGTCGGCGCCGTCGCAGACCTCGTCCTCGTCGATCGCGACCCGTTCGCCGGCCCCACCACCGAGATCGCGCACACCAGGACCGTCGGGACCTGGATCGCCGGACGCCGCGTCTTCACCTCCACCACCACATCAACCGAGCAAGGAACCTGACATGAAGAACCGATACCTGCTCCCGGCCGCACTCACGGCCGCCGCCGCGCTGCTGCTCACCGGCTGCGTCAACAACGAGGTCGCCACACCCGACGCCACCGGCTCAGCTGCCGCGGTGACCGTCGACAAGGCCGCCGAGGCCCTGCTCCCCGACGACATCCGTCAGGCCGGCAAGCTCATCCTCGGCACCGACGCGACCTACGCCCCCAACGAGTTCAAGGACGCGAACGGCGACCCGATCGGGTGGGAGATCGAGCTCGCCGACGCGATGGCCGGAAAGCTCGGCCTCACCACCGACTACCAGGTTGCGAAGTTCGACAACATCATCCCGAGCATCACCGGTGGCAAGTACGACGTCGGGCTGTCGTCCTTCTTCGACACCAAGGAGCGTCAGCAGCAGGTCGACATGGTCGACTACTTCACGGCCGGGATCCAGTGGGCGACCCTCGCGGGCAAGTCCGTCGACCCCGACAACGCCTGTGGGCTGAAGGTCGCCGTCCAGAACGGCACGACGGAGGCCCTCGACGACGTCCCCGCCAAGTCACAGGCCTGCACGGACGCCGGCAAGCCCGCGATCGAGGCCCTCGGCTACGACACGCAGGACGAGGCGACGGCAGCGGTCACGCTCGGCCGCGCCGACGCGATGACCGCCGACTCCCCGGTCGTGCAGTACGCCGTCCAGCAGAGCGACGGGAAGCTCGAACTCTCCGGTGACGTCTACTCCACGTTCCTCTACGGCATGCCGATCGCCAAGGACCGTGGCGACCTCGGCAAGGCCCTCCAGGCCGCCCTGCAGTCCCTCATGGACGACGGCACCTACGGCTCGATCCTGAGCAAGTGGGGCGTCGAGTCCGGCGCCATCGACAAGATCGACATCAACGGCGCGACGAGCTGACCGTGAGCGACTCCAGAACCACCGGAACGGCGTCCGCGCCCCCGGTGCCGTTGAAGGTCGTCAAGCTCCGCCATCCGTGGCGGAACGTGTTCGCCGTCATCATCGTGCTGTTGCTCGTCGCCTTCGTGGTCGACGCGGCGACGCGACCGGCGTACGACTGGCCGGCCGTCGGCAAGTACGTCTTCGACCGGCGGATCACCATGGCAGCGCTCATCACACTGCAGCTGACGGTGTACTCGATGATCGGCGCCATCGTCCTCGGCGTCGTGCTCGCGATCATGCGACTGTCGCCGAACCCAGTGCTCAAGGCCATCGCATGGGGCTTCGTCTGGCTGTTCCGCGGGACGCCGGTCTACGTGCAGCTGGTCTTCTGGGGCCTGCTCGCGACGATCTATCCGACGCTCAACATCGGCCTGCCCTTCCTCCCGCCGATCGCGCAGCTGCCGACGGACGCCGCGCTGAACACCTTCTGGATCGCCGTCATCGGGCTGGCGCTCAACGAGGCCGCCTACATGTCGGAGATCGTGCGCGCCGGTCTGCTGTCGGTGGACCGCGGGCAGGAGGAGGCGTCGACGGCGCTCGGGATGAGTTGGGCGCAGACGATGCGGCGGGTCATCCTGCCGCAGTCGATGCGGATCATCATCCCGCCGACGGGCAACGAGGTGATCTCGATGCTCAAGACCACCTCGCTCGTGACGGCCGTCCCGTTCACGCAGGAGCTCTACACGAGGTCGCGGGACATCTCGTCCGAGACGTTCAACCCGATCCCGCTGCTCATCGTCGCGTCGCTCTGGTACCTGCTGTTCACCTCGATTCTGATGGTGGGTCAGTACTTCCTGGAGAAGCGGTTCGCGCGCGGGCTCACCAGGATCGACGCGGGGGCACCGGTCACGACCGAGGCCATCCAGGTCCAGGAGGCCGAGGCGCGCGCCAAGCAGAGTCCTGCCGACGGCGAGAGCGGAGAACGACGATGACGATCACGGACACGACCGACATGGTGCGCGCCGAGGGCGTGGTGAAGTCCTTCGGCTCGAACACGGTCCTCAAGGACATCTCGCTCACGGTACGACGCGGCGAGGTGATGTGCCTGGTCGGGCCGTCGGGCTCCGGCAAGTCGACCTTCCTGCGCTGCATCAACCACCTGGAGCGGGTCGACGGCGGACGGTTGCTCGTCGAGGGGGACCTCATCGGATACCGCGAGCGGGGCGACAAGCTCTACGAGTTGAAGCCCAAGGAGGCGGCGAAGCAGCGGCGCGACATCGGCATGGTGTTCCAGCGGTTCAACCTGTTCCCCCACATGACGGCGCTCGAGAACATCATCGAGGCGCCCATGCAGGTGAAGGGCCAACGGCGAGCGGTCGCCGAGCAGCGCGGCCGGGAACTCCTGGACCGGGTCGGTCTGAGCGACAAGGCGGCTGCATACCCCGGTCACCTGTCGGGCGGTCAGCAGCAGCGGGTCGCGATCGCACGGGCCCTCGCGATGGATCCGAAGCTCATGCTGTTCGACGAGCCGACCTCGGCACTCGATCCGGAGCTGGTCGGCGAGGTCCTCGACGTCATGAAGGGGCTCGCGAAGGACGGCATGACGATGATCGTCGTGACGCACGAGATGGGGTTCGCCCGAGAGGTGGCCGACTCGCTCGTGTTCATGGACGGCGGCGTCGTCGTGGAGACGGGAGCGCCCCGCGAGGTACTCGCCAATCCGCAGCACGCCAGGACGCGCGCGTTCCTGTCGAAGGTGTTGTGAGCACGAACGCCGCCCGCTCTCCCAGACCTGGGCGAGCGGGCGGCGTTCCACCCGAGGACGGGCGGGCGAAGGGGCTCAGTGGAGCTTCTTCTGGACTTCCTTCTGGGCCTTCGCCGTGGCCTTCTTCGCGTTCTTCACGGCCTTCTTGCGCGCCTTCTCGACGCGAGGGTCGTTCCAGAACTCTTCTGCGGCGTGCTTGATCTCGCGGTACCGGGTGCGTCCGGCCTTCGCGCCGAGCGTGTAGGCACCGAAGGCGATGAGGCCGACGATGATGAGGAGGATCTTCTTACCCATGGTGTTGCTCCCTCTCCCACGGATCGCCGTGGGGCGTTGATGTGTCCCGATGGTTCTTCCCGCGACACTGGCATTCTGCGACGCGCGGCTGCGGATCAGCCGATTCGGACGGGGGCTTGCAATTGCGCCGGCACGTCCGGATCAGTGACGGTCACTGGAGGACGCGCTTCGGCTTGGCGGCGCGGAAGCCGCCACCGACCTCGACGAGGACGGGGAGCTCGACGCCGAGCAGGCGGTCGAGCGACTCCACCGCCGTGCTGACGGTCTCCACCGCCGTGCGGGGCGAGACGCCGCGCCGGCAGGTGACGGCGACCTTGAGCGCCTGCGCCCGGTTCACGTCCCAGGCGGAGACGCGGACGGATGAGAACGCTTCGGTGTCGTCGAGCGCATCGCCGAGCGCGTTGGCCGCGACGTCCGTCTCGAGCACGATGTCGCCGTGCTCGACGGTCGCGCGATGCACGACGCCGGAACGGCCACGACCCTGGCGTAGGACGAACGAGATGAGCAGGGCGGCGACGAGCACCAGCAGTACGATCCCGGCGATCGGGACGAGGACCGGGGCCGTCTGTCCGGCGTCCGCGCCGGGCACAACGGCGAACGGGTTCCAGGCGAACCAGCCGTCGATCGTGTCGAGCACCGCGGCACGGTTGTCGCGCCACCAGTCGGCGACGACGGGCACGGTGACGACGGCGAGCGCCGCCGCCCCGATCACGACGAACACGAGTCCGATGAGGAGGATGAGCAGACGGTTCAGTCCGCGGTTGGTGGAGTTCACTGTCCGACCTTCCCGTTCGACGAGATGGAGGTGGTCGCCCGGAGCGACGGCTGCAGGCCGAACGCGTCGAGGTCGGCGGCGACGGCGCGGTCGACCTCGGACCGGTCGACGGGCATGCCGCTGGCGGGGGTGATCCGGATCGCGGCGCTCCGCCGGCCGACGGCCACGGAGGTGCCGTCAGGATGGGTGGCAGCCGTCGTCGAAGCGCGCTGTGCGAGGGCCGACGCGATGACCTCGTCATCGACGACCGCGAGTACGCGCCCGGTCGACAACAGATGGCGGTGACGACGCCCCGGTCCGAGCGCGATCCCGATGAGGACCACCCCGAGCAGGAGCACGAGTGCGCCCGCGACGGCGAGGATGACGGGCTGCGTCGTCGGCAGGCTGGCCGCGGCTCCCGGGATCTCACCCGGGGCGACGAGGAGCGGGCGGACGCCGATGAGGGCGAGCACCGTCTCCACGGCGATCCAGAGCGCGACGAGCACGAGCAGAACCGCGAGGAGGATCGCGGCGGTCGAGCGCGGCGAGTGCAGTTCGCGGCGAGCCAGGCGCCGGAGCACCCGCGTCGGGCCGGTGACCGGGGTCGTGGCTGTGGGGGTCATGACACGCGTCCTTCCTGGTCGATCTCGAGTCCGCTCACGCGGATGGAGACGCGCGAGACGCTCGAACCGGACAACTGCTCGACGCGAGCGGCGATGGCACCGGTGGCGGCCGAGACCCGTTCGACGATGGAGCCCCCTGAACGCTGGAGCGCGTCGGGGGTGGCCGAGACGCGCGCCAGTGGGATCGCGCGCATCGGCGAGGTGACGATGAGCGCGAGTGCACCCCGGTCGTCGGCGAGCTCGACCTTCACGCGTCCCGCCGGGACCCCGAGCGATTCGGCCGCGATGTTCACGGCGACGTGCTCGAGGGCCTTCGCGGTGATCCGCGTCCGGCCCGGCCCGCCGTGCGGGTGCACGCCGGGAGCTTCGGCGACCGAGGGGACACCCCGGTCGAGGACGGCGGTGGTCATGACGAGACGCGCTTCCCGCGGACGGCGTCGACGATCGCGTTCAGGTCGGTCTGGCCGGTGACGATGCGGGCAACGAGGGCGCCGATCCCCATCGCGACCGCGACGAACACGAACGCCCAGAACCCGAAGGCCACCCAGCTGAGTGCGAGGACGGCACCGATCAGGATGCCGGTGTTGGTGGCGGTCACTGGACTCGCGCCTCGGCGTTCTGGTCCTCGTCGTCGGACGGGATGAAGACGTCGCTGACGGTCACGTTGACCTCGGTGACCTCCATGCCGACGAACTGCTCGATCGCGCGGATGATGGAGGCGCGGACCTCGCTCGCGACGGCCTGCAGGTCGACCGGGTAGTCGGCGACGATCACGACGTCGACGGCGACCTGGGTCTCGCCGACCTCGACGCGGATGCCCTGCGACAGGTCGGAGGAGCCGATGGCGTCGCGGATGGCACCGAAGGCACGGGCTGCGCCACCACCGAGGGCGTGCACGCCGCGGACCTCGCGGGCTGCGATGCCGGCGATCTTCGCGACCACGCCGTTGTCGATGACCGTCTTGCCGTGGGTGTTCGTCTGCGTGGCGGCGTTGTTCTCGCCGACGACACCCTTCGTGACGGTGGGCTTCGGGGAGTTGGTGGTGTTCGACATGGTGTTGCCCTTCCTGGTTCGTCTCGAGCGAGCGGTTGATCGCTTCGTTGGTGATAGGACGCAACCATCGCACCGATCGTCACGGTCGATCTCGAAGCTCGTGAAGAGACCGCGAATCAGGCACCGCACCGTGACGAATCGGCGTCGACCTCCGACGCCCATCCGAGGATCTGTTCGTCGCCGCGCGCCGCTAAGATTGGTGGGTCCGGCATCCCACCACTTCCTTTGGAGTCCTGCCCTCGTGACGACCACCACCCCCACCAGCTCCGCCGTCGCCGACACCGTCGAGAACGCCGTCGCGACACCGGACCGCGAGCAGCCTTACGGCGCCCTCGGCCTGAAGGCCGACGAGTACGCGAAGATCCGCGAGATCCTCGGCCGTCGTCCCACGAGCGGCGAGCTCGCCATGTACTCGGTCATGTGGAGCGAGCACTGCTCCTACAAGTCCAGCAAGATCTACCTGCGCCAGTTCGGCCAGAAGGTCACCGACGACATGAAGAAGAACCTCATGGTCGGCATGGGCGAGAACGCCGGCGTCATCGACGTCGGCGAGGGCTGGGCCGTGACCTTCAAGGTCGAGAGCCACAACCACCCCTCCTACATCGAGCCCTTCCAGGGTGCGGCCACGGGCGTCGGCGGCATCGTCCGCGACATCATCTCGATGGGTGCCCGACCGGTCGCCATCATGGACCAGCTCCGCTTCGGCGACATCGACCACCCCGACACCGCGCGCGTCGTGCACGGTGTCACCGCCGGCATCTCCTCCTACGGCAACTGCCTGGGCCTGCCGAACATCGGCGGCGAGACCTACTTCGACAAGGTGTACCAGGGCAACCCGCTCGTCAACGCCCTGTCGGTCGGCGTCCTGCGTCACGAGGACCTCCGCCTCGCCAACGCCTCGGGCGTCGGCAACAAGATCGTCCTCTTCGGTGCCCGCACCGGTGGCGACGGCATCGGCGGCGCCTCCATCCTCGCGTCCGACTCCTTCGACGCGAACGGCCCGACGAAGCGTCCGGCCGTCCAGGTCGGCGACCCGTTCGCCGAGAAGGTGCTCATCGAGTGCTGCCTGGAGCTCTACCGCGACAGCCTCGTCGAGGGCATCCAGGACCTCGGTGCCGCCGGCATCTCCTGCGCCACGAGCGAGCTCGCGGCCAACGGCGACGGCGGCATGTTCGTGGAGCTCTCGCACGTGCTGCTGCGCGACCCCTCGCTGACGCCCGAGGAGATCCTCATGTCGGAGTCGCAGGAGCGCATGATGGCGGTCGTCGAGCCGGGCAAGCTCGACGCCTTCCTCGCCGTCACCGACAAGTGGGACGTCGAGACCTCGGTGCTCGGTGAAGTCACCGACACCGGCCGTCTCGTCATCAACTGGCACGGCGAGGAGATCGTGAACGTCGACCCCTCGACCGTCGCGGTCGACGGCCCGGTCTACGAGCGCCCGGTCGCCTACCCCACCTGGATCGACGCCCTGCAGGCCGACTCCGCGTCGGCCCTCCCCCGCACCGACGCCCCCGCCGAGCTGGAGCAGCAGTTCCGCTCCCTCCTCGGCTCGGCGAACCTCGCCGACAAGAGCTGGATCACCAACCAGTACGACTACTACGTGATGGGCAACACGGCACTGTCCTTCCCCGACGACGGCGGCATGATCCGCGTCGACGAGGAGTCCGGCCTCGGCTTCGCCATCGCGACCGACGCGAACGGCCGCTACTGCCAGCTCGACCCGCGCCAGGGCGCGCAGCTCGCGCTCGCGGAGGCCTACCGCAACGTCGCCGTCACCGGTGCCGTCCCGGCCGCCGTCACCGACTGCCTGAACTTCGGCTCGCCGGAGAACCCCGAGGTCATGTGGCAGTTCTCCGAGGCCGTCGCCGGCCTGTCGGACGCCTGCCTCGAGCTCGGCGTGCCGGTCACCGGCGGCAACGTGTCGTTCTACAACCAGACGGGCGACGTCCCGATCTTCCCGACGCCCGTCGTCGGCGTCCTCGGCGTGATCGACGACGTCGCGCGCCGCATCCCGAGCGGATGGCAGGACGAGGGCGACAACCTCTACCTCCTCGGCACCACGTCACTCGAGCTCGACGGCTCCGCCTGGGCCGGGACGATCCACGACCACCTCGGTGGCCTGCCGCCCAAGGTCGACCTCGCCGGCGAGAAGACGCTGGCCGAGCTGCTGCACGCCGCTGCCAAGGAGGGCCTCGTGTCCTCCGCCCACGACCTCTCCGACGGTGGTCTCGCTCAGGCGCTCGCGGAGAGCGTCATGCGCTTCGGTGTCGGTGCCCGGGTCTTCCTCGGTGAGCTGCTCAGCCGCGACGGCGTCGACCTCACGACCGCGCTCTTCTCCGAGTCGACCGGTCGCGTCATCGTGTCCGTGCCGCGCGAGGACGACGTCAAGTTCCAGGGCCTGTGCGAGGGCCGCGGCTACCCGGTGCTGCGCATCGGCGTGACCGACGCCTCCGCCGTGGGCGACGCGACGGAGCCCGCCCTCGAGATCCAGGACGTCCTGACCATCCCGGTCTCCGAACTGCGCCGCGTCTCCAAAAGCGTCCTCCCGGAGCGGTTCGGTCCGGTCATCGGCTGAGCGACCCGCCTGCACACAGCCCCTGCGCCCGACGGTGTGGGGGCTGTGTCGTTGCTGGCCGGGATCGAGACGCCGGGTGGGCGGATACCCGAAACCCACCCACCCGACTCACCACCGGGCGCTCAAGCCAGGAACCCGAATGTCCTGACCGGCGTCTCCGGCAGTGGTGTCGCAAGCGACGACTTCAGCATATCAGCATTTGGAATGCTTCACGGAAGCGTCGCGGCCATCCCCCACAGTCGTTCCACGGCCAGTTCCGCAGCGATCGCGTCCCCCTCCGCGACCGCATCCCGGAGGATCGGGAAGTCCACCGCGAGTGACGGCCAATCGAGCCAGTCGGTGTCGGCGGTGACCTCGAGTTGCGGCGACAGCAGCGCGAGTGCGTCGCGAGCGGTCGTGACCAGGATGCGATTCGGGCAGAGGGCGACGAGATGGTCCATGAGCGGCCACGAGAGCTCGGCGTAGGCGACCGGGTCCTGCAAGCCGATCACTCGCGACACCTCGCCCAGCTCGGCGACGAGCGCCGCTCGGTCGGCATCCTCGAGGACGGGCACGGTCACCCGCGTCACGCCACCCAGCAGCGCCCCGAGCGTCTGGAAGAGATGGATCCGCCGATGGCGGGGCCTGCTGGCCGTCGAATCTGCCGACATGCGTCCCACCTTCCTGCCGCTCCGAGGTACGCCGTGCGCGCCAGGATAGCAAGGCTCGGCGCACCCGGCTGCACCTGTGCATCCGGCATGTTCACCAACACATGAGGCACAAAACTATCCAACACACCTTGGATATCGGTATTCTGAACTGGTCATATCCCAGCTCGACGATCGGAGTCCCATGCCTGTTCCCAAAACCGTCGAGACGAGCCCTCGGAAGCTCCTGCGCGACATCGTCTTCGAGCAGCTCCTGACCGCGATCGAAGACGGCACCCTCGAGCCCGGCGAGCGCCTCAACGACGAAGAGCTCGAGAAGTGGCTCGGCGTCTCGAGGACCCCGATCCGCGAAGCGATCAGCAAGCTCGCCGACATCGGACTGGTCGAGACCGCACCGCAGCGGTACACCCGCGTCGCGAAGCCCACCGCCGAGCAGTACGCCGAAGCACTGCGCCTCCTGAACGGCTTCCACGAGCTCAGCGCGCGGTGGAGCATCCCGCAGTTCACCGACGAGGACGTCGCGGCGTTCCGCGAACTCGGCGACGCCGTGCTCGCGGACATCGAAGCGCGTGACAAGCACGTCCTCCGGTCGTCCTCCGCCTTCGCCGACTTCATGGTCGAGCGTTCGGGCAACTCGCTGCTGCAGCAGGTCGCCCGTCAGATGAACACCCGGGTGACCTACACCTCGCTGCCGACGATCGACTTCTTCCAGTGGGACATCTTCGCCGCGTACGTCACCGGGCTGGTCGCGGCCGCCGAGGCACGTAGCGCCGAGGAGGCCGAGCGCGTCATGCGCAAGCAGGCCGAGGCCACCGACGCCTTCCTCGAGCAGGTCATCGCCGCCGGTGGAGGACTGCCCGCCGCGAGCTAGCCGGCGAACAGGGCCATCGAGCCGCAGATCGTCACAGAGCCGCCTCCCGATCGGGAGGCGGCTCTGCACGTTGTACGGTGGACCGTCGGTCGCGTGACCGCGCATCATCTGGCCACGGACCCGATCGGAGCACTGCAGTGGGGATCCTCCTCTGGCTCTTCGACGCGACGTTCAGGGTCGGCGACCAGGTGGTCCTCTGGCGGGAAGTCGTCGGCAACCTGTTCGGCCTGGCGAGCGCCCTCGGCGGCATGCGTCGCCGCGCCTGGGCCTGGCCCGTCGGCATCATCGGCAACGCGCTCCTGCTGACCGTCTTCCTCGGCGCGGTGTTCCACACGCCGAACCCGACCAACCTGCTGGGACAGGCGGGCCGCCAGCTCATGTTCATCGTCGTGTCGATCTACGGCTGGGTGCAGTGGCGACGGGCTGAGCACGTCGAGGCGACGACCGGTCCGGTCGCCGTGATCCGGCCCCGCTGGGCCGGCTGGCGGGTGCGGCTCGTCCTCGTCGGCCTCCTGCTCGGCGGCACGCTGCTCCTGATCCCCGTGTTCCGGGCACTCGGCTCCTACGAGCCGGTCTGGGCCGACGCGTGGATCTTCATGGGCTCCCTGCTCGCGACCTGGGGGATGGCGAAACGCTGGGTGGAGTTCTGGCTCGTCTGGGTCGCGGTCGACCTCGTCGGCGTGCCGCTCCTGTTCGGCGCCGGGTACTGGGTCTCGGCCTCGATGTACCTGTTCTACGGGGCGTTCACCCTGGCCGGCTTCTTCGTGTGGGCTCGCGGCGAGCGCGTCGCCACGGCGCGCTGAGCTGACGCCTCGGTGCCGGCGTCCGGTCCGCTCGGCGGGAACATGACCGTCACCACCAGCCCACCCTCCGACCGCGCGGCGAGCTCGAGCGCAGCCCCGTGCACCTCGGCGATGCTCTCCACGATGGCGAGTCCGAGCCCGCGTGACCGCTCCGGACCCCGCGCGACCCGGCCGCCGGCGCGGTAGAACGGTTCGGTGAGCCTCGAGACCACGTCCGCCGGGATCGACTCCCCGGAGTTCTCGACCCGGAGGACCACCGCGCCGCCCGCCGGACCGCCCGACCGGCGCACCGAGACCCGCACGAAACCACCGTCGACGTTGTGCCGGACGGCGTTCTGCAGGAGGTTCCCGCACAGCTGGTGCAGCATGGCCTCGTCGCCCCAGACCGCGAGGTCCTGCACCTCGGCCGTGCAGTCGATCCCGCGCGCTCGAGCCGCGGAGGCTGCGGCGACGCAGGCCTCGGAAGCCACCTCTCCGAGTGCCACGTTCTCACCCCGCAGCTCCGAGTGCTCGAGGTCGGCGAGGTCGAGCACGGCCTCGACGGTCTGGATGCTGCGCGTGTTCGTCTCACGGAGCCGGGCGATGAGTCCCCGGACGGTGTCGTCGTCGAGGTCGTCGCTGGTCGCGGCGACGTCGAGCATCGCCTGGGTCGTCGCGAGCGGGGTGCGCAGCTCGTGCGAGGCGTTCGCCGCGAACCGTTGGTGGGCGCGGAAGGACCGGTCGAGCCGCTCGAGCATGTGGTCGAAGGTGTCGGAGAGGTCGGTGATCTCGTCCCGCGGGCCGGCGAGGGCGACCCGATGGTCGAAGGATCCCGTCGCCGCCCGCTGCGCGGCCACGTTGATCGCGTGCAGCGGGCGCAGCAGCCGGCCCGACAGGATCCAGCCACCCCACGCGCTCGCCGCCGCGAGGACGACGAGCACGATGAGCGACCAGACGAGGAGCGTGTTCAGGATGTCGCTCTGGTCCGAGACGACGAGGGCCGCAGTACCGTTCGCCGAGGTCAGCCCCTCGGCCGGCTGGTAGGTAGCCGCCCCGGCGACCTCGGTCGGCGCGGTCGCCCGCCAACGGGTCGCGCCGTCCATGGCCTCGTCGGCCCGTACCGCGGTGATCGCGTACGTCGGGACGTACCGCATGAAGGCGTAGATGAGCGCGAGCATGATCGAGCCGGCGACGGTGAACAGCAGCGCGTACGTCAGCGTCAAACGCAGACGCACCGTCAAGCGGTTCGGGCGGCTGAGCAACCCCGCGGCGTCGGAACGCGGCATCAGTCGCCCTCGATCCGATAGCCCGCCCCCGGGACGGTCGTGATCACCCACGGCGAGCCGAGGCGTCGGCGGAGGTTCGAGATGGTCACGCGGATGGTGTTCGTGAACGGGTCGACGTTCTCGTCCCAGGCCTTCTCGAGGAGGGTCTCGGCGCTCACGACCCCGCCGTCGGCGAGCAGCAGCTGCTCGAGGACCGCGAACTCCTTCCGTGACAGCTTCACGTACACGCCGTCGCGGAAGACCTCCCGCCGGAACGGGTCGACTCGCACTCCGGCACGCTCGAGGACCGGAGGGCGCGACTCCGCCGTGCGCCGGGCGAGCGCGCGGAGCCTGGCCACGAGCTCCGGGAACTCGAACGGCTTCACCAGGTAGTCGTCGGCGCCGAGGCCGAGGCCGGACACGGTGTCGTCGAGTCGACGTGCCGCCGTCAGCATCATGACGCGGACACCGGGATGCTCGGCGACCACCGTTCGGCACACCTCGTCGCCGTGGGTGCCCGGCAGGTCGCGGTCGAGGAGCAGGACGTCGTAGTCGTTGATCGTGAGCGCCTCGAGGGCTGCGTCGCCGTCGTGCACGACGTCCGCGGCGATCGCCGCCTGCCGCAGACCGGCTCGGACCGCCTCGGCGAGGTAGACCTCGTCCTCGGCAACCAGGACGCGCATGATGTTCCTCTCGATGGGGTGTGGGGACTCCGGGATCGTACGGACGCTGATCGAGCAACCCCCGAGTGTCGGTTATCTATCGTGCCGTTCGAGACGTTCAGAGAACGTCAACGTTTTCCTTGACGCCCGGACAACGCGCCGCCGAGTGGACTGGTCGTCACCAGTCAGCCCCACCCACTGAGGAGAGCAGATGTCCGACATCACCATCACCCGTTCCGTCCGCCGTCCGGCCGGCAGACTCGCCGCATTCATCGCGATCCCGTTCCTCATCGGATCGTTGGCGGCCTGCAGCTCGGGCTCGCCCGACTCGAGCAGCCAGACCCCGAAGGCGGTGCAATCGTTCGACGACTGGCAGGTCGCCTTCGCCTCCTGCATGCGCGATGAGGGGGTCGACATGCCCGACCCCGAGCAGAACGGCTCTGGCGGTGCGTCCGTGACCCTCGGCGACGGAGACCAGGATGCCTTCCAGGACGCCTCCGCGACCTGCATCGACCGTCTCGGGACGCCTCCGGTACCCACCGGAGGAAACCCCGCGGTCGCCGACGCCTTCGAGCAGCAGCTCGAGATGGCCGAGTGCTTCCGCGAACAGGGATACGAGATGGCCGACCCGGTGGAAGGGCAGGCCATGCAGATCCCCTCCGACGTCACGGAAGAGGTGATGGAAGCCTGCGGTCTCTCGTCCGACTCGAGCGCGCCGCTCGGCTCCACCGACCGATGAGCAACCGACGACGAGGGGTCATCGTGGCCGTCTGCGTCGGCGCCGTCCTGCTTGCAGGCGGCGCCGCCGCGGCGGTCACGCTGGCACCGACGCAGGGGACGAACCAGGAAGAGCCGGTCAGCAGCATCCGCACCGGCACCGCACCGATCACCGCCGGCGACCTCGCGGGCACGACGCAGGCGAGCGGCACCCTCGACTACGCGGACCAGCGCACCATCGGCGGTGGAGCCGGGATCGTCACGGCGGTGCCCGCTTCCGGCAGCACGGTCTCGCTCGGTGGCACCCTCTATGCCGTCGACAACGTTCCGGTGACGCTCCTCCACGGACCGCTCCCCGCTTGGCGGGCGTTCGAGTCGGGCATGGGCGACGGGCCGGACGTCCAGCAGCTGGAACAGAGCCTCGCGGCGCTCGGGTACTTCGACCGCGAACCGGACGGCGAGTTCGCCGCGTCGACCGAACGCGCCATCGAGCGGTGGCAGAAAGCCCTCGGCGTCGAGGAGACCGGACGACTTGAGCTCGGATCGGTCGTCTTCATGCCGGGCGACGTGCGGATCGCATCGGTCGACGCCGCGGTCGGCACCACCGTCTCGGACAAGATCGTCACCGTCTCGTCCCTCGTGAAGCGCATCGACGTCCCGCTGAAGCTCGCCGATCAGCGGCTCGGCGTCGTCGGGACGAAGGTCGACGTCAACCTCCCCGGCGGACAGCGGACGACCGGCACGGTCACCGATGTCGGCGTCCCCACCGAGTCGGATGCGGACGGACAGAAGAAGGTCACGATCCCGGTCGGCATCACGCTCGACGATCCGGCGGCCGCAGCCGATCTGCAGCGCGCGACCGTGACGGTCGGCTTCCCGACGGAACGACGTGAGAACGTCCTCTCCGTCCCGGTGGAAGCGCTCATCGCGATCGATGACACGACGTTCGGCGTCGAGGTCGTCGAGGGGAACGGGAAGCGCCGTCAGGTCCCGGTCACGACCGGTCTGTTCGCCGATGGTCGGGTCGAGGTCTCAGGCGACGGCATCCGCGAAGGTCTCGACGTCGTGGTGCCGGTGTCATGACCGAGACCATGACGGCATCGTCCGCCACAGCCGATCGGCCGGCCTGCCCACCGATCATCCACCTCGAGGGCGTCACCCGCGAGTACGGTGAGCCGCCCACGCTCGCGCTCGCGGGTGTCGACCTGACGGTCGAGGAGGGTGAGTTCGTCGCCATCGTCGGACCGAGCGGCTCCGGGAAGTCGACGATGCTCAACCTCATCGGGACCCTCGACCGACCGACCGGTGGGACCGCCCGCATCGCGGGTTCGGACGTCGGACGCCTCTCCGACGCGAAGCTCTCGGCCCTCCGCGCGTACCGCATCGGCTTCGTCTTCCAGCAGTTCCACCTCGCCGACGGCTCGACCACGGTCGACAACGTCGCCGACGGCCTCATCTACGCCGGGGTCCCCCGGGCCGAGCGCCGTCGTCGCGCGGTCGTCGCCCTCGAACGCGTCGGCCTCGGCCACCGTCTCGGCCACCGCCCGACCCAGCTCTCCGGCGGTGAGCGCCAGCGGGTCGCGATCGCACGCGCGGTGGTCGGTGACCCGCCGTTGCTCCTCGCCGACGAACCCACCGGCAACCTGGACTCCGTGTCCGGAGCGAGCATCGTCGAGCTGCTGCACGAACTCCACGAGGCCGGCACGACCATCGTCGTGATCACGCACGACGCCGAACTCGCTGCGCGACTCCCCCGCCAGGTGGCGATCCGCGACGGCCGGATCGTGAGCGATTCGGGGCTGGCCGCATGAACGAGGAGCACATGAACCCCGACCACGACCGACGGTCGCGGCTCCTCGGTCGCGACGTCCTCCGGCTCGGGACGACGGGTCTGCGGGCGCGGCCGACGCGCGCGGTCCTGTCCGCCCTCGGGATCGCGATCGGCATCGCGGCGATGATCGCGGTCGTCGGCATCTCCTCATCCAGTCAGGCCAAACTGCAGGCGCAGCTCTCCGCTCTCGGGACGAACCTGCTGACCGTCCAACCGGGCCAGAACCTCTTCGGTGAGGCAGCGACCCTGCCCACGAACACCGTCGGCAAGGTGGGACTGGTCGACGGTGTGGAACGGGCCGGCTCCGCCGCAGTGCTGAACGGCGTCCTCGTCTACCGCAGCAGCCTCATCGACCGGGCGTCGAGTGGGGGCCTCGGCGCAGCGGCGGTGACGGAGAGCCTGTTGGACGTCGTGGGCGGTACCCTCGCCACCGGTGAGTGGCTGAACCGGGCGACGGCGAGCTACCCCACGGTCGTCCTGGGGTCGAAAGCCGCGGAACGGCTGGGTATCGCTACGGTCGGCTCGATGATCCAGCTCGGCGACCAGTACTTCACGGTGGTGGGCATCCTGGATCCGCTCGACCTCGCCCCGGAACTCGACACCACGGTGATGATCGGTGAGACCGTCGCCGCCGAACGCTTCGGGTACGACGGCAAACCGACCACGGTCTACGAACGGTCCTCCGACGAACGCGTCGAGGCCGTCCGCGAGCTCCTCCCCCGCACCGTGAACCCTGCTGCACCCGAGGAGGTCGAGGTCTCCAGACCGTCGGACGCCCTCGCCGCCAAGCAGGCTGCCGACCAAGCCTTCACCGGTCTCCTCCTCGGACTCGGTTCCGTCGCCCTGCTCGTCGGCGGCATCGGGGTGGCGAACACGATGGTCATCTCGGTCCTGGAACGCCGACGCGAGATCGGCCTCCGTCGCGCCCTCGGGGCCACGCGGGGCCACATCCGGTCCCAGTTCCTCACCGAGGCACTCCTCCTCTCCGCGCTCGGCGGTGTCGCGGGCGCCGCGATCGGTACCGGCGTCACGAGCGTCGTCGCCGCGGTGAACGACTGGCCGACGGCGGTACCCCCGGAGGTGCTGCTCGCGGGCGTCGGCGCGACCCTGGTGATCGGGGCGATCGCCGGCCTCTACCCGGCGATCCGAGCCGCCAGGACACCACCGACCTCGGCCCTCAGCGGCTGAGTCGGAGCCGCCGCCGGACTGCTCCGACGCGGGCCCGCTCCAGGAGACCCTGGATCGGGCCCGCGCCGCCGGGTAGCGTGCAGCCCATGGACATCAGACTCGAGAACGTCGGGATCGCGGTCCGCGACCTCGAGGCGACGATCGCCTTCTTCACCGACCTCGGCCTCACCGTACTCGGCCGCGACACGGTGAGCGGCGAGTGGGCCGACACGGCCGTCGGCCTCGACGGCAATCACGCCAGGATCGCGATGTTGCAGACGCCGGACGGTCACGGACGCCTCGAACTCTTCGAGTACCTCCACCCGGCCGCGATCGAGACGGAACCCACGCTGCCGAACGAGATCGGCATGCACCGCGTCGCATTCGCCGTCGACGACATCGACGAGGCGCTGGCGATCGCCGCCAGACACGGCTGCTTCCCGCTCCGCGGCGTGGCGGACTATCAGGGTGTCTACAAGCTCAGCTATGTGCGCGGGCCGAGCGGCATCATCGTCATGCTGGCCCAGGCGCTGCAGCCGGATCGAGCCGGCGAGTCGGCCTGAGGTCAGTCGGCGATCGACTCGGTGAGGGCGCGGACGATGGCCGGGAGCGTGCGCATCGCGAGCTCGCGCGGTGAGCCCTCATCGCCGTCCGGGTCCATGAGCACGGCCGTCTGGATGGCCGACTCGTAGAGGGCGACGACGATGTTCGCGATGTCGGGCGTCGGGATCGTGAACCGGACGTGTGCGAGTCCGGCAGCCTGGTCGAGCCACGCGGCGAGCTGTCGGCCGGCGCTCTCCTGGTGCTGCAGGTAGCGGGCTGCGACGTCGGCGTCGCGCATCGCCAGCATCCGGAACTCCGACTGCACGAGGCACCAGCGGCGGTCATCGGGCTGGAGTTCGAGGAAGGCACGGATCAGGGCCTCGAGCGAACCCTCGGTGTAGCGGCCCGCTGCGTCGAGGAGCGACGGACTGACCGCCTGCAGTCCGGCCTCCAGGCGATCGAGCCGGAGCTGGTTCTCTCGTGACTCGAGAGCGAAGAACAACTCCTCCTTCGAATCGAAGTTGGAGTAGAAGGCGCCACGGGTGAAGCCAGCGCGCTCACTGATCTGCTCGACGGACGCCGCGTGGACGCCGAACTCGGCGAAGACCTCGTAGGCGGCGTCGACGAGCCGCTCGCGTGTCCGCTGCCGACGCGCGGACTCGACGGGTGCCTCGTCGCTCGGGGACTCGACCGCTTCGTGCACGCGCATCCTGACACCTTACTGACAGCTCGACCGACTTCTTGCCGATACACCACTGTATCCAATACAGTCGTGTATCGGATACACCGCTGTATCGATCCTGTTCGAATATCTCCGTCGGCTCGCCTGCAAGCAGCGCCGACCACCCTAGGAGCGACGCGTGTCCTCACTGCTCTACACCCTCGGCCGCTGGGCGTTCGGCGCCCGCAAGCTCGTGCTGATCCTCTGGATCGCCGTGCTCGCCCTGGCGGGTGGCGGCGCGCTGCTCTTCAACCAGGGAACCGACAACGCCTTCTCCATCCCCGGCACGGAGTCGCAGGAGGCGCTCGACTCGCTCGACCACACCTTCCCGCAGGTGGCCGGTGCCTCGGCACAGATCATCGTCGTCGCACCGAAGGGCGACACCGTCGAGGACGCCGGGGTCCGGTCGGCGATCGACGACGCCGTCACCGCCCTGGGCGACATCGGGCAGGTCGAGCAGGCGGTCTCCCCCTTCGACGAGAACGTGACGGGGGCGGTCTCGGAGGATCAGCGGGCGGCGCTCATCTCGATCCAGTTCGACGGGGCGCAGACCGACATCACCGCCGCCACGATCAGCGACGTGGAGGACGCCGAGGCAAGCCTGGCGAAGGCGCTCCCGGCCGGCGCCGAGTCGTCCCTCGGCGGGCAGCTCTTCAGCAACAGCCTCCCGACGCTGAGTGTCATCGAGCTCGTCGGCGTGGTCGTCGCGCTCGTCGTCCTCATCCTCACCTTCGGCTCCTTCCTCGCCGCGGGCATGCCGCTCATAACCGCACTGCTCGGGGTCGGCATCTCGATGGCGCTCATCTTCGTGGCGACGGTCTTCGGGCCGATCTCCTCCACGACACCGATGCTCGCGCTCATGCTCGGCCTGGCCGTCGGCATCGACTACGCGCTGTTCATCATCTCGAGACACCAGGACGGCCTGCGCAGCGGGCTCGACCCGGCCGAATCAGCCGCCCGTGCGACCGCGACGGCCGGTTCCGCCGTCATCTTCGCGGGCCTCACGGTCATCATCGCCCTCCTCGGGCTCGCGGTCGCGAACATCCCGTTCCTCACGACGATGGGTGTGGCCGCGGCGGTCGGTGTCGCGATCGCGGTCGTCATCTCGCTCACCCTCATCCCGGCCATGCTCGGCTTCGCCGGTGAACGTCTCCGGCCAAAGGCGAAGCGGGCCAGGAAGCGCGCGGCGGCCCGGGGCGCTGCCGAGCCGGTCGACGGCCCACAGGACTCGGTCCCCGCGCACCACACCGCGGTCCCTGAGCCCCACAACGCGGTCCCTGAGCACCACAACGCGGTCCCTGAGCCTGTCGAAGGGCACCCCAACCGCTTCTTCCTCGGCTGGGTGCGCGGCGTCACGCGACTCCCCATCGTCACGATCGTCGCCGTCGTCGCCGTCCTGGGCGCCCTCGCCATCCCCGCCCTGTCACTCCGACTCGCGCTCCCCGACGCTGGTTCCCTGCCGGAGGGCGACGGAGCCCGCACGACATACGACCTCGTCTCCGAGCACTTCGGTGAGGGCTTCAACGGGCCGCTCATCGTCACCGGCGGCATCGTCGGCAGTACCGACCCGCTCGGACTCATGGCCGACCTCAAGCAGGAGATCGAGGGACTCGACGGCGTCGCCGCCGTCCCGCTCGCCACCCCCAACGCGACGGCCGACACCGGGATCATCCAGGTCATCCCGAGCGGCAGTCCCGACTCCCAGGCGACGAAGGACCTCGTCGCCGAGATCCGAGGACTGCACCAGTACTTCCAGGACGAGTACGACGTCGACCTCCAGGTCACCGGGTTCACGGCCATCGGGATCGACATCTCCGACCGCCTCGGCGGCGCCCTCCTCCCCTTCGGCCTGATCGTCGTCGGCCTGTCGCTCGTGCTCCTGACGATGGTCTTCCGCTCCATCTGGGTGCCGATCAAGGCGACCCTCGGCTACCTGCTGTCGGTCGCCGCGTCGTTCGGCGTCGTGGCCCTCGTCTTCGAGCACGGCGTGTTCGCCGAGGCCCTCCACGTCGCGAGGACCGGTCCGGTGATCAGCTTCATGCCGATCATCCTCATGGGTGTCCTGTTCGGACTCGCGATGGACTACGAGGTCTTCCTCGTCTCCCGGATGCGCGAGGACTTCGTCCATTCGGGACTCGCGAGGCGATCCGTCGAGACCGGCTTCCTCGGCTCGGCGAAGGTCGTCACCGCCGCCGCCGTCATCATGTTCGCGGTCTTCGCCGCCTTCGTGCCGGAGGGCGACACGAACATCAAACCCATCGCCCTCGGGCTCGCGGTCGGCGTCTTCGTCGACGCGTTCATCGTGCGCATGACCCTCGTGCCGGCGGTGCTCGCGCTCCTCGGCGACCACGCCTGGTACCTGCCGAAGTGGCTCGACCGCATCCTGCCGTCCTTCGACGTCGAGGGTGAGGGGCTGCAGCGCGAACTCGAGCTGCGCGAGTGGCGCAACGGTGACGAGGTCGCCATCGCCGCCGCCGGGGTCACCCTGGCCGGCGCGGACGGCCCGCTGTACGAGGACGTCGACACGACGGTCGCCGTCGGTGGCGTGCTCGCGGTGCAGGGCGCGCGCCCGGTTTCGGTCACCGCCCTCCTGCTGACGCTGGCCGGTCGCCTCGAACCCGACCACGGTCGGCTCAAGGTCGCCGGTCTGGTCCTGCCGGTCCGCGCCGGGGCCGTCCGGTCCCGCGTCGCGTACGTCCGTCTCGACCACGGCGAACCCGTCGGGACGCTCGCCTCGGCGCTGGCCGAACGTCCCGCCGTCATCGTCCTCGACGGCGTCGACACCGTGCCGGACGACGACACGAGACGCGGACTGTACGAGCGCCTGCTGACGGCGACCAGGGCCGCAGAACGCACACGTCGGCCGCTCACGATCGTCGTCGGCACCGCGGACGCGACCTCGCTCGCCGACGTCCTGCCGACCGCGGCGCCGGAGGTACTCGACCTCGACCGCGCCGCCACCTCCTCAACTCCCACCGTCATCGCTGAATCGAAGGTCGACGTATGAGCACCATCCTGAACCGCCTCGAACGGGCCCGCTCCGGCAAGGGCATCACGGTCGTCTCGATCATCGGCCTCATCCTTGTGCCGCTCGTCATCGCCGGCGGACTCGTCTGGGCGCTGTGGAACCCGGCGGAACGACTCGGTCAGGTGACCGCCGCCATCGTGAACGACGACAAGCCGGTGACCGTCAACGGCCAGACCGTGCCGCTCGGACGCCAGCTCTCCGCGGGCCTCGTCGACGGCGACCAGAAGACCAACTACACCTGGGTGATCACCGACGCGTCCGACGCGAAGGCGGGCCTCGCCGACGGTTCGTACACGGCCGTCGTGACGATCCCGGAGAACTTCTCGAAGGCGGCGACCTCGTTCTCCGGCGACGCCGCCGACGCCGAGCGCGCCCGCCTCGACGTGACGACGAGCGACCGCAGCAAGCTCGTCGACGACGCCATCTCCCAGACGATCACGCAGACCGCGGCCTCGCTCCTCGGTCGGCAGCTCACCACCACCTACCTCGAGAACGTCTACGTCGGGTTCAACACCCTCCACGACCAGCTCGGCGAGGCCGCCGACGGCGCGAAGCAGCTGTCGACGGGCGGACTCTCGCTCGCGCAGGGTGCGCAGCAACTCGCGAACGGCACCACGCAGCTCGCCACGGGCGCGACGCAGTTGTCCTCTGGGGCGACGCAGCTGAGTGACGGGGTGGATGCGCTGGCCGACGGCGCGACGCAGCTATCCTCCGGTGCGACGCAGCTGAGCGACGGAGCGAGCCAGCTCGCGAACGGAGCGGCGACGCTGTACGCGAAGACGCAAGGTGACGGGAGCGCGGACAACCCCGGGCTGATCGGCGGAGCCTCCGGGATCGCCGGCGGTGCCAACGACGTGTCCGCAGGGCTCGCCGACCTGTCGAACGGCGCCAAGGGCACCAAGCAGCTCACTGCTGCGGTGGCCGCGCAACTCGCATCACTCAGCGCCGACTGCGCTGCGTCCGGAGCGTCCGCGGCGTACTGCGCGGACGTCGCGGCGGCGAGTGGACTCGCCGCCACGGTCGCCACCGGCGGACCGATCGACGCGAACACGAAGTATCCGGGCACCGCGGCCTTGGCCGACGGGACCGCACAGGCGGCGGCCGGCGCCGCCGCCCTCGCGGCCGGTGCCACGAAGTTCTCCTCCGGCATGCCCGCACTCGTCGACGGCATCGCGAAGATCAACACCGCGGCGGCACAGATCGCGGCGGGCGCAGCAGGCCTTGCCGACGGCGCTTCCAAGGCCGCCTCCGGGACGGCGCAGTTGCAGACGGGTGCATCCGCCCTCGCCGACGGCGCGGCGCAGTCGGCGACCGGCACGACCCAGCTCGCCGACGCGTCGAACCAGCTTGCGTCGGGGGCCGGGACCCTGTCCGGCGGGATCACCTCGCTCGCGTCCGGGCTGCAGAGCGCGGTCGACAGTCTCCCGACCTACACGAGCTCCGACCGGCAGACGCTCGCGGACGTCGTCGCCGACCCGGTCTCGGCCGGCGATTCGGCGACGGTGTCCTTCGGCACGAACAGTGCTCCCTTCTACGCGGTCCTCGCGCTGTGGCTCGGCGCGCTCGCGAGCTTCCTCGTGCTGCGGCCGGTCCCCTCGCGGGCGTTCGGGTCCACCCGCTCATCGCTGCGGCTCGCGCTCGGGGCCTTCGTCCCGGCCGGCGCGATCGGGATGCTGCAGGGCCTGCTCGTCGCCGTCATCACCGCACCGCTGCTCGACCTCGACGCGGGCGGCTGGCTCGCCTTCGCCGGGATCGCCGTCCTCGCGGGACTCGTGTTCGCCGCCGCCAACCAAGCACTGAACGCCCTGTTCGGCGGTGCGGGCCGGTTCATCTCGATGATCGTCGCCATCATCGGCCTGGCGACCGGGATCATCGCGACGGTTCCCCAGGTGCTCGACCAGATCCTTACCTTCCTGCCGATCGCACCGGCGCTCGGTGGCCTGCAGGCGATCGCGATCGGCGACACGGGAGCAGCGGCCGGCGTCGTCGGCCTCGTCCTCTGGCTTTTCGGATCGCTCGCCGCGACGACGTTCGCGATCGCCCGGGCGAAGACCACCTCGGTGAAGGCGCTCGTCCCGGCCGTCGCCTGATGCCCGGCGAGAACCCCGCCGGTAGGCTGGGGTGATGAGCAGCAGCGAAGACCGGGAACTGGCCGAATGGGGCGAGCAGCGCAAGCGTCGTCAGCGGCTCATCGCCTGGGTCCTCGTCGTCGCGCTCGTCCTCGGTGGGGGCGGCGCGACCGTCCTCGGCTTCATCTTCAACTAGCCCCGCCCTCCCTGCCCGGTCGCCAGCGCGGTGCGCTGACGCGAGCGCGCCGCATACCCGCGAGCGCGGGTCTCCGGAGGGTCGCGCTCACGCCCTGGACCCGCGCCCACACCGGAACCGAGCTCGGTTCAGCGCACCGCGCTGGCGCCGGAACCCGACGTCTCGGGTCAGCGCACCGCGCTGACCGTCGTCAGGGTCGGGCGTCATGCAGGTCTCGCTGCTTGACGATGCGCTCCGGGTTCGCAGGGCGCATACCGACGATGATCTTGCCCCGCGCGTGCAGCCGCTCGAGATCCTCGAACGCGTCGATGATCAGGTCGAACGGGTAGAACGCCGAGACGACGACCTTCAACGCGTGGTCGGCGGCGTACTCCGCGAGGCGTTGCAGCTGCTTCGTGGCGTGCGCGGCGAACTCCTCGTCCGGCTCGAGTGCGGCGAGCTCGATGGCCTTCCGATCCTCGCTCGACCGGTACTTCTCCGGTGGAACACCGAGTTCGAACGCGAGCTCCTGGCCGTCCTGACCGAAGTTGTCGATGAACGCCGTCACGCCCTCTGGCGCGAGCTTCCGGATCCGATCGGCCATGCCCTCGCCGTAGACGACCGGCTTGACGCCCTGTTCACGGAGGAAGTCGTGATTGCGCTCACCGCATGTGCCGATGACCCGGACGCCCGCGAACTTCGCAAGTTGCGCCTCGATGTTCCCGACGCCACCGGCCGCCGCCGAGATGACGAGGGTGTCACCCTGCTTGAGGTGCAGCCCGTCGAGCGTGTCGAGCGCCGTCAGTCCAGCGAGGTAGAGCCCGCCGGCCTCCTCCCAGCTCACGCGCTTCGGCTTGCGGACGAGGGATGACGCCGGGACGACGACCTGGGTGGCGTGCGCGCCACGGACGGCGTGACCGATCACCTCGTCGCCCCGCTTCCAGCCCTCGACACCGGTTCCGACCTCGCGGACCAATCCGGCGAAGTCGCTCCCCTGCCCGGTCGGCAGCTCGATCGGCACCGTCTCGGCGAGGTGCCCCTCGCGGACGAACGCCTCGATGTGGTTGATGCCGCTCGCGAGGACGTCGACCACGACCTCGCCCCATCGTGGATGCGGCATCTCGGACTCGATGAACTCGAGTACGTCGGGCCCGCCGTAGCGGGCGTAGCGGAGTGACCTCGTCGTCTGCTTCGAACCGAACATGGTTCATCTTCCACCTGACGGTCGCTAGCCGATCGAACTATCAGCTGGCTTACAGGTTCATCGGACGGCTTCGCATGACGACGCCCGCTCGCCCAGGCATGGGCGAACGGGCGTCGGCTGGCCCATTCTTGGTC
This sequence comes from Plantibacter sp. AC185, assembly GCF_979258065.1. Taxonomy (NCBI): domain Bacteria; kingdom Bacillati; phylum Actinomycetota; class Actinomycetes; order Micrococcales; family Microbacteriaceae; genus Plantibacter; species Plantibacter sp. AC185. Next base: position 1,339,747 of record NZ_OZ409831.1, read on the forward strand.
GACTGAGACGGGTCAGCCCTTCACCGCTCCAGCGGTCAGGCCCTGCACGATGTACCGGCTCGCGAACGCGAACAGCACCATCGTCGGGATGATCGTCAGCACGGCGGCCGCCGACATGGAACCCCAGTCGATGTTGTAGCTCGTGATGAAGCCGTTGAGCGCCGTCGGGATCGTCTTGTTCGCGTCGCTGTTGATGAGCGTCACCGAGAGGAACAGCTCGTTCCAACAGTTCACGAAGTTGAAGATGAACGCCGCCACGATCCCGGGCTTCAGCACCGGGACGAGCACCCGGAAGAGCGCGCCGAACCGCGAGCAGCCGTCGATCATGGCCGCCTCCTCGAGGGCGTCGGGGATGTTCTCGAAGAACCCTCGGAGCATGACGGTGCAGAACGGGATGCACACCGCGATGTAGATGAGGATGAGCCCGAACCGGTTGTCGACGAGCTTGAGCTGCGTCATCAGCAGGTACAGCGGGCCGAGCGCGATGAACGACGGGATCATCTGCGTGGCGAGGAACGCCAGCAGGATCGCCCCCTTGCTCCGGAACTCGAACCGCGCCAACACGTATGCCGACAGCATCGAGATGAAGGTCGCCACGACGGCTGCGATCGTCGCCACGATGAGGCTGTTGACGACGTAGGTGCCGAACTGCGCCTTGCTGAACAGGCCGAGGTAGTTCTCGATCGAGAACACCTCCGGCCAGTACGTCAGCGGGTAGGAGAAGATCGCGCCCGGCTTCTTGAACGAGGTGACGACGATCCAGTACAGCGGGAACACCGTGATGACGAGCCACAGCCCGAGGAAGAGGAACTTGACGACCTTCGCGGTCCGTGTCTCCTGGTCGATCATGCCTTCACCTTCTTCTCACGCATGGACAGCAGGTAGAACGCGGTGAACACCAGCAGGATCGCGACGACGATGAGGCCGATCGCGGAGGCCCGGCCGTAGTCGCCGCGCTGGGTGGTCGCGATCATCCAGGTCGTCAGGATGTGGGTCTGGTTCGCCGGACCACCGCCCGTCATGCCGTAGATGATGTCGGGGAAGTTGAAGATCCAGATGACCCGGAGCAGCACCGTGAGGGCGAGCGTCGTGCGGATGTACGGGATCGTGATCTGGAAGAGCATGCGCGCCTTGCCCGCGCCGTCGAGCGCTGCGGCCTCGAAGAGGTCCTCCGGCACCGACTGCAGGGCGGCGAGGATCATGATCGCGAAGAACGTGACGCCGTACCAGACGTTCGCGACGATGACGGCGAACATCGCGGAGTTCGGGTCCGCCAGCCACGGGATCGGGGTGTCGATCAGCCCGACCTTCTGGAGCAGGTCGTTGATCACGCCGAACTCGCTGTTGAACATCCAGCGGAACAGGATGCCGATGAGGAAGCCCGAGATGGCCCACGGGAAGAAGATCATCGCCTGGTAGAGACCGCGGAAGCGGAACTTCCGGCGCAGCCACAGGGCGATGCCGAAGCCGATGACGAACTGCGGGACGATCGACGCCACGACCCAGAGCACGGTGTTCGCGACGACCTTGCCGAAGGCGGGGTCAGCGAAGACGGCCAGGAAGTTGGCGAATCCCACCCACGAGGTGTCGGTGAGGTTGGCGAGGTTCCAGTTGCGGAACGCCATCTGCGAGCCGGCGATCATCGGGTAGTAGATGAAGATCGCCACGAAGATGAACGCGGGGGCGAGGAAGGCGAGGAGGCCGAAGCCGCGGCGCACCGTGAAGGTGCGCCGCCGACGCCCGCCGGCGGTCCGCGAGGGACCGGCCGGGGGTGTCGGGGTCGCCCGCTGCTGCGTGCGACCCGCTTCGTCAGTGGTGGTCGTCATGGACGGTTACTCGCTCTTCCACTTCTCGGTCCAGTACTCGTCCCAGCCCGCGAGGAGCTTCTCCGGCGTCAGCTGGCCGATGAGGACCTGCTGGATCTCCGAGTCGGACTTCTGGATCCACTCGGTCCACCAGGAGGAGCCGCGCGGCTGCGTGACGCTCAGGTAGGTGTCCGGGTTCTCGTTCATCGTGACGTAGCTGGCCCACGGGCCGGTCTTGTAGAAGTCGCTGTCCGCCGCGCTCTTGACGATCGGGACGAGGCTGTTCTCCTGGGCGAAGGTGGTGGCCTGCTTGTCCTCGGAGAGGAACTCGATGAGCTTCGCGGCCTCGGCTTTGTGCTCGCTCGACGCCGCCGTGCCCCAGCCGGCGGTCGCCATGGGCTGTGCGGCCTTGCCGGTCGGGCCGGTCAACAGCGGAGCGGTGCTCCACTGCTCGGCCGTGATCGCCTCGGACTGCTCGACGGTCGCGATGACCTCCGGGTCCTGCAGGAGGAACGCGGTCGAACCGTTCGAGAAGCCTTCGACCATCTCGGGGTAGCCCCACGCGACGGACGACGGCGGCGAAGCCTCCTTGAAGAGGTCGAAGTAGGTGTTGACGGCGTCGAGCGCCTCCGGTGCGGAGAAGATCGTGTCGCCGTTCGTCAGCTTGAACGCGTTCTCGGTGTCGAGGTCGTCGGCGACGTAGGCCTCGATGGCCGCGACGACGTTGCTGTTCGCGTTGGTGCCGCCACGGAAGGCGTAGCCGAACTGGTTCTTCGAGGGGTCCTGGATCGCCGAGGCCTGCTCGAGGAGGTCGTCCCAGCTCGTCGGGGGCCCGTCGAAACCGGCTTCCTTGATGAGGTCGGTGCGGTAGAACAGGCTCAGCCCGTAGAAGCCGTAGGGCACGTAGTAGACCTTGCCGTCCTCGCCCTTCGCGTACTTCGTCGCGTTGTCGGTGAGGTCGTCCCAGCCCTTCCAGTCCTCGAGCTCGCCGCTCATGTCGTCGAGCCAGCCGTTGGTGGAGAAGGGGCCGACGGTGATGTCGCGGACCTCGAGCACGTCGACGCCGGAGCCGGACTGCAGCATCTGGGTGATCTTCTGGTCGGCCTGGTCGGTCGGCGGCGAGATGAGCTCGACCTTGATCTTCGGGTTGTCGGCCTCGAAGTCCGCGATGAGCGACTTCAGGACCTCGGTCCGGGCGGGATTGGTCAGGCTCTCGACCATCTGCAGGGTGACGGTGCCGTCGCTCGCGCCGCCGGCACAGGCCGACAGGGCGAGGCCGGTGACGACGGACAGGCCGATGGCTGCCGTTGCGCGTGACTTCCTCATGCTCGCTTCTCCTTTGAGTGGTGCTGGTGGGGTGCTGCGGGGGTGGGTGCTGTGGTGCCGGTGCGGTGATACGGGTGTGGTGGTGTCGGGTCGGGCGGTTCCGCGCTCAGCTCGTGGCCGCGCGCTCCTCCTCGGCCCATCGCGCGAGGACCGGGACGGCGTGCTCGGCGAAGTGTTCGAAGTCCTCGGGGGTGTTGTAGACGTGGGTGGAGAGTCGGACGTAGCCGATCCCGTCGAGGCTCGTGAACGCGCCCTCGACACCGAGCTCGGCGGAGACGCGGTCGCGGAGGCCGTCGGCGGTCGCGTGGGTCGTTGCGAGGCCGGTCGGGAGCTTGACGAGCCGGAGGGCGTTGACGGGCATGCCCACGTCGACGTGGCTGTCCTCGCCGGTGATGGCGGTCACGGCGTCGGCGACCACCTCGACGGCGTAGTCGGCGAGCTCGGTCATGTAGTCCCTGGCGGCGGACCAGCCCCACATGTCCTCGATGAACCCGAGCGAGGTCGCCGCGGCGAGGTAGCTCGTGACGTCGACCGTGCCCTGGGTGTCGAAGCGCTGTGGGAACGGGTACGGCGAACCCCAGGAGTCGATGAGCGGGTAGAGCTCCTGCGCGAGCGGGCTGCGGGCGACGAGGACGGCGGCACCGCGCGGGGCGCACCCGAACTTGTGCAGGTTGCCGACCCAGAAGTCGCAGTCGAGGTCGCGCATGGGGTCGGCGTAGAGGCCGGGGACGTGCGCGGCGTCGACGAGCGTGGGGATGCCGGCGGCACGCGCGGTGGTGGCGATCTGCTGGACCGGCAGGAGTCGGGCGGTCGGCGAGGTGATCTGGTCCATCACGATGAGGGCCGTGCGGTCGCTGAACTCGGCGACGACGGCGTCGTGGGCGGTCTGCGCGTCGGCGTCGAGCGGGATGCGGGCGGTCCGGACGGTGCCGCCCCAGCGACGCGCGAGTCGCTCGGCCCCCATCGTGACGGCGCCGTAGCCGTGGTCGGTGACGATGATCTCGAGGCCGCGCTGCACGGGGAGGCTGGAGAAGACGACGCTCGCTCCGGCGCTCGCGTTCGGAACCATGGCGAGCTGGTCGACGGACGCCCCGAGGAAGTCGGCGATCCCGACACGGGCCGCGCCGACCTTGGCCGGGAGGGCCGGGAACCAGGTGAGGGGTGCCGCCTCCATCTCGCGGCGGAGGGCCTGCTGGTGCTCCTGCGCGACGATCGGGACCGCCCCGAAGGATCCGTGGTTGATGTGACGCTTGGTCGGATCCAGCGTCCACCCGGCCGTTGCCGGTCGGCCGTCGCCGAGCGTGAGCGGCGCTGGCCGTGCGATGGTGCGAGTGTCCACAGTGACGTTCCTCCGAGTCGATTATGCAGTGGATTGTCCGATAACCATAGGGGCAACGTTTGATGACTTGGGTTTCTGTCGTGTTACAAGTGATCGCTCAGGTCGTTTCGGGATGGATTCATCGGATGACTTGCCTTTCGAGCATCGAGTCATCGGACGTCTCATGGTCCGCGGCGGCTCGCGGATCACCGGTGAGGGGCCGCTACGATGGCGGGACGACCCCTGAGGAGGAGCCGCATGTCCGCAGTCGACACCGCGTTCCACGGCCTGCGACACATGATCGCGTCGGGACGGCTCGTGGCGGGGCAGCGGTTCCCGGCCGAGAACGAGCTCTGCGACGAACTCGGCGTGTCCCGCGGGTCCCTGCGTGAGGCCGTCCGCATGCTGGCCGCCCTCGGGATCATCGAGTCGCGGCACGGTTCGGGCACCTACGTGTCGATGCTCCGGCCCGAGGAGATCATCGGCAGTCTGTCGCTCACGGTCGACCTCCTCCCCCTCGACGGTCTCCTGCAGATGTACGAGCTGCGGCGGGTGCTCGAGACCCATGCCACTTCGCAGGCGGCTGCTCGCGCGAGCGACGAGGTGCGCGCCGAACTCGCCGAACTCGTGGAGGCGATGGAGCGGACGACCGACCCCGCCGAGTCGAGCGAGCTGGACCACCGGTTCCACGAACTCATCGCACGGACGGCCGGGAACGCCACGCTGACGGCCCTGCTGCAGGTCTTCCGGTCGCGCTCACGTGCCTACGACGTCTTCAGCCTGCCCGCCGGCGACGAGCTGCGTCGGGTCAGCAACCGCGGCCACCGGGCGATGACCGAGGCGATCCTCTCGCGCGACCCCGTCGGGGCGGCCGGGGCAGCGTCAGCCCACGTCGCGCAGACCGAGGAGTGGTTGCGCGTCCTGCAGCCGCCGGCGACCCCCGCCGACTGAGGTCTGGTTGCGCCAGCGCGGTGCGCTGACGTCAGCGCGGGTCTGTGGCGCGAGCGCGGGTCTCCGGAGGGGTGCGCTCAGCGCCATGCCCTGCGGTCACGCCGGTTGAGGCGCAGTCACGCGAGCGCACCGCGCTGGGGCCGATTCCCCCGCGCTCGTGCCGGCGCGGAGCGCTGACGTCTGTTCTCAGGAGGTCGGGAGGATGGGCGTGCCGATGAGCCGCTCGAGGTCGGTCCAGAGCGCCGCCGCGACGGCCCGGTCGGTCGTGATCGCGGCAGGGGTCTGCCGCACGGCGTCGCCCTTCGTGAGCCACCGGGGACCGAAGAACCAACCGCCGTCGGCCGCTTCGTCGGTGATCGCCCGGAGCGTCGGCTCGGCACCCCGCTGCTTGCTCTGCGCGTAGACGGACTGCAGGGTGTCGGAGAAACGGCGCCCGCGGGTCGGCTCGTTGACGCCGGGGACGCGACGGTCGAGTCCGTTGACCGAGTAGCCGGGGTGCGCGACGAGGGCCCGGACGGTGCTGTGCGACGCCGCGAGCCGACGGTCGAGCTCGAAGCCGAGCGACGAGAGGGCGATCTTCGACTGGGCGTACGCCTGCCAGCCGCTGTACTCGTCGCGGAGCTGCAGGTCGTCGCCGTGGAACCGGACGAGCAGGGTGGAGAGGCTTCCGAGGAGCACGACGCGCGGCGCGGAATCGTGCGCATCCGCCGTGCGCTGCAACACCGGCAGGGCCTCGGCGAGCAGGGCGGCGTGGCCGACGACGTTCGTCGCGAAGACCAGCTCGATGCCGTCGGACGTCTCCTGCCGCTCCTTCGGCATGTGCACCATGCCGGCGTTCGCGACGAGGGCGTCGAGACGGTCGAGGTCCGCGAGTCGCTCGCCCGCCGCGCGCACCGAGTCGAGCGAGGAGGTGTCGAAGGGGAGGTGGCTGAGTCGGGCATCGGGCACCTTCACCCGGATCGCCCGCATCGCCTCCTGCGTCTTCGTCGCACTCCGCGACGCGAGAACGACCTCCGCGCCCGCTCGCGCGAGTCCGAGACTCGTCCAGAAGCCGAGGCCGGCGTTCGCTCCGGTGACGAGGACGACGCGTCCGGTCTGATCGGGCAGGGAGTCGGCGTTCCAGGTCATGGTCTCATGATGGCGCAGGACGCTGGACACCGCCCGAAGAAGCGTCACCCCTTGCCCTGGTTCACCCGAGGTGTCAGCGCGGTGCGCCGACGTGACCGCGCGCGAATCGGGCCGAGCGCGGACGAACGGGCCTGACCGCACACGAACGGGCGTGACCGCGGGCCACACGCGCGGGCGCGACCCTCCGGAGACCCGCGCTCACGCCACAGACCCGCGCTCGCGTCAGCGCACCGCGCTGGCGGAACGGAACACGAAGGATCAGTGCTGGTTGGCGAGACGCTCGTGGTGGTGGATGACCTCGGCGACGACGAAGTTGAACCACTTCTCGGCGAAGGCCGGATCGAGGTGGGACTCCTCGGCGAGCGCCCGGAGACGGGTGATCTGCCGCTGTTCGCGCGCCGGGTCGCTCGCGGGCATGTCGTGCTCGGCCTTCAGGCGGCCGACCTCCTGCGTGCACTTGAACCGCTCGGCCAGCAGGTGGACGAGTGCCGCGTCGATGTTGTCGATGCTGCTCCGCAGGCGGCCCAATCGCTCGGTGGCCGCCTGGGCGTCCGCCGCAGCGGCGCCGGTCGTGGGTTCGGGTTGCTGCTCGGCCTGGCTCATGCGAAAACTCTAGCAACGCGCCAGGGGCCGGAGACGGGTCGCCGGGCGATCCCCCAGCCGGTTCACCGCGGATCCTCGACGAGACATCCCGCCTCGAGGTGCACCCGCGCGTCGGCCTCCGCGACCGCGACCGGATCATGCGTCACCTCCACCACCGTCGCGCCACGGTCGGCCTCCGCCCGGAGCACCTCGCGGATCGCCAGCCCAGCAGCACGGTCGAGGCCGACGGTCGGCTCGTCGAGCAGCAGCAGGTCGGCCTCACGCGCGAGCGCCTGCGCGACGAGGACCCGCTGGCGCTGCCCGCCCGACAGCTCACCGAAGGAGCGTCCGGCGAGGTGCAGGACGTCGAGGCGGGCGAGGCTCTCGTCGACGATGCGTCGGTCCCCAGCCCCGAGTCGACCCCACCAGCGACGCAGCGTCGGCCAGCGTCCCATCGACGCGACGTCGCGCACCGTGACCGGGAAGCGCTCAGGCACGGCACTGCGTTGCGGGACGTACGCGGCCGACCGACCGTCGAGGCCGTCGACGCCGCCCGAGGTCGGTCGGTGGAGGCCCGCGATCACCGCGAGCAGCGTCGACTTCCCTGCGCCGTTCGCCCCGGTGACGACGGTGATGGCGGCCGCCCCGACCTCGACTGAGATCCCGTGCAGGACGCGCGCGCCGTCGTACTCGGCCGACACGTCGTGGAGTCGGATGCCGGACACGACGGGCCGTCCCGCCATCGGAGGGCGAGGGGTGCTCGTCGCGGATCGCATGTCATCACCCTATCAATACTGAGAATCATTTTCATGTAGAGTGCTCGACCATGACCTGGATCACCGAGCCGTTCACTGCGGCCTTCCTCCTGCGCGCCCTCGTCGGCGGTCTGCTGGTGGCGGCCGTCTGCGGTGTCGTCGGCACCTGGGTCGTCCTCCGTGGCCTCGCGTTCCTCGGGGAGGCGATGGCCCACGGCATGCTGCCCGGCGTCGCCACCGCGGCACTCCTCGGCCTGCCGCCGGTCGCCGGCGCGGCCGTCAGCGCGGTCGTCATGACCGCCGGCGTCAGTCTCGTCTCGCGGCGCGGCAGGCTGTCCCACGACACCTCGATCGGTCTCCTCTTCGTCGGCATGCTGGCCCTCGGGGTCATCATCGTGTCGTCGAGCAGATCGTTCGCCACGGACCTCACGGCGATCCTCTTCGGCGACATCCTCGCCATCCGGCCCGCGGACCTGGTGGGCCTCGCCATCGCACTCCTCGTCACCGTGGGCGTCGCGGTCGCATTCCACCGCCCGTTCGTCGCCCTCGCCTTCGACCGCCGGGTCGCCCAGACCATGGGTCTCCGGCCGCGATTCGCCCACGCGATGCTCGTCGGCCTCGTGACGCTCGCAGTCGTCGCCTCGTACAGCGCCGTCGGCACCCTGCTCGTCGTGGCGCTCCTCCTCGGGCCGGCCGTCGCCGCGGCCCACTGGGCGCGTCGCATCCCGCTCATCATGCTGCTCGCCACGGGTTTCGGGGGCCTGGCCGTGCTGCTCGGCCTGCTCCTCTCCTGGTACGGCGACACCGCGGCCGGAGCGTCCATCGCCGCCTGCTCGATCCTGCTCGCCACGGTGTCGTGGGGCGCGCGGGCGCTCGTCGGACGGCTCCGGCGGCCCATCGACCGACACCTCGACCACCCCGACGACCACCTCACCGAACCGACCCACCTGGAAAGCGCACCGTGCACCGACTCCTCCGACCGACCATCCGACCAGGCGGCCTCCGCCCGACCGACGACCGGCTCCCCCGCGCCACACGCACCGCGCTCGCTCTCGGCGCCCTCGCACTGACGCTCAGCGCCTGCGCGCCGCAGGGGTCGGCCTCACCCACCGCGACGGCCTCGGACGAACCTCGCGGACACGGCTACGTCGAGGGCGCGAGCGAGCTCCCCGAGCCGCAACTGCACCTCGCGACCGCCGACGTCGACGGCACCGTCGAGCTGACCGACCTGCTCAGCGAGGAGCGCACGACGCTCGCCGAGCTCGGCCCGATCTCGGCGCTCACGGGCGACGGCCGGTTCGTCGCCGCGCAGTCCGAGCCCGCCGGCACCGTGACGATGATCGACACCGGTGTGTGGACGGTCGACCACGAGGACCACCAGCACTACTACCGCGCCGAGGCGCGGGTCGTCGGCGAGATCGAGGGCGACGGACCAGCGACGATCACCGCCGGTTCGACGACCACCGCCGTGCGGTTCGCCGATTCGGGCGAAACACTCCTCCTCGACACCGCCGCACTCGGCACGGGCGACATCACGCAGTCCGGTCGGATCCGGACCTCGCCCGGTGCTCCCGGAATCACCGTGCCGATCGGCGAGACGGTCGTCGCGACCGACGGGACCGGCAAGCTGCATCTCCATGGCATCGACGGCGACCTCCTCGACCCCTCGTCGGCGTCCGTGACCGCTGCCGACGCCGTGCTCGCCGGGTGCACCGATCCGGCCGGCAGCATCACGACCAACGTCGGCGTCGTCATCGGCTGCGCGGAGGGCGCGCTCCTCGCCGTCGTCGACCGTGGCTCGAGCGAGGCCGACCCGGTCCCCACGTTCGAGGCGATCCCCTATCCGCAGGCTGTCGCCGCCGCCGACCGCGCGACGTCCTTCCACGCGCGTCCCGGCCGTCCGACGGTCGCCGCCGTCGCCGGCGCCTCCGGCGCATGGTTGCTCGACACCCGCGAGCGCAGCTGGGCGCTGCTGCCGACCCCCGCACCCCTGCAGCTGGTCACCGCCGTCGACGACCGCGACCAGCACGTCGTCGGCCTCACGACGACCGGCGACCTCCTCGTCCTCGATGGTGCCACCGGCGCCGTGACGGGGACCGCGGCCGCACTCGTCGGTGCAGCCGACCTCGCCACGGGCGTCCAGCTGGAAGTCGACCAGAACCGCGCCTACCTGAACACCCCGGGCACGCGCACCGTCTCCGAGATCGACTACGGCGACGCCGCGCGGATCGCCCGCACCTTCACCTTCGACACGGCACCGGCGTTCCTCGCCGAGACGGGACGCTGACCATGCGAGCGACCATCCCCCGGACGACCGTCCTCCTGCGCACGACCGCCGTCCTCACGGCCGGCCTCGTGCTGGGCACCGGCCTGACGAGCTGTGCGGCGAGCGCCGACGACCGCCCGCTCGTCGTCGTGACCACGAACATCCTCGGCGACGTCGTCGGTGAACTCGTCGGTGACCAGGCCGAGGTCCTGACCCTCATGCCGCCCGACGCCGATCCGCATTCTTTCGAGATCTCCGCGCGGCAGGCGGCACGCATCACCGGTGCGCAGCTGCTCGTGTCGAACGGCCTGGGACTCGAGGAGGGACTCACCCAGCACCTGGAGACCGCGGCCGACGAGGGGGTGCCGATCGTCGAGGCCGGCTCGCTCGTCGACGTCCTCGAGACCGTGTCGGGCGCGACCGATCCGCACTTCTGGACCGACCCGACGCAGATGACGTCGGTCGTGGACGGGGTCACCGAGGCGTTGCTCGAGGAGATCCCCACGCTCGACGCGGCCGAGCTGCAGGCGAACGCCGCCACGTACACGGCCGAGCTCGAGGCGCTCGACGCCGAGATGGCCGAGGCGTTCGCCGCCATCCCGGCCGAGCAGCGGAAGCTCGTCACCAACCATCACGTGTTCGGGTACCTCGCCGCCCGCTACGACTTCCAGGTCATCGGCGCCGTCATCCCGAGCGGCACCACGCTCGCGGCCCCCAGCGCCTCGGACCTCGACGAACTGTCGACCGCGATCGAGGAGGCCGGCGTCCGGACGATCTTCGCCGACTCCTCGCAACCCGACCGGCTCGTGCAGGTGCTCGCCGACGAGGCGGACGTCGACGTCGCCGTCGTCCCGTTGTTCACCGAGTCGTTGACCGCCGAGTCGGGCGACGCCCCCACCTACCTCACCATGATGCGCGCGAACACCGAGCGCATCGCCACCGGACTCTCGCCCTGAGCGGGCGTCCACGAACCGATAGGAAACCATGCAGCAGCACCACCGCAGTCCCCTGGCATCGCGCCTGAAGCGCGGCCGGGTCCCGTTCCTCGCCGTCGGCACCGCCGCGGCCCTCCTCCTCACCGGATGCTCGACCGCGAGCGGCTCCGCGCCCGACCCGAGTGCGTCGACCTCCGCCGACCCGCAGCGTCGGATCACCCTGACCTACGACGGCGGCCTCCTCGTCCTCGACGCCGCATCCCTCGAGGTGGTCGGCGACCTCCCCCTCGACGGGTTCAACCGGGTGAACGCCGCCGGCGACGGGCGGCACGTGCTCGTCACCACGACGAAGGGCTTCCAGGTCCTCGACACCGGGACGTGGACGGACGAGGACGGCACCTCGAAGCAGGCCGACCCGGTCCTGACCGACCTCGTCTTCCCCGCCGACACCGCAGGCCACGTCGTCCGTCACGCCGACAAGACCATCCTGTTCGCCGACGGCTCCGGCGACACGACGATCTTCGACAGCGCTGACCTCCTCGAAGCCACCGACGAGCTGCCCGAGACCGAGACGATCCCGTCGGAGGCCGCGCACCACGGTGTCGCCATCGAGCTCGAGGACGGCACCGTGCTGTCCACGATCGGCACCCCGGACGCCCGGACCGGTGTCCGGGTGCTCGACGACTCGCGCACCGAGATCGCCCGCAACGAGCAGTGCCCGTCGGTGCACGGTGAAGGCACCGTCAAGGACGAGGTCGTCGTGTTCGGCTGCAGCGACGGCGTGCTCGTCTACGACAGTGGCGTCTTCACGAAGATCCAGGCGCCGGACGCCTACGGGCGCACGGGCAACCAGTACGTCAGCGAGACGTCCTCCATCGCGGTCGGCGACTACAACAGCGACCCCGACGCCGAGGGCTACGACCTCCGCCAGCTCGCGTTCACCGACACGGTCGCGAAGACGACGAAGATCGTCGACCTGCCGGAGGGCGTCGGCTACACCTGGCGCGACGTCGCCCGAGGGCCGAGCGACGAGGTCATCGTGCTCGGCAACGACGGTTCGCTGCACATCCTCGACGAGCAGACGGGTGCCGTCACCGACACCATCGAGGTCATCGACGCCTGGGAGCCGCCGGCCGAGTGGCAGGACGCCCACCCGGCGCTCGTCGTCCAGGACGGTGTCGCCTACGTGACCGACCCGGCGACGAAGTCGATCCACGCTGTGGATCTCGCGTCGGGCGACATCACGACGGGTGAACTGCCCGGCGTCCCGAACGAGATCGCGGTCGTCACGGGCTGACACGACCTCCCCGAGAGCGCCCGTTCCGTCCTCCCCGCGTCATGCAGGGGACGGAACGGGCGCTCTCGTCGTGCGGGCAGGGCGGTCAGACGCGCTCGGGCGCTCGGAGCACCCCGGAGACGACTGGACGGGTCGCGCGAAGGGCCGCCCACACGAGCCCGATGCCGCAGGCGAAGCACCCGACGATGACGAGGACCGACAGCGGGGCGAGGATGACGCTGATGCCGGCCATCGGTAGGACGAGCAGGACGCCCAGTCCGGCCGAGCCCAGCGCGACCACCCGCAGGGGCAGCATGACCGCGCGACCGCGAGCCCGTTCCATGACGTCCCGCGGCACCCCCAAGCGGTCGAGGCTGACGTACAGGTCTCGCCGGTCGAGGACCGCCGACGCCTGGTTCACCCCGACGGAGCACGCGACCATGAGGAACGACGCGACGAGCGTGATGATCACGCCGGTGCGGATGTCGTCGATGAGGATGGCGCTCTCGCGGTCGAGGTCGGAACCTCCGGCGGCGTCCATGAGCGCCACCCCGGTCCCGGCGACGACGGCGACGAAGCTCGTCATCGCCACGCCACTGACCTGACGCCACGCCGCCTTCGGCGACTCCAGGATCGTGCGGGCAGCGAGGAGCCGCTCCGGTGTCTTGGCACGCTTGGCCGACCCACGGCCGATCACCCCGACGACCCAGGGGCCGATCAACCCGAGCACCCCGACGCCGGCGGCGAACCCCACCCCCAGGACGGCGATCATGACGGCGACCTCCTGCAACCCCGTCACGACGGAGAGCATGCCGTAGGCGACGATCACGACGATGACCCCGACGACGATGCGCAGCCAGTGCACGGTCGGCGCCTGCTGCTTCGTGCGGACGCCGAGCGGGCTCACGTTCACCGCGCGGAGACCGATGGCGGCACTCGCTGCTGCGAGCAGCACGACACCGAGGACCACCGCGGCGATGATCGGGACACCGACCCAGACGCCCTCGACCCCGATCGGGGAACCGCCGAACGGGATGAGCCCGACGAGCGGCAGCATGCCGAGGTACAGCAGGATCCCGGCGAACGCACCGAGGAGGGCGACCCCGGCCGACTCGAGGACGGTCATCGCCGTGACCGTGCCAGGTGTCGCGCCGAGGAGTCGGAGGGTGGCGAGTCGGTCGTCGCGGCGCCGGGCGGAGAGCCGCGCGGCCGCCCCGCCGAGCGAGCCGAGCGGGACGAGCAGCAGGGCCAGCGCCAGCACGCTGAGCACCTGGTAGATGAAGGCCGTCTCGCCGGTCCACCGCCAGAACATCAGGGCGCCACCGAGCACGGTGAGCACGAGTGCCGTGGTCACGGCGAACGCGACCGCCGGGAGCACGATCGTCGCAGGGCTCTGCGCGCCCGGGCGGGCGAGCATCCAGGTGAGACGGACGACGGGACTGCGACCGTTGCCTGCGGGGACCGGGATCCGGGTCGGTGCGACCCCGACTGCGGCGGTCACGGTCGGGCTCCGTTCGGGACGACGCCGGTCGCCTGACCCGGGTAGGCCTGCGGCGGGTACGGCTGCGCAGCGGGCTGGGGGTGCGGCTGCTGCGGGAACGGCTGCCCGGCGGGCTGCTGCTGGTACGGGAGCTGCTGCGGCGGGTACGGCTGCTGCACCTGCGGCGGCACGGGTGCCTGCCCGGTCGCGAACTGCTGCGGCGGGGTCGGCGCGCCGACCCCGCCCGGCTGCCCGACGATCCGACCGTCGGCCAGGCGAATGGTCCGCGAGCACCGCGCGGCGACCGTCTCGTCGTGCGTCACGAGGACGAGCGTGCGTCCCTGCCCGGTCGTCGCGTGGAGCAGGGCCCCCATGACGTCGGCCGAGGTCCGGGAGTCGAGCGCGCCGGTCGGCTCGTCGGCGAAGACGATGGGGGCACCGGTCACCTGAGCGCGGGCGATCGCGACGCGCTGCGCCTGACCACCGCTCAGTTCGCCGATCCGACGGGTCTCCATGCCGGCCAGTCCGAGGGCGGCGAGCCACGCCGCCGCGCTCGTCTCAGCGGCGATGCGCGGTGTCCCGCCGAGCATCAGCGCGATCGCGACGTTCTCGACGGCGGTCAGCTCGGGGATGAGCAGGCCCTGCTGGAAGACGAAGCCGAAGGACTCGCGTCGCAGCTGCGAGCGGTGCCGTTCGTCGAGCTGGTCGACGCGGACGACGCCCGTCGGAGTGTTGAAGGCGATCGAGCCGGTGTCGGGGGTGACGATCCCGGCGAGCGCATGCATGAGCGTGGTCTTGCCGGAGCCGGAGGCACCCATGATGGCGACCGACTCACCGGGGAGGATGTCGAGGTCGACGCCGGCGAGGGCGACGGTCGGCCCGTACTGTTTCGTGAGTCCGCGAGCGGAGAGGATCGAAGTGTTCATGCTCCCATCGTCGGCGGCGGGTGTCGCTCTTCGCGTCGGCCGGGCGATGCAAGCTCCGCCGTGCGGGTCATCCGCGAGGTGGACCCGGCGTGGACCTCGCGGTCAGTTGCCGCGGCGGCGGTATTGGGCGAAGACCGCCGCGTCGGCTGCCCAGCCCGCGCCGAGGAACCGGAGGCCTGTTCCGGCGTCGGTCCCTTCGGCTGGGGCCGCGGGCGCCTGCGTCGGCTCGACCGAGGCGGTGAGGTCGACCCCGGCAGCGCCCGCGGCGACGTGCGCCGTAGCACTGACGCGCTCGGCGACCACGCCCTGCTCCGCAGCCTCGTCGCGCCGACTCGGCATCGGCTCCGTCAGTGGGACCGCCCGCAGCGGTGCGGTGACCCGGGTGTGGACGGCGTGCGAGCGGGTGATCGATGACATGTTCCCATCGTCCTGAACCCGAGCACCCGGCACATCCCGCAGCCGGGTGATCCTCCGGGGCCCGGTCTCATCCTCCGGTACCACGACAGCTGTCGGGCAAACGGGCGGTGGGCAATACGCTTGCGGCATGACGAGTGCACCCCATCGCCACCAGCCGCTGCGCCCGGCGGCACGTCAGCAGCGGGTCCGGTTCCGCGCCCATCGCCCGGCCGAGGTGACGACCACCGTCAGGACGACGCTCCAGCGCCCCTTCGCGATCGGCTTCGTCGGAGCGCTCGGTGCCCTGGCGGCCATCCTGCTCGTCCTCACCCTCGGCTCACTGTCGACCATCCTCGTCTCCATCGCGGTCGGCCTCTTCATCGCGCTCGGCCTCGACCCGGTCGTCGTGCGGCTCGAGGCACGCGGCATCAAGCGCCCGTTCGCGATCGCGATCGTCTTCGCCGTCTTCGCCGTCCTGCTCGCGCTCCTCCTGGCCCTCGTCATCCCCGTCGTCACCCGGCAGGCCGTCGAGCTCGTGAGCAACGCCCCGACCTTCCTCACCGGCATCCAGGACCAGGAGTGGTTCCGGTCGCTGAGCGACTACCTCGGTCCGGGCGTCGACCTCCAGGGTGCGCTCGACTGGCTCTACAGGGTGGCCGCCGACCCGAAGACGTGGGTCGTCCTGGCCGGCGGCGCCCTCAACCTCGGCGTCGGCATCGCGAACGGCTTCTTCGGCGGCTTCATCGCCCTCGTCCTCGCGCTCTACTTCCTCGCGTCCATGCAGGCGATGAAGAACGCCTTCTACTCCTTGGTGCCCCGTCGCTCCCGGCCGCGCGTCGTGTCGATCACCGACCAGATCACCGCCTCGATCGGCGGATACGTGAGCGGCATGGTGGTGCTGGCCGGGATCAACGCCGTCCTCGGGCTCATCATGATGCTCATCGTCGGGGTGCCGTACGCCGGGATCCTCGCCGTCGTCATCTTCTTCGTGACGCTCATCCCGCTCGTCGGCTCGATCATCGCGACCGTCGTCGTCGCGACCGTCGGGCTGTTCGACTCACCGACGACGGCACTCATCGTCATCGTCTACTACCTGGTCTACATGCAGATCGAGTCGTACGTGCTGACGCCGCGGGTCATGAACAAGGCGGTCGCGGTACCCGGCGCCCTCGTCGTCATCGGCGCGATGGTCGGCGGTTCGCTCATCGGGCTGCTCGGCGCCCTCGTCTCCATCCCCGTGACGGCGTCGATCCTGCTGATCATCAAGCAGGTCGTCGTGCCACGGCAGAACGCGAAGGCGTAGCCCTTCGACAAGCTCAGGGACCGGTGGTGGACTCAGGGGACCGGTGGTGGGCTCGGGAACCGGTGCTCAGGCCGCCTGCACCGGGACGGGACGACCGGCGAAGCGGATGCGGACGGACTCCCCCGCCTCCAGTCGTTCCGTCGCGCCGTGCTGCACCGCGACCAGGGTGCCGTCCGGCAGCTCGACGGTCGTGCGACGCACCGGGCCGAGGAAGCTCGAGGTGAGCACGACCGCAGCGGACCCGACCGCGGGCGCCGTCGCGTCGGTGAACACGACGTCCTCAGGCCGGACGAGCGCGGCGACGGCCCCGTCCCCCGGCTGCTCGCCGATCACCGGCAGCACCTGCCCGAGCACCTCGACGCCACCGGGCACGAGCACACCCGGGATCCGGTTGCTCAGGCCGATGAACTCCGCGACGAACGGCGACGACGGCCGCGAGTAGAGCTCCTCCGGCGTCCCGATCTGCTCGATGACGCCGGCACGCATGACGGCGACCCGGTCGGCGACGGCGAGCGCCTCCTCCTGGTCGTGCGTGACGAAGAGGGTCGTGATCTGCAGCTCCGACTGGATCCGACGGATCTCGTCGCGCAGCTGGACGCGCACCTTGGCGTCGAGGGCGCTGAGCGGCTCGTCGAGGAGGAGGACCCGAGGACGCGTGACCAACGCCCGGGCGAGGGCGACGCGCTGCTGCTGCCCGCCCGACAGCTGGTGGGCGTAGCGGGCGGCGAGGTGGCCGAGGCCGACGAGGTCGAGGCTCTCGGCGGCACGCGTCCGTCGCTCGGCCGCGGGCACCTTCCGCATGCGCAGGCCGAACTCGACGTTCTCGAGCACCGTGAGGTGTGGGAACAGCGAGTACGACTGGAACACCATGCCGAGGTCGCGCCGGTTGGTGGGCACGGACACGACGTCGACGCCGTCGATGAGCACGCTCCCCGAGGTGATGTCCTCGAGTCCCGCCAGGCTGCGGAGCGCGGTCGTCTTCCCGCACCCCGACGGCCCCAGCAGCGCGACGAACTCACCGGGCGCGAGGTCGAGGCTCACGCCGTCGAGGGCGCGGGCACCCGAGCCGTAGTCCTTCACGACGCGATCGAACCGCACCGCTGCGCCGGCCGGGCGTCCGTCTCCAGGCGTCGCTGCGGGTGCCGACTGGTCGATGGTGGTCATGGTGTCTCCCTGATGCGTCGGATCGATCCGACGCGGCCGATGATGAACAGCAGGACGAAGGCGAAGGCGAGCGCCAGCAGGGCGAAGGCCACCGCGACGAAGGGGTCGCTCTTCGACACCTGCACGAGCGAGGTCTGCAGCGTGTTGCGTCCGAGGAGCGAGGCGATCGTGTACTCACCGAGGACGACGGCGACCGAGATGACCGACGCCGTCAGCACGCCGCGACGCAGGTTGGGCAGCAGGACGCGGACGAGGACGGTCCCCCAGCCGGCGCCGAGCGTGCGCGCGGCCTCGGCGAGGGTACCGACGTCGACCGACTGCAGGTTCGCGGCGATCGCCCGGTAGGCGTACGGCAGCACCGTGATCCCGTAGGCGAACGCGAGCGTCCACGGCGCACTGCCGAGCAGCCTGGCGACGACCGAGTAGACCGGTGCGAGTCCGACGACGAGCACGATGGCCGGGACGGTGATCGGGATGATGCAGACGAACTCGAGGACGCGCTGCAGCTTCGGGAAGCGGAGCTTCACGAGGATCATCGTCGGCAGCAGGAGCACCACGACGATCAGCACGGTCACCGCGGCGAGCACGACGGAGTTGCCGATGCCCTGGAAGAGCACCCGGTACTTCCGCGAGTTCTCCGGGTCGAGGATCGCGGCCCAGTGGCCGAGGTCGTGGCCGCCGTCGATCCCGGCGCGCAGGGTGAACTCGACCATCGACAGGATCGGGACGGCGAACACCACCGCGACGACGACGAGGATGATGCGGCTCGTGAGCTTCGACGGCGTGGCCGAGTCGCGGACGGCGCTCATCGCTGCCACCGTTCCGTCCGCGCCTGCAGGGCGGAGTAGGCCGTCATCATGACGACCATCACGACGATCATCCCGATCGCGAGCGAACCGGCGAGGTTCTCCCGGCCGAGGACGGTCTCGCTGATGAGGGCACCGCGGATCTGGAGCGGCACGATCTGCGCCCCCTGGCTGATGAGCGCGGCGGCGGTCGCATAGCTCGAGAACGCGTTCGCGAACAACAGCAGGAGCGACCCGAGGAAGGAGGGGGCGAGGATCGGCATCGCGATCCGGGTCCAGTAGGTGAAGCGGGTGCCGCCGAGGGTCGCGTTCGCCTCGGACCAGGTCCGCTTCAACCCCTCCATCGCCGGCATGAAGGTGATGACCATGAGCGGCACCTGGAAGTACAGGTACGGCAGGAGGAGCCCGGGGACCTGGTAGAGCCAGACGCCGTCGGCGAAGAGGTCGACCCCGAGGCGGTCTTTGAGGAACACCGTCACGAGGCCCTGGATGCCGATGGTCGCGATGAAGGCGAAGGCGAGCATGACGCCGCCGAACTGGGCGAGGACACTCGAGGCCGCGTCGACGAAGGTGCGGATGATTCCGTCGGGCCGGACCGCGAGGAGCGCGTAACAGACGAGGGCTCCGATGACGGCTCCGGCGACCGCGGTGACGGCGGAGACCCAGAAGGAGCTGGCGAAGGCCCCGAGGACCGCCGGCTCGGCGAGCGCCGTGAGGTTGTCGAACGTGAACGCGCCGTCGCCGTCGAAGAAGCCGGTGGCGAGGGCGAGGAACGTCGGGACCGCGAGGAAGAGCAGGGTGTACAGCGCGAACGGCGTCAGGCCGAGGAGCGCCCAGCGCGGACGGCGGCGGGGCCGCGCCGCGGCGGGTTCGGCCGAGGATGCGTCGGTCGGCGGGAGCGAGACGGCGGGGCCGGCGTGTGCCGACCCCGCCTCACTCCGCCGGGTGGCGGAGGCATTCATCAGGAGATCGCTGCCGCCCACTTCTCGGCGAGCAGCGAGGTGGCCTGCTCGGTCTGCTCGGGCGTGAACTGCACGAGGTCGGCGGGCATCTCGCCCACGGCGTCGAGGGCCTTCTGGTCGACGGTGTCGGCCTCGACCATCGCGGCGAGGGTCGACGGGTACGCGCCGGCGGCGAGGTACAGGTTCTGCGCCTCGGGGCTGAAGATGAACTCCTGCCAGAGTCGCGCGGCCGCGGGGTGCGGGGCGTCCACGTTGATGGCCTGGTTGTAGTAGCTGCCGACGGCCGAGCCCGGGAGGACGGTGGTCTTCCAGTTGCGCTGGCCCTCGTTCTCGGTCGCCGCAGCGAGGTTGTTGTAGCTCCAGTCGATCACGACGGGGGTCTCACCCGAGGCGATGGTCGCGGGGGTCGGGTCGAGGGGCAGGAAGTTGCCCGCCTGGTTGAGCTTCTGGAAGAAGTCGACACCAGGCTGGATGTCGTCGGCCGAACCACCGGACTGCAGGGCGGCGAGGTAGACGCCGGCTGCGGCGGCACCGGCCTGGGTCGGGTCGCCGTTCAGCGCGACCTTGCCCGCGAACTCGGAGCCGAGGAGGTCGTCGAGCGACTTCGGTGCCGGGACGGCGTCCGCGTCGTAGCCGATGGAGACGAGGCCGGTGTAGTCGTAGACCCACAGGCCGGTCTTCTCCTTCGAGCCCTCCGGGATGTCGTCCCAGTTGGCGACCTGGTAGGGCGCGAACTGGTCGAGGTTGTCGAGGGCGACGGCGGAGCCGAGGTCGAAGACGTCGGGAGCGGTGTCCTGGCCCTTCTGGTTCTTCGCGGCCGTGATCTCCTCGGCGCTCGAGACGTCGGGGTCGGCCGAGTTGACGGTGATGTCGTACTTGTCCTCGAACGCGGAGATGATCTTCCCGTAGTTCGCCCAGGTGTCGGGGAGGGCGATGACGTTGAGCTGGCCTTCGGCCTTCGCCGCCTCGACGAGCGCGTCCATCCCGCCGAAGTCCTCGGCGGAGGTCGCCTTCTTGGCGTCGACGTCGGAGCCGGCTCCGGTGTCCGCTCCGGCGGAGCATGCGGTGAGCGCGGTCGCTGCGAGCGCGACGATGGCGAGGGCGGTCATACGCCTGGTGTTCACGGTTCCTCCAGTGACGTCGGCGGCCGCCCGTGCTGTCGGGCCGTCGGATACCGCGTCCGTCGTCTGGAGGACAAGCTAGGGTCGCGACGTAGCGCGATCGGGGCCTGCCGGTGTCGCGCAGGTGAACAGTGCCCTTCGACAAGCTCAGGGACCGGGCGGGGGGCTCAGGGACCGGGCGGGGGGGGCTCAGGGACCGGGCGGGGGGCTGAGGAACCGGGCGGGGGCTCGCGGCCGCGTCAGCCGCGGAGGGCCACGGGGCCGGGGCTCCTGGCGAGGCGCTCCTCGAGACCGGCCCGGACCTCCGGCCACTCCTCGGCGAGCACGGAGAACAGTGCGGTGGTCCGCCACGTGCCGTCGGCCCGCTGCTTGTCGCGGCGGATGAGCCCCTCGAACGTGGCCCCGAGGCGCAGGATCGCGGTGCGTGAGCGCTCATTGCGCTCGTCGGCCTGGATCTTCACCCGGCCGAAGCCTGCGTCGAAGGCGAGTCCGAGGAGCAGCAGCTTCGTCTCGGCGTTGACGGCGGTGCCCCAGACGCGCGGGTCGTACGCGGTCCAACCGAGGTGGGCGGCCTCCCCCGGCTCGTCGAAGTCGCCGAGCGTGGACGTGCCGACGAGGAGCCCGTCGTGTTCGCCGCCGACGAGCCGGATGACGTAGGTGTTGCGCACGCCGGTCGTGAAGTAGCCGTCCGCGAAGGCGTCGAACTCGGCCTGCGTCGTCGGCAGCCCCGCAGGTCCGCCGCCGTAGCCGCCGGCGAAGACCTCCGGGTGCGCGATCGCCGTGAACAGCTCCGGATAGTGCGCGCTTTCCAGCGGTTCGAGGCGGATGGTCCGGCCGTCGATGGGACGGGGCTCAGGGCGTCGTGCGGTCACCGTTCCACCGTATCCGGTGGCGGGCGTCGCGCGAGGACCGGTCTCGCGGTCAGGCGAGGATGAGGCAGGTGGGCGAACCGGCGTCGAGCGTCCCGAGGAGCGTCGTCGGGACCCCCGTGCGCTCGTCGAGCCGGAAGCTCGCGATGGAGTTCGACAGCTGGTTCGCGACGTGCAGGAAGCGACCCGACTCCCGGTGGTGGCGCGGCATCGTCCCGCCGCACTCGACGTCGGCCACGGCCTCGACCCGCGAACCGTCGCCGGTGACGCGCAAGGTGGCGATGCGGTCGCTCCCGCGGACGCCGACGTGCAGCTGCTCCCGCGAGGCGGCGAGGCTGATCTCAGCGCCCGTGTCGCCCTCGGACACGCCCTCCGAGGCCGCGACGGTCGCCGCGAGGATGTGCCAGTGCCCGTCGGTGCCGTCGACACCGAGCGTGAAGACCTCGACCGAGTATTCGGTGATGACGTGGAGGTGGCCGCTCGGGTGGACGACGAGGTGTCGCGGACCCGTGCCGCGCGGGAACACGACGGTGTGGTCGAGCACCAACCGCGACCCACGGAGCTGCCAGATGCGGACCGTGTCGTGGCCGAGGTCGGTGGTCGCGATGCGGCCGTCCGGGAGGAGCGCCGAGGCGTGCGCGCGCGACGGTCGGGACGGCAGGGCCTCGCCGACAGCGGCCTCCAGCGCGAGCAGCGTGAGCGCGTCCTCGCCCGCGTCCGCGGACTCCGCAGCGAGCGCGGTGGGCGACGCCCAGGGGTCGACGGACGCCTCGCCGAGACGCGGGTCGCCGGCGAACGCCGCGTTCTCCGCGAGCGGGACGGTCACGACCCGACCGTCGCCGTAGCAACTCGCGATGAGCATGTCAGCACCGGGGACCGTCGCGACGTGGCACACCGAGTCGCCGGCTTCGATGGGCTTGCCGAACGGGGCGAGCCCGAACTCTCCGGAACGTTTGAACGCTTCGACGGCGCCGGTCGACTCGCTCGCCGCATAGACGATCGGCAGCGTCGGGTGCAGGGTCAGGAACGAGGGCGACTGCGCCTCCGACGACTGCACGAGGCGGAGGGTGCCCGCCTCGTCCTGGCGCAGCAGGCTGATGCCGGCACCGGTGCCGTCGGCCTCCGAGGTGTAGGAACCGAGCAGGAGGTAGGGGTTGTCGTCGCTCACCCCCACAGTCTCCCACCTGCGCCGTCTCGCACCGGCGCCCGCTCAGGAGATGCGGCGGGCGCGGACGCCGGCCGCGTACTCCTTCGGGGTCATGCCGATCGCCTCACGCACGATCCGGATGAGCGTCGCGCGGGTGATCCCGAGCGCGTTCGCGAGGGTGACCAACGAGAGGTCGGGATCGTCGTCGAGGGTCGCCAGAGCGCGCCGGACCCGCGGGTCGAGCGCACCGGCGTCGCGCTGGGCACGCACCGCCGGCCGAGGCCTGACCTCACCGCTCGTGAGCTCCTCGACCGGTGGCAGCCCGGGCAGGGACGGCTGACTGGATTCGTCCACCATGGCGCGTTCGACGCTCGTCGTTCGCTACTCGGATCAGTCGACGAGGTCGTGACGCACGACGATCGCGTCGCGCCCGGGACCCACGCCGATCGCGGAGATGCGCGAACCGCTCATCGCCTCGAGCGCCAGCACGTAGTCCTGGGCGTTCTTCGGGAGGTCCTCGAAGCGGCGGACACCGGTGATGTCTTCCTGCCAGCCGGGGAACTCCTCGTAGATCGGGACGGCGTGGTGGAAGTCGGTCTGCGAGACCGGCACCTCGTCGACCCGGACGCCGTCGACCTCGTAGGCGACGCACACCGGGATGGTGGCGAGGTCGTCGAGGATGTCGAGCTTCGTCAGGACGAAGTCGGTGACGCCGTTGATGCGCGCCGCGTACCGGGCGATCGGGGCGTCGTACCAGCCGACGCGACGCGGACGACCGGTCGTCGTGCCGAACTCGAAGCCCTTCGAGCGGAGGTAGTCGCCGGACTCGTCGAACAGCTCGGTCGGGAACGGGCCGGCGCCGACGCGGGTCGTGTAGGCCTTGACGATGCCGATGACGCGGTCGAGGCGGTTCGGTGCGACACCGGAGCCGGTCGCGGCACCACCCGAGGTCGCGTTGGAGGAGGTGACGAAGGGATAGGTGCCGTGGTCGACGTCGAGCATCGTGGCCTGGCCACCCTCGAAGAGGACGATCTTGCCATCGTCGAGCGCCTCGTTCAGCACGAGCGCGGTGTCCGCCACCATCGGGCGGAGTCGCTCGGCGTAGGCGAGGAGGTCGGCCACGATCTCGTCGACCGTGATGGCGCGGCGGTTGAAGACCTTGACCAGCAGGTGGTTCTTCTGGTCGAGGGCGCCCTCGACCTTCTGGCGCAGGATGTTCTCGTCGAAGAGGTCCTGGATGCGGATACCGACGCGGTTGATCTTGTCGGCGTAGGCCGGGCCGATGCCACGGCCGGTGGTGCCGATCTGACGCTTGCCGAGGAAGCGCTCCGTCACCTTGTCGATGGTGCGGTGGTACTGGGTGATGACGTGCGCGTTGGCGCTCACGAGGAGGCGCGAGACGTCGATGCCGCGGGCCTGAAGTGCCTCGAGCTCGTGGAACAGCACCTCGATGTCGATGACGACACCGTTGGAGATGACGGGGACGACGCCGCTCGTCAGGATGCCGGACGGCAAGAGGTGGAGCGCGTACTTCTCGTCACCGATGACGACCGTGTGCCCCGCGTTGTTGCCGCCGTTGAACTTCACGACGTAGTCGATGCGGTCACCGAGCAGGTCGGTGGCCTTCCCCTTGCCTTCGTCGCCCCACTGGGCGCCGACGATCACGATTGCTGGCATCTGGATGCCGCCCCTTCCGGATTCTCGTGTGCCCGGCGGATCCGCTGGGGAACCACGCCCTGACAGGCCGGACGCCCACCCTCTGCGGGCGGGCGTCTCGTGCACGCACCCCTCCATCGTACCGGAGGAGGGTCACGGGCACCGAGTCCCAGGCTGCGCTCGATACCATGAGGGGATGTTCAGGCCTCGGGCGGCCGTCCTGCCTGCCGATCGCCCTCGACGACCGTCCTCTCGACCGACCGAACGGAACCCATGACCTCCCTGCCGCGCCTCGTCGCCTTCGACCTCGACGACACCCTCGCCCCGTCGAAGTCCGCGCTCGACCCTCGCATGGCCGAACTGTTCGTCGCGCTCCTCGAACGCACCTCGGTGTGCATCATCTCGGGCGGCCAGATCGTGCAGTTCCAGAACCAGGTGCTCGACCGGCTCGGAGCCGCGTCGCCCGAGGCCCTCGGCCGACTGCACCTCATGCCCACCTGCGGCACCCGGTACGACCGCTTCGACGGCACCGCGTGGGTCACCGTCTACAAGCACGACCTCACCGACGACCAGAAGGCCCGCGCCATGGGCGCTCTCGAGACCGAGGCCAAGCGACTCGGCCTCTGGGCCGACGAGACCTGGGGACCGATCCTCGAGGACCGCGGCTCGCAGATCACCTTCTCCGCCCTCGGGCAGGCCGCGCCGGTCGCCGAGAAGACCGCCTGGGACCCCGACGGCGCGAAGAAGGAGTCGCTGCGCGCCGCCGTGCAGGCGCTGCTCCCCGACCTCGAGGTCCGATCCGGCGGCTCGACCTCCGTCGACATCACCATGGCGGGCGTCGACAAGGCGTTCGGCATGACGCGGCTCGCCGAGCACACGGGCATCCCGCTGGAGGAGATGGTCTTCGTCGGCGACCGCCTCGACGAGGGCGGCAACGACTACCCGGTCCTCGCGCTCGGGGTGCCGTCGGTGGCCGTGCACGGCTGGCAGGACACAGCGGCGTACCTGGAGTCGCTCGGCCTGTAGGGCGTCGGCCCCTGAGCCTGTCGGCCCCGGTCCCTGAGCCTGTCGAAGGGCTAGTCGGAACCGAGGATGACGATCGCGGAGGTCGGCGGGGCCGCCGCCGCGACGAGGTACTCGATCTCTTCGGACGCAGTGGGGTCGGCCTCGCGCAGGAAGGTGTCGAGACGCTCGACCTCCTCGGTCTCGCCGATCGCCTTCGCGGAGCGGCGGAGCGCGTAGAGCGAGCGCAGCACCCCGCGGTTCGGCGCGTGCGACCACGGGATCGGGCCCTGACCGCGCCAACCGGCAGCACGGAGCGAGTCCAAGCCGCGGTGGTACCCGACCCGAGCGGCCGCGTAGCCGGGGATCGGCGATTGAGGGTCGTGGACCGCGTCGGCGAGGAGTGCCCAGCCGAGCGAGGAGCGGGGGTGGGCCGCGAGGAGGTCCGCCAGCGCCTCGATCGAACCGACGGCCGCGTGGAACTCGGCATCGGTGGCGCTGTCGTCCGGCAGCAGTGTCGGAGGGGTTGCCATCAGATTCTCACCGGTCATCGTTCAACCATAGCTCCGTTCCCGGGGCCCGGCGTGGGAGGAAGCTGGCAGCCCTCGCTGTGAGCTCGCCGCATCCGTCGACATCAATATTGCACACCGCTGTGCAAGATAGTACGATCGCTGTCATGACCACCACCCAAGCGCCCGCGAGCGGGTCGCGCGCCCCTCGTCGCGACGCCGCCGAGAACCGCGTCGCGCTGCTCGAAGCCGCCCGCCTGGCGCTCCGCAGCGACCCCGACGCCAGCCTCGAGACCATCGCGGCGGCCGCCGGCCTCACCCGCCGTTCGGTGTACGGACACTTCGCCACGCGCGACGAGCTCGTGAACGCCGTCGTCGTGGCGGGGGCCGAGCGCGTCGCCTCGTCGATCACGGCCGTCCAGGGCGACGACCCGCTCACCACCATCGCGCTCATCGGCGACGTCCTCTGGGCCCAGGTGGACCACGTCCGCATCATGGCGCCGCTCGCCGTCCGCGGGCCGCTCCGCGCGGTCACGGCAGCAGCCCTCGAACCCGTTCGGACCCTCCTTCTCCGCACCGTCGAGGCCGGTGTCGCGGACGGTTCCATCCGCCCCGACATCGACGCCGGCGTGCTCGCGCGACTCGTCGAGAGCACGGCCGTCGGGGTGCTCGAAGAGGCGACCCGATCCGGCCTCTCGACGAGCGCCGGCCGCCGCCTCGTCATGCTCGCCACCCTCGGGGCGGTCGGTCTGTCGTGGCAGGACGCCACGGCGGTCGCCGACCGCGCCGACACCGAACACGCAGACACCCACCGCCACACCACCGGCACCGGCACGAACGAGGAGTCCTCCCATGCGCGTTGAACTCGACGGCGTCTCCAAGGGCAAGGGCGGCATCGTCCTCGAGCCGACCTCCCTCTCCTTCCGGACGGGCGAGGCGACCTTCGCCCGCGCCGAGACCGAGCAGCGGCCGACCGTCCTCGGCCTCATCGCCTCCGGCCGGATGATGCCCGACACCGGCACCGTCCTCGTCGACGGGGCGACCGACCGCAAGACGATGCGCCGCGTGATCGCCCTCATCGACGCCCCCGACGTCTCCGAACCGGCCAGCGGCGTCGCGGTCTCCGGCGTCGTCGCCGAGGAGCTCATGTTCGCCGGGCGGGCGAGCCACCCCTTCGCCGTCGCGCGGTTCCTCGAGTCGCTCGACCTCGCGCACCTCGCGAAGCAGCCGATCTCGACCGTCGCACCGACCGACCGCGTGCGGCTCCTCACCGAGCTCGCGGTCCTCCGGGAGGACGTCACCGCGCTCGTCCTCGTCTCCCCCGACCGCCACGGCGGCGACCCGCTCGAGTGGTGGAACCTCGCCCGCAAGCTCGCCGCCCGTGGCTACGGCGTCCTCGTGATCGCCGGCGACGCCTCGGCGACCGCCATCAACGCCACCGCCGACGCCCCGGTGTCCGAGAACGCCACGGACGAACTCGTCCCCCTCTTCCAGCAGGACTGGTCGTGACGCACACCGTGCACCACGACCGTCCAGCCCTCCCCTCATCCCGCACCACCCGTCCCCAGAAGGACCTCCTGTGAAGATCTTCGCGATGATCCGCGCCGAACTGTCCCGCCTGTGGGCCACGCCCATGTCGCGGCTCGCCCTCGTCGCCCTCATGTGCGTCCCGTTGCTCTACGGCGGCCTGTACCTCTGGGCGAACCAGGACCCGTACGCCAAGCTCGACCAGGTTCCCGTGGCGCTCGTCGTCGAGGACACCGGTGCGCCGGCGACCGACGACACGACCGGCGATGCGACAGGCGAGACGGAGAACTACGGCGACGACATCGCCGACCAGCTCATCGAGGACGGATCGTTCGCCTGGCACGAGGTCAGCGCGGCCGACGCCGCCCGGGGCGTGAACGACGGCACCTTCGACTTCAGCGTCACGATCCCCGCCGACTTCTCGACCTCCCTCACCTCCGCGTCGGGCGACGCCCCGCAGCAGGCGACGGTCCAGCTCACGACGAACGACGCCAACAGCTACCTGGCGACGACGATCGGTGAGCAGGCGGTCAAGCAGATCAAGGCGACCATCGTGCAGACGGTGAACCGCCAGGCCGCCGGCCGGTTCCTCATCGCCCTCGACACGATCAAGACGAAGCTCGTCGACGCCACCTCGGGCGCGACGCAGTTGGCCGACGGCGCCCAGCAGGCCTTCGACGGTGCCGGGACGGCCCAGGCCGGCGCGGCGACCCTCGCATCCGGCACCGCGCAGATCGCCTCGGGGACGGCCAGCCTGCCCGCCCAGACCGACCAGCTGGCCTCGGGTGCCGAGCAGGTGGCGTCCGGGACCTCGACCCTCGCCGGCAAGGGCGACGAGGTCGGAGCAGCCGCCCAGCGGCTCGTCGACTCGATCCCCACGGCCCGCGCGCAGATCTCGCAGACCCTCGCGGAGAACGGCTTCACCCCCGAGCAGATCGCCCAGGTGCTGGCACTGCTCGACCCGGTGGCCGCCGACGCCACGACGGCGAACGAGCGCGTCCAGACCGTCGTGTCGCAGGTCGACCAGTTGAACAGCGGCGCCCAGCAGGTCGCGGGAGGTGCCCGGAAGCTGAGTGACGCGATGCCCGCGCTCGCCTCGGGGACGCAGCAGGCCGCCGACGGTGCCGCATCGCTGCAGACCGGCCTCACGAGCCTGCAGACGGGGCTCGGCACCCTCCGGGACGGCATCGTCACCCTCCGCGACGGTCTGCAGTCGGGCGCGGACGCCATCCCCGCGACCACGGCGGACTCCCGCGAACTCCAGGCCAAGACGATCGCCGATCCGGTCAAGCTGACCAACTCCTCCGTGACGAGCGCGGGCACCTACGGAGCCGGACTCGCGCCGTTCTTCGTCAGCCTCGCCGCCTGGATCGGCATCTACGCGCTCTTCCTCATCGTCAAGCCGGTGTCTCGGCGCGCGATCACGGCGCTCCACAGCCCCATCAAGGTGACCGTCGCCGGTTGGCTCACGCCGGGCCTCCTCGGGACGATCCAGATGGTCGCGCTGTTCGGCATCCTCGCCGGCGCCCTGCACTTCGAGGTCCACAACCCGCTCGCGACCTACGGGATGATGGCGCTGGCGTCCCTCACCTTCGCGGCGATCATCCTGACGCTCAACGTGTGGTTCGGCAGTGTCGGGCAGTTCCTCGGCCTCGTGCTCATGGTCGCCCAGCTCGTCACCGCCGGCGGGACGTTCCCCTGGCAGACACTCCCGGCGCCGCTCGCAGCCCTGCATCACGTGCTCCCGATGTCCTACGCGGTCGACGGCATGCGCCAGTTGATGTATGGCGGACGGATGGACGCCGCCCTGCAGGACGCCGGGGTCCTGCTCGCCTGGCTGGCGATCGCGCTGAGCCTCTCGGCGATCGGCGTGACGCGGATGACGCACGCCAGGACGCTCCGCGACCTCCGGCCGAGCCTCATCGGCTAGGCACCGGTCGAGCGCGCAGGCGCCCGCGCAGGAGCGTCGTCCTCGGGTGGGACGACGCTCCGGCGCGTGCGGTACGCCTGCTGCGTGCGACGCCCATTCGGGTCGGGCATCGTTCGACGTCGACGTCTGAGCGCCGCGTCGATCCGGGTTCGGGTCCGCCCGACAGCGTTGCACTCCCTTGAGTGATCGCGCGAACGCTCGTTCATGACGCGGAACGCGGCAGATTCTTTGGAACGTCGTCGAGCCACCGGACGGACCGGCCGTCGTCCGTGGCGGAGACCCTGCCGTCGTACCCCGGAAACACCGGAGGCCGCCGGGAGTGGGGGGACTCCCGGCGGCCACCGGTGCGACGGAACGGGCGTGTTCCGTCTGGAGCAGCTGAGCGACGTGGTTCGGGCCACGGCGACCGGCTGCGGGTGCAGCGCGCTGATCAGCTGGAGAGCAGCGACGCCTCCTCGCGCTGCTCGGCGAGCATCCGACGACGAGTCGCGAACGCGGCTCCGGCTCCCCAGATGAGGAGCGACGCGAACAACGCACCGGCCGGAGCGATGAGCTCGCCCGAGCCGGTCTGTGTCGCACTGATCGAGCTCGACGCCTCGTCGACCCGGGCGTCGGCCTGAGCCGGCGCGGCGACGCCGACGATGAGGGCGACCGCGAGGGCTGCCGGGACGGCGAGCGCGGCGATGCCACGGACCTTGGACGGGTGGGTTCCTCGTTCGGGCGAGGCTCCCAGGGCAGAACGGTGCGTCATCTTCGATTCATCCTTCGGGTGACCGCCGATTCGCACCGCACGGATTCGGGTCCGTGCGGTGGCCCTCGGTGGCTTCGGGTGCCGGAGGGATTCGGGTTCAGCGGTGGAGTGTTGCTCCGCTAGACAGTATGCCGGGCGGTGTCGGCACTTTGGGGGACCGCGGGGTCAATTGAGGGAATCTTGAGGTGTTCCTGAGGTAGGCGCAGCGCTGCCGTTGGAAACCACCCGCGGACGGGGGCCAACCCGATCAGGAGGCGTCGAAGGAGACGTGCTGCATGACCCAGGCGTGCATCGCGACGGCCGCTGCCGCGGAGGCGTTGATCGATCTCGTCGACCCGAACTGGGTGATCTCGAGCACCGCATCGGCCGCGGCGAGCGCCTCCGGCGAGAGTCCGGGCCCCTCCTGTCCGAAGAGGAGGAGACACCGCTCGGGGAGCCTGAACGTCTCGATCGGGACCGATCCCGGCACGTTGTCGATCGCGATGATCGGCAGCTCGGCCACCGACGCCCAGGCGACGAGCGCCGCGACGTCGACGTGGTGCTCGACGTGCTGGTAGCGGTCGGTCACCATGGCTCCGCGCTTGTTCCAGCGACGGCGGCCGACGATGTGGACGGTGTCGGCGGCGAACGCGTTGGCGGTGCGCACGATCGACCCGATGTTCATGTCGTGCTGCCAGTTCTCGATGGCGACGTGGAACGGGTGGCGGTGGTCGTCGATGTCGGCGACGATGGCCTCCATCGACCAGTACCGGTAGCGGTCGACGACGTTCCGGGTGTCGCCGTCGCGCAGCAGCTCGGGGTCGTACCAGGGGTCGTCCGGCCACTCCCCCTGCCACGGACCGACGCCGGCCATCGGGCTCTCGGCCTGATCGGGACCGGCGACCGGGTCGTCCGGGTGGAGCGGGGTCTCTGGCACCAGCCAACCCTACCCGCGCCGTGCCACACTGGAGGTCCGGGCCCGACGCCGCGCCACCCCCGCGGCGCAGCGCTCGCGCAGCCCGCACGGAGCACCTGGAGGAACGCATGTCACGACGCGACGAGGTCGAATGCTGGCTCACCGACATGGACGGCGTGCTCGTCCATGAGAACCACGCCCTCCCTGGTGCCGCCGCGCTCCTGCAGCAGTGGCAGGACCAGCGGACGCCCTTCCTGGTGCTCACCAACAACTCGATCTTCACCCCGCGCGACCTGAGCGCCCGACTGCGCGCGTCCGGGCTCGACGTGCCCGAGGAGTTCATCTGGACTTCCGCTCTCGCGACGGCCGCCTTCCTGGCCGAGCAGGAGCCGGGCGGCTCGGCGTTCGTCATCGGGGAGGCCGGGATCACCACGGCCATCCACGAGGCCGGCTTTACCATGACGGAGACGAACCCCGACTACGTGGTCGTCGGCGAGACCCGCAACTACTCGTTCGAGGCCATCACCAAGGCGATCCGCCTCATCGCCGGCGGCGCACGCTTCATCGTCACGAACCCGGACGCGACGGGACCGAGCAAGGACGGCCCGCTTCCGGCGACCGGCGCCATCGCGGCCCTCATCACGAAGGCCACCGGCATGGAGCCCTACGTCGTCGGCAAGCCGAACCCGATGATGTTCCGATCGGCGCTCAACAAGATCGGCGCCCACTCCGAGAACACGGGCATGATCGGCGACCGCATGGACACCGACATCGTCGCGGGCATCGAGGCCGGTCTCCACACGATCCTCGTGCTCACGGGCATCAGCGACGAGGCCGAGATCAACCGCTACCCGTTCCGTCCGAACGAGATCCTGAGCGGCGTCATCGACCTCGTGAAGACGGAGCCCGTCGAAGTCGAGATCTAGGCCCTCCGCCACCACCAGCCCCACCGAACCACTCCGCCCCGCCCCGAGGACTTCCATGCGCGCCGTCGTCTACGACCAGTTCACCGCCGAGCCCGAGGTCCGTGACGTCGCGGATCCGGTGCCGTCCGACGCCGGCGTCGTGGTGCGGGTGGAGACCACGGGGCTCTGCCGGAGCGATGCGCACGGCTGGCTCGGGCACGATGACGGCATCGCCCTCCCCCACGTGCCCGGTCACGAACTCGTCGGGCGCATCCACGCCGTCGGCCCCGCCGTCGAGCGGTTCCGCGTGGGCGATCGCGTCACGGTGCCCTTCGTGTGCGCGTGCGGACGCTGCGTCCAGTGCCTCGCCGGGAACGGGCAAGTCTGCCCGAATCAGACGCAGCCGGGCTTCACCCACTGGGGTTCCTACGCGGAGCTCGTCGCCCTGCACGACGCCGACGTCAACCTCATCCCGGTGCCCGAGTCCCTCGACGCCGGTGCCGCCGCCCTCCTCGGGTGCCGCTTCGCGACGGCCTTCCGCGGGCTCGTCCACCGCGCCGGGCTCCGCAGCGGGGAGCGCCTGCTCGTCGTCGGCTGCGGCGGCGTGGGGCTCAGCGCGGCCATGATCGGCGTCGCGCTCGGTGCCGAGGTCATCGCCGTCGACATCGATGCCTCGGCCCTGGCGCGTGCGGCGTCGATCGGCGTCTCGCACACGATCGATTCGAGCGGGCTCGACGAGGCCGCCGTCCTCGCGCGCATCGCCGAAGCCGCACCGGCGGGCGTGCAGGTGTCGGTCGAAGCCCTCGGGCGTGAATCCACGATGCGCCTCAGCCTCCTGGCGCTTGCGCCGATGGGCCGTCAGGTGCAGATCGGGCTGTTCTCGAGCGAACCGACACTCCCGCTGCCGCGCATCATCTCGCAGGAGCTGTCGCTCCACGGCAGCCACGGCATGCCGGCGTCGGACTACTCGGAGCTGCTCGACCTCGTCGCGAGCGGTGCGCTGCGCCCGCAGGACCTCATCGAACACCGCATCGGCCTCGACGAGGCACCGGCAGCACTCGTCGCCCTGGCGTCCGGCGACCGCTCGACGGGCGTGACCGTCATCGACGTCGCCTGACCCGCGACCGCGTCAGGTGCGTCGTCAGACGGTGTCCGGGGCTCCGGCCGTCGACCACCCTGCGGACACGCTCGGCATCGTGGCGTCTGCAGCCGCACCGGCCGCGTTCGCGGCACCGACGAGCGTTCCGAAGTAGAACGCGAGCAGGAGCAGGACCGCGGCACCCAGCCCGACGACCGCCCAGAGCAGCGCCTTCGGGATGCCCTGATCCGCGTGCTCTCCACGGTATTCGGGGAGGTCGCGGTCGGGAGCGGACTGCGTGGCCTGTGGGGGCAACGTGGCGCCGACGATACCCGCAGCCGCGGCCGGGGTCGTGAGCGCGCTCGCGCCGTCGAGTTCCGGGAACGCGACCGTCTCGCCGGGGAGCGCGGCCGGGGCCGTCTGCGGCACGTTCGCGACCGGTCCCTGCGAGGGGACGGCCGCGGCGTGTGCGCCGAAGACGGAGACCGAGGCGGGGATCACGGGTGTGGGCACGGTGTTCGAGGCGACATCGGGCTCGGCCACCGGGGAGGTGTGCGGAGCACTGTCGTCGTCTCCGGCCGCGTGGGCCCCCGTTCGTCGTGACCCGCCGGTGTCGCCGTCGGGGTCCGTGTCGTCGACATCGGCGCCGTCGGCGGCGACGAGGCCCGGGATGGGGGCGAGCGGGAGATCAGGCTCGGCGATCGCGTCGGCCTGGAGCGACCAGCCGCCCTCGGCGGCGAAGGCGTCGGCGAGCGACCGTGCCGAGGCCGCCTCCGCCGTGGCGGTGGCGGTGGCGTCTGGCTGATCGGACGGCTCGGACGGTTCGGACGGGGCGACCGTGGCCGTGCCGTCGGCCTGCTCGGTGTCGGCGAGCGGCGTGGCAGCCGGCTCACCGTCGGTCGCGGCGTCATCGGCCGGGGCGACCTGGACCGCATCCGTCTCGGGTCCGAGGTCGAACAGCGACTCGAGCCGCAGCTCCTCGCTGACCGGCTCGGGCTCGCCGACCGGCTCGAAGTCGATCGAGCCCTCGTCGGCGAGTGGGGCATCGGACGCCGCGGGATCCGTGGTGGGTTCGGTTGTACCGTCGGCAACGGTCCCGTCCGGCACGAACGACGGCAGCGGTGTGACGCCCGCCGCAGCGAGTGGGACGGCGTCGAACTCGACGATCTCCTCGTCGAACTCGTCGTCGAGCTCCTCCGGGTCGACGGCGAACGCCGGGGTCTCTGGAGCGGGAGTATCGATGACGGGGGTCGGTGCCGTCTCGGGAGCGGAGTCGGCGTCGCGGTCGGCCGAGGTCTCCGTGTCGTCGGAGTCGGCGCCCGAGCCGAGGCCGGAAGCGGCACCGGCAGCGGTTGCGGCCCCTGCGGCGGCGAGGCCACCGGCCGCGACGGCTGCGTCGAACCCACCGAGCGACAGCGTCGGGAAGAGGTCGACCGTGTCGTTCGCGGCGGGGACGATCGGCGCGGCGTCCGGCGCGGAGCTGTCGGTGTCGGTCGCGTCGTCGGTCCAGCTGGCGAACTCGTCGCCGGGTCCGTCGACGAGCGGGCGACCGAGCGTGACGGCGGCGAGGCCCGGAGCGAACGGCTGGACGTCGCCGGCGATGAACGCGGCATCGGGCACCTCGCCCTCGAGCGCGAGTTCCGACGGGGACTCCGCACTCACGGCTGACGACTCGGCGCCCTCCCACTCCACCGGCGGGACCGGGATGGGCTGGGTCGTGGGAGCCGCGTGCACGAGCGGGTCCAGGGCGTCGTTCGGCGCGAGGTCCCACACGAATGGCGCGGTGCCGAAGGGGCTGACCGTGGGCTCGGGTTGCACGCCGTCGAGGGAGATGAGCTCCGTGATGGAACGCTCGGCCTTCGGGGTCGGCGGGCCGAAGGCCGGGGGGACGTCGGCGGTGTCCGTCGCGTCGTCGTCGACCGGCGCATCGTCACGGCCGAGCTCGGCGTCCGTGTCGGCGTCGGGTGTCGGCGCCGGAGGAACCGCTGCTGCTGCGGCTGCGGCACCCGCCAGGGCCGAGAAGCCCGGACCGCCGAGGCTGTCGAACGGCCGCGTCTCATCGAGCGGCTCGGCGTCGACGTCGGGGACCGTCTCGGGCCACGGGACGTCGGCTGGTAAGGTCGGCTCCGCTGCACGCGCGGGCGAGGCCGCCGGGACCGTGTCCCAGCGGAACGGTGCCGCGGGGGTGATCGGCTCGGAGGCGACGACGCCGTCGGACGCGGCCTCGGGGTCCGAGTCGGCGGTCGGCTCGACCGGCTCGCTCGCGGCCGGAGACATCGCCTCATCGGTGGCGGCGACGGCGACGGACTCGTCCGCGGTGTCGACTTGCTGGGGCGCCTCCTCGACCGGCTCCGCCTGCGGGTCCTCGGACGGCTGCTCCTCCGGTGCCGCCGGCGCGGCGCCGAACGTCTCACCGAACGGTTCCGTCAACCAGGCCAACGGATCCGTGCGCGGTGCGGAGGCCTCGGCAGTCGCCGGCTCGGCGGTCCAGACGTCGTCGGCAGCTGCTTCGTCGGCCGGGGTTTCGTCGGGTCGCGCGGCGGTGGGCGCCGAAGCGTCGATCGTCGTGTCACGGACCTCGACGGTCTCTCCACCGAGGACGTCGTCGCCGAACGTCTCGGACAGGCTCCAAGAGCCCTCCGGGAGATCGTCGTCCTGCGCCTCGGTGTCGGGCGTCGTCGCGGAGCCTGACGGCACGTCGTGGTCCGCGGCGGGCGGCGTCGGCGTCACCGGCGGGGCGGTGGGCGGCTGCGGTGCGGCGGGAGTGCCGCCGGCGAGCGTCGAGGTGGAGGTCGTCGCGGCGGTCTCCTCCGCTTCGACCGCGGCCCAGGCCGCCGGGTCGTCGGCTGCGAGTGCTCGGGCCGTGGGCAGGACGGCCGTCGAGACATCCTCCGCGGCCACTGGATCGGCGTCGGTGTCGTCGCTGCCGCCGAGGCTCCAGGGCTCGTCGTCGACCGGTGGCAGGACGACCGGGTTCGTGGGCGCGGGCCGGAAGGTGCCTGCGGGCGCGTGCTGGAGGACGGAGTCGGTGTCGACCGTCAGCTCGTTGCGGGCGGGCGGGACAGGCGATGCCGGGGCAGGGGTCGGCGGGACGACCGGGAGTTCGAGGGCGTTCGGGTGACGCAGACCCTCCGACCGGACGGGAGCAGCCTCAGGCATCGGGTCGGCCGGGGCTGCAGGCGTGGCGGGTGGGACGGGCTCCGCGCTGGGTGCATCCGGCGTCGGCGGCGCCGAGACCGGTGTGGTGTCGTCGGCCGGGTTCGGCACCTGGCTCTGCCACCAGGCGAGGAGTTCGGCCTCGCTCGCGAACTCGCCGGGAGCGGTGGCCGGGGCGGCGGGGGTCGGCTCGGCGGCAGCGGGCGTCTGCTCGACGGGAGCGGGGGTCTGTTCGACGGGAGCGGGCAGCGGCTCGACCGGAGCCCGCGTCGGCTCAGCGGCCGTCGGGGTCGCGGGCGCGTCCGGCACGGACGGCGCGGACGGTGCGGACCACTGGGGCTCTGCCGGAACCGGCGCGGGCACCGGCGAAGCAGCGGCGTCGCCGACGACCGGCAGGACGCGCGTCCGGTCGTCGTCGTCGACGGGCGACGGAGCGACGGCAGCAGACGGCTGCTCGTCGATCGCGTCGGTGGCGGGCTGCGTCTCGATCGCCTCCGTGTCGTCGGCGTCGAGCTGCGAGAGCAGCCAGTCGGTTCCGTCCGCGGGTTCGTCCGGCAGCCCGGCCCCGCCGCGTCCGGTTCCGTCGCCGGACATCAGACGAGTCCCAGGTCTTCCAGGCCGATCGCGGCCAGGTACTGGTAGCCCGCGGCCTCGATGATCTCGCGGGCGCCGGTCGCGCGGTCGACGACGACGGCGACGGCGACCACCTCGGCTCCGACCTTCTCGAGCGCTTCGGCCGCCTTGAGCGGTGACCCACCGGTGGTCGAGGTGTCCTCCAGCACGATCACGCGCTTGCCCTGGAGGTCGGGGCCCTCGACCTGCTTGCCGCGACCGTGGTCCTTCGGCTCCTTGCGGACGACGAACGCGTCGTACGTGAGTCCGCGCGCGGCACCCTGGTGCAGGATCGCGGCGGCGACCGGGTCGGCGCCCATGGTGAGGCCACCGACCGCGAAGACGTCGGGGACGTCGGCGATGAGGTCGATCATGACCTGCCCGATGAGGGGCGCGACGCGGTGGTCGAGACTCACCTTGCGGAGGTCGACGTAGTACGTCGCTTTCTTGCCGCTCGTCAGGGTGAAGTCACCGTGGAACACGGCTTCCGCCGAGATGTGGTCAATGAGCTGAGCTCGTGCGTCCGTCACGTCGACGAGTCTACAAGCTGTGACCCCCATCGCCGCAGTCGCCCGGATGGGGGCGTTCCGCGTCACCGAGGCAGGAGAGCCCCGGCGTGTCGGGCACGACTCGCCGGGGCTCGGGACGCGACGCCGCCACCGGTCTGCGTCGGGGCGGCTGCGTCCGGGGGTCAACGCGCGGTGCCGGAGCCCGGGTCCTCGGGACGGTCGGCTGCGAGCAGCTCAGCCTCGGTCGCGCCGCCGTAGCCTTCGGTCTCCGGGTCGCCGTGCAGGCCGCCCGAGACCGCGTACTCCTCCTCGGGCGACATGACGAGCCGGTGGCGACCCCAGACCGCGAAGGCGACCAGCATGACGACGTACACGACGACGATCGCGATGATCGCCGGGAGGAACGTCGGGTTGAGCAGGAAGCCGACGAAGATGAGCGCGGCGATGACGGCCGCGATGACCGCCCCCGGCACACCCCACGGGCTGCGGTAAGGCCGCTTGGCGTTCGGGAACTTCTTCCGCAGCAGCAGGAACGCGATCATCTGCATGAGGTACGCGAGCACCGCACCCCAGACCGCGATGTTCAGCACGATCGCCCCGGCGACGCCGCCCGATCCGCCGGCCGCGTCGACGATGAGCAACGCGATGAACCCGATGATCGCCCCGGCCACGAGGGCCACCCACGGCGTCTGCCGCTTGCCGGTGAGGGAGAGGAACCGCGGGTAGTACCCGGCGCGGGACAGCGAGTACATGTTGCGACCGTAGGCGAACATGATGCCCTGCAGCGAGGCGAGGAGCCCGATGAGGGCGAAGAGGGCGAGGACCGCCGCCGCACCGTCACCGACGATGGCCCGGAAGCCGTCGAGCAGAGGCTCTCCCGCCGTCCCCGTCGCTTCCGCACCGATCACACCGGTGTTGAGGAACAGGACGAGCAGACCGGTGACGATCAGGGTTCCACGAGCCCAGAACCCGGCCTTCGGGATGTCGCGCACCGGGTTGTGGGACTCCTCCGCCGCGAGCGGCAGCTCCTCGATGCCGAGGAAGAACCACATCGCGAAGGGCAGGGCGAACAGGATCGGGAGGACGCCGTGCGGCAGGAACTCGGTCTGGCCCGCGTCGGGGGCGATGTCGAACAGGTTGGCCCAGGCGAACTGGCCGGAGAAGATCGCCATCGCGGAGAAGACGAGCAGGATGCCGATGGAGATGATCGAGACGACGATCGCGAAGCGGAAGGAGATGCTCGCTCCCGCGGAGTTCAGCGCGATGAACGCGACGTACAGGATCGCCCACCACACGGGCGACGGCATGGAGAAGCCGAGCAGCTCGCTCGTGATGGCGTCGGCGTAGGAGGCCGAGAAGTACACGATCACGGCCGTGGTCGCGACGTACTCGATGGTCTCCGCGAGGCCGGTCACGAACCCGCCGAGTGGTCCCATCGCCGCTCTCGCGAAGGAGTAGGCCCCGCCGGTGTGCGGCATCGCCGCGGCCATCTCCCCGATCGAGAAGATCATGCCGTAGTACATCGCGACGAGGATGACGAAGGCGATGAGCATGCCGCCGAACCCGGCGAAGTCGATGCCGAAGTTCCAGCCGGAGAAGTCGCCGGAGATGACCGCCGCGACGGCGAGACCCCAGAGGCCCCACACCCCGGCGGACCGCTTCAGGCTGCGTTTCTCGAAGTACCCCTCGCCGGCCGCGGTGTAGGTCACCCCGGAGATCTTGCGCGTGTCGTCAGCCATCGATGCGTCCTGTCGCTCGGGTTGCGCGCTCGTCGGGCTCGCACAACGTCCTCAGATTCGGTTGGCCCGACTCTAGGACCTGCAATGGTCGCGTGTACATACCTTTGTGGAGAAATCCATCTCGGAAATGCTTCGATCCGCTGGAGGTGCTGTGATGTAATGGTCGGGTTCGCGACCTTTCAGTTCTCCATCGAGGCAGAACGCCGACGACGGGTCCCCCGGATCAACGAGGAGCTGCCATGCACCCACGCTCAGGAAACCTGACGCTCGAGGAGCTCACGACGGCCGTCGCCGCGCGCGAGATCGACACCGTGATCCTCGCGTTCACCGACATGCAGGGCCGACTCGTCGGCAAGCGCGTCTCGGCCCGCCTCTTCGTCGAGGACGTCGCCGAGCACGGGGCGGAGTGCTGCAACTACCTGCTCGCGGTCGACGTCGAGATGAACACGGTCGACGGCTACGCGATGTCGAGTTGGGAGCGCGGCTACGGCGACATGGCGATGATCCCCGACTTCTCCACGCTCCGCCGCGTGCCCTGGCTGCCGGGCACGGCCCTCGTCACCGCCGACCTCCAGTGGCTCGACGACGCCCCGGTGGTCGCTTCGCCCCGCCAGATCCTCATCGCCCAGCTCGAGCGGCTCGCCGAACGCGGCCTCGTCCCGTTCGTCGGCACGGAGCTCGAGTTCCTCGTCTTCGACGACACCTTCCGGGAGGCCTGGGCGAAGGACTACACGAAGCTGACCCCCGCCACCGACTACAACATCGACTACGCGATCCTCGCCTCGACCCGCATGGAGCCTCTGCTGCGCGACATCCGCAACGCCATGGACGGCGCCGGTATGTACTGCGAGGGCGTCAAGGGCGAATGCAACCTCGGGCAGCAGGAGATCGCGTTCCGCTACGACCACGCCCTCGTCACCTGCGACAACCACTCGATCTACAAGAACGGGGCGAAGGAGATCGCCGACGCCCACGGCAAGAGCCTCACGTTCATGGCGAAGTTCGACGAGCGCGAGGGCAACAGCTGCCACATCCACATCAGCCTTCGCGGCGAGGACGGTTCGGCCGTGTTCGCGGACCCCGACGCGCCCGACGGCATGTCGAAGCTCTTCCGGCACTTCCTGGCCGGGCAGCTCGCCGCGATGCGCGAGCTGACGATGTTCTTCGCCCCGAACATCAACTCCTACAAGCGCTACGTCGACGGCAGCTTCGCCCCGACGGCCGTCGCCTGGGGACACGACAACCGCACCTGTTCACTCCGGGTCGTCGGCCGGGGGCTCGGCATGCGCGTCGAGAACCGGGTGCCGGGCGGCGACGTCAACCAGTACCTCGCCGTCGCCGCGCTCATCGCCGCCGGACTGCACGGCATCGAGAACGAACTGGAGCTCGAGGACCCGACCAGCGGCAACGCCTACACGGGCGGTGCGCCCCGCGTCCCGACGTCGCTCCGGGAGGCGGCCGAGCTCTTCTCGCAGTCGACGATCGCCCGCGAGGCCTTCGGTGACGAGGTCGTCGACCACTACCTGAACTTCGCGAAGGTGGAACTCGCCGCCTTCGACGCCGCGGTGACGGACTGGGAGCGGGTGCGCGGCTTTGAACGCCTCTGACCCGAACGTCCCAGCGACCGACCCGCCCGTCTCGAGCGCTCCACTCATCGGCATCACGACCTACCTCGAACAGGCCCAGACCGGGGTGTGGGACGTCCCGGCGTCCTTCCTCCCCAAGGTGTACCTCGACGCCGTGACGGATGCGGGTGGGATCGCGGTCCTCCTCCCACCCCAGCCCGTCACCCGT
Source organism: Plantibacter sp. AC185 (assembly GCF_979258065.1). NCBI lineage: Bacteria > Bacillati > Actinomycetota > Actinomycetes > Micrococcales > Microbacteriaceae > Plantibacter > Plantibacter sp. AC185. The sequence continues at coordinate 1,380,326 of NZ_OZ409831.1, forward strand.
GCCGTGGCCGCATCCGTGCTGGCCCGCCTCGACGGCCTCATCGTCTCGGGTGGCGCCGACGTCGACCCCGGCCTGTACGGTCAGGTCGCCCACCCGCGCACGGGTCGGCCACGGACCGACCGGGACGCCTGGGAGGAGGCGCTGCTCACGGCGGCGATCGACGCCGAGCTGCCGTTCCTCGGCATCTGCCGTGGCGCGCAACTGCTGAACGTCGCGCTCGGCGGGACGCTCGTCCAGCACCTCCCCGACCTCGTCGGCGACGACTCCTTCCAGCCCGGCGAGGGCGTCTTCGGGCCGAAGACCGTCGCGATCGACGCCGACTCGCGACTGGCCGCGCTGCTCCGGCAGGACGACGACGAGCTCGACGTGCACGTCTACCACCACCAGTCGATCGACCGCGTCGCCGACGGGCTCGTCGTCACCGCTCGCACCGAGGAGGGCGTCATCGAGGCGGTCGAGCTGCCGACGGTCCCCTTCGGTCTCGCCGTGCAGTGGCACCCCGAGGAGGAGGCGGCCGACCGGCGTCTCTTCGCCGGGCTCGTGGACGCCGCGCGTCGACACCGCGACGCCGGGACCACCGCAGGACGCAGCACCAGCACCACACCCGGCACCGAGAGCAGGAGCACCACACCGTGAGCTACACGATCCTCAATCCGGCGAACGAACACGTCGTCACGACCGTCGAGCACCTCGACCTCGCCGAGACGGACGCCGCCATCGCCCGCGCCGCCGTCGCCCAGCGGTCCTGGGCGGCCGTCAGCCCCGCCGACCGCGCCCAGGCGCTCCGCCGCTTCGCCGCATCGGTCGACGCCGACCGCGAGCACCTCGCGAGCCTCGAGGTCGTCAATTCGGGCCACCCCATCACCCAGGCGCGGTGGGAGGCCGGTCACGTCCGCGACGTGCTCGAGTACTACTCGGCGTCACCCGAACGGCTCTTCGGTCAGCAGATCCCCGTCGCGGGCGGCATCGACCTCACCTTCCACGAACCGCTCGGCGTCGTCGGCATCATCACCCCGTGGAACTTCCCGATGACGATCGCCGCCTGGGGGTTCGCGCCGGCGCTCGCGGCGGGGAACGCCGTGGTCCTGAAGCCCGCGGAGTGGACGCCCTTGACGAGCATCCGCCTTGGGGAACTCGCCCTCGAATCCGGCCTGCCCGAGGGACTGTTCCAGGTGTTGCCGGGCCGCGGATCGGTCGTCGGCGAGCGCTTCGTCACGAACGAGACCGTCCGGAAGGTCGTCTTCACCGGGTCGACCGCCGTCGGCAAGCGCATCATGGCCGGCGCAGCCGAGCAGGTGAAGCGGGTCACCCTCGAACTCGGCGGCAAGAGCGCCAACATCGTGTTCGCAGACGCCGACCTCGAACGCGCGGCCGCCGCCGCCCCCTACGGCGTCTTCGAGAACGCTGGCCAGGACTGCTGCGCCCGGAGCCGGATCCTCGTGCAGCGGAGCGTGTACGAGCGGTTCATGGAGCTGTTGGAGCCGGCCGTGCAGGGTGTGGTCGTCGGCGATCCGAACGACGAGGCCACCGAGATGGGGCCGCTCGTCTCCGCTCCGCATCTGGCCGCCGTGCGCTCGTATGTGCCCGAGGGCGCGCCGGTCGCCTTCACCGGGAGCGCCCCGGACGGCCCGGGGTACTGGTTCGCGCCGACCGTGCTGACGCCCGGTCGCGACGATCGCACCGTCCGAGAGGAGATCTTCGGTCCCGTCGTCGCCGTGCTGCCCTTCGAGGACGAGGCCGACGCCCTCACCCTCGCGAACGACACGGAGTACGGCCTCTCCGGCTCGATCTGGACCCGCGACATCGGCCGTGCGATGCGGGCAGCTCGAGCAGTGGAGTCGGGCAACCTGTCGGTCAACTCCCATTCCTCCGTCCGCTACTCCACCCCCTTCGGCGGGTTCAAGCAGTCGGGTCTCGGGCGCGAGCTCGGTCCCGACGCCCCGCTCGCCTTCACCGAGACGAAGAACGTCTTCCTCGCCGTCGACCCCGGTCCCTGAGCCCCGTCCGGTCCCTGAGCCTGTCGAAGGGCCACCCCGGTACCCGAGCACCACCCCGGTCCGTGAGCACCACCCCGGTCCCTGAGCAACACCCCGGTCCCTGAGCACCACCCCGGTCCCTGAGCACCACCCCGGTCCCTGAGCTTGTCGAAGGGCGGGGCAGAGAGAAAGAGCACCACATGACCATCACCCCCATCGACCTCACCCAGCGACTCGCCGGGAAGGTCGCCGTGATCACCGGCGGCGCGAGCGGCATCGGCCTCGCCACCGCGAAGCGCTTCGCCGCGGAGGGCGCGACCGTCGTCATCGGCGATCTCGACCCCACGACCGGCCAGGCGGCGGCCGAGCTCGTCGGTGGGCTCTTCGTCCAGGTCGACGTGACCGACCAGGCGCAGGTCGACCACCTGTTCGACACGGCGGCCGAGACCTACGGCTCGGTCGACATCGCCTTCAACAACGCCGGCATCTCCCCACCCGACGACGACTCGATCGAGACGACCGAGCTCCCGGCCTGGGAGCGCGTGCAGGACGTGAACCTCAAGTCGGTCTACCTGTGCTCGCGCGCCGCCATCCGCCACATGGTGCGGCAGGGGAAGGGCTCGATCATCAACACGGCGTCGTTCGTCGCCGTCCTCGGTTCGGCCACCTCGCAGATCTCGTACACGGCGTCCAAGGGCGGGGTGCTCGCGATGAGCCGCGAGCTCGGCGTGCAGTTCGCGCGGCAGGGCATCCGTGTCAACGCCCTGTGCCCGGGTCCCGTCAACACCGCGCTGCTGCAGGAGCTCTTCGCGAAGGACCCGGTGCGCGCGCAGCGGCGACTCGTGCACATCCCCCTCGGTCGGTTCGCGGAGCCCGAGGAGTTGGCCGCCTCCGTCGCCTTCCTCGCGAGCGACGACTCGTCCTTCATCACCGGGTCGACGTTCCTCGTCGACGGCGGCATCTCCTCCGCCTACGTGACACCGGAATGAGCTGACGACATGCCCGGGCGGGGGACGCGACCCCGGGGAAATAGACTGATCCGATGAGCGAGACGCGGAAGGGCGACGAGGCGACCGAGGTGCTCAGCGCCGAGCTCCTCCTGCGTCCGGGCCGCGCCGGGAACGCCTTCGAGGAGACCGTCCAGCGGCTCCTGCAGTCAATCCGCCTCGGGCTCATCGAGCCGGGCGGCCGTCTACCGGCCGAGCGCGAACTCGCGACGATGCAGGGGGTCAGCCGCGACACCGTGCGGGATGCGATCGCCGCGCTCACCGAGGCCGGTTACCTGACCTCGCGGCGCGGGCGCTACGGCGGGACGTTCGTCATGGACGAGCTGCCCGACGACGAAGCGATGAACGCGGCCGACTCCCCCGAGGTCGGCAGGGTCACGATCTCGGCGGCGGAGATCGAGGACACGCTCACGCTCCGCAGCATCCTCGAGGTCGGTGCGGCGCGCGAAGCGGCGCAGTGCAAGCTGTCCGGCGCCGACCGCGAACGACTCTGGCAGGCACTCGGAGACTGCCGGGACGCGGCGCCCGCCGACTACCGCCGCCACGACTCCCGCCTCCACCTGCTCATCGCCGAGCTCGTGGGTGCCCCCAGCCTGCTGCCGCTCGTCGCCGAGTCGCGCATGCGGGTCAACGAACTCCTCAACGGCATCCCACTGCTGGCGGTCAACATCGCGCACTCCGACGAGCAGCACGAGCGCATCGTCAAGGCGATCCTGCGCGGTCACCCCGAGGAGGCGGCGCAGGCGATGGCCGAGCACGTCGCCGGCTCCGAGGCGCTCCTCCGCGGCTTCCTCGCCTGAGCGCCTGTCGCGGCGCGGACATGGAACGACCTCCCGGCGACGAGTCGCGAGGAGGTCGGATGCGCCGGTCGGGCCGGCGGGTGCGAGGTCCTAGAAGGACTTCGGGTAGGTGCGGGCCGGGATGGCACGGTAGCCGTCGCGCTTGACGACGACGACCGATCCGACGGCTGCACTCGCAGCGAGGAGGGCGATGATGCCGAGATAGATGGTCATGGTTCTATGAAACGCCTGTCAGCCGTGAAGGACAAGCGAACAATACTGACGCTACTCGGTAGCATCGCTACATGGATGTCCGCCGACTCGACCTGCTTCGCGAACTCGCCGAGCGCGGCACGGTGCACGCCGTCGCGGAGGCCACGCATCGCACCCCGTCCGCGGTCTCCCAGCAGCTCAAGGTCCTCGAGCGCGAGGCCGGCCTGCCGCTCACCGAACGGCGTGGTCGCGGCCTCGTCCTCACCGACGCCGGCCGGGCACTCGCGGCCAGCGCCACGGACGTCGCCGTCGCGATCGAGCGGGCGACGAGCGTGTGGGACGAGTACCGCAACCGTCCGATCGGCACCGTCACGGTCGCGACCTTCCCCACCTTCGGGCAGATGGTTGTACCCGCCGTGCTCCGCACGCTCGAAGCGGTACCCGGCCTGCGGGTCGTCGTGAGCGACCGAGACCCCGACCTCGAGGACTTCCCCGACCTGGCGGCCGACTTCGACATCGTCATCGCGCAGGCGATCAGCGGCGAGCGCAACTGGGTCCGTCGCGGTCTCCGCATCACGCAGCTGCTCTCCGAGCCGCTCGACGTCGTGCTGCCGGTCGGGCATCGCCTCAGCGGCCAGGCCGTCCTGACCCCGGCGGACCTCGCGGACGAGTCCTGGATCGGCGTGCCGGTGGGCTATCCGCTCGACCGCCTGCTCCGCAGCATCGAGGCCGAATCGGGCGGCGAGCTCCGAGTGGTGCAGCGGGTGAGCGACAACCGCATCGCCGAGGCGATGGTCGCGGCGGGCCTCGGTATCGGCCTCCTCCCGCGCTACACGGCCAGCGGTCCGGAGCGCGGCATCGTCCTCCGTCCGCTCGCGGGGCTCGACGCGACGCGTCGGATCGTCGCGCTGTCGCGTCCCGACCGCGCCGAACGGCTGGCGGTGCGGACCGTCCTCGACGCGATCCGCGTGGAGGCGCAGTCGGTCGCCGCTTCGCACACCGCGCCGGAGCCCGAGGAACTCACCACGCCCCGCTGGGTGTGAGCGGGACCGTTCTCAGGAGTCCGTCGGTGCGCCGGAGGCGGCGACGACGGACACACCGCAAGCGTCCTGAGAACGGTCCCGCGGGGACGGTCAGCCCTTGGCCCGACCGGCGCCGCTGCGCTCCCGTCGGTACCGCTGCACGCCGCGCCAGACCGCGACGCCGACGGCGATCACGACGCCTGCGATGACCACCTTCTGGAGGATGCCCGCGTACTCCTCGACGATGTGCCACTGCTCGCCGAGGAAGAAGCCGGCGAGGACGAAGATGGTGTTCCAGATGGCGCTGCCCGCGAAGGTGAGCAGCGTGAACCGCAGGACCGGCATCCGTTCGACGCCGGCGGGGACGGAGATGAGGCTCCGGAAGATCGGGAGCATCCGCCCGAAGAACACCGCCTTCGAGCCGTGCTTCTGGAACCAGGCCTCGACGCGGTCGACGTCCTCGACGTGGACGAGCGGGACCCGCTCAGCGAGGCGGCGCATGCGGTCACGTCCGAGGACGGCGCCGATCGCGTAGAGGGCCAGCGCGCCGATCACAGAACCGGCCGTCGTCCAGATGAGGACCTCGACGAGACCGAGCTTGCCCTGACTGGCGGCGAATCCGGCGAGCGGCAGGATGATCTCGCTCGGCAACGGCGGGAAGAGGTTCTCGAGGGCGATGGCGAGCCCGGCTCCCGGACCACCCAACGTCTCCATGAGGTCGACCGCCCAGTCGGCGACCCCTCCGAGGGCACTGTCCCCTCCGGTCGAGGCGGCGGACAGGCTGAACGTGGCGGCGGTGGACGTCGTCATACCCTCGACGCTACGCGACACCCGCTCGCCATCCCTGGGAACCTCCGCTCAATCCCCCACCCGTCGGCTCCACCGAACCGGTCCTTTCTCAGGACCTCTCCGGCGTGGCGACCCTCCCCCGGGGCGACACGCCGGAGGTCTCCTGAGAAAGGAAACCGATAGCGTTGGGGCATGCGCATCGCCACCTGGAACGTCAACTCGATCCGTACCCGCGTCGGCCGCGTGGTCGACTGGCTCGTCCGAGAGGACGTCGACGTCCTCGCCATGCAGGAGCTCAAGTGCAAGCCCGAGCAGTTCCCGATGGAGGCCTTCACGAAGGCCGGCTACCAGGTGGAGCTCCACGGGCTCAGCCAGTGGAACGGCGTCGGCATCGCCAGCCGCCTTCCGATGGAGGACGTGCAGATCGGCTTCCCCGACATGCCCGGCTTCGGCAAGCCACCGGCGAGCCTCGCGCTCGACGGTCCCGGCTTCGACGCCGACGGCCTGCCGCTCGAAGCGCGAGCCATCGGCGCGACGGTCGACGGCGTCCGCCTCTGGAGCCTGTACGTCCCGAACGGCCGCGCGGTCGGCGACCCGCACTACGACTACAAGCTCCGCTGGCTCGCCGCGCTCGAAGCCGACACCCGCTCCTGGCTCGCCGAGAACCCCGAGCTGCCGCTCGCACTCATGGGCGACTGGAACGTCGCGCCGCTCGACTCCGACGTCGGCGACCCGAGCTTCGGCCCGGGCTCGACCCACATCTCGGCACCGGAGCGCGCCGCCCTCGCGGCCTTCGTCGACGCGGGACTCCAGGACACCGTCCGACCGTTCGTCCCCGAGGGCTACACCTTCTGGGACTACAAGCAGCTCCGGTTCCCCCGCAACGAGGGCCTCCGGATCGACTTCATCTACGGCTCACAGGCGTTCGCGGACCACGTCGTCGAGGCGTCGATCCACCGCAACGAGCGCAAGGGGGACAGCCCGAGCGACCACGTGCCCGTCGTCGTCGACCTCGACTTCACCCTCTCCGAGGAAGAGGACGACGACTCGCCGATGATCTTCGGCTGACACCCCCGCCCGCACTGTCCGCAACTCCTGCTGTCAGAGCACACCGGCGCTCGACGGGGATCCCAGGCGCCGAGAACGAGCGCTCAGCAGGAGTTGTGAACACGGCAGACGGCCTCGCCTGCGGACAGGCACCCGCTGGCCCCGCCTCACCCAACCGTCCGGCGCTCGACCGCCCGACCGTCCGAACCGTGTTCACAACTCCTGCCGGTCATGCCTCGGCGGCCCTGTCCGAGACCGGAGCCGGTAGCCGCCCCGATCGAGCAGGAGTTGTGAACGTCCCCCGATCAGGACGCGGGCGAGGAGGCCTGACGACGGCGGCGGGAGAGGACCAGTGCAAGGGCACCGAGGGCGATCACGCCACCACCCAGCCATGCGGGAGCGAGCGACGAGACGCCCGTGTCGGGCAGTCTGGCCGCAGCACCGGCCACCGGTTCGGCCATGACGACCCCGTCGGCGCCGACGGTCACCTGACGCTGCAGGCTGTTCACGCCGGTCGCCGCGTCCCAGGTGCCGACGTTCGCCGTCTGGACGGCGTAGAGCGGGTTCGCCGCGACCGACTCGTGCGTGGCCGGCAGCGACAGCGCCGTGTCGTAGCGACCGGCCGGGACGTCGGCGAGTGACGCCTGGAGTGTGACGGTCTCCCCCGCACCCCAGGTGCGGGCGTCCGAACCGAACGGGACGCGCACCGTGCGCTCGGCGTTCGACAGCACGAGGTAGGCGGGCCGGCTGTTGTACGGAGCCGCCCAGCCGTCGTTCCGGACCGTGAGCGAGAGCGTGCCGTCCACGACCGAGCTCTCCGTCATCACGAAGCGGTAGCCGAGTCGCTTCGCGGTGGTGTCGAGGTTCTCCTGCCCCCAGGACTGCAGGACGTCCTGCAGGTAGTCCCAGTTGAGGTAGCTGAAGTTGTAGCGTTCCATCTCGGCCGAGGCGGTCGCCCACTCCGACCGCGGCGGGTTCACGTTGCAGGTCTCACCACCGACCGGCACCCAGTCGCTCTCCTGCGCGAGGTAGTCCTGATCGAGCGAGATCGGGTCCGACAGGTACGTGCCCCAGTCGTCGGGTGCCGCGAGGAAGCAGTCGTTGTGGTGACCGATGCGTGAGATGGCGCTGCCGTCGAACGCCTGCGCCTCGGTGATGGCACCAGCGGTGCCGGATGGCACCCCGAGGATGTTCTGCTTCATGTTCATGGTCCGCACCTGGATGGAGCGGTCGGCGGGAACCGCCTCGAGGAGCGCCTCGACGACCGCGCGACGCTTCGCCCAGTCCTCGTCCGTGAGGACACCGGGGTTCGCCGGGTCCGCGGCGAAGTGGTCCGTGTAGTAGCCCTCGCCCCAGAGGCCGACGAAGCCGGCCTGGACGACGGAGATGACGTCGGCGTTGTCCTGGAAGATCGGCGTGAGCTGCTCGATGTGGGTGAGGACGATGTCGAGCGGTGCGTCGCCATACGGCGGCGTGTACGGGAAGTCGCCGCCGGCGAGGTACGCAAAGCGGGGGATGATCGAGATGCCGGCGGCGCGAGCCGCGTCGAAGTCCGCCTGGACGAGCGCGAGCCAGGCCGGGTCGAGGGTCGGCTCGGCCACGAACCGTTCCAGGTAGAAGACGCGGACGAGTTCGGTGATGCCCTCCTCGCGGTAGGCCGCCAGGGAGGCGACGTCGAGCGGCGTGTACCCCGGCCCGCCCTCGGTCCCCTCGGGGTAGTAGTGGGTGTTGTTCGTGTGGTCGAAGCCGCGCTCGGGATTCGCGATGATCGCATCGCTCGGCTCGTAGGCGACCGTGTCGGCCGAGGTCGGGGCGGGTGCTTGCGCCGCAGCGCTCAGCGGAGTGGCGACGACGATGCCGCACGCGGCGAGCACGGCGACGAGACGGAGACGACGGTTCACGGGAACTCCAGCGGGGTCCGGTGGTGCACGGAAGAGGTTGCCCACATCCTGCTGAACCGACACCCGAGGTGCAAGGGAATGCTCGAAACCGACCTGAAGTGATCACTATCGCTTAGCGATTCCCCGTGAACCGCCGACCCGCCGGTACCCGCACTCCCGCTAGGACCGCGGTGCGCCCCCGCGCTTCCGCTTGTTCGCATCGATGGCGGGGCGCTCGGCCACCACCGGCCAGGTGCCCGTGTGCCCCTCGCGTGCGGCCGCGGCGGCCATGATCCGCGGCTTGGCGGCGAACCATCCGACGATGAGCATCGGGATGAGGACGATGAGGGAGGCGAGGACCCAGCGCCCGGTCTCCGAGAAGCCCATGGTCACGAGGACGAACAGGAGGAACGCGAGGGTCAGATACGACGTGAACGGTGCCCCGAACAAGCGGAACGACGGCCGCTCGACCTTGCCCTGCTTCGCCCAGCGCTGCAGCTGGATCTGGCAGAGGATGATCGTCGCCCAGCCGCCGATGATGCCGATGGCCGAGATCTCGAGCACGATCTCGAACGCCTTCGACGGGTAGAGCGCGTTCAGGAGGACGCCGAGCAGGGTGAGCGCTGCGGTGAGCAGGATGCCTCCGAAGGGGACACCGTTCTTGCTCATCTTGCCGGTGAACGCGGGGGCCGAACCGTTGACGGCCATCGAGCGGAGGATGCGACCGGTCGAGTAGAGGCCCGCGTTGAGGCTCGACAGCGCCGCGGTCAGGACCACGAAGTTCATGACGGACGCCGAGATCGCCCCGGCCTGCTCCGACCCGATGTGCGAGAAGAAGGTGACGAACGGGCTCTCGCCGGCCTGGTAGGCCGTGTAGGGCAGCAGGAGCGACAGGAGCAGCACCGAGCCGACGTAGAAGATCGCGATGCGGAAGATGACCGTGTTGACGGCCTTCGGCATGATCTTCTTCGGTTCGGCCGTCTCACCGGCCGCCGTGCCCACGAGCTCGATGGCCGCGTAGGCGAAGACGACGCCGGAGATCGCGATCATCGGGGCGAAGGCGCCGACCGGGAACAGCCCGCCGTTGTCGCCGATGACCGAGAATCCGACGGCACCGATGTCGGTGCGTCCGCCGAAGACGATGAAGCAGACGCCGACGATGAGGAAGATCACCAGCGCCGACACCTTGATGAGCGCGAACCAGAACTCCATCTCGCCGAACAGCTTGACGGAGACGAGGTTGAGCGCCAGCACCACCACCAGAGCGGCGAGCGCGAAGACCCACTGCGGGAAGTCCTCGAGCTCCTTCCAGCCGAACAGCTTGCCGAAGGTCTTGATGTAGAGCGCGGCCGCGGTGACGTCGACGATCGAGGTCATCGCCCAGTTGAGGAAGTACAACCACCCCGCGCCGAACGCCATCTTCTCGCCGTAGAACTCCCGGGCGTAGGAGATGAACGAGCCCGAGGACGGACGGTGGAGGACGAGTTCACCGAGGGCGCGCAGGATGAGGAAGGCGAAGAACCCGCAGAGCGCGTACACGAGGATGAGCGCCGGGCCGGAGCTGTTCAGGCGGCCACCCGCACCGAGGAAGAGCCCCGTGCCGATCGCGCCGCCGATCGCGATCATCTGGATCTGCCGCGGCTTGAGGGTCTTGTGGTACCCCTCCTCCTCGCTGGAGAAGTCCTGCACGGCGAGCATCTCGTCGCCGACGGTCTCGCGGGATGCGGCCCAGTCTCCGGAACGTTCGTGTCGTGGGGTCGTGCCTTCGGTCATGTCGTCCCATCGGGTCGGGTCCGACGGCGCTCCGCCGGACTGGACGGTGGTATATCTCAGTCGTGCCCGCCCAAGAGTAGTCGCGATCGTTCGGCATTTCCGGCCATCGCTGTCCATGCTTCGGAGGACAGCGGCGCTTCGGACGGACCGGTTCCCGGGGGTCAGGCGAGCAGGGCGGCGACGACGACGAGGACCGGCACGGAGAGGATCGTCGTCAGCAGGACCGTGTCGCGGGCGAGCGTGACGCCCTGCTCGTACCGGCTGGCGAAGTTGTAGACGTTCTGGGCCGCCGGGAGGGCGGCGAGGACGACGGAGGCGAACAACGGCGTGCCGCTCAGCCCGAACCCGAAGTGCGCGATGAGGTAGGCGAATCCGGGCATCACGACCGATTTGATCGCCGTCGCCACGAAGATCTCCCGACGTCCGCTGCCGGCCTGCAACGGCCGCATGCCGTGCAGCGACATGCCGAACGCCATGAGGATGAGCGGTACGGCCGCGCCGCCGAGGAGCTCGAACGGGGCCATGACGGGCTCGGGGAGCCGGACGCCGAAGAGGTTGAGTACGACGCCGACGATCGACGCGACGATCATCGGGTTGCGGAAGGGCTGCGTCACGATGCCGAGGAAGGAGACGGAGCCGCGCTGTCTGACGTCGAGGATGGTGAGCGCGATCGGGGCGAAGACGAGGAGCTGCAGCAGGATGACCGGGGCGACGTAGCCGGCCTCGCCGAGGACGTAGACCGCCACCGGGATGCCGATGTTGTTGGCGTTGACGTAGCCCGAGCCGAGCGCGCCGATCGTCGCGACCGAGAGGTCCTTGCGGAGCCACACGGCGTTCAGCAGCGCGAAGAGCGCGGCGGCCGACAGGGCACTCGCGAGGGCGACCCAGATGAAACTGCTGAACACCTCGTGCAGGTCGGCCGTGGCGAGCACGGTGAACAGCAGCGCCGGGTTGGTGACGAAGAACGCCACCCGGTTGAGCACGTGCCCGGTCGTCGGGCCCCCGACCTCGAGACGCCCGGCGAGGTAGCCGACGAGGATCACGGTGCCGATGATCGCGAACCCCGTCAGCACTCCGCCCATGCCGTCCAGCCTAGGTGCAGCCCGTCCGGCGGCCCGGTCGAGCCGACGGTTGTGGAGCGGGCGGTCGGCGTGGAGAATCTGGGGAGGAGAGCCGGGCACCACCATCGCCCTGCGATCCGCTCCCACCAGGAGCCCGCACCAATCACCCACGAGGAGATCCGACGATGACGTCATTCGACCCGGTCGCGTCCAGCGACGCGATGCACAGCACCACCCTCCCCCACGAACGCCTCTCCATCAGCCGCGGACCGCGCTCCGGGCTGACCATCAGCGTCGCCCTGCACTCCACCGCCATGGGGCCGGCCCTCGGCGGCGCGCGGCTCTGGCGGTACGGGTCCTGGCTCGAGGCCGTCGACGACTCCCTCCGCCTGGCCGCGGGGATGACGATGAAGAACGCGGCCGCCGGTCTCGCGCACGGCGGCGGCAAGTCCGTCATCCACCTGCCCGTCGGCACGACCCTCGACCCCGCGGAGCGCCGCGACGCGATGCTCGACCTCGGCGACGCGGTCGAGGCGCTCGGCGGCGCCTATCGCACCGCGGAGGATGTGGGCACGACCGCCGAGGACATGGCCGTCGTCGCCGAGCGGACCGACCACGTCAGCGGGCTGCCGGCCGACCGCGGTGGCGTCGGCGAACCGAGCGAGGCGACGGCGGCCGGTGTGCACGCGGCCATCACCGCGACGCTCGAGACGGTCTTCGGCACCCCGCTCGTCGCGGGCCACCGGGCGACGATCTCCGGGCTCGGCCAGGTCGGCGGCCGTCTGGCCCGACGGCTCGCGGCCGAGGGGGCTCGCCTCATCGTCACCGACGTCGACCCACGGAAGCGCGCCCTCGCCGAGGAGATCGGCGCCAGCTGGATCGAACCGGGCGACGAGCACCTCGTCGAGACGGACCTCTTCGTGCCGTGCGGCGTCGGCGGCGCCCTGAACGCCCGGGTGATCGGGCAGCTGCGGTGTCGCGCCGTGGTCGGGGCGGCGAACAACCAGCTCGCCTCCCGCGCCGACGCGGTGGCCCTCGAGGAGCGCGGCATCCTGTGGGCGCCGGACTTCGTCGCGAACGCGGGCGGCGTGATCTACCTCGCCATGGCGTCCGAACCGGGCGCCGATGCCGCAGCCATCGAGCAGCGGGTGTCGGCGATCGGGCGGACCGTGCAGTCGATCTACCGGGACGCCGCAGCGGAGGGCGTCACGACGCTCGTCGCCGCCGAACGCCTCGCGATGGCCCGCATCGATGCGGCCGGCGGGGTCCTCGCAGCGGTCTGACGACGACGAACGGCCCGTCCACCCGGAGCGGGTGGACGGGCCGTCGATCGCCGGTGTCAGGCGAGGTCGAGGGATCGCGTCAGAGCTTGACGACCATCTTCCCGGTGTTGGCGCCGCGCATGAGCGCGAGGAACGCGTCGAGCGTGTGGTCGAGGCCCTCGTAGACGGTCTCGTCGAAGACGACGTCGCCGTTCTGCAACCAGGCACCCATCTCACCGGAGAACGCCGGGAAGTGCTGCGTGTAGTTGCCGACGGTGAAGCCCGTGAGGGTCAGCCCGCGGGTCACGATGTTCGACAGGTTGCGCGGGCCCTCGGCACGCTCGGTGTCGTTGATCTGCGAGATGACGCCGCAGAGCGCTGCGCGTCCGCCGTCGTTGAAGGCGTCGATCGCCGCTTCGAGGTGCTCGCCGCCGACGTTGTCGAAGTACACGTCGATGCCGTCGGGTGCCGCGGCCGCGAGCTGCTCGGTGACGGGGCCGTCCTTGTAGTTGAACGCGGCGTCGTAGCCGTACTTCTCCGTCAGCAGGGCGACCTTCTCAGCCGATCCGGCCGAACCGATGACGCGCTTCGCGCCCTTGAGACGGGCGATCTGGCCGACCATCGTGCCGACGGCACCTGCAGCACCGGAGACGAACACCGTGTCGCCCTCCCGGAACTTGGCGACCTCGAGCAGACCGACGTACGCGGTGAGGGCCGTCATACCGAGGACGCCGAGGTAGGCGGACAGCGGGACGCCGGGGAGCTCAGGCACGACGCGGAACCCGCTGGCGTCCTCCTGGACGAGGTCGCGCCAGCCGAACTGGTGCAGGACGACGTCGCCGACGGAGAAGCCCTCGGCGGCCGACTCGACGACCCGGCCGATGGCGCCGCCGGTCATCGTCTCACCGAGCTGGTACGGCGCGACGTAGGAGCGGGCGTCGTTCATGCGACCGCGCATGTAGGGGTCGACGGAGAGGAAGAGATTCTGGACCCGGAGCTGGCCGGGCGCGAGCTCCGGGAGTTCGACGGAGACGGTCCGGAAGTCGGACTCGGTCGGCCAGCCCACCGGTCGCGAGACGAGCTGGATCTGGGTGCTGAGCGCGGGGGTGTTCATGTGGTGCCTTTCCTTGGTGCAGTGATTCGGTGGGCGGGCGCAGCACGTCGTCGGGTTGCGGACGGGGTGACGCCTGGGGCGTCGCGGAGGTGTCAGACGGCCAGTGCGATGACGAGCGCGATGAGTCCGAGCAACGGGGTGGTCCCCTGGACGATCGCGGCGCGGGCCTTCGTGCGGTCCGAGGTGATGAGGACGAGCGAGGCGAGGAGCATGGAGCCGGCCGAGGCGAAGACGAGGGCCGCGCCGATACCGGTCGAGCCGGTGATGAGGAAGACGATGCCGACGATCGTGCCGATCGCGAGGAACAGGTTGTAGAACCCCTGGTTGTACGCCATCCCGCGGGTGGTCTCGGCCTCGAGCTCCGAGGTGCCGAAGGTCTTGCGGGTGGCCGGCTCGGTCCAGCGCAGCGACTCGAGCACGAAGATGTAGACGTGCAGGAGGGCGGCGATGCCGACGAGGACGAGACTGACGACGAGCATGGGACGGGCCTTCCGGGAGATCGGCGTCGAGTCGTCCGGACGGAGCGACATTCTGTACCGATGGGTCTACTATAATAGTAGAACGCTCGGTCCACAACCCCGTCACGCAGATGCCGAGCGAGGAGGAGGCACCCATGGGACGCACGCAGGAGTTCGACACCGTCGCCGTCGTCCAGGCGGCGCGCGACGTCTTCTGGGACCGCGGGTACGAGGCGACCTCGCTCGCCGACCTCGAAGCGGCCACCGGCCTGCGGCGGTCGAGCCTCTACCACGCCTTCGACAGCAAGCGCGGGCTGTTCGACGCTGCCGTGCAGGACTACCTCGACACCGTCATCCGACCGCGCCTCTCGGTCCTCGCGCGGGCGACGGACGGCAGAGCCGGGCTCACCACCTACTTCTCCGGCGTGCAGACGGTCATCGCGACCCTGCCCGACGACTCCCCCCGCCGCGGTTGCCTCCTCCTCAACAGCGCGGCCGGCCTCGCGGCCCACGACGACGCACTGCGCGAGGTCGTCGACGGCTACCGGGCCGAGCTCACCACCGCGGTCTCGGACGCCCTCGCCCTCGCCCGTCCCGAGGCGGACGCGGACGAACTCGCCGCGGCCGCCCGGCAGCTCACGTCGTTGTCGGTCAGCGCGCTACTGCTCGCCCGGGTCAACCGGGAGGAGGCCGTCGCCATCCTCGACGTCGCCGTCGCGCAGGTCGGCAGCTGGTAGCGGACGCATAACACCGGAACCCTCCGGATGTCACCGGCGGAGGCCAATGTGACGCTCTGTTTCGGCGGCCGAGAGCGGTCCGCCACCCTCGCGTAGCATGGCGGGCACCCCACCCCTGGAGCCCGAGACCCATGACGAACGCTGCCCCAAGCCCGCTCGCCGCGAGCTCGCCGGTCGCCCGCGACGCCGTCCCCGTCGGCTCGGCGGATCGTGCCTCCACGGTCGCGTTCGCCGGGGTCGGCCGCACCTTCGCGAGCGGTGCCGGCAAACGCGCCGACGCCCCGCGGCCCGTGCTGCGCGACGTCACGATCACCGCCGAGGCCGGCGAGGTCGTGGCGATCCTCGGCACGAGCGGCTGCGGCAAGTCCACCCTGCTGCGGATCGCGGCCGGTCTCGACCACCCGACCGCCGGCTCCGTGCTCATCGACGGCACACCCGTCGCCGGCATCGACCCGCGCACGGCCTTCGGCTTCCAGGAGCCTCGACTCCTCCCCTGGCGCACCATCGCGGCGAACGTCGCACTCGGTCTGCCCAAGCGGACACCCGCAGCCGATGGACGTGCCCGCGTCGCCGAGCTGCTCGAACTCGTCGGGCTCGCGGACTTCGCCGAGCACCGCCCACGGGAGGTCTCCGGCGGCATGGCGCAACGCGCCTCACTCGCCAGGGCCCTCGCCCGCCGGCCGGGCGTCCTGCTCCTCGACGAGCCGTTCGGCGCCCTCGACGCCCTCACCCGGCTGAAGATGCAGGACCTGCTGCTCGCCATCCACCTCGCCGCGCCCACCACCATCCTGCTCGTGACGCACGACGTCGACGAGGCCCTCCAGCTCGCCGACCGGGTCATCCTCCTGGGTCGCGAGGAGGGACAGCCCGGTTCGACCATCGCGCAGACCGTGACCGTCCCCGGCAACCGCCCGCGCGACCGCGGGTCAGCAGAGCTCGCCGAACTGCGCGGCCGCCTCCTCGACGGACTCGGCATCGACCGCCACGGTCTCGCCCGCGGCGACCAACGGCTGCCGTCCATCCCGCACTTCCCGTACTGAGCCACCCACCACCTCCGCCGTCATCCCGCACCGATCCACAGCAAGGACCAACGCATGACCTCACGACGCCGCTTCACCACCTCCCGCGCCGGGCGCGTGGCCCTCGTCGCCGCGACCGCCGCCGCAGCACTCCTCCTCAGCGGCTGCGTCGCGGGCGAGAACGCTCCTGCGGCCGGCGGCGACAGCACCGCCGGCACCACCGAGGGCGGCACGCTCAACATCGACTTCGCGACCTACAACCCGCTCTCCCTCATCATCAAGGACCAAGGCTGGCTCGAGGACGCACTCGACGACCAGGACATCACCGTCAACTGGGTCCAGTCGGCCGGCTCCAACAAGGCGAACGAGGCGCTGCGGGCCGACGCGATCGACGTCGGGTCCACCGCCGGGTCCGCCGCGCTCCTGAACCGGGCGAACGGATCGGCCATCCAGGCGATCGACGTCTTCTCGCAGCCCGAGTGGTCGGCGATCGTCGTCGGCCAGGGCTCGACGATCACGGACGTCGCCGAACTCAAGGGCAAGAAGGTCGCCGCGACGAAGGGCACCGACCCCTACTTCTTCCTCCTGCAGGCACTGGAGGAGGCCGGCCTGTCCGCCTCCGACGTCACGATCGAGAACCTCCAGCATGCCGACGGCTGGGCGGCCCTGCAGAACGGCTCCGTCGACGCTTGGGCCGGTCTCGACCCGATCATGGCCGGCGCCGAGGAGGCGGGCGCGAAGCTCATCTACCGCAACGTCGACTTCAACAGCTACGGCATCCTGGCCGCGACCGAGTCCTTCATCGACGAGCGTCCGGACGTCGCGCAGACCGTCGTGAACGCCTATGAGCACGCTCGTGAATGGGCTGCGTCGAACCCCGACGAGACGGCGCAGATCCTCGCGGACGCCGCTGGCCTCGACCTCGCCGTGGCGACGAAGGTGATCACGGAGCGCTCGAACCTCGACGTCGACCCGGCCCCGGGCAAGGCGCAGGAGCAGGTCCTGTCGATCATCGGCCCGATCTTCGTGGAGTCCGGCGACGTGTCGTCGCAGGACAAGGTCGACGACGCCCTGGCCGACCTCTTCAACCCGAGCTTCGTGGACGACGCGGACCCGTCCGCCATCGGCGCGAAGTAGTCCGGCACCTTCCCAACCTCGGTCCCTGAGCCTGTCGAAGGGCCCATGACCCCGTCCCGAGAGGCTCCCGTGAGCGACCAACCCGGTCTCGGCACCACCGCAGCCGCGGGTGCCCAGGCGACCCAGTCCGGCCGCGAAGCGCGCGCCGTCCTCGGGTCCCGCAGGATCGTCGTCGTCCTCGGCGGCTTCCTCGTCCCCGTCGTCATCCTCGGGGCGTGGCAGCTCGTCACCGCGTTCGGCCTCGTCCCGGCCTCGCAACTCCCGGCACCGGCCGAGGTCTGGGCGGCCGGCGTGGATCTCGCGCAACGCGGCTGGCTGCAGCAGGACGTCGCCATCTCGGTACAGCGGGTCCTCATCGGCTTCCTCATCGGTGCTGTCCTCGGCCTCGTCCTCGGCGCGGTCGTGGGGCTCTCGCGCCTCGGCGACATCCTGCTGTCGACGACCTTCGCGGCGATCCGCGCCGTCCCGTCGCTCGCGTGGGTACCGCTGCTCATCCTCTGGCTGAAGATCGGTGAGGAGTCGAAGATCACGCTCATCGCGATCGGCGCGTTCTTCCCGGTGTACACGACGGTCTCCGCCGCGCTCCGCCACGTCGACAAGCACCTGGTCGAGGCCGGCCGCGCGTTCGGCCTGAACGGTGTCGCGTTGTTCCGGACGGTGCAGCTGCCCGCCGTGACGCCCTCGGTCGTCTCCGGCCTCCGGCTCGCGCTGGCGCAGTCGTGGCTGTTCCTCGTGGCGGCGGAGCTCATCGCCTCGTCCATGGGACTCGGATTCCGCCTGGTGGACTCGCAGAACAACGGCCGGGTCGACCGCATCTTCTTCGTCATCATCGTGCTCGCGCTGCTCGGCGCGGTCACCGATGCGCTCGTCGGTGTCCTCGACCGCTGGATCAAGCGCCGCTGGGGGTAGCAGCCCGCCGAGGCCGACCGTGCAGTTCCCCAGCGCGAACGGCCGAATGTTGCAGCGAAGTCGCTCCTGACGCAAGAAATCCGCACCCCCTCCGCCCCTACGCTCGAAGGAATCGTCACCCACCCCGGGCGACGCCTGCGCACGCGGAAGGAGGTTCACCATGTCGAACGTCGCCACCACCCACACGAAGAGCATCGTCGGAGAGCCGGAGGTCGTCGAAGACGCCGCCGCACTCGTCGGGCACCCGGCCTGGACGGACCTCAAGGCCGCCGCGACTGCGCTGCAGGCCGTCCAGGTGAAGGACGGCTCGATCCCCGAGGCGAGCGACCACGAGTCGGCGGCAGGGCACGTCGCCACGATCGTCGCGAGCGTCCGCACCCTCGCTCCGAACTTCCCGCACGACGCCGAGTACCTCGACGCCCTCGTCGCCGACTTCGACCGCTGGGAGCGCGACGGCTTCGGCGTCCCGGACTTCCTCGACTCGCTCGTCGCCTTCCACCCCGAGCGGCATCGCGTGGACGGCCTGGGACACCTCGTCGTGTTCCCGATGGTCACGCAGAACGGTTCGACCGACCGCCACATCGAGGCCGTGCTCGTCGAGGTCATCTGGCCCGAGTTCATCGCCGCGCTCGAGGCCGGCGACTACACGAACGCGCTCTTCGTGCCGATCCGCTTCCTCGACTTCACGCCGGGTTACGACACGAACTCAGCGGTCCTCTTCCCCGAGACGGTCGCGATGCGCGCGATCCCGGCGTTCACCTGGGGCGCGATCTTCCAGGACCGCGAGGCGGCCCGGTACCGTCGGGTCGTCCGAGCCGCTTCCGAGATCACCAAGCTCGAGCTCCCGGCCGACGCCGCGTCCCTCCTGGACGACCAGCAGCTGGCCGAGGAGACCTTCGTCATGTGGGACCTCATCCACGACCGCACGCACATGCGCGGTGACCTCCCGTTCGACCCGTTCATGATCAAGCAGCGGATGCCGTTCTTCCTGTACTCGCTCGAGGAGCTGCGCTGCGACCTCACGGCGTTCCGCGAATCGGTCCGGCTGGAGCGCACGCTGACGACCCGCGCGGAGACCGAGACGCTCGACGCGGCGGACGTGGCGATCCTCGAGCACGCGAAGCTCGTCCAGTACGCGATCATCTTCGACCGCATCTTCCGGTTCGCCATCACCGGCTCACGCGTCCGGAACTACGACGGCGTCGGCGGCCAGCTGCTGTTCGCGTGGATGCACCAGCACGGCGTGCTGCACTGGACCGACACCAGGCTCACGATCGACTGGGACGAGGTCCCCGACGTGGTCGTGCGGCTCGGCGAGAGCATCGACGAGTTGTACTGGCGATCGATCGACCGTCCGAAGACCGCGCACTGGCTCGCCGCATACGAGCTCGTCCGGACGACGCTGACGCCGCACCCCGCGTCGCAGTGGGCGCGCGGGCTGTCCGACGAGATCCTGAGCGGACCGCCGCGCGGACTCACCGACGCGGTCCTCGACGACGAGTTCCCCCTGTCGATGTTCTACGAAGCGCTCGGCAAGAAGATGGCGGACGTCATCACGTCGACCGCCGGGATCACGGGGCGATCCGCGGCCTGACCCGACCGTGCCGCGGAGGAGCCCGGAGCAGCACTCTCCTGAGTGCCGCTCCGGGCTCTTGTCCGAGTGCCGGACCGCCGCGCTCCGTCGCTCGACGGATGTCCCCGGCGGGGCGTCGCGCTAGCGTGGACGGCATGAGCGAGCCCGCCGTCGACCAGCAGGAGGAACGCCCGGTCGACCCCTACGACGCCGAGTGGCGGCGTCCGGCCGCGACGCCGTCGGAACAGCGATCCGACATCATCCTCGCCATCGCGCTCGGCGTCGGCACCCTCCTCAGCCTGACGCTGTACACGATCGCCGGGTTCTACCCCGAGCCCGCACCGATGTGGGCGTCCGTCCTCTGGGCGATCGGCATCACCGCGCCGCTCGCGTTCCGTCGCCGCTTCCCGTGCTCCGTCTCGATCGTCGTCGCCGTCATGTTCATCGTGGGCGGCACGGTGCTCGTACCCGAAGTCCTCTTCACGAACATCGCCCTGTTCCTCGCGATCTACACGGTCGGCGCATGGGTGCCGAACCGACGTCGCGCTGCGCTCGTCCGCGTGCTCATCATCGTCGCCATGTTCGTCTGGCTGCTCGTCTCCATGTTCATCCAGGCGACCGACCCCGACGCGCTGCCCAGCCTCTCCCGGGTGGGGGTGTTCTCACCCCTCGTGGCGTTCATCCTCATCCAGATCCTGACGAACATCCTCTACTTCGGGGCCGCGTACTTCTTCGGCGAGCGCGTGTACCAGTCCTCCCGGGAACGGGCGGCGCTCGAGCAGCGCACGGCCGAGCTCGAGGCGGAGCGCGCCCGGTCCGCCCGCCAGGCGGTCGCCCTCGAGCGGGTGCGGATCGCGCGCGAGCTGCACGACGTCGTCGCCCACCACGTCTCGGTCATGGGGGTCCAGGCCGGCGCCGCACGCACCGTGCTCGATGCCGACCCGGCCGCCGCGCGGGATGCGCTCACGAACGTCGAGCTCGGCGCACGGAGCGCGATCGACGAGCTGCGCAAGATGCTCGGCACCCTCCGCGCGCACGGCGAACCGACCGACGAGGAGAGCAGCCCGTCGACCGTCGGCGTCGGCCAGCTGGGCCGGCTCGCCGACGAGTCGACGGCGAACGGGCTGCCGACGAGGTTCGAACTCGTGGGCACACCGGTCCCGATCCCGGCCGTCGTGTCGTTCAACCTGTACCGGATCGCGCAGGAGGCGCTCACGAACGCCCGCAAGTACGGCGGTACCACGGCGACGGCCGAACTCAGGCTCCGCTATCTGGACGACGCGGTCGAGCTCGAGGTCACGAACACGGGGACCGTCCCGACGGTGGCCCGGCGCGGTGGGCTCGGACTCATCGGGATGCGGGAGCGCGTGGCGTCGTCCGGTGGCGTCCTCGAGGTCGGGGCACGAGCCCGCGGCGGCTTCCTCGTCCGGGCCGCCATCCCGCTCGGCCGGCCGGGCGACCAGGCGATGGAGCCCGTCGCCGCGTCCATCGCCGACGCCCGCCTCGCCTCCGCCGCCGCAGGACGACCCCAGACCACCACCACGAAGGACCAGGCATGACCGAGCAGCCCACCCGCATCCTCCTCGTCGACGACCAGGAGCTGCTGCGTGCGGGCTTCCGCATCATCCTGGGCTCGCAGCCCGGAATCGAGATCGTCGGCGAGGCGTCGGACGGCGCCGAGGCCGTCGCGCTCGCAACGACGCTCGCGCCGGACGTGATCTGCATGGATGTCCAGATGCCGGGCATGGACGGCCTCGAGGCCACCCGTCGGATCGTCGCGGATCCGGACACCAACGCCGCCGTCCTCATCCTCACCACCTTCGACCGCGACGACTACCTGGCCGAGGCGCTCCGTGCCGGTGCGAGCGGGTTCCTCCTGAAGAACTCCTCGCCGGAGGAACTCGTCGCCGCGGTCTCGGTGGTCGCGGGCGGGGAGGCGCTCCTCTCGCCGGCGGTCACCCGCCGGGTCATCGAGGGGTTCACCAGGCAGGCCCCCGCCGTCGAGGACGCCGTGGAGGATCGCACCGTCCCGGCCGGACCGACGACCGGCGCCGAATACGGGCAGCTGACGGAGCGCGAGCGCGAGGTCCTGCAGCTGGTCGCCCAGGGCCTGTCCAACCAGGAGATCGCGACCACGCTCTTCGTCGGCGAGGCGACCGTCAAGTCGCACGTCTCGAAGGTGCTGCAGAAGCTCGCCCTCCGTGATCGCATCCAGGCGGTCATCTACACCTACGAGCACGGGCTGGCGTCGCCGCGCAGCTGAGGGTTCGCTCCGTCTCCGCGCAACCCCGTCGGTCGGTCGGATGCGAGGAGTAGCGTGACGACCATGGAATTTCGATACCTCGGCAACAGCGGACTCAAGATCTCAGAGATCATCTTCGGCAACTGGCTGACCCACGCCTCGCAGGTGGAGAACGACGTCGCCACGGCGAGCGTTCGCGCCGCCCTCGACGCCGGCATCACCACCTTCGACACGGCCGACGCCTACGCGAACACGGCGGCTGAGCAGGTGCTCGGCGACGCCCTCAAGGACGAACGACGCGCGAGCCTGGAGATCTTCACGAAGGTCTACTGGCCCACCGGCCCGAAGGGGCACAACGACGTCGGGCTGTCGCGCAAGCACATCATGGAGTCGATCGACGGTTCGCTCACGCGTCTCGGCACCGACTACGTCGACCTCTACCAGGCCCACCGCTACGACAGCGAGACGCCCCTCGAGGAGACGATGCAGGCCTTCGCCGACGTCGTCCGGGCGGGCAAGGCGCTCTACATCGGCGTGAGCGAGTGGAACGCCGAGCAGCTGCGCGCCGGCCACGCCCTGTCCAAGGAGCTGGGCTTCCAGCTCATCTCGAACCAGCCGCAGTACTCGATGCTGTGGCGGGTCATCGAGGAGGAGGTCGTCCCGACCTCGCGCGAACTCGGCATCTCACAGATCGTCTGGTCGCCGGTGGCGCAGGGCGTCCTCAGCGGCAAGTACCTGCCGGGCGCAGAGCTCCCGCAGGGCAGCCGGGCCACCGACGAGAAGGGCGGCGCCGACACCATCAAGCGCTTCCTCGACGACGAGGTGCTGACGGCCGTCCAGCAGCTGAAGCCCATCGCCGACGAGCTCGACCTCACCATGGCGCAGCTGGCGCTCGCCTGGGTGCTGCACAACGACAACATCGCCGGTGCGATCGTCGGTGCCTCGCGTCCCGAGCAGGTCACCGCGAACGCCGCCGCGGCTGGTGTGAAGCTCGACGACGCGGTCATCGCCCGCATCGACGAGGCCATCGGCTCCGTCGCCGAGACCGACCCCTCGAAGACGGTCTCCCCGGAGTCCCGCCCCGCCTGATCCAGCGCTCGGCTGGTCCACGACGCCCGGTATCCCCCACTCGACGGAGAAGGGGACCGGGCGTCGTCGCGTCAACCCGTCCTACGGCGGATGCCGGTGGCACACCACGCCGCGTAGCGTGATCGCCATACCGGGAGAACCCGACGCAGGACACTCGGTCCAGCACGCAGATCACAGGAGGCGGCCGATGCTCGAACTCAGCCACATCGACAAGTCGTACGGCGAGCGGAAGGTGCTCGACGACGTCAGCTTCCAGGTCGCGCCCGGCCGCATGACCGGGTTCGTCGGCGGGAACGGCGCCGGCAAGACGACGACGATGCGCATCCTGCTCGGTGTCCTCGCCGCGAACGCCGGAACCGTCACCCTCGACGGCACCCCGCTCACCCCGGAGGACCGCCGCCGGTTCGGCTACATGCCGGAGGAGCGCGGCCTCTACCCGAAGATGCGGGTCGAGGAACAGCTCGTCTACCTGGCCCGCCTCCACGGGTTCACGACCCACGCTGCCAAGCGCAACGCCGGCGAGCTGCTCGAGCGCCTCGGCCTCGGCGAGCGCCGGAACGACGCCCTCGAGAGCCTGTCGCTCGGCAACCAGCAGCGGGCGCAGATCGCCGCGGCGCTCGTCCACGACCCCGACGTCCTCGTCCTCGACGAGCCGTTCTCGGGCCTCGATCCGATGGCGGTCGACGTGGTCGTCGGGGTGCTCAGCGAGTTCGCCGCAGACGGCTCCCCCGTCCTGTTCTCCAGTCACCAGCTCGACATCGTGGAGCGCCTCTGCGACGACCTCGTGATCATCGCCGGTGGCAGGATCCGCGCCTCCGGCTCGCGCGAGTCCCTCCGCGAAGCCCACGCCGGCAACCGCTACGAGCTGCTCACCGCGGCCGACACCGGCTGGCTGCGCGAGCGTCCGGGCATCTCCGTCGTCGACTTCGACGGTGGCTACGCCCTCTTCGACGCCGACGACGCCCAGGCGGCGCAGGCCGTGCTCCGTGAGGCGCTGACCCAGGGCGACGTCACGAGCTTCGCCCCCCTCCGACCCACCCTCGCCCAGATCTTCAAGGAGGTCATCCAGTGACCACGGCAACCGAGTCCCCGATCCAGCCCGCCGGTCGTCGTCGCTCCGGCCCGGCCTCCCCCAGCCTCGTGCAGAGCATCGGTCTCGTCGCCGAGCGCGAGGTCAAGATGCGTCTGCGCAGCAAGACCTTCCTCATCTCGACGGGCATCCTGCTCCTCGTGATCCTCGCCGGTATCGTCGTCGGTGGGTTCCTCGCGAAGAACACCGCCTCGGAGACCACGAAGGTCGCGGTCGTCGGGAACGCGGGTGCGGGACTCGTCGACGGCAAGACCTTCGACGTGACCGAGGCGACCGACGTCGCCGCAGCTGAGGCCCTGGTGAAGTCGGGCGACGTCGAGGCGGCGATCGCACCGGCCACCGACGACAACCCCACCGGCGTCCAGGTGATCTTCGACTCCGAGGCCTCCAACACGCTCATCATGCAACTGAGCGCGCAGCCGCAGGTCACCATCCTCGATCCCGACGCGGACGGCTCCGCGGGCTTCCTGCTCTACATCGTGTCGCTCGGGTTCGGTCTCGTGTTCTTCGTCTCCGCCACCACCTTCGGGGCGTCGATCGCGCAGAGCGTCGTCGAGGAGAAGCAGACCCGCGTCGTCGAGATCCTCATGTCCGCCATCCCCGTGAAGGCGCTCCTCGCCGGCAAGGTGCTCGGCAACAGCATCCTGGCGTTCGGGCAGATCCTGGCGATCGCGGCGCTGTCGGTGATCGGGCTGACGGTGACGGGCCAGACCGAGCTGCTCGCCGGCCTCGGGACCCCGGTCGTCTGGTTCGTGGTCTTCTTCGTGCTCGGCTTCATCCTGCTGGCCGCGCTGTTCGCCGCTGCCGGATCGCTGGTCTCGCGTCAAGAGGACATCGGTTCGACGACGACCCCGATTACGATGCTGATCATGATCCCGTACTTCGCCGTCATCTTCTTCAACGACAACCCGGTGGTGATGACGATCATGTCCTACGTGCCGTTCTCGGCAGCCGTGGGCATGCCCGTCCGCCTCTTCGTCGGCTCGGCGCAGTGGTGGGAGCCGATCCTGTCCCTGCTGATCCTCGCGATCACCGCGGCGCTCGTCATCCTCGTCGGCTCGCGGATCTACGAGAACTCGCTGCTGAAAATGGGTGGCCGGGTCAAACTCTCGGAAGCGCTCAAGGCATGAGCGGGCTCGGCGGGATCGACGAGGTCTTCAACCCGGGCGCCTTCGAGGCCAAGCAGTTCCTCGACGCCGAGCAGCGCCTCCCCGCGCCGGCCCCGCTCGCGGGCGATCCGGCCGGCGACATCTACGGCGACGAGCCCATCGTGCTCGACCTCGTGGACGAGGACGAAGAGGACCAGGACGCCCGGCTGACGCCCGAGCAGGCCGCCGCGCTGGCGGCCGAGCAGCCGGCTCAGCCCTCCGCCGAGGACGAGCAGCAGGCCGCCGTCGCCTCCTCGATCGCCGTGCACGCGCTCGCCTACGAGCACGCGCTCGCGCAGGAGACCCCGGACGCGGAGCCGGAGCCCGGTGCGCACGCCGACGTCGACGCCGCGATCGACGCCGTGCCCGAGGAGGTCGTCACCTCCTCCGACGGCCCCCGTCACGCCGCCGACTGACCCCGTTTCCCGGTTCACAATTCAGGAGCGCCTCGGCGCGTCCCCACCGACACGCACGGTGCGGGCGCACCACGCCCGGGCGCTCCTGAATTGTGAACATGCCCGACGGCGACCCGAGCACGCAGGAAGTCGGCCCGCGATGCACGGAAGCTGCGTGTGGCATGCGCGAGGATGGATCAGTGACCGACTCTCTGCATGACACCAGCATCCGTGGCTTCGCCTCCGACAACTACTCCGGCGTCCACCCCGAGATCCTCGATGCACTCGCGGCGGCCAACGGCGGCCACCAGATCGCGTACGGCGAGGACGACTACACCCGCCGGCTGCACGAGGTCTTCGCCGATCACTTCGGCCGCGACGTCGCCGTGTTCCCCGTCTTCAACGGCACCGGCGCGAACGTCGTCGGTCTGCAGTCCATGCTCCCGCGCTGGGGTGCCGTCATCTCGGCGTCGACCGCGCACATCAACTCCGACGAGGGCGGCGCGCCGGAGCGGGTCGGTGGCATCAAGCTCCTGACGGTCGACGCCCCCGACGGCAAGCTCACGCCCGACCTCATCGACCGCGAAGCGTGGGGCTGGGGCGACGAGCACCGTGCACAGCCGCTCGTCGTCTCGATCACGCAGACCACCGAGCTCGGCACCCTGTACACGCCCGAGGAGATCCGCGCGATCGCCGACCACGCGCACGGTCACGGCATGAAGCTGCACCTCGACGGCGCCCGCATCGCCAACGCCGCAGCAGCCCTCGGCGTCCCACTGCGCGCGTTCACCGCCGATGCCGGCGTCGACGTGCTGTCCTTCGGTGGGACGAAGAACGGACTCATGTTCGGCGAGGCCATCGTCGTGCTCGAACCGTCGGCATCGGAGGGCCTCGTCTACCTGCGGAAGCTCAACATGCAGCTGGCGTCGAAGATGCGCTTCGGTGCGGCGCAGCTCATCGCCCTGCTCGAGCCGGCGGCCGACGGTGGCGACGGGCTCTGGCTCCGCTCCGCTACCCACGCCAATGCGATGGCCGCGCGCCTCCGCACCTCCCTCGAGGCCCTCATCGCCGCCGGCGAGGCACCGGGACTCGGCTTCAGCCAGCCGACCCAGGCCAACGCGGTATTCGCGACCCTGCCAGCGGGCGTCCCCGACCGCTTGCGCGAACGCTTCCGCTTCTACGACTGGGACGCCGCGAAGGACGAGGTCCGCTGGATGTGCTCGTTCGACACCACGGAGGACGACATCGACGCGTTCGTCGCCGCGATCCGCGAGGAACTCGCCCGCGCGTAGCGGCCGGTCACGATGACGGCAGGCCTCTGCGCGTCGACCCCCGATATGGCAAGGTTGGAGATCGGGCTTCCAACCGGATGAGAGAGACGGTCATGCACTATCAGTCGACGCGGGGCCACGATCTGCCCCAGCACTTCTCGGACATCCTCCTCGGCGGGCTCGCCCCGGACGGCGGCCTGTACCTCCCGGCCGAGTACCCGCAGCTGACCGCTGAGGAGCTCGAGTCGTGGCGCGAGCTGTCCTATGCCGACCTCGCGTTCGCCGTGCTGTCGAAGTTCGCCGACGACATCCCCGCCGCCGACCTCCAGGACATCACCCGTCGCACCTACACCGCCGAGGTGTACTCGAACGGCCGCGCCGGCGACGACGCCTCGCTCATCACCCCGCTGCGCACCCTCGGCGAGGAGGGCGGCACCGAGCTGCAGCTTCTCGGCCTCTCGAACGGCCCGACGCTCGCCTTCAAGGACATGGCGATGCAGTTGCTCGGCAACCTCTTCGAGTACACGCTCGCGAAGAGTGGCGACGAGCTCAACATCCTCGGCGCGACGTCCGGCGACACCGGGAGCGCGGCCGAGCACGCCATGCGCGGCAAGACCGGCATCCGGGTCATCATGCTGAGCCCGCACGGCCGCATGAGTAGCTTCCAGCGCGCGCAGATGTTCAGCCTCCAGGACGACAACATCGTGAACCTCGCCGTCGAGGGGAACTTCGACGACTGCCAGGACATCGTGAAGGCCGTCTCGAAGGACGCTCCGTTCAAGGCACTCCACGCCGTCGGTACGGTCAACTCGATCAACTGGGCCCGCGTCGTCGCGCAGGTCGTGTACTACGTGCACGGCTGGCTGCTCGCGACCGACGGTCCGGGCCAGAAGGTTTCGTTCTCGGTGCCGTCCGGCAACTTCGGCAACGTCTGCGCCGGGCACATCGCCCGCTCCATGGGGCTCCCGATCGACCAGCTCGTCGTCGCGACGAACGAGAACGACGTCCTCGACGAGTTCTTCCGCACGGGCGTGTACCGCCCGCGCTCGGCGGCCGAGACCCACCACACCTCCAGCCCGAGCATGGACATCTCGAAGGCGTCGAACTTCGAGCGCTTCCTCTACGACCTCGTCGGTCAGGACGCGACCCGCCTCGGTGAGCTGTTCCGGTCCCTCGACGAGGAGGGCGGGTTCGACCTCTCCGGGACGCCCGAGTTCGAGCGGATCAGCGAGTTCGGCTTCGTCTCCGGTCGCAGCACGCACGCCGACCGCGTCGCCACCATCCGCGACGTCCACGAGCGCTACGGCGTCACGATCGACCCGCACACCGCCGACGGCGTCACGGTCGCCCGCCGCCACCTGCGCGAGGGCGTCCCGATGCTCGTCCTCGAGACCGCGCTGCCGGCGAAGTTCGCCGAGATCGTCCGCGAGGCGCTCGGCGAGGAGCCGGAGCGTCCCGAGGCGTTCGAGGGCATCGAGGGGCTCGAGCAGCGCTTCGAGATCGTGCCGGCCGACGTCGACCGCATCAAGGCGATCATCGTGGAGCACACCGGCCGCTGACCCACCCCGGTCCCTGAGCCTGCCCTGGTCCCTGAGCCTGTCCCGGTCCCTGAGCCTGTCGAAGGGCACCGCGCTGTCGACACCGCGTCGGGTCCGGCGGGGAGCACGGAGGATAGGCGTCCGGCGGCCCTGAGCCAAGCCCCCGCGACGTCTCGGCGTCCGGCCTACGCTGCCGTCATGAGCAATCCCATGGATCCAGCAGCAGCAGACGCCCAACGCGACGCCCTCGCCCACGGCGGCCCGGGGGCCCAGGCACACGTGCCCGGTGAGGACCAGACCGACAGCTCGGTCGGCGGTGTCGTGCCCGACGGCGGTGCGGTCGACCGCTCGGCCGACGACGCGGCCCCCGGTGACGGCGGCCTGAGCAACGCCGGCGACGGCGTCGGTGGTGACGACGTCGTCGGCGATGCGGGTCTGGACGACGACCTGGACACCGAGGACGCCGTCGAGGACCTCGACGACCAGGACGACCTCGCCGACCGCGCTCCCGTCGGCGACAGCTTCGGCGAGGGCCCGGAGTAGCCCCCCGGTCCCTGAGCCTGTCGAAGGGCACTCCCGCCCCAGCCACCCCCGGTCCCTGAGCCTGTCGAAGGGCACTCCCGCCCGAGCCCCCCCCCCCCCCGGGGCCCTGAGCCTGTCGAAGGGCGCTCAGGGGATGAGGATGAGCTTCCCGCTCGGGTGACCCGACTCGCTCTCGCGGTGCGCCTCGGCGGCCTCGGCGAGAGGCCGGACGGTGCCGAGCTCGAAGCTGAAGCGCCCCTGTTCGACGAGGGACGCGACCGCCGGGATCGCCTCCGCCCGCCAGGCCTGTTCCTGCGACGTGAGCGGGAGCGGGTTGCCGCCGGACCACGCTTGGATCCCGAGGCCGGCCGCCTTCGCACCGACGACGATCGTGCCGATGTGCTGCCGGTCCTCGACCAGCTCGAACGAGGCCTCGAGCGCCTCGTCGGTGCCGACGGCGTCGAGCACGCGGTCGACGCCCTGCGGGGCCGCCTCGCGCACGCGCTCGACGAGCCCGGGACCGTAGGTGACGGGGATCGCCCCGAGCTCCCGCAGGCGTGCGTGGTTCCCCTCGCTCGCGGTGGCGACGACGGTCGCTCCCCACGCCACGGCGAACTGCACGGCGGCGTGCCCCACCGAGCCCGATCCACCGTGGATCAGGAGGGTCGTCCCCTCGGTCACGCCGAGCGACCGGAGCGCCTGGTAGGCCGTGCTCACGGGGATGCCGATCGCCGCCGCCTCCTCGAAGGAGATGGCCGCCGGTTTGCGGATGATCTGGTCGGGCGTGACGACGACGTGGGTCGCGTACGTCCCGGAGGCGTTGACGACGACGACCTCGTCGCCGATCGACCAGCCCTCGACCCCGTCGCCGACCTCGACGACGACGCCGGCGCCGTCGCTCCCGACGCGTCGGGTGCCGTGCAGCTCGCCGCCGCGGACACCGCTGCGGAGCTTCCAGTCGATCGGGTTCACGCCCGCGGCGCGCACCTGGACGACGAGTTCGCCGTGGCCCGCCTGAGGCGTCGGCACCTCGACGAGTTCGAGGACGTCGGCCGGGCCGAGCTCCTGGTACTGGATGACGGTCGCCATGTCGTTCCCTTCTCGAGACGCGCCGTGCGCGCTCCTGATCGACGTCCGCCGCGCATCGCGACGGCCCTTCGAGGCTACTCCCGACGCTCCTCCACAGCCCCTCGGAACATCCGGACCATGACGTCGCATGACCCGCGGATGGCACCGGCCACGGCCTCCCGCGTAGCGTTGCAGCATGCCTCCCACTGATGGATCGACGTCCGCAGCGCCCGCCGCCACCATCGCGAACCTCCTCGCCGAGACCCGCAGCTACGCCCCACCGGCCGACCTCGCCCAGACGGCGAACGTCGGCCCGGAGGAATGGGCTCGCGCAGCCGCCGACCCCGTGGCGTTCTGGGAGGAGCAGGCCCGACGCCTCGACTGGGTCACCCCGTGGGAGACGGCGCACACCTGGGACCCGGCCCGGCCGGTCGAGGGGTCCGACCCGTCGGACCCCGAGCCCGAACTCACCGTCCCCGCGGCCACCTGGTTCGCCGGGGGAACGCTCAACGTGGCGGTCAACTGCGTCGACCGGCACGTCGACGCCGGACGAGGCGACAAAGTGGCCCTCCACTTCGAGGGAGAGCCGGGCGACCGCCGCTCCATCACCTACGCCGAGTTGCAGCGCGAGGTCGCGAAGGCGGCCAACGCCCTGACGGCACTCGGCATCGGCCAGGGCGACCGCGTCGTCATCTACCTGCCGGTCATCCCCGAGACGGTCATCGCCACCCTCGCCGTCGCCCGCATCGGCGCCATCCACTCCCTCGTGTTCGGTGGGTTCTCGGCCGAGGCGCTGCGCTTCCGCGTGGAGGACACCGAGGCCAAGCTGCTCGTCACCACCGACGGCCAGTACCGCCGGGGTATGGCCGTGCCGGTCAAGCAGAACGCCGACGCCGCGGTCGACGGCGTGCCGTCCGTCGAGCACGTGCTCGTCGTCGCACGCACGGGCGACGAGACGCCGAACGTGCCGTGGACCCCCGGTCGCGACGTCTGGTGGCACGACACCGTGGGTGTCGCCGCCGACACCCACGAGGCCGAGGCGTTCGACGCGGAGAACCCGCTCTTCATCATCTACACGAGCGGCACCACCGGGAAGCCCAAGGGACTCGTCCACACGTCAGGTGGCTACCTCACGCAGGCGTCCTGGACCCACTGGGCGATCTTCGACGCCAAGGACGACGACGTCCACTGGTGCACCGCCGACCTCGCCTGGGTCACCGCGCACACCTATGAGATCTACGGTCCGCTCTCGAACGGGCTCACCCAGGTGATCTACGAGGGCACGCCGAACACCCCGCACCAGGCACGGCACTTCGAGATCATCGAGCGTTACGGCGTGACGACGTACTACACGGCGCCCACGCTCATCCGGACCCTCATGACCTGGTTCCCCGAGGGGCCGCCCGCCGAGTACGACCTCTCGACCCTCCGGCTCCTCGGCACCGTCGGTGAGGCCATCAACCCCGAGGCCTGGATGTGGTTCCGCGAGCGCATCGGGCGCGGCGAGACCCCGGTCGTCGACACCTGGTGGCAGTCGGAGACGGGGTCGGCTGTCATCGCACCGCTCCCCGGCGCGACCACGATCAAGCCGGGTTCCGGCAGTCGCGCACTCCCCGGCCTGGAGGCGCTGGTCGTCGACGAGGACGGCGAGACGGTGCCGTACGGATCCGGCGGGTATCTGGTCGTCAGCCGCTTCGGGCCGTCGCTCGCGCGCACCGTCTGGGGCAACCCGGAACGCTACCGCGATTCGTACTGGGCGAAGTACTGGAAGCAGGGCTACTTCTTCTCCGGCGACGGCGCGAAGTGGGACGAAGACGGCGACATCTGGGTCCTCGGGCGCGTCGACGACGTCATCAACGTCTCGGGCCATCGCCTGTCGACCATCGAGATCGAGTCGGCACTCGTGTCGCATCCCCACGTGGGCGAGGCCGGCGTGGTCGGCGTGCACGACCCGATCACGGGGAGCGCGATCGCCGCGTTCGTCATCCCGTCCTCGCGGTCCCACGGGCCCGAGGCCGACGGCGAGGCCTACTGGTTGGAGCGCTCTGCGGCACTCCGCGAGGCCCTGCGGTCCCACGTGGCGAACGAGATCGGCCCGATCGCGAAGCCCCGCGACGTCTTCGTGGTCCCAGACCTCCCGAAGACCCGCTCGGGGAAGATCATGCGGCGTCTGCTCGGCGACATCGTCGACCAGCGGCCCCTCGGCGACACGACGTCACTGCAAGACGAAGCGGCCCCGCACCGGATCGCCGAGATCGTCACGGCTGCACGGACCCCTCGAGCCCGGGAATAGCGCCCCGATCGATGCAGTTGCATCCATCGTCAACGGCGACGCAACCTCTGTCCACTTCCCTTGTTTCGCTTGGAGACCGCATGTCCATCGTCACCCGTACCGCCCAGACCGACGCCCCCATCCTCGACGTCCTCGCCGACCGCTGGAGCCCCCGCGCCTTCGTGAGCGAGCCCGTCGCCGCCGCGAAGATGGCCTCGGCCCTCGAGGCCGCGCGTTGGTCGCCGAGCGCCAACAACGTGCAGCCCTGGCGGTTCATCGTCGGCACCAAGGGGACCGCCACGTTCGACACGATCGCTGAGCAGCTGGTGGCCTTCAACCGCGGATGGGCCGCTCAGGCCGGCGCGCTCATCGTCGCCGTCGCCGAGACCCTCGACGACGAGGGCAACGAGCGTCCCTGGGCCATCTACGACCTCGGCCAGGCGATGGCGCACCTGAGCATCCAGGCCCACAGCGATGGTCTCTTCGCGCACCAGATGGCCGGCTTCTCCGCCGACGGCATCCGGGAGGCGTTCTCACTGCCGGACGGCCTCGTGCCGTTCACCGTCACCGCGCTCGGCGAGCTCGGCGACCCCGAGCTCCTGCCCGAGGGCATGCTCCGCGACCGCGAGACCGCTCCGCGTGAGCGTCGTCCCCTCGCCGACCTCGTGATCGTCCAGGAGTAGTCCGCTCGGTTCCTGCACCACCACGCTGCGCAGTCCGGTCCGCCGGGCTGCGCAGTCGTCGTTCGCGGGCTCACCCGTCATCGCTCGGGCTAGGCCGGTGACGACGCAGTCCAATGGCCGACACGATGAACAACGCAGTCAAGGCCGCTCCAACACATGATCGCACGATGAGTTCTCCAGTCGCGCCCCAGTGGGCCCCGTAGACGATGATGCTGACCGTCGCGAGACCGGATAGCAGGGCAGCGAGAGCGCTCATCGAAGCTCGTTCCGTCAGACGCCACCAATCGCGCGACGTGTTCGGCTCCGTTGCACCGCGTGACAGGCGGGCTATCGCCCATAGGCCGACCCCTTGGAACACCACGACCATGGAGCCGCCGTCCGTCGTTCCGAACTGGACTGGCGCAGCCAGGAGGCCAACGACGAGGCACACTCGCATCAACCGCGAGCGTATCCTCACAGACTCAATCCTCTTGCTCATATGAAATATGTAAGTATATCTTGATCCGCGACGGACAACTCGATCGGTCAAGGACCAGTGACGGTCAAGGAGTCCGCCCCCGTCCGCTCAACGCAGGCGGACATCCAACCGCCTGCCGAAGGGCGCGTCCGTGGCGCCCCTACAGCCCCGCGACGAGGTTGATGACGGTCGCCAGGATCACGGAGCCGAAGAGGTACGACAGCAGGGTGTGCTTGAGGACGGTGCGGCGCAGCTCGCTGGACCGCAACGTCGTGTCCGAGACCTGGTAGGTCATGCCGAGGTCGAACGAGAGGTAGGCGAAGTCGCTGTACTGCGGCGCCTCCTCCTGGTTGAAGTCGATACCGCCCTCCGGCGCCGCGAAGTACATGCGCGCGTACCGCAGCGTGTAGATCGTGTGGATGAGCGCCCAGGAGAGCGCCACGCTCACGACCGCGAAGCCGGCGAGCACGCCCTGCTCGACCCCGGAGGATGCCCTCGCCTGCAGGATGACGACACTCAGGGCCACGAGGCTCCCGACGCTCGCGAGCACGATGAGCACCTCACTGGTCGTTCGCCCGGGCTCCTCCGAGGTCGCGTGTTCGCGCGTCCGCTCCGGACCCATCCGCCAGATGCGGATCCAGAGGGAACCGACGAAGACCACGCATGTGGTCCCCCAGCCGGCGAGGATCGCACCCGCCCAGAACCAGTTCAGGCCGACGATCACCCCCACGGCGACACCGACGAGGGCGGAGACGGTCAACCGGAGCTTCGCGCCGTGCCGCACCATGATCGTTCCGGACGTCGATGTGCTCACGAGCTGATCGTGGCACCGTCCGCGGATCGCATGACGCAGACTCGCGGCCGACGCCGCACCTCACACCGCTTCGACGAACAACTCCTCCAACTCGGCGAAGACGCCGACGGCGAGGCGCTCGAACTGCTCGGCGCTCAGCCGGATCGTCTCACCCGGGACGAGGCCGGTGAACGACGTCCCCTCGGCGTAGTGCAGGACGGTCCCCACCGTGAACACCCGGTCGTGGTCGAGGATCGACGCGACGATGAGTTCGAGCTCGTTGAGGGCCCCGGGACCTTTCCCGAGGACCGAGCGCACCCGGTGGACGAACGGCCGGTCGAGCACGAGGGTGAGGCCGGTGAAGAACTCGGGGTCGACCACGGCGAGTGCTGCGGGGTCCGCTCCGGCTTCGGCCAGCGTCTCGCGTCCGGCGACGAGCGCGGCGATCATCGTCTTCGCCTGGTCGACCTCTCGCTGTTCGAAGGTCTTGCGTCCCAGCATGGGTGTCTCCTCGGCGTCGCGGATCAGGTGCGCTTCACGCTACTCCCCGGCATGCCCGGATCACAGCAGGCCTCGCGCGTCCGGTGGTCAGGCCTGCTTGCGCTCGCGACGCGGGACGTGGAGCGACACGACGCCGGCGTCGCGGTTGATGCGACGGACCCGCGCCCGCCAGATGAGCGCGAATGCGACGACGAGCACCACCATGGCCGGCACCACGAGCGCCTTGAGCGCCGGCATGCTCGGGAACAGCAGCCCCCAGAGCACGGTGTTGCCGTCCCAGAGGCCGTGCATGACCGCGACGAGCAGGTAGGTCAGGAGCACGCCCACGGTGATCCGGAACCGACCGTTGCGTGCAGCCGCGAACAGCGCCGCGGCGAACAGTGCCGTCCACAGTGGGTGTCCGACCGGGTCGAAGACGGTCCGGGCGAATGCGGCCCCGGCCGCTTGGAACGCCGGGTGCGAGAGGATCGTCTCGAGTGGTGGCGAACCGGCGGCGAGCTTCTGGGAGGCCTCGACCCCGTTCGCCCACCCTTGCCCGATGTACCAGAGGTTCTCGAGGACGGCGAAGCCGATCCCGACAGCGCCGCCGACGAAGAGACCACCACGGGCTGTCTTCACCGGCAGCCGCCACGCCACGATCACGACGGCGATGATCTTCGCGAGTTCCTCGGCGACCCCGGCGAAGAACAACCCGATGTCGTGCGGGTTCTCGCCGGCATCGGTCGCGGCGACGCCGATGAGGGAGTCGAAGGTGCTGCCGAGCGTGATGGCTATGAAGCCTCCGACCAGGACCGCCCAGAGGAGCGTCGCCGTCGTGACGCCGTCGCCCGGCTGGAGACGTCGGGCCATGATGAGCAGCAGGGTGGAGGCGGCCAGCCCTGAGCCGAGCAGGATCCACGCGGGGATCACCGCCGGGTTGCCGAGGAGGACGTGCGGCACCAGCAGCAGGAACAGCCAGAGCGCCAGGCCGCCGAAGAAGAACCAGGCGGGGGCGTGTGCGTGACGCCAGAGGGGCATGGCGGTGTCGCTGGTCTCAGGCGTCGTGCTCGGGGCTGCGTGTGACATCGGGTCCTCTCAGGGCGCGCCGATCGGGCCCACCGCGAGGATCACGCTAGTGCGCGGCATCCGTCGCGCACTAGGGGTTTCCTCCCCCACTCGGGGGTCACGGCCAGCGCGGTGCTGTCGCGCGAGAGCGGGGCATACGCGTGAGCGCGCCCCTCCGGAGGGGCGCGCTCACGTCGGTGGGTCGCGCTCGGGTCAGCGCACCGCGCTGGCCGCAAGCAGCCGGCTAGGCCGGGACCACCGCGCGCTCGACCGTGAGGCCGTCGCCGTCGCTCGCGAGCCCGACGTGGACGGTGTCGCCGTCGCGGATCGACCCGTCGAGGATCGCCCGCGCGAGGCGGTCGTCGATCTCCCGCTGCATGAGTCGACGCAGCGGACGCGCGCCGTACATCGGGTCGTATCCGCGCTCCGCGAGCCACGCACGGGCGTCGGGCGTGACGGCGAGGTGCAGCCGACGCTCGCCCAGTCGACGCTGCAGGCGGTCGATGTACAGCTCGACGATCTGGCCGAGCTCCGCCTCGCTGAGCGGCTGGAACACGACGATGTCATCGAGACGGTTGATGAACTCCGGCTTGAACGCCTGGCGCACGAGCTGCTGCACTGCCTCCTCCTTCTGCTCGAGGGAGAGCGAGGCGTCCATCAGGTACTGCGAGCCGAGGTTGGAGGTCAGCACGAGGATGACGTTCCGGAAGTCGACGGTGCGCCCCTGGCCGTCGGTCAGCCGACCGTCGTCGAGCACCTGCAGGAGGATGTCGAACACCTCGGGGTGCGCCTTCTCGACCTCGTCGAGCAGTACGACGGAGTACGGGCGTCGACGAACGGCCTCGGTGAGCTGCCCGCCCTGCTCGTAGCCGACGTACCCCGGAGGCGCGCCGACCAGCCGGGAGACCGAGTGCTTCTCGCCGTACTCGGACATGTCGATGCGGACCATGGCCTTCTCGTCGTCGAAGAGGAACTCGGCGAGCGCCTTCGCCAGCTCGGTCTTGCCGACGCCGGTGGGGCCGAGGAACATGAACGAGCCGGTCGGGCGGTCGGGGTCGGAGATGCCGGCCCGGGTGCGCCGGACGGCGTCGGACACGGCGGCGACCGCACGGTGCTGCCCGATGAGTCGGCGGGACAGCTCCTGCTCGAGGTGCAGCAGTTTCTCCGTCTCGCCCTGCAACAGGCGACCGACGGGGATGCCGGTCCACGCGGCGATGACAGCGGCGATGTCCTCGGCGGTCACCTGGTCGTTGACCATCCGGGGATCGCCGTCGGTGTCCTGCTCGGCCGACTCCGCGAGCGCGAGTTCGCGTTCGAGCTGCGGGATGTCGGCGTAGAGGAGCTTGGACGCCTGTTCGAGCTTGCCCTCGCGCTGGGCGCGTTCGGCCTTGCTCCGGGCGGCGTCGAGCTGCTTCTTGAGGTCACCGACCCGGTTGAGGCTCGCACGCTCGCGCTCCCAGCGCGCCTGCAGCTCGCCGAGCGCGGCCTGGCGGGTCGCGAGGTCCTCCCGGAGGCGGGCGAGGCGCTCCTTGGAGGCGTCGTCCTTCTCCTTCTTGAGGGCGAGCTCCTCGAGCTTCAGGCGGTCGACGCTGCGTCGGAGCTCGTCGATCTCGACGGGTGCCGAGTCGATCTCCATGCGCAGTCGGCTGGCAGCCTCGTCGATGAGGTCGATCGCCTTGTCGGGCAGCTGCCGCGACGTGATGTAGCGGTTGGACAGGGCTGCTGCGGCGACGAGCGCGTTGTCGGCGATGGCCACCTTGTGGTGCGCCTCGTACCGCTCCTTGAGGCCACGGAGGATGGCGACCGTGTCCTCGACGCTCGGCTCCCCCACGAACACCTGTTGGAAGCGACGCTCCATGGCGGCGTCCTTCTCGATGAACTCGCGGTACTCGTCGAGCGTGGTCGCGCCGATGAGCCGGAGCTCACCGCGGGCGAGCATGGGCTTCAGCATGTTGGCCGCCGCGACGGACCCTTCGCCGCCACCGGCGCCCATGAGGACGTGGAGCTCGTCGATGAAGGTGATGATCTGTCCGTCGGACTCGTCGATCTCCTTGAGCACCGCTTTGAGGCGCTCCTCGAACTGCCCGCGGTACATGGCACCCGCCACGAGCGCGGAGAGGTCGAGGGAGATGAGCTGCTTGCCCTTGAGGCTCTCGGCGACGTCGCCCGCGACGATGCGCTGGGCGAGGCCTTCGACGACGGCGGTCTTGCCGACGCCGGGCTCGCCGATGAGGACGGGGTTGTTCTTGGTGCGTCGCGTGAGCACCTGGCTCACTCGACGGATCTCGGCGTCGCGGCCGATGACCGGATCGAGCTTGCCGGAGGCGGCGATCTCGGTCAGGTTGACGCCGTACTGCTCGAGCGCGCTGCGCTGATCCTCTTGCTGAGGCGTCTGGCCTGCTGGCATGGGTACGGTCTCCTGTTCAAAACTTGAGTTGATGTGACTCAAGTTTACCACCGCCTTTCTCTGCCGACAAGATGCGATCGGCAGGTGATCTCCAGCGCATCGAAGGGTAGGCTTACCTATCGATGCCTCGCCTCAGTGAACAGACCCCCGACTCGATCTTCATCCTCCTCGCAGCCGTCGTCCGGCGCATCGAGCAGGTGAGCCCGAGCTATCGGCGATTCACGTTCACCGGTCCCGAGGTCCAGCACATCGCGGACAACCGTCACGACCAGCGCATCAAGCTGCTCTTCCCGCTGCCCGACACCGGTTTCGACGAGCTGCCGATGCACGACGACTGGTACCAGGCCTGGCGACTGCTGCCCAACGACAAACGCCACCCGATGCGCACGTACACGATCCGCGAGGTCCGGCCCGAGCTCGCCGAGTTCGACGTCGACATCGCGCTGCACGGCCGCGTCGGCCCCGCGTCCACCTGGGCGATGGACGCGAAGGTCGGCGACGAGCTCGTCGTCAACGTCCCCAACGCCCGGTCGGCCGTCCCGGCCGGCGGCATCGACTGGCACGCACCGGCCACCGTCGACCAGGTGCTCCTCGCCGGCGACGAGACGGCCCTGCCCGGGATCGCCGGGATCCTCGAGCGCCTGCCGAGCACCGCGCGCGGGATCGCCGTCGTCGAGCTGCCGCACGAGGACGACATCGCCGCCCTGTCCACGAAGCCCGACGGCGTCGAGGTCGTCGTCCTCCCCCGCGGCGACCAGCCCGTGGGCACCCTGCTCATCCCCGAGGTCGAGCGCATCGCGAGCCGCCTCGCGCCGAGCGTCGACACCGCCACGATCGCCACGCAGCCGGCACTCGAGGACGTCGACGTCGACACCGAGCTGCTCTGGGAAGCGCCGGTCAACGCCACCGGAGGCCCCGTCCTCGAGAGCGCACCCCTCTACGCGTGGCTCGCCGGAGAGGCGTCGGCCATCAAGACGCTCCGTCGGCACCTCGTCTCCGGGTGCGGCGTCGACCGCAAGTCGGTCGCGTTCATGGGCTACTGGCGACACGGCAAGGCCGAAGACAACCGATGAGCCGGTGAGCGCCGACCTCGACAGCCTGCGGCTCCCGACCGCGGCCGCCCGCGCACGAGAGGCGTCGACCGGCATCGCCCGATCGACCGCCTCGCGCTGGCTCCTGCTCGTCGCCGCGCTCGTCGTGCTCGCCGCCATCGCCGCGGGCAGCCTCTTCATCGGCTCGGGGACGATCAGCGCCGCAGAGGTCTGGCGGGCGCTATCACAGGGCGGCGACGACACCAACGCGATCCTCGTCACCGGGTTCCGGGTGCCGCGCATGCTCCTGGCCATCGGCGTCGGTGCGGCGCTCGGCCTCGCCGGAGCGATGATGCAGGCCGTCACGCGAAACCCGCTCGCCGACCCCGGCATCCTCGGCGTCAACGCCGGGGCGTACATCGCGGTCGTGCTCGCCGTCGCCATCGCCGGCACCGCCGACCTGAGCTCCTACGTGTGGTGGTCCTTCGCCGGCGCGGGTCTCGCCTCCGTCATCGTGTACGTGATCGGCTCCCGGGGCCGCGCCGGGGCGACCCCGGTCCGCCTCGTGCTCGCCGGCGTCGCGCTCTCCGCAGCGCTCCAGGGGGTGACCTTCGCCATCACGATCCGCAACCCCGACATCTTCGACAAGATCCGCTTCTGGCAGGCCGGCTCGCTGCAGAACCGCCAGATGGACGTGTTCCTCGGGGTGCTGCCGTTCCTCATCGTCGGGGTCGTCCTCGCCCTCGTCGTCTCCCGGTCACTCAACGCCGTCGCCCTCGGAGACGACCTCGCGACCTCGCTCGGCACGAAGGTGCTCCGGACGCGGGTGCTCTCGGTCGCCGCGATCACCCTGTTGTGCGGTTCGGCCACCGCGGCGGCCGGACCGATCGCCTTCCTCGGACTGATGTCGCCCTACCTCGCCCGGGCCATCGTCGGACCGGACCAGCGCTGGGTGCTGCCGTTCACGATGGTGTTCGCGCCGATCATCTTCCTGCTGTCCGACCTCGTCGGGCGGATCGCCGTCCCCGGCGAGATGCCGGTCGGGATCGTCACGGCGTTCGTGGGTGCCCCGCTTCTCATCGTGCTCATCCGCCGTTCGAAGGCGCAGGGGCTGTGACCGCGGTCGCCGAACCGGGTCGGCGCACCGTGCGGATCGGTCGAGTCAGCTGGGTGGTCCACCGGCGTGAGCTGATCGTCGTCGGCGCCCTGGTCGCCGTCATCGTGGGGGTCGGCGCCTTCGCGCTCACCCAGGGCGAGTACCGCATCCCGCTCGACAAACTGCTCGCCGCGTTCACCGGCACGGGTTCGGAGAGCGTCCTCCGCATCGTGTTGGAGTGGCGTCTGCCGCGGGTCGTGATCGCGGTCGTCGGCGGGATTGCACTCGGGCTCTCCGGCGCGATCTTCCAATCGATCACCCGGAACCCGCTCGGCAGCCCCGACATCATCGGGTTCAACTCCGGTGCGTTCACCGGCGCGCTCATCGTCACCCTCGTCGTCGGCGGGAACTATGCGGCGATGGTCTCCGGGGCGTTGATCGGCGGGCTCGCGACGGCCCTCGTCGTCTACCTCCTCGCGTGGTCTCGGGGCGTCCAAGGGTTCCGGCTCATCGTGATCGGCATCGCGATCAGCGCCGTCCTCAACGCGTTCAACGACTACCTGCAGCTGCGGGCGGACCTCAATGCCGCCATCGCCGCTGCCAGCTGGGGCATGGGTTCGCTCGCCGACCTCGGGTGGCAGGACGTCGTGCCCGTGATGATCGCGGTCGCGGTCCTCGTCCCCCTCCTCGCGCTCCTGTCGCGCCGACTCGGCATGCTGGAGTTCGGCGACGACATCGCGAGCGCCCTCGGCATCCCGGTCGAACGCACGCGGCTGCTGCTGCTCGTGATCGGCGTCGCCCTCACCGCGACCGTCACCGCGGTCGCCGGCCCCATCATCTTCGTCGCCCTCGCCGCACCCCAACTCGCCCGGCGCCTGACGAAGTCCGCCGGCATCACCCTCGTCCCCTCGGCCGCCATGGGCGCGGCGTTGCTCCTCGTGAGCGACGTCGTGGCTCAGCGGATCATCGCCCCGGCCGCCCTGCCGGTCGGTGCGGTGACCGTGACCCTCGGTGGCATCTACCTCATCGCCCTGCTCATCACGCAGGCGGGAAAGCGCTGACATGAAGACCGACAGCCCCACCACCAGACTCGCCGGAACCGCCCTCCGC
Organism: Plantibacter sp. AC185; assembly: GCF_979258065.1. Classification (NCBI taxonomy): domain Bacteria; kingdom Bacillati; phylum Actinomycetota; class Actinomycetes; order Micrococcales; family Microbacteriaceae; genus Plantibacter; species Plantibacter sp. AC185. The sequence goes on from NZ_OZ409831.1 coordinate 1,421,839, forward strand.
GTCGGCTACGACCAGCGCACCATCATCCATGAGCTGGACATCGCGATTCCCGACGACTCGTTCACGGTCATCGTCGGCCCGAACGCCTGCGGCAAGTCGACGCTCCTGCGTGCCCTCGCCCGACTGCTGAAGCCGACCCAGGGACACGTCGTGCTCGACGGTCAGGAGATCACGCGCTACCCGTCGAAGGAGGTCGCGAAGCGCATCGGGCTGCTGCCGCAGACGTCGATCGCGCCGGACGGCATCTCGGTGATCGACCTCGTGTCGCGTGGCCGATACCCGCACCAGTCGATCCTCCGACGCTGGTCGGCGGCCGATGAGGCGGCGGTGCTCGCGGCGATGGAGGCGACGAACGTCACCGAGCTGTCCGGTCGCCTCGTCGACGAACTGTCCGGCGGCCAGCGCCAGCGGGTGTGGGTGGCGATGGCCCTCGCGCAGGAGACGCCGTTGCTGCTGCTCGACGAGCCGACGACCTTCCTCGACATCACGCATCAGGTGGAGCTGCTCGACCTCTTCACCCGGCTCAACCAGGAGGGTGGCCGCACCCTCGTCGCGGTCCTCCACGACCTCAACCAGGCAGCCCGGTACGCGACGCACCTGATCGCGATGCGGGACGGCCATGTGGTCGCGCAGGGTGCGCCGGCGGACATCGTGACGGCCGAGCTCGTCGAGGAGGTCTTCGGGCTCCGCTGCCGGATCATCGACGACCCCGAATCGCACACGCCGCTCGTCATCCCGCTGATGGGCGCGCACTGACCCGTGGTGGTGGCTGGCGTCAGCGCGGTGCGCTGGCGTGAGCGCGGGTTTGCAGGCGTGGGCGCGCCCCGCTGATGTGAGCGCGGGCCTCCGGAGGGGTGCGCTCACGCCGGTGGGGCGCGCTCACGAGGTGGACGCGTGCCGGCGTCAGCAGCCGATGGCTGGTTTGCCGGGGCGGCAGGGTTTGTCGACGCCGACGGTCGAGTTCCGCACGATCTGGACCGTGTGGGGTTCTTCGGTCGGGATCGACAGGGTGCCGACGACGGGGAGCCACCCGCTGTCGCCGATGCGATATTCGGCGGCGTACTCGACTTCGGCGGTGATGGTCTTGGTGCCGACCGTCGTGTAGCGGTGGCTGGTGGGGGTCTTGGAGAACTCGGCCAGTCCGAGGGTGGCCCAGCTGGATCCGCCGGTCCGGGCGGTCGCATGCTCGCCGTCGCCGTAGTCGAAGGTGAAGCCGACGGGGATGAAGTTCACCTCCGCGACCTGGCCGAGGAGCGTGCCGGTGCGGGTGTGTCCGGAAGCACCGGCGATGACGTTCGTGTGGAGTCCGCGGACACCCCAGGCGGCGGGCTCGGTCGTGACGGTCGGGGCGGCGGGGGCGAAGCTGGCGACGTCGCGGATCGTGACGGGCTGCGCTACTGGTGCTGCACCGAGGTCGGTACCGAGGTCGCCGGGTGTGAAGGTGTAACACTCGTCCGGCCGCATGAGGCTGCAGACCGTCCGCTCTCCGTTGGGCCCGTCGGTCACACCGGGCGGAAGCTCGGCCGAACCGCCGCCGCCTTCGTTGCCTCCGCCCGTTCCGCCACCGGAACCACCGCCGGTGCCAGGGCGTTCGACGCTGCCGCCGATGTCGACCGAGCCGTTTCCGATACAAGCGCCCGAAATTGCCCCGCCAGCATCGCAGCTGGCGGCGACGGCGGCGGACGCCAACCCGACGCCACCCACAAGCAGGAGCCCGAGGGCCAGCGCAGTACCTACTCTTCGCATGAGGATCCCTCCTTGATGACTTCGTGCTTCGCCAGCACGTAGGGCCGTTGATCAGCAGCACCCGGAGCAATATGAACTGACCACGTGCGCTTGGCTGGGCGTTCAGGCTTGATGACCGATTCCCCTGCCCCATCCATTGCCTGCAAGCCAGTCATGTCCACGCAGGCGGATCCGACGATCAGGACGCCCGCTGCGTCAGGTTTCGAGTACCAGTCGCTGATCGTGAACACCTCCAGCGAAGCCGCGCCGGAGAAGGTCCATCCGAGCTGCTGGAGCTTGGACAGGCTCTCGTTCTCGAATGTTCGGAGCTCTCCGGTCGTCACCTCATCGATGCGAGCAGGATCGGCTCCGCCGTCTGCGACGACCTGGTTCCACACGCCCAAGTAGCTCTCGTAAGCCTCAGCGCCGGCCGCCAGCGCCTGTTCCTCGTTCTCGAAGGCCGGCGGCGAACTCTTCGGAGGCGGCGCGGGTTCAGGTCCGGTGCATGCGGTGAGGGCGAGCAGTCCCGCCGTGAGAACGATCGTGGAGACAGAGCGAGAGCGCGAGGTCCGTGGCATCCCTCGACGCTAAGCGCGCCCAGACTCCCGCCCAGGGTTATCCACAGAGCAGATATGCCTACACGGACATATGTCGCACAACTGGCCCGCGTGCCAGCGCGGTGCGCTGGCGTGAGCGCACCCAGGAGACGTGAGCGCGGGCCTCCGGAGGGGCGCGCTCGTGTCAGAGACCCGCGCTCACGTCAGCGCACCGCGCTGGCCGAAGCGCAAGCGTTACCGGGACGTGACTTGGGAAGCTTAGGCTTACCTCATACCCCACGTCTTCAACGGAAAGCAGAACATGCGCCGCATGACCCGCACCCTCACCGCCGTCGCCGCCCTCGCGGTCGCAGGCCTCGCCCTCGCCGGCTGCACCGCCGGGTCCTCCACCGACGACGCCTCCACCGGCACGCTCGGCACCGTCGACACGATGTTCGGCGAGGTGACCGTCCCGGAGCCCGCCGGCGACCTCACCGTCGTCGCCCTCGGCTGGTCCGACGCGGAGATGGCGCTCTCCCTCGGCGTCGTGCCCGTCGGTGTCTACGACTGGCAGTCCTTCGGCGCCGACAACAAGGCCGTCGGCCCATGGGCCACCGACCTGTTCGGCGACGTCACCCCCGAGATCATCGAGGACAGCGGCGACACGGTCAACTACGAGCAGATTCAGGCGCTCGAACCCGACCTCATCCTCAACACCCGGTCCGCCGGCGACGAGAAGCAGTACGAGCGGCTCTCGGAGATCGCCCCGACCGTCTTCGCACCCAAGGGGACCGCCGCGTTCGCGACCCCGTGGGACGTCCAGCTCGAGCAGGTCGCCGCCGCGCTCGGCAAGACCCAGGAGGGCGACGCACTCGTCTCCGCCACGAAGCAGTCGATCAACGAGGCCGCCGACCTCCACCAGGAGTTCGCCGGGCTCACCACCGTCGCCGCGACGAAGTTCGGCGACGCCTACGGCGCTTACCTCGAGGGCGACGGTCGCTTCGACATCCTCGCCGACCTCGGCTTCCAGCAGAACCCGGCCGTCCTCGACCTCGAGGCCTCCGGTTTCTACGCGGCGGTCTCCGCTGAGCAGGTGTCCGCGTTCGACGCCGACGTCGCCGTCCTCCTCCCGATCGGGTTCAGCGCAGCGGACACCACCGCCGACCCGCTGCTCGCGAGCCTCCCCGTGGTGCAGGACGGTCGCGCGATCGTCCTCGACCCCGCCGACGAGCTCACGCAGGCCTACAGCGCGGCGTCCGTGCTGAGCATCCCCGTCGTCCTCGAGCAGCTCGTCCCGAAGCTCGCCGAGGCCGCCGCCAAGGTCGCGAAGTAGGGTCCAGCCCACCAGCACCACAGCAGGAGATCCGCGCGAGAGCCGGACGGAATCGCGTCTTCCGTCCGGCTCTCGCGCTGTTCTCCGGCTCTCACGCTGAGCGCCCCGACGCTCAGGCCGGCCGGGACAGCTTCCGCAACCGCGCGAACCCCAACGCCGCGACGATCACGAGCACCCCGACGAGCAGGACGACGGCCGCACCGGGCGCCACCGGCGCCAGCGCGGTCAACCCACCACCGACGAGGAGCGCCAGCAGGACGGCGTCCGACTGCCAGAGCAGGACGTTCAGCGAGGATGCGTCGCCGAACGGTGTCGGGACGGGCATGAGCAGCAGGATCGGCAGTGGTCCCTTCGCCGCGTCGAACGTCCGGAGCACGATGATCCACACCGCGAGCAGCAGCCACCACCCGAGCGGCTGGAGGAGGGTCATCCCGCCCGGTGCCGCGGAGGCGAGCACCCCGAGCAGGGCACCGATCCCTCCGATCACGACCGCGGCCAGCAGCGGGGCGACGGCTCCGGCGAGGACGAGCGAGCGGGGGCTCCGACCGTAGAGCGTGGGCGTCCCCGCGCTCTCGACCCCGTGTCGCACCGCGTCGCACCAGACACCCACCGCGAGGTAGGCGAGGAACGCCGCGGGGACGGCGAGCATCCACCGCACACCGTCCGGGAGCCCGAAGGAGAGACCGACCGACGCGCCGGACGCCGCCAGGACGAGGGAACCGAGGGCGACCCGCCCGGGTGTCCGCCGAGCTCCGACGATCGACCGCCGGAGGACGACGAGCCAGAACGGCCCGGTCATCCGCAGCGGGACACGGCGACCGCTCGTCGGGGAGGCTCGCAGCCCGCCGACGGCACCCGAGGCATCGCCGCTCTGCAGCATCATCCCGACCCGCTGCCAGCGCAGCGCCTGGTCGAGGAGGGGTCCGCTCCGCAGTCCGTCCAGCGCCCTCGGGACGAGCAGGAGGGAGGCAGCACCGAGCACGACGAGCGCGACAGCCGGCCACCACGACACCGGCACCCCCACCGACGCGAACCAGCCACCGCCACCACCCCAGGTGAAGAGCCGCGCCCAGTCCCCCGTCGCGAGTGCACCGCCGAGCACCATGGCCTCGATGCCACCGGCCACCGGCGACCAGAGGAGCCCCAGCCATCCCCACGGCGAAAGGAGCAGCATGCCCGGGACGAGGAGACCGAGCACCCCGCCTGCACCGGCGACGATGACGACGGCGGCGACCGTCCGTCGCGAACCGTGCTGACCGAGCAACCACGCCACCGCGAGGAGCAGCGAGAAGCCCACGGCACCGATCACGAAGGCCACCACGGCGGCGGGCACGGTCGGTCCGGTCATGCCGATCACCGAGGCCGTGTCGGCGACCACACCCACCGAGACGGTCGCCCGCTCCCCCGGCACCAGGAGTCGCGACAAGCCGACCACCCCGGCCACGAGGACCGAGAGCCCCGCGAGTGCGAGCGCGGAGGTGACGAAGGGACGACGCAGCGTGAGTCGACGCGGCAGTGGCGAATCGGCGAGGAACTGCACCGCCGCGGGCCTCGGCACGACCGGTCCCCTCGTCCGACCACCGAGCACGACGACGATCGTCGCGATCGCCGAGAGCAGCGCGACCATCCCGGGCCGGACGGCCGCCACGACGCCCGCGGCATCCGGCTCGATCAGTCCGAGGACTGCGAACCGCACGAGCGGTGCGCCCACGATGAGTGCGACGAGCAGCGCGGCATAGACGACGAACGCGACGTCGGCGACCCGCGGACGCCCGTCGCGCGCGGCGAGCACCGCCCGGCCGGCGCGGAGGATCCGACGGTCGTCGCGCGAGATGCGCCCGGTGCTGGTGCTCACGGGGCTTCGACCGTGATCGCCTCGTCCGCGACCCGTTCGACGAGCCCGGCGTCGTGGCTCGCGAAGACGATCGCCGCCCCGCGCTCCTTCGCGAGCAGGATGCGGTCGGCGACGAGGCCACGCCGCTCGGCGTCGAGGCGCTGCTCCGGTTCGTCGAGCACGAGGACGTCGAAAGGCCGGACGAGCGCCGTCGCCAGGGCGAACAACTGCGACTGACCCGAGGACAGCTCGGTGGCGAAGCGGCGCGCGAGCGTGTCGATGCGCAGGGCCACGAGCAGCTCGTCGGCGGCGTCGTCCGCCGCCTGGCCGGTCACACCCCAGGTCGTCGAGATGTAGCGCAGGTGTTCGCGCAGCGTCAGGTCCGGCGCGTAGGCCGGGGTGCCGATGAGGGCTGAGACGGAGCGACGCACCGTGCGGTCGCGGTCGTCGATGGTCCGGCCGCCGATCGTCGCCGTCCCGCTCGACGGGCGCAGCCGTCCGCTGAGGATACGCAGCAGCGTCGTCTTGCCCGATCCGTTCCGCCCCCGGACGGCGAGCGCCATCCCCCGCTCGACCCGGATGTCCGTGGGCGCCAGCAGGGTCTCCCCGTCGATCACCGCGCCGACGCCGTCCGCCTCGATCAGCGGCTGCATCGCGGCAACCGACTCCCCCTCGTGTCCCGACATCGTCCCATCCTCGCAGGCGTCCGCCGAGGTGTCCTCCACCGCACGGCGGATCGCGCGGTCGGGCGTGGGGCTCAGCACGCCGGTCGAGGGTGCAGAATGCAGAGCATGGGAATCGTCACCGGGCGCCGGAACGCGCGTCCGCCGAAGCAGCGCCGCGCTGGCGGACCATCCGAGGGCGACGCCTACGACGAGGTCGTGCGGGAGATCCGAGCCGGACGCCTCGACGCCGACACAGGCGCGGAACGACTGATCGAGCGGCTGACCGACGCGGAGCTCTTGGGGCTGCTCGACGGCGACTCCCCGCGCCGACTCCTCCCGCTGATCCCCGTGCTGCTCCACCGGCGTCCGTTCGTGGCCGGAGCCGTCCGCCGGCTCGGGATCCCGGGGGTCCGGTTCAGTGACGGCGCCCGCGGTGTCGTCATCGGCGAGTCCACCGCGTTCCCCGTGACGATGGCGCGGGCGGCCACCTGGGACCCGGTGCTCGAGGAGCAGGTGGGTGAGGCGATCGGTGCGGAGACGCGGATCCGCGGGGCGAACTACTCGGCGTCCGTCTGCGTCAACCTGCTCCGCCATCCCGCGTGGGGCCGCGCACAGGAGTGCTACGGCGAGGATCCGGTGCTGACGGGCCGGATGGGGTCGGCCATGACCCGCGGCGTCCGCGTCCACACGATGGCGTGCGTGAAGCACTTCGCGCTCAACTCCATGGAGGACGAGCGGTTCGAGGTCGACGTCTCGGTGGACGACCACGCACTGCACGAGGTCTACCTGCCGCACTTCAAGGCCGTGATCGACGCCGGCGCGGACTCGGTCATGAGCGCGTACAACCGGGTGCGGGGCGAGTACATGGACGTCAACCGTCCGCTGCTCACCGAGGTGCTGCGGGAGGAGTGGGGCTTCACGGGCTTCGTGACGAGCGACTGGGTCTTCGGGACCCATGACGCGGTCGGCAGCCTGGAAGCCGGGATGGACGTGGAGATGCCGCTCCGCCTGCGACGGGCACACGAGTTGCCCGCCGCCCTGCGGGCAGGCACCCTCCACCACGCCACCGTCCTGCGCTCGGCCCGGCGCATCCTGCGGACGACCCTCCTGCACGCCGCGACCCGCACCGAACCGCAACCCTCGGCGGACGTCGTCGCCGGCTCGGCCCACCGCGCGCTCGCCCGACACGTCGCCGAGGAGTCGATCGTGCTCCTCGCCAACCGCCCGGTCGACGACGGCGTACCGCTCCTGCCCCTGTCGGCGACGACCCGTCGGATCGCGGTGGTCGGCCGTCTCGCGGACCGGGCGAACCTCGGCGACCACGGCTCGTCGCGCGTCCGTCCGCCGACCACCGTCTCGCCGCTGCAAGGGCTCCGTGAGGCACTCCCCGACACGCAGATCACGACCACCCCGGCCGGGAACGTGCGGGCCGCGGTCGCTGCGGCGGTGGCAGCCGACACGGCCATCGTCGTCGTCGGCTTCGATCAGCACGACGAGGGCGAGTCGGTCGTCACCGGCGGCGTCGACGTCGGCGTCCTCGGGGCGGCCCTGGACTCGGGTCGACTCCGTAGCGCCATCACGGGCGTCGCGCACCTGGCGTCGCGGTTCGTGCGCGGCGGCGATCGCACTTCGCTCCGTCTCCGGCCGTCGGACGAACGCCTCATCCTGGCCGTCGCCGCAGCCAACCCGCGAACGGTCGTCGTGCTCATCGGCGGGAGCGCGATCCTGACCGAGGCCTGGCGCGACCGGGTCCCGGCGCTCGTCCTCGCCTGGTACGGCGGGATGGAGGGTGGTCGAGCGCTCGCCGACGTCCTGACCGGTGTGATCGAGCCCGGCGGGCGACTGCCGTTCGTGATCCCGACCGATCCCGCACACCTGCCGCCCTTCGACCGCGAGGCGAAGGCCGTCGTGTACGACGACCGCTGGGGACAGCGGCGGTTGGACGAGGAGGGTCACACGCCGGCTTTCCCGTTCGGCTTCGGCCTCGGGTACACGACGATCGACCACCGCCTGCTCGGGCACCGGTTCGACGACACCGGTGGGACCGCCGAGGTCCTCGTGACGAACACCGGTCACCGCGAGGGGTCGACCGTCGTCCAGCTCTACGCCGCTGACACCGCACCCGAGCGACCGGTCGCCCAGCTCCTCGGGTTCCGGAAGGTGACCCTGCAGGCGGGCGAGGAACGCGTCGTCCGGGTCGTCCTCGATCCGACACCGACGCTCGAACGCGACCCGGTCACCCGCCACTGGTCACCCCGCACCGGCGACTGGGCACTGCAGGCCGCCCAGCACAGCCCGTCGACCTGGGCGGACGCGACCCCGCTGCGGACCGGTGACGGCGACCTCCACGACGACCCCGCCCGACTGCCGGACACAGCCGGCTGACCCGACCCGATCAGCTCGGGCCGGCCGACTCGAGGTCGGCGAGACCCTCGACCCGCACGGCGAGCTCCTCATCCCGTCCGAGGACGGCGCGGAGGAGGCGCTGCGAGTCACGCCGGACGGAGAGCACCGCGTCGTCGCGTCGCAGCAGGAGGGTGCCGTCCGGCCCGGTGTAGCGCTGCTGCAGATCGTCCAGCTCACCGGCCCGGAGCAGCGCCACCGTGCTGGACGCCGCCGGGTCGACGAGACGCACGAGGGCCGACTCGCCCTCGAGCTCGCTCGCGACCACCCGCCGGGCGCTCGCGTCGAAGATCGTCTTCTGCGCCGCCCGGGTCACGACGAACGGTCGTGCCGGACCGTCGAGCAGCCGGTCGACGACGTCGCGGGCCGCGTCGGGGCGACCGACCCGTCGGGCCGCGGCCTGCATCCGCGCCAGACGACCCGGCTCGCCGAGGATCCCGTCGATCTTCCACCCGATCGTCGTCGCGGTGTTGCACCGGACGGCGGCACCCTGCTCCATGAGGTAGTCGCCGTTGCGGACCTCCTGCCCGGGGATGGGGTTCACGAGGACCATCGGCAGACCGGCGGCCATGCACTCCGACGCCGACAGTCCTCCGGGCTTGCCGATGAACAGGTCGGCTCGGCGCAGGAGCCGCGGCATCTCGTCGGTGAAGCCGAGCACGGTGTAGCGGTCGTCGCCGGGCGCGATGAGGTCCTCGACGCTCCGCCGCAGTGCCTCGTTCCGCCCGCACACGATCGTCGCGGTGAACGGCGACCGCAGGTGCAGCGTCTGTCGGACGACCGCGAGCGCGTAGTCACCGCCGGACGCACCGGCCGAGATGAGCAACATGGGCGGTGCTGCCGGGTCGCGCTCGGCCGGGGTGCTCGGCTGGGCGGCGATGGGGATCCCCGAAGCCACGACGCGGTCGGGCGGGAGACCGAGGGCCGTCAGCTGGACCCGTCCCTCCTCCCGGGCGAGGAAGAGCGCGTGGAAGGCGCTCGTCAGCCAGAGCCCCTGGAAGTCGTAGTCCGTGGTGACGATCGCGGTCCTGGCGTCGACGGCGCCGCGGAGGATGAGGGAGGCCAGCAACTGGGCCGGGAGGAAGTGGGTGCAGATGATCGCGGTGGGTCTGAAGCGTTTGATCGCGCTGACCACCGGCATCGCGTTCGCCCGCGTCCAGGGGTCGAGCGGGCCGCGACGACGGAACGGTGCGTCGCTGAGGTCGTAGCCCCACTCCACGAGCCAGGGCGTCTCCTCGACGAGCACGAAGTACCCCTTGCCGAGGACGTCGCGGTACAGGGAGGTGCTCGCCTGCAGGACGTCCAGCACCTCGACCTCGGTGACGTCGGGACGCCCGGCACACGCCTGTTCCACGGCGGCGGCGGCGCTGTTGTGTCCGGACCCGACCCCGGCCGACAGGATCAGGACGCGTTCGCCGCCATCCGGTCCGGGGTGCTGCTTCGATGTCCTGCGCATGAGCCGATGCTAGCGCGCGGCCTCCGGCGCCAGGGCTGCCTCGTACAGGCTGATGAGGCGGGTGGTCTGCGTCGACTGGCGCAGGGTGCGGGCGAGGCCCGGTGCGACGACCGGTGCGGTTCCCGCCTCGATGTCGGCGACGGCGCGGCGGATCGCTTCGGCGAGCGCCTCGACCCCACCGTCCGTCGGCTGCCACATCGAGTCGGCCGGGAGCTCCGCCGCGATGTTCGGGTCGCTGATGATCGACGGTGTGCCGAGTGCGGCCGCCTCGAACACGGTCATGCCCTGCGTCTCGAACCCGATCGACGTCTGCACGAGGGCGTCGGCGTCGGCGATCGCGCGCAGCGAGTCGGGGTACGAGACACGACCGGCGAAGACGACGTGGTCGGCGAGGTCGTGTTGTGCGACGAACGCCTGGGCCTTCGCGAGCAGGAGTCCGGCCCCGTACAGGCGGAACACCGCGTCGACGTCCGCGAGCCGGACCGCCTCGAGGAACTCCATGAGCCGCTTCTCCTGGCTGAAGCGGCCGATCCACACGAACGACGGCAGCCGGTGCGGCACGTGGAGCGTGGTCGCGCGTTCGTCGAGGATCTCGTCGAGCACCGCGTCGTCGACGCCCGTCGACAGGACCTCGGCGTGGGCGGTCACGCCCTGCTCACGGAGGACCCGCGCGAAGTGGTGCGACGGCGCGATGACGACGGCCGCACGCTTGGCGAACTCCTGCAGGTAGGACCAGACGCCGGTCGGCAGGGTCGAGAGCCGCGGCCGGAGGACCCGGCGCTGCCACCACGACAGGGCTCCGACGACGAGGCCCGGCGCCGGCATGGTCTGTTCGATGCCGACGTCCATGCGGTTGTGCATCGTGTGGAGGGCCGGGATCCCGTGCCGTTCGGCGTAACGGTAGGCCGTGAGCGCCTGCCAGAAGTCGGCCTGCACGTGCACGACGTCGACCGGGGGCAGCTCGGCCAGACGTGCGTCGAGCCAGCGGTCGGTGAGCCGGCCTGGCACGGTCATCGAGTACTCGCGGTCGAGCGTGATGGGGATCGAGGGGGTGTCGAGGTAGTGCGGGTCGTCGTCGTGCGCCTGGTGCATCCGCGGCGAGCACACCGTCACGGTGTGCCCCGCGGCCTCCAGGAAGCGCCGCTGCAGCCGGATCGAGACCTGGGCCCCGCCGGACGACTCGGGGTGCTGGTCGCTGAAGACGAGGATGTGCATGGTCACCAAGGCTACCCGTGGCACCCGGGTCGCAGGTGTCCGGCGCCGCGACTCAGGCTTCGTCGAGGACGGCGACGATCGACTCCTGCAGGTACCCGAGCCAGGCGTAGATCGCCATCATGAGCTGGGGATCCTGCTCATCGTCCGAGCTCGTCGGAGACGGGTCGAACGGCTCCGCGTCGTCCTCCTCGATGCCGAGTCGAGCCGCGATGGTGAGCCGGGTGTCGTTGAGGAACCGCAGCCAGGTCCAGGCCGTCTCGCCCTCGAGGGTCACGGCTGCACCGTCCTCGTGCCCGGCTGGGACGTCCGTCGGCTGAGCCGCGTCGGACGCGTCGGCGGTGAGCGCCGCCAGGACGGTCCGCGCCGCGGTCACCTTGCCGCCGACGAGGTCGTCGGCGGTGAAGCGTCGGAACTCCGCGGCGGCCTCGGGGTCGTCGCGGTACCCCTCCGGCACCAGTCGCGCCATGGCGGGGTCGAGCTCCACAGCGGTCGCCAGCCCGGCGCGCGTCGCGTCCTCGAGCATGTCGACGAGCTGGCTCGCCAACTGTTCGAGGATCGAGGTCTCCTGCTCGTCGAGACGGAGCACGACGGGTCCGACGGGCGGACGGACGAAGGCGCTCATGCGTCGGCCTTCGCGAGCGAGGCCCAGAGCCCGTACCCGTGCATGGCCTCGACGTGGCGCTCCATCTCCTCGCGGTTGCCGGTCGCGACGACCGCACGGCCCTCGTGGTGCACGGCGAGCATGAGTCGCTCCGCCTCCTCGTGGGTGTAGCCGAAGTAGCTGCGGAACACGAGCGAGACGTAGGACATGAGGTTCACCGGGTCGTTCCACACGATGGTGACCCACGGCTGCATGGTGAGGGTCGCCTCGTCGACGATCGGCTGGTCGAGGATCTGCGCCATCCTCCAAGCCTCCCACGATGCGTGCCGCAGCGCCTCCCTGCCGGGGTCCGACTCAGGAAGCGGACGGTGCGCCGGCGCGCGGCTGGCGGAGCGGCAAGGTCACGGTGAAGGTGGAGCCGCGGCCCGGGCGGCTGGACACGGTGATCCAGCCATGATGCGCCTCGGTGATGGACTTCACGATCGACAGCCCGAGGCCGACGCCGGGCCGCGCGTCGTCGCGGACCTCCCTGGCCCGGAAGAAGCGGTCGAAGAGCTGCCGCTGAGCGTCCGGTGAGATGCCGATGCCGGTGTCCGCGACGTTCACGGTGCAGGTCTCACCGTCCACTGCGACGGTCACGACGACGCGCCCACCTCGCGGGGTGTACTTCACCGCGTTCGACAGCAGGTTGTCGAGGACCTGGCGGAGCCGGCCACCGTCGCCCTCCAGTTCAACGTGCGGCGGGACCTCGGCTCGGACGACGACACCGGCCTCCGACGCCTGCGGCAGGATCGCTCCCACGCTCTGCCGGGCGATGTCGGCGACGTCGGTGAGGGCGATCCGCACCCGCATCTCGGCGTCGCCCGCCGCGAGCAGGTCGCCGATGATCGCGTACAACTGCTCCGCGTTGCGCTGGATCGTCGAGACCTCGCGCTCGAGCCCGAGCTGCCGCAGGTCATGTCCCTCGGTGAGGAGGTCGAGGTAGCCGATGATCGACGTCAACGGGGTGCGGAGTTCGTGGGACACGTCGATGAGGAACGCTTCCCGCAGCGCCACCGCGTTCGCGAGGTCGGTCACGTCGTGACCGACGGTGATGGTGCCGACGAACGTGCCGTCGTTGGTGTGCACCTGTCGCGCGTTCCCGATGATGGCGCGCTGGTCGCCCGGCTCCCCCACCCAGTACAGATCGCCGCGGAAGCTCTCTCCGCGCAGCGCCCGGTTGATGACCTGCTCGTCGGGCCGCAGCCGGGTCTTCCGGTCCGGTCCGTAGACGTGGACGCCGGCGCGGGTCTTGGGGTCGAACCCCGCCAGTCGGGCCTGCTCGTACGTGGCCTCATTCCGGAGCGCCACCGTGCCGTCGGGCCGGAAGAAGGCGACGGCGGCGTCGACGGATTCCGAAACCGTCGTCGCGACGGCCGCCGCTTCCGTCGCCGCGGCGAGCGCGATGCGCGCACGTCCCTCGTGGGCGCGGAGCTGGCGCGCGGCCAGGTGCACGGTGACGGTCATGATGAGGACCAGGGCCGGCAGGATGCAGATCGCACCCCACCCGCCAGGCGTCGTCGGCCACGCTCCGGCGCGCGCGACCGGCACCAGGGAGACGAAGATCGCTCCGAACACCGGCACGGGCAGTGCCGAGACCCCGAACCCACCCGCGAGCCAGAGCACCGGGATCACGATGAGGAGACCCGACGTCGGCAGGTTCGGCAGGGTGTCGCGGAAGAACCCGACGGCGAGGATGTCGATGGTCGGAACGAGCACGAGCAGGCCACGGAGCTTGCCTGACGGCGGCACGGCGAAGAGCAGGGACGTGGCCGCAGCGGTCAGGGAGAGCCCGATGAGGAAGTCGGGCTCCAGCAGGGTCCACGTCGAGGTCAGGCCGATGTACAGCCCGAGCATCAGGATCGAGGCGATGAACGCGAACTGCGCACCGGCGAAGAGGTGGTTGGTCCGCGGCAGCGGTGCGGCTGCCGCGACCGGGACGGAGATGCCGACGGCCGGGGATGCGGGCCGTGGGGCGGCGGCAGGTCGAGCCGGGGCGGGCCGAGCCTGGCCCGGCTGCGTGGAGGCTGGCCGAGCGCCGCCACGATCACGGAAGCGTGGGTCCTGGGGCTGACGCTGGGCCATGGCTGCTCTCCGGAAGGGGACGAGCGATCACCGGGATCGGGTCGCTCACTCCCGAACCCTACCCGGTGAGCGCACCGCCTTCAGCAACTGTTGACAGTAGGCGACTCAGGTCGGGAGTCGATCGGGCCGCTTGGGCGGGTACACCCAGGTGACCATCACCACCGAGATCATCATGAGGAGGAACCACGACACCAGCTTGGTGAGCGGGACCAGCTGCCAGCCGTCCTCCTGATTCGGGTACAGCCAAGCGCCCGTGATCGTCCCGATGTTCTCGGCGATCCAGATGAAGCAGGCCACGAGCAGGAACGCCACCAGCACGGGCATGCGGTGCGTCCGACGGAACACGCGGAAGTGCATCATCGTCCGGGCGAACACGACGAGGACGGCTGCGAGCAGCACCCATCGCAGATCCACGATGAAGTGCTGGCTGAAGAAGTTCACGTAGATGCCGGCTGCGATGATCGTCGTGAGCCACACCCGTGGATAGCGGTCGAACCGGAGGTCGAAGAGCCGGTACACGCGCACCATGTACGACCCGACGGCCGCGTACATGAAGCCGGTGTACAAGGGCACGGAGCCGAGGTGCAGGACCCCGCCGCCGTCGTACTCCCACGACCCCACCCCGGTCTTGAACAGCTCCATGCCCGTCCCGACGACGTGGAACAGGACGATCACCCAGAGCTCGCGGCCCGTCTCGAGCCTGGTGACGATCATGACCACCTGGATGGCGATGGCAGCGACGACGAGCGCGTCGTTCCGGGCGAGCCAGACATCGTCCGGGTACCAGAGGCGGGCGGCGACGATGACCGCGAGCATCGCTGCGCCGAAGATGCACGCCCACGCCTGTTTCGCCCCGAAGACGAGGAACTCGACGGCCTTCGCCCGCGCACCGCCGTCGGGGGCGTCGCGCAGGAGCCGGTTGGCCCGGTCGTCGATCCAGCGCTCGACCGCGGTCAGTTCGTGCTGGTCCACCCGACGTGCGTCGCGACCCGCTCCGTCTGCGGGGGTGGGCGGCTCGGACATCGGGCCAGCATACGGGCACACGCCGCGCCCGAGCTGAGACGTCGGGACCACCCCGACGCGGGCTGCGACGTCGCGGCTCGAGCGCCTCTGGAACGCCGCCTGACGTCCACAACTCCTGCAACGCCCGTCCGGACGGTCGACGATGCCGGTGTTCGAGCGGCCCCTGCTCGCCGAGCGGTCCAAGCAGCAGGAGTTACGGACGCGGCTCGCCGGCGGCCCGGGGGCGCGAGATCGTCACCGTGAACTTCTGGTTGCGCGCGAACTGCGTCGTCGGACCGACGAGCCGCTCGAGGGCAGCCCGGTAGCCGAGGTGCGAGTTCCACACGACGGCGAGGGTGCCACCCGGCTGCAGGACACGCGCGGCCTCGGCGAACAGGTCGTGGGCAACGCCCGTGTGGACGGTGGTCCCGCTGTGGAAGGGCGGGTTCAGGACGATGAGGTCGGCTGACGCGTCCGGCTGCATCGACAGGCCGTCGTCGCGGAGCACCGTGATGCGCTCGGCCAGCCGGCGGTCGGCGTCGTCGTTGGCCGCGATGGTCGCGGTGGTCGAGGCGACCGCTGCAGCGGACTGGTCGGTCGCGATGACTGCAAGCTCGGGTCGGGCGATGGCGAGCGACACCGCGAGGACGCCGGTGCCGCAGCCGAGGTCGATGGCCGTCCGGGCGTCGGGCGCGATCTCCGGCAGCGCCTCGAGCAGGAAGCGGGTACCGATGTCGAGCTTCGTGCCCGCGAACGCCGTGCCGGCGGCGGCGATGGTCAGGCCGATGTCGGCATGGTGCTCGGTGCGCAGCGCGGTCGGGGCCGTGGTGTCAGCCTCGTCACGCGCTCCCTCGACGGCGGCGGTCACCGGGTCGCTGGCGCGGAGCACCCGGGACTTCTGCCGGGCGAGGCTCGCGGTGACGGTCGAGAAGCTCCGACCGAGGACCTCGTTCATCGCGGGCGTCAGGTGTTTCACCCGGCCACCCGCCAGGAGGCGGACGTCTGCGGCGCTCCAACGGGTCACGGCGGCGGCGATCTCGTGCAGTGCTTCGAGGTGCTTCGGGAGTTGCACGAGGACGAGTGATGCGCCCGTGAACAGCTCCTCGCCGAGCGGCAGGTTGCGGAAGCCGCCGTCGACGCCGAGCCGTTCGGCGTTGGCCGCGAGGGCCCGTTCTCCGACGGCAGCGTCCTGGTGGACCCGGACGTCGGTCGCCCCCAGGAGCGCGATGGCGCCGAGGGTCAGCGCCCCGTAGGCGTCGCCGACGACGACGATCTCGCCGGGCGTCGGCACCCGCCCGGCCAGGGCCTCGGACGCTTCGTCGAGCAGGAGCCGGTCGGTCGCGTCGACGGCGAAGAGGTTGGGTGCCTCGTGATCGGGGAACCGGCGCAGCGCGTCGAAGGAGAACTCGGGCATCCCCTCAGCGTACCGGCGGGTCGTCCGCACGGGTTCGCGTGGTCAGGTCGAGGGGACCGCCGCCACGGCGTCGATCTCGACGAGCGCTCCCGGACGTGCGGGCGCCACGGAGACGACCGTGACAGCGGTCCGGCGACCGCCCCAGACCGCCGCGGTCGCCGCGTAACCGTCGGACGGATCAATGCCCGGCGCAAGGTAGATGGTGAGCTTCGCGACGTGCTCGGGCCCGGAACCGGCTTCGGCGAGCACGGTGAGGACGTTGCGGAGCGCCTGCTCCGTCTGCGGGCCGAGGCCGTCGAGGAGGGCGCCCTCGGCGTCGACGCCGTTCTGTCCGCCGATGAACAGCGTCGGACCGGCTGGGAGGATCATGCCCTGCGCAAAGGCGGGGCTCGTGTACATGGAGGGCGGATCGACGGCGATCGGCATCGTGGTCATGCTGGCGTCCCTTCTGGAGCGGCGACACAGCCTGGAGCGGCTGATGCAGCGATTCTGCTCTCGGGGACCGACACCGTCCAGTGGTCAGCCGCGTCGGCGGGCGCGTCGGGCCGGCTTCTCCGCCTTCACGGCTCGGAGGACGACCGGGAACAGCAGGACGCCGAGCCCGGCGGAGACGAGGAGGTTGACGACCGTGGCGATCGCGACGCCCTGGCCGAAGGCGCGCACGGTCTCGAGTCCGCTGGCGTCCTCGGCTCTGACGCTCGCGATCGCGCCGAACACGACGACCACGCTGATGACCGCGAAGACGAACTGCAGCGGGACCGTCGCCCACATGCCCCAGTGCGTGACGGCTCCCGCGCGACGCACGCCGTGACGTCGCAGGATCCGCACGCTGAGCGCGATGCCACCGAAGAAGGCGACGACACCGAGCGCGACGTACCCCCACACCCAGGCCCCGAACGGAGGCGACAGGAACAGCAGGATGAACCCGAACACGCGGGAGAAGCCGTCGAGCCACTCGGCCTCGCCCGCACCGAGCAGGACGCCGACGAGGATGGGGGCGCCGATCACGACGAGCGTCAGCAGCGGAAGCACGCCCGCGATGACGCCGAAGTACATGAGCGGGTAGGCGGTCAGCCCGGTCAGGCGGGCGCCGCGCCGCCTCCGGGCCGTCGCGGGTGCGGTCTGCGCCGGGTCCGGCTTCGTCACCACGGGCTGCGCGCTCATGCCCCAACCCTACGCGGCGCGCAGACATACGACAGCGCACTCGTGGTCGTCATCCACGCGGGATGACGGCGACGAGTGCGCTGTGGTCGGCTACTCGGAGAGCGACGGCCGCCAGACGACGACCTCGGTCCGGCGGCGGGTGCGGGTACCGCTCCGCATCGGGACGACGCTCCCCTCCATGCCGGCGGCGAACACCCGGTTGCCCGGGGTTCGCAGCAGGGCGTTGGCGAGCGCGTGCTCGAGCTCCCGCACCCGGCCCTGGAGCGAGCTGACCTCGTTCTCCAGGGTCAGGATGCGGGAGATGCCCTCGAGGCTGACGCCCTCGGCACTGAGCCTGGACACCTCACGGAGCTGGGCGATGTCGCGCATCGAGTACCTGCGCGACTTCCCGGCGGTCCGCGTCGGCGACACGAGCCCGAGCCGGTCGTACTGCCGGAGGGTCTGCGGGTGCATGCCGGCGAGCTCGGCAGCCATCGCGATCGCGAAGACCGGCGAATGCTCGTCCATGCTCCCTGCCCTTCCGTGCGCTGCTGGCTACTAGCCCCGAGCCCGAGCGATGAGCTCGTCGCGGGGGTTGTCCTTCGGCTCCAGCTCGTGGAACCGTTCGAGTGCCTCCTTGGCCTCGCCGCCGAGATGCGCCGGGACGACGATCTGCACGACGGCCAGGAGGTCGCCGGTGCCCTTCGTCGTCGCGACACCACGGCCCTTGACGCGGAGGACGCGGCCGCTCGGCGTACCGGGGGCGACGCGCAGCTTGACGGGGTCGCCGCCGAGCGTCGGAACCTCGATCGTGGCGCCGAGCGCGGCCTCCACGAAGGTGACCGGCACGGTGACGCGGAGGTTCAGGCCGTCGCGTTCGAACACGGGATGCTTGCGGACACTCACGGTGACCACGATATCGCCGGCTTCGCCGCCGTCCGGACTCGGCTGCCCCTTGCCGCGCAGGCGGATCTTCTGTCCATCCGACACACCCGCCGGGATCTTCACCTTGATGGTGCGTCCCTCGGAGGTCTGCAGGGAGATGGTGTCGCCCTGCGTGGCCGTGATGAAGTCGATCGTCGTGTGCGCGGTGATGTCGCGGCCCGGCGTGGGTCCGCCGTAGCCGCGGAAGCCACCTGAGGTCTGGCCGAAGCCACCCTGGCCGAACATGCCGCCGAGGATGTCCTCGTATCCGGGAGGAGCCTGCTGGTAGCTGTAGCTCTGGCGACCGCCACCACCACCGCCCCCACCGAACATCGTCCCGAAGACGTCCTCGAAGCCGCCCTGGCCGCCGCCGGCACCCGGGGCGGTGAAGCGAGCTCCACCGCCCATGGCACGAACGGCGTCGTACTCCTTGCGCTGCTCGGGGTCGCCGAGGACCGAGTGGGCCTCGCTGATCTCCTTGAACTTCGCCTCGGCCTTCGCATCACCCGGGTTGGAGTCCGGGTGGTACTGCCGGGCGAGCTTCCGGTAGACCTTCTTCAGTTCCGCCGGCGTCACGTCCTTCTTGACGCCGAGGACCTTGTAGAAGTCCTTGTCGAACCAGTCCTGACTCGCCATGGCTAGCTCGCCGGGACCGCGACGACCACCTTCGCGGCGCGCAGCAGGGTGGAGCCCAGGTGGTACCCGGTCTCCACGACGTCGAGGACGGTCTCGCCCTCGGCGCCCGGCGTGGGCTGCTGGAAGATGGCCTCGTGCACGTTGGGGTCGAAGGTCTCGCCGACCGCTCCGAACGGCTTCAGCCCGAGCTTCTCGGCAGCGCCGCGGAGCTTGGCCGCGATCTGCGTGAAGGGGGCGTCGCCCTCGAGGTCGCCGTGCTTGTCAGCGCGGTCGAGGTCGTCGAGCACCGGCAGCAGGACCTTGGCGACCTCGCCGGTGGTGCGCTCGCGCTCCACCTCGCGGCCGGCCTCGGTGCGCTTCCGGTAGTTCGCGTACTCGGCCGTGACGCGCTGCAGGTCGCCGAGGCGTTCTGCAGCGAGCTGCTCGGCCGGGGAGAGGTCGCCGCCCTGCGCGGGCTCCTCGGGAGCCGCGTTGAGGATGTCCTCGACGGTCAGCTCGTCGTCGGCGGCCGGTGCGTCGGCGCCGGCGGATTCGGCAGGTGCGCCCGAGGGGGCCGACGCGTCGGCGTCAGCCCCCTCGGTGCCAGGCTGACGAACCTCGCCGGTCTCCGGGTCGTCCCCATGCTTCGCGGCCTGTCCTGAGCCTGTCGAAGGGATGATGGGATCGTCCTGGTTCTGGTTCTGGTTCTCGTCAGTCATGGTTACTTCTTGTCCTTGTCGTCTTCGTCCTCGACGACCTCGGCGTCGACGACGTCCTCATCGGAGGTCGCCTCCTCAGCCGGGGCCTCGGTTCCTGCGGCGGACTCGGAGGCCTGCGCCTGGGCGTAGATCGCCTCGCCGAGCTTGACCTGGCTCTCGTTGAGCTTGTCGAACGCGGTCTTCACCGCGTCCTCGTCCTCACCGGCGAGCGCGCTCTTCAGGGCGTCGACATCGGCCTGGACGTCGGTCTTGACGTCCTCGGGCAGCTTGTCGTCGTTCTCCTTGATGAGCTTGTCGATCGAGTAGGCGAGCTGCTCGGCGCTGTTGCGGACCTCGGCCTGCTCGCGGCGGGCCTTGTCGTCCGCAGCGTGCTCCTCGGCCTCGCGGACCATGCGCTCGATGTCCTCCTTGCCGAGGGACGAGCCACCGGTGATCGTCATCGACTGCTCCTTGCCGGTGCCCTTGTCCTTGGCGGACACGTGCACGATGCCGTTGGCGTCGATGTCGAAGGTGACCTCGACCTGCGGCACACCGCGCGGAGCCGGCGCGATGCCGGTCAGCTCGAAGGTGCCGAGGTTCTTGTTGTCGCGGGTGAACTCGCGCTCGCCCTGGAAGACCTGGATCGCGACGGACGGCTGGTTGTCGTCGGCCGTGGTGAAGGTCTCGCTCCGCTTCGTGGGGATCGCGGTGTTGCGCTCGATGAGCTTCGTCATGATGCCACCCTTGGTCTCGATACCGAGCGACAGGGGGGTGACGTCGATAAGCAGCACGTCCTTGCGCTCACCCTTCAGCACGCCGGCCTGGAGGGCGGCGCCGACGGCGACGACCTCATCAGGGTTGACGCCCTTGTTGGGCTCCTGACCACCGGTGAGCTTCTTGACGAGCTCGGCGACGGCGGGCATACGAGTCGATCCACCGACGAGCACGACGTGCGCGATGTCGGAGACCTTCACGCCGGCCTCGGCGATGACGTCGTTGAACGGCTTGCGGGTGCGCTCGAGGAGGTCGTTGGTGAGCTCCTCGAACTTCGCGCGGCTGAGCGTCTCGTCGAGGTTCGCCGGGCCGTTCTCCGTGAGGGAGAGGTACGGGAGCTGGATCGAGGTCGACATCGAGGAGCTGAGCTCCTTCTTCGCCTGCTCGGCGGCCTCCTTGAGGCGCTGCTTCGCGATCTTGTCGCCCGAGACGTCGACACCGGTCGAGTCCTTGAAGCGCTTGATCAGGTAGTCGACGACGCGCTGGTCCCAGTCGTCTCCACCGAGGCGGTTGTCACCCGAGGTGGAGCGGACCTGGATGGTGGAGAAGTCGTCGTCCTTGCCCACTTCGAGCAGCGAGACGTCGAAGGTACCGCCACCGAGGTCGAAGACGAGGATGAGCTCGTCCTCCTTGCCGCGGTCGAGGCCGTAGGCGAGAGCAGCGGCTGTCGGCTCGTTGATGATGCGGAGCACGTTGAGGCCTGCGACCTCACCGGCCTCCTTCGTGGCCTGACGCTCGGCGTCGTTGAAGTAAGCGGGGACGGTGATGACCGCGTCGGTCACGGTGTCGCCCAGGTACTGCTCGGCGTCGCGCTTCAGCTTCGCGAGAATGCGAGCGGACAGCTCCTGCGGCGTGTACTTCTTGCCGTCGACGTCGAACTTCCAGTCGGTGCCCATGTGGCGCTTGACGCTCGCGATGGTGCGGTCGACGTTGGTGACGGCCTGGCGCTTCGCGGTCTCGCCGACGAGCACCTCGCCGTCCTTGGTGAATGCGACGACGGAGGGGGTGGTGCGGAAGCCCTCGGCGTTGGCGATGACGGTGGGTTCTCCACCTTCGAGGACGGCGACCACCGAGTTGGTGGTACCGAGGTCGATGCCTACTGCACGTGCCATGTGTTGGTTCTCCTTGTGTTGACTGCCGGTTCGGAACTCGTCGACTCGGGCGGCATGCTGTGGGCGTCCGGCCGACTCGACGAGCTCGGCACCGAGCTGGTTGATGGGGTGATGCTGGTGTGACGTCGAGACTTGAGCCCCGATGACTCAATGCTACCGAGGCCCGGTTTCGACGTCAAGAAAGTTGAGTCCGCCTGGCTCAACTCCCAGCGGATGGCCAGTTTGCCTGCGCGGCGGCCAGCCGGAACGGCGACAGGCCCAGGGTCCGGAGGTCCGGTCCCTGAGCCTGTCGATCCATCTCCCGGCTTAGGCGGCTTCCGCCACCACCACGGACCGTTCGGTGACGACGATCTTCCCGCCGACCGCGTCGACGTGCACGGTCGAGCCGTCGCCGACCCCACCACTCACGACGAGCTCGGCGATGCGGTCGTCGACCTCACGCTGGATGAGGCGACGCAGGGGGCGCGCGCCGTACTCCGGCTCGTAGCCGAGCTCCGCGAGGAGCGCGAGCGCCTCGGGCGTCGTCTCGAGTGACGCACCGCGCGCGGCCAACCGTTCGGTCGTGCGGCCGAGCATCAGCCCGACGATCTCCTGCAGCTGCTGCTGGTCGAGCTTGCGGAAGAGGACGATCTCATCGATGCGGTTGAGGAACTCCGGACGCATCGCCTCGCGCAGCTTGCCCATGACCCGGGCACGCAGCGCCTCCTCGGAGCCGAAGCCCGTCGGGTCGTCGGCGCCGCCCGCCACGAAGCCCATCGCACCGGACCGGGAGGCCAGGAACTCGGAGCCGAGGTTCGACGTCATGACGACGACCGTGTTGCGGAAGTCGATCGTCCGCCCCTGACCGTCGGTCAGGCGACCGTCGTCGAGCACCTGCAGGAGCAGGTTGAACACGTCCGGGTGCGCCTTCTCGATCTCGTCGAACAGCACGATCGAGTACGGGTTGCGTCGCACGCGCTCGGTGAGCTGGCCCGCCTCGTCGAACCCGACGTACCCGGGAGGGGCGCCGACGAGTCGCGACACCGTGTGGCGTTCGCCGAACTCGCTCATGTCGAAGCGGATCACCGAGTGCTCGTCAGCGAAGAGGGATCCGGCGAGCGCCTTCGCGAGCTCCGTCTTACCCACGCCGGTGGGACCGAGGAACAGGAAGCTGCCGACGGGTCGGTTCGCGTCGCCCATGCCCGTGCGGTTGCGGCGGACGGCCTTCGACACCGCGGTCACGGCGTCGTGCTGGCCGATGACGCGAGCGTGCAGTTCGTCCTCGAGGCCGGCGAGACGTTCCCGCTCGCCCTCCGTGAGCCGACTGACCGGGATGCCGGTGGCGCGGGACACGACGCCGGCGATCTGGGCCTCGTCGACGACGGCGTCGCGGTCGGTGCGCGCGCCGGGGCCGTTGGAGGCGGCGTCGAGCTTCGCCTGCACGGCGGTGATCTCATCGCGGATGCGCGAGGCCTCCTCGTAGTGCTCGGCCGACACGGCAGCGTTCTTCGACGCCTCGAGTGTCGCGAGCTCCTCGACGAGGGCGCTCACGTCGACCGCCTTCCCGAGCCGCAGCCGCAGCCGGGCGCCAGCCTGGTCGACGAGGTCGATGGCCTTGTCGGGCAGGACGCGGTCGGGCAGGTAGCGGGCCGAGAGCTCGACGGCGGCGCGGAGGGCGGCGTCGGTGAAGCGGACGTCGTGGTGCTCCTCGTAGGCAGGACGGAGACCGTCGAGGATGAGGACGGCGTCCTCGATCGACGGCTCGCCGACGCGCACGGGCTGGAAGCGGCGTTCGAGTGCCGGGTCCTTCTCGATCCCACGGTACTCACGGAGCGTGGTCGCACCGATGAGGTGCAGCTCACCGCGCGCGAGACGCGGCTTCAGCATGTTGCCGGCGTCCATGCCGCCCTCGCCGGAACCTCCGGCACCGACGACGGTGTGGACCTCGTCGATGAAGACGATCAGTTCGGAGCGGTTGGCTGCGATCTCGTCGAGCAGGCCGGTGAGGCGCTCTTCGAAGTCACCGCGGTACCGGGTTCCGGCGACCATGGCCGGCAGGTCGAGTGAGATGACGCGCTTCCCGCGCAGCTGCTCCGGGACGCCGCCGTCGACGATCGCCTGGGCGAGCCCCTCGACGACCGCGGTCTTGCCGACGCCGGCCTCGCCGACGAGCACGGGGTTGTTCTTCGTGCGTCGGGAGAGGATCTCGATGGTCTGCTCGATCTCCTCGGAACGTCCGATGACGGGGTCGAGCGATCCGCCGGCGGCGAGCGCCGTGAGGTCGGTGCCGAAGCGGTCGAGCATCGGGGTGTCCGAGTCGAGGTCGTCTGCATCGCGGTCGTCCTGGTCGTCGGTGGCGACGCCGGGGTCGCCGACGGTCTGGCGCATGCCCTGGGTCAGCGCCTCCGCCGTGACGCCGGCGCGGGCGAGGACTTCACCGGAGGGCGAGTCCTGGTTGATGACGAGCGCGAAGAAGAGGTGCTCGGGGTCGACGTACGTCGATCCGGCGGCGCGGGCCACCTGGTAGGCGTGGAACAGTGCGCGCTGGGCCGACGGCGTGATGGCCGGGTCCTTGACGCTCGGCGAGGACGCCTGCGGCAGGCGCTGCTCGGCGGCCTTGGCGATGACCTTCGGGTCGACGCCGAGGCGCGCGACGGCGTCCTTCGCGGGCTCCTCGCTCACGATGACGCGCAGGATGTGCAGCGCGTCGAGCTCGTTCTGGCCGCGCTCGAGCGCGAACCGGCCGGCGCGCTGCAGGATCTCCTGCGTCCGTGCGGTGAGGAAGCGGCTGAGGTCGATGGTCCGCGCCGAACGCGCCCGCTCGCCCTCGAGGTATCGGGCGAGGAAGTCGTCGAACGACGACGATCCGCCGTCTGCTGCTGCGCCGCCCTGGGTGAAGTCTTCGGGCACGTGAACCTCCTGGATTCAAACTTGAGTGTCGTACGCTCAAGTCCAACGCGGGGTGCCCGAAGCTATTCCCGGGCCCGTTCCGCATCCCAGCGAACCTTCAGCGAGCGAGCCTGTCCACCGCCGACCGACGATGCTCCAGCGCCGCGGGCAAAGCGAGGGCGGCGGCCAGCACACAGAAACCTGCAGCGCCGACTGCGAGGCCTGGCACGACGGCGAGCACGGGGCGCGCCCCCGTTTCGAGGCGACCGAACGCCTCAGCCTCCACCACTGAGACAGCCGCTGCCGTCAGGAGCCCGAGAAACGTCGCGGTCACGGCATACATGAAGGCTTCGACGATGCCGGCCCCGACGATCGAGCGGTGACTGACGCCGCCCACAGCCAGCAGCGCCCGCTCGTGCGTTCGCTCACGAGCAGCCATCACCACGACCGTCGCGGTGCCGGCGATCGCCAGGACGACCGTCGGACCGAGAATGGTCCAGACGCCGGAGTGGTTGATACCGTGCTCGCCGGCGGGCACAAGCCCGGCCGCCCTCCTGGCGGAATCGGCGGTCTCGAACACGGTGTAGATCGAACTCGCGAGGGCGACCGCGACGTAGAGCGGAACGAGGGAGACGCCTACACGGTCCAAGCGGAAGGCGCAGCCGCGACGCGCGAGGTACCAAGCGGTCGACCATCGACGTGGGACGATCCACGTCCACGCTGCGAGGAACAGCGCAGTGACCCGCGAGACGTGCAGCGCGATCAGCGGGATGATCAGCAACGACAGGAGCATCGCGAGGCCGACCAGGAGCCCGAGCCGACTGGACACGTCGCCGCTCGCCGAGCCGACCATTCCGGCCGCCATTGCGAGGACCGCCGCCGAGATGACCAGGCTGAGCGCGAGCCTGAACGCGGTCGGGCGACTGCGGACGACATCTGCGCTCAGGACCGCGTCGACCGCCGGTACCCGGAGGATCGAGCCGACGCCTCGCAGACCGGCGAGCAACAGGATGCCGATGATTAGTGCCCAGGTCGACAGGAGCGCCAGCGTGCTCGCCGGGGCAACGACGATCGCGGTGACCGCGTTGGCCTGCAGGACCCAGGCGGTGAACCGCGGCGCGACCAATAGGGCCAGCGGCAGCCCGAGCGCTCCGCCCACGGTCCCGAGCACGATCAGCTGCGATACCAGGACGCCGGCGATCCGCACTGACGACATCCCCGCGAGCTTCCAAGTCGCGAACGGTCGACGCTGGAGTTGCACCGCCAAGGAGACCGCGCTGGAGGTGATGACGAGGACGGCGAGCGAGGCCATCCCGTACATCGGCGTGCTCAGATTCCGGACGATGCGCTGTTCCCGGACGGGCAGCCGATCGGCGACCTCCACGAGCACTCCCACGCTGACAAGGAGCGCGTTCGCGAGTGCCAGGAACAGGAGCAGGGAGATCCACACCCGCCACTGCTGCTGGAGTGTGCGGAGAACGAGACCGGCCATCGTCATGCTTCCACGGACGTATGGACACTGTCCGCGCGGGCCGTTTCGATGGCGGACAAGAGCGCTTCCGGGGTGGCGGACGTCAGCTCGGCGTGGACGGAACCGTCACAGAGGACCAGCACACGATCCGCACGCGCAGCAGCGTCGAGGTCATGAGTCACCATCACCATCGTGCGTTCGGAACCGAGCGATCCGAACAGGAGGTCGAGCACGACCCGTCCTGACGACGTGTCGAGTGCACCGGTGGGTTCGTCGGCGAAGACCAATTCAGCCTGGGACAGCAACACCCGGCCGATCGCGACGCGCTGCCGTTCACCGCCTGACAGCTCGTCCGGGCGATGCCGGAGGCGCGACGCCATTCCGATGTCCGCGGCGACATCTGCGACCGCCTGACGCCCGGCTGCGCGACCGGCGAAGAGCGCTGGCAACGCGAGGTTGTCCCGCACGTTGATGGAGGGGATCAGGTTGTAGTCCTGGAACACGAAGCCGACGGACCGCCGCCGGAATCGGGAACGACCCCATTCGGTCAGGGATGACAGCTCCGTCCCCAACGCCACGACGCTTCCACGTGTCGGAGCTCGGAGACCAGATAGGCAGTGCAGGAGTGTCGACTTCCCGGATCCCGAGGGCCCGACGACCGCCAACGACTCACCGGCGGCTACAGAAAGACTCACCCCCCGCAACACGTGGACCGGGTCGCGGCGACGCGGCGAATAGCCGAAGGAGAGATCGCGTGCTTCCAGGCTCATCGTTGCAGTGTCTTTCGTCGTTCAGGCACGGTGTCTCCACCACCTCAGGTCGGTCGTGAGCATCGGGGCTGCTACGCTCGATGTCCTTGAAATATCAAATGTAGAGTTCGGTGTCGTCGACTGCAACGCCGGGCCTCCGCGCTACCGCCCGTTCACCACGCGGCACTAGCCTCAGTGCATGAGCACGACTCCCCCAGGTGGCACCGACGACACCGGCCGGACAGGCGGGCACGGCGACGAAGCCCCGCGTCTCGGATCCCGGCCCCGCAACTTCCCGCCACCACCGCTCGTCACCCCCGACGCCGCAGCAGCCACCGTCGACCTCGACACCTCGCAGGTCGCCGCTGTGAAAGCGCAGGCGGGTCGCAAGGGTCGCATCTTCGCGTGGAGCCTGTGGGACTGGGGCTCGGCGTCGTTCAACGCCGTCGTCACCACCTTCGTGTTCACCGTCTATCTGACGAGCGACTCCTTCGGCGAGGAGGCCGCAGTGTCGGCGTCCCTCGGGTGGGCGCTCGCCGCCGCCGGGCTGCTGATCGCGATCCTCGCGCCGGTCGTCGGCCAGCGGTCGGACTCCGCCGGGCGGCGGAAGTTCTGGCTCGGCTTCAACACCTACGTCGTCGTCGCGATCACCGCGCTCCTCTTCTTCGTCGCCCCCGATCCGAACTTCCTCTGGCTGGGCCTCGTCCTCCTCGCGGTCGGCAACATCGTGTTCGAGTTCGCCGGCGTCAACTACAACGCGATGCTCGCCCAGGTGTCGACGCCCACCTCCATCGGCAAGGTCTCCGGTCTCGGCTGGGGCATGGGGTACATCGGCGGCATCGTGCTGCTGCTCATCGTGTACTTCGGCTTCATCTCCCCCGAGGTCGGACTCTTCGGCGTCACCGGCGAAGACGGCATGGACGTCCGCGTCGCGATGCTCGTGTCTGCGGCATGGTTCGGGATCTTCGCCCTGCCCGTGCTGTTCGCGGTGCCCGAGTACCACGCACCCCAGGCCGTCGCCCGGCCGCACGTCGGGTTCTTCGCCTCCTACGGCGTCCTCGCCAAGAGCATCGCGGAACTCTGGCGCGACAGCCGACAGACGCTCTACTTCCTGCTCGCGAGCGCCGTGTTCCGCGACGGGCTCGCCGGTGTCTTCACCTTCGGTGGCGTCCTGGCCGCGGGGACCTTCGGCTTCTCACCCGGCGAGGTGATCATCTTCGCGATCGCCGCCAACGTCGTCGCCGGGATCGCGACGATCACGATCGGCCTGCTCGACGACAAAGTGGGCCCGAAACCCGTCATCGTCGCGTCGCTCATCGGCCTCGTCATCGCCGGGAGCGCCGTGTTCTTCCTCCACGAGGGCGGCGCGACGATCTTCTGGATCTTCGGCCTCATGCTGTGCCTGTTCGTCGGCCCTGCCCAGTCGGCGAGCCGCTCGTTCCTGGCGCGCATCATCCCCGAGGGCCGCGAGGGTGAGGTCTTCGGCCTCTACGCCACGACCGGCCGCGCCGTGTCCTTCCTCGCGCCGACCGCCTTCGCTCTGTTCGTCACGCTCGGTGGGGCGCAGTTCTGGGGGATTCTCGGGATCGTGCTCGTGCTGCTCATCGGCCTCGGACTGCTGATCCCGGTGCACGCCAAGCAGGGGCGGCTCCGCTCGCGGGCCTGATGCACGGCTCCACCACTCAGACCGTGGGTCCATCAGCTTGATTTCGTAATTACGATATTTGTACACTTGGGTCATGACGACCATCGACCCCGGGGATCACGAGGCACGTCTCGCGCGTCTCGAAGCCGCCGTGTTCGCCCGACCGGCCGACGACGACACGACCACCGAGCGACCGGATGACGTTCCGTCCGCAGCGGCGGCGAGCGATGCCGACGACACCTTCTGGGCGCTCCGCGGGCTCGAACAGCGGACGGCCGAGCTCGAGCACGGGGCGGTCCTCTTCACCGGATCGGTCGTCGCCGGCGGCGGACCCGTGCAGTGGCAGTACGCCAGGGCGACCGACGACCTCCTCGCGCTCGGCGACGACCCCGACGCCGTGGAATCAGCAGGCTCCGGTCCACTCGCGACGGCGGCATCGCGACTCGCAGCCATCGGCTCCCCCGTCCGGCTGCAGCTGCTCCTGGCCGTCGCCAACGGCACCTCCGCACTCGCGGACCTCGGCGAACTCGACGGCATCGGGACGACCGGCCAGGTCTACCACCACGTCCGCGTCCTGACGGCCGCCGGCTGGCTGCAACCAGCCGGCCGCGGTCGGGTCGCGGTCCCACCCATGCGACTCGTCCCGCTGCTCGTCGCCGTCGCCGCCATGGAATGACCACCGACCCCAGGAAGGACCCCGCATGACCGCCACACCACGCAGCACGTCCCGACCCAGACGGGTCTGGGTCATCGCCGCCGTCAGCACCGCTGTCGCCCTCGCGATCGGGCTCGCCTTCCGGCCAGGGCCCTCGACGCTTCCCCCCGAAGCCACCGGCGACGCCGAACTCGCGGCCACCGTCCGCGAGCTCGCCGGCCCCGACCGCAAGGCCCTGCTGGCCATCGTCGTCACCCCGGACGGCACCCGCACCGCGACGATCGGCGCCCAGCCGAACACCCGGTTCGAGATCGGATCGGTGAGCAAGGCCTTCACCGGACTGTTGCTCGCCGACTCGATCGAGCGCGGCGAGGTCACCCCGGACACCAGGCTCGGTGAGCTCCTCGAGCTGGGCGACGCGCCCGCGGCGGACGTGACCCTCGAGCAGCTCGCCACCCACACCTCCGGCCTGCCCCGGCTGCCGATCGACCTCTGGACGATCCTCTCCTCGACGTGGTTCGCGCTCACGACGGCGAACCCCTACGGCGAGGACCTCGACCGGCTGCTCGAGCAGGCGCGGTCCGCATCCCTCGACACCCCGAAGGGTACCTACTCCAACCTCGGCTTCGAACTCCTCGGTGCCGCCCTCGGCTCGGCCGCCGGCACCAGCTACGCCGACCTCCTCGAGGAACGGATCACCGGTCCGATGGGACTCGACTCGACCAGCCCCGTGAGCGATGCGGCCGACCTCGGCGATCGCGACCTCCTCGGCGAGACCGCCGGCGGACGGACCGCCGCAGCATGGACCGGCACGGCGATCGGGCCCGCTGGCGGCATCCGCTCGGACACGGAGGATCTCGCGCGCTTCGCGGAGCGACTGGCCGACGGCAGCGCGCCGGGCATTGAGGCGCTCGACCCACAAGCGGCGTTCGGCGATCGCGAGATCGGCTGGGCCTGGATCACCGATCGGAAGGCGATCGGCGGTGAAGACCTCGTCTGGCACAACGGCGCCACGGGCGGCTTCGCGTCCTTCGTCGGCGTCGTGCCGGCGACCGGCACCACGGTGGTCCTCGTCTCAGCGACCCAAGAGTCGGTCGATGCGGCCGGCGTCGCCCTCCTCGAGCAGATCGGAGCAGCACGATGATCGAGATCCTGATCCCCGCCGGCGTCGCCCTCGTCGTCGCGTGGGTGCTCGCCCTCCAGGTCGTCCACGCGTGGAGTACGGGACGCTGGGCGGCGACCGAGCGCCACCGACTGGTCGTCGACGCGGTCGACAGCATCGTGATCCTCGCCCTCGTCCGCGCCCTCGCCGCGCCGGTCGGCGTCTGGTCCTGGGCGTGGGTCCTCGCCGTCGCGATCGTCGGCTTCGGACTCGCAGGCGCAGCACTCCGCTGGAACACACTCCCCTGGCACGCACCCAAGCCGAAGCGGACCCTCGACGAGCACGGGGCGACGGTCGAGACAGCCGTCGAACCCCGCACCCGCGGTCGGCAGGTCCTGTCGGGGATCTACGCCGTCGTCGGTGCCGCGATCGTCGCGCTCTGCTGGTGAGCGACCGCAGCCCGCGGTCGGGTCAGGCGCCCGGGAGCACGAGCCCCTTCCGCAGGGTGACGTTCCCGTACTTCCTGGTCTCGCCCGTGCGGATGATGAGGAACGCCGTGGCGGCCTCGTCGTAGTAGGCGAACCGGTCGACGAAGCGCACGGCGTCCTCGGTCGTGCCGGCGGCGGCGATGAGTTCCCGCTGGACGTCGAGCACCGTACCGTCGGCGCTCGTCATGAGGTCGAGCACGGGCTCGTCGTCGAGCGGGATCACCGTGCGCACCGCTCGGAGGACCTCCGGCGTCGACAGCGTCGGCAGCACGACGACGCGTTCGCCGAGCCGGGCGGCGGGGAAGTGCGCGTCGGCGATCACCACCGCGTCCGAATGTCCCATCGCGTCCAGGTGCAGCAGCAGTTCGCCGCTCAGCACCGGGTCGATCCCTGTCAGCATGGTGACCTCCTCGTCATGGTTCCGTGTCCATCCGTCTGCCCGATCATGTCAGTCCGTCGTCGCCGCCCGGCCCGCGGGGGTCGAGCCGGTAGACGCGCGTCGCCGTCCCGCCACGCAGTGCATCGCGTTCCGCCGGCGACAACTCGTCGACGAGACCGAACAGCTCGTGCCAGACCGCACCGTACCCGCCGCTCGTGACGGTCATCGGCCAGTCGCCGCCGAGCATCAACCGCTCGGGCCCGAAGCAGGCGAGTGCGGTGTCCCAGGCCCGACGCACGTCGGCCGCCACGAACGGCCGACCGGCTCGATTGAGGCCCGACACCTTGGCGACCACGTTCGGTGACGCCGCCGCCGCGGCCATCTCGGTCGCCCATCGTTCGAAGGCCTCATCGTCGCGCGGGGGCTTCGCGAGGTGGTCGACGACGATCGTCAGCCCCTCCTCCAGCCGCGCGAGTCCGGTGGCGTCGCGGAGCAGCCGTGGGAAGGCGTTCGGGAGGTCGAGCGGAAGCCCGCGGTCCGCGAGGAGCGCCGCCAACCGGCGGGCGGGTGCAGCCAGGAGCAGTCCGTCCCGGGGATCGTCGTGCAGCAGCTGACGAACGCCGCGGAATCGTGGATGCACTCCCCAACGGTCGAGCAGGGCCTCAGCCCGCTTCGCGTCGTCGATCGGCACCCAGCCGACGACGCCGGCCACCCAGCTGAAAGCGTCCGATGCGCTGAGCATGGACATCGTGTCGAGCTCCGTGTCGTCGGCCTGGACGAGGATCGCCGCATCGACGCCGGCCTCCCGCAGCTCCGCGGCCGCGCGCTCCGGCGTGAAGTCCTCGCGAAGCGACTCGTCGGCCGAAGCGAGCCAGTGATACCCGTCGGCGCGATTCCACAGATGGAGGTGCGCGTCGATCGTCCGCATCAGCCGAGCAGCCCTCTGGTGCGCAGCTCCGTCCAGAAGGTCTCGGGGATCGGCGCCTCGAAGCGCTCCACGTTCTGGATCATCTGCTCCGGCCGCGAGGCACCGACGGCGACCGTCCGCACGGCGGGGTGACGGAGCGGGAACTGGAGGGCGGCTGCCGGCAGTTCGACCTCGAACCGACGGCAGATCTCGGCGATGTCGACGGCGCGATCGAACACCTCCGGCGGGACGGCACCGTACTCGTAGCGTCCGTCGCGGTCGGGGACGGCACGGGCCAGCAGGCCGGAGTTGAACACCGAGGCGGCGACCACACCGACGCCGTGTTCCAGGCACGCTGGCAGCACCTCCTCGGCCGCCGGTTGCTCGGCGAGCGTGTACCGACCGGCGATCATGATGAGGTCGGTCAAGCCCGTGCGCACCGCGGCGAGCAGCGCGGCGACGTCCATCGACCCGATCCCGACCGCCCCGACGAGTCCTTCGTCGCGGAGGGCGGCGAGCGCCGGGATCCCCTCGGAGATCCCGGCTTCCGGATCGTTGCGTTCCGGGTCGTGGAGGTAGAGCACGTCGACGTGGTCGAGTCCGAGTCGTTCGAGGGACTCGTCGAGCGAGCGACGCACGCCGGCCTCGCTCGCGTCCCACTCGCGTCGCACGGTCGCCGGGACGACGAAGTCGTTGTCGGTGTCGAGCGCACCCTCCCCCTCAGGGTTCGGCACGAGGAGGCGGCCGACCTTGGTGGACAGGACGTACTCGTCGCGGGGCTTCGTCTGCAGGAAGGCGCCGAGCCGACGCTCGGAGAGACCGAGGCCGTAGTGCGGAGCCGTGTCGTAGAAGCGGACGCCGTGTTCCCAGGCCGCATCGAGGATCGCCCAGGCCTCCTCATCGCTGAGCTCGCGGTAGAGGTTGCCGAGGTTGGCGGCGCCGTACGCGAGCCGCGGGACGAGGAGGTCAGGCACCGGCGCCCCGGAAGGTGAACTCGGCGATCGACGTCGCGAGCATCTCCGAACCGCCGCCGGGGGCGACCGGCGCGCGGTACCGGCCGGCGACGATCTCGACGGGCTCGACGAAGTGCTCGTGCAGGTGGTCGACGAATTCGATCATGCGTCCATCCTCGCTCCCGGACACGGCGATGAAGTCGAACATCGAGAGGTGCTGCACCGCTTCGCACAGCCCGACGCCACCGGCGTGCGGGCAGACCGGGACACCGAACTTCGCGGCCAGGAGGAGGATCGTGATGTTCTCGTTCACGCCGGCGACCCGCGTGGAGTCGATCTGGAGCACCTGGAGGGCGTCGGCCTGCAGGAACTGCTTGAACATGATGCGGTTGGCCATGTGCTCACCGGTCGCGACCGGGATCGGGGCGACGCCGCGCGCGATCGCCGCGTGGCCGAGGATGTCGTCGGGGCTCGTCGGCTCCTCGATCCAGGCGATGTCGTAGGGGGCGAGTCGGGACATCCAGTCGATCGCCTCCGCGACGTCCCACCGCTGATTGGCGTCGACGGCGATCCGGATGTCGGGTCCCACGGCGTTCCGGGCGATGGCGAGGCGACGGACGTCGTCCTCCACATTCCCGCCGACCTTGAGTTTGACCTGCGCGAATCCGTCCGCGACCGCTTCGCGACACAGGCGGTCGAGCTTCTCGTCGGAGTAGCCGAGCCACCCGGGCGTGGTCGTGTAGGCGGGGTACCCGGCGGCGAGCAGGGCCTCGGTCCTGGCCTCCCGTCCCGGTTCGGCGCGTCGGAGGATCGCGAGGGCGTCGTCCGGGGTGAGGACGTCGCTCAGGTAGCGGAAGTCGACGAGCTCGACGAGCTCCTCCGGCGTCATCATGGCGAGCAGCCGCCAGAGCGGCAGGCCGGCGCGTTTGGCCTTGAGGTCCCAGAGCGCGTTGACGACGGCGCCGATCGCCATGTGCATGACGCCCTTCTCGGGGCCGAGCCACCGGAGCTGGGAGTCGTAGACGAGTTCGCGCCAGAAGGACCCGAGGGCGTCGAGCACGGGCTCGACCTCGCGACCGAGGAGGTGGTCCCGGAGGGCGTGGATGGCTGCGACCTCGACGTCGTTGCCGCGTCCGATCGTGAAGACGAAGCCGTGGCCCTCGTGGCCGTCGTCCGCGTCCGTCACGAGCCGCAGGTAGGCGGCGGAGTAGTCGGGGTCGGGGTTCATGGCGTCCGAGCCGTCGAGGGTGGTCGAGGTCGGGAACCGGACGTCGTGCGTCTCGAATCCGATGATGGTACTCACGTCGGCATGCTCCTTCGGGCTGGTGCCACCGAGCTTAGACATCCGATGTCTGGGCTGTCAATGCGCTCAGCGTGGACCAAATCACCTGTTGCAACGCCGGGGTCCGGCGGTAGAGTTCAGACGTTATCGGCTACGGAGCCGGGTCCGCACGCGGGCACCGGCGGAACCGGAAGGACCAGCATGCGCTTCGCCAGACTCGGCCCCGTGGACGGGGAGACCCCCGTCGTGTTCGCGGGCGACACCGCCTACGACCTCCGATCGATCACCCCCGACATCGACGGAGCCTTCCTCGCCGGCGGCGGCGTCGATCAGGTTCGCGCCGCCCTCGAGTCGGGTGCGCTCCCCGTCCTCGACGGCGCCGACGAGCTCCGCATCGGCGCTCCGATCGCCCGGCCGAGTGCGGTCGTCTGCATCGGGATGAACTACGCGGCGCATGCAGCGGAGTCCGGGTCCGCCCCTCCCGAGATCCCCATCATGTTCTTGAAGACGCCCAACACGGTCGTCGGCCCGAACGACGACGTCCGCATCCCGCGCGGCAGCACGAAGACCGATTGGGAGGTCGAGCTGGGCGTCGTCATCGGCGAGCGCACCTCCTACCTCGACAGCCCTGAGGACGCCCTCGGCCGCATCGCCGGCTTCGTCACCGCGAACGACGTGTCGGAGCGCGACTTCCAGATGGCGGCGAGTGGCGGGCAGTGGTCCAAGGGCAAGTGCGCTCCGGGCTTCAACCCGACCGGCCCGTGGCTCGTGACGCCGGACGAGGTCGACGCCGGCGCTCTGCGACTCCGCAGCTGGGTCAACGGCGAACCGCGTCAGGACTCGAGCACGGCGGACCTCATCTTCGACGTCGCCACGGTCATCTGGCACCTGAGCCAGTACCTGCAGCTCGAACCCGGCGACCTCGTCCTGACCGGCACACCCGAGGGCGTCGCGCTCTCCGGCCGCTTCCCCTACCTCGCACCGGGCGACGTCTGCGAGGTCGAGATCGAGGGCCTCGGCCGCCAGCGACAGCGGTTCGTCGACCCGGTCCCTGGAATCGCGCCGTCCGCCAAGCCGGCCGAGGCACTCGGAGCCCGCGCATGAGCGCCGCAGACACCGGCGAGTTCGACGGACTCGTCGCGATCGTCACCGGCGGCGCTTCGGGGATCGGTGCCGCCATCGTCGAACGTCTCGCCGCAGCTGGCGCGAGCGTCGCGATCCTCGACCTGAACCCGTCGCCCGACGAGGACTCCGCCACCCGCCTGTCGGTGCGGGCGAACGTCGCCGACGACGCGTCGGTCCGCGCGGCGGTCGACGCCGTCGTCGCACGGTTCGGCCGCCTCGACATCGTCGTGAACAACGCCGGTATCGGCGCGCAGGGCACCATCGAGTCCAACGACGACGACGAGTGGCACCGCGTCTTCGACATCAACGTGGTCGGCATGGCTCGCGTGACGCGCGCGGCCCTCCCACACCTGCGCGAGTCGCCGTCGGCCACGATCGTGAACACCGCGTCGATCGCCGCGACGGCGGGACTCCCCCAGCGCGCGCTCTACACGGCGACGAAGGGAGCCGTGCTGTCCTTGACGCGAGCGATGGCGGCCGACCACCTGCGCGAGGGCATCCGGGTGAACTGCGTCAACCCGGGCACGGCCGACACCCCCTGGGTTGGCCGGCTGCTCGACAGCGCGCCAGACCCGGCCGCAGAACGCGCCGCACTTGAGGCACGCCAGCCGCATGGCCGACTCGTCGCCGCGACCGAGGTCGCCGGTGCCGTCGCCTACCTGGCGAGCCCGCGATCAGGCTCGACGACCGGCACCTCGATCGCCGTCGACGGCGGGATGCAGGAGCTCCGCCTCCGCCCCGAGTAGCGAGGGCCGAGTCCCGATGCCGCCTCACCGTTCACAACGCAGGAGCGCCCCGGCGGTTCTCCCGCGAGACGGCCATCCCCAGGCCGACACGCCTGACTCCTCCTGAAGTGCGAACGGCATGGATCGGACGGGTCCGATCGTGCAGAACTCAGGCGCACGCCGGCGCGTCCCGCCACCGAGGGGATGATCCGGCTCGACTCACCGGGACGCTCCTGAATTGCGAACCCTGGCCCGAGGATCAGGCGGGCGAGCTACCGGTCGGTGTCGGGGCGCGGCCACGCGGCGACGAAGCGCTCGAGGTACGCGGCGAACTGCGCCGCCTCCGCGGGCGCGAATCCAGAGAGCGCGGTCGTGACCGCGTCGCGTCGACCCCGGTGCGCCTCCTGCAGGACCGCGCGGCCGGCGGCGCTCAGCTGCACCACGCTGCGTCGACCGTCGTTCGGGTCGACTGCGCGAGCGACCTCGCCGCGCTTCGTCGCTTCGGCCACGAGCCTGCTCGCGCGGGGCTGGTCGACACCGATCGACTCCGCGAGCGCACTGATCCCCATGCCACCGGCCGCCTCATCACGAGCAAGCGCGTCCAGCATCCGGAACCGAGCAGCCTGGGCGATCGCCTGCTCACGCGGGTGACGGGCGCCACCGCCGGGAGCCCAGGGCCCACCGAAGCCGGGTCCGAAGCCGGGACCGCGCCCGCGCCCGCGTTCATCCTCAGCGCCGCCGTCGGCGTCGTGCCGATGACCGCCGTGCTCATCGTGGTGGTGATGACCGGGCCCACCGCGCCCACCGCGTCCGCCGAACCGACGGCCTGACTGGTCCCGTCGGATCTGGACGAGGGCCTGCTCGATCATCTCCACCGGGTCGGTTGCTGTGGGTTCGCTGGGCTGTGCTTGACGATCGTCGGACATGCATGTCATTATACATGTACATGTAACAGAGCATGCAAATAAGGAGACCACCCATGAACACCCCCACGACTTCCCCAGAGCAGTCCACCACCCAGTCCGCCGAGCGCCCGCTCGGCTTCTGGCTCCGCACCGTCGATCACGCGCTCAAGCACTCGATGCACGAGGTGCTCGCCGAGGACGGCCTCGGCCGCCGCAGCTGGCGCACGCTCGAGCTCATCGCCTCCGGCGCGTCGAGCGTCGAGGAGATCGACGCCTCGCTCCCGCCACACCGCCACGGACCGCGCAGCCCCGAACGGTTCGGCCGCCGCGGCGGGTTCGGCCCCGGTCGCGGCTTCGGTCGCCCGGAGCGCACCGCCGAGACGACGGCGGACACCGCATCCGCCGAGCGTCCGAGCGGCCACGAGCACGGCCACCCCGCTCACGATCGGGCCTTCGGGCGCGGCCGCGAGATCGGTCGCGGCTTCGGTCGTGATCACCGACCCGGCGGCGCACCGTTCGGCCCTGGCCACGGCCACCACCGCGGCCCTCGTCGCTCGACCGCGGACATCGTCATGGACTTCGCCGCCCGCGGCTGGGTCATCGTCGACGCCGACGGCATCACCCTGACGGACACCGGTCGCGAGGCGCACGACGCGCTCCGCACCAAGGTCGACGCGGTCCGCCAGACCGTCGCCGACGCCGTCTCGCCCGAGGACCTCGCGACGACGCTCGCCAGCCTCGAGAGCATCGCCCGAGCCTTCGGCCGGGACGAGCACACGGCGCACGAGCACGGCCCGCGTGGTCGCTTCGGTCGCGGCCCTCGCAGCGAGCGCTGACCGGCCGCCGGCGTCTTCCGCCCATGCGGACCCCAGCCGAACACCATGCACAGAGCCCCGGGCAGCAACCGCTGCCCGGGGCTCTCTCCGTTCGACCCACCGTCCCGTTCTCAGGACTCCGTGGCGTGTCGCCCTCCCGCGAAGCCCGACACACCCGACATCTCCTGAGTTGGGGACGAACGGACCACACGCGACCCCGGCGCCCCTATCTCAGGACTCCGTCGCGTGTCGCCATCCACACCAACCCGACACACCGGACATCTCCTGAGTTGGGGACGAACGGACCACACCACACGCGACCCCGGCGCCCCTGTCTCAGGACTCCGTCGCGTGTCGCCACCCACACCAGCACGACACACCGGACAACTCCTGAGTTAGGGACGGCACCACTTCCGCTACTCCGTGAGGCCGTTCGCCTTCGCGACGTTCCCGAGCCACGCGAGGCTCGGCTTCGGCGTGCGCACGAAGGTCTCGCGATCGACGGCGATGAGGCCGAAGGTCGGTCGGAAGCCGCTCGCCCACTCGTAGTTGTCGAGCGCGCTCCAGTGGAGGTAGCCCTCGAGCTGGATCCCGTCCTGGATGCAGGCGTGCAGCTCGCGCAGGGCGCCGTCCGTGTAGTCGATCCGACGCGTGTCGTCTGAGGTCGCGATGCCGTTCTCGGTGATCATGATCGGCACCCCGCCCGACAGCTCCCAGGCGCTCCGCACACCTTCGGCGGCGGCCGGAGGGTAGAACTCCCAACCGGTGAGCGTCGTCTCGACGCCGTCCTCGACGGGCAGCGGTCCCTTCGGCCCGATGAACGTGCGCGTGTACGCCTGGACGCCGAGGAAGTCGTCGCCGGCGGACTGCTCGAGGTACCAGTCGTCACGCGGGTAGCCGTACTCGCGCAGCATCTCGTCGGAGCCCGGCTCACCGTTCGACCGGAACGCCTGCGTCGCGATGGTCCAGCCGGACTTCAGGCCGGACACCTGCGAGAGCACCTCGCGCGAACGCTTGTGGGACTCGAGGAGTGCGTCGGCCACGAAGAGGTCCGGGTTCGGCAGGCCGTACGCGACGAGGTTCGCCGCGTCCTCACCACCGGCGAGCATCGCGGCGATGTTCGGCTCGTTGATGGTGCAGACGTGTTCGACGCCCTCGCCGACGATCGGCAGGGTCAGCTCGGTGTACCGCGCGAAGAGGTCGGCGGCGTCCTTCGCCCGCCAGAACCCGTCGCGCTCGAACCAGCGCGGCACCGTGAAGTGCATGAGCGTGACGACCGGGTTGAGTCCCAGCTCGTGCGCGGTGTCGACCATGCGACGGTAGTGGTCGACCTCGGCACGCGAGACGATGCCGCGCTCGGGCTCGATCCGGGCCCACTCGATGCTGAACCGGTAGGTGTTCAGCCCGGCGTCGGCGAGCAGCTGCATGTCCTCGCGGTAGCGGTGGTAGCTGTCCATCGCGTCACCCGAGGGCTCGACGATGTTCGTCCCGGCTTCGTGCTCGTGCACCCACCAGTTGCTGTTGATGTTGTTGCCCTCGATCTGGTGGGCAGCGGTGGCGGCGCCCCAGAGGAAGCCGTCGGGGAAGGTCAGCACGGGTGTTGCTCCTGTTTCATGTAGAGGTGTGGCCCTTCGACAAGCTCAGGGACCGGGAGGAAGACCAGGCCCTTCGACAAGCTCAGGGACCGGGAGGGGTGGGCGCAGGGACCGGGAGAGGTGAACGCAGGGACGGGACGGGCGTCAGCGCTTGGCGCGGGCCGGGTTGGGGACGGCGTCGAGCAGCTGGATCGTGTACGGATCCTGCGGGTGCTGCAGGACGTGCGCGGTCTCGCCACGTTCGACGACGCGACCCTGGTTGAGGACCATGATGTTGTCGGTCACGAGTCGCGCCGACAGCAGGTCGTGCGTGATGTAGAGCATCGAGACGCCCCACTGCTCGCGCAGGTCCTCGAGCAGCGCGAGCACACCGGCACGCAGCGACACGTCGAGCATCGACACGGGCTCGTCGGCGATGAGCACCTGCGGGTCACTCGCGAGTGCGCGGGCGATCACGACGCGCTGCCGCTGTCCACCGGAGAGCTGGTGCGGCAGCTTCGCCGCGAACTGCTCGACGGGCGAGAGGCCCACCGTCTCGAGGAGTTCGAGCACGCGCCTGCGGACGGCGTCGCCCTTCAGCCCGGTGAAGTTCACCACCGGACGGGTGAGCGTGTACTCGACCGTGTGCAGCGGGTTGAGCGCCGCATACGGGTCCTGGAAGATCATCTGCACGTTCTTGTGCAGGTTCCGGATGCCCTTGCGGTTCAGCTGGGCGACGTCGAGGTCACCGAAGCGGACCGCACCGGAGGTCGGCTTCTCGATGCCCGTGATGAGCTTCGCGATGGTCGACTTGCCGGAGCCCGAGGCCCCCACGAGCGCGAGCGACTGACCGGGTTCGAGCGTGAACGACACGTCGTCGACGGCCGTCACCGCTGACTCACCGCGGCGCGGCGGCGGGTAGACCTTCGAGACGGCGTCGACGATGACCGCCGACTCGGCCGAACGACCGGCGCGCGACGAGGCCTTGCCCGACTCGGAGCTCGCGCTCGTCGCGGTCGGGACGCTCGTCGTGGTGCCGGACACCGGAGCAGTGCCCCGGTTCGCACGCGAGGGGAAGCCGGGCAGCTCGACGACCGCGGCGCGCGGGTCGGCGTAGTGACTGAGCAGCATCCGCGTGTACGGGTCCTGCGGACGCTCGAGGATGTCGCGACTCGGGGCGTCCTCGACGATTCGACCCTCGTGCATGACGAGCACGCGCTGCGTCGCCTCGAGCACGACGCCGAGGTCGTGGCTGATGAGGATGGCGGTGAACCCCTCGGCCTGCTGCAGCTCGGTGATCGTGTCCATGATCGCGTGCTGCACGAGGACGTCGAGCGCGGTGGTCGGCTCGTCGAACACCATGAGGCGGGGCTCGAGCGACAGGGCCAGTGCGATGGACACGCGCTGACGCATGCCGCCGGACAGCTCGCCGGGGAAGCGCGCGAGCACCTGCGGCGTCAGCCCGACCTTGTCGACCAGCTCGGCCATCCGAGCGTCCCAGCGGTCGCGGGAGACGTGGCCGTGCGCCTTGAAGATGTCCACGAAGTGGTTGCGGATCGTGCGGACCGGGTTGAGCGCGTTCATGCCCGACTGCAGCACCATGGCGAAGCCGCCCTGACGCTGCTCACGGAGCGCCTCGTCGCCGAGCTCGCGGATGTCCTTGCCACCGAAGAGGATCTGCCCGCCGTTGATGCGGGCAGGCGGCTTCTGCAAGCGGGTGGCCGCGAAGCCGAGCGTCGACTTCCCGGAGCCGGACTCGCCGACGAGCCCGATGAACTCACCGGCACCGACGGAGAACGACACGTGGTCGACCGCCTGGACCGGCGCGGCGCCGACGGACTCGTAGACGACGGACAGGTCGCGGACCTCGAGGAGCGCTCCGGTCCCGGCTGCCGGCGCGGATGCGCTCTCGGCCTGGAGGTTGACGGCGTTCATCGTGACTTCCCTTCACGGAGGCGCGGGTTGCTGATCGCGTCGACACCGAAGTTGATGAGGGTGAGGCTCATCGCGAGGAGCGCGATGCAGAGACCGGGGGCGAAGAGGAGGATCCACTGACCGGTGAGCAGGGCGTTGGAGTTCTGCGCCCAGTAGAGGATGGTGCCCCAGCTGACGATCGACGAGTCGCCGAGGCCCAGGAACTCGAGGCCGGCCTCCGCGAGGATCGCACTCGTCGCGGCACCGAAGAAGCCACCGGCGATGAGGGACGTCATGTTCGGCAGGATCTCGTTGAACACGATGCGGAACGGTCGGTCGCCGGAGAAGCGGGCCGCGGTCACGAAGTCACGCGAACGCAGCGACTGCGTCTGGCTGCGGAGCACGCGGGCACCCCACGCCCACCCGGTGATCACGATGACCGCGACGATCATCACGAGCCCACCGTTCTGGAGGTACGCGGCGATGACGATCATGAGCGGCAGGCCGGGCACCACGAGGAACAGGTTGACGATGAAGTTGACGACCTCGGCGCCGAAGCCCTTGATGTAGCCCCAGCTGAGGCCGATCAGGACCGCGACGATCGTCGACAGGATGCCCGCGATGAATCCGACCGTGACGCTGATCTGCGAACCGTAGATGAGCTGGCTGAGGACGTCCTCGCCCGCCGCCGTCGTCCCGAACCAGTGCTCGGGACTCGAGTCGGCGTTCCGGGGGAACCCGTCCTGGCTCGCGCCGTACGGTGCGAGCACCGGGGCGAAGATCGCGACGAGGATGAAGAACGCGAGGATGATGAGCCCGAGGCGGGACTTCCAGTTGGCCCAGAGCGTCGCCGCCGATCGACCGATGAAGGCGAACCTCCGCGGCGGACGGACGGGTGCGTCGGACTGCAGTGTCTTGACGTGCTGTGTGGTGGTCATCGGCGGGTCCTTGGGTCGAGTACGCCGTACAGGATGTCGACGAGGAAGTTGGCGATGAGCACGCTCACGGTGATGAGCAGGAAGAGCGCCTGCATGAGCGGGTAGTCCTGTCCGATCACCGCGTTGAACAGGAGGAAGCCGATGCCCGGGTATCCGAAGACCTGCTCCACGAGGATCGAGCCGCCGACCACACCGCCGAGCGCGAGCCCGAAGCCGGTGAGGTTCGGGAGGATCGCGTTGCGGGCCGCGTACTTGATGGCGACCGTGCGACCACGGAGACCGTTCGCCTCGGCGAAGGTCACGTAGTCGTCACCGAGGGTGTTGATCATCGCGTTGCGCATGCCGATGATCCAGCCACCGAGGCTCGTCACGAGGATCGTCAGCGCCGGCAGCACCGCGTGGTACGCGACGTCGACGATGAAGTCCCAGGTGAAGGCAGGAGAAGCCGTCGGGCCGAAGGCACCCGAGGTCGGGAACCAGTGGAGCACGTAGCCGGCGAAGAACAGCAGGAGCAGTGCGGTCCAGAAGTACGGGAACGTACTGGCGAAGGTGCCACTCAGCGTCGGCAGGGCGTCGAGCCAGGTGTTCCGCCGCCAGGCCGCGAGCACGCCGATGAGGGTGCCGAGGATGAAGGCGACGATCGTCACGATCCCGAGCAGGATGATCGTGTACGGGAACGCCTGCCAGATGAGCTCACCGACCGACTGCGGGAAGAAGGTGTACGAGACCCCGAAGTCGAGCGTGACGACCTGGTGGAGGTACGTGACGTACTGCTCCCAGAGGTTGCCGCCGGGGACACCGAGTTGGGCCTCGATCGCCGCACGCGTGGCCGCGGAGACCGGGCCGTTCTGCGCGAGCTTCGCGATCGCGGCGTCGGTCGGGGAACCGGGCATGAGCCGCGGCAGGAGGAAGTTCAGCGTGACCGCCGCCCACAGGGTGAGGACGAAGAGGCCGAGTTTGCGCACCATGTACACGGTCACTCACCGTCCTTCCGGAGCTTGAGGTGCGTGAACAC
The DNA here is from genome assembly GCF_979258065.1 of Plantibacter sp. AC185. NCBI lineage: Bacteria > Bacillati > Actinomycetota > Actinomycetes > Micrococcales > Microbacteriaceae > Plantibacter > Plantibacter sp. AC185. Next base: position 1,464,923 of record NZ_OZ409831.1, read on the forward strand.
GAGGAGCGGGGTCTGGTCGTAGGTCTGCAGCGGTGCGTAGGGGTTGTCCGCATCGGGCCAGCCGGTGAACTTCTTGTCGTTGTAGAGGCCCCAGAGTCCGCCGTAGTACATGCCGATGACCGGGAAGTCGCTGTAGACGATCTGCTGCATCTGGTGACTCAGCCCCAGGCGAGTGGCCTCGTCGGTGGTCTCCTTGTACTGGGCGAGCAGCTGGTCCATCTGCGGGTTGCGGTAACGACCGAAGTTGCTGGACGTCGTCTCGCCGATCGGCTTCGCGAACTCGCTGTTGAAGCTGTTGTTGAAGCCCTGGAACATGATGCCGTTGCCCATGCCACCCATGGCGACCTCGAAGGCGCCGCTCTGGATCGCCTGCTGGTACCCCGGCGGCTGCGGCTGCTTGATCTGCACGTCGATGCCGAGGGCGCCGAGCTCCTTGCGGACCTCCTGGACCGCGCGGAGCCAGTCCGCGTAGCCGTTGGCGGTCGTGATCGAGAAGCTGAACTGCTTGCCCGCCGCGTCGACGAGCTTGCCGCCCTGCTGGGTGTACCCAGCGGCCGCGAAGGCCTCGAGGGCGCCGGCGGTGTCCTGCGTGATCATGCCCTGGTTCGGCAGGGTCGGGTCGAGTTCTGCCTCCTGGTTGGGGAGCATAAGGCTCGACTGGCCGGCGGCACCGAGGTAGCCCTCGGTCGCTGCGTCGGCGATCTTGTCGCGGTCGAGCGCCAGGGCGATGCCGCGACGGACGTCGACGTTGTCGAACGGGGCGACGTCCATGTTGGGCACGAGCCCGATCACGCCTCCCGGCGGGAACCAGAACTTGTTGTGGTCGTTTGCCGCACCCCAGGTGCCTTCGACGTTCGACAGGAACGAGTACGCCCAGTCGAAGCCCTTGGTCACGATGTCGAGTTCACCGGTGGCCGCGGGGATCACGAGGTGGTTGACCTCGATCTTGTCGGCCTGCCAGTACGTCTCGTTCTTGTCCATCGTGTACTGCTGCGAGGTGTAGTTGCCGAGGACATAGGGGCCGGTGCCGACCGGGTTCGGGTTCCGCCAGGTGTCGGGGCTCTTGACGTCCTTCCAGATGTGCTCCGGGACGATGAGCGTCTGCGAGACGATGTCGGCCGCGGGGGCGTCGTCGTCGAGCAGGTGCATGATGACGTGCTGGCCCTTCACCTCGATCGTGTCGATGTGCTGCCAGGCGCCCTTCTGGTCGAGCGTCGGGTACTGCTTGATGAGGTCGAAGGTGAACTTGACGTCCTCAGGGGTGAAGGCTTCACCGTCGGACCAGGTGGCGCCGTCGCGGATCGTGTAGTCGATCGTGCGGGCGTCCGGGAGGTCGACCTTCTCGGCGAGCCACGGCGTCTCCTTGCCGTCGAGCACGTTGATGATCACGAGCGGCTCGTAGATGTAGCTCGAGGCTGAGCGCTTGTTCACGAGGTAGGGGTTGAAGTTCCGCTCGAGCATCGGGGTGCCCTTGTCGGAGGCCAGCAGCATCGTGTCGGCGGGGATCGAGGGATCCGGCTCGCTCTTGATCTGGATGCTGCAGCCGGAGACGAGCAGGGCCGCCGCGGCGATCATCGCCGCTGCTCCGAGTCGTCTGCGCCTGCGGACCTTGGTCCGCTCGTGCGTCGTGTGCGTCATCGCCACCGTCCTTGCTGAAGTCTGTACCGGTCGAGTGTAAGCGCATACATTGCCCGGCGCAACCCGTGTCGGACATCCGATCCTGTTCGCGATTCAGGAGAGCCTCGGCGCGGCGACCTCGTGGCGGACGGACGCGCCGCGGCACGCCGCGGGCTTCCTGAATGGTGAATGCGAGGGAGGCGATGATCAGGACGTGATCGACTCGGAGCTCTCGCGGAGGACGACCTCGACGGGGAGGCGGACGGACATCGCGGGCAGCTTCGGTTCGGCGAGGCGACGGGCGAGTGCCTGCACGGAGACCCGGCCGAGCGTCTCCATCGGCTGCCGGACCGTCGTGAGCCGCGGAGCCGACAAGCGGCCGGCGTCGATGCCGTCGAATCCGGTGACGATGAGCTCGTCCGGGACCGCGACCCCCGCGATCCTGGCGGCGTCGATCACGCCGAGCGCCATCTGGTCGTTGGCGCACACGACGGCCCGCGGCAGCCCGTCGCGTCGGAACAGCTCCCGACCGACCCGTCGCCCGCCCTCGCGGGTGAAGTCGCCGCGGAGGGTCGGCTCCTCCGGGGCCTCGAGCGACCGGTCGGCGAGGGCCGCGCGGAACCCGCTCCAGCGCTCCGCGTCATCTGGCGAGCCGAGGCTTCCGGCCACGTACTCGAGCTCTCGGGCACCGAGGTCGTCGATGAGGTGCGCCGTGAGCGTGCGCATCCCCTCGGCGTTGCTCACGGAGACGTGGTCGAGGTCGTCGCCGCGCCGGGGCCCCGCCATCACGACGATCGGGACGTGCCGCGACAGGCGCGCGAGCTCCTCCTCGCTCGCGCTCCCGGCCAGCACCATGAGGCCGTCCACCCGACCCGCCATGTCGCGCACGGTCTGCGTCGCCGTGGATCCGCGTCCGACGCCGACGAGCAGCGCGAACCCGCTCCGCCAGGACTCCAGCTCGCAGCCGCGCAGCACCTCGTCGAAGTAGAGGTTGAGCGTCCGCGTGTCGGTCCGCTCCGGGATGTCGCGGACGATGCGCGCTCCCCCGGCCGCCGCCTCGTCACCCTCGAGGGCGATGTCCCCGAGGTCGTCCATCGCGTCGAGCCCCTGGAAGAACAGACCGATGACGCCGGTACGGCGCGCGGCGAGTCCTCGGGCGGCACCACTCGGGACGTACCCGAGCTCACCGACCGAGGCGAGCACGCGGTCTCGCGTGGCCGGTTTCACGTCGTCGGGGCGGCTGAGCACTCGTGAGACCGTCGCGATGGAGACGCCGGCGTGGTGCGCGACGTCGTAGACCGTCGGCGGTTTGGTCATGGGAACGCCTTCCTTCGGCCACCAATGATACGCACGGCATCCTGCCCGCCCGGTCCACCGGCGGCGTGGGCTGACGCGCGGACCGCCCTCGTCTTGCGTCACGGGAGCGGCCCACACGAGCCGGGAACCGCAGCCAACCCGAACGTTCCCTGAATTCTCGACGCTTGTCGGCTGGGCGGCCGACGTCCGCTGACAGACTGCGGACATGACTGATCAGCATGCCAAAGCCGTCCTCCTCAACTCCCTCCACGAGCCGGGTTCCCCGCTCATCGTCACCAACGTCTGGGACGCCATCACCGCGAAGGTCGTCTCCGAAGCCCCCGGCGTCGTCGCCCTCGCCTCGGCGAGCCACTCGGTGTCGAACGTCCGCGGGCTCGAAGACGGCGGCGGCCTCGACGTCGATGAGGCGATCGCCGCCGCGAAGATCATCGTGGGCGCCGTCGACCTGCCGGTGACGATCGACTTCGAGAAGGGCTACGCCTCCGACGCGGCCGGAGTTCGCGAGAACGTCCGCCGCCTCATCGTCGAGTCGGGTGCCGTCGGCATCAACCTCGAGGACTCCGTCGGTGCCGCGAAGGCCCCGCAGTTCCCGATCGAGGAGGCCGCGGCCCGCGTCGCCGCCGCTCGCGCCGGAGCAGAGGATGCGGGCATCCCGCTCGTCATCAACGCCCGGGTCGACACGCTCGCCGGTGACCCCGAGGCGTGGGACGAGGCCGTCGCCCGCGCCAACGCCTACCTCGAGGCCGGTGCGGACGTCGTCTTCTTCCTCGGACTCGGCACGGAGGAGCTCGTCGCCAAGGCGATCGAGCAGGTGCACGGACGCATCTCCGTCATCGGCTACCCCGGCGCGGTCCCGCTCAAGCGCCTCGCCGAACTCGGCGTCTCACGCGTCAGCTTCGGCCCCGGCACGCTCGGCCTGACCCTCGCCGCCCTCCAGCGCGCGGCGACCGGCCTCACCGAGCTCGGCGAGTACCCCGCGGACCTCGGCTTCTCCTTCGAGCTCTGATCCTCGACTGACGACCCGTTCTCAGGAGGATCCGGGCGTGGCGCCGAGCGACCTCGGCGGCGCGCCCGGGGACTCCTGAGACAGGGTCGCGGGTTCCGGTCAGGACGTCAGGAACCAGTACCAGATGATGAGCATCGTGATGAGGAAGCCCGTCAGGAAGTTGAGGCGGAGGAACCGCTTCCAGCCCGCGTTGGCCCGTTCGGCGTCCTCCTCGCGGAGGTTCCAGAACGGCAGCACACTCGCGGCGTAGGGCAGCGCGAGCAGGCCGGCCAGCGGGATGGGCCACGGGGTCACGAGCATGAGCGCACCGCCGGCCAGGTAGGCGACGAAGGCGAACCGGACGGTCGCCGCCGCACCGATCACCGTCGCGATCGAGCCGATCCCGCCCTCCCGGTCGGCGATGATGTCCTGCACCGCACCGAAGGCGTGGCTCGCGATCCCCCAGAGGAAGTAGCCGACGAGCAGCGCCCAGAGCGCGGGGGTGAAGACCGCGCCGGCGAGGACGAGGCCGTAGACCGCCGGGCTCACGAAGTGCGTGCTCGAGGTGAGCGAATCGATGAACGGCCGCTCCTTGAACCGCAGGCCGGGTGCGCTGTATGCGATGAGCGCGAACACGCTGATCGCGAGGACGAGCCACGACAGCGGCGACCCGATGACGACGAGGTAGACGAGGAATGGGACGTTCGTCACGACCGCCGCGAAGATCGTCAACCGGTGCATCCGGCGGTCCAGGACCGCGCCCTCGACGCCGCCCTTGCGCGGGTTCCGCAGGTCGGACTCGTAATCGAAGACGTCGTTGATGCCGTACATCGCGAGGTTGTACGGGATGAGGAAGTACAGCGTCCCGAGCCAGAACGTGAGGTCGAGTTCACGCGTGGTCAGCAGGTACGCCGCTGCGAACGGGTACGCGGTGTTGATCCACGACAGCGGTCGGGAGGACAGCACGAGCTGGCCGAGTCGGTTCATGCCGGGTCCTCCTGGGACGGGGATGGGGAGACGGGAGCAGGGGTTCGGCGCTCGAGGAGCACCCAGAGCGACGGGAGCAGGACGGCCGCGGCGATGGCGTAGGCGAAGTCCTCGAGGGGCGCGATGCCGATGAAGGCGCCGGAGATGAGTGCGGGGTCGTAGCCGACGAGCCCGATGCCGATCATGATGTTGTCGAACAGCGCGGTCATGAGCAGGAGGACGACGAGCCCACCGCCCACCGCGAGCAGCCAGGTGCCCGCCGTCAGACCGGTGGATCGCGGTCCGTTCGCACGGCGTCGATCGAGCCGCACGACCGCGAGCAGGGCGACGACCGCCACGACGGCGAGGAACCATGCGTTCAGGGCCCAGTAGGTCATCGTCCGCTCACCTCGGCGGCGCCGGTCGTCCGGCGGGACACCCGGCCGAGCGTGTGTCGCGCCGCACCGAACAGGTTCATCGTGAGGTAGCAGAGCAGCGTCAGGAAGAAGACCTCCTCGATCGGCAGCTCGGGCGCGACCTGCAGCCCGGTCATGAACGAGGTCTCACCGCGGAAGAAGATGCCGGTGCCGATACCGAGCAGGTCCCACACGAGGAAGAACACGACGCCGATCGGCAGGATGATCGCGGCCCGCCGTCGGTCGGCCCAGAAGAACAGCCGGAACCGCCGATCGAGCATGACCATCCCGGTGATCGAGACGAGCAGCGCCAGCAGGTACAGCAGACCCATCAGCCGGTCGCCTCGGCGCGCGCGCGCAACGGCTCCGCCATCGGGCCGGTGGTGATGTCGCCGCGCATGCGCTTCACGACGAGCTCCGCACTGATGAGGCACATCGGCAGGCCGATGCCCGGGATGGTGGAGCCACCGGTGTAGAACAGGCCGTCGACCTTCTTGCTGACGTTGCCGCTCCGGAACATCGCGCTCTGCGAGAGGATGTGTGCCGGCCCGAGGGCGGTGCCCTTCCAGACGTTGAGGTCGGTCGCGAAGTCGGCCGGTCCGACGTCGCGACGCACCACGATGCGCTCGGCGAGGTCGGGGACGCCGGCCCACTCGGCGATCTGCGCGATGGCGGCGTCGCCGATCTCCGCGACCCGGGCGTCTCCACCGCCACCGATGGACGGATCGGCCGGGACCGGCACCAGGATGAACAGGTTCTCGTGGCCGTCTGGTGCGACGCCCGCATCGGTCGCGCTCGGACGGCAGACGTACAGCGACGCGGGGTCGGGCACGCTCGTCTCCTCGCCGAAGATGCGGCCGAAGTTGTCGCGCCAGTCGGCCGTGAAGAACAGGCTGTGGTGCAGGAGCCCCGGGAGCTCGCCACGGACGCCGAGCATGACGAGCACGGCTCCGGGACCGGCGGTGCGCTTCTCCCAGTACTCGGCCGGGTAGGTCTGGAGTTCGCGGGGAAGCAGCGTCGTCTCGGTGTGGTGCAGGTCGGCGGCGGACACGACGCGGTCGGCGCGGAGCAGCTGCCGACGACCGTCGGCGTCGAGGTAGTTGACGCCGTCGACCCGGGCTCGGCGGCCGGCGGGCATCGTGGTGATGCCGGTGACCTCGGCGCCCGTGATGATCTCCACACCCTCGGCGCGGGCCAGCTCGGCGATCGTCTCGATGATCCGCGAGAAGCCGCCCTGCGGGTAGAGCACGCCGTCCTCGAGGTCGAGGTAGCTCATGAGGTGGTACATGCTCGGCGCTTCGAAGGGCGAGGAGCCGAGGAACACGGCCGGGTAGCCGAGGATCTGCTGCAACCGGACGTCGGAGACGGTGCGCGCGGCCAGGGTGTCGAGGTCCTCCGTGAGGAGCTTCGCGAGCTTCGGCATCCGGGCGAGCACCTCACGGCTCGCGAGCGTCCGGTACGACTCGAACGTCGTGTACAGGAAGCTGCGGATGGCGATCTCGTACGTCTCCTTCGCGCTGCGGAGGTACTCGTCCATCTTCGCGCCGGCACCGGGCTCCACCGACTCGAACAGGGCGAGGTTGCCGGCCCGGTCGGCGGCGAGGTCGAGGTGCCCGTCGCGGCCCTCCGAGTAGACGCGGTACGCCGGGTCGAGTCGCCCGAGGTCGAGCTGCTCGGCGGCAGAGGTGCCGAGGAGGCGGTAGAAGTGGTCGAAGACCTCCGGCATGAGGTACCAGCTCGGGCCGGTGTCGAAGGTGAAGCCGTCCTGCTCCCAGGTGCCGGCGCGGCCGCCGAGCACCTCGCGTCGTTCGAGCAGCGTGACCCGCTGGCCGTCGCGGGCGAGGAGGGCTGCGGTGGCGAGACCGCTGATGCCGCCGCCGATGACGACGGTCCGGTTGTGGGAGGTGGTCATGACTGCGAACTCTCGTCGATCGTCGGGATGGAGGCGGTGGTACCGGTCGTGGCCGGTGTGCGACCGGCGAGCGCGCCGGCGGCGATGCGGAGCTTGACCGGGTCGGGCACCCGGACACGCGTGCGGACGAGCGCCGAGGCCGGCGTCGTCCGGATGCGTCGGGCGAGTTCCGAGAAGAGCTCCTGGGCGAGGGCGACCGCGCGACGGCTCGACTTCGGCAGCCGCCCGAGGACCGCTGCCGAGCGGTCGAGATCGGCTTCGATGTCGTCGAGCAGGCTGTGCTTCTGCGCTTCGGTGAGCTCGTCGACGGCGACACCCGGGAAGTAGCTGCGGCCGAGCTCGTCGTGATCGGCCGAGAGGTCGCGGAGGAAGTTCACCTTCTGGAAGGCGGCACCGAGACTCCTGGCGCCGACGACGAACGCGGCGCGCTGGGCGTCGTCGACCTCGTGGCCGCGCAGGAAGATCCGCAGGCACATGAGCCCGACGACCTCGGCGGAGCCGTACACGTAGTCGCGGAACGTCTCCGGCGTGTGGACGGTGCGCGAGAGGTCCGCGCGCATGGACGCGAAGAACGGACGGGTGAGGTCGGCCTCGATCCCCGCCGACCGCGCCGAGATGGCGAAGGCGTGGACGACGAGGTTGCTGCTGTACCCCGTCTCCATCGCGTCCTCGGTGTCCTGTTCAAGCGCGTCGAGCATGCGGAGGACCCGCTCGGGGTCGAGCCCGGCCGCCGCGGCCACGCCGTCGACGATCTCGTCGGCGATGCGGACGAGCGCATACACGTTCTCGACGTCCTGGCGGATGTCGCCACCCAGCAGTCTGGCCGCCAGTCCGAAGGACGTGGAGTACCGACGGATGACGATGCTGGCGGTCTCCTGCGCGACCCGGTCGTACAGCTGTCGTGCGTCGCCGACCGCCGAGGCGTCGTCGGCCGGTCGCCCGGTCCCGTCCCCTGCTGCGGTCATCGCGACCGCTCGAGCACGGTGGCGACGATCGGGCGGAGCTCGTCGCGGAGCTGCGCCGGGATGCTCGGCGAGGCCAGCTGCTCCCAGGCGCGGTTGGCGTAGTCGCCGGCCAGCAGCGTCGCGTGCTGGCGGGCGCCCGTCGTCGTGAGGACGTCGCGCAGGACGGCGGCCCCCTCCTCGTCGAGGTCCGGGTCGCCGAAGAGGTGCTCGACGGCGTGCCACTCGGGCTGCTCCGCCGCGAACGCCACCATGACCGTCAGCTTGCCCTCGCGGAGGTCGCCGATCGTCGTCTTGCCGGTCGTCTTCGAGTCGCCGAAGACGCCGAGGACGTCGTCGATGATCTGGTAGGCGATACCGATCTGCTGCCCGAACGCTCCGAGCGCGTCGATCGTCGCCTCCGGAGCGCCGGCCAGGACGCCGCCCGACTGCAGGGGCGCCTCGAACGAGTAGTAGGCGGTTTTCAGGCGCTCCATGCGGATGATGTCGTCGACCGTCGGGACGACGCCGCCGACCGTGAAGTCGACGTCGGCGAGCTCGCCGGCCGCGGAGGCGGAGATCGCGTCGTCGAGGATCTCGCGCAGGCGGGTGCGGACCGCGTCGGCGCTCCCGGCCCGGTCGATCAGGCGATAGGACGCGGACAGGGCGAGGTCGCCGGCGATGACGGCGACGGACATGCCGCGGTGCTCGGCGAGCGGCAACGGGATACCCGCGGTCTGTGCGATGTCGCGGTAGCTGCCGGAGACGTTGGGGCTGCCGCGCCGGACGAAGTCGCGGTCGATCACGTCGTCGTGGACGATCAGCGCGGTGTGCAGGAGCTCGTAGGCGGCGGCGACGTGAGCCGCGGCGACGATGTCCGTTCCACCCAGCGCCTCGTAGGCCGTCATGACCATCCGTGGGCGGAACCGCTTGCCGCCGGCCATGCTGCGCTCGATGGTCTCCCAGAGCCGCAGGTAGCCGGCGCCGCCGAACGACACCGCCTGCGTCTTCGCCAGTTCGAGGAAACGCTCGAGGGCATCCTCGACCTGATGCTGTTGTCGATAGGGCGCGTCGACGACGTGGTGGGTCTCCATATCACGAGGCTACTTCACGGAGCGGCGAGATTAGTACGCTAGCTGTCCATTCGCGTTCACCCCGATCGTCGGGGAGAATGGACGCATGTCGGTACCCGAAGAACTCGTCGTCCTGCTCGCCGAGGACGGCACCCGCATCGGCACCACGCCGAAGGCGACCGTCCACACGGTGGAGACGCCGCTCCACCTCGCGTTCTCCTGCCACGTCATCGGGCCCGACGGTCGGATCCTCGTGACCCGGCGCGCTCTCTCGAAGCTCACGTGGCCGGGCGTCTGGACGAACTCGTTCTGCGGACACCCCGGCCCGGACGAGGACAGCGTCGACGCCGTGCTGCGTCGGGCGAGTGCCGAGCTCGGCCTGCCGATCTCCGCGCCGCAACTGGTGCTGCCCGACTTCCGGTATCGCGCCGTCGACGCCTCGGGTGTGGTCGAGTACGAGATCTGCCCGGTCTACGTCGCCTACACGGACGCGACACCCGAGCCGAACCCCGACGAGGTCGTGGAGTGGGCCTGGGCGGAGCCCGAATCGCTCCTGGCGTCCGTCGAGCAGGCGCCCTTCGCGTTCAGCCCGTGGCTGACGCTCCAGCTGCCGCTCGTCGTGCCGCTGCTCGCGGAGTCCACAGCCCGCTGAGTCGCCCGGATCTGCGCGGATCGAGCCGGTTTTCGAACAGATTCAGGCGACTGGGCGAGGTCAGGCGCGGCGGAGCGCGTCCAGGGCCGCGGCAATCCGCTTGTCGCGCGTCGCGTCCGTCTTCGCCAGTGCGACCGGCTCGGCCAGCGCTCGCTGTCGGCTGAACGACAGGGCTCCGTAGGCGGCGAGCGCCTGCTCGTCTCCCGCGAGCGCCGTCTCGAGCTCGGGCGGCAACGGAAACACGCGCGGTGCGTCGTCGACCTCGAGGTCCACGTCGACCTCGTCGCCTCCTGCGACCCCGGCGGCGGCGCGGTTGGCGGCGCTCAATGCGATCAGGTACCGGCCGCCCATCGGCGTGATGGTACTGCGGTAGGTGGTTGCACCGACGGTGACGACGACGGGCACGCGCTTGCCACGATCCAGGCCCTCGACGACGGCGTCGGGGATGAGGATGCCGGTGTTGTTGCCCTGGAGTTCGATGACGGTGCGGAATCTCATGCGCTCAGTATGGCCCGGGGCGGCCTCGCGGTGAAGACCAGGACGAGGGAGCCGGCGACGACCGCGATCCCGAGCACTTGTCCGAGGCTCAGCGCTTCGCCGAGGACCACGAGGCCTGCCAGTACGGCGACGACGGGACTGAGCAGGCCGAGGAAGGACACTGACCCGACGGGCAGCGCGGCGATGCCACGGAACCACAGGGCGTACGCGAGGGCCGTGCCGACGAGGGAGAGGTAGGCGTACCCGCCGATTGCCGCTGCGTCCGGGGCGGCCGACGGAAGTCCCTCGACGACGAGCAGCACCGGCACGAGGACGAGACCGCCGGCGACGAGCTGCCAGGCGGTCAGCGCGAGGCCGGAGACCGGTGCGCCGCTGGCCGCGGTCGGGTCGAGGTCCGGGTTCGTGCGCCGACGCGCGCCGATCCGGCGGCCGACCTCCGGTCTCCCCCACCGCTTGCTCAGCACCGATCCGAGCGACATCGAGACCGCCCCCGCGAGTGCGGCGACGACGCCGACCGCGTCGAGACGCGCGTCGGCCTGCAGCACGATGAGGGCGACGCCAGCCACTCCGGCGAACCCGGCGACGACGCGACGTACGGTCAACGCCTCCCCCACCAGCAGGCTCGCGAGCACGGCGACGAGCACGGGCCCGATCGCCCCCATGGTCGCGGCGACCCCGCCGGGCAGTCGGTAGGCGGCGAGGAAGAGGAACGCGAAGAAGGCGCCGATGTTGAGCGTGCCGAGCACGAGCGACCGCCACCACCAGCCACCGACCGGCAGGGTTCGCGTGATCGCGAGGAGCAGGATGCCCGCGGGCAGCGCCCGGAGCACGGCTGCCAGCAGCGGTCGTCCCGGCGGGAGCAGTTCGCTCGTGACGAGGTAGGTGGTCCCCCAGCTGATCGGGGCGATGGCGGTGACGGCGGCGATACGGATTTGATTGCTAAGCACTGAGTAATAATAGCTCAGCACTAAGCGAATTGCTACGCTGGCTACATGAGCACGCGCGTCGACGACATCCTGAGCCAGTGGCGGACCGAGCGACCCGATCTCGACGTCTCGCCCATGGCCGTCATCGGACGACTGTCGCGAGCGGCGACGGCGGTCGACGCCCGTCTGTCCTCGACCTTCGCCGAGCACGGTCTCGACAGCGCCTCGTTCGACGTGCTCGCCACCCTGCTCCGCGCCGGCTCACCGCACGAACTCGCGCCGAAGGACCTCGCCCACTGGTCGATGGTGACGTCGAGCGCGATCGCCCAGCGCGTGAACAAGCTCGTCGAGCGCGGTCTCGTCACGCGCCGTCCGAGCGAGCAGGACGGGCGCGGCACGGTCGTCGCCCTCACCCCTGCCGGCAAGCGCCTCGTCGAAGCGGCCCTGCCCGATCACCTCGCCGCCGAGGAGCACATCCTCGACGGCTTCTCCACGGCCGAGCGCGAGCAGCTGGCGTCGTTCCTGGAGCGCCTGGCGCGCACCGACCCCTGAGTCTCGCGGTGGAGGGTGGAGGCGGATCCGCTCAGGCGATGCGGCGACCCTCGTTGTGCTCCTGCAGCCACCAGGTCACGCCCTCGTCGTCGGACACCCAGCTCTCCCAGGTGTACGAGTCCTCGGTGATGCCGCTGAAGTTCCATCGGATGAGCTTGTCGTCGTTCCGCGTGCCGTCCTGCCGGATGCCGTCGGAGCGGTGCGGCGTCGCGACGAGCTGGCAGAACTCGCCGCGCCGTGGCTCGACGTAGTTCACCCGCCAGGCGCCCATCAACCGGTCGTAGACGCGGAGAGCCGTACTGACCGTCTCCCAGCCCGACGGTTCCGCGTCGTTCGCGACGAGCTGGACGTCCTGCACGGCCCGCCCCTCGAGGATGTACGACACGATCCAACGGAAGTCGGACTCGACCCACTCGCCACTCTCGTCGTCGAGGCGCTTCGAGTGGACGTCCCAGGACCCGACGAACTGCCCGAACCGGACCATGCGACGCGGGTAGAGCGGCGTCGGCCCGTCGGCGGTGATCGCGCGGGCGAAGTCGGGTCGCTCTGACGTGCTCATGGCGGGGCCTTTCTGCTGGTCCACCTGCCCGCCCGTCGTCGGGACGCCCGCCTCAGTCCTGCGTCAGCGCTGCGTCTCGCCGACGTCGGTCCGGTGGAAGTTCTGGAAGGAACGGGAGGCGGTGGGTCCACGCTGTCCCTGATACCTGGAACTGTACTCGCTCGAACCGTACGGGCGCTCGGCCGGTGACGTGAGCCGGAAGAAGCACATCTGACCGATCTTCATCCCCGGCCAGAGCTTGATCGGCAGCGTGGCGACGTTGCTGAGCTCGAGGGTGACGTGGCCCGTGAAGCCGGGGTCGATGAAGCCGGCGGTGGAGTGCGTGAGGAGCCCGAGACGACCGAGCGAGCTCTTGCCCTCGAGGCGTGCGGCGACGTCGTCCGGGAGGGACACCCGCTCGTACGTGGACCCCAGGACGAACTCGCCGGGGTGCAGGATGAACGGCTCGTTCGGGAGCGTCTCGATGAGGCGCGTCAGCTCCGGCTGATCCTCCGCGGGATCGATGAAGGGGTACTTGTGGTTGTCGAAGAGGCGGAAGAAACGATCGAGGCGGACGTCGATTGACGACGGCTGGATCATCTCCGGCGAGTAGGGGTCGAGCGCGATGCGGGAGGCGTCGAGTTCGGCTTTGATGTCACGGTCCGAGAGCAGCACGGTGACAGTGTATCGGCCGGGAGCCCGAAGCCTCGGGCCGGTGACGACGCCCGGATTCGCTACGATGCTCGCACGGTGACGACCTCCGCGACCCGGCGGAGACGGGTCGCGCCGCCCCAGCGACCTGGAGGCCCGATGACCAGACCGCACGTCCTCGTCCTGCAGCACGTCCCTTGGGAGCGACCTGCGGTGCTCGGCGAGGTGCTGACGGCGTCGGGGATCGACTGGACGCTCGACACCATCGTCGAGCGCCGTGAGCTGCCGCCGGCGCGCGAGATCACGGGGTTCGACGGGCTCGTCCTCCTCGGCGGCCCGATGGGCGCGCTCGACGTGGAGGAGCACCCGGGTCTCGGTCTCGAAGCGCAGCTGGTGCGCGATGCGGCGGTGCTCGGCATCCCGGTGTTCGGGGTCTGTCTCGGGCATCAGCTCATCGCGACGGCCCTCGGAGCCACGCTCCACTCGGCGGCCGCGCATGAAGTGGGTGTCGGTGACGTCGAGCTCCTGACCGAGAGCGAGCTCGGCATGCGTGGCGAGCGCCTGCCGGTGCTGCACTGGCACGGCGACGTCGTCGAGGCTCCCTATGGAGCGACGGTCCTCGCGTCGACGCCGTCGACGCCGAATCAGGCGTTCCGGATCGAGGACCGGGTCTTCGCGACGCAGTTCCACCTCGAGGTCGACCCGCCGATGCTCGATCAGTGGCTCGCGGAGCCGGTCATGCTCCGCGACCTGCCGTTCGTGACGGGGACCGCCGAGGAGGCCGCCGACCGCCTGCGAGCCGAGGTCGCCGCGGTGGCGGGGCCGATGCGGGAGGCCGGCGAGCGGTTGTTCGGGGCCTTCGCCGACGCGGTGCTCCGGCGGACGAGCGTCGACCCGTCGCTGCGGTAGGACTCGGATCGTTCCCGGACGCACCACCCCGGACACAGCGAAGCGGCCGACCCCCGGAGGGACCGACCGCTTCGTGAACTCGAATTCGAGTTAGAGGGCCTTGCGACCCGTGATCGTCCTGATCAAGAACGCGATGATCGCGATCGCGAGCAGCACGAGGCCGACCCACAGCAGGAAGTTGAGGGACTGGACGAACCCACCGGTGATGGCGAGAACGATGGCAACGACGATGACGATGATGAGCAGGATGTTCATGGTGAAGCTCCTTTCGCAGAACTCCGTCCACCGTATGGGGGCCCGACCATTCCGTCCCGGGGGTTGACATCGCTCGAAGTCGTTCCGCTACGCGCGCGGAGCGCCCCCGCGTTGCACACCTCCGCCCTCCTGCGTTTCGGCTTGCGCCAGCGCGGTGCGCTGACGCGAGCGCGGGCCACACGCGTGAGCGCGGGTCTCCAGAGGGTCGCGCCCACGCGCACGGGCCGCACTGAAGCCTGATCCCAGGGGCTCGGACCAGCGCACCGCGCTGGCGCCGACTCAGCACAGCTCGGTCGGCAGCACCGCGCTGACCAGGGATTCCCGAGCTGCGGGTCGCCCCGGCGAGCTCCGCTAGAGGAGGCCCGGCTGGTCGGCGGGGTCGCCGTCGCCGGGCTCGGAGCCCGGGTCGTCGACCGTCGGCGCCGCCATCGGATCATCGCTCTCGGGAGCGTTGTCGGGCAGCGCTCGGGAGATCGCCTCCTGTGCGTCGCCGATCGGGTCGTCCATCTCGTCTCGTGGGTCGCTCATGCTGATTCCTTTCCTCGTGTCCCGACGGTAACGCGGGACGCCTCACAGCCACACCCCCTGGCAGAACGGCCCGGTTCGTCCTAGGAGCCGAGTGCCAGGGCCCGTCAGACCGGTGTCGATGCCGTCGTCGACGCCGCTTCCGCGAGTCGCTTCGCCGCTGCGAGCACGCGCGCACTCGCGAACGGCTCGACCGTCGGCGCCCCGGCCGCGTCGAACACCTCGATCGCTGAGGCGTCCTGATCGGACCGCGACCAGCCCGGCGACCCGTCTCGGACGAACGCCACGACCGCGCCGTGGATCCGATCAGCGAGCTCCTGCGGCGCGTGCGGGCCCGCCACCCGGGTGACGTCCGGGTCGTCGAGCACGTCGAAGATGAACGGGACGTCGAGGCAGTGCTCGGCGATCCCGCTCACCGTCGAGCGCCACCCGAAGTCGGAGACCCAGGTATCGGCGTCGTCCCGCAGCGCCAGCCATCGGATGACGCGCTCCCGGAACATGACGTCGCTCACGAAGCGCCCCGCGACGAGTCCCGTGCGTTCGCCGGGCTGGGTCGCGACGTACGCCTCGGCGAGCGGTTCCGGCACGCCCATCAGTTCCAGGGCACGCGTCGGCGCCACGGCGTCGAACTGGTCTAGCCGACCGGTGAAGAACCCGGCGAACTCCTCTCGGGTCGCGCTGACGAGCAACGGCTTGTCCGCGCCTCGTCCCGCGATCATGCCGGCCTCGACGGTGTCGACGACCAGCTCGCCGTCGACGACCGGGCCGAGACCGAGGCGGCCGTTCATCGTCGTCATCCCGCGGAGTACGGACTCCGGGTCGGTCGCACCGCCGGAGACGACCTCGAAGCCTTGGGCCTCGATCAGCGTGTCCTCCGGGACGCTTGCGAAGCCGGCCAGGGTCGCGGGCACGCCGAGGTGCTCGGCGAGTCGCCCGGTCAGGGCCTGCGCCTCGTGGAGCGGGACGTCGCCGGGGACTCCGGACACGGAGATCGCCCGCTGGAACAGGTGTTGCGCGGACGGCACCGTGAGCAGGGTCATGACGGACCCGCCGCCGGCGGACTGGCCCGCGATCGTGACCCGCCGCGGGTCGCCGCCGAACGCCGCGATGTTGTCACGCACCCACTCGAGCGCGAGGATCCAGTCGAGGACCCCGCGGTTGGCCGGGGCGTCGGGCAGCCAGCCGAAGCCGTCGAAGCCGAGGCGGTAGGACACCGAGACCGTGACGACGCCGTCGCGGTTGAAGGCCCGACCGTCGTACCAGGGGCTCGCGGGCGACCCGGCGATGAAGCCGCCGCCGTGGATCCAGACGAGGACGGGCAGACCGGCGCCCTCGTCGGTCGGATTCGGGTCGGGCGTGAAGACGTTGACGTTGAGCGTCGAGTCGCCGGGGATCGACGGTTCCGGGATGGTCGTGATCTCGGCCAGGGCCTTCCGCTGCGGTGTCGCGCCGTATGCGGTCGCGTCGAGGACGCCGTCCCAGGGCCCCTTGGGCTCGGGGGCCTGGAATCGTCTCGCTCCGGTCGGCGGCTCGGCGAACGGGATGCCGAGGAAGGCGACCGATCCGTCGGCGCGGCGCGTCCCGCGGACCGCTCCCGAGGTCGTCCGTGCGATGGGCTGCTCTGGGCTGGAATCGGTCGTCATCGGCGGATCCTCCGGGTACTCGGCCGCGCGCTCATCCGACGAGCGTCGCGTGGTGATCCGCCCAGTATGCCGTGCCGTCTTCGAATCCCGTTCGATGTTCGGGCTTCACCCAGCCGACCCACCCGATGCGCCAGCGCGGTGCGCTGACCCGAGCGCGCCCCGGAGCCGTGAGCGCGGGTCTCTGGAGACCCGCGCTCACGTCCGATGCACCGCGCTCACGTCAGCGCACCGCGCTGGCCAGCCCGTCGGGTGCGGGGTTGGCGAGCGGGGTTACGCGACGATGGCCGCGCGGAGGGCTGCTGCGGAGGCCGCCGGGTCGTCGGCCGAGTAGATCGCACCACCGGCGACCGCGACCTGCGCGCCCGCCTGCTGCACCGACGCGATCGTCGACACGTTCACGCCACCGGCGACCGAGAACGGCACGGCGGCCGCTTCACCGTCGGACAGGAGCGTCTGGAAGGTGAAGCCCTCCTCCGCCTGCTCATCGAGACCGGCGTGCATCTCGACGAATGCGGCACCGAGAGCGGTGACCTCCTTGGCACGCTGCACCTTGTCGGCGACCCCGATGAGGTCGACGACGACGGACTTGCCGTGCGCCTTCGCGGCCTTCACGGCGCCGACGATCGTGCTGTCACCGGCGGTCCCGAGGACGGTGACGATGTCCGCACCGGCGGAGAAGGCGATGTCGGCTTCGAGCTCACCGGCGTCCATCGTCTTGAGGTCGGCGAACACGATCTTGTCGGGGTGGGCGTCCTTGATCGCGGTGACGGCACGCAGGCCCTCGCTCTTGATGAGGGGCGTGCCGAGCTCGAGGATGTCGACGTAGGGCGCGACCTTCCCGGCGAGTTCGAGGGCTGCCTCGGTGGTGAGGACGTCCATGGCTACCTGGAGCTTCATGTGGTGCTGCTTTCTATCGTGATGGGATGCGGCCGGCGTGCGCCGGGCGCGTGGGAAGGAAGAGGGTGACTACTCGAGGTTCGCGTGGCGCGGCCACAGCTCCTCGGCGCTGACGCCGGCGGACTGCCAGAGCGCATGGAAGAACGCATCGCCGAGCAGCATGACCGCCTGCTCGAAGAGGCTCCCCGAGTACTGCACGGAACGCGTGCCGCCGTGGTCGGTCTTCTGCGCGGCGGGGACGACGATCGTCTCGGCGGCCAACTCGGCGAGCGGGGATGCGGGGTCGGTCGTGATGGCGATCACCTGCGCCCCGACGGAGACGGCCGTGTCCGCAGCGCGCACCACACCCGTCGTCGTACCGGAGCCGCTGGCGACGAGCAGGACGTCACCCGCGACGATGGCGGGCGTCGTCGTCTCGCCGACGACGTGCACGGTGAGCCCGAGGTGCATGAGGCGCATGGCGGTCATCCGGAGTGCGAGACCGGAACGACCGGCACCGGACACGAACACGCGGTCGGCCGTTCGCAGGCGGTCGAGTGCGCCGGCGAAGGGAGCCGGATCGGCCTCCAGCAGGCTCGACACGGTGCGATGCAGCTCAGCGTCGATCGCAGTGAGCGCCCCCTGGACCGTCGAGGTCGCAGGCGTCGTCGACGTGGATGGAGGGACGGAGGCCGTGGGGTTCGACATCCCTCCATCCTGGGCGTGATCGGGTAGGTATGCCGCCGCTCACCCGAACGGTTCCACCTACCCGAACGGGTGGGTGTGGACCGATGGGATAGGGTGCGGACATGATCGAACGCGCTGTCACCTACCCGGTCGAGCTGCTCGACGGCCTGGCCTCCGTCGCGTCGAGCTCGCTGTTGCGCATCGCCGGTGCGTTCCGAGAGGTCCTCGAGCCGGTCGTCGCCCACTCCGCGCTCGTGATCTTCACCGAGGACTGCACCGGCCGCCCCCGGAAGAAGGCCGGCGACCCCGCGATCGTCGAGGGCGTCACGATCGCCGAGCTCGACGCGGTCCGACAGTGCACCCCGCGCGGCCCGGTCACCACGGCACTCGCTGATGCCGGACCACACGCCGACCGGCCCACGTCGGCGGTGATCGCAGGCGCGGAGCGTCCGATCGCGGCGTGGCTGGCCGACACCGGCGCCCTCCTCGTCCTGACCGACCCGCAGGGACCGATCGACGACCGGCTCGTCGGCGCCCTCTGGGAGGTCGTCGCGGCGGGCATCCGCCAGCAGGTCGCGACGGCGGCCCCCGATTACCTCCGCGACTCGCGGGCGGCGTCGAGCGAGCGGGCCGGCGCGATCGCGGAACTGACCGACGCCCATGCGACGACGCTGGAGTCGATCCTCGCCGTCACCCGGTCGCGCCAGACGTCGGCGGAGGACGCCCGAACCGCGGTGACCGAGATCGCCTCGGCCGCCATGGTCGAGCTGCGGGCGGTGTCCGACCGTGACCGCCAGCTGGCCGAGGAACCGGTCGCGCGCGCCTTCGCCAGACTCCGCGAGGACCTCCGCCCCCTGGCCCGCTTCGGCGGCCCCGAGGTCCAGTTCATCGAGCCGCCCGTCGACGGTCGGGCCCTCCCCGGTGAGGTGGCGCACGCCGGACGGGCGATCGTCCGCGGCACGGTCCTCGCGCTCGTCGAGCAGTCGTCGGTCGGGCGGGTCCGGGTGCAGTGGGACTGCGACGGTAGCAACCTGCTCATCGGGATCCGCGACGACGGCCCCGGCGAGTTGACCGTCGACACCCCGAGCGTGCAGCAACTCAGTGCTCGCGTCGCCGCCCTCCGCGGCAGTCTCGATGTACAGGCGACGCCCGGGTGGGGCTCGGAGCTGCACGTGACACTGCCGCTCGACCCGCCGCCCGCAGCCCAGACACGTTCCGACTCGGCGGCCGCCGCGCTCACCGAGCGCGAATGGAGCGTGGCCGAGCTGGCCGCCGGTGGAGCACGGAACCGGGCGATCGCCGAGACCCTCACCATCAGCGAGAACACCGTCAAGTTCCACATCGCGAACGTCCTGCGGAAGCTCGGCGTCGCGAGCCGCGTCGAGCTGGCCGCCGCCTTGGCCGCCGGCCGCTGATCCTGTCCGGGCTCCGTCGCCGCCTACCGCTTCGAGCTCGTACGGCCCCGGTCGCGATCCCGATCGCCGAACCGTCGCGTGATGAGCGCCCACCCGAGGATCCAGCTCCCGAGCGCCGTGACCAACCACACCACCAGCGGTGCGAGCACCCAGGCGAGGACACCGCGGATGTGGAGACCGCCGGGGAGGATCGACGCGATGACGAGCGACACGAGCGTCGTCACGAGTCCGATGCCGCCGAGGATCGCCGAAGCGTAGCGCCGCGCGAGGCGGAGGATGAACGGCCCGAGGACGCCCTGCGCGATCGTGAAGACGACGACGGCGATGATGAAGCCACCGAGCGACAGACGGACGCCGGGCACGACCCAGTCGGCGACGAGCAGCCCGATCGCCGAGGACAGCAGACTGACGGCGATGCTGAGCAGGAAGCGGGTCATGTGCCGACCCTAGCGCCGGGTGTCGGCCGCGTCGAGAGCGCGACTGAGCGGAGGCGGATCGTCGCTTGGCGAACGGCCGGACGACGACATGCCTCCCCTCAGGAGTGCCGGGACGGCTCAGTCGAGGGCGAGCACCCGTCCGGTGCCGACCCCCTCGACGGCACGGACGAACGCCAGGCCGACCACGTCGGACGCGACCGGAGGGAAGCCCGGGAACGCGTCGTGGTAGCCGGTGGCCTCGGCCAGCACCGTGGGGCTGACGGCGTTGATGCGGATGCCGCGCGGGAGTTCCGGGGCGGCACCGATCACGAAGGACTCGACCGCCCCGTTGGCCATCGAGGCCGCAGCACCCGTCGCGATCGGCTCGCGGGCGAGGATGCCCGTCGTGAGCGTGAAGGAGCCGCCGTCCCGGACGAACGGCGTCCCGATCCGCACGACGTCGAGTTGGCTGAGCACCTTGCCGAGGAAGGCCGCGCGGTAGTCGTCGCGCGTCAACTCCTCGACGGGCTTGAACGGGACCGATCCGACGGCGACGATCACCGCGTCGACCTCGCCCACCTCGGCGAACAGCGCCTCGATCGACGCCTCGTCGGTGGTGTCGACGGCAGGCGCCGTCGAGCGCGACACCGCGACCACCTCGTGACGTTCCGCGAGGGCGTCCTGCGCCGCTCGTCCGACATGTCCACTCGCACCGATCAACAGGATTCTCATGCGGGCGACGCTAGCACCGGCTCCCGACGGCGGCATCGTCGATCGACGGCGTCAGTGGGCGTCGTCCATCCCGGTGACGTGGACGGCGTAGCCGTGGCAGCCGGCGAGCTTCCAGTCGTACGGTTGATCGTCGGGGTTCGTCCCCCACCGGGCCAGGAAGGCGGCGTCGGTCGTCTCGCTCATGACCATGCCGAAGAGTGGATCCAGGATCTTCGATCGGTCGTTCGTCCACGCGTACCAGAACCCCTGATCAGCCATGCACTTCGCGATGATCTGCTGCTGTGCCTCCCAGATCCCGTCACTGAGGTACGAGTCGGTGCTGGGCACGATCGAAGCCGGGTCGGTGGTCGCGTCGTACCAACCCTCCGGCGTCTGCGAGTAGTCGACGCCGGACGCCGGCGAGACGGGTTCGCCAGCGTCCGGCGTGGCAGTGGGATCCGCGGGCACCACGGGTTCGACGGGCGGGAGTTCGTCGAGCGACGCTGCGGCCTCGGCGACCGCTTCGAGGGATCGCGCGTCGTCAGCGGCCGCCTGGGCGTTCGACACCCCGATGAACACCCCGCCGGCCGCCACCGCGAGCACCCCGCTCATCGCGATGCCGAGCCCGATCCGTCGACGGAGCGTTCCGGGACTCCGGCGGACGGGTGCCACCTCCTGCGCCGCCTCTGGCCCGTCGTGGATCTCGTTCCCGCTCATACCGTCTCCCCCTGCATCGACGCCGCTGCGTCCCGTTCCGCCGTTAGACGGCCCCCCGGCCACCACCACACGGCGGCTCCGATGAACCCGAGTGCAGCACCCACTCCGATCGCCACACTCATCACCCACCACGGTTCGACACCGGCTCCGTGCGAACTCAGACGGGACACGATGAGCACGCCGGTCGCGCTGACGCGGTACATGATGTCGCCCGCGAGCACGCCGATGAGGACCGCTGCGGGCGCAAGGAGCCCCGCGCCGAGCCATCGACTGCGTCGCCGCAGCGACAGCACGAGCCCCACGACGCCCAGGACCGCGGCGACCGCCACACCGAGCGCGCCCGCCGGCACCTCGACGACGTCGCCGATGACGAGCGCACGGACGATCCGGACGAGGAGGAACAGTGCCGCTCCGGTGACCAGGACGCCACCGGTCATCACGAGGGCTGCGAGGACGTCGCCGGCCCGCCGCATGCCGAGCGGCATCGGATCGACGCCGTGGCCCGAGCGCAACTGCCCGGAGCGCCACGAGAGGTCGTGCGGGATCCCGCGGATGGCCCGCAGCATGATGTCCCGCCGGAGCCGCTGCGGCGTGACGCCCGCTTCCTGGGCCCAGACGGCGTGCTCGTGCAGGTCGGACGCGATCTCGTCGCGGCGCTCCCCGGCGACATCGGGCGAGAGGTCGCGCGTGTACCACCCGCACCAGTTCAGGACCCGGTGGGCTGCCGCGCGGTACTCCGGCGTCCGGATGGCGGTCATGCGATCGCCCCCTGCGTCCACGCCGCACCCGCCGGCCTCGCCGCGGCGGCCTGCTCACCGGCGATCCTCGCGTGCTCCCGATCCCGGGCCGTCGCGCCTTCACCCGTGATCCGGTACAGCCGACGACGAGGACGACCCTCCGCCTCCGCGACCTCCGGGTCCTCCCAGGTCGCCTCGATCAGGCCGGCGTCCGCCATCCGCGACAGGGCCTTGTAGAGCGTGCCGTGCGCGGTGAGGGCGGCGTCCCCGGCTTCGGCGAGCTGCTTCGCGAGGGCGAACCCGTAGAAGCTCCCCTCGGTCGACTGCAACACGGTGCCGACGTCGAGGATGTCGAGCTCGAGCGGGAAGAGCGTGCCGGGTCGTCTGCGTGCCATGGAGCCACTATAGGAAGATAGGTTCCGATACGTCAACTCCGGATCCGCGGACGCATCGGTCGAGGACGACTAGCTCCCGTCGCGGAGGTCCGTCGGGGGTGTTGCACCGAACGCGATCTCGTCGAACCGCGCCTCGCAGGGCGGACCGAGCGGCGCCTGCGAGAGGAACCCGACGCGCACCGGGGCGTCGCTGTGCAGACGAAAGACCCGGACGAAGTCCCACGTGACACCGTCGGTCGAGCTGTGGAACGCCCAGGCCTCACCGAGACGACTCACGCGCATCCACACGTGGTCGGCCGTGACGTGCGTCGAGTTCACGTCGTCCGACCAGGTGTTCGTCACGACGCTCACCACCATCGCCTGCCCCTGGGGCGACTGCTCGAAGCAGAGCTTGGCCCAGTGCTCGTCGTCGATCCAGAGTGCGAGGGCACCGGCGTCGAAAGTACTGCGCTCGCCCACGACCGCGACCCGTGCCGAGAGCGTGAAGTGGTCGGGTGCGTCGAAGGCGAGCGCCGTGGCACGCAACTCACGCGGCCCACCGAGCGAGCTGTTGCTCCAGTCGACGCCGGCGGCGGAGGTGAGGGTGAGCGCTCCGGCATCGGCGTCGAACGATGCGATTCCGGGGGTCGAGGTCCAGGCGAGGTCGGGAAGCCCGTCGATGCGGGTCACGTCGGTGTGCATGGTCCGACCCTATCGGGACCGCACGTTCCCCTGAGTCGCCCGGATCTGCTCGGCATCCGGCCGACTCCGTGCAGATCCGGGCAGCTCAGCGAGGCGCCGGGACGTCGACGACGCGTTCCTCCCCGACGGCCACGGCGAGCGAACCGTTTGAGGCCGACGCGACGTCCGCCTGGAGCCGCTCCAGCTCCGCCGGCGGCACCCACAGTTCCAGCTCCGCCTGCGCCCCGTATGTCTGATCGCCGAGCGTCGCGCCGTGGCTACCGGCCCAATCGCGCAGCAGGTTGTCGTACCGCCCGGCCTCGGCGTGCGGGACGACGAGGGTCGCGCGGGTCAGCGTCTCACGGCGCACGAGCGAGGCGAGGTCGAGGGCCTCGGAGGCCGCCGAGGAGTAGGCACGGACGAGCCCGCCCGCCCCGAGCTTGACGCCGCCGAAGTACCGCGTGACGACGACGACCACGTCGGTCAGTTCCCGCCGCCGGATGACCTCGAGGATCGGCATCCCCGCCGTGCCGGACGGTTCACCGTCGTCGGACGAGCGGGCCTGGTCGCCGAGCAGCCCGGTGACCATCGCGACGCAGTGGTGTCGTGCGTCCCACGCCTGCTTCTTCACCCGCGCGATGACCGCTTCGGCGTCCTCCGGCGACGCGACCGGATGCGCGAGGCCGAGGAAGCGCGACTTCTTGATCACGAGTTCGTGCTCGACCGGCGCGGCGATCGTCGCCGGGTACTGCCGCGCGATGGTCATCCGTCCGAGCGTACTCGGCCGGTCGACGAGACCCGTTCGGCCTACGGCCGCAGCACGTCGTCGGCCGGGTGGGCCTGCACGTGCCCACGGACGAAGATCAAGCCGATCACGGCGACGAGCATGATGAGCAGGTTGGCCGGACCGGCGATCGCCAGGAACACGCTCTGACCGGCGGCCGCTCCCGCGTGGTCGATCCCACCGGTCGAGAGGAAGAGCGTCGGGTCGTAGAGCCCGTGGATCAGGATCGGCCAGATGAGGTTGCCGGTCACCCGGAGCGTCAGGTACATGCACACGCCGAATCCGAAGGTGTAGACGACGGTCACGAGCACGGTCGTGACCGGTTGGCCCGACAGGAGGTTGGAGGCGTGCAGCAGGGCGAAGACCAGCGAGGAGACCACCATGACGATCCACTCCGAGCTGCCGGCGTCGCGCAGCATCTTCACGACCAGGCCGCGGGTCAGGATCTCCTCGGCGAACCCGATGAACACCCCGGACAGCATCGCGACAGCGACCACGGAACCCTCGTAGCTCCCGTAGTCGATGCCGAGCAGGCGCAGGACGACCGCGGCGAGGATCACGATCGGTGCGACCCACATCCACCACCGGCCGCGGATGGGCTGCCTTCCGAACAGCTCCCGGAACCATCCGACCGAGAGGACGAAGCCGGCCAGGAGGAGGGAGCCGACGACGAGCGGCAGCATGAGCCCGAGGAACACGCTCTGCGGGGTCGCGAAGACGTCCTCGCCGATCTGCGAGCCGAAGAGCTGCCCGACGACCCATCCGGCACCGAGGTACAGGGCAAGGTAGACGATCGCCAGCAGGAACGCCCGCCCGACACCGCCCTTCGCCCAGAAGTCGTGCCATCCGCTGGTGGTGAGTGTCCGCTGACCGCTGTGCCCGTGACCTCTGTGCTCGCCCATGCGTCGATCCAACCACTCAACTGACCCGAGCGTCGGACAATCCGCGCCGTCAGTCGGCGAGCGCCGCCGCGGCGTTGCTCCAGACCGCGTAGAGGACGAAGCCGCCGAGGGCGAGGAGCCCGAGCACCGGCTGTGCGAGGACGATGAGGGCCCAAGCTGCCAGGAGCACGAGGGACAGGAGCGAGATGCCTGGCCGACGGACGGTCCGGACGAGCCCGCCGAGCAGCTGGGCCCGGAACCGCAGGCCCGGAGCGGCCGCCAGCCCGGCGAACACGCCGAAGGCTGCGACGACCGCGAGCAGCAGCACGACGACGAGCAGCGGCCCGAGCAGCATCGCGAACGGCGTCCCCCACACCGCGACGATGTCGATCACGACGACGAACGTGAGCGCACACACGAGCGACCACACGGCGAGCGCGGGTCGCCACGTCCGCAGGAAACCGATCCCGACTTCGCGGAGCGGCGCGGCGTCGGCGGCGTCGCGCGACCGCTGGAACGACCAGCAGCCGGCGGCGAAGGCGGGGCCGAGCGGGAGCGAGCACAGCAGCAGGAACGGCCAGCTCGTGAGCGGCTCGGCGACGAGGACGATCGCGGCCGCCAGCGGGAGCGCGGCGATCCCGACGCCGACGCCGACCATGAGGGATCTGTACACGACGCCGAACACCGACTCGAAGGTCTCCCGGCGCGGCTGCAGCAGTCCGCGCACGCCGCCGGCACGGTTGTCCGCACGCCGATCGGTCACCGCGCTCATCCCTTCATCCCGCTCGTCGCGATGCCCTGGATGAAGTAGCGCTGGCCGAGGAGGAAGATCAGCACGATCGGGATGACGGAGACGACGGACCCGGCCATGATGAGCGCGTACTCGGCGTCGTACTGCCCGACGAAGGAGCGCAGACCGAGCTGCACGGTCCAGAGGTCGTTGCTCGTCAGGTAGATGAACGGACCCATGTAGTCGTTCCAGGTGGAGACGAAGGTCAGCAGCGCGAGGCTCGCGAGCGCCGGCTTCGTCAGCGGCAGGATGATCCGCCACCAGATCGCGTACTCGTTGAGGCCGTCGATGCGGGCGGCCTCGCTCAGTTCGTCGGGGATGGTCAGGTAGTACTGCCGCATGAGGAACACCCCGAAGGCGCCGAACGCCTGCAGCAGGATGATCGAGAGGTGCGTGTTCACGAGGCCGGCGTTCTGCATCATGATGTACTGCGGGATCATGTAGGCCTGCCACGGCACCGCGATCGTCGCGATGTAGGCGACGAAGAGGACGTCACGTCCCTTGAAGTGCATCTTCGAGAAGCCGTAGGCGGCGAAGCTCCCGGTGAGCACCTGCAGGATCGTGATGGTGACCGACAGGAACAGCGAGTTCTTGAGGTAGGTCAGCATCGGGATGCGGGTCCAGATGTCGACGTAGTTCTGCCAGACGAACTCGGTGGGGATCCACTGGACGGGGATCGAGAACACCTCGTTGTTCTGCTTGAGCGACGACGAGACCATCCAGAAGAACGGGACGAAGATGATCGCGGTCAGCACGGTGAGCATCACGTAGATGAGCACGCGGCGCAGCGGCGAGATCGGACCGTGGCGGCGCACCCGGGTGCGCTTGCCTCCAGCCCCGGGCAGCACGGGCGGGGTGATGGCGTCGGTGACCTCGGCGATCGCGACCTCCGCCTGCGACGGGACCGTGGACGAGGCACGCGTGGTGGCACTGGTCGACATCAGCGTTCCTTCCTCTGCTGCAGCTTGAACTGGACGACGGTGAAGACGAGCACGATGACGAACAGCACGAGCGAGATCGCCGAGGAGTATCCGAAGCGGTTCTCGGTGATGCCTTCGCGGTAGATGAGCTGCGAGAGGACGAGCGTGGACCGGCCTGGGCCGCCTCCCGTCATGACGACGATGAGGTCGAACACCTTGAAGCTCGCGATCGTCACCATGATGAGCACGAAGAACGTCGTCGGACGGAGCGACGGGATCGTGATGTTCCAGAACCGCTGCCAGGCGTTCGCACCGTCGACCTCGGCGGCCTCGTAGTACTCCTGCGGGATCGCTTGGAGCCCAGCGAGGTAGAGCACCATGTAGTAGCCCATGTCGCGCCACACGCTCGTGATGATCACGGCCGGCATCGCCCACGCGGAGCTCGTCGTCCAGCCGGGCGGGTCGGCGACACCGATGAGTTCGAGGAACTGGTTGATCGGGCCGGCGGTGGGGTTGAAGAGCATGTTCCACACGACGGCGACGGCGACGAGCGAGGTGATGTACGGGAAGAACATCGCGGTGCGGAAGAAGCCGAGGCCGCGCAGCTTGCGGTTGAGGAGCAGTGCCAGACCGAGGGACGCGAGGATCGTGAGCGGGATGTGGCCGGCCGCGTAGTAGGCGGTGTTGCCGAGCGCGATCCAGAAGGACTCGTCACGCATCATGCGCGCGAAGTTCGCGAACCCGACCCACTCGGGCGGTGAGTACGAGTCCCACTTCATGAACGCGATGACGAACGCCGCGCACATCGGGATGAGGGTCAGGAGGGCGAAGCCGATGAAGTTCGGCAGGATGAAGCTCCAGCCGACGAGCGCATTCCTGCGGACGCGACTGCTGGAGCGGGTGCGTTGCGGTGGGGCTGCGATCGCCATGACGAGCCTTTCGAGGACGGTGGTGCGGGGTCGGTGGGGACGCGCCGGGCGGACGCGAGGATCGCGGGACCGGGCGTGCCGGCCCCGCGATCGCGACTAGTCGACGAGGACGTCGTTCTTGACGCGGTCCTGCATCTTCGTGATGGCGTCGTCGACGTCCGACTCGCCGACCATGATGAGGTCGTGCTCCTCGTCGAGGATCGAGCTGACGTCGGAGGAGTACTCGCTCACGGGCATCTCGAGGACGACGTCCTTCGGCTCCTGGAACGCCTTGACCGAGAGGTCGTCGGTCGGGAGGGCCGTGAACGCCGCGGTGACGTCGTCGGACTGGTACGCGGGGACGACACCGATCGCGGCGATGGCCTTCGCGCCTGCCTCACTCGCGGCGAACTCGAGGAACGTCTTCGCGGCGGCCTGGTGCGTGGAGTTCTTGTTGACGGCGAATGCGGTCGGCGAACCGAACGTCACCGTCTCCTCACCGGACTCGAGCTGCGGCATCTGCGCGACACCCCAGTCGACGTCGGTCGCGCCCGTCTCGATCGACTGCGCGATGCCCGCGATGTACCAGGTACCCATCGGCATCATCGCGGCCTTGCCGGTCTCGAACATGGTGCGGTAGCTGATCTGCTGGGTCTTCGCCGTGCCGTAATCGAGTGCGTAGCCCTTGTCCTGCAGGTCGAGGGTGAGGTCGTACTGGTCCTGCATGAAGCCGTAGTCG
The DNA here is from genome assembly GCF_979258065.1 of Plantibacter sp. AC185. Lineage (NCBI taxonomy): Bacteria > Bacillati > Actinomycetota > Actinomycetes > Micrococcales > Microbacteriaceae > Plantibacter > Plantibacter sp. AC185. The sequence continues at coordinate 1,492,935 of NZ_OZ409831.1, forward strand.
CCGCTGATCAGGTCGCCACCGGTCTGGGCTGCGGCGATCGACTGGACGACTGAGCGCCAGTAGTGGTTGTACGTGCCGTAGACCTTGGAGTCCCCGTCGCCCGAGGTGAGCTTCGCCGCGATGTCCGCGTACTCGTCCCAGGTGAGGTTGTCGGGGTGCTCGATGCCGGCCGCGTCGAAGATGGCCTTGTTGTAGTACAGCAGCCAGAAGTCCTGGCGGTACGGCGCCGCGTAGTAGGTGTCGTCGAGGGCGAACGGCTCGATCCCGGCGAGCTTGTCCGCGCCGATGTCGTCGACGACGTCGCCCACGTCGACGAGCTGGCCACGGTTCGCGTAGCGCGCGTAATCGGTCACGTTCTTCATGGTGAGGACGTCGGTCTTGTCGCCGCCCGCGAGCATCGTCGTGACCTTGTCGGAGTAGTCGTCGGCGAGGATGTCGACGGGCTCGATCGTGATGTCGGGATGCTCGGCCTCGAAGGCGTCGAAGAGCGCCTTGAACTCGGGCGTCTGGTCGTAGTTCCAGACCGAGACGCTGAGCGTGACGGGGCCGTCCTCGTCCTGCTGGGCGGAGCCGGCACCTGAGCAGCCGGTGAGGGCGAGGCCGGCTGCTGCGGCGATCGCGGAGATGGTCAGGATGGGTCGCTTCATTGCGGATGCTCCTCGGTGAGTAGTGGTGCTGTCGGTGGTGATGGCGGTGCTGGTGGCGGTGCTGGTGGGACGGGGATGCTGCGGGGCGGAGCGGTCGGTGGGCGTCAGTGCGACGCGGGCAGGTCGAGCGACGTCGTCGCGCCATCCGGCCAGGTGATCGTGCGGGCGGTGGACCCGGCGACGCCCGCCATCGCCGGGGCGACGACGCCCGGCTGCGTGGCGCCATCCAGGAGGAGCGCGAACGCGTGCCAGTGGTCCGGGCGGACGGGACCGTCGGTCTCGCACCACGGCGTGCCCGAACGGGGTCCGAGCGGGGTGGCGTCGTCGAGGTCCCGGACGCCCGACCGGAGCGCGCCGGTCGGAAGCGGGTCGTGCTCGCTCGGGAGCGCGACGACGGCCGAACGCACGCCGTCGGCGACGGCGACCGCCGAGGTCTGGTCGGTGGCGACGGTCAGGTCACGACCACTGACGGTCCACCCGCCGACACGGAGCGCGCCGAGCGGGACCTCGTCGCCGGTGCCCGGGACGACGCGGACGAACCGCACCTCCCAGGGCCCGCGGACGGCTGAGCAGAGGTCGATCCGCGCGCCGGTCCGGGTCCGGTCCGCGGCGTGGCCGTGGCCATGGTCCGGGCCGTCGGCATCGGCGTCGATCCAGCGGGCGAGACCGGAGGACGTCGACCAACCGGAGGACGAACCGTCGGAGGCCGGCAGCGGCGTCAGGGCACCTCGGGTGAACCCGGAACGGTGACTCGGGACACCCTCTGCGTCCAGGAGCACGACCGATCCGTCGAACGGGTCGCGGGCATCGGCGGAGAGCACCGGCGCGGTCGCCGTCGAATACCCGAGGCGTGCGTACAGCGGGGCGTCGCGTTGGGCGACGCCGTCGTTCGCGTGGTCCGTCCCGTGGTTGACGACGCGGACGATGCCGTCGGCGGTCGTCCCGCTGACGATCCAGCCCGGGGCGACGATGGTGCGGAGGACGTCGCCCCGTTCGATCGGCAGTGGTTCCTCGATGGCCGTCCACACCGGGTGGTCGGCCGGGAGCGCGAGCCCGAGCATGCCCTTCGACGCCCAGTAGGGCGAACCTGGGCCGGAGTAGGACTGTGCGAGCTGCCTCCACTCCTGGTGCCAGCCGAGCGTCAGGATCCCGCGGTCGTCGGGGGCGCCGGCGGCGCCGAAGTGCGACACGACTCCACTGGCCGCTCGACGGATGAGTCCCGGCGAGAGCGCGGTGGACCCGGCCATGGCACCGGCCCAGAACGGCGCGGCGGCGGCGAAGCGGTAGATGAGACTCCGCCCCTGCACGAGCGGCGAACCGTTCGCGCCGACGAGCGTGACGGCGTCCTCCAGGTAGCGGTCGAGGTGGGCGTCGTAGCGGTCGAGCCGAGCCTGATGCGGGTGGCCCGGCGCGAGCATCGTGCGCCACAGCACCGGATAGAGGTGGAGCGCCCACCCGGTGTAGTGGTCGTAGGCGCGCGTGCCGCCGTCGGCGAACCAACCGTCCTCGCGGAAGAAACCGTCCGCGATCGCGAGGTCCTCCTCGAGGTCCGCCTCCGAGAACGGGCCGCCGACCGTGCGCAGGAACTCCTCGACGACGATACGGAACCACACCCAGTTGATGGGCGGGTACGGCTGGCCGATGACGGTGGCGAGCCAGTCGATCGTCGTGCGCTTGGTCCGGTCGTCGAGACGGTCCCAGAGTTCGGCACGGGTGAGGTGGAGTCCGATCGCGATGGCTGCGGCCTCGACCTTGGCCTGGTCGACCTCGTCGGGCCGCGGCCACCGCTCCGGGGAGTCCGGGTCGGTGCCCGCTGCGAGGCCGGCGGCGTAGCGCTCGACGAGGTCGCCCGTCCGTGCGGGATCACCGGCGATGCGGAAGGCGGCGAGCATGAACGTCCGCGCGAACCCCTCCAGGCCGTCGATGTCGGAGCCGTAGCCGCCTGGCGCACCCGGGAACAGGATGCGGGCACGACCGGGCGAGGTGAAGGGTTCGGCACCGCCGAGCAGCCGGTCCGCGAGGTCCTCCCAGTGCCTGCGCGTCCAGCCGGTCGACGGTGACAGGGTACGGTCCAGGGCGAGTGTCTCCGACGCCGGGGCGGTCAGGAGCGCGACCATCAGGCGCTCACCCCCAGGTCGGCGACCCGGACGGCTTCGCGCGGGTGCTCGCCGTTGAGGAACCGCTCGAGGTCGTCGAGCGCCGCGTCCGTCATGCGCAGCGTCTCCCGGCCGAGGGAGCCCGCGATGTGCGGGGTGATCGAGACGTTCGGGAGGTCGAGCAGCGGCGAGTGCACGGGCAGCGGTTCCGGGTCGGTGACGTCGAGGATCGCGTCGAGGCGTCCGCTCGCGCACTCCGCCGCGAGGGCGTCGGTGTCGAGCAGGCTCCCGCGGGCCGTGTTGATCACCGTGGCGCCGTCCGGGAGCGCCGCGAGCTGGGCAGCCCCGATCATGCGCTTCGTCTCCGGGAGCTCCGGGGCGTGCAGCGAGAGCACGTCGACGTTCGGCAGGAGCTCGTCGAGCGGGACGAGTCGGGCTCCGGCCGCGGCGACGGCCGTGGCGTCGGCGTAGGGGTCGGCGACGAGCACCTCGACCGCGTCGAGCTGCTGGAGCAGGGCGACGACGCGACGGCCGATGCGCGAGAAGCCGACGACGCCCACGCGGCGTCCGAGGTTGGACAGGTTCGTGGTCTCGAGCAGGGTGCGCCACTCGCGACGGTGCGCCCGCGGGTCGCGGGCGAAGACCTGTGCCCGCTTGCCGGCGAGCACGATCGAGGCGAAGGTGAACTCGGCGACCGGGATGGCGTTCGCCTCGGCGGCCGTGGTGACGACGATGCCGCGCTCCCAGACCGCGTCGGTCACGAGCGAGCGGACCGTGCCGGCGCAGTGGAAGACCGCGCGCAGCCGGGGCATGCGGTCGAGTCGCTCCGCCGTGAGCGGCGGGGTGCCCCACGAGGTGATGAGCACCTCGACCTCCGCGAGCCGTGCGGCGAGCGCCGGGTCGTCGAGGTCGCCGGTGGTCTCGTCGTCGCGGACCTCGCACAGTGCGTGGAGCCGGGCCAGGCGGGCGTCGTCGAAGAGCGTCGAGAACACGTCGGGCCACATGGCGACCAGGGCTGCGGGGCGCGCGGCGTTCGACATCTGGTGCTCTCCTTCGAGTGGGCCGCGGTTGCATGCGGTTGTCAGGTAGTGAATACTCCAATCCGATCGGAGTCAAAACAGTCGATCACAAACGAACAAGCTCGATCGAAGATGATCATGGAGACGTCGTGAATCCACCCTCGCAGACCGCACCCGCTACACCGGCCATCGATGAGCGACGTCGATCGCGCGGCCCGTTGGTGACGGCGTGGTCACAGCGCCCGGCGACCGCACTCCGGTCCATCGTGCCGGACGGCGACTGGAGCTCGATCGACCGACGGCTGCTCGACTCCTTCGTCGCCCAGGCGACGCGCGAGTCCGCGACCACCGACCGCGCGGCGACGCCCTGGCCGCAGCCGCTCTTCTCGCAGTACAGCGCCTACCCGCTCGCCGGGGAGCGCCTCTCCTACGAGACGGCGGTCGGTGACCGACTCGCACGCCTCTCCCGCGCCGTGGTCCTCGCCGCCGCGTCCGCAGCCGGTGTGGCGGTGGCCGCGCCGCACGACCCGCTCGCCGAGGTCGCCGACGGCCTGTGGCTCCTCGCGGAGCAGACGACCTGGTGCTGGGCGGCCCACGACGACGCGTTCCGCCGGTTCGGGACGGTCACGCCGTCGCTCGACGAACCGTTCCTCGACCTCGGCGCCGGCGAGGCGGTCGCGGCCGTCGCCTGGGCGATCGCCGTCCTCGGCGACGAGCTCGACGAGCGCTACCCGGGCCTCACCGACCGGCTGCGAGCCGAGGCCGAGCAGCGGGTGTTCCGGCCGTTCCTGGAGCGCGACGACTGGCACTGGCTCGGCCTCGATGTCGACCCTGACGGCGAGCCGGTCGTCCTCCACAACTGGAACCCCTGGATCCTCGGCAACACGATCGCCGCGGCAGCGGTGCTCTGCAGCCCCGACCGCGCCGAGCTCGTCATCGACCGAGCGGTCGACGGCATCGACCGCTACCTGGCGGGCCTCCCCCGGGACGGCGCGATCGACGAGGGCTGGGAGTACTGGTGGAACGGAGCGGCTCGCGCCCTCGAGGCGGTCGAGACCCTCGATCGTCTCGCCGGAGGTCGCCTCGCGCTCGACGGCCTCGACCTGCTGCCCGAGTCACTCCGCTTCCCGCTGCGGATGCAGCTGTCCGCCGACTGGTACGTGAACGTCGCGGATGCCCGAGCACGCGGTGATCGGACGCTCCCGTTCGATCTGCTGCATCGCTGGGGCCGGCGACTCGAGCTACCGGACGTCGTCGCGTACGCAACGGCACATCGCGATCCCGACGCCCCCGTCGCCACGGACCGGGCCGGACTCGGGCGTCTCGTCCGCGTCTGCCTCGATCATGCGTGGGCGGTCGCGGACGCCCGGAGCGCAGCCCTGCCGCTGCCGGCTTCGGTCGACCTGCCGTCGATCGGTGTGAGTCTCGCCCGTGAGCACGACGGGCGATCCGACGGACTCGCGGTCGGCCTCAAGGGCGGCCACAACGACGAGAACCACAACCACAACGACCTCGGGAGCGTGATCGTCGCGCTCGACGGCGTCCCCGCGGTCATCGATCCCGGGCGACCCACCTACGACGCGCGGACCTTCGGCCCGGACCGCTACGACATCTGGTGCATGCGCAGCGATTGGCACAGCGTCCCGGGACCGCGCGGTCTGCTGCAGCAGCACGGTCCGGCGTTCGCGGCGCGCGATCGCCGGGGCGGAGACCGGGGCGCGCAGGCGAGCTGGTCGATGGACCTCGCCGCGGCCTACGGTCTGGCGGAGCACGAACACTGGCGCAGGACCGCGACGCTCGACCGCACGTCGTCGCGGGTCGTGATCGAGGACGTCTGGACGCTCGACGACACGGCGGGCACGGCCGTCACCCTCATGCTGTGGGGCGACGTGATCGAGGTCGATCCGGTGACCCTGCGCGTCCGCCGGCCGGTCGCCGACGTCCGGGACGTGATGCTCCAGCACGACGCGGACGAGGTCGCGATCGAGGTCGTCCGACTCGACGACCCGATGATGCGGTCGTCCTGGGGCGACACGATCACCCGCGTGCGGCTGCTCCCGCGTCCCGATGCGGATCGTCTGCTCGTCACCGTGGAGGCAGCACGATGAGCGACGACGGCGTCTCCGGCGACCGGGGACCGACGGGCGGCACCGGACCCTCGCAGGTCTTCGGCATCGAGCGCCGCGAACGCATCATGGACGAGGTCCGACGCAACGGCTCCGTCGTCGTCCGCGAACTCGCCGTGATCCTCGGCGTCACGGAGCTGACGATCCGACGCGACATCACCGCACTCGCCGACCTCGGGCTCGTCACGCGGGTCCACGGTGGCGCGACCGCCCGGAGCTCCCTCGACCAGACGGTCGCGCGATCAGCCGACGCCGCCGGCCCCGCCAGGTACCGCATCGGCATGGTCGTGCCGTCGCTCAGCTACTACTGGCCACAGATCGTCAACGGTGCCCGCGCCACGGCCGCCCTCAGCCGCTCGCAGCTCGTGCTCCGCGGATCGTCCTACGACCCGGCCGACCAGCGCCGGCAGATGGCCGCGCTCGTCGAGACGGGTGGGATCCACGGGCTCATCGCCGCACCCGACACCGCGGGCCAGGACGGGTACGCCCTCCTCGCCTGGCTCGATGCACTGCCGATCCCGGTCGTGCTGGCCGAGCGCCGCGCGCCGTCATCGCTCGCGCTGCGCTCACTGGAGTGGGTGACGACGGACCACGAGTTCGGCGCGGTGCTCGCCGTCCGCCACCTGTACGAACAGGGCCACCGTCGCATCGGCATCGCCGCGGCGCGGCACTCCCCCACCTCCGACCACCTGCGGCGTGGGTGGGCCAGGGCGTCCGCCGACCTGGGGCTGGACACGGGCCTGACGGTGAACGCCGAGATCGACGACGTCGAGAACGGTGCCAGGGACGCCCGGCTGGGTGCGCTCGTCGACGAATGCCTCGCCACGGGGACCACCGCGCTGTTCGTGCACGCCGACCCGCAGGCGATCCTGCTCGAGCACCACTGCCTCGACCGCGGTGTGCGGATCCCCGAGGACCTCGCGATCGTCGCCTACGACGACGAGGTGGCGGAGAACGGCGAGCCGCCCATCACCGCGCTGCGCCCGCCGAAGCAGCACATCGGTCGGATGGCCGTCGAGACGATGGTCGCCCGCCTGTCCGAAGGCCGTCGTCGCCCGACGCAGCGCACCCAGGTCCTGCCCGAGCTGCAGGTCCGCGCCTCGTCCCTGACCGCCCCGCCCGCCTGAGTCGCCCGAATCTGCGCGAAATCGGCCGGATTCCGTGCAGATCCGGGCGACTCAGCGGACCTGTGGAGAACGTGGACGGGGAACCACTCCGCGGAGGCACAGTGAAGGGATGCCAGCTGAACTTCCGGACGGACCGTTCCTCGTCGGCGACGCGCTCCGCAGCGGGATGACACCCGGCGAACTCCGCAGTCGTCGGCTCGAGAGGCCGGGTCACGGGATCCGGTCCGCCCGTCCGGTGGAGACGGTCGAGGATCGCTGCCGCGCATTCCTCCACCGCTTGTCCGACCAGGTCTTCGTCTGCGGTCCGACCGCTGCGCTCCTGCTCGGCCTGCCGCTCCCGTACCGGCTCTCCACCCCCGATCGCCTCGACCTCGCCGTGGCCGCCCCGGCTCGCGCTCCGCACGCCGCCGGGATCGCCGGTCGGTCGATCACGATCGACGACGAGGACGACGTGATCGTCCACGGCGGCATCAGGCTGACGAGTCCGGTTCGAACGTGGCTGGACCTTGCCGCGACGCTCCCGCTCGCCGATCTCGTCGCGACAGGCGACCATCTGCTTCGGACGAGTACCGCGGGCCTGGCCGAATTGGAGGAGGCTGCAGCCCGCTATCCGAGTCGGCGCGGCCGTGGAGCCATCGCCGCCGCACTCCCGCTGCTCGATCACCGCGCGGAATCACCGCCCGAGTCCATCGTCCGCGTCGCGCTCGTCCGCGGAGGCGTCATCGGGTTCGAGCCGAACCAGGAGATCCGGGCGGCGAACGGCTCGTTCCTCGCCCGCGCCGACCTCTGTCACCGTGCAGCGCGGATCGTCATCGAATACCAGGGCGACTATCACCGGGTCGAGGTCGACCGGTGGCGCAAGGACCGCGCGCGCTCCAACCGCCTGCGAGCCGCGGGCTGGACGGTCATCGAACTGACGGCCGACGATCTCCGTGACCTCCGCGCCGTCGTCGCCTCGGTGCGCGCCGCTCTCGCCGGCCGCTGAGTCGCCCGAATCTGCACGAAATTGGCCGGATTTTCGACAGATCCGGGCGACTCAGCGGGCCATCCGCACGCCGCCGAGGACACGGGCGCTCGTGCGGGCGAGCGTCCGACGCGACAGCAGCCGAGTCGCGAGCGCGGTGAGGTGGTTGCTGCGGCCGGACACGACACTGGGGCCACCGTCAGCCCGGTCGAGCGCGCGGAACGCGGTGTCGATGACCTGCGCGCTCGTCTGCTTGCGGCCGACGGCAGCGTCTTCGCTCCCGACGACGTCGAAGAACTCGGTCTTGGTGGGTCCGGGGCTCACAGCGAGCACCCGCAGCCCGGTGCCGCGAGCCTCTGCCCAGAGCGCCTCGGTGAAGCTCAGCACGAACGCCTTCGTCGCGCCGTAGACAGCCATGCCCGGCGTCGGCTGGTAGGCAGCGGTGCTCGCGACCGTCACCAGGGCGCCGGACCCCTCGAGCAACTGCGGCATGAATGCACGCGTGAGCTCGACGAGGGTCCCGACGTTGAGTTGGATCTCTCCCGTCATGCGCTCCGGGTCCGCCTGGTCGAAGGCACCGTGGCTGCCGAACCCGGCGTTGTTGACGAGCGAGGTGATCCGGATGCCGCGGCGATCCAGCTCCTCGTGGAGTGAATCGGCGGCACCCGCGACGGCGAGGTCGGCCGGCACAACCGTGACCTCGACACCCGAGGCAGACCGGAGTTCGGCCGCCAGCACCTCGAGGCGATCCGCGCGCCTTGCGACGAGCACCAGGTTCGACCCGCGGTTCGCGAACCGTCTGGCGAACTCGACGCCGAGGCCGGAGCTCGCGCCCGTGATGAGTGCGGTGCCACCGCGGAGATCGAGTGTCATGGGGAATCCTTCAGCTGGCGGTACACGAATGTTGTCAGTGACATCATCACCGTCTCTGCTCGTGTTGTCAATGTCAACATGGCGGTAGGCTCGTCTCGTGTCAGCCCAGCCCTATCACCACGGAGACCTCCGCCGGACGCTCCTCGAGGCGGCCGCAGCCAGCCTCGAGACGGACGGCGTCGACGAGCTGTCGCTGCGCCGCCTCGCCCGCGATGCCGGCGTCAGCCACGCGGCGCCGAGCCGACATTTCCGCGACAAGCAGGCCCTCCTCGACGCGCTCGCCGAAGACGGTTTCCGTCGTCTCTCCGCGGCGCTCGAGCGGGCGACCGAAGCCGAGGTCACGTCGTCGGCAGGTGCCCGCGAACAGGTCGACGCACTGGCCCGAGCGTACGTCGGCTTCGCGCTCGCTCAGCCGACCCTCCTCTCGCTCATGTTCGGCCTCAAGCACGCGCCCGATGCCCGGGAGGAGCTGCTCGCCGCCGGTCACGCCTCGATGGAGATCGTCGTCCGGGTCGTCACCGCCGGGCAGGAGATTCGGGCGATCACCGCCGGCGATCCGCACCACATCGCGCTCGTCGCGTTCGCGACCTTCCACGGCATCGCCGCGCTCGCCTCTGGCGGCCTGCTCGACGGCGTCCCGGCCGACGACCTCGTGACGAGTGCCGTCGACCTCTTCTGGCGGGGCCTGACTCCCGAGCCCTGAGTCGCCAGAATCTGCACAAAATCAGCCGGATCTCGCGCAGATCCGGGCGACTCAGCGGGTCAGCCGACGCCGTTCAGGATCGAGGAGGCGAAGGACGCGGCACGGACGCTGAGCGTCGCGATGCGCTCCTGGCGGGCCGCCTCCGCGTCGAAACCGACGTAGGCGAGCGGCGGCAGCTTCCGCACGTTGGCCGAGCACTGGAAGTCGGCGCAGACGAGCGTGCCGACCGTGTCGCCGTTCTTGCCGGCCTGTCCGGCCCGCTTCGCGCTGTAGAACACGACGTCGTTGCTGAGCGTGATGTCCTGGCACCACGCGCACTGCGGCCGGGTGCGGGGCATCGCGTCGGCCTGCCGGAGCAGGATGCCGACGGGTTCGCCGTCGACGATCGTGACCACGTACGCGCGTCGCGGCAGCTTCTTGTCGCGCCACCCGAGGAAGTCATGCACCTCGAAGTCGAGCGTGTCGAGGTCGACGGGAAGGCTCACGTCACTGACCTCCTTGCGCGACGCGTTGACGAAGGAGGCTCGGATCTGGGATTCGTTCAGGGGGATCATGGGTTCACCGGTTTCGGCTGGGCCGTCGTGGAGACGGCGGAGAGACCCTCCGCGCGTCGATGCGCTGCGGTGGGTGCGTCAGGGTGCGCGGCCCCGTCGTCGTCGCTCGCACGAGCGCGATGGACGAGGCCGACGTCCTCACCGGGTGGGCGAGGTGGTCGACCGGGTGCGCTGCTCTCTCGGGCCGGCGTTGCGGACGCCGACGACCTCCAGACGCCCGACACGGGGCGGAGCGATGAGCATGGACACACAGGCACTGTATCAAGCGATGGCGCGCTCGCTCCCCTGGTCCGCACGTTCAGGCTCCCGGCGCGGCAGGATGGACGCATGACCCTCGACGTCGCCCTCCTCCGCACCGCATTCCCCTCCCTCGCCTCGGGCATCGCCCACTTCGACGGCCCCGGCGGCACCCAGACGCCGCTCGCCGTCGGCCAGGCCATCCTCGACACCCTCACCGGGCCGCTCTCGAACCGAGGGACCTCGGTCGCCTCCGAACGACGGGCTGACGACGCGGTCGTCGCCTTCCGCGCTGCGATGGCGGACCTCCTCGCCGCCGACCCGAGCGGCATCGTCTACGGTCGCAGCGCGACCCAGCTCACCTACGACTTCGCGAAGCACCTGTCCCGCGGCTGGACGGCGGGCGACGAGGTGGTGGTGTCCCGGCTGGACCACGACGCGAACCTCCGCCCGTGGGTCCAGGCCGCGGAACGCGCCGGCGCGACGGTGCGCTGGATCGAGCTCGATGCCAGGACCGGCGAGCTCGACCTCGAGTCGCTGGACGCGACCCTCGGCGAGCGCACCCGGCTCGTCGCCGTGACCGCAGCGTCGAACCTCCTCGGCACCATCCCGCCGGTGCGGACGATCGCCGACCGGGCGCACGCGGTCGGCGCGCTCGTCTGGGTCGACGGCGTCCACTACACGGCGCACCACGTCGTCGACGTCGAGGCCCTCGGTGCCGACTTCTTCGTCTGCTCGCCGTACAAGTTCTTCGGGCCGCACTGCGGTGTCCTCGCCGCGTCGCCGGCGCTGCTCGAGTCGATCCACCCCGACAAGCTGCTGCCGTCGACGAACGTGGTGCCCGAGCGCTTCGAGTTCGGCACGCTGCCCTACGAGCTCATGGCCGGCGTGACGGCGGCCATCGGCGTGCTCGCGTCGATCGACCCCGGTGACGCCACGACGAGACGAGACCGTCTCGTGGCCTCCGCCGCTGCCGTCCACCAGCGGGAACTCGAGCTGCGCACCCGTATCGAGGACGAGCTCGCCGACCTCGGCCCGCTCGTCGAGCTGCACTCGCGAGCCGCCGAGCGCACGGCGACGCTGTTCATGACGTTCCCCGGCAGGCGTGCAGCGGACGTCTCAGCGTTCCTCGCCGCCCGCGACGTCCTCGCACCCGCGGGCTCGTTCTACGCGGTCGAGCCGTTCGCGGCGCTCGGCCTCGAGGACGTCGGCGGCCTCCGCGTCGGCGTCGCCCCGTACACCTCGGACGAGGACGTCGACCGCCTGCTCGACGGCATCAGAGCCTTCCTCGCGGACTGACCGGCTCGCCGGTTGACCGGCTCGCTGGCTGACCGGCTCGCCGGTTGAACGGTTGGCGAGCCGGCCCGGCGACAGCGCCCTCAGGACCGCTTGCCGCTCTCACGTCGCAGGACGACGAACCCGGCGACCATGACGACCGCCCCGAGGACGAGGGTGATGATCCGGAAGAACCCGAAGTCGTCGACACCGAAGATCAGGGGTCCGGCGAAGAGGAACGTGGCGCCGACGAAGTACCAGACGGAGGTCGTCCCGCCGTTCATCGATGTGGGTGGCGGCGTCGACTCGGGCTGCGCCGAGGCAGGACCGTCCTGGGGCACCTCGTCCCCGTGTGGTGCAGGTTCGGGCTGCGTCGATCCGGTCATCATTCGCTCCGATCCGCGTCGCGCTCGGTGGTGTCCACGACGTCGAGCCCCACGCTACGCAGCCCTCGACCGCCGTGAATCCCCCAGGTGACGGAGATCAGGCCTCGCTGGCGAACATCCGTCCGTCGGGGTCGAGCTTCGTCAGGAGGGCTGCGGAGATCTCGCCGAGCTGCTCGATCTGCGCCGGCGTCAGTGCGTCGAGGACCAGGGACCGCACGTGCTCGACGTGGCCCGGCGCGGCCTGGACGACCTTGTCCCAGCCCGCATCGGTGAGCGTCACGTTCGTCGCCCGTCGATCCTCCGGGCACGGTGTCCGTGCCACGAAGCCGGCCTCCTCCAAGCGCGTCAGCACCCGCGACAAACGAGGCAGCGTCGCGTTCGTCCGGGCCGCGAGCGCCGAGGTGCGCAGCGTGCGGCCCGGGGTCTCGGACAGCATCGCGAGCGTGAAGTAGTCGAAGTGCGTCAGGTGCTCGTCCCGCGTGAGCTGGAGGTCGAGCGCGGCCGGCAGGAGTTCGAGCACCGCGGCGAAGCGCACCCAGGAGCGTTGCTCGTCGTCGCTCAGCCATCGCGTCTCGGTCATGTCTCCAGCGTAGCAATAGTTGCGCCTACAACTAACCGGTGTTACGTTAGTTGTACCAACAACCAATTGACCCGTGACCAGGCGGCCACGAGAAGGAGCATCGTCATGACGAACGTCACCATCTTCGGAACCGGCAACATGGGCAGCGCCATCGCCGGTGTCCTCGCAGCAGGCGGCGCCTCCGTCGACCACCTCGGATCGGCCGAGACCGGCACGATCACCGGCGACATCGTCGTCCTCGCGGTCCCCTACCCGGCCCTCGCGACGATCGTCGAGCAGTACGCCGACCAGCTCGCGGGCAAGGTCGTCGTCGACATCACCAACCCCCTCGACTTCTCGACCTTCGACGGCCTCACCGTCCCCGCCGGCAGCTCGGCTGCAGCGGAACTGCAGGCGAAGCTCCCGAGCTCCCACGTCCTCAAGGCCTTCAACACGAACTTCGCCGCTACCCTCGCCGCGAAGCAGGTCGGCGACGTGGCCACCACGGTCCTCATCGCCGGGGACGACGCCGACGCCAAGGCCGCACTCCAGCAGCTCGTGACCGCCGGTGGCCTCGAGGCCGTCGACGCCGGGTCCCTGAAGCGCGCCCACGAACTCGAGGCGATCGGCTTCCTGCAGCTCACGCTGGCGGCGTCGGAGAAGATCTCCTGGACCGCGGGGTTCGCGCTCGTCAAGTAGTCGTCGGATCGTGATCCGGGAGGAACGATCCTCCCGGATCACGACGGACTGGAGGACGATGGGCGCATGACCTTCCGCGCCCTCGTCCCCGGCCAGCGTTCCAGCGTCCTGCTCGGCGGGCCGCACGATGACGCGCCCGTCCTCCTCTTCGAGACCGACGAGCTCCTCATCGAAGCGCCGAACTGGTCCCTCGACGGCCGGACGCTGTACCTCAACGGCAACGGGCGACTCTGGGCGCTCACGGTCGACGACCCGACCGCGGGGCTCACGCCGATCGACTTCCACGGCCTCCCCGAGCTCAACAACGACCACGTCCTCGACCCCGACGGCGAACACATCCTCCTCTCGGCGATGGACGGTCACATCTACCGCGGTGCCCTCACCGGCGGACCGGTCACGAAGCTCACCGCCGACGACGACCGGTGGCACTTCCTCCACGGCGTCTCGCCCGACGGCACGCGGATCGCGTACGTCGAACTCGAAGGCTTCGAGCACCCCGGTCGACTCGCGCTCGCTCCGGCGGTCGAAGGCGGCGGTCCCGTCACCGTCCTCGACACGGGCGACGGCCACCTCGACGGCCCGGAGTGGTCGCCCGACGGCCGGTGGCTGCTCTGCAACACGGAACACTTCGGCACGGCCCCGGGCCATGCCCAGCTCGCGCGGATCCCGGACGGCGGCGGCGAGCTCGAGCAGCTCGTCGTGAGCGACACCGTCGACTGGTTCCCGCACCTCTCCCCCGATGCTCGACTGGCCTCGTACATCGCCTTCCCCGCCGGCACGATCGGACACCCCGCCGATCTCGACGTCGAGGTCCGGCTCGTCTCGACCGACGACTGGGCGACCCCGCTCCGCCGCTACCCGTTGTTCGGCGGCCAGGGCACGCTCAACGTGAACAGCTGGGCCCCCGACAGCTCACGGTTCGCCTTCGTCGCCTACCCGATCACGAGCTGAATCGCCCGATTCTGCGCGGTTTCGGCGAAGAATCGCACCGATCCGGGCAACTCAGGGGGCTCGTCGATAGGGTCGGAGCGTGACCGATGCCAGCAGCGCCCACTCCCAGACGCTCTCGCGCGGCATCCGGATCCTCGAGGTCCTGGCAGACGCGCGCACCCCGCTCACGATCGACGCCCTGAGCGCGACGCTCGGCCTGCACCGCAGCGTCACCTACCGCCTGCTGCGCACGCTCGAAGACCACCGCCTGGTCGTCCGCGACGGTGCCGGACGGATCGCGCTCGGATCGCGCCTGGCAGCCCTCGCCGCCAGCGTCTCCCACGACCTGCAGGCCGCCGCCCTGCCCGAGCTGACGGCGATCGCGAACGAGCTCGGCATGACCTGCTTCCTCACCGTGCTGGACGGCGACGAGATCGTGACCCTCGTCAGCGTCGAGCCACGGCACACGATGGGGTCGATCGCGCAGCGGCCAGGCACCCGGCACCCGGTCGGCGTCGGCGCGCCCGGCAAGGCGATCGCGTCCCGGCTGCCTGCGTCGCAGTGGCCGGACGCCCTCGACGACGACCACCGCGCCGAGCTGACGGTGGTCCGTGAACAGGGCTGGGCGTCGAGCCACGACGAGGTCATCACCGGCCTCCGCGCCGTCGCCGTACCGCTCGCCGCGCACGGCTCGCCGGCAGCCGCCCTCGCGGTCGTCTACGTCTCCAGCAGTCGCCCCGAAACCGAGATCGCGGCCCGCCTCATCGAGGGGGCCGCGACCATCGTGTCGTCAGTCTGACCGCGGCTACCTCCGCGCGCCGTAGACCTGACCACGGCTCTGCTCGTCCTCCGCCTCGCCACCGAGCGGGATACCCGTGCGGTCGCGCAGGAGGAGGGTCGCCGCGAAGGCGATGACGATCATGCCGGCGATGTAGAACGCGACACTCGTCGACGACCCCGTGACCTGCACCAGCCAGGTCGCGATCGTCGGTGCGAACGCGCCGCCGAGGATGGCGCCGATCGCGTAGGTGACCGACACGCCCGTGTACCGGATCGAGGCGGGGAACAGCTCGGCGAAGTACGCCGCCTGCGGCCCGTAGGTGAACCCGTTGCCGATCGTGAACAGCGCGAGCCCGAGGAACAACAACCACGGGTTGCCGGTGTTCACGAGCGGGAAGAGCACGAAGACAGTGGCCAGGAACGCGACCCAGCCGATGATGTAGGTGTTGCGTCGGCCGATCCGGTCGGAGAGCGAACCCGCGAACCACGTGACGATGAGCCAGACGATGGCCGACCCGGTCACCGCGAGCAGGACCGGTGTCCGTTCCATACCCACCAGGCCACCGTCGGCGAGCGGCGTCGTCGCGTAGTTCTGGATGTAGCCGCCCGTGGTCATGTAGCCGGCGGCGTTGTTGCCGGCGAAGGTGAGCGCCGCGAGCAGCACGAGCAGCCAATGGTGGCGGAAGAGCTCGACGATCGGGACCCGGCGACGCTCCTTGTTGCGGGCGAGGGCGACGAAGACGGGGCTCTCATCGACCTTCCGGCGCACGACGTAGCCGACGATGATCAGGACGAAGCTCAGCAGGAACGGGATCCGCCAGCCCCACTCGAGGAACGCGGCACCGGGCGAGATCACGCCCGTCATGAGGGCGAGCATGCCGGAGGCGAGGAGCAGTCCGATCGGGACGCCGATCTGCGGGAACGCACCGAACCGGCCGCGGCGGCCGGTGGGGGCGTGCTCGACGGCCATGAGGACGGCGCCGCCCCACTCCCCGCCGGTCGACAGCCCCTGCAGGATGCGGAGGAACACGAGCAGGGCGGGGGCGATGATCCCGATCTGGTCGTACGTCGGCAGCAGACCGATGAGCGTCGTGGCGGCTCCCATGAGGAAGAGCGTGATGACGAGCATCTTCTTCCGGCCGATGCGGTCGCCGAAGTGCCCGGCGACGAACGCGCCGAGCGGCCGGAACAGGAAGCTCACACCGACGGTCGCGAACGACAGCAACAGCGCGGCCTGCGGTCCTGCGGGTTGGAAGAAGAGCTGCGAGAAGACGAGTCCAGCGGCGCTCGCGTAGAGGAAGAAGTCGTACCACTCGACCGTGGTGCCGATGACGGTGGCGAAGGCCACGCGCCGGAGTTCCGCGGGCGTCGTCGCTCGCGCCAGAGATGCGGTTGTCATTGTCTCGAGACCCCTTTGTCCGTCGCGGCCCGTCATTGGACCGCCAGAATGTACACCACATCGTATACAATCGTGGTCACCGCGCAAGAGGCAGTCGATGACGACGCACCGTATCGTGATCGCAAGCCGCAGTCGATGCAGATGAGGACGGGACGCGATGCAAAATCACGAACGACAGGCGATCGCCGACGAGCTGGCGGCGGCGCACGAGGAGCGGAGCGTCATCCCCCTCCTCACCGCCCGGCACCCGGACATGACCATCGAGGACTCCTACGCCGTGCAGGCGCTGTGGGCCGAACGCCGCATCGCCGCCGGTCGGCGCGTCGTCGGCCACAAGATCGGCCTCACCTCGAAGGCGATGCAGCAGGCCACCGGCATCACGGAACCCGACTACGGGGTGATCTTCGACGACCAGGTGTTCGACTCCGGCGCCACGCTCGACTTCGACGCCTACTCCAACGTGCGCGTGGAGGTCGAACTCGCCTTCGTCCTCGGCCGACCGCTCCAAGGGCCGGGCTGCTCCATCTTCGAAGTGCTCGACGCGACCGACTACGTCGTCCCCGCGCTCGAGGTCCTCAACTCCCACATCGAACTGCAGGGGCGCACGATCGTCGACACGATCGCCGACAACGCGGCGCTCGGGGCGATGGTGCTCGGGGGTAATCCGGTCCGCCCGGACGCGATCGACCCCCGTTGGGTGTCGGCGCTCCTCTACCGCAACCAGACCATCGAGGAGTCGGGCGTCGCCGGTGCCGTCCTCGGCCACCCGGCGCTCGGCGTCTCGTGGCTGGCCGGCAAGCTCGCCCAGCACGGCGGCAGCCTCGCGGCCGGCGAGATCGTGCTGGCCGGATCCTTCACGAGACCGATGTGGGTCGAGCGCGGCGACACCGTGCACGCCGAGTACCAGGGGCTGGGAGCCGTGACATGCCGATTCGAATGACCCTCCCGCCGACCTTCGGCGAGCGCCTGCGCACCGCGGATCGCCCCCTCATCGGCATGTGGGTGGTGTCTGGCAGCCCGATCGCGGCGGAGATCGCGGCGGGCAGCGGGCTCGACCTGCTCCTCATCGACGGCGAGCACTCGGCGAACACCCTGGAGAGCATCCAGCTACAGCTGCAGGTGGTGGCCGCCTTCCCGGTGTGTCCGCTGGTGCGGGTGCCGTTCGGCGACGCGGTCGTCATCAAGCAGGTGCTCGACCTCGGGGCGCAGAACCTCATCGTGCCCATGGTGTCGTCGGCCGAGCAGGCGGCGGCGCTCGTGCAGGCCGCGCGGTACCCGCCGCAGGGCGTCCGCGGGGTCGGCAGCGCGCTCGCGAGGTCCTCCCGCTGGAACCGGGTCGAGGACTACCTCGCGCAGGCGAACGATTCGGTGTCGCTCACGGTGCAGATCGAGTCGGCGGAGGCCGTGGAGCAGGCGGACGAGATCCTCGCGGTCGACGGCGTGGACGCGGTGTTCGTCGGTCCGGCCGACCTCTCGGCGTCGCTCGGACTGCTCGGCCAGCAGGGGCACCCCACCGTGGTCAGCGCTGTCGAGCGGGTGCTCGATGCCGCCGCCGCCGCCGGGAAGCCGGCCGGCGTGAACGCCTTCGACCCCGTCATGGCCGAGCACTACCTCGACCACGGGGCGTCCTTCGTCCTGGTCGGTGCGGACGTGTCGCTCCTCGCGCGCGCGTCCGAGCAGTTGGCGGGGCGCTTCATCGACGGCCGGAGCGACGCGACCCGCAGCGACGGGTACTGACCCTTTCCCACCGCGTCCGGATCGTATACGATTCTGGATACCGACAACGAGGACGTGTGATGAGTAGGCACCAGGGCATCGAAGGCCTCCCGAACAGCGGGGGCGGCAAGATCATCGCCGTCCACCTCAACTACCCGTCGCGAGCGGCCCAGCGCGGCCGCACGCCGGAGCACCCCTCGTACTTCCTCAAGCCGTGGTCCTCCGTCTCAGGCACGGGCGGCACTATCGAGCGTCCGGCCGGCGCGGAACTGCTCGCCTTCGAGGGCGAGATCGCGATCATCATCGGTACCGCGGCCCGCCGCGTCCGCGTCGAGGACGCCTGGCAGCACGTCTCGGGCGTCACCGCGGCGAACGACTTCGGGCTCTACGACTTCCGCAGTGCCGACAAGGGGTCGAACCTGCGCTCGAAGGGCGGCGACGGCTACACGCCCCTCGGCCCGTCCGTCATCCCCGCCGAGCAGATCGATCCGGCCGCCCTCCGCGTGCGCACCTGGGTCAACGGCGTCGTCGTCCAAGACGACACGAGCGACACGCTGCTCTTCCCCTTCGCCCAGCTCATCGCCGACCTCTCGCAGCTCGCGACGCTCGAGCCCGGCGACGTCATCCTCACCGGCACACCCGCCGGCTCCTCCGTCGTCGTGCCCGGTGACGTCGTCGAGGTCGAGGTCGACGCACCGACCGCACCCGGCACCCCGACGAGCGGTCGACTCGTGACGACGGTCGTCGAGGGCACCGAACCCTTCGGCGGGTTCGGCGCGAAGCCGGCCGTCGACGACCATCAGCGCATCGAGGCCTGGGGGGACGCTGCGGCGGCGGGTCTGCCCTTCGACAAGGTCAGGGACCGGGACGGTCTCGGTGATCGGGTCGCCGAACCGCTCGACACCGCGGTCGCCGAGCAGCTCGCCTCGGTCACGACGGCGACGCTCAGCGCCAAGCTGCGGGCCCGCGGGTACACCGAGGTCTTCATCGAGGGCGTCCAAGCCTCGCGACCGGGCACGCGCATGGTCGGCGTGGCCCGCACCCTGCGCTTCGTCGCCTACCGGCCCGACCTCTTCGCCGAGCGCGGGAACGGCTTCAACGCGCAGAAGCGCGTCTTCGACACCGTCGAAGCCGGGGAGGTCATCGTGATCGAGGCACGCGGCGAGCGCGGCACGGGCACCGTCGGCGACGTCCTCGCGCTTCGTGCGCAGCAGCGGGGAGCGGCCGGGGTCGTCACCGACGGCGGCATCCGCGATGCCGAGCAGGTCGCGGCGTTCGAGCTGCCGACCTTCTCGCAGGGTCCGCACCCGTCCGTCCTCGGGCGCCGCCATGTGCCGTGGGAGATCGACGTCGCGGTCACCTGCGGCGGGGCGACGGTCCTGCCCGGCGACGTGATCGTCGGGGACGGCGACGGCGTCATCGCGATCCCCCGGGCGCTCGCCGCCGAGGTCGCCGCGGAGGCGGTCGTGCAGGAGGCGGAGGACGCCTGGATCGCCGAGCAGGTCCGTGGTGGTGCCGCCGTCGACGGCCTCTTCCCCCTGAACGCCGAGTGGCGGGCGCGATACGAGAGCGAGCAGGGACGATGAGCGGACCACACCCGACGACCGGGCAGGAAGCGTCGCTCAGCAAGTCCGAGCGCGCCTACCGGTTCATCCGCGAGGCCATCGAGGAGGGGCGCTTCGTCCCCGGGTACCGGCTGGTGCTCGGACAGATCGCCGGTGAGCTCGACATCAGCGTGGTCCCGGTGCGCGAGGCGATCCGCCGGCTGGAGGCCGAGGGGCTCGTGACGTTCGAGCGCAACGTCGGCGCGCAGGTCGCGATGCTGCACGAGACCGAGTACCTCTTCACGATGCAGACGCTCGCCCTCGTCGAGGGCGCAGCGACCTCGATGAGTGCCGCTTACCTCACCGACGACCATCTGGCCCGCGCTCGAGAGATCAACGAGCGGATGCGCCGCACGCTCGACGACTTCGACCCGCACGCGTTCACGGCGCTGAACCTGGAGTTCCACACCGTCCTCTTCGAGGAGTGCCCGAACCCGCACGTCCTCGACCTCGTCCATCGCGGCTGGCGGCGGCTGACCGCACTCCGCGATTCGACGTTCAGCTTCGTGCCCGGCCGCGCGCGGGAGTCGGTCGCCGAGCACGACGGCATCCTCGAACTCATCGCCGCCGGCGCGCAGCCGCTCGAGATCGAGATCGCCGCCCGCGACCACCGCACCGCGACGCTCGACGCCATGCTCGCGTACCAGGCGGAGCACCAGCCCCCCACCACGGCCCGCCCGCCGTCGTCACCGCCGTCCACCACCGACCGGAGGAACCACCCATGACCCAGCACGTTCCGGCAGCGTTGCCCGACCGTATCCGGCACTTCATCGACGGCGCGTTCGTCGACTCGGTCGACGGCGACACCTTCGACGTCCTCGACCCCGTGTCGAACGAGACCTACGTCCAGGCCGCCGCCGGCAAGCAGGCGGACATCGACCTCGCCGTCGCCGCCGCGAAGCGCGCCTTCGACGAGGGTCCGTGGCCGCGGCTCCTCCCCCGCGAGCGCAGCCGGATCCTGCACCGGGTCGCCGACGCCGTCGAAGCGCAGGACGCCCGCCTCGCGGAGCTGGAGAGCTTCGACACCGGGCTGCCGATCACGCAGGCACTCGGGCAGGCGAAGCGCGCCGCCGAGAACTTCCGGTTCTTCGCCGACCTGATCGTCGCCCAGCACGACGACACCTACAAGGTGCCCGGGCGGCAGGTGAACTACGTCAACCGCAAGCCCATCGGTGTCGCGGGGCTCATCACGCCGTGGAACACGCCGTTCATGCTCGAGAGCTGGAAGCTCGCTCCGGCGCTCGCGACCGGGAACACGGTCGTCCTGAAGCCGGCGGAGTTCACCCCGCTCTCGGCGAGCCTGTGGGCGGACATCTTCCGCGACGCCGGCGTGCCCGACGGCGTGTTCAACCTCGTGAACGGGCTCGGTGAGGACGCCGGCGACGCCCTCGTGAAGCACCCGGACGTGCCGCTCATCTCGTTCACCGGCGAGAGCAGCACCGGTCAGCTCATCTTCGCGAACGCCGCGCCGTTCCTGAAGGGGCTCTCGATGGAGCTCGGCGGCAAGTCACCGGCCGTCGTGTTCGCCGACGCCGACCTCGACGACGCCCTCGACGCGACGGTGTTCGGGGTGTTCTCCCTGAACGGTGAGCGCTGCACCGCCGGCAGCCGCATCCTCGTCGAGCGGAGTGTCTACGACGACTTCGTCGAGCGCTACGCCGAGCGTGCCCGCAACATCGTCGTCGGGCACCCGAACGACCCGGCCACCGAGGTCGGCGCGCTCGTGCACCCCGAGCACTACGAGAAGGTCATGGGCTACGTCGAGATCGGCAAGACCGAGGGCCGCCTCGTCGCCGGCGGCGGTCGCCCCGAGGGGTTCCCGACCGGCAACTACGTCGCGCCGACGGTGTTCGCGGACGTCCCACCCACCGCACGGATCTTCCAGGAGGAGATCTTCGGTCCGGTCGTCGCAATCACCCCCTTCGACTCCGATGAGGAGGCACTCGCGCTCGCGAACGACACGAAGTACGGGCTCGCCGCCTACATCTGGACGAACGACCTCAAGCGCGCTCACACCTTCTCGCAGAACGTGCAGGCCGGGATGGTGTGGCTGAACTCGAACAACGTGCGCGACCTCCGCACCCCGTTCGGCGGGGTGAAGGCCTCGGGGCTCGGGCACGAGGGCGGCTACCGCTCGATCGACTTCTACACCGACCAGCAGGCGGTGCACATCACGCTGAACCAGGCGCACTCCCCACGCTTCGGGACCGGCGGGCCGCTGCAGGCCGCGCACTGACCGCTCCCGGTCGACCTCCACCCAGCAACCGAGATCAGCAAGGACGCAGATCATGTCGAACCCCATCACCCCGTCGTCGGCCGAGCCCATCTTGACCGCCACCGACCCGATCCCCGTGCCGGTGAACCGCATCCCGACACCCGCCGCTACCCCGCCGGACATCCTCCGCTGCGCGTACATGGAGATCGTCGTCACGGATCTCGCCGCGAGCCGGAAGTTCTACGTCGACGTCCTCGACCTCGTGGTCACGGAGGAGGACGAGACGACCGTCTACCTGCGGAGCTTCGAGGAGTTCATCCACCATAACCTCGTGCTGCGGCAGGGGCCGGCGGCAGCCGTCGCGGCGTTCAGCTACCGGGTGCGGAGTCCTGAGGACCTCGACCGCGCGGTCGCCTTCTACACGGAACTCGGGTGCCGGGTGGAGCGTCGGGCCGAGGGGTATGTGAAGGGCATCGGCGACTCGGTGCGCGTGGAGGATCCACTCGGGTTCCCCTATGAGTTCTTCTACGACGTGGAGCACGTCGAGCGGTTGGCGTGGCGCTACGACCTGTACACGCCGGGCGCGCTCGTGCGGCTCGACCACTTCAACCAGGTGACGCCCGACGTGCCGCGGGCGGTCGCGTACATGGAGGACCTCGGGTTCCGCGTGACGGAGGACATCCAGGACGAGGCCGGGACGACGTACGCGGCCTGGATGCGCCGGAAGCCGACGGTGCACGACACCGCGATGACGGGTGGCGACGGACCGCGCATGCACCACGTGGCGTTCGCGACGCATGAGAAGCACAACATCATCGCGATCTGCGACAAGCTCGGCGCGCTGCGGATGTCGGACGTCATCGAGCGCGGCCCCGGCCGGCACGGCGTCTCGAACGCGTTCTACCTGTACATCCGCGACCCCGACGGCCACCGCATCGAGATCTACACCCAGGACTACTACACCGGCGACCCCGACAACCCGGTGGTCACGTGGGACGTGCACGACAACCAGCGGCGCGACTGGTGGGGCAACGCCGTCGTGCCGAGTTGGTACACGGACGCGTCGCTCGTGCTCGACCTCGACGGCGAGCCGAAGCCGGTCGTCTCTCGAACCGACGATTCCGAACTCGAGGTCACCATCGGTGCCGACGGCTTCTCCTACACCCGCAAGGGCGACGAAGCGCAGGGCTTCAAGCTCGGCAACACGCTCTAGGCCTCGGTTCGTTCGCCCATCTTTGGGCGACGCAGTGTCTGCTCGCCCGAACATGGGCGAACGAACACTGGTGCGCCGTCTCTATGCTGGCCTGATGACGAAGCCGGTCGCCTTCGAGAGTTTCACCGGATCCGCACCCGGAGCGGCGTGGGACGACGTCACCGCGCTCTTCGTGGAGGCGTTCACCGCCGAGCCGTACAACGAGGACGCGCTCGACCTCGGGACGATCCGGCAGTGGGGGCCCGAGCACCTCGGACACCGGGGTGGGCGGCTCGTCACCGCCTCGGACGGCGGGCGCCTCGTCGGCTTCGCCCTCGCCCACGGCCTCGACGCAGACCCGGCCTGGCTCGGCATCCTCGCGCAGCTCGCCGAGGGAAGCGACGCGGCGAGCGCCGCCCTCGCCCAGCCGGACGACACCGTCGTGGTCCACGAGCTCGCCGTCACGGCATCCGAACGCGGACGCAGCATCGGACGGACCTGCCTCGCCGCACTGCTGCGAGATCGGACGGAATCGCAGACGTTCATCGGCGTCTACGAGCGGGCGACCGCGGTGGCCGCGATGTACCGCCACTGGGGGCTCACCGAGACCGGTCGGGTACCGATGCCTGGCGACGCGATCGCGCTGCGGGTCCTCACCGCGCCGACGGCCGAGTTGGCGTTGCGACTCAGCGTCCCGGATCCGAACGTGGGCGCATGACCCGGCGGACGGTCTGGCTCAGCTCGGATGAGTGGGAGTGCTGCGGCAAGCCGTTCGCGACGGGCGACGCTGTCATCTTCGCGGTGTGGCCGGTAGCAGCTGACCGGAAAGCCTGGTTGGTCGAGACGGTCGGCGCGGACCTCACCACCCGCATCGACGCCATCGAACAGCACCATGACGGTGCTGCAGCCCCCGAGCGATTGTCCGGGACGGTGGTCCGATCGGCGACGGTCTCGGTGCCCTCACGCCTGACGCTCATCGAACGGCCACCGCTGCCACCAGGGGTCGCCGGCCCAGGGTCGCGCTTTCCCGGTTCCCCTGACAGCCCCGTGTTCGCCGAGGTGCGGCCCTCTCGATACGTCATGCACCACGACGTCGTCGCCGGGCCGCCCGTGGTGCGTGAGGCGTCCCTGGTCCCGCCGGAATCGGAGCAGGACCACGCCCAGATCCGAGCCGAGGCCCGAGCCGCACGAGCAGCGGCGGACGCGCTCGAAGCAGCAGCGCCCGGGTGCGTCCCACCGCCCGGCAAGATCGAACCCCGACTGGTCGGCTATCTCGTCGAACTCGATGTCGACGTCCCGGACACGGAGGTGGGCGCATGACGCGGCGGACGCTCTGGCTCACCCGCTGGGAGTGGCGCTGCTGCGGCGGCCCCTTGGTAACCGGAGAGCAGGCGACGCTGTCCGTCTGGCCTGTCGACGACACACAGCGGACCTGGCTGATCGATGAGATCGGGGCCGATCTCGCGGCGCGGATCGACGGTGTCGAGAGGCACCACGAGGAGGACCCCGCTCCGGAGTGCTTGACGGGCACGCTGTCGAGGCTGGCGACGGTGTCCGTGCTCTCGCGCCTCGTCCACACGGAGCGCCCTCCGTTGCCACTCGGAGCCCTGCCTGCGGCGAGGCGACTGATCGGTCCCCCAGGCAGCGGCGTGTACATCGGCGTACCGCACTCCCCGTTCGTGACGCACCATGAAACTGTGCCAGGGCCGCCCATCGTGGAGGAGACGCCTCGGATTCCGCCCCGGCGCGGGGTCGAGGGCGCCGACGCCCGGTCGGCAGCACGAGCTCGGTCAGCAGCGCGAGCAGCGGAACAGGCGGCCGCGGACGCGGAAGCCGAAGCACATGCAGCGCGCGGGACCATCCCACCACCGGGCGAGGTCGAACCACGACTTGTCGGCTACCTTGTCGAGCTCGAAGTCGACTGAGCCGGACCGGCGAGGCTCAGTCCGCTCGGCGCAGTCCCCGCAGCGTCGCGTCGATCAGCCGTTCGGCGCGCTCCGGCGTCATCCGGTCCGACTGCTCCGCTGCTCGCGCGACCGCGATGCCGTCGAGCACCGCGAGCAGGAGCGCCGCATCGTCCGCGGCCAGGCCGTCATCAGGGAACGCGGCGACGAGCAGCCGCAGGAGGACTTCCTCGGTGCGGGCCCAGTCAGCGGCGTGGATCGCGCGCACCTCGGTCTCCGTGCTCGCCCGGGCGGCGAAGGCGACCCAGACGATCCCGTCGGTCAGGTCGTCACCCTCGACACAGGCGATCTCACGACAGAAGATCCGAAGTCGCTCCTCCTCGGACGTCACCGCCTCGAGCCGCGCTGCCACGCGCCGACGGAACCGCTCGTTGACCTCGGTCATCGCCGCGACGACCAGTCGGTCCTTCGTCGGGAAGTGATGCTGGACCGCGCCGACGGAGACACCGGCTTCGCTCGCGACCGTGCGGATGGTCAGCGCATCGGCACCGCGCGACGCCATGATCCGCAGCAGTGCATCGAGGATCCGACCCCTGTTCGTGTCCTGCTCGGTCATCGCCTCCGCTTTCGCCATCGCCCACTCGACAGGGTACGGTCTTCACATGACCAATACGAGCGTATTGCCGCCATCACCGCCGACCTCCCGACGCATCGCCGCACTCGACGTGGTCCGCGGACTCGCGATCCTCGGCACGCTCGGCACGAACATCTGGGTGTTCTCGCACCCCTGGGGCCTGCTCGGGATGCTCTCGGTGCCGGTGACGCCGGAGACCGGCCCCGCCGCGGGCACGATCCAGCTCGCCCTCATGGCGCTCACGCAGGGCAAGTTCCTCGCCCTCCTGACCCTGATGTTCGGCGCGGGACTCGCGATCCAGCACGCCACCGCACGCCGACGCGAGCAACGCTGGCCGGGCCGGTACCTGTGGCGCGCCACCCTGCTCCTCATCGACGGTGCCGTGAACTACGTCCTCATCGCGGAGTTCGACGTCCTCATGGGCTATGCGGTCACCGGCGCCATCGTCGCGTGGCTCCTGCTCACCAGGCACCGCGCCCAGCGCGCCATGATCGCCGTCTTCGGCGCGCTGCACGTCCTCCTCATCAGTGCGATCGTCGCGTTCATCGCCACGACGCCGGCGGTGTCGGGCGACCTCCCGCTCCCCGCCGGACCGAGCCCCTACGTCACTGAATCGTTCCTCGGCCTGGCGGCCTTCCGGCTCGACAACATGGGGGTCTTCCGCGCGGAGCCCGCGCTGATCGGATTCCTCACGCTCGCGATGTTCCTCGCCGGCGCACACCTCTTCCACGCCGGGGTCTTCGGTGAGACCGGTGGTCGACTCCGACGCCGCCTGATGATCATCGGGGCGTGCGCACTGCCGGTCGACCTCGCCCTCGGGATCTGGGGAGGTACGGCGGGGCTCCTCGCCGAACGCTACCTGGCCGCACCCCTCGTGGCGCTCGGGATCCTCGGCGCCACCGTCGAGCTCTGTCGTCGCTTCGGCACCGACGGCTGGATCGCCTCACGCCTCAGCGAACTCGGCAAGGTCGCCTTGAGCGCCTACCTGCTCCAGAACCTCCTCGGTGGCGCGATCTTCTACGGCTGGGGTCTCGGCCTCGCCGAACTCACCGCTCCCTGGCGTGTCGCGGTCACCGTCGCCGCGTTCGTCGTCATCGCCGCGCTCGTGACCGGCTTCGCCCACCTCTGGCTCCGGCGATTCGCGCTCGGCCCCGTCGAGTGGCTCTGGAAACGCGGTGCGGAGCTCGGGACGAAGCAGCCGGAGGGCCGACCCTCGCTACGGTGAGACCATGACCACCGTGCACCTGACCGGCCAGTTGATCTGCGCAACACCGACCGACGTGGCGATCGTCGAGACCCATCTGCCGGAGCATGTCGCACTCACCCGCGCCGAACCGGGGTGCGTGTCATTCGAGGTGACGCCGACGGACGACCCGCTCGTCTGGGACGTCGCCGAGGTCTTCGAGGGCGACGAGTCGTTCGCAGCACACCAGGCCCGCGTCGCGTCCAGCGAGTGGGGCCGCGCGACCGCGGGCATCGAACGCCGCTACCAGGTGACCCGGTCGCCAGCGGGCCGGACCGTCATGGAGGTCAGCGACGACGACCTCGCCGACCTCCGCCGCAGACTCCACGACACCCGCTGGCCTGACCGGTGGCCGACCGCCGGTTGGGAAGCCGGCACCGACCAGGACGAGCTGCGGCGACTCGTCACCTACTGGGCGGACGACTTCGACTGGGCGGCACAGCAGCGGGAGATCAACGCCCTGCCGTGGCACCGGGCGGAGATCGATGGAGCCACCATCGCCTACCTCCGGTTCGACGCCGAGGCTCCAGGCGGGATCCCGATCGTCCTCACGAACGGCTGGCCGAGCACCGCGCTCGAACTCGTCGAGCTGGCCAGGCGCCTCGCGACGCCGTCCCACTTCGGCGGAGACCCGGCGAGCGCCGTCACCGTCATCGTGCCCGCGCTGCCCGGACTGCCGTTCTCGCCGCAACGGCCGACCTTCGGCGACCAGACGCACGAGCTGTGGCACACGCTGATGCACGATCACCTCGGCTTCGCCCGGTACGCCGCCCATGGAGGCGACCTCGGGGCCGGGATCACCTCTCGGCTCGCGCAGGCGCATCCCGAGGCGGTCGCCGGCATCCACCTCCTCGCGGTCGCCGCGCCGCTCGAGGTCGACGCCGAGACGCTCACCGAGGAGGAGCAGGCGCATCTCGCCCGGGTCGAGGCCTGGGACGCCGAGGAGGGCGCGTATGAGCATCAGCACCACACGCGTCCGCTCACGCTCGCTCCCGCACTGTCCGACTCCCCTGTCGGCCTGCTCTCGTGGATCCTCGAGAAGCATCGGGCCTGGAGCGATTGCGGCGGCGACGTGTCGTCCCGGTTCAGCGACGACTACCTCGCGACACTCGCCTCCGTCTACTGGTTCACGAACGCGATCGGCACCTCGCTCCGCCCGTACTACGAGTCCGCGACCGGGATCACGACGCGTGTCGACCGGGTCGAGGTGCCGACCGCGGTCGCGCTCTTCCCGCACGACCTGGCGAGCCCGCCGCGCAGCTGGGCCGAGCGGAGCTACGACGTGCGACGGTTCACGACCATGCCCCGAGGCGGCCATTTCGCCCCGCACGAGGAGCCCGAGCTCCTCGCGGACGACATCCGGGCGTTCCTGACGACGCTGTAGCGGACGGCAGCACGGCGCTCGTCGTTGCCGATAGGCTGCCCCACATGTCTCCAGTTCGTGATTGATCGGCCCGCGCGTCGTCCCCGACGCTCGTCGTCCCGATCCTGATCACCCCGCGCGCCGTCGAGCGCGCCCGTTTCACTGGAGTTCTTCCCATGTCGTCCATCCGGACAGCGCGTTATCTCGACGTGCTCGCACTTCCCCATGTCCCGCTGACCTTCGGGTCCGCTCTCGTCGGCAGATCCGCGTACGCGCTGGTGCTGCTTCCCCTGCTCTATGCGGTCTCCGAGGCGACGGATTCGATCGCCCTCGCGGGTGTCGCGGTGGCCGTTTACGGCGCCACGGCGAGCCTCCTCGCACCGCTTCGGGCCTGGTTCATCGACCGCCACGGCGCGCGTCGCGTCCTGGCCATCCTGATCCTCGTCTTCGGTGGCGCCATCGCGGCCCTGGCCGTCGCGTCGCTCACCGCCGCTCCCGGAGCGCTGCTGATCACGCTCGCAGGACTGGCGGGCGCGTTCGCTCCGCCTCTCGGCCCGACGATGCGTGTCGCCTGGGGTCGGCTCACGCCCGACGGTGAACTCCTGCGCAAGGCACTCAGCCTGGATGCGGTCATCGAGGAGCTCCTCTACCTCGCGGGACCCGCGGCGGCCGGGTTGGCCCTCGCCGTCATCGCCCCGGGGACGGCACTCCTCGTGCCCGCCGGATTCGTCCTCATCGGCGGACTCCTCTTCGTGAGCACGTCGACCGTCGGCAGCATGGCGCCGCAGGATCGCAGCGTCCCTCGGCAGGACCGTGGGCGGTCACTCCTGCTCGACGCCCGCTTCATCGCCATACTTCTGCCGGTGCTGGTCGCCGGGGCGGTCTCGGGCACGATCAGTGTCGCCGTACCGGTCGTGCTCGCGGAACACGGTGGTGCGGCCGCCGCGGGCATCGCCCTCGGACTCTTCGCCAGCGGGAGCGCCCTCGGCGGACTGCTCTACGGGGCGCTCTCGGTCCCGGGGTCGGCCGTCCGCCAGCTGGTCGCACTCGCGGGGGCGCTCCTCGTCTCGGCATCGCTCATCGCCGCGGTGACCGGCTTCCTCGCCGTCAGCGTCGTCCTCGCGGTCGCCGGCCTGTTCTTCTCGCCGATCATGATCGTCTCCTACGTCGCCGCGCACGCAGCCGGTGGGCGGTACCAGCAGAACGCCGCGACAACCTGGGTGAACACGGGACACAACATCGGTGCGGCAGCGGGCAGTGCGATCGCCGGCGTCCTCATCCAAGCGACCGGTGCACCCACCGCGGTCGTCGGCATCAGCGCGGCGGCAGCCGTCATCGTCCTCGTCGCGGCGGCGCTCGCCAGGCTCACGCCGGGTGAGTCGTCCACCGGGGACGACTCACCGCGAGCGTGATCCGGCGCCGCTCAGAGTTCGCGCTTGCGGTACAGCGGCACGGCGACGAGGACGCCGACGACGATCCCGAGGGCACCGAGCGTGAGCCCGAGGCCGACCACGAGCGGGAGGGGAACACCGACTGCGGCCTCCTGCGCGCCGTCCAGCACACCGATCGCCTGCGCGAGCCAGGCGAGGCCCGCGATGACCAGCGCCGGGGCGTAGCTGATCAGCCGGCCGCGGGTGTACCCGATCCGGAACAGGACGGGCAACTGGATACTTGCCGACAGTCCGACGAAGGCGATCGCGACGGCCTGGACCACGAGCAGCAGGCCCCAATCGAGCGAACCACCGCGCACACTCGCCATGAGCACGGTCACGGCGAACGCGATCGCCGAAGCGAGGAGGGCGAAGACGACGATCGAACCGGCCCGCCCCACCACGACGGACGACCGCGAGACGGGGAGGATGCCGTAGAGGGTGTCGAGATGCCCGCGCTCATCCCCGAGGAACGGCGCGGCGATCATGAGCGAGGTGACGATCGCCGCGCCCATGAGGGCCATCCCCGGCACCGGGAGCAGGATCCCGATCACGGCGACGAAACCGAGGAGGAGGAGCGTCTGCCGCCGGGGCAGCCAGGACGTCAGGTCGAAGCGGATGAATGAGCCGATCATGCGGAAGCCTTTCCGTGTGCTGCTGCCAAGTGGATGACGATGTCGTCGACGCTGGCGGCGTCGATCACGGTCTCCGGGCCGAAGTCCGCCATCCGCGTCGTGCGGATGAGCGCGGACCACTGTTCCCCGCGCCGCTCGAGCCCGAGCACCTCGCCGGTCGGCGGCGCTCCCGCGCCACGCACCATGGCGAACTCGTCGACGGTGTCCGCGAACCGTCCGTCATAGGCGACCCGGCCGTTCACGAGGACGAGCAGGTCGTCGGCGAGCTCGTCGAGATCCGTCGTGATGTGCGTCGAGAAGAGCACCGCGTGCTCGGGGTCGACCATGAACTCGCGGATCAGATCCCCGATCTCGCGACGGGAGGCCGGGTCGAGGCCGCTGGACGGCTCATCGAGGATGAGGAGTTCCGGCCGCTGCGCGAGTGCGGTCGACAACGACAGCTTCACACCCTGGCCACGGGACAGCTCGCTGACCCGCTGCTCGCGCGGCACCCCGAGGCGATCGAGCAATGCTTCGAAGCGTTGCTGATCCCACGCCGGGTAGAACGGGCTGAGTCGTCGACCGATCGATGCGACCCGCCATTCCGGAGCCGCGGTCGGTTGATCGAGGACGACGCCGATGCGTGCGAGCGCATCCGGGGAACCGGCCGGCCGGCCGAGGACCTCGATGTCGCCGGCGTCGGGGGTCAGCAGGCCCAGCAGTGCCCGGATGGTGGTGGTCTTGCCAGCCCCGTTGGGTCCGACGAGGCCCGTGACGGTGCCGCGTTCGACCGCGAAGGAGACGTCGTCGACGGCGAATGATCGCCGCTGGACGCGCAATCCGTCGATGCGAAGGATGCTGTCAGTCATCGGTACTCCAAGTCTGATCGAGTCGTGTCTGGATGTCGGTCCTGCTGAGGCGCGCGTGCCGAGCCGCGATGACGAGCTCATGGATGACCTCGTCGACTCGCGACTGCAGGAGGGTGCTCGCCGTCTCGGGATCGACATCGAGGACGACGAACCCGCGTCCGTGCTCACTCCGCACCAGGCCCTCGGCGACGAGATCGTTGTAGGCCCGGGTGACAGTGATGACGCTCACCCGGAGATCTGCCGCGAACTGCCGCAGGGACGGGAGCGTCTGCCCGACGGGGATCTCCCCGGCGAGGATCGACGCACGCAACTGGGTCTCGATCTGTTCGTAGATCGGTGTTCCCGAACTGTTCGAGATCACGACGCCCATGGCACCTCCATCTGTTTATAAACACCATAACAGTTGGGGTGCGAAACCGCGAGGGCTGCCCTTCCTTCCCCATCGTCGAACCGTGCCGCGTGCTCGCTACGGTGGAGCCATGAGCACCGTCCGAGACGCCTACGCCCGTCGGTCCGCCGAGTACGCGAAACTGCTGGGCACGATGGCGTCAGTGCACCCGTCGGACCGGCAGCTCGTGACCTCCTGGGCCGACCGGATCGCCGGTCCCGCGCTGGACGCCGGCTGCGGCCCGGGGCACTGGACTGCGTACCTCGCCTCGCGCGGGCTCGACATCCGTGGCGTCGACCTGGTCCCCGAGTTCATCGCGCATGCCCGCGCCGAGCACCCGGAGACCCGGTTCGACCTCGGCAGCCTCGACACCCTCGACGCGGAGACCGGCTCGGTGGGCGGCGTCCTCGCCTGGTACTCGCTGATCCACCACCGTCCCGACACGATCGACACCTCACTCGCGGAGTTCGCTCGCGTGCTCCGGCCGGGTGCCGAACTCCTGATCGGCTGCTTCGAGGGGCCATCGGTCGAGCCGTTCGACCATGCCGTGGTGACGGCCTATCGCTGGCCGATCACGGAGCTGGCCGAGCACGTGCGCCGAGCGGGCTTCGAGGTCATCGAGACGCATACGAGGACGAGCCTCGATCAGCGACCGCACGGGGCGATCCTCGCCACCCGCATGTGACGCCTCGGGTGGGGCCGGGGGGGTGCTGGACGCAGCGGGCCTGCGTCTCCTCGCAGTTCCAGAGTACGCCGGGCACCGGGGCTTGCCGCAAGACCCCCTCCGGCCTCCAGAATGGGTGGCCGGGTCGCCTCCGACCACGAGAACGGGGTCCTCATGCACGACGTCATCATCAGCGGTGGAGGCCCGACCGGCATGATGCTGGCCGCCGAACTCCGCCTCCACGGCGCCGACGTCCTCGTCCTCGAGCGGGACGCCGAGCCGAGCCCTGTCGTGCGGTCGTTGGGCCTCCACCCGCGGAGCATCGAGATCCTCGACCAGCGCGGCATCCTCGACCGGTTCCTCGCCGAGGGCACGCGGTACCCGGGCGCCACCGGTCACTTCGCCGGCATCGTCCCGCCGCGACCCGTGCCGCTCGACACCACGCATGATTACATCCTCGGTCTCCCGCAGCCGGTGACCGATCGACTGCTGACCGAGCGCGCGGTCGAGCTCGGCGCCGACGTGCGTCGCGGGAGCGCACTCGTCGGCCTCGAACAGGACGAGGACGGCGTCACCGTCGAGCTGGACGACGGTGAGCACCTGCGGGCACGGTGGCTCGTCGGATGCGACGGCGGGCGGAGCACCGTCCGGAAGATCCTCGGCATCGGCTTCCCAGGCGAGCCCGCGCAGACCGAGTGGATCCTCGGGGAGATCCAGGTCACCCTCCCGGCCGACGAGGTCGCCGCCATCGCAGAGGAGGTCCGGAAGACGCACCGTGGCTTCGGCATCGGACCGGTGTCCGACGGCTTCTTCCGCGCGGTGGCGCCCGCCGACGCCCCCGCCGACGAACGCCTGGCGACTCCCACGATCGAGGAGTTCCGGGCCCGGCTCGAGCGCTTCGCCGGGACCGACTTCGGCGCACATTCCCCGCGCTGGCTGTCGCGCTTCACCGATGCGACGAGACTCGCCGAGCACTACCGGGTCGGCCGGGTGCTCATCGCCGGCGACGCCGCCCACGTGCACCCGCCCCTCGGCGGGCAGGGCCTCAACCTCGGGGTCCAGGACGCGTTCAACCTCGGATGGAAGCTGGCCGCCGAGCTAGCCGGGTGGGCACCGGCCGACCTCCTCGACACCTACGCGACGGAACGCCGCCCGGTCGCCGACGACGTCCTCACGCTCACCCGAGCGCAGAGCGTCCTCCTGTCCCCCGACCCCGGCCCTCAGGCGGTGCGTCGGCTGTTCTCGGAGCTGATGCGGTTCGACGACGTGGCCCGCTTCCTGGGCGAGCGGATCGCGTCCACCGGCATCCGATACGACGTCGGAGGTCCCGGCGCAGCGGTGGACGACGGCTCTGACGACGGGTCGCTGCTCGGTCGACGGCTCCACGACCTCCCCCTGGTCGACGGCGGGCGCTTGTTCACCCTCCTCCACGAGGGTCGCGGACTCCTGCTCGACCAGACCGGGACCCACAACGTCACCTGCTGGGCGGACCGCGTCGACCGGGTCGCCACCACGACCCCGGAGCTCGCGGCCACGGCGGCCCTCCTGCGCCCGGATGGTCACGTGGTCTGGCTGGCCGACGGGCGGGAGCCGCTCAAGCCGGCCCTCCGGCGCTGGTTCGGCGAGCCGACACGGTGAGGTGAGGCGGTTCGTCGCCCGGCCCGAGGCTGAGCGACGATCCGCCGCATCTCAGCGAGCGCTCAGTCGTGGTCGATGGAGGCGACCGCGTCGGCCACCTGCGACTTCCCCTCGGCCACGCGGTCGTCGTCGTCGGTGACGATCCCGATCGTCTCCTCGATCCGACCTCCGACGGCCTGGATGATGGCCGCGGGCTGCGGAGCCTCCGGTTCCTTGTCGTCGCTCCCGTCCGAGTCCTCGGGGTAGACCTGGAGTCGGTCGTCGTCGCCGTCCGCCACCGTGCGCCTGGCGTGGTCGACGCAGAGCTTCGCGACCTCCTCGGCGTGCGCGTACATGACGGAGTGCGCTGCGCCGGGGATCTCCCAGAGGCGTGAGGAGGGCAGGAGTTCGCCGACCCGCTCCACCCACTCGCGCGGCGCGACGGCGTCGTACTCGCCGCGGATCACGAGCGTGTGCGCCTGCACCTTCGGCAGGGCCTCCTCGATCGGGTAGGTCAGCATCTCCGGCAGGACCCGAGAGAACCATTTGAACCCGCAGAAGACGTAGGCGCTGACGGCGAGCACCTTCACCGTGAGCGGTTCGTGCCAACTCGACTGCAGGAACCGGACCGCCTGGGTGAGCACCCGCCGCTGACCGGGCACGACGACTGGCCCGATGAGGATGAGGGTCGACAACTCGGGGCGACGGGAGACGAGGTCGCTGACCACCTGACTGCCCATCGAGTGGCCGACGATGATCGGGTCCTTGAGATCGAGTTCGTCGATGACCCGACCGACGAGGTCCGCATACTCGCGGATCGTGAGCGTCGACGAGGGGTGCGGCACTCCGCCGAAGCCAGGGAGGTCGAGCGCGTGCACCGGCCCGAACTCGTTGAGGTGCGGCGCGAGGCGCTCGAAGTACGTGGACGAGACACCGATGCCGGGGATGAGGATGAAGGAGCGATCCCCGCTGGACCCTACGGAGTTGACCCGGACGTAGACGTCGCCGTCGTACACGCGATCGACCCGCACACTCCGCTTGCGACGCTTGCGTTCGATCCTCGACATGCCCCCAGCGTACAAGCGGGCGACGCCTGCACCGCCGGAGCTGTCAACCATGCGGGATTCGGATCGGCGAGCGC
Source organism: Plantibacter sp. AC185 (assembly GCF_979258065.1). Taxonomy (NCBI): domain Bacteria; kingdom Bacillati; phylum Actinomycetota; class Actinomycetes; order Micrococcales; family Microbacteriaceae; genus Plantibacter; species Plantibacter sp. AC185. The sequence continues at coordinate 1,527,903 of NZ_OZ409831.1, forward strand.
GATGATGGAGGCGACCGGAGCGGCAATCCCACGCTCCCTGAGAGGTGGCACCACGATGACCGTTCCCCGCGTCCTGATCTCCGGAGCCAGCATCGCCGGCCCCGGCCTGGCGTTCTGGCTGAACCGCTACGGCTGGGAGACGACGGTCGTCGAGCGCGCGCCGGCGTTCCGCGACGGCGGCCAGAACATCGACGTGCGGGGCGCTGCTCGCGAGGTCCTGCGACGCGCGGGCCTCGAGGACGCGGCACGCGAGGCGACCACCGGCGAGCGCGGTACCCGGTTCGTCGGTGACGCCGGTGAGACGATCGCCGAGTTCCCGGTGTCGGACTCCGAGACCGACGGCGCGACCGCCGAGGTCGAGATCCTCCGTGGTGACCTGGCCCGCATCTTCATCGAGGCGACGGACGGCACCACCAGCTATCGGTACGGCGACCACATCACCGGGCTCGACGACGACGGTGAACGGGTCCTCGTGTCCTTCGCACATGGCGAGGATGAGGCGTTCGACCTCGTGATCGCGGCGGACGGCATCCGATCGTCGACGCGTGAGCTGGCCTTCCCCGGCGAGGCGGTGACCCGGTCCCTCGGACTCGAGATGACGTACCTCACCATTCCGCGCGACGACGCCGACGTGCCGTGGTGGCAGTGGTACTCGGGCGTCGGCGGCCGCAGCGTCACGCTCCGACCCGACCGGCACGGCACCACCCGTGCCGTCCTCACGGAGGTCACGTCCGACCGCGGCGACGGCGTCGTCCCCGCCCGCCGCGACCTCGACGCGCAGCGACGGCATCTCAGGAACCGGTTCGTCGGACTCCCCTGGCAGGCGAACCGGATCCTCGAGCATCTCGACGACAGCGACGACGTCTACTACGAGTCCATCGGCCAGGTCAGGACGCCCCGCTGGGCATCCGGACGGGTCGCACTGCTCGGTGACGCGGCCTGGTGCGCGTCGCCCGTCAGCGGCATGGGGACGAGCCTGTCGATCGTCGGCGCCTACGTGCTGGCCGGTGAGCTGGCAGCGCACGTGCACCACCGGGACGCCTTCCGCGGGTACGAACGCATCATGCGCCCGTACGTGGAGCAGGCCCAGTCGCTGCCGCCGGGTACGCCGCAGCTCGCCAACCCGACCTCGAAAGCCGGCGTCGCGGCGTTCCGCACCGCACTCCGCGTGGCCGGGTCGAAGCCGGCGAAACTCGTCGGTGCGCAGTTGTTCTCCCCGCCGGCCGACAAGATCGACCTGCCCGAGTACGAGCACCTGGCATGACGACCTCCACCGGCAAGCCCGCTGCGATCTCCGTGACCGCACCGGCACTGTCCGGCCCGGTGGTCGCCGCGCAGGAATGGCGGGACCTGGCGTTCGTCCACTGGCGCGTCCCGTCGAGCGCCGTCGCGCCACTGCTCCCGCGCGGGGTGGTCCCCGACGTCTTCGACGGTTCCACCTGGGTCGGGCTGATCGCCTTCCAGTTGGGCGACGCCCGCATCGGTCCGCTGCCGCCGTCGCCCGTCGGCGGCTCCTTCACGGAGGTGAACGTCCGGTTGTACGGGGTCGACAGCGAGGGGCGTCGCGGCGTCGTGTTCCGGTCGCTGGAGGCGTCCAGCCTGCCGGCGGTCCTCGCGGCTCGCGCGATGTTCGGCCTGCCCTACCAGTGGGCGCGGACCGCGCAGCGACCGACGGACGACGGCTGGGAGTACGCGTCGCGGCGGATCACGACGTCGCCGACGACACGAGGTCCGGGCTTCCAGCTCGGCGTCGATGTCGACCGCGCGACGACCGTCGACGACGAACTGTCGCAGTTCCTGACGGCGCGGTGGGGGCTCTTCCAGAGCCGCTTCGGTCGGACGCAGTGGTTGCCGAACGAGCACGAACCCTGGGTGCTCCACCCGGCGCGCGTCACCTCCTTGCGCGACGAGCTCTGCGCGGCGGCGGGCCTCCCGGGTGTCGTCGAGCACGAGCCCGACTCGGTGCTCTTCAGCCCCGGCGTGACCGCCCGATTCGGCATCGGCTCGTTCCTCGCCCGCTGAGTGGCGGATCAGTCCGCTGCAGCGACCGCGGCGAGCACGGCGGGATCCTCACAGCCGCGCGCGAAGCCTCGGATGCGGCGGTCGATGTCGCGCTGCAGGACGATCGCACCGATGCGCTCGGCGATCGGCGCCAGCCACCGCGGCTTGCACGTGAAGTTGTAGCGCCAGACGGCGAGGGTGCGCTGGTCGTCGCCCTCCACCGGGCTGAAGCGCCAGCCGCCGGCGAGCCGCTCGAAGAACCATGAGCCCTTCGTCATCTTCATACCGACGTTGGTCGGCGGGTGGTACGACACGTACTCGCTGACCATCCGGAACCCGAACCGCTGGACGGTGAAGGTGCGGACGCCCTTGGCGGCCTCCTTCGCGCCGTCGAGGAAGTACTGCCTCCGGATGAACGGATCCCAGCGCATCCGGGTCTCGCCGGTGGTCTGGGAGATCGCGAACGCGACGTCGGGCGGGACAGGCACGGTGCAGCGGGATTCGACGACGGGCATGCCCCATCCTGGCACGGGTGCTTGACGGACATCGTTTGTTCGTGTTCAATCAGTCACATGAGCCGATCGACCGCCGAGGACCAACGCGTCCGCACCATCGCGAGTGCGGTGGAGGTCTTCTCGATCGCCGGTTATCGCGCCACCCCCGTCGCGGACGTCGCTGCGGCGGCCAAGATCTCCCCCGCGTACGTCTTCCGCCTGTTCGACGGCAAACTCGGCCTCTTCGTCGCCGCGGTCGAGCACTGCTACGAGCAGGTCGCGAACGCGATGTCCGCAGCCGTCGAGGACCACCCGGAGTGGAGCCCGACCGACAAGCTCGACGCGATGACCCAGGCGTACATCGAGCTCATCCGCGACCGCAGTCTCATCGCCCTCCAGGTGCACGCGCAGAGCGCCTGCGACGTTCCCGAGATCCAGGAGGCAGTCCGTTCCGGGCTCGCACTCGTGGTGCGCGTCATGTCCCGTGACTCCGGGGCGGACGCCGGCGCAGTCCAGCGCAGTCTCGCCTACGGGCAGCTCTGCCACCTCGTCGTACAGGCGGGCCTCGGCGACGTCGACGCCGACTGGGCGCGCGTCGTCGACCACGGCATCCGGCACGACTGATCGACTCAGAGCCACCTACCGCACCTGCTGTTTTTCGTACCCACAGTTGTGACTGTTCAGTCACACACAACCATCACGAGATCGGAACACATCATGCACACCACACCATCCGCGACCACCACCCAGGTCGTCCTGCCGGGCCTCGTCGAGCCGGCCGGCCTCGAACTGGCCACCGTGCCCACGCCGACTCCCGACGCCGGCCAGCTTCTGGTCGAGATGGAGGCCACCGGGGTCTCCTTCGCCGAGCAGTCGATGCGCAAGGGCCGGTACTTCGGCCAGCCGGCGTTCCCGTTCGTCCCGGGATACGACCTCGTCGGACGGGTGCTCGAGGTCGGCACCGGAGGTGACGCGACCCTCATCGGCAAACGGGTCGCGACCCTGACCAAGACGGGCGCCTGGGCGACCCACGCCGTCGTGGCCGCGCGCGACAGCATCCTCGTGCCGGACGGGGTCAGCGCAGAGGACGCCGAGACGGTCGTCGTGAACGGCGTCACCGCGTGGCAGATGCTGCACCGCGCTGCGCGGGCCCAGCCGGGCCAGACCATCCTGTTGTTCGGTGCGAACGGGGGCGTCGGCGGAATCCTCATCCAGCTGGCGCGACTCCACGGCGTCCGGGTCATCGGTGCGGCGTCGCCCCGGCATCACGAGGCACTCCGCGCGGCGGGCGTCATCCCCGTCGACTACGCGGACCCCGAGCTCGGCGCACGGGTTCGCGAGCTGGCGCCGAACGGGGTCGATGCCGTCTTCGACAACGTCGGCGGCGAGACGACCCGCACGGCCTTCGGGCTCCTCGCCCGCGGCGGCACGCTCGTGACCTACTCGATCATCACCACGATGGGCGGCACGGGACCGCTGATGGCGCCGTTCCTGCTGGCGATCGGTCAGGCGCTGCTCTGGACGGCCCTCCCGAACGGCCGCAGCTCGACCTTCTACGACCTGTGGGCAGGCCACCGCCTCCGTCCCGCCAGGTTCCGCCGCCGCCTGGAGGCCGACCTCGGCGAGGTCTTCCGGCTCCTCGAGCACGGTGACATCACGGCCAACATCGCCGCCCGGTTCCCCCTCACCGAGATCGTCGCCGCCATGGAGCTCGCCGAGTCGCGGACCCTCAACGGGAAAGTTGTCCTGCACCCGTGAGCCGGGCCGCAGGCCGAGGTGAGGCAGATGGTCGCCCGGAACGCCGCCGGGCGACCAGGTGCCTCACCTCAGCGGCGGAGCGCGGCGGGCAGCACCCGGTCGACGAGCTTGAGCAGCACGGCGAACACGATCGCGACCACGAGCACCATGAGCGCGTTCCTGACGGCGCCGTCGAAGCCGAGCTGCGTTGCATCGAGGAAGGGGTAGGGGTACCAGCCGGTGATGCCGCCACGGATGAAGGTGAAGACCACCCAGGCGAGCGGCCAGAGGAACGCCCAGGCGACGGTGCTCCAAGTGAAGCGCGGACGCGGACCGAACACGAGCCAGGCGCCGAGCGTGAGCCACGGGGACAGGTAGTGGAACCCGATCGTGATGACGAGCGCCCACCCCGTGAGGTTCACCTGCGGCGCCAGCACCACCGCGTACACGATGCCGGTGATGACGATGCTGAGCAGGGCGTCGAGCCGCGCCACCCGCCAGAGCCGACCGTCGCGCAGGGGGTCGATCGCCAGCAGGACGGACACCGCGAGCACGATGAGGTTGCTGAGGATCGTGAACGCACTGAAGATGCGAGCGAAGCGGGTTGCCAGCCCGACGGACATGTCCACGCCACCCGAGCGGGCGTCGGCGCCGCCGGTGATGACGAGGACGATCTGGATGACGAGCGAGATCGCGATGATCACGGCGATCAGGAGGTACACCACGCGGCTGGCGGTGACGACGGCTGCGGACGGCGCGACCTGCGTGGGATGGACGGTGGTGCTCACCCGCCAACCCTAGCCAGCCCGCCGCACCCCACCTCCCTCAAGCCCTGACGCATGCGCTTTCAGGCCAACAGCGGCAGTCGCCCGACGATCCGGTCCACCCGGTTGCGCGGCCCGACCAGCGCGACGGCCAGCGGGGCGAGTTCGTCCGGCGCGGTCGCCGCCACTGCTTCGAGATACTCGTCGTAGACCCGGGTGAGCTGGGCCGCTTCCGGCATGTCGACGACGAGCACGCCGTCCGAGCCCGCCGCCTTGGCCCGGATCACCGCCAGTTGCTCAGCCGGAGCGGACAACACGCTGCAACCGGCCCACGGCAGTCCGGGATGAGCCGAGCCGTCGGCATCGAGGGCGTCCGGCCCGAGGAGTCCCTGCACGCGGGCTCCGATCGCCGCAGCGACGCAGGCCGCCGCATTCACGGCTCGACCGGCCGGGAGGTCCTGCTGCACGACGACGACCCATTTCAGCCGGGCGGACCGCGTGGGCGCCGCCGTGTCGATCTCCTCCGGCGCGAAGCCGACGAGCTGTTGTTCCGTCATGTCTCTCCCTGATGTCGTACGTGAATCGACCATCAGGCTATGTCGAGCGGCACCACAGCGAATTCAACCCCGTACATCGTCCGGATGAACTGGCACAATCGACCGCATGGACGAACTTGATACGGCGATCCTGCGCGAACTCCAGCGCGACGCCCGGCGCACCAACCGGGACATCGCTGCCGCGGTCGGCGTCTCACCCACCACCGCGCTCGACCGCACCCGCGGCCTGTACCGCCGCGGCGTCATCCGCGGCGCGCGACTCGACGTCGATCTGCCGTCGCTCGGTCGCTCCGTCCAGGCGCTCATCGCGATCCGGATCCGACCGCCGTCGCGCGTCAACATCGACGCGTTCCGCAGCTGGGCGATCACCCTCCCGGAGACCATCGGCGTGTTCGTCGTCTCCGGGAACGAGGACTTCCTGCTCCAGGTCGCCGTCACCGACAACGACGCGCTCTACGCCTTCGTCATCGACAAGCTGACCGAACGCGAGGAGGTCGCCGACGTCCGGACGAGCGTCGTCTACGAGCACGTGCGACCGCACGTGGTGATGCCCGCGGAGACGAGGGACTGAGCGACTGTGGCGACAGATCAGCCGACGTGCTCGCCGAGGAACCCACGGACGTCGTCGATCTCGGCCTGGTCGATCCCGTGGGCGAGGCCCGGGTAGGTGCGCTCGGTGAGGGTCGTGTGCAGCGGCAACCACGCTGCGGCGCGCGCGACGGCCGGCGCGGCGATGACGCGGTCCTCGAGACCCCGTCCCCAGAACACCGCGGGTTTCGTCGCTGCCAGCATCTCGTCGCCGGGCTGCGGCGCACTCAGCACGAACCCGGCGAGGATGACCGGCGCCACGACCCGCTCGGGTCGCGTGCGCAGCAGCTGCGAGGCCATGAAGCCGCCCTGCGAGAAGCCGATGGGCACGATGCGAGCCTCGGCCGACACGTGCTCGTCGATCCAACCCCAGACGGCGTCCGTGGCACGGGCGATCGGCTCCGGGTCCGGGTTGCCCGGCGTCGTGATCTCGAACCAGGCCGCCCCGCCGTGACCCATCTCGAGCGGCGCGCGCAGCGACACCCAGGGCATCCCGAGCGCGAGCGGCCCGACGAGGCCGGTGAGGTCGTGCTCGTTCGAACCGTAGCCGTGGAGGAGCACCGCGACGACGGGAGCGGACGACGCGGCGTCGGCCCAGTCGACGGAGCGGACGTCGCGCAGTGCGGTGGTCATCGGGACAGCAGCTCCTCGGTCGACAGGTCGGGCAGGGCCACCGTCACGCGGGTCCCCCACGGGTCGGAGACGGTCACGGAACGACCGTCCGCGTCGAAGGGGATCGTGCGAGCGCGCAGCCTCGCGGCCAGCGTATCGAGGTTCGCGAGGTCGGGGACGGTGATCGACACGTCGCCGAGGCCGAGGGCGGCCGCGCGAGGTCCGGCGCCCTGGCTGTTCCAGACGTTCATCGCGATGTGGTGGTGGTACCCGCCGGCGGAGGCGAAGATCGCGCCGGGGTACTCGGTCTGCGTGGTCTCGAATCCGAGGGCGTCGACGTAGAAGGCTCGGGCGGTCTGGAGGTCGCCCACCTGCAGGTGCACATGCCCGACGGCACCGGCCAACGAGGGCCCGGCGCCGAGGGCGTCCTCCGTGAGATGACGCTGCAGGTAGGCGTTCGGGTCGAGGTAGGTGGTGGTCATGGCGATCTGGTCGCCCGAGCGCACCCAGCTGCTGCGCGGGCGGTCCGTGTACAGCTCGACGCCGTTCCCCTCCGGGTCGGTGAAGTAGAACGCCTCGCTCACGAAGTGGTCGCTCGACCCGACGAACTGTCCGCGGGGGTCCTGCGCGGCCCGATAGACCGTCGCCGAGAGGCTCGACTCGTCCTCGAACAGGAACGCCGTGTGGAACAGGCCGGCCTGCCGCCGGTCGACGGCCGGCAGGTCTGGCGTGTGCACGAGCCGCACGAGCGGGGTGTCGCCACGACCGAGCACCCGGTGCACCTCGCGGTCGCGGCTGCGCTCCTCGAGCGGCTCCATCGCGAAGGCGTTGGCGTAGTAGCCGGACATGAGGTCGAGGTCGCCGACGCGGAGCGTGACCGCGCCCATCGACGTCTCCGGGGCGAGCAGACGCTCGTCGAGCACAGCGGACATTCGGTCTCCGATCGGGTGATGGGGTCGGTACAGGCTACCCCGTTTACTTGTAGATGTAACCAATTGAGTGTCGCCGTATTCCGCGATCGGCCGACACGCCTGTCAAGCCCTTGTCTCGCGCGCGAGAGGGGTGTGGGCTGGAGGACCACAACGAGAAGAGTGCTCACATGACCGATGCCAGCAGCGCGGCCGACCGCAGACGGAGTCGCCGCGGACTTCCTCCCATGAAGACCCTCCTCACCGACCTCCGCGAGGACGTCGTCCGCCTCGTCACGGGCGAGATCGCCCTGTTCAAGGCGGAGATGACGAAGAAGGCCAAGGACCTCGGGATCGGCGCGGGCATGCTCGTCGTCGCCCTGGTGCTCGTGCTCTTCGGCTTCGGGACGCTCATCGCGGCAGCCGTCCTCGGACTCGCCACCGTGCTCCCCGCCTGGCTCGCCGCCCTCATCGTCGGCGTCGTCCTCATCCTCGTCGCCGGGATCCTGGCGCTCGTCGGCGTCAAGAAGCTCAAGGCCGGCGCGAAGCCCGTTCCCGAGCGCAGTGTCGAAGCCCTCACCGGCGACCACCTCGCGGAGCACCAGCAGCACGACTCGAAGCACGACACCAAGGAGGCCGCAGCATGAGCGACCAGGATCTCGCCCGCCCCACTCCCCCCGAGGGCGCCGGTCTGAACACCCTGCAGCTCGACGTCGAGCAGACGCGTGAGCACCTCGCGCAGACGCTCGACCTCCTCTTCCAGAAGTTCGACGTCCGCACCGCCGTGGCGTACCACCTGCGCACCACCGCCATCGTCGTCGCCTCGGTCGCGGTCGTCGGTGCCGGTGTCCTGCTGTGGCGTGCGAACCGAGGGCACCGTGTCTGAACCAACCAAGGAGGACCGTCTCGAGCGCAGCACGCCGGACGATCCGCGGAACCGCGATGCGGACCACGCGGAAGAGACGATGAACCCCCAGCGCGTCCCCCTCCCCTGGGGCTACGTCCTGAAGCGGACGCTGCACTCCTTCACCTCGAACCAGTGCACCGACCTCGCCGCGGGGCTCACCTACTTCGCGATCCTGTCGCTCTTCCCGGCGGTCCTGGCGCTCGTCTCGATCCTCGGCCTCTTCGGACAGAGCCGCAGCGGCACCGACGCCCTCCTCGAGATCGTCGGCAACCTCGCCCCGGGCGACAGCCTCGGCTTCCTGACCGACGCGGTGAACCAGTTCGTCGAGTCACCGGCGATCGGCTTCGCCCTCATCGCCGGTATCGCCGGTGCCGTGTGGTCGGCATCCGGCTACGTGGGCGGCTTCGGGCGCGCGCTCAACCGTATGTACGGGGTCGAGGAGGGTCGCAAGATCTGGTCCCTGCGTCCGACGCAGCTCGGCGTGACCCTCGTCGTCCTGCTCGTCATCTCGGTGATCGCCCTCGCACTCATCGTGTCCGGCCCGGTCGCGCAGGCCATCGGACAGGCGGTCGGTCTCGGTGAGACGGGCCTCACGGTCTGGTCGATCGCGAAGTGGCCGGTCATGGCCGCCGCGCTCGTCTTCGTCATCGCCGTGCTGTATTCAGCGACGCCGAACATCAAGCCGGAGAAGTTCCGTTGGATCAGCATCGGTGCGCTCACCGCACTCCTGATCCTGCTCTTCGCCTCGGTCGGGTTCGGCTTCTACATCGCCAACTTCAGCAACTACGACGCCACCTACGGCTCGCTCGCCGGCATCATCATCTTCCTGCTGTGGATCTGGATCGCGAACCTGGCACTGCTGTTCGGTGCCCAGCTCGACATCGAGATCCAGCGTGGCCGCCAGCTCGCCTCGGGTGTCGCCGCCGAGCAGGAGCTGCAGCTGCCCCTGCGGTCGGACGCCGCGATCAAGGCGCTCGCCGACCGCGACGCGAAGGACGCCCTCGAGGGCCGTCGCGTCCGACGTGCAGCGGACCGCACGGACTGACCCAAACAGCCCGCGAACTGTCAGAAACGGCTAGTCGGACGGTGGTCCGACTAGCCGCAACTGACAGTTCGCGGGCTGCTGTGGGGTGGGACGGGGTTACGGCGTGGGCATACCGCCGTTGACGTTCAGGGTCTCACCGAGCACGTAGCTCGACTCCGCCGACGCGAGGAACACGTAGGCGGGCGCGAGCTCGGCCGGCTGTCCCATGCGGCCGAGCGGGGTGTCCTCGCCGAACTCCGCGATCTTGTCCTGCGGCTGACCGTCCGACACCTGGAGCGGCGTCCAGATCGGGCCGGGCGCGACCGCGTTGACGCGGATGCCCTTGGGCGCGAGCTGCTGCGCCAGTGCCTTCGTGAAGGCGTTGATGGTCGCCTTGGTCGACGCGTAGTCCACGAGGATGTCGGAGGGCGAGTACGCCTGGATCGACGTCGTGTTGATGATCGACGAGCCGGCCGGGAGGTGCGGGAGCGCGGCCTTCGAGAGCCAGAACATCGCGTAGACGTTGGTCTTGAAGGTGTCGTCGAACTGCTCGTCCGTGAGGGTGGTGAGGTCCTCGTTGAACGTCTGCTTGCCGCCGTTGTTCACGAGGATGTCGAGGCCGCCGAGGCCCTCGACCGCGCGCTCCACGAGGTCGCGGCAGTAGGCCGGGTCGCGGAGGTCGCCGGGCAGGGTGAGCACGGTCGCACCGGCGTCCTGCAGGATGCCGGCGATGCGCTGCGCGTCCTCCTCCTCCTCGGGAAGGTAGGACAGCGCGACGGACGCGCCCTCGCGGGCGAAGGCGATCGCGGTGGCCGCGCCGATGCCGGAGTCGCCACCGGTGATGAGCGCCTTGCGGCCGGTGAGCCTGCCGGAGCCGCGGTAGCTCTTCTCGCCGAGGTCGGCCTTCGGGTCGAGCTCGGCGTCCAGTCCGGGCTCGGGCTGGTGCTGCTTCTCGGCGGTGATGTGGGCGTAGAGCTTCGCCGGGTCGGTGAAGGTGTACTGGTCGTTGGCCATGGTGATGGTCCTCTCGTTCAGTGTTCGGTCGTGGTCGGACAGGTCGGAATGGTTCAGGTCAGATGCGGTCGGTCGCAGGGTCGGGCACCGAGGTCGATCGGCGTCCGTAGGAATTGACGGGTCGGCCGGTCGCGAGTCCGTCGAATCGGAAGATGCCGCCGCTGAGCGGTGCATCCACCAGGTCCGCCTCGGTGAGGTTCTCGCGGGCCGTCCCGACGAAGAGCGTCGTGAGCTCGGGCCCGCCGAAGGCCACCGACGTGACGCCCGGGGCCGGCACGCTCAGCTCGTCCTCGACGGTGCCGTCCGGGCTCCACCGGAGCACGCGACCACCGCCGTTGACGCCGTTCCAGAATCGACCGTCGGTGTCGAGCGCGAGGCCGTCGGAGTCGTAGCCGACGAGGAAGGGCTCCAGCGGCCCGAGTCGGTCGTCTTCTCCCGTGCTCGCCCGGTAGACCGTCTTCACGGTGGTGTCGGTCACGTACACGGTACGACCGTCGTCGGACCACTCGAAGCCGTTGGTGACGCCGAAGCCGCCGAGGAGCGTGCGGAGTCCGGTGTCGTCGAGCAGGTACAGGGCGGCATTCGGTTCGCCGGTGGTGACGTCCATGGAGCCGACGAGGAACCGGCCGAACGGGTCGACCTTCGCCTCGTTACTGCGCAGGCCGGCGTGGACGTGGTCGAGCTTCGCCAGGGTCTCGGCGATGAGCCCGTCGTCGTCGAGGGTGACGATGCGGTCACCGAGTGCGGCGATGTAGCCGCCCGCGGCACGCGGCTGCACGGCGCTCAGCGGCGGTGGGAGTTCGGTGACGCGGTCGTCACTGCCGTCGACGGCTCCGTCGATCGGACCACGATGGAGCGTGCCCGCGGTGATGTCGACCCAGACGACCTCGTCGGTGCGGGCGTCCCACCAGATGCTCTCGACGAGGATCGCGGGGGTGTCTCGGAAGACCTGTGGGTGAACATCCATTGCCTCCACGGTACGGACCCGGACGGGTGTCCCTGCGGGGCTTGCTTTCCCAGCATCGGGCGGGTACCCGCGTGCGTGCCCTTCGACACTTCGACAGGCTCAGTGCGGCGCAGCTCAGGGACCGGGGACGTCAATCCTCCTCGGTGAGCTCCTTGATCGTGAGGGCCGCGTTGATGAGCGCGAGGTGGCTCAGCGCCTGCGGCAGGTTGCCCCAGTGCGCGCCGTCGGCCGGGTCGATCATCTCGGCGAGGATCCCGACGTCGTTGGTCATGCCGACGAGCTCGTCCATGGCCGCGATCGCCTCCTCGTGACGACCGACGCAGGCGAGCGCGGAGGCCCGCCAGAACGCACAGGCGACGAAGGTGTACTCCTCCTGCTGCACGCCCGAGTACCGGTACAGCAGCGCCCCCTCGCCGAGTTCGGCCGTCAGCGCGTCGATCGTCGAGGACATCCGGTCACCGCGGTCGAACCCGCTCATCGCGTGCAGCAGCACGGAGGCGTCGAGGTCGTCGCTCCCGGGGAACATGACGTACGCCCCGCGTTCCTCGTTCCACCCGTGCTCGTCGATCCATTCCCGGATGCGGGTCTGCTCGGTGCGCCAGCGGTCGGCACTGCCGGCGACCTGCCCGAGCTCCGCCAGGTGCACCGCATCACCGAGCGCCTGCCAGCACCCCATCTTCGACGACACGTAGTGCTCCTCCTGGGGCAGTTCCCACATGCCGGCGTCGCGGTTCCGCCACAGGTCGCAGGTGCGGTCGGCGACCTCGGCGAGGAGACGGCCGGTCTCGACGTCGAGGACGTTGCCGGCGTCGACGTAGGTGCGGCAGATCGCGAAGAGGTCGCCGTAGACGCCGAGCTGCAGCTGCCCCTGAGCCGGGTTCCCGCTGACCACCGGACCGATGCCGCGCCAGCCGGCGACGTCGTGCTCGACCACACCATCGGGCACGCCGCCCTCGAGGCCGTAGAAGATGTGCAGCTCCGGTCCGTTCTCGCGGATGGTGCGCAGCAGCCACGACACGGCGGCGTGCGTCTCCTCGCGGAGGCCGAAGCGGACGAGGGCGTGCGCGGTGTACGCGAGGTCGCGCACCCAGGCGAAGCGGTAGTCCCAGTTCTTGGCCCCGCGCGGGTTCTCCGGGAGCGAGGTGGTCGCCGCGGCCGCGATGGCACCGGTGGGGCTGAAGATCAGGAGTTTGAGGGCGAGGGCACTGCGCTGCACCTGATCCGCCCAGGGGCCTTCGTAGGAGAAGGCCCGGGACCAGGCGCGCCAGTTGTCGATCGTCCGGTCGATACCCACGTCCACGTTCGCCGGGACCGGCAGATGGATCGGCTCACCGTGGGTGGCGACGATGATCAGCAGGTGACGGGAGTTCTCGGTCGTCGTGAAGCGACCGGAGAGCTCCGTCGGCATGGCCCCGTCGACCTCGACCGCCTCCGGCCCGTACTCGTCGCCGACGACCGCGATCGTCGTCGCGCCGGAGCGGATGATGGGGCCGCGCGTGCTGTCCTCGATCCAGGGCGAGGCCGTCCCCAGTGCGGTCCCGGGCCGGACGCGCCAGGTGAACTCGACACTGCCCGACACCCCGTCGATCCGGCGCGCGAGTTCCGCCCAAGGCAGGCGACCCGCGATGCCCGTGACGAGTGCGTCCGTGATCGTCGCACGCCCGTGCTCGGTCGTGAAGGTCGTGCGCAAGACGTTGGTGCCGGACACGTAGCGTCGCGTGACGGTGTACTCGCCGACCGGCTCGAGCTCGATGCACCCGCCGGAGTCGTCGTCGAGCAGCCGGGCGAACACCGGCATGGAGCCGAGGTCGGGGATCGGCAGCCAGTCGACCTGGCCACGGAGTCCGATGAGGGCGACGGTGCGGCCGTCCCCGATCGGTGCGTACGAACGGAGATCCTCGCCAGCTGCGGTCATGCGATTCACCCTACGAGCCGCACCTCCGAATCGCCGGGGCTGGCGGCCCCGCCACGCGGCTGCTAGCGCGGGACGCCGGGTGCCGGGCGGGCGTCAACCCCTGGAGGCGGATCGCTCGGATCGGCTTGGGTGGACGGACCGCAACCACAGCATGCTGGCACGCACAGCAGCACGGATCCACAGCAGCACAGGGAGGAACACCATGAACCAGCCCGCTCAGCAGCAGCAGCCGCCCGGGACCGAGGGAGCGCTCACGCCGCAGGCCGACCACGGCGAGACCGGCTACCGGGGTTCGGGCAAGCTCGAGGGCAAGGTCGCCATCATCACCGGTGGCGACAGCGGTATCGGCAAGGCCGTCGCGATCGCCTACGCCCGCGAAGGGGCGGATGTCGTCGTCAGCTACCTCGATGAAGACGAGGACGCGGCCGACACGGTCCGCTGGGTCGAGGAGGCCGGCCGGACCGCCCTCAGCATCGGTGGTGACCTCACGAGCCCAGAGCACTGCCGCGAGATCGTCCGCGCGACGGTCGAACGCTTCGGGAAGGTCGACATCCTGGTGAGCAACGCCGCGTACCAGATGACCCGGGAGAGCCTGGCCGAGATCCCGGACGAGGAGTGGGACCACACGCTCGCCACGAACCTGAGCGCGTTCTTCCACTTGAGCAAGGCGGCCGTCCCCCACATGGCTCCGGGCTCCTCGATCATCGCGACGAGCTCGGTGCAGGCCGACTCGCCGTCGCCGCAGCTCATGCCCTACGCCATGACCAAGGCGGGTCTCGCGAGCATGACCGCGTCGCTCGCGCAGATGCTCGGTGGTGACGGGATCCGCGTGAACGCCGTCGCCCCCGGTCCGATCTGGACGCCCCTGATCCCGTCGACGATGCCGCCGGAGACGGTCGAGTCGTTCGGGACGGACACCCCGCTCGGGCGTCCGGGCCAGCCTGCCGAGGTCGCTCCGCCCTACGTGCTGCTCGCCTCGGACGAGGGGAGCTACATCTCGGGCGCCGTCATCGCGGTGACCGGCGGCAAGCCGATCCTCTGAGGACCGGGCGCGCCGGGCGCCGCTCAGGCGTCCGGCGACCGCTCCGAGCGTTCGATCTCGGCGTGGATGCGACGCAGCGCGAACAGCAGGTTCTCGCCACCCGCATCCTCCGCCGGGTCGGCGTCGTCCGACTCCCGACCGGCCGCACCGTTCGCGCCCGCGTGGGCCGAGCGCACCGCCCGACGCAGCATCGTCAGCGCCTGGTCGGAGGCACGCAGCGCATCGGAGAGACGCTCGTCGTCGATCGCCGCCTCGACGAGGTCGGCCGAGGCGTCGATCGCATCGGCGAGCGCACTCCGGACGCCCTCGTCGAGGTCGACCGGCACCGGGATCCCCCAGAGCGCCGCACGCAGGGCGTCACCGATCTCCACGACCACCGGCGCGATCCGCTCGAGGGCGGCGAGCGCCCCCTCATCCCCGCGGAAGTCGTGCCGGTTCCACCGCGTGCGCGGATTGGCCCGGCGGCTCTCCGCGGCGTCTTTCATCAGCCCGCGCGCGGCGTCGACGTCGTGCCGGATGGCGAGCAGCGAGCTGTCCCAAGACGGCGGGTCGTCCGGGGTCGGTGCCGACTCGGATCGGAGGGTGTCCGACATGCTCCGGAGCGCACCGACCATCCGTGACCTCGCGGCCGAGATCCCGGCTGCCGACTCGCGGACGAACAACGGCGGCATGATGAGCAGGTTCACGAGGAGCCCGACGAGCACGCCGAGGGCCATCTGCACGAGGTAGCCGACCGAGAAGTCGTTGGCGTTCGCTCCGCCGATGATGATGACGAACAGCGCCGCGATGGGGACGTAGTCACGGCCCTGTCCGAGCCCCGGCAGGCCGGCGAGCAGCGTGCCGAGCCCCACCGACAGCGAGACGGACACCCAGCCGAGCGCGGGCGAAATGATGAGCAGCCACGCGAGTCCGATGCCGAGGCCCAGACCGATGAGGGTCTGCAGGCTCGAGCGCACCGAGTCCATGAGCGTCGGCGTGAGGCTCACGAGGGCGCCGAGCGGGGCGTAGTAGGAGAAGTCGCCGAGCTCGCCCGGGAGCAGGCTGCCGAGGAACCAGGCCGCGGTGGCCGCGATGGCCACCTTCAGCGCGAGCATGAGGCGCCACGGGCGCAGCGCGGGCATGATCCACGCGCCGACCCGTTGCTTCGGTGTGCGGATGCTCCCCGTCGGGGTCTCGCGCCCGGTCACCTCATCACCGCTCATCACAGCCGCCATGCTGGTCTGGCCCTGTCGAAGCGTCAACCCCCACGCGCCGATCAGCTCGGCGGCCTAGCGTTGGTCTGGTCATCTCCGATGGCGACACCCAGGAAGGAAGCGAACATGACGAACGCATCTGCATCATCCTCACGTCCCGACGCGGAAGAGATCCCCGACGGTTCGGGCTCCGACGGTTCCGAGCCGAACGACGGCGAGGACACGGCGTCGGGTGGCGGCGCCGACGACAAGTAGTCGTCGCCGGCCCTTGGTCGTCGACGAACGACCGGGCGGCGCTGCCGACGACGCGTGGTCGTCGGGCGCCGCCCAGGGTCACCGCCTGCAGGTCAACGACTGCGGGTCGCCGTCCGGTTCTCCGCGCTGATCATCCACGCGAACTGCTCCAGCTGCTGGATGATCGCGTGGAGGATGTCCGCGCTCGTCGGGTCCTCATCGTCGACGTCGTCGTGGACCCGACGCATCGTGCCGACGACCGCCTCGAGTCGGACGGTGATCAGGTCGATCGTCTCCGAGGTGTCGATCTCGCCCTGCGGGTACTCGGGCAGTGTCGTGGTCTCGGCGACGATGTCGCTGCGGCCGTCCGGCACGGCGTGCAGGGCACGCATGCGCTCCGCGACGGTGTCGCTGAACTCGCGCGCGGCGTCGATGATCTCGTCGAGCTGCAGGTGCGTGTCGCGGAAGTTGCGTCCGATGACGTTCCAGTGCGCCTGCTTGCCCTGGATCGACAGCTCGATGAGGTCGACGAGGACGGCCTGCATGTTGGCGTCGAGTTCCTTCGACGCGACGAAGCCCTTCTCGGCGTTCTGCCGACGGGTGGGCTTCGGCCCGGATCCTCCGGGAGCCGATCGGGTCGTGCTCTCGGTCTTGCTGGTCTTTTCTGCTGTTGCCATGGTTGGCACCTCCTGCACGGCAGGTTACGCACCGTACCTGTCGATCCCGGGGCCCTTGACATCGACGCCGAAGCGTCCCATCCGTGCCCGCGCGGCCGCCAGCTGGGTTTTCGGAGCCGAGAGTCTTAAGGTGAAGCAACACACAGCGCAGAGCGATACCGCATGACGCACGACGAGGAGAGCACGGCCCGCCATGGGAAAACTGATCTACGGTTCTGAGGTCTCGATCACCTTCGAGGACCGGCTGCTTGCGCACCTGCAGTTCGTGATCGGTGCGAAGCTCCGCCGGAACGAGGCCTTCTACTTCGGTTGGAAGGACGACCCGCGGGCGGGCGACGGGCGCAGCGTCATCTGGATCCACCCCTCGGTGCCATTGCGTTTCAAGTACTCGGGCAGTGTCCCGATCGACCTCAACCGCGCGTGGATCGACGCGCTGAACGTCACGGCGAACTCCGCCCACGGCCTCTCGGTCATCGCGGAGCCCGCTCCGAGCCGGACAGGACAAGTCGCATGAGCCGCATGGAGATCGTCTACCAGGGACTTCCGTACTCGATCGCCGTCGAGGATCCGGACGAGTTCCGCGCCGAGGTGCTCGACAGCATCTCCGCCGGACAGTTCCGGTGGCTGCAGGTCGACCGCGGTGAGGGTCAGCTGGAGCCCATCACCATCTTGATCGGCCCCGGGATCGGCATCGCGATGGGCACACCGGACGGTCCTTCCCAGGACACCCCGTCCTCGGCACTCCCCCAGGGACAGGACCCCGACCTGCTGTCCTGACCGCCTCGCCAGCGGAAGCTGGCATAGCGCAGCCGACACCTGGAAATCAACAGTTCAGAGCGACGATTTCAAGTTTCCTACACTTGTTCGGCGGACATTGAAGTGGGTCTCCAGGCTGGCCGCTCGACATCGGCGCATCTCGCCGTGTCGATCGTCGGAGGCCCGAAGAAGGGCACAGCACATGGGCGCGATCGTATACGGCACGGGCGAGAACCGGTTCCACCTCGAAGACCGGATGCTGGCTCACGTCAAGACCATCACCCTCATGAAGCTCCGCCGGAACGAGTCGTTCTCGGTGACCCTGCGCGACACCTCGACGGAGCGCGGCCGCGTCACGCTCTGGCTGCACCCGTCGATCCCGCTGCAGTTCAGCTTCGACTCGGACGAGACGTTCGAGATGGACCGTCCCCTGCTTGAAGACCTCATGCACGGTGCGAACGGCGGCGAGGTCACGGTTCGCCCAGAGGCGAGCGAACTGGCCTGACCCGCCGCCCGGGCGGGTCTCGGATCGTTCACCGTCGAACGAGCCATCGTGACCCGCTGCCCGCGGGAGCTGTACGAGACTGGATGGGACTCGTGCGGCTCCCGCGACGACTCTCCGCGAGCGGAAGGGCCCGGACGCCTCAGGCGCCGACGGTGAACCGGACCGCTCGGAGCGCGGAGGCCCGCGATGAGCCGCCGACGCGCAGTTCGAACTCGCCCTCCTCGACCACCCGTCGCCCGCGAGCATCGACGATCGCGCAGTCGGCGACGGGCAGGGAGATCTCGACCCGCGCCGTCTCCGCCGGCTCGACGGCGACCTGACGGAACGTCTTCAGTTCCTGGTCCGCCCAGCTGACCGAGGTGACGAGGTCGCTCACGTAGACCTGGACGGTCTCGAGGACCGGACGGTTCCCCGTGTTGCGGACCTCGACGACGGCGCGCACGGTGTCGCCGACGTCGTACCGGTCCTGGTCGAGGGTGACGGCACCGTACTCGACGCCCGAGTAGGACAGCCCGTCGCCGAACGCGAACGCGGGCTCCTGGGTGAGGTCGGCGTAGCGGTCACCGTGCTGGCCGCGGATCTGGTTGTAGTAGGTCGGCTGCTGGCCGGCGTGCCGCGCGAAAGAGATCGGCAGGCGACCGGTCGGCTCGATGAGACCGAGCAGGAGTTCCGCGATCGCGCGCCCACCCTGCATGCCCGGGCTCGCCGCCCACACGATCGCGTCGGCGTGCAGCGCGGACGGCGGCAGGACGAGCGGCTTCGAGGCGAGCAGGACCACGACGAGCGGCTTCCCGGTGGCCGCCAGGGCGTCGAGCAGTGCCACCTGTCCGCCGATGAGTTCGAGCGTCGCGGTGGAGCGGCCCTCCCCCACGAGCTCGATGCGGTCACCCACGACGGCGACGACCACGTCGGCGTCCTGGGCCAGCGCGACGGCTTCCGCGATGAGCGCATCGTCGGGTTCCGCGGGCGTGACGAGCGGTGGACGCGGCTGGCCGTCGGGGAAGGTCGCGCCCGCTGGATCGGGCGAGAGCGTGAGGATGTCGGCTCCGAACGCGGTCGTGACCGTGCTCCCGGCGGGTGCGACCGCACGCAGGCCGTCGACCACGGTGGTGATCATCTCGCGCGGCTGGCCGTCGGGCAGCCAACCGGCCTGGCCGGAGTTGCCCGCCCAGTCGCCGAGCTGCATCTGCGCGTCGTCCGCGAGCGGACCCACGACGGCGATGCGCTGCGGCCCGGCCTCCGGCGTCACGATCGCCCTGCCTGCCTCGTCCGCCCGGTAGCCGCCGGCGAGCGGCAGCACGCCCTCGTTGCGGAGCAGGACGAGCGAGCGACGCGCGGTCTCGAGGTTGAGTCCGGTGTGCTCCGGCGAGCCGATCACCGCGAGCTGCTCCGCGGCGTCCGGGTGCCGCGGGCGCTCGAACAGGCCGAGCGCGAACTTCAGGGTGAGGATGCGACGGACCGCCCGGTCGAGGTCGGCCTCCTCGAGCAGCCCGCGCTCGAGCGCCTCCAGGGCACCTTCGAAGAAGCCGGGCGTGGTCATCACCATGTCGTTGCCGGCGCGGATCGCGGCAGCCGAGGCGTGCACGTAGTCCGGGCTGACGTGCTGCTCCCACACCATGCGGCCCACGTTGTCCCAGTCGGTGATGAGCGTCCCCTCGTACCCCCACTCACCGCGCAGGACGTCGTTGAGCAGCCACTCGTTGACCGTGATCGGCACCCCGTCGATCGACTGGTAGCCGAGCATGAAGCTGGCGCAGCCCTCGCGGGCGACCCGCTCGAACGGCGGGAGGAACCATGACCGCAGCTTGCGCGGGGAGATGTCGGCCTCGCTCGCGTCGCGCCCGCCCTGCGTCTCGGAGTAGCCGGCGAAGTGCTTGGCCGTCGCGAGGATGGCGGTCGGGTCGGACAGGCCGTCGCCCTGGTAGCCGCGCACCATCGCGGAGGCCAGCTCACCGATGAGGAACGGGTCCTCACCGAAGGTCTCGCCGACACGTCCCCAGCGGAGGTCGCGCGCGATGCAGAGCACCGGCGAGAACGTCCAGTGGACACCCGTCGCAGCGACTTCGACGGCCGTGGCCCTGGCGACCCGTTCGAGCAGCCCCGCGTCCCAGCTCGCGGCCATGGCCAGTTGCGTGGGGAAGATCGTCGCGCCGAGGTGGAAGGAGTGACCGTGGATGCAGTCCTCCCCCACGATCAGCGGGATCCGCAGTCGCGTCCGCCCGACGAGTTCATGGGCGACCGCGAGGCGCTCCGGTGACGCGTGCAGGATCGAGCCGACGTGGGTCTCGAGCACGTGCGCCTCGATGTCGTCGCGGGCGTCGAGCTGCATCATCTGCCCGACCTTCTCGCGGACGGTCATCCGCTCGACGAGGTCGTCGACGCGGGCCGCGATCGGCAGCGCGGGGTCGAGGTAGCGGGCGTCCTCGAGGTGGCGGGCGGTGTCGGTCTTCATCGTTCGGTGGCTCCAGCGCGTTCGGTGTGGGTCGTGTCGGTGATCGTGGACGCGCCGGTCGTCTCGGTCCGGACAGCGGTGACGCTCGCCCCGGGCTTGATGCCGCGCTTGCGGAGGGCCCTGGCGCGTTCACCCGCCGAGCGGAGTCTCGGGTTCACGTACTCGTCGATCCCGAAGTTGATGAGCGACAGCGCGACGCCGAGCAGGGCGATGCAGACACCGGCCGGCACATACCACCACCAGAAGTCGGGGAACGCGCCGTTCTGCTGCGCCCAGAACAGGATGGTGCCCCAGTTGAGGTTCGTGATGGGGATGACGCCGATGAACGCGAGCGTGGTGAGCCCGAGCACCGCAGCGGTGACCGTGCCGACGAAGCTCGAGGCGATGATGGCGGTGAGGTTCGGCAGCATCTCGACGGTGATGATCCGGAAGAGGGACTCCCCGTTCGCCTTCGCCGCCTGGATGAAGTCGCGGTTCCGCAGCGACATCGTCTGCGCGCGGAGCACCCGCCCGCCCCACGCCCACCCGGTGAGCGCCAGGACACCGGCGATGAGGAACAGGCTCGGGTTGTCGTACTGGGACGCCACGATGATCATCAGCGGGAGCCCCGGGATGACGAGGAAGACGTTCGTCAGCGCGGACAGCGACTCGCTCGTGAACCCCGAGACGTACCCGGCGGTGACCCCGATGGCGACGGCGATGATCGTCGCGAAGATCCCGGCCAGGAAGCCGACGAGGAGCACGCCCCTGGTGCCGTAGATCAGCTGGCTCAGGACGTCCTCACCCATGTGCGTCGTGCCGAGCAGGTGCGCGGCCGACGGAGCCTGGCGCAGCGCGGTGAAGTCCTTCTCGAGCGGGCCGTACGGCGCGATGAGGTCGCCGAAGACCGCGACGAGGACGAAGAACCCGAGGATGCAGAGCCCCGCGATCGACTTGCCGTTCCGGAACATCGCGAACGACGACGCGAACCGGGCGGCGAACGAGCGACCAGCGGGCGTCGGCTTGGGCGCCTCGGCGGTGGCGAGGGCCTCGGTGGTGGGGATGGTCATGTCAGGACTCCATCTGGCGGGTGCGGGGGTCGAGCACCGCGTAGGCGACGTCGGCCAGGATGTTCGCGACGAGGACGGTGAGCGTGATGACGAGGAAGAGCCCCTGCATGAGCGGGTAGTCCTTCGCCGTCGTGGCGTCGAGCAGCAGCT
This sequence comes from Plantibacter sp. AC185, assembly GCF_979258065.1. NCBI lineage: Bacteria > Bacillati > Actinomycetota > Actinomycetes > Micrococcales > Microbacteriaceae > Plantibacter > Plantibacter sp. AC185. The sequence continues at coordinate 1,549,449 of NZ_OZ409831.1, forward strand.
TGCCGACGCCCGGGTAGGAGAAGACCATCTCCATGACGATCGTGCCGCCGACGATGAAGCCGAGCGACAGGGCGAAGCTCGACAGCTGCGGCAGCATCGCGTTGCGTGCGGCGTAGTCGACGAGCACCCGCCGGGTCGGCAGTCCCTTCGCCTGGGCGACGGTCACGTAGTCCTCGTCGAGGACGGTGACCATCATGTTGCGCATGCCGAGGATCCAGCCGCCGAGCGAGGCGAGCACGATCGTCGCCGCCGGCAGGAAGCCGTGCGCGATCACCTGCCCGAAGAAGTCGAGCGAGAACTCGGGCCTCGACCCCTTGCCGTAGGCGTGGGAGGCGGGGAACCAGCCGAGCAGGGTGGAGAACACCGCGATCGCGATGAGGCCCATCCAGAAGTACGGCACCGTCGAGAAGAAGGTGGACAGCGGGACGATGAAGTCCGCCTTGCTGCCGCGTCGCCATCCGATGAGGGCGCCGATCGACGTGCCGAGGACGAACGACAGGATCGTCGCGATCCCGACGAGACCAACGGTCCACGGGAGGGCGGCGGCGATCACGTCGGTGACGGGCGCGAGGCCCTTCGAGAAGGACCGTCCGAGGTCGCCCGAGAAGAGGAGCCGCCAGTAGTCGAGGTACTGCTCGAGCATCGACCTGTCGGCGTCGAGTCCGAACAGGGTGCGGAGCGAGTCCGCCGCCTCGGGGCTGATGCGGCCCTGGTTCTTCGCGATGTACGCCGAGACCGGGTCGCCCTTGAGCATCCGTGGCAGGAAGAAGTTGATCGTGATCGCGGCCCACGCGGTGAACGCGTAGAAGGCGGCGCGACGGAGGAAGAAGGTCATGCGATGGTCTCCGTTCCCGCGAAGTGGCGGTCGGGGTCGGGCGACGCGTTGCGGAGGGCGAGCGTGTAGGGGTGCTGCGGGCGGAGGATCACATCGTCGGCCGGGCCCCGCTCGACCACCTCGCCGTGGTGCAGGACCATGATCTCGTCGCTGAAGTGCCGCGCGGTCGCGAGGTCGTGCGTGATGTAGAGCACGCCGAGTTGCGACTCGCGCTGCAGCTCGGCCAGGAGGTTGAGGACACCCAGCCGGATGGAGACGTCGAGCATCGAGACGGGCTCGTCGGCGATGAGGAGGGACGGACGCGACGCGAGCGCACGGGCGATGGCGACCCGCTGGCGCTGACCGCCGGACAGTTCGTGGGGCCGACGGTCGATCGTGCCGGCCGGATCGAGCTGCACGCGCTCGAGGAGGCGGTGCACCTCGTCCTCCACCTCGGCCTCGGGGACGACGTGGTCGAGGCGCAGCGGTCGCTCCAGATGGTGACGGATCGTGTGCGACGGGTTCAGCGAGGCGAACGGGTCCTGGAAGACCATGCGGACCTGCTGGCGGTAGCGGCGGAGTGCACGACCACGACGCGGGATCGCCTTGCCGTCGAGCAGGATGTCGCCGCTCGTCGCCCGTTCCAGCTGGGTGAGGATCTTCGCGATGGTCGACTTGCCACTGCCGGACTGTCCGACGAGGGCGAGCGTCTGGCCGGACCGCAGGGTGAAGCTGACGTCGTCGAGCGCGAGCATGTGACCGGAGCCACGGACCCGGTAGCGCTTCGAGACGTGCGAGAACTCGAGGGTGGTCATGCGGTCACTCCTGCCTGGGTGGCCGACGTGGCGGCACCGGTCCCGCGGACGAAGTCGCCGCGCTCGCCGGTGAGGCTCGGGAAGGACGCGAGCAGCTTGCGCGTGTACGGGTCCTTCGCCTGTCGGTAGATGCGTTCCGCCGTGTCGATCTCGACGAGCCGGCCGGCACGCATGACGGCGATGCGGTCGGAGATCTCGAGGAGCAGCGGGAGGTCGTGGGTGATGAAGATGACCGAGAAGCCGAATTCGGTGCGGAGCTCGGAGATCTGTTGGAGGATCTCGCGCTGCACGAGCACGTCGAGTGCGGTGGTCGGCTCGTCCATGATCATCAGCTGCGGCTTCAGGGCGAGCGCCATCGCGATCATGACCCGCTGACGCATGCCGCCGGAGAGCTCGTGCGGGTAGGACTTCAGGCGGTCGCGGCCGACCCCGACGATGTCGAGCAGCTTGCCCGCCTCCTCGCGGCGTTCGGCTCGCGACAAACCCCGGCGGTGCGTGGTGAAGACGTCGTCGAGCTGCCGCCCGATCGAGGTGACCGGGTTGAGGGCGTTCATCGCGCCCTGGAACACCATGGAGGCCTTGTCCCAGCGGAACGCGCGCATCTCTTCCTCGCCCAGCCGGCCGAGGTCGATGTCCTCGCCGGACTCGTCGTGGAAGACGGCGGTCCCACCCGTGATGACCGCCGGTGGTTTGAGGAGCCGTTGCAGGCCGTAGGCGAGGGTGGTCTTGCCGCAGCCGGACTCGCCGGCCAGGCCGAGGATCTCGCCGCGGCGGAGGGTGAGCGAGACGTCGCGCACGGCTTCGACGGGTGGTTCCACGTCGTAGGTGACGCTGAAGGAGGACACCGTCAGCAGGTCGTCGTTGGTCACTGCATGAGTCCGTTCTGTGCTGATGAAGAGCGGTGCCGGACCGTCAGCAGGTCGTCGTTGGTCACTGCATGAGTCCGTTCTGTGCTGATCGCGGTGCATGCCGTTGCGCATGCGGGAGGTGACGGGCGGGGCGGATGAGCGCCCCGCCCGTCGGTGTGGTGCCCGTGTCTACTTCGCGGCTTTGAGCTGCGTGAGGATGTAGACCGCGGTCGGCTGCGTCGGGTCGGCGGGCGCGTAGGGGTCGTCCTCGCTCGGCCATCCGGTGTAGTTCCGCGTGTTGTACGAACCGATGAACGGGCGCGTGCCGATCGGCATGGCCGGGACGTCGGAGACGAAGAGCTTCTGCACGGTCTCGAGGGCGGCTGCGCGTGTGGCGTCGTCCGTCGCGTTGGCGTAGGCGGCGAGCGCCGCGGTGGCCTCCGGGCTGTCGTACCGACCGAAGTTGAAGTCGGCCGCCTCACCCTCGGCGACGAGCCAGCGGCCGTCCATGATGTCGGAGTACAGGTCGTACGGCGTCGCGCCGGTGTCGGTCCAGTGCAGGATCGCCTGGAAGTCGCCGTCCGACTTCGCCGCCCACCAGGTGTCCTGGTCGGGGGTGTCGACCGTGGCGGTGACGCCCAGCGTCTTGACCGAGTCGGCGATGAGGCTGATGCCGGTCACGTAGTCGTTCCAGCCCTGCGGCACCGACAGCGTGAAGGTGACGGCCTCGCCGGACGGGTCGGTGAGGACGTCGTCCTCCCAGGTGTAGCCGGCGTCGGTCAGGACCTGCTTGGCGGCCTTCGCGTCGACGGTGTAGTCCTCGCCCTCGAACTCGGAGGCGATGAACGCGTCGCCCGCCGGGGTCGGGAGACCGGTCACCGAGCTGAGCTCGGGGACGCCGCCCTCACGGGCGATCTGCTGGTGCTGCTCGCGGTCGATGACGAGGTTCACCGCCTGGCGGAACGCGGGGTCGTTGAACGGCTTCGTCTGCGTGTTCACGAACATCGCGTCGACGGCGAGACCGGCGGCCGCCCAGTAGACGTTGTGCTCCTTGTCCTTGTCGAGGTACGCGGACTGCACGTTCGGGATGAAGGCCTGCGCCCAGTCGGCGTCGCCGTTCGCGAGGGCGGTGGTGAGGGCCGTGTTGTCGTTGTACGACACGTAGTAGAGCGTCGGCACGGCCGGCTGCTCACCCCAGTAGTCGTCGCGGGCGGAGAGTTCGACGCTCTCGGTGCTGAAGCTCGTCAGCGTGTACGGACCGGTGCCGACGGGCTCCGGGTTCTCGAAGGTGGCGGGGTCGTCGACGGACTCCCACACGTGCTTCGGGACGATCTGCTTGAGGAGCACCTTGTCCTGCTTCACGAACATGGGGTTCGTGAACGACAGGGTGACGGTGTCGCCCTCGGTCGCGACCGAGGTGAGGCCGAGGGCCGAGTTGTCGAGCTCCGGGTGGTCGATGAACTGCTGGAAGGTGAACGCGATGTCGTCGGCGCTGAACGCCTCGCCGTCGTTCCAGGTGACGCCCTCGCGAGCGGTCAGCGCGACGGAGGTGTAGTCGTCGGACCAGGCGATCTCGGAGGCGAGCCACGGCTTCACCTCGGCGCTCGGGTCGACGAGGTTGACGATCGCGAGCGGCTCCAGGATCGCGTTGATGTAGCCGAGCTTCATCGCGGACGAGTCGCCGACGTAGGGGTTGTTGGATTCGGTGGCGATCGAGCCGTCCGGCTTCGCGATCGTCAGGGCGGCGCCGCTCTCGGGGCCGTCGCTCGACCCGCCGCCACCGGTGCATCCGGTGAGCAGCAGGGCTGTGGCCGCGAACGCGGCCAGCAGTGGGGTTCTCAGCTTCATCGCTTTCTCCTCTTGGGTGTGCGCTGCGGCAGTGCGGCGCAAGTCGGGATTCGGTGATAACTTACTGACCATTCAGTAAGTTGGCAAGCGCGGTAGTGTCGGGCGCATCGAGGCCCCCGCGGAACGGACACCATGAGCACGGTGAAACGACAGAACACGGCGAAACGACCGGCCCAGCCACGCCCGGCGACCGTGGCGAGGCGAGCCGAGGTCGTCCGCTCGGCGCTCGACGTCTTCGGCGCCAAGGGGTACGCGAACGGAACCCTCATCGACATCGCCGAGCTCGTCGACATGACGCCGGCGGGCATCCTGCACCACTTCGGGTCGAAGGACCAGCTCCTCCTCGAGGTACTCAGCTACCGCGACGCGACGGACGTCCAGGACCTCGACGACCAGCACATCCCCGGCGGCATCGACCTGTTCAAGCACCTGATCCGCACCGCCGCCGCGAACGCGCAGCGCGCCGGGATCGTGCAGGCGTTCGTCGTCCTGTCGGCGGAGTCGGTGACGGAGGACCACCCGGCCAGGCACTACTTCGACGACCGCTACCGGACCCTGCGGCGTGAGATCGCGGAAGCGTTCGAGGTGGTGTGCGCCGAGCGGGGCGTGGATGCGCCCGAGACGATCCACCGTGCGGCGGCGTCGATCCTGGCGGTCATGGACGGCCTGCAGGTGCAGTGGCTCATCGACCCTGCGGACGTCGACCTCGCCGAGACGAGCGAGTACGCGATCCGGGTCATCGTCGAGTCGGTGCTCGGGCCGGGCGCGCTGGACGGCTGAGTCGCCCGAATCGGTCCGTTTTCCGGCCGTTTTCGAGCGCTTCCGGGCAACTGAGTGGGCCGAGCAGGATTCGAGAAGCGCCGTGGGGCTCGCAGGGCTACCGTGAGAGGCGGACCACAGCCCCGGGCGGAAGGACACCGACATGGCCGAGAAGCAGTCGAGCACGAAGAGCGGATTCAGCGCCGAGGAACGCGCGGCGATGAAGGAGCGCGCCAAGGAGCTGAAGGCGGCCGCGAGTCGCGAGGAGGCTCTGCAGGCCGTCGTCGAGGCGATCGCCGACATGGAGGACGCCGACCGCGCGATCGCCGAGCCGTTGCACGAGCTGATCATGGGCGGCGACTCCGGCCTCGCGGCCAAGACCTGGTACGGCATGCCCGCCTACGTCGGTGCCGACGGCAAGGCGGTCGTGTTCTTCCAGGCGGCGGCGAAGTTCAAGGCGCGCTACGCGACCATCGGGTTCAACGACTCCGCGAAGCTCGACGACGGCGACCTGTGGCCGACCGCGTTCGGGGTCACCGCGTGGAACGACGCCGTCGCGAAGCGCGTCGCGGACCTGCTCACCCGGGCCGTCTGACCCCGTCCGGCCGCTGGGCCGGTCGCTCGTCGAGTGCCCTACTCCGGTCCCTGACCCTGCAGAAGGCCCCGCGGACCCGCGAATCGGGCGCCCTTGCCCCGGTCCCTGAGCCTGTCGAAGGGCACACGAGCAACCTCCCGCTCCGGTGATCCCGTCCCGGTCCCTGAGCCTGTCGAAGGGCACACGAGGGACCCTCCCGCTCCGGTGATCCCGTCCCGGTCCCTGAGCCTGTCGAAGGGCCCACGGAAGACTCCCCTAATCCGGGTGCCCTTCCTCCGGCCCCTGACCCAGTCGAAGGGCCCACGACCTCGACAATCCGGCGGACCCCTTCCGGCCCCTGAGCCTGTCGAAGGGCCCACGAGGGACCTCCTGCTCAGGTGATCTTCTCCCGGTCCCTGAGCCTGTCGAAGGGCACACGGAAGACTCCCCTAATCCGGGTGCCCTTCCTCCGGCCCCTGACCCAGTCGAAGGGCACACGACCTCGACAATCCGGCGGACCCCTTCCGGCCCCTGAGCCTGTCGAAGGGCACACGAGGAACCCCAGGAATCCGGCGCCCTTCCACCGGTCCCTGACCCTGTCGAAGGGCCCACGGAATACCCCGCCAATCCGGCCAACCTCCCCCGGTCCCTGAGCTTGTCGAAGGGTCCACGAGCACCTTCCACAACTATGCCAACTCAGCATCTGGAATGTCAGTGGTCCATGGTGGACTTGTTCCATGACCGAGACCACCGCCTCCGCAGTTCGAGCTGGTGACGAGTACGCCGCGCAGTTGGCGGAGTTCTCGGATGCCTTCGCGGACATCCACCGCCGCCGCGCGGCTCTGGACGCCGAGGAGGCCCGGCTCCTCGCCCGCTCTGCCGCCTACGCGGACGCCTTCGCCGACGCCACGGTCCCGGCGATCTTCCCGCCGGCCGAGCGCCTTGCGCTCTCCCGCCGCTCCACCTGCGCGGCCCTCGCCATGGCGACCCGAACGCCTGAGCAGACGGTCCAGCGGGCGACGAACGACGCGGAACGCCTCGTCAATGAAGCCCCAGCAGTGCTCGAGTCGCTCGAGGCCGGGCGCATCTCGGCGCGGCACGCGCAGACGATCATCGACCAACTCAGTGACGTGCCGACCGCAGGGCGGGCAGCGTTCCTCGCGGAAGTCCTGCCGGTCGCCGAGCAGACGACCAACGCGAACCTCCGCAAGCGCGCCCGCACGCTCCGCGAGCGACTCCACCCCGAGTCCATCACCGCACGCGCCCGGCGGTCGGAGGCCGACCGCCGGGTCGAGTTCGAGCCCGCAGCCGATGGCATGGCGTGGGTGCACCTCTTCACCACCGCCCCGATCGCCCAGGGGCTCGTCGAGCGGGTCGAAGCAGCGGCGGCGAAGTCGCGAGCAGCAGGAGATACGCGCACCTGCGCACAACTGCAGGCCGACGCCCTAGCGGCGCTCGCGCTCATCGGCGTCACCCCGGAAGACGTCATGTCGAGCCCGGTCCTCCCGCAGCCCATCGAGGTGCAGGAGCACATCAAGCCGACCGTGCAGATCACCGTCCCGGCGCTCACCATGGCCGGCGTCTCCGACGCACCCGGCATGCTCGACGGCTACGGTCCGATCGACCCCGAGACCGCCGCCCGTATCGCGGTGAACGCCCCCAGCTTCACCCGGATCCTCGTCCAACCGGAAACGGGTGCGGTCCTCTCCGTCGGGCGGAACCAGTACCGGGTCCCGGCCGACCTCCAGCGGGCGGTCCGGCTGCGGGACGGCACTTGTCGGGCACCGGGCTGCGGCAGACGGGCCAGAGCGTGTGATCTCGATCATTCGGTCGCGTGGGAGGACGGCGGGACGACAGGTGTCGGCAATCTTGCCTGCCTGTGTCGACATCACCACCGCATGAAACACCTGCCCGGGTGGAACCTCGACCACGGGCCCGGCGGGGTCCTCGACTGGACGACACCCGACGGGAAACACCACCGGACCGAACCCGATCCCGCGCCGTTCTGAGCGTGTCCACGTGTCGAAGGGTTCCTCGTGGGCACTTCGACAAGCTCAGTGACCGGGACCGGTGTGCCCGGAACGATGGGGCGTGCTCGTGGGCACTTCGACAGGCTCAGTGACCGGCAGAAGTGTGCCCGAACCATTTCGGTCCCTGAGCCTGTCGAAGGGCAGCCAAGCCGCGCAACCTCGGTCAACGGAAGAGGTTCACCCGGATGCACCCGGTCCCGGAGCCTGTCGAGGGGTCCTTCGTGGGCACTTCGACAAGCTCAGTGACCGGAGGAGGTTCACCGGGAGTAATCCGGTCCCTGAGCCTGTCGAAGGGCAGCCGAGCCGCGACACCTCGACACACGGAAGAGGCACGCGCGGGTGACTTCCAGCCCGTCCCTCACCGCCCAGGCAGAGCCAGCCCGGTCGGTCGCCCTGACACCGCGAGCAAGAGGTCGAGCGCCGATCCGCGGACCTCATCGCCCGCGCCCCAGCTCGTCCCGGCGTCCTCGGCGACGAGCCGAACCCCCTGGGCGCGTTCCTTTCCACCGCCCATCGAGACGCCGGTGCGGAGCTGGTACTCCAACGCCACGAGGACCGCGGCTGTCGGGTAGTCCGCGCGGATGCCGAGCGGCCGACGGACGTCCTCGCCGTGCACGATGGCCTCGACGAGCCTGGTCGCGAGGTTCGCCGGCGGGGTGCACGTCAGCTCGGTGGTGTCCGCCAGGGCGCGGAGCGTCTCCTGCGGGTCGTTCCTCCGCTCCCGCTCGACCCCGCGTGCGTTGTCCAGGTCGAAATCGAACCGCGCCGCGATGAGCCGACGGGCGAATCCCAGCCGCGTCGTCTTCGCCGATTCGACGAGATGAGCCACGACGTCATGCACATCCCATCCCGTGCACAGCGACGGCGTCCCCCACTGCTCGTCCCCCAGCACCGACAGGTCCGCGACGAGCCGCCGACGCTCCTCGTGGACGAGCGGCCAGACGGTCCCTGGCGAGACCCTCATCCGCGCCGATCCACCCACCATCAGCGGTAGTGCTGCTCGCCCCGAGCGGCCTTCTCGACCACGTCCGCGATGCGGGCGGCCCTGATCGCGGGCGTCTTGATGTTGCTCAGGCGGAAGAAGACGCGGAAACGGTCGGTGCGGCCGAGCGTCGCGAAGTACGCCGCCGCCTCGGGGCTCGCATCGAGCGCAGCCTGGAGATCATCCGGTGCGACGGCGTCCTTCTGCCGGTACGCCACGTCCCACCGCCCGTCGGCCTTGGCTCGTTCGATCTCCGCGAGCCCACCGGGACGCATCCGCCCCTCCTCGATGAGGCGGGCGACGTGCTCCCGGTTGATCTGCGACCACGGGCTGCTCTTCCGCCGCGGCGTGAACGCCTGCAGCGTGTAATCGTCGTCGAACCGTTTGCTCTGTCCGTCGATCCATCCGTAGCAGAGGGCGACGTCGAGCGCCTCCGACCAGGTGATCCCCGACGCCTTCGACGTCTTCTTCCGCAGCTTCAACCGCACGCCCGCGTCGCTCGGCGCACCGGCGAGGTAGGCCTCCCACTCATCGAGTGTGAGGTCCAGGATCGGTTTCTCCTCGAAGCTCGCCACGTGAGCGAGCGTAGCGCGCACGGGCGACGCAGCCCAGACCCTGGTGCCGTCCGGGCCCCGGTGCCGACCGGACCGCCACCCACGACTGGATAGGGTCGAAGCATGCTGATGAACGACGAGACGCTGTCGCGCGCCGCCGACACCCTGCGAACCTGGGCCCTCGACGAGGACCTCAAAGCACGGGTTCTCGCTCACCCTGAAGCCGCCGCCGTCGCCAAGCGGGCCGCCCTGCGATACATCGCCGGCGAAGACGCGGCCTCGGCCTTGCGGCTCCTCGAAGCGAACGCCGATCGTGGGCATCGCTGGAGCATCGAGCTCTTCGGCGAGTCCGTCCGCGACGCACGTGTCGCCGACGAGCAGACCGCGGAGTTCATCGACCTCGCCCGCCGGATCAGCGAATCCGACCAGACCGCGACCATCTCGCTCGACCTCTCCCACATCGGTTCCGTCGTCTCGCCCGAGCTCGGCCTGCGCAACGGCCTGGCGCTCGCACAGGCGGCACGGGACGCCGGCACCTCGCTCATGATCTCCGCCGAGGGTTCCGACCGCACGGACCTGGTGCTGTCGCTCTTCGAGCAGATCGCCGACCGGTTCCCGGAGACCGGCATCACCCTGCAGGCGAGACTGCACCGCACCCCCGCGGACCTCGACCGAGTGCTGGATCGGCCCGGACCGATCCGCGTCGTGAAGGGAGCGTTCCTCGAATCGACCGAGGTCGCCTACCCCCGCGATTCGGCGCCGATGACCGCGGCCTACATCAGCATGGTCACGCGACTCGTTGGGTCGGGCCACCGGGTCAACGTCGCCACCCACGACGCGAACCTCGTCGCCGCACTCGAGGGCGCGCTCGGCGACGACCTCCGTCAGCCGCACGTGGAGTTCGAGATGCTCCAGGGACTCGGCACCGAGCTGCTCGACGACCTTCGCCGCCGCGGGTTCGCGACGCGTGAGTACCTCGTCTACGGACCCGAGTGGTGGCTCTACGTCCTCAACCGGATCGCCGAGCACCCCGAGCGGGTCATCGAGGCGATCGCGGACATCGGCCCGATCGCGCTCCTCGCCTGATCAGCCCAGCGGGTCGGACTCCAGGCGGTGGAAGTTGCGGTTCTGGTAGACGAGCGCCGGCGCGTCCGTGCCGGGCGGGATGACCTCCAGCACCTCGGCGATGACGAGCATCGAGCTGCCGGCCGGGACCGTCTGCACGATCCGGCAGCGCAGCGCCGCACGGGCACTCGGCAGGTAGGGCTCGCCGGTCGCGAGTCGCTCCCAGTGCTGTTCCGGGGTGAAGCGCGGCTCCCCCGTCTTGGCGAACGCCTTCGCGACCTCCAGGTGGTGGTCCGCCAGGAGGTGGACGACGACCGTTCCCGCGCTGAGCAGTCCGCCCGCGGATCCCGTCGCCCGCGTGACCGAGAAGGACAGCATCGGCGGGTCGACGGCCACCGACGCGACCGATGACGCCGTCAGCCCGACGTCTCCCCGATCGGTCGAGGCACTGATCAGCGCGACGCCCGCCGGGTGGTCACGGAACGCCGTCTTGAACCCGTCGACGGTCGCGGCGCGGGCGAGGGCATCGGGATCAGCGGACGGCGTGGTGGGAATGGTCATGCTTCAACCGTAGAACCTCAATCGGTCTTGAGGTCAACTCAAGGAGAGGACTATGAGGATGTGATTCGGCGCCGCACCGTCCCGCCCGGATCTTACGCGGACAGCCTCCGGACACTCGCCCGAATGTACTCTGCGTGCTCGTAGATGCTGTCGAGGGTCTCCAGAGGATATTTCGTCTCGACCTTCGCCTCGTCGAAGAGGCCGAGGTACTTCTGCTTCTTCCCGTTGAACCACAGGCGGGCGATGGGTTTGCGGTTGTTGTCGTCGAGCAGAATCGCGAAATACGACTTCGCATCGCGGTGGACGATTCGCTCCGGCTTCACTTCGCTGCAGGCGATCGCCTTCACGATCTGGTAGCCCTCGAGTTCTTCGAGCGTCGTCTCGATCTCAGTGTCGCGGTCGAGATCGCTCTCCGCGACACCGGCGCTCGCGACCGACTCGGCTGGAGCCTCGGCCCCGAGAGGCGCACTGTACGACGCTCCGAGAGCAGTCTTCAACCGATCGTTAACCTGTTCATTCAGGAACTGCTTCGACGCTTTCGCGACGAGCGTCGTGAACTGTGTACGGGCGTCCTGGGTGAATCGACCGTCATACACACGAGAGGTGAACATCCGGACGAAGTCCTCCTCGGGCTCGCGGAACTGGGCGGCGATCGAACGCTTGAGTGCGCCGACGTACTTCAACTCCTCAGCAGCGCTGATGACCGAGTCGAGGTCGAACACCTCCTTGGTCAGCTTTCGCAGCTCAGGCAGAAGCGTCTCGTCGATGTCCGCGAGATCGAGGACGAGGAACGGTCGATCGTCCATCTTGTTCGGAGAGTCGAGGTCGGTGTAGAAGTTGTACACCTCACCGTTGGTGAGCACGGCGATCCGTGCGTTCGTCACGGAGAAGTATCGGAACAGCTGCGAAGCGTGCTCGATCTTGAGCGGTTCGGTGGACTTCTTGCATTCGATGAGGATCTGCACCTCGCCGTCGCGCATGATGGCGTAGTCGACCTTCTCGCCACGCTTGACTCCGACGTCGGCGGTGAACTCGGGCACGACCTCCATCGGGTTGAAGACGTCGTAACCAAGAATCGTCGAAATGAACGGCATGACGAATGCGTTCTTCGTGGCCTCTTCTGTCTGGATGGCCGCCCGCTGATTGCGGACCTTCGTGGCCAACGCGGCCAGACGCTCTTCAAACTCCATTGTTCCTCCTGGGTCAGCATCACCATAGTTGGTGCACCGACTCGTTCATGGGAACTTGAGACCGCGGCTGGCTGGGCCTTACTCGAACATCTCCGCGAGGAGCTCGTGCGGGTCGCCGTCGACCCGGTGCTTCGAGCGGCCCTCGGGCCAGAACGTGACCCCGTCGTCATCCCAGCACGGGACGACGTGGAGATGGAGGTGGGGGACGCTCTGCCCGGCGTCGGCACCGGACGCACTCAGCACGACGACGCCGGTCGCACCGAGCGCCGCCCGCATCGCGCGTCCCACCCGCTGAGCGAGGGCGGTCGTCGCCTGCAGGGCTCGCGGATCGGCGTCGAGCAGGCCGACGCTGTGCGCCCGCGGCAGCACGAGGGTGTGGCCGGGCGCGAGCTCCGACTCGGGCAACGGCCGGAAGGCGACCGCCTCGTCCTCGCGCTCCACCCAGGTGATGTCGTCGGGCTCGTCACGCAGGATGCGGCAGAAGGTGCAGGTGTCGGGCATCGTCCCATTCTCGGCGCTCACCGCGGGCACGTCGATCACCTCAGGACACGCGGTCGCGCGCACCCCGGATCAGGCGCGGGCCGACGATCCACACCAGCCCGATGACGACGACCACGGCCCCACCCGCCCACAGCCCGACCGCAGGCGATGCGACGAAGTCGAAGACGAAGAGGACGATCCCCGCGAACAGCAGCGACGCCGCCCCGAGACACACCATGAGGATCCTGCTGGACAACCGCACCAGCTGTGGTTTCTCCAACCGTCCGAAGACGAGCCGGTGCATGATGACCGGCGCGAGCGCCAGGAGCGTCACCGTCACGGCCAGGACCACGAGGACGAGGTACAGCACGTGGTCGAATCCACTGAGCTCGGTGAACCGCGGCTGGAACGGCAGCGTCAGCAGGAAGCCCGCGAGGATCTGCGTGCCCGTCTGCAGGACCCGGAACTCCTGCAGCAGCTCCGACCAGTTGCGGTCGGATCGCTCGTTCAGCGTCTCGTCGCGACCGTCCCCGGGCAGGGCGTCGGCCGGATCACTTGCGGCGGGCATGACCGGACACCGTCAGCGGGCGAGCTTGCGCGCCACCGCGACCACCGGCACGGCGACGACGAGGACCGACGCCGCCCGCGCGAACAACGATCGCTTCGGGAACTCGGCGCGCTTCCGATCTTCGGCCGTCGGCTCGGCCGCCTCGACCAGGTGGGTGCCGCCGGCGCCGCCCTCGGCGAGGTGGGCGAGTCGGCGCAGCGTCTCGATGTTGCGGATGTGCAGCCCGATGTCGAGGAGCCAGACCGGGATCAGCGCACCAGGGCCCGTCACGGCGTGCTCATGCAGGTGGACGATGCACCCGCGCTCGTGCGGCTCGACCTCGACCGCGACGCGGGCCTCACCGAGCGGCCACCCCTTCGGCTGGATGACGAACCGGTGCGGAGCATCCCACTGGAGCACGGTCGTCTCGTCGTTCAGCACCGCCGGCCAGACACCGAAGGAGTGGTGCAGCTTCCCACCCACGTGCGGCCACCGGTCACCGACGTCGCGCATGCGGGACGCACCGACCACCCACGCCGGGAAGAGCCAGCCGTCGGCGAGGACGGCGAAGACACGGTCGGGCGGGCAGTCGAGGATCCGAGTGGTGTGGGACACGGTGGTGTTCCTTTCGCTGGAGCAGGGACGAGGTCAGGGGGTCGGACGCGGTCGGTCGGGCGCGAGCGACGGCATGCGGTCGCGGCCGAAGACCGAGCGGAGGGCGCTGCGGGCGGCGTGCCAGCCGGCGAGACCGTGGACGCCCGGGCCGGGCGGAGTCGACGAGGAGCAGAGGAAGATCCCCGGCGTCGGCGTCCGCCACGGGTCGTTCGAGAGCACGGGACGCGCGACGAGCTGTGCGAAGCTCGCAGCGCCGGCCGCGATGTCACCGAGCACGTAGTTCGGGTTGTACCGCGCCATGTCGCGGGCGGTCATCGACGCCGACGTCAGGATCACGTCGCGGAACCCGGGGGCGAAGCGCTCGATCTGCCGGATGATCGCCTCGGTCTGATCGAGACCGGACCCGCTCGGCACGTGCGTGTACGCCCAGAGGACCTGAGCGTCACCAGGAGCGCGACCAGGATCGCCGACGTCGGGCTGCGACACGAGGACGTAGGGCGACTCGCTGTGCCGACCGCGGGCGACGTCGCGCTCGGCGGCGGCGATCTCCGGGCGGGTGCCGCCGAGGTGGAGCGTGCCGGCCCGGGCCAGTTCAGGGTTCGTCCACGGGACGGGACCTGAGAGCGCGAAGTCGACCTTGGCCACGCCGTCGCCGTACCGGAACCGGGAGAGACGACGGAGGTACGCGTCGGGCAGTCGACTGCCCGCGATCTCGGCGAGCGCCTTCGGCGTCGTGTCGAACAGGACGGCGCGGGCGGACGGTAGCTCGTCGATGGAGCGCACCTCGGTTCCGGTGACGATCTCACCGCCGTGGGCCAGCAGGTCGGCGGCGAGCGCGTCGACGATCGCTTGGCTGCCGCCGACGGGAATGGGCCAACCGCGGGCGTGCGCATACGCGCCGAGCGACAGGGCGGCGGCCGAGGTGGACAGGCTCGGCATCGGCCGGATGGAGTGGGCGGCGACACCGCTGAGCATGGCCGGGGCCGTCTCCTCGCGGAACCGGAGATTCCAGGCCGGGCTCCCCTGCTCGAGGGCGCGGAGGCCGAAGCGTGCGACCGTGACCGGGTGGCGCGGCACCTGCAGGAGCTTGCCGCCGGTGAACTGCGAGACGCGGTCGGCGTCGGCGGCGAGCGGGCCCATGAGCGAGCGCCAGGCGTCGCCGTCGCGTCCGAGGGCGTCGGCGGTGCGGTCGATGTCTCGGTAGGCGATCCCGGCCCGTCCACCGTCGAGCGGGTGGGCGTAGGAGATCTCCGGTACGACGAGGTCGATGCGGCGCTCGAGGCCGAAGGACCGGAAGAACCCGGAGGCGAGCGCCATCGGGTGGACCGCGGAGCAGATGTCGTGGTGGAAGCCGGGCAACGTCAGCTCGGCGGTCCTGGCACCACCACCGATCGTGTCGCCCCGCTCGACCACCTGCACGTGCAGGCCGGCCCTAGCGAGGGTCACCGCGGCAGCGAGCCCGTTGGGGCCCGCGCCGACGACCACCGCGTCGAACTGCTCGCGCCGCGCCATCGTGCTCAGCGCCGCTTCGCCGCGCCGGCCACCAGGGCGACACCCGCTGCGAGGGTGCCGGCGGCGGTCGCGTACACGGCCCGCCGGTGGCGGATCGCCCAGGTCTGCGGGCTCCACGAGTGGGCCTTGTCGCTGAACACGCCACGAGCGCCGTGGTCACCGGGGGCGGGCGTGTAGACGTTGTCGGGCATGCGCGGGTCGTGCTTGTCCGGCGCGAGCTGGCCGGAGTATCCGGTCCTGGCGAGGAACCAGTCGAGGAATCCGCCGGCGAAGCGGTCGCCGAGGATCGTGCCGACGGTGGACTCCCCCACCCAGGTGCGTCGCCTCGGTCGGTCTGCGACGTCGGCGATGGCGGTCGCACCGACCTCGGGCTGGTAGATCGGCGGCACCGGCTGGGGGTGCTCGGGCAGCTGCGACTTCACCCAGCTGAACTGGATGGTGTTGAGCGCCGGCATGTCCACGGTCGAGAGCTTGACGTTGCTGCCGTCGTGGAGCAGTTCGGCGGTCACCGACTCCGTGAAGCCTCGGGCGCCGAACTTGGACCCGCAGTACGCGGCCTGCAGCGGGATGCCGCGGTGGGCGAGGGCGGAACCGACCTGGATCACGTGTCCACGATCGCGCGGCGTCATTCGCGAGAGGGCGGCCCTGGTGCCGTTGACGAAGCCGAAGAAGTTGACCGCCACGGCACGCTCGAAGTCCGCCGGTTCGGTCGTGAGGAAGTCCCCGAAGACGCCGACCATGGCGCAGTTCACCCACAGCTCGATCGGTCCGAGTTCCGCCTCGACCCGGTCCGCCGCCTGCTCGACGGCCTCCCGGTCGGCGACGTCCGTCGGCACCGCGAGAGCACGACGCCCGGCCTGCTCGACCTCGGCGATGGTCGCATCGAGTCCGTCCTCGCCACGCGCCAGCACCGCGACGTCCCAGCCGCGCTTCGCGAGTTCACGGACGGTCGCACGACCGAGCCCTGCGGTTCCGCCGGTGACGACGGCGACCCCGCGGCTCATCGCGCCGACCGATCGGTTGCTGCGGACCGGTGGGCGGAGGGGCGCGGAGAGGTTGTCGTCGTCAGAGGCATGACGCCACGTTAGGCGAATCCACCCCGCCAAGGCGGCCCCTTGCTTTCCCAGGCAGGACGGATCGCCACCCGGCGATCGCAGCGGGATAGCCGTACGATGAGCGGAGACCACCCTTGAGCCCGGAAGGAATGCGGACATGAGCGACACCTTCGCCATCGTGTACAGCGCACTCGACCGGGTCGACGAGGACGACCAGCTGGTGGAGCCGATCCTCCGGCTCATGCCCCTCAGCGGCGTCTCGATCGCGACGCTCGGCGACACCCTGAGCCCCGAGACGATCGCCGCGAGCGACGAGCAGATCGCGCTCATCGACGAGCTGCAGTTCGACCTCTCCGAGGGCCCCTGCTGGGACGCCGTCGGAAGCGGCCGCCCGGTGCTCGAGGAGGCCGTCAAGCGGAACGGCTACGACTCCTGGCCGTCGTTCACCGAGGCGATCCGCGACCACGCGGTCGGCTCCATCTTCGCCTTCCCCCTCCGCGTCGGGCCGCTCCAGGTGGGCGCGGTCGAGCTGTACGACACCGAGGAGCGCACGCTGGACGCGCAGGCGGTCGAGGACATGATGTCCCTCACTCGCCCGCTCAGCCGGTACGTGCTCCGACGCACCCTCGAACTCGCGAGCCTTCCCGACACGACGCAGCTGAAGCCCCACGCCCGACGACGGATCCATCAGGCGACCGGGTTCGTGATCGCGCAACTCGGCCTCACGCCCGACGACGCCCACCTGCTGATCCAAGCTCAGGCCTTCGCCCAGAACCGCTCGATGTCGGACGTCGCCGAGGACATCCTCGAACGTCGCACCGGCTACGTGCTGCGCGACGACACGATCGAAGACGAGCGATGAGCGCGCGCGGCGACGACGGGACCGGCTCCGAGCTCCGTCACTCGACCGCCCTCCTCGACGTGTTCGCGACGCTCGCCGACACCCTGGTGGACGAGTACGACGTCGTCGACCTGCTCCAGACCCTCGTCGACGCGACCGTGGACCTCCTCGACGTCCAGGCCTCGGGCATCCTCCTGGCCGACCCGAACGGTGATCTCGAACTGATCGCGTCGACGAGCGAGTCCGGGAAGCTCGTCGAACTCATCCAGCTGAGCGCGGACGAAGGCCCCTGCATCGACAGCTTCCGTGATGCGACGCCGGTGTCGATCCCCGAGATCGCCGCGGTCGCAGCCGACTGGCCGAGATTCGCCGAGGTCGCGGCGACCGCGGGATTCCGGTCGGCTCATGCCTTCCCGCTGCGACTCCGCCGGACCACCATCGGCACCCTCAACCTGTTCCGCACGACTCCGGAAGCCCTCGACCGGTTCGAGTCCCAGGCCGCACAGGCGATGGCCGACGTCGCGACCATCGGGATCCTGCACGAGCGGACCCTCCGCGAGAGTGACGCGACCCGCGAGCAGCTGGAGTCCGCGCTGCAGTCCAGGGTCGTCATCGAGCAGGCGAAGGGCGTCGTCGCCTACACCGCCGCGATCTCGGTCGAAGAGGCCTTCGAGCGCATCCGGAAGCACGCTCGCGGCGGACGTCGTGCCCTGGCCGACGTCGCCCGCGACATCGTGGAGCGACGCCTCGAGCTCTGAGGCCCGGTCACCGGCCCCGGTCGACCTTCAGCGCGGCTTCCGCGCGAACACATAATGCACGACGCCACTCGGTGATGCGGTCACCTCGACCGTGAACCGCTCCTCGAGGCCTTCGAGCCCGTCCCAGAGCCGCACCCCACGACCGAGCAGGATCGGGACGACGACCACATGGAGATGGTCGACGAGGTCGGCCGCGAGGAACTGGCGGACCGTCGTCGGTCCTCCGCCGAGACGGACGTCGAGTCCGTCGGCGAGCGACGTCGCGAACGACAACGCGTCGACGGCGGACAGGTCACGGAAGAGGAACGTCGTCTCACCGACCACCAGGTCCGGGCGTTCATGGTGGGTCAGCACGACGACCGGCGTGTGGAACGGCGGTTCCTCGCCCCACCATCCCCGCCAACTCTCGTCCTCCCACGGTCCGAGCTGCGGACCGAACTTGCGCCGGCCCATGATCTCGACGCCAATGCGGTCACCGGTGGCCGCTGCGAACGCGTCGTCCACCCCACGCGTCCCCGCGCCGACCGCTTCGTCCTCGTGCCCGCTCATGGACACGAAGGTGCGGGTCGGGAAGAACCACTGCATGAGCCGGTGCTGGGCGTGGCCGAAGGGGGTCTCGAAGGACTGGCCCTCGCCCGTGGCGAACCCGTCGAGCGAGACGGCGAGATTGTGGACCCGGAGCGTCGTCATGGGCACACGCTAGTCCGAACGTCCGGGCCCGTCGAGTAGCAGCTCGACGACGGAAAGGCAAGAGCGCGCCGAGCGGCCGAACGGGATGGACACTCGAAGGAGGGCACGGCGGTCTGACGACCGGTCGACGCAGCCGGCCCGCCTGACATCGGGTGCCACGACGCGCCCAGAGAGGAGATGCTCGTGTTCACCGAGCTCGACGAATTCCTACGCGGCATGGAGTACCCCTGCCGCCCCAGCGACCTGACGCGTGAGGCCCGCCGCGACCTGCTCCCGCCCCACCTGGTCGAGGCGCTCCGCTCACTCCCCGAGCGCAGCTACACCAGCCGCTGGGACGTCCTGCACCGCACCTCGATCGCGGAGGCGCTGCCGATCAGCGTCTGAGCGATCGCGCACCACCGCTGAGCGGCACCGGCATCGCGCCGATGCCGCTTCTGCGTGTCAGGTCCGGTGACTCGCGCCGGTTCGCAACCCCCTCGGGGAACGTGGTGCTTCCACAGGACCGGGCCTACGGTGGAAACCGGAGAGCGGAGCAGGAGAACCCATGGGCAAGATGATCTACGACGCAGACGTGTCGGTGACGTTCGACGACCGGGTCCTCGCCCACCTGCAACAGGTCATCGGCGCGAAGTTGCGTCGCGGCGAAGCGTTCTACTTCGGGTGGAAGGACGATCCGCGGTCAGGCGACGGCCGGACGACGATCTGGCTCCACCCGGCGATGTCCCTCCGGTTCAAGTACGCGGGCAGCGTCCCGGTCGAACTCAATCGCGCCTGGCTCGATGCCCTCGCGGTCAGCGCCGACTCGAACCAGGGTCTCGTCCTCGTGCCGGAGCCGGGTCCGCGCACCTGAACCTCGCGGTCGCGCGCACCTCGCGGTCGTGATCGCAGCCCGGTCTGCCCTCACATCGAGCGTTCGTCGAACTCCAGATCGTCGACGTCGGTGAGTTCGGTCGCCCACTCCGGTCGCGCCGGCTGGAGCGCGGCGGTCCGCCGTTCGAGCTCGGCGATGATCTCCTCGTCGAAGGGTTCCTTCGAGGCGTTCTCCACAGGGGTCGAGAACAACTGGCTCGCGGGTCCGACAAGGAGGTGGGCGTACCCGAGGCTGCCACCGTCCGAGATGGTCGGCACCACAGCAATGTCGGACTCGCCGGTCTGGGCGAGGGCTCGCGCATACCGGAGGAGCGCCTTGCAGGTCTGGTCGGCCATCAGCAGGTACCCGCCGGCGTAGTGCAACTTCCTCATACGACCATTCTGGGAACCGAAGCGGTCGGGCCGTCAGACCTTGCATCCGCAACCCGGAGGGTATACCGGGAGGCACCGCGTGCCCGTGCGCTATCGTCTGGGCATGACCGACAGCGACCAGACTCCCACCACGCACGACGAGAACCGCCACGACCAGCTGACGACCGCCCCGAACGCGACCGAAGCCGACGCGGCTCCCCGCATCGACGTCACCGACCAGGGCGACGGCGTGACCCGGATCGACATCCGCGACGACGCGGCCGTGCGGCCGGGCGCGGACCCCGAGGAGACCGAGCAGGGCTGAGCCCCGCCCGCTGCACGCGGAAGCGCCGCCGACCCGAGGGTCGGCGGCGCTTCCGCGTGTGATGGACTCAGCGAGTGTCCGTGTCCGGCTGCTCGAGCACGTCCGGCTCGTCCGCCGTGTCCTCATCCGTCGACTCGTCCGGGATCTCGGTGGGCGGCGTGCCGACCACCATGTCCGGGTCGGTACCCAATGCGTCTGCTCCGGTGAAGTCGCTCATGTCGCTCCTGCTTCCTGTGGTGGTGGTTTCGATGTGGTACTGGTGTCGGTCTGCTGCTGGTCAGGCGACGACGACGTGCAATCCGCCCGTGATCTCGATCTCCTCGAGCATCTCGGCGGCCATGCGCTCGTCGATCGGTGGCTCGAACTCCGCGTCGAACGCGAAGACGATCGGCTGCTCGGGCGACACGGTGACCGGCTCGGACGATTGGAAGCGCCCGCGGTGGAGCTGCAGTCGGAACGACCGTTCGCCGAGCATGCGCGTGAGGATCACCCGTTCCAGTTGGGCGAGCGTCTGATCGTCGACCTGCGATCGGAGCGCACCGAGGCGGAGGAATCCCATCGTCAGCCCCTTTCTCAGGTGTGCCACGCTAGCGCGCAGAGATGGGGGCGCCCGGGCCATTGCGCGGATGGCTCGGGCAGCGGACAATGCGCGTCGGCGAACAGTCACCGCCTTGTGGATAATCGGGCGCGCGCCAAGAATGTCTCGTATCCTGAGAGAGCGCTTCACCGGCCCGGACCCCGTCGGGATGCGCACAGCAGTCGGCCGCTCGCGTCGTCGGCCATCGCAGGGGTCGGAAGTCGAGGGATCCCATGGGACAACTGGTCTACGGCACCGGCGATGCACGCGTTCGGCTCGACGATCGAACGCTCGCCCATGTCAAGACGATCGCGCTCATGAAGCTGCGACGGAACGAGTCGTTCGCGCTCACGATCCGACAAGACTCCATCAGCGACGGACGCACGACGCTCTGGCTGCACCCGGCGATCGCCCTGCAGTTCTCCTTCGACTCCGACGAGGTCGGCGAAATGGACCGCGCACTGCTCGAAGGCTTCATGCACGAGGCGAACACCGGCGAGGTCGTCGTGCACGCGACGACCGGCGACGACGCGACCGCCCAGGCGAAGTAGCCCGGGCGGCAGCGCCGCCTGCTCAGCTGTCCCGGAGCATCGCGATGAGCTCGCTCTTCCGCTTGCCGGAGTAGCCGCTCAGACCGATCTCCTTCGCGCGCTCGCGGAGCTGCGCGACGGTCCAGTCGTCGTAGGAGCCGGCCTCGCCGCCCTTCTCCCCGATCGTCGAGCGCCCCTGCTTCGCAGCGGCGTTGGAGATCCGGGCGGCCTTGCCCTTCGACGCTCCGTCGTCGCGGAGCTTCTCGTAGAGTTCGGGGTCCTTCAGTGACGGGTTCTGCTTCCCGGGCATGTCGTCCTCCCTGGTCGTCCGGTGATCGGCCGATCGGCCTGCCACCAGCCTCTCGCTGCCCGACGGATCGGTGGAGGGGCTGGTGTCAGGGATGCGGACGCGCTAGTTCAGGAACCAGTCCCTCGGGTGCTGGTCCGCGGTCGGCGGCGTGCGCTCGATCGTCGGGCGGGCCCACTCGGCCGCATTCGCCAGCACTCGACGGATGTCGGGGTGGTGGTAGACCGGGTACTCCTGGTCACCGGGTGAGAAGTAGAACACGCGCCCGCGACCGCGGTGGTACGCGACACCGGACCGGAAGACCTCGCCGCCGGCGAAGGTGGAGAGGAACACCTCCTCGTCGGGACGCGGGATGTCGAACTGCTCGCCGTACATCTCCTGGCGGTCGATGACGATCGGGTGCGGGACGCCCTGCGCGATCGGGTGGTCCGGGAGCACCGTCCAGACGAGCTCTCGCTCGCCGTCGTTCCGCCACTTGAGGGCGCAGCTCGTGCCCATCAGCCGCTGGAAGACCCGCGAGTAGTGCCCGGAGTGCAGCACGACGATGCCCATACCGGCGTGGACGTGGCGCACGACCCGCTCGACGACCTCGTCGGAGACCTGGTCGTGGGCGATGTGCCCCCACCAGAAGAGGACGTCGGTGTTCGCGAGGACCTCCTCGGTGAGACCGTGCTCGGGATCCTGGAGGGTCGCGGTCGAGACGGACACGGCGTCGCCGAGCGACTCCTCGAGGCCCGCCGCGATCACGGCGTGGATGCCGTCGGGGTAGTGGCCGAGCACCACGGCGTCACCGCGGGACTCGTGGACGAACTCGTTCCAGACGCGGATGCGGATCGGTGTCGTGGTGCTCATGCGGGGACCTCCAGTTCGTGCCCGGCGGCGGCCGAGGCGTAGGCGGCGTCGATGACGCGGCTGCGGTGCAGTGCGTACTCGCCGTGGTGACCGGCGAACCGGAGTTCACCGCCGGCGGTCTCGCCTGCGCGGATGGTGTCGAGGAACTCGGAGATGACCGACTGGTGGTGGCCGGCCGGGACCTGGACTGCGGGTCGCTCGATCGTCGGCGCACCGGCGACGTCGCGGTAGATCGTGACCGTTCCCTCGGTGTTGTAGTTGTCGACGTGGAGGCGGACGCCGCCCTCCGAACCGAGGAGCTCGACCGAGATGTCCTCGTGGGCCTTCGAGTAGGACGCCCACGACGCCTCGAGGTGCAGGCTGCCGCCGTCCTCGAACCGCAGGAGGGCGGACGCGAAGTCCTCGACGTCGAAGGCGTGCGTGGACCGGCTCGAGACCGGACCGCCGCCGGAGGAGCCACCGCGACCGGCGCGGCCGAGCTCGTTGTACGCGACGGCCGAGACGTGCGTCACGCGCGGCTCGCCGAGGAGCGACAGCGCGATGTCGAGCACGTGGGAGCCGAGGTCGATGAGCGGCCCGCCACCGGCAGCAGCCTTATTCGTGAACCAGGAGTCGATACCGGGCACACCCTGACGACGGAGCCAGGAGGCGCGCGAGTGGTAGACGCGACCGATCGGCTCCTCGGCGAGGTAACGCGCGAGGTAGGCGACGTCGGCACGACGGCGGTGGTTGTAGGCGACCTCGAGGACGCGGTCGGCGGCGGTCGCCGCCTCCACCATCTCGGCGGCGAGGTCGGCGGTCGTGGCGAGCGGCTTCTCGCAGAAGACGTGCTTGCCGCTGCGGAGCGCGGCCACGGCGATCGGGTGGTGCAGGGCGTTCGGCACACCGATCGAGACGATGTCGAGGTCGTCGCGGGCGACGAGGTCCTCCCAGTCGGCGTAGGTCTCGGGGACCCCACGGCTCTCGGCCAGCTCGGCGAGGCGCGCCGGTTCCTGGCCGGACAGGGCGACGACGGTGGCACCGGGGAGCGCGGTGAAGGCGTCCAGGTGCGTGGTCCCGGCGAAGCCGAGGCCGATGACGCCGACCCGGAGGTCCGGAGCGTCTGCTGATGTCGGGGCGGTACTGGTGCTCATGCTCGGACGGTTCCTTTCGGGGTGCGGAGCCGAGCACTGTCGTGACCGGCGGTGGTCGACCTTCGCCACTAAATATAGCGGCCATATCTAGTAATGCAACCCTGCTACAGTCACCCCATGGTGGAACCGGGGATCGAGACGGGCAGGGCGAGCGTCGAACTCGTCGCCGCCTACGCCTTCGACCACGGTGCGTTCACGGCGAGCGACGTCATGGACGGGACCGGCCTGACCCGTGCCACCGTGCTGAACGCCTGCGACGCACTCGCCGACCGCGGCTGGATCCGGGAGCTCGACGACGCCCGGGCCGCCGGTGACTACCGGCGGGGACGACCCGCCAGGCGCTACGAACTCGCCGCGGACACCGCGTTCGTGGTCGGACTCGACGTGGGCCAGCATCGGGTCGCGGCGCTCGTCGCGACACTCCGTGGTGAGGTCGTCGGCCGAGCCGAACGCCCCATCGCGGGTGGGGACGAAGACCCAGACCTCCGGCTCGCGACCGCGCGGACCGTCGTCGAGGAGGCGACGGTGCAGGCCGGCGCGACGCCGGGGCAGGTGCTCGTGACCGCCGTCGGCGTCCCGGCACCGGTGGACGCGCACGGCCGCTCCCCGCGCGGCGATCACGACTACTGGGCCCGGATGAACCCCGACTTCGCGAGCCGCCTCGGCCCCTGGGGCGACGTCGTGCTCGAGAACGACGCCAACCTCGCAGCCACGGCCGAGCGCGCCCTCGGAGAAGTGGCACGCGAGTCCATCGCCGTCCTCCTGGCCGAGGCGAGCTTCGGCGCGGGACTCATCGTCGACGGCGTGCTGCTGCACGGCGGGGCCGGCGGTGCGGGCGAACTCCGCGTGCTCGGGATGGTCGAGGGCGTCGGTTCGCCGGAGGGCCTCGACGGTGCGGCACGGTCGTGGCTGGAGGAGGATCAGCGATCCGGCGCGGTGCCGGCGGCCTCCCCGCTCGCCCGGATGCCGATCGGCACCCTCGATGTCGGCCGCATCATCGACGCCGCAGCCTCGGGCGACGCCTATGCCGGCAAACTCGTCGAACGTCTCGGGGAGCGCCTCGGGCGGGTGTGCGTCCTGCTCGGCAGCCTGCTCGACGTGGACGAGGTCGTCGTCGCCGGCGGCGTGGCCCGCGTCGCCTCACCCGTCATCGCCGCGGCGCAGACCTGGCTCGACGAAGGCACCTACGCGCCGACGCCGATCGTGCGGGCCTCGCGACTCGGTGCGGACGTCGTCGCCCTCGGTGCGATCACGCGGGCCGTCGCGACGATCCGCTCCCAGCCGTGGCGCTTCGCCGCTGCGATCCCGCACTGAGCCCGCACACGGGGCAGATCAGCGCGGACACGGCGCAGGGCCCCACCTTCCGCCAAGATCGGTGGGGCCCTGTGAGCGGTGTCACCGCAGTGCGAACGGTCGTTCCGGCCGTACTCGTTCAGAGCGTTCGCAGGGGACGGGCGACGCAGAGCGGCCCGTGTACTTCAAGATTCGCAGCAGAAACGCGTTCATCCGGCCCCGAGCAGTCGTTAAGAATCGTTGTTCTTATCGATTGCTGAAGTTCTGCGCGAGCGCGGCTACTGCACCGACCATCCGCCGTCGGACGGCAGGATGACGCCGTTGACGTTGACGCCGTCGTCGCTCAGCAGGAAGGTGATGGACGCCGCGAGCTGCTCCGCGGTCGCGATCGTCGGGATCGCCGCCTGGAACGGTCCGAGCCGCGCCGAGCCGGCCTCGGAGACGTTCGGCGGGAAGGGGATCCCCGTGGCGACACCGCCCGGAGCGACGGCGTTGACCCGGACGCCGTGCGGTCCGTACATGAAGGCGGCGCTCTTGGTCATGCCGACGACCGCGTGCTTCGAGGTCGTGTAGGCGTTCCCCGAGGCGTTGCCGCGAAGCCCGGCCTCGGACGCGATGTTGACGACCGAACCGGATCCGGCCGCGACCATCGACGGCAGGACCGCGCGGGTCAGCTTGAAGGCGCCGGTGACGTTCACACCCATCACCCGTTCCCAGGTCGCGTCCGAGGTCTCGTGGAGCGGGGAGAAGTCGTCGTTGATGCCGGCGACGTTGGCGAGCGCGTCGATCCGCTCCCCTGCTGCGGCGACGATCGCGTCGATGTCGTCCTGCTTCGTGATGTCGCCGGCGACCGTGACGAGGTCGGCGTCCGGCAGGCTCGAGGCGAGGTCGGCGAGCTTGTCCTCGAAGAGGTCGACGGCCACGACCCGGCCGCCTTCGCGTGCGACGCGGGATGCCGTTGCACGGCCGATCCCGGAGGCAGCCCCGGTGACGATCACGGTCTTCCCGGCGAACCGGCCGGCGGTGATGCGCTCCTGCCACCCCTGGGGCGCGTCGTCGACGGGTGCGACGCCGTCGTTCGCGGCGAGGACAAGGTCGTCGATGAGTGACTGGGGCAGCTTGCCCTGGCTCAGGGCGACGAGCTGCTGGAGCGGGAGGCCCGAGATCGGGGCGAGCTGCGACTCCTCGGTGCCCAGCTGGGTGAGGAGGCCGCGGATGAGCGGACCGCCGGTGGGGTCGGCGAGCCACGCGGCGATCGGGGTGTTGGCGGTGAGGGCGCTCATGGGGTTCCTTCGTTCTCGGGAGGGCGATGAGCAGCGGGATCGCATGGGCCTCGATCCATACCGGACATCATTGTCCGGTACACGTTACGCCGTCCATTGCACGGCCGCCAGCCCTCACGGTCAGCTCCCAGCCGGGTGCTCCGGACCGGCCGCGCGGCGTTACGCTACCGGGATGTCGTCCACGCCCCCGAAGCCGAACCGCGGCCCGAGCGCGGGACCCGAGAACCGCCGTGCGCTCGTCGCCGCGGCGCGTCAGGTGTTCGCCGCGGACGGCTTCAGCGCTCCCCTCAGCGCGGTCGCGAGGCGGGCAGGCGTCGGACAGGGCAGCCTGTACCGGCACTTCCCCGACCGACTCTCCCTCGCCCTCGCGGTGCTCGACGAGAACGTCGGCGAGCTGGAGGAGCACGCCGGGCGACCCGATGCGACCCTCGACACCCTGCTCGACGTCGTGATCGACCAGGCCCTCGTCACCTCGCCCTTCGTCGAGGCGATCCTCGGCGAGGGCGACGACCCACGCGTGATCGCGCTCGGCACCCGCCTCGACCGCCTCGCGCACGCCCTGCATGCCAAGGAACTGGCTGCGCACCGCATCGCCGACCACGTCGAGCCCGACGACATCCTCATGGCGATCTCGATGGTGGGGGCTACCCTCACCCGCATCCCCGATTCCCATCGAGCCGACACCGCGGCGCGCGCGAAGGCGATGTTCCGCCGCTCGTTCGGCCGATGAACCGGGGCGGGACGATCGACGCGACTGGGTCGGTGGCACAGGACACCTGCGAACCGTGTGCCGACAGCCCATTGAGGCGTGCGAGGGACGACCGTAGGGTCGGAGGGACAGAGAAGGGGTCCGCCATGCAGGCCAGCGCGTTCGCGTCGATCGACGTCGACACCATCCGTCGCTCCCTCGGCGAACCGGATCCCGCGGCGACGGCCAAGATCATGGACGAGCTCGACGAGAACTGCCTCGCCTTCCTCGCTCACTCGCCGTTCTGCACCATCGCGACGTCCGACGCCGACGGCCGGTGCGACAACTCCCCGCGCGGGGACTACCCGGGGTTCGTCCGGGCGCTCGACACCCGCACGCTCGTGATCCCGGAGCGCCTCGGCAACCGGCTGGCCGACTCCCTGCAGAACATCGTCCAGAACGGCCACATCGGCATGCTGTGCTTCGTCCCCGGCATGAGCGAGACCCTCCGGATCAACGGCAGGGCCACCGTCACCGACGACCCGGCGCTCATGGCGATGCTCGAGCAGGACCACGTGACGCCGCAGCTCGCGATCGTCGTGCGCACCGAGGAGGTCTACCTGCACTGCGGGCGGGCACTCCTCCGCGGCGGGCTGTGGGACGCCGAGATGCAGGAGCTCGCGGCCGAGGTGCCGAGTGCGGGCCGGATCTGGGCGAGCATGTCGGGCCTCAGCACCGAGGTCGGCGACGCCATCGACGAGGCGGTCGCCGTCGGGAACCAGAGCCTGTACTGATGGCTGGAAGCAACGAGCCTGCACTGATGACTGGAAGCACGAGGGATTCCTGATGCGCAACCGCGCGGGCATGACCGGTCCTGATCTCCAGATCGGCGATGCCATCGATATGAGGGATTCCTGATGCGCAATCGCGCGGGCATGACCCCGCTCATCGTTCAGGAGATCGTGCGCGAGACGCCGACGATCGTCAGCGTCGTGCTCGCCGATCCGGAAGGTCGCCGGCTCCCGCCGTGGGACCCCGGAGCGCACATCGACCTGCAGCTCATCACCCGCCACGAACGGCAGTACTCGCTCTGCGGTGATCCGGCGGACGAGTTCCGGTACCGGATCGCCGTCCTGCGGGAGGAGCACTCGCGGGGCGCCTCGCACTACATCCACAACTTCCTCAAGGTCGGTCGGAAGGTGTTCGTCCGGCCACCAAGGAACCTGTTCCCGCTCTCGGACGCGAAGCGGCACCTGCTGCTCGCTGCCGGCATCGGGATCACGCCGCTGCTCTCGATGGCTCGGCGGTTGGCCGCGGGCGACGCCGACTGGACCCTCGTCTACGCGGTGCGCACGCGGGAGGACATCGCGTTCGCGCCGGAACTCGAAGCCCTGGGCGACCACGTGCGGATCCACGTCAGCGCGGAGAGCGGCCGGCTCGACCTGGCCGGCCTCCTCGCGGGACTCGAGCCGGGCACCGACGTGTCGGCCTGCGGGCCGCGCGGGTTCACCGACACCCTCACGAACCTGGCCGAGACGCTGCCCGAGGACTGCCGGTTGCACCTCGAGCGGTTCGAGCCGAAGCCCCGCTCCTACCTGCCGAACACGGCGTTCACCGTCGAGTGCGCGAGGTCGGAGCGGACCGTCGAGGTTCCGGCCGGACAGACGATGCTGCAGGCGATGCAGGCCGCGCGGGTCGGTGTCGCCGGGTCGTGCATGCGCGGCGTCTGCGGCTCCTGTGCCGTGCAGGTGGTGGATGGGACGCCGGAGCATCGCGACTCCCTGACGACCGACGACGCGTCGATGATCATGTACCCGTGTGTGTCGCGGTCGCTGACGCCGACGCTCGTGATCGACGCGTAGCCGGGGCGACACTGCGACAGGCTCGGTGCCGGGCGACTCAGGGACGCCAGGTGGCGTCGGCGGAGGCCAGGACCGTGCCGTCGACGGCCCGCACGACGACCGAGGTGCCCTCCGGGCCGGCCGTCCCCGCGATGCGGAACGCCGTGTCGACGAGCACCGGCGCCTTCGCCCGGAAGCGGACCGACGCGAGCCGACGACCAACGGCGTTCGCCGTGAGGGCGTCGAGCACCAGGATGCGGGTGAGCGGGCCGTGCACGAGGAGGTCATCGAGCCCCTCGACCTCACGCGCCCACTGGCGGTCGTAGTGGATGCGGTGCGTGTTGCCCGTCACGGCCGAGAAGCGGAACAGCTGGCGGGAGTCGAGCGACCGGGTCACGGTCCAGTCGGCTCCGGCGTCGAGATCGAGCGCATCCTCGGCGGCCACCTCGGGTGCCGCCGTCCGCGGCGAGGGCACCGCGGGCTGCGCCTCGAGGAACACGTCGTGCCAGGTGCTACGGACGGCGACCTCGCCGTCGACGAGGTACTCACGCACGAGGTCGGCGAAGACGAGCCGTCCGGCCCGCCCTTGCTTCTCGACGAGCGAACCGAGGCTCGTGCGCTGCGTCACCACGTCGCCGTAGTGGAGGGGCGCCAGGAACTCCGTGTCCTCGCCCGCGTACATGCGGCGCGGCAGGTCGATGACCGGCAGCACGCCGTCCTCCGCGGGTGAGCCGTCCTCGCGGAGCTGCGCGAACGGCGTCTCGAACGGGAAGTGGACGCCCTCCCAGCCGGCGGGGAGTTCTTCGCCCGGGACCGGTTTCGGCGCCGCGGTCGCGAAGGTGCTGCGGTACCAGGAGGCGGGACGGAGATCGAGCGTCTCCTCGCGGTCCACTAGATCACCCCGTCGGAACGCAACGCGGCGATGCGGTCGGCAGGCTGCTCTGTCCGCTCCACGGCTCCCACTCAGATCACCCCGTCGGAACGCAGCGCGGCGATGCGTTCAGCGTCGTACCCGGCGAGCGCCGTGAGCACGTCGTCCGCGTGTTCGCCCATGTGGTTCGCGGGACGGTCGGTGGTCGCGGGGGTCGCGCTCAGTTTGATCGGCTGGCCGAAGGAGCGGAGGGTGCCGAAGGAGCCGTAGTCGGTCTCGACGACCATGTCGCGTTCGGCGGTCCCCGGGTCCTCGACGACCTCGCCGATGGTCTTCACGGCGGTGAGCGGGACGACGTCGCCGGCCAGCTCCTCGAGCTCGGCGCGGGTGCGGTCTGCGAACCAGGAGACGACGAGCGGCTTGACGCGTCGGGCGTAGACCTCCTCGTCGAAGCGCTTGCGCATGGTGTCGATCTCGGGGTCGGCGATCGCCTCGGGCGTGCCGAACAGCTCGCAGCTCGCCTTCCAGAGCTTGTCGGTGTACGCGCCGAAGAACACCTGACCGTCGGCGCAGGGGAACAGCTCGTAGGGCCGGACCCAGGCGTGTTCGTTGCCGGAGGGCGAGGCGACGGTGCCGTCGACGGTGTAGTCGACGACGGCGGTCTCGGTCATCGCGATGATGCTGTCGACCTGGGCGACGTCGACGAGCTGCCCGACGCCAGTGCGCTCGGCGTGCCGGAGGGCGGCGAGGGTGCCGATGACGCCGAACATCGTCGCGGAGAGGTCGCCGATCGTGACGCCGACGCGCACGGGCGGCTGGTCCGCGTAACCGTTCATGGACCAGAGCCCGCCGGCGGCCTGTGCTGTGTTGTCGAACGCCGGACGGCGGCTCCGTGAACCCGTTTGCCCGTAGCCGGAGATCGCGGTGTACACGAGCTTCGGGTTGATGGCGGCGAGCGCCTCGTACGGCAGGCCGAGCTTCGCCATCGTCCCTGGTCGGAAGTTCTCGACGAGGATGTCGGCGCTCGCGACGAGGTCGCGCAGCACCTCCTTGCCGGCGTCGCTCGCGAGGTCGAGCGCCAGGCCGAACTTGCCGCGGTTGTACTGCCCGTAGTAGCCGCTGAACTCCTCGTCGCCGTCACGCAGGTAGGGCGGGAAGCCCCGGGAGACGTCGGGGTCGTTCGGGTTCTCGATCTTGATGACGGTCGCGCCGAGGTCGGCGAGCATCGACGCGGCGTAGGGGCCGGCGAGGACGCGGGAGAGGTCGAGGACCACGACGCCCTCGAGCGAGCCGGGCGGGACGGCGAGTCGTTCCGTGGCGGCGAGGACCGCTTCGGTGTCGGCTCCGGTCGACGGCTGCTCGGCCATGCGTGTCCTCCTGATCGCTGTACTCCGTACCGGTCAACGGTATCGGGCGATGGGGGCCTCACCCATGTGTGAACCCCACACCTCCAGCGCCGATCCATGGACCGCCCGTCCGTCACCGACGACGACGGGTGTGCATCATGACGGGGATAGGTGAGGCTAGGCTAACTCCATGCGCAGCGCGACCCTCCTCCGATCGAGACATGCGCTCGCCGTCGGCACTCTGGCCGCCGCGCTCCTCGTCGTCGCCCTCGCGAGTCTGATGCTCGGGAGCAACCTCATCAGTCCCGTGGCCGTCCTCACCGCCCTGTTCGACCCCGCCCAGGACACCGGCGCCGTCGTCTGGGGGTCACGGGTGCCGCGCACGGTGCTCGGCGTCCTCGTCGGCGTCTGCCTCGGGATCGCCGGTGCCGTCATGCAGGGGCAGACCCGCAACCCGCTCGCCGACCCCGGCCTGTTCGGTGTCTCCGCCGGCGCGAGTCTCGCGGTCGTCGTCGGGGTCTACGTGCTCGGCACGAGCTCGGTGGTCACCACCCTCTGGCTCGCCCTGCTCGGCGCCACCGTCGCCAGCGTCGTCGTGTTCTCCGTCGCCGCTCTCGGTCGCGGCCTGTCGAGTCCCGTCCCGCTCGCGATCGCCGGCACCGCCGTCTCGGCCCTCCTCGTCGCCCTGACCTCGTACCTCGTCCTGTCCGACGAGACGACCCTCGCCGCCTACCGCATCTGGGTGGTCGGTTCGCTGTCCGGCCGATCGCTCACGGGCGTCGACGCAGCCCTCGTCTTCGCCGGACTCGGCCTCGTGTTCGCTGTCGCCAACATCCGCTCGCTGAACGCCCTGGCGCTCGGGACGGAGCTGGCGAACGGTCTCGGCGAGAACCTCATCCGCGCGCGACTCGTCGGGCTCGCCGCGATCACCCTGCTCACGGCCGCCGCCGTCGCCCTGACCGGCCCGATCGCCTTCGTCGGACTCACCGCCCCGCACATCGCCCGCACCCTCGTGGGCGGGCATCACGGCTGGCTCCTCCCCGCCTCGGGACTCGTCGGCGGGAGCGTACTGCTCGCGTGCGACGTGATCGGTCGACTCATCGGTGGCACCGCCGAGGTGCCCGTGGGCGTCGTCCTCACCGTCGCGGGTGGGGTCGCCTTCATCGCCATCGTGCGCCGCGGACGGATGGCGGAGCTGTGAGCGCCGTGCGGGAGGGCAGCCGCTTCTTCGGCCGTCTGTGGCGAGGGCGGGTCGTCGGCGTCACGATCGCCTGCCTCGTCGTCGCGCTGGCGTTCGCCCTGCTCGGGATCGTCGCCGGTTCGTCGTCCCTGACGATCCCCGACGTCATCACCACCCTGCTCGGCGGCGGGACCGGTGGTCAGGAACTCATCGTGTTCGAGCTCCGCCTCCCCCGGGTCGTCGGCGGTCTCCTCGTCGGTGCGTCCCTCGGACTCGCCGGCGCCCTCACCCAGACCTTCGCCCGCAACCCGCTCGCCACCCCGGACATCCTCGGCGTGACCTCGGGTGCCGCGCTCGGGGCCGTGGCCGCGATCGTCCTCGTCGGTGGCAGCTACTCCGTCGGCGCCGGCGCGCTCAGTCTCGGCCTGCCCGCCATGGCCGCGATCGGCGCGCTCGTCACCTCCGCCGCCGTCTACGCGCTGTCCTGGCGCGGCGGGGTCGACAGCTTCCGACTCATCCTCATCGGCATCGGTGCCACCGCGACGCTCGGCGGCATCACGAGCTACCTCATCGCCCGGGCGCAGATCACCGAGGCGGCAGCGGCGGCGCAGTGGCTCGTCGGCAGCCTCTCGGGGATCTCCTGGTCGAGCGTGTGGCCGGTGCTCGTCGCGCTGGTGATCCTGACACCGATCGCGGTCCTGCAGACGAGCAGCCTCGACATCAGCCAGCTCGGCGACGAGTTGTCGACCGGCCTCGGCGTCGCGGTCCAGCGGCATCGGATCGTCGTCATCGCGTGCGCGGTCCTGCTCGTCGCCGCAGCCGTGTCCGCCGCAGGGCCGATCGAGTTCGTCGCCTTCGTCGCACCGCAGATCGCCCGCCGCCTCGCCCGCACCGGTCGCCCGCCCCTGCTCGCCTCCGCGCTGCTCGGCGCCGTCATCGTGACGGGCGGCGACGCACTCGTCCGCGGTGTCCTGCCGGGCGAGATCCCGGTGGGCATCATCACCGCGATCGTCGGCGCGCCCTATCTCATCTGGTTGCTGACGCGCCGCAAGGAACGGGAGACCTCCGCATGACCGACCCCGCCACGACCCCCTCGCTCGTGAAGGAGCGCCCGACGCCCGCCCTCGAGGCTCGGGGCGTCTCCCTGGCCTACGACCAGACGGTGGTCTTCGAGGGGCTCGACCTCCGCATCGAGACGGGCGAGGTCACGACCCTCATCGGCGCCAACGGTTGCGGCAAGTCGACGCTGCTGAAGGCGTTCGGTCGCCTGCTCACCCCGACCGCCGGCACGGTCGAGCTCGACGGTCGCGGCGTGCGGTCGATCCCGACCCGTGAGGTCGCGCGCCGACTGGCGATCCTGCCGCAGAAGCCCCTGACACCGTCGGCGACGACCGTCCGCGACCTCGTCTCTCGCGGGCGGCACCCGCACCAGAGCCTCCTCAAGCCGTGGACGCCCGCCGACACGATCGCGGTCGACGAAGCGCTCGCCGCCACCGGCCTCGAGACCCTCGCCGACCGCGACACGGCCTCCCTGTCGGGCGGCCAGCTGCAGCGGGCCTGGATCGCCCTGGTCCTCGCGCAGCGGGCCCCCACGATCCTGCTCGACGAGCCGACGACCTTCCTCGACCTCAGCCACCAGCTCGACGTCCTCCGACTCGTGCGGTCGATCAACCGCGAGCGCGGTGCGACGGTCGTCATGGTGTTGCACGACCTCACGCTCGCCGGCCGGTACTCCGACCGGCTCGTCGTCGTGGGCGGCGGCCGGGTCATCGCCGACGGCACTCCCTGGGAGGTCCTCACCCCGGCCGTACTCCGCGAGGCGTTCGACCTCGATGCGATCGTCATCCCCGACCCGAGCAGCGGCTCGCCGCTCATCGTGCCCGTCGACCCCGACGACGCGATCGCCCTCGACGCGGAGTGATCCGGGCGATCGGGCATTCCGATATCGTTTCGTGACTTAGGTTCGGCTACCCTAAGTATCATGACGATCTCTTCACGCCTCCGCCGCGCCGCACTCGTACTCGTGCCGGCGCTCGCCCTGGTCGGCCTCGCCGGCTGCTCCCCCACCGCCGCATCCGACGCCGACTCCAGCGGCGCCTGGAGCTACACCGACGACACCGGCACCACGGTCAAGCTCGACGAGCAGCCGAAGCGCGTCGCGAGCTTCGCCGACTACGCGCTCGGCCTGCACGGCAACGGCATCGACCCCGTCGCGGTCTTCGGTCGCGTCGACGTCGCCAGCGACAAGCGGTTCTCGGACTACGACCTCGGCGACACGGCCATCGTCGGCAACAGCTACGGCGAGATCGACCTCGAGGCACTCGCCGAGGCGGCACCCGACCTCATCGTGACCGGGATCTACCCGACCGACCGCGACGGCACGCTCGACCTCAAGGGTCCGTACTACGGCGTCGCCGACGTCGAGCAGCAGGAGCAGCTGGAGAAGATCGCGCCGGTCGTCGCCATCAAGGTCGGCGGCAAGGGTGCCGACGTCATCGCCTCGCTCAACAAGCTGTCCGAGGCGCTCGGAGCCGACGAGGACACCATCGCCGCGGCGAAGGAGAAATACGACGCCGCTGCAGCAGACCTGACCGCCGCGGCGAAGGAGACCGACCTCGAGGTCACGCAGATGTATGCGGACGCGAGCGGCGTCTACGTCGTCAAGCCGCAGGACGAGCCGGAGACGGAGCTGTACAGCGAACTCGGCGTGAAGTACACGAACGCGAACCCGGACGGCTACTACTACTGGGACATCTACAGCTGGGAGAACGCGGGCCAGGCGATGACCGGTGACGTCCTACTCGTCAACGTCGAGGGCTTCCAGCAGAGCGACCTCGAGGCGCAGGCGACCTTCGCCTCGCACCCGGCACTCGTCGCCGGTCAGATCCACTCCTGGAACACCGCCGCCCTCGACTACACGTCGCAGGCGAAGCAGATGGAGACCCTCGCCGGGATCCTCCGCGAGTCGAAGGCGCTGTAGCGGGCACCCGGTCCCTGAGCCTGTCGAAGGGCGCTGGTTCTCTCCTGCACCTCGACAAGCTCGGTGATCGTCCGGGGTGGGGCGCGCCGCTCGGGCGAACCCCACCCCGTGTGCTCCCGACGCACCGGATCGGCTTCGGAGTGTGCCGACCGCACATGGGCTGAGCCTCCAGACGGCCGGTAGCCTCGTCAGGCGTCCCGGCCGTCCGGGTGCGCCCAACACGAAGGAGTGCCATCTCCATCCACAGCCCGCGCGAGAGCGACCCACGCGGAGCAGACACCACCGCCGTCGGCCAGAGCGACATCGATCGCGACGGCCTCGACTCCCGGGTGCAGCGTCGCCGCGCCATCCTCGCCAGCTCGGTCGGCACCGTCATCGAGTGGTACGACTTCACCCTCTACGGGCTGGCCTCCGCGCTCGTGTTCGCGCCGCTGTTCTTCCCCGGCGCCGGTGACCTCGCCGGCCTGCTCGGCGCGTTCGCCGGCTTCGCGGTCGGCTTCGGTGCCCGCCCGATCGGCGGCCTGATCTTCGCCCACTACGGCGACAAGCTCGGGCGCAAACCGACGTTGCTCATCACGCTCCTCTTCATGGGCGTCGCGACCACCTTCATCGGCCTCCTCCCCACCGCCGACGCCATCGGCATCTGGGCGCCGATCCTGCTCATCGTGCTGCGGATCTTCCAGGGCATGGGCTCGGGCGCCGAATTCGCCGGCGCGATCACGATGGCGAGCGAGTCCGCCGATGTGAAGCACCGCGCGTTCGCCGCGTCGTTCCCCGGCGCCTCCGTCTACGTGGGCATGGCGCTCGCGACCACCGTCTTCGCCGTGGTCAGCACGCTCCCGATCGAGCAGTTCCAGAGCTGGGGTTGGCGGATCCCGTTCCTCGCGAGCGTCGTCATCGTCGCGTTCGCGCTGTATTTCCGTCTGCGGGTCAAGGAGACGAAGGCGTTCGAGAGTGCCGAAGAGCGCGGCGCGGTCACCTCGGCACCACTGGTCGGCGCCATCCGCTCGCACTGGCGGGTGATCCTCTGCGGCATGGGGCTCTTCGCGTTCGCGCTGCCGTGGGTCTACGTCGTGCAGGTGTTCTCGCTGTCGTACGTGACGGGCACGCTGAGCGTGAACCCGACGGAGGCGCTCATCGGGCTCATCGTCGCCGAAGTCCTGACCATCCCGACGGCGCTGCTGTTCGGTCGCCTCGCCGACCGCATCGGTCGGAAGCCCGTCCTCATGGGCGCCGCGATCTTCGGCGTGGTCTACGCGTTCCCGATGTTCCTGCTCTACGACACGGAGCAGTCGGCCCTCGTCGCACTGGGCCTCATCCTGGGCCTCGCCGTCATCCAGGGGGCCACCATCGGCACCTCGGGTGCACTGCTCGCCGAGATCTTCCCGACCTCGATGCGCTGGAGCGGCATCGCACTCTCGCGGGAGATCCCGGCCGCCCTCGTCGGCGGGACGGTCCCGCTGGTCGCGACCGCGCTCGTCGCCGCGAGCGGTGGCGCACCGTGGTTGGTGGCGGCGTACCTGCTGGTGCTCAGCGCGATCGGCATCGTCGGGATCGCGTTCCTCCCGGAGACCCTGCCGCGCAAGCAGCGCGGCTGACCTGCCCCCCCGGTCCCTGCGCCTGTCGAAGGGCGACGTCACCCGTGGGCACTTCGACAAGCTCAGTGACCGGCGGAGGTGAGCTCAGTGACCGAAAGAAGTGAGCTCAGTGACCGGAACCAGGCCAACCCGGCAGACGCGGTCCCTGAGCCTGTCGAAGGGCGGCGTCACCCGTGGGCACTTCGACAAGCTCAGTGACCGGCGGAGGTGAGCTCAGTGACCGGGAGAGGTGCGCTCAGTAATTGGGAGGGCTCTGGCCCGCAGACCCGGTCCCTGAGCCTGTCGAAGGGCGACGTCACCCGTGGGCACTTCGACAAGCTCAGTGACCGGAAGAGGCCGACCCGGTGACCCCCGGTCCCTGGCTAGTCCTCGTCCCAGGTCATGCGACGGCCCATCACGGGCACGGAGGCCAGCAGCTCGCGGGTGTAGGCGTCCTCGGGAGCGGCCAGGACGGTGGCCGTCGGGCCCGCTTCGACGACCCGGCCGGCCTGCATGACACTCACCGAGTCGCACATGTAGTTCACGACGGCGAGGTTGTGTGAGATGAACAGCACCGTGAGTTCGAGCTCACGCTGCAGCTCGCGCAGCAGGTTGAGGACGACGCCCTGCACCGACACGTCGAGCGCCGAGGTGATCTCGTCGGCGATGAGGACCTCCGGTTCGGCCGCGAGCGCTCGGGCGATCGTGATGCGCTGCCGCTGACCGCCCGAGAACGCCGACGGCAGGTCGCCAGCCCGGTCCGGGTCGATGTGCACGCGCTCGAGCAGCTCGCCCACCCGGGACCGCTGCTCGGAGCGGCTCCAGGAGCGCCCGGTCGCCCGGGACCCCTCGGCGATCGACAGACCGATCGGCATGCGTGGGTCGAGCGCGGAGTACGGGTCCTGGAAGACGAGTTGCACGCGTCGACGCGCACGGCGGGCAGCGGACGAGCGCCCGACGATGTCGGCACCGTTCAGTCGGATGCCACCGGCGCTCGGCATGACGAGGCCGACGGCGGCCGCGGCGACCGTCGACTTGCCCGAGCCGGACTCCCCCACGAGGCCGTGGGACGTGCCCGGGCGGACCGTGAGGTCGAAGCCGTCGACCGCGGTGTGCGCGGACGCGCCGTGGCCGTAGCGGACCGTGAGGCCGGAGAACTCGAGACCGGTCATGCGCGCTGTCCTTCGGTGGTGATGGGCTGGTCCCGATCGGCCAGGTCGTCCTCGTCGATCGCACCGATGACCGGGAGCGGCATGGTGCGGTCGGAGGTCATGTCGGGGACGCAGGCGATGAGCCCGCGGGTGTACGGGTGCCGCGCCTCGTGGAGGCGGTCGGCGTCGAGCGATTCGACGATGCGGCCGTCCTTCATGACGAGGATGCGGTCGCAGAACCCGCTGACGAGGGCGATGTCGTGCGAGATGAGCAGGATCGCAGCGCCCGTCTGCTCCTGCGCCTCGTGGAGCACGCGGAGGACCTGGCGCTGCACCGTCACGTCGAGCGCCGTCGTGGGCTCGTCGGCGATGAGCAGCTTCGGGCGTCCCATGAGCCCCATGCCGATCATGGCCCGCTGGCGCATGCCGCCGGACAGCTCGTGCGGGAACTGCTTCAGGCGCTTGGCCGGAAGCGGGATCCGCACCGACTCGAGTGCGGCCTCGGCGCGCTTCGTCGACTCGGCCGCCGACAGCCCCTCATGGACCTCGACGGTCTCGCGGAGCTGCTTGCCGATCGTGAGCGAAGGGTTGAGCGAAGTGAGCGGGTCCTGGAAGACCATCGCCAGCTCGAGGCCGAGGCGGCTGCGCTCGGCCTTCGTCAGCGGTGCGGTCATGTCGATCCCGCGGAAGCTCAGCTCCGAGGCCTGCACCGAGGAGTCGGGCCCGAGGAGGGCGGCGATCGCCATCGCGCTCACCGACTTGCCCGATCCGGACTCGCCGACGACACCGACGACCTCGCCGGGCATGATCGTGAGGCTGATGCCGTGGACGCGCTCGACGAGTCGGCCGTCGCGGTCCGGGAAGGCGACGCGGAGGTCGCGCACCTGCACGACGGGCTCCTGGTCGGCCGGCGTCGCGGCCGCAGCCGAGGCGGTCGCGGGAGCCGCGGTGCGACGTCGCGCCGGCGCCGGCAGTCCGAGGAGCCGCTTCGACGACTCGTTCCAGAGTTCGCCGAGCTGCGTGAAGATGACGCCGCACACGACGAGCGCGATGCCGGGACCGATCGCTGCCATCGGGTTCCCGTAGATGCGGGCGATACCGAGGCCGAGGAGGCGACCCCAGTCGTACTCGGGCGCCTGCACCCCGAGACCGAGGAAGGACAGGCCGGCGAAGGCGAGGAGCGTGCCGGAGGCGGAGACCGCCGCGTTCACGAGCATCGGCGGGAGCATGTTCGGCATGACGTGCCGGACGAGCACCTCCGCCTGCCCGACACCCGCGATCCGCGCGGCCTTCACGTAGTCGCGACCGATGAGCGACGAGGCGAGCGTGTAGGTGAGGCGGGCGAAGGTCGGCACGCCGGCGAACCCGACGGCGAGCATCGCGCCGGTGGCGCTCGCGCCCCAGATCACCGAGAAGAACAGCGCCATGAGCAGCCAGGGGAACGACAGCAGGATGTCGATGAGTGCGGTCACGAGTCGGCGGAGCGGTCGAGGCAGGACCGTCGCGACGGCCCCGAGCAGGACGCCGCCGACGACGGAGATCGCCGTCGCGCCGAGGGTCAGCAGCACGGACACCCGCGTGGCGACCATGACCCGTGCGAAGACGTCGCGGCCGAGCTCGTCGGTGCCGAAGGGGTGGGCGAGGCTCGCACCGGCGAGGCGGTCGGCCACGGACGTCGTGTCGGCGGCGGACCCCCAGACGGTCGGGCCGACGACCGCGACCACGATGATGAGGAGCGCTCCGATCGCGCCGGTCAGGCCGCGCGGGGTGCGGAGGCGGTCGAGCACCGGGGACCGGCGTGAGGGCGTGGGCCTGGAGGTGGTCGGACGAGTGCTCATGAGCTCAGCCCTCCGTGATCGAGGAGCGCGGATCGATCGTCGCGAGCGCGATGTCGATGAGGAGGTTGAGGCCGAGGACGAGGATCGCGTACACGAGCACGATGCCCTGGATCATCGGGTAGTCCTTCGAGGTGATCGACGACACGATGCTCGTCCCGAGACCGGGGATGGCGAAGACCGTCTCGATGAGCACGGTGCCGGCGACCATGCCCGTGAGGATGATGCCGCCGATCGTGAGCGTCGAGGTCACCATGTTCGGCAGCGCGTGCCGGAGGTAGACGAGGTGTGTCGGGAGGCGCTTGCTCCGTGCCGTGGTCATGTACGGCATCTCGAGGACGGCCAGCATCTCCACGTGCACGATGCGGGCGAGGTAGGCCATCGGACCGACCGCGAGGGCCACCACCGGCAGGATCGCCTGGTCGAAGCCTCCCCAGCCGGCGGCCGGGAGTACCTTGAGCCCGATGCTGAACACCGCGATGAGACCGACGGCGAGCAGCAGGCTCGGGATGGCGATCAGCACGCCGAGCAGACCCGAGACGCCGAGGTCGGCGAGGCGACGGCGGCCGGTGCGCGAGGACACCGCGGTCGCGACGCCGATGGGGAAGGCGCCGATCGCCGCGAGGAGGAAGGACGCGACCGCGAGGGTGAGCGTCACCGGGAAGCGCTGCGCGATCGTGTCGGCGACCGGCCGCTGTGACCCGATCGCCGTCCCGAAGTCGCCGCGGAACAGCCCGCTGACGTAGTTGACGAACTGCTCCGGCACCGGCACGTTCAGGCCGAGGTCGGCGCGCGTCCGCTCGACGAGTTCCGGGGTCGCACTGTTCCCGAGCGCAGCCCGCACCGGGTCGCCCGGCACGAGCTGCACGATCAGGAACGTCGCGACGATGACGATGGCGAGGGAGACGAGCACCCGGCCGAGTCGTCGGAGGATGAACGAGGTCCGCGGAGAGAGTCCGCCGAGGACGCCGCGACCCCCTCGACGCGCGACCGCCGGGCCGCCGGGGCCCGGGGCCTGCTCGGTGGCCTGCTCGGTGGTCACGGTCGAGGGGATCGTCATGATCAGCCGACCATCCGGATGCTCGTCGGGCGGATGAAGTTCGGACGCTCGACCTCGGCGCCGTTCAGGTACAGGAAGTCCTGCGCGTCGGCGATCGGGAACACGTCCGTCCGCTCGATGAGCTTCGCCTCGGCCTGCTGCCAGAGGTCACACGTCTCCTCCGGGCTGGCCGTCTTGGCCTGCTCGGCGAGCGCGTCGTACTCCGGGTTGTCGACGAACATGAAGTTGTTGCCGCCCTTGTCCGGGGTCTCGCCACCGAAGAAGGTGTTCACGATGACCGGTCCGCCCGGAGCGATCTGCACGAAGCCGGTGTCCCAGTCGAAGGTCGAGAACAACTGCTCGGACCAGGCGTTCGCGTCGTTGCCCGAGAGCTCCGTCGTGACGCCCAGCTCGTCCCAGGTCTGTTGCACGAGCTCGGCCGCTGCCGCGTGGCTCGGGGTGGCCGCGTCGTAGATGAACTTGATCGTCAGCGGCTCGCCGTCCTTCGACCGCTTGCCGTCGGAACCGAGCGTCCAGCCCGCCTCGTCGAGCAGCTCGCCGGACTTCTCGACGTCCGTCTCGGGGAGCGTCCACTGCGGGCCGTCGGCGACGCAGAGGTACGGGCTCTTCACGACGAGCGACTTCGACTCCTCGGCGGTGCCGTCGGTGACGACCTCACCGACCTGCTCGCGGTCGATCGCGGTGACGAGGGCCTCACGGACGAGCGGGTCGGAGGTGGGGCGCTCAGGACGCTCGTTGAAGAGCATCTCGCCGATCGGGTTGCGCACGCCCTCGCTGCCGAGACCGGCGGCCTCGACGCGGTCCTGGTCGGCGCCGCCGATGCTCGCGGCGTTCACGTCACCGGAGAGCAGCAGGTTCGCGGCGGTCCCGGGGTCGGTGACGACGCGGACCTCGAAGGTGTCCGGCAGGCCCTTCGTGTCGCTCGTGACGTCCTCGGGACCCCAGGTGTAGTCGTCGCGCTTCGTGAAGGTGTAGCTGGAGCCGGGGGTCGCCTTGTCGAGGGTGAAGAGGCCGGTGCCGTTCATCGTCTCGACGAGGGAGTCCGGGTCGTCGAGGCCGGCCTGGCAGACCATCTCGACGGTGCCGGTGTTGGCGAGGATGAACGGGTCGGGCGTCGAGCTCGTGACGGTGAGCTGGTTGCCGTCGGCGGTCGCGGTCATCCGCTCGGAGACCTGCGCGCCGTAGTAGAAGGTCGCGTTGGCCGGGTCGGCGTTGTAGGTGATGTTCGCCGCAGCGGTCTCCGCGGTGAACGGGGTGCCGTCGGCGCAGGTGATGCCGTCCTTGAGCGTGTAGGTGATGGAGGTGGAGGTGGCGTCCTCCTCCCAGCTCTCGGCCAGCCAGGGCAGGAGCTCGCCGTCGGCGTTGACGTACACGAGCGACTCGTAGTGGAAGCTGATGATCTCGCGGGCCTCGAGGCTGATGCCCGTCATGGGGACGAGGCTCCCCGGGTCGCCGCTCATGGCGGTGACGAAGGTGCCGCCGGAGACGTACTCGCCGGAGGAATCGGAGGATTGCGAGGAGGTGCACGCGGTGAGGGCCACCGCGGTGAGGGCCGCGGTGGCGAGTGCCGCCGCGGCTTTCCGCTTGTTGTTCATGCTGGATCCTTCGTACTCGGGTGGCCGTGGTGCGCGGGTGGCCGGATCAGATGGGGTGAGAGGTGCCGTGCTGGTGCTGGTGGAGAGCGGTGCTGGTGCGGTGGTGCGTCAGATGCGCTGTCGGGTCGCCGTGCCGATGCGGGCGAGGGGACCCGCAGCCTTCACGGAGACCTTCAGGGTGGGGCGGGTCGCGTACGAGACGGGGGTCTCGAGCACGTCGACGATCTCGACCGAGCGCGGGTCTGCGCCGGCCTGGATCGCCTTCTCGATCGCGGAGCGTCCTGCCTCCTCGATGGCGGCTGCGCGGTCGGCGAAGTCGCAGAGCTGATCGGAGCGCCCGCCGGCGAGCGCGATGGCCGCGCCCACGGCGTTGGCGACGTTGCCGCGCGCCGGGCGCAGGACCTCGCTCGCGCCGAGGACGGCGTCCGGGACGAGGAATCCTCCGCCGCCGACGACGACGAGCGGGAGGCCGGTGCGGCCGAGCGACATGCGCTCGACGGCGGACTCGATGCGTTCGTGGGCGACGCCGAGCGCGTGCTCGAGCGCCTGGCGGGTCGCGCGGTCGAGGGGCGGCAGCTCGCGGTCGGCGATGCCGAACTGGAGCGAGGCCGCGTCGGTGAGGGTCGGGGTGGTGCCGCCGAACAGCAGCGCCTCCTCGGTGAGGCGGTAACCGACCGAGTCGTGCCGCGGGACACCGGTCGCGGTGTCGACGATCGTGCCGCCACCGAGGCCGACGCTCAGGATGTCGGGCATGCGGAAGTTCGTCCGCACGCCACCGACCTCGCGGGGCAGCGTCGACTCGCGGGGGAACCGGTCGACGAGCACGCCGAGGTCGCTCGTCGTGCCGCCGACGTCGATGATGATCGCGTTGTCGGCACCGGAGAGGAAGGCGGCCCCGCGGATGGAGTTCGCCGGCCCGGAACCGATCGTGAGCACCGGGTAACGCGCCGCGTACTCGACGGCCATGAGCGTGCCGTCGTTCTGGGCGAAGTAGGTGGTCGCGTCGAGTCGTTCCTCGGCGACGACGGTCGTGAGCGCGTTCGTCACGTCGCGGGCGACGGCGTAAAGCGACGCGTTCAGGACGGTCGCGTTCTCGCGCTCCAACAACCCGAGCGCGCCGATCTCGTGGCTCAGCGACACCGGGATGTCGACCCCGACGTGGTCTTGGACGAGCGCCTCGACCTCGAGCTCCTGCTCGGGGAACGACGGGCTGAAGATGCCGCAGACGGCGACCGCGTCGAAGGTGCCGGCCAGGGCGTCGAGCTCCCGGCGGATGAGGTCGCGGTCGAGCGGGGCGATCGGGTAGCCGTCGACGAGGTGGCCGCCGCCCGCGAGGATGCTCCCCGCGAGCACGACGTCGCGCAGTTCCCGCGGCCAGCCTGCGAGCGGCGGGAGCGAGGTGGCGGCGGGCGAGCCGAGTCGGATGACGACGACGCGACCGAGGTCGCGACGGTTGACGATCGCGTTGGTCGCGTGGGTGGTGCCGAGCATGACGCGGGTGACGAGGCTCCGGTCGTCGCCGAGCTGGTCGAGGACCTCGGCGAGCGCCGCCCGGATACCGCCCGTGACGTCGCGGGTGGTGGGCTGCTTCGTCCATGAGACGACCTCGCCCGTGCCCGAGAGCGCGACGGCGTCGGTGTTGGTCCCGCCGACGTCGATGCCGATCGCGAGTTCGCCCGAGGTGTCGGTGACGGTGCTGGTAGTGGTGCCGGCGCTCATCGGGTCGCTCCAATGGTCTCGTCGGCGCTCACACCGAAGGGCTCGTAGTCGAGGTCGTAGCCGAACGCGCGCGGGCCGGCGAGTTCGAGGCCGCGCTCGGTGCGCCACAGTGGATCGCACGCCCAGGCGAGGACGCTCACCCGCTGCCCGAAGCGCAGCATCTCGGTGGAGATCGCGTCGCCCGTCTCGGAGTCGACGATCGTGACGAGGTCGGGGACGCTGACGATGACCGCTCCGTCCTCCATGACGACGAGGTTCTCGTTCTGGATCTCCACGCGGGTGAGGCGACCGCGGTGCTCGCCGATCCCCTCGACCGTGACGGAGCCGCGTGTGAACCCGCCCTCGGTGCGGCGCTCGATGTCGACGACCTTGCCACCCGTGATGAGGGACGCCCCGAGTTCGTCCGTGAGCGCGCCGACGGGGTCGGTGGCGGTGAGGAGCCGGCGCCCGACCTGCACGGCGCGGCTGACGCTGCCCTCGATGACAGCTCCCCGGACGGTGTCGCGGTCCATGACGTAGTTGGCGCCGATCGAGATCGCGCCGCTCGCCACGGTGAGGGCGCGGGCGTGGCGCTCGAGCCAGGCGAGGCTGACCGGTCGCAGGATCGAGACGTTGCCGATCACATCGCTCAGGACCGCATACCCGGGCGGGAGGTTCGCGACGTTCATCGCGGTCATCGGCGCTTCCGGGAAG
This sequence comes from Plantibacter sp. AC185, assembly GCF_979258065.1. Taxonomy (NCBI): domain Bacteria; kingdom Bacillati; phylum Actinomycetota; class Actinomycetes; order Micrococcales; family Microbacteriaceae; genus Plantibacter; species Plantibacter sp. AC185. Next base: position 1,594,044 of record NZ_OZ409831.1, read on the forward strand.
GCGCGTCCCATGCCGTCGGCGTCGAGGATGCTGAGACCGAGGCTCGCGGCCCAGCCGACAGGGCCGACGCCGTTGCTGCCGCCGATCTCCGTCGCCATGATCGTGGTGATGCGCTTGCCCGTGAGGCGCTCGATCTCCTCGACGATGATCTCGGCCTGGCCGCTCGCGCCGAGCATCTCGAAGCCCACGGAGGGCGCGCCGATGCCGGACATGGCGACGACCACGTCGTCCGCGTCGAGGTCGGCGACCTGTTTGACGGGGACCGGACCGAACTGCTCCAGGGCGATCTCGACGCCGAGCTGCGGGGTCTGCACCGCGCCGCCGCCACCGGTACCGAAGATGGCGCATCCTGCGGCGAGCGCCGGCACGTCGGCCAGGGTGATGCTGGTGATCGGCGTGGCCGACGCTGCGGAGCGTGCAGCGGGGTGGTTCGTTGACATGTACCGAGCGTAGGCAGGGCGGGGAACCACGACAATGTTCCCATGGCCCACACAATCGGGGCAGAATGTGCTCATGGCCCAAGTCACCGTCGCCGACGTCATCCTCCAAGCCGAGCATCTCGGTGCCCGCTGCGTCGCCGGTGCCCCCGCCGGCGTCCCGGTCACCGGCGTCGAGATCCTCGCGCTCGACGAGCTGAACGACGCGACCGAGCACTCCATCGCCATCGTGACGACCCCCGACGGCGCCGTCCCGAGGCCGTACCAGGTCGACATCGCCATCCGCCGGGCCATCGCCGCGGGGTGCGCGGGCCTCGTGTTCGTCGGTGCGTTCCCCGTCGCCGAGACCTCGCGGGCCCTCGCGGACCGCGGTGGTCTGCCGGTGATCATGAGCGAGGGCATCGCCTCCGACCTCGCCGTGCTCATGGACCGCACGATCCGCGGTGGTGCCGAGGAGGCGATGTCGCGCGCCGAGTTCGCGATCCAACGGGTGATCAGCGCGTCCGCGGCCGAAGCGGAGCAGGCGTCGGGTGTCGGCGTGCGGGAGGCGATCCTCGAGGTCGCCAGCACGACGCTCGGGGTGCCCGTCACGCTCGTCGAGGATGCGAGCGCGAGCTGGCTCGAACCGGACGCGGTGTGCATCGGTGAGATCCCGATCGGCCGGGTCCACGCCGAGCGCGACGACCCGGCCGCGGCGATCGCCCTCCCGGTCATCGCCTCCGTCCTCTCGCGCGCCCTACAACGGGAGCTGCACGGACGGTTCGGTTCGGTTCGCTCGCGGGCGGAGCTCATCATCGAGCTGATCTTCGCGGAGTCGTCCCGCATCGACGGCTTCGCGATGGACGCGGTCCGTGCCGGTCTGCCACTGCAGCTGTCGCACGCGGTGGCGTGGCTGACCCCGAAGCACGCGAGCGATCCCGACCGCCGCGCACCCACCGTCCTCGCGCCCTCCGTCGAGCTCTTCGCACTGCAACTCGTCGACCAGCGCGAGGAGCAGTGGCACCTTGCGATGCGGCGCGACGAGATCGTCGTCATCGCGTCGGAGGAGCTCGGCGCACCCGACCACCAGCGGCGCCTGCGCGACGTGATGGAGCGGATCGTCGCGCACGCTGCGACGATCGCGGGGCCGGAGTGGACCTTCACGGTCGGACTCGGGACGCCGCAGAGCGGGGCGGCGGGGCTTCGGCAGTCCGCGACCGAGGCGCGGGTCGCGGCTGAAGCGGCCATCGCGGGTGGCCGCTTCGGCACCATGGAGGCGACGGACGTCACCGGGTTGCGGCGGGTGCTCCTCGACTTCTACGCCTCACCGCTCAGCCGGACGCTCCTCGACGACATCCTCTCGCCGCTCGACGCCCTCGGGCCGGAGCGGGCCACGATCTCGGTGCGGACGCTCCTCTCCTACCTCAGCCATCGGAACTCCCTCGCGCGGGCCGGGGCCGAGCTGAACCTGCATCCGAACGCGGTGAACTACCGGATCCGGCGCATCGAGCAGTCGCTCGAACTCGACCTCGCCGACCCGGACGTCCGCTTCGCCGCGGAGCTCGCCTGCCGGGTGCGGCTCATCGGCATGCCGTAGGACCCGGTCCCTGCCCCTCGACAGGCTCAGGAACCGCGTGTCGAAGGGCCCACGCATAGCCCTCCCGTCGGCGACACGTCCTCTTCGCTGCATTTCGACAAGCTCAATGACCGGGCACAGGTCTTCCCGGTCCCTGAGCCTGTCGAAGGGCCCACGCGGTGCCTTTCCGTCGGCGACACGTCCTCCGTGCCGCATTTCGACAGGCTCAATGACCGGGCACAGGTCTTCCCGGTCCCTGAGCCTGTCGAAGGGCCCACGCGGTGCCTTCCCGTCGGCGACACGTCCTCCGTGCCGCATTTCGACAAGCTCAATGACCGGACGAGCTCCTCGCCACTCGGACGATGCCCGCGGCGAGCGTCGGCCAGAGCTCGGCGGGGATGAGGTGCCCCATGCCGGGGAGGACGTGGAGCTCGGCCGCCGGCATCGCCTGGGCGATGTCGACCGCGGAGGTCCAGTGCAGGACGTCGTCCTCGCGACCGTGGAGCACGAGGGTCGGGACGGTCACGTCGCGCAACCGCTCGAGTCGCTCGGGCGCACGCAGGAGCGCCGCCCACTGCCGACTGAAGCCCTCCGGCGCGTAGCCGCGGTCGTAGGCCTCGCCCGTCGCCCACACCTCCCACGCGGTGTCCGGCTGGTAGCGCGCGCCGGGCACGGGTGCGGCGAGCTCCGCCATCGCGGCGACGGACTCCTCCCGGGTGTACCGCACAGGCGCGACGAGCAGCTCGCGCCGGTCGCCGTGCAGGATGTAGCGCGGGTCCTGGCCAGGGATCGTGGACAGCAGACCGAGGCTCAGCACGCGCTCCGGATGGTCGAGCGCGACCATCTGCGCCATCATGCCGCCCATCGAGTGCCCGACGAGGTGCGCCTGCTCGACCCCGAGGTGGTCGAGCACCCGCAGGACGTCGTCACCCATGTCGGCGAGCGAGTACCCGCCGTCGAGGTCGGTCTCACCACCGAACCGCTGCGAGAAGCCGACGTCGCGGTTGTCGAACCGCACGACGCGGAAACCCTCGTCCACGAGCATCGCCCGGAACGGGTCACGCCAGGTGAGCAGCTGCGCACCGCCGCCCGCGATGAGCACGATCACCGGGTCGGCGGGGTCGCCCTCCACCTCGTAGTAGATCGAGACGTCGTCGGTGTCGGTGTACGGCATGCGGTGCTCACTCTCCTCGAACGTGCTCCCTGGCGGGCGTTCCGAGGCTAGCCCGCGGCCTGACCATGCACCATGTGCCCGGACACCACGGTTCCGGTGGAGACTGTGCCGGCGCCCCAGCCGTCGGCACCGAGGACAACGCGGGTAGGCTCGCGACATGAGCGCCGAACCCCTCTCCGGAGACGACACCCTGCAGCTGCCCGAGTTCGACACCCCGCCCGCCGAACCCATGCTGCTCGCTCAGCAGTGGCTCGCCGCAGCGATCGAGCGGGACGTCAGCGAACCCCGATCGATGACCCTCGCGACCGCCACCTCGGTCGGCGTCGTCAGCGCGCGGACCGTCGATGTGAAGACGCTCGACGATCGCGGCCTGATCTTCGGCTCCTCGACCGAGAGCCGGAAGGGCGGGCAGCTCGCCGAGAACCCGAGCGCCGCTCTCCAGGTGTACTGGCGCGAGACGATGCAGCAGCTCCGCTTCGAGGGCCGCGTCGAGCAGCTGAGCGCCGAGGAGTCCGACGCGCTGTTCGCCGATCGCTCACCGAAGTCACGAGCGGCGACGGCGGTCGCCCACCAGTCGACGCCGTTCCGCGACGGCCCGGAGGAGACCCTCGACGCCCTCATCGCGCAGGCGAACGCGTTGCTCGAGCGCGAGGGCGACGACGTGCCCCGGCCGGCCACGTGGGTCGGGTTCCGGCTCGTCCCCGACATGGTCGAGTTCTGGCACGCCAGCCGCGACCGCATGCACCGGCGCCTCCGCTATCTCGCAGCCGACGGCGGCTGGATCGTGGACCGCCTGCAGCCGTAGCCACGCCGTTCGAACAGCTTGTGCCACCGAACCTCTCGAAATGCGACCCGGCACGTCCATCCCTGCGTATGAAGAGAATGTCCGCCGTTACAGCGTATAGTGACGAACATTATCGTCATTATGGGATGAGGTACACGATGGCCAGTGGTCCAGGTCTGAGCCGCGAGATGGTCCGTCTCGGATCGAACGTCCGAGCCTGGCGCAAGATCATCGGCCTGACGGCGGACATCGTCGCTGAGCGCGCCGGTATTTCGCGGGACACGCTGCGCGCCATCGAGAACGGACGGTCGACCTCCTCCGAGAATCTGTTCGCGGCGCTCCGAGCTGTCGGGATCCTGTCCCAGGTCGTCGACGCGTCCGATCCACTGGCGAGCGATTTCGGCTCGCGGAACTTCGCTCGAACTGGCGTCGAGCGCGTCCGGATCCCTACGCCGACGTCCTCAGACGATCCACGATGACCGTCGACATGGCGCCCGACCACCTGATCGAGGTAAACGTGAGCCTGGTGCTGCCAGACGGCGCCGAAGTCCCAGCCGGGCGGGTCACGACCGACGGGCTCCCGGGGTCGGCGGCGCCCGGCATCGTCTTCCGATACGCGGAATCGTTCCTCCTCGATCCACGCGGCTACGATCTGTCGCCGGACATGCCACGGAGCGCTGGTCCGCTCCGTGCGTGGTCGGGCCGTGAATCGCTCGGTGCACTCGGCGATGCCATGCCTGACAGCTGGGGACGTCGGATCATCCGCGCGGGAACGCAGGCGCGAAGCGGGCTGGACTGCCTGCTGCACGTGAATGACGAAACACGCCAGGGTGCCTTGCGTTTCGCGGCGAAAGGCACGTTCCTCGGGCGACGCACCCATCCCGTGGCTCAGGTTCACGACCTGCCACGGATCCTTGCAGCAGCACGGGCATTCGAGACAGGCACCGAGTCCGACGAGGAGCTCGCGGTGCTGATCGAAGCAGGGACCAGCGCCGGAGGAGCGCGCCCGAAGGCGGTCGTCCGTCATCACGACGCACTCTGGATGGCGAAGTTCGCTCGCGACACCGAATACTCCGACCCGATGGCCTGGGAGGCGACGGCGCTCGCGCTCGCCCGTCAGTCAGGTGTCGAGACACCCGCCTTCGAGCTGGAGCGGATCGCCGAGGGCCGGTCGATCCTGCTCACGAAACGGTTCGACCGCGTCGGCGAGCAGCGCATCGGGTATCTCAGTGCTCACTCGCTCACCACGAAACCGGAGGACCAGCCTCTGTCGTACGTCCATCTGGCCGAAGCAGTCGCGTTCGCAAGCCCGACCCCGCGAGTGGATCTCGCCGAACTGTTCCGACGAGTCGCACTCAGCCTGCTCATCGGCAACGTGGACGACCATTTCCGGAACCACGGGTTCCTCCGGCAACACACCGGCTGGAAGCTGTCACCGGTCTTCGACCTGGAACCGAACCGGCGCCCAGACCGAGTGGAGGCCACGCCCATCACCGAAGGAGGCGAACGATACGGTCGTGACATCCGCGAACTCCGCGCCGTGCACGATGCGTTCCGTCTCTCGGCGACGGCCGCCGCTTCGATCATCCGCGAAACAGCGGAGCGCACGATGGATTGGCGGACGGTCGCGATCGGCTACGGCATCTCGCCTGAAGCCGCGGTCGTGGCCGAGCGTGCGTTCGACGGCGACAACCGGCACCGTGCCCTCGAGATGCCTTCCCAGTGACCGAGCGGCCCGGCCACCGGGAAGTCCCCGGCCATTGAGCTCGAACCCGGTCATGGAGCCGAGCCCGGTCATTGAGCCCGAACCCGGTCATTGAGCCCGAACCCGGTCATTGAGCCTGTCGAAATGCCCTTCGACAAGCTCAGGGACCGAGTAGACCCGGTCATTGAGCCTGTCGACATGCCCTTCGACAAGCTCAGGGACCAAGTAGACCCGGTCATTGAGCCTGTCGAAATGCACCCGGAGAACCTCACCCTTCGACAAGCTCAGGGACCAAGTAGACCCGGTCATTGAGCCTGTCGAAATGCACCCGGAGAACCTCACCCTTCGACAAGCTCAGGGACCGAGTAGACCCGGTCATTGAGCCTGTCGAAATGCCCTTCGACAAGCTCAGGGACCGGGGGCTGGCCCTTCGACACTTCGACAGGCTCAGTGCGGCGCAGCTCAGGGACCGAGTAGGCCGCTCAAGGACCGGGCAGGCAGCTCAGGGCCCCGGGGCCCGCGCTACCTCGGCGCGCGGACGACCACGACGCCACCGACGGGCGGCTCGACGACCGCGGTGCCGTTGTCGGCGTCGACCGCGATGACGTAGGCACCGACGGCCACGCGCTGCACACCGGCGGTCGCCGGGTGCACGATGACGTCGAGCCCGGGCTCCACCCGGGAGACCTGCTGGTCGGCCGGGTCGGGGTCGGTCGTGAGCACGTGCGCCGGGTGCGTCCGCTCGGCGGCGGCCGCCTCCCGGCGGGTCAGCTCACTCGACGGTGCGGCCACGTGTGCGGCCGTCCCCGCGGTCACGCCGGCACCGAGGGCAGCCGTCTCCGCGCCGTCGACCGCGTTCCGCGGCTCGCCGCTCGACGGGGCGGTCGCGACCGAACCCGTGTCACCGGCCTCGACGTGATGCGCCGGGTGGCTGCGCTCGAGCGCGGCACCCTCGACGTCGACGTTCGGCAGGATGCGGTCGAGCCACTTCGGGATCCACCAGGCGCTCTTCCCGAGCAGGTGCATGACCGCCGGGATGAGGAGCATGCGGACGACGAACGCGTCGACGAGCACGCCGAACGCCAGACCGAAGCCGATGGACCGGATCATCGCCGAGTGGGAGAAGATGAACCCGCCGAAGACGGAGATCATGATGATCGCCGCTGCCACGACGACCGTCCGGCCGGCGTGCAGCCCGCGCTGGACCGCCAGGCGCGCCGGGGCACCGTGGGCGAACGCCTCACGCATGCCGGACACGAGGAACAGCTGGTAGTCCATCGCGAGCCCGAAGAGGATGCCGATGAGGATCGTCGGCAGGAAGCTCAGGATGGGCCCCGGGTCGTGCACGCCGAACACCGGTCCGAGCCAGCCCCACTGGAAGATCGCCGTGATGCCCCCGAAGGTCGCCGCGAGGGACAGCATGAAGCCGAGCGTCGCGGTGAGCGGCACGAGGATCGAGCGGAACACGAGGATCATGATGATCAGCGACAAGCCGACCACGAGCGCCAGGTAGAGCGGAAGGGCGTCGGAGAGCTGCTTCGAGACGTCGATGTTGCCGCTCGCGCTGCCGGCCACGCCGAGCTCGACATCGCCCGACAGCGGCGAGAGGTCGCGCAGGTCGCGGACGAGCTGTTCCGTGGAGACGGCGTTCGGCCCCTCCTTCGGGATCACCTGGAAGGCGAGGACGGAGTTGTCGTCCGATGCGCCCACCGGCGCGACGGCCTTGACGTCGTCCTGGTCGGCGATCTCCTGGCCGATCCGCACCTGCTCCTCGAGGACTTCCTCGTCGGTGGCGGCGTCGGGCAGCGTCGCGACGACGAGCAGCGGACCGTTGACGCCGGCACCGAACTTGTCCTCGATGAGCGTGTAGGACTGGTACTGCGTCGAGTCGACGGCCTCCGAGCTGCCGTCCGGCAGGCCGAGACGCATGTCGAGCGCGGGGATCGCGACGACGCCGAGCACGACGAGTCCGGCGACGAGCGTGCCGACGGCGCGCAGGGTACCCATGGGCTTGGTCGGGACGGCGTCCGGGCGCGGCGTGCCGATGGTGCCGCGTGCCTTCCGGCTGAGGATGCGGAGGCCGAGCAGCGACAGCAGGGCGGGCGTGAGGGTGACCGCGAGCAGGATGGCGACGGCGACGCAGATCGCGCCGACGGTGCCCATCAGGCCGAGGAACGGGATCCCGGTGACGTTGAGCGCCAGCAGCGCGACGAGGACGGTCGATCCGGCGAAGACGACCGCGTTGCCCGAGGTGCCGTTCGCGAGGCCGATGGACTCGTGCAGTTCGACGCCCGCGAGCAGCTGCTTGCGGTGCCGGTTCAGGATGAACAGCGAGTAGTCGATGCCGACCGCGAGCCCGAGCATGACGCCGAGCACCGGCGTGATCGAGAGCATGTCGACGACGCCCGAGAGCGACAGCGACGCGGTGACGCCCACGCCAACGCCGACGATCGCGGAGACGAGCGGGAGCGATGCGGCGATGACCGTGCCGAGCATGACGAGCAACGTGATCGCCGCGATGATGAGGCCGATCGCCTCACCCACGCCGAACAGCTGCGGCAGGCTCTGCGCGAGCTCGTTCGAGAACTCGACCTCGACGCCCGACGGGACGTCCTCCTTCACCTGGTCGATGACCGACTGCTTCGTCTCCGGCGTGACCTCCTGCTGGCGCTTGTCGAAGACGACGTTCGCGACCGCGGTGGTGTCGTCGGTCGAGACGGTGCGGATACCCGAGGAGAGGTCGAGGAGCTGCGAGGAGAGCTCGAGCTTCGTGCTCTGCTCGTCGAGCTTCGCGAGGTTCTCGGTGATGGTGGCCTGCTGGGCGTCGAGCGCCGTCTGCTGCTGGGTGATCGCGGTCTGCTGCGCGTCGAACTGGGCCTGTGCGGCGGCCGGGAGTGTGCCGCCCGCGGCCTGCTGCGCCTGGGCGAGCGCGGCACTCAGCTGGGTCTGCGCGTCGGTCAGCTGCTGCTGTCCGGCGTCGAGCTGCGTCTGGCCGTCGGTCAGCTGGGTGCGGCCGTCGTCGATCTGCGTCTTGCCGTCGGAGATCTGCCTCGCCTGGTCGGCGATCGTCTCCTGCGTCTCGAAGGGGTTGACCGTGGAGTCGACGCCCTTGAGGTCGGCCGTCTCATCGAGCAGCTCACCGATCGCGGTCTTCTGGCTGTCGGTGAAGGCGTCACCGTCCTTCGTGTGGAACACCATCGCCCCGGTGCCACCGGAGGCGCTCGGGAACGATTCCTCGAGCTGGTCGGTGACCTTCGCGGTCGGTGTGCCCGGGATGGTGACGGCGCTCGAGAGGGTGCCACCGAAGGCGAGGAACGCACCCACTGAGATGCCGAGGATCACGATCCAGGAGATGAGGACGGCCCACGCGCGACGCGCGGAGAAGCGTCCGAGGCGATACAGCAGTTCAGCCAAGGGAGTCTCGATTCTTCGGGAGGTGGTGCTGGTGACGTGTGCGGGGACGGAGCGGGAAGCGGATCAGTGCGTGGACGCGTAGCCGGTGCGGACGCTCGCGATGAGCCGTTCCAGCAGGTCGGTCCAGAGGGCACGGGCTTCATCGTCCGTGGTGGCGCCGGTACTCGCGATCCAGTGATGGGCGAGCACTTCGACACCGTGCATGAGGGAGGAGACCAGGAAGCCGGCTTCGAGTTCGTCGACGTCGGTGTTGCGCTCGGCCAGCTCGTGGGCGAGCTCCTGGGTGGTGCGGGAGAAGGTGGCCTGGAACAGCTGCTGCGGGCGCGAGTCGTCGGGTGCGAAGCCGCCGAGCGCGTTCCAGAGGAAGGCGATGACGCGGGGGATGTCGGTCGTGCGGAGCGCTGCGGCGACGTCCTCGAACATCGAGACGCGCGACCCCGGGCCTGCCGGCCGTGCGTTGACGGCGGACCGGAAGCTCTCGATCACGACGGCCAGCTCCTCGGTGCATGAGGTGGTGACGAGGTCGTCGATCGAGGAGAAGTGGTTGAACACCGTGCGACGGGAGACATCGGCGCGTTCGGCGATGACGTCGACGTTGAAGCCGGCGATGCCCTGCTCCGCGATCATGACGCGGGCGGCGTCGAGGATCGCCCGATGGTGGCGCGCGCGGAGGGCGGCGCGTCGATCCTCGGCGGGGGCGGTGGTGGACACGTGGGTACACTACGTGCACCGATGCACTCAGTGCAACTTGTTGACGCGGTGTTCACCGATCTGCCAGGAAGGTGCACTGACTCGCCCGAACCTGCACGAATATCCGCGACTTTCGTGCAGGAACGGGCGACTCAGCGACGCCGGGACGGGTGCCGGGGTGGACGGACGGTCGGGTCGGGTGGACTGGGCGTCGGGTGGAGGGGTCACGGCTCCGGCAAGCTGAGAGCATGACGACAGACGAGAAGCTCGACGCACCACGAACGGGCTCGGTCCCCACGACGAACGCAGCCGCGTCCGACGCCCCGCGCACGCGGACCGCATGGGCGGCCGTCGCCGTCATGATGGCGACGAGCTTCGTGCTCGTGCTCGCCGAGTTCCTGCCGCCGAGCCTGCTCCCGTCGATGGCCGCGTCGCTCGGGATCACCGAGGGCCAGGCCGGTCAGGCCGTCACGGCGACCGCCTTCATCGGGTTCCTCACCGCACCGACGATCGGCATCCTCGTCCCGCGACTCGACCGCCGTCTTCTGCTGGTGCTGCTCGCGGCCGCCGCCGCGGTGTCGAGCGCGCTCGTCGCGATCTCCGCCGACTTCGTGATGCTGCTCATCGCCCGACTCCTGCTCGGCGCGGCCCTCGGCGCGTTCTGGGCGATGTCGATCGCGATCGCCGCCCGACTGTCCGCGCCGCACCACCTCGGCCGGGCGATCATGCTCGTGAACACCGGCACCACCGTCGCGACGGTCGCCGGCGTCCCGGTCGGCACCTACCTCGGTTCGGTCATGGACTGGCGCCTCATCTTCGCCGGCGTCGCGGTCATCACCGCGGTGGTGGCCGTCGCGCTGCGGCTCGTCCTCCCGCCCGTCGCGCCGGCTCCGTCGAGCGGCGGTCTGCGGTCACTCGTCGACACGCTCCGGGTCCCCGGCATCCGCGTCGGCTTGACGGGGCACATCCTGACCGTCCTCGGGCACTTCATCGCCTTCACCTACATCCGGCTCGCGATCGAGCGGGTGCCCGACCTCGACGCGGCCGGTGTCGCGGTCCTGCTCGCCGCGTTCGGTCTCGGCGGCGTGGTCGGCAACTTCGTGATCGGACTCCTCGTCGACCGCCACCTGGCGGCCCTGCGCTACGTCGTCCCGGCCTTCATCGGCATCTCGATCGCGCTCGTGACCCTGTTCCCGGGGCAACCCTGGATCGTGACCATCGCGATCACCACCTGGGGCATGGGCTTCGGCGCCTGGCTGACGACCCTGAGCACGTGGATGGGTCGCCTCGTGCCGGACCGCATGGAGTCCGGTGGCGGACTCGTCGTCGCAGGGTTCCAGCTCGCCATCACCGTCGGTGCCGGAGCGGGTGGACTGCTCGTCGACGCGGTCGGCATCGTCCCGGCGCTCACGGTCGCGGCGATCTCCGCGATCGTCGGCGGCATCGTGTTCGGGTCGGCGCGCACCGCGCGGTGATGCCGAGGGCGGTCCGACCGAGCACCTAAGCGGCCTGCGCCGCCTCAGCGCGCCAACGGGCCGGCGTCAGGCCCGTGTACCGCTGGAAGGCGCGCGCGAAGCCGTCTTCCGACACGTAGCCGAGCGTGCCGGCGAGCTCGGCCACGGACGCGTCGCCAGTGAGGATGAGTCCCTTGGCCGTCTCCATGCGAACGGTCGTGAGGTAGGCGCGCGGGGTGTGCCCCACGACCTCGCGGAACCGCTCCGCGAACGCCGACCGCGACATCATGGCGATGCGGGCGAGCGTCTCGAAGGTCCACGGTCGCCCCGGTTCGGCGTGCAGGGCGTCGAGGACCGCGCCGATGTGCGGGTCGCCGATGCGCTGCAGCCAGCGATCCGGCGCGCAGCCGGCCTCGTTCCACGTGCGGAGCGCTGCCGACACGATGGTGGTCGCGATGCGGCTGCAGATGACGGCGTCGCCCGGCCGCGGACGACCAGTCGCCTGCGGGCAGCCCATGCCCTTGATGAGCGCCACCATCGAGGGCTCCTGACCGGCGAAGTCGGCGACGTACAGGTGCTCGGGCAGCGTCTCCGCCACCTGTTGGCGCTGACCCGGCCGGGTGAAGGCGACGTCGAGGAGCTCGGCGTCCTCGAGCGCGACCACCGTCGTGGCGTGGGCGCGGGGGAAGAAGACGAGGTCGCCGGCGTCGAGGTCGCGGGTGCCGTCGGCGGCGGTGAGGCGGACGCGTCCGCTGGAGAGGTAGACGAAACCGGACGCCGTGTGCGGTCGCCGCAGCGGTGTGCCCGCGGCGAGGCGGTCGCGGTCGGTGCCGTGGATCGTCCACTCGAGGCTCGCGAGTGCGCGATCGAAGGTGTCGATCGTCGACGCTGGAGGGGTCGCGGTGAGGGTCACACCGATGCGAACGCGAAGGCGCCGCCGGATGTTCCGCGACCTGCCCGCTGAGTCGCCCGGATCTGTCCGATCTGGACGTGGATCCGAGCAGATTCGGGCGACTCGGTCGCGGCTAGCGCCCGTCCACCACGGACATGAACCCCGCGAAGGCGAAGGCGGCGGGGATGAAGTAGAGCAGCGTGCGGGTGACGAGCCAACTGACCGCGCCGACAGCCACCCAGACCGCATGGAAGCGCGCGCGCACCGTGAGGCGACGGCCCTCCTCGCCGACGACCGTCTCCTTCCGGGTCCAGACCTGCTCAGCCTCCATGGCGTCCCGCGCCGCCTCGAGGACGCTCTCGGCGTCCTGTCCCGCCACCCGTTCGTCGCGGTACCGCTCGGCCCTCGTGATGAGACGCGGCACCAGGTCGGTGAGGATCGCATCGATGGCGACCCAGGGAGCGGCGTAGGCGAAGTCGGCGGCCGGCCTGCTGAAGAAGACGACCCGATCGTCGACCATCTCCACGTTGTAGTACGCCGCGGTGCTGACGAGCGACGACATCACGTCGGGGGTCAGCACGTATCGCGCGTCCGCTCCGTACCCGGACGGCGCGTAGACGCGGAACCACCGGTCGAAGTCGCCCTCGAGGGAGATCTGCAGACCCCGGTCGAGGCCCGGCGGCAGGTCGCTGCGGACGGTGTCGTTCGTCGTCGCGTCGAGCAGCAGGTGCGGGAGGGGTGCCGGCAGCCGCACCACGAGGTAATGCCAGTCCCTCGACCGCTTCACGTCGTCGACCAGGTTGCCGAACTCGATGTTCCCGCGGACGAATCGCGGGTACGACTGTACCTGCGGTCCCGGCGTGGAGATGAAGGCGTTGTTGTACTTCCCCGTCGTGGTGATGAGCGAGGAGAACATCGCCCGACCCTTCGGTTGCTCCTCGAAGCCGTTGACCACCGCCGTCAGATGGGTCCGCCATCCGGCGAGACGCGCCTTCGGCGACGGCGGGCGTCGCGACCAGCGGTACAGGAACCAGGCACCGACGAGCAGCCCGACGAGGACGAGCGCGGCGACGACCAGGCCGATGACGTCATCAGGCTCGACGCGACGGTCGTGGTATTCGTCGACGCTGACCCCGACCGAGACGAGCGCGATCGCCAGGTACCAGAGGACGAGGCTGAAGTAGAGATGGAAGAGCACTCTCCGCCCGGTGGGCACCCGTTTGGGCCGGCCGGAGCGACGCTCGTCCGCCATCGCCGCGGCGACCTCGTGTTCGGGCGCCGTCAGCCACCGCAGTTCCACTGATCCAGATCCCCTCGACGCCCTCAGCCTCCCAGCGTAGGGCAGGGCGACTACCGGCTCGCAGCGTTGACGACGGCGCGGACCGACGCCTCCAGCACGGAGCGATGGCGCCCGGCTGCCCACACCGTCTCCGCCCCGCGGCGGATCTCCAGGAGGGTCAGGGCCTCGGCGCCACTCCCGGCACTGAGCGAGGTCTGATGCAGGGAGACGATCTCGACGTGGACGCCGTGGTCGGCGAGGAGACGGGTCGCCGCCTCGACCGGACCGACGTCGGCGAAGGTGGCCTCATGGCGGTCCCCGTCGATCCGCAGACCGATCGTCGTCCGCCAGGTCTCGCCGGTCGTCGCCACATCGACCTCGAGCAGCTCGACCCGAGACGGCGTCGCCGACAGGTAGCTGCGCTCGAACGCCGCGAGCAGCGCCTCGGCGTCCAGTTCGCGACCCGTCTCGTCCGCCTGCTGCTGGACGCGACGCGAGAAGTCCACCTGGAGACGACGGGGCATCTCGATGCCGTAGTCGCGTTCGAGCAGGTAGGCGATGCCGCCCTTGCCGGACTGCGAGTTCACGCGGATGACCGCCTCGTAGCTCCGGCCGAGGTCCGCGGGGTCGACCGGGAGGTAGGGCACCCGCCACGGGAGGTCCTCCGGGCGGCTGCCGGTGGCCTCAGCCCGCGCCCGGTGTTCGGCGAAGCCCTTCTTGATCGCATCCTGGTGCGTCCCCGAGAACGCGGTGTGGACGAGCTCGCCGACGTAGGGGTGGCGCGGGTGGATCTCGATGCGGTTGCTGTGCTCGACGACCCGCCGGATGTGGTCGATGTCGGAGAAGTCGATCATCGGGTCGACGCCCTGGGCGTGCAGGTTGAGCGCGAGGGTCGCGAGGTCGACGTTGCCGGTCCGCTCGCCGTTGCCGAAGATGCACCCTTCGACGCGTTGGGCGCCCGCGAGGACCGCGAGCTCGGCACACGCGATCCCCGTGCCGCGGTCGTTGTGGGGGTGGACCGACAGGATGACGGCGTCGCGCCGGTCGAGGTTCCGGTGCATGTACTCGATCTGGTCGGCGTAGACGTTCGGGCTCGCCGCTTCGACGGTCGCGGGCAGGTTGAGGATCACCGGTCGGTCCGTCGAGGCGTCCCAGAGGGTCGTCATCGCGTCGCAGAGTTCGAGGGCGTAGTCCGGCTCCGTCAGGTTGAAGACCTCCGGGGAGAACTCGAACCGCACCCCGTCGAGATCGCCGGCGAACTCGAGGACGTCGGCGCCGCCGGCGAGGATGAGCGCGCGGAGTGAGTCGCGGTCGTGTCCGAGGACGACCTCCCGCCAGAGCGGCGCCGTCGCGGTGTACAGGTGGATGACGACCGGGTTCCGGATCCCACGGATCGACTCGACGGTGCGCTCGATCAGGTCGCGGCGGGCCGGTGTGAAGACCACGATCGTGACGTCCTCGGGAGCGATGTCGGTCTCGGCGATCAGGCGGACGAAGTCGTAGTCGGTCTGCGAGGCGGAGGGGTAGCCGACCTCGATCTCCTTGTACCCCATCGTGACCATCAGCTCGAAGAAGACCCGTTTCCGCTCGGAGTCCATGGGTTCGGCAAGCGCCTGGTTCCCGTCGCGCAGGTCCACCGGCACCCAGAGCGGCGCCTCGGTCAGCCGTCTCGACGGCCAGGTGCGGTCGAGGAGGGGGACGTCCACCCGCGAGTACAGGTCCTGGTAGCGATGGGACGGCATCTGGGAGTGCCGCTGTCGGTTCCAGCTCGGCGCGGAGGGCGGGACAGGACCGGCGGGGGTGGAGAGTCGGGAGTCTGCGGGGATCACGCGGCTACGCTAACACAACTTGTCAGACAAGCTGAGGACTATGATCGACACATGGACACCGTGCACCGCGAATCACTCTCCGACCAGGTCGCACGCTTGCTCCTGCAGCGCATCCAGGCCGGTGAGTGGGAGATCGGCCAGAAGCTGCCCGGCGAGACGACCCTGGCACCGCAGCTCGGTGTCGGCCGGTCGACGATGCGCGAGGCGATCCGCCAGCTGGCCGGCCAGGGCGTGCTGTCGAGCCGGCAGGGATCGGGGAACTTCCTCCGGTCGCGCACGCCGGTCCAGGATTGGGACGCGCTCGTCCTGCGGACCGCGATCGGCTCGGTCATCGAGGCGCGCATCGCCATCGAGTGTGAAGCGGCAGCCCTCGCCGCGCAACGCCACACGGCGTCCGACCTGACCGCCATCCGGGCAGCGTTGGCCCATCGGAACGCCGATCGCGCGACCATCGAGGGTCGTGTCGACGCCGACACGGCGCTCCACCGGAGCATCGTGGCCGCGAGCGGGAACGAGATCCTCACCGAACTGTTCGACACCTTCGCCGAGCGCAGCCGCGAGGCGATGATCCAGATGCTCCGCCTCAGTGGCGCGCCGGGGACGGACCACGACCAGCTCGTCCATGAGCACATCGTGCAGGCGGTCGTGGATCGCGATGCCACCGCGGCCTTCGACCGCAGCCGCACCCATCTCGTCGCCCTCCGCGACGGGTTGACCCGTTCGGACTGATCGCAGCGCGCGCGTGACTATACGCCTGTCGGCGCACGGATGACACGCCCCCACGGATATCGATCGGCAGGCGCAGGCTGGGCGGGAGTACCGCTCCGCCGGGGCGGGCACCGAGCACTGCACCAACGCGCCGATCAGGCGTCGAACCAGTCCTCGCGGGGACAGGCGGGAACACGCAGCATGTCGAAGGCTCCGAACCGGAACAAGCCACCCAAACGCATCCGGAAGGACCGCTACGAAGCGGAACTGGAACGACTCCAGATCGAACTGGTCGCGATGCAGCGCTGGGTGATCGAGACCGGCGCACGGGTCGTCGTGGTCTTCGAGGGCCGAGACGCCGCAGGCAAGGGCGGCGCGATCAAGCGCATCGTCCAATACCTGAACCCACGGTCCGCCCGGGTCGCGGCCCTGCCGACACCCGGTGAGCAGGAACGTGGTCAGTGGTACTTCCAGCGTTACATCCAGCACCTGCCCACGGCGGGCGAGATCGTGCTGTTCGACCGCTCGTGGTACAACCGTGCCGGCGTCGAACGGGTGATGGACTACTGCACCCCTGAGCAGTACCGGCGATTCCTCCGCCAGACTCCCGTGTTCGAGCGGATGCTCGTCGAGGACGGCATCATCCTCATCAAGTACTGGTTCTCGGTCTCCGACGACGTCCAGGAGCAGCGGTTCCGCTCGCGTCTCGACGACCCGATGCGTCGCTGGAAGCTGTCCGACACGGACCTCCAGTCGATCACCCGCTGGGAGGACTACTCGCGCGCCAAGGACGAGATGTTCGAGGCCACCGACCACGCGGACGCACCCTGGTGGACGATCGAGAGCGACGACAAGCGGGCGTCCCGGTTGAACGCGATCTCGCACCTGCTCTCTCAGATCCCCTACGAGCAGCGCGCCCCCGAGCCGATCGACATCCCCGAGCGGCCGGGCGCCGACGGGTACGACCGACCCGCGCGCGAACGGTACCGGTACGTGCCGGATCACGCCCACACGCTCGGGCACTGAGCATCGCGGGCACTGCACGTCGCGGAGGAGGGTCGGCCCGAGTCAGTCGGCGCTCGGGCCACCCTGTCGTGCGCGGTGGGCGCGGACCCGACCCCGACTGGCACAGGCCGGCGACGGACACCAGTGCCGCCTGCGGGAGGTGTCGAGGAACACCCAGCGACAGTCGACCTCGGCGCACTGATGCAACAACGCCCGGTCCGGCCCCTGCAGCATGACCAGTGCCTGGATGGCGATCGCGGCGAGCGCCGCGTCGAGCGGGACGCCATCCGGAGCGGGACCGCTCCACAGCGCTCCGGCCGACCTCGACGCGTGCCGACGCACCTGCGCGAGATCATCCGGGGCCGGTTCGCGCCCGGCGACCGACGCCATCGCCAGCTCGCGGAGTGACTCCCGCAGCCGCACGAGGCGGTCGAGGTCGTCGGCGCTCAGCTCGCCATCCACACCGAACCCGACCAGGCCGAGCCACCGATGCGCCGCCTCGGGCGTCCCGATCCGCTCCACCGGCCGCGTTCCGAAGCTCTGTCCCTGCGTGGCGAGCAGGTTCAGCCAGGTGGCTCCGCCGTCGAAGCGGAAGTCGGTCTCGGTCGTCATGGTTCGAGTGTAACGTGTCAACCGTTACAACTGGGACGAGCGAGGGAACGATGATGCAGGGAGAGACGATGCACGGGGTGTTCGATGTGGCGGCCGGCCGCGAACGACTGGCGGAGCTGCAGGACGAGACGACGACCGCGGCCTGGCGCGCTACGGTCGATGCGGCGGCGCCGGGCTTCGACGAGTGGATCGTCGGCGCCGTGTTCGGTGGGACGTATCAGCGCGAGGGCCTGACGCCGCGCGACCGACAACTGCTCATCATCGGCGCGCTGACGGCGCTCGGCGGCGTCGACCCGCAACTCAGCGGCCACCTCACGACGTCGCTCCGGATCGGGATGACCCGGACGGAGCTCGCCGAGGCGCTCGTCCACCTCGTGCCGTATGTCGGGCTGCCCCGGGTGATGGCGGCCCTGCGACTCCTCCCCGAAGCGGCGACCGGCGTGGATGCCGACACGCGATGACCCGGGTGATCCGCACGGTGCTCGGCGACATCGACCCGGCCACCGCGGGCGTGGTCGACTCCCACGACCACCTCTTCCTGCGGACACCGGTCCTGGCCGGTGAGGACCTCGTCGAGGAGCCTGACGCCACGACCGCGGTCGAGCGGTTCGCAGCGGCGGGCGGCAGGACCGTCGTCCAGTGGACGCCTCGAGGTCTCGGACGCGGCCTCCCGGCACTCCGGCGGATCAGTGCGTCGACGGGGGTCCACGTCGTGGCGGCGACCGGACGACATCTGCGACGCGTCTACCCCGACGGTGCTGCGGAACCCGCGCGCTCGGCCGACGGGCTCGCCGCGGCGTTCATCGACGACGTCGACCGGCACGGGTGCGGACTGATCAAGATCGGTGTCGGCCCCGACCGCCTCGCCGAGGACGAGCGGGACGCGTTGCGGGCCGCCGCGATGGCGCATCACGCCACCGGTGTGCCCATCGCGGTGCACCTCGAGCAGGGAGCCGCGCCCGACCGCGTCCTGGAGGCGCTGGACGCCGAGGCGGTGGACCCGAGGTCCATCGTCCTCGGGCATCTCGGCCGGAATCCTCACGTCGACCAGATCCTCGCAGCGGCTCGCTCCGGCGCGTGGGTATGCATCGACACACCGTCGCCCGGCCACCCGATGGACCCCGCTCGACTGGCGCGGATCCTCGAGATCCTCATCGACGACGGACACCTGCCCGCGCTGCTCCTCGGCGCCGACACGACCACGTCCGCCTCCCGCGCGCGGCCGGAGGAGTACGGTCCTACAGCGCTCCTGACGACCGTCGCACCGCAGTTGACGAGGGCCCTCGGCGCGGAAGCGGTGTCGACGATCACCCGCGACAACCCCGCCCGCGCGTGGGCGTTCGAGCCCCGCGCACCACGCACCGTAGGGAGGTCGTGAGGATCCACGCGGAAGGCGTATGGAAACCGTGAGGACCGCCGTCGGAGGTCGTTGACGGGTGTTGGCTCTGAGCTGTCCCGAACGGGACACAGCACCACGCACCCGCACCACGCACCCACTGGAGTCCTCTTGCTCGACCTCGTCTACGTACTCGGCGTCATCGCCGTGTTCGCTCTGGTCGGCCTCGTCGCCCGGGGAGTGGAGAGACTGTGATCGTCTTCGAACTCCTCGCCGCCGTCCTGGCCGTCGCCGCCGTCGTGTACCTCGTGTACGCGCTCGTGAAACCCGAGAGGTTCTGATGCAGACCCTCTTCGCGATCCTCCAGGTCTCTACCCTCGTCCTGGTCCTCGTGCTGCTCTACCGTCCGCTCGGTGAGTACCTCGCCCGGGTGTACACCTCCAGTAAGGACTTCGCCGTCGAGCGCGGCTTCTACCGCGTGATCGGTGTCGACGCCCGCTCCGAGCAGACCTGGCAGGCCTACCTCCGCGGGGTGCTCGCCTTCTCGCTCGTCGGCGTCCTCCTCGTCTACGCCCTGCAGCGCGCCCAGGCCGTCCTGCCCTTCGCGCTCGGCCTCCCCGCCGTCCCCGAGGGCCTGTCGTTCAACACGGCCGTGTCCTTCGTCACGAACACCAACTGGCAGTCGTACTCCCCCGAGGTCACGATGGGCTACACCGTGCAGCTCACGGGCCTCGCGGTGCAGAACTTCGTGTCCGCGGCCGTCGGCATCGCGGTCGCCATCGCCCTCGTCCGCGGCTTCGCGAGTCGCCGCAGCGGCACCATCGGCAACTTCTGGGTCGACCTCACCCGCGGCACCCTCCGCGTGCTCCTGCCGCTCTCCGTCGTCATGGCGGTCGTGCTCATCGCGGGCGGGACCATCCAGAACCTCAACGGCTTCACCGACGTCACGACCATCACGGGCGCGACGCAGACCATCCCCGGCGGGCCGGTCGCCTCGCAGGAGGCCATCAAGCTCCTCGGCACGAACGGCGGCGGGTTCTTCAACGCGAACTCCGCGCACCCCTTCGAGAACCCGACCGCCTGGACGAGCCTCGTGCAGAACATCCTCATGCTCGCGATCCCGTTCTCCCTGCCGCGCACCTTCGGCCGCATGGTCGGCGACCACAAGCAGGGCTATACGATCCTCGCGGTCATGGGCGTCATCTTCCTCGCCTCGTTCTCGATCCTCACGGCGCTCGAAGCCCGCGGCCTCGGAGCGGCACCGATGGCGGCCGGCGGCGCGATGGAGGGCAAGGAGCAGCGCTTCGGCGTCTTCGCCTCGACGCTGTTCGGCTCGACCTCGACACTCACCTCGACGGGTGCCGTCAACTCGATGCACGACTCGTACACCGCACTCGGCGGCATGATGCCGATGATCAACATGATGCTCGGCGAGATCGCCCCCGGCGGCGTCGGCTCAGGCCTCTACGGCATGCTCGTCCTCGCCGTCATCGCCGTGTTCATCGGTGGGCTGCTCGTCGGCCGGACGCCGGAGTACCTCGGCAAGAAGATCGGCCCACGGGAGATCAAGCTCGCGAGCCTGTACATCCTCGTGACGCCGACCCTCGTGCTCGCCGGCACCGCACTGAGCTTCGCCATCCCCGGCGTCCGCTCGGACGTGGAGACGACGTCGATCTGGAACCCGGGCCTCCACGGCCTCTCCGAGGTCCTCTACGCCTTCACCTCTGCGTCGAACAACAACGGTTCCGCGTTCGCCGGCCTCACGGCGAACACCCCGTGGTTCAACACGGCGCTCGGTGTCGCCATGCTCCTCGGCCGCTTCGTCCCGATCGTGCTCGTCCTCGCGCTCGCCGGTTCGCTGGCCGCACAGGACCGGGTCCCCTCGACCGCCGGAACGCTCCCGACCAACCGGCCGCAGTTCGTCGGCCTCCTCACCGGTGTCGCCGTGATCATCACCGCACTCACCTACTTCCCCGTACTCGCGCTGGGTCCCCTGGCGGAAGGGCTGTCATGAGCCAGGTCCACGACGCACACCGCGTGATCATCACCGCACTCACCTCCTTCCCCGTACTCGCGCCAGGTCCCCTGGCGGAAGGGCTGTCATAAACCATGTCCACCACGCACACGCTTCCCGCCCCGGCGGAACCCGAGCAGGAGCAGGACCACCACCACGAGCCCGCGAAGGCCGCGTTCGGCCCGGCACAGCTGCTCGCCGCGACCCCGGGCGCCTTCCGCAAACTCGACCCGCGACTCATGGTCAAGAACCCGGTCATGTTCATCGTCGAGGTCGGCGCGGCACTGACCACCGTCCTCGCGATCGCCGAACCGTTCCTCGGTGGCGCGCAGGAGTCCGGTGGGTCGGCCGTGCCGGCGTCGTTCACCTGGGGCATCGCGATCTGGCTGTGGCTCACGGTCGTCTTCGCGAACCTCGCTGAGTCCGTGGCCGAGGGACGTGGCAAGGCGCAGGCCGACAGCCTCCGCAAGACGCGCACCTCGACCATGGCGAACCAGGTCACGGCCTACGACGCCTCGGCGGACCCGTCCGCGGAGCACGCCGCCATCGGCCAGGTCTCCTCGGCGGACCTCACCCTCGGCGACGTCGTCGTGGTGACCGCCGGCGAGCTCGTCCCGGGCGACGGCGACATCGTCTGGGGCATCGCCTCGGTCGACGAGTCGGCGATCACGGGCGAGTCGGCCCCGGTCGTCCGCGAGTCCGGCGGCGACCGCAGCGCCGTCACGGGCGGCACCCGCGTGCTGTCCGACCGCATCGTCGTCCGCATCACCTCGAAGCCCGGCGAGACCTTCGTCGACCGCATGATCGGCCTCGTCGAGGGTGCGGCGCGGCAGAAGACGCCGAACGAGATCGCGCTCAACATCCTGCTCGCGAGCCTGTCGATCGTGTTCGTGGTCGTGGCGCTGACGCTCAACCCGATCGCCTCCTATGCGGCGGCTCCCGTCAGCGTCCCGGTCCTCATCGCCCTCCTCGTCTGCCTCATCCCGACGACGATCGGCGCCCTGCTCTCGGCGATCGGCATCGCCGGCATGGACCGACTCGTGCAGCGCAACGTACTCGCGATGTCCGGCCGCGCGGTCGAGGCCGCCGGCGACGTCACGACCCTGCTGCTCGACAAGACCGGCACCATCACCTACGGCAACCGGCAGGCGGTCGAGTTCATCGCCCTCCGCGGCGTCACGCCGGAAGAGCTCGCTCAGGCCGCCGCCCGGTCCTCGCTCAGCGACCCGACGCCCGAGGGCAAGTCGATCGTCGACCTCGCGGCCGAGCGTGGCATCCACCTGGACGGGTCCGGGGCTGGCGAGATCGTCCCGTTCACCGCGCAGACCCGCATGAGCGGCCTCGACCAGCCGGACGGCGCACAGATCCGCAAGGGTGCCGGCTCGGCTGTGCTGGCCTGGGTGGAGTCGTTCGGCCCCCTCGCCGAGGCGACCCGCGCCGAGCTCCAGGAGCACGTCGAGGCGGTGTCCGCCGGCGGCGGCACCCCGCTCGTCGTCGCGCAGACCGACACCGCCGGCACCGCGCGGGTGCTCGGCGTCGTCCGCCTGAAGGACGTCGTGAAGGCCGGCATCGCGGAGCGGTTCGCCGAGCTGCGCGCCATGGGCATCCGCACGGTCATGATCACGGGTGACAACCCGCTCACCGCGAAGGCGATCGCCGCCGAGGCCGGAGTCGACGACTTCCTGGCCGAGGCGACGCCCGAGCAGAAGCTCGAGCTCATCCGCAAGGAGCAGGAGGGCGGCAACCTCGTCGCGATGACCGGTGACGGTACGAACGACGCTCCGGCGCTCGCGCAGGCCGACGTCGGTGTCGCGATGAACACGGGCACCTCCGCTGCGAAGGAGGCCGGCAACATGGTCGACCTCGACTCCGACCCGACGAAGCTCATCGACATCGTCCGGATCGGCAAGCAGCTGCTCATCACGCGTGGCGCGCTCACGACGTTCTCGATCGCGAACGACGTCGCCAAGTACTTCGCGATCATCCCGGCCATGTTCGCCGGGGTGTTCCCGGGGCTCGCACTGCTCAACATCATGCAGCTGCACTCCCCCGCGTCGGCGATCCTCTCGGCGATCATCTTCAACGCGATCATCATCGTGATCCTGATCCCGCTGGCCCTCCGCGGTGTGAAGTACCGACCGCTCAGCGCCTCGAAGGTCCTCAGCCGCAACCTGTTGGTCTACGGGCTCGGTGGCGTGATCGCGCCGTTCATCGGCATCAAGCTGATCGACCTCGTCGTCACCCTCATCCCCGGCTTCTGAACCTCACCCAGCACACGAAAGCAGACAGATCATCATGAGTGCATCCCGCAGCGGCATCGCCCAGTACTGGGTCGCCATCAGGGCCATGCTCGCCCTCACCGTCGTCCTCGGCGTCGGATACCCCCTCATCGTCACCGGCATCGGGCAGGCGACGATGTCCTGGCAGGCGAACGGATCCGCGGTCACCGAGGGTGGCACGACGGTCGGCTCGGCGCTCATCGGGCAGTCGTTCACCGACGCCGACGGCAAGCCGCTGCCGCAGTGGTTCCAGTCGCGTCCGTCGGCGGCCGGCGACGGCTACGACGGTGGCGCGTCGAGCGGCAGCAACCTCGGGCCGGAGAACACCGACCTCGTCGCCTCGATCGAGGAGCGCCGCGCGGCCATCGCCGCCTTCGAGGACGTCGATCCGTCGAACATCCCCGCCGACGCGCTGACGGCGTCCGCGTCCGGCCTCGACCCGCACATCAGCCCGGCCTACGCACTGCTGCAGGTGCCCCGTGTCGCCGCCGAGCGCGGCCTCGACGAGGGCGAGGTCCGTGCGCTCGTCGAGCGTCTGACGCAGGGCCCCGACCTCGGCTACCTTGGGGAGTCCACGGTCAACGTCCTGCAGCTGAACCTCGCCGTGGCCCGACTGAACGGATGACCATGCAGCGCGGACGACACAGCGCGGCCCCCGAGGTCGGCAGGCAGAGCGCCATGCTCCAGGAGGACTGAACACCATGCAGCGCGGACGACTCCGGGTGCTCCTCGGCGCGGCCCCCGGGGTCGGCAAGACCTACGCCATGCTCGAGGAGGGGCACCGCCTCGCCGGGGAGGGCGTCGACGTGGTCGTCGCGGTCGTCGAGACCCACGGTCGGGCCGCGACCGCCGCCCTGACCGAGGGGCTCGAGACGCTGCCGCGTCGGGGTGTCGAGCACCGGGGCGTGACGCTCGACGAGATGGATCTCGAGGCCGTCCTCGCGCGCCGCCCCGGACTCGCGCTCGTCGACGAACTGGCCCACACGAACGCCCCCGGCTCCACGAACGACAAGCGCTGGCAGGACGTCGAGGCCCTGCTCGCCGCCGGTGTCTCGGTGCTCTCGACGGTGAACATCCAGCACATCGAGTCGCTGAACGACGTCGTCCGGCAGATCACCGGGGCGCCGCAGCGGGAGACGATCCCCGACGCCGTGCTGCGGGCGGCCGACCAGATCGAACTCATCGACCTCGCTCCACAGGCCCTCCGCGACCGGCTCGCCGGTGGCCGGGTCTACCCGGCCGAGCGGATCGACGCCGCCCTGTCCAACTACTTCCGCCTCGGCAACCTCACGGCACTGCGCGAGCTGGCACTGCTGTGGCTGGCCGACGAGGTCGACTCCGCCCTCCGCGACTACCGCGCCGAGCACGGCATCGACAGCACCTGGGAGGCGCGCGAGCGGGTCGTCGTGGCCCTCACCGGCGGGCCGGAGGGCGAGACCCTGCTCCGACGCGGCGCACGGATCGCCGCCCGTTCCTCCGGTGGCGAGCTCATCGCGGTGCACGTGACGACGCAGGACGGCCTCCGGTCCGCGAACCCCGGTGCACTCGCGCAGCAGCGAGCGCTCGTCGACACCCTCGGCGGCACCTTCCACCAGGTCGTCGGCGACGACGTGCCGCGTGCGCTCGTGGACTTCGCGAAGGCGGCGAACGCGACGCAGCTCGTCATCGGTGTCAGCCGGCGCAGTCGCCTGTCCGCCGCGGTCACGGGGCCCGGCATCGGCAACACGGTCATCCGCGAGTCGGGCAACATCGACGTCCACATCGTGAACCACGAAGCGGCCGGCGGACGGTTCCGGCTGCCGAAGCTCGGTGGCGCCCTGAGCGCACGGCGCCACATCGCGGGCTTCGCGCTCGCGCTCATCGGCGGGCCGCTCGTCACCTGGCTCCTCCACCTCGCCCGCACGGAGGAGTCGATCACGAGCGAGGTGCTGTCGTACCAGCTGCTCGTCGTGCTCGTCGCGCTCGTGGGCGGGTTCTGGCCGGCGGTCTTCGCTGCCGTCCTGTCGGGCGTCACGCTCGACTTCGTCTTCGTCCAACCGCTCTACACCGTGACGATCGACGATCCGGCGCACCTCGTGGCGCTCGTGCTGTACGTCGTCATCGCCGTGATCGTGAGCGGGGTCGTCGACCTCTCGGCGCGACGGGCTCGCACGGCGAGGCGCGCGGCCGCGGAGTCCGAGCTGCTCGCGACGGTCGCGGGCAGCGTGCTCCGCGGCGAGGGCGCCCTGCAGGCGCTCGTCAGCCGGACCCGCGAGTCCTTCTCGCTCGCCGGGGTGCGCCTCGTCGCGGGTGAGCAGGTCCTCGCGGTCGACGGCGAACCGACCCGCGGCGGCGACTTCACGAGCATCCCGATCGGCACCCGCGCGGTACTCGAACTGCACGGCGGGGTGCTCGCCGCGTCCGACCGCCGCCTGCTCGCCGTCATCGCAGCGCAGCTCGACGCCTCACTCGAACACACCGATCTGCGCGCCACCGCCCGGGAGGTCGGCCCGCTGGCTGCCACAGACCGGGTGCGGAGCGCGCTGCTCTCGGCGGTCAGTCACGACCTCCGGCGCCCCCTCGCCGCCGCGACCGCCGCCGTCACCGGTCTGCGCGCGACCGACGTCGAGCTCACCACGGCTGACCGCCAGGACCTCCTCGAGACCGCCGACGACAGCCTGCGCACGCTCGCGGCCCTCGTCACGAACCTGCTCGACGTGAGTCGTCTCCAGGCCGGCGTCCTCGCCGTGACCGTCGCGCCGATCGACGTCGAGGACGCGATCCTGCCGGCGTTCGACGAACTGGGCATCGGGCCGCAGGACGCCGAGCTCGACCTCGCCCCCGACCTCCCGCCCGTCCTCGCGGACGCCGGCCTCCTCCAGCGCGTCATCGTGAACCTCCTGACGAACGCGCAGCGCTTCAGCCCGGACGACACCCCCGTCCGGATCGCGACGAGCGGGTTCCGCGACGCCGTCGAGATCCGCATCGTGGATCACGGCCCGGGCATCGCGCCCGACCGACGCGAGGACGTGTTCGTCCCCTTCCAGCGGCTCGGCGACACCGACAACCTCACCGGTCTCGGCCTGGGACTCGCGCTGTCGAAGGGCTTCGTCGAGGGGATGGGTGGCACACTCGAACCGGAGGACACGCCGGGTGGGGGCCTCACCATGGTGGTGTCACTGCCTGCGGCACGTGATCAGGAGGGGAGCGCTCGATGAAGATCCTGATCGCCGACGACGACCCGCAGATCCTCCGGGCCCTGCGCATCACGCTCACCGCCCGCGGCTACGAGATCATCACGGCCGAGGACGGCACCGCTGCGCTCAACGCCGCGACGACGCACCGGCCCGACCTGTACCTGCTCGACCTCGGCATGCCGGGGCTCGACGGGCGGCAGGTGATCGAGGGCCTCCGCGGCTGGACCGACGCGCCCATCCTCGTGGTGTCCGGTCGTGCCGGCTCGACCGACAAGGTCGAGGCCCTCGACGCCGGAGCCGACGACTACGTGACGAAGCCCTTCGCGATCGACGAACTGCTCGCCAGGATCCGCGCCCTCACCCGGCGGGTCCCCGGCGCCGAGGCTGAACCCACCGTGCGGTTCGGCGACATCGTGGTCGACCTCGCTGCGAAGCAGGTCACCAGGCAGACCCCTGGTGCGTCCCCGGCCACCGTCCGCCTGACGCCGACGGAGTGGCAGGTGCTCGAGCTGCTCATCCGGAACGCCGGCAAGCTCGTGACCCGACAGATGCTGCTTACTGAGATCTGGGGTCCGACGCACGTGACCGACACCGGCTACCTGCGCCTCTACATCGCGCAGCTGCGGAAGAAGCTCGAGCCTGAGCCGGCCACTCCCCGCCACCTGCTCACCGAGGCCGGCATGGGGTACCGCTTCCAGCTCTGAGCGAGCGCTCGCGTCGCGACGGGCAGGGTAACAGGTTGCAGCGCCCGAGGCCATGCCCCCGGAATCGCAGCTTGCACGCGTACCGTCGCAGTCGCGTCCGGGCTTTCCGGACGAGACCCATGCAGGTACCGCAGAACCAGAGAGGATGGCGCCCATGACCCAGGTCATCGAAACCATCGACGTCGACGTTCCCGTCTCCGTCGCCTACAACCAGTGGACCCGCTTCGAGGACTTCCCCAAGTTCCTCGACGAGGTCGACTCGATCACGCAGGTCACCGACACCCTTACCGAGTGGACGGTCAGCGTCGCCGGACAGACCCGCACCTTCGAGGCGGAGATCACCGAGCAGCACCCCGACGAGCGCGTCGCCTGGACCAGCACTGGTGGCGAGGTCGACCACGCCGGCGTCGTGACGTTCCACCGCCTCGAGGAGGCCAAGACGCGCGTCACCGTGCAGCTCGACTGGGAGCCCAAGGGGCTCCTCGAGCACCTCGGCGCAGCCGTCGGTGTGGCCGGCCATGCGGTCAAGAAGGACCTCGGCAACTTCAAGCAGCTCGTCGAATCCGAGGGCCAGACCGGACAGGGATGGCGTGGCGATGTCAAGTGACGGCCCCCGCCCCGGTCCCCCGCACACGCACGACGACGACGTGAAGCACGATGTGCCGAAGCCCGAGGAGGTCGACCCCGAGACGGGGACCGACGCCGAGGGCGACCCCGTCGAGAACCCGTCCGGCTGATCACCTGAATCCTGCCGGCCGGTACTCCCACCGCCTCTAGGCTCGGAGCATGAGTGCTCGCGCCGGTCAGGCGAACCCCCGCCCCGCGCTGTCCGCCCCTCTTCGGCGGCGGCGCGGGGCGATCTTCGTCTTCATGCTCACGGTCGGAGTGGGCCTGTCGTCCTTCATCGTCCGGACGCCGGCCGTCCGCGACCTCGTGCACGCGAGCACCGCCGAGATGGGACTCATCCTCTTCGGCATCTCCGTCGGGTCGATGACGGGCATCCTGTCGTCCGCAGCGCTCGTCCGTCGGTTCGGTGCGCGTCGCCCGATCATCATCGGCGGAGCGGCGTTCGTCATCGGACTCGCGCTCCTCGCCCTCATGGCGGGTGCCGGGCAGGGCGTCGGTGTCTTCCTCGGTCTGATCGGCATCGGTCTGGGCTTCGGCCTCGCCGAGATCGCGATCAACATCGAGGGCGCGATGATCGAGCAGCTGTCCGGGCGGTCCATCCTGCCCGTGCTCCACGGCTGCTACAGCCTGGGTTCCGTCATCGGCTCGGTCGCCGGCATCGCGCTCACGGCGATCGCCTTCCCGGTGACGATCCATCTGCTGATCGTCGCGACCGTCGCGCTGGCGGCGTTGCTGTGGGCGATCCCGAAGATCCCCGCCGAGACGGGACGACAGTCGGACATGGGTGCCGGCTCCCCCGGGATCCGTGCACAGCTCGCGGTCTGGCGGCAGCAGCGCGTGATCTTCCTCGGCCTCATCGTGCTCGCCCTCGCGCTGGCCGAGGGCGCCGCCGGCGACTGGTTGCCGCTCATCATGGTCGACGGGCACGGCACCACGGCCGCCGTCGGATCGATCGTCTTCGCCGGGTTCGCACTCGCCATGACGATCGGTCGCTTCGCCGGTGAACCGCTCCTCGCCCGCTTCGGCAAGGCCAACGTGCTGCGGGTGAGCGCCCTGGTGTCGGCGGTCGGGATCGCGCTCGTCGTCTTCTCCGACAGTGTCCTCGTCGCAGGGCTCGCGGTGCTGCTGTGGGGGCTCGGTGCGGCGCTCGGCTTCCCGGTGACCCTCTCGGCGGCGGGTGAGAGCGACGATCCGACGACGACCGTCGGCGCCGTGGCCTCGGCCGGCTACGTCGCGTTCCTCGTCGGGCCGCCGCTGCTCGGATTCCTCGGGGAGCACTTCGGTCTGCGCGGCGCGATGATCGTCGTGCTCGCGGTGGTCGTCCTGGCGTCGTTCCTGACGTCCGCGGCGAAGCCGCAGGAGCGGCAGCGGACGGCCTCGCCTACCGGTCCCTGAGTCGCAACCGCTGGTCCCTGAGCCGCAGTCGCCGGTCCCTGAGCAACACCATCCCGGTCCCTGAGCAACACCATCCCGGTCCCTGAGCCTGTCGAAGGGCGCACTTCGACAAGCTCAGTGACCGGGGCTGCTCAGCGCGGGTGCCGCTTGGAGCGCCGGATGTATCCGGGCAGCAGCACGCGGCCGGAGACGCCCGTGCGGCGGGCGAGGATCTCGCCGAGCGTGACGCCGGCGGCGAGCGCGAGGCCGGTGAGGCCCGCCTGCAGCAGCTGTTCGACCCCCTCGGAACCCTGCTCGCCGTTCACGAGCGCGAGCATGCCGCGGTAGATCGCGAGCCCGGGCAGCAGCGGCACGATCCCACAGATGGTGAGGATGATCGCCGGGATGCGCAGCCGCGGGCCGAGCGCCTCCGCGGCGAAGCCGATGATGAGCGCGGCGAGCGCACTGGCTGCGGCGGGCGCGACGCCACTGCCGGAGACGAACACGAAGACGGAGAACGCGATCGCGCCGGTGACCCCGGCGAAGAACGCTGCACGGAGGGCCGCCTGCGAGGCCATCGCCCAGGCGGCGGAGGCCACGGCCGCGCCGACGATCTGCACGGCGACGGGCCACGGGCTCACCGGGAGGTCGAAGAGGACGAGGGAGATGCCGAGGCGCCGGGCGAGGTCGAGGACGCCACCGATGCCGACCACGATCCCGATGGTGAGGAGCATCACCTCGACGAGCCGTCCGCTCGCGGTGACGGGGAACCCGTTGATCGCGTCGTCGGCCGCCCCGACGAGCGAAGCGCCGGCGAGGAGGACGACGATGCCCGACGCGACGATGAGGGCGGGCGGCAGGGCCGAGAGGTCGTCCGGGACGTAGGGGCTGAGGATCGAGATGAGGACGGCGACGGTCGTGGCGATCGCCGCCCCGGTGAGTTGCAGGAAGAAGACCGGCAGCTTCCAGACGTTCAGTGCGCGGAAGGCGCTGTCGATGAGCGCGGTGGTGGCGGCGGCGAGCAGCATCGAGACGACGCCGCCACCGAGGAGGACGGCGACGGCCGCCGCCATCGTCGACAGCAGCACGGTGACGAAGCCGCGGCGGTAGGTCCGTCGTGCGGTGAGGATGCGGTCGAGGTCGCGGTGGGCGGCGCCGAGGCGGGCGTGCAGTTCGTCGCGGAGGTCGGCCTCCTCGTCGCGGGCGACGTCGGTGACCGTCATGATCGGTTCGGACCGGTTGGTGATGCCCTCGGCGACCACGACGACCTTGGCGAGGCGGTCGAAGTCGGCGGAGGGCGAGCGGACCACGCGGAGCACGGTGACGCCCGGTGACAGCTCGGACCCGTCGTGAGCGATGAGGATGGAGGTGAAGGTGAGGTCGACCTGGCATTCGAGGTCGAACGCGCGGCACACCCGGCGGATGGCGTCGGTGACCTCGGCCGCTGCGGCTCCGAGCGCCAGCATCGACTCGCCGATCCGGCCGGCCAGCTCGAGCACCTCGCGCACGGGCCGTTCCGCGTTGAGGCGGACGACCGCCTGCTCGTCGACGCCCTCCGGCGCCGCTCCTCGGACTCCCCCGGCCAGCTGACTCAGCAGCGAACGCATACCCACCCGCTCATCGTACGAGCCACCGGTGACGGCGGGCTCGCCCTGGTGTTCGGCGGTCGTCTGTGCGAGGCGATGGGCGGGTCAGAGCGGCCCGGATCCTCGTGATCATCTCGAATGTCAGTGGTCCATGTTGGACTGGAGTCATGACCGAGACCGCCACGTTCGAGGGCCCCGAGGTGCACGAGCGCTCGGGGTATCCGGAGCACCCGGAACACCCGAGCGATGTGTTCGCCGCTCGGATGGCGTCGTTCACCGACCGCTTCGTCGACCTCGGCCGGCGCCGCGCGGCGCTCGACGCCGAGGAGGCGCAGCTGCTGGCCGAGGCCTTCTCCTACGCCGATGCGACCGCGTCAGCGCTCGTCTCCGCGAGCACCACCTCGACCGACGCCCGCGACCTCGCGAGGCGGTCGATGTGCGCGTCGCTCGCGATCGCCACGAGGATGTCCGAGCCGACGCTCCAGGCGCGGGTCGGCGACGCCGAGGCGCTCGTCCACCACGCACCCGTCGTGCTCGAGGCGCTCGCGCAAGGTTCCATCAGCGGCGGTCACGCCCGCGCGATCACCGACCAACTCCGCGACGTCCCGGCGGAGGGCCGCGCGGTGTTCCTGGAGCAGGTGCTGCCCGTCGCCCTCCGATCGACGACCGCACGCCTCCGGCAGCGCGCGAGGGTCGTACGGGAGCGGTTGCACCCCGAATCGATCACCGCTCGACGCACGCGCTCGATCACCGACCGCCGTGTCGAGCTCGAAGCTGCGGCCGACGGCATGGCCTGGCTGCACTTGTTCACCACCGCCCCGCTGGCGCACGCGATCAGGAACCGCCTCGACGCCGTCGCGGTCCCGGCGCGGATCGCGGGCGACACCCGCACGCTCGCGCAGCTGCGCGCCGACGCCCTCGCGTCGCTCGCCGTGGCCGGCACGGTGAGCGACGACGTCGGTCCCATCGCGGTCGACCCGGAGACGACCGGGGCGTTTACCTGGCTGCCCGGTTCCGCGCCGCTCGACGACGCAGCCAGGATCGCGGAGGAGGCGGTCGCCGCCGGGGCCGACCCCTTGCTCGCCGAGCCCGTCGGCATCGAGGCCCGCATCCGGGCCACCGTCCAGATGACCGTCCCGGCCCTGTCCACCCTCGGCGTCACCGACGAACCCGGCGTGCTCGACGGCTACGGCCCGATCGACCCCGACACCGCCGCCCGACTCGCCGTCACGGCCCCTTCCATGACCCGTATCCTCACCCAACCGGAAACGGGAGCCGTCGTGTCCGTCGGGCGCGAGCAGTACCGGGTACCGGCAGACCTGGCGCGCGCCGTCCGCCTGCGAGACACCACGTGTCGGGCTCCGGGCTGCGGACGAGCCGCCCGGAGCTGCGACCTCGACCACTCGGTCGCTTGGCAGGACGGCGGCACCACAGCTGTCGACAACCTGGCCTGTCTCTGCCGACATCATCACCGGCTGAAACACCTGCCGGGTTGGAACCTCGAGCACCACCCCGGCGGCATCCTCACCTGGACCACACCCGACGGCCGACGACACGAGACCAGACCCGAGCTCGCCGAGACGGGGTGAGTGCGAGCGCGCCCGACGCTCCCCGCACCCACGGTTACCATGGATACCCGTGACCAACCGCCGACTCCCGCTCCACGTGCAGCTGCGCCGGCGCATGCCGCTCGTCCGACTCGGGACGGATCCCGCCGACTCGGGGACGTCGCTCCGCCGTTCGCTCGGCGTCTGGCAGCTCACGATGATCAGCGTCGGCGCGACACTCGGCACCGGTATCTTCGTCGTCCTCGGCACCGCCGTCCCGCTCGCCGGACCCGCCGTCTGGATCGCGTTCGCGGTCGCCGGGCTCGCAGCACTCCTGTCGGCCCTGTCCTACGCCGAGATGGCCGGTTCGGTACCCGTCTCCGGATCCAGCTACTCCTACGCCTACGCGACGATGGGTGAGGGCGTCGCCTGGGTGTGCGGGTGGTGTCTCGTGCTCGAGTACGGAGTCTCCGTCGCGGCGGTCGCCGTCGGTGCCGGGCAGTACGTGAACGAGGCGCTCGCGGTCTTCGGTCTGGGACTGCCGCCGGCACTCGCGAACCCGATCGGCGTCGCCGACGGCCTGATCAACCTGCCGGCCGCGGCCCTCGTCCTCCTCGCGATGCTGCTGCTCGTCCGCGGCGCGAAGGACAGCGCCTGGGCGAACACGATCATGGTGTTCGTGAAGCTCGCCGTGCTCCTCGTCTTCGTCGTCATCGCGTTCTCGGCGTTCTCCCTCGGCAACTTCGAACCGCTCGCGCCCATGGGGGTCGCCGGTATCGCGGCAGCCTCCAGCCGGCTGTTCTTCTCCTACATCGGGTTCGACGCGGCGTCGACCGCCGGCGATGAGGCGACGAACCCACGTCGCGACCTGCCGCGCGCGATCATCCTGTCGATGGTGATCGTCACCGCCGTCTACATCCTCGTCGCCATCGCCGCGATCGGTGCCCGGCCGTGGACCGAGTTCGCCGACGACGAGTCCGCGTTCGTCGGCATCCTCACCGAGATCACCGGACAGCCGATCGTCGCCCTGTTCTTCTCCATCGGCGCGGTCATCGCCATCGCGAGCGTGGTGCTCACCGTCTACTACGGGCAGACGCGCATCCTGTACCGGATGGCGCAGGACGGCATGGTGCCGCGGGTGTTCTCGCGCGTCGGTCGCCGCAGCGGGACACCCGTCGCCGGGACCGTCATCGTCGGTGCGGTCGTCGCCGTGGTCGCCGCCCTCATCCCGCTCGGCGAGCTCGCCGACGCCACGAGCATCGGCACGCTGTTCGCGTTCGCCCTCGTGAACCTGTCGGTCATCCTCCTGCGTCGCCTGCGCCCCGATCTCGATCGCAGCTACTCCGTCCCGCTGTTCCCGGTGGTCCCGGCGCTCGGCATCGTCATGTGTCTCGGGCTGATGGTGTCGCTCGGCGGGACGACCTGGATCGTGTTCCTCATCTGGATGCTCGTCGGCGCGGCGCTCTACCTCGGGTACGGGCGTCGGCACTCGACGGTCGGTGCCCTCAGTGACGCGGAGTACGCCGAGGCGATCGCCGCGGAGGACACCTCGCGCGGGTAGTGCGCTGCGCCCAGATGACGCCCTGTTACGGGCGAGGCCGATTGCCAGGCGACGTCCGGGACTCGTGATGCAGGATCGTGCGTATGACCCGACAGATCCGCTTCAACGCCTTCGACATGAACTGCGTCGCCCACCAGGCGTCGGGCATGTGGCGTCACCCCGACGACCGCTCGAGCACCTACAAGGACCTCTCCTACTGGACGGACCTGGCGCAGCTGCTCGAGCGCGGCAACTTCGACGGCATCTTCATCGCCGACGTCCTCGGCACGTACGACGTCTACGGCGACAGCAACGAGGCCGCGATCCGCAACGGCGCGCAGGTGCCCGTGAACGACCCGATCCTGCTCGTCTCGGCGATGGCCGCGGTGACGAAGCACCTCGGCTTCGGCGTCACGGCCGGCACCGCCTACGAGCACCCGTACCCGTTCGCGCGGCGCATGTCGACGCTCGACCACCTGACGAAGGGGCGGGTCGGCTGGAACGTCGTCACCGGCTACCTGCCGAGTGCGGCGCGCAACATGGGGCACGACGACCAGCTCGAGCACGACGAGCGGTACGACGTCGCCGACGAGTACCTCGAGGTCCTGTACAAGCTGTGGGAGGGCTCGTGGGAGGACGACGCTGTCGTGCGCGACCGCGAGACGGGCGTGTTCACCGACCCGACGAAGGTCCACGAGATCGGGCACTTCGGCAAGCACTACACGGTGCCCGGCATCCACCTGTCCGAGCCGTCCACGCAGCGCACGCCGGTGATCTACCAGGCCGGTGCGTCGCCGCGCGGCATCCAGTTCGCCGCGGGCAACGCGGAGGCGATCTTCGTCGGTGCGTCGACGAAGGCCGGCCTGAAGGCGACGGTCGGACGCATCCGCGACGCCCTCGAGGCCGCCGGTCGTGACCGGTACTCGGCGAAGATCTACACGCTGCTGACGATCATCACCGACGAGACGAGCGAGCAGGCCCAGGCGAAGCACGAGGACTACCTGCAGTACGCGTCGCAGGAGGGTGCGCTCGTGTTCATGTCGGGCTGGATGGGCATCGACCTGTCGCAGTACGACCCGGAGGAGCCGATCGGTAACGTCAAGAGCAACGCCATCCAGTCGGCGGTCGCCAACTACCAGGCGGCCAATGAGGAGGGTGGCGAGTTCAAGGTGAAGGACATCGCGCGCATGGGCGCGATCGGTGGGCTCGGTCCGCGGATCGTCGGCAGTGCGTCGGAGATCGCCGACACCCTGCAGGAGTGGGTGGAGGAGACCGACGTCGACGGCTTCAACCTCGCCTACGCGATCACGCCGGGCACCTTCGAGGACATCGTCGAGTTCGTCATCCCCGAGCTGCGTCGTCGTGGCGCCTACCCCGAGGAGTACGTCGAGGGCAGCCTCCGCCACAAGCTCCACGGTCGTGGCGACCGTCTCCCCGAGGAGCACACCGGCGCTCGCTACCGCTACGCGAAGTAGGTCCGGCCCCGCCGGTCCCTGAGCCTGTCAAGGGCACCGGTCCCTGAGCCTGTCGAAGGCACCGGCCCCTGAGCCCCAACCACCTCGGTCCCTGAGCCTGTCGAAGGGCAGCACGCACCCAACCGACCGTGACCCGCTCCCCCAACCATCCCGGTCCCTGAGCCTGTCGAAGGGCACCACGCACCCAACCGACAGCGACCCGCTCCCCCAGCCACCTCGCTCCCTGAGCCCGTCGAAGGGCACAACGCACCCAACCGACCGCGACCCGGCCCCCAGCTACCTCGGTCCCTGAGCTTGTCGAAGGGCAGCACGAGTACACCCCGCCCTTCGACGCGCTCAGGCACCGAGCGTCGCCCGATCAGCGCACTCCCAGCCACTCCCTCACGGCCGCTTCGAACGCCTCCGGCGCGACGTTCCACTCCAAGCCGTGCGGCGCCGCGGCGACCTCGACAAGCTCGAACGAGGGTACGCGGCGAGCGACGGCCCGCGTGAGTTCCACGGGGATCGTCGTGTCGCCGGGCGAGTGGATCGCGAGCGTCGGCAGACCGTCGATCGGCCCGGCGGACAGCGCGCGGACCGGAACCGCTCCGCGCACGCCGGCCGATCGTGCCAGCACCGGCGTCGAGAGCACGGCGAGCGCCGAGTGCACGAGCACCCGCGGCACCCCGGCGACCGCGGCAGCGTGCAGCACCGTCTCGCTGAGGCCGAGCATCGGCGAGATGAGGATCGCGCCCTGCACCACATCGGGTCGCTCGCGTGCCGCTGCGAGGCTCAGTGCGGCGCCGTAGGACCACCCGCAGACGATGACCCGTCGCGCACCGAGCGCCACGGCGTCGTCGATGGCCGCGATGACGCGGTCGACGTCCGTGGCGTCAGCCCCGGAGCGACGCTCGGCGAACGCGGACCCGAGGCAGGTGACGAGCGACGGCAGTCCCGCGCGCTGCACGGCCTGCACGGAGCGGAGAGTCGCGAGCGGCGAGGCCCCGAGTCCGTGGGTGTGCACGACCCAGGTGTCGCCATGAGCGTCGCCGTCTACGGTCCCCTCGAATCGCCACGCCCCCGACCGTGTCCTCGGCACTCGCGCCTCGTCCACGCCGAGTTCCGCGGGTGTCACGGCCGCGCCGGTGAACCGCGCACGGGTCGCACCTGCGGGAACGCGGCCGCTGACCACACTCCGCATCACGGAGCCGTCCGTCGTCTCGCGACCGATCACCGGTCCGACGATGACCCGCGAGCCGTCGTCGAACTCGAGTCCGTATCGTCCCGGTAGCGCCGTTGCCGCTTTCCGTTCGAGCCGTACGGTCATCGGCGACGAGGTCGGCAACACCTCGCTGTAGTGCACGCGCCCGGCTCCGACGACGCGACGGGCGACCATGGCGCTCGCGACCCCGAAGCCTGCGACGGCAACGGCGGCGAGGCCGGCCACGACGACACCTGCACTGCGCTTCACGTCACACCCTCGATCCCGTCCCGCTCGGGGAACGGTGAACCAGCCTAGCTCTGAGCCACCCGGCTCACCGAGCCGGCTCCGGTCACTGAGCTGTCCATGGTCCCTGAGCCGAACCCCGGTCCCTGAGCCCAACCCCGGTCCCTGAGCCTGTCGAAGGGCACACGACCACACCCCGCCCTTCGACAAGCTCAGGGTCCGACAGGGGGCCGCACACAGGGACCGAACGGAGGCCCACCGGGTCATGTACGATTACTCAGGACGCTCCGGCGCCA
Source organism: Plantibacter sp. AC185 (assembly GCF_979258065.1). Taxonomy (NCBI): domain Bacteria; kingdom Bacillati; phylum Actinomycetota; class Actinomycetes; order Micrococcales; family Microbacteriaceae; genus Plantibacter; species Plantibacter sp. AC185. Next base: position 1,630,962 of record NZ_OZ409831.1, read on the forward strand.
CGCGGATGTAGTTCAATGGTAGAACTTCAGCTTCCCAAGCTGATAGCGCGGGTTCGATTCCCGTCATCCGCTCCAAATACCTGGTCAGCGGTGATTTTTTCACGACCATGGGGCCGTCTTCGAACTGCCGCGTGAGCAAACGCCATTCTCAAGCCGATGCTTGCGATATGTACTCTCATCAGGTTATTCACACTCTGCTGAATGGTTCTCTTGACGGTGAGTCACCCGTTACTCACCGTAAACTCGCGACTCGTGTCCGCCGCAATGCTGGGTACCTCTCGAAGTGTGACGCCGAGGAGTGATCGGCCGCCCGCGGAGCGACCGTGCGGAAGTGCTGGTACTCATGCCTCCCCAGCTGTCCACGCAGCGGACGCATCGGCCATTCGGGCGACGATGGTTCGACATCGCGACCGGCGTGATGACGTTGCGCGGTGTTCTGCTTGGGTGCGCGCACGCGGTGACGGGGTGGACGTCGGTGGCCGAGCGCCCAGCACTGCTCGGCATCTCGTACCAGTGCCGGAGTGAACGAGTTGCTTCCCCCAGCCGCAGTGGCGGCGTCAGCAGGCAGACGAACTGCGAGCAGATCCGTGAGGTTCGCAACGAACAGGCTGCCCACCCTCGCAGCACCCAGGATGGCACCGATCTGTCGAAAGTCCTTGTTCGCCGCGTCATGAAGGCGTCGTGCGCACGTCGATGCGTTTGACCAGCCACGGGACGTGGTGGTAACTGACCATGCGGTGGAGGAGTCCCATGAGGCGCGTGAGCGATGCGAAGTATCGATGGCTGAACGCAACGACGTTCCGCAGCGGCCCGACCGAATGATGGTCGATGAGGACTCGATCGATTCAGACCGACGAATCCGACCCCGCTCGGCGGCGCTCGAGCGTGCGGTCGCGCAACGAGATGCGTCTCCGACCGGGTTCACGAGATACAGTACTGAAGCCCTCTTCGTCAGAGAAGACCCCCGCCGAACCGCGGACAGCGAAGGCGGCAGGAACTGGTATCCGTTCGGAACAGATTGGCGTCGCGACGGAGACGACGACAATCGCGGCAAGGGCACTTGGACGCTTTGGTGGCTCGCGACGACACAGGAAACCGTATTGGAGCGACGAGCACCACGATGGGAGCTATGGCTGCTCGGAACAGCGATCGCTTCGTTCGACCAGGCGCAAACGGTGCTTCATTCCATTGAGCCGCTCAGACCTGAGCCCAACAGCGTAGCCGTTGTGCTGGACGTCTATCGAGCTGTCGACGGACTCAATCCGAAAGCGCGTTGATGGCTCTGGCCGAACGTCCGTCCGTCAGCAGGATGACAGCTCCTGACCGCCTCGCGGCCATGCTCCAGGCCGAGCCGCAGCGGCTTCGACGTCGCAGCATCTCGTTGGGTGTCCCGGTCTCGGACGCCGACGACGCAGCCCAGAACGCCGCACTCCGCGCCTGGCGTTCGGTCGATGCGCTGCGTTCCAGTGACAGCGGATCGGTGTGCTCGTGGTTGGACACGATCGTCCGCACGACCGCGATCGACATGCACCGGGCCCGGAAGGATGACCTCGGCGAGGTGCTCTGCGAACGGCTGGAGTCGGGTCAGGACGTCGCCCGGGAGGTGGAACTGCAGGAGCAGCTGACCGCTGCCTTTCAAGCGATCGCCGCTCTCCCCCCGCCCCTTCGTGAGCCATTGCTCCTGTTCGTCATCGACGGCAGGTCCACGGGTGACATCGCGGAGGAGCTCGGCCTCTCCGCGGCAACCGTCCGGCAGCGGATCGCGCGGGCCCGACGGGCACTCCGCGGCTGATCCGGCGGTCTTGTCACATTCTTCGACGGCTCCCGTCTTTCTCGATGAACCCGCTTCCGCGGGCGTCATCTCGAAAGGAACCAGCCATGTCGTACCCCCGGGTCGAATCACTTGACCAGCTCAACCTCGCGTTTGCCGAGCGCTTCAACGCACAGGACGTCGACGCCCTGCTGGCGTTGAACGTGCCTGACGCCGTCTTCGTGCCGGTGCCCGGACGGCCGGTGCAGGGCGAAGAGGCCGTCCGCGGTGCCTTCGGCCAGTTCCTCGGCCTCAACCTGCCCATCAGCATGAACGTCCGTCGCGTGTTCCAGAGCGGCACCACCGGCCTCGCGGTCGCCGATTGGACGATCGAGGGCGTCAGCCCCGACGGCTCCGACGTCGAGCTCGCCGGTACCACCTCCGATGTCGCCGTGTACGACGAGGAGCACGGATGGCGATACGTCATCGACAACCCCTTCGGAACCGCCTGACGCACGACCCCGATGCCGCGGCGATCGCCAATCGTCGCGGCATCGGGGGCTCGGTGCTTCGTGTCCTCCTGCCGCCTTCGGCAGCCCGTCCTCCGTGGTGGGGCGGGCTGCGCCCTGAACCGAGCTGGACGTGCTCTTGTGGCTAGACGCGCCTCCGTCGGCGTCCGACGACGAACCACGTTCCGAAGGCAAGGAGCAGTACCGCGGTAGCGACTGATGATCCGATCGCTAGTCCGGTAGAAGCGAGGTCGCCGGACTGGTTGATCGAAGGTGCGCCTTCCTTGATTCGAAGAGGGTTCGTGACCGTGATCGGGGTGGCAGAGCCAGCCTCGATGGTCACGGCTTGGGCACTGACTTCGGGAGCGTTCCAGGTGAAGCCCGCGGGTGCTGCGGTGACGGATGATTCCTGGACGGAGCACTGAGCTCCATCGGGGATGTTCGCGATCACAGCAGATCCGGTCGTTCCTTCAGTGATGCTGATGACTGCCGCGTAGGTTCCGTCGTGGCCACAGAAGGCGGTGAGACCGAAGGCGCCGGTCGTGCCGGTCGTCGGTCCGCCTGCGATGTTCTTCGTCAGTGCCAACGATCCGCTGGGAACTGACGGGTCCGCCTGCAGGGTGTTCGTGACGGTGATCGGGACGATTTGGCCGGCGCTGAGCGCGCCGGTCGACGTCGGAGAGATCTCCGGTTGTGCCCTCCAGGTGTAACCGGGGGGAGCCGTTGTCGGTGCCGACTCAACGACCGCGCAGGAAGCGCCTGCTGGTTCATCGATCGGTGAGGTCGACGCGCTCAACTGTCCCGCTGGGACCGTGACGGCCCAGTCCTGCGTCACGTCGACGCCGCCGTCAGGGTCGGTGCAGACGATCTGCCCAGAGAACACTTGGTCGGATTGCGTACCGGCTCGTGACGATCCAGCGATGTTCTTCGTGATCACCAGAGAGGCCGACGTCGCCGGTAGCGCCGCGAGGGTGTTCGTGACCGTGACGGCGACCGGGCTTGTCGGGCCGAGCTGGGCGATGACGGCTGGTGTGATGGTCGGCGACCCGACCCATGCATATCCGGCTGGCGTGCCTCTCGGCGTATCCTCCTGGATCGAACAGGACTCCCCGTCGAAGAACTGGATGGGTGAGGCCGAAGCACTGTCGCTTCCGGCCGGGACGGTCACCGACCACTGTGTTGATCCTTGCGTCGCGCAAGTGATCGACCCGGTGAATGTTTCTGGCGCGGGAAGACCTTCTGCCGGGAGTCCTGCGATTCGCTTCGTCACGGTGATCGAGGACGTCGTGTTGAAGATCTGCAGGTTGACCTTGCTGGAGTCGGTTGCCGGGTTGGGATCGAAGTAGACGCTGGTCGCGCTCGGAGTGGCAGAGGCCGTGTTGGCATATGTCCCCTGAACGACCCCAGCAGTCCCGGTGATGACGATGGTCGCACCATCACCAGCGGCGAGATCCATGACCGCGCTGACTGTGTTCGTTGCCGCGTCGAACGTCGCGGTCGGGCAGACTGGCGAACCGGCAAGCGGGGCACAGGCCACCGACGAGTAGAGGAAGTTCGTCGGAAGGGGGTCGGAGAAGGTGATGGAATCGGCCGACGCGGCTCCCGCGTTCGAGACACTCACCGCGTAGGTGACCGTCTGTCCGGCTTGCACGCTCGCTGGGGAAACGGACTTGTTCACGGTGATTTCGGCGCAGATCACAGGGGTGAACAGATCAACGGTCTGGTTCGACGTGTTCGTATCGATGGTGTCCGTTGGCGCGCCGATCCGGGCGTAGTTGTACATGTCGGACCTGCCACTACTGCTGCACGCGCCGGTTGCCGCCTTCCCAAACGTGACCTCGTACGTGATGGTCACGCTGGAATTGCCCGGGAACGTTGGCAGCACCGTTTGCAGGACCGTTGAGTTGTTTCCTGCGTTGACGCGATCTGTGAGTTGCGGACAGACCGCGCCGCCGGTGGTCGTGCAACCGGTGAAATGAACGCTCGTTCCGTTGAACGCGGAGCCCGCATTGGTGCGGTTGAGCTGGTCCACGATGGTGGCACCATCGGCTGAACCAGACTCGTTGTTGCTGAAGGTGAGTGTGTAGGTCGCGGTGTCGCCGGGCGAGATGGTCGCCAGGTCGACGGATTTCGTAGCAGTGGTGTCCACGCGGGGACAGTTGGTGACGTTGGCCGGCGTGAACAGATCGAAGGTCTGATTGGCGGCGTTCGTGTCGATCACGTTCCCGGGCGGATCGACGCGGGCGCTGTTGTACACGAGCGGGTTGCTGGAAGCTGAGCATCCGCTTCCCCGGTCGAAGGTGACCTTGTACGTGATCGTGACCGTCGAGTTACCGGGGAAGGTCGGGATCGACGTCTGGAGCACCACGGCGCTGTTCGTGGGACTGTCGCTATCCGTCAACGTCGGGCACACAGCACCGCCGCTCGTCGTGCAGCCGAGGAACCGGATGTGCATGCTCGAGAACTCACTGCCCGCACTGACCGCACTGAGCCGGTCGTAGATGGTGGCACCATCGGCTGAACCAGACTCGTTGTTGCTGAAGGTGAGTGTGTAGGTCGCGGTGTCGCCGGGCGAGATGGTCGCCAGGTCGACGGATTTCGTAGCAGTGGTGTCCACGCGGGGACAGTTGGTGACGTTGGCCGGCGTGAACAGATCGAAGGTCTGATTGGCGGTATTCGTTTCGATCGTGTTCCTGGGTGGATCGACGCGGGCGCTGTTGTACACGAGCGGGTTGCTGGAAGCTGAGCATCCGCTTCCCCGGTCGAAGGTGACCTTGTACGTGATCGTGACCGTCGAGTTACCGGGGAAGGTCGGGATCGACGTCTGGAGCACCACGGCGCTGTTCGTTGGACTGTCGCTATCCGTCAACGTCGGGCACACAGCACCGCCGCTCGTCGTGCAGCCGAGGAACCGGATGTGCATGCTCGAGAACTCACTGCCCGCACTGACCGCGCTGAGCCGGTCGTAGATGGCTGCACCATCGGCGCTGGACGGACCCGCATTGCTGTACGTCAGCGTGTACGTAGCGGAATCCCCCGGGGTGATGCTCGGCAAGTCGACAGACTTCGTGACTGCGGTGTCCACCCGGACGGTGAGTGCGGTCGACACGTCGCTGCTGTTGGTCGACGGATCCGGATCGGTCGTGCCGGCTGGCGGTGCAACTGTTGCCGTAGCTGTCACCGAAGGTGTGCCCACGGCATAGTTGCCGCTGACCGTGATGAAGACCGTTCCGAGATGCGGAAGGACTGGCAGAGCGCCATCAACGGCCGAGTCCGTTGTCGAGGTGATGGTCGCGCAACTCGCTCCGTTCGTAGCGTTCGTGCACGTTGCGGTGACGTTGGTCGACCCCGCCGGGGCAGCGAATGAGAATGTCGAGCCATCTGCGTCGGGCAGGCTGTTGTTGGTCAGCTGGATGGTATAGCTGAACGCCGATCCTCCTGAGCTGCTGGTGGGGCCCGCCAGAATGACCTGGAGATCAATGGAAGCTCCGGGCGCGGGCTCAGCCACCGCCGCGGGAGCAGCTGGCTCTGCGGACGGGTCGTTGACCGACGAAGCTGGCGGCTGAGCTTGCGCCGACGTGGTGCCGCCCAGGATGAAAGTGCTCGCCGCGAGGGCCATCGCTACGACAAGCGCTACCCGGCGCGTCAGACCTCTCGTTTCGTTCGAGTCGATCAGTGTTCGGAAAGTCATCGGGCTCTCTTTCAGTTGTTCTGAGGTTGGGGCTCACCTGTGCAGGTGAGACCGGGGTCACGTCTGGTCAGAACGTCGTTATTTCTCACGAGCGGTGCACGAGGTGCCAGCAAGATCCCAGAACCCACGGTCGAATGTGATCAGATGACAGTTCTTCCCGAGTGCTCTCTCCTGCAAGGACGCTGAGCGAGCTCATCTGTGACGCCGAGGAGGCATAGTTCCGACAAGACCCACAAGTACCGCGGTGCTCGCCCGGACGAGGCAGCGCCCGGTGCAAGCGGACTCGCGCACAACGCCCGCCGAACGGTCCCGACCATGAGCCTCCGGGCCTGGGTGATGGAGAAGCTCACCGACGAATGCTCTACGCCCCGGGGAGATGGAGCGGAATGCCAGGTTGCCGTTGATCTCGCACTCAAGAACACGGTCAGCGCGAGCGCGAGCAGGACAATGCGAGTCGCTTCAGCTGATATCAGGCCCAGCCGAGTTCGCGCGCGATCGCGACTGCCTCGTCCCTTCGCGTCACGCCGAGCTTGCGATAGATGTTCTTCAGGTGCGTCTTCACCGTGTTGAGGCTGATGAACAGCGACGCGGCGATGGCCACAGCAGAGTCGCCCTGTTCGAGTTGCACGAGGATCTGCCGCTCTCGCTCAGAGAGCGTGACGATCGGGCCCAGACTTTCGGAAACCGGCGTCTTCCCCAGCCGGTCTGCGATCTCAGGAGGCAGCCCGAGCGAGGGGATCTCGGAGGTCGGGATGACGTTCAATGAGCGCAGCTGTTCTCCCTGGATCGCAGCCGATACGACGCTTCGCAGTTCACGCTCAGACGCGTCTCCCAGGGCGTGGAGCAGCAAGGAAGCCATGATCGACCAACGCGAATGACTTGATGACCCTCTCTGCACCGACCGGGCCAGTTTCACGGAGGCAGCTCGGTCGCCGTTCGAGGCGTTCGCGAACGCATGGGCCAGGGCTGTCGCGGCCGTCGACGTACCGATCCCGAGTCGTTGGAGATCGGTACTCGCTCTCCCCCGCTGCGATTGCAGTTGACGGGCGAGCACGATGACGATCGCCAGGCAATCCGCATTCGTACCACGCGAGTACAGGGCCGTGGGCAGTCCGGCGATCTCTTCCTCCACGGTCCGGATGATCTGGTCACCCTCCTCGGGCCGAGCCAGAGAAGCGCGAACCAACAGGATCTCCGCCCAGCACTCCGTGCCTGAATCCGGGACAACCTGTTCCAGGAAGGCTCGGGCGGCATCGAAGTCCAACGCATCAACCGCGAGCAGGGCACGTGTGAGCATCTCCCCGATACGGAGCGGAACGGGCAGCGGGAGCCGCGTGTCCGTCCTCAGGAGCCACCGTTCAGCGAGCAATCGTCGGCCGGCCAGCGCATGGATCCAGGCGATCCAGCTCGCCGCCAGAGCAGCCGCGTGATCGTCGTCGACCACGCGTCCGAGATCGTAGGCCTCAGTGAAGGTTGTGAGGGCAAGCCGCTCGTCGCCGGCGAGCTCGAAGCTCCGAGCCAACTGGATCAGCAGATGCGGGAGCACATACTTCATGAGCACCCGTTCCTCGTCCGCGGCGGTATGCAACAGATCCGTCGCCCGCTGAGCAGCTTCGACGGCAGCGTCGAAATCACCGACTGCCCGCCGTCCAGCCGAGCGGCTGGTCAGTTCAGACACCCTGTCGAGCAGGCTCCGTTCAACACGCGGACGAGAGACCACATCACGGTAGGTCGTCGGCGCACTGACACCCCCGGCGACCAACCCGACGTATGCGGCAGCAGTCGCCCATTGCGGTTGATCCTGTCGAATCCGATCAGGAGCTCCAGACAGCGCCTCCTCCAACAACGGCAAGTCCTGGGCAAGCAGGATCGACCAATGAGCGTTGATGACCTCCGCGACCACATCCCAGTCCTGTCCAACCAGCGCAGCCCGGAGCGCGGAACCCGCCTCCGACGACGAGACGGACTCATCTCGAGTCATCAGAGGCCCTTCCTGATACGTGATCCCCCACGCCAGCTAACCACCATGACGCTCACAATGGTCTGCCAGTCGTGGGATGAGGAGAAGAGAGGACCCTGCGTTGTACATGTGGGCCTCCTCAGCCGTCGTGCTTGCCTGAGCCGATGCTCCTGCTGGCTGCGTAGACAACCTTGACCGGTAACCATGACGTGAGAACTGAAAGATCGTCACCGAGATGGTCGCTCCAGCTCGTTCTGCGCGTCGGGGGTGGGCGAGCTCGTCGAGCGTGTTCGCGAGGTGACAGCGGACAGCACGTTCGCCCCCGCTGAGCGCGAAGACTGCTCCGAGATCTACGTCAGGACGCCGGTTCGGCCCCTTCATGCCGGGCCAGACTGCTGCCGTCCGAGCCGTGAAACGCGATGAGCGCGGTGACGATGGCTTCGGCAGGTGCCATCGGGGAGGAGGTCAACGCACGCAGAATCGTCAGGGCTCGCGGGTCGTCGACAATGAGATGCATGCGGTCGGTGCGCACAGCTTCACTCCAGTCGCGGCGCCTGATGGAGCTCTTCCACTGCGCCGCGATCCAGTCGCGGTTTGCCTCGATGTCGATGTCCCAACCGTTCGGGGTCTTCTCACCGATGAGTGCGCCGCGCCGGAGACGGCCGTGGACGACCGCCCGGGGAATCGCGAGGACCGCGGCGAGCTCGGTCACGCCGACGGGATCGGGCAGGTCGTCGAGGAAGTCCTGAACGAGGGCTGCATCCAGATGTTGACGCTCACGAGTCACTTCGGAAAGATCCGGTCGCTTGAGTCTGCTCCGTGCACCCTGTCGCACGTGCGTTTCAGTCCGAGTGGCTCCGTTCGAGTTCGAAGTCTGTTGCGGCGGTCGGGGCTGTGACGACATGGCGAACCTTCTTCCGTTGAGTAATCCGCTGATGCAGACGCGAACCCTTGTCACTCATGACGCGGTGCGCCGCCTGACTCGTCGTCAACCCGTCCTCCGTCAACGGAGACCGCTGACGGTCGGACACTCGGCGGTGCTGATGAGCAGAACCGCGGTGTAACTCCGTGCATTCGCTCCAGGGTGATTCAGAGGGTGATATCCGCCGCGAAGGACCTGGCGGGCCCCTGGGCGACGCGAGGCTGTGAACGCTCGAAGCGGCACCACCCGGTCGGTGCGCTCCCCACCCGACGGACCGCACCCGGCAGATCTGATCTGCGGCGTCATCAACCATCTCGCCCTGCGTCTGAGCGTTCGTCTTGGCTGTCCCTCCCCCGACCTGGTCAGCCCACTCCCGGAGAAGCATGAACCCCTTGAGCCCCGAACTCACAACCATCCCCGACGCGGACCTCGTATCGCGCACCCGCGAGGGCGATCGAAGCGCGTACACGGAACTCTGGCGCCGATATGCAGGCCCAGCTCGAGCAGCCGCGCTCTCATTCACCACGAGCTTTGATCCCGATGACCTCGTCGCCGAGGCGTTCACGCGCGTCTACCGGGCGATCATCAACGGAGGGGGGCCTTCGACAGCGTTTCGCGCCTATCTGGTGCGAACGGTTCAGAACGTCGCCGTCTCCTGGAGCCGCCGCCGGGAGGCCGAGCCACTCGACAACATGGATGAACTCGCTGATCCCACGGCCGGCGAGATCGCAAACGCCAATGCGGTGGACCGGGATCTCATCACGAAGGCGTTCACGATGCTGCCGGAGCGATGGCAGGAAGTCCTCTGGTACACGGAGGTGGACGGACGAAAACCCCGCGAGATCGCGCCCGAACTCGGCATGACCCCGAACACCGTGTCCGCACTCGCTTACCGCGCGAAGGAGGGTCTGCGCCAAGCCTGGATCCAAGCACACCTCGCGTCTGAAAAGCTCGACGGTGACCACCGCTGGACGGTGGAACGCCTCGGAGCGCACGCGAGGGGAAAAGTGGCGAAGCGGGAACAGGTCAAGATCGACGCCCATCTTCGAGAATGCGCGGCCTGTACGCGGGTGGCCGCGGAATCGAAACGTGTCGCCTCAGTCCTACCCTGGGCGCTCCTCCCTCTCGTTGGAGGGATGGGCGCCGTGACGATGTTCCTCGGCGGCAGTGCACATTCTGCGCAGATGGTCGCGAGCGTGCGGCCGTCCGGAATCCGACGAATCAGCAATCGCTTCTCGGGGGCCTCCCCGAACGCACAACTCCTCGTCGGCAGCCTGGTTGTCGTGACGGTGGCCGCACTCGGAGGGGCTGTGGTCGCACTCTCCAGCTCGCTCGTAACACCGCCCGAGTCGTCTGCAGTCGACCTGCCTCGCGCGGTCACACCGTCCGACACATCTGGCCGCTCACCTGAACCGCTCGTCGTCACGGATCCTGACAGCGAGGGATCCACCCAGCAGCCACCGGTAAGACCTGTCTCGCCGTCACCCGAGAGCTCGCCGACTCCGATCCCTCCGGTCGGCTCCGACGTGATTTCAGCGTCTCCCCCGCCGAACACACAACCCACACCCGTCCCTGTACCCGATCCGACACCGCAGCCCGCGCCGTCATCGACACCGCACTCGACTCCCGACGCGCTCTCGGCTCCCACGGTTCTCCTCGTGGACACCGGTACAGGAGCGCAACAGAACCTGCTCTACCCGATCGTCTCCGGCACGGCTGAACCACGCGCGGTCATCACGCTGAGCAACGGAACCTCGGCTGATGTCACGGTGACGGCCGATCTCGACGGATCTTGGTCGACCGAACAGCTCACCGGCTTCGGGCAGGGCACGTATGTCCTCTCGGTCACGCAGACGACCGTGAACGGCTCGACGTCACCGCCGGCCACCACCCGCGTGACGCTGAACGCTTCCCCAAGCCTGTTCGCTGCCGCGGGAAGTGGTGGGTTCACCATCCTCGTCCTCGGATCGGCGCCTGGATCGATCCGGCTCCTCACCGACCGGAGCATGGACTGGGGCGTTCACGAGCTGATTCCTGGCTTCCTGGGTGCCCACGGATGGGCAGACACGTTCACGTGGGTTCCCTCAGCTGGCGTGCATGAGGTATCCGTCCAGTACGTCGTCGGAGATCGCTCAGGACCACCGCGGACCACCGTCGTTCCGTTCAGCTAGACGCGTCGGCCCGCCACCGCAGGCCTTCGTGGCCGGGTCCTCTCGGCGAGTGGGGATGGCGCACTCGCGCGGCACACCGCAGCGGAGTGCCGTCACGATCGCCGATACGAATCGTCTCCGTTCCTGACGGCCGCCTGGTGCACGCGCATCGGCTGAGCACGTCGCAGCATGCACAGCGCATTGCACGGAAAGGCGAACAATGGACCTCATACCGCAACCACCACGCACGTCTGGACGGCGACGAATACGCCGTAAACTGGGCGTGTTCCTCATGAGCGCCCTGCTGACAGCGGGCGCAGCCGTCACAATGGCAACCCCTGCCCAAGCCACAGTCGGAAACCCGGTTGTGAGGACGACCCCGGCAGGGACGACTTCGGCGGCGGCCACGCAAGGGAAGGCTGGCGGCTCGGGTCTCTGGGGATATGTCGGCGACATCAAGACCCGCAACGCCGGCGCCGTGTACTCCTACGGACTCGCCGTCAGTCCCCTGGACGGCAGCGTTTGGGTCACCGACTCGGCGAAAGCCATCTACACCAGCAGCTCGCTGATCTGCGGGTTCGCCGGTGGGACGCTCTTCGGTGGCGTCTGTTACGTCGGAGAGTCCCGCGTCATGCACTACTCGGCCGTGGGCACGGATTGGGCCGTCGGCCAGTACGCCGGAAACGGGACCTATGCGGCCCCGCCTGCCGGGGCGAATGGTGGCATCGGCGCGAACTACGAGTCGCTGGCGGACGCGACCGTCCTGTCCGGGACCGAGCCGGGCATGACGAACGGTGAGTTCGGCGGCGTCAGAGGTCTCGCGATAGCCGATGACGGGACAGCGTGGATCGCCGACTCGGACACCTTCATCGGGAGTGCGATCGCATCCAACGCGGGCAAGAACATCAGGCTGATCGCGGCCGACGAATCCGAGGGCGCCTCATTCGGTGGGTCGGCGACGTGGGCGCAACGCTATGAACCCGGCCGCCTCCTGTACCCCGTCGGAGTCGCCAAGCTCACGACCGGGAACGTCCTCATCTCATCCACGACCGCGGACCTGCTCCAAGAGTTCCAACCTGACGGCACATGGGTGCGGAACATCCTCCTGGACCGACCGGCGAACACCGCCTACGCGGGCGATGCCGGATTCCGCAACCCCAACGGGCTCGCAGTCGACCCCATCACCGGTGACATCCTGGTGAACTACACCGCTGCCGGTTCAGGACGAGGCCAGATGGTCGAGCGCATCGACGCTTCGACCGGCGCACTCGTCCAGACCATCGGTGTCGGTGCCCTCCCGAACAACACCAACGGCTTCGCGCTGGCTGTCGACCCGAAGACGGGCGAGTTGTTCGTCGCGATGGAGAACGGCCAGCTCTATACGTTCGCCGCGGATGGCACATACCTGGGCCGTTTCTCGGCCTTCGGCTCAGGAAGCGCCAACGGACAGCTTTCGCAGACGGTGCGCGGCATCGCGTTCGATGCCCGCGGATTCCTGTACGTGACCGTGGCCGAGGGCACCGCGAGCACGCGAGTCCAGATCCTCGCCCGAACGCCTGACCCGGTGACGGCTGTGCGTGCGAGCTACGCCTGCGCAGTCGATGGTGACCGAGTTCCAACTGGCGCGATCGATCGGACCAGCGTGGAGGTGAACTGGGCTGGCGTCACCGAAGGGGTGACCGCAGACGCCCAGACGCCCGTCCGAGACTATGTCATCGAGCGATCAGCGGATGACGGCACAACCTGGGCCGTCGTGCCGACCGCGACCGCGACCACGTGGAACGAGACCGTCGCCGGTCTGAATCCGAACGTCGCCTACCAGTTCCGTGTCTCCGCTTGGAACGAAGCAGGTAACGGGGACACCTCCGTCACCACGGTCTCAGATCCCGTCTGTGACCGTCCAGAAACGGAGCCCGGCACCGTCGTCGTATCGAAGACCGTCGTCGACGGCGGTACCGCGCCCACCGCGGACACGAATTACGCATTCACCCTCACCTGCACCGTCGACGGACAACCGGTGGTACTCCCGACCGCCGATCAGACGTTCACCTTGACGAGCGGAGCACATCGATCGATCAGCGCTCCGGCTGGCGCGAGCTGCACGGCTGCAGAACTCAGTGCGGGTGCCTTCACCACGAGCTACCTGGACTCCGACATCGATTCACCGGGCGCCGAGAGCGATGGCACCGTTCTGGTCCGTTCCCAGACCGAGTCGACGATCGTCGTCACGAACACCTATCCGGCACCTGAACCGGGCTCGCTCACCGTCACGAAAACGGTCACCGGGGACCCGGCATCGCCAGCGACCGAGTTCACCTTCGGCTTGAGCTGCCGCGTCGCGGACAGCGCAGTCGCGCTGGCCGAATCCGATCAGACATTCGACCTGCTGGCAGGCGGAAGCCGGAACATCACCGGCATCCCCGCCGGAGCGACCTGCAGCGTCAGCGAGGCGGAGCGTGCGAACTTCACCGCCACGTTCAACGATTCCGACGGCGACCAGGACGGCCAGGTAACGATCGGGTCTGAGACCGCGGCCACCGTCACGGTCACCAACCGCTACACGGCTCCCCCGGCACAGTGTGTCGCCGACCGAGACGCCGTCAGCGTCGTGTACTCGACCAGGAACGACTCCGACGCGCCACTCGACGGGTCCTACACCGTGCATGACCGAGTCGGGGTCGGGCGGTCTGATATGAAGCTGGTGTACACCGTCGAGAAACCGTGCGTGAGCTATCCGGTTCCGGTTCTGACGTACGACGGTGATTGGCCTCTCGATGGTTCAGACGCCGACACCTACGCCGTGTTCCAGTTCTCATTCGGGGCTACAAGCCCGGAGGTGGCCGCCGACTACCGGCTTCAGCTCGCGGCCATGAACGCGCTGCTCGAAGACTCCCCCACCTGTGCCGACAGGTCGGTGGCGAACTTCGACGCGTGTCTCCGTCCCATCATCGAGACCTGGGGAGAGTCGGTTCCGGTCGGCATCACTGGAACGGTGACGACATCCGTCCGCTCTGCCACACCGGGTGAGGGCACCTTGTCCTTCCACCTCGAGCAGATGAATACGGGTGAACCCCTGTCGCGAGAGGGCATCACACCGTATTCCGTCACGCAGCCGACGCTCACGCTCACCGGGGGTGGCAAGCTGTGTTCCGCAACACTGCCTGGCTACACGACCGGTTCAACCGTGTACACACCGACTCATGCAGAACCAGAACCGGTGACGTTCGACGCTCGAGCCGCGGACACGGGGACTGCGTCCGACGACGTCACCCCCATCCCCGTGGATGACACCGGGATCACCTACGTCGTCGGCTCCCAGTCGTTCGCGACCGGAGCGTCCGTGCGTGATTTCCTTGCGCAACAGCGTGCCGGCGCGTACCTCGTCGGAGCGCAGTACATCGCTCCGGACGGAGTCTCTGCTCTCGACCCGGACGCGGTCACCGTGGACGTCCTCGGCGCGAGCAGCGCGGCGTGTTTCTCGGCGACGGACGGTCCTGTGCTGCCGCCCACGGCCGAGGATGCGGGACCACTGGCCAAGACCGGGGTGGAGGCTGCCCAGCTCCTCAGCGTCGCCTTCGGGGCGTGCCTGCTGCTCCTCGGCGGCATCGGGCTGATGCTCCGAAACCGCCGCCGGCGCACCCGGTAGTACCCCCGTCGGACACACGGGGCCGTGGCCCCACGTGTCCGACGGGACCGTGACGCGGCGCTCCAGCCGCGCGCCTCACGCACACGCAGCGCAAAGGTGCCGTCGGTGAATCCACCGACGGCACCTTCGCGCACACGGCAGCCTCAGACGTTTGCGCTCACCGTGCGGGTCCGACGACGCGCGATCAGGAGGATCCCGATCAGGAGCAGCGCCGCCGCCGCGATGCCGCCGCCGATCGCCAGTGTTGAACCGGTGTTCGCCAAGCCGGGCGGAAGGATGACCGTGGTGGCGGTGCACGCGTCATCGCCTGCACCGGTCGGACAGTTGGCTCCGGCGCCGTCCGGAGTGACGACGACGTTCGTCACCTCGCCCACATCCGCGACCGTGAAGGAGTACGTGACGGTGACGCTCTCTCCAACATCGAGCGCGCCCGACCAGGACAGAACTCCGTTCCTGTACACGGCCCCCTGTGTGACGTCGCGGTTGTACGAACCGAGGGCCAGGGCAGGGCTCAGGTCGTCAGTGAACGACGCCGGACGGTCAGCCGTGTATGCCACCTGGCCGATGTTGGTCACCGAGATCCGGTACGACACGACATCTCCGGGGACCGCGGTCTCGTGGTCGCTCGTCTTGGAGACGCGGAACGATCCAATCGGCGTCAGCGTCTCGCACGCTTCACTGCACCGCCCGCCCGGCCCCGAGGCCACCGCCGTGTTGCGCAGGAGCAAGTCGCCTGCGCCGGCAGCGCCGATCGTCACCGTGTACGTGATCGTCTTCGTCTCGTCGACAGCGAGCGGGCCGGACCAGGTGAGCGTGGACTCGCTGACTGAGGCACCATTCGTGGCGTCGTCGTCGTAGACGGCGTCATCGAGGACACCGGCGAGGTCGCTCGTGAAACTCGCCGGCTTCTGCGCCGAATATCCGACCGAACCCGTGTTGGTGACGGTGACCGTGTAGCGGACCCGGTCTCCGGGAAGTGCGTTCGCGACGTCTGCTGTCTGGGACACGTCATAGGAGCCGACCGGGATGCTGGTCGAGCAACGCTCTGGAGTGACGCAGCTCCCGTTGACCCCGGTGGGTACGACGGTGGTGACCAGTGACCGGTCGCCGGTGATCGGATCGTTCACCGTGACGGAGTAGGACACCGCGACAGACGTGCCTGCCGGCAGCGCGCCAGCCCAGTTGAGCTTCTTCCCGGTGATGCTCACCCCGGGAGAAGCGTCTCCGACGGAGGTCGCATCGTCGAGAACGCCCGCGAGGTCATCCTCGAACGAGGCTGGTGCGTCGGCGGTGTAGTCGGCCTGCCCGGTATTGGTGACCTTCACCGTGTAGGTGACCGTATCGCCGGCAAGCGTCGAGGAAACGTCGGCCGACTGCTCGAGTGTGAACGATCGGTTGGAGATCACCGCTTCCGAGGTCGCGCTGTTGTTCGCTTGGACCGGATCTTCCTGATCGCCGACGACGTCAGCAGTGTTGACGACGAGTTCGCCGTCACTTCCGGTCGCGTCTGCGGAGATTTGGAACGTCATCGACTGCCCCTGATCGAGTCTCCCGCCGGAGACGACCACCTCGGAGCCTTCAATCGCCGAGCTGACGTCGCCGGTCACCGAGGGGTTGGTCAGCGAGGACGTGAGCACATCCAAGACGGTCCAGCCGCTGGATACCCCTGGTCCGTTGTTGGTCACCGTCAGCGTGTATTCGATCCGGTTTCCCGAGATGACGGCCGCAGGGCCGTCCTTGGCGATTGTAAGATCGGTCGGCAGTCCAGGGATTGCGGCACCGTCGCTGAAATCCGACGAAGGGCCCGCCACACTCGAGATGAGGTCGAACGTCGGGTCGGCTGCAGTCGGTTCGGTGACGCTGACCTGATACACGCGGCCGGTGTCGTTGTCCGAGAATCCGAAGTTCCCGTTGCCGAACGTCCAGGCTGCTCCGTAACCGCTGGGGGTCGCCGGTAGGACACCGACGAACGTGCGGATGCGCCCGTTCGACAGGTTGAGTCGACGCATCGCTCCGTTCGGGCCGACGCCCCAGGCGAAGCCATCGCTGATCGTGAAGTCTTGAGCTCGGAGTGGTTCTGTGAGCTCGAGGCGTCGCACTTCAGCACCTGTGCTCACATCGATCGCGAGCACCGATCGATTGTTCACGGCGACCGTCCCGGCGTCTGCGACGTAATACAAGCCGTCGTCGGGATTGAACGCGCCAGACGACCAGCGGTTCCCTCCGCCGGTGTGGCTGTACACACGTGTCCCAACGCGCTGCATGCTTCCGTCCTGGCCGATGCGGACCAGTGATCCGAACGGCAACTCCGCCGTGTCTCGTTGATCGACCATGGCGTACAGGTAGTTGTCCGCGGGGTTGAAACCGAGGGCGCTGTGCCGCACTGGCGCAGCGATGCCCTCTGCGGCGAAGGTGTAGCCGCCCTCGCCGGACGTCTCGGCCTTGTAGAGCTGGGTGGGCGTCCCCTGGGCGACGAAAACCGTCGGCACGGCTGGGTCAAACGGGTCTCCGGATGCAGCGTGTGCGGGAGCTGCGATCACCGCACCCACGCCCGCCAGGGCTGCGACGGCGATCGACAGTGAGATGCCCAACGCCAAGGCGGTCCGGGCACGTCTTCGGAAAACGCTCGAATGAGCATGCGATTGTTTCATGTTCTCTCCACCTCTATTGGTCGGGAGACATCGGTCTCCTCATTCCAGCGGACGCACGTGCCCTCGTTTCGTGACGCCAAACCGTGGTTGACCAGATCGGTCGTGGGAGAGCTACTGGTGCAGACGCTGGTCGCAAGCAATGCTGATGAGCCTTTGCCATTGCACGTCGGCCTACGGGTGGGTGGTGTTGGCCCGAACCATCACCACCCACCGTGCCGGCCGGCACTGGGACCGAGCATGGGCGCTCGGATCCGAGAACGACAACGCCCGCCCGAACGGGCGCTGTTGCGTTCACAGCCACAGACGGGACTGCGGGGCGTTCATGACGCAGATGGCACGAGACTCTGTTCGGCGTCGATTCGACACCGGATCCATTCGTTCGTCCGTACGCGGATGATCGAAACGCCCGTCAGTGGTCGAACGCTTCGAGCTGTGCGGCGCCGATCAGTTCGGTTCGCTGGCAATCACACGCGCGAGCAGATTCGGGCCACCGTCGTCATCCCAGAGCAGGACGGTCCCCACGCGGAGTTGACGGCCGGACCTCGTCACGACTCCGACGATGACGTTGTTCCGCCCGATCTCTCGCGTCGTGACGACCACACGTTGTCCCTCGATGACCGGGGGAAACCACGATCTCTGCTGCTCGGAGATGATCATTTGTGCACCATGTCGCTGTGGCCGTGGGCAGGCACTGGGAAGCGAATCCTTCAGGCACGCAGACGGCCATCAGCAGCGACTATGACGCGAACACCAAGCGTTGCGGAGTACATCACAGCGGTGCCGCGCGTGCCGGCCGTCATCCCCGTCCCGACGGCGAGGACGAGACCGGCGCTTCGTCGATGCTGCAGCTGCCGCAGAGCAGCGATCAGTCGCCGCTGCTGGCGCCGAGCGAACCGAGCACGCCGACGTACAGGAGCGATACGAGGACGCCGAGCGCGAGGATCACCGCACTGATGATGACACCTAATGTCGCCAGCTGATTCCGGTAGCCGGCAGCCAACGACTGGTTCTGGGCGACGATGCTGAGGATGAAGCCGACGACCGGCATAAGGATTGCGAGGATGAGACCGACGAGACCGAGCTTCTTGCCCGGATAGTCGGCGCGGGGGGAAGCTGCTCGGCGGGTCGGGCGCTTCTGCGCTGCGTGGGTCATGGTTGGTCCTTTCAAGATTTCCAGTCTCGTCCGAGATGGGGAATGAGCAGGTGACCGAAGGAATCGAGAAACGAAGCTGCCCTCGGCGATTCACTCGATCAGGCGGGGAAGCGCCTACAGGCTGCAGACGTGCCGCTCGGCCTTTTGTGATGCGGGTGGTGCCTTCTCCGCGGTGGAACAGTGTGCGACCAGCGCGGAGACCCGCCGAAGGGATGAGTGACGATAGTCGTCGACGGCCTCGCCACCCACTGCCACGCGACACCCAAGGGCACGGATCGAGAAACCGGTTCGCACACGAGACATTCGGCGCGAAGTCCAAGGAGACCCATTCTGCGCCATTCGCGGCGGCAGGCTGCGGCGAGCGACCTTCGTGCTGGATCTTGGGACGACCCGGGATCGTGACCGTCGTCGGCCCCACGCCCTACTGTCCTTCACGTGCTCTCGACGGAGGAACGCTCACCCTTTTCTCACCAAGAAATCGAGCACACCACGCCTCATCCCGGTTCACCCTCCCCCGGAATCACGCGGAAGTTCGCTCTAGTGAGCCCCAGTTAGCCGACAGTTGGTAACTTCAGCTTCCCAAGCTGATAGCGCGGGTTCGATTCCCGTCATCCGCTCCATACACCAGGTCAGCGGTCGCTCTAGAGTCGACGACATGCCCTCGATTCGGAACATCTCCGTCGGCCTTCCCATCCGAGACGGTCACGTACTCGTCTTGAACGGCTTGGACACCGTGAAGAACGAGGCCTTCCATCGCGCGATTGGGGGCGGCATCGAGTTCGGCGAAACCGCGGAAACCGCTCTGCGCCGCGAGTTCGTCGAGGAGCTCGGCGTCACACTGGGCCGCGTGACGCTCCTCGACGTCGCGGAGAACATCTTCGAATACGAAGGTGAGCCGGGCCATGAGATCGCCCACATCTTCGCCGTCGAGTCCGCCGAGATCGATGCCATCCCGCTCGACGCCCGACTGCACGTCCTGGATGAGGGAAGTCCTGTTCGGTGGGTGTCGATCAGCGAGACCGATCACCCCTTCTACCCGGCAGGTGTCACACGCCTCCTCAGCCCCTCGGCACTCACGACCTGATCGCTACGGGCCGTTCTTTCCATCGACCCGCCGTGACAACACCTGGCCCGGCCACGCGTCAGCCCCGTCACCGACCGTGAATGCCACGTCACGCTCGTAGCCGGCGGCCTCATAGAAGCGGACGAGATCTCCCGAGCCACCCGCGTAGCAGTCGACCCGCATGCGACCGACCCCGGCGGCCTGGGCGCGCTCCTCGGCGAATGCCAGCAAGCGGCGACCGGTGCCCTTCACGCGAGGATCGCGCGAGCCGATCAATACGCGGACGTAGACCTCCGGCTCGGTGGCGGCCGGCACGTACTCGAGCGCCTCCCCCAGCACGAGCGCTCCGCAGACGCCGACCGTGGGGTGCTCGGCGACCCAGGCATCGGATGAGGCACACCACTGCTCGGCACGCGTGGTCCAGCGCTCCTGCCCAGATGCAGGTTCGGTACCCCACTGCCGTGTGTTGCCGATCCGCACGAACCAGGCGATCGCTTCGTCGAACAGTGCCAACACCGCAGGTGCATCCGCCAGGACGGCCCGACGAATCGTCAAGTCGTCCATCGCCGCGCTCAGCTGTGCGTCGTGTTCGCCCGCATCTCCTCCACGGTCATCTCCGGCGCGCCGCCGGCGGCCGCCTCCGGGTCCATCCAGACGAAGTCCCAGTGGTGGCCGTCGAGGTCGTCGAAGCTCTTCGAGTACATGAAGCCATGGTCCTGTTCGCCGGCAGGCGTAGCCCCGCTCGCGATGGCCTTTTCGACAATCGAATCGACGTCGCCCTTGCTCTCGGCACTGAGAGCGAGCTGCACCTCGGTGGAGGTCGTGGCGTCGATGATCGACTTGCTCGTGAACTCCGCGAAGAACTCCCGCGTGAGCAGCATCGCCGTGATTGTGTCGCTGATGACCACGCTGATCGCGTTCTCGTCGCTGAACCCCTCGTTGATCGAGTACCCGAGTGCCTCGAAGAACACCCGTGACCGGCGCAGGTCGCTGACGGCCAGGTTGACGAAGATCATGGTGGACATCGGGGCCGTCTCTCTCGAGGTTGCCGGCGGCTCGTTGCCGTCGATCGCACTCGAATGATGGCGAGGATGCTCGACGACGTCAAGAGTCATCCGACGCGAAGCGGATCGAGCAGCGCACGCCTGTGGTCACGACGGAACCTCCGCGCACGGATTCACGCCTCCATGTGGCGGACAGCAGCCACCGACAGTGTTGGCCGGTCAGCCGGTGGCGACGAAGACCCGACCGTCCGTGGACACCGTCACCGGCTCCGGCCCCGGAGAGACGAACACCGCTGTCCCGCGCTCGAGCACGACGGTCTCCGCACCCTGTTCCACCCGCGCCGTACCGCCGGTCACGAGGATCACCGCCGCCTGGCCGCGAGCAAGGTCGGTCGCCGTCCCGGGACCGATCCGGACGAGCCGGAAGTCGTCGACCGGCACCGGGTACATGACCCCACCGCCGGTTCGCACGGTCGGCTCGACGAACGGGACCGGCGATGGTTCGAAATCGAGAACCGCGAGAAGCTCCGGAACGTCGACGTGTTTCGGCGTCAGTCCGCCGCGGAGCACATTGTCACTCGAGGCCATGACCTCGACCCCGAAGCCGGAGAGGTAGGCGTGGATGTTCCCCGCGGGCAGGAACAACGCCTCACCCTCCCGCAACGTCACGAGGTTGAGGAGCGCCGCGACGACGATGCCGGGGTCCCCCGGGTACTCTTCGGCGAGCTGCAGGATGAGCTCGCGCTCGGCCGACCAGCGCGATCGACGGTCGGCGTCCGGGACCGCTCCGCTGCCGGTGCCGACACCGGCGGCCGTCACCAGGGCGGCGACCACGCCGGGCGTCCGTCGTTCGAGCACCGCTCGCACCGTCGGTTCCAGACCGGCGTCACGGAGCTCCGCCTCGAACGCCTCGAGCACCATCCGGTCCGGCCCCTCGACGTAGGCGGACAGGTGCATGAGGAATGCGCGCGATTCCTCGACCGCCCGGAATCCGCAGAGGGCGCGGAAGCCGTCCTGCAGGGAGACGATGATCTCCGGCTTGTGCCAGGCGTCCTTGTAGTTCCGATGCGGTGCGTCCAGTGACACGCCGCGGCGGTCCTCGTCCGCGAACCCCGCCCTGGCCCGGTCGGGCGTGGGGTGGACCTGGAGGGAGAGCGGCCTCGCGGCGGCCAACAGCTTCACCAGGAACGGCATCCTGGAGCGCCCACCGAGAGCCGCGTCGGGGTCCGACGCGATCCAGTCGTTGAGGCTGTCGGGACGACCGTGACCCGGCTCGACGAACTCGGTCACGCTGCCAGGGTGTGCCCCGAGCCAGAGCTCCGCCTGGGGCGAACCGTCAGCGGGTACCCCCAGCAGCTCCGGGATGGCCGTCGTCGACCCCCAGGCGTACCGCTTGGGGTCGCTGGTGATGCGGTGCAGCGCCATCAGAGAGCCCGCCGTCGACCGCGGACCAGCAGCAGACCACCCATCGCGAGCAGCGCGAACGCGCCGACGATCCAGGGCGTGGCGTCCAGGCCGGTGCGGGCGAGGTCGTCCGTCGGCGCCACCGGGTCAGCGCCGTCAGACCCACCCGGCTGTCCCGTGCCCGGCTGTCCCGTGCCCGGTTCCGGCTCCACCGCCGCGACCGTCGTGACGACGTCGTCGACCAGCAGGGTGCCGGCTCCTTCACCACCGAGGTAGAACCCGATCTGGGTGACGGAGGTCGGGTCGAACGCCGCCTCGCCGGCCCAGGCCGGTGGGGCGAAGGCCGAGAACGGGATCTCGATCAGCTGCCAACCCTCGCCCTCGATGGGCGCGACCGTCTCCCAGTACGTCCCACTCGTCACGAACTGGACGGTGACATCGTCGCCCGGTGTCCCCTGCACCCAGAGCTGGAGCCCGGTGTAGCCCCACCAGTCCTGCGGTGTCTGGAAGGTGCGGACGACGCCGGCATAGCCGGGACCGGCGAGGTCGTACGCGGCCGACATCGCGTTCGTGCCGGTGTCGGGGTTCGGCGTGAGCGTCGGTGTCACGGCGCCGCCCCCGGTGTTCCGCACGTAGGCGGCCTGCAAGGCGGCGTCATCGGCGTACGACTCGAAGTCCTCGACGACGAGCGGTTCGCTCGGCAGCGCCTTCATGAGGAAGTCCGCCGCTCCCGCGCTCGAGGCGGTCGTCCCGGCTCCGTTGACCGCGGTGACCGACCACCAGTACCGCTGTCCCGGCGTGAGGGAGACCGTCGGGGTGACCGAGGGGGTTCCGACACCGTCGACGACGACGACCGGGTTTCCGAGGTCGGCCTGCGCGGCGAGCGTGAAGCGGTAGTAGGCCGCACCGGCCGCCGACTCCCAGGTGAAGGTCGGCGTCGCGGTCACATCGACGGTGCCGGGCGCCGGTGAGACGGATGCGAACGCCGCCGGCGGCCCGCTCGGAGCGTCCACCACCGACCAGATGGTGGCCCGCGACACGGTCGCGTCGGCGGCGAGGGTCACCCGGAGGTACGGCCCCGCCAGATCGCGAGCGATCACCGTGCCGCCGGGTCCGACCTCGGCCGCGGCGGTCACCCAGGCTGAACCGTCAGCGCTGGACTCGACCACGACCGATCCGGAGACGATGAACGACGCCGCCGAGAGTCGGTCCTGTTTCCAGGTGACGCTGGCTCCATCGGAGGCGGCGACCACGCTCGTCCCATCTGCGCGTGGAACGATCGTCGCACCGTCGTGCGCCTCGGTGAGCAGCCAGGACTCGAGCGGGTCGACGAGCACGCGGGTGTCGGTCTCGGTCATGACCGGGTCCGACAGCGCCGCGTCGGCCCCGGCCCCGTCGATCGCGACGACGCGGTAGACCGCTCCCGTCGGCGAGGCGAAGTCCGTCGCGGACCCGGCATCGGCCCGGAGCGCGCCGGTGTCGACCGCGGTCCACGAGATCCCGTCGAGCGAGCGTTCGAGCCGGTACGAGACCGCGCCGCCGGCCCCGCGCCATCGGACGGTGTTGATGCCGTCCGCGCGGTCGACCGCTGTGATGAGCGGTGTCCCGACGGCGGGAGCAGCCGGCACGGCACCGATCGCAGCGGCATAGGCGGTGATCGCCGAGACCCGGGCGCGCTCGGCATCGGTCGCACCGGGTGCATGGATCGTGAACCCGTCGTCGTGCGGGACGAGCCCACCACGGTCGCTGTTGCCGAACAGCGACCAGAACAGCATGCCGGTCACGTTCGGGTCGGCGACGAGCGGTTCGAGCAACGCCGGGCTCGCAGCAGTGGAGGCGTACTCGCCGGCCAGGTAGACCTTGCCCGCGGCGGTGACCGTGGCCGCGTCCGCGGACACGCGTGCGGCGGTGGGCGGGTAGTAGTGCACATCGACGATGTCGAGCCCCGGCGCCGAGAGCGTGTCCGGGTCGATGTCGAATCGACGACCGGCCGCGACGAGCTGCTGCGGGGCGCGTTCCTTGATGAACGCGACCTGCCGGTCGATCCACGGCGCGGTCATCCCCTCCAACTCGTTCCCGAGCTCCCACGCCATGATCGTCGGGTCCTCGGTGTACCGGACGCCGGTGAGCGCGTTCGTCCGCTGCAGGATCGCGTCGACGTAGGCCTGGTACGCGGCGATCGGCCGCTCGTCGGTGTAGAAGTCGGCCGACGTCAGCCCGTACGGGGTCGTGAAGTCGCGATGCCCGCCGTGGTAGTACTCCCACTCGTCGGTGAGCGGGAGCACCAGCCGGATGCCGAGCTTGCCGGCGTACGCGACGGCGAAGTCGATCGTCGCGAACGCCTCGTCGTTCATCTGCCCGAGGGCCGGCATGATCGCCAGGGGGTTCGCACCGTCCTGGCCCGTCGAGGTCATCATGTGCGTCCGCACGACGGTCGAACCCATCCTGGCCGCCGCATCGAGGGTGTCAGCGATGCGGAACGCAGTCGGGTAGTCGACCCCGCCCACGTTCTCGTCCAGACCGAGCCAGTAGATGTTCGGACCGCTGAAGCGGAAGGTTTCGCCGTCGAGCACGAGGCGGGAGCCGTCACGCTCGACGAACGAGGTGTTGAGCGAGGTCCAGTCGGCCGGGGCGGCAGCTGCCGGCGCCGCGAGCGCCGGGAGCAGTGCGGCGGTGACGGCCGCCGCGAGCATGCCGGCGGCGAGGCGGCCGCTCGTGTCGCGGTGCGATGGGCGGGGGTCGGGGGTGCGATTCATCGTGCCAGGCTCCTTCGTCTGGGATGGTGCATCGGGTCGAGCGGTGGGAGGCCGAGTGCCTCCGGTCGGTGGATGAGTGCTGCGGCGCCGAGGATCGGACCCGCGCCGTCGAGAGCGGAACCGGTCACGACGACGCCGGCCGCGTAGTCGAGGACGATGGCGTCCTGCACCGCGGCACGGACGAGGTCGAGATAGTCGGTGCTGACGGCGGTGAACCCGCCGCCGACGGCGACCGCCTCCAGGTCGAGCAGGGTCGCGGCACTCGCGATCGCCTGTCCGACCGCGGTGGCCGAACGGACGACGGCGGACCGCGCGACGGGATCCCCCGCCGAGGCGTCGACGGCGAGCTCCTCGCCGGTGCGGCCGTCCCAGCCGTGGGCCCGCGCCCAGGCGACGCTCCGTGGTCCGGAGGCGATGCGCTCGAGCGTCGCGTCGTCGGCGGACTCTCCAGGTACGCGCGAGGCGATCTGCACCTGACCGATGTGGCCGGCGTTGCCGCTCCGGCCGGCGATCAACCGCCCGTGCAGGATGATCCCGCCGCCGACACCGGTCGAGACGATCATCGCCATCGAGTTCTCGGTGCCGCGGGTCGCTCCGAGCCAGTGCTCCGCGAGCGCGATGCAGGTCCCGTCGAGACGGACCACCACCGGGGCGTCCGGTAACAGCCGCGCGACGTGTGTCCGGAGGTCGAAGCCGTGCAGTCGCGGGAGGTTCTTCGGGCTCACGGTGCCGCGGCCGAGGTCGACGGGACCCGCCGAACCGATGCCGACGCCGACGAGCGCGGAACCGTCTGGCAGGCGCGCGATCGAGGCGAGGACCACTCGGTCGACGGCGTCTTCCAGTGCACGGCGCCCTGCATCGGGCCCCGTCGGCGCCCGATGCGCGCTGCCGTCGACCACGACGCCCTCGGCCGTGACGAGCGCGGCCTCCACTTTGGTGCCGCCGAGGTCGACCGCGAGCGCGACCGACCCCGACGGATCCCTCTCCGCGGTCATGTCCGCCAGGGTCACCGTGCCCAGTCCTCGACCAGCTGGTTCGCGGTGCGCACGACCCGGGTCGACAGGAGCTCGTCCTCGCCGAGTTCCACCTCGGTCCGCACGTGGAACGTCACGCGCTCTTCCGGCAGGAGGGTCACGAGCTGGTCGTCGACGACGGCGGCCGGGTCCAGCTTGTCGACGAGCAGCGTGAGGTCGCGAAGGAACGACTCGGCCGTGATGGTCACGGCGTAACCGTCCTCCTGGCGGGCGACCTCGGCGCTGAACCGAGGGGCGGGGATCGTCGAATCACGTGCCTCGGCGAAGGACCAGAAGCCGCGTTCCGCCCCGACTGTGGCGACGAGCACTTCATCGGGTGCCGAGCCCGCGACCGCGACCGCTTCGGGGATCTCGACGAGCGTCGAGGAGCGTCGGTCCAGGTCGACCGGGACGCGCACCGAGGCGAGTTCGGTCCCGTCGAACCGGAGGCGCCGGATGACGAGGTCGTCCGCCCAGGCGTCCGGGCCGTCGTTGAGCACGGCGACCACGAGGGACTCCCCTCGCGGCTGCACGGTCACGAGCCGGTCGGCGTAGACGTGTCGCAAGGCGTAGAGCAGCGGCTTCGCGCGCTCGTCGCCGTCGACGGCCGCCCAGGACGTGACTGGCCAGCAGTCGTTCAGCTGCCAGACGATCGACCCCATGCAGCGTGGGCTCCACGACCGGAAGTGCTCGATCGCGACGGTCACGGCGTTGGCCTGGTTGAGCGACATCGCCCAGTGCCAGTCCTCGGTGTCGTCCGGCAGCGGCAGGTGCGCGACGAGTCCGTCGGTCAGTTTGTCGTTCCCGTCCGTCGCCTTCTGGTGGTGGATCATGCCGGGCGACTCCGGCGTGAGCGGGGAGTCCGAGATGGCTCGATCGATCGTCGACCACGTCGCCGGACCCTGCCAACCGAACTCGGCCACGAAGCGCGGCGAGACGTCGCGGTAGGCGGGGTAGTCGACGCGGTTCCACAGCTCCCAGAGGTGCACGGATCCGTGGTCCGGGTCGTTGGCCGGGATGTCCGGCGTTCCCGACCAGGGGCTGCCCGCGGTGTAGTTGCCGGCCGGGTCGAGCTCGGCGACGAGCCGCGGCAGCAGGTCGAGGTAGTAGCCCATGCCCCAGGTACGGCCCTGGACGCGCTTCTCCCAGCCCCACTCCTCGAAGCCCCAGATGTTCTCGTTGTTGCCGTTCCACAGCACGAGGCTCGCGTGTGGCATGATGCGCGTGATGTTGTCGCGTGCCTCAGCCTCGACCTCGCTCCACAGCGGCTCCTCCTCGGCATAGGCCGCGCAGGCGAAGAGGAAGTCCTGCCAGACCATGATCCCGCGCTCGTCGCAGAGCTCGTAGAAGTCGTCGGACTCGTAGTAGCCGCCGCCCCAGATACGGAGCAGGTTGAGGTTCGCGAACTCGGCCTGGTCCATCCGGCGCGCGAGCCGTGCGCGATCCACGCGGGTGACGAAGGCGTCGTCGGGGATCCAGTTGGCGCCTCGCACCCAGATGGCCTCGCCGTTCACGACGAAGCGGAACGAGGTGCCCTCCGCGTCGGGTTCGAGTTCGACCGCGACGGTCCGGAACCCGATACGCCTCGACCACTCGCCGAGGCGTGCCTCGTCCTGTCCGAGCACGACGTCGAGGTCGTACAGCGGCTGCTCGCCGTACCCGCGAGGCCACCACAGTTCGGCATCCGCGACGGTGAGCTCGACCACCGCGGTGTCGGCACCGGCCGCGAGGACGACATCAGTGCTCGCGTCGGCGACCGTCGCTGTGAGCGCGAGGGGCGCGTCACCGTCGCCGGCGCGTTCCACGTCGACGTGCACGGCCACCCGGCCCTCGCCGCCGTCGACGGTCACGACCGGACGCACCGAGGCGAGCCGGGCCGTCGACCATGACTGCAGACTCACGGGCTTCCAGAGTCCCGACGAGGCGGCGTCGAGTCCCCAGTCCCAGCCGAAGTTGCAGGCGGCCTTGCGGATGGCGTTGAACGGGTGGGAGTAGGTGTGGGGGCGGTAGCCGATCTCGAGGCTGGCCAGGTCGGCAGCCGCGACGGGCGAGGCGAAGTGCACGACCAGCTCGTTCTCACCCTCGCGCAGGACGGCACCGACGTCGATGCGGTAGGTGCGGTGCTGGTTCCGCGTGGTCGCGACGACCGAGCCGTTCACGGTCACCGTCGCCACGGTGTCGAGTCCCTCGAACACGAGGTCGTGCCGCTCGTGGCCGTCCGGCTCCCACGTGAAGGTGGTGCGGTACTCCCAGTCCGTCGATCCGATCCACGTCACGAGGTGCTCGTTGCGGTCGAGGAAGGGGTCGGGGATGAGCCCGGCGTCGAGGAGGTCCGTGTGCACGAGGCCGGGCACCGTCGCGGGCACGCTCGTCCCGACGAATGCCTCGGGGATCGCGCCACCGACCGCACGCAGACTCCACCCCTCGTGCACGAGGCGGGTGGTCAGGGGACGGACGGTGGCGGTGTCGATGATGCTCACTTGGTTGCTCCAGAGGTCAGGCCGTTGTAGATGTATCGCTGCAGGAAGAGGAAGGCGACGAGCGTCGGGATGATCACGAGGATCGTCCCGGCCGCGATGATCTGCCACTGGGCGCCGAACGGTCCCATGAACCGGAACAGCGAGGTGGAGATCACCCCCAGGTCCTGCGACGGCATGTACAGGAAGGGGATGTAGAACTCGTTGTAGATGGCGATGCCCTTGATGATGACCACCGTCGCGACAGCGGGCTTCAGTAGCGGGAGGATGATGCGCCAGTAGATCGTGAAGCGGTTCGCGCCGTCGAGCATCGCGGCCTCGTCGAGGGAGACGGGAATCGACTGCATGAACTGCAGGAAGATGTAGATCGCGACGATGTCGGTCCCCATGAAGAGCAGGATCGCGGCGCCACGGGTGTTGAACAGCTCGAGTGCGGACACCACCTGGAACGTGGCCACCTGGGTCGTGACCGACGGCACGAGCGTCGCCAGGAGGAACAGGCCCATGACGAGCTTCCGTCCGCGGAAGCGGAACCGGTCGAGTGCGTAGGCCGACATGGTGCCGATCAGGATGGTCCCGGCGACGGACACGAGCAGGATGATCGCGGTGTTGAGGAAGCCGGTGACCATGCCGCCCTGGTCGAAGGCGACGACGAAGTTGTCGAAGTTGAACCAGTTCGACGGCGGGGTGAGGGGACCGGTCGTCCGCTGTTCGCGGTCGGTCTTGAACGCGAGCATGAAGATCGTGGCCAGGGGGACCACCGCGAAGAGGCTCGCGATGATGAGCGAGGCGTACTTGATCGTCGTCGCGGTGAGGGCGGCGGCACCCTGTGGGCGCTTCGGCCCGCGCCGCGTCCGTCGCAGTGCGCGTCGGGGCTCGGGTGTGGCAGCGGAGACCGGTCGGTCGGCGGTGGCGGTCACGATTCGCCTCCCTTCTCGTCGGGGAAGACCCGGCGTTGGACGAAGGTGATGATCAGGACGATCAGCAGCAGGACGACGGCCATCGCGGACGCCAAACCCACCTTCGAGAACTTGAAGGCCGTGTTCACCGTCTGGATCACGAAGGTCTCGGAGCCGTTGGCACCGCCGGTCATGACGTACGGCATCTCGAAGGCGGACAGTGCTCCGGCGATGGCCAGGATGAACGAGAGGCCGAGGATGCGCCGGATGCTCGGCAGGATGATGAAGCGGAACTTGTGCCACGAGTTGGCGCCGTCGAGGTCCGCGGCCTCGTACTGCTCGGACGGGACCGACTGGATCGCACCGAGGAACAGGACGAAGTTGAGGCCCATGTACCGCCAGACGGACGTGGCGGCGAGGGAGGCGTTCACGAACGAGGGGTCGCCGAGCCACTGCGGGGTGTCCTGCACGCCGACCGCCGCGAGGAGGGCGTCGAGGGTGCCGCCTGGGCGGAGGAAGTAGAGGAAGACCAGCCCGATCGCGACCCCGTTGATGAGGTAGGGGAAGAAGATGACGCCCTTGAAGAGGTTCTTGAAGCGGGTGCGGAAGCTCAACAGCGTGGCGAGGTACAGCGCCAGGACGAGCTGGGCGACGGCCCCGACGAGGTAGTACAGGCTCACGAAGAAGACCTGGAAGATCTCCGGCTTCGTGAAGATCTGCACGAAGTTGTCGATGCCGACGAACTCCTGCTCGGGTTCGAGTCCGTCCCACGAGGTGAGGCTGTACCAGAACATGTTCGCGACCGGCACGTAGGTGAGCACGATCAGGAAGGCGAGCGGCACCACGAGGAAGAGCCAGGGGGTGACACGCGACCCGGTGGCCTTCGGGGGTCTGCCCGGGCGCAGGGTGCGCGGCGGGCGTGGATGGTTCGTCACCACCGCTCGGGTGGCGGGTGACGCTCCCTGGACTGTGACCATGCTGGTTGCCTTCTTCGCTGCGCGGGGTGGAGGACACCCGGGCCCGCCGTGGGGACGGGCCCGGGTGTCGATCGGATGGGTGCTACTCGGCGACGTCCGCGCGGGCGGCCGCCCAGCGCTCGTTGAGGTCGGCGAAGGCGCTCTCCTTGTCGCCGTCGGCTGCGCCGCGGGCGATGTCGATGAGCTTCTGGCGGTAGGTGTTGCCGAAGAGGTCGATCTCGGCGGCGTTGGCGATGTCGTTGATCACGGCCTCCTTGCCCACCGGGTCCGGAGCGAGCTCCAGGTAGGTGACGCCGAGATCGGAGAAGTCGGCCAGCGTGTCGGGCGCCGGGTCGCTGATGACGGGGCTGATGGCACCCTGGCTCGCGGCGAATCCGGACTCGTTCGTGAACCAGTCGATCCAGGCTTTCGCGGTCGCCTTGTTCTTCGAGTACTTGCTGACCGCCAGGAACTTGTCGGAGGCGGTGACGGAGGTGAACCCCTCGTCGGTCTTCCACGGCATCGGCCAGAAGCCGATCACGTCGCGGGACTCGCCGGCCTTCTCGGCGGCGTCCTGCATCTGCGAGACGGCCCAGGAGCCGAGCACCATCGAGCTGATCTCACCGGAGGCGAGGAGGTTCTTCGACTCCTCCCAGTTGGTGGTGGTGGGGTCCGGCTCGCTCAGGCCGGCGGCGACGGTGTCGAAGAGGAGACCGTCGATGTTGTACTGGTCGTTGCCCTCGGTCCAGGGGCTGTCGGTCGCGATCATCTCGGTGCGGACCTTCGGGCCCTGCACGGCTCCGAGGTTGCCCTCGAGCGTCGCGAGCGGCCAGCCGTCCTTGTAGTTCGTGTAGTACGGGATCGAGCCGTTCGCCTTGACCTTCTCGAGTGCGGCGAGGTACTCCTCCTCGGTGGCGGGCGGCTCGGTGATCCCGGCCTTGGTCCACACGTCGCGGTTGAAGACGTAGCCCATGGCGGAACCGAAGGTCGAGACGCCGTAGGCCGTGCCGTCGAAGGAGGCCTCGTTCGCGAAGCGGTAGGTCTTGGACTGCTCCTCGGTGCTGCCGAGCGGCTCGAAGAAGTTCGCGTACTGGTCCTTGGTGACGTTCGACGAGGGGATGAGGAGCACGTCGCCGTAGTCCTTCGAGTTGAGCCGGATCTTGGCATCGCCCTCGTAGTCGGTCAGAGCCTCGAACTTGACGGTGGTGCCGGGGTACTGCTTCTCGAACTCGGTCGCGTAGTCCTTGAAGGTGGTGTCGACGAGGTCGGTACGGTTCGTGAGGACGGTGATCTCGCCGCTCGGGTCGCCGTCGTCGTTGGCCGCTCCTCCGGAGCAGCCGCTGAGGACGAGTGCCGCGGCCGCAGCCGTTGCGGCGAGGCCGATGATCGGTCTCCGGGACATGGGAACTCCTTCGTTCATGAGGGCGAAGGGCCGGGTCGCCTCGTCGCTCGCTGTCCAGCATCGTCTGCCGCCCAGCACCCGTCAAGAGTAAACATTATTAATTTATATAACAAATCGATCACAGGAAATCCGCCCTCCGGTCACCTTCGAAGCCTCAGGCGACGGGGACGGGACCCGAGGTGGAGCGCTCGATGACCACGGCGTGCGGCGCTTCCCGTGTGGCACCTGGGCGACCCGCCAACAGCTCGAGCAGCTCCTCGCCCGCCATCTCGCCGATGCGTTGCACGTCGTGGCTGAGCGCCGACATCGGCGGGTCCGACAGCTGGCATTGCGCCGAATCGTCCCACGCCACGATCGACAGGTCGTCGGGCACCCGCAACCCGGCCTCCTGCACCGCCTGCAGCCCGCCGAGCGCCATCACGTCGCTGTCGAAGACGACCGCCGTCGGTCTGGGCTCTCGGGCGAGCAGCGTCTGCATGGCCTGGTAGCCGGACGTCCGCGAGTAATCGCCGCCGATCGAGACCGTGTCCACGTCGGGCAGGTCGGAGGCGAGGGTGAACGCCTCCATCCGGGACAGCGTGTGGGTGAGCTCGCGCGGACCCGTGACGTGCGCGAGACGCCGGTGCCCGAGCGAGACGAGGTGGTCGACGGCCTCGTGCATCGTGACCGCGTCGTTGGTCCAGACCGCCGGGAGCCCCTGAGCCGTCGTCGGAGCGCCGATCACGATCGCCGGGATCGCGGACCGCTCGACGAAGGCCACCCGCTCGTCGTCGTCGATGAGGTCCACGAGGATGACGGCGCTCACCGTTCCGTCCTGCTGCCAGCGCCCGAGCTGCAGCAGCTCCTCCTCCCGCGTCGGCAGCACGCGGAGCAACACGGACAGGCCGTGCGGGCGGACGACGCGATCGATGCCGGCGATGAGCTCGTGGTAGAACGGCTCCGCGCCGTAGATCTCCGAGGCCCGGAACAGCGTGAGGCCGATCGGCCGGGGCTGCGCGATAGTCTGTTCGGCATCGAGACCCATCGGGACGCGGCCTTTCGTGAGGAGTGGTCGTGTGGCCCTCACACTACGCGCTCGAAGATCGCCGGGAGGGACAGTTGGCCAGACGTGAGTCCGTGCAGTCGGGTCCCGGCAGCCAGGCGCTCATCGTCGACCTCATCCGCTCGGCCGGCACCATCAGCCGCACCGAGCTCACCGAGGCGACGGGTCTGACCCAGCCGTCGATCTCCAACATCGTCCGCCGCCTCATCGAGGACGGACTCGTCCGCGAGACCGGTCGGGCCGCGCCCCGCGGCGGCAAGCCGCGGACCCTCCTCGAGATCAACGCGAGCGCCAAGTACGCCGTCGGGATCCAGCTCGGATTCGAGTCGATCACGCTCGTCGCCACCGACGTCCGCGGCGGCGTCGTCGGCCGACAGCTCGTCGACGGCGCAGGCTCGGCCACGCCGGAGCAGGTGACCGACCGACTCGTCACGCTCTACCGCGACTTCGTCGCCGGCGTCGGGCTCGCGGCCCCGTCGATCGCGGGCGTCGCCGTCGTCGCCCCCGGCCCGATCGCCCAACTCGGCGGTGTCCTCCTCGGTCCGCCCACGCTCGTACGCTGGGACGACTTCCCCCTGCAGCAGGCGTTGCAGGAGAGCCTCGACGTTCCGGTGGTCGTCGACAACGACGCCGCCGCCGCCGCGGTCGGTGAGTTCTGGAGTCGCCAGGTGTCGCGCACGGAGTCCTTCGCATGCGTCTACATGGGCACCGGGATCGGCGCAGGAATGGTGCTGGGCGGTGCGCTCTATCGTGGTTCGAGCTCCAACGCCGGTGAGCTGGGTCACATCAGCATCGAGGTCGACGGCGTCCCCTGCCACTGCGGCAACCGCGGATGCCTGGAGCGCTACGCGGCACCGGCAGCCGTGATGGCGGCGGCTGAGGCCTCGCGGGATCGCCTCGACGGACTCGGGCTCGGCTTCGCACCGGAGACGCTCAGCCGCGACTTCGACCAGCTCGCCCGAGCCGCCGTCAGCGGCCATGACGTGGCGCTCGACCTGATCCAGAACTCGGCCGACCGGGTCGCCGCGGCCACGGTGACACTCGCGAACCTGCTCGACCTCGATCGGCTCGTCCTCGCCGGCCCTGGCATGGCGGTGGCCGGTTCGCTCTACGCCCGTGCGATCCGCGAACGTCTCGAGCAGCGGTTCTTCGCCCGGCGGGCCCACCCGATCGTGGTCGAGCTCTCCGCCAACCCGCGCGACGCGGCAGCGATCGGCGCCGCGTCGCTGGTCCTACAAGGCACGATCGCCCCGGGACACGGGCCGGCGCTCACACGCTGAGTCGCCGGTTCGACGACGGCCCAGCCTCCCAGCTCGTTCAGGAGGTCGCCCCGACGGCCGCGCCATCGTCGCGGGCGCGGACCGACGAGGTCACGGCATCCCGCCTACGGCAGGACCACTTCACCCTGATTGAACACCCGCGGATGGAAGTACGCGTTCTGGATCTCGGCATTGGAGTTGTTGCCACGCAGTTGCTCCGACCAGATCATGAAGTACGACCAACGCGTCTGCGACTGCAGGAGGTTCGCATCCGGCGCCTTCCCCAACTCCGCGATCGCGATCGGCTTCGTACCGGCGATCGTCTGCATCTGCTGGTAGTCGGCCGCGCTCGGATAGTTCTTGTACCAGACGTCGAGTGAGACCACGTCGACGTAGGAGTTCCCCGGGTAGTAGTTCGCCCACCCTCCCGCCGGGTTGTCCTGCACGTTCCACACCCAGATGAGGTTGTCGAGCCCCTGTGAGTCGAAGTAGTCACGCATCTGCTGGAAGATCTTCGCCCCGCCGTTCGCTCCCGATCGGCCGCCCCACCAGTTCCAGGTCTCGTTCATCTCATGGAAGGGCCGGAAGAGGACCGGGACTCCGGCGTCCTTGAGCTGCCGCAGATATGGGACGACCTCGGCCATCCGCTGCCGCCAGGTGGTGTTGAGAGCGGTGCCGCCCGTGACGATCTGCGTGAACTGCGCGTTGGTGATCTGCGTCTTGACACCGCCGTCGAACTCACAGGTCGAGGGGCCGGTCGGTGAGCATGCATGCCACGTCAACGCGACGAGCGAACCGTTCGCCCACTCGGTCTTCGCCTGATCGATCACTCGCTGACGGTTGGCCGCGTCCTGCGCTCGGAACATCAGGTCACCGCCCCAGAGACCGGGATACTGACCGGTGATGTCCTTCACTTGCTGGGTGTACTGGCCCGGCGCACTCGCGGGCTCCTTGTTGTGCTGGCCCGACACGACGTTCGAGCCGGTGATCGAACGGAGGTACTGGATCACCGACGCTTTCGTCTTGGCCGGGAACGCCTCAGCGGGTGCCGGTTGCCCGACCGCCGCTCCTGCCAAGCCGAGCACGAGCGCGGTGGCGAGCGCCAGTCGTCCGGCACGAACATGTGATTTCATCATCGTCTCCTCCCCGCGCTTCCTCGTTGAAGCGGCGGTCCCAACAGGCTCCCCTGTCTTCCTTCAGAGGTCAAGAACTTTCATGACTAATTAATCAAAGTCGTCATCAGGTCAGCACAACGATGACGAGGTCCACGAGCGCCCGCAGGCGGAGGTCGAGAGCTGAGGCCGCCACCCCGGCGCCCAGCTGCAGCCGCACGGACCCGTGAACGTCGCGCTGGTGACGGCGACCGTCAGCCGCCGGATCTACTCGATCCAGGCGGCAGCGACACCACGCTCGACGAGTCGTCGCCATCCGGAAGGCGCTCTCGGGTCGTGACTCGCCGTGCCCGCCATCCACAACACCGCCATGAGGTCTTCGGTCGTGAAGTCCTGGGAGAGGACACCGGCGGCGTGCGCATCCTCGATGAGTTCCGCCCCCAAGGCCGTTGACCGATCGCAGGCGTTGATGAGCGCCGTTGCGTCGGGGAACCGCCGGAGCATCGCGTCGTTGAGGGCCGGATCGCTGAGCTGCAGGTCGATCATGCAGGTGACGAACCTCTCCAGCCGCGCTCGCGGAGTCGGCTCCGCCATGGTCCATTCTTTGACCGCAAGGAGCTTCTCCCCCACGACCGCGGGGATGACGGCATCGATCAACTGATCGCGCGACCCCACTCGGTTGTAGAGCGTGCCGATGCTCACCCCGGCTGCTTTCGCGATGTCCTCCAACGGAGCGGACAGACCTCGATCCGAGAACACCGCCAGCGCCGCCGCGTGCAGTTTCTCGACGTTCGACTGAGCATCGCGACGCAGACTCCGTTCCGCGGTCATGCCGGCTCCTATGGATATTGAGGGTGGTCTCAAGTTATGCTCGAGCTTGTTTGAGGACACCCTCAACTTAGCTCAACGACGCAACGCCCCACGAACCCGTGGGATTCGAAAGGACACATCATGCCGCTCATCACCATCATCGGAGCCGGCCCAGGCCTCGGCCTCGAGATCGCCCGCGCCTTCGGACGCAGGGGCTTCGACGTCGCGCTGGTCGCACGAACGCAGTCCAAGCTCGACTCGCTCGCCCAGACCCTCGCGGGCGAAGGCATCACCGCTCACGGGTTCGCTGCCGATGTGAGCCAACCGGACACCGTCACCGCCGCCCTGCGTTCGATCACGGACACGCTCGGCCCGATCGACGTGCTCGAGTTCTCGCCCGCAGACCCGTCCCTCACGCCCGTCGACGTCCTCGAGGTGACGACGGAGAACCTGCAACCACAGATCGACTTCTATCTCGGGGGCGCGCTCGCCGCCGTCGGGGCAGTGCTGCCGGACATGATCGCAGCAGGCAAGGGGACCGTCCTCATCACGACCGGCGGCGGATCCATCAGCCCCATGCCCTTCCTCGGCAACGTGAACATCGCCGCAGCGGGACTTCGCAACTGGGCCCTCAACCTGCACAACGCACTGCAACCGAAGGGCGTCTACGTCGCACACCTGGGCATCACCGCACTCATCGGAGGCGGCCACCCCGACGCCGAGCCCGAGGTCATCGCGGAGGCCCTGGCGCAGTTGCACGACGAGCGTCAGCAGGCCGAGCTGCACTACGTCGCCTACAACGGCTGACCCGCAGGCTTCGCAAGGGAGACGTCATGAAGCTGATCATCTTCGGCGCCACCGGGCGCACCGGTATCCACCTGGTCGAACAGGCACTCGCCGCCGGGCATGACGTGGTGGCGTTCATCCGCAATCCGGCGAAGCTCGACCTGCGCCACGACCGACTACGGGTCGTGCAGGGCGAGCTGACCGACGCGGTCGCCGTTGAGGACGTCGTCCGCGGTGCCGACGCCGTCCTGGCCACCCTGACTCCACAGATCGTCGGCGGGTCCAAGGACATGCCCGTCGCAGCCGGAACGCGCAACATCGTGGCCGCGATGCGCACGCACGGGGTCCGCCGACTCGTCTTCAGTTGGGGGCCGAGCATTCTGATCCCCCGCAGCCCGCTGATGCGGGCATTGAGCAGAGCGAGCTACAGCCTGCTCAGGTTGGGGCCCGAGTCCACCGAGGTGGGCGAGGCCATTCGCGGCTCTGATCGCGACTGGACGACCGTGGTCGTCACGATGCCTCACGACAAGCCCGGAACGGGAACGGTCAGGGTGCGCACCGCGAGCGGATCCGGCGACCGGGTCCGTTTGCGCATCGCTCGCACCGACCTCGCCCGGTTCATGCTCGCCCAGGCCGATGACCTGCGATACGCCCAGCAGGAGCTCCGGATCAGCAACTGACAACGCTGCTCCATGCCCCGCCGTCGGCGATCCCGACATCGGGCCGTGGTGGCCCGGAGCGTGCGGGCCACCACGCCGCTCAGCGAGGCAGTGGTCGCAGCTGGTCCTCGGTCACGGGGAAGGACACCTCGTAGTAGAGCTGCGTGGCGGTCATGTCGCCCCAGTCATCCTTCTTCACCCGAATCCCGGCGATCGAGACCTCGGCGATACGAACCCGCAACCAGGAGCCGTCCTCCAGACGAAGCTCGTGCGGGTCGGCGAGATAGCCCATGCCGATCTCGTCGAGCACCTCCTCGGCATGGAACCAGTCCAGCGCATCGGTTCGCTGACGGCCCAGGAGATCGATGACGACGAACCCCTCACCGACAGGCTTCATCCACCCCAGTCGCTCCCGATCCTCCGAGCGCCGGTGTTCGATCCAGTCCGGTTCCATGCAGCGAGCGTAACGGCCATCCAGGAACAACGACTGACGGATGACTGACCGAACGCCAGCCCACCAACAGCACGAGGGGGCCGACTCGAGAGCCGGCCCCCTCGTGCGTCGTACGACGACGAGCGATCAGTGCTCGTCGTAGTGCTCGCCGTGCGCCGCGTGCTGGTGGCCGTCGTGAACGTAGTCGACGTGACCGTCGTGGTCGACGGCGTCGTGACCGCACGCCGCACCGTGCTCGTGGTCGGCGACGGTGTGCTCGGCGACGCTCTCGTGCTCGTCGTAGTGACCGTCGTGCAGAGCGTGGTGGTGCGTGCCGTGCACGTAGTCGGTGTGGTCGTCGTGCTGGACGGCTTCGTGGCCGCAGTCCGTTCCGTGCTCGTGCTCGGTGACGGAGTGCTCGGCGTGGATGTCAGTCGTGCTCATGATTGCCTTTCGGGGGAATGGATCGGGTGTCGCGACGGGCGGCGACGCGTCATCAGTACATCTCATTCATAAGCGAATTGCAATACATGCAGCTAATTGATAGTGGTTCTCGCTATCCCTCGAGTGCGTGCTGCACGGCGTCGTCGACGATGTGCGAGACGTGCACGTCAGCGACGTCGTAGTGCGCCTCTCGGCCGATCCGCTGCACCGAGACCAGGCCGGCTGATCGCAGCGTCCGCAGGTGCTGCGAGACCAACGGCTGCGACAACTGACTCTGCTCGGCGAGCTGACCGACCGTGGACGTGCCGGCGGCCAGGATGCGCAGCAACCGCAACCGCGAGGAGGAGGACAGGGCCTTGAACAACTCGGCAGCGGGTTCGAGATCCTCGTTCATCTATACATATAAGCAGATGTGAATGCATCAGGATCGCCTGAACCCTCGAAGACCCCGTTCGACGTCCGCCCGATGGATCATCACTCTGACGATTAGGCTGGGCGACTGTGCTCGATGGACCGCTGATCGCCGAATGGCTTCCCGTTTCGGTGGCCGCGCTCGTCCTCCTCCTCGTCGCGGCGGGAGTGGCCGGCTGGGTCGACGCGGTCGTCGGTGGCGGCGGACTGATCCAACTGCCCGCGCTCGTCATCGCCGTACCGAGCGATGTCGCGACCCCCTTCATCCTGGGTACGAACAAGCTGTCATCGTTCTTCGGCACCCTGTCGGCGAGCTGGGTGTACCTGCGCAAGATCAGGGTGCAGTTCGTGCTCCTGGTGCCCCTCGTCGCCGGCGCATACGCCGGGTCGACCGTCGGTGCCGCCCTCTCGCGGTACGTCCCTCGCGACGTGTTGACGCCCATCGTGCTCGTGGCCGTGATCGCTGTGGCGCTGTACACCCTCTTCAAGCCGACCATGGGCCTGCACCACGAACCCCGCCATGACCGCGCCACCGCCGTCGCCTGGCGGGCGGCGTTGATCGGGCTGCTGGTGGGCTTCTACGACGGCATCCTCGGACCGGGAACGGGTTCGTTCTTCGTCATCCTCATCGTCGGCGTGCTCGGGTACGGCTTCCTGCAAGCCAGCGTCAACGCGAAGATCGCCAACCTCACCACGAACCTCGCCGCTCTCGTCGTGTACGGGGTGCATGGCGAGGTCCTGCTCGCGCTCGGTCTCGCCATGGCCGTCATGAACATCACCGGAGGGTTCATCGGCGCCCGTATGGCGACGAAACACGGAAGCGGCTTCGTGCGGATCGTGTTCCTGGTGACCCTGTCCATCCTCATCGTGAAGCTGGCCTGGGACACCGTGGTGCAGTTCACCGGTTCATGATGCACCCGGCAGAGCGACCTCGCCGGCGGGTGTTCCGAGCAGTCGCCTCGTCCAGTCGGCCAGGGCCGCGATGGCGGCCCGCGAGATGGCGGCTCTCGGCACCATGCTCGTGAAGCCGTGGAACGCCCCCGGCCAGACGTGCAGTTCCGCGTCGCCACCCGCAGCCCACATCGCACTGGCAAAGGCGACCGTCTCGTCACGGAACACCTCGGCGCTGCCACAGTCGAGGTAGGTGCGCGGAAGCCCGGTGAGATCGGTCGCCCGCGCCGGCGCGGCGGAGATGGAAACGTCCTCACCGGCGCGACGGTGTCCGAGATAGGCCTCCCAGCCGAACCGGGTCATCTGCCGATCTGCGACCCCGACCCCGTCGATCTGCATCGTCGACACGGTGGCATCCCGATCGTCGAGCATCGGCGAGACGAGGATCTGCCCGAAGAGGGCCGGCCCACGGCGGTCCCGGGCGAGCAGGGCGGTGCCGGCCGCGAGCCCGCCGCCAGCGCTCTGCCCGGCGATCACGATGCGGTCCGGGTCGATACCGAGTTCATCCGCGTGCTCCGCGACCCAGACGAGTCCGGCGTAGCAGTCCTCGACCGGGTACGGGTCGGGGTACTCGGGGGTGAGGCGGTAGTCGACGCTGATGAGCACGACGTCGTGGTCGTTCAGGAGCCAGTCGTCGTAGGACTCGAGGTTGCCGAGGTGATGACCGAACATCATCCCTCCGCCATGGATCGTATAGACCGCCGTCGTCGCGCCGGAGCGCCCGATCCGCTGGACGACAGCGAGCGTGATCGGATCCCCGAGATGGCCGGGCACCGTGAGGGAGCGCCGCTCGAACCCGCGCGAGCGCAGCCGTTCGTCGAGGGCCTCCTCGGTCGTGTCGAGGCCGCGCATCCGCGGCAGCATCTCGGTCGTCAGCCTGAACGGCCCGCGCGCCTCGAGCGCGGCGAGGAAGGGGGTGAGTTCGGGATCGAACGGGGGACGGGGCATGAGGTCAGACATGGGATGGCTCCTGGGTTGCGGGCTGAGATGGGACGTGATGTGAACGGAGGACACCGACAGCCACGAGGGCTGCAGCGAGGACGGCGATGGTCGATCCCGCAATGAGGATCGCTTGCTGGAACGACGCGACGAGGGCCGGGGTGAAGTACTCGGTCGTGATGCCGCCGCCGACGACCGCAGCGAGGATCGTCCCGGTCGCGGCGATCCCGACAGCGGTGGCGATCTCGCTCGCGGTGTCGACCAGGGCCGCACCGATGGACGTGCGGTCCGCGGGAAGCCCGCGAAGGACGTTGTTGCCGGCGACGGCTCCGACCACCCGCATCCCGGCGGCGACGAGGATGAGTGCGACGAGCACCCACGGGTAGCCGAACCGGCTCAGCAGCGCGAACACGGCGAGCCCCGAGACGACCGCGGCGGCGCTCATCCATGCCGCACGATCGAGTCCCACGCGGTGCACGAACGGGCCGACGAAGCGACCGCTCGCCAAGAGCACCACGACCTGCGGGAGCATCGCGACAGCGGCCAAGGCCGGCGGCCACCCCCAGGCGAACTGCAGCTGCAGGGTCGCCAGGTACGACAAGCCGGCCATCGCCAGCCCGGCGGCGGCCTTGTACGCCAAGCCGGAGGCCACGAGCGGCTGAGCCACGAGACGAAGATCCAGCAACGGGTGGCGGGCGGTGCGCTCCCTGACGACGAAGCCGATCGCGGCGGTCACCGTTGCCGCAGCCGCGCCCCAGGCCGCAGGGACGTCGGTGCCGGCGACGAACAGGGTCGGGGTGAAGAGGACGCCGACGACGGTCGCGGTCCCGAGCGCAGCGCCGAGCACATCGATCCGGTCTCGGTGAAGGTGCGACCACTCGTCGGCACCGATCCCGGCGCGGATCCCGATCCAGGCGATCACCGCGATCGGGGCGTTGGCGACGATGAGCACCTGCCACGGCGCCACGGCGAGCACGAAGCCGCCGATCGTCGGCCCGGCGGCGAGGCCGACCAGCCCAGCGGTCGAGATGACCGTCAGCGCGCGGACACGCAGGTCGTCCCGGTCGAACAGGCGGAACGCCAAAGCCATCGATCCCGGAGTCGTCATCGCCGCGGCGACGCCCATCAGGGCGCGTACGGCGATCAACTGCTCCACCGAGCCCACGAACACGGTCAAGACGCTGACGACGGCGAGCAGCGTCAGACCGACGAGCATGACCCGACGCCGACCGAACCGGTCGGCGACCGCACCGAAGAGCAACATCAGTCCGCCGAACGTGACCGAGTACGCGCCCGACACCCACTGCAGTGACGCGGTTGAAGCGGTGAGGTCACGGCCGATGGTCGGGAGCGCGACGTTCAGGACGGAGTTGTCGAGCATCTCGAACAGGAACACGCCCGAGAGGCCGGCCAGCGCGACCCACGCGTCGCGGAGGCGTGGCGGCGAGTCTTCGACAGCCGTGGAGGTTGAGGGTTCGAGCATGGGCGCACTCCTTCGATGAAGAAGTGGCGACTCCCACGAGACGCTTGTGCGTTTCCGCCGGCCGAAGCACGACGGGATTTTTCCCTCTGCGACGAGGGTAACGCATCATCGCCCTCTCGTGGCGCTCGCGGATCAGCGCAGATACGCGTCGACCATGAACGGACCCCGGATGGCCCTGAGCGTATCGACCAACCGGTCGAGCGCGCGTCGGTTCCACGACGAGAGCTGGAGATCGAAGGGCCCGAGGGGCTCGAGCTTCCCGGTGCGAAGGCGGACCACCTCCCAGCCGGCGGACCGCAACGCGCGGTCCTTTCGTCGATCCACTTCCTCGCGGCGTCCGACGTGCTCGAGGCCGTGCCGGCCGATGCTGTCGTACTCGATGGCGATGCGCAGTTCCGGGTAGACCAGGTCGGGCCACACCTCCAGGTGTTGGAAGAACGGACGCTGCACTCGCACCGCGTTCAGTCCCTCCGTCAGCGCCAGCCGCTCATGGACGTCCGC
Source organism: Plantibacter sp. AC185 (assembly GCF_979258065.1). Taxonomy (NCBI): domain Bacteria; kingdom Bacillati; phylum Actinomycetota; class Actinomycetes; order Micrococcales; family Microbacteriaceae; genus Plantibacter; species Plantibacter sp. AC185. The sequence goes on from NZ_OZ409831.1 coordinate 1,673,198, forward strand.
GCGCAGCTGGGCCTCGACAGCGGACGCCGGTTTCGGCGCGCACACAGACGAGAAGGCCTCCCCCACCGGCAGGTCAGGGGTCTTCTCGCACAGCGACGGCTTCGGGCGCGCACGACGCTCCCGGATGAGCCCCGCGACCGCGGGCACCGGGTCGGTCACCGACTCCCGCATCGGCAGTGCGACGACCCTCGACGGATCGGCCTCGTCGGAACACTCCGGGCACCACGCGCTGCGGCGACGCTCGCGTCCGGGCCGCGAGCGCTGCTCGGCCGGCGTTGCGACGAACCGGTGCCCCCGATCGCACTGCCACTGCAGCAGGACGTCGGCGGCCGGCGGCACCTGGCTCAGGACGATCCCGGCGTTGAGATCCGCATGGTACTGACGCCACAGCGCTGGGAACGACGCCCAGGCTTGCCGGTAGGCGCCCACCGGGTACGGCGTCTCGAGGCCCTTCGACCACTGACGGCGGGCCCACCACGCTTCGACACGTTCCGGCACGAGCCGAACCTACGACGGGCCCCCGACACCGGCCACGAGCGAGGATGCAGTGGTCGTCACGTCAGCACCACCGCTCGACCGTCAGACCGCGAAGTCGCTCGGCCACCCGTGGTCGGTGAGCGACCGGCGGACACGCTCCACGTCCTCATCGCTCGGCAGCTCCGCGGTGACCCGCGCGATCGCGGTCGCGACGTCGACCCGGCTGAGCGACGTGTCGCCCTCCGCCGCGAGGCGCGCACCCACCTCAGCCACCTCGGCGTCGCTCAGCCGACGACGGAGGAGCGCCACGAGCGGGACGAAGTCCTGGTCGGGGAATCCTGCAGGGTACCCGGCTCGGAGCCAGCGCACGATGCGGGCGACCAGCCCTCCGCGTTCCTCGAGGAGGGTCGCACGCGCCTCTCGGCCGGCGTCGTCCTGGTCAGTCGCCACCGCGCGGACGTCGTCCGGGCTGCCGAGCGGCCACCCCGCGCTCGCGAGCCGGGCAGAGACGCGGACGAGGTCCTCCGGGAGCGCCGGACCGAGGAGGAGCTGTTCGACGCGCGCCCGCAGACGATCCTGACCGATCGGCTCGCCGGACGCCTCCGCCTGCTCCGCATCGATGAGTAGTCCGCCGACGACCTCGTCCAGCTCCTCGGGCGTGAGGCTCCGTCGGAGGATACCGAGCAGCGGCACGTAATCGTGCTCGGGCACGCCCGTCGGGTATCCGGCGCGGAGCCAACCGACGACGCGCGCCACCACACCGGACCCGTGGGCGGTGACCCCGACGCCGGTCGCGTCTGCGTCGTTCACGTCTGGGCCGTTCTCGTGCGACACGCTCAGTCCTTCGGGGTGAAGGTCGGGAACACGTGGTCGAAGCTGACCTCCTGCCCCAGGCCGGTGGCCACGATGATCGTGAGACCGACCAGCACCGCGGCGACGACGACGGCGAAGCACAGCACGCCGATGGCACGGAGGAGCCCCGACGGGATCGTCGGCGTGCCCGACCCGCTCCGGTCGTCGGACCCGGCGCCTCCGGCGACCGCGAACGAGCGGACACCCAGCGCGAAGAGCGCGGGAAGCCCGGCGCCGAGCACGAGCGCGATGACGGCCACCTGGGCGGCGGCTTCGAGGAAGAGCATGAACATGTCCGACGTCCTTACGCTGCGGTCTTCTGCGACGAGCGGGCGGGGGCGTCCTGCCAGTCGTCGTTCACGTTGTGGGATCCGATGCTGTCGCGGCGCGACCGCAGGTAGATGGCGAGCGCGACACCCACGAGGATTGCGACCATGAGGATTCCGCCGATCGCCCCGCCCGCGAGGTGACCGACCCACCACATCACCGCGCCCATGAGCGCGGCGGCCGGGAGGGTGATGATCCAGGCGACGACCATCCGCAGGGCCACCCGCCAGCGCACCTGCGCACCTGGCCGTCCGACCCCGGAGCCGAGGATCGATCCGGTCGCGACGTGCGTCGTGCTGAGGGCGAAGCCGAGGTGGCTCGAGGCGAGGATGACGGCGGCGGAGGAGCTCTCGGCGGCCATGCCCTGCGGTGTGTTCAACTCGACGATGCCCTTGCCGACGGTGCGGATGATCCGCCACCCGCCGATGTAGGTGCCGAGCGAGATCGCGAGGGCACACGCGAGCTTCACCCAGAGTGGGACCGACTCGGTGTCGTCCCAGCCGCCGGCAGCGATGAGCGCGAGGGTGATGACGCCCATCGTCTTCTGTGCGTCGTTCGTGCCGTGGGCGAGCGAGACGAGCGACGCGCTGCCGATCTGCCCGATCCGGAAGCCGCGGTGGAGCCGCCCCTGGGCGAGGTTGCCGATGACGCGGAAGACGAGCCAGGTGCCGATCGCAGCCACCGCGCCGGCGAGCAACGGCGACATGAGCGCCGGGAGGATGACCTTGCCGACGACGCCGTCGAGCTTCGAGCCGTCACCGGCCCAGTTCACGCCGTTCAGGCCGAGGCCTGCGAGCGTCGAGCCGATGAGCCCGCCGAAGAGCGCGTGCGACGAGCTCGACGGAAGACCGAGCAGCCAGGTGAGCAGGTTCCAGATGATGCCACCGATGAGCCCGGCGAGCACGATCAGCAGGAGCGCCGAGCCGCCGCCCTCCAGCAGCGCCGGATCGGGAGCTCCCGACGAGTCCTGGATCTTCACGACCGCGTTCGTGACGGTGAGCGCGACTTCGATGCTCAGGAACGCGCCCACGAGGTTCAGCACCGCCGAGAGGGTGACCGCGACCTTCGGCGGCAGCGCACCGGTGGCGATCGAGGTGGCCATCGCATTCGCCGTGTCGTGGAAGCCGTTGGTGAAGTCGAAGGCGAGCGCCGTGATCACGACGAGCGAGAGCAGGATGATGGGGTCCACGGCGACGAGCTTGCTCCTCGATCGCTGGATCGACAACGGGTGCGCGGGCGGATTCACCCGTTGTTCACGTGGGGAGGGGGCCGGAGGGGCGACGCGGAGATCGTCGGCCGGCTCCGCTTGTACAGTCCGGCCCGGGTCAGGCGAAGCGGTTGGAGAGCAACGTGCCGATCGAGTGCTGTCGAAGATCCTCAGCGACGAGGAGTTCGCCGGTGACGAGGGTCTCCGACTGATCGAAGTACTCGATCAATCGGCGGCAGAGCAGCGGCACGTCGACCTCACCCGACACGTCGATGCCGTTGATCGTGCTGGCGACCCCGAAGAGAATCTGCGCCTCCGCGGTCATCCTGGTCAGCACCGTCTGGAACTTCCCGGCCAACCGGCGGTCGTCGGCATGCTCACCCGCATCCACCAGCACCACGACCTCGACCGCGCCCGTCTGCACGGCGACGAGATCCCGCAGCAGGCCCGCCAGATCGGAGCACTGCTCGGCACCGTGACGCCGTGCTCCCGGCGGGACCTCGACGATCACCACATGCCACGTACCGTCCGCGATGGCGTGGGTGACCGGGATGTCCGCGTCACCGAGACATCGCTCGAGCACGTCGACGACCGGGTGTGGCCCTCCAACCACGTTCAGGGCGGGACGGGAGGCAGGCTCTGGCGGGGCGTCGACGGCTGGCATGGTGCTCCTCGGACGGCCGACCGGGTTCGGTCGGAAACGAGAGCGGTGTGTTCACCGCCCGCCGACCAGACTTCCCGGCGCACCGCTGTCGAGTGTAGACGCTCGAGCCTGATCCCGCGTCAGCGAACGGTGCGGGCCTCCTGCACGGGAAGGGGGCCGGTCACGCTGAGCGCGTCCTGCCAGCATTCGATCCCGCTGACTTCGGGCAACCGGTCACGGGTGAAGACCGGGTCGAGGCCGGCACGCCGCTGCGCGGAGTAGTCCTTCAACAGCTTGAACACGATGCCCGACAGCAACCCGATCGCGATGAGGTTCACCAGGGCCATGAGTCCCATGATGCCGTCGGCGGTGTTCCAGATGACGTCGGCCGAGGCGATCGAACCGAGGAAGATCACGGCGACGACGAGCACCCGGTACCCGGTGAGCACACGACGGCTCGACGAGATGAACTCGATGTTCGACTCGCCGTAGTAGTAGTTCCCGAGGATGGAGCTGAACGCCAGGAGGAAGATGATGATGCTCAGGAGGACGTTCGACCACTCACCGAGGTTGCCGACGATGGCGTTCTGGGTGAGTCCGATGCCGCGGGTCGCCCCGGCGAGGTCCGGTGAGGACACGAGGATGATGAACGCCGTGATCGAACATACGAGGAAGGTGTCGAAGTAGACGCCGAGGGTCTGGACGAGGCCCTGCTTCACCGGGTGCGTCACGGCCGCGCTCGCACCAGCGTTGGGCGCTGAACCGAGACCGGCCTCGTTCGAGAACATGCCCCGCTTCACGCCCGTCATGATGATGGTGCCCAGCGCTGCGCCGACCACTTCGTTGAACCCGAACGCCTGCGTGTAGATGGACGCGAACACGACCGGCAGCTGGTCGATGTTCATCCCGACGATGACGAGGCCGAGCAGCAGGTAGCCGAGTGCCATGGCCGGCACCACCGCCTGGGTCACGCTCGCGATGCGGCGGATTCCACCGAACACCACGAGCGCGGTGAGGGCAGCGAGCAGGATCCCGATCACCCAGGGAATCCAGCCGATCTCGCCGCCGAAGCTCGACGACACGGTTGCGCTGATCGTGTTGGCCTGCAGCGAGCTGAACGCGAAGGGGAAGCAGACGATGAGGATGACGGCGAAGATGATCCCCATCCAACGCGCCTTCAGGCCGTGCTGCATGTAGTAGGCAGGACCGCCGCGGAACCCGTCCTTGTCCCGCACCTTGAACAGCTGGCCGAGGGTCGACTCGACGAAGCTCGACGCGCCTCCGATGAACGCCATCGTCCACATCCAGAACACCGCTCCGGGTCCGCCGATCGCGATCGCCGTCCCGACACCCGCGATGTTGCCGACGCCGACCCGCGACGCGGCCGAGATCGTGAACGCTTGGAATGCCGAGACCGACTGCGGTTTACCGTCGTCACCGAGCGGCGTCTTGTTCGTGAGGGTGCGGAACATCTCGGGGATGAGCCGGAACTGCACCACGCCCGAGCGAACGGTGAAGTACAGACCGAGGAGCCCGAGGACGGGCAGCACCGCCCATGTCCACAACAGATCGCCACCGGCCAGGATCACTTCGTTCAGGATGTCCATCCCGAGAGTATGGCGCAGGCCACGGTCGTTGCGCACGATCCGTCCGTTCCCCGGCCCACTCGATGCGTGGGCCGGGGAACGCTACGATGCACGCGTGGCCGGATCGAAGAACACCCACGGAGGTCCCGATCGCGGGCCTGACGGCCCCGGGCCTCGCGACGACGTCGGGGGGCTTCGTTCCGTAGGTGCCGCCCTGGCCGATTGGTGGCGGCGTGCCCCGTCACCGCGGCCTCATCATCTGCTCCCCGAACTGACCAAACGATCTCCCGCACAGGTCGCACTGCTGATCTTCCTCGCGGCCGCCGCCGGTTTCACCGCACTGCTGAGCCTGCCGATCGCGGCGGCTGACGGCCGTGCGACGCCGCTTCATGATTCGCTGTTCACGGCGGTCTCCGCGATCACGGTGACCGGGCTCGTCACCGTCGACACCGCGACGCACTGGTCCTTCTTCGGCCAGGTCGTGATCCTCGTCGGCATCCAGGTCGGCGGGCTCGGCATCGTGACGATCGCGCTCCTCCTCGCCCGCGTCGTCACGAGACAGCTCGGGGTGCGCAGCAAACTGTTCGCACAACAGAGCATCGGTACGTCCAAGCTCGGCGAGGTGGGGACGCTGCTGCGAATCGTGGTGTTGACCACCCTGACGATCGAGCTCGTCCTCGCCCTGGTCCTGATTCCCCGATTCATCATGGTGGAGGAGTCCTGGTCCGAAGGGCTCTGGCACGGGCTCTTCTACGCCATCTCCTCGTTCAACAACGCCGGCTTCGTCCTCAACAAGGGAGGACTGGGACGCTTCGACGGTGACCCGTTCATCCTCGTCCCCATCATGGTCGGAGTGTTCGTCGGCAGCTTCGGGTTCCCCGTGTTCCTGACCCTCCTCAATCGGCGACTCGACTACAAGCGCTGGACACTGCACACCAAGCTGACCCTGACCGTCACCACGATCCTGCTCGTGATCGGCGCGGTGCTCTGGGGTGCCCTCGAGTGGTCGAACGACGAGACGATCGGCAAACTCTCGGTGGGTGACAAGGTCTTCCATGCGCTCTTCGCCTCGACGATGATGCGCTCGGGCGGATTCTCCCTCACCGACGTCGGAGACTCCCACCCCGTGACCCTGCTCGCGACCGACGCGCTCATGTTCGTCGGAGGTGGATCGGCCTCGACCGCCGGAGGCATCAAGGTCGTCACCCTCGCGGTGCTCCTCCTCGCGATCGTGGCAGAGGCCCGAGGCGATCGACATGTGACGGTGTTCTCCCGTCGGATCCCCAGCGATACCCTCCGCGTCGCCATCAGCGTCACGTTCCTCGGTGCGACACTCGTCCTCACGGCCACAGCCCTGCTCATGAGCGTCAGCGACGCCCCGCTCGACCGCATCCTGTTCGAGGCCATCTCCGCCTTCGCGACGTGCGGCCTGTCCGTCGGGCTCAGCGAAGAACTGGAACCGTTCGGCAAGTACGTCCTCGCCGCGCTCATGCTCGCCGGACGTGTCGGTCCGATCGGGCTCGCTGCAGCACTGGCGATCCGGCAACGGAACCTGCTGTTCACCGCTCCTGAGGAGCGCCCCATCGTCGGCTGACGCCCACGCCCGACCTCGGTCGAGGGTGCCCGACGACGTTTCCGCTCGCTCCGCCGATCAGATGGGCCGGTCAATCCGGCGGTGACGGTGCGACTGCATTCTCCGGCAGGATGGTGTTCCGCCGTCGACCGCAAGGACATCATGAAGACAGGTCTCTCGAGGTTCCTCTTCCTGCTCGGTAAGAAGGTGTGGGCCAGGGCCGCCGTGTTCACGTTGATGGCCGTCGCCTTCGCTCTCGCGGCCGGCTTCATCGGGGGCCTCCTCCCGTTCCGGCTGGTGATCGACCTCGGTCAGGACTCCGTCGGATCGATCCTGCAGATCATCGCGAGCTCGATGCTCGCGGTCACGACGTTCTCGATCACCGCGATGGTGACCGTCTACTCGTCGGCGACCACGATCGCGACGCCGCGAGCGACGCAGCTCATGGTCGAGGACACCACCTCGCAGAACGCGCTGTCAACGTTCGTCGGCGGTTTCACCTTCTCCCTCGTCGGCATCATCGCGTTGTCGACGGGCTACTACGGCGACCAGGGACGCACGATCCTGTTCGTCGGAACACTGGTGATGATCACAATCATCGTCGTGACGCTCCTGCGCTGGATCGCCCATCTCTCCACCTTCGGCCGCATGTCCGACATCATCGACCGCGTCGAGTCCGCTGCCACGACGTCGCTCAGCGCCTATGCAGAGTCGCCGTCACTTGGCGCGAACCCACTCGCCGGACCGGACCGCCAGGGAACAACCGTGTTCGCCGACAAGCCCGGGTACGTCGTCTTCGTGGACCTGCCGATGCTGGACCAAGCCGCGGCGGACGCCGACGTCTCCATCCAGGTGGTCGCGACGGCAGGCCGGGTCGCCGACGCGACGACACCGCTCGCGATCGTCGAGGGCGAGACGGGGACGAAGCTGCAGGCGTCGATCCGGCGGGCCTTCCGGATCGCGGCCCATCGCACCTACGAGCAGGACCCGCGTCTCGGCGTGATCGCCTTGGCCGAGATCGGCAGCCGGGCCCTCTCGCCGGCGACGAACGACCCGGGCACGGCGATCGAGATCATCGGAGCCCTGCAACGGGTCTTCACGGCGACCCTCACCACGACGCGCGACGTCGACGTCGACTACCCGCTGGTCTGGGTCCGCAGCGTCACCCTCGAGGACCTCGTGATGGATGCGTTCCGTCCGCTCTCGCGCGATGGCGCCGGCATCCTCGAAGTCCAGATGCGACTGCAGAAGTGCTTCGCAGCGCTGGCGGCCACCGCACCCGACCAAGCGGACACGTTCCGTACCGCCGCGACACTCGCCCTGCAGCGCTCGTCGACCAAGTTGGACGACGCCGATGTCGCAGTGCTCGACGCACTGCACCGGCGACTGAACGCCTGAGCACGCACGCACACACCCCGTCATCGGGCGATGTCGCCGCGCCCGCCGGGTGTGGACGACTTGTACGATGACGAGCGAAGACGTCGCGTATCGGACGCGGGTGGAGGTCGGTCAGGTGGCAGAGGTCGAGGACACGGCCGCGGTGGAAGCGACCCTCATCGCCTCGCGGGCACTCCTCGGCGTGGTTGCCCGCTCCTTGACCGGGGTCCTGCAGGAGATCAGCCTGCCGCAGTTCCGCGTGCTCGTGATCCTCTCGACGCAGGAACGACTGCGCATCGGGCGGCTCGCCGTGCAGCTGCACATGCACCCGTCGACCTTCTCCCGGGTGATCGACCGGATGACCTCGAAGGACTGGGTTCGTCGCGTTCCGAGCTCCGACAGCCGCCGGGAGGTCCTCGTGGAGATCACGGAATCCGGCGCCGCGATCGTGTCGGAGGTGACGGAACGCCGACGACAGGAGATCGCACGGATCCTCGAGCGGATGCCGATGACCGACCAGCATGCACTCGTGGACGCACTCAACCGGTTCGCGCTCGCCGCCGGCGAACCTGCCGCGACGGAACTGCTCGACCTCGGCCTCTGATCGATCGGGGTGCCGCCAGGAAGCTTCCCGAGCCCTAGGGCTCTGTGTTGACGCCGACGTGGGCTGGGTCGTCGGAGAGTTCGATCCAGACCCCGTCGGGGAACGCATCGACGAGGGGCTGCGGACCCGACTGGCCGGCCTGGCGTCGAATCGCCTCATCCAGCACCGCCACGAGCATCGCCGTCTGCTTCGCCATCGGCGGCAACGGCGGTATCAGCATCGGCGGATGGGTCCAGCACTCGAGGGCGAGCGCCGGCAGTCCCGAGGCGACCGCATCGATGAATTCGTCTGCGAACCGGTCATGCAGGCCGGAGCGGACGCCTCGGGCATCGACGGTTTCGGCAGGCTCGCAGCATCGACTGATCGCGTAGGCCAGCAAGAACGCGTTGCAACGCTCCCAGGCGTCCTCGGACTCGTCGCGAAGGTGACTGATCGCGGCCGCACGATCATCATCGGACGTCCCAGCGTCGAGCAATCGTCGAGCGGTCTGGAGTAGCTCGTTCTGGAGCGGTCGCTGGGCGGCCTCCAGCAGATTCAGGTCGTCCACGGACATCTCCATTCGGTATCGGTACAGGGCAACTGTTGCACTCATGCACACATCACCTCAAGCTGAAAGGGAAAGCCGACTCATCACCGGAAGGAACACCATGCTCACGTTGACCCAGAACGCCGTCACGGTCATCCGGACGCTCGCAACCCGAACCGACGACCCACGCACCGGCGGTCTTCGCATCCGATCCGAAGCGGAGCGTGCGTCGCACTTCGCGGTCGATCTCGCCACCGAGCCCGAGATCGGCGACGAGGTCGTCGAAGACCGCGGCGCCAGAGTCTTCCTCGACCCTGTCGCCTGTCCTCGCATGGAGAAGAAGGAACTCGACGCCCTGATCGACGGTGGCAGCGTGCGGTTCGAGGTTCGCGACCAGGAACGGCCCGCGCTGTTGTAGACCCGCAGCCGGAGACCCCATCCGCTGTCGAGTGGTCGCGGGCGCAAGCGCATCTGCGGAGGTAGCGGATCGGGACCCCCGTCGCCCAATCGTCGCCCGGCAGAGCCGCTGAGAAACGTGTCTCCCTGAGCCGGCGGCTGAGGTCGTCCACCGCATTCGCGGGGATGTCGATTCGAAACGGCTGGATACCGGCGTGCATGACAGGTTTCCTTCCATCGCGTGCAGGCTCGAGCGAGCCACGTCACGGGAGCGACGATAGGAACGAACGAGGACACGACCTGTCCTCCGCTGAGATGCGCGGAGCGACAGACAGCGATGGGTGCGATGCTCGATTCATGCCATGGCCTGTGATCGAACCGCTGGTGTCCGAGCGCCTCGCGCTGGAGCCGTTGTCGCTCGACCATGCCCGGCCGATGGTCGACGTCCCCTCCGACCCCTCCCTGTACACGTTCACCGGCGGAGAGCCGCCGACGCTCGACGCACTCTCCACTCGATACGCCGCCCAGATCCGCGGGCCGGCCGACGGCTCGCAAGCCTGGTTCAACTGGATCGCGCGGCGGCACGACACCGGCGCGCTCGTCGGGTTCGTCCAGGCCACCGTGACGTCCCAGGCCCAGGACACGCTGGCCGAGATCGCGTGGGTCGTCGATCCAGCCCACCAACGCAAAGGCTTCGCCTCCGAAGCGACGGCCGCCCTGATCGGTTGGCTGCACGCTCGAGGGGTCACCCGGCTCACCGCGCACATCCATCCGGAGCACACGGCATCTCAGTGGGTGGCGTACCGCCAGGGCCTACGCCCGACATCGAGCATCGAGGACGGCGAGGTCCGTTGGGAATCGCCGTCTCACGACGATCGCTCCTGAAGCCGAGGGTCCAGCTCGGCACGCCCGATAGCCTGTCTCCACCGAATCCAGCCCGATCGCTCCCGGAGAATCGACCATGACGCACACGCTCGACGCACAGCTCGACAGCATCTTCGCGGCTCGAGACCGGGCTGACATGGGTCCGACCATCGAAGCGCTGCTGCCCATTTACGACGAGCACCCTCACCACCCGAGAGTCCTCTACGAGCTCGGTGGCGCCTACGACACCGCGGGCGAGGAGGCGAGAGCACTCGACCTCTACGAGCGGGCCATGGAGAGCGGCCTGGCGGGAGACATCCGTCGCCGTTGCTACCTCCAGTACGGAAGCACCCTCCGCAACCTCGACCGGATCGATGAGTCGCTGGAGGTCTTCGCACGGGCGCGTGCAGAGTTCCCGGGGTCAGTCGCGCTCGGAGCATTCGAAGCCCTGACCCTCCACGCCGCCGGGCGGGCGAACGCCGCGCTGTCGAGCCTCCTCGAACTCCTGGCCGAGCACGTCGACGCGCGTGAGCTCACGCGTTACAAGCCGGCCCTGCGAGGCAACGCCGAGTACCTCCGGTCACTGGACGAGGAGCCCCGGTCCACGACGGAGGACTGACGGCGCCGACGCCGCAGGCCATGGGCCTCACGTCGTCACAGCGCCTGGACGATGAGGGCGACACCGAATGCGACGATCAAGCCGTTGCCGACGACGGCCGTCCACCTCCGAAAGGACGCGCCCGTCCTCCGCCGGAGTCCGGCTCCGAGCGCGACCAGCAGCGCCTGCCAGCCGAAGGATGCGAGTCCGGCACCCACGATGAAGGCGACCGCCGTCGACCCTGATTCCGTGAACTCGGCCAGCCCGGTCAAGATCGCCGCGAAGTACACCAGGGTGGCCGGGTTGATCGCCGTCAGGCCGAGGAAGAGCAGGTAGCGCTGACGCGAGGTGCCCGAGCGCTCAGCGGGCGGTTCCCCGGCTGACGGCCTCGTGCGGAGGGCCTGCAGCAGACCGTGCGCTCCGAGCGCGATGACGGCGACACCACCGAGGAGTTGCGGCCAGGGCGACCAGCCGCTCACGATGGGGCCGGCGAGCGCACCGGCAGCGACGGCGGCCGTGCAGTACGACACGTCCACCGTCGCCACGGCAGCCGCCGCAGGAAGTCCACGGCGCAGCCCGCGCGTGATGCCCTCCTGGAGGAGCAGGAGCCCGATCGCCCCGAGCGGCGCGGCCAGAGCGAGGCCGGCGACGGAACCGGCGAGGAGGGCGAGGAGGACATCCATGCCGACGACTCTGGCGCAGCGCACTGGTCCCGACAGTGCGTTCCGGCAGTGAGACGGCATACTGTGTCGCATGGACGATCTCGACAGTGCAATCATCGGCGTGCTGCAGCTGAACGCGAGGACATCGTTCAGTGAGCTCGGCCGTCAGATCGGGTTGAGCACGAATGCGACGGCGGCCCGTGTGCGTCGCCTGGAGCACAGCGGCGTCATCACCGGGTACCGAGCGATCCTCGGCTCCGATGCCCCGGTCGCCGAGGACGGCCTGGAGGCGTTCATCGACGTCCGACTCGACCCCGCGCGCAAGTCGGAGGAGTTCCTGGAGTGGACACGACGGATCCCCGAGATCAGAGACGCAGTGCACGTCACCGGCGCCCACGACTACCTCGTCCACATCCGCGTCGCCGGCACCGCCGCCCTCGACCGCCTCCTCCGCAGCATGAAGAACGACGGAGGGGCGACCCACACACAGACGCGGCTGGCGCTCCGGTAGGCATGAAGTCGGCACGAGTCGGCGTCAGGACGCCCGCTCGATAATCGGACGAACGACCCCGGTCCGAGACGTCGGGACCCGACACCGTCAGCCTTCGGCAATCAGTTGCGACACTCGCAACTGAGAACATAGAGTTGCGATCATGGAAAGCCACTTTGAGGACCATGCGACAGACGCACCGTCGGGATCGCACCGGGCGTCGCGGACGCAGGCTCAGACCACGCTCGACGACATCACGCGCGACCGCGAGCGACTCGCCACCCGGATCATCACGCCGTGGTGGTACCACCCGGCTCTCGGCCTCATCACGTCGGTCTTCGCCGCTGCCCACGCCCTCCCCGGGGTTTGGCCGATCGCCGCGATCACCCTGGGGATCATCGCGCTCCCCGTCCTGACCACGACGTACGCCCGGGTCTCCGGGGTCGTCGTCACGAAGCCGGCCGGTCCTCGCAGCAGGCGTTTGCTGATCGCGACACTCGTCGTACTCGTCGCGGCCATGTCATGCAGCCTGGCGTTCAAGTTCCTTGACGTCTCGCCGTGGTGGGCACTCGTCCCGGCTGGCGTAACGTTCGTGGCGACCGTCGTGCTGGGACGTCGATACGACGACGCCCTCCGCCAGGAGATCGCGGCCCCGACAACCACGCCTGCCTGATGAGCAGTCCCGCACCCGCCTTCAACGACCTGATCCACGCACCCCTGCGACTGAGGATCTGCGGACTCCTCCGGAGTGTCGACGAACTGGAGTTCTCCGTCGTCCGTGACGCGCTCGCGATCGATGACGCAAAGCTCTCGAAGCACCTCAAGGTGCTGGCCGACGCCGGCCTGGTCTCACTGCGCAAGGAACGGTCGAGCGCCCGAACCGACTCGCGGCGACTCACCTGGGTCACGCTCACGCCGACCGGATCGACCGCGCTCGAAGCGCACCTCGCCGCACTGGCGAACATCGCCATGGGAGTGCCGGTCGAATGATCCCGGGGTGACCATCTCAGCGCTATCTACACCGGCGCGAGGGGTTCCCGGGCTCCGTCCGGCAGTTCCACGGTGATCGGGTCACCGGGCTGCACGACGCCACTGACGAGCACCACACCCATGACTCCCGTCTTGCGGACAGTGCGCCCCTCGGCATCCGTACCGACGACCTGCTTGAGCAGGCCCGGTTCGAAGCGGTCGATCTGGACACACGGGTTCCGAAGCCCCGTCACCTCGACGACGGCATCGGTTCCGAGTCGGAGTACTGCACCCGCGGGGAGGTCGAGGAGCTCCAGTCCCTCGGTGGTGATGTTCTCGCCCAGCTCACCCGGGGCGAGATCGGCGTCCACCTCCGCGAACAGCTCCCGGTGGATGAGGTGGACCTGCCGGAGGTTGGGCTGCGAGGGGTCTCGTCTCACCCGGGATCGATGCTGCACCGTCGCACCGAAATGCGCGTCTCCCTCGACACCCAGCCCGGCGACGAGCGTGATCGCGTCCCGTCGCGGCTTGGAGAAACGGTGCTCATCGTCGCTGCTGACCGAGACGACACGGGCGTTTGTCATCTCCCCAGTCTGCCTGGGCGAACAGGACCGACGGAAGTCCCCGATACTCATGTCCCGGCGCGCGAGCTGGCACACTCAGCGGTGCAGGATCACCTGGTACAGGTTGTGGTCCTGCCAGGTCCCGGCGATCCGCAGGTACGACGGAGCCATGCCGATGTGCTCGAACCCCGCTTTGCGGAGCACCCGTTGCGAACCGTGGTTGTGCAGCAGGGTGCTCGCCTCGACCCGGTGCAGGCCGAGGTCGTCGCGCGCCACCCGGACGATCGCCTGCACGGCGGCCGTCGCGAGGCCCTTGCCCGCGTACCCCGCGTCCACCCAGTAGCCCAACCCGGCGTTCTGGAACGGGCCACGGACGATCCCCGACAGGTTGAACCTGCCGACGATGGTCGTGCCGTCGAACAGGCCGAGCGAGTATCCGCTCCCGGCGGCACTCGACGCGAGCTTGCTGGCGAGGTCAGCCGATTGCGCGGCCTCGGTGAAGAACTCGTCGGATCGAGCCGGCTCCCAGGGGGCCAGATGGTCGCGGTTCCGCGAGTACGCCGCAGCGAGTTCCCTCGCGTCGCCGAGTTCCAAGGGCCGCATGTCGATGCCGTCGGCGAGGTTGATCACGGTGAACACCCGTCAACGGTAGTCGCCGCCGGGCGCACTCGACCACCCCGATGCGACGTGCGTATCGCTGAGCGAGACTCAGCGGCTGGCGATGGGGTGGGCCCGGTACTCGCGCAGCACCAGGGCCGTGCTGACGGGACCGAACCGGCCGATGGCGTCGATGATCTGCTCGAGGCGTTCCGGCGAGGGGGCGTGCACATCGAGGACGAAACAGTCCTCGCCGGTCACGCGGTAGATCCGGTGGATCTCCGGCAGCTCGTCGAACTGGTTCAGTGACGCCTGGATCTGCGCGTGGGTCGTCCGGAGTCGGACGACGGCGTGCGTCGTGAGCCCGAGCGTCTGCGGCGACACCCGCGCCCCGTAGCCGGTGATGTAGCCGGCGAGCTCGAGCTTGCGGACCCGCGCCGACACCGCCGGCTGGGACAGATGCACGAGCCGGGCGAGGTCGGTCATCGTGGTTCGCCCGTCGACCTGGAGCACGTCGAGGATCGTCTGATCCGTTCGATCGAAGGAAAGCGAAGCATCGTCCGTCATCTGCTTAGTAAACAACGGATGAGGACGCTCCAGCTGCTGACACCGAGCGTTCGACTGGCACGCTGAGGGCAGATCACCCAGCCACGACGAAGGAATCCCATGTCGATCATCACCATGCCCGGGATCGGTGGATCCGACGACGCCCACTGGCAGTCCCACTGGGAGCGCGCGACGCCAGCGATCCGACGGTTCGCACCGGCTTCCTGGGACGAGCCGGATCTCGACGACTGGTCCGCTGCGCTCGACCGGGCGGTGGCGGACGAACCGGCGATCCTGGTGGCCCACAGCCTCTCGTGTCTGCTGGCCGTCCGCTGGGCGGCGGCGAACCCTGCACGAGTCGCCGGGCTGTTCCTCGTCGCCGCCCCCGATCCCGACGGGCCGCGGTTCCCGAGGGTCGCCGCTGCGTTCGCCGAGGATCTCGATGTCCGGCCATCCGTACCCGCAGTGCTCCTGACCAGTGACGACGACCCGTACTGTTCGGAGGCGCGCGCAGCCGGGTTCGCCGCAACGTGGGGCGTGCCTCGGATCAGCATCGGGCGGCAGGGCCACGTGAACTCCGCCAGTGGACTCGGCGCCTGGCCGGAGGGCCGGCGACTGCTGACCGCGTTCAGCGCGGGGGTCGGGAGGATCTCAGGCGGGCCGCGCTCGGTGGTGGCGCTGCCAGTCGGCTGACGCGACGCCGTTCAGGACGCTCAGCACGGTCCGTTCGGCCAGGCCGTCGTCGATCGGCTGGTGCCCGAACAAGGCACGGTAGTAGAGCGGGGCCGCCAGAAGGTCGAGCGTGAGTTCCATGTCGAGGCCGCCCTGGATGTCGCCGCGCTCCACTGCGTGTTCAAGTACCGCTCGAGAGGTCGCCCGGCGAGCCTCGAAGTAGTCGCGGCGGAAGACCTCGCGCAACGCCGGATCCGCCTCGAGGTCGGACACGAGCCCCGGAAGCGCCCGGGTGATCGGGGAGTCCTGGAAGGCGGGCGAAGGCCTACGACGGTGAGCGCAGCGTGCGACCGGCGCTCCGACGTGATCAGCGGACGCTGCAGGGCCCCGAGGCGGACAACACGATGACCGGGCCCACTTCGGGCGCGTCGGCGAACTCCCCGAGACGCAGGTAGAACCCGTCGTCAGACGTGAACGCCACGGCCCGAGTGGCGTCTGACGATCCATCCGCGGCGACCTTCTTCTCCATCTTCCATCCCGCGCGTCCGGCGTACATGGCGGCCGCATCGTCCAACCAGGCGGCACGGTCGAAGTCCGCTGCGACGCTGACCGTCAGGATCCCGTTGAATTGCGCGGCGCCACCGGTGCACTGGATGTCGACGTCGTCCTCGACCCCCGTCGACGCGCTGTCGGCAGGCAGCGTCGCCTCGAACTCGGCACGGAGCGAGAGCGCCTCCGACTTCGTGGTGTCGTAGTCCGGCCTGATCTGCAACGATCCACAGCCTGCGAGCGCGCAGGCGAGGACGATGCCGATGAGGCCGAGCATTGTCCGACGCATGATGCGATCCCTCCCCGAATGGACCAAGGTCTCCAGCGTAGGTGCCGGGGACGCCCGTCGGGCAGACTGGACCGGTGACCAGATCCGACCCGATCCGAGCCGACACCACCCGAGCAGCCCTCCTCCGCGACCGTATCGTCCAGCACATCGCTGAGCAGGGCTTCGGCGCGCACGGCCTGCACGTGCTCGCCGGTGACGACGAGGCTGGGCATCGCTGGACCGAGGACGTCCGTGAGGACATCCACTCCGCGGCGAAGGGCGTCTGTGTGCTCGCCGCCGGCCTCGCCATCGACGACGGCCTCATCACGATGGACACCACGCTGGGCGCCGTGTTCCCGGAAGCCGACTTCGGCGAGGGCACCGCCGACGTCACCCTCCGCCACCTCCTGAACATGACGAGCGGCGTCGACCTCCCCTGGTCACCGACCCTGCTGTCCGACTGGCCGGACCTGGCGCTCGAGTTCTTGAGCAGGCCTTCCCGCGGTCGCGTCTTCCAGTACTCGAACGCCAGCACCTACACGGCGATGCGCGCGCTCGAGACCCGGGTCGGTGACGTCGGCGACTACCTCGAGCAGCGACTCCTCGCGCCGCTCGGCATCCACGACGCACCCTGGGAGCGATGCCCCCGCGGATTCATCGCATCCGGCGGCGGGCTGCAGCTCCGCACCACGGAACTCGCCCGCATCGGACGACTCATCCGCGACCGCGGCCGGTGGGGAGGCGAACAGCTCCTGTCGCCGGAGTGGATCGACGCCATGCACGCCGACTGGGTGACCTCCGGAACCGGCGCCGGGTACGAGCGGTATGCGCTCGCCGGATGGGACGGTCCGGGCGCGGCCTGGCGACTCCACGGTGCCTATGGGCAGCTCGTCGTCTTCGCCGGCGACGCTGTGGTCACCATCACGGCCGAAGACCACGAGGGGGCCGACCGCATCGCGGCCTCCGTGTCCTCGCTCCTCACCGACACCGCGGACTGAGCCCGCCTGCGGGCGCGGGTCAGCTTCCTGCGCGGAGCACTCCCGCCGCCGCTTCGACGGTCGAGACGAACGTGGCGCCGACGCTCCGGTGCCCCGACCGGATCTCCTGCTGCGGAGCGTCGGAGAGCACGACCACGTCGATGTCGAGGATGCGGCAGACACGCGCCTTGTACGCGATGTCGACGCGGTCCCCGGCTCGCGGGCACAAGACGACCGCGCTCGGTGGGAAGCGCTCGTTCGTGAGCATCTCGCCCCAGGACGACGCCGCGATCGTCACCTGCAGATCAGGTGCGTTGGAGCCGAGCCAGGACAGGGCAGACGCGCGGGCGCGGTCGTCACTGTCCAGTACGCCGACCGTTCGCATCGATACCTCGTCACTCGTCACCGCATCCGGAGTCATACCCCGATGGTGTCGGCGCCATCCGTAAGATACCAGCGCCGGGACCACCCGCGGTGCACGGGATCCGAACCCCACCGCACCACCCACCCACGCCTCATGCGGACCAGCACCGTGGTCGACGGCGATCATCGTCGTGATCGCGGTCGTGGCCGCGGCACCGTCGTTCCGCGCACCACGCCCACTGTCGGGCGAGCACACCTCGGAGCGGCCGCCCGATGTGACAGCGGTTCGTTGCTCGCGCTATGGTATTGATAACCATTATCAATACGGAGGCTGCGTTCATGAAGGTCCGGAACTCGTTGAAGTCGCTCAAGAAGATGCCGGGCGCACAAGTGGTGCGTCGACGCGGTCGCGTGTTCGTCATCAACAAGCTCAACCCGCGCTTCAAGGCGCGTCAGGGTTGAGCGAGGTCGTCGTCGCGTCCATCCGGCGTGGCCGCTGGCATGACGCGGCGATGACCGTCGGCCTGGTCCTGCTCGCCGTGGCGACGATCCTGGTCGCCGTGGCGATCGGCCCAGTCCCCATCGACCCGGCGACGGTCCTCGGCGTGCTCACCCGGCACCTCGTCGGGGCCGCGCCCGGCCCCTGGCCGGACTCGGTCGATCAGATCGTCTGGATCACGAGAGCGCCGCGGGTGGCCATGGGGCTCGTCGCCGGCGCCGTGCTCGCCGTCGCCGGAGTCATGCTGCAGGCCCTCGTCCGCAATGCGCTCGCAGACCCGTACCTGCTCGGGCTCAACTCTGGCGCTTCGACGGGTGTCGCCCTCGTCGTGCTCGTCATCGGCGGTGGCGGCGCACTCCTGGTCGCCGGTGCCGCCCTGGCCGGGGCCATCGGTGCGGTGGTGCTGGTCGTTCTGCTCGCCGGGGTCGCGAACCGCCGCGGGCCCCTGCGGTTGGTCCTCGCCGGGCTCGCTGTCGGATACGCACTGAACGCCACCACGAGCTTCCTCGTCTTCTCCAGCGACGCACCGGAGGCGGCGCGCTCCGTGCTGTTCTGGCTCCTGGGGTCGCTGGCGTCGGTGCAGCCGGTCGCGCTCCTCGCCGCAGCCGTCTCGGCGACCATCGGTCTCAGCGCCCTCATCGTCCTCGCACCGTGGACCGACGCGCTCGCATCGGGCGACGACTCGGCCAGATCGGTCGGGATCGATCCCGAGCGAGCTCGGATCGGACTGATGGTCGGCGTCTCGGCGATGGTCGGCGTGACGGTCGCGGCCGTCGGCGGGGTCGGCTTCATCGGTCTCGTGATCCCGCATCTCGCGCGCAGACTCGTCGGCGGACGCCACCGGGCGGTGATCCCGGTCGCCGCTCTGCTCGGCGGCATCGTCCTGGTCGTCGCCGACACCATCGCCCGAACCGCGTTCGCCCCGCAGGAGATCCCGGTCGGCGTGATCACCGGGATCCTCGGCGCCCCGTTCCTCCTCGTGCTCCTCCGGCAGGGCCAAGGCGCCCGGTCTGAGGCATGAGCTCCCCACCCATCCATCAGAACGGAAGACACCGATGACCACACCCCGATTCCGGCGAGCGCTCCTCGCCGCGACCGTCCCCGTGCTCGCGCTCGGCCTGCTGAGCGGCTGCACGGCCACCACCGCCGCCGAGACGTCGCCCGCTCCGAGCGACGCCGGCTTCCCGGTCACCATCGAGAACTGCGGTTCGACGATCACGTTGGACGCACCCGCCCGACGCATCGTGCTCGTGAACGACGACGAGCTCCCCAACCTGGAGGCGCTCGGAGCCGTCGACCGGATCGTCGCCATTACCGCGACCCCACAACCGGGCCTGTATGCGGACGCCACGTACGACGCGCTCGACGCCCTGTCGCCGCTCACCACCGAGCAGAATGCGACGGGTGGTTCGGTCGTCTCCCAGGAGAGCATCCTCGGCGCGTCACCTGATCTGGTCATCGCCCCTGAGAACGCCGTGGACCGCGACGCCCTGGCGGCGAGTGGAATCCCCGTCTACTCCCCCACCGCGTACTGCTCGAACCCGGACCCGGAGCTCAGCACGACCGCGACCTTCGACCGGGTCTGGAACGAGGTCCGGTCACTCGGAAGTCTGCTCGGAGCTGGCGACCAAGCGGAGCAAGCCATCGCCGCGGCGAAGGCGACGGTGCAATCATCTGCTCCCGCTGCGGGGACGGCCGCGGCACTCTACGTCTCGTCCGGCGGCGCCGTGCTGTCACCATACGGCGGCCCGAGCATGGTCACCCCGGTCTTCGCGGCCGCGGGCCTCACCAACGTGTACGCGGACTCCGATCAGCGGGTCTTCGACGCCAGCGTGGAGGACATCATCTCCCGTGATCCCGGCACGATCGTGCTGCTGTACTCGAGCGGCGACCCGCAGAGTACGATCGACGCCTTCCTGAGCACGCCGGGCGTCTCCGGACTGCGTGCTGTCCGTGAAGACCGAGTCGTGGCCCTCCGCTTCCCGTACACGGATCCGCCGAGCGTGCTTTCGGTCCGGGGGCCCGGCGAGCTCGCCCGACTCCTGGACGGCCTGGGATGATCGAAGCCGCGGCGGTGACCGTCCGCTCCGGCGGCCGAACGCTGCTCGACGCCGTCTCCTTCACCGCGCCGACCGGCAGCGTGACCGGCATCGTCGGGCCGAACGGCGGCGGGAAGACGACACTGCTGCGCGCGCTCGTGCGGGCCGTCCCGGTCGTGAGCGGACGCATCACCGTCGACGGTCAGGACATCCGTACGCGGCGCCGACGGTGGATCGCCCGAACGGTCGCCGAGGTCGGCCAACGCATCGACCCTGACCCGGGGCTGCGCGTCGTCGACGAGGTGTCGTTGGGTGGTCTCGCCGAGCGAGGGGTGCTGCGCGCCGGCGGCACCGCGCACGATGAGCAGGTGGCCGGTGCGATCGACACGGTCGGGCTGACCCCTCGCGCGTTCGACCGCCTGGCCACCCTGTCCGGCGGCGAGCTCCAGCGGGTCGCACTCGCCAGGGCGCTTGCGCAGCGCGCACCGCACGCCCTGCTCGACGAACCCACGAACCACCTCGACCTCAGACATCGGCTGGAGGTCGTGGCACTCCTGCGCACGATCGCGCCCACCGTGGTGGTCGTGTTGCACGACCTCGACCTCGCGGCACGGGTCTGCGACCACCTCGTCCTCCTCCACCACGGCCGCGTCGCCGGGGCAGGCCCGCCCCGCGACGTCCTGCATCCCGGCCTCATCGACCGGGTCTACGACGTGAGCACCCAGCGGCTCGAAGACGCGGCCGGCCGGGTGCGGTTCGAATTCTCACTGCCACCCGAACGACACCTCCACCCCGACACCAAGGAGTCCTCATGACCGAATCCACTTCAGCCGGCGACGCGACGACGCTCGCGACCGCTCGGAGCCTCGCATCGCGCTGGGATGCGCAGCAGACCGGCTACATCAGGCATCGAGCCGAGCGGTTCGACACGATCGCGCGCGTCGTCGCGGCGATCTGCGCGGATTCGCCCGCGCCCCGCATCCTCGATCTCGCGGGCGGGACGGGCTCCCTCGCCGAGCACGTCCTCGCGACCGTCCCGAACGGTCAGGCGGTCGTCGCGGACAAGGACCCCGCGCTCCTCGCCATCGCCGCCGACCTCGCGACCGCTGACCCGCGGCTCTCGATCGCCGAGGTCGACCTGTCCCTGAGCGACTGGATCACGCATCCGCAGATCGGCGACGGACCATTCGACGCCGTGGTCTCGTCGACCGCGCTGCACTGGTTGCAGCCCGCCGAGCTCGTTGAGGTCTACCGGGCGCTGCCCGCACTCATCCGGCCGGGCGGCATCGTCCTGAACGGCGATCACCTCTTGTACGGCGGACACCACGAACCGACCCTGGCCGGGATCGCCCGCGCCGACGACGAAGCGATGCAGCAGGAGACCTTCTCGGGCGACACCGACACGTGGGACGACTGGTGGGACGCGGTTGCGGCCACGCCGCGCTACGCCGACGCGCTCCGCCGACGCGACGAGGTCTGGGGCGAGTCGATCCACCAGGCTCCGCCGAAGGTCACCCTCGGCTTCCACCTCGAGACGCTCCGCAGCGCGGGATTCGCCGAGACCGGGACCGTCTGGCAGTACCTCGACGACCACGTGCTCTACGGCATCATGCCGCACTGATCGCCACGCCGGGGTGGGCCGACGTCGCGAAGATGTCTCGCGGGGGCCTCACCGGTGAGGCCCGAGGACTGTCTGCTCAGGATGCGACGTCGACCGGATCCCACGGTAGACGAGGCCACCGACAGCGTTCGACGGATCGCTGTTGCAGAGCCAGGCACGGTCGTCAAGAGTCAATTGCACGTCGGTGCGCGGAGGTAGCGTCGCCGACATGGGTTCTTCTCGCTCGTCCGCCGCTTCCCTCGCCCGCATCGCCCGCGAGGACTTCGGGTGGGACACGTTCCTGCCGGGACAGCGCGAGGCGATCCAGTCGGCCGTCGCCGGCCGGGACACGCTCCTGGTCCTCGCCACCGGCGGCGGGAAGTCGGCCGTCTACCAGGTCGCAGGCGCCCAGCGCGGCGGCGTGACCCTGGTGATCTCACCGCTGGTCGCCCTGCAGGCCGACCAGATCGCCTCGATCGCCGACGCACCGGACGCACCGCCGGCCGTCGCGCTCAACGCCTCGCTCGGGACGGCCGCCGTCGCCGCGGCATGGGACCTCATCGCTCAGGGCGGCCCGGTCTACGTGTTGCTGGCTCCGGAGCAGCTCGCGAACGAGGAGACCGTCGCTCGACTCCGGGTGGCCGGCGTGTCCCTGATGGTCGTCGACGAGGCGCACTGCGTGTCCTCGTGGGGGACCGATTTCCGGCCCGACTACCTCCGCTTGGCCGACGTCCGTCACGACCTCGGCGACCCGCCCGTCCTCGCCATGACGGCCACCGCCTCCGGGCCCGTCCGCTCGGAGATCATCGAACGGTTGCGCATGCACGACCCGGACGTCCAGGTCCACGGCGTCGACCGACCGGAGATCCGGCTCCTCGTGCGCCGCCACGAGAGCGAAGCGGAGAAACGGGCAGCGGTCGTCGACGAGGCTCGCAGCTGGACCGCACCCGGGTTGGTCTACGTGGCCACGAGAGCCGAGACGACCCGATATGCGGAGGAGATCGCCGCCGACGGACGACAGGTGGCCGCGTACCACGCGGGCCTGTCGTCGAAGGAGCGTCGCGCCGTCCACGACCGCTGGCGTGCCGGCGAACTCGACGTCGTCGTCGCCACCTCGGCGTTCGGCATGGGGATCGACCGCGCAGACGTCCGCTTCGTCCTGCACGCCACGACCTCCGAATCGCTCGACGCCTACTATCAGGAGGTCGGTCGTGCGGGGCGGGACGGCGAACCGGCCACCACCGCGCTCCACTACCGCGCGGAGGATCTCGGTCTCCGGCGCTTCTTCACCAAGCGTTCGGTGTCGGAATCCGCACTGCGCGCCGTCTGGCGGGCCGTCCGTTCGACGCCCGGCCTGTCGGTCGGCGATCTCGCGACGAAGGTCAACCAGCCGCAACGGAGCGTCGCGAGGCTCGTCAACGACCTCGCCGACGCACGGCTGGTCGACACGGTGGACGGCATCCGGGCCGTCCAGGAGGTCGGTCCCAAGCGAGCCGTCGCCGCCGTCCGCGAGACGCTCGCGTCGCGGGAACGCATCGCGGAGTCGCGGCTGGCCATGATGCGCGCCTACGCCGAGACGTCGCACTGCCGCCGGCGGGTCCTGCTGGAGTACTTCGGTGTCGAGGCCCCGGAGTGGTGCGGGAACTGCGACGGCTGCGAACGGCACGAAGCGCATCAGGAGCAGGAGCGGGCACAGCAGCACGCCGGGACGGACAGCGCCAGCGACGCCTCCCCCTTGCGCGTCGACCAGGCGGTGCACCACGAGGAGTTCGGTCCAGGCACCGTGATGGGCGTCGAGCCCGACCGCGTCACCATCTTCTTCGACGCGGAGGGCTACAAGGTCGTGGCGCTCTCAGCGCTCGAGACCGGCGTCCTCACGGCCAGGGAACTCGCCTCTGCCTGAGCGCTCGGGCGCCTGCGCACCGCGAACCGGTACTCCCGCGGCGTGCAGACGACCCCGAAGGTCGTCGACCGTCGTGAACCGGTGCGTGGACATCGACATGCGTGCTGCTCCGGCGAGCTTCGCTGCCGAGTCATCGGTGAAGAACACGTCCTCGCCCCGCACCTGCAGCGCATCGAGCACGTGCTGGAACGCTCGGACGTCGGGTTTCGCGAAGCCGATGTCCGCCGAGTTGAAGATCGCGTCGAAGTGGTCGGCGATGCCGGACGTCGCCAGCTCCGCAGCGATGGTGTCCGTGCCGTTCGTGAGCACCGCCGTCCTCAGCCCGGCGGCGCGGATCTCATCGGACAGGTCCAGTAGCGCGTCGTCGACCGACCACGTCTGAGCACCCCATTCCTCAGCTGCCGCCTGGTCACCGACGAGGTGTCCGATCCGGCTGACCCATTCGACTCTCGTGATCCGGCCGGTGGTGACCTCGTCGATGAGCGGCGCCGCGAAGGCGATCCCGGCGAGCGCACCGGGCTGCAGCCCGTACCTGACCTCGATGTCGGAAACCGGTGCCGGATCGAAGTGTCGGATCACGCCGTCGAGGTCGAACAGGACGACGCTGATCACGACCCGACCCGTTCCTCGCTACCCGCCGACTCATGTCCAGGGGCGTCGCCGATGACGCGATCGATCCAATCGCGTCGCGGCAGGGTCGGGATCTCGTCCCGAGCGAACCAACCGAGTTCGAGAAGTTCCTCGGGATCTGCGGTCGCCTCACTGAGGAGCTCGCAGTCGTAGGCGGTGGTGACGTACCCGACGTGGTCGCCGTTCGGGTAGCGCACCATCATCGGTTCACCGCCGTACACCCCGACGATGCCGCGGATGCGGACCCGGGCGCCGGTCTCTTCGAGGACCTCGCGGAGCAGGGCGTCGGCGGGCTCCTCGCCCGGCTCGACGCCGCCGCCGATGAGGCTCCACAAGCCGGAGTGGTGATGGCGACCGAGGAGGAACCGGTCCCCGTCCCTGATCACCGCGGTGACCCCGGGGAGCATGAGGAACCCGGTCCCGATGTGGGCGCGGATCGAGGCGACGTAGTCGGACATCGGCATGCGGGGAGTCTACGGAACCGGTCTGACCGGAACGTGTCAGTCGGCGTGCTCCGGCGGCCACACCACGGCGAAGTACTCGAAGACGATGTCCTCGGACTCCGACCACGCCGCACCCCGGGCCGCGCTGGTCCGCTCCCAGTAGCGTCGGTGTTCGCGCTGCCAGCTCTCGAGCGTGCGGTCGTCCTCACCTTCGGCGAACGCGAACGCGGCGTCTGCACTCGCGAACGGTCCGATGCGCAGCGCGGTGCTGCGGATGATGATCCGCGGGGCCCCGGTACTGTCGCACGCGATCCAGTGCGACCCGATCCGCGGGAGCGGGTCCCCGCGGTGCGCGAACTCCGAGACGAGTTCGGCGGTGGCCCGCTTCCGCCCGGTCAGGACGATGTCGAGCAGTTCGTCGGCCAGCCCGGCCGTGTCGCCGAAGTGCTCGACCGTGTAGTCGGCGTCGTCCAGTCCCGCGCCGCCGCGATGCTCGGCATACGCCTGCCACATCGTCCTCGCGGCATCGACGTCGGGGGCGGCGACCGGGCTGGCGGCGTGTGCGGAGTCCATACATCCGATCGTGCCAGACCATCCGACAGACCCGTCGACCATGGCTCAGCGCAGACGGCCTCCAGTGAACGCGTTCGTCGCGGCGAGGACGGTGTCGACGGGTGTGTCGATCGCCACTTCGCCGACCTGGAAACCGAGCTTGCCGAGCGCGGCGAAGGACCTCGGCGGGAGGGTCGTCGAGACGCCCGGAGACTGCGCGGTCAGACCGGGGACGAGGTGGAAGGTCAGGATCCGCCACTTGCCGCGTGAGCGTACCGAGATGCGCTCGATCGCTCCCCACGGGAGGAAGACCTCTCCTTGCGGGATGCTCCCACGAAGGCCGTCGGCGTCGAGCGTCAGTACCGTGCGAGCCACTGACTGCGCTCCACGGACCGTCGCGAACTGCACCACCGCGAACAGCATGAGCCAGGAGATGACGCTGAAGGACAGTCCGGACAGCATGCCGAGGGCGAATCCGCCGGACGTCGTGGTCAGCACGGCGAGGAGCATCCCGAGCACCGGGATCAGTGCCGCTCCGATCAGGGTGAAGACGAACGCCGGGCGGGTCACCCGCTCCGTACGCACCGGGTCGGAGCCGACGACGAGTGGCGGGAAGGACTGCGGTGCACCGTTCATGAGGACAGTATGCCGCTCACCGCGCGGTGAGGCCCGAGCCGTCCGCATCGGCGACGAACGAGGTGGAACCGTAGTCGTCCCCGACACTGAAGGTGATCTGCGGCGGTCCGGCCGAACGGGCGAACGTGGGGCTGTCGACGTCGGTGTCGGTCGACCGGACGACGTATGCGAGCGCGTCACCCACGGGCAGGCCGACCTGCTCTGCGCCGTCCTGCATCAACGCCCAGACGCGGTCGAGCGCGACGTCCGACCAGGAGAACTGCTCGGCCGCCGATTCGGGTTGGATGCTCGCCGCGCCGTCGTTGGTGACCTGGCCATACCGGTACTCCCACCGGTCGGTCTTCGTGTCCCCCACGGTGAGCGGCGCCTGGACGATGACGAAATCGGCGGCGACCGTGATCGACACCACACGGTCATGACCGATCGCTTCCTGGAGCGCGCGCTGCGCCTCCGCGAGCGCCCCCGGGCGACGGAGGTCGGGTCGGAGGCGTCCGTCCTCGAGGGCAGCGATCGCCTGCGCGACGGACTGGTGGTACGGCACGACCACGATGGCCGCTGCCGCGATGGCGACGATCGCGAACAGGGCGAAGCGGCCGGGACGACCGGCCCGGCCGACGCCGAGCAACGGTCCGCGTCGCCGTCCGTCGACGATGCGCCGGTGCGGCTCGACGGGGAGGAACGGGACGGACGCGCGAGCCGGCACGCGCAACCGTGAACGCTCCGCCGGAGCGAGCTCGCCGGCGTCGATGAAGGCGACCTCGGGGCCGCCGTCGAGCAGGATCGCGACATCGCGCTCGGTGCCCGGCTGGAACATCGGGATGGCGGTCAGCGGGACGACGGTGCGCATCGTGCTCGCGAACGCCGCTCCGTGAAGCGGCTGGACGGTCAGGTCGAGTTCGCACAGCGGCTGGTCGTTGATCTGGGTGCCGGTCTGACGGAGCGCATCGACGCGGGCGACCCCGAGCCGACGAGCGTCCTTGGCCTGCTGGACGGCCTGAGGCGAAGCACCGACGGCGTTACCCACCGACCGGGCCACGAGCGTGAGCACCGAGGTCATGATGAAGACGGGGAGTGCGACACCGGCGACTGCGTACCCGACGTCGGGCGGACCGACGGTGATCACGATGACGCCGCCGAGCAGAGCACCGAGAGCCGCGAAGGCGATCAGACGAAGCATGCCTTCGACCCTATCGAAGCGCTCGATCCCACCACCGCCGGCGGTTCAGCCGGGTCCATCGCTCGTCGCGGCGAGCAGGGGCACGATCACGTCGCTGATCGGCGTGGGGATGCCGTGCACGCTCCCCCGCCGTTGGATCACCGCGTTGCGGACATCCCATTCGAGCGGTTGCCCCTGTTCGCGGTCGGCGAGGATCGACGTCCCGCGGTCGACCGGGGCGGCTCGGAACTGGTCGAGGAGCCGTCGAGGTTCGTCGTCGGTCAACCGCGCACCCTCCGCGCGCGCGACGGCCGCGCACTCCTCGAGGTAGCCGAGCATCAAGTTGCCGATGTCGTCGCGCCGGTACATGCCGGATCGGCGTCCGGTCAACGCCATGAGTCCGGCGGCGGCGTTCTGCAGGAGCTTGCGCCAGGCGAGGGTCGTGAAATCGGTCGAGACCTCGACGGTGCAGCGGGAGCCGCGCAGCGCGTCCTCGACGACGATGGCGCTGGGTGCCTCCGGCAGGGACAGGCGCGGCGGGCTCAGCAGGGTGACCGGGCCGCCGGGCTCGCGGGTGGCCGGGAACCACACGACCGCGGGGACGACCGTTCCCGCTCGGACGAGTGGCTCCACCATCTCGCGTTGCTCGACGCCGTTCTGCAGGACGCACACGACCGTCTCCGGGCCGCACAACGCGGCGAGCCAGTCGGCAGCGGCGGCCGTCTGGGTCGCCTTGACCGCCAGGAAGACGAGGTCCGCGGTGCCCGGAGACTCCGCCGGATCGGTGTGGACCGGCCCGGGGACCGTCACCGTCTCGTCGTCGACCTGGAGCTGGAGTTCCGGCCGCTTCGACCGCCCAGCGATGAACGGCGTCCGTCCCTGTTCATGGAGCGCTGCGGCGACCACGGTTCCGATCGCGCCCGGCCCGATCACCGCGATGCGGTCGGGCCCACCGGGCGTCATGCCTCGCTCGATTCGGACAGCGAGTCGATCGTCGCGGCGATGACCGCCTCCGGGAACCGGCGGAGCTGGTCGAGGTCGACCCATTCCTCGGCGGCGTGCAGTCCGCCACCCGCTGGGCCGCAGACGACGGTCGGGATCCCCGCCGCCTGCCAGAGCGCCGACTCCATCCAGTACGGCGCTCCGACCGCCGCCGGTGCGGCCTCGGCCTCCCGGGAGAGCTCGGCGGCGAGGATGTCGGCGAACCGCGCAGCCGGCCCATGCTCGTCCGCCTCCCAGGCCTCGCGCTGATGGGTCAGCCGCGCGCCCGTGCGGAGACCAGGCATCCGGGCGGCGACCGCGTCGAGGATCGCCTGGACCTCGACCAGGGCATCCTCCGCGCGTTCACCCGGCAGGGTGCGTCGCTCGATGACGAGGGTCGCGTCGGCGGCGATCGTGAACGGGGCGCTCCCTGCCCGGACCACCGTCGTAGTGAACGAACCGTGGTCGAGCAACGGGTGCGCCGGTCGCCGATGGAGCTCGTCGTCGGCCCGCTCCACCTCCTGCAGCAGCGCGCCGAGGGCGCGGATCGCATCGACGGCCAGACCGGGCTGTGACGAGTGCGCGGCCGTCCCCTGCAGCGTCACCTCGACGACTGCGTACCCCCGGTGCGCCGACACCCGATCCAACCAGGTGGGCTCGGCGATGAGGCACACGTCCGCCGTCACACCACGATCGGCGAGGTGTCGGAGGACGGCAGCGGCCCCCACGCTCGCGTCCTCCTCGTCGGCGACGCCCGTGAAGACGACCGTGCCGGGGTGGTCCGCCGCGGCGAGTCGCTCCGCGGCGACGATCAACCCCGCCAGGCCGGACTTCATGTCGCTGGCGCCGCGCCCGAAGAGCTTGCCGTCCGCGATCCGCGGGTTGAAGGGGTCGACCATGCCCTCGACGCCCACGGTGTCGAGATGGCCGTTGAACACGACCGTCGGACCCGGCTGCGATCCTGCGTGCACGGCCACGACGCTGACGCGCTGCGGGTCCTCCGGTGCGGGAACGAGGTCGACCACGAACCCGGCGCCCTCGAGTCGCTGCGCGATCACCGCCGCGATCCGTCCTTCACCGGGAGCCCCCGGGACGAGGCTCGGACTGACGGAGTCGATCGAGATGAGCAGGCGGGCGAGCTCGAGCGCGTCGTCGCCGGGGCTGAGGTCGGACATGCCACGACGATAGCGGGACGGCTCGTCACGGAGACGCCTGAAGACCAGAACAGGCGCCCGTCTCCGTGAGGGGACAGACGCCTGAGCGCATCACCGACCACGATGGGCCGCTGATCAGGACTAGCGGTTCTTGACCCGCGTGACCGCGTCGGTGTTCTCCGAACGCGCATTGCCGGCCTTCTTGTCGGCCTTGGCGGTGCGCTTCTCCTTCAGCGTCTTCGCCGGTGCGGTCTTGCCGCCTTCTTTCCGTGCGGACTTCTCGCCCATGGTGTTGCTCCTTTGCGAGCCACGATGGCCCGGTACCGCTGAGGGTACAACCACATGCTGTCCCCGAGTCCAGTGAACCCATCCTTGTTAGCATTCGGGGATGACGAACCCGGCACACATCACCGACGTCCCGATCGGCGGCGACTCGATCCGACTCGGGCAGTTCCTGAAGTTCGCCGGTCTGCTCGACTCCGGCGGCGACGTGAAAGCGGCCATCGCGGACGGCGTGGTGAGCGTCAACGGCGAAGTCGACCTCCGACGTGGTCGCCAGCTCCAGATCGACGACGTCGTCTCGATCGAGGGACGCGCCGTCCGCGTCCGCCCCTGAGAGGAACCCCCGTGAACCCGAGCACACCCCGACCCATCGCCGTCACCGGATCGACCGGTGTGCTCGGCGGCCTGGTGGCGCACGATCTCGCCGCTCGCGGGATCCCGCAGCGTCTGCTGGTGCGCACCCCGGCGAAGGCGCCGCAGCACCCGCAGAGCACCGTGCACCCGTTCAGCTACACGGACCAGGACGCTGCCCGCGCGGCGCTCGAGGGCGTCGACACCCTGTTCATGGTGTCGGGCTCCGAGAGCGCCGACCGGGTCGACCAGCACCGGTCGTTCATCGATGCGGCAGCAGCCGCCGGCGTGCAGCACCTCGTGTACACCTCGTTCGCTGCGGCGGCACCGGATGCCGTGTTCACCCTGGCGCGCGACCACCATGCGACCGAGGAGCACATCCGAGCGTCCGGCATGCGGTGGACGTTCCTTCGCGACGGCTTCTACCTCGACTTCATGGAAGCCCTCGTGGGTGAGGACGGCGTCATCCGCGGGCCGGCCGGTGACGGTCGCGCCTCCTTCGTCGCCCGCGCCGACATCGCACGGACCGCCGCGGCGATCCTCGTCGACCCGGCGTCCCACGCCGGTCGCACCTACGACCTCACCGGACCGGAGGCGCTCTCGATGGCCGAGGTCGCCGCGACGATCAGCCGGGTACGCGACCGCGAGGTCACCTTCCACGACGAGACGATCGAGGAGGCCTACGCGTCGCGAGCCTCCTACGGCGCACCCGACTGGGAGGTCGACGCCTGGGTGAGCACCTATACAGCCATCGCCAGTGGTGTGATGGCCGAGGTGAGCTCGTCGATCGAGGACGTCACCGGTGTCCCACCGATGGACCTCGAGACCTACCTGCGCGCGAACGCGAACTGAGGACTCCCCGTCCGACGATCGATCGACCGGGCACCACCGCTCCGCTGGATCACAGGCCGTAGAACCCCAGTTCCCAGTCGACCGCTTCCGTGGGGCTGAGGTCGACGTGCGTCAACTCGGACACGTCGTTGGTCGTGAAGTAGATGGACGTCCCAGGGCTCACGAAGACGCTCGCGAAGTACTCGCCGACAACGTCCAAGTCGACGAAACCGCCCCCGGACAGCGCGGTGCGCTCCATCGTGATGTCCTCAATGAGGTCATGGTGCGCGAACGGCAACCGCACGCCATCGAGCGGTGCGAACCCGTCTTACGGCTCCACAGCGACGCGCTTCCGACGGAACTAGGGCAGATGCCCGAGGTAGGCATCAGGCCTCAGCGAGGAACGTGAGTCGTCGAGCACGGACACGAGCACCGTGCGCAGCGGAGGAACCATGTTGATCACGAGCGCCAGTCACAGCCCGTTCACATCCGTCGAGACGAGACGGTTCATCGAGCAGGAACTCCAGCGGGATCTCGAGCGGGAGCGTCGCCGCCGGGAACGACGCCTCGAGGAGCAGGGGCGACTCGCGGAGGCCGCGGCCGACTCCGACGAGGGTGGGACCATGGAGTGGTGAGCCTGCCCACCACCAGCCCGACGATGATCGGGCGCGCCTCCGACCTCGGAGCGCTGCAGGCCGTGTTCGACGCCGTCGCCGCCGGCGAGTCACGCAGTGTGGTCCTGAGCGGCGAGGCCGGTATCGGCAAGACGCGCCTGCTCACCGAGTTCGCGCGGTCGATCCGGTCGTCGGCGCTCGTCATCAGGGGTCAGTGCGTGGACCTCGGTGACGTCGCCGCGCCCTACGCACCGGTCCTCGGCCTCATGAAGGACCTCGTCGCGCAGCGCGGGCGCGACGCAGTGCTGGAGGCTGCGGGCCCGGGCAAGGCCTCCCTCGCGACGCTGCTGCCGACACTCGGTCCCGATGCGGAGGATCAGCGGGAGGGCGGCGTCGGGCGGCTCCACGAGACCGTCGCCGTGCTGTTCGAAGCGCTCTCCCGCGACCGGCCGGTCGTGGTCGTCGTCGAGGACGTCCACTGGGCAGACGGCGCGACGCTCAGCCTGCTCGCGTTCCTCGTCCGCGCGCTCACCTGCGATCGCGTGATGATCGTGCTCACCTTCCGGAGCGAGGACGTCCCCCGCGGACACCCGTTGCGTGGGTTCCTCGCCGAGCTCGACCGCACGAGGCGCGTCGAGCGGCACAGTCTCGAACGGTTGAGCCGCAGCGACGTGCTCCGCCAGGCGATCGCCATCCGTGGCACGTCGCTCGACACGGTCTCGATCGACAGCGTGTACGCGCGGAGCGAGGGCGTCCCGTTCTTCGTCGAGGAGCTGCTCGGGCTCGACCAGGACCGCGACGGCGACGGCGACGAGCTCCCGGACACGCTCCGTGAACTCCTGCTCGCACGCTACGAGCGACTCGCGCCCGCGACACAACAGCTGCTGCGCGTGATCTCGGCCGGTGGCGTCTGCGTCGAGCACGCCCTCCTGGAGCGGGTGTTCACGGGCGGCCCCGACGCTCTCGACACCGGTGTGCGGGAGGCGATCGGGTCGAACGTCCTCGTCGCTGATGCGACCACGTACGAGTTCCGGCACGCACTGGTCCGGGAGGCGATCCACGACGATCTGCTGCCCGGCGAACGGAGCCGGTTCCATGCGGGGTTCGCCGAGGCGCTGGAGGCAGGCGTCGGTGGTGAGCCGGTCGCTGCCGCGGTGTCGCACCACTGGATGCTCGCTCGCGATTTCGGACGGGCCTTCCCCGCGACCGTCCGCGCCATGGAGCAGGCGCATGCGGCATACGCGTACAGCACGGAGTCGCAGCTCGGCGAGCGTCTCCTGGAGATCTGGGACCAGGTCCCCGATGCCGCGGCACTCGTCGGCCGCTCGCGTTCGGAGCTCATGCGACGGACGGCGAGCGCGTTGCGGAACGCCGGCTGGACGGACCGGGCGATCGCCATGGTCGACGAGGTGCTCGCGACGCCCGAGGACCGCGACGACCTCGACCAGGCCAAGCTCCTTCGAGACAAGGCCTTCTACCTCGCCAACCTCGGTCGGCCGGGCTCGGTCGATCTCCTGGAGCAGGCGCTCGACCGGGTTCCACCCGAGACGCCCGGCGAACTGCGCGGCGTGCTACTGACGAGCCTCGGCGCTCGTCACATGATCATCGGGCGGCTGGAGCGGGCCATCGAGTACGCCGACGAGGCGGCCCGGGAGGCGGCGCGGACCGGTTCGGCGCGGAACGCCTCGGTCGCGGCGAACATCGGCGGCATCGCGCGGATCCACCACGGCGAGCTGGAAGCCGGGCGGGCGCTCCTCGCGACGGCGGAGCCACTGGCCGACGGCGACGGCAGTGCGTTGCTCCGCTACCGGGTGAACGCCTCGGACATGGCGAACCTCCTCGGATCGTACGAGGAGGCGCTCGCGTCGGCATTGGAAGGCGTCGAGCGGGCGAAGGAGCTGGGTGTCGAGCGCAGCTCGGGCCTCATCCTGTCGTCGAACGCGGTCGACCCGCTGGTGGCGCTCGGACGCTGGGACGAAGCGGAGGAGCGTGTGCATCGGGCCCTGGCACTGCAGCCGCCCCTCGCGTTCTCGGTGTACCTCCGCCAGTCGCTGATCCTGCTCACCCTCTGGCGGGGCGACACCGAGAGTGCGGCGACCATGTACCGCCGGTGGCGGAAGGGGATGCTCTCCCTGTCCGGCCTGGAGGTGCAGACGAGGTTCGGTGTCGCCCGCGTCGTGATGCAGGTCGGTTTGGCGGCCGGAGACCTCGCCGGGGCCTGGTCGCCGTCGGGGGTCGGCGTGTTCGAAGCACCGGACCACCGCCCGATGCCGGCGTACGACCTGCCGGCGCTGGCGGACGCGGCACGCGTCCTGGCCCGGGTCCGTGTCGCGCTGGCCACCGGCACGCTCGACGTGGAGTCCGGCCCGTTCGCGGGCGTCGACGACGATCAGCTCCGGCAGCTGGAGGAACGCTGGCGGGCGCTGCTCGCCGAGGAGGGGTTCTGGCCGACCGCACCGCTGTGGAGCGCGCTGGTCGACGCCGAACTCGGCGGACCGGACGGCACCGGTGACGACGTCGGCGCGTGGGAGACGGCTCGTGCGATGGCCGAGCGACCGTTCGCACCGGCCGTGCTCGCGCCCTACGCCGCACTCCGGCTCGCGGAGGCGCAGGTGGCCGCCGGCGATCGTGCCGGCGCACAGGACACGCTCGTCGTCGCGGTCGCCGAGGCGACGACGCTCGGTGCCGGCCTCGTGCTCGACGGTGCGCGGGCGTTGGCGGAGCGAGCGTCGCCGAACCTCGACGGCCGCCCCCGAGCGCGTGGCACGAGCGGCTCCATCGAGTTGACCGCCCGGGAGCGCCAGGTGCTGCAGCTCATCGCGGAGGGGCTCAGCAATCGACAGATCGGCGAGCGCCTGTTCATCAGCGCGAAGACCGCGAGCGTCCACGTCTCGGCCATCCTGCGGAAGCTCGGAGCGGCGACCCGGACCGAGGCCGCGATGGTCGCCGGAGCGAGCGGATTGCTCGCGGCGAGCGCCGATCACGCCGACTGAGCCTGACGTCCGCCTGGCGGTGAAGTGGGTCCCGGCCGGAATCGAGGGGAAGCCGGCCGGGGACCCGGACAGGGCGAAAGGGTCCTGTCGGGCATCAGCGTAATCACGGAGCCGGGTGTCGCGTGGCCCGTTGCGCTCTGTGGATAGCCGAGCGCTCCAAACATCTGTACTGATGACCGCATCGTCATCCGGAGCACGCGCGACATCGGTCCGCATCACCGACGAGCCGCACTGGCCGCTATGGTTCTCGGGTGGCGAGAGACGGATCGAGGTCGGCCGGCGGCAGAGCCCGCCGCCGTGGGCAACTCGCCGCCGCGCGTCCCGTCCAGGTCATCTCGATCGCGTTCGGGGCTGCGACCCTCGTCGGCACCCTGCTCCTGATGCTTCCCATCTCGAAGACCGGCCCGGGCGGCGCGAACCTCATCGAGGCGCTGTTCACCGCGACGAGCGCCATCTGCGTCACCGGCCACATCATCGTCGACACCCCGGTGTTCTGGACGCCGTTCGGGCATGCCGTCATCCTCGCGCTCATCCAGATCGGCGGCATCGGGGTGATGTCGTTCGCGACACTTCTCGGTCTACTCGTCGCTCGGCGGCTCGGTCTGCGGACACGGCTCACCGCGGTCAGTGAGACCCACACGTTGGCGATCGGCGACGTGCGCCGGGTCCTGCGCGGCGTCATCCTCATCGCGCTCGGCGTCGAGGCCCTCTGCGCGATCATCCTCGCCCTGCGCTGGATGATCGGCTACAACTGGGCACCGGGCGATGCGATCTGGTACGGGGTGTTCCACGCGGTGTCGGCCTTCAACAACGCCGGCTTCGCCCTGTTCAGCGACAGCATCATGGGGTACGCGACCGACCCGTGGATCTCGCTGACCATCTGCGGGGCGGTCATCCTGGGCGGGCTCGGATTCGGCGTGATCCTGGAACTCCGACGGCGGTTCCGAACGCCCTCGCGGTGGACGCTCAACACCATGACCGTCGTCGTCGGCACCCTGATCCTTCTCGTCGTCGGCTGCGGCTTCATCACCGCACTGGAGTGGTCGAACCCGGCGACGCTCGGCACCCTCGCCCCGGCCGACCGACTGCTCGCGGGGTTCACCGCCGGCGTCCTCCCCCGCACCGCCGGGTTCAACAACCTCGACGTGAGCCAGATGCACCCGGTGACGTGGCTCGTCACCGACATCCTCATGTTCATCGGCGGTGGCCCGGCGAGCACCGCCGGCGGACTCAAGATCACCACCTTCGCGGTGCTGTTCTTCATCATCGTCACCGAGCTGCGCGGCGGTGCGGCGGTGAACATGTTCGGCAAGCGTCTCCCGCGGTCGACGCACCGGGAGGCCATCACCGTCGCGCTCCTGTCCGTCGGCCTCGTCGTCGGCGCCACGGCCGCGATCATGCTGATGACCGACTACAGCCTCGACCGCGTCCTGTTCGAGGTCATCTCCGCGTACGCGACGGTCGGGCTCTCCACCGGCATCACCGCCTCCCTACCGGTCGCCGCGCAGCTGATCCTGGTGGTCCTCATGTTCGTCGGCCGCATCGGCCCCATCGCCCTCGGTTCCGCGCTCGCGCTTCGGACCGAGAACCGTCTGTATGAACTCCCGAAGGAGCGTCCGATCATTGGCTAGACCGTTCAGCAACAAGCGTCAGCGTGGCGTCGAGTCCGTCGTCGTCATCGGCCTCGGCCGGTTCGGGCGTGCCCTCGCCGTCGAGCTCGTCGACTCGGGCACCGAGGTCCTCGGGATCGACACGGACGAGGACATCGTCCAGTCGCTCAACGGCGTCCTCACCCACGTGGTGCGTGCCGACACTACCCGTGACGGCGTGTTCGACCAGCTCGGCATCGACGAGTTCGACCGCGTCGTGATCGCCATCGGCACCGACCTGCAGGCGAGCATCCTGACCGCGTCGCTCCTCAAGCGCCGCGGCACCACGAACATCTGGGCGAAGGCCGTCAGCGAGCAGCATGGCCTGATCCTCGAGCAGATCGGGGTCGAGCACGTCGTCTACCCGGAGTCCGACATGGGGCGTCGCGTGGCGCACCTCGTCCGCGGCGGCGGGATGCTCGACTTCCTCGCGGTGGAGAAGGACTTCGTCATGGCCAAGACGACCGCTCCGGCAGAGGTCGTCGGGCAGACGCTGACCGCCGCGCGCATCCGCGACCGGTTCAGCGTGACCGTCGTCGCCGTCCGCCAGGACGACCGGTGGACCTACGCGACCGGCGACACGGTCCTCACCGCCGGCCAGCGGCTCCTCGTCCTCGGCCCGACGGACAAGACGGAGCGGTTCGCAGCGCTGCCGCGGTAGTGGTCGTGGCGGCTGGGCCGGAGACCGATCCGGTGTGCCGGGCCTAGCGGCGGTTGTTCAGCGAGCGCTGCACCGCGCCGACCGCGATGGTGCCGACGATGAGGACGAGGCCGACGATCCCGAGCCAGAACAGGCCCTTCAGCACGAATCCGGCGATGGAGAGGGCCGCCCAGAGGACGAGGAGGACGACGATGACGACGGCGATCTTCTGCACGGGTGAAGTTCCTGTTCCGATGGTGAGGTGACTGACGGGAGCGGATGACGATCCGCTAGGACCGTAGCAGGACGGCATCCGAGCCGGCCTGGTGCCGTCACGGCAGGAGCAGACGACGCAAGCCGGTGCGAGTCTCGGCGTCGACCCACAGGGTGTCGAAGACGCCGTCCGCGTCGGCGACGAAAGCGTGGACGTGCGGCGTCACCTCCGCGAGGAAGGCGTCGACCTGTTCCGGCGTCCACGATGCCTGGCGATCGTGGGTCGGGCCGCCGTGAGGCGCCGTCCCCGCCATCGCGCGCACCGAGTCGGCGTAATCGTCGACGATCGCGTCCTCGGTGACGCCGGCATTGGCGAGGAGCAGCGCGCTGACCAGGCCGGTGCGGTCACGGCCTGCGGCGCAGTGGACCAGGACGCCGGGTTGGGATGAGGCGATCGCCTCGAGAGCGCCGCGGACCAGCTCCGGCAGGATACGCACGTTGTGTTGCCAGTACTCCGGTGAGTCGAGGATCGGGAGGCACACCTCGCGGAACTCCGCACGGGTCTGATCCTCGGTCGGCGCCAGGGTGATCGTGAGGTCCACCGGAGGACGGACGTCCGGGTCCGCCGCGCGTGCACCCGTCTCATCGGCGCTGCGGAGGTCGACGACGGACCGCAGGCCCCACGCCATCGCCGCGTCCCATCCCTCCGCGGTGAGCAGCTCGCGTCGGGGACCCCGCGCCACCATCCCGTGGCGTGTGGCGCCGGTGGACGACCAGGGTGTCGGCAAGCCGCCGAGGTCCCTGACGTTCCGCAGGCCGTCCCAGTCCAGATTCCGCATCCGCCAGAGCGTACCGGACCATGCGGATGGCCGTCCGCTCGGTTACCGTGGATCCGCTGATCAACAGATGAGGACGAACCCACCCATGGACCACACGCGCGAAGCACGGCTCGTCGAGACGTTCGTGACGCTCACGGACAGCCTCGTGGACGACTACGACGTCGTCGAGCTCCTACAGATCCTCGTCGATCGCGCGGTGGAGCTGTTCGACGCCGCGGCCGGGGCCATCCACCTCGCCGACCGCGACGGCGACCTCCGGGTCGTCGCCTCGACGAGCGAGCGCAGCAGCTTCTTCGGGCTCCTCCAGTTGAACGCGGGTGAGGGCCCGTGCATCGCCGCAGTCACCTCGGGCCACCTGGTGACGGTGGAGACGGCTGACGAGCTCCACACCTACTGGCCGAGGTTCGCGGAGGCCGCGAACGCGAGCGGGTACATCGGCGTCCATGCGATCCCGTTGCGCCTCCGCGACACCATCGTCGGGTCGCTGAACCTGTTCCGCGAGACCGAGGGGGCCCTCAACGGCGCCGACGCCCGCGCCGCCCAGGCCTTGGCCGATGTCGCGACGATCAGCCTCCTCCAGCAGCGGACGATCGAGGACGCCACGCTCGCCACCGCGCAGCTCCAGCGCGCGCTCGACGGCCGGGTCGCCATCGAACAGGCGAAGGGGTACCTGGCTCGGGCGGCGGGCGTCGACATGGACACGGCGTTCGGCATGATCCGGCAGTACGCCCGGTCCCGGCAGCGACGACTCGGCGATGTCGCGGCCGCGGTCGCACGCGAGGAGGTCCCGCTCGACGAGGTCGTGGCGACGGGCTCCCCCGACACCGACGACGCCTGATCGCCGCTGCCCACCCACGGTGGGATTCCGGATCGATGCGCCACAACCCACTCCAAACTCAGCCGGAACAAGGCAGGATGGAGGTTCGAACATCACCGAGCACTCTCGAAGGAACACACCCATGGCAGGCCTCAGCCTCTCCAAAGGCAACAACCTCTCGCTCACGAAGACCAGCCCCGGGCTGACCATCGCCACGGTCGGTCTCGGGTGGGACCCGCGCACCACCGTCGGCGTCGCGTTCGACCTCGACGCATCCGCCATCCTCGTCGCCGAGAACGGCAAGATCCGCAGCCCCGCGGACTTCATCTTCTACAACCAGATGTCGACGCCCGACGGCTCGGTCGTGCACCAGGGCGACAACCGCACCGGCGAGGGTGACGGCGACGACGAGCAGATCACGATCGACCTCCGCGCCGTGGAGCCCGACGTCTCTCGCATCGTCATCGCGGTCTCCATCCACGACGCCGACAACCGCCGCCAGAACTTCGGCCAGGTCCGCGACGCCTTCTGCCGGGTCCTCGACCAGGACCAGCAGGAGATCGTCCGCTACGACCTCACCGAGGACGCCTCGCAGGAGACGGCGATGCTCTTCGCGGAGATCTACCGCCACAACGGCGAGTGGAAGTTCCGCGCCGTCGGCCAGGGGTACACCACCGGTCTCGCCGGCATCGCGGGCGACTTCGGCGTCCCGCTCGACTGAGTCGGGACCAGGCACCCGCACGACCGGCGGTCAGTGACCGCCGGTCAGCTTGCCGGCCAGCCGGCTGTGGATCCGGGTGCTCGCGTCGTTCATCCCCTCGATGACGACCCGCTTCCCGCGACGCTCGTACTTCGTCGTGATCGCGTCAAGGGCGGCGACGGTCGACGCGTCCCAGACGTGCGACTGCGAGAGGTCGATGACGATCCGCTCCGGGTCGTCGGCGTAGGCGAACTGCGTCGTGAGGTCGTTACTGGACGCGAAGAACAGCTCTCCGGTGACGGTGTACCGGGCGGTGGGCGTCGCGGCGGACCGGTCGACCGTGCGTTCGACGGAGGCGAGGTGGGCGACCCGCCTCGCGAACACGACCATCGCGGCGATCACACCGACCACGACACCGATCGCGAGGTTGTGCGTCAGGACCACCACGACGACCGTGGCCACCATGACGACCGTCTCGCCGAGGGGCATGGCGCGCAGGGTCCTCGGGTTGATGCTGTGCCAGTCGAAGGTCGCGACGGACACCATGACCATCACCGCGACGAGGGCGGCCATGGGGATCACCGCGACCACATCGCCCAGCGCGACGACCAGGACCAGCAGGAACACCCCGGCGAGGAAGGTCGAGATCCGCGTCCGCGCGCCAGAGGCCTTCACGTTGATCATGGTCTGGCCGATCATCGCGCAGCCACCCATGCCGCCGAAGCACCCGGAGAGCACGTTCGCGATCCCCTGGCCCAGCGACTCGCGGGTCTTGCCCGACGGGGTGTCGGTGACGTCGTCGACCAGCTTGGCCGTCATGAGCGATTCGAGGAGCCCGACCAACGCCATCGCGGCGGCGTACGGGGCGATGATCGTGAACGTCTCCAGCGTGAACGGCACGTTCGGGATGAACAGGGTCGGCAGGCTGCGCGGCAGTTCGCCCTGGTCGCCGACGGTCGGCACGTTCAGTCCGGTGACCACGGTCGCCGCGGTGATGAGCACGATCGCGACGAGCGGGGCCGGTACGACACTCGTGAGGCGGGGCATGACGACCATGACCACGATGCCGACCGCGACGAGCGGGTACACGAGCCACGGCACGCCGATGAGGTTCGGCAGCTGAGCGGTGAAGATCAGGATCGCCAGGGCGTTGACGAACCCGACCATGACGCTGCGCGGGATGAAGCGCATGAGCTTCGCGACGCCGAGGAGACCGAGGACCACCTGGAAGACACCGCCGAGGATGACCGTGGCGATGAAGTAGTCGAGGCCGTGTTCGCGGGCGACCGGGGCGATGACCAGGGCGATCGCTCCCGTGGCCGCCGTGATCATCGCCGGGCGGCCGCCGAGGAAGGCGATCGCCACGGCCATGACGAACGAGGAGAACAGCCCGACCTGCGGATCGACACCCGCGATGATCGAGAAGGAGATCGCCTCCGGGATGAGCGCCATGGCGACGACGAGGCCCGCCAGCACCTCTCTGGTGAGGATGCGGGGGCTGCGGAGGGCGGAGAGGACGGTGGCGTCCGGTGCGGCGGATGTGAGGCCAGTGGCCATGAGTGCTCCTGTCGGAGTCGGGGTCCTCAGCGCGAGGACCGGATGGGAATGTCTGGGTCCGGCGCTGCGGTGCGCACGCCACCGACCGCGCGGGGGCCTCACGCGCGGGAGAATGGTGGGGAGATGCGGCCCGACCGGCCGTCAGCGATGACTCTACCCTAACGTAAGGGTTGATTTGAAGTGAGGCGACCGTGACGAGCGAACCGACCACCATGCACATCGGCGAACTCGCCGAGCGCACCGGACTCTCGCTCCGCACGCTGCGGCACTACGACGACGTCGGTCTGGTCTCGGCCTCCGCGCGCACCGAGGGCGGATTCCGCTTGTACACGCAGGACGACTACGACCGCCTCATCCTCATCCGGCGCATGAAACCGCTCGGCTTCTCGCTTGAGGAGATGGCCGAGCTCCTCCGGGTGATCGACGCCATGGACACCGCACCCGACGACGACACCCGCACGATCCTCGACGACTTCATCACCGACGCGGCCGAGCGCCGCGCCAAGCTACAACAGCAGCTCGCGATGGCGGACGAGTTCGT
Source organism: Plantibacter sp. AC185 (assembly GCF_979258065.1). Classification (NCBI taxonomy): domain Bacteria; kingdom Bacillati; phylum Actinomycetota; class Actinomycetes; order Micrococcales; family Microbacteriaceae; genus Plantibacter; species Plantibacter sp. AC185. The sequence goes on from NZ_OZ409831.1 coordinate 1,714,504, forward strand.
GTCACTCCTCGAAGCCCGCCGCTGACCGCGACCCCGCTCACGCCTTCCGGCGACGTCCTGCCGAGCGCGGCGGAGCTGCCCGGAGGTGCTCGCTGACCCGACCGAGGATGCGGGCGAGCTCGCTGACATCGTCGCCGTCGAGCGGCGCGAAGAGCAGATCCCTGACGGCCTGGATATGGCCGGGGAACACTGTGGCGAGCACGTCCCGGCCGGCCGTCGTGATCGCCACGACCGTGCTGCGCTCGTCGTCCGGTGACGGCGAGCGCGTGATGAGCCCCCGCTGCTCGAGCAACTGCGCCTGATAGGTGAGGCCACTGCGGCTGTAGACCACGCCGTCGGCGAGATCCGTCATGCGCTGGAGACCCTCCGGCGCATCACCGAGGCGCGCCAGCAACTGGAACTGGACGTAGCTCAACTCCCCCGCCTCGCGAAGCTGCTGCTCGACCGCCGGACGCAGGAGGCTGCTCACCTCGGTGAACGCGAAGTACGCGCCGAGCTCGGTCGGGGTGAGGGATGCAGGAGTGTCGGCCATAAATTCATTCTAGGTGTTGCTTCGAGTTCGAAGCAGTGTTATCGTCATGCCAGTTGCTTCAAATTCGAAGCACTTGACGAAGGAGAGCATCATGCAGGCAGTCCAGTTCCACGAGGTCGGCGGACCCGAGGTCCTCCACTACGGCGACATCGAGCAGCCGATTCCAGCCGCGGGGCAGGTGCGCATTCGCGTCGCCGCGTCGGCGTTCAACGCGGCCGACAACGGCATGCGGGCCGGCTTCCTGCCGATCCCGGTCCAGCTCCCCCACGTCCCCGGCTACGACGTGTCGGGCACGGTCGACGCGCTCGGCGAGGGCGTCGAGGGACTCGCCGTCGGCGACGCCGTGATCGGCTTCCTCCCGATGGAGCTCGACGGCGGCGCGGCCGAGTACGTCGTCGCACCGGCGGAGGCCCTCGTCGCAGCACCGACGACCATCCCGCTCGCGGACGCCGCCGCCCTCCCCTCGGTCGCCCTGACCGCCTGGCAGGCGCTGTTCGACGACGGCGGTCTCGAGTCGGGTCAGCGCGTCCTGATCGTCGGCGCCGGCGGGGTCGTCGGCAAGTACGCGATCCAACTCGCCAAGCGCGCCGGGGTGCACGTCATCGCGACGGCCAGCCCGCGGAGTGAGACGGCCGTGCGGGCCGCCGGAGCGGACGAGGTGGTGGACCACACAGCCGCCGACCTGCTCGACGAGGTCTCCGAGCCGGTCGACGTCCTCCTCAACCTCGCGCCGATCGATCCGGAGCAGTTCGAGGCGCTCGTCGGACTCGTGCGCGACGGCGGCGTGGTCGTCAGCACCACGGCGTGGATGCCGACACCCGGGGACGAGTCACGAGGCGTCCGCTCGGCGACCGTCTTCGTCCTGCGGAACCGCGACCGCCTGTCCACCCTCGTGTCGCTCGTCGACGAGGGATCGCTGACGGTCGAGGTGACGCGCCGGATCCCGCTCGCCGAACTGCCCGCGCTCCACGCCGAAGCCGCTGCCGGCCGGATCGCCGGCAAGGTGATCGTCCTGCCGGCATGATCCGCCCGGTTCGTTGCGACAGAACTGCAACGATCCCGCCCGAGGTGACGATGGTCACCTCGGACGGGATCGATGCTGTATCGGCGCGGGCTACGACGCGATGCGTCGGCGACGGACGACCAGCCACGCGCCGGCTGCGAGGAGCAGCCCGGCCAGGCCGACGAATCCGACGACCGAGACACCGGTGGTCGACAGCGCCCCAGGACCGGAGCCCGCAGCGCCGGGAGCCGCGGCATCCGCGGCCAGGACGGTCAGCGCCGCCTCGGCCGTGATGCCGGAGTCCGCGCCCAGCGCCTGCAGGGTGTGTGCACCCGGCACCACCGAAGCGGGCACCGTGAGCGTCGCCACGAACGCACCTGAAGCGTCCGCGACGACGGTCCCGAGGTCGGTCGGGGTGGAGAACAGCGTGAACCGCACCTGCTCCCCCGCGGCGAAGCCGGACCCGGACACCGAGATCGACTCACCCACCCGCACCGACGGCTGGTCGATCGTCAGCGTGCCCTCGGCACCGGGCACCGCGATCCGCTGTGGACCGACGCTCTCGAGGGTCGGGACGACCGGGTTCATGAGGCCCGTCTCCGGGTCGAACGTCAGCCGGTCGATCGTCGTCTCGCGGTGCTGGCCGTCACCACCCGGGATGGCGAACCGGTGGTAGACGATGTACCAGTCGTCGGTGCCCGGCACGTTGAGGATCGAGCTGTGACCGGTGGCGAGGATGCCGAGTTCGGGCTGCTTCTGCAGGATCACACCGCGGTACGTCCACGGGCCGTCCACACTCGTCGCCGTCGCGTACCCGACCCGGTAGTTCTCCGAACCGGTGTCGTCGATCGAGTACGTCAGGTGGTAGATCCCGTCCCGGTAGTTGACAAAGGCCCCCTCTCGGAAGTCGGTCAGGCCGTCGATGCGCTTGAGCGTGTCGGCCTTGATCGACAGCATGTCGTCCGACAGCTCGGCGTACACCGGCGAGCCGTTGCCCCAGAACAGGTAGCTCTTCCCCGTCACCGGGTCGGTGAACGTGGCCGGGTCGATCGCCTGTCCCGAGGTCACCGCTTCGTCGTTGAGGATCATCGCGTTCGGCTGAGCCGCGAACGGACCGGCCGGGCTGTCCGCGACGGCGACACCGATGGTCTTCCGGTCGACCGAGGGGTTGTGGCCGCTGAAGTAGAAGAAGAACTTCCCGTCCTTCTCCCCGATCGTCGGCGCCCAGGCGTTGCCGGTCGCCCACGGCACGTTCCCGTTCGCGCCGTCGAGCGTGAGGATCGGCTCCGCCGAACGCTCCCAGTCGACGAGGTCTTTCGACGACCAGACGAAGAACTCCTTGCCACCCCAACCGGCGAAGCCGTCGGTGGTCGCATAGATGTAGTAAGTGTCGCCCCAGACGAAGACGTTCGGGTCGGCATAGAGACCGGCGATGACCGGGCTCTTCATCTCGACGGCCCGCATCGTCCACGTCACGGCCTCACCCGAGGTCGGCGTCAACGTCACGGTCACCGGGCTGCTGAGGTCGACGGCGGTCCCCGAGGCGGGGCTCGCCGTGACACCGGCCGCGGTCGTGAAGGTCGGGCTCAAGGCGGTGCGGTCCGTCCCGGGCTGTACCGGGAAGACGACCTCGTGGCGGTCGTTGTCCACGATCGGGGCGGTCTTCAGCACGTCCTCCTCGAGGCCGATGTCGGTCAGCGCAGCGGTGTTCCCGGAGCCGGCGAGCACCTCGTCCGCCGAGAGCGCGCGGTTGTAGATCGCGAACTCGCGGAACGCTCCCTTCAGGCGGTTGTCGGCATCATAGTTCGAACGGCCCAGGTAATTGGCGCTCGTCCATCCGCCGCCGATGTCGCCCGGATCGGACGTCACGGTCCCGGTCCCGACGGCGATGCCGTCGAGGTAGATCGTGGCCGTGGTGCCCTGCAACGTGTACGTCAGCTTCGCCCAACGACCCCGCGTCAGGTCCTTGCCCTGCGACACCGTCTGCTCCGTGCTCCAGTTGCCGGTCGCGAGGCTCGTCCGATACGCGTTGCCGGTGCTGAAGAGGTAGCCGTCGCCGGCGCCACCGGTGGTGTTGCCGAGCCCGTAGATGAAGTACGGGTTGGCCTGTGTCGGGTCGATCCAGACCTCCGCCTCCACCGTGACGTCGGTCACGCCGGCGAGCAGGTTGTCCGGCAGCTTGACGTAGTCGTCGCCGCCGTCCAGCTGCAGCGCGCCGTCGGAGAAGCTCGCACCGCCCTCGACCGCAGCGTCGAGGCCGTTGCCGGACACGTCGTTGAGCGTCGAGCCTGCGGACCCGGCGAAGTCGTACCGGACGATCTCGCCGTCCTCGTTCGCGGGCACCGGCTCGGGTGCTCCGCCGAGGCTGTCCTCGAGCAGCTGCAGCTCTGCGGCCGTGACCGGGAGCACGGTACCGTGGCGCGGGCTCGCGGGCAGGTCGTAGTCCTTCGCGACCTGCCAGTCCGGGTTCGCGATGTCCTCGGTCTCGAGCGGGATGTAGCCGCGTCCGCCGTACTCGTCGACGAAGAGGTAGAACTTGTCACCGTTGACGTCGCCCGGGTTGGCGGCGAACGCCGTCGGCCCCTCGACCGCGCTGGTGCCGGCATCGCGACCGATGCAGGTGTCGAGCACCGTCCAGGACGCGAGCGTGGCCCGCAGGTCCGTCGAGGACTCCTGGATGATGTCGGCGCACCCGGTGCCACCGGCACCCTCGTCCTTGGTGAAGCGGTAGTAGGTGTCGCTCGACTTGATCACCGTCGAGTCGATCCGCGAGACACCCTGGTCCTGCCAGACCTGCGGCTCGCTGAACGTCGTGAAGTCGCGGGTGGTCGCGTACATCATGCGGTGGTAGCTGTTCCCGGTGTGGTCCGGGTCGTCGGCGCCGTAGAGCGACGAAGCCCAGAAGACCACGTACGCGCCGATGGTGTCGTCGTAGTACGCCTCAGGCGCCCAGGTGTTGCCGGCGTTCTCCGGTGCGACCTCGATGTGCCGCTGGTCGGACCAGGTCACGAGGTCGTGTGACTCCCACACCTCGAGGTAGTGGCTGCCCTTCCGGACCGAGTCACCCCAGGACGTGCCACTGCCGATCGAGAGGTCGGTGGCGATGAGGTAGAAGGTGTCGCCCTCGGGAGAGCGGATGAGGAACGGGTCGCGCAGCCCCTTCGTCCCCTCGTCCGAGGTGAGGACCGGGCGTCCGGCGTTGAGTTCGTTCCAGTCGAGCGCGTTGTTGCCCTCACTGGCGGCGAAGTAGATGTTCTCGCCGGCGAGCGAGTTGCCGGTGAAGTAGGCGAACGCATAGCCCTCGTAGTCGGGGGCCGCGATCGCGGCGCGAACGGTCGCCGTGAACTCGCGCGTCGCGGTCGCCTCGCCCTGGCTCAGCGTGGCGGTCAGGGTGACGGTGGTGTCCGTGGCGGGCCGCGTCACGACACCGTCGGTGGTGATCACGGTGGTGTCCGACGACGCCCAGGCGATGTCGATCCCCTCGGGGGCTCCCGGCAGGGTCAGATTGCCGCGCACGTCGTCGACGTTCGCGATCGAGAGCGCCGCCGCGGCGGCGTCCAGATCCTCCTGCGCCGTGGGGGCGGCTCGGAAGCCGGACTGGGAGGTCGCTGCCGGGGCGGTCCCCGGCGACACCGCTGCGGCAGCGCCGGAGGCACCGACGAGCGGCAGGATCAGGGCCGCGATGGAGGTCGCGACGACCGTTTTGAGGCGCAGTTGTCTCATGGGGGTTGGTTCTCCTGGTTCGGCGTCGTTGTCGAGCGGGATGGAACGGGTGGTGCTGCGGGGGGGCGGGCGTCAGGTCTTGCGTTTGCGCGAGACCACGAGTCGCTGGAGGAGGACGAAGACGAGCAGGATGCCACCGGTGATGATGGTCGTCGCCTCCGGCGGGATGCTGCCGTCGCGGGTGATGAGCACGTTCATGAGGCCGAGGACGAGCGCACCGACGACGGAGCCGAGGACGAAGCCGGCGCCTCCGGTCAGCAGCGTGCCGCCGATGATGACCGCGGCGATGGCGTCGAGCTCCCAGCCGACGCCCGTGATGTTCTGGGCGATGCCGAGCTTCGAGGTGTAGACGACGGCCGCGAGACCGGCCAGCGTGCCGCTGATCACGTAGACCATGAGCTTCGTGCGGACGACCGGCAGCCCCATGAGCAGCGCCGACTGCTCCGAGCCGCCGATCGCGTAGACGGTCCGGCCGAGGCGGGTCTTGTGGAGCACCACGAACGCCGCGGCGACGACGAGCAGGGCGATCAGGACGTTCGGGGTGGTGATGAGGTCGTTGATCTTCGGGCCGTCGATCACCTTCCACTCGGTGGACAGCGAACGGATCGGCGAGTCGTCGGCGAGACGCTCCGGGGTGGTGCTGAGCATCGACGCGAGACCGCGCCCGAGGAACATCATCGCGAGGGTGGCGATGAACGGTTGCACGTTGAAGTACTGCACGAGCACGCCCGAGAAGACGCCGAACGCGGAGCCGATGAGGATCATGATCACCATGACCGCGATCGGGTTCCAGCCCGAGTTCGCGAGCATCACCCCGATCAGACTGCTGATGGCGATGATCGCACCGACGGAGAGGTCCACGCCGCCCGTGAGGATCACGAAGGTGAGCCCGACGGCGAGGATGATCAGGTAGGCGTTGTTGATGAGCAGGTTCGAGATCGTGCTGGCCTGGACGATCCGTCCGTAGGCGATCTCGCCGTAGACGACCATGCCGATGAAGATGACGACGGCCGCCAGGGTGGGCAGGGTCTCGAGGTTGGGCGTCAGCCGGGACAGCAGCGAGCGCCGCGGGAGCACCGGAGCGTCGGGCGCCGGTCGGTCGGTGAGGGTGCTCATGCTGACACCGTTTCCTTTCGCGTGGGGACCGACGCCGTGGGCGTCGTCCGGGACTTCCGCCGGGCGAACAGGGCTCTCACGCGCTGTGACTGGAGGAGGCAGATGATCACGATCACGACGGCCTTGAACGCCGGCGTCGCCGAGGAGGGGATGGAGAGGAACACGATCGTCTTGTCGAGGGTCGCGATGAGGAGCGCGCCGATCACGCTGCCGGTGAGGGAGAACTTGCCGCCGGCGAGCGAGGTGCCACCGATGACGACCGCGAGGATGGCGTCCATCTCCGCGTTCAACCCGGTCTTCGCCACCTCGACCGTCATGACGCTGGCGGTGCTGAAGATCCCGGCGACACCCGCGAGGACGGCGCTCACGATGTAGACGGCGATGAGGATGCCGATGGGGCGGATACCCGCCATCCGGGCGGCGCGCGGGTTGATACCGATGGACTCGATCATCAGGCCGAGCGCGGTGCGCCGGACGAGGAAGGCGACGATCGCGACGATGACACCGGCGATGATGAAGACGACGGGGAATCCGAACACGGTGCCGTTGGCGAGCCAGCGGAAGGGCTCGTTCGTGGCGGAGGTGTTCTGCCCCGAGGTGATGACCTTCGCGAGGCCGCGGCCGGCGAGCATCGTGATCAGCGTGGTGATGAACGGCTGTAGGCCGACGATCGAGACGAGCACTCCGTTGACGGTGCCGAGGAAGGCGCTCACGGCGAGCGCCAGCAGCGCTGCGACGATGGCCGAACCGGCGTCGCCGCCGCTCTGGTTGCTCATGAACTCCATCGACACGGCGCCGGAGACGGCCATGACGGAACCGACCGAGAGGTCGATGCCGCGGGTGGCGATCACGAGCGTCATCCCGACCGCGATCATCATGATCGGGGCGCTCGCACGCAGGATGTCGATGGGGTTGCCCGACAGGTTGCCGGTCGTGCCGTTGACGGAGACGCCGAGGTAGCCGGGGTCCTTGACGAGGTTGATGATGAGGAGGAGCAGCAACGTCACGATCGCCCAGATGTAGGGCTGGTGGACGATGGTGCTGACGACGCCGCGGGCTGAGCCCTGGCCGCCGCGTGCGGAGGAACCGGAACGGGCCGGCCCCTGACTGGTGGCGCTCACGTGGCGCTCCCTTCGGTGGCGATCAGGTCGACTATGGTGTCTGCGGTGACTTCGGGTCCGTTGACGATCTCGCCGATCTTACGGTGGTCCTTCAGCACGACGATCCGCTCGCTCAAACGCACGACCTCCTCGAGCTCGGAGGAGATGAACACGACGGACATCCCGTCCTCGGCGAGCGCGGCGATCGCCTCCTGGATCTCGGCCTTGGCGCCGACGTCGATGCCGCGGGTCGGCTCGTCGAGCACGATGAGCTGCGGCTTCGTCGCCAACCATCGGCCGAGGAGCACCTTCTGCTGGTTACCACCGGAGAGGTTCTTGATGGGTCGTTCCGGGTCGGAGGGGCGGACGTTGAGTTCGAGCAGGTACTTGTCGCAGAGCTCGTTCTGCTCGCGGCGGGAGAGCGGGCGCGCCCAGCCCCTGCGGGCCTGGACGGCGAGGATGAGGTTCTCCCGTACGGTCAGGTCGCCGATGATGCCTTCGTCGCGTCGGTTCTCCGTGGAGAAGGCGATCTGCTTCGACAGGCCGGCCATGGGCGTGTGGACCTCGGCGGTCGTGCCGTCGATCGTGACCGTGCCGGAGTCGGGACGGTCGGCACCGTAGATGAGCCGACCCAGCTCGGTGCGGCCCGACCCGAGGAGCCCCGCGAGACCGACGACCTCGCCGGCGTGGACCTCGATGTCGACGGGGTCGATCGAGCCCTTCCGCCCGAGGTCCTTGGCGCTGTAGAACGCCGGGGTGTCGGCTGTGGCGGTCCGGCCGCGGTTGGAACCCAGGGCGGCGAGCGCGCCGTAGTCCTTGCCGATCATCTTGGAGATGAGCTCGGTGCGGTTGAGGTCGGCGGTGCGGTACTCCCCGACGAACTCACCGTTGCGGAGCACCGTGAGTCGGTCGCTGATCGCGTAGACCTGGTCGAGGAAGTGGGAGACGAAGAGGATCGCGACGCCCTGGTCGCGCAGTCGGCGCATGACCTGGAAGAGGCCCTCCACCTCGTTGGCGTCGAGGCTGGAGGTCGGCTCGTCGAGGATGAGCACCTTCGACTTGGTGACCATGGCCCGGCTGATCGCGACGAGCTGTTGCAGCGCGAGCGAGATGCTCGAGAGCGGCTGCTTGGGGTCGATGTGCCCGAGGCCGAGCCCGACGAGCGCTTCGTGTGCAGCTTCGTGGGTGCGGCGCCAGTTGATGCCGAAGGGACCGCGGACCTCGTGGCCGAGCATCACGTTCTCGCCGACGGTGAGGTTGTCGCAGAGGTTCACTTCTTGATAGACGGTCGAGATGCCGGCGCTCTGCGCGTCCGCCGTTCCGGAGAAGGAACGGGGGCCTCCGGCGACCAGGATCGTACCGGAGTCGATCTTGTACACACCGGTGAGCGCCTTGATGAGCGTCGACTTGCCGGCGCCGTTCTCGCCCATGAGCGTGTGGACCTCGCCGGGGAAGAGACGGAAGTCCACGTCTTGCAGGGCTTTGACGCCTGGGAACTCGATGGAGATGTGCTGCATCTCGACGATCGGCTCGGTGATTGCCATGTCTGCCTGGTCGTTCTGCCGGTCGATCCGGCGTCGTCGCCGGGGAGTCTGGTCCCCGGGAAGCGGGTGGGCGGTCGCCCGGCAGCGAGGGAGTGGCTGCCGGGCGACCGGGTCGGATCAGTAGGCGCGTTCGGGCAGTGCTGCCGTCGCGGCGTCCGGGGAGTCGAACGTGACGCTCGGCACCACGATGTCCGATTCGACCTTGTCGCCGGCGAGTGCCTTCTTGACGATGTCGATCGCGGTCTCACCGAACAGCGGGTTGTACTCGGCGACGAAGCTCAGGCGTCCGGCGGCGAGTGCTTCGAGCGCCGCCTTGGTGCCGTCGATCGTGATGATCTTGACGTCGGTTCCGGGCTTCAGGCCGGCCTCCTCGACGGCGAGTGCAGCGCCGAGGCCCATCTCGTCGTTCTGTGCGAAGACGAGCTGGACGTCGTTGTTGTTCGCCTTGAGGATGGTCTCGAAGACGCTCTTCGCCTCTTCGGTGGACCAGTTGGCCGACTGCGACTCGAGCTTGGTGAAGTTCGGGTCGATGGTGTCGTCCCAGCCCTTGTTGCGGTCGTTGACGACGGAGAGGCCGGGAGGGCCCTCGAGGACGACGTACTTGGCGCCGTCGGGGAACTGACCGTTCGCCCACTCGGCGGCCGAGGCGCTGATGCCGACGTTGTCGGGGGCGATGCGGCTCGTGTAGAGCTCGGTGTCGTTCGGCTCGATGCCGCGGTCCAGCAGGACCACGGGGATCTCGGCCTCCTTCGCGCGCTCCAGGACGCTCTCCCAGCCGGTCGCCTCGGTGGCGGACAGCAGGATGGCGTCGACGCCCTCGTCGATGAACGAGGTGAAGGCGGTGATCTGCGAGTTCTGGTCGCCGTTCGTCGCCGGTGCGTACTTGAGGTCGAAGCCGTTCTCCTTCGAGAACGAGTCCTGGATGTTCTTCTCGTTCGCGGTGCGCCATCCGCCCTCAGGGCCGACGGCCACGAAGCCGATGGTGGTGAGTTCGCCGTCAGAACCGGCGTCGCCGTCGGAGCTTCCGGAACCGCTGGAGCAGGCGGTCGCGCTGAACGCGAGAGCGCCGACCAGGGCGAGGCCCGCGAGTGCGCGGACACGTGTTGTCTTGAACATTGTTCTCCTCTTTGAGACCCGCGGTCCCGACGATGGGTGCGGCGTGAATGTGACGTGCGTGGTGCTGCGGTGACGCAGGTGGTCGGTGATTGTTAGCGATCACATCTGCGTTGTGCTGAACATTAGCCACGGCTCGAACCGGTTGTCAACAGGCAATGTTAGCCCTCACAATTCTTCCGGAGCGGCCTCCCGGCGGCGCCGTCGCGCGCGCTAGAGTCAGGTGATCAGCGGACACCCCGGCCGCGACCACCTCGATGGAGAGTTGCAGATGACCTCGCCCACGCCACTCGTGCAGTTGCGCGGTGTCTCCGTGAGCTTCCCCGGCGTCAAAGCGCTCGACGACGTCGACCTCCGGTTGTTCCCCGGTGAGGTCCACTCCCTCATGGGCGAGAACGGAGCGGGGAAGTCGACCCTGATCAAGTCGCTCACCGGGGTCCATCGGATCGACAGCGGAAGCATCCTCCTCGAGGGACGAGAGGTGTCGTTCTCGAGCGTCGCCGACGCCCAGGCGCACGGGATCAGCACCGTCTACCAGGAGGTCAACCTCCTCCCCAACCTGACCGTCGCCGAGAACATCCTCCTCGGCCGCGAACCACGCCATGCCTGGGGAGGGATCTCGGGGAGGCGCATGCGCGAGCGCGCCCGCGAACTGCTCGCCGTCGTCGGACTCGACATCGACCCGGCCTCGCAGCTCTCCGCCCACCCGCCGGCGATCCAGCAGCTCGTCGCGATCGTCCGGGCGATCGCCGTGCGCACCAAGGTGCTCGTCCTCGACGAACCGACCTCGAGCCTCGACAACGACGAGGTCACCGAACTCTTCCGGGTCATCTCGATCCTCAAGGCCGAGGGCGTCGCGATCCTCTTCATCTCGCACTTCCTCGACCAGGTCTACGAGATCTCCGACCGACTCACGGTGCTGCGCGAAGGCCGACTCGTCGGCGAATACCTCCCGCACGAACTGCTCCGGATCGACCTCGTCCACAAGATGATCGGCAAGGAGCTCGCGACCTTCGACGAGATCCGACGCGGGCTCGACACCTCCGACGAGGGCGACGCCCTGGACGGTGAGGACCCGTTCGTCGCGGCGATCGGGCTCGGGCGCCAGGGTGCGATCGAACCGATCGACCTGAAGGTCTACGAGGGCGAGATCGTCGGCATCGCCGGCCTGCTCGGCTCAGGACGGACGGAGCTCGCCAGACTCCTGACCGGTGTCGACCGGGCCGACACCGGCTCGGTGGAGGTGGCCGGGAGGGCCACCCGCCTCGGATCCCCGCGCCGCGCCCTCAAACAACGGATCGTCTACGCGTCGGAGAACCGTCGCACCGAGGGGATCATCGGCGACCTCAGCCTGCGCGACAACATCGCGCTGGCCCTCCAGGCGGACCTCGGGTGGTTCAGACGGATCCCGCTGCGTCGGCAGAACGAACTGGCCGAGAGCTACATCCAGGCGATGGGTATCAAACCCGCGAATCCCGATGCGCTCATGAAGGAGCTCTCAGGCGGGAACCAGCAGAAGGTACTCTTGGCGAGGTGGCTCGCGCTCGCTCCTCGGCTGCTCGTGCTCGATGAACCGACCCGAGGCATCGACATCGGCGCCAAGGCCGAGATCCAGAAGCTCGTGACCCGGCTCGCCGAGAACGGTCTGTCGGTCGTGTTCATCTCAGCCGAACTCGAGGAGGTCCTGCGCATCAGCCACCGGATCGCCGTGCTGCGCGACCGACGGAAGGTCGCCGACCTCCCGAACTACGACCTCACCGTCTCGAAGCTGCTGGCCGCGATCTCGGAGGGGCCGGACGAGGCCCCGCCGGAACCGATCACGACCGCCGACGACGAGAGGGGACCGCGTGGCTGAGCCGTCCCGTCATGCGACGATCTTCGACGTCGCGCGGCTCGCGGGGGTCTCGCACCAGACCGTGTCACGAGTGCTCAACGACCTCCCGAACGTGCGCCCGGCGACGAAGGCGCGGGTCGACGAAGCGATCAAGCAGCTGCGCTACGTCCCCTCCCCCGCCGCGCGGACGCTCGTCACGAAGCGATCCCGGACCATCGGCCTCATCGCCACCGGCGGTACCGAGTTCGGGCCCTCGTCCTCGGTCCTGCACTTCAACGCCGCGGCCCGCGACGCACGCTGGTCGGTCTTCACCGCGAACATGGTGGACAGCGACCCGGGTTCCGCGCGTGCAGCGGTCGAGGGGTTCCTGCGCCAGAACGTCGAGGGGATCGCCGTCATCAGCGCACGCGAGGGGGTCACCGACATCGTGGCGGGGATGGAACTCAGCGTGCCGCTCGTGGCCCTGCACGCCACGCCACGTGCAGGTATGGTCACCGTCGGCGTCGACCAGTACGCCGGCGCGCGTGCCGCGACCGCCCATCTCATCGGGCTCGGCCACCGGCGCATCGGGCACCTCGCCGGACCACCGGACGCGATCGACGCCCGCGAGCGCGAGCGCGGCTGGCGAGACGAACTCGCCACCGCGGGTCTCGTCGCGCAGGTCGTCGGGACCGGCGACTGGACGCCAACCTCCGGATACGCTCTCGGCCGTCAGCTGGACGACGAGGTCACCGCGGTGTTCGCTGCCAACGACCAGATGGCCCTCGGGCTCATGCACTCCCTCACCGAGCGCGGACTCCGGGTCCCGCTCGACTTCAGCGTCGTGGGGTTCGACGACATCCCCGAGGCGGAGCACCTCTCACCGCCGCTCACCACCGTGCGGCAGGACTTCGAACAGGTCGGCCGGACGCTGCTCGCGACCCTGCTCGACCACGTCAACGGAGAACCCCCGGGAGCGGTGCCACCCTCGGTACCGGAGCTGATCCTGCGCGACTCCACGGCGACGGCGAACGCCGAGCGCTTGGCGAGGCGCCGGGTCGACGTCCCCTGAGCACCTCCGGTCCCTGAGCCTCACCCGGTCCCTGCCCCACACCGGTCCCTCAGCCCCATCCCGGTCCCTGAGCCGCCCCTCCTCCGGTCCCTGAGCCTCACCCGGTCCCTGAGCCCGCCCCTCCTCCGGTCCCTGAGCCGCCCCTCCCCCGGTCCCTGAGCCTGTCGAAGGGCGAATTCCCAGGTACCACGTCCACCCCCTGACCTACACTTGTCGGAGCAGGGGGAGTACTCCTTCGCGACATGCTCGTCAGTACGGATCCGCCATCGGGTCCCGGGGTGTCGGCTCTCATCGAGAGTGGAGAAGACCGTGTTCCGACCATCGCGTCGGAGTCCCGTCCTCGAGCCCTTGGAGCCACCATGGCCGTCACCCCGCTGATCTGGATCATCACCATCGGTGTCACGATCCTCTTCTTCGTCTACGAGTTCTTCGCGCACGTGCGGAAGCCCCACGAACCGACGATCGCCGAGTCGGCACGCTGGTCGATCTTCTACGTCAGCCTCGCCCTGCTGTTCGGCGTCGGCATCGGCCTCGTCTCCGGCTGGACGTACGGCGGCGAGTACTTCGCCGGGTACCTGACCGAGAAGGCGCTGTCGATCGACAACCTGTTCGTCTTCCTCATCGTCATGGCCGGGTTCGCCGTCCCGAAGGCGTACCAGCAGAAGGTGCTGATGATCGGCATCATCATCGCGCTCATCATGCGCGGTGCGTTCATCGCCGTCGGCGCCGCACTCATCGAGAACTACTCCTGGATCTTCTACCTGATGGGTGCGCTGCTGTTGTTCCTCGCGTACCGCCAGGCGTTCGGCAGCCACGAGAGTGACCCGGCGAACGGCAAGGTCGTGGGATTCGCCCGCCGCATCCTCCCGATCACCGACACCTACCACGGCGACCGACTCTCGGTGAAAATCGACGGCAAGCGCTTCTTCACGCCGATGCTGCTGACGATCGTCGCGATCGGGTTCGTCGACCTCGTGTTCGCGGTCGACTCGATCCCCGCGATCTACGGCCTCACCGAGGAGGCGTACATCGTGTTCACCGCGAACGCGTTCGCCCTCATGGGCCTCCGCCAGCTGTTCTTCCTCATCGGTGGCCTGCTGGAACGTCTCGTCTACCTCGCCCAGGGTCTCGCCGTCATCCTCGCCTTCATCGGCGTGAAGCTCGTGTTCCACGCCCTCCACGTAAACGAGCTGCCGTTCATCAACGGCGGTCAGCACATCGACTGGATCCCCGACATCCCGATCTGGTTCTCGCTGCTCTTCATCGCCGTGACCATCACCGTGGCGACGGTCGCCTCGCTCGCGAAGACCCGCCGCGATGCGCGGGCCGGCATCGAGCGGTAGGGGTCGACCGACCGCACATGCGCTCCTCAGCTGAGCGCATGTGCGGTCGCTTCGTCGTCACCGATTCCACGTCCACCCTCCTCGCGGACCTCGTGGCCGAGTTCGAGGCGCCTGCGCCCGACTACAACGTCGCCCCCACCACCGAGGTGACCGTGGTCCGAACCCGGCACGAGGAACGGGCCGCGACCAGCGCCCGCTGGGGCTTCGTCCCCGGCTGGGCCAAGGACTTCGCCAAGCAACGGCCACAACCCATCAACGCGCGCATGGAGACGGTCGCCACCGCCTCCATGTTCCGCAAGGCCTTCGCCTCGGCACGGTGCATCGTCCCGGCGACCGGCTACTACGAGTGGGTGGTCACCGAGACCGGCAAGCAGCCCCACTTCATTCACGATTCCGAGGCCGAGCTCGCGATGGCGGGCATCATCAGTGCCTGGCCCGACCCGGGCAAGGCGGAGGACGACCCGGACAAGTGGCGTCTGTCGATGGCGATCATCACGCGGGACGCGCACGTCTCACCGGGCGAGGTCCACGACCGCATGCCCGCCTGTCTGACCCCCGACGGCTACGACGACTGGCTCGGCGACCACCTCGACACCGACCAGCTCCTGCAGCTGCTCGACCGGGAGTCCTTCGCGGTCGCCCACGATCTCACGCACTACGAGGTCACGCGGGACGTGAACAACGTCCGCAACACGGGCCCGCACCTCATCGAGCCGCTCCCGGTCTGAGTGTCAGCTCAGGGCGGGTGTCGCGTCCGTTCGGGATCCGGCCTGCCGCTCGTCTGTCCCCGTGATCACCCAGTACACGACCGCGACGGCGAGGATGCCGATGACCGGCGTCAGGTAGGCCGCCCAGGGCGTGCCGAGCGGGGCGAAGCCCACCGAGAACGCGGCGACGTCCCAGATGCCGTGCAACGCCATCGCCCAGATGAGGGAGCCGGTCACCCGCCGCACGATGTAGAAGCAGGTGCCCGACATCGCGGCGAGGACCACCTGTCCGAGGGTGTTGAGGAATGGAGCGCCGAGTGCTGCATTGACCAGATGCATGGCCCCGAAGAGCAGGGAGGTCAGCAGCCACACCCACACTTCGGAAAGACGTGAGCGGAATGCCGTCAGCAGCAGACCGCGCGACATCAGCTCCTCACAGAACCCGACCGCCAGGCCCAGCGCGAGCAGAGAGAGGAGGAACGACGGGTCGAACTTCGACCAGTCGGTGTTGACCAGGTTCGCGACGGCGACGACCAGCATGAGCGCGGGAACGAAGATCGGCCACTTGTGGTGGGAGCGTCTCCGCTCGAACAGGGCGGGCCTCCACCACCCCAACAGCCAGGTGGTGATGGCCAGTAGCACCGCACCGACCGCCAGGTCGAGCACCGCCCCTCGCCACGTGAACTCTGCGGACGTCCCGATCTCGGTGTACGCCACCCCACTGAGCTTCGATACGACGAAGATGACGGCGACGTAACCGACGTAGATCGCCAGGCCGATCCAGACACGAGGGGTGACGCGCATAGGCTGTTGCCTTCCAATCGGCGGGGGAATCGACGCTCCAATGTATCGGACGCAAGCGCTCGAATCGATGATCGCCTCAGCGCTTCCGATAGCGGGCCGATCAGCGTGCGACGAGCTGAGACACGCGGCCTCGCGAGACGCCGAGGATCGCGGCGGAGTCCGTCACGGAGAATCCCGCTTCGCGAAGATGCCGAGCCGCTGCACGTGCGCGGGCTGCCGCCGCGGCGGACGCTGCCGTCGCCTCTTCGGTAGCGGAACGCGCGGCGACGACCTCGTCATAGAGGGCACCGATTTCAGGAATCACGGTCACCAACCACCCGCTGTGATCGACGTCGGGGTCGTCGGTGTCGAGATAGTCGCGGATCTGCTGCTCGGCCTTGTCGAGCGTTGCGACCTGGCTGACCGGCTCACCATCGAGGTGGAGTTCCCAACCGTGTTCCCACTTCTGCGCGGTCGCTGTGACGTTCATCGGCTTGACCATCACGGTTAGGGGGGCTAAATCGTCAATGTCTAGGCCCCCTCGACAACACGTGTCGGAGAGGTCGAATCAGGGCCGTTGCCCAGGTCCCAGCTTCCTGACAGACGCTCGTCTAAGCTAGACGAACGTCTGACTCAGACGATCGTCTAGCGGCCCGAGCCCCGGGCCCTCCACCTCGAAGGAGCGCTCGTGAGCGGTCTGCGCCAGTACGCGATGAACCAGGTCCGCGACGAGATCATCGACGCCGCCGGGCTCGAGTTCGGCCGGAACGGCTACGCCGGGACGTCGTTCTCCGGCATCGCGTCCGTCATGGGCAAGCCGAAATCGGTCATCGGGTACCACCTGTTCCCGTCGAAGCGGAGTCTCGCGCACGCGGTGATCGCCGAGCAGGACGAACGGTGGCAGGCGGCGGACGCACGGATCGGCGTGCCCTACGGCGCGCTCCGCTGGGTGACGATGATCCTCGCCTCCGCGCAGGAAGCACAGCGATCCCCCATCGCGATGGGCGCCATCCGGCTCCTGCACGAACTGCCACGGATGGACGACCCGGTCTACACGGTGTTCGACTGGCGCGCCTACACCCGCACGAACCTCCGCATGGAGGCCGCAGCGCACGATCTCGACCTCCCGGACCTCGACGGCGTCGCGGACGTCCTGCTCGACGCCTGCTTCGGACTCGTCACCACGACGGTGGGCGACGACGATGCGGCCGAGCTCGGCGAGCGACTGATCACCCTGATCCGGCCGATCCTCGCGACCGTCGATCCCGCCGGCGCTGCAGCCACGACGACCGCCGCAGCGGCCGCTCATGAGCTCGTCGCCGGACCGACCGAGCACTGACCCTCTCCCGAGCACCGACCCCTCCCCCGAACCCCGTCTCCGCAATCGGAAGGACGCCAATGTCCCAGATCGACGCCGTGCCGAACGGCACCACCCGCAGCACCACGGTCGCGGATCGCGTGCACCTCGTGCAGGGTCCGTCCGTCAACTGGATCATCGTCGAGGGCGATCTCGGCCCGGTCCTCATCGACACCGGCTACCCCGGCGACGGCGCGGACGTCACCGCAACCCTCGGCGCGCTCGGCTACGCGGTCGAGGACGTCCAGGCGATCCTCCTCACTCACGGACACAGCGACCACATCGGCAACGCGACGTTCATCGCCGGGTTGGCGGAGTGTGACATCCTCGCGTCCCGCGACGAGATCCCCAACGTCCGCCGGGAGGTGCTCGAGCAGGTCGGACTCGCCGACGTGCAGCCACATCTGGAACGTCCCGGGGTCGCCGCCTGGGTCAACCACGCCGTCGAGGCCGGCGGACTCGAGGTCGTGCCGCCGACGTCGGTCACCGCGATCGAGGACGTGCCCGAGCTCCGCGCGACCCTCGGTGTCGCGGTCCGCCCGCTCCCCCTCCCCGGCCACACGCGGGGGCACCTCGGATTCCTCCTCGTCGAGCACGGCGTCCTCGTCGCGGGCGACGCACTCGTCACCGCCCACCCCACCAGCCCGCACGGCGGCCCGCAGTTGCTCCCCGAGATGTTCCACGGCGATCTCCAGCGCGCCCGCCAGTCGTTGACCACGCTGGCCGGACTCCCGGCCTCCGTCGTGCTGCCGGGACACGGCCCGGCGTTCTTCGGCTCGCCGGCGCAGGCAGCGGCCGAAGCCCTCGCCTTCGGGAGTGCGTTCTGAACCTCCGGCTCCCCGTCGGACCCCTGCGATAGCGTTGGCCACGTCCCCGAACCCGGATCCCGAGCCACGAGGAAGTGACCATGAAGAACCCGTTCCGCCGCGACGACAGCCCGAACGACGACAGCTCGAACCCCGAGCGGACCGACGTCCCAGATCAGCCGAACCAGGGCCGCACCCTCGAACCGGCTCCCGAGGTACTGGCCGAGCTCGACGCACTGAACGAGGCCTGCCGTGCGGCGCCGGACGACATCGACGCGCAGATCCGACTCTGGCGGGCGGTTGCCGCACTCGACCGGTGGGTCTTCATCAACCGTGGTCCGGAGGACAACCCGCGGCCGTACGCGCTCGCAGCGCAACCGGGGAACCTGGTCGGCATCTACAGCAGCGGGACGCGAGCGCAGGAGGCCGCGTACGCGAACGGGCTGGTCCCGCCGGACGCCACGGTGTCGCTGCTCGCAGTCCCGATGCCTGCGGCGATCGACTGGGTCCGGTCCTTCGGCGAGCACGGGGTCGTCGGCGTGACCATCGACTACCCGCGCCTCGGCGCCTGGTGTCCGCTGCAGAACCTGGCGGGGCTCAGGCCCACGGACACCCAGGGCTGACGCCGACGCCGAGGAGGACCACGATGCACGGCTCGGAGTTGCAGGACCGGGCGGCACGGCGCGCCGACGAACTCCCCGGCGCGGAGCTGACGCACCCGTTCGGCGAGGAGTGGGACGTCTACAAGGTCCGCGGCAAGGTCTTCATGCTGCAGACGGGGGCGACGGGCGAACCCATCGTCACCCTGAAAGCGCGCCCCGAGGACAGCCGCAGCCTGCGCGAGGCCTTCCCCGACATCATCCCCGGCTATCACATGAACAAACGGCACTGGATCTCGCTCAAGCCGGACGGCGAGCTCGAACCGGCGTTCGTCGACGACCTCGTCACGGAGTCGTACCTGCTCGTCGTCGAGGGGCTGCCGAAACGGCTGCGCCCGGTCGATCCAGCGACGTTCGGACAGCGCCGCGACGGCTGAACACCGGGCCGGCAGCACTCAGACCGGGATGCGCCTGGCGCCGGTACCGGTGTCGCCGAGTTCGTCGTCGGGGTTGAGGAGCGTGCACGCCTTCATCGAGAGGCAGCCGCAGCCGATGCAGCCGGTGAGCTCGCGTTCGAGTTGCTCGATCCCGCGCCGACGCTGTTCGAGGACCTTCTGCCAGCGGCGGGAGGCCCGCTGCCAGTCCTCGTGACTCGGGGTGCTGGAGAGTGGCACGTCGGCGAACGCCTCCGCCACGTCTTCGAGCGGGATACCGAGGCGCTTCGCGACCGAGATGAGCGCGACGCGACGCAGCATGTGCCGGGGGTATCGCCGCTGGTTGCCGGCGGTCCGCTCGGACCCGATGAGGCCGAGCCGCTCGTAGTAGTGCAGCGCCGACACCGCGACGCCGGTGCGACGACTCATCTCGCCGACACTGAGCAACTCGTCCGGACTGTGCACGGTGTCTCACCCTCGTTCCTCGCATCGACCTCAAGCCGCCTTCAGGTCCGACGCTCGTTTCGACGGTACACGAGCGGGTCAGGGCGGATGGGGAGCGCTCCCCATCCGCACGCTCGACCAATGCCGGCGGACACCTGTCGCCGATCAGTGTGCCGCTGGCAGGATGGTCGGAATCGCACATCGACCGGGGGGACGACATGACGCAGGACGAGGACTTCCTCGAGGTGATCGCGGCGGAGGTCGCGCAGGATCCGCAGAACGCCGCGCTCCGCGAGGACTTCGTGACCCTGCTGTTGCAGCACGACGTCGACCGCGCGGCGCAGGAGGTGACGACCTTCGAGCGACTCGGCGGCGACCCGGCGCGGGTCCGGCTGTTGCGCGCCCGCGTGATGGCGGCGCGACTCCGGGGGTCGGCGGCCGACACCACGACCGAGCCCGACCGCTCGGCGGTCCCCGCCCCGTCGGCAGCCGAAACCGCCACCATGCCGATCGACCAGCCCAGCCTTTGGGACGCGGAACGACCGGCCGTCACGCTCGCGGACGTGGCGGGACTCGCCGATGTGAAGCAACACCTCGACTCGACGTTCCTCGCGCCACTCCGGAACCCGGAGCTCGCCGCAGCGTTCGGGCAGAAGCCCGGCGGTTCACTGCTCATGTACGGCCCTCCCGGCTGCGGCAAGACGTTCATCGCCAAGGCGATCGCCGGTGACCTCGGGGCGTCCTTCATCCACGTCACCCTCGCTGACCTGCTGAGCAAGTGGCTGGGCGACAGCGAGAAGGCGATCCAGAGTGTCTTCCACGATGCTCGCGCCGCCGCTCCGTGCGTCATATTCTTCGACGAGTTCGACGCACTCGGTGGCCGCCGCACGTCCGGGGGCGGATCGCAGTCGATGCGCACGATCGTGACGCAGCTCCTCGAGGAGCTCGACGGGGTGGCGGACGAGAACGACGGCGTCTACTTCCTCGCCGCGACCAACCGCCCATGGGACATCGATCCGGCGCTGCGGCGCCCCGGCCGCATCGACAAGACGGTCCTCGTCCTGCCGCCGGACGCAGTCGCGCGCGCTGCGATCCTGCAGGGCGACCTCGAAGGCAAGCCGGCCGACGGTGTCGACGTCATCGCCGTGGCCGCAGCGACCGAGGGCTTCTCCGGGGCCGACATCGCGCAGGTGTCGCGGGTCGCATTGCAGCAGTCGCTCACGGCGTCGATGCAGGCGGGGGCGATCGTGCCGGTCACGACGCGGGCCTTGCTCGATGCCGCCGCCGGGCTCATCCCCTCGACGGCATCATGGTTCGACCAGGTCGCACCGGTGCTCGAATACGGCGTCGACGACGGCACCTTCGCCCAGCTCCGGGCGTACCGCGTGCAGCACGGGCTCCGATGAGTGACCCTGTCGGTGCCGAGCGCGAGGCCATCGAACACGACCGCGACCTCGCCTGGGAGCTCTACGACTTCCAGCCCGAACACCCACGCATCCCCGAGTTGGCGATGAGCGTCCTCGCCCGGGCGCCGCAGTTCACCGGGATGATCATCCTGCTCTCCATGCACCGGCAGGCCTGCGGCGACGTCGATGAGGCCAGACGCCTCCTCCGGGAGTTGCTCGGCCGACGCGACCGACAGTTCCTCGGTGCACTGCGTCGCCTGCGCGATCTCGAAGGGTCCGAGGGCGACTTCGCGGAGGCGATGCGGCTCGGCGAACTCGTCCTCCGCGAGGACCCGGAGGCGGACTGGTTCGACCATATGGACCACGCGGCCGCCGTCGCGATGGCCGCCGATCCCCAGCGCGGGTGGGCGCTGATCGACGACGCGGTCGAGCTGGCCGGACGGACCGCCCCGGAGGCGTACGCCGGCGCGCTCGGACTCCGAGCCCTGCACTTCCTGTCGACGGGCACTCCACCTGGCCGGTTCCTCGTCGCCGCGCAGCAGGCGATCGAGGCGGATCCGAGCGAGACGACACTCTCGACGGCACTGGCCTTCGCCTACCTCTACGACTACCGTCCGCAGGATGCACTGGAACTCCTGGCCCGGGTCCTGCGTGAGGATCCGACGGACGAGGTCGCCCAGGGCGGGATGATCGTCGCGCGAGCGTTCCTCGATCCCATCGAGCGTGGTGTCGGGACGATGGACGACCTGCGCCGGGCCGGCATGGGCGAGATCGCCTGGCGGATCCTCCGCGACAAGGTGTTCGAAGCCGGGCTCCGCGAGGCGTTGGCCGCTCTGGACCCGCTGCTCCCGGAGGAGCTGGCGGCCTCGCTGCGCCCGCCGCTCGACTCCGATGCCGCGGGCGCGAGCGGCGGTGACGACAAGGTGCTCGCCTGGCACGACGGGCAACTCCCCGGCACCGGCGGGCGCTGGGGCGACGGCAGCCCGTTCCGTCTCATGAGCGGCGCCGAGATCGGCGAGATGGACGAGGCGATCGAACGGGACCCGGAAGCGTGGCCGCAGTGGGATGCCGAGCGCGACTACTACACGCAGCTCTTCACCGACAATGCAGGCGCCTACCTCATCGAGGGTTCCGGCGGACGGCTCGTCCGTCGTGCCGCCGGACGTGACGACGAAGAGGTGGCCGCGAGCCTCACCGACTGGTTGTGGGACCGCGTCGTCGCCTTCGGAGGCGATGACCCGCGCCCGGGACGCTCTGCGAGTGCATCGGCACGGCCGGAATCGCCTGGCGGGCCCTCCGTTCAGCGACCCTGAGCCAGGTCGGCCGCCGGCCAGGACCAGACGACGTCGCACGAAGAACCTTCGACAGGCTCAGGGACCGAAGCTACGCGGGCACACCCATCCCGCTCACTGAGCTCTTCGAACTGCCCACGAGGACTCCTCATCGTTCCGGGCACACCCATCCCGGTCACTGAGCTTGTCGAAGTGCCCACGAGGAACCCTTCGATCCGAGTACGTCGAGGCAGGTCAGAACGGTGCGGGATCAGGCTCGGTCCGGTGGTGCTTCCCGTCGGGTGTCGTCCAGTCGAGTACCCCGCCTGGTCCGTGGTCGAGGCTCCAGCCGGGCAGGTGCTTCATCCGGTGGTGATGTCGACAGAGACAGGCGAGATTGCCGACATCTGTTGCGCCGCCGTCCTCCCACGCGACCGAATGATCAAGGTCGCAGGCTCTGGCGCGCCTGCCGCAACCGGGTGCACGACAGGTGCCGTCCCGAAGCCGCACCGCCCGTTGGAGGTCAGCGGGAACCCGGTACTGATTCCGCCCAACCGACAAGACCGCGCCGGTTTCCGGCTGGACGAGGATCCGGGTGAAGCTCGGTGCATTGACCGCGATACGTGCTGCGGTCTCCGGGTCGATCGGGCCGTACCCGTCGAGGGTGGCCGGGGCGTCGCTGACGCCGGCCATGGTGAGCGCCGGGACCGTGATCTGCACCGTTGGCTTGATGTGCTCCTGCACTTCGATCGGGTGTGGGAGCACCGGGCTCGACATCACATCTTCCGGGGTCACGCCGGTGAGCGTGAGCGCCGCCAGGGCGTCGGCCTGCAGCTGGGCGCAGGTGCGGGTGTCACCCGCTGAGGGGGATTCGGTGGCGGCCGCCTCGACGCGCTCGATGATGCCCTGCGCGATTGGTGCCGTCGTGAACAGGTGCACCCACGCCATACCGTCCGCCGCGGGCTCGAACTCCACCCGACGGTCCGCTTCCGACCGGACCGCTCGAGCCGTGATCGACTCGGGGTGGAGGCGCTCCCGCAGGACGCGAGCGCGTTGCCGGAGGTACGAGACGGTCGCACCTTCGGCGACCGGCAGCACCTGCTCGAGGAACACTGCCCGCCCTGCTGTAGGCACGTCACTGAGTTGGTCGACGATCGTCTGCGCGTGCCGGACCGAGATGCGGCCGGCCTCGAGTGAGGCGAGCACGGCGGGTGCGTCGTTCACGAGGCGCTCGGCGTCGTTGGTCGCACGTTGGATCGTCCGCTCCGGTATTCGGGTCGCCATCGCGAGGGCCGCACACGTCGACCGGCGGGAGAGCGCCTGACGCTCGGCCGGCGGGAAGATCACGGGGACCGTGGCGTCCGCGAAGGCATCGGCGTAGGCGGCGGAGCGGGCGAGGAGGCGCGCTTTCCGTGCGTCGAGTACGGCCTGCTGCCGGTGGATCTCAGTCCACTCGTCCGAGAACTCCGCGAGGTGCGCGGCGTAGTCATCGCCGACGCGGGTCGCGGTTGGGGTGGTCTCGGTCATGGAACAAGTCCATCATGGACCACTGACATTCCAGATGCCGAGTCGCACCGGTTGCGGAAGTTGCTCGTGTGCCCTTCGACAAGCTCAGGGACCGGTGGAAGTTGCTCAGGGACCGGGAGAGGTTGCTCAGGGACCGGGAGAAGATCACCGGAGCGAGAGGTCCCACGTGTGCCCTTCGACAGGCTCAGGGACCGGTGGAAGTTGCTCAGGGACCGGGAGAAGATCACCGGAGCGAGAGGTCCCACGTGTGCCCTTCGACAGGCTCAGGGACCGGTGGAAGTTGCTCAGGGACCGGGAGAAGATCACCGGATTCGGGAGGTCCCTCGGCAGGGACCGGAAGGGGTTCGTCCCAGAACACGACGTTCCGTAGGCTGGAGGGGTGAAGCTCATCGCCACCGTCCGCGACCGCGCGACCATCACCACCGAAGCCTCCGCACCCGACGTCGCAGCCCTGCGGGCCGCCGTCCTCGCTTCCACCCCGCCCGGGCACGCCCTCGCCGGGCTGCACGGCGGTGGCCGGGTGAACGGCGACCTCGTCGGCACCGCGGTCTTCCGACCGACGGCAACCCGCACCATCGAGGCCGAGGGCCGCGACTACCCGAGCGCTCGCAAGGCCCTCGAGGCGCTCGTGCCGGAGGAGCAGGTCGTCCTCTCCGTCCACGCCGTGGACCAGTAGGGACACCGGCATGAGTGGCCACGCGTTCGCCATCGGATCGATGGTGCGCGTCCATGAGGTCGTTTCCCCGCTCCCGCCGACCGACACCATGACGGCACTGCTGTCGGCGTTGCAGACGGACGGCTTCACCGTGGTTCCCGAGGAGTACGCCGCCGGTCCCTGGACTATCCGTTACGCCGTCATCGGGGATGACGCGGCCTCGAACTGGAGCGGGTTCGCCCTGGAGATCGTGCCGCTCCTCTCGTTGCTCGGCGTGCGTCGGCCGTTCGCGCGATGCGCGGTGCCGGTCGCCGTCCGGCCGACCGAACACGGCTCCGTCCTCCACACGACGACGGTGTGGGGCTTCCGGGGCGAAGCCGGGACGGTCGGCATGGTCGCCAAACGCGTTGCGGCCGCCACCGAACAGGCCACCAGGGCCGTCGGCGGGACCCACCAGGCCTCACTGTCGTTGCCCGACCGCACGGTCCCGATCGACGGCAGACGCTTTGAACGGCTCACCGGCTGGAAGCGGCGCTCGCGGGCCTGAACCGCTGGAGCAGCAGCAGCAGCAGCTCAGCAGCAGCGCGAGCCGGGCGTCCGGTCCTGCTCCGCGAAGCGCTCCCGCCAGAACGTGCGCTCGTCGGGGACTGCTGCTTCGGGATGGACGCGACGCTGGTGCTCCACGTAGGTGGCGTAGGCGGTGTCGCCCATCAGCGAGGTGACGAACCACCGCACCGACGCCCAACCCCGCCGCAAGCCGGACATCAGTGCCCCGACCGCGCGGGTCGCTTGTCGGCGTCCACGGTCGACCACTCGCGCTCGAGCACCTTCTCCGCCTTCGTGGCGATGAGCCCCGACGGCGCGTACCGTCGCGACGGCAGCGCCGGATCCTCCGAACTCGGCCCGCCACCCGAACGGAACGACCGCACGGTGTGGAGGATCGCGAAGAAGATGACGATGATCGCGAGGGTCACGAACAGGATCGAGAGCACCCCCTGCACCGTGGTGTTCCGCACGACCGCCTCCATCGCCGCCCGCGTCGGTGCATTGCCGAAGCTGTCCTCGCCCGCCGCGAGCGCCTCACGGAACGCCGCGTTCTGCGCCCAGTAGCCGACGGCCGGAACCGGCGAGAAGATCTTGAACATCGACGCGGTGATCGTCACCACGGCGGTGAAGGCCAGCGGGACGGCGACGATCCACAGCCAGCGGAAGTTCCCGCGTTTCGCCACGATCGCCATGCAGACGGCGAGCGCGATGGCGGCGAGCAGCTGGTTCGCGATGCCGAACAGCGGGAAGAGGGTGTTGATGCCGCCGAGCGGATCGGTGACGCCCATGATGAGGATCGCTCCCCACGCCGCCACCATGACCGCGGTGCAGATCCATGCTCCGACCCGCCAGTCCGGGTCGCGGAACTTCGGGATGATGTTGCCGAAGGTGTCCTGCAGCATGAACCGGGCCACACGCGTTCCGGCGTCGACGGCGGTGAGGATGAACAGGGCCTCGAACATGATCGCGAAGTGGTACCAGAACGACATGAGCGACGTGCCGCCGATGAGCTGCTGCATGATGTGGGCCAGGCCGAGGGCGAGCGTCGGTGCACCACCGGTGCGGGACACGATCGACTCCTCCCCCACGTTCGCGGCGGTCTGCGTGAGCACGTCGGGGGTGAGGTTCACCCCGGCGAGCCCGAGCGAGTTCACGAAGGCGACGGCGCCCTCGACGGTGCCACCGGTCGCCGCGGCGGAGGAGTTCATCGCGAAGTAGATGCCGCGGTCGATCGACAGTGCCGCGACGAGGGCCATGATCGCGACGAACGACTCCATGAGCATGCCGCCGTATCCGATGAAGCGGGTCTGGCGCTCCTTCTCGATCAGTTTCGGCGTGGTGCCCGAGGCGATGAGTGCGTGGAAACCGGAGAGGGCGCCGCACGCGATCGTGACGAAGAGGAACGGGAAGAGCGAGCCGCTCACGACCGGGCCGGCGTCGCCACCGGCGAACTCGCTGAACGCCGGCACCGTGATCTCCGGGCGGACGAGGACGATCGCGCCCGCGAGCATCACGATCGTGCCGATCTTCATGAACGTGGAGAGGTAGTCGCGTGGTGCGAGGAGCAGCCACACCGGCAGGATCGCGGCGACGAAGCCGTAGACGATGATCCCGACGGCGATGACCGTGCGGTCGAGGGTGAACGCCGCGGCGCCCCACTCGGTCTCGGCGACCCAGCCGCCGGCGACGATCGCGAACATGAGGAGGACGAAGCCGATGATCGAGATCTCGGTGATCTTGCCCGGCCGGATGAAGCGCAGGTACACGCCCATGAAGAGTGCGATCGGGATCGTCATGGAGACGCTGAAGACACCCCACGGGCTCTCGCCGAGCGCGTTGACGACCACGAGGGCGAGGATCGCGACGATGATGACCATGATCGCGAGCGTCGCGATGATCGCCGCAGTGCCGCCGATCACGCCGAGTTCGTCGCGCGCCATCTGGCCGAGGGAACGTCCGCCACGGCGCATCGAGAAGAAGAGGACGAGGTAGTCCTGCACCGCACCCGCCAGGATCACGCCGATGATGATCCAGATGGTGCCGGGCAGGTAGCCCATCTGTGCCGCGAGCACCGGGCCGACGAGTGGACCGGCTCCGGCGATCGCCGCGAAGTGGTGGCCGTACAGCACCCGGCGGTCGGTGGGGACGAAGTCCTTGCCGTTGGCGAGGTACTCGGCCGGGGTCGCCCGCCGGTCGTCGGGGCGCAGCAGCTTGCGTTCGATGAGCTTCGAGTAGAAACGGTAGGCGATGAGGTAGGTGCAGACCGCCGCGAAGACGAACCAGATCGCATTGACCGTCTCGCCCCGGACGAGGGCGAGCATCGTCCAGGCGAGACCGCCGAGGAGGGCGATGGCGACCCACAGGATCACCTTCGCCGGGGTCCATCTCGGAGCGAGGTCGGCCTCGTCGACCGCCGTGGGCGGCAGCTCCGGATCCTGGACCAGGACGGGTTCGACCTCCCCGCCGCCCGCGGGCTGCAGCGCTCCGTCCCGCTTCGATCCTGCGCGTGCTCGGTCCTGTCGTCCGGCGTCGTTGCCCATGACGATTCCTCCCTCAACGGTGGTGTTCGTGCGTCGAGGGTAACAGCGTCGCTGCGGCGGGCGCTCGCGGCGTCGGGGTCAGACGCGGAAGGTGGTGCCGCGGACGACCAGGTCGGGTGCGAGCTGGACCGATGAGACGCGGGCGTGCTCACCCGACAGCCGACCGAGTAGAAGATCGAGCGCCGCGTACCCGGACTCCTCGAACGGCTGGCGGACCGTCGTGAGGTCGAGTGCCGACGCCAGCGGTCCGTCGTCGTAGCCGACGAGCGAGCGGCCCTCGGGCAGGTGCGCGCCGGTGACGCGGAACGCCCGATGCGCGGCGGCGGCCAGCTCATCGTGGTTGGCGACCACGGCGGTCGCTTCCGGATCGGCCCGGAACGCCCGCTCGAGCGCGGCACCGACGGCTTCGACGAGGTCCGTCGCGGCGACGTCGGCCACGGCCTCGGAGACGGAGAGCAGGTGGCCGAGCCCGCGCGCCCGCAGCATGCCGGCCGACACGTACTCTTCCGAGCGTTGCGGTTCGTGGAGGAACACCACGCGTTCGTGACCGAGCTCCGCGAGATGTCGGGCGATGAGTTCACCACCCCGTTCGTCGTCGATCAGGACGGAGGGCAGTCCGAGCCGTCGCTGGGCGCCGTCCGGGACGTCGACGAGGACGACGGGCGGGCCGGGGAGCGCCTTCGACTCCAACGCTGCCGGTGACAGCGGCACACCCATCACGATGATGCCGTCGATCCCCGCACGCATGGGAAGCACGTCGAGGACGGGACTGTCGCTTCCCGCCGCCGACGGGAGGTCGTGCACGACGATCTCGACGGAGTCCGTCGCGGCGCGCTCCATGATCCCCGACAGTCGCCGGTAGTAGGAGGCGTAACTCGAGAACGGCGCCGCGACGGCGATCCGCTGAGCACCGCTCGCGGCGGCACCACCGCGGTAGCCGAGCTCCGTCGCTGCGGCGATGACCGATCGTCGCGTCGCCTCGTTCACCCGCTGCGGGTGGTTGATGGCCAGGGAGACGGTGGAGATGCTCACGCCGGCACGCTTGGCCACCGCGTAGATCGTCGCCTTCTGCGGTCGCTCGTCCATGGGACACCTCCTCCGACGATCCTAGCTCGTGAAAAGTTCTTTGATCGAAGTTCTTCGATAGCGGATACTCGAACCGGACACGGCATCGATGCCGGGATCGGAGGAACACCATGGCTCGGAGCAAGCCCACCGTCGACGCGTTCGTCACGGCGGTCTCGGGGCGTCTGGCAGCACTGCAGCAGACGCCCGAGCCGAAGGATCCCGTCGGCCGGCGTGCACACGCGGCCGCCTTCGACCGGGTGTCCTCCGAGGCGCTCGGGACCGAGACCCTCGTGGCGGCGACCGAGGACCACACCGTCCACGTGCCCGGCCACCCGGACGCACGGCTCCGCGTCTACTGGCCCGACCAGCAGCGACTCCCCGCCCTGGCCGACGGTGCGTCCGGTGGCCGGCCCGTCCTCGTGTACTTCTTCGGCGGTGGCTTCACGATCGCCGGGATCGACTGGATCGGTTGGGACGCCGGGTTCCGTCGCCGCGCCAGGGAGGCCGGCGTCATCATCGTCGCCGGCGAGTACTCGTTGGCGCCGGAGGTCCGGTACCCCGCGCAACCGGAGCAGTGCTGGTCCGTGTTCGAGTGGGCGGCCGAGCACGCACGTTCACTCGGCGGCGACCCCGACCGACTCGCGATCGGCGGTGCATCATCGGGCGGGAACCTCGCCGCCGCCGTGACCCTCATGAACCGCGACCGCGCCAAGCGACCGATCCGGCTGCAGCTGCT
Organism: Plantibacter sp. AC185; assembly: GCF_979258065.1. Taxonomy (NCBI): domain Bacteria; kingdom Bacillati; phylum Actinomycetota; class Actinomycetes; order Micrococcales; family Microbacteriaceae; genus Plantibacter; species Plantibacter sp. AC185. The sequence goes on from NZ_OZ409831.1 coordinate 1,743,742, forward strand.
CGAGGCGCCGTCGCTCGACCTGACCCGCGGACACCTCGACGCCCGCGGGATCACGCAGGTCCCGGGTGCCATCCTGCGTCGCCTCGCGCGCCAGCTCGTGCTCCAGTACCTGGGGCCGGACCGGGCGACGCAGCGCGAACCGTATGCGTCGCCACTCCTCGCCACCGACCACCGGGGTCTGCCGCCGGCCGTCATCTACACGGCGGAGATGGACCCGCTCCGCGGAGACGGCGAGACCTACGCCCGCGTGCTGAGCGAGGCCGGCGTGCCGGTGAGCTGCGTCCGGTACATCGGGCAGACGCACACCTCCGGCGGGCTGACCGGTCACGTCCCGGCCGCAGACCACCTGCATCGCGACGTCATCACGACCCTGCGGACGCTGCACGAGGACCCGGTGAGCTACGGCGCGCCGCTCCGCGAGCCGGCGGAGGCCTCGCGGTGACGTCCGTGGAGGAGCTGCGGCTGGACCCGGGCATCCTCGCCTGGGCTGCGCGGATCGAGCAGCACGCGGAGCAGCTGCCAGCACTCCGCTCCTCGGACCTCGCCCTCCGTCGGCAGGCGGCGCGGCGGCTCTCCGACCTCCTGGCGGAGGAGTTCACCGAACCCGCGCCGTCGTCGGTCGAGATCACCACGAGCTGGATCGACGGACCGGCCGGGCCGCTCGAGTTCCGCCGATACCGCCCGGACGGACTCCCCTCTCCGGCGCCGACCCAGCTCGCGCTGCACGGCGGCGGCTTCACGTCCGGTACCGTCCACGAGCTCCTGAACGACCGACTGCTCGCCGCCCGCGCCCTCGCCGCCGGGATCCAGGTCGTCGCGCTCGGGTACCGGCTCGCGCCCGAGCACCCCTATCCGGCCGCCGTCGACGACACCATCCACGCCCTGCGGGTCCTGACGACCGAAGCGGGCCCGAGCCGTTTCGACGTCGACCCCGGCCGCCTGGGCATCGCCGGCAACTCGGCGGGCGGCGGGATCGCGGCGAGCGCCGTCCTCCACCTGCGTGACTCGGGTGACCTCCCCCTCGTGCATCAGGCGCTCGAGGTCCCCGCGGTGTCGCTGACCCCGTCGGGCGACTCCGCCACCCGGTACGCGCGCGGGTTCGGACTGGACGACGCGGAGGCACTCGTGCCCCTCTACCTCGGCGGTCCGCGTGCGGCGGACGCCTATGCGTCCCCGCTCGAGGCCGACGACCTCTCGGACCTGCCACCCACGCTGATCCAGGTCGCCGAGCACGACCCGCTCCGCGACGCGGGCCTGGCGTACGGACGCCGACTCGTGGAGGCGGGGGTCTCGACGATGACGTGGATCGGGCGCGGCCACGTCCATGCGTCGGGTGGTCTCACGGCCGTCATGGCGGGGGCGAGGGAGTGGCAGGCGGTCCAGGCCACCGCGCTCCGTGAGGCCTACGGGACGAACCTGCTCGCGCCCGAACCGACCCAGCCGAGGAGACGATGATGTCAGCTCACACCCCACCCACCGGTCCGTCCACGGGGCCCGCCGAGCCGGAGCCGCGCATCGGTGACGCCGTCCCCGTCGCGGCGGTCGATCCGGACGCCGTCCCCGGGTCACCGCAGGCGCGCGGCTTCCTGCCGCTGTTCGTCCTGGCCTGGTTCGGGGTCACGCTGGCGCTCGGCACCATCAGCGGGGCGTCGATCCCGAAGGCCCTCGCCTTCCTCGACGATGCGACCAAAGGGACGAACCTCTCGATCGTCGCGGCGGTGGGTGGTGTCGTCATCATGATCATCACGCCGCTGTTCGGCCGGCTGTCCGACCGGTCGCGTTCGCGCTTCGGCATGCGGCGGCCGTGGATGCTCGGCGGCGCGGTCGTGGCGCTCGGTGGGGTCGCGATCCTGGCGACGGGTGACAGCCTCGCGGTGACGATCCTGGGGTGGAGCATCGTGCAGCTCGGCTTCGGTGCGACGAACATGGCGGTGCACGCGCTGCTCGCCGATCAGATCCCGGCGCGGATCCGGGCGCGTGTCGCAGCCGCCGCCAGCGTCTCGGGCGGGCTCGCCCTGATCGTCGGTGCGCAGATCGTCGCCGCCCTCCCCAATGATGCTCGGTGGACCTGGTTCGTCGTCCCGGGCCTGATCGGTGGCGTCCTGAGCACCGCGCTCGTGTTCGGGCTCCGGGACATCGTGCGGACGGTCCCTGCTCCGCCGCTGCGCCTCGCCGACGTCCTGTCCACCTACTGGCTGAACCCCGGGCGCTATCGCGACTTCTTCTGGGCGTGGGCCTGCCGCCTGCTCGTGACGATGTCGATCGTCTCGGTGTCGATCTACCTGTTGTTCTTCATCATCGACCAGTTGGGCATCCCGAAGGAGCAGGCCTCGGGCGTCCAGGCGAACGCGCTCATCATCTTCACGGTCGGGAACATCGTCATGACGGTCCTGTTCGGCTGGATCTCCGACCGGACCGGGCGACGGAAGCCGATCGTGCTCGTCTCCAGCCTCCTGAGCGCCGTCGGGCTCGGGGTCGCGATCATCTCCCCCGACGTCACCGTGTTCCTCGTCGGCATCTTCATCGTCGGAGCGGCGCAGGGGGCCTACGTGTCCGTCGACATCGCCCTCATGACGGAGGTCTTGCCGTCGTTCGATGAGGCCGGCAAGGACCTCGGCATCGTCTCCCTCTCCTATCAGCTCCCACAGCTGCTCGTACCGATCGTCGCCGTCCCCCTGCTCGCGCTCGGTGGCGGGGAGAACTATCACGCGCTGTATGTCGCGGCGATCGTGTTCGCCGTCCTGGGCGGACTCGCCGTGCTGCCGATCAGGTCCGTGCGATGAGACCGGCACCTGCACGGTCAACGGCTTGCAGGGGTTGGTTCCGGGGTGGTTTCCAGGTGAAGTCCACCCGGGGCGCAGGACCCGGAGTGACACTGGACCATACCCGACCTCTGACCACCGGATCCCCATGACCCTGCCGTTCCCAGCTTCGCCCGACGACACCCTGCAGCGGCGACCGCTCCGCGAGGCGCTCGCCGACGCCGTGCTGCAGGACTTCATCGACGACCTCCCGGTCCCCCTGCGACCGACCGACCTCGCGACCCGGCTCCTCTACCCGCGCTGGCAGGTGTACTCCGACATCCACGAGGGCAGACTCGTCGCCGAACGGGTCCGGAACAACAAACGGTTGTTGAAGATCGACGTCGAGCGGAACCGGGCGTGGATCGCTCGCGGGCTCGCCACCCGTCGGGCTCGCGCCGGGTCCGCCGTGGGCGAGGCTGGGCCCGAGTCGCCCGTCTCGGTCGTCATCGTGGATGCCGAGGCCCTCGCGCAGCTGAACACCCTCACGGCGACCGGCTTGAGCGTGCGGGAGGCGGTCGAGCTTGCACTCACCGCCCTCGGCTCGCGCGAAGCGGCCACCACCGCCACGGTGCCCGACATCGACTCGCGTGGCCGACAGGTGCGGGCGGGCTGACCCGTGCAGGCTGGCTGACGCTGCGGAGGGTCGTCAGATCGACGTGCGCATCGCGCGTTCGAACTGCGCCACGAACTGCGCGCCCGGGTCGGACCAGTCCGCGGCGGTGATGGACGCCGAGATCCGCTTCGCGTGCTCGACCGCGTCGGGCCGTTCGACGATGTCGACGAGGCGACGGGCGATGGCCGCAGGCGACAACGGGACGTACTCGATGTGCTCGCTGTCGAGTACCCCGGTCGTGTTCGGGCTGTCGTTGACGACGGGCACGACGCCGGAGGACATGATCTCGAGCGGCAACAACGACATGTCGGTCAGCGAGAGGACGAGACCCGCGGCACACCGGTTGTAGACCGCGTTGAGCTCCGAGATGTCCATCGCCGACCGGTTGACGAACGGGAACCCGGTCTCGTATCCCGACATGTCCCAGCCGACGAGGTTGATCGTGATGTCGGGGCGCAGCCGGTGGAACTCGGTCAGGGCGAGCTCGCCGATCTCCCAACCGCGTCGAGGAGTCGGCGGGCGGGCGTAGAACAGGATCTCGGTGCGGGGCGCGTCGTTCACGTGCGAGTAGTGCTGCTTGTCGACCGAGTAGTCGAAATGGTCGCAGCTCATCCCGTACTCGTCCGCGACCTTCTGCGCGAGCCACGGCCCAGCGGAGAAGCCGTGGAACCCGAACCGGTAGGTGTTCTCCGCGAGCACGTACTCACTGCTGGCCGGGTAGAACCACGGTTCGAAGTCCTGCACGAAGGAGAACCGTTTGGCCGGCCCCTCGTAGCGGAACGCGGGGTAGGCCGTCTGCCAGTCGGAGGACACGACGACGTCCGCGCCTGGCGCGATGCCGGTCGTCGGGTCGTACCGGACGAGGTCGGCCTGCAGCTCCGGGTACGCGCTGCTCGCGGCCATCATCGCCCGGATCCCGGGGATGTCGACCGCGGGCTGGGCCGACGCCTGGTACAGGTAGATCGTGAGCCGGTGCCCGGCGCGCTCGAGGAACTCCATGAACCGGAAGGCGTTCTGGTGCCCGCCCGAGGTCCGGCTCGGCGGCGAGATCAACCACGCCACGTCGTACGGGCGCTCCGGGAACTCGGCGGCGTTGAAGTTCCGCGGCACCGTCCAGTCCGCGGCGATGGCGTCGCTCGGGTACAGGTCCGTCGGCTTGCGCCGCATCGGGTTGAACCGTCCGTCGGCGAAGTGCGCGGCGCGCCAGAGCGTCGACCGGACGCCCTCGCCGCGGATGGCTCGGAGCCCCTGCCCGATCATGCCCATCTGGAGTCCTGTCCCGTCGATGCCGTCGCTGCGAGTGCTGCTGGTGCCGCTGGTGTCACGGGTCCGAACGCGCGGACCGCCGTGATGACCCGGTCCACCTCGTCGTCCGTCATGGCGGGCCACAACGGGAGCCGGACGAGACGCTCGGCGAACCGGACCGCGTGCTGCGGCTCGGTGACCACTCTGCCGTAGCGCCGGCCCGCCGCGCTCGAGTGCAGCGGCACGTAGTGGAAGGCCGCTCCGACACCGTGCGCCTGGAGGTGACGCAGGAACTCCTGCTGCACCTGCGCATCCGGCAGCAGGAGGAAGAACAGGTGCGCGGCATGCACACCACCGGGCGGGTCCATGAGCGTCGCGCCGCGATCGTGAGCCCACTCGGCGAGTTCGGCCGCATAGCGGTCCCAGATGCGATGCCGATGCCCCTGGATGACGTCGAAGTCGCGGAGCTGGGCGTCGAGGACGGCGGCGTTGAGCTCGCTCGGCAGGTAGCTCGACCCGAGGTCCGCCCAGCTGTACTTGTCGACCTGCCCGCGGAGGAACTGGGCCCGATCGGTCCCCTTCTCGCGCATGATCTCGGCGCGGAGCAGGACGGTCTCATCGGAGATGAGCAGGGCGCCGCCCTCGCCACAGTGCACGTTCTTCGTGTCGTGGAAGCTCTGGGCCGCCATCGCTCCGACCGTGCCGAGGCGGACACCGTCACCGGCGACCCCGAGGCCGTGCGCGTTGTCCTCGAGCAGGTGCAACCCGTGCTCGTCCGTGAGCTGCTGGAACGCCGGCACGTCCACCGGGACACCGCCGTAGTGCATGATCGAGATCGCCCGCGTGCGTGGTCCGATGGCGTCCGCGACGTGCTGGGGATCCAGGTTGCCCGTCACCGGGTCGCTGTCGACGAAGACCGGCGTCGCGCCGGTGAGGACCACCGCGTTCGCCGCCGACGGGAAGGTGAAGGTCGGCAGGATGACCTCGTCGCCGGGACCGACGCCGATCAGGCGGGTCATCATCTCGAGCGCGTGGGTCCCCGAGGTGGTCAGGAGCACGTGCTGCGCGCCCGTGAGGTCCCTGAGGCGCTCGGATGCCGACGCGGTGAAGGCACCGTCGCCGTGGACGTGGTCTCCGGCGAGGACGCGTTCGAGCTGTTCGAGTTCACCGGCGGCGTGGAAGGGCTTCGACAGCGGGATTCGCTGCGCGAGGGAGACCTCGACCATCAACGACCACCGAGGGCCAGGGTCGTGACGAACGCGCCGGCCAGGACCAGCAACAGGATGACGCCGACGGACGCGAGGATCCCGATACCGACCGTCGGCGCGTCGTCGACGCCGGTCCGGCGGCGCGCGCCACTCCCCTGTCGTGACCTCACGTGATGTCCCCCATGCGTGCTCCCCCATCGTCCGTCCGAGATCGTCGATCCCGGACGCGCCAGGTTCCGCTCTACGGGACCAAGCGATTCAGTCTCCGCCTCGGCGGGCACGACCCGCATCCTGCTGCGGGCTATTCCACCCCCGCCACCTGGCGGGTTCCGCCTCCCGGCCGTCGCCGGCCGCTTCCCGGGACTCGTAGGGTGAGAGTCGAGCTGAGGAGGACACCGTGATCGGAGTGGCCATCGTCGACGACGAGGCGTTGGTACGGTCCGGATTCGAACTCATCCTGGGTGCCGTCGAGGACATCGAGGTCGTCGCCTCGGTCGACGGGATCGACGCCGTGGAGGCGATCCGCTCGAGCCGTCCCGACGTGGTCCTCCTGGACGTCCGCATGCCCGGGCGCAACGGGCTCGACATCCTCGACGAACTGCAGACCTGGGACGACCCGCCCGTCGTCGCGATCCTCACCACCTTCGACTCCGACGACTACATCGCCCGCGCCCTCCGCAGCGGCGCCGCGGGGTTCCTCGTGAAGGACACGGACCCGGAGCAGCTCCCGATGCTGCTCCGATCCCTCTCCGCGGGCGGCATCGTGCTCTCCCCGCAGGTGTCCCGGACCCTCGTCGGCGGGTTCGCCCGCACCGCCGACCGCGAGGCGGCACGGCGTCTGTCCGGGCTGACGGGCCGCGAACAGGATGTGCTCGCCGCGCTCAGGACCGGCGCGTCCAACACCGAGATCGGCGAGGCACTGCACCTCAGCCGCGCGACCGTGAAGGACCACGTGAGTGCCATCCTCGGCAAACTCGAGGTGACGACCCGACTCGAAGCCGCCATCATCGCTGAGCGTGCCGGCGTTCGTGGCGACGAGGCGGAGCCCCGGTGAAGCGGCGCTCCCGGCTCTGGTCGGTCCTCCTCGAACTCGCCCTCATCGCGGCGGCGGCCGTCGAGAGCCTGACGACGCTCGAGTGGGCGACGCCCTGGGAGTCCGGCCTGGCGATCGCCGCCGCCGTCGGCCTCGTCTTCCGGCGGCGCTGGCCGTGGCTGTCGCTCCTCCTCGCCGTACCGGCCTTCACCCTCAACCTCGCCACCCTGGCCGGGTTGGCGTCGCTCTTCTCCGTCGCGGTGCGGGAACGGCGACGCTGGCGGCTCGTCACGACGGGCGCCGTGGTCTTCGTCCTCGCCGCGGTGCCGTGGTGGGGGTGGACGTCGCCCAACTACACGATCCTGTCCATCGTGTACGCCGCGCTCTACGCGGCGGCACCGATCGCCTTCGGCCTGCTCGTCCGCACCCGCCGCGAACTGTTCGACCGCATACACGACCTCGAACAGGTCCGACGCAGCGAGCGGGCGCGCATCGCCTCCGACGTCCTCGTCGAGGAGCGCACGCGCATCGCCCGGGAGATGCACGACGTCGTCTCCCACCAGGTCAGTCTGATCGCTGTCCAGGCCGGCGCGATCCAGGTGCAGACCGAGGAACCCGGGACGAAGCGGATGGCGGTGACGATCCGGTCACTCGCGTCGCGCACGCTCGACGAGCTGCGGGACATGGTGACGCTGCTGCGGGCCGAGAGCGGACATGCGCCGCTCGCGCCGCAACCGACGGTCGACGACCTCGACCGGTTGATCGCGGACAGCGGCATCGCCGTCACCTCCGCCATCGATTTGCCGGACGGCCTCCCCGCACCCGTGCAGCGGGCGATCTACCGGACCGTGCAGGAGGGACTGACGAACGCGCGGAAGCATGCGCCGGGCGCCGCGGTCGACGTGCGCGCCGAAGCCTCCGCAGACGAGGTCACCGTGGTCATCCGGAACGCCCGACCCGCACGCACGTCGGACAGCTCGTGGTCGTCCGCGGGCCACGGCCTCGTCGGCTTGAGCGAACGCGCCGAACTCCTGAACGGGTCCCTCCTCACCGAGGACGCGCCGACCCGGTTCACCCTGACGTTCCGCGCGCCCTACTGACGCTCACCGTGGCTCAGGGCCACCGAGGCCCAGGGTCACTGAGGCTCAGGGTCGGCGGTCCGCCTCGTCGCCGAACAGCGGCGTCTGGAAGCGACGCTCGAAGCGCACGATGGTGCCGGTGCCCCGTACGAGCTCGTAGGCCTCGATGCACTCCGGATCCGTCGTCGCGGCGATGCGGTACTGCTCGTACGCGGCGAGCGAGGGGAAGCTGAACAGCGCGAACGCCTCGTCGTTGTCGCCCTCCGCTGGGAGGAAGTAGCCGTGGTGGTCGCCACCGAGCCGGTTCACGAGGCGGATCCAGCGCCGCCCGTACTCGGTGAAGGTGTCGAGCTGCTCGGGGTCGATCTGGTAGCGGAGGTGGATGGTGATCATGGGTCCAGTCTGGCCGTCCGCGCGACGAGCGCCGTCATAGGGGGCCGTCGGCGTCACCGGACACCTACGCTGGAAACCCGTCCCCACACCCCGGAAGGTGGTCGAGATGTCCTCGGAATACGACGACGCCGCCGCGAACGGGCTCGCCCGCGCCCTCCGCGTGCCGGCCTCTTCAAACCGGCTCCAGGCTGCGCTCGCCGCGGGCACCACCCCGAAGACCGCCTACATCGAGGTCCTCATCGACCGCTGCGCCGTCGAGCCCGACTTCTTCGTGCGCGACATGCTCACCTGGGCACTCGTGCGGCACGACCCCGAGGTGACCGTTCCTCGCCTGATGGAGGAACTCGGGTCGGTCTTCCCACAGGCACGCAGTCAGGCGCTCCACACCCTCTCGAAGACCGGAGACCCCCGCACCTGGTCGGCCATCACCCTCGCACTGCTGGAGGACGAGGAGGATCAGGTCGCCCGTGCCGCTTGGCGCACCGCCGCAGGGGTCGTCCCGGAGCGGGAGGCGTCGGCGCTCGCCGAGCTGCTGGCGAGGCAGTTCGGCCGGGGCGACCGCGAGGTGCAGCTCAGCCTCACCCGCGCGTTCGCCACGATCGGCGAGCCCTCGATCGAACCCGTCGAACAGACAGCCGCATCCGAGGCGGTCGAGCGTGAGGCCCGCGCGCACGCTCGCGCGACCGCCCGGATCCTCCACGACCCCGAACTGGACTTCGACGAGGCGATGCAGGAGGCCCAGCACTCGCTCCGCCATGGTGACTGAGCCGGTCCACGGACTGTCGCTCGGCGCCACGGGATTACACTCGACGACGTGACGGAACCGGACGGCGTGGGCGAACCCGACACCCGCATCCCGGATCCCGCGCCACGGCACACGCCACTGTGGACCGTCCTCTCCGCCTGGCTCCTGCGGGTCGAGCGATGGTTGCAGTCGCGTGGCGGCTCCCGCCTCCGCAGCGGGCTGCGCCAGCTCTGGGGGCTCGTGGCCGTCGGCGGGATCATCCTCCTCGTCGGTCCGGTCATCAATCCGCCGCTCACTCTCGACGACCTCACCGACGAGGCATCCGACGTCACCGACACCTGGATCGCCCGCTCCTTCAGCGCCGACTACCGCGTGACGACAGACGAGGACGGCCGGCTCGTCACCGATGTCGAGGAGCGCATCGACGCGTTCTTCCCGAAGGACCTCGACGACCACACCATCGAACGGGTGCTCGCGACCGAGTACCAGGGGCACGCCCTCGACCCGTCAGCGATCACGGTGACCTTGGACGGCGTGCAGCAGGACGTGACCCGGGAGCGGGCAGCGGTCTTCCTCAGGCTCGTCGTCGACCCCGGTAAGCAGCTCACGGGCGACCACGAGCTCGTCATCCGGTACCAGCTCTCCGATCTCGCCTACGTCGACACCGACCCAGCTACCGGGCAGCCCGTCGACTTCCTCCGATGGGACGTGTTCGGCCCCGACCTGCAGCAGGCCGTGGCGAAACTCGATGTGCGGGTGACCATCCCACAGGAGCTCGACGACCGTCTCGTCCGGCAACCGCGCGGCTCCCTCGCATGGACCCTCGTGGGTGCCGGGCAGTGGCTGACCCCGGAGCCGGACGCCCCACCCGGCGAGGTGGCCTACGCGTTCACGAGCGAAGACGCGGCCCCACCGCACGCGCAGGCGCGGTTCACCATGCCGTTCGAAGCCGGCTCGATCACGATGCCCCCGCAGTCCTGGATCTTCTGGGTGCAGACCTTCGGCCCCGTCCTGCCGATGCTCGTCCTCGCTGCGACGCTCCTGCTGTCGTTCGCGGCCCGTGCGGTCGCGTGGGGTGACGCGCGTGGACGTCCGTGGTACCTCGCCCAGTCGGAACCGCCGGAGGGCATCTCGCCGCGCATCGCCGCGCACCTCCTCCGGTCGCCCGCGACGATGGAGCTCGCCGAAAAACTCAAGGACGCCGCGGTGAGCGGCACGAAGCAGCCGGCCAAACGACAGGCGCGCCTCATCGCGGCGGCCGGTGCCGCCAAGCGGGCCGGACGCTTGGGCGACCGACCCCGTGCCCTGCGTCGGTACCTCACCGGGCCGGAACGCGCCGGGCAGATCCAGGCGGGTCTCCGCCGGGTGCCGAAGGGCTTCGTGCGTGACTGGTTCATCGCCGCACCGATCGCGCTGACCCTCCTCCAGTGGGGCATCGTCCGGCAGCTCTCCCATCAGACGGTGCTCGCGGTGGTGTGGTGGCCGCTCGCCTTCGTCGGCCTCTCCACCGTCTTCGCCGTCATCGTCCTCGCGATCGCCCTGACCGCCCGGCCGCTGACCCGCAGGGGTGCGCTCGTGAAGCAGCACCTCCTCGGCATTCGTGTCTACGCCGAGCGGACGCAGCTGCTCGATCGCGCGACCCTGCGCGACCGCCTCCTGCCCTACGCCGTGCTCGGCGCTCCGCCTCGGGTGACGGGCAGACGGGTCGCCGCGCTGATCGCCCCGGAGATCACGATGCCGGCGGCCGCGGCCGATCGCGCCTCGCGCGCCGACGGGTCGAGAGCGGGCTTCCTGACCGGACCGCGCATCGCCGTCCGGGTGCTCGCCGTGCTGCTCGTCGTCGGCGCGATCGTCGCCGTGAACGTCCTCCCGGCGCCGTCGCTGGAGTCCGAGACACCCCGTTCCTACACGGGCGACATCCCCGGATCGACCCTCACGACGATCGCGACAGCCGACCTCGACGCGGAGCTCACGCGGACCGACGGCGACGGTGCGCGACTACGCGTCACCGAACGGCTCGGTGTGGACTTCTCCGACGAGGGCTCGGTGCCCGCACAGGTGGTGCGCGAATGGCCCGCCGTCGTCGACGGCCAGGACCTCGGCCTCACGGTCGACCGGGTGACGGTCGACGGCGATGATGCGCCCTTCACGACGGAACGGGCGGAGGGCCGGCTGCTGCTCCGCACGACCTTCGCCGACGTGCGCACCGGCCTGCACGACGTCGTGATCCAGACGACCGCCACGAGGCCGGCCGTCTCCGCGACTGTCGATGGAGGGGACGTCGACCGGGTCAGCTGGGTCGGGTTCCTCGACGGCTGGACGAGCGGTGTCGCCTGGGACGAGGACGTCGCGCAGGGGCCGTTCCGGCTCAGCTTCACCGCCGACGACGAACTCCTCGACGACGCCGTCGATGCCGGGTGGACCCCCATCGAGGCCGGGACTTGGCGGCCGGCGGCGTCCGAGGGTGGTTCCGGCCGCGAGACGGCGACCATCGAGCTCACGCCTGACGACGACGGCGGATGGCCGCTCGACGTCCGTGGCGACGACCTCGGTGTGGTCCTCGACCTCCCGGCCGGGACGGTCGCCGGTACCGACGCCGATGCCGCGGCCTGGGCCCGGACGGCGGCGCTGGCACCGGGGTTCCTCACGGTGGTCCTCGCCGGGCTTGCCATCCTCGGTTCCGTGATCGGCGCCCTCGGGTCGGCCCGGCGCCGGGCCCCGAAGCCGGGTCTGCTCCGCGACGCGGTGCACTGGCTGACCCCGTCGGCCCTCGCCGCCGCGGTGATCCTGGGCATCTGGACCCTGAACGGCGTCGCGGGCGACGACCCGTTCGGTGACCTCGTCCTCGGAGGGCTGATCGCCGGCGTCGTGGCGGTCATCGCCTGGTACGGCGTCGTCATGTGGGCCAGACCCCGCGCCTGACCGCCGGCCGCCGTCAGGACAGCTTCTCGAGCTGCTCCTGGTACTCCGCACGGACCTTGTCGTTCGTCGACTTCTTCCACGAGGCGATGCCCGACTTCACGGCGTCGAAACCGGTCCGGCCGAGGACGTACTCGTTCATCGTCGACGACAGGGCGTTCGTCGCCGACGACGTCTTGCCCGCAGTCTCCGAGTACAGCCCGGTGATCGGGCTCTTCTGGAGCATCGGGGAGGCCTGCTCCTGCCAGGCGTGCGAGCGACGCAGCCGTTCCTCCATCGGCACCGCGCTGGCGAGGATCTGCGGTGCGGCGGCGAGTCGGTTCAACGAGGTGGGGCCGATCTGTGCCGAACCCGCCTCGGTCAGGACGACGCGACCGTCCGCTTCACGCGTGTGGTGCTCGCCGGCCCGGCCGTACTGGAGGAAGAACCCCTCGGTGCTGCCGTAGGGCGCCGCGAGGTGGTTGAGCAGCGTCAGCAGTTCCTTCACCCGAGCGTCGTCCGCCTGCTTGATGGCGGTGAACGAGAACATCGACGAGCCCTGGTAGACGATGCCGGCGCCGCCGTCCGCCGCGAACGGGAGGATCGCGTCGTAGACCACGCCCTCGGGGGCACTGGGGTCGATGATCGCCGAGATGCCGTCCTGGTGCATGAGCACCGTGCCGTTGGCCATGTAGGTCTTCGCCTGGGAGCCGGAGATGCTCGGGGTGTCCGGGTGGTAGTACCCGGCGTCCTTCAACTCCTTGATGTACGACAGCGTCTCGAGCCAGCGGTCCGACTCCCACTTGTGGACGAGCTTCGAGCCCTGCAGCTCCCAACCGTTCGGCACCCCGAACATCGCGCCCATGAAGTCGTACCCCCAGTCGACGCTGTCGCCGTTGCTCTGCCCGCTGATGGCGTACCGGTTGCGCTTGGCGTCGGTGACCGCCTTGCAGAGCTCGGTGAACTCGTCCTTCGTCTTCGGAGCGGGTTCCGCTCCCGTGAGGTCCTTGATGACGTCCGGTCGGGAGATGAGCATGTTGCCGAACGGCGGCCGGTTCACCGGGACGCCGTAGATCCGGCCGTTGATCCGGCAGCCCTCCCAGGACGGGGTGGGCAGGTTCGCGAGGTTGGGGTACGCCTTCACCTTGTCGCCGGAGAGGTGGTCGGACAGGTCCGCGAACTGGGCCTTCAGCAGCTGCGGGTAGGACGGCGGCAGCTGGAACGCGAGGAACTCGACGAGGTCCGGCACACTGCCGCCGGCCATGACCGTCGCGAACTTGGGCGCGAACGAATCGGCCGGGACCACCTGCAGGTCGAGCTTGCAGCCGAGTTCCTGCTCGGCCGCCTGGAGGTAGCTGTTCGACGCGGGTGCCGGCGGGCTGTACGAGATGACGAAGCCGGACACCGTGCCGCTCACGGCGGCCTTCCCGGACACCGAGGTGAAGAGCTCGGCCTCCTTCGGTGCCGAGAGGTAGACGGGCTGGACCGTGGCCGAGCCGGCGAGGTCCGGGGTCGGTCCCTTCGTGATCGGCACGTAGGTGGGCAGCGGGACGAGGGCTCCGGAACCCGCGGCACCGGATGTCGCGCCGCCTGGCGTGCAGCCGGCGAGCGCGGAACCGAGGCCGAGGACGGCGAGGCCGACGCCGGCCGCGGTGAGGAAGGTGCGGCGTGACAGGCCGGGGGTGGTGTCGTTCATCGTGGTCTCCTTCGAGGTGGGGCTGGCGCCAGGGGCGCGGGTGAGGTCCCGGCGACGGTGCCGGGTGGAGGTGTGCGGACCGGTCAGCCCTTGACGGCGCCGGTCAGTACACCCTTCGTGAGGTGGCGTTGCACGAGTGGGTAGGCGATGAGGATCGGGACGATGGCGATGAGCACGACGGCCATCTGCAGGGACTCGGCCGGCGGCAGCACCGAGGCGTCCGAAGCTCCACCGACGAGCGAGGACCCTTGCAGCACGTAGGTGCGCAGGACGAGCTGGAGCGTCCACTTGGAGGTGTCGTTGATGTACAGCAGCGCGTTGAAGAACGCGTTCCAGTACCCGACCGCGTAGAAGAGGGCGACGACGGCGATCACCGCGCGGGACAGCGGCAGGACGATCGTGCCGAGGATGCGGAACTCCCCGGCGCCGTCGATCTTCGCGCTGTCGATGAGCTCCTGCGGGATGCCCATCATGAAGCCGCGGACGACCACCATGTTGAACACGCTGAACGCACCGGGCAGGATGAGCGCCCAGACGTTGTCGAGCAGGCCGAGCTGCTTCACCATCAGGTACAGCGGGATGAGCCCCGGGGTGAAGAGGAACGTGGCGAGCACGATCATCAGTACGGGGCGCTGGAAGAACGAACGCCGGCTGAGGGCCCACGCTGCCGACACGGTGCAGACGAGGCTGATGAGCGTGCCGACGACGGTCACGAACAGCGTCACCAGGATCGCGCGGGTGACCACGCCCCCGGCGAGGATCTGCTGGTACGCGTCGAGCGTGAAGGACTTTGGCCACACGACGTAGCCACCGGCGGCCGTGACGTCCTCGGCGGTCGACACACTCGTGGAGACCACGATGAGGAACGGGAACAGGATGACGGCGAGGATCATGACGATCGCGAGCGCTTTGAGCGCGAGGACGACGGGCTTCGGTTTCCCCGCCCAGACCGGTCGGACGATGGTGCTCATGATTTGGAATACACTCCCTGCTCGCCGAGCATGTGCGCCGCCTTGTTGGCGACGAGGATGAGGACGAGACCGACGAGACCCTTGATGAGGCCGGCGGCGATGCCGGTACTCCAGTTCCCGTCGATGACGCCGTGGTAGTAGACGTAGGTGTCGAGCACTTCGGCGGCTCCGGGGCCGACGGCGTTGCGTTGCAGGATGATCTGCTCGAAGCCGACGGACAGCGCCTCGCCGAGCCGCAGGATGAGCAGCAGCACGATGATGGGCCGGATCCCAGGCAGGGTGATGTGCCAGAACCGGCTCCAGGCGCCCGCTCCGTCGATGGCGGCGGCCTCGTAGAGCGAGTCGTCGATGGCCGCGAGCGCCGCGAGGAAGATGATGGTGCCCCAGCCCGCGTCCTTCCAGATCACCTGCGAGGACAGCAGGAGCTTGAAGGTGGCCGGGTCGGACATGACGGAGACGGTCCCGAGGTCGAGCTGCCGCAGCCAGGTGTTGAGCACCCCTCCCGATCCGAGACTCTGCTGGAAGAAGCCGACGACGATGACCCAGGACAGGAAGTGCGGCAGGTAGAGCACCGACTGCACGATGGAGCGGAGCCAGGGCCAGGTCAGCGAGTGGATGAAGATGGCCAGCGCGATGGGGACCGGGAAGAAGAGGACCAGCTGGATGAACGTGATCTGGAGGGTGTTGGAGACCGCGTTCCAGAACGCCGGATCGCCGAAGAGCGCCGAGAAGTTGGCGAAGCCCACCCACGGGCTGTCCGGGATCGGGATGTACGGCTGGTAGTCCATGAACGCGATGACGTTCCCGAGCAGCGGGATGTAGACGAACAGCAGCAGCAGCACGACCGCCGGCGTCACCATGATGAGCAGTGGCGAGTCGCGACGGAACTGCATCCCGAACGGCACCTTGCGCTTCGTCGGCCGGCCGCCGGACCCTGCGGGTGCGATCGGTGGTCGGATGGTCTCCGGCCGATCGGTCGTCGTCGCGCTCACAGCAGCTCCCTTGCTCGCAGCGGAGGCCCCGTCGGGTGCTTCCGCGTCGTTCTCTCGAACGTTGGCAATCTTTCGCGGGGCCGTTGAGTAAAGTCAAGATCATCTAATCATCCGAACAGATATCGAACATCGGAGTCGATCATGGAGCTCTCGCAACGTCACGACCGCATCCTCGCCGAACTGCGGATCCACGGCAGTCTCTCCGCGGCCGACTTCGCCGAGCGCATGGGCATCTCCGCGATGACCGTCCGGCGGGACCTGCGCGAGCTCGGGGAGCAGGGCCGCCTCCGTCGGGTGCACGGCGGCGCCGTCTCGATCGACACGCAGCCGACCACGGGCATCCCGCACCGGCCGGGCGCCCGCCCCACGCCGGCCCCGGGTGCGGCCGACACCCTGTTCACCTTCGGGTTCGTCGTGCCCGATCCGAGCTACTACTTCCCGACGATCGTGGCCGGCGCGGTGGAGCGGGCGCAGTCGCTCGGCGGTCGGATCGTCCTCGGCGTCTCGCGCTACGACCCCGCCCGCGAGCGCGACCAGATCGAACGGCTGCTGGCCGGCGGGGTGGACGGCCTCCTCGTGACCACCTCGGTCCTCGACGCCTTCGCGACGCTCGAGCTCCTCGAGCGCGCACCGGTCCCCGTCGTCCTCGTGGAGCGCTCGGTCGCGGAGTCCCCGGTGGGCGACGGACTCGAGTTCGTGCGCACCGACCATGCCGCCGGCGCCGCCATCGCGCTCCGGCACCTCGCCGCCCTCGGTCACGAGCGGATCGGGATGGCGGCCTTCGACACCCCGACGACGCCGTCGTTGCGGCTCGGCTACGAGCGCGCCCGACGCCAGCTCGGCCTGCGCGAGGACGCCAGCACGGCGATCATCGACGACCGGCATGGCGTCGGCGAGCAGACGAGGCGGTACCTCGAGGCGTGCGTGGCGTCCGGCACGACCGCGGTGTTCATGCACTCGGACCACTACGCCGTCGAGTTCGCGGACGCGGCGCTCGACTTCGGGCTCTCGATCCCGGACGACCTGTCGATCGTGGCGTACGACGACGAGGTGGCCGGGCTCGCCAGGGTGCCGCTCACGGCGGTCGCGCCGCCCAAACGCGACATCGGCCGGTTCGCGGCGACGATGTGCTTCGAGCGCATCTCGGCCGCGGCCCAGCAGGGCTTCTCCGCCCGCCACATGAGCCTGCGGCCGAGTCTGAGCCTCCGCGAGTCGACCGCGCCACCGCGATAGCCCTGCGCTGTTCGATTCCTGTTCGTTTGAACGGGCGTGCTTGACACGATCGGGCGGCTCCGATTGGGATTGAGCCTGCTGCCGAGACGACCAGGAGGCGACGATGCCGCAGAGCGAGAGCGCCCGGACGGGTACGATCGGCTTCCTCATGCCGGACGGCACCTTCGACCGGGTGTTCTCCGAGCCGGACCTCACCCGCCTGCGGTCGGAGCCGTACGCCAGGCTGCCGTCGGACCGCCCGCTCCGGCTCGAGCGCGCGGAGGACCGCGCCCGGCTGGCCGCGGTCGAGGTGCTCGTGACGGGCTGGGGCTCCCCCGTGCTCGACGAGACGCTCCTGCGATCCCTGCCGTCACTGCGGGCCGTGGCGCACTCGGCCGGCAGCGTGCGCGGCATCGTCACCGACGCCCTCCTCGAACGCCGGGTCGCCCTCACCTCCAGTGCGACGGCCAACGCGGTCCCGGTCGCCGAGTTCACGATGGCGATGGTGATCCTCGCCGCGAAGCGCACGTTCTGGGCCGCCGAGACGCTGCGGGCCTCTCGAGCCCCCGTCGATGCGGAGCGGGCGTGGCCGACGGTCGGCAGCCACGGGATCACGGTGGGCGTCGTCGGCGCCTCCCGGATCGGCCGACTCGTCGTCGAGCGCCTCGCCTCCCTGGACGTGCGGGTCGTCGTCGCCGATCCGACCCTCGACCACGAGGAACAGGCGGCCCTCGGGGTACCCTGCGTCACGCTCGACGAGCTGGCCGCGCACAGCGACATCGTCACGCTCCACGCCCCGGCACTCCCCTCCACCAGGCACCTCGTCGACCGGTCCCTCCTGCAGCTGATGCGGCCCGGGACCACGGTCATCAACACCGCCCGAGGCGACCTCATCGACCACGACGCGCTCGCCGACCGACTCGACCGCGGCGACCTGGTCGCGATCCTCGACGTCACCTCGCCGGAGATCCTGCCGCCCTCCTCCCGACTGTGGTCGACCCCCAACACGGTCATCACGCCGCACATCGCCGGCTCGGCCGGGAACGAGCTCGCACGTCTCGCAGCCAACACGGTCGACGAGGCCCTGCACTTCGTCCGGTTCGGCACCTTCCATCGACCGATCACCCTCGCCGCCCTCGCGCTGCAGGCGTGAACCGACCACCGAACACCAGAGGCCAGACCATGACCCTCGAGACAGACCGCACCGCGCCGACGACCACGAGCTTCGCCGGACGGTTCGACGACCGGGCCCGCCGCTCACTGCGGGTCGGGGACTGGAGCGCCGCACCGTCGGTCGACGACCGCGAGGCCTGGGGCCGCGTCGCCGAGCGCGACCGGGTGGCCCTCGTCGACGCGGCCCACCGCTGGTGCGCGGAGGCGGACCACAACCCGCCGACGCTGTCGCTCTGGGCCCGGTACAGCGCGGAGGGCGACCGGACTCCGTACGAGACGGCACAGCAGGCGCTCCTCGGTTCGGTCGCCGCCTCGGCACTCGCGCTCGGCGCCACGGGGGACGACGCCTGGGTCGGCGAGCTCGGAGACCGCATCTGGCGGCTCTGCGAACTGACCGCCTGGTGTCTGCCCTCGCACTACGCGCTGCCCGAGTCCGGCGAGCGCCCCTTCCTCCCGATCCCCGGTCGTGACGTGCTCGACCTCTCGGACGCCTACATCGGCGGGATGCTCGCCGCGATCGACACGATCGCCGGGGCCCGCCTGGAGCGGACCTTCCCGGGACTGCGCGCTCGGGTGCACGCCGAGATCCGTCGCCGGGTCCTGGACCAGTGGCGCGACGAGGTGGACTTCTGGCACGGGCTCGACGGGCCGCCGAACAACTGGGCCCCGTGGATCGTCTCGAACGTGCTCGTGTGCTCCGCCGTGGTCGAGACCGATCGGTCCGAGCTGGTGGCGTCGGTGGACCGCGCGGTCGCCGTCCTCGACCGTTTCCGTGCCGGGTACGCCGAGGACGGGAGCTGCGACGAGGGTGCGACGTACTGGTGGTGGGCGGGCGCGACCCTGTTCGAGGCCCTCGACCTGCTCGGCGACCTGACGGGCGGCGCCTTCGACGGCTTCGCGGTCCCGCCGGTCGCCGCGATGGCCCGGTTCCCGATGGTCATGCAGCTGTCGGCCACGTCACAGGTCAACTTCTCGGACGGGTCCGCGAGCCTGCCGGCGAACGCGACGTGGAACCTGCTCGCCCGCTTCGGCGAGCGCGTGGGCGACGACGAGGTGGCTGCCCACGCCCGCTGGATGGGGCGCTCGCATCCGCTCGGCTTCTCGGGGCAGTTGGCTCCGTTGTTCCGCCGCACGCTTGCGGAGCTGCTCGACCCGGCGTGGACCACGGCCGGCGACGCCACGCCGGGGATGCCCTCCTCCTGGTACGCACCGGGAACGGAGGTGGCGGTGTTCCGCGAGCAGGCCGGCCGAGTGGACGGCTGGGCGGTCGCCGCGAAGGGCGGTCACAACGACGTCAGCCACAACCACAACGACGTCGGCGGGGTCATCGTCTCGCTCGACGGCGAGCCCGTCCTCATCGACGTGGGTGTCGGCGTGTACCACCGCGACACCTTCATGCCGGACACCCGCTACGGCATCTGGACCATGCGGAGCGCCTTCCACAACGTCCCGCTCCCTGCCGGGGTCGAGCAACCGTATGGTCGGGCCTTCACGGCGAGCGGGACACGGTTCTCCGACGAGGGCGACCGCTCCGTCCTCGCCACGTCCCTCCTGGGTGCGTATCCGCGCGAGGCCCGCCTCACAGCCCTGGACCGCGCGGTGACGCTCGACCGTGCCGCCGGCACCGTCCTCGTCGACGACCACTGGGCGTTCGCCGAACCGTCGCAGATGACGCTGACCTTCCTGACGGCCGCCGAGCCGGTCGCCGACGATCACGGTGTCCTGGTCGGCGACGCCCGCCTGGACACCGACCCCGCGTTCGAGGTGGCGGTGGACCGGATCGACATCGACGACCCGAAGCTCCACGAGGTCTGGGGGTCGGCCGTCTTCCGCATCCGGCTCGTGCAGCGCGCCACCGCGACGAGCGGGTCACACACGCTGCGGGTGCGCCGCGCGCAACAGTACCCGGAACCGGGAGCACCGATGGAGGCCCCACGATGACGCCCGACCCGCTCCCGCCGTTCCGTCTACCGGCCGCGGACCCCGTCGCCGCACCCTTCACCGGGTGGACGCGAGCGCACTGGGAGGCCACGGCCGACCGGTGGCTGGCGGAGGTCCGCCGGTTCGAGAGCCCGCTCGGCGGCATCCCTCGGCTGCCAGGTCGGGTCACCCGCGACGGTGTCGCCCGCGAGGGCATGGAGGCGGTCGGTCGCTCCTTCCTCCTCGCCGCAGCACGGATCGCCGGCGGTGGCGACGGCCCTGGTGCCGGCGACGGTGACGGGGTCGAGGACCTCGTCACCTGGTACAGCCGGGCACTCCTCGCCGGTACGGCCCCGGACGGTCCGGAGTCCTGGCCGCTGGGCGTGACGTGTCGGGCCCCCGGCACGGGCGTCACCAACTCGATCGTGGAGGCGGCGAACATCGCGTTCGGCCTGTACGTCAGTCGCGACCGGCTGTGGGCGGGGCTCACCCGGAAGGAGCAGGTGCAGATCGCCGACTGGCTGCGCCACCATGCGCGCCTCGAGGTCTGGCACAACAACTGGCAGCTCTTCCCGGCGATGGCGGAGGCGTTCCTCCGCTCGGTCGACGAGGACGTCACCGGGCTGAACGGCACGAGGAACGTCGCCCGCGTCGAGTCGTGGCACCTGGAGCAGGGCTGGTACACCGACGGTCCGGAACACGCGATCGACTACTACAACGCGTGGGCGATCCACCCCTACCTCTGGGCCTGGTACCGCATGACCGACCGCACGGGCACGGCCGACGGCTCACGGCATCTGGAACGGCTGCACGACTTCACCGGCTCCTTCGCGCGCATGGTCGCACCCGACGGGTCAATGGTGCACGTCGGCCGCTCGCTGAGCTATCGGACGGCCGCCCTCGCCGCGCTCTGGTGCGCCGAGCTCTCGGGGGTGAACCCGTTGAGTCCCGGCGCGACGCGTCGCCTGGCCTCCGGGGTGGTCTCGGGTTTCGTCCGGCACGGCGTCGGCGTCGACGGTCCACTGAGCCTCGGTTGGTACGGGCCGTGGGAGCCCACCGCGCAGAGCTACAGCGGCTTCGGCTCGCCCTATCTCGCGGGCATCGGGTTCCTCGGGCTCGCAATCGACCGCGACGACCCGGTGTGGACCGCTCCGGAACGCCCGCAGCCGACCGACGGACCGCCGGAGACCACCGTGCTGCCGGCGGTCGGGTGGATCCTGCGCTCGCAGCGGGACGGTGTCGTGACGCTCGCCAACCACGGCAGCGACCACTGCGAGATCCCCGTGGAGCCCGCTCGCGCCGACGCGGACGATCCGCACTACGCCAAGTTCGGGTACTCCTCGCATACGGCCCCGGGGACGGGCGCGGCGTGGGACGAGAACGTCGACGGCCATCTCGCGCTGCTCGACGAGGACGGGCGGGCGAGTCGACGCGCCGCGATCCGCGGGATGCGGACCGTCGGCGAGGTCTCCGGCTCGGTGCACCTCCCACAGCTCGACGGCCGGGTGTGGCCGGGCTGCGCCGTCACCACGGTCAGCATCGTCCACGGTGATCAGGAGCTCCGCGCGCACCTCGTCGAATCGACGCACGCCTGGACCGTCCGCGAGGGCGGTGCGGCCGTCGCCGACGACGCGGTACTGCGCACCGTGGTCGATCCCGCCGGGGCCGCGCCGCGGGCCACGGTGGTCGGTCGTGACGGGCTCGCAGCGACCATCGTCGGGCTGCACGGCTGGGACCGCGCGGAGGCCGTCGCCTACCGTGACGCCAACGCGTTCGGCCCCCACTCGGCGGTCCCGGTACTGTACGCCGTCAGCGCTCCGGGGCACACCGTCCTGGCCGCACTCCACACCCTCCGCTTCGACGACGGCGAGACACCCGACCTGCCGGTCGCGGTGGACGTGACCGGGACCCGGCTGGTCGCACGGTGGACCGACGGAACCGTGCACGACGTCGACCTCGCCACCTTCGTCCCCTGGGACGGCCAGCTCGCACGCCCGTCCGCGGACTGACCACCGCACCCCATCCGAAAGGACCCCATGTCCACCGACACCCGACAGTCCGTCGTCCACCTGCGATCGCGCGCCGTGAGCGTCGTGATCGACCTGCGCGACGGACATCTGCCGTCGATCGCGCACTGGGGAGCCGACCTCGGTCAGCTCGACGCTGCGGAGCTCGCCGATGTCGTGCGCGGCGCGGAGCGGTTCGTCACGGAGAACGCCCCCGACCGCCCGACCCGCCTCGCGGTGCTGCCGGAGCAGAGCGAGGCCTGGCTCGGTCGGCCGGGCATCACCGGCAGCCGGGACGGACGCGACTGGTCGCCGCTGTTCACGATGGAGCCGGCGCAGGTGACCCCGCGCACGGTGACCGTCGACGGCGAGGACGCCGAGGCGGGCCTGGCGATCCGGATCGAGTTCGAGCTGAGCGAGGCCGGTCTCCTGCGTGTCCGCGCGACGCTCCGCAACGTCGCCGACGGCGTCTACCGGCTCGACGACCTGCATCTCGCGCTCCCGATCCCGGCTCGCGCCCGGGAGGTCCTCGACCTCGCCGGCCGGTGGGGCAAGGAGCGGACGCCGCAGCGCTCGCCGCTCCGGGTCGGCGCCTGGGTGCGCGAGGACCGCCGCGGGCGGACCGGGCCGGACGCGCCGCTCGTCCTGAACGTGGGCGTCCCCGGGTTCGGCTTCGCCACGGGCGAGGTCTGGGGCGTCCACGTGGGGTGGAGCGGCAACCAGCGACACCTCGCGGAACGGCTCTCGACCGGTGATCAGGTGATCGGGGGCGGCGAACTGCTGCTGCCGGACGAGATCCGCCTCGCCAGGGGTGACGCCTACACGAGCCCCTGGGTGTACGGCGCCTACGGGGACGGGCTTGACGCCCAGGCCGCGCTGTTCCACGAGCACCTGCGCGCGCAACCCGGCCATCCGTCACGGGATCGACCACTCACGCTCAACGTGTGGGAGGCGGTCTACTTCGATCACGACGCCGAGGCCCTGCTGCAGTTGGCCGAGGTCGCGGCCTCACTCGGGATCGAGCGGTTCGTCCTCGACGACGGCTGGTTCCGCGGGCGACGACACGACCGCGCGGGGCTCGGCGACTGGTTCGTCGACGAGGAGGTGTGGCCTGACGGGCTGCAGCCGCTCGCCGACCGGGTCCGGAGCCTAGGGATGGAGTTCGGTCTGTGGTTCGAGCCGGAGATGGTGAACCTCGACTCCGATCTGGCCAGGGAGCACCCGGACTGGATCATGCAGACGGGCGGACGGTTGCCGATCCCCGCCAGGAACCAGCAGGTCCTCGACCTCGGCCGACCAGAGGCCTTCGCCGCCGTCCTGGAACGGATGACCGCGATCCTGACCGAGGTCGACATCGCGTACATCAAGTGGGATCAGAACCGCGACCTCGTCGACGCCGGGTCGGCACCCGACGGTCGGGCCGGCGTGCATCCTCAAACGGCGGCCGTGTACCGGTTGATGGACGAACTCACGCGTCGATTCCCGGAGCTGGAGATCGAGTCCTGCTCCTCCGGCGGCTCACGCGTCGACCTCGGCGTCCTCGAGCGCACGCACCGCGTGTGGGCCTCGGACTGCAGCGACCCGCTCGAGCGGCAGCAGATCAACCGCTGGACCGCCCAGCTGGTCCCCCTCGAACGGCTCGGCGCCCACATCGCCTCCGGGCGCTCGCACACCACGGGCCGCTCGCACGAGCTGTCCTTCCGTGCGGCGACCGCGCTCTTCGGTCATCTCGGGGTCGAGTGGGACCTGCGGCAGGCGTCCCCGGCGGAACTCGAGGAACTGCGCGGATGGTTCGGGCTCTACCGCCGGACGCGTGACCTGTTGCACACGGGGAGGCTCGTGCGCGAGGACGTCTTCGACGACGCGCTCCAGATCACGGGTGTGGTGGCCGAGGACCGGTCGCGTGCCCTGTTCTCACTCACGTTCCTCAGCCGCTCGGACGTCGCGAGGATCGGGCGGTTCACCCTGCGCGGACTCGACCCGGAGCGTCGCTACCGGGTTCGGCCGTTGCGCATCGGTGAGCCGACCGGCGGTCGCGCCGTGCCCGCCTGGTTCGGCGAGGAGGACGAGGTGGACGGCCCGCTCGCCGGGTGGACCGGGGTGGTCGCCTCCGGGGCGGTGCTGTCGCGCTCGGGCCTCCAGACCCCGTCGTCCGCACCGGAACGGGCCTGGATCGTGGAGGTCTCAGCAGTCGGCGAGGACGGCGACGCGGGTTAGCATCGTCGAATGTCGACCACGCGACCTCCCGAGATCCTCCGCCTGACCGCCTTCGCAGCCGAGCCGGGTGGTGGGAACCCTGCCGGGGTCGTCCTCGACGCCTCGGCGCTGTCGGACGCCGAGATGCAGGCGATCGCCACCGAGGTCGCGTATCCGGAGACGGCGTTCGTCGTCGACCCGGGTGTCGGCGGTGACGACCGCCACGTGCGCCTGCGCTACTTCTCCCCCGGCGCCGAGGTCCCGTTCTGCGGTCACGCGACCATCGCCACCGCCGTCGCCCTGGCTGAGCGCCGTGGCGTCGGACGCTTCACGCTGGAGACGAACGTCGGGCCCCTCGTCGTCGAGACCGCGTCCGAGGCAGACGCCGACGCCGACACGAACAGCGACACCGGCTCGATCACCGCGTCGTTCACGAGCGTCGAACCCACCGTGCGCGGTCTCGACGCCGAGGTCGCCGATCGCCTGCTGTCGCTGCTCGGGCTCGAGCGTTCCGACCTCGACGAGCGGTGGCCGCTCCGTGAGTCGTTCGCCGGCAACCGCCACCCGGTCGTCGCCGTCCGGGAGCAGGAGGTCTTCGACGCCTTCACCTTCGACCCGACCGTCCTGCGCACGCTGATGGACGAGCAGGGTTGGGCTGGGACCGCCACGATCGTGCACGATCACGGCTTCGACGACGCCGGCCACCTGCACGTCGAGGCCCGCAACCTCTTCCCGGTCGGAGACATCACCGAGGATCCGGCGACCGGCTCAGCAGCGGCCTCCCTCGGCGGCTACCTGCGGGCGCTCGGTCTCCTCACCCCTCCGGCCCGGATCCTCATCCGGCAGGGCCACCACGTCGGCGCGCCCAGTCTGCTGGCGGTCGACGTCCCGGCCTCCGGCGGCATCACCGTGACGGGGACGGCCCAGCCGATCTCGTGAACGTGACCACCGGATACCCGCGCTCGACGTCCAGCGTCACTTCGGCCACCACGCCGTAGACGTCTGCGATCAGCGCCGCGGTCAGTACCTCGCCCGGCGCCCCGGCAGCGACCACCCGACCGGCCCGCAGCACGACGACAGTGTCGCAGTACATCGAGGCGAGGTTGAGGTCGTGGATGGCGATCACGGTCGTGACCGGGAGCGCGCAGACGAGGTCGAGCAGCTCCAGCTGGTGTCGGATGTCGAGGTGATTGGTCGGTTCGTCGAGGAGGAGCTCGCGTGGCTCCTGAGCGAGTGCCCGCGCGATCTGCGCGCGCTGACGTTCACCTCCGGAGAGGGTGTGCCAGAGGCGGCCGGCCTGATCAGCCAAGCCGACATGGGCGAGGGCGCGGTCCACGGCGGTCTCGTCTGCTGCGGTGTCACCGCCGAGTCCCGAGCGGTGCGGGATCCGGCCGAGTCGTGCGATGTCGCGCACCGTGATGTCGACGTCGGTGTCGGCGTGCTGCGTCACCGACGCGACCGAACGCGCGATGCGCCGCCGACCGACCGACGCCAGGTCGACGCCGTCGAGCGTCACGAGTCCGGCGGTCGGCTTCACGAGGCCGTGGAGCACCCGCAGGAGCGACGACTTGCCCGACCCGTTCGGACCCAGGAGGCCGACGGTCTGTCCCGGCTCCGGGTGCAGGGTCACGCCGTCGACGACGAGCGCACCGCCGCGGTTCCAGGAGACGTGCTCTGCATGCAGGGTCATCCGCGCCTCCGTCTCCGCGCCAGCAGGGCGATGAAGACCGGCACCCCGACGAGCGCAGTCCCGACGCCGACCGGCAGCGGCGTCGGTGAGAACGCGACGCGCGAGCCGGCATCCACCCAGACCATGAAGATGGCACCGATGATCGCTGTGGCCGGGATGAGACGACCGTGACGGGGCCCGACGAGCAGGCGGGCGGCGTGGGGCAGCACGAGTCCGACGAAGCCGATCGCTCCCGCGACGCTCACCAGCGTCGCCGTGATGAGCGCCGTCGCGATGAGCAGGATCGCACGCGTCCTCGCGACGTGGATCCCGAGCGACGCCGCGACGTCCTCACCGAAAGCGAAGGCGTCGAGCGCATGGGCGTGCCGGAGACACAGGATCGACCCGGCGACGACGACGATCGCGCAGAGCGCGACATCGTCCCAGCGCACGCCCTCGAGTGAGCCGAGGAGCCAGAACATCACGCCGCGCGTCTCGTCCGAGTCGGCGAACGCGAAGATGATCAGCGACGTCAGTGCGGAGAAGAGTTGCGTGCTGGCGACGCCCGCGAGCACGACCCGGTCGGTCCCGCCGCCCGACAGACGGGAGAGCAGGAGCACGAGTCCGAAGGCGACGAGCGCGCCGATGAACGCGCCGCCGGAGAGGCCGATCGACGCCCCGCCGAGTCCGAGGATCCCGATCGCGACGGCACCGGTCGACGCACCGGAGGAGATGCCGAGGATGAACGGATCGGCCAGCGGGTTGCGGAGCAGCGACTGCATGATGACGCCGCAGAGCCCGAGCCCGGCACCGCAGGCTGCCGCGACGAAAGCCCGCGGCAACCGTTCCTCCCACACGATCGCGTCCTTCGACAGCTTCACGGGGATGTCGGTGACACCGAGGTGGTTCGCGACGATGTCCCGCACGTTCACGAGCAGAATGTCCGCCGGTCCGAGTGTGATCGCCACGCCGACCGAGACGAGGAGGAGGACCACGCCGGCGAGGACGAGCAGGCCGGTGATCGTCGCGCGGCGTGCGCGCGAGGCCGGTCGCCGTGCCGTGTCGCTGTTCATCAGCGTGTCGCCGCTCGTCACCGGTTCGCCGCTCGTCACCGTCTCCGGGTTCAGAGCTCGTCCTCGTGCTCGACCCACCACGCCTTGATCTTCTCGAGGCCGTCGACGAAGCGGATGGACGGGTTCAGCTCGGCGCCGTGCAGGGCGATGTAGCGCTGGTTGCGCACCGCGTCCATGGTCTTCGTGAGCGGGTCGGACTCCAGGAAGGCGACTTTGTCGTCGAGGCGGTCGCCGGGGAACCGGTCGCGCTGCAGGTCGCCGAGGACGAGGACCTGCGGGTCGCGGTCGACGAGGTCTTCCCAGGTGGTGGCCGGCCAGTCGTCCTCGAGTTCCCCGAAGACGTTGTCGAGCCCGGTGGTCGAGGCGAGCAGCGCGGCGGATCCGAGCCCACCGCCGACGTACGGGGTCTTCGTGTCGGCGAACCAGAACGCGACCGTCGTGCCGTCGAAGTCGACACCCTCGGTCGCCTTCGCGGCACGACCCTGCAGGTCGGCGACGAGCGTTGCTGCGCGGTCGGACACGTCGAAGACCTCGCCCATCTCGGTGATCTCCTGGTACAGCGCGTCGATGGTGAGCGGCGTCGTGCGCGTCCCGCCGCCGTTGATGCTCGTCCCGTTGTCGCAGTCTGTGGGCGAGAGGTAGCTGGCGACACCGGTCTCGGCGAACCGCTCGCGTGGTGCGACGCCGCCCTCATTGAAGTGGCGGCCGAACGAGGCGGTGACGAAGTCCGGGTCTGCGCCGAGGACGACCTCGTAGGTGGGGGCGTTGTCGGCCAGGCGCGGGACGTCGGCGTTCGCGTCGGCGAGTGAGTCGAGGACGGGGTCCGTCCAGGAGGCGGTGCCGACGATGCGGTCCTCGAGCCCGAGGGACAGCAGGATCTCGGTGGAGTTCTGGTCGAGGGAGACGACCCGCTGTGGTGCGGCGTCGATCGTGACCTCGGTGCCGCAGTTGTCGAGTGTGAGCGGGTAGTCGGCCGCGCCCTGCCCGGCGGCGGCTGTCGATGCGGGCTCGACCGCTTCAGACGCGCCGCAGGCGGACAGTCCGACGGCGAGTGCCGCGGCGAGGACGAGGCTGATGGCGGCGCGCTGGTGCACGTCGTCTCCTTCATTCGAGGGGTGGGACCTAGGAAGGATAGCCTTACCTGACTGGAGGGCGCGAATCGGGAGAGGGGCAGACGGTCGAGCCGTCCGCGATGCTCAGCGCGGGTCAACGAGCCCCGCGCGATGCCCAGAGCACGGCCCTAGACGCACTCACCGGCTTTCCTGGCTTCTGCAGTAGAACAAGGACGCACCGTTGCAGAGCGATACAACACGCAAATCCGGCATCAGAGCCGCGCGTTCGCCGCTATACCCCGCCGTCATCGCGGAGCAGCTCGCAATCGTCATCGACGCTCGTCGCCACGGCCTCCCAACCACGGATGCAGTTGCACTCGTTGGTCCGGGCCGCGCAACGCTCTAGCGCTATCAGACCTCATCCACGAGCGAGACTCCTCGCTCGGAGGCAGCGAAGCCGACCACGCAACGCAGTCGCGTACGCTCACCTTCGCACCGGATCGACTGACCATGGCCTAGAGGCGCCTGTCTCCGATGAATCACCTGGGTCGCCATCGCTGACGTCGCCATCCTAGGAACGATGCAGTTCCCCTGATAACGACGAGGTAGCACCCTGCGGCCTGCGCAGACATGCGGCATTATGACCCTCATGGACCTCATCAAAGGCATCGCATTCGCGGGCTATCGAAGCTTCTCATCTTCCTCGTTGAGCGAGCTGTCCCCACTGTCCAAGATCAACCTAATCGCAGGTCAGAACAATGTAGGCAAGTCGAACGTGCTCCGCGTGGTTGCAGACACTCTCAATGAGGTCTCGGCGCGAGAGTCCTGGGACCGTCCGCTGGGGGACGCGGAGCACCGCCCAGTCCGCTTAGTCGCATATGAGGTCGAGGAGGTTGCACGCTGGATCCGGTCCGAGCCGCGCGTTTATCTCTTTGACGAGAAGTTTCGCGAGTTTCTCAGCGCCCTCAGCACCCTGAGTCTTACAGCCTCGGACGAGGTTTGGTTGGCGCCGAAGAACGATGAGGCCGCCGCAGGGCTGTACCAGGAGTGGGCAGCCGCAATCGGCGGCAACCACTACTCACAGGAACTTTCTGGAGCGCTGACGGGCACTACCGGCGGCGGGCATGGTGAGGACGCATTGCGCGTCATCAACGAGATCAGTAAGAGGCAGCCGGAGTGGCCAAAGGCCCATCGGATTGAGGGCGTACGAGAGATCTCTACCGCGAGCGAGGATGATCCCGACCTCAATGGTCGAAGCATTAAGCGACGTCTGCTGGAGCTGCAGGCCCCGAGCTCAGATAGGCTTGGAGACAAGAAGATTTTTCAACAGATTCAAGACTTCGTCAGGGCAGTGATGGATGACGAATCTGTGACGATTGACGTGCCCTATGACCTATCCACGATTCATGTAAGCCAAGGAGGACGCACCCTCCCGATCGAATACGTCGGAAGTGGCGTGCACGAGGTGGTGATCTTGGCGGCCGCTGCGACCATAATCACTCACTCGGTGATTTGCGTGGAGGAACCGGAAGTACATTTGCACCCGATATTACAGCGCAAGCTCCTTCGCTATCTGGCCGAGAGTACAACGAACCAGTACTTCATTGCGACCCATTCGGCCCACATGCTCGACTCCGCCCTTGGCACGATCTTTCACGTAACGCTCCGTGATGGCTCATCGAACATTCGATACGCCGGTTCCGCGCGGGACCGTGCAGCGGTTTGTGCCGACCTAGGTTACCGACCATCCGACCTCGTGCAGACAAACGCGATTCTCTGGGTCGAGGGACCGTCTGATCGGACCTACCTGAAGCACTGGATCGAGATGCTCAAACCAAATGTCTTCATCGAGGGCACGCACTACTCGATTATGTTCTATGGAGGCTCGCTCCTTAGCGAATTGTCTCCACTCGATCAAGAAGAGGTCAACGACTTCATCTCTCTGCGCGCGCTGAATCGGTACATGTGTGTACTCATAGATTCAGACAAGACATCCGCGAGAAAGCCTGTAAATGCAAGTAAATCACGCGTGGTGCGAACGCTAGACGAGGACCCGACTACCGGCGTTTCTTGGGTTACTGCCGGGTACACAATCGAAAATTACGTACCTGAGTCCGTCCTGACAGAGGCAATCAAGATCGCTCACCCCAGCACCACCAACGCAGCCTTTTCGCCTCAATCACGTTGGTCCAATCCATTGGACGCCAGTCGTCTTGGAATCAGAAAGCCGAGCAAGACTGCCATCGCCCGTGCCGCAACGGAACATTGGCAATCGGAAATGCCATTCGATCTTAAAAGGAAAGTGGAATCCGTCATTTCTCTCATCGAGCGCGCGAACGCCCACACCTGAGCACTCCGACGATGAGGTAGATAGTGGCCCTTAGGCCGCGTGCCATGGTCGGTCAGCGGCCAAGACATCCACCCCCTCCAAAATCCCCGCCATGTTGGAGTGGGGCGATGAGTACGGCCCTGCGCTCTGGTTTGCAGTGTCAGATACAGCCACCAGCATTGCCTCTCACCCGGTCCGCGCTGATTCCCAACCGTCCCGACGCATCGCCCTTGACCTCGGTTCACCAGAAAACCGAGGTTAGCCGTAGGACCGCCACCCCTCACCGCGGGTCGACGAGCCCCGCTCGGATGCCCCAGAGCACGGCCTGGAGACGGTCGCGCGCGCCGGTCTTCTGCAGCAGACCGGCCAGGTGGTACTTCACCGTGGTGGGTTCGACGAAGAGCCGGTCCGCGATCTCCGCGTTGGACAGGCCCTCGGCCAACAGGTGGAGGACGTCGAACTCGCGGTCAGTGAGCGGTGACTCGGCCGGAGCTGTGGTGGCCGGCGCGGTCGTGCTGCGGCGCTCGGAGAACTCGCGCAGGATGCGACGGGTGAGGCGTTGGTCGAGCGTCCCCTCCCCCGCTGCGACGGAACGGATCGCGGCGAGCAGCGTCGCCTCGTCCGCGCCCTTCAGGAGGAAGCCGGCCGCACCGGCCTCGAGGGCGGCGAACACGTCCGCGTCGACGTCGAAGGTCGTGAGGATGAGGACGTCGGCGTCGAGATCCGGATCCGCCGTGATCGTGCGGGTCGCCGCGATCCCGTCCGTGCCCGGCATCCGGATGTCCATGCAGATCAGGTCCGGACGCAGCTCCTTCGCCAACCGCACCGCGTCGGCACCGTCGATCGCCTCGCCCACCACCTCGATGTCGGGCTCGGCACCGAGGATCACCGAGAGGCCGGCGCGGACGACCGCCTGGTCGTCGGCGATGAGGAGGCGGATCATGCGTCACTCCGGTGCTGGTCGGGACCCTGCTCGTCAGGACGGTGCTCGTCAGGAATGGTGAGGCGGTTGCGCCACCCGCCGTCGTCCGTCGGCCCCGCGGTCAATCGCGCCCCGATGAGCTCGGCACGCTCGCGCATGCCCCAGAGACCGTAGCCGTCGCGCGACGGCGACGCAGGCCGCTGCGACGACGCGGCGTTCGTCACGATGAGCTCGATCGCGTCCGCCTCGAACCGCACCGCCACACGGCAGACGGCTCCGGGCGCATGGCGGGCGGCGTTCGCCAGCGATTCCTGGACGGTCCGGTACGCGGCCGTCTCCGCGAGCGGCCCCAGCACACGAGGCTCACCGGTCACGGTGTAGGCGACGTGCTGCCCCCGCGACCGCGCCGCCTCGACGAGTTCCGGGATCGCCGCAATGGTCGGGGTGGTCGCCGGGCCGAGGGTCGATCCGTCTCCGCCACCTTGGGCGTCCGCGTCATCGCTGCGCAGCAGGCCGACCGTCCGCCGCAGGTCGACGAGCGTCGTTCGTGCGTCCGACTGCACCGTCTGGAGCATCTCCCGAGCGCGTTCCGGGTCGCGCTCCACCAGAGCACTGGCCGCCTGCGCGCTGACGATGATCCCCGACAGGTGGTGTCCGGCGATGTCGTGCAGCTCCCGCGCGAGGGCGGTGCGTTCCGCGCGGAGGTCGTTCTGCACGCTGATCCGACGCTCGTTCTCGGCCATACGCGCCTGGTCCTCGATCGCCGACAGCAAGCGCTCACGACCCCTGGCGTACTCGGCGACACCGGCCGGGAGCACGTACTGCAACACGATGCGCGCGACGGCCGCGAACACGAGGATGAGCGGCTCCTCGGACGACCCGAAGACCATCGCGATGCCGCCGACCACCGTCGTCGCGAACGCGCCAGCCACCAGCGCGCGGACGACCGTCCGCCGCTCCTCGTGACGAGCGAGCGCATAGGTGGCGAGGATCACGCCGAACGAGCCGATCCCGAGCTCGCCGCCGGTGCTACCGAGGATCACGAGGTCGAGCGTGACCACGACCCCGAACACGACCACCGGGTAACGGGCCCGCAGCAGCAACGCGACGGCCTGGAGCACGACCAGGGCCGCGTGCACCCACGGCGGGATCCGACCCGGCACGGCGTGCAGCTCGTCGACCCACGGGACGACCCCGAGGTACCCCACCGCACCGGCGAGGACCAGGACCGGCGGGAGCGCCGAGCGCAGACGGGCCGCGACAGGGGCGGGCCGCGCGGGAGAGGTCATGGGTCGAGTCAACCACGCCGAGCGCCGACCCCGGTTGGGGCCGGCGCTCGGCGTCCGGTGGGAAGTGATCATCGCTCGCAGAGGATCGCGTCGAGGGCGTCGACGACGATCCGGTACTGCTTCATCAACCGCTCGTTGTCGTCGGGCGACACGACCGCCCACGGCAGCGAGGTGACGGCGATGGTGACAGCCGTGCCGTCGGGACCGACCGCGTTGCGCGTCTGGGTTCCGGGGATGTCGCCGCCATGGCCCCATGCCACACCGCCGCAGCTCAGCGGGTAGCTCTGCAGGCCGAGCCCGTAGCCCGCCCCCGGCCACAGCTCGTCACCAGCCGGGACCGTGGTCTGCATCTCGGCGAGGGTCTCCTCGTTCAGGAGTTCACCGTCGAGCAGGGCCTTCATGAAGACGTTGAGCTCGTGCGGCGTCGAGACGAGCGCACCTGCGGACCAGGCGAACGAGGTGTCGAGCGCGGTGATGTCCAGGAGGTCGCCGACGGTCTTCGCGTGGTACCCGTGCGGGTGCTCACCGCGCAGCTCACGTTCGCCCGGCGCCGGGAAGTACGTGTGCTCGAGGTCGAGTGGCTTGACGATGCGCTCGTCGATCTGCTGGGCGAGCGCTCGATCGGTGACGCTCTCGACCATGAGCCCCAGCACGAGGTAGTTCGTGTTGCTGTACGCCCACCGCTCCCCCGGCGCGAACACGGCCGGCTTGGCGAGGGCGATGTCGAGCATGTCGCGGGGCGAGGTGTACCGCTCCTGTGCCGCGAACGCGTCGGCGGCGATCTGGTCGGCGTACTCGGGGAGCCCTGCCGTGTGCTGGAGCAGCTGACGAACCGTGATGCGGGTGCCGTCGATACCGTCGCCGGTGATGAGCCCAGGGAGGTAGGTGTCGATCGGGGCGTCGAGGGCGACCTTCCCCTCCTCGACGAGCTGGAGCACGACGGTCGAGACGAACATCTTCGTGTTGCTCGCGATCCGCACCTCGCCGTCGACCGGGGCCGGCTCGTCGGTCGCGAGGTCGCCGATGCCGGCGGCGACATCGATCGCCTCACCGTCCGGCCCGATCACCGAGGCGAGCGCCGCGGGGTAACCGGCGTCGACGAGCGACTGCATCCGGTCCTGCAGCGGGCCGGATTCCGAGCCGGGACCGGCGGTCTGCTCCGTTGCGCTGGAGCAGGCGCTCAGGGAGACGGTTCCGGCGAGCAGGGCGGCGGCGGCCGAGACGGCGATGATCGTGCGGTGACGGGTCTGGTGCTGCGTCTTGGTCTGAGTGTGGGTCTGGGTCTGGTCGTTCATGTGGGTGGTTCCTTTCAGATGTCGCGGCGCGAGAGCGCAACGGATGCGGCCGCAGTGAGGGCGGCGGTGAGGGCCACGAGGGCGAAGATGACGACGATCGGTCCGAGCCCGTCCGTTCCGCCGTGGATGACGCCCTGTGCGAGGGCGACGGGCAGGAACTGGGTCCAGACCGGCACGATGCCGCCGGTGATCAGCTGGATCGAGGAGACGACGATCGGTTCGAGGATGAGGATCCCGATCATCGTCAGGACGCCGGCGAGCTGGGTGCGGACGATGAGTCCGACCGCGAGGCCGATGACCGACAGGGCGGTGACCGCGAGGACACCGAGCCCGAACCGTGCCGCGAGGTCCGGGAGACCGAGGACGAACGGCGTCCCGGCCGCTGCCAGGGTGATCACGAGCGTGACCAGGCTGACGAGGGCGAGTACGACACCGAGGGCGGCGCCGACGAGTGCGACCGCGCCCGCCTTGGCTGCGACGATGCGGAACCGCTTCGGCGAGGCGAGGACAGCCCCGACGATGCCGCCGTAGCGGTCGTCACTCGTGCCGGCGAGCACACCGAGCAAAGTGATCGCCAGGAGTGCGACGCCGATGGAGCCGCTGCCCATCGACGCACCGAGGGGGTTGAGCGCGTCGAGTTGGACGGCACGGGTGGCGAGGTCCAGGACGGGGAAGTCGCTCCCGAGGGCGTCGAGTCCCGGTCCGATCTCGCCGTCGGCGAGGGCGGGCATGAGGGTGACGAAGGCGAGTTGCGTGACGATGAGTCCCACGACGGCGACCGCCGCGGTGACCTTCGTCGCGGTCGTGGTGACGAGCCCGATGAGTTCAGCGCGGAACATCAGCGCACCTGCCCGTTCTCGGTGAGCTGGGCGGTTCCGGTGACCTGGAGGTAGTACGCCTCGAGGTCGCCGTCCGACGCGGCGAGGATGTCGACCATCGACGACTGCGCCAGCACGCGACCGTCGGTGATGACGACCACGTCGTCCGCGATGTCCTGGACATCGGAGAGAAGGTGGGACGACAGCAGCACCGTCCCACCCGCGTCGGCGAACGCACGCAGCCGGAGGCGGAGCCACTGCATGCCTGCCGGGTCCAGGCCGTTCGACGGCTCGTCGAGGATGAGCACGGCCGGCTCGCCGAGGAGGGCTGCGGCGATCGCGATGCGCTGACGCATCCCGAGCGAGTACCCGCCGGCGGGGCGGTCGGCGTCGCGTGCCATCCCCACCTCGGTGAGGACCGCGTCGACCCGGGAGGCGTCGACCTCGATCCGCGCGGCGGCGATGCGGAGGTGCTGCCGACCGGTGCGAGCCGGGTGGAGTCCGCCCGCGTCGAGGACGGCGCCGATGGTGCGCGCCGGCTGATCACGCTCGCGGTACGGGCGGCCGAGGATGAGACCGTCCCCCGCGTCGGGACGGGCGAGTCCCAGCAGCAGGCGGATGGTGGTGGTCTTCCCGGCGCCGTTGGGGCCGAGGAGTCCGACGACCCGGCCAGGGGCGACGGTGAAGGACACGTCATCGACGCGCGGGCGACCGTGGAAGGTCTTGCGGAGCCCGCGAGCCTCGATGGGATGGGCGGTGGAGAGGTTCATGGCTCCAGCCTCGGCGCAAGCCGTTCCGGGCACCCCCGCCTGCCGCACAGTCCCGGGCTGGCCGAACGGACAGTGATCGACGACCTCTAGGCTGCTGGCATGGACACGACTGCTCGGATGCATGATCGACGTCACCGTCTCGCGCCGCGCGCGACCGTCGTGGCCACAGTGGTCACCGTGGTCGCAGGTCTGCTCGCCGGCTGCGCGTCATCACCCGCGCCGGACCGGACGACAGCGGCATCCACATCGGCATCGGACTCCGCCACCCGCTCGGGCACCGGTGAGATCCGGCATGAGCTCGGCCCACTCACCGACCGATTCCCACAACTCGCCAGCGCGCTCTCGGCGACCTGGATGTCGGGGACCATGGGCGACGAGCGGGTTCCGGGCCCGAGCACGTACTGGATCGACGCGGTCGTCGTCCTGGACGAGGCCGGGTACGCGGAACTGCGGGCGCTCGCCCCCGCTGAGGCGGGCTCGGACGCGGAGGCGGAGCTTCCGGACCTCGACGCCGGACTCGACGACGCGCTGCCGCCGGGACCGTTCGTGCGTTCGTCCGCTCTCGACGACGCCTTCTCGCAGGACGGTCGAGTGACGCAGGTGTTCCTCGACGACGCGACCAGCTCGGTGATCCTCACCAGCCGGTTCCAGTAGCGGGCGGCACTGCGGCTCGCACGTTCTGCGGCGAATGACCACCGCTTCACAATCGCGGGCTCGCGGGTTTGACTGGATGCATGTCCGAATCAGCTGACACCACCGTCCCCGAGAACTCCGACGACCGCATCGCGGTGCTCTTCGACATCGACGGGACGCTCGTCGACTCGAACTACCTGCACGTCGACGCGTGGGATCGCGCGTTCGCCGATGCCGGCAGGCCGGTCGACGCATGGCGCATCCACCGTTCGATCGGCAAGGACGGCGGTGAGCTGCTCGAATCGCTGCTGGACGGTTCCGACGAGGTCGAGCAGTACGGCGAGCGGGCGAAGGAGTTGCACAGCGAGTACTACCTCCAGAACACCTCCCGGCTGCGGGTGATCGGCGGTGCGCGCGAGCTGCTCGGCGAGTTGGCGGGGCGCGGGATCGCGGTCGTGCTGGCGACGTCGGCTCCGGAGAACGAACTCGAGATCCTGCGGGAACTACTCGACGTCGACGATGCGATCTTCGCGGCGACCTCGTCCGGCGACGTCGAGACCGCCAAGCCGGAGCCCGACATCGTCGAGGTCGCGCTCGATCGTGCGGGCGTGCCGGCGTCGCGGGCCGTCATGGTCGGCGATGCCGTCTGGGACATCGAGGCGGCTGCGCGGGCCGGTGTGGAGTGCATCGGCGTGCGAAGCGGCGGGTTCGGCGAGCAGGAGCTCCGTGACGCCGGTGCGGTCGCGGTCTACGGCGACGTCGCCGAGCTGCTCGCGAACCTCGCGGACAGCCCGATCGGCAAGCTCGCAGGCTGATTGCGGGTGTGAGCGCGGGCTGACCGCGGGCTTGAGCGCGGCTCAGCTCCGCGTGGCGCGGCTGCGGAACCAGCGGGCGAGTTCCTGCAGGGCGCGCATGGTGGCGGTCGGGTCGTCGCGGTCGAGGTCGTCGAAGGTGTCGCGGTAGCCGTCGAGGTCTGCGGCGGAGCCGGTGTCGGCGCGTTCGAAGCCCATGGTCCAGGCGGCGAACTGGGGTTCGCGGATGGGCTCCTCGAACATCACGCGGATGCCGGTGTGGCGTGGGTCGGCCGCGAGGGTGTCCATGAGCTCACGGACGGCGGGCTCCGGTCCTTCGAGGACCTGGAGGAACCGGCTGTCGCGGTAAACGAGCATGCCGGTGAGCTGTGCGCGGGCGTTGTTCTCGCGGCAGACGGCGAGCAGGGCGGTGAGGTCGTCATCGCTGAACGGCTGTGTCGCCGTGCTCGCGTACACGAGTGACAGCATCTGGTCTTCGTCGGTGCCCACGTTTGGAGCCTACCCGGCGAGGTGCGGGGGCGGTCCCGGAAGCCGCTCCCCGCGCTGCGTGCCCTCAACCCGAGTGCCCTTCGACAAGCTCAGGGACCGAAACGTTCTGGGCACACCTCTTCCGGTCACTGAGCCTGTTCTCCCCGGTCACTGAGCCTGTCGAAGTGCCCACGAGAAACCCCTTCGACAGGCTCAGGGACCGAAACGGTTCGGGCGCACCTTTCCCGGTCACTGAGCCTGTCGAAGTGCCCACGAGGACCCCTCAACGCTCCGGGCACACCTCTCCCCGGCCACTGAGGCAGCGCACCCCGAGTGCCCTTCGACAGGCTCAGGGACCGAATCGGTTCCGGGTACGCCTCTCCCGGTCACCGAGCCTGTCGAAGTGCCCACCAGGACCCCTCAACGTTCCGGGCACACCCTTCCCGGTCACTGAGTCAGCGCAACCCGAGTGCCCTTCGACAAGCTCAGGGACCGAATCGGTTCCAGGCACACCTCTCCCGGTCGCTGAGCCTGTCGAAGTGCCCACGATGAACCCTTCGACAGGCTCAGGGACCGGAAATGGTCAGAACGGTGCGGGGTCCGGTTCGGTCCGATGGCGTTTGCCGTCAGGTGTAGTCCACTCGAGCACCCCGCCGGGTCCGTGGTCGAGGTTCCAGCCTGGGAGGTGCTTCAGCCGGTGGTGATGTCGACACAAGCAGGCGAGATTGCCGACATCCGTCCCGCCGCCGTCCTCCCACGCGACCGAATGGTCGAGATCGCAGGCCCGGGCTCGTCTGCCACAGCCCGGTGCGCGACAGGTGCCGTCCCGAAGCCGCACCGCGCGTTGCAGGTCGGCTGGAACCCGGTACTGATTCCGCCCGACGGAAAGGACCGCGCCGGTCTCGGGTTGGACGAGGATCCGGGTGAAGCTTGGGGCGTTCACCGCGATACGCGCCGCGGTCTCCGGGTCGATGGGTCCGTAGCCGTCGAGCGTCGCCGGGGCATCGCTCACGCCGGCCATCGTGAGCGCCGGGACCGTGATCTGCACGGTCGGCTTGATGTGTTCTTGCACCTCGATCGGGTGCGGGAGGACCGCGCTGGACATGACGTCGTCGGGTGTGACGCCGGTGAGTGCAAGCGCCGCGAGCGCGTCGGCCTGGAGTTGTCCGCAGGTGCGGGTGTCACCGGCTTTGCGCGATTCCGCAGCTGCCGTCTCGACCCGCTCGATGATGCCTTGCGCGATCGGTGCCGTCGTGAACAGGTGCACCCACGCCATGCCGTCGGCGGCAGGTTCGAACTCGACCCGACGGTCCGCCTCCGAACGGGTTGCGCGAGCCGTGATGGACTCGGGGTGGAGACGCTCGCGGAGCACGCGGGCACGCTTCCGGAGGTACGCATTGGTGGATTGTTCGGCGACCGGCAGGACCTCGGCGAGGAACACCGCTCGCCCTGCGGTCGGGACGTCGCAGAGCTGGTCGGTGATGGTTTGCGCGTGCCGGGCGGAGATACGACCGGCCTCAAGTGAGGCAAGCACAGCCGGCGCTTCGTTCACGAGCCGTTCGGCATCGTTGGTCGCACGCTGAACCGTCCGCTCAGGCGTGCGCGTCGCCATCGCGAGGGCTGCGCAGGTCGACCGGCGGGAGAGGGCCTGACGTTCCGCGGGCGGGAAGATGGCGGGGACCGTGGCGTCTGCGAAGGCGTCCGCGTAGGCGGCAGATCGAGCAAGCAGCCGGGCCTCCTCGGCGTCCAGAGCAGCACGCCGACGCTGGATGTCCGCATAGTGGTCCGAGAACTCCGCGAGGCGCGCGGCGTGCTCGTCGCTCGCGCGGATCGCGGTGGTGGTGGTGGTCTCGGCCATGACTCCAGTCCACCATGGACCACTGACATTCCAGATGCTGAGTGGTATCGGATGTGGAAGTCTCCTCGCGTGCCCTTCGACAGGCTCAGGGACCGGATGGGGTTGCTCGGGGACCGGAGTGAGTGCGGGTGCACCTCTCCCGGTCACTGAGCCTGTCGAAGGGCCTACGAGTGCCCTTCGACAGGCTCAGGGACCGGATGGGTGTCGCTGGTCTTGGACGCTTCCTCGTGCGCCCTTCGACAGGCTCAGGGACCGCAGGGGTTGCTCGGAGACCGGAGTGAGCGCGGGTGCACCTCTCCCGGTCACTGAGCTTGTCGAAGTGCCTGCGAGTACCCTTCGACAGGCTCAGGGACCGGCGAGGGTTGCTCAGGGATCGGCGAGGGTTGCTCAGGGACGGGCGAGGGTTGCTCAGGGACGGGCGAGGGTTGCTCGGGGACCGGAGGGACTCCGCGGCTCCCAGTCCACTCACCGGCCCATGAGCGCCTTCACGACCGCGATCGCGGCAGGCCCGTCGAGCGACGGATGACCCGCCCACTGCCCACCGGTGACGGATATCTCCGTCTCCGGCAGCACCACCGTCGTGACGATCACCGCGGCGACACCGGTCTCGACCGTCGCGCTGTAAGCGGTCCCTCCGGCAGCCTCGATGGTCGTATCCGGGATCGGCGTGAGCCCGGCGGCGGCGAGCTCATCGGCCGACAGCGCCTCGCTCGATTCGGGCGAGACGACGACCTCCACCGACCGGATGTCCGCCGCATCGATCGTCCCCTCCGGCGCCTCCCAGCCGCAGACGGTCCCGTACTCGTCCGCCCCGTTGTCCTCCCGCGCGACGAGTCCCTCGATGTACGGCGCGACGGCCGCTTCCACCGCCGCGCAGTCGACCTGCAGGGACGATCCGTCTCCCGAGCCCCCGCTCGACGACTCCGCCGGCACCGACGCAGCGGGCGATGCACTGCCGGCGGAGCCGCCAGCGGGCCCACTCCCACCGGTGCACGCCGTCAGCGCGAGCACGATCGTTCCGGAGACGAGAAGCGGCAGTCCTGCCCGCTGCAACAGACGCATGATGTCGACGATATGGGTTCCGGAGTAGTGTCCGGAAGAGACCGACGGGAGCAGCGCGATGAAACCGACGACCCGCACCGACAGCGATCACGGCGACCACACCGTCGACCACACCAGCGACCGCGACTGCGTCATCGCGGGTGGCGGCCCGGCCGGCATGGTGCTCGGCTACCTCCTCGCCCGGGCCGGCCTCCGCGTGACCGTGCTCGAGAAACACGCCGACTTCTTCCGCGACTTCCGCGGCGACACGATCCACCCGTCGACCATCACGTTGCTCGGCGAGCTCGGCCTGCGCGAGCGGTTCCTGCGGCTGCCGCTCAACCGGCTAGAGACGATGGACGCCGTGATCGACGGCCTACGGATGACGATGGTCGACTTCCGCACCCTGCCGGCACCCGACCGGTTCCTCGTCCTCGCGCCGCAATGGGACTTCCTGAACTTCCTCGCCGAGGAGGCCGCCGTACTGCCGAACTTCGAGCTCCGCCTCTGCACCGAGGCGACCGGCCTGGTCGTGGAGCATGGCCGGGTCCGCGGCCTGCGCGCGACCACGACGACCGCCGACGACCCAGCAACCGA
The DNA here is from genome assembly GCF_979258065.1 of Plantibacter sp. AC185. NCBI lineage: Bacteria > Bacillati > Actinomycetota > Actinomycetes > Micrococcales > Microbacteriaceae > Plantibacter > Plantibacter sp. AC185. The sequence continues at coordinate 1,784,552 of NZ_OZ409831.1, forward strand.
CACCGACCCAGCGACCAGCACCTCCACCGACATCGAGATCCGAGCCACCCTCACGGTCGCGGCGGACGGACGCACCTCGGCACTCCGCGACGCGGCCGGACTCATCCCCGACGAGAGCGGCGTCCCGATCGACGTCCTGTGGTTCAGCCTGCCGAAGCCGGCCGACCCTCCGCCCCCGACTCTCGCCTACCTCTCGCCTCGCGGCATGGTGCTCACGATCGACCGGGGTGACCGGTACCAGTCCGGCATGGTCATCCGGAAGGGCGGCGCGGAGCAGCTCAGAGCCGAAGGCCTGCCGTCGCTCCGGCAGAGGATCGTCGATGCCGCGCCCGTCCTGCGCCCGGTGGTCGACACCCTGACCGGCTGGGACCAGGTCAAGCTCCTCTCGGTCCAGCTCAACCGCCTCGACCGCTGGTACCGCCCGGGCTTCATGGCCATCGGCGACGCCGCGCACGCGATGTCACCGATGTTCGGCGTCGGGGTCAACTACGCGATCCAGGATGCGGTCGCCCTGTCCAACGCGATCGCCGGCCACCTCGCCGCAGGGGACGCACCGTCCGGGGTCCTCGCGGCCGTCCAACGTCGACGTGAGCTGCCGGTCAGGATCATGCAGCGCATCCAGCGAGCGGGGCATCGGGTGATCTCCCGCACCACCACGGGTGCCCACATCGCGCCGCGGTGGGTGATCCGGCTGATGCGGCTCGCCAGCCCCGTCATCCGACCGCTTGCGGCGAGGTTCATCGGGATCGGACTCAGGCCCGAGCACGTCACCACCCCACAGCGCGAAGCGTAGAAGAGCGGGCGCGGAGCCTCAACCTCCGACGACGGGACGGCCGCTTGTCGTAACGTGGACGCCGCAGACGCGACCTGAGCGTCTGCGCCGGCGCTGCTCCTCAACCTGGCGCCGGCGCGGCTGTGGGGCGCCGCTTCCGCCACGCCCCACAGTCGCCACCCGGCATGCCGGACCTCCGCGCATCACTCGTAGCGGAGCGACTCCACCGGATCGGCCTTGGCGGCACGGGCGGCGGGCAGGGTGCCGGCGAGGAACGCGATCACCATGACGACCAGGACGATGATCCCGAGCGACGCCGGGTCGAACGCGATGAGGTCGAGGCCCGGCAGGTCGGCGAGGAGCGATCCGGACAGCGCGGCACTGATGCCGGTGCCGGCGAGCACCGCGACACCGACGCCGATCGCGCTGCCGAGGAAGCCGATGAACGCGGCCTCGAGGCTGAACAGCCCGAAGACCTTCCCGCTGCCCATCCCCATGGCCTTCATCAGACCGATCTCGCGGGTGCGCTCCTGCACGGACATGAGCAGCGTGTTCACGATCCCGAAGCTGGCCGCGAGGAGCGCGATGATCGCGAAGGCGTTGAGGACGAGGACGATCCCGTCGATCACCGTCTTGATGGTGCCGAGCTGGTCCGCGACGGTCGTGCCGGTGTAGCCCGCGTCGGCCAGTCGGTCTTTCAACGCCGTGACCTGCTCGTCGGTGGCGTCCGCGCCGAACCGGATGGACGCCTGCGCGTACCGCTCGACCTGGTCGGACGGGACGCCGATGTTCTGCGTCGCGTAGAGGAGGTCGGTGAGCGCGGCGTTCGGCACGATCGAGGCACCGGTGGGCGAGGCGAGGCTCTCCTCGGCGACTCCGACGACGGTCGCATCCACGGTGTGCTGCGTGCGCTGCGCATCCGTGATCGCGACCGTGACCGTCTGCCCGACCGCGTCGGCGTCGCTGCTGAAGCCGAGCGGTTCCACATAGGACGTGGGGAGCACGAGCTGGAGCGTGTCGGTGTCGTCGTCGGGCTGTGCACCGTCCAGCAGCGTGACGCTCTGCCCGGAGATGAGTCCACCGACACCGACGACGTACTTCGTGCCGCCGCCCGCCTCGATGTAGTCGGTCGAGATCGACTTGACGGCCTGCACGTCGAGGACGCCGTCGATCCCGCCGAGCTCGTCGAGATCGGTCGGTGTCAGGGCGACGACGGTCGATCCCGGCGCACCGGCACCGGTGGAGGCGACCGCGTCCGGGTCGTACTCCTTCGGCCCGCTCGTCGCCGCACCCAGACCGCCGCCGGTGTCGGCCGTCTTGGTGACGGTCATCGTGTCGGACGCACCGACGCTCGACACCGTGTCGTCGATGTAGGCGTTGATGCCGGTGCCGAGCCCGTTGGTGAGGGTGAGGGTGAACGCTCCGACGAAGATCGCCAGGATGGTCAGGATGGTCCGGGTCTTGGACCGGAACGTGTTCGCGACAGCGGTCCCGATGAGGTCGACGGTTCTCATGCGGCCACCGCCTCGTCCTCGACGAGCAGTCCGTCGCGGATGAGGATCCGCCGGTCGCAGCGTGCCGCCAACTCCTCGTCGTGCGTGACGACGATCAGGGTGATGCCGCTCTCCCGGTTGAGGGAGAAGAGGATGTCCTCCACGACGGCGCCGGTCGCCGTGTCGAGGTTGCCGGTCGGCTCGTCGGCGAAGATGATCCGCGGGTTGTTGACGAGCGCGCGGGCGATCACCGTCCGCTGCTTCTGCCCGCCGGAGAGGTTCACCGCGCGGTTCCGCGCCTTGTCCTCGAGCTGGAGCTGCGCGAGTGCGGCGAGCGCCCGGCGACGTCGGTCACCACGGCGGACGCCGGCGATCTTCATGGGGAGCAGGACGTTCTCGAGCACCGTCGCGTTGGCGGTGAGGAAGAACTGCTGGAACACGAACCCGAAGGTCTTGTTCCTGGTCGTGTTGAGGCGGCGACCGCGGAGGGTGCTCGTGTCGACCCCCTCGAGTTCGACGGTGCCGGAACTCGGTGCGTCGAGGAGCGCGAGCACGTGCATGAGCGTCGACTTGCCGGAGCCGCTCTTCCCGACGATCGCGACGCTCTCGCCGGCCTGGATGTCGAAGCTCACCCCCTTCAGCGCCTCGAACCGGTTCTGACCGCGACCGTAGGAACGCCGGACGTCCCGGACCGAGATGATCGGCGGCGCTGTGGTGCTCTGCATGGTGTCTCCTCGTCTGGGGCCGGGTGCTCCGGCACCACTCCAGACTCGCCGCGACGCCCGTCCGACGCGTCCCCCTCCGGCGGACACCCGTGTACCGCGTCCGTGGTACCGCGGAATGCCACGTGCGGAGGAGTCGCCGGGCGCCGGTTCCCGGCAGACTGGGCCCATGACCTCCGCGACGCAGGATCACCGGGTGCGCGATCCGCATCCGAGACCCCCGGCGTGGGTGGGCGATGTGGTCGCCGCGGTCCTCATCATCGCCTCGGCGTTCATCCCGTTCCCCAACGCGGAGTTCCGGCCGGGCAGCCCGCTCGTCGTCGCCCTGGTCGTCGCGCCCGCGCTCCTCCTCCCGCTCCGTCGGCGCTGGCCCATCCCGGTGCTCGCTGCCGTCATCGCCTGTTACGGTGCGGCGGCGATCACGGGGACCCTCGCTCCCGGTGTCGTGATCGCGGCCGCGATCGCGATGTTCGGGGTGGCCGTGCGCTCTGCGCGGCGGACGACCCTCATCACGGCAGTCGCGACGATGGTCGCGGTCGCCCTCCTCAGCTTGCTCGCGTCGATCGGCAGCTTCGATCCGCGGACGGTCCAGTTCGCGGTGATGATCGCCTTCGCCGCGGCGGCCGGTGACGGGACGCGCTCGCGCCGCGCGTACATTTTGGCGATCACCGAACGCGCGGAACGGGCCGAACAGACCCGCGAGGCCGAGGCGAGGCGTCGGGTGACGGAGGAGCGTCTCCGGATCGCGCGCGACCTCCATGACACCGTCGCCCATCAGATCTCGGTGATCAGTCTGAACGCCGGGGTGGCGTCGAGCTCCCTGGAGTCGCGACCGGAGAAGGCGAAGGAGGCGCTCGTCTCGATCCGCCGGGCGTCGCGGACGGTGCTCGGCGAGATCGGTGACCTGCTCGAGGTCCTGCGCAGCGACGGCGGGGACGCTGGCGCAGGCTCCCGCGGAACGCTGCCGCAGCCGGGACTCGACCGACTCGACGCGTTGATCGCCGAGTTCACCACCGCAGGCCTCGACATCACGACACGGATCGACCCCGACGCACCGAAGCTCTCGACCGCCACGGACACGGTCGCCTACCGCGTCGTCCAGGAGGGGCTGACGAACGCACTGAAGCACGGTCCGGAGCGTCGGGCGCACGTGCTCGTGGAAGGCGGCGACGGGAGGATCATCGTCAGCGTGAGCAATCCGACGGCACCAGGCGTCCCGCGTGAGCCGGCCGACGCGGCGCCGACCCCCGGGCACGGACTCCTCGGCATCCGTGAGCGCGTCGCGGCCGTCCGCGGGACCGTCGACGTCGGCGCGACCCCGGGCGGCTGGCGGCTGTCTGCGACCCTCCCCACCGGCGAGCCGACGCACGCCGGTCCGACACACCCGACCCCGACGCACCCCGAGGAGTCCCCCGCATGACCACCGTGCTCGTCGTCGACGACCAGTCACTCATCCGCCAGGCCGTCGCCGACATCCTCTCGTCCGAGGCCGACCTCGAGGTCGTGGGCGAAGCCGTCGACGGCGCGCAGGCGGTGTCGCTCGCGCAGGAGTTGCGACCGGACGTCGTGCTCATGGACATCCGCATGCCGGTGCTGGACGGCATCGGCGCGACCTCGGCGATCTGCGCGGACCCCGAGCTCGCGGACACCCGGGTCCTCATCCTCACCACGTTCGAGGAGGACGAGAACCTCATCGCCACCCTGCGAGCCGGCGCGAGCGGCTTCATCGGCAAGGGCTCGGAGCCGGAGGAGATCGTCCGCGCCGTGCGCGCGGTGCACGCCGGCGACGCACTCCTGTCCCCCGCGGCGACCCGGAGCCTCATCACGAAGTACGTCGTCGCTGCGGACGAACCGACGAGTCCACGCCCGATCCCCGCAGAGCTGACGCTGCTCACCGAACGGGAGCTCGAGGTGCTGCTCCTCGTGGCCCGCGGACGGTCGAACCAGCAGATCGCCGACGACCTCGTCATCTCACCGCACACCTCGAAGACCCACGTGAACCGCATCATGACGAAGGTCGCCGCCCACGACCGCGCCCAGCTCGTCATCCTCGCGTACGAGAGCGGCCTGCTGCGGCCGGGCGCCGACGACTGAACCGGTACTGTCGTCCTGTCCACGACGCCGTTCGGCGCGCGGGCCCAGCAGACGAGGAAACACGATGGCCGGATCCCCCACAGCCCGACAGACGGCGAGCACGTTGCCGGCCCTCACGTCCGGGCCGCACCGCCGCCACCTCGGCCTGATCTCGATCGTCGCCTGTTTCGGCGGATTGCTCTTCGGCTACGACACCGGCGTGATCAACGGGGCGCTGCGTCCGATGACCGCGGAACTCGGGCTCACGCCCATCACCGAGGGCATCGTCACGAGTTCACTCGTCTTCGCGGCCGCCGTCGGTGCACTGCTCGGCGGTCGGGTGTCGGACGCATGGGGCCGGCGGCGGAGCATCATCGTACTGGCGGTGCTCTTCTTCGTCGGGACGCTCGTGGTCGTCTGCTCGCCGAACGTCGAGCTCCTCGTCGCCGGTCGCGTCCTCCTCGGACTGGCCGTCGGCGGTGCCTCCGCCGTCGTCCCGGTCTACCTGGCGGAGCTCGCGCCCTACGAGATCCGTGGGTCGATCACCGGCCGGAACGAGGTCGCGATCGTCCTCGGACAGTTGTCGGCGTTCGTGATCAACGCGGTCATCGGCACCGTGTTCAGCGAGCACACGAGCGTGTGGCGCATCATGTTCGCCGTCTGCGCCCTCCCGGCGGTCGCGCTGTTCGTCGGCATGCTGCGGATGCCCGAGTCGCCGCGCTGGCTGGTCGACCACGGTCGCCGGGAGGACGCGCTGGACGTCCTGCGGACCGTCCGCTCCGACGACCGCGCCATCGCCGAACTCGCGGAGGTGGACGCGTCCATCACCGCGCAGCGCGACGAACACCGGATCGGGCTCGGGGCCGTCCTCCGCAACCCCTGGCTCGTGCGCATCCTGCTCGTCGGTGTCGGCGTCGGGATCGCCCAGCAGCTCACCGGGATCAACTCGATCATGTACTACGGGCAGACCGTGCTCGTGGAGTCGGGCTTCGACGAGAGCGCCGCGCTCATCGCCAACATCGCGCCCGGCATCATCGCCGTCGTCGGTGGCTTCATCGCCCTCACCTACATGGACCGACTCGACCGACGGAAGACGTTCGTCATCGGCTTCTCGCTCACGACCGCGTGCCATCTGCTCATCGGCTTCTCGTCGATGATGCTCGAGCCGGGCGACCCGATGCGTCCCTGGGTCATCCTGGTCCTCGTGGTCGTGTTCGTCGGCTCGATGCAGACGTTCCTCAACGTGGCGGTCTGGGTCTACCTCGCCGAGGTCTTCCCGCTCCAGATGCGCGGCCTCGGGATGGGCGTCTCGATCTTCATGCTCTGGGTCGCCAACGGGTTCCTGGCGCTGTACTTCCCGTCGCTCGTCGACGGCCTCGGCATCACCGGGACCTTCTTCGTGTTCGCGGGTGTCGGCGCGCTCGCGCTCCTGTTCGTCGCCACCCAGGTACCCGAGACGCGGGGGCGGAGCCTCGAGGCGCTCGGCGAGGACGTGTCGACCGGCGCCATCTTCACCCGGAAGCGGTGACCTCCGACTACCCGGTGAGGTGGTCGATCAGGATCTTGGTGCCGATGAGGATCAGAATGACCCCTCCGGCGATCTCCGCCGGCTTGCCGAAGCGCTGACCGACGCGACGGCCGATGAAGACGCCCAGGAACGCGAGCACGAACGTCGTCAGTCCGATGAGGACGACGGCTTCGACGATGGAGCCGGGCAGGAACGCGAGCGTGATGCCGATGGCCAGCGCGTCGATGCTCGTGGCGAGCGCGAGGATGAGGAGTCGCCGGACGTCGATGCGGTCGGAGTCGACCTCGGTGTCCTCGTGGCTCGAGAACGCCTCCCAGAGCATCTTGCCGCCGACGAGGGCGAGCAGGCCGAAGGCGACCCAGTGGTCGACCTCCGTGATGTACCGCGCGAACTGCGTGCCGAGGAACCAGCCGATGAGCGGCATGACCGCTTGGAAGAGTCCGAAGGTCCCGGCGATCACGAGCGCGTGACGCACGTTGAACCGCCGCATGTGCAGGCCCTTGGTGAGGGCGACGGCGAAGGCGTCGGCGGAGACGCCGAGCGCGATGAGGAGCAGCGGCCAGAACGTCATGTCGCGAGGTCTTCCTGTGATGCGTCCTGGACGCGGAGATGCGTTCGGGCGCCATGCCGCGAGGACCCGTCAACGTTGCCAGCGCGGTGCGGCGGCGGCAAGCCGAGACGCCCGATTGCCAGCGTTTCGCCTCGCCTAACGCGGCTGTTCGGGCGACCGCGAGGGTTGCTCGATACAGCGTTTCGTGTACTGTCGTTCGCGTGACCGACACCATGACGCCGACCGCGACCCTGACGCACACCGCTGCGCTTGCGAGGCTGGGGCACGCCCTGTCGGACGAGACCCGGGCCCGCATCCTCCTGACCCTGCGCGAGGCACCGGCCTTCCCCTCCGACCTCGCGGACGCACTCGGCGTCTCCCGACAGGTCATGTCGAACCAGCTCGCCTGTCTCCGCGGCTGCGGCCTCGTCGAAGGCGTCAAGGAAGGACGCAACACCTGGTACCGCCTGGCGGACAGCCACCTGGCGCCGGCGCTCGACGACCTCCTCCGGCTCGTCCTGGTCGTCGATCCCGCCTGCTGCTCGGGTGAGAGCTGCACCTGCGCATGAGCGCCGTCGGCCTGCCGAGCCCCCGTCTCCGCGCCCAGCTGAGCCCCGCCAGACGCGCGACGCTGCAGCGCCGGATCCGCTGGATCGTCGCGGCGACCATCGCCTACAACGTCGTCGAGGCCGTCATCGCCCTGTCGGCCGGGACCGTCGCCTCATCAGCGGCCCTCGTCGGCTTCGGTCTCGACTCGATCGTCGAGGTCCTGTCCGCCGCCGCGGTCGCCTGGCAGTTCTCGAGCCCCGATCCCCATCGTCGGGAACGGATCGCCCTCCGGGTGATCGCCCTGTCGTTCTTCGGCCTCGCCGCGTTCGTGAGCGTCGACGCCGCCCGCTCGCTGCTCGGGTTCGCCGAAGTCCAGCACTCGACCGTCGGTATCGTCCTCGCGGCGGTCAGCGTCGTGATCATGCCGGCGTTCTCGCTGTTCGAACGCCGGACCGGCAAGGAACTCGGATCCGCCTCCGCCGTCGCGGACTCGAAGCAGACGCTCATCTGCTCCTACCTGTCGGCCGCGGTCCTCATCGGGCTGGTCCTCAACAGCACCCTCGGCTGGGCTTGGGCGGACGGCGTCGCCGCCCTCGTCATCGCCGGCTTCGCGGTCCGTGAGGGCGTCGAAGCCTGGCGTGGAGACGCGTGCAAGCGGCCGGTCTCATCGCTCACCTCGGAGAACACGGACACCTGCGACTGCTGCTGAGCACGCGCACCTTCCCACACGGCCGGGATACGCTGCTGGCATGCCTGCCGCCGACGACGCACCCGACGCTCCCGACATCGAAGCCCTCCTCGCCGCAGCCGCGAACGACCGCTCGAACGCCCCCGCGTTCCTGACGGCGCTCCTCGAGAGCACCGTGATCGTGGCAGGGACCGTGACCGACGACGGCATGGCGACCCTGGCTGACCTCCTCGACTCGGACGGCAGCTCGGTGCAGCCGTTCTACACCTCGAAGGCGCGCTTCCAGGAGACGCTCCAGGTCGTCCCGTCGTTCGAACAGCACCTCCTCGCCCTCCCCTGCCGCGTCCTGTGGCAGATGACCCGAGGCGCGAGGCTGGTCCTGAACCCGCATTCCACACACGGCAAGGAGTTCCTCCCCGGCGAAGTCGCCCAGCTGCTCGACGGCGAGGCGGTGCTCACACCACGCGTGGTCGAGCGCGAGACCGAGGTCATGGTGGGACAGCCGGCTCGCATCCCACCAGGGATGACCGAGACCCTGACCGCGGTCCTCGCCGAGTACGGCGAGGTCGACGAAGCGGTGCTGGGCTGGAAGGTCACCCCGCAGGAGGGCGGCACGTTCGACGAGTGCTACCTCCTCGTCATCGTCGGCGCCCCGACCGCCCGTGAGACGATCAGCGGTCCGCTCGCACGCGCCCTCGCGACGTACTCGGCGAGCGTGCCGATCGACGTCATGTACGTGGCGCCTGGCGCGAAGCATCTCCTGACCAGTGTCCCGCCGTTCCATCGCCGCAAGCGAGGGCTGTTCCGGCGACGATGAGCAGTGGGCTGAGTCGAACGGTGCCCGCGATCGCACGTGGCGCACGCGTCCTCACGATCGCCGCGCTGCTGGGCGTCCTCACAGCGTGTAGCGCGCCACTGTCGGGGGTGCCCACCGGGACTCCGACCGGATCCGCACCGAATGCATCGGCGGCGCTCCCACCCGCGCCGACGTCCACCTTCCCGGGGCTCGCCTGCGACGCGCTCGTCCCCGACGCGGAGGTCGCATCCTTCCTGGGCGCCGCAGCCGCGCCGCAACCGCTCACCGTCGACGACGCCCCGGTCCTGCAGGACGGCGGGACCGTCTGCGCCTGGGCCGATGAGGCGGCCGGCACCTCACTGACCGTCCGACTCGTCGGAGAGGGTGTCGACCACTGGGCAACCTTCAACCACTGGTACGAGCACACCGACTGGAGCGCGAGCGTCGGCGAGATCAACGGGACGATGTGCTCGGACGGCGCCTGCTCCGTCCACGCCCTCGACGGCGAGCGGTTCATCGAGGTCGATGCGGCGGGGGTCGACGACCCGGCAGGGACGCGCACAGAGGAACTGGCTCGCGCAGCGCTCGCGGCAGCCCCGGTTCCGGCGCCCGCCGCACCCCCGTCATCGGCGCCCACCTCGCGCTCGTGCGCCACGGCGCTGCCGGTGGACATCGCTGCAGCACACCTCGGCGCAGCCGCCACCGGCGCGAGCTACGTGAGCACCGCGACACCGAGCTACCACCTCGTGCAGGACTCGCTCCAGCGGGTCGGCGGACTCGACTGCCGACTGCTGTCCGCGGACTCCCGCGAGCTCGTCCGGTTCACGGTGCTCCCCGGAGGTGCGTGGGTGCTTCGCGAGGACAGTCCGGTCGGCGCCGTGGATGCGGCCGGGAGCGAGCACTCGGCGCACGCTCGACGTGGCGACGACTGGGTGCGTCTGCAGGCCCCCGGGGCGAGCGAGGAGACGACTCGGGCCTTGTTGGCCGAGCTGCTCGGCTGAGCTCGACGTGCGCTAGAACACCGGCCGGTCCGCGATGGACACGAGGACCGCGGCGATCACGGTCACGACGGTCAGCGCGATGGCGACGACCCACTGCATCCGAGGCACCGCGCGTCGGATCACGAGGACCAGGTGCGCCAGGAGCGCGAGCACCGCCACCGCGGCGACCACAGTGCCGACCACCGCCGGCTCGAACACCGCGACCTGTTCCGTCGCGATGCCGTCGGCACCCGGCGCCTGGTACCAGATCATCGTGGTCTGCGTCGCCGCGACCAACAGGCCGAGTGCGGCGATCACGAGCAGGGCTGACGCTACGAGGATCCGTTGGACGCGGGACATGCCCCCAGTATGCCGACCGCCGGTCGCACACGGGCGAACGCCCCACCCACGGATCGTGGGCGGGGCGTTCGGTTCGTTCGATCCGGACGGGTGTCAATCCCGGCTCAGTGTCGATCCCGGGTCAGTGTCGATCCCGGCTCAGGCGTTGATCGACTGCGGGTGGTCGGTCGTGGAGTCGACGGTGATCTTCCGCGGCTTCGCACGCTCGCTCACCGGGATGATCACGGAGAGCACACCGCTGTCGTAGGACGCGGTGATGCCGTCGAGGTCGACTCCCTCGCCGAGGGTGAACTGCCGCAGGAAGTGGCCGCCACCGCGCTCACGTGCGAGCCAGCGGACACCCTCGCGGCTGTCGGCCGTGCGCTGGGCACGGATGGTGAGCTGACCACCGTCGACGTCGACGTCGATGGATCCGGGGTCGATGCCGGGGAGGTCGGCGACCATCATGTACCGGTCGCCGTCACGGAACAGGTCCACCGGCATGGGCCGGGGTGCGCGCACGGAGTCCAGTACGGAGGCCGCGAAGCGGTCGAGCTGGCTGATGGGGTCGAGGGTCATTGCCATGGGTGTTCTCCTTCCCTGTCGCCCGATGACGGATCGGGCTCATTGATTGTCAGTGCCCGGAAGTCTCAGATCCGGGGGTTCGGATCTGTACTTCGTGGTGTAGATTTTTTATACATCCGAAACCTGATCCAGTGCAACCCGTTCAAAGGAAATCTCAAGCATGGCCGATCGTGACGGCGCGACACCCGTGTACGGCATCGCCGTCGCAGCCCAGCTCGCCGGCGTCCCGGAGGCGTCCCTGCGGCTCTTCGAGAGCAAAGGCCTCCTCACCCCGTCCCGGACCGAAGGCGGCACCCGTCGCTACAGCGAGGACGACATCGAGCGACTCAAGCGCGTCACCGACCTCCGCGACGACGGCGTCAACCTCGCCGGCATCGCTCGCGTGCTCGATCTCGAGGACATCAACCAGGGGCTCCGCGACCAGCTCGACGCCGACCAGGACTGAGGGTCGGGTCGATCCGGCCGCCGGCAGGTGGCAGCATGGAGGGATGAGCCTGCAGCGAAGCACTCCGTCCGCCCAGCACGTCGACGCCGCCGGGATCGAGGCGTTCATCACCGCCCTCGAGCACACGCCGAACGTCGAACCGCACAGCCTGATGCTCCTGCGCGGCGGGAACGTCGTCGCCGAGGGCTGGTGGGCGCCGTACTCGGCCGAGCGGGTGCACCTGCTGTACTCGCTGAGCAAGAGCTTCACCTCGACCGCCGTCGGCCTCGCCGTCGAGGAGGGTCTGCTCGGACTCGACGACACGATCATCAGCCACTTCCCGGAGCTCGACGCCGAGATCACCGACCCCCGCAGCCGCGCCATGCGCGTGCGCCACGTGCTCGCGATGGCGAGCGGCCACCGCGAGGAGACGATCATGCGGGCCGCTGCGATCGACCCGACGAACCTCGTCCGCGGCTTCCTGCTCCTCCCGCCCGACGAGGACCCGGGAACCGTCTTCGCGTACAACCAGCCCTGCACCTACACTGCCGCGGCGATCGTCCAGCGCGTCACGGGCGGGACGCTCACCGACTACCTGCGACCGCGGTTGCTCGAGCCACTGGGTATCGGCGAGTTCGACTGGCAGCAGGACGACGAGGGCTTCGAGCTCGGGTACAGCGGCCTGCACGCGACGACGGAAGCGATCGCCGCACTCGGTCAGCTCTATCTGCAGGGCGGCGAGTGGGCTGGTCGACAGTTGCTGCCGGCCGCCTGGGTCGCCGAGGCGACACGATCCCACATCGCGAACGGCGACGACCCTGAGTCGGACTGGGCGCAGGGGTACGGGTTCCAGTTCTGGATGGCCCGTCACGGGTTCCGCGGCGACGGCGCTTACGGTCAGTACTGCGTCGTCCTGCCGGAGCACGACGTCGTCCTGGCGATCACGGGGCAGAGTCTCGACATGCAGGCCGTGCTGAACGCCGCGTGGGAGCACCTGCTGCCGGCCTTCGGGACCGCCGAGCGCAGCGACGCAGACCGCAGTCCGACCTCGGACGCCGATCAGTCGCTGCTCGCACACCTGGCGGGGCTCGCCCTGCCGCCGCTCGACGTGTCGGACGAGACCGGCGCGGCTTCGTCACTGCGCGAACTCGTCGGACGGACGTTCGCGGCCGCCGCCGACACCGGCCTGGCGCAGCTGACGGCGCTCGAGGTGACGGCGGGCGAGGGTGACGACACCGTGCTGGTCGTGCACGAGGGCGACGACCGGGTGGAGCTCGTCCCCGGTGTCGGCGCGTGGCGGACGCATGGACCGATCACGGCGAGTGCCGCCTGGGGCACCGGCGGCGAGGACGGAGCGCGGGTCCTCCGCGTCGACGCGATCTTCATCGAGACACCCCACCGCATGCACCTCGAGATCGACCCGGCGGCCGGCACCTTCGACGCCTGGTGGGAGACGACGCCGCTCCGGACCTCCCGACTCGCCGAGGTGCAGCGGCCCAGCGCGGTCGTCGCAGGCGGAGGCAAGTCGTCCTGGTGAACTGACGCGGGCGAGCCGAGGCCACCCGGCCCGACTGCCCTTCGACAGGCTCAGGGACCAGAGCGTCCCGAGCACACCCCCTCCGGTCACTGAGCCTGTCGAAGTGCCCACGAGGACACCTCGTCCTTCCGCATGCAGATCGACGGCGGCATACCCCCACTACGCTCTGACCAGCGCCGTCACGACGAGGAGACCGCATGAGAGCCGTAGGCATCACCGCACCGAACGAGGCCACCGTCCTCGATCGCCCGGATCCACAGGCCGGACCGGGTGAGGTCCTCATCCACATCGAGCGCGCAGGACTCTGCGGCACGGATGTCGCGCTCTTCCGAGGCACCATGCCGTACCTCGCCGACGGCCGCACGACCCTGCCGCTCCAACCCGGCCACGAGTGGGCCGGTCGGGTGGTCTCGGTGGGCGAGGGTGTCACCTCGACTGCAGCGGGAGACCTCGTCACCGGCGACACCTTCATCGGGTGCGGCGTCTGCACGCTCTGCACCTCGGGCCGACACCACCTCTGTCCCGACCACCTCGAACTCGGCGTCCTCGGGCAACTGGACGGTGCCCTCGCGGAGCTCCTGGTCGTCCCCGAACGCGCCGTCCATCGCCTCCCGGCCGGGGTCGAAGCGGACCTCGGCGCGATGGTCGAGCCCGCCTCCTGCTCGCTCCGTGGCGTCCGGCTCACGGAGGTGGGCCCCGGCGACCGCGTGCTCGTCTGGGGCGCCGGAACCCTCGGTATGTTCGCCGCGCTCTTCGCCGCCGACGCCGGAGCCGGCGTGGCCGTCGTCGCCCGACGCGACTCCGACCGGAGCTTCGTGGCCGGGTTCGGCCTCGAGACCCGCGACCCGACCGACCTCGGAGACGAGCGCTTCGACGTGATCATCGAGGCGACGGGTTCAGCCGAGGTCACCCGTCGCCTCCTCGACAACGCCACCGCCGGCGCCCGCATCGCCCTGCTCGGCGTGCCCGGCGGCGACGTCGGACTCCCGTCCGGGAGACTCATCGCCCTCGACGCCACCGTCCACGCGGTGCTCGGTGGCTCGGCCGACATCGACGAGGCTGCGCGGCGGTTCGCGACCATGGGCGACACGGTCCGCCGATTGATCGGCTCCGTGATCACCCTCGACGAGGTGCCACGGGTGCTCGCCGAGGGACTCCCCCGCGCGGCCGGCGGCGGACCGAAGACACAGATCCGCTTCTGAATCGCGCGGGGCCGGGACCGGCTCAGATCAGCCGAGACCGTTCATGCGGGAGCGGGCGAGGCCGACGACACCCACGAACGCACCTCCCAGCAGCAGGGCGATCGCGAGCGCGAACGGGGCCGCGTCGGCGCCGGTCCGCACCAGCGTGTCTTCACTCGCTCGATGTGACGACCCTGCACTGATGGCGGTCGCAGTCGAGGTCGCGGGCTCCACCTGCTGCCCGCCCGGAAGCGCAGGACCCTCGGGTACCCGGGGGTTCTCGGGGATCTCGGGCGCGACCGGCTCCGATGGGGCGACGACGGTGACGACGAGGTCCGTCGCAGCACCGGCGAGTCCACCGGCACGGGCTCGGACCGTCACCGTGTGTGTTCCCTCGGCGAGCGACTCGGTGGGCCGGAAGGCCCAGGTCTCCTCGATCGTCGCCTCAGCGGTCCCGATCGGAACACCGTCGACCTCGATCCCGACCTCTGTGCCGCCGGGCGCGGTCCCGCTCAGCGTCGCATCGGGCGCGAGAACGCCGTCGGCCGGCGCAGTGATGGTCGCGGCGCCGGGCGTGAGCTCGAGCTCGAACGGCGTGGTGGACGCGATCCGACCGTTCTGGACGAAGCCCATGGTGCCTCCGCGGAGGGTGCCGTAGGGGGCATCGGCGTCCACAGCCAGGTCGACGGTCTGCACGCCGTCCCAGACGCTGCTCTCCGTGCCGCAGTCGGCGGTCGAGCCGTCGGGGCCGATGACGCAGTCCGGCGCACCGGTTCCCACGATGGTCGTCCGATCGGGAGCCGTGAACCGCATGACCCCTGAGGTGCCGCCATTGACCGGCACCTCCACGGTGAGTGCTTGCCCCGCCGCAGCCTGGGCGAGGTGCGGTGGGAGCACCTCGATGGTGAAGGGGGTCGACGCGACCACGGTCCCGCGCACCTCGAATGCGATCGAACCGCCGGTCAGCGTCCCGGCTGGAGCGTCGGGGTCGACGCGCATCGTCGCCATCAGCTCGGACGTCCAGACCTTCGCGTCCGTACCGCAGCGGACCTGGGTGGCGTAGCGCGTGTCGCAGCCGCCGGTCGTCACGATGCCGATCGTCGCATGCTCCGGAGCGGTCACGACGAGGGTGCCGGTCTCGCCGGTGGTGAACGACATGACGAGGCCCTCACCGGCCCGGGCGTCACCGATGGGGTCGATGACCGCCGCCGCCGAGGCGGACTGCGGTGCGGCGAGGACGAGCAAGGACAGGGCGGTGGTCGTTGCGAGCGCCCACGCGCTCGGTCGGAGACCGCGTCTCCGCGTCGGACGGTCGTTGTGGTCATGCATGGTGATGCTCCGATCTGGCGGTGTTCGGGTTGGTGGCGACCACGAGCGCGGTCACGTCGGATGGATCAGGCGATGGGGTCGAGCACCGAGGCTCGGGCGAGGCGAGCGAGGACGGCGACGATGACGAACTGGACGGCGAACAGGGCTGCCGTCAGCACCAGGGCGGTCACCGCGGTGGCTTCACCCTCCAACGGAGAGACGCCGGGGAGGAAGCCGATGCCGAACACGATCAACGCGTCGAGGAGGAAGGTGGACGACACGAGCGCCATCAGGACGCGGGCGTCGTCGGATCGGTGTGGGTTCCGGACGTTCGAGGACATACAGGTAAAATATCATATGTTGGATAGAAACTGAAGTATGAGTTCATCAGGAACGAGAATCGCTCGCGTTCAGCGCCCCCGATCTTCCCGAACGCGTGAGGCCATGACCGGCTCGAAGCCACGACCGACGTCGATCCCGCCGGGACGACCACGCAGCGGGGTCAGACCGAGGCGCGCTCCACGAGCTCGCACGGGATCGTCGTCATCTCCGGGACATCGTCGCCGGCGATGAGGCGGTGCAGCGTCTGCACGAGCAGCGCACCCTTCTCCGCGGTGTGCAGATCGACCGTCGTCAACGCGGGATAGGCGTCCACCGCGAACACGTTGTTGTCGACCGAGGTCATGGCGATCCGCGTCGGCACCGGGATCCCGCGGTCGCGGAGCACACCGAGCGCGCCCGTCGCCATCTGCGCCGACGCCGCGAACACCGCATCGACCTGCCGGCCGTCTGCGAGGAGCCGTTCCATCGCCCGCGCGCCGCTCGTCGGCGTGAAGTCCCCCTCCTCCTCCGGTCCCGGCTCGAGTCCCGCCTCGAGGAGGGCGCGCCGCCACCCGGCACGGCGGTCGATACCGGCCGCGGTGTCGAGCGGGCCGGTGATCGTGGCGATGCGGGACCGACCGGCCTCCACCAGACGCCGGGTCGCCAAGGCGCCCGCCTCCACGTTGTCGACGTCGACGACGTGCCCAGGTGGCGTCGTCTCCTCGAGCGCCCGCACCCCGAACACGACCGGGAGGGACGTCGACAGCTTCGCGTACGCCTGCATGCTCGTGTGATGCGAGAGGACGAGCGCGCCGTCCACGTTGCCGCCGGTGAGGAACCGACGGGTCTTGTCCGGGTCGACGTCGGATTCGATCAGCAGGGTCAGCGTGTAGTCGGTCGACGACGCGTACATCGCAGCACCCTGGATGACCTCGGCGAAGTAGGGATCGGCGAAGAACTCGGCGGTGCGTTGCGGGATGACCATCGCGATCGTCTGCGCACGCCGACGCACGAGGCTGCGTGCCGCGCGGTTCGGGACGTAGTGCAGCTGCTCGACGGCGGCGGTCACCGACGCGACCGCCTCCGGCGTCACCTGGGAGGACCCGTTGATGACGCGGGAGGCGGTGGACTTGGAGACGCCCGCGAGCGCTGCCACCGCGATGAGCGTGGGGACGGTGGAGTCCGTCTCGGTGTCGATGGTGTGTCTCCTCAGTCGTGCCGGTGTGAAGACACTGTATGCGGCGCAGGCGTCATCCCTTGACCGCGCCCTGCATGATGCCCGCCACGAGCTGCTTCCCCGCGAGGACGAAGAGGATCAACAGTGGGATCACCGAGAGCACCGCGCCGGCGAGCACGAGCGAGTGGTCCGGGGTCTGTCCGCCGCTCGCACTCAGGGCCGCGAGCGCCGTCTGCACACTCGGGTTCCGCGGACCGAGGACGAGGAGTGGCCAGAGGAAGTCGGTCCACGCGGCCATGAAGGTGAAGAGCGCGAGGACGGCCATCGCCGGGCGGGCGGCCGGCAGCGCGACATGCCAGAAGGTGCCCCACATCGACGCGCCGTCGACGCGCGCGGCCTCGATGAGCTCGTCGGGGATGACGTCGACGAGGTACTGGCGCATGAAGAACACACCGAACGCGGTCACGAGCCCCGGCAGGATCACCGCCTGGAGCGTTCCCACCCACTCCCACTCGGCCATGAGCATGAACAACGGGATGATGCCGAGCTGCGTGGGGATGGCCATCGTGGCGATCACCGCGAGCAGCAGCCCGTTGCTGGCCCGGAACTTCAGCTTCGCGAAGGAGTAGCCGGCGAGGGTCGAGAAGAACACCACCGAGACCGTGATCGCGCCCGAGATGATGACGCTGTTCGCGAGCGCCTGCAGGAACGGCGCGGTCTCGAACACCTTCGCCGCGTTGCCGAGGAAGTTCGGGCCGGGGAGGACGGCGGGCGGCACGAGGTTCGTGTCGGAGGACTGCCGACTCGAGATGACGAACGACCACCACAACGGGAACGCCGAGATGGCGAAGAACGCGATCAGGATGGCGTAGGTGAGGATGCCCGGCCGCTCGTGGTCCTTGCCCTTGCGGTATCGCGGGGCCTCCGTGGTCGCGGCCGGTTCGGTCCGCGTGCGTTCCATCAGGGTGCTCATGCTCGTCCGCCTCGCTGGTCGGTGGTGCTCGTGGTCTTTGAACGCGAGCGGGCCGGGCTGGTGCTGACGGACCGCGTCGTGATGAGGGTGTCGCGCACCTTCGGGATCCGCACCGGACGTGCGTCGTTCGTCCGGATGGCCCTGGTGATCGCGAAGTTGATCAGGCCCGCGAGGATGATCACGAGGAACAGGATCCAGGCGGTGGCGGATGCTCGACCGAAGTCCCGCCTCGGGAAGGCGAGCTCGTACAGGTACAGGACGATTGTCTGGAACTGCCGGTCGGATCCGCCGTTGCTCCGGGGGTCGAACAGCTTCGGTTCCGTGAAGATCTGCAGCCCGCCGATCGTCGAGGTGATGACGACGAAGATGAGCGTCGGACGGATCATCGGGATCGTGATCGACCAGAACCGTCGGAGCTTGTTCGCGCCGTCCAGCGCGGCGGACTCGTAGACGTCCCGTGGGATCGCCTGCATCGCTGCGAGGAGGATGAGGGCGTTGTAGCCGGTCCACCGCCAGTTCACCATGCTCGCGATGGCGACGTGCGAGGGGAAGACGTCGAACGCCCACCGGATCGGGTCGAGCCCGAACAGCTCGAGGAGGCCGGCGACCGGTCCGTGGTACTGGTTGAAGATCTGCAGGAAGATGACTGCGACGGCGACCGGCGCCACGATGTACGGCAGCAGGATGCTCATCCGCCAGAACGTGCGACCGCGGAGCGTCTGGTCCAGGAGGGCGGCGATCAGCGTCGCGATGACGAGCTGCGGCACCGCCGAGAGCAGGAAGATGCTGACGGTGTTGCCGAACGCGTTCCAGAAGAACGGGTCCGAGAGGACGGAGACGTAGTTGTCGAGTCCGACGAAGTCCCCCTGGCCCTTCAACAGATGCCACTCGTACAGCGACACGTTGAAGGTGTAGACGATCGGGAAGATGCCGATGAGGGCGAAGAGGATGAAGAACGGCGCGATGTACAGGTACGGCGAGGCGCGGTAGTCGAAGCGGTTCAGCTTCTGTCGGAACGTCAACGCGGCAGGTGGCCGGCGGACGGTTGCGGTGCTGGTCATGGCTCTGCCAATCCGGGAGAGGGAGCGGGAGGGGTACCGGGGCGTCCGCGTGCGAACGGACGCCCCGGCGAGCTGCGTCGGAGAGGAGGTCAGCCGACGAGCTGGTCGAGCAGCTTGAGCGCCTCGTTCCAGGCGGTGTCACCGTCGGTGATCTCGCCCTGGCTCACGCGGTCGAGGATCGGACCGAACACGTTGTCCTGGATGTTGGAGTCCTCAGGACCCTTCACCTGGGCCACGACCCCCTCGGACCGTGCGGCGAAGATCTCGCCCACCGGTGCGTCGTTGAAGAACGGGTTGGTGGAGTCCTTCACGAGCTCCTGGCCGTCGAGCGTGCTCGGGAACGGACCGGCGAGTTCGAACGATGCGGCCTGCGCCTCAGGGGATGCGAGCCAGAGGGCGAGCTCGGCCGCCTCCTCCTTGTGCTCGGAGTTCTCGGCGACGCCGAGGAACGCACCGCCCCAGTTGGCCGCGCCGCCGGGCATCACGTCGGCGAAGTCCCAACCGCTGTCGGTCGTGCCCTCGTCGTAGTAGCCCTGCACGATGCCGAGCATCCAGCTCGGGCACATGTAGGTCGCGAACTTGCCCTCCTTGGCCTCCGGGCCGACGTCCCAGCCGGGAAGACCGGCACCGAGTCCGGCCTGTTCGGCCTCGACGATCTTCGCGAACTGCTCCTTCAGCACGTCGTTGCCCTCGATGTTCAGGGTCTCGCCGTCGGCCTTGTAGTAGCCCTCCTCCTGCTGGTTCACGAAGGAGTTCCAGAAGAACCGGGGGCTGTGATAGAACGCCTTCCCGGTGGCACCGACGTACTCCTCACCGACCTCGAAGAAGCGGTCCCAGGTCGCGTCCTCGCCGCCGAAGTACGCGGCGACCTCGCTGCGCTCGCTCGGCAGACCGGCTGCCGCGAACAGGTCACCGCGGTAGCAGATGCCCTGCGGGCCGATGTCGAGACCGGCGCCGATCACGCGACCGTCGGCGTCCGTGCCCTGCTCGTACTTCCAGTCCAGCCAGGTGTCCTTGACGTCCTCGATGCCGTAGTCGCGGAGGTCGACGAAGGAGTCGCTGACCTCGGAGATGGTTCCGAGCCAGCCCTCCTCGATGGCCACCACGTCGCTGAGGCCGGTTCCGGCGGCGATCTTGGCGTAGGCGTCGTCGCGCGCAGCTCCACCACCCTCCAAGTTGGTGGCCTCGATGGTGATGTTGGGGTGCTCCTCCATGTACTTCTCGTAGTTGGCGTCGACCCCCATGGTGCCGAACGTGGTGACCGAGAGGGTGATCTTCTCGTCTCCGCCGCTGCCGGCGGGGGAACTGCACCCCGAGGCCAGGACGGCGAGGATCGATGCCCCCGCGATGGATGCGGCGGTGATGCCGCGGCGTTTGCTGTTCACAGTCACTCCTTTGTGTGTGCGCTTCGGTGTCGGCCGGCCACCCATCCGGGATCCGCGACGCGACGCCGTGGGAACGTTCCCACGGGCATGCAGGACACACTAAGCGCTGGGTTGGACGAGGTCAAGAGAGCGCTCTCATTTGTTGCGGAACGGGTGCATGATCGTGAACGGTCGGTGACGTCGTGGCCATCGGGCGGGTCCCCGTTCCGATTCGATCGGATTCATGATCGACTCATTGCCATGACCGGCTTCGATTCAGGCTTCCTCGACCTCGCCGACCAGCTGCAGCTCCCGGCCCCGGCCGACCCCGCCGAGCTGGCGCGCCTCCGCCGTCTCGACTACACGCACTTCACCGTGCTCCTCGACCCCGAACGCCGCCTGGCAGCCGCGACCGGGGTCGACATCGACGGCGCCGCCCTCCTCGACCTCGGGCGCGGCGACGACTGGCACCTCGACGACCGCGTCCCGGTGGAGGAGCAGGCCGGCCCGGAACTCTACGCGCGCAACGACCTCGACCGCGGCCACCTCGTGCGGCGGAGGGACCCGGTCTGGGGGCCCGTCGAGATCGCCCGGCAGGCCAACGTCGACACCTTCTGCTACACGAACGCCGCCCCGCAGGCTGCGGACTTCAACCAGTCACTCGAGCTTTGGAACGGTCTGGAAGACCTCGTCCTCGAGTACGCCTCGGCCGGGCGCCGGCGGCTGTCGGTCTTCACCGGGCCGGTGTTCGCCGACACGGACCCGCTCTACCGCGGCGTGCAGATCCCGCGGCAGTTCTGGAAGGTGGCGGCGTGGTCGAACGACGGAGCGCTCGCGGCGAGCGGCTACCTCCTCGACCAGTCGGCGCAGCTCGACGACCTCGACCTCGGCCGGTCCAGTGCGATCGACGACACGCACGATGCCACCGCCGTGCCCCCACTCGGCCCGTTCCGGACCTTCCAGCTGCCGATCCTCGACCTCGCGAGCGTCACCGGTCTCGACTTCGGTGCCCTCGCCTCCGCCGACGTCCTCGAGCCGGCTCCCGCAACGGTGCGCCCGGACACCGACACCTGGATCGAGCTGAGCGGCCCGTCCGACCTGCGGTTCTGAGGCAGGTCCGGAACCTCGACCCAGAGCCCTACCGACGCTCGAGCGCCGCGCCGATGACCCGGAGGCTCTCGATGAGCACGGCCACCTGCTCATGGCTGAGCCCGGCGAGCATCGCCTTCTCGTCATCCACCAGTCGACGCATCGCCTCGTCGACCCGCTGCTGACCGAGCGTCGTCAGGACGACGATCTTGCTCCGGCCGTCGGCCTCGTTCTTCTGTCGGGCGACGAGCGAGCGAGCGGCCAGGCGATCGAGCTGACTCGCGAGGTTGCCGCTCGTGATACCCAGTCGGGTGGCGAGCATGGACGGCGTCAGCCCGTCCGCTCCGTGCTGGCGGAGGATGGAGAGGAACTCGAACTCCCACGGCCGCAGGTTGCTCGCGGCGAACGACAGTCGTCGAACCTCCTGGAGGTGCGGCACGAGCCGACGGAGACGGGACACCACGTCGAGCGGTGCGAAGTCCACGTCGGGCAGTGCGTTCGCCCAGGCGTCGATGACGATGTCGACGTCGTCGTCATCACCCTTCGCCATCACCGGCCTCCCTCACGTCCTGCCTGCACCAACGCTACCGTGGGCCGCCACCGATCCAGACGGTGGGCGGTTCCATCCACGCTGTGCTATCGGCGGACCGAGAGCCGTCAGCGGACGGAGAGCGCCGCCAGGCCGTCGACGAGGAGACCGACCCCGAAGGCGAACGCCTGTGCCTGGTCCTCCTGTCCGAGCGGATCCGTCGCAGCGTCTGCCAGCACGCCGACGCTGTCGTACTGCATCCGTTGCTGCTCGTGCGACACGTGCCCGAGGATGAAGTGGAGCAGCACCGTGCCCGCACGTCGACTCGTCGCCTCGTCGAACCCGGCCACCGACACCGCATCCGTCAGCCGGGTGAGCGCACGTCCGGAACCGAGCCCGAGCGCGTAGGTGCTCGACACCACCTCGGCCCCGTCGCGATAGGCGAGGAGGGCGTCGCGCAGCGCCTCCGCCTCCACGCGCGTCCGCTCGCGCCAGTCGGAACCGGCCTCGGACACCGCGTCACCCGGTGCCGGG
The DNA here is from genome assembly GCF_979258065.1 of Plantibacter sp. AC185. NCBI lineage: Bacteria > Bacillati > Actinomycetota > Actinomycetes > Micrococcales > Microbacteriaceae > Plantibacter > Plantibacter sp. AC185. The sequence goes on from NZ_OZ409831.1 coordinate 1,807,125, forward strand.
TGCGCATCGACGATCCGGTCGGCGAGCTCGGCGATGAGGGTCTGCTTGTTCTCGAAGTGCCAGTACAGCGCGCTCGGCTGGACGTCGAGCGACGCGGCGAGGCGGCGCATCGTGAGGTCGGCCAGGCCGTGATCGTCGAGGATGCGGAGGGCCACCTGAGCCACATCGTCGCGCCGATGGCGACGCACTGTTTCGGGACCGGACATGAGCACCACTATAGTGAACGCTGTTCAGGTGAACACCGTTCAGGTGCGATCCACCCGCCCCAGGCGAACCGACCATCCCGACGAAGGACCCAGCATGAGCAGACTCCGGATCGACGCGACCGACATCGCACGCATCGCCGTGTTCGCCGCCATCGTGGCCGCCCTGGGCCTGCCCGGCGCGTTCTCGGTGCTCGGCGCGGTGCCCATCACGGCGCAGACCCTCGGCGTCATGCTCGCCGGCGCGATCCTCGGCCCGTGGCGCGGCATGCTCTCCATGCTCGTGCTGCTGGCGCTCGTCGCCATCGGCCTGCCCCTCCTGTCCGGCGGTCGCGGCGGGATCGGCGTCTTCGTCGGACCGAGTGCCGGATATCTCCTCGGCTGGATCGTCGGCGTCTTCGTGATCGGGCTCATCGTGCACGCTGGCAGGAGTCGGCTGCGCTGGTGGCGTACCGCGCTCGGCGTCTTCGTCGGCGGCATCGGCGTCATCTACGCGTTCGGCATCCCGGTGCAGTCGCTCGTCACCCGCCTGCCACTCGGCGAGACCGCCCTGCAGAGCCTCGTGTTCGTGCCCGGCGACCTCGTGAAGGTCGTGCTCGCGACGGTCATCACGATGACGCTCGCCCGCGCCTACCCGCGCGCGTTCCGCAACGCGGCCGGCGCCGGCTCCACGCGTCCCGGCGAGCCCGCCCGGATCGGATGACCGTGCGTCCAGGGCACCTCGTCCCGCTGCGCGGCGGGGCGCCGACCGACCTCGTCCGTCGGGCGCTCGAGGTGCGGGCGGCCGGCGGCGTGCCGTTGATCGGCGACGACCGGTGGAGCGTGTCGTACTGGCGTTCCGTCCGCGACCGCAGCACCGCGTCCGGTCCACAGCCTGGCCAGGGGTGGGCGACGCTGACCTCCGGCACCACGGGCGAGCCGCGCATCGTGCTCAGGACCGCCGCGTCGTGGGCGGACTCCTTTCCGGCCGTCGGCGCGCTGCTCGACCTCGGGCCGGACGACGTCCTGGCGCTGTCGTCGCCGCCCGCGTCGTCGCTGTCGCTGTTCTCGGTCGCCCATGCGGCCGCCGTCGGTTGCTCGCTCGCCCTCCCGACCACCCACGCGCTCACCCCCGACGACGCCCGTGACGCGACCCGGTTCCACGGGACCCCGAACGGCCTCCGGGCACTGCTCGACGGCGAGGTGCCGCCCCGCCTGCGGGTGGCGTTGATCGGAGGCGCCTCACTCGACCCCGGACTCCGCGCCAGGGCGGAGGACCTCGGCATCCGTGTCGTGTCCTACTACGGAGCCGCCGAGCTCTCCTTCGTGGCGGTCGACGACGGTGTCGATCCGGATCGGCCGGGCCTCCGCGCGCTCCCCGGCGTCGAGCTCGAGGTCCGCGACGACGACGTCCTCTGGGTCCGATCGCCGTTCGTCGCGACCGGGTACCTCGGGGGCTCGGGCCCGCTCCGACGCGACGGCGACTGGTCCTCCGTCGGCGACCGCGCACGGATCGACGACGGGATCGTCACGCTCCTCGGACGATCCGACGATGCGATCCTCACGGCCGCGGCGACCGTCATCCCCGCCGATGTCGAGGAGGCTCTGCGCCGACTCGACGAGGTGGACGACGCCGTCGTGCTCGGTCTGCCGAACGCCGGGGTCGGATCGCTCGTGACGGCCGTGTTGGAACTGCACCCGGGCGCGCGTCCGACCCGCGCGATGCTCCGCGACGCCCTCGCACCGCTGTTGCCCCCGACCCCTCGGCCCCGACGCTGGTTCGTCGTCGACGAGCTGCCCCGCACCGTCACCGGCAAGGCCGCCCGCGCGGAGCTCGCCGACCGACTCGCGGCAGGGACGGTGGCGTCCCTTGACTGAGTCGCACGCCCTCCCGCGCATCGTCGCGGCCCGACGGACGCCGATCGCGACGCGCGGGCGCGCCCTCGCCGCACTCACGGTCGAGCAGCTGGCGGTCCCCGTCGTCCGCGCCGTGCAGGACGATGCGACGCACGTCCTGGGCCTGCCGCCGGTGGTGGGGGACGTCGTCCTCGGGAACTGCATGGGCCCCGGCGGCAACCCGGCCCGCGTCGCCGCACTCGGGGCCGGCCTCGGCTTCGACGTTCCAGGGCTCACCGTCGACCGGCAGTGCGGCAGCGGCCTCGCGGCGATCATCGAGGCGTCCACGGCGATCAGCGCCGGCGACCATCGGCCACGGATCGCCGGCGGGGTCGAGAGCGCGTCGACCGCGCCGACCCGCTCCGTCGACGGCATCGCCTACGCGCGGGCACCGTTCGCACCGGCGGGATGGCACGACCCCGACATGACCAGGGCCGCGGAGGACCTCGCCGAGCACGACGGGATCTCCCGCGGCCGCCAGGACGCCTACGCGGCGCGGAGCACGCACCGAGCGGCGAGCGCCGTCGCCGCCGTGCGGTTCACCGACGAGCTCGTCGCGCTGGTCGGGGCGGCGGAGCACGATGAGGCGCCGCGCAGCGGGATCGAGCGTCTGCTCCCCCGGTTCACCCCGCTCTTCTCCGAAGGCTCACTCACGGCAGGCAACACCTGCCGGGTGAGCGACGGTGCGGCAGCCGTGCTCGTCATGCCCGGCGGGCCCGCCCACGGGAGCACGACGCCCGGCCTCGCCGTCCGGGCACACGCCGTCGTCGGCTGCGACCCGGCACTCCCGGGGATCGGGGCCGCGCCGGCGATCCTCGACGCCCTCGATCGGGCCGGCGTGGACCTCGCGCAGGTCGCCGCGTTCGAGATCGTGGAGGCGTTCGCGGCCCAGACGCTCGCCGTGCTCGACCGACTCGGTGTCGCCGAGGACGACGAGCGTCTCTGCGCCGACGGTGGCGCCCTCGCGCTCGGTCATCCGTGGGGCGCGAGCGGTGCGGTCGCCGTGGTCCGCCTGTTCTCGCGGCTCGTCCGCGGCGGGGCTCCGGCGGGCACGATCGGGGTGGCGGCGGCCTCGGTCGGCGGCGGTCTCGGCGTCGCCGCGGTGTTCGAGGTCGTGCGATGATCGGGGACATCGACCAGTCATCCGCCATCCGTCTCGACGGCGTCACCGCACGTCTCGGCGACACCGTCGCTCTCGACGACGTGACGCTCCACCTCGACGACGCGCGCATCGCGGTCATCGGGGCGAACGGCTCAGGCAAGTCCACCTTCGCCCGGCTCGTCGGGGGCCTCACGCGAGCGACCGCCGGCAGTGTCCAGGTCCACGGCGTCGACGCCGCGAAGGACACGGCGACGCTTCGACGACTCGTCAGCATCGTGTTCAGCAACCCGGACGCACAGATCGTCATGCCGACGGTGGCGGAGGACGTCGCGTTCTCCCTCCGCGGCACGAAGGCATCGAAGGCCGACATCGCCGCCCAGGTCGCCGACGCGCTCGACGAGTTCGGTCTGACAACGCTCGCCGACCGGTCCGCCTACGAACTCTCCGGTGGCCAGAAGCAGTTGTTGGCGCTCTGCGGGGCCGTGATCCGGCGGCCGGCGCTGCTCATCGCCGATGAACCCACCGCCTACCTCGACGCCCGCAACAGCGCCGCCGTCGCCGACCACCTCCTGCATCCCGAGGCGGGCCATCAGCTCCTCCTCGTCACCCACGACCTGGAACTCGCCGCCCGCTGCGACACCGCGCTGCTCTTCGACGGCGGGCGGGTCGTCGCGCAGGGTGGACCCGAGGACGTGATCGCGGCCTACCGCGCGAGTCTGCGGTCGTGACGGCGTGATCACCCTCTACCGCCCTGGCTCCGGCTGGCTCCATCGCGCGCCGGCCGGCCCGAAGGCGCTTGGCATCCTCGTCGTGGTGCTCGCGATCTCGCTCCTGCCGACGAGTTGGTGGACCGCGGGCATCGCCACCACCGTGACCGTCCTCGCCTACCTCGCCTCGGGCCTCGGCCTCGGCGAGCTCGGACGGCAGCTCCTGCTCATCCGCTGGATCATCACGATCACGGTGGCCGGCCAACTGCTGTTCCTCGACGTCGAGTCCGCGGTGTCGAACACGTCCCGGATCGTCGCCGCCATCCTGCTCGCGGCGCTCCTCGTGCTGAGCACGCGCGTCGCCGACCTGCTCGACGCCTTCGAGCGCGTCCTCCAGCCCCTGGGTCGCTTCGGTGTCGACCCCTCGCGCATCGCCCTGATGCTCGCCGTCGCCATCAACACGGTGCCCGTCCTCGCCCGCTTGGCCACGAGCGTCCGGGAAGCGCAGCGGGCGCGCGGGGCCGGGTCGAACCTCGTGACCTTCGTCGTGCCGTTCCTCGTGGTGTCGCTGAAGCACGCAGACGAGCTCGGTGAGGCCCTCACCGCCCGGGGCGTCCGATGAGCGGCGACGACACCGTGCGCGTCCACGGCAAAACGGTCGACGACGAGACACGCTGCGTCCACTACGCGACCGCGCTCGACGTCATCGCGATCCGCTTCGCCTGCTGCGGCGAGTACTACCCGTGCCACCTGTGCCACGCGGAGTGCGCCGACCACCCGGCCGAGCAGTGGCCTCGCGAGCAGCGCGGCCGCGAGGCGATCCTGTGCGGCGTGTGCTCGACGGAACTGACGATCGACCGCTACCTGGAGGTCGACGCCTGCCCGAACTGCGACGCCCGGTTCAATCCGGGCTGCCGCCTGCACTCGGCGTACTACTTCCAGCCGTGACCGTAGACGCTCACTGCATCGAGCCCACGGTGCACGCTCGGGAATCGCGCGGTCGGCAGAATTCGGTGTTACACCGACACGCGCAGTGTTACACTGAGTTATGCCCACGAAGCACGCTCGCACGAACCTCACCCACACGCCGCAGGTGAAACACGCACTCGAGGTCGCTCGGATGCACTGGCCGAACGAGGATCGTGAGAGCGCCTTGCTGTTGAACCTCTTGGATGCAGGGGCGAAGGCGCTTGAAGCCGGCGAGCAGTCCACCGCGGAGCGCCGTCGCGCGCGCATCCTCGACACAGCGGGCAGGTACACCGGACTGTATGAAGCCGACTACTTGGATCAGGTCCGCGAAGGCTGGGCCGAGTGATCGTCCTCGATGCGGGCGTTCTGATCGGTTTCCTCGATGGGTCGGATGCTCACCACGGCGCCGCTGTCGCCCTGCTCGAAGAACACCCCACCGGCTACCTCGTTCACCCACTCACCGCTGCCGAGATCCTCGTGGGGCCCGCGAAACGCAATATCGAGGATCAGGTTTGGCACGACCTGAGAGGCATTGGCGTCGAGGTGGCCGAACTCGGCTCCGACGAACCGCTCGCCCTGGCCCGACTGCGAGCACAGTGGGGGCTGAAGATGCCCGATACGTGCGTTCTCGCCACGGCAGAGAAGTACGATGTCTCCCTCGCGACCTTCGACCGTCAATTGGCCGGCATCGCGAGCCGCGCCGGCCGCCTGATCCCTGATCTCGGGTCGTGACACCGCAGCGCTGCGCGAGGCGCTCCAGCCACACTCTTCCGGAAGCCACTCCCACACGATGCGGTACCACCCTGCAGGGCTCTGATCGGATGCCCGCACCTACCTCGGCGCTTGCTCGGATCCAGCCGTGACCGCCCGCCGGTAGACGCGGTTGCGGGCGGCGAGGATCGCGGCACCGATGGTGGCGGCGATGAGCGACCCTGCGAGCACGCCCACCTTGACGTGGTCGTCGGACGCACTGCCGACGCCGAAGGACAACTCACCGACGAGCAGCGACACCGTGAACCCGATGCCCGCGACGAACGCCATCCCGACGAGGTCGACCCAACGGATCGACGGGTCGAGGCCGAGGCCGGGCAGACGGGTGACGAGGAACGTCGTCACGAGGATGCCGATCGGCTTGCCGAGGACGAGCCCGGCGATGATGCCGAGCGCGATGGTGTCCTGGAAGGACTCGACGAGCCCGGATATCCCGCCGATGACCACGCCCGCGGAGAAGAACGCGAAGATCGGGACGGCGACCGCCGTGGAGACGACGCTCCAGCGATCGGCGAAGTGCGCCGCGAGGCCGTCGTAGACCGGGCGCCCCTCGGCGGTGGTCCCCACCTGAACGCGGGCGCGCTTGGTCGAGAAGACGGGCACCATGAAGCCGAGCAGCACGCCGGCGACGGTCGCATGGATCCCGGAGGCATGGATGAGCGCCCAGGTGCACAGACCGAGCGGGATGAGCACCCACCAGGCCCGGACGCCACGCTGGACGAGTACGGCGAAGACGGCGAGCGGCACCGCGGCGAGCGCCAGCGGCAGGAACTCGATGTGGTCGGTGTAGAAGATCGCGATGATGCTGATGGCGATGAGGTCGTCCACCACGGCGAGCGTGAGCAGGAAGGTCCGCAGTGCCGGCGGCAGGAACGTGCCGACCACCGCGATCACGGCGACGGCGAACGCGATGTCCGTGGCGGCCGGGATCGCCCATCCCTGCAGCGCGTCGGGCCCGGCGCTCAGGTTCACGAGGACGTAGATGACGGCGGGCACGGCCACGCCGCCGACCGCAGCGGCGATGGGGAGCGCGGCGGTCTTGGGGTTCCGGAGCTTGCCGGCGACGAACTCCTCCTTGAGCTCCAAGCCGACGACGAAGAAGAAGATCGCGAGGAGCCCGTCGGCCGCCCAGGCACCGACGGAGAGGTTCAGATGGAGCGCCTCCGGACCGAAGGTGAAGTCCCGGACGCTCAGGTAGAACTCGGAGGCGCCGGTGTTGGCGAGCACGAGCGCGAGTGCGGTGGCGACGACGAGGAGGGCACCACCGACGGTGTCCTGTTGGAGCGTCTGGTGGATGCCTCGCCAGATCGAGTGCGGGGCCTGGTCGGCCGGCAGGTCGTGGGAGCGGTGCGCGTCGGGCATGCGGATCCTTCGGGTGAGGGTTCGGTCGAGCAGCAGAGCGATCTCGATCGATCGCCCGCCGACCAGACTTCCCGGCGCACCAGCCTCCATTCTAGGCGATCGGGTGGGGGATCGGCCGGGAACCGTGCGCAGGCGGCCTGCGCAGTGCTTGGATGCATCCATGAGCTCCTCACCACCGACCGGCGGCCACCCGGACGAACCGCACCGCGGTGACCTCGCGGGCCGCTTGAACTGGCTCCGTGCGGGTGTGCTCGGCGCGAACGACGGCATCGTCTCCGTCGCGTCCCTCGTCGTCGGAGTCGCCGGTGCCACGACCGACAGCGCCCCGCTCCTCGCAGCGGGTGTCGCGGGGCTCGTCGGTGGCGCGATCTCCATGGCCCTCGGCGAGTACGTGTCGGTGAGCAGCCAGCGGGACAGCCAGCGGGCCCTCATCGCGAAGGAGCGGCGGGAGCTCTCCGACGACCCCGAGGCGGAGCTCGCGGAACTCGCCGGGATCTACGAGGCGAAGGGGCTCCAGCCGACGACCGCGAGGCGGGTCGCCGAGGAGCTGACCGCGCACGACCCGCTCACGGCACACCTCGAGGCCGAACTCGGCATCACCGAGGACGCGGTCGTCAGCCCGTGGGCGGCCGCCGGCGCGTCGGCGCTCGCCTTCACGATCGGGGCGCTGCTCCCCCTGCTCGCGATCCTGCTGCCGCCACCCGAGGTGCGCGTCCCGATCACCTTCGTCGTCGTGCTCATCGCGCTGGCGCTCACCGGCTTCACGAGCGCGAGGATCGGCGGCAACCCCGCGCTCCGCCCGACCGTCAGGGTCGTGGTCGGTGGAGCGCTCGCCCTCGCCGTCACCTTCGCCATCGGCACCCTGCTCGGCACGAGCGGCGTGGTCTGATGGCCAGGGTCCTGGCTGTCGGGGACGAACCGACGACGGGTGTGCTGGTGCAGCGGTCCGGGGAGTTCTCTGGGAGTCTGCTGGAGCCCCGCCCGGACGTGGAGCTCCCGGGTGTAGAAGTGAAGGGCGTCCACCAGGTCGCCCTGTCGGATTCGATCAGTGCGGATCGACAGCCCGAAGAACATGTGAGGAGCACCATATGAGCGCAGCAGACAAGATCAAGAACGCCGCCGAAGACCTCGCGGGCAAGGCCAAAGAGGCCGTCGGCAAGGCGACCGACAACGACAAGCTCGTCGCGGAGGGCAAGGCCGACCAGGCCAAGTCCGACGTGAAGCAGGCCGGTGAGAACGTGAAGGACGCGTTCAAGAACTGACCTCCCGATCACACGAACGCCGGTGCCCCGCTCGGGTCACCGGCGTTCGTCTGTCTGCGGGGGGGCCGACTCGGCTCACCGCCCCCGGAGAAACCCCGCCAACCCGGTGGACCTCCCCCGGTCCCTGAGCCTGTCGAAGGGCCCACGGGTGAACCCCACGAGTCCGGCATGCCTCCTCCGCTCCCTGAGCCTGTCGAAGGGCCCACGAGCAACTTCCACAGCCGTCCCGACTCAGCATCTGGAATGTCAGTGGTCCATGGTGGACTGGTTCCATGACCGAGACCACCCTCACCGCGATCCGCGTCGGCGACGAGTACGCCGCGCAGCTCGCGGAGTTCTCGGACGAATGGGCAGAGCTCCACCGGCAACAAGCCGTCCTCGACGCCCGCAAAGCGCGCCTCCTGGCCCGCTCCGCCGCCTATGCGGACGCGTTCGCCGACGCCACGGTCCCGGCGATCTTCCCGCCGGCCGAACGGCAGGACCTCTCCCGCCGCTCCACTTGCGCGGCCCTTGCGATGGCGACGCGAACGCCGGAACGGACGATCCAGCGTGCGACCAACGACGCCGAACGTCTCGTGAACGACGCACCGGCCGTGCTGGCGTCGCTCGAAGCGGGCCGCATCTCGGCGCGGCACGCACAGGTGATCACCGACCAGCTCTGCGACGTCCCACCCGCGGGCCGGGCCGCGTTCCTCGAAGCAGTCCTCCCCGTGGCGGAGCGCATGACCGCCGCCAGGCTCAAGGGCCGCGCCCGAGTGCTGCGCGAGCGACTCCACCCCGAGTCGATCACCGCACGCGCGGTCCGCTCCGAGGCCGACCGCCGCGTCGAGTTCGAGCCGGCCGCCGACGGCATGGCATGGGTGCACCTGTTCACCACCGCGCCCATCGCGCAAGGCATCATCGAGCGCGTCGAAGCAGCAGCCACCGACTCCCGCTCAGCGGGTGACACCCGCACGTGCGCTCAGCTGCAGGCTGACGCCCTTGCGGCGCTCGCGCTCACCGGCGTCACACCCGACGACATCATGACCAGCCCAGTCCTGCCGCACCCGATCGAGGTCCAGGAGCACATCAAGCCGACCGTGCAGATCACCGTCCCGGCGCTCACGATGGCCGGCGTCTCCGACGCACCCGGCATGCTCGATGGCTATGGTCCGATCGACCCGGAGACCGCAGCCCGTATCGCGGTGAACGCACCCAGCTTCACCCGGATCCTCGTCCAGCCCGAGACCGGCGCGTTGCTCTCCGTCGGGCGGAATCAGTACCGAGTTCCGGCCGACCTGCAACGCGCGGTGCGGCTTCGGGACGGCACCTGTCGTGCACCCGGTTGCGGCAGGCGCGCCAGAGCCTGCGACCTTGATCATTCGGTCGCCTGGGAGGACGGCGGGACGACAGATGTCGGGAACCTCGCCTGTCTCTGCCGACATCACCACCGGATGAAGCATCTGCCCGGATGGAACCTCGACCACGGACCCGGCGGGGTACTCGACTGGACAACGCCCGATGGGAAACGCCACCGGACCGAACCGGATCCCGCGCCGTTCTGACCCCCGCCGGCCCCTGAGCTGCGCCGCGCTGAGCCTGTCGACGTGTCGAAGGGTTCCTCATGGGCACTTCGACAAGCTCAGTGACCGGGGGAGGTGTACCCGGAACGATTCGGTCCCTGAGCCTGTCGAAGGGCACTCCGGTTGCGCCACCTCCGTGACCGGGAGAGGTTCACCCGCGACGCTCCGGTCCCTGAGCCTGTCGAAGGGCACTCCGGTTGCGCCACCTCCGTGACCGGGAGAGGTTCACCCGCGACGCTCCGGTCCCTGAGCCTGTCGAAGGGGAGTTCGGGCCGCATCACCTCGGTGACCGGGAGACGTGGGCCCGGAAGCGCTCCGGTCCCAGAGCCCGACGACGTGCCGAACGGCATCCTCGTGGGCACTTCGACAAGCTCAGTGACCGGGACAGGTGTACCCGGAACGATTCGGTCCCTGAGCCTGTCGAAGGGCACTCCGGTTGCGCCACCTCCGTGACCGGGAGAGGTTCACCCGCGACGCTCCGGTCCCTGAGCCTGTCGAAGGGGAGTTCGGGCCGCATCACCTCGGTGACCGGGAGACGTGGGCCCGGAAGCGCTCCGGTCCCAGAGCCCGACGACGTGCCGAACGGCATCCTCGTGGGCACTTCGACAAGCTCAGTGACCGGGACAGGTGTACCCGGAACGATTCGGTCCCTGAGCCTGTCGAAGGGCACTCCGGTTGCGCCACCTCCGTGACCGGGAGAGGTTCACCCGCGACGCTCCGGTCCCTGAGCCTGTCGAAGGGGAGTTCGGGCCGCATCACCTCGGTGACCGGGAGACGTGGGCCCGGAAGCGCTCCGGTCCCAGAGCCCGACGACGTGCCGAACGGCATCCTCGTGGGCACTTCGACAAGCTCAGTGACCGGGACAGGTGTACCCGGAACGATTCGGTCCCTGAGCCTGTCGAAGGGCACTCCGGTTGCGCCACCTCCGTGACCGGGAGAGGTTCACCCGCGACGCTCCGGTCCCTGAGCCTGTCGAAGGGCACTCAGGCCTGCAGTACAGCTAGTCCTTGATGAGCAGGATCGGGTCGCCGTCGAAGGAGTCGTAGGGGTTCGGGTCGGTGAAACCGCCGTCGTACATGAGGCCGGCCGGAGCCTTGCCACCGGCGGGAGCCGCCGCGACGTAGCACTGCGTGATCGGCGTGCCACCGTCGAACTCCTCGGTGAACGACTCGGATCCGCACTCGTCCCACCCGATGAGCGTGGCCTCCTGGACCTTCTCGCCATCGGCGTCGACGGGCGAGAAGGAGGTCGCGTCGCTGTTGAACGCCACCGGGTCGCCCGACACCTTGGTCATCTCGAGCCGGATGAGCGTGATGTCGTAGCCGTCGAGTTCCCCGCCGTCGAACTGCGTCTTGAGGAACGCGACCTGGTCGGCCGTCGCGGGGGTGACCTCAGTCAGCTTCGCGCTGATGAGCGCGGTGACGCCGTCGGTGCCCTGCGACTCGTAGACGATCGGCTCGTCGATCCCGACCTGCGCGCCAGGCTCGGTGACCTCGCCGTCCGCCGACCCGGTCGAGGTCGGCTTCGACGTCGCGGACGACGAAGGCTTCTCAGTCGGCTTCGCGTCGGGGGCCGACGGCGTGGAGCACCCGGCCAGCACGAGCATGGCTGCAACGGGGAGGGTGATCAGGGCGGTGACGCGGGAGAGCTGCATCGGGATTCCTTTCGGCGGCGGACTCCAGCAGTCTGTCCCGCGCGCCACCGCCACGCGATGGGGACAACTCCCCACCGGGGCGGCCCACCACCTGCCGTCGGGTCCGGGCGGGATCCCCCACCCCCTCACAGGAATCTCTCTGCTGGCGTTCATCCGAGCGGCGGACGATGAGACGACGCGCCAGGTTGTCGCGTCCGAGGGGAACCCATGACTGCGACGATCACCGTGCCGACCGCGCCCTCGCGCCGTCGGTGGGACGCCCTCCACACCCTCCTCGGCGGCCGCGCCGCTCCATGGGTCGTCGGCCTGTTCGCCACCGTCGTCTCCCTCATCGGCATCGGGACGCCGTCGTACTGGGGTGACGAGGCGGCGAGCGTCCTCGCCGCCGAACGCCCCCTCCCCGTCATGTTCGGGATGATCGGCCACATCGACGCCGTCCACGGCCTGTACTACGCGTTCCTGCACGTCTGGACCGGTGCCTTCGGGACCGCCGAGGCCGTCACGCGGTTCCCGAGCGCGATCGGCGTCGGTCTGGCCGCGGCCGGCACGGTCGTGCTCGCACGGTCCATCTTCACCCCGGCGATCGGCATCACGGCGGGCCTCGTGTTCGCCGTCATCCCCCAGGTCACCAGGATGGGCGCCGAGACGCGCTCCTATGCGCTGGGCATGGCCGCGGTCGTGTGGCTGACGGTCTGGTTCGTGTCGCTCGTGCGTCGTCGGTCCACATCACGCCGCAGCTGGGCACTCTTCGCCATCGCGAGCGCCGCCTCGATGTACCTGTTCCTGTACCTCGCGATGCTCCTCCTCGTGCACGCCACGTGGATGGTGCTCCAACGCCCAGGGCGGCGAGTGATGCGAGCGTGGGGCTGGTCCCTGGTCGGCGCACTGGTCCTCGGCGCTCCGATCGTGATCGCGGGCATCGCGCAGCGCGAGCAGATCGCGTTCCTCGGCAGGCGGGACTACGCGACGCCGGAATCGGTGCTCGTCGGCCAGTGGTTCCAGACGCCGGCCTTCGCCGTGGTCGCGTGGCTGCTGATCGTGCTCGCTCCCATCGGGGTCCTCGTGGTCCGCCGATCCTCCCGACAGCGTCGCGCCCTGGCGATGATCGCCGTCTGGGCGCTCGCACCGACCGCGCTGCTCATCATCGGCAACACCCTCGTGACGCCGATGTACAACCTCCGCTACGTCACCTTCTGCGTCCCGGCCGTCGCCATCATGATGGCGCTCGGACTCCGGGCGATCGTCGACCTCCTGCCGAAGCGGGTGGACCGCGCGGTGGCGACCGCGATCGGTGTCGCGCTCGTGCTGGCGCTCGCCACCCCGGTCCTCGCGGAACAGCGCGGCCCGTTCGCGAAGGACGACGGCAGCGACCTCCGGCAGACCGCCGAGGTCGTCCAGGCCCATGCCTCGCCGGGCGACGCGGTCGTCTTCGACCAGTCGGTGAAGCCCTCGCGCAAGTCGCGGCTCGCGATCGACCTCTACCCGCAGGCCTTCGCCGGCCTCGACGACGTCGCGCTCGAGACGAGCTACCGTGACCGCCCAGAGCTCTGGGACCTGGCCGCGCCGCTGTCCGAGATCCACGACCGGCTCATCGGCCACGACACGGTCTGGGTCGTCGAGGGCTCGAGCACCTCTCCGAACGTGGCGGATCTGGAGGCGCTCGGCTACCACGTCGAGCAGCGGATCCCCGTCCACCGCAGCATCGTCTTCGAGCTGGTCAGGTCGTGACGCGATGGTGATCCGAGCCCTTCCCGATCCGCGCGCACTGCTCCGGCGACCGATCGTCCGCGAGGTCGCCACCTTCGGCCTCGTCGGCGGCGCCGGCTTCCTCGTCGACGTCGGGGTCTTCAACCTCCTCGCGTACACCGTGTTCCTCCACACCGGCACCTCCGGGCTGCTCGTGGCGAAGGGCATCTCGACGACACTCGCCATCGTGGCCAACTGGGTGGGCAACCGGCTCCTCACCTTCCGCGCGCATCGGCGCTCGGACGTCGCCCGCGAAGCGCTCGAATTCGGTCTGGTGAGTCTCGCGGGCGGCGCGATCGCCCTGGCCTGCCTCTGGGTCTCCCACGACGCGATGCACCTGACGACGCCGCTGGCGGACAACGTGTCGGCGAACATCGTCGGGCTGGCCCTCGGTTCCGCGTTCCGCTTCGTGCTCTACCGCTTCTGGGTGTACGGACCGCGGGCGGAGCGGACGGGGCCGATCCCAGTGCGCGTCGACCCGTGAGGCCGTCCAGTCAGCGACTCGCGTTGTGCTGCGAGACGGCGTCGCTGACCCAGGAGAACTCGTCGACGAACCGCGAGAGCAACCGGGCGAGTTCCGCTCGATCGCGCTCGCTCCACTTGCCGACGAGGGTGTTGTAGACCTGCTGCGCCGCCTGCCGGTGTCGTTCGAGGGCGGTCCGTCCCTCCTCCGTCGCGCTCACGAGCACCGCGCGGCGATCACTCGGATCCGTCGCCCGGACGACGAGACCACCCTTCTCGAGGCGACGCACCTCGGCCGTCGCGGTCGACTTGTCGACGTCCATCCAGCCCGCGACCGTGGACATGCGGATCGGTCCGGCAGTGATGACGTATTCGAGGAGCCACGCGTCCGTGGCGGTGAGGGCGGCACCCTCGGCGTCGTGCAGCGAACGCCGATTGTCGGCCCTGGTGGACCAGCGGAGCACCGTCGCGAGGGACGCCTGGATGACGGCTCCCGCCTCGGCGGGGTCGACGTCATCGCTCATAGCTGAATTCTTTCTGAATACGTGCATTCGGGTGTTGGTTCGACCATACCAACTATATAGTGGGACGGCACCAACTAAACATCAACCGTCCCCCACCTCGAGCGCTGCGGAGAACACAGCCCATGGAAATCCCCGGATACGTCTGGCTGCTGACGATCGTCGGCATTCTGGCCCTCCTCGCCTTCGACTTCATCTTCCACGTGCGCAAGGCCCATGAGCCGACGCTGCCGGAAGCCGCGAAGTGGTCGGCCCTCTACGTCGGTATCGCCATCGTCTTCGGCCTCGGCGTCCTCTTCTTCGGCGGCGGCACACTCGGATCCGAGTACTTCGCCGGCTACATCACGGAGAAGGCCCTGTCGGTCGACAACCTCTTCGTCTTCCTCATCATCATGTCGAGCTTCCGCGTGCCGCGGGCCGACCAGCAGAAGGTGCTCCTCTTCGGCATCGTCTTCGCCCTCATCGCCCGCACCGGCTTCATCTTCCTCGGTGCCGCCGCGGTCAACGCCTGGTCCTGGCTGTTCTACATCTTCGGCGCGTTCCTCATCTTCACGGCGATCAAGCTCCTCCGCCCGGAAGAGGAGAGCGACGACGCGAACAACTTCGTCATCCGTCTCGCCAAGCGTCTCTTCAAGACGACCGACCGCTACGACGGCGACAAGCTCGTCACCATCGAGAACGGCAAGAAGGTCCTCACGCCGATGCTGCTCGTCATGGTCGCCATCGGCGGCACCGACCTGCTCTTCGCGCTCGACTCGATCCCCGCGATCTTCGGCCTCACGCAGAACCCGTACATCGTCTTCACCGCGACGGCGTTCTCGCTGCTCGGCCTCCGTCAGCTCTACTTCCTCATCGACGGCCTACTCGACCGCCTCATCTTCCTGAGCTACGGTCTGGCGGCGATCCTCGGATTCATCGGTGTGAAGCTCGTCCTGCACGCGCTGCACGAGAACACCCTGCCGTTCCTCAACGGTGGCGAGCACATCCCGGTGTTCGAGATCAGCACGGGCCTTTCGCTCATCGTCATCATCGGCATCCTGACCGTCACGGTCCTCGCCTCGCTCCTCAGCCCGGCCGGCCGTGCGCACACGATCATCAGCGACGCCCGCACCCAGGCGAAGAAGATCGTCGACCACGCCGACTCCCCGGAGGACATCCCGGACGGCCACCACGTGGACGAGGTCGAACTCGAGACGAGCTACACCCGCATGGTCGAGCGCCAGAAGTCGTTCGCGAACCTGAAGCCCAAGCACCAGGCGAAGGCGGCCGACGACGAGGAGCTCCAGCGGCTGCTCGCCCGGGCCCACGAGCTGCAGGCGAAGAGCTCCGACTCACGCGGCCTGCTCTGAACGGACCGGGAATCCGGGCGCTCGCCCGGCTGAACCGATAACGTGGACGTGCGCTCCCAGCTTCGGCCGGGGGCGCACGTCCCACACCTCACCACCAGCAACACGATGAAGCATCTAGGAGACGGAACCATGGGTCTGAGTCTGGAAAAGGGCCAGTCGCTCTCACTGACGAAGCAGGACGGCGGTTCGCTCACGCGGATCCGCCTCGGTCTCGGCTGGGACGGCGTCGCACCGGTGAAGCGCGGCTTCTTCGGCCGCTCGTCCGCACCCGACATCGACCTGGACGCCTCAGCGATCTTCTTCGACGCCACCGGCAAGGTGCTCGACACCATCTGGTTCCAGCAGCTCGCGAGCAAGGACGGCTCGGCCAGCCACACCGGCGACAACCTCACGGGTGCCGGCGACGGCGACGACGAGACGATCCTCGTCGACCTCTCGAAGGTCGCCCCGTCCGTCCAGCAGATCGTCTTCGTGATCAGCAGCTACAGCCGCCAGACCTTCGACACCGTGCAGAACGCCTTCAGCCGGATCATCGACGACTCGACCCCGGGCTCCCCCGAGGTCGCCCGCTACCAGCTCACCGACTCCGGTCCGCACACCGCGATGATCATGTCGAAGGTCTCGCGCGAGGGCAACGGCTGGACCTTCAAGGCGATCGGCGAGCGCGCCAACGGGCGTTCCGTCATGGACCTCCTCGGCCCCGCCGCCCAGGCGCTCTGAGCACCACCCGCAGCAGTCCCCCGCGCGACAGCGCAGTTCCGAAGGAGAAGCGATCACCATGGCAGGACTCACCCTCGAAAAGGGCAACAACCTCTCGCTCACGAAGACCAGCCCCGGCCTGACCGTCGCGACGATCGGTCTCGGGTGGGACCCGCGCACCACGAGCGGTGAGGCGTTCGACCTCGACGCCTCGGCGCTGCTCGTCGGCGCGAACGGCAAGGTGCGCTCCTCCGCCGACTTCATCTTCTACAACCAGCCCGCCTCAGCGGACGGCTCCGTCAAGCACCTCGGCGACAACCGCACCGGCGACGGCGAGGGCGACGACGAGCAGATCTCGGTCGATCTGAACGCGGTCGGGGCAGACGTCGAGCGCGTGATCATCGCCGTGTCGATCGACAAGGCCGACGAGCGTCGCCAGAACTTCGGCCAGGTCCGCGGCGCGTACTGCCGCATCGTCGACCAGGACGGCACCGAGATCGTCCGCTTCGACCTCAGCGAGGACGCCGCCCCCGAGACCGCCATGCTGTTCTCGGAGCTCTACCGCAACGGATCCGAGTGGAAGTTCAAGGCCGTCGGCCAGGGCTACACCACCGGTCTCGCCGGCATCGCCGGCGACTTCGGCGTCCCGCTCGGCTGAGCACCGACGCCTCCACCACGAGCAAGCCACACACGAGAGCAAGGTCGACCGCATGAGCACGCCACTCACTCCGCCAGACGCCAACGAACAGGCAGCAGCCTCCCTCGTGCTGCACGCTCCGGATGCACCGGACGTCGTGCAGGCCGAAGAGGCACCGGGCATGGTCCCGGTCCCGGCGGAGCGCCAGACGGAGATCCAGCAGCAGGCGCGCTCCTTCGTGACCGAGGTCGCGACGCTCGACCCGCGCTCACCCGAGTTCACGCAGAAGATCGAGGGCATCTCCCAGATCGGCGGCAAGGAGATGGTGCAGTCGAGCGGGTACTCCTCCCGCATGCTCGACCGCTCGTCGACCTCGGTCGCCGGCGCGAAGCGTTCGGGTGACAGCGCGCAGATCAAGGTCGCGACCACGCTCGGCGACCTCCGCAGCACCGTCGAGGACCTCACGCCGAACCAGGCGGACCTCGGCGTCGGCCGCAAGATCCTCGGGTTCATCCCGGGCGGCAACAAACTCGCCAAGTACTTCCAGAAGTACGAGTCCGCGCAGACCCAGCTCGACAAGATCATCAAGTCGCTCATGGCCGGCCAGGACGAGCTCCTGAAGGACAACGCCGCCCTCGCCGGCGAGAAGGTCCAGCTCTGGGAGACGATGCAGGCGCTCAGCGAGTACGCCGTCTTCGCGAAGGCCCTCGACGCCGCCTGCGTCGCCAAGATCGACGAAGCCCGCTCCTCCGGACGCATCGAGGAGGCCCAGAAGCTCGAGGCCGACGTCCTCTTCCCCGTCCGCCAGCGCCACCAGGACATCCTCACGCAGCTCGCCGTCTCGGTGCAGGGCTACCTCGCGATGGACCTCATCCGCAAGAACAACCTCGAGCTCATCAAGGGTGTCGACCGCGCTCGCACCACGACGATCGCCGCCCTGCGGACCGCCGTCGTCGTCGCGCAGGCCCTCGCGAACCAGAAGATGGTCCTCGACCAGATCGACGCGATCAACACCACGACGAACAACATGATCCTGCAGACGAGCGAGATGCTGAAGGACCAGACCACGCGCATCCACCAGCAGGCCTCCACCGCGGGCGTCAGCGTCGAGACCCTGCAGCGCGCGTTCGACAACGTCTTCCAGACCATGGACGCGATCGACACCTTCCGTGCCGAAGCCGCCAAGAACATGGAGGGCACCGTCAACGCGCTCGAGTCGGGCCTCGAGAAGGCGAAGCCGTACCTCGAGCGCAGCCGTCAGGCCGAGCAGCGCGAACTGCGGTAGCCTCACGCTCGGGTGACCGGGCGCACGGGTCGCTGAGGACGAAGGGGACGAGGGATGGCATTCGGACGACTGCTGAACGCACTGCGGACCGGCGGGGCCGAGCCGCTCGGCGTCGTCGACGCCACGCCGGCACCCGTCGGTGAGACCGAGGACGAGCAGACGGCCCGGCACCTCGACGAACTCCGCAACTCGGTGCGCTCCGTGGGGCGCGACCTGCCCACGCTGCTCACCTCGCAGCTCCGACAGATCGACGACCAGTTGCGCCTCGTCGTCGCGACGATCGCCGACCAGGGTGCGTCGACCGAGCAGCGCGTGCTCCTCGCCGCGATGGTGACGGACTACCTCCCGAGCCCGCTGCGCTCCTTCCTCGCGCTGCCGGCCGCGGACCGCACCGACGACTCCCGCAGCACGATCGTCTTCGCCCGTCAGCTGGAGCTCATCGAGGAGACCATCCGCGACCTCCTCAACCAGATCCGCATCGGCGCGATCGCCGAACTCTCGACGCACGGTCGGTTCCTCTCCGACAAGTTCCAGGAGCCCGACGCCGGTCTCGTGCTGGGTGCGCACTGATGGCGTCGCTGATCGCGGGCGCGAACGCCGCGCTCACCGCCGAGAACCCCGGTCTCGACGCCGTGCTCATCGGGTTCGGCTGGGACGTCATCGCGAGCCGTGGGCCGCAGAGCGAACCCGTGCCGCTGGCGATCATGTGCGGCGACGACGGCAAGGCGCTGTCCGACGACCACCTCGTGTTCTTCAACCAGGTCGAGAGCCAGGACGGCGCGGTCACCTTCTCGTCCGAGGCCGACGACGAGGAGATCGACGTCGAGCTGTCGCGCGTGCCGGATGCCGTGTCGAAGATCGCCTTCCTGCTCTACATCGACCCCGACGTCCGCGGTCCCGGCGACTTCTCGCCCGTGCGCTCGGCGTTCGTCCGCGTCGCCACGCCCGACGGTCGGGAGCTCGTGCGCTTCGACGTGCCGATCGCCGAGGTCCGCAGCAGCCAGGCGCTGCTCCTCGCCGAGCTGTACCGGCACCGCTCGGACTGGAAGTTCCGTGCCCTCGGGCAGGGGTACGCCGGTGGTCTCGCCGGCGTGGCGCGCGACTTCAGAATCGACCTCTGAGCCGTGCCGCTCAACACCTCCCCGGTGCGACGGGACATCGACTACCTCCGTCGTCGGGTGAAGCCGAGGCCGGAGCCGGTGGCGCAGGTCGAGCCGGTGGCGGGCGCCCCGGCGGCACCTGCCCCCGCAGCGCCCGCCGCGTCGGCAGCACCGTCGACGGGACTCACGCTCGGCGGGCCGTCGACGCCCGCCGCCGCACCCCCTGCCCCGGCGGCATCGACAGCGCCGTCGGCACCGTCGGCACCGTCGGCACCGTCGACGGGACTCACGCTTGGCGGGCCCTCGACGCCCGCCGTGGTGACCCCCTCGGTGAACGCGGCGTCGCCGCCCCCGTCGACGCCCAGCACCCCACAGCCCTTCCCCGCCCCGACGGCCGAGGAGGTCCGCGTCCTCGACGACGAGACCCCGCTGGTCCGGCTCGACCCTCGTCAGTCCGCGATCGGCAGCCTCATCGTCGGCGGAGCGACGGCGATCGTGTGGGAGGCCGTCGAACTCGTGACGGGCGTCGCGACCGCCGACGGTGTCGACGGCACGCCCGTGACGACGCCCGGCAACCGGCCGCTGCTCGGCTTCGACGGCGGCGACGCGATCCTCGCACTCCGTCACGTGCACCTCATCCGGCGAGCGCTGTTCGTCGGCGCAGCCGGTCGTCCGCTGACGGTCCAGCTCTTCGACGGCGAGAGCTTCGCCGCGGCTGACGACACCGGCGCACCGCCGGTCGTCTCGCTGCTGCGCATCGGGTCGAGACTCGAACTCCGCCTCGAACCCCTTCCCGCCGAGATCCCCCTCCAGACGCTCCTGCAGCAGTTCGGCTTCGAGCCGACGCCGTACGTCGTCGCCCGCGAACCCCGGAGACGATGACCATGCGCCACTTCAGTTACGTCGACGACAAGCGCGCGTCGCGGCTGTTCCACAAGCTCCCGAGCCCCATCAGCATCGACTCCCCGCCGGAACACGTGGCGGCGGCACTCGGCGCCACGCTCTACAGTCCCGGCACGCGCCCGACGCTCGCGAAGGACGTCGTGAAGCAGGCGAAGCACGGCTGCCTGAGCATGGTGCTGTGCCTCGAGGACTCGGTCCCCGACGACGCGGTCGAGTTCGCCGAGACGAACGTCGCGGAGGCGATGCAGCAGCTCGCCGCCAAGAGCTCGGGGTCCAAGCGCCCGGTGTTGCCGCTGCTCTTCATCCGCGTCCGCACGCCCGAGCAGCTCGAGCGGGTCGCCGGGCTCCTCGGTCCGGGACTCGACCTCCTGAGCGGCTTCGTCATCCCCAAGTACGAGAACAGCGACGGGGTGGCGGACCGCTTCTTCGAAGCGCTCGGTCGCGTGCAGCGCGACTACGGGCAGGACGGGTCGAACGGCGCGCGTCGGCTCCGGGTCATGCCGATCCTCGAGTCGCCGCGGATGATCCACCGCGAGACCCGCGACGACACCCTCTCCGGGATCGTCGACGTCACCAAGGCCCACCGCGAGGACGTACTCGCGGTCCGGATCGGCGCCACCGACCTCTCGAGCGCCTTCTCGCTCCGGCGCTCCCGCGACCTCACCGTGTACGACGTGAAACTCGTCTCCTCGGTCATCGCCGACGTCGTCAACGTCTTCGGTCGACCGGGCGACGACTTCGTCATCACCGGCACGGTCTGGGAGCACTTCCACAACGCGGAGCGGCTCATGCGCCCGCAGCTGCGCATGACGCCGTTCCAGGACGCGAACGAGGCGCAGCTGCGTCAGAAGCTGCTCCTCAAAGGACTCGACGGCCTCATCCGCGAGATCGCGCTCGACCAGGCGAACGGGTTGCTCGGCAAGACGGTCATCCACCCGAGCCACGTGCCGGTCGTCCACGCGATGTCGGTCGTGAGCCACGAGGAGTACGTCGACGCCCTCTCGGTCGTCGGCGACGTGGGTGGCGGCGCCAACGCCTCCCCCTACCGGAACAAGATGAACGAGATGAAGCCGCACCAGGCATGGGCGCGCAAGACCCTGCTCCGCGCGGATGCCTTCGGGGTGGCAGCGGAGGAGACGACCTTCGTCGACCTCCTCGAGACGAGCATGCGGTGACCGTATGGACGGGCGGCTTCGTCAGTGACGCCGTCGGCATCGGCCTGCGCTCGAACGCGTCCCGGAGCCTGATCCCGGTGGAGGACCTCGTCGGTCTCGCGCTCCGCGACAACCCCAAACGCGCGCAGCTGCTCGTGTCGACGGTCCTCGCCAAACACGTGCCGACCGTGCCCGGTCTGGCACTCGCCGCCGGCGAACTGCTCGGACTGCTGGTGCGGAGCGCGCTCGACGGCGGCGATCCGGAGACGACTCCGTTCGACACCGTGGCGCAGCTCCTGGCCCGTCGGGAACGGCCGGATGCTGACGGTCTCGCCGCCCTCACCGCCGTCCGCGAGCACCTCGCCCAGCTCCGCGATGCGGCGCCACCGGCCGGGCCGGAGCTCGTCACCGTCGGTTATGCCGAGACGGCGACCGGGCTCGGCCACATCGTCGCCGACGCGCTCGGCTCGCCGTACCTCCACTCCACGAGGCACGAGGCGGACGTGCCCTTCACACCGTTCGAGGAGGAGCACTCGCACGCGAGCGACCACCGCCTGTACCCGAGCGACCCCGCGTGGGCCACGGTCGGCGGCACCACGGTGCTCGTCGACGACGAGTTGAGCACCGGACGCACCGTCCGCAACACGATCACCGCGCTGCACGCCACCACGCCGCAGGCGCACTGGGTGGTCGCAGGCCTCATCGACCTGCGTTCGGATGCGGACCGACAGCGCTTCGATGAACTCGCCGACAGCCTCGGCACCCGGATCACCGTCGTGGCGCTCGGCGTGGGTGCCGTCGACCTTCCGGAGGACGTCCTCGCCCGCGCGCGGGCGGTCATCGACGCCGCACCCGCCGCGTCGGTAGCCGGATCGACCGCAACCGGCGACGTCGTCGTCGTGGACGCCTCCGACCTGCCGCCCGTGCGGAGCGCGCGCTTCGGTGCGACAGGACGCCTGGACGACGCGGTGACCGCCGCGATCGCCGACCGGGTCCTTCCGGAGCTGCCGGACGGCGAGGTGGTGGTGCTCGGCTCCGAGGAGTTCATCGCGGTCCCGCTGGCCGTCGCCGCCCACCTCGACCGCGCCCGCGGAGCGACACGCTTCTCCACCACCACGCGGTCCCCCATCGCCGTCATCGACCGTGACGACTACGCCATCGCGAGCGCGGTGTCCTTCACCAGTCACGACCGCACGATCGACGGCTTCGGACCCCGCTTCGCCTACAACCTCTCCCGCGGTGGTTCACGGTTCGCGGCGGTGGTCCTGTTCCCGGAGCCGGGCGCCGACCGCGAGCTCCTGCTTCGGCCCGACGGCGTCGTCGAGGCACTGCGGACCGTCACCGACCACGTCATCGTCGTCCTCCTCTCCGAATCCGTCCCGACCCCAGCCGAATGGAACCCCGCACCGTGACCATCGACGCCGCCGCCCTCCCCGAGCCGCTCACCGGACCGGACTTCGGGTCCTACGACGCCTCGGAGGTGCGCTGGCTGCTCACCGACCTCGGCGACACCCGCCTCGAGGCCGACGCCTCCGAACGCGAGGCCGCGATCCAGAGCGGTCGCGCGCACTACGCCGAGTCGCTGCCCATCGAGTACCTGCCCTCCCCCGAGTACGAGGAGCTCTACCGGGACGCCCTCGCGCGCTCGAGCCGACGTCTCGCGGTGGCCGTCGGTGTCGTCACCGACCTCGTCCTGGCGTCCCGTGCGAACCGGCCGGTGCTGGTTTCCCTCGCCCGCGCCGGAACGCCCATCGGGATCCTCATGCGTCGCTGGGCGCAGGAGGTCCGTGGGATCGACGTGCCGCACTACACGATGAGCATCGTGCGCGGTGTCGGCGTCGACGGAACCGCGCTGCGCTACCTCGCGGCGCACCACGACCCGGAGCAGATCGCGTTCGTCGACGGCTGGACCGGCAAGGGCGCCATCGCGCGCGAACTGACGGCGGCGCTGGAACTCTTCGCCGAGACCGACGGCATCCGCTTCTCCGACGAGCTGGCGGTCCTCGCCGACCCCGGCCACTGCGTGCCCGTGTACGGCACCCGCGACGACTACCTCATCCCCTCGGCGTGCCTGAACTCCACCGTCTCCGGCCTCGTGTCCCGCACGGTGTACAACCGCGAGCTGCTCTCCGACGACCAGTTCCACGGCGCCAAGTTCTACCGCGAGCTGAGCAGTCACGACGTCTCCGGCGCCTTCCTCGACGCGGTCTCCAGCCGCTTCGCCGAGGTGGTCGACGACGTCGTAGCGGGCGTCGAGGA
The DNA here is from genome assembly GCF_979258065.1 of Plantibacter sp. AC185. Lineage (NCBI taxonomy): Bacteria > Bacillati > Actinomycetota > Actinomycetes > Micrococcales > Microbacteriaceae > Plantibacter > Plantibacter sp. AC185. The sequence continues at coordinate 1,830,707 of NZ_OZ409831.1, forward strand.
GGCCTCGGCGGCCGATCGCGAACCGAGCTGGATCGGCTGGGAGGCCGTCGAGCGGATCCGGGAACAGTACGACATCCCGACGGTGAACCTCGTGAAGCCGGGTGTCGGCGAGACCACCCGCGTCCTGCTCCGCCGGGTGCCGTGGAAGGTGCTCGTGTCACCGGACGCCCTCGACGACGTCGCGCACGTGCTCCTGCTCGCCGAGCAGCGCGGTGTGCCGGTCGAGGTCGTGCCCGGGTTGCCCTACAGCTGTGTCGGACTCATCAACCCGTTGAGCGACGCCGCGGCGGGAGACGCCCAGTGAGCGCCCTCGTCGCCTGCGACCTCGACCGCACCCTCATCTACTCGCCGAAGGCGTTCTGGCTCCAGACGCCTGACCCCGAGGCGCCGTCGATCGTCGTCTCGGAGCTCTGGAACGGTGTGCCGATCTCGTTCATGACGCGCGAGTCGGAGCGACTGCTGATCGAGCTGCGCTCGCAGGCCGTGTTCATGCCGGTCACGACGCGCACGGTGGCGCAGTATCAGCGGGTGCAGCTGCCGGGCGGCGCGCCCGCATACGCGATCACGAGCAACGGCGGCGAGATCCTCGTCGACGGCGTCCCCGACGCCGACTGGCGTGACCGGGTGCGAGCGCACCTCACCGACCACACCGCTCCGCTGGACGAGGCGCTCGCGCGCTTCGAGGAGCTGGCGTCGCCCACCTGGATCCTCAAGACGAACGTCGCGGATGCGCTGTTCTTCTACTCGATCGTCGAGCGCGACGCGATCCCGGCGGGCTGGCTCGAACAGGTCGAGCAGGAGTGCGAACGGCTCGGATGGACGGTGTCCCTGCAGGGACGCAAGCTCTACTGCGTACCCCGGACGCTCACGAAGCACGATGCCGTCAGTGAAGTCGCCCGCCGCCTCGACGGACCACTCGTCCTCGCGGCCGGTGACTCGCTCCTCGACCAGTCGATGCTGGAGACCGCCGACCTCGCGTTCCGGCCGGCGCACGGCGAGCTCGACGACGAGGGCTTCACGATCGACACGCTGACGGTCACCGAGCGGCGCGGCATCCTCGCCGGCGAGGAACTGCTGCGGCTGATGACGGCGGCAGCCGTCCGGGGCCGCTGACCCGAGGCCCGATCACCAGGGCAGGTCGAGACTCGGTACCAGGCCGCCCGCGGCTGTGCCGGAGCCCGGGCACACGAGCACGCCATCGGCGTCGGGGAGCCCGCGGAGCATGGCTGCCCCGTGCCAGGGCGTCGGCTCCGCATGCGGCGTCGGCGAGTCCGCATCGTGCACCGAGCGGTAGGGGCGCAGCACCGTCCCTGAGCGAGCCCCGTCGACGGGCGAGGCGAGCACCGCCGGTCGCAGGGCCGGGAGCTCGAGTCCCTGGAAGCCCGCAAGCACCGGGTGCACGAGCGTGAGGACACTGAGCAGTGCGGCGAGCGGGTTGCCGGGCAGCCCGACGAACAGACGACCGTCCGGCAGCCGCGCGAGCAGCGCAGGGCCACCCGGGCGGACGTCGACGCCGTCCACGAGGAAGTCCGCGCCGGCGTCGCGGAGCAGCGCTCGGACATGGTCGGCGCGCGAGTCACCGGTACCACCCGTGGTCACGACGAGGTCCCGCTGCTGGCGGGCCGGGACGCCGACCGCACTCGTCAGCCCGAGGGCGGCGGCCGTGGTGGACGCATCATCGCCGACACGGACGCTGGACGTGACGACGCCACCGAGCGAGGCGATCACTCCCGGGAGGGATGGGCCGAAGCTGTCGCGCACGAACCCGGGCGCGGGCACGCCGCTCGTGACGACCTCGTCGCCCGTGAGGACCAGGCGGACCCGCGGCAGCGGCACGACGGGCACGCGGTCGAAGCCGGCGCCGGCGGCGACCGCGAGGTGCACGGGACCGAGACGCGTGCCGGCGTCGAGGACGGTCGACCCCGCGGGTGACTCGGTTCCGGCGGGCCGGATGTGCCGCCCCGGCCGCGGCTCCTCGCTCGGCGCGGACGGCGCGAGGTGGAGGCTGGCAGCACCCGAACTCTGCTCGACCACGCCGTGCTCGAGCTGGAGGACCGCCTCGGCGCCCGCCGGGATCAGTCCACCGGTCAGGACGTCGACCGCGACACCGTCGCCGAGTCCGACCGATCGTGCGCGCTCGGCGTCTCCACCGGTCAGCAAGGTCCACGGGCCGACCCCGGCCACCGCCCAGCCGTCCATCGCCGAGGAGGCGTAGTGCGGGATCGCGATGGGCGAGACGAGCGGCGCCGCGAGGACGTGTCCGAGGGCCTCGGTGAGCGCCAGGGTGTCGACGACGTCGGACCGCTGCGCGGCACCCGCCGCATGCGCGATGGTGCGGGCGTCCGACCAGGAGGACCTCGTCATGCGGTCGAGTCCGAGGCGACCAGCCGCTCGACGGCCGCGGTCGCAGCCTCGGCGGCGGCGACCGGATCCGCCCCGATCGCGAGCGCCTTCCCGACGGCGATGCCGACGAGGTAGGTGGTGAGCGGGGCGGCCGGACGCCGTACGGCGTGCGCGGCCGTGCCCGCGAGTCCGAGGACGGCGTCGATGTCGACCGCGACGTCGCCGAGCTCCAGCTCGGCGGACACCCGGTCGGTCCAGTCGGCGAGGACGGCATGCAGGTCATCGGTCATCGGAGACGCTCCTCAGGGTCGGCGGTCGGTGTGGTGGACGCGGTCGGCGTCGGCGACTCGACGGCGGTGACGACCCCGAGTCCGGCGGCGTCGGCCCAGGTGTCGACGTCGGCCGAGCCGCCGTCGGGAATGGGCACCTGTCGGAGGACGAGTCCGGCGAGCAGCTGGCGGACGGAGACACCCGCGAGGTCACCGCTCGGCTGCGACGCCCGGAGTGCGGCGACCCGGCGTTCCAGGGCCTCCCGGTCGTAGACGGCGAGCAGCGGCTGCTCACGACCGGAGTCGTCCACAGCGACCCAGCCGTCGGTCTCGGTCCCGGTCGCGGCTGTGGCGGCGTCGAGCACCGCGGCGAGCGCAGGTGCGGCATCCGGCATGTCGCAGGCGAGGACGGCGACCTGCGTGGGGCCCTCGGCCGCGACGCCATCACGCAGGGCGTCCAGGCCTGCGGCGATGGCCGCGGCAGGGCCGCCGAAGACGGGGCGCTCACGGACGAAGCGGACCGGAGCGGTCGTCCGGGCCTCGGGGCCGACCACGACGACACGGCCGCCGGCCGCCCGCGCAGCATCGACCGCGAGCTGGAGGAGCGTCCGGCCGTCGCGGAACAACGACGCCTTCGCGACGCCGCCGAGACGGGAGGACCGCCCTCCCGCGAGGATGATCGCGTCGACGGACATGGCACCAGCCTAAGCCGCGATCCAGCCCCCGAGGCGGCTGCGGATCCGGTGAGGCACCTTGCCCTCGTCCGATGGTGGTGATAGCCATGAGCCATGACTCGCATCACGGCGCGCAGACGCGTCACCCGCATCACGGTGGGACAGCCCGCACGCACCCGCGAGGACGTCCTCGCCGTCGAGGAGCCGCTCGAGATCCGCGTCGGTGGTCGTTCGCTCGCCATCACGATGCGGACGCCCGGCCACGACGTCGACCTCGCGATCGGCTTCCTCGTCTCGGAGGGCGTCATCGGTCGGGGTGACGACGTCCGGACCGCGCGGTACTGCGCCGGCGCGACGGACGAGGGCGTCAACACGTACAACGTGCTCGACGTCGCCCTGTCCCCCGGCGTCCCCGCCCCCGATCCGAGCCTGGAACGGAACTTCTTCACCACCAGCTCGTGCGGCCTCTGCGGCAAGGCGAGCATCGACGCCGTCCGGACGAGCTCGCGGTACACGGTCGCAGACGACGACTTCCTCCTCGACCCGGCGCTCCTCGTGACCTTCCCCGACCGCCTCCGGGCACAGCAGGCGGTCTTCGAACGCACCGGCGGTCTGCACGCGGCCGGCCTGTTCGACGCCCGCACCGGCGAGATGCTCGTGCTCCGCGAGGACGTCGGCCGACACAACGCCGTCGACAAGGTCGTCGGATGGGCGGCGAAGGAGGGGTTGCTCCCGCTCCGCTCCATGGTCCTGATGGTGTCGGGGCGCGCGAGTTTCGAGCTCACGCAGAAGGCCTCGATGGCCGGCATCCCGATGCTCGCCGCCGTCTCCGCTCCGTCGTCGCTCGCCGCCGAACTGGCCACCGAACTCGGGATGACGCTCGTCGGCTTCCTCCGTGGCGACTCGATGGTCGTCTACAGCGGAGCGCACCGGCTCGCCGACCCGGCCGAAGGCTCGGCACCAGCAGCACTCCAGACCGGAGCGAACGCATGAGCGCCGAACCGCCCGTCGAGGACGTCACGGACGCCGACATCGAGGTCACCCACCCGAAGCACGTCGCCGTCGGCTTGCCCGGCATCCTGCACTCGATGGAGCCCGCCCTCCGGCAGCTCGGACCGAAGCGGACCGCGGAGCTGTTCACCTCGATCAACCAGCGCGGCGGCTTCGACTGCATGAGCTGCGCCTGGCCCGACCCGGACGACCGCAAGAAGCTCGAGTTCTGCGAGAACGGCGCGAAGGCCGTCATCTGGGAGGCGACGCCGGTCGTCATCCCGAGCGCCTTCTGGGCCGAACACCCGCTCAGCGATCTCGCCGACAAGTCGGAGTACTGGCTCGGCATGCAGGGTCGGCTGTCGGAGCCCGTCTACAAGCCGGCCGGTTCGGACCACTACCGGCCGGTGAGCTGGGACGAGGCGTTCGCGATCGTCGGTGAGCAGCTGCGTGGGCAGGCGTCCCCCGACGAAGCCGTGTTCTACACGAGCGGCCGCGCGTCGAACGAGGCGGCCTTCGTCTACCAGCTCTTCGTTCGCGCCTTCGGGACCAACAACCTCCCCGACTGTTCGAACATGTGCCACGAGTCCACCGGCACGGCGCTCGGCGAGGTGATCGGCGTCGGGAAGTCGACGATCCGGTACGAGGACTTCGAGCAGGCCGACCTCATCATCGTCATGGGCCAGAACCCGGGCACGAACCATCCGCGCATGCTCACGGCGCTCGAGGACGCGAAGCAAGCGGGCGCGACGATCGTCTCGGTGAACCCGCTCCCCGAGGCGGCGCTCGAGCGGTACAAGAACCCGCAGACGGTCCGCGGCATGGTCGGGCGCGGCACGGTCATCTCCGACCAGTTCCTGCAGATCCGGCTCGGCGGCGACATGGCGCTGCTGCAGGCGGTCTCGAAGCGGGTCCTGGAGGCCGAGGCGGCAGCTCCGGGGACGATCCTCGACCACGCGTTCCTCGCCGAGCACTGCCTCGGACTCGAGGAGCTGACGGCCCACCTGGCCGACCTCGACGAGGCCGCCGTGCTCGAGGCGACCGGCCTCACGAGCGAGCAGATCGACGAACTCGCCGAGCGCTACATCGCGTCGAAGGCGACGATCGTCACCTGGGCGATGGGTCTGACCCAGCACAAGGCGGCGGTCAACGGGATCAAGGAGATCATCAACCTGCTCCTCCTCCGCGGGAACATCGGCAAGCCTGGCGCCGGGGCATCGCCGATCCGCGGGCACAGCAACGTGCAGGGCGACCGGACGATGGGTATCTGGGAGCAGATGCCCGAGTCCTTCCTCGCCGCCATGGAGCGCGAGTTCGCGGTCCCGATGCCGCGGGAGCACGGGGTCGACGCGGTGAACGCGATCCGAGCGATGCAGCGGGGCGAGGTCCGCACCTGGATCTCGCTCGGCGGCAACTTCGTCGCGGCGATCTCCGACACCGCCGCCGCCGAGGCCGCGATCCGCGGAACGCAGCTGTCCGTGCAGATCTCCACGAAGCTCAACCGCTCGCACGCGGTCACGGGCGAGGCGGCGATCATCCTGCCGACCCTCGGGCGCACCGAGATCGACCTGCAGGCGAGCGGACCGCAGATGGTCAGCGTGGAGGACTCGGTGTGCGCGGTCCACGCCTCGCACGGCCGTATCCCGCCGGCAGCGCCCGGTCTGCTCTCCGAGGTCGCCATCATCACGCGCCTCGCGCGTGCGACGCTCGGTGAGGACTCGGGCATCGCCTGGCAGGCGTTCGAGGACGACTACGACACGATCCGCGAACACATCGGACGGGTCGTGCCGGGCTGCGAGGGGTACAACGAGCAGATCCGCCGCGAGGACGGCTTCGTCCTGCCGAACGGACCGCGGGATTCCCGCACGTTCACGAACCCCGAGGGTCGCGCCCTGCTGACGGTCAACGAGCTCGAACCGATCCACTGCCCGCCCGGTCGGCTGCTCCTGCAGACCCTGCGCTCGCACGACCAGTTCAACACGACGATCTACAGCCTGAACGACCGGTACCGCGGCATCAAGAAGGGCCGGAACGTCGTCTTCGTCAACCCGGACGACCTCCGTGACCTCGGCTTGGAGGACGGGCAGACGGTGGACGTCTTCAGCGAGTGGGCCGGGCAGCCGGATCGGGAGCTCCGCGGTTTCCGCGTCGTCTCCTACCCGACCGCTCGTGGATGCGCCGCGGCGTACTTCCCCGAGGCGAACGTCCTCGTCCCGCTCGACTCGACGGCCGACCGCAGCAACACCCCGGTCTCGAAGGCGATCGTCGTGCGGTTGCAGCCGGCCGCCTGACAGCCGGAGCGACGTCGGCCCGGGCGATGGTCTGAGCGGTTCATTCGTACGCTCGGAGGAGCTGCCAGCGTCCGCGCGCGGCGTCGAGTCGGATGTCGAAGACGAAGGACCGGCCGTCTGCAGCGGTCGCCTGGAACCGCCAGGCGGGGGTCGCCGCGGGCGGATGGGTGACGAACGAGACGTTCGGCTCGAGCGGGGTCGGGGTGTCGGTGACGAGGTACCGGGCTCCGTCCCAGAACAGTCGCTCCGGCACGCCTGCCGGCGTCGTCCAGACCGCGATCTCGGTGCTCGTTATCAACATGCGTGGCCTCCCGTCGTTCGAACATACGTTCGATAGAGAGTGAGCCTAACCCGACATCCGACGACACGCCAGCCCGGATCGGCCGGGGATTCAGTCTCCCGGCGTGTCGGCGAGGAACCGTTTGATGTCCTCGCCCATCACCGCCGCCTCGGTGTGGTGCAGGTAGTGGCCGCCGTCGAGTCGGACGAGTTCACCCCGGTCGACTCCGGCGAGCTGCTCCTCGTGGAGGGGCACCCAGTCGGAGAGTTCCGGGTCGTCGCCGACGACGAACATGAGGATCGGCAGGTCGGCCGGGAACGCTTGGGATCGGGCCGCCTTGAAGTTGCCGGGCGTGTGGGCGATCTCGTCGAGCAGCGTCGGCGACATCGCATTGCGGTTCGTCAGGATCGCGAGTTGGCGCTTCGTGTCGGCGTCGTACGGGAGGCCCTCGTACGGGTCGGGCGCGATGGCGGTGAGGAGGCGGAGGATGCCGAGCGCGTGCAGCGTGTCGACGCCGTCGGTCGGCGTCGGCTCGTCGCTTCCGGGCTGGGTCGGGACGCTCGTGTCGATCCCGATGAACGCCGTCACCTCGGCGCGGAACCGCTCCAGATACTCGAGGGCGTAGATGCCGGCGATCGAGTGTCCGGCGAGGACGTAGCGGTCGATGCCGAGGTGCTGCAGGGCGGCGTGCACCTCTCCGGCGATGTTGGCCGAGGTCCGGGGCACGTCCGTCTGATCACTGAGGCCGTAGCCGAACGGCTCGACGACCACCACCCGGTACTGGTCGCGGAGCTCGTCGACGAGCGGCTCGAAGTCGAGGCCGGGTGCCGCGGTGCCCTGCCCGGGCAGCAGGACGATCGTCTCGGCGCCGGAACCACTGATGACGACGTTCATGTCCTTGCCGTCGACGTCGACCAACTGCCCGTAGGGCTGCAGTTCGCTCGCTTCCGACGAACTCGCGACGGCGTTCACGATGCTCGTCGTCGCGAGGCCCGCCGCGACGAGGCCGGCGATCGTGGCGATCGAGATCAGTGGAACCTTCAGGAGCTTGCGCATCGTCACCCATCGTGAGGAGTCGGCGGCGGGCGGTCGCACCGCGCCGATTCCATACTCACGGAGCGAGCGCATCGCCACATCCGCCGCTGGGCGAAGACGTGCCCGACATAGCTACGCAGTTGTACGCAAGCGGAGCCCGGCTTCGAGTGCGACCGACGACGGAGCCGGCTGGAAGCGGTCAGCTTCCAGCCGGCTCCGTCGTCGGTTCGCCTACTCGGCGGGCGGCGGGCTCTGCGGCTGCGCCTGCTGCTGCGGCTCCGTCGGCTGCTTCGGTTCCTGCGGAGGGCGGGACTCCTGCGGACGCTGCTGGTCCTGCTGCGGAGACGCAGGCGGAACCGGCGACGAGGGAACCTGCGGCTGCGGAGGCCCCCACTGCTGCGGCGCGGGCTGTGCCGGAGCAGGCTGCCCGGGCGCGGAGCCCTGCCAGGACGGCGTGGGCCACTGCTGGCCCGGCTGCTGCGGGGTGAACTGCTGCGGGGCCGGCTGCCCCTGGTACGGCTGCCCCTGGTAGCCCTGCCCATATTGGCCGGGATTCGGCTGGCCGCCATACGGCTGCTGCTGCCCCTGGTACGGCTGCTGCTGCCCCTGGTACGGCTGCTGCTGCCCCTGGTGCGGCTGCTGCGGGTACGGCTGCCCCTGGTACGGCTGCTGGCCCGGGTAGCCCTGCTGCCCCGGGTAGCTCTGAACCGGGTAGCCGGGTGCGGCCTGCTGGTACACCTCCGGACGGTACGGCTGCTGCCCGTAGGACACCCGCTCGCCCTCCGGCTTCGGCGAGAACGCCCGGACGATGACGGGGATCACGGCGGAGATCGCCGCAGCGAGTGTCGTGGCCGCGGCGATGCGCCACCACCAGTCAGCCCAGGTGCCCTCTGGGAACGCCATGGGCAGCACGAGCACGAGGACCGTGGCGATGATGAGCGCGATCGTCACGATGCCGGTGGCCCTGACCACGGTGGACGTGGCGCGGGTGACGAAGTGGAGGAAGTACACCTGGATGATGATGAGCGCCAGACGCACGATGATGAGGATGCCGAGGAACAGCATGATCTGCGTGGACCAGACGAACCCGTCGGAGGTGTTCGGCGGCTGGAGCCACCCGTTCCACAGCTTCAGGAGGCCGACGGTGACGAGGAAGATGTTCACCAACGTCGACACCGCGAGGTACCACTTGTTGGGTCCGTGGCCGGCTGCGGCGTCGAGCGACACGGCCCCGACGAAGGCCGCGAGCAGCAGCAGCGTGAGCCAGACCCGCCCGGCGATGTCGGCCTGATCGCCGACGATGATGAAGTATCCGCCGATGATCGCCGCCGCGACGAGCGTTCCGATCGTCAAGGTCAGCGCGAGCACGGCCGACCGTGAGCGGCGCGGTGTGGTCTCGACCATTCGAAATCCCCAATCTGTCGTGAGTGCCAACAGTACCGGGGTGGCATCCGCATGGAAGGGAGGCCTCCCTACCTCCGGGGAGGACCCCGCTTCTCCACAGCGGAGAAGCCGGGTCGCGGTCGGGCAGTCGGTCAGGGGCGGTGGTAGTCGGCTTCGGCGACGTGCTCGAGCCAGGTCGTGCTCATTGCCGGGTCGTCCGCCTGTTCGAACATCGCGAGGTGCTCCATGTAGTCGTCGGGCGTGGCTCCGTGCCAGTGCTCCTCGCCGGGTGGGGTGTAGACCGTCTGGCCCGGCTGGACGACGAGAACGGCACCGTCGCGCGTGCCCATGAGGGCGACTCCCTCGGTGACGTGGAGGGTCTGCCCGTTGGCATGGGAGTGCCATGCGGTGCGGGCGCCGGGGAGGAACCGCACCTTCGCGACCATCATGTGCTGGCCGTCCTGCTGCGGCGCGGCCAGCAGGTCGAGGTAGACGTCGCCGGTGAACTGCTCGGCGGGGTTCTTGATCGTCGCGGGTTTCGGTTGGATCTGCATACGGACGACGCTACGGCCGTGCACGTCGGCGAGGGAGTGTCCAGCAGTACACCCTTCGGCGATCACGACAGTACTGTGGACTCCGTCCCTGCCGAGCCTGCGGCGGCGTGATCCCCGAGCCAAGGAGAAGCACATGTCGGTCGGCCTGCTCGCCGTTGTCGATGACATCCTCAGCGCAGCCCTCAAGGCGAGTGCGAAGACCGCCGGCGTCGTCATCGACGATGCGGCCGTCACCCCGCAGTACGTGCAGGGGCTCACCCCCGCGCGGGAACTGCCGGTCGTGTGGCGGATCGCCCGCGGCAGCCTCATCAACAAGTTCGTCATCATCATCCCGATCGCCCTGCTGCTCACGGCGTTCGCCCCCTGGGTGCTGCCGTTCCTCCTCATCATCGGAGGCACCTACCTCTGCTTCGAGGGTGCAGAGAAGGTCATGGAGTGGTTCGGCATGCACCACGCGGAGGCGGAGGAGGACGTCCGCGACGAGAAGAAGCTCGTCTCCGGGGCGGTCCGCACCGACCTCATCCTCAGCACGGAGATCATGCTCATCTCCCTCGCCAGCCTCGACTCGGGGCTCGGCATCTGGATGACACTGGGCGCCCTCATGGTCATCGGCCTCGTCATGACCGCGGTCGTCTACGGCGCGGTCGCCCTGCTCGTGAAGATCGACGACATCGGACTCCGGCTCATGAAGAACCCGTCACGCGGCGTCCGCCGCACCGGCGCACGGATCGTCGCGTCGATGCCCGCGGTCTTCCGCGTCATCAGCATCGTCGGCACGGTCGCGATGCTCTGGGTCGGCGGCCACCTCGTGATCGCGAACCTCGCCGAGACGTTCTGGCACGGCCCGTACGACCTCGTGCACGTCGTCACCCACGCGATCGAGGCCGCCGGACCGGTCGTCGTCTGGATCGCCGACACAGCGATGTCCGCCGTGTTCGGACTCGTCCTCGGTCTGATCGTCGTCGCGATCGTGACCGGAATCTCGCGCCTGCGTTCACGCAACCAGCCCGCGAAGGCTGCTCACTAGCGACGACAGTCGCGCCGCCGAGCGTCAGCGGAGCGGGCGGGCGTAGCAGAGCGACATCGGGATGACCTCGTACGGCGAGTAGATCGGGATGGGCTCGTAGCCGAGCCACTCGTAGAGCCGCACGGCCTCGGGCTGGCGGTCGCCGGTCTGCAGGATGAGGCGGGACGCCCCCTCGGCACGGGCGGTGTCCTCGACGGCGGTGATCAGACGCTTCGAGACGCCCCGCCCGCGATGAGCCGGGAGGGTGACGACGCGCTTGAGCTCCCATTCGCCGTGCAGTCGGCGCAGGGCGGCGTGGCCGACCGGCTCGCCGTCGATGAGGGCCAGGAAGGTCGCACTGATGTCGGCAGGATCGACGGTGAACGCGGTCAGCGCTCGCTCGGCGGCCTCGGGGTCCCAGTCCTCCCAGGCCGACGCGTACCGGGCGTCCATCTCCTCGTCCATCGCGGCGCGGAGCCGCACGGCCCGCTCGTCGTCCCAGGCGACTCGCTCGATGACGACGGGGTTCAGCTCGGGCATGCGGTTCCTTCGGGACGGGCTGCTGCGGCGCGATCGGCACGTCGACGCCGTCTGCCAGTGTCCCACGACGAAGACCCGTCGGAGCGCTTCACCTCCAGCATGACGGGGACTCCTGCCCAGCCTGCGCTGCTACCGTGGCGAGCCCCAGGAACCCGTCAACCGCGGAGGCACCGTGCTCACCATCCCAGGCGTCGTCGTCGGCCCAGCGCTCCGACTCATCCGCGCGAACCGCGCCTTCGTGAGTGAGGCCGGCGCGCGTCGCCGGATCCGAGAGCGCACCCTCCGGCCGGCGTCCTACGGTCCACCCAGCACCCTCCGCAGCGACGTCCGGGTCGACGTCGAACGTTTCGGAGAGTGGCCGGTGTACACCGTGTCCCCCACGCGACGACCGGCGATCGGCGGGGTCGTGTACGCGCACGGCGGCGGCTGGGTCGGCGAGATCGCACCGCAGCACTGGACGCTGGCGGCCACCATCGCCGCGGAGACCGGCGCCGTGGTCACACTCCCGATCTACCCGCTCGTGCCCTACGGCACCGCGGCGGTGGCGCAGAACGGCGTCGTCGAGCTGGTCCGGCGCAGCATCGAGCGGCACGGGCCGACCGTCCTCGCGGGCGACTCGGCCGGCGGTCAGATCGCCCTGTCGGCTGCGCTCCGACTCCGGGACGAGGGCGTCGTCCTGCCGATGACCACCCTGCTGTCACCGGCGCTCGACCTCACCTGGAGCAACCCGCGGATCCCCCTCGTGCAGCCGAGCGACCCTTGGCTGGCGACGCCCGGCGGACGCGTGTTCGCGGAGCACTGGCGCGGCGATCTGGACATCACCGATCCGACCGTGAGCCCCCTCTTCGGCGACTTCGCCGGGCTCGGACCACTCACGCTCTTGAGCGGGACCCGCGACGTCCTCAACCCCGACGCAGAGTTGCTCGTCGAACGAGCCGAAGCGGCCGGCGTCAGCGTCGACTACCACGAGGGCACCGGACAGTTCCACGTCTGGGCACTACTGCCGACCCGCGCCGGAGAGGCCGCCACGCAGACGATCGTCCGCAGCGTCACGCGCGGGCTGCGCTGAGTCGCGCGAAACGGCTCGAGATCGCGGCGGAATCGGACATCTTCGGGCGACTCAGCGCCGGATCGAGACCGAGCTACGCGGTCCGGCGCTTGCGGACCTCACGCAGGACCATCTGCTCCGGGCACACGGTCGACAGGAAGTCGCCCACCGACAGCGCGAGGCGCTCACCGACGAGCGAGTAGAGGATGCGGTTCGCATCGCGGCGCTCGGAGACGAGGCCGGCCTGGCGCAGGACGCTCAGGTGCCGCGAGATGGTCGGACCGGTGGCGTCGAAGCGTGCGGCGATCTCCCCCGCGGCGAGCTCGCCGTCTTTGAGGTCCTGCAGGATCTGCCGCCGCGTCGGATGAGCGAGCGCGGCGAAGATGTCCGACGCTGTATCTGCCATGTTTGCAATCTAGCACAATTGCGATATACAGTTTCGCTATATTGCTAACAAGCGAAGGAGACAGCATGCGAGTGGCCATCACCGGTGGGACCGGGTTCGTCGGACGACACCTGGCCGAGCGACTGCAGCACGACGGGCACGAGATCGTCGTCGTCTCCCGACGCACCGGCGTGGAGATCGACGACGTCGAGGCGTTGACCGCCGCGTTCGCCGACTGCGACGCGATCGCACACTGCGCCGGGATCAACCGCGAGCTCGGCGAGCAGACCTTCCAGCGCGTGCACGTCGATGGCACCCGGTCGGTCGTGGACGCGGCCCGTCGCGCCGGCGTCGGTCGCATCGTGCTGGTGAGCTTCCTCCGCGCGCGACCCGACTGCGGCTCCGGGTACCACGAGACGAAGTGGGCGGCCGAGGAGATCGTGCGGGGCTCGGGCATCGCGCACACCGTCCTCAAGTTCGGCATGATCTACGGCGCCGGCGACCACATGGTCGATCACGTCACGAAGGCCGTCCGCACCTTCCCGGTGTTCGCGACCGTCGGCTACCGCGAGCGCCGCGTGCGTCCGGTGCCGGTCGCGGACGCCGTCGACGTCCTCGTCGCAGCACTCGAGGGCCGGGTGTCGGAACCGACCGTCGCGGTCATGGGCGCCGAGGAGCTCGAGCTGGGTGCGGCCGTGCGCCGGATCGCGCACGTGGCCGGACGCCGCCCGCTCTACGTCCCGGTCCCCGTGTGGACGATCCGCCTGCTCGCGCGCGCGACGGAACGCCTCATGAAGACGCCGTTGGTGGCGAAGGCGCAGGCGCAGATGCTGGCCGAGGGCGTGAGTGAGGCGGCCCCAGCGGCACCGGAACTCCCCGCGGACCTCCGTCCCTCACGCCGCTTCGACGAGTCCCGGATCCGTGCCGCGCTCCCCGTCGGCCGCTTCACGCTCCACGACCTCCGCCTGCCGCGCTCGTCCCGCTGAGTCGCCCGAAACTGCTCGAAATTCGGGCTGAAACGCACAGATTCGGGCAACTCAGGGCGTCGAGGGCGGGACCGGCCCCGTCGACTCCCGCGCGATGAGCGTCGTCGCGAGCTCGAGGTGATGGGAGAACGGCCGCTCGCCGGCATGCAGGCGGAGGACGGTGTCGACCGCCGCCCGGCCGATGTCGTGCATCGAGGTGTGGACGGTCGTCAGGAGCGGAACGGTCAGCATCGCCGAGTACGTGTCGTCGTAGCCGACCACGCTCACGTCCTCCGGCACGCGGAGACCGGCCTGGACGACCGTGCGGATGACGGCGAAGGCGTCGGCGTCGTTGGTCGCGAACACGGCGGTCGGCGGGTCGTCGAGTGCGAGCATGCGCTCGACCGCCCGCGCCGAGGTGCCCATCCCCTCCTCCGAGACGAGCCCTGGGTCGAGCCTGACACCGGCCGACAAGAGCGCCTCTCGATAGCCGACCGCCCGCGCATGGAGGCCGGGATTCGCCGGATGTCCGCCCACGAAGGCGATCCGCCGATGCCCGAGGCCGACGAGGTGCTCGACCGCCTGCTGCCCGCCGGCGGCGTGGCTCGAACCGATACTCGCGACCGAGCGGTCGAGCGGATCAGGCGAGTCGACCGCGACGAGCGCGATGCCCGCGTCGAGGCACGCGTCGACGACGTCGGCGGCGATGGGCGTCGTGACGACGATCATGCCGATCGCCCCTCGCGCCGCGACGCCGTCGACGAAGCCGCGGTCGAGCGCCACCTCGTCTCCGGTCGCATCCGTGGACCCGAAGCCGGAACCGGGCGACAGCACCCGCGTCACGAGATCGATGTCCGACCGCTGTGCCGCGGCGACCATGCCGTCGAGGACACGGAGGGAGTAGACGCTGTGCAGGGTGTCGAACACGACGTGGATGCTTCGTGGAGCACCGGGGATCGACCGGGGTGTCGGGCGGTACCCGAGCTCGCGCACGGCCGTCTCGACCCGGGCACGGGTCGCCTCGGACATGCCCGATCGACCGTTGATCACCTTCGAGACGGTCGCGATCGAGACACCGGCGCGCTCTGCGATCGACGCCAGCGTCGGACCCGTCATCGGTGTTCGTGCCATGGAGTCCCCTCCCTCGTCCCACAGCGGGCGGCCGCCGGTCGCGCCCAGCCTAGCGAAACAGTTTCGAATCGACGCGTTGACGACGTCACGCAGTCTCGCTTACCGTCGGGATCACGGCGCACGACGCCGAAAAACTTTCGTCATCCCGATCTGCACTGGAGCACGTCATGACCACCATCCCGTTCACCGGCGACTGGATCGTCCGCGCACCCCGAGGCCCCTTCGCCGCTGTCCAGGGCGGCGCTGACGACTCGCGAGCCGTGACCCTCCCGCACGACGCCCTGCGCGACGCCGAGCGGTCGCCGGACGCACTCGCCAAGGGCGGGGCCGCCTACTTCCCCGCCGGCGCCTTCAGCCAGGTGAAGACCTTCGAGGTCCCTGCCGAGTGGTCCGGTCGCATCGTCCGGCTCGAGATCCAGGGCGCGTTCAGACACGCGATGGTGTACCTCAACGACGAGTTCGCCGGCAATCGTGCCGACGGCTTCGCGCGCTTCTTCGTCGAGCTCACCCCGTTCCTCCGCTTCGGCGAGACGAACACGCTGCGCATCGAGACCCGCGCAGGGCAGGACTCCCGCTGGTACGCCGGAGCCGGCCTGCACCGCCCGGTCCTCCTGCACGTCGACGAACCCACGCACATCGAGCCCGACGGTGTCCGCATCACGACGATCCGGGTCGAGGACGACCAGGCGGTGCTCGAAGTGGCGACGACCGTCGTCAACCGGGGTCTCACCAGGAGTGCACGCATCCTCGCGACGGAACTCGCCGGCCCTGACGGGAGCGTGGTCGAGGGCGAGCGCACGCCGGTCACCGTCGCGCCAGGCGATAGCGCGCTCATCCGCCAGCGCCTGTACGTGCCGGACCCGGCCCTGTGGAGCGTCGACTCACCGGCGCTGTACTCGGCGCGGACCTCGCTCGAGGTCGACGACCGACCCGCCGACGAGGCAGCCGTCGTCCACACGGTCCACGGCATCCGCACGGTCACCGTCGACCCGCGCAAGGGTCTCCGCATCAACGGTGAGCCGGTACTCCTGCGCGGGGCCTGCATCCACAGCGACAACGGTCCGCTCGGTGCAGCGTCGATCGCGCGCGCCGAGGAACGGCGTATCCAGCTCCTCAAGGACGCCGGCTTCAACGCGATCCGCGCGGCCCACAATCCGGCGTCGCCCGCCATGCTCGACGCCTGCGACCGCATCGGCATGCTCGTCATGGACGAGGCCTTCGACATGTGGGGCCGGGGCAAGACGGACAACGACTACTCCCTCGACTTCGCGCAGTGGTGGCGGGCCGATCTGGAGTCGATGGTGGCGAAGGACATGAACCATCCGAGCGTGATCATGTACTCGATCGGCAACGAGATCGTCGAGGTCGGCACCCCGCACGGCGCGATCCAGGCGCGGGAACTCGCCGAGCACGTGCGGGCGTTGGATCCGACACGACTCGTGACGAACGGCGTGAACGCGACCCTGGCCGTGCTCGACGATCTGGACGGCATCATGGCGGCGGACCAAGGGTTGAACGAGCTGATGGGCGAAGCGGGCGCGAACATGATGAGCCTCATCGGTTCCTCCGAAGCTGTCACGACGCGCACCGAGGAGTCCAGTGCGGCCCTCGACGTCCTCGGCCTCAACTACGCGGACGGCCGCTACGCGAGCGATGCCGAGCGGTTCCCGCACCGCGTGATCGTCGGCTCGGAGACCTTCCCGACCCAGATCGGCGACCTCTGGCCGCTCGTCGAGGCGAACCCGAACGTGATCGGTGACTTCACCTGGACCGGCTGGGACTACCTCGGCGAGGTCGGCATCGGTGCGACCTCTTACGCTGAAGATCCCGAGGCGAACGGTGCACTCGAGCGCGAGTTCCCGTACCTCACCGCGTGGTGCGGCGACTTCGACATCACCGGCTGGCGGCGGCCGGTGTCGTACTACCGGGAGATCGTCTTCGGTCTGCGGTCCGAGCCGGCCATCGCGGTGCTCCGACCGGAACGGCACGGGCAGACGATCACGATGCAGTCCCCGTGGGCGTGGAGCGACTCGGTCGACTCGTGGACATGGCCCGGTTTCGAGGGCGCGCCGGTCACGGTCGAGGTCGCCGCCGACGCCGACGAGGTGGCCCTACTGCTCGACGGTGTGGAGGTGGCGCGTGGGCCGGTGGGTGGACGCCGGCCGAAGCTCGCCGAGTTCGAGACCGTCTACCGGCCGGGCACGCTCGAGGCGGTCGCGTTCCGCTCGGGCGCGGAGGTCGGCCGCACCGCGCTCGTCTCCGCCACCGGCCCGACCAGGCTCGTGGCGACCGCCGACAGGACGACGCTCCGCGCCGACGACACCGATCTCGCCTTCATCGCGATCGAGCTGCGTGACGCGGCCGGCGTCCTGGTCACCGGCGCCGACCGCGCGGTCTCGGTCAGCGTCGCGGGCGCGGGTCGGCTCGCGGGCTTCGGAACCGGCACCCCGAAGACGACCGA
Source organism: Plantibacter sp. AC185 (assembly GCF_979258065.1). Classification (NCBI taxonomy): domain Bacteria; kingdom Bacillati; phylum Actinomycetota; class Actinomycetes; order Micrococcales; family Microbacteriaceae; genus Plantibacter; species Plantibacter sp. AC185. The sequence continues at coordinate 1,848,062 of NZ_OZ409831.1, forward strand.
GCGCTTCGACGCGACCACGCGCACCACCTTCGACGGACGGGCGCTGGCGATCGTCCGGCCGAGCGGGCCCGGTGCCATCACGGTGACGGTGAGCGGCGCCGGCCTCGACGACGTCGTCGTGGATCTGGAGGCAGCGGCTCGCTGAGTCGCCCGATTCTGCACGGATATCGCCGTATTCCGTGCAGAACGGGGCGACTCAACGCCCCATGGATCTGAGCAGCAGCGAGGCGAGTTCGTAGCGCGCCCGGCCGACCGGCTCACGAGGGTCGTATCCCAGGATCCGGGTGAAGTGCTCGTGCTTGCCCTGCAACGTCGAGTGGTGCATGCCGAGCTCCTGCGCTGCTGACCGCACACTGTCACCTCGCACCAGCGCGTCGAGCACCCGCACGGCACGATCGTCGAGTGCGGCGAGCGCCGAGACGTCCGGCACCCCAGCCGCGGTGGCGGCCAACTCCCGGACCGCGTCAGCGAGGATACCGAGGTCCGCGATGTCGACGACCCGGTGGGAGGCGTCCGTCATGCTGATGGCCATCTGCGCGTCCGCCCACGATCGCGCCAGCTGGGTCGCGACGCCCGGGCGTCCGATTCCGGCGACGCCGTCGACAGTAGACGGTCCCGGCACCGAGTCGGGACCGCTGATGATCGTCGCCCGCAGCACGCCACCGGTGCCGACCGTGAGGGCCGACGGACCGCCCTGCGGGTGCACCGACGGTGACGTCGCGATCACCCGCAGGGCGGAGCCGGAGAGGGACAGTCGTTCGGCGGCCTGCGATCGTTCCGACTCGGAACGATCGGCATCGAGCAGGATCTGCACCGACGAATCCGCCTGCGGGTGACGCCGCGACCGCAGGAGGGCCACGGCGAGCGCGAACCGTTCGAGCACGATTGCGTCGTTGGCGTGGGCGACTCCGACGCGTTCCAACCAGACGGACCCGTCACCGGCGACCGTGCGCGTCGGCCAGTCCGCGGATTCGACGGGCAGCCGGTGGCCGGCAGGATCGACGCGGACGGCAGCCTCCGGGGTACGCGCTCCTGCTGGCACCCCGGCCAGAACGGCTGCTCCGCGGGTGAGCGCTTCGGTGTTCACCCCGCCCGCGACGAGCGCGTCGAAGTAGGCGATGACCTTCAGACCTTCACTCGCCTCGGGATCCAAGGCGGTGAGGCGGCCGACGAGTTCCTGCATGGCGTCACTCCGATGTGCCTGTGACGACCCAGCATAGGGAACCGGGTCGTCACAGGCGATGACCTCAGGGCGCGAGCAGGCGAGCGACCCAGGCGTTCCGGGCGGCGGTCATGGCCCGGGCGAGTTCGGCGTGCGGCGCGAGCATGTCGAATCCGTGGAACCCACCCGGCCACACGTGGAGCTCGGCCTGGACGCCGGCCTGCCAGAGCGACGTCGCGTAGGCGACGTCCTCGTCACGGAAGACCTCTGCACTGCCGCAGTCGATGAAGGCGGGTGGCAGGCCGGTCAGATCGATTGCGCGTGCCGGGGCGGCATAGATGGAGACGTCGTCGCCTCCGACACGGTCGCCGAGCAGTGCGGTCCAGCCGGTGATGTTGCTGCCCCGGTCCCAGACGCCGACCCCGTCGATCTGCGTGGTCGAGACGGTGGCGTCGCGATCGTCGAGCATCGGGTAGATGAGGACCTGGCCGGCGAGCTCCGGACCGCTCCGATCGCGGGCCAGGAGCGCGACACCAGCGGCGAGCCCTCCACCGGCGCTCGCTCCGGCGATGATGAACCGAGCCGGATCGATGCCGAGTTCCTGCGCGTGCTCCGCCGTCCAGACGAGTGCGGCGTAGCAGTCCTCCACCGGGTACGGGTCGGGGAACTCCGGTGCGAGTCGGTACTCGACGGTGACGACCGTGGCGTCGAGTTCGACGATCCACGGCAGGAACTGGCCGAGCCCCACGAAGCGGTCGCCCATGACCATCCCGCCGCCGTGAGTGTGGAACACTCCGGGGCCGGTGCCGACCTTGCCGGCTCGCGCGAGCACGGAGACGGAGATCTCGGCACCCTCGTACCCGGCGATGGTCAGATCGCGGCGCTCGACCCCGGCTTCGGCGAGCATCTCGTCCACGGGGAGCGAGACCGGCGACGCCTGGCGCAGCATCGGGATCATGTCGGCGGTGAGGGTCGAGGGCATCAGATCGCCGACGGCGGCGAGGACCGCGGCGAGCTCGGGATCGAAGGGCGGGTGGTTCGCGGTCGCGGTCATGATGAACTCCAATGTCCACAGCGGATGACGGTGTCCCCAGTCTGCTGCTCGCGACTGCCCGACTCACCCGCCGAACGTGCCCGTCTTCCCGGCATCGCACCGCCATCTGGCGGGCTCCGCACGCGCTGAGTCGCCCGATTCTGCACGATCTCAGCCTGATTTCGTGCAGATCCGGGCGAACGAACGCGCCTAGTGCGGGTCGAGGCGGTTGAGCATCGCGACCGTCTGGTCGTACTCGCCGCGGACCTCGGCGTAGCGCAGGAACTTGACGTTCTCGACCTGGATCTCCGTGGCGTCGGGCTGCGACTCGATGAGGCCCATGACCTCGTCGGCGAACGCGTCGAGTGGCATCGCGAAGTCGCTCTCCTCCTGGCCGGGCATGAGCGAAGTGCGGACGGCCGGCGGGACGAGCTCGACGACACGGACGCCCGTGTCCGCCAGCTGGAGGCGGATCGACTCGCTCAGCATGTGGATGGCCGCCTTGCTCGCGTTGTAGGTCGGCGTCACCCGCAGCGGGGTGAAAGCGAGGCCCGAGGAGACGGTCATGATCGTGGCGTCCGGTCGGCTGCGGAGCTGCTCGCTGAACGCGCCGATGAGCCGGATGGGCCCGAGGACGTTCGTCGTGATGATCTCCTCGGCGGTCGCGACGAAGTCGGAACCGGTCCAGTCCTCGCCGCGCATGACGCCGGCCATCGTGATGAGCACGTTCATCTCCGGGTGCTCCGCGATGACCTGCTTCGCCGCGGCTTCGATGCTCGCAGGATCTGCTGTGTCGATCCGCACGGTGTGGAGGCCGGGCTCGTCGGCGGCGATCGACTCGAGGAGTTCGGTGCGTCGCCCGCCGATGATGACGGTGTTGCCGGCTGCGTGGAGGCGTCGTGCGAGAGCGAGGCCGATGCCGCTCGTCGCGCCAGGGATGAAGACGGTGTTTCCGGTGATCTGCATGCATCGAGTCTCCGTCGGTGACGACGGCCGCACCAGGGTGCAGCGATCCATGGATCCGCGATCCCTGGATCGCGTGGCCGCGGAGGCGGATACTGGCGTGATGAATCGCCCAGCGCTCGCCGACTTCCTCCTCCGACACCGATCGGCGTTGCAGCCCGCGGACGTCGGTCTGAGCAGCGGACCTCGGCGACGGACGGCCGGGCTCCGACGCGAGGAGGTCGCACAGCTCGCAGCGATGTCGACCGACTACTACGCGCGGCTCGAGCAGCAGCGGGGTCCGCAGCCGAGCACGCAGATGCTGGGTTCACTCGCGCGGGCGCTCCGATTGAGTGCCGAGGAACGCGACTACCTGTATCGGATCGCCGGACACAACGCACCGACCCGCCTCGCAGCGACCGACTACGTCGCGCCGGCGCTTCTGCGCGTCCTCGACCGGCTCACCGACGCACCCGCGCTCATCCTGTCGGCGCTCGGCGAGACGCTCGTCCAGAACGACCCGGCCCGGGCGCTGTTCGGCGATGCGAACCGGTACCGGGGCCTGGAGCGCAGCGCGATCTACCGCTGGTTCCTGCACCCCGAGGAACGCGAGCGATACCCCGCCGAGGACCGGGACCGGCAGAGTCGCGCGCAGGTCGCGTCGCTGCGTGCGGCCTACGGCTCGTTGGGGGCGCAGTCGCCGGCCGGCGAGATCGTCGAGGCGCTCACCGGGCACAGTGAGGAGTTCCGGCGGCTGTGGGCGACGCACGAGGTCGGGCGGCGCTTCGAGGACCACAAGGTGCTCATCCACCCCGAGATCGGCCCCATCGAGCTGGACTGCCAGGCCCTGTTCACCGAGGACCAGTCGCAGGCACTCCTCGTCCTCACGGCCGCGCCGCACACCGAGGCCGCAAGCAAGCTCAAGCTCCTCGCCGTGCTCGGGACGCAGACCTTCGAGGGTGCGCGGTAGCGGAAGCGCCGGCCGAACGGTTCAGGCCGTCGGTGCTGTCCGCAGCTTCCGACGCCGGACAGCCCCGCCGATCGCGACGCCGACGACCCCGACGATCACCGGGACGACCAGGCCGAGGACGACGACCGCGAGGAGCGCCAGGACGAAGCTCGGCATCAGCCCGCCGCCGATCAGGTCGACCACGAGTAGCGGGATGAACGCGAGCAGCACGAGCCATGCGAGCCCCGGCTGACGCGACACCGCGAGGATGCCGACCGCGAGCCAGACACCCGCACCCCACAGCAGGAGGCCGAGGGTGAAGCGCCAGGAGTCGTACGCCTGGTACGGCAGGAGTTGCGGACCGGGTGCGGCCAGATCCGGATTGCCGATCACGACCAGCGAGGCGACCACGAGGCCGAGAGCGGCGAGTACGAGGGCAAAGACACCGAAGACACGCACGGCTACCTCCTAGGGTCACGAATTCGATCAGATGTGGCCCAGCCAACCACACCGAGGGGAGATGTCCCCATTCCCTGCCCGTCGCGCACCGCGTACGTTCGAGGGATGAGCGACGACGGACGCACCGAGACCGGCGAGCAGTCACACACACCAGAGCAGGACAAGCTGCTGATCGAGTGGCTGGAGATGATGCAACCACGCCTCGCGCGATTCGAGGACTTCCTCACACCGCGCGAGGTCGTCACCGACTACACGCGGGACTCGCTCGTCTCCCTCGAGCAGCTCATCATCGACCGTTGGCCGGACCGCCATGTCTTCGCGCAGGAGCAGGACACCGATTTCACCGATGGCGCCACGCGATACATCGGCGAGACCTACCTGCGGATCGGCGGCGGCGGGTGGTTCGTGAACCACGATCCGGGTTTCCTGTACTCGGGTCGGCTCTGCATCCTGCTCGACGTCGAGATGCCCGTCCCGATCTCGCCACTCAACCTGATCACCACGATGCTGAGCCGACGCACCGGCAACGTCCTCACGAGGATCTGGGACGGGCAGACGAAGAAGATCGCCGAGCTGCGGGCGGCCAACCCGGGCTGGGAGCCGAAACGCGAGCCGTTCCCCGGCGCGATTCCGATGTCACGCTCGAGCTCAGCCTTCACCCCTTCGGTCCGCTGACCCCCTGGGTCTCAGCCATCCACGCGGTCGAACGGCCAGGCGAGGTGTGCTGGACTTGCCTGAGGGCCACCCGAGAGGACCAGTGGACGCACACTCATCTGCTCGATGCGATCACAGGCCTGCGAGAAGGTCAACTCGCAAGGGTGACGCTGCGATCCCCGAAGTCGGCGACAACCCGGACCTGACCACCCAACGCGGCGACGTACTTCCTGATGGTGTCGAGTTCGAACGACTCGAGCTGCCCGTGTTCGATGGCCGACACACGTCGCTGCGATACGCCCATCGTCTTACTGAGCTCCGTCTGCGTCAGATCAGCTTCCTTCCGCAGCGTGACCAGTTGATAAGCGAGCACTTCTGCCTTAGCGGCATGACGAGCGGCGGCGACGCGCTCCGGATCTCGGCCCAACTTCGCGCGCGCGCTCCCCCAACTCACTGGCTTCTCACTCATCGTCATCACCCTTCTGCCATTCACGAAATCGCTGTTCACCTTAGAACCCTTGGGTTCTGCTTGCAATCCGATCGAGCATGCCGATTCGGCACCCTCCGATACCCTGAGGGCAGTGAACCGTTCTCTCCCTCTGTGACCCAGAGCCCCTCCAGCGACACCCGTTCGCTCCTCCCACGAGGGGCGGTGATTTCGTGCGCCCGGAAAGGGAGCTCCCTGCGGAGTTCCCCTGCACCCCGGCTCCCACTCGAAACCACTCCGGAAAGAACACCCACACATGACGTCCATCGACGCTTCCTCCACCCCCTCCGACGACCGCTCGGCGCTTCGCGCGAACTGCGCTGACTGCTTCGCGCTCTGCTGCACCGCCTTCGGGTTCCAACGATCGACCGACTTCCCGATCGACAAACCAGCAGGCACGCCTTGCCTCAATCTGGCGGACGACTTCTCCTGCACCATCCACGAATCCCTGCGCCCACGAGGGTTCAGCGGATGCACCGTCTTCGACTGCTTCGGCGCGGGCCAGCTCGTCTCGCAGGAGCTCTTCAGCGGGACGAGCTGGCGGGAACGCCCCGACACGAGCGCCGAGATGTTCGCCACGTTCTCCGTGGTGCGCCAGCTGCAGGAGATGCGCTGGTACCTCGTCGAAGCCGCCGAGCGGACGGCCGCGTCAGACCTGGTGGTGCACGTCAGCCGGCTCCGTACCGGGATCCAGCGGACGCTCGACGGTGGCACCTCCGGGATCCTCGCCTGCGACGTCGAGTCCCTCCGCGCTGACATCCGAAGTGTGCTGATCGACGTCAGCGAGGAGGCGCGGGGCGGGTACCTTGCCGGCGCCGACACCGAGCCGGGCGACGACCTCCACCCCTCGGCGGACCTCGCCGGCCGCGACCTGCGCGCTCGTCGACTGTGCGGAGCAGACCTGCGCGGGGCTATCCTCATCGGCGCAGACCTCCGTGGAGCGGACCTGGCGGGCGTCGACCTGCTCGGCGCGGATCTCCGCGGTGCACGACTCGACGGAGCCGACCTCTCGGACGCCCTGTTCCTCACCCAGATGCAGCTCGACGCGGCACGAGGTGACGAGGCGACGCTCCTGCCGGCCACCCTCGACCGGCCGGGGCACTGGACGACGGCGAGTCACACCTCCTCCCCGACAGATGGGGAGTTGTCCCCGTAGGCCTCGGGCGGCCGTCCCCGATACCGTCGATGACATGATCCGCTTGCACCGCACCCTCGCCCTGACCGCCCTCGTCGCAGCGACCGCCGGGATCGCCCTCACCGGGTGCTCGAGCCCGCAGCAGGCACCCGACGACGCTCTGGCGCTCGGCATGGGCGTGACCGTCGAGGTCGGGACGGGCGTCGAGATGTCGTTCGCCATCGACGACGTCCGGGAGGGGAAGCTCAGCGACCTCGCCGAGATGGGCGTGCAGTCGACGCCGTCGGACGAGGGGAAGACCCCGTACTTCGTCACCTACTCGGTCACGCTGACGGACGGCGACATCAAGGACGCCGACCGTTCCGCGCTCCCCGTGCCGACGACGGACGAATGGAAGCTCAGCGGCACGGGCAGCTACCAGCCCATCAAGGTCCTGGGTCAGTTCGACTGCACCCCGGACGGCAACGCGACGGCCGGAGTGTCCCCCGACGCCCCGCTGGTCGCCTGCCAGGCCTTCCTCGGCGACAAGGACGCTCTGCCCACGGCCGTCGAGGTCAAGGACCTCGGCACCTGGGCGACGAAGGGCTGATCTCCCGCGACTCGAGCTGCACCTGCACCGGCGAACGGTCTTCCAGCGTGCGCCGGTGCAGGGTAATGTCTGCCGTGCGATAAGCGAACAGCGTGTTCCATTATCGAATTCTTGACGATGAAGTGAGGAATCGATGCAGTTCCACCACCACGGCTATGTCTCCGGTGATCCGCGGGTCCTGCCCGCAGCGGGCGTCGGGGTCGACCGACCCGACGATCTCCCGGACGAGATGGACGTCCTCATCGTCGGCAGCGGACCGGCCGGCATGATCGCGGCCGCCCAGTTGTCCCGCTTCCCGTCCATCACCACGCGCATCGTCGAGCGTCGACCGGGACGCCTCGCGATCGGTCAGGCGGACGGCATCCAAGCCCGCAGTGTCGAGACCTTCGACGCCTTCGGCTTCGCCGAGCGCATCACCGCCGAGGCGTATCGCATCACCGAGATGGCGTTCTGGCAGCCCGACGCCGAGGACCCAGGTCAGATCGTCCGCGGCGCCCGGCCACTCGACGACACCACCGGCGTCAGCGAGTACCCGCACCTCATCGTGAACCAGGCCCGAGTGCTCGACTACTTCGCCGAGTACATGGCGAACGCCCCGACCCGGATGCGACCCGACTACGGGTGGGCGTTCCAGGGACTCGAGATCGACGACGACGCGGAGTACCCGGTCGCGGTCACGCTGCTGGACACGAGCGACGAGTCCGCCGGCGAGACCAGGACCGTCCGCGCGAAGTACGTCATCGGAGCCGATGGTGCCCGGAGTGCCGTCCGCCAGGCGATCGGCTGCACCTTGGCCGGCGACCAGGCGAACCACGCGTGGGGCGTCATGGACGCCCTCGCCGTCACCGACTTCCCCGACATCCGCACGAAGTGCGCCATCCAGTCGGGTTCCGGCGGCAGCATCCTGCTCATCCCTCGCGAGGGCGGACACCTCTTCCGGATGTACGTCGATCTCGGCGAGGTGCCGTCGGGCGGCAGCGAGGCCGTGCGGTCGACCTCGATCGAGCAGATCATCGACCACGCGAACACCATCCTGAGCCCCTACCGGCTCGACGTGAAGCATGTCGCCTGGCACAGCGTCTACGAGGTCGGCCATCGCCTGACGGACCGCTTCGACGACGTCCCGATCGACGAACTCGGCTCGCGCACGCCGCGCGTCTTCATCACCGGTGACGCCTGTCACACCCACAGCGCGAAGGCCGGGCAGGGGATGAACGTGTCGATGCAGGACGGCTTCAACCTGGCGTGGAAGCTCGGCCACGTGCTCGAGGGCCGGAGCCCCGAGAGCCTGCTGGCGACGTATTCGGCCGAGCGTCAGGTCGTCGCCCGGGAGCTCATCGACTTCGACCGCGAGTGGTCGAGCCTCATGGCCAAGCGGCCGGAGGAGTTCGACGATCCCTCCGAGCTCGCCGACTTCTACGTACGGACGGCGGAGTTCCCGGCGGGCTTCATGACCGAGTACACCCCGTCGGAAATCGTCGGCGAGGCGACCCACCAGCACCTCGCGAGCGGCTTCCCGATCGGCAAGCGGTTCAAGTCCGCACTCACCTCGCGCGTCGCGGATGCCAACCACATCCATCTCGGACACCACGCCACGGCCGACGGGCGCTGGCGGATCTACGTCTTCGCGGATGACGCCTCGCCGTCGTCGGACCGATCGACGGAGCTGGCTGCCTGGCTGCAGGACGCACCGGAGTCGCCCCTCCACCTGGTCCCCGACGGCGTGCTGGCCGACGACTGGTTCGACGTGAAGATCGTCTACCAACAGCGCCACACCGACATCGACCTCGGCGCCGTCCCGCCGGTGTTCCTGCCGCGCGTCGGCCCGTTCGGCCTCATCGACTACGAGAAGGTCTACGCCCGCCATCCCGACGTCGACATCTTCGCCGACCGCGGCGTCGACCGAGCGGGTGCCGTCGTCGTCGTGCGTCCGGACCAGTACGTCGCCCACGTGCTCCCGCTCACGGCCACCGCAGAGCTCGCGGCGTTCTTCGACGGCGTGATGGGACGGCAGACGACGACCGCGAACGCCTGATCGTCAGGCGAGCTCGGCGTCGATGTCGGCGAGGTCCAGCACGAAGCGGTACCGGACGTCGTTGCGGGCCAGCCGATCGAGCGCGACGTCCACGTCGGCTGCCGGGACCACCTCGACGTCCGCTGTCACGCCGTGGGTGCTGCAGAAGTCGAGGAGGTCCTGCGTCCACCGGCGACCACCGCTCCCGGCCGACGTCAGACGCTTCCGGCCGAGGAGCAGGTCCATGGCCTGGATGTCGATCGGGCCGAGGTAGCCGAGCGAGCAGAGCGTCCCGTCGAGGTCGAGGACGCGGAGATACGGCACGAGATCGTGCTCCACCGAGACGGTGTCGATGACGAGGTCGAGGCTGCCGGCTGCCGCAGCCATGGCGTCGGCATCGGTCGAGACCACCACTCGGGACGCCCCGAGCCGCAGCGCATCGGTCGCCTTGCCCTCAGACGTGGTGAAGACGGTGACCTCGGCGCCAAGCGCGCGACCGAGGCGGACGGCGAGGTGACCGAGACCCCCGAGGCCGACGACGCCGAGTCGCGTCCCCTCCCCCACGCCGTTGGTGCGGAGTGGCTCCCAGACGGTGATGCCCGCACACATCAGGGGTGCGACACCGGCCGGGTCGAGGGAGATCGGGCGGTGGTAGACGAAGCTGTCGCGCACGACGTAGCGCCCGGAGTACCCGCCGAGCGTCGTGCTGCCGTCGACGCGGTCGCGGCCGGCGTACGTGAGCGTCGGGAACTCGACGCAGAAGTTCTCCTGATCGCGCAGACACATCGTGCAGGTTCCGCACGAGTCGACGATGTTGCCGACGGCGACGGCGTCGCCGGGCACGAAGGACGTCACGTCCGAGCCGACGGCGATGACTTCGCCGACGAACTCGTGACCGGGCACGAGCCCCGCACCCGGGCCCACGGAGGCGAGCGCGTGCAGGTCGCTGTGACAGACGCCGCAGTGCGTGACGCGGACATCGACGTCGTCCGGTCGGAGCTCGCGGCGTTCGATGACGGTCTGCTGGAGCGACCGAGGGGCGGCCGTGGACATGAGGGCGGTTGTGCGCATACGACCGATACTACCTACTAGTTGGTAGTATCGATACACTCGATCGATGAACACCGCAGAACAGACTCGTCAGCGCATCCTCGACGCCGCGACCGAGGAGTTCGCCACCCACGGCATCGCCGGCGCACGGGTGGACAGGATCGCCCAGCGCTCAGGCATGAGCAAGCCGATGATCTACGCCTATTACGGCGCCAAGGACCAGCTGTTCGACGCCGTCTTCGACGCGCACGTCATCGCCAACGGCGATCGCGTGCCGTTCACGGCGGCCGAGCTCCCCGAGTACGCGGCCCGGCTGTACGACGACTACCTCGCCGATCCGGCGCTCGCCCGCCTCGTCATGTGGAAGCGGCTCGAACGCGAGAGCACCGGGTACCTCTACAGCGGCCTCGAGGACCACGACCGCCGCCACCTCCGGGACATCGAGGCGGAGCAGCGAGCGGGATCGATCCGTCCCGACCTCGACCCGGCCGACGTCTGGGCGCTGCTCATCTCGACCGCGGCGACGTGGGCGCAGGCGTCCATGACCGTGGTCGCCACGTCCGCCGACGCACCCGAGGTCCACGACCGTCGGCGCTCGGCGCTGGCTGCGACGATCCGCGCCGGCCTCTGCACTCAGGAATAGCGCGGCGAGGATCAGCACCACGGCGAGCGCCGCGCTGAGCACCGTCGTACCGATCACGAGGAGCGCCACGATCGCGCCCAGCCCCAGTAGGACGGCGATCGCGAGGCGCCGTCGTGCACCGATCGCGACCGGAGGCGGAACCGCCTCGACACGGGCGAACACCGTCGCGACCAGTGCGGTCAGTGTCAGTGCCACCGCCAGCCAGAGGGGCCGTCCGAACCACCACCCGAGGCTGTCCGGCGCGGGGAGGGCGATGCCGGTCAGAAGCGCGAACACTGCCGACGCACCGGCCATGGCGAGGAGTACCGGCATGTGCCAGAGGTAGATCGTCATGGCGCGACGGGTGACGAAGTCGGTCACGAACGCGACCCGGCGACGCGCGCTCAGCCGAGTGAGTCGCTCGCGGACGAGCGACAGCAGTGCCGTGTGGGCGACCCCGACGAGGAGCAGCGCCGCGGTGGGCGGGTTGATGTTCGCGATGAGGTCGCTCGAGTACACGCCGGCCCACCAGGTGAGCACGAGGACGACGACCGCCCCGACACCGGCGAGCGCCCGGACACGCCGGCTGAGCGCGCCGATCGAGCCGTCCGCCAGGAAGAACCCGAGTTGCTGGAGCGCGGTCCAGACGAGGACGAGGTTGATGAATCCGAGGGCGTCGACACCAGTGGCAGCACGCAGGACGTCGACCAGCACGGCGGCGATGGCGAGTGACGCGATCGACCGGAGCGGTGCGCGCTCGTGGGCGGCGGCGAGCGCAGGCAGCAGTGCCTGGCAGAGCAGGAAGACGCCGAGGAACCAGAGTGGCTGGCCGAACCGGAAGCCGGCCATGGCGACGAGGTCGGCGGGGACACCGGCCACGGTCAGTATCGCGAGGGCGGCTCCCACATAACCGATGGTGACGATCGCAGGGAGCAACAGGCGATGGAGCCGCGCGGCGACGAACGCCGAGGCCGGCGCACCGTGCGACCGGTGGCGTCGGTACGCGAGCAGGCCGGCGAACCCGCCGATGACGAAGAAGAGCGGCATGACCTGCAGGATCCAGCTGAGCGGGGCGATCCAGGCGCTGCCGTCACTCGCGTTCTCGAACACGGGACCGGCGGAGGTCACCGTCACGCCGACCATCATCGCGTGCAGGACGACGACACCGACGATGCAGCAGGCACGCACGAGGTCGATGCCGCGGTCACGGTCACCCCGGGTGCGATCGAGCCCGGTGCGGACCGGTCTGGTGCGATCGATTCTGGCGTCGATCGGTGCTGCGTGGGTGATGGCCATGACGGTCCTCCTCGGTGATGTCCGAGGAGGTTACGAACGCGGCACCCGAGGGCACATCACCCGGCGGTGTCGTCGCGCCCCGTACCCAGGGGTGAGGCGCCGACGCGCGGAGTCCGCGTCAGCACGGTGCGACGAGTCCGGTGTCGTAAGCGAAGATGACGGCCTGCACGCGGTCGCGCGCGCCGACCTTGGCGAGGACCTTGCCGACATGGGTCTTCACGGTCTGCTCCGCGATGAACAGGGTCGCGGCGATCTCGCTGTTCGACCGCCCATGGCCGATGAGGACGAGCACCTCGCGCTCGCGCTCGGTGAGCTCCGCCAGTCGCGCGGCGCCATGCGAGGCGCGGGGCTTCTGCGCGGCGAACTGGGCGATCATCCGCCGGGTGACGCTGGGGGCCAGCAGTGCGTCACCGGCCGCCACCACCCGCACGGCGTGCACGAGGTCTTCGGGCAGCGCGTCCTTGAGCAGGAAGCCGCTCGCCCCGGCCTGCAGGGCGTCGTAGACGTAGTCGTCGATGTCGAAGGTGGTGAGCATGATGATGCGGGGGACCTTCGCCGCCGGGTAGCCCGGGCCGAGGATGCGCTTCGCCGCCTCGATGCCGTCGAGCTCGGGCATGCGGACGTCCATGAGGATGACGTCGGGGTCGAGCCGCGCCGACAGCGTGACCGCTTCGGCTCCGTTCGCGGCTTGCCCCGTCACCCGGATCCCGTCGTGGGCGTCGAGGAGCGCGGCGAACCCCGCTCGGACCATGGCCTGGTCGTCGGCGATGAGGACGTCGATCGTCATTGGCGGTCCTTCGTCGAGCTGGATCGGGGGCGAGAGGGCGTCGAGGTCGGCTCGCCGGTGGGCAGCACGGCCGTCACGAGCCAACCGCCGACACCGTCGGGGCCGGCGTCGAGGGTGCCGTCGAGAAGGGCGGCGCGTTCGAGCATGCCGCGGAGGCCGTGACCAGCGCCGTGCTCCCCCGCGCTCTGCGCAGGACCGTTGTGGATGCGCAGCTGCACCGCGGTCGCATCGACTCGGACGTCGACGACGATGGGCGCGCCCGGTGCGTGCCGGACCGCATTGCTCATCGCCTCCTGCACGATGCGGAACGCCGCGATCTGCACGGTCGGCGGGACGGGGACACCCTCGTCGCCACGGTCCATCGAGAGGGTGATGTCGGCGCCGACGCGACGCAGGCCGTCGGCGAGCGCCGGGAGGTCGTCCAAGCCCTGTTGCGGAGCGAGTTCTGCGACCTGGTCCTCGGTGCGCAGGACGCCGAGCAGACGCCGCATCTCGACGAGCGAGCCGCGCGCGGTGGCGGCGATGTCGTCGAACTCCGCCGCGGCGTCCTCGGCTAGGCCGGGCACGCGGTACTTCGCCGTCGAGGCCTGCACCTGGATCACGGACATGCTGTGCGCGACCACGTCGTGGAGCTCGCGGGCGATCCGGGTACGCTCCTCGACGAGCACGCGCCGGGACTGCTCGGCGGCGGAGATCTCACGCTCCCGGGTCAGTTCCTCGCCCACCCGGACGCGTCCCGAGACGAGCAGCGCCACGAGATATGCCACCCCCGCGACGGATGACGCGACGATGAGGTCCGCGGCCATGGCTGTCGCGTCGGCGGCGGACGGGACGAGGAGCGCCGCGACGAGCGAGCCCGCGATGCCGACGAGCAACGGGATGAGTCCCAACAGCCAGTCGTGGAGGAAGGTGACGACACCGACGAACACGGCGAAGGCGATGAGCGCGGGCACCGACCATGGCCACGGCCACACCGGATCGTGGTCGGGCGAGGCGACCAGCGGGAGCACGAAGGCCGCCGCGGAGAACAGCACGACCGCGACGCGTGGGAGCACGACGGACAGGAGTGGCGCGCCACAGACCGCGGCTCCGAGGAGGAACGACGCCGGGAGCACGGTGCCGTAGAGGAGGCTCTGGATCGGAACGAGGACGCTCAGCAGGACGACGCCGACGCCCGCGAGGACGAAGAGTCCGACGGTGCGGCGGGAGGTGCCGCGCGCCGTCCGATCCATGAGGGTCATTGTCCCATCAGCGCCAGGGCCGGCGGGTGCTCCTCGGTGTCTGACTCCGCCGGCGTCCCGTCGCCGGCCGCATCGGACCGCTCACGGCGACGACGACGGATGGCTGCGACCCGGTCGACGACCAGGCCGAGGACGAGCGCGACGCCCACACCGAGCACGGAGCTGAGGAACGGCTGGTCCTCGAAGAGCTTGCCGGCGACCACGCCGATGATCGCGCTGTAGGCGGCCCAGGTCGCGCCCCCGATGACACTGAGCGGCAGGAACCGTCGCCACGGGTATCGGAGGGCACCGGCGGACATGTTGACCACGACGCGGCCGACCGGGATGTACCGCGCCCCGAGGATCAGCGGGGCGCCTCGATGCCCGAGCGTCCGCCCTGCCCGATCGAAAGCCGCCGCGATCCGGGGACGCCGCATCCACGCGAAGCGCGTCGTGCCGACCCCGCGGCCGATGAGGTAGGCGATGTTGTCGCCGATCGCCGCACCCACGGCCGCGACGGCGCAGAGGAGCAGGAGGTTCGATCCGCCGGTCGAGACCGCGACGGCTGCCGCGGCGACGAGCACCGTCTCGCTCGGGATCGGCGGGAAGAACCCGTCGATGACGGCGGTCGCGAACATCACCACGTAGAGCCACGGTGAGGTCACTGCGTTGAGGATGAGCTCGTTGATGACGTCCATGCTCCGACGCTACGAAGCGGACGGCGCCGCAGCATCACCCTGGGGTATCGCGGACCCCCTACCCCGGTGGTGTTCTGCGACGCCGCCGGTGCCGGTCCTCGCCGGTGCCGGTCCTCGCCGGTGCCGGTCCTCGCCGGTGCCGGTCCTAGTCGACGACGGCCGGGACCTTCGGTTCGGCGTGCCCACGCGGGGCGAGCGCTTCGTGCGTGCTGACCTCGTAGGCGTTCTCGGCGTGGAGGACGACGTCGAGACCCTGTGCCTCCGTCTCGGCCGAGACTCGGATGCCCATCGTCTTGTCGAGCACCTTCGCGAGCACCCAGGTGATGGAGAAGGTGTAGACGAAGACGGCGACGATCGCGAGCGCCTGCTTGCCCAGGAGCAGGAAGCCGCCACCAGCGAGGAGCCCCTCTCCACCGCTCGGCGCGAGCGGCACCGCGAGGACACCGATGAGGAGGCCACCGACCACGCCGCCGACGAAGTGCAGGGCGGTGACGTCGAGGGCGTCGTCGAACCCGAGGCGGACCTTGAGGCTCACCGCGAAGTAGCAGACGACTGCTGCTGCGGCACCGATCGCGAGCGAGCCGAGCGGGGTGACCGCACCGCAGGACGGGGTGATGGCGACGAGTGCGGCGATCGCGCCCGAGCAGGCACCGAGGGTGGTGGGGTGACCGTCGCGCAGCTTCTCGACGACGAGCCAGACGATGACGCCCGCGCAGGTCGCGGCGACGGTGTTGAAGACGGCGACGGCGGCGTTGTTGTCGGCGGCACCGAGGGCGCTGCCGTCGAAGCCGATCCAGCCGACGAAGAGCAGGCCGGCGCCGAGGAGCGTGAGCGGGAGGCTGTGCGCCTTGGGCTGCGACGGGAAGCCGTTCCGCTTGCCCAGGACAATGGCGAGGGCGAGTGCGGCGACCCCGGAGTTGACGTGGATCGCGGTGCTGCCGGCGTAGTCGATCGAGCCGATCGTGTTGGCGAGCCACCCGCCCTGCACGCTGCCGTCAGCGGAGTCGAAGGCGAAGACCCAGTGCGCGACCGGGAAGTAGACGAGCGTCGACCAGACACCGGCGAAGACCATCCATGCGCTGAACTTCATCCGACCGGCGGCAGCACCGGCGACGATCCCGATCGTGAGACCGGCGAACATCAGGTGGAGTGCGGCGAGCGCCAGCGGCGGAAGGGCGCTCCCCTCAGGCGCGACGAGCAACTGACCGAGGCCCGGGTACTCGGTGGGGTCGCCGATGAGCCCGAGGCCGCCGAGGCTGTCGCCGAAGACCATCGAGTAGCCGAACGCGACCCAGAGGATCCCGACGAGGCAGAACGACGCGAAGATCATCATCATCATGTTCATGGTGACGCGACGACTGACCATCCCGCCGTAGAACATCGCCAGACCGGGCAGCATCAGCGCCACGGCCACCACCGCCGTCAGGAGCCATGCCGTGTTGCCCGCGATTGCAGCCGTATCCATCCGGACCTCCAGGGTTCGCGCGGGATCCGAAGCGGACGACCGCATTTTCAATAGGTCATCCAATTGTCGTGACGACCGGTTTCAATGCAGTATCGAATCCGTTTCGTGTTCGTTACGGGATCAGCGGAGCGGACACCCTCCAGAGGGCCGCGGCGTACCGTCGGGGGATCAGCCGGCCGCGAGGTCGAGCGCGAGGGCAGCCCGCTCGACGTCTGCGAGTGCAGCGCGGTCGACCAACAGGCTGTGGAGGGTGGCGGAGGCGGTGCGCCGCGCGAAGGCCCTGATGCGGTCCGTCTCGCTCGCACCCTCGGCGGCCTCGACCGGCGGGTACTGCGCGGCGATGTCGCCGGAGCCATAGCGGTAGGCCTTCTGCATGCCCTCGTTGGCGTGGAGTGCGGCCGCTGCCGCCCACTCCGGCGTCTCGCTGCCGCCGAGCACGAGGGTCCCCTGCTCGACGCCGTCGCGGATGAGTCCGGCGATGAACGAGAACAGCGTGCGGTAGTCGTCCCAGAACGACGCGAGGTCGTCGGGATGCTCCGCCGCGAGCCGCTCGATCTCGTTGTAGTCGAAGGGCGCCTCGCAGATCGCGACGCCGTCCTCGTAGAGGACGCGGTAGAGCTTCGCGGGAACCTCAGCCTCGATCGGGCCGAGGGCCTCCGCGGCGCCGACCGACTGGCGGTTCGAGGCGGCGGTCGCCCGCAGCACCTCACGCTTGTTGGCGAACCAGTAGTAGAGCGAGGACTGCTTCATCCCGCACGCCTCGGCGAGCATCGTCATGCTCGTGCGCTCGTACCCGCGCTCGGCGAACAGCCTGGTCGCGACCTGGATGATCTCCTCACGAGGATCCTCGGCGGCGATGCCGCTCGCGCGAGGACGACCGGGCGATGCTCCTGTGCGGCCGGCCATCGATCACCACTCCCTGCTCGCGGACACCTCCGCCAATCCTACGGGCGGGCACAGCAGCTCACCTCTCGCCCAGCAGCTCCCGCATGGCCGCCTCGATCACGGCCGTCTCGGCGGCACGCACGCCAGGCCGCCCCGCCACATGGCCGAGGTCGGACTCGATCACCCGCACCTCGCTCCGAGGCATCATCGCCGACTCCAGGACGTTGTCCTCGACGGTGAAGTAGAGGTCGGTCGACGACGGCATGACGAGGCTCCGCGCGCGCACTCCGCCGAGCGCCGCGGCCAACCCGCCCTCGACCCCTCGCCCGGGATCCGCCCGCTGCCAGGTGCGCAGCATCGCGAGCAGGTCGTTCGCGTCCCACCGCTCGTGGTCGGCCGCCCAGCCCTCGAGGAGGTCGGCGACGTCGGCGTACCCGAGCTCTCGGTAGGTCCCGTCGCGGAAGAACGCCTGCGAGTAGGCCCACCCCGCATACACCGTCCCGAATGCGCGGAGTCCGGCCCGCGGCGGTGTCGTGTAGCGGCCGCCATCGAAGGCCGGATCTGCCCGGAGCGCCGCCTCGACACCCGCCAGGAAGACGGCGTTGTGGGGGGAACACCGCGCGGCACCGGCGACGGGGAGGAACGCGTCGACGAACTCCGGGTACCGCACCGCCCACTCGTACGCCTGCAGCGCGCCCATCGACCAGCCGGCGATCAGCCGCCAGCGACGAACACCGAGGTGCTCGGCGAGCTGCCGTTGCGCACGGACGTCGTCGCCGATCGAGACCTCGGGGAACGCGGCACCGCGCACCTCCTCAGCCGCGTTCGACGGCGACGTCGAGACGCCGTTGCCGAACAGGTTCACCGAGACGATGAACCAGCGGGCCGGGTCGAGCGCCCGGCCCGACCCGATCCACGGCTCGTAGCTCGCGTGCGTCCCGGTGTAGTAGCTCGGGAGCAGGACGGCGTTGTCGCCGTCGGCGTTCAGCGCGCCCTGCGTCGTGTACGCGAGCCGCGCCTCCGGGAGGTCCGCGCCGGACTCCAGTGCGAACCTCCCGAGGTCGAGGACCTGGTGCATCGGGATCAGAAGAACTTCAGGTAGCGAGCGGTCTCCCAGTCCGACACGTGCGCCTGGTACTCGTTCCACTCCTGGCGCTTGTAGTCGATGAACGCGTCGTACATCGCCTCGCCGAACACGGCACGCGACAGCGAGTCGGTGGCGAACTCGTCGACCGCCTCGCCGAGGCTGCGCGGCAGCATGCCGATGCCGAGCTGCGCGACCTGCGCCTCGGTGTAGTCGTACATGTTCTCGGTGTGCGGCGCTCCCGGGTCGAGGTCCTCACGGATGCCCTCGAGGCCTGCGGCGAGGATGAGCGCCGCCCCGAGGTACGGGTTGCAGCTGATGTCGGCCGCCCGGCACTCCACGCGCCCGCCCTGGAGCGGCACGCGGAGCATGTTCGTCCGGTTGTTGTTGCCGTAGCTCACGAAGACCGGCGCCCAGGTGGAACCCGACATGCTGCCCTGACGCACGAGCCGCTTGTAGCTGTTGACCGTCGGCGCGATGACCGCCGAGAGTGCCGGCGCGTGCTTGAGGACACCGGCGATGAACTTGTAGCCGAGCTCCGAGATGCCGCAACCACGCGGGTCGTCATCGGTCTCGAAGAGGTTCTCGCCGGTCTCGATGTCGGCGAGCGACATGTTGAAGTGCGCACCCGACCCGCTCCGGTCGGCGAACGGCTTCGGCATGAAGGTCGCGAAGTAGCCGTGCTTGCGGACGATCTCGTTGGCCATCAGCCGGAAGAACACGGCGCGGTCGGCCATGGTGAGCGCGTCGGAGTAGTTGAAGTCGATCTCGAACTGCCCCGGGGCGTCCTCGTGGTCGAACGAGTACACGCCCCAGCCCATCTCGGTCATCGCCTCGACCAGCTCGGTGAGCCAATCGAGGTTGTCGAGCGCGGCGGTCGCCGTGTAGCAGGGCTTCGCGAGGTCGTCGCGGTCGCTGACCTCGGTCACGCCCTCCGGGGTGTCCTTCAGGACGAAGAACTCGGTCTCGATCCCGAGGTTGAAAGTGAAGCCCATCTCGGCCGCCGCGTCGAGCTGGCGCTTGAGGATGTTACGCGACGCCGCCTCGAACGGCTCGCCCTTCGTGTAGAGGTCGCTCGCGAAGAAGGCGACGTCCTTCCGCCACGGCAACTGCACGGCGCTGTCGAGGTCGGGGCGCGCGGAGAGCTCCTCGTCGCTGATCGCCTGCGGGAGGCCGTCGAGCGCAGCCCCGGTGAAGAGCTCCGATCCCCCGGCCATTCGCTCGAGGTGCGACAGCGGGACGAACTTGGTCTTGATGCTGCCGTGCATGTCCACGAAGCTCGCCATGGCGTACTTGACGCCGGCCTCCTGCAGTCGGGCGCGGACGGACTCCACGGTGGTAACGGTCTCGACGACGGTCATGGGATGCTCCTCCGGTTGCGTCGCTGCCCTCGCCGCGACTCATTTCGATACTGTATTGAAAGTATGCGTGGGTGGAGTTTCGATGCAGTGTCGAAAATGTTTCCGGGGTGTGAACCCTGCACTGAGGTGCACTGGAACACAGAACCGGCGCCCGCCGCGAGTGCGACGGACGCCGGTTCCGCGAGTCGTGGCTACGGGACGATGACCGCGCGACCGCGGATCGTGCCCGCATGCAGGTCCTCGTAGGCCTTCGGGGCGTCGTCGAGCGAGTACGGCTGCACCTCGACGTCGACCTTGCCCGCCTTCGCGAGCTCGAAGACCTCGATGAGCTCGCTCCGCGAACCCCAGTACGGCACCCGGACGGCGGCGTCGTAGGCGATCGACCCGAAGCCGATGGTCGCCGATCCGCCGCCGATGCCCACGATCGTCACGTCGGCCTCCATGGCGGCGACCGCGGTGGCCGTGGCGATCGTCGGGTTGGCGCCGACGAAGTCGAACACCGCGTCGACCCCGACGCCACCGGTCAGCTCGCGGATCTTGCCCGCGGCCGACTCGTCGCTGATGAGCGTGACGTCGGCGCCGACGTGCTTCGCCAGCTCGAGCTTCTCGTCGCTCACGTCGAGGACGATGACCGTCGCGCCGGAGAGCGCCTTGAGCATCTGGATGCCGACGTGACCGAGGCCACCGGATCCGATGACGACGGCGAAGGTGCCGGCTCCGAGCTTCGGCAGGCTGCGCTTGATCGCGTGGTACGGCGTGAGGCCGGCATCGGTGAGCGACACGTTCTTCACGGGGTCGAGGTCGCCGATCGGCACCAGGTGACGCACGTCGTCGACGATCATGTACTCGGCCATCGAGCCCTGGCTGCCGAGTCCGGGAGGACGGATCCCCTCGGCGACGGCGTTCGTGCAGTAGTTCTCCTTGCCCTGCGAGCAGTTCAGGCAGTGACCACAGCCCCACGGTCCGTAGACGGCGACCGCGTCACCGATCTGCAGACCCGTCTCGACACCCTCACCGAACGACTCGATGACGCCGGCGCCCTCGTGTCCGAGCGTGAGCGGCAGCGGGTACTGCTGCGCGAGGTAGTCCTCCTCGGGGAGGCTCATGACGTAGTCGTCGGAGTGGCAGACACCGGCGGCGGTGACCTTCAGGAGGATCTCACCCGGCCCCGGTGTCGGCTTCTCGATCTCGACGACCTCGGGGGCCGAGCCGATCTTCGTGTACCGCAGTGCCTTCATGGTGAGACATCCTCCTCGAGCGTCGGAACCGCACGCCGCAGTCGCTCACTAAGCGACGTGTGTCAGATAAGTCTGACCGTTCCAGTATGCGCCTCGATCCGGCGGCCGGCACCCCGTTGACAGCCCGGGCCGTCGACACCCGTCAGGACGGTTCCCAGGCCAGGACGACGTCGAGGAGTTCGGTTCGCGACAGACCACCGTCGACCCGGAGGACCGGTTGCGGCAGGGTCACGAGCCAGGCCTCGTGCGACGCCCGACTCCGGCCGTCGAACGCAGGGTCGTCGTAGCCGCTCGCCCATTCACGGAACTCCCGCCACGCACGGTCGTCATGCGGTTCGCCGGCCCGCCGCTCGATCTCTCGGGCCTCCAGACGCCGCAGCCGCTCGGCCGGATCGAGAATCACGAAGACGATCGCGTCGCATTCGGCGACGATCTCGTCACCCCAGCCGGGCATCGAGCCCGACAGGACCCAGGCCTCGCGCGGTACGAACAGCTCGCGCATGAGTTGCACCCGCTCCGCGTCAGAACGCTTGGTGACATAGGGCGGGTCGGTCGGCACCCAGAAGTAGTCGTCGGCGTCGGCGTGCGGGACGGACCAGTGGTCGGCGAGCGCCCGCCCGAGCGTGGTCACGCCACTGCCACTCGCACCCATCACGTGCACTCTCGATCGTCGCATCCGTCCATTCTGACCGGTCGGACGCGGACGAGCTCAGGCGCGGTCGTGGAGGGTCAGCTGGTAGCCGTCCGGGTCGGCGAAGGTGAAGGTGCGACCGAACGGGCCGTCGATGGGAGCCGAGACGATCGTGTGCCCGTCGGCGACGAGCGTGTCGTGGATCTCCTGGACGTCCGTGGCGTGCAGCCAGATCGCCGCGCCGATCCCAGGCTGGGGTGCGGAGGCGAGATCGGTTCCGGGGACGATGTCGCGCAGGGCGAAGGCGGTCGGCGACGTCTCGAAGACGACCGCGTGCGGCGGGCCGGCCTGCGAGCGGACGAGGCCGAGGTACTGCTCATAGAAGGCCTGCGAGGCGTCGAGGTCGGTGACCTGGAGGGAGATGAAGTCCGGTCCGGTGACGGGCATGATGTGCGTCCATTTCTGTCGTGTCAATTACCTGACACACTCAGCCTATGTCAGAATACTGACATGAGTCAAGACGGGATCGAACTGGACACCTCGCTGGGGTACCTCCTGAAGGAGGCGTCGAGCGCGCTCCGCTCAGCGATGGAGGCGGTGTTGCGACCACTCGGCATGACGATCACGCACTACTCCTGCCTCGAACTCCTCGCCCAGCGACCTGGGCTGTCGAACTCCGACCTCGCCCGCGGCGCCTTCGTCACCCGACAGTCGATGAACGTGCTCCTGCAGGCCCTCGAGCGCGACGGCTTCGTCAGCCGCCCCGAACAGGCCCCCGTCGGCAAGGCGCTGCCGACCCGGCTCACGCCGCTCGGTCGTGAGCACCTCGCGCAGGCGACCGCCGCCGTGCGATCGGTCGAGGTCCGAATGCTGAGCGGCCTGAACGCCGATCAGCAGCGGGAGGCACTCGTCGTCCTGCGCAGCATGATCCGATCACTTCGCGACGACGAGCGCTGAGGCGCCCGTCAGTCGGTGATGGGAAGGGTCTCCACGAACGCCTGGATCCGGTCCGCCACAGCGACCGGGACCTGCCAGGCCGTGAAGTGCGCCCCGCGATCCAGTTCCGTCCAGCTCCGGATGTCGCTGTACGCCCTCGCCGCGTAGGAGCGCGGGAATCCGCGTTCGCCCGTC
This sequence comes from Plantibacter sp. AC185, assembly GCF_979258065.1. Lineage (NCBI taxonomy): Bacteria > Bacillati > Actinomycetota > Actinomycetes > Micrococcales > Microbacteriaceae > Plantibacter > Plantibacter sp. AC185. The sequence continues at coordinate 1,870,954 of NZ_OZ409831.1, forward strand.
TGCACGGCGACGGCCACGGGCACGTCGATCAGCGGGAGTTCGGGCTGCTTCGGGTGGTCGCGATACGGCCGGAACGATGATCCGACGCTCTGCGTGAACCAGTACAGCGAGACCGTGGTCAGCAGCTCGTCGTCGGTCCACCAGTCGCCCTCTCCCGCCCACGCGAGGAGCTTCTCCACGATCCATGCGGCGAGGCCCACCGGCGAATCGTTGAGGGCCGTCGCGAGGATCTCGGGCCTGGTGGCCTGCACCCGGGCATAGGCGAGACCGCGAGCCCACTCCTGGTCGTGTCGATCGAGCCAGTCCTGCTCCTCGGCGGTGAGGTCGCGCGCTCGGGACGCCGACGGGAAGGCGGCATGCGTCGCGAACTGACCGACGACCGACTCGGGATGGAGCGCCGCGAGCCAGTCGCTCGTCGTCGACCCGACGTCCTCGCCGTAGGTGAGGTAGCTCGCGTGCCCCAGCGTCTCGGTCATGAGCGCGTGCATGAGCTCGGCGACCACCGGGCCGGTGAACGGCCGGCCTGCGAGGGGCGCTGAGAACCCGTACCCGGGCAGGGAGGGGACGACGACCTCGAAGCCGAGTGTCCGGCCGTCGCCGAGGTCGACCGTGCGTCCTGCGAGTTCCTTCGCCAGCGGCAGCATCTCGATGAAGGAGTAGGGCCAGCCGTGGAACGCGATCACCGGGACCGTCACCGTGACGCCGTCCGGCGCCGGTAGCCGCGCGACATGCAGCCGCTGCCGGTCGACCTCCGCCTCGAACTGCGGCACGTCATCGAGTTCGCGTTCGATGCGCCGCCAGTCGAAGCCGTCCCGCCAGCGGACGACGAGCGACCGCAACCGGTCGAGCGAGAGGGCGCTCTCCTCGCCGGCGTCACCGATCGCGGCGGGGAGGCGAACCGCGTCGAGACGCCGCCGCAGGTCCTCGAGGTCGGCATCGGGCACCTGGATCCGGAACGAACGCATGCGCTCGACGCTAGAGCAGACGTCCGACAGGGGGCATGAGACGAGGGCGCGATGCTGCACAACCCACTGATGACACCGCCCGTCGCGACCGGTAGCATCGCCGGTACCGGGCTCCCTCGCCCGGTTGTGGCCCAGACCCCGCCGCCGCTTGAGCCGGCACCCGAATGTCTGGATCGCAGCGGCGGGGCTGGGTTCCGGTACCGAGGTTCGGATAGCCATCTTGCGAACGGACCGAGCATTCCGCCGAAACGACCGGATTCAGCGCGTAACATGATCTGTACCGGGCTCCCTCGCCCGGTTGTGGCCCAGACCCCGCCGCCGCTTGAGCCGGCATTCGGGTGTCTGGAACGTTGCGGCGGGTCTGGTTCTGAGTATCAGTGACCGACTGCAGGACACCTGCCCGGTGTCTGATTCAGGCGAGGTAGTGCGCCGCCAGGCGCTCGAGGCCCTCGTCGATCGAGACAGCCGGCGTCCAGTGCAAGGCCGCGCGGGTCTGGCGCTGGTCGAACCAGTGCGCGGTCGACAGCTGCTCCGCGAGGAAGCGCGTCATCGGCGGCTCATCGGCGCCGGGGCGGATGCTCCACAGGCGCTCGACGAGCCCACCGGCAGCTCGGGCGACACCGGCGGGGACGCTGAAGGCGGGCGGCTTCACGCCGGCAGCACGGCAGATGCCTGCCAGCAGCTCGCCGACCGGACGCGGCTCCCCGTTCGTCACCACGAACGCACGGCCATGTGCCGTCTCCGCACGTTCGAGTGCCGCGGCGATGGCCGACGCTGCGTTCGCGACGTACGTGCTGTCGATGAGCGCGGTGCCGTCGTCGAGCAGGGGCAACCGGCCGCGGCGCGCACGGTCGACGATGCGCTCGACGAGCTGCGGATCGCCTGGACCCCAGACGAGGTGCGGCCGCACGACGACGACCGCGAAGCCGCGGCGGTCCCGCGCGAGGGCGAGCAGCTCGCCCTGCGCCTTCGTGCGCGCGTACTCACCGCGAGCCGCGCCCGGATCGGCCGGTTCCGCACCGACACCCACGAGCGCAGAGCCACCGTGCGCGACGGACGGCGAGGAGATGTGGACGAACCGCGAGACGCCCGCGGTCTCAGCCGCGTCGAGGACGACCTCGGCCCCGGCGACGTTGACCCGCTCGAACTCCGCCGGGTCACCCGCCAACGAGACCTTCGCGGCCAGATGCACGACCGCGTCGACACCCTCCATCGCCGACTCGACGACTGATGCGTCGGTGATGGATCCGCGCACCTCCTCGACGTCGGTGAGTGCCGACGGTCCACGCTGCAGCACCCGGACGGGATGTCCACCGCGGAGCAGCTCGAGGGCGACCTCGCGGCCGAGCATGCCGCTCGCGCCGGTGACGAGGACGGTCACGGGGTGCTCAGCCGTTCACCGGCCAGGATGCCTTCCGCCCACACCGACAGGTGGGTGCGGTCGATCTTGGAGTTGTGGCGGATGTCGGTCGGCAGCTCGGGGACCACGAAGACGGCGACGAGCGGCTGCGGTGAGGCGTCCCGCACCTGTGCTGCGAGCTGGGCCTCGGCGAGCTGGACCCGCTTCGTGCCCGCGGTCGTCTCGACGATCGCGACGCACTGGCGGAGGCCCTCGGGGCCGACGCCCACGACGGCGGCGCGGCGAACGAGCGGCACCGTCTCGATCGCCTGCTCCGATCCGACCGGAGCGATCGGTCCGTCCTGGGTCGCGATCACGTGCGGCAGACGGCCCTCGATCCAGAGGCGGCCATCGGCGTCGAGATGCCCGACATCGCCGGTGCGGTGCCAGCGTCCGTCATCGGCGACGTCGCGGACGGCGGCCAGGTCGGTCAGCCAGAGCCGGTCGTACTGCGACTTGAGGTGCTCGGCCGAGATGATGACCTCGCCGAGGCGGTCCGCGTCCTGCGTCGGCGCACCCGTGGCGCGTCCGGCCTCGTCGAGCGGGCTGATGCGCACGTCGACGCCGCCGATGGGCGTCCCGACGCACACCCCCGCGTGCTCGGTGTCCTCGTCGGGCAGCGTGTCGAGGGTGATGTCCGAGACGAGCAGACACTCGGTCATGCCGTACACCGCGTGCGCAGAGGCGTTGGGCAGGACACCCACGAGTGCCGTGAGGAGCTGGCGGCTGACGGGCGCGCCCGTCGAGAGCACGGTCCTGACGCCCTGGAGCGCCTGACGGTCCGCACTGTCGAGCGCGTCGGCCGTCGCGACCACGTTCAGGATGGCGGCCGGCGAGAGGAACACGATGTCGGCGTCCGTCTCCGCCACGGCCGCAGCGACCGCTCGAGCGGTGAGCGTCCGGGGCGCCGAGATGTCCATCTCCGGCGTCGAGGAACGGGCTCCGAGCGCCGGGCCGAGCAGCGCGAAGGGCGCGAACCCGGTGACGAGCCCCGAATCGGCGGTGATCGCGAAGTGTTCCGAGAGGACGTCACGCAAGGACGACAGCTGCGCGTGGGTGTACTTCACGCCCTTCGCCGGGCCGGTCGATCCCGAGGTGTACAGGATCGCCGCGAGGTCGGTCGGGCCGGGTTCGCTGGGCAGCTCAGGCGTCGTACGGGTGTCGAGCAGGTCCTTGAGGCTGTGCGAGACGCCGAGGGCCGTCGCGGTCGCGCCGGGGAGGCGGGCGGCGGAGATCTTCATGCCCGGCCAACCGAGCGCGCGCGCAGCGGCGAGGCCCTTGGTCTCGCCGATGACGTACGCGGGCCACGCGCCTCGGACCGCACGGTGGAGGCCTTTGACGCCGAGACCGGCGTCGGCGACGACCACGACCGCACCGATGCGCAGGCAGGCGTAGATCACGGCGGTGAGCGTGGCGCCGGGCGTGACGAGCAGCGAGACGCGGTCGCCGCGCCGGACACCGAAGCGGTGCAGGCCGGCGGCCAGGCGTGTCACGCGGTCGTCGAGTTGCCGCCAGCTGACGCGACGGGCCGCACCCGAACCGCGCTGTTCGACGATCGCATCGCTGTCGTCGGTACGCCGCTCGTCCAACCGCCGCCAGAGCGGTTCGAAATCGGGCTGCTCGGTCGTCGCGGCGGCGGACTCCATCGGAGCCGCTTCGACCGGCGCGCCCTGCGGCAGGCTGTCGTCGAGCCAGGTGAGCAACGACTCGGCGACCGGGGCGTCCTCGATGACGAGGTGACCCGCGCCGGCGAAGCGGTGGACCTCGGCGTGCGGGAGGCGGTCGGCGAGGTCGTCGAGGTAGCGGTCGCTGAAGATCGGGTCGCGCGGGCCCCACAGCATGAGCGCCGGGACGCGGAGCTGGGCGACGTCGTCGGCGAGGCGCTCGAGACGCGGGAAGCTGACATGCTCCGGGGTCGCCGGGATGTCGGCGACGAACGCGCCGATGCCGCGACGGCGCGCGGGCGCGGAGTACGGGCTGCGGTATGCCTCGCGGACGTCGCGGTCGAGCGGCGGGGAGGCGAGCGACAACGTCGTGTCGAGGAAGGCGGTCGTCTGGACCGAGCCGGCACCGAGCATGCCGCGAGCGCCGGCGAGCCGCAGTGGCGCGGGGATCGGGGTGCCCTCCGGGTGGTGCACGGCCGTGTTGAGCAGCATCGACCCGACGAGGAGCTCAGGGTGCTCGGTGGCCCAGCCGAGGGAGATGACGCCGCCCCAGTCGTGACCGAGGGTGACGACTGGACCGGTCAGGCCGAGTGCGTCGGAGAAGGCTGCGAGGTCGGCGATCCGCTGTTCGAGCGTGCGGGTGACCTCGGTCCGCTCGGACCAGCCCATCTCGAGCTGGTCGACGGCGACGACGCGCCAGGCAGTCCCGCCGGCCTGGGCCTGCTCGACGGACCGGGTGATGAGCGAACGCCAGAGGTACGACCAGGTCGGGTTGCCGTGGACGGCGAGGATGGTGCCGACCGGCTCGACACCGGCGTCGCTGAGCGCCTCGGCGGTGTCGAGGTAGTGCCAGTTCCTCGTCACGCCGTCGTCGGCCAGGCGACCGGGGACGTCGATGCGGTGCGAGTACCGCGCGGGCAGGCCCGGCAGACCGGCGGCGCGCACGCCCATGGTCCGCAGGCCGACGTTCGCGGCGACCGTGCCCGCTACCACGCGAGTTCCATGAGGCCGGTGTTCAGCCCCGAGCCGACGCCCATGAGGAGGACGCGGTCGCCCTTGTTCAGCGTCGACTGTTGGTCGGCGAGGGTGATCGGGATGGAGGCCGGTCCGACGTTGCCGAGGTAGGGATAGGTGACCGGCACGCGACTGCGGTCGAGCGAGGCGGCCTTCACCATGGAGTCCGTGTGGATGGACGACACCTGGTGGGTGATGTAGCGGTCCATCTTCGACCAGCGCCACGAGTCGCCGGCGGCTTCCTTCCAGGCGGAGACGACGAGGTCGAGCCCGCCCTTGAGAAGCGCTCGGGCGTCGGTGAACATGCCGTCGACGCTGCCGACGCAGAGGTGGTTGAACTCCGTCGCAGCGCGGGTGACGCCGCCGAGGATGCGGTGTCCCTCGGGGTGACGGTCGGCCGGCCCGATGACGGCGGCGGCGGCCCCGGAGCCGAGGGTGAGGGAGGCGAACTCGCTCATGAAGTCGTCGCGATCGATGGTGCTGCCGCTGAGGCGCTCGATCGTGTTGGCGTGCACCTCGCTCGCGTCCTCGCCGTTGACGATGAGCGCGTACTCGATCTGGCCGGACTCGATCATCGCGGCCGCCATCGTCATGCCGGTCACGAAGCCGAGGCAGGCGTTGGCGATGTCGAAGTTGATGGCCGAGCTCGGGAGGCCGAGACCGTCGTGGATGCGGACGGCGACGGAGGGCTCGAGGTGTTGCCGCGTGACCGAGGTGTTGATCATGAGCCCGATCTGCGAGGGCGAGATGCCGGCCTCGGCGAGCGCACGGCGACCGGCGGACACCGTGGCGTCGTCCGAGTTCTCGCCGGGCCCCCAGTGTCGTCGCTCGACCACACCGGCGACACGTCGCAGGATGCCCTTCGGGAGGCGGGCGCGTTTCATCGCGGCCGCGAGGCCCTCTTCGATCTCGACCGAGGTCACCACTGCGGACGGCAGCGTGCTCGCCACCGACAACATGGCCACATTGTCGAATCGGGTAGTTGCGTTTCCGGTCACGATTCCTCCGTGCCTCTGACCAGGCAGTCTTGACCGCCAGCGTCTGACGGTACTCCTCTACCCTGAACGTGGACGAATCGTGTCCCCGTTGTTGACAGCGGGTACCCAGCCCGACAGCGCCACCGCGAACTGTCCACAAGCATGTTCGCCACGGGATGGGCCTGTTACGATTGTCCTAACAGTTCCCCCCGGGGATCCTGCAGTGTCCTTCAGCGGATGCCGGGATCGGTCGGGGGGCCTTTTTGTATCGGTCGGGGGGCCATTGTCGACGCACGCGGCGGGCGGGGGTAAGCGCTCACTTTCGATCTCTGAGCAAGTCGGGTTGCTCGAAGCCCGGGGACTCGTCGACGAGGCGGGCCATCTCCCCCGCGCGCTCATGACACACGGCTACTTCCGGCTCTCTGGGTACTGGCGGTATTTCCAGATCGATCCGAGTGCAGGGAGGAACGCATTCCTTCATGGAACGGAGTTCTTGGAGGTCCTCGACATCTACCGCCTCGACGCTGAGCTTCGGAACCTCCTGCTCGAAGGCATCTCCGAGGTCGAAGTGGCGCTCCGGGCGTCGTTGATCGCAAATCTGTGTACACCGGGCGGCCTGGGGGCCGAGTATCTCCAGGAGACGACCTACTCGGACAGAGTCGATGCCAGCGGGAGAAGCCACCGAGCGAAACTGCTCTCAGACATTCGCGACGACATCGCGCGGTCGAAGGAGCGTCACGTCAGGCATCATCGCGCGACGGGAGACGGTTCGGTGCCGCTCTGGGTCGCGACCGAGGCGATGTCGTTCGGGACGCTGTCTCGGATGTTCGGGCTTCTCGCCGACCGGGAGACCCAGCGGCGGGTGGCGAAGCGCTTCGGTTACGACGACGGGCTCTTGTCTTCGGCCTCGTCCAACCTTCGTGCGGTCGCCGTATTCAGGAACGTGTGCGCGCACCACAGCCGCATCTGGAACCGGCCTGTCCAACAGGATCAGCCACGATTGTTCTCCGGAGCGTTTGCGCCGGGAGTCAGGCCTCGCGACTTCGTCGGCGCACCGTGGGGCGTCATCTCCGTCCTCGGGCACATGGTCATGCAGGTCCGCAACGACACCACGTTCGCGGACGCGGTTCACCGCTTGGTGACGAGCAGCTCCTTGTACTGGCAGGGGGTCTCGGATCCCAGCGACGCGTGACCATCCCGCCCGAATGCCTCACGAGCCATGCGGTTGGCAGTGGCACTGCCACGCGCGCAGGTCGCCGCAGTAGCCTGTGGGGATGACCACCCGCCGCACCCTCGACCAGTCCTCCAAGCTGAAAAGCGTCCTCTATGAGATCCGGGGGAAGGCCCTCGTCGAGGCCGTGCGTCTCGAGGCCGACGGGCACCGCATCCTCAAACTCAACACCGGCAACCCCGCCATCTTCGACTTCGAGGCACCGCACCAGATCGTGCGCGACATGATCGCCGCGCTCCCCCACTCCCACGGGTACAGCGACAGCCGCGGCATCCTCTCCGCGCGCCAGGCCGTCTCCTACCGCTACGAGGAGATGGAGGGGTTCCCCCGCGTCGACCCGGAGTGGGTGTTCCTCGGCAACGGCGTCTCCGAGCTCATCACGATGACGATGCAGGCCCTGCTCGACGACGGCGACGAGGTGCTCATCCCCGCGCCCGACTACCCGCTGTGGACGGCGATGACGAGCCTCGCGGGCGGCACCCCGGTGCACTATCGCTGCGATGAGGAGGCGGACTGGGCGCCCGACATCGAGGACATCCGCTCCAAGATCACGCCGAACACCAAGGCGATCGTCGTCATCAACCCGAACAACCCCACGGGGGCGGTCTACTCCCGCGAGGTGCTGGAGCAGATCGCCGGGGTCGCACGCGAGCACGGGCTGCTGCTGCTCGCCGACGAGATCTACGACCGCATCCTGTACGACGACGCCGTCCACATCCCGATGGCGACCGTCGCCCCCGACCTCCTCTGCCTCACCTTCAACGGCCTGTCCAAGACCTACCGCGTCGCCGGCTACCGGTCCGGCTGGCTCGTCATCACGGGACCGCGTGACCATGCGCGCGGCTTCCTCGAGGGCATCAACCTCCTGGCGTCCACGCGTCTGTGCCCGAACGTGCCGGCGCAGCACGCCGTGCAGGCGGCGCTTTCCGGCGTGCAGTCGATCGACGCCCTCATCGCACCGAGCGGCCGCCTGCTCGAGCAGCGCGACGCCACCTGGGCCGGTCTCAACTCCATCCCGGGCGTCTCGTGCACCAAGCCAATGGGCGCGCTCTACGCCTTCCCTCGCCTCGACCCGGAGGTCCACGAGATCCACGACGACGAGCAGCTCGTCCACGACCTGCTGGTGGCGGAGCACATCCTGCTCGTCCAGGGCACGGGCTTCAACTGGCCGGACCCCGACCACCTGCGGGTCGTCACCCTGCCGGAGGAGCGTGTTCTCACCGACGCGATCGAGCGGCTCGGCAACTTCCTGTCGTCCTACAAGCAGTAGGCGCCGTCAAGCAGGAGGCGCGGCAGCAGGACATCAGCGCGGTGGCAGGATGTCGTCGAGCAGCGCGTCCTGCTGCCGGGCGGATCTCCTGCCCTAGACGCCGAGGTAGCGACCCGGCCGGTGGTTCAGCGCGAGGATGAGGTTCAGCAGGACCGCGCCGAGCGCCGAGACGAGCACGTTGAGCGGCGGCACGGCGACGAGTGACACGAGCACCACCACGGTGTCGACGGCCATGAGGACGTAGCCCGCGCGGATGCCGAACCGGTCCTGGAGGATCAGCGCGACGATGTTGAACCCACCGAGACTGGCTCGGTGTCGGAACAGGATCAGGATGCCGACGCCGCAGAGCACGTTGCCGACGACGGCCGCGTAGAACGGGTCGATGTGCCCGACCGGCAGGAACAGCGGGTGCACCCCGGACAGGACGGACACGAGCACGATCGCGCCGCCGCTCCGCAGCGTGAACACCCAGCCCTTGCCGCGGATCGCGAGCAGGAAGAACGGCAGGTTGATCGCGATGAACAGCACCGGGAACGGCACGGGCGCGAGGTAGCTGACGAGGAGCGACAGTCCGGCCGTCCCGCCGGTCACCGCCGAACCGGCCTTCAAGATGAACAGCCCGAACGACACCACCGTGACGCCGACGAGCAGGCCGAGGATGTCCTCGACCACCCCGTGTCGGACCGGAGACGGGGCCGGGGCAGGTGTGGAGGGAGCCTGCTGCGCGCTCGACGGCGCGGCGCTCGGCTGCTGGGTGCTCATTCCGCCAACGATGCGTCAGCTCATCGTCTTGCGCAACACGAGTAGAGTGCAGTGGTCATCGTGCTCGATTCCCAGCCTGAGAGTGAGCAACATGCCTCATCCCGCCACCATCGACCACCTCGACGCGCGCATCCTGACCGCGCTCGATGACGACCCGTCCATGACGGCGCTCGCCCTCTCACGCAGCCTCGGCGTCGCGAGGAACACCGTCCACGCCCGCCTGCGTCGACTCGAGACGAGCGGCGCACTCGGCGCCCCGAGTCGCCGGGTGCGACTGTCGGCGCTGGGCTACCCCCTCACCGCGTTCATCGAGATCTCCATCCGGCAGGACCTCGCGACGGAGGCCTACGCGGCCCTCGAGTCGATCCCGGAGATCGTCGAAGTACACGCGACCACCGGCGACGCAGACCTCTTCGCGAAGGTCGTCGCGCACGACACGGAGGACCTGCACCGCATCGCCGGGGTGCTGCTCGCGGCTCCGGGCGTGGTCCGGACGAACACGAAGGTCTCACTCATCGAGGTCATCCCCTACCGCGCGTCGACCCTCCTCGATCGCCTCGCCGCGGGGACGTCAGCGCGCTGAATCCGCCACTGCACTGAAGCCGTCAGCGCGCTGATCGGGCACGCACCACGACGGCGGTGCCCGCGGCGATCGCGACGACCGTGCCGTAGCCGAGGACCGTGGCGTGGAGCCCGATGGCCGAGGCGAGGAGACCCGCGATGACGGCCGGGACCCCGAAGGACAGGTAGGCGACGATGTACAGCGCGGCGAACAGCTCGGCGCGCTCGTCGGCCGGCGCGAGCGGGACGAGCGAGGCGATCGTGCCCATGAACGCCGTGCCGAACCCGGTTCCGGCGATCACGACGGCGACCACCGCGATCGGGAGCGACCCGAGGATCAGCGCGACGAGCAGGAGCACGGTCCCGGCGGACAGTGCGGACGCCCCGTAGACGGCCGCGACGACGGGTCGGCGACGGTGCAGCACCGCGGCGGCGACGGCCCCAGCGGCCGGCAGCAGCCCGATGAGCAGCGCACCCCCGAGCTGGCCGTCGACGCCGAGTTCCGTGTGCATGATGCTCGGCCCGAGGGAGAGGAACAGCCCGCCGGTCGCCCACCCGCCGAGGACGATCGGGATGCTCACGACGAACAACCGTCGGGCGTCGACGGGGACGGCTGCGCGGGGACGGATGGCGCGAGCCCATCCGGGAGCGCGGGCGGAGGTCTCCGGCACGATCCAGATGGACGCCGCGATGAGCAGATAGGCGATCGCCAGCGGCAGGAACGTCCAGCTCGACGGGTCGGCGACCGTCTGCAGCAGGACGCCCGCGAGGATCGTGCCGGAGGCGAGACCGATCATCGGTGCGATGGCGTTCAGCAGGGTCGCCGCGCGTGGCCGTTCGGGCGGGGCCAGATCGATGATGGTCGCCGACAGCGTGGAGAGCAGTGCCCCACTGGCGAGCCCTTGGAGCACGCGGGCGAGGTACAGCAGCGCTCCGGAGTCGACGTGCCAGAGGAGCAGCATGCTCGCGGCGAGCACGACGAACCCTGCGGTGATGACCGGGCGACGTCCGAGGTGGTCCGAGACCGAGCCGATCGTGAGGAGCGCGACGAGCAGGGCGAGCGCGTAGGCCGAGAAGGCGATGGTGACGCCGATCGGGCCGATGCCGAGCCGCTCCTGGAGCTCCGGGTAGAACGGTGACGGAGCGCTGGCGCCGGCGAGCATGAGCGTGCTGCCGAGCCCAGCGAGGACGAAGCCGAAGCGACGGCGCGGCAGCACGGGCGCGCCGGCAGCCGCGGTGGGCACGGGTCGGGTCGGGGGTGACGGGGTCGTCGTCTGCACGGGGCGGCATCCTTTGGTTCCAAAAATATCGAACGATTGGACGATACGCGCTTTCCGCTCATTGTTCAACTATTATCGAACCATGCCCGCACCAGCCGATCTCACGCACCCCGACCGCGAGGCGATCGAGCTGCCGGCCGTGCTCTTCGCGCTCAGCGATCCCGACCGACTCGAGATGGTGCGGCAGCTTCGGGACGGACCGATGGACGCCGCGAACTGCACCGCCCTCGACCCCACGATCCCGAAGTCGACGAAGTCCCATCTCATGAAGGTGCTCCGCGAGGCCGGCGTCATCCGGAACGAGCCGAACGGTCGCCACCGCACGCTCACCCTGCGGCGTGACGACCTCGACACCCGGTTCCCGGGCCTCCTCGACGCCGTCCTCGACGCCGACTGACCGGTGCCCCCGCCCCTCGGGTTCGCCGCTCGTGGACGGGAGCTGCCAGAATTGTCGGCGCGGTGATCGACCGCGCACACGACGACAGGGGGCTGGGGAACATGGGAACGCTGCGGTACGGGAACGAAGCACTCGAACTCGAGGACCGGACCCTCGCCCATGTGCAGATGGTCGTCGTCTCCAAACTCCGCAAGGGTGAGGCGTTCCTCCTCTCGTGGACGATCGACCCCGCGCACGGCTCGGGCCGCTACGCGATCTGGATCGAGACCGGCGTCCCGATCGTCTTCCGGTTCACCGGCTCCCGCCCGGTCGCGCTCAACCGTGCCTGGTTGCAGGCCATGCTCGACCGCACCTACACGCCGGCGGGGCTCGAGCTGATGCCGGAGGCCGACTACCCGGAGCTGTCCGCCGACAACTGAGGCACAGCCACCGGCACGATCCCGGGTAGCACAAGCGGTCCGACCGTTCAAGCATCGGTCGTCCGACACGTGCTCGATTACCATCGGATCATCGAAGGTCGGGGACTTCTGAGAGTCGGCTCGAGCGGTGCCTGGAGGGCCCGCAGCGCGCGGTCGAAATCGTCGAAGACATTCGGAGGCGGGTCACACGGATCAGACCGTGCGGCCCGCCTCGCTGTTTCCCCTCAGACCAGGGGGCCGACGGAGTGACCTCCCAGCCCATCGACGGCTCAGTCCGACCACTCAGTGCTGCGGCTGTCCCTCGGGCTCGGTGCGGTCGATCGAGTCGACGGCCTCGCGCATGCGGTCGAGGAAGTCGACGATGCCGGCCGCGATCTCCGGCTCGATCCCGGTGGTCGCCTCCATCATGCGGTGGTGCATGTGGCTCAAGGTCTTGCGGACCTCGGAGTCGGCGAAGTCGGTGGTCGAGACAGTGACGCGGCGACGGTCGGTCTCGCTCGGCCGACGAACCACGTGGCCCGCTGCCTCCAGGCGGTCGAGCATGACCGTGACCGAGGAGGTCTTGATGCCCAGGTAGGCACCGAGATCCGTCGGGCTGACCAGGCGGTGCTCCTGCTTGGCGCGCAGCATGAACCGCAGCGCGAGGAGGTCGTTCTCGCCCATGTGCATCTCGTCGCGGGTCCGACGACGCATGGCGGCCTCGGCGGCACGGTACAGACGCATGGCCTCGAGCATGCGGCGGCCACGCTCGTGCTCGTCCTGTTCGTACCAGTAGTGCTGGGCGTCAACGGCTTGGGCGGTCATGAAGTCCAACAGTAGTGGTTCTCGTAACGAGATTGTCTAGCGGAGTCCGGATCGCCATGTCAAGTGGGGTACATGCAGACGCATGAATAACTAGATTCTCTAACAACACGAACGTTGAGCAAGGAGCAGTCATGAGCACGGTGTTGGAGCGAGGCACGACGACCACGGTCGCCTGGGCTGAGCCGGACGCGACCCTCTGGGTCGCCTCGGTCGACGGCGAGTACGCCGGCATGGTCGAGTTCCGGGACGGCCGCTTCGTCGCCGCCTCGAGCACCGGCAAGGACCTCGGGGTCTTCGTCTCCCTGCTCCGCGCCAAGGAGGCGGTGGAGAACGGCCCGGCGAAGACGCTCCAGTTTCCGTACGTCGCCGCGGTCGCCGCGTCCGCGATCGTGTCCGCGACCGCCGTCGCCTTCACCGCGTTCGCCGTCCTCTAACCACTCCGTGAAGCGCTCGCTCGAGGTGCTCCCGGACGGCATCCTCGCCGAGCGCGCCGCCGACGGAGACGCCACCGCCTTCGAGGTCCTCGTCTTCCGGCACGGTTCGCTCATGCGCGCCTACGCCGTCCGCGTGCTGGGCAACCAGTCGGAGGCGGAGGACGTCGTGCAGGACGTCCTCATCCAGGCGTGGGGCCAGCTGGACCGGCTGAACGACCCGAACGCGGTGAAGTCCTGGCTGATGCGCATGGTCTCGAACCGGGCGATCGACCGCATCAGACGCCGCCGCGAACACAGCGAGATCGAGGATTGGAATGCCCCCGCCCCGTCCCATCAGTCCCCGGAACGGGTCGTCGAGGTGCGCATGCAGATGAGCGCACTCGCTTCGGTCCTCGACCGACTGCCCGCCATGCAGCGCGAGTGCTGGATGCTCAAGGAGACGGGCGGGCTGTCGTACGTCGAGATCGCCGAGTCGCTCGGGGTCCCGACGTCGACGGTGCGCGGTCAGCTCGCGCGAGCCAGACAGACCGTCCTGCGGGAGATGGAGGTGTGGCGATGAACGACGACGACCACGAGTCCATGCTCGACGGCCTGGCCGGCGCCGACCTCGACGGGCACACCATCGACGAGCTCTCCGACTACCTCGACAGCGGCCGTGAGCCCCTCGACCCCGACATCGAAGCCTCCCCCGGCTGCCAACTCGCCCTCGACGCCCTCCTCCGGCTGCGCACCCAGACCTGGGCACTGCTCAAGTCGGAGGCGGCGACGCACTCCGAGCAGGACCGCTCCTGGATGCACGCGGTGCTCCAGAACATCTCGCTCGAGGCGCACGCCGGTCGGGACATCCCGCTCAGGCACCCGGACCCCGAGGTACACCTGCGCATCACGGAAGGCTCCGTCCGCACCCTGATCCGCGGGGTGGGCGACAGCGTCGGCGGGGTCATCGTCGGTCGGGTGCGCCTCGACGGCGATGTGACGACCCTGGACGCGCCCATCACGGTGGCGATCACCGCCTCGGCCGCGTTCGGCAACAACCTCGAACGGCTGTCGCAGCTCATCCGGGATCGGGTCGTCGCGGAACTGGCCACGCACACCGAGCTCAACGTGGTCGCCGTCGACGTCACGATCATCGACATCCACACGCAGCGCGTCGCGCGGCCGGAGGACTCCTGATGGACACCGATGCCGCACTCTCGCAGCAGCTCACCGCCGTCGTCGCCGCGACACCGGGGGTCACGACGGTCTACGCGTCCGGGTCTCCGATCCGAGCGGTCCTACGGACCGTCGCCGATGCGGTCGGCCGTGACGACGACGGGCCGACGAAGGTTGCCGTCGGTCGCGGAGCCGACGGCGCGCTGACGATCGGCGCGACCATCGGCGTGACCGACGGGGCCCCGGTCCCGGCGACCCTGCGCCTCGTCGGCGATGCGATCCGCGGGGTACTCGCGACGTCGATGGAGGGGACGCCGATCCATGAGATCGACGTCCGCGTGTGCCGGATCGAGGACGCAGCATCGCTGGGAACGCCGCTCACGAGCGCGGCGACCACGCTGTAGACCCCGTCAGACGGGCGCCGGCTCCTGCTGCACCGTGGGTGCCGTGCCGCTCGTCCGCGCGCGGTGGCGGCGTTCGATCGCCTGGCCGACATAGCTCGCCACGATGATCAGCGCCGCACCGAGCGCACCCAGCGAGCCGATCACCTCCCCCGCGATGAGCACGCCGACGAGGAGCGCCCAGACGGGTTCCGTCCCCATGAGGATGCTCGCGCGCGAGGCCGAGGTCCGCCGCACCGCCCACAGCTGGACGACGAACGCGAACACGGAACACAGCAGACCGAGGAACAGCACGTCCAGCCAGCCGCGCAGATCGAGCCGCGTGACAGCTGCCGCGAGCCCTTCACCGGCGATGAGGCTGAACGCCCCGGCGCACACGAGCATCTGGACGAAGACGACGCCGAGCGTGCTGTCGGTTCGACCTCGCGTCAGGTGCGCACTCGACGTCACGTGCACCGCACGGACGACGGCCGCAGCGATCACGAGCGCGTCGCCCGCGGTGGGTGCGCGGAGACCGCCGTCCGACACGAGCAGCGCGACACCGACCACGGCCGCGACCGCGGCGACGAAATAGGACCGCGGGAGCCAGGATCGCGACGCGACACCGTCGAGGACCGGCGTCATGACGAGCGCGAGGCTGATGAGCAGCCCGGCGTTCGTCGCCGAGGTCAGGTGCACGCCCCACGTCTCGAGGCCGATGATCGCGGCCTGCGAGCAGCCGAGTGCCGCCGCGATCAGCAGGCCCCGTCCGCGAGGGAGCCGCTCCCGTCGCACGAGACAGATGAGCCCGATGGCGATCACCGCCACCAGGAACCGCAGGGCGACCGCGGCCGGCACACCGGTGACGGCGGCGAGGTCCTTCGCGGCGAGGAAGCTGGCGCCCCACACCGCCGCGACCCCGACGAGCAGCACATCGACGATGAGTTCGGAGGGTGCGCGGCGGGCCATGCCGCTACTCTCCAGGAGACGGACACGACAGAACAACAGGCAGTGTCTGGATCGACGATGAAGGAATGACTTATGGATCCCGCGCGCCTCCGCCTCCTCCGCGAACTCGGCGATCGCGGCAGCGTCGCCGCGGTCGCCGCAGCCATGCACGTCAGCGCCTCGGCCGTGTCACAGCAGCTCGCCGCGCTGCAGGCCACCATGCCGGTGCCGCTCACCGAGAAGCATGGACGTCGGCTCGTCCTCACGGAGGCCGGCGAAGCCCTCGCGGTCGCCGCCGCGCGCGTCGAGGAGGCACTCGCCGAGGCCAGGGACGCCGTGGACTCCTTCCTCCAACACGAGCAGCGCCCCGTGAGCGTCTCTGCGTTCCACAGCGCGGGGCTGGCGTTCTTCGGACCGCTGCTCGCGAGCGGCCCCATTCCCGGAGCCGATGCGACCGGTCCGGTTCCGCGGCTCATCCTCGCCGACGCCGACGTCGCGCAGGACCGGTTCGCCGGGCTCACCGCCGACTACGACCTCGTCATCGCCCACCGCCTCCCGCACGAACCGGCGTGGCCGCTCGACCGCCTCGTCGTGACACCGCTGCTCGTCGAACCCCTCGACATCGCGATGCACGAGGCGCATCCGCTGGCGGCGCGGTCGGAGCTGCGACCGGAGGATCTGCGCGACGAACGCTGGATCTCCACGCACGAGGGCTTCCCGCTCGCCGGCGTCCTCCATCATCTGGGCGCATTGAGCGGCCGGGCGCCGCGCATCGACCACCGCATCAACGAGTTCTCGGTCGCCGCCCAGGTCGTCCGCACGGGGGCTGCGATCGCCGTCATGCCGCGCACCACGGCGGCACCGTTGGCCGTCGACGGCATGGTCCTCCGACCGGTCGCCGGCGCGGTCCTCGTCCGGCACGTCGACGTCCTGGCGAGACCGGAGGCGATGGCGCGGTCCGCGGTCCGGTCGGTGCTCGCCAGCCTCCAGCGCGTGGCCGCAGACGCGACACACTGAGCTCGTATCAGCCCTCCGACGAGACGTCCACCCCCAGCCGCCCGACGCCCGGGAGGCGCAGGGTGGATGGACAACGACGAAGGAGCATCCATGCGCGCACTCACGTACCAGGGTCGCCGGTCGGTGTCGGTCGAGACCGTCCCGGACCCCGCGATCACCGCCCCCACCGATGCGATCATCCGTGTCACCTCGGCAGCCATCTGCGGCTCCGACCTCCACCTCTACGAACTGTTCGGCCCGTTCCTCGACCGCGGCGACGTCCTCGGCCACGAGACGATGGGCGTCGTCGAAGCCGTCGGCTCCGAGGTCACCCGGGTCGCGGTCGGCGACCGGGTCGTCATCCCCTTCACCATCGCGTGCGGCGAGTGCTTCATGTGTCGCAACGGGCTCCAGTCGCAGTGCGAGACGACCCAGGTCACCGAGCACGGCAGCGGCGCCTCCCTGTACGGCTACACGAAGCTCTACGGCCAGGTGCCGGGCGGACAGGCCGAGTTCCTGCAGGTGCGGCTCGCCGACGCGAACTGCATCGTCGTCGGTCGCGACCTGCCCGACGAGTCCTACCTCTACCTGAGCGACATCCTCCCGACCGCCTGGCAGGGCGTCGAGTACGCCGAGGTGCCGGACGGCGGCTCGATCACCGTGCTCGGCCTGGGCCCGGTCGGCCAGCTCGCGGCTCGCATCGCCAAGCACCGCGGTCTCGAGGTCTTCGCCGTCGACCCGGTGCCGGAGCGCCGTGCCCTCGCCGAGCGCTACGGCATCCGTGCACTCGACCTCTCAGATGACGTGGTCGCTGAGCTCCGCGACGCCACCGGCGGACGCGGCCCGGACGGGGTCGTCGACGCCGTCGGCATGGAGGCCCACGGCTCACCGATCGCGGCTGCGGCGCAGACGGCCGTCGGCGTGCTGCCCGACGCGATCGCGCGACCGGCCATGGAGCACGCCGGCATCGACCGGCTCGCCGCCCTGCACACCGCGCTCGAGCTCGTCCGCCGTGGCGGCGTCGTGTCCCTGAGCGGCGTCTACGCCGGTGAGGCGGACATCATGCCGATGAAGTCGATGTTCGACAAGCAGGTGTCGCTCCGGATGGGTCAGTGCAACGTCGCCCGCTGGATCCCGACGCTGCTCCCCCTCGTCGAGGACAGCACCGACCCGCTCGGCGTGCTCGACCTCGCGACCCACCGGGTGCCGCTCGCAGAAGCTCCGGCGATGTACGAGACCTTCCAGAAGAAGGAGGACGGCTGCATCAAGGTCGTCCTGAAGCCGTCGGCATAGCTGCCCGCTGCACGAAACGACCCGCGCCGATCATTCGGCGCGGGTCGTCTTGTGTCAGGCGGTCAGCAGTGTGTCAGGACCCGGTCACCAGTCCGTCGGACCGGCACTCCCCGCCTCGTACTCCTCGAGCGGCGTCTCGCCAGCGGCCCACGCGGTGACGACCGGGGTGACGATGCGCCAGCACTGCTCGGCGATGTCGCCCCGCACAGACAGCAGCGTGTTCTCCTGGAGGAGGCCGGCGAGCACCTGCGCGTAGGCGCTCAGGGTCGCGGCTCCAGGGTCCGCCTCGAGCTCGACCCGGCGCAGGCCGTCGACGTCATCGGCTCCGGTCACGATGAGGTCGAGGTGCACCGCGCCGCCCTTGAGCGACATGCGGAGGACGGTGTCGGCGTGTCCGTCGGGAGCGTCCAGTCCGGTCGGCGCCGCCGAGCGTCGGAAGTGCACGGCGACCTCGCGGCGCGGGTCGCCGATCCCCTTGCCGGAGCGCAGGACGAACGGCACCCCCTGCCAGCGCGGGGTGTCGACCTGGAGCAGGAGCTGTGCGAGCGTCTCCGTCTCACGGGAGGCGTCGACGTCGGGCTCGTCCACATAGGAGGGGAAAAGTCGGTCGCCGACCCGGCCCTCGGTGTAGCGGGCGCGACGGGCGGTCGACGGATCGTCCTTCCACAGCCGGACGGCGCCGAGGACCTCGGCGATGCGGTCGTGGACGTCGGTCGGCGTCACCGCGTCCGGCCGCTCCATCGCGGTGAGGGCGAGGACCATCAGCAGGTGGCTCTGCAGCATGTCGCGGAGCGCGCCGGTCTGGTCGTAGAACGCTGCACGCCCCTCGAGCCCCAGCTCCTCGTCGTAGAGGATCTCCACCTTCTCGATCTGCTCCGCGTTCCAGCCGGCCTCGAGGAGTCGGTTGCCGAAGCGGAGACCGAGCATCCCGAGGACGGTCGCGTTGCCGAGGAAGTGGTCGATGCGCCACAGACGCTCCTCCGGCACGACGTCGGCGAGCGCCGCGTTGAGTGCCTGGGCGTCGGCGAGGTCGTCGCCGAAGGGCTTCTCGATGGCGATGAGGAGGTCGTCGGGCAGGTCGATCTGCGCGAGCGCCTCGGCGACCTTGCGCCCGGCGGACGGCGGGAGCGCGATGTAGAGGATCGGCGAGCCGGTGCAGGCGTCGAGCAGTGCACGCAGTTCGTCGGGGTCGGAGGCGTCGGTGGGGATGAACTCCGTCGTCGACACCAGCGCGTCCACGGTCCGGGCGCCGATGCCGGCGTCCTCGAGGCTGGCGCGGACGGTCGCACGCCACTCCTCGTTCGGCTGCGGCGTGCGAGCGGCACCGATGATCTGCAGTGAGATGTCGCGGGCGGCGTCGACGACCTCACCGAGACCGGGGATCAGGAGCCGCTTGGCCAGGTCGCCGTTGGCGCCGAGGATCGCGATGGTGCGCTTCGTCGGTTCCAGCGACTCCGCATCCGGAATGCCGGGTACGGTGTCGGGATCGGGCTGGGTGGTGGTGTCGGACTGGTCGCTCATGATTCCATCCTGACCGAGAGCCGGATGATCGTCGTGGGGTTGCGCACGCCCGCGCCCCGGTCACTGAGCCAACTTCGGTCACTGAGCTAACTTCGGTCACTGAGCCTGTCGAAGTGCCCCCGAGCACACGTCCACGGCCACAGAACGACTCCCCCGTAGGCCCTTCGACAGGCTCAGGGAACGGGCGCCCCGCTCACCGAGCCGACCTCGGTCACTGAGCCGACCTCGGTGACTGAGCCAACTTCGGTCACTGAGCTTGTCGAAGTGCCCCCGAGCACACGTCCACGGCCACAGAACGACTCCCCGTGGGCCCTTCGACACCTCGACAGGCTCAGTGCGGCGCAGCTCGGGGAACGGGCGCCCCGCTCACCGAGCCTGTCGAGGTGCGCGCCTACTTGTCGTTCTCGGCGAGCCAGGCGTAGGACTCGGCGACGCCGCCGAAGATCTCCTTGCTGTAGCCGTCGAACTCCACGACGCGGGTCGCGTGCGGTGCGGCAGCGAGGATCGCCGGGATGTCGACCTGGCCCTGACCCGCGGGCTGCTGGTTCGCGAACGCCTGAGCGAGCGCGTCGGGCACGACGAGCGCACTCTCGCTGCTCGGCAGTGCGGTGGCGATGTCACCGGAGATGATGCCGTCCTTGATGTGCAGGAACTGCACGCGGTCACCGAGCGAACGGAGGAACGCCGGGGTGTCGGCACCGCCGACCGTCGACCAGAAGGTGTCGATCTCGAGGACGACCTCGGGCGACAGCTGCTCGACGAACAGCTCGAAGATCGGGCGCCCGTCGACGTGGGTCGAGAACTCCCAGTTGTGGTTGTGGTAACCGAACTTCAGGCCGGACGCCGCTGCTTGGACGGCGAGCTCGTTGACGCGCTCGGCGAGACGTGCCGCGTCGTCGGCGGTCTGCCAGCGATCGGTGGGGATGAAGGGGTCGATGACCGTCCCGATCCCGAGCCGCGATGCCGCGTCGAACGCGACCGCCGGGTCGGCGGCGTCGATGACGGGCGCGTGGCCGGACGGGGCCGTGACACCAGCGGCGGCGAAAGCGGTCTCGAACTCGGCAGCGCGCTCGACGAACGCGTAGGGCTCGACCTTCGTGAAGCCGATCTCGGCGATGCGGGCGACGGCGCCCTGCAGGTCCTCGGCGATGGCGTCGCGGACGGTGTACAGCTGCACGGACGGTGCGCTCATGGGTACTCCTTCGTAGCTTCGGGCGGGCACCGACGGGCGCTTCCGCGCGTGTCTCCCACAGCGCGGAACCGCTTCTGTCGACTCGTCGACAAAAGTACCCGAGGTGAGTCTAGCGACAGAGACTGGACGTGCGGGGCGCCGAGGCACTCATAGGCTGGAGAATCGACCGACCATCAGCGAGGGTGCACCATGTCAGAACCGAACCGGACGAAGCGGAGATCACCACTGCGCGCGATCGTCATCATCGGCGCCCTCACCCTGATCGCCGTGGTCGTCTACGCGCTGACCCTGAACCCGAACGTGTTCACCGTGCTCGTCATCTGCATCGTGATCGTGGTCTCGATCGAGGCGCTGACGAGCAGACCCGACCGGCCGTAGTCCGACCGGTGGCGGGACCGTTACTTCTCGGAGCGCTTGAGGGACTTCTTGACCGCGCGCTCGGCGAGGACGGTCACGTAATCCTGGACAGGACGCTCGGCGAGCGCGCTGACCTCTTCGCGCACGAGCTCGCCGATCCGAGCGGAATCGACCCCCGAGTACTTCTCGCTCAGCTTCGCAGTGAGCTGACGGATGATCTCTTCGTGGTCGATCTCAGTTGCCATGGACTCAGTATCAACCCACAGTTGTTGCCTGGGCTGTGAATCGCGACTTCCGTCCGCCGCTGTTCTCCCGCCGGACACCTGGCCGCCGCGATCCGTTCACCCTCCCCATCGGGCACCCGCCGAGGATATTCTGACCGCGATGTCGATTTCCGTGTTCGCCGTTCGACGTCAGAGTGAGGCGGGCGATCAGCGCCCCTGACGACAGGAGAAGACGATGTCGAAATACATGCTCATCATGCGCAACAGCGGGTCCGTCGAGAGGCTCGAGGACATGGACTTCGAAGCGGTCATCAACGCGATGGGCGCCTACAACGAGTCGATGATCAACGCCGGCGTGATGGTCGGCGGTGACGGCCTCACCGACGCCGCACAGGGAGCCGTGGTCGAGTTCACGACCGAGGCCCCGATCGTCACCGACGGCCCTTACGGCGAACTCCACGAACTCTTCAACGGGTTCTGGACCATCGAGGTGGCCACCCGCGAGGAGGCCATCGAATGGGCCGGCCGTGCGCCGCTCGGCCCCGGCAACAAGATCGAGGTGCGCCGCGTGACCGACGAGACGGACTTCGCCGACCACGCCGACAACGAGTACCTCCAGAAGGAGCAGGAGTGGCGGGCGCAGGAAGGCGTGGCGAAGCCCGCGGCCGACCCGGCCTGAGCACGACCGACGCGAGACGGACATGACCGACGCCGACCTGACCGACACCGGCGCGGCGGACGGCGATGAGGCCGCCCGCCGCGTGGTCGACAGCGTCTGGCGGATCGAGAGCGCGCAGATCGTCGCCACCCTCACGAAGCTGACCGGCGACCTCGGTCTGGCGGAGGATCTCGCCCAGGAGGCGCTGCTGGAGGCCCTCGAGCAGTGGCCGCGCGACGGCGTGCCGCGCAACCCGGGTGCGTGGCTGACGATGGTGGCGAAACGTCGCGCGATCGACGGTTGGCGACGCCGGGCGGCATTGGACGAGCGGTACCGGTCGCTCGCCCGGGATCTTGAGCAGGCGAGCGACCTCGACTGGGAGCCGATCGGGGACGACGTCCTGCGTCTCGTCTTCACCGCCTGCCACCCGGTGCTGTCGCGGGAGTCGCAGGTGGCGCTGACGCTGCGGGTCGTCAGCGGGCTCACCACCCAGGAGATCGCCCGGATGCTCCTCGTCCCGGTGCCGACGGTGCAGGCGAGGATCACCCGCGCCAAGAAGACGCTCGCCGCGGCCAACGTCCACTTCGAGGCGCCGGACCCGGCCGAGTGGCCGCGGCGCCTGTCGGCCGTCCTCGGCGTCGTCTACCTGCTCTTCACCGAGGGGTACGCGGCGACGAGCGGACCGACCTGGATCCGCGCCGAGCTCGCGAACGAGGCGCTGCGGCTGGGCCGACGGTTGGTCGCGCTCGTCCCCCGCGAGCCGGAGGCGCACGCGCTCGTCGCGCTCATGGAGTTCCAGGCCTCACGCTTCGCCGCCCGCGTCGCACCCGACGGCTCCGCGACCCTGCTCGCCGACCAACACCGCGAGCGCTGGGACCGGGCGCAGATCGGCCGCGGAACGGCGGCGCTGGCCCGCGCCGACGCGCTCGGCCGCGGACGCGGCGCCTACGCACTGCAGGCGACCATCGCGCAGTGCCACTCGGTCGCCCCCAGCGTGGACGCGACGGACTGGGAGCAGATCGTGATCCTCTACGAGGCGCTCGAACGGATCGCCCCTAATCCGGTCGTCGAACTCAACCGCGCGATCGCGGTGTCGATGGCGACCGGCCCGGCGACGGCGCTCCGCATCGTCGACGGCCTCGCCGACGATGCGTCGCTGCGGGGGTCGCATCTCATCCCGAGCGTCCGCGGCGAACTGCTCGCACGGCTGGGGCGCACCGAGGAGGCCCGCTCGGAACTCCTGACCGCCGCGCACCTCGCAGCGAACGACCGTGAGCGCGACGTCCTGCTGCGGAAGGCCGCCGGACTGCCGCAGTGAACCGCGTCTCCTGCGACCTCAGCGTCCGGACGACACCTGCGAGGGGCGATCGAAGCGCTGCCCCTCGGGCTTCGACGGCAGCAGCATGAGGACGAGGACGATGATGCTCCCGACAGACGGCACGAGGGTGAGGAAATAGTACGGGCCGGGGAACCCTGCATCGTGCAGGCGCCGCCAGGCGATCGCCAGGCTCGGCACGATGAGCGCCACCCAGGCGACGAGCAACAGTACGACGCCGACGATGAGCAGGACGCGCACGCCGAACCCCATGGGTCCAGGGTCCGCGAGGTCGTATTCGCTCCCGGACAGCCCCTGCTCCTGCGCGGCAGCCGTCGCCGCGGAGACTGCGGTCATGATCGCGCCGATGGTGATCAGCAGCGTCGGGATGAGCATCAGAAGCGTCGTGAGCAGCGCACTCCACCAGTACTCGCTGAGCGACGCCCGACCCGAGAAGTTCGCGTACTGCTTGAAGAACCGCCTGGTGGCCTGGCGGAACGTCGCCCCGTAGAGCGGCAGGGACAGGTCCTCCGGCGAGCTGGCGCCCCTGGGCGGGGGCGCGATGTACTGCGGCTGACCGTACGGTGCCTGGCCGTACTGCGGCTGGCCGTAGGGCGGTTGGCCGTACTGCGGCTGCCCGTACGGCAGCTGGGACTGCGGACCTGGAGGGTTCGGAGGATACGTCATGACTGCTTCCGGATCGCTGGTCGAGGTGCCTCCAGTATGCCCGGCATGGCGACCGGGGCATCGGGGCGGATCACTCCGACGCGGCCTCCCAGCGCAAGAGGTCGCCCGGCTGGCAGTCGAGTGCGACGCACAGCGCTTCGAGCGTCGTGAATCGGACCGCCTTCGCACGGCCGTTCTTCAGTACCGCGAGGTTGGCCGGTGTCACCCCCACGAGCTCCGACAGGGTACCGACCGACATCTTGCGGCGAGCCAACATGACGTCGATGTCCACGATGATCGGCATCAGATCACGTCGTCCAACTCGGAACGGAGCCCCTGCGCCTCGATCTCGCGGTCGACGGCCTGACGCAGCAGGGACCGCATGACCACGACCACGAGGGCGACACCGGCGGTCACGAGCGCGGCGCCGCAGAGGAGACCGATGACCCCCGGCGCGATCCCGCCCGGAGCGAGGAGGACGGCGAGCCCGAACGTGAGCAGCGCGGACACGGCGATCGCACCGATGATGACGTCGACGAACCGGAACGAGCGAGCCGAGAAGACCCGCCCCCGACGGACCAGGTCGAGGAGCGCCCAGACACACACGGCGCAGAGCTGGAAGGTGATGATCTCGGCGATCACGATGATCGCGAACAGGGTCCGCGGCACCTCGTCCACGCCGTCGAGGTCCGCCCAGAGCAACGGGACCATCACCACCTGCACCACCAGCGAACCCACCAGAGCGACCGCGAGGATCACCCGCAGCACCAGGACCGTCACTCCGCGCATCGCGCACCTCCATCGAAGAACAATGGAAAGCTATCGTTATTCGATAGATTGCGCAAGCCGACGCCATCCCGCTCCCTGAGCCATTCCGGTCCCTGAGCCCATCCGGTCCCAGAGCCCTTCCAGTCCCCGAGTCCGTCGGGTCCCAGGGCCATCCCGGTCCCAGAGCAATTCCGGTCCCTGAGCCTGTCGAAGGGCGCACTCAACCTCGGAACGCCTCCTGACGACGCCTCGCGACGAGCAGCACACCGGAGAGGAGGGCGAGTGCGGCGATGAGCAGCGCCGCGGCCGGCGCGGCGCCGGTCCTGGCGAGGTCGTCGCCACCACCGCCCCCGCCGGCTCCGGGCGCCGAGGCACCGGGGCTTCCGACAGACGTGCCCGGGAGGGCTCCACCGCCCGTCACCTGCAGCGAGGCCGTCGCCGCGCGATCGGTGGTGACACCTCGGAGCTCGACCGTGTGCACCCCGTTCGGCGTCGAGACCGGCACGGCGACGACACCCGAGACGGCACCCGAGCCGTCGGCGGTGAAGGTGGCGAGCCGCACCGGGTCGGAGAAGAGCGTGACCGTCACCTGCTCACCGGCGCCGAAACCCGAACCGGCGACCGCGAGGGAACCGCCCGCCGTCACCGATGAGGCACCGAGGACCACCCGGGCGCCGTCCCCCGGCTCCGGGTCGACGGGCGTCTCGACGACCGTGACGGTCACCGAACGCTCGGCGCCGACATTGCCGGCGACGTCGGTGGCGCGGTACCGCACGAGGTGCTCGCCCGGTTCGTCGAGCACGAGCCCGGCATCGGAGACCGGCGACCAGCCGGCATCGTCCTGGCCGGCACCACCCGAACCCGCGTCGCCCGACCTCACTGCCGCTTCGACCAGGGCGACCCCGGAACCCTTGTCCGTCGCGTCGAACCGCACGGTGACCGGTCCGGTCGCGGGGGCCTCCGGTGTGGTGACCGCCTCGACCTCCGGCGCGGTCGTGTCGATGTCCACGGACAGGGCCACCGGTTCGGAGACGTTCCCAGCAGCGTCGGTCGCGCGGGCCGCGACCACGTACACGCCATCGGCGCCGAGCATCAGCACCCGCGTCTCCGGGTCGAACGCGTCGACCTCCTCCGCCGGCGTCCACGCGCCGTCGCCGAGCCGGAGTTCGACCATCGGGGCGTCGTCGACGTCGTCGTCAGCGTCGACCGCGACCGACACGCCCTCGCGATACCAACCGGCCTCGCCCGTCGGCTCGGCCGGACTCGACGCGAGCGTCACGGTGGGCGCCGTCGTGTCCGGCTCCCCCGCCGGAGCGACCGCGTTCACCGTGATCTCCAGGATCCCGACGGATCCGCCCTGTTCCGCCGCACCCCAAGCCTGCATGCGCACCCGGAGGGCCGACGTCGCGACCGGTGTGAAGCCCACGGCGTTGGCGACGTCGCGGTCCCGGGTGTACGGGTCCGTGGTGTCGACCGGCACCCAGGAGCCGTCCGCGGCGAGCGTCTCGACCACCCAGCTGCGCGGCGGGATCACCCCCACGTTCGCCTCGTCTGCGGCGTCGGCGAAGAAGTGCACCGACGCGGCGTCGAGCGTGACCTCGCGGTCCCAGCTCAGCTGCACCCACTGCTCACCGACCATCGGCCAGGTGCCCCAGGACGCACCCGAGGCACTGCCGTCGTTGACGGCGTCGACCGTGGTCCACGGCGAGGAGTAGGAGGCGGTCGCCGTGGCGAACGACGCGATGTCGCCCTCGAGCGGGGCGTCCGCCGAGCGCTGCACGGTGATGGCGGTGACCGCCGACACGTTGCCGGCGGTGTCGCTCGCACGCAGGTAGACGTCGTGCGCCTCGAGGTCGAGCATGACCGGCGCGGTGTACGGCTCCCAGGCGTCCTGTCCGTCGACGGCGACCTCGAGGCCCGCGAGACCGGACGCGGTCTCCGGCGCGCCAGGATCGGCGGCCGACGCCGTGACCGCGCGGCTCTCCGCATCGAACGCCGCGTCGACGGTCGGTACACCGGAGTCGATCCGGAACGACGCGTTCCAGACCTCGGAGGTGTTCCCGGCGGCGTCCGTCGCCCGGATGGCCACGCTGTGCGGTCCGTCACCGGTGATCGTCTGCACGGCCGTCCGCTGCCCGGCGACGGCGGTCCAGTCGCCGCCGTCCCGCTGGAACTCGATGAGCGGCGTGGGGTCCGCCGCGTCGAGCGCCGTCGCCCGCAGCGTGACGTCACCGAGGAACCAGTCCCCCGCGCCGTCGACGCCGATCGTCTCGACGTCGAGCGTCGGCGCTTGGGTGTCCTCGGTGACCGTGCCGTCGATGACCGTCACGGTCGCCTCGACGCGGCCGGCCGCATAGCCTTCGGCGGTGCCGAGCACGGTGAAGGATCCGGGCGCGGCGAGCTGGTCCGCGGGGACGGGGTCCCAGTGCACGGTCGCGCGGACGGAGCCGCCCGTCGCGTCGTCGAGGAGCACGGTCTCCGGGAGGAGGGGCTGCGTCCCGGTGATCGTCGACACGACGACCGGCTGATACCCCGTCGTCTCGGCGGCCAGCACGCGCCACTCCTCGACGGCGAGCGCCGAATACGCCGGCGGGTTCGCCCCGTTGGACGAGGCGTTGAGCACCGCCCGGAGCCGGGTGGTGGTGACCGGTTCGAAGGTCACGGTGTGCTCCGCGGTCGTGGAGGTCGGGTAGCCGCTCGGGTTCACGACGTCGACCCAGGCTCCGGACTTCCAGGACTGCAGCCTCCAGCTCGACGGGTCGGACACCCCGTTGCCGGTCCCCGGTGCGACGTCGCGGAAGAACTTGATCGATGCGCTGTCGATGCGCACGGGGCGGTCCCAGTCGTACTGGATCCACTGCTGGGCGGGACGCTCCGCCGACCAGCTGCCCCACACGTCGGGCGGCAGCGGGTTCGGTCGGATCGTCTCGTCGTTGAGGGCGTCGATCCAGTACTGCGTCGGGACGGGCTCGTTCGAGGCCGAGGCGGTCGCCCAGGGTGCGACGTTGCGCCGTGGGCTGAGGTCGGGGCCGCGCTCCGGGGTCGTGACGACCTCGCGCATGGTCGGCGGCACGGTCGTGTCGTCCCACTCCACGCTGTCGATGGCGACCGAGCGACGGAAGTGGTTCCCGCCGACGGCGTCGGCCGTGTGGTACGCGATGTACCACTCGCCCTGGAACTCGGTGATGGCCGGGTGCGAGGTCGTGGACGACACGGGGGCGAGGACGCGGCCGCGCTGGGTCCACGGCCCGAAGGGCGAATCGGCCGAGGAGTACGCGATGCACGCGTGGTAGGTCGCCGGGGTGCAGGTGGAGTCGGGTCCGGCGTTGTTCGCCGCGTAGGCGAGGTAGTAGGTGGCGCCGCGCTTGAACAGCCACGCCGCTTCGAAGAAGCCGTCGACACCGGAGGAGATCGTGCGCACGTCACCCGTGAGCGTCACCATGTCGGCTTCGAGCTCGACCGCGCGGAGCTGACTGAAGCTGCCCCAGTAGAGGTAGACACGACCGTCGTCGTCGACGAAGACCGTGGGGTCGATGTTGTGGATCGTGTTGCCGAGGATGGCCTGGGAGATGATCGGGCCGCCGACCGCGTCCGTCCACGGGCCGAGCGGGTCGTCGGCGACCGCGACGCCGATGCCGAACTGGTCCTCCGACGTGCTCGCCGCCTCGTGGACCGGGACGTACCAGTAGAAGCGGCCGTCGGCACCCTCCACGACCTGCCCCGCGTAGGCGCGGCCGGAGGTCGCCCAGTCGAAGACGGTCTCAGGACGCATGAGCGACGGGTGGCGCTCCCAGGTGCCGGAGTCGGGATCGCCGGTGGAGAACGACTGCCACTCGTTCATGATGAAGTCGTTCGTGGTTGGGCCGGCCTCGTCCCGCCCCGCGTAGATGTAGAGCTCGTCGTCGACGACCAGGGTGGCGGGGTCCGCCGAGTACACGGAGCCGTCGCCGATGATGGGGTTCTGCGTGGCCGCCTCAGCCGGTGGTGAACCGACGACGACCGTGAGCAGTGAGGCGAGGACGGCGGTCGCGGCTCCGAGAGCGGCGAGGCGGAGGGGACGGGACACGAGGATCTCCAGTGATCGGTGTGGTGGTGCGGGTGGCCCTTCGACAAGCTCAGGGACCGGGGTAGGGGACCGGGGTAGGGGCTCACGGACCGGGGTGAACGGGCTCAGGGACCGGCAGGGGGCAGGGGCGGCAGCCGGGGCAGGCCCGGGGAGCGGGATGCGCTCCCCGGGCCTGCCGAGGCGATCAGACGAGCGGTCCGGTCGGTCCGCGCTCGAGCTGCGTGCGTCCGGCCCGCTGGCGGGCGATCAGCACGGCGGCGGCTCCGAGGAGCACCGCGAGGGCGGCGAGGCGACCGAACGTGGCGGCCTCCTCGGGCACACCGGTCGACGCGATGGCGTCCGGCGTGCTGGCACCCGGCGTGATGACGGTCACCTGGGCCGTCACCTCGCCGCCAGGCAGGACCAGGGCGAGCGTGTGGACGCCGGCCGTGGTCGTGTACGGGACGGTGAACACCGCGTTCGCCGTGCCGTCGGCACCCACCGTGAGCGTCCCGAGCGTCACCGGCGTCGACCGCAGCTCGACGCGGAACACCGCGCCCGGCTGGGCTCCCGTCAGCGACACCGGCAGCGCTCCGCCGGGGGCCACGCTCGTGACGCCGAGTCGCAGCACCTCGTCACCCGTCAGCGAACCGCTCGGTTCGCTCGGGCCGGGCGTCGGCGTCGGGTCGACCGGGGTCGGCGTCGGCTCCGGCGTGACCGGCTTCGCGGGGACGTCGACGGAGACGGACTCCGAGACGTTGCCCGCGACGTCGGTGGCGCGGACGGCCACCGTGGTCGCCGCATCACCCGTGGCGACGGGTGCGGTGTACGTGGACCACACCCCGTCCCCGACCCGGACCTCCGTGAAGGCGACACCGGAGTGCTCGTCCTCGGCGGTCACGGTGACGGTGCGCGCGGTGCCGTCGAACGTCCCTGCGGCTGTCGGGACGGTCGCATCGCGCCGCACCTCCACGACCGACGGCTCCGACACGTTGCCGGCGGCGTCCGTTCCACGGAAGGACACCGTGGCGACCCCGTCATCGGTCACGACGACCGGGCCGGTGTACACCGCCCACTCGCCGGTCCCGACCCGCGCCTCGAGGGTCGCGACGAGGTCGCGGTCGTCGACGGCGGTCGCCGAGACGCTCACGTCCTCGCGGAACCATCCGGAGGCGGGCCGCTCGGGGGTGACCGTGGTGGTCACGACGGGAGCGGTGACGTCCGGGACCGGCTGGTCGGCCGCCTCGAACACCTGCCACTCCTTGATCCCGAGGCTGCCCTTGCCGCTCTCGGTGCCCGAGGCCTCGAGGAGCAGACGCAGCTTCGTCGTCGTCACCGGGGTGAAGGCGACCGGGTTGAACGCGTCGACCTCGGTCCCGTACGCACCGAGCGCCTCGACGTCGACCCATGCGCCGGCGCCGTCTCCGGCCTCGGCGTCCCAGTACTGCGCCTTCCAGGACGCCGGGACCTCGATGCCGAGGCCCGCGTCGTCGAGGTTCGAGACGAAGTACGCCCCGGTCTCGCCGACGGTGACCGCCTCCGCCCAGTCGTACTGGACCCACTGCTGACCGATCTCCGGCCACGCGCCCCAGACGGTCGCGTTGTCGTTCGGCGTGACATCACCCGATGAGGTCGGAGCGACGTCGTCGTTGAGGCCGTTCACCGTGTTCCAGGCGGCCGTGAACGAGGCCGTGGGGACGGCGCCGATCGCGACGTTCCGGCGGAGCTGACCGTCGCTCTTCTGCACGACGACCGTGGTGTCCGCAGACACGTTGCCCGCGGTGTCGGTGGCACGGAAGTGGACCGTGGTCTCCTCCAGGCCCACGAGGACCGCCTTGGTGTAGGGCGTCCACTCCGCCGCGTCACCGATGCGGACCTCGATGGAGGCGAGGCCGGAACCGGCGTCCGTCGCGGTCGCCTTGACCGTGCGGGCCGCGGCGTCGGCGACCGGGGTCACCGACGGCGCTGTTGCGTCGATCCGGACGGTGACGTCGGAGGAGGCGGAGCGGTTGCCGGTGGCGTCCGTCGCGCGGGCGGCGACGGTGTGGACACCGTCACCACTCACGGCGATCGGACCGGTGTACGGAGCCCAGGCGGCGTCGTCGACCGACACCTCGACGACAGGCGCCGAGTCGCGGTCGTCGGTCGCGGTGACCGAGACGGTCGCCGCTCCCGTGTGCCAGCCCGATGCCGGGGCCGCCGGGTCGGCGGTGAGGGCGACCACCGGAGCGGTGTCGTCCTCCTCGCCGCCACCGGCGCCGACCGTCACGGTGGCGGTCGCCGACTTCGCTCCCGGCAGGGCCGATTCGACCGTCCCCGCGACCTCGAAGACACCTTCAGCCGCATAGGACGCGGGATCGACGGTGGCCCACATCACCGGCAGGTCCTCGCGGGACCCGTCGTTGTAGAGGACACCGAGCGAGGTCGGCAGTGCGGGTGCGACCCCGGCTGCGGTGGTGACCGCGACCGGGTCGACGGCGTTGATCTGCCCGGGAGCGGTCGCCCGCACCCAGACGGTCGCCTTCGCCGGCACCGCGGAGCCGGTCACGAGACCGACGACGGAGAAGCTGCCCTCACCCGCGACCTGCTCGGGTGTGATCGACGCCCACGAGACCGGGAGGTCGGCGTGGCTGCCGTCCGCGAACGTCGCGTCGACCGTCGACGGCAGTGTCGGCACGACACCCGTGGTGGTGCGCACATCGATGGGTTCGATCGCCGTCGGCGCGACCGCGAACACCTCCCACTCGCTGACCGCGACACCGGCGTACGGGTCGGCTCCGGTGCCGGGACCGGCCGCGCTCAGCACGAGGCGGAGCTTGGTGGTGGTCACGGCGTCGAAGTCGACGGCGTTCGGTGCGTCGCGCTCGACGCCGTAGGCGGAAGCGCCCGTGACGTCGGCCCAGGCGTCGCCGGTCCAGTACTGCGCCTTCCAGGACTTCGGCACGTTCACACCGGCGCCGGAGGAGGGGTCCGTCTGGTCGGCCCAGAACGACACCGTTGCGGCGTCGACCCGGACCGGGTTCGCCCAGTCGTACTGCAGCCAGCGGGTGGCCGGGCGGCTCCCCGACCAGGTGCCCCAGATGTCGGCCTGAGATCCGCCGCTGTGGAGGACCGTGCCGTCGTTCACCGCGTTGACGTTGTTCCATCCCGCCGTGAACTCGCCAGTCGGCGTCGCCTCGCGGGCGACGTTCTGACCGCCCGCCGACGCCGCACCCTGGACCACGAGGTCCTTCGTGCTGGTGAGCTCGCCGTCGCTGGCCGTGAGGCGCAGCGTGTACGAACCCTCGGCGGTGAAGCTCGCGGTCGTGGACGCCGCGGTGGCGTCACCGAAGATGACGAGACCGTCGTCCGGGGCGTCGACCACGGACCACGAGGAGGTCACGTCGCCGAGCGGCAGCCCGTCGTCCTTGACCTCGCCGACGAGCGCGAGCGTGCCGCCGGCGGAGTTCGCCTGGTCGACCCAGGCGTTCACCGACGGAGCCTGGTTGGTGGAGGCGGGTGCCGCAACGCCGGTCGCGAAGAGTTGGAGCTCCTTGACCCCCGTCTTGAACCCGGCGGCGTGGTTGACCGTCAGCCGCACGGCGTCGCCGGTGGCCTCGGGGAACTGCACATGGTTGTAGTTGGCTCGGGGGTAGACCGGGCCACGCGCCTGGGCCGGGATCGCCGTCCAGGTGTCGCCGTTCCGGACCTCGAGCGAGTACGTCGCCGGCTCCGAGTACCCCTGCACGGTGGCGGTGGACGAGGAGTTGTAGAAGTACACCCTGGCGTCGTCGAAGGTCTTGGTGCCTCCGAGTTCGACCACGAGCGAGTCCTTCGCGTTGGGTGACCCAGCGGTGCCCCAGAAGGGCTCGTTGGCGGTCGTGCCGTCCACCGCCGCGGTGGCGGGACGGCTCGGCGCGGAGAAGCTCGCGCTGACCTCGGCACCCTCGGCGGCGTTCGCGGATCCGGCGCTGGCCGGGTCCACGTCGGCGCCCGCCTTGGCGAAGAGGTCCACGACCCGGTCGCCGGCGGCGAAGGAGACGTCCTGCGGCGCCTGCAGCGAGGCGGTCGTCGAGGACAGGACGGTGACGTCGTCCGCCACCTCGACCGTGCCCGTCGCGGGGTCGTAGACGACCTTGCTCAGGGAGTCGATGGTGAAGGCGAGCTTGCCGTCGAGGAACACCGAGTAGCCCTCCGGGATGCTGTCGCCGTAGTGGCGCTCACCGCCCGGTGCGTCCCAGGTGATGGTGAGGTCCTGGTCGCGGAAGGCGATGTTGTTCGCCGTGAAGTGGTCCCAGTCGATGTCGATCGGGTCCAGCTCGATCTTCGCGTCGCTCCGCGGACGGAGCCCCATGGTGTCCTCGATCATCGTGAAGTTCGTCGCGCCGAGGATCGTGTGGTGGATCCAGGAGCGGTAGCCGATGTTCTGCGGGTCGGCGTCGCCGTCGGACCAGAACTCGTTCTGGTCGGGCAGGCGGTTGTCGCCACCGTTCTGGTAGTGCGACCACGCGTTCCAGTACAGGAGCTTCTTGTACCACTCGGCGTCGATCGCCTTCGTCGGGTAGTCGCGGAGCACCTTCGCCAGCATGCGGAACGTCACGGTGGAGTTGATCACCGAGAAGTTGTTGCTGCCCGGTCCGCCGTAGTCCGCCTGGTCGGCCTGGTTCGCCGTGTAGAAGGGGAAGATCGGGTACTGGGCGTCGTCCGCGAAGAGGTCGAGCGCCTTGACGTAGTCGTCGGCGTAGTCCGCGTCGCCCGGCTTCGGCATGAGGCCGACGGTGAAGGGGTAGAAGTTGTTGATCTCCTTCCACTTCGCCAGCTTGCCGTCGGACGTGAACCGGTGCTTCAGGACCTTCGCGTCGGCGTCCCAGAGGAGCTCGACGACCTTGTCCTTGATGCCCTGCGCGAACTCGTCCATCTCGACGGCCTTCGCCTCATTGCCGGCCGTCCGGTAGGCGGCGGCCGAGGCGAGCGCGTTGGAGTACAGGTACGCGTTCTCGGTGCGGTCCATGTACGCGTTCGGGCGCTCGTGGAACGACACCGCGTCGGCGTCGTTGCCCGTCATGGCACCCCAGTTGTAGTCGATGAGGCCGCTGTCGTCGGTGTCGTACGCGTCGAGCAGGCCCTTCACGTCGTCCTCGGCGTACTCCGCCAGGTTCTCGGCGATCGCCGTCGGCCCGCCGTGCAGCTGGTAGGAGCGCCACGCCGCCTCGGAGATGTACTGCGTGTAGCTGTTCGACCAGTTCGCCGGGTCACCGGGGTTGTCGACGAACTTGTAGCTCTTCGAGGTCTCCCCCGCCGACACCCAGGGGCCGTAGGAGTAGATCGGGTTGCGGAAGTACTTGAGGTCGTCGATGAACATGCCCGTGGTGAGCACGATGGCGTTGTTGTAGCCGAGCACGCCCTCCATCGAGGTGGGGAACTGGTAGTCGTTGCCGGGGATGTCGGCGTCGAGGAAGTTGAAGCGCATGAGCCACCAGCGGTAGTACAGCGTCTTGTCGATGTTGTCCTCGGGCGTGTCCAGGTAGGGCACGTTGTCGGCCCACCACTGGTTGTACGCGGTGACCTGCGCCGTGTACGAGGCGTCGGGCGCGAGTCCGCGGACGGCGTCGTACTGGGTGCGCGACTCCGCGATCTCGTCGGTGACGAACCCGAGCTGCACCTTGGTGGACACGGTGCCGCCGGCCGGGACGGCGAGGCTGGCCGTGATGCCGCCGCCGTCCGGCGTGAAGCCGTCGCCGGAGAGCCGCGGGAAGATCGTGGTGAGCTTGTTGGCCGCGGACACGACGCCGGTGAGCTCATCGCCCTCGACGGTCGTCGTGTAGGCCGAGCTGGCCGTGAGCTGCACGGTGTGCGCGCCGTTGGTACTGCGGACCTGCAGCCCGGTGACCGCGACGTTCCCGTCGGTGATGTACTTCGTCTGGACGACCTCGATCCCCGAGGCCGCGTGGCGGTGCACGCTGCGCCAGTAGCTCGGCGTCTGCACCCGGCTCGCCGTGTCCTCCGTGAGCGTCACGTCGGAGCCGTCGATCTTCGCCGCGACCGTGTACGCGGCCTTGCCGTCGATGGCCTCCCAGTAGGCGACCTGGCCGCCGAAGCCGAGTTTCGACGGGTCGTGCTCCTTCATGAACACGGCACGGCCGCGGCTGAAGAGCCACTGGTTGTCGTCGCCGAAGCTGCCGGTGGTGCCGGTGCGCTGGAGCATCCGGTCCATCCAGAAGTCGGGCCCGCCGAGGGCTCCGGCTCCAGCGGCCACGTCCGCGTCGAAGATCGCCTGCAGCTGGTTGCCGGCCGTGTAGCCGGTGCCGGTGGCGGGGACCGGGGTGTCGCTGCCCGAGAACGTCGGGTAGCCGATGTCGGCGTTCGCGGCCTGCGCCGGCGCCGTGAGGAAGGTCGTGCCGATGACGGCGAGAGCGGCTGTCGCCGCGATCCCGCCACGCCATCCACGCGACCCCCGCTTGGGGGTGGATTGCTGTGTTCTGACCACGCTGTCTAATTCCCTCTCGTCAGTGAGTAGGACACTCCCGGGGAGGTTATCGGGACATTCGCAGCATTCGCAAGGCTTTTCGGAAGTTTCGGCACACCGGGCGGAAATCGGATGACAGCACGACGAAAGCGCCCGACACCATACCGAAAGTCCAGCTGTTCCGGTGTGGTGTCGGGCGTTCAACGGCGCTCCGCGGGCGTCGGTCAGCTCCGCGTCGTGGGGATCCAGACGCGCATCGTCGACGGACCGCGCTCCGCCCAGGAGTGGTACGGGGCGATGCTCGCGGTGAACGGATCGGCGTCACCCGGGGCGTCGAACCCGTCCGCGTACGGCCAGGCGGCGTCCACGACCGGGCGGGTCCGGAGCACGACCGTCAGGCGCCCGTCGGACGCCTCCTCGATGTCCGCGTGCTCGTCGATCTCGACGCGGGCGAGCGACTCGTCGCCACCCGGAAGGTCGACCGACTCGACGCAGTAGACCTCGGGGCCGCGCTCGATCGCGACGGTGCCACGGATCGCGTCCACGCGCGGGTCGGGGTGCGTCACCCGAGGCCGGATGCTGAAGGACAGCTCGACGACGTCGCCGGCGGAGAACGCGCGGGTGACGTCCGCGTACCCGGTCGGGACCTCATGCTCGTCGCGGGAGCCCGAGGCCGTCTGCACCACGAGCCGGGCGTCGTCCGCCCAGGACGGGACGCGCAGCGACACCGTGAGTGCCTGGGTGGGAGCCTCGACGATCCGAAGCGAGACCACCCCGGTCCGCGGGTACTCCGTCACCAGCTCGGCCCGGAACCGGCCGCCGTGCTCACCGCCGACGACGGTGTCGATCGTGGCGGAGGCGAACTGATGGATCTGCACGCCGTGGTCGTCGGTCGTCGCGATGAAGGCCGCGAGGCTCGCGAGCGTGCGGGCGACGTTCGGCGGGCAGCAGGAGACGTCGAACCAGGGCGCGCGCTCCGACGACGACGCCCGGGGCGACACCTCGTCGTCCGGGCTCGACTCCCCGGGCGTCCGCTGGTGCAGCGTGTTGGCGTAGAAGAACGCGGTGCCGGCGGCTGACGGCGACGTCGCCACGACGTTGTACAGCACTCGCTCGATGTGGTCCGCGTACCGGACGTCGCGGTCCTCGAGGAGGAGCCGCCAGCTGAACATGATGGAGGCGATGCCGGCGCAGGTCTCGGAGTACGCGCGATCGGACGGCAACTCGAAGTCCTCACCGAAGGCCTCGTCCTGGTGGTGCGACCCCTGGCCACCGGTCAGGTAGGTGCGCCGGGCGATCGTGCGGTCCCACTGGCCGCGGAGCGCGTCGAGCAGCCCGGTGTCCCCGTGTTCGACCGCGATGTCGGTCGCACCGGCGGCGAGGTAGTTCGCCCGGACAGCGTGTCCCCGCAGCGCCTCGGCGTCGCGGATCGGGAGGTCGTCCTGGAAATAGGCGCGCCCCCACTCGATGTCCTGGAGGACCCCGTGGCCACGACGTTCCACGAACAGCGACGCGAGGTCGAGGTACCGCGACTCCCCCGTCACGCGGGAGAGCTCGGCCAGACCGACCTCGACCTCGGCGTGCCCGCACACGGACTGGATGCCGTCTGCGCCGAACACCTCGCAGATGAGGTCGGCGGCACGCGTCGCGATGCCGAGCAGGCCGTCGTCGGCACCGGGACTCGTGCGCGCTCGCGCCACCGCCGCCTGGAACAGGTGACCGAGGCAGTAGAGCTCGTGGCCCCACTCGAGGTCCGACCAGCGCGCGCCCTGGCCGGGCCGGCCGAAGCGGGTGTTGAGGTACCCGTCGGACTCCTGTGCGGCGACGACGCGGTCCACGACGCTGCGGAACCGGGATTCGAGCGCGTCGTCACCGCCCCGTCGCCCGATCTCCCAGGCCACGGCCTCGAGGTACTTGTAGACCTCGGAGTCGGCGAACTCGCGACCCCGGCGACCCTCCGGCAGGGTGCCGGCGGCGGCCAGGTCGAAGTTGCGGATCCAGCCCTCCCGCTCCAGCCAGTGCTCGACGTGCGCGAGGGTCGCGGTGCCGTTCACGCGCTGGCGGTCCGCCCAGAACCCCTCGGTGATGCCGACCTCGTCGAGCCCGAGCGGGGTGAGCGCACCGGTGGTGGGGACGACCGGGGCCATGCTGGTCCCCGTGCCCGTTGCTGTGGTCCTGATGGTGGTGCTCATGGTTACCCCTTGAATGCGCCGGACATGAAGCCGCGCACGTAGTGACGTTGGAGGATGAGGAAGAGGAGGATGCACGGCAACGCGAGGACGACGACGCCGGCCTCGGTCGCGCCGTAGTCCACGACGCCCTGGACCTGGCCGCGCAGGTTGGAGACGGCGAGCGGCAGGGTCATCTTCGCGGAGTCGTTGATGAGGATCAGCGGCGCCATGAAGTCGTTCCAGGCGGCGAAGAACGCGAACAGTCCCACGGTGATGAGGCCGGGCTTGACCGCCGGGACGAGCACCTTCCAGAGCACGGTCCAGGAGTTGCAGCCGTCGACCATCGCCGCCTCGTCGAGCTCCTTCGGGATCGACTCGAAGGCGATCCGCATCATGAAGGTCGAGAACGGCAGCTGGAACATGGTGAGCACGAGCGCCACCCCGACGAGCGAGTTGGAGAGACCGACCAGGTTGAGGAGCACGTAGAGCGGGATGAGCAGCGTGGCGTACGGGACCATGAGGATCGCGATGGTGGCGAGGAACAGGGCGTTCTTGCCGCGGAACTGGAACCTCGCGAAGGCGTACCCGCCGAAGAGCGAGATGACGAGCGTGAGGATCACGGTCAGCAGCGAGACGAACACCGAGTTGCCGATGTATTGCAGGATGCCGTCCTGGTACCCGGCGAGGGTGATGTAGTTGCCGAGCCCCCACCCCTCGGTCTGGTTCGTACCGGCAAGCGGAGACACCGAGCGGACGGCGGTCCAGACGAGCGGGTAGAGGAAGATCACGGCGAGCGCCGCGGTGAAGATCCAGAACGGCATCCGGATGGCGATACCGAAGAAGTTCGTCGGCTTCCCGTCCCGTCCGCGGCCGCGAGTGCGTCCGTGACCACGGACGTCGGGCATCGTCGAGGTGACGGTGGCCGGTTCCTTTCGGGTGATGGTCATGCTCAGTCCTCGACCTTCTTGCTGAACGCGCGGATCTGCACGATGTTGATGACGATGAGCGCGGCGAGCACGATGACCGACAGCGCGCCGGCGACGCCGAGGTTGTTCGGGCCCTGGAACGCCACGTTGTAGATGAGCTGGACGATGGTGATGGTGCTGTTGTCGGGACCGCCCTTGGTGAGGATGTAGAACTGCTCGAACGCGAGGAGCGAGCCGGTGACGCACATCACCGTGGTGAGGGCGAGGGTCGGCTTCAGCAGCGGGACGGTGATGTCGCGGAAGGTCTGCCAACGCGACGCGCCGTCGATGCGGGCGGCCTCGTAGACCTCCTCCGGGATGCCCTGCAGCCCGACGAGCATGAGCAGCATGTAGAAGCCGGCGAAACGCCAGACGATGAGGAAGACCGTCGACCAGAGCGCCGCGTCCGGGGTCCCGAGGAAGGTGAAGCCCATCGCCTTGGTGAGGTCCGCGAACGGGCCGGCGATCGGCGAGTACAGCACGTAGAACAGGAGCGACGCCGAGGCGAGGCCGAGCGCGCTCGGGATGAGGAAGGCGGTGCGGAGGAAGCCCTTCCATCGGCTGGACTCCTGGACGAGGAGCGCGAGGCCGAGCCCCAGGCCGATGAGGAGGACCGTCGCGATGACGGTGTACTTCAGCGTGAAGACGACCGAGTCGAGGAAGAAGCGGTTGTCGATCGCCTTCGGGAAGTTCTCGGGGAAGTTCACACCCTGGTTGCCGCCGAGG
The DNA here is from genome assembly GCF_979258065.1 of Plantibacter sp. AC185. Lineage (NCBI taxonomy): Bacteria > Bacillati > Actinomycetota > Actinomycetes > Micrococcales > Microbacteriaceae > Plantibacter > Plantibacter sp. AC185. The sequence continues at coordinate 1,909,953 of NZ_OZ409831.1, forward strand.
AGCGGCCAGTCGGACCCCGCCATCTGGAAGACGAGCCCGAGCGGGACGAGGAAGAGGAGGATGACGAAGACGGCGGTCGGGAGCGCGAACAGCCAGCCGGTACGGGCCTGCGCGGCGCGGCGCTTCCTGGCACCGACCGAGTCCGTCGGGCCTCGTCTGGCGAGGGTGGTACTCATGGGTGGGACCTTTCGAACGGGTGGGTGCCGATGCGCCGTCGCGATGGGGGGATCACGGCGGCGCACCGGCGGTCGGACTACTGCGAGAGCACGTCCGTGATGGCGTCGTTGTCGGCGTCGACGGAGTCGGTGCCCTCGAGTACCGCGTTGCGCACGAGCGTCAGCCAGGGGCTGGTCGGCGAGTTGAAGGCCTCCTGGAAGTTCAACGAGTACGGGGTGTCACCCTTCGATGCGACCTCGTTGATCGTGACCAGGCGCGGGTCCTTGCTCGAGTACTCGTTCTCCGCGAGGTCGGAGCGGGAGACCACGTCGTTGTCCTTTGCGAGAACACCGACCTGGGCGTCCTCGGACATCAGCCAGCTGAGGAAGTTCCACGACTGCGCGGCCTTCTTGCTGTCCTTGGAGACACCGATGCCGTCGCCACCGACGAAGGTCGAGTCGCCGCCCTTCGGCCCCGGGATGCCGGACACGCCGACGTCGAACGGGGTCGAGGAGAGGAGCGTCGCCGGGTAGGGCATGACGCCGACCTTGCCCTCGGTGAAGCCGGCGGTCCAGGTGGGTCCGGCCTCGTCCTTCGAGGAGGGGAGCACGGCGCCCGACTTCCACAGATCGGCCCACGTGCTGTAGACCTCCTTCGCGCCGTCCTCGGCGAGGAGCGACTCGGTGCCGTCCTCGTTCATGACCTGCTCACCGTCGGCCCACACACTGGGGAACCAGGTGAAGACGAGGCAGCCGCCGCAGTTGAGGCCCGTGGCGGTGCCGTAGGTGTCCGGCTTGTTGAGCGCCTGCACGGCTTTGGCGTCCTCGGCGAACTCGGCGAGGGTCGTCGGACCCTGCTCGGGGTCGAGGCCCGCCTCCTTGTAGAGTTCCTTGTTCCAGAAGAGCATCGAGAGGTCGAGGACGAAGGGGAGGACGTGTTCCTTACCGTCCGCGGTGCCGGCGGCGAGGTGGCCCTGGTTGATCTCGTCCTTGAAGTCGAGCCCGTCGATGTTCGCGGTGAGGTCCTGGAAGAGGCCCTGTTCGACCCAGTTCGGGACGTACACGATGTCGGCGGCGAACAGGTCGGGGAGGCTGTCGGAGCCGGCCGCCGCACCGACCTTCGCGACGTAGTCGTCGTTCGGGACGACGGTGAGCTTCACCTGGTTCTCGTGCGAGGCGTTGTAGGCCTCCACGAGGAGCTTCGCCTGCTTCTCGAGTGGGGCGCGGGTCCAGAGCGTGAGCTCCGAGCCGTCGTCGACGCCCTCGGGTCCGGCGCTGGCGAGCGGGGCGCTCCCACCGCCGCTGGACGAACAGGCGGCGAGGCCGAGGAGCAGGGCGCTGGCCGCCAACACCCCTCCGACCCGCTGCTTGCGTGTGATGTGCGTGCTGCGCATGTGTGACTCCTCTGACTCTTCGTTGAGCGGACCGGTCGGGTCCGGCGGTGCTTCGGGAGAGGTTTCGAAACTGTCGAAAGCCCTTTCGGTAAAGCTAGCCTGGGATCAGAGTAGCGTCAAGAGGAATATCCGGTAACGTTTCCGAGAGATGAAGAGGGGGCGTTTCATGCCAGACAACGATGTTTCGGCGACGACCGGGATCGCTGCCGGTCGGGCGGCGACCCTCGGTGACGTCGCGCGCATCGCGGGCGTCTCGATCGCCACGGCGTCGAAGGCGATCAACGGGCGGAGCGAGGTCGCGCCGAAGACCCGACAGCGCGTGCTCGATGCCGCGAAGTCCGTCTCGTTCACCCCGAACGAACTCGCCCGGAGCCTCATCAACGGCCGGACGGGCACCGTCGGCCTCCTCACGAGCGACCTCGAAGGCCGGTTCGTGATCCCCATCCTCATGGGCGCCGAGGACGCGTTCGGCGCAGGCCAGGTGAACGTGTTCCTCTGCGACGCCCGCGGCGACGCGATCCGCGAGCAGCACCACCTCAACGCGCTGCTCACCCGGCGCGTCGACGGCATCATCGTCGTGGGTCGCAGCACCGACCCACGGCCCTCGCTCGGCCACAAGCTGCCCGTCCCCGTCGTCTACGCGTACGCACCGTCCGACGATCCGACGGACGTGTCCATCACCCCCGACAACCGCGACGGCGGGCGCCTCGCCGTCGAGCACCTGATCGCCTGCGGGCGCTCCCGCATCGCGATGATCACGGGTGAGCCGCAGTACGCGGCTGCCAGGGACCGCGTGACGGGCGTGCAGAACGCCCTCGCGGCGGCGGGACTGGAGCTCGTCGGCTCGCCGATGTTCTCGGAGTGGACCGAGCACTGGGGTCGCGATGCGGCGGCGATGCTGCTCGCACAGCACCCGGAGATCGACGGCATCGTCGCCGGTTCCGACCAGATCGCCCGCGGCGTGCTCGACACCGTCCGCGACCTCGGGCGCGACGTCCCGAGCGACGTCGCGGTCGTCAGCTTCGACAATTGGGAGATCCTGGCCACCAACTCGCGCCCGGAGCTGTCGTCGATCGACGCCAACCTGCAACAGCTCGGCCGGCTCGCCGCCACCCGCATCTTCGAGGCGATCGAGGGCACGGAGGTCGCGCAGGGGGTCGAATACCTGCCGGGCCGCCTCGTCCTCCGCGGTTCCACGATCCCGAGGCGCTGAAGTCCGGTCGGACGCCGATACTCGCCGCGCGGGTGATGCGACAGCCGTCGGACATCGCTACGGTCGAGCCATGGACAGCTCAACCGTCATCATGATCGTGGTCCTCGCCGCCGTCGCGGTCATCGTCTTCACGATCACCGTGCAGGCCAGACGACGTAGCGGCGGGTCGAAGCATCGCGGTGGTACGACCTCGGACTCCGGCATGCCGTTCATCGTCGACAGCGACGGTCACCATGGAGGCGGCCACCACGGCGGAAGCGACTCCGGCGGTTGGGACGGTGGCGGTGGCGGCGACTCCGGCGGCGGCGGAGACGGGGGCGGTGGGGGCGGCGGCGACTGACCGGTCCGCCCGGGCCGCGTGAGCCGTCAGCGACGTCGCTGCTGCTTCGGGCGACGCTTCGGTTTCGGACGCGGCTTCCGCTTCGGTGGCGGGACCACCGCGCCAGAGCCGACCGAGTCGCCTTCTCTACCCCTCAAGCGCCTGCGCGAGACGTCGATTCCCCCGGCCGGCCCGCCGATCCACATCGGGACATCGCCCTGCCAGCCGGCGACGAAGAACAACACCCCACCGACGACCAGTCCGCCCACCCCGCTTGCCTGCCAGATCGCCTCGTCATAGATCACGGGTCCCACAGCCTGACCGTCGAAGAGCAGATGGAACCCGTTGTTCACGACGACGACGAGCAGCGTCAGCCACCCGACACCGAACACCGTGCCGGCCACCCACCCCCATGAGGCGATCGCCAACCCGCCCAAGACGGCGGCCGCAGCGACGGGTACGCCGAACGCCACGAACAGGACGATCGCGACCCAGGACTCGGCACTGTCGCCGCCGATGGCGGCCAAGACGATCGCGACGACGACGAGCAGCACCACGGAGGCGATGAGCGCGCAAGTCCACGTCGTGATGCGCCGTCGACTCATCCGGTACGGGTTGGTGGTGGGATCGCGGTGCTCCTGCGAGCCCGACTGCTGCTTCGACATGCCCTCATCCTCGACCATCGGACGCCGCTCCATCGATCGACCTCGTGGCACGGCGTCGCGATAGCCTCGCTGCATGGGGGAATCGCGAGGCACACGAGCGCGCCCGGGCGCGACCCAGGCCCGAGGCTGGCTGACCCTGTCCTGGTGCGCATCAGTCTTGGCCGCGGCGTTCCTGGGGGCAGGCGTCGTGAGCATCTCGACCTACGCGTCGTTCCTCGACTTCCCGCAGGACGATCCCGGCTGGATCAGCCACCACGACTGGCTCGCCTCCACCGGCACGGCTGCACTGATCATCGGCGCCGCGCTCGCGGTCTGCAGCGCGGTGGCGTTCATCCTGTGGCAGGTCGGGCTCCCCGAGCAGCAGACGCGGAGCCGGGATCGGCCCTAGCGACCCGCGAGGTCGCCGAGTCGGGCGCGCATCGCGCGGAGCACGTCGACGAGGAGCACGTCGCCCGGTCCGGCGAGCCACTGCTCGAGGGAGGCGTCGAAGAGTGCCGAACCGATGGATGCGGCGAGCGCCGCGTCGGCTGACGTGACACCACTCTCCATGAGGGCATCGTGCATCGCGTCGGTGAGGACCGCCGACTTCAGCCGTTCCCGCTCGCGCAGCTGCGGTTCCGACCGGATGACGGCGCGGCGGGCCGCGATGTCGTCCCGCCAGCGCTGCAGCTCACCGGCGGCCACGGTCTCGAGGCCGGACATCACGAGCGCGAGCGCGTCGAGTCCTGGTGGCGCCGCAGCGACCAGCCGTCCGACCACGGTCGGGAGCTCGCGCTCGCGGAGGAAGAGCACATCGCGCTTGTCGGCGAAGTGACGGAAGAACGTGCGGGTGGTGAGCCCGGCGGCTTCGGCGATCTCCGGGACGGTCGTCGCCGTGAAGCCCCGCTCGGCGAACAGCGCCATCGCAGCGCTCTCGAGTCGGAGAGCGGCGTCGGGTGCCCAGCGTGCCATGCGATCAGGATAGCCGATGACACGTCGTGTCGTCAGGTGTAGAGTGATGGCACACCGTGTCATCATCGCTACGCCAATCCGCAACACCCTTGGAGGCCTCATGCCGACGAACACCGCAGCCTGGCTGCCAGCACCCCGCGCGGACCTCGTCGTCGGTCCCGCTGCGATGCACGAACCCGGCCCGGGCGAACTCCTCATCCGGAACCGTGCGGTCGCGGTGAATCCGCTCGACGACGTCAAGCAGCAGACCGGGAACCTCATGTACCGGTGGCTCCCCTCGCCCGCCGTGCTCGGTGAGGACGTCGCGGGCGAGGTCGTGTCCGTCGGGCCGGACGTCCGTCGCTTCGCCGTGGGCGACCGGGTCGTCGCGTACGCGGTCGGCATGGAGCGCGGTCGGCGCCATGACGCCGAGGGCGGGTTCCAGCTGTTCACCGTCGTGCGGGCGGACCTCGCTGCCCCGATCCCGGACGGTCTGCGAGACGAGGACGCCGTCGTCCTGCCGCTCGGGATCTCCACGGCCGCGACCGCCCTCTTCCAACGCGACCACCTCGCGCTCCTCCACCCCTCGGAGCACCCCACTCCCACCGGGACGACCGTCGTCGTCTGGGGCGGCGCCACGAGCGTCGGGAGCAACGCCATCCAGCTCGCTGTCGCCTCCGGCCACCGGGTCGTGACCACCGCCTCGCCGCACAACCACGACCGGATGCGCGAGCTCGGTGCCGACATCGTGCTCGACTACCGCAGCCCGACCGTCGTGGCGGATCTGGTCAACGCCCTCCGTGGTTCCTCGGTCGTCGGCGTGCTCGCCGTCGGGACCGGCTCCGCAGAACCCGCCGTCGCCGTCGCCGCCGCCACCGGTGCGCGCCGCGTCGCACTCGCGAGCCCGTCGGTGTCGTTCGGGTCACTGCCTCGTCGGGCCGGCCCGAGTCTGACGTTCGTCCGCACCATGACCCGGCTCGTGGCGGCCAACGTCGCGCTCCAGATCCGTGCCCGTCGGGCGGGGATCTCGGCGCGGTACGTGTGGGGCAGCTCCCTCATGACCAACGAGGTCGGGCCGATGCTGTGGGAGGACTACCTGCCGGGCGCGCTCGCAGGCGGACGACACGTCTGCGCGCCAGCCCCCGAGGTGGTCGGCGAAGGCCTCGAAGCGATCCAGCCGGCCCTCGACCGACTCCACGGCGGCGTCTCAGCCCGCAAGCTCGTCGTGCGGTTGTGAGGCGCGGGACCGTGGCGCTCAGCCCTCACACCTCCCAGACCGAGCGGTAGCTCCGCTCGGCGAGGAGCCCCGACAGCTCCGCGTGCACGCTCATCGTCTTGGCGAGACCGCGTCTCACACCTCCCAGACCGAGCGGTAGCTCCGCTCGGCGAGGAGCGCCGACAGCTCCGCATGCACGCTCATCGTCTTCGCGAGACGTTCGGCGCGGTCCGCCTTCAGCGCCTCGGGACGCTCCCAGTCCCGCTCCGACAGGTAGGCCGTGTACGGGTTGATGACGCACTTGAAGTCCAGCATGAGCGACTGCCCGAGCGTGGCGGTGGCCATGTAGCTGTGCGGCAGGCCGGCGGCGCAGACGAAGGTCACGACCTTGTCGAACCAGGCGGCGACCCTGCCGTCCTCACCGGTTGCGCCGGTCGCCTCGATGAGCGACTTCACCGTTGCGGCCGGTGCCCAGTTGTAGACCGGGAAGGCGAGGACGACGCCGTCCGCAGCAGTGATCAACGCATGCAGCCGACGGAACGCAGGGCTCTCGAAGACCCGGTCGTTGTCGAACGGCGGCAGTTCCATCTCGGCCAGATCGATGACGGAGGAGTCATGACCTTGCTCGCGCAGCAGCTCGCTGCTCGCCGAAGCGAGGGTCCGGCTCCGACTCGCCGGATCAAGGCTGCAGGAGATCACGGGCAGGTTCAAGGCGGCCATCCCTCTACGCTAACCCGCCTGCCCATGCTCCGACCGCGGCGGGTGTGCGAGGGTGGAGCAGGCTCTCGCCGCAGTCACTCAGTGAAGCCGACCGCCGTCTGGTCCGTCACGCCGCCAGGCGCGGCATGCATTGCACGCAGACCTCGCAGGGTCTAGACTCAACCCTTGTGGAGCGTGGACCTCGAACCGATCCAACGTTGGTTGACGTCTCTCGACTCGGATTCCTACGAGCAGGTCATCGCCGCGATCGAGCTACTTGAGGAGCGCGGCCCGCAACTGGGTCGTCCGATCGTAGACACGGTGAAGGCCTCCAGACACAAGAACATGAAAGAGCTGCGGCCAGGCTCGTCAGGGCGATCCGAACTGAGGATACTGTTCGCCTTCGATCCCAGTCGGCAGGCGATTCTGCTCGTGGCCGGCGACAAAGCCGGCAACTGGAAGACCTGGTACACGAAGAACATTCCTGTCGCAGACGACTTGTTCGACGCCCACGTACAACGAATGAAGTCCCAAGGAGAGTGAGCATCATGGCTCTGACACGTGAGCAGCTTCTCGCGGAGCGCCCTGTCGACCGCGAACGCGTGGATGCCCACAAAACCCGGATGCTTGGTGAAATCCGAGCGCATCAGCTGCGGGAGCTGCGTGAAGCAATGGGTCTGACGCAGATTCAGCTTGCCGAGCGCATCGGTGTCGGACAGCGCCAGGTCTCCAAGATCGAGCATGGAGACCTCGACAACGCGAAGATCGGCACGATCCGGAAGTACCTCGAGGCCGTCGGCGGCGGCTTGGTCATCGAGTACGTCTCTGGCGACCAGCGCGTCCAGGTCGCCTAACGGAGGAGGCCCCAGCGCTTCGCCTCCCAATCGCCGTAACCGGCGACACCCCACGGTGGGCCCGGCGGGTCTGCAAGGGTGGAGCATGCTCTCGACGCAGTCCCTCAGTGAAGCCGACCGCCGTCTCGTCGCCTCGTGGGCCGCCAATTGCGCCGAACGGGTACTGCCGCTGTTCGAAGCCGAGGCCCCGGACGACGATCGTCCACGCGACGCGATCGCCCGTGCGCGGGCGTTCGCAGCCGGTGACCTCGACACCGCCGGGGAGATCCGCCGACGCTTCGTCGCCAACCGAGCGTCGCAGGTGGTGTCCTCACCCGCAGCCAAAGCCGCCGCGTGGTCGGCCGGGCAGGCAGCAGGTGTCGCGCACATGGGAGCCCACGCGCTCGGCGCCGCCGCCTACGCGGCGAAAGCCGCCGAGCTGCATCAGGCCGGAGCCGGCGCGGCCGAGATCGCCTGGCAGCTCGACCACCTGAGCGACGCGGTCCGGTCGGCACTCCGCCTCCTGCCGGCACTCGGCACCGATCCGTCCGGGCCGCTCGGCTCCGGACTGCTGGCCTCGGGGGTGCTCGGCGACAACATCCGAGCCATCCAGAACGGCTTGCGCCGACGTCCCCGCCGCCCGGACGTCACGACACTCGAGCTGGTCGGAGGCCCCGAGCCGGTCCGGGTCGAGCTGCACGACGCCGACCCGGAGTGGCCCGAACGGTACCGGGAGCACCGGCAGCGGATCATCGACGCCCTCGGAACGAGCGCGGGCGGGTCCAGTGCCGTCGCGATCGAGCACATCGGCTCGACCTCGGTGCCCGGACTCGCGGCGAAGCCGATCGTCGACATCGTGGTCGCCGTGGAGGACATCACGGCGGATGAGGACTACCTCGACCCCCTGCTGGCCGCCGGCTACGTGCTGCGCGTCCGTGAGCCCCGCCATCGGATGGTGCGGACGCCGGAGCGCGACGTCCACGTGCACCTCTACGAGCAGGGCGCACCGGAGATCGACGAGTACCTCCTCCTCCGCGACCACCTGCGTTCCGACGCCGACGACCGCGCGCTGTACGAGCGCACCAAGCGGGAGCTGCTCGGGAGGTCCTGGGACGACATGAACGACTACGCCGACGCGAAGACCGAGGTTATCCTCGCGATCAAGGCGCGGGCGCGGGCAGCACTGAACCGCTGAGTCGCCTGAATCTGCACGAATTCGGCGCGGTTTCGGACCATTCCGGGCGACTCAGGGACGTGCGGCCGCACGCACCGGCGGGATGACGACACCGGTGAGGACCGCCGCCGTCTTGACGCCGACACAGAGGCTGATGAAGACCGTCAGCGCCGCCGTGACCGCTGAGCCCTCGAGCGTCGCGAGGGAGACCAGCCCGACGGTGCCCGGCACGAGCATGAGCAGGGCCGGCTGGAACGTGACGTTGGACGGCACCGCCGCCGAGTACCGCTCGACGATGCGAGCGACGACGAACACGAGCCCGGCGGTGAGCCCCGTCGCGACCGCGTTCCCCACGAGCGGGGCGAACAGGACGATGCCCGCGTAGGTCAGCGCCATCACACAGATGGTCAGCAGCGTCAGGGAGCGGCCCGAACCGAACGCGATCCCGATCCCGGCCGCGAGCATCACGACGCCGATCCACGTGAACCACAGCGGCGGGACCGACTCCCACCCGACGAGGTCCGAGCTCCCGCGGACCACCTGACCGACGAGCGCCGTCGAGTCGGGGTCGATCGACAGGCCGGTGAGCAGCGCCCCGGCCGAGATCCCCGCCGCCATGAAGGCGAGCACGATGAGCCCGTACATCAGGCGTGCCGAGCCCGTCACGATGTCCGTCGCGGTCAACTCCAGCAGGGCGTTGGTGATAAGCGCGCCGGGCACGAGGATCGCGATCGGCGCGCAGACGGCGAACAGCGGCACGGGGCCGAGATCCATCGCCGATGCGAGCGTCCCGACGAGCGTCGTCGAGACGAACGCCGTCACGAACGGGGCGATCGCGACCGCTCCCCGCCACCGCGCCAGCAGGGTGATGACGAGGCCGACGAAGGCACCGACGAGCATGGATGCGACGATCGCCCACCATGGGCAGCGGAACAGCAGTGCGAGCCCTCCCGCGAGCAGCAGGTTCCCGACCACCCAGTGCATCGACGCATGCGGGCGCGGCGTCTCCCGGATCGACTGGATACGGGCCGGCAGATCACCGACCGGCCAGTGTCCGAGCTCGAGTTCGCGCATGAGCCGGTTCGCCCGCGCCGCGCCCCGGAACGACAGCTCGCAGTGCGTGTTGCCGGCCGCGAGCACCGCGCCGGTGCGCACGTCGTTCACGATGATGAGCTGCGGCAGCACCGAGAAGGCCAGGCCCTCGTCGCCCGATGCGACCGTGGCGCGCTCCAGGGAGTCGCGGACGTCGGTGACGGAGGTGCCGGCATCGAGGAGCAGGCAGCCGAGCGCACTGTAGGCGTGCGCAGCGGTTCTGCGGTGCTCATCGGTCGCGGCGTCATCACTCATCCCGCCAACGGTACGCGAGATTCGAGGGGTGCCCGCGGCTGCCGTGCGCCTCAGCGGCGGTTGCGGAGGGCGACGGCTCCTGCCACACCGAAGTACAGGCCGGCGAGGATCGGGACGATGACGATCCACCAGAAATGGAAGCCGAAGTCGCCGTGGGCGTTCGCGATGGCGACCGGGATGAGCGCCACCCCGAGTACGACTCCCACGATGCCGATGCCGAGCGCGAGTCGGGGTCTTCCCGGAGTGAACGAGGCCATGGGGACACGCTATGCCCGCGGAGCCCCTGGACCTCGGGGGATATCCCCTGCGCTCGCGCGGCGCAAGCGCTTGTCCGGCCGCCGACACGCTGGCATCGTCGCTGTCACGTCGCGCGCGCGGCGTTGAGCGCCGAGGAGGCAGCATGGCAGACGTACGAGTGGGTGACCGCGTGTCGTGGGGCACCTCGCAGGGGCGGACGCAGGGGAAGGTCGTCGAGCGGAAGACCGCGGACTTCCAGTTCGACGACCAGCACTTCACGGCGTCGAAGGACGAGCCCGCGTTCATCGTGGAGTCCGAGAAGACCGGCGCGAAGGCCGCACATAAGGGCTCCGCGCTACGCGTCCTGAAATCCTGAGGCCCGGACCGCGGTCGTCCGGATGTCCGGGCGTACGCGGCGCACTCCGGCTGGGCGTAGCGTTGGCGCATGACCGTCGTGATCGCCTTCCTGGCCAACGTCATCGTCGCCATCGCCAAGTCCATCGTCGCCGCGCTCACCGGGTCGGCGTCGATGCTGGCTGAGGCCGCGCACTCGTGGGCCGACGCGGGGAACGAGATCTTCCTCCTCATCGCCGACAAACGGGCCGACAAGCAACGCGACGCCGCACATCCGCTCGGCTATGGCCGTGACGCGTACATCTTCTCGCTGTTCGCCGCCTTCGGGATCTTCACCGTCGGTGCGGTCGTCTCGATCCAGCACGGTATCCAGAGCCTCACCGCACCGGAGGCGATGGAGAACTACGCCCTCAGCTACCTCGTGTTGGGCGTCGCCTTCCTCCTGGAGGGGTTCTCCTTCACCCAGTCGATCCTCGAGGGTCGGCGCACGGCGAAGAAGTACGGCCGCGGCTTCTTCGACTACATCGTGAACGGCTCCAACACGACGCTCCGCTCGGTGTTCTTCGAGGACTCCGCAGCACTGCTCGGCCTCATCATCGCCGGGGCCGGCATCGGCCTCCACCAGGTGACCGGCGACCCGGTGTGGGATGCGATCGGCTCGATCGCGATCGGCGTCCTGCTCGGCGGGGTCGCGCTGCTGCTCATCAACCGCAACCGGCGCTATCTCCTCGGGGCCTCGCCGAGCCCCGCCTACCGCGCGCAGACGATCACCGCGCTCCTGACGCACCCGGAGATCGAGCGGGTCACGGCGCTGTACCTCGAGTTCAGCGGGCCGGAACGCCTCTTCCTCGTCGCGTCGGTCGACCTCGTCGGCGACGACCGCGAGAACGACGTCGCGCGTCAGCTCCGCCGACTCGAAGGCGACCTCGAGCAGGACGACCTCATCGGCAAGGCCGTGCTCACGCTCTCGGTGAGCGACGAGCCGTCGATCACCGTCTGAGCCTTGACCTGCCCAAAACTGCTCGAAATTCTTGGATTTCCGTGCAGTGTCGGGCGACTCAGTGCCGGCTCACGCCATGCAGGGAGCCCACTCCTGGTTGGACAGTTCCCGCTGCTCGTTCTCGGTCTGCAGGAGCCAACCGGTCTTCGTCGCGCCTCGGTACTGTCCGCTCACGAGGTCGGCACACCAGGAGCGACCGTCGAAGGCCCACCGGACGAAACTCGCCTCGCTCCCCTTGCGCAGGAGCGGGCGTTCGCGTTCTACCTGACTCATGTGTTCCATCTCGACCGTGGCTGACATATCTTCCAACCGTATCGAGGAACGTCTCCGGTGAACAGACTGCTTGCGTTTCGCGGCCGGTTGACCGAAAATACCCGGTCGCGCCCGGAAGCGGCGTCCTTCGAGACGCTCGGAGATCGGGTGCAGCGGTGGTTCAGCCCACGAACACGCGGAGCGCCTCGTCGCTGAGCGCCCGGTCGGCGAACACGAGGCGCACGGCATCGGGATCCGGGTTGCCCGCGTCGGGGCCACGCCAGACGACCTCCAACCCCGCGCGTTCGGCAGCCCGTCGTGATCCCTCGTTGTGCTCCAGGAGGAACGCCACCACGGGCAGATCCGGTGCCGACGCCGATGCGGCGGCTCGCGCGGCCGCGATGAGCTCCTGCGCGTATCCGCGCCCCCACGCCGCGGGCGCCAGGCGGTAGTAGAGGTTCCAGGCGACCCCGCCACGCAGGCTCGGGCCACCGATGCCGACCAACGCACCCGTCGAGGTGTCGCGCGCCACCCACACGTCGAGACGGTTCGCCTCCCAGCCGGCCTGGTACCGCTCGATGAGCTCACGGGTCTCGGCGAGCGCCGTGTGTCGGGCGGACGGCAGGTGCGTCCAGACCGCGGGGTCGGCATGGAGCTCGTGGAGCTCCGGCAGATCGCGCTCGGTGGGACGCGTGAGCGTCAGTCGTTCCGTCAGGGTCGGCGGCGCGTCGGTCATGCCTTCCATTCTGCTCTCTGGTCGGCGGCTGCCCCACTCGATACCCTGAGCCCATGGCTTCGAAGAACGAACCGATCTCGGCGCGCGCGTGCGCGATCCTCAGTATCGCCATCGCCGCGTTCTCCATCTACCTCGTCGCCGCGACGGCGAGAGACGGCGGGTCATGGACGTTCTCGGTGCTCGCCTGCTTCGTGCCGCTGCTGTTCGCCGCCCAGGGCATCAGGATGAGTCGCCAACCCGGCGCCCGCTGGCCCACCTTCAGCCTCATCGGGTCGATCGTCGGCGCAGCACTCGGACTCGTGTCGTTCGCCGCGTTCGCCTGGTTGCTCGTGCGCTCCTGAGTGCAGCGACGCAGCGCGGCCTCGCCGCGTAGAGTCGTCCCCAGCACCGACGGAGGAGGGCCATGCGACTGCACGTCGAGGAACGCGGGCACGGCCCGATCCGAATCGCCCTCATCCACGGGTTCCTGGCCGACGGAGCCGCCTGGACCGACGTCGTCGCAGCGTCCGACCCGGAGCGGTACACGTTCCTGCTCGTCGACCTGCGCGGTCACGGCTCCAGCCCACGCGCCGATCGGACCCGGGGCGAGCGCTACGACATCGCCTCACTCGCGGCCGACCTCGTCGACACGCTGCCGACCGGCCTCGACGCGATCGTGGGCCACTCCCTCGGCGGGCGGCTCCTCATCGACATCGTGGGGCCGCTCCACCCGGCGCACGCGATCTACCTCGATCCCGGGTTCGGGCTGAAACTCCCCGGTCGCGGTCTCGGAGCCCGCCTGTTCTGGGCGATCCCAGGACTGCCGCGGCTCTTGGCCTGGCTGTACGACCGCACGGACCCCGCGACGGGGCCCGCGAACGTCGCGCTCGCCGAGGCCGCGCATGCCGCGTGGGACCGGTCGATGATCGCGGAGGTGCTGCAGGACGTCGCAGCGAACCCGGTCACGCCGTCGGCACCGATCGTCCCCTCGACGCTGGTGCTGTCGGACGACGCGAAGCTCGTCCTTCCGAGAGCCGACGTCGAGCGCTACGAACGGTTCGGCTGGACCGTCACGCGGTTCCCGGGGATCCGCCACGACATGGCGGCGCTCGACGGGGCACGGACCTTCGAGGTGATCCAGGCCTCGCTCTGAGCCGGCCCAGGGACCGAAACCAACCAAGCCGCCTTCCTCGGTCACTGAGCTTGTCGAAGTGCACACGGAGGACACCCCCTTCGACAGGCTCAGGGACCGGGTGGGTCGCTCAGGGACCGGGTGGGTCGCTCAGGGACCAGGTGGGTCGCCCAGGGACCAGGTGGGTCACTCAGCGACCTGGTGAGACGGGGTGCCTGTGCAGAGTGCTGATATCGCGCGCACATTCCTGCATGATGCACATTCTGCTGCGGGCGAGCCGTCAGTAACGTTGCCGCCACCCGCACCGCTCCCTCCCCCACTTCTGGAGACCAGCATGGCTCGCATGGCACACGCAGACGACTTCGCCCTGTCCCGCGTCCGTCCCGACGCACAGAAGCCCTGGTTCGGCATCGCCGTCCAACGCTTCGGACAGGTGTCGGCCCTGTCCCAGTTCCTCCTCGGCGCCACCCTCGGCTACAGCATGACCTTCGGCGAGGCGTTCCTCGCTCTGCTCCTCGGCTCGATCATCCTCGAGGTGATCATGTGCATCGTCGGCATCATCGGCCAGAAGGAGGGCCTCAACACCGCCCTCCTCGCCCGCTGGACCGGCTTCGGCGAGATCGGCGCGTCACTCGTCGGACTCGCGATCGGCATCAGCCTCATCGGTTGGTTCGGCATCCAGAGCGCCATCTCCGCCGAGTCGCTCGACGCCCTCCTCCCCGGCTTCATGCCGGTGTGGGCCTGGAGCCTCATCTTCGGTCTCGCCGTCACCGCCATCGTCGCCTACGGGTTCAAGGGCATGCAGTGGCTCGCGAACATCACCGTCCCGCTGTTCCTGATCCTCGTCGGCTGGTCGATCATCAGCGAACTCACCCAGCACGACTTCATGGAACTCGTCACCGGCCCGGCACCCGGCCCCACCATGAGCGTCTGGGCCGGCACGGGCATCGTCGCGGGCGGTCTCATCGTCGGCGCCATCATCACCGCCGACATGACCCGCTTCAACCGGTCCCGCGCCGATGTCATCAAGCAGACCGTCGTCGGCGTCTCGCTCGGTGAGTTCGTCATCGGCCTCTCCGGGGTCCTGCTCGCCCACGCCGCAGCGTCGGGCAACGTCGTCGCGATCGTCACGTCGTCGGTCGGGCTCATCGGCCTCATCATCGTCATCACCGGGACGCTCAAGATCAACGACTGGAACCTGTACTCGTCGACGCTCGGGCTGGTCAACTTCATCTCGACCGCGTTCGGCAAGAACCTCAACCGCGTGACCACCACCATCGTGCTCGGTGTGGTCGGTTCCATCCTCGCGGCGGTCGGCATCCTCGGGCAGTTCTCCGGCTTCCTCATCATCCTCGGCGTCGCCTTCCCGCCCATCGCCGGCATCATGGTCGCCGAGTACTTCATCGTGAAGCGCTGGCGCGGCGAGCTCGACGAGACCCGCGCCTCGGGCCGCCTGCCCACGACCGCGCCGCGCATCGTTCCGGCGACCATCATCATCTGGGCTGGGTCCGCGATCACCGGGTACTTCGTCACCTGGGGCATCCCAGCCGTCCTGTCGCTCATCCTCTCGATGGTGCTGTACATCGCGGCGGGCAAGCTCGGCCTGGTCCGCGGTGTCGGCGTCGCCCACACCTCGCAGATCGCCGCACCCGAGCAGGCGGACGCCACCTCCCCCGCCACGAACTGACCCGGCGCCCGGCGCACCGTTCCACCGCACACCGCTCCACCGCACCAACAGAAAGCGAACCCCTCATATGCACATCGGTATCGATGTCGGCGGCACCAACACCGACGCCGTGCTCATGGACGGCACCACCACCCTGGCGGCCGTGAAGCACGCGACCACCCCGGACGTGACCGACGGGATCGTCCAGGCGATCGGCGAACTGCGCAGCGGCCACCACTTCGACGGCGAGCAGATCACCGCGGTGATGATCGGCACGACGCACTTCATCAACGCCCTCGTGCAGGCCAAGCGGCTCGCACCCACCGCGGCACTGCGGCTCGGGCTCCCGGCGACCCGCGCGTTGCCGCCGCTCGTCGACTGGCCGGCGGAGCTCGTCGAGGCGATCAGTGCACGCAGCTACCTCGCGCATGGCGGCTACGAGTTCGACGGACGCCCCATCTCGCCGATCGACCCCGACGAGCTGCGGGCACACGCCGAGGACATGCGTGTCAACGGCATCCGCTCCGTCGCGATCTCCTCCGTCTTCAGCCCCGTCAACCACGACCTCGAGGTCGAGGCGGCGCGGATCGTCGGCGAGGTCCTCGGCCCGGACGTGGCCATCTCGCTCTCGCACGAGATCGGGCGCATCGGCCTCCTGGAGCGCGAGAACGCGACGATCATCAACGCAGCCCTGCGCGAGCTCGCCTCGGAGATCGTCGACGGGCTGACCGCCGCCGTCCGGAAGCAGGGCATCGAGGCGCCCATCTTCCTCAGCCAGAACGACGGCACCCTCATGGACGAGGACTACGTGCGCCTCTACCCCGTCGCGACGTTTGCCTCCGGCCCCACCAACTCGATGCGAGGGGCGGCACTCACGAGCGGACTCGCAACCTGCGCGGTCGTCGACATCGGCGGCACCACGGCGGACATCGGCCTGCTCATCAACGGCTTCCCCCGCGAGACGGCGAACGAGGTCAAGGTCGCCGGGATCCGTACCAACTTCCGCATGCCCGACGTCCTGTCCATCGGCATCGGCGGCGGCAGCATCGTCGACGAGGAGACCGCCGAGGTCGGCCCGGCATCCGTCGGGTACAAGCTCATGACCGAGGCCCTCGTCTTCGGCGGCAGCACCCTCACGGCGACGGACATCGCCGTGGCCGCCGGTCGCGCGTCGATCGGTGACGCCTCGAAGGTCGCCCACCTCGACCCGGTCTTCGTGGAGCGCGTCCTCGAGCGGATCGGCGAACGCATCGCCGAGGCCGTCGACCGCATGCGCACCTCTCCAGAGCCGATCCCCGTGGTGGCGGTCGGCGGCGGGTCGATCCTGCTCTCAGACGAACTCCCCATCTTCGGCGCCGTCCACCGGCCCGACAACTACGCCGTGGCGAACGCCATCGGTGCTTCCATCGCGCAGGTCGGGGGCGAGATCGACAAGGTCTACGCCATCGAACCCGGCCGACGCGAGGAGGCGATCGCCGAGGTCCGTGCCGAGGCGATCGACAAGGCGATCGCGGCCGGCGCCTCCCCCGCGTCGGTCGCGATCGTCGATTTCGACGAGGTCCCGATCCCCTATCTCCCCGGGAACGCCACGCGCATCCGGGTGAAGGCCGTCGGCGACCTCGACATGGGAGGCCTCCGATGAGCTGGACCATCTCGGCCGAGCTCATTCCCGGCCTCGCCCGCGGTGCGGCCGTCCTCGGGACCGGCGGCGGCGGCGACCCGTACATCGGCGCGCTCCTCGCCGCGCAGGCACTCCGCGAGCACGGCGACGTCACCGTCGTCACCCTCGACGAGGTCCCCGACGACGCGCTCGTCCTCACCGTCGCGATGATGGGCGCCCCGACCGTCATGGTCGAGAAGCTGCCGAGCCTCACCGAGGTCGTCGCACCGGTCCACGCCCTCAGTGCTTCTCTCGGTCGCCCGGTCACGCACATCGCGTGCGCCGAGGTCGGCGGTGTGAACTCGACCATCCCGATCGCCGCAGCCGCAGCGCTCGGACTCCCCCTCATCGACGCCGACGGGATGGGGCGGGCCTTCCCCGAGCTGCAGATGGTGCTCCCGACCCTGTACGGCATCGACGCCTCCCCGCTCGCGTTCAGCGACGAGAAGGGCAACACCGGCGTCCTCACGACCGTCGACAACAGCTGGACCGAACGCATCGCCCGCGTGGCCTGTGTCGAGATGGGCTGCTCGGTCATGATCTCCGGCTTCCCGATGTCCGGCGCGCAGGCCCGCGAGGCGCTCGTCGCCGACTCGCTGTCGCTGTGCCGCGAGATCGGCGACGGCATCGAGGCGGCCCGAGCCGAGAAGGCCGACCCCGTGGAGCGGACCGTGCAGCTGCTCGGCGGTCGCGAACTGTTCTCCGGCAAGGTCGTCGACGTCGAGCGCGCGACCACCACCGGGTTCGCCCGCGGTCGCGCCCGGATCGACGGCGTCGACGCGAGCCTCGAGCTGTCGTTCCAGAACGAGCACCTCATGGCCGCGCTCGACGGCGTCACCCTCGTGACCACGCCCGACCTCATCATGGTGCTCGAGCACGACTCCGGCGAGCCCATCACTACCGAGGGGCTCCGCTACGGACAGCGTGTCCGCGTGATCTCGGCACCGAGCGACGACCGCTGGCACAGTCCTGAGGCGCTGGCGATGGTCGGGCCGGGGTACTTCGGGTACGAGGTGCCCTCGCACCGCTTCGACGGCACGGCCGAGACGCCTGCGCCGGACGCGCCGGAGGTCGCCGCATGAGCTGGACGGTGACCGCGGACGACCTGCCCGACCTCGCTCGAGGCGCCACCCTTCTCGGGACCGGCGGCGGAGGTGACCCGTACATCGGCATGATGCTCGTGAAGCAGGTGCTCGGCGACCGCTCCATCACGATCCTCGACCCCGACGACCTCGCCGACGACCTCTTCGTCATCCCCACTGCGCAGATGGGCGCTCCAACGGTCATGGTCGAGAAGATCCCGGCCGGGTTCGAACCGACGCTCGCCCTGCGGACACTGGAGGAGCACCTCGGGCGCACCGCCGACGCGACCATGCCGATCGAGTGCGGTGGCATCAACTCGATGATCCCGCTCATCGTGGCCGCCGAGACCGGGCTGCCGGTCGTCGACGCCGACGGCATGGGCCGGGCCTTCCCGGAGCTCTCCATGGAGACCTTCGCGGTGTACGGCGTGCACGGTTCGCCGCTCGCCATCGCCGGGGAACGCGGCGAGCGCGTGATCATCGACACCGGCGACGACGACCGACAGATGGAGTGGTTGGCGCGCGGCATCGCGATCCGCCTCGGCGGCGTCGCGCACATCGCCGAGTACGCGATGACCGGGGCGGACGTGCGCCGCACCGCGGTGCCGCGGACGATCTCGATGGCTCTGGCCCTCGGCCGGGCGATCCGGGTCGCGCGCGAGGAGCACCGTTCGCCGTTCGCCGCCATCGCCGACACGCTGTCCACGACGCTCTACTCCCACGTGCGGGAGCTGTTCGTCGGGAAGGTGGCCGACGTGGAGCGTCGCACCACCGAGGGCTTCGCCAAGGGCACGGCCGTCATCTGGTCGGCCGACCCGTCGAGCTCCGAACGCCTCGAGATCTCGTTCCAGAACGAGAACCTCATCGCCCGGTGGAACGGAGAGGTCGTCGCGATCGTGCCGGACCTCATCTGCATCGTCGACCACGAGACCGCCGAGCCGATCACCACGGAGGGCCTCCGCTACGGCCAACGCGTGCGGGTCCTCGGGATCTCGACGCCGGCACTCATGCGCACGCCCGACGCACTGCGCGCCTTCGGGCCGACCGCGTTCGGGCTGACGGAGCCGTTCGTCCCGGTCGAGGGCGAGGCAGCGGCTGCGGAAGCCGCGGATGCGTTCGCAGCTGGTCAGGCGGTCCGAGCCTAGGCTGAGGGCATGCCGACCCTCCTCGAGCGCGATCGCCTCCCCGCCCTGGCGACGGGGTTCGCGATCCTGGGCTCGGGAGGTGGCGGCGCGACGACGATGCTCGAGCTGGCGCTCCGCGACGAGCGTGCCTGGCCGTTCGACCTCCACAGCGTCGACGACCTCGACCCGGAGACCCCGTGTCTCGCCGTCGGCTTCGTCGGTTCCACGATGCTGCTCAGCGAGCGCCTGCCCGGCACGGATCCGTTCGGGCGGCTGATCGGGGCCGCGGAGCGCTGGCTCGGACACCGCATCCCGGCCATCTGTTCGTTGGAGGGTGGCGGGGTCAACGGGCTCACCCCCTTCGCGTTCGCCGCGGGGCGGACCATCGTCGACGCTGATCTGACCGGACGTGCCGTCCCCTCGCTCGACCAGATGTCGATCCTCGTGGACGAGGTCCCGGGCATCGTCGTCACCTGCGACACCGGTGCCGGCGGGGTCGCCCTCGTCGAGACCGAGCGGGCCCTCGACATCGAACGCGTCGTCCGCGCGGCGATCGTGCAAGCCGGCGGCAGTGGCGGCATGGTGTTCGCGGGCTTCACCGTCGGCGACCTCCGCGCGCACGCCATCGTCGGGAACGCCGCCCGGGCACTCGAGCTGGGCGGTGCGTTCCTCGCGCGGATCGACGGCCCGCTGACCGCCCTGGCCGAGTCGCTGGGTGGACGGCTCCTCGCGGAGGGACGGATCAGCAGCATCGAGCCGGACTCCCGCGACCCGCACGTGCTCACCTTCGGGATCGACGGGAGCAGTGGCGCGCTGCACCGTCTCGTCGCACGCTCCGAGACGCTCGCGTTCATGACCGACGGACGACTCGAAGCCGCCGCGCCGGACCTGATCGTCGTAGTCGACGCCGTCTCGCGGGACATCCTCGAGGTCACCGCGATCTCGATGGCGAGACACGTCGCCGTCATCCGGGTCGACGGTCCGGACTGGTGGTCCGGCTCCCCGGAGCGACTCCGCCACGTGCTCCCGTCCGCCTACGGCCTGGACGAGCTCGACGAGGTCCGAACCGACGAGGTCCCGGCATGAGCGATCGCCTGCAGTTGGGTGCGCTCCTCGTCCACCCCGACAACGGCGGCGTGCGGCTCATCGCCGGCCCGGCCGACGCCAACTGGGCCGGCGTCGTGGTCGAGACGAACGAGGCGGCCCTCCCCGAGGACGGCGCCGGACGACTGGCCGTGGTGACCGGAGCCCCACCCACGAGGCCGTGGCAGCAGGACGCACTCGTCCGTCGCACCCGGGATCGTGGCTTCCTCGCCCTGGCGATCCCGGAGGCCGACGGCTTCGGCGCGGGGACGCGCGCGCTCGCCGACCGACTCGGCTTCTCACTCCTGCACGTCGACCGACCGATGCTGCTCGCGAAAGCGTGCTGGCAGCTCGTCGAGGCACGGGACTCCCTGACCCTCGGGTACGTCCGCAAGGTCGCGCAGTCCATCGAGTACCACGCCGAGGGCCTGGCCGACCTGCTCCGCCACCTCTCGACGAGCATCGGCCACGGGATCGCCCTCATCGACAGCGAGGGGGTCCTGCTCGAGGCCGGCGGGCGGTTGCCGTCCGAGGTACACGCGGCGATCGACTTCGGCCCCTGGGTCGACCTGACGAAGGCCGGGCGCGGCGCGGCGGCATCGGTCCGGGTGGACAGCCCGAGCCGGGAGGGCCTCCGGGTCGCGTTCTTCGGGGACGGACTCGACGACCGACAGCTGAGTGCGCTCGCGGTCGCCGCCGAAGTCGCCATGCCCGCCGTCGCGGCGCGGATCCTCATCGACGAGGTCGCCGAGGTCAGTGACGCGTCCGTGTCGTCCGGCGTCCTGCGGGACTTCGTGGACCTCCGCGGCCGCCCCGACCCGGACGTCGAACGCCGCATGCTCGAGCGGGGCTGGCGGACGACCGGCTACCACCTCGCGTTCCGCATCGTCGGCCGGAGCCGGGTGGACGCCCTACAACTCCTCCGCTTCGTCACCGGCGCGCTCGGGCGGATCGCCGTGGACTCCCACGCGACGACGAGCGGCCGCGGGGTGAGCGGTTGGCTGACCTTCGGCGAACCGCCGGAGCCACCGCAGGTCGAGCGGTACATCGCCGCCCTCCGCGACCTGCACGCGGAGGCGCGGCGCTCGTTCAACGTCGCGACGGCCGTCGGGTCGCTGGCGAGCGGATCGGCGGGCTTGACGTCGTCACTCGGCGAGGCGTCCGACGCGGTGCGCATCGCCGCGAACCGGTCGACGACGGGCTGGTTCGTGCGGGTGGACGGCCTCGGCCTGGAACAGCTCCTGCTCGCCTGGACCGGCAACGACACCTTCGTCCCGGCGGCGCGGTCGCTCCTCGCACCGTTGCAGACCGGCAACGGTGAACTGCTGACGACGCTGTCCGCCTACCTCGACCACGAGTCCGCGGTCGCGCCGACGGCCGCCGCACTCGGACTGCACCGCAACACCGTCGCGACGCGGATCACCCGCGCGCAGGAGCTCCTCGGCGTCGACATGGCGGACCCGGAGGTGCGCCTCGCGCTCCACCTCGCCTGCCGCGCCGTGCGGTGAGTGAAGCGCTGAAGCACCCTGGTCACTGAGCTTGTCGAAGTGCGCCCTTCGACAAGCTGAGGGACCGAAAACCGTTCGACACACCTTCCCCGGTCACTGAGCCGCCCCCGGTCACTGAGCCTGTCGAAGTACACACGGACAACCCCGCCCTTCGACAAGCTCAGGGACCGGAAAGGGAGCTCAGGGACCGAAAACCGTTCGAGATACCTTCCCCGGTCACTGAGCCTGTCGAAGTGCACACGGACAACCCCGCCCTTCGACAAGCTCAGGGACCGGAAAGGGAGCTCAGGGACCGAAACCCGTTCGAGACACCTTCCCCGGTCACTGAGCCTGTCGAAGTGCACACGGACAACCCCGCCCTTCGACAAGCTCAGGGACCGGAAAGGAAGCTGAGGGACCGAAAACCGTTCGAGACACCTTCCCCGGTCACTGAGCCTGTCGAAGTGCACACGGACAACCCCGCCCTTCGACAAGCTCAGGGACCGGAAAGGAAACTCAGGGACCGGAAAGGAAACTCAGGGACCGGAAAGGGAGCTCAGGGACCGGAAGGGGACCTCAGCGGCTCAGACCGCCGTCGCGGTGAACTGCATCCGCGGGTTCGCGTAGAACTCCTGCGCCTCGACGAGCTGCAGCTCCCGCTGGCCCGAGCGGTACGTGAGCTCGACGAGGTCGAACACACTCGACGCCGTGCGCTCCAGGGCGAGCTTCGCGTCGCGGGTCTCGCCGTAGTGTGCGGCGAACAGGGCGGCCGTGACGTCGCCGGAACCGTTCGCCTTGAACGGCAGCAACGGCGTCTGGACGATCCACCGACCGGCGTCGTCCACGACGAGCATCTCGATCGTCTCGGGGTCGCGGTCGGGACGCTCGACGCTCGTCACCAGGACGACCGACGGGCCCATCGCGCGCGCCAGTTCGACCGACGCCAACGTGGACTCGAGCGAAGCGGGCTCGGTGCCCGTGAGGAAGCCCAGCTCGAACTGGTTCGGCGTGATGATGTCGGCGTTCGGCACGACGCGGTCGCGCAGCAGGTCGGGGATCTCCGGGGCGACGAAGCACCCGGACTTCGCGTTGCCCATGACCGGATCGCACGCGTACAGCGCGTCGGGGTTCGCCGCCTTGACCCGCTGCACCGCGTCCACGACGACGTCTCCGATGCCGACGCCGCCCTGGTAGCCCGAGAGCACGACGTCGATCTGCGGGAACGCACCGCGCTCCTCGACACCGGTGATGACCTCGCCGACCTGCTCGGGCGAGATGAGCGGCCCGCGCCACGCGCCGTACCCGGTGTGGTTCGAGAAGTTCACCGTGTTGACCGGGATCACCTCGACGCCGATGCGCTGGAGGGGGAACACGGCCGCGGAGTTGCCGACGTGCCCGTAGGCCACGGCTGACTGGATGGAGAGGATCTTCACGATGTCGCAATCACGATGGGGAGGCCGCCGCGGACACTGCGTTCGTGGCGGGCATGGACGGTGCCTGCAAGGACTCAACGATACTCTTCCGCCGCCTACAGAACCCACGTGCCGCGTCAACCCGTGAGCGGGATCCCCCTCGTCCGCGTCTCCGCTCCTATGCTGATCGGATGACGACTCCTGAGAGCACGACCACGCCGAGCGACACCACGGCGACCAAGACCGCCGCCGTCATCTACAACCCCGTGAAGGTCGACCTCGACGCACTCCGGGAGTCGGTCGACCGCTCCGCCGCCGACGCGGGCTGGGGCGAGTCGCTCTGGTTCGAGACGAGCATCGACGACGTCGGCCAGGGCGTCACCGCCGAGGCGATCGCCGCGAAGGTCGACCTCGTCATCGCGGCCGGCGGCGACGGCACGGTCCGCGCTGTCTCAGAGGCCTTGCGGGGCAGCGGGATCCCCCTCGCGCTCCTCCCCTCCGGCACCGGCAACCTGCTCGCCCGCAACCTGAGTCTCACCCTGAACGACCTCCCGGGCTCCGTCGTCACGGCGTTCACCGGCGACGACAAGCCCATCGACCTCGGCGTCATCGATATCGAGCGTGCCGACCACTCCCGCGACCGCCACGTGTTCGTCGTCATGGCCGGCATGGGGATCGACGCGAAGATGATCAAGAACACCGACGACGACCTCAAGGCGAAGGCCGGTTGGGCCGCCTACGTCGACGCGATCGTGAAGTCGCTGCGCGACCCCGACGAACTGCACCTGCGGTTCCGCATCGACGACGAGCCGCAGACCCGCGCGACCGTCCACACCGTCATCATCGGCAACTGCGGTTCGCTGCCGGCCAACATCCTGCTGCTGCCGGACGCGGTCGTCGACGACGGCCTGTTCGACCTCATGTTCATGCGCCCCGGCGGGATCCTCGGGTGGATCCGCATCTGGGCGAAGGTCGCCTGGGTGAACGGCGTCCTCCGTCGCACGAAGGCGGGCAAGGCCCTCGCCGGCAAGCAGAAGGACGAAGGCGACCTCCGGTACGGCACCGCGAAGCGCTTCGTCGCCCGCATGTCGAAGCCGGAGGAGATCGAACTCGACGGCGACGGCTTCGGCAAGGCCGTCGCGATCAACGCCTGGATCGAGCCGGGTGCCCTCACCGTCCGCGTTCCGGCTGCGGCGGAGGAGCCGGCCGGCCGGTGACACCCGTCTCGGTACCGGTCGCGCGTCGCGCCTGATGCAGGGCGCTGTCGCGGAGCGGGTCGAGCGCTGATTCGAGCGCCCAGGCCGCGGCGTCGGCGATCGCGGAGACGTCGCGACCGTGCCACCGGGCGAGGGTCGCCCAGGCCGCCGGACTGTCGAGGTGCGTCAGGCGGGCGATGACGACGGCACGCACACCCGACTCCAGCCCGACGGCTTCCGCGTCGACCAGGGACGCGATGCGCCGCGCCTGCGCCGGGAGACCGCCGTGCGAGGTGCGCGTCGAGGCCTCCGCGGCGAGGTGCGCGAGCTCGTGGCGTTCACCGAAACGGAGCATCGATTCGCGGATGACGAGCGGCAGCTCGAACACGGACGACGAGTCCGACGGGGCGAAGACCTCATCGGCGAGATGACGGGCAAGGCTCGTCACCAGGTCGAACCTCGTCGGGAAGTACCGCGCGATCGTGCGCTCACCGAGCCCGGACCTCCTGGCGATGAGCTTGTACGAGACGTCGTCGGAGCCGAGCTCTTCGATGAGCTCGATGAAGGTGGTGAGGATCAGCTCCGTGGTGCGCGGATTCCGCTCGTCGTGGCGGTCGCCGAGAGGGTCCATCGGCTCGGGGACGGCATCGGACATGGTGAGCTCGACGGTCGAAGTGGTTCCGGGCACGACCCCGCCGTCCGCATCCACGACGGTGGCACCGAGACGCAGCGAAGCGAGGGTGGTGTCGAGGACGGCGTCGAACACCGCGGCGCTGCTCGCGCCGTCGAAGTCGAACGCCGAGCGCATGCGCGCCCAGTGCGTCGGTCCTGCTGCGAGCAGGAGCGACGCCACCCCGCGGCGCCGGTCCACCGAGGACAGGCCAGGGGCGACCCGCAGGAACAGGCGGTCGAGTTCCGTGGCGAGCACCGTCGTCCCGTTGCGGGCGTCCTGGGCGCCCACCGGCGCCATCGTCTCGGCGCGGGCGAGCAGAGCGGCTTGCCCCGGTGCTTCGTCGTAGGCACGGAACGCCGACCGGACCGCGGCGCGCAGCCCGGCGATGCTGTGGAACCTCGGCGGCTCGAAGCCGTGTTGCGAGATCCACGCGGCGAGGCGCTCCAGCAGGTGCTCTCGCGTGGGGAACTGTCGGAAGACCGTGCGCTCGGACACGCCGGCCTGTGCACCGAGCTGGCCGTAGCCGATGTCGTCGAACGGGTGTTCGCGAAGGAGGTCTGCGGCGGCCTGCAGGATCGCTTCGGCGGAGCTCGATCCGATCGACGGCTCGACGGCCGTCACGCCCGGCTCCTGCGTCGCGGTGGGTCCGCCGGCAGGACGTACCGGCCTGAACGGTCGAGGGCGAGCGCGAGCGACGAGATGTACTGGACGCCACCATCGGGCGCGCGCTCCGCCGAACGCAGCATGTCTGGCCGCTCGAAGAGGTACCCGGTGACGTGGCAGCGGAGCCGCTCGACCGATGCGGTGCCGTCGCGGTCGTAGCGTGGGATGTCGATGCCGTCGTCACTCCGACGCAGGGCGAACCGGCCGCGCGTGAGGATCGCCATGAGCGGTGTGACGACGACCGCGACACCGATCGCGACGAGCACCGAGTACGGTGCCACGGCATGCCCGAGCGCACCGAAGTACACCGCCATCGACAGGGCGGTCGCGAGGAGGAACGACACCATTCCTACAGGATTCCACGAGTAGAGCATTCCGCGGCGGAATTCGGGCGTCGCCGGCGAGAGCCGGAGGAGACGTCGGTTGACGGTGAGGTCCACCGCGACGGTGACGAGCCACGCCAGTGAGAAGTGCGCCGAGAATCCGAGCACCGTCGTCAACAGCGTGAAGACGTCGAACTGCATGAGCAGGAGCGCGATGCCGACGTTCACGACGACGAACGCCGCCCGACCCGGGTACCGCCGGAACAGGCGCGTGGTCACGTTCGTGAGCGCGAGCGAGCCGGAGTACGCGTTCGTGACGTTGATCTTGATCTGGGCCAGGATCACGAGCAGCAGGGCGAGCACGACGGCTACCCAGCGCGGCATGATCGTCTCGTACACGCCGAGGAACTGCCTGATCGGTTCGGTCGCCAACGAGCCGAGGGTCGGATCCACCACGGAGACGAGGTAGACCGCGAGGAAGACGCCGATGAGCTGCTTCACGCCGCTGAAGATCACCCAGCCGGGGCCGGCGAGCACGAAGGAGGTGCGCCAGCCCCGCTTCGTCGCAGCGGTTCGGGGCGGCATCAGCCGGAGATAGTCGATCTGCTCCGCCAGCTGCGGGATGAGGGCGAAACAGACGCTCGCGCTCAGGACGACGGACGCCGGGTCGAGGAGCGACCCTCCGGACGGACCACCGTCGCTCCCGGGGAACTCGAGGAAGGTGGAGACCGCTCCGGGGTCGGCGAGGACGAGGATCCCGACCGGGAGCAGCGCGAGGCCCAACCACAGCGGGGTCGTCCACCGCTGCACGCGCTCGAGTGCGCGCATGCCGTAGATCACGATCGGGATGACGACGATCGTCGCGATGAGGTACCCGATCGGGAGCGGGATCCCGATCCCCACGGACAGCCCCTGCGCCATGATGGCGCCCTCGAGGGCGAAGAAGATGATCGTGAACGACGCGAACACCGCGTTCGTGATCACCGAGCCCGCGTACCCGAAACCGGCGCCCCTGGTGATGAGGTCGAGGTCGAGGTTGAACCGCGCGGCGTGACGGGCGATCGGGTACCCGATGATGAAGATGAGCACCGAGGCGAGCAGGATCCCGACGATCGCGTTGAGCGCGCCGTGCGCGAGGCCGATCCCGGCGCCGATGGAGAAGTCGGCGAGGAACGCGATGCTCCCGAGCGCGGTGGCCCCGACCGCGCCCGCTGACCATCGGCGGAAGCTGCGGGGCACGTAGCGGAGCGCGTAGTCCTCGAGTCCGTCCTCCGTCGCGAAGCGGGCCGGGCCGGTCTGGGCGCGTGGCGGTCTCGACGTCGTCATGTCGCCTCCACCCTCGTCGTCAGCGAGCCGTCCGGAACGGTCCTGCCACCGGACGCGCCGCTGCCAGGACCGAACGCGTCGATCCTGGCAGAGGCACGTTTCAGACTGATTTCGGCTGCGCCGGCAGGACGTACCGACCGGTCCGATCGGTGGCGAGCGCGAGCGACGAGATGTACTGCGGCTCGCCGCCGGGGCCGTCCTCGGCCGAGCGCACCATGTCGGGACGCTCGAACGAGAGGCCGGTCACGTGACACCGCAGCAGCTCTCCGGACGGGTTGCCGTCGGCGTCGAACATCGGCAGGTCGATGCCGTCGTCCGTGCGTCGCAGGTAGAACCGCCCCTTGGTGATGATCGCCATGAGCGGCGTCGCGATGCAGGCGATCATGACGGCGAAGATCGGCGAGTACGGCTGCACGGCCGGCCCGAAGGCACCGAAGAACACCGCGATCGACACCCCGGCGGACAGGGCGAGGGACACCACACCGACCGGGTTCCAGGCGTACAGCATGCCTCGGCGGAACTCCGGCCGCTTCGGCGAGAGCTTCAGCACGTACTTGTTGATCGCGATGTCGGTCGCGACCGTCACGATCCACGCCATCGCGCAGTTCGCGTAGAACCCGAGGATGGTGTTCAGGAAGTCGAACATGTTCAGCTCCATCAGCAGCAGCGCGATCGCGAGGTTCACGATCACGAACACCATCCGCCCCGGGTAGGTCTTCGTGACCCGGGTGAACGAGTTCGTCCAGGCGAGGGATCCGGAGTAGGCGTTCGTCACGTTGATCTTCACCTGCGAGATGACGACGAGGACGACCGCGAGCGTCAGGGCGAGCCAGCCGGGCATCATCTGCTCGTACACGCCGAGGAACTGGTGGACGGGCTCGTTCGCCGTCGCGGCCGCGGCCGGGTCGAGCGTGGCGATGAGGTACACGGTGATGAAGAGACCGATGGCCTGCTTGAGCGCGCCGAACACGACCCAGCCGGGGCCGGCGATGATGACGGCACGCCACCAGGACACGCGGTTCTCGCGGGTCTTCGGCGGCATGAAGCGCAGGTAGTCGATCTGCTCCGCGATCTGCGCGATGAGTGACAGGCAGACACCGGCGGCGAGCATGACCGACGCGAGGCTGAGTCCGCCGTCACCGTTCTCGCCCTGGTAGGCGAAGAAGTCGCCCACCGAGTCGGGGTGCGTTGCGATCAGGTAGCCGAAGGGGATGACCATGAGGACGAGCCAGAGCGGTGTCGTCCACACCTGCACCTTCGACAGCACCTTCATGCCGTAGATGACGAGGGGGATGACGATGAGCGTCGAGAGCGCGTACCCGATCTGTCTCGGGATGCCGAGGCCGAGTTCCAGGCCCTGCGCCATGATCGAGCCCTCGAGCGCGAAGAAGATGAAGGTGAAGGTCGCGAAGATCACGTTGGTGATGATGGAGCCGGAGTAGCCGAAGCCCGAGCCGCGGGTGATGAGGTCGAGGTCGATGTTGTACCGCGCGGCGTAGTACGCCAGCGGGAGGCCCGTGACGAAGATGACGAGGGCGGCGACGGCGATCCCGAGCAGCGCGTTGGTGGTGCCGTGCGCCATGCCGATGTTGGCGCCGATCGAGAAGTCGGCGAGGTAGGCGATGCCGCCGAGGGCGCTCGTCGCGACGACACCCGCTCCCCACTTGCGGTAGCTGCGCGGCGCGAACCGGAGGGTGTAGTCCTCCAGGCTCTCCTTCGTGGCCGAGATCGCGGCGCCCTGGGCGGCCACGTCTGGCTGGTTCGGATCGGTCGGTTCGGACGGTGGTGCGACATCAAGGCGGCTGGACATGGGTCTCCGATCGGCGGTGCGGCGGATGGGGAGTGGTGGTTGGAACGCTTGGAGCCATCGTGTGGGTGTGGCATTGCTCTGACATTTCGCAGATGTCACAGTCTCGTTAACTCCTCGCGCGGAAACCCCGGGAAATCAACGATGTGGAGTCGTTGCGACACGATCACCCTCGTCGAAGCCGCACCTCGGTGGCAGAATCCTGACATGCATCTGACCCCCGGTGACACCGAGAAACTCCTGCTGGCCGTCGCCGGCATGGTGGCGAGAGACCGCCTCGGACGAGGCGTGCGCCTCAACCATCCCGAGGCCGTCGCCCTGCTCAGCACCTGGGTGATCGAGCGGGCGCGTGAAGGTGTCGAGGTCGCCACACTGATGGACGACGGCCGCCGCGTCCTCACCCGTGATCAGGTGATGGACGGCGTCGCCGACATGATCGCCGACGTCCAGATCGAGGCGATGTTCCCCGACGGGCGCAAGCTCGTCACCCTCCACCATCCGATCGACTGACGGGAGCAGACATGGCAGGCACGACACGCAGCGGCCCGGGGGCGATCCGGGTCCGGCCCGGTGAGATCGAGTTGAACGCCGACCGGCGCGACGACGAACGCATCACCCTCGTCATCGTGAACACCGGCGACCGGCCGGTCCAGATCGGTTCGCATCTGCATCTGCCCGATGCGAACGCGGCGTTGGACTTCGATCGTGAGGCCGCCAGGGGCTTCCGACTCGACATCCCGTCCGGGACCTCGCAGCGCTTCGAACCCGGAGCGTCGAGAAGCCTCGACGCCGTCGCACTCAGCGGGCTGCGTCTCGTGCCCGGCATCCGCATCGCCCGCACCGACCGAGGGGAACTCGATGGTCCGCATCGACCGTGAACGTTACGCCGCCGTCTACGGCCCGACCACCGGCGACCAGGTACGCCTGGGCGACACCGACCTCTGGATCGAGATCGAACGGGACCTGACCGTCGGCGGCGAGGAGGCTGTCTTCGGCGGCGGCAAGTCCATCCGGGAGTCGATGGCGCAGTCGACGAGGACCCGCGCGGACGGAGTTCTCGACACCGTCATCACGAACGCGATCGTGCTCGACTGGTGGGGTGTCGTCCGCGCCGACGTCGGCATCCGTGACGGACGGATCGTCGCGCTCGGCCGCTCCGGGAACCCCGACATCGCCGACGGCGTCCACCCCGACCTCGTCATCGGACCGTCGACCGACGTCATCTCCGGCGAGGGCCGCATCCTCACCGCCGGCGCCATCGACTCCCACGTCCACCTCATCTCCCCCTCGCAGATCCACGAGGCCCTCGCCACCGGTGTGACCACCGTCGTCGGCGGTGGCACGGGCCCGTCCGAGGGGTCGAAGGCCACCACGGTCACCCCGGGTGCCTGGCATCTCACGACCATGCATCGTGCACTGGACCACCTGCCCGTCAACGTCCTCCTCCTCGGCAAGGGGAACACCGTCTCCGCCGGAGCCTTCGCCGAGCAGGCCCTCGCCGGGGCGGCCGGCTACAAGGTGCACGAGGACTGGGGTGCCACGCCGGCGGCCATCGACGCGAGCCTGCGCGCCGCCGACGAGTTCGGGCTGCAGGTCGCACTCCACTCCGACTCGCTGAACGAGGCGGGCTTCGTCGAGTCGACGGTCGGCGCGATCGACGGCCGCGGCATCCACGCCTTCCACGTCGAGGGAGCCGGAGGCGGACACGCGCCGGACATCCTGACGATCGCGTCACTCCCCCACATCATCCCCGGGTCCACCAACCCGACCCTCCCCCACACGGTGAACACCGTCGCCGAGCACCTCGACATGCTCATGGTGTGCCACCACCTGAATCCCTCGGTGCCCGAGGACCTCGCGTTCGCCGAATCCCGCATCCGGGCCTCCACGATCGCCGCCGAGGACATCCTGCACGACCTCGGGGCCCTGTCGGTCGTCGCCTCCGACGCGCAGGCGATGGGCCGGATCGGCGAGGTCGTGACCCGCACCTGGCAGGTCGCCCACGTCATGAAGGCCCGCCGGGGGCCGCTCGGCGAATCCCTCCCGGCCGACAACGAGCGCGCCAGACGCTACGTCGCGAAGTACACCGTGAACCCGGCGATCGCGCACGGCATCGACCACGAGGTCGGCTCCGTCGAGCCGGGCCGGATGGCCGACCTCGTGCTGTGGGACCCCCGGTTCTTCGGCGTCCGTCCCGCGGTCGTCATGAAAGGTGGCGGCCTCGTCTGGGGAGCGCTCGGCGACCCGAACGCGTCGATCCCGACACCGCAGCCCGTGCTCATGCGCCCGGCGTTCCTGGATGTGATCGGTGCCGACCTCTCGACGACCTTCGTCTCGCCCGCGGCCCTCGACGATGGGCTCGCCGAACGGCTGGGGCTCCGGAGACGCCTCGCCGCCGTCCGACCCACGAGGCACGTCCGGAAGCACGACCTCAAGAACAACGACGCGCTCCCGCGGATCGATATCGACGCGGACACGTTCGGTATCTCGATCGACGGCGAACCGGTCGTGCCGGCGCCCGCCTCCAGCCTCCCGCTCGCCCAGCTCTACACGATGTTCTGAGTGCACGGCATGATCCACGACCGCAGCGCGCACGCGTCGACGACCTCGACGCTCCTCGCGCCGGCCTCGACGACGGTCGCGATGCTGCTCGCGGACGCGCGCCTCCCCTCGGGCGGGCACGCGCACTCCGCCGGCCTGGAACCCGCCTTCGCCGGCGGGCTCCGCGCGGCGCGACTCGGCGCCTTCCTCGAGGGTCGGGCCCTCACGACGACCCTCGTCGACGCCGGAACAGCGGTCGTCGTCCGACACGCGGTCCTGACGGCACGACACGACGATGAGGCAGTGGTGCTCCGATCGATCGAACGGGCCTGGGCCGCCCGCACGCCGAGCCCGGCCATGCGCGAGGCGGCGCGGGTGCTCGGCCGCGGTCTGCTCCGCCTGGCCGCGATCGTCTGGCCGGAGTCGGCCGTGATCGCTCTGCACCGCTCCGCGGGACGAGCGGTCTCCCGGCCCGTCGTGCTCGGGATGATCGCGGCCGCCTCGGGCCTCACCGCCGTCGACCTCGTCCGGGTCAGCGTCTACGACGACGCACAGACCGCTGCTGCGGCGATGTTGAAGCTGCAGCCCGGCGACCCCGCCGACGCGACCGTCGCCGTCCTCCGTGCGTGTGCCGCCGTGGAGCACCTCGTCGTCGACCTCGCAGCCATCACCACCCCGGAGGCGATCCCCGCGTCCGGCTCACCACAATCGGAGGGCTGGGCCGAGGCCCATGCCCTCCTCGACCGGAGGTTGTTCCGTGCCTGAACCCACCACGCCCATCCCGTCCACCTCGACCGCCGGACGCGCACTGCGACTCGGGGTCGCCGGGCCCGTCGGCACCGGGAAGTCGTCGCTCATCGCGACGGTCTGCCGGGTGCTCGCCCAGGAACTCCGACTGGGCGTCATCACCAACGACATCTACACCGACGAGGACGCCCGGTTCCTCCGTTCCGCCGGCGTCCTCGAGCCCGAGCGCATCCGCGCGGTCGAGACCGGTGCCTGCCCGCACACGGCGATCCGCGACGACGTCACCGCCAACCTGCTCGCGGCCGAAGACCTCGAACGCGACTTCACGCCGCTCGACGTCGTCATCATCGAGTCCGGCGGCGACAACCTCACGGCCACTTTCTCTCCGGCGCTCGTCGACGCACAGCTGTTCGTGCTCGACGTCGCAGGTGGCGGCGACGTCGCGCGGAAGGGTGGCCCCGGCATCACCGGCGCAGACCTGCTCATCGTGAACAAGACCGACCTCGCGCCCTACGTCGGCGTGGACGTCGAACTGATGGTCGCCGATGCGACGGCGGCCCGCGAGGGGCGCCCGGTCCTCGCACTGTCCCGCACCGACGAGGCGTCCGTCGCGACCCTGCGCGCCTGGGTGCTCTCGATGCTGTCGGCGCACCGCGCCGGCACGCACGTGCCCCAGGACCCCGGCCCGATGGCACCGCACTTCCACGCCGACGAGGACGGGGGCGGACACACCCACAGTCACGCGCACGACGACGCCCACACCGCCCACGCCCACGACGACGCCACGGTCGGCGCGCACCAGCACTGATCATCCGGGCACCGGGCACTGACACGCAGCGAGGATGGCGACGACGACCATGAGCAGCACACGGATCGAGGTCTCGAGCGGCGTCGAACGCGCACGCGTGGTCCTCGGAGCGGGAGCCGTCGTGCCGCGTCTCGTCGAACGCGGGCCGTCCTCCGCCCGCATCGCCCTCGTCGCGGGTGGTGCGCTCCTCCTCGGCGGCGACGAGGTGTCGATCGAGGTCGACGTCGGCGACGGCTGCACGCTCGACCTCGAGGAGATCGGCGGCACCGTGGCGTACCGGGCCGACGGACGACCCTCCACGTGGACGGTCACGGTGCGCGTCAGTCGCGACGCCTCCCTCGCGTGGGCCGGACTGCCGTTCGTCGTGAGCGACGGTGCCGCCGTCGTGCGGCGGATGGACGTCCGGCTCACCGGTGGCGGTGTCGCCCTGCTCCGGGAGACCCTCGTGCTCGGTCGTTCCGGCGAGCGCGGCGGATGGATCGACACGACCCTCGCCGCGGGCGACGACGACGGGCCGATCCTCCACGAACGCCTCGTCGTCGAGGGTGGAGCACCGATGGTCGGTGTCCTCGGGGAGCACCGCGTCCTCGACACCGTCAGCGCGCTCGGGTTCCGCCCGCCGCCCATCGGCCCCGCCGGCACCGTGCTCGACCTCGACGAACCCGGCGCCGTGAGCCGCTTCCTCGGTGCCGACACCCACGCGAGCCCGCTCGACCAGACCTGGTCGGTCTGGCGAGACGCGCTCAGCCCTGTTCCCCGACCCACTCCCGTCGTCGTCCCCTGAGAGGTCCCATGTCTTCGTCGTCCGTCCAACCCACGTTCGCTCCAGCACCGGTACCCGGCGCGCGGCGCTCCCTCCTCGTCGTCATCGTCGCCGTCGGTGCGCTGCTCCTCCTCGGTTGGGGCGTGTTCGCGTTCGTCGTCCTGCCCGGTCGGTTCGTCCTCGGTTCGGAGGGGGTCTTCGGTGTCGGTCTCGCCGTGACCGCGTTCCTGCTCGGCGTCCGGCACGCGTTCGACCCCGACCACGTCGCCGCGATCGACAACACGACCCGCAAGCTCGTGGCCGACGGTCGCGACTCCGTGGCCGTCGGCTTCTGGTTCGCGCTCGGCCACTCGACGGTCGTGGTCGGCACGGTGATCCTGCTGACCGTCGGCATCGGCGCACTGGCGTCGCAGATCACGAGCGAGTCGTCGCCGCTGTACGCGGTGACCGCGGTGTGGGGACCCGCGGTGGCCGGCGTGTTCCTCGTCCTCATCGGCGCCCTCAACATCGCCCCGCTCCGAGCGCTCCTGCGCGTCCGCGCATCCCGGGGCACCGCGGCCGAACGGGTGACGGATGCGGATGCCGCACTCGCGCGTCGCGGATTCCTCGCCCGCGTCCTCGCGCCCATCAGTCGGCGGGTCGACCGGCCGTGGAAGATGTACCTCGTCGGGCTGCTGTTCGGCCTCGGCTTCGACACGGCGAGCACGATCGCCCTCCTCGTCCTCGGTGCGAACGCGGCGACCACCGCTCCCTGGTACGCGGTGCTCGTGATCCCGTTGCTCTTCACCGCGGGCATGGTCACCTTCGACGCCGCGAACGGACTCGCGATGACGAGCGCCTATCGGTGGGCACACCGCCGGCCGGAGCGACGGATCGACTACAACATCGTCGTTACCGCCCTGTCCGTCGTCATCGCCTTCGCGATCGGACTCCTCAGCCTCTCGACGGCACTCTCCGAGCTGGTTCCGGGTGGTCTCCTGAGCACACTCGCCGCCATCGACCTCGGTGACCTCGGGTTCGCGATCGTGGCGCTCTTCATCCTCATCTGGGCCATCGCCTGGCTGGCGGGCCGCTCCCGTCCCTGATACCGGACGCGTGGCTACGACCGCTCAGCCACGTGGGGTGACCCGGCGGGCCCAGAGCAGCACGGGGATCAGCAGGAGGGCGAGCACGCCGCCCGCGATCGACAGCGCACCGTAACCGACCCCCGCCATCACGACGCCGGACATGACACCGGCTCCGGCACCGGCGAGCGCGATGAGGACGTCGAGCGTGCCCTGGGTGCGTGCCCGGTTGGCGGGCACGGTGTGGTCGACGACCAGCGCGGTGCCCGCGATGAGCCCGAAGTTCCAGCCGAGTCCGAGGAGGGCGAGCGCCAGGATGAGCAGGCCGAGCGAGTCCGCCGGTGCGAGGGCTCCCGTGACACCGGCGAGCAGGAGGGTCACGCCGGCGGCGATCGCCATCGGGGTGCGGCCGATCCGGTCGACGAGGACCCCGGTCACGAGCGAGGGGAGGTACATCGCCGCGATGTGGATCCCGATCACGAGCCCGACCTCGCCGAGGCCGTGGTGGTGGGCGCGCATGTGCACCGGGGTCATCGTCATGACCGCGACCATCGCGATCTGCGTGACCACCATGACCGCGGCGCCGACGTAGGCGCCGACGCCGGGACGCGGGCGTGCGGCGGTCGTCGGCGATGTCTGCTTCGACCCCACCTGCTCCGCAGCGGTCCGCTCCACCTCCAGCTGCGCGAGCTCGGCGTCGAGACGGCGGGCGAGGAGGAACGGGTCGGGTCGGAGCAGCACGAGGAACGCCGTCCCGGCCGCGAGGTAGGCGACCGCGGCGAGGAGGAACGGCCCGGCGAGCGACGGGAGGCCGAGGCCGGTCGCGAACGCTCCCAAGGGTTCGACGAGGTTGGGTCCGGCGACGGCGCCGAGCGTGGTCGACACCATCGCGACGCTGATCGCCGAACCACGTCGGGCCGGGGTCGCGAGGTCGGTCCCCGCGTAGCGGGCCTGCAGGTTCGTGGCGGTCCCGGCACCGTAGACGAACAGCGACACGAACAGTAGCGGCACCAGGGCGGTGGTGGCGGCCACGACCACACCGATCGCTCCGACGCCACCCGCCGCGAATCCGAGTCCGAGCCCGATGCGCCGGCCGAGCCGCTGGGTGACGCGCCCGACGAGGAAGGCGGTGAGCGCGGAGCCGAGGGTCAGGAGCGCGGCTGCGACGCCCGCGAGGCTCATGCTGCCGAGGACGTCCTGCACGAGGAGCGCCCCGACCGTCACCCCGGCGGCGAGACCGGCGCCGCCGAGGACCTGGCTGATGACGACGACCGTGAGCGTCCGCCGCTGGACGCGGGCGCGCTCGGCGGCGATGACAGCTCTGGCGTCGGTCTCCCGGGGATCGCTCTCGCCGCGCTCGCTCATGCTCCGACCGTCAGCGTCGCGTGGAGATGCGACCGTAGGCGTCGACCGTCACGATGAGCGACTCGACCTTGCGGTTCACGACGCGGATGATCACGACGATGAGCCAGAGTCCGCCGGTGATGAGCGTCAGGATCAGGTTCCAGAACCAGCCGATGCGCTTCTGTCGCTGCAGCACGGCCTGCTGGCCCTGCACCGACGACACCGTCCATCCGCGCGCGGCGTAGCGGGCGACTTCGGCGTTCAGGACGGCGGTGAGCTGCTCCATCGGGAGCGGAGTGGAAGAGGACATGCCTCGAATCTACCCGTCGCGGGCAACAGGCCCCTGAGCCCTGGGCTTCCCGGTCCCTGAGCCCGACACCGTCGGTCCCTGAGCCGCACACCATCGGTCCCTGAGCCTGTCGAAGGGCGCCCCGGCTCCCTACGGCCGACCCCTGAGCCCAACACCGTCGGTCCCTGAGCCCAACATCACCGGTCCCTGAGCCCAACATCACCGGTCCCTGAGCTTGTCGAAGGGCGCTCTACGATCGATGTATGCGCATCCGTCTCGCCGAACCTGCCGACCTGCCTGGCGTCCTCGCCATCCACACCGACGCCGTCGCGAACGGTGTCGCGATCTGGACCGAGGTCACACCCGACCTCGCCGAGCGCGAGGCATGGCTCGCCCGCCACCAGGAGCCGGGCCGGGTCGCGCTCGTCGCCATCGCCGACGGCCCCGACGACGCGCTCCCCGAGGGTGAGGTCCTCGCCTACGGCAGCTACGGCCCGTACGCCGCGAAGGACGGGTACCGCCACACCGTCGAGAACTCCGTGTACGTCCACCCGGACGCGCAGGGGCGCGGCCTCGGCAAGGCGCTCATGGTCGAGCTGCTGGAACGCGCCACGACCGACGGCCACCACGTCATGCTCGCCCTCATCGAGGCCGAGAACACCGCATCGATCGCCCTGCACACGAAGCTCGGGTTCGAGCAGGTCGGCCTGCTGCCGGAGGTCGGGACGAAGTTCGGCCGCTGGCTCGACCTCGCCATCCTGCGCCGCACGCTCGCCTGAGCCCTCCCGCCGGTTCACAACTCCTGCTCGCGTCGGTCGCACGTTCGCAGATCGGCTCAGCCCCGGCGTGCCGCTGCGCTCCCGCGACG
Organism: Plantibacter sp. AC185; assembly: GCF_979258065.1. NCBI lineage: Bacteria > Bacillati > Actinomycetota > Actinomycetes > Micrococcales > Microbacteriaceae > Plantibacter > Plantibacter sp. AC185. The sequence continues at coordinate 1,947,514 of NZ_OZ409831.1, forward strand.
AACTGCAGGAGTTGTGAACCGGCGGGACGCTCGGCGAGGCGTCCTGCCGGCTGAGGAGCTCGGACCGGATGCTCTGCGCACAACTCCTGCTGGTCGGTCAGAACACCGCCCAGGAGCATCCCGGACCCGGGTACGCGCCCGGGATGCAGGAGTTACGAGCCGGAGACGGGACCCGAGACGACCACCCGGGCGACCGCACCCGCAGCGAGTTCCACGGCGCGCGGCTCGGACGCGCCGGTCAGGACGACCCGGACCGGTGTCTCGCCGAGGTTGCCGAGGATCACGACGGTCTCGCCTGCGGCATCGACGGCGGCGATCGCGGTCACACCGGCCGACGAGACGGGCGACCCGGAGACGGGTGACCCGGCACCGAGCGATACCCCGCCGATCTCGACCGCGACGCGCTGCCGTCCGCTGAGCTCGGCGATCCACCCGAGCACCCGGCCGGCGGCCGTGAGCGTCCCGTCGGCCGCGACGAGCCCACGAGCTCCGGTCGCCTCGAAGTACGACAGCGATTCGACACCGGAGACGGCCAGGGCCGCGACACTGCCGACGACCCAGGCACCGAGCGCCTCCGCCGACTGCCGACAATCCGTCGCGCCGGGTACGTGCTCCGCACCGAAGCCCGCGCGGAGTTCCGGGTCGCGGGAGTCACCGGCGCTGGCCCGCGTGGTCGCGACCGCGTTGTAGCGGGCGCCGAGCGTGACCGGCCCGACGTGCAGCGGGCGTCCGTCGGCGATCCTCACGGCGTCCGCCACGACGACGGCCTGCATGCCGAGCGACTCGACGAGCTGGTGCCCGCCGCGGTCGTGCATGAACGGCGTGATGCTGAACGCCACGGGGCCCGTCCAGCGCTCGAGGCGCGCGTGGTTGCGGTTGAGCTCCGTGAAGTGCGCGCGCGTGCCGCCGACGAGCTCGGGATGCGGCGTCGGGCTCTCGGCCCACAGGGCCTGCAGGACGTCGCCGAGCGCGGTCAGCAGCGTGACCTCGGAGAGGTGGGTACGGCGATGGAACGCCCCGACGCGCACGACGGGCACGGCCGCCTCGCGGAGCCGTCGCAGCACCGGCTCGGCCTCCTCACCCGTCCCGAGCACGAGTCGGAGGTCGAGGGGCCTGGTGCCGGCCTGGCGCACGGCGCGGTCGAGGATGGCCGGCCAGTCCGGGTTCGTCGGGTCGATCTCCACGAAGATCCCGGCGATCGGGTCCGGGACCACCGCACCAGCGCGTCCACCGTCGGGGTCGCTCGACACCGAGGTCGAGATCGTGGGGACGACGCTGTCGAGTGGCGCGCCGATCCGCCCGTCGACAGACTCCAGGACCGGGTCTTCTCCGTGCACCGCGACCTCCGTCTCGGGCACGACGGTCACGGCGAGCGGCGTCGCCAGTGGGGCCTCGGCGCGCTCGGCAGCGTCGACCCGCGCACAGCTGACCTCGACGGACTGCTCCACGACGTCACCGACTGCCAGGGCCACGGGGAACGGCATCGAGAGCGGCGTCGAGTAGGTCTTGAACGAGGCGTCGGTCCAGTTGCGCTGGTCCTCCATCTCGAAGACGTCACCGCTGAAGCGGGCCGTGGTCGCGATGCGGTCGCCGGTCCAGGCGAGGGACTGGATGCGGAGCGCCGGCTGATGCGGAGCGACGCGCTCCGGAAGGAGGGTCGTCGTCGTGGACCCCTCCGGGTGGCCGACGACGAGTTCGGTGCCTGCGAGGGCCGGTGACTGCAGCACGATGAGACCGATGCGCGCGCGCCGGAACGCGGCGGTCACCTCGGCCCGGACGGCGACCCGCAGTGTCGACGCTCCGAGGTCGACCGACAGGGACCATGCGACGGTCTCGCCGTCGTCGCCGACCCGGCCGCGCAGGTGCAAGCCGCTCGTCGTGTGGTCGACCGCGTCGACGATGACGGGCAACGTCTTCCAGTCCTGGTCGCGGACGACGAAGCGGATGCTGCGCAGCACGAGCTCGCCGTCGAAGGCGATGTCGTCCAGCTCCGAGCCGCGAAGCGAGGCCGACCAGGGCCCCCGGCCGACGGCGAGGGCGTCGCGCTCGCGGTCGAGCAGCAGGTCGGATGCGACGCGGAAGGTGGTTCCCAAACGCGAGGTCATGATCGTCGGCTCAGAGGCTCGTCATGCCGCCGTCGACCCGGAAGGTCGCTCCGGTGGCGAAGCTCGACTCGTCGCTGGCGAGGTACACCATGATGCCCTCGACGTCCGAGGCCTGGCCGGGACGACCGAGCGGGATGCGCCCGACGATCGCGGCGCGGGACTCGGGGTCACCGGAGATCGCGGTGACGAGCGGGGTCTCCGTGTAGCCGGGGACGACGGTGTTCACGCGGATCCCCTGATCGGCGTAGGCCGCGGCGACGGTCCGGCCGAGGCCGTGGATCCCGGCCTTCGTGGAGCTGTACGCCGTGAAGTCGGCGCCCTCGCCGTTGAGACCGGTCGGGCTGCCCGTGAGGATGATCGAGCCGCCCCGGCCGAGCATGGCGCGGACGGCGTGCTTCGTCGTGAGGAAGGTGCCGGTGAGGTTGATGTCGACCGTGCGCTGCCAGACCTCGAGGTCGAGGTCGGCGATCTTCGCGTCCTGGCCGAAGAGCTGTACGCCGGCGTTCGCGACGACGACGTCCGGGGTCTTGCCTGCTGCGTCCATGACCGCGAAGGCGGCCTCGACGCTCGCTTCGTCGGCGATGTCGAGTCGCACGGCGATGGCGGTCGGGAAGGGTGCCGCAGCATCGCGGGCGGCCTGGATGTCGCGGTCGGAGAAGACGACGGCGGCGTCCTCCCGCGCGAACCGTTCGGCGACCGAGCGTCCGATCCCCGATCCGGCACCCGTCACGAGCGCGGTCTTTCCTGCAAGTCGTCCAGTCATCGTCGCCTGTCTCTCGTGCGGTGTTGCGGGGGTGGTGTCGCGGGTGTCGCAGTGGCTGTCGCGGGTGGTGCATCGGATCGTCTGCAGCCTATCCGGCACAACCGGTTGACCGCATGTGGCGTTCGCAATTCAGGACGGCCGCTGCGCGCTGACCCGGATCGGGGGTGGAACGGGCCGACGCGCCGGGCACGTCCTGAATTGCGAACAGTTCGGGAAGTGGGTTACCGCTCGATCTTGTCGAGGTGGAGCATGGCGGCGAGGTTCTTGTCGAGCTCGTCGTCCTGGAAGACCTTCTTCCAATCGTCCTTGATGATCGCGCTGCGGCCGTAGTCCATGGCGATGAGGCACGCGTCGGAGAACGGGTTGTCGCCCTTGAGCGAGTTCGCGAGGGCGACCTGCGTGTGGCCGAGGAGGATCGCACGAGCGGCCGGCTCCGGCACGCCCATGGTGTTGACGGCCTCGTCGAGCGACTCCTTGAGGAGCGCACCGATCATGCAGGCGATCGTCTCCACGAGGGTCGGCTCGAGCTGCGCGAGCTGCTTGACCGTGACCCAGTGGACCTCGCCGACGGGGGCGAAGATCGCCCGGACGACGGCCTCGACCTGCGCCTGCTTCTCAGCGTCGTCGGACTCGATCGCCGCGATGGCGTCCTGGAGGGCGGCGATGCCACCGAAGGTGTCCGCGTACTCCTCGGGCGTGTGGCGCTCGACGAAGACGGAGGGGTGGCAGGGGTGCGTGACGGCCTGGATGACGTCGTCGCGACGCGTCAGCAGACCCGCGTACGCTGCGGCCGGGTCGAGCGTGAGGAGCACGGCGCCCGACTTCATGAGCGGGACCACGCCGGCGGACACGGCCTTCAGGGCGAGGTCCGGGACGGCGAGGATGACGACGTCGGCGTCGGTGACGGCCGCGTCGGTCTCGGTGAGCTCGCGACCGGCCTCGGTCACACGCTCCTGGCCGGCGGGCGAGACCTCGCTGTAGAAGACGGTGTGGCTGGTCTTCACGAGGTTGTTGGAGACGCGCATGCCCATCTTGCCGCCCGCGCCGATGACGGCGATGGTGAGCTGGTCCGCGACGGTGGTGGTGTCGGTCATGATCTTCCTTCTCTCAGGTACTGCAGGTTGTGTGCGGTCCACGTGCGCTCGAGCTCGATCGTCTCCGTGATGGAGTCGCCGAGCGGGAGCCAGTGTTCGATGATCTGGTTGACACCGCGCTCGTCCGGTCGGACGACGGCGGTGAGGGCGGGGTAGTCGAGCAGGCCGGTGCCGAGCGGGGCGCCCTCGAGGGTGAAGCCGACCCAGCCGCCCCGGCGGGTGAACGCGAAATCCTTGACGTGGATGTTGCGGACGTACGGAGCGGTTCGCTCGATGACGTCACGCGGGTGCTCGAGCCGGGCCACGGTGTTGGCGGGGTCGAGGCAGATGCCGAGGTTCGGGTGGTCGACGACGGTCACGAGGTCGACGAGCTCCTGCAACGACAGCTGCTCGTAGGTCTCGAGCGCGATCGTCACGCCGGCCGCTTCGAACGCCGGGAGCACCGCGCGGAGTCGATCGACGGCGTCCGCGTGGGACGGCCGGTCGTCGCCGGACGTGACCATGCTGCGGAGGAGCTTCGCGCCCAGCACGGTGGCGATGTGGAGGAAGCGTTCGAGGTGCGCGACCGCGATCCCCTTCGTCCCGAGTTCGAGGGTGACCCCGCGCTCGCGGGCGACCTCGGCGATCTGGCGCAGCTCATCGTCGGACATCGACTCGATGCGGGCGTCGTCGCAGATCTGGAAGAGCTCGACGCCGGCCTCAGCCGTGCGCTCGATCATGCCGATGACGCTCAAGCGCTCGGGTGCGAGCTCGGAGCCCTCCCAGAAGAAGGTGTAGGTGCCGAAGCCGATCATGCTGTCCTCGGTCCCTGAGCCTGTCGAAGGGTGCCATCCTGAGCTTGTCGAAGGGTGCCATCCTGAGCCTGTCGAAGGGCCTCGTCGAGCACGGCCTCGAGCGCCGCGACGTCGTGGGCGAAGCGTCCGAGGAACACGCCGTCGACGTCGTCACCGAGGGCGGTCAGCAGACCGGGACCCGCACTGCCGCCGTAGATCACGGAGCTGCCGACCCGGTCGGGCCGCTCGGCGATCGACTGCTTCAGGATCGCGCCGACGGCTCGCACGTACTCGGCAGACGCGGGTTCAGCCGCACCGATCGCCCAGACGGGCTCGTAGGCCACGATGATCGGCCCGGCGACGGCATCGGCGAGCGCGGAGTCCAGCTGGCGCACGCACTCCGTCGCAGCCGCCTCGGGTGTCGTGCGCTCGACCTCGCCGATGCAGAGGACCGGCGAGAGGCCGTTGCGGAGGGCCGCGGCGGTCTTCTCGGCGACGACATCGTCGGTCTCGCCGAAGAGCGAGCGGCGCTCCGCGTGGCCGACCTCGACCACGGCGACGCCGACCTCGGCGAGCTCGGGGCCGCCGACCTCACCGGTGAACGCACCACGGTCCGCGCTCGCGAGGTCCTGTGCTCCGACCAGCACGCCCGTCCCGGCGAGGGCCGCCACCGACGGCACGACCGCGAGGTAGCCGGGGATGACGAACAGTCGCACGCGACCATCGACCACGGCCTCGTGCCGACGGGCCAAGGCGCCCACCTGCTCGATCCACTCGAGGGTCTGCGCGTGGCCGAAGTACATCTTCAGGCTCACGCCGACCACGCGGGGCGCGGTCGACGCAGGCACGGCCGACGGGGACGGGGTGGTCATCAGCAGGAGCCCGTCGCCTCGTACTCACCGATGACGGCGACCTTCTCGGCGCTCGCGCTGGTCTCGTCGAAGCGGTAGGTGAGCCACTCGCGGACGAGGCGGCGGGCGAGCTCGATGCCGATGACGCGCTGGCCCATCGTCAGGACCTGCGCGTTGTTGCTGAGGACACCGCGCTCGACGGAGAAGCTGTCGTGTGCCGTGACGGCGCGGATGCCGGCGACCTTGTTGGCCGCGATCGCGACGCCCAGGCCGGTGCCGCAGAAGAGGAGCGCGCGGTCGGCCTGGCCGGACGCGACGAGTTCCGCGGCGGCGATCGCGACGCGCGGGTAAGCGGTGTGGCCATCGGCGTCCACGCCCACGTCGACGAGCGAGGCGACGCCGTCGTGCTGCTCGAGGTCGCGCTTGACGATCTCCTTGTAGTCGAACCCGGCGTCATCCGAGCCGATGACGATGCGCAGCTGATCGGTCATGCGTGTACTCCTTCGTTGGTGGTGGTGCTGGTGGAGCCGTCCGGTGCGGTGGTGCCGCCGGCGCGCTCGAGGACGGGGACGATCGCCGTGACGATCAAGCCGAACGAGTAGGCACCGGCGTCGACGGTACCGAGACTCTTCTCGGCGTGCGGACGGGCGCGGCCCATCTTCGGCAGGAGGTCCGCTGTCTCAGCGGCAGCGGTGGAGGCTGCCGCAGCGGCGGCAGTCCAGGCGGTGACGAGGTCGGAACCGTCGGCGACGGCTGCGCTCAGGGTGGTGGTGAACGGCACGAGCGCGTCGACCATCGTCTTCTGTCCGACCTCGGCCTTGCCGAACGACATGATGCCGTCGACCGCGGCCTGCACGCCGGTCGCGACGTCGGTGCGACCTGGTGCGACCTCGTCGCCGAGGGCCGTTCCGACCGAGCGGAGCGCGAGGCCCCACAGGGCGCCGGACGTGCCGCCGGCGCGGTCCGCCCAGGCGTCGCCGGCCAGGTGCAGGACGGTGTGGGCACCGGCCCCGGCATCAGCGGCGGCGTGTGCGGCGGTGACGGCGGCACGAGCACCGCGCTGCATGCCGATGCCGTGGTCGCCGTCACCCGCGACGGCGTCGATCCGTCCGAGCTCCTCGACGTTCGTGTCGATGACCTGGACGAGCGCGTCGAGGGCATCGACCACGACCGCGGCGGCGGCGCGGGACGCGTCGGTGGACTCGGGGATCTCGGCAACCGTCTCGGCGACGAGCTCCGAGGGGTCGAGCTGCTCGGCCGCTGCGACGACTCCCTTGCGGTAGGCGGGGGTGTCGGCACCGGCAGCCCAGAAGCCCTCGAGCTCCTCGTCCAACCAGAAGAGTGTGAGCGAGACGCCGGCCATGTCGAAGCTCGTGACGAGCTCGCCGACCTCGGGATCGACGATCTCCACCCCTGCGGCCTCGAGCTGCGCGGCGACCGCACGGTAGACGACGAACAGTTCCTCGTACTTCACGGAGCCGAGCCCGTTGAGGATGACGCCGACGCGAGCGCCCGTGGCTTCGGAGACACCCTCGGGCAGTTCCGCGAGCAGCGAGGAGACGAGCAGGGTGGCGAGTTCATCGGCCGTCGGCACGTCGGTCTCGTCGATGCCGGGCTCGCCGTGGATGCCCATGCCGACCGCCATGCGACCCTCGGGCACGGTGAACAGCGGCTCGGTCGCGCCCGGCAGGGTGCAGCCACTGAACGCGACGCCGAAGGATCGGGTGCGCTCGTTCGCGTGGGTGGCGACGCGGACGACCTCGTCGAGGTCGTAGCCCGCCTCGGCCGCGGCGGCAGCGGACTTGAAGACGGTGAGGTCGCCCGCGATACCGCGACGCTTGTGCTTCTCGGCGAGGGGCGCGCTCGAGATGTCGTCGGTGACGGCGACGCTGCGGGTGGGGATGCCCGCCGCGTTCAGCGCGTCCTGCGCCTGGGTGAAGTGGAGCACGTCGCCCGCGTAGTTGCCGTAGCTCAGGAGGACGCCGCCGCCACGCTGCGCCGCCTTCGCGACCGACTCGACCTGGTGGGCGGACGGCGACGCGAACAGGTTGCCCATCGCCGCGCCATGAGCGAGGCCCTGGCCGACGATGCCGCCGAACGCCGGGTAGTGGCCGGAGCCTCCGCCGATGACGAGCGCGACCGTGCCCTCGGGCGTCCGGGTGCTCCGGACGACGCCACCGGTCACGCGCCGGACCTGGTTGCGGTTCGCGGCGACGAAGCCGTCGATCATCTCGTCGGCGAAGTCCGCCGGATCGTTGAAGAGGCGTGTCATCGGGTCTTACCCGTGAGGTCGTCGTGCGAGACGCGCAGCTCGCGAGAGCTCCGCTGCTTCGAGAGGATCACCATGAGCGTCGCGGAGATCATCATGAAGCCACCGACGATGAACATCGGGACGACGTACTGCGGGGTGTCGCCGACCTTGGTGAGGTCCGCGACGGCACCGGTGATGTACGGCGCCGAGAACCCGGCGAGGTTGCCGACCGTGTTGATGAGCGCGATGCCTGCAGCCGCTGCCGCACCGGTGAGGAACTGCGTGGGCAGCGTCCAGAAGTTCGGCAGCGCGGCGAAGATCGCCATGGCGGTGACCGCGATGATCGCGATGGTGAGGGCGGGCGAGTTGGCGAAGAGCGCGAGCGGGATGCTCACGGCGCCGACGATCGCGGGGATCACGATGTGCCAGGTCTTGAGACCACGACGCGTCGCGTCACGAGACCAGAAGTACAGGGCGATGGCGGCCGGCACGTACGGGATCGCCGTGATGAGGCCCTTCTGCATGACGTTGAACTCGACGCCGAAGCTGGCCTGGAAGCCCTCGATGATCGTGGGGAGGAAGAAGCCGAGCGCGTAGAGGCCGTAGATGAAGCCGAAGTAGATGAACGCGAGCATCCAGACACGACCGCTCGTGAACGCGTGCTTGAGGCTGACGTGGCCCTGCTTCTGCTCCGTGGTGGCCTTCTCGTGGGCCAGGGCCGCCGTGAGCCAGACCTGCTCCTCGGTGGTCAGCCACTTGGCGTCCGCGGGGCGGTCCTTCAGGTAGAACCAGGCGATGACACCGATGAGGATGGCCGGGAGACCGACGCCGAGGAACATGAACCGCCAGCCCTCGAGGCCGAAGAACACGCCGTGCTGGCCGATGAGCCATCCGGCGAGGGGTGCGCCGATGACGGTGGTGAGCGGCTGCGCCAGGTAGAAGAGGGCGAGGATCTTGCTGCGGTGCTTGGCCGGGACCCAGAGGCTCAGGAAGAGGATCGCGCCGGGGAAGAAGCCGGCTTCGGCCACACCGAGCACGAATCGGAGGATCGCGAGCTGCTCGAAGTTGGCGACCCAGGTGAACAGGACCGCGACGATGCCCCAGGTGACCATGATGCGGGCGAGCCAGCGGCGGGCACCGAACTTGTTGAGCGCGAGGTTGCTTGGCACCTCGAGCAGGATGTAGCCGATGAAGAACACGCCGGACGCGAAGCCGAACTGGGCGGCGGAGAGCGCGAGGTCCTCGTTCATGCCGTTGGGGGCGGCGAAGCCGATCGCGGTGCGGTCCAGGTAGTTGATGAAGAACATCAGCGCCACGAACGGCACGAGACGGATCGAGACCTTCCGGATGGCTGATCGCTCGACAGCCGGATTGGCCGCGGGGGCGGTGGTGTCCACTATGACTCCTCGGGTGAGCGGCATCGATGCCGCGGGCAGGGCGTGGTCCGGGCCGGACCGGAATGAACGATACATCAACCGGTTGACCAATTCAAGCATCGCTGGTCCCCCGAGCACCCCTCCCGGTCCCTGAAGCACCCCACCCGGTCCCTGAAGCACCCCTCCCGGTCCCTGAAGCACCCCTCCCGGTCCCTGAGCTTGTCGAAGGGCCGCGATACAGTGAACCCATGCCTGCGTTCCCGGATCGGCCGACCGACGACATCTCGTCCAGCCTCGGACCGGTCGCCGTGGGATCCGCCGTCTCCGCCGTCGCGAAGCGCCTGCTCGACCACTTCACCAGCGGCGAGATCGCCCCGGGGACCCGCCTCCCACCGGAACGTCAGCTCGCCGCGTCCCTCGGCATCGGGCGCTCAGCCGTCCGCGAGGCACTCGCGGCGCTCGAGATCCTCGGCGTCGTCGACGTCCGCCCGGGCAGCGGCACCTACCTCCGCGGCAGTGTCTCCGAGCTCCTCCCCGAGACGCTCAGCTGGGGCCTCATGCTCGGCGAACCACGGACCCGCGAACTCATCGAGGTGCGCGGGCAGCTCGAGGTCTTCGCCGCCGGCCTCGCCGCGACGCGCATGGACGACATGGCGCGCAACCGGCTCCGCAACCACCTCACCGCGATGAGCGAGGCGGGTGCCAACCGCACCAAGTTCATCGAAGCCGACCTCAAGTTCCACCTGGAGCTCGCCTCGGCCACCGGCAACCGCGTGCTGTCCGACCTCCTGCAGAGCATCCGCTCGCTGCTCCGCATCTGGGTGGAGCGCGGCATCCACGAGGACGTCGACGCACAGCGCGCCTTCGAGGAGCACGAGGCCGTCTACGAGGCGATCATGTCGGGCGACCCCGCCGCGGCCACGGCCGCGATGCAGCACCACATGGACACCGCGACCGAGCGCCTCAACCGCACCCTCACGGCGTAGCACTTCGACAGGCTCAGTGACCGGGGTTCGGCTCAGTGACCGGGGTTCGGCTCAGAGACTGGATCCCGTCCGGGGCCGCACTTCGACAAGCTCAGTGACCGGAGGGGGCTACTCAGTGACCGGGGTTCGGCTCAGTGACCGGGTCCGGTCCCTGAGCTTGTCGAAGGGCGGTCAGGCGCGGATCGCTCCGACGACCGCGTCCACCGCGGCCTCCACCGCCCGCGTCCGCGCATCGGCATCCTCGCCCTCCGAGTCGTGGACGAAGGTCGTCACGCCGCGGCGAGCGCCGCAGAAGTCGACGATGCCGTGTTCGAGCTGCGTCCGCATCGCCTGCTCGTAGCCGTGGCGGTCGTACACCCCGGCGTCGTCACCAGCGATCGGCACGAGGTGCACGCGCAGGCGGTCGAGCTTCCGGACGATCCCGCCGTCCGCGTCGAGGCCGAACGCCCAGCCATTGACGAACACGCGGTCGAACCAGCCCTTGAGGAGTGCGGGCGCCGACCACCAGTACACCGGGAAGACGAGCACGAGGTCGGTGGCCCGGTCGAGCCGCTCCTGCTCGGCGGCCACGTCCACGGTGAAGTCACCGCCGACGCGGTAGGTGTGGCGGTCGGCGAGCGTGTACCGCGGGTCGAAGCCCTCCGCAGCCAGGTCCGCGACCTCGACGCTGGTCGAGTCCGAGGTCGATCGCAGCTCCTGGGCAAGCCGCTGGGCGAGGTGATGGGTGAGGGAGTCGGGGTCGGGATGGGTGGTCACGATGAGCGTCGGCACACTCCATCATCGCCTGCATCGGACGCAGGATCAGCCGTTCGGCACCCTCCGCAGGATGACCGGGGTCCGTCCGCCGACTGATGCCGACGGCGCGGCGAGCGCCCTACAGTTGTCGGAATGAGCGGATGGACATGGCAGGCGTGGGTCGGACTCGTCGGCGGCACGCTGATCTTCTTCGCCGTCCTCGGCCCGATCCTCCTCGTGCAGCTCCGTCGCTACGGCCAGATGTCACTCCCCCGGGTGATCGGCGCTGCGGCGGTCAGTGTCTACGCGGTGGCCCTCGTGGCGTACACGCTGCTGCCACTGCCGGACGAGCGCGCGAACTGCAGCACGGCCCACGGCGCGCTCGAGCTGATCCCCGGGCACTCGATCGGGGACATCGCACGAGAGACCGCCGGGCTCTCCGTCCTGAGCACCCTGACGAGCCACGCGTTCCTCCAGGTCGTCCTGAACGTGATCCTGTTCATCCCGTTCGGCGCCATCGCGCGGCGGTACTGGAACCGCGGGCTCGGTGTCTCCATTCTGCTCGGGGCGCTCGTCTCCCTCCTGATCGAGTCGACGCAGTACACGGGCATCTGGGGCTTGTACGAATGCGCCTACCGGGTGGCCGACGTCGACGACGTGATCACGAACACGGCCGGTGCCGCGATCGGAGCACTCATCGCTCCGATCGTCCTCGGGTGGATGCCGAGCGCGCGAGCCCTTCGTGCCACTCGCGACCGGGCGCGACCCATCACCGTCTGGCGACGCTGGTTCGGCATGGTGCTCGACGCGTTCGCCGTGAACCTCTCGATCACGGTGCTGTCGCTCGTGTTCGTCGTCCCACGCGTCCTGCTCACGGGTGCGACCGGGACCGCCAACGACCCGACGCTGCCCGAGGTGCTCAGCATCGGTGCGGGCACGGTCGTCCTCGTGATCGTGCTGCCGGCGCTCATCGGGAGCGGTGCGTCGCTCGGGCAACGCCTCGTCTGGCTCGCTCCGCAGTGGCCGGACGGACGCGGATCGGCGGCGCGGCGCCTCTACCGCGGGTCCGTCGTGGCCCTGCCGTACATCGCCACGACGACCGCCGCGCAGATACCCGACGCCACGAGCGGCCTCACCCAGACGATCGTCGGGATCATCGGGATCCTCAGCTTCATCATCGTCACCACGGCCGTCGTCTCCGTACCGTTCACCCGGCACCGCCGCGGCGTCTCGTACGTCTCCGTCGGCGCGGACCTGCGCGACGCCCGCACGACCACGCCGTAGCGCGACAGCAGGAGATCAACGCCGGAGCAGGACGCACTCGCCCAGAGGCTCCTGCCACCGGGCGGATCTCCTGCTGCCGCGCCGACCGCTCGGCCGCTACAGCTCGGCGCCGAGGAGCCCCGACAGGAAGGCGTGGAGCTCGTCCGCCATATCGACCGACTCCGGTGCGAGCAGCCACTGCACCTGCAGGCCGTCCATGAGCGCGAGGGTCATGAAGGCCGCGCTGGTGGTGGGGAAGTCGGCCCGCACCCGTCCTGCGGAGACGAGCAGCCCGAAGGTGCGCTCGAGCCGCCCGCGTGTGCCCTCGTAGCGCTCGACGAAGTAGTCGTGCGCCGGGTGGTCGGGCGACGTCGCCTCCGCCGAGAGCGTGCAGTAGAGCGCGACCACGCCGGGCACGGAAGCGTTGTACCGGGCGAGTGCGACCAACCCCCGGAGCGTCTCGATCGGGTCGTCGCCGTCCATCGGAACGAGCGTCGCCGAGAGGTCGTCGCGGTGGGAGAGCACGGCGGCGAGCAGCGCGCTCTTGTTCGGGAAGTGGTGCAGGAGTCCTGCCTCGCTCATCCCCACCTGCGCGGCCACCTCCCGAAGCGAACCCGCGCGGTATCCCCCGTTGGCGAAGACGGCGAGCGCGGCGTCGAGGATCGCGACGCGCTTCATACCGGTTTTCGCATATGCACCGCGGGGCTTCCCCTGCGGCTTGTTCCCGGTCTTGACCGATGTCATCGGACGACCTCCCCCTTCGGACGGCTTCACGATAGCGCGTTCCCCGTCGAACGCCGCGGCCTGGTCGTGATCCAACTGTGACATGGTCGAAAACAAAAAGCTAGTGACCACTCGGGTTTCATGCTAGCGTCCTCAATCACCAGCGATCCGATGAGGGATTGCTCACAGCGAATGGACAAAGATGTTCCGATGGAAGACGACCGCAGCCGTCGCGGTCACCGCTGCTGCACTCGTGCTCACCGGATGCTCCGGTAGCACCTCCGGCTCTGACAGCGGCTCCGGTGGCACCCTGATCCTGGGTGCGATCACTCCCCCCACCACGTTCGACCCGGCCGGCTCCGAGTGGGGCAACCGCTCGCCCTTCTACCAGGCCGTCTTCGACACCCTGCTCGTCGCCACCGCCGACGGCGAGATCGTCCCGTCGCTCGCGACCTCCTACGAGTACAACGACGACAACACCGTCCTGACGCTCAAGATCCGCGACGACGTCACCTTCACCGACAAGTCGAAGCTCACCGCCGACGTCGTCAAGCAGAACCTCGAGCGCTTCAAGACCGGCACCTCCCCCGACGCCGGCTACTTCGCGGGCGTCGCCTCCGTCGAGGCACCCGACGACACCACCGTCGTCATCACCCTGAGCGCACCCGACCCGGCCATGCTCAACTACCTCACCCGCGACCCCGGCCTGATCGCCAGCGCCGAGTCGTTCGACAGCCCCGACCTCGCCACCAACCCGGTCGGCTCCGGGCCGTACGTGCTCGACACGGCCGCGACCGTCACCGGCACGAGCTACAGCTACACCGCGAACCCCGACTACTGGAACAAGGACTGGCAGCACTACGACAAGCTGACCATCAACGTCCTGCAGGACGCGACCGCCGGCCTCAACGCCGTCAAGTCGGGCGAGGTCAACGGCATCAAGCTCGCCAACAACGACAACCTCGCCGAGGTCGAGGGCGCCGGCTGGACCGTCAACGCCAACGAGCTCGACTTCCAGGGCATGCTGCTCCTCGACCGCGCCGGCACGATGAACCCGGCGATCGCCGACGTCCGCGTCCGCCAGGCCATCAACTACGCGTTCGACCGCCCGGCGCTGCTCAAGGCGCTGCAGAACGACAACGGCACGGTCACGGGTCAGGTCTTCCCGGAGAACTCCCCCGCCTACGACAAGTCGCTCGACGACCGCTACGGCTACGACCCCGAGAAGGCCAAGGAACTGCTCGCCGAGGCGGGCTACGCCGACGGCCTGACGCTCTCGATGCCGTCCTCCACGGTGCTCGGCGCCACCACCTACACGCTGATCTCGCAGCAGCTGGCCGACGTCGGCATCACCGCCGAGTACACGGACCCGGGCAACAACTTCATCGCCGACCTCCTGGCCCCGAAGTTCCCCGTCTCCTTCATGGCGCTGGAGCAGAACCCGGACTGGCAGCTCATCCAGTTCATGATCGCCCCGAACGCCGTCTTCAACCCCTTCAAGTACGACGACCCGAAGGTCGACGAGTACATCAAGCAGATCCAGTACGGCGATGAGGCGACGCAGGGCAAGGTCGCCAAGGAACTCAACGCCTACATCGTCGAGCAGGCCTGGTTCGCCCCCTTCTACCGGGTGCAGGGCAGCTTCGCGACGGACGCCAACACGACCGTCAAGATGATCCCGACGAACGCGTACCCGTCCATCTACGACATCCAGCCGAAGTAGTCCGCTGATCCTTGAGCCGGTCGAGGGGTTCGCCCGTCGACCGGCTCAAGGGACCGGGACCGGCCGGCTGCACGTCGGTTCGACCCCGGCCCGCCCGAGTGCCCAGCGCTCGGACGGGCCGGCCCCAACACCCCTCACTCACCCACTTCCTGGAGTGACCCATGCTCGGATTCATCCTCAGACGCCTGGTGTCCGGCGTCGTCCTCATCTTCGTGATCTCCGTGATCGCGTACTCCCTCCTCTACCTCGGCGGCGGCGACATCGCCCGCCGGATCCTCGGCCAGAGCGCCACCACCGAGACCGTCGCGAAGAAGGCGGCTGAACTCGGCCTCGACCGCCCGCTGCCGGTGCAGTACTTCGACTGGATCACCTCCGCCTTCCAGGGCGACCTCGGCCGCTCGTGGTTCACCGGCCAGCTCGTCTCCTCCGGCGTCACCGGCCGCCTCGCCGTCACCCTCTCGATCGTGCTCGGCGCGACCATCATCGCCGCGATCGTGTCCGTCATCCTCGGTGTCCTCGCCGCCCGTCGCGGTGGATGGATCGACAACGTCGTCCAGTTCATCTCCGTCATCGGCTTCGCGATCCCCAGCTTCCTCATCGCGCTCGTGCTCGTCATCACCTTCGCGATCAACCTCCGCCTGTTCAAGGCCACCGGGTACATCCCGATCACCACGTCCTTCTCCGGCTGGGTCGCCTCGGTGACATTGCCGATCATCGCCCTCGCGATCGGTGCCATCGCGACGGTCTCGCAGCAGGTGCGCGGTTCGGTCGTCGACGCGATGTCGAAGGACTACGTCCGGACGCTCCGCAGTCGCGGGCTCGGCACGGGCCGCGTCATCTACAAGCACGTGCTGCGGAACGCCGGCGGCCCGGCCCTCGCCGTCCTCGCCGTGCAGTTCATCGGCCTCCTCGGCGGCGCCGTCATCATCGAGCAGATCTTCGCCCTCCCGGGCATCGGTCAGCTCGCCGTGCAGGCCACGACCCAGGGCGACATCCCCATCGTCATGGGGGTCGTCATCGCGACGGCCATCATCGTCGTCGTCGTCAACCTGCTCATCGACCTCGCGCAGGCTGCGCTCAACCCGAAGGTGCGACTGTCATGACCGCCATCGAAACCCCGCTCACCGTCCCGACCCCGCAGGTCCGCGTCAACCTCCTGCGTCGGCTCCTCAAGCGCCCGATCGGCGCCGCGTCCCTCGTGTTCCTCGTGCTCATCGGGGTCGTCGCGATCCTCGGACCGCTCATCGCCCCGCAGGACCCGAACCTCGCGTCCCTGCAGCAGGTCTTGGCGCCTCCGAGCGCCGACCACCTCCTCGGAGCGGACAGCGCCGGGCGCGACGTGTTCTCCCGGCTGCTCGCCGCCACCCAGATCAGCGTCGCCGCAGCGCTCCTCGCCCTCGTCGTCGCGATCGTCATCGGGGTCGTCGCCGGACTGATCGCCGGGTACTACCAGGGCTGGTTCGACTCCGTGTCGTCCTGGTTCACGGGCCTCATCATGGCGCTGCCCGGCATCGTCGTCCTCCTCGCCGCCCGCGCCGTCCTCGGCCCGTCGGTCTGGATCTCGATGGCGATCTTCGGCATCCTGCTCTCGCCCTCCTACTTCCGCCTCGTCTACGCGGCGGTCACGGCCGTCCGCTCGGAACTCTACGTCGACGCCGCCCGGGTCTCGGGCCTCAGCGACCCGCGCATCATCGGCAAGCACATCCTCTCCGTCGTCCGCGCACCGATCATCATCCAGTCGGCGATCATCGCGGGCATCGCCATCGCGATCCAGTCCGGCCTCGAGTTCCTCGGTCTCGGCGACCTGTCGGTGCCGACCTGGGGGTCGATGCTCAACGACGGCTTCACGAACATCTACAAGGCACCGATCCTCATGGTCTGGCCGTCGCTCGCGATCGCACTCACCTGCATCGCGCTCACCCTGCTCGCCAACGCGATGCGCGACGAGCTCGAGCGCACCGTGTCCGTCCGTCGGCGCCGTCGCAAGATCGTGACGACGTCGAAGACGGGCTCCAACACGATCGTCACGCAGTCGATCAGCACCTCCGGGATCAGCGAGGACGAGATCGTCGGCGTCCCACC
This sequence comes from Plantibacter sp. AC185, assembly GCF_979258065.1. Classification (NCBI taxonomy): domain Bacteria; kingdom Bacillati; phylum Actinomycetota; class Actinomycetes; order Micrococcales; family Microbacteriaceae; genus Plantibacter; species Plantibacter sp. AC185. The sequence goes on from NZ_OZ409831.1 coordinate 1,964,239, forward strand.
CATCCGCCACGACGACGACGCCCGCGCCTCCGCTCGCGCCGAGGAGCTCGTCCTCAGCGTCCGCGACCTCCGCGTCGGCTACGACCAGGAGGGCGGCCGGGTCACCGAGGTCGTCCACGGCGTCGACCTCGACATCCGCAAGGGCGAGGTCCACGGCCTCATCGGTGAGTCCGGCTCGGGCAAGACCCAGACCGCATGGGGTGTCCTCGGGCTCCTACCGCGCGGCGGGCGGGTCACCGACGGCACGATCCGCTACGAGGGCACCCGACTCGACACCCTCGGGGAGCGCGAGTACACGGCCATCCGCGGCAAGCGCATCGGCTACATCCCGCAGGAGCCGATGTCGAACCTCGACCCGGCGTTCACGATCGGCAGCCAGCTCGTCGAACCCCTGCGCGTCACCCTCGGCCTCAGCAAGAAGGAGGCGACGGACAAGGCGCTCGCACTGCTCGAGCGGGTCGGCATCCCGAACCCCAAGCGCACCTTCGCCGCGTTCCCGCACGAGGTCTCGGGCGGTATGGCGCAGCGTGTGCTCATCGCCGGCGCCGTCTCGACGGACCCGGACATCATCATCGCCGACGAGCCCACCACCGCCCTCGATGTGACCGTGCAGGCGGAGGTCCTCGACCTGCTGCGCGACCTCCAGGCGGAGCGCCACATGGCGATGCTCCTCGTGACGCACAACTTCGGTGTGGTCGCCGACCTCTGCGACCGGGTCTCGGTCATGCAGAACGGCCTCATCGTGGAGACCGGGCCGGTGCGCTCGATCTTCAACCACGCACAGCACCCGTACACGCAGTCACTGCTCGGCGCGATCCTCGACGAGGGTCCCGCCCGACCGGCACTCGCGACGAACCTGACAGGAGAGACCCGATGACGTCGTCACTGCTCGAGGTGAAGGACCTCGAAGTCGAGTACCCGGGCAAGGGGTTCCGTGCCCAGTCGTTCAAGGCGCTCAAGGGGGTGTCGATCGACATCAAGCCCGGTGAGACCGTCGGTCTCGTCGGCGAGTCCGGCTCCGGCAAGACCACGCTCGGTCGCGCCGTGCTGGGCCTCGCCCCGGTCACCGGCGGCAGCATCCGCTACCGCGACCAGGAGATCGGGCAGTTGAAGCGCAAGGAGCGCCGAGCGCTGAGTTCGGAGATCCAGGTCGTGTTCCAGGACCCGTACTCCTCGCTCAACCCCTCGCTCACGATCGAGCAGATCCTCACCGAGCCGCTCACCGTCCGCGGTGTCTCCGGTGCCGACGCCCGCAAGCGCGTCGGATCCCTGCTCGACCAGGTGCAGCTGCCGACCGGCGCGGCCTCACGGCTCCCCCGGGAGTTCTCGGGCGGCCAGCGGCAGCGCATCGCGATCGCCCGGGCGCTCGCCCTCGATCCGAAGCTCATCGTGTGCGACGAGCCCGTGTCGGCCCTCGACCTGTCGACGCAGGCGCGGGTCCTCGACCTCTTCATCGACATCCAGGAGCAGACGGGCGTCGCCTACCTGTTCATCTCGCACGACCTCGCGGTCGTCCGGCACATCAGCCACCGCGTGGCGGTCATGTACCACGGCGAGATCGTCGAGTCCGGCGACGGCGACCAGGTGACGGCGCACCCGGCGCATCCCTACACGCAGCGCCTGTTCATGGCGGCACCGATCCCCGACCCGGACCGCCAGGAGGACCGCCGGGTGGAGCGACGCCGCCTCATCGACGAGCAGCGTGCGGCGGAGTCCGCCGCCTGACCGTCGCTTCGACCGCCCGGTCGGCCGGGGCCAGGAACCTGGCCGGCCGGGCGCACCACCCACACCAACCGGTCCCCGAGACCCACATCCGGTCCCTGAGACCCCCATCCGGTCCCTGAGCTTGTCGAAGGGCCCACATCCGGTCCCTGAGACCCACATCCGGTCCCTGAGACCCACCATCCGGTCCCTGAGCTTGTCGAAGGGCCACCCCAGAACGGACCCACATCGCATGACCATCACCACTCCCCGGCACGCCGCCGTCACGAAGCCCGTCGACACCGCGGCGATCGACGCCCTCGTCGCCCGGCTCGACCTCGAGGAGAAGGTCGCGCTCGTCTCCGGTGCCGACTTCTGGACCACGGTCCCGCTCGAGAAGATCGGCCTCCGCGCCATGGTCCTGTCCGACGGCCCGGCCGGCGTCCGCGGTCCACTGTGGGACGAGCGCTCGCCGTCGATCAACCTCCCGTCAGCGACCGCGCTGGCGTCATCGTGGGATCCGTCGCTCGCCTACCGATACGGCGCCGTCGCCGCGGCCGAGGCCCGCCGCAAGGGCGTCGACGTCGTCCTCGGCCCGACCATCAACCTCCACCGTTCCCCGCTCGGCGGGCGGCACTTCGAGGCGTTCAGTGAGGACCCGGAGCTGACCGGATCGCTCGCGGCCGCCTACGTCAGCGGCCTGCAGGACAACGGCGTCGCCGCGACCCCCAAGCACTACGTCGCCAACGACTCCGAGACCGACCGCTTCACGGTCGACGTGCATGCGAGCGAGCGTGCCCTCCGCGAGCTCTATCTCGCACCGTTCGAGCGCACGGTGACCGAGGCCGGCACCTGGGCCATCATGAGCGCCTACAACTCCGTCGACGGCGTCACGATGAGCGAGAACGACCTCCTGGAGACGCCGCTCAACTCGGAGTGGGGCTTCGACGGCGTCGTCGTCAGCGACTGGACCGGCGTCCGCAGCCTCGGCTCGGCACCGGCGTCGCAGGACCTCGCCATGCCCGGCCCTGCTCCCGCATGGAGCGCGACCCTCGTCGAGGCCGTCCGCGACGGCCGCGTCGCCGAAGCCGACGTCGACCGCAAGGTCGCCCGGCTCCTCGCGCTCGCGGTCCGCGTCGGTGCCCTCGGCGAGGAAGCGCTGGCGCCGGCCCCGGTCGACGGGGTCGCCTTCTCCCGCGAGGCCGAGACCGCGGGCGTCGTGCTGCTCGACAACGACGGCACCCTGCCCCTCGACGCCGCCACGCTCACCCGCGTCGCCGTCATCGGGCACAACGCCCGCGACTCGCGCACCCAGGGCGGCGGCAGCGCCACGGTCCTCCCCGAGCACACCGTCAGCCCACTCGAGGGACTCCGACTCGCGCTCCCCGAGGCGACGATCGACTACGCCGTCGGCGCGATCGTGCAGGAGGGCGTCGCCGAACTCCCGCTCGAGCGCCTCACCAACCCGCGCACGGGTGACACCGGTCTCGTCGCCACGTTCCTCGATGCCGACGGCGCGGAACTCTTCACCGAGGACCGCCGGTCCACCGCGCTCGTCTGGTTCGGCGGCGACGCCCCGGTCACCACGGCGTCGCAGCTCGTGCTCACCACCACCTACACGCCGGAGGCCACCGAGCAACTGCGACTCGGCTTCGCCACGGGGCTCCACGGCCGACTCTTCGTCGACGGCGTCCTCCTCGTCGACGAGCAACCCGTGGTCGTCGGGAACGACCTCGGCGCGGCGCTGCTCGCCCCGCCGTCGGCGACCGGGGCGTTCGCCGCCCAGGCCGACGTCGCCGTCGAACTCCGCGCGGAGTTCGACCTCTCCCCGAGCGAGAACGGTCTCGGCGCGATCAGCGTCACCGTCGGTCGCGCTCCCGACGACTCCGACCCCGACGCCCTCATCGCCCAGGCGGTCGAGGCGGCCCGCGCGGCCGATGTCGCCGTCGTGGTCGTCGGCACGAACTCGAAGGTCGAATCGGAGGGCTGGGACCGCAGCGACCTCACCCTCCCTGGCCGTCAGGACGAGCTCGTCCGCGCCGTCGCCGCCGTGAACCCGCGCACCGTCGTGATCGTCAACTCCGGCGCCCCGGTCCTGCTCCCCTGGAGCGACGAGGTCGCCGCCGTGCTCCTCGGCTGGTTCGGCGGACAGGAGATGGGCAACGCCCTGGCCGACGTGCTCCTCGGTGTCGCCGAACCCGGTGGTCGTCTGAGCACCACCTGGGCTGCGGCGCTCGACGACGTCCCGGTGCTCGACGTCACCCCGATGGACGGCGTGCTCCGCTACGAGGAGGGCATCCACATCGGCTACCGCGCGTGGCTCCGCTCGGGTGCCACGCCCGCCTACTGGTTCGGCCACGGGCTCGGGTACACGAGCTGGTCCATCGACGGTGGCGAGGTCTCGGGTGACGTCGCTTCCGGTGACGCCCGCGTCTCCGGGACCGCGACGAACACCGGCGACCGCGCCGGCAAGCACGTCGTGCAGGTGTACGCGGAGCGACCGGACTCCTCGGTCGACCGCCCCGTGCGCTGGCTCGTCGGATCGGCCGTCGTCCGCGCGGGCGCCGGCGAATCGGTCGCCTGGGAGGTCGCGCTGCCGGCCCGGGTCTTCGCCCACTGGGCGGACGGCTGGCAGGTCGAGCCAGGCGACGTCACGCTCCGGATCGGGTCGTCCGTCGTCGACCTCGTGGACGAGCACGTCGTCACCATCGCGGCCGGGACCTCCCGATGACCGCGCACGTCGCGCGGATCGGCCGGCTGCGGGCGGGGACCCGGGACGACAGCCCCGCGGTCGCGACGCCGACGCCTCGGTTGAGCTGGACCGTCGAGACCTCGGGTTCCGACTGGGTGCAGGCCTGGGCCGAGCTCCGGGACGGCAGTGGTGCCACGGCGCGTGTCGAGGGCCGCGACTCCGTCCTCGTCTCCTGGCCGTTCCCACCACTCGCGCCGGACGAGGTGCGCACCGTCGAGGTCCGTGCCGCGTCGACCGCGGGTGAGGAGACCCCCTGGAGCGAGCCGACCGTCGTCGAGGCCGCGTTCCTCGCCGACGGAGCCTGGACCGCCCACTTCATCGGTCTCGCGGCGCCCGAGCGTCCGGCGCAGCCGATCCGGGTGCGCCGCACCTTCACGGTCGGCGGGCCCGTCCGTCGCGCCCGGCTGTTCTGGACCGCGCTCGGTGCCGCCGAACCGCAGCTCAACGGGGTTTCTACCTCGGAGGACGTCCTCTCTCCCGGCTGGACCGCCTACGGCGACCGCCTCGTGCACGAGACCGTCGACGTCACCGCGCTCGTCGAGCCGGGCGAGAACGTCCTCGCCGCGACCGTCGCCGGCGCCTGGTACACCGAGCGCTACGGGTTCTTCCAGTTCGCCGAGCGGATCTACGGCGACCAGCCACGCTTCGCCGCCCAGCTGCAGCTCGACTACCTCGACGGGACGACGGAGACGCTCGTCACCGATGCGAGCTGGTCGGCGGCCGACGGTGCCGAGCTCGTCGACAGCGGCATCTACGCCGGCGAAGCGATCGACACCACCCTGGCCGAACCCGGCTGGTCGACGACGGCGTTCGACGCGTCCACCTGGGCCCCTGCCCTCGTCGACGACGCTGCGCACCCGGTGCCGGAGGCCCGCATCGCCGCGCCTGTCCGTCGCATCGAGGAGCGCGCGGTGGCGGAGGTGCTCACCTCGCCGTCGGGCGCGACCATCCTCGACTTCGGCCAGAACCTCGTCGGCCGCCTCCGGCTCACCGTCGCCGGCCCGCGGGGCACGACGCTCACGCTCCGGCACGCCGAGGTCCTCGACGAGGGCGAACTCGCCCTGCGTCCCCTCCGCAACGCCGCGGCCACCGACCACGTCACGCTCTCGGGCGACGGCGAGCAGACGATCGAGCCGCGCTTCACCTTCCACGGCTTCCGCTACGCGCAGATCGACGGCTGGCCGGGCGCATTCGACCCGGCGTCGGTCACCGCCGTCGTCCTCCACAGCGACCTCACGCGCACGGGATGGTTCTCCTCCTCGCACGAGCTGCTCGACCGCCTCCACGAGAACGTCGTCTGGGGCATGCGCGGCAACTTCCTGAGCATCCCGACCGACTGCCCGCAGCGCGACGAACGGCTCGGCTGGACGGGTGACCTGCAGGTCTTCGCCCCGACCGCGAGCTTCCTCTACGACAGCTCCGCCTTCCTCGACTCCTGGCTGCGCGACCTCGCACTCGAGCAGGGACACCAGGACGGTGTCGTCCCCATGGTGGTCCCGGCCGCGCTGTCCGGATTCGCCGGTGGCGGGCCGACCGCAGCCTGGGGCGACGCCGCGACCGTCGTGCCGTGGGTGCTCCACGAGCGCTACGGCGACCTCGGGATCCTGCGCGAGCAGTACCCGTCGATGCGCTCCTGGGTGGAGGCCGTCCTCCGGGTGAGCACCGACGGTCTCTGGTCGAACACCTTCCAGCTCGGCGACTGGCTCGACCCGAGCGCGCCGCCGGACCAGCCAGCGAAGGCCAGGGTCGACTCGGACATCGTCGCGAGCGCCTATCACGCGCGATCCCTCCGGATCCTCACCGACACCGCCCGGCTCCTCGGTGAGACGGCGGACGCCGAGCGGTACGGCGAACTGGCCGAGCGGAGTCGGGCGGCCTTCACCGCCGAGTACGTGACGCCCGCCGGCCGGATGATGTCCGATGCACCGACCGCGTACGCCCTGGCCCTACGGTTCGGCCTTGTCGACGACCCCGCCCTGCGGCAACGCCTCGCGGACCGCCTCGCCGACCTCGTCCGCGCCGACGGCTACCGCATCGGTACCGGTTTCGTGGGGACGCCGCTCATCACCGACGCGCTCGCCGACGGCGGACACCTCCGCGCGGCCGGCCGCCTCATGCTCCAGACCGAGAACCCATCCTGGCTCTCGCCCGTCACCAAGGGCGCGACCACGATCTGGGAGCGCTGGGACAGCCTGCTCGAGGACGGCTCGGTCAACCCGGGTGAGATGACCTCGTTCAACCACTACGCGCTCGGCGCCGTCGCCGACTGGCTGCACCGCACCGTGGCCGGCCTCGCTCCCGCGGCTCCCGGCTACCGCGAACTCCGGATCGCACCGCGGCCGATCGACGGACTCGACCACGCCGAGGCCCGACACCTCACCCCCTACGGCGAGGCATCGGTGGCGTGGCGACGCGAAGGGTCGTCCCTCCGGGTGTCGGCGGTCGTGCCGCCGAACACGACGGCGACGGTCGCGTTGCCGGGTGCCCCCGAGGAGACCGTCGGGTCCGGTCGCCACGACTGGACGATCGAGGTCACGGACGCCGGCTCGAGTGCCGATGACGACATCACGCTCGGCCTCGACTCGCCGCTCTCCGAGATCATCGACCGACCTGCCGCGTACGACGCCCTCCTCAGCTCGGTGGGTGCCCACGATCAGGCCAAAGCCGACGACATCCGCCGCGGCACCCAGTGGAGTCGGGGTCGGACCGTCCGTCAGCTCCTCATGTTCACGCCGCCGTCGATGCTCGACGAGGTGGACGCGGCGCTGGCCGCAGCCACTCCGGCACCAGGAGTTGCGCGATAACCCCCGCTCGACTGTTCCACGTGCAACACTCGCACCGCCTGCACCACTAGCACCCGCCGCCGACCCGCTCGGCTGATCACAGGAGATCCATGTTCGACCGCAGTTCCGCCTTCGGAGACGTCATCGAGAGCCCCGCGGGTCGCACCGTCCTCGAGCAGTTCCTGCCCGGCATCGCCGCGTCGCCGATGGCCAAACAGTTCCGCAGCATCCGGCTCGGGCAGCTGTCGGCGATCGTGCCGGAGCTGCAGGACGACGCGGCGAAGGATCGTCTCTGGGCGGCGCTCGCACAGGTCGACGACGGTCCCGACGCCCGCGCCCCCTACGGCGCCGCGATCGAGCCCGCTCCCGACTACGAGGGCCAGGACGTCCCGCGCGGCTCGGCGACCCTGACGGTCCCCGGCGACGTCCCGCAGTACGGCGTCGTGGAGATCCGGCTGGACGGGCCGTCGCACGGCAACCCGTTCGTCGACGTGGAACTCGGCGCGACGTTCACGAACGGCGCACGCGAGCTCACCGTCGGCGGGTTCTACGACGGCGACGGTCGGTACCTGGTGCGCCTCCTCGCCGAGGAGCAGGGCGAGTGGTCGTTCACCACGAGCTCGACCGCCCGATCACTCGACGGCGTCGCGGGCGCGTTCACCGTGTCGGCCGCGGCGGCGGGCAGTCACGGACCGGTGCGCGTCGACGGCTTCCACTTCGCCCACGCCGACGGCACCCGTCATCGCCCGCTCGGCACGACCGCCTACGCCTGGACGCACCAGCCCGAGGAGCTGCAGGAGGAGACGCTCCGCGCCCTCGAAGCCGCGCCGTTCACGAAGATCCGCATGTGCGTGTTCCCGAAGTCGTACCTCTACAACGCGAACGAGCCGGAGACGTTCCCCTTCGTCGGCTCGCTCGCCGACGGGTTCGACCACGAGCGCTTCGACCCGGCGTACTGGGCGAACCTCGAGCGGCGCATCACCCAGCTCGGCGCGCTCGGCATCGAAGCGGACCTGATCCTCTTCCACGCCTACGACCGCTGGGGCTTCGCTGACCTCGGTCCGGCCGTCGACGAACGGTACCTCCGCTACGCCGTCCGTCGGCTCGCCGCGTTCGCGAACGTGTGGTGGTCGATGGCGAACGAGTACGACCTGCTCTGGGCGAAGACGAACGACGACTGGGAGCGACTCGCGGCGGTCGTCGGCGCGGAGGACCCGCACGGCCACCTCAACTCCATCCACAACTGCCAGGGGTTCTACGACTACACGAAGCCCTGGATCACGCACTGCAGCGTGCAGCGCGTCGACGTCTACCGGACCGCGGAGAACACCGACGCCTGGCGCGAGCAGTGGGGCAAGCCGATCGTCATCGACGAGTGCGCCTACGAGGGCGACATCGACCAGGGCTGGGGCAACATCACCGGCGAGGAGATGGTGCGACGGTTCTGGGAGGGTGCGATCCGCGGCGGCTACGTCGGCCACGGCGAGACCTACCTCAACGACCGGGAGGAGCTGTTCTGGTCGAAGGGCGGGCCGCTCATCGGTTCGAGTCCCGACCGCATCGCGTTCCTGGAACGCATCACGGCGGAGTCCCCGACGGGCGTCCTCGACCCGCTGCCCGGCGACTGGGACGTGCCGTGGGGCGGGGTCGCCGGCCGCTACGTCATCGGCTACTTCGGCTTCAACCGGCCGCGGTTCCGCAACGTCTTCCTCCCCGAGGGCGAGTTCCACGTGGACGTGCTCGACACCTGGAACATGACGGTCGAGACCCTCCCCGGCACCCACACCGGTACCGTCCGGGTCGACCTGCCCGGTCGCCAGTTCATGGCGGTCCGCCTCCGCCTGGTGGAGTAGCCGCCCCCGGCCGCCGGGCCCGGCTTGTCCGGTCACCGGGCCCACCCTTCCCGGTCACTGAGCCTGTCGAAGTGCCGAGCAACCCTCCCCCGACCGCTGGCCCACCGGCCACCGGTCACTGGGCCCACCCTCCCCCGGTCACTGAGCCTGTCGAAGTGCCGAGCAACCCTCCCCGCTGACTGGGCCCATCCGCCACCGGTCACTGCGCCACCCTCCCCGGTCACTGAGCCTGTCGAAGTGCCGAGCAACCCTCCCCCGCGACCCCGCCCCCACACCGTTGACACGTTTGTTCGGACCCTTTACAGTTGTCGGGCATTGACGCAACCCCCGTTGCAACATGCGCAATCGCCCGACGACTGGAGAGCGGCCCATGGATCACGGCACCGGCACCATCCTCCCGGGCGGCGTCCTCCGCGGAACCGCCCTCACCGCCCTGCTGCCCACCTGGGTGACCGGCGGTGGTGGCGACGCCGTCATCGACCGTCTCCGTGACGACGCCGTCGTCGATGAACTCGAACGCGCCTTCGCCGAGCCGCCGGTCCACGAGCGCGTCGACTGGTCCGCCGTCCGGATCGCACAGGTGTCGCACCCCGACCTCCGCGAGCTCGTCGGCCGCAGCATCGCCGAGCTCGCCGCCGAGGCCGGACAGTCGCCGCTCACCGTCGTCTCGGATACGCTGATCGCCGACCGCTTGACCACCCTCGTCGACCGCCCGTCCTGACCTCCACCATCCGGGACCGTTCTCAGGAGTCCTCCGGCGTGTCACCGGGTTCCCGGCCAGCCGCGCCGCAGATGTCCTGAGAACGGCCCATCAGCACTCGAGGAGAGAACCACCGATGCTTCCACTGCCCGTGTCCATCCAGCAGCACGACGGCGCCTTCACGCTGAGCGAGACGACCGGGCTCGGCGGTGACCGCCGCTTCACGGCCGCGACCCGCTGGTTGCGCGGGGTGCTGCAGACGTCGACCGGGTTCGACCTCGACGCACGGATCGACCTGCGGACCGACAGCATCGCGTTCATCCACGACGACACCGTCGCGGCCGGCGGCTACCGGCTCGTGGTGGACGCGGACGGTGTGCGCATCGTCGCCGCCGACGCCTCCGGCGCGTTCTCCGGTGCGGTGACCCTGACCCAGCTCCTCCCCCCGGCGGTCAACCGCCGTGCGCTCGTCCCCGGCGTCGACTGGACCGTCCCGGCGACGACCATCGACGACGCCCCGCGCTTCGGGTGGCGCGGCGTCATGCTCGACGTGGCACGGCACTTCCTCACCACGTCCGACGTGCTGCGGTTCATCGACCTCGCCGCGCGCCACAAGCTCAACGTCCTCCACTTCCACCTCACCGACGACCAGGGCTGGCGCATCCAGATCGACGCCTTCCCGAAGCTGACCGAGGTCGGCGGGTGGCGGACCGAGAGCCAGCACGGCGCAGCGCGGCACGCGCCCGGCGACGGCCGCCCGCACGGCGGCTTCTACACGAAGGACGACCTGCGCGAGATCGTCGCCTACGCCGCTGAGCGGTCCATCACGGTCGTCCCCGAGATCGACCTGCCCGGTCATGCGCGAGCGATCATCGCCGCGTACCCGGAGCTGGGCGTGCCGGATGTGGCGCAGGACGCGGACGAGCCGTCGGTGTGGACGAGGTGGGGCATCAACGAGGCGATCCTCGACATGGGCGAGGAGACGGTCGCGTTCTTCCGCACCGTGTTCGACGAGGTCATGGAGCTCTTCCCATCGACCTTCATCGGCGTCGGTGGCGACGAGGCGAAGAAGACCCGCTGGGCAGCGAGCGCTCGAACGCGAGCCCTCATGGCCGAGCGCGGGCTCGACTCCGTCGAAGCGCTGCAGGCGTGGTTCATCCGCCAGCTCGAGGCGCACCTGTCCGCCGCCGGCCGACGCCTGTACGGCTGGGACGAGATCCTCGAGGGCGGCGGATTGCCGAAGGACGCGACCGTCGCTTCATGGCGCGGCGAGTTCGGTGCGGTCGCCGCCGCACGCCAGGGGTACGACGTCATCGCCTGCCCGGACGACCGCGTCTACCTCGATTACCGCGAGTCGGAGCTGCCGGGTGAGCCGATCCCGGTCGGGCCACCGCTGACCGTCGCGGAGGTGTACACCTTCGAGCCGGTGCCGGCTGAGCTGACGGAGGCGCAGGCCGAGCACATCATCGGGGTGCAGGCGAACATCTGGACCGAGCACATGGACTCCGCCCGCGTCATCGACTACCAGGCATACCCGCGGCTGTGCGCCCTCGCCGAGGTCGCCTGGGTCGGCCGCGAGCGCGACCTCGCGGGCTTCGAGGCGCGGCTGCAGCAGCACCTCGCCCGCCTCGACGCCCTCGGGGTCGAGTACCGCCGCGCTTCGGGACCGTTCCCGTGGCAGGAGCGTCCCGACGCCGAGGGTCGGCCGTCCACCCGCGAGCAGCGGGCCGCCCTCGTGGAGGAGCTCACGAAGGACATCCGCGCCTGACGCCGGCCGCGGGCCTGCCGCCCGGTCTCTAAGCCTCCCGTCGGTCCCTAAGCCTCCCGCCTGGTCCCCGAGCCCCCCAACCCGGTCCCTGAGCCTGTCGAAGGGCCCCGCAAGCCCCTCGTGCGCACTTCGACAAGCTCAGTGACCGGAAGAGGGCCGCCGTCGCGCGCACCGGTCCCTGAGCCTGTCGAAGGGCGGCCGACTCAGGTGACGAGCGCGTATTCGGTCCCCGAGCGCGTGCGCTCGACGAGCTGCGCGTCGACGAGGTACCGCCGGAGCACCGCGACGTCGTCGTGGAACGCGGACAACCGCTCGTTGATCTCGGCTTCGTCGACCACCTCACCAGGCTCGAGCACTGATGCCGCGACGCGCTGCAACAGCGCCTGCCGTTCGTCGGGATTCGACGGGTACTGCACGATCCGACCGTCGACCAGGAAGCGGTCGACCCCTTCGCGCTTCGGCGGTGCGGCTGCCGCGAGGAGGTCCCGGAACACCCCGCCCGAGACGCGCCCGCCGTCGTCCAGCAGGCCCACCCGGGACAACGTCTGGACGCTCTGCTCGGCCCGTCGCACAGCACGCTGGGTGGCGCCGAGGTCGGGCTCCTGCCCGAGGACGAGTTGCGCGTACACCGTCCGGGCGTCGTCGTTCGCGAGGGCGGCGGCCAGTGCACGCCAGTCCGTCGTCGTCCGTTCCTCGTCCGACATGGCCCCTCCTCCTGCGGTCTACGACATCGTCCTCAACGGTACCCGCGTCGACCGGATCAGCCGATCACCCGTCCTGTCGCCGCGAGGCCGGGACGATGACGACGCTGCAGAGGTGGGTGCCCACCACCGACCATCGGCCGGCGAAGGTGCGCGGCGCGGTCGAACGTGCGGTCGGGCCGGCCGGCGGGACGACCCGCGCATCGAACGAGCCCCGATCCGGGTGGATCACCACCTCACACGCCGTGTAGTCGACCCATCGGCCGGTGAGCGGGTACCACGTCTTGAAGACGCTCTCCTTGACGCTCCACAACACGGCGCTCCACGCGACGGCCGGATGGCTCGAGGCGAGTCGCGTGAGCATGGACGCCTCATCCCCGCAGACGATCGTCGCCGCGACGGCTGGACGGACGGGCCGGTGCACCTCGACGTCGATCCCGATGGCGCTCACGACACCGACGTGACCGACGGCTGCGATCGTGAAACCGGGGCAGTGCGAGAGACTCCCGACGAAGCCGGCCGGCCAGACCGGTTGCCCACCCTCCCCCGTCGGGATGTCCGTGGAGCGCTGGCCGAGCATCGCGAGTGCCGCCCCGGCGCAGTCGCGCGCCGAGTGAGATTCGGTGCTGCGACCAGCCTGAGTCGGACGGGCCCGGAACGGGCCGGATGCGATGCCGGCGGTTGCCGCGACGACGACGCCCGGCGGCACCTGCATCCGGAGCGCGTCGACCACCGCGGCTGCGGATTCAGCCACCCGACCGACGCGGGGACGCCACGCGCGCCGCGGGGTCGGAGGCGGGGATGCCGACCCGGAACCAGGCGACGAGCTGCTCGTCCGGGGCGACCTGCCAGCGTTCGTCGAGCATGGCCCGGGTCTCCGGACAGTCGAGCGGCGCGCTCTGGGGATGCACGTACAGGCCGTGACCCTGGAAGCCGAGCCAGAGCCGGGTGAGCAGTCGCCCAGCAGCGAGTTCCTGTGGTGCCCCGGTGGGCCCGACCACGCCCAGCACGGTGCCGGAGCCCTGGGTCGCGGTGGCCGACATCCGTGCCAACAGCCCGGGCAGGCCGACCCCGCGAAGGGAGCGGAACACCCGCGGGCTGATCAGCGTCCGCAGGCCGGCTCGTTCGACCTTCGACAGCACGAGCATCGCGTCGTTGAGGCCGTCCTCGTCGTACCGCGGATGTCTTGGTGAAAGCCTGGTCCACTGATCGAGCTCAGCGACGATCGCCTGCTCGCCGAAGAACCACCGGTTGGCTCGCACGAGGATCGGGCGCGCGGCCCGTGTCGGCATGGAGACGAGCCGGAAGCCCATGCGCTCCGTCTCAACCGCGGCTTCCTGGAGGAGGTCGGGTCCGGGAGCGCCGTCCCGCCATCGCCCTCGCCAGACACGTCGCCCACGGACGTCCGCCGAGGAGAACCGCGTCTGGTAGCCCTCCGGGTGGCGCGAGAACCGGCCGACCTCCTCGGTCTCCGCGTCAGCGCCGGTCGAGGCCTCGAAGCCCAGTCCGACACCGGCCGACGCCGCGCAGATGAGGAGCGACTCGACGAACGCCCCGAACGACAGCATCGTGTCGCGTCCTCGCGGATCGCTCGCGCCGAGGGTGCGAGTGCGATCCCGGCGGAGGACGAGTTCGTCGCCCTGACGGTCCACGCCCCACGGCTGCGTGTTGTGGGCGTTCGCCGCGCGAGCCGCCTCGGACACGAGCGCCGAGAGGTCGTGATCGGCCGAGAGGTCGTGATCGGCCGACAGGCCGCTGAACCGCGCGTCCATTCAGCCCTCCGTGATCCCGATGCGGCGGTGGATCGCCGCGAGCCACCGCGGCGCCCACCAGTTGTATCGTCCGGCGACGCGCATGAAGACCGGGACGAGCACGCCGCGGATCAGGATGGCGTCGATGAGGATCGCGATACCGGTACCGATGCCGAGCATCTTGATGATCGACACCCCGGAGGTCGCCATGGCGAAGAACGACACCGCGAGGATCGCCGCCGCGGCCGTGATGATCGGGCCGCTCGCGCCGAGTCCGCTCCGCACCGCCTCCGCGAGGTCGCCCGTGGCACGAAACCGTTCCTGGATCCGCGCGAGGAGGAACACCTCGTAGTCCATCGAGAGCCCGAAGGCGATGCAGAACAGCAGGATCGGGATCGAGATGGCGATGGGCGACGGGGTGAAGCCGAGCACGTCCGACAGGTTGCCGTCCTGGAAGAGGAACACGATGACGCCCAGGATGCCGACCAGACCGACCACGTTCAGCACCAATGCCTTGATCGGGAGCAGCACGCTCCCCGTGAACAGGAAGAGGATGATCAGCGTCATGAGCGCGATGGCCGCGGCGGCGAACGGCAGACGCGCCGCGATGGAGTCTCCGATGTCGATCATCTGCGCCGCGAGGCCACCGACCAGGACGGTCGAGCCGGCTCCCGGGTCCACCGCGCGGACGTCGCGGACGAGCTCCGAGCCCTCGGGCGAGTACGGGACGACGTCGGTCGCGACCTGCAGCCAGAGCGCCGAGCCGTCGCGGAAGTGCTGCTCCGTCCGCGCATCGGCCGGGACGACGAGGCGTCCGTCGACGAAGCTGCCGAGGGACGTCGTGACGGCCTCGACGCCCGTGATCGAGGAGAGTTCGGTGGCGTACTCGTCGAGCTCTCGGTCCGTCCCGGCCCAGTCCTCGGTGACGACAGAGACGGCGTCCGCCTCGGCGACGTCGAAGTCGGACCGCATGATGTCCGCCACGACACGACTCTCGGCGTCGGCGGGGAGCACTCGTTCATCGGGTACCCCGAACTCCGCGTGCGCGAACGGCGCGGCCATGGCGATGAGGAGCGCGATCACGGGCACCGCCAACCACGGACGGCGATACGCGTGGTCGCCCACCCGGTACCAGAACCGGCCCTCGGCCCCGGCCGGGCGGCGGGAGCGCAGACGGCCCCAGTCGATCCGGCGACCCAGGAGGGTGAGGGCGGCGGGCAGCAGGACGACCGCGCCCACCACGGAGCAGGCCACGATGACGAGTCCCGCGATGGCGAACGAGCGCAGGAAGTACTGGTCGAACAGCATCAGCGTGGCGAGCGCCGCGGCGACGACGACGCCGCTGAACACGATGGTCCGGCCGGTCGTCCGCCGAGCGATCCGCAACGCCTCCTCGTCGGTGGATCCGCCCGAGCGTTCGTCCCGATAGCGGGTCAGGAACAGCAGGCAGTAGTCGATGGCGAGTCCGAGGCCCAATGCGGTGACGAGGTTGACCGCGAACAGGGAGACCGAGGTGAGCTGCGCGACCACGTTCAGCAGGCCGAGGGAACCGAGGATCGTGACGCCCGCGACGCCGACGGGCAGCAGCGCGGCCACCACTCCGCGGAACGCGAAGAACAGCAGCACGAGGGTGATCGGGATGGCGATCGTCTCCGCGACGATGATGTCCGTCTTGACCTGCGCGTTCAGGTCGTCGTTGATCCCCGCGATGCCGCCGAACCGGACCGTGGCCGGCGTCACCTCCTCGGTGATCGTCCCGCGGAGCGCGGTGGTCGCGCGCTGCACGGTGTCCTCGTCTCCGGCGAGCGCCACGAGCACGACGCCGCGGTCGGTGTCGCTCCGCAGCTGCTCCGAGTCGGCGTAGGAGCCGGTGACGCTGGCGCCGTCCACCTCGTCCACAGCGCCGACGATGTCGTCGAGCGCCTCCCTGCCGGCGGCGCTGTCGAGTCCGTCGGAGACGTCCACGACGAGGACGAGTTTCGGGTCGCTGCCGGGGAACCGGTCGGCGAGCACGTCCGCTGCGGCCACGGAGTCGGACTGCGGGTCGTCGAACCCGCCCGTCTTGAGGTTGTCGAGGACGTCGGCCCCCGCGATGCCCGCCACGATCGCGAACACCAGGCCGATCAGGAGCGTGATCACCGCCCGTCGTCTGGGTGTCGTTCTGGAGTGGTTCGTCATGCGGATACCTCGATGTCGTGGGTGATGCGGTTGAGTTCGGATGCCGTGATGTCCACGACCCGCTGGATCTGCTCGGCGGTGTGCTCCGCGGTGATGAAGAAGCGGAGCCGCGCCTGGTCGTCCGGCACGGCCGGGTACAGGATCGGGTTGACGCTGAAGCCGTGGTCGAAGAGCGCCGTCGCCAGGGCGAGTGCCCGTTCCGAGCTGCCGACGATGCACGGCACGACGGGCGAGTCGGCGCTGTCGCCGATGTCGATGCCGGCGGCCCGGGCCGTCTCGCGGAAAAGGTCGGCGTTCTTCCGCAGGCGGCTGAGGCGCTCGGGCTCGTCGCGCATGAGCCGGAGGGCGGCGAGCGACGCGGCCGCGTTCGCCGGGGTGATGCCGACGCTGTACACGAAACCGGGCACGGAGTACTTGAGGTAGTCGATCGCGGCGGCGGTGCCACCGACGTAGCCGCCGCATCCGGCGAGCGACTTCGACATCGTGCCGCACCAGAGGTCGATGTCCGAGCGGTCGACGCCGAAGTGTTCGCCGACCCCGCCCCCGTTCGCGCCGACCGTTCCGATGCTGTGCGCTTCGTCGACGAGCACCAGTGCGCCGTGCCGCTTCTTCAGCTCGATGAGCTGCGGGAGCGGTACGAGGTCGCCGTCCATGCTGTAGACGCCCTCCACGACGATGAGGACTCGGCGGAACCCGCCGCGGATCGCGCCGAGGAGGTCGTCGAGCGCGTTCAGGTCGTTGTGGGGGAAGGACCGCCGGGTGGCTCCGGAGAGTTTCGCCCCCTGGATGATGCTGTCGTGCGCGAGGCTGTCGTGGACGATGAGGTCGCCCGGTTCCACCAGGTGCCCGATGACGCTCACGTTCGTCGCGTGGCCGCTCACCAGGGTGAGCGCCGACTCCACCTGGAGGAGGTCGGCGAGCTCCTGCTCGAGCTCGGCATGGATCGGGCGCTCACCGGACAGGAACCGACTGGCGGACACCGAGCTGCCGTATCGGGCCACGGCGTCGGCGATCGTCTCGGCGACCACGGGGTGGCCGGTGACACCGAGGTAGTTGTAGCTCGAGAAGCTCACGAGCTGGGCGTCGCCGATCGTCGTCGTCGCGTCAATGATCCCCTCATGGAGCAGGAAGTAGGGGTTGCGGTCCGTCTGCTGCCGGCGTTCCCGCATGGCGACCGCCTCCGGGAAGCACTCGATGCGGGCGTCGGCCTCGGTCCATGGGGTCGGGCGGTCGGCCGGCGCCGGGGAAGCGGCAGCCACCGGTTCCGTCTCGACCCGCGGAAGCCGGTGCTGCGGCTCCTCGGCGAACGGGTGCAGCAGGGAGCCGACGCCGTCCAGCACCTGCTCCACCGTGGGCCGCCCGGCGAAGCGCTCGCCGAGCTGGGCGGGGGTCGGCAGCGATGGCCACTCCGTGTGCAGCTGGGTGATCAGCTCACGCATCATCAGCGAATCGAATCCGAGCTGCTCGACGAGGTGCATGTCGGGCCGGATCAGGTCCAGCGGGAACCCGCTGATGCGCGACACCATGCCGAGGATGACCGCGTCGGATTCCGCACGATGCGACCGGGAGGCTGCGAGGCCCATCCGTGCGACCACCTCCGCCTGCGGCGAGCCGGGTTCCGTTGACCAACGGAACGGATCCGTCGACGCGGGCGCATGTCCGGCCCGCCCGGAACCCTCGATGAGGCTCAGCTGGCGGTTCATGAGGGCGAGCAGTCCGGGCAGGTGGTCGGCCTGGGCGTCGGCGGCTCGCGGCTGGATCGGCGGTCCTGCCGACGGTCGTCCGGCGATGGGGGAGGACGGCAGGTCGTGAGGGTTGTGGTGCATGGAGCGGGGATCCTGTTCGACGGGGGAGGGTGGTCGGTGCGGCTCGGATGTGAGTTCTCGGGGTGTGGTCGTCGGGGCGGTGGCGTCCGGTCGGACGACCCAGTACGGCTCGGTCGGCAGCGGCGCGATCGGCAGCGCCACACCCGCGGTGTCTGGTGGGACGAGCGATGCCAGGTCGAGGTCGGCGCCCAGCACCGTCAGCCGACCGAGCAGTCGGAGGAAGGTCGACGCGTCGTCCGGCGCCGACGCGCTGCTCGGGATGACGTGCACGTCCGGCGCATCGCTCAAGGATCGTCGGATGGACCCGAGCAGCGCCGAACCCCCACCGATCTGGACGTAGACGCCGATCTCGGATGCGGACGCCGACTCGATCGCCTCGCGGAACCGCACCATGGAGAAGACGTTCTCCTCGAGCTGACGACCCAGCTCCTCGCTCGTCTCGACCGTGCGGCCCGTCACGGTGGAGACGAGCTGCACCTGCGGCGCGCGAGGTCGGAATCGCGACAGGTCCGCCACGAGGGCCGGCCGGATCGGCTCGAGCAGGGGCGAGTGGAACCCGGTGGCGACGCGCAGCGGGTGTGTCGACACCCCGTGCTCGACGCACCGTTCCGCGACGGCGCGCAGGGCCTCGCCGGTTCCACTCACCACCGTCTGCCGGGGATCGTTGGCGGCCGCGATCCACGCGTCGTCGATGCCGCTGAGGAGCGCTGCGGCCTGCTCGGCGTCGCAGCCGAGGGCCGTCATGCCGTCGCCGGGTCGCGTCGCAGCCGACCGCATGTGGTGTCCGCGGACCGCGGCGAGCCGCACGGCGTCGGGCGCATCGAGCGCGCCCGCCGTCGCCATGGCGGGAAGCTCGCCGACGCTGTGCCCGATGACGAGGTCGGGCTCCACGCCGATCTCGCGCAACAGCGCCACGGTGGCGATCGCCGTCACCGCGAGCGCGGGTTGGCAGACCTCGGTGGACGTGAGACGGTCGATTCCGGAGGGGGTGTCGGCGTCGGCCGCGACGAGCGCCGCGAGCACATCGACCCCGGTCTCGTCGAGCACCTGCTCGTTCAAGGTCTCGGCCGCTGTGCGGAAGGCGGGGAACCGATCGAGGAGGTCCGACTGCATCCGCGGTGTCTGGCTGCCCTGCCCGGGGAAGACGAAGGCGATCCGCCGGGCGGCCTCGTCGACACGGACCCCGGTGCAGACGTCCGCGGAGATCGCCCCGGTGGCTCCGCTAGCGAGCTGCTCCAAGGCGGCCGACAGCCCGGAGATCAGCTCGGCGGCGGTGCGGCACACGATCGCCAGACGGGTGCTCGCGAGCGACCGGGAGCTCAGGGTCCGTGCGAGGCCGGCGATGGACGGTGCGTCGGCGGCCTCGAGGACAGCGAGGACCGCTCGGAGGTGTTCGCCGAGCAGCGCGGGGTCGTCAGCCGAGAACACCAGGAGATGCGGGGCCGGTCGGGTTGCCGGCTCGCCGGCACCGCGTCGGCGAGCTCGACCCGCTCGCGTCGGCGGGGATTCGAGCACCACGTGCGCATTGGTGCCGCCGAACCCGAACGAGCTGACGCCGATCAGCCCCAGACCGTCGTCGCCCGGTTCGGCGGTGCGGGAGGCGAGCTCCAGGCGGCCGTCGCGGAGGGCGTCGGCGTGGGCCGTCGAACGGAGCTGGGGCTGCCCGGGGACGACCCGATGCCTCGCCATGAGTGCCGCTTTGACGATGCTGGCGATCCCGGCCGCCGCCATCGTGTGTCCGACGAGCGCCTTGACCGCCGTGATTGTGGTGGCGCGGTGCGGTGACGCCCCGAGACGCCGCAACGCCGCCAGCGATTCCAGCTCGGTGCGGTCACCCACCGGGGTGGCCGTGCCGTGCGCCTCGACGACGCCCAGGTCGGCGGGGTCGGCAGCGGCGTCCTCGTAGGCCCGGCGGAGCGCTGCCAGCTGTCCGTCGGTCGTCGGCGTCATCGGCCCTTCGGCCCGGCCGTCGTTGGACACCCCGGAGCCGCGGATGACCGCGTAGACGTCGTCGTGGTCGTCGATGGCGGCCTCGAGCGGTTTGACGACGATCATGCCGACGCCCTCTCCGAGGAGGAATCCGTCGGCATCGCCGTCGAACGGTCGGCACACGCCGCTCCGTGACAGCGCACCGATCCGGGAGAAGGCGACCATCGCATCCGGGACGAGACTCAGGTTGACACCGCCGACGAGCGCCGCCGAGCACTGCCCGGACCGGATGGCGGCGATCGCCTGGTGGAGCGCGACGAGGCTGCTGGAGCACGCGGCGTCGACCGCGAAGCTCGGGCCGCCGAGGTCGAGCGTGCTGCTCACCAGCGCCGGCCCCATGTTCGGCAGGCATCCCGGCATCGAGAACGCGTGGAATGGGCGCACACCGGCGACGCGCGCGCCCATCGCCGCCGCGAGGTCGGGGCCGGCGTGTTCCGCGTGGACCGAGTCGTCGCCGAGGAGTTGCGCCCGGATGCGGAGCGAGGAGAGTTCGCGGTAATCGTTCGCAGCCATCCCGACGAAGACGCCGATGGACGACCGGTCGATGCGACGACGTTCGAACCCGGCGTCGATCCATGCGGCTCGCGCTGCCTCGAGGAGCAGGCGATGTTGCGGGTCCATCGCGTGCGCGCGACTGGGTGGGATGCGGAAGTGCCGAGCGGCGAACTGCTCGACGCCGTCGATGAAGGACCCCTGGTCGGAGTAGGCGTGATGCACCGCTCGGGGGTCGTGCGGCGCGAAGAAGGAGGCGTGATCCCATCTCGAGCGGGGGACGGCGGACCCGCTGCGTCGGGCCGCCAGGATGTTGCGCCAGTACTGGTGGGCGTCTGCCGCGCCACCGAAGCGGGCGGACAGGCCGACAATGGCGAGTGGTCGAACGGGCACGACGAGAGAACCTCCGAGGGTGTTGATCGCGGATGGAACGAGGGGGCAGGTCGGCATGTCGACGACTCCGAACGGAGTGGGTCGAGGTCCAGGGGCCACCTCGCGGTGAGGAGAGCCGGCCCGTGGGCACGCCACAGCTCGACTGTAGTCATCTGAAACATCAGTTCGGATGCTCGTTCAGGATCTGTGGATAACTCGCGGGGCAGCGCAACCCCCAGCCGGTGCGGAGGGTCGGCTGGAACACTGGCGATATGACGACCATCACGCTGACCAAGGGCCTCACCGCCTACCGCGCCGACCCGCCGAAGGGCGTCGAGCTCCGCGGCGGGCTCGTGCTCATCCACGAGATCTGGGGCCTCGTCCCACACATCACCGACGTCGCCGACCTGTTCGCCGCGGAGGGGTACCTCGTCATCGCACCCGACATCCTGAGTGGCGCCGGCGTCACGCCCGAGATCGGTGCGGAGCTGGAGAGCCTCGTCTTCAACAGCGACGAGGCGACGAGGACCGCGGCACAGCCGAAGCTGCGCGAGAAGCTCTCGGCCTCGAAGTCGCCCGAGTACGCCGAGGAGGCGCTCGGGTACCTGGGGAAGGCCGTCGACGCCCTGTTCGACGAGGAGGGGATCGACGGCCGCGTCGCCGTCGTCGGCTTCTGCTTCGGTGGTGGCTACAGCTTCGCGCTCGCCGCGGCCGACCGCCGCATCCGCGCCGCTGTCCCGTTCTACGGCTACCCGCCGGAGCCCGAGGCCGTGACGAGCATCGCCTGCCCCGTCCTCGCGTTCTACGGCGACCAGGACGAGGGCCTCATGCAGAGCCTGCCCGAGCTGACCACGACGATGGAGGACGCGCGTGTCGAGTTCACCGCGACCGTCTACCCCGACGCCGGTCACGCCTTCTTCAACGACACCAACACGATCACGTACCGCGAGGACGCGGCCGCCGACGCCTGGGTGAAGACGCTCGCGTTCCTCGACACCTCACTCGGCAACGCCTAGCCCGAGCGATCCGCATCCGTTCGCCCATTCTTGGGCGAAGAAACGCCCGCTCGCCCAAGAACGGGCGAGCGGGCGTTTGTGTGAAGCAGCGGAGGCCTACGCGCCCTTGAGTCGGGTGGCGAGGTAGGCGTACAGCTCGTCGATGGCGACACGCTCCTGCTGCATGCTGTCGCGGTCGCGGACCGTCACGGCGTTGTCCTCGAGCGAGTCGAAGTCGACGGTCACGCAGTACGGGGTGCCGATCTCGTCCTGACGACGGTAGCGGCGGCCGATCGCACCCGAGTCGTCGAAGTCGATGTTCCACGAGCCGCGCAGCTCGTCGCCGATCTGGCGGGCGAGCGGCGACAGCGCCTCGTTGCGGGACAGCGGCAGCACGGCGACCTTGACGGGCGCGAGACGCGGGTCGAGGTGCAGCACGGTGCGCTTCTCGATCTTGCCCTTGGCGTTCGGCGGCAGCTCCTGCTCCTCGTACGCGTCGACGAGGAAGGCCATGAGCGCACGGGTCAGACCGAACGACGGCTCGATGACGTACGGCATGTACCGCTCGTTCTTGGCCTGATCGAAGTAGCTGAGGTCCTTGCCGGACTGCTCGGCGTGCACCTTGAGGTCGTAGTCGGTGCGGTTCGCGACGCCCATGAGCTCGCCCCACTCGCTGCCGGCGAAGCCGAACTTGTACTCGATGTCGACGGTGCGCTTCGAGTAGTGCGCCAGCTTCTCCTGCGGGTGCTCGAACCAACGGATGTTGTCGGGCGTCATGCCGAGGTCGATGAACCAGGCCCAGCAGAGGTCCATCCAGGTCTGCTGCCACTCGTCGTCCGTGCCGGGCTCGACGAAGAACTCGATCTCCATCTGCTCGAACTCGCGGGTGCGGAAGATGAAGTTACCGGGCGTGATCTCGTTGCGGAACGCCTTGCCGATCTGGCCGATGCCGAACGGCGGCTTCTTGCGGGCCGTCTGCAGCACGTTCGCGAAGTTCGTGAAGATGCCCTGCGCGGTCTCGGGACGCAGGTAGTGGAGACCAGACTCGTCGTCGACGACGCCGAGGAAGGTCTTCAGGAGGCCGGACATCTGGCGGATCTCGGTCCACTGGCCGATCTTCGAGGGGTGCTCGGGGTCGGGGATGTCGGCGAGGCCGTTCTCCGGCGGGTGGCCGTGCTCGGCCTCGTACGCCTCGAACAGGTGGTCGGCACGGTACCGCTTGTGGGTGATGAGCGATTCGGTGAGCGGGTCGCTGAAGACCTTGACGTGACCGGACGCCTCCCAGACCGGGGTGGGCAGGATGACGGCGGAGTCGAGACCGACCATGTCGCCGCGGCCACGGACGAACGCGTTCCACCACTGGCGCTTGATGTTCTCCTTGAGCTCGACACCCAGGGGCCCGTAATCCCACGCAGACCGCGTACCGCCGTAGATGTCTCCCGACGGGAAGACGAAGCCGCGGTGCTGGGCCAGGGTGATGACGGACTCGAGATGGGACTGCTCTGCCATGGGTGTGGATCCTCCGTGCCGCTTGCCACGCGGCGGTACCTTCCGGTGCTGACGCCTGGCTGGCGCCCGCTCCCGGAACCCCTCAATCCTATGGGCGAGCCCGTGAGGACGCCCAACGGCCCTTGTCCCGCTCGGGGCGGCCGCTTAGCCTGA
This sequence comes from Plantibacter sp. AC185, assembly GCF_979258065.1. Lineage (NCBI taxonomy): Bacteria > Bacillati > Actinomycetota > Actinomycetes > Micrococcales > Microbacteriaceae > Plantibacter > Plantibacter sp. AC185. The sequence goes on from NZ_OZ409831.1 coordinate 1,987,762, forward strand.
CAACCATCGCGGTACGCAGGATGGAGCATCGATGGACTGGCTGTGGAACCTCGACGTCATCGACGGTCCACTCGTCTGGGTGCTCGACGGGCTCAGCATCGCCGGCCTGCTGTACCTCGTCATCCGTCGGTCCGGGTTGCTGTGGTACCTGAGCGCCGCCATCGCCCTCCTGGCCGGCGCGCTCCTCGCCCTGGGGACGGTGTGGCTGGTCTTCGACGTGCTCAACCTCTTCGGCGGGCCGTTGATCCGCTCCGCGGAGCCCTGGTTGATCGGCGTCTTCGCCGGCATCGCGCTCGCCGTCCTCACGATCTGCTGGCGCGTCTCGTGGCAGCGGCGCGTCATCGCCGTCGCGTGCATCCTCGTCTTCGGCGCGACCGCGGCGCTGGGCGTCAACGGCGCGTACGGCGTCCAGACCACCCTCGGGTCGATGTTCCACGTCCAGAACCGCAAGCCGATCACCCTCGTGACGCCGACGAGCACGCCCACCGGCGATCCGGCCCGTCCGCTGTACGAGACGTGGAAGCCGCCGGCCGATCTGCCGAAGACAGGCAGGTTCGGCCCGCTTCCCACGGGCGACCGGATCCCGAACACGAACTCCGGGTTCAACGCCCGCCCGGCGCAGGTCTACTACCCACCCGCCGCGCTCGTGAAGGATCCCCCGGCGCTCCCGTTCGTCCTCATGATGATGGGACAACCGGGTGACCCCGACGCGAAGTGGATCGGCGAGGCGCTCGACGCGATCGCCGCCGACCACCAGGGGCTCGCCCCCATCGCGCTCGTCGTGGACCAGCTCGGCGACCCTTCCGTGGATCCGCTGTGCATCGACGGGCGGTACGGGAAGGTGGAGACGTACGTCACGCAGGACGTCCTCCCCTGGGCGAAGGCGAACCTGCACATCCTCCAGTCGCCGAAGGATTGGACGGTGGCCGGGTACTCGGCCGGCGGCAGCTGTGCGATCTACTACGGAGCCAAGTACCCGCAGACCTTCGGCAACGTCGTCAGTGTCTCGGGTGAGGAGTATCCCGGAGCCGGCCTCCCGGCGGACAGTCTGCGCACGATGTTCGACGGCGACCAGAACGCGTACGACGCGATCAAACCGGCGACCATCATGGCGAAGACGACGTACGCCGACACGGAGGCGTTCTTCTCCGCGGGGACGGCGGACGCGGTCTACACCGACATGATGCGGCGCGCCGCAGCCACCGCGACGGCCGCCGGCTGGAAGGTCCAGACCTTCGCGATACCGGGCGGCGACCACGGCGCCAGCTCGCTCACGGGCGGGCTGAACCAGACGCTCCGCGCACTCTACCCGCGGATCGGCCTCCAACGACCGTGACGGGGACTGGGACGGGGACCCGGCTTCCACTCCATCGTGGGCTGTGGAGAACTTCGGCGGCGATCTGAACCGATTGGTTATGGTCGATGCCCATGACCACCCAGCTCCTGCCGATGCCACAGCCCCTCCTCGTCCAGATCGGCAACATCAGGGTCACTGAGGACGTGATCATGACCCCCGCCGGCACGTGGCCACTCGCGGACGTCAACGTGACGTCGAGCGATCAGACCTCGACGACCACCCACACCCCGGCGTGGGCCATCGTGCTGGTCATCGTGTTGATCTGGTTCTTCTTCCTCAGCCTGCTGTTCCTGTTCGCGAAGGAGAGGCGCGTCTCGGGGTTCGTCTCCGTGAACGTCCAGGCCGGCCCGTACACCTACACCGAGCAGGTCCCGATCTCGACCGACTTCGCCCGGCACGACACCATGAACCGCGTCGCTTACACCCAATCGCTGATCGGGCAGGCACGGCACCGGGCGATCGCGAACCGAGCGGCGGAGTCCTCCCGGCACCCTGAGGTGCAGTGACCGGTCGCTCGCGGGCCATGCACGCGACGAGATGACTCAATCGGGCGGCGGCGCGAGGGACGCGCCCTCGAGGAAGGCGCCCATGACGAGTTCGTGACGCAGTTCACCGAGGGTGCCGTCGAGACGGCCGACGAGGGTCTCGACGCCCATTCGGCCGAGTTGGGCGGCGGGCAGCAACGTGACGGCGAGTGCCGGGTCGGCCGCTTCCGACACCTCTCGTGTGGAGGCGACGAGGACGACGGACAGGTCGTCGGGGACCGAGACGCCGCGCCTGCCGAGCTCGCTCACGAAACCGAGGGCCGCCCGATCGTTGAGTACGAGGACGGCGGTGACCTCGGGCGCCTCCTCCTGGAGGGCCGCCGCGATCTCGCGACCACCGGCCGGATCGGGAGTGCACTGGAGCGTCCGAGCGCGGAGTCCACGGGCCGCGCACACGGCGTGGAAGGTCTCCTGCACGCGGATCACCGGGCCGTAACCGTCGAGATCGGCCCGCTCGACCTCCTCGAGCAGGGCGAACTCCCGATGACCGAGGGCCTGCAAGCGGTCGATGGACAACTCGACCATCCCCTCGAAGTCGACGTCGACATAATCGAGACCGGAGGGGTCGCGCGTCCGACCGATGAGCGTCAGTGGCGTCCCGGCCGCGAGCAGACGGTCGACCCGATGGTCGTCGAGCCGCACCTCCATGAGGATGACGCCGTCGATGAGGCCGTCGGAGGTGAACTCGCGAAGCGCGTCTGGGTCGCTCGGCTCCGGCCAGAGGACGACGGTGTACCCGAGCTCAGCGGCAGCCTCCGCAGCACCGGTGAAGAAGCGGGCCGCGTTGTCGGACAGTCGATGCTGGAGGACCGGGAACAGCAGTGCAATGATGCGGGTCCGCCGGCTCGCGAGCGCGCGGGCCACCGCGTTCCGGCGGAAGTCCAGCTCGACCATCGCCGACTCCACCCGCAGTCGGGTGGCCGGGGATACGGGCTTCGAATCGTTGACGACGAACGACACCGTGGCGACCGAGACCCCTGCGAGTCGCGCGACGTCACGCATCGTTGCCATGGATCCCCGTTCAGGTGCGGTGCTGTCCGGTCAGTCTCTCACGGATCACGATTCGGTAAACCGGTTAAATTGCTCCTTGACGACTCCGGCGACGCGGTGCATGCTGGTTCCCGAAGCGCGCAGTAAACCGGTTAACTTTCTGGTCTGCGCGATCCGACCTCGACCGGCGAAGGAGCCGTGCTGATGCCTGTACCGACCACGGAGGACCGCCGGTCCGAGCAGCCACTGCGCGTCGCGATCGTCGGGTACAGCTTCATGGGCACGATCCACGCGCAGGCCTGGACCACCGCTCCCCGCTTCTTCGACCTCGGCCGCGGGGTCGACCTCGTCGCCGTCAGCGGTCGCGATGCCGACGCCGCCCGCGCGTTCGCCGACCGGTTCGGGATCGCCGACGTCGAGACGGACTGGCGAGCGCTCCTCACCCGCGGCGACATCGACGTGATCGACGTCTGCACCCCTGGCCACCTCCACGCCGAGATCGCGATCGCCGCACTCGACGCCGGTATCCACGTCCTGTGCGAGAAGCCGCTCGCGAACACGCTCGAGGAGGCCGAGCGGATGAACGCCGCGGCCGAGCGAGCTGCGGCGCGCGGCGTTCACGCGATGGTCGGCTTCAGCTATCGGCGCACCCCCGCACTCGCCTATGCACGACGGCTCGTCGCCGACGGTCGCCTCGGGACGATCCGTCACATCCGGGCCCAATACCTGCAGGACTGGATCGCGGATCCGACGTTCCCGCTCGTCTGGCGGCTCGACGCCGACCAGGCCGGCTCCGGTGCGCTCGGTGACCTCGGCGCCCACATCATCGATCTCGCACGGTTCGTCACCGGGCAGGAGCTGACCGGCGTGAGCGCCCTGACCTCGACCTTCGTCACCGAGCGGCCGCTCCCCACCTCGTCGAGCGGCCTCAGCGCCACCGCGGGCGACGATCCTGAGGATGGCGACGCGGCGGAACCCCTCACCGGGCGGGTGACCGTCGACGACGCGGTCGTGTTCATCGCGCGTACCGACGGCGGCGCCCTGGCGACGTTCGAGGCCACCCGCTTCGCCACCGGTCGCAAGAACGCGATGCGGCTCGAGGTCGACGGTTCCGACGGATCGCTCGTCTTCGACTTCGAGCGCATGAACGAGCTGCAGTTCCACGACCACACCCTCCCCGCCGAGGAGGCGGGCTTCCGGCGCATCCTCGTCACCGAACCCGGCCACCCGTATGCGGACGCCTGGTGGCCGGCCGGACACGGTCTCGGCTACGAGCACACCTTCGTCCACGAGGTCGCCGACCTCGCCCGTGACCTCGCCGCCGGCCGGGCGCCCGAACCTGGCTTCGCCGACGGCCTCCTGGTGCAGCGCGTGCTCACCGCGGTCTCGGCGAGCGCCGGCGCAGGCGCCGCCTGGATCCCACTCGACCACTGACCGAACCACCCACCGCACCACGATCACCACCGCACCACGAACACCACTCACCAGGCAAAGGAGCCATGACATGAGATCCACGACCACCCGCGACACCCGGCCACGCATCATCCGTCGGCCGCATGTGCTCGGATCGCTCGCGATCCTCGCGATCACCCCGTTCGCCCTCACCGCGTGCAGCGGTGGCGGTGGCGCGGCGGCCGGAGGCGACGCCGGCACCCTCACGATCCTCGACTACTACAACAACGAACCCGACAAGACCCTCGTGGGCGACGCCCTCGACCGGTGCGCGGACGACGTCGGCGTGAAGATCAAGCGCGAGACCGTCCCCGGTAAGGACCTCATCCAGAAGGTGCTCCAGCAGTCGTCGTCCAAAACGCTGCCCGACGTCCTCATGCTCGACAACCCGGACGTCCAGGAGATCGCCGCGACGGGTGGCCTCTCGCCACTCAGCGACTACGGCGTCGACACCTCGGGCTTCGCGAAGGGCATCCTCGACGCGGCGAGCTACGAGGGCGAGGTCTACGGCCTGGCGCCGACGGTCAACACCCTCGGCCTCTTCTACAACGAGGACCTCCTCGCGGCGAAGGGCATCACCCCGCCGACCACGTGGGACGAGCTCAAGACGGCCGCCGCTGCACTGACCGAGGGCGACACCTACGGGCTGGCCTTCAGCTCCATCGCCACCTACGAGGGCAGCTGGCAGTTCCTGCCGTTCATGTGGACCAACGGCGGCGACGAGGCCGACCTCACGACGCCCGCCGTCGCCGAGGCCCTCCAGCTGCAGGTCGACCTCGTGGACTCGGGTTCGGCGTCGAAGAGCGTCATCAACTGGTCGCAGGCCGACGTGAACGACCAGTTCATGGCCGGTAAGGCCGCGATGATGATCAACGGTCCGTGGCAGATTCCGGCCCTCAGCGCCGACACCAACCTCAAGTACGGCAGCGTGCAGGTTCCGGTCAACAAGGCCGGCCAGACACCTGTCGCCCCGCTCGGTGGCGAGGTCTGGACCGTCCCCGTGACCGGCGACAAGGACAAGCAGGCGAAGGCGGCGAAGTTCGTCGAGTGCATCTCGAGTGACGAGAACCAGCTCGCCCTCGCGGAGGCCCGCTTCACCGTCCCGACGAAGACGGCCCTGGCCGAGCAGTACGTCGCGAAGGTCCCCGAGATGGCCGCGTTCACGGAGCAGGTCGCCAACGCCCGCTCGCGCACCGGCGAGCTCGGCGAGGAGTGGCCGGAGGCCGCGACCGAGATCTACACCGCCATCCAGCTCGCCCTGACCGGGCAGGCGACGCCTGAAGAGGCGTTCAAGCAGGCGGCCGCGGGCTGATCCCGATGAGCAGTCGCATCGCCGGAGCATCGCTCCAGGACCGGAAGACCGGACAGCGGTCCAGCGGCACCGACGGGGGCGCGCCGACCAAGCGCACCCCCGCCGGGGCCGGCCGCCGGTCCCGACGCTTCCGTCGGGAAGACCTGATCAAGCTCGGCTTCGTCCTCCCCGCAGCGCTCTACATCGTGCTCTTCTTCGGCTATCCGGTCGTCAAGAACGTCACGATGAGCTTCCAGGAGTACACGACGAAGACGTTCTTCACGGGCGAGGCGCCGTGGGTCGGGTTCGCGAACTACGTGACCGTGTTCAGTTCCCAGCTGTTCACACCGGCGCTGCTCAACACGGCGCTGTTCACGATCGGGTCGATCGCCGGGCAGTTCGTGATCGGGCTCGCGCTCGCCGTGTTCTTCAAGCGACGCTTCCCCCTGAGCTCGTTCCTCCGCGCGATGCTGCTGCTCCCCTGGCTGCTCCCCCTGATCGTGTCGAGCGCCACCTGGCGGTCGATCCTCGACCAGGACAGCGGCGTCCTGAACGCCGCCCTCGGATCCATCGGCCTGTCGGGCGTCCCCTGGCTGACGAGCCCGTCGGTCGCCCTGTTCGCGGTCGTCCTCGTCAACATCTGGATCGGCATCCCGTTCAACGTCACGATCCTCTACGGCGGCCTCCAGGACATCCCCGACGAGCTCTACGAGGCGGGAGCGCTCGACGGCGCGACCGGCTGGAAGGCGTTCCGTCACATCACCTGGCCGAACCTCAGGCCCGTCGTCAGCGTCGTACTCGTGCTCGGCGTCGTCTACACGATCAAGGTGCTCGACATCATCCTCGGCCTCACGAACGGCGGGCCGGCGAACGCTACCCAGACCCTCGCGGTGCGGTCGTACCAGGAGTCGTTCGTCAACTTCGAGTTCGGTGTCGGTGCGGCCTTCAGCAACATCCTCATCGTCATCTCGCTCCTCTTCGCCATCGTCTACCTGCGCGTGAACCGACGCGCGGTCGACGAGTAAGGACACGGACCCTCATGACCACGACCAGCATCGTGACCGGCGGCCGGCAGACGCGCCGCTTCGCCCCGGTCGGCCCGCGTCGACACCGCGGCGACCGACGCCACCTCGGCTACACCGTCGTCGGCATCCTCATCCTCGCGATCATGCTCTTCCCCGTCTACTGGATGGTGAACGCGTCGCTGCAGCCGTCGGGCAACACGCTCACGGGCGACTTCTTCCCGATCAACCCGAGCTTCGCGGGGTATGAGAAGGCGATCGCCGACCAGGGCGGACACCTCGTCACGAGCCTCATCATCTCGCTCGGTACCGTCGTCCTGTCGCTCGCGATCGCGGCCCCAGCGGCCTACGCCCTCGCACAGTTCCGGTTCCGCTGGATCAGCATCGCGCTCCTCGTGATCCTGATCGCCCAGATGATCCCGGGCATCGTGATCGCGAACGCCCTCTACTCGGCGTACAACGACCTCGGCCTGCTCAACTCGATCCCCGGGCTGATCCTCGCCGACGCCTCGCACGCCATCCCGTTCGCGATCCTCATCCTGCGGGCGTCGATGCAGACCATCCCGCCGTCGATCGTGGAGGCGGCGCGGGTCGACGGCGCGGGGCACGTGCGGGCCTTCGTCTCGATCGTCCTCCCGGTGAGCCGCAACGTGCTCATCACCGCCGGCCTGTTCGCCTTCCTCTTCTCCTGGAGCGACTTCCTGTTCGCCCTGACGCTGACGACGACGGAGGACGTCCGGCCAGTGACGCTCGGCATCTACCAGTACCTCGGCTCGCAGGTCTCGAACTGGAGCGCGGTGATGGCGACCGCCGTCCTGTCGTCCCTGCCCGCGATCCTGCTGCTCGTCATCGCCCAGCGGTTCATCGCCGCGGGTGCGACGGGCGGTGCCGTGAAATGACCGACGACCACTCCGACACCCTCTCCGACCACGCAACGCATCCTCGAAGGAGCACCACCATGTCCGACAGCAGCACCCCCATCCGCGTCCTCGTCTGGGGCGAGAACCGCCACGAGCAGATCGAGGAGAAGGTCCGCGCCATCTACCCGGACGGCATGCACACGACCATCAAGGAGGGCATCGAGGAGCACCTCGGCTCTGACGCCGTGGTGACCACGACCACGCTCGACGAACCGGAGCACGGGCTCACCGAGGAGGTGCTCGCCGCGACCGACGTGCTCGTCTGGTGGGGCCACGCGGCTCACGGTGAGGTCGCCGACGAGGTCGTCGAGCGCGTGCACCAGCACGTGCTCGCCGGTATGGGCCTGCTCGTGCTGCACTCCGGCCACTGGTCGAAGATCTTCGGCAAGCTCATGGGGACCTCGTGCACGCTCCGGTGGCGGTCGGAGGAGGACCGCGAGATCGTCTGGACCGTCGACCCCACCCACCCGATCGCCCAGGGGATCCCGCACCCGTTCATCATCCCGGCGCAGGAGATGTACGGCGAGTTCTTCGACGTCCCCGCGCCCGACGAGCTCGTCTTCCTCTCGACCTTCACCGGTGGCGAGGTCTTCCGTTCCGGCATGACCTACAAGCGCGGCTTCGGCAAGATCTTCTTCTTCTCCCCCGGCGACCAGGACTACCCGGTCTACCACCACGAGCACGTCCGTCGCGTCCTCGCGAACGGCGTCCGTTGGGCGCAGACGCTGCGTCCGGAACGCGCGGTGCCGGTCCTCCTTCGGTACGAGACCGAGGACTTCTACAACGGCCGCGGGTACGAAGGGGCGCTCGCGCGATGAGTGCTCCTGTCGACGGTGGCTTCGCGACGCTCGCGGACGCCACCAGGCCGGTCCGGCTCGTGCTCGTCGGTGCGGGCGGGATGGGACGGGCCTGGTTGCGGACGATCCTCGCGAACCCGGACACGGAACTCGTCGGCGTCGTCGACCTCGACACGGCCCTCGCCGAGTCGGCGGTGACCGAGGCCGGGCTCCGGGCGGGGCCCGAGGGTGTCGTCGTCGGCACCAGCGTGTCGGTCGTCGCCGAGGCGACGGGGGCGGACGCGGTCGTCAACGTCACCGTGCCCGCCGCGCACCACCCGGTGAACACCGAGGCGCTCTTCGCCGGGTTGCCGGTGCTCTGCGAGAAGCCGATCGCACCGACGGTGGCGCAGGCCCTCTCGTTGGCGGCGACGGCCGAGGCCAGCGGGCAATTGCTCATGACGAGCCAGTCGCGTCGCTACTACGCATCGATCGCCGCCTTCCGGGAGCAGGTCGCCACGCTCGGTCGGCTCGGATCCGCGACGACCGAGTTCTTCAAGGCACCGCACTTCGGCGGCTTCCGCGAGGAGATGGCGCACGTGCTGCTCGTCGACATGGCGATCCATGCCTTCGACGCCGCCCGCTACGTCCTCGGCAGCGACCCGATCGCCGTGTACTGCGAGGAGTACAACCCGGGGTGGAGCTGGTTCTCCGCCGACGCCGCCGCGACCGCGGTCTTCGAGTTTGCCGGAGGCGTCCGGTACACCTACAGCGGCAGCTGGTGTGCGGACGGCGTGGAGACCTCGTGGAACGGCAGCTGGCGGGTGAACGGCGAGCACGGCACGGCCGTCTGGGACGGCGACTCCGCTCCGCAGCGGCAGCTCGCGCCGCAGGGCGGATCTCCGTCGGCGGTCGAGACCGCTGAGCTCGAGCCGGACGTACCGGAGGAGATCGCGGGCTCGCTCGTCGAATTCGTCGATGCCCTGCGCACGGGGCGTGTCCCGTCGGGTGAGGTGCACGCCAACGTGCTGAGCCTCGCGATGGTGGAGGCCGCCGTGCGGTCCGCCGAGTCCGGCGAGCGCGTGGTCATCGCGGACGTGCTCGCCCAGGCGCACACGCAGGCGATCGGGGCCGAGCCGCGCGACGACGTCCGGGGCGCGCTCGTCGCCTCCCGCTGAGGTGAGGCGGATCGTCGCCCGCGCACCCCGCGAGCGACGATCCGCCTCACCTCACATGCCGGTCGAGGCTGCCGTACGGTCAGCTCAGACGCGACCAAGCGTCTCGGACGGTCGTGAGCGCAGTTTCCGGGTCCACGTCGATACGGCCCTGGTGAGCCAGCGCGCGCTGCCACTCGACGCCGTCCGGTGCCGTGTCAAAGGTCCGTGCGTTGGGTCGCCCACCCGGCCCGATGGTTGCGAACAGGCGTGCCGCCTCGACGTCGAACGCGCCGTGCGCTTGGAGCGCCCACAGGTCGTACAGATCACGCGGCGCCCTGCGATCGGCCCAGGCGGAGACCTTCGCCGCCACGAACGCCGAACGGGTCGGCACCGTGAGCCACGCGGGCGGCGCGTCACTGTACCGCTGCACCAGTTCGAGGCGTTCCGTCGGCCACTTCGGGTAGCCGACCTGGTCGAGGAGCTGCACCTGGATGCTGCTGGCATCGACGCTGAGGACGACCGGTTCGGAACCGCGAGTCGCGTCGAATCCTGGAAGGAACTGCACCTCACCGAAGGTCCGCTGCAGTGAGCCTCGGACCGCTTGTTCGATTCGGCGGCCGACCTGCGCCCGCGACCCGACGGCGATGAGGTCGATGTCTTCACTCAGCCGGAGGAACGGGAGATGGGTCCGCGCGAGAGCCGTGCCCCCGAAGAAGATCACTTCGTCGGCGACGGTCTCCGAAAGCGCTGCCAGCACATGGGAGATCAGATGGTCTCGGACCACCTGCGCGGTCTCGACGCCGAACTGGTCCTCGATTCGCCTGCGCTCGGCTGCACTGAGGACGCCGGGGGTCGGAGTCCGTTCAGCTGCCGTCCTCGGCCTCCTCCCGCCTCGAGATGAGCGCTCGCACGGCATCGTTCATCCGCCCGTGGCGTGACGCGATCCGTTGGAGTTCACCCGCATCGACTCGAGGGGCGAGGTTGGTCACCGCCTCTGCAGCTTCTGCGGGCATGCCTCCAAGCCCAGGCCGCATGAGGAGGTCGAACGCGGTCTGCTCCACCGTCGTGACGAGCCCGCTCCCGAGATCCAACCGTTCGAGGCGAGCCTCCAATCGGTCCACGTCGCGCGCGACGAACACGACCTCGCCACCAGCGGACAACCGGATGGGATTTCGCTTCGACGGCATCGCGATCGTGGTCACCGCGACCGCGCGAGGGATGGCTCGATGAAAGCGAGCAGCGCCGAGGCCCATGAGGACCGGCACTCGATCGCCCTGCATGGCCGTGGCGATCGCCAGACCGGCACTCTCGAGCGTGGGCCTCCAGTCCGTGCCGATGCGGTCATCGGGCACCGCGATGTAGAACCCATACGCAAGCCGAACCACCTTGCCGGACTGCTCGAGCCGCGACAGCTCCTTCGAGGGATTGCGATAGACGTCAGCGAGATCCGCCGGACGCGCCACCCTCAGAGGACGTCGCGCGAGAGCTGCTGCGCCAGCCACTTCATCTCGATGCGTCTTCACTGCACTGAGTATACCCAAAATGGGTATAGATGGTGCACCGAAAGGAATCGTCGCGCATGGCACAAACGGTGTGCTTCCCACACACGCGGTGGCGAGGTGCACGCGATCCGCCTCACCTCACCAGGTGCCGTCGAGGAGGTCGCGGGTCACGACCAGGTTGAGCACCCGCCAGAGGCCGGAGTGGCCCGGCGTCTGGCCCGGCCGGTTCGGCCACCCCTCGACGCGTGCGACACGGACGAAACCGACCTCGTGCCACACGGGGTCCGTCCTCCGGAAGCGGTGCGGCTGCCAGACGACCGGACGCTCCGGCAGGCTGAACGACGCCGGCTCGCGCTTCGCTCGCAGCGTCGCCAGGGTCTCCGGCCCGGGGATCTGCTCGCCCACCCAGTCGAGCACGTCGAGCTCGGGCGAGTCGCCGTATCGGGACCGATGGATGCCTGCGACCCGGAACAGGGCGGTCAGTCCGTTGGGAGCCGTGAACGCGAGGACGTCACCCGGCGTCAGGTCGTCCTCCACGTGGCGCCACGATCGACGGAGGCGCTTCGGTGCAGGCTGCGGGCCGAGGAGCTTCTCGCGGAGGCGGTCGAGGGCCGCGGTCCGCCTGGCGACCTCCCCCGGGCCCGCTTCGGCCCACAACTCGAGGTCGGCACCGCGATCGATCGCCGCGAGCGCCCGCGTCCGCACGTCGGGATCGAGTCGGCCGACCTCGCTCTGCGCGGCCGCGAGCGGGATCCACAGCTCGCCGTCCTCGCGCTCCACCAGGTGGGCGAACGACGCGATGGTCCGTCGCGTCGCCTCATCGTCCGGCACCCGGTCCTGCACGTACTCGCGGTACTCGGTGCGGATGTCCGACGCCGTGTCGTTCGAGAAGATCGCCGTTCCCCATGCACCCATCCCGGCATCCTGCCAGACCCCTCGCGTCAGCGGCCAGGTGAGGCCCATACGATGGATCCAGCCCGACTCCGAGACGAAGGACGCTGCATGCCATCCCGCCCCACCAAGCTGATCCCGCCGACCTTCTCCCGCACCCCCTCACTCGACGCCGAGGCGGTCGAGCTGAGCATCGCGATCGAACTCCCCGAGGGCGTCGAAGCGATCGGCCTGGCCGTCGCCCCCGCAGCCGACGGCGCCGCCGACGACATCCCCGCCGCGCTCGGACTCGACCGCGCGGCACTGACCCGCGCCGGCTTCACCGGCGAGATCGGCCAGACGCTCATCATCCCCAGCCAGGACGCCCCGACGTACATCGCGGTCGGCGTCGGTGCGCCTGAGAAGCGCACCCCGGCAGCCCTCCGCGACATCGCTGCGGCCTTCGCCCGGGCGGCATCCTCCTTCGCGAGCATCGGCCTCGACGTGGCGCGATCGTTCGACCTCGACCCGGCCTCCGCCGGCCAGCTCGTCGTCGAGGGCGCGCTCCTCGCCCGGTACCGCTACACCGAGCTGAAGCGCGAGACGAAGCGCACCCCGCTCGTCGCGCTCCACCTCGTCGCCGGTGCTGAAGACCTCCCGGAGACCGCGACCGGCGCACACCGTGGCGAGGTCCTCGCCCGTTCGGCGAACCTTGCGCGCGATCTCGCGAACACGCCTCCCGGACACCTCACGGCGACCGATCTCGCCGAGGTGGCCGAGACGTTGGGCGCCGCCAACGGGCTCGACGTCGAGGTCTTCGACAAGGACGCGCTCATCGAGCTCGGTCTCGGCGGCCTGCTCGGCGTCAACGCCGGCAGCGTCGAGGAACCGCGCATGATCAAGCTCCGGTACACCCCGAAGGACGACGACGGCTCGCCGATCGAAGCCGCAGGACACCTCGCGCTCGTCGGCAAGGGCATCATGTACGACTCGGGCGGCATCTCGCTCAAGCCGTCCGACCCGTCCCACGCGGCGATGAAGATGGACATGGCGGGCGCCGGAGCGATCCTGTCCGCCATGACGGCGCTGGAGGAGTTGCGCTGCACGAGCAGCGTCACGGCGTTCCTCATGTGCACGGACAACATGCCCTCGGGCTCGGCCACGATGCTCGGCGACGTGCTGACGTTCCGCAACGGCACCACCGTGGAGATCAAGAACACCGACGCCGAGGGTCGCCTCGTCCTCGCCGACGGCCTGAGCCTCGCCGTCGAGGAGGAGCCCGACGCGATCGTCGACATCGCGACGCTGACCGGTGCCGCGATCATGGCGCTCGGCACGAAGACGGCTGCGGTGCACGGCACCGACCAGGGCATCGTCGACCAGACGCTCGCGTCGTCGAAGGCCACCGACGAGCAGCTGTGGCAGCTGCCGCTCGAACGCAGCTACCGCAAGCAGCTCGACTCGGACGTCGCGGACCTCGCCAACATCGGCGGCCGGTTCGCCGGTTCGACGCTCGCCGCGCTGTTCCTCGCGGAGTTCGTCGGCGACATCCCGTGGGCGCACCTCGACATCGCCGGCACCATGCTCGTGGAGTCGGACGAGTCCTGGCGGTCGAAGGGTGCGACCGGGTACGGCACGCGCCTCCTGATCGACCTGGCGCTCAACTTCCGCGCCTGACCCCGGACGCGGCGCACCTCGGCTATGCCCGAGTTGCGCCGCGTCGGGCCCGCGTCGATGCGTCCGGCCCGGCGTCGATGCGCCCGGCCCCCTGAGCCGCGACCCGGCTCCTGAGCAGCGCCCCTGTCCCTGAGCCGCAACCCGGTCTCTGAGCCTGTCGAAAAGCGGCGACCGGACCCGTTCCGAACCCGTGCCTGACCTGCCGGCATGTCGAGGGCTGCCGCGTGGGCACTTCGACAGGCTCAGTGACCGGATCAGCCCATCCGTGACCCGGTCACTGAGCCTGTCGAAGTGTCGAAGGCCACACTTGTGACAACTCCCGTTGCCGTTCCGGCAAGAAACGGTCGTTTGCAGCCGGTGTCACGGCAGGCTGATGCCATGACCTCCGAGCACGAGCCCGCCATCACCGATCCCGCCGCCTTCTGGGAGCACCGCTACAGCAGCCGCGGCCAGGTGTGGAGCGGCAAGCCGAACGCCGCCCTCGAGCGCGAGGTGGGCGGGCTGGCGCCCGGCACCGCGCTCGAACTCGGCAGCGGTGAGGGCGCCGACGCCGTGTGGCTCGCCCGGCAGGGGTGGTCCGTGACCGCCGTCGACATCTCCCCGAGCGCGCTCGCCCTCGGAGCATCGACCGCGAGCGAGGCGGGGGTCGCCGATCGCATCACCTGGGTGCAGGCCGACCTGGTCGAGTGGGAACCGTCGGCGTCGTTCGACCTCGTCACCGCGACCTTCCTGCACTCCCCCGTCGAGTTCCCGCGCGAGGCGGTCCTGCGCCGCGCGGCGTCCGCGGTCGCTCCCGGCGGCACGCTCCTCGTCGTCGGCCACGCCGGTCCGCCGCCCTGGGCGACCGAGCACATCGCGCACGCGCACTTCCCGACGCCCGACGAGGTCCACGCCTCGCTGGAGCTGGAGGCGACCGAGTGGGAGGTCGTCACCGCAGGACTCGTCGCGCGCGCCGCGATCGGGCCCGACGGCGAGCCAGCCGAGCTCGACGACAGCGTCCTCGTCCTCCGCCGCCGTCCCTAACTCAGGAGCGTCTCAGCGTGTCGCGCCGCCCGGCCGGCGTGTCGCACCCGACACGCCGCAGCAGTCCTGAGTGAGGGACAACGCAACACCCGGGCGGTACGCGGAGTCACCCGTCCCCGCGTAGGCCCGGCCGGTTCACAACTCAGGACGGCCCGGCGGGTCACATCGGCCGCCCGGCGTGTCCGGCGGGACGCGCCGCACCGGTCCTGAGTTGTGAACCCCTGCCGTCCCCAACTCAGGAGTCGGCCGGCGCGTCGCAAGCGCTCCCGCTCGACGCACCGCAGCACTCCTGAGAACGGAACGGGAGGGACCACGACAGAACGCCCGCCGCACTCCTGGAGTGCGGCGGGCGTTCGGCGTTACGTGGTGCGACTAGTCGGTGCCGGAGTCGAACGCGGCGCCCTCGGAAGCGAGGTCGGTCGCGCGCTCGAGGGCGTCTGCGGTCGGGTCGAGGAGTTCGCCGCCGAGGATCTCCTGCGCCTCACCCTGCTCGAGCTTGCCGACGAGGTCCGCGGTCGCGCCGCCGACGATGCCGGCCGCTGCGTACTGCTCGAGCCGCGAGCGCGAGTCCGCGATGTCGAGGTTGCGCATGGTGAGCTGGCCGATGCGGTCGTCGGGACCGAACGCTGCGTCACCGACGCGCTCCATCGAGAGCTTGTCGGGGTGGTAGCTGAGGCCCGGGCCCGAGGTGTCGAGGATCGTGTAGTCGTCGCCGCGGCGCAGACGGATGGAGACCTCGCCGGAGACGGCGGAGCCGACCCAGCGCTGGATGGACTCGCGCAGCATGAGCGACTGCGGGTCGAGCCAGCGGCCCTCGTACATGAGGCGGCCGAGTCGGCGACCCTCGTTGTGGTAGTTGGCGACCGTGTCCTCGTTGTGGATCGCGTTGAGCAGACGCTCGTAGGCGATGTGGAGGAGCGCCATGCCGGGGGCCTCGTAGATGCCGCGGCTCTTCGCCTCGATGATGCGGTTCTCGATCTGGTCGCTCATGCCGAGGCCGTGACGACCACCGATGGCGTTGGCCTCGAGGACCAGCGCGACCGCGTCGGCGTACTCGACGCCGTTGAGCGCGACCGGGCGACCGGCCTCGAAGGTGACGGTGACGACCTCGGAGGCGATCGCGACGTCTTCACGCCAGAACGGCACGCCCATGATCGGCTCAACGAGTTCCATGCCGGAGCTGAGCTCCTCGAGGCGCTTCGCCTCGTGGGTTGCGCCCCAGATGTTGGCGTCGGTGCTGTACGCCTTCTCGGTGGAGTCGCGGTACGGGAAGTCGCGGGCGACGAGCCACTCGCTCATCTCCTTGCGGCCACCGAGCTCGTTCACGAAGTCGACGTCGAGCCACGGCTTGTAGATGCGCAGGCGCGGGTTGGCGAGCAGGCCGTAGCGGTAGAACCGCTCGATGTCGTTGCCCTTGTAGGTGGAGCCGTCGCCCCAGATGTCGACGCCGTCCTCCTTCATCGCGCGGACGAGCATGGTGCCCGTCACGGCGCGACCGAGCGGCGTCGTGTTGAAGTAGGTCTTACCGGCGTTGCGGATGTGGAACGCACCGCACTGAAGGGCGACGAGGCCCTCCTCGACGAGCGCCGACTTCGCGTCGACGAGGCGCGCGATCTCGGCGCCGTACTCCTTGGCGCGGTCGGGGACGGCGCCGATGTTGGGCTCGTCCGCCTGGCCGATGTCGGCGGTGTAGGTGCACGGGATGGCACCCTTCTCGCGCATCCAGGCGACGGCGACGGAGGTGTCGAGACCTCCGGAGAAGGCGATGCCGACGCGCTCGCCGACGGGGAGGCTGCTCAAGACTTTAGACACGCCTGCGATTCTACGGGTTCGCGGGGAGTGGAGCACGTCGCCGCCGGTACCGCCTCGCCCAGGCCGGGGGACGGCTGGGGCTGTGGCGATATCGACGGCGACGCTGCTGTGAACCGGACGGATCGGACCAGGTCCGCTCAGGCGCTGTTCGGGTCTCGCGCCATGAGCTTCACGAGTGCATCGGGATGACGATTCGTCGACTCCAGAGTGAGTCTCGCAGCGTCTGTCGGTCTTCCGCATGTCCCACTACTGGGGTCATCGGCAGGGGGCGACAGGCGGAGCCGACCCTTCGACAAGCGGTTCCTGCCCTTCGACAAGCCCTGCCCTTCGACAAGCTCAGGGACCGGGTGGTGAGGGGACAGGGACCGGCAGGTCGGCTACCAGATGGTGACGCGCTCCTCGGGGGCGAGCCATGCTGCGTCGGATTCGGTGACGCCGAACGCCTCGTAGAAGGCGTCGATGTTCCGGACGATCTGGTTGCATCGGAACTCGTTCGGCGAGTGCGGGTCGATCGACAGCAGACGGATGACCTCCGCGTCGCGTCCCTTCTGCTGCCAGGCCTGCGCCCAGGAGAGGAAGAACCGCTCCGCGCCGGTGAGGCCGTCGATGACCGGCGGCTCCGCGCCCTCGAGCGACAGCAGGTACGCCTTCCAGGCGATGCCGAGCCCGCCGAGGTCGCCGATGTTCTCGCCGATCGTCAGGGCGCCGTTCACGTGGTGGTCGGGCACCTGGGCGGGAGCCAGCGCGTTGTACTGCTCGATGAGCGACGCGGTGCGCTCCTCGAACGCCGCGCGGTCGGCCTCGGTCCACCAGTCGGTGAGTCGGCCGTCGCCGTCGAACTTCGACCCCTGGTCGTCGAAGCCGTGCCCGATCTCGTGACCGATGACCGCGCCGATCGCCCCGTAGTTCGCGGCGGCGTCGCGACCGGCGTCGAAGAACGGGTACTGGAGGATGGCGGCGGGGAACACGATCTCGTTGAAGCCGGGGTTGTAGTAGGCGTTGATCGTCTGCGGCGTCATGAACCACTCGTCGCGGTCGAGCGGCTTGCCGATCTTGCCCAGTTCTCGGTCCATCTCGAACCGGCTCGCACGACGGACGTTGCCGAGCAGGTCGTCGGCCTCGAGCTCCAGCGCCGAGTAGTCGCGCCACTTCACGGGGAAACCGATCTTCGGCGTGAACTTGTCGAGCTTCTCCAGCGCGCGCGTGCGGGTCTCGGGGCTCATCCACTCGAGGTTCTCGATGCTGTCGCGGTACGCCTCGACGAGGAAGCCGACGAGGACGTCCATCTCGTCCTTCGACGTGGCGCCGAAGTGCCGGTCGACGTAGATGCGGCCGACGGCCTCGCCGAGCATGCCCTCGACGAGCGAGACGCCGCGCTTCCAGCGCTCGCGCTGCTGCGGCGTGCCGGTGAGGGTCTTGCCGTAGAAGTCGAAGTTGGCGCGACCGAACTCCTCGGAGAGGTACGGAGCGGCACCGTGGACGACTTTCCAGGCCAGCCAGTCCTTCCAGGACTCGAGCTGCTCGGCGACGAGGAGCTCACCGAGGCCCTCGAGGAAGCTCGGCTCGCGGACGACGATCTCGGCGAACACGTCGTCGGCGGCGCCGATCGCGTCGCGCCAGACGGCGAGGTTCGGGCCGTCGAGGTCGGCGCCCGCGGCGAGCGCCGCAGCTTCGTCCCACGAGTAGAGGTTGTACGTCTTCTCGCTGTCGCGAGTGGCGACGTTGTCCCAGTGCTTGGACGCGATCGCCGTCTCGAGGGCGAACACGCGGTCGGCACGTGCGGCAGCGTCGTCGATGCCTGCGAGCTCGAACATCGTCTGGAGGTGTGCGCGGTAGGCCTCGCGGATCTCGGCGAAGGTGTCTTCACGGAAGTAGGACTCATCGGGCAGCGTGATGCCGCCCTGTTCGGCGAAGACGAGGTAGCGCTCGGGGTTGCCCGGGTCGTTGTCGACGAAGAGCTGCAGGAAGCCGCCGACCCCCTCCGCCTCGAACTCGCCGGACAGGCGGAGGAAGGACTCGATGGAGTCGACCGCTGCGACGCGGGCGAGCTGGTCGGCGAGCGGGGTCGCTCCGAGGGCGTTGGCCCGGTCGACGTCCATGAAGCTGGCGTACAGGGCGCCGATCTTCACGCCCTCCTCGCCGTCGGGGTTCGTCTGCGACTCCTCGATGATGTCGCGGACGGCGTTCTCGGCGTCTTCCGCCAGCTGGTGGAACGATCCCCAGCGAGCTTTGTCATCGGGGATCTCGGTGCGGTCCATCCACTTGCCGTTCACGTGGCGGAAGAGGTCGTCCTGCGGCCGCACGGCCGGGTCGAGTTCGGAGCGGTCGATGCCGGAGGCGAGCTGCGCGTCAGTCATGCGGATCAGCCTAGCGACGGCACCTGACCACGGCTCGGGTGTTCTCTCAGAGCGGGCGTGCCGCTCTGGACCGAGTCCTGTGGAGGAGCGTCGCGAGCGTTTCGGGGAACGAGGGACTACCGTTGACCCACCCGGCCGGAAGGAGCCCGCGTGGACTGGTTGGCCGACTTCCCGCCCGGCGTCCTGCTCCTCGTCGTCTTCCTGGTCGTCGCGGTCGAAAGCCTCGGCGTGCCGTTGCCGGGAGAGACCGTGCTCATCGGGGCGACCCTCCTCGCCGCGTCGAGCGGCCTGAACCCGGTGTTCGTCGCCGCTGCGGCCGCCGGTGGTGCGATCCTCGGCGACTCGATCGGGTACTGGATCGGCAAGCGGTACGGCCGGCGGCTCCTGTCGGTGCTGAACCGCAGATTCCCGAAGCACGTGGGGCCGAAGCGACTGGGCGCCGCGGTGCACCTCATGCGGCGGTGGGGGCCGTGGGCGGTGTTCGTCGGACGGTTCATCGCCGTCCTCCGCATCTTCTCCGGACCGCTCGCGGGCATGTTCCGCATGACGTACCCGCACTTCCTCGTCGCCAACGCGGCGGGCGGCATCGCCTGGGCCTCGCTCGTGGTGACGGTCGTCACCGTCCTGGGGAGTGCCGCGACCGAGTTCCTGCACCGCTTCTCCTGGGCGGCGCTCGCGTTGGCCGGTGCCGCGGCCGTCGTGATCGCGGTGGTCGTCGTGTTCCGGATCCGTCGTCGGGCTGCCCAGCCGGCCGCCGATCGCGCGCCCGTGTCGATGACCGAGGCTGAGCTCGACGAACTGCTGTCGCCATCCGGGTCGGTCCCGGCCACGACCGACGCCGACGCCCGAATGGACACGCCGACCACCCGGGCCGCCAGCTCGGCCCCCGTCCGCACCGATCTGCGCGCCGCGATCGCCGTCGTCCTGACGCCGCTGCGCTGGGCCCTGCGGACGACCCCCGCGACCACCGCCTTCGTCACCGTCTTCGTCGCCCTCGGCGTCGTGACCGGCGGCCTGTGGCGCCCGATCGACCAGGCCGCCTGGTATCCGGCATTCGCCTACGGGGTGCCGAGCCTTGAAGCCGGGCGCTGGTGGACGGTCCTGACGGGCATGTTCATCACCGCCGACCCGCTCGCCTATCTCATCGCGATCGTCGGCGCGGCCGTGTTCGGCGGGTGGGTCGAGGTCCGATTCGGCACGCTGCGGGCGTCGGCGATCTTCGTGACCGGCCATCTCGTCGGTGTCCTCGGGGCCCTCGGCGCGGCTCTGGCGCTGGCTCGGCTCGACTGGCCGTGGGCGCAGTCCCTCGTGACGACGCTCGACGTCGGTCCGAGCTGCGGCATCCTCGGCTGCGTCGCGACCGCGACCGCGTTCATGCGTTCCCCCTACCGGCTGCGCTGGCGGCTGCTGCTCCTGTCGTGGGTGTCGATCGCGCTCCTCTACGTCGGGAAGATCGACGACCTCGAGCACTTCATCACGACGGTCGTCTTCGTGATCGTGGCCCGCCTCCTCCTCGGCGAGCACCGGTCGACCCCGCGACCCACCATGCGCGACTGGCGGCTGTTCGCCGTCTCCGGGCTGCTCGTGATCGGTGCGGTGCAGCTGCTCGTCACCCTCGTGCCGCTCGACGGGCCGCTCGGTTCGACCACCCTGACGCAGGGCTCGATCCTCGACGTCGGGGTCGACACCATCGCGATCCTGGTGATCGCGAACTGGCTCCGCCGTGGTCATCGCTGGGCCTGGTGGGCGGCGATGGTGCTCACCGTCGGCAACCTCCTGGTCACGCTCGCCCTCATCGCCCTCGCCTGGCTGGCCCAGGTGCCGGTCGTGGCGTCGACCATCTGGATCTCCGCGAGCGTCCTGTGGGCGGGACAGGCGGTGGTCCTCGTGCTGTCGCGCCACGCGTTCCGGGTCGCGGCGAACCAGACCAGGCGACGCCTGCCCGGGGCGATCGGACCCGGTGCGCGGCGAGCACGCGCCAGGGCGGCCCAGCTGCTGCGCGAACACGGCGGCGGACCGCTGGCGGCCTCGGCACTCCGGCGCGAGAACCGGGTGTTCGTCACGGCCGACGGTGGACACGCGGTCGCCTACCAGCAGCATGCCGGCGTCGCGCTTGCCCTCGGCGAGCCGATCGGCGACCCCGGCGGTGCAGTCGCCGCGGTGTCGGCGTTCGCGACGGCGGCCGAGCAGGAGGGGCTCACACCGGCGGTCTTCGCCACCCGCGACGAGCGCATCGTGCCCGAGGGGTGGCGGGTGTCGCCACTCGGCCGAGACCTCGTGCTCGACCTCAGCGGGGCGGATGCATCAGAACCCGTTGGTCCGGACGATGCGACGGGAGCCGCCGGCGCGGATCCGACGACCTCGATCCTGGTGCCCGCTCGCGAACTGCCGTGGGAGCTCCGCAGCCAGATCCGCGCGCTGTCGTCGGTGTGGGTGTCCGACCGGCACGTGCCCGAGCTCGGTCTCACGGTGGGTTCGAGCATCGACGCCCCCGATGGCGACGACCGGGAGCCGACCGCCGCGGTCCGGGTCTCCGTCGTGACGGACGCCGCAGGTGCCGTGCTCGCGGCGGTGTCCTGGTTGCCGATCCCCGGGGCCGGCGGCACCGTGCACGGGTGGGCGCTCGACGCGGTCCGGCGCGCACTGCCGAAGGACGACGCCGGAAGGACGGCGGGTGCGGGTACAGCGTCGGGGGAACAGACCAGCCGAGCCGTCGAGCGGGCCCTGACCGACGCCTGCCGACGATTCTCGTCCGAAGGTGCGTCCTTGGTCTCGTTCGCTGCTTCCGGGCTGGCACAGGACGGCACCGAGCCCGACGGCGTCGCCGTGCGCACGATGGCCGGCATCGCCCACCGGGTCGACCCGCTCATCGGCTTCGCGGAGATCGCCGACGTCGCCGAGCGCCTGGGCGCCACCGCCGTGCCGCTGTTCCTCGCCTGCCGCGAGGACGCCGACCAACCACGGGTCGCCTACGCCGCCGCGGCCGGCTTCCTCACGGGCATCCGTCTCCGCGACCTCCCCGGCTTGAGCGGGTCGCTGCTCGCGCGGTAGGCCGTCGACTCCCGTCTCGGACGGCGACGCGGCGTGTCACCACCCGCGGCTAGGCTCGGCGGGTGACCACGGGACAGGACAGGCGACGGCTGCGGCCTGTCGACCGCGACATCCTCCGGCTCGCGGTCCCGGCGCTCGGGGCGCTGATGGCGGAGCCGCTGTTCCTGCTCGCCGACTCCGCGATGATCGGCCACCTCGGCGTCGTGCCGCTCGCCGGCCTCGGGGTCGCGAGCGCGGTCCTGCAGACGGTCATCGGTCTCATGGTGTTCCTCGCCTACGCGACGACGCCCGCGGTCGCCCGGCGCCTCGGACACGGCGACGAACGCGGCGCGGTGTCGCTCGGGGTGGACGGGCTCTGGTTGTCGCTCGGGCTCGGTGTCGTGATCGGTGCGGCCGGATGGTTCCTCTCCCCCACGCTCGTCGGGCTGTTCGGCGCGACGGACGCCGTCGCCCAGCAGGCCGACACCTACCTCGGCATCTCGATGCTCGGCATCCCCGCCATGCTGCTCGTCTTCGGTGCGACCGGGCTCCTCCGCGGCCTGCAGGACACCACCACGCCCCTCGTGGTCGCCGGCGCCGGGTTCGCCGCGAACATCGGCCTCAACTTCCTCTTCATCTACGGCCTCGGACTCGGCATCGCGGGATCCGCCATCGGCACCGTCATCGCGCAGTGGGGCATGGTCGTCGCCTACCTCGTCGTCGTCCTGCGCCACGTGCGTCGGACGGGAGCGAGTCTCCGCCCGCACCGCGCCGGCCTCGGTGGCGCGGCCCGTTCCGGCGGATGGTTGTTCCTCCGCACCGTCAGCCTCCGCGCCGCGATGCTCATCGCCGTGTTCGTCGCGACCGACCTCGGCACCGACGAACTCGCCGGGTTCCAGCTCGTCATGACCCTCTTCGCCACCCTCGCCTTCGCGCTCGACGCCCTCGCGATCGCCGCGCAGGCGCTCGTCGGCAAGGGGCTCGGGGCCGGCGACGTCGCAGGGGTGCGTGCCGTCCTCGTCCGCTGCCTCCAGTGGGGCGTCGGCTCGGGGATCGTGCTCGGCCTGGTCATCGCCCTCGCGAGCCCGGTCATCGGCCTGCTCTTCACGAGCGACCCCGACCTCGCGGCGCTCATCGTGCCCGCGATCATCGTGCTCGCCGTCACCACCCCGCTCGGCGGTGTCGTCTTCGTCCTCGACGGCGTCCTCATCGGCGCCGGCGACGCGAGGTACCTCGCGATCACCGGGCTGCTCAACACGCTCGTCTTCCTGCCGTTCGCGCTCGCGGTCCTCGCCTGGGCACCCGGCGGGCAGACCGGGCTCACCTGGTTGGCGCTCACCTTCTTCGTCGGCTACCTCGGTGCGCGTGCGACCACCCTCGGGCTTCGAGCCCGCACGACGGCGTGGATGCGCACCGGGGCCTGACCGACAACTGGGGAGTTGTCCCCATTGAGGCTGCCGCCTCGGTCCACCATCCTGGACCTGAGCATCCGTCAACGCTCACGATTCCAGGGGGAACCACCATGTCACTTCGCTCCGCTCACCACCGTCTCCGCGTCTCCGCGGTGGCCGCCGTCGCCGTCATCGGGCTCTTCGGGCTCGCCGCCTGCAGTAGCGGCGACGCACCGGCCGACTCCGACCCCTCGACGAGCGCCACGACCGCGCCCGAGGCCACGGAGGACGCTGCCCAGGAAGAGCCGTCATCGGGCGCGACGAAGTGCACCGAAGAGCAGGTCAACACGCTCAGCGCAGCCAGCGGCGTCGCGGTCCCGGCAGCCGCTGTCGCCGC
Organism: Plantibacter sp. AC185; assembly: GCF_979258065.1. Lineage (NCBI taxonomy): Bacteria > Bacillati > Actinomycetota > Actinomycetes > Micrococcales > Microbacteriaceae > Plantibacter > Plantibacter sp. AC185. The sequence continues at coordinate 2,011,331 of NZ_OZ409831.1, forward strand.
TGCGAAGGCCACCTTCGCTCCGGCCGCGGTCCTCGGCGACCTGCCGACGGTGTGCATCCTCAGCTACGAAGCGGGTGCCGCCTCGGGCAGCTACGCCGTCCTCTCCGGCGGCGCCGCCTCCCTCACCGCAGCGGCCGCGAACGCGACGGCCGGTGGCGCGAGCGTGACCGAAGCCGCCGGTACGTTCACCGGATCGCTCGACGGGCTGACGATCATCGGCATCCCGTTCACCCAGCTCACCCAGGAGACCGCCGGGTTCGAGAACGTCGAGGACCTCGTCGTCGTCGTCTCCACCGCGGCACTCGGCTAGGCTGCCGCAGCGTCACGCCAGCGCCCATCCGCCCTCGTCGGGCGGGTGGGCGTTCGTGCGTGTCGGCAGACCGAGCCGGAGCGACGGGGCGTCGGGCGGCTCGCGCATCAACCGATCGGTGGATACGAGGATCAGCCCCTCCACCGCTACCGGTGCGCGTCGCAGCGGACGAGCATGGACACCATGAGCACACGACCGATCATCGAGGTCCGCGGGCTGCGCAAGCAGTACGGCGATTTCACCGCCGTCGACGGGGTCTCCTTCGACATCCACCCGGGTGAGACCTTCGCCCTGCTCGGCCCGAACGGTGCCGGGAAGAGCACCACGATCGAGATCCTCGAGGGCTACCGGCACCGGACGGGCGGCGAGGCGAGCGTCCTCGGTGTCGACCCGGCGAAGGGCGGTCTCGACTGGAAGGCCCGCCTCGGCATCGTCCTCCAGTCGAGTGCCGAGGCCGCCAACGTCACGGTCCGGGAGCAGCTCACACAGTTCGCCCGGTACTACGCGGACCCGCGGGATGTGGACGAGGTCATCGAGGCGGTCGGGCTCACGAGCAAGGCGGGCACGCGCATCGGCAAGCTCTCGGGCGGCCAGCGTCGGCGGGTGGACGTCGCGCTCGGGGTGGTCGGCCGCCCGGCCCTCCTCTTCCTCGACGAGCCGACGACCGGGTTCGACCCTGAGGCACGTCGGCAGTTCTGGGAACTCATCCGCTCGCTCAAACGCGACGGCACGACCATCCTCCTCACCACCCACTACCTCGACGAAGCCGCCCAGCTCGCCGACCGCGTCGCCGTCATCGCGGCGGGTCGACTCGTGGAGATCGGCGCGGTCGACGAGATCGGCGGCGCCGAGGCCCGGATCCCCGTGGTGCGCTGGCGCGACGAGCACGGCCTCCACGAGGAACGGACCGAGGCACCGGCTGCACGGGTCGCCGATCTCGCGGCGACACTCGGCGGAGAGCCGCGCGACCTGGAGGTCATCCGCCCGAGCCTCGAGGACATCTACCTCGGGCTCGTCCACGCGGCCGACGCCGCTGCGGCGCCAGCCACCCCATCCGAAGCACCGTCACCGGCCACGCAGGTCACCACGACAGGAGTCGGCGCATGACCACCATCGACCGCACCACCAACACGCTCGTCCCGACACTCCCCCGCGGACGCACCCTCCGACTCGGAGCGAGCCGGATCGGCTACGAGACCCGCATCTACTTCCGCTCCGGCGACCAGGTGTTCTTCACCTTCCTCTTCCCCGTCGTGATGCTCGCGATCTTCTCGACCGCGTTCAGCGCGATGGGGAACGTGGGCGAGGCACCCGACGGCACCGGCGGGGTCAGCCAGGCCGCCTTCTACCTCCCCGGCATGATCGCCGCGGGCATCCTCCTCTCGGGCGTCCAGAACCTCGCGACCGACATCGCGACGGAGAAGAGCGACGGCACGCTCAAGCGCCTCGGCGGCAGCCCGCTCCCGGTGATCTCCTACTTCCTCGGGAAGATGGGGCAGGTCCTCGTCACCTCGGTGCTCCAGATCGCGCTGCTGCTCCTCGTCGCGCGGTTCCTGTTCGACGTCACCCTGCCGACCGAGCCCGAGCGGTGGCTCACCTTCGCCTGGATCTACCTGCTCGGCATCGCCACGTCGGCGGTCCTCGGTATCGCCCTGTCGGCGCTCCCCCGCACGGGCAAGAGCGCGACGGCCGTCATCATCCCGATCGTGCTCGTGCTGCAGTTCATCTCCGGCGTCTACCTCTCGTTCACGATGCTCCCCGAATGGCTGCAGAGCGTCGCGAGTGTCTTCCCGCTCAAGTGGATCGCGCAGGGCATGCGTTCCGTCTTCCTGCCGGAGGGGTTCGCCTCGCAGGAGCCGTCCGGGGGCTGGGACCTCCCGATGGTCGCGCTCGTCCTCGTCGTCTGGGCGGTCGTCGGCCTCGTCCTCACCCGCCTCACCTTCCGCTGGGTCCGCCGCTCCTAGCCCGCGAACTGTCAGTTCCGGTGGGTGTACGCCACCGGAACTGGCAGGAAGTGACAGTTCGCGGGCAGGGATGGGAGGGTTGGGACATGGACGGACGACGGTGGTGGGATGTCGCGTTCGGCGCGGGGTGCGTGATCGTCGGTGCGCTCGTGAGCGTCAGCGCGGCCGGGGCACCGGAACGGGTCGTCGGCGTCTGGATCGTGCTGGCGGCGCTCTGCCTCGTCTACTACACGGCCGGGCGACGCACCCTCGAGCGTCCGCAGGGTGGGCTTTGGTTCGCGATCACCCTCATCGCCCTCACCGCCGTGGGTACCGCGTTCTCACCGAACGTCCTGACCCTCCAGTGCCTCGTGTTCCCGCTGCTGTGGGTGTTGACGCCGAAGACGCGGAACGCGATCGTCCTCAACATCGCGAGCGCCGCGACCCTCGCCGTCGGCTTCATCGTCGGACAAGGCGCCACCCCCGACGTGATCCTGCAGGGGCTCGCGATCCAGAGCGTCTCGCTCGTCTTCGCGTTGTCCCTCGGTCTGTGGATCACCCGGATCGCCGAGCTCGGCGATGAGAAGGCACGACTCCTCGTGAGTCTGCAGACCGCTCAGGCCGAATCGGAACGGGCGAGCCGGGAGGCCGGGGCTGCCGCCGAACGCGAACGCATGGCTCGCGACATCCACGACACCATCGCGCAGAGCCTCACGAGTGTGGTGCTGCTCGCGCAACGCGCCCGTTCCGAGGTCGGCGAGACCGTCGCGGGCACGCCGGACGCCTCCCCGCTGGACGGTCGACCGATCGCCGCCCTCGACAGCATCGACCTCATCGAGAGCACGGCACGCGACGCCCTCCGCGAGGCGAGATCCCTCGTGGCCACGACGGCGGCGATGCCGGCCGCCGACACGACGCTCGGTGACAGCCTCCGCCGCTTGGGCGAGCGGTTCGCCCGCGAGACAGGTGTGGCCGTCGACATCGACGCTCCGTCCGAACGGTTCCAACGGGCGCCCGAGGTCGTGCTGCTCCGGAGTGCGCAGGAGGGTCTCGCGAACATCCGGAAACACGCCGCCGCCGACCGCGTCGAGCTGGCGCTCACCGTCGACGACGGCTGGGCCGAACTGCGGATCTCCGACGACGGGGTCGGGATCGCGGACCCGGACGGCGCGCTGCTCGGGACCAGTCCGGGCGCGGGCTTCGGGCTGCACGGCATGCACGACCGGGTGACGCTGCTCGGCGGGACGGTGGAACTCGCGAGTGCCGCCGGAGCGGGGACGACCGTGCGGGTGCGAGTGCCGGTGACGATCGAGGCGGGCCCTTCGACAAGCTCAGGGACCACGGACGGCGTGTCGGCCGGCAGCCCCTCGACAGGCTCAGGAACCGTGGAGGAGGGACGATGACACGGATCAGGATCGTCGTCGCGGACGACCACCCCATCGTGCGGTCGGGCATCGTCGCGCTGCTCGGGCGCGCGGACGACCTCGAGGTCGTCGCCGAGGTGGCGGACGGCGCTGCGGCGGTCGCGGCGACCGAGGAGCACCGGCCGGACCTCGTGCTCATGGACCTGCGCATGCCGGTCCTCGGCGGTGCGGAGGCGACAGCGCGAATCGTGCAGTGCGTGCCAGGCGTCCGGGTGCTCGTGCTGACGACCTACGAGACCGACGACGACATCCTCGGCGCGATCGAGGCCGGAGCCGGCGGCTACCTGTTGAAGGCGGCGCCCGAGCAGGAGATCCTGGCCGGCATCCGTTCGGTGGTCGCCGGTCAGACGGTGCTCGCGCCGACGATCGCGGCAACACTCGTGGGCCGCATGCAGGGCGGGACGCCAACCCGCCCACAGCTCAGCGCCCGCGAGCTCGAGGTCCTCGCGCTCGTCGCCGCCGGCAACAGCAACCGGGCGATCGCGGCGGCACTCTTCATCTCGGAGTCGACGGTGAAGACGCACCTGCTGCACGTCTTCGAGAAGCTCGAGGTGGCCGACCGGACCAGGGCCGTCACCCGTGCTCAGGAGCTGCGCCTGCTCTGAGCCGGCGCACGAGGCGGCGGGTCTGCTCAGTTCCCTCGGGGCACGGGACGCCGCACGTGCGTGCGCAGACCCACCACGTCGAGGACGAACTCGCAGAACATCGCGTTCGCCCAGGAGAACCACGGCCGGGTGAAGGTGTCGGGGTCGTCCTTGTGGAACGACTCGTGCATGACCCCCGTGCCGGCGTCGGTCCGCAGCAACGTGTCGAGCAGGCGGGCGCGATCCTGCTCGTCCTGCGAGGTGAGGCCCTCGATGGACAGGGCGATCGGCCAGATGTGGTCGTGGGGTGTGTGCGGGCTCCCGATCCCACGGGCGGCGGACCCGACGAAGTAGCTCGGGTCGTCCTCGCTGAGCAGGAACCGTCTGGTGGCGAGGTACCGGGCGTCGTCGGGCGCGCACCAGCCGAGGAACGGCAGCGAGAGCAGGCTCGGCACGTTGGCGTCGTCCATCAGGAGCGCGTTGCCGAACCCGTCGACCTCGTAGGCGTAGACGTCGCCGTACTGGTCGGTCGTCACGACACCGTGGGCGTCGATCGCGGTCTCGAGCTCGATTCGAAGCGTCCGCGCCTCCGCTGCGAGTACCTCGTCGTCGAGCACCTCGCGAGCGATCGATTCGACCCCGGCGAGCGTCACCGCGGCGAAGAGGTTGCCGGGAACGTTGTAGCCGTACCGCCCTGCGTCGTCGCTCGGCCGGAACCCCGACCAGGAGAGCCCGGTCCACGCCGTCTCCGGCCCGAGTCCGTCGCGGACGAGGGTGTCGGAGAGCGGGGCATCGAACCGCTGGAACCGGTACGGCGAGTGCTCCTCGTGGTGCTGCTCGACCCGCCAGACCTCCATCGCCGCGACGACGGCGGAGCGGTACCGCGCATCCAGGTGGTCGCGGCGCCCCGTCGCCAGCCAGATGTCGTGTGCGAGCTGGAGTGGGTAGCAGAGCGAGTCGATCTCGTACTTGCGCTCCCACACCCAGGGCGATGCATCGGTGCGGTCGTCGTGGTGCCCGTGGCCGTTCGGCTCGGCATTGAACGCGTTCGCATAGGGGTCGAGTGCGATCGCGTCCAGCTGCCGACGGTTGACGGCGACGAGCAGCTCGGCCAGCTCGGGGTGGTCGGTCGCGAAATGGAGATAGGGCGCGAGCTGGGCGCTCGAGTCGCGCAACCACATCGCGGGGATGTCGCCGGTGAGCATGAACACGGTGCCGTCCGGCATGGGCGTCATCGTGCTGTGCAGGGTGTCGGCGAAGCAGCGCTCGAACATCTCGGCCACCCGTTCGTCGCTGCGCTCCCGCACAGCCGTGGTCACCTCGGTGATGAGTTCGTCGATCCAAGCGGTCACGGGTCTCCTCCGTCTGCGTCGGCGCGGTGATCGGGCGGGTCAGGTCTGCGCAGGTCGGAACGAGGGGGCGCGCCCCGTGTTCCACCCCACCGTCAGACGTCGCCGCGTGGTTTCGGGGCGTCCGGCTGTTCCGCCGCGTAGGCGGACTGGCCGGTCGCTCCGGGCTCCCCGGCGGGGATCGGGACGAGGTACGCCGCGGTGCCGTAGGCGGTCAGCTGCGTCCACGCACCGCCGATGTCGGTGGTCTCGAGACGCATCGCGAGGACCGCGTTCGCGCCGCGCTGTTCCGCGTCGGCCACCAGGCGTCGCATGACCTCCTGGCGGGACTCGAACAGCAGTTGGGTCATCCCCGGGACCTCGCCGCCGCCGAGCGCCGAGAAGCCGATCGACATCGAGGAGCCCCAGTCGCGAGCTCGCACGGTGAGCCCGACGACCTCGCCGAGGACGGCGTCGATGCGGTGTCCGGCGACGGTGTCCGTCGTCACGACGATCATGCGGTGGCCGCCGTTCCGGCCAGACGCGACAGTGCCGCGAGCGAGAGCGCTGCGATGCCGGTGTCGAGGGTGGGGTGGATGAGCGGAGCGAACTTCGAGGAGTGGTTGCCGGGGAGGTCCTGCTCCATGCGGCCCGAGGCGTAGGCCGCCGCGAACGCCTGTGGATCGGCGCCACCGAGGATCCAGTAGACGATGGGAGCGTCGGCAGCCGTCGCGAGCATGCCGACGTCCTCACTCCCCGTGACGAGACCGGGGTCGACGATGCGATTGGCACCGAACGCGTCGGCGAACACCGCCGTCACCGCACCGGTCGCCGCGGGATCGTTCACGAGCACCGGGAAGGTCTCGGTGTGTTCGATCACCGGTTCCCGCTCGGCGCCCGACGCGGCGGCCTCGGCGCGGATGATGCGCTCCATGGAGCCGACGACGCGGTCGCGCACGTGCGGTTCGTAGCTGCGGATGTTGACGCCGATCTGCGCGGTGTCGGGGATGATGTTGTTCTTGGTGCCGGCGTGCATCGTGCCGACGGTGAGCACCGCGGTGTCAGTTCCGGCGACCTCGCGGGACACGATGCTCTGGAGGCGGACGACCGCCGACGCCGCCATCACGATCGGGTCGATCGTCGACTGCGGGCGGGATCCGTGCCCGCCGCGGCCGTGGAAGGTGACGCGGTAGGCGTCGGTCGCGGCGAACGACGGACCGGCGTGCGTGCCGACGACACCGGCAGGCAGCGGACCGACGTGCTGGCCGAACACGATGTCGGGCTTCGGGACGCGTGCGTAGAGGTCGTCGTCGATCATCGCCTGCGCACCGCCGCCGGCCTCCTCGGCCGGCTGGAACAGGACGACGAGCGTCCCGGACCAGGTGTCGCGCCGTGCGGCGAGCAGTTCGGCGGCACCCAGCAGACAGGTGACGTGGACGTCGTGGCCGCAGGCGTGCATGACCGGGACGTCATTGCCCTCCGGGTCGACCCCGCGCGCGACGCTCGCGTAGTCGAGGCCCGTCTCCTCCAGGACGGGCAGGCCGTCCATGTCGGCCCGCAGCAGGACCGTCGGTCCCTCGCCGTTCTCCAGGACACCGACGACACCGGTGCCGCCGATCCCCGTCGCGACCCCGTACCCGAGGCCGGTGATGCGATCCGCGACCAGGGCGGCCGTCCGGTGCTCCGCGAAGGAGAGCTCCGGATTCGCGTGCAGGTCCTGGTAGACCGGGGCGAGGGACACGGCGAGCGCGGCCGCCTCCTGCTGGACGAGTGCGGCGGTGGCGATGGGCTGGTCGGTCATGGGTCTCCTTCGAGCGTCGCCTCCACCCTACGGGGCATGCCGTCCGTATCGTCGGCCGGACTCCGGCTCTGGCGATCAGCCGCGATCGCCGGCGCGTCGCTTCCGGACACCGACGACCACGAACACGACGGCGACGGCCAGCGCGATCGCGGCGACGCCGAACGGCCCGATCGTACCGAGCAGCGCACCGAAACCGGCTCGTCGTCCAGTGCTCCGCCCGGCGACCTCGTCCCAGATCGGAGTGAAGCAGAGCACGGCGACGAGCACGCCGATCCCCGCGCCGGCGAACCACCCGAACGGCGAACTCCCCCACTCCTCCACGGACCACTGGGATGGCGTCTCCTCCTGGCCGGATCGATCCGGTTCGCGCACAGGTTCCCGCCCGGGCTCGTGCACGCCGGTCATCGCTTCCACACCGTCCCGCCCGAGCCACCGTCGGAGGTGCCGACGTAGACGCCGGTCACCTCCAGACCGTCGGTCGACGACAGTGGCACGCAGACGGTGACCGTCTCACCGGCGACCAGGTCGTCGGCGGCGGCGACCGGATCCTCCGGTGTGCCGCTGCACTCGGTGAGCCCGATGAACGAGGCCTCGAGGAGGCTCCCGTCCGACAGCCGTGCGAAGACGTTGTTCCACGGCACGGCGAGCACCTCGGCGGCAGCATCGCCCGTGTAGGCGAACTCGATGGACGCGAAGTAGACGTCGTCGTCACCCTCGATCTGATCGGCCACCTCGGCCGGAGCCTCGTCGACCGAGGCGACCGTGACGGCGAAGTCCTGATCACCGTTCCCCGCGGTCTTCGCCGGCAGGGTGACCGTCGCCGTGTCTCCGACCGAGACGTCACCTCCGGAGCACCCTGCGAGGGTGGCGGCGAGCACGAACAGCCCGCCTCCAGCGGCAAGTCGTCTGAGCCGGTTCGTCGATGGTCGGTGTCGCGTCATGGGGTGTTCGTCCTTCTGCTGGCATGGGCCGACGAGCTGCGTCGTCCGGCCGGATGTCGGTCTGTCTCGGGCTCGCCGCACGGCTCGCTCCGGCATGATCGTGGCGGATCGAGGCGACCGCGGACCAGTCACCCGAACGAGCCCGAACGTCCGGGCGCCGAGGACCGCCGATTGCCGCGTGTCCACTGGATTCCGCCGTCAGGGTCGGAGGGAAGCCGCGCGCATCGTCTGGACGGCCGTGGCTCGCCAGTGGCCGACCGCGCTGAGGAGGTCGGCGGCGGCGGTGAACGCGGCGTCGGCCGCCGCCCGGTCGCCGCGGATCACCGCCACCCTCCCCATCGTCTCGAACGCCCGCGCCTGCTCGACCCGGTCACCGAGCAGTTCGGCGAGCTCGAGCGAGCATCGCGCCCAGCGCTCGGCGGTCCCGGCGTCGTCGGCATCGGCGGCGATCTCGCCGAGGGTGCTGCAAGCGTCGGAGCGGAGGAGTGGGTAGCCGACACGCTCGGCCGAGGCCAGGGCGGTGTCCGCCAGACGCGCGGCCTCGACAAGGTCTCCGCGTCGACGAGCGACCTGGGCGAGCTGGATGGCGATCTCGGCGTCCTCGTCGAACGTCGTCGGACCGCCGTCGTCCGCCCCTGCCGCGAGCAGGGCCGCCTCCGCCTCGGCCACACGGTCGAGGTCCAGCAGGATCATGGCGCGCTGGGTGAGGAGGTATCCGCGGTTGACGCCGGCACCGCCGTGCTCGAGCAGGGTCGCGCAGCGCCGGAGCGCCTCGTCGAACCTGCCCTGCGCCTGGAGCAGGAGCACACGGTTCGACTCGACGATCGTCCGATTGACGTCGTCCCCGGCTCGAGTGCTCACCGCCTCGGCCAGATCGAACAACCGCTCCGACCGGCGATACCGGCTCGTGATGCGCGCCAGATTGCCGAGATTGCCGAGCGCGCGCCCTCGCGTGATCGGATTGCCGGCCGCGGCCGCGATCCGAGCGGCGCGGAGATACGACTGCTCGGCTTCCGCCATCCGTCCCAGTTGGCGTTCCACATTGGCGATCACGTTCATCGTGCGACCCGGCTGCTCCTCGGTGAGGAGACGACTCGCCCGATGCAGGTGGTCGAGGGCGTCGTCGTACCGACCGAGCTTCTCGAAGGCGCGGGCGAGGAGCTCCGCGGTCGTGCCTCGTCGGTCCCGCGGCACGAACGGCGCGGCGAGCTGGAGGAGTTCGGCCGCATGGCTCCAGTAGCCGGCATCACCCACCGGCTCCACCACGTCGAAGACGAGCGCGGCGAGTGCGTCGCCCGCCCGCTGGTCGACCGCGAGCGCTGCGGCGGCCACCAGCCCGTCGGCGAGGGACGCGTCTACGCGGACGGAGCCGACCAACTCGCGGAACCGGTCCAACACACGCTCGGCCAGCACCACGAGGACCGACGGGCGCTCCTGCTCGACCGCGAGCCGGTGGGCCGCGGTGTGGACGAGCGGGTGCAGTTCGACGGTCCGCTCCGAGACGGTGGCCAGGTGCATGTCCGCCAGGCGACGGAGCAGGCTCACCGAGGTCGGCGCATCCGCGCCGGCGTCGTCCAGCAGTGTCCCGACGACGTCCAGCCGTACTGGGCCGCGGAGCAGGCCGAGCCGCCGGAACAGGGCTGCGGCGGCCGGTCCGACGGCGGCGACCGAGGGTTCCAGGAGCGGCACCGCGTGGTCGCGCCGCGGGCGGTCGCCGAAGCGCTCGGCCACATCGGCGAGCGACCAGTCCGGGTGGTCTTCGATGAAGCGCAGCACGAGGTCGAGGTCGAGGCGGATCCCGCTGATCGCCTTCGCGAGCCGGCGGACCGCCGCGTCGTCGGCCGAGGAGGACGTCGGACGCCGCGAGGCGGTCGCGGCCGAGAGCCGCCGGACCGTCTCCTCGGTCTCGAGCGGCAGGACGGTCCGACGGTCCACCGCGAGTCCCTCCGCAGCCGCCAGTGCCTCGAGGCCGTCGAGCCGGGCTCGCGAGGTCACGATCAGCTGGAGACCGCACCCGGCGGGACCCCGGGCGTGGTCGGCGATCAGGAGTGGAGCGAGCTGCGCTGCGGAGAACGCGTCCTCGAGCAGGACGACGATCCGGCGGTCGCGCGCCGCCGTTCGGAGGGTCTCGCGCAGCGCTGCGGTGTCGAGGCGACGATCGGACCGACCTCCGACGGCGCGCACCAGTTCACGCAGCACCTCGTCCGCTTCCGCCGGACGCTGCCCGTCTTCGAATCCGTGCAACCGGACGAGGAGCACCACCGCACCGGGGGTACGGCGGCGTTCGACCTCGGCGAGCCGCCTCGCGACCTCGGCCTTGCCGACCCCGGGGAGCCCGGTGAGGACGACGACGGGTGCGGCAGCGGGCTCCACACCGGTGGACGTCGATCCCTCGGCTGCCGGCAGGACGGAGGCGGACACCGGGCCCCCGAGCGTCGCACCGTTCAGGCGCGTAGCAGTGGTGCGCCACTCGGCGGCCGCTGACACTGAGGCTCCGAGGGCGAGGACGAGGTCGTGGATGAGCTCGGCGTCGACCCGATGCCGGTCGGTGCGGAAGCAGTCGTAGACCGTCACCTTGCCGGGGGCGTCGCGGGAACCTCGTCTGAGCCGGAGGGCACCGACCCGCCGGGCCAGCTCGGCGAACGACGGCGCACCGGCCGCCGCGCGCAACCCCGTGAGCGCCTCGGCCAGCTCCCCCAGGTCGGCGATGGACGAGAGGGTGGTCGGTCGCATCACCGGGCCCGGCGCGCCGGTGCCGTGGTCGCGCCAGGGTGGAACCGGACCGCGAACTGCTCGCACTCCGGATCGCGGCCGTCGAGCATGGCGACGATCGCCCGGCCGGCGGCAGACCCCTTCTCCCGGGAGGGCTGCCAGACCGTCGTGAGGTCGTAGTCGAGCCCTTCGACGCGGATGCCGTCGAACCCGACGACGCTGAGCTCCGCGGGAACGGAGATGCCGAGCTCCTCGGCTGCGCGGATGACGCCGGCGGCCAGGAGGTCGCTCTGTGCGGCGATCGCCGTCGGGCGCTCATCCGCCGGAACGTCGAGGATGGCGTGTCCGGCGACCCGCCCCTCCTCGAGCGATGACCCCGTGGTGACGAACCCCTGCGCGTCGGGGAAGACGTCGCGGAGGCCCTGCAAGCGTTCGATCGCCGGGACCGTCGTGGCGGATCGCTCCCACTCGGGCGTGAGCGGGCCGCGGCGTTCGGTCGAGTCGAGGTTGAGGGTGACGACGGCGACCCGCTCGTGGCCGCGGTCGGCGAGGTGTCGCGCCTCCTCACGCACGCCACCGCGGTTGTCGACGGCGATGTCGGGGACGCCGAGGGCTGCGAGTCCTTCGATCGACACGATCGGCATCCCCCGTCGGCTGAGGATCGCGACCGAGCTGTCGAGGTTCGGGCTGCAGCCGATGAGGACGACGCCGTCCATCGGTGCGTTGCTCAACTGCAGCGTGCCCTCCTGCGCATCGTTCAGGAGCAGCAGTCCCGCGCCGACCGCGCCGAGTTCGTCGGCGAGTCCGTCGAGGGTCTGGACCATCACCGGGTCGCGGAAGGAGTGCCCTATGCGGCCGGCGACGACGGCTCCGACGATGCCACTGCGTCCCTGGCGGAGGGAGCGGGCCCGCGGGTCGGGGCCGGCGTAGTCGAGGTCGGCCGCAGCCTGCAGCACCCGCTGCTTGGTCGCTTCGGAGACGGGTCCGGCGCCGCTGAACGCGAGCGAGGCGGTCGACGGCGACACCCCCGCGCGCTCGGCGACATCGGCGAGCGTCGGTCGCGAGGGGCGTGATTCCTGGTCCACGATCTGCTAGCTTAGTCGACGGAATCGAATCGATTCGATTCTCGTCAGATCCACCCAGATGCACGGGCCTCACCACCCCGCTCCACCGAGCGCCCAGGCGCACCAGCACCGATCCCGAGGACCCTGTGTCAGAGCCGACCAACCCGCCGACCGCACCCGTCGCCCTGCGCCCACGCCGCGAGCTCCTCGCCTGGCGCAACGCGATCTTCGTGATCTTCGCCCTGAGCGGCCTCAGCATCGCGACGTGGGTGGCGCGCATCCCTGCCATCCGCGACAACCTCGAGCTGACCACCGGCGCCGTCGGGCTGCTCATCCTCGGCATGTCGATCGGATCGATCCTCGGCCTCGTCGCCTCCCAGCACCTCCTCGCGCGTCTCGGCCCGCGACACGGCATGCAGCTCACGCTCGGGCTCGTCGCGACCGGCTTGCTCCTCATCGGGGTCGGCGCGAGCCTCGTGCCACTCGAGGGCATCGTCCTCGTCGGGCTCATCATCTTCGGCTTCGGGAACGGAGCGCTCGACGTCATGATGAACGTCGAGGGCGCCGCGGCCGAGCAGGAGCTCGGCAAGACGGTGATGCCGCTGATGCACGCGTGCTTCAGCTTCGGCACGGTCGCCGGAGCAGGGCTCGGCGCACTCGCGTCCGCAGCCGGCCTCGAGGTCTTCTGGCACGCGCTCGTCATGGCGGTCGTCATCGCGATCGTCGCCGTCGTCGCCGTGCGCTTCGTCCCCGCCGAGCAGGTCGTCGCCGACGAACTCGACGACGCACCGAAGGCGCCGTGGCAGGACCGTCTCCGCGAGAGCCTCTCGGTCTGGGCGGACGGCCGCCTCATCCTCATCGGCGTCATCATGCTCGGCATGGCGTTCGCCGAGGGCAGCGCCAACGACTGGCTCGCACTCGCCGTGGTCGACGGCCATGAGCAGAGCAACACGACCGGCGCGCTCGTCTACGGCGTGTTCGTCACCGCGATGACCGTCGGTCGCATCGTCGGCGGGCCGCTCATCGACCGCTTCGGCCGGGTGCCGGTGCTGCAGGTGTCGGCCGCCGCGGCGATCGCCGGACTCGTCCTGTTCATCCTCACGCCGGTCACCGGCCTCATGGTCCTCGGAACCGTGCTGTGGGGCCTCGGGGCCTCGCTCGGGTTCCCGGTGGGCATGTCCGCCGCGGCCGATGACTCCAAGCGCGCTGCGGCACGGGTGAGTGCCGTCGCGATGATCGGCTACTGCGCGTTCCTCGTCGGTCCGCCGCTCATCGGCATCCTCGGCGACGCCATCGGCCTGCTGAACGCCCTGTTCGTCGTGCTCGTACTCATCGTGTTCGCCGGCCTGGCGTCGCCGGCCGCCCGCGAGAGCAGCCGCCGCAAGCGCTGAGCGCAGTTCGTTCGCCCCACCTGGCGAGGGTGCACAGCTCCTGCCGACGGTCTGCCCGTCGCCCGCGCCCGGTTCGCAACTCCTGCTCCTCGCATCTCCCGCGATCCGACGACCCGAGAACTCCGGGCTCATGACTCGCCGGAAGAGGCACCAGCAGGAGTTGTGAGCGGAGTCGTGCTGACGGCAGCAGGAGATGTGCGCAGCCGTCGGACGCCGGCTGCGTCGGGCGCCCACGTCCGGAGGGTAGGCTCGTCGTCGTGCGTTTGGTGATTGCGGAGTGCTCGGTCGACTATGCCGGACGGTTGTCGGCTCACTTGCCGCTCGCCAAGCGGCTGCTCATGGTGAAGAACGACGGCAGCCTGCTCGTCCACTCCGACGGCGGCTCCTACAAGCCGCTGAACTGGATGAGCCCGCCCTGCGTGCTCACGACGGTCGAGCCCGACGAGACGCAGGCCGCGGCCGGGATCACCGAGCTGTGGAAGGTCACGCACAAGAAGACCGGCGACGCCCTCATCGTGTCGATCCACGAGGTCCACCACGACAGCGCGCACGAGCTCGGCGTCGACCCGGGCCTCCAGAAGGACGGGGTCGAGGCGCACCTGCAGAAGCTCCTCGCCGAGCAGATCGAGCTCCTCGGCGACGGCTACCGACTCATCCGCCGCGAGTACATGACCGCGATCGGCCCGGTCGACATCCTTGCCACCGACGCCACCGGGGCGTCCGTCGCGGTCGAGCTGAAGCGCCGCGGCGACATCGACGGCGTCGAGCAGCTCACCCGCTACCTCGAACTCATGAACCGCGACCCGCTCCTCGCCCCCGTGCAGGGCGTGTTCGCCGCTCAGGAGATCAAGCCGCAGGCGCGCACCCTCGCCCAGGACCGCGGGATCCGCTGCGTCGTCCTCGACTATGACGCGATGCGCGGCCTCGACGACAGCGACTCCCGCCTCTTCTGACGTCGACTGGGTCCCTTTCTCAGGAGTCCTCCGGCGCGTCGGCTTCGCCAAGCACCGACACGCCCGGACACTCCTGAGAAAGGCACCACCTACCGCTCAGTGACCTTTCTCAGGAGTCCTCCGGCGCGCCGGCTTCACCAGGCACAGACACGCCCGGACACTCCTGAGAAAGGCACTGGACCGACGGTCACGACTCGGACTAGACGAACAGCCAGATGAGGGCGACCATCCCGAAGCCGACGACCGAGAGGATCGTCTCGAGCACGGTCCAGGTCGCGAGCGTCTGCTTCACCGACATGTTGAAGTACTTCGCGATGATCCAGAACCCACCGTCGTTGACGTGCGAGAGCGTGATCGAACCCGCCGCGATCGCGATGCCGATGAGCGCCAGCTGCGGCTGCGAGTAGTCACCCGCAAGCACGACCGGCTGGAGGATCCCCGCCGTGATGACGATCGCCGCGGTCGCCGAGCCCTGCGCGATGCGGAGGCCGGAGCTGATGAGGTACGCCGACACGATGATCGGCAGGCCGAGCGAACCGAGCACCTCGGCCAGTGCCGCACCCACACCCGTCGCTGAGATGACCGCGCCGAAGAACGCACCCGCACCGACGACGAGCAGGATCATGCCGATCGGCCGGAGCGACTGACCGGAAAGCTCGCCCAGCTCGGCGAGCGTCATGCCGCGCCGCACCCCCAGCACGTAGTACGCGAGGCAGACGGCGATCGTGAGCGCGACCGCCGGGTTGCCGATGAGCGTCAACGCTTCGAGGACCGGGCCGTTCGGCAGGGCGAGGGCACCGAAGGTGGCGGCGAGGATCAGCAGGATCGGCGTGATGATGATGAGACCGACGCTCCAGAGCGAGACGTCCTTGCGCTCGGGAGCGTCGTCCTCGGGCTCCAGCACGTACTCCTCAGGAACCGAGACCATGACGCGCTTCCCGATCCAGAGCGGCCAGGCGATGCCCGACGCGATGAAGGCGGGGATGCCGCAGAGGAAGCCCATCAGGATGAGCCAGCCGAGCCCGACCTCGAAGGTGCCGGCGAGCGCCGTCGGGCCCGGGTGCGGCGGCAGGAATGCGTGCGTCATCGAGAGGCCGGCGAGCATCGGGAGCGCGTAGAGCACGAGCGACTTCCCGCCGCGACGCGCGGTGATGTAGACGAGGGGCGCGAGGACGAAGATGCCGACGTCGAAGAACACGGGGATGCCGAAGATGAGCCCGGTCAGTCCCATCGCAATCGGAGCGCCGCGCTCTCCGAAGCGGCCGAGCAGTTTCCGGATGAGCACGTCAGCACCACCGGAGCGCTCCAGGATCGCGCCGAGCACGGTGCCGAGACCGATGATGATCGTGATGTGCCCGAGGATCCCGCCGAAGCCGGTCTCGAGGAGCGACGCTCCCGGCTTGATCTGCTCGTCGTCGAAGGGGTCCGGCACGGCCACGCCGACGATCTGGTAGATGCTCGTCCCCGTCGCGAGCGCCAGGCCGATGCCGACGATGAAGAGCGAGATGAACGGTTCGAGCTTCACCCGGATGATGAGGAACAGCAGCACCGCGATGGCGACGGCGCAGAGGATGAGCAGGCCGGGGGTGGTCTGCTGCAGCCACCCGATGGGATCGCTCGGGGCTGGTGCGGCGGCGGCGACGCTGCGCGCGAGGGCGGTGATGGACATGGGAGGACCTTCTGTGTCGGCGGTGAGGAAGGGGAAGCGATCAGGCCGGGCGGCGGCGGAGCGAACGACCGGGGACGGCGTCGGTGCGTCGACCGTCGGCGATGACGGCGGCACCGTTCACGAAGACCCACGGGATGCCCGCGGCCTGCTGCCGGGGCTCGGCGAAGGTCGCGCGGTCGGCGATGGTCGCGGGGTCGAAGAGGACGAGGTCGGCGACGGCTCCGACGCGGAGCACGCCGCGGTCGCTGAGTCCGAGTCGCGCGGCCGGTCGCGAGGTGAGGTGCGCGACGGCGTCCTCCAGCCCGAGCACCCCTTCTTCGCGGACGTAGTGGCCGAGGTAGCGCGGGAACGTGCCCCAGGCGCGTGGGTGTGGCTTCGCGCCGATGAGGATCCCGTCGCTCCCGCCCGTGTGGGCCGGGTGCACCATCATCGTGCGCACGTTGGCCTCGTCGCCGACGTGCTGGAGGATGCCGGTCGCGAGCCGGTCGGCTTCCAGCAGCGCGAAGAACAGGGCCGTCGGGTCGCCCGACCACGCGCGTCCCGCATCCTCGGCGGCGATGTCGGCGACGGTCCGGCCGACGAAGCCGGCGAGCTCGGGGTTCGCGACGCCGGAGATCTCGACGGTGGCCCAGTCGGTGACGACACCGTGACAGCCGTCGGTGCCGAGCACCTCGAGCTCGTATCGGATCCGCGCACGGACGTCGTCGTCGCCCAGGCGCTCGATCGTCGCGTCCGGCCCGCCGACCGCCGCCCAGCTCGGCAGCAATGCCGACAGGGTCGTCGAACCGGGGAGGTAGGGATAGGTGTCGAGCGTGATGTCGACGCCGTCGGCGATGGCGGCGTCGATGAGCGCCACGAGTTCGGCGGCCCGGCCGGCGTTGACGCCGAAGTTCATCGTCGCGTGCGTGAGGTGCAGCGCGCACCCGGACCGGCGGCTGACGTCGATCATCTCCGCGTACGCCTCGAGTGCGCCCTTGCCGTACGAGCGCTGGTGCGGTGCGTAGAAGCCGCCGTGCTCCGCGACGGTGCGGCACAGCGCGACGAGCTCCTCGGTGTCGGCGAACATGCCGGGCACGTAGGTGAGCCCGGAGGACATGCCGACGGCCCCCTCCCGCAGACCCGCCGCGACGAGCTCCTGCATGCGAGCGATCTCGTCAGCGGTCGCCCGGCGGTTCTCGGTACCGACCACGAGCATCCGGATGGAGCCCTGCGGCACGAGGTAGGCGACGTTCAGCGCGGCTCCGCGGTCGACCCGGTCGAGGTACTCGCCGACGGTCCGCCACGCGAAGTCGACGTCGCCGGGTTGCCCGTTCCAGCCGGCGATCTGCTGCCGGACGATGGCCATGGTGCGGTCGTCCGTCGGGGCGTAGGAGAGCCCGTCCTGTCCGAGGACCTCCGTGGTGACGCCCTGCGAGACCTTGGCGAGGTGCTCGTGGTCGCGGAGGACGGCGAGGTCGGAGTGGGCGTGCATGTCGATGAAGCCAGGTGAGGCGACGAGACCCTCGGCGTCGACGATCAGGGCGTCGGCGGGCGCGTCCGCCTCGGCGGACGCTCCGATCGCGATGATGCGGCCCCGGCCGATGAGCAGCGACCCGTGCACGCTCGGTCCGCCGGTGCCGTCGACGATGCGAGCGCCGCGGATGACCACCGTGCGCGCATCGTCCGCCGGTCGCGACGTCACGGCAGGAGGGCCGCCGAGGTGAAGGCGGTCGCACGCTCGGTGACCCCGGCCCAGTCGGCCGCGGCGACGTCGGCCGCACCGACCACACTCGACCCCGCGGTCACGGCGGCTGCGCCGGCCTGGATGTACTCCCGGGCGTTGCCGGCGTGCAGTCCGCCCGAGGGCACGAGCCGGAGACCCGGGAACGGGCCCTTGAGGTCCTTGAGGAAGCCGGGCCCCATGGCGGCGGCCGGGAAGATCTTCACCGCGTGGGAACCGAGCGACGCGGCGCGCATGACCTCGCTCGGCGTCATCGCACCGAGCAGGAACGGGATGCCGGCGCTGGTGGCGACCTCGGCCACCTCCTCGCTCAGACCGGGCGTGACCAGGAACTGCGCACCGCTGTCGACGGCGCGCTGCGCGGTGTCGCGGTCCACGACCGTCCCCGCGCCGATCACGGCCCCGTGGTCGCCGATCGCGTCGGCCGCGGCGCGGATGAGCGCTTCGACGCCCGGCGTGGTGAAGGTGAACTCCACACTGCGGATCCCGCCCGCGGCGAGCGCCCGGCAGAGTTCGACCGGGTCGGGGATGACGGGCACGCGGACGACGGCGATGGCGCGGTCGGCGTACAGAGCGTCGAGCGCGTGCGGCGTGGAGGGAGGGGTCTCGAGCGTCATGCGGGGCTCCTGTTCGGTTCGGCTCAGCCGAAGGTGGTGGTGACGGCGTCGACGGCGCTCGGTTCGGCGAGACGGACGTCGTCGATGACCACGAGGGCACGCCACTTGTCGAAGGTGGTGCACGGGTGGGAGAGGCCCAGGCGGATGACGTCGCCGACCTCGACGTCGCTGCCGGGCGGCAGGGAGACGAAGGTGTGCTGGTCGTTCATGGCGGTGGTCGTCGCACCCGGGAGCGGTTCGACGGTGGCGGACCCGGCGCGACGGACGCCCTGCACCTCGGGGAGCCCCTCGTCGAACGGGAAGTCGCGCTTCCCGCCGTCGACGAGCGCGAGGCCGGGCTCGGGGCGGGAGACGATCGTCGCCCAGCCGTGGATCGCGGAGCGGAAGTCGCCGGTGCCCTCGTGGCGGCCGAGCGGGGTGATGCCGCGGTAGAAGCCGTCGTCGTGGGTGACGTATGCGCCGGAGCGCAGCAGCACGTCGACGGCGCGTCCGTGAGCACCGTCGAGGTCGCGCAGTCCGGCGAGGACCTCGGCGACCACGTCGAAGTAGGCGCTGCCCCCGGCGGTCACGATGAGCGTCCGGACACGTTCGTCGTACCGGCCGCCTGCGAGGAGCGCGTCATGGAGAGTGGCGAGCGACTCCAGGTAGTCGCGGACGATCTGCAGCGAACCGTCGTCGCCGTGGTGCGCGAGGGCCCCCTCGTAGCCGCTGACGCCGGCGAGCGCGAGCTCGGGCGAGGCGACGACGGCCTCGGCGATCTCGAGCGCGGTGGCGTGGTCTCGGGCTCCGGTGCGGCCGCCCGGCGCACCGAGTTCCACGAGTACGTGGAGGGGCCGACGGGGTGGCTGCTCGGCGAGCACGCGCGACATGATCCGCACGGCTCGGACGGAGTCGGCCCACACGACGATCTCGGCGTCCCCGCTGTCGAGGGACCGTCCGACGGCGCGCAGGTGTTCGGGCTGCACGAGGGCGTTGGCCAACATCACGCGGGGGATCGACCAGTCGAGCGCGACGGCGAGCTGCCACGGGGTCGCGACGGTGATGCCCCAGGCACCCGCGTCGAGCTGACGCTGCCACAGGGCTCGGTTCATCGTCGTCTTGCCGTGCGGTGCGAGGCCCACCCCAGCGTGGTCGCACCACTGCCGCATGGTCTCGACGTTGTCGGTGACCGCCGAGCGGTCGAGCGTGACGAGCGGCGTCGTGAAGTCGGCGAGCGCCGGTCGACCGGCGAGGAACGTGGCGGCGTCGGTCCCGACGGACACCGGCGGGAAGCCCTTGAGGCTGCCGTCGAGCACGCCCAGCGCGCCGGCATCGAAGTCGTCCGTCATCGTCTCCTCGTTTCGCGATCGAGCGCTGCACCCGCCGACGTCGTGAGCGCCTAGCGTTGCGCATCTTGCAACGTACATTGCATCCGGCGCTACGTCTGTTCTAGCATTGCGTCCACAGGCCGTCAACCGGACCCGGCCGAGACGCGAGGGGAACCGTGATGACGATGTCACCGTCCACCGTGAGCACGATCGGCGAAGCGATGGTCGTCCTCCTGCCCGAGAACCAGCTCCCGGTCGCCGAAGCCCGCGAATACCGGACGGGCGTCGGGGGCGCCGAGTTCAACGTCGCCTCGAGCCTCGCGCGTCTGGGCGTCCCCACCCACTGGATCTCGCGCCTCGGCGACGACGGGTTCGGCGACTACATCCTCGAGACGGCCCGGCACGACGGCGTCCTCACCGACGCCGTCGAACGCGACGACCACCGGCCCACCGGCCTCTACGTCAAGGAGACGGTCGTGAGCGGCGACGGCGACCGTCGGCCGCGGATGCACTACTACCGCAGCGAGTCCGCAGCGTCGCAGCTCGGCGCCGACACCCTGCGGCACGAGGCGACCCGGGCGGCCATCACCGCCTCCGCCATCGTGCACACGTCCGGCATCACCCCGGCGCTCTCCGACTCGACGGCGCTGCTCGTCGGCGAGCTGGGCGACGCGCTCCCTCGCGACACCGTCCTGAGCGTCGACCTCAACTTCCGGCCGCGCCTCTGGGAGCGTCGCTCGACCGCCCCGCTGCACCGCCTGCTCGACCAGGCGTCCGTCCTGTTCCTCGGCGTCGACGAAGCGGAGCTGTTCTTCGGCCACACGGACGCCGCCCGCCTCTTCGCCGAGCTGCCGACCCTGCAGCGCATCGTGCTCAAGGACGAGGAGAACGCAGCGACCACCCTCCACCGCGGCTCCGAGGCGGGCATCGAAGTACGGTCGTTGTCGGTCGACGTCGTCGAGACCGTCGGCGCGGGCGACGCGTTCGCCGCCGGCTACCTCGCCGGGCTGGCCTCGGGTCGCTCCGACACCGCCTGCACGCGGCTCGGCCACGCGGTCGCGGCGTCGACGCTCATCTGCCACGGCGACCGCCCCGAGCTCGTGCCCGACGCGCAGGGTGTCAGGACCATCGTCGAGGCGACCGATGAGGAGTGGGCGTCGTGGCGCATCACCGCCGACCACCCGCTGCCATGGACGACGGTGGGCTCGAACGAGATGGTCGACGCATGAGCCAGTCCCTGTCCCGCGCCCTCGACCTCCTCCGCGAGATCGTCTCGGGCACCAACTCCCTCGACGCGCTCGCGGCGACGGCCGGCGTGCACAAGACCACGGTGCTGCGTCTGCTCAACACCCTCGAGGAGCACGGCTTCGTCACGCGCGACGCGTCGTACCGGTACCACCTCGGGCGGGCGATGTTCGAGCTGACCCAGACCGCGCTCGACGAGCAGGACGTCCGCGGCGTCGCCGCGCCGCACATCCGGGCGCTCGGGGCGGCCACGGGCCAGACGGTGCACCTCGCCGCCTACGAGGGCGGCTCCGTCTTCTACATCGACAAGGTCGAGTCCCGTCAGCCCCTCCGCATGTACTCGCGTGTCGGCCTGCCCGCCTCCCTGTACGCGACCGGGGTCGCGAAGGTCCTCCTGGGTGGACTCGACGAGGCGGAGCGTCGACGCGTCGTCACCGGCATCGTCTTCGAGCGGTACACCGACAAGACCATCACCGACGCCGACGCCCTGCTCGCCGAGATCGAGCGTTCGACCGAACGCGGATGGGCCGAGGACCACGAGGAGCACGAGAGCTTCATGAACTGCGTGGCCGCGCCGGTCTTCGGGCCCGACGGCCGGGTCACCGCGGCGGTGTCGATCTCGGTCCCGACGATGGTGCTCCCCCACAGCGGCGTCCGCGCACTCCTGCCGCAGCTCCTCGCCACCACGACCGCGATCTCCGCCGAACTCGGCTACGCACCGCCGGCGCCCGCCGAGGCCCCCGCGACCGCCTGACCTCCCGCCCCTCCCGTCCCTGAGCCCCCGCCGACCTCGGCCCCTGAGCCCCACCATCCGGTCCCTGAGCTTGTCGAAGGGCCACCAACCGAAGGACACACCCCCATGACCGACCGCACCGCCATCTCCACCACCGACGCCCCGGCTCCCGCGCACACCTTCTCCCAAGGCGTCCGCAAGGGCAACTTCGTCCAGGTCTCCGGCCAGGGCCCCGTCGACCCCGCGACGAACGAGTACCTGTTCCCGGGCGACGTCGCCGCGCAGACCACCCGCACGCTGCAGAACGTCGAGGCGATCCTCGCGGCCGGCGGCGCGACCTTCGACGACGTCATGATGCTGCGCGTCTACCTCACCAAGCGCGAGGACTTCGCGATCATGAACGACGCCTACGGCGAATTCGTCGGCTCGCGTGTGAAGGGTGGCGTCCTGCCCTCGCGCACCACGGTCTTCACGGGCCTCCCGCGCGAGGAGATGCTCGTCGAGATCGACGCCATCGCGATCGTCGACTGACGCACGTCCATTCGCCCAAGTTCGGGCGACCGAGCGTTCGTTCGCCCAGAACTGGGCGAACGAACACGCCTCGCCGGAGGCTGGTAGCGTGGTGCGCGATAGCGCCTAGGGTTCCGGAGCGACAGCTCGACTGGTCCGAGCGGCGCCACGGTCGGCGGCCAGCCGACGACCGTCATCTGACAGGACAAAAGCCCGGAGGACCCTGATCGTCGCGCCCGCGAGGATCGGAAGGGTCTCACGTGTCTCTGCTCGCCGTCACCATCGTCCTCGCCGCCGCAGTCTGCCATGCGGCGTGGAACATCATCGCCCACGGCGTCAGCCGGATCGGCATGCCCTTCCTCTGGTGGGGCGCCGTGGCGAGCACCGTCCTGTGGGCGATCGTCGTCCCCTTCACCGGCGGTCTCGGTACGGACGACCTCGCCGGCTTCGCCATCGGCGTCGTCGTCTCCGCCGTGCTGCACTACGTCTACATGCTCGTGCTGCAACGCGGCTACGCCAGCGGACGCCTCTCCACCGTCTACGCCACGGCGCGCGGCACCGGCCCGACGATCAGCGTGATCATCGCGGTCCTCGTCCTCGGCGAGCGCCCGTCGCTGCTCGCGCTCCTCGGCGTCGCGGCGATCGTCGTCGGCGTCGTCGCGATCGGGTTCGTCGATCGCGGCAGCGACCCGTCACCGGTCGCCGTCGAGGTGCGTGCAACGCGACGACGCATCGACCCTGCAGTCGCCTTCGGACTCCTCACCGGGGTCGCGATCGCGGCCTACACGATCTGGGACGCGCACGCCGTCCGCACGTGGGGCGCTTCGCCCGCCGCGTTCATGGTCGGCTGCACCGCGGTCGAGATCGTGCTGTTCTCCGGTTCGCTCGGTCGCCGGGCACGCGAGCTGCCGACGGTCCTGCGCGCGCACTGGCCGCGCATCCTCGCTTTCGGGGTGCTCTCGCCGATGTCGTACATCCTCGTGCTGGTCGCCATCACCATGGCACCGGTCGCGCTCGTCGCGCCGATGCGCGAGGTGAGCGTCATCCTCGTCAGCCTGTTCGGCGCGCTCGTGCTCCGCGAGGGCCGACCCGTGCGCCGGATCGCCGCGGCGACCGTCGTCGTGATCGGCGTCGCCCTCCTCGCGGGCTGACCAGCGGACACCCGGACGCCGGCACGGACCACCGCGACGACCGCCTCAGGTGACCTTCACCGAGCGCCAGGTGCCCTGGTCGTTCACCCAGAGCAGGCCGTTGCCCACCAGCAGGTCGCCGGACCCGCCACCGGCCGGGCGCGCCGTACCCATGTGCCTGGTCGTGACGTAGCTCGTCGCCGGCTGTGCGTTGATGTGGGCGGTGCCGGAGACCGAGACACGGTTGGCCGCGACCATCGAGCGGCCGGTCGAGCCGTACGTGTCGATCCCGGTCGCGCACGCGAGAACCGTGTTGCCGACGATGGTCACCCCGCCCGTCGAATTGGTGACGGCGAGCCCGATCCGGAACCCCTCCACGCGGTTGCCGGTGACCTGCACGGCTCCGGCGCCCTGATGCTGCACCCCGTACCCGCTGGCCTCACCTGCGCCGAGGAGCGAGTTGTCGGCGACGACGAGGTCGCTGCTGAGATACGAGACGACGCCGCCTGCCGTCCCGCTCGGCGTGGTCACGCTGAGCCGGTTGCCGACGACGAGCGGCCGGATCGCGCGTTGCAACACCACCCCGCTCGGACACGTGCCGCCGGCGAGCCGGACGACGTTGTCGGTGATCACCGTGTCGGTCGAACCGACGGGCGTCGTGGTGTCGCCCGAGGGCATGGTGGCGTCCTGCAGGCGGATGGCGGCTGAGGCGACGCCACGGATCTCCAACACATTGCCGTCCACCACCGTGGCCTCCGCGCTGCGGTAGACCATGATCGGCCCGCGCGACGGGCCCCAGACCGACCCCTGGTCGTCCTCGGCCGCCCGCGTCCAGCGCACCGTGTTGTTGGAGATCCCGGTCGAGCGCGTGTCGATCGCGGCGATGCCCCACCAGGTGTTCCCGGTGACGGTGTTCCCCGACACGGTGGCGTGCGACACCGCCTCCAATGCGATGCCGCGGCGGAACGGACCACTGACGACGTTGTCGTTGATCGAGAACATCGCGTCGGGGTAGAGCCCCGGGTCGACCTCGTAGTCCGACAGGCCTTCCGCGTGAATGCCGATCCGCGCGTCCGTGCCGGCGAGCGCGTTCACGACGTTGCCGGAGACGAGCGCACGAGCACCCCAGATGGTGATGCCGTCGCCGCGGTCCTCGCCGGCCCTCGAGGTCGAACCGCGGCCACCGCCCACGCCCACGATGTCGACGATGTGGCAGTTCGTGACGATGACGCCCTCGAACTCGCCGGTGGGCTCGTTCACCACACCGTTCTGGAAGCCCACGATCCGCACCCCGTCGACGATGACGTCGCTCGTCCGGATGTCGATGCCGATGTTGCGCGCACCCGTGGCGGAACCGAGGTGGTTCGGGTTCGTGAGACGCACCTCCCGCACGGTCGATCCCGGGGCGGTGATGCGGATCGCCGGCGCGTTCGTGATGCCTGCCGTCCACCGCAGCTCGCCGCTCCCCCGCAATGCCAGCCGGCGGTCGAGCAGGAGGGTCGCGTCGAGCGCGATGACGGCGCCGCCCGGCACGATGATCGTGCTGCCGTCCGGAGCCGCCGACAACAGCGTCTGGACCGCGGTCGTCGACACGGTCGCTCCGGTCGGATCGATGCCGTCGCCGGCCAGGACGATCGTGCCGTCGGACGCCGCCTGCGTCGCGGGCACTGCCGGATCGGCCTCGGTGGGCGCCTCCGGGGCGTCGGATGCCGGGCCGGGTGGGGTCGGGGCGGGAGGCTCGGGTGTCGGCGATGGGGCGGGGTCGGGCTGGACGTCCGGTGGCTGGGTGTCGTCGCTCGTCATCTGCCCCCCGAACTGTCGTGCGCGTCCTCGTACCGCACCACGGTAACCCGCTGGAACCTGAAATACCAGAGGTACTTGGGTGACGAGGTTGTGACACGAGTGCGCCCCTGTGACGTGAGCGCGGGCCTCCGGAGGGGCGCACTCACGCCACAGGGGCGCGGTCGGGTCAGCGCACCGCGCTGGCCGCAGGGATCACCAGTCGTGGACGGTGCCGTCGGCGAGACGGTTGTAGGGCAGGTAGGCACGCTGGTACGGGTACTTGCCCGCCTCGTCGACGTCCAACTCGACACCCAGCCCCGGTGCTTCTCCCGGGTGCAGCATGCCGTTCTCCCAGGTGTAGGACTGCTGGAACACGGCATCGGTCTTCTCGCCGTGCTTCATGTACTCCTGGATGCCGAAGTTGTGGATCGCCAGCCCGAGGTGCATCGCGGCGGCCATCCCGACCGGCGAGATGTCCGTCGGCCCGTGCATGCCCGACTTGATCTGGTACTGCGAGGCGTAGTCGAGGACCTTCTTCAGATGCGTGATCCCACCGGTGTGCGTGACCGCGCTGCGGACATAGTCGATGAGCTGCTCCCGGATGATCTGCTGGTAGTCCCACACCGTGTTGAAGATCTCCCCGATCGCCAACGGCGTCGTGGTGTGCTGCCGCACGAGGCGCAACGCCTCCGGGTTCTCCGCCGGCGTGCAGTCCTCGAGCCAGAACAGGTCGTAGGGTTCGAGGCTCTTGCCGAGCTTCGCGGCCTGGATCGGCGTCATCCGGTGGTGCCCGTCGTGCAGCAACGGCAGCTCCGGACCGAACTCGTTCCGCACCGCCTCGAACACCGTCGGCAGGTGACGCAGGTACGACCGGGTGTCCCAGTCCTCCTCGTTCGGCAGGCCACCGCGCTGCGCCGGCTCATGGTCGTAGCGGACGCCGGTGTTGCCCTCGAACGTCGCGTTCGACGCGATGCCGTAGATCGACTTCAACCCAGGCACCGCCGTCTGGATGCGGATCGCCTTGTAGCCCTGCGCCTGGTGCTCGCGCACGCTGTCGAACAGCTCCTCGTTCGTCTTCCCCGACGCGTGCCCGTAGGCGAGGAGCCCCGTCCGCGACGCCCCACCCAGCAACTGGTACACCGGCATGCCCGCAGCCTTGCCCTTGATGTCCCACAGCGCCATGTCGACCGCCGCGATCGCCGCCATCGTCACCGGACCACGCCGCCAATACGCCGAGCGGTAGAGGAACTGCCAGGTGTCCTCGATCCGCGACGCATCCCGCCCGAGCAGCAGCGGCACCACGTGCTCGGACAGATACGCCACCACCGCGAGCTCACGCCCGTTCAGCGTCGCGTCGCCCAAGCCCGTCAGGCCGTCGTCGGTCGTGAGCTTCAACGTCACGAAGTTCCGGTCCGGACTCGTGACGATGACCTCGGCCTTGTCGATGTTCATGGGTACTGCTCCTTCGTGCGTTGCGGCCGATGTGGCCGGGTGGTTCCGGACTCAGGCGGACCGGGAGGAGTCGTCCGGGGGGTGGGCCCTTCGACAGGCTCAGGGACCGGAAGACGATGCTCAGGGACCGGAAGACGATGCTCAGGGACCGGAAGAGGGTGCTCAGGGACCGGAAGACGATGCTCAGGGACCGCGAGAGGGTGCTCAGGGACCGGGGAAGCGAGCTCGTCGACCAGGCGCCCCAGCTCGGTGACGAGCGCGGAACCGTCATCCGGCTCCGAGTCGAGGAGGCGGGGATCGATCAGGCGCACGAGCGCCGCGGTCCGCTCCCGACCCTGGAACCGGAGTGCCTCGGCGACGGCAGCACCGCTCGCATCACCCGGCCGGTCGTCGCCCTGGACGGCCGCCACCCATGCGGCGATCACGCGCAGGGACCCGGTTCCCGGCCGACCGGCGGCCCGTTCCGCGAGGAGGGTCGACACGATCCGCACCCGCAGTTTGGTGACGCCCTCGAGGGCGATCTGCTGCAGTCGATGCTCGATGCGCGCGTTGTCGAAGCGCTCCAGGAGTGCGGTGCGATACGCCGTCAGCCCGAGGCCCTCCGGCAGGTGGCGCTCCGTCTCGTCCCAGTACTCCTCGACCCAGGCCCGGCACTGTTCGTCGCCGACCGCTTCGGCGACCGTCGCATGACCGCGCAGCGGGCCCGCGTAGGCGAGGAGGCTGTGGGCACCGTTGAGCAGCCGCAGTTTGCGCTGCTCGTAGGGCTCGAGGTCGTCGACGAACCGGGCACCCGCGGACTCCCACGCCGGCCGCCCGGCGGGGAAGTCGCCGCTCAGCACCCAGTCGGTGAAGGGCTCGGTCACGACGGGAGCGGCATCGGCGAATCCGGTGAGCGTCGCGGCCGTCGCTTCGTCGGCCACCGTGGGACGCGGCGTGATGCGGTCGACCGAGGACGAGACGAACGAGACCTCGTCGGCGATCCATCGAGCGGTCTCCGGGTGGACCCGGTCGGCGAGGGCGAGCATCGCTCGACGGACGAGCGGGCCGCCGTCCGCGATGTTGTCGCACGGCACGATCGCGATCGGACCGGCCCCGGCACGACGACGGGCTTCGAGGCCGAGGAGCAGTCTGCCGAGCGTCGTCGTCGGTCGGGCGTCGCGGAGGTCCGCCCGGTCGGCGAAGGCCTCGGACAGCAGGGCGACGTCGTGCTCGACCGCCGGATCCGACGTGTCCGGCGTCCCCTCGGCATCGAGCCGGTACCCGGACTCGGTGACGGTGAGCGTGACGATGGCCGTCGTCTCGGCGGCGAGGAGGTCGTGGAGCCGTGCGACGTCGCCACCGTCCCGCGCCTCGACGATCGAACCGACGATCGTGGCCGAGTCGCCGTCCGCCGATCGCTCCACCACCGTGTAGAGGCAGTCCTGGGCATCCAGATCGGCTGCGGCCTGCGGGCTCCGACCCGTGAAGGCGGCGATGCCCCACTCGTGATCGGGGTCGACGAGCTGGGTGTACCAGGCCTGGTGGGCGCGGTGGAAGGCGCCGAGTCCGAGGTGGACGATCCGGACCGGCGCCGATGGGAACTCGGGCAGTCGCGCGCGGGACAGACGCGGGACCGCCTCCTCCCCCGGGGCTCCGGCAGCACTGTCCGCGTTCACCACGGTGCTCACAGCTTGAACACCCGTCGCGGCTGGTCGACGACGAGGTCGAGGATGATGCGTTCGGCCGTCGCCTCGTCGATGCGCCCCTCCCGCACGAGTCGCGCGAGGAAGGACGCGTCGAGGCGCCGGGACATGTCGTGTCGGGCGGGGATCGAGAGGAACGCCCGGGTGTCGTCGATGAACCCCGATCCGCGCGAGAACCCGGCCGTCTCCGTCACAGCGGAGCGGAAGCGCAGGACGGCGTCGGGCGCGTCGAGGAACCACCACGGCGCGCCGATGAAGACACTCGGGTAGAACCCGGCGAGCGGTGCGATCTCCCGCGAGTAGCTCGTCTCGTCGACGCTGAAGAGGACGAGGTGGAACCCCGGAGCCGTGCCGAACCGCTCCAGCAGCGGACGCAGGGGGCGGACGTAGCCGGTGCGGACCGGGAGGTCGTGCCCGGTGTCCGGCCCGAAGCGGGCGAGCGTGGGCGCGTGGTGGTTGCGGTGGACGCCGGGGTGCACCGTCATGACGAGGCCGTCCTCGACGCTCATCCGGGCGCTCTCGAACAGCATGTGCGCGGCGAACCGCTCGAGATCGGCCTCATCGGCGGTCCCCGACAGCGCGCGGTCGAACAGCGCTGCGGCGTCCGCCTCGTCGAGTTCGAGCGTGAGTGGTTGCGGGACACCGTGGTCGGCCGACACCGCGCCGTGCTCGATGAAGTGGCGACGGCGCCCGGCGAGCGCTTCGAGATAGCCACGGTAGCTGCCCTCCGGCGTCCCATTCCAGGCGGTGAGCGAAGCGACTCGCTCCGCCCACCCGGCCTTCGACGGATCGAGGTACGCGTCGGGCCGGAAGGTCGGCAGGACGCGCCCGCTGAAGGTGGGGTCCGCTGCGAGGGCGGCATGCGCGGCGAGGTCGTCCATCGGGTCGTCGGTGGTCGCGAGCACCTCGATGCGGAAGCGGTCGAACAGCGCACGCGGACGGAACGCCGACGCTTGGAGCGCCTCGTGGATCGTGTCGAAGAGCCGGTCGGCGTTCGCGCCGTCCGGCTGCTCCGTGACGCCGAACTGCTCACCGAGGATCGAGCTCAGCCAGTACCCGGAGGCGGTGCCGGCGTACAGGTGCCAGTGCTCGCAGAACCGTCGCCAGGCGTCCCGCGGCGCGGCGACGGCACCACCCTCCGCGAGGTCGGGCACGCCGACGTCCGCGAGGGAGAACCCGGCGGCGTGCAGCAGGCGGGTGACGTAGTGGTCGTGCCGGAGGAACAGCTCGGTGGCGTTCGCGAACGGGGTGTCCTCGACGAGGATCGCCGGATCCACATGTCCGTGCGGCGAGATGATCGGCAGGGCCTCGACCGAGCGGTAGAGCGCCCTGGCGACATCGCGCGTCCCCGGGTCGGCGGGGAGGAGGCGGTCTGGATCGTTCTGCAGCGTCACTGGCACGCCTCCATTGAAACCGGGGGAGCGCGGTCTGTCAACCGATTGCCACACCCTTCTGGCAATCGCTTGCCGGAACGACGACCGTCTGCGAGACTGATCCCGCTTCCGCCCGGAACCGTCGTGGTCCAGGACCACTGGAACGCGTCAGCGACGCGAGGAGCAGACCCGGCTATCACAGGAGATTGCAGTGGCAAGCAGCGTTCGTATCGACATCGCGACCGCCCAGCGGCACCCGCTCACGGGGTACGGCGTGATCGTCCCCTCCGAACGCATCCCCGGTGCGTTCGCGTCCGGAGCCGACTACGCGGAACCGACCATCGTCGGCAACCTCGTCGTCGCCGACGGAGCCGGGTGGACGCGCCATCCCGACTACGACGCGAGCGTCCGACGCGGCTCGTTCGCCATCCTGTTCCCCGGCGACCTGTCACTCGCCGACCCCGGCTTCCCGGCGGAACGCGTCACCGCGTACCTCGACGCCGTCATGCCGATCATCGGTTCGGTCTCGGAGCCCGGCGCGAAGATCGTGTTCGGAAGCGGGACGGCGCGCACCATCCCCGCCGGGGTGGACGTCGCGGCCGCCCGCGCGCGGTTCGCGGAGGTCGTCGTCGAGACGCGCGACGCGGCGGAGCGGAACGGACTGCAGATCGTCCTCGAGCCATTGAACCGGGACGAGACGAACCTGCTCAACTCGCTCGAGGAGACGGTCGCCTTCCTCGATGAGTTCGGGATCGACCGCGTGCCCGTCGTCGCCGACCTCTTCCACATCATGCTGGAGGAGGAGCCACTCGCCGTCGTCCAGGCCCTCGGCGCCCGCATCGGACACGCCCACATCGCCGACGCCGGACGACGGCCGCCCGGCCAGGGCGACTGGCCGCTCACCGAGTTCATCACGGCCCTGCGTGACGGCGGCTACGACGGCCCCATCACCGTCGAGTGCCTCTTCGAGGACTTCGAACCGGAGCTCGAAGCCGCCCTCACGCACCTCCGCCAGCTCGCCTGAGCCGGCACGGACACCGACCCACCCCACGCACAGAACTGGAGCGAACCCCCGCATGTCCCGACCGCACCGCATCGCCATCGCCGGCGCCGGCATCATCTCGAAGCAGCACGGCATCGTCATCGACCAGCTGCGCGACGAGTTGGAACTCGTCGCCGTCGCCGACCCGGAGCTCGCGAAGGCGGAGGCCCTCGTCGCCGAGCGCGGCGGACGGGCGTTCACGACCCTCGCGGAGGCGCTGGAGCAGACCGACCCCGACATCGTCGTCGTCTGCACCCCCACCGGTCTACACGCCGACCTCGCCATCGAGGCACTCGAGGCCGGCAAGCACGTCATCATCGAGAAGCCGGCCGACGTCACCGTCTCGCGGACGGACGACATCATCGCCGCCCAGGAGCGCGCCGGCACCGTCGTGACCGTCATCTCCCAGCACCGCTTCGACCCCTCGACGGAGATCGTCCTCGCCGCCGCCGAGCGCGGAGACCTCGGGCGCATCACCTCGGGCATCGCATCGGTCGACTGGTGGCGCGGGCAGAGCTACTACGACTCCGGCGACTGGCGCGGCACGTGGGCGCTCGACGGCGGCGGCGCGCTCATGAACCAGGGCGTGCACACGGTCGACCTGCTGGTCGCCCTCCTCGGACGCCCCGTCGAGGTCTTCGGCTACACCGCGCTCCTCGCCCACGAGCGCATCGAGACCGAGGACGTCGCGGTCGGTGTCGTCCGCTTCGCATCCGGCGCACTCGGCGTCATCCACGGCTCGACGGCCGTCTACCCGGGCCTCGTCGCGCGGCTGCAGGTCCACGGTGACCGCGGCTCCGCGGTCATCGAGAACGACCAGCTGACGTACTTCCACTCCACCCCCGCGGGGATGGAGCGCGCCGAGGCCTTCTTCGGCTCGGAGGGCAAGGACACGAACCAGGCGGCGCAGTTCGCCGACGAGACGCAGGCGGGCTCGAGCGTCGCCGGACAGATGTCGGACGCGCACCTGTACCAGTACCGGAACGTCCTCGCCGCGATCCGCGGTGAGGAGCCGCTCCGCGTGACGCTGGCCGAGAACCGCCAGGCGATCTCGATCATCACCGGTCTCTACGAGTCCGCACGCACGGGCCAGCCGGTCCGCCTCGACGCCGTTGCGGCGGTGGCCCGATGAGCGCGCAGCGGACGAACCGGGTGGCGGCGAACCCCATCCCGTACTGGAGTGCGCGAGGCAAGACCCGCGAGGTGTTCGAGGAGGCCTTCGCCGACTTCCAGCGCATCGGGTTCACCGCGGTGAAGGCCGACATCCCCGAGGGCATGACCGCGGACGAGTACCGCACGTGGATCGGCGGCTACGGCCTCGCACCATCGCTCAGCCTGTTCAGCAGCGCGTTCGACGAGACGGTCGTCCTTGCCGAGGTCCTCGAGGCGGCGAAGACGTTCGGGGCGGCGCAGGCCTCCCTCGGACTCGACCGGACGATGATCTCCTCGATGGCGATCCCGGCGCGCATGGCGGCGCCGGCGATCGGCGCCGACTTCTCCCAGGAGCGTCTCGACCTGGCCATCGAGAACGCCGGCCGGACCTGCGAGGTCCTGCTCGCCGAGGGGATCCGCCCCCTGCACCATTCGCACGTCGGTGGTGTCTTCGAGACCGAGCACGAGATCCGCAGTCTGCTCGACACACTCGGACCGGACCTCATCGGGTTCGGGCCCGACACCGGACACCTCCGCTGGGCGGGAGCGGACCCGGTCGCCATGATCACCGACTACCGCGACCGCGTCGGCGGCATCCACATCAAGGACGTCTACGCCGATCACCTCGACGGCGCGGCGGACGGCGCGCTGAGCTACCACGAGACGTCGCAGACGAAGCGGCTGTGGGCGGAACCCGGGCTCGGCGTGCTCGACTTCGACGCGATCGTCGCGGCGATGCCCGCGGACTACGACGGCGACTACATGATCGAGGTCGACTTCCCGAGCGTCGAGAGCGTCTACGAGTCGCACCGCCTGTCGTACGAGTGGGCCAACCACGCGCTCGATGTCGCGACCCGCTGACCCGGCCGGCCTGAGCCCTCCCGCGGAGGCCGCGGCAGTACGATGGCTCAGGTCGCCGAGGGCGGCGATCGAGAGGAGCGAGCCCCATGAGCACCTCTGACGCATCCGCCGAGATGGTCGCTCCCGAGCCCGGGACGCCCGAACCCACGGCCGGGGTCGTGAAGACGAAACGCGCCGCGACGATCTACGACATCGCGCAGCTCGCCGGCGTCAACCCATCGACCGTGTCGCGGGCGCTGAGTCGCCCCGGCCGCATCAACGAGAAGACGGCGCAGAAGATCCACGACGCCGCGAAGCAGCTCAACTACGTGGCGAACCCCGCCGCCCGGGCGCTCCCCACCGGGCGCACCGGCACGCTCGGTCTCATCGTCGCCGACATCACGAACCCGATGTTCTTCGACGTCGTCCGCGGCGCGGAGCGCGAGGCCGCCGAACGCAACTACACGCTCGTGCTCGCGGAGTTCAAGGAATCGGCGGAGATGGAGCTGCTGACCGCCAGGCGGCTCATGCCGTCGGTCGACGGTCTCATCCTCGCGACCTCGAGGCTCCTGCCCGACGACGTCCGTGCGCTGGGCCAGGAGAAGCCCGTCGTCGTGATCAACCGTCAGGTCGACGACGTCGACAGCATCGTCGCCGACATCGACCCCGGCCTCACCGCGGCGATCGACCACCTCGCAGCCCTCGGACACCGCCGCCTCGCGTTCGTCTCCGGCCCCGGTCGGTCCTGGATGTCGCGGCATCGGTGGAGCCGGACGCGGGAGCTGTGCGCCGAACGCGGCATCGAGACGGTGCGGGTGCCGTCGACGCAGCCCGACATGGCGGCGGGCAGGGCGGCGGCTACGGCCGTGCTCGAGACGGGTGCCACCGCGGTCCTCGCCTACAACGACCTCCTGGCCATCGGCATCATGCTGGAGCTGCGCTCACGTGGTGTCGAGATGCCCACCCAGCTGAGCCTCATCGGCTTCGACGACATCTTCGGCTCGGACTTCACGACACCGGCACTCACCTCGATCCGCAGCCCGCACATCGCCTCCGGTTCCTACGCCGTGCAGACCCTCTTCGCGCACCTCGGGGGCACCGAGGTCCCGACCATCACCGACCTCGCGACCACGCTCATCATGCGCGAGTCGACCGCCCCGCCGCCGGCCACGGACTGAGGCGGGGCGTCACCCAGCCCTTCGACAGGCTCAGGGACCGGGGTGGGCTCAGGGACCCGGGATGGGCTCGGGAGCGGCCCTCGCCCAGGGACGGACCGCGGGGTACGCTCGATCCGATGATCGAGCTGAGCCCGCACCGGACGGAGTGGGCGGCGGCGTTCCGACACGAGGCGACACAGCTCTCGGACGTCCTCCACGAACGCGTCGACGCGATCGAACACATCGGGAGCACTGCCATCCCCGGTCTCGTCGCCAAGCCGATCATCGACCTCGCCGCGAGAGCGACGGCAGCCGTCGACCCGTTCGACCTCGGACCGCTCCTGGCCGGTCTCGGGTACGAGCCGAACGCCGCCGGACCGAAGACGCATGCCGTGTACGTCCGCTCGGACGGAGTCCGTCGCACGCACATCCTCCACGTGTTCGGCTCAGACGTGTGGGAGCACTGCAACCAGCGGCTGTTCCGGGACAAGCTGCTGCACGACGCATCCGCTCGGCGCCGCTACCAGGAGCTCAAGCTGGAGCTCGCCAGGACCGACGACGGCCGCGCCTACACGGCGGCGAAATCCCCGCTCATCGAGGAGCTGCTGAACGAGGAGCGCACAGCGCGCTGCCTGCCGCCGACCGCGGCCTGGGACAAGTAGGGCCGCCCCTCGCGTGGTCTCAGGCGACCAGTTCGATCTCGACGCGCGCGCCGAGCGGCAGCCCGACGACCGCGACCGTGGTGCGCGCAGGGTAGGGCGCCGAGAAGACCGTCTCGTAGACGCTGTTCATCGACGCGAAGTCGGCCATGTCGACGAGGTAGACGTTCACCTTGACCACGTCGGCGAACCCACGACCGGCCGCCGTCAGCACCGACTCGAGGTTGGCGAACACCCGGCGGGTCTGCTCGGCGACATCACCGTCGACGAGGGCTCCGGTCGCCGGATCGATGGGCGTCTGCCCGGACAGGTACAGCGCTCCGGTCGGGGCGACCGCGGCATGCGAATACGGCCCGACGGGCTTCGGAGCGTGCGGGTCGTTCACCGTGGATCGCGTCATGGCCTCAGCCTAGGGAACGCGGGTGGGTCGCGCCGCGGCTCGACGCGAGGGTGACGCTCGGGTACTCGCCGAAGCGGGTCGTGTACGAGGCCGCGAACCGCCCGAGGTGGGTGAACCCCCACCGCCTGGCGACCTCGGCGACCGTCGCGAGGCCCGGTTCCGCATCCCGCAACTCCTGTCGGACACGATCGAGGCGGATCGACCGCAGGTAGTCGGTGGCGGTGACCTCGTACTCGCGGCGGAACGCCGCCTGCAGACTGCGCAGGCTGATCCCCGCGGCAGCGGCGACCTCGTCGGTACCCAAAGGTCGGTGGGCGTTCGCGACCATGAACTCGACGGCGGCGCGGGCCTTGCTGCTCGGAGGAACCGCCAGATCGGTCCGTGGCTGCAGAGCGAGATGCGGGAAGACCTCGAGCAACGTGACGGCGGCCGCTCGGTTCGCCTCGGCGCGCAGCACCGCGGAACTCCCGTCGTCGTAGATCACGCGCGCGACGGTCGCCACCGTCTCGGTCCAACGCCGCAGGGCGTCGCCCGACGGGCGGAACGTCGTGTCGAACCGGATCGGACCCACCGACCCCTCGGTGTCCGCCGCGACGCCTTCCAAGTACGCACCGCCGAAGTGCATCATGTTGAGCCGATAGTCGATGAGATCGAACTGCGCGGGCCGGTCATTCGCGAACATCGAGGGCACGCCAGGGTGGAGCTTCATCGGCGAGCCGAGCAGGTCCATCACGCCCTCGCCACGCGTGAGCCAGGTCACCACGTACTCGTCCTGGGTGAAGGAAGCGCCCGTGATCCGGCCCTCGACCTGCGATGCGCGCAGCGCGAGGTCGGCGTCGCCGATGGACGTGAAGCGGTATCCGAAGTCGGTGGCCGTCGGCTCGACGGTGATCCCGCCGATCTGGTACGCCTCGCGGTAGAGCTCGCGCGCGTCGTCGACGTCGCCCCCCGCGGCCTCGAACCGCTCCGCGGGCCCAGCATTCACGCTCATCCTGCTCAGAATCCCACGACTGTGCCAAAGCTCCACTTCCGGGCGGTCGGCGTTCGTTTATCGGATAACGCCGGTTCGCCGCCGAGCGCCAGGCGTCACCCGATGTACGAGGTGTCGGAGCGGGCCTCTCCCGCCACGACGGCCGTCAGGTCGACCTCCCGGCCGTCGAGCCGGAAGGTGAACCGCCCCATCTGCTCGACCGTCGGCGTCTCCGTGAGGTACTGGCGGAGTTCGGCGCGTTCGCTCTCGTGCAGCCAGACCACCGGGTCGGAGGTCGACTTGAACTCGAGGATGGCGGCGACGTCCTGGAGCATGCGACGTTCGACGGGGTCGAGGAGGTTCCGGGCGCTGCGGAAGTAGACGGCGTCGGGGTCGACCTCGTAGACGTCCTTGAGCCAGACGCGGTTGACGGAGTCGACGATGGAGTTCCACGCCCCGACGCCCGACGGGTCGCCGACCCGTTCGGCGTTGTCCCAGAACGGACCGACATCCGGCCCCACGCGCGCGCCGTCGAACACCCCGATGGACGGGATCATCGGGACGCCGCAGCCGAGCAGGTACACGTCGTCGCCGACCGTCTCCCTGATGAACGAGATCGCATCCCGGTAGGCGGTCTCGCGGTGGACGTCCTGGTGCCGCCGACCGGTGACGGCCCCCGCGTACATGAAGTCGAGCTTGAGGTAGCTGAAGCCCCACCCGGTGACGCGCTCGAAGACCTCGCGGAGGTGGTCCTGCACCTCCCGCTGCGTGGTGTCGAGCGAGTAGTAGTGGGAGTTCCAGTTGTAGCCGGTCGCCAGCGGGCGCCCGGCGTCGTCCTGCACGAGGAGGTCGGGGCGCTCCCGCGCGATCGTGGACTCGGGAAGCGCGATCATGGGGGCGAGCCAGAGCCCCGGGCGGAACCCGGCTTCGGCGATGCGACCGGCGGTCGCCTGCATGCCGGACGGGAAGTCCGGACCGGCCGTCCAGTCGCCCACGATCGGCTCCCAGCCGTCGTCGAGCTGGAACACGTCGAAGGGGTACCCGGTGAGGTCGGCGACGGTGCGGGTGACCAGCTCCTCGTCGATGCCCTCGTAGTAGGAGTACCAACTGCTCCAGACGCGACCGGCGCGCTGTGAGCGCCGCCCGAGCCGTTCGGACAGGATGGCAGCGTAATCGGCGAAAGCCTGCTGCTCCGGTCCGAACGTGACGAACCACTCGGCTTCGTCGGTCTCGCTCCGCGCCCACATCGTGTTGCGGTCGGCACCGACCCGGGGGTTGCCGAGCCCGAGGGTCCCGATGAGCAGCACGGTGCCGTCCGGTCCCGTGATGGCCCCGACGCCACTGCCGGAGTGGAGGTGCGGGGTCTCGTTGACCGCGTCGTCGGCGGTGAGCAGCCGGTCGGGGTTGCCCTTGATGCCGATGGTCTCGCCGTCGGTGGTGGTCCACCCGCTCGGGCTCCACGAGTTCCAGCCGTGCCGGTAGAAGCCGGTGTCGCCGAAGGGGTGGAGGAGCGCGACCGGACCGGCGGGCACGACGAACCCCGTGCTCGTGGCCGTCGGTTCGCCGGCGAGGTTCGCGGGGATGCGGAGGTCACCGAAGGTGAAGGTGTGCAGCATGGCCGGCTTTCTCTCTGGGTGGGTGCGCGCTCGGAATCGACGCGGGTTTCCCGACTGCCACCACGGGGCTGCCGCGGGTAGAGTCGAGGAGGCGGAGTTAATACTGCAACGTGCCGTGAAAAGTCGCAAGAGGGGAATGGGAATGCCTCGAGAGGCGATGGTGGAGCCGTCCGGCGGATCGATGGGCAGTCGTTCGTTGCTCCGGAGGATGAACTCGCTCGGTGTGCTGCGCGCCCTGCTCTCGCAGCCGCTCACCCTGCGGGAGCTGGCGAACGCGTCCGGGCTGTCTCGGACGGCCATCGACGCGATCGTCACGGACCTCGTCGCGATGGGCTGGCTCGAATCCGCCGAACGCGCCTCGGCGTCCCGGATCGGCAGACCCGCCACCGCCTTCAGCGTGCGGGCCGGACTCGGCCATCTCCTGTCGCTCGACATCGGCGCGAACCACATCCACGCCGTCGTGACCGACCTCGCCGGTGCCGTCCTGGGCCAGCGCACGGCTCGCCTCCCAGAGGACACCGGCGCGACCGAGCGCATCACCCTGGCGCTGGCGACCGGCGATGCGGTGCTCAGCACCCTCGACCTCACCCGCGGGTCGGTGTGGATCGTCGCCGTGGGATCCCCGGGCGCGATCGGCCGGGACGGCGAGGTGCTGCACTTCGGCGGGACGGGGCTGCCGGACTGGGTCGGGCTGAACCTGCGCGAGCGGTTCGAGCGGGAGTTCGACGGAGCCGTCCTGGTGGAGGGCGACGTCGCGCTCGGCGCCCGCGCGGAACTGACCGTCGGCGCGGCACAGGGCCACCGCGACGTCGTCTACCTCCTCTGCGGCGTGCGCACCAGCGCGGCCTCCATCGTCGACGGGAAGGTGCATCGCGGCGTACACGGTGCGGCAGGGATCGTCGGCGAGATGCCCGAACTCCGGTGGTCACGTCTGAACGAGCGGTACGGCGAGTCGGTCCTCGGCTCACCACGGCCGTCCCGCGAGGAGATCTTCGATGCGGCTCGCGCCGGTGATCGGATCGCCCTGGCGGTGATGGACGAGTTCGCGGACGACCTGGCCACCGGCGCGGCGGCCATGGTCCTCGCACTCGATCCGGAACTCCTCGTGGTCGGCGGCGGAAGCGCTCCGGGCGCGGACGTCTTCCTACCGCGGTTCATCAGCACCCTCGGCGAGATCTGCCCGCTGCCACCGGACGTGGTCGTCTCCTCGCTCGGTTCGGAGGCGGTGGCGATGGGTGGCGCCAGCCTGGCGTCCCAGTACCTCGACACCGTCCTGGAGGCGGCGGTCCGCGACCTGGAGCGGTTCCCCGACCCGGACGGAGCGCTGCGGCTCGTCAAGCGGGACGCAGCATCCTGAGCCGTCGCCGCCCGCGACCGGTCGTGGCTCAGCGACCGCCGAGCTGCGCGGCGAGGACCGATGACCGTCGCTCAGGGATCGCCGCGTCGTAGACGTCCTGGATCACGTCGAACGCCTTCCGCGCTTCTGCGGGGTGGAGCCAGAAGGCGCCCGGCTCGTCGAGCCCCGCGTAGAAGTCCTGGATCAGCCGTTCATGGGACACACCCCAGTAGGCACGCGCTCCGCTGGCCGTCACGCGCTCGACGGTGGTCTCGACGCGCCCGTCGGCGAAGCGTGCGGTGAGTTCGGCCCCCAAGCTCAGCGTGCCCAACGCGCAGACGACGTCGATCGTCACGGGCAGGTTCGCGACCCCGGCGACCGTCGCGTAGACCGTGCTCGTCGCGCCACCCGCGTGCACGATGCGCAGCTCGGCCGTGTCCTCGACCTCGATCACCTCGGCGAGCGCGCGGGTGGCGATCGACCCCGTCGCCTCGAGCGGGTCGCCGACCAACCACTGCACGAGGTCGATCGTGTGGATCGCCTGGTTCATGAGGAGTCCACCGCCGCCGGTCTCCCAGCGACCGCGCCACGGGCGATCCTCGTAGTAGGCCGCCGTCCGATGCCACGGCACGACCGCCGAGGCGCCGAGCACTGCGCCGAGCTCACCCGAGTCGAGGAGTTCCTTGGCGCGCTCCGCCGGCTGGTTGTAGCGGTTCTGGAAGCACACCGCGATCTTCGCGCGGCTGTGCTCCGCCGCGGCCAGGAGCCGTTCGGCCTCATTGCGCGTGTGGGCGAGGGGCTTCTCGAGGATGACACTGATCCCGCGCTCGAGCGCCCGGATCGCCTGGTCGGCATGCAGGTGGTGCGGGGTGCAGATGTGGACGACGTCGGGTCGCGCCTGGTCGAACAGTCGATCGAGGTCGGTGAAGCCCGGGACACCCGTCGCAGCCATCGCTGCATCGAGCCGGCCGGCGTCGACGTCGCACACCGCCACGAGCTGCGCACCGGGCACCGTTCCGATCGCCGCGATGTGGAGGGCGGAGATGTCGCCGCACCCGACCACGGCGACGCGACGGAGGACCGGTGCGGGCCCGCGGCTCATCGCAGTTCGATCCCCAGCTCGTCGGTGAGCCTCCGGAAGGCCCGGGCGGCCACGCCGAACGATGCAGGACCCGAGAAGCCGCCGAGCGCGTGGGTGTCGGCGAGGTGCGGCTCGAGCGAGGCGAACCCCGCGTAGCCGTCGTCGCGCAACGCCGTGAGCGTTTCACGCAGTTGCCCGTCGCCCTCGCCGGACGGCACGACCTGGCCGCTCTCGGCGACCGCGTCCTTGACCTGCAGGTAGTCGAGGTACGGGCGCAGCATCGCGTAGCCGTCGTCGAACGGCGCGACGCCCACCTGGACGAAGTTCGCGTTGTCCCAAGCGAGGCGGAGTGCGGGCGATCCGACGGACTCGACGAGGTCGAGGATGCGCTCCGGGACGTCGCCGTAGATGTCCTTCTCGTTCTCGTGCAGGAGCACGACCCCCTCCCGCTCGGCCAGGTCGGCGAGCAGACGCATGCGGACCAGGACGTCGTCGCGGGTGGCCTCCACCGGCACGCCCTCACCGCGGAAGAAGGAGAAGATGCGGATGTTGGGGGTCCCGAGGGCGTGTGCAGCGGCGACCGCTCGCGCGAGGCGGGCGACTTCCAGCTCGGCGTCGAGGGCCACGTCGACCTTGCCGATCGGCGATCCGATGGCGGACACACCCATGCCCGACTGCCGCAGCTGCGCACCGAGTCGGGCGAGCTGGTCGGCGTCGAGGTCGATGATGTTGACGCCCCACGCGCTCCGGACCTCGATGTGCGATGCACCGAGCGCCTCCAGCACGGCGATCTGTGTCGTCGGGTTGGCGTCGATCTCGTCACCGAAGCCCGACAGGGTCCAGCTCACCGGGTGTTGTGCATTCACGTGCGCTTCCGCCTTCGCGTTCGTTCTCGTCATCGGGAACCAGACAGTCGGGCTGCCGGCCCTGTCAGCCTACGGCTCTGGCAACCGGTTGACAACCCTCTGCAGCCGGAGGGGTCGCCCTAGGATGGAGCGTGTGACCGATCTCTACCTCGCGAGTACGACCGTGTCCTTCCACCGCAGCTGGTCCTGCGTGTTGTTCGACCTCGACGGCACGATCGTGGACTCGGCTCCCGGCATCATCTCCCGTATGAAGACGACCCTGGCGAACGTCGGTGCCGTCGTGCCGTCCGACGAGTCCCTGCTGCGTTGGGTCGGACCGCCGCTGCTCGACTCCTTCCGCGACTTCGCGGACATGGACCCGCTGCAGTCGCAGCTCGCCCTCACCGAGTACCGCCGCCAGGTCGCCATCGAGGGCGCCGAGGTCGGCACCGCGGTGTTCCCAGGCGTCGCCGGGCTGCTCGCGCGCATCTCCGAGGCCGGGATCCCGATCGGGCTCGCGACCTCGAAGCCCGAGTCGCAGGCGAACACGATCCTCGACCACTTCGGCCTGAGCCAGTACTTCACCGTCGTCACGGGCGCCTCCGAGGACGAGGTCCGCAGCAGCAAGGCCGACGTCGTCGGCGAGGCCCTCCGGCGCCTCACGGCCGCCGGCGTCGACACGTCCCGCACCGTACTGGTCGGCGACCGCCTCCACGATATCGAGGGCGCGGCTGCGCACGGGATCCCGACGATCCTCGTCGAGTGGGGCTACGGCTCGCCGGCTGAGGCCACCGGGGCGCTCGCCGTCGTCCACTCGATCGACGCGTTGTCGAACCTCATCACCGGCTGAGCGAGGCCGGAACCACTTGGTGACCCCAGGAGGGCCTGGCTTCACCGACACCTGCTCACTAGGGTGATGACCATCCTGAGGAGGTCGACATGGCGGTGTTCACACGCGGTTTCGGAGGACGGGCACGGGAGCAGGACGACCGACTCCCGCCCGGTCAGTTCCTCACCGAGGACTTCCCCGTCCTGTCCGCCGGACCCACGCCGCGGATCGACACCGATGAGTGGGAGTTCCAGATCCGCACGGAGACGGGGGAGACCCACCGCTGGGACTGGGCGGCCATGCAGGCCCTCCAGCAGGACGACATCACCCGCGACATCCACTGCGTGACCCGCTGGACGAAGCTCGGCACGAGCTGGCAGGGCGTCTCCCTCGACACGCTCTTCGCCGAGGTCGAGAGCGGCTACGACTTCGTGATGGCCCACTCCTACGGCGGCTACACGACCAACGTCCCACTCGACGACCTCCTGGACGGCAAGGCCTGGATCGCCACCGGCTTCGACGGCGAGCCGCTCGCCGCGGAGCACGGCGGCCCGGCACGACTCCTCATCCCGCACCTCTACTTCTGGAAGAGCGCGAAGTGGATCCGCGGCCTCGTCATGCAGCAGGACGACGAACCGGGGTTCTGGGAGCAGAACGGCTACCACGCCTACGGTGACCCCTGGCTCGAACAGCGGTACTCGTGAGGCGCACGGGCCATGTCGACGTCTGGAAGGCGGCAACCGTGGTCACGGCGACGCAGCTGACCCCATCGGGGCGGAGCCTCATCCTGGACGCCCCCGGCTGGGGCGGGAACCTGGCCGGGCAGCACGCCGACGTCCGCCTCACGGCGCCCGACGGCTACCAGGCGGTCCGCTCCTACTCCATCGCCTCGGCCGACGCCGGTGACCGCATCGAGATCGCCGTCGACCGGGTCCCCGACGGCGAGGTCTCCCCGTTCCTCGTCGACGCGATCGAGGTCGGCGACCAGGTCGAGGTGCGTGGACCACTGGGCGGCTGGTTCGTCTGGCGCCCCGAGGACACGGAGCCGGTCCTCCTGATCGGCGGCGGTTCGGGCATCGTGCCGCTCATGGCGATGGTGCGAGCGCACGAGGCGGCCGGGAGCACGACGCCGTTCCGACTCGTGTACTCGGTCCGCTCACCGCAGGACGCCTTCTTCGCCGACGAGCTCGCTGCGGCGACCGGGGTCGAGGTCACCTGGATCTACACCCGGCGAGCGCCCGACGGCTGGCCTCGTCCCGCCGGCCGCCTGGTGGCGGCCGACCTGCAGGCGCTCGAGGTCACCGGCGGCGAGGCCCCGTCGGTGTTCGTCTGCGGACCGACCGGCTTCGTCGAGGCGGTCGCCGACACCCTGGTCGCGATCGGCCATGATCCCGCCCGCATCAAGACCGAGCGGTTCGGAGGCGCGTGATGACCTCGCATCTGGACGGGAACGTCCTCGCCGGAACCCTGTCGGAACTGACCGGCACCGACCCGAGCGGGACGATGTCGCAGTGCCTCGGGTGCCGCGACGTCTCGCCCCTCGCCGCGGAGCTGGTGTTCGGCACACCGGATGCTTGGGTGGTGCGCTGTCGGCTCTGCGACGACGTCCTGCTCGTCGTCCTCCATCACGAGGAGATCACGCGCGTCACCCTCGACGGCGTCCGCTGGTGGACGGACCTCGGCTGATCGAATCTCGCACGGTACCGAGTCGTGTTACAGTACCGGCATGGAACCAGATAGCAAGCTCGCGGCACTCCGCCGAGGCATGCTCGAACCGCTCGTGCTCGCTTCGGTCGAGCATCAGCGACGCTACGCGGGCGAGATCGCGACGGCGCTTCGCGAAGCCGGCTTCCCCGTCCAGGAAGCCACGCTCTATCCCCTCCTGAACAAGCTCCGACGCGAAGACCTCCTGGCACACGACTGGCAGGAGTCCACGTCCGGTCCACCTCGCAAGTACCTCTCCCTGACCGAGGCCGGACGAGTGCAGCTCCTGGACTTCCGCACCTATTGGTCCTCCCTCACCGACATGATCACGACGATCGGACACTGACATGGAACAGATCCACCACATGAGCCTGAGTGGGCATGCGGAGACGATCCCGCTGACGGCCGCCGCCCACGCCCACCTGCTCCGCTACCTGTCGAACACCCGCGCCGCACTCGGCACCGACCCCGATGCGGACGAGACCGTACGCGACCTCGAGACGACACTCGGAGACCGCCTGCGATCGATGCCGGCAACCCCTGGCGCCGCGATCGACGACGAGCAGCTCGCGATGATCCTCGCGGAGACGGGCTCCGTCGAGCAGGAAGCACCGCCGATCCGGATCCTCGCCTATCCCGCTCGCGGTCGATTCTTCTGTCGCATCGGGGAGGGGAGCTGGTTCGGCGGCCTGTGCGCCGGCATCGCCGCGTACGGCGACTTCCGCGTGGACTGGGTCCGCACCGTCGCCCTCTTCCTCCTCCTCTTCACGGGCGGGACCGCCGGCCTCGTCTACCTGGCTCTGCTCCTCATCCTGCCGAAGGTCGACACGGTCGCCGAGTATCGGCGCCAGTGCGCGGCACCAGCGCCGAGTCGATGAGATTGCTTCGACAGCCGATCCATCAAAGCTATTGACATTAGCCAAACGGCGATGTAGACTAGCTTCATGAACACGAACCCGGCATCGACAGGGCCTGCCACCCGCTACCTCGACCGTCCCGAGGGCAAGATCGCCTACGAGATCCAGGGCGACGGCCCGCTCGTCGTCCTCGTCCCGGGAATGGGCGAGCTCCGCTCCTCCTACCGCTTCCTCGCTCCCGCACTCGTCCAGGCCGGGTACCGCGTCGCCTCCACCGACCTCCGTGGTCACGGCGACAGCGACACGACGTTCTCCTCGT
This sequence comes from Plantibacter sp. AC185, assembly GCF_979258065.1. Classification (NCBI taxonomy): domain Bacteria; kingdom Bacillati; phylum Actinomycetota; class Actinomycetes; order Micrococcales; family Microbacteriaceae; genus Plantibacter; species Plantibacter sp. AC185. Next base: position 2,055,809 of record NZ_OZ409831.1, read on the forward strand.
ACGGCGACGTCGCGACCGCCTCGGACGTCCACGCCCTCATCCGCGACCTCGGCGCCCCAGCCGTCGTCATCGGGAACTCCCTCGCTGCCGGCGCGGGCGTGATCGTCGCCGCCGAGCACCCGGAGGACGTGTCCGGTCTCGTCCTCGTCGGGCCCTTCGTCCGCAACCCGAAGGCGGGCGCCGTCATGCAGGCGGTCTTCCGCGCCATGATGGCTCCGCTGTGGATCGCACGGGTCTGGAAGGCCTACCTCCCCACGCTGAACGCGGGCCGGAAGCCGGTCGACTTCGACGACTACCTCGCCGACGTCTTCGCGAGCCTGCGTCGCCCCGCCTACGGCAAGGCCTTCTCGCAGACGACCAGACAGACCGACCATGCCCCGGCCGAGGCTGCGCTCCCCGGCGTGAGCGCTCCGACGCTCGTGATCATGGGCACCAAGGACCCCGACTTCCCCGACCCCGCAGGAGAGGCCCGCTGGATCGGCGACACCCTGCAGGCGGAGGTCGTCCTCGTCGAGGACGCCGGCCACTACCCGCAGGCCCAGCAGCACGAGGTCACCTCGCAGGCCGTCCTCGGCTTCCTCCAGTCGGCGCTGCACCGTGCCTAGGGCGGGACTCAGCCGCGCGCGCGTGGTGGACGAAGCGGCTGAACTCGCCGACGAGGTCGGGCTCGAGGGGCTGACCCTCGCCGCCCTCGCCGAACGGCTCGGCGTCCGGCAGCCCTCGCTCTACAAGCACCTCGACTCGCTCGCCGGACTCCGCCGGAGCATCTCCCTCCAAGCGAAGGGCGAGCTCGGCGACGTCCTGCTGCGCGCCGCCGTCGGCCGTTCGGGCGCGGATGCGATCACGGTGATGGCCGGCGCATACCGGGAGTGGGCCCTGGAGCACCCGGCACGCTATACGGCCGCGCAGTGGATCGCCGGGCCGGAGGATGAGGAGGACGCGGCGGCATCGCTCGGCGCCATCCAGGTCATCAGCGACGTCCTCGCGGCCTACGAGCTCCGCGGCGACGACGCCATCGACGCGATCCGCGTGTTCCGCTCCACCCTGCACGGCTTCGTCTCGCTCGAGGCGGCAGGCTCCTTCGGCCTCGACCGCGACCTCGACCGGAGCTTCGACCGCCTCGTCCGTGGCTTCGTGATCGCGCTGACCCGTTGGGCCGAGACCGCTGGGGACGAGTCCTAGCCGATCCGCAACGGGTTCCGCTGCACGACGCGTGCGGGGTAGCGTGCCGTCATGTCATGCCGCATCAGTGAACTCGTCCTGGACTGCCGCGATCCGGAAGCGCTCGCCCGCTTCTGGTGCGAGGTCCTCGACTTCGTCGTGCTCGACCGAGACGAGGACGGGGTGGAGATCGGAGCGCGGGACGGCTTCGGTGGGTCGCAGCCGACCATCATCCTCAGCCGCAGCGACGACCCGCCGCAGCCGAAGTCGAAGCTCCACATCGACGTCAGCCCGACCGACGGCGACCAGGACGCCGAACTCGAGCGCCTGTTGGCCCTCGGAGCGCGCCCGACGGACATCGGGCAGACGGGCGACGAGTCGTGGCACGTCCTCGCCGATCCCGAGGGCAACGCCTTCTGCCTCCTGCGCACGCCCGTCAAGCCGGTCTGATCGGCCTCAGTCCCGGGCGATGAGGGCGAACCGTTCGAGGACGACGAGCGTCGTGTCGTCGAGGTGGAAGTCGGCGCCGAGTTCGGCCTGCATCTCCGGTGAGGTCCAGAACCGCTCGTGACCGGCACGCCAGTCGGCGACCGACGCGTAGCCTTCGCCCTCCGCCAGAGCGTGAGCCAGTGGTACCTCGTCCAGCGGTACCACCTCGACACCCGCCGTCTCGATGACGAAGCGGTGAGCGCCATCGGAATCGACGACGATTCCGCGCTGCCCGACCGCCGGCAACTCCTCGCCTGCCACCTCGTACTCGTGCGCCAGGGAACTCGTCGCGACCTTCTCGCCGGACTCGATCGCCGCCACCAGCCTGTCCCGCAGCGGGCCGGGGAACGCGAACTCGACGATGGGGAGGTGGTCATCCATGCGTCCATCCCAGCATCGATCGACGCGTCGTGCCACTTCACCACTCCTGTCGGTTTCCCGTGGCGGCGCCTGCTGCCTCCTGCGGACGCGAGCGGATGCGGTCTGAGGGCCGGCGGGCACGGTGCCGGTGGGATAATCGGCGCATGTCCTCGACCGCGCGGTACGCCAGGCAGCTCGCCCTCCCCGGGTTCGGACCAGCGGCGCAACAGCGTCTCGCCGATGCGCGGGTGCTGATCGTCGGCGCCGGCGGCCTCGGCAGCATCGTCATCCCGGCGCTTGCCGCTGCCGGTGTCGGTTCCGGTGACGGCGCGATCCACCTGGTGGACGACGACACGGTCGAGCTCAGCAACCTGCATCGGCAGACCGTCCACAGCACCGCGGACGTCGGCCGTCCGAAGGTCGACTCCGCCGCCGATCGCGCCCTCGCCGTCAACACCGATGCGACGATCCTCAGGCACCGCCTCCGCCTCGGACCCGGCGAGATCATGGGCCTCCTGGCCGACGCGGAGATCGACCTCGTCATCGACGGCAGCGACAACTTCGAGACCCGTTACCTGGTCGACGACGCCGCGACGCTCGCCGACGTCCCACTCGTCTGGGGTGCGGTCTCGCAGTACGGCGGGCAGGCTGGACTCAGCTGGTCGTCTCGCGGCCCGCGCTACCGCGACCTCTTCCCCCACCCGCCGACGGACGGTTCGGTGCTCTCCTGCGAGGCCGGCGGCGTCCTGCCCACCACGGTCGGGGTCATCGGGTCCATCATGGCCACCGAGGCGATCAAGGTGCTCACCGGGGTCGGGACCCTCTCGCTCGGCCGGGTGACGATGTTCGACGGGCTGAGCGGCGGGTTCCGCGAACTCCGGTACGAGCGCGACCCCGCGGGCGCCCGGCAGGTGTCGCTCGATGAGCATCTGCATCGGACGCCAGGCGGGGAGGCGGCGAGCGCCGCAGCGGCAGCCCCGCACGAGCCGCGACACGGCGGCCGCACGATCACCGCACCGCAGCTCGCGGCGAGCGACGATGAGGCCGTCCTGCTCGACGTCCGGGAGCCGTGGGAGGCGGAGATCGCCCGGTTGCCCGGTTCGACGCTGATGCCGCTCGGCTCGCTCCCCGAGACGCTCCACGGGCTCGACCCCGAGACGCCCGTGGTCGTCTACTGCCACCACGGCATCCGATCCGAGTCCGCGCTTCGCCTGCTCCTCGAGCGCGGCTACTCGGCCGTCCATCTCGAGGGCGGCATCGACGCGTGGTCGCGGCTCGTGGATCCGACCGTCCCCCGCTACTGACCGCGGCTCCGAACACCCCGTGCAGCCCCACCGACCGACCTCGACGACGGGAACCACCATGACGACGCCAGCGCCCACGAGTCGGAAGACCGTCGAGCAACACGCCTCCGACGTCGCAGCCCTCCTCGACGACGTGACCGACACCGGCGCCGAGCACGTGCCGATCGACGAGGCCGCAGCTCGGGTGACGGCGGTGGCGGTGCCGTCACCGGTCGACCTGCCGCTGTTCCGCAACTCGCAGATGGACGGCTTCGCGGTTCGGGCGGCAGACCTCACGGGCGATGAGACGCGACTGCGGGTGGTGGGCGAGATCGCCGCGCGCCCGATCGACCCCGCGCCGCTCGAGGCGGGGACCTCGGTGCGCATCATGACGGGCGCGGTCGTTCCGCCGGGTGCGGACGTCGTCGTGCCGGTCGAGGAGAGCGAGGTCGAGACGGATCCGGACGGTGTCGAGACCGTCCTCCTCGGTCCTGCGCGCGGCGGTGGCGAGCGCCCGGTGGGGCTGTTCGTCCGGGAACGCGGGAGCGACGTCCGCGCCGGCGAGGAGCTGCTGCCGGCCGGCGTGCGCCTCGCTTCACGACACCTCGCCGTGTTGGCTGCGGCCGGGATCACGACCGTCGAGGTGCGTCGGCGGGTGCGGGTCGCGATCGTCACGACCGGTGCCGAACTCGTCGAACCCGGCGAGACGCCGACGCTCGGCCAGACCTTCGACTCCAACGGGACCGCGTTGGCGGCCGCCGTCGTCGCAGCCGGGGCCGAGGTCAACGCCCGTGCGCGCGTCGTCGACGATGCCGACGTCCTGCTCGCCCTGCTCGACGACCTCCACGGCGAGGTCGATCTCATCCTCACCTCCGGCGGGATCTCCATGGGTGAGCACGAGGTCGTCCGTGACGTCCTCGGTCCGCTGGGTGGCTGGATCGGTTCGGTCGCGATGCAGCCCGGCGGACCACAGGCGCTCGGGGCCCACCGGGGCGTCCCGATCATCGCGTTCCCCGGCAACCCGGTGAGCACCCAGCTCTCGTTCGAGGTCTTCGTCGCTCCGGTCCTCCGCCGGGTCGCGGGGCTGCCGCAAGCGTCGCGCGTGCCGGCCGAACTCGCGGTCGCCGTGCGTTCGGTGTCCGGCAAGCGCCAGTTCCTCCGCGGACGCCGACGAGACGACGGCCGGGTCGAACCGGTCGCCGGCCCCGGCTCGCACCTGGTCGCCGGGCTCGCGGCCTCCGACGTGCTGATCGTGATCCCGGAGGACACGCTCGAGCTCGACGCCGGTGACGCTGTGGAAGCATGGGCACTATGACCGGGCTCACACACCTCGACGACGACGGCCGCGCACGCATGGTCGACGTCGGCGACAAGGCCACGACGAAGCGGGTCGCGACGGCGACCGCGACCTTCACCACCCGACCAGACGTGATCGCGCTCGTCCAGGCGGACGGCCTGCCGAAAGCGGATGTCATCGCGACCGCTCGCATCGCGGGGATCGCGGGGGCCAAGCGGACGAGCGAGCTCATCCCGCTGTGCCACCAGCTCGCGCTGTCGTCCGTGAGCCTCGACTTCGCATTCACCGAGGACTCCATCGTCATCACCGCGACGGCGAAGACCACCGGCCAGACCGGGGTCGAGATGGAGGCCCTGACGGCCGCGTCGATCGCCGGCCTGACCCTGCACGACATGGTCAAGGCCGTCGACCCGGCCTCGGTCCTCGGCGACATCCGGCTGCTGGAGAAGTCCGGCGGCAAGCGGGGGAACTGGACGCCGGAAGCGTCGGAGCCGATCGAAGCACCTGTGGCGCGGACGGTCCGCCCGCGAACCGCGGCCGTCATCGTCGCGTCGACCGCCGGCGCGGCCGGCACGCGCGAGGACCTCACGGGGCCGCGTATCTCCGCGTGGCTGTCCGAGCACGACTACGCGGTCGATGCGGTGACGGTCGTGTCCGACGCCGACGTGCACCTCGCGATCGCGGCAGCCCTGGACGCCGCGCCCGCGGTGCTCATCACGACGGGCGGCACCGGCCTCTCGCCGAGCGACCGCACCCCGGAGGCGACGCAGTCCCACCTCGACCGCGAACTGCCCGGCATCGCCGAGGCGATCCGCGCCCTCGGGTCGACCAAGACCCCGACCGCGGCGCTCAGTCGCGGGCTCGCGGGGGTCTCCGGCGGCACCGTCGTCGTGAACCTGCCCGGGTCGACCGGTGGCGTGAAGGACGGACTCGCCGTCCTCGACGGCCTGCTCGACCACCTCGTCGCCCAGATCGCCGGAGGTGGCGCGCATGAGTGAGTCGACGGTTCCCGAGGTCCTCGCCCTCATCTCGGAGTCGCCCCTCGACGCGCATGCGATCGAGGACTTCGTCGCGGCGCCCGCCAACGGCGCCCTCGTCGCCTTCCGAGGCATCGTGCGCGACCACGACCACGGCGAGGCGGTCGACGCCCTCGACTACCGGGCCCATCCCGATGCCCAGCGGTTCCTGGAGGACTGCTGCCGGACGGTCGCCTCGGAGACCGGTCTTCGAGTGGCAGCAGCGCACCGCGTCGGGTCGCTCGTCGTCGGCGACCTCGCGCTCGTCGCCGCCGTCGCCGCTGCGCACCGGGCCGAGGCGTTCGCCGCGTGCGAGCGGCTGGTCGAGGAGATCAAGCGCACCGTCCCCATCTGGAAGCGCCAGCACCTGGCCGACGGCGATACGGAGTGGGTCGGTCTGTAGCGGCCCGTCCTCGGGCGTCGCGTGGGTGCCGCGGAGTCGCAGGCGGACGTCGGCGTCGAGGTCGCCGAAGAGGCGGGCGCCCGAGCCGATGAGCACCGGCGCGACCGACACGGTGATCTCGTCGACGAGGCCAGCACCGAGGAACGACTGAATGGTCCTGCCTCCGTCGATGTAGACGCGGCCGGCCCCGGCCTCGTCGAGCAGGGCGGCCGCCTCGTCGAGCGACCCGGCGACCGTGATGCGGTCGTCCCCGGCCTCGAGCGTGGTGCTCAGCACGACGACCCGCTTGCCGTCGAACGGCCACTCGCCGAAGCCGAGGACGGTGTCATAGGTGGTGCGTCCCATCACGAGGGTGTCGATCGTCGGGAAGAACGAATCCCAGTCGAGCGCCGGGTGCCTCCCCGGCGCATCCGCGGCATGCCCCCGCGGCTCGAGCTCCGTGAGCCAGCCGAGGTCGCCGTCGGGCTTTGCGATGTAACCGTCGAGGCTCACGCCGATGAAGACACAGCCGTGCCAGGAACGTTCACGAGTCATGAGGGTGATTCTGCCGTCCACCCCCGACATCGCGCATCGGGCGGGGCACGTCAACCGGTCGCCCACCGGACCACGGCGACGTAGGGTGATCTGATGCCCGAACACGCCCCCGAAGCATCCGACCCGTTCGTCCGCGTCCGGGGAGCCAACGAGAACAACCTCCGCAACGTTGACGTCGACGTGCCGCGCGATGCGATCGTCGCCTTCACCGGGGTCTCCGGCTCGGGCAAGTCGTCGCTCGCGTTCGGCACCATCTTCACCGAGGCGCAGCGACGGTACCTCGAGTCCGTCGCACCGTACGCCAGGCGGCTGATCCAGCAGGGTCATGACCCGCACGTCGACTCGATCTCAGGACTGCCACCGGCGGTCGCCCTGCAGCAGCGTCGCGGCGCCCCCAGCTCGCGCTCCAGCGTCGGCACGGTGACGACCCTCTCGAACTCGCTCCGCATGCTCTTCTCGCGCGCCGGCACCTTCCCCGAGGGGTTCACTACCCGACTCGACTCGGACGCCTTCTCCCCCAACACCGCCGTCGGCGCCTGCCCGGAGTGCCACGGCATCGGCGTCGCGCACACGGTCACCGAGGACTCCCTCGTGCCCGACCCGTCGTTGAGCATCCGCGAGGGCGCGATCGCCGCCTGGCCGGGAGCCTGGCAGGCGAAGAACCTCCGCGACATCACCATCGCCCTCGGATACGACGTCGACCGACCCTGGCGGGAGCTCGACCAGGAGGACCGCGACTGGATCCTCTTCACCGAGGAGCAGCCGGTCGTGCAGATCACGCCGCAGCGCGACCGCGTCGCGAAACCGTACAACGGCATGTTCTGGAGCGCCAAGCAGTACGTCTTCCACACCCTCTCCGACTCCAAGAGCCAGATGATGCGGAACAAGGTGCTGCAGTTCGTGCGCTCGGGTCCGTGCCCGCTCTGTCACGGCACGGGACTCCGCCGCGAGGCGCTCGCGGTCACCTTCGCCGGCCGCACGATCGCGGAGCTCAACGCCCTGCCGATGACGGAGCTCGCCGAGGTCATCCGCCCCACCACGGAGCTGACCGACGCGGCGCCCGCGCTCCCGACCACGCTGTCCGGCGAGCGCACCGACGTCGCCGTCGCCATCACGACCGACCTCCTCGCGCGCATCCGCGTGCTCACCGACCTCGGACTCGGCTACCTCGGCCTCGGACGCGTGACGACGACGCTCTCCCCCGGCGAGATGCAGCGGCTCCGGCTCGCGACCCAGCTGCGCTCCGGGCTCTTCGGCGTGGTCTACGTCCTCGACGAACCGTCAGCGGGTCTGCACCCGGCCGACGCGGAGCCCCTCCTCGAGGTGCTGGAGCAGCTGAAGCGCTCCGGCAACTCGGTCTACGTCGTCGAGCACAACATGGACGTCGTCCGGAACGCGGACTGGATCGTCGACGTCGGCCCCGGCGCGGGTGAGGGTGGCGGCGACGTGCTCTACAGCGGCGCCGTCGAGGGTCTCGCCGACGTCGAGGCGTCGGCGACCCGTCCGTTCCTCTTCCCCGAACAGCACGGTCCGGCTCCCGAGCGACGAGCACTCCGTGAGGCGCGCGACTGGCTCGAGGTGGAGGGCATCACGCTCCACAACCTCGCCGGCGTCGACGCCTCGATCCCCCTCGGGACGTTCGTGGCCGTCACCGGTGTCTCCGGTTCCGGCAAATCGACCCTCGTGAGCCGCGTCCTCCGCGACGTCGTGCGCGATCACCTGCGGGCAGACGGCCGGACGACGGACGACGTCGCAGACGATGACGACGAGGTGCCCACCGAGACCGATGCGACGGAGGGTTCCGGCCTGGCGGAGGCGACGGTGCCGGACGGACGTGCCGACACGCTCACCGTCCGCCGCGTCCGAGGGCTCGAGCACGTCGACCGCCTCGTCCGGGTCGACCAGAAGCCCATCGGACGCACACCGCGGTCGAACCTGGCGACCTACACCGGACTGTTCGACGCCGTCCGCGCGGCCTTCGCCGCCACGGACCTCGCCCGCGAGCGCGGGTACACGGCCGGCCGCTTCTCGTTCAACGTCGCGGGAGGTCGGTGCGAGACCTGCCTCGGCGAAGGCTTCGTGTCGGTCGAACTGCTGTTCCTCCCCGGCAGCTACGGGAAGTGCCCGACCTGTGACGGCGCTCGGTACAACGCCGAGACCCTCGAAGTCACCTACGACGGGAAGTCGATCGCAGACGTCCTCGCACTCACCGTCGAGCAGGCGGCCGAGTTCCTCGCGGCCGTCCCGGCGGCGGCACGGAGCCTCCGCACCCTGCTCGAGGTCGGCCTGGGGTACCTGCGGCTCGGCCAGCCGGCCACCGAGCTGTCGGGCGGTGAGGCGCAGCGCATCAAGCTCGCGACGGAACTCCAGCGGGTGCGACGGGGTCACACCCTCTACCTCCTCGACGAGCCGACGACCGGCCTCCACCCGGCCGACGTCCGTCGTCTGCTGGCGCAGCTGAACGCGCTCGTCGACTCCGGCGACACCGTCATCGTGGTCGAGCACGAGATGGACGTCGTCGCGGCGGCCGACTGGGTGATCGACCTCGGACCGTCCGGCGGCGACGCTGGTGGGCGCATCGTGTCCGCGGGCACCCCGGACACCGTCGCCGCAGACCCCGACAGCCGCACCGCGCCCTACCTGGCGAAGCGACTGGCGTTGCTCGGTGGCGCACCGTCACCGGAGGAGGCGTCGGCGGGGTGACGTCCCACCGACCCGGAGCGCCTAGCGTGGAGTCCATGCAGACGACCGATGCACGCCGTGACCTCCGCGCTCAGCGCATCGCCGTCGTCGTCTGGGCGGTCGCTGCGACGGTGACGCTGGTGCTGGCTCCCATCGAGGAACTCATCTGGGCGCCGCTCGCGATGACGGACGACTCCTACGGCCTCGAGGCGATCTACGGGGTGTTCGCGCCCACCACCCTGACCGTCGGCCTCGTCGGTGTCGCGATCGCGTTCCTGCTCGGCCTCACAGCCATTCTGGTGTTCACCCACTTCGGATGGCGCGGCCGGCTCGGCACACACTGGGTCCACGTCGCGACACTCGGATCCATGCTCGTGTGGCTCGGTCTCCTGGCCATGTTCGTCGCCGGCTTCGGCGTCGGGAACACCGTGTCCGACGAGATCCCGCCGTACGTCGGCCGGTCGTCATCGGTCGGCGAACTGCTCCAGATGCTCGCGCTCGGGGCGTTCCTGGCGACCCTCGTCGGAGCGATCTGCTCGCTCATCCTGATGTTCCGGTCGGCCGGGGTGGCCCGTCGCGCCTGGCAGGCTTCGCGATGAGCCCCTATCCGACACCTGACGTGTAAGGTCACGGAGTATGACGCAGCCCGAATCCGCGTTCCTCTCCGTGACCTACGTGAGCACCTCCGCTGCGCCGCTGACCCAGACCGCCCTCGAAGCGATCCTCCGGCAGTCCCGCGACAACAACGGACGCTCCGGCCTCACCGGCATGCTCGCTGTGCGCGGCGACGACTTCTTCCAGGTGATCGAAGGGCCTCCTACGGCCGTGCGCCACGTGCTGCAGCGGTTGCGCGAGGACACCCGACACAGCGAGCTGCGGGTCCTGGTCGAAGAGGAGATCGACTACCGGCGGTTCCCTGACTGGACCATGCGCTGCGAGAACCTCGACGACTACCCGGCTGATTCGATCCCCGGCTACCGGGCGTCGCACGAGGACGAATCGGACGCACGGCGCCATCGCATCCTGGACCTCGTGCGATGGTTCCAACACCGCGCCACCCGCGCCCTGGCCGAGCGCGGTCGCTCGGCGACGTCGGCGTCCTAGCCGCCGGCGAAGGGCGGGAGGACGTCGACCCGGGCGCCGAGCGGACGGGCGTCGTCGCGACTGACGACGCCGTCGACGAGGAACGAGCCTGAAGCGAGCACCTTGGCCATCGCGTCGCCGTAGCGCTCGAGCAGCACGGACTTCAGCTCGCCGACCGTCGCGACCGCCGGCAAGGACTCCTCGGGGACGCCGGCGGCCTCCTCGGCAGCGGCGAAGTAGCGCACGAGCACCTGCAGGGTCGTCGTCTCAGCCACCGATCGCTCCCATGCTCCGCTCAGGTCGGACGAAGTCGGGCGATGCGATGCGGTGCCCGGCCTGCTTGTGCCACATCGCCGCGCGCCAGCGGTCCGCGATCTCGACGTCCTCGACGCCCGAACGCAGCATGCCCCGGAGGTCGGTCTCGTCGTCGCCGAAGAGGCAGGAGCGGATCGTCCCCTCGGCCGTGAGCCGGGTTCGGTCGCAGTCGTCGCAGAACGAGCGCGTGACCGAGGCGATGATGCCGACCGTCGCCGGGCCGCCGTCGACGAGCCACTCCTCGGCGGGAGCGGACGGATCTTCGCGATGCGGGGCAGTGAGCGTGAAACGGGAGCCGAGGACGTCGAGCAATTCGGCCGCGTCGACCATGTTCTCGCGCACCCACGCCTCGTCGGCGTCGAGCGGCATCTGCTCGATGAACCGGAGGCGGCAACCGTTCTCGATCGCCCAGGAGAGGAGGGCGACCGCGCCGTCGAGCGTGTCGCGCATGAGGACGGCGTTGATCTTGAGCGGCGTCAGCCCGGCGCGCTTGGCGGCCTCGATGCCGGCCAGGACGGCGGGGAGTCGGTCGCGACGCGTGAGTCGCGCGAAGTGGTCGCGGTCGACGGTGTCGAGGGAGATGTTCACGCGGGTGAGCCCGGCGGCCACGAGCTCGTCGACGCGCTTGTCGAGTCCGATACCGTTCGTCGTCATGGAGATCGAGGCGTCGCCGGCGACCGCGGAGCTGCGGGCGATGATCTCCGCGAGGTCGGGGCGCATGAGCGGCTCGCCACCCGTGAAGCGGATGTCGTGCACCCCGAGGTCGCGGACGGCGATCTCGACGAGGCGACCGATCTCGGTGGGCGTCAGCAGGTCGTCGCGGGCGATCGCGGGGAGACCCTGCTCGGGCATGCAGTACGTGCAGCGCAGCGAGCACTTCTCCGTGATCGACACCCGGAGGTCGCGGGCGACCCTGCCGAAGCGGTCGATGAGGCCGTCGACGTCGGGGCGCCCGGCAGCGTCCGGGATGTGCCTGAGCGGCGACCCGATGCGTGGGATTCCTAGCCCGACTGTGGTCATCCCCCCAGGGTACGGGGATGGACGGCCGACTTGCCCCTCTAGAGCCGCTTCGGGGAGGAACGCCCAGCGGGCGCGCGTAGCATGACGGACATGGAGCCCCGCCGCCGCACCCTGCTCGCCGGCGCGTCCGGCGTCGTCGCAGCCGTCGCCACCCTCGGGTCGGCCGAGGCCGTCGCAGCCTTCGTCGCCCCCGCGAGCTCGCCGCTGCTCGCCGTGGGTTCCCTCGTGATCGACCTCGTGCCCGGTTGGGTGAAGGACCTCGTCATCGCCCTGTTCGGCACCAACGACAAGCTCGTGCTGCTCATCGTGCTCGGCGTCCTGGTCGCGGCCCTCGCCGTCGGGATCGGGATCCTCGAGGAGCGTCGACCGGTGGTCGGCAGCATCGCGCTCGCGCTCGTCGGTGTCGTCGCGGTCGTCGCAGCGATCACCCGCGCGGACGCGGGCCTCGACTGGGCGTTCCCGAGCGTCGTCGGTACCGCGGTCGGCATCCTCGTCCTGCGACTGCTCGTGACCCGGCTCCGCACCTGGGACGACGCGACGGTCGCGGATGAAGCCCGGCCGGTCGTCGGCGCCTCGCGGGCCGAACTCCCCCGGCGCTCCTTCCTCGTCCTGCTCGGCGGCACCGCGGTCGGCGCACTCGTCGTCGGCGTCGGCGCGCGCGTCGCCTCGGCCGGAGCGGTCGCCGTGGAGACCATCCGGAAGGCGCTTAAGCTCCCGACGGCCGCCGTCGCCGCACCGCCGGTCCCCGCCGGAGCCGAACTCGGTATCGACGGACTCACCCCGGTCGTGTCGGCGAACGACTCCTTCTACCGGATCGACACCGCCCTCCAGGTGCCGAACATCGACCCCTCGACCTGGAGCCTCAAGATCACCGGCATGGTCGAGCAGGAGGTCGAGATCGGGTTCGAGGAACTCCTCGCCCTCCCACTCCAGGAGTCGATCATCACGCTGACCTGCGTCTCGAACCCCGTCGGCGGCGACCTCATCGGCAACGCGCTCTGGCTCGGGTATCCGATCCGCGAGTTGCTCGCCCGCGCGAAGCCCAAGGCCGGAGCCGACATGGTCCTGTCGCGGAGCATCGACGGGTTCACCGCCGGCACTCCGCTCGAGGTCCTGCAGGACGAGGATCGCGACAGCCTCCTCGCCGTCGGGATGAACGGACAACCGCTCCCCCTGCAGCACGGCTTCCCGGTGCGCATGGTCGTGCCGGGGCTCTACGGCTACGTCTCCGCCACGAAGTGGGTCGTCGAGCTGGAAGTGACCCGCTATGCGGACGCCCGGGCCTACTGGACCGACCGCGGCTGGTCCGAGCGCGGGCCCATCAAGACGGAGTCGCGCATCGACGTGCCACGCAACGGTGGCCGTGTCGCGGCGGGGAACGTCGCGATCGCCGGCGTCGCCTGGGCGCAGCACACGGGCGTGAACCGGGTCCAGGTCCGGATCGACGACGGCGACTGGCTCGACACGACGCTCGCGACCGCCATCTCCGACGACACCTGGGTGCAGTGGGTCCTCCAGTGGGACGCCCCGGCCGGCGACCACACCATCGCCGTGCGCGCGACCGATGCCGCCGGGAAGACGCAGAGCGAGACCCCCGTCGACGTCGTCCCCGACGGTGCAGAGGGCTGGCACACCATCTCCGTCGGCGTCGACTGACCCGAGATCATCACGATTCCGAACCGGGACACCACCGTGTCACCGGCGCGGAGTATCGTCACTCGGGCACGTCCCTCACGCTCCCGTCCGGCTGCGCCGCCGACCGGAGCACTGGTCTCGCGCCAGGCCCGCTCCACCTCGTCACCCGTCCGCGCGATGCCCCGCGCCGGACACGAACCGTCTAAGGACCTCACGTGGCCCTCCTCGCCCTCGCCCTCCGACACGCCAAGCCGTACGCGGCCTGGGTGGTCGCGGTGTTCGTGCTGCAGCTCGTCTCGACGATCGCGGCCCTCTACCTCCCCAGCCTGAACGCCCAGATCATCGACCAGGGCGTCTCCCGCGGCGACACCGACTTCATCTGGTCCACCGGCATGACCATGCTGCTCGTCTGCCTCGTCCAGGTGGCCGCAGCCATCGGCGGGGTCTACTTCGGCGCCCGCACCGCCATGGCCATCGGCCGCGACCTGCGCCGGGAGTTCTACCGGAAGGTCGACTCGCTCGGCGCCCTCGAGATCGGCGGCTTCGGCAGCGCGACGCTCATCACGCGCGGCACGAACGACGTCCAGCAGGTCCAGATGCTCGTCCTCATGACCCTCAACTTCATGGTGTCCGCGCCCATCATGTGCGTCGGCGGCATCATCATGGCGCTTCGCGAGGACGCGGGGCTGTCGTGGCTCGTGTGGGTCTCCGTGCCGGTGCTGTTCATCATCGTCGGGTTCCTGGTCTACCTCCTCATGCCGCTGTTCCGCCAGATGCAGGACCGCATCGACGGCATCAACAGCGTGCTGCGCGAGCAGATCATCGGCATCCGTGTCGTCCGGGCGTTCGTCCGCGAGCCGTTCGAGTCGGAGCGGTACGATCGCGCGAACGAGGCGCTCACCCGCGTGTCCATCAAGGTCGGCAACATCTTCGTCCTCATGTTCCCGGTCATCATGATGGTCCTCCACCTGGCGACGGCTGCCGTGCTCTGGTTCGGTGGCCAGCGGGTGGACGCCGGACAGATGCAGGTCGGTTCCCTCACCGCGTTCCTCCAGTACCTGCTCCAGATCCTCACCTCGGTGATGATGGGCGTCTTCATGGTCATGATGATCCCTCGCGCGGTCGTGTGCGCCGAGCGCATCCAGAGCGTCCTCGACACCGAGCCGAGCCTCACGGTGCCGACGAGCACCGACATCCGCGTGCCGTCGGTCGGACGGGTCGAGTTCACCGGCGTCACCTTCGGCTACCCCGGTGCGGAGCGACCGGTCCTGTCGGACGTCACGTTCACGGCGGAGCCCGGCAAGACCACCGCGATCGTCGGCTCCACCGGCTCCGGCAAGACGACGCTGCTCTCGCTCATCCCGCGCCTCTACGACCCGCAGCAGGGCCACGTCACCATCGACGGCGTCCCTGTCTCGCAGCTCACCCGGCAGCAGATCGCCGGGGTCGTCGGGATCGTGCCACAGAAGCCGTACTTGTTCTCGGGCACGATCGCCTCGAACCTCCGGTTCGGACGTCCCGACGCCACCGACGACGAGCTGTGGAGCGCCCTCGCCGTCGCGCAGGCTGAGGACTTCGTCCGCGCGAAGCCGAAGATGCTGAACGACGGCGTCGCCCAGGGCGGGACGAACGTGTCCGGCGGCCAACGTCAGCGCCTGTGCATCGCCAGGGCCCTCGTCGCGAAGCCTCTGGTCTACCTCTTCGACGACTCGTTCTCGGCCCTCGACGTCGCCACCGACGCCCGACTCCGCGCAGCCCTCGGCGACAGCACCGCCGACGCGACCGTCATCATCGTCGCGCAGCGAATCGCGACCATCCGCGAGGCCGATCACATCATCGTCATGAACGACGGCGGCATCGTCGGCCGCGGCACCCACGACGAACTCCTCGAATCCAACGAGACGTATCGGGAGATCGTCCAATCGCAGCTCGCTGTGGAAGGGGTGGCGTGACCATGGCCCGTTCACCACGTGACAAGCGCTCCTCCGGTCCCTCGAAGGACACCGCTCAGGCCCCAGAGTTGACCGCGGTCGAGGAGGAGGCGCTCGCACCGGAGTTCACGCCGGGTGAGTCCGACGGCGACATGTTCGGCGGCACCCCGTCGAAGAAGGCCGAGCAGTTCTGGCCCTCCGCGAAGCGGCTCATCGGTCTCCTCGCCCCCGAGAAGGTCAAGATGAGCCTCGTCGTCGGGCTCGTCGTGCTCTCCGTCGTCCTCACGGTCATCGCCCCGAAGATCCTCGGGCTCGCGATGGACGCGATCTTCAACGGCGTCATCGGCTCGCAGCTCCCGGCGGGCGTCCCGCTCGACCAGATCGTTGACGAAGCACGGGCCTCCGGCAACGACCAGTACGCCGACATGCTCGTGAAGTCCGACATCACGCCCGGTCAGGGAATCGACTTCACCCTGCTCGGCCGCCTCATCATCATCGTGCTCGCCATGTACATCGTCGCGTCGATCCTCAACTGGGCGCAGGGATACATCCTCAACGGCCTCGTCATGCGCGTGGTCTACACCCTCCGCCAGGACATCGAACGGAAGCTCAACCGCCTCCCGCTCAGCTACTTCGACACCCGCCAGCGCGGCGACCTCATGTCCCGGGTCACGAACGACGTCGACAACATCCAGACCGCCCTGCAACAGGCGTTCTCGCAACTCGTGCAGTCTGCGCTCACGGTGCTCGGCATCACGGCGATGATGTTCATCGTGTCGTGGCAGCTCGCCCTCATCGCGCTGATCGCGCTGCCCCTGTCCGCATTGATCGCCGGGGTCATCGGCTCGCGGTCGCAGAAGCTCTTCACCGCGCAGTGGAAGAACACCGGCTCGCTCAACGGGCACATCGAGGAGTCGTTCTCGGGGCTCGAGCTCGTGCGCGTCTTCGGCCGCGACAAGGAGATGCTCGCCGAGTTCGACGAGCGCAACGAGAAGCTCTACACGGCCGCGTTCGGAGCGCAGTTCGTGTCCGGCATGATCATGCCGGCGATGACCTTCGTGTCCTACCTGTCCTACGTGCTCATCGCGGTCGTCGGCGGCCTGCGCGTCGCCTCCGGGCAGATGACGCTCGGCGACGCGACGGCGTTCATCCAGTACTCCCGCGAGTTCTCGCAGCCGCTCGGTCAGATCGCCGGCATGGCGAACCAGCTGCAGTCGGGTGTCGCCTCCGCCGAGCGCACCTTCGAGCTGCTCGACGCCGAGGAACAGGACCCGGAGACGGCGACGGCACACCTGCCCGAGCACACCGACGGCCACGTCGAGTTCGACGGCGTCTCCTTCAGCTACGACCCCGAGAAGCCGCTCATCGAAGACCTCTCCTTCTCCGCGCAGCCGGGTCAGACCGTCGCGATCGTCGGCCCGACCGGGGCCGGGAAGACGACCCTCGTGAACCTCGTCATGCGGTTCTACGAACTCACGGGTGGTCGCATCCTGCTCGACGGCGTCGACATCACCGCCTTGACGCGCGCCGAGCTGCGGTCGCAGGTCGGAATGGTGCTGCAGGACGCCTGGTTGTTCGAGGGGACGATCCGCGAGAACATCCGGTACGGCCGACTCGACGCGAGCGACGCGGAGGTCGTCGAGGCCGCTGAGGCGACGATGGTCGACCGCTTCGTGCGGCAGCTGCCCGACGGCTACGACACCGTGCTCGACGCGGACGGCGGCAGTGTCTCGGCCGGTGAACGCCAGCTCATCACGATCGCCCGTGCGTTCATCGCGAAGCCGAAGCTGCTCATCCTCGACGAGGCGACGTCCTCCGTCGACACGCGGACCGAGCTGCTGGTGCAGCACGCGATGGCGGCACTGCGGTCCGACCGCACCTCGTTCGTCATCGCCCACCGCTTGTCGACCATCCGCGACGCGGACACGATCCTCGTGATGGAGAACGGCCGCATCGTCGAGCAGGGCTCGCACGCGCAGCTCCTCGAGGTCGACGGTGCGTACGCCGAGCTCTACCGCACGCAGTTCCGTGGCGGCGAGGAGCGGTCGGCGATCGACGAGGCAGCCGTCGCCAGCGGGTCCGACACGGCGCACGCACCGCGCAGCTGATCCGACACCGACGCCACGACGGGCGGGCGCTCGATTCCCGAGCGCCCGCCCGTCGGTTCAGCTGAGGGTGGTCGACCGCCAGGTGCCCTGATCGTTCACCCACAACCGCCCGTTCCCGACGAGGATGTCGCCGGAGCGACCGCCGTACGGCCGCGCGAGCCCCATGTGGCGCGTGGAGAGGTAGCTCGTGTTCGGCTGCGCGTTCGCGTGCGCCGTGTTGCTCGTCTCCCAGCGGTTGCCCTGCACCACCGAGTGCCCGGTCGTGCCGAAGGTGTCGAGGCCGTACTCGCATTCGCGTCCCGTGTTGCCGATGATCGTCGCGCCACCGGTGCAGTTGCTCACGGCGACCGCCACCCGGATGCGGTCGATGCGGTTCCCCATGACCACGATCGAACCGGCACCCTGATGGAGCACCCCGAACCCGTTGGAGGTCGCGGCCCCGGTGATGGAGTTGTCGGAGACCACCGCATCCTCGGCGAGGTACGACACGACACCGCCCACCGAGCCCGATGCGAGCGTGACGGCGACGCGGTTGCCTGAGACGACGGGTTGTCTCGTCCGATCGAGCGCGATCCCGATCGGGCAGGTGCCGCCGGCGATGCGGACCACGTTGTCGGTGATGAGCGCGTCGACGGCACCGATGACGGTGGTCGAACCGCGGGGCGGTGTCGCCGCCTGGGCCATGATGCCCGCTGCCGCGACGCCGCGGATCTCGATGACGTTCCCGGAGACCACGGTTCCCTGCGCGTCGCGGTAGATCATCACCGGGCAGCGCTTCGGCCCCCAGGCGGACCCCTGGTCGTCGTCGGTCGTGCGTGTCCAGCGCACCGTGTTCGCGACCAGGGCGACGGATCGGGTGTCGATGACGGCGAGTCCCCACCAGGTCGCGTCGGACACGGTGTTGCCGGTCACGACGGTGTGGGCCATGCCCTCGACGGCGATGGACCGGCGGAACGGCCCGGTGACGACATTGCCCTCGATCGTGACCATCGAGTCGGCCCAGGACCCGGGGTCGACCGCGTAGTCGGGCAGGTTCTCGGCATGGATGCCGACCCGTGCGTCGGTGCCGGGGGCGGCCGAGACGATGTTGCCCACGATCGCCGATCGCGCACCCCAGACGGTGATGCCGTCGCCGCGATCCTCGCCCGCAGACGAGGCGGATCCCCGCCCTCCGCCCGAGCCGACGATGTTCAGGACATGGCACGCGGAGATGACGACGCCCTCGAACTCGCCCGCCGGTTGCACGGCGATGCCGTTCTGGAACCCGTCGACGGTGACGCCGTCGATCAGGACGTCGCTCGCCCAGATGCTGATCCCGGTGTTGCGCTCACCCGTGCTCGACGCCGGCGGGCCCGCGTAGCTGACCCGGACACCGGTCACCGAGCTGCCCGACACGATGAGCTTCAGCGCCGGGGCCGCCTCGACACCTCCGACGAACCGCAGCTCGCCGCGCCCGCGGAGATGGACGCGACGGTCGATCCGGATCGTCGCGTCCACGGCGATGACGTCGCCGCCGCGGACGATCACGGTGCTGCCGGCCGGGACAGCCGCGAACCAGGCGAGGACCGCGGTGGTGCTGACGGAGGCGCCGGTCGGGTCGATCCCGGGACCTTCGAGCACGAGTTCGACGGGCGGGGCGGCCTGGGCGTCCGCACTCCCGGTCGGCGCCGACGGCGCGGGGTCGGGGTCGGGTGGTGACGACGGGACTTCGGGGTCGGGATCGGGCTCGACGGCCGTCGGTTCGGGATCCGGGGTGGGGTCGGCTCCCGCTCCGGTCCTCCGCCACCGAGCCGTTCCGTCGCGTCGTGATGTCTTGTCCACAATCCATACAGTACAGAAGCATGAGGTACAAAAGCATCTTAGGATGAGAGTCCGGGGCGTTCACCGCCGCCCGACCACTCAGGAGCACCATGCCGTCACCCGCGAAACGCGCGACCGGACCGGGCCGCCGACCGGCACCTCGCGTCGACCACACCGCCTTCGCCGGTGCCCGCGCCATCGCCGCCTGGTGGGTGGTGTGCTCGCACTCCGCGGACTGGCTGTTCTCCGTACTGCCCGAGCTCTCGTGGCTCGCGCCGATGGCCCACACCGGACTCGCCGTGGACGTCTTCTTCGTCCTGAGCGGGTACACGATTGCCCGGGCCTACCTGGATCGGCGCTGGACCTGGCCCGCCTACGGTCGCTACCTCCGGAACCGCGTGGCGCGCCTCTACCCGGCTCACGTGGCCGTACTCCTCGCCTTCGTGCTGCTCTGTGTCGGTGGGGCGATGGTCGGTGTCCCAACGGACGACGGGGCGTTCCCGCCCATCGGCCTCCTCGCCGAATTCACCCTCACCCGCGCGTGGTTCGGCGACGCACTGTGGTGGAACCCGCCCGCATGGTCACTGTCGGCCCAGTTCCTCGCGTTCATCCTGTTCCCGGTGATCGCCTTCGCCTTCCGCGGCCGGATGCGCGGCCCGGTCCCGGTGATCGCCCTCGCAATCGGACTCGTCTGCGCGACGACGATCGCAGCCGCTGTCGCGCCGTCGGCCATGAACGGCATGGCACCCCCAGCTGTCCGGGTGCTGTACTGTTTCACGCTCGGCATCTGTGTGGCGGAGTGGACGGCGGCCCTCCCGGCCACCCGACGAGCGGCGTGGGTCGCTGCGGGAGGTGCCGTCGGTCTGGTGATGGCGGCGATCGCACTCGAACCCGGAGCACCACGAGCCTGGGCAGCGATCACCTTCGCGGGGATCATCGTCGGAGGCCTGGCGGTCGCGAGTCCGCGCTCCACGGCGGTGCTGCGTAGTCGCCCAGCGCGCTTCCTGGGGCAGCTCTCGTTCTCCACGTACCTCGTGCACGTCTTCGTGCTCATCCTGCTGGCGAAAGTGATCACGCCGAGCGCCGTCGACGGCATGCCCCTCCTCCTCCGGGCCCCGATCATCCCGGTCTGGTTCGGCTCGATCCTCGCCGCGTCGTGGCTGCTCCACACGCTCGTGGAGGTGCCGTGGCATCGGAGACTCGCAGCACCGCGCACGAGCCAGGCCGTCCATGCCGACGGATCGGCGACGGGCGCTTAGGCGTTCGTCCCCGACAGCGGGCGCCGCACCGTGCGGACGCCCCGCGCGACACGCTCGGGGAGTCGCAACGCAGCGCTGACGAAGGCGAGCACCGCCACGGCGAGCGACACCCAGAGTACGGACCAGGCGGCCTCGGTGGGCGGGCCCAGCAGCAGCGACGCCGCCGCATCCCCGACGCCGCCGGGGATCGCGACCGACACCGCGAACACGAGGGCGAGTCGGGCAGCGCCGAGCAGGATGAGCGTCAGGCCCGCCGCGAGCAGGACGCCGATCGCAGCTCCGGCGACCGTCCGGCTCGGGTTGCGGCGCCCCAGCCAGAGCAGGATCACCCCGAGTGCGAGGAGCCCGATCGCGAGCCAGGGCGACCAACCCGCCGCCGTTTCGATCACCCGGATGCCATCGAGCACGGGCGCGACCTGCGACGCCGGGACGACGTCGACCACGCGGTCGACGTCCGGGATGGCGGCCGCGAAGCCGAACCCCGCGTCGACCAGCCAGGTGCGGGTCGCGGAGACGATCGGTCCCAACTGCACGCCCAGGCCCTGCTCGGCCGAGACGTCGATGACGGCACCCTGGGAACCGGCGACGCCCGCGACGAGCTGCTCATGCGTGACGCGGAGGGCCTCGGTCCATGCGGTCGCGAACGCGGGCGAGGCCGCGAACTCGGCGACGTTCCGGCGCAGGACCTCGCGCAGCGCATCCGCGGTGTCGCCGCCGATCGCGCCGAGCACTTCCGAGATCGCCGGCGGGAGCGAGAGGGTCGCCGCAAGGTCGGCCGGTACTGCAGCCGCCGCATCGAGGTCGACCTGACTCTCCAGCGCGGCGAGCGCCTGGTCACCCACGAAGGCTTGAACGGCGGGGTCCGTGGCCAGCGGGGCGAGGGTGTCGACGAACGTGTCGGTGTCGCGGAGCATCGTGTCCGCCCAGGTGCTGACGAGGGCGACCGGGATCAACAGGGCGCCGATCACGATCGCGACCGTGCCGAAGAACCCCCACGCGCCCGCTCCACGTCGCACCGGCTGCTCGACGGCCTCCGCCCGGAGCGCGTCGAAGGTGACGAAGTCGTTGCGGGCGTCGGACGACGGGTGATCGGTCACGCGCTCGAGTCTACGAGTGGGCGCCGCCCGGGCGTCTGGATCCGCGAGACCGCGCGATCGCCTCGACCGCCGCGACTGTCGATACCGTCACCCGTTCTGGCAGCGCGTCGAGCGGGAACCACCGGAGACCGCCGTGCTTCTCCGGCTCTCGGAGTTCAGGCTCGCCGACGGTGTCCTCCGCGAGGTACACCGGCGAGATCCAGTGCTGGTGCAGCGCCTGCTCGAAATGGTCGACGACGCACAACAGCTCGATCGATCCGAGCTCGAGCCCGGTCTCCTCCAGTGCCTCGCGACGGACGGCGTCCTCGAGGCGTTCCATCCAGTCGACCTTCCCGCCGGGGATGCCCCAGGATCCGGCCTCGGGCTCGCGGAGGCGCTCGAGGAGGAGGATCCGACCGTCGCGGACGATCGCGACCCCGCACCCGGAGCGCGGGTGCGACACGGGCTCTTCAGCGGGCGGAAGCGCGGTGGACGACACGTGCTCACGCTACTCGACGCTGCACCAGCTCGGCCGTGAACGATCACGGTACGCTTGCTCCCGGCACCACGACGATTCGATGATGAAAGCGCAGACCATGCCCTACGAAGCAGCCGAAACCCGTTACGACGACATGACCTACCGCCGCGTGGGCCGCAGCGGACTGCGCCTCCCCGCGCTGTCCCTCGGTCTCTGGCACAACTTCGGCGAAGGCCGCAGCATCGAGGTCCAGCGGGCCATCGTGCGCCGCGCCTTCGACCTCGGGATCACCCACTTCGACCTCGCCAACAACTACGGCCCGCCCGCGGGTTCCGCCGAGACCGCCTTCGGCCGCATCTTCGCGGAGGACCTCGCGGCCCACCGTGACGAGATCATCATCACCTCGAAGGCCGGCTACTACATGTGGCAGGGGCCATACGGCGAGTGGGGCTCGCGCAAGACCATGCTGTCCTCGCTCGACCAGAGCCTCGGCCGTATCGGCGTCGAGTACGTCGACGTCTTCTACTCGCACCGCCCCGACCCGGAGACCCCGATCGAGGAGACGATGGGTTCGCTCGCGACGGCGGTCAAGCAGGGCAAGGCGCTGTACGCCGGCATCTCGAACTACTCCCCCGAGCAGACCATCGCCGCGGCGGCCGCGCTTCGTGAGCACGGTGTCCCGCTGCTCGTGCACCAGCCCCGCTACTCGATGTTCTCCCGCGAGGTCGAGGACGGTCTGCTCGACACCCTCGACGACCTCGGTCTCGGTGCCGTCGTCTTCAGCCCCCTCGCGCAGGGCATGCTGACCGACCGCTACCTCGGTGGGACGGTTCCGTCGGACTCGCGTGCGGCGACGAGCCACTTCCTCAACGAGGAATCGATCACGGACACCTATCTCCAGCGCGCCCGCGGTCTGCAGACGATCGCCGAGGAACGCGGCCAGACGCTCGCGCAGCTGGCGCTCTCGTGGGTGCTGCGCCGCGACACGGTCACGTCGGCGATCATCGGTGCCAGCTCGGTCGAGCAGCTCGAGGGCAACTACGCGGCGATCCACCGCCTGGACTTCGACGACGCCGAACTCGCGCGCATCGACGAGTTCGCCGTCCACGGCACCCTCCGCTAGCCCACCCTCGTCTCCGCACGCATACCTGACTCAGGACAGCTCGGGCGCGTCGCCTCCGCACCCACCCGACCCGCCGGAGTTCTCCTGAGACAGGTTCACAACTCAGGAGGATGTCGGCGCGGCATGCAGAACGCCCCGGTGTGTCGGGATGACACGCCGGGGCGTTCCTGAGTTGCGAACCGCGCGGAGTCGGGTCAGATGAGGTCGTCCGAGAGGTGGTTCGGCGTGCCGAAGCGGTGCGCCGTGATCGAGACCGCCTGCTCCTGGAGGAACGGCAGCAGCTCGATGCGGCCGGCCTCGGTGACGTCGCCCGCGTAGATCGCGACGTCGGGGCTGCCGGAGGTCGCGTGGGCGACACCCTCGGTCGTCCCACAGATGATCCGGACGCGCGCGCCGGTCTTCGTCCCGACGAGCGAGGCGGCGGTGACGTACCAGCGGTCCTCGCTCTCGACGGTGATCCCACCGGCGATAGCCTCGACGGCGGGGACGAGCTTCGGCGGCAGCGCGACGGCGGACGACACGTGCACGGTCGCGCCCGCGGTCGCACCGGCGGCGACGACGCGGAGAAGTTCCGCGACCGAACCGCCGTCCACGAGACGCACGTGGACCTCACGCGGCACGTACCGGAACACGTTGCGCTCGGCGGTCAGCTTCGAGACGTCCTTCGCGACCCCGAACTCGTCGGCCCACGCTGCCGCGTCGCTCGCGACCGACCGGCGCAGGAACGCGAACTCGTCGGCGGTGAGCACCGCGTCAGCGGCACGCAGCAACGAGGCGACAGCGGGCTTCGGGCCACGGCGCTCCGCCGACCGACCGACGGTGCGCTCAGCTGTGCTCTCAGCGCTCGACCACGAGCCGAGGCCGATGAGGTAGTTCGGGCCACCGGCCTTCGTCCCCGCGCCGACCGCGGACTTCTTCCAACCGCCGAACGGCTGACGCTGCACGATCGCGCCGGTGATGCCGCGGTTCACGTACAGGTTGCCGGCCTGGATGCCGTCGAGCCAGAGGCGCAGCTCGGCCGGGTTCAGGGAGTGCAGCCCGGCGGTGAGACCGTAGTCGATCTCGTTCTGGATGGCGATGGCCTCCTCGAGGGTCTCGGCCGTCATGATCCCGAGGATCGGGCCGAAGTACTCGGTGAGGTGGTACTCGGAGCCGCGGGCGACGCCGGCACGCACGCCGGGGCTCCACAGCTTGCCGCTGTCGTCGAGCTGCTTCGGCTCGACGAGCCACGACTCACCGGAGCCGAGCGTCGTCAGGCCGCCGAGCAGCTTGCCCTTCGCCGGCTCGATGATCGGACCCATCTGCGTGGTCGGGTCGACCGGGTAGCCGACCTTGAGCGACGTGACGGCGTCGACGAGCTGGTGACGGAAGCGGCGCGAGGACGCGACCGACCCGACGAGGATCACGAGCGACGCGGCCGAGCACTTCTGACCGGCGTGACCGAAGGCCGACGCGACGACGTCCTTCACCGCGAGGTCGAGGTCGGCGCTCGGCGTGACGATGATCGCGTTCTTGCCGGACGTCTCGGCGAGGAGCGGCAGCTCAGGGCGGAAGGAGCGGAACAGCTCCGCCGTCTCGTAGCCACCGGTGAGGATGACGCGCTCCACCGCCGGGTGGGCGATCAGGCGCTCACCGAGCGAGTTGTCGGCCAGCTGCGCGAAGCGGAGCACCTCGCGCGGCACACCAGCCTCCCAGAGCGCCTCGATCATGACCGCGCCGCTGCGGCGAGCCTGACGGGCGGGCTTGATGATGACGGGCGACCCGGCGGCGAGCGCCGCGAGGGTCGAGCCGGCGGGGATGGCGACGGGGAAGTTCCACGGCGGCGTGACGACGGTGAGCTTCGCGGGGGTGAAGGTCGCGCCGTCCACGTGGTCGAGCTCGCGGGCGCGCTCGGCGTAGTAGTGGGCGAAGTCGATCGCCTCGGACACCTCGGGGTCGGACTGGTCGAGGGTCTTGCCGGTCTCGGACGCCATGACCTCCATGAGGTCGGAGCGACGCTGCTCGAGGACGTCGCCGGCGCGGTGCAGGATGACCGCACGCTCGGCGCCGGAGAGCGAGCCCCACGAGGCGCCTGCTGCAGTCGCTCCGTCGATGACGGCGTCGAGGGCTTCGACGCTGTCGAGGATGGACGCGGCGACGGTGTCGTTCCCGAGCCGCGACTCGGTGACGCGGGTGAGGATGTCGCGTCCCCAGACCCGGTTCGCGGGGAGCGAGGGGTCGGTGTCGGGGGTGTTCTCGAACGCGTCGACCGGGGAGGCCTCGGCCGGCTTCGTGCGGTCCTGCTGCCGGTTCGGCGCGGGGACGGTGGTGTCCAGCTCCGCGAGCGACGCGAGGAACCGCTGCTGCTCACGGGCGAAGAGGGTCTCGTTCTCGCTCAACTCGAACACGGCGGACATGAAGTTGTCCTGGCTCGCTCCCTCCTCCAGGCGGCGGATGAGGTAGGCGATGGCGACGTCGAACTCCTGCGGGTGCACGACCGGCGTGTAGAGCAGGAGCTCGCCGACGTCGCGCTTCACAGCCTCGGCCTGGCCCTGCGCCATGCCGAGCAGCATCTCGAACTCGACGCCGCGTTCGACGCCCCGCTGCTTGGCGAGCAGCCAGGCGAAGGCGATGTCGAAGAGGTTGTGGCCGGCGACGCCGATGCGCACGTTGTCGATGCGGTCGGGGTGCAGGGCGTACTCGACGACGCGCTTGTAGTTGGTGTCGGAGTCCTGTTTGGTGGACCAGGTGGCGAGTGGCCAGTCGTGGAGCGACGACTCGACCTGCTCCATGGGGAGGTTGGCGCCCTTCACGATGCGCACCTTGATGCCGGCGCCGCCCGCGGCACGACGACCGGCCGACCACTCCTGGAGACGGATCATCGCGGAGAGCGCGTCGGGCAGGTAGGCCTGCAGGACGATGCCGGCCTCGAGGTCGTGGAACTGCGGGAGGTCGAGGAGCTTGGTGAAGACCGCGATGGTGAGGTCGAGGTCCTTGTACTCCTCCATGTCGAGGTTGATGAACTTCGCAGGTGTCGCCTTGGCGGCACGCTCGAACAGCGGGGTGAGGCTCGTGACCACATGCTCGACGGCTTCGTCGAACGCCCAGACCGAGTGGGGGCTGACGGTCGACGACACCTTGATGGAGACGTAGTCGACGTCGGGGCGCGCGAGCAGCTTGTGCGTGCCCTCGAGACGACGCGCGGCCTCACCCGTACCGAGAACGGCCTCGCCGAGCAGGTTGACGTTGAGCCGGGTGCCGGGCGTCTTGATCTTCGCGATCGCGGGGCCGAGCTTCTTGTCGGTGGCGTCGACGACGAGGTGGCCGACCATGTTGCGGAGCACCTTGCGGGAGATCGGGATGACGACGCCGGGCAGGATCGGGGCGAACGCACCGCCGCAGCGGACGGCGGCCTTCAGGTACCAGGGGAGGAACGCGGGCACCTTCGGGGCGATCGTCTGCAGGGTGCGGGCCGCGACGCGGAGGTCCTCCGGACGAACGACACCGTCGACGAAGCCGACCGTGAACTCGAGGCCGGTCGGGTCCTTCAACACACCGGCGAGCTGCTGCGCGGAGGCGTCGGCGGGGATAGTCGAGGCCGTCTGGAGCCAGCGGCGGACGAGGGCGATGGCCTCGGTGGCGAGGGCGTCGCGGTCGAGCTGCTGCGTCGATGCAAGAGTGTCGGTCATGGTGCCAGTATCGGCGTCGGGACCAATAAGATACAGCGAAGGTTTTCGAACGATATCCATCGGTTGAGCCGATGGTTTTGGAGGGCACCGTGCTGGACGTCCGACGGCTCCGCCTGCTGCGCGAACTCAAGATCCGCGGGACGATCGCCGAGGTCGCCGCAGCCCTCAACTTCAGCCCCTCCTCCGTGTCGCAGCAGCTCTCAGTCCTCGAGCAGGAGACCGGCGTCGAGCTCCTGCGGAAGGTCGGTCGACGGGTGCAGCTCACCCCGCAGGCCGAGATCCTCGTGGGGCACACGGACGCCCTCCTCGACACGCTCGAGCGCGCCGAGGCCGACCTCGGGGCCTCCCTCACGACCGTGTCGGGCACCATCCGCGTCGCGGTCTTCCAGTCGGCGGCGCTCGCGCTCATGCCGGCGGCCCTCAGCGCCATGCGCCGCGACCACCCGGACGTCCGCGTCGAGATGGTGCAGCACGAACCGGAGACGGCGCTGGCCGAGACCTGGGCGCGCGACTTCGACGTCGTCGTCGCGGAGCAGTACCCCGCCCACGCCGCCCCGAGGCACCCCGGACTCGACCGCCGTCAGCTCGCCACCGACCCGATCCGACTCGCGTGCCCGCCGGTCGCGAACGAGATCCACCCGGTGCTGCGCATCGAGGACGCGGCCGACCTCCCCTGGGTGATGGAGCCGCACGGAGCGGCGTCGCGACACTTCGCCGAGCAGTTGTGCCGCCGTGCGGGGTTCGAGCCCGACGTCCGCTACCAGACCGCCGACCTCCAGGCGCAGATCCGGTTGATCGAGTCCGGCAACGCGGTCGCCCTCATCCCCGACCTCCAGTGGGCGGGCGAGCCGGCCAGCTGTCGCCTCGTCGACCTGCCCGACCTCCCGCGACGCACCATCTTCACCTCCGCGCGCGAGGCCGGCGTCACCCGCCCGGCGATCGTCGCCTTCCGCGCCGCCCTCGAGGACGCGGCGGCCTGACCCATCCCCGGTCCCTGAGCTTGTCGAAGGGCGGTCCCTGAGTAACACCCGCCGGTCCCTGAGTAACACCGGCCGGTCCCTTCGACAGGCTCAGGGACCGAATGCAAGGGGGGTGCGCCTCCCAGCCGCCGGTGCTTGGCTGGAATTTCCGCATTCCTTCGAAGGAGCACCCGCATGACCGACACCACCACCCGTCCAGCAACCGCCGCCGGCACCTTCTCGCTCGGCGGCGACCTCACCGTCAACCGACTCGGCTACGGCACGATGCAGCTCACCGGCGAGGGGGTCTGGGGCGAGCCCGACGACCGCGACGGCGCCATCCGCCTGATCAAGCGCGCCGCTGAGCTCGGCGTGAACTTCTTCGACAGCGCCGACGCCTACGGTCCGGACGTCACCGACACCCTTCTCCGCGAGGCGCTGCACCCCTACGACGACATCGTGATCGCGACGAAGGTCGGCCAGACGCGACAGGGTCCCGGCGAGTGGACGCCCACCGGCGTGCCCGCCTACCTCCGCCAGCAGGTCGAGCTCGGCCTCCGCCGTCTCGCCGTCGACCGCATCGACCTCCTGCAGTTGCACCGGATCGACCCGACCGTGCCGCTCGAGGACCAGATCGGCGAGCTGCGCAAGCTGCAGGACGAGGGCAAGATCCGACACATCGGCCTCAGCCAGGTCAGCGTCGCCGAGGTCGAGGCGGCCCAGCAGATCGCTCCGATCGCGTCGGTGCAGAACCTCTACAACCTCACCGACCGCTCCTCGGAGGACCTCCTCGACTGGTCGACCGAGCACGGCGTCGCCTTCATCCCGTGGTTCCCGCTGGCGACCGGCGCCCTCAGCAAGGAGGACGGCCCACTCACGCAGCTCGCCGAGCGACACGACGCGACCCCGTCGCAGCTCGCGCTGGCCTGGCTGCTCAAGCGCTCGCCCGTCATGCTCCCGATCCCGGGGACGTCGAGCATCGAGCACCTCGAGGACAACCTGCAGGGTGCGACGATCGAGCTCACCGACGACGAGTTCGAGGAGCTGTCCGCCGTCTCGGAGTAACGCTCCCACCGCCCTTCGACACTTCGACAGGCTCAGTGCGGCGCAGCTCAGGGACCGCACCGTTGGTCACTGAGCGGCCACCCGGTCACTGAGCTTGTCGAAGTGCAGCGCAGCTCAGGGACCGGACCACAGCTGCCCGGACGCCGAGTGGCCCCACCCGGTCGCTGAGCTTGTCGAAGTGCAGCGCAGCTCAGGACCTGGTCACTGGGTCGGCCGACGAGGCCGAGAGCGACGGGGCTCCATCGCGTTCTGCAGACAGGCCGAGGTCGAAGACCCGGTCGCATCGGTCGGCGACCCGCCGATCGTGAGTGACCACCAGCAGTGTCTTGCCGTAGTCCTGCTGTAGCGACAGCATTTCAGCGACTGCTACATCCGCCAGGGCGTCATCGAGGGCTCCCGTCGGTTCGTCCGCGAGGATGAGCTCTCCCGGCTTCACGAGGCAACGAGCGAGCGCGACGCGCTGACGCTCTCCCCCGGACAGCGTCATGACCCGGTCGTGCGCGACCTGCCGAAGACCGAGTCGGTTGAGTATTTCCATGATCTGCTGCTCCTTCGCTCGTCGGCCGAGTCTCACAGCATGAAGACCGATCAGGACGTTCTCGAAGGCCGTCGAAGCACCGATCAGCGCGAACGACTGGAAGAGGTAGTTGATGTGGTCGCGGCGCAGATGCGACGCCGCCCGGCTGTTGATCCGTGGAAGCGGTGCGCCGCGGAAACGCACTTCGCCGCCGCTGCACTCGTCGAGGAGCCCTGCGATGTTCAACAACGTCGATTTGCCGGAACCTGACGGCCCCACGATGGCGACCGATTCGCCACGCTGGACCTCGAAGTCCACGCAGTCGAGGACGCGGCGTGAACCGTACTGCTTGGTCAGCTGGTCGATCATGAGCAGTGGTGTCACTGTGGGTCCGTCCTAGTCCTTGAGCATGATGGTCAGTTGCAGCCGCGAGAGGGTTCGCGCAAGGAACACGAACAGGATGAGTTGTGCCGCGGACATGACGGCGATCCCCAGGATCGCGCTCCGCGAAGAGGACAGCGCCGCGGCTGTCACTGCCGAGGCACAGACCACGCCGACGAGGACGAAGGCGGGCGCGAAGATGCTGCTGGATGAATACCCGAGCATCCTCTTGACGGCCATCGATTCCCGATACGTGGTCGAATACAGCCTCATCAGCGCAGTGAGCAGCAACAAGCAGAACAGGCCAAGGAAGAGAATCATCACGCCGAAGAGTTGCACCACCGACTGGATGGACTTCGTGAGGCCCGCGACGAAATCGCCGACCGGGAGAAATTCGACCCCGTTGTCGTCCAGGTCGAATCTCGAGAGGTATGACTGATTCGCATAGCTCTTCGATGCGCCCCGGCTGAGCTTGACGTAACTGTTGTCCAACCCGACCGCGGCGAGGCTTTCGCTTTCGAACGGGATCATGTTCTCCGGGGTCGTCACGAGGATGACCGCGTCGGTGACCCCATTCCACCCAGCCGGATTCGTGCTCCACGGGAACAGCGCTTCGGCGGGGTGGTAGTTCCGGAAGGTGACGATCCGGTCGTCGAAGAAGGCCGTGCGGATCGCCGGTTCGTAGGCGACGTCACTGTGCTCACCGAGCCACCCGCGGACTGCGGCTTGCGCCGATCCCGTCCAGGAATCCGGAATCAGGAAGACACGTTCGCCGGCCTCGGCACGCTCGACGAGACCGGCGTCCACCGCGAAGCCCTGTGACGCGAGGGCGTTCGGCGAGGCCACCACATACCAGAACGGCCGCTCCGGAACGGATTGGTACACTCCCGACCACACGTCCAGCACACTCCGGTCGACATACTGGCTGTTGACGAGGCCGACGCCGCGCGCGTCGGCGATCGAGGTGTACCAGTCGTAGAAATCGCGCTGATACTGGCCTGACTGTCCGGCGAAACTCGCCTCATCCTCACCCGCCTTCGTCTGGTACAGGATCTCCTGATCGGCCACCGCCGCCCATGATTCGCTGACCCCTGCGAGCGTTCCGGCTTCCTTCATCGGACCGTCGAGAAAGATGAACGTCGTGGTGAATCCGGCCATCGCCATCGCGTGAATACCGGCGAGCACGCCGAGCAGAATTCGCCGCGAGAAGCGTCCGGCGATCGCGTCGACCGGTTTGACCGCGACGAGCGCGAGGGCCGCGATCGCCACACACCCGACTGGTAGGAGCATTCCGGCCACTGCGGCACTCCATGCAGCGACGAGCATCGTCGGGTTCACGCTGTATCCCGGCGCCATCAGCGGTACGGCGATCATCGACAGCGCAATGGTCGCAACGATCGCGACGACGACGGGTCTCAACAGCACGACGGCGAAACCCAAGCGCGACCTTCCCAGGAGGAGATGCACGCCGAGCACGCGGAACGCACGCACTGCCTCGAAGAGGAGAACGAGCAACAGCAGGAGAGCCGTGGCTATCACGAATCCTTGAAGCAGGCGGGCGCTCATCCCGCTGTCCGTCACATGACCGCGGAGCGGTGCGAGCATCCGGTCCGACGAGAGCCCCGTCGCCGATTCGAGCGAACTGAGCAACTCCGTCAACTGCTCCTCGTCGGCTCCCGAAACCCGGTAAGCACCGTTGACCGTACCCGACGTTTCCACGAGCCGCGCGAGTTGCACCACGGAGAACCGCGGCGCGAACAACAACTCCGGAACAGGGTGGATCACATCTGCCGCGTTGGCGTCGAGGCCGATCGATGCGGCGGGATCGGCCCTGGCGAGATCGGCGATCTGGTCGATGTCGACCAGCGTCGTCCCGAGGAAATCCAACGTGAGCGATGCCGGAGCATTGTCTCCGGTCATGACCCCGACGCGCATCCCGGTCAATGAGCCGTCAGCATCGGACAACTCTTGATCCACTCTCACGATGGCTGCCTCGTCGGCGGTGGCGAACTCACCGAGAATGCCCAGTACGCGAGTCGTTTGCGCCTCGGAAACGTCATAGAGGGAGATCTCTGTGGAACCGCGAGGATACTCATCGATCTCTCGACGAAGCAGGCTCCCTTGACCGATCACGTAGAGCACACTCATCAGTGCTCCGATGACGATCACGAGCACGACGCTCGTCACTTTCGACCAGAGGGCCATGTGTGTTGCCGTCTCTCTTTCGCCGACCGCCGGTTCTCCGGACACTCTCGTGAGGTCGCCCCAGACGACGGAGACCTCACGAGAGGCCGAAGATGTGAACGAAGAACCTATCCTCGGGCGTTCCAGTAGGCCGTCGCCGAGCCCGTCCCGACCCACTGTTCAGCGCTCGCAAGCACTCCCGGGGCTTTCCAACCTGAGAAGGTCGTATTTGCGGTGGCGCTGTGCTCGTAGGCGCCCGACTGCACACTCGAGTAACTCGTTACCCCCCAAGAGCGACCGTGATCCCAGCTGATCGCAGACCCTTTGTAGTAAACGGTTTCCGCGTGCGCGACACCTGCTCCTCCAGCCAACAGTCCCGCAGACAGTAGCGTGACTGTGAGTGCCTTTTTGATCCTCATTATGTGTTTCCCCTCTAACCCTTTGAGTCGAGCGCCACCGACGGTAACGCCCCGCGATCTTGTCCGCAGCCGATCCGACTATCGCCACCTGAATGGCTCCTTTTGGTCGGTTCGGCTTGAGGAGTTGAGCGTGGGTCGACCCTAGCGAACAGATATTTTGCATGTCCAGTTAATATTTCAGGCTTTCCTGGTTCGCTGATATGACTGACTCACCGCCATAGCGCGAGACCCAGCGCGTGGGTCGAAAGATGGTCGAGAGTCCCTCCACGCCTCATCGCGCCACCTTGGGAGGTCAGCGATACCGCTGGAGCAGCGTCGGGTTACGGCTCGCCGGCGTCGTGCCGCCGCCCTTCGACAGGCTCAGGGACCGCACCGTCGGTCACTGCCCTTCGACAGGCTCAGGGACCGCACCGTCGGTCACTGAGCGGCCACCCGGTCACTGAGCGACAACCCGGTCACTGAGCTTGTCGAAGTGCAGCGCAGCTCAGGGACCGACCACCCGGCTCAGCGGAGTCGCTTCGACAGCTCGTGCGCCTGCTCCAGCAGCAGGCCACCGAGGAACGCCTGGCGCTCAGGCCGGAACCGGGATTCGATCCCGGTGAGACTGAGCGCCCAGGCGGGCTTCCCCGCCGCATCGAAGACCGCTGCACCCATCCCCCAGCTGCCCTCGAGGATGAGCGCCGGGTTCACCGCGTACCCGCGCTCGCGCGTCTCGCGGATCCGCTCGCGCACACGGTCGGCGGCGTGGGCCTCGCCCCACCGCTCGGTGAGGTCGACGCGACCCAGGTAGTCGTCGATCTCCTCGTCGCTCGAGAACGCGAGGATCGCCAGCCCCGCCGACGCGACCCCCAACGGGAAGCGGACACCCTCGGTCAGGACAAACGACCGCACCGGGAAACTCCCCTCCTCACGCAGCAGACACACGGTCTCGAACCCGCGACGCACCGACAGGAACGCGCTCTCGCCACTTTCGTGCGCGAGGATCCGCACGCTCTCCCGGGCGAGCTCGGCGACGTCGTACCGCTCCGCCGCGAGCGATCCGAGGAGGAACAACTCTGGACCGAGGTGCCACCGCGCGGCGCGGACGTCGTGGTCGAGGAAGCCCTCGGCGGCGAGCGAGGCGAGCAGGCGGTGTGCCGTCGGCCGTGTGAGCCCGGCGGCCACGGCCACCGCAGAAGACGACGCACCACCGGGGTGCTCCGACACGATCTTCAGGATCCGGCTCACGCGTGAGACGACCTGGGCGCCACGCATCCCCTCAGCCACGTCGCACCATCAGCTTGTCCACATGGTGAGCCTACGCCGCAGCCGGGACCACGTCATGAGTGAATCGGGGACCGGGCTCCACGACACCTTTGACACCGCAGGACGGCTGTGACTGACTACAGGAGAGACGAACGGCCTACGCCACCATGTGGTCAGGCCGGTCCGCCATCCACAAGGGAGTGACATGACGAAACACTGGTCGAGCGCCGCCGAGGCGTTGCACGAGGTCGTCCGGGACGGAGCGACCATCGCGGTCGGCGGGTTCGGCCTGAGCGGCAACCCGACGGACCTCATCGAGGCCCTGCGGGACACGGGTGCCACCGACCTCACGATCGTCTCCAACAACATGGGCGTCGACGGCAAAGGCCTCGGCATCCTCCTCGAGAACCGACAGGTGCGGAAGGTCGTCGCGTCGTACGTGGGCGAGAACAAGCTCTTCGCCAAGCAGTTCCTCGACGGTGAGCTCGAGGTCGAGTTCACCCCGCAGGGCACGCTCGCCGAGCGGCTGCGCGCGGGCGGCGCCGGTATCGCCGGGTTCTACACGAAGACCGGCGTCGGCACCCCGGTCGCCGAGGGCAAGCCGACGGAGGTCTTCGACGGGGAGACCTACGTCCTCGAGCGCGGCATCGTCGCCGACGTGGCCCTCGTGCACGCGTTCCGCGCCGACCGCGAGGGCAACCTCGTCTTCCGCCACACCGCTCGGAACTTCAACCCGATCGTCGCGACCGCCGGGCGGCTGACGATCGCCGAGGCCGAGGAGGTCGTCGAGGACGGCTACCTCGATCCGAACACCGTCGTCACCCCCGGCATCTTCGTCCAGCGCCTCGTCACGGCGACGCCGCGGGTGAAGGACATCGAACAGCGCACCGTCCGTCCGGCGGCCGCCACCACGACACCGGCAGGAGCCTGATCATCATGTGGACGAGAGACGACATGGCCGCGATCGCGGCGACCGAACTCCGCGACGGCGAGTACGTGAACCTCGGCATCGGCATCCCCACGCTCGTCGCGAACCACGTCCCGCCGGGCGTCCACGTCACGCTGCAGAGCGAGAACGGCCTCCTCGGCATGGGTCCGTTCCCGATCGAGGGCGAGGAGGACGCCGACCTCATCAACGCCGGGAAGCAGACGGTCACGCTCCTCGAGGGCGGGAGCTACTTCGACTCGGCGACCTCGTTCGGCATGATCCGCGGCGGCCACGTGCAGCTGGCCATCCTCGGCGCGCTCCAGGTCTCGGGTGCGGGCGACCTCGCGAACTGGACGATCCCGGGCAAGCTCGTCAAGGGCATGGGCGGCGCGATGGACCTTGTCGCCGGGACCCCGCGGGTGGTGGTGGTCACCGAGCACGTCGCGAAGGACGGCAGCCCGAAGATCGTCGAGCAGTGCGATCTCCCACTCACCGGCGTCGGTGTCGTCGACCGGATCATCAGCGACCGCGCCGTCTTCGATATCGTCGAGGGGGCGCTCGTCCTGCGGGCCTTCGCGCCCGACACGAGCGTCGCCGAGCTGCGCACCCTGACGGGCGCGGAGTTCTCCGTCGAACTCGACCCCACCACCACCGGCGAGGTGCCGACCGCACCCGCCACGCCTCAGGAGGCACACGCATGAGCACCGTCATCGTCGGGTACGCCCGCACCCCGTTCGTGAAGTTCAACGGGGCGTTCGCGTCCGTGCCGGCCACCGAGCTCGGCGCCCACGCGATCCGCGCGGCCCTGTCCCGGGCGGGGGTCGACGCCGCCGACGTGCAGCAGGTCATCGCCGGCCAGGTGCTGCAGGGCGCCGCCGGCCAGAACCCCGCCCGGCAGTCCGCCGTCGGGGCCGACATCCCCTTCACCGTCCCCGCCATCACCGTCAACGCCGTGTGCCTCTCCGGCATGGAGGCGATCGTCACCGGCACGCGTCTCATCGACGCCGGCGAGGTCGACGTCGTCGTCGCGCTCGGCCAGGAGTCGATGAGCCTCGCCCCGCACGCCTGGTCGGGCTCGCGCGCCGGCAAGCGCTACGGCGCCATCGAGCTGGTCGACACCCTCGACCACGACGGCCTGACCGATGCATTCGAGCACCGGTCGATGGGGTCGTCCACCGAGGAGCGCAACGGCTCGCTCGGCATCGCACGCCCGGAGCAGGACGCCTGGGCGGCCGGATCGCACCAGCGGCTCGCAGCAGCTGCGGACGTCCAGGCCGAGGAGATCGAACCCTTCTCCGTGCCGGGGCGCAAGGGTCCGACGGTCGTGAGCGCCGACGACGGACTCCGCGCCGACACCACCGCCGACTCGCTGGCCGGGCTGCGTCCCGCGTTCGGCGGCGAGGGCACGATCACCGCGGGCAACTCCTCCCAGATCACCGACGGGGCGGCCGCGGTCGTGCTGATGAGCGAGGAAGTCGCTGCAGCCCGGGGACTCACCCCGATCGCCCGCGTCGTCGCGCATGCGCTCGTCGCCGGACCCGACGTCAGCCTGCACGCCCAGCCCTCCAATGCGATCGTCGCCGCCCTCGCCAAGACCTCCCACACGACGGGTGACCTCGCGGCGGTCGAGATCAACGAGGCGTTCGCCGCCGTGTCGGTCCACTCGACCAATGAGCTCGGTGTGGATCCCGTGATCGTGAACGCGAACGGCGGCGCGATCGCCCTCGGTCACCCGATCGGCGCCTCCGGCACCCGGATCGTCGGGCACCTCGCCCGGCGCCTCGCCGCCGCCGGCTCGGGTTCGATCGGTGCCGCCGGCATCTGCGGCGGTGGCGGCCAGGGCTCAGCGATCATCCTCGAGGCCGTCTGATCCGTCCGTAACTCCTGCTGGACGCTCGGCGCCGATCCCCGCCCGTGCGCAACTCCTGCTGATCGCGCCGCGTCGCCGCACGCCCCGGCGTGTCGAGTGAGCCGCGCGACTCCAAGCAGGAGTTGTGCGCATGAGCGGGGATCACCGCATCGGAGAAGCAGGAGTTGTGCGCGGGGCGAGCTGGCCGCGCTGCCGACTCAGACGGGCTCGCCGGTGACGGTGTAGCGGAGGTGGACGACGCCGGCCTCGAAGCGACGCTCGTCGACGAGTTCCAGACGTCGCCGGAGGTTGGCCGGCAGCGCACGCAAGCCGCCACCGACGATCACCGGCGAGAGGAACAACTGCACCTCGTCGACGAGCCCCGCGGCCATCGCCTCGGCCGCGAGGTGCGGGCCGCCGACGCTGAGGTCGCGGTCCGATTCCGCCTTCCACCGGCGCACGGCCTCCGGGTCGAACGATCGCTCGAGCGTCGTCCGGGCCGTCGAGACCGCATCGAGCGACGTCGAGTACACGACCTTGTCGGCCGCGAGCCACAGTGCCGCGAAGTCGGTGATCTCGCGAGGTTCGTCCGGCAGCTCGTCCGCGGTCTCCCAGAACGTCATGATCTCGTACATGCGTCGGCCGAACAGGTAGGTGCCGATCGGGCGGGAGAGCTCGTTCACGAACGCGTGCACCTCGGCGTCCGGCGCACTCCAGTCGAAGCGGCCCTCCTCATCGGCGAGGTAGCCGTCGAGCGAGCTGATCGCCGAGTAGATGAGCCTGCCCATGTGTCCTCCGTCGCCAGTGCCGGTACGCGAGAGGCTAGGCCGCAGAGGCGACCGCCCACAAGGGGTGGCTCCGGCACCGAAGTCAGGCGGGCGGGATGACGAGCGTCGCGAAGGAGTCGGCCGGCAGGGTCGGGGTGATGACGTCGTCGCCCACCACGATCTGCACGGGGAGCGGTTCGCCGAGGTCGTTCTGCATCACGAGCACGACGCCGCCGTCCGGGTTGCGGAAGGCCAGCAGGTTCTCGTGCCCGGTCCAGCTCATCGTCGCGAGTCGCTGCGCCCCCGGCTGCAGGAAGTGCCCGAGGTGCCGCATGAGGAAGTACTCATGGGTGTAGCGGAAGGTCCGGTTCTCGGGGTCCACGACGACGAGCGAGTTCTGCGCCCAGCCCCAGCGACTGACCCCGCCCTCCGTGAGCGCGAGGTTCCAGTACGTGTAGACCTGTGCGCCGTGTGTGAAGAAGTGGCGCATGAGTCCCCAGGTGTGCCGCACGAAGCGCCAGTCGTTCCGGCCGTCGCCGCACTCCTGCTCGGTCTGGTAGAGCGCGAGGTCCGGGTGGGCGTGGTGCACT
This sequence comes from Plantibacter sp. AC185, assembly GCF_979258065.1. NCBI lineage: Bacteria > Bacillati > Actinomycetota > Actinomycetes > Micrococcales > Microbacteriaceae > Plantibacter > Plantibacter sp. AC185. The sequence goes on from NZ_OZ409831.1 coordinate 2,093,434, forward strand.
GCGGCGATCGCGCCCTTGCCGGCCCACTGGAATCCGACTCCGGCGACCCACGGGCCAGCCGACGGATCCTGGAGCACGGTCTCGATCTGCGCGTCGTGCGGCCGCTCCTGCGTGCCGAGGAAAACCCGCACTCCGAGACGGTCCATCTCCGGGCCGAGGACGGCGATGAACCGCGCGAGCCCCTCGGCCGTCCACACGCAGCTCGGGAACACCTGCGCCGAGTTGAACTCGTTCTGCGGCATGACCATCTCGACGCGGATGCCCTCCTCGCCGTAGGCCTCGACGAAGCGGGCGAAGTACCGGGCGTAGGTCTCGAGGTAGCGGTCTTCGAGGACGAACAGATCGGTCCCCTCTGCGCCGAGTTGATCGTCACGGATGCCGTTGTCGACATCTGATCCTGCCCAGGGGCGCGCGGCCGCGTAGTGCCCGTTCGTCTTCATCCAGGTGGGCGGGCTCCACGGCGACGCCCAGAGACGCAGGTCGCCCTGGTACCGCTGCGCCGCCTGGATGAAGGGGACGAGCGTCGCGCGGTCGTGATCGATGCTGAAGTGTTCGAGGTCGAAGTCGCCGTCGACCTCGTCGTAGGAGTACCAGTCAGTGGAGAAGTCGTTGGCGCCGACGGGCATGCGGCAGAGCGAGAGGTTCAGTCCCGCGCCCGGCGTGAAGAGCTCGGAGAGGATGCCCTCGCGGTCATCCTCGGATAGGAGCCCCAGCGCCGTCCAGCCGAGCTCGTTGAAGCATCCGCCGATACCGTCGACGGTCTGCTGCGGGTTCGTCAGGTCGACCATGACGTTCGGCATCCCCGCGACTCGTCCGAACCCGAGGGGCTCCTGCTCCTGCCAGGGTGCGTCCTGGGTGGTCACGACCCAGGCGACCGACCGCGCTGCTGCCGGGGCGCCTTCGCTGGCGGCGGGACTGCTGCTGGCGGGATTGCTGCTCGTCATCGAGTGCCTTTCGACGGGGGTCCTCCGTGGACCGCGACCGGTGCTCCCACCAGTATGTTGCAGAACCCGCGAAAACCGAAGAGCAGTCGCCATTCGCGATCGGGCGCGGCGCACAGCAGGGCTCACCCGAGCGGCGCACCCGGGACACCCCGCCGGCATGCCGTTCGCAGGCGGTCGTACACTCGATGGATGGCCGATTCCACGACGGTCCGGGAGCCGCAACCCGGAGCAGACCTCCCCGACGCCCGCGGGCGCACCGGCCTGCACCAGACGGGCCTCGACCTCACCGGCAATCCGCGCGTCCAGGTGACCGACGTGGAACTGGTCGCCGCCGCCTGGCACGTCCTCCGCCGGACGACCCTGCGGGTCCAGGACCGCTCAGGCGCGTGGTCGACGCAGCAGCGCGAGACCTACGACCGCGGCAACGGCGCGACCATCCTGCTCTACCACGGTGACTCCCGGAAGGTCCTGCTCACCAGGCAGTTCCGCTACCCGGCCTACGTCAACGGACACCCGACCGGCGAGCTCATCGAGACCGCCGCCGGCTTGCTCGACGACGACGATCCCGAGACGGCGGTCGCCCGTGAGGCCCGCGAGGAGACGGGGTTCGCGGTCGAGGCCGTCCAGCATGTGTTCGACGCCTTCATGAGCCCCGGCTCCGTGACCGAGCGCCTGCACTTCTACGCGGCCGAGTACGACCCCGCTGCGCGTCGCGGCGACTGGGGCGGGCTCGCCGAGGAGGGCGAGGAGATCGAACTCCTCGAACTCGACATCGACGACGCGATCGCGCGCATCGGCGACGACATCATCGACGCGAAGACCATCATGCTGCTGCAGTGGGCGAGGCTCTCCGGCCCGTTCGCGACGGCACCGACGCCTGTTCCGCCCGCACGCTAGTACCGCCGAGACTCCCGGACCCCGAGCTCGCCAGAACACCGTGCCACCCGTCCCCGGGTGGCCGATCGGCGAACCCGAACACCGGTCGGCCACCCGGTCGCCTGCCCGTCAGACCGCGCACAGCTCCGGTCCCCGAGCGAGACTCCGGTCCCTGAGCGCAGCTCCGGTCCCTGAGCTTGTCGAAGGGCGCCTCAACCGAGCCCACCACCGCCCTTCGACAGGCTCAGGGACCGGCGCACCTCAGCTCAGACCGAGCGGATGATGTCCGTGAGCACCGCGCAGCCGAAGTCGAGCGCGTCGAGTGGCACGCGTTCGTCGACTCCGTGGAACATTCCGGGGAAGTCGAAGTCCGCCGGCAACCGGAGCGGGATGAACCCGTACCCCGTGATGCCGAGTCGACTGAGCGCCTTCGCGTCGGTGCCGCCGGGGATGAGGTGCGGGAGCACGGTCGCACCGGGATCGTGCCGCTCGATGACCGCTTCGATCACCGAGACGAGCTCACCGTCGTTCGGCGACTCCATCGCGATGAGCTCCAGCTGAACCTCGACGTCGACCCCCTCGCCCGCCGCCTCGCGGATGCGCGCGATGACCTCGTCCCGCTGGCCGGGCAGGAACCGGGCGTCGACCGTCGCGGTCGCGGACTCGGGGATCACGTTCTCCTTGTACCCGCCGGAGATCATGGTGACGTTCGCCACGTTCTGCAGGCCGGCGCGCAGCCGCGACGCGCTGGGGCCGACGAGCGCGGCGAGTTCGAACGGCGACAGCTCGGAGGAGGCTCCGGTCAGTTCACGCAGTCGCTGGAACAGGTGCGTCGTGGTCTCGGTGAACGACACCGGCCAGTCGAGCGCGCCGATCCGGCCGACCGCGGCGGCGAGCTTGACGATCGCCGAATCCTGGCTCGCGAGCGAGGCGTGACCGGCGGCACCGTGGGCGGTCAGCCGCAACCAGAGCACGCCTTTCTCGCCGGTGTTGAGCAGGTACGCGCGGGTGTCGGCTCGTTCACCGAGGGTGACGCTGTACCCGCCGCCCTCGCTGATCGCATCGCGGACGCCGGCGAACTGCTCCGGGTGGTGCTCCACCATCCACTGCGAGCCGAGGACGCACCCGGCCTCCTCGTCGGCGAAGAACGCCAGGACGACGTCGCGCTCGGGCTGCTCCCCCGCCGTCACCATGCGCCGGACCGACGCGACGATCATCGCCACCATGTTCTTCATGTCGACGGCGCCGCGGCCCCACAGCATGCCGTCGGCGATCTCGCCGCCGAACGGATCGACCGTCCATGCGGCCGCGTCGACCGGGACGACGTCGAGGTGCCCGTGCAGTAGGAGGCCGGGCAAGGTGCGGTCGCGACCTGGCCACCGCGCGACGAGGTTCGTCCTGCCGGGCTCGGCCTCGAAGCGCTCGCACACGATCCCGACCTCACCGAGCAGGCGTTCGACGAGGTCCGCCGCGCGGGATTCGCCGACGGCACGCCCACCGCCGTAGTTCGAGGTGTCGATCCGGATGAGGTCGCGCGTGATGGAGACGACCTCCGAGAGACCGACCGGGTCGCTCACGCGTTCGCCCACGCTCATTCGGCGGTCCGCGGGATCACGGTGAACCGGCGGTTGGCGAGCGAGGGAACCCGCGCCCGCACGGCGTCGAGTCGGGCCGGATCGAGCTCGGCGAACACCACGCCCGGTGCCTCGCCGGCGGCCGCGATGACGACGCCGGCGGGGTCGACGATGATCGAGTTGCCGGTGGCGAGCGGGCCGGTCTGGTTGGCGCTCACGACGTAGGCGGTGTTCTCGATGGCCCGGGCGCGCACGAGGGTGGTCCAGGCGTCCTCCTTGCCGGGGCCGACGATCCACATCGCGGGCAGCAGGATGACGTTGGCGCCGGCGTCGATGAGACGCCTCGCGCTCTCCGGGAAACGGAGGTCGTAGCAGGTGAAGGCCCCGATGCGGAGGTCGCCGACCTCGAGGACGAACGGTTCGGTGAGCTCGCCGGCCGAGATGCCGTCGCTCTCCGCGTACCCGAAGGCGTCGTAGAGGTGCACCTTCCGGTACGTCGCGGTGATGTCACCCTCGGCGTCGATCGCCACGAGCGTGTTGTAGGGCAACCCACCGGGGTTCTCCTCGATGGTGCCGACGACCGTCGGGAGGGAGCGCGCGGCGGCTGCGGCGGCGACGCCCGTGATGAAGGGGCCGTCGAGTGGCTGGGCGATCGCGGCGAGCGCGCTCGGCGGTTCCGAGGTGGCGTAGCTGCTCATCTCCGGCAGCACGAGCAGTTCGGCGCCGCCCGCCGCGGCCTCACCGAGCAGAGCGATCACGCTGGCGAGGTTCTCGTCGATGTCCGTTCCGGCGGAGAACTGCCCGGATGCGATGCGCATGTGAAACCTCGTTCCGTGGGAAGGGCCGCGACCGTCGGCGCGCGGCCGTCCAGCCACCCTATGCCGAGAGTGGGGGCGTGCGCCGCCGGAACCGGAGCCTGCCCTGACTCACGAGAATGCCGAGCACGACGATCACGCCGCCCACCGGCTCGTTCCAGTGCAGGATCTCACCGAGCACGAGGATGCCGAGGACGACACCGACGAGGGGTGTGAGGTACGTGACGGTGGACGCCGCCGTCGGGCCCCAGGAGTCGACGATCGTCGTCATCCAGATGTAGGCGACGCCGGTACCGAGTGCTCCCAGGGCGAGCATGCTGAGGACGACCGGGGCGTCGAGCGACACCGGCTGCATCGCGATGAACGGTGAGAGCACGAGCATGATGACGGCGGCGAGCGAGATCTCCACGGCCGAGATGACGACCGCGTCGTAGCTGTGGGTGCCGAGGACGAACTTCCGGAGGTAGACGAAGGCGATGCCGTAGCAGAGGGTTGCGCCGAGGCAGGCGAGCTGCGCCGGGATGGACTCGAGGATCGCCGGGTCGGCCAGGACGCGCCAGGGACCGACGACGATCGCGACGCCGAGGGCGCCGACGAAGATGCCGAACACCTGGAGGCCGTTCAATCGTTCCTTCGGGAGGAACACCGCGCCGACGGCGAGCGTCATGATCGGCGTGGTCGCGTTGAGGATGCTCGACAGGCCGGACGGCAGGAACTGTCCCGCCCAGGAGAACAGGAGGAACGGGGCGACGCAGAGGAAGACGGAAACGACGGCGAGGTGCGCCCAGAGTCGACGCTCCCGCGGCCAGCGACGGCGGGTGACGAGCATGATGATGCAGAGCGTCAGGGCACCGAGCACCACGCGGGACAGGGCGACCTGCGCCGGAGCGAGCCCGGTCAGGCCGGTCTTCATGAAGAGGAAGCTGGCGCCCCAGATGAGCGCAGCGCCGAGATAGGCGCCCAGCACCCTGCGGGACCCTGGTGCGACGAGCGCGGTGACACGGGTGTTCGGTGCTGCGGTGCTCATCGTGCTCCCTCGAGTCGGACGACTCAGCTTGGCATCACCCACCGACGCCGTGTTCGCAATTCAGGACGCACCCGCGTGTCTCGCCGGCTCCGCCGCGCCGCAGCACGGACACGCCGGAGGCTTCCTGAATTGCGAACGGGTCAGGCGGTGGTGGCGACGGGCTCCAGCCGGTGGATCGCCTCCACGAGCGGCGCGAGTTCCGGGAGCGACTCCGCGGTGGTGAGCGACTCCTCCAGGGCGCGGTTGTGCACCGGTCGGGCCTCCTCGAGCAGCGCCTTCCCGGCCGCAGTGAGCTCGGTGTAGACCCCTCGGCGATCGTCGGCGCACAGCACGCGGGTGAGGAGCGCGCGGTCCTCGAGGCGGTTGACGAGCCGGGTGGTGGCGCTCGGCGACAGGGCCGTCGCGCGGGCGAGCTGCTGCATGCGCATGTGCCAGCCGTCCTGGCGCCCCAGGGCGTCGAGCACGGTGTACTCGACCACCGAGAGCCGGGCCTCCGCCTGCAGCGCACGTTCCAGATCGGACTCGATCGATCCGTACAGAGCGGCGAGCGTCCGCCACCCCTGCGCGCGGATCTCAACAGCGTCGTCGGCGATGCCCATCGGGACTCCTCGGTTCGAACATCGAATGATTGATTGCAGACGCACATAGTTGCTTGCGCTATTACCTAGCGCGTGCAACGATATCTATCGCGCGTCTGCAACTATCAGCGTACGCGTCCCGCCTACCGGCCACCAGCACTCTCCCCACGACCCCCAGGAATCGCAGGAATCGTCATGCCACTCGGTCTCATCGCCCTCGCCCTCGGCGGCTTCGGCATCGGCCTCACGGAGTTCGTCATCATGGGGCTGCTGCCCGAGGTGGCGGCCGACTTCGGCGTCTCGGAGGCCGCAGCCGGCTGGCTCATCTCCGGCTACGCCCTGGCCGTCGTCGTCGGGGCGCTCGCCCTCACCGCGGCGGTCACCCGACTGCCGAAGAAGCCCGTCCTGCTGGCCCTGATGGTGCTCTTCATCGCCGGAAACCTCGTCTCCGCACTCGCCGGTGACTACCAGGTCATGCTCGCCGGCCGCATCCTCGCCGCCCTCAGCCACGGAGCGTTCTTCGGCATCGGCTCGGTCCTGGCGGCGGCGATGGTCCCCGCCCACAAGCAGGCCGGCGCGATCGCGATCATGTTCACCGGCCTCACCGCGGCGAACGTGCTCGGCGTCCCCTTCGGCACGCTGCTCGGCCAGCACTTCGGCTGGCGCTCGACCTTCTGGGCCATCACGGTGATCGGGGTCATCGCCTTCATCGGCATCCTGGCACTCGTGCCGAAGCCGAAGCGTGACGAAGCCCCGGCGTCGCTCCTCGCCGAGCTGCGCGCGTTCCGCTCAGGCCAGGTCTGGCTCTCGATCGCTGTCACGGTCCTCGGCTACGGCGGCATGTTCGGCGCGTTCACCTACATCGCGTACACACTCACGGAGGTCAGCGGCTTCGCCTCGACCACGGTGCCGTGGCTGCTCATCCTCTTCGGCGTCGGACTCCTGGTCGGCAACATCGTGGGCGGCAAGGCGGCCGACCGGAACATCGACCGGACACTCATCGTCGTGATCGCGGCGCTGACCGTGATCCTGGTCGCCTTCGCCGCGACCGCACAGTCGCCCGTCGCCACCGTGATCGCCCTCGTCCTCATGGGCGGCTTCGGATTCGCGACCGTGCCGGGACTGCAGATGCGGGTCATGCGGTATGCATCGGCCGCTCCCACGCTCGCCTCGGGAGCGAACATCGCCGCATTCAACCTCGGCAACGCGCTCGGCGCCTGGCTCGGCGGCGTCACGATCACCGCCGGCCTCGGCTACACCTCGCCGATCTGGGCCGGTGCGGCCATCACCCTGCTCGGCCTGATCGTCATCATCGGTGCGTCCACCGCCGCGAAGCGCTCCCGTCGTCGTCCACAACTCCTGCAGGATGAGCCCGTCGACGCCGCCCGCCAGGAGATCCCGCACCCCGCGTGAGCCGCCCGCGACTCCGGCAGGAGTTGTGAACACTCTGGGCTGCGCACCTCGACAAGCTCGGTGACCGGATGGGGCGCTCGGCAACGGGGCAGGGTGCTCGGTGACCGGGGTGGGGTGCTCGGTGACCGGGGTGGGGTGCTCGGTGACCGGGGTGGGGCACTCGGTGGCAGGGGAACGGGCACCCGGCGAGCGGGCCAGCGGCGAACGGAGGGCGAAGGGCGCGCTACCGTGGGCGGATGAGCCGAACCCCTCGCCCCAGTGACACCATGATCGCGGTCGCCGAGCACTGGGCGGCCGAGCGACCGGCGATGCAGCCCGGCAGCCCGACCATCACGATGCTCGGAGCTGGCACGGCGAACGAGGTCGCAGCGGTCGAACTCGACGGCGGCGAGCGCGTCATCGTGAAGCTCTCACCCGCGGACGCGGCCGGCCTCACCTACGAGCGGTCCCTCATGGCGACCGAGGCGCTCGCGCTCCGCATCCTCGGCCGTGCGGAGGTGCCGCAGCCGGAGATCGTCTTCGAGGCGACGCTCGACGGACGCGACGCGCTCGTGATGACCGAGCTCACCGGCCGGCCGGCGAACAGCACCGAGACCGTCCCCCTCGCCCGCGACGTCCTCGGCCGCACGCTCGCCCGTCTGCACGAGGCGGGTCGCACGCCGTTCCACGTGGAACCAGACGACGTCGACATCCCGGCGGAGGCCGCGTCCATCGATTCGGCGACCGGCCTCGCCGAGGGGAACCGATTCGGCTACCCCTTCCGCCCGGAGCTTCAGGCGGCCAGTGCCGCGGACGCCTACCGGCTCGTCGTGGAGGCCGTCCTCGCCGATGCCCTGCGGTTCGAGGTCGACCTTCCGGTCGCGGCGGACGAGATCCGACACCTGATCGACACCGCGCTGCCGGCCTTCGACAGCGTGACGGAGCCGACACTCGTCCACTTCGACCTCTGGGAGGGCAACCTCCTCGTCATGCCCGAGCACGGGGCGGAGGCCGCCCAACTGACCGGCGTCATCGACCATGAGCGCGCGCACTGGGCCGACCCCACCGCCGACCTCGTCTCCCTGGCGCTCTTCACCGACGTGCCGGAGACGGTCGCCGCCGACTCGGAACTCCTCCGCGCCTACCGCGAGACGTCCGGCCGCGAGCTCCTGCCCGATGAGGACGCCCGGACCCGCGCGCGCCTGTGGTCGCTGTACCTCGCGCTCGTCATGGTGGTCGAAGGTGTCCCGCGTGGCTACGAGGGCGGCTGGTTCGACGAACACGACGCGTCGGTGCGCACGTGGATCGGTGACATCGCGGCCTCGCTCGCCTGAGCCGCGCGACTCTCCGGTCCCTGAGCTGCCCTCCTCCGGTCCCTGAGCCGACCCCCTCCGGTCGCTGAGCCGACCCCCCGGTCCCTGAGCTTGTCGAAGGGCGGTCGGGGCACTTCGACAAGCTCAGTGACCGGGGTGGGGGCTCAGTGACCGGGAGTTGTGCGCAGCGGCGGTTGCGCGCGGGCGGACCCGCGCGGCTAGACTGGTCGGCTCGCCAGGCGGTGGGCGGCCCGGCGCGAACCTGCGCGGGCCCGTTCGGGAGCGATCGGCTCCCTGGGGAGTGCGCACCATGGGCTACATCGACGTCAGCGACCTCAGCTACACGCTGAGCGACGGACGGACCCTGCTGGACGAGGTCTCGTTCCGCGTCGGCGAGGGGGCGATCGCCGCGCTCATCGGAGCGAACGGTGCCGGCAAGACGACGCTCCTGCGGATCATCCGCGGCGAACTCCTGCCCGACTCCGGGGTCGTCTCCATCGACGGCGGTCTCGGCGTGATGGACCAGTTCGTCGGTCGCGGTGACGACAACCGGACGGTCCGTGACCTCCTCGTCCAGGTCGCGCCTCCGCGGGTCCGTGCGGCGGCCGAGGCGGTCGACCGCGCCGAGCTGGCCCTCATGGAGGACGACGTCGAGGCGACGCAGATGGCCTACGCGACGACACTCGCCGAGTACGCCGACGCCGGCGGGTACGACCAGGAGGTGCTCTGGGACAGCTGCTGCGAGGCGGCACTCGGGGTGCCTTATGACCGCGCGCAGTGGCGGACGCTCGGAACGCTGTCCGGCGGCGAGCAGAAGCGGCTCGTCCTGGAAGCCCTGTTCCGCGGCCCCGAGCAGGTCCTCCTCCTCGACGAGCCCGACAACTCCCTCGACGTCCCGACGAAGCGCTGGCTCGAGGGGATGCTCGCCGAGACCCGCAAGACCGTCCTCCTCGTCTCGCACGACCGCGAGCTCCTGGCACAAGCGGCGACCCGCATCATCACCCTCGAGGTCGGCGCGGCCGGCAGCACGACGTGGACCCATGGCGCGAGCTTCCGCAGCTACCACGAGGCCCGCGACGCCCGCCTCGACCGACTCGACGAACTCCGCCGGCGCTGGGACGAGGACCGCGTGAAGCTCCGTGCACTCGTCCTGCGTCTGCGCGAGCAGGCCAAGTTCAACGACTCCATGGCCTCCCGCTACCGCGCCGCGCAGACCCGACTCGCCAAGTTCGAGGAGGCCGGTCCACCTGAGGAGCGACCGAAGGACCAGCAGGTCACGATGCGCCTCCGCGGCGCACGCACGGGCCGCCGCGCAATCGTCTGCACGGGGTTGGAACTGACCGGCCTCATGCAGCCGTTCGACGCGGAGATCTGGTTCGGCGAGCGCATCGGCGTCCTCGGTTCGAACGGTTCGGGCAAGTCGCACTTCCTCCGGCTGCTCGCCGGCGGTGGGACGGATCCCGATCCTGGCGCGGGGCACCTCGCCGCAGCGGGCGACGCGCTCGTCCCCGTCGAGCACGACGGCCATGCCAAGCTCGGCGCGCGCGTGCAGCCGGGGTGGTTCGCGCAGTCGCACCGGCACCCCGAACTCGTCGGCCGGACCCTGCTCGACATCCTGCACCGCGGGGACGAGCACCGGTCGGGTCTCCCCCGCGAGGCCGCCAGCCGCGTGCTGGACCGCTACGGGCTGGCGGGTGCGGCCGAGCAGTCGTTCGAATCCCTCTCGGGCGGACAGCAGGCGCGCCTGCAGATCCTCCTGCTCGAACTCTCCGGTGCCACACTGCTGCTGCTCGATGAGCCGACCGACAACCTCGACCTCGTCTCGGCGGAGGCGCTCGAGCAGGGCCTGGCGGGTTTCGAGGGCACCGTGATCGCGGTCACCCACGACCGCTGGTTCGCGCGCGGCTTCGACCGCTTCCTCGTCTTCGGCTCCGACGGCCGGGTGCAGGCCTCCGACGAGCCCGTCTGGGAGGAGACCCGCGTCGACCGCGCGCGATAGCGGGTACCACCGAGCTATCCTCGATGCATGCCGGCGAGCGATGTGACCTCCATCGACGCGGAACTCGACCAGCTGCACGCAGACGCCTCGGGCACGGAGACCTCCCAGGAGTCGCTCGTCCACGATGCGGCGTTGGTCGCGGCGAACGACCGGAAGCGGATGATCGTCCAACTCGCGCAGGAGGTCGCAGCGACCTCCGCCGGGCTCAACGCGCGCCTCGCATGAACTGCCTCCATCTCGATCCCGAGGACAGGTTCACAGCCGTCGCCACCGCATTCGGAACGGCCCGCCGTTCGTGATTCGCATGGGTCACGACATCCGGCTCAGCCACGGTTTCGACGTGGATGCAGCGGAGGCGTTCATGAACAGCGTCGCCACAGGTGACGGGGAGCTCGCATTCGTCGCATCCGTGCTGCGCAGTTTCGCCGCCCAGGAGGAAGACTGAGGCGACACCCCCCTGCATGAGTCGCCGCCTTGGTCAACCCACCGCCATCCTCAGGACCGTTCCCTACGCTGGCATCAACAACCCGAGCTCGGAGGTGATGGTCATGCAGTACAGCATCGCCATCGGCCGTGCCACCTACGACATCGAACCGGGTGTCGATCTGCCTGCGCTCATGTCCGAGATCGAATCCGCCGTCCAAGCCGGTGGCCGATTCGTCCGGGTGCCGCTCTCCTCCGACCGGACCATCGACGTGCTCGCCAGCCCTGGCCTGCACATCACGGTGGAGTCGTTCGCGAACCGTGCCCTGGAGATCGTCCCCACGATCGAGACGGGAACCCTGTCCGGTCTCGACGAATACGACGAGTTCGGCGAGTTCTGACCCGACCGTCCTCGACGGCTACGAACCGAGCGTCGTGCTCGGATACTCGCCGAAGCGGTTGGTGTACGAGGCGGAGAAGCGTCCGAGGTGGGCGAACCCCCATCGGTTGGCGATCTCGGCGACCGTGGCACGCCCTGGGTCGGCTTTGCGAAGCTCCTCCTGCACCCGGTCGAGTCGGACGCGTCTGAGGTAGTCGATCGCCGTGATGTCGTGCTCCTTGCGGAAGGCACTCTGCAGACTGCGCTGACTCATGCCGGTCGCCTCCGCCACGTCCTCGGTGCGGATGGGGAGGTGCGCGTTGGCGATCATGAACTCGACGGCGGCGCGGGTCTTCCCGCCGTTCGGTACCCCGATCTCGACCGGTGCGTGGAGCGCGGTGTGCGGGAAGGTCTCCAGGAGCGCGACCGCCGCCGCACGGTTCGCCTCGGCCCGCAGGAGCGCTGGACTCGTGTCGTCATAGATGACCCGGGCGACGGACGTCACCGAAGCGGCCCACCGGCGGAGCTGCTCACCGGTCGGTCGGGCTGTCGTGTCGAAGAGGATCGGGCCGCTCGTACCCTCCACCTCGCCGGCCACCCGCTCGAGGAAGCTCCCGTCGAAGTGCATGAGGTTCTGCCGGTAGTCCGTGAAGTCGAATTCGGCGAGCCGGTTGTTCGCGAACATGGCCGGCTGCCCATGGACGAGACGCACCGGGTCGCCGGCGAGGTCGGTGGCTCCACTACCCGCGGTCAACCACGAGACGATGTACTCGCCCTGTGTCAGGACCGTACCCGTGACATGGCCGTCGAACTGGGTGCCGCGCAGGGTCAATTCGTCGTCGCCGATGGCGGTGTACCGGAAGGTGAACTCCGATTCCGTGGGCTCGATGACCATCTCGCCGGCGTTGTACGCACCGGCGAACAGGTCGCGGGCCTCATCGACGTCGCGACCTGCGACCTCGGACCGCTCGGCGGGTCCCGTGTGTTCGCTCATCGCTCATAGAATCTCACGACGGTGCCGAACTGTCACCCTCGACGGGGGCGTCCGGACGTGGAGCAGTCCACTCGATGTCAGGCGGTCCCTTGCAGGAAGCCGTGCTCCGCGCCCAGGACGTCGGTCATCGCGGACGACGTGATGCTGGCGAAGCGCGGCAGGATCGTCGTCTCGTGGACGGCGGTCGGCCGCTCGGACCAGACGGTCACGACGATCAGTCCACCCTCGGCGCGGAGCGACCACGCGACGATGTGCCGGGTGAGGACGCGGACGGTGTCGCCGTCGACGTCCAGCGCGATGGCTACACGGCTGAGTGACAGGCCGCCACCCGACTCGGCGCTGACGTGTGAGGTCTCGAAGACGATGTCGGTGCGGTCGAGCAGTCGGCCCGTCGTGCGCGCATCATCCAGGTCGAGGAAGTCGGGCGCGCTCGGAGACCAGGTCGTCACGGTCCCACCCCCAACTGGTGTTTCACAGATGCCCGACGGCCGGAGCTCGTCGTTGCGTTGATCGATCCGCCGAAGCGGACGCTCGGACCTAGGCCGCGGACTCGACGCGTTTTGCGGCGCCGGCTGCCGGCTCAGGGACGACACGCATGCCCTTGGCGCTGTTGGCCTGCTCGAGGAGCGCGGCCAACCACTCACGGTTGAGCTCAGGGGCGCGGCTGCCGTAGAAGGAGAACTGGAGGGGGATCATCGGGTTCAGCCAGAGCGACTGACGTCCGGTCCCACGGCCGGGGACGGCTTCGAGGTGGAACGCGAAGCTCTCGTTGCGTCGGAACTTGGTGAAGATGACCGTCTGCAGGTGAGCGAGCAGTCGGTCTTCGATCTCGTGCGGGGTCGGAGGGGTTCCGTAGAGGAGGTTTCCCATGAGGCGCGCCATCCGTTCTGTTTCGGTTCCGGGCTGGTTCCCGGCGCCGTTGATAACGCTAGATGTTCTAGCAATCCCCCGCTCTGACCTATCCGAAATGCGTCGGGTATTGCTCGGAACCGGGTCGGCGTTCAGGCTGCACTCAGCTGCCGAAGGCCCATGCCTCGCGGTCTCCGCGCAGTCTGGCGGCGAGCGCCGTCGCCTGTTCGTCGGTCAGCGAGGCGACGTAGTCGAGGATGCCACGCGCCCGACCGAGGCGCCCCAGGGCGCGTGGGTCGCTCTGCGGGCGGCCACTGTCGGACTCGGGGTCTGCCGGGAGCCAGTCGGGGTTGTCCGCCCGGAGTCGGAAGTAGCCGTCGGTGGCGAGTTCGACGAAGTCGAGGAGCTTCTGCGGCGCACGCGGGCCGTCGCGGGGGTCGTCGAGCCAGCTGTCCAGTTCGGTGACGAGCACGTCGAGCACCCGGGACTGGCCTCGCTGGTAGGTGGCGAAGTCCGGCCGGTCGATGACGAACCGGGTGTGGACGAACTTCAGCACCGTGACGTCGTGCCAGGCCTCGGGCAGGAGTGACACGTGCCCGGAGCGCACGTTCGGCTCCTCGACGACGAGGACGGAGCGCTGGAGGCGACCGATCCAGGACGACACGAACGATTCGATGGCGCGTTCGGTTCGGCTGGAACCGTCGAAGGGCACAGCGAGGAGTCCTTCGACGAGCTCGGTCGCGACCCGCTGGACCGACGCCCGGAAGTGCTCGTCGCTGGCGATCCACGGGTCGCGTGAGACGATCCGCCGGCGCAGCAGTTCGAGCGAGTGCCCGGGTGCGCGGCTCCAGAGTTCGTCGGCGTCGAGCGCGGCGAGCGTGTGCTGATCGCGGAGGAAGGTGCGGAACTCGACCGCCACCGCCGCCTGCTGCAGGACGCCGGCCCGGTAGAAGTCGTCGAGGTCGTGCAGGGAGTAGGCGATGTCGTCGGCGACGTCCATCACGGAGCACTCGACGGTCTGCTGCCAGGGGGCGATCGCGGTGAACGCACTGCGGGCGTCGAGCATGTCGTCGAGGTCCAGGGTGTACGCGGAGAACTTCGGCGGCGCGGTCTCCCAGCGGCTGGCGGTGGACCCGCGCGGCATCCTCGTCGGATCTGCCGGGTCGAGGTCGGGGCGGTGGATGGTGCGGCCCCAGGGGTACTTGAGCACGGCGGCGCGGGAGGCGGCCGTGAGGTTGAGGCCCTCCTTCACCGTCTCGCACACGTCGAGCGCGGAGAGGATGCGGAACGACTGCGCGTTGCCCTCGAAGCCCTCGGCGAGGCCGAGCCGCTCGCGGGCCAGGCGGTCGAGGACCTGCTCGCCGAGGTGGCCGAACGGCGGGTGGCCGAGGTCGTGGGCGGAGGCGGCGGCCTGCACCACGACCGGGTCGCACCCGCCGAGTCGCTCGACGATGGCGTTCTGCTCGGGATCGGTCGTGGTGAGCTGCATGGCGATGGCGCGGGCGACCGCGGTCACCTTGATCGAGTGCGTGAGCCGGTTGTGGACGACCTGACCGACGCCGGAGGGCGAGACGACCTGCGTCACCGCAGACAACCGCGCGAAGTAGGGGGAGAACCGGATGCGCTCGAGGTCGACCCGGTACTCGGGGTACTCCTCGCCGGTCGCGAACCGGTCCACCGGCTCGGGGATGAGTCGCCGTCGCCGCTGGTCGTCGTCCATCCCCTCACTGTATTGCGCGGCGGGTGGGAGACTGCAGGGATGCATCCGATCGATCGACTCCGAGCCGAGGTCGCCGCGCACGAGTCGAACGCCTGGGCCGGCGAACTCGGCTGGGAACCGCTCTTCGTCGCCTCCCCGGAGGCACGGGTCCTCATCATCAGTCAGGCGCCTGGTCGCCTCGCGCAGGAGTCGGGCATCCCGTGGAACGACCCGAGCGGCGTCCTCCTCCGCTCCTGGATGGGTGTGACCCCCGAGGAGTTCTACGACCCGGCGAACGTCGCGATCGTCCCGATGGACTTCTACTTCCCGGGTAAGGGGACGAGCGGCGACCTGCCGCCACGCCGCGACTTCGCGCCGCGCTGGCATCCGCGCCTGCTCGAGCAGCTGACCGAGGTGCGCCTGACGATCCTCATCGGCGCCTACGCCCAGCGCGCCTACCTCGGACCGCGTGCCGGACGCACCCTGACGGAGAACGTCCGGGCCGCGGAGACCCACCTCCCGCTCTTCCCGATCGTGCACCCGTCGCCGCTCGCGCGCGGCTGGCGCAGCAAGAACCCCTGGTTCCAGGAGGAGACGGTTCCGCTCCTCGCCGCGCAGGTGAGGGCGGCGCTCTCGGCGTGACGAACGGGACCGGTCACCGGGCAGGCGTCGAGGTCGCGAGCAGAGCGTCATCTCGAGGGCGCGCGGTACCCTCGTGCGGCACGAGCTCTGACCGAGAGGGGGAAGCATGACCAGGGTCACCGCACCGCTGCTGGAGATGCTGTGGGAGACGGACGATCCCGCGGAGGTGGTTGCCGCGCGGTTCGGGTTCAGTGATGCCGCCGCGGTCGGCGAATGGGTGGCCGCCACCGTGGGTGATCACTGGGGTCTCGACGTCGAATCGGTCACGCAGGTCGTGATGAGCGGTCACAATGCTCTGGCATGGATCAGCGCTCCGTCCGGGTCGTTCCTCGCCAAGTGGTCTGTCCTCCCGCCGAGGTTCCCGCGGCTTGCTGCGTTGACGCAGCTCACCGCATGGCTTGGTGAGCGCGGACTCCCCGTTTCAGCACCCGTGCCCTCGGTCGACCGGCGGGTCCAGATACCGATCGACGATGGGACGTCGATGAGTCTCCAACACCAGATCAGCGGTGCACTGCTGGACGTCACGGACAGGGATCAGGTCATCGCCGCCGGCGCCGCTCTCGCCAGGCTGCACCTTGCGCTGGCGCGATATCCGGACACCGAGGACGTGCGCGGGTTCGCCGATCCGCCCAAGCCGCTTGCAACACGAATCAACGATTGGCTGGAATCCGACCGTTCGGGCCTGCTGACGCCCTCAGCGCGTGAGACGTTGATCAGGCTCGTCGACAACTCACCGACCGAGCCGCTGTCGGCGCAACTCGTCCACGGAGACTTCCGGGCCGCGAACATCCTGTGCGCAGGACACGACATCGCGGCGGTGCTGGACTTCGAGGAGGCCCGCTTCGATTTCCCCATCATGGAGCTAGCGCAATCGGCCGTGATGCTCGGAACGCGTTTCCGTGATTGGGGTCCGGTATCGCCCCACGTCCACGCCTGGCTGCTCGAGGGATACGCGTCTGAGCGTCCGCTGACAGCAGCTGAGGCAGACTGGTGGAACGTCCTCGTGCTGTGGTTCTCCCTGGTGCTGGTTCCTCCGGGAGAGGATCCAACGGGATGGGGACCGGCAGCGAACGACCTCCTCGTGAGGATGGCCGTCTGAGCTGGGCGCTGGTCATCGCAACGGTCGGCCATGACCGACGGACTCACCCGGCGATTGGTTCGTTCGTGTCACCGCTCGGGTGCAGCTCGGAGCCGGTATCACCTCGCGTTGTGGCAGCATCGATTCCGCCGGTGCATCATCTCGGCGCTCTCGACGAGACCAACGGGCCGACGAGGACGCAGAGAAACCGGCATCCGATCCAGCGTTGAGGGGCAGTCAGTGAGCGACGAACCGAACACCGGCGACGGACTGCGGCCGCCGGTCGAACGGCCATCGGGGCCGAGCCCGGCCACAGGGCCCGCCGCGTCGGATCCCGGATCCGTGTCAGCCGCCGACCCTGGAGCAGCCGACCAGGACGGACCGGTCACCGGACGAGCGTCCGGCGTCGGCATCACGCTGCTCCTGTTCGGGCTGCTGGTGGTGAGCTGGCTCGTCCAACTCTCCTTCGCGCTGCAGGGTGAGTTCGGTCCGTCCGAGGACCGGCTCAGTGGGGGCGGGACGCTCGGCGGGTTCATGCTCGGCGCCGCGATCGCGATCGGTTCGCCCATCGTCGTGCTCATCCTGCAGGCGCGGGTCCACAAGCGGACACCTCGGCACTCGATCATCGCCGTCATCGGCGCAGTTGTCGTGCTCATCATCGCCGTACCGATCAACGCCATCGTCGTCGGCCTCCAAGCGGTGAGCGTCATCAGCGGAAGCTAGGAACTCTCCGCCGACGGTCCGAGCTCGTCCATCGGGACAGCTCCCGACCCGTGCCATGAACGATGCAGGGGCTCACTCGGGCCGGGCATCACACGTCATCCCACGGTTCCGGTTGACATCGATATGGCCTCGCGTACCCTTCGAAGAAAGGAGAGCCCATGCCCCACTTCGCCGTCCTGATCTACACCGAGGACTCCATTCACGCCGGAGATGCGACTGAGGAGGAACTGGCGGTTCCAGATGCACACGGACGAGCGCTCACTGAGGCTGGTTCGCTGCGGGCCGCCTACGCGTTCACTCCTCGCGATCTTGCGCGATCGATCCGCGCGTCCGGAGTGACCATCGGTCCGTTCATCGACTCTCGAGAGGTGGTCGCGGGTGTCTACATCATCGAAGCGTCGACGTTCGAGGATGCGCTCACCATCGCTGCCACGAACCCTGAAGTTCAGCGAGGAGGAGGGGTCGAGGTCCGGCTGATTCACAGCGGCGGCACCGTCGAGACGTGACGGCTTCCGGTCGGAGCCATCGTGGTCGAGGGCTACCTGAACTCGGATACGCGGAGAGGAGCACATGGGGACAGGCCACAGGTTTCGACAGGTCAGAAAGGACCGCAGAGCCGTTCCGATGCTTGCCGAGGTTGTCACTTCGGTCGTGCACACGGGGTAACGCGAAGATCGGTGCGCCGCGAACACCGCCGCGGTCTCGTGAGCCGGAGTCAAGCCGTCCGCGAGGGAGACGGGGCGTCTATTCGAGGACTTCCCAGAGTTCGATCGGGAGGCCCTCGGGGTCGTGAATGCGGACGAATCGGCCGTATTCCGTTTCCCACTCGGTTCGACGCTCGACGGCGATCCCGGCTCCCTCGAGATGCTCCGTCAGGGCATCCAAGTCGCTCACGCGAAGGTTGAGCATGAAGGGCTGGTCGTGAGTGAACGACTCGCTCGTCCCCGCAACAGGCGCGAAGACGGTCATGCCGGCCTCCTGCATCCAGACGGCGTCTTCGCCCTCTGCGCCGGCTTCGATGCCGAGATGCTCGCGGTACCAGGCCGCGCGCGCCGACGGGTCATGACTGCGGAAGAACAACCCGCCGATGCCGAGAACGCCCATGGGGTGAGCTTATCGACGCGAGGAACTCCACGACCCCGACGCAGGCTCGAGATCGGTGCTGCGGGACATCAGGACATACGGTGCACGTCCGCAGTCGTCCGTGATGGTCGATTGCGGTTCGAACCCAACGGCACGCCAGAATCGCACTCCGCGCTCGTTCTGGACGTCCGGGTCGACGGTGAGTCGAGCGATGTTCCGTTCCCTCGCGCGGGACACCATGGCATCGACCACCCGTCGACCGGTCCCCTGACCTCGCGCGGAGGGCGACAAGATGAGGTCGATCCCACCGAAGTCAGTCCCGTCCACGTGCAGCTGAACGAGTCCGACCGCCTGCTCGTCGACGAGGACGAGGGAGCACTCGACGTCGGGCAGTCGTGCCCCCAGATACTTGGCGCGGATGAGCTCGTCGGACAGCCGTCCCGGCCCGCCCCATCCGTGTAAGGAAGGATCATCGAACAGGCGACGAAGCGTGGTGAAGTCATCCGTGGACGCGAGCTTCAGCCTCATCGAAGCCATCATGCCCGGGTGGCCAGTGAGCGTCAATCGCCGCGAGTCGTTCAGGCCTCTGTCGCGCGCCGTGGATTCGACACGGGACAGCGTGCGGTCGTTCGGGAGCAAGGAGCGCGGAGTGGTTGCTGGGAACCAGCGTCCATAGCGGCTATGCGCCATAGGGTTTGACTCCTATGAGCCACTTCTCCGTTGTTCCCGCGTCGTATGTCTTCCTACGCCGCGATCAATCGGTCCTGTTGCAACGACGGCAGAACACCGGCTACATGGACGATTGTTGGTCAGCGGGTGCCGCCGGTCATGTGGAGCTTGGTGAAACTGCGACGTCTGCCGCAATCCGCGAGGCGAGGGAAGAACTCGGCGTCCAGGTGGCACCCGAGGCACTATCGGCCGTGGCTGTCATGCAGCGCACCGATGGTACAGCGAACCCGCTGGAACAGCGCGTCGACTGGTTCTTCGTCTGCGACGTCTGGGGTGGCGAACCACTGATCCGAGAACCAACCAAGTGCGCAGAACTGTCGTGGTTTCGCCTCGACGATCTGCCGGTCAACATGCCCCCTCACGAGCGACTTGCAATGGACGCCCTGCGCGAGGGGCGCAGATCAGCGGTCCTCACGTTCGGGTTCTGACCACCCGCAGCGAGACTGTCCGGCCTTCCACCTGTTTCCATACCGTGCCGACCTGATCCTTCGTGACACGCGAACTCCCAGATCAATCCTGGGTGGCGCGCGACCAGTCGAGACCGCCATCGCTTCCGAGCCACTTCCAATACGTACGCGGACGCCTCCCGGACACAAGCTGCGTCGGGCCGATCTTTCTCCGCTCGATCGCTGAGACGATCGGGGAGTGAGCGAAGAGACGAAACCGAAGTGGGCAAACCCTGAGCCGGCGATCCATCACGCGATCGCGCTGTGGGCGGCGAACTGCGCGGAACGAGCTCTACCGATCTTCGAACAACAGCGCCCCGGTGACGATCGACCACGTGCAGCGATCGCGGCGCTCCGCGCCTGGGAGCGCGGCGAGCTTCCGATGACGGCGTGCCGCACCGCTGCGTTCGCAGCACATGCGGCCGCACGCGACGCGACCGAAGCAGGAGCGGCCGCCGCCGTCGCCGCTGCTCGTGCAGCCGGTCAGGCGTGCGCGGTAGCCCACATGTTCGACCACGCTCCGCACGCGGCGACCTACGCCGCGAAAGCCGTGGGCCTCGGCAGAGAGGGTCAGGCCGCTCAGGAAGCTGAGCGTGCCTGGCAGTGGGAGGAACTGGCACCCGAGCTGCGCTCGATCGGATTCCCGAAGGGTCGGTGACCGACCCCGTCCCCGGGACGGCGCCCGAGGGTCCCGACAGCGAAGAGGCCGTTGTCGCACCGAGCCCGAGCGGCTCGCCGCGAGCCGCCCTTACAGACCGGCGATTTCAGCCGATCGCACGACGAAGTACACGAGGATGGCGACGAATGCCACGACGAGGACGACCGCGGTCCAGAACATCACGATGCGAAGCCGTCGCGTCTGTGGAGATTCGCCGGGTCGATTCCAGGGTGCGCGAGCCATGGAGCAACCATAACGGGGGGGCGGCCCACGCTGAGGAAGCCGCCGCTCAGGTCCTGCGGTCTCGAGTCGCATCGGGAACGGCAGACGCCGACGCGACGGCACGAACCACCGCGGCGAGTGTCGAGGAGGCCTGGGCGGTTGAGAGGGCCCCGGACAGGATGCTTCGGGCGAGGGCGTCCCCGGCGCCGGGGATGGCACTCAACCGCGCCGGGTCGATTGCGCCGGTCCAGGGCTCCAGCGCCTCGCGGCAGATCTCGAGATACGCCAGCTCCGCCTCGGATCGGAGGGCATTCAACGTCGTCGATCCGCGAAGTGCGGAAACGACGGCTGCAAGCTCCATCCCTTCCGCGATGCAGCAGCCGATGTAGGCCTCGGCGACCAGGTCCGCGACGGCGGTGAGATCCTGCGGTGCACGCGCGAGCGCCGCGACCAGGGCGTCCCGCTGATGGGATTCGAAGGCCCGGTAGACCTCGGACAGCAAGCCCGACAGATCGCCGAAGTGGTCGTACGCCACGGGCTTCGTCACGCCGGCGTGCGCAGCCACCCGCGCCAGCGTGACGTCCGCGAGGTCATGCGTGCGGATGAGGTCGCGGAACGCATCGAGCAACTGCGCGTGGCGCGCGTCCCACGAGAGGCGACGTCTCGGCCCAGAGCTGAAGCTGTCATCCGCGGTGGTTTCCATCCCCCGATTCTACCTACTATTGGTAAGTTACTATTGGTAAGTAAGAGATCGAGAGGATCACCCATGACGTCACGAGACACCACCGCCGCGACCGAGAACGCATCCCACGACGATTCAGCCGCACCCACCACGCGTGTGTTCATCTTCGGGATCACGGGCAGGGTCGGCCGACTCCTGGCGACACGGCTCCGCGCCAGAGGTGTCATCGTCTCAGGCCTCACGAGGTCGTCGCTGCCGGATCCCACCCTCGAAGCCAATGGAGTGACGACCGTCACCGGCGAGCTCGGGGTCGCCACCACGGAGGAGATCACGGCGATGATCTCGGACTGGGACGTCATCGTCTTCGCGGCAGGGTCGAACGCCGGACCCCAGAGCGTGACGGACGATATCGACGACGCGGCGCTCCAGCGCGTGTCGGAAGCGGTCACTGCGTCACCGGGGAAGCGCCTCATACTGCTGTCCGTCATGCCGGAGGCTTGGCGCGAACGGCAACTGAGCGACGACGAAGAACATTACTTCGCCGTCAAGAAGCGGACGGAGGTCGCGCTGACCCGCCAGCCGATCGACTGGGTCATCCTCCGCCCGTCGCTGCTGACCGATGACCCGGCCCGGGGAACGGTCGCCCTGGGGCCCGCCGAACTCCACGACGAGATCACGCGCGAAGACGTGGCTGCGGTCCTCGAGGCACTCATCCTCGAGCCGAACATCAGCCGACAGATCCTCGAACTGAACACCGGGCCGACCGCCATCACCGAGGCGGTCGGCCGCATCGCACACGCCTACCAGGCGTAGGCCTCCGGGGCCTGGCCACCGGGGCCGGGGAAGAGCTCGTCGAGGGCGGTGAGGTCGTCGGCGCTCAGTTCGATGTCGACTGCTGCGACGGCGGACTCGAGCTGCTCGATCGTGCGCGGTCCGATGATCGGGCCGGTGACGCCGGGCTGGTGCAGGAGCCACGCGAGACCGAGGGCCGCCGAGGTCCAGCCACGCTCGGCCGCGAAGCGGTCGTAGGCCTCGAGCTGGTCCTGCTGCTTGGCTCGGGCCTCGGTGATGCGGGACTCGCCCGACCGAGCGCCCTTGTCGGAGGAACCACCGCTCAGCAGACCACCGGACAGCGGCGACCACGGCAGGATGCCGAGCCCGTAGTGCTGCGCGGCGGGGATGACCTCGAGTTCGATCGAGCGCTGCGCGAGGTTGTAGAGCGACTGCTCGCTGACGAGGCCGAGGAAGTGTCGCTGAGCTGCGACCTCGTTCGCCTGCGCGATGTTCCATGCCGCGAAGTTCGAGCTGCCCGTGTAGACCACCTCGCCGCGAGCGACGAGCACCTCCATCGCCTGCCACAGCTCCTGCCAGGAGATGTGCCGGTCGATGTGGTGGAACTGGTACAGATCGATCCGATCCGTCTGCAGCCGTTCCAGGGAGGCGATCGCCTCACGACGGACCTGCCAGGCCGACGCGCCACGCGCGTTCACGACGTCCGAGCCGTCGTCGTTCGGGGCGACCATGGGCGAGTGGACCTTCGTCGCCAGGACGATGTCGTCACGGACGCCGGGGCGGGCGGCGAACCAGCGGCCGATGATCTCCTCCGTCACGCCACGACCGGCGCTGCCGCCATACGCGTTCGCCGTGTCGAAGAAGTTGACGCCGAGGTCGAACGCCCGGTCCATGATCGCGAACGAGTCCTCCTCGCTGGTCCGGTCGCCGAAGTTCATGGTGCCGAGCACGATCCGGGAGACCGTCGTCCCCGTGCGGCCGAGGTGCGTGTACTTCATCGTGGAGCCCTTCTCATCGTCGAACCGGGCCGCGATCCCGCGGCGCGTCGAGTGTGTCACGGAAGCCGCCCGCTACACCCCCGGCTCGACAGGGCGGCCTCGACCGGCTACAGCCCGAGGCGATACCGTGGCCTGATGCTCAGCCTCACCGACGTCTGGCCGCTGTTCGGCCTGGAGATCCGCACGCCGAGACTCGTCCTGCGCCTCGTGCGCGACGAGGACCTCCCCGGATTGATCGAGGCCGCCCTCGCCGGCGTCCACGATCCCGCCGTCATGCCGTTCTCCACGCCGTGGACCGACCAGCCGCGCGAACAACTCATCCGCGAGACCGCACGGCACCTCTGGACCCAGCGCGCGGGAGCGACGCCGTCGTCCTGGACGCTCAACCTCGCGATCCTCCTGGACGGGACGCCGATCGGCTTGCAGGACATCGCCGCCCGCGACTTCGTGGTCACCCGGACGGTCGGGAGCGGTTCCTGGTTGACGCAGGCGCAGCAGGGCAAGGGGCTCGGCATCGAGATGCGGGCGGGCATGCTCCAGTTCGCCTTCGACCACCTCGACGCGCAGGTCGCGGTGTCGGACGCGGCCGTCTGGAACGGCGCATCGCTCGGCGTCTCGCGTCGACTCGGCTATCGGGACAACGGCCTCCAACGCTTCATCGGGCGGCCAGGCGAGCTCGTCGAGTCGCAGGGCCTCCGGCTGCACCGCGACGAGTTCGTGCGACCCGACTGGACCGCCGAGGTCACCGGACTCGATGCGGCACGGTCGGCGCTCCTCGGCGAGCCGTCAGCAGACTGACGGCGCGAACGTCCGCGTCATCGTGACGGGATGACCGACGGCTCCTGCGGCAGGACGAAGGTCGCGACGGTCGTGCCGGGGGCGCCGGCCGTAGCAGGGGTGCTCCGCAGGGTCACGGAACCGCCATGCGCGTCGGCGATCGCCCGCGCCGCGGGAAGGCCGAGCCCGACGCCCTGCACCGCCTGGTCACGGGCGTAATCCGCCCGGTAGAACTTGTCGAAGGCCTGACGGAGTTCGTCGGCGCTCATCCCGACGCCCGTGTCGCTGACGACCACCTCGACACGGCCGGCACCCGGTTCGACGGCCACGTCGACCGTACCGTCGGCCGGCGTGAACTTGACGGCGTTGGCGACGAGCTCGGCGATCACACGGTGGACCTGCTCGGGATCCGCAGAGACGACCGCTGCCGGGTCGGCGTGCAGTCGGACGACCGGCACCGAGACTCCCGCGGTCGCCGTCTCGATCGCGCGCGCGGCGACGTCCGAGAGGTCGATACGGCTCGGCTCGATCTGGACCGTCGAATCGGATGCCGTCAACAGCTCCTGCACCCGCCGCTCCAGCTCGACCGCGTTGCGCTGGACCACCCGCAGCGCCGGGAGCAGACCGGGGGCGTCGACCTCGGCGTCGTCCACGATCAGTTCGAGGTAGCCGTGGATGGACGTGAGCGGTGTGCGCAGCTCATGCGACACCGTCGTGAGGAACGCCTCGCGGACGTCGATCGCGTTGGCGAGTTCGGTGACGTCGTGCGCGACGATGACCGTTCCCAGGTGCGTGTCCCCGTTGCGCATGACCCGCGCGGAGCTGGCGAGGATCGCACGCTGTTGCCCGGCCTCCCCCACCCATTCGAGATGATTCGAGAGCAGCTCGCCCCGCAGCGCCCTGGGGATGATCTGCTCGTCGAACGGGATGGGTGTCCGACGATCGGCTTGCAAGACGTGTTCCCCGGCGTACGGCGGGGTGTCCAGCCGGAACCCGACGGCGGCGACCATGTCCGCAGCATGCGCGTTCGCCACGCCCAGGGTGCCGTCAGCGGTGTAGAAGGCGACGCCCGCGTCCACCGTCTCGAGGATCGACTCGGCGAGCGCCTCTGCGTCGAGCGCCCTGGCGAGCGAGCGTTCGAGCTGCGCGGCCTGCTCCTGGATGGCATGCCGGCTCCGTCGCAGTTGGCGGGCTCCGATGTTCACGGCGACGGCGATACCGATGGTGAGCATGGGCAGCAGGGCGACGTTGAGCCAGTCCACGGCGGTCTCCGGCGTGCGAGCCCGGAGGACATAGGGAGCGCTGCTGATGAACAGGGTCCCCGCCACGGCCAGGATGATCATCCGCGGGGTGAACCCGAACGCCAACCACAGCACGGGGAAGATGCAGAGCAGGCTCGCGCCCGGAGTCACGCTGATGAGCTCGAGCCGGACGCTCGCGACGGCGAGGAGGTCGAGGACGGCGATGGCGGCCATCGCGTGCGTCGGCCAGCGTTCCCACGGCAGGACAGCTGCGAGGAGGGTGCTGATCGCCGCGAGAGCGGTGCCCGAGAGGACGGCGACCGTGAAGAACCGCTCGGGCAGGACGATCGCGACGAGGATCGCGACGATGCCGAAGGCGATCGCGAACGGGAGCTGTGCGCGGGCGAACACCCGGAATCGGCCGCGTCGAGAGGCTTCATGTTCCAACAGCGGCACGATCGCCCACTCTCTCCAGCTCGGTCAGAGAGGACGTCGGCCGGATTCCACGTCGATCAGCTGATCGACGTCAATCTAACCCATGCGCACGCGGACAGCCATCGTCGCAGGCCTGGAGCGCTCAGCCATCGCGTCGGACGGATGGATTTGCGTTAATCGGATCACCGATCAGTGGAATCAGGAGCGGGCGAGCTGAGGGGTCGGTGCCGCCTTGGATGCGGCAACCGCCGGCCGCCGGTCGAGATGGATCCCGGCGATCATGCAGCGGACGGAACCCCCGGCGAGCTCGATGGTCGGCACGTCCAGTGGCAGGATCCGGCAGCTGCGCTCGATGACCGCCAACTGATCCGCCCGCAGGCTCTGGACGGCGCGACTCGAGATCGCAAGGAGGCGCTCCCCCGTCGCCGATCGCAGCTCGATCGCGTTGCCGGCGAAGTCGCAGACCTGTCCGTAGTCGAGGTCGACGATCGTCCGCCCATGGCCCGTGAGCCGCTCGATCACCTGATCGCGCCGCGCCGGCGAGGCGATCAGGTCGAGGCCGACGAGCGCGAACTCGGTCGCCACGCCCATCATGACGTTGGTGTGGTAGATCGGGACCCCGTGCGGGTCGACCGCGTCGAAGACGAGCGGCTCGTAGCCGAAGTTGGTGCAGAACCGCTCGAGGGCGATCGGGTCGGCCCGGTGGGATCGCGCGACGAACGCCACCCGGGCCGCGTGGTCGAGCACCATCGCACCGGTGCCCTCGAGGAACACGTCGTCGAGCTCCAGCCCCGAGTAGTCGATGACGTCCTGCACGCGGTACTCGCGCTTCAGCATCTCGACGATGTCCCACCGGCGCTCGCGTCGGCGGTTCACCGCGTACATCGGGTAGACCGCGAGGTGCCCGCCCGCATGGGTGGACAGCCAGTTGTTGGGGAAGACGCTGTCCGGGCGGTCCGGGTCCTCATCGTCGAAGAGGTGCACGCGCACCCCGGCGGCGTCGAGCGCCTGGGCCACGGCGGTGACCTCATCGAACGCCGCGTGAGCCACCCCGGCCACGGACGCCGACGGGACGCCGTCCGCGACCTGGAAGACGTTGTCGGCTGCGGTCAGCGGGTTCGGCGTGAACCGGTGCGGCCGGATGAGCACCACGGCCGACGGCGCCTGCACGGACATGTCGGACTCAGCCGACGGGAGAGAGCGCGCCGACGAGTCCGAAGAGGTCCTTCGGGTCGTCGGGGGCGGCGACGAGGTCGATCTCCTCGAAGTACTCGCTGCCGTCGACGGAGTCGCGGAGGAAGCGCAGCGCGGTGAAGTCCTCGATCGCGAAACCGACGGAGTCGAAGAGCGTGATCTGCTCCCGCGAGCTGCGGCCGGGGACGGCGCCCGTGAGGACCTGCCAGAACTCGATCACCGGGAAGTCGGGAGCCATCTGCTGGATCTCGCCCTCGATGCGGGTCTGCGGCGGGAACTCGACGAAGACGTCGGCGCGATCGAGGATCGACGCCTCGAGCTCCGTCTTGCCGGGGCAGTCGCCACCGATGGCGTTCAGGTGCATGCCGGGCTCGACCAGGTCGTTCGTGAGCACGGTCGCGAGCGCCTTGTCGGCCGTGCAAGTCGTGACGACGTCCGCCCCCGCCACGGCGTCCGCGGCACTCGTCCCGATGACGACCTCGAACCCGAGCGGCTCCAGGTTGCGCGCGAACTTGTCCATCGCGAGCGGGTCGACGTCCCAGATCCGGACCGTGTTGATCCCGAGGGCGGCCCGCATGCCGAGGGCCTGGAACTCGGCCTGGCTGCCGGCGCCGATGAGGGCGTGGACGCTCGAGTCGGGGCGGGCGAGGTGCTTCGCGACCATGCCCGACGTCGCGGCGGTCCGGAGGGCCGTGAGGAGCGTCATCTCGGCGAGGAAGGTGGGATAGCCGTTGTGCACGTCGGCGAGGACGCCGAAGGCCGTGACCGTCTGGTAGCCCCGGGCCGGATTGGAGGGGTGGCCGTTCACGTACTTGAAGGCGTACGTCTCGTGGTCGCTCGTCGGCATGAGCTCGATGACGCCGAAGGGCGTGTGGCTCGCGACGCGCGGGCTCTTGTCGAACGACGGCCAGCGGCGGAAGTCGGCCTCGAGGTAGCCGATCATGCCGGCGATGATGCGCTCAGGACCTCGGTCGGCCGTCCAGCGGACCATGTTGCGGACATCGACGAAACGCGTCATGACGTTCCCTTCCAGACGAGTTCGGGCTCGGAGCCGACCGGAGCAGACCACTCGCGGTTGCTTCGAGCCTAGGTTTCGACGATCTGCACTTTCTATTCCAGAGATGCGCGACTTGTGCACAGGTTATGCACAATGTGAGTAACTGCGTTGTACATTGTGTGCATGGCTGCGCTGGACGATCTGGACCGGAGGCTGTTGGCTGCGCTCCGAGCCGACGGCCGTGCGTCGGTCGCGAGCCTGGCCCGGTCGCTCGACGTCGCCCGGGCGACCGTGAACAGCCGTCTGGAGCGACTCATCTCCTCCGGCACGGTGGTCGGGTTCTCGGTCCGGGTGCGCGACGAACTCGACCCCGGCACCATCCGCGCGATCGCCTTCATCGAGGTCGAGGGTCGCACCACCGACCACGTCATCCGCCAGCTCCGCGGCTTCCCGGAGATCAGCGCGCTCCACACCACGAACGGCGGGTGGGACCTCGTCGCGGAACTCCGCACCGAGACGCTGACCGACTTCGACCGCGTGCTCGGCGGGATCCGACGCATCGAGGGCGTCGTCAACAGCGAGACGAGCCTCCTGCTGAGTTCCGTCCTGCGCTGACGCCGCGGTCGCGGTCGCGGAGCTTCAGCCCCGGTCCCTGAGCTGAAACCCGGTCCCTGAGCTGAAACCCGGTCCCTGAGCTGAAACCCGGTCCCTGAGCTGAAACCCGGTCCCTGAGCTTGTCGAAGGGCACACGGCCTGACCCCGCCCTTCGACAGGCTCAGGGACCGGACGGGGAGCTCAGGGACCGGACGGGGAGCTCAGGGACCGGACGGGGAGCGCAGGGAACGGACGGGTGCGACGGGCCGACGCTAGAGGCGCGGGTCGATCGGCTCGGACTCCATCGCGAGCACGCCGAAGACGGCCTGGTGCACCCGCCAGGTCGGTTCACCGGCGACGAACCGTTCGACCGCCTCGACGCCGAGCGCGTACTCGCGCAGCGCCATCGACCGCTTGTGGCCGATGTCCCGATCGCGCAGGCGCTCGAGGTTGTGCGGCTCCGTGTAGTCGGGACCGTAGATGATGCGCAGGTACTCACGCCCGCGCACCTTGATGCCGGGCTGCGCGAGCGACTTCTCACCGCGGACGAGACCGGCCACAGGCTTCACCACCATGCCCTCACCACCCGCACCGGTCAGCTCCTCCCACCACGCGGTCGCGGCGTCCTCGGAGGCCGCCGAGGTGAGGTCGACCTCGATCGAGCGGGTCCGGCGGATGAGCTCCGGGTCGGCGTCCGCCAGACGGTCCGCGACCGCGAGATGCCAGGCGTGGTCGCGGCCCAGGTGACTCGCCCCGGTCGAGGCGAGGAGCTGGAACGGAGCGATCTGCACGCCCTCCAGACCGTTCGAGGGCGCGGTGTACGGGCGGTAGGCCGCAACGTAGGCGTCGGCGGCCTCGGCCCGTCGACGCGTCCGCTCGAGCAGGTCCGAGACGTCGACACCCGTCGCCGCCGCCTGCTCCAGCACGTGCACGGCCGCCGGGAGTGCAGCGGTCGCGGCAGCTCCGACCGAGGCGTACTGTTCGCGGATCAAGCTCTCCGCCTTCACCGACCACGGCAGCAGCTCGCTGTCGACGAGCAGCCAGGAGGCGTCGAGCTCCTCCCAGAGACCGGCTCGCTCCACGGCGATGTCGAGCCGGGCCAGGAGCGTCTGCGTCGTCTCCTCGTCGAAGAACGGCCGACCGGTGCGGGTGTGGACGGTGCCACGCCACCCCGTGGGAGCGCCGAAGGGTGCCGGATCACGCGTGAGCAGCACGACGGCTCGCGAGCCCATGTGCTTCTCCTGGCAGACCACCCGATCGAGCCCCTCCCGGCGATACGCCTCGAACGCCTCAGCGGGGTGCTCCAGGAGGTCCTTCCGCTGCGAGGTGCTCGGCGGACTCATCGTCGGCGGCAGGTAGACCAGGCGCCGCGGGTCGATCGCGAACCGGCTCATGACCTCGAGTGCGCCGGCCGCCGCATCTTCGCGGATGCCGACCCGGCCCGAGACGCGGGTTTCGACGACCTGCTTGCCGAGGACGTCGTCGATGCGCAGCAGCCCGGGATCCCGCTGCTCGCCGGCCGGACCGGTCAGGCGGCCGAGCGGCACGACGGGTTCGTACCAGACCTGCTCGGCCGGGACGTCGACGACCTCGCGCTCCGGCCACCGCAGGGCACTCAGCTTGCCGCCGAAGACGCAGCCGGTGTCGAGGCACATCGTGTTGTTGACCCACTCGGCGTCGAGGGTCGGCACGTGGCCGTACAGGACGGTCGCCTTGCCCCGGTAGTCCTCCGCCCAGGGCAGTCGCACGGGCAGGCCGTACTCGTCGGTCTCCCCCGTGGTGTCGCCGTACAGCGCGAACGACCGCACTCGACCGGACGCGCGTCCGTGATACTGCTCGATCAGGCCGGCGTGTGCGACCACGAGCTTCCCGTCGTCGAGGACGAGGTGCGCGACGAGCTCGCGACAGAACCGCTCGACCTCGGCACGGAACTCCTCCGGTTCCTCGGCCAGTTGCGCGAGCGACTCGGCGAGCCCATGACTGGTCTGCACCCGCTTGCCCTGCAGCGCGCGGACGAGCTTCGACTCGTGGTTGCCGGGCACGGCCAACGCGTGCCCCGCGCCGACCATCCCCATCGCCAGCCGCAGCACGCCAGGCGTGTCCGGCCCGCGGTCGACGAGGTCGCCGAGGAAGATCGCGCGGCGTCCCTCGGGGTGCGCGGCGTCGATCGGTCGACCCTCCACGTCGCGCTCGATCACGTAACCGAGCTTCGTGAGCAGCGTCTCGAGCTCGCTCCGGCACCCGTGCACGTCGCCGATCGCGTCGAAGGGACCGCGCTCCTGACGGCGGTCGTTGAGCAGCGGCTCACGGACGAACGACGCCTGCGCGATCGCCTCGACCCCGGAGAGGACGTGGACCTTCCGGAAGCCCTCTTTGCTCAGGTGCCGCATCGACCGGCGCAGTTGGTCCTGCTGGCGCTTGATGACGGCCGCGCCGAACGAGCGGTCCTCGCGGACCTCGTTGCGCTCGATGCAGACGCGCTCAGGGACGTCGAGCACCACGGCGACGGGGAGGACGTCGTGGTTGCGTGCCAGATCGATGAGCGACTTGCGCGAGGCCGGCTGGACGTTGGTCGCGTCGATGACTGTGAGGAGCCCGGCGTCCAGGCGGCGAGCGGCGACATCGCGGAGTGCGGCGAAGGCGTCGGCGCTGGCGGCCTGGTTGTTCTCGTCGTTGGAGACGAGACCGCGGAAGAAGTCGCTCGACAGGGTCTCGAACCGGCCGAAGTGCGTGGCGGCGAAGGTCGACTTGCCGGACCCGCTCACGCCGATGAGGACCACGAGCGACAGTTCGGGGATCGGCAGGGCGGCGGGGGTCTGCTCGAGGTCGCTCATGAGATGGCCTTCCGGAAGATGGCGAGCTGCGTCGGCGAGCCGTGCTGCGGGTCGACGTCGCCGACCGTGCGGTGCTCGACGCCGTAGCCATACCGCTCGGCCGCAGCGGTGCACCAGGTCGCGAACTCCTGGCGGTCCCACTCGAAGCGGTGGTCGGGGTGTCTGAACCCGCCCGCCGGCAACGAGGGGTACAACGCGTTGTATTCGCGGTTCGGCGTCGTGACGATCACGGCTTCGGGAGCCGCAGCACCGAAGATCGAGGCCTCGAGTGCATCGAGGCGCTCGGCGTCGATGTGCTCGACGACCTCCATGAGCACGATCGCATCGAGTCCGCGCAGCCGGCCGTCGGCGTAGGTGGCCGAGGACTGCAGCAGCTGGACACGCTCGCGGACGCGATCGCTCGCGTCGCGGAGCCCGAGCCGCTGCGACGCGGCTGCGAGCGCGCGTGCGGAGACGTCGGTACCGATCACCGTGCTGACCAAGGGATCCGCCATCAGGCGAGTCAGGAGGGCGCCCTCGCCGCACCCGACGTCGGCGACCGACCGCGCCCGCACGTCGGCGAGCGCCTGCAGGACCGCCTCGGCGCGCAGGCCGGCGAGCGCCGGGGCGCGCTTCGTCTGTGAGGCGGTGGCCGCGTCGTCCCCGTCGGCACCGTCGGTCCGCGCCTCCGGGTCCAGCTGCGACTGCGCATCGGTGACCATCCGCGACTGGTGCGCGAGATACCGCTTGGTGATCAGGTCCCGGTCGGGGTGGTCGGCCAGCCACCCCTCGCCGGCGCGCAGGAGTTTGCCGACCTCGTCGTCGGAGACCCAGTAGTGCTTGGCGTCGTCGAGGACGGGCAGCAGGACGTAGAGCTGGCGGAGGGCGTCCGCGAGGCGGAGGTGCCCGGTCAGTTCGAGGTCGACGTATCGCGAGTCGCCCCAGGCGGGGACCGTCGGGTCGAGCGGGATCGCCCGTTCGACGACGGTCCAGCCGAGCGGGCTGAAGAGTCGGGTCGCCAGCTGCTCCAGGCCTCGCGACGGCACCGCCGCGACCGTGATCGTCAGCGGGAGCGCTGCCGCGGCGAGCTCCGGGTGGGAGTCGCTGCGGCCGGTCATGGCGCTGCGGAACACCTGCCCGATCGCGACGGCGACCATCGACGACGACGCGTACGGTCGGTCGTTCACGTACTGCGAGAGCGAGGCGCTGTCACCGCCGCCGAAACGCTTCTGACGGACGAGCGCGATCGCGTCGACCTCGAGCAGCAGGGCGATGGTGCATCGCTCGTCGGTCGCCTCCGGGTAGAACACGTGGGCGCGCCCGACGCTGAGGTCGAAGCTCTGCGCCCGCGCGGGATGCTTGCGGACGAGGTGCCCCAGGTCGGCGGCCGACGGCGCGGTCGAGGTGATGGTGACGAGCACAGGTCCATCCGTCCGGTCGGCGGCGAGGTTCCTGAAAGCCTAGCGGCGGTCGTGGTGCGTGCGTGAGTCGCCCGGATCTGCGCGGAATTCGTTCCGTTTCATGCAGATCCAGGCGACTCAGGGCCGGCTGATCAGCCTCCGAACAGCTTGCCGAAGAACCCTTTTCGCGGCTTCCAGCCGGCGGCGGTCAGGGCGTCGATGACGGGTTGCTTCACCTCGTCCGTCGTGAACTGGTAGCCCATGAGGTGGCCGGTCGTGGTGCCGTTCCGGTCGGTCGACTGTGCGATCGGCGCGGCGCGGCCACCGAAGGTGAAGGTCTTCTGGGGCCCCGACTGCCACGTGCGTTTCGTCGAGAGCCCGTCGAGGCCGACGGTGGTCTTCGAGGAGGACGACTGCTCGTGGAACTCCCACTCGCCGTCCTCGGGGTGCAGCTCGACCCGCAGCTCGTACTCGGCACTGAACATCCCGGCGCCGATGAAGCCGAGCCAGCGCTGGTCGGCGTACCGCCAGTGCGCGACGATGCCGTCGGGTGTCGGGTCGTAGATAAAGGGGAGTTCTTCGCTGTTGAGCGCGAGGATCCGGGCCTGGGCGTCGCGGAGGTCGAAGGTCATGGGGCGAGTCTAGGCAGCCGGGCCGCCCGGCGACATGGGGACAGCTCCCCGTCACCCGGCTCCCCTACGCTGGCCGGGTGAGCGAATCCATCCTGACCCAGAACGTCCTGACCGTCATGAGCTACAACATCCGCACCGCCGTCGCCCAGCCCGGTCACGAGTGGGTGGACCGTGCACCGCTGGTCTCACAGGTCATCGCCCGCAACGCACCCGACCTCCTCGGGCTGCAGGAGGTCCGCGAACACCAGCTGCACGACCTGCTCCCGGGTCTCGCCGAGTACGACTGGTTCGGGCAGGGTCGCGACGGCGGTTCGGCCGGCGAGTACGGGCCGGTGTGCTTCCGCCGCTCGCGGTTCGAACAGCTCGACGCCGGCGAGTTCTGGCTGTCGGACACCCCCGACGAACCGGGCTCGAACACCTGGCCGTCGCTGCACGCACGGTTCGTCACCTGGGTCAGGCTCCGCGAGCGTCGCACCGGCGACGAGCTCGTCTTCGCCAACACCCACCTCGACCACGAGAGCTCACCGCACGGCGACGACGTCCGCACGCGCAGCGCGAAGCTGATCGCCGACCGATTCTCCGGCGTCGACGTCCCCGTCCTCCTCACCGGCGACTTCAACACCGAACGCGGATCGGCGGCGCACGACTCCCTGGCGGACGCCGGGTTCATCGACCTCTCGCCGGTCGAGAGCGACGGTATCGGCACGTTCCAGGGCTACGGTCCCCAGCGTCCCGGGAACGCACGCATCGACTGGGTGCTCGGTCGCTCAGGCAGCGTCGCTCCGCACACCCGACTGGAACCGATCGAAGCCCTCGTCGACGAGCAGGACCCCACCTCGGAGGCGAGCGACCACTTCCCCATCCTCATCCGGGCGCAGCTCACCCACTGACGGCGATCAGACGCCGAGGTGTCCTCGCCGACGCCGTCCGACGATGTCGGGCACGATGGATCGAGAGCGGTCGTACGATCGCACCCGCACCACGAGGAGGAACCATGTCCGTCGTCACGCTGATCCGATCCGACGAGCTCTCCGACACCGCGGGGTACGCCTACGCGTCATCCGTTCCGGCGGGCGCCAGGCTGCTGTTCCTGGCCGGATCCTGCCCGCTGAACGTCGACGGCTCGACCGCTGCCGTCGGGGACGTCGCCGGGCAGGCGGAGAAGTGCGTCGAGAACCTCGTCATCGCCCTCGAGGCCGCCGGTGCGACGCTCGCCGACGTGGCCAGTACCCGGGTGCTCGTCGCCTCGGCGAAGCAGTCCGACCTCGTCACCGCATGGGAGGTCGTACGCGCCGCCTTCGGCGATCACGACGTGCCGTCGACGCTCCTCGGGGTCACCGTGCTCGGCTACGACGACCAGCTCGTCGAGATCGAGGCGACCGCCGCCGTCGCCTGACACCGATCGGTGCCGATGCTCGTCGTCAGTCGCTGGAGGCCGTCGGCGCGAGCCGGAGGAGGACCAGCCCGACGATCGACGGGAGGAGGGGCAGCGCCGCACCGAACACCGGGTCCACGCCGGTGAGGAGCGCGCCGCAGAGGGCGCCCGCCACGAGCAGCACGATCGCGCCGATGCGGATGAGGTGGTGGTCGTGGACGCCGTCGGCGAGGCTCTGCATGAGACTCGTGAGGGTGCCGGTCACGAAGGTGGTCGTCACGCCTGAGCGTTCGATGCGACGGGCGACGGCCGTCTGCCCCGCCATCGCGAGCGTGGAGAGCGCGATGAGGACGCAGATCACGGGCGTCGTGCGCAGGTCGGAGGACACGATCCATCCGATGAGGACGCACGCTTGCGCGATCACCGCACCGCCGAGCACGAGGACGAGCCGGTGCTGCGGCGCCTCCGGGGTCGGTCTGTCAGCGGTGGCGACGAGCCTCGTGAAGCGGAAGGCGAGGAACGTCCCGACGGAGAACAGCAGCACGGCGACCGTCGCCCCGAGCAGCACCTCGCCGAAGTCCGGCCGGCTCGTGAGTCCGGCCAGCACGAAGTTGCCGGTCATGTTCGCGGTGAAGACGCCGCCGAGTTGGAGGAACGCGAAGGCGTCGGTCGCCCCGGCCGCGAACGACAGCACGAGCGCCATCGCCGCGATCATGCCGGCACGCGTCCGACGCCGGGTGGTCGTCAGGGTCGGGTCGGTGCCGCCGGTCTCAGTCACGTGCACATCGTCCCACGCCCGTTCGCCCATCTTCGGGCGAATGAAGCGTCAGGCGAGGAGGTCCGCGAGGAAGGTCAGCTGCGCCTGCTGCTGCACCGGCCCGCCACCCTCGTGCCCGTTGTACGGGTAGACGGCGATGTCCTTCTGCGTGCCCGCGTAGTGGTTGAACGCCGCGTACACCGTCGAGGGCGGACACACCGCGTCGCAGAGCGCGACGGAGAACAGTGCAGGGGTGGTCGCGCGGGCGGCGAAGTTCGTCGCGTCGAAGTACGAGAGCGTCCGGAACACCTCCTCCTCGTGACCACGTCGGCTGATGAGGTACGTCTTCAGCTCGGCGAAGGGGCTCGCGTCGGTGATCTGCAAGGCACGACGGAAGTGCGACAGGAACGGGACGTCGACGAGCGCCGCGGCGAGTCCCTCGCAGAGCCCGGCCGCAGCGAGCGCGATGCCGCCACCCTGGCTGCCACCGGCGACGACGACCCGGGCGGGGTCGACCTCCGGGAAGCTGCGCACCACGTCGACGGCGAGTGCCGCATCCGTGAAGACCCGACGGTAGTAGTAGGTCTCGGGGCTGCCGAGCCCGGCGCTCATCTTCCCGGCGACCTGCGGACCGCTCCCGAACGGGTCGGCCGTCGCGCCCGGCAGGTTCGCGCTCCCCTGGCCGCGCGTGTCCATGACGAACACCGCGTAGCCCGCGGACGGGTGCATCGTCCATTGGTGGGCGAGCCCGCGTCCGCCGCTGTAGCCGATGTAGTGCACGATGCACGGGAGCGGCTCGGTCGCGCCGGCCGGTCGGATGAACCACCCCTTGATCGGGTCACCACCGAACCCGGAGAACGTGACGTCCTCGACGACGAGACCCGTCAGCTCAGGGTTGGATCGTTCACGCACCGTCGGCTGCGCGAGGGCGTGGGCTTCGGCGAGGGTGTCCGTCCAGAACGCGTCGAAGTCCGGCGCCTCCTCGCGGTCGGGCAGGTACTGCTGGAGCTGGGCGAGGGGCAGGTCGAATTGCGCCACGGGTCACCTTCGGTTCGTGAGATCGGATACGGGTGGGGAAGAGGTCAGGAGGACGGGATCGCGGAGATGAGTCCGAGACCGACGCTGATGCGGTCGGCCACCTCGATGAGGTCCTCGGTGAGGACGTCGAGGTCGCGCTCGCGCATCAGGCTCAGTCGACCCGAGATGGAGATCGCCGCCACGACTCTGGCGTTCGCGTCGCGGATCGGCGCCGCGATCCCGAGACGACCCAGCGCGAGCTCCTGGTCCTCCATGCAGACGCCGCGTTCCCGCGCCGTCGCGAGCTCGGCCGCGAGCGCCGCGTGCTCCGTGATGGTGTTGGCCGTGTAGCGCGGGAGCGGCTCGTCACCGAGCAGCGCACGGAGGCCGTCCGCGTCGAGGTCGAGGAGCAGACACTTCCCGAGCGCGGACGCGTGCAACGGCTGGCGCAGCCCGATCATCGAGTGCGACTTCGGAGCGAGGGCTCCCTCGAAGTGGCAGAGGTAGATGAGGCTCGAGCCGTCGAGGACGCCGACGTTGACGCTGAGTCCGATCCGCTGCGCGAGCTCCTGGGCGGGAGCACGCGACTCCCGGTGCACCGGGTTCTGGTTGAGTCCCTCGCTTGCGAGCGCCAGGATGGTCGCGCCGATGGCGTAGGACGGACTGTCGGCCACCTTCGTCACATAGCCGAGCTCCTCGAGCGTGCCGAGGAGGCGTGCGGTCGTCGAGGTGCCGAGACCGGTCGCACGGGCGATGTCGGAGGCCCGCAACGGCCCGGTGGTCGATGCGCCGAGAACGGCGAGCACGGATGCTGCACGGCCGATGCCCTGCTGGATCTCACCTGCCACTGGTCCTCCACGGTGTCGGTGTCGGTTCGGATGTCCGGCCTCGGAGGCCGTGTTCAGCGTAGCGGTCGGGCTCGGCGCGGCCGGGTGGTGCGCCCGCTCGGCTGCTCGAAGACCTTCACACTCGCGACACTCACGTAGGGCGACCCGTTCGTGGCCGTGACGACGACACGGAGGGCGTCGACCCGCACGGGTTCGACATCGTGGATCCGGTGGCGGTGGCGGTTCCCCTCGACCTCGGCCAACACCGTCCACGTCCCTTCAGCCGCACCCGTCGGTCTCCCCTCGAGTCGGTAGTCGGCGACGAGCTCCGGCACCGCCTCGAAGTCGGTGCGGTGGTGGTGCAGGTTGATGAGGTCCACGTCGACGTCGTCGTTGAACACGATCCGGACGGACGCGACATCGACCGGCTCATCCCAGTGCAGGGTGAGGACCTCGGGCTCGGCGACCAGATCGCGGTTGTCATCGAGTCGCTCCGAGGACCACAGGTGCGGTCCGCCGTAGGGACGTTGGTAGCCGTCGACGATCCGCTCCGGTCGGTACGCCGTGGTGTCTCCACCGACGGTCAGCGCGACGCTCCGGCCGCGCAGCTTCCGCGCGTTCCAGTCGAGGATCGCCTGGTCCTGCTCCTCGGGGATGTGGTCGTCGAACACCTCGTCGGAAGCGTGCTTGGCGGTCAGCACGAGGAGCCCGTAGGGGTGGCCTTCAGTCAGGAGCAGGCTGATGTCCGGGTTGGCGCGGACGACGAGCACCGCGTTCTGCTCGATCTCCGGCGTCCATCCGAAGCGGACGGTGGCCGACACGCCCACCCCGGCGGCGATCTCCACAGCTCCATCGAGGAGGTGCTCGACCGGGACGGCGTTCTGGCGCTTGCCAGTGCTCCAGAGTTCGACGCGGAGGGTCGTGTCGCGTGCGGCGTCGACGAGCAGGGTGATCTGGTCGAGTGACGGAGCGACGGGTACGAGGATCGCGACGTCGCGGTCAAGGGGGAACCGCTCGCCGGAGCCGAGGTGCTCCAGCGTGGAGATCGCATCGAGCGCGCTCGACGCGGTGACCGTCGCCCGCCCGGCCAGATCGTCGGGGTCGTCCGTGGTGATGCCGATGACCGGGGCGTCCTCGCG
Source organism: Plantibacter sp. AC185 (assembly GCF_979258065.1). NCBI lineage: Bacteria > Bacillati > Actinomycetota > Actinomycetes > Micrococcales > Microbacteriaceae > Plantibacter > Plantibacter sp. AC185. The sequence continues at coordinate 2,131,547 of NZ_OZ409831.1, forward strand.
GAGGAGCGTGCGCTGCAGGAGCGGGAGCGCCTGCCCGGCGAGCTCCCGCGGCGTCAGTCCATCGCGGGCGATGAGCGCCGCAGCCGTCCCCACCGCCTGACCCTGCGTGGCGCAGGTCGCCATGACGCGGGTGGACCCGAACGCGACGTGGGAGGCGGAGATGTTGCGTCCGGCGAACAGCAGGTTGCCGACGTCCCGCGAGTACAGGCTGCGGAAGGGGATCCCGTAGGTGCCGTTGCTGAAGCGCTGTTGCGCACCGGCGGTCTCGGCGTAGACGCCCTCGACAGGGTGCAGGTCGATCGACCACCCTCCGAAGGCCACGGTGTCCTCGAAGTCGACCTGGTCGAGCAGGTCGTTCTGCGTGAGGGTGTGGTCGCCGAGGAGCCGGCGGTACTCACGCTTGCCCGGGATCGATCCGACCCACTCGAGCGTGAGGTTGTCGGCGTCGAACTCGCCGGAGTTCTTGATGTAGTCCCAGATCCCGAAGACGACGCTCCACAGTTCGTCGCGGATCTGCTCGTTCTCAGCGACGGTGTCGAGCTCGCCGCCCCACTCGATCCACCAGTAGTTGCAGCCGTTGTCGCCGGTCCGGATGATCCGGTTGGTGAGGATCGGGGTGTCGCGGATGTCGCGCGCGATGTCAGGGGCGACGAACCGCTCTGGGCGTCCGGCGTCCTTCGTGTAGAAGAAGATCGAGCTGCCGAGGAGTTCGTCGTCCGCCACCTCGGGCGCCCACGGCTCACCGAGCTCGGCGCGGCCCTCGCGACCGATGCGGGAGGTCGCACCCGCCAGATGACCCACCAGCCCGTCTCCCGTGCAGTCGATGAAGACGGGGGCGACGAACTCGGTCTCGATCTCGCTGCCCATCGTCCATCCGCTGACGGACGCGATCCGCGGCGACGGCGACTCCCCACCGTCCGCCGGCTGCTCCATCGTGACGATGCGGACGTCGGTGTTGAGGTGCAGCTGCAGGTTCGGCTCGGCCCGCACGAGGTCGAGGACCGTCTGGTCCCAGTAGAACGGGTTGCCCTCCGGGTTGCGGTACTGGTTCTCGAGGAAGAGCTCCCCCATGATGCCGGTCTCCCGCGCGAACCGCTGGTGCCCGTGCGCGGTCGCTCCGACGACCCACACCCGCACCTCGCTCGACGAGTTGCCACCGAGCACCGGCCGGTTCGTGACGAGCGAGACCCGGGAGCCGAGACGGGCGGCTGCGACGGCGGCCGAGACCCCCGCGAGACCACCACCGATGACGACGACGTCGGCGGACTGGGTGCGGTGCTGCATGGGAGACACTCCTTCGTGATGCGTGATCCTGGAAGCCGTCGGACACGTGTCGACCACCGGACGGTTGCCACGCTACCATTCAGCGGTACGACTTTCCCATTCAGTGGGTAAGATTCTTCGGCAGGTGAACCTCGAAGCACCCCGACAACGATGTGAGGACCGATGGACGAGAGCAGGACCCAGGCCGCAGCCCTGGCCGAAGCCGCCGCGCACAGTGCGCAGACCCCCTACGACGACGCTGAGCGATCACGCCGGATGCGGAAGGTCATCTGGGCCGCGGGGGCCGGACACTTCGTCGAATGGTTCGACTTCGGTCTGTACGGCACGCTCGCGACGGTCATCAGCCTCAACTTCTTCCAGCAGGGCAACACCCAGGCGGCGCTGCTGTCCGCGTTCGCCGTCTTCGGCGCCGGCTTCGTGATGCGTCCGCTCGGTGGCCTCTTCTGGGGCTCGCTCGGCGACCGCATCGGGCGCAAGACGGTCCTCGCGACGGTGATCCTCGTGACCTCCGGGGCGACGGTCGTGATGGGTCTGCTACCGACGTTCGACCTCATCGGCCTCTGGGCGCCGATCCTGCTCGTGATCGTGCGGCTCGTGCAGGGCTTCGCCGCCGGCGGCGAGAGCTCCGGCGCCACCACGCTCCTCGCCGAGTACGCCCCGTCCAACCGACGCGGCTTCGTGACGAGCTTCATCGACGTGTTCGGCTTCGCGGCCTTCGTGGTCGGCGCAGGTCTCGTCCTCCTCTTCACCTCCACACTCGGCACGGACGCCCTCAACGAGTGGGGGTGGCGTGCGCTCTTCTTCCTCGCCCTGCCACTCGGCCTCGCAGGCCTCTACCTGCGGAACAAGCTCGAAGACACCCCGGAGTTCCAAGCGATCCAAGCGAAGGGGGCCGTCTCGAAGTCACCGCTGCGCACGTCGTTGCGGACCTCCTGGAAGGCGCTGCTCTTCTGCGTCGGCTTCGTCGTCATCAAGGCGGTCGGCCACTGGATCCTGCAGACCTTCATGCCGTCGTACCTGCAGACCGACCTCGGCTACTCGCAGCCGCTCAGCTACGGGGTCACGGTGCTCGGGCTGCTCGCGATCGCGATCCTCGTACCCTTCATGGGCCTGCTGAGCGACCGCATCGGACGGAAGCCCGTGATGATCGCCGGTTGCGTCGGGTTCCTGGTGTTGACGTATCCGACGCTCATGCTCATGAGCGCGGGCAACTTCGCCGCCGCGGCCGTCGCGATGGTGATCCTCGGCGTCTTCATGGCGGCGTACGACGGTGCGTCGAGTGCTGCGATGGCCGAGCTGTTCCCGACCAGCATCCGTTACGGCTCGATGGCGATCGCGTACAACCTGTCGGTCGCCGTGTTCGGTGGGATCACGCCCTACTTCGCGACATTCCTGATCGCCTCGACCGGCAACCGGTTCGCCCCCGCGTTCTATGTGATGGCGGCCGCGCTCATCACGTTGATCGTCGTGCTGCGGGCCCGCGAGACGGCCAAGCTGCCGCTCCCGCGCTGAGCGACCCGGACGAACGCCGGCGTCGACCAGAGGGGTCGACGCCGGCGTTGTCGCGCAAGTCCGACTCAGCGGGCGAAGTCGCGGAGGTCGAGGTCGGGATCCTCGAGCACGTCCGAGGTCTCGATGGAGTCGCGCGGCTCGTAGGCCGTCGTGGACGGACGGATGTCGTCGAGGTAGCCCTGAAGGCGCGATTCGGCCTCACTGAAGTCCGGTACGTCCTGGTCCCAGGCGTGCGGTACGGACAGCACGTCGTTGCCGAGACCAATCACGAGCTGGGCTGATGCGTCTTCGACGTCGGAGTCCACGACGATCGGAATGGTGACCGCTTCAGCGCGTCCGCGCTTCGCGAGCTCCGCCGTCAGTTCGACCAGCAGGGCCGCGACCTCGTCGGTCGTCACAACGTTCTCACCCGCGTATGTAATGCATCGCATGCATCAACCCTGCCGGATCAGGCCTGGAACCTCAGGCCCCTTGACACCCGGTGGGGCCGGATGACTAGGCAGCTCCGAGGCCGGACTCGGTCGAGGACGACCGGCGGCGGCTGGTCCGCCACGCTCGCCACGCTCCCGTCGACCAGAGCGCCCAGACGACGAGAAGCGGTTGGAACACCAGTCGAACACCGCGCGCGACGTCACTGTCGAGGCCGAAGGCGTCGGTGCCGCGGACGAACTGCTCGATGTTGCCGGGGAACACCGCGACGAAGAACGCGGCGATGATCCAGCCGACGGCGACGCGGTACCGGGCGAGCAGGATCAGCGAGAGGCCGAGCAGGATCTCGACGACTCCCGACGCCACGACGACCACGTCGACCGGCAGGGGCAACCACTGCGGCACCTGGGCGACGAACGACTGCCGCGCGAACGTGAGGTGGCCGACGCCGGCGAAGACGAGGGCTGCTCCGAGGAGCCAGCGGGCGAGTGTGCGGACGAACTCCACGTCAGCTCACGGCCGTCACGGCGTACTTGAAGCCGCGGTGCGAGCCGACGAAGCCGAGTCGTTCGTAGAAGCGGTGGGCGTCGACTCGGGCCTCGTCGGAGGTCAACTGCACGATCGACGATCCGGTCGCGGGGGCGGCGACGTCCGTCACCCAGCGCATCATCGCCGTTCCGACGCCGCCGGATCGCAGCGCGGAGGAGACCCGCACGGCTTCGACGAGCAGTCGGGTGGAGCCACGCCGAGCCATCCCGGGGATCCGTGTCAGCTGCATCGTCGCGATGACGGCCTCCGCCGCGTCGACGACCAGCAGGATCTCGTTCGCCGGATCGTCGATGAGGTCCGCGAGCGCACGCTCATAGGCGGGGAGATCGCTCTCCTGGGCCTGGTCACCACGGGACGCGCTGATCGGGTCGTCGGCGAGGAGCGCCATCAGCGCGTCGAGGTCGGCGAGGGTGGCCCGGCGAAGCAGCAGTTCCTGTCCCGGCGTGGTGAGGGTGGTGGGGAGCGTGAGCGCGGCGATCATCGTTCCACCCTCTCACCTCTCGCTGGCAGCTCCTGCCACCGCGAGCGCGACCGACCGGAGTGCGTGCGCCCTCGTCGCCGCGTACGACTCCTCCAGCACGGCCTCGAGCCCCGGGTACTCGGTGTGCCCGGCGGGGAGGACACTCAGCTCGAGGTCCTCGAGCGCGTTGGCGACGGCGAACTGCCCGGGTGGTGGCACGTGTCCGTCCCAGAGCGCGGCCTCCACCCGCACCGGCACGTGGACGAACCCCGCGGCCGTCGACGCGTCGAAGAACCGCAGGACCTCGCGCGCCTCGGGGTGCTCGGCGACGTGGTGTCGCACCCGCTCCCCGCTCCCCTCGCACGGCAGGCGCAGGCGCACGTCGTACTGACCGAAGCTCGGCACCACGAGCGTCGCTCCGACGAAGCGGTCGTCCCACGGCAGGGCGAGCGCGCCGATCCCACCGCCGAAGCTCTCACCGACGAAGTAGAGCGGGAGCGGTCCGACGACGTCGAGCAGCGCCGACGCCGCGTGCCAGAGGTCGACAGCACAGCGGCCGAGCGCGTACCGCTCGACGCTGTCGATGCCGAACAGGACGTGTCCGTCCTCCGGCGTCGGTGCCCCGAGTCCGGTGTTGAAGACGCCCTGACCGCGCGCGATCGGGAAGATGACGGCGGCGTCATCGGGGACGCGGGACCAGTCCGGTGCGTCGCGTCCGCCGTAGCCGTGCCCGTGCACCATCCCGAAGCGCGCCTGCCCGTCCGCCGGCGTCGCGAGCCATCCACGGAGGCGGAGGCCGTCGGCGACCGTGTGCTCGACGACGAAGACCTCGTGCGCACCCTGTCGGCCGATCGGGGTCAAGACGGGATCCGGAGACACCTCACGTGCCGCCGCGTACCACCCGCGCCACAGCTCCTCGAATCCAGCCGGCGGCACGACCGGTTCGACCGCCAGGAGCCCCTCGAGGTCATAGCCGTAGGTGCCGTCCCGCACCTCGTCGCCGAACCAGTCCCGATGTCGTCCCTCACGCATGCGTTGTCCGCCTCCGTCTCGTCGTCGTGGATCGCCGGTGCCGAGGTTCGCCGTGCGCGCGTGCCAGACTGGCAACCGGGTCGAAGGAGGACGCTGTGCTCGGTGCGGAACGCAGATCGCAGATCATGTCGGAGGTGCGCCGCAACGGTGCGGCGAGCGTCGTCGACCTCGCGACCGCACTCGGCGTCAGCGAGATGACCGTGCGACGCGACATCGAGCAACTCGCGACGGAGGGCCTCGTCGACCGCGTCCGTGGTGGCGCCACCACGCCCAGACTGCCCGACCGTGCCGAGCTGGGCTTTCCCAACCAGGCACGCCGACTGCTCGCCGAGAAGCGCGCCATCGCCCGACGCGCGGCCATCCTCGTCGAGCCCGGCATGTCGGTCGGCCTGTCCGGCGGGACCACCACCTGGGCCCTCGCGCAGGAGCTGCGAGCCATCCCGGAGCTCACCATCGTCACGAACTCCCTCCCGGTGGCCGACGTGTTCGCGCGGCCCGACCGCGCCGACGAGCCGTACACCCAGACGGTCGTGCTGACCGGCGGCGTCCGTACCCCCTCGGACGCCCTGGTCGGCCCGGTCGCCGTGCGCGCGATCGAGTCCCTGCACTGCGACGTCGTCTTCCTCGGCGTCCGCGGGATCGACCTGCAGGCGGGGCTGACGACCTCGAACCTCCTCGAGGCCGAGACCAACCGGGCGTTCGTCGGCGCCGGGCGTCGCTCCGTGGTCCTCGCCGACCACTCGAAGTGGGGCGCCGTCGGACTGACGACGATCGTCGACCTCCGCGAGGTGGACCACCTCGTGATGGACGACGACGTGGCCGAGGACGTCGAGACCACGCTCCGCGCGCAGTTCGGCGAGGTCTGGCTCGCGCCGGTCGCCTCCGCTTCCGCTTCCGCCGACGACGACCGCATCGACGCCTGACCGCGACACCTCCAGCACCCCGCCACGGCGGAGCGCCGGCCTGTCCTCCCGCTCATGGACCTCAGCGTGCCGTGCTGTCCCGCACGACGATCCGTGCGTCGACGACCACGTGCCGGACCGGCGTGTCGGCACCGGGCGGGGCGGCGATCTGGCGTTCGAGCTCGGTGAAGGCCGCGCGCACGATCGCGTCGTAGTCGGGAGCGACCGTCGTGAGCGACGGGGTCGAGAACTGGGCGGCGTGGACGTCGTCGATGCCGATCACCGCGACCTCCTCGGGCACCCGCCGGCCGGCTTCGTGGAGGGCCGCGAGCACACCGAAGGCGATCGAGTCGTTGGAGCAGACGACGCCGTCGAGCTCGACGCCCTCGGCGGTCATCCGACGCATCACGCGGCGTCCCTCCTCGGGGGTGAACGCGTCGACGTGCCCGATCAGCGACGGCTCCTGCGCGAGCCCGAGCCGCGCGACCACGTCCCGATACCCGGCGTACCGCTGATCCGCCGCGTCGGACGGCCGTTCGTCCCTGGGTCCGACGAACGCGATGCGGGAGCAGCCGGCCTCGGCGAGGTGCGTCGTCGCGGCGTCGGCGGCCGCCCGGTTGTCGATGGAGATGTGCGTGAACGGGCTCACTTGGATGTGCTCGCCGAGGAGCACCAGGGGCCCCGGGGAGGTCCGCCGCGTGAGGTCGCCGACCGTCAACGAGCGGGGGATGTGGATGAGTCCGTCCGTGAGCGGCAGGCCGACCCCGTTGGCGATGTCGACCTCGCGGTCGTGGTCGCCCTCCGTGTGCTGGATGAGGATCGACAGTCCACGCTCGTCGGCGCCGCGGACGAGGAGCGTCGTGAGCTCCGCGAAGTACGGTTCGTCGAGGTTCGGGACGGCGAGCGCCACCATGCCCGTGCGCGAACGGCGCGGTACCGGTGCCGACCGCTGAGAGCCGAAGGCGGCGTCCGACATGGTGCTGCTCCTCACTGCTGACCGGGTGGATCCCGGCCGCTCGGGACCGTTGCGGTCCCGACTGAGCACAACGCTATCCCGGGACATCGTCGTTCCTCGCGGATTCGGTGGCCGGTGCCTCGATCGCCTCGATCTCGAAGACCCGCGCGACGTCGGTCGCCGAGGCGGACGGGTCGGTGATGAGCAGGCGCACCGCGTCGACGACCAGTCCGTCCACGGGCGCGGTGACGGTGCCTGCGGTGTTGTCGTCGAACCGTCCGACCTCGACCCAGGCACCACCCGTCCGGACCTCGATGGTGAAGTCACGGAGCACCGAATCGGTCGAGACTCCCCCGGCGTAGCCGCTCTTGACCCTGACCTCGGCGAGCGCCGTCGGGGTCTGCCAGGCGGCCGTGATCGTGGGTGCCGTGTCGCCGACCGCGGAGATCCAGCGACTCGCGTCCGTGCACACGCCGTCGACGGCGAGTGCCCCGCCGGTGTCGGCGCGCAGCGCGGAGGAGGCCGTCACCGTGGCTCCGAGCGCGACGTTCGTCCCGCCGAGGTCGCCTCGGAGTCCGGACACGATGTCGGCGAGCGTCGTGCCGCCGGTCTCCGCGGCCGTGCCGCGGGAGATCGAGGCCCAGCGCAGGGTCCCGCGCGTGGTCTCGCTGACCGGTGCCGTCAGATAGAGGACGTCGGTCCCGCTCGTGGTCTCCGCTCGCAGGCGCTGTGGGCCGGACTCCGGATCACCCACGACGCGAGCCGACCAGGTCGAGCCGGCTCCCCCTCGCTCCAGCCGGACCACCTGGCTGCGGTTCTCGCCGCAGACCTGCACGGCGAGGACCGCGTAGACGCGGTCGACCCCGCCGGCGCTCGTCGTGTCGATCGCGGCGACGGTCGAGACGCCGGAACCGAGCGCGGAGGCGTCGATGAGCGACTCGTCATTCCAGGCACCGCCGTCCCACGAGGTGTATCGCACGTCGTATGCGGTCTCGTCGGCTTCGACGAACCGGTAGACGATCCCCGCGAGCGCCGTGCCATCGAGGGCGAGTTTCGCGGTCTGCAGCGCCGGCGTGTAGCTGCCGATGGCCTCACCGGCACCGAAGGGGCGCCAGACGACGGATCCCGGGGTGGTCGGGGTGATCGGTCCGGTGAGCGCTGTCCCCGCGACGTCGGCGAAGGAACCGTCGGACGGGTCGTACGTCGCGTACGACCCGAGGTGCCGCGCCGGGTCCGCCGGGAATGGGCCCCATTCCCACAGCACGTGGACGCGGCCGTCGGCGTCCACCTCGAGGTCGTCGGGATAGAAGGAGTAGCCGGTCGCTGCGGCGACCGCCGCTTCGCGTTCCCAGACACCGGTGTCGAGGTCGTACCGATAGAGCCGCCCCTCACGTCGTCCTTGTGCGTCCGTCCCGACGCGCACGAGTACCCAGGCGTCGCCGTCCGGCCCGCGCGCCGTCACCGGATAGGTGATCGCCGCGTCGAGGTCGGGCATGGACGACGTCGTCTCCACGAGCGAGGTGACGTCGCCGGGTGCACTGGACCGGAACACGTTCCACTGCGCGTTGTGCATCGACACGAAGGCGTGGATGATGCCGTCGCCGTCGACCACGATCGACGGCTGGTTGTGACCGTTGTCGTCGGTGAAGGTCACGCAGGCACCGCTGGCCGTCGAGCGCAGGCACCCTTCGGTCCATGTCCCGTCCGCGCCCCGCGAGGCCAGGTGCACCTCGTGCTTGGAAGCGGTGGACGCCGGCGCGTTGAAGGCGAAGTAGGAGACACCGTCGACGACGTCGAGCGGTCGCCACCAGCCGGCCTGGTTCGACGTGTCGACGGTGACGGGCACGGTCTCGACCGAGTCGGTCACCGTACTCGCACCCTCGTCGCTCCGCACTGGTCCTCCTGGAGCGGCGACCGCCGGCGCCGTCACCCCCAGCGCGAGGACCGTGAGTGCGGCCGCGGCGAGCGCGCGGACCGTGTTCGATGAGCTGCGTCGCATGGTTCTCCCGGTGCCGGTCACGATCGTCCGATCCGCGGCTCAGCCGACGAGCTTCTGCGCGGCTGCCCCGGCGGCCTTCATGGCTTCAGCGGGCTTCTCCTGGCCGACGAGGACCGCCTGCACCTTCTCCGCGATCTTCGTCTCGATCTGCGAGTACTGGACGAACTTCCAGAAGGGGTTCGTCGAGCTCGTCTTGGTGATCCGGTCGCTGAAGTTCGTGGCGAACGAGTCGTTCTTCACGGCGTCGGAGTTGAGCGCGTCCTCGGTCGCCGGCGGCAGACCACGGGCAGCGAAGTCCTCGAGCACGGTCTCCGGGTCGGACGTGACCCACTGGGCGAAGTCCGCTGCGGTGCCGGCGGCCGGACCGTCGACCACGGCGAGCGCCCCGCCCCACACGAGCGCACGGGGCGTGTCCCCCTGCTTGAGGACCGGCCGGGAGACCGGCTGCAGCTTGCTCGCGAAGTCGGGGTCGGGTGACTCGCCGGTCACCGCGCTCCGTCCGACGATCGCGTCGTCGTAGATCGCGGTGCGGCCCTGCGCGAAGAGGGAGCGTGCGTCGAAGCGGTCGACGTCTGCTGCGATGAGGCCCTGGTCGTACAGGCTCTTGTACCAGGTGACCGCCTCGATGCTGGCGTCATCGCCGATCGTCACGGTGTCCCCGTCGACCAGGGGGCTGCCGAAGGTCTGCATCCAGATGAGGATGTCCTTCAGCTGCGCGGCCTTCGTCGACGCCGCGTAGGGGATCATGCCGTTGCCGAGGCCCTTGAGCTGCTTGAGTGAGCCCTCGAACTCGTCGATCGTCGTGGGGAACTCGCCGATGCCGGCCTGGTCGAGGATCGCCTGGTTGGTGACGAGGCCGATCGCGCCGATCGTCCACGGGAGGCCGTACTGCACGCCGTCGAACGTCGCGGCCGTGAGTCCGGCCTTCGTGTATCCGCGTCCCTCGGTCAGCCCGGACACGTCCTGCAGCTTGCCGAGGCTCGCGAGGGAACCCAGCCACGCGACATCGACGTGGGCGACTCCTGAGAACTGACCGCCGCGGACCTGCAGCATGAGCTGGTTGATGTACTCGTTGTAGGGGAAGGACACCTCACCGACGTCGATCTTGGCCTTGCCCTCGTACTTCTGCAGGAGGCTCTGGATGGCGGGTGCCGAAGCCTTCTCGGTGAGCGACCAGCTCGCGAAGTCGAAGTCGGTCGCTGTGCCGCCGGCGGTCGCCTTCGGGATGGATCCCGCTCCGGGCGCGGCACCGGTGGGCGCACATCCGGCGAGGGTGGCTGCGGCGACGCCGATGCCGAGGAACTGCAGGGCACGGCGGCGGGTGATGACGGTCTGCTGTGCGGCGGTGGCGAAGGACGGGGTGGTGTGGGACATGGCTCCTCCTCGAGCGTGATCCTGGTGGGACGTGTCTGGGTTGGTGGAACGGATTGTGGGGAGACCGGCGGCGGGCCGGTTCGGTGTGCTGCGCTCAGCCCTTCACGGCACCGGCGGTCAGTCCGCCGACGAGGTGACGCTGCAGGGCCATGAACGCGATCGCCACGGGTAGGGAGACGACGAGGGACGCGGCCATGAGCTCGGGCCAAGCCGTGGCCGCCTCACCGACGAAGGTGTTCACGAGGCCGGGCGGGAGGGTCTGCTTGTCGGGTCCCGCCAGCGTGAGCGCGAAGATGAAGTCGTTCCACCCGCGGACGAAGGCGAACAGGCCCGCGGCGACCAGGCCGGGTGCGGACAGCGGCAGCACGATGGAGTGGATGATCCGCAGTCGGGACGCCCCGTCGACGCGAGCCGCCTCGATGAGTTCGTCCGGGATCGTGTCGAAGAACCCCTTCAGCATCCAGACGCACAGCGGCAGGGTGAACGTCGTGAACGAGAGCACCAGCGCCGCGTAGGTGTTGAGGAGCCCGTAGGCACTGAACACCGAGTACAGGGTGATCAGCAGCAGCGCCTGGGGGAACATCTGCGAGGCGAGCACGAAGTACATGAGTGATCGACGCCCGCGGTAGCGGAACTTCGAGAACGAGTAGCCCATGTAGGCCGAGACGATCACGGACAGCAGGGCGGTGATGACGGACACGATGATGCTGTTCCGCAGGTAACCGAACAGGTCCGGGTTCGATGCGAGCGCGGTGTAGGCCTCGAAGCTGATCTCCGTGGGGAAGAGCTTCGGTGGGTAGGAGAAGACCTGGGCTCGCGGGGTCAGCGAGGTGGCCAGCAACCAGTACACCGGCAGCAGCCCGAAGCCGCCGCAGACGATCACCGCGACCCAAGCGCTGATCCGGACCGCCCGGCTCTCCGAGCGGAAGAGCGACGGTCGGCGTCGCAGCGTGCCGAGCTCGGTCGCGACGAACGGCGGTTGCGGGTCCGGTGTGGTGTCCTGCGGTGCAAGCGGGGCGGTGGAGACGCTCATTTCTGCTCGCCTTTCTCCGAGAATCGGACGTAGACGACGACGAGCGCCATCAGGAGGATGAGCCAGAGCAGCCCGAGGGCGCCCGCGTGGCCGAGGTCGAAGCCGCGGAAGGCGGTCTCGTAGACGGCGGTGGCGAAGGTCTGGGTGCTCCCAGCCGGACCGCCGCCCGTCAGGACGTAGATGATGTCGAAGTGCTGGAAGTTCCAGATGAACTCGAGCAGCAGGACGAGGCCGATGATGCCCTTGAGCTGCGGGACCGTGATCGAGAAGAAGCGTCGGATGGTCCCGGCGCCGTCCATCTCGGCCGCCTCATGGAGTTCCTGTGGCACGGTCTGCAGGCCGGCGAGCAGCATGACCATGATCCAGGGGAAGGACTGCCAGGTCTTCGCGACGATCACCGCGAACATGGCCGTCTGCGGTTGGGCGAGCCAGGCCTGCGCGTCGACCCCGAACAGGCCGAGGACGGCGTTCGCCACCCCGTAGTTCGCGTTGAAGATCCACATCCAGAGGAACGACACGACGACACCCGGAACGAGCCAGGGGATCAGCATGAGTCCGCGCAGCATCTTGGCACCGCGGATGCGCGTGTTGAGCGCGAGGGCGAGCGCGAAGCCGATGATGAAGGGGGCGATGGTCGTCCCGAGGGTGAAGACCATGGTCTGCCCGAGCAGCTTGAGGAAGTCACCCTGGAGCACGTCGATGATGTTCTGGAATCCGACGAACTCGCGTCCGGGGACGACCAGGCTCTGCTTGAAGAACGCCGTGACGAGCGCGGTCAGCAGCGGATAGGCGACGACCGCCACCAGGAGCGCGAGCCCCGGGAGGACGAGGACGAACGCGAACATCCCGTCCGGCATCCGTCTTGGTTTGTTCGAAACTGTATCTAACTGTGAAGTCGTCATACTCACATCCTTGTGAGGAGCATTCCGCTGCATGCGGGGCTTCCTGGGGCGGCGGCGCTCTTATCAGCGGCCAAGTGTTGTTCAGCATGCCCGGTGTCCGCGTGACAGGTCAACGCGCGGTGGTCACGGTTCAATAACGGACTGTTCGTACTTGATTGAAACTGTCTCTTAAGAGCGTCCGTCCGCTGCCGGAGTGGACATGGGAGAGTTGATGGGTGAACTACGACCTCAGCGCTCCTGCTCGCCGCGACATCAAAGGCCTCACGGCCGCCATCGAGTCGGCCGAGGACGCTGCTTCACTGCAAGCGCGTCTGAGCGTGCCCCGCTACGGCGTGTTCGACCTCGTCGGCCGGGCCCGCCGCTCGCCGATCATCGGCGGACTCCTCCTGGCCGGCACGGCACTCGATCAGAACGGCAAGCCGACGAAGCCGTTGCAGGTGCTCGAGACGATCCCCGAGCTCGACCCCGTCGACCCCGACGCCGGTGCTGTCGCCGCTCAGCTCGCCGAGCTCTCACACGGCGACCTCGTCACGGTGCGGTTCTCCGATGGCGCTTACGGCGACTTCGGAGTGACCGGCATCGCCGTCTGGTCGGTCCCCGGCACCACCTTCCTCGTGGGCGGCTGGCTCATCGGTTCCGCGGGTGCGCCGGCGCCCCGGGTCACCGAGCTCGTCCGTCTCGCACCCGTCGGCGACCACCCGTGGCCCGTCCCGGCCCAGATCACCGTCGTCGGCGAGGACATCGGCATCGACTGACCGCGCTTCGTTCGCCCAAACATGGGCGAACGAGCACACATTCGCCCGAAGATGGGCGAACGAACCGACACACCGGAGGCGCTGGGGGGGGCGAACCGATGAGCAGGACCGTCCGCGAGGTCGTCTCGGCCGGGATGATGTGCCTCCCGCTGGCAGTGGGGATCGTCACTGCTTGGACCGTTCTCCCGACCGTACCCCCGACGCTCGACGTCCACGTCGACCGGAGCGGAGTGGTCGACGGCACCGCGCCGACCTGGCTCATGGTCGCAGTCCCGCTCGTGCTGTCCGTAGTCGCCGCGATACTCGGCCTCGCCGGGCTCCGCGAGTCGTGGCAGGCGAACCGTCGGGTGCAGCGAGCTCTGGCCGGAGGAGCAGCCGTGCTGGGTCTCGTCGTCTGGATGTGGTCGGTGGAGTTCACCCGATTGGCCGGCACGGGAGCCGACCTGGTCGCGCTGCCGGTCGTCCTCTCGATGTTCGGCGCGATGTTCTGGGGCGTCCTCTGCTTGGTCGTCACCCCGCCCGATCTCCTCGCGGACTGAACCCGGGCATGGGCACCACTGCCCATTCACCGCTCGAGACGCTCGACCTACGCTCGTGGGGTCCGAGCAGTCGACCGAGAGGAACATCATGACCACACGAACGATGCGCAACAGGATCACCATCGCGGGGGCCGTCCTCGGTCTCGCCATCGCCGGCTCCGTCGGCGGGGTCGCCACCGCCACACCAGCCGAAGCAGCCGGCCAGTGCGTCGACTACCAGTACTCCATCGGCGGCGACGGCGGGTGCGTCGCCAACATCCAGACGCTCCTCAACGCCTTCGGACCGAGGATCCCCGGTGGTGTGTCCAACCTGGAGGTCGACGGTCAGTTCGGCGAGCAGACCCGGGCGGCCGTCGTGGCCTTCCAGACGTACTGGGGCATGCAGGTCGATGGCGTCGTGGGCGCCGAGACCTGGAACATCCTCTGCGGGCCGCATATGGGCCCCGGCCCGATCTCGTGGTACCCGTACGACGCGGCTCGCGCCTCCGGCTGCAACATCTGACCAGACCCGCACGACGACACTCCCTCGCCCAGGTTCGGGCGAGGGAGTTCTCGTTCGCCCGGGGACGGGCGGACGAACGCGACGGCTACTCCGCGTCGAGGGTGAAGAGCTGCGCCTGCTCGGGAGCGAGGAGCGGCATCGCGATCCCGACCTCAGCCAGCGCGCGGCCGGTGAGCACGACCGAGCCCTCGGTCAGCCACACCGGCGGCACGTCCTGGATCGACCGGGCGGGCGCGCCGAGGTCGAGCGGGCGGACCCGATAGCGACGCTCGGGATCGAGGCCGGGCACGCGAAGTGGCGCGGGGATCGCCGTCAGCGGTGCGGCGAGCGCCACCTGCGCGACGATCGCGGACGAGCGGTCCTGGGCGATCACCCCGTGCGCGTGCAGTGCCGGGTCGGCGCTGTCCATGCGGACGACCTCGCCCGCGTGCAGCAGCGGGCGGAGGCGTTTGTAGTGCGCGATCCATGCCGAGATCAGCTCGAGTTCCGACTCGCTCGCCTCGTTGAGGTTCCACTCGATGCCAGCGCTCCCGAAGAGGGCTGTGGCCAGGCGGAACGCGAGGTCCGAGGTGCGCCAGGTGGTGTGCGAGCGCGCCGCACCGAGGTGACCGCCGAGGTACTCCGGTGGGATCACGAGCCCCGTATAGCGCTGAATCGACTGCCGCTCGAGCGGGTCGTTCGTGTCGCTCGTCCACACCCGCTCGACCCGTTCGAGGATGCCGAGGTCGATCCTCGCGCCACCTGACGCGCACGACTCGATGTCGACACCGGGGTGCAGGGCACGCACCTCGTCGAGCAGTCGGTAGAGCGCCGTCGTCTGCCGGTGCGCCGAGCCGCCGAGGAGGTCGCGGTTGTGGTCCCACTTGAGGAACGCGATGTCGTACTCGGTCAGCAACGCGTCGAGTCGGCCGAGGAGGTAGGCGAAGGCGTCCGGGTTGTCCAGGTCGAGCACCCGTTGGAAGCGCCAGCTCGGAGCGTCTGGATGCCCGAGGACCCAATCGGGATGCGTGCGCGCGAGCTCCGAGTCGGGGTTCACCATCTCCGGCTCGACCCACAGTCCGAAGTCCATGCCGGCACCGGTCACCGCGTCGATGAGTGGCGACAGCCCGCCCGCCCAGCGTTCCGGGTCGACGAACCAGTCGCCCAGCGCACGGCGGTCGTCCGTGCGGCCGGTGAACCAGCCGTCGTCGAGGACGAACCGCTCGACGCCGACGCGCTTCGCCTGCTCGACGAGGGTGAGCAGTGTCGGCAGGTCGTGGTCGAAGTACACGGCCTCCCAGGTGTTCAGCACCACCGGGCGGGGCTTCGTGATCGTGCTCCACGAGCGGGCCCAGGGGTGCAGTCGCGCGGAGACGCCGTCGAGACCCGCGTCGGAGTAGACGGCGACCGTCCACGGCGACTCGTAGGTCTCCCCCGGCGCTAGCGTGACTTCGCCGGGTGCGAGGAGTTCACCGGAGCCGGTGACCACGGGGCCGAGTGGCGAGCGCTCGCTCCAGATCACCTTGTCGCCGCTCCACGCGAGGTGCGTCGCCCACACCTCGCCGCTGCGGAAGTCGAAGCCTGGTGCGCCCGTGACGGACAGGAACGCGTCGTCGTGACCGGGTCGTCCGTGACGGTGCTCGCGCGTCCAGGCACCCTGCCCGAGGCGGTGGCGCTGCGGCGTGCGCTCGTGCGTCCAGAGACCGGTGAAGTCGAGGAGTTCGGTGGCGCGGTCGGGAACCGGGAGCACGACGGCGAGGGCGTCGACGGCGAGTGGTCGGTCGACCTCGGCGTCGTTCCGCACGGTGTGCCGGACGCGGAGCACGCCCTGGGGGGTCAACTCGATCGTCGAGACGATCGCCACCGCGGCACGCTCGTCGGACGTCGTCAGGACCAGCGAGGTGTCGGTGGCCTGCTGGTCGATCAGCCGCAGCGCGAGCAGGTTCGACGCATCGGTTCCGCCCGGCCGGTGCACGCCGACACCCGGGCGGCCGCTCCAACCGTCGAACACGGTGGGCAGGAGGCTGAGACGCGGCGGGGCGTCGATGGAGGAGGGCGGGATCGCCGGCGTCAGCCCGTGGGCGAGGGCGATGAGGGAGTCGGCGGCGAGTTCGCCGACATCGGCTCCCCAGTGAAGGATGGTGGGCACCTTCGTGCCGCGGGCGTCGACGATCAGGCTGACGCCCGCGGCACGAAGGTGGTGGATCACTGTTCTGTTACTCCTTGACGGGGATGGACTGCGCCTTCAGGGCGTCGATCGTCGCGGACTGGCCCTTGGTGAGGGCGTCGAGCAGGGTTCCGTCACCGGAGACCGCAGCCTTGAAGCCGTCGGACACGTCGTTGTACGTCTGCGTCATCGTCGGACCCCAGGCGAAGTCCTCAGACACCTCGGAGGAAGCCTCCGCGAAGACATCGTAGATCGGCTGGCCGCCGTAGAAGTCGACGCCCTCCTTGAGGACGGGCAGGTTCAGGCCCTCCTTCGTCGCCGGGTAGATGTTGGCGCTCTTGTTGAGCATGGTGAGCGCCTCATCGGAGGTGTTCAGCCACAGCGCGAACTTCGACGCCTCATAGGGGTGCTTGGAACCGGTGAAGACGGCGGTCGAGGAACCGCCCCAGTTGCCAGCCGCGGAGTCGCCGGCCTCCCACTGCGGAGCCTTCGCGACGGCCCACTTGCCGGCGGTGTCGGGAGCGCCCGACGCGATGGAGTTCGCGCCCCAGACGGCGGAGTTCCAGGTCCAGGCGGCGCTGGAGTTGTAGGCGTTGTCCCACTCGGTCGTCCAGGTGGGGACGGTCGAGACGAGGTCCTCGTCGATCAGGTCCTGCCAGTAGTCGGCGACCTTCTTGGAGGCGGGGTCGGTCAGGTCGACGGTCCAGTCGGAGCCGTCGTTGTTGAACCAGCTGCCGCCGGCCTGCCATACGAAGCCTGCGAACTGGTTGATGTCGCCCTGCGAGAAGTTCGTGATGTACGCACCGGTGGCGCGGACCTGCTTGGCGGCCTCCTTGTACTCGGCCCACGTCGTCGGGATGGCGATCCCGTTCTGCTCGAACAGGTCGGCGCGGTAGAACATGGCCATCGGGCCGGAGTCCTGCGGGACGGCGTAGACCGAGTCGGACTCACCGAGCGAGACCTGACCCCAGGTCCAGTCGACGAAGTCGTCCTTGGCGGCCATGACGTCGTCGCACGCACCGAGGTCCATGAGGCCGTTCTGCACGCGGAAGTTCGGCAGGGCGTCGTACTCGATCTGGCCGAGGTCGGGGGCGTTGCCGGCCTTCAGCTGGTTGAAGAAGTTCTGGTAGGTACCGCTGTTGCCGTTCGGGCCGGTCTGGACCTTGACCTGGATGTCGGGGTTCTCCTTGTTCCAGACGTCGACGACCTCTTCGATGCCGGGGATCCAGGAGGTGAAGCTGAGGTCGACCTTGCCCTCGGCCGGGGCGCAGGAGGCAGCAGCACTGCCGCCCTCCGACCCGGTGGAGGAGCAGCCGCTCAGGACGACGGCCGACAGCACCGCTGCGGCGACCGCTGTTCTCTTGAGGTTCATAGCGAATCCGTTCTTCTGTGAATGGTGCGGGATGGGTGTTGGTGCGGGATGGAGAGGAGTGTCAGCTCGTCGGTCCGACTACTTCACGGCGCCGGCACCGAGGCCGGAGCGCCAGAACCGCTGGAGCAGGAGGAAGGTGATGACGAGCGGGATGATCGACAGGAATGCGCCGACGAGGACGTAGAGGCGCAGTTCGGGGATCTGGTTGACCTGCGAGTTCCAGGAGTAGAGCCCGAGGGTGACCGGGAACAGGGCTTCGTCGCGCAGCATGATGAGCGGCAGGAAGAAGTTGTTCCAGATGGCGACGAACTGGAAGAGGAACACGGTGACGAGCGCCGGGAACATGAGTCGCACGGAGATGGTGAAGAAGGTCCGGATCTCACCGGCGCCGTCGAGACGCGAGGCCTCGAGGAGTTCCTCGGGCACGCTCGACGCCGCGAAGATCCGCGTCAGGTAGACACCGAAGGGGCTCACCAACGAGGGCAGGAAGACCGCCCAGAACGTGTTCGTGAGGCCCACCTGGCTGAAGATGAGGAACAGCGGGAGCGCGAGCGCGGTCGCGGGGACGAGCACACCGCCGAGGACGACGTTGAAGATCAGGTCGCGTCCCGGGAACCGGTACTTCGCGAGGGCGTAGCCGCACATGGCCGCGAAGAGCGTGCCGAGCAGTGCGCCGAGGCCGGCGTACAGGACCGAGTTCAGCATCCACTTGAGGTAGACGCCGTCGCGGTAGGCGACGAGCTGGCCGATGTTCTCGAACAGGTTGAAGTCCGCGAACCAGAGCGGAGTCGAGTTGCCGAACTGCGCTGACGACTTCGTCGAGGCGATGAACAGCCACCAGATGGGGATGAGGAAGTAGAGCGTGAAGACGAGCATCACGATGAGCGCGCCGGCGCGCGACAGGCGGCTCTCCTGCGGGCCGCGGCCGGTGGACAGGATGGCGGTCATTTGCCTTCCTTTCGCTGCGTGAACTTCAGGAACCCGAAGGAGAGGACGAAGGTCGCCAACGCGAGCACGACCGAGAAGGCGGCTGCGAGGTTCACGTTCGGGATGGACGAGGTGGTGTAGACGGTGAGGTTCGGGGTGAAGGTGCTGCTGACGGCCGAGCTGAAGGTGCGGAACACCTGCGGCTCGGCGAGGAGCTGCAGCGTGCCGATGATCGAGAAGATCGCCGTGAGTACGATCGCCGGCATCACGAGCGGGATCTTGATCGACCAGGCGATGCGCGCCTGACCGGCGCCGTCGAGCCGGGCGGCCTCGTAGATCTCGGTGGGGATGGAGAGCAGCGAGGAGTAGATGATGAGCATGTTGTAGCCGACGAACACCCAGGTGACGACGTTCGCGATGGCCCAGAGCACGAGGTCGGCCGAGAGGAAGTCCACGCTCTGCGTGACCGCGGTGAACGGCGACAGGTTCGGCGAGTAGAGGAAGCCCCACATGATGGCGGCGATCACGCCGGGCACCGCGTACGGGACGAAGAACGCGAGGCGGAAGAACCGTTTGCCCCGCAGGAGCGGCGAGTCGAGTAGCAGTGCGAAGAGGAGCGCGAGCCCGAGCATCACCGGCACCTGGACGACGCCGAACAGGAGCACCCGTCCGACGGACTGCCAGAACGGGCCGTTCTGGAAGACCTGCACGTACTGCGCCAGTCCGCCGAACACCTCCCGTGCTTGGCCGAAGGTGCCGTCACGCTCGATCACGAGCAGTGACTGGTAGACCGCGTACCCGATCGGCACGAGGTAGAACAGCGCGAACAGCACGGCGAACGGGACGATGAAGATGGCGATCGCCCGCTTGTGCTGCACCACCGCCTTCGGCAGCTTGGCCGCCCTCGGCGGGCGGACGGGCCGTGGCGACGTCGCCTCGGCCGTCTCGATGTTGACGCTCATCGCGTGCGGTCCTCTCTGATGACGCGCACGGCGCCGGCTGGCACGCGTGCGATGGAGTCGACGGGTTCGCCGGTGACGAGCTCGCGCCCGCTGGCCGGCAGCTCGACGTCGTTCGTCGAGTGGTTGATGAGGAAGAGGTAGCTCCGTCCCTCATCGGCGCGGCGGACGACCTCGAGGCCCGGCTGCTCCGGATCACCCTGCGGCAGCGCCCCGGCGCCCGCGGCTGCGTCGCGGAGCACCTCGTCGAGCGCGACGGCGTCCAGGTTCGTCGCGAGGTACCAGGCGTCGCCACCACCCGCGATGCGGTTGCGCGTGATGGCCGGGCGACCGGCCGACGGGCCGTCCGCGAAGGAGTCGACGACCTCGGCACCGCGGGCGCGGGTCCGCTCGGACCATGCCGTCGCGGTCCGGCCCGATGCGAGCGTCAGCACCTGGCCGGGGAGGACGGGAGCGAACTCCTCGACGTTGACGCCGAGCAGCTGGCGGAACGCACCGGGGTAGCCGCCGGGGCGGACCCGGTCCTCCTCGTCGGCGATCCCGCTGAAGAACGTGACGACGGCGTGCCCACCGGCCGCGACGAAGTCCGAGACGACCGCGGCCTCGCTGTCGCGCACCAGGTACAGGTTCGGGACGACGACGAGGCGGTAGGCGGAGAGGTCGGCGCCCGGACGCACGACGTCGACGGTGTGACCCAGACGACGCAGCGACGCGTGGACCGCGTGGACCTGCGAGAGGTGGTCGATCGCGTGGGTCGGGCGGCTCTCGCCGTCGGCCGCCCACCAGTTCTCCCAGGAGAAGAGGAGGGCGACATCGGCCTGGACGCGCGTGCCGGTGATCTCGTCGAGTCGGTCGAGCGTGCCGCCCAGCTCGACGACCTCGCGCCACACGTCGGAGTCGGTGCCCGCGTGCGGCAGCAGGGCCGAGTGGAACTTCTCCGAGCCTTGCAGCGACGCACGCCACTGGAAGAAGCAGATCGCCTCCGCGCCCTTCGCGACGTGCGTGAGGGAGTTCCGGGTCATCTCGCCCGGTGCCTTCGCGAGGTTCTGCGGCTGCCAGTTGACCGCACCGGTGGACTGCTCCATGAGCAACCACGCGCCGCCCCCGGCGAGACCGCGCGTGAGGTCACTCGCGAACGCGAGTTCGGCCGTGGGGTCCGCGAGGCGGTTGTCGAGGTAGTGGTCGTTGGCGACGACGTCCATCTCGGGCGCCCACTGCCAGTAGTCGAGGTTCCGGATGTGCGCGGTGACCATGAAGTTGGTCGTGACGGGCACCGAGCTGTGGCGGCGCAGGACCTCGAGCTCGGCCCGGTAGTAGCCGAGGAGCTCGTCGGAGGAGAAGCGGTGGAAGTCGATGACCTGGCTCGGGTTCCGGCTCGACAGGGTCAGGCGCGGCGGCAGGATCTCGGCGAAGTCGCTGTACTGCTGACTCCAGAACGACGTGCCCCACGCGGTGTTCAGACGCTCGATCGTCTCGTAGCGGGCGCGGAGCCAGCCCCGGAAGGCCTCGGCACTCTCGTCGTCGTAGCAGAGCGCGTTGTGGCAGCCGAGTTCGTTCGACACGTGCCAGAGCTCGACGGCGGGGTGTGCGCCGTAGCGGACGGCGACGCGCTCGACGAGTTCGAGGGCGTAGCGGCGGAAGACCGCAGACGACGGGCACCAGGCCTGGCGACCACCGGGGAAGCGCGTCGTCCCGTCCTCGGTCTCGGGGAGGATCTCCGGGTGCCGGAACGTCAGCCACGGTGGGGCCGATGCGGTGCCGGTCCCGAGGTTGACCCGGATGCCGGCCTCGTGGAGCAGGTCGAGGATCTCGTCGAGCCCGGCGAAGTCGAACTCCCCCGGCCGCGGCTCGAGGTGCGACCAGCCGAAGATGTTGAGGGCGACGAGGTCGACGCCCGCCTCCTGCATGAGCGCGACGTCTTCGCGCCAGACGGACCGATCCCACTGCTCGGGGTTGTAGTCGCAGCCGTAGGCGATGCCGTCGTGGCTGAACGTGGGGGTCGTGCTCATGGTGCCTTCCGCGATCTGTGAACGTGCACAGATCGAAGAGTGACAACTCCACGTTGAGAGTCTGTGAACGTACACAGAGTAGGCGTGCGTTTCTGAATCTGTCAACACGGAGCCCGCCGAAGGCCGCCCGGACCGGCGCTAGGGTGGAGCCGTGACCCCTCCGCCGACCCGACGCAAGCGAGCGACGGTGCACGATGTCGCCGTCGAAGCCGGCGTCTCCCGGGGCACGGTCAGCCGGGTCGTCAACGGCGAGCGCTACGTGTCGGCCGAAGCGCGCGAGGCGATCGAGGCCGCCATCGAGAAGGTCGGCTACGTGCCGAACACGGCCGCCCGGAACCTCGTCATGCAGCGCACCCAGGCCGTCGGGTTCGTCGTCCACGAGCCGCACAGCCTGTTCGTCGACGATCCCAACATCGGCAACATCCTGCTCGGGGCGAACGAGGCCCTGTCACAGGCCGACCACCAGCTCGTCTGTCTGGTCGTCGACTCCGAGCGCGACACCGATCGCATCACCCGGTACCTCTCGGGCGGCTTCGTCGACGGGGTGATCATGGTGTCCGCGCGCCAGAACGACCCGATCACGCGCGTCATCGAACGCCTCGGCCTCCCGGCGACCTTCGTGGGCCACCCGCCCGACCTCCGTGAGCTCCCCTTCGTCGGGATCGACAACCGGTCGGCATCGGTCGACATCACCGGTGAGCTGATCGGCGCCGGCCGACGGCACATCGGCATGATCGCGGCGGCCCTCGACCGGGATTCCGGCTCCGACCGACTCGCCGGATTCCGCGATGCGCTCGGCGACCGCTTCGACGAACGACTCGTCGTGGAGGTCCCGCTCTACTCGCACCAGGACGGCTTCGCCGGCATGTCGGAACTGCTGCGCCGGGAGCCGGCCGTCGACGGCGTGTTCGCGGCTTCGGACGCCGTCGCGGCCGGAGCGCTCGAAGCCCTCCGTGCGGCAGGGCGGAGTGTGCCGGAGGACGTGTCGGTCGTCGGCTTCGACGACTCGGCGTGGGCGCTCCGTTGCCACCCGCCGCTCACCACCGTCCACCAGCCGGCGGCGGCCGTCGGTCAGCGCGCGGCGGAGGTGCTCCTCGCGCAGCTCCGGGGCGAGAACATCTCGCCGGTCGGCTCGTTCGTCCCCACGTCGATCGTGCGTCGCGGGAGCGTCTGAACCCGTTCGTTCGCCCATTCCTGGGCGAACCAGCACTCCGTCGCCCAAGAATGGGCGAACGAATGCCGGAGGAGCGACTCAGAGCTGCGGTGACGGCCGTCGGATCGCGGCGCGCTTGGCCTCGTCGAAGGTGTCCACATGCAGCCATTCAGGCGGGCTGGGCGCCACGATGAGGACGTCGTAACCGGCGCCCTGTGCCTCGACGTATGCGAGACAACATTCGGGTGAGGAGGGATCGGCGTCGTTCGAGATCCGCCATTGCCGGGCACCGATCGGGACGACGTGGTGCCGTTCGGACGAGTCTCGCGCTGGAGGAAACGGCGACTCGAGCGACAGTGCTGGAGCATGCTTCGTAACCATGCCATCAGGTTAGGCGCGCTCGCGGAACGCGTCCCGAGGCTTGACTTCACAGGTTCGCGGCGACGCGCCGTGCTGGTGGACGGCGGTCAGCGCGGGCGTCGCACGGTCTCGAGCCCCAAGAGCACGAGGGCCGCCACGATCGGGCCGTAGACGAACCCGTCGGCGAACGTCAGGGATTCGCCGAGGAGCAGGACCGCCACGAGGACCAGCAGCACCGGTTCCAGGTAGCTGAGCAGTCCGAAGACGCCGAACGACAGCAGGCGACTCGCGACGAGGTACAGCACGAGGGCGACGCCACCGATCACCCCGAGGAGCACGATCCCCCAGCCCAGCTGCGGGTGCGCGGCCAGGACGGCGAGTGAGGCCGGTTGCAGCGCCAGCACGATTGCGACGGGGACGAGGACCGCCAGCTCGAAGCAGAACGCACCGATGGAGTCGAGCCCGGCTCGGCGCCGGATCGCGAAGTACACCGGGTAGCCGACGGCGACCGCGATGGTCGCCCAGGACAACCCACCGGCCACGACGATCGCGGCGGTGACGCCGATGGCGGCTGCAGCGACCGCAGCGATCCGGAGCGGTGCGAGTCGCTCCCGATGCAGGACGACGCCGACCACGACCATCGCCAGTGGCATCAGCAGGTAGCCGAGCGCGAGTTCCAGCCCGTGCCCCGT
The DNA here is from genome assembly GCF_979258065.1 of Plantibacter sp. AC185. Taxonomy (NCBI): domain Bacteria; kingdom Bacillati; phylum Actinomycetota; class Actinomycetes; order Micrococcales; family Microbacteriaceae; genus Plantibacter; species Plantibacter sp. AC185. The sequence goes on from NZ_OZ409831.1 coordinate 2,155,392, forward strand.
CTGCGGTGCCCAACCGAAGAGCCACAGCTGCAGGGACAACAGGAGCCCGTCGAGGACGACCACGAGGACGAGGAGCGGACGACGTGCGAGACGGACCGCGATGTCGCGGACGTCCCGCCACCACCCGAACACCGCGATGAGCGTCGCCAGCACCGGCACCGTCGCGATCACGCGCCAGGCGAAGATCTCGTTCGCCCCGAACGGCTCCAGCAGCGGTGGCAGGAAGAACAGCGCCGCGAACAGGAACGAGGCGACGACGGAGACGAGGACCCCGCGGGGCGTCGTCTCGCGATGCTCAGGGGGAAGGGCGGCCGTCACGGGTCCTCACCCTATCGTCGGCGCGACCGCCGGCCGATGCTATGCCGCCGCCACTCACCAGTCGTGGACGGTGCCGTCCGTCAGCCGGTTCACCGGCAGGTACGCCTTCGTGTACTCGAATGCGGCGGCCGCGTCCTCGTCGAGTTCGACGCCGAGGCCGGGCTGCTCGCCGGGGTGCAGGAAGCCGTCGTCGAAGGTGAAGGAGGTCTGGAACACCTCGAGGGTCTGCTCGTTGTGCGGCATGTACTCCTGGATCCCGAAGTTGTGGATCGCGAGGTCGAGGTGCAGCGCTGCGGCCATCCCGATGGGCGAGATGTCGGTGGGGCCGTGGATGCCGGAACGGATCCCGTAGATCGCCGCGAAGTCGAGCAGTTTCTTCATCGCCGTGATGCCACCGGTGTGCGTCACCGCCGAGCGGACGTAGTCGATGAGGCGCTCGGTGATGAGGGTCTGGTAGTCGTACACCGAGTTGAAGACCTCGCCGATCGCCAGCGGCGTGGTCGAGTGCTGGCGGACGAGTCGCAGGGCGGTCTGGTCCTCCCCCGGTGTGCAGTCCTCGAGCCAGAAGAGCTTGTACGGCTCGATGTCCTTCGCGAACCGGGCGGCCTCGATCGGCGACATGCGGTGGTGTCCGTCATGCAGGATCCGGAGGCCCGTCCCGAAGTCCTCGCGGATCCGTTCGAAGACGCCCGGCATGTGCGCGAGATAGCCGGCGGTGTCCCAGGACTCCTCGGTCGGTGCCGTGGCCGCCGAGCCGTCCGCCGCGCGCTTCGCCGGCTCGTAGTCGTAGCGGACGCCGGGCCCTGAGGCGGACACCCCGTACACCTGCCCGAGCCCCGGCACACCGGTCTGCACGCGCACCGCGGTGAACCCGAGCTCCTGGTACCCGGTGATCGCGTTGGCGAGCGCCTGGTAGTCCGTCCCCGAGGCGTGGGCGTACGCCCGGATCCCCGACCGACTCGCGCCGCCGAGCAGCTGGTACAACGGCACCCCGGCCTTCTTGGCCTTGATGTCCCAGAGCGCCATGTCCACCGCGGCGATGGCCGCCATCGTGACGGGGCCGCGCCGCCAGTAGGGTCCGCGGTACAGGTACTGCCAGGTGTCCTCGATGCGGTCCTCATCGCGGCCGATCAGCATCGACGCGACGTGGTCGCCGAGGTACGACGCGACAGCGAGCTCGCGCCCGTTGAGGGTCGCGTCGCCCCAGCCCACGACACCGTCGCTGGTGGTGATCTTCAGGGTGACGAAGTTCCGGCCGGGACTCGTGACGATGACGTCCGCGCGTTCGATGCTCATGAGGTTCCTTTCGAGGAGGTCGGATGCCGGTCAGATGGCGTCGCGCGGGTCGGTGAGGTCCCGACCGGCTACCTCGGGCATCCAGATGGACGCGACCAGGGCGCAGAGGGTGAAGACGCCGAGCATGATGATGATCGGGATGAACGAACCGGTGGCGGCGGACACCCAGGCGGCGGCGATGACGGGACCCGCGCCGGTCGCCACGATCGCGGCGATCTCCCGGGCCATCGCCGTGTAGGTGTAGCGGTTCCGCGCGCCGAAGAGTTCCGGCAGGGTCAGGTTCTCGAGCGACGCGAAGCTCATCACGGCCAGGTTGTGCAGGACGACGTAGCCGACGAACACCTGGACGGTGTCCTTGCTGTGGATCATGAGCATGGTCGGGACGATGATGATGAGCGCGATGATCGCCCACACCATGTACATGCGCTTCCGTCCGTACCGGTCACCGAGCCAGCCGGAGAGCGGCACGGTGATGAAGGCGACGAGCGAGGAGACGATGACGGCGTTGACACCGATCGACCGGTCCAGCAGCAGGACGACGGTGATGTAGCTGATGAGGTACGTCTGGACGAGTCCCGAGTTGCCGGCCTGACCGAACCGCAGCAGGAGCGCGATGCTGAACGCCTTGATCGGCTTGCGGTTCATGGCCTCGAGCGTGCGGAGGTTGCCGGTCTCGGTCGCGAGGGCGATGGTCTCCTGCTTGGTGAGCGCCTTGCCGTCGACGACGTCGTCGCGCTCCTCGAAGACCGGGCTCTCCTTGAGGTTGAAGCGGACCCAGACCGCGAAGAGCATGATCACGACGCTGCCGATGAAGGGGATGCGCCAGGCCCAGGCGATGACCTCGTCCTCACTGAACGCCAGGAGCAGACCGGCCCACAGCGCGGAGGCGAGCAGGGTGCCGCAGTTGGTCCCGAGCGCCACGAGCGACGCGATGATGCCGCGTCGCTTGGCCGGGGCGTACTCGGCGAGCATGACGCCGGCGCCCGAGATCTCGGCACCGGCTCCGAAGCCCTGCGCGATCCGCAGGAGGACCAGCAGGATCGGCGCGAGGAGGCCCACCTGCGAGTAGGTCGGCAGGAATCCGATGAGCGTCGTCGACAGGCCCATGAGCAGGATCGTGTAGAAGAGGACCTTGGTCCGGCCGGTCTTGTCGCCGAGCCGGGCGAAGAAGAACGCGCCGACCGGACGGGCGACGTAGCCGACCCCGTACGTCGCCATCGCGGCGACGACGGCCATGGCCGGGTCCTCGTTGGAGAAGAAGAGGTCGGCGAACACGAGCGCGGCGGCCAGCGAGTAGAGCTGGTAGTCCATGAACTCGAGCGCGGTGCCGAGCCACCCGGAGATGGCGGCTCTCACGAGGTCGCGGACGGATCGGTTCGCGGTGGGGTCGCTGGTGGCGACGGACGATTTGGGTTCTGACATGAGGTACTCCTTCGGACCTACGGGATGCAGCGGAAGTGGGGGTGGGAGTGTGCGGCGGGTGGCTCAGAAGGCGAGGAGTACCTTCGCCGAGCGGGACGAGTCCCGAGCGACGGCGAAGGCGTCGACCGCCTCTTCGGCTGGGATGACCTGGGTCACGACGGCGTCGAGGAGATCGCCCTCGGCGAGGAACGCGATCGCGTCGTCGATCTCGGTGGAGAAGCGGAACGCGCCGCGGATGGTGAGCTCCTTGGCGAGCATGGGGGCGAGGTTGATCGGGCTGTCGGCGTCGGGGAGCATGCCGACCTGCACGATCGACCCGCCTCGTCTCGCGGCCCGGACCGCCTGGGTCAGGGCGACCGGCGCGCCCGAGCATTCGAAGACGACGTCGTAGGACTCGTCGGCGACGGCGTCGCGACCCACGAGCAGGAGCTCACCGGCTCCCACGGTCGCGGCGCGTTCCAATGCCTGTTCGCGCATGTCGCTCGCCGCGATCGTCGCTGCACCGGCCCGGCCGGCCGCGGCGATCACGAGCAGACCGATGGGCCCGGCACCGATGACGAGGACCCGCGCACCGCGCACGTCACCTGCCAGCCCGACCGCGTGCATGGCGACCGCGAGGGGTTCGGCGAGCGCCGCCCGCTCGAGCGGGAGCCCGTCGGGGAGGACGCGCACCATCGAGTGTTCGACGATCAGGTACTCCGAGGCCCCACCCTGTCGGTGCGGGTTCGCCGCGGCGCTCCCGAGGTAGTCGCCGCCAGGTCGCAGGTGTGGGCGGTCCTCGAGCCCCGGCAGGCTCGGGCCGTAGCGCGCCGGGTGCACGGTGACCCGGGTGCCGGGGGCGAGCCGCCCTGAGGGGTCCACGTCGACGACGGCCGAGAGCTCGTGGCCGGGGGTGAGTGGTTCGCGGATGACGTATTCGCCGTTCGCTCCGTTGAAGTAGTAGTGCAGGTCGGAACCGCAGATACCGACGTACCGCACCCGGAGGCGGACCTCGCCGTCGCGTGGTTCCGGGGTGGGGGCGTCCTCCCAGCGGATGTCCTCCGCGCCGTGGATCGCGAGCGTCTTCATCGGTTGGCTCCTGTCGTGGTCATGGGTGCCTGCGAGGCGGCGATGCTGTCGCGGATGGCCGCGTCGACGCCGTGTCGGCGGATGGTGTCGATCAGTTCGCCGACCCGCGAGACGAAGGTCGGCTGCTCGGCGAGGTCCTGCCCAAAGTGGTGCAGCTCGGCGATCACCCGCTGCGCGAGGTGCCGGCCGTCCGTCGACGTGTCCGCCAGCCGGGCGAGCTCCTCGCGGGCCGGATCGACCATGGCGCGCGCGTGCGGACCGGGGTCGAACCCCGGCATCGGGGCGATGCAGGACAGGTAGGCCGCGACCGTGAGGGCGATGAGGTGCGGAACGGATCCGGCCTCGAGCAGGCGGAGGGCGGGTTCCGGGATGCGCTGGCGGAGCTTCACCGATCCGTCGGTGCCCACCTGCGCCGTGCGGTGCCCGAGGGCGTGGTTGGCCCAGCGTTCGAAGAGCTGCCGCTCATACGTGCGGACGTCGACGCCGGACGGGAACCGCACGGACGGTTCGTACTCGTCGCGGAGGATCGCCAGTGCGGCGGATTCGACGGCGGTGTCGGCGATCGACTCCGAGATCGTGGCCACCCCGCGGAGCGCACCGAGGTAGGCGATGAGCGAGTGAGTCCCGTTGAGGAGCCGCACCTTCATCTGCTCGTACGCCCCCACCTCGTCGGTGAACACGGCGCCTCCGGCCTCCCAGGCGGGACGCGCAGCGGCGAAGCGGTCTTCGATCGCCCACATCGTGAACGGTTCGGCGGAGACGGGTGCGTCGTCCCGGACGCCGAGGCGGGCTGCCACGAGCTCGCGCAGTTGCGAGGTCGTCGCCGGGACGATGCGGTCGACCATGCTGGACGGGAAGGCGACCGCGCTGTCGAGGTAGGCGAGCGCTTCCGCGCCCTCGGTGCCGCGCAGTTCGGAGAGGAAGGCTCGGACGAGCGCCTCCGTGCGAGCGCCGTTCTCGCTCAGGTTGTCGCAGCTCAGGATCGTGATCGGGGCACCGCTGCCGGAAGCCCGCCGCTGCAGACCGCGAGCGAGCTGGCCGATGGTCGTCTGCGGGGCACCTCCCCGGAGGTCGGCTGCGATCAGCGGGTCGTTCAGGTCGAGGAGGCCGGTCGACGGTGAGGCGCTGTAGCCGTGCTCCGTCACGGTCAGCGTGACGACCCGGATGCGGTCGTCCGCGAGGGTACCGACCACGCGCTCCGGATCCTCCGTCGCGACGAACACGTCGGTGTGCACCGCAGGCACGGAGAACGAGGCCCCGGTGGGTGAGATCTCGGCGACCGTGTAGCGGAGATCCTGCGCTTGCATGGCGTCGACGACCGCTCGGGACCGGGATGCGACACCGACGATGCCCCATTCATCGCTGCCCGCGCTGAGCGCAGCCGCCGTGTAGACGGCCTGGTGCGCTCGGTGGAAGTTGCCGAGGCCGAGGTGCAGGATGCCGGCGGCGGACGGTTCCGGGTGCTCCGGACGCGGGCCCGAACCGGCGCCCAGTCGCGGCGGCAGGGCCGTCATCGCCGAGCCTCGGGGCACTGCGTCGTCGGCTGGAGGAGATCCGCGTCGATCATCATGAAAGTGATTCTGAATGGTTTGTACAAAGTTTGTCAAGTAGTTTCATGGCAGCGCGATGCCGCATCATGAGTACACCCGACCCCGCGAAGGATCAACCGTGACCGCCACCCTCACCGATGTCGCCCGTCACGCGGGCGTCTCCATCGCCACCGCGTCGCGGGCGTTCGGCGAGCCGGATCGCCTTGCGAACGCGACGCTCGAGCGGGTCCTCACGGCGGCGGCGGACCTCGGGTACTCGAACCCGAACGGCTCGACGGCGGAGAAGACCTTCGGCGTCATCGTCCCCGACATCGCCAGCCCGGTCTACGCGACACTCCTGAAGGGCGTCCACGCCCAGGCCTGGCAGGGACGCCACCGCCCGGTGTTGTTCGACACCGATGAGGACCTGCATCGGGAGCACGAGCAGCTGGAACTGGCGCGGAAGCTCAACGGGATGCTCCTCTGCTCGCCACGCCTCCCGGACGACGAGATCCGCGCGCTCGTCGGCGACACCCCGGTCGTGGTGGTCAACCGCATCATCGACGGCCTGCCCTACGTCGTGATGGACACCGAGAGCGGGCCACGGCAGGCGGTCGAGCACCTCGCCGCCCTGGGTCACCGACACATCGCCTACGCGGCCGGTCCGAAGCACTCCTGGGCGGACCTCCGCCGTGGCGACGCGGTCGCGGCGGCATGTGCACAGCTCGACATCGAGTTCACCCGCCTGGGCCACCAGGCGGCCTCGATCCAGGGCGGCCTCGCCGCAGCGGCCACGATCGTGGCGAGCGGCGCGACGGCGGTCATCGCCTACAACGACCTCGTCGCCCTCGGCATCGACGCCGGGATCACGTCGATGGGCAAGCGCTGCCCCGAGGACCTCAGCATCATCGGCACCGACGACATCGAGATGGCGTCCATCCGCCAGCCCGGTCTCACCACCGTGCGGCTCGCGATCAACCGGTGCGGGTCGTTGGCGGTCGAGGTGCTGCTCCACGCCATGGCCGGAGGGTCGCCCCGTTCGGTCGCGAGTCTCGACTCGCAGCTCATCGTGCGCGACTCGACGGCACCCCCGCGCCGGGCCTGAAGCGACGGACGGCAGCTTCGCCGATCAGCCGGCGTCCCATCGGTGGAGCCGGGCGGCCGCGAGACCCGACACGAGCGCGCACGCCGCCATCAGGCTCCAGACCACCGCGAGCGGTACGGGCTGAGGGCCTTGGGAGATGGTCGCCTCGAGCGCGCCGACGATCCAGGTCGTGGGCAGGAGCCGGAAGAGACCGGCGACCCACTCCGGAAGGAACGCGAGCGGGAAGAGGGCCCCGGACGTGGCCAGAGCGAGCATCGGCAGCAGGTACGCGAGTTGCATGGCGATGTCCGGGTTCGACAGCCGGGCGGCGAGGAGATAGCCGAAGCCGAGCAGCATCGCGCCGCCGAGCAGCATCGTGACGGCGACCGCGACGAGATCGGAGAGCGGACGGGTCGGCACCGTCCAAGCGGCCAGGGCGAGGATCACCGCGGCCTCGCCGACGACCATCCCCACACGGATCGGCAGGTGTCCGAGCAGGTACGCGTCGCGTCGGGCCGGCGAGGTCGACAGCGCCCGCAGCAGGCCGGTGCTGCGATGCCGGACCAGCGGGACCGTGGTGAGCATGAACGCGATCGCCATCAAGCCCGTGCTCGAAACGAGCGGGAGGCCTCGCTCCAGCACGCCGGCCGGGGTGCCGGACGCCGTCGCCACGAGGGCGTCCACACCCCAGAGCAGTCCGATCAAGGCCAGGAAACTCGCCACGAGCGCGATGATCGAGCGCGGGTCCCGGACGAGGTCACGCGCGTGGGCCGCGGCGAAGCTCCGGACCTGCGCTGGGAACGCATGCGTCGTGCTCATGGGCTGTGGGCCCGGTCGCCCTCGGCTGCAGACGTCGGCCGATTCGCGAGATCGATGAAGAGATCCTCGAGTGACCCGTGCGCCACTCGGAACCCGCGCGGTCTGAGACCGGTGGAGAAGGTGAGTCGGCGCAACACGGCGTCGGGGTCGTCGGTCACGATCCCGACCAGGCTGACGGCGCCCTTCGCCGTCACGGTGATCTCGCCGGGGATGTCGTGGGAACGCAACTCGTCCGCGGTGGTCCGGCCGGGGACCTCGAAGGTCACCGTGGCCGTCGCGGCGTGTTCCCGGACCAGGGTCTCCGGCTCCCCCGAGGCGGCGATCGAGCCGTCCACGAGGACGGCGATCCGGTCGCAGACCTGGGTGGCCTCGTCCATGTGGTGCGTCGAGAGCAGGATCGTGGTCCCGCGCTCCTGCTGGCGCCGGATGATGCCCCAGAGGTTCCGTCGAGCCTGCGGGTCGAGTCCAGCCGACGGCTCGTCGAGGACGACGATCTCGGGATTGCCGATCAACGCGATGGCGATCAGCAGGCGACGCTCCTGGCCGCCTGAGAGGTGCTTGACGCGCACGCGCCGTGCCTCCCCCAGGTCGAGCTCGTCCAAGACCTCCTCGGGGCGCCGCACGTCGCGGTAGAACGACGCGAAGAGGTCGAGCGTCTCCGCGGCCGTCAGCGTCGGGAACAGGGTGGCGGCCTGCGGCTGCACCGCCATCCGCTCGGTCACGTATCGGCGGTCGATCGACGGGTCTCGTCCGAGCACCCGGACGGTTCCGTCGGTGGGACGGCGGAGTCCGACGATGGTCTCGAGCGTGGTGGTCTTCCCGGCGCCGTTCGGTCCCAGCAGGCCGAACACCTCGCCCGCGTGGACCCGGAGGGAGACGTCGCGCAGGACGCTCCGGTCGCCGTAGCGCTTGCTGAGCCGGTCGACGGTGACGACCACTCGGTCCGATCCGTTCATCGTCGTCCTCCAGACGGCGGGGCATCGTGTTCACCCGGGAAGAAGATCTCCTCGATCGGGCGGGAGAGCAGTGCGGAGACCCGGAACGCCAACGGCAGGGAGGGGTCGTAGCGCCCGGTCTCGAGCGCGTTCACCGTCTGCCTGGAGACGCCGAGTGCTTCAGCGAACTGGACCTGGGTCCACCCGCGTTCGGTGCGCAGGGCGCGGACGTCGTTCTTCATCGGGTGGCCCGGAAGGAGACGACACCGATGGTCACGCCCCAGACCGCCATCCCGCCGATGAACACCCACCATTCCGGCTGGGGGACGACGACACCGGCGGTCGACAGGAACACGACCGCGAGGCTGATCAGCATCGCCGCGCCGAACCCGATCGCGAGACTCAGCACGATCACTCCGCGCTGCAGTTCGTCGACACGGCGCACGTGCCGGATGAGGGCGATCACGATCCACACCACCGGCACGAGCGGGACGAGTGCGACCGCGACGGCTGCGGGCGATCCCGGCTCGGTGGGGAACAGCTCCGGCAGGAAGAGGAACGTCACGAGGAACCCGACGGCACCGGCCGCGATCTCCCACATGTATCTGCGGGACGCACGACGCTCCTGCGGCGTCGATCCCCGTGTCGTGTGTTCGTTCATGCTGCCACCTCTCGTTGCGTGTCGGACATCGTGGTCGTCCACCCATCGCGCTCGGACTGATCCCACTCGAACCACCGCACGGCGAGCACGCCTGCTGCGACGGTGACGAGCGACATGAGCCCCCAGAGCGCGGGGACGGGGAGGAACGGTTCGGCCCCGGTCAGTGAGGCACTCGCGGCGGCGACGAACCAGGTGGTCGGCAGGCAGTTCATGGCGACCTGCACGGCGGCGGGGAGGATGGACTGCGGCAGGAGCCCACCCGACGCGAACACGAGCCCGATCGTCACCATCACCATCGTCTGTTGTGTCGCCTCGGCGTTCCGCGATCGGGCGGCGAACACCAGCGCCAGAGCGAACAGCATCGCCGCTCCGAGGAGGAACGAGACCCCCAGGGCGAGGAGGTCCACACCGTCGACGTACCTGCGCCAGACTGCGATCCCGGTCGTCAGCACCAGGATCCCCACCGCCACCAGCGCGCGCAAGGGGAGCTGGGCGAGGAGGAAGGTCGACCGGCGGAGCGGCGTCACGCCGAGCAGCCGGAGCAGCCCGCGCTCCCGCATCGCCACGAGTGGGACGGTCGTCCCGATGAACGCCAGGCTCGCGACGCCGACCAGGACCACGATGCCGAGGTTCTCCTGGAGCGGGTCGATCTTCACATCGCCCTCGTCGTCCGTCACCGTCACCCCGTGGGCCGGGACGCCTGCGTCGCGCAGCCCTCGCCAGATCGGGTCCCACGCAGCCTGGTCCGCGGCGTCGAGCACGACCAGGGCGCGCCCCTCGTGCACGGTCACCCGCGTGTTCCGATCGGGAGCGCCGTCGGCGACCACCCGCACACCGGCCCGTTCCAGCGCCGACGAGACTCCCGGGTCGTCCGTGTCCAGCGCGACGACCGGAGCAGGGCCCAGGACGACGAACGCGAGCCACATGGAGACGTAGATCACGAGGATGATGCCGGTCATGAACCACATCGAGATCCCGGTGAGCGGGCTCCGGAGCACGTCGCGAGCGCTCATCGACGCCAGCCGCCGGAACGCGGCGCCACCGCGTCGGGCCGACGTGTCGTCCGCCGTCATCGTCGGCGCACCTGGACGATCGGGGTCGAAATGACAAGGAGACCTGACATACGTCAAGCATGCTTGTCATCCGGTGATGTGTCAAGCTTCCTTGGCAACGACAGGCACGGCAGGATGGGATCGTGCTGAACCGACTGGGTCTCCTCCGTATGACCGGCCGCGACCCCGGTGAGGGGCACCGGGTGGCGAGCCCGTTGGAGCTGCTCTTCGATCTCGTCTTCGTCGTCGCCGTGTCCCAGGCCTCGCAGAACCTCCACCACGGGATCGTCGAGGGCCACGCGGCGGAGACGACCGTCTCCTACGCGATGATCTTCTTCGCCATCTGGTGGGCGTGGATGAACTTCACCTGGTTCGCCTCCGCCTTCGACACCGACGACTGGCTGTACCGCCTCACGACGATCGTCCAAATGGCAGGTGTCCTCGTCCTCGCCGCCGGGGTGCACGACGCGATGGTCGACGGCCAGTGGGCGATCATCACCGTGGGATACGTGATCATGCGATTGGCGATGGTGGCGCAGTGGGTGCGCCTCGCGATCTCGGATCCCGAGCAACGGGCGGTCGCGCTCCGATTCGCCATCGGCATCAGCCTCGTCCAGGTGCTCTGGGTCGCCCGTCTCGCCCTGCCCGTCGAGGGGCAGTTCTGGACCTTCTGGCCGGCCATGCTGCTGGAGGTCCTCGTACCGGTGTGGGCCGAACGCATCCACCGCACCCCCTGGCATCCGCATCACGTCGCGGAGCGATACGGGCTGTTCACCCTCATCCTGCTGGGCGAGAGCCTGCTGGGGTCGGCGAACGCCATCATCGACGCAGCCAACAGCGACGAGCGGATCGATGGGCTCGTCGGCCTGGCCCTCGCCGGCATCGTCCTCGCAGCCGGCATGTGGTGGATCTACTTCAGCCGGGAGCAGGGTGATCGGCTGACCTCGTCACGCGAGGGGTTCGCCTTCGGGTACGCCCACTACGTCGTCTTCGCCGCCGCCGGTGCCGTCTCGGCGGGGATCGAGGTGGAGCTCGACCTCCTGACCCACGCGGGCGAGCACCTCACCGCCTCCGACGCGTCGTTCTCGCTGACCGTCCCCGTGTCGGTGTTCATGGTCGCGGTGTGGGTCGTCCTCCTGCGCGACAGGATCTCGACGACAGCCTCGGTCCTCTTCCTCCTGGCCGCCGCAGCCGTGCTCGCATCTGCGGCAGCGCCGATCGTGACCGTCCTCGGGACAGCAGTCGCCGTCGGGCTCGCCGTCCTCGTCCTGGAGGTGCAGCGCATCCGCGGGCGTCGGTGACGCGGCCATGCATCAGCAGCAGTCGGATCCTGACCTTCGGGATGTCTTCACTGCACGTTCGAAGCGGCTGCACGGAGCACTTCACGTCGCCGAACCGGGCACGTGACGGACTGACCGGTCACCGCCGTGGGCGGGCGTGACCACCTTTGGCCAGATCCATGTACCAGTTGTAGAGCGAGGACCGCTCCGCCACGAGCTCGAGGTACACCTGCCGCGCGCGTTCATCGTCCGCCACCAGGAGGTAGCGCTCGTCGTCGAGGATTCCTCCGACACCGGCGGTCGTCGTCTCATAGGCGTACTGCTCCTCGATCGACGTCATCGCCCGCAGTTCGTCGAGGTATCCGACGAGGACAGGAAGATATGCGCCCTGCGCGATCCGCCAGGCGGCCTTCTCCTGCGCGCGCCGGAAGCAGATCGCCAGATCACGCGGGAGCGCGCGCGCGAGTGGTTCAGGATCCCCCGCCGTGCCGGGCGCCGCGCCGAACGCCCTGACGAAGTCGACCCGCAGCGAGTTGCCAAAGGTGCTGAACGCCGCAAGATCTCGGGTCGACTCGGCCGAGATGACGAGGGTGTAGCCGTCGTGGTAGCTCGACGGACGGTGTGAACTGCGGCGATCCGGCACCGCGAGCGGAGCGTTCACCCACTCGCGCACGATCGCCGACGTGCGGTCGCGATCGTCGATGTGCGTCTCGGCGCTGCTGAACGCCGACGAGTAGTCCGCCAGCAACTCCAGCAGCACTCGACCGTCGTGCAACATCGTGATCGCGATGCTCACCGGCTTGCGGAGGGTCTCCATGTCGACACGGTAGCGGTCGCGCCCCGCCACCGGGAACGACGAAGGCCCCCGATTCCTCGGGGGCCTTCGTGTCACATCCACTGGTGCGCGAGGCGGGACTTGAACCCGCACGCCCTTTCGAGCACTGGCACCTGAAGCCAGCGCGTCTGCCAATTCCGCCACTCGCGCGAGACACCAGACGTCACCGCTCTCGCGGCAACTTATCGAGGATAGCACGCGGAGCCCGGGTGGCAGAACACCGGAGATCCGCGCCAGAGCAGGACGAAACGGCCCCGACGGTCCGGTGCCGATGCTGATCTCCTGCTGCCGAGCGGGTGAACACCTGGCGTCGGCGCCCGCGTCGATTGGCCTCGTGTGCAGGCAAACCGTCTAACATTGCCTGGACACCGACACGAATCGAGAGACCGTGGGCATTCTGGACAACTTCGAGAAGGGACTCGAGCGCGCCGTCAACGGCGCCTTCGCGAAGACCTTCAAGTCCGGACTCCAGCCGGTCGAGATCACGAGCGCGCTCCGACGCGAGCTCGACACCAAGGCCGCCGTCGTCTCCCGCGACCGCATCCTCGTGCCGAACAAGTTCACCGTCCGCATGTCGCCCACCGACTTCGAGCGCATGGACGCCATCGGCCCTTCCCTCATCGACGAACTCGGTTCGCTCGTCCAGAAGCATGCCAAGAGCCAGGGGTACTCCTTTCCAGGTGCCGTGACCATCAAGCTCTCCGGCGACCGCTCGCTCCCCGACGGCCTCGTCCAGATCGACAGCGTCAACCTCAAGGGCTCCGTCACCTGGGCACCCGTGCTCGACATCGGCGGTAAGCGCTACCCGATCACGCAGGCCCGCACGGTCATCGGCCGCGGTACCGAGGCCGACATCACGATCCCCGACACCGGCACCTCACGGAAGCACGTCGAGATCCTCTGGGACGGCAACGCCGGTCAGGCGCGCGACCTCGGCTCGACGAACGGCTCGAAGCTCAACGGCCAGTCCTTCCGCCAGGCGGCACTCTCCCCCGACTCCGTCATCGAGATCGGCCGCACCAGGATCGTGTTCCGGGTGGTCGCCAAGGCCGGCGGATCCGATCGCCAGATGAGCGATGCGACCCGACGTCACGATGTGTCGTCCTTCGGCGACTCGTGGGGGGACGGCGCGTGAGCGAACTGACCCTGCTGGTCCTCCGCATCGGCTTCCTGCTCCTGCTCTGGACGTTCGTCTTCGGCATCGTCTACGCCCTCCGCACCGACCTCTTCGGACCACGTGTCCGGAAGCCGCAGCAGCAGTCGTCGAACGGAGCCCCGGCCACACCGCCGCAGCCGATGCGCGCCGCGGCCGCCCCGGCCCCCAGTCGGCCCGCCACCGGCGGATCGAGCGGCACGCCTCCGCGCGCCACGGTCGACAACACCTCGCGCCTCGTCATCGTGTCCGGGCCCAAGCAGGGCACCGAGCTCCCCCTCGGCCGCGAGCCGATCACCATCGGCCGCTCAGCGGACTCCGGCCTCATCATCCGCGACGACTACACGTCCACGCATCACGCGCGCCTCATGCTCTGGAACGACGAGTGGATGGTCCAGGACCTCGACTCCACCAACGGCACCTTCCTCGCCGGCAAGCGCGTGAGCGTCCCGACGCAGATCCCACTCGACACCCCCGTCAAGGTCGGCCAGACCAGTTTCGAGTTGCGGCGGTAACCCGGTGACGACCAGCGGCGCCGGCGCAGCGCTCTCCCACGTGGGTAAAGTGCGCTCAAACAACCAGGATTCCGGATACTCCGGGCACCACCTGTTCGTCGTCGCCGACGGCATGGGTGGCCACGCCGGCGGTGACGTCGCCTCGGCGATGGCACTCAACCGCATCATCGAGGCCGACGAACCGTATCCGTCCTCCGAAGCCGCTGAGGCGACGCTCCAGTCCGCGATCCTCGCGGCGAACTCCATCCTGGGCGACACGGTCTCGAAGCACCGCGAGCTGACCGGCATGGGCACCACGGTCTCCGCGCTCGCGGTCATCGGCAACGAGGTCGCCATCGCCCACATCGGCGACTCCCGCATCTACCTCTTCCGTGAGGGCGAGCTCAGCCAGATCACGGTCGACCACACGTTCGTCCAGCGTCTCGTGGACTCCGGCCGGATCACGGCGGAGGAGGCGATGGTCCATCCCCGCCGATCCGTGCTGATGCGCGTCCTCGGCGACGTCGACGCCTCCCCCGAAATCGACACGATGACGCTCGGAACGCAGCCGGGTGACCGCTGGATCCTCTGCTCGGACGGTCTCTCGGGCGTGGTCGACGAGACGCACATCACGGCGACCCTCACCGAGCAGCTGTCGGCGCAGCGCACTGCCGAGAAGCTCGTCCGGCAGAGCCTGGACCGCGGTGCACCGGACAACGTCACCGTCGTGGTCGTCGACATCGTCGACGAGCCGGTGAGTGACGGTGAGCCCGTCGTCGTCGGTTCGGCCTCGAAGCCCGTGGCCTTCGCGCTCACCCCGTCGGTGAAGAAGCCGTCGCTCATCCCCAACAGCTGGCTGCACCCGGGGCGGGTCACCTCGCTCGGCAACTCGCACTTCGAGCCCGCCTCCGAGGATTACCTCGACGAGCTCATCGAGGAGGACGAGCGCCGCGCGAGACGTCGGCGCATCACCTGGCTCGTCGGTCTCATCGTGGTCATCGTCGCGATCGTCGGTGGTGTCGTGCTCGGGTACGCGTGGACCCAGACCCGCTACTTCGTCGGCGGCGACGACGACACGGTGGTCATCTACCAGGGCATCCAGCAGGACGTCGGCCCCATCAAACTGTCGAACGTCAAGGAGGACACCGGCATCCCGCTCGGCTCACTCTCCGACTTCGACCGCCAGGCCGTCGACCAGACCATCAGCGCGTCCTCGTTCACCGAGGCCCTCGACATCGTGAAGCGATTGCGGGTGACCGATGACCAGTGACGTCGCAGCCCCCATCCAAGCCGATACCGGCGTCATCAAGACGATGCGCCGACTCCGGCTGCCGAAGAAGCTCCGCAACCTGGAGCTCGCGCTCCTCATCTTCGCGTTCGCCATCAACGCGGTCGCGGTCATGCTCGTGCAGCTCGGCGCCCTCGGGCACCTCGACTTCGCCCTGATCACCTTCGGCTCGGGCCTGTCACTCCTGGTCCTCGCCTTCCACATCGTGCTGCGCTACACCGCGGCGGAGGCCGACCCCTTCCTGTTACCGATCGCCACCGTGCTCGGCGGCGTCGGCATCGCTGAGATCTACCGGATCGACATCGCCCTCGGCGACTCCGGTTGGGCGAGCGCCGCGGTCCGACAGATGGTGTGGAGTGCGATCGCGATCGCCGGGGCCATCGCCGTGGTCCTGATCATCCGCAACCACCGCGTGCTCTTCAAGTACACGTACATCGCCGGCCTCTTCGCCTTCGTCCTCCTCCTGCTGCCCCTGCTGCCGGGCATCGGTCGGGAGGTCAACGGCGCCCGCGTCTGGATCGGCATCGGCGACGCGGTCACCTTCCAGCCCGGCGAGATCGCGAAGATCGCTCTCGCGGTCTTCTTCGCCGGTTATCTCGTGCGCACGCGCGACAGCCTCTCGATGGTCGGCAAGAAGTTCCTCGGGATCCAGTTCCCCCGTCTGCGCGACCTCGGCCCGATCCTCGTGGTCTGGGCGATGGCGATGGGCGTGATCGTCTTCCAGCGCGACCTCGGAACCGGTCTGCTCTACTTCGGCATGTTCCTCGTGATGCTGTACGTCGCGACGAGCCGCGCCAGCTGGATCATCATCGGCCTGACGATGTTCTTCGCCGGTGCGTTCATCGCCGGCCAGACCCTCTCCTACGTCGCCGGTCGGTTCCACAACTGGTGGGACGCCTTCAACCCGGAGGTCTTCGACCGCGACGGCGGCAGCTACCAGCTCGTGCAGGGCATCTTCGGCCTCGCCCACGGCGGACTGCTGGGCACCGGGCTCGGCCAGGGCATGCCCGAGATCACGCCCGTCCCGCAGAGCGACTACATCATCGCCAGCCTCGGTGAAGAGCTCGGTCTGGCCGGCCTCTTCGCGATCTTCGCGCTCTACCTGCTGCTCGTCTCGCGGGGCTTCCGAGTCGGCTACGCCGGTACCGACGACTTCGGCAAGCTCCTCTCGATCGGCCTGGCGTTCACCGTCGCGCTGCAGGTCTTCGTCGTCGTCGGCGGCGTGACCCGCATCATCCCGCTCACGGGGCTCACCACACCCTTCCTGGCGGCCGGCGGGTCGTCGCTCGTCGCGAACTGGATCATCATCGCCGTCCTGCTCCGCATCTCCGACACGGTCCGAACCCAACCCAAGGCGGTGGTCTCATGAATCGCGAACTCAAGCGGGTGAGCATCGTCGTCCTGGCGATGTTCCTGGCGCTCTTCGGGTCGACCACCATCATCCAGATGTTCCAGGCCGACACCCTCAACGCCGACGGTCGCAACACCCGGACGCTCTACGACAGCTACCGGACGGAGCGGGGGCCCATCCTGCTCACGGACGGCACCGCCATCGCTTCGTCGGTCGCGAGCGACGACGAGTACAAGTACCAGCGCGTCTATGCCAACGGCCCGCTGTACGCGCCCGTCACCGGCTACTTCTCGCCCACCCAGGGCTCGTCCGGTCTCGAACTCGCGACGAACGACCTCCTCAGCGGCACGTCGAACTCCCAGTTCCTCGACTCCATCAACCGGCTCATCTCCGGTCAGGCCCCGAAGGGTGCCGCGGTCGAGGTCACCTTGGACCCCGTCGTTCAGCAGGCCGCCTTCGACGCACTCGGCGACCAGGAGGGCGCGATCGTCGCCATCGAGCCGAAGACGGGCAAGATCCTCGCCTCGGTGTCGAGCCCCGGCTACGACCCGAACGTCCTGGCCAGCCACGACAACGCGGCCGTGCTCGACGCCTATCGGACCCTCGACGATGACGACCGCCAGCCGCTCCTCAACAAGGGCGTCGACGGCGACCTCGATCCGCCCGGTTCCACGTTCAAGCTCGTCACCGCGGCCGCGGCGTTCGCCTCGGGCGACTACACGCCGGAGTCGGAGTTCCCGAACCCCTCCACCTACACGCTGCCCGGGACGAGCACCGTCATCCGCAACTCCGAGGGCGGAAGCTGCGGCGGCGGGGCGACGGTGTCCATCGCGAGGGCCGTCGAGCTCAGCTGCAACATCCCGCTCGCGGAGCTCGGCGTCGAACTCGGCTACGAGAAGATCCGCGACATGGCGCAGAGCTTCGGCTTCAACATGGACGTCAACATCACCGGAACGGGACTCAACCCCATGCCGATGCAGCCGAGCACCTTCCCGAACGCGCTGAGCGACGACCAGACCGCCATGGCCGCCTTCGGGCAGTACACCGTGCGGGCCTCGGCACTCCAGATGGCCATGGTCTCGGCCGGCATCGCGAACGGTGGCATCGTCTGCAACCCGCAGCTGGTGAACCGCGTCGTGAACCCCGATCTGAGCGTCCTCAAGGAGTTCGAACCGGCGCAGCTGTCGCAGCCGATCTCGAGTTCGGTGGCCAAGCAGATCACGGACATCATGGTCCAGGGCGTCCAGAGCGGTGCTGCGACTAATGCAAGAATAGATGGGGTCGATGTGGCTGGAAAGACAGGCACGGCACAGAACGGATCCGACGATCCGTACACGCTGTGGTTCACCGGTTTCGCGCCTGCGGACGACCCGAAGGTCGCCGTGGCGGTCGTTGTTGAAGATGGCGGTGGACTCGGACAGGACGGTTACGGCAACCTCGTGGCCGCTCCGATCGCGAAGAAAGTACTAGAGGCGGTGCTGAACAAATGAGACCGACAGCCGGGCTGACCTTCGGAGGTCGCTACGAACTGCAATCTCGCATTGCGATCGGTGGCATGGGCGAGGTGTGGCAGGCCACTGACCTGGTCATCGGCCGGACCATCGCCATCAAGATCCTCAAGGACGAGTACATGGGGGACCCCGGGTTCCTCGAGCGGTTCCGTGCTGAGGCACGGCACGCCGCGCTCGTGAACCACGAGGGCATCGCCAACGTCTTCGACTACGGCGAGGAGGATGGCAGCGCGTTCCTCGTCATGGAACTCGTGCCCGGTGAGGCCCTGTCCACCGTGCTCGAGCGCGAGCGTGTCCTGCCCACCGACAAGGTGCTCGACATCGTCGCGCAGACCTCGTCGGCACTCCAGGCCGCGCACGCCGCAGGCCTCGTCCACCGTGACATCAAGCCGGGCAACCTGCTCATCACGCCGGACGGTCGCGTCAAGATCACCGACTTCGGCATCGCCCGCATCGCCGACCAGGTGCCGCTCACGGCCACCGGTCAGGTCATGGGCACCGTGCAGTACCTCTCGCCCGAGCAGGCGAGCGGGCACCCAGCCTCGCCGTCGACGGACATCTACTCGCTCGGCATCGTCGCGTACGAGTGCCTCGCCGGACGCCGTCCGTTCACGGGCGAGTCGCAGGTCGCCATCGCGATGGCGCAGATCAACGAGCAGCCGCCGGAGCTTCCCGTCACGATCGCCGAGCCGGTCCGCCGGTTCGTCATGTCGATGATCGCGAAGAACCCGGTCGACCGTCCGGCATCGTCCGCCCACGTCGCGCGCGCCGCTCAGGCGCTCCGTCGAGGCGACCTCAACGCCGCGGCCGCAGCCGTGCCGATGATCCTCGGTGGGGCCGGCGACGCCGCGACCACCGTGATGGACCAGACCCGCCGGATGCCCGCAGCCGACGACGCGACCACGCAGTTGCTGTCCGCCGCCGAGGCGGACCAGCTCGAGGACGACGTCGAGGGCGAGGGCGAGGGCGAGAAGAAGAAGCGCAGCAAGTGGACCTGGCCGCTCATCGGTCTGGTCGCGTTGCTCGTCATCGTGCTGGTCGGTTCGCTGATCGCCGTGTTCGCCAACCAGGGCAACGATGCCGGGGGCACCACGCCCCCGCCGACGACGTCCGCGGCGCCGAAGCCGACGAAGACCCCGACGCCCACACCGACGCCCACGCCCACGGTGTTCCCGATCAACCTGAGCGACCTCCAGGGCCGGTCCTTCGACGAACTCAACACGATCTTCAGCGCGCCGCCGTACAACTTCAGCGTGTCGAAGAACGTCGGCAATGCCGCGACCTCGCCGGAGCAGGTCAACACGGTGTACGACGTCAACCCGACGGGTAACGTGAAGACCGGGTCGGCGATCACCCTCACCGTGTACGGGGAGATCGCGGTCATCGACCCGCCCACGGAGGCGCCGAAGTTCGACCAGTCCGTCCTCAACGACGCTGGTCAGCTCGAGATCCCGAAGGATGCCGCGTCGACGACGATCCGTGTCGACTGGCTCGCGGTGCAGAACGCCTGCCCGAGCGGAACCGATTTCCTGGGCTACACCGTGACCGTTACGGGCGGAACGTTCCAGAACAACACCTCGGGTGAGTTCGACGCCAACACCACGTTCGGTACGGTCACCGTGGACACCCCCGGATCCCTGTCGGCGACGTACGCGGTACGGTGCAGTACAGGCACATCGTCGGGTTCCCCCGCACCGTCGCCCATCACCGTCGTCAAGGCGACTTCCTAGTACCGCTTCGAGTGCTCTCAGGGGCATCCCTGAGAGCACTGGAAGCGTGCCCGGGTAAGCTGTTAGTGTTTGTCCTCCAAGCGAATTCAGGGGTGGTACGTGGCTGACGATCAACGCCTGCTCGCAGGCCGATACGTCGTCGGCGACCTCATCGGTCGCGGGGGCATGTCCAACGTCTTCCGCGGCGTCGACACCAAGCTCGGTCGCACCGTCGCCATCAAGGTCCTGAAGTCCACGCTCGCCACCGACCCCGCATTCCGCTCCCGTTTCCGTCAGGAGGCGCAGGCCGCCTCACGGATGGCGCACCCCACGATCGTCCGGGTCTACGACGCCGGCGAGGAGCGGGTGAAGGACGGATCCGGTCACGACCTCATCGAGCCCTTCATCGTCATGGAGTACGTCGAAGGGCGCATGCTGAAGGACCTCATCGCCGAGGGCCCCGTCGCGTCCGACGAGGCGGTGCGCATCGCGCACAGCATCCTCACCGCGCTGGAGTACTCCCACCGAGCCGGCGTCGTGCACCGCGACATCAAGCCGGGCAACGTCATGATCACCACGGCCGGCGACGTCAAGGTCACCGACTTCGGCATCGCGCGCGCCGTCTCCGATTCGTCCACGACGGTCGCCCAGACGACCGCCATCCTCGGCACGGCCGCGTACTTCTCGCCCGAGCAGGCCAAGGGCGAAACGGTCGACGCCCGGACCGACCTCTACTCCACCGGCGTCGTCCTCTTCGAGATGCTGACGGGCAAGGCGCCCTTCCGCGGCGACACCGCCGTCGCCGTCGCGTACCAGCACGTGAGCGAGCGCCCGGCGAAACCGAGCTCGATCAACCCGAAGGTGTCGCCGGCACTCGACCAGGTCGTCCTCCGAGCCCTCGCGAAGGATCGCTTCGAGCGGTACCAGAGCGCCGTCGAGTTCCGTGAGGACCTCGACGAAGCCGGAGCCGGCCATGTCCCGGTCCGACGCGACGACCACGACTCGCTGTTCGGCCCATCTCCGACGGCGGCGTCCAGCACCGAGCAGGCGATCCGTCAGCTCACCTCTGACGACACCGTGACGCGAACTCAGCGCCGGCCACCGGTCGTGTGGATCTGGGCTGCCATCGCCGGTATCGCCGTCATCCTGTTCTCACTCGTGTTCTGGGTGGTGCAGCTCCCGCCCGCGACAAGCATCTCCACGGACTCCCGAGAGGTGCCGGATCTCGTCGACGCCACGTGGGAGAGCGCGAACAGCACGATCGAGCAGCTCGAGCTCGTCCCCACCAAGTTCGACGAAGCGAGCAGCGACTACGATGCCGGGCACGTCATCCGCACCGACCCGCCAGGCGGCACCACGGTCACGAAGAACACGCAGATCAAGGTCTACGTGTCGACCGGTCGCGCTCAGGTCGAGGTACCCGACGTCACCAACCAATCCTCCGAGGCCGCGTGGGCCGCGGTCACCGCTGCCGGCCTCACCCAAGGCTCCGTGACCCGCGAGAACTCGCCGACCGTGCCGGCAGGTGTCGTGCTGCGGATGGATCCCGGAGCGGGTACCTCCGTCGACCAGGGGTCCACGGTGAACCTCGTCGTCTCCAGCGGGAACGTCACGCTGACGGACGTCGTCGGGCAGCCACTCCTCGACGCGACGAACTACCTGCAGGATGCGACGAGGCAGTTCACCGTGCAGCCGCAGGCCGACGCGACGTGCAAGGCCGTCGCCGGCGACCCGGTGACGGCCATGTCACCCGCACCCGGCGACATTCCGCAGAAGTCGGTCATCACACTCACCTACTGCACCGGTCCGTAGGCTCTCCGGTCCCTGAGCCTGTCGAAGGGCCTACCGGGTCATGAGCGGACTGAGCCCTCGTGCCCGCTGATGCGCACCGGTGAGCCCGGCCGTCTCGAGCCAGTTCGCCAGGAGCTGGTAGCCGCCCTCGGAGAGCACCGACTCCGGATGGAACTGCACGCCGTGGATCGGGGCGTCACGATGGCGGAGGCCCATGATGACGCCGCCGGTCGTCCGGCTCGTCACGACGAGCTCCTCGGGAACGCTGCCGTCGACGACGGCCAGCGAGTGGTACCGGGTGGCGTTGAACTGCTGCGGGATCCCGCGGTAGAGGGCACTACCGTCGTGTTCCACGAGCGAGCTCTGCCCGTGCATCAGCTCGTCGGCGGTGTGCACGGTCGCTCCGAACGCCTCGGCGATCGCCTGGTGGCCGAGGCACACCCCGAGGAGCGGTGTCCCGGTGCGGTACACGGCGCGCACGGTGGCCAGCGAGATCCCGGCGTCACCGGGCCGGCCGGGTCCGGGCGAGACGAGCACGCCGTCGAACTCGAGGATCCGCTGCTCGAGGTGGTCGAGCGCGATGCCGTCGTTCTGCACGACGAGGGTCTCTGCACCCAGTTGTTCGACGTACCCGTTCAGCGTGTAGACGAAGCTGTCGTAGTTGTCGATGACCAGGACGCGGGTCATTCGTCGCCGACGGTCACATTCTGATCGACGATGAACGAGTCCACGTAGGGGAACACCCACGTGAAGAGGGCGGCCACGATCGCCACGAACAGGACGACGAGGATGATGATCCTCAGCCAGACGGGTCCGGGCAGGACCCTCCAGAGTGCGCCGTACATCGTCAGCCTCCAGCGGCCGCGACGGACGCGGCGATCTCGGCGGGCGGCCCGGCGGACAGCGGCTGCCAGGACTCGTACACCGCGTAAGCGATACTGCGTTCCGCCGTCGAATACAGCGGGTTGCAGGTGGTCAGGGTGAGGATGCGCTGCGTGGGTGCGACGCCGTCCACCTGTGGGACGGGATTGAGGACGTCCACCTGGGTGGGCAACACGTAGGTGATGTTCCGGAACACGTAGGTGTAATAGCCGTCGGCCGTCTGGACGTAGACCTTGTCGCCGATCTGCAGGTCACTGATCAGGGTCATCGCGCCGCCGTAAGCCTTGCGGTGACCGGCGACGACGAAGTTGCCGACCTCTCCGGGCATCTGGGTGCTCGGGTAGTGACCGACGCCGAGGTCGAAGCTGTTGAGGACGGTCGCGGTGTCGACACCCTCGGCGACGACGCGGCGGTAGTCGGCGCCGTACCGCGGCACGTAGAGCACAGCGAACGGGTCGCCCGGCGCGGGCCGGGCGGTCACGGGCGGCTCACCGTAGTTCGGCGCGCCGGTCGCATCGACGGTCGGTTCGGGCGCCGGAGCGCTCTCGGCGTTCTTGATCCACTCCTGCGACTGGTTCGACGCGGCGTTCGCCTGGCTGCCGGCCATGATCATGTCGTTCCACCAGAGCTGCCAGGCGAGGAACAGCAGGACCACCATGCCCGCGGTGATGAGCAGCTCCCCGGCCACCCCGAAGACGCTGATCCGGTGCTTCGACGGCGCTCTGCGCTCAGCGGCGCGTGCGCTCGCTCGCGAAGGTAGGTCGTCGGTCACGCATGGATTCTACCGAGAAGAACCCGGGATCGGCTGATCCCCAAGGCACCGATTGGGGTGAACAGGTAGAATGTCGGCATGGCACGCACGAAGTCACGAAGCAAACCGTCCCGCGAACCCGAGCAGACGAGCGGCGAACCCGCACCGAACGCGGTCTGGTTCAAGCCGGTCATGTTCGGCTTCATGCTCCTCGGCCTCGCTTGGATCGTCGTCTACTACCTGAGCGGCACGCTGCTCCCGATCCAGTCGCTCGGCCCATGGAACATCCTCGTCGGCTTCGGCATCGCTTTCATCGGCTTCCTCATGACCACCAGGTGGCGCTAGCCTCTCTCACTTCACGTCGTGCACAGCGGGTCGTCCTCTCGGACGGCCCGCTGTTTCGTTGTACTCGGGATCCGGCGTATCGAGTTCTCCACAGGAATGTGGAGAACTTCCGAGTTATCCACATGCCGGTGTGGAGAACCGCAGGGAGTCCCGGAAACACGGGGAACCACACCGGTGTAATTATCCCCAGTGTTCATAACTCTGTGGATAACTCGAGAAACCTTCAACGTCTGCTGCACGGTTGTGGCGCGCCGCCGGGCGCACCACTGGTCGACGCGGGTCACCGGGCAGCACCCGGTCACGGATCCGAACCCGGTCACCGAGCCACACCCGGTCACCGAGCCACACCCGGTCACCGAGCCACACCCGGTCACCGAGCCAAACCCGGTCACTGAGCCAAACCCGGTCACTGAGCCTGACGAAGTGCGGTCCCGCTCAGAGCAGGGCGGGCAGGAGGCTGGCGCCCACGAGGACGACGCTCGAGACGCCGATCAGGACTGCCTGGAGGGGCTGCTGCGTCCGCTTGCGGGTGTTGACGAGGATGAGGCCGATGAGGGCGCCGCCGACGAGCCCGCCCAGGTGGGCCTGCCAGGCGATGTTCACGCCGGGGATGAAGCCGATGACGAGGTTGATGCCCAGGAGCACCAGCAGCCCGCGGGTGTCGGCACCCATGCGTCGCTGGATGACGAGGAACGCCCCGAGGAGCCCGAAGATCGCGCCCGAGGCGCCGACGACGGCCGTCCTCGGGTCGGCGAGGAACAGGACACCGACCGAACCGGCGAACCCGGCGACCAGGTAGAGCGCGAGGAACCGCCAGTGCCCGAGCATCGTCTCGAGGATCCGGCCGAAGATCCAGAGCGTGTACATGTTCAGCAGGATGTGGAAGATGAACCCCTGCGAGTGCACGAACACGGCGGTCAGCATCCGCCAGGGCTGGAAGGCACCGTACGACGGGTCGGAGTACACGCCGGCGTAGAGGAGCGCGTTCGTGACGCCGAGCCCGGGGATCCACTGCAACAGGAACACGAACGCCGTCACGGCGATGATCGCGTACGTGACGATGGGGGAGGAGTTGCTGATCCTCGCGCCGAGACGGTTGCGGGGGGCGCTCTGTCGTTGCGCCTTCATGTCCTCCGGACAGATGAAACCGACTGCCCCGGGCGTCTGGCACTCTCCACAGATCGTCCGACCGCAACGCTGGCAGAGCACGAAGCTCTGTCGGTCGGGGTGGCGATAGCAGAAGTTGGCCGACGGATCCCGGGGCAGGGTCACGGTCTGTCCTCCGAGCGGGGCCTAGGCCTCGGAGATGGTGACGCTCTCGAGGACGACGGGCTCGATCGGCTTGTCGCCGGCACCGGTCGGGACGGCCTGGATGGCGTCGACGACCGCGCGGGACTCGGCGTCGGCGACCTCACCGAAGATGGTGTGCTTGCCCTGGAGCCACTGCGTGGGAACGGTGGTGATGAAGAACTGCGAACCGTTCGTGCCCTCGACGGCGCCCGTGATGGCGTTGCGGCGCTTGCCGGCGTTCGCCATGGCGAGGATGTAGGGCTCGTCGAAGTTGAGCTCCGGGTGGATCTCGTCGTCGAAGTTGTAGCCCGGGCCACCGGTGCCGGTTCCGAGCGGGTCGCCGCCCTGGATCATGAACGCCGGGATGATGCGGTGGAAGATGAGGTCGCTGTACAGCGCGTCGTTCCGGGTCTGGCCCGTCTTCGAGTCCGTCCACTCGCGCCCGCCGGTCGCCAGGTCGGTGAAGTTCTTGACCGTCTTAGGAGCGTGGTCCCCGAAGAGGTTGACCTTGATCTCACCGTGGTTGGTGTGCAACGTGGCGACTGCGGTGTGCTTTGACATACTCCCAATTCTTGCACAAGGGTTCGGGACTCTCGGATGGTATCCAGGGGTCTAAGTGGCAAGATGGAGGTTACGTTGTTGCCGCGATCATTGGAGATGACCACATGAGCCTGTCACGCAAGCGCCGGAAAGAGCTCAAGAAGCTCAAGGGTTCCGCTGCCGACCTCTGGGACTCCCAGCAGGATGTCCTGAACCACGCCAACGAAGTCGCTCGTGAGGTGAGCCGTCAGCTCGGGAACTTCTCGAAGGAGCAGGTGGTCCCCGTCGTGCGCGACACCTACGAGCACCGCGTCGTCCCGACGGTCGACCGGGGGATCAAGGTCTCCCGCAACGCCGTCGACGGCGTGCGCAAGGGCATCTCGGATGGCGTCGTCCCCGCTGTCGGTGGCGTCGTCGGTACGGTGCTGAGCATCGGCGACATCGCCAAGGACACCCGCGTGCAGGCGGCCCTCCGTCGCCTCCACGTCCCCGAGCAGGTGCTGCCCGCCAAGAAGGGCGCGAGCGCCGGTACCGTCATCGCGATCGGCCTCGGCGTCCTCGCCGCTGCCGGTGTCGCCTACGCCGTCTGGCAGACGTTCCGCGCAGACGACGAGCTGTGGGTCTCCGACGAGGAGCCTGCCGCTTCCTGATCTCGCTTCGCACGACGCAGCCCCTCGCCGGTTCCGACCGGGGAGGGGCTTCGTGTTGTGACGGCTGTGCTCAGATGAGGCCGGCGAAGCGTCGTCCGACGTCGACGAGGCTGACGCGGTCGAGTGAGCCGACCTCCTCGAGCGGGTACCACGCGGCGTAGTCGGTGCTGCCGTCGGCCTCGTAGGTCAGCGTGCCGCCGGTGAGGTGCGCCCGGTAGACGATGCGCAGCGTGTGGAGCGGCCCGGTGGCCGTCGTGCTGAGGCGACGCTCCGCCGGCACGACCTGCGAGTCGACGCCGATCAGGTCGTCGAGCTCGGCGTGGTAGCCGGTCTCCTCGAACACCTCGCGGACCGCAGCATCGGCCGGGTCCTCACCGGGGTCGATCCCGCCGCCCGGGAGCGTCCATCCGCTGTGTCCGCTCTCGTTCCAGTGGGAGAGGAGCATGCCCCGTTCGTCGACGATGACGGCATATGCAGCGACGCGGATATCCATGCCGCCAGCCTAACCGCCGGTCCCCGCGACAACGGAGAACGCCCCCGGCGTCTGCCGAGGGCGTTTCTGGACTGTGGAGCCTGGGAGAATCGAACTCCCGACATCCTGCTTGCAAAGCAGGCGCTCTACCAACTGAGCTAAGGCCCCGGATGGAGCAGATCCGGGGATCCGATCCAATCGGTGTGTTACTGGTCGTGCAGGGTGGGGCTACCAGGACTTGAACCTGGGACCTCTTCGTTATCAGCGAAGCGCTCTAACCGCCTGAGCTATAGCCCCGTTTTGAACCTTGTTGAGACTACCCGATTCCCGCCGCAACTCATAATCGAGCGGCGCCGCACTGGGCGGCGCCGTCCCGACGGAGCGTCAGTTGTTGGTGAACCCGACGAGGAGGCCACCCGTGATCTTCACACTGAGGTTGTAGAGCCCCGCGAGAAGGGCTCCCATCAGCGTGATGACGATGAGGTTGAGCAGCGCCACGATGCCGGCGAAGGCCATGACCTGCGGCAGGTTGACGTACTGCAGGATGTTGTTCCCCGGGCCGGCGATGTCGGTGAACAGGCCACCGACCTTCGTGAAGACACCGGTGGTGTTCAGCACCGTGTAGACGAGGAAGAAGAACACCACGATGACCACGGCGACCGCGATCGCCGCCAGGAACGACAGCTTCACCGCCGACCAGAAGTCGATGTACACCAGCTTCAGGCGCACCTGCTTGGTGCTGGTGCGTTTGGTCGACTTCTTGGCCAACTTCTCTGCGACGCTACTGCTCATCTACTTCTTCCTTCATCGCCGGAGTCTCGTCCGGCACGGATGCCTCGGGTTCTGCACCCTCCGTGGCGGCTGCGTCTGCAACCGTCTCCGGAACATCCTGGGTCTCAAGGTTTCGGTCACTGTTCTTGGCCAGCGCGATGATTCGGTCGCTCTCCGCGAAACGTGCGAAGACGACGCCCATCGTGTCGCGCCCCTTCGCTGGAACTTCGGCCACGGCAGACCTTACCACCTTGCCACTGGCAAGAACCACAAGGACCTCGTCGCTCTCATCGACGATCAACGCGCCCGCGAGCGTGCCTCGATCGTCGTTCAGCTTGGCCACCTTGATGCCCAGACCGCCGCGGTTCTGGCCGCGGTACTGGTCGATGTTGGTGCGCTTCGCGTAGCCGCCCTCGGTCACGACGAAGACGAACGCCTCGCGTTCCTCACCCTCGACTGACGGCAGCACCGACGCCGAGAGCAGCTTGTCGTCGTCGCGGAAGTGCATGCCGATCACGCCGCTCGTCGCTCGTCCCATCGGCCGCAGGGTCTCGTCGCTCGCCGTGAAGCGGATCGACATACCCTTGCGGGACACCAGCAGGACGTCGCTGTCGTTCTCCACGAGCAGTGCGGAGGTGAGCTCGTCGCCCTCGCGCAGGTTGATCGCGATGATGCCGCCCGAGCGGTTCGTGTCGTACTCCGAGAGCGCCGTCTTCTTGACGAGGCCGTCGTGTGTCGCGAGGACCAGGTACGTCGCGGCCTCGTAGTCGCGGATGTCGAGGATCTCGGCGATCTCCTCATCCGGCTGCATGGCGAGCAGGTTGGCGACGTGCTGGCCCTTGGCGTCGCGGCCGGCCTCCTGCAGCTCGTAGGCCTTCGCGCGGTACACGCGGCCCTTCGTGGTGAAGAAGAGGAGCCAGTGGTGCGTCGTCGTCACGAAGAAGTGGTCGACCACGTCGTCCGCGCGCAGCTGGGCGCCCTTGACACCCTTGCCGCCGCGGTGCTGCTGACGGTAGTTGTCGCTGCGCGTGCGCTTGATGTACCCGCCGCGCGTGACCGTGATGACCATCTCCTCTTCGGGGATCAGGTCTTCCATGTTCATGTCGCCGTCGAAACCGAACATGATCTCGGTGCGACGGTCGTCGCCGTACTTGTCGACGATCGCGGTCAGCTCCTCGCTGACGATCTCGCGCTGGCGGACCGGCTTCGCGAGGATGTCCTTGAGGTCGGCGATCTGCGCTTCGATCTCGGCGGCCTCGTCGATGATCTTCTGACGCTCGAGGGCGGCGAGACGACGCAGCTGCATGTCGAGGATCGCGCTGGCCTGGAGCTCGTCGATCTCGAGGAGGTCCATGAGGCCCGTGCGCGCCTCGTCGGCGGACGGCGAACGGCGGATGAGCGCGATGACCTCGTCCAGGGCGTCGAGCGCCTTCAGGTAGCCGCGGAGGATGTGTGCGCGCTCCTCCTTCTTGCGGAGTCGGAACACGGTGCGGCGGACGATGACCTCGACCTGGTGCGTCACCCAGTTGGTGATGAACCCGTCGAGCGGCAGCGTGCGCGGGATGCCGTCGACGATCGCGAGCATGTTCGCGCCGAAGTTGTCCTGCAGCTGCGTGTGCTTGTAGAGGTTGTTGAGGACGACCTTCGCGACCGCATCGCGCTTCAGCACGATGACGAGCCGCTGGCCGGTGCGACCGGAGGTCTCGTCGCGGATGTCGGCGACGCCGCCGAGACGGCCCTCCTTGACGAGGTCGGCGATCTTCAGCGCGAGGTTGTCGGGGTTCACCTGGTACGGGAGCTCGGTGACGACGAGGCAGGTCCGGCCCTGGATCTCCTCGACGTTCACGACGGCCCGCATGGTGATGGAACCGCGACCCGTGCGGTAGGCGTCCTGGATGCCCTTGATACCGAGGATCTGCGCGCCGGTCGGGAAGTCCGGCCCCTTGATGCGCTGCATGAGCGCCTCGAGGAGCTCTTCCCGGCTGGCCTCGGGGTTCGCCAGGTGCCACAGGGCACCGTCGGCGACCTCGCGGAGGTTGTGCGGCGGGATGTTCGTGGCCATGCCGACCGCGATGCCGACGGAACCGTTGACGAGGAGGTTCGGGAAGCGCGCCGGCAGGACGACCGGCTCCTGGGACTCGCCGTCGTAGTTGGGTTGGAAGTCGACGGTCTCCTCGTCGATGTCGCGCACCATCTCCATGGCGAGTGGGGCCATCTTCGTCTCGGTGTACCGAGGGGCGGCCGCGCCGTCGTTGCCCGGTGAGCCGAAGTTGCCCTGGCCGAGCGCCAACGGGTACCGAAGGCTCCACGGCTGGACGAGGCGGACGAGCGCGTCGTAGATGGCCGTGTCGCCGTGCGGGTGGAACTGACCCATGACGTCGCCGACGACGCGCGCGCACTTGGAGAACGAGCGGTCGGGGCGGTAGCCGCCGTCGTACATCGCGTAGATCACGCGGCGGTGGACGGGCTTCAGACCGTCGCGGACGTCGGGCAGGGCGCGGCCGACGATGACGCTCATCGCGTAGTCGAGGTAGCTGCGCTGCATCTCGAGCTGCAGGTCGACCTGGTCGATCCGTCCGTGCACGCCGTGGTCCTCGTCCGGGACCGTGATCTCGTCGTTGGTTTCGTCTGCCATGTGTCTACTGACTCTTTCGATTGCGGAGCTGAACGATCTTCGCTCCCCGAGCTTGTCGAGGGGCTATGTCGGGGCCGGACGGTCCTCGAGGCTGTCGCACTTCGACAAGCTCAGTGACCGGGCCGGCTAGATGTCGAGGAAGCGGACGTCTTTCGCGTTCTTCTGGATGAAGGTCCGGCGGGACTCCACGTCCTCGCCCATGAGTGTGGAGAAGATCTCATCGGCGGCCGCGGCGTCGTCGAGGGTGACCTGGAGGAGCGTCCGCGTCTGCGGGTCCATCGTGGTCTCCCACAGCTCCTTGTAGTTCATCTCGCCGAGACCCTTGTAGCGCTGGATCCCGTTCTCCTTCGGGATGCGCTTGCCCGAGGCGACACCGTCGGTGAGGAGGGCGTCGCGTTCGCGGTCGCTGTACACGTACTGGTGGTCGGCGTTCGACCACTTCAGGCGGTAGAGCGGCGGCTGCGCGAGGTACACGTATCCGAGGTCGACGAGCGGGCGCATGTAGCGGAACAGGAGGGTCAGCAGCAGCGTCGTGATGTGCTGGCCGTCGACATCGGCATCGGCCATGAGCACGATCTTGTGGTACCGCACCTTGTCGGGGTTGAAGTCCTCACCGATGCCGGCACCGAAGGCCGTGATCATGGCCTGGACCTCGTTGTTCGCGAGCGCGCGGTCGAGGCGTGCCTTCTCGACGTTGAGGATCTTGCCACGGAGCGGGAGGATCGCCTGGGTCTCCGGGTTGCGCCCCTGCACGGCGGAGCCGCCTGCGGAGTCACCCTCGACGATGAAGATCTCGGACAGCGACGGGTCCTTCGACTGGCAGTCCTTGAGCTTGCCGGGCATGCCGCCACCCTCGAGGAGGCCCTTGCGACGGGCCGTCTCGCGGGCCTTGCGGGCGGCGAGACGAGCGGTCGCGGCCTGCAGCGCCTTCCGGATGATCTCCTTGGCCTGGTTCGGGTTGCGGTCGAACCAGTCGTTGAGCTGCTCGCTGACGACCTTCTGCACGAACGCCTTCGCCTCGGTGTTGCCGAGCTTGGTCTTCGTCTGGCCCTCGAACTGCGGCTCGGAGAGCTTCACGGAGATGACGGCGGTGAGGCCCTCGCGGACGTCGTCGCCGGAGAGGTTGTCGTCCTTCTCCTTGAGGATGCCCTTCTCACGTGCGTAGCGGTTCACGAGCGTGGTGAGCGCCGCGCGGAACCCTTCTTCGTGGGTGCCACCCTCGTGCGTGTTGATCGTGTTCGCGTAGGTGTGGACGCTCTCGTTGTACGCCGTCGTCCACTGCATCGCGACCTCGAGCGCGATCTTGCGCTCGGTGTTCTCCGACTCGAAGGAGATGATCTCGTCGTGGACGAGCTCGGCACGCTTGGCCTTGTTCAGGTACTCGACGTAGTCCTCGAGACCGCGCTCGTAGAAGAAGACGTCCTTGCGCTGCGAGTGTGCCGCCGAGTTGTCGTCGACGTCGTCGGCCTCGATGGCGTCGCGCAACGGACGCTCGTCGGCGAGCTCGATGCGGAGGCCCTTGTTGAGGAAGGCCATCTGCTGGAAGCGGGTCCGGAGCGTCTCGTAGTCGAACTCCGTCGTCTCGAACGTCTCGGCGGACGGCCAGAAGGTGATCGTGGTGCCCGTCTCGGAGGACGGCTCGTCCTCGTGGAGCGGGGCGTCGGGGACACCGTGCTGGAAGCTCTGGCGCCAGACCGAACCCTGACGACGGACCTCGACGGAGAGGCGCGTGGACAGTGCGTTGACGACGGACGAACCGACGCCGTGGAGCCCACCGGAGACCGCGTACCCGCCGCCGCCGAACTTGCCGCCGGCGTGCAGGATGGTCAGGACGACCTCGACGGTCGACTTCTTCTCCACCGGGTGGATGTCGACCGGGATGCCTCGACCGTTGTCGATGACGCGGACGCCGCCGTCCTCCAGGATGGTCACGAGGATCGTGTCGCAGTAGCCGGCGAGGGCCTCGTCCACGGAGTTGTCGACGATCTCGTAGACCAGGTGGTGCAGACCACGTGGACCGGTGGACCCGATGTACATACCGGGCCGCTTCCGGACGGCTTCGAGACCTTCGAGAACCTGGATGGCACTTGCGCCGTAATCAGAGTCTTGGGCGTGCGTGTTGGGTTCTGATGTCATAGGAAAAGAGGGCTCCAAACCGTCGAGATTCGACCGTTCCATCCTACCAAACAGACCCCGTGAAGCCGCGAGAAAACGCCCGTTTGAGGCACTTTTCCATGCCCGGAGGCCGTATTTGCCTCCCTAGCCGTAAGTATCGCGTGGACCACGCCCTGGGATCGACCTGGGGCCTCTTTTCCAGGAGGGTGCTCCGGGGCCCTGGAAACGGATCGTGTCGACACCGGCATCGGGATAGCGTTCGGCGATGCGGACGAGGATCTCATGGCGCATGTGCCGCAGTTGCGTCGCCCAGGCCGTGGACTGGCATTGGACGATCAGGACGCCGTCCGCGATCGACACCGGTTCGGAGTATCTGGCGGTGTCCTCGCCGCACAACTCCGCCCAGTTCCCGAGGACCTCGTGCTGAGCGAGCGGCGAGTTCCATCCGAGTCCGGCGGTCAGTGAATCGATGACCGTCCCGAGGCCCTTCGGGTCGCGACCGACACCGTACGGCACCGAGTCCTGCGGCCCCTCGGCCGAGCGTTCGCGGCGCTTGCGATCACGGGAGACCCGTTCGCCGCCGAAGATCTCCTTGAACCGGAGGTACACCGTGGCGGAGAGTTCCCCCGCTGGGTCGGCGTCCCGTCCGAGTCGCCGCGGCTCAGTCATGCGTCGACTCCGTGGGGAGCGGCTCGTTCACTGGGCCGGCAGCCTCGTCCGGACCGTCCACGATCCGTCCGGCCTCGATGCGCACGACGTGCGCGGTGAACCGTTCGGGGACGTCGTCGAACACGGCCGCGGTGATGATGACCTGGTCGTACTCCGCGACCGCGGCCGCGAGGCGTTCCCGGCGACGCGAATCGAGCTCGGCGAAGACGTCGTCGAGGATGAGCACCGGATCGCCGAGGGACGAGTCGGCACGGAGGAGCTCGGCTGAGGCGAGTTTGGCGGCGAGCGCGAACGACCACGATTCGCCGTGGCTCGCGTAGCCCTTGACCGGCAGCCCGTTGAGACCGAAGAACACGTCGTCTCGGTGCGGTCCGACGAGCGTCAGGCCCCGCTCGAGCTCGGCCGACCGGCGCTGCGCGAGCGCCGCACGGAACCGTTCCGCGATGCGCGCCAGATCGACGGGGGCGCCCGGCTCCACGCCCTCCGTGGGATCGGCGGCTGCCGACTCGTCCTCGGCATCGGTGCCGGCGATACTGAGCACGGGCAGGAGGACCGGTCGGTGATCGTCGCCGGCCACGGCCTCGTACGCTCCGCGCAGTGGTCCACCGAGCATGGCCAGGAGCTGCAGACGTTCGGCGATGATCTCCGTGCCGTACTGCACGAGTCGGTCGTCCCAGAGGTCGAGCGTCGCCAGGGGCCCGGATTTCAGCCCACGCGCCCTCGCCGATTTGAGGAGCGAGTTCCGCTGCTTCAGGGAGCGGTCGTAGTCGGCCATCACGCCGGCCAGCCGGGGGATCCGCTGCACGAGGAGCTGGTCGATGAACCGCCGGCGCGCCGACGGGTCGCCGCGGACGATCAGTAGGTCCTCCGGGGCGAACAGCACGGTGGACACGTATCGCGGCAGTTCGCGCGGCTTGATCTGGGACCGGTTCACCTGGGCGCGGTTGGCCGAACCCCGGTTGAGTTGCACCTCGGCGAGCAGCTCACGACCGTCGTGCACGATGCGCGCCCTGATGATCGCCGCGTCGGCACCGTGTCGGATGAGCGCCTGCTCGGAGGAGACCCGATGAGACCCGAGGCTGCTGAGGTATCCGATCGCCTCGACGAGGTTGGTCTTGCCCTGGCCGTTGCGACCCACGAACAGATTGGGTCCGGGTTCGAGCGCCACGTCGACCACCGCGTAGTTGCGGTAGTCGGTGAGATTCAAGTGCCGCACGATCACCACGTCACCCTACCGCCTCGCCCTGACGCCGAACGGGTCGGGGCGCCGTCGGACGTCCGAGCGCGCCCGTCACGACGACGCAGGGTGAACGAAATCGACCCTCCAGCGAAGCGGAAGGCTCCGGGAGGGTCGATTTCGTTCGTCAGGAGACGTCGTGTCGTCAGTCGTCGGCCTTCTTGACCGCGTGACCGCCGAACTGGTTGCGGAGTGCGGCGACCGCCTTCATGGCCGGCGAGTCCTCCTGGCGCGACACGAAGCGGGCGAAGATCGATGCCGAGATGGTCGGGACGGGCACCGCGTTCGCGATGGCCTCCTCGATCGTCCAGCGGCCCTCGCCCGAGTCCTCGACGTAGCCCTCGATCTGCTCGAAGTCCGGGTCCTCCTCGAGGGCGCGGACGAGGAGCTCGAGCAGCCAGGACCGCACGACGGTGCCGCGCTGCCAGGCCTTGAAGGTGCCGGGCACGTCCTTGATGATGTCCTCGCGCTTGTCGAGGAGCTCGAAGCCCTCGGCGTACGCCTGCATGAGCGCGTACTCGATGCCGTTGTGCACCATCTTCGCGTAGTGGCCGGCGCCGACCTCTCCGACGTGGACGAAGCCCTCATCGCGCGGGCCTTCAGGACGCAAGGCGTCGAAGACGGGCATGACCCGCTCCACCTGCTCCTTGGAACCGCCGACCATGAGGCCGTAGCCGTTGTCGACACCCCAGACACCGCCGGAGACGCCGGCATCGATGTAGTCGATGCCCTTCGCCGACAGCAGCTCAGCGTGCTTGAAGTCGTCCGTGAAGCGGCTGTTGCCGCCGTCGATGATCAGGTCGCCGGCCTCGAGCAGGCCGTTCAGCTCCTCGACCACGGAGTCGGTGATGGCCCCGGCGGGGACCATGACCCAGACCGTGCGAGGTGCCGGGAGCGCAGCGACGAGGTCGCTGATCGTCGCGACGTCGGTGACATCGGGGTTCCGGTCGAAACCGGTGACCTCGATGCCGTTCGCACGCAGACGCGTGCGCATGTTGTTGCCCATCTTGCCGAGACCGACGAGACCGATGTGCATGGTGGATCCTTTGCGTGTCAGCGCAGCAGCAGGTTCGGCTGCAGCAGGTACTTGTAGCTGTCGGCACCCGGCTGATCCTTGGAGGATTGGCTCGTGATGAGCATGGGTCCCGGCTTGTTCGTGTTCTCCGTCTTCGTGAACGAGAACCGCACGTACTCGCTCCGGACCGCGGTCAGACCGTCGATCAGGAACTGCGGCTTGAGGGAGAGCACGATGTCGTCGCCGGTGAGGAGGGCGTCGATGCCCTCGGATGCCTGCGCCTGCTCGGATCCGACGGCTTCGAGCGTGAGGCCGTCGATGGTGAAGGTGAAGCGGAGGGCCGCTTCGCGCTCGAGGACGAGCGACATACGCCTGGTCGCCTCGATGAGTTCCGCGGTGTTGATGATCGCGTAGTTGTCGGTCGTCTCGGGGAAGAGCCGCTTGACCGGCGGGAAGTTGCCCTTGATCAGCAGCGAGGTGACCGTCTTGCGGTCGGCCCGGAACGCGATGAGCTCGCGGTCGTCACGATTCGTGATCGCGACGTTGATGTTGCCGCTGTGGCCGAAGGTCTTGCCGACCTCCTGGAGCGTGCGGGCCGGCACGAGGGCGGTGATCGTCTCGCTGGAACCGTCGCCCTGGCCCGAGTCCCAGTCGATCTCGCGGACCGCGACCCGGTAGCGGTCGGTCGCGACGAGGCTGAGGCTCGTCTTGGAGACCTCGAGCTGCACACCGGTGATGACCGGGGTCACGTCGTCGCGGCTCGCGGCGACGGCGACCTGGCTCACTGCGGTGGCGAACTCGTCGGCGGGCACGAGACCGAAGTCGGCGTCGACCTGCGGGATCGTCGGGTACTCCTCGACGGGCATCGATCCGAGGGTGAACCGGGCCGAACCACAGGTGACCTCGATGCGGTTCTCGACCTTGCTGAACCGCACGGGCGCGTTCGGGAGTCGGCTGGCGATCTCCGAGAGCAGCCGGCCGTTGACGAGTGCCGTACCGGCCTCCTCGACCTCGGCCGCGATGCCGGTCTGGCTGGAGACCTCGTAGTCGAACGAGGACAGGATGAGACCGTCGTCACCGGCTTCGATGAGGATGCCGTTGAGGATCGGCAGCGTCGGGCGCTGCGGGAGCAGCTTCACTGCGAACGAGACGGCTTCGCTGAATACATCCCGGTTGACGCTGAATCGCACGACAAGTCCCCTGTCTCTGGCTCTCGATGACGTCACCAATGCTAGTGGGTCTGCTTCCGGGGTCGAGTGGGACGAGGTGCTGTGGAGAAGCGAGCCTGGGGAAAGGTTGTTTGGCGGAGAGATCATTGAATTAACGGTTAACAGTCTTAACCGGTGTGGAAACTGTGGATAAGTCCGCCGAACCCGCTCGAACACAGGGAACTACATGTGTGTAACTTGGTGGCGGCCTGTGGAGAGAACGACGCGAGGGTGTGGGACGCGGAGGCGGGTGAACGGTGTTCACTCACAAGCGTGCCCGGAGCTTCCACATCCCTCCACAGGTTATCCACAGGGCTGCGAGGCCGGAATGTGGACAGATCGGACGCGGATCATGTCGTCGAATGAGCGCTCGTCGTCGCCTGATGAACGAAATCGGCCCCTTGAGCGCACCGAGTGCGTCGAGGGGCCGGAAACGTTCATCAGGACGCCTCAGGCGCCGTAGCGGTTCCCCGGTCCCCGAGCCTGTCGAGGGCCCTTCGACAAGCTCAGGGACCGAGTGAGGCTCAGTGACCGAACAGGGGTCAGGCGCCGTAGCGGAGGTTCTGCTTGATGCGGCTCGTGAGCTCGGTCACCTGGTTGTAGATCGAGCGCTTCTCCTGCATGAGGTCGGTGATCTTCCGGTTGGCGTACATGACCGTCGTGTGGTCCCGGTTGCCGAACAGCTGACCGATCTTCGGGAGTGAGAGGTTCGTGAGCTCGCGACAGAGGTACATCGCGATCTGCCGCGCCGTCGCGACGGCCTGCGACCGACTCGAGCCGTACAGGTCGTCGACCGAGAGCTTGAAGTAGTCGGCCGTGGTGTTGATGATGTCGATCGGCGAGATGACGTTGTCGTCGTCGAGGCTGATGACGTCCTTCAGCACCGTCTGGGCCAGCGTCATGTCGACAGCGGTCCGGTTCAGGCTCGCGAACGCGACGACCCGGATGAGCGTGCCCTCCAGCTCACGGATGTTGCTCGACACCTTGGTGGCGATGAACTCGAGGACCTCGTCCGGGATGTGCAGCTTCTCGTTCTGCGCCTTCTTGCGCAGGATCGCG
This sequence comes from Plantibacter sp. AC185, assembly GCF_979258065.1. Lineage (NCBI taxonomy): Bacteria > Bacillati > Actinomycetota > Actinomycetes > Micrococcales > Microbacteriaceae > Plantibacter > Plantibacter sp. AC185. The sequence goes on from NZ_OZ409831.1 coordinate 2,192,627, forward strand.
ATGCGGGTCTCGAGGTCGGGAGCCTGGACGTCGGTGATGAGTCCCCACTCGAAGCGTGAACGCATCCGCTCTTCGAAGCCGGTGAGTGCCTTCGGCGGCAGGTCGCTGGTGATGACCACCTGCTTGTTGTGATCGTGGAGGGTGTTGAAGGTGTGGAAGAACGCCTCCTGCGTCTCCGCCTTGCCCTGGAGGAACTGGATGTCATCGATCAGCAGGATGTCGATGTCGCGGTACCGCGACTGGAAGAACGAGCCGCGGTTGTTGGCGATCGAGTTGATGAAGTCGTTCGTGAACTCCTCGCTGGACACGTACCGGACGCGGATCCCCGCGTAGAGGTTCATCGCGTAGTGGCCGATGGCGTGGAGGAGGTGGGTCTTGCCGAGCCCGGAGTCGCCGTACACGAACAGCGGGTTGTAGGCCTTGGCCGGCGCTTCAGCCACGGCCACCGCGGCCGCGTGCGCGAACCGGTTGGACTGGCCGATGACGAAGTTGTCGAAGCTGTACTTCGGGTTGAGTCGGGTGTCGTTCTCCCGCGCCGGCAGCGTGGGCGTCGGGGTCAGCTGCGGCTGCGGTGACTCGAGCGGCGCCGGGTCGATGTGCTGGAAGCCGGTCTGCTCGTACCGTTCCTCGACGATGTCGGGGTTGACGACGATCGCGTAGTTGCCGACGGGACCGCCGTCGACGATGGACGCGAGTGCGGCGAGGATCGGTGCCCGCATGCGCTGGTTGAGCATGCCCATCGTGAACTCGTTGGGCACCTCCAGGTAGAAGGTGCCGCCCATGATGCCCTTGGGGACGATGAGGTTGAGGAACCCGCGGAGCGGCGGGGTGATGCGGTCGTCGACGGAGAGGATCTCGAGCACCGATTGCCAGGTCTCAGCGATCGCATCGTCGGCGTCCGACATAGTTCTCCCCACACATACTCACAGGTTCATCCACAGGCTCTCCCCTGAGTATTCGGGGCTGAGCGCGGTGCTATCCACACGCTGTGCATAACCCGAGGGCTTACGCTAACAACACGTCGCCCCAGTCCCAAATCACTGTACGGCCGCCCTGCGTGTCACTGCTACAATTTCTGAGAATCCTGTGGATAATCATTCGTTTGGGCGCCGCTGGTTTGACCTTCGCGCGAGTAGACCGTAGGTTTAATCAGTTGACTTCTGCCCACGGGCACCCTTCCGTACCCTGCTGCCACCTGTGCAGTGGTGGGTCATGATCCGGAGATCGTAATTATGAGCAAGAGAACCTTCCAGCCGAACAACCGTCGTCGCGCCAAGAAGCACGGCTTCCGTCTGCGCATGCGCACGCGTGCCGGCCGCGGCATCCTGTCGGCTCGTCGCGCCAAGGGCCGCACCGAACTCTCCGCGTAGAGCCGTCGTGCTCGAGCGTGCGAGCCGGATCACGTCCGGCGACGACTACCGAGGGGTAGTTCGTCGCGGGTCCCGGTTCGTCGGCGAGCACACGGTCACGTACGTACGCATGAACCCGAAGGGCGGACAGCCGCGCTTCGGGTTCATCGTTGCGAAAACGGTCGGTAACGCAGTGACCCGCAATCTCGTCAGACGTCGCCTGAAGGCCATCTGTCACGACAGCGTCGTTCACGCTGCCCGCGGCGCTGACGTGGTCATCCGTGCGCTGCCGTCTGCAGCGACGGCTCCGTTCGCCTCGCTCCATGCCGAGGTCGATCGAGCCTTCGCCAAACGCGGCGTCATCGCCGAGGCTGCGGACGCGCACCGATGAACGGCGTCATCGCTGCCACCTGCCTCGCGCCCCGCAATGCTGCGGTGCTGGCGCTTCGCGGGTATCGCGCCGCGATCTCCCCGCTGTACGGCGACGTCTGCCGGTATTACCCCAGCTGTTCCGCGTACGCTCTGGGAGCGGTGCAGCAACACGGTGTCGTCGTCGGTTCGGCGATGGCAGCGGCGCGCATCGCGAGATGCCACCCCTGGGCAGCACCTCGTTTCGACGAGGTACCGCCCAAGAAGAACTTCCGGTACAGCGTCACTTCTCACGGATTTGTCGTGCAACCGAGCCACGGAAAGGGCTGACCCGCACCTATGGACATCATCGGCACAATTCTCTGGCCGCTCAAATGGGCGGTCGAGCTGCTCCTCGTGGGCTGGCACCTGCTGTGGACGGCCATCGGACTCGACCCCGCGGCCGGTCTCACCTGGGTGCTCTCGATCGTCGGGCTCGTCCTGGTCGTCCGTGCGGCACTCATCCCCCTGTTCATCAAGCAGATCAAGAGCCAGCGCAAGATGCTCGAGATCGCGCCGCAGATGAAGAAGGTGCAGGAGAAGTACAAGGGCAAGCGCGACCAGGCCAGCCGTGAGGCGATGTCCCGCGAGACGATGGAGCTGTACAAGAAGCACGGCACCTCCCCCGTCAGCGGTTGTCTGCCGCTGCTCGTCCAGATGCCGATCTTCTTCGCCCTGTTCTCCGTGCTCAACGACGCCCAGAAGAGCAAGGCCGGCGTCGGTCCCCTGAACGAGACCCTCGCCGTGCAGTTCGGCGACGCGAACCTGTTCGGGATCGCTCCGCTGCACACGAGCATGCAGGCGGCACTCGCCGGCAACCCGGTCAACTGGGCGGTCGTCATCATCGCCGCCGTCATGGTCATCCTCATGTGCGCGTCGCAGTTCATCACGCAGCTGCAGATCGTGTCGAAGAACATGTCGGCCGAGACGAAGGCCAGCCCGCAGTTCAAGCAGCAGCGGATCCTCCTCTACATCCTGCCGTTCGTGTTCCTCTTCTCCGGCTTCGCCTTCCCGCTCGGCGTCATGTTCTACTGGCTGACGTCTAACGCGTGGACGATGGTGCAGCAGTTCCTCGTCATCCGGAACATGCCGACGCCTGGTTCCGACGCTGCGAAGGCTCGTGAGGAGCGTCTCGCGCGGAAGGGCAAGCTCATGACGCCGAACGGCGACGTCATCTCGATCTCCGAGGCGCCGGTACCCGAGAAGAAGACCCCGACGCAGCGCCAGCAGCCCATGGGCAAGGCGCGTGCGAAGAAGCAGCAGACCGACGGACGAGACAAGTAGGAGTATCGGTGACTGACCAGGAACTGGCCCCGGCCCAGGACGAAGCACCCACCATCACGCAGCTCGAAGAAGAGGGCGACGTCGCAGCGGACTACATCGAAGAGTTCCTCGACATCTGCGACATCGATGGCGACATCGACATCGATGCCCGCAATGGTCGTGCGTACGTGTCGATCGACTCCCCCACGGAGAGCAACCTGCGTCTCCTCTCGCGTCCCGACACGGTCAACGCGCTGCAGGAGCTGACCCGCCTGGCTGTTCAGAACCGCACCGGTGGCTTCTCCCGGCTCATCCTCGACATCGGCGGATCCCGCGAAGCGCGTCAGCAGGAGCTCGGCGCCCTCGTGGAGCGAGCGGTCGAGCGCATCGAGGCTGGTTCCACCGAGGCGGCACTCCCCCCGATGTCGAGCTACGAGCGCAAGCTCGTCCACGACATCGTGTCGGCTCGCGGCTTCGTGTCCGAGTCGCACGGCGAAGGCCGCGACCGTCACACCGTCATCACCCGCGGCTGACGCGGCCTGATCGTTTCACGTGAAACTGCGATGACTGACGTGCCTGCAGGACTCGAACCGGAACCGGCGGAAGCGTCCGAGTTGTTCGGTGACCGGATCGATGTCGGTCGTGCATTCGCCGCGAACCTGGCGGAGTTCGGTGAGCCACTCGGGCTGATCGGGCCCCTGGAGCTTCCGCGTCTCTGGACGCGCCACATCCTCAACAGCGTGATCGTTGCCCCGCTCCTTCGTGCCGGCAGAGTCGGGGATGTCGGCACTGGCGCGGGACTGCCTGGACTGGTCCTCGCGATCGCCCGGCCGGACGTCGAGTTCGTGCTCATCGAGCCGATGGAACGTCGAGTCGCCTGGCTCAACGATCAGGTCGGAGTCCTCGGGCTCGAGAATGTCACCGTCGTGCGAGCGCGCGCTGAGGAGGTTCGTCTCGATGAGCCCCTCGACCAGGTGACCGCGCGCGCGGTCAGTGCGCTCCGCAAGTTGCTCCCCCTCACCGCTCCCCTGCTTCGGGACGGCGGAGAGCTGGTCCTCATGAAGGGTGCCGGCGCGCAGGCGGAGGTCGATGCATCGACCAAGGAGCTTCGCAAGTACCGGGTCTCCGGTGTCGAGGTTCGAACGCTTGGCGAGGGCGTTCTCGCGGAGCCGACCCGAGTCATCGTTGGAACCGTCCGCGGCTGAGGTCAGTCGGGAACGCTCGGGCCTCCGCGAGGGGCACCGCAGACAATCTTCCGCGGCTTGCGAGCTCTCGGGAGAATGGCTCCTGACGAACCGGCCCGGAACCTGCGGCCAATTCAGAGGTCCTGAGTTCGTCAGGAACGATTCTCCGGTCTAATTTGACACGAATCTGGGGTGCTGGGTGGGCCGGATTCGAGTGTTTTCTGACGTTTGCCAGCGGTAATGCTTCTGGTATCTCATATATGTTCTTCACTTGGCCTGTAGCCCCAGTCTTGTGACGCGGCGCCGGCACCGCGATCGACGGGCGGCGATGCTCCGCGCTTCGGTGGTCGGCGCCCCCAGACGTCGATGCTGTTGTGCGCGGTGGCCGGCCAGCTAGCTGCCCCCTCGGAGATGACGGACGAGTGCGGGTGGCAACGGTGGACCTCCCAGGTTGGTGATCCGGTCGGGCGTGTCAGTGATCTGTGGCCTTCGTTCGAACCCCGGGTAGGTCCGAGGCGTTCCTTGGTTGCAGGGAAGATGCGTCACCCCGTCCCCGTCCCACACGTTCAACTGACTCCCGGGGGTGCATCACGTGGCGGACCTGTCGTTGGAGAACTGCTGCGAGATGCGCATTCCGCCAGTTCCCTATGTGCCTGCGGGCCGACTGGCGCCCGACCGTCGGCAGGCTCATGTGCACCGGCGGGTCGGCGCTGGCTGAGGTGCGGGTGAGCTGCCGGCCGAAGAAGGAGAGGATGGTCGGCCTGTTGCTATCGCGTGCGTCGAAGGCGCCCCGGTCTTGGAGGCTCTGGCGCCGTGCGGTGCGGTCACGCCGGAGCCCCTGCTGCTACTCCGAGCGCTTTCCCCGACGGGGCTGCGACGCACGGTGCACGGCGGCCACTCGGCGTAACGATGTGTCGAAGTGCGCTGGCGCTGCGGAGGTCGTGCTCGTGACTCCTGTCAGCTTGGAATGAGCTGGTGTACTTCCGACTGACGATGCATGGTTCTGCGCCCAGATAGGCTCGGCGGAGCGTGCTTGCCGCCGGAAGGATGAGATTGAGCGACGTTTCACGTGGAACGTGGGACGATGCCACTCGCTTGAGTTCTTCGTTTTCAGGAGTGGTTCCTATCGGCCTGGAGTCGTGTGTCCCAGTTCACTCAGTGAGTGCGCTCCCAGGCCGTCGTGCCGGGACCGCCGCGGTGTTCGATGTTTCACGTGGAACATGGGTGGCGGTCTGCTCCTGCGCGGCTGTAGCGCGGCGGTGGAGACAAGTTGAGTTCGACGAGCACAGGGCGCGGTAGCAGGCTGGCCTGCGCTCGAGACTACCCCATCCGTTGCGTTGGTCCTGTCGAGAGTGTTTCACGTGAAACAGCGGGCGGGTACGACGGACCGCGTGTGGGATCGGACCGGTTGCGTGATGCTTTGTCGCTACCGCTCCCCCACTGTCGGATCACCCCGGTGAGGCGGACAGCGGGCTGTGGCCAGAGGCCGGAAAGGCGCCTATCGATGTGAGCCGCGGGACGGCTCGGCGTGCACGGAGTCTTGGTTTCACGTGAAACGCTGGCGCGGACTTGCGCCAGTCGTACAGCTCTCCACCATACGAGCGCGTGGAGATAGCGCCTGTGGATAACTCTGTGGACAGTTCTCGCACGTAGCCGGAGGAACCGGCGATCCTCCGTGAAGAACCGGGCCCCAACCGGCGTACCACCGAACTGTGGTCAACACGCACCGGGGCAAGAGCCTGGACGTACTGGACCCGGCGTGGCGCGATCGGGTGCGAACTTCCGCGGAAAGACGCGGATCTCTGACTGATTGCAGAGGCACTTCCCCCCATGGTTGTCAACATACGTCCGCCGGGCTCGTCTCGTGTTGATCTGACCAGCTTCGGCCTGCACGCCCGAGGCGCACGCGGTTCCGCGGCATCGGGAATCTCGGAGCCCTGTGGATAACCCTGTGGAAGAGAGAGGGCGAGGCGTCCCTTCTGGGCGCCATGCGGGGCGATCGACGACATGCGGGTGTCGCGAAACGGCGCTCGAGGGCCGCGACGCTTCCACACTCCCCCGATCGCTGTCGGAGATCGCTCCCCTGGCGTCAGCCCACGCTGGTACGGTTGAAGTACACGTTTCGAGCAAGAAGGTTTCACGTGAAACAACCCGAACCAACGCATTCCGCGGCTCCCGAGCGCGACTCCGTTGGTAGCGCCTTCGACGCGTCCACGCCGTTGGCTCGCGAGCTCCATCATCTGACTGAGAGGCGTAAAGCCTTGGCTCACGCAACCTTGCCGACGCCCGACCACACTCGGGTCTTCACGGTCTCCAACCAGAAGGGTGGAGTCGGCAAGACGACGACCACCGTCAACATCGGCGCCGCCCTCGCCCGTTCGGGTGCACGTGTCCTCGTGATCGATCTGGATCCCCAGGGGAACGCGTCCACCGCACTCGGCGTCGAGCATCACTCGGATGTCCCGAGTGTCTACGACGTCCTGATCGACGACTTCCCCCTAGCCGATGTCGTCCAGCAGAGCCCCGAGTTCCCCACGCTCTTCTGCGCTCCCTCGACGATCCATCTCGCCGGCGCGGAGATCGAACTCGTGTCACAGGTCGCGCGTGAGCACCGTCTCCGCACGGCCCTCGAACAGTTCATCCAGGACGCCGAAGAGCCGTTCCACTATGTCTTGATCGATTGCCCGCCGTCCCTCGGACTCCTGACGATCAATGCCTTCGTCGCGGCCAAGGAAGTCCTCATCCCCATCCAGTGCGAGTACTACGCGCTCGAGGGATTGAGTCAGCTCCTCAGTAGCATCCAGCTGATCCAGCGGCACCTGAACCCAGGGCTCGCCGTCAGCACCATCCTCCTGACGATGTACGACGGGCGCACCAACCTCGCGCAGCAGGTGGCTCAGGACGTCCGAGACCATTTCACCGGGCAGGTTCTCGAGTCGGTCATCCCACGAGCGGTGCGTATCTCTGAAGCCCCCAGCTTCGGACAGAGCGTCATCAGCTACGACCCCACGTCGCTCGGCGCGGTGTCCTATCTCGAAGCAGCGGCGGAGATCGCCAACCGATGGGCCGCAGGCTCCTCCGATACACCCGATACGAACCACCCTGAGGGAGTCAGTCACTGATGGCAACGAAACGAACTGGACTCGGTCGCGGGATCGGTGCACTCATTCCGACGACGAGTTCAGACTCGCAGGCGAACCGTCCCGTCGACGTCTTCTTCCCCGACAACCAGGGCACTGCCCGCAAGGCAGCGAAGGACGCGGCTACCGCCGCTGCGGACGCCGCCGCAGCAGAGGCGGCGGCAGCTGACGCCCCCACTGCACCGGACGCCGCTGCTACCACGGCAGATGGGCCGCAGCTCGTGGCCGTCCCCGGTGCCCGGTTGGCGTACCTCTCCCCCGAACTGATCGTGCCGAACGCCAACCAGCCGCGCACGGTCTTCGATGAGGACCACCTCGCCGAACTCGTCACGAGCATCCGTGAGGTCGGCGTACTGCAGCCGATCGTGGTCCGGCCGATCCCTGGCGACGACGAGCGATACGAACTCATCATGGGTGAGCGGCGTCTTCGCGCTTCGAAGGAGGTGGGTCTCGACCGCATCCCCGCGATCATCAAGGACACCGCCGACGAGGACATGCTGCGCGATGCGCTGCTCGAGAACCTGCACCGATCCGAGCTGAATCCGCTCGAGGAGGCTTCTGCATACCAGCAGCTCCTGGCCGACTTCGGAATCACCCAGGACGAGCTTGCCAACCGCATCGGTCGTTCCCGCCCCCAGATCAGCAACACCATCCGCCTGCTCAAGCTACCGGCGGCCGTGCAGCAGCGCGTCGCTGCCGGTGTGCTGAGCGCCGGACATGCCCGCGCCATCCTGTCGCTGACCGATCCTGAGGCACAGCAGCGCTTGGCCGACAAGATCGTGAACGAAGACTTGTCGGTGCGTGCCGCGGAAGCTGCGGCGGCTCAGGGCGTTCAGGCGAAGAAGCCGCGTCCGATCGCCGGATCGCGACGCGGGCAACTCGACGAAATCGCAGACCGCCTCGGCGACCGTCTGAACACCCGCGTGAAGGTGACGCTCGGCGCGAAGAAGGGACAGATGGTCGTGGAGTTCGCGACCATCGCCGACCTCAACCGAATCCTGAGCGAGCTTGGCGAGTCGGGATTCGGTCAGTCCTCCTGACGCTGTTTCACGTGAAACATGGGCCAGTCGGCCGCGGGGTACCGTATGCCCTTCGACAAGCTCAGGGACCAAGGCGGCGGAATCCGTGGATTGGCGGACGGCCGCCCCATCTCGGTTACTGAGCCTGTCGAAGTGCCGCGCGCGTGCTCTGTGATTGATAAAACCTGATCAGAGCGATAATTCGGGATGTTTCACGTGAAACACCCCGACAACGAAGAACCGCCCGACTCGGATGAGTCGGGCGGTTCCGTGATCTAGAAAAACCTGATCAGGCGAGGAAAGCTGCAAGATCCTTCTCGAGTGCTGCCTTCGGCTTGGCACCGATGACGGTCTGCACGACCTCGCCGCCCTTGAAGACCTTCATCGCGGGGATGGAGGTGATCTGGTACTTCATGGCCAGGTTCGGGTTCTCGTCGACGTTCAGCTTGAGAACGGTGATCTTGTCGCTGTTCTCGGAACCGATCGTGTCGAGGATCGGGCCGACCGCGCGACACGGACCGCACCAGGCGGCCCAGAAGTCGACGAGGACGGGCTTGTCGCTGTTGATGACCAGTTCGTCGAACGTGGCCTCGGTGACTGCATCTGACATGAGTGTTCTCCTTCGTGGTGGCCAGGCCGACAGCCTGGCCGTCGATCAAACGGTGGTGGTGAGCACTGGGTCGGCCGGCTGCGGACGACCGGCCGTCTGTGCTTCGCCGATGGCCGACGCTTCCCCAGCAGCCTGCTCGAGGTCTGCGAGGTAGTGCTCCGCGTCGAGGGCGGCGATGGTGCCGCTGCCGGCCGCGGTGATGGCCTGTCGGTACGTGGGGTCGATGACGTCGCCCGCGGCGAAGACGCCGGGGAGGTTGGTCTTCGACGAGCGGCCCTTGACGGCGATCGTGCCCTCGGGGGCGAGCTCCAGCTGCCCGTGGATGAGGTGCGTGCGCGGGTCGTTGCCGATCGCGATGAACAGGCCACCGAGCGGCAGATGGGTCTCCGTGCCGTCGGTGGTCGAGCGCAGCGTCACGCCGTCGACCGCGTCGGCACCGGTGATGCCGGCGACTTCGCTGTTCCAGATGAACTCGATCTTCTCGTTCGCGAACGCACGGTCCTGCATGATCTTCGACGCCCGCAGGGTGTCCTTGCGGTGGATGACGTACACCTTCGACGCGAACCGTGTGAGGAAGGTGGCCTCCTCCATGGCGCTGTCGCCGCCGCCGATGACCGCGATCGTCTTCTCCTTGAAGAAGAAGCCGTCGCAGGTGGCGCACCAGGACACACCGTGGCCGGAGAGCCGCTCTTCGTCTTGCAGACCGAGCTTGCGGTAGGCGGAGCCGGTGGCGAAGATCACGGTGTGGGCCTCGTGCACCTGTCCGTTGCCGAGGGTGACCGTCTTGACGTCGCCGTCGAGCTTGAGCTCGGTGACGTCGTCGTAGAGGACCTCCGTGCCGAACCGCTCGGCCTGCTCCTGGAGCTTCATCATGAGCTCGGGGCCCTGGATGCCCTCGGGGAAGCCGGGGAAGTTCTCGATCTCGGTGGTGTTCATGAGCTCGCCGCCGGCCTCGACCGATGACGCGACGAGCAGCGGCTGCAGCGAGGCGCGGGCAGCGTAGATCGCCGCCGTGTAGCCGGCGGGTCCTGATCCGATGATGATGACCTGACGCACGATGCTCCTCAGTGGTTCGTGGGCTCCCGGACCAGGTGGGTTCCGGGGTTCCGAGTGGTGTAACACATCCTAACCGGCCGCTATTCCGCTCCCCCCGGGGCCTCGGGCAGCTCTCAGCCGGTGTGCGTGAGGTGGTGTCGACGCGTGGGTGTCAGCGCCCGAACCGGGCGAGGACGGGCGCCAAGGCCGCCTTGAGCTCCGGCGTGCGCAGGAGGGCGAGCACCGCGAGGTACACGGCGGCCATCGCCGCCCCGACGACGGCCATGGTGACGATGGCGCCGGGGATCGTGGCGGTCGGGAACCCCTCCTCGCTGACACCGCCGAGCAGCAGCAGCACGACGACTCCGACCACAGCCGCAGGCACGGCGGCGGCGATGAACCGGACCAGGCTCAGGACGATACGTCGGCCGTCGAGACCCCCCAGCCGGCGCCGGAGCAGCAGTGCGGCGACCACGGTCTGTGCGATGCACGCGATCGTGATGGCGAGCGCGACGCCGGCACCCACCAGATGCGGTGGGAGGACCAGGAGCACGATCAGCGCCAGGAGGACGAACAGGAGGGTCTGGAACAGGGTGAAGAAGAAGGGCGTCTTCGTGTCTCCGAGGGCGTAGAAGGCGCGCTGGAGGACGAAGAGGATGCAGAAGGGCACGAGTCCGATCACGAACGCGATGATGATGCCGCCCATCGCCTGCGCCTGTTCGAACGTCTCGGCGAAGACACTGCCGAACGGCACGGCGACCACCATGATGACGGCCGCGGCGAGCACGATGAGCACGCTCACGACGCGGATGGCCCCGGAGATGTCGGCCTGCAGCCGCTGGATGTCCCGTCCGCGATCGCGTGTGCCTTGCGCGTGCTCGCTCATCCGCGTGAAATAGGCCGTCGCGATCGAGACGGTGATGATCGAGTGCGGGAGCATGAAGATCAGCCAGGCGTAGTTGAGGATCGCGACCGAGGGTCCCTGCTTGCTCACGGAAGCGACGATCTGGGTCTCGACGATCCCCGCACCGGTCGTCAGGAGCAGCATGCCGAAGGTCCAGCTGGCGATCCGCCCAGTGGCGCGGAGGCCGACGCCTCGCCACTGGAAGTCCGGTCGGAAACGCAGTCCGGCTCGACGCCAGAACAGCATGAGGAAGGCGGCCTGGACGACGACGCCGAGGGTAGCGGAGCCTGCGAGGAGCACCGTTCGACCGTCGGTCCACTCGCTGACCGCGAGGTCGCCGCGGCCGTACAGCGTGATGAAGGCGATCAGCCCGGCGATCGCGATGACGTTGTTGAGCACCGGTGCCCAGGTGAACGGCCCGAACATCTTGCGTGCGTTCAGGACCTCGCCGAGGACGGTGTAGAGCGCGTAGAACAGGATCTGCGGGAGACACCAGTAGGCGAACGCCGTCGCGAGCGCGAATTGATCAGGAGACAGCGTCGCGGCGACGATGAACACGAACACGGGTGCGAGCAGGGTGATGAGCGCGGTGGCCCCGCCGATGAAGACGAGGGTGATGGTGACGAGCTTGTTGATGTACGCGTTGCCACCGTCGGCATGGATCCCCGCACGGACGATCTGCGGCACGAGCACGGCGCTGAGCACGCCGCCACCGATGATGACGTAGATCGTGTTCGGGAGCTGGTTGGCGATCGCGAAGGTGTCGCCGATGACCAGGACGCCGATGGCCTGAGCCACGAGGATCGCTTTGACGAAGCCGAGCAGTCGGGAGACGAGCGTTCCCGAGGCGAGGAGCGCGCTCGCCCTGCCGATGCCGTCAGCCATTCGTCTCCTGTCGTCCGGGTGACGACTCTACCGGGGGCTCACCGCCGGGGGGCTGACCGCTGTCCGGAGCATCTGCGGAGGCGGCGGAGGCGGCACCCGGGCCGCGTCGCTTGGCTCGTCGACTGAGGACCATGCGGACCACACCGCTGACGAACAGCAGGGCGACGAGCAGGGCGAGGACGACGGCACCGATGCCCTCCCAGTCGGCGCGGACGTTCACGCCCACGAAGGACTGTTCACCGATCGCCTGCCCGCTGGTGCTGAAGAGTTGCAGACGGAGGGTGACGTCGCCGTTGCCGATCTGCGACTGCACGGGGACGAGCACGGTGGCGCGCGAGTCCGCGGCGATCTCCTGCGTCACGGAACCGGAGATGCTCAGTCGACCGTTGCTCGGCGAGGCCTCCATGACCACGGTGACGGGATAGGGCAGGTCGTTGCGCACGGCGAACGGCAGGGACACCTCGCCGCCGACCATGTTGATGCGACTGCTGTCGGTGACGCGCACCGACGCGAGGACCGTGTCCGTCCGTTCCTGCTGTGCGGTGACCGCCGATCCCCAGCCGCCCTCCGCACGCAGCCAGCCGGCCGCGAGGGTGGAGAGCAGGGTGGCGCGCTCCCGTCCGGTCAGCAGCTCGGGTTCGTCGAGCACCGAGGAGAAGGCGGTGACGTCCTGTTCCTCGTCGAGGAGGACCTGCACATCGGACACGCGTTCACTGTCGGGTGCCATCGCCCCGAGCGTCGCCGCGGCCGGAGGCTCGGCGAGCGTCGCCGCCAGGGAGGTCTGCGTCGTGGCCGGCAGGGAGCGGAGCGCGTTCACGGTGTCGGCGAGGGCGGGCAGGGTCGCGTCCACTCCCCGAGGCAGCACGGCGACGACCGTTCCGCCGGCCGAACCCTCCGTGCCGATGGCGGCCGCCCGCGCGTTCACGTCGGCGATGGCGCTCTCGAACGCGGCGTCCGTCGTGGCCGCGGCGGCCTCGTCCAGTGACTCGGCAAGGCCGTGGTCGGCCAGCAGCGTCTGTGTCGTGCCGACCGTCGCCGAGGCGCGCACGGACTGTCCGGTGTCGGTCGTGTTCGCGGAGTCGAGCATCGTGACCGTTCCGCCCGATGCGGCGAAGACGGCGAGATCCGCATCGGTCACCGCGCCTCCCGCCCACACGATGCTGGGGAGCGAGTAACTCCACCTGAGGAGCTCGTCCATCGTCGGAACGGTCGGCACCGCCTGGCCGGGCGTCTCGGAGGGGCTCGGTGTGGGTGTCGGCTCGTCCGACGGAGTGACTGCCGCCGACGGGTCGGACGCTGTGGCCGGCGAGGACCCCGCCTGCGGCGTCGGCTGGACGTCGTCGGGCCCGGTGGTCGGTGACCCGGTCGGGGTGGGCGTCTCGGTCGGCTGCACGACGGGGAAGTCGGCGACGTTCAGGGCGAAGGAGAACGAACTCGGGGTCAGCAGGCGGTCGAGGCCGGCTTCGGCCTGCACAGCGGGTTCGGCGTCGCCGTACTGGAGCGCGAAGGTCTCGTTCGGTGCGGCCTCGAGGCGGGCGAGCCAGGCGACGGCGCTCTCCGGTGCGCGCGTGCCGAGCGCGCGGACGGACGCGATGATGCGTGGGTCGATCCCGAGCGCGATCTGCTCGCCGAACAGTGCGTCGAGCTGCGTCGTGAGCGCGCCGTCGTCGGCCGTGAGCTCGGTGAGTTCGTCCGCATCGAGGAGACCGCCGTAGCTGAGGGGCACGGTGAGCGGGGCCACGAGCGCGACGGTGGCTGACGTGGGTTGTCCTTGCGCCCGCCAGACCAGCGCCGTCCGACCTCCGGCTGCCGTGTCGCCCGCGACGTAGCCGGCTGAGACGCCGTAGGAGCCCCACGCGTCGGCGTCGTCGAAGCCCAGCGCCGGAGGCGTGAAGTCGAGCCCACTGACGACGTACTGCTGTCCGGCGATGAGCTCGGGGATGTCGATCGTCCGTACCACGGTGGTGCCGGCGGGCGTCGCAGCGGCGTCCGCCCCGGTCGTGTCGAGCCAGGCGTCGAGCGCCGCGGTGCCCGTGATCCGCGCCGTGGTGACCGCCACGGACACGGAGCCGGCGGGGAGGTCGGCGTCGGTGCCGTTCGTGAGCGTGATGCCGAACGAGGTGAGGGACGAGGGTTCGACCGCTCCTCCGTCGCTCGGGCTCACCTCGACGGACACGAGGCCGTCGGGAGTCGATGCCGTGTTCGCGCTCAGCTCGGGCGAGGCGACTGCGCCGGAACCCGTGGACCATGCGCCGGCGGACACCACGGCGAACGACAGCGCGGCTGCGGCGAGGGCGCTGAGGAGGCGTGGGCGGTGGCGGTGGCGTGTCATGGGCGGTGGGGACGGTCCGCTCGGGCGGAGCCGTCCGGTGACGATTGTACGGGGGCCTCCCAGTCGAACCTGGGTGCTTGTGTCCTGGGAGACGCCGATGCGGAGGTCGCCGGGGTGTGAGGCGGCCTCGAGCCCTACGTCCGCGAGGTCGGGTCGGACGTTTCAGAGGAGTCCGTCCCGTCCACTCGTGCTCCGGCGTCGCCCGGTCGGTCCTCCCGGCGCCCCGCGCCGAGCGACAGGGTGGCGAGGAAGCCGACCGCCAGGAATCCTGCGGCCGCGAACGCCGCGAAGCGTGTGCCGTCCGACAGGGCGATCCTGGCGTCCTCGGCGACCGTCGCGGTCGCCGGGTTCGCGTCGAGACCGGCGATGGCGGCGCCCGAGCTGTCGACGACACTCGTCACGAGAGCGTCGCGCTGCGCGGTCGGCACACCGGCGTCCTCGAGTCGTCCGTCGAGGACCGACGCCGTGCTCACGAAGAGGATGGTCCCGAGGACGGCGATACCGAGTGCCGAGCCGATCTGCCTCGCCGTGCTCTGCGTCCCGGAACCCTGGCCGCTCTGCTCGACGGGCACGTCCTTCAGGACGACGCCCGTCAGCTGTGCGGTGGCGAGACCGACGCCGAAGCCGTAGACGAACAGGAACGGCACGATCGCGAACCATTCGGTCGCCGGCCCGACGACCAGCCCGATGCCCGCGACACCGATGATCTCCGCGACGATGCCGACGCGGACGATCAGGACGGGCGCGACCCGGTTGCCGAACGCGCCGGCGAACCCGCTCGCGACGAAGGAACCGATCGCGAGGGCCAGGAGGATCAGACCGGTCTGCAGCGCGCTGTAGCCGAGGACGAACTGGAGCCAGATCGGCAGCGAGAGGATGATGCCGAACTCCCCCAGCGAGACGATGAGGGCGGCGATGTTGCCGTTCCGGAACGACGGCAGCGAGAACAGGGAGAACGCGATGATCGTGCTGCGCCCCTGGCGCATCCGGTGGCGTCCCCAGAGGACGAACGCGACACCTGCGACGACCGTGACCATGAGGGCCACAGGTACCGGTGAGAGGCTGAACGGCCAGGTCCAGTCCCCGATGACGAGCGGGTTGTCCGTGAGCCACCACCCGAGACTCCGGCCCTCGATGAGTCCGTAGACGAGGGACGCGCTCGTCAGGATCGACAGGACGGCTCCGACGGCGTCGATGCGGTCGGTCGCGGGTTCTCGGGACTCCCCCACGAACAGGAGGAGTCCGACGATGATGAGGACACCGAGCGGCACGTTGATCCCGAACGCCCAGCGCCAGGAGAAGTCGGTGGTGAGCCAGCCGCCGAGGAGCGGACCGACCGCCACCATGCCCCCGATCGTGGAGCCCCACACCGCGAAGGCGATCGCACGGTCGCGGCCTCGGAAGGTCGCGTTGATGATCGAGAGGGTCGTCGGCAGGATCATCGCGCCGCCGACGCCCTGGATGACCCGGGACAGGATCAGGAGGTCGCCCGTCGGCGCGATGGCGGCGAAGACGGAGGCTCCGCCGAAGACCACGACACCGACGAGCAGCATGCGACGACGGCCGAACCGGTCGGCGAGCGTGCCGAACACGATCAGCAGTGCGGCGAAGACGAGCGTGTAGGACTCCTGGACCCACTGCACCTGGGTCGAGGAGATCCCGAGGTCGTCGACGATCGACGGGATCGCCACGTTGACGATCGTCGAGTCGACGATGATGAGGGCGACGGCGATGCTGATGACGACGAGGCCGAACCATTTGCGACGGTCCGACGGCGAGCGCTCAGGCTTCGCGGAAGGCGTGGACTCCGTCATGCGCGGAAACGATCAGCTGGCTGCATATTCTGATTATGCGCCTTCTCGAGGCTGATGTCACACGGACGTCCGGCGGTCAGACGAGGAGCGGCTGCAGCTGACGAGAGCCGTCGATCAGGAGGTCGAGGAGTGCGGCGGGGCGCTCGATCCGCTCACTCGGTGCCGAGAGCGACAGCCCCGCGACGAGACCGCCGCGGTCGTCCCGGATCGGGACCACGAGGCAACCGTGACCGGGCGTGACCTCACCCACTTGCCGTGCGTACCCGAGTCGTTCGACGTCGTGGATCAAGGGCTCGGCGTCCCGGAACGGCCGCTGGACGAGTCCTGACCAGTCGTATCCGCCGTGAGCGAGCTCGTGCAGGAGCAGACGCCCGATCGCGGAGGTGTCGAGGCGCCTGACGATCCGCTGCTCGTCACTCAACGGGAAGTCGGGATCCGCATCCGCGATCCTGATCCGATCGCCCTCGTAGCGCACGAGGTGGACCCCGCCTCGCACGCTCGACCGCAAACGTCCGATCACTTCGCGCGCAGCGAGCGGGGGTGGTGCTGGAGCGACGAGATGGGCGAGTTCGACGACCTTCCGCCCGAGCGCGAATCCGCGCAGGTCGGGCATGCGGACGAGGTATTCGTCCTGGACGAGGAGGTTGAGGAGTCGGTAGGTGGTCGCCCTCGGCATGTCGAGTCCGGCAGAGACCTCCTGCGCCGTCACACCGGCACCGCATCGCGCGACCTCTTCGAGTACGGTGAGCGCGCTGTGCACGGCTTTCGGTTGTCGGGCGCGGAGCTCGCCCGCGCCGCTCACCGGTGCTCCGCGGACGGTCCGCCGAGCACGTCGGCGCTCACCGTCTCGTCGTAGACCCCCACGGTCGAACTCAGCCACGGTCGGCGTCGATGCCGGATCGCCCAGATCGCGATGCCGACCGCCATCGTGACGAGGAACACCCAGACGCCGACGCCCCGTTCGCCGGTGCTCTCGACGACCAGATAGACGACGAGCGCGACGGACAGCAGCACCCCGGCCACCACCGCTCGCAGGAGCGGCCAGAGCGTCAGTTCTCCGATCCGCCAGAGGAAGACCGGGGCTGCGATGCAGACGAGGACGTAGGCGGTGATGTACCCGGCCGCGGCCACGACGATGAGGACCTGCATCGCCGCCCAGGCTCCTCCGGTCAGTACGAGCGCGAGCACCGAGACGGGCGTGACGATCGCCAGAGCCGAGATGATCGCCACATGGGGCGTACGGAACCGGCCGTGCGTGGTCCCGAGGCGCGACGGGAGGACCCCCTCTCGACCCATCGAGAAGACGACCCGCGAGAACGCCGTGATGGAGGCGATCGCACAGGCGAGGAACGACGCCGCGACGGACAGGTCGAGCAGCAGCCCCATCCATTCGACGCCGAAGGCCAACGCCAGGTCGTTGATGGGTGTCCGGGTCGCGGTGATGTCCTCCCCCAACGCCGCGAAGCCCGCCAGCTGACTGTACGAGGTGACGAGGAAGAGGAGACCCGCGCCGACGACCGTCCAGACCAGGGACCGGGGGATGCTCGCGAACGGCCGGCGGGCTTCGACGCCCAGCGTCGAGGAGCTCTCGAATCCGACGAAGGCGGTCACGGCGAGGACCGATCCGACCGCGAGGTGTTCCGGGGAGGCGTCCAGCCCGAGCACCGCCCAATCGGGCGTCGGTCCGAGCTGCGACAGGAGCACGCCCACGAGGATGAGGATGGTCGCGACTGAGGCGCTCTCCACGATCAGGGTCACCCGGGTGGACAGGTGGATCCCGCGGACGAGCACGACGAGGCAGACGACGGCCATGCACACGAGGAGTGCGGAAACGACACCCGTCGAACTCGGCATACCGGGCCAGAACCGGTGCAGCAGGATCGACAGGTAGTACCCGGCACCGGCCAGGGCGAACATGGCGATGAAGCCGTACCCGATGAGCAGCGCGACGCCCGTGACGAAGGCCGCACCCGTTCCGAGCCCCTTCGACACGAAGGTGTACAGCGAGCCGGTTGCGGCGATGCGCTTCGCGAACACGTTCACGGTGGTGGCGACGAGCAATGACAGCAGCATCGCGATGGCGAGCGACCACATGGTCGCCCCGCCCGCGGTCACGGTGACGATCAACGGGATCGTCGTCGCAGCAGCGGACGGCGCCACCGCCGAGACGGACTGGGCGAACACGTCGATGAACCCGACACTGCGCCGCTGGAGGCCGTCGACCGGTGACCGGGACTCGAGACCACGGACGCTCGGAGGATTGCTGATCGCGCGTTCCAGAGCCGTCACGTCCCTCACCTCCTCCTCGTCGTTCAGGCTAGGCGCGTCCCGTTGCACCGGCGTGGCGGGCGTGTTTCGGCTTCATGACCGTCAAATGAGACAGCGGTGTCGACCGGTCTCATTCGGTGCCGAGCAGGTGTTACGGCGACGAGACGAGGCGGCAACAGGAGACCGGGATGCTGGCCTCGTCCCGATACCGCCGCATTGCTCGAGGAGTGTCCATGACCGTCACGAAAGGTCCGGCCACCGATGCCGGACAGCCCACCCGGTCCCTGAAGGGATCGCTCGGCGTCACCGCCATCGTCTTCATGGTCGTCGCCGCGGCGTCGCCGTTGACGGTCGTCGGTGGAGCCGCACCGCTCGGCATCCTGCTCGGCAACGGGGTCGGGTTCCCGAGCATGTACGTCGTGTCCGCGGTGATCCTCCTGCTGTTCGCCGTCGGACTCTCGGCCATGACCCGGCATGTGCCCAAGCCGGGTGCCTTCTTCACCTTCGTCGGATACGGACTCGGCAAACCGGCCGGTCTCGCGTCGGCGTTCCTCGCCCTCCTGACCTACACGACCATACAGGTGTCGGTGTACGGCTACATCGGCTACCTGTTGAGCGTGACCTTCGCCGGTCTCGGCGCTCCGGAGATCCCCTGGTACCTCTACTCGCTCGCGTCGATCGCCGTCGTCGGTCTGCTCGGCTACCGCCACATCGACCTCAGCTCGAAGGTCCTCGGCGTCCTGCTCGTTGCGGAGGTCGGGATCGTCCTCGTCCTCGCCGGGGCGGTCATCGTGACCGGCGGTGCCGACGGGCTGTCGGCCGAGCCGTTCGCGCCCGAGCAGGTGTTCTCCGGGTCGCCCGGTGTCGGACTGATGTTCGCGATCGCGGCGTTCATCGGGTTCGAGGCGACCGCGATCTTCCGCGACGAGGCGAAGGACCCGTCCCGCACGATCCCACGGGCGACCTACATCGCGGTGATCGGGATCGGCCTGTTCTACACCCTCGCCTCCTGGGCGCTCGTCATGGCCTGGGGCCCGGACGACGTCCTCGCCGTGGCCGGTGAGGATCCCGGCGCGATGATCCTCCGCACCACCCTGCTCTACCTCGGCCCGGTCGGAGAGCTCGTCATCAACGTCCTCCTCATCACGAGCATGTTCGCCTGCGTCCTCTCCTTCCACAACGTCATCACCCGGTACCAGCACACGATGTCGAACGCCGGCGTCCTGCCGGGCCGGCTTGGCGGCGTCCACCCCAAGCACCTCTCGCCGCACACCTCGTCGCTCGTCCAGAGCGCCACCGCGGCGATCCTGATCGTCGTCTTCGCCGTGCTCGGTCTCGACCCCGTCCTGCAGGTGTTCACGTGGTTCGCCGGCGTCGCGACCCTCGCGATCGCGATCCTGATGGCGGTCACGAGCCTCGCGGTGATCGTGTACTTCGCTCGCACGAAGCAGGATCGGCGGGTGTGGAACACGGTCGTCGCACCCGGCCTCGGGTTCATCGGACTCGTCGGTTCGGCCGTCGTGATCGTCGTCTACTTCCCGATGCTGGTGGGAGACGTGGATGCGGGCGGCAACCCCGTGTTCGGAACCGTGAGCGCCGTCCTCCTCGCCCTCATCGCGGTCTGCCCCGTCGTCGGCCTCGTGCAGGCCGCGTACCTGCGTCGTCGTCGCCCGGCCGCCTACGCCGACGTCATGGACGCCATCGGCGGTTGACCATCCGACCCTTCCCCTCACCTTCCGAGACCAGCCGCATCACCGAACCAGGAGCCTCACGATGACCATCACCGACCCCACAAACCTGCGCAGCGCCGACGACGACGCCCCCGTCCAGCACCCGCTCGCCAGCCTGTCCGCACCCGAGTTCGACCGCATCCGCGACATCGTCACCGGCTTCGACGACTTCACCGAGACGACCCGGTTCGCCTACGTCGGCCTCGAGGAGCCCCACAAGCGGGCGGTGCTCGCCTGGCAGGCCGGCGACGGTCCACTGCCGGAACGCCTCGCCCGCGTGATGTTGCTCGACATGGCCACGGGTCGATCGACGGACAACGTGGTGTCCATCGACAGCGGGTCCCTGCTCAGCACGGTCGTCCTGGACGGTTCCCGCGGCCAGCTGCCCATCCTCATCGAGGAGTTCGACGCCATCGCGGAGATCGTGGCGGAGGACGAGGGGTGGGTCGCCGCCCTCGCCGCCCGTGGTTGCACGGTCGACGAGGTGAAGGTCGTCCCGCTGTCGGCCGGCTTCTACGACTATCCCGAGGAGGTCGGGCGCCGGATCGTCCGGGTCCTCGCGTTCCGTCAGGACTACCCGGCCGACCACCCGTGGGCCCACCCCGTCGACGGACTGAGCGCCTATGTCGACACCGCCGCGCGACGGATCACCCGCCTGATCGACGCGACAGCCCTGGCGATCCCGGCGGAGCCCGGGAACTTCGACGACCCGGTGGTCCAGGGTGCTCCGCTCTCCTCGCTCAAGCCGATCGTCATCACCCAGCCGGAGGGTCCGAGCTTCCAGGTCGACGGCGAGTTCGTCGAGTGGGGCAACTGGCGGTTCCAGGTCGGGTTCGACGTCCGTGAGGGCCTCGTCCTCCGGCAGCTCTCGTTCGACGATGCCGGCGAGGAACGACCGATCATCTACCGGGCGTCGATCAACGAGATGCTGGTCCCCTACGGTGACCCCTCCCCCGTGCGCTTCTGGCAGAACTACTTCGACACCGGCGAGTACCTGTTCGGCCGGTTCACGAACTCCTTGGCGCTCGGGTGCGACTGCGTGGGCGAGATCAAGTACTTCGACGCGGTGCTCGCCGATGAACTCGGCAATCCGTTCACGATCGAGAACGGGATCTGCATGCACGAGGAGGACTTCGGCACCCTCTGGAAGCACTCCGACCTGTACACCGGCTCGAACGAGGTCCGGCGGTCGCGTCGGCTGGTCATCTCCTTCTTCACGACCGTCGGCAACTACGACTACGGGTTCTACTGGTACCTGTACCTCGACGGCACCATCGAGTGCGAGTCGAAGTTGACGGGCATCCTCTTCACCTCCGCGTACCCCGGGCTCGACGCGGAGGGCGCCGACTACCCGTACGCCTCGGAGGTCGCGCCCGGGCTCGGTGGGCCGTACCACCAGCACCTGTTCTCGGCCCGTCTGGACATGATGGTCGACGGTCTGTCGAACGCGGTCGAGGAGGTGGACGCGGTCCGGGTGCCGATCGGGCCGGGGAACGAGCACGGCAACGGCTTCACGAAGCGGGTCACGCGGCTCAGCACGGAAGCGGGGTCCGGGCGCGTGGCGGACGGTTCGGCCGCTCGAGCCTGGCACATCGTCAACACGGAGAAGACGAACCGGATGGGACGCCCGACGGGGTACGTGCTGTACCCGCAGGAGTCGCCGACGCTCATGGCCGACGCGTCGTCGTCGATCGCCAAGCGGGCGGAGTTCGCGACGAAGCACCTCTTCGTGACGAAGTACGACCCGGCTGAACGATACGCGGCGGGCGACTTCGTCCACCAGAACCCGGGTGGCGACGGGATCACGCGCTTCATCGAGGGCGACGAGTCGATCGACGGCGAGGACATCGTGCTCTGGCACACCTTCGGACCGACGCACTTCCCCCGTCCGGAGGACTGGCCGGTCATGCCGGTGGACTACGCCCGGTTCACGCTCAAGCCCTACGGCTTCTTCGGCAAGAACCCGACCCTGAACGTCCCGCCGAACGAAGCGGTCGGGCACTGTTCGCACGACACCGGCGCCGCGCACGTGGGACACGGCGGTCACGACCAGGGCGCCGAAGAGCACTGTGGCCACGGGCACTAGGCCGCGGCGATGAGCGAGGTCCTCCATCTCGGGGCGCTCGTCCCGGCCGCCGTCGGTGCCTGTTGCACCGTCGGCGGCCGACGCGGACCCCTCGACCTCGTGGCCGCGATCGTCATGCTCGCGGCGATGCTCGACCTGGCGACCGGTGTCGGGATGCTGCATCCGTTGCTCTGGGCCGTCGTCCTGATCGTCCTCGCCGTCGCCTCGGCGGTCCGGCTGCGGTCCATCGCCGGGCTGCCGACTCCGGTCGGTGACGCTGTGGCGCTCGCCACCACGCGTCACCGTGCGGCGATGATCGCGCACACCTCAGGCGGCCTCGTGATCATGGCGGCGCTCGTGTGCACCATGGCTGGTCATGCCGCCGGGACCATATATGCAGGATCGGGCATGCACCCGGCAGGACATCAGATCGGGACGGTCGCCCTCCCCGCCGTGCTCCTGACGGGCGGCATGGCGGGGTTCGCCGCCCTGTCCACGTGGATCGCGGTCGAGGCGGCTCGACGGCGTGAGCGGGTCGTGGTCGTCGAGGTGGTGAGCATGACGGTCTCCGTCGTCGCCATGGGGCTCGCCTCGGCGCTGTGACCCGGGCGGCGGCGTCGATCTACTCGGCGTCGTCGCCCTCCCACGGCGGCCGGGCGACCTTGCCGGACATCCGCCACACCGCTCGGGTCAACTCGGGGTGCACTCGGGCGATCTCACGGAGCACCTCGTACTCCAAGTGGTCCGCGTTGTCGCGGTGGTCCTGGGCGTCGTCGAGCGACGAGTACCCGGCGAGCCGCGCCATCGCGTGCTGGGCGGCCAGACCCCGGGCGTGCAGCGCGTCGTCCCTGAGGACGGCGACGACGAGCTCGTCGACCGTCGGCATTGAGGGCAGGAAGTCCCAGGGGTCCTCACCGTCGCGGGCGCGGTGCTCGATGATCACCTCGCGCTCGAGCTGTGCGTCGCGGCGCAACCTGGGGAGGTCGACGGCCTGCAGATCCACGTACCCTCCTCGCTCCGGCGCACCCCGCGGCGCGCACTCGGGTATCAAGGGTACGCCCGGTATCGGTGGACCATGCCGTCAAGGCGCAGCTCCCTCGCGGCCGAGGCTGGTACCGCAGGACCACCGATGTCGTCCGATCGGCGGATGCCGGGGTCGCATCAGGTCCATCCTCGTGCGGATGTGACCGGCGGCGGCGCTCCATAGCGTGGAGTGGGGCGGATCGCGCCCGCTCCGCGACCGAGAGGCCCGTCCTTCCATGTCATTCCTCACGAGGCTCAGCCTCGCCAATCGACTGATCGTCGGCCTCATCACCGCGGCGATCGTGGTCTTCGGACTCTTCGCGGTCGGCTCCCTGAAGCAGGAACTGCTGCCGTCCGTGCAGCAGCCGGGCGCCGTCGTAGCCGCGACCTACCCCGGTGCCTCGCCGTCGTCGGTGGAGCGCGAGGTCACGAAGCCCGTCGAGCAGGCGGTGCAAGGGGTCAAGGGTGTCACCGGCGTCACTTCGACGTCGGTCAGCGGTTCCACGTCCGTGCAGGTGAGCTGGGACTTCGGCCAGGACGACGAGAAGATCGTCGGTGACATCCGCAGCGCCCTCGCCGGCTTGAAGAGCACGCTTCCGAACGACACGACCACCGAGGTCTACGCCGGCGGGAGCGACGACATCCCCGTGCTGCAGCTCGCGGTCGCGTCCGAAGACGAGTCCGGCGAGTTCGCGGGCAGGGTCGAGACCACCGTGCTCCCCGCGCTCCGTGGGATCGCCGGCGTGCGTCAGGTCGATCTCGCGGGTGAGAACGCCACGCAGCTCGTCATCACGATGCGTCCGGCCGACCTCGCTGCCAAGAAGGTGACCGCGGAGGAGGTCATGGCGGCTGTCCAAGCGAGTGGTGTCGTCACGGCTGCCGGAACGAGTGTCGACGCCGGCAAGGAGCTCTCGATCGAGGTCGGCTCGGCCGTCGGCTCGCTGGCCGAGGTGCAGGCGCTCCCCATCCAGCACGAGGACGGGCCCTTCGCGCTCTCCGCCGTCGCGGACGTGGAGCTCGTGCCCGCCGCCGAGACCTCCATCGCCCGGGCGGACGGTCTCCCGTCGCTGTCGCTCACGATCCTCAAGGACCCGTCGGCCAACGCCGTCCAACTCGCCCACACCATCCGTGACGCCCTCCCCGGGCTGGAGCAGGAGCTCGGCTCGGGTGCGGCCTTCACCGTCGTCTTCGACCAGTCGCCGATGGTCGAGCAGTCCATCCACGACCTCTCCGTCGAGGGCGGGCTCGGGCTGTTGTTCGCGATCATCGTGATCCTGGTCTTCCTGTTGTCGATCCGGTCCACGATCATCACGGCCGTGTCGATCCCGCTCTCGCTCCTCATCGCGATGATCGGGTTGTGGATCGGCGACTACTCGCTCAACATCTTCACGCTCGCGGCACTGACCGTCGCGGTCGGGCGGGTGGTCGACGACTCCATCGTGGTGATCGAGAACATCAAACGGCGGCACACCGGGCGGGCGATGACGACCTCGAGTGTCGTCGAGGCGGTCCGCGAGGTCGCCGGGGCGGTGACCGCGTCGACGATCACGACGGTGGCCGTGTTCCTCCCGGTCGCCTTCGTCGGCGGGACGGTCGGCGAGCTGTTCCGACCGTTCGCCGTCACCGTGTCGGTCGCGCTCATCGCGTCCCTCGTGGTGTCGCTCACGATCGTGCCGGTGCTCGCGTACTGGTTCATGCGAGGCTCCTCCGCCCCGGCTGTGGGCAAGGCCACCGACGTCGCGGCCACCGACGAGGCGTCCGTGGTCGAGGACGAGTCCGAGGCGTATTCGAAGCTCCAGCGGGCCTATCTGCCGGTCCTGCGCACCGCCCTGAAGCGTCCCGTCGTGACCCTGCTCGTGGCGGCGGTGGTCTTCGCCGGGACGATCGTCTCGGCCGGGTTCCTGAAGACCGACTACCTCGGCGACATCGGGGGTGAGAACACCGTCACGGTCACGCAGGAACTGCCGGAGGGGACGAGCCTCGACGTGACCAGCGACGCGGCCGCGGCCGTCGAAGCGGTCCTCGCGAAGACCGCCGGCGTCTCCGGGTACCTGACCACCGTCGGTGGGAACGGCTCGAGCAACACGGCACAGATCAGCGTGACCGTCGGTGAGGAGAGTTCCCGCGAGGGCGTCGCCGACACCATCCGGGACGCCGTGGCGAAGCTCGACGACGTCGGCGAGGTCACCGTCGGTGACGCGGCCGGTGGATTCACCGGTGGCGGAGGCGGCATGGAGGTCACACTGCAGGGTGAGGACCCCACGGCGCTCGCCACAGCTGCGGCCGCGGTGCAGGACATGCTCGGCGGTACCGACGGCCTCCGCGATGCGACGAGCGACCTCGCCGACGAGCAGGGCCTGCTCAAGGTGAACGTCGACCGCGCCGCCGCCGCCCGGTACGGCTTCACGCAGGAACAGGTCGGTCAGGCCATCGCCAGTGCGCTCCGCGGCACGCCGATGGGTTCGGTCATCCTCGAGGGATCGTCTCGCGACATCATCGTGCGGTCGCAGCGGGTCGGCACGACGCCGGCCGAGATCGCCGCGCTCCCCCTTCCGGTCAGTGCCTTGCAGCAGGCCGCGGCTCAGAAGGCCGCGACCGACGCCCTCACGGCAGAACAGGACGAGGCCACCCAGCGCGCGAAGGACGAGGCGGCATCCCAGGCCGCGACCCAGCGCTCGGAACTCCAGGAGGCCCGCTCGACCGCGGCCTCGCAGCTCGACGCCCTGCGGGCTCAGCTGAGCGCGCTGCAAGCGGCTCCCGTCGAGGTGCCGCCGGTCACGCCCACGACACCGGAGGAGGAGGCGGCACGACAGGCCTACGAGGCCCGCGCCGCCCAACTCGCCGGGCTGAGCGACGCCATCTCCCAGCTCCAGGGCTCGATCACGACCATCGACGAGCAGCTGACCGCGATGCGGGACGCCGAGAGCGAGGCCGCCGAGCAGCAGGCGGAGGCAGACCGCCTCACCCAGGCGCAGAAGGACCTCGCCAACGTCAGCGCCGTCCCGATCCCGGTCAGCGCCGTCGCGCAGGTGGGCGAGGAACGCGCCGCAGCGGCGATCACGCGCATCGACGGCGTCCGGACCGTGACCGTGTCGGCGACGCCGACGGGTGACGACCTCAGCGCGACGACGCTCGCCGTCCGGGAGGGCCTCGACGGCCTGGACCTGCCGAGCGGGGTCACCGCCTCGGTCGGTGGTGTCGCCCAGGACCAGGAGGAGTCGTTCGCGCAGCTCGGCCTCGCGATGCTCATCGCGATCGTGCTCGTCTTCATCGTCATGGTGGCGACGTTCCGGAGCCTCCTGCAGCCGCTCATCCTGCTGGTCTCCGTGCCCTTCGCGGCGACCGGCGCGATCGCGGCCCTGCTCATCACGGGGACCCCGCTCGGCATCCCGTCGATGATCGGCCTCCTCATGCTCATCGGCATCGTCGTCACGAACGCGATCGTCCTCATCGACCTGGTCAACTCGTACCGGGCTCGGGGCGACGGCATCGACGACGCGGTCCTGCACGGAGCCCGACTCCGTCTGCGGCCGATCATCATGACCGCCTGCGCGACGATCTTCGCGCTCGTGCCGATGTCGCTCGGCCTCACCGGCGGTGGGGTGTTCATCTCGCAGTCGCTCGCGATCGTCGTGATCGGCGGCCTGGTGTCGTCGACGCTCCTGACGCTCATCCTCGTGCCCGTGCTGTACCTGCTGCTGGAGCGCCGGACCGAGCGCCGTCTGGCGAAGCGCGAGCGGAAGCGCACGGCGAAGGCCGCGCAGCGCGAGGTCGAGGAGCACGACGAGCAGACCGATGAGGACCTCGACGCGATCCTCACCACGGATCGCTGACGGCGGCTGCAGGGTGGGCGGCTCGGCCCACCCCGCAGCTGGCACACTGGTGGGCGTGGACCAGCGACTGATCGACCTCCTCCGTTCCGACCTCGATGCGGCCGGGTACACGGTGGAACGGGTGCGTGGTCTCTGGGGTGAGACGGCCGAGGCCGCCCTGCACCGCTCCAACCGGGTCGTGGCGATCCGCTCGCTCGACGAACGCCGCTGGACGGCGGGAGCGGAACCGCTCGCGACACTGGCGACACTCTTCGTGCTCGGTGTCGCCGTGGGGGCCGATGACGCGACGCGTGCTCTGCCGTCGCTCGGTCTCGACGGCGCGGTGGCGCTCGGTCTCGTCGGTTTGAGCGACGACGGATCGGTCGCCCCGGCCATCGACCTGCGTCCGTACGCCTGGGTCGACGCCAACGGGAGCGGTGCCTGGTGGATCGCCTCCGACCTGGGCGAGCTCGCTCTGGGTCATGAGCTCGGCGAGGAGCACGTCCTCGGGGTCGGCGGCGCATCGATGACCCTGAGCGGCATCATCCTCCCCGAGCGGATCGGAACGGCACTGGACCTCGGTACCGGGTGCGGCATCCAGGCGCTCCACCTGTCGCGGATCGCCGATCACGTGGTCGCGACGGACATCTCCGAACGGGCCCTCGAGCTCGCCGCACTCAACGCGCACCTGAACGGCATCGACTCGATCGAATTCCGCCACGGCAGCATGTTCGAACCCGTCGTCGGTGAACGGTTCGACCGCATCGTCTCCAACCCCCCGTTCGTCATCACCCCGCGTGCCGAGGGCGTGCCGAGCTACGAGTACCGCGACGGCGGTCTCGTCGGCGATGCGCTCGTCGAGTCCGTGTTCCTCGAGGCCGCCCGGCACTTGACGCCCGGCGGCGTGGCGCAGTTCCTCGGGAACTGGGAGTACCGCGACGGCGCCGACGGGCTCGAGCGCGTCGCCGAGTGGGTGGATCGCAGTCCGGAACCGGTCGACGCCTGGGTCATCGAGCGCGAGGTGCAGGATCCGGCCGAATACGCGGAGACCTGGATCCGGGACGGTGGCACCCGCCTCGGGACGCCGGAGTTCGAGCGCCTCGCGGGAGCCTGGCTCGACGACTTCGCGGCTCGGGCCGTGACCGGCGTCGGCTTCGGGTATGTCCTGCTCCGTCGATCGGACCCGTCCACTCCGCTGCGCCGTTTCGAGCGGCTGCACGGGCAGGCGGGTTCGAACGCCGCCGGGCTCGGTGCGCACCTCGCCGTGTGTCTCCTCGCACACGACTGGCAGGTCGCGCTCGACGACGAGCAGCTGCTCGGCGAACGCGTCATCCTCGCGGGCGACGTCACCGAGGAGCGCCACTACTGGCCCGGGGACGAGGACCCGACGGCGATGACCCTGCGGCAGGGTGGCGGCTTGGCCCGCTCGGTGGGCATCGACACAGGCCTGGCGGGGCTCGTCGGGGCCTGCGACGGCGAGTTGACCCTGGGAGCCATCATCGACGCGATCGCCCAGCTCGTCGAGGTCGATGCGGCGGAACTCCGCGCCGAACTCCTCCCCCGGGTCCGCGCATTGCTGGACGACGGCATCCTCCTGCCGAGCTCCTGAGGTGTTCCGGCACGCTGGCCCTACTCGTAGTGGAAGCGTGCCTGGGCGATGAGGACGCCGTCGTCCGTGAGGCGGTAGACCAGTCGATGTTCGTCGGTGATCCGTCGTGACCAGAATCCCTGGAAGCCGTGCTTGAGCGCCTCAGGTTTGCCGATGCCCTCGTTGCCGTTCCGGATGATGTCCTTCAGGAGGAGATTGATCCGTTTGACGATGCGCCGATCCTGTTGCTGCCAGTGGCAGTAGTCCTCCCAGGCGGCGTCGGACCAGATGAGCCGCACGCCGACTACTCGACCAGGTCGTGCTCGGTGCCCGCGCCGGCCTCGAGGTCGTCGATGGCCTGGAGGAGCCGACGTGCGTTCGACGGCGTGCGGAGCAGATACGCCGATTCCTTCAAGGACTCGTAGTCGTCGAGCGCGACGATCACGACCGGGTCGCGCCCCGCTCTGGTGATGATCACCTCCTCGCGGTCGTCGAGGACCGAATCGAGGGTGGCCGCGTAGTTCGCGCGGGATTCCGAATAACTGAGGGTACGCATCGACATCCTCCAAGTACAACAAACTGTACGTCGGCTCGCTGGAGTTGTCCACAGCCCCGACAGGGTGCCGGTTCGGGCGGTCTTCCAGGTGATGGCGATAGTCTGCCGTGTCGGACCGACCGACGCCGCCGACGAAAGCGACCACCCTCCATGCCGGAGAGCCCACTCTCAGCCAGCCCGTACGAGGTGCTCGGCGTGAGCACGACGGCGACGCAGGACGAGCTCCGGAGGGCCTACCGACGGCTCATGCGCGAGACCCACCCCGACCTCGGCGGAAGCGCGCGGCAGTTCAACGCCGTCCAGCTCGCCTGGGAGCGCGTCGGAACCGAGCAGGACCGGGCCGCCTACGACCGCGGTCGCAACGTGCCGTCCTCCGACGCGGGCGACGACGACGCTCCGACCTGGTCGGCGTCGACCACTGGTCGGTCGGGTACGCAGCGCGCCGACTCACGACCCCGCGCTCGAGCCTACGGACACCCCGGCGGAGACTCGCGCGAGGCCTACCTCGGGCTCATCCGGGAGTGGGTCGGCCGAGGTGTCCCACTCGACGACCCCTACGACCCGAAGCTCGTCCGCTCGGCTCCGCGCGAGATTCGGCACCAGTTGGCCAACGCGCTCGCCGAGGAGCAGACGGCGCGCACCGTGGCGACGCTCGGCATCGGATACACGGTCTGGCACGATGTCCTGGCGCCGGGCGAGGCGAAGCTCGACCACGTCGTCCTCGGCCCGACCGGCCTCTTCGCGGTCAAGTCGGAGGACTGGGGTGGGCCGGTCCGGGTGCACCGTGGAGAGGTCGTCGGGGAGACGCTCGATCCTCGCGAGGAGCCCGTCCGGTCGATCGTGCGCTCGGCTCGGACCGTCGCGAAGGCGGCGCGGGTGAAGTTCACGGCTTCCGTCATCGTCGTGCCGGACGGCGCCACCCCGGAGTCGGTGGAGTTCATCGGCCGCAAGCATCCGGTGACGGTCCTCGTCGAGCGCTCCCGCCTGGCCGACCTCCTCCGCACCGGTCTCCCGGGCGTCGACCGCATGGGCGGCAACCAGCTGTTCGACATCCGCACGCGTCTGCAGCAGACCATCCGCTTCGTCGGCCTCTGACACGCGCCGTGACACGGCACGGGAGGAATCCCCTCCCGCCCCACTCGGGGACCTTGTGCCGTCGTGCTCCGGGCCCCAGCATCAGGGCATGACTTCTCCCGCAGGCTGGTATCCCGATCCCGAGCAGCCCGGCCGGCAACGATGGTGGACCGGAGTCGGCTGGGGTGGGCAACGCATGCCGGCGGCCGTGCCCGCTCCCCCGGTCGCCGTCCCTGCTGCTGCTGCTGCCGGGGCCACGCGAACGCGCCGCCTCGGACCACTCCACATCGTCCTGCTCAGCCTGGTCGGAGCACTGTTGCTCGTCAGCGCCGTCGGTGGCACGTTCTGGGCGATGCTCGCACTCGTCGCCATCGTGGCCGTGGTGATCGGCGTGGTCGCGCTCGTCCGTGGTCGCGTCTCCTCCCTCGGGATCCGCAACCGCGGGATCGCGGCCGCCGTGATCGGTGCCGCCCTATGCCTGGTCGTCGTGGGCGGAAGCGCCAACGCGGCCATCCACCCGGTCGGGCCCCGGCCCGCGGCGCTGCTGTCGGCGCCGGAAGGGACGTCCGTCGCCAAACCGAGTGCCACGCCGACCCCGACCCCGACCGACGTCGTCACCGAGGTGACCGAGGTCGTGGAGATCCCGTTCGCGGTGACCGAGGTGCAGGACCCGAACATCGACGTCGGTCAGGTCGTCGTGACGACGACGGGCGTCCCCGGGCAGCAGACGAACACCTACCGCGTCACCACGCGAGCCGGGGTCGAGATCACTCGAGAGCTCGTCGCGCAGCTCGTGTCGGTCCAACCGGTCGCGCAGGTAACGTCCGTCGGGACGCGGCAACCCGCTCCGCCGCCTCCCGCTCCCGTCGCCGATCCGGCAGGCGGAGGGTGCGACCCGAACTACGAGGGGCAGTGCGTTCCGATCGCCAGCGACGTCGACTGCGCCGGGGGAAGCGGCAATGGACCGGCGTACACGCCCGGCCCGGTGTACGTCGTCGGGAGCGACGTCTACGACCTCGATCGGGATGGTGACGGTATCGCCTGCGACGCCTGAGCAACCCCGTTCGCGTTCGGCGGAAGTCCGGGTCCGAGATGTGGAGCCGAGCGTATCGTCGCTGGCGAGGCGCTGGACGGTGCCTCGACGCTGACGGATTGGAGCGACGATGAGCGCAGCACTCAACGGCAAGCAGGTGGCCTTCCTGCTCACGGACGGCTACGAGGACAGTGAACTGACGAGCCCCTGGGAGGCGATCACCGGAGCCGGAGCGACCGCCCGACTGGTGTCGCCCGCCACCCAGGACGTGACCGGCAAGAACGGACACGTCCAGCCCGTCGACGTCGCGGTCGCCGAGGCCTCCTCCGACGATTACCACGCACTCGTGCTGCCCGGAGGCGTCGTCAACGCTGACGACCTCCGCGTGGACGAGTCCTCGATCGCCTTCGCGAAGGCGTTCTTCGAGCAGGGCAAGCCGGTCGGGGTCATCTGCCATGGCGCATGGATCCTCATCGAGGCGGACGTCGTCCGCGGTCGTGAGCTCACGAGCTACCCGAGCCTCAAGACGGATCTGCGGAACGCGGGCGCGTCCTGGGTGGACGAGGAGGTCGTCGTCGACCAGGGCCTCGTGTCGAGCCGGACGCCTGATGACCTCCCGGCCTTCAACGCGAAGCTCGTGGAGGAGATCGGTGAGGGCGAGCACGAGGGTCAGCACGCCTGACTCCGGTCGCAACGCGACGCACGAACGCCCGGTCCTGGTGGACCGGGCGTTCGTCCGTGCGGGTCAGGCCCAGCCGCAGATCGCGCGGAGCAGCTCGAGCAACTTTCGATAGAAGTCCATGAGACCACCTCCTCTCATATCAGCTTCTGACGTCAAACATCAGACATCCTGACAGGGCACAGGAGGTCGCACAGTCCCCTCAATGGCGGACACCCCGCGATCGCCGGCCTTCCTCCGACACGCACGAACGCCCGACCCCTTGGAGGGGCCGGGCGTCCGAGTGCTGTGTGGAGGCGCTTACGCCTTCTTGTTGCGGGTCAGTGCGCCGTAGATGAGGAGCACGACGATGGATCCGCCGATGGCGAGGAGCCAGGTCTGCAGCGAGAAGAACTCCTGCAGGTTCGCGCCGAAGAGGATGCCGCCGAGCCAGCCGCCGAGCAGTGCTCCGACGACGCCGAGCAGCAGCGTGATCAACCAGCCGCCGCCCTGACGGCCCGGAAGGATCGCCTTGGCGAGGGCGCCGGCGATGAGGCCGAGCAGCAGGAAGCCGAGAAAGCTCATGATGTCTCCAAATGTGATTGCTGGATCGAACGGGGTGCCGGTCGACCGTGTTACCGCCCCCGCCGGTGGGCGGGGGCAGCCACTGTATCGCGAGGACTAGTGCTTGAACGCGTCCTTGACATTCTCGCCGGCCTTCTTGGCGTCGGTCTTCGTCTGGTCGGCCTTACCCTCTGCGACCTTGCTGTCGTCGCCGGTGACCTTGCCCAGGGCTTCCTTCGCCTTGCCCGCGAGGTCCTCAGCGGCGTTCTGGATCTTGTCCGATGCACTCATGGCGTTCTCCTTCGTCTGCGTTGGAAACCGGTGATGATGTCCGGTCATCGGGTAAGACGCAGCTCGGCGGGCATTCGTCACGAAATCCGTCGAAAAACTTCCGGGACGCCGCCGGTGTCCGATCGAATGCGAGACTGGAGGTTCGTGTTCCGCCAGGCAGCGCCGCCGTCCAGACCCGCCAGGAGGTGAATCGCTTGAGGACAGCACCCCCTCGCTCGGGCTTCGCGCGCTTCCTGCGTGTCGTCCGCAACACGATGTTCTGGATCATCGGCGTGATCCTCGCCATCGCGTTGGTGATCTTCGTCTGGTTGCAGCTGACCCCGTGGCCGGGCTCGATGGTCATCCGCATGGCATTCGACGAGCGGGCGAAGGTCGTGCAATCCGACCTCGTGAAGTACGTCCCCGACGGTGTCGACGTCCGACAGGACGTCCCGTACCGCTCCGGCGACGCGGACGCGCTGCTCGACGTCTACACGCCCGACGGGGTGCGCGGCAGCGGTGCCGCCCTCCCGACGATCGTGTGGGTGCACGGTGGAGCGTGGATCTCCGGCAGCAAGGAACTCATCTCCAACTACATGCGCGTGCTGGCCGGCGAGGGGTACACGGCGATCGCGGTCGAGTACACGATCGCGCCCGAGGGTCAGTACCCGTTGCCCATCGAGCAGGTCGCCGACTCGCTCGGCTACCTCGACGCCAACGCTCGCGCGCTCAACGTGGATTCGTCCAAGCTCATCCTCGCCGGCGACTCCGCCGGTGCCCAGATCGCCGCCCAGGTCGCGAACGTGGTCACGAGCTCGGAGTACGCCAGCTCCATCAAGGTCGAATCGCCGATCGAACCGGAGCAACTCGCCGGGGTGGTCCTCGCCTGCGGGGCCTACGACCTCAGCCTGGTCAACGCCGAGGGCAGCTTCGGGTGGTTCCTCGACACGGTGCTCTGGTCGTACTTCGGAGCGCGCGACTACAAGACCCGACCGGAGGTGGCGTCCGCGTCCGTCGTCGACTATCTGACGGCGAAGTATCCACCGACGTACATCACGGTCGGCAACTGGGATCCGCTCTACCCGCAGTCGGTCGAGTTCAAGGCGAAGCTCCAGGGCCTCGGTGTGGACGTGCAATCGATGATCTTCAACCCGGACTTCCGGCCAGGGCTCGAGCACGAGTACCAGTTCCTGCTCAACGACCAGGGCCGGTTCAACCTCCAGCGCATGGACGCCTTCATCGACGGCGTCACCGACACGAGCCTGCCGTTCGGGCAGCAGGGTCCGCCCGTCCGCTGAACGACCCGCTTCAGGGGAGGCGGATGCGGTCGCCGTCCTCGACGAGACGACCGTGGAGCACCGCCTGGGCGAGCGTCAGGTCGAGCCAACGTCGAGCGGTCTCACCGAGGCGACCGTAGCCGAGCACCGATGCCGCCTGCATCGGCAGCTGCTCGCGGTCGACCTCGTGCTCGGGGCTCGCGGTGATCACGAGCTCCATGGCGTTGCAGATCTCCGCGGGACTGATGTCCGTGACCGCGCGGTGGTCGCGATGCACGACCCGGCGGACGCCTCGCCACGTGACGACGTCGAGTCCGGTGGGCCAGGCGAAGCCGTTCTGGACGACGAACGCCTCCGTCACCAGCGCTGACAGCTCGGTGCGCGACTCCTCGGACGGCCGGTCGACGCCGAAGCGCCGGGCCACGATGGTCACGAGTCGCGGGACGGCGATCGGGCCCTCGGTCGTGAGGATCGCCGACGCGACGCGGGTCACGGCGGCCTTCGTCAGCTCGAGGTTGTCGAGGACGGACGCCGGGCCGATGACGGAGTCGTCGGCGAGCTCGAAATCGGTGATGGCGACGCTCAGGGGGACGACCTGGGCCGACGCGGTGACGGGGAGGGCGACCGGGTCGACCAGGCCGGTCGTGGACCGTTCCCGGGCTGGTGCTGCCCCGTCGACGTCCGGGCCGGCGACGGGTGTCCGGGGTGCGTTCGCCTCGCGGTCGTCCAGCGGCTCCGAGCCGGTGGATTGCTGCGCAGGGGGCGTCGGCGTCGTCCGCGGCGCGGGATCCGGCGTGTGCCGCGGCGAGTGGTCCGCTGAGGACTCGGCGTCGTCCGTGTCCGGTGCGGCCGGCGTCGAGGGGTCCTCCGCGAGCGCACGTTCAGCGCGTTCGCGCCACGCCTTCGGAAGCCATGTCGACTTCGCGACGAAGCCGTTCCACCCGCGACTCACGGTGCCACGCTCCGCTCGGGACGCGGGCTGGCAGAGCGACGATGCCCTGCTGGGTGGGTCGTCGAGGTCAGAGGTGGCACCTCCACAGGATAGACCGCGGCGGACGTGCGCTCAGCTCGCCGTCTGTCGACGCGCCTCGCGTCGGCGCTCGCGTTCGAGGTCGGCGGCTGCAGCCTCGGCGGGCGTCGGCGCCGTTCCGCCCAGGGCGCGAGGTTGCCACCACGCCCCGGTCCCGTCGACGGGATAGTCGCGTTGCAGTTCGTCGACCATGCCCTGCAGGCGGTCGCGGAGCTGCTCGGTGCTCGTTCCGACGTCGTCGCCGGGCGCGACGATGATCGGCTCGCCGAACGAGAAGTGCACGGGGACCCCGAACCGCTCGCGGAAGCCGACCCGGTGGTTCTTCGTCAGGAGGCGATGACCGCCCCAGACCGCGACGGGGATGATCGGCACGCCGGCCTCCTGCGCGAGGCGGACTGCGCCCGACTTGAGGTCGCGGACGGTGAACGAGGCGCTGACGCCGGCCTCGGGGAAGACCCCGACGAGCTCGCCGCTGCGGAGCGCTGCGACGGCGTCGGCGTAGGCGGCCGCGCCGGCGCGCATGTCGACCGCGATGTGCCGCATGCTCCGCAGGAGGCGGCCCACGACGGGCTGGTCGAAGGCGCCCTGCTTGGCCATGAAGCGGATACGGCGGCGGTTGTGGAGCACGGTGGCCCACTCGACGAGTGCGAACTCGAGGTACCCGAAGTGGGTCATCGCGATCACCGCGCCACCCTGGTCGGGCAGGTGTTCGATGCCGGTGGTGTGACGGCGCAGGCGCCAGAAGCCGAAGAGGGAGCGACCGACACCGACAGCGGCGTCGTACACGGGCTCGATGCGGCGTCTCATGGCGACACCGTACGACAGCGACCTGGGGAAGTGCCGGGGTGGACACCTGAGGAAGGAGCGGGCTAGGGGCGCCTCGGGAACCCTTCTCCGGCGGTCCTCACGCCCGATACGATCGCAGGATGACGGTGACGCAGACGGGCCGCTCCCGCGGCAGCTACGCCAAGACGGCGGCGAGACGCCGGGAGATCCTCGAGGCGGGGATGGACGTCTTCGCCGAGCAGGGGTTCCGCAGTGGATCGCTCCGCGAGGTCGCGGAGCGCGTGGGCATGAGCCAGGCCGGCCTCCTCCACCATTTCTCGACCAAGAACGATCTACTCGCCGCGATCCTCGACTTCCGCGACGACCGGGATCGCGAGGAGTCCGGCATCGAGATCGGGAGCGGCATCGAAGGCATCCGCGGGCTCCTCCGCCTCGTCGAGCACAACATGCGCGTCCCCGGTCTCGTCGAGCTCCACTGCGTCCTGTCCGCCGAGGCGACCTCACCGGACCACCCGGCGCACGAGCACTTCGTCCGGCGGTACAGCTGGTTGATCGACGGGATGACCGTCTCCTTCGAG
Source organism: Plantibacter sp. AC185 (assembly GCF_979258065.1). Lineage (NCBI taxonomy): Bacteria > Bacillati > Actinomycetota > Actinomycetes > Micrococcales > Microbacteriaceae > Plantibacter > Plantibacter sp. AC185. Next base: position 2,228,882 of record NZ_OZ409831.1, read on the forward strand.
GTGATGGCGCGCGAGGGCCAGCTGGTGGCCGGCGTCGAGCCTGCGAGCGCGGCACGCATGCTCATCGCGATGATGGACGGTCTCCAGCTGCAGTGGCTGCTCGACCGTGATTCGGTGGACATGGCCGAGGAGACCCGACGTTCGCTGCGGCCCCTGTTGACCGTCGAGCTGTAGCCCGCGCTCCCCCGCCGTGACCGGGAATTCTCCACATCCGGCGTCATCCATCGGTCCACAACTCATATCTGATATTAGAGTTGGGGTGGCTGCGGGACAACGCGGAGGGGAAGTCCTTATTTTGACTAATTCAAAACAACTCGGTACGGTGGCTGCATGAACGGATTGGAGGTGGAGTCGGCGACGTTCGACTTCAACACGAAGATCCGGGCAGCCGGGCTGCGGGTGACCACGGGACGCCTCGCCGTCCTCGAGATCCTCGCCCGGACACCGCACGCTGATGTGGAGCAGGTGGTCGCGTCCTTGAAGCCGCGAGCCCCGCAGACCTCCCCACAGGCCGTGTACAGCGTGCTCAACGCCTTCGTCGCAGCCGGTCTCGTGCGCAGGATCGAACCGGACGGCCATCCCGGCCGGTACGAGCTGCGCGTCGACGACAACCACCATCACCTGGTGTGCAGCTCGTGCGGCGCCGTGGTCGACGTCGACTGCACGCAGGGTGCGGCGCCATGCATGCACCCCGACGACACGGCTGGGTACGTCATCGACACGGCCGAGATCACGTTCTGGGGCGTATGCCCCGCGTGCCAGGCGGATGCTGCCTGACGCCGTTCCACAGACCACTCGACGGCACCTCCATGCCGATCGTCAGCTGTCACCGCCAAGGTGGCAGTGCTGAATCCATCCGACCGTCCGACCAGCCCCACCCTCGAGGAGAGACATGTCCGAGACCAGCTACACCACCACCAACAGCGGAGCACCCGTCGCGAGCGACGAGCACTCCCAGAGCGTCGGCGCAGACGGAGCGATCGCGCTCCACGACCACTACCTGGTCGAGAAGCTCGCGCAGTTCAACCGCGAACGGGTGCCGGAGCGTGTCGTCCACGCCAAGGGCGGCGGTGCGTTCGGACGGTTCGTCACGACCGGTGACGTCTCCCAGTTCACGCGCGCCGCGCTGTTCCAGCCGGGCGTCGAGACCGAGATGCTCGCACGCTTCTCCACCGTCGCCGGTGAGCAGGGCAGCCCCGACACCTGGCGCGACCCCCGTGGCTTCGCGCTGAAGTTCTACACGAGCGAGGGCAACTACGACCTCGTCGGCAACAACACGCCGGTGTTCTTCATCCGCGACGGCATCAAGTTCCCCGACTTCATCCGCTCGCAGAAGCGTCTCCCGGGTTCGCACCTGCGCGACCACGACATGCAGTGGGACTTCTGGACGCTCTCCCCCGAGAGCGCGCACCAGGTCACCTGGCTCATGGGCGACCGCGGCCTGCCGGGCTCCTGGCGGCACATGGACGGCTTCGGGTCGCACACCTACCAGTGGGTCAACGCCGCAGGCGAGCGCTTCTGGGTGAAGTACCACTTCAAGACCGACCAGGGCATCGAGATCCTCACGCAGGACCAGGCCGACCAGATCGCCGGCGAGGACGCCGACTTCCACATCCGCGACCTCTCCGAGGCGATCACCCGCGGTGAGCACCCGAGCTGGACGCTGTCCGTGCAGGTCATGCCCTACGCCGACGCCGCGGGCTACCGCTTCAACCCGTTCGACCTCACCAAGGTCTGGCCGCACAGCGACTACCCGCTCATCGAGGTCGGCAAGATGACCCTCGACCGCAACCCGGAGAACTACTTCGCGCAGATCGAGCAGGCGACCTTCGCGCCGTCGAACTTCGTCCCCGGAATCGCGGCGAGCCCCGACAAGATGCTCCTGGCCCGCATCTTCAGCTACGCGGACGCACACCGCTACCGCGTGGGCACCAACCACGCACAGCTGCCGGTCAACGCGCCGCACGCGCCGGTGCACACGTACTCGAAGGAAGGTGCCATGCGCTACACCTTCAACGACGCGGACGCGCCGGTCTACGCACCCAACTCGGTCGGTGGCGCCCACGCCGACCCTGCGCGCGCCGCTGAGTCCAACGGCTGGCAGTCCGACGGCGAGCTCGTGCGGGCAGCCGCGACGCTGCACGCCGAGGACGACGACTTCGGCCAGGCCGGGACCCTCGTGCGCGAGGTGCTCGACGACGCCGCCCGCGACCGCCTCGTCGGCAACATCATCGGCCACGTCTCGAAGGTGACGCGCCCCGAGCTCCGTGCCCGGGTCATCGCCTACTGGACCGCCGTCGACGGCACGCTGGGCGCTCGCGTCGCAGCGGGCCTCCCGCCGCTCGTCTAGAGCCCACCGCCGAGAGCGCGGAAACGGTCGCCATTCCTCGTGGATGGCGACCGTTGCTGCGCTCTCGCGGGGTCAGAACCCCATCGGGCCGCCGCCACGGCGCGGCACGCCGCCGGTGCCCTCCGCGAGGCCTCTCGCGCGTTCGCGCTCGACCTCCGCGTCGTTGTCGTGCGAATGGTGTTCGTCGGCCGAGCGGGCGGCGCGGTCGCGCCGTGACACGTACCAGACGGCCGCGATCGCCAGGAGGACGAGCGCGGCGAGGATGACGATGGTGCCGATGTCCATGTGATGCTCCTCTCCTCGTCCATCGACCCTAACGAGGCCTCGGATGCACGCAACCCCCTCGCCCGACGGGCGAGGGGGTTGCGGAACGGGGGTGTGTGATCAGCCGGCGACCTGTTTGGCGCGGGCGAAGACCTTCTCGATCTCCTCACGACGACCCGGCTGCTTCAGCGACAACGGCGAGGGGTGCGGAGCGTTGAAGGCGCTGTAGGTGTTGCCGAGCAGGGGCTCGACGTGCTTCCACCAACCGTCCTGGGCGTGGGGTCCGCAGAGGACGACGACGCGCAGGTTCTTGAGGAGGGGCAGGAGGGCACGCAGTTCCATCGCTCCCTGAGCGACCTCGGGCGCGTTCGGCTTCTTCCGCCCGGCGCTCAGGTACCACGGGACGATGTTCCACACCATGACGTCGTCGAAGCCGATGTCGTTCCGCAGATTCCAGAGGCTCTCGGCGATCGGGTCGTCGTTGTCGACCGAGGCGAAGCCGGATCCCGGGGCGTCGAGGCTGTCGGGGGCCAGGGTCCCCGGGGCGTCGAGGAGGATCAGCGTCTTCGCGTTGACGGCCGCATCGGCCGGGTCGACGAGCGGGAGGACGAGGTCCGCCTGCCGCCGTCCTCGGCGGGTCATCATCGCGTCCGACCAGTCGCGCAGCGGTGCGAGTGCCGGCGACTCGGCCAGCATGCGGTGTCGTTCGGCCAGTTCGTCGGGGTCTTGCAGCCCGCGAGGGGCATCCATATGCATCTTCCGAGCGTAGCCCGTGACGGCTGCCCCGTCATCGTCTGAGCCGGTTCTGAGGCTGAAGATGCTGCACAGGACGGTGGATTCGTGCCCGTCAAGCCGGGGCGGACCGGGTTGACGCGGGCCTAGGCTGGCCAGGATGACTGACGAGCGAACCGCCCCCGACGACCGGACGAAGTGGCGCGCGTTCGCCATCTGCGTGTCGGTCGCCGCCCTCACGATCCTCGACCTCTCGAAGGTCAACGTCGGACTGCCGTCGATCGAGCAGGCGCTCGACGCCGGCCCGACCGCCCTGCAGCTGATCGTCGCCGGGTACGCCCTGGCCTTCGGTCTCATCCTCGTGCCCGCCGGGCGTTACGGCGACCTGCACTCGCGGCGTCGCATGTTCATGATCGGCCTGAGCGTGTTCGGGGCGGCCAGTCTCGCGTGCGCCGTCGCACCGAGCGTCGGCATCCTCATCGGCGGGCGGATCCTCCAGGGCATCGCCGCGGGTCTGCTGATGCCGCAGGTCATCGGGCTCATCCAGCAGTTGTTCGTGGGGAAGGAGCGCGGCCGCGCCTTCGGGCTCTTCGGAGCCATCATCGGCCTCTCGACGGCGTTCGGACCGACGCTCGGCGGTCTGCTCATCGCCATCGGCGGCCCGGAGGACGGCTGGCGCCTGCTCTTCTGGATGAACGTCCCGCTCGCGATCATTCTGTTGCCGATCGCCGCCCGATTGCTGCCCAAGCAGCAGCCGCACGAGGCGGGTGCCGGATCGCTCGACCCGGTGGGCATCGTGTTCCTCGGTCTCGCCGTGCTGTCGCTCATGCTGCCGTTCGTCCTGACGACCGGTTCCCCGGGCGACGACCCGGCGCGTTGGTGGTTGCTGGTCGCGTTCGCCGTCTTCGCCGGCCTCTTCGCCTGGTGGGAGGGTCGCTACCAACGCGCCGGGAAGACACCCGTCGTCGACTTCTCCCTGTTCAAGCTCGGCAGCTACCGCAACGGCGTCCTGATCTCCACGACGTACTTCGCGGCGATGCCGGCCACCTTCCTCACGCTCACGCTGTTCGTGCAGCAGGGGCTCGGGCTCGAGCCGGTCTTCGCGGGCATGATCACGATCCCCTTCGCCCTCGCCTCGGCCGTCAGCTCGTGGTTGAGCGGGCGGGTCGTCGACCGCCTCGGACGCCCCCTGGTCGTCGGTGGGCTCGTACTGGTCGTGGTGGGGTTCAGTCTCAACTCGCTCCTCGCGTTCATCACGCCCCCGGAGATCACGCCGTACGCGATGGGTGCCGCGATGCTCCTGGCCGGCATCGGCGGCGGCGCGGTGATCTCTCCCAACCAGACGCTGATGCTCGCGGACATCCCCGTGGCCTCCGGTGGTGTCGCCGGATCGATCGGTCAGCTCGGCCAGCGCATCGGCACCGCGGTCGGGCTCGCCGCCGCGACGGCCACCTTCTACGCGACCGTGTACTCGGAGAACGGCGGCGATGCGTCGGGCGCCTCGCTCGACGTCTATCACGACGCGTACCGCAACAGCACCCTCGTGACGATCGGCTTCGTCGTCGTGGCGCTCGTCTTCGCGCTGCTCGACACCCGTTCGCGGAAGGTCAACGCCGTCGCACCCGAATCCTCCAAGTAAGGGTGACCTGAGTTAGGGTAGCCTCAGTCGCGGCCGCCGGAGCCGCCGGAGGAAGGGGCTCGAGTGGCTCGCACGAATGCCGAGACGGCGCGCATCAAACCCGAGGCGGCGACACTCCTCACGCTGCGGGTCGTCCGCCGCTCGCGTATCTCGCCGAACATCGCCAGGGTCACCCTCGGTGGCGGTGACATCGCCGACTTCACGTTCCTCGGTTACGACCAGTGGTTCCGGTTCTTCATCCCGGTCTCCGAGGGCGGGCTCGAGCGGCTGCCGACCAAGCTCGACATGCTGGCCTACGCCAAGTACCTCGCGATCTCCAAGTCCGTGCGACCGGTGCTCCGGAACTACACGGTGCGGGATTTCCGGCGCGACGGGCCCGACGGGCCGGAGCTGGACGTCGACTTCGTCATCCACGGGTCGGCCGCCGAGGGGACTGCGGGGCCCGCGGCGAGCTGGGCCCAGTCATGCGAGGTGGGCGATGCGGTGGCACTGCTGGACGAGGGGCGCATGTTCAACCTCCCGGCCGACGTCGACCGGGTGCTGCTGGTCGCGGACGAGACCGGACTCCCCGCCGTCGCAGGCATCCTGACCTCGCTTCCGGCGTCGACCGTCGGGACGGCGATCGTCGAGATCCCCTCCGCCGCCGACGCGCAGGACGTGCGAGTCCCGGACGGGGTCGAGCTGCGATGGGTGGTCCGAGAGGATCCGCACGACATCCCTGGACGAGCGGCGCTGGCGGCCGCGACGGCCCTCGGCGTGCCGCCCAGCCCGTGCTACGGATGGGTCGTCGGAGAGCAGTCCCTGGCCGCGAACGTGCGTCGGCTCTGGGTCCGTGGTGGCATGCCGAAGGACCGTGTCATGTTCTGTGGCTACTGGAAGGCCGGCAAGGCGCACTGATCGGCCGCTGGTGTCGGCGTTCTGGTCGACCTCGCCGCTAATTGGGTCGATCGCCCGAATTCGGGGTGTCCCCGACGCGCTGGGCTGACGGCTCCACTAACCTCACGACATGCCTTCTCCCGCCGGTGCGACCGGAAACACGATCGGCGCGCTGCCGACCGGCGTCGCGACGGGTCTGATCCGGACGGTGACCGGTGGATCCGCCGACCGGGCGTTCGAGGTCGATGTCCCCGAAACAGCCTCGAGCGCTGCGGACACGTCGTCGCACTCGCACGACGCCCTCCGCAGCTGGGACGTCGTCCGCTCCACCTTCCGACCAGGTGAGGCCCTGACCTTCGACGAGCGCTACCGGTACGCCCAGCTCCCCCTGATCGACGCCGACCACCCGCTCGCGCTCGCGGCGAGTCCTGACGGCGTCTACCGTGGCGGGCGGTACGCCGAGGCGCGCCTGGCGGTCGTCGTCCCCGTCCCGATCGAACGACTGTTCGTCGATCCGATCTTCCTGAGCTACGAGGCCGATCTCGCCTCGGCACCCTTCGCCCCCAAACTCGCACGAGGCATCGAGCTCCGACGCGCCCACCGCTTGCACGCGACGCTCTCCTCCATCGATGCGGACTCCGGGTTCCTCGACGGGCTGCGGACGAGCGTCGGCGCGTTCACGCCCTTCCGGGTCAGGCTGGCGGGCCCCGTCATCGGCGGCTTCAACCGCGGACGCTGTTACCTCCCCGCCATCGCGGACGCCTTCGGCCCCATCCAGCGGGCCGTCGGTGGGCGTCCATCACCGCTCGTCGGGGTGGGCCTGCACCACTTCCGCGATGAGCTCGACGCTGCCGAGACCGCGGCGCTCGCCGCATTCCTCGAGCGTTGGCGCGACGTCACCCTGTTCGAGTGGACGGTCACCGAGCTGGCGATCACCTCGACCAACGACGATCTCGTGCTCAGTGGACGCACGCTCGCGCGCATTCCGCTCCACGCGGCCGACTGACACGCCGCGTCTCCGGGGTCAGCTCGCGGTGAGTCGCCTGACCATCGGGAGGTCGGGGGTCGCCCAGTCCAGTCCGAGGAGTTGTTCGCGGGTGACCCAGCGCAGTTCGTCATGGTCCGTGCTGTGGACCGGGGGTGCCCCTCGGAAGACGACCTCGTAGCAGGCGAGGTCGATGACGAGCTCGCCCACGGTGACGGTGGAGCGGTCCAGCAGCGCCCCCACAGCGACGTCGGCGTCGAGCTCCTCGCGCAGCTCACGAGCCAGCGCGTCCTGCGGTTGCTCGCCGGGCTCGACCTTGCCGCCGGGGAACTCCCACAGTCCACCGGACGCCCGCCCGGGTGCCCGCCGACATGCGAGCACGGTGTCGTCCTGTGAGGCGACACCCGCGACGACCTGGATCGTGGTGGTCATCATGCGCTCCTGTCCCGTGGCGTCGTGGTCGCTGTCCAGGCTAGGGGACGCGGGATTGAGGGTGCCCGACGCCGCTCCACAGACGGCTCCCCCTCGGCTGACGACAGCCTGCGTCCCGCGGCGGCGCCGTGGTCGGTGGTGCGTGCCAGACTGACAGCGATCGGAGGCGGACCAGCCCCCGCAGTAGTCGTCTCGAAAGGCACCCACCGCACCGATGTTCCTCCTCGACGGTTCCGCCATCACGAGCGCCAGCGACCTCTCCAACGCCTCTTACTGCGAGTTCGCCTTCCTGCGCACGGTCGACGCGAAGCTCGGTCGGATCGAACCGATCGTCGAGCCCGAGGACGAGATGCTGATGCGCACCTCCAAGCTCGGCGACCAGCACGAGCTGCGCGTCCTCGAGTCGTACCGCGCCGAGTTCGGCACCGGCGTCGTCGAGCTCGACCGCCCCGACGTCCGAGACGCGGTGGCGCTCGCCGCAGCCGTCGAGTCGACGATCACGGCGTTCCGCGACGGAGCCCCGGTCGTCTTCCAGGCCGCGTTCTTCGACGGATCGTTCATCGGCTTCGCCGACTTCATCGTGCGCCGGCCCGACGGCCGGTATCGCGTGCAGGACACCAAACTCGCGCGCTCACCGAAGGTGACCGCCCTCCTCCAGCTCGCCGCCTACGTGGAGCAGCTGGAGACGGCCGGGATCCCGGTCGACGACGACGTCGACCTCATCCTGGGAGACGGCACCGTCAGCACCCACGCGGTGGCCGACATCCTGCCGGTGTACCGTCGCCGCCGTGCGCGCCTGCTGCGGATCGTCGCCGAACGGCTCGAAGCCGACGCCCCGGTGGCCTGGGGCGATCAGCGCTACAGCGTCTGCGGACGATGCGCGTGGTGCGACGCCGAGATCACAGCCTCACGCGACGTCCTGCTGGTGGCCGGGCTCCGGTTGACGCAGCGCGACCGCCTGCTGGCGGCCGGCATCGCCACGATCGACGATCTGGCGTCGCTCACGCTCACCGGGTCGACCGAGCGACCAGGGCCGCACGGGCCGTCGGGTGGCGCCGGCGGGACGGTCGACGGCATCGCCGAGAGCACGCTCGCTGCGCTGCGCGAGCAGGCGCACCTGCAGCTCGAGCCGTCACCCGCCGCCGGCGTGCCGGCGTTCCGCGTGCACGACGCCGCGGCGCTCGGGCTCCTGCCGCAACCCGATCCGGGCGACGTCTTCTTCGATTTCGAGGGCGACCCGCTGTACACCGAGGGCGAGCCGGGCGACGCCCGACGGGGCGACCGCACGAGGTGGGGCATCGACTACCTGTTCGGCCTGGTCGACACCGACGGCCGGTTCCGATCCTGGTGGGCGCACGACTTCCATGAGGAGCGCACGGCCCTGATCGACTTCCTCGCCTACCTCACCGCCCGCCGTGCCGAGTTCCCGGGCATGCACGTGTACCACTACGCCGCCTACGAGCGGACGCACCTGCTCTCGCTGGCCGCCCGGCACGGGGTCGGGGAGGACACGATCGACGACCTCCTCCGCGAGGCCGTGCTGTTCGACCTCTACCCGTTCGTCCGCAAGACGGTGCGTGTCGGATCGCGGTCGTACTCGATCAAGAAGCTCGAGCCGCTCTACATGGGTGAGGACCACCGCGACAGCGACGTCACCGACGCCGCGGCATCCATCACCGCCTACGCGGAGGCGCGCGAGCTGAGTCGGAGCGGCGACCCGGAGCTCGTCGCCGAAGGCGAACGGAAGCTCGCCGAGATCGCCGAGTACAACGCGTACGACTGCGAGTCGACCCGTCGGCTGCGGAACTGGTTGCTCGACCTCGGTGCGGAACGGGGCGTGCTGCCGGGCACCTTCGTCACCGACGCACCTGAGCCCCTGGTGGGCGAACCGACGCCGCTCCACGACGCGCTGACGGCGTTGGCCGGAGACCCCCTCGACCCCGAACGCTCCGACGACGCCACCGCGTATGCGCTCGCGGCGGCCGCCATCGACTACCACCGGCGTGAGCACAAATCGTTCTGGCAGGAGCACTTCTCCCGACTCATCGCCGCGCGCGACGAATGGGAGGACACCCGGAACGTCTTCACCGTCACCTCGGGAATTGTCGAGCGCGACTGGTTCCGCGAGGGACGGCAGCGCAGCGACCGCCGTCACGTCCGACTCCGCGGCCGATGGGCTCCCGGCAGCAGTGTGAAGGTCGGCGCCGACCCGTTCGCGGTCTACGACCACCCGGGACCGTACACGCTCCCCCGCGCCGAGCCCGGCTCGCGACCGGCGGGGCAGATCACGGTCCTCGAGGTCGACGACGACTCCCTGCTCATCCAGGAGACGCTCAAGACGGATCGTGAGCCCTACACGGAGCTGCCGGTCGCGCTCACGCCGTCTCCTCCCCCGCGACCCGGAACACAGGTCGACGCGATCGCCGAGTGGGGGCAAGCGGTCCTCGACGCCGCTCCAGGGTGGCCGGACGACGGCGTCGTCGACATCCTGCGGCGACGGCCGCCCCGCACGAGCTCGGGTGAGCCGCTCCCCCACCGCGGAGACGGGCGGACGATCGAGGACGTGACCGCCGCGTTGCTCGACCTCGACGACTCGGCGCTCGCCGTCCAGGGGCCGCCCGGAACCGGCAAGACCTACGTCGCCTCGCACGTCATCACGGCCCTCGTGCAGCAGCACGGCTGGCGGATCGGGGTCGTGGCGCAGTCGCACGACGTCGTCGAGAACCTCCTCGAGCGTGTGGTGAAGGCGGGGCTCTCCCCCGCGCTCGTGGCGAAGACCCTACGATCCGGTGCCGACCCGGATGCTGAGCGCGGCTACACGGTCCTCCCGGCCAATGGTCATGGCGCGTTCATGGCCGAGCAGACCGGCGGCTTCGTCATCGGCGGGACGGCCTGGGACTTCAGCAACCCCAACCGGTTCGACCGGAGATCGCTCGACCTCCTCGTCGTCGACGAAGCCGGTCAGTTCTCGCTCGCCTACACGATCGCGGCGAGCGTCGCCGCGCGGAACCTCCTGCTCCTGGGCGACCCGCAGCAGCTGCCGCAGGTGAGCCAGGGGACGCATCCCGAACCGATCGACACCTCGGCCCTCGGATTCGTGGCCGACGGTCGCGACGTCCTCCCTCCGGAACTCGGCTACTTCCTCCACGAGACCTGGCGGATGGATGCCGCGGTCACCGAGCCGGTCTCGCGATTGTCGTACGGCGGCGAGCTGCGCTCAGCAGCGGCCACGACGAAGCGGCGTCTGGAGGGTCGTGCGCCGGGACTGCACGTCGTCCCGGTCCACCACGTCGGAAACGCGACGAGTTCGCAGGAGGAGGCCGACCGCGTCGCCGAGCTCGTCCGGTCGAGCATCGGGCTCCGCTGGACCGATCCGGATGCCGGCCGCATCGACGACCCGGTGGGCGAGGCCGACATCATCGTCGTCTGTCCCTACAACGCCCACGTCGCCGTCGTCCGAGCGACGCTCGACGCGGCCGGGTTCGACGCGGTGCGCGTCGGGACCGTCGACAAGTTCCAGGGTCAGGAAGCCGTCATCGCGATCGTGTCGCTGGCCGCGTCCTCCCCCGCCGACGTCCCGCGGGGCATGTCGTTCCTGTTGATGAAGAACCGACTGAACGTCGGGATCTCCCGCGCCCAGTGGGCGGCGTACCTCGTGCACTCCCCCGCGCTCACCGAGTACCTGCCGGTCACGCCGGAGGGCGTGGCCGAGCTCAGTGCCTTCATCCGGTTGGTCGACGGCCACTGACCAGCTCCGCCGGGGCTGCGGAGGGGCGAGGATTCCGTCGCGCCGCGTCGGTGCGACCGTTCTGCGCCGCCTTCGCGAGCCACCGCTGACGCTGCTCCACGGTCGAATCCTTCACCCGACCGAACCGGTTCACGGCGACCGGCTTGATCCCGCAGAACCGGAGGGTGGTGGTACGGAGTTGCTTCACCGTCGTGTCGCCGACGAGCGGCAGGTACCACGAGGGCGAGTCCGACGTGACGATCACCCGACCGGTACGGCCCGCCAGCAGCCCCTCAGGGAGGCCGTTGGACTTCATCCGGTAGGCGCGACGGGGCAGCAGCAGGCGATCGAAGAACCCCTTGAGCAGTGCGGGCACCGATCCCCACCAGACCGGAGCCACGATCACGATGTGGTCCGCGGCGAGGATCTGCTCCCACGCCCGTTCGAGGTCGGGTTCCAGGTCTTGACGGCGGGTGTAACCGAGGCGGAGGTTCGGGTCGAACGCGAGGTCGCGGACGGCGAGGACGGTGGCGTCGCCGTGCGCCTCCGCGTAGCTGGTGGCGAGGGCGGCGCAGAGGGACCCGGGGTTCGGGTGTCCGTCGATGACGAGGGCGGGCATGAGTTCTCCAACAATTGTAGGTCTGGACAGTGCCAAGAATCTGGACACTGTCCACTTTCGGCTGGAACCGACTCTACGGGTACGATGTTGCTTGTGTCAAGATCGACGACGACGTACCACCACGGCAACCTCGGGCCGGCGCTCGAGGACGCTGCACTCGAACTCATGCGGACGCAGGGCCATGCTTCGTTGAGCCTGCGGGAGGTCGCACGCCGTGCCGGGGTCAGTCACAACGCGCCGTACCACCACTTCGGCGACCGGACCGCGCTCCTGAAGCGGCTGAGTGAACGCGGCATGGCCGAGCTCTTGGACGCCATGCGCGAAGAGCGGGAGGCGACGGCGGGTCGAGACCCACGGGAGGCGGCCGTCCGGATCGGTTCGACGTATGTGCACTACGCGGCGCAGCACCCGGAGCGGTTCCGCCTGATTTACGACCCCGAAGTCTGTGTCCCCGGCTCACCGAGTGAGGCTATGGCGCCACTCATCGGAGGCGTCGAGGCGCTGCTCGCCGAGACGACGGCGTCGCTGGCCCCCGGCGCCGAGCCGCAGGTCATCGCCGCCCTGACCACGGCGGTCTGGGCGGCGGTCCACGGGCTCGCGGAACTCGTCGTCGCCGGACACATCTCCGAGGCAGCGGCCCGCCCTGCGCTGGAGGCGTTGCTCACGCGACCCTGAGGTGGCGTCTCGCATGGAGCCTGTACACGATCGTCATCCGGGAAACGGTCGGGAAGCTCAAAGGTCGTTCATGGTCGAACCAGACGATTCACTCGGATTGCGGGAGTCAGATGATCTCAGCACCCCCGCCGAGAGGAATCCCCGTGAACACCACCCCAGACCCAGAACGCCCTGAGCCGCGTCCAACGGACGGCACTCGAGCGGCGGAGACGCCGCAGTCGTCCCCCGCTCTCGATCCGTACCAGCCGCCCACCGGCTCGTACCAGCCCCAGCCCGGTGTGGACGTCACTCCCCCGGCCGGCTACCCCGGGAACACGGCCGCGGGTGGTCAACGACGCGAGCCCACGACGCCCTTCGGTTACGCGACGGCTCCCCACGCGACGAGCGGTCAAGTGTGGCCCGGTCATCACCAGGGCCCGCAGGGTCAGTACGGACCGTACGCCGCCGGCCAGGGCCAGTACGCGCCCTCCGGCACCTGGCAGCCCCAACCGTACGGACAGCAGACGATCCCTCAGCCGCTGTCGACCACGGGTACTCCCGCGAAGAAGCAGCCCATCGGCTGGATCATCGCCGCCGCGACGGCCGCCACGGTCGTGTCCCTCGTGACCGGTGGCCTCGGCCTCGCTTCGCTGGCGGCCGGCGCGTTCCAGAGCGTCGCCGCCTCCTCACAGGTGACGGAGACGGTGCCGGACGACGGCGGTCAGAGCTTCCGCGCTCCCGGTGGGCAGCCTGGGCCGCAGCAGGCGACGCCGGATGCCGCGACGGCGAACACCCGGAGTGCCACCGCCGCTGAATCCGTGGGAGTCGTCGACATCGACACCGAGCTGGCCTACCAGGGGGCCGCCGCCGCGGGAACCGGGATGATCCTCACCGCCGATGGCCAGATCCTGACCAACAACCACGTCGTCGCGGGAGCGACGAGCATCGTCGTCACCGTCGTGGCGACCGGAGAGAAGTACGACGCACGCGTCGTCGGGACGGATGCCACGAACGACGTCGCGCTCCTGCAGCTCGACGGCGCCTCAGGGCTGGACACCGTCACGATCGACGACGGCGGCGCAGCCGTCGGTGACGCCGTCACCGGGGTCGGGAACGCCGGCGGCACGGGTGGGACGCCCAGCGCGGCGGACGGGTCCGTGACCGCCCTCGAGCAGGACATCACGGTCCAGGATGAGGCGACCGGGGCGGGCAAGCAGCTGACCGGATTGATCCAGACGGACGCGGACATCCAATCGGGCGACTCCGGCGGGCCGCTCTACGACTCGGAGGGCGAGGTCGTCGGCGTCGACACCGCTGCCTCCTCCGGTGGGACCGACATCGACGGATTCGCCATCCCGATCGACGACGCGTTGTCCATCGTCGACCAGATCCGCACCGGCGTCGAGACCGACACCGTCACGATCGGCTACCCGGCCTTCATCGGGATCGGTCTGGCGGCGTCCGGCGCAGCCCAGACCGTGCCGGGTGCCGTGGTCGGTTCGGTGATCGAGAACACGCCGGCGGCGTCGATCGGCCTCGCAACCGGCGATGTCATCACCGGCCTCAACGGTGTCGCCATCGACTCCGCTCAGACCCTGACGGCGACGATGGCGACGCTCGAGCCCGGGCAGACGGTCTCCGTCACCTGGACCACGGCGAGTGGAACCTCCCAGACCGCTGACGTGACGCTGATCGAGGGCCCGGTCGGCTGATCGCGTGGTCGGGACGCTCGACGACTCCTCACCTCCGGCCCGCCGCCGGATCCGAGGAGTCGTCGACGTCTGCCCAGTAGGCTCGGGAGGCGGTGCCTCGCCGCGTCCACCGGAAGGAACCGCTCGTGACCCGCTTCCTCGGAGTCGACCTCGCCTGGGGCGAGGGGACCGGCTCCCGCGCGGCGAACGAGTCGGGACTGGTGTGCATCGACGAGACCGGGACCGTCATCGAGGCCGGGTGGGCCGTGGGGATCGACGCCGTCGTCGCCTGGATCGTCGCCACCGCCTCACCGGGCTCCGTGATCGCGGTCGACGCCCCTCTGCTCGTCCAGAACGAGACCGGCATGCGTCTCTGTGAACGTGAGGTCGGGCAGCGGTACGGGCGCTGGCAGGTCTCGGCCTACCCGTCGAACCTCGGCCTGCCCGCGCTCGGTGGTGTCGCGCTCTTCACGGCGCTGGAGGCGGCGGGGTTCCAATACTTCGACGGACTGAGCACGCCGGCGGCGGATGCCGTCGTGTTCTTCGAGGCCTATCCCCACACCACGTTGGTGGGTGCCGAGGAGTTCGGGTATCCGGATGCGCGGCCCCGCTACAAACGCCTCGACCCCGGTCTCCCCGTCGCCGAGCGACGGCGACGCCGCGCGGAGGTCTGTGACGACCTCATCTCGCGCCTGCAGGCGCTGACCTCGGCGACTCCGCCACTCGACCTCGACACCCACCCGGTGACGGCGCTCCTCGTCGCGGAACCGTCGCCGCTGAAGGAATCGGCGCACAAGCACCGCGAGGACCTCATCGACGCGGCCATCTGCGCGTGGACGGCATCCGCTTGGTCCCGTTGGGGGCTCGAACGGTTCCAGGTCCTCGGTGCCTCGGATGCTCCGGACGTCCGTGGGCGTGTTCCGACGCTCCTCGCGATGGCGCGACCCGAACAGCGCTCCAAACCGGACATTCCAATCGGGGCATATTCCACTTCGGCTCCACAGCAGGCATCTTCGCCGCCGCTGGAGCCGATCTCCCGGCAATCCATGACAGGCCACGAGCTCAACGAAGGACATATGAAGAAGAAGGCATACGCTCAGGACGACGCTCCGGCGGAATCGAACACGATCGAGTTCGTCCCCGGCGGAGCGGCGAACGCCGACGCGTCACCCGCAGCCTCGACGCGAGCGCCCTCCCCCGCTCCGACGACCGTCGAACTCCTGCGCAGTGCCACCTGGCACCTCGAGCACGCACGGGTGGTGGGCCACCCCGACGACGTCGAGTTCGAAGCGGCGAGGTCGGCGTTGGCGGAGGCCGTCTTCGACCTCGAGCACGTCCAGTACGGGGAGACGACTCGCGGCTAGGGCACCCGTCAGGCGGGTCCTGAGTCCGATCGGCGCCGCGCCGCCCGGTCCGCCCGTGCGCGTCGTTCGAGGATGTCGTTGCGAACCCAACGGATCACCAGCGACATGGCGAGCGACAGGAACAGGAACGCCGCCGCGCCCAGGGCGTAGGAGATGAAGTCCGTCGGGATGAACGTCGTGCCGAGCACGAGCGCCGAGGGCGGCCACTGGTCCGCGAGTGCGGCCGGCACGCCCGTGGCCTGGAAGCACTCGATCGCCGCCGAGAAGCCGAACGCGCCGAGGGCGATCTGCCACAGCGGACGCCGTGGGGCGGCGAAGGCCAGGAGGAGCGCGACGAGCACCGTGTAGAGCGCGTTGGTCAGGGGGTTCGCCCAGGCCGCTGCCACCGACCAGTGCACCGTCAGCCCGGCGACGATCGTGATGATGGCTGCGCCGAGGAGCAGCGCGCGTTTGAGCGAGGTGGCGGGGCGTGGCCCCTCGTCCGTCTGGTCGGGTGCGTCGGTCATGCTTTCGTCCTCCGGGTGCGTCGTTGTCGCCCACGGGCCCAGTCACGGGCCTCGGTTCCGGAGAGGGCGAGGATGATGGAACAGTCGACCGCGAAGCCGATCAGGTTGGTCTGCAGCGTCAATCCGCCGGCGCCGGCGACATAGCTCGCGGCGAGGGTGGCGATGGACGTCGAGCTGAAGGTCATGGCGAGCAGGCGCGCGAGGTTGCCTCCCCGATGGACCCGCCAGGCGAGGACGAGGTAGCAGAGCGTCACCACGGCCGACAGGGCCAGCACGGCTCCGACGACCCACGGGATGAGGACGACGTCGTCGGCCGTCGCGGCCGTCGCGCGGGCCTCCGAGATGACCTGCTTCCAATCGGAGACCAGGAGGACACCGGAGAGCACGGTGGACAGTGCCGCGACGACCATGAGGACCACACCGACGGTGGTGTCCAGGGGCCGCGGGTCGCCGGCCCGGATGAGGGAGCGCGTCGGGGGAGCGTCGGCGGCCGGCAGGGTCGCCGCCGGCGGCACGACCACGGCGCTGAGATCGATGATCGGCAGGTCGCCGTCGGTGACGATCGCGTCGCCTCCGCCGTTCCGCGAGTGGTAGCCGGTGGAGAAGTTGTCGATCACGGACGTCGACGCCCCGAGGTCCGCGGCCGCGATCGACGCGACGATGTGATCGCGTTCGTCGTCGACGTCGTCGGCGATCCGATGGGTCACCTGCAGGGTGAAGACGCTGATGCCGACCGATCTGTCGTACGTCCCGGCGGCCAGCCAATCCGCCTGGTAGCCGCCCGGGAGCAGCCAGCCCTCGGGGGTCGGCCAGAACCGGACGTGGTGCCGCTTCCCCGGACTGCCGTCGACCTCCTGCTGGTAGCAGAACGCCTGGGGACGACCGAACAGGTAGAGCGACGAGACGGGTGCCTCGGAGTAGCTGCGCCTGGTCAGCGTCGAGGTCACGATCCGCAGGTTCGCGCGCAGGCCGAGGTCGTCGGCGAGCGTCCAGCCCGCCGAGAGCATCGCCATGTGGATCTGCTCCTCCCGACCTCGGAGGCCGAGGTTCACGGGATCACCGAGGATGCCCTCGCGCGTGCGGGTGCGTCCGATGAAGTAGTCGGGCAGGTAGACGCGCGACAGCACGGTGTGCAGGCGGGGGAGGATCAGGTAGGCGATGACGAGGTAGATGACGAGGATGAACCAGGCTTGGGCCCAACCGCGGGCGAACGCCTCGGTGAGCAGCACGTACGCCAGGAAGACGGCCGCCGCCGTGCCGAAGGCGAAGAACCAACCGTCGACGATGCGTGCGATCCGTCCGCGACGATCCTCGGACAGGCCGCTTGCGGGCCCGATGAGGTCGCTCCGGGTCTTCGTCACCCGTCCAGGGTAGGGCCTGGTGCATCCACGTGCCGGGTGCGTGGGTGGTGGGAGGATGGTGGGATGGACTCCGTCGCCCACATCACCGACCTTGCCGACTTCATCGTCGCCTCACCCACCTCGTATCACGCGGTCGCGGAGAGTGCTCGGCGCCTCACGGCGGCCGGCTTCACCCGGCGGCTCGAGACCGAGTCCTGGGACGGCGGCGCCGGCCGGTTCTTCGTCGAACGCGAGGGCGCGGTGATCGCCTGGGTGCAACCTGAGCAGGCCCACGCCACGACGCCGTTCCGCATTCTCGGCTCGCACACGGACTCGCCGAGCTTCAAGCTCAAGCCGAAGCCGACGACCGGCGCCCACGGGTGGCTGCAGGCCGGGGTGGAGGTCTACGGCGGACCGCTCCTCAACTCCTGGCTCGACCGCGAGCTCGAACTCGCCGGACGCCTGGTGACGCTCGACGGGACCGTGCACCTCGTCCGGACCGGCCCGTTCCTCCGCATCCCGCAGCTCGCCGTGCACCTCGATCGAGGTGTCAACGACGGCCTCGTCCTCGATCGCCAGCGCCACCTGCAGCCGGTGTACGGGGTCGGTGACCTCGCCCACGCCGACGTGCTCGCGCACCTGGCGGCGATCGCAGGCATCGATCCCACCGCGATCGCCGGGTACGACGTGCTCGTGGCCGACACCCAGGAGCCCCGGCTATTCGGTCTCGACGGTCAGCTGTTCGCCGCCGGACGCATGGACAACCTGACCTCGGTCCACGCCGGACTCGCGGCGCTGCTGGCCGCGAGTGACGGGGGAGCGACCGACGACGCCGCACACATCACGGTCTTCGCCGCCTTCGACCACGAGGAGCTCGGTTCGGCCTCGACGTCCGGTGCCAGCGGTCCGTTCCTCGACGACGTCCTCACCCGCATCGGCGCATCGCTGGGCGGGACGACGTCCGAACGGCTCCAGGCCTATGCGGCCTCCTGGTGCCTGTCAGCAGACGCCGGCCACGCGATCCACCCGAACTACCCGGAGCGCCACGACCCGGCCAATCGGCCGATCGCCGGTGGCGGGCCACTGCTCAAGATCAACGCGAACCAACGCTACGCGACCGACGCCCTCGGGGCCGCGCTGTGGGCCCGGAGCTGCGCCGCCGCAGGTGTGCCCTCGCAGGACTTCGTGTCGAACAACACGGTGCCGTGCGGCTCGACCATCGGTCCACTCACCGCGACACGGCTCGGCATCCGGACGGTCGACGTCGGGACGCCGCTGCTGTCGATGCATTCCGCCCGCGAGCTGTGCCACATCGACGATCCGACCGCCCTGAGTGCAGCGGTCCAGGCGTTCTTCCGAGGCGCCTGAGCAGCGCCGCAGCAGGACATCCGCGCGGGAACAGGACGCCCGAAGGCGGACGGTCCTGCTGCGGCGCTGATCTCCGGCTGCGGGGCCGGCCTCAGCCCAGTTCGCGCAGTCGCAGACGACGTCCGTCGGGGCTCGCGTCCGGGTTCACCTCGACGAGGTCGGAGCGGGAGTTGATGAAGTCGCTGAACGAGCGGTAGCCGAGCGGCTTCTCCTTGAACGCCGGATCCATGCGGATCATCTGGTTCTTCACCTCGGCGTTCAGGAGCCAGTCCTCGTCGTCGTTCTTGGCGTGCACGAGGCGGAGCGCACGCACGAGGAGCTCGGTCGCCGCACGCTGTGCGTCGGGGCCGGAGGGGTCCGCGGTCTCGTCGTCGGTGTCGTCCAGGTCGTCGGCGTCGCGGTGGCTGAAGACCGGCTCGGTGAAGAGGCCGCCGATCCGCGGAGGTGTCTGGGCGACTGGTGCTTCGGCCGTCGGCGTAGACCCGGACGAGGCGCGACGACGCCCGCCGGACTTGGGCGTGGACTTCGGTGTCTCCTCAGCGGAGACCTCCGCCGTGCTCTCGACGGCGGCAGGGGTCCGGGGCGTGCGCGTGACGACCGGGCGGACGATCCCGGGGATGTCGTCGTAGTCGGAGAACTCGTCACACGCCGCCATGAGCGCACGACTCGTCGCACCGGCGACACCGATCCCGATCACGTGGCGTCCGAGGCGTCGGCAGCGCTGCGCGAGGGAGATGTAGTCCGAGTCGCCTGCGACGATCACGATGTGCGTGAGGTCGGGGAGGCGGAAGAGGTCCTCGACGACGTCGACGGCGAGGCGGATGTCGGCACCGTTCTTCATCGCCTTCGTCGTGGGGAACATCTGCGTCAGGTCGACCGCGCGGTCCACGAGGTCCTTCTGATACGCGGAGTTGACCGGCTCGGACCAGTCGGCGTAGGAACGGCTGATGACGATGTTCCCGAACGACGAGGTGTAGTCGAGGATGGCGCCCACGTCGACGCGAGCGGCCTGCAGGCGCTCGGAGATCTCGTCGCCTTCGGGTGCGGCGGAGGGCACGTGGGACCGCGCGCGATCCCGGCTGAACGCCGCCTTCCCGTAGAGCTGGTTGTAGCGCGAGATGACGATGTTGTCGAAGTCGATGTAGACCGCGACTCTGGGCGTTCCGGTTTCTGCCATGACTCCATCATCCTCTGGTGGCCCGCGAATCGGCGACTTCAGTCCTCCACAGCCCCGCTTGCGGGGCTCCTCGTCACCGCTGCTGCGCCGGCCAGGCCGTGACCGACCTGGGCTGCGTACCGTGGTCGCATGCCCAGTCACGCCGTCGACATCTTCAGCCCAGGGTCGCAACCCAAGTTATACCCGGTTATACTCTCACCTGTGAAGACCGCCATCTCGTTGCCTGATGAACTGTTCACCCGCGTCGAGGCTCGCGCCGCCGAGCTCGGTGTCAACCGGTCCGAATTCTTCGCGGCGGCGGCGAGTCGGTATCTCGACGAGACCGATGCCGCCGGTCTCACTGACGCAGTGGACACCGCGCTGCGGCGTGCGGGAGTCGCTTCAGCGGAGGAAGCACGGGGCGTCGCCGCGGCCGGACGCGACCGCCTTGCCGAACTCACTGCCGGAGACGATTGGTGATCCGCCGCGGTGACATCCGGTGGGTCGATCTCGGCCCTCGCGGACGGGGGAGTGCGCCCGCCGGTCGGCGCCCGGTCGTCGTCGTCCAACATGACGCCTACACGCGGAGCGCACTCCGGACCGTAATCATCGCGGTCGTCACGTCGAACACGGCGCTCGCCGAGCTCCCGGGCAACGTGTTCCTCCCTGCGACGGCCTCCGGCCTGCCGAAGGACTCGGTCGTGAACACCACGCAGCTGCTCACCCTCGATGAGGACGACCTCGGTCCGGCCGCCGGGAGGGTTCCCGTCACCCTGTCACTGGATCTGGACGCGGGGCTCCGGCGAGTGCTGCACCTCTGAGGTGGTGCCGGAGCGATCGGCTCAGAGGTGGCCGGTGAGCTTTCCGTGGAACGCCGAGCTTCGTTCGTCGAGTCCGGTGAACACGACCTGCTTGCCGTGTGCGGCGTACTTCTCCTGCACGGCGTCGAGGACGGCGACGCTCGAGGCGTCCCAGATCTGCGAGGCGGTGAAGTCGACGACGACGTCAGTGGGATCGGCCGCGTAGTCGAACTGTTCGACCAGGTCGTTGCTGCTGCCGAAGAACAGGGGGCCGATGACGCTGTAGCGGACGGAGGCGGCGTCGTCCGCGAGGACCCGGCGGACGCGGATCACGTGGGCCACGCGCCGCGCGAAGAGCACCATCGCGAGGACGGCTCCTGCAGCGACGCCGATCGCGAGGTTGTGGGTGATGACGACCACCGCGACGGTCACCGCCATCACGACCGTCTCGGGGATCGGCATCCGTCGCAGGGTCGACGGGCGCACGCTGTGCCAGTCGACGGTCTTGATGGCGACGATCATCATCACGGCGGCCAGCGCGACCATCGGGATCTGCGCCATCACCGGGCTGAGCGCGGTCACGAGCAGCAGGAGGAAGAGGCCGGCGACGAAGGTGGAGATCCTCGTCCGAGCGCGGCCCAGTTTGACGTTCACGACCGTCTGACCGATCATCGCGCAGCCGGCGATCCCGCCGTACCAACCGGCCAGGATGTTGGCGACGCCGAGTGCCCATGACTCGCGCCCCTTGGACGACGTCGTGTCGGTGATGTCGTCGACGAGTTTCGCCGTGAGGAGGGTCTCCATGAGCCCCACGAACGCGACGCTCAGCGCGGTCGGCCAGATGATCCCGAGCGTCTCGAGGTTCAGCGGCACGAGCAGCGCGGTCAGCCCGGGGAGGCCGCCGGAGACGTCGCCCTGGTCGCCGACGGTCGGCACGGCGGCGTGCGCGATCATCGTGATCGCGGTGACGACGACGATGGCGACGAGCGGCGCCGGCACCGCGGTGGTGAGCTTGGGGAGCAGCAGGACGATCAGCACCGTGATGACGAACAGCGGGTAGACGAGCCACGGGACGCCGAGCAGGTGGGGGACCTGGGCGACGAAGATGAGGATGCCGAGCGCGTTGACGAAGCCGATCATCACCGAGCGGGGGATGAACCGCATGAGTCGGGAGAGACCGGTCACGCCGAACACGATCTGGATGAGGCCCGCGAGGATCACCGCGGGGAGCAGGTACTCCACGCCGTGATCCTTGACGAGCGGCGCGACGACCAGGGCGACGGCTCCCGCGGCGGCCGTGATCATCGCCGGGCGCCCGCCGAGGATCGACATCGAGATCGCGAGGACGACGGAGGCGATAAGGCTGACCTTCGGGTCGACGCCGGCGATGATCGAGAAGGAGATGACCTCGGGGATGAGCGCCAGCGTCGTCACGATCCCGGCGAGGATCTCGACACTGAAAGCCCTGGGGTTCCGCAGGGTCGCGATGACGCCGGGGCTCGGGCGGACGGCGGTGCGCATGGGCGCGTCGGGCTGACTCACCGTGCAAGCCTAGGCGCGTTCACAACGCAGGACGCCCCGGCGAGTCGCTGCTCGCGCCGAACGGAAGGGCCGCGACACGCGGCGACCGTCCTGAGTCGTGAACCGTCGGTCAGCTCCGCAACCAGGCCTCGAGACCGTCCGCGCTGATCGGGAGCGCTGCGGAGAGGACCTCGTGGCCGGTGGCGGTCACGAGCAGGTCGTCCTCGATGCGGACGCCGATGCCGCGCAGCTCCGGCGGCACGGTGAGGTCGTTCGCGTGGAAGTAGAGGCCGGGTTCGACCGTCAGGACGGCGCCCGGTTGCAACGGCTCGTCGAGGTACCGCTCGTCACCGATGCGGGCGCAGTCGTGCACGTCGAGTCCGAGATGGTGGCCGGTGCCGCTCGGCAGGTAGCGGCGGTGCTGCTGGCCGTTCGGCGACATCGCCTCGTCGACCGACACCTGCAGGATGCCGAGGTCGCGGAGGCTCGTGGCGATCTGCTCGTAGGCCGTGTTCCGCATGTCGATGAACGACCGGCCGGGGCCGACCTGCGACATCGCGGCGCGGTGGGCCCGCTCGACGTGGTCGTGGACCTCGCGCTGGGCCGCGGTGTAGGACCCGCTCGCCGGGAAGGTCCTCGTGACGTCGGCGGTGTACAGCGAGCGCGCTTCGACACCGGCGTCCATGAGGATGAGGTGCTCGGGGAGGACCGGACCGTCGCAGCGCGTCCAGTGCAGCGTGGGAGCGTGTGGTCCGCTGCCGATGATGGTCGAGTACCCGACACCGTTGCCGAAGGTGCGGGCGTGGCGCTCGAAGGTCGACTGCAACCAGCGTTCGCCGCCGAACTCGATGGCGGCGGACAGTTCGCGTGCCACGGAGCGGAACCCGCCGACCGTGGCGTCCACGGCGGCGCGGAGCTGCGCGATCTCCCAGTCGTCCTTGACGAGCTTCGCGGCGGACAGGGCGATGAGGAGCGCTCGCGACGCCGCGAATCGACCGTCGACCCGGGGTTCCGGGGCGCCTGCGCGGAGCGCGTCGGCGGGCACGAGCGCGAGGGACTCCTCCAGCACCTCGAGTGAGCGGACCTCGATGCCGAGCGCCTCCGCCCACTGGGGGAGTCCGGCGGACGGGCCGATCCAGAGCTCGCCGCGCATGGCGTCGGCGTAGAACGCCTCCTCACCGGGACCGACGGGCTCGGCGAGGTACAGCGTCGCGTCGTGCCCACCGGCGGTCGGCTGCATGACGAGGACCGCGCCCTCCGCCTGACAGGAGGTGAGCCACACGAAATCGCTGTCGGGCCGGAACGGGAACTCGGTGTCGTTCGCGCGCGTCACGGCGCGTCCCGCGGTGACCACGAGCCAGTGGCCGGGGAACTGGGCGCTGATGACGTCGCGGTGACGCCCTGCGGCTGCGCCGGCACCCTCGGCGAGGTCGACGGAGCGGTCCACTGCGCCCCAGCCCGTCGCGAGGTACTCGCGGAACGCGTCGTCCCGGGGGAGTGGCTGGGTGCGGGGGTCGCGGAACTGCAGGCTGTCTGGACACATGGAGATCAGTAAGCCACCCGAGGTGGACGCCGTCAAGCTGCGGGTCCCGGAGCCAGCGGAACATCTCGTCCGTACCGTCTGATCCGGCGTTTCGTCCTGTCCGACCGGCTCAGGCGACCGGCGGGATGGACGGATCGTCGGCAGGTTGACACCTGTTCGGACGCCTCCGCAGAATGACGGCATGACAGGAACCGCCGACACCGGCACCAGCGCCACGCTCGACTTCAACCTCGATGCGAAGGTGTTCGACATGGTGTCGTCGTCCGCGAGCGTCGTCGACGCCGACGCGCCCACGCGATTCGTCTACCACGAGACGCACGGCGTGCTCTGGGGCGAATACGTCGGCGACACCGTCTCCGTCGGACGGTTCTGCGGGGTGCGCACCGGCGAACGCATCGACATCTCGTTCGTGCACCGCAATCGTGCCGGCGACCTGACGACGCGCGGCGAAGCGAGCTCGATCATCTCCCGCGCCGAGGACGGCTCGTTCGTCCTCACCGAGGACTTCATCGGCCCGGACGGGCAGGCCCACGTCAGCGTCTGTCGGGAGATCGCCGCCGCCTGAACCGGCCAGGGCCGGCGCGCCACCGACGCCCGGTCAGCGTCCGCGTCGCTCCGGCACCCGCTGGGCGCGCTCGTCGCTCGTGCGGACGAACCGCGTCATGCCGAAGCGCTCGCCGGAGTCCTCGACGCTCGTGCGCTCGGACCTCGTCATGCGGAGCGACACGTTCGACCGCTCCTCGTCCATGAGGAAGACGGTCGTCGTCGCCTTGATGGACGGCCACTGCGCGAGCCGGGTGGCGACCAGTTCGTGGATCGCCGCCACGTCGGGGGCCCGGATCAGCATCATCGCGTCGTGCTCGCCGGTCGTGACGGCGAAGTACTCCAGCTCCGGGACCGAGGACAGCCGCGCGCGGAAGTCCGCCCACTGGCTCTGGCGCAGCGTGATGAAGACCATGGCCGCGACACCGAGCCCGACCGTGGCCGGCTCGATCTCCGCGTGGACCCCCTTCAGGACGCCGGCGCGGAGCATCGCCTCGTAGCGCGAGTAGGCGTTCGAGCGGGAGATCCCGAGTTCCTCCGCGAGCGCGGCGACCGAAGCCCGCCCGTCCTCCCGGAGCAGCTCCAACATGCGGATGTGGGTGTCGTCGAGTTGCATCGATTGCTCCAAACGTCCAGATTCGGCGGTGGTCCTGGCGGTCGATTGAGAGGATATGGCAGATTCGCCGCGAAATCGAGACAATTCTTCTTTGGTAACGGCTTGTGGATTGACGAATGATCGCGTATCGCACTACTTTCAGCTCATCCCTCCAACCAGATAAGGAGCTCCACCTTGTCACGATCCTTCAGCCGCACGAGCCGGCGCGGCATGGCGGCCCTCGGCCTCGCCCTCGCCGCCGGCCTTGCGCTCAGCGCCTGCTCCCCCTCAGGTGGCTCCGATGACAGCGCGGGCAAGTCGCTCGTCGTCGACGCGTCCTTCGACCTCAAGACCGCCGACCCGAACCGCGAGTACGAGACGACCGGCTCGATCGTCGCGAAGGCGCTCTACGAGACCCTCCTCACCTTCAAGGGCGACGACGTCACCGCCCCCGTCGACGGCCTCGCGAGCTACGAGATGAACGCCGACAACACGGTGATGACCCTCACGATGAAGGACGGCAAGAAGTTCTCCGACGGCTCCGACGTGACCGTCGACGACGCGGTGTTCTCGCTGCAGCGCGTCCAGGGCGTGAAGGGCAACCCGTCCTTCCTGCTCGACGGCGTCACGATCGAGAAGACCTCGGACACGACCCTCACGCTCACCTCGGCGACGCCGAACCCCGCCCTCCCGTTCATCCTGCCGAACCCAGCCCTCGGCGTCGTGAACAAGAAGGTCGTCGAAGAGAACGGTGGCAGCGCGACCGCCGACGACGCGGCCGAGTCGTTCCTCAACACCACTTCCGCGGGCTCCGGCCCGTACAAGCTCGAATCCTTCGACGCCGCCTCGCAGGTCGTCTTCACGGCGAACCCCGAGTACACGGGGACCAAGCCCGCGTACGAGCGCGTCGTCCTCCGCAACGTGCAGGGCCCGACCCAGAAGCTCAACGTCGAGGCCGGTGACTCGCAGGTCGCCCTCGACCTGAACCCCGACCAGGTCTCCGAGCTCGACGACTCGAAGGTGAAGATCATCGCGAACCCCTCGCGCTACATGATCTTCCTCATGCTCAACCAGGACCCCGCGATCAGCGACATCACGAGCAACCCGAAGTTCCTCGAGGCCGTCAAGCTCGGCATCGACTACGACAAGATCGTCGACCTCGCCGGCGACGGTTCCGTCCGTCCCGGTGGCTTCATCCCCTCGATCTTCAACGGTGCGCTCGACGCCGCCGACGGCAACCAGTTCGACGCCGATGCGGCGAAGGCGGCCCTCAAGGAGTCCGGCTACGCGGGCGAAGCCGTCACGCTGAACTTCCCGAACGACATCACGGTGCAGGGGCTGTCGCTCCAGAGCATCGCCGAGTCGGTCCAGGCGCAGCTGAAGTCGGTCGGCATCACCATCACGCTGGCCCCGGCTCCGGTCGCCACCGAGCTGGACGCTTACCGCGACGGCAAGGAGACCGTGGGTCTCTGGTACTGGGGCCCGGACTTCCCGGACCCGTCGAACTACCTCGCGTTCACGCCGGGCGAGCTCGTCGGCCTCCGTGCGGGCTGGCCGGCCGGTGCCGACCCGACCGTGACCGACCTCGCGAACGCGGCGCTCGCCGCGACCGACACGGACGCCCGTGCCGCCGCGTACCAGGACCTCCAGAAGGCGCAGAACGCGAGCGGACCGTTCATCCCGCTCCTGCAGCCGGCGCAGAACGTGGTCACCGCGACCACGATCACCGAGGTTCCGCTGAACCCGACCTGGACCGTCGATCTTGCCGGAATCAAGTAGCGTCGCACCGACGACGTCCAGCGCGCGAGCGGGTCTCCACCCGCTCGCGCGCTACCTCGGCATCCGGCTCGGACTCACGGTCCTCCTGATGTTCGGGGTGACGCTCGTCACCTTCACGCTGACCAACCTCGTCCCCGCGGACCCCGTGCAGGCGGCGCTCGGTGAGCAGGCCGCAGCGGATCCGACGATCGTCGCGCAGTTCCGCGAGAGCGCCGGCCTCGACAAGCCACTGCCCGTCCAGTACGTCACGTACGTCGCGAACCTGTTCCAGGGTGACCTCGGGACCTCGCAGCAGACCCGCGGCGCCGTCGCGGACGAACTCGGTCGCGCTTTCCCGGCCACGGCCGAACTGGCGCTCACCGCCATCGTCATCTCGATCGTCATCGGCGTCGGCCTCGGCATGTGGGCCGCGCTGCGCCGCAAGACGATCACCGACCAGGTCATCCGGGTCGTGAGCCTCATCGGCATCTCGGTGCCGTCGTTCTGGCTCGCACTCGTCGTCTACTTCGTGTTCTTCTCCCAGCTGCACTGGTTCCCGGGCTCCGGGCGACTCTCGCCCGCGGCGATCCCGCCGACGAAGGTCACCGGGATGTACACGATCGACGCGTTGCTCGCCGGCCAGTGGTCGACCTTCGGCGACGCCATCGCCCACCTGATCCTGCCCGCCTCGGTTCTGGCGCTCTACACGATCGGCCTGCTCACCCGGTTCGCACGGTCGGCGATCCTCGAGGTGCTCGACCTCGACTACGTCCGGGCAGCGCGGGCGAAGGGCCTTCCCGGCCACGTCGTCGTGACCCGGTACGTCCTCCGCGGTGCGCTCGTCCCCATCATCACCGTGCTCGGCGTCGCCTTCGGGTCGCTGCTGTCCGGGACGGTCCTCGTCGAGAAGGTGTACTCGTGGCACGGCCTCGGCGAGTACGCGTACTCCGCGGCGACCAAACTCGACCTGCCCGCGATCATGGGCGTCGGGCTCATCGTCGGCTTCGTGTACATCGGCCTGAACTTCCTGGTCGACGTGCTGTACGGCTTCATCGACCCGAGAGTGAGGGTGGCATGACCGACGTCCTCGCCGTCCAGACCAAGCGCAAG
Organism: Plantibacter sp. AC185; assembly: GCF_979258065.1. Taxonomy (NCBI): domain Bacteria; kingdom Bacillati; phylum Actinomycetota; class Actinomycetes; order Micrococcales; family Microbacteriaceae; genus Plantibacter; species Plantibacter sp. AC185. Next base: position 2,256,455 of record NZ_OZ409831.1, read on the forward strand.
GGCCGCCTCCGCATCTCGAAGCAGCTGCGCACCCCGCTCGCCGTCGCGGGTGGTGTGATCGTGCTCTTCTGGCTGCTCGTCGCGGTGCTCGCGCCGTGGATCCGGCCGTTCGACCCGCTCGCCCAGGACTTCGACCGGCTGCAGGCCCCGAGTGCCGCGCACTGGTTCGGCACCGACCAGGTGGGCCGCGACGTCCTGTCCCGGGTCGTCAGTGGCGCGCAGGTCTCGATCCCGCTCGCCCTCATGCTCGTGATCTTCGCGATGCTCATCGGTTCGCTCCTCGGGGCGATCGCCGGCTACTTCGGCAAAGCCCTCGACGAGACCATCATGCGGATCGCCGACCTCGTGTTCGCGTTCCCGACGATCATCCTCGCGATGGTCATCGCCGCAGCGCTCGGCCCGAGCCTCACGAACGCCGTCATCGCGATGCTCATCGTGTCGTGGCCGGCCTATGCCCGCGTGACGCGTTCGCTCGTCATCGGAGCCAGGGGTGCCGAGTACGTCATCGCCGGTCGTCTGCTCGGCAACGGACCGTTCACCTCGCTCGGCAAGGACATCCTGCCGAACGTCGTGTCGCCGGTCGTCGTGCTCGCCACACTCGACGTCGGTACGGCCATCCTGCTGTTGTCGGGTCTCTCGTTCCTCGGCCTCGGTGCCGTCCCGCCGACGCCGGACTGGGGCGCGATGGTGTCCGACGGGGTGCAGAACTTCTCCTCCTGGTGGATCGCGGTCTTCCCTGGACTCGCCATCCTCACGGTGGTGCTCGCCTTCAACTTCCTCGGCGACGCCCTCCGCGACGCCCTCGATCCCCGGTCGCAGGAAGCCGTGCAGGGGCGCGCGCTGTGAGCGGCGCGCGCGGTGCGAGCGACCCGAAAGGACGCGACATGACGCAGGCAGCAGGCGGCAGCGGTGGCGGGATCGTCATCGAGGGGCTCACGCTCGGCTTCGGTCGCGGCGCCGCCGCCAAGCAGATCCTCCGCGGCATCGACCTCGAGGTCCCCGCCGGTCGCATCACGGGGCTGGCCGGTGAGTCGGGGTCCGGCAAGACCATGACCGGGCTCGCGATCTGCGGGCTCCTGCCGGCCGGCGCGGACCTCGGCGGCAGCATCCGATTCGACGGCACTGAACTCGTCGGGCTCAAGCAGCGCACCATGAACCGGTACCGCGGCACGGAGATCGCGATGATCTTCCAGGACCCGACCGCGAGCCTGCACCCCATGCTCACGGTCGAGGCCCAGCTCGTCGACCACTACCGGCACCACACGGGAGCCTCGAAGGCGGCCGCCCACGCGCGGGCGCTGGAGATGCTCGGCCTCGTCGCCGTCCCGAACCCGGAGGCGGCGCTGCGCAAGTACCCGCACCAGTTCTCGGGCGGGCAGCTGCAGCGCATCGCGATCGCCTCGGCGCTCATGTGCGAGCCCTCGGTGCTCATCGCCGACGAACCGACGACAGCCCTCGACGTCACGGTCCAGGCCGGCATCCTCCGCCTGCTGCGGAAGCTGTGCGACGAGCTCGGGATCGCGATCATCCTCGTCACCCACGACCTCGGAGTGATGTCGGCGCTCGCCGACACGATCGCGGTCATGCGGCTCGGCGAGATCGTCGAGCACGGCAGCCGGTACCAGGTCATCACCGATCCGCAGCACGAGTACACCAAGGCGCTCATCGACGCGCTGCCCGACACGGGAACGGAGGCGGCGTCATGACGCTGCTGCACCTCGACGACGTCCACGTGACGTACAAGCTGCCCGGTCGCGGCACGCTGAACGCGGTCGACGGCGTGAGCTTCGACCTCGAGCCGCGACAGGTGCTCGGCCTGGTGGGGGAGTCGGGCTGCGGCAAGTCGACCCTCGCGCGAGCGGTCTGCGGGCTGGAACCGACCTCGGGTGGCGCGATCACGTTCAACGGGACGCCGATCGGCAAGCTGGGTCTCCGGAAGCGCGCACCGGAGCTGCTGCGGATCCAGATGGTCTTCCAGAACCCGTACGCCTCGCTGAACCCGCGCCGCACGGTCGGGAGTCAGATCGAGGACGGCCTCCGGGTCAACCCGGTGCGCGACGCGTGGGACGTCGGTCAGCTGCTCGAGCACGTCGAACTCGACGCCGCCAGCCGCACCCGCTACCCGCACCAGTTCTCGGGCGGCCAGCGGCAGCGCATCGCGATCGCCCGGGCCATCGCGGCGGGCCCCGAGCTGCTCATCGGTGACGAGCCGATCGCGTCGCTCGACGCCTCCCTGCAGGCACGGGTGGCGAAGCTCATGCGGAAGCTCGCGGTCGAGACCGGCGCGGCGCTCCTGTTCATCAGCCACGACCTGTCCGTCGTGCGGGTCATCGCGGACGACGTGGCGGTCATGAGCGCCGGTCGCATCGTCGAGCACGGTCCGGTCGACCGCGTCTGGTCCGACCCGCAGGACGCCTACACGCAGCGGCTCCTCGCGGCGATCCCGGTCGTCGACGGACTCGGCACCCTCCCCGGCGCCTAGCCGGACCCCTGCTCCGTCCCTGTCTCAGGAGCGTCTCGGCGTGTCGGGTCCCCCGCGCTCGACACGCCGAGGCGTTCCTGAGTCAGGGAACGGTCAGCGGAGGGTCGGCGGGCCGACCGGGCCGGGGGAGTCGTCGATGAACGGGCGGTCGATCGTCTCCCGGACGAGCAGTTCGAGGAGGCGGAACGCGCCGACCGCCGCGAGCTGGACGAGGAGGAGCGGCCCGAGGAGCGCACCGGCGTACGGCAGCCAGACGAGGAGTCTCCGTTCCTCCCGCCAGCACACGGCGAGGACCGCGGGTGCCATCGCGAGGCCGAGCCACCCGGGCGTCGGAGCGCCGAGCACGGGCGTGACGAGTCCGATCGTCGCGACCCAGACGGCCATGACGCCCAGGACCGACTGCCCGATCAGTACGGCGGCGATGCCTGGAGCGTGCCTGACGTACCGCTCGACCGACACGACCGCCCACATGAGCCAGGCCCGGAGGAGCGGCACCCGCTGCTGGCGGAGTCCGACGCGGAACTGTCGATCGTCCTCGAACCGCTGCTCGAGTGCCTGGTCCGGCGGGAGCCCGAGTGCGAGGAGCGCCCGGTGGTCGTGCACGACGGCCGGCGCGGACTGCCGGCCGTAGCTGCCGATGAAGCTCCACAGGACGCCCGGGACGGACGCGAGGTCGGTCCATCCCTCCGTGCGGCCGCCGTCGTGCCCGCCGTCGGACGCCGGTGCCCACACGACGGGACCGTCAGGGGCGTGCTCCTGGAACCCGATCCGCCGTTCGAGCCGGAACCGGCGTCCGGCCGGGGGGATCTGCGCCAGATCGATCCGCTGCAGCGGCTGCTCATCGTCGTCGAGGTAGGGCATGCGGACATCCTCCCGCAGCCCACCGTCAGGTGTGAGTCCCCTGGATGTCGGCTCGTGACCTTGCTCACGAGTTTCCCGCGTCGTAGCGTGGCGTTCCGTTGCCGTTCAACCGAGTCTGGTCAGATGGTCAAACAGCTGCGATGCGGTTCGGAGAGCATCGCTCGAACGAGAGTTGTCACGTGAGTCTTCGCACGGCCGAGTACCCGAGGCCCGATCACTTCCTGCTCCATGTGAGCGACACGCACCTCCTCGCCGGCGGGGGGAGCCTCTACGACAGCGTCGACAGCGAGACGCATCTGCGTCACCTGTTCGCCGAGTTCGAGGCGTCCGGCGGTCGGCCCGAAGCGATCGTCTTCACGGGCGACCTCGCCGACAAGGGCGAACCCGACGCGTACGACCGCATCCGCTCCATCGTCGAGCCGGTCGCCGAGCGCCTCGGATCGCAGATCATCTGGGTGATGGGCAACCACGACGACCGCCAGGCGTTCCGGGCCGGGCTGTTCGGTGAGGTGCCGACCACCCGCCCGGTCGACCGCGTCTACGACGTCAACGGCCTCCGCGTCATCACCCTCGACTCGAGCGTGCCCGGTCACCACCACGGCGAGATCTCGGACGAGCAGCTCGACTGGCTCGCCGAGGAACTCTCGACGAAGGCGCCTCACGGCACGATCCTCGCGATGCACCACCCGCCCGTCCCGAGTGTGCTCGACCTCGCCGTGAGCGTCGAGCTGCGCGATCAGGCGAAGCTCGCCGAAGTGCTCGAGGGATCCGACGTCCGGAGCATCATCGCCGGTCACCTGCACTACTCGTCGACCGCGACCTTCGCGGGCATCCCGGTGTCGGTCGCCTCGGCCACGTGCTACACGCAGGACCTCAACGTGCCCGTCGGCGGGACGCGTGGTCGCGACGGCGCGCGGGCGTTCAACCTCGTCCACGTCTACGGCAAGACGGTCCTGCACTCGGTGGTGCCGCTGGGTGAGACCCCGCCGCTGCACTACATCGACGCCGAGGAGAGTGCACGCCTGCTCGCTCGCGACGGCATCGAGCTGCCCCTGTCGGACACGGTGTCGGTGCAGCCGGAGCCGCCGCTGACGATGCCGATCGGCGTCCTCGTCTAGGGCTGCACCTCCCCGGTCCCTGAACTTCCCTCCGGTCCCCGAACTTCCCCCGGTCCCTGAGCTTCCCCCGGTCCCTGAGCTTGTCGAAGGGCCTCGCCTTGCCTCGCTCCCTGAGCCTGTCGAAGGGCCGCACGTTCTCCGGTCCCTGAGCCTGTCGAAGGGCCGCACCCGGGCAGGGTACCGCAGCCCGGCGGGTCCGCCGTTCCGGGAGCCTCCCCAGACCGACGCGCCTATCGTGGACGGATGACCTCCCCAGAAGCACCCCGCACCGCACTCGTCGTCGGCGCCAGCGGCATCACCGGTTCCGCGATCGTGTCGCAGCTCCTCGAGGACGGTGGCTGGCGGATCCTCGCCCTCGCTCGCCGAGCGCCGGCGGCCCACCCGCAGGTCGAGCACGTCGCGGCCGACCTCCGGGACGCGGACGACCTCGCGCGCGCCCTCGGCGGCACCGGCGTCACCCACGTGTTCTTCACCGCCTGGTCACGTCAGGACACCGAGGCCGAGAACATCCGGGTCAACGGCGGCATGGTCCGCGACCTGCTGGCAGCCCTCTCCGCCGAGCCCGTTCAGCACGTCGCCCTGGTCACCGGCCTGAAGCACTACCTCGGCCCGTTCGAGGCCTATGCGGCGGGCGAGATGCCCGACACCCCGTTCCACGAGGACGAGGACCGACTCGACACGCCCAACTTCTACTACGAGCAGGAGGACGAGCTCTTCGCCGCGGCTGCGCGAGCGGGGTTCACCTGGTCGGTACACCGCTCCCACACCGTGATCGGACATGCGGTCGGCAACGCGATGAACATGGCGTCCACGCTCGCGGTGCAGGCGGCGCTCTGCAAGCGGCTCGACCGACCGTTCGTGTTCCCCGGTTCCGAGACCCAGTGGAACGGCCTCACCGACATGACCGACGCCGGACTCCTCGCCGAGCAGATGCTCTGGGCTGCGACCTCACCGGCCGGTGCGGACGAGGCGTTCAACATCGTCAACGGCGACGTCTTCCGCTGGCGCTGGATGTGGCCGCGACTGGCTGCGCACCTCGGTGTCGAGCCGGAGGGTTTCGACACCGAGCCTCGTCCGCTCGAGCAGCAGATGGCGGGCGTCGAGGGCACCTGGGCCGAGCTGGTGGCCGAACACGGTCTCGTCGAGGCCGACCTCTCCCGCGTGGCGTCGTGGTGGCACACCGACGGCGACCTCGGCCGGGACATCGAGGTGGTCACCGACATGAGCAAGAGCCGACTCGCCGGGTTCACCGGCTACCGGCGGACGCTGGACGCCTTCACCGCGATCTTCGACCGCCTCCGCGAGGAGCGCATCGTCCCCTGATCGGCCCCCGCCCCTGGGCGCCCTTCCGGTCCCTGGGCACCCGTCCGGTCCCTGAGCCTGTCGAAGGGCGGTGACCGTCTCGGTCCCTGAGCCTGTCGAAGGGCGGTCAGCTGAGCTTGGCGGGCTCGATCTCGAGCGCGTTCGGCACGGCGGCCTCGCGCTCCCACGGGGCCGGGAACGGGAAGTACCGCTCGAGGAAGTCGATCACCGCGGTGGTGCGCTGCTCCACCGAGATCTCCGGCCGGCTGCCGTCGTTCAGGCAGAACATGTCCTGGTCGCGTCGCTTGAGGAGTCGCTCCATCTGCCCGAGCGACTGCTTGAGCGTCGTCTCGATGTAGCGGACCTTCGCCTGGGTCTGCTGCACCGCGCGACCCGTCATCAGGCCGTAGTAGTGGTAGAACGAGTTCGTCACCGAGATGTTGTCCGCCGCACGGAACGCGCTGTGGGAGGTCGCGCGGAACTCCTCGGCGAACTCCTGCTCCATCTCCGCCATGATGCTCCGGCGGAGGGGTGCGGCGCAGTGCTCGAGGTGACGGGTGGTGACGCGTCCGAAGCGCTCGTGCAGGAGCCGACGGTTCACGCGGGCCGCGTTCTCGAAGCCGCTGCGCGAGGGGTCGTTCGCCCCGAGGCCGATGCGGGTGGTCGCCTCCACGAACTTGCTGATGCCGCCCGGTGAGAAGAACAGTTCGGGACTGATCGGTCGTCCGAGGAACATGTCGTCGTTGGAGTAGAGGAAGTGCTCCGACAGCCCCTCGATGCGGTGGAGCTGGCTCTCGACGGCCATGGAGTTGTGCGTCGGCAGGGCGTCGAGGTCGCCGAAGAACTCCTCGCTGCGCACGATGGTGACCTTCGGGTGCTCCGCCAGCCATTCGGGCGCGGGGGAATCGGTCGCGATGAAGATGCGTCGGATCCAGGGGGCGAAGGTGTGCACGCTGCGGAGGGCGTACTTGAGCTCGTTGATCTGGCGGAAGCGGGCGTCGGAGTCGTCGCCGTCGCCGACGACGTAGCTCTGCATCCGCTTGGCACGGGCGCGCTGGAACTCCTCGGAGGAGCCGTCCACCCACGAGAAGACGAGGTCGATGTCGAAGGTGACGTCGCTCGCGAGTGCGCCGAACATGTGCTCGAGCGTCCGCCAGCTGCGGCCGTATCGTTCGACGGTCGTCTCGACGGCCTCCGTCCGCGGCATGTACGTCCGCATGAGGACGTTCTCCACGGGAGCGGTGATCTCCTCGTCGCCGAAGCGCCAGAGTTCGAGCTGCAGGGCGGTCTCCATGCCGTAGCGGAGGCGGCCGAGCGGTTCGATGCGCGGCCGGTACAGCCGGAACACCTCGGCCTTGCGGGCGCCGGTGAGCAGGCCGTCGGAGAGGAGGTGCGGATCGCCGGCCGGCTTCACCGTCGACATGCGCGCTTTGAGCGGCACGCTGTAGAAGGGCTCGTCGGCGAACGCCTCCGCGAGTGCGGTCTGCAGGCGCTTGCGCAGGGAGCGGTCGACCACGATGACGGGGCGGTCGTGCTCGCCCCGGATGAGGAGGTACTCGATCTCGGCCGCGTCGAGCACGTCGGCGACGGCGAGCAGGTCCTCCACCATCGATTGCTGTGGGGTCAGGTGACCGTTGATGAGGGTGTAGACGCCCTTGCGCTGCACCACGTCGGGGCGGTCGAAGCGCTGCGATCGGGAGCCACCGGTCACGAGGACGAGCTCAGGGGCGGTGGTGAACGGGAGTTCCGGCGGAATCGGGTCCTTCGCGGTACTGGTGAAGGCCGTCGGTGCCTGAGTGCCGACGGTTGGCCGCTGGTCGTCGAGTTCGTTCGTGATCGTGTCCGCCTCTGGTCTGCTGGGGAGTGGGTTCCTCGTTATTGTACGGCCGTCGCCCAGGAGCGCTCGCGGCTTGACGGCGACGGGGTCGCAGGCGGCGTCCGGGTACGATTGACCCCATGGTGAGCGTGGCGGAATCCTTGGTGCGCCTGCAGGACCTGGCCTCGTCGCCCGTGGTCGCTCGGGTGGCGTCGGCGTTCGCCGAAGCCGGGTACGAACTGGCCCTCGTCGGCGGACCGGTTCGCGATGCGATGCTCGGTCGCACCGTGAGCGACCTCGACTTCACGTCGAACGCCTCGCCCGACCAGATCCTCGCGGTCCTCAAGCCGATGGCGAGTGCCTGGTGGGACGTCGGCCGCGACTTCGGGACGATCGGCGCGAAGGTCACCGTCACCGACGACGACGGCGTCGAGCACGCCGACACGGTCGAGATCACCACCTATCGGGCCGACGCCTACGACGGCGTGACCCGCAAGCCGGTCGTCGCGTTCGGCGACACCCTCGAAGACGACCTGCGTCGGCGCGACTTCACCGTCAACTCGATGGCGCTCCGCATCCCCGAGATCACCCTCGTCGACCCGTCCGGCGGCGTCGAGGACCTCGTCGCCCACCTGCTGCGGACGCCGAGCTCGCCGGAGGTGTCCTTCGGTGACGACCCGCTGCGCATGCTCCGGGCCGCGCGGTTCGCTTCGCAGCTCGGCTTCCGGCCCACCGACGACGTGATCGAGGCGATGGAGGAGCGTCGCGAGACCATCTCCATCGTGAGCCCCGAGCGCATCCAGGCCGAGCTCGGCAAGCTGCTGGCGACCGATCACCCGCGCGCGGGCCTCGAGCTGCTCGTCGACACCGGCATCGCCGACCTCGTGCTGCCCGAGTTGCCCGCGCTCCGGCTGGAGCCCGACGAGCACCACCACCACAAGGACGTCTACCAGCACTCGCTCACGGTGCTCGAGCAGGCGATCGGCTACGAGCACTCGCGGCACCCCGGTGAGGCGCCCGACCTCGTCCTTCGGTGGGCCGCGCTGCTCCACGACATCGGCAAGCCGGCGACGAAGAAGACCGGCCCCGGCGCAGCCGTCACCTTCTACCACCACGACCTCGTGGGGGCGAAGCTGGCGAAGAAGCGCCTCACCGCGCTCCGGTACGACGGCGACACGATCAAGAGCGTCGCGCGGCTCGTCGAGCTGCACATGCGGTTCTTCGGGTACTCCGAGGGCGTCTGGGCCGACTCCGCGGTGCGGCGCTACGTCCGCGACGCCGGTCCGCTGCTCGAGCGGCTGCACATGCTCGTCCGCGCCGATGTCACGACCCGCAACCGGCGCAAGGCCGACCGCCTCGGTTTCGCCTACGACGACCTGGAGCAGCGCATCGTCGAGCTCCAGGAGCAGGAGGAGCTCGAGTCCGTCCGGCCCGACCTCGACGGCAACCGCATCCAGGAGGTGTTGGGCATCGCACCCGGTCGCGAGGTCGGCGAGGCGTACCGCTGGCTGCTGGAGCTGCGTCTCGACGAGGGCCCGCTCGGCGAGGAGGAGGCCACCCGCCGCCTCCTCGACTGGTGGTCCTCCCGGTGACCACCCCACCTGCCCGCGAACTGTCACAAACGCACAGTCAGACGGCGTCACACTGACCGTTTCTGACAGCTCGCGAGCGTTCAGACTGAACTGCTAGCCTCCCTGAGGTTCACGGAACGAAGGATTCTCATGCTCAAGCGCCACGCCGCCCTCGCGATCGCGGCCGCCTCCGCCCTGATGCTGAGCGGTTGCGCCGCCGGATCCACGGAGCGCACGACGGTCACGGTGCGCGTGTGGGATGCCGCCGTCGCCGACGCCTATGAGACCTCGTTCGCCGCCTTCGAGCGCGAGAACCCCGACATCCGCGTCCGCGTCGACGTCGTCGAGTGGGCCGACTACTGGACGAAGCTCCGCACCGACGTCGCGGCGGACACCGCTCCCGACGTCTTCTGGTTGAACAACTCCTACCTCGCCGGGTACGCGGACAGCGGGAGCGTGCTCGACGTCGGGCAGACGCTCGGCAAGGACGCCTCGAAGGACTGGGCGCCGAGCGTCGTCAGCCAGTTCACCCGGAACGACAAGCTCTGGGCCGTCCCGCAACTGTCCGACGCCGGCATCGCGGTCTACTACAACGCCGACCTCCTCGACGCGGCCGGCGTGAAGCCCGCCGAGCTCGAGGAGGCGACCTGGTCGCCCGACGCGACGAAGGACACCTTCCTGCCCCTGGCGAAGAAGCTGACGAAGGACGCGGCCGGGGTCTCGGCCGACCAGCCCGGCTTCAACCCCGCGGCGCCCGCGACCTACGGCACCGGCCTCGGGTACGACCTGCAGGCCGCGCTCCTGCCGTTCATCGGCTCGAACGGCGGGAAGTACCAGGACGGCGACGACTTCGCGTTCAACGACCCGAAGACGAGCGAGTCGGTGAGCTACCTCGTCAACGCGATCAACGGCGCCAAGGTCGCCCCACCGGCCGCCTCCACGAACGCCGACGGTGACTTCTCCCGCGACGCCTTCCTCCAGGGCAGGGTCGCGATGTTCCAGTCGGGGCTCTACAGCCTGAAGGCCGTGCACGACGGTGCCGACTTCCGCTGGGGTGTCGCCGAGCTCCCGGCCGGCCCTGCGGGCAAGGTCAGCGTCACGAACGGGATCGCCGCAGCGGGCAACGCGGCCACGAAGCACCCCGACCAGGTGAAGAAGGTGCTCGCCTGGTTGGGCAGCACCGAGGGCAACGCCCCCGTCGGTTCGTCCGGCTCGGCGGTCCCCGCCGTCACCGCGGCCCAGAAGCAGTACTTCGACTACTGGAAGGGCCAGGACGTCGACGTGCAGCCCTTCTTCGACGTGATCGCCGACGACGCGAAGACCATCGCGCCGCCGACGGGTGCCGGGTACGCGAAGGGACTCGCCGCCTACGACCCGATCTTCAAGGAGATCTTCGCGGGCACGACGCCCGTCGCCGACGGTCTCAAGAAGGCGCAGGAGGCGGCCAACGCCGCCATCAACGACTGAGTCCGGGCGCAGGGTATCGCAGGGCATGATGGACCATCATGCGGATCCTCATCGCGAGTCACCTCGAGCCTGAGTACGTCGAGGCGATCGGCGCCTCCCACCCGGATGTCGAGGTGCTGTACGACCCGACGCTCGTCGCGGTCCCGCAGTACGTCGCCGATCACCGTGGGCCGGCACCCGAGCTGTCCGCAGCGGACCAGCAACGGTGGGCGGACATGCTCGCCCGGGCCGACGTCGCGTTCGACTTCGACTGGCAGGACCCGGCGGCACTGCCGGAGCGCGCCCCGAACCTGAGATGGATCCAGGCGACGAGCGCCGGCATCGGTGCGTTCATGCGCCGGACCGGACTCGACGGCAGCGGCATCACCGTCACGACGGCGGGCGGCGTGCATGCCGTCCCACTCGCCGAGTTCGCCCTCACCGGGGCGCTCTTCGTGGTGAAGGGTGTTCCGTTCCTCCAGCGACGGCAGCGTGAGCGCCGGTTCGAGCGGTACACGACCAGGCAGCTCGCCGGGATGCGGGTCACGGTCGTCGGCGTCGGCGGCATGGGGTCGAACGTGGTGCGGACCTTCGACGCCATCGGCGCACGGGTGACCGCGGTGGGTCGGATCGGTGGCACCTATGAGCTCCCCGACGGCGTCGAGCTGAGCGATGTGGACCGGCTCGACGAGGTGCTGCCGGGCACCGACGTGCTCGTCCTCTGCACGGCGCTCACGCCCGAGACCGAGAACCTCATCAGCGCCGACCGGATCGCGCTCCTGCCCGACGGCGCCGCCATCGTCAACATCTCCCGAGGGCAGGTCGTCGATGAGGACGCGCTGATCGAGGCACTTCGGTCGGGCAAGCTCGGTGGCGCGGCGCTCGACGTCTTCCGCGAGGAGCCGCTGCCCGCGGACTCACCGCTCTGGGACCTCGACAACGTCCTCATCTCGCCCCACTCGGCGTCTACGGTCGAGAGCGAGAACGCGACGCTCACGGCACTGTTCATCGAGAACCTCGCCCGCTACCGTGCAGGCGGACCGCTGCTGAACCGGTTCGACGCCGAGCGCGGGTACTGACCGACCCCGGCCATCGGGGCGTCGAGCCCGGGATCTCGGTGGCGTCCGAACCTGGCGAAACGCGCGGTCATTGCGCTAGAGATGTCACTCGCGCACGTTTCGTGCTCGTAACGAATCTGCACCGGAAGGCTTCTCGGTTTGAGGGATTTGTTCGGAGCGTGCTGTAATCCTCTACAAGCACGTGCGAAGAACCTGCACACAGCCGTGCCGTCTCTCACACACAGAAAAACGAGGTCGACATCAATGTCATCCCCACGTAGTGGATTCCGGAAGAGCGCCGTCGCGCTCGCGGGTCTGTCCATCACCGCCCTCGCCCTCGCCGGCTGCGCCGCCGGTGGCAGCGGCTCCAGCAGCGGTGCCAGCGGCACGATCGTCATCGGCACGACCGACAAGGTCACGACGCTCGACCCGGCCGGATCGTACGACAACGGCTCCTTCGCCGTCATGAACCAGGTCTTCCCCTTCCTCCTGAACACGCCGTACAACAGCCCCGACGTCGAGCCCGACATCGCCGAGTCGGCCGAGTTCACTTCGCCGACCGAGTACACGGTGAAGCTCAAGAAGGGCCTCAAGTGGGCCAACGGCAACGACCTCACCTCCTCGGACGTGAAGTTCAGCTTCGACCGCCAGCTGGCCATCGCCGACGACAACGGCCCGTCGTCGCTCCTCAGCAACCTCGAGAAGACCGACGCGCCCGACGACCTCACCGTCGTCTTCACGCTGAAGACCGAGAACGACCAGACCTTCCCACAGGTGCTCTCGAGCCCCGTCGGCCCGATCGTCGACGAGGACGTCTTCTCCGCCACCGAGGTCACGCCCGACAACGACATCGTCAAGGGCAAGGCCTTCGCCGGCCAGTACACGATCGACAGCTACAAGTTCAACGAGCTCATCTCGTACAAGAAGTACGCCGACTACCAGGGCCTCCTCGGCGAGGCGAAGAACGACACCGTCAACGTGAAGTACTACACCGACGAGTCCAACCTGAAGCTCGACGTCAAGCAGGGCAACATCGACGTCGCATCGCGCAGCCTCTCCGCGACCGACATCGAAGACCTGAAGAAGGACAAGAACGTCAAGGTCGTCGACGGCCCCGGTGGTGAGATCCGCTACTTCGTCTTCAACTTCGACACGATGCCCTACGGAGCGACCACTGCTGACGCCGACCCGGCGAAGGCGCTCGCCGTCCGCCAGGCCGCTGCCGACCTGATCGACCGCGCTGCGATCGCCAAGGACGTCTACAAGGACACCTACACGCCGCTCTACTCTTACGTGCCCGCCGGCCTGACCGGTGCCACCGAGTCCCTCAAGGGCCTCTACGGCGACGGCGGCGGCGGCCCGGATGCCGCCAAGGCGAAGGAGACGCTCGAGGCAGCCGGTGTGACCGTTCCGGTCGCGCTCAACCTCCAGTACAACGGTGACCACTACGGTTCCGGCTCCGGCGACGAGTACGCGCTCATCAAGGACCAGCTCGAGGCCGACGGCCTGTTCACCGTCAACCTGCAGCAGACCGAGTGGGTGCAGTACTCGAAGGACCGCACGACGGACGTCTACCCGGCGTACCAGCTGGGTTGGTTCCCGGACTACTCCGACGCGGACAACTACCTGACGCCGTTCTTCGCTACGGACAACTTCCTCGCGAACCACTACGACAACCCGGCCGTCAACGACCTCATCAACGAGCAGCGCTCGACGACGGACGCGGACGCACGGACGAAGCTCATCGAGCAGATCCAGGACACGGAGGCGGCCGACCTGTCGACCATCCCGCTGCTCCAGGGCGCTCAGGTGGCGGTCGTCGGCAAGGACATCGAGGGCACCGTCCTCGATGCGTCGTTCAAGTTCCGCTACGCGCCCATCACCAAGGGCTGAGTAGCCTGACCAACTGATATCCGACTATGGTGAGTCGGACGTCGCGATCGGGGTGGCTCCACAGAGCCGCCCCGATCGTCTGTCCGGGCTCTACCGAGTCGGTGATCGAGGAGGATCCACTGCAATGACGGCAGCTGTCGCAACCCCACCCCCCAAGGCGGCCAGACGTTCCGGAGGTGGCGGACTCTGGCGGTACCTCGTCATCCGCTTCCTGCTGATCATCCCGACGGTGTTCATCCTCGTCACCATGGTCTTCTTCCTGATGCGCCTGACCGGTGACCCGATCACCGCGGCGCTCGGCGGTCGCCTCCCAGCCGACCAACTTGCGGAACGCATCAGCGCCGCCGGCTACGACCGGCCGCTCTTCGTCCAGTACTTCGAGTTCCTCGGACAGATCGCCGTCGGCAACTTCGGCACGACGATCTCCGACAACCGCCCGGTCATCGAGGTCCTCCTCACCTACGGCTCCGCGACCCTCGAACTCGCGATCTACGCCCTCATCGTCGCGTTCATCGTCGGCATCCCGCTCGGCATGCTCGCCGCCGCCCGCCGCGACCGCTGGCAGGACGCGGGCCTCCGCGTCTTCGCCATCCTCAGCTACGCGACCCCGGTGTTCTTCGCCGGCCTGCTGCTCAAGCTGATCTTCTCCGTCTGGCTCGGGATCCTCCCGGTCGCCGGTCGAGCCAGTACCGGCACCGAGCTGACCCTCCAGACCATCTCCAACCCGTCCGGCATCTACCTGATCGACGCGATCCGCCTCGGCGATCCGACGGCGATCAGCGACGTCCTCGCCCACGCGGTGCTCCCGGCGATCGCCCTCGGCCTGCTGACGGCCGGAGTCTTCCTGCGTCTGGTCCGCACCAACGTCATCGGCACGCTCGGTTCCGGCTACGTCGATGCGGCCCGGTCGCGCGGCGTCAGCGAGTTCCGGCTCGTGACGAAGCACGCCTACCGTCCGGCGCTCATCCCGATCATCACGGTCATCGGCCTGCAGATCGCGCTCCTCCTCGCGGGAGCAGTCCTCACCGAGACGACGTTCGAATGGAAGGGCCTCGGGTTCATGCTGAGCGAGTACCTCAAGGCGCGTGACTTCGTCGCCGTCCAGGGGATCGTCGCGCTGCTGGCCGTCATCGTCGCCCTGACCAACTTCATCGTCGACATCATCGCGGCGATCATCGACCCGAGGGTGAGGTACTGAGCATGAGTGCTCCGACAGCCACCACTGCCGTGCAGACCGCGCCAGCGAAGCGTCCGCTGCGCGACCGCCTGCCCGTCGTCAAGCAGTTCCGCCAGTCGGTCGGGCTGCAGCGGGCGATGCTCGTCATCGGTCTCGTCGTCACGGGCGTGTTCGTGCTCATCGCGATCCTCGCGCCGCTCGTCGCGCCGTACCGCTACAACCAGCTGCGCGGCGACGACGGTTCGTTCGGTACGCAGCAGGCGCCGAACGCGACGAACCTCCTCGGCACGACCGTCGGTGGGTACGACGTCCTGTCCCGCGTGCTCTGGGGCGCCCAGACCGCGCTCTTCGTCATCGTGTCCGCGATCATCCTGTCGATCTTCATCGGCGTCCTGCTCGGGCTCGTCGCCGGGTACTTCGGTGGCTGGCTCGACCGCGTGCTCGTGGTCGTGTGCGACGCGGTCTACGCCTTCCCGTCGCTGCTGCTCGCGATCGTCATGTCGATCGTCATCAGCCGCGGGCAGTCGAGCCTCTGGGGCGGCATCCTGGCCGCCGCGATCTCGATCACCGTGGTCTTCATCCCGCAGTACTTCCGGGTGATCCGCTCCGAGGTCGTGCGCATCAAGAGCGAGGCGTTCGTCGAGTCGGCGAAGGTCATCGGTGCGTCGAGCTCCCGCATCATGTTCCGTCACGTGCTGCGGAACGCGACCCGGACGCTGCCACTCATCATCACCCTCAACGCTTCCGAGGCCATCCTCACGCTCGCGGGGCTCGGCTTCCTCGGGTTCGGCATCGAGCCGACCGCGGCCGCCGAGTGGGGCTACGACCTCAACCGGTCCGTCTCCGACGTCACGAGCGGCATCTGGTGGACCGCGCTGTTCCCCGGCCTCGCGATCGTGCTCGTCGTGCTCGGCATCACGCTCGTCGGTGAGAGCCTCAACGACCTGTCCGACCCGCGTCTGCGCAGCCGTCGTCGGGTGGGCGCGTCGAGCGGGTCGGTCGCTGCGACGTCGAGCATCACGACCACCGGTGGCACGCCCGACAGCCCCGGTGGCGCCGGGATGATGGACGCCGAGTCGCTGGGCGCCGTGAGCGACGCCGCGGCGGACAGCGATCTGGAGAACCGACGAGAGGACGAGCGCTCATGAGCCAGTCGACGCCGACCACCGGTCCACGCGACCTCGGCACCAAGGACATCGTCAGCATCCGCGACCTCGGGGTCTCGTTCTCGACCGACGCCGGCGCCGTGAAGGCGATCAACGACATCTCGCTGTCGGTCGCGCCGCGCGAGATCGTCGCGATCGTCGGCGAGTCCGGTTCGGGCAAGACGGTCACGGCCAAGACCATCCTCGGTCTGCTCCCGGAGACGGCGACGGCCTCCGGCGCGGTCGTCCTGCGCTCCCGCGACGGTTCGACCGAGCAGGACGTCGTCACGGCGTCGGCGGAGCAGCTGCGGTCCATCCGCGGCAGCGACGCGGCGATGGTGTTCCAGGAGCCGTCGACGGCCCTCAACCCCGTCTACAAGGTGGGCTGGCAGATCGCCGAAGGTCTCCGCGCGCACGGGTCGTACACGAAGGCCGAGGCGCGGGCCAAGGCCATCGACATCCTGCGCCGCGTCGGCATCCCGGAGCCGGAGGAGCGGGTCGACTACTTCCCGCACCAGTTCTCCGGCGGACAGAAGCAGCGCATCGTCATCGCGATGGCGCTCGTGCTCGACCCCGGACTGATCGTGGCCGACGAGCCGACGACCGCGCTCGACGTCACGGTGCAGGCGGAGATCCTCGACCTCCTGCGTTGGTGCCGCGACGAGTTCGGGACGGCCATCGTCCTCATCACCCACAACATGGGCGTCGTCGCCGACCTCGCCGACCGCGTCGTGGTCATGTACCAGGGCGACATCGTCGAGGAGGCTCCCGTGCAGGAGCTGTTCTCGTCACCGAAGGCCGAGTACACCAAGAAGCTCCTGTCGTCGGTGCCGCACGTCGGCCGCGGCAAGAGCTCCGCGCCGGCCGAGGTCGAACGCGGCAAGCAGCTGCAGCTCGGTGAGCCGGTGGTCGTCGCGAAGGGGCTCGAGATCGAGTACCCGGGTCGTTTCGGCCGTGCCGGGTTCCGGGCGGTCAAGGGCGTCGACTTCACGATCCACGCGGGCGAGGTCCTCGGCCTGGTGGGGGAGTCGGGGTCGGGCAAGACCACGATCGGCCGCGCGATCGCCGGGCTCACCAAGGTGACCGGCGGCTCGCTGTCGGTGCTCGGTGTGGAGATGAACCGGGTGAAGGAGCGCGAGTTCGCCCCGAAGCGCCGCGAGATCGGGTTCGTGTTCCAGGACCCGGCGACGAGCTTCAACCCGCTGCTCACGATCGCGGAGTGCGTGGCGGAGCCGCTCATCGTGCACGGCCGCTTCGGCGACGCCCGAGCTGCCCGACGCCGGGTGGACGAACTCCTCGAAGCGGTGCAGCTGCCGAAGGCGTTCGGCGACCGGTTCCCGCACGAGCTCTCCGGTGGGCAGCGGCAGCGCGCTTCGCTCGCGCGGGCGTTGGCGCTCGAACCGGCACTGCTGGTCGCAGACGAACCGACCTCGGCACTCGACGTGTCGGTGCAGGCTCGCGTGCTGGAACTCTTCGCCGAGCTGCAGCGTGAGTTCGGGTTCGCGTCGCTGTTCATCAGCCACGACCTCGCGGTGGTCGACATCCTCGCCGACCGCATCGTCGTGCTGTACCGCGGCGACATCGTGGAGGAGGGGCCTGGCTCAGCGGTGCTCGGTGCGCCGAGCGACGTCTACACGCGTCGTCTCCTCGCGTCGCTCCCCGTGCCAGACCCGGCCGAGCAGGCCGTCCGTCGCGAGGAGCTCAAGCGCCTCCGCGCCTGATCCTTCTTCGGTCCCTGAGCCACCCACCCGGTCACTGAGCTTGTCGAAGTGCGCCCTTCGACAGG
Source organism: Plantibacter sp. AC185 (assembly GCF_979258065.1). Classification (NCBI taxonomy): domain Bacteria; kingdom Bacillati; phylum Actinomycetota; class Actinomycetes; order Micrococcales; family Microbacteriaceae; genus Plantibacter; species Plantibacter sp. AC185. Next base: position 2,274,110 of record NZ_OZ409831.1, read on the forward strand.
CTCAGGGACCGGGACCGGGATGGCCCAGGGACCGGGATGGCTCAGGCCCCGTGATCAGCCGAGCTTGACGGCGGTGCCGTAGGCGACGACCTCCTGGTAGTTCTGGCCGACCTCGGCCGCGTCGAACCGCATCGCGAGTACCGCGTCGGCACCGAGCGCGGTGGCCGCCTCGATGAGTCGCTGCTTCGCTTCCTCGCGGCTCTCAGCGAGCTGCTTGGTGAGCCCGGAGAGCTCACCGCCCAGCAGTGCCTTGAAGTTGGCGCCGAGTTGCACGCCCGCGTTGCGTGCACGGACCGTGAGGCCGGTCACCTCGCCCAGCACCTCGGTGACCTGGCGGCCGGGGACATCGTTCATCGTCGAGATCAGCATGCTCGCAGTCTGGCACCGCTGCGCCCACCCCCATAGGGGGGATGTCCCGGTCTCCCGGGCCTCACAGCGGTCACCGACCTTTCCCCGGTCGCCGACCTTTCCGCGGTCGCCGACCTTTCTCGGTCACTGAGCTTGTCGAAGTGCAAGCACGGTGGCGCCTGACCCTTCGACAGGCTCAGGGACCCCCGATATCGTGCGCCGAGGATGTCGAGGCGGCTGATACGAGGCAATCTAATATATCTGTATGTCGAACCCCGAATCGCCGATCACCACGCACGGCCCGCGGCCGCTCCAGATCCGCCAGGGTCTCACGGCCGGATCGATCGTCGCCGCGTTCCTGACGATCACCATCGGCGTCCGAGCGGGCTTCGGCGTCGCCGAGTATCTCGGCTCGGCGCTCTGTTTCGCCGAGCTGCTTCTCGCGGCGTACCTGGTCATGACGCGGGTGAACCTGGCCCGCGGCCGGAGGCGCTGAACGCCCGAGTGCTGCCTGCACGAGACCCGGAGGGAACGGGCGATCCCGTCCGGGTCTCGTGTCTCCAGCGAGAGGTCGCGTCGGGCGAGGTCGGCGGGTGACGGCAGACTGGGGTGGTGCACATCGTCCTCCAGCAGCTCGACGGCGCCCGCGTGCGCGTCGTGCACCTCGAGGACCGCCCCACTCCGTCCGGCGAGCCACCTCCGGTGTCCGGGACCACCATGCCGCGGGCCGACCTCGCGGCCTTCGTCCGGCGTCTCGAAGCCGAGCCGAATCCGCCGCGCTGGGTGTGGGACGACACCACGCTCTGGTACCCGGCGCTCCTCGCCGCGGGTGTCCGGGTGGCCCGCTGCGTCGACCTCCGGCTCTCCCACAACCTCCTCCGCAACGCCGCCTTCACCGCCGACTCCGCCCTCGCGACGGCTCCGGCCGGCCCGTGGGACGAGGTCCTCGATCCGCGCGTCGCCCAGCGTGCGGAGGCGGTCGGGACCCTCTTCGACCTCGACCTCCCGGGCGGCGAACGCGATCCCGTCGCCGAGTTCACGCTCCAGCGTGACGCCGTCGACGGCGCGACACCGCAGGGACGCTCGCAGCTCGGACTCCTCCTCGCCGCCGAGTCCGCCGGTGCCCTCATCGCCACGGAGATGACCTTCGCCGGTCTCCCGTGGGACGCCGAGGCCCACGACCGCATCCTCGCCGACGCCCTCGGTCCCAAGGTGCCGCCCGGTGTCCGTCCGGCGAAGCTGGCCGCGGTCCTCGAGGAGGTCAAGGCCGCCCTCGGGGTGCAGGAGCTCAGCCCCGAGTCACCTGGCGAGCTCCTCAAGGCGCTCCAGCGTGCCGGCATCAACGCGACCTCCACCCGGCAGTGGGAGCTGCAGGAGATCGAGCACCCCGTCATCGAGCCACTGCTCCGGTACAAGAAGTTGTCGCGTCTCCTCACCGCGAACGGTTGGACGTGGGTCGAGACCTGGGTGAAGGACGGACGCTTCCGTCCCACCTACGTTCCCGGCGGGGTCGTCACCGGGCGCTGGGCGTCCGACGGTGGCGGTGCCCTCCAGCTGCCGCACCAGGTCCGCGGTGCCGTCCTCGCGGACGAGGGGTGGCGCTTCGTCGTCGCCGACGCCGCCCAGCTCGAGCCACGCATCCTCACCGCGATGTCCGGCGACCGCGCGATGGCCGATGCCGGACGCGGCGTCGACCTCTACCAGGGCATGGTCGACGTCGGCGCGGTCGACACCAGACCACACGCGAAGATCGCGATGCTCGGTGCCATGTACGGCGCGACGACGGGGGAGAGCGGGCGCCTCCTGCCCCGGCTCACGCGGGCGTTCCCTCGGGCGATCGAGTTCGTCGAGACGGCCGCCAGGGCCGGTGAACGCGGCGAGCGGGTCAGCACCCGACTCGGTCGGACCTCTCCGCTCCCCGGTGCCGACTGGCGGGAGATCCAGTCGGCCGCCTCGATGGAGGGGGCGAACGCCGCCGCGACCCAACGCGCCCGCATGGAGGCGCGCAGCTGGGGTCGCTTCACGCGCAACTTCGTCGTGCAGGGCACAGCCGCCGAATGGGCGCTGTGCTGGATGGCCGGCCTCCGGACACGGCTGCAGGCGCTCGCCGCAGAGACGGTCGGTCCGGCGGCCGCGCTCACCGGGTCGGCCCACCTCGTCTTCTTCCTCCACGACGAGATCGTCGTCCACTGCCCCGAGCAGCAGACCGAGCGGGTCGTCGCCCTCGTGCGCGAGGCGGCTGCGGAGGCCGGTCGCCTGATCTTCGGCACGGCCCCGGTCGAGTTCCCGGTCACCACCGCCGTCGTCACCTCCTACGCCGACGCCAAGTAGCCCCCGAACTGTCAGTAGATGCGGGTGTGCGCGGCCCGCACTGTTCCGAAGTGACAGTTCGCGGGCTGGGACGGGCTCAGCCGCCGGTGATCGCCCGGACCGCGTCGCCGATGATGAGGTACCACCCGTAGACGGCGAGGGCGAGCCCGATCAACCACCACCAGCCCGTCCGCCGGGACAGGCGTCTGCCCTGCCCGGCCACGCCTCGGGGCGGACGGATCAGCGGGAACGAACCCGGCATCATCGCCGCGTCGACCGGTTCCAGACGGCGATCCCGCCAGCGCTCCCACTGCGCGATGCGCTCGGTCAGGATGTCGACGACCGACATCAGCCACGTCCACACCTCGGGGTCGAGGGTCGAGAGGTCTTTGGGTGAGTAGAGGAAGAGGTGGTCGTCGACGATCTCGACATCGAGCTCGGCGACGGTGTCGATGAACCGCGCCATGATGTCGGGCGTGAAGAGGTAGAGGGCGTCGGTCTCGTACCCGCGCGGGCAGTACAGCTCGAAGTGGCGGTCGAAGTCGCCTTCGAGTGAGAGCCGCTGATCCTTGGCGTAGGTGACGGGCAGGCGGGGGTGCAGGAGCGAGTTGTTGCCGACGGCGTCCAGGACGATGTGGGGGAGCGCCAGCGGCAGCCGGAGCGCCACGTAGCCCCACCGATGCTCCTTGCGGTTCCGTCCCGAACCGATGGTCGTGCGCAGGTTCCCGACGGACAGCGGCGACCTGCCGTCCCGCCACAGCAGGTCCCTGACCACGCTCGTCCCGCCCATCGTGAAGATGAGGCCGGGCAGCGCCACCGGTATGGCGAACGGCCGGTAGCTCAGGCCGTTCGCCCGCGCGAACCGGTCCAGCCGGTACTGGCGGCCGCCGCTGCGTCGTCGGACCGTCCGCACCAGCAGGACGAGCATGCCGACGGGCAGCGCGAGGTAGGGCAGGAGGATCAGGGCCGACCAGTCCCATGGCTCATCCGGCATCGAGCCGTCTTCGAGTACGAACCACCAGGCGGAGAGGAAGAAGATCGGCAGCACCGCCAGCACGACGGCGGGCCAGATCGCCGCCATGAGTGGTGGACGGACCTCGCCCGGGAGGCCCGTGCGGTACTCGCGAAGCGCGCGTCGGTCGATCCGTTCGGTGAGTGGTCGCGTGTCCAGCGTCGTGGTTCGTGTCGTCGGTGCGGTCATCGCACGTGGGGTGTTCCGTGCGGTTCGGGCGCGGGCGTCATCGTCGCGGGCGTCCGGCCAGGGCGGTTCGCGACGACCGTGAGTGCCCGGCCGGCCGCGTGGACGAGGGCCTCGAGCGGACCGCGACGCTTGGTGAGGGCGATGATCCAGCCGAGGACGAGCGCGCCGGCGACGTGCATGAGCCAGAGCTGCGGGCTCGAGATGAGCCACGCCGTGTCCGCATACGTCCCGGCGATCGCAGCGATCAAGGCGCCGACCGACGCCATGAAGACGTGCGCCGAGTAGACGGTGAGCGGCGCGGCCCCGGCCCCGGTCGCCGGCAGGAGTGCGAGCGACCACCCGCGGTTCAGGATGGTGCCGAGCGCCAGGCACAGGCCGATGACGACCGCCGCGATCCCGATCGTGAAGACGAGGTCGAGCGTGGTGCCCGAGTGCGGGGCGCGGGCGACGAGCCACCAGAAGGACTCCGTGGGGCTCGTGCCGTACATCCCTTCGGCGAGGGCGTCCTCGACGGCGGTGATCGTCGTCGGATCGGGCTCGAGGCCGCCGGTCCAGGCGCGCGCGATGCCCTGGACACCGCCGACGGGACCGAGGAGCAGGGCGGCGAGGCGATCCGCGGCGATGGCGACGACGAGTCCGATCGCAGCGAGCCGGAGTGCGAACCGCCGCAGGGTCCCGTTCGCCCGAGCATCCATGAGTAGCCGACCGACCGCCATCCCGACGAGGACGTAGACGATCCAGGTGAGCGCCGGGTACACCCCGGTGAGGAGCAGCCCGCGGGCGAACCCGCCGCCCGAGACGCCGAACCAGGACGCACTGCCGATCTCGGGGGAGTCGACGCCACTGAGCGGCACCCGGAGCGCCTGCGAGCAGATCGGCCAGACCACCGCCCAGACGGCCGCGACGATCAACAGTGTGCGTGGACGCCACGTGACGGCCGGGATCGCGAGCCAGAAGGTCACGCCGTAATACGCGATGATCACGTAGATGCCGCCGGGCAGGACGCCGAGGGTGAGGCCGAGGACGAGCAGGGCGAAGCCGCGTCCGAAGAGGTTGAGGCGCGCTGCTGCGGGAGAGCCGGCGGCAAGGTCGCGGCGGCTCGTGAGCACGATCCCGATCCCGGCCAGCACCGCGAACAGGGCCGCGGCCTTGCCCGAGAGGACCTCCGTGATCGGCGTGTGTCCACCGGTCGCGATGTCGAACGCCCAGACGTGCGTGGCCATCATGCCGATGAGCGCAAGGAAGCGCGCGAGGTCGAGACCGATCAGTCGGTCGGCGCGCTGTCGGCTGGCTGGGGTGCTCATCGGGTCCAGCATCCCACGCGCGGCGGCCCCGCGACAGGCCCGCGGTGGCGGTACGGGCTCCCGTCCGGTACGCTGTGAAGGTTGCCCGGGTGCGTCCGCTCTGTTCTCACCCGATCGCAACGATGCTTACACCCTCCTGCCACAGAAAGTCTGTGGCCGTTCGAGTCCGAAGGAGGTGGGTTAGTGACGCATCAGTACGAACTCATGGTCATCCTCGACCCCGAGATTGACGAGCGCACGGTTGCACCGAGCCTCGACAAGTTCCTCAACGTCATCCGCAACGATGGTGGAACCATCGACAAGGTCGACATCTGGGGCCGTCGTCGTCTCGCTTACGAGATCAACAAGAAGACCGAAGGCATCTACGCCGTCGTGGACTTCACTGCATCGAGCGCTGCCACGCAGGAGCTCGACCGCCAGCTGAAGCTCTCCGAGGCCGTCATGCGCACCAAGGTGCTGCGTGCCGAAGAGGCCATCGCTCAGGTCGCCACCGAGACGAAGCGCAGCGAAGAGAAGGCCGCCCGCAAGGCTGCCGCCAAGCCCGCTGCTGCTGTCGCCGCGGCTCCCAAGGCAGACGCGGCTCCGGCTGCGGCTGAGACCAAGGAAGCCTAGGGCTCATGGCCGGCGAGACCGTCATCACCGTGGTGGGCAACCTGACCAGCGATCCGGAACTGCGTTTCACGCAGAACGGCCTGGCTGTCGCCAACTTCACCATCGCTTCCACGCCGCGCAACTTCGATCGCGCGACGAACGAATGGAAGGATGGCGAAGCGCTGTTCCTGCGCGCGAGCGTCTGGCGTGAATTCGCCGAGCACGTGGCCGGATCGCTCACCAAGGGAAGCCGCGTCATCGCGACCGGGCGTCTCAAGCAGCGTTCCTACGAGACGAAGGAAGGCGAGAAGCGGACTTCGATGGAACTCGAAGTCGACGAGATCGGCCCTTCGCTCCGGTACGCGACCGCGACCATCAGCCGTGCACCCTCGGGTGGTGGCGGCGGTGGTCAGCAGCGCGGCGGCGGAGCTCCGCAGGTGCAGCAGAACGAGCCCTGGGCTCAGAGCGCACCCGCAGCTTCCGGCGGCAACGGCGGTGCAGATGCCTGGAACACTCCGGGCAGCTACAGCGACGAGACCCCCTTCTAAACAGATTCGATCGGTCCGGTTCTGCCGGCTAGCCGATCACTCCATTCACACGCAAAGGAACAACCATGGCTGGAAAGTCGAGCGGCGACCGCCGCAAGCCTGCCCGCGGTGCTAAGGGCGGCAAGAACGTCGCTCCCGCGAAGGCGATCCGCGTTGGTGTCATCGATTACAAGGATGTCGCCACGCTTCGCAAGTTCATCTCCGAGCGGGGAAAGATCCGTGCTCGTCGTATCACCGGTGTCAACGTCCAGGAGCAGCGACTCATCGCACGTGCGGTCAAGAACGCACGCGAGATGGCGCTCCTGCCCTACGCCGGCTCTGGCCGCTAGGAGGCGCCGCACATGTCGAAAGTTATTCTGACGCACGAGGTCTCCGGCCTCGGCTCCGCTGGTGACGTCATCGACGTCAAGAACGGCTACGCTCGCAACTTCCTCGTGCCCCAGGGTTTCGCGACCCCGTGGACCCGCGGTGGCGAGAAGCAGGTCGAGCAGATCAAGTCGGCCCGCGCTGCGCGCGAGCACGCCACGATCGAAGAGGCCCAGGACCTGAAGGCTCGCCTCCAGGCCACCAAGGTCAAGCTCACGGTCAAGACGGGTGGCGAAGGCCGTCTGTTCGGTTCCGTGAAGCCGGCCGACATCGCGAAGGCCGTGGCGGAAGCCGGGCTGGGCGAGGTCGACAAGCGCAAGATCGAAATCCACACCCCGATCAAGTACGTCGGCGAGCACGAGGCCACCATCAGCCTCCGCGACGAGATCGTCGCCACGATCACCCTTCAGGTGGTCGCGGCCAAGTAGTACCCGCCGTGCGGTGTCGGGCCTTCGGGTCCGGCGCCTCATGCACGTCGTGATGAGCGCGATGGCGGTGGACCGAGAGGTCTGCTGCCATCGCGTTTTTCTGTGCCCAGAACGGGGGCGACGCGTCGCCCCGACACCTGTGTGCTACACCCGTTTCGCCCTCTGCGTCAAGCAAGTTGTACACAGGTGACCCCCGTTCTCCCCAACGTTCGACACAGGATCGAAAGAACTTTCCACACACAGCCTGTGGAATCAGAATTTGCTGGTCAGAGGCGTATTGCGTGGCAGAAAAACTTCTCTCTCCACAGGGTTTCCCACAGCTTGTGCACACGACACGCGGCGTTTCCCCCGATCTCTCCACAGAGTTATCCACAGGCAGAGTTGGTTGTGGAGACGAGTGGCCCTATCGTGAGTCATCGGCGTCTCGGAACAGCCGGGCGAGCAGGCTGAGCAGCCCTCGTCCGTAGCCCTCGAGCGTCCCGCAGGGCCCGTGCGTGTCGGATGCTCCTGCTACACCTGAGTCGTCACCACCAGCACCACCCGAGTCCACATCGAGAAGGGATGTCCACTTGTCGATCGCTCACCTCAACCGCTCCGAAGGCGGCGGTTCGTACGATGAGCCGCGCGGCAACGAGCGGGTCCCTCCGCACGACCTCCTCGCGGAGCAGAGTGCACTCGGCGGCATGCTGCTGTCGAAGGACGCGGTCGCCGACGTGGTCGAGACGCTCCGTGGCGTGGACTTCTACATCCCGAAGCACGAGGTCATCTACGACGCCCTCCTGACGCTGTACTCGCACGGCGAGCCGACCGACGTCATCACCGTCACCGACGAGCTCGTCAAGACGGGTGAACTGTCCCGCGCCGGTGGAGCTGACTACCTCCACACGCTCACGAGCCTCGTGCCGACCGCGGCGAACGCCGGCTACTACGCCCGCATCGTCGCGGAGCGCGCTTTGCTGCGTCGTCTCGTCGAAGCGGGCACCCGCATCGTGCAGATGGGTTATGCGGCCGAGGGTGAGGCCGTGGAGCTCGTCAACTCCGCTCAGGCCGAGATCTACGCCGTCTCGGGCAACCAAGAGGTCGAGGACTACGTCCCGCTGACCGACGCGGTGAGCGCTGCGATCGACGAGATCGAGGCCGCCAAGCACACCGACGGTTCCATGACCGGCGTGCCGACGGGCTTCCGCGAGCTCGACGAACTGACGAACGGTCTGCACCCGGGTCAGCTCATCATCGTCGCCGCCCGACCCGCTATCGGTAAGTCCACGCTCGCGCTCGACTTCGCCCGTGCAGCTTCGGTCCACTACAACCAGCCGTCGATCTTCTTCTCGCTCGAGATGGGGCGCAGTGAGATCGCGATGCGCCTCATGAGTGCGGAGGCGTCGGTGCCGCTGCAGCTCATGCGTAAGGGAACCGTCGACTCGCAGGACTGGACGAAGATCGCGCAGGTGCGTGGCCGCATCAACGACGCTCCGCTCTACATCGACGACAGCCCGAACATGACGCTCGTGGAGATCCGCGCGAAGTGCCGTCGACTCAAGCAGCGCGTGGGCCTGAAGATGGTCGTCATCGACTACCTCCAGCTGCTGACCTCCGGTAAGCGTGTCGAGAGCCGTCAGCAAGAGGTCTCGGAGTTCTCCCGTGCGCTGAAGCTCATGGCGAAGGAGCTCCAGGTTCCGGTCATCGCGCTGTCGCAGCTGAACCGTGGTGCGGAGCAGCGTGCCGACAAGATGCCGGCGCTGTCCGACCTCCGTGAATCGGGCTCGATCGAGCAGGACGCCGACATGGTGGTGCTCCTGCACCGTGAGTCTGCCTACGAGAAGGACAGCCCGCGAGCGGGCGAGGCCGACCTCATCATCGCCAAGCACCGCAACGGACCGACGCGCACGATCACCGTGGGCTTCCATGGGCACTTCTCGCGCTTCGCCGACATGGCGCCGGGGATGTAGTTGTGAACGCGCCACGCAAAGTATCGCGTGGCCAAACTTCTCGTCGTTTCGTGTGAAGCGCGACAGATTATTTGGCATTTCTGCCTCGGCGCGTCTCTTCAGCACAAGAGACGGGGCGCCCCGGTGAGAGCAAACCCGAATTGCCCTCTGGTCCGGCCGTGGCGGAACCCGATCCGCCGCGGCCTGCTTTCAACCTTGGTAGGTGAAGTCACTCGAGTTCGTCTACCCAGCGGTTCACCGTACGAGATCGGCAGATCTCAGTGTGCGGGGGAAGCTTTGGGCTGCTTGGCGTCTGTGTACGTGGGCTGAGGCCACGAAACCGGGCTCATGCGAACTCGAGTTTGCAGGTGGTGTCGACTACCCGACGTCGGTACGCACTCTAGCGTCACCGTGACTGTGCAAAGGGATTGGAACGGAGAAGCCCCACGGCTATTCGGAGGGGACCGGAGTAGCCGTGGGGCCCGAGCGACGTATCCACTTCCGCTCGGAAGTGCAGTGCTGCGGTCGTTCGGGGAAACGGGTGCAGCACCGCGACTGGAGCTGGATGAGAACAGCTCCGAGGGGACGGGGTTCAGGACGTCGGGCGGACGAACTTCTCCGGCGGGGTACGAGTGCCGGCGAGGAACGCGGCGAGTCCGGCGTCGAAATCCATGGCGGAGCCGACGAAAAGCGCACTCTCGTCGGGAGCGACGTAGATCGTCCCGCCCCCGCGCGTGGTATGCACGACGCAGACTCCTGCACCGTTCTCGAGCGGGATACTGCGCAGTTCTGCGTCGGGATCGAGTTGAGCGAAGTACCGCTCCGCCACCGTTACAAGCTGTTCGTTGTCGCGGGATCCGTTCATGGGAGCCTCCCAGGGGTCGTGAGGAGCATATCGAGTGAGATTCCGAGCACTGCACGGTCGCTCCGAGTCAGAGTCGGTGGCCGTAGAAATACTTCGCCCCGCGGACCCAGTCCTGGCGACTGAGTGCTTCGACGTAGGCGTGCACGGCGTCGAGCCGGTCGCCGTTCATCTGCGTGTCGTAGTCGACGGGACAGTCGACACCGGACCAGATCGACAGGAGACTCCCCGGAACGATGATCCCGAGCTGTTCCCCGGAAGCCGCAGCGATCGAGGCGTGTTCGACGAGTCTCCGTGCCAACAGCGAGGGGTGAGCGGGCTGACCGTAGAGGACGTATGCCGTCCGATCAGTCGACTGGATGGCACGGCCGACGTGCTCGGCGAGTTCGTCGGGGGACGGAGAATCGCCGAGTTCCGCCTGGAACGGCACCAGGCTGGCGATGGCCTGGAGCAGGGCCTCGGAGATCTCCGGGTCTTCGTTCCAGTCCTCGAGCAAACCCAACATCAGCGCCACAGCCTCGATGGACATCATCGACGTGCTGCTGTGCGCGAAGGTAACGACCGTGGACGGAGCCGCATTCGTCAGGAATGCCATCGTCTCGAGGTCGGCCAGGTCGTCGTGCGTCGCAACCGACGCGAACACTCGGACAGCGAAGTCCGTGAATGGCTGGTGACGCACCGTATTGAGAAGATCGATGAGGATGCTCTTCGGATCGAGATCGCCGACCCTGAAGGAGTCGAGTGCTGCGAGAAGGTACTCGTCCGGCGTCCGCGCGGCACGCAGTGCTGCTGCGCGATCCGCAGCCGTCGCGCTCGATACCGGGCCGAACCATTTGCTGCGTTGCAGTTCGATGGAGATCGTCATGGCTGGCTCCTCTCGGTCGTCGAGCCTACCCGTCGCTGCCACGCCATGACGCTGATCGATCCGGAAGGCGATCACTTCGGTGCAGTTCGGGTTCGCTCTTGCGTCGATGTTCAGCCACTCCGGATTGGGCGTCCTACCGTATTGGCCAACGCAGAAGTCGGTGTTCACGTCGGCAAGGGCATCGGACGACACACGGTTCTCGCCGGTGAGTGGACATTGTCGACATCTGATACGCGGCCGACCTCATGGTGCACGGCGACCGGTTGAGACCGCCATCGTTACTGGAGGGCGCTCAGCGGTTTATCGTGGATAACGCCAACGTCACACGCTGTTGTGGGACGGTCAGTAGGTCGGCTCGATCCTCATGTCCGTTCCCCGCACCGACCCAGGGCCTACGTTCTAGCGTGAAGCCCGTCGATGCTGGTTTCTCTCACCATCGAAAGCGGGATGGTCGGGAATGCTGCTTTCTCGTGGTGGGGTGGGTCGCGAGCGACGCGCTCCACGGAACCAACGCCAGCGGATGATCGCCATGACGAGCGCCACCGCGCCGGCGCCGCCAGGGAGGATCGCGATGAAGATCCCCGCCGTGAGCCTCTCCTGATCGCCACTCGTAACTCCGATGACGACAAAGAGCGCGGCGGCGCCGAGCATGAGGAGGCCGAGGGAGCCTAGCCCCCAGGGGCTGACCACCGGCCAGAAGTGCGGACCCGCCTGCCGTTCGTCGGTCAGCCAGGGAAACGGCCCACGACGAAAGTCGGGGCGGGGCGGACGAGTCACGTCCAGCTCCTGATACGCGTCACGGCTACCCGCCGAACTTCGGGACGTCGATGCTCACGGTGTCGTCCACGCCGTCGATGCCGGTGCTCGTCATCTTCTCACCCTACTGCTCACCCCAATCATGACTTCCGCACGAGATCGCGAACACTGCCTGCGCCTGAGTTTGGCACCTTGCCCATCGTCGGTTCTGGATCGGCACCGGGTCGCGCGCGACATTCCGCGGTGAGAAGCTTGCGTTGTGACCGGTATCGACCTGACCTTCGCGCCACCGCTGAGGGGCACGTTCTATCGCGCCGTCGACCCGAGCTTCCGCGAGTTCGCGATCGCCGGATCGCGTGCCGCCGGGCGCTACTCGCGGGCGAACGAGCCGACGCTCTACCTGAGCTCGTCCATCGATGGCGTCGAGGCCGCGATGATCGCACACCAGGATGCTCGGGCGGCGGCGCGCGAGATCGTGGAGGTCGATGTCGAGGCGTCCGGCATCGTCGACCTGCGCGACGTGGGAGCGCTGGAGTCGGCAGGCATCGACCTCGCCGACGCGACAGCCCCGTGGCAGGACCTCGCCGCCGCCGGAGGCACGCCGACGTCGTGGAGGGTCCGCGACCGCCTCCTTGCCGGCGGCGCGAACGGATTGATCGATCCCTCGCGCAAGCTACCGGGGCTCTGGCATCTGGTGCTCTTCCGCTGGAACGAGCCTGGTGCGCCGGTCGTCAGCTTGAGAGGGATTCATGTTGCCGCCGCGAACTGATGCCGTAATACGACGTTCGTCCTGATCCGAGCGTGTGCCGGGCCGCTCAGCTCTGAGCGCGGCGCGCATGTGTGCGCGCCTTCATCCGGTTGCCGCAGACCGCCATCGAACACCACTTCGCGGTGCCAGGTCGACTGTGGTCGACGAGGAACTGCGTGCACTCGTGGTTCGCGCAGGCGCGGAGGCGCCCGGGGAACTCCGTGATCACGCTCGACCACGCCAGCACGACCCCCGCCACCAGGCGATCGTCGTCAGGGACCTGAAGCTCCCAGACCACGCCGTCCGGGGTGATGCGCGGCATGCGCACGGCATCGTCGAGGATGCCCGCGAGGTCTCTGATCGCTCCTCCGTCATCTCCACGGACCATGGTCTGCAGCGCCTGTCTCGCACGTCGGAGGCGCGCCACCTCGTCCACGGATCCCGTGCCGCCCCAGCTGCGCGCCAGGTCCCGTCCGGTCGCCCCCTCGAGACGGTCGGTCGGGGTGCCCTCGACGACCGGCGCACTGTTCAACAGGCCCAGCAGCAGCTCCTCGTCGCGAAGCATCGTTCTCCGTTCTCGTGCGCCGGCCAGCGCCCTGGATCCATGCTACCGTCTGGCTAACCAGTAAAACAATCTAAAGGGGTTAGCAATGGTCACCGTCCACCACCGCACCGTCTCGATCGACGGGCTCGACGTCTTCTACCGCGAGGCCGGCCCGGCAGACGCTCCCGTGCTCCTGCTCCTCCACGGGTACCCGAGCAGCTCCCACATGTTCCGGCACCTCATCCCGGCCCTTGCCGGCCAGTACCGCGTCATCGCTCCGGACCACATCGGCTTCGGTCGCTCCTCCGCCCCCTCGGCCGACGAGTTCGAGTACACCTTCGCGGCCCTCGCCGGGGTCACCGGCCGGTTCCTCTCGACCATCGGAGTGACGCAGTACACGATCTACGTCCAGGACTACGGCGCCCCGGTCGGCTGGCGACTGGCCCTCAACGACCCCACTGCCGTCGTCGGAGTCATCTCCCAGAACGGCAACGCCTACGAAGAAGGCTTCGTGCCGAGCTTCTGGGACCCGATCTGGGCCGACGCCGCCGAGCGGACCACCGAGACGCGCGACGCGCTCCGTCCAGCCCTCGGACGGGAAGCCGTCGAATGGCAATACACCCACGGCGTACCGGACGTGACGACCGTCGACCCCGATGCCTGGGAGCACGACCTCGCGCTCCTCGCCCGTCCGGGTCAGGACGACGTGCAGCTGGCGCTCTTCCGCGACTACGCCACCAACCGGGACCTCTACCCCGCGGTGCACGAATGGCTCCGCACCTCACAGGTACCGGTGCTCGCGATCTGGGGTCGTGACGACGAGATCTTCGCCGCCGCCGGCGCCACAGCGTTCACCCGCGACGCCCCCGATGCTCGCGTCGAACTCGTCGACGGCGGACACTTCCTCCTCGAATCCGACCTCGACCAGGTCGCTGACACCATCACGGACTGGCTCCGGACGACTGACCGAAGCGCCTAGCCCGGCGGGTCGGTCCCTCCACCTGAACCGATCAGCGGCGGCGCGTCCGGCTCGGACGGCTCAGGCCGCTGGCGGGTTGATCGTGAGTTCGCCGGGGAGTCCGGAGGCTGCGAACGCCGCTTGGATGGCGGCGGTGACCTGGTCATCCGGCTTGCTGAGGTTGGCGTGGAGCGTGGTTTCGCCGTCGGCGACGGTGTAGATGATGCTGTCCAGGCCCGATGATCCCTGGAACGGGATGGTGAGCGCGTCGAGGAACTCGGCGAGCGCGGCGGGCGGTGTCTCGTCAGTGGTGATGCGTACGCCCTTGTAGGCGCCGGTGCCGCTGTCCCAGGTCAGGGTCCACCGGACGGGACCGACGGTGTCCTCGAGGCGGTCGCCGGTCGTGTGCTGACGGAGCAGGTCGACGAAGTCGGTGTACCGTCCCCGCTCGGAAGCGTCCAGATGGGCTGGGGCGTCGGTGGCGAAGTACAGCGTGATCGGCCCCGGGCCGGCCAGGTGTTCGGCGACCGACACCCAGCCGTCGTCGGAGATGGTGTTCCAGTTCTCGGCGAACACGGTCGAACGGGTGGCCGTTTCGACGGTGCTGATGTCGCAGGGCGCGAAGCGGTCGGTGGGTGCGAGTGACTGCAGGACCGTCGCCGTCTCATCGACCGTGATGTCCTCGTCGAGGTCCACCGACAGGGTGCAGCTTGAGCCGGAGCTGTAGGTGAACTCCTTCGCGTACGCCGAGACGGTGCCGTGATCGCCGACGACCTCCTGGAGGACCGGTGTCACCCGCCAGGAGGCGATCTTCATCGTCGAGCAGGAGTACAGGATCAGCGCTGCGATGCAGGCCATGGCGATGAGGAGGACGAGCACGACGATCCGGCCGGCCCTACTGCGACGGGTGCGCGGCGGTCTCGGCCGGGGTTCGCGAAGGGTCGGCTGGAAGAACATCTCACACCACTTCCTGGGTGGCCGACCTGCGTCGGCGGAGGCGGCCGGTACCGACGACGGCCGCAAGGGCTCTGATCGTCGCCGTCGCGGACCTCATCGTCGGGAGAAGAGCCGCTCGAACAGCGAGGGCTTCGGAGCGGGCCGACTGCCGGCGATCCGGCGCATCCGTGCCTGGATCTCCGGATCGCTCTGCATCGCCAACATCGCCAACCGCGCCGATCCGAGACCCCACTGCGACCAGTGCTTCGCGTGAGCCGTCACCGCCGTGATCTGGCTGAGCTGGTTCAGATCGCTGAGTTCCCGCCATCGTGTGAGGTCGAGCAGCGCGATCTCCTCGGCATACGTCTCGTTCACCCGGGTGATCCCAGTGTTGCCCGCTCGACGGCGCGCAGGGGTCTCGGCCGAGGCGTCGCCCGTCGCGAGGTGGATGGTGGCGAGCTCGTCGAGCAACTCCTCGAACACCGCGTGCAGCTCGGAACGGACCTTGGGGGCTGTCGCGATGACCTGGTCCTCCTCGGTCCTCCACGCGATGAGCACGCCGCCGGAGCAGAGGCGGCACAGTTGCTTGGGCACGATGCGGCTCGTGGCATAGCCGCACTGGCAATACCCCGCGATGTTGGCAAGGGTGTCGTCGAGTGAGACGAAGGTGGTGTTCTCGTCCGACTCCGCCTCTTCCACGGACTCCGTCAGCAGCAGGGCTCCGGGCACACCCACGGCAGCTGCCCGTCCGACATAGCTGCCGGGCACCCGGCTGATCTTCGCGGTCCACAGGTCGACGTCCTCGGCGCTGAACAGCCCACTGGCCTGACGGACGTACTCACTGACGCTCCGCTGGACGATCGCCTCGAGCTCGGCGTCGAGTCGCTTCATCGCCGTGTCGTCCGACGGGTCGTTGAATCGTTCGTTCAGCGCGATCACGGCTTCGCGGCCGCGAGCCACGATCGCCTGGTGCACGGCTGCCGCTCGCGGATTCCGCTGCAGCAGCAGCTCCTCAGTGCCGAGTATCTCGATGCTCGTGATCATGGGGTTCCTCGCAACCTTGTGGTCGCGCTCAGCGCATGTTCTCGCAGTGCGTCCCGAAGTGTTGTGATGCGTGCGATGCGATTCCCCATGGCCAAACCGTACCGGTCGCAATCGGCTCAGCGAATGGGGACCGCTCACCATCGAACGTCACCGTGCCCAGGGGCGTTCGTTCGATCGGGGACCCGTCTCCCGGGGCACGGCCGTGGGTCGACTTGCACCTGCCGTAGCGTCATGTGGTGCAGTGGACGTATTCCGCCCACCGAGGAAGGCCCCCACATGTTCTCGTCCTTCACCCCACCGCGCCAGGTCACGATCGGAGGCGCCGCTGCGTTCGTCGGCACCACCCCACGGGCGATCCGTCACTACCACCAGATCGGTCTGCTCCCTGAGCCCGAGCGGGGGAGTGACGATCGCCGCCGCTACGGCTACGACGAGATGATCCGGCTGCTGTGGATCCGTCGGATGGCGGACGCCGGCATCGCCCTCGACGACATCCGCGACGCCTTCGCGGATGGCATCACCGATACCGACGACGATGTCGCGCGCATCCTGGACCGCCTGGAGGGCTCCCTCGTCGCTCGGCAGGCGGAACTCGAGCAGCAGCGGACCGCCGTGCAGCGCATGCGTACGCAGGGCAGCAGGTTGGGGCTGCTCTCCGACGTCGTGAGCGACCGCCTCACAGACCTGCCCGAGGGCGCTCTGCGGCAGGACGACCTGGACACCCTGCTCGTGACCGAACGGATCTTCGGCGGGCTCGGCGCGTCCGTCCAGGCGTCGCGGTTCATCGCCCTGGCCACCCACCCGGAGCTGCGGGAGGAGTCCGACCGAGTCGACGCCGCCGAAGCAGCACTCGACGACACGGTCGCGGTCGACGATCCCCGCGTGGCGGAGATCGCCACCGAACGGCATGCCTTCGAGGCGGCTCTCCGTACGGTCATCGAGGACTCCGGCCTGGCGCAGACTGACGACGACCGCTTCGACGCGTGGGACGAGTCGCACCCCCTTCCCGACGACGAGGACGGCGGAGGCTCGACGTGCGGCTCGACGAGCCTCACCGAGGCCGTCCGGATGATGCCCTACGACTTCTCCCGCGCACGCCTGCGGTGCATGGAACTAGTCCTGGAACTCGATGCGCTCGACCTCGCGCCACCGGTCGAACGCTGAGTCGTCGACCGCGATCGTCCGTGTCGGGACTGGTCGGCACCGCGCCGAGCCGATCCTCGCGAGGCATCGGGGCCCCGGGGGACCTCTGGGGGCCAGTCCGCGGTCAGACCCGGATTCGTGCGGGTCCGACACCTCCGACACCGACCGTCACGTCCACGCCCAATGCCGCTTGGTCGGACGTCAGGCGGGCACTTCGCCCATCGTCAGTTCCGGCTCGACGCCGGCCGGCAGCGGGAACCATGCGAGGAAGGTGACGCCCTCGTCGGTCGCGTCGAAGACGATCGTCTCGTTCGCCGGCTCATGGAAGGTGTCGCCGGCGCGCAGGACGGTCCGAGGCCCAGCCCCCACCTGGAAGTTCACGGAGCCGGTTTCGATGGTGCCGAAGACCGGGCCGTTGTGCCAGTGCGGCCCGACGTGGAAGTCGGGGGCGATCGTGATGCGTCGCACTTCGACGGAGGCGAAGCTCGGAGCCCCATCGAGCGTCATCGTGCTCAGGGTCGTTCGTTCGATCGGGGATTCACTCATGGGTCGATGATGCCAGTGACTGGTGACCGACAGCCCCGGGCCGACCAGAGGTCAGGAACCTCCCCGCCGACGACGGGCCCGTGCGCCGAAGGCGTCCAGCGCCTGCAGGACGTCGCTGGCCTGCCAGTGGCGGTTCCGTCGGCCGGCGCTGGACTGGACGAGGATCCCGGCGTCGACGAGCTTCTGCACCGAGGTGTCCGCCGTCGAGAAGTGCAGCCCAAGGGTCGATGCCACCAGCGACGTCGTGATCACCGGCTGCCGCAGGAGCAGCTGCTTCAGACGCTGCACGGATGAATCGCTGCGCACCTTCACGGTTTCGTCCCACCGCTCTGCGATCGACGTGATGTCGCGCTCCAGCGTTCGGCCGTTGGCGACCGCCGCGTACGCGGCTTCCGTCATCGTCTCGATGATCGGGCGCAGGTCACCGGATCGGTACGCCGTGAGCGCGCGGAAGTAGTGGTCAGTGTCGCCGAGCAGGCCAGCGGACACGGGTACAGTGACGTTCCTCGTCACGTCAGCTGCCCGCAGCATGCCCTGCACGAGCGCGCGGCCAGTGCGTCCGTTGCCGTCCGGGAAGGGGTGGATCGTCTCGAACTGAGCGTGAGCGATCGCGATCTGCGCCATGACGGGCACATCGAGACGGTTCGCGAACGTCATCACATCCGTCATGAGCTCAGGCACACGATCCTGGTGCGGGGGGACGAACGCAGCGCCATGCGGGGAGAAGCCGGTTCCGCCGATCCACACCTGGTCGTCGCGCCACCGACCCACGATGTCGGGATCGGACCGCTCCAGCAGTGCGCGGTGCATCGTGAGGATCGCCTCGTGGTCCAGGTGGTCCGCCAGCGCCACGGCCGCCTCCATGGCGGCGACGTTCTGCACGACGAGCTTGGCGTTGACCGACGTCGAGTCGCCGATCTCGGCGAGCGCCACCTGCTTCGCGCTCGAGGTGAGATGCTCCACCTCGGAGCTCGATGCGCTCTCGGTCCGCAGCAGGATCGACGAGAACGGAGCCGCGAGTGTGCCGACCTCGGCGTCGAAGCGGGTCAGCTCGCGGCCGGCGTCCTCGCTTGCAGCCACGAGGTCCGCGGGCAGCTCGACAGACAGATCCGCGATGAAGGGTGGGACTGCCGCCTGGTATGGGCCCGCGGCCAACCGGCGGCGTCGCTTGGACGCGACCGCGTCGCTGTCGTGCGTCCATGGCCGCGGTTCGTAACTCGTCGCCGGCCAGGACCGTTCCAGCCCTGCGGAGTCGGTAGGCGAGATCATGGCGCTACCTTATTCGGGGTTACTGAAATTAACCCGAATACAGATCGCGATCCCGAGCATGGTGAACGGCGATCACCACGGTCGGGACGGCCTCGGGTACATCAGGACGGATGGCCGATCGTGACGCTCTCCCGCTCGGCGCGGGTGAGTTTGACCCGGGCGAGGCGGATCCGCTGCCCGCCCTTCACTGGTCGCGGAAGGGCCACGGTGAGCGGTCCCTCGTCCTGGGCGCCGAACAGGCAACCGTCCGCTTGAGGGAACACCACCGTCGCGGGAATGGCGCGAAAGACGCCGATCTGCTGCTTGAGCACCGCCAGTCGGTGGATGTCGAATGCACGCGCCACCGTGGCCGCGCGGACCGTGCGCAGGGCGCCCGCGAACACCCACGTCGGCATCCGCGGGCCTGAGACGAGCATGAACGGCTTCTGGAGATCACGAGCGCGAGCTTCACCCCTGCCGCCGACCAGACGCTGGTCGTACGTGATGGTGGGCGAACCCTCGCCACCCCATTCGGCGAGGCCGCTCGGTGCCTGCAGGGCGACCCAGCCGTCCTTGCGGAAGATCCCGAACTCTCGCCGGAGACGGACCTGTATCGACACCACCGAGATGGCGATCAGCAGGAGGCCCGTGGCGACCCACCCTGCCACGGCCGGCCTCGAGAGCCATTCCCCGAGCACGCCGATGCCGGGCTCGGATGCTGTCGTGAAGGCATCGACCAGTCCGAAGACCTGTGGGATCAGGAACGGGATCCCGAGCACCAGCCCGAGTAGGGAGTACTCGCCTTCAGTCTTCAACCGGCGACGGAAGCCGCCGAGGGTGCTGATCTCCTGCTCGATGCTCCACCGCAACTCGTCGAGGCGGCGAGGATCGACGCTCGCTTCCCAATCCGGGCCGAGCCAGCCACGCACCGGCCCACTGTCGTTCCGAGGAATGCTCACAGAACCAGGGTAGAGGCACCGCCGCACTGCTCGACGAGTGGCCGAGAGACGTGTTCCGACTCAGTAACCGGTTGCGACATCCGTTTGGGGAAGCTATCTTCCTATAAACACGTTCCAAGAACATTGGGGGAGATGATGATTCGCAAGAAGATCCTGGTATTGCTCACGTCCGGACTGGTGGTCGCCGGCGGACTCGGCGGTGTGGCGGCGCAGGCCGTGGCGAGCTCCGCGGAGGCGCCGGCGGAGGCGACCGCGACGCCGACCGACAGCGCGACGCCGACCGCGTCGCCGACCGCGACCACGCCGCCCACCGAGTCCACGCACATCAACGAGTTCTACCTGCAGGGCCTCTGGCAGCGATTCTTCGAGGTTGGGAAAGCCGCGATGGCGTCCTGCATGACCGAAGCGGGGTTCGGGTTCGACGACACCAGCTTCGACGGGATGCCGCCAGGTCTGAGCGAGGCCGACCAGGACGCCTGGCAGGTGGCTGCGGTCCCTTGCCTGGAGGAGCGCGACGAGGCGACCGCTGCTGCCGAGGCGGCCTACGTCCCGACCGACGAGGAGCGTGCCACGGCACTGGCGTTCGCGACGCAGTATCAGGGCTGGATCGATGCGATGCGCTCATGCATGGCCGACCGCGGTCACGAGTTCGTGGGCGCCGTCGACATGACGCTCCAGGCCTACCCGTATCCCGAAGGTCAGCAGGCGACCGGAATGCCCGACGGCCTGTCTCCGGAGGAGAGCCACCAGTGGAAGTTGGATGCCACCGGCTACGACTACTCCTTCCCCGAGTCGGAGCAGAGCACCTGGGAGGCGTCCTGCGGTTTCGTCGCCGACGCCGCCTACGGTGGGCCCGGTCACTGATCGGTCTGTCGAGAGTCGGTCTCGTGTCCGCCACAGAGCGTCGGACACGAGACCGGCCACCGAGTGGGTGAGGATGGGGCCATGCGCGCAATCTTCACGGACATCGTCAACGGGGCCGAGCAGCAGGTCCGAGACCGGATCGCACAGGATCCGTCGGTCGTCGGAGCCGTCGCCGCGGGTACGCCGAAGCAGTACGCCGGACAATCCACTCTGCAGGTGGCAGTCCGTTCCGGCGAATTCGCCATCGCGCATTTCTTGCTGGCGAGCGGCGCCGATCCCGGGTTCGTCGACGTCGATTCGCCGAGTGGATGGGCCAAACCTGTGCTCCACGATGCGCTCGTGGCTGCAGTGCAACGCTCACGCTGGATGCGTCAGACGTTCACTGCGCAGTCGGAGCGAGCGTTCCGAACGGTGAACAGCGCATCGAAGTCGGACGACGCGTACAGCGTCGTCGTGGCGCTGCTCGATGCGGGCGCCGATGTACGCGCAGTGGATTCGAAAGGATGCACGCCGCTCGGTCGCGCCGCACGCGCAGCACACGACGTCCTTCCTCGCAGGCCGCACGGACAGCCCGATGCGCGAGACGGCAGACCGTTGAACCCGGAGCTCGTCGAAGACCTCTCGCGGATCTTCGACCTCCTCCGCCAGCGTGGGGCCGACCCGGCACTCCGAGAGCCGCAACTGGACATGTCGTTGAGCACCTACTACCAGACCGAACTCGTCGGGGCCTTCCTCGCAGGTCGCGCGCGACCGGATCCCGCACCGTAGTCGACGCCTGCCCTGCCCATGGTGGGGGCAGTGGAGTGCGGGGTCATTCGGCTTGGAAGCCCTGGTCGTCGGTCTGTCGACGATCACCTCCTGGCTGGATGCCGGTCCGAGTCGTCATCCACGGTCACCGGATGCGTGTTCCGGCGCGGCGGGCCGGGCGAACGGAGCCCCCGGCGAGGACGAGCAGCGAGCTGGCTGGGATGGCGAGTACAGCCATCCCCGCGGCGGAGAGGGAGCGCCGATTGGCGCAGACGTCGTAGGGCGGCTCCGAGGTGTCTGTCGAGACGATCCCGCGAGCGACCATCCGGTCGCCTCCCGCGCCGAGCTCGCGGGGCCAGCCGGCGACGACCACGGATGAGCACACGGTGGTGTATCCGGGATGATCATCGCCGTCGACCCGCTCGTGGACGGTCGACGGGAGGAACGCGAGCACGCCCATCGCCACGACGGACGCCAGCCCGGCCACGTAGTGACACTTAACGCGCATACGTGACACCAACTGGTGGGATCGTGACAGGTCGGTCCAACCGGCCGGCAACCCGGTGCGGGGATCAGCGCGGGCCGACGGACGCGCTGCCCGCGGGCGCTGACGACGCGGCGTCGAGCAGCTCGAGCACGTGGCGGTAGTCCTCGCCCGTCGCACGGGTCATCCCGAGTTCGCACGTGCGGTTGCAGGATGCGTGCGCATCGGCGCCGAGGGCGGCGACCTCGGCGGCCTCGGCCTTCGTCGCGGACGCCGTCAGCTCGGGGTGCAGCATGCCGCGGTCGCCGGCGAAGGCGCAGCAGCCCCAGTCGTCCGGGACGTGCACGCGCTCGGCCACGGCTTCGCCGATCAGCACGAGAGCCGGGTCGAGGCCCATCTGCCGTGAGGAGCAGGTCGGGTGGAGGACGAGCTGCTCGATCTGCGCTGAGACATCGACCCGAGGCAGGATCTCCCGGGCTGCGAAAGCCACCGCGTCCTCGACGACCACGCCGCTCTCGCTGAGGAGCTTCGCGAAGCCCTCCGTGCAGCTCGACGCGTCGCTGACGACCACGAGGCCACTGTCGGCCACGGCCGCTCGGATGCGTTCGACCGTGCGCTGCTCGTTCACCGCAGCACCGGACGCGAACCCCTTCGAGGACCACGGGGTGCCGCAACAGATCGACTCGACGCCGTCGGGCACCAGCATGCTCAGGCCTGCCCGCTCAAGGAGCCGGGTGAAGGCGCCCATGACGCCGTCCCCGCCGTCCGCCGCGCCGAACATGCTGTTCACGCACGCCGGGACGTAGATGCCGACGGTCGGACCGTCACCGGCGCCCACCGTCCGACCGAGCGCCTTCCGCGAGCGTCCGCCGCCCGGCAGATCGCCCGAGTACTTCGGCACGGTGTCCGCGCCGAGGACGGCACGCGCGACGTTCGTCACCGCACCGACCACCGGAGCCGGCAGGAGCTTCGCGCCGGAGAGCGCGACCGAACCGATCCTGGTGACCGGCCCCCAACCGGTGGCGGCCGCCTTCCAGCCCGCGGCGGCGACCGGAGCCGCCTCCGTGCGCCGGATGCGCTTGACCAGCGCGCCAGTGTTGATCTGGACCGGGCAGGCGGTCTGACACATCCCGTCGACGGCACAGGTCTGCACGCCGGCGTAGTCGTAGTCGTCCGCGAGCTCCTCCGCGAGGGCGATGTCCCCGCGAGCGCGAGCGGACTCCTCGGCACGGCGGACGACGATGCGCTGCCGCGGCGTCAGCGTCAGGTCGCGACTCGGGCAGACGGGTTCGCAGTACCCGCACTCCACGCAGCGGTCGACCTCCTCCTCGACGGTCGGCTGGAGCTTGATCCCCTGGAGGTGCGCCTGGGGATCCTCGTCGATCAGCACGCCGGGGTTCATCACCCCGGCCGGGTCGACCAACCGCTTCAGCTCGAGCATCACCCCGTACAGTTCATCGCCGTACTGCCGGCGGACGTACGGTGCCATGGCGCGACCCGTGCCGTGCTCGGCCTTCAGGTTGCCGCCCGCCGCGAGGACGAGGTCGACCATCTGCTCGGTGAAGCCGTTGAACCGGCCGAGTGCGGCGTCGCCCTCGAACCGGTCGGTCAGCATGAAGTGGATGTTGCCGTCCTTCGCGTGGCCGAAGATGACCGAGTCGCGATAGGCGTGCTGCACGAAGAGCTCCTGCAGGCTCGCGCAGGTGTCTGCGAGGGCGGCGGTCGGGACGACGATGTCCTCGAGGAGGGCCGTGGTGCCGGAGGGACGCGCTCCCGCGACCGAGGCGTAGAGGCCCTTCCGGAGTGCCCAGGCGCGCGACCGCTGGGATGCATCGCTCGAGAACACCACCGGCGCGTGCACGTCCAGACCGTTCAGGAGCACACCGCCCGCCGTCGCGCGGTCCCTGAGTTCGACGGCGTCCTCGGAGCGGTACTCGACGAGGAGTGCCGCGTGATCCTGCGGCGTGAAGCCCTGGATCTCCGCCGGGCTGCCGGGGAGACGCTGCCCGACCGTCAGGGACGTGGCGTCCATGAGCTCGAGCGTCGCGGCTCCGGACGCGACCAGCTCGGGCAGCGCGCGCGTCGCCGCGTCGAGGGAGGGGAACACGGCCAGCGCCGTCGACACCAGCGGGAGGACGGGGACGGTGCGGAAGGTCGCCTCGGCGACGAATGCCAGCGTGCCCTCCGAGCCGATGATGAGGTGCTGCAGGACGTCCACGGGCGACTCGAAGTCGAGGAACGCGTTGATCCCGTACCCCATGGTGTTCTTCAGGGAGAACTGGCGCTCGATGGACGCGACGGATGCCGGGTCCGATCGCACGCGGCGTTGCAGGCGCTCGATGCCCTCGGCGAGTTCCGGTTCCGCTTCGTGGAGCCGTCGGTCGGCCGTCGGGTCGGCCGTGTCGATCGTGGTGCCGGACGGGAGGACGAACACCATCGACTCCAGCGTCCGGTAGGTGTTCTCGTCGATCCCGCAGGCCATGCCGCTGGAGTTGTTCGCGATGACGCCGCCGATCGTGCACGCCACCTCGCTCGCCGGATCCGGGCCGAGGCGGTAGCCGAGTCGCGTGAGTCGCGCGTTGACCTGCGCCACCGTCGCCCCCGGCTGCACCCGGACACGCTTGCCGTCGTCGAGCACCTCGATGGACTTGAACCGCTGCCTGGTGTCGACGATGATGCCGGAACCGGAGGCCTGACCGGACAGGCTGGTGCCGCCCGACCGGAACGTGACGGGCGCGGCGGACCGCGTCGCCGCCCGGAGGATCGATGCGACCTCGGCGGCGCTCTCCGCGATGACGACCGCCTCGGGCGTCAGCAGGTAGTGCGATGCATCCCCGGCGTACGCGGCCAGGTCGATTGCCCGGGTGCGGATCCGGGAGGGGTCACCCACGGCTTCGCCGATGGCTTCGGTCATGAGGGATGGGACGGTGGTCGGGTGTGCCACGAGGCTTCCTTCTCGAATGCGGGCGTCAGCGGGGTGCAGGGGAGCGGGGTGCTGGGTTGCGGCTGCGGTGGCCGGACGCCTCAGAGGATGGGGCGTCGTCGGCCATCGCCCGGCCGATTCATTCGAAGCGTTGCCAGTCCGGCCGGTTGTCGTAGGTGTAGCGATAGTAGTCCGACAACTGCAGCCCTGATGCCGCTGCCTCGTCGACGATGACGGTGGCGTGCTCGTGCAGCTGGAGCGCCGACCCGGGGACGAACGCGCTGAGCGGTCCTTCGACGGCGGCCGCGACGGCGTCGGCCTTCCCCGCCCCCTGGGCGACCAACACGAGCTCGCGCGCCTCGAGGATGGTCCCGAGTCCCTGCGTCATGCAGTGGGTCGGCACCTGGTCGGGCGAGTCGAAGAAGCGGGCGTTGTCCTGGCGGGTCTTCGGCGCCAGGGTCTTGATGCGCGTGCGTGACGCGAACGACGACGTCGGCTCGTTGAACCCGATGTGTCCGTTCGACCCGATGCCGAGGATCTGCACGTCGATGCCGCCGGCCTCGGCGATGGCCCGGTCGTACTCCTTCGCGGCGGCCGCGAGGTCCGCAGCGCGACCGTCCGGGACGCGGACGCGCGAGGGGTCGAAGCCGAGCGGGGCGACGACCTCACGCGCGATCACGCTGGCGTACGACTCGGGGTGGTCGGCGGGGATGCCCACGTACTCGTCCAGCGCGAAGCCGCGCGCTTCGGCGAACGACAGCGAGCCCGCCTGCACGCGACGGGCCAGTTCCGCGTAGATGCCCTGCGGGCTGGACCCGGTCGCGAGCCCGATGACGGCCTGGGGCCGCCCGGCGACGATCGACGCGATCTTCGCGCCGGCGACGCGACCGACCTCGGCGGCGTCGGGAAGGATGATGATCTCCACGGTGTCCTCTCGTTCCTGCTCAGGCGCTCGCCGCGGCCACGGCCGAGCGGACGTCGCCGTCGTGTGATTCGAGCAGCCGGGCGGCCGTCGCTGCGTCCACGTCGGCGAGGAGCATGACGACGGCAGCCTTGGCGTGGGCGCCGGCCTGCTCCAGGGCGGCGTCGGCGATCGGCCGTTCGACACCGGTGGCGTCGGCGACGATCCGCTGCGCGCGGTCGACGAGCTTCTCGTTGGTCGGCTTCACGTCGACCATCAGATTGGAGAAGACCTTGCCCGAGCGCACCATGGACGCGGTGGACAGCATGTTGCACACGAGCTTCTGTGCGGTACCGGCCTTCAGACGGGTCGAACCGGTGAGCGCCTCGGGGCCGGTCATCACCTCGATCGCGATGTCCGCCTCGGCGCTGATCCTGGCGTTCCGGTTGCAGGACACCGCGATCGTCCCCGCGCCCAGGTGGCGTGCGTAGCGCAGGCCGCCGATGACGTACGGGGTGCGACCGCTGGCCGCGAGACCGACGACGACGTCCGTGGGGCGGAGGTCGGCCGCGATGAGTTCCGAGGCGCCGAGCTCGATGTCGTCCTCAGCACCCTCGACGGCGACGACGAAGGCGTGCTCGCCCCCGGCGATGAGCCCAACGACCTCGGAGGGGTCGGTGCCGAAGGTCGGCGGGCACTCGACCGCGTCGAGCAGTCCGATCCGACCGCTCGTCCCCGCGCCGAGGTAGATCAGTCGTCCACCCTGCCGACGAGCCTCCGTGATGCGCTCCACGGCGCGCGCGATGCTCGGCAGTTCCGCTCGGACGGCGTCGGCGACGAGTCGGTCCTCGTCGTTGATCACCTCGAGCAGCCGGAGCGTGTCCAGCGTGTCGAGGTCGACCGTGCGTGGGTTGCGTCCCTCGGTGGAGAGCGCTGCCAAGGTACTCGATGCTTCAGGCACGATCGGCCCTCCGTTCTGGGTCGGACGGGCTGGCGCCGTCGTGGTGGTCCGTGGGGCTGTCGACGGTCATGCTTCGAACCGCAGCGAGCGAGGCGGCCCGTCGAGCGTCCGCGCGGGGAGCGAGTGCCCCGGGACGATCGCGCCCAGGACGCTGCCGTGCGAGGCGCCGGTGGCCGAGGGGAGGGACCCCGCCTGGCCGTTCACCGTCAGGAAGCCGAGGACGGCGAAGGCGAGCGCCTCCTTCGCGTCGGACGGGAGGCCCGCGTCGTCGCTGCTGACGACGTCGGCCTCGGGGAGTGCAGCCCGGATGCGCGCGACGAGCTGGGGATTGCGCACCCCTCCGCCGGCGAGGATGACGCGCTCCACCCCGCGGACGGCGTCCGCCACGGTCCGTGCGGTCAATTCGGTCAGGGTCGCGACGAGGTCCTCGATCGGAAGCGTCGGACGGCCGGCGAGCTGCTCGCGGAGGTAGTCGAGGTGGAACAGTTCCTTGCCCGTCGACTTCGGGGCGGGGCGCTGGTAGTACGGCTCGCGCAGGAGGAGGTCGAGCGTCTCCTCGTCGACGGTGCCACGCGCGGCGAGCTCGCCGTCGGCGTCGAACTGCCGGGCGCCGTCGGTGTGCTCGGCGACGACGGCGTCGATGAGGGCGTTCGCCGGTCCGCTGTCGAACGCGATCGGGTCCTGGCCGGGCCGCACGATGGTGGCGTTGGCGATTCCACCGAGGTTGACGGCCGCTGCGGTCTCGCCGCCCAGCCAGAGCGCGTCGATCATGCTGACGAGCGGAGCACCCTGCCCGCCGGCCGCGACGTCACGTGAACGCAGGTCGGCGACGACGGTGCAGCCCGTGCGTTCGGCGATCCAGGCCGGCTGGCCGAGCTGGAGCGTGCCCTCGACCCGGCCGTCCTCGACCCAGTGGTACATCGTCTGGCCGTGGGAGACGATCAGGTCGGCGTCACCGTCGCAGAGCTCCGCGACCGCTCGGACCGCGAGGTCGGCGAAGGCCTGCCCGATCCGCGTGTCCAACCGACAGATGTCGTCGACACTGGTGGTCGCCGGTGGCAGGGCTGCGGTGATCGCGGCTCGCAGTTCCGGGTCGTACCTGGCGGTGAGCATCCCGAGGGGGCGGACGACGAGGGTGTCGCCGTCCACGCTGATCTCGGCTGCGGCGGCGTCGATCGCATCGTGCGAGGTGCCGGACATGAGGCCGATGACGCGCATCGGGCGGCTCACTTGCGCAGCTCCGCCCGGTGGGCGTTCCCGCGGAGCGTGCCGATGGCGATCGCGCTCACCAGGCAGGTCGCCATCACGTAGTACGCCGGGACGTCGACGTTGCCGGTCGAGGCGATCAGCGACGTGATGATGAGGCCGGCGCTGCCCGAGAAGACGGCGTTCGAGATCGAGTAGGACAGTCCGAGGCCGGTGTACCGCACGGAGGTGGGGAACATCTCGGCGAGCATGGCGGGGCCCGGGCCCGCGATCAGGCCGACGACCGCTCCGGCGACGAACACGGCGAGGCCGTGGACTCCGACGCCGAGGTCCGGGTTCTGCAGCACGTTGAGCAGGGGCAGCGCCAGGATCACGATGAGCCCGGTGCCGGTGAGCATCACCCAACGCCGACCGATCTTGTCCGACAGCCAGCCGGCCGGGAGGATCGTCGCGGCGAAGCCGGCGTTCGCGAGGACCGTGGAGATCAGTGCTTCCTGGAACGAGGCGTTGAGGCTGCTCTGGAGGTAGGAGGGCATGACGACGAGGAAGGTGTACCCGGCGGCGGACCAGCCCATCAGGCGACCGATCCCCAGGAGGATCGCTTTGGCGGTCTCTGCGGCACCCGCACGCACGACCGGCTCGGCGACCGTGGTGGTGTCGGCGGCGGCGACCTTCTGGAACTCCGGGGTCTCCTCGAGCTTCAGGCGGAGGAACAGGGCGACCGCGCCGAGGGGGATGGCGAGCAGGAAGGCGATCCGCCAGCCCCACGCCGCCAGATCGGCTTCGGACAGCAGGGATGCCAGCAGCGCGACGGTACCGGCGCCGCCGAGGAGTCCGAGCGCGACCGTGAACGACTGCCACGATCCGTAGAAGCCACGCTTCCCGGCCGGGGCGAACTCGGTCATGACCGAGACGGCGCCACCGAACTCGCCGCCGGCGGAGAGGCCCTGCAGGATGCGCACGATCGTGAGCAGGATGGGCGCCGCGATGCCGATGGAGGCGTACGTCGGGAGGATGCCGATGAGTGCGGTCGCCCCGGACATCATGACGAGGACGAGGATGAGCGTCGGCTTGCGGCCGATCCGATCGCCGATCCGGCCGAAGAGCGCCGCCCCGACCGGGCGGAAGAAGAAGGCGATCGCGAAGGACGCGTAGGTCGCGATGAGCGACTCGATACCGGTCTGCTGGCCATCGCTGAAGAACTGCGCGGCGAGGATCGTGGCGAGGAACCCGTAGATCCCGAACTCGTACCATTCGATGAAGTTGCCGACGCTGCCGGCGACGATGGCCCGGCGTCGGGCGGTGCTGCTGATCACGTCGCTGCGTGGTGTGGAGCTGGTCACGGGACCTCCCTTGGTTCCTGGATCGTGCATGCCGGCAGCACCCGCGGTACTCCGCTACACGTGTCGGCCAGTCCGCACCTGAGGAGGGCACTGGTCGCGAGTCGGTGCAACAAACATACACAATTCGATGGTGGATGGTAATTTCCATACATCCCGCCGGTGGGTGCCGACGGTACAGTGTTGACGGTCGAGAGGAGCACCGATGGGAGCCGACGTCCACCGGACATCACGGGCGGTGTCCACCGAGGTGCGCGCGCGTCTCGACGAACTCCGTCCCTCCGAGCGTCGGATCGCCGAATCACTGCTCACCGACCCGGGCGCCTTCGCGACGCGGTCGGTCGCCGAGATCGCGGAGGAGGCCTCGACGTCGACGACGACGGTGGTGCGCTTCACGCGCAAGATCGGCTACGACCGCTTCAAGGACTTCCGGCACGACCTGACCGAGGAGAACCTCCGCGAGCGGCTCGCGCTCGCCGGGACGAACGTGCAGTCACCCGACATCGTCGCCGGAGACAGCCTCGACGACATCGTCGCGAAGGTCGCCGCGAACGAATCGCTCTCGATCGCCGACACCGCGCAGGCGCTCGACACGGCAGCCCTCACCCGTGCGGTCGCAGCGGTCGCCGGCGCTCGCCGGGTCGACATCTTCGGTGTCGGAGCGAGCTCCATCGTCGCCGTCGACCTGCAGCGGAAGCTCTCGCGGATCGGACGGGTGGCGCTCGAATGGCCAGACCCGCATGCCGCCTGGACCGCCGCAGCGATCCTCGACGAGCAGGCGGTCGCCGTCGCGATCTCGCACTCCGGCGCGACCGCTGACACCGTCGACTACCTCCGGCTCGCGGCCCGCTCCGGGGCGACGACCATCGCGATCACCAACCATGCTGAGTCGACCCTGGCGACCAGCGCGGACATCGTCCTCCAGACGTCCGCGCGGGAGACGGCATTCCGCTCGGGAGCGCTCGGCAGTCGGATCGCACAGCTCATGGTCGTCGACTGTCTCTTCATCGGTGTCGCCCAGGTCGACTCCGAGTCGTCCATCGGTGCGCTGCAGCGGACCTTCGACGCGGTCCGGGAGCGTCGCTCGACCGAGTGACGTCGACCGTGCGGTTGCACTCCGCAACGACGGTTGAGTATTTCGCATTCGTCGTATAACGTCTTACATATCAGTTACTCAAACGAGTCGATATGTGGCGAGACCTGACGTCCTCCCCGAGGCGTCGTCATGACGTTCCGCCGCACCGCCCCTTCACCGGATGTCGATGACCCGCGTTCGCGACAGCTTCGGTGAGGCCCACCCATGCACCGCGCCCCCTAGGAGAACCATGTCCACGAAACGGACGACGAACCTCATCACTCTGGCGGTCCTCGCCACCGTCGGCTCGACGCTGATGGCCGCGCCGGCTCACGCGGCGTCTGCACCGATGACGCCGGACCACCCGATCGGAACCACCGTCCCGCCTCTGACCAGCGATGGCGTGACCGGCCTGACCGGAATGGACCAGACCACGCTGGCTGATGGCCAGACCTACCCACTGCGATTCCGCGAGCCGGACCCGTCGACCGGCAAGGTGCTCCCGCCGGCAGCGATCGGCGAGGTCCAGATGGCCGTGTCGACCAGTGGTCGGACAGATGCCGGTACCTTCCTGCCGACGATCGGACCCAAGTTCAACAACGCCGAACAGACGCCCGTCGGGCAGGTGTACGCGGATTCCTGGACGGTCTTCAACAACGAGGGGAGCGCCACCTACACCTTCGACTTCTCCGGTCTGCAAGGTGGTGCCCTTCCCGCCGGCGCGGTCCTGGCCTTCAACGACGTCGACGTGTGCGGCGACGCGGCGTCGGAGAGCGCACAGCTGTCCTCCGATGTCGCCGGGTCCTGGCTGGACTACCGGGCGGACACCGGATCCGGAACCCCCGGCGCGGTCACGGTGGATGCGGAGACGGGTCAGGTCGACATCAGTTCGGTGTGCCCGGCCGGCGCGAACGGCGTCACGCAGACCTTCACCACCAACACCGAGATCTCCGACCTCACGATCACGCTGAACGGCTCCTCGCCGAACACCACTCCCATGTCCGGGTTGTGGTGGGCGTTCGAACTCCCGCTCGAGGCGGTCGCGCCAGCAATCTCGATGGAGAAGTTCACCAACGATCAGGATGTCACCGAGGCACCCGGCCCGGAGATCGTGATCGACAGCGCCGTCGCCTGGACCTACCGGGTCGGCAACGCCGGCAACACCCACCTCGCCGAGGTCGTCGTCACGGACGACCAGGTCGACGGCGCCGACATCGTCTGTGGTGATGGCGGCAACGTGATCGCGCTGCTCGCCCCCGGCGAGTCGGTGACCTGCGTCGCGAACGGAACGGCCATCGACGGGCCCTACATGAACACCGCGACGGCCGTCGGTGTCCCTGCCGACTCGACCGGCGCCGCACGACCCGACCTGGAGACCGTGTCGGTTTCGGATGCCTCGTGGTACACGGGCGTCCCTGCGGCAGTGACTCCTGTCGTGCCCACCGATGGGCGTCCCGGAGGAGAGCTGGCACGAACGGGTGCGGAGCTGTGGGCGTCGGTGGGTGGCGCACTGGCGCTGCTGGCCGGAGGCGCGGCGTTCCTGCTCGTCCGCCGCCGGAACGCCTGAGCCGAGTTCCTCAGCGAGACGACGTGATCTCGACGAGCGGCGGAGTGCTTGGCTGGGTTCAGAGCATCCCGGTCAGGACTCCGCCGTCCGCACGCAGGGCCGCGCCGTTCGTCGCCGACGCCAGTGGGCTCGCGAGGTAGGCCGCCAGCGAGGCGATCTCCTCGGGCTCGATGAACCGTTCGAGCAGCGTGGTGGTGTTGCGACCGATGATCGAGGCCTTCACTGCCTCGACCGGGACGGACTGGTCGGCGGCGATGGATTCGATCGTGGTGGCGACGCCGTCCGAGTAGGTCGGGCCGCCGAGGATCGTGTTGACCGTCACGGCGGTGCCGCGGGTCAGCTTCGCGAGTCCGTTGCCGAGGGCGATCACCGCGGCCTTCGTGACGCCGTAGTGGATCATGTCGGCGGGGATGTTCACGCCGGACTCGCTGCTGACGAACAGGATGCGTCCCCAGCCGCGATCCAACATGCCTGGCAGGGCGTGCCGGGACAACCGGACGCCGCTCATCAGGTTGACCTCGAGGACGTGGGACCACTCGTCGTCCGAGATGGACTCGAATTCCGCGAGACCGAACCGGCCCACGTTGTTCACGAGGATGTCCACGGCGCCGAGGTCACCGAGCAGTCGCTCGACGGAGGCGGGATCGGCGAAATCTGCGACGATCCCGTCGTGGCCGGCATCGGGGTGCGCGCGCCGAAGCGCGGCGACCGCATCCTGCACCGCCTGCTCGGAGCGCCCGTTCACGATGACCCGTGCACCCTCCGCGGCGAGCGTCCGGGCGATGGCTGCGCCGATGCCACCGGTCGATCCGCTGATGAAGGCCGTCTTGCCTCGGAGTTGTAGGTCCATGTCGTCTCCCTCTGTCGGCGATGCGCCGATTCACTTGCTCAAGCAAGTCACCTTAGGCTGGTTCACTTGCTCAAGCAAGTCGAATAGGCTTGCCCCATGACCGAATCCGCCGAACGCCCCGGCCTCAGCGGCGACCGGCTCGCGGCCTGGGCCTCGGTCGCCACCCTGATGGAGCGGCTTCCCGCGGCGCTCGACGCCCAGCTGCAGCGCGACAGCGGGCTGAGTCACTATGAGCACGGCTTGCTCTTCGCGCTCGACACCGCCCCGGACCGCACGCTCCGGATGAGCACACTCGCCGGGTATGCGAGCAGCACGCTCTCCCGGCTCTCCCGCGCGATCTCGCGACTGGAGAAGCAAGGCTGGGTGCGACGCGAGGTCGACCCGACCGACGGCCGGTTCACCCTCGCCGTCCTCACGGACGACGGCCACGCCCACGTCGCCCGGTCCACGCCCGAGCACCACGCCCTGGTCGAGGAGCTCGTCTTCGGCTCGCTCACGGAGGCGCAGGTGCGGCAACTGGCCGAGATCAGCGCGAAGATCGCGACGACGATCGATCCGACCGTGCCATGGGCGCCGCGCGAGTGAATCTCGGAAGACGTCCTTGTGGGTGTGCTCACGCCGGGCGTAGCTTGACCGCATGAGCCTCTTCATCACCTGTCCGGTCGAGAGCGTCGAACGCGCGACCGCCTTCTACGACGCCCTCGGCTGGACCCGCAACGCCGCGATGTCCACCGACCAGGTGTCGTGCTTCGAGATCGCGCCCGAGCAGTACGTCATGCTCGGCAGCCGCGAGATGTACGCGAGCGTCGGCGGCACCGAGGAGCTGATCGGCGGACCAGACACGCCCTCGAAGGTCACGGTCTCCTTCGACCTCGGGAGCCGCGAGGCGGTCGACGAGCTCATCGAACGGGCCGGCGCCGCGGGTGGACGGATCGGCGACACCGACGACTACCCGTTCATGTACCAGCGCCAGTTCGACGACCCCGACGGGTACCACTACTCGCCGTTCTGGATGAAGCCCGACGCCGAACCGACCGCCTGAGCGACGTCGCCGCGACACGGCACGGCGAGCAGGTCGCCGGGCGCGAGGTCGCGGGGGAGCGGCACGCGCTGCTCCGTTCCTGCCTCGCTGTCGAGGTGGAACGACACCGTGTGCGTCGTCGACGCTCGCCCGATCAGCCGGAGTTCCGACCAGCACGGCTCGACGTGCGACAGGCGGGCGTCGAGGGAGAGGTGATGGCCGTCCTCGTCGAAGATCGCCGTGTTCACGCGGGCGACGACCACGGAGGTGAGTGCGGCCGGGGACGGGCACCCGCCTGTGCCGGGGATCACCGCTGCCGCCGAGTGGACGCACGGGGTTCCGCACTGCTCGACCAGACGCAGCATCGGAACGTCGTCGACGATCACGTCCGTGGTGCTGAGGTGGGTGTGTGCCGGCCAGCGGTCTGGGACGAACGGGTCCGGGATGCTGCGGCGGAGCGAGGGCAGGATCGTCGTGAGGGTCATGACCTCCGGTCTACGCCTCACCGTCTGCCCGAGTCGCGGTCCTCACGGGATCCATACGTCGTTCCCCGGAACCCAGACGGTCTGCTCACGTTCCGTGCGGGCGGAGGGGGACATCAGGCCTCGATCATGGCTGGCATCTCCTGTCAGAGTTCGCGCGCGAACGACACCGTTGTGGCCGTGCGTCCGGTCTCTGCGAGTCCCGCCTTCAGGAGGACCCGCTGGGATGCGACGTTCGTGACGTCGGTCTCAGCGGCCGCCCGTTCTGCGCCGTGCGCTGCGGCGAACGCCAGTGCGCCGACGACCGCTTCCGTCGCGAGTCCGACCCCACGAGCGGCGGGAACGAGACCGTAGCCGAACTCGACGCGGCCATCGCTGTCGGGTGGGCCGAAGAAGCCGAGTCCACCGACGGCCGTCACGTCGGCGTCACGGATGACGTACAGCGTGAAGATCGGGTCGCCAGTGGTCGATTCCGCGAGGCCACGGAGCGGGCCGAGCTCATCGGCGAACGGATACTCCGGGTGCCAGTCGTCACCGTCGCGCTCGTCGCGTTCGACGATGCGTCGTGCGAGCGCCGGTGAGATCGGTTCGAGGCTGGTTCGTTCGGTGCGGATGATCATCGACGCCAGTCTGGCAGGGCGACGAGGCACACGTGATCGACATCCGACCAGTGACGTGGTTCGCTGGCAAGACGGGTTCCCAGCGTCGGGAGGCCGTCGATCCGTGAGGGAGCGCAGTGCGATGAGACCACTCCGATACTCGATCAACGTCACGCTCGACGGGTGCTGTCATCACGAGGCGGGACTCCCGCCCGACGAGGAGTCGATGCAGTACTGGACCGCGCAGCTTGCGCGGGCCGACGCCCTCCTGTTCGGCAGGGTGACCTACGAGATGATGGAGTCCGCCTGGCGGAGACCGGCCTCGGGCACCTGGCCGGACTGGGTCGAGCCGTGGCAGGTCCCCTTCGCGGAGACCATCGACCGGGCGAAGAAGCACGTGGTCTCGAGCACGCTGGGTGACGCCAACTGGAACGCGGAGCTGATGAGAGGCGACCTCGAGCAGGCGGTCCGGCGGCTCGAGCAGGAACCGGGCGAGGGCCTGTGGGTGGGCGGGGTGACGCTGCCGCTCGCGCTGGCCGACCTGGGACTGATCGACGAGTACGAGTTCTTCGTGCAGCCGGTGCTCGCCGGACGCGGGCCGACCCTGCTCGCCGGGCTGCGTGAGCGCATCGAGCTCCAACTCGTGGACCGCCGGGAGTTCCGCTCAGGCGCGGTCGCCATGCGGTATCGGCCGGCGTGACGTCGCCGCCCAGAGTGCCCGTTCTGCTTCATCGGCCCCTCGCAGTGAGTAGAACGCGCACTTTCGAGCCCTGATCCGAACTTGAGCTGCGTTCGCAGTACAAGTTTGTGCTACCTTGTCAGCACAAGGCGCGCTGCGCTCCGTCCGACGTTCTGAGAGGTACCGATGCTCACGCCACTCCTCACGCTGCTGTTCGAGGTCAAGCAGATCCTGCCCCTCGAGAACGCACTGACCTTCGGCTTGGCGATCTTCGCGCTGTCCTGGGTGCGCCCGGGTCGCATCGTCTCGTTGCCCGAGCGAGGCTTCCGTCACACCGTGCTCCGCTGGGCAGGGACGGCGGGCGCCATCGCGATCGTGGTCACCGCGACGCTCGCGAGTGCACTGAACGTCGGCGTGTACGACGCGTCCGGATACGACGGTTGGTGGCGGCGACCGGCACCGCTCGTCGTGGCGACCCTCGTGATCGTCATCGCGGCGCTCGCCCTGCGTCGTGTCCCCGTGCCCGCACCGGGTGACCGAGCGATCACGCCACTGCGGGCGTGGAACACCTTCGCACCGCGGGTGTCGCTGTGGATCGCGGGCACTACGGCATCGCTCGCCCTCCTGACCGCCACCTGGCAGATCGCCAGTGCGACGACGGCGCCCGAGAACGGCCAGTTCTTCGGACACGTCCCCGACTATTCGCCCCTGCCGATCTACACGAACTTCAACAACGGGTTCGGTTATGTGTCCGGCTCGGGATGGCCGAACCACCTCGCCACGGTCATCGTCATCCTGCTCGCGGCACTGACGCTGGTCTTCGTGCTCCGCACCGACGCCAACCGGCCGATCCTCGCCCGATCCACCGCTCCGAGTGTTCGCCCGGATCGCGAGTCGACCGCCCGGGTGTTCACGCTCCTCATGCTCGCCGGCCTCACCGCCACACTCGGCGCAGTCTGGATGCACGTGGGTTCGGCGGGGACGTCGCTCGTCGGGATCGACGAGTACTGGGTGTCGGAGAACGTCTCGAACACGCGCCTGTTCATCGACGGCGGATACAGTGCGATCGCCCGGCCGATGAACCTCGCCGGCTACGCCCTCCAAGGAGCCGGTGTCGCTCTGGCGCTCCGAATCGCGGTGGACACCGTCAGAGCGGCGCTCGCCACACGAACGCGCTCCGACGCGGACGTCGAGTTCGCCGGGTCGGCTCGATGAACCACCTGTCGGCCGACGAGATCACCGAACTCTTCCGCGGCGCGATCCGGTCAGGGCTGCTGGGAGACGGCGAACGCCTCCCGACGGTGCGGCAGACCGCTCGGGACTTCGCGGTCGCTCAAGCCACGGCGGCGAAGGCCTATCGTGCGCTCGAACAGGAAGGTCTCGTCGTGACCCGTACCGCGGCCGGCACCCGCGTCGCCCCCGGAGCCTCGCGGGCGCCGCAAGCGGTCATCGAACGGGCTCGTGCGCTCGTCGAGGCGAGCGATGCGGCCGGGGTGGCCGTCGAGGACGTCCTGGCGATCGTCCGTGCGATCGCGAACCGTAGCGCGGAGGAGCCGTCGACGGCGGACCGGCTGGACGGCTGACCGAGCCGGCGCGCACCGAGCCCGAGGGGCTATACTGCGCCACGACGCACGACAGCCGGGAGAGGATGGAGGCATGACCGCTCTCTCCGGAATCGATATCGCCGCCGAACTCCGACAGGTCGAGGCCCATTGGACTCCCCGAGTGGTCGGGCGGGTCAACGATCAATACGTGAAGGTCGCGAAGCTCCTCGGGCAGTTGGTCTGGCACGACCACGCGAACGAGGACGAGATGTTCCTCGTCGTCTCGGGCACGCTCCGTATTCAGCTCCCCGACGATGAGGAAGTCGTGCTCACGCCGGGCCAGTTCTTCGTGGTGCCGCGGGGCGTGCAGCACAATCCCATCGCCGACGAGGAGGTCGAGATCGTCTTGATCGAGACCGTCACGACCGCCCACACCGGCGACGTGATCGTCGAGGGCACGGTGCCCGTCGAGCGTCAGCTGGGCGACTTCCGCTGAGGACATGATCGCCGGACGGCGCTCGACCGTAGGGTGGGCGGATGCCTGTTCCGGATGAATCACGTTGGACCACGCTCGAGAGGACGACGGTCCACCGAGGTCGGGTCACCTTGGTCGATCACGAGGTCCGATTGCCTGACGGGTCGCGATCGAGGTATCTCGTCGACGAGAGCGTTCCCTTC
The DNA here is from genome assembly GCF_979258065.1 of Plantibacter sp. AC185. Lineage (NCBI taxonomy): Bacteria > Bacillati > Actinomycetota > Actinomycetes > Micrococcales > Microbacteriaceae > Plantibacter > Plantibacter sp. AC185. Next base: position 2,311,664 of record NZ_OZ409831.1, read on the forward strand.
TCCGTCGCCTCGCTGATCATCGACGGCGACGACGTGCTCCTCGCCCGGCAGTACCGATACCCGCTCGACCGCTGGATCCACGACCTGCCGGGCGGTGCCGGTCGAACGGACGAAGCCCCGCTCGAGGCCGCCCGGCGTGAGCTCGAAGAGGAGCTCGGTGTCGTTCCGGACGACCTCCGACCGCTGCACACCTTCTTCATGAACCCGGGGCGAGCGTCCTGGCCGACACACCTGTTCATCTCGACTCGAGGCATCCGTTCCGGCCTGGTGGACCTGTCGGATCCCGCGGAGCAGGTGCGGCTCGTGCGTATCCCCATGTCCGAGCTCGACGCGCTGATCGCCTCCGGAGCGATCGTCGACCCGCCGCTCATCGTCGCCCGAGCCGTGGCGGCGGCCCAGGGCATCCTCCCGCCGCTCGGAGTGGCCAGCGAGTAACGATCTCGCTGAGCGCATCTGACTGAGAGCTCGAGCAGGCGGCACCGGTCACGCTCCCTCGATTCGGGTACGCTCGCGGCGTGAACGAAGACGAGACGCTCGTCCACGTGACGCACGACGCGCCGTGGCTTCCTCAGGGAGGCAGGGCCGAGGTGGTCCGCCGGACGACGCCACCCCGGCCGATGGCGGTCGTACGCTTGCTCCTCCGCGACTCCGACCGGGTGTTCTGCGTGCCGCGGCAGGGGACCGGTCGGCTCGATCTCCCGATGCTCGAGGCTGTACCCGATGACCTGGACGGCACAGTGACCGTCCGTGAGTTGACGCAGCGCATTACCGGCGAGCACACGGGCATCCAGTTCATCGGCGCCGTACGCAACGTCCTGGAGGCACCGGCCGACGGATACGACTGGCCGGCGCCGGTCGCCCACTTCGGCGTGTGGGCTTCGGACGTGGCCCCGATCACTGACGGCACGTGGGTGCGTCTCGACGATGACGAGCATCAGCTGCGCGACCGACACTGGTACCCGTTGGTGGGCTGATGCGCACGACGCAACCGCTCGTCGGCGGATGATCTGGCCGGGAGGCGGCACTGTCGACTGTCGGTGCGCTCTGTCAGGCTGACGGGATGATCGCTCTCATCTCCGCTCCGACGAACCTCGGGCTCCGCCCACCGGAGCGGGAGAGCGTGCCCGGCGCGGACAAAGCTCCGTCGGCTCTGCGCGAGGCCGGACTGTTCCGTCGGCTCGAAGCGGCCGGAGCCCGTGATGCGGGCGTTGTCCTGGCCGGGCGGTACCTCGACGACGACGACACCCGCCCGAGCGGCCACGTCCGCAACGAAGCGGGGATAGTCGATCATGCGCGGCGCCTCGCCACGCGGCTGACGGAGGTCCTCGACGCCGGCGATGCACCGCTCGTCATCGGAGGCGACTGCAGTGTCCTGATCGGGATCGGTCTGGCGTTGTCGCGCCGTGGGCGGGCAGGGCTGGTGCACGTCGACGGCCACACGGACTTCAGACATCCCGGCAACAGCGATGCCTGTGCGAGCGTCGCGGGGGAGGACCTGGCCGCCGCCGTCGGCCTGCACTGGCCGGCGATCGCGGACATCGACGGTCTCGGCCCGTACTTCGAATCGCGACGCGTCGCGCACATCGGGCACCGCGATGACGACGCGGAAGCAGCAGAGGCGCGCGAGACGCTCGGACTCGTCATCCCAGCCCGGCGGCTCATCGAGCAGCCCGCCGGCGACGTGCGTGTCGCGGTGCACGAGGTGGTGGGCCGCGGCTACTGGCTGCAGCTTGACGTCGACGTCCTCGACGCGAGCATCATGCCCGCAGTCGACAGCCCCGATCCCGGAGGCTTGGACGCGCCGCAGTTGCGTGCGCTGTTGGCCGAACTCGCTCCTGGCGCGGTCGGAGCATCAGTGACCGTCTTCGATCCAGACCTCGACCCCGACGGTCGCTACCCTCGGCGGCTGACCGACGTCCTCGCCGACGGGTTCAGCGAGCTCGGTTCGGCGATCGAGCACGACCGACTGTTCAGCGCGGCGACCTGACTGGAACGAGGCAGTCGACCTCGGACATGGTAGGAAGGCCCCATGCGCCGCGCCGTCAGTACTCTCCTCGCCACCTGCCTCGTCGGTGCCCTCGCGGGGTGTGCGGCGTTCCAACGAGGGCCCAGCTACGAGTCGGCCAAGGAGGCGGCGCTCTCTCTGCGTCAGGAGTTCGAAGCGACGTTGCCGGACGGAGCGTCGACGGTGAGCCAGAACGACGTGGACCTCGCCTGCAGCGGCGGTGCCGTCCAGTACGACGGCAGCATCACCGTGAGCGTCGCGGAGGACTTCGATCGCAACGCCTGGTTGGACGAGGCTGCAGCGATGTATGCCGACAGGGCGGCCTGGAAGGTCGGGAAGGTGGTCGCAGCCGACGACTCCTCAGACCTCACGAGCGGCGTCTCCTTCATCTCCCAGAACGGCTACTACGTGCGTCTCGACGAATTCGCTGACACGTCCGAGTGGGGGCCGGTCATCGTCCTTTCCGCGTCTGGTCCGTGCGTCCGTCGCTGAGTCGAGCGTCCGTCCGCCAGCGAGCGGCGGAATCCGCCGATGGGTCGGCCATCGCGCGAACGGCGAACCCGAGATCACCCGGGTGCGCCGTCCGTCTCTGACGTGGGTTCCCTTACTGCTCGATGAAGGCGAGGAGGTCGGGGTTGATGACGTCGGCGTGGGTGGTCAGCATGCCGTGCGGGAAGCCCTCGTAGACCTTGAGGGTCGCGTTGCTGAGGAGCTCGGCCTGCTTGATGACGGCGTCCTTGTACGGCACGACCTGGTCGTCATCGCCCTGCATGCAGAGGACCGGCACGGAGATCGCCTTGAGGTCCTCGGTCTGGTCGGTCTCGGAGAACGCCTTGATGCCCTCGTAGTGCGCCACGGCGCTACCGGTCATGCCCTGACGCCACCAGTTGTCGATGACCGGCTGGGACACGGTGACACCGTCTCGGTTGAAACCGTAGAACGGGCCCGAAGCCACGGCCTGGAAGAACTCCGCCCGGTTCGCAGCGAGCGCGCTCCGGAAGCCGTCGAAGACCGAGATGGGTGTCCCTTCGGGGTTGGCGTCGGTCTGCACCATCAGCGGAGGCACGGACGAGACCAGGACGGCCTTCGCCACACGACCCTGCGGCTCGCCGTACTTGGCGACGTACCGCGCGACCTGGCCGCCACCCGTCGAGTGCCCGATGTGGACGACGTTGCGCAGGTCGAGGTGCTCGACGACCGCCGACACGTCGCTGGCGTAGTGATCCATGTCGTGGCCTGAGCCGATCTCCGAGGACCGCCCGTGTCCGCGCCGATCGCTGGCCACCACGCGGTACCCCTTCGACAGGAAGAAGAGCACCTGCGCGTCCCAGTCGTCCGACGACAGCGGCCAACCGTGGTGGAACATGATGGGCTGCGCCGCCGGGTCGCCCAGATCCTTGTAGTAGATTTCCGTGCCGTCGTCCGTTGTCACGAATGGCATGACTGACCTCCAAGCTCATGTCGAGCCAAGCCGTGCTCGGAACGACTCTCGCGAATTCCGCTTCCACGGAATGTGGGAGCGCGACCACGGTAACGCGACGCGGCGGCCGATTCACCGGTCTGTCGAAAGTCCCGACACCTGTCCAATCCGGTTGGTGCAGACGTCCAGTTCCGAGCGGCCGAGAGTGCTCGTTCTGCACTTCCGGAGCAGTTCGGCGAGCAGAACGGGCACTCTCGGTGGACGGATCGTTCAGCCGCGGTCGGCGAGCCACGTGCTGATCGCCGCGGGGAGCTGCGTGAAGTCCTCGACGGCGGTGTCGGGCTCGATCGGAACGCCGTAGCGCTTGCCAGTACGGTCGGCGTCGACGGCCACGGTCAGATTGACGACCGCACCGTCGTAGAGGCGGACCGGCTGGTTGGCCGTGCTGAAGCCGTAGCTCGGTTGCCCGAACACGTGCACGTCCGACTGCCCGATGAAGGCGATCGCGACCGCCTCGGCGGAGCTGCCGGTCATCCCGTCGATGACCACGGCGATCGGCCCTTCCACCTTCGGCTGCGGCTTCGTCGCGGCGCTCTGTCGATTGCCGTCGGACGAGACGCCGCCGCCCGACACCGAGACGACCGTCGACCTGTCGACGGACTCGAAGGTCTCGACGGTCCCGTCGTCGAGTAGGGGTGCCACGGCGGCCAACATCGGCCACACGTTGCCGCCATGGTTGTCCCGCAGGTCGACCACCCATGCCGACGTGTGGGGCGCGGCGTCGGTGATCGCGTCGACGGCCGTGTCGATGTATCGCTGGCCGAAGGAGTCGCTCCCGGAGCCGCCGCCGACGAGTGTCGGGAGCCGGATGGTCGTCACACCGTCGGCGGTCGTGACGGTGGGCAGTTCGTTCGCGGCCTCGGATCCGGACGACGGGCCGAACAGTTCCGCCGCGGCCGCAGGATCGTTGAAGGTGGTGTGCGGACCGCCCAACTCGGTCGCCGCCTCCTCGAGCGCCCCGTAGGTGTCGGCGTAGTCGGAGGCGTCCGCGACGGCGGCCATGGCCCGTGCCCGCACCTCGGCATAGCGGTCCGGTGTGGCCGCGACACCCTGTCGCATGGCGTCAAGCGCGACCTCCGCATACGTCTGCGGCGACGGCGGTACGAGGTAGATCCCGTACGACCGCAGGAGCGGCGCGGCGACGACGGCGCCGCCGACCACCAAAGCGAGGAATGATGCCGTGACGACGGCAGCGATGAGGCCACGCCGACGCCGACGACGTCGCTGTTCCATGGGGGCCGGTGATGGCAAGGGCGGTCGACTGCGGGTGATGCCGGGCATGCCTCCAGGCTACGAATCGTCGATGCTCGAATCGTCAGCCCGCAGGACGATCCCGCTCGCGGAGTATCATCCGCAGGCGGGACGTGGCGGATGGATCCCACACCGAGGTGGCAGGATGCGGTCATGAGAAGTCACCATGTGAGCCGGGTCATCGGCGCTTCGCCGGAAGCCGTTTACGAATACGCGTCTGACATCGACAACCTCCCGCGGTGGGCGGCCGGGCTCGCGCAGGCCGAGGTGGTGCGGGAGGGTGACTCGCTGTTCGTCGAGTCGCCGATGGGTCGGGTGGAGGTCCGATTCGTCGAGCACAACCGCTTCGGCGTGCTCGACCACGACGTGACCCTGCCGTCGGGGACCGTCGTGACCAACCCGGTCCGCGTGTTGGCGCATCCGGAGGGTGCGGAGGTGGTGTTCACTGTGCGGCAGATCGAACTGGACGACGACGCGTTCGCGCGTGACGTCGCCATGGTCGAGGCGGACCTCGAGCGCCTCGATCACCAGGTCGCTGGGCAGGCCGGCGTTCGTCGATGACGCGGAGCACCGGTGGCGTCGTCGTCGTCGCCCTGGCCGGTGGGCTGGTGCTCGGGCTCGTGGGGTGCGCCTCCGCTCCTCCATCCCCTTCGGCGTCGCCGAGCTCCCCAACCTCGGCGCCAACGTCGGCCCCGCCCACGTCGATGCCCGACCGGTCCGTCGAGTTTCAAGCCCTGGAGGCCGAGTTCGGCGCTCGCGTCGGCGTGAGCGCCGTCGACACGGGGACCGGCGCCCGGTTGTCCTACCGCGCGGACGAGCGCTTCGGGTACGCATCGACGATCAAGGCGCTCGCCGCAGCCGTCTTCCTCCACGAGGTGCGCGGCTCGGCGCGTGACGAAGTCGTCACGTGGTCGGCCGAGGATGTCGAGGCGGCCGGCTATTCGCCGGTGACGAGTGAACAGGTCGAGACCGGCCTGGCCCTGTCGCAGCTCGCCGAGGCCGCCGTCCGGCGGAGCGACAACACGGCCCTCAACCTCGTCCTCGCGCGGATCGGTGGGCCCGCCGCGCTGGATGCCGCCCTCGTCACGTTCGGCGATGAGGTGACCGAGGTCGTCAACGCGGAGCCGCTGTTGAACGTGATCGAACCGGGCAGCACCGATGACACCACCACCCCTGCCGCGTTCACCGACAACCTGACCGGCCTCGTCGACGGCTCCTACCTGGACCCCGCCGACCGGGCGACGCTCCTCGCCTGGATGAGCGGCAACGCGACCGGCGACACCCTGATCCGGGCCGGTGCTCCGGCGGGATGGCAGGTGGCCGACAAGTCCGGGGGTGCGGGTGGGATCCGGAACGACATCGCGATCATCGACCGGCCGGGCGGCGACCCGATCGTCCTGACCATCCTCACGAACACACTCGACCCGGACGCCGAGTACGACGATGCGTTGGTCGCAGAGGCGGCGAGCGTCGCGCTCGCCGCCTTCGAGCAGTAGCCGGGCTCCGACGCTTACGGGATGAGTCGCTGATCGCGGAGGTCCTGGAAGATGCGGAGGAACATCGCCTCTGTGTCGACGTACTCGTGGAACCCGGCTCGGCGGGACTTCGAGGTGTCGGCGATGACGTCGTAGTCCCACGCGAAGACGAAGTCGCCGAACGCCCACGACGACACCTCGGCGTAGCTGGTGGGCGCGAGGCCGTGCCGCTCGACCATCGCGTTCCACAGGGCCTCCTTGTCGGCCATCACCTCGACGAGGCTCATCTCGAGTGGAGGCGCAACGTCGAGGTCGAAGAAGGCGGCGATCTTCGGCCACATCGACGACCACCGGAACACGTCGCCGTTCGTGATGTTGAACGCCTCGTTGCGTCCGGCCTCGTGCGTCGCGGCCCACACTGTGGCTTTCGCGAGGAGGTCGGCGTCGGTCATCTCGATCAGGCTCGTGTACGCGCCGGGCTTCCCCGGGAAGCGCAACGGGATGCCGAGCTCTTTGCTCATGGATGCGTAGACGGCGATGACCATCGCCAGGTTCATCGGGTTGCCCAGGCCGATCCCGGCGACGACCGACGGCCGCAACGCCGACCATGACCAGGCCGCCCCGACCTGGCGGCGCTCGAGGAACTGCTGCTGGTCGACGTTGAACTCCGGCGGCATGTGCGGCGGGTCGGACTCCTTCGCGGGTGTCGCGAAGGGGCCCAGATGTGCGCCGTAGACCTTGTAGCCCTGCATCAGGCTGATGTGTTCGAGGCCAGACGCGACGGGCTCGACGGCGTCGACGACGTTGGTGAGCATCGCGAGGTTCGGCGCGACCAGCTCGGCCCAGCTGGGGCGGTCCTGGTACGCGGCGTAGAACAGGTGCGTCACCTCCGACAGGCCCCGCAACTGGCGGATGGTCACCTCGCGGTCGAGCAGATCCACCGCGAGGTGCCTGACGGATCCCCGGTCGGTACCGCCGCGGCGGGACAACCCGATCACGTCCCAGCCGAGCCCCTCGAGGTGGGTGATCAGGTTCCCGCCGATCACGCCGCGGGCTCCCACCACCAGTGCGGTGTGCTGTGTCATGACATCTCCATCGTTAGATCGCGATTTACCGATCCACAGTGTTGCACAACATCGTCGAATCGCGATATTACGATATGGTCGACGGATGACGAACGCTGACGAGTTGGACCTGGTGGCGGTCTTCAAGGCGCTCGGCCACCCGACGCGCCTGGCCATCCTGGGGTGGCTGAAGGATCCTGAGTCGTTCCCGCCGCAGGATCAGCCGGCGGCCGAGGTCGGCGTGTGCCTCAAGCACATCCAGGCGAGGGCCGAGGTGTCGCAGTCGACCGCCTCGCAGTTCATGGCCACGCTCCAGCGCGCCGGCCTCGTGACGTGCACCCGGATCGGCCAGTGGTCGCACTATCAGCGCGACGAGGCCGCGATCGAAGCGCTCGGTCGGCGGCTGTCCCTCGACCTCTGATCGCCGAGACGGCGTGCCGCCAGCTGTCTCCGGAGCTCTTGGCCCATCACCGAGCTCTCGCTGGAGTGTGTGGGGTGGGCCTTGACCTTGCACCGGGGTGCAGGGTCGACAGTGAGGACATGACTTCCTCGATCGTTCGACGCACCGTCCGCCTGTCCGCCCTGTACGACCTCGTCGTCACCGCCGGGTTTGCCCTACCCTTCACTGCGCCGACGCTCTTCGCCGGATTGGGTGTCATCCATTCCTCACTCGTGCTTCCGGGGGTCGTTCCCGACCCTGGAGACGTGTTCGCGGTGATGTTCGCCAACCTCATGGGTTCGCTCGTGGTGGTCTGGTCGGCCTTCCGGCTGGTGCGCCCGACGTGGGCGGCCGGTGTGGCCGACACGGCCGGGAGGTTGCTCTTCTCGATCGGCATGGGGGCCGCGTTGCTGCATGGCGCGTCACCGCTGGTCCTCGGGATGCTCGTGTTCGAGCTGGTCTGGGCGGCCGTCCAGGGCGGCGTCATGCTGTCGGCTCGTCGGGCGGCCTTGGCCTAGGGTCGGCTTGTGCGTATCGCTGAGCTGGCCCGGCTGGCCAAGGTGAAGGTGTCCACGGTCCGGTTCTACGAACGGTCCGGTGTGCTCGCCGAGCCCGAACGGACCACCGGCGGCTATCGGGACTATCGGGAGGCCGATGTCATCCGTCTCCGGTTCCTCCGTCGCGGCCAGGAGCTCGGGTTCATGCTGGCGGAGCTCCACGACTTCGACCGGCTGTCCCAGGCGGTGCGGGCTGGTGGTGCCTCCGCCGGGGACGTCGCCGCGGTCGCCGCGCAGAAGCTGCAGGAGATCGACGAGAAGGTCGCCGACCTGCAACGGACGCGTTCCGCCATCTCGGATCTGCTCGATGCCCAGTGCGCCGATCCGTCGGTGCCCTGCCCGATCGTCAGTGCCCTCGCCGGTGTGGTGGAGGCCGAGTCGTCCTGATGGGGTCGCCGCGGAGCTCCCGCCGCCCTCATCCTGCGCCACCGCCACCGCCACCGCCACCGCCACCGCGACCTCGAGCGCAGTGAGCTCGACGTTGATTGTTTCCTTTGGGGAAACACTGTGATAGTTTCTTCAGACGCAACGACTGGAGGTCGATCATGGATCATGAAGACGCACAGGACCGCTTGAACCAGGCACGAGACGCCTCGCGCCGCTCCGCACGCCAGGGAGCGCTCACCACCGCCATCCTCACCGCGGTACTCATCATCTCGCTCGGGGTCGTCGTCGACCTCGACATGGTCTGGCTGCTCGGACTCGTCGCCATCGGGTTCGTCGCCCTGTCCCTCGCGCGCCCGGTGAAGCTCCGCCTCGACTGGTCGGACCGGACCGGCGTGCTGCTGCTCACCGCGAGTGGCGTGGCGGTCGCTGTGGTCTACGTCGTGACCCAGTGGATCGCCCGTTCCGCAGGCGTCTCCGTACCGAACACGGTGTCCGCGCTCGTCGCAGCCGTCGTCGTGTTCGCTGTCTGTCTGCCTGCACTGGTGCGCCTCGCGAACGGCTCCACGCCGCTCCGCGGACGGTCGGGGTCGCGCGATGCCTGACGACGATGGAGCCGAGGACGCCGCGGTCAGCCGCCAGCCGCTGAACCCGCTCTTCCACGAGCCTGCCCGCCTCGCCCTGCTATCCGCGCTCGCGCCCGCCGAGTACACCGACTTCGCCTCGCTCCTGCGCATCACCGGCGTCAGCAAGTCGGCTCTCTCGAAGCACCTCTCGGCGCTCGCCGACGCCGGGGTGGTCGAGGTCGGGAAGAGCGACACGGACCGCCGCGGACGCCGTATCGCGCTCACCGCGGAGGGCAGGGTCGCCTTCGACTCCTATCTCGACGCCCTGACCGCGATCGTGCAGAACGCCCGGGGCTGACGGGCTGCCGCTCGCAGTTCTCGATTTCCGACTGAGGTCGAAGCGGGTCGCCCGCCGAGAGACGTACGGTGAGTCCACGTCACCGCAGCACGAGCCGAGATGAGGTCCACCATGGACGATGTCGAGCAGTACATCAAGCCGGACGTCCCGCCGTCCGGACCCGGTTGCGTCGAGTGCGAGGCGACCGACAGCTGGTGGCTGCATCTCCGCCGCTGCACGTTCTGCGGGCACATCGGATGCTGCGACGACTCCCTGAACAAGCACGCGACGAAGCACGCGACCACCACCGGTCATCGCGTGATCCGCAGCTACGAGCCGGGCGAGGACTGGTTCTACGACTACGGCACGGAGGAGTCGTTCGCCGGTCCCACCCTCGCGCCCCCGCTCAGTCACCCGCGCTCGCAGACGGTCCCCGGGCCGCACGATCGTGTCCCCGCCCAGTGGGAACGACTCCTCGGTTCATGACCGTCGTCGGGGAGGTGGCGATCGCACCACTGCTCGTGTTCGAGCGGTCCTTCGGTCGCGAGGCCTTCGCGATCCGCGACTACCTCACCCGCAGCGGTGTCCCGTTCCAGACGGTGGTGGTCGAGACGGACGAGGACTGTCGGACACAGCTCGGTTCGGGTCTGGCAGAGGCCCGGCTTCCCGTCGTCGCCTTCCCCGACGGCACCCGGCTCGCCGATCCGACGCCCGCGCAGATCGCCGAACACTTCGGGTGGATCAAGCGACCGCAACGCAGCGAGTACGACGTCCTCGTCTACGGTGCCGGACCGGCCGGGCTTTCGGCCGCGGTCTATGCGGCGTCCGAGGGACTCGATGTCGCCGTGGTCGAACGGGACGCCGTCGGCGGTCAGGCCGGTTCCAGCAGCCTCATCGAGAACTACCTCGGCTTCGCGCACGGCATCTCCGGCGCAGCCCTCGCGGAACAGGCGCGACGACAGGCGATCGCGTTCGGCGCCGAACTGCTCGTCATGCGTCACAGCCTGAGCCGGAGCTTCGGCGACCATCACATGCAGGCCGAGCTGGCGGACGGCTCGCGACTCTCCGCGCGGGCGGTCGTCTGTGCGACGGGGGTGCAGTGGCGTCGCCTCGGATTACCGAAGGAGGACGAGCTGGAGGGCTCCGGTGTCTACTACGGCGCCGGCACGAGCGAAGCGTCCTCGTGCGTCGGCGAGCACGTCTACATCGTGGGCGGTGCGAACTCGGCGGGCCAGGCGGCGATGAACCTCGCCGCGCACGCTGAGCGGGTCACCGTCCTCGTCCGCGGTCACTCCCTCTCGTCGACGATGTCGACCTACCTCCTGCGGCGACTGCTCGCGGCCCCCAACGTCGAGATCCTCGTGGACACGACGGTCACCGCACTCCACGGCGACGACCACCTGCAGTCACTGACCGTCGACTCGGCCGGGACGACGACCGACGTGCCGGCGTCGCGCCTGTTCATCTGCATCGGCGGGAGCCCCAACACCGCCTGGGCCCGCGACTCCGCGGTCGCGCTGGACCCTCGCGGCTTCCTGCTCACCGGAGGCGACCTGCTGCCGGAGCACCTGTCGGCGTGGCCACTCCGCCGTCAGCCCCTGCACCTCGAGACGAACCAGCCCGGCGTGTTCGCCGCCGGTGACGTCCGCGCCAACTCCATCAAGCGGGTCGCGTCGGCCGTCGGTGAGGGCGCGATGGCGGTCTCCCTCGTCCATCGCTACCTCGCCGAGACGTTCGGGTAGGCCGAAGCGACACCGCCCGTTCAGCGGCAGCCGGGCCCGGTCAGGGGCGTCCGGCCGCTCGCCGGGTCATCGCGACACCGGCGACCACCGTCGTCACCAGTACGAGCGAGACGAAGATCAGTAGCACGTCGATCTCCGGTGCGAAGGTGAGGGCGAAGCCGATGGCGAGCACCGGGAGAGCGAGGCCGCAGTAGGCGATCAGGAACACGAGCGACAGCGTCTCGCCCCGGCGGGCGGGGTCGGCGAGCGATCCGGCGGTCGCGATCGCCGACTTGAACAGGACACCGACACCGAGCCCGGCGATGACACCGCCGACGAGGAAGACCCCCAGCTGCGGCAGGACCGCCCCCGCGGCGACCGCGGCGAGTCCGACACCGCAGCTGACCGTCGCGATCAGGAGTTGGCGCTGCAACGGGAGTCGGGCGAGCAGCACCTGACCGAGCGCGGCGGCTCCGAACACGGAGAAGGTCGTCACACCGGCGAGCAGGTGGTCGGGGGCGTCGAAGGTGCCGATGAGGATGGTGGGCGCGAGCGAGGTGAACAGTCCGAGGAGCGCGAACCCCGCGAAGGCACCGAACCCTGCCGCGATGAACGCCCCGCGGGACGACGCCGGGACCGCGAGGCGCTGTGGTCGATAGCGCCTCCGTGGTTCGCTCTGCTCGACGGTCTCGGGCACGGAGACCATGACGATCGCGGCGATGACGAGCGCGACGAGGAACACCGCGTGCGGGAGCACCAGCGGGTTCGGGAGGAACTCGGCGAAGAGTCCTCCGATGAGTGGTCCGAGGGCGAGACCGCCCAGGTTGCTTGCCCCGGCGACCGATGCCGCGACGATCGAGTTCTCGTCCGGCCGGGCGACCGCGCGCAGTTCGCCGAGGTGCGCGGTCGCCGTCGCGGTGAGCACGCCGACGCTGACGCCGTTGACGACCCGCGCGACGATCAACCCCTCGACGCTGCTCCAGAGGAGGAACAGCACTGCCGACAGCGCCGAGATCAGGATCGCGATGAGCAGCATCCGCCGCCGCCCGACCCAGTCGCTGATGTGGCCGACGAAGAAGAGGCTGAACACGACGCCGACGGCGTAGGCGGCGAAGATGACGGTGATCGTCGAGACGGGGAACCCGTCCCTCGCCTGGTACAGCGCGTACAACGGCGTCGGGACGGTCGAGTAGGCCATCACCAGCAGGAACGTGGTGGCGACGATCCAGAACCCGGCACCGTGGGAGACGTGGGATCGGGTCGAAACAGGAGAGGTCGTCATCGGGTCGCTCGGCTCTCGGTCGGTGTCGACGTCAGGGCAGGATCGAGTCGACGTAGCCGCCGTCGACCCGGAGCGCGCCGCCGGTGGTGCCGGACGCGAGCGGCGAGGCGAGGTACACCACGAGGTTCGCGATCTCGATGGGTTCGAGGAGGCGGCCGATCAGCGACTGCGGGCGGTGCAGCCGCATGAACTCCCGCTGGGCGTCGTCCCACTCGAGCTCGTCGCCGACGAGCTGCCGGACGAAGGTCTCCACGCCCGGCGTGTGGGTGGGGCCGGCGATCACCGAGTTCACCGTCACGCCCGTCCCGGCGGCGGCCTTCGCGAAGCCGCGGCTCACCGCGAGGAGTGCGGTCTTCGACATGCCGTAGTGGATCATCTCCTCGGGGATGACCACGGCGGAGTCGCTGGCGATGTCGACGACACGACCCCAGCCGCGTCCGGACATGCCGGGGAGCAGGAGCCGGGTGAGGCGAGCGGCTGACAGCACGTTGACCTCGAACATCGACCGCCACTGCTCGTCGGTGATGTCCAGCGGCGGTACGGCCTCGAAGACACCGAGGTTGTTGACGAGGATGTCGACCTGGCCGGCCTCGGCGACGAGCCGCTCAGCTCCCTCCCGGGTGGTCGCGTCAGCCGTGATCCCGCGCACCGACTCCACCGATTCGGTATCGAGCGAGAGGACGGCGGCCTCGAGGCGATCGGCGTCGCGGCCGTTGACGATGACGTCCGCCCCGGCCTCGACGAGCCGCGCGGCGATGGCGTAACCGATCCCGCTCGTCGAGCCGGTCACCAGCGCGGTGCGATGGGTGAGGTCGAGGGGGATGGTCCCTGCGCGTTCGAGTCGCATGAGCGGATCTCCTTGGGCGTCGTGGAGTGGATGGGCCGGATCCCAGGCGGCGGGCCGGTCCGACCGAGGCTACGCCGACGTCGGGCCGGAGTCTTCGGACGTTCGTCGGCGGCAGGTGCGACAGAAGTCGAATCCGACGTTGGCCGCGGCGCTCTCGTCGGGCAGGATGTGGGGATGAGCCCGCCCCAGCAGGAGCCAGGACCACAGCCCATCCTCGGAGGACCCGCGCGACGACGCCGCGTCGGGATCTTCCTGTTCGACCAGGTGAAGACGCTCGACTTCGTCGGCCCGGCCGAGGTGTTCACCGAGGCGAACCAGCGGGTCGACGGCTACGACGTCCGGTTCTTCTCCCACGACGGCCAGGACGTCGTCACCTCGATGGGACTCCGGGTCGGCGTGGACGGCGCCGCGGCCGACAGCGGACCGCTCGACCTCGTGATCGTCCCGGGGAGCGAGTCCGCACCACAGGTGTACCGCCCGGAGGAGGTGCAGCGTGCTGTCCGCCTCCTCGCGGCCCGAGCCGAGCGGGTGGCATCGATCTGCAGCGGTGCGTTCGCCCTCGCGGTCACGGGTCTCCTCGACGGCAAGTCGGCGACGACCCACTGGAAGTTCACCGGCGCGCTCGCCACCGCCTACCCGTCGATCGACGTCCGCCCCGACTCGATCTTCGTCCGCGACGGCGACACCTACTCCTCGGCCGGAGTCGCCGCCGGGATCGACCTCGCGCTCGCGATCGTGGAGGAGGACCACGGTGCGGACGTCGCACGCTCCATCGCGCAGTTGCTGCTCGTCTACATGCGCAGGTCCGGCGGCCAGTCGCAGTTCTCCGCCTCCGTCCGCGCGAAGCCGGCGCGGACCTCGATCGCGAAGGCCGTCGCGGACTACATCCATGGCGATCCGACCCGGGCGGGATCGTTGGCCGACATCGCCGCACACGCGAACGTCGGTGTCCGCCATCTCAACCGGGTCATCCGGGACGAGCTGGGCATGACGCCCATCCAGTACGTCGGCTCGCTCCGACTCGACGTCGCGCTCGGCATGCTGGAGGCCGGGGACACGGTGGGGCAGGTCGCCGCTGCCGCCGGGTACGCCAGCCCGATCGCCTTCCGCCGCGCGTTCGCGGCACGGTACAACACGACGCCCTCCGAGTACCAGCGACGGTTCCGCACGACGGGCGTCGGTGTGGTCGAGGCGTCCCTGAAGACCCGGTCGCCCCTGGCCGACCCGATCGACGGAGCCGTGTCGCCGCGCTAACGGATCGCGATGGCAGCCTCTGGCGTCACGACGCGGAAGCTGAAACTCTCCTCGAGGTACAGGCTCACCGACTCGGCCGAGTGCGCCGCATAGCCGAGGGCGATGTCCTGACCGGATTCGAACAGGAAGTCGCCGCCACGTCGGCTGAGGACGACGGCTCCCTCGATACCGGGCGTCCAGACGACCTCCCCGCCGAGGATCGCCTCGATGTGCGAGGACAGCCGCGCGCCACCGCTGTCGTTGCCGCCCGTGACCGACACCCAGCCCGGTGCGTCGACGGCCAGGGCGTAGGGGCCGCCGACCCCGGCCCGCGCGAGCGTCTCGACCGCCGTGGCGACCACCTGTGCGAACCGCGTCGGGTCGTCGTCCCGTGTCAGCGGTGGGTGCGGCGAGGCAGCCGTCGCACCCGTGTACCCGGCCGCGGACCAGCCGGACAGGATCGCCGCGTTCTCCACCGTGGACAAGCGGGTGACCGCGTCGTCGAGCGGGGAGAGGTCCACGTCGAGTGCGCCTCTCGCCGCGCTGTCCAGCTCGCTGCGCATGAGCGCGAAATCGGCACGCACCTCCGTCAGGGGCAGCGACGCACGCTGTCGGGCGATCACCCCCTCCATCGGGGCGTCGACGACCGCGCCGACACGGCCGATGTCGGTGGAGGAGTGCTCCCAACCCAGCGGGCCGGCGAAGTCGACCACCCGTCGGCCGCCGAGGACGGGGGTGAGGCGCGCACGGGCCTCGTCGTCGAGCATCTGCCAGGTCTCATCGGTGATCGGCGCGAGGTGACGGAAGAGATGGTTGTTCATCATTGCGTCCTTTCGGGTGCGGTGCGGAGCGACCCGAGACCGAGGGAACCGTCGGCGGTCGAGGGTGGCGTGGCGGGGACGACGGCGCTCGCCGGATCAGCGGGGCCGGACAGGGCCGGATCGTCGTCCATCGCCTCGAGGAACGCGGCGCTCGGAGCGAAGAACACGGAGCCGGTCCGGGCGGTCGAGAAGTCGAGGAGTCGGTCGTGGAGTCCCGGTGGGTCACCGATGAACATGCGCTCGAGCATCCGCTCGATGACCCAGAGCCGTCGGGCGTACCCGATGAAGTAGGTGCCGAACTCGCCGCCGGCCGGGCTCCCGAACGGCATGTTGTCGCGGAGGATGTCGTGCTCGGCACCGTCGACGACGATCGTGGACAGGGTCTTGTGCGACTTCTGGCCGGTCTCCGCATCGTCGAGTTCGACGTTGTCGGCCTTCGTGCGGCCGATGATCGCCTCCTGCCGTTCCGTGGTGAGCGCGCGCCAGCGGTCGAGCGGATGCGTGTACTTCTGCACCACGACGTAGCTGCCACCGGCGAAGGCCGGGTCCTCGTCACCGACGAGCGTGGCGTCGGGAAGGTCCTGCCCGACGGGGTTCGCCGTGCCGTCGACGAAGCCGAGCAGGTCGCGGACGTCGAAGTACCGGAAGCCGACCGTCTCGTCCACGACCTCGACGGCGTCGCCGAGCAGGTCCAGGAGCTGCCGCTCGAACTCGAAGCACATGTCGCGTCTCACAGCGCGGATGTGGAGCAGGACGTCGCCGGGCGTGGAGGGCGCGGTGTGCCGGTCGCCGACGACCGCGGGGAAGACATGGAGCTCCCTCGGTGCGGGACCGCGCGTGAGCTCACCCCAGACGCGCGCGCCGATCCCGACGGTGCAGGACAGGGCGGCGTCGAGGTCGCGGAAGGCGACGTTCTTCAGGACATCGGCGATACCCGCCAGGGTGCTGCGGACGGTGTCGATCGCGCCGACCGCGTCGCGCACGGTGAGCACGAGGAAGACGGCTGTCCCGCTGAGCGGCGCGTCCACGGCCTGAGGCTCGATCGGGACGCGTCGTGCTGAACTGGTCACGTCGACCTCTACTCGGTGCCAGCGGACCGCGGGTGCAGCTGCCGCACCGGGGCGACGGTACGGGTCTCCGGAACACGTCGGCGTCGGCTGGACGCGGACGACCGCTCCGACGCGGTGGGGACGTCGTTCCAGAGGCGGAGCAGCTTCAGCGACAGGTGCAGCGTGCTCCGCTTCAAGCCGTCGGCCAGCGCGTCGCGCACGACCTCCGGCATGGTGTCGAGCCGGTAGTAGAGCGTCGTGCGGTGGATGTGGAGCCGCTCGCACGCGACGACGACGTTGCACCCGGCGTCGAGGTAGGTCTCCACCGTCTCCCGACGCACGGGATCCGCGTGCCAGAGTTCGTCGGCCGCCGGCGACGCCGAGGTCACGAGCTGCGGCCCGCCACCGATCGCGTGCAGGAGTCGCCATCCGCCGAGATCCTCCGCGCGGGTCGACCCGAGCGCGTCCCCGACCTGACCGACGATCTCGGCAGCGGTGCGGGCCTCGTCGACGACGCCGAGCAGGTCGTCCTCGTCCGCGTGCAGCACGGCCGAACCGATCGCGGAGATGCGGACACCGGCCGGCGCGACGGAGCGGACCCACTCGTCGACGGGCGAGGCGGCGCGTCGTTCGGAGGTCACGAGGACGAAGCCGCCGACGTGATCGAGGACGAGCGTGTGGTCGCGGCCGTCGTGACGGAGGGCCCGCGCGTACTCGTCCCGCTCCATCGTGCTCGTGGTCCCGAGCAGCACCGAACGCACGACCACCTCACCGTAGGAGTCGAGCCAGCGCCTCGAGCGCGCGGTCCTGAGCGCGTGGCGCCGCCGGTCCCGGTGGTCGCTGAGCATGTCGATGAGGACGAACGCCCGGTCGTCCGAGATGGACCAGGAGCCCTCGGCCGGTTCGATCGTGCTGCGTTCGCTGTTCATCGGTGCCTCCGCGCGGTTGAACGAGTGGTGTCCCGCTCAAGCTAGGACGGATGGCCCTGGGCGAGCGTGGCCCGCCGAGAGCCACCCTGCCCGGATCACGGACGCAGCGGCGTGATCCCCTGCGCTTCCCGGGGGAAGGTCGCCAGGGTCGCCTCGTCGATGTTCAGGTGTGCGGCGACGAGCGACGGCGGCACGTGCGCCAGCCAGTTCGCGAGCGACACCTCCTCGTACCGGTCCGTGCGGAACACCTCGAGGAACTGCAGCACGTCGTCGCCGGTGTTCTCCACGTAGTGTCCGAGGTTCTTCTTCACGACGCCGATGTCGCCCGGGCGGAAGTCGGTCGTGTTCGCGTGGGGTCCGGTGTTGAAGACGGTCATCCTGGCGGATCCGCGGAGGTAGTACTGCCACTCGTCGGCGTTGGGATGCCAGTGCAGCTCGCGCATCGACCCGGGTTCCACCGTCACGAGCGCTGCGGCGACCGACTGCGACAGCGGGAAGTTGGTGCTGTCCGCGATCTGGATGCTCCCGCCGCTGTTCCGGTGGAGTGGCTTGGACCGCGACAGTCGGAAGATGATCGGTTCCGACGCTCCCCACTCGACACCGGCGTCCTCCTGGTCCTTGGCGAGCGGGCCGGGCTCGTCGCCGGGGAAGATCCAGAGGTTGTGGAGCGGGATGTCCGCGAAGGTCTCCTGGGCCACCCCGAAGTTCTTCGCCAGCACGTCCGGCGGCGTGTGGGCGAACCAGTCCGTGAGCAGCAGGGTGTTGGACTCCGACTGGTCGCCGTCGTCGAAGGCGAGCACGAACTCGGCGCCATCGGGACCCAGCCCCTGCAGGGAGTGCGGCGTCCCGGCGGGGAAGAACCACAGATCGCCTTCCTCCACGTCCTCGACGCTGGGCATCCCGGATCGGCTGAGGGTGGTGACCCGGCACCTGCCACGGGTCATGACGGCCCACTCGGCCGTCTGGTGCCAGTGGAGCTCGCGGATGCCGCCTGACTCGAGGTACATGTTCACGCCGGCGATCTCGTCGGAGATCGCGAAGTCCTGCTTCGTCACCTCGCGCGCCCACCCGCCATCCTGCACGCGGCGAGGCGAGATGTTGAACGACGACCAGAAGAACGCCTGCGTACTGATGTCGGTTCCCGGAGCGTCGATCTGGTTCGGGAACTGGCTTGCGACTGCCGGGTTCTGCGGGCCGGTCATCTGCGTGCTCTGCGGGTGGCGGAGCGTGTTCACCTCGCCCTCCGCCGGAAGATCCGGATTGCCCAGACTCGGGGTCTCGTGGTGCGGGACGGTGTCGTCCGTCGAATCCATGGTGTCCTCCTCGCTCCGCCGCCCTGCGGCCTGGATCGTCTCCAGCCCAGCAGGGACGGCACGACAACCCTTCCGACGGATGACGAGATCGTGCCCGTCGGCGGTCGGATCGTGGCGGCCCGCTCGTCAGGTCCGGTCGGGGGACTGCCCGGCGAGGACCGCGAGCAGCCGTGCCGAAGCCTCGTCGCACGCTCGCCAGACCACGAGACTCATGCCGAAGTGCTCGGGGACCTCCAACTGGAGGTAGCGCAGCTCGAGACGCCCGAGATCCGGGCGGTCGAAGGTGAACGACTCGGCCGCATCGGGTCGGAGGCCCGGCTCCAGCCCGGCCCAGGCCTCGGCGAAGCGGCTGTTCCCGGAGCGGAGTTCGTCCACGAGGCCCTCGAAGACCGCGTCCCACTCGTGGGTGCCGAGCGACTTCCGGAGTTCGCCCACCACATGCTCGGTGACGAGGCCGGGATCGGGACTCGCCCGGAGGACCTCCGGGCGGAGGAAGGTCGAGCGCAGCAGGTTGGCTCCTGGACGGAAGGCCCGCGACAACGCCTGGGCGAGGTGGTTGGCGTGCAGCACCGTGAAGTGGCGGTCGTGGACGAACGCGGGGACGGTCGACCAGGAGTCGACGAGATCGACCAGGTCCTGAGGGAGCCGATCGGCGGGTCCGCGCTCAACCATGCGACCACGATAGTGACGTCGGGCGGCGACCGGGTGGGACGCGCAGGGTCAGGCTCAGCGAACGACCGATCGTCGGTCGACATGTCCAGAAACGACCCATGATCGGCCGCGGAAGGATGCATACGGACGAGCTTGCTGGGGGAGGATTGGCGTCGATCCCACTCGCTCTCCGGAGGACGCGGCGATGTCACCAACTCGGCTGTCGAATGCTCTCGGCGAGTTCCTCCGCGCGCGCCGGGAGTTCGTGCGGCCAGAGCAGGTCGGCATCGGCGCCGACACGTCCCGACGGGTGCCGGGCCTGCGCCGCGAGGAGGTCGCGCACCTTGCGAGCATCAGCCCCGAGTACTACCTGCGGATCGAGCAGGGTCGTGTGCGGCGGCCGTCGGAGCAGGTCCTCCTCGGGCTCGCCCGTGCCCTGCTGCTGGACGACAGTGGACGCCGATACCTGCTCCGGTTGGCGAGCCCGAGGCCGTTCATGCGCGCGGTCGACGACCGGTCGACGCGACTCGACGACCGGGTCGCCCGGCTCCTCGCGCACTGGTCCGGCACGCCCGCGTACGTGAGCGACGACAATCAGTACGTCGTCGCCGCGAACGCGCTCGCGCGGGCATGGGTGCCGCCGGGCATGCTCGACCCCGGGGTCAACCTGCTCGTCTCGGCCTTCGAGCAGTACGCCGACTTCCGAGGCACCACATCGCCCGACGCACCGGAGTACGAGCGCATGCACCGGGAGTGGGAAGGGACCCTCCGCGACCTCACCGCCCCGCTCCGCTACTACGGCCGACCGGACGATCCGCGCCTCCAGGAGATCGTCGGGATGCTCTCGGCACGGCACCCGGTGTTCCGGACGATCTGGGCGGAACACCTCGTCAAACCGCAGATGTCCCGACGGACGCGCACGTTCATCGAGCCGCTCGGCTGGGTCGACTTCCGGGCGCAGACCTTCGAGGTCCCGCACACGGACCAGTTCCTCACGGTGTTCTTCGGCGAGCCAGGCTCAGCTGCTGCGGCGGCGATCGCCTACCTCGCAGCTCGGGACGAGCTTCAGCGGGAGGGCACCGGATCGCTCGAGGTGGAGGGCTCGTCCGGCGAGACCGCCTCGGACAGCCGCTTCAGCCGCGCCCGGGACGAGGCTCCCGACGGGACGAAGACCAGCAGCAGGTCGCCCTCGGGCCCGGGCGCGTTCAAGACGTTGTAGACCATCCGGACCTCCCCGGCCGGCGTGGGGAAGACGATGGGGCCCGACGTCCCGGAGTGGCCGTCGCCCGAGGCCCAGGTCTGGGCGAAGTCGCGCGACTTCGCGGAGAGTTCGCCGATGATCCGAGCCGCCGGGCGATCCGTATCGTGCTCCTCGACCGACCGCTTGAGGAGCTCCGCGGTGGTCTCGGACATCCGGGTCCACAGCGGATCGCCGACGACCCGGTCGGGGGAGAGGAACGCGAAGCGCGCCAGGTTGACGCCGGTGTGGAACGCCGGCGTCAAGCGTGCCGCCGCCGGATTCGCCTCGAGGACATCCAGCGTGCGGTCGCAGAGGACCACGGGTACCTCTCGCCACGAGTCGATGAAGTCCCTGATCCGGTCCCGGCGCTCACGCACGCCCTCGTTCGCGATCATGCGTCCACGGTAGGCGCTGCGACCGCCGTCGGCTACCCCTCCGGTGCCCGCCGGCCCACCTCGGTCAGCGTGCGCCGGTCATCGCTCCGGATGGCGGTCAGTCGGCCCGGGCGGCGAGGTAGGCGAGCACCGCGGCCCCTGGGGAGCCGCGCTCTGCGAAGACCGTCGTCAACTGATGACCGGGCCAGTCGGGGACGAGGAGGTGCTGATACTGCAGCTCGACGGTCCCGAACTCGTCGATCGAGGCCCGAAGTGGACCGCCGGCGAGGGGACGGGCGTCATGGCGAGCCCAGAGTCGGGCGAACAGCGGACTGCGAGCGGTGAGCTCCTCGACGATCGTCTGCAACCGAGGGCTGCTCGGATCGCTGCTGTAGCGGAGCGCTGCGACCACGGCCGGGGCGCTCACCTCCCACTCCGGGGCGATGGACCGCACCCGATCGTCGAAGTACCCGAGCACGTCGTTCCGCCCGACGTCGAGGAGGCCGCCGCCGATGCGTCGCGCGAGCGCGTTCGATGCGACGATGTCCCGGTTGCCGTCGGTGATGTACGCCCCGGTGTCCGACCAGTGGTCGAGGAGTGTCGTGTCCGGGACGGATCGTCCGGCCGGTGCGGGCGTGCCGGCGTCCAACGGTCGGCGCTCGGCCGGGAAGAGGTCGACGTCGTAGGCGAGCCGGAAGAGGTAGTCCACGGCGTGCTCGTCGAGTCGAAGGGCCCGACCGATGCCCGCCAGCACCTCCTCGGACGGGCGCTGATCCCGCCCCTGCTCGAGGCGGAGGTAGTAGTCGGCGCTGACGTCCGCGAGGGCTGCCACCTCGGTGCGTCGGAGTCCGGCGACCCGCCGCCCGTCCTCCGGGACGAACCCCGCGTCCTCCGGTCGGACCAGTCCTCGACGAGCCCTGAGGTAGTCGCCGAGCGCGGCCGCCCGCGTGATGCCGGTCTCCGATGCTCCCTGCGTCATGGCCCGGTCAGAGTCCGCGCGACACCGCGGCTGCCGCTGCGAGCCACGCCCGCTGCGTGCTCGACCGCAGGGCGTCGTGACGGATGACGCCGTTCTTCAAGGCGGGATCGAAGGGGACGACGACCACGTCGCGCACGTAGGGTCGGAAGTCCTCGGCGTACGCGTTGGCGATCGACGTGTCCTTGGCCTCGGCCTCGGAGACGACGACGACGGCGTTCCGCGCGAGTTCAGCACCGCGCTCGCTCACGCGGCTGACGGCGGTGAGGGTGAGCCGCGCGCCCTCCTTCTTGTCCTCGACGGTCGTGGTCGGGATGACGAGCTGGTCGGTCAGCTCCACCATGCGCCGCCAGTTGGGGGCACCGGCAGAGTTGCCCGAGTCCATGACGATCAGGCGGTAGTACTTCGCGAGGACGCGATGGACGAGGTCGACCTCGTCGGCGGTCACCACATGCTCGCCGTCGGCCGCGGATCGCAGCACCTCGTACTTGTCGCCGGGCTGGTGGTGGACGAACCGCGACAGGTCGGCTCGCTCGGCGCCGGGGGAGAGGAGGTCACTCGCCGCGGCGAGGAGGTCGAGGACGGTCGAATCATGGCCGCCCTGCTCGGTCCGCCAGCCGAGCGTGCCCATGGTCTCGTTGTTGTCCCAGGCCGCGACGCCGCCACCGCCGTACCGGGCGAAGACGGACGACAGGTTGACGACGGTCGGCGTCTTGTTGGCGCCGCCCTTCTGGTTCGCGACGGAGATGGTGCGACGCCTCGGGAAGTGGCGTGACACGGCGTGGACGTCGTCACGCTCGGCGCGCTCGCTCGCGGACGGCGGCACCGAGAAGCCGAGCTTGTTGAGCAGGCCGGCGAGCCCGTGCTGCGCCGGGCCGATCGTGGGTGGCGCGAGGAACGAGGGCGCATCGCGCAGGTCTCGTCGAGCCGGGGCGGTCGGCTGGCCCGGAGCCTGCTGCTGCTGCTGTGGGACCGGGGGCTGCTGCTGCGCGGGCGCGACCGGCGGTGCCTGCACCGACTGCTGGACCGGGACCGCCCGCTGCGCCGGCACCGGCTGCTGCGCGTTCGGCTGGTTCGAGACCGGCTGGAACGGCGGTGTGCCGAACGCGGGCTGCTGCACGGTCGGGCGCTGCGGCGGGACGGGCTGCGGCGTCGTGGTCGCCTGTGGGTTGGCGGAGACCGGCGGCTTGGGCTGCGCCGGGACCGGCGCAGGTGTCGACGGCTGGACGGGCGCGGCACGGGGCGGTGTCTGCGGCTGAGCCGGCGCCGGGCGCGCGGGTGCCGGCTGCGAGGGCGTGGGCGGCGGCGCCTGGATGAGCGGTACCCGTTGCGCGGCTGCGGGCGGTGGCGTGGTCCGTTGCGCGGTGCGCGCGGGCGCTGTGGACTGCGGTTCCTCCTGCAGTTCGCCGTCGACACCGATGAGGAGCACGGTGACGCTCGTGGGGTCGGTCACCGTCACGCGGATCGGTCGACCCGACTTCCGGGCCTCCGCCTGCATCAGTTCGACGAGCTGGCGGCGGGCCGTTCCCGCGTCGGTGGCGGTCAGGTACTGCTCGGCGGTGCCGACGCGGAACACGCCGGAATTGTCCGCCAGCAGCGATGCCGTCATCGGCGGGAAGTCCTGTATCGAGGCCTTGTCGATCATGCTCTCACTCCTTCGCGGCGGGGGTGAACCCGTCCCCACTATGCCTTAGTACGGCGCATGTCGGATTTCCGGCCCCAGCCGTGACGCCTCGCCGAGGGCGCGCCTTCGGTCGTCTCCAGGCGCTTCAAGAAGTGGATTGCGCGCCGTCGGTGTGGCCCGCGAGGCCGACGTACATCGAGCGGTGGAGCTCCGCGACGTGGTCGAAAGCCAGGCGACTCGCTGCTGCCGCGTCGCCGTCACGGACCGCGGCGACGAGTAGAGCATGCTCCTCGTTCGACGCGCGCAGGTACTCGATCCGGTAGGGGATGAAGTAGGAGTACAGCTCGCGGGAAACGCGGTCGTGGAGGTCGGCAGCGCCCGGCACGCCTGCCGACACCGCCAGCTCGGCGTGGAACGCCGCATCGGCCTCGCGGAACCGGCTCCAGTCCGGCTCCGTCCGCATGGTCGTCACGAGGTCGTCGAGTCGATGCAGGGACGACGCCTCCGGTTCGGTGGCTGCGAGCGCCGCCAGCCCGGCTTCGAGCGTCGCGCGCTGGTCGATGAGCGCGTGCACGTGGACGGCGTCCTCGCGGTAGGCGGCGATCTCGGGCACGGTGCCCACCGCGGGCGCATCCGCGATGAACGTCCCACCCGTGTTGCCCTGCCGCCGGACCACGACGCCCTCGTCGCTCAACGCCCGATACGCGCGCCGCACCGACATCTCGCTGACCCTGAACGCTCGAGCCGCTTCCTCGGGTGCCGGGAGCCGTTGGCCGGGCACCAGCATCCCGAGCTCCAGCGCCAGCGAGATCCGCGCGCGGACGGTGTCGACGGCGGTCGTGCGTCGGATCGCTCCGAGTGAGGGCGAACCCAGATCCATGGCACCCTCGTCTCGTCGCTGATCGACTCCGCGACCCTGGTTCAGCCGGCGGTCGGTTGGTCGGCGGTCGCCTCGCTCACCGCGCCGTCCGGCTCGGCGTCCAGGGGGAACCGCTTCCCCAACACGATACCGATCAGCATGGCGACCACGGGGATGAGGGCGAGCACGACACTCACGGTGACGCTTCCGCCGGTGACGAGCGTGAAGTTCGACAGCACGAGCCACAGCGCGAACGCGAGTCCGACCACCGCGAGGATCGGGAACACCCGCGCACCCCAGGTGCGGCCGGCGACCAGCTCGGGTCGCCGCGCGAAGAACACGAGGACGGCGATCGAGGTCGTCAGCATGAGCAGCACCATCCCGACGGTCGCCACCCCGGCCATGGATCCGAAGACCCCGACGAGCGGGTCGAGGCCGGCGAGGGCGAGCCCGGCGAGGACGATGGCCGCCGTCACCGTCTGCACGATCGAGGAGGTCGACGGCGAGTGGTGTGCGGGGTGACGCCGGCCGAGGCGGGCGGGCAGCACCGACTTCTGCGCCAGCGTGAACTGGTAGCGCGCGATGACGTTGTGGAAGGAAAGGACGCACGCGAACAGACTCGTGATGAGCAGCACCTGGACGACATCGCGCATGATCGGGCCGAGGTAGGTCGTCGTCGTGTCGAGCAGGAGGTTGCCCTCGCCGGCGAGCGTCTGTTGGGCGACCGCGACGGCGTTCCCTGCTCCGATGCCCGTCACGAGCGCCCAACAGGAGATGGCGTAGAACACGCCGATGATGACGACGGCCAGGTACGTGGCTCGCGGGATGGTGCGTTCCGGGTTGCGCGCCTCGTCCCGGAAGACCGCGGTCGCCTCGAAGCCGATGAAGCCGGTGAGGGCGAAGAGCACGGCGACGCCGATCCCACCGGTGAAGATGTTGGCGGGATCGAAGGTCTCGACCGCGATGCCGTCCGCGCCGCCCGTCGCGAAGATGACGACATCGAGCACGACGACCACGAGGATCTCGAGCGTCAGTGCGATACCCAGCACCTTCGCGCTCAGGTCGATGTGCCGGTAGCCGAGCACCGCCACGATCGCCATCGTCGCGAAGGAGTACAGCCACCAGGGCAGGCTCGGGCCGCCGAAGTACGTGACGAGGTCGTCGAGCGCCCACCCCATGTAGCCGTACACGCCCACCTGGATCGCCGTGTAGGCCACGAGCGCGGTGAACGCGGAGCCGAGACCGAGGCGTGAGCCGAGTCCGGCCGTCACGTAGGAGAAGAACGCGCCGGCCTCGCGGACGAACGGCGTCATGGTGACGAAGCCGACGGAGAAGACGAGGAGGATGACGGCTGCGAGGGCGAAGCCGATCGGGGCTCCGGCGCCGTTCCCGGTGCCGATCGCGATGGGGACGTTGCCGCCGATCACGGTGAGTGGTGCGGCGGCGGCGATCACCATGAAGACGATGGAGCCGGTACCGAGCTGGCCGTCGAGGCGCTGACGCGGCTCGGCGATGGGGTTCACGGTCATGAGGTCACTTTCCAGGGGAGTCGGGGGACTCGGAGGGGGAGGGGAGGAAGGACGGGATCCTTCAATACAGCTCGGCGCGGCGGTCGGCGAGGTAGGGGTTCTCCTGCCTGGCGCGCTTGGTGGCCTCGGGATCGATCGTGGCGATCATGAGACCGACGGCGTCCCCGTCGAGCGCGTCGAGGACCACGCCGTCCGGGCCGACGATGCTGCTGCGGCCGACGTAGGTGAGGTCCCCTTCGGAACCGACGCGGTTGACGTAGACGAGGTGGACCTGGTTCTCCCAGGCGCGCACCGGGATGAGCCGCTCGGCGATGTGCGCGTACGGCTCCATCTGCGCGGTGGGGACGATCACGACGTCGGCGCCGTCGAGGGCCGCCGCGCGGACGGTCTCGGGGAACTCGACGTCGTAACAGATGAGGACGGCGACGCGGACGCCGCCCAGGTCGACGGTCGGTGCGAGAGTGTCACCGGCCACGAAGAGCTGTCGGTCGAGCTCGCCGAACAGGTGCGTCTTGCGGTACCGGAGCAGCTCCGTCCCGTCAGGACCGACGAGGACGAGGGCGTTCGCGACGGCTCCGCCGGGGAGTGGTTCGGGGAGGCCGGCGAGGATCGCGATCCCGGTCTCGTCGGCGATGGCGGCGACCCGGTCGACCAGCTCCGGGGTGGCGAGCGGGGCGAGGCGGTCGCCGAGGTTGTAGCCGGTGACGAACATCTCGGGGGTGACGAGCAGATCCGCGCCGCGATCCGATGCCTGTCTGGCGGCGTCGGCGACGAGCGCGAGGTTCGCCTCGACGTCTCCGGGGACGCCGTGGTGCTGCAGTCCGGCGATGGTCAGGGTCATGGCGGTGGAGCTCCTCTGTGGGCGTGCGTCGATGCACTCAGTAAACAGCTCAAAGTGAGTTGTTTGATGTCCATCATGTTTCGATCCGGTTTCACCCGCAAGAGGCGAGGGACATACTGGGGGGCGTGCGTGCCCTTCCTGTCGACGTCCCGATCGTGCTCGGCCCCTTCGGAGGTCTGTCCTCCGTCGAGCTCACCGCGACGGTGAGTGAGCTGGGCGGCCTCGGTTCCTTCGGTCTGTACGGTTATGACGCCGAGCGCATCGAGCGGACGGTCACGGCGCTCCGCGAGCGGACCGCGGCGCCCTTCGCACTGAACCTGTGGCTGCCGCGTGGCGACGAGCTGTCTCCTGACGACTCCGAGGCGTCCTTCGCAGCCGCGGTCGAGGCGCTCCGACCCGTGTTCGACGAGTTGTCGCTCGAGCTGCCCGATCGCCCGGCCCGGTACGTGCCGCCCTTCGACGAGCAGATCGAGGCCGTCCTGGAGGCGCGGCCCGCCGTGGTCAGCTTCGTCTTCGGGGTTCCACCGCGGCCGGTGGTCGACGCGGCGCACGAGCGGGGCATCGTCGTGGTCGGGACGGCGACCACGGTTGCCGAGGGACTCGCCCTGCAGGAGGGCGGCGTCGACGTCGTCGTCGGCACGGGCATGGAGGCCGGCGGCCACCGCGTCTCGTTCCTGCGAGCAGCCGAGGACTCCCTCGTCGGCCTGGTCGCCCTGATCCCGCAGCTCGTCGACGCCTTGGACGTCCCGGTGATCGCCGCCGGCGGTATCGCCGACCGACGTGGTGTCGCCGCCGCACGGGCGCTCGGCGCCGCCGGCGTGCAGGTCGGGACCGCCTTCCTCCGCACGAGCGTCTCCGCGGCGACGGCCGAGCATCGGGCGGTCATCGTCTCGACGCCCGCCGACGGCACCGTCCTCACGCGCGCGATGAGCGGCAGGCTCGGCCGGGGTGTCCCGAACCGGGTGCTGCGCCAGATCGAGGCGTCGGGGGTCGTCGCCCCGTTCCCGGTCCAGAACTGGCTGACCGGGCGGTTCCGCACCGTCGCCTCCGAGCGGGGCGTCGCGGACCTCCAGGGCTTCTGGGCTGGGCAGGCGTCATTGCTGACCCGCGATCGGGCCGATGCTGCGGCCGTCTTCGTGGAACTCGCCGCGGGCCTGTCGGTCCCACCCAGGGCACCCTGACCCCGGTCCGCGTCCCCCGCAGGACCGCGTAAGCTGGAGAGGACTTCCTGCAAGAGATGAGACGTTCACCGTGCCCAGCATTCCGTTCGACGGCGCCAAGCACGATCGGTACTGGATGGTCCCGATCCTGCGTGCGGTGATCGCGCTCGCCACGGCGGGGGTCGTCACCTTCACGCAGGGCCACTCTTCGCAGTTCGGCCTCGTGGTCTTCGGGGTCTTCACGCTGTTGTCCGGCGCGATCGTCGGCGCCTTCGCGTTCCCGAACTTCTCCGACACCGTGACGCGCGCGTTCTTCCTCGGCCAGGGCGTCATCGGCGTCGTGACCGGCGTCTTCTCGCTGCTCGTGAGCGGCGGCGGGCTGAGCATCTTCCTCTACGTCGTCACCCTGTGGGCGGCCCTCACCGGATTCCTTGAGCTGTACAGCGGGATCCGCTGGCGCGGACGCCTCGCCGCGGCGAAGGACTGGACCGCGGTCGGTGCCTTCACGGTGCTGCTCGCCATCGCGACGCTCCTCGTCCCGCCCGGACTCGAGCAGCGATTCGCCGCCCCGGGAGGTGTCGAGGGTGTCCTCCGTGCGGACATCGTCGTCGTCGGCCTCGTCGGAGCATACGCCGCGATCATCGGCGTCTACCTCGTCATCGGCGGACTGTCGCTGCGGTGGGCGGGCAAGCGCCCGGTCACCGGCGCAGCCACCGACGACACCACCGGCACGGCTGGAGCCGCATCATGAGCAAGCCCAACCGCGACGACGTCCTGCGGCCGATCGAGCTCCTCGTGCTCTCGGGCGTCATGGGGGTCTTCACCGGCGTCGTCGTCCTGATGTCGACCCGCGAGATCGTCCTGTCGCTCATCGGCCTGGGCATCGCGTTCATCGCCTCGCTCGTCGTCCTCGCGATGCTGGCGCTCGCCGTGAAGCCCGACTTCCAGGAGAAGCTCGACCTCGACGAGCAGGACGGCGACGACAAGCGTCCGTCGCGCCCCTCCGGCCACTGACCTCCGGCCACTGACCTCCGGCCACCCCGGGCCTGAGCGTCCGCCCGTTTCTTCGGCGTCTTGCCGGGTCCCGCGCGTTCCCTCCGGTCCTTCGGCGTCTTGCCGGGTCCCGCGCGTTCCCTCCGGTCCCTGAGCGTCCCTTCCGGCCCCTGAGCGTTCCTTCCGGTCCCTGAGCTTGTCGAAGGGCGCACGCCGACAGGCTCGGTGACCGGTCTCCCGTTCCCCGAGCCTGTCGATGGGCGACCTACGGCAGGTAGTCCACCAGGTCGTCGGAGAGCCCGAGGTACGTCGCCGGGGTGAGCTCGAGCAGGCGCTGCTTCGCGGCGTCGCCGATGTCGAGCTTGGAGACGAACTCGACGAGCTCCGCCTGGCCGAGACGCTTGCCGCGCGTGAGCTCCTTGAGGAGCGCGTAGGGGTCCTCGATGCT
Organism: Plantibacter sp. AC185; assembly: GCF_979258065.1. Lineage (NCBI taxonomy): Bacteria > Bacillati > Actinomycetota > Actinomycetes > Micrococcales > Microbacteriaceae > Plantibacter > Plantibacter sp. AC185. The sequence continues at coordinate 2,341,112 of NZ_OZ409831.1, forward strand.
CGAGCGACCCGCGGTCACCTCGGCGCGGATGACCGTCTGGATGGCCTCCGCGAGCACCTCCCAGTTGTGGTCGAGGTCCGCGGCGAGCACGTCCTCCGCGAGGTCGATCTGCCCGAGGCCGCCAAGGATGTTGTCGAGGGCGAGCAGCGAGTGGCCGAACCCGACACCGATGTTGCGCTGGGCGCTCGAGTCGGTGAGGTCGCGCTGGAGTCGCGAGGTGACGAGGGTGGCGGCGAGGGAGTCGAGGATCGCACTCGACAGCTCCAGGTTGGCCTCGGCGTTCTCGAAGCGGATCGGGTTGACCTTGTGCGGCATGGTCGACGAGCCGGTGGCGCCCGCGACCGGGATCTGCCGGAAGTAGCCGATGGAGATGTACGTCCACATGTCCGTGGCGAGGTTGTGCAGCACGCGGTTGGCGTGGGAGATCTTGCCGTAGAGCTCCGCCTGCCAGTCGTGCGACTCGATCTGCGTCGTCAGCGGGTTCCAGTCGAGGCCGAGTCCTTCGACGAACTCGCGCGAGATGGCGGGCCAGTCCGCATCGGGATCGGCGACGACATGGGCGGCGAAGGTGCCGGTCGCGCCGGAGAACTTGCCGAGGTACTCGTTCGCCTCGATCTGCAGGGCGATGCGCTCGAGTCGGTAGACGGTGACGGCGAGCTCGCGGCCCATCGTGGTGGGCGTCGCCGGCTGGCCGTGCGTGCGGGCGAGCATCGGGACGGCCCGGAAGTCGACGGCCTTGGTGCGCAGGGAGTCGAGGACGAGTCGCAGCTTCGGCAGCCAGATGGCGCGGACGGCCTGCGACACGGTGAGCGCGTAGGAGAGGTTGTTGATGTCCTCGCTCGTGCAGGCGATGTGGGTGAGTTCGGCGATGCGGTCGAGACCGAGCTCGGACAGGCGGTGGCGCACGAGGTATTCGACGGCCTTCACATCGTGACGCGTGACGGCCTCCTTCTCGGCGAGCCAGTCGATGTCGGCCTGGCCGAAGTCGAGGTAGAGCGCGCGGAGCTGCTCGATCTCCGCCGGGGTGAGCGGGGAGGAGCCGAACATGGAGTGCTCGGTGAGGTAGACGAGCCACTCGACCTCGACCTGCACGCGGGCGCGGTTCAGGCCGGCCTCCGAGAGGTACTCTCCGAGCGCCGTCACGGCGGGGCGGTAGCGACCGTCGAGCGGGCTGAGCGGCTGGGCGGGGAATTCGGTCATGGGGTGGCTCCCTGGGTCAGTGCTGGTTCGAGCTGGTGGAAGAGGGATCTGCAGGCATGGTCGATCATGCCGAGGACGGTCTCGAACATCTGGGCGTCCGAGTAATAGGGGTCGGGTACGTCGCGGGTCCCGGAGGTGCTGTCGAAGCTCAGGAGCAGGTGCACCTTGGAGCGGTCGGCGTCGTTGCCCGCCCAGGCCCGCAGGATGCGTTCGTGACTGCGGTCGAGGGCGACGACGAGGTCGTAGCTGTCGAAGCGGTCGGGGTCGAACTGCTTGGCCCGGTGGGCGGTGGCGTCGTGGCCGTGCGCTCGCAGTGCGGTGACCGTGCGGTGGTCGGCGTGCTCGCCGACGTGCCAGTCGCCGGTGCCGGCGGAGGAGACCTCCACGACCCGCTCCAGCCCGGCGGCCGCGACGAGGTCGGTGAAGACGCTCTCGGCCATCGGGGATCGACAGATGTTGCCCGCGCAGACGAAGCACACGCGGAACGGGGTCGTGCCGGGGTCGGCCTCCCCGAGGGTGTTCATGCGTCTATTCTGGCCGACCGCGCCCGAGCCGTCGAACCGTTCTCAGCTGACTCCGCTCCACAGCTCTCCGCCGGTCAGCTTCCTCCACATCGAACGGACGGCGCCTCTGGCGATCGGCGGTGCTCCGGCAGAGTCGAGAGCTGTGGCTGGCGCGGGATCAGCACAGAGGGGACGGTGGGGATGGACGACGATGGCATCAGGATGTGCTCGGCCGAGGAGAGCCTCGAGGAGTCGGTCGCCGTGCTCGAATTGCGGTCGCTTCGTCTCGAATCCGTGATGTTCGACCTCGAGGTCTGGATGACGACGCTGGGGGACGCGCGTGCCGGGGCGCGGTGGTCGGGCCCAGCGGCCACGGTGTTCGGGTGGAGTGCGGATGAGCTCGCTCAGCACTTGCGTGCTGCCGCAGCCGCGCTCGATGTCGGTGCAGGCATCGCTCGCGGGGCCGCGACGAGTGCCGTGGCGGATGGACGCGGATGAGTGACGACGTCGTTCTGAGCGGAGGCGGCTCCACGGCCGTGGCGACCGACGACCAGCTGCATCTCGCGCGGGTCACCGCCGCCCTCGCCGAGTGGTGTCTCGACGCGGCGTCCCAGGTCGAGGCGGTCGCCGGTTCAGCGGACACCGGCACCGCCATCCCGACTGCGCTCGCGCGTCCGTGGCTCGACCCTTCGTCGTCCTCAACACCGTCCAGTGCGGGCGGGGAGGCTGCGATGCGCGCAGCCTCCGCCCTGCGGGACGCCGCGGTCGATGCTGAACGTCTGAGCGGGCAGCTCACGCTCGGTGCCGAAGCGTATGGGGCACTCGAGCGCGGGGTGTCTGAACTGTTCGAGTCGATCGCGGGTGCGGGTGCGTGGGTCCTCGGGGCTGTCGTCGGCACGGTGGTGCGGTTCCATGAGACCGACAAGCAGGTGGCGCCTGGCGAGGCGCAGTTCATGGAGGACATGGCGGTCACCTGGGGGCGGTCGCTTCTCGTTCCGTTCGTTGCGCCGGCCGTGGCCGCCTTCGCTCTCATCTCGCTCAACCCGAAGGTCTGGCCTGCACTCGAGGCGACGGCACAGCGGACCCTGCGGAACCTAGGATCCTCTGCTGCGACAGCACGTCTGCTGCGGACGTTCGTCTCCTCGGTCGACGATGCGCTGACCGGAGCCGCTGGTGCACCCGTCCCGTTCCTGCGCGACTACGACCCGCGGACGTCCGGCGGGGTCGCCGGTGTCGCGCTGCTCATCGCCCGTGGAGCAGACACGAGCGGGATCTTCACGCCGGCACCGGTCGACGTCAAGCCGATCCGTCCACCCGGATGGACGGCGCCGGCCGGAGCGCCGGCAGCTCAACCATGGGCGGCCATGGGGCCGCCGCGTAGCCCGTCCGAACTCATGGAGCGGATGCCGGGGAACGCTCCTGGCGCCCCGCAGATCAGGATCGAACACCACGTCGACGAGAACGGCGAAGACGTCTGGATCGTCTGGTCCGGCGGAACCGTCGAGATGCTCCCCGTGCCGGGTTCGACTGAGCCATGGGACGCTCGGAGCAATCTGAACGCTGTCGCAGGTGCGGCGGCGGAGAGCGTGCAAGCGACGATGGAAGCCATGAGACAGGCAGGGATCCCGGAGGGAGCGCGCGTCATGCACGTCGGGTACTCCCAGGGAGGGATCGTCGCAGCGGCCATCGGCGCTTCAGGCCAGTACGACTCGTCGGTCGTCACCTTCGGGGCGCCCGTCGAGACGATCGATCTCCCTGAGGACGTCCCAGCGTTGCACGTGCAGCACGAGGAGGATCCGGTCCCGGCGCTGTCCGGGGAACGGGCGGAACCGGTTGACGGTGGGCGAGTGGCGCGGCGTTCACTGTATGACGGTGGGCCGCCCCCGCCTCCCGCCGACGGAGTCGACGAACCGGTCCCGGCGCATCTGGCGCGGAACTACCTCGACACCGCCCGACTACTGGACGGCTCGAGCGACCCGGGCGTCAGAGATGCCCTTCGTCCGCTCGACGGACTGGCCGATGAAGGGGAGCGGATCATGTACCGGGCCGACAAGGTCCTCCCGTGACCGGGTGGTGGAGCTGAGTGTCAGTCGCGCGTCTTCGGGCGGATGACGATGCCGAGCAGCCAGTTCACGATCGAGATGACGATCGCCCCGAGGACGCCCCACCAGAAGCCGTCGACGGTCAGGCCGAAGCCGAACCAGCCGCTGATGCCTGCGGTGATGAGGAGGAGGAGCCCGTTGATGAGGAGCCCGATCAGGCCGAGTGTGAGGATGTAGAGGGGGAACGCGAGCACCTTGATGACCGAACCGATGATGGTGTTCACGACCGCGAAGATGAGCGCGACGAGCGCGAAGGTCAGGATCGTCTCCAGCGTGCCGCCAGGCGCGTACGGCGTCACGTTCACACCGGCGACGATGAGGGTCGTGACCCAGATGGCGAAGCCGTTGACGATCAGGTTCAGCAGAAAACGTCCCATGAGGGCAATCCTCCCACCCTTGCCACAGCGGGCAAAGGGCCGATTCGGACCGGCGCACTGCATTCCGACGCAGGTATCCTTCGCGGCCTAGACTCGTCGAGTGAGTGACAACCTGCCAACCACCGCCCAGCCGGCCGCTCAGCCGGGCCGGAGCCCGGTCCGTCTCCGTCCGGAGATCGCAGATCTGCCGCCCTACCGTCAGGGCAAGCCGGCCGCACCCGACGCCTTCAAGCTCTCCAGCAACGAGGTCCCGTTCCCGCCGCTCGACGCCGTCCTCTCGGCCATCACCGACACGGCTGCGGACTCCCACCGCTACCCCGACGGCGCCGCACTCGCATTGCGCACGGCGCTCGCCGAAGCCAACGGGGTCACGCCGGAACGCATCCACATCGGGGCGGGCTCGGTCGCACTCCTCAGCCAGTTCATCACCGCGACCGCCGGTCCGGGAGACGAGGTCGTCTTCGCCTGGCGCTCCTTCGAGGCCTACCCGGGTCTCGTGACCGTCGCCGGAGCAACATCGGTGCGCGTCCCGAACCGGCCCGACGGCTCCCACGACCTCGAGGCGATGGCCGCAGCCGTCACCGACCGCACCCGCGTCGTCATCGTCTGCACGCCGAACAACCCCACCGGCCCGGTCGTCGAGCGCGCCGCCTTCCTCGCCTTCCTCCGCTCCGTGCCGTCCGACGTGCTCGTCCTCCTCGACGAGGCCTACCGCGAGTTCGTCACCGACGATGACGCCGTGAACGGCATCCCGCTCCTCGACGAGCACCCGAACCTCGTCGTGCTCCGCACCTTCTCGAAGGCCTACGGACTCGCCGGCCTCCGCGTCGGCTGGGCCATCGGCCACGAGCTCGTCCTCGACGGCGCCCGCAACGCGGCCATCCCGCTCTCCAGCACCGCGCCGGCGCAGCAGGCGGCCATCGCCGGACTCGCGAACGCCGAGGACATCCGAGCCCGCGTCGCGGTCATCACCGCACGACGCGACGACCTCGCCGCCGCACTCCGCGAGCAGGGCTGGTTCATCCCCGCGGCACAGGGCAACTTCGTCTGGTTCGGCCTCGGCGAGCAGACGGCCGCGGCGAACGAGACCTTCCTCGCGCACGGCATCGTCGGCCGCGCCTTCCCCGGCGACGGCGTCCGCATCTCGATCGGTGAAGCCGAGTCGATCGAACCGCTCCTCGCCGCCGCTGCAGAGATCCTCGCCGGACTGCCGGCCGACCACCCGACACGAGAGGGAGTGCGCTCACGATGAGCCGTTCCGGAGACGACCCCACCGTGCCCAGCGTCCAGTTCATCGACGCGGCCGGCACCTTCGCGCCGAACGAACACGCGGAGCGCTATCAGCCGTTCCTCGATCGCCTGACCGAGACCGACCTGCAGCAGTTCTACCGAGACATGGCGAACGTCCGCGCCTTCGACATCGAGGCGACGAACCTGCAGCGCCAGGGCCAGATGGCGCTGTGGCCGCCGAGTCACGGGCAGGAGGCGGCACAGGTCGGTTCGGCCCGTGCGGCGCGAGCCCAGGACCACATCTTCCCCTCCTACCGCGAACACGTCGTCGCGATGATCCGCGGTGTCGACCCCATCGACATCGTCCGCCTCATGCGCGGCAACACGCACGGCGGCTGGGACCCGGCAGATCCGTCCAACGGCAACATGCACCTGTACACCCTCGTGCTCGCCGCTCAGACCCTGCACGCGACCGGCTACGCGATGGGCCTGAACTTCGACAAGGCCGTCGGCACCGGCGACCCCGACCGCGACACGGCCGTGCTCGTCTACTTCGGCGACGGCTCGAGCTCCGAGGGTGACGCGAACGAGGCGTACATCTACGCCGCCAGCTACCAGACGCCGCAGGTGTTCTTCCTGCAGAACAACCAGTGGGCCATCTCCGTCCCCGTCTCCCGCCAGGCCCGCGAGCCGCTCTACCAGCGCGCCGCCGGGTTCGGCCTCGACAGCGTCCGCATTGACGGCAACGACGTCCTCGCGAGCTACGCGACGGCGGCGAAGCACCTCGACGACGCCCGCGCCGGCCACGGCCCGAGCCTCATCGAGGCGATGACCTACCGCGTCGGCGCCCACACCACGAGCGACGACCCGACGAAGTACCGCACCGACGACGAACTCCAGTCCTGGATCGCCCGCGACCCGATCGTCCGGTTCAAGACGTACCTCCAGGGGCTCGGCGCTTCGGACGCGTTCTTCGCCGAGGTCGACGAGGAGGCCGCTGCGCTCGCCGAGGACACCCGCGTGCGCACGCTCGCACTCGAGGCGCCCGGTCCCGAGCTCATGTTCGAGGGCGTCTACTCCGAACCGCACCCGCTCATGGTCGAGCAGCAGGCCTGGCTCGAACGCTACGAGGCCTCGCTCGAAGGAGGCAACGCATGACGATGACCACCATGCCGATGGCCAAGGCGCTGAACGCCGGCCTCCGGAAGGCGATGACCGAGGACGACAAGGTCCTGCTGATGGGCGAGGACATCGGCCCGCTCGGCGGCGTCTTCCGCGTCACCGAGGGCTTGCACGCCGAGTTCGGCGGCGACCGCGTGCTCGACACCCCGCTTGCGGAGTCCGGCATCGTCGGCACCGCGATCGGCCTCGCCATGCGCGGCTACCGTCCGGTGTGCGAGATCCAGTTCGACGGCTTCGTGTTCCCGGCCTTCAACCAGATCACGACGCAGCTCGCGAAGCTCACCAACCGGCACGAGGGCAAGCTGCAGATGCCCGTCGTCATCCGGATCCCCTACGGCGGACACATCGGCGCGGTCGAGCACCACCAGGAGAGCCCCGAGGCGTACTTCGCCCACACCGCCGGTCTGCGCGTCGTCAGCCCGTCGACCCCGAACGACGCCTACTGGATGATCCAGGAGGCCATCGCCTCGAACGACCCGGTCGTCTTCCTCGAGCCGAAGAGCCGCTACTGGCCGAAGGGCGAGGTCGACCTCGACGGCTCGGCCGCCCCACTGCACGGTAGCCGCATCGTCCGCACAGGCACGGAGGTCACCCTCGCCGGACACGGCGCGATCGTGAGCGTCATGCTGCAGGCGGCCGAACTCGCCGCCACCGAGGGCACGAGCGTCGAGGTCGTCGACATGCGCTCGCTGTCGCCCATCGACTACGACCCGCTCGTCGAATCCGTCCGCCGGACCGGCCGCCTCGTCTACGTGCAGGAGGCGCCCGGCTTCACGAGCGTCGGCTCGGAGATCGCGGCGACCGTCACCGAGCGCGCCTTCTACTCGCTCGAGGCACCCGTTCTTCGGGTGTCCGGGTTCGACACCCCGTTCCCGCCGGCGAAACTCGAAGGCGTCTACCTCCCGGATGCCGACCGCATCCTCGAGGCCGTCGATCGCTCGCTGGCGTACTGAACACCGAAGGAAGACGAGGAACCACGATGAGTGATCTCCAGTTCGAACTGCCGGACGTCGGCGAAGGCCTGACCGAGGCCGAGATCGTCGCATGGAAGGTCGCGCCGGGCGACGCCGTCTCGGTCAACCAGGTGCTGGTCGAGATCGAGACCGCGAAGTCGCTCGTCGAACTCCCGTCGCCGTTCGCCGGCACCGTCGGCGCCCTGCTCGTCCAGGAGGGCCAGACCGTCGACGTCGGGACGCCCATCATCAGCGTGAGCACCGGTGGTGGGGCAGCGACCGCCGAGCCGACTGCGCCCGCACCGGCGGTCGTCGAGTCGGAGGAGGCCACGCTGGCCGCCGACACCGCGGCGAGCGTCTCTCCTGCCGAAGAGCCGCGCCCTGGCGCCGTGCTCGTCGGATACGGCAGCGCCGGCAGCACCTCGAGCCGTCGCCGTGGCCGTGGTGCGACGCCGGTCGTCGAGCCGGCGAGCCCGGCCGTCACCCCGCAGCCGCCCGTGCGCCGCCAGCCGCCGTCGAGCATCCCCGCCGCGTCCGCGCTGCCGGTCATCGCCAAGCCGCCGATCCGGAAGCTCGCGAAGGACCTCGAGGTCGACCTCACGGCCATCGAGGGCACCGGGCTCGCGGGGGAGATCACCCGCGACGACGTCATCCGTGAGGCCAGCCAGGCGAGCGTGTTCCGCAACATCGAGACGCCGGAGTGGGCCGACGAGCGCGAGGAGCGCATCCCGGTCAAGGGCGTCCGCAAGGCCATCGCGACGGCCATGACCCGCAGTGCCTTCACCGCGCCGCACGTCTCCCTCTTCGTCGACGTCGACGCGACGCGCACGATGGAGTTCGTCAAGCGCCTGAAGAACTCGACGGACTTCGCCGGCGTCAAGGTCTCGCCGCTGCTCATCATGGCCAAGGCGATGATCTGGGCGGTTCGCCGCAACCCCACGGTCAACAGCGAGTGGACGGACCAGGAGATCATCGTCCGCCACTACGTGAACCTCGGCGTCGCCGCCGCGACACCGCGCGGACTGATCGTCCCGAACGTCAAGGAGGCGCAAGCGATGAGCCTGCTCGAGCTGGCGCGCGCCCTCGAGACCCTCACGCTCACGGCCCGCGACGGCAAGACGCCGCCGGCCGACCAGCAGAACGGCACGATCACGGTGACGAACATCGGTGTCTTCGGCATGGACACCGGCACCCCGATCCTCAACCCGGGCGAGGTCGGCATCGTCGCGCTCGGCACGATCAAGCAGAAGCCGTGGGTCGTCGACGGCGAGGTGCGCAGTCGGTTCGTGACGACGCTCGGCGCCTCCTTCGATCACCGCGTGGTGGACGGCGACGTCGCGAGCCGCTTCCTGGCGGATGTCGCGTCGATCATCGAGGAGCCGGCGCTGCTGCTCGACTGAGTACACCTGCTCAGGAACCTTCCAGCCGGGCGATTTTGAGAATCAGTATCAATAGGCGTAGCGTTGGCCTTCTCACCCCGATCGAGAAGGTTCATCAATGCGCGCTCGCACCCTGCTCCCAACCTTGGCCATCTTCCCGGCAGCCGCCCTCGTCCTCGCGGGCTGCTCCGGCAGCGGCGCGTCGAGCGCGGCCGACGACGGCAAGATCAACATCGTCGCCTCCACGAACGTGTACGGCGACATCGCCTCGAAGATCGGCGGCAAGGACGTCGAGGTGACCTCGCTCATCTCCTCGGCAGCCCAGGACCCGCACTCCTACGAGGCGAGCACGCAGGACCAGCTCTCCATCAAGAACGCCGACCTCGTCATCGAGAACGGCGGCGGCTACGACCCGTTCGTCGACACGCTCCTCGACGCCGCCAAGAACGAGTCCGTCGAGGTCGTCAACGTCGTCGACCTGTCGGGCCTCGCCCCGGACGACGACCACGCCGACGAGCAGCACACGGACGAGGCGCACGCCGAGGACGACGGCCACGACCACATCGAGGGCTTCAACGAGCACGTCTGGTACAGCTTCCCGACGATGGCGAAGCTCGCCGACGAGCTGGCCAAGGAGCTCGGCGAACTCGATAGCGCGAACGCCGCCACGTACACCGCGAACGCGAAGGCCTTCACCGAGTCCCTCGGCACGATCGAGACGGCTCAGGCCGCGATCAAGACCGCACACGACGGCGAGGGCGTCGCCATCACCGAGCCCGTCCCGCTCTACCTGCTCGAGGGCGCCGGACTCGTGAACCGCACCCCCGAGGCGTTCAGCGAGGCGATCGAGGAAGGCACCGACGTGTCACCGACCGTCCTCAAGGAGACGCTCGACCTCTTCGGCGGCGGATCGGTCGCGCTGCTTGCCTACAATGAGCAGACGAGTGGCGGCGAGACCGAGCAGGTCAAGACCGCCGCGGAGAACGCAGGCGTGCCGGTGCTGTCATTCACCGAGACCCTCCCGGACGGCAAGGACTACCTCTCGTGGATGACCGAGAACGTCGACGCCGTGGCGGACGCCCTGAATCGATGACCAGCGGTCCGACCAACGGCTCAGGTCCCGTCGACGTCCTCGCGCTCGCCGGGGCCGAGCTCGGGTTCGGCGGACGAACGCTCTGGGACGGCCTCGACCTCTCGGTGCGCCCGGGGGAGTTCCTCGCCGTGCTCGGCCCGAACGGCTCCGGCAAGACGAGTCTGCTGCGCACCATCCTCGGGCAGCAGCAGCTCGACCGCGGGACCATCAGGGTCGCCGGAGGCCCGGTGCGCCGCGGCGACCGCCGCATCGGCTACATCCCGCAGCAGAAGCTCATCCCCGCCGGCACGCCGATGCGCGGTCGCGATCTCGTCGCCCTCGGCGTCGACGGTCACCGCTTCGGACTCCCCATCCGCACCGCGGCGACGAAGCGTCGGGTCGACGAGCTGATCGCCTCCGTCGGCGCGACCGCCTACGCCGACGGCGCCGTGGGCACCCTGTCCGGCGGTGAGCAGCAGCGGCTCCGCGTCGCCCAGGCGCTCGCGGACGACCCGATCCTCCTCCTCTGCGACGAACCACTGCTCAGCCTCGACCTCCAGCATCAGCGCGGGGTCAGCGAACTCATCGACCGGCGCCGACGCGAGCACGACACCGCGGTGGTCTTCGTCACCCACGACGTGAACCCGGTGCTCCCCATGGTCGACCGCATCCTGTACCTCGCCGGCGGGCGGTTCCGGGAGGGCACCCCCGACGAGGTGCTCCGCAGCGAGGTGCTGTCGGAGCTCTACGGCACGCCCGTCGACGTGCTCCGCAGTCACGGCCGGGTCGTCGTGGTCGGCATCCCCGACAGCGAGACCCACCACCATCACCATGACGATCCGCACACCGGTGCGGTGGGGGTCGGCGCATGAACACCGACGACCTCTGGGGACGCCTGTTCAACTTCCAGGACTACGGCGCACTCCTCGAACTCGTGCAGAACTCGATCATCGCCGGCGCGGTCCTGGGCATCGTCGGTGGCCTCATCGGTGTGTTCGTCATGCAGCGGGACATGGCGTTCGCGGTGCACGGGATCAGCGAGCTGTCCTTCGCCGGCGCTGCCGGCGCGCTGCTGTTCGGGGCCAACGTCGTTGTCGGGTCCCTCGCGGGGTCTCTCGTCGCGGCGATCCTCATCGGCTTGCTCGGCTCCAAAGCGCGCGACCGCAACTCGATCATCGGGGTGCTCATGCCGTTCGGCCTCGGCCTCGGCATCCTGTTCCTCGCGCTCTATCCGGGCCGGAGTGCGAACAAGTTCGGGCTCCTCACGGGGCAGATCGTCTCGGTCGACGACCCGCAGCTCGGCCTGCTCATCGTCATCAGCATCGTCGTGCTGGTCGCCCTCCTCCTCCTCTGGCGACCGCTCAGCTTCGACAGCCTCGACCCGGACGTCGCCGCAGCGCGTGGGGTGCCGAGCCGGTTCGTCTCGCTCGCCTTCATGGTGCTGCTCGGGCTCACGGTCGCGGTGTCGGTGCAGATCATCGGTGCGCTGCTCGTCCTCGCGCTGCTCGTGACGCCCGCGGCCGCGGCGCTCCGGGTGTCGTCGTCGCCCGTGCTCGTCCCGGTGCTGAGCATGCTCTTCGGCTTCGTCTCGGCGGTCGGCGGCATCCTGCTCGCCATCGGTGGATCGCTCCCGATCAGCCCCTACATCACGACGATCTCCTTCCTCATCTACCTCGTCTGCCGCATCGTCGGGCCGCGCACCGCGTCCGGGCGACGTGGTCGTCGGGCACCCGTCGGCGAGACGCGGCACGCCCAGGTCGCACGATGATCCTGGACCGTGCAGCGCGTCCGCGTGGGGCTGCTTCGGAGCGTCCTCCGAGCGGTTCCCGGGTACCCTTGAAGCGACAGGCAGGAGCACCCGTGGCGAAGCGCAACACCTGGCAGCGAGAAGCTGTCCGCGAGGCCCTCGGCGGCAACGACGGATTCATCAGCGCTCAGGGTCTGCACGCCGAACTCCGCGACACCGGTTCGCCGATCGGGCTCGCGACCGTGTACCGCGCCCTCTCCGACCTCGCGGTCGAGGGCGAAGCGGACTCCTTGCAGTCGCCGGAGGGCGAGAACCTCTACCGCGCCTGCACGCCGGGCACCCACCATCACCACCTCATCTGCCGCAACTGTGGTCTCACCATCGAGATCGAGGCCGACGAGGTCGAAGCCTGGGCGCGCTCGGTCGCGTCGCAGCACGGGTTCACCGAGGCGAAGCACGTCGTCGACGTCTTCGGGCTCTGCGAGAACTGCTCGGCGGCGGCCCAGCGCGCGTGAGGCCGGAGTGAGCAGGACGACCGGAACCCTCGGGGTCGACGACGACTGGACCGCGCCCGACGACGACGGCGCGGAGCACTGGGGTCGCACCGAAGGACGTGATCCGCGGAACCTGCGGACACCGCTCCTGATCGGTGTCGCACTGCTCGTGGTGGTCGGGCTCTTCGTGCTCCGGGCGCTCATGCCGCTCGGTGAGGCGCTCACCCCGCCCACCGCGGTGCGCGACTTCGTGACCCTGACGCTCAGCGTGGTGGTGGAGTCCCTGCCGTTCGTGGTGCTCGGCATCGTGCTGTCGATCCTCGTGCAGATCTGGCTTCCCGACGGCTGGCTCGAGCGGTGGTTGCCGACGCAGCCGATCCTCCGCCGAGCCTGCATCTCACTGCTCGGCATGTTCCTGCCGGTCTGCGAGTGCGGCAACGTCCCACTCGCCCGCGGCCTCATCGTGCGCGGGTTCACGGTGCCGGAGTCGATCACCTTCCTGCTCGCGGCGCCGATCCTCAACCCCATCGTCATCGTCACGACGCATCAGGCCTTCGGCTGGGACGGCGGGATCCTCGTCGCCCGGCTCGTCGGTGGGTTCCTGCTCGCGAACCTCATCGGGTGGCTCTTCAGCAAGCACCCCGACCCCAGCTCGCTGCTCACGCCGACCTTCCAAGCCAGCTGCGAGGTGACCGAGCAGCACGGGCACGAGCACACGAAGGTGGAGCGCAGCCTGCAGCAGTTCGTCGCCGAAGCGCGCGCGATCATGCCGGCGCTGCTCATCGGTTCGGCCGTGGCCGGCGCCGTGCAGGTGCTCGTGCCGCGGGAGGTGCTCGTCACCCTCGGCGCGAACCCCGTCTGGTCGGTGCTCGCGATGATGACGCTCGCCGTGATCGTCTCGATCTGCTCGAACGTCGACGCCTTCTTCGTGCTGTCCTTCGGATCGACGTTCATGCCCGGCTCGATCGTCGCCTTCCTCGTCCTCGGCCCCGTCGTCGACGTCAAGATGCTCGCGCTCATGCGCACCACCTACACGACCAGGACCCTCGTGATCATCACCGCGGTCGCCGTGCTGTTCTCGGCGGCCCTCGGATTCGGAGTGAACGCCCTTGCCTGATCAGAACGCCACCCATGGACACGCGTACGCCGAGACGTCGGCGGTCGGCGGTCGCCGCGTCCCACTGCTCGAACGCCTCCGGCAGCGATGGTGGGGCGTGCTGCTGCTCGTCACCGCCGCCGTGTGCATCCTCTGGCTCGCGCTGACCGACCGCCTCGGGCTGTACATCCACCCGCGCTACTTCGTGTTCACGGTCATCATGGCGCTCATCGCGGTCGCGCTCGGCATCGTCAGCGTCCTCGTCCATGTGGATGTCGAGGAGGTGCCGAGGCGTCGTGGGCGAACGGCGCTGCAGCTCGCCTCCGTCGTGGGCAGTCTCGCGGTGGTCGGCGCGATGGTGGTGCTCCCGCCGTCGACGCTCTCGGTCGCGACGGCCGACCAGCGCGCGGTGAACTCCGGCACGCTCGCGGGGGAGGTCCAGGGGCAGGACGCCCAGACGGTGCTGACCTCGAACCCGGACTTCAGCACCTTCGGCATCAAGGACTGGGCCACGCTGTTGCGCCAGACGACGCGTCCCGCCGACCTGGAGGGGCGAGCCTTCACCGGGGTCGGCTTCGTGATCGCCGATCCGGACGCGGCCGACGTCTTCTACGTCTCGCGGTTCGTCGTGAACTGCTGCGCCGTGGACGCCCAGCCGGTCGGTGTGCCTGTGCAGCTCGACGGTTGGGACCAACAGCTCAAGCCCGGCGACTGGGTCGAGGTCTCGGGCGCGCTCACCGCGAGCGACGCCTCGCATCTGCCGTTGGTGGTCGGGACGGCGAAGGTCGACAAGGTCGAGGAGCCGGCGGACCCGTATGACTACTGATCGCCGGGATGCTGCACGAGGCCGGTCGACCCAGGCCACCGGCGACCGGAGCGGTTTCGGCCGACTGGTCGTGATCGTGCTGATCGCGCTCGTCGTCATCGGCGGCGGCGCGGCCGTCGTGGGCTTGACCCAGGGACCGAAGCTCGTCCGTACGGTGGTCGATCCGACCGGACTCGTGGAGTCCTGGGGCCAGCGGGTCGTCCTTGCGGTGAACCAACCGATCGCGGATCTCGGCTCGGACCGGGTGCGCATCGAGCCTGCAGCCGACTTCGACGTCAGTACCGGGGCCGGCGGCATCACGCTGGTGTTCCCCGAGCCGCTCGCCTACGCGACGGACTACCGGATCACGGTCGACGGGGTCACCGCGCCGGGTGGCGGACCGGCGGCCACGCTCACCACGTCGTTCTCGACGCCGCCCGTCGAGGGGTTCTCCCTCGTGCGGAGTCCGGTCAAGGACGGCGGCTCGGCGGCGACGAAGCAGGATGACCGGATCGTGCGCCTCTCGATCGGCGGTGGTGAACCCGAGACCGCGTACGAAGCGGCGAAGATCCAGGAGTTCGCGACGATCGGTGACTCCCTGATCGTCGTGCAGCAGGAGACGAGCGGGCTCGGTCGCATCGTGGTGGTGGACACGACCGATGGGAGTACCCAGGAGGTGGCCCTTCCGATGGGTGGGATGATCACCTCCTTGCAGACCGCTCCGGCGCAGAGTCGGGTGGGCTTCCTGTTCACGGAGCAGTCGTTCGGTCGCGATGGCGGCGACAACCTCACGTTGTACTCGTTCGAGCTGCGGCAGGGGAAACCGACGGAGGCCGCCCGGGTCGGCGGGATCGACGGGGCTGCGGTCCAGGCGGCGGAGTGGTCGTTCGTGCCCCGGACCTCCTCGATGCTCGTCCGCACGGTGGACAACTCGCTCGAGCTGCTCGATCCTGCCGCGACGACCGATCCGGTGCTGCTCGGCCGGGCCTCCCTCATCTCGAGCTACATCCCGGGCACCACCAAGGTCGTCATCGAGCAGGTCGACGGTGTGGTCGTGCTCGACCTCGCGACGGGGAAGAGCGAACCGTTCGTCCTGCCCTCGGTGGCGCCCACCGAGATCCCTGGACAACTCGTCGCACTGTCCGAGTCCCTGTCGGCCAGGATCTACGCCGACTACGACCGCTCCGCCGGAACCACGGAGCAGCGGGTACTGGCGATCAAGGACGGCGCGACCGCCGAGCTCTATCGACCTGAGCCGGGTGCCGTCATCTGGTCACTGTGCGCGAGCCCGAACGCGGAGTACGTCGCGGTCGTCGTCGTCCCCGACTTCGCGAAGGCCGGCTTCGACGGGTACGCCAACGCGCCGATGCCCAACGGTCCCGAGATCGAGGTCGTCGACGCCCGCACCGGCAAGGTGGTCGGGACGCAGGCCGGGTTCGACCTGTCCTGGTGCGCCGGCACGGGTGTCGCACAGTGACCCTGTGCCGACCCGTTCGAGGCCGCCTCGGCGAAAACCGCGTGATTCCGGGCGACACGCCCGGGATGCAAGCGGAATTTGCCACGATCCCGAGACACACGTAGAGTAATCACTCGTCACCCCAAAGGTGCGGGAAGCGGAAGAGCTTCTCGGCCTCAAGCGGGGACAATCCCCAGCCAAAAGCGAGAACATTTCGATGTTATCGTTTCAAGTCTCGGTTGGATGACTTCCTCCTGGTGTCACTCGTGCTCAGCATGACTCTGTTCGCAGAGCGGCTGAAACGCCAAGTTGACAACAAGCCGGGAAGATGTAAGATAGAGAAGTTGCCCTGCAGGGCGGTCGTGATGGCCAAAGGCAGGAGCATCCGATCCTTGAGAACTCAACAGCGTGCACAATGTCAAATGCCAAAAACCTCGTGCAATTGATGCCTTCCTTTTCGGTTGGTTGATGTTGTAAGAGATTCCTTTGGAAAACATTTAAACAAAACAAAGCAAGTCAGTAATGATTTGTTCTGTCAGTTTCAAACTTGCATCGTGTTCACCTATTCCGGTGGCATGGTGCGCGAAATGTGCCGGTCACTTCGGTGGTCGTGCAATTCAACATTTACGGAGAGTTTGATCCTGGCTCAGGACGAACGCTGGCGGCGTGCTTAACACATGCAAGTCGAACGATGAAGCCCAGCTTGCTGGGTGGATTAGTGGCGAACGGGTGAGTAACACGTGAGTAACCTGCCCTTGACTCTGGGATAAGCGTTGGAAACGACGTCTAATACCGGATACGAGCTTCCACCGCATGGTGAGTTGCTGGAAAGAATTTTGGTCAAGGATGGACTCGCGGCCTATCAGCTTGTTGGTGAGGTAACGGCTCACCAAGGCGACGACGGGTAGCCGGCCTGAGAGGGTGACCGGCCACACTGGGACTGAGACACGGCCCAGACTCCTACGGGAGGCAGCAGTGGGGAATATTGCACAATGGGCGAAAGCCTGATGCAGCAACGCCGCGTGAGGGACGACGGCCTTCGGGTTGTAAACCTCTTTTAGCAGGGAAGAAGCGAAAGTGACGGTACCTGCAGAAAAAGCACCGGCTAACTACGTGCCAGCAGCCGCGGTAATACGTAGGGTGCAAGCGTTGTCCGGAATTATTGGGCGTAAAGAGCTCGTAGGCGGTTTGTCGCGTCTGCTGTGAAATCCCGAGGCTCAACCTCGGGTCTGCAGTGGGTACGGGCAGACTAGAGTGCGGTAGGGGAGATTGGAATTCCTGGTGTAGCGGTGGAATGCGCAGATATCAGGAGGAACACCGATGGCGAAGGCAGATCTCTGGGCCGCTACTGACGCTGAGGAGCGAAAGGGTGGGGAGCAAACAGGCTTAGATACCCTGGTAGTCCACCCCGTAAACGTTGGGCGCTAGATGTGGGGACCATTCCACGGTTTCCGTGTCGTAGCTAACGCATTAAGCGCCCCGCCTGGGGAGTACGGCCGCAAGGCTAAAACTCAAAGGAATTGACGGGGGCCCGCACAAGCGGCGGAGCATGCGGATTAATTCGATGCAACGCGAAGAACCTTACCAAGGCTTGACATATACGAGAACGGGCCAGAAATGGTCAACTCTTTGGACACTCGTAAACAGGTGGTGCATGGTTGTCGTCAGCTCGTGTCGTGAGATGTTGGGTTAAGTCCCGCAACGAGCGCAACCCTCGTTCTATGTTGCCAGCACGTAATGGTGGGAACTCATGGGATACTGCCGGGGTCAACTCGGAGGAAGGTGGGGACGACGTCAAATCATCATGCCCCTTATGTCTTGGGCTTCACGCATGCTACAATGGCCAGTACAAAGGGCTGCAATACCGTAAGGTGGAGCGAATCCCAAAAAGCTGGTCCCAGTTCGGATTGAGGTCTGCAACTCGACCTCATGAAGTCGGAGTCGCTAGTAATCGCAGATCAGCAACGCTGCGGTGAATACGTTCCCGGGCCTTGTACACACCGCCCGTCAAGTCATGAAAGTCGGTAACACCCGAAGCCAGTGGCCTAACCGCAAGGATGGAGCTGTCTAAGGTGGGATCGGTAATTAGGACTAAGTCGTAACAAGGTAGCCGTACCGGAAGGTGCGGCTGGATCACCTCCTTTCTAAGGAGCATGTGCAACGCTCGTCTGTATACAGCGAGGTTTACGTTGCCAAGTCACACTGAGACGAATGTTCTCGGGTGGCGCTCATGGGTGGAACATTGACATTGATGCAGACGTGAGAGTCTGCCAGCAAGTACGTCTTCTTCGGGAGATTGGAACGGTGGCCGGCTGGAGGGTTTGCATATGCACGCTGTTGGGTCCTGAGGGACCGGATCTTCTCCGCTTCGGTGGAGGAAGGACGAACCTCAGGGCCTCTTTTGCTTGACATCAATGGTCAAGGAGAGAGGTACCGCCCGTACTTTGAGAACTACACAGTGGACGCGAGCATCTTAGATTCATGACCCTTCGGGGTTGTGGATCACAAAGATCAAAACATACTTCTTCGGAAGTGATGTTGATCATTGGTCAATCTGCATCAGGTAACTGGTGCCGATCGATTCAAACTCATGTGATTTCAAATTTCTAAGAGCAAACGGTGGATGCCTTGGCATCTGGAGCCGAAGAAGGACGTAGTAATCTGCGATAAGCCTCGGGGAGCTGATAAACGAGCTGTGATCCGAGGATTTCCGAATGGGGAAACCCCGCCAGGCCCCTTGTGGTGATCTGGTGACTCCCGCCTGAATATATAGGGCGGGTAGAGGGAACGGGGGGAAGTGAAACATCTCAGTACCCCCAGGAAGAGAAAACAACAGTGATTCCGTCAGTAGTGGCGAGCGAAATCGGAAGAGGCTAAACCGGGCATGTGTGATAGCTATCAGGCGTTGCATGTCCGGGGTTGTGGGACTTCTCACTCCGAACTGATATTCGGGGAGCATTAGAACGTGGTATAGACGAATGGGATTGAAAGCCCAGCCAGAGACGGTGCCAGCCCGGTAGTCGAAATGCTGCAATCGTGCGAGGAGTATCCCAAGTAGCACGGGGCCCGAGAAATCCCGTGTGAATCTGTCAGGACCACCTGATAAGCCTAAATACTCCCAGATGACCGATAGCGGACAAGTACCGTGAGGGAAAGGTGAAAAGTACCCCGGGAGGGGAGTGAAATAGTACCTGAAACCGTTTGCTTACAAACCGTTGGAGCACCCTTGTTGGTGTGACAGCGTGCCTTTTGAAGAATGAGCCTGCGAGTTAGCGATATGTGGCGAGGTTAACCCGTGTGGGGTAGCCGTAGCGAAAGCGAGTCTGAATAGGGCGATTCAGTCGCATGTCCTAGACCCGAAGCGAAGTGATCTATCCATGGCCAGGTTGAAGCGACGGTAAGACGTCGTGGAGGACCGAACCCACTTAGGTTGAAAACTGAGGGGATGAGCTGTGGATAGGGGTGAAAGGCCAATCAAACTTCGTGATAGCTGGTTCTCTCCGAAATGCATTTAGGTGCAGCGTTGCGTGTTTCTTGCCGGAGGTAGAGCTACTGGATGGCCGATGGGGCCCAAAAGCTTACTGACGTCAGCCAAACTCCGAATGCCGGTAAGTGAGAGCGCAGCAGTGAGACGGTGGGGGATAAGCTTCATCGTCGAGAGGGAAACAACCCAGACCACCAACTAAGGTCCCAAAGCGCGTGCTAAGTGGGAAAGGATGTGGAGTTGCACAGACAACCAGGAGGTTGGCTTAGAAGCAGCCACCCTTGAAAGAGTGCGTAATAGCTCACTGGTCAAGTGATTCCGCGCCGACAATGTAACGGGGCTCAAGCACGCCACCGAAGTTGTGGCATTGATATTTTTGGTAGGCCTTCGTGGTCCAGCCGTATTGATGGGTAGGAGAGCGTCGTGTGGCGAGTGAAGCGGCGGTGTAAACCAGCCGTGGACGCTACACGAGTGAGAATGCAGGCATGAGTAGCGAAAGACATGTGAGAAACATGTCCTCCGAAAGACCAAGGGTTCCAGGGTCAAGCTAATCTTCCCTGGGTAAGTCGGGACCTAAGGCGAGGCCGACAGGCGTAGTCGATGGACAACGGGTTGATATTCCCGTACCCGCGAAGAACCGCCCAAGACAATCCAGTGGTGCTAAGAGTCCTAACCCGGACGACTGATTCCCTTCGGGGATGATGGGTCCGGTCTAACGCTCGACCCCATGCTGGTGCGTTTAGCGTATTAACAGGTGTGACGCAGGAAGGTAGCCTATGCCGGGCGATGGTTGTCCCGGTGTAAGTGCGTAGGCTGAGAGATAGGCAAATCCGTCTCTCGTGAAGGCTGAGACACGATACGGACCCGTAAGGGATAGTAGGTGATCCTATGCTGCCAAGAAAAGCATCGACGCGAGGTTCTAGTGGCCCGTACCCCAAACCGACTCAGGTGGTCAGGTAGAGAATACTAAGGAGATCGAGAGAATCGTGGTTAAGGAACTCGGCAAAATGCCCCCGTAACTTCGGGAGAAGGGGGGCCTGAGGCGTATTAGGACTTGCTCCGAAAGCGTTTGAAGGCCGCAGAGACCAGTGGGAAGCGACTGTTTACTAAAAACACAGGTCCGTGCCAAGTCGCAAGACGATGTATACGGACTGACGCCTGCCCGGTGCTGGAAGGTTAAGAGGAACGGTTAGCCGCAAGGCGAAGCTGAGAATTTAAGCCCCAGTAAACGGCGGTGGTAACTATAACCATCCTAAGGTAGCGAAATTCCTTGTCGGGTAAGTTCCGACCTGCACGAATGGCGTAACGACTTCCCAGCTGTCTCAACCGCGAACTCGGCGAAATTGCATTACGAGTAAAGATGCTCGTTACGCGCAGCAGGACGGAAAGACCCCGTGACCTTTACTACAGCTTGGTATTGGTGTTCGGTGTGGCTTGTGTAGGATAGGTGGGAGACTTTGAAGCTTGGACGCTAGTTCAGGTGGAGTCATTGTTGAAATACCACTCTGGTCACTCTGGATATCTAACTTCGAACCGTAATCCGGTTCAGGGACAGTGCCTGGTGGGTAGTTTAACTGGGGCGGTTGCCTCCCAAAAAGTAACGGAGGCGCCCAAAGGTTCCCTCAACCTGGTTGGCAATCAGGTGTCGAGTGTAAGTGCACAAGGGAGCTTGACTGTGAGACTGACAAGTCGAGCAGGGACGAAAGTCGGGACTAGTGATCCGGCAGTGGCTTGTGGAAGCGCTGTCGCTCAACGGATAAAAGGTACCTCGGGGATAACAGGCTGATCTTGCCCAAGAGTCCATATCGACGGCATGGTTTGGCACCTCGATGTCGGCTCGTCGCATCCTGGGGCTGGAGTAGGTCCCAAGGGTTGGGCTGTTCGCCCATTAAAGCGGTACGCGAGCTGGGTTTAGAACGTCGTGAGACAGTTCGGTCCCTATCCGCTGCGCGCGCAGGAAATTTGAAAGGATCTGACCCTAGTACGAGAGGACCGGGTTGGACGAACCTCTGGTGTGTCAGTTGTTCCGCCAGGAGCACCGCTGATTAGCTACGTTCGGGATGGATAACCGCTGAAAGCATCTAAGCGGGAAGCCGGCCTTAAGATGAGATTTCCATGCCTTCGGGCGAGAGGCTCCCAGCCAGACTACTGGGTTGATAGGCCGGATGTGGAAGAGAGGACGAAAGACTCTCGGAGCTGACCGGTACTAATAAGCCGATAATTTGATAACACTTTCTTTGTTTGAATACGAAGATGCTACGCGTCCACTGAGTGGTTCTCGATGTACGGTCGAGAACCCGCAAACAACACCACTGTGTTCGCACAGCGTGTTGGTTTGCTTGTTCACTTTGATACATCAATAGTGTTTCGGCGGCCATAGCGAGAGGGAAACGCCCGGTCACATTCCGAACCCGGAAGCTAAGACTCTTTGCGCCGATGGTACTGCAGGGGGGACCCTGTGGGAGAGTAGGACACCGCCGGACTTCTTCGTTGAAATGGCCACCCAAGGTTCTTGGGTGGCCATTTTGCGTTAAGTACGAGAAACAAGAATTTGCAAAACGCCTGGTCACAGCGTACGCTTGACCCTTGGTGTGGACGCTCCATGTCCACATCGTGTCCACGATCCCCACCGCTCACGCAGACCGGGATCGCGCACGCCGACAAGAGATCTTGGGCAGGGCAGTCGCCCTGCGGTAATGAAGGAGAAACTACTATGGCAGCAGTGTGCCAGGTGACAGGAGCCGTTCCCGGCTTCGGTCACAACATCTCGCACTCGCACCGTCGCACGAAGCGCCGCTTCGACCCGAACGTGCAGAAGAAGACCTACTACGTGCCCTCGCTGCGTCGTAACGTCACCCTGAAGGTGTCCGCCAAAGGCATCAAGGTGATCGACGCCCGTGGCATCGAATCCGTCGTCAAGGACATTCTCGCTCGTGGGGTGAAGATCTAATGGCTAAGCAGCAGGACGTCCGTCCAATCATCAAGCTCCGTTCGACGGCTGGTACCGGTTACACGTACGTGACCAAGAAGAACCGTCGCAACAACCCAGACCGTCTCGTGCTCAAGAAGTACGACCCCGTAGTGCGCAAGCACGTTGAATTCCGAGAGGAGCGCTAAACATGGCTAAGAAGAGCAAGATCGCCCGTAACGAGCAGCGCAAGGTTATCGTCGACCGCTACGCCACGAAGCGCGCCGAGCTGAAGAAGGCCCTCGTCGACCCCGCCGGGACCGACGAGTCGCGTGAAGCAGCTCGCCTCGGCCTCCAGAAGCTCCCTCGCAACGCTTCGCCGGTTCGCCTCCGCAACCGCGACGCGATCGACGGTCGCCCGCGAGGCAACCTCTCGAAGTTCGGCATCAGCCGCGTTCGCTTCCGCGACATGGCGCACAAGGGCGAACTGCCCGGCGTCCGCAAGTCGAGCTGGTAACACCCGCTCAGTCGGAGCTCACATTCCGCTGACACAGCATCGCAACACCGAAAGGGCCGTCCGCATCGCGGGCGGCCCTTTCGGTGTTGTCGGCGACAGCTGCAAGGATCGAACGATTCCCACATCCACCGAGGAGGCGCTGCTGGACGTCCGCACGCAACGAGCCATCGCCCTCCTGGTCGCCGGCTGCTTCTTCATGGAGAACCTCGACGGGACCATCCTCACCACCGCCGCACCGAGCATCGCGCGCGACCTCGGGACCTCGTCGACCGCCGTCGGGCTCGCCGTCACCGCATTCCTGCTCACGGTGGCCGTCCTCATCCCCGTCAGCGGTTGGCTGACGGACCGGTTCGGCGCCAAGCGCATCTTCGCGCTGGCGATCGCGGTGTTCACGATCGCCTCTGTGCTGTGTGCGTTGAGCTCGAGCCTGCCGATGCTCGTCGGCTTCCGGGTGCTCCAGGGCGTCGGCGGGGCGTTGATGGTGCCGGTCGGTCGACTGGCCGTGCTCCGGGTGACGCCCAAGGAGCGGTTGATCCAGGCCATCGCCCTCCTGACGTGGCCCGCCCTCGCCGCCCCGATCATCGCGCCGTTCCTCGGTGGGGTCATCACCCAGTACGCCTCCTGGCACTGGATCTTCCTCATCAACGTGCCGATCGGTGTCGTCGCGTTCATCGTGGCGCTCCGCATCGTCCCCGACTTCGCCGCCGACGAGGTGCCTCCGCTCGACTGGCTCGGCCTGTCGCTCGCCTGCGTCGGGCTCGCGTCGCTCCTGGTGGCGGCGTCCCTAGTGTCCGGCGCCGGGTTCGATGCACGGTGGTTCGCCGGGTCGCTCGTAGCGGGCATCGTTCTGCTCGCCCTCGCGATCCGACACCTGTTCCGCGCGCCGCACCCGTTCGTCGACCTCCGCTCGCTGCGGATCGAGACCTTCCGTCTGGCCAACGCCGGCGGCAGCGTCTATCGGCTCACGATCAGTGCCGTCCCCTTCCTCCTGCCGCTGCTGTTCCAGGACGCCTTCGGCTGGACTCCGGTGCAGGCGGGTTCGATGGTGCTCTTCCTCTTCGCTGGCAACCTCGCGATCAAGCCGGCGACGACCTGGATGTTGCGGCGGTTCGGATTCCGTCTGGTGCTCGTGTCGTCGAACCTGATCGGGGTCCTGTGCATGGTCGGGATGGCGTTCCTCATCGCTGACACGTCGATCGTGCTGACGGCGATGCTGCTCTTCGTCAGCGGGGTCGCCCGGTCGATCGGCTTCACGGCGTACAACACCATCACCTTCGCCGACGTCGAACCCGCTGCGATGTCTCGGGCGAACACGCTCAACTCGACCCTGCAACAGGTCGCGAGCGGCTTCGGTGTCGCCGTCGGGGCGATCCTGCTGACGACCGGATTCTCCCTCGAGGACGGGGTCGGTGGCGGCCAGCTGCTGCCGTATCAGTTCGCGTTCCTCGCGATCGCCGTCCTGACCCTCTTCCCGACGATCGAGGCGTGGTTGCTGTCGCGAGCTGCCGGGCGCAGCGTCATCGGGGTCCGCTGAGCGCTCGCACCGACGGCTCCCAGCTGGGAAACGACCGACACGCAGGCCCGATTGTCCGCGTAGAGCGGAGAAATCCGCGAAATCTCGCGGATTGCTGCTACATTCGAGGCGGTCACACCGACCAGTTGGTGCCGTATCAGCGACACCTTCGCTACCAACACATCAGCTGTACGTTGCAGCAACGTCCGAGGAGGACCCTCACAATGGCAAATTTGAACAAGACCGAACTCGTCGCCGCCATCGCCGCATCGACCGGCCAGAGCCAGGCGACCGTCGGCAGCGTTGTCGACGCGCTGTTCACCACCGTCGCTGAGACCGTCGCCACGGGCGGCAAGGTCTCGATCCCGGGTTGGATCGCCTTCGAGCAGACCGACACCGCCGCTCGCACGGGCCGCAACCCGCAGACCGGCGCCGAGATCCAGATCCCGGCCGGCAAGCGCGTCAAGGTGACCGCCGGCTCGAAGCTCAAGGCTTCCGTCAAGTAAGTCGTCGCGGGCGCGAGCCCGCACGGACTCGGACCGCGGAGACACTCCGTCGGTCCAGACCACACAGCAGGGCGTCGCGAGAGCGACGCCCTGCTGTCGTTCGTCCGGGTGCCGTCCGGGGCGCGGCGAGGTGTCGGCGGCTCGGCCTAGCATTGCTGTCATGCGGATCCTCCACACCTCGGACTGGCACCTCGGCCGTTCGCTGCACGGGGTCGACCTGCTCCCCTTCCAACGCGACTTCCTCGCGCACCTCGAGCAGACGGTCGTGGACAACGAGGTCGACGTCCTCCTCGTCGCCGGCGACATCTACGACCGCGCCATCCCGCCGGTCGAAGCGGTGACGCTGCTGTCGGAGTCGCTCGGGCGGCTGGCGGGCCGCACCCGGGTCGTCCTCGCTCCGGGCAACCACGATTCGGCCATCCGGCTCGGTTTCGGTGCCGCCATGCTGCGCGACGGGATCGACATCAGAGCCGACCTCGCTCGGGTCGGCGAACCGGTACTGGTGGACGACGAGCACGGGCCCGTCGCCTTCTACCCGCTGCCCTACCTCGACCCCGACACCGCGCGAGGGGTGCTCGCCCCGGACGACCAGCCGCTCGCACGGTCGCACGCCGCCGTCATGGGTGCAGCCCTCGCAAGCGTCCGAGCCGATCTCGCGCAGCGTCGCGAGCATGGAGCGGTCCGATCGGTCGTGGCTGCGCACGCCTTCGTCATCGGCGGTCTCGCGAGCGACAGCGAACGCGACATCCGGATCGGCGGGGTCGATGCGGTGCCCGCCCAGCTGTTCGACGACTTCGACTACGTCGCGCTCGGCCATCTCCACGGTGCGCAGCGCGTCGGGGCCGCGTCGGGCGTCGACCGCATGCGGTACTCCGGGTCGCCGCTCGCCTACTCCTTCTCCGAACGCAACCAGGTGAAGTCGAGCGTGCTGGTCGACCTCGCCGCCGACGGCTCCGTGCACCTGGAGCTGCTGCCGGCGCCGGTGCCGCGTCGGCTCGTCGACGTCACCGGAACCCTCGCAGAGTTGCAGGGCCCCGCGGGAGACGACGCCGTCGACGCCTGGGTGCGCGCCACGGTCACCGACGACGTGCGTCCACCGGAGCTGTACGCGACGCTGACCCGGCGCTTCCCGCACCTGCTCGTCTGGTCGCACGCGCCGGCGAACCGCTCCGAGGAGGCGCGCGCCGCAGCTGTCACGGCGGTCTCCGACCCGGTCGAGGTCACCGCCGAGTTCATCGAGTACGCGACGGGTGCACCGGCGACGACCCGGGAGCGAGAGCTCATCGCGGCGGCGAACGAGGCCGCACTCGCCACGGAGGTGAGCGCCTGATGCGACTGCACCGACTTACGCTGCAGGCCATCGGGCCGTACGCCGGTGAGCACACCATCGACTTCGTCGAACTCGGGCGGGCTGGTCTGTTCCTCCTGGAGGGACCGACCGGCGCCGGCAAGTCCACGATCATCGACGCCATCGTGTTCGGGCTGTACGGCGAACTCGCCGGTACCGGAGCCAGCAAGGACCGCCTCCACTCGCACCACGCGCAGCCCGGGACGGAACCGTTCGTGGAACTCGTGTTCGAGACCGGATCCGGCGTGTACCGGGTGCGGCGGACACCGGCCTACCAGCGGCCGAAGCAGCGCGGTGCCGGGTTCACTCCGCAGCAGGCGAGCGCCACCCTCGTCCGCCTGACCGACCCCGACGCACTGGCCGGAGAGACCCTGTCGACCCGCGCGCAGGAGATCGGTCCCGAGATCAGCCGGATCGTCGGTCTCTCCCGGGAGCAGTTCGTCCAGACGATCGTCCTCCCGCAGGGCGAGTTCGCGAAGTTCCTCGCCGCCGGCGGTGAGGAGCGCAGCGAACTGCTCCGGTCCCTGTTCGGGACGGAGCACTACGAGCGGGTCGCCAAGCACCTCGTCGAGCGGCGACGGCAGGCCCAGCGAGACATCGAAGGCGCACGAGAGGCGCTGGGCCGCGCGATCTCCCGGTTCGCGGGAGCGGCCGAACTCGACGACGCACGGGAACTCGTCGCGGGCAGGGGAACGGACACCCCGGCCGGGATGGACGCCGCCTCGACAGTCGATGCCGAGCCAGGCGATACCGCGACTGCCGGTGATCCGTCGGCTGCGGAGCCCGACCTCCACCCGGACGTCGCGGATGGCGAGCCCGATTCGGACATCGCGACCCTCGCGGTCCCGCTCGAACCCGATTCCGAAGACCTCGTCGGTGACGCCACGCGCATCGTCGCCGTCCTCGAGCGCCACGCCGCAGCCGACGCCTCGACCGCTGGCGAGGCGCGGGTCGCCCTGGAGGGCGTCCGCACCGAACACGCCGCGGCCCAGACGCTGCTCGCGTCCATCGAACGTCGCGCGGAGCTGCTGACCGAGCGTGAGCTGCTCTCGGTGGACGACGAACCGGTCGCGCGGCTCTCCGAACGGATCGCGGCAGCGGCTCGGGCGGACACCGTCGCGTCCGCGCTCGCCGGAGCGGCCACGGCATCGGTGGCGCTCGAGGACGCCATCGCGTCGCTCGCCGCGATGGAGGAGCAGGCCGACGAGGCGATCGTCGCACTCGACGACGCGTCCGTCACCGCGCGCCGCGAATCCCTCACCGTCGAGCGGGCGTCGATGGCGGCCGTGCTCGTCCTCGAAGCCGCCGACGCCGACCGGGAACTCGCGCTCGCAGCACTCGCCGAGGAGCTCGCGACCGTCGACGAACGGCTCGCCGAGCTCGCAGCGGAACAGACGCGACGGGACGCCCGCCGGGCAGCGCTCAGCTCGGCACCGGAGCGCGCCTCGCGTGCGGCCACCGAGTCGGCCAGGGCCGCCCGGTCCGTCGAGCGCGCGGCTGAACGCCGCACGGTGCTGGATCGGGTGGACGCGGCCGACGAACGCCTCGCGGGGCTCGCCGATGAGGTCACCGAGGCCGCCACGGCCGCGAAGGCGGCGATCGATGTCGAGACGTCGCTGCGCCTCCGGAGGATCGAGGGCATGGCGGGTGAACTCGCCACCGGCTTGCGGGACGGCGAGCCGTGCAGCGTCTGCGGCTCGCTGAGCCATCCGGCGCCCGCGGTGCTCGACGGAGACCACCCCGACGCGGACGCGGTCGACGCGGCATCCGTCGCTCGGGCCGATGCCGAGGCGAGGATGCAGTCGGCGCAGAACACCCGGGACATCGCCCGGGCGGAGCGCCGTCGCCTCGTCGAGCAGTTCCTCGCGCTGGCCGACGACCCGGGCGACGTTGCCGCTGCCGGCTCCACCGACGCTTCGACGACGGCGACTGCCGGGTTCGACCCGGTCGCTGCGCGGGCGGCCGTCGATGCGGCCGCTGCGGAGGCCGAGCGGCAGCACGCGGAGGCCGTGGTCATCGCCGAGGAGGCGGACGCCGAGGTCGCGGAGACCGGACGCCTCGCGGAGGAGCACCTGGCCGGCGTGGTCGCGGTGTCGGAACGCACCGCCGCCCGGGCGACACTGACCGAGCGGCTCGCCGCCGCGCAGCGCGCCCACGAGCAGGCCCGCGCCGAGGTGGCCGGTGTCCTTGCCGGTCGAGCGGCTTCACTCGCCGAGCTCGACGCGATGCTCGAGGCCGAGCTCTCCTCGCTGTCGCTGCTCGCGGCGGCACGAGCGACCGTCGCAGACCGGCGCCTGCGTGACGCTGAGCGCGCGGTCGAGCTGGAGGCGGCACTCGAGCGGGCTGGGTTCGCCGACCGCGCGGCCGCAGAGGCCGCAGCCATGAACGGGGTCGAACGAGCGAGCGCCGAGGCGCGGGTGGCCGACCACCTGCGTCACACGACCGCGAACGCGGAAGCACTCGCGAGCCCGGCCATCGCCGGTGTCGCCGGTACCGCCGCCCCCGACGTCGAAGCGACGGCCCGACGACTGGCCGACGCCGAGGCGGCGGCAGGCACCGCGACCGCGGCGGCCGCCGTCTCCGCACGACGAGCGACCAACGCGGCTGCCGCCTGCACGGCGCTCGCCGAGGCGGCCGACGAGAACGCCGACGCGGTCCGCGAGGCCGCGGCCGTCGTCCGCCTCGCCGACGTGGTGTCGGCCACGGGCAGCGAGAACAGCACGAAGGTCACCCTCGGCACCTACGTCCTGCTGCGCCGCTTCGAGGATGTCGTGGCGGCGGCGAACGCGCGCCTGGAGTCGATGTCAGGCGGGCGCTACGAGCTCGTCCGCAGCGACGTCAAGGAAGGACCCTCCCGCAGCCAGCGCGTCGGGTTGTCGCTCACGGTCCACGATCACCGGACCGACCGGCGTCGCGATCCGAAGTCGCTGTCCGGTGGCGAGACGTTCTACGCCTCGCTCTGCCTCGCACTCGGGCTGGCGGACGTCGTGACGGGCGAGGCCGGCGGTGTCGAGCTCGGCACGCTCTTCGTCGACGAAGGGTTCGGCAGCCTCGACCCCGAGACGCTCGACACCGTGATGGCCGAGCTCGGTCGGCTCTCGGCCGGCGGGCGCGTCGTCGGCGTCGTCAGCCACGTCGAGGAGATGAAGCAGCGCATCGGCGAACGCATCGAGGTGCGGCGGCTGGAAGACGGCTCCTCGACCCTGCTCGTGCGGGCGTGACCGGCGCCCTTCGACAGGCTCAGGGACCGGTGGTTCGGCTGAGGGACCGGTGTTTCGGCTGAGCCCGCTGCGGTCGGGGTTCCCAGCAGCGCCGCGTAGGCTTGCAGCGTGAATCGTGTCGTCCGCCTCGCGGGTCCTGCCCTCCTGCTCCTCGTGGCCGTGGCGACCCTCCTCGCGGGTCTGGCCTTCGGCGGCGGAGCGGATGCGCAACTCCTGGGCGATCCCGGCGCCGTCGTGCGGTGGGGACTCCCGATCGCACAACTGCTCGTCAACCTGAGCGCGGCCGTCACCATCGGCGCGTTGCTCATGGCCTGCTGGGCGCTCAGCCCGGACCGGCGCGAGTACGGCGCGGCGCTCGACGTCGCCGCAGCCGGCGCCGCGGTCTTCACCGTCGCGTCCGGCGTGACGGGCTTCTTCACCTTCCTGAACGTCACGCAGGTGCCGCTCACCTTCGACGACGCGTTCGGTGCGAAGCTCAGCCTCTTCTTCACCGGGATCGAGTCGGGCCAGGCCTGGCTGCAGACGACGCTCATCGCCGCGGCCGTCACGGTGCTCTGCTTCGCCGTCCGCAACCACACGGTGCTTGTGTTCGTCTTCGGGCTGTCCCTCGTGTCGCTGCTGCCGATGGCCCAGCAGGGTCACTCCGCCGAGGCGAGCGGGCACAACGCCGCCGTCACCGCGCTCGGCCTGCACCTCGTGTTCGCCGCCATCTGGCTCGGCGGTCTGCTCACGCTCGTCTTCATCCGCAAGACCCTCGAAGACGGCCGGCTCGCCCCCGTGCTCATGCGGTACTCGACCGTGGCACTCGTGTCCTTCGTCGTCGTGGCGGTCTCCGGGTATGTGAGCGCCGAGCTGCGCATCGGCTCGCTCGACCGCCTGGGCACCCCGTACGGCATCCTCGTCCTCGTCAAGGTCTTCGCCCTGCTGGCGCTCGGCCTGTTCGGTGCGCTGCAGCGTCGGGTGCTGATCGGTCGCATCGAGCGGTCCGCCGCTGCACGTGCGGACACCCCCGCGGGCCGCACCGGCACCTTCTGGTGGCTGGTCGCCCTCGAGCTCGGGTTCATGGGCATCGCCTCCGGTGCCGCCGCAGCCCTCGCGAAGACGGCCCCGCCGGTCGACCAGACCGTGCCGGCCGCGCCGACGCCCGCGGTGCTGCTCACCGGGGAGGAACTGCCGCCGGAACTGACCTTCGCGCGGTACTTCACCGAGTGGAACATCGACCTCCTGTGGCTGCTGGCCTGTGCGTTCGGCATCTTCTTCTACATCGCGGGCGTCGTCCGCCTGCACCGCCGCGGCGACTCCTGGCCGATCCTGCGCACCGTCAGCTGGGTCCTCGGGCTGCTCGTGCTCTTGTACCTCACGTGCGGCGGCATCAACGTCTACCAGCCGTACCTCTTCAGCGTGCACATGCTCGGGCACATGGGCCTCACCATGCTCGTCCCCGTGCTCCTCGTCCCCGGAGCGCCGGTCACGCTGCTCGCGCGCGCGGTGCGGAAGCGCTCCGACGACTCCCGAGGGGGCCGGGAGTGGGTGCTCCTGGCCGTGCACTCGAAGTTCGCGGGGATCATCTCGAACCCGATCGTCACCGCGGTGCTCTTCGCCGGATCACTCTGGGTGTTCTACTACACGCCGCTGTTCCGCTGGTCGATGGAGGACCACATCGGCCACGAGTGGATGGTGGTGCACTTCCTCATCACCGGCTACCTCTTCGTGCAGTCGCTCATCGGCATCGACCCGGTCCCGTACCGCCTGCCGTACCCGATGCGGCTCCTGCTGCTCTTCGCGACGATGGCGTTCCACGCGTTCTTCGGGCTGGCGATCATCTCCTCGACCGGGCTGTTCCTCGCCGACTGGTTCGGGGCGATGGGACGCACGTGGGGGCAGGCGCCGCTCCTCGACCAGCAGACGGGCGGCGGGATCGCCTGGAGCGTCGGCGAGATCCCGACCCTGGCGCTCGCCGTCGCCGTCGCGATCTCGTGGAGTAAGAGCGACGCGAAGGATCAGAAGCGGCTCGATCGTAACGCGGACCGCACGAACGACGCGGAGCTCAACGAGTACAACGAGCGTCTCGCGCGCATGGCGGCCAACGACACCCGCTCCTAGCCCGCGAACTGTCACTCCGGAACAGTGTGAGGGGTGTCGGACTGTGTCGAAGTGACAGTTCGCGGGCTTCAGCGGAGGTCGATGTAGAGGGAGCCGTCGTCGCGGATCGTCACGAACGCCGACAGCGTGAACGGGACGTCCTCGTCGAGGGTCGAGACCGTGCCGTCGAACAGCGACTTCACGTCGACGACGAGGTGCGCGGCTCCGGCCGTCGCCGGCATCTGCCAACCGGTGTCGCCCGGCTGGACCGCCACCACGGGGTAGGCCGCGATGGACCACACCGGTAGGTCGTCCACGCGATCGCGGATCACCATGCCGAACGGGCACCCGGTGGGCTGGAGGACCTGTTGCGTGGCGCAGTTGTCGAGGTAGCCGTCGATCTGCGTCTGGACCTCCCCGACGAAGTCCGAGGTGGCACTCGCGGTCACCTCGGCATCGACGACGCTCGCGACCTCGGTCGTCGTCGCCGTCTCCACCGACGCCGCCAGGTAGGTGGTGTCGACGTCGAAGTCGACGCTGCCCGGCGTGAAGGTGAGGAGCGGGATGGTGGAGGTGAAGGCCCCCTCGGTCCCCTCCGCGACGCGGCGGGTGTCGAGCTCGAAACCGTTCGCCCGGAACCCGGTCGTGTGCGCGACCGTCAGCTGGACGACGCTCAACGGGCTCGTCTCGAAGCGCCACGACGGGAACAGCCCGAAGGTGCGCTCGCCGCTCGTGATCGAGAACACCGTGCTGTGCGGCTGCCCAGCGAGTCGGTACGAGAAGGTGACCTCGTGGGCGCCCGAGCCCGTCGTGACGTCGGAGACGAGGCGCACGTCCTCGATCGTGCCGAGCGCCTCGCTCCGGAGCAGGGCGTCCGAGCTCTCGGCGGGCAGGCCCGCGTCGGCGAGTTCGGTGGAGCTCAGGGCGACTCCGGGCAACGCGAGCGCGGTCGCGGCGTCGTCGTCTGCGAGGGCGTCCAGGTAGCCGCGCGCGAAGGAACCGGCGCCGTAGACGTCGCGGGCGACGGCCGACCAGGCGGAGACGATGGCCGCGACGAGCAGCGCCGCGATGCAGAGCCACAGCACGACGGCGCGGACGAGCGCACCGCGCACCGTTCCCGGGCGTCGCAGCTCCCCACGTGTCGCGACATGGCTCATCCTGACATCCTAGGCGGGCACCTCGCGTAGGATTGGAGGGCGAAAACGGGAGGGAACCGAAGCATCATGAGCGTAGCCCTCTCCGCCGAGCAGCAAGCCGTCTTCGACCGCATCGAGAGCACCCGCGAGCACCTGTTCGTGACGGGTCGAGCGGGCACCGGGAAGTCGACGCTCCTCAACCACCTCGCCTGGAACACCTCGAAGCAGCTGGCCATCTGCGCCCCGACGGGTGTCGCCGCGCTGAACGTCGGCGGCCAGACGATCCACTCGTTGTTCCGCCTGCCGATCGGGCTCATCGCCGATCACACGATCGACCAGAACGATCAGACCCGCAAGCTGCTCAACTCCATCGACACCCTCGTCGTCGATGAGGTCTCCATGGTGAGCGCCGACCTCATGGACGCCATGGACCGGAGTCTCCGGCAGGCCCGGCAGCGGCCGCGCGAGCCGTTCGGCGGCGTGCAGATCGTGCTCTTCGGCGACCCGTACCAGCTCGCTCCGGTGCCCGGCAGTCTCGAGGAACGGGCGTACATCGCCGACACCTACCGCTCGTTCTGGTTCTTCGACGCCAAGGTGTGGTCCGAGACGCCGCTGCAGCTCGTCGAGCTCACGGAGATCCACCGCCAGCACGAGGCCGAGTTCAAGTACCTCCTCAACGGCGTCCGGCATGGCCAGGTCACCGCCGAGATGGCCGGCCGGCTGAACGGCATGGGCGCCAGGACTCCTCCCGAAGACGGCGTCATCACCCTCGCGAGCCGCAACGACACCGTCGACCGCATCAACAAGGCGGCGCTCGCCAAGCTCGACGGCAAGCCGCTCACCGCCAACGCGGAGGTCTCGGGCGACTTCGGCGGTCGGGCGTTCCCCGCCGACGAGGCGCTCGACCTCAAGGTCGGTGCGCAGGTCATGTTCCTCCGCAACGACAGCGAGCGTCGCTGGGTGAACGGCACGCTCGGGACCGTGGTGAAGATCGACTCCACCGTCTGGGTCGAGGTCGACGGCGAGCAGTTCGAGGTCGAGCCGGCGACGTGGGAGAAGTACAAGTACTCCTACTCCTCGGTGACGAAGCAGCTGAAGCGCGACATCGTGGCCGAGTTCACGCAGTTCCCGCTGCGGCTCGCGTGGGCGGTCACCATCCACAAGTCGCAGGGCAAGACCTACGACCGCGCGATCGTCGACCTCGGCAGCCGCGCGTTCAGCCCGGGGCAGAGCTACGTCGCACTCAGCCGCATCTCGACGCTCGACGGTCTCTACCTCTCCCGGCCGCTGCGCCCGAGCGACATCATCGTCGACACCGACGTGAAGCGGTTCATGTCGGGGCAGTGACGTCTCCGGTCTCGGCCGAAGCCGTCCGGTCCCTGAGCCTGTCGAAGGGCGGCGTCGCAACGGTCGCACCTGCCCTTCGACAGGCTCAGGGACCGTGTTTGGGCTCAGGGACCGTGTTTGGGCTCAGGGACCGGGTTCGGGCTCAGGGACCGGGGTTGGGCTCAGGGATCGGCAGAGTTTGTGCGAGCGGGACTGCACCCGAAGAACTACGATTATCGCTCATGACCTATGGACAAGCTCAGTGGCCGCAGCCCGGTCCGATCACCGCCTGGCGCACGCTCGAGCTGAACGCCAGCAAGCCGCCGTTCGCCGGATACTGGGGGTTCATCCCACTCGTCGTGCGCATTGACGGCTTCGAGCACCGCCCGACCTGGGGACCGTCGCAGTTCACGGTTCCGGCCGACCGGCCCGTGCAGGTCTCGTGCTCGATGGCGTGGCTGTGGGAGTTCGGCCGTGCCGACTACCTGCTGCAGCCCGGCGAGGCGCCGACGCTGGACTACATCGCGCCGGCGCAGCAGTGGGTCTCAGGCTCGCTCGCACCGAGGGGTCAGGCGGTCATCAAGGGACGAGGCGTGCAGATCGCGATGTACGCCGTCCTCGCACTGGTCTTCGTCGCCATGTTCGGCGTGCTGGCGCTCTCGCTCGCCATGTCCTGATCGGACTTCCGCGGCCCGTGCCGCGCTGAATCAGCGGCCGGGTGGCGTGACCTCAGGTGCGGTCGACGGCCCGGAGCAGGATCGCGCCGAGTTCGGCCGGCTTGGTGAACTGCGGCCAGTGGCCCGTCGGGAGGTCGACGAACTCGACGTCCTGAAGCCGTGCCAGTTCCGCGACGTACGGGTGGCCCTGTTCCATCAGGCCGCGCAGCATCTCCGAGGAGAATTCGCACGCGACCACGGTCGCCGGGACGGACAGACGACGGTCGTCGTCGGAGAGCTGCTGTCGGTCGACGGCGACGCCCTTCGGTTGCGGGACGGCTCTGGCCCGGAACTGCTCACGGAGCTCCTCGTCCAAGTCGACGAGGTCCTCCGCGTCGAACACCGTCCAGTCGGGCAACGGGATCTCGGAGCCCGACGAGGGGAGTTCCTCGTTGATGCACGCGCCGTCGGCGAGTGGGCCCGAGTCGACGTACACGGCGCGGACGACGCGGTCAGGGCGGGCGTCGATCGCAGCGGAGATGATGGCGCCGCCGCCGGAATGCCCGACGAGCACGACGGGCTCGGCGCCGGCGTCGATCTCGGCGACCACGGCGTCGACGTGGTCGCGCAGGCCGATGCCGGCGCGGTCGGCAGTGACGCTCTCGAGGCCGGGGAGGGTGAGCGGTCGGACCCGATGGCCTGCCGCTTCGAGCGGGGGTGTGACCTCGCTCCAGGAGGATGCGTCGAGCCAGAAACCGGGTACGAGGATGAGGTCCATGCCCGAGATGCTACGCCGGGCCTGCGAGCGGCGGGAGGGGTGCTTCGCCGCCCGCAGTTCGTTCGCCCAAGAATGGGCGAATGAACACCCATTCGCCCGAGAATGGGCGAATGGACGGACGGGTCAGGCGACGGCGGTCGCTGCGGCCTTCGCGGTCGCGAGGTCGCGGAAGAGGTCGGTGTTGAAGCGGTACGCCACCATGACCTCGTCGATCACGCGGGCCTGCTCCTCGTCGTCCCACGGGACGGCGTCGAGCTGCTCGCGGTAGGTGTCCTTGAACTCGCGCGGTTTCGCGATATCGCCGAAGAGGTAGAAGCCGACGCCGTTGGTGTCGAAGCCGAACTGGCGCTGCATGAGCGTGCGGATGATCTGCCCGCCCGAGAGGTCGCCGAGGTACCGGGTGTAGTGGTGCGCGACGAAGCCGCCGGGCCAGACGGCGCCGACCTCGTTGATCCGTGCCACGTACCGGGCGGTGGTGGGGAGCGGGGTGATCTGTTCGCGCCAGTCCGGACCGATGAGGAACTCGAGGTCCTGCACGATGGCGGGGAGACGCGTCAGCTTGTCGCTGATGAACGGAGCGGCGACGGCATCGGCACGCATGCGGTCGGCTGCGGCCTCCAGAGCCTCGTAGATGAAGAAGTGCTGCGCGACGAGGGCGATGTAGTCCTCCTTCGAGCCCTTCCCGGTCATGAGGTCGCTCATGAAGTCCGCCCCCTCGCTGGAGGCATGGCCGGAGGACGTGCGCTCGCGCAGGGCCTGGGAGAAGGGGATCACAGTGCTCATGTCGGACTCCGCGTCGGCTGGCTCGGTAAGGGTTGCCTAAGTGTAACGGGCCGGGCTCGAGAACGGGAGGGTGGATCTGTCGCTGTGGAGGGAATCAGTGGCTGCTGTGCAGGGAACCGTGCGGGACCGCGAACGCCCCTGCGTTGGTCTGCGCCAGCGCCGGTGTCGTGAGCGCCGCCACGACCGCTGCCCCGGCGAGCAGGGTGAGCACGTACCGTCCCGTGCTCGGCTCGCGATGTGGCCGACGGTTCGCACGCGTCACCAGGGCGTCGAGCTCGAGTTCGTCCGGCGCCGTCGATGCGAGGGTGACCCGCCGGAGTCGCCGTGCGAGCACCCCGGCGACGACGAGCAGCAGGACCGTGGATGACAGGGTCGGCAGGAACGGGGGCACGGTCGTGACGCCGAGGGAGGCGAGTCCGTACAGCGCCACCCAGACGACGACCGTGCCCACCGCGCCGGCGAAGGACGCTCGGAGGCCCGGCACCCGGTCTCGGACGAGGACCACGACGGACCACAGCAGTGCGGCGACGCCCAGGGTGACGAGCGGGATCGCGCCCACGGGGGAGGACCCGGCACCGGTCGCGATCAGCACGAGACCGGCACCGAGTGCGCACATCGCGAGCAGGCTGTTCGAGATCGACGTCGTCCCGGAGCGGACCGCTGTGCCGGCGCCCGCCCGGGCGTCCTGACGTCCGACGGAGACCGACATGTCAGGCCGTCGCCACCCGGTGCGTGCGCTTGTCCGCAGCCAGTCCGGCACCGAGCAGCACCACGGCGCTCGCGAGGTGGAGGAAGTGGTCGGCCGTGTTGAGCGCGAGGATGTTCAGCGCGGAACCCACGATGAAGAAGCCGACGACACCGAGCAGGAGGTAGAACCCGCCGACCACCGTGTTGACGGTCTTGGCCGCGACGACGTTCGAGAGCCCGGCGATGAGCAGGGCCGCGCCGATGAGGACGTGCGCGATGTTGTGCAGCGGATTGACCTCGAAGATCCCGAGCAGGAGGCCGCCCTCGGTGGTGAGGACGGGCAGGCCGCCGGCGACGATCCCGCCGAGGAGTCCGACGACGACGTAGACCGCGCCGAAGACGGCGGCGAGGAGCCGGTTGGGTGAATGACGCATGGGAATGCCTCCTGATCCTTCGTGCCGCGAGTCGTCTCGGGGCGTTGAGGAGTTCGGAGGTGCGGGCGTCGACGGTTTGGTCACCTGAGGCGGTCATCCGCGGTCGACGGCCGAGGGGCGGCCGTCGCTCAGTCGTGCGGGCGTGGCTCCACACCCAGACGGGCGCATGCGGCGTCGTAGAGGGCGACGACCTCGCGTCGGATCTCGCCGCGCTCGGTGATCGTGCCGGCGGGCCAGGGCACCCGCCCACCCGCGGCGGTGCCGTCGACCGTCCAGGTCCACTCGCCGCCCGTCCCGTCCAGCGCGATCATGGTGGCGGTCTCGGCCGCCGGTTCCAGGAAAGCGCGCACGATGAGCAGGTTGTCGTCGGGATGGTCGCCGTTCATGTGCGCCAGGACGGCGTCGACGGTGGTCTGCGGGAAGGCGTTCGAGGTCACCTCTCCAGGGAACACCATCACCGGGCCCGGCACCAGGCCCGCCGCCCGAGTGACCGGCGCGCGGCGTGCGACCGCAGCTCCCAGCCGCGCCCGGTTACAATCGGGAACAGTCTGCAGCTCCGCAGACCGCTCATCAGGGGGATGACTTGACTGCAACAGCTCCGAGGCGACGGCGTCTCGCCGCACTCCTTACCGCGGCGACCCTCGCGACGGTGCTCGTCGGCTGCTCGGGCCCCTCGGTGTCCGACACCGACTTCCCCGACCAGGTCAGCGGCACGCTCGCCGGCGACACGACCGACGCCATCACAGCAGCGGTCGAGGCCGCCGTCACCCAGTCCGGATCCTCCGGAGCCATCGTCGGCGTCTGGGCGCCGTGGGCCGGGAGTTACACGGCCGGCGTCGGCACGACCGAGCCGGGTGGCAAGACCAAGATGGATCCGTCCATGGTCTACCGCATCGGCGACACCACACGCCCGATGACCTGCACCGTGCTCCTCGAGCTCGTCGACGAGGGCAAGATCAAGCTCACCGACCAGGTCCACAAGACCCTCCCGCAGGTCCAGGGCATCGAGGGCATCACCTACCAGCAGCTGTGCAACGGCACGTCGGGGCTCGGCACCTACACGCCTGCGCTCAACGCCCAGTTCGTCACCAACCCGACCCGCAACTGGTCGATGGCCGAGATCCTCGCGAACGGCCTCGCGAGCGGTACGCGGACGGCTCCGGGGGCGCTCTTCGGCTCGAGCGACACCGGGTACATCCTGCTCGGCATGGCGCTCGAGGAGCTGACCGGTCAGTCGTGGCAGTCCCTGTACGACCACTACGTGTTCTCGCCGCTCGGCATGTCGAAGTCCAGCTTCCCCGACGCCTCCACCGTCGAGCTGCCGGGGTCGCACCCCAAGGGGTACCTGACGCCGCGGGTCGCGGACGGCACCTACCAGTGCGACGCACCGACGGACGAGACCGAGCTGTCGACCTCGATGGTGTGGACCGCCGGTGGCGTCGTCTCCTCGGTCGACGATCTGCGGAAGTTCACCCAGTCCTTCGCGTCCGGCTCGCTGCTGAACGACAGCACGTACAAGAAGCAGTGGAAGGACCCTGTCTCGCTGGGTGAGGCTGAGCCGACCTGGAAGAGCTTCGGCGTGGGTGGGTTGCAGATCGGTCCGCTCCGGGGGCAGGCCGGGTCGATCCCCGGGTCGCTCTCGGCGGCCTTCTCCGACCCGACCTCCGGCTTGACGGTCGTCGTCATGCTCAACAACTCGACGCTCGGTGCGGGCTTCGCGCAGACGCTCGCGATGCAGCTCGCGTCGATCGGTGCGAAGGCGGCACCGGCGAGCGGGCAGAAGGCCCCCGAGATCGCACTCCCGTGGTCCGAGCAGCAGATGGCGGAGCAGCTCGCCGCCTCGGCGATGGTCTGCGCCCCGCCGGTCGCCCCCGCCGGGTAACGGAGGCATCGGCACGGCGCCGCCAGCGGACGGTGGCGGCGGATCGCGGCACGATGACGCTTTCGCGAGGGCGCTGGGCCATGCCGCTTCCTAGAGTGAACCCATGACGACGAACACCCCCGACGACGACACCATCGTCCCGGATACGAAGAACTGGACCTGGGTCCTCGAGCGCGCCTGTCCCGAGTGTGGGATGGACACGTCGCGGTTCGGGTTCCGGGAACTCCCCGGGTTGATCCTGGCGAACGCCGCCGCGTGGCCGGCGGTGCTGGAGCGCGCCGATGTCCGGGAGCGGCCCGACCCGCAGACCTGGTCGCCGCTCGAGTACGCGGCCCATGTGCGTGACGTGTTCCGCATCTTCGACGTCCGGCTGCGGCTCGTCCTCGACGAGGACGATCCCGCGTTCGAGAACTGGGACCAGGATGCGACGGCTCTCGAGGAGCGCTACGGCGAGCAGGACCCGAAGCGGGTGTCGGCGGAGCTGGTGGAGGCCGCGACGGTGCTCGCCGCAGCGTTCGAGCGGGTGCCGGACGAAGCGCTCACGCGGACGGGTCGACGGAGCGACGGCGCGCGCTTCACGACCGAGACCCTCGGCCGCTACTTCATCCACGACCCGGTGCACCATCTCTGGGATGTGACGAGATCGCAGTAATGGTCGTCATCCGGGTCTGGTGACGCCCACTACTGCGCTCTCGCGCGGAACGCGATCGTGTTGACGCGGTTGCTGCAGCGGACGGAGCAGTAGCGTTTCGAACCGTTGCGGGACAGGTCGACGAGCAGGCCGTCGCAGTCGTCGGCGGCGCAGAGCCGCAGGCGGTCCCAGGCGTCGGACCGGACGACGTCGACGAGTGCCATGGCGATCTCGGTCTGGACGCGATCGACGAGCGGCGCGTCGAACTCGGTGGCGTGGAGGTGCCAGTCGAAGCCGTCGTGGCGGCGCAGTTGGGGGAGTGCGGCGGACTCGCGGAGCATCGTGTTGATCTCGGCGACGGCGCGGTCGCGGGTGTCCGGGGCGTCCGCGTCGGAAGCCCAGAGCGCGTGGATCCGCTCCCGCAGCTGGGCCACCGCAGCCCGCTCGGGCTCATCGCCGTCGACCCGACCCGAGTACCGACTGACGCGCAGGAGCTCCACGAGTTGCGGCGGTGTCGCGAGTTCGTCGCCGCCGCTCCGGGACGCCGATGCGCGGGTGTTCACGAGCAGCGCGGCGAAGAGCAGCGCATCCTCGGTGTCAGGGGCAAAATGCAAGTTGACTCCTTACTCTCTCCGAGAGTAGCTTCATCTCAGCCGGGCGTCCACCTCTTCCGCCGGCCCCACTCGCGGCAGCTGGAGACCCCCATGAAGCACACGTCCTCGACCACGGTCGGTCTGCTCGTCGCTGTGCTCGCCGCGGTCGCGTTCGGCACCTCCGGCGCGTTCATCAAACCGGTGCTCGCGTCGGGGTGGAGCCCCGCTGCGGCGGTCACCGTCCGCGCCCTGATCGGCGGCCTGGTACTCGCCCCGTTCGCCCTCATCGCGCTCCGTGGTCGCTGGGACGCGGTCTGGCGTGGCCGCTGGCGACTCCTCGGCATGGGACTTATCGGGGTGGCGGCGACGCAGCTCGTCTACTTCGCGGCGCTGCAGACCATCGCCGTCGGGACCGCGATCCTCGTCGAGTACATGGCACCGCTGCTGCTCGTCGCCGTCGCCTGGGTGCTGACCCGACGTCGTCCCGCGACGGTCGTGCTCGTCGGCTCCGTCGTGTCGCTCGTCGGGCTCGTACTCGTCGTCGCTCCGAGCGGTGGCTCGACGCTCGACCCGGTCGGCCTGCTGTTCGCCATCCTCGCGATGGTGGGCTGCGCTGCGTACTACGTCATCTCGGCGCGGCCGGCGAAGGGGCTGCCTCCGGTGGCGTTCGCTGCCATCGGCCTGCTCATCGGGGCGCTCAGTCTGTGGCTCGCGGGGCTCGTCGGCGTGCCCTTCACGACCTCCGACGCCGACGTCACGGTGCTCGGCACCGACGTCGTGTGGTGGGTGCCGCTCCTGTTCGTCGGGGTGGTGTCGACGGCCGTCGCCTACGCGTCGAGCATCACCGCGAGTCAGATGCTCGGCTCCCGACTCGCCTCCTTCGCGGGCCTCCTCGAGGTGGTCGCGGCGACCGGGTTCGCCTGGATCCTCCTGGGGGAGCAGCTGTCACTTGCGCAGCTCCTCGGCGGGGTGTGCATCCTCCTCGGGATCGGCTTCGTGCGCTCCGAGCGGGCTCCCGCCGTGCCGATCCCCGTGCCGGTGCAGTGACGGGGTCAGTGCTGTGGGACCGGGACGGCGGCGTCGAGGTCGGCGAGGATCGCCATGACCGCCGCCCGCCCGGCCCGGTTCGCGCCGACCGTCGACGCTGAGGGGCCGTACCCGATCAGGTGCACCCGCGGCTCGTCGGCTGCCCTGGTGCCGTCGATCCGGATACCGCCCCCGGGCAGCCGGATGCCGAGCGGCGCGAGGTGGTCGAGCGCGGCCCGGAAGCCGGTGGCCCAGAGGATGGCGTCGACCGGGAGGAACGAACCGTCGGCGAGGACGACCCCGTGCTCCTCGATGCGGCGGAACATCGGCTGACGCACCAGGACGCCGCGCGCCTCGGCCGCCCGCGCCCACGGTGTCCAGTGCATCCCCGTCACGGAGATCACGCTGCCCGGCGGGAGGCCCTGGCGCACGCGTTCTTCGACGCCCTTGATCGCCTCCACCCGGGCGGCGGTGTCGAAGTCGTCCTCCACCCACTCCGGTTCGCGTCGCGTCATCCACACCGTCTCCGCCACCCGCGAGATCTCCTCGAGCAGCTGGATGGCCGAGATGCCGGCACCGACGACGACGACGCGTTGGCCGCGGAACTCGTCAGCGGAGACGTAGTCGGCAACGTGCAGCTGGCGTCCGGCGAAGCGTTCCCGTCCCGGGTACGCGGGCCAGAACGGTTTCGTCCAGGTGCCCGTCGCGTTCACGACCGCCCGTGCCCGGAACACGGCGGCGGGGGAGTCGGCGCCCGAGGAGTCGGCGCTCGCCGCGGTCTCGACGAGGAGCCGCCCGTGCGGGTCGTCGTCCTCGCGGCGGACGGCGCGGACCTGCACCGGGCGGCGGACCGCGAGGGCGAAACGCTGCTCGAACGCCGCGAAGTACGGCGGGATGACGTCCACGCTCGGCGAGGCTGGATCGAGCTCGGGCTTCGGCATGCCGGGCAGGTCGTAGATCCCGTTGACGGTCGACATGGTGAGCGACCGCCATCGGTGCTGCCAGGCGCCACCCGGGGCGTCGTTCGCGTCGAGGACGACGAAGGTGCGTGCCGCGGTCGGGCCCTCGGTGGCGCCCAGCGGGACGAATCCGCGGCGATGCAGGTGGTACGCGGCCGACAGCCCGGCTTGACCCGCGCCGATCACGACGACGTCGACGGTCTCCGGAGTGCTCACGTGCTCCTCAACGTCGCCGACCGCTCCGGCATTTCCGTCAGGGTCCGAGCTCGTGTCCGCGATTCAGCCGTGAGCCAGGACCTGCACGCCGATGACGAGGACACCCAGGAGCACGAGGGCCGCGAGCGCGATGAGCTGCTGCCAGACGGACAGCCGCGCGCGCCGGACGGCGACCCACCCGCTGAGCCCGAGGGTGACGAGGTAG
Source organism: Plantibacter sp. AC185 (assembly GCF_979258065.1). NCBI lineage: Bacteria > Bacillati > Actinomycetota > Actinomycetes > Micrococcales > Microbacteriaceae > Plantibacter > Plantibacter sp. AC185. The sequence goes on from NZ_OZ409831.1 coordinate 2,383,599, forward strand.
ACGATCGCGGACACGCGGAGGGAGGTCTCGAGTTCCATGACGTCGAACACGGCGAGCACGAGCAGGATGGTGGGGGTCGCGACGGTGAGGAGCGAGCCCCACGCGATCCGGAGCATGGAGTGCCACCCGCGCTCGTCGGGGAACGCACCGTGGGCGGCGAGGTGCGCGATCATCTCGGCGACCAGGCCGGCGAGGGTGATGCCGACCACGCCGATGACGAGCGAGAAGAGCGCATCCGACGCGTCGTGGTGCTCCACGTTCGCCGCCAGCACGAGGACGATCGCGAGGCCGGTGAAGGTCGCGTAGACGCGCTCCTTGAGGTACTTCGCGACCGTCTCGACGTCGCCGGGCGGCAGCCCGCGTCCCGCCGGACCGTGTGCGTCCCGCTGCCGTCCACGTCGTCGATCCGCCCGGGTTCCGCCGTCCGTCATGGTCCAGAGCGTAGCCGCCGTCGCGGGATAGAGTGCCGGGTATGAGCGAAACGATCATCACCGTCGAGGGCCGCTTCGACTACCACCACCCGGCTGAGCGTGGGACCGTCCTCATCTCGGCGGGGTTCCAGGGGCCGGAACGTGAGCCCGTCGTCTCCCACACCACCGCGCTGCACCGTGCACTCAGTCAGGCGGCGGAGCAGCTCCGCGCGCAGTCGGCCGTGACCTGGTGGTCGGCCGATCGGCTGCGGGTGTGGAGTGAGCGGCCGTGGAACAAGGACGGGAAGCAGTTGCCGCTCGTGCACCACGCGACGGTCGCGCTCGAGGTGAAGTTCGCCGACCTGCAGGCGCTGGCCCGCTGGGCCGAGGAGATCGCGACCCAGGACGGCGTCACGGTGACCGGTGTCACGTGGGCGCTCACCGAGGTGACGAAGCACCGCATCACGGCCGAGGCCCAGCACAACGCCGTCCGCGACGCCGTGGACCGCGCGACCGCCTACGCCCGGAGCCTCGGGTTGGGCACGGTACGACCGGTCGCATTGGCCGATCCCGGCATGCTGGGTGACGAGACTCGCACCTCGGGGACCCAGACCGCGGCGCCGATGATGCGCGGAGCCGCCGCACCTGCCGGCGACACCGCCCTCGACCTGAAGCCGGAGGACATCACGGTGTCCTCCCGCGTGCACGCCCGCTTCGCCGCGTCCTGACCCGACGATCAGCTCGGCGCGATGCTCGGCTGCACCTCGGGTGCGCGACCCCGCCTGGCTGAGAGCACGGCGCCGATCCCGGCACCGACCACGCAGGCGATGCCGAGCCACTGCGGTGTCGTGAGCTGCTGACCGAGCACGAGGAGTCCGGCGATCGCGGCGATGGCCGGCGCGGATGCGAGCAGGATCGAGAAGGTCGCGGCGCTGAGGCGTCTGAGGGCGACGAACTCCAGCGCGTACGGCACGGCCGACGAGAGCGCGGCGACGCCCAGGCCGAGCAGGAGGATGACGGGATCGAACAGGGCGATGCCCGCGGTCGTCGCGGCGAGTGGGATGGTCACGAGGGCGCCGATGGCGGCGGCGATCGCCAGACCGTTCAAGCCGGGGAACTCCGTCCCCGTCCGCCCCGACAGCAGGATGTAACCGATCCAGAGGGCGCCGGCGGCGAGTGCGAGGACGACGCCGAGCGGATCGAGTGCGGCCGTCGGTCCGCTGTGGAGGAGCACCCCGCCGAGGAGGAGGACGCCGACGAGGGCGACGCCCGCCCAGAGCGCGCTCGTCCATCGACGACCCGCGATGACGCTGAGCGCGAGCGGGCCGAGGATCTCGAGGGTCACCGCCGGGCCGAGCGGGATGCGGTCCAGTGCCAGGTAGAAGCAGACGTTCATCGCGGCGAGGACGAGCCCGAAGCCGACCGCCGATCCCCAGGCGCTCCTCGGGTGTCCGCCCAGGGCCGGGCGGGCGACGGCCAGCAGGATGAGTGCGGCGAACACGAGCCGCAGCGTCACCATGCCGATCGGACCGACCTGCGGGAACAGCGTGACCGCGATCGACGCGCCGAGCTCCTGACAGACGAGTCCGGCCAGGACGAGGAGGGCGCCGGTCGCCGCCTGGCTCGGTCGCGGTCTGCGGATCACTGCACCACGCTAGCGCGCCCCGGTCACCGAGCCTCATCCGGTCACCGAGCGCGCCCCGGTCACCGAGCTTGTCGAGGTGCCGCCCCAGCCGGGCTCGCCGGTGCGGCATCATGAGGGCATGAGGATCGACGAACTCGCGTACCTTCGGGCGCTCGCCGAAGACGGTCACGTCCCGTACGCCGCTGAGGCGCTCGGTATCTCCCAGTCGACGCTCACGCGGGCGATCGGTCGGCTCGAGGCGGACGCCGGGGTCGAGTTGTTCGACCGCCACCGCAGCCGGCTCGAACTCAACCGCTACGGCGAGATCCTCCTCGTGCACGCGCTCCGGGCGCAGACCGAGCTCGACAACGCGCAGTCGCGGATCGACGAGCTCCGCGACCCGTCGGCCGGACTCGTGTCCATCGCCTACGTCTCGTCCCTCGGTGGCTGGCTCATTCCGCGCATCGTGAGCGAGTACCGCCAGCTGCTGCCGGACGTCCGGTTCGTCCTCGACGGCGGGAAGGCCGACAGCGTGCTGGACGCGCTCCGCTCCGGCTCGGCCGACGTCGCCTTCCTCAGCCCGGAACCGCGGGATCCGGACATCGAGTGGCGTCCGCTCACCTCCGAGCGGCTCGCGCTCGGCGTGCCGGTCGGGCATGTGTTCGCCGATCGGACGTCGTTGGCGGCGTCCGACCTCGAGCAGACGGAGTTCCTCGCGATGACGACGGACTCGGGGCTCCGGCAGATCGCGGACGCGTACTTCGCGAGGCATGGCGTCGTGCCCCGCGTGACGATGGAGGTGTCCGAGCTGTCGACGCTCCGTGGTCTCGTACGCGCCGGGGTCGGGATCGCGGTCCTCCCCGATTCCACGAGTATGGAGGGCGTCGTGCTCGTCCCGCTCGACGACGAGGCGGTCCGGGTGATCGGTGTCGCCACCAGCCGTGCCCGGGCGGTGTCGCCGGCCGTCGAGCAGTTCGTGCGGTTCGTCCGCGAGGAGTGGGTGAGCGCGCGGATCCACTGAGCCGCCCAAACCTGCACGACATCGACCGGGATCCGAACCGTTTCGGGCAGTTGACGGGCCGGCCGCTCAGTGTTCGTGGGTGGTGCTCCATGGCGTGAAGGCGTCCGGGTAGTGCGCCCACGCCGCCGGCCCGGCAAGGAGTTCCTCGTCCGTCAGGGTGCAGGCGTGCAGGGCGGCGGTGATGGCGACCTCGTCGAGATCGATCCCGGTGACGACGAGCTCCTGACCGAGCGGTGCTCCAGGATCGTTCGTCTCGAACGACGTGGGTTCCAGATCGATCATCGAGCCGACGTGTTGGAGGACGCCGACGCGGGAGGCGCGCGTCGCGAGCACGAGGAACCCCGCGGTACGGACGACCTGGCCGAACCGCCCCGCCTCGATCGGTCCGTCGAAGCACGCGAGGAGTCGTTCCGGGTGCATTGGTCGGGGGCTGTCGAACCGCAGGGTGGTCACGCGGTCGTGATCCACCCACGGCCGGTGCTCGCCGTTCAGCATCGCGATCCACCCGGGGGAGGTGCTGAAGCGGTCCAGTTCGAACGGGGAGTCGCGGTAGCGCGCGAGCGGCTCACGGGTGCTCGCGGTCACCGGAGTGCCGGGTGTGGCCCGCGGTCGGGCCGCGACCGGCTCGACCATCCGCGTCAGCGCCGTCGGGTTCAGGTGGCTGAGGAGCGCGAGGAGCACCGCGAGTCGCTCGTGAGTGACGCCGCGTCGGCCTGCGACGGCGATGGTGTCCGCGTACTCGAGCTGCTCCACGGTGATCATCGACCGTGCGGTGTACGCCGTGTCGCCGTCCTCGTCGTGGGTGACGTACTCGTCGTCCTGGAGGTCGTGCAGCAGATGGGCTGCGTCGACGACGGTCACGACGGCGTCCAGGACGGCCGTGTCGCGGTGCCCGAGGACGGCGGAGACTGCGTCGACCGGGCGGACCGTGCTCCCGCAATCGAGGACGAGGTGCCGGGGAGCGAGCGGGTGTCGCGCGACGGCGTCGATCGCGTCGTCGATGTCAGGGTGGGCACTCTCGGCGTCGTCCTGCCGCTCGATCGTGACGAGCGCCGCGGATCGTCCGGCGATCTGTCGGGCCACGGTGCGACGCTCGGGCGGACAGGTGCCGAGGACGAGCGTCACGGTCAGCGGGATGCGAGGCGTGGTCACGGCGGGTTCTCCTGGTCGATGGGTGCTACAGTGCGTTCTGTTGAGAATCGTTCTCAACAAGGTAGCACGCATCGTGATCACCAGGAGGTCGCCATGAAGGTCCGCGCTTCACTCAAGTCGCTCAAGGACAAGCCGGGGTCCCAGATCGTCCGCCGCCGTGGCCGGGTGTTCGTCATCAACAAGCAGAACCCGCGGTGGAAGGGTCGCCAGGGCTGAGTGTCAGCCGCGCACCACGTTCACGACGATCGTGACGACGCCCAGCGCGGCGATGACGTACGCCCAGAAGCGGACGGGGATGAAGAAGAGTGTGGAGCTCGGGCGGCTGTAGAGCTGCTCGCCGGTCTGCGGGTGGCGCACGGGCACGGCCTCCTGCTTGACGGTGATGCCGTGCTCGTTGACGTACGGCTGCGCGAGCTGCTGCCAGACGACGACCGGCCGCGGTGCGTCCAGCTTCGCCAGCGCGAACTTCCCGAAGGCCCAGCAGGCGACGGCGCCGAGCAGGAATCCGATGCCGACAAACACCCCGGACTGCGCCGATCCGCCGTCGGGTGAGACGATCGCCTTGATGAGGAAGCCGGCGCCGACGGAGAGCCCGAAGATCAGGAAGACGACGATGCCCCAACGGGTCCAGATGATCATGTGTGCTCCTGTTCGGGTGTCGGTCGCGACGCGCAGCTGAACACGCGGCGCCCGCGCGACCGGTGGCTCGTCCATCACGGTACCGAGGTCGGCTGTCCACCGGCGATGGGGAGCGGTGCCCATGCGGGCTACCTGCCGAACCGCTGGAGGTGGCGCGGAGAGCGCAGCCGTGCCGTGAACGGACGGATACGCTTCTCGGGGAGAGGCGTGCGGACCTCGTCAGGTGGGAGCCGGCAGCACTGGTGGGTAACGACGACGGGCGGGCACGGGTCGCGACCATCTTCGATGTGGCGCGCCTCGCCGGGGTCTCGCATCAGACCGTGTCCCGGGTGCTCAACGATCTGCCGAACGTGCGACCGGCGACGAGGCAGCGGGTCGAGCAGGCGATCACGCAGTTGCGGTACACGCCCTCGCAGGCCGCACGGTCGCTCGTCACCCGCCGTTCACGAACGATCGGCCTCATCACGACCGGTGGGCCGGACTACGGGCCGTCGAGTACGGCGCTCGGCTTCAATGAGGCCGCACGGGACGCCCGGTATGCCGTGAGCATGGCGAGCATGCTGGAGTCGGATCCGGCGTCGATGCGGCAGGCCGTCGAGTTGCTGCTGCGGCAGAACGTCGAGGCGATCGTGCTCATCGCCGCGCATCGTGGGGCGCTCGACGCGGTGCGCGGGATCGAGCTGGGGGTGCCCCTCGTCGCGGTCGAGTCGACTCGTCGGGACGGGTTCCACCGTGTCTCCATCGACCAGTACCAGGGGGCGCGGATCCTCGTCGACCACCTCGTCGGGTTGGGGCATCGCCGCATCGCCCATCTCGCGGGGCCGGCGGATTCGGTGGACGCGTTGGAGCGGGTGCGGGGGTGGCGTGATGCGCTGTCCGAGCACGGGCTCGTCGCCCGCGAACCGCTGGTGGGCGACTGGACGCCGGCGAGCGGGTTCCGGCTCGGGCGGGAGCTCGTGGCGGACCTCGGGGTCGGAGACGATGACGACGGGCGGTCCGGTGGACGGGTCGGTGGGCTGTTCACGGCCGTGTTCGCGGCGAACGACCAGATGGCGCTCGGCGTGATCCACGCGCTGTCGGAGCGGGGCCTGCGGGTGCCGGACGACGTGAGCGTCGTCGGGTTCGATGACATCCCGGAGGCTGAGCACTTCGCGCCGCCGCTGACGACGATGCGGCAGGACTTCCCGGAGCTCGGGCGGACGATCATGTCGACGCTGCTCGAGGTGCTGAGCGATGCGGACTCCATCGGCGTGGTGCGTTCGGTGCCGCAGCTCATCGTGCGGGAGTCGACGGCGGCTCCGAGCGCCTGAGCTGAGGTCTCCCCGTTCCTCGAGCTGACGCCCCGCCCCGAGGCGGCAGACCGGAGCCTGAGCCGGAGTTCTTGGCCCCCTGAGCAGGTGTCCAGGGTCCCCGAGTCCGTGTCCCCGGTCCCCGAGTCCGTGTCCCCGGTCCCTGAGCTTGTCGAAGGGCGGGCGGTCGCTCGTGTGCCCTTCGACAGGCTCAGGGACCGGGATGGCCGGGTTGTTGAATACAGCGTCGGTCGCAGAGGTTGGCTATGCGCGATGGCGTCCTGTCTCGGTCCCTGAGCTTGTCGAAGGGTAGGTATGACGGTTGTTCGTGGGTCCGTCGACAGGCTCAGGGACCGGGATGGCCGGGTTGTCGAATACGGCGTCGTTCACCGAGCTTGTCGACGGGTGGTGGTTCCCGTCTCGCTCCCTGAGCTTGTCGAAGGGCAGGTATGACGGTTCGTCGTGGGCCCTTCGACAGGCTCAGGGACCGGGGTGGCCGGGTTGTCGAGTAGTGCGTCGGTCGCTGAGCGTGTACGAGGCATGGTGGTCCCTGAGCTTGTCGAAGGGCGGCGTGTGGGCAGGCGGGTGCCCCGGGTTCAGGCGGCGAGGTGGATGCGTCCGCCTCGGATGGGGGTTTGGTGTCGGTCGATGTGGCTGGGTGGGATGAACCAGGGGACACCGTTTTGGATGGTGATGGTCCAGTGGTCGTCGTGGATGCGGTGGTGGTGGAAGGGGCAGAGGAGTACCCCGTTGTCGAGGTTGGTGGGTCCGCCTTGTGACCACCAGGTGATGTGGTGGGCTTCGGTGAAGGATGGTGGGTGGGTGCAGCCGGTCCAGGCGCAGCCGCCGTCGCGTTCAGCGAGGGCGAGTTTTTGTCCGCGGGTGAACAGGCGGGTGCTGGTGCCGAGGTCGAGGACCTGGGATGGGCCGTTCAACACCATGGGGATGAGGTTGGCGTCGGCGGCGAGGCGGCGGAGGGCGCCGGCTCCGATGGGTTCGTCGATGCCGTCGATGGTGGCGGTGCCGAGACCGGTTTCGAGGGTGTCGTGGTCGGTGCGGATGATGACGGTGACGGGGGTGAGTTCGGTGGCGGCGGCGTTGCAGCCGGCCAGGTGGCGGAAGGTCTCGGTGAGGGCGATGGCGCGTCGCCGGTCGATGGGGATGAGCGTGGTGGCGGGCATGGGGTTCCCGGACCCGTCTGGGGCGTCGGTGTCGGACGGCTGCTCGGGGTCGATGAAGCGGGGTTTGCGGATGCTTGCGGTGATCAGGGCGTCGAGGCCGGCGCGGATGAAGGCGGCACTTTCGGGGGCGAGTTCGGCGCGGAGGAGGGTCATGCCGGTGGGGAGTTCGTGGATGGTGCAGCGTTCGGCTCGGCGGAGGAGTTCGTCGCGGGGTTCGCGGCCGTCTTGGTCGAGGCGGGTGCGGACGAGTTTCGCGATGCGGGTGACGTCCTGCAGGGGCGCGTGTCCGGCGTGCTCGATGGCGATGACCGACGCCGCCTCGAGCTCGCCTCTGCTGCAGATGCGGCCCGCGTTGCGGAGCTCCCGGACGATGACCGCGGCCCCGTCGACGCTGATGGGTGCCCGTGGGCTGCCGAGGGCAGCGGACGCGTCACCATCTGTGGTGGCCGACGAGGATGACCCGTCGGGTCCGTCGGCCAGGGCGGTGGTGGCGACGAAATCGGCGGCCGGTTCTGGGGTGGCGTCGAGATCGTGGATCGGTTCGGCGTCGTCGTCGGGTTCAGATGCCGGTTCGAGCGCCGCGGCGACCGCGGGGAACGGGCATTCCTCCAGCTCGCCGAGCAGCCCGCGCGGCTGCGTGATGGCGGCACCGACCTCCGCGATCGCTGCGCCTCGGGCGCGTGCCACCCGCCACCGCTCCGACACCATGACGCCCGCGTTGGCGTAACCCGCAGCGCGCACTAGGGTGCCGTCGCGGCCACTGGGCGACGGACGCAACGCGATCGCGCCGACGACGCGGGCGGCGAGGACCTCGACCGCATGCTGCACGGCACCGAGCTCGTCGAGGAGACGGAGGATCGCCTCGTCGTTCATGTTCTCGAGCTGCTCCGCGACACCGGAGCCGGGGCGGATCGCGTCGAGCGCGCCCTGCCACACGGCATCGAACCCGGCCGCGGCGGCGGCGAGCGGGTTCGGTGCGGTGCTGGTCATGGATCCATCCAAACACGGACCACTGACATTCGAACGGCAAACGAATCATCCGCTGATCTGGGTATTTATCCGACAGTTGATGTTTGCTCGTGGGCCCTTCGACAGGCTCAGGGACCGAGTGTCCTCGGCGGTCGAGGTGCGGCGGGGGAGGCTGCCCGTGGGCCCTTCGACAGGCTCAGGGAACGGGTCTCCGCGGTTGTCGAGGAGCAGTCCGGCAGGTCCCTCGGGGTGCCCTTCGACAGGCTCAGGGACCGACGGTGACGCGGTCGCGGAGTCCGCCTCTGGTGGGGAAGGTCGCTCGTGGGCCCTTCGACAAGCTCAGGGAACGGGTGTCTTCGGCGGTCGATGTGCGGTGGGGAAAGTGCCTCGGGGTGTCCTTCGACAGGCTCAGGGAACGGGTCTCCGCGGTTGTCGCGGCGCGGTCCGGGAGGTCCCTCGTGGGCCCCTCGACAAGCTCAGGGGCCGGCCGCGACACCGCAGCGCCAGCCCGCGCGTAGGATCACCGCATGCGTTCATCGGCGATCGACACGGTTCTGGCGTTCATGCGTGCGTTCCGCGAGCAGGATCAGGCTGCCGCCGAGGCGCTCATGCATGCGGACTTCGTCTTCACGAGCCCGCAGGACGACCACCTCGACCGAACGACCTGGCTCGAACGCTGCTTCCCGAGCGCCGACCATTTCGACACCCCCGGCGTGACGCTCCAGATCGTCGAGACCGACGGCATCGTCCTCCACCGCTACGAGTACGTCGTGCAAGGGAAGACGTACCGCAATATGGAGGCGACTCGCGTCGTCGACGGCACCGTCCGGGAGGTCGAGGTCTACTTCGGTGGCGCTGTCTGACGGGTCTCCGCCGTTTCGTGCGGCAGCTCCGCGACTCAGTGGCCGAGCAGCGCGTCGAGCCGTTCGAACCCCTCGACGACGCCACGCTCCGTTCCGTTCTCGATCATGCCGCGCGTCCTTCGATGCTCGGGAACACGCTCCATCCCGACACGCGCGTACGGCCGTCGCCGAGGTCTGAGAACCGTATCGTCGAGATCCGTCAAGGTTCGCGCTGCCCATCGGTCGCTCCACCCCGCTCTGACAGGATTGAGTCATGCGCATGAGTTCTTGTCGAACGACCCTGGCCGCGGCTCTCACGGTCGCCGCCCTCGCCCTCGCCGGTTGCTCCACCGGCTCCTCGTCGGACGCTGACCGCGCCTCCGCTTCGCCGACGCCGTCGGTGTCGCAGCCGCCGAGCACGCCGCTCCAGGAGCAGACGCTCACCGACGACGTCGACGGTACGAAGGTGACCGCCCTCGCGATCGTCGACGACTTCCCGGCGCCTGCCGGCACCACCGACGGCCTGCGTCCGATGCTCGTGCAGGTCCGACTCGAAGCCGGCGACGAGTACGGCGGCAGCGTCTTCCCGTACCGGGTCTCCGTCACCACCCGCGCCGTCAACCTCGACTACGTGACGCTCGGCCTCGGAACGCCCGAAGAGCTGAAGGCCCCGATGGCGTCCGCCGGCTACTCGCTCCTCCAGGCGACACCGGCCGGTGAGACGGCGACCGGCTGGATCGGCGCCTGGGTGCGCACCGATGAGACCGAGTTCGACCTCGTCTACGACCGCCCCGAGGGCAAGGTCATCGGCGGCAGTAAGAGCGGCGAGGTCGTGCCGCCGAGCCGCGACATCGTCCCGCTGATCCCTCAGGACTAGCCGCCTGCGGGAGGGCGTCCCGGCGATGTCCGCGCGGAGACCCCGCCCGTCAGGTGTCGTCGAATCTCCCGTCAACCCCGGGTGGATCCGCTGATATTCGGTACGCTGATGGCATAGCATTCGCCGACGAAGGAGATCCCGCATGCCCGTGCCCTCAGCCAACCCGCCCGTCGAGCGTCGTTCACTCCGCGAGGTCGCCGTCGAGCGCATCCGCACGGCCATCTTCGACGGCACCCTCGAGCCCGGCGAGCACCTCAACGACGGCGAACTGCAGTCCTGGCTCGGGATCTCCCGCACGCCGATCCGCGAGGCCCTCAACGACCTCGCCCGCGTCGGCCTCATCGAGATGGCCGCACAGCGGTACACCCGCGTCGCCCTGCCCGACCCGGCGCAGCGCACCGAGGTCATGCAGACGCTGGGTGCGATGCTCGGCGGTGTCGTCCGCGTCACCGTCCCCGGCCTCGGCGCAACGCAGAAGAAGGCGCTCGTCCGCTCGATCAACCAGGTGATCGTGGTCGTCGAGCAGCGCGACATCGCCGAGCACGGGCGACTCAGCTGGGAGCTCTTCGACGCGTTCATCGCCGCCTGCCCGAACGCCACGCTCGTCGCGGCGACGAAGGACATCATCGACGGCCTCACCTACCGGTCCTCCGCGACGCGCACCGAGGAGAACACCGACTGGGCTGCCAAGGAGCAGGGCTACCCGGCACTCCGCGAGGCGGTCGAGGCCGGCGACGCGATCGCCGCCGAACTGGCCGTCGAGAACATCTTCCGCCTCTCCGCGCAGCTGTAACCGGTCGGCCCTTCGACAAGCGAATCCTGAGCTTGTCGAAGGGCAGGGACCGGGGTCCGGTCACCGAGCCCAACCCCGGTCACCGAGCTCGTCGAGGTGCCAGCACCGCCCGCCCGGCGAACCCGAGGAGCACGACCACCGTGCCCACGATGACCGACGTCGGCGGCAGCGTGAACATGAGGACGACGCAACCGACGGCGCCGAACACACTGACCGCGCGCGGGTACCGTCGGTGCTCGCGCGTCTGGCGGAACGCCGCGACGTTGGCGACCACGTAGTAGAGCAGCACGCCGAACGAGGAGAACCCGATCGCGCTCCGGAGGTCGACGAGCAGGACGAGCACGATGACGACCGCGCCGACGAGCAGCTCCGCGCGGTACGGGGTCGCGAAGCGCGGGTGCACCGCGTCGAGCGCTCGTGGCAGGTCGCCGGTCCTCGCCATCGCGAAGGCGGTGCGTCCGATGCCCGCGAACACGGCGAGGAGCGCCCCCAGACAGGCCGCCGCCGCGCCGAGCCGCACCAGTGTCGCAGCCCACTGCCAGCCGTTCGCCTCCACCACCGCGGCCAGGGGTCGTGCACTGGCTGCGAGGCCGTCCGCGCCGAGCGTGAGCAGCGACACGACCGCGACGGCCGCGTAGACGACCACGGCGACGGCGAACGCGATCCCGATGGCGCGCGGGATCGTCTTGGCCGGATCGCGGACCTCCTCGCCCAGGGTCGCGATCCGCGCGTACCCGGCGAAGGCGAAGAACAGCAGCCCCGCCGACTGCAGCACGGTGAGCGGGCTGGCGTCGAACCCGAGCGACGCGAGTCCCGTCCAACCGGCGTCTGGCCCGACGACGCCTGAACCGACGACCACGGCGAGGACCAGCAGGACGGCCACCACGATCACCCGGGTCGCGGTCGCGGTGCGGGTGACCCCGAGGCAGTTGGTCACGACCACGAGGGCGACCGCGAGCGCGGCGACCGAACGACTCCACTCGGGCGGTGCCGCATACGCGGCGAACGCGACCGCCATGGCTGCGGCGCTCGCCGTCTTGCCCACCACGAAGCTCCATCCGGCGGCGAAGCCCCACCACGGCCCGATGAGTTCGCGGCCGTAGAGGTAGGTGCCGCCGGCCGAGGGGAGTTGCGAGGCGAGCTGCGCGGAGGACATCGCGTTGCAGCAGGCGACGACCGCGGCGATGACGAGCCCGATGAGGAGTCCCGCGCCGGCGACCTCCGCCGCCGGCTGGAACACCGCGAAGACGCCGGCGCCCATCATCGAGCCCAGGCCGATGAACACCGCGGCGCTCGTGCCCAGGCGTCGCTGCAGTCGGGGGTCGCTCACCCGATCACGGTAGCGCCGTCAGGTGAACAGTGGGGTGCTCCGGTCACCGACCCCTGCGGACGACGGTCTGCCGCAGGACGCGCAGCAACCCCAGGAAGCCGAGGAACCCGATGAACGCCGCGATGAGATCGAACACCCGTAGGCCGCCGGGGAGGACCGGGCCGGCACCGGTGACGACGAGGACCACGGCGATCACCAGGGCGGCGATCGAGATCAGGGTTCCGACGATCTCAGCGGTCACGCCTTCCACGAGCCCCTTCGCCGGTTCGTCGGCGAAGCCCTTCAGCGTCACGCCGACGGTCCCGTCCTCGAGTCCGGACAGCAGCGAGTCCAGTCGACGTGGGAGGTTGCGGGCCAACGCGGCGGTGACGGCGGCCTGCGCCTGCAGGGTGACCGCGGTTTGCCGGATGGACTGGGAGCGGCGGAGGAGACGCGGGACCATCGGGAGGGCCTGTTCGAACATGTCGAAGTCGGGGTCGAGCGCCTTAAGGCACCCTTCGAGGGTCGCGAAGCTGCGGAACGCGGCGGCGAGGTCGCCGGGGAGCGCGATGTGATGCTGGCGGATGACGTCGAGGAGTCGGCTGAAGATCGAGCCGTCGCCACCGGGGCGGTGACGCTCGGTGGTGATGACGATGCCCACGTCGTGGCGCAGGGCGTCGAGGTCGGCGTCCTCGGGCAGGTCGACGATGAGCAGGAGGGCGTCGGTCGCCGCGATGTCGTCCTCGCTGACGGTCGCGAGCATGACCGCGGTGAGTCGCTGCCGCTGGCTGCGCTCGATGACGCCGACGGCCCCGAAGTCGATCAGCCCGAGCGATCCGTCCTCGCGGAGGATGACGTTGCCCGGGTGGAGGTCGGCGTGGAAGACGCCGTGCACGAGGATCTGTTCGAGCACGACCTCCATGAGGCCGGTCGCGAGGGTCTCGCGTTCCTCCTTCGGGATGGTCGCGATGCGGTCCCGTGCTCGGCTGAGCGGCAACCCGTCGACGAGGTCCATGGTGAGCAGGCGGGCGCCGGAGGCCGCCGGGTAGACGCGTGGCACCGTGATCCGGACGCCCTCGTCGCGCTCCTCGCGACGCTTCAAGGTGCTGCGGATCATCTCCACGTTGCGGGCTTCGATCCGGTAGTCGAGTTCTTCGAGCAGCGTCGAGGTGAAGGCGCGCGCGACGGACGCGAGGCGGAGGTCCTGCCCGAACTTGGTGTGCGTCTCAGCGCGCTCGGCGAGGCGGACGACGATGTCGGCGTCGGCCTCGACCTGCACCCGAGCGGCCGGTCGCTGGACTTTCACGACCACGGGGGTACCGTCGAGCAGCTCGGCGGTGTGCACCTGCGCGACGGACGCGGCCGCGAGCGGTTCGGAGTCGATCGACGCGAACACGGTGTCGATGGGAGCACCGAGTTCCGTCTCGATGACGACCTGGACCTCGTGCCAGGGCAGCGTGGTCGCTTCGGACTGCAGCGACGCGAGGGCGCTGAGGTACGGCTCGGGCACCAGGTCGCGTCTCGTCGAGAGCACCTGTCCGAGCTTCACGAAGGTGACGCCGGAATCGTTGATCGTGGCGATGATCGCGTTGGCGCGCTGCTCACTCGTGGTGAGTTCGAGCTGGACGCGGGATCGGCCGTGCACGAGCCAGCCCGCGCCGTGCCGTGACGCGATGGCGAGGATCTGCAGGTATCGCCTCGTCCGTCGCCGTCGTTTGATCGCCGAGCGGACGACGTCGATCGGGTTCATCAGCGGCCGTGTCGGGATGATGACCTCGATGGCGACGAGGACACCGAGGCCGAGCGCGAAGATCCAACCGATCGCGAGCAGCGCCACGGCGATCGCTGCGAAGGCCGCTCGAGCATCTCCGGCCTCACCAGGCTGGACCAGGCCGGTCTGTTGCAGCAGCCAGTTCACGAACGGTGGGCCGGTGACGAACACGACGAGCCCGACGAGGATACTGCGCGGCCATCCGACCGGGGCGTCGAGCACCCGCCGCGCGGCGAATCCGAGGAGCAGTGCCGACACGACCGCCAGGACGATGGTGAGTGCGTCAGTCAGCATCCGGCATCCCCTCGTGGGTCGAGCGGTCGTCTCGCCCCGCCCGCCAGCGTATCCGGCCCGGCTGAGCGAGCGCGAGCGCTGATGCGCTCGGCGAGAGTGCACCAAACGCTCTCAAACGCGGCCACAGCGAGCATCTTCTGCACTCTCGGTGGGTGGGCCGTCACCCGAGGGCGTCGCGACGGCGGATGAGCTCCTGCAGCTGTTCGTCACGGCGGTCGGCGTCCGCCCGTCCCACCGCGCGCAGTGAGGAGTCGTACACGGATGCCGCTTGCTCCGTCGTGCAGTCGAGTACGGCCGCGATGCGCGCAATCGACTCGTTCTCCGACATCGTGCTCCCGATCACGTCAGCGATCGCGGCCCAGGAGCGACGGGCGTCGACACGCACACGCTCGTCGTCGATCTGTCGGTCGAGCGCTCGGCGCTCACTCGCGGCATCTGGTCGGTGGCGGTTCCGTTTGGCGACCTGACGCGCGATCATCTCCGCGGTCAGCTCGACCCGGAGCGGCTCGGCGAGACGGAGCCCGAGTTCGACGACCACGACGTGGAGGTCGCACGGCCCTTGTCGGAGCTCCGTCGGGGTCGCGCGATCCTGCACATGCACGGGGATCCGAGCGTACTCACCTGGTTCGAGTGGGACCGCGCGTTGCTGCGCAGAACTCATCCAGGCGAAGCCGAATGTGACCTCGCCCGGTTCCGTGAGCGCTCCGATGGCGTGGAAAGAATCACCCTCCGGAGACCAACGAGAGTGACCGAGGTTCACGACGTCGATGACGAGCTGCATCGGGTCGGCGATCTCCTCCACGAACGACGGCCAGCGCAGCACCAAGCCCTGTCGCCGCTCGGCCCGGCTCGGGCGCACGACCAACGTGTCCGGGTGCACGCGCACCACCGGAGGCTGCTCTCCCGGATGCACCTGTGCCACGCGCCAGGTCCGGTGGTCCGCGTCGACCGGCGAACCGAGATACACCGCACCGCTCTCCAACCGGCGGAGCACCCGCCAACCAGCCGGCGGTGCCCCGGCGGTGGTCTCGTCGACGCCGCAGGCTAGTTCGTCCGCCAGCTCCGAGAGTGTCGTGCCGTCGCCGGTGAGTGCGTCGCCGTCGACCTCGAGGTCCCCGATCCGCGGTGCGTCGTCCATGGAAGCCATGCCCGATGGTCTCACGCGACCGCCGCCACCGGCTCGGCCTCCGCGTCACCCCGCGGCGAAGGCCGACCGGCGTCCCACGGCCGTGAGCAGCAGCGCAGCGAGTCCGAGGGCGATCATGACGACCGGGAGGATCAGGCCGTCGAAGGTGCCGAGGAGGAGTGCGCCGAGGATGCCGCCGGCGAAGATCGCGAGGTTGAACGCGACGGGCAGGAAGGAGTTTGCGACGTCCGAGTGCTCGCGTCCCGATCGGGTGAGCGCCGACTGCAGCTGGGCGGAGGAGCCACCGAACGCCAGCCCCCATAGGACAGTCGCAATGAGGACGGCGACGATGGAGACGTGGCCGAGCAGGAGCAGCGCGCCCGCCGCGACGAACATCGCGACGCTCCCGTGGAGCAGCGCGCGCGGAGCCCGATCGATGAGCACCGCCGTGAGACCGATGCCCGCGATGGATGCGACACCGTAGACGAGCAGCACGAGGTCGGCCCCGAGCCCGGTGCCCGAAGCCCGAAGGAACGGCGAGATGTAGGTGTAGACGGTGTTGTGAGCCAGCATCCAGACGACGATCACCGCGAGGACGACCGCGACACCGGGCAGGACGAGCACCTGTCGGAGCGGGAGCCGTGCCGAGCGAGGCTGCCCTGCCGCGTCGGGTACGAACACAGCGATGGACACGAGCACGACGAGCGCGAGCACCGTGAGTCCTCCGAACGCCCAGCGCCAGTCGAACGCGGTGCCCAGCCAGGCGCCGAGCGGTGTCCCGAGTGCCAGCCCGGCGGGCGCTCCGACGGACACGATCGACAGTGCGAGGCCTCCACGGTCGGGCGGGCTGATGCGACGCCCGTAGGCGGCGAGCATGCCCCAGATCACCCCGCAGAACGCACCGGCGACGAACCGCGACACCAGCGCGACGACGACGTCCCCCGCGACCGCGGTCGCGGTGTTCGCGAGGATCAGCCCGACGATCGCGCCGAGGAGGAGTGGCTTGCGACGCATGCCACGGGTGAGGGCGAGCGCCGGGACCGTCACGATCACGGTCCCGAGCGCCCACACACTGATGAACTGACCGATCAGGCCCTCGCTCGTGTCGAGATCCCGGGCGATGACCGGGAGGAGCCCGGCCGGCATCGTCTCCGCGGCCACGAGGACGAACCCCATCGCGGCGAGGGCCGCCAGTGCGAACCAGGGCATCCGGGTGGGCGTCCCGGCTACGGGGAGGGTCGACGCCCCGACCGGCGCGTCCATCGTCGAGGTGATCGGTGCTGCGGGGCTCACAGCGTCAGCAGCACCTTGATCGCACGGCGCTCGTCCATCGCCCGGTACCCCTCGGCGGCGTCCTCGAGCAGCAGCGTGAGGTCGAAGACCTTCCCCGGGTCGATCCTCCGCTCCCAGATCATCCGGATGAGCTCGGGGAGGAACCGTCGCACCGGCGCCGGCCCACCGTGCAGGTGCACCTCGGCGAAGAAGAGCTCGTCGAGCGGCAGCGAGACACCCTCGTGGGCGACGCCGACGAAGCCGACGTGGCCGCCACCGCGAGTGGAGCGGATCGCCTGCAGCATGGACTCTTCGGTGCCGACCGCCTCGATGACGCTGTGCGCGCCGAGACCGCCGGTCAGTTCCTTGATCCGTGCGACCCCCGCCGCACCGCGCTCCTCGACGATGTCGGTCGCGCCGAACTCACGGGCGAGCGCCTGCCGGTCGGCGTGACGCGACATCGCGATGATGCGTTCCGCCCCGAGCTCCCGGGCCGCGAGGACGCCCATGAGCCCGACGGCCCCGTCACCGACGACCACGACCGTCTTCCCCGGCCCCACCTCGGCGGCGACCGCGGCGAACCAGCCCGTCCCGAGCACGTCGGACGCGGCGAGCAGCGAGGGGATGAGCTCCGCGTCCGGCTGTCCGGGCGTCGCCACGAGCGTGCCGTCGGCGTGGGGGATGCGGGCGAGCTGAGCCTGCGTCCCCGCGGCGACCGACACGAACTCGGCGTGCACGCACTTCGACTGGTACCCCGCCTGACAGATCTCGCAGGTGTTGTCGGAGGTCACGAAGGAGCCGATGACGAAGTCGCCGACGGCGATCGTCCGCACGTCCTCGCCGACCTGCTCGACGACACCGACGTACTCGTGCCCCATGTTCGTGTGGTCGACGGGCTCGACCCCGCGGTACGGCCACAGGTCGGACCCGCAGATGCAGGTCGCCGTGAGCCGGATGACGGCGTCGGTCGGGTCGACGATGACGGGGTCCGGACGGTCCTCGACCCGGACGTCGCCGGGCGAATGCATGACGACTGCGCGCATGTGTGCTCCTTCTGTCGGGTGGTGCAGGCGACCAGTCAACGCCCCGGGCGACGCGGGAGGGAGTCCCGCCTGAGAGGTGTACCGAGAGGGCACCTGTCGGCTCGCCTCGAGGACGTATCGTCGGAGGCATGGACGATCGAGCAGACGTACGCGAGTTCCTCATGACGCGTCGGGCACGGCTGACCCCGGAACTCGCCGGCTTGACCGCGGGCCCCAACCGACGGGTGGCCGGGCTGCGGCGATCCGAGGTGGCGGCGCTCGCCGGGGTCAGTGTCGAGTACTACGCGAAGCTGGAGCGCGGGGCCATCGCCGGAGCGTCGTCGACCGTCCTCGACGCCATCGCCCGTGCGCTGCAGCTCGACGAGGCGGAACGCACCCACCTGTTCGACCTCGCCCGCGCGGCCGACGGCGTCCCGCTCTCCGGTCGACCGCGTCGCCGGGCGGCCAAGAACCCCGCGACCCGGCCGAGCCTGCACTGGATGCTCGACGCGATCACCGACGGCATCGCCTTCGTCCGCAACACCCACCAGGACCTCCTCGCCACCAACGAGCTCGGGCGCGCGTTCTACTCACCGGTCATCGGCGACGGCGGGCGCACCCCGAACCTCGCACGGTTCCAGTTCCTCGACCCGGCATCCCGGGACTTCTACCCCGACTGGGACGTCTTCGCCGAGATGTGCGTCTCGGTCATGCGTGCCGAGGCCGGCCGGGACCCGCACGACAAGGGACTGCACGACCTCGTCGGTGAGCTGTCGACCCGGAGCGACGCCTTCCGCATGCTCTGGGGAGCGCACAACGTGCGCACGCACGGCACGGGCACGAAGCGGTTCAACCATCCGATCGTCGGCGAGATGACCTTCGCCTACGAGGAGCTCGCGATCACGGCCGACCCAGGCCACGTCGTGCTCGTCTACACGGCGGAGCCCGGCTCGCCGTCCGCCGAGCGACTGCAGTTGCTCGCGAATTGGGCGGCGTCCCAGCGGGAGGCTGAGCAGGGTGTTGCTGCGGCGGTCACGAACCAGCCCGACACCAGCGAGGCCGGACGGGCAGGGGGTCGCTGATGCCGCGCATCCTGGTGACCGGCGCCGCCGTCGGCCTGGGGCTCGGCGCCGCGACCGAGCTGGTCGACCACGGGCACGAGGTGCTCGTCCATGCCCGGAGCCTCGCCCGCGCCGACGGGGTCCGGCTGCTCGACGAGCCCTCCGTGCACCTTGTCACCGGTGACCTCGCCACCCTCGACGGCGTCCATGAGCTCGCGGAGCAGGTCGCCGCAGCCGGTCCCGTGGACGCGATCATCCACAACGCCGGCGTCCTCGACGGAACGGCCGTCCTACCGGTCAACGTGGTCGCGCCCTACCTCCTGAGCGCCCTCGTCCCCGCGCGGCGACTCGTGTTCCTCAGCAGCAGCATGCACCGCGGCGGTACCGCGACGCTCGACGGTCTCGACTGGTCGGGTTCCACGAGGACGGCGAGCTACTCCGACAGCAAGCTCCTCGTGACCGTCCTCGCGGCGGCCATCGCGCGAGTGCGTCCCGGGGTGTTCAGCAATGCGGTCGACCCGGGGTGGGTGCCGACGCGGATGGGCGGGCCGAACGCGCCCGACGACCTGGAACTCGGGCACCGGACCCAGGTGGCGCTCGCCGAAGGGCGTGGCGCGGACACCTCCGGCTACTGGCACCATCAGCGACGAGAGGAGCCGCATCGCGCGGTCCGCGACGAGGCGTTCCAGGACGAGCTGCTGCTCGCCCTCGCCGAGCACACGGGCGTCTCGCTGCTGCCCTGATCTCAGCACTCAGGTGTCGATGCGGTGGTCCTGGATCGACTCGTAGGTGACGCGGAGCGACTCGGCCGCGGCGTCGTAGCGACGCTGGGCGACACGGATGAAGAGCAGGTCGACGAGCGCGAGCTGGGCGATGCGCGACGACATCGCACCCGAGCGGTATCGGCTCTCCCTCGCCTGCGTCGCGAGGACGAGGTCGCAGCGGCCGGCGATGGGGGAGTCGGGGAAGTTGGTGATGCACACGGTCGTCGCGCCGGCGGCCCGCGCGAGCTGCATCGCCTGCTCGGTCTCGACCGTGAGCCCGGAGTGCGAGATGCCGATGGCGACCCCACCGGGCCCGAGGAGGGCGGCCGACGGCAGCGCGAGGTGGGCGTCGACGAAGGTGTTGGCCGGCATGCCGATCCGGTAGAGCTTCTGGTGGAGGTCCTGCGCCGTGAGGTTCGAGGACCCGAAGCCGATGATGTCGATCCGTGGGGCGACGAGGAGCGCGTCGACGACCGCGTCCAGGGCGTCGCGGTCGAGCGAGCGGGCGGTGAGCTCGATCGCTTGCACCTCCTGGTACGCGACCTTCGCGACGACGGTCTCGACCGAGTCGTCCGGGTCGATGTCGGCGTCGTCGACCTCGAACCGGTCACGCTCCGCCTGCTCGCGACTCGTGGAGGTCGCGACGGCCACCCGGAACTCCCGGTAGCCGGTGTACCCGATGGTCTGACAGAACCGCGCGACGGTCGCCTGCGAGGTGCCGCAGGCCTTCGCGAGTTCGGTGATGGTCAACTCGACGACGAGCGAGGGGGTGCCGATGATGGTCTCGGCGACGCGCGTCTCGGCGGCGCTCAGGCGAGGGATCGCCTGGCGGAGCACGAGCAGCGCGTCAGTGGACATCCGGTGCGGCCCCCGTCGGGTCTTCGACGGCGTGCGCTGCGATGGCCGCGCTGAGGGAGCCGTCGCCACCACGGAGGCGGGCGACTGCTTCATCTGCGGCGATGCCGGTCACGAGGACGAGGATAGCGGCCTTCACCCAGCCGTCCACGGATGCGAGCGTCTTCGCGGCCGTGGCGGCGTCGACGTCGGTCGCCAACATCACCGTGCGTTCCGCCCGCGCCCGCAGCTTCTCGTTCGTGGTGAGGAGGTCGACCATGAGGTTCCGGTACGTCTTCCCGAGCCGCACCATCGTGATCGTCGACAGCATGTTGAGCACGAGCTTCTGTGCCGTCCCCGCCTTCAGTCGGGTCGATCCCGTGAGGAGCTCCGGACCGACGACCGCCTCGATGCCGATGTCCGCGTCCCGGGCGAGTGGGGAGCCGGCGTTGCACGACAGGCCGATGGTGATCGCACCGATCGAGCGCGCGTACTCGAGGGCGCCCAGGACGTAGGGCGTGCGACCGGATGCGGAGACACCCACGACGGCGTCGTCCGCGGTGATCGACAGCGATTCCAGATCCGCCCGACCGAGGTCGTCGCGGTCCTCGGCGTTCTCCACCGCCTGCTGGATGGCGCCCGGGCCACCCGCGATGAGTCCGACGATGAGGCCTGGGTCGGTCCCGAACGTGGGTGGGGCCTCACTCGCGTCGAGGATGCCCATCCGTCCGGCGGTCCCGGCGCCCAGGTAGACGAGTCGTCCGCCCCGGCGGAGGCGCTCGACGATCGCTTCGACGGCCTCGGCGATCTCGGGTTCGACGGCCGCGATGGCGTCGGGGACGGAACGGTTGTCCTCGTTCATCGCGGCGACGAGTTCCCGCGTGGAGAGGGCGTCGAGGTCGGGGTGTCGCTCGTTCACCTGCTCCGTCGAGAGGGTGGCGAGCTCCGCGCGGATGCGGTCCCGCTCGGGTTCAGCGGCCCCGGTCGAGGCGCTCTCAGGCTGCGTGGACATCGTCGCGCACGACCCTTCCGTCGTAGGAGATCGCGGTGTCGAGTGCGACGAGTCTGGCTCCGTCGAGCGCGTCACCGCGGGGTGCGAAGAGGTCGACGCCGACCTCGTGCATGGCCGTCGCGAGATGTGCGGCGACGTAGGGGTGGGAGGCGATCCCGCCGACGACGCACACGGCACCCGTGCCGGCAGCGGCGGCGCTCACGGCGAGATGGGCGCAGGCGGCGTCGACGATGTCTGCGGCGACGGCGTCGCCCTCCTCGGCGCGCGTGATGACCGTGGGCGCGAAGGTGCCGAGTTGGCGGGCCGGGGCTCCGGTGCTGGAGACCCAGCGGGGGAGCGCGGGGATGGACCCCATGAGCGCCTCGGCGTCGGCGAGCAAAGTGGTGGCGGGGCCGCGGCCGTCGAAGGCGCGCATGCAGGCCTCGAGGCCCTGCTGCCCGATCCACCGACCGCTGCCCTCGTCTCCGAGCCAGGGACCCCAACCGTCGATCTGCTTCACGGAGCCGTCGGCGTCGACGTCGAACACGACGGATCCGGTGCCGGCGATGAGCACCGTGCCGGGACCACCGGCGAACGCACCGGCGTGGGCTGCCAGAGCGTCGTTGACCACGGCGATCGTCGCTCCGAGCGCCAGACGCAGTTCGGCGGTGAACGCGGCGACCTCGTGCGGTGCCGCCTCCACACCGGCTGCGCCGATCCCGACGTGCTGCACCTCGGTGAGGAGGTCGGCCGGGAGGTGCGCGACCGTCTCGAGGACCGCGCGGGCGGACAGTTCCGCACCCTCGTGGTCGGCGAGGCCCGGTGCTCCGTGGCCGCGGGCCTCCGCGAGGACGGTCAGGTCGTCGACGGATCCGCTCGTGATGCGGGCGCGGCAGGAGGTCTTCCCGAGATCGATGGCGAGGACGGGTGCTGCGAGGTGGTTCATGATCCGTTCCGGTGGTGCTGGTCGTGCAGATGGTGCGTCGGCGCCGCGGTGGAGGCCGCGGCGAGGAGTTCGGTGACCCGGTCGGCGGACGCTCGGGAGGCCGCGAGCGTGTCGATCACCGGCAGGGGGAGGACGGCGTCCTCGGCGAGCGGTAGTCCGACGCTCACGACGACGGCGTCCGGGCGGACCAGCGCGAGGCGGTCCACGGCGAGCCGCTGCGGAGTGTCGTCGCCGAGGCGGTCCGCGAGGAGGACGACCCCGTCGTCGGCGGGGATCGTCTCGAGCAGGAGGGTCAGCTCGTCGGAGGCGGGTGCCTCGGCGTCTGGGCCCGGTGTCCGGAGGCTCGGGCCGGCAGCGAGCCGGGTGACGTCGAACCGTTCGGCGAGCGACTCGGCGAACGGATCGTGGGCCGAGGCGACGGCGAACGTCGGTCGGTCGCGGAGGTCGACGAGGGTGATCGCCGACGCGTCGATCGCGACCTCGCCCCGGACGCGGACGACCCGGCGGATGGCGTCGGAGAAGCGCCCTTCGACAAGCTCAGGGACCGTGGACCGCTCAGGGACCGTGGACCGCTCGGGGGCCGGGGACTGCTCGGGGACTGATTCCCCGGTCCCTGAGCCGGTCGAAGGGCTGACGGACCGCGCGAGCCACGCCACCCGGGCGGCCGCGCGCTCGACGATCGCTCGATCGAGCTCGCCGTCGGCGACGGCGGCACAGACCGCCTCGAACACCTCGAGGTAGTCGTCCTCGTCGGTCGTCGCACCCTGCTTCGGCCCGAGGTTGGACGGGTTGCCGATGCAGAGCAGGTCGACGCCGGCCTCGAGGGCGAGGACCGCCCCGCGTCCGGAGCCCGTGGTCGAACGGATGGCGGCCATGTCGAGCGCATCGGAGATGATCACGCCGTCGAAGCCGCTCTCGCGCAGCCGACGGAGGGGGATCGGATTGAGCGTCGCCGGGGCGTCACCGAACGCCGGGACGACGATGTGGGCGGTCATGACACTCGCGACGCCCGCGGCGATGGCCGCGTCGAACGGTGGCAGGTGCTCGGCTTCGAGCTCCGCCAGGTCCAGGTCGATGCGGGGCAGATCCAGGTGCGAGTCGCTCGCCGTGTCGCCGTGGCCGGGGTAGTGCTTGACGCACGCGGCGACTCCGCCGGCCTGTAATCCGTCGACCATCGCGGCGACGTGGCGGGAGACGAGGTCGGCGGTCGGGCCGAACGAGCGCACCCCGATCACCGGGTTCGCGGGGTTGGTGTTGACGTCGGCGACGGGCGCGAGGGCGACGTTGGCCCCGGCGGCGCGGAGCCGCTCGGCGAGTGCCGCACCCACCGCGCGCGTCGTCTCGACGTCGTCGAGTGCACCGAGCTGCGCATGCCCGGGCAGGGTCGAGCCCGTCTGCGCCTCGAGGCGCGAGACGTTGCCGCCCTCCTCGTCGACGCCGATGAGGATCTCGGGCCGGTGGTCGCGGAGTTCGGCCGACAGCGCCGCGACCTCCGCCGGGTCCGAGGAGAGGTTCTGCCCGAAGTACACGACGCCCGCGAGGCCGCCGTCCAGCTCGCGCAGCAGCCAGTCCGGGGCGGTCCGGCCGAGGAAGCCCGGCCAGAGGACGCCCCGGACGAGCCGCGCGACGTCGGGGTCTATCATCCCTTCACCGCTCCGGACACCAGTCCGCCGGAGAGGCGACGCTGCACGAGGATGAAGAAGATCATGACCGGGATCGTGATGATGGTCGACGCTGCCATGACCGAACCCCAGTCGTTGGAGTTCAGGCCGAAGAACTGCTTGAGGCCGATGGCCACCGTGTAGTTCTCCGTCGAGCCGCCGAGCAGGGTCATCGCGAAGATGAACTCGTTCCAGGCCGTGATGAAGCTGAACACGCTCGTCGCGACGAGGCCGGGGGCCACGAGCGGGAGCATGATCGAGCGGAACATCCGCCACCAGCTGGCGCCGTCGAGGAACGCCGCCTCTTCGAGCTCCACTGGTACCGCCGCGACGAAGCCGCGCAGCATCCAGATGCCGAACGGCAGTGCGAGCGCGACGTACACGATGATGAGCCCGAGCAGCGTGTTGAGCAGCTGCAGGTCGCGGATCTGCACGAACAGCGGGATCACGAGCGCCTCGAGCGGCACCATCTGCACGACGAGGATCATGAGCAGCACCGCGGTGCGGAACTTGAACCGGAAGCGGGCGACCGCGACCGACGCCAGGAGCGCGACGGCGGCGGAGATGAGCACCGTCGCACCGGCGACGATCGCGGAGTTGCGGAGGAAGACCGCGAACCCGCCGTCGGTCAGCACCGACTCGAAGTTCGTGAACGACAGCTCCTTCGGGAAGAAGGACTGGCCGCCGCTCGACGCCTGTGCGTCGAACGCGCTCGACAGCATCCAGTACGCCGGGAACAGCGTGAACACGAGCAGGAGGGTGACGAGGATCGCCTTGACGGTGTTCGAGCGGATCTTCCGACCGCTCGCCTTCCGGTGCATCGGGACCTGCGGCTTGGCGGACCGGTCGGTGCCCGGTCCATCAGCCGGTCGACGGGCGGCGGTGGGGGCGGGAGCGTGGGTGGTCACAGTTCGTCCTCCTTCATGAGGGCGCGGATGTAGACGATCGTGATGCCGAGCAGGACGAGCGTCAACAGCACCGCGATCGCGGAGCCGAAGCCGTAGCGGTTCTGACCGAAGGACTCCACGTACGACCACACGCCGAGGTTCAACACCTCGCGGTTCGAGCCGGAACCACCCGGCATGAGGTAGATCTGCGCGAACACCTTGAAGTCCCAGATGGTCGACAGGATGATCACGACCGAGAACACCTGGCGCAGCGACGGGAAGGTGATCTGGAAGAAGCGACGGAACGCGCCCGCCCCGTCCATCTCGGCGGCTTCCAGCATCTCCTTGGACACGCCGAGTAGGCCGGCGAGGACGGTGATGGCCACGAACGGGAAGCCGTGGTGGATCACGTTCAGGAGCGCGATGCCGTAGAACGTGAACTGGTTCGTGAACCAGTTGAAGGGCTCGTCCATGAGCCCGAGCCCCATGAGTGTCTGGTTGACGATGCCGCGGTCGGCGTCGAAGATCCAGACCCACACGTAGGTGCCGGTGACGGCTGGCATCGCCCAGGCGACCATGATGGCGCTGCCGACGATGGTGCGCCAGAAGGAGCCGAGGTTCGCCATGAGCAGGGCGACGAGGGTGCCGAGGACGACCGTGCCGATGACGGCGGCCGCGGCGAAGAAGACGGTGTTCGGGAGGACGACGGTCCAGAGGGTCGGGTCGGCGAAGACCTCGGCGTAGTTCGCGCCGCCGTTGAAGTTGGTGTCACCGCTGACGATCTCGCGCAGGCCGTAGTCCTGCAGGGAGAACAGGACGACGCGGATGAGCGGCCAGAGGAGGAGCACGGCGAGGATGAGGAGCGCCGGCGCGAGCAGCAGCCAGGGGCGGGTGCGCATCAGCAGGCGCAGCCGCTTGGGGGAGGGGCCCCCGGCCACCCGCGAAGCGGGGGCTTCGCGGGTGACCGTGGGCGGGGTGAGGGTCGACACGATCGGCTACTTGCCGTTCATGATGTCGTCCATCTCCTTGGCGGCATCGGTCGTCGCCTGGTCGACCGACTTGCTTCCGGAGAGGATGGCCTGGATCATCGCGTTGGTGGTCTTCTTCGCCTGCACCGCACCGAACTTCGGGGTCACGGGGAGGGAAGCGCCGCCGTCGACGAACTGCTCGGCGAAGGGCTTCACCAGCGGGTCGTCGCTCTCGGTCGAGTCACTGAGGAGCGAGGTCTGGCCGGGGAAGTACCCGGTCTGCTCGGCCCACTCGGAGGCGAACTTGCCGGTGGTCATCATCTCGATGAACTGGAACGCGAGGTCCTTGTTCTTCGAGGTGTTGAACATGCTGAGGTGCGAACCACCGAGCACGGAGGGTGACATGCCGCCGTCTTCACCCGGGATCGGGATGGCGGCGAACTTGCCCTCGAGCTCCGGGTTCTTCTGGACGATCGTCGCCGGGGTCCAGGAGCCCATGATCGCCATGGCGACCTTGTCCTGCACGAAGTTGTCGAGGACGTCGGTCTCCTTCCAGGTGGTGGCACCTGAGGAGGAGAGGTCGTACTTGGTGGCCAGGTCGGTCCAGAACTGGATGCCCTTGCGCGAGTCGTCGCTCGCGAGACCCGACTTCCAGGTGTCGCCGTCGAGCTCGGAGACCTCGCCGCCGGCGCCCCAGACCCAGGGGTAGGCCGTGAACTCGGCGTCGCCGGGGACGGGGAACGGGATCATGTCGGGCTTGGCGGCCTTGATCGCGGTGCCGGCGTCGATGATCTCCTGCCAGGTGGTCGGCGCCTTGAGGCCGAGCTCCTCGAAGACGTCGGTGCGGTAGACGATCGAGCGGACGCCGGCGTACCACGGCATGCCGTAGAGCTCGCCGTCGTAGGTGCCGGAGTCGGCGAGGCCCTGGACGAGGTCGTCCTTCAGGCCGGCCTTGTCGACGTAGTCGCCGATGGGGGCGAGGGCGCCGGCGTCGGCGAACTCGGCCGTCCAGGTGGTGCCCGTCTCGGCGACGTCGGGGGTGGTGTTCCCGGCGATCGACGTCACGAAGCGGTCGTGGGCGTCGGCCCACTGCACGTACTCGACCTTGAGGGTGGCGCCGGTCTCCTTCTTGAAGGCCGAGCCGACCTCCTTGAAGAAGGCCTCGGAGTCGGGGTTGGTGCCCTGCATGATCCAGACGGTGAGCGTCTGGCCGTCTGCCGAGACGTCGCCTGAGCCGGAACCGCCACCGGCACAGGCGGTGAGGCCGAGTGCCGCGGTGGCGAGGACGGCCAGCGGAAGGGTGCGCTTGCGCATGGTGCTGCTCCTCGATTCTGGGATCGGGAGTCCGGGCCGTCGTTGGCCCGGGATCCGGAGTGACCGGGAAACCGCGGTCGATCCCTGCTGTTTTCAGTGGGTGTGGAAACAGTATTCAATAAGTACAGGAAGCTTGCAAATATTTTCCAGCACTGCAACACGGTCGTTACCTGCGTGACGGACGTGTTTCACGAAGCTGCGAGAACCGTGTGTGTGGATGGCGGACGGGCGCCGCCGTCGTCAGGCCGTGCGGAGGATGATCACGCGCATCGTCGCGGCGGCCCGCTCGCCGTCCTGCGCCTCGATCGCCGACGCGAGGTCCGTGTGCAACGCCGCGTCGTGGTGGTCGATGCCGTCACCGGGCAGCTGGTCCACACGATCCCGGAGTGCCTCGTCGACGGCGTCGCCGACCCGGTCGAGGATCGGGTTCGCCGCCGCGCGCCGGATGAGGCGATGCAGCAGGAGGTCGGCCTCGAGGAACGCGATCGGATCCTGGCGAACCGCAGCCGCGCGGAGCGCCTCACTCGTCACGCGGAGCTCACGGGCGTCCTCGTCGCTGCGTCGCTCGGCCGCGAGCCGCGCCGACTCCGGCTCGGTCGCAGTGCGGAGTTCGCGGATCGCCAGGATGGTGGACTCCCGTCGTCCGCTCGCCAGCGCCCAGCGGAGCACCCGAGGCTGCAACCAGTCCCAGCTCGACGACGGCTGCACGGTGTGGCCGACGTGCGCCTTGCTGGCGAGGAGTCCCATGCCGGAGAGCACGCGGGTCGCCTCCCGGACCACCGAGCGGGAATGTCCTGCCATGGCGACCAGCTCGTCCACCGTGCACACCCTGCCGGCGGGTAGTCCGCCGTCGACGATGTCGGTACCGATCCGGTCGAGCGTCCGTTCGAAGGCCGACGCCCCCGGTGAGCGGCTCACGCCCGTGCGGACGGACGGGTGGGGGAGATCACGAGCTCGTCGATGCGCACGTGCGGCGGGCCGTCGAGGATGAACCGAACGGCGCGGCCGATGTCCTCGGGCGTCAGCATCGTCTCGCGCGCCGACGCGTCCGGCACCTGCGGCCGCATGGAGAGGAACGGGGTGTCGACGTCGCCCGGGCAGAGGTGGGTGGCGCCGACGCCGTGGGCCCCCTCCTCCTCGTTGAGGGTCGCGCAGAGCGAGGCGAGTGCGGTCTTGCTCGCGCTGTAGGCCACGCCACCCTTCGTCGAGAAGCGCCAGCCGGCGAAGGAGGAGATGGCGATGATCCGTCCCTGGGCGTCGCGGATGGTGGGCAGCGCGAGGTCGATCGTCCGTGCGACCGAGGTGAGGTTGGTGTCGACGATCGCGGCGAACTCCGTCATCGACTGGTCGTCCCACCGGCGCCGAGGCGCGTTCAGGCCCGCCGCGGTGACGAGGTCGTCGACCGGGCCGAGCTCGGCGACGACGCGTTCGTGGGCTCGGGCGAGCGAAGCGGGGTCCGTCGCGTCGGCCTCCGCGGCGACGGCCACACCGCCCGCGGAGGTGACGGCTCCGACGGTCTCGAGGAGTGCCTCGCGGCGTCGCCCCGTCACGGCGACGCGCCATCCCGCCTCGGCGGCCGACACCGCCACGGCCTGTCCCATGCCGCTGCCGCCACCCGTCACCCAGAGCACTCGATCCGTCATGGCGCCAGTGTAGCGAGCTGGCCGACCATAAGTATGTTTTACTCGCCTGGTGCGTACGCGGCCGTCGACACCGGGTCGGCGCGTCGACGGATGCGCTCGGACGACGGGAGACACCGATGCTGCTGGACCTGACGGACCGACGGGTGATCGTGACCGGAGGTGCTCGAGGGATCGGGCTCGCCCTCGTGGAGTCCTTCCTCGCCGAGGGGTCCCGCGTCGCGGTGCTCGACCTCGACGTCTCCTCCCTCGACGCGCTCGTGGCGTCCCACCACGGCGACCTCGTCGCCATCACGTGTGACGTGCGATCCGAGGACTCGGTGTCGAGCGCGGTCGCGGCGGCTGCCACCGGGCTCGGAGGGATCGACGTCCTCGTGAACAACGCCGGGATCAACGTGCAGTCACTGCTCGAGGAGACGAGCGACGCCGCGTGGACCAGGTGCTTCGACGTCAACGTCGGCGGCGTCTTCCGGGTGTCGAAGGCGGTCATCCCGTATCTGAAGGGACAGCGTTCCGGCCGCATCATCAACGCCGCGAGCTTCGCCGCCGTCATCCCGAGCGTCGGCAGCGCGGCCTACGCGGCGTCCAAGTCCGCGGTGGTCCAGTTGACCAGGGTCCTCGCGAGCGAGCTGGGGCCGTGGGGCATCACGGTGAACGCCTACGCACCCGGCATGGTGCCGACGGCGATGAACGGCTTCGCCGATCTCCCGACGGCGCAGCAGGACGAACTCCTCGACACGCTCTCGGTGCGCCGATGGGAGGAACCGGAGGACGTCGCGAACGTCGTACGGTTCCTCGCGAGCGACCAGGCGGGCTACGTCACCGGTGCGCTGATCGACGTCAGCGGCGGCAAGTTCGCGACCCAGTTCCCAGCCCGCGCCCGCGGCTGATCACGAGCTGAAACCTGCGGGATCCGGGCGGTGGACCGACCGGATTCGCGGGCGATGGAAGCGACGGATGTCGGACCGACGCGCCCGGGAACGACGTTCCCAGGCCCAGATTCGCAGCCAGCGCGAAGGGCGCTTACGATACCGTGGACGGCACATCCGGAGGCCCGCTGCGCGGGTCGTCGGACGCCTGTGGAGTGGGCTGACCGGGGCAGGCCCACACCCGAAGGATCGTCGGGATCACCATCTGGAGCAGAGGAGTTCGGTCAGCCGTGGCTTCACGAGTGCACGAGTCGGAACGTCGCCGTTCGCGCGATGCGCGTCGAGGGCGCCACCGTGCCTCCGCCCAGATCGAACCCTTCACCCGCGGGTTCAGCGCCCTCGGCGAGCTGGCCGCGTCGGGCGCGCAGGTCAGCCTCCGGATCAACGACATCACCACCGGCGAGATGCTCATGTCGGCCGACGACCACGTCGTCGTGCCCACCGCCTCGATCGGCAAGGTCCTCCTCCTCATCGAGGTCGCGGCCCGCCTCGGCGACGCCGACTTCAGCGGCCTCACCATCCTCGACCGCGAACCACTCGACGCCGTCGCCGACTCCGGGATCTGGCAGCACCTCCAAGCGCCGTCTCTCCCGGTCGCCGACCTCGCTGCCCTCGTCGGCGCGACGAGCGACAACCTCGCCACGAACGTCCTGCTCCGCCACATCGGTCTCGACGCCGTCCGCCACCGTGCCGAGGAGATCGGGCTGAAGCGCACGGCCCTCCTCGACATCGTCCGCGACCACCGCGGCCCCGACAACGCACCGCAGCTCTCCGTCGGGTCCGCCCGCGAACTCGCCTGGCTGTTCCAGGCACTCGCGACGGGCGAGATCGTCGACGCGACCACGAGCCGCCGGGTCCTGGCCTGGTTGTCGCTCAACACCGACCTCTCGCTCGTCGCCTCGGGCTTCGGGCTCGACCCCCTGGCCCACCGTGAGCCCGACCACGGCATCCAGCTCTTCAACAAGACCGGTTCCGGGGTCGGCGTGCGAGCCGAGGCGGGTATCCTCCGCGGCCCGAACGGCGCCGTGAGCTACGCCGTGTGCACGAGCTACGACGACACGGAGCTCGGCACCCGCCTCGGCGTGGTCGACGCCGTCCGGATCCTCGGCCAGGACCTCCTCGAGTACGTGCACTGAGCCGGTCTCACTCCTCCGGTCCCTGAGCCTGTCGAAGGGCTCACCTCCGCCGGTCCCTGAGCTTGTCGAAGGGCGTGTCCGTGGGCACTTCGACAGGCTCAGTGACCGGGGTGGCTGACTCGTGGGCTGTCCGGTCCCAGTTGTTCATCGGCCCCTGAGCTTGTCGAAGGGCAGCCCGGTGCTGAGGCTTTCACCCTTGGACAGGCTCGGGGACCGGACCCCACCCGCCACTCAGCCGATGAGCCCCGCCGCCGCCAGGCGCTCGAGCACCTCACGCCCCGCGGGTGGGCAGCGGTCGAGTGACTCCGTGCCCACCCAGTGGACCGCGCTCACCTCGGCGGAGGGCGTCGGTGTCTCGTCCGTCTCGGCCGCGAAGACGTGCATCCGCACGAGCCGGCCGTCGGGCTCGCCGTGCGCCTGCGTGACCACCGTGAACAACGGCGACACCCGTGCCGGATCGATCTCGACCGCGACCTCCTCGCGTGTCTCCCGGACGGCGGCCTCGGCCGGCGTCTCGCCCGCGTCGATCTTCCCGCCCGGCATGTAGAGGACGTCGCGGCCGCGAGCCGTCACCATGAGCACCCGCCGTCCGCGGACGATCGCGACCGCGGACACGAGGATGTCGGGGAGCGCGCTGCCAGAGCTCTCGGGTGCGCGGCTCACCGGTCGGCCGGGTTCTCGGTGTCGAGTGCGGGCCGTACCCGATCGGCGAACCTGTCGACGGCGAGTTCCACGGCGTCCTTGAGCTCGTCCGTGCTGAGGATCACGAAGTGACCGGGCACCGGGAGGAGTACGTTCGTCGCTCCGGGCAGCACGCTGCTGGACGGCACGTGCGGGTCGAAGGTGCTGTAGATCGAGACGATGTCGGCGTTGACGTCGTGCGGGGCGCCGAGCGCGACGATGGTCTCGTCCGTCGGGAGGAACGCGCGGAGGCTCGGGTCGACCACGTACTTCGCGAGCACCGACCCGGAGAACGGCGAGCAGATCGCGACGACCCCGAGCAGGCCCAGCCGCTCGCGTTCCGTGAGGAGCAGCTCCTTCCCGACGAGTCCTCCCTTACTGTGCGCGACGATGACGCACCCGGCGGCGGGCTTCGGCAGCCGTCCGAGCGCGCGGGCGAAGCGGGCCGCCGTGTCGCGGATGGGCTTGCGGTTGTACCCGAGACCACGGGCGATGCGGATCCGGTAGCCGTCGGCGTTCAGGCGGTCTGCGACCGGCTTCAGGAACGCCCAGGTCTCGTACACGCCGGGGATGAGGACGACGACCGGTCGGCACGCGTCGCCGCGGGCGTACTCCCTCGGGATGCGGCCGCTGAAGAAGGCCCGCGTGTGCCAGACGACGGAGTGGACCCAGTCGACGGCGACGATCCCGGCGATGGTCAGCGCTCCCGGCCGTTCGGCGACCGGCGGGGCGTCGGCGAGCGTCACGTCCTCGGCTTCCGCCACCGACTCCTCGTCCATCCGCACCCCCTCGTCCATCTTGCCACCGCCTCCGGTGCGCACCGCGCGAGCCCAGTGGACATCAGGGATCGCGGGTTACCCTGTGTTGACAAGGCGACGGCACGCTGCAAGCATGAGTCCGTTCGTCGAACCCCTATGCGCGAGGTGCACCTTCATGACTGATCCGAACTCCGGCCAGCCGAACGACCCATACGGTCAGAGCCAGAACCCCCAGCAGCCGGCCTACGGCGAATCGCAGGTTCCGCCGGCTCCGCAGTACGGGGAACAGGCTCCGCAGTACGGCCAGCCCTCGCCCTACGGTGAGCAGCAGGGCCAGCAGGCTCCGCAGTACGGCGAGCAGCCGAAGTACGGTCAGCCGCAGGCTCCCTACGGCGAGCAGCAGAACCCCTACGGCCAGCCGCAGGCACCCTACGGGCAGCAGCAGAACCCCTACGGCCAGCCCGCCGCTCCGTA
Source organism: Plantibacter sp. AC185 (assembly GCF_979258065.1). Lineage (NCBI taxonomy): Bacteria > Bacillati > Actinomycetota > Actinomycetes > Micrococcales > Microbacteriaceae > Plantibacter > Plantibacter sp. AC185. Next base: position 2,416,234 of record NZ_OZ409831.1, read on the forward strand.
CGGACAGCCTCAGGCGCCGTACGGCTACGCGCAGCCGACCGGCCCGAAGACGAACGTCATGGCGATCATCTCGCTCATCGCCCCGTTCGTCGGGTTCGGCGTCGTCGGCCTCGTGCTCGGCATCATCGCGCTCGGTCAGATCAAGCGCACCGGCGAGCAGGGCCGTGGTCTGGCCCTCGCCGGCACCATCGTGAGCGGCGTGTCGGTCCTCGCCGGCATCATCGTGATCATCTTCTACTTCCTGATCATCGCAGGCGCGATCGCCGGCGCGAGCTCGTACGACTACAACTACGACTACTGATCCACGGCCTGCTCCGCAGGCGGATCATGACGGGCATCGGCATCGCGCCGGTGCCCGTTCGTCGTCCCAGCGCCCTTCCCGCCCCGGTCCCTGAGCAGTGACCCTCCTCCGGTCCCTGAGCAGTGACCCTCCTCCGGTCCCTGAGCAGTGACCCTCCTCCGGTCCCTGAGCTGCGCCGCACTGAGCCTGTCGAAGTGTCGAAGGGCGGTGCTTGACTCGTTCCCTGAGCGGTAACCCTCTCCGGTCCCTGAGCTGCGCCGCACTGAGCCTGTCGAAGTGTCGAAGGGCCCACGGGGAACGTCCATGGTCGGTCGCGTGTTCGCGCGCACCTCGACAGGCTCGGCGACCGGGCTGCCCGACGCCAGTTTGCCGTCGGAAGCCTAGGAGGCGGAAGCGGCCGAGTCGGTGTCGGCTACCGGTGCGACGACCGCCGGTGCCTGGGGAACCTCGATACCGAAGAGCGTCTGCAGCGCCGTCGTGTACGCGGCCTGCTCGCCGTTGCGGGCGAGGTTCCGTGCCCGCACCGTCGGTTCGTGCAGCAGCACTCCGGCGAGGTGACGCAGTGCGCGGGCGGTCGACCCGTCGTCGTCGCCACGAGCAATCGCACGGGCGACCTCGGCCTCGACGAGCGCGTGCACGTGGCTGCGGAGTGCGACGACGGCGGGCTCGAGGCTTCGCTCCTCGCCGACCGCGGCGAACTTCTGTGCGGCGCGGCTGACGATGGAGCGCGCGACCTCGGTGGCCTGCAGCTCCTCGAGCGGCGCGTGGATGCGGATGGTCTCGAGGTCGAGCAGGACGACGCCGGAGACGGTGGAGACGTCGGGGTCGACGTTGCGCGGCAGGCCGAGGTCGATGACGAGCTGGGCCGAGGCGTGCGGCACGGGGCACTCGGCGGCGGCTTCGGTGATGACGTCGTGGACGAGTGCGGAGACCCCGGTGGGCTCGGGTGCGGCCGGTGCGTCGGCCGCGGTGACCAGCGAGAGCGTCGGTGTGTCCGTGGCAGCCGCGGCTCGCGCACGGTGGTCGGCGGCGACGGCCGTGCGACCCGCGCGGAGCAGTTCGGCGTCGACCACGTGGCCCTCGGCGGTGGTGCAGGTGACGATGATGTCGACCTCGCCGGTGGTGCGGGCGAGGTCGTCGTGTCCGATCCAGCCGATCTCGTGCGAGCGCGCGAACTTCTCGGCGCGGCCGGACGGCGAGTACACGAGGACGTCGGTGACGCCGCGGTCGCGGAGGGCGGCGAGGCTCGCGCCGGCGTACGCACCGGTGCCGACGAGCAAGACGCGTTGCGTGGCCCAGTCGTCGATACGGCTCTCCGCGAGGTCGAGGGCGAGACGCACGATGGAGCGACCGGCACGCCCGAGCGGCGTGCGGTTCTTGATGCCGCGGGAGGTCTGGGACGCGCGCTGGAACAGGCGCTCCAGTTCGGAGCTGGTGGTGCCACCCGCGCGAGCGGCCTCGAGGGAGCGCCGCACCTGGCCGGCGATCTCGCCCTCGCCGACGACGACGGACTCGAGTCCGGCCGACACGGCGAAGAGGTGCTCGGCTGCCGCGGTGCCGACGCTGAGGTCGAACACCTCCCGCAGCTGCTCGGCGGGGATGCCGGTGGTCTCGCTGACGGCCTCCGCAGCGGCCTCGAAGGCGACGGATGCGGCGGCGGTGACGGGCTCGTCGAGGTCGATGTACGCCTCGAACCGGTTGCAGGTGGCCACGACGACGGCACCCGAGACGCACTCGTGGTGCTCGACCAGGCGCGCGGCAACGCCCTCGGCACCGACTGAGAGTCGTTCGAGGAGGTCGAAGGTGGCGTTCTTATGGCTCGCCGTCACACACATGAGCACCCGATGAGTCTACCCGAGCGGCGCTGTCGGGCTCCCGGGATGTCGCTCAGGGCACCCTCACCACCAGTCGGGTACTGACATATGAAATGTCAGATGCGATACTACGAATCAAGCCGTTCGACCGAACGGAACACAACGATCGAAGGAGAACGTTATGCAGCACTTCAGGAGAGTCGTCACGCTCGCCGCCGCGGCAGCGATGGTCACGCCCGGGCTCATGGGTGCGGCCCCTGCCCCGGCCTCGTACCCACGGGGAGGCGATGTCGTGGTCACCTGCACGTACACGGGTGGTCTGTTCCATGCGACCGGCGAGGTCCACCTGGTCTGGAACGGGAGCGACGCCTCGGGCAAGACGACCGTCTCGCTGGAGGAGTACCGGATCACCGCCGGCGGTGCGCCCTTTGGCGATCAGGCGAACATCGACCTCGGCCTGTCGCAGAACGGCGGGGCGACGCGGTGGATCCACTCGCCCGACTCGATGAAGCAGGACGGCCAGTGGCACTCGCTCGGGATCTGGCAGGACCTCTCCGCGTCGCCGTCCATCGACGATCTCGTGGCGACGGTGGAGTTCACCTTCGACGAGTCGGTCGGCTACGACCACTCGTGCAGCGTGTCGCACCGGCTCTGAACCACGGTCGGACTCCGGTGCGGGCCGTCGCCGGACGGTCCGCACCGGCAGGGCCGCGCATCGCGGGGCTTCGCCCATGCCGCGCTCAGCGCGGGAATGGGAGGATGGAGGGGTGAGTCTCCCACCCGAACACCCCCTCGTCACCGGCGTGACCCAGTCGTCGCCGCTCATCACCGCGTACCGCGGCACCCGCCCCGAGCGGACGCCCGTCTGGTTCATGCGTCAGGCCGGCCGGTCGCTGCCCGAGTATCGCGAGTTGCGGATCGGGACGGCCATGCTCGACGCCTGCCTCGACCCGGCGATGGCGAGCGAGATCACCCTCCAGCCCATCCGACGGCACGGGACGGACGCGGCCATCTTCTTCAGCGACATCGTGGTGCCGCTCAAGCAGGCCGGAGTCGCGGTCGAGATCGTGCCGGGCCGTGGTCCCGTCATGGGTTCCGCCGTTCGGACGGCCGCCGAGGTCGACGCGCTCGTCGCGCTCGACCCGGCCGTCCTCGACGACACGCTTGCGCCGATCCGCGAGGGCGTCGCGCTCACCGTCGCCGGGCTCGCGGGGATCGGCGACGGCCGCACGCCGCTCATCGGCTTCGCGGGTGCGCCGTTCACACTCGCCGCCTACCTCGTCGAGGGCGGACCATCGAAGGACCACCTCGCCGCCCGCACCCTCATGCACGCCGACCCGGCGTCGTGGGCGAAGCTCATGGCCTGGTGCGCGGACGTCACCGGTCGCTTCCTCCGCGCCCAGGTGCTCGCCGGCGCGTCGGCCGCGCAGCTCTTCGACTCGTGGGCGGGGGCACTCTCCCTCGAGGACTACGAGCGTCACGTCGCCCCGGCCTCCCGGGCCGCGCTCGCGCACGTCGCCGACCTCCCCGTCCCGAAGGTGCACTTCGGCGTCGGGACCGGTGAACTGCTCGGTGCGATGCACCGGGTCGGCGCCGACGTGGTCGGGATCGACTACCGGCTGGCGCTCGACGAGGGCATCCGACGTCTCGGTGGCGGCGTCCCCGTGCAGGGCAACATCGACCCGGCACTGCTCGCCGCCCCATGGCCGGTCCTCGAGGCGCACGTCCTCGACATCCTCCAGCGCGGGACGGCGGCGCCGTCGCACGTCCTCAACCTCGGCCACGGGGTCCCGCCCGAGACCGACCCGGACGTCCTGACTCGCATTGTCGCCCTCGCCCACGATTGGCAGCCCGCATGAGTCTCGAGCCGAAGCGTCTCGTCGTCATCGGCGGTGGTGTGGCCGGACTCGTCGGCGCGGTCGACTGCGCCAAGGTCGGCATCTCGGTGACGGTCGTCGACGCGCAGGAGTCGTTCGGTGGCGCGCTCGCGGCCGCCGAGGTCGCAGGTCTCCGCGTCGACGTCGGTGCCGAGAGCTTCGCGACGCGCGGTGGCTCGGTCGCCGAGCTCATCGAGCACCTGGGCCTGACCGACCGCGTCGTGCGTCCCAACCGGGCCGGGGCCTGGTTGCACGTCGCCAAGCCCGGACAGCCGCAGCGGAGTGTCCCGCTCCCCAAGGCGGGGCTGCTGGGCATCCCGACGAACCCCCTCGCCGACGACGTCCGTCGGGTCATCGGTTGGAAGGGTGCCCTGCGCGCCTATCTCGACCGCATCCGCCCGCCGCTCACGATCGGCACCGAGCACAACCTCGGTGCGCTCGTCCGGAAGCGTATGGGCGCGGCCGTCCACGACCTCCTCGTCGCACCGGTCACCTCGGGCGTCTACTCGGCCGCTCCGGACGACCTCGACGTCGACCGCGCGGCTCCCGGGCTGAACGCCGCGTTGACCCGCACCGGGGCGCTGTCCCTCGCCGTCGCGGCCCTCCGGGAGAACGCGCCCGCCGGTGCCGCGGTCGGTGGCCTCGACGGTGGCATGACCGTCCTCGTCGACGGCTTGACCGCGGAGCTCGAGCGGTGGGGGTCGACGCTCATCACCGGCGTCGCCGTCACGGCGATCTCCCGGAACCCGTTCGACATCGACGTGGACGGACCGGGTGTCGGCCTCGGCGACGCCGGCCTCCCGCGGATGAGCGAGCGTCCCGCGGCTGCAGGTGCGTCGAAAGCCCCCTGGTACGTCGCCCTGACCGACGGCCGGGTGCTCGAGGCCGATCTGGTCCTCATCGCGACGCCCGAGCAGCCGGCCCGCAACCTGCTGGCCGACGTCGGGCCGGCGCTCCGCGACCTCCCCGCCGCCGGCGACGATGCGGGCGACCCGGTCCTGCCCGCGCCCATCGAGCTCGTGACGATCGTGCTCGACGAACCGGCCCTCGACGCCGCACCGCGTGGCTCCGGGCTGCTCGTCGCACCCGGCTCGACGCTCCACGCCAAGGCGCTCACCCACGCGACGGCGAAGTGGGCCTGGCTCGCCGACCGCGCGAAGGAGCATGGCGAGCACCGCCACGTCGTCCGCCTGTCCTTCGGCCGTCAGGGCGAGGCCGACGCGACGAGCGCGTTGACCGACGAGGAGCTGCTCTCGACGGCGTTGCACGATGCGTCGGCGATGCTCGGCGTCCAGCTCGACCCGGGCAGCGTCCGCGGCTTCCACCGCATCTCCTGGACGGGGACGCAGCCGACCGCCGCGCGCGGCCAGCGTGAACGCTCGACGGCCATCCGGGAAGCGGTGGCCGAGGTGCCCGACCTCGCGGTCACGGGTGCCTGGTTGTCGGGCACGGGGCTCGCCTCGGTGGTCCCCGACGCCCACGAGGCGGCGGCACGACTCCGCCATCAGGCGCTGCAGCGGTAGACGCGCCCATATGCCCGACCCGGCATCTTTTCCTGTCAACCCCCGACCGGATGGTGGCGTCGGAGTGACACCCGACTACGCTGGTCCCGTTGGATGCAGCATCACAGCACCACTCGAACAGACGGAGGCGCCATGAAGGGCAAGGTCATGTTCGTCGTCGGTGGGCTCACGGGCTACGTGCTCGGTACCCGCGCCGGACGCGAACGCTACGAGCAGATCAAGACGCAGTGGGTCAAGCTGTGGAACGCGAAGCCGGTGCGCGCGCAGCGCGGCAAGGTCGAGGACTTCGCCAAGGCACGCATCAGCGAGGTCCCCGCGGCTCTGTGGAGCGGCGTCAGCGCCGTCGCGAAGGTCGTCAGCCAGCAGGGTTCGACGCCCGGCCAGAAGCTCGACAAGGCCATCTCCAAGACCGAGGACACCGTCCAGGACGTGTCCGAGACGGTCAAGGACGCCCGCACGGCCTCCGGCACCTCGACGTCGTCGGCCTCGAAGCCCGCAGTGCGCAAGCCTGCCGCGCCCAAGACGACGGCTCCGAAGCCCAAGAGCGGCGAGTAGCACCGACGATGCCGTTCATGAGTGACCGCAACCGGTCGGAGCCGCGTTACGACAAGCGCGACGAGTCCCTCCTGACCCTCGTCGGCCAGCTGCCGGGGGTCGTCTCGAACCTGGTCAAGGCCGAGATCGCCAACCTCAAGACGCAGCTCGCCCACAAGGGCAAGTACGCGGGTATCGGCGCGGCCTTCGTCGCCGGTGCCGCGGTGTTCCTCTTCTTCGCGGTCGGCGTGCTCGTCGCCGTGCTGATCCTCGCGCTCGCGCTCGTCATGCCCTCGTGGCTGGCAGCGCTCTGCGTCTTCGTGCTCTTCGTCCTCGTCGCTGCGGTCCTCGTGCTGATCGCGCTGCGGTACTTCAAGAAGATCAACGAGGACCCGAGCCCGATGGACAACGTGAAGGAAGACATCAAGGCAGTGAAGGGACTCGGCGAGTATGACCGTTGACCAGTTCCCGGGGGCGACGCCCTCGCCCGAGCAGGCTCGTGCCGAGCTCGTCGCCACGCTGAACGCGATCGAGGACAAGCTCAACGTCCCGAAGCAGGTGCACCGCGCCAAGCGTCGTGCCATCGTGCAGATCGCGACCGTCAAGGTCGAACGCCCGGCGGTCTTCTACGCCGGTGTCGCGGGCCTCGCCGGTGCGGCCGGGCTGGCAGTGTGGGGCATCGTCCGCGCCATCGCGCGCTGACGCGTCCCGCCGCCGGTCACGGAGACCGCTCCCGCTCGCTGAGACCATTCCCGCTCGCTGAGACCACTCCCGGTCACTGAGCTTGTCGAAGTGCGCCCTTCGACAGGCTCAGGGACCGGTGCACGGCTCAGGAACCACTCGCGGTGGCCACGCGCGTCATCGGGACGTGCACGATGTCGTCCTCCACGTAGTCGGGGCCGCTGATCTCGAACCCGAACCGGCCGTACCAGTCGGCGAGGCGTTTCTGGGCGCCCATGCGGAGTTCCCGATGCCCGTGGTCGGCGATGGCGCGGCGGATCAGTTCCGCGGCGAGACCCCGCCCGCGGGCGGTGAACGCGGTGGCCACCCGTCCGATCTCCGAGTGCTCGGCCTCGGTCAGGATCCGGATCGTCGCGAGCACCTCGTCGCCCTCCTGCGCCCAGGCGATGAGCGTCCCGTCCTCGATGTCGCGACCGTCGAGATCGGCGAAGAGCGCCGTCTGCTCGACGACGAAGACGTCGACGCGGATCTTCAGCACGCGGTAGAGCGTCACCGGATCCATCTCGGCCGCTCTGGCGACGTGGTACTCGACGGGAGGTTGCTCGCTGGTCATCACCCGACTGTATCGGCGGTGAGGCTGGGCTCGGTGTCAATCGTGACCTGCCCCTTTTGCCCAATCGACCGAACTGGGTGAGGATAGGACTATGACTCACCCGGCCTCTGCCGAGGCATCGCACCACCCGACCGACTCAGCCACCCCGACTGGCCCCTCAGGATTCACCCTCTGGGCTGTCCTGCGCCGCGAGCCGGCGAGTGCGCTGCCGCTCGGCGAAGAGCATGTCTCCGAACTCGAAGCATCCATCGCGCTCGTCGAAGCCCAGGGCGTGACCCTGCGCGGCATCTACGACGTCTCCGGCCTCCGCGCCGACGCCGACCTCATGCTGTGGCTCCACGGCGACACCGCCGAGGGCCTGCAGGCCGGCCTCCGCGAGCTGCGCCGCACCGCCATCCTCGGTTCGCTGGCACCCACCTGGAACGCCATGGGCGTCCACCGCGACGCCGAGTTCAACCGGCAGCACGTCCCCGGGTTCCTCCGCGGCATCGAGCCGAAGGGGTGGCTCTGCCTGTACCCCTTCGTGCGCAGCTACGAGTGGTACCTCCTGCCGGAGGAGGAGCGTCGCAAGATGCTCGCCGAGCACGGCCGTCAGGGTGCGGCGTTCACGGGTGTGCTCGCCAACACCGTCGCCTCCTTCGCCCTCGGCGACTACGAGTGGCTCCTGCCGCTCGAGGCCGACGACGTCGTCGAACTCGTCGACCTCATGCGCGACCTGCGCAACACCGAAGCGCGCCGCCACGTGCGCGAAGAGGTGCCGTTCTTCACGGGCCGCCGTATCACGCCCGCCGAGGCATTGGAGGTGGTGCGCTGATGGCAGCCATGAACCTGGGGAGCACCGGAGCAGAGTCCCCCGAGCGCATCGTCCGCGGCGCGACCGACGCCGCAGCGGCCGGTCCTGAGCACGTCTCCGAGCCGACGGACTACGACGCCATCCTCCTCGCCGGCTTCGGCGGGCCTGAGGGCCAGGACGACGTCATCCCGTTCCTCCGCAACGTCACGCGCGGTCGCGGCATCCCCGAGGAGCGTCTCGAAGAGGTCGCCCACCACTACCGTCACTTCGGCGGCGTCAGCCCGATCAACGACCAGAACCGTGCGCTCAAGGCGGCCCTGGAGCTCGAACTCGCCTCCCGCGGCATCGACCTCCCGGTCCTCTGGGGCAACCGCAACTGGGACCCGTACCTGCGCGACGCGCTGACCGAGGCGCACGAGCGCGGCTTCACGAAGCTCATCGCGATCGCCACGAGCGCCTACTCCTCGTACTCGAGCTGCCGGCAGTACCGCGAGGACTTCGCGATCGCCGTCGACGAGACGAACCTCCAGGGCGAGATCCAGATCGACAAGGTGCGTCAGTTCTTCGACCACCCCGGCTTCGTGACACCCTTCATCGACGGTGTCCGTGAGGCGATCGCCGAGTACCTGCGCGAGCAGCCCGAGCTCTCAGCTGAGACGGAGATCGAGGTGCTCTTCGCGACGCACTCGATCCCCACCGGCGACGCCGCGCGCTCCGGCCCCGACTTCCGCGGCTTCGGCGACCACGGCGCGTACGAGGCCCAGCACCTCGCGGTGGCCGAGGTCGTCATGGCGAACGCCATCGACCAGCTCCGTGAGGCCGGTGTCCTCGGCGGCGCGGTCGGCAGCGGTGTCTCGGTGCCGTGGCAGCTCGTCTACCAGTCCCGTTCGGGTCCGCCCAGCATGCCGTGGCTCGAGCCCGACATCAACGACGCGATCGCCGAGCTGCCCGCCGCCGGCCGCAAGGCGATCGTCATCGTGCCGCTCGGCTTCGTGAGCGACCACATGGAGGTCATGTGGGACCTCGACAACGAGGCCATCGAGACGGCCGGTGAACACGGCCTGGCCGCCGTACGCGTCCCGACGCCGGGCACCGCCGCCGCCTACGTCAAGGGACTCGTCGACCTCGTCCTCGAGCGCCGCGACGGCACGCCCGTCGAGGAACGACCGCACATGACCGACCTCGGCCCCTGGTACGACGTCTGCCGCCCCGGGTGCTGCGAGAACGCCCGGCTGGGCTTCAAACCGGCGTTCTCGGGGATCGCCCCATGACCCTTCGCATCGGAACCCGCGGCAGCGCCCTGGCGCTGGCGCAGACCGGTCATGTGGCCGACGCCCTCACAGCGGCCACCGGTGAGGACGTCGAGATCGTCACCGTCACGACGCAGGGCGACACGAGTCGCGAGTCGCTCTCGACCATCGGCGGGACGGGTGTGTTCGTCAACGCGCTCCGCGACGCCCTGCTCGACGGCGCCTGCGATCTCGTCGTGCACTCCTTGAAGGACCTGCCGACGGCTCCGGCCGAGGGCTTCACGATCGCCGCCATGCCGATGCGCGAGGATCCGCGCGACGCCCTGTGCGCCTCCGACGACCGCTCGCTCGACGACCTGCCGCAGGGTGCCAGGATCGGCACCGGCTCACCGCGACGGATTGCGCAGCTGAAGCGCATCCGGCCCGACCTCGAGGTCGTCGACATCCGCGGCAACATCGACACCCGCCTGCGCCGCATCGACGACGACCTCGACGCCGTCGTCCTCGCGGCCGCCGGTCTCACCCGCCTCGGACGCCTCGACGCCGTCACCGGGCTCTTCGACCTCGACACCTGGCCGACCGCGCCGGGGCAGGGGGCGCTCGCGATCGAGTGCCTCGACGACGACGAATCGTCCATCGCCGGTTCCATCGCGTTGCTCGACCACGCGCCGAGCCGCTGGCAGGCGACGGCGGAGCGGGCCGTGCTCCGTCGACTCGAGGCCGGTTGCTCGGCCCCCGTCGGTGCCGCAGCCTGGCTCGACGACGAGGACCTCGTGCTGCAGGCCGCCGTCTACTCGCTCGACGGCACCGAGATGATCCACCGGGAGAGCCGCGCGGAGGGGTTCTCCGGCGACGGACACGGACGGGAGCTGCTGCAAGCGGCCGACGCGCTCGGTGTCTCGCTCGCGGACGAGCTCATCGAGGCCGGCGCAGCCGACCTCGCCCCGCTGGGAGGCGCTGCGTGAAGGACTGGACGAAGTCGAACACCGTTCCCACCGCCACCAAGCCGCTCGGCGGGTGGCGCGTCCTCGTGCCGCGCGGCGGTCCGTGGGGCGACTCGGTCGCCGGGACGGTCCGTGGCAAGGGCGGGTCGCCTGTCGTCGCCCCGATGATCAACTTCGCCAGCACCGACGACCCGGAGACCCTCGGGGCCGCGCTCGCGGCGCTCGAGGCTGGCGAGTTCGACTGGCTGACCGTGACGAGCGCGACCACGGTCGACGTGCTGTCCTCGCAGCGGATCCGGATCCCCGAGACGACGAGGGTCGCCGCCGTCGGCGAGACGACCGCTGCCGCGCTCACCGCCGTCGGCTACAGCGTCGACCTCGTGCCGGCGAAGGACAACTCCGCCAAGGGCATGGTGCAGGAGCTCACGGCGCTCGAACCGCACCCGAAGCGCATCCTCACGCTCCGCTCGGCCATCGCCAAGCCGCTCCTCACGGAGGGCCTGATCGCCGCCGGACACGACGTCCAGTCCGTCGTGGCCTACCGCACGGTCGGTGTCCCCGTGGCAGAGAAGATCGTCGCCGACGTCGCCAGCGGCCGGGTGCGTGCCATCCTCGTCACCTCGGGCAGCGTGGCGGAGCAGGTCCGTTCGCAGTTCCCCGAGATCCCCGAGAGCACCGTCATCGCCGCGATCGGACCCCGCACGGCTCGTGACGCCCGAGGCTACGGGCTCCGGGTCGACGTCGTGGCGGAGCAGCAGACGGTCGACTCGCTGATCGAGGCGATCGTGTCCGTGGCGCTCAGCCAGAACCGCGACGAGGACGCCGGCGACGGGATCCGCTGACCGGCTTCACGCCCTGCGCGAACCGGGAGGGCGCGTCGGCAGCGGCGCGTAGGCTGGACGGGTGAGCATTCCCGAGACCCGTCCCCGTCGTCTCCGGCAGCAGCCGGCCATCCGTCGCCTCGTCAGCGAGACGCGACTCGACCCGGCGGAGCTGGTGCTCCCCATGTTCGTGCGGGAGGGCGTCTCCGAGCCGGTCGAGATCTCCTCGATGCCGGGCGTCCGGCAGCACACCGTCGACAGCGCCAAGCGGGCCGCGGCTGAGGCGGCAGCGGCCGGCATCGGTGGGGTCATGCTCTTCGGCGTCCCGGCCGAGCGCGACGCCGTGGGTTCCGCCGCGACCGACCCCGACGGCATCCTCAACGTCGCGACCCGCGCGCTCGTCGCCGAGGTGGGCGACGCCCTGGTCGTGCAGACCGACCTCTGCCTCGACGAGTTCACCGACCACGGACACTGCGGCGTCCTCGACGACCGCGGGCGCGTCGACAACGACCGCACGCTCGACCGCTACCGCGACATGGCGCTGGCCCAGGCCGAGTCCGGCTCGGCCCTCCTCGGCCTCTCGGGCATGATGGACGGCCAGGTCGCCGCCGTCCGCGAGACGCTCGACGCCGCCGGGTTCGACGACACGATCATCCTCGCCTACTCGGCGAAGTTCGCGTCCGCGCTCTACGGCCCCTTCCGCGAGGCCGTCGACTCGCAGCTGCAGGGCGACCGCCGCACCTACCAGCTCGACCCCGCCAACCGCCGTGAGGGCCTGCGCGAGGCGCTCATCGACGAGGCCGAGGGCGCCGACATCGTCATGGTGAAGCCCGCAGGGAGCTTCCTCGACGTCCTGGCCGACGTGGCGGACACGGTGTCGATCCCGGTCTGGGCGTACCAGGTGTCCGGCGAGTACGCGATGATCGAGGCCGCCGCCCGGCAGGGCTGGATCGACCGCCGACGCGCGATCGAGGAGTCGGTGCTGTCCATCAAGCGCGCCGGAGCCGAGGTCGTCCTGAGCTACTGGGCCGTCGAACTCGCCGGTTGGTTGGATGAGGCGCGCGGTCTGCGTGCAGGAGGAACCCGATGAACGACGCAGCATTCGCCAGAGCCCAGCGGTCGATCCCCGGTGGGGTGAACTCGCCCGTCCGTGCCTTCCGCTCCGTCGGCGGCACGCCGCGGTTCATGGTGTCCGCGACCGGACCCTACATCACCGACTCCGAGGGCGTGCAGTACGTCGACCTCGTGAGCGCGTGGGGCCCCGCGCTCCTCGGACACGCGCACCCGCAGGTCGTCGAGGCCGTGCAGGCCGCTGCGGCCCGCGGCCTCTCCTTCGGCGCGTCCACCCCGGCCGAGACCGAGCTCGCAGAGCTCGTCAAGGAGCGCGTCCAGGCGTCCGGTGTCGCGCCGATCGAGAAGCTGCGCATGGTCTCCACCGGCACTGAGGCGACCATGACGGCCATCCGCCTCGCGCGCGGTGCCACCGGTCGCAGCCTCATCGTGAAGTTCGCCGGGCACTACCACGGCCACTCCGACGGCCTGCTCGCTGAAGCGGGGTCGGGCGTCGCGACCCTCGCCCTGCCGGGGTCCGCCGGGGTCACCGCCGAGACGGCCGCCCAGACGATCGTCGTCCCGTACAACGACCGGGCGGCGCTCCGCGAGGTCTTCGCCGAGCGCGGCCAGGACATCGCCGCGATCATCATGGAGGCGGCCTCCGCCAACATGGGCGTCGTCCCGCCGGCTCCCGGGTTCAACGCGAGCGTCGTGAAGCTCGCGCACGAGTACGGCTCGCTGGTCATCATCGACGAGGTGCTCACCGGGTTCCGCGTCTCCTCCGCCGGTTGGTGGGGGCTCGACAACCGCGGACTCGCCGCCGTCGCGCCGGGCACGGAGCCCGTCCCGGGCGCAGAGGCCTGGGAGGCCGGCAACCACGCCGTCGCGAACTCGACCGGCGCCATCAGCATCCCCGTCGGCGTGTACCAGCCCGACCTCTTCACCTTCGGCAAGGTCATCGGCGGTGGCATGCCCCTCGCTGCGCTGGGTGGGCGCGCCGAGCTCATGGACCTGCTCGCACCGACCGGCCCGGTCTACCAGGCCGGCACACTCTCGGGGAACCCGGTGGCCCTCGCCGCCGGCATCGAGACGCTGCGCCTGGCCGACCAGGACGTCTACCGTCGGGTCGACGCGGCGGCCGCGATCGTGTCCGAGGCGACCTCGAACGCGCTCACGGAGGCCGGGGTCGCGCACACCGTGCAGCGCGCCGGGAACCTGTTCTCCTTCGCCTTCAGCGAGACGGCACCGACCGATTACGCCGCGGTCCTGCGGCAGGACGCCTTCCGCTACCCGGCCTTCTTCCACCGCATGCTCGACGCTGGGGTGTCGCTCCCGCCGAGCGTGTACGAGGCCTGGTTCGTCTCCGCGGCGCACGATGACGAGGCGATCGGGCGCATCGTCGACGCCCTGCCCGCGGCGGCCCGAGCGGCTGCGGCGGCCATCCGCTGAGTCGGACGGTCGCCCCGCCGCCGACGTCGGACGCTGCACAGGGCATGCGTTACCGCTTTGTGAACTTCCGGCAACGCGAACGTCGGCGGGGGTTGGCAGACTAGAGGCATGGCCTCCTTGCGTCTGCACCCCGACCGACTGGAGATCGAGCTGTCCGCGTACGACAAAGCGCTCTCGCTGCGTCGGAGCAACGTCGTCGTGCCCCGGTCGAGCATCCGTTCCGCCACCATCACCGACGACCCGTGGATCTGGGTCCGGGGCATCCGTGCGCCGGGCACCGTGATCCCGTTGACGCTCGCCATCGGCCAGTGGAAGTTCCACGGTGGCATGGACTTCCTGGTCATCAAGGGCACCAAACCGTCGGTCGTCATCGATCTCGAAGACGCGGAGTACTCGCGGCTCATCATCACGACCCGTCGCAGTGCCGAGCTCATCGCGGCCCTCGACCTGCACTAGGACGAGCTGCCACACTCACGGCGGTCTCGGCCGGATCCGGATCGTCGGCGAGGACGCGGTGTCCTCGCATCCTGGCGCTGATCAGGGCCGTGCGCAATCATTTGCCTCGAACAGGGCACAAAACGACGTCTGACCGGTATTCTGGGCCCGCTCGAACCTCCGTAGATCCGCCTGTTCGAAAGGACCACAGCCATGTCGACTCCTCCTCCCGGTGAATACCCCGGCCAGCCGCCGCAGGCTCCCCAGGCGCCGCAGCCCCCGAAGGACCAGTACGGCGCGGCTCCCGCGTACTCCGGCGGCGCAGCTCCCTCCGGCGACGCGACCGCCGGCAAGACGCTCGGCATCGTCGGCCTGATCCTCGCGTTCCTCGCCCCGCCGATCGGTCTCATCCTCAGCATCGTCGCCCTGGTGCAGTCGAAGAACGCGGGTGTCAAGAACACGCTGGCGAAGGTCGGCCTCATCCTGTCGATCGTCTTCATCGTCATCGCGATCATCGCGACCATCGCGGGTATCGCGATCGGTGCTGCGGCGTTCAACGAGGCGTGCGCCTCCCTCGGGAGCGGTGTCCACACCGACGGCACGACCACCATCACCTGCCCGTAACCCGGTGACATCCGGTCGATTGGGGAGTTGTCCCCATCGCCTGTCGGGTACCTAACCCACTACTGTTGGCTCGCGCCCGTGGCGCATCTACCATCCTCGAGAGGAACCATCATGACCAACGCACCCCAGTACAACGCCCCGCAGCAGCCGGGCGGCGCCCTGCCCGCCGACTACCCGGGCAAGACGCTCGGCCTCGTCGGCCTCATCCTCGCGATCGTCGTGCCGCTCGTCGGCCTGATCATCAGCCTCGTCGCGCAGAAGCAGTCGAAGGACGCCGGCTACCCGAACCAGCTCGCCAAGATCGGTGTCATCATCGGCATCATCCTCGTCGTGCTCGGCATCATCGGCGGCATCTTCTACGCCGTCGCGCTCGGCTCGGTCATGTCGACCGCCGGCTACTGAGTCTCAGCAGTTCCGTCGGCAGCGGCCGGTCGCCTTCGGGCACCGGCCGCTGTCGCGTTCCTGCGTTCACAACTCAGGAGCGTGCCGGTGTGTCGGCATCGAGCGGTGTGACCAGTGGCGCGACATACCGGGTCCGTCCTGAGTTGTGAACGCGGTGACGACTCACCTCTGGCTGTTCGCAATTCAGGAGCGTGCCGGTGTGTCGGCCGTCAGCGACGCGACCTGGGGCGCGACATGCCAGGGCCGTCCTGAGTTGTGAACGCGGGATCAGGCGCGGACGTCGACGACGATCCGACCGTGGACCGAGCCTGCGAGGACCCGTTCCGCCGCATCCGTCGCCTCGGCGAGGGAGACCGTCTCGGTCAGCGTGTCGAGGACGTCGAGGTCGAGCGCGGTGGTCACGCGCTCCCAGGCGGCCTGCCGCAGGGGGAGCGGTGCCTCGACGGAGTTCACGCCCGCGAGCGTGACCCCGCGGAGGATGAACGGCATGACCGACGTCGGGAGATCGGACCCGCCGGCGAGCCCACAGGCGGCGACCGTCCCGCCGTACTCGACCTGCGACAGGACCGTCGCGAGCGTCTGACCGCCGACGGAGTCGACGGCTCCCGCCCAGCGCTGGCTGCCGAGTGGGCGGCCGGGTTCGGCGAATTCGGCGCGGTCGACGATCGACGCCGCGCCGAGCCGCCGCAGGGCGTCACCCAGCTCGTCGACCCGCCCGGTCGAGGCGGCGACCTCGAAGCCGGCGGCGGCCAGCAGTGCGATCGCGATGCTTCCGACCCCGCCGCCGGCTCCGGTGACGAGCACGGGGAGCCCGCCGACGCGGACGGCGCCGGAGGTCGCGCTGCCGTGCTCGAGCGCGAGCACGGCGAGGGCCGCGGTGTACCCGGCGGTGCCGATCGCGGCGGCCTGTGCGCTCGAGACGTGGTCGGGGACGCGGACGAGCGCGTCGGACCGCACCTTCGCGCGCTCGGAGAGCCCGCCGTACCGGGTCTCGCTCAGGCCGTCACCGAACAGGGCCACGCGGTCGCCGGCCGTCCACGCGGGATCACTCGACGCTGCGACGACGCCGACGAGGTCGATGCCCGCGACCATCGGGAACGACCGCACGACGCCCGGCTTCCCGGTGAGGACGAGGGCGTCCTTGTAGTTGATGCTCGAGTACTCGACGTCGACGGTGACGGCGGCGTCGGGCAGCGAAGTGTCGGGGAGGTCGCGGAGATCGACCGTCCGGGTGGGCTTGCCACCCTCGTGCTCGACCTGCTCGACGAGGTATGCGCGGCCCATGGTGCTCCTGTCTCCGGTGCGGTGACCGGTCGGTGGCTGTCCGTCGAGCCTACGCCTCCCCGCCGAGGGGCAGCCTGGCTCGAGCCAGCGCGCGCACCGTGCCTAGGTGACGTCGCGGCGCCAGGTCGTGGCGTAGCCGATGAGCGCGACGACGACCCCGATACCGAGGAGGACGAGTCCGCCCTGCCACCAGGTCAGCGCGTCCTGCTGAGCGGACATCATCGAGTAGAAGCTCGGTCCGACGAGCGCGTCCGTCGCGGCACCCGGCAGGAACCGGCCGATGGACGCGGTGACCTCGGAGAACGAGGAGGCGAGGCGCAGCAGCGGCTCGACGAACTGCGTGAAGGCCAGCACGACGATGATCGCGCCCACCTGGCTCGGCAGCACCGCCCCGAGACCGACGCCGATCGCACCCCACAGGGCCATCGCGAGCACCGCACGACCGATGAGCGCCCAGGTGTCGGGGTCGGTCAGCATCGGATCGATGCCGCTGATGGCCAGGGCGCCGCCGCCGAGACCGACGGACGCGACAAGCGCGATCACGCCGTACAGTGCGCCGACCCCGGTCAGTGCCAGGACCTTGCCGACGAGGACGTGGCCGCGGTTCGGGTTCGCGAGGAACGTCGGCGTCAGGCTCTGATGCCGGAACTCGCCGGTCGTGGCGAGCGCACCGAGCAGGACTGGGAAGACGTACCCGATGCTCGTCGCGAAGCCGTAGATGAGACCGGGTTGGGTGAGCATCTCGCTCGTCGCCTGCGCCCCGGCCCCGCTGGACTCGGCCGCGCCCGGGATGTTGGCGAAGAGGAGCGCCGCCCCGGCCGCGGCGAAACCGACGTACACGAACAGGATGAGGGCGAGTCCCCACCACACGCGGGTGGTGAACACCTTGAGGAACTCGGAGCGGATGGCTGCCAGAAGTGAGGTCATGCGTGGTCCTCCCCACCGCTGACGAGCGCGAGGAACGAATCCTCGAGCCCTGATCGATGCCGCGACAACGCACTGAGCGGAATGCCGGCGGCGAGCGCGACCCGGCCGATGTCGATCGCCTCCACATCGTGCACGACGAGCCCCGAGCGGGCCTGGTCGAAGGTGTACCCCGCGGCGGTCAGCGCCGTGGCGAGCCGCTCGTGCTCCGGGGAGTTCACGACGACGCGGAGGGTGTCGGCGGCGTCGAGGCTCGCGAGCGTGCCCACGTGCGCGAGCCGCCCCTTCGCGATGATCACGACCTCGTCGACGGACTGCTGCACCTCGCTGAGCAGGTGCGAGCTGATGAGGACGGTCCGCCCTTCGGCCGCGAGTGCGGTGAGGAAGCCGCGGATCCACTTGATCCCCTCGGGGTCGAGCCCGTTGATCGGTTCGTCGAGGACGAGCACACCGGGGTCGCCGAGGAGCGCGGTCGCGAGGCCGAGCCGTTGTCGCATGCCGAGCGAGTATCCGGCGACGCGTCGGTCCGCGACCTCGAGCAGTCCGACCTGCGCGAGCACGACGTCCACCCGGCTCGCCGGCAGCCGCGCTGCCGAGGCGTGCACGCGCAGGTGGTTGCGGGCGGTGCGGCCGGGAACGAAGCTCGCCGCTTCCAGTGCAGCCCCGACGGTCGCGGCAGGAACCGGCAGCTTGGCGTAGGGGACACCGCCGAAGGTCGCCCTCCCCGACGTCGGTTGCACGAGGCCGAGCAGCATGCGCAGGGTCGTCGTCTTCCCGGCTCCGTTCGGGCCGAGGAAGCCGGTGACCTTGCCCGGTTCCACGTGGAACGTCAGGTCGTCGACCGCCTGCACCGCCCCGAAGGATTTCGAGAGTCCATCGAACTCGATCGTCACGCCAGCGGTCATCCGGTGCCTCCCCAGGGGCGCGGCCGGATCCGCGCCTCGTCCTGCAACGCTATCGGGGCCGACACCCATCGCGCATCGGCCGCTCGGGGGAGATCCCGGCGAAGGCGCCGGTGGCCCCGTCTCAGGAGATGCCCGGCGTGGCGGGCGCGCCTTGGTGCGACGCGCCGCACCTCTCCTGAGACAGGGACGGCCGAGCCGAGGAGGAGGTCGGCTGCTACAGCCCGAGGGAGTCGAGCGACGCGCGGACGGCAGCGGCCGAGTCGGCGAACTGCTGTTCCTCGCGAGGCGACATCGCGACCTCGACCACCGAGCGCACGCCCGAGCGGTCGACGATGCTCGGCACCGACAGGGCGACCCCGCTGACGCCGTGGTATCCGTCGAGCACGGTGCTCACCGGCAGGATCGCGTGCTCGTCGCCGAGGATGGCCTCGACGATCCGTGCACCGGAGAGCCCGATCGCGTAGTTCGTCGCGCCCTTGCCTTCGATGACGCGATAGGCGGCCGTGCGGACGTCGGTCGCGATCTCGTCGAGCTGCTGCTCCGTGAAGCGCGAGCCGTCGGGCAGCTCCCAGTCGAGGATCGGGACGGGGCCGATGGTCGCCTGCGACCAGAGCGGCAGTTCGCTGTCGCCGTGCTCGCCGACGATGAGTGCGTGCACCGCCGAGGTCGCGACACCCGCGCGCTCAGCGAGCAACCAGCGCAGCCGGGAGGTGTCGAGGACGGTGCCGGAGGAGAAGACGCGTTCGCGCGGCAGCCCCGTGATCTGCTGGGCCGCGACCGTGAGGACGTCACACGGGTTCGTGACGAGCATGTAGACGGCGTCCGGTGCCTGCTCGACGAGTTTCGGGAGCAGCTGCTCGAGGATGCGGATGTTCGTGCCCGCGAGGTCGAGTCGGGTCTGGCCGGGTTCCTGCTTCGCGCCGGCCGTGATCACGACGACGTCCGCATCAGCGACGACCGAGATGTCGTCACCGCCAGTGATGCTGCTCGACCCGGTGAACTGCGTCCCGTGGGCGAGGTCGAGGACCTCGGCCGAGGCCCGCTTGCCGTCGATGTCGTAGAGCGCCACCCGCCGGGCGCTGCCGCGGATGAGCGAGGCGTAGGCGAGGGACGAACCGACGCTCCCCGCCCCGATGATGGCCAGTTTCGACTTCGTGCGAGCACCCATGGCTCCATCTTGGCAGGGGCGGATGTGCGCGGTCAGGGCGCGGCACGACGGGTGTCGGGTTGTCTCGATGTCGAGGTATCCGCCGCCCTCCGGTCACTGAGCCGCACCTATCGGTCACTGAGCCGCACCTATCGGTCACTGAGCCGCATCTTTCGGTCACTGAGCCTGTCGAAGTGCCTCCGCCAACCACCGGTTCCGCGACTCGATGAGCCGTCGCAGGTGCCGGGTGAGCGCGACGTGTTCGGCCACGACGCCGAGCGGACCGAACGGCGCCGAGAACGTGACGTCGTCGAGCATGATGGTCCGCGCCGTCCCCATCGGGCGCTCGAGCGGTTCGAAGAGGTGGACGTGGCGGAACGTCCGGAACGGACCGGACACCTGTTCATCGGTGAACCGGTGGGGTTCCTCGAACGCGGTGATCCGACTCGTCATCGTCCACGGCACACCGAAGTGCTTCGCCCGCCAGGTGACGGTCTCACCGAGGCCGATCAGCCCGGAGGTCACGCCGCCGACCGCCCGTTCACCGGTGTCCGCCATCGAGCCGAGGTGGGCGTCGATCGACCGCGAGAGGTCGAAGGCCTGCTGCATCGTCCCGGCGAGCTCGGTACGGAGGCGGAAGTGGGCGGTCATGACGGTGGCGGATCAGGCGGGCTGGCCGGTGCGAGCATCGGTGGAGACGTCGGCCCCGGTGTGCACGGCGCATCGCGGGCCGCCGTCGGGCCCGTCCGCGTGCGCCTCGCACACGACCAACTGCGTCTTGCAGGAGGGGTCCGCGCAGTTCTGCAGGTGCTTGGTCGACGCGTCGCAGACGACACAGTGCCCGATGACGGCCGCGTGATCGCTGAACTCGAGCGAGCCCCGCTTGTCGAACACGTACAGGGATCCCTCCCACAGGCCGTCGTCGCCGAACTGCTCGCCGTACCGGACGATGCCGCCGTCGAGCTGGTACACCTCGCCGAAGCCGCGAGAGCGCATGAGGCCCGAGAGCACCTCGCAGCGGATGCCGCCCGTGCAGTAGGTGACGACCGGCTTGTCCTTGAGGTGGTCGTACTTGCCGCTGTCGAGTTCGGCGACGAAGTCCCGGGTGGTCGCGACGTCGGGGACGACCGCGCCGGCGAACCGCCCGATCTCGGCCTCGAACGCGTTCCGGCCGTCGAAGAACACGACGTCGTCGCCGCGCTCCGCGACGAGCTCGTGCAGTTCCGTCGGCTGCAGGT
This sequence comes from Plantibacter sp. AC185, assembly GCF_979258065.1. Classification (NCBI taxonomy): domain Bacteria; kingdom Bacillati; phylum Actinomycetota; class Actinomycetes; order Micrococcales; family Microbacteriaceae; genus Plantibacter; species Plantibacter sp. AC185. The sequence continues at coordinate 2,436,846 of NZ_OZ409831.1, forward strand.
GCACCCCGCCGCCGGAGACGCCGTGCTCGTCCACCACGAGCTCACCGGGGGCGCCGAAGGACACGATCTCCTCGCGCACCTTCACGCTGAGCTTCGGGAAGTCGCTACTCCGACGCCAGGGCGCTGGCCGGTGCCTGGCCGTGCGGACGGGGTCGTCCTCGTCGAAGCCGGAGCCGTCGCTCCACTTCACGTCGAGGTCGCGGAACGCGGGGTGCTCCTTCGTCTTCCGGACGTAGAGCTTGCAGGCGTCGAGCTCGCCGCCGACGGTGCCGTTGATGCCGTCCTTCGAGATGAGGATGCGACCACGGAGACCGAGTGACTCGCAGAGGTCGCGCTGCCACAGCCGGATCGCCTCCGGGTCCGCCAGGGGAGCGAACGCGTAGTAGAGGAGGATCTTCGGGTCGGCCACCGCTCAATCGTACGTGGCGCCGACCGCGGATCGTCGGGCCGGTCCAGCGGACACGGACGTTCCGGCCCCTCGCTTGTCGAAGGGCGACAACCGCCGCCGTCCGCGCAGGCGCCAGGCCTAGGGTGGACGCAGACCTCGAAGGAGATGGCTATGCGCACTGCAGTGATCGTCGACGCGATCCGGACGCCGTCCGGCCGGGGCAAACCGGGCGGTGCGCTGAACGCCGTGCACCCGACGGACCTCCTCGCCGGCACGATCCGTGCGCTCGTGGAGCGGACCGGCATCGATCCCGCGGTCGTCGAGGACGTCTACGCCGGCTGCGTCACCCAGTCCGGCGAGCAGGCGCAGAACATCGCGCGGAACGCGGCGCTCGCCGCAGGGCTCCCGCAGGAGACCCCCGGCACCACCATCGACCGACAGTGCGGCTCCAGCCAGCAGGCCACCACCTTCGCCGCGCAGAGCATCATGTCGGCGGGTGACGACGTCGTCATCGCCTGCGGTGTCGAGTCGATGAGTCGAGCGCCGATGGGCTCCAACGTGCAGGGGGCAGACCCCTTCGGTTCCGCACTCCGAGCCCGCTTCCCCGAGGGCCTCGTCGGCCAGGGTGTCTCCGCCGAACTCATCGCCGCCCGCTGGAACCTCAGCCGCGACGAACTCGACGCCTTCGCCGCCCGCTCCCATGAGCGCGCCGCCGCGACCTGGGCGTCCGGCGGGTTCGACGGCGAGGTCGTCGCCGTCACCCTCCCCGACGGTTCCGTCGTCACGACCGACGAGACGGTCCGTGCCGGGACGACCCCCGAGGCGCTCGCCGGACTCCCCGCCGTCTTCCGCGACGACCGGCTCGCGGCCCGGTTCCCTGAGATCGCCTGGCGGATCACGCCGGGGAACGCCTCACCACTCACCGACGGCGCCTCCGCCGCGCTCATCATGAGCGAGGTCCGGGCGATCGAGCTGGGGCTCACACCGCGTGCGCGCTTCGTCTCCTTCGCCGCGGTCGGGAGCGACCCGATCGAGATGCTCACCGGCATCCTCCCCGCCACCCGCCGCATCCTGGAGCGCAGCGGGCTCGACATCGACGACATCGACGCGTTCGAGGTCAACGAGGCGTTCGCGTCCGTCCCGCTCGCGTGGCAACGCGAGTTCGGGGTGGACGACGACCGGCTCAACCCGCGTGGCGGGGCGATCGCCCTCGGGCACCCGCTCGGCGCCTCCGGGACGAAGCTCCTCGCCACCCTCCTCGGCCAGCTCGAGGCGACCGGCGGCCGGTACGGTCTGCAGACGATGTGCGAGGGCGGCGGTATGGCCAACGCGACGATCATCGAGCGCCTCTGATGGGCGCGCCCACCAGGTGAAGGGAACCACGACATGGATGTGACCGGTAGTTCGGCGATCGTCACCGGCGGCGCCTCGGGACTCGGATTCGCGACCGCGACGCGGCTGGCCGGTGCCGGTGCGCGCGTCGTGCTCGTCGACCTCCCCGGTTCACCCGGGGCGGAGCGGGCCGAGGAGCTCGGCGGGTTCGCGACCTTCGTGCCCGCCGACGTCACCGACGGCGAGCAGGTGCAGGCGGCGGTCGAAGCGGCGGTGTCGCGTGGGCCGCTGCGGGTCGTCGTGAACTGCGCCGGCATCGCACCACCGGCGAAGGTGCTCGGCCGCGACGGTCCGGCGGACCTCGACGCCTTCGAACGCGTCCTCCGCGTCAACGTCCTCGGCACCTTCAACGTCATCCGGCTGACCGCCGACGCAATGCAGCACAACGATCCGGACGGCGACCCCGCCGACGGCGCCGGGGACCGCGGCGTCATCATCAACACTGCGTCCGTCGCCGCCTTCGACGGACAGATCGGCCAGCCCGCCTACGCCGCGTCCAAGGGGGCGGTGCACTCGATGACGCTGCCGATCGCCCGCGAGTTGGCACGCTTCGGGATCCGGGTCGTGACGATCGCGCCCGGCATCATGGAGACGCCCATGCTCGCCGGACTGCCCGAGGCGGCGCAGGAGTCGCTCGGGCACCAGGTGCCGTACCCGGCCCGCCTCGGCCGTCCCGACGAGTACGCCGCACTCGCGCTGCACATCGTCGAGAACGGCTACCTCAACGGTGAGACGATCCGCCTCGACGGCGCGATCCGGATGGCGCCGAAATGACCGGCTCTCCGATGCCGACGAACCCATCCACCGACCAGGGAGCCACTCCGTGACCAGCGACGACACCATCCTCTTCGAGGTGAGCGACGGCCTCGCGCACCTCACGCTCAACCGGCCCGCGAGCCTCAACGCGATCGACGACCGTGCGGCCAGACGGTGGCGAGACCTCGCCCTCGAGATCGCGGAGCGCGACGACGTCCGGGCGGTCCTGTTCGACGCCAACGGACCGGCGTTCTGCGCGGGCGGCGACGTCCTCGCGATGTCGCGGATGGGTGACGGCAGCGCAGGATCGACGGGCGCCTTCGTCACCGAGCTCGCCGACATCATCCACGAGGGCCACCGGACGCTGCAGTCGGTCGCGAAGCCGATCGTCGCCGCCGTCCAGGGTGCTGTCGCGGGCGGCGGTCTGGGGTTCATGCTCGTCGCCGACGTGATCATCGCGTCCGACCGGGCGAAGTTCGTCAGCAAGTACGCCGACATCGGCCTCACGCCCGACTGCGGCGTGAGCACCCTGCTGCCCGAGGCGGTCGGCATGCGCCGGGCGCTCGAGCTCACCCTCGGCCCGCGGATGCTGAGCGCCGAGGAGGCACTCGCCTGGGGGCTCGTGACCGAGGTGGTCCCCGCTGAGCAGCTCGACGCCCGTGCCCGCGAGGTGGCCGCGTTCTGGTTGGCCGGAGCCACGACCGCGTTCGGTCAGGCGCGGCGGCTGCTGCGCGAGAGTGTCGGCCGCGGCTACCAGGACGCCCTCGACGACGAAGCCCGCACGATCGGCGCGGCGATCGAGACGCCCGAGTCGGTCGCGCGCGTCGCAGCGTTCGCCGCCGCGTCGGCGAAGCGCGCCGCCGCGTCGACCACCACCACCCCGAAGGAGCCCACCGCATGACCACCCTCGCCGGCAAGACCATCCTCATGTCCGGCGGCAGCCGCGGCATCGGCCTCGCGATCGCCCTGCGTGCCGCCCGCGACGGCGCGAACGTCGCGATCCTCGCTAAGACCGACACCCCCGATCCCCGCCTCGAGGGGACGATCCACACCGCAGCGGACGCGATCCGCGAGGCCGGTGGGCAGGCGCTCCCGATCCTCGGCGACGTCCGGAACGACGACGACATCACCCGGGCCGTGTTCGAGACGGCCGGTGAGTTCGGCGGCATCGACATCGTCGTCAACAACGCGAGTGTCATCAGCCTCGCGCGGACCCTCGACCTCGATGCGAAGCGGTACGACCTCATGCAGGACGTGAACGTGCGTGGCACGTTCATGCTGTCGCGGGCGGCCGTCCCCATGCTGAAGGACGCGGAGAACCCGCACATCCTGTCGCTGTCGCCGCCGCTCAACCTCGACCCGAAGTGGCTCGGCGCGCACACCGGCTACACGCTCGCGAAGTACGGCATGTCGATGGTGACGCTCGGTCTCGCTGCCGAGTTCGGACGCGACGGCATCGCCGCGAACACGCTCTGGCCGAAGACGACGATCAAGACGGCGGCGGTCGGCAACATCCTCGGCGGCGAGGCCCTCCTGGCGAAGAGCCGCACCCCGGAGATCTACGCCGACGCGGCCTACGAGGTCCTGACGGCGTCGGCGCGTGAGCTCACGGGTCGATCGCTCATCGTGGAGGACGTCCTCGCGGAGGCCGGGGTCACCGACCTCGCGAAGTACTCACCGGGCGTCGACGAGTCGGAGCTCTACCCCGACATCTTCCTGTAGCGGACGGCTCGCCCTGTCCGCTGACGGCAGAACGCGGGCTCCCCGAGCCTGGCCGAGCCGCGCCTACAGTGAGAGCACGCGGTCACGGAGCCCGCGCCCGCAGCCGGAAGGAGTCGCCATGTTGTACCGCGAGGCCCTCGGCGCGGCCCTGCGCACGCGTCGACTCGAACAGGGACGCACCCTGCAGGACGTCGCGACCGCCGCAGCCGTCTCGACGCCCTACCTGTCGGAGATCGAACGCGGCCGGAAGGACGCCTCCTCCGAGGTGGTGGTGACCATCGCCGACGCGCTGCGCACCCGCCTCGACGCGCTCATGTTCGACATCGCCGACCGCTTCGAGACCGCGGCGGCTCCGATCGTCGTCGAGCTGCCCCTCGGCGAAGACGCGCTCGCCGACGCGACGATCACCCCGCTGCGCCCCGCTGCCGACCCGCAGCTGCTCGCCGCCTGACCCCGACCGTCGGCGATCGTCCGGACGCGCTGGTTCGTCCCGTCCGGTGACGGCCAGCCGCTCGCTCGGCCCACCGCTCGCTCCGTCAGCCGCGGGCGAGTGCCTCGAAGGTCTCGTGGAGGAGCGGCTCGGCCGTCTCCCACGTCGTGTCCGCGTCCCAGGCACCGAGGTCGGTGACCTCGGTGTGGCGGCCGGCCTGGTGCTTCGGCTCGGGATCGCCCGGGAGCCGCAGTCGCTGGGTGAACCCTCCGGTCGTCCGGTCGAAGTCGAGCACGTGGAAGGCGACGTTCCGGTTCCAGTCCTCGGACGGCCACGAGATGAAGTTCACGCGCACCCGCTCCGCGGACAGCGGCCCTTCGGCGACGTAACTGCCGGGGTGGTCCTCGCCCGGCGACAGGATGCGGTACGCACCGTTCGAGCAGTAGAGCAGCAGGGCCGGCACGAACGGCTTCTCCGCGAACAGTTCGGTGTAGTGGAGCGCCTCGGCTCGGATCACGTCGCCGAACAGGTGCGGGGTCTGCGGTGCCCCAGGGGTGTGCATCGGCACGGTCGTCTCCTTCGGTTCGTGAGGGGTCGGTACGCGTGTCACTCTGTCCTTGGCCGCCGTATGCGCGGTGTGCGCGGGCTGGGTGGATGCGGAGAACGAAGCTGGTATTCCACGGCGCCAGGAGATCGGCGCGACAGCAGGACCGTTCCACGCGAAATGTCCTGTTCCCGGGCGGTTCTCCTGCTGCGGCGCGACGGACCCGCGGGCGTAGGCTGGAGGATGCGACGCCCCGCAGCACACTCGGACGGGCCGCACCCGAAAGGAACACCCGTGATCCAGCACCACCTGCGCGTCCACCGCAGCGACGAGAACCTCGCCCGCGAAGGACAGCTCGCCTGGCAGCTCGCCCGCGTCGCGACCGATCCGGTGGAGGTGACGCCCGAGGTCGTCGACATGATCATCAACCGCGTGATCGACAACGCCGCCGTCGCAGCCGCCTCGCTCACGCGCCGGCCCGTCTCCTCGGCTCGCGCCCAGGCGCTCAGCCACCCCGTCAGCACCGGCGGCGACGGTGCCACGGTGTTCGGGCCCGACCTCGCCCGCCGCGTCTCCCCGGAATGGGCGGCCTGGGCCAACGGCGTCGCCGTGCGCGAGCTCGACTTCCACGACACCTTCCTCGCCGCCGAGTACTCGCACCCGGGCGACAACATCCCGCCCATCGTCGCGGTGGCGCAGCACGTCGGCTGCACGGGCGCCGACCTCGTCCGCGGGATCGCGACCGGCTACGAGATCCAGATCGACCTCGCGAAGGCGATCAGCCTGCACCGACACAAGATCGACCACGTCGCACACCTCGGCCCGAGCGCCGCGGCCGGCATCGGCACGATGCTCGGCCTCGACCAGGCCACCATCCACCAGGCGATCGGCCAGGCGCTCCACACCACGACGGCCACCCGCCAGTCGCGCAAGGGCGAGATCTCCACCTGGAAGGCGCACGCTCCCGCGTTCGCCGGCAAGATGGCGGTCGAGGCCGTCGACCGGGCGATGCGCGGCGAGACCAGCCCGTCGCCGATCTACGAGGGCGAGGACGGCGTGGTCGCCTGGCTGCTCGACGGCCCCGACGCCTCCTACGACGTCCCGTTGCCCGGCGCCGGTGAGCCGAAGCTCGCGATCCTCGACTCCTTCACGAAGGAGCACTCGGCGGAGTACCAGGCGCAGGCGTGGATCGACCTCGCCCGCAAGCTGCACCACGAGCACCCGGAAGTCCTCGCCCCCGGAGCCGTGGACCGCATCGTCCTCCACACCTCGCACCACACGCACTACGTCATCGGCTCCGGCGCGAACGACCCGCAGAAGTACGACCCGACGGCGTCGCGCGAGACCCTCGACCACTCCATCCCCTACATCGTTGCGGTGGCGCTGCAGGACGGCGCGTGGCACCACGTCGACTCCTACCGTCCCGAACGCGCCACCCGAGCCGACACCGTCGAGCTGTGGCACAGGATCTCGACGGCGGAGGACGCTGAGTGGACGCGCCGCTACCACTCGCTCGACCCGGCCGAACAGGCGTTCGGCGGGCGCATCGAGATCACGCTCACGGACGGGTCGACCATCGTCGACGAGATCGCCGTCGCCGATGCCCACCCGCTCGGCGCCCGGCCGTTCGCGCGCGCCGACTACGTCCACAAGTTCCGCACGCTCGCCGCCGACGTCCTCGATGCGGAGGAGATCGAGCGTTTCCTCGCGCTCGCCGAACGCCTCCCGGAGCTCGACGCCGACGAGGTCAAGCAGCTGAGCATCCAGGCCGCCTCCGGGGTCCTCGCCTCGGCACCCCACCCGACCGGCCTGTTCTGATGCCGGCCGACCTCCAGAAGGGACTGTGCTGATGCTGTACAGCGAGACCACGCCGGCGGAGAAGCGCCGGCTGTTCCGCGAGCGACTCGCCACCGGTGAGCTGCTGCGCTTCCCGGGCGCGTTCAACCCGCTCTCGGCGAGGCTCATCGAGCAGAAGGGCTTCGACGGCGTCTACATCTCCGGCGCGGTGCTCTCCGCCGACCTCGGGCTGCCCGACATCGGACTGACGACCCTCACCGAGGTCGCCGGTCGTGCCAAGCAGATCGCCCGGATGACCGAGCTGCCCGCGATCGTCGACGCCGACACCGGCTTCGGGGAGCCGATGAACGTCGCGCGCACCGTCCAGGAGATCGAGGACGCCGGGCTCGCCGGGCTGCACATCGAGGACCAGGTCAACCCGAAGCGCTGCGGCCACCTCGACGGCAAGCAGGTCGTCGACACCTCCACCGCGCTCGGCCGGATCCGTGCCGCCGTCGACGCCCGGCGCGATGCGAACCTGCTCATCATGGCGCGCACCGACATCGCCGCCGTCGACGGTCTCGACGCCGCGATCGACCGGGCCAAGCAGCTCGTCGACGCCGGAGCCGACGCGATCTTCCCCGAGGCGATGCGGTCGCTCGAGGAGTTCGCCGCCGTCCGCGACGCGGTCGACGTGCCGATCCTCGCCAACATGACGGAGTTCGGCAAGAGCGAGCTGTTCACGAGTCAGCAGCTCGCCGATGTGGGCGTGAACATCGTCATCTGGCCGGTGTCGCTCCTCCGCATCGCGATGGGCGCCGCGGGTCGCGCGCTCGACACGCTGAACGACGAGGGCTCGCTCACGAGCAAGCTCGGTGAGATGCAGCACCGTGCCGACCTCTACGAACTGATCGACTACGAGGGCTACAACCGCTTCGACACCTCGGTCTTCAACTTCACCATCGACCGGTAGGCGTCCCCTCGCCGGTGAACACCACCTGGGTCTCCGCTCCCCGAGCTTGTCGAGGGGTGTACCGGGTGCCAGGCTCGACCAAGACACTTCGACAGGCTCAGTGACCGGAGCCGCCGCAAAGGAGCAACGCATGACCGAAGCGACCAGCGACATCAAGAAGGGTCTCGCCGGCGTCGTCGTCGACGTGACGAGCGTCTCGAAGGTGAACCCGGAGACGAACTCCCTGCTCTACCGCGGGTATCCGGTCCAGGAGCTCGCCGAGCACTGCAGCTTCGAGCAGGTCGCGTACCTGCTCTGGAACGGTGAACTGCCCACGGACGCCGAACTCGCGGAGTTCACTGCGTTGGAGCGGGGCCAGCGAGCGCTCGACGACAACGTCAAGGCGGCCATCGACCTCCTCCCGACCACGAGCCACCCGATGGACGCCCTCCGCACGGCCGTCAGCGTGATCGGTGCGAACGACCCGACCGCCGAGACCAACACCCCCGAGGGCAACGCGGTGAAGGCCGCGAGCCTGTACGCGAAGCTGCCGGCGATCGTCGCCTACGACCAGCGCCGCCGCCACGGCCTCGAGCTCGTCCCGCCGCGCGACGACCTCGGCTACAGCGCGAACTTCCTCTTCATGACCTTCGGCGAAGAGGCTGATCCGGTCGTCGTCGACGCGTTCGACGTCTCGATGATCCTCTACGCGGAGCACTCCTTCAACGCGTCGACGTTCACCGCCCGGGTCATCACCTCGACCCTCAGCGACCTGTACTCGGCGGTCACCGGCGCGATCGGCGCACTCAAGGGCGCCCTGCACGGTGGGGCGAACGAGGCCGTCATGCACGTCTTCGACGAGATCGGGACGGCTGACCAAGCCAGCGCGTGGCTCGACGCGGCGCTCGCCGAGAAGCGCAAGATCATGGGCTTCGGACACCGGGTCTACAAGAACGGCGACTCGCGCGTGCCGACGATGCTCAAGGCGTTGGAGCGGCTCGCCGAGCACTACGGCAAGCCCGAGATCCTCGAGCTGTACACGACGCTCGAAGCGGACATGGTCGCGCGGAAGAACATCAAGCCGAACCTCGACTACCCCTCGGGCCCGGCGTACAACCTGATCGGGTTCGACACGGTCACGTTCACGCCGCTGTTCGTCGCCGCTCGGATCGTCGGGTGGACGGCGCACATCGCCGAGCAGCTGGCGTCGAACGCGCTCATCCGTCCGCTGTCCGAGTACGTCGGGCCAGACGAGCGGCACGTGCCGACCGACTGAGGGGAGAGTTCTCCACAGATTCGGCCGCAGCCCCCACGGCGATATTCCAGATGAGTAGCCTCGGTCCTCGTGACTGCTCTGATCCGTGCTCCGCGCTCCCTGTTCCTGCGATCCACACGCTCGGCCGTGGTCGCTGCGACCATCCTGCTCACCGCGGTGGGACTCCCGGTCCCGGTTCCTGCGTCCGCCGCTCCGCCCGTCGGGTCGATCGCGGACCCGCAGGAGCACGACGACGGAGCCGGTGACGCGTTCGGCACCGGGGAGGTCCCCGGTGCGTCGGACGCCGTGGTCCCTTCGGCAGGCACGTCGAGGGTGATCGGCAAGCTCGTCCTGCAGAACCGTTCCACCGGATCTTCGGCGTACGTCGGGCTCTCCGCGCCGGAGTCGGGTCGCAACGTCCAGCGGCTGTACTCGTCCTCGGTGGGCGGAGCAGCGTCGCTCGCGGGGACGTATTCCCTCCCTGCCGTCGGTGCGGCCGGGCCGATCACCGGCACGGGAACCTCCTCAACGCTCTGCCTGACGCCCGCGGGCGACGGCTCCCGCGCGCTCGTCGCAGCCCGGACGTGCACCGGGTCCCCGTCGCAGGACTTCGAGTGGCGGTACGTCTCGAACACGTGGGTGGCCGGCTACGCCCTGTACCCGGTGTCGAGTCCGTACTCCTTAGGCGGGACGGACAACGACACCTTCGTCGAGCTCACGATGGACGCGCTCACCGATGTCGTCGTGGAGTCGCAGCTGGCCCCGATCGAGCCGTTCGAACTGCGGACCCCGGCGATCGGCGCCACGGTGGACACGCCGACCCCCACGTTCAGCGGTATCGGGCAGCCCGGATCGTCCATCTCGATCCGGGCCGACGCGCAGGTCCTGCTCGCGAGCACGAGCGTCCCCCTGGACTCCACGTCCTGGTCGGTTCGGTCAATCCAGCTCGAGCCCGGCCGCTACACGGGAACCGCGAGCCAGAGCGGAACCGGGTCGGATGTCCAGGTGCGTTTCGACTTCACGGTCCCGGCGCCGCTCGCGCCCGGCGCCTCGATCCCCACGCCGACGCTCGCCCCCGGTCAGTCCGTGGAGGTGGAGGCGACGTTCAACGCCGATGCCGGTGGTCAGCGCATCGACGTCTACCACCCGGCGAACACGCGGATCACTGCGGTCGACCACCCGGCCTTCACCCTCGACGCGTTGGGCATCGGGGGTGTCTTGCCGGTCGGCGCGACCACGCTGAGGTTCACGCTGCGGGCGAACGACGACGCTCCCGTCGGCGAGGCCACGGGCGGCAAGGTCACCTACGGTTCCTCCCGCATCACGATCGCCGACTTCACGGCGAACATCGTCCGGGCGCCGGACGAGCCGATCGCCCCCTTGGTGGTCGAGTCGCCGAGGCGCGGCGAGACGATCAGTGAGACGACCCCCGTGTTCAGTGGGACCGGCGAGCCGGGGTCGCGCATCGAGATCCGTGGCGCGTGGGGCGACGTCCTCGGCTCAGTGGAGCGGGTGGACGCGAGCGGTGCGTGGTCGATCACCTGGAACAAGAGCCTTTTGCCGACCCGGTATGCCGGAGGCACCGTGAAGCAGTTCGTGGACGGGGTACCGACGCACACCTTCGTCTACGACTTCACGATCGTCCAGCCCCGACTCGTCGTCACCTCGCCGAGAGTCGGCGACACCCTCACCGGCACCAGGCCGGTGTTCACCGGTACGGCGAACCCGGGGGCGCGGGTGCGGATCACGGGCGCGTGGGGCACCGACCTCGGCTCCGCGATCGCCGACCCACGGACCGGGGAGTGGACCATCACCTGGCCGCGTGACTATCTCCCGGCGCGGTACTTCGGCGGCACCGTGACCGAGACCGTCGGCGGCCAGGTCATCGCCTCGTCCGGGTACGACTTCACCCTCACCCAGTGAGCTGACCTTGGGGCCGCCGGCCCGGTGTCGCTGCACCGGGCCGGCGGCTCCTGCCTCCCCTACCGAGCCTCCGAAGGAGCACCCATGTCCAAGCAACCCACCCTCCTCGCCGCCGCGGGCCTCGCCGTCATCGCCCTCTCCGGATGCACCGACGCGGGTGCGACGTCGACGACGAGCGCGTCACCGACGGTCGCCGCCGATTCCACCACCGGTTCCGAGTACACGATCCCCGACGTCACGGGTGAGTGCGTCGACGGCACGGCGACCATCGTCGACGACAGCTCGAACGTGACCATCGACGGCGACTGCGAGAACGTCGTCGTGGAGGCCTCCAACAGCATCGTGACCGTGACGGGAGCCGTCGTGAACCTCTCGTTCAACAGCTCCATCACGCTCGTGAACGTCTCGACCGTCGACAACGTCACGTTCGTCGAGGGAGCCAACGGCAACAAGGTCGCGACCTCGTCGGCCCCGGTGGTCACCGACAGCGGGGAGGGCAACACCGTCGGCGCTGACTGACCGTTCGCGATCCGGCCCAGGTGTGTCGGACGCCACACGTCACCAGGCGTCCCAGGACCCGGGTGTTGTCGAGTCGGGACAACCGTGGTGCACGATGCCGCGCCGGCGGGATACGGTCGCATCCGTGCACCTCATCTTCCGCACCATCGCCATGTTCCTGCAGTCCCGCCGTCGAGCCCGCCGCGGCGAGCGCCTCGACACCTGGGACGTCGGTCGGATCCGGCTGCGCGTGCTGCCGACCGATCTCGACGTCCTCGGCCACATGAACAACGGTGTGTACCTCTCGATCTTCGATCTCGGCCGCTTCGACCTCCTGATCCGGAACGGACTCTGGGATCGCTTCAAGCACCTGGGCTGGTACCCGGTGGTGTCGAGTGAGAGCATCACCTTCCGGAAGTCGCTGCAGCCCTGGCAGCGCTTCACCGTCGAGACCCGGGTCACGGGCTATGACGACAAGGGCGTGTTCATCGAACACCGGGTGGTCGTGGGCGGGGAGATCTACACACAAGCCCTCGTGCGAGGTCGGTTCCTCAAGCGCACGGGCGGCGTGGTGGCGCTCTCGGAACTCATCGAGCTCACCGGCCCGGCTCCAACCGACCTGCCTGCGTGGCAGGCGCAGTGGGCGAGGGATGTGGCCCTGCCGCCCACGAAGGCACCGGCTCCCAGCGACTGGTGACTCGCAGTCGGTCGACATACTGGATTAAGCAACTGGAATACTTGTAGGCTGACCGCGTTCGTTCGCGAACGCTCCGCCGGTGCGTCCGGACGTCCCTCCCTCGGGTCGTCTCGGGCGCACCCTTGCGAAAGGTCGCCCATGAAACTCCCCATCCCCATCGCCATCGTCAGTCTGCTCGGCATGACGGTGAGTCTGCTCACCGGTCCGGCCGCCCGGGCCACCGAGCCGGCGCCTGACACGACCCCGGCGGTGTCCTCGGTCGAGGGCAGGTTCGTCGGCCAGGCGTTCCCCTCCGGCTCGGACGCCTTCTTTGCGGTCGGTGGCTCGACGGACGTCCTGAACCCGGCCAGGGTGACGCTGCACGCCACGCTCGACCAGGCGCTCGCCGCATCCGGCCGCTGGACGTTCCCGTCGGTGGACGCGTCCGGTCCGGTCACGACCACGGTCGGAGGCGTCACGAGGTGCCTCCAGCCTGATCCGTCGCAGGCCTACAAGTACGTGTACCCGGCGGTCTGCACCGGCTCGACCGCGCAGCAATGGGGCTGGGAGGTCTTCGCGAACGACCGTGTCAGCGGATACGGCCTCGTCTCGAACGGCGGAGCAGGCGGCTTCCTTCGTCAGTTCGACGGCAGGCTGGCCGTGGGCGGGTTCGGCTCGGTCGTGGATGCCGACCGGGTCACCCCGGAGGGACTCGATCCCGTCCCCGTCGCCATCCCGGTCACCCTCGAAGCGCCGACGCCCGGTTCAGTCGTCCGGGAGCCACGTCCCGTGTTCAGCGGGCGAGGCACGCCCGATGCGGTCGTCGAGGTCCTCGACTCGTCCGGCGGACCACTCGCCACGGCGACCGTCACCGCAGAGGGCACCTGGTCTGCCGTTCCGACCCGCGATCTCGCGCCCGGAGCGCAGTCCGGCACCGTTCGTCAACGCTCTGACGACTCGACCGCGAACTGGTCGCTGACCTACCGCGTCGTCACAGCGGTGACGGTCCGAACGCCCGCACTCGACGCCACGGTGGACGATCCGCGTCCGGTGTTCTCCGGTCTCGGAGAACCGGGCGCGCGGGTGACCGTCCTCGATGACACGACGGGTGTGACACTGGTCGACGTCGAGGTGGACGGAAGCGGCGCCTGGAGTCAGCAGTCACTCCGGACGCTCGAGCCGCGCGCGTACACCGCGACCGCGACGCAGGTCTTCGGGGAACAGCGCACCACGGCACCGCTCCGGTTCACCTATCGGGAGCCCACGCCCGAGCCGGGCCCGGTCGAGGACGTCACCCTTCTTTCGCCCGCCATCGGGGAGACCGTCGAGACCGCAGACCCGGTGTTCAGCGGTCGTGGAGAGCCGGGCGCGACCATCCGGGTGATCGGTGCCTGGGGTACGGAGATCGCTGCAGCCGAGGTCGGAGACGACCATCGCTGGGCGGCGCCGATCAACAAGAGCCTGACCCCCGGTCGGTACAGCGGCGGCTCCGTGCGCCAGGAGATCGACGGGGTGGAGCAGTCTCGCGCGCCGTACGACTTCACCGTGGCCGCCCACGCGGTCGTCGCACCGCTTGTCGTGGAGTCGCCCGCGAGCGGTGGCGTCATCTCCTCGTCGGTGCCCGTGTTCAGCGGCACGGCACAGCCCGGTGCGAGGCTCGAGATCTGGAGCGCCTGGGGCGATCTCGTCGGCACCACCGAGGCCGTCGCTGCGAGTGGACGCTGGACGATCAGCTGGAACAAGTCGCTGCTCCCCGCCCGGTACGCGGGTGGCACCGTCCGACAGATCATCGGCGGCGTCGAGACGCACCGCTCCGTCTACGACTTCACCGTCGCATCCGTCCTCAGGGTGACGTCGCCGAGGATCGGCGACACCCTCACCGGTACGCGGCCCGTGTTCACCGGCACGGCGACACCGCTGGCCGACATCGAGATCATCGGAGCCTGGGGCACCCGACTCGGGACGACGAAGGCCGACTCCTCGGGCTCGTGGACCGTCGAATGGAGCCGGGACTACCTCCCGGGCCGCTACCAGGGCGGACGCGTCGAGCAACGCGTGAACGGAACGTTCATCGATCAGGCCGGGTATGACTTCCGCCTGGTGCGATAGCGGATCGGCGGCGGCGGTCGGGGCGTCCTCGCGATCCTTTGCCGCCGTCGGCGTCGCCGGATGTCGGTGGTCACCACGTAGGGTGACCACCATGTCCGCCACCACATCGTTCGCCGCTCCATCGCTGTCGTCCGTCGAGGCCGCGCTGCAGCCGACCGGACCGGCGTCGCGCGTGGCGGAGCCGGTTCGGACGGTGTACCGCCCGAGTGGTCCACTCGACGTCCACAGCACCCTGCGCCTCATCGCCCGGGGCGGCGACGGCCCGTGCTATCGCCGAACGCCTGGCGGGGTCTGGCTGACGGCGCGCACCCCACAGGGCGGCGCGACCCTGTACGTCTCGACGGTCCGCGACGGCGAGGTCGAGGCGGCCGCCTGGGGTCCGGGTGCCGAGTGGATGATCGCCGGTGTGCCGGAGCTGCTCGGCCGCGAGGACGACTGGTCGGAACTCGACGTGAGCCGGAGCCCGCTGCTCACCGAGGTGTCCCGGCGGAACCCTGGACTGCGGTTGAGCCGCAACCGGCTCGTGTTCGAGATGCTCGTGCCGTCGATCCTCGAGCAGAAGGTGACCGCACTCGAAGCGTGGCGTGCGTGGCGGTCACTCGTGCGCCGACATGGCGATGTCGCTCCTGGTCCAGCCCCGGAGGGCATGGTCGTCGCGCCGTCCGCCGAGACCTGGCGGATGATCCCGAGCTGGGAGTGGCATACGGCGGGTGTCGGGCCGCAGCGCTCGGAGACGGTCGTGCGGTCGTCGCGACTCGCCTCCGCGATCGAGCGGACGATCGACGAGCACCCCGATGACGCGTCACGGCGCCTCCAGAGTCTGCCGGGCATCGGCGTGTGGACGGCCGCCGAGGTGACGCTCCGAGCGCACGGTGACCCCGACGCCGTGAGTGTCGGTGACTACCACCTCGCGGCCTCGGTGGGGCAGGCGCTCACCGGCTCACCCGTGGACGACGACGGCATGCTCGAACTGCTCGCTCCCTGGGCGGGTCACCGGCAGCGGGTGCTGCGGCTCATCGGTCGGAGCGGCATCCACAAGCCGCGTCGTGGCCCGAAGATCACCATCCAGGACCACCGTCACCACTGAGCGCGTCAGCGCGTTCTCCGGCGTGCGGGTCAGGCGTCCAGGACGGCCATCGCGGCGTTGTGCCCACCGAGTCCGCTGACCGCGCCACCGCGTCGGGCCCCGGCGCCGCAGAGCAGGACGCGTGGGTGCGCCGTCGCGACGCCCCACCGCTCGGCCGCCGTGGCCCGTGGGGCGTCGTCCTCCAGGAACGGCCACGACAGCGGGCCGTGGAAGATGTTCCCGCCCGGCATCGCCAGGGAGCGCTCGAGGTCGAGCGTCGTCCGCGTCTCGATGCAGGGCCGCCCCTCGGCGTCGAGCAGCAGCAGGTCCTCGATGGGTTCCGCGATCACCGATTCCAACGATCGCAGTACCGCGGCCTGCAGCGCGTCACGGAAGGCGTCGTGGCCGCCGGGGACCGCGTCCGCAGCGACCGCGAGCCGATGCGGCACATGGAGGCCGAACACGGTGAGCGTCTGCGCCCCCGAGGCCTGCAGCTCCGGCGAGAGGATGCTGGGGTCGCTCAGCGTGTGGCAATAGATCTCGCACGGCAGCGGGTCGGGGATCCGGCCGGCCTCCGCCTCGAGGTAGGCGTGCTCCAGCTGCGCCCAGCCCTCGTTGATGTGGAAGGTGCCGCCGAACGCCGCCGACGGATCGACGGCCGGGTCGAGGAGCTCGGGGAGCCTCCGCAGCAACAGGTTCACCTTCACCTGGGCGCCCTCGGGATGCGGGACACCGTCCTCCGGCGCTGGCGCCGTGCCGAGGATCGCGTCGGCATCACTCCACTGCACCGGCGTCCCCCGCGCTGCCGACCACGCGGCGTACGCGGCCGCGACCGCCCGTTGCTCCGCCGCCGGGTCGAGGAGGCGCTCCAGCACCGCCGGAGCCGCACCCGACAGGATCCACTCGCCGCGGACGACGACCCCGGGGCGAGGCCGGAACCGGTCCAGCGTCGATATCGGTTCGGTCGCCTCAAGTTCCGCCTCCGCGGCGAGGTCCACGTAGGCGACGAGCCCGTGCTCCGGTTGGATGGAGGTCACCTCGGCGAGCGTCCGGATCTCGGCGCCGGCCTCCTCGGCCGCGCGGCGCAGCGCGTCCGTGACCGCGCCCATGCCGCCGACCGGGACGTCCCAGTCGCCCGTCCCGCCGCCGATCAGGTGGTAGAGGAAGCAGATGTTCTGCTGCAAGGTCTGGTCGTCGGCGCGGGCGAAGGTGCCGATGAGCGCATCCGTGAAGACGACGCCGCGGACGAGGTCGGAACGCGCGGCGTCCTCGATGGCACGGCCGATCGGCTCATCGAACACCGCCGACCAGATCGACGCGACCTCCGCGGCCGGCACCCCGAGGTCCGCGGCGGCGGCGATCGCCGCGTCACGCGCGTCGGAACGGCTGCGGAGCGGCTCGAGCACGGTCGGCCAGAGCACCGAGGCCAGGTGACCGATCCGACGGTGCAGTTCGGCGATGCCCGCGGCGTCCTCCGGATACCCGATCGACGCGAACGACGCGACGGTGGCGTCGTCGTCACGGTTGTCGATCAGGAGACCCGTGCCGGGGTTCGCGGGGTCGGGCGTGTAGGACGAGAAGCGGCGCCGGACGAGCCGGACGTCGAGCCCGAGCTCGTCGATGATCCGCTGGGGCAGCAGGCTGACGAGGTACGAGTACCGGGACAGACGTGCGTCCACGCCGGGGAACGGACGTTCCGAGACGGCTGCTCCACCCGTATGGTCGAGGCGTTCGAGGAGCAGGACGCGCTTGCCCGCGCGTGCGAGGTAGGCGGCGGCGGTGAGGCCGTTGTGCCCGCCGCCGACGATGACGGCGTCGTACTGCTCGACGGAATGCATGACCACACCCTATTCGCAGGCGCACTTCGACAGGCTCAGTGACCGGGGAGGGGTCTCAGCGATGTGGTGCACCGGTCCCTGAGCTTGTCGAAGGGCGGCGGCCGGGGCGGGGTCTCCGCGACATGGCCCACCGGTCCCTGAGCTTGTCGAAGGGCGGCGGCCGGGGCGGGGTCTCCGCGACATGGCCCACCGGTCCCTGAGCTTGTCGAAGGGCGGCGACCGACCGGGGTGCTCAGCCGCCAGGCGTGTACTCGCGAGCCTCAGCGGGGATCGGCGGATCGGCGCATAGGCTGAGCAGCATGGCGAACGTTGCGAACGAGGGTCCCACCGAACCGGTCGGACTCGCGGATCGTGCGATCGCCCTCGCGTCGAAATGGGTCGACGAAGGGGCGGAAGCTCCGACCGATCCCGCCGCCGAGCGGCTCGCCGGCGTGCTGCGCGACCCCAACGGCCTCGAGTTCACCGTCGGCTTCGTCGACGGCGTCATGCGCCCGGAGGACCCGCTCGTCGCCGGGAACGCCCTCGCCGCCCTCGCCGGTCGGACGCCGCGGTTCCTGCCCTGGTACGAGCAGGCCGCCGTCCGCACGGGCGGTCTGGTCGGTCCGGTCCTGCCCTGGGTCGTCGTCCCCGCCGCGCGCCGCGTCCTCCGGGGCATGGTCGGCCACCTCATCGTCGACAGCCGTCCTCGTGAGCTCGGCAACGCGATCGCGAAACTGCGCGCCGACGGTTCCCGACTCAACCTGAACCTCCTCGGGGAGGCCGTCCTCGGCGAGGGCGAGGCGGCGAAACGGCTCGCCGGCACCCGCGAGCTCCTGCAGCGCCCCGACGTCGACTACGTGTCCATCAAGGTCTCGTCGATCGCCAGCCAGCTCTCCATGTGGTCGTTCGAGCAGGTCGTCGACCGCATCGTCCGTCGCCTCGTGCCGCTCTACGAGGAGGGGCTCGCGACCGGCACCTTCATCAACCTCGACATGGAGGAGTACCGCGACCTCGACCTCACCATCGCGGTCTTCACCCGACTCCTCGACCAGCCGCAGCTGCTGCAGTACCAGGCTGGCATCGTCATCCAGGCCTACCTGCCCGACGCCCTCGAAGCGATGATGCAGCTCACCGCCTGGTCGAAGCAGCGCGTGGCCGCCGGTGGCGCGCCCATCAAGGTGCGGCTGGTGAAGGGCGCGAACCTCGCGATGGAGCGGGTCGACGCGGCGATCCACGGCTGGCCGCTCGCGACGACCGGATCGAAGCGCGAGACCGACACCAACTACAAACGCGTGCTCGACTGGGCGCTCACGCCGGCGCACACGGACGTCGTGCGGGTCGGCGTCGCCGGGCACAACCTCTTCGACATCGCCTACGCGTGGCTCCTCGCCGGTGACCGCGGTGTGCGTGAGCGGGTGGACTTCGAGATGCTGCTGGGGATGGCGACCGGTCAGGTCGAGGCCATCAAGCGGGACGTCGGGACGGTGCTGCTGTACACGCCCGTCGTGAACCCGAAGGAGTTCGACGTCGCGATCTCCTATCTCGTCCGCCGTCTGGAGGAGAACGCCAGCGAGGAGAACTTCATGTCGGCGGTGTTCGAGCTCGCCGAGAAGCCGACCCTGTTCGCACGCGAGCGACGTCGGTTCCTCGCGTCAGTCGACGCCCTCGGAGAGACCGCCGGGCAGGTGCCGACCCCCAACCGGACGCAGGACCGCGCCGCGGAGGCCCCGGAGGCACCGCTGCCCGACAACGACGGGGACGACCGCTTCCGCGATCCCGCACAGGCGCCCGACGCGGGACTCACGCAGCAGGTCCTCGGGCTGGAACGCGGATCGAGCGGCGGCGAGGACCGCTTCCACGCCGATCCGTCCTCCGCGTACGTCGAGACGGCGGTCTTCTCCCGTTCGGAGCGTGGTGGTGTCGTCGACGGCGCCCCGGGCTTCGAGAACACCGCCGACACCGACCCCTCGCTCGCGGCGAACCGGGCGTGGGGAGCGTCGATCCTGGCGCGCGTCCCGCAGTCGACCCTCGGTGGCTCCGCGGTCGCGGCCGCAGCCATCGACGACCCACGCGTCCTCGAACGCACGATCACGATGGTCCGCGCCGCCGGTGAGCGATGGGGAGCCCGACCCGCTGCCGAACGGGCCGCCGTCCTGCACGCTGCAGCTCGGGTCCTCGCCTCCCGTCGGGCGGACCTCATCGAGGTCATGGCGAGCGAGACCGGCAAGACGATCGCCGAGGCCGATCCCGAGGTGAGTGAGGCGGTCGACTTCGCGCACTACTACGCGGCCAACGCACCCCTGCTCGAGAGCGTGCACGGCGCGAGCTTCGTCCCCTCCGCGCTCACGGTCGTGACGCCGCCCTGGAACTTCCCCGTCGCCATCCCGGCCGGAGGCGTCCTCGCGGCGCTCGCCGCCGGCAGTGGTGTGATCATCAAGCCCGCTCCACAGGCCAAGCGGTGCGCAGCGGTGGTCGTCGAGGCGCTCTGGGACGCCGGGGTGCCGCGCGACCTCCTCGTGCTCGCCGACGTGGCGGAGGGCGACCTCGGTCGTCGGCTCGTCTCCCACCCGGCCGTCGACCGGGTGATCCTGACCGGTTCCTTCGAGACGGCGCAGCTGTTCCGTGGGTGGCGTGCCGACCTGCCGCTGCTGGCGGAGACGAGCGGGAAGAACGCGATCATCGTCACGCCGAGTGCCGACCTCGACCTCGCCGTCGCCGACATCGTGAAGAGCGCCTTCGGGCACGCCGGGCAGAAGTGCTCCGCCGCGTCGCTCGTGATCCTCGTCGGCTCGGTCGCCCGATCCGACCGCTTCCTGCGGCAGCTCGAGGACGCCGTCCGCTCGCTCCGGGTCGGCTGGCCGTCCGATGCGCGGACGCAGATGGGGCCGATCGTCGAGCCGGCGGGGGAGAAGCTCCTCGCCGGGCTGACCGAGTTGCGCCTCGGCGAGAAGTGGCTCGTCGAGCCGAAGCTGCTCGACGACTCCTCGGTCAACTTCGGCCAGCCGAGCGAGCGCCTCTGGTCACCGGGGGTCCGCACCGGTGTCCAGCCGGGCTCGCCTTTCCACGTGACCGAGTACTTCGGCCCGGTCCTCGGTGTCATGCAGGCCGCGAACCTCACCGAGGCGATCGCCCTGCAGAACGCGACCCCCTACGGGCTGACCGCGGGCCTACACACCCTCGACCCGGTCGATCTCGGGGAGTGGCTCGACACCGTCGAGGCGGGCAACCTGTACGTCAACCGGGGCATCACCGGTGCGATCGTGCAGCGCCAGCCCTTCGGCGGGTGGAAGCGTTCGTCGGTCGGGACCGGCACGAAGGCCGGTGGCCCCAACTACCTGTTCGGGCTCGGCGAGTGGCGACCGGATCCGGGATCGGCGAGCCGCAGCCTGCACCTCCGCGGGCTCGACACCCGCATCGTGAAGCTCATCGAGGCGGCCCAGCCGTCGCTCACCTACGAGGCCTTCGACGTGCTGCGACGGTCGGCGCTCAGTGACGCGATCGCGTGGGGGAACGAGTTCGGCGAGGTGAAGGACGTCTCGCAGCTCGGCGTGGAACGGAACCTCCTGCGCTACCGGCCGGTTCCGGTCGCGGTGCGGGTCGCATCGGGGGCCGACCTGGGCGATGCGCTGCGGGTGCTCATCGCCGCGGTGCGGTCGCGGTCACGGTTCACCGTCAGTCTCGGCGGGCGGTTGCCGCGCGAGGTCCGCGACTGGCTGTCCGAGCTGAGCATCCCCGTCTCGCTGGAGACCGACGAGCAGTGGCTGACCCGGATGGCGGCCCGCGGGTCGATCGACACGGGCGAGCTGGGCCAGGAGCCGCCGGTCGCGACCCGGGTACGGATCGTCGGTCCGCGTCCCGAGACGGTCGCGGAAGCGGAACCCGGAACGGAGGCCTCCGAGCCTGAGCCGCTCGCGAAGCGACTCGCTGAGGCGCTCGGCGGCGATCCCGAGATCGCGATCTGGGGTGGGCCGGTCACCCAGGCCGGACGGGTGGAGCTGCTGCCGTTCCTCCGCGAACAGGCGATCTCGATCACCGCGCACCGGTTCGGCAACCCCGATCCGTGGTCCCAGAGCGTCATCTGAGCCGGGCAGCGACGTCAGGCGCGGAGCGCGGCCTCCACGAGCGCCACGGCGTCCTCCGGCGAGACGCCGAGGTCCCGGATGCGGTCCGCGTACGCCGCCGCTGCCAGCTGCGCCTGCCGGTCGATCGCGTCGCCGTGCGCTGACACGAACGTCCCTGCGCGCCCCCGGGTCTCGATGACCCCGTCGGTCTCGAGCAGCCGGTACGCCTTGGCGACGGTGTTCGGTGCGATCCCCAGCTCGTCGGCCAGCCCGCGCACCGTCGGGAGCTTCGCCCCGGTCGCCAGCCGTCCATCGCGGACGGCCTCGATCACCTGCGTCCGCAATTGCTCGAACACACTGGTCCCCGTCTGAATCGTCCACTCCATCCGCCCATCCTGCCCGCGAACGGTCACGAATGGCGACTTCGGACGCGCCGCACTGTGCGTTGGTGACCGTTCGCGGGCCGGGGGAGGGGTCAGTCGATGTGGCGGTGGATGAGGCGGGTGAGGACGATCGCGCTGCGGGTGTGGTCGACGTTGGGGGCGATCCGCACCTTCTCCAGGGCGTCCTCGAGGGCTGGGATGTTGCGGGCACGCATGTGCACGATGGCGTCGGCACTCCCGGTGACGGTGCCCGCGTCGACGACCTCCGGGACGCCCGACAGGATCCGCAGCAGCTCGTTGGGGGACACGGTGCCGCGGCAGAAGAGTTCGACGTAGGCTTCTGTCTGCATGCCGTCGACCGTGGGGTCGACTTGGATCGTGAACGACTGGATGACCCCGTCGGCGACGAGGCGGTCGACGCGTCGCTTCACCGCTGAGGCCGACAAGCCCACGACCGTGCCGATGTCGCCGTAGCCGGCGCGTGAGTTCTGTCGGAGCAGGTCGATGATGCCGCGGTCGAGGTTGTCCATGAGACTCAGTGTAAGCGCAATCATTGCGCGAAAAGCTGCCACTTCGCAGCATTCCTGCGCCAAACTCCGTGAAAACGCTGCGAATCGCATGCAATGATGAACGTGGCGTGCCCCCGGGCCCCTGGACCTCGTCCGCCGACCCTCGCTCGTTTGGAGGCCGACGTGTCGTCGACGCTCAACCACCCCACCCCCACCACGCAGGACGCCGCGACCGGCACCCGCGTCGCGAACCGTCGCCGGTACCTCATGTGCCGGCCGGACCGC
The DNA here is from genome assembly GCF_979258065.1 of Plantibacter sp. AC185. NCBI lineage: Bacteria > Bacillati > Actinomycetota > Actinomycetes > Micrococcales > Microbacteriaceae > Plantibacter > Plantibacter sp. AC185. Next base: position 2,459,388 of record NZ_OZ409831.1, read on the forward strand.
TTCACCGTCAGCTACCGGATCAACCCCTGGATGAACCCGGACGACCCGACCGACACCTCGCTCGCGGTGTCGCAGTGGGAACAGCTGCACCAGGCCTACCTCGATCTCGGCCACCGGATCGACCTCATCGACCCGCTCGACGGCCTGCCGGACATGGTCTTCGCGGCGAACGGCGGCTTCACGCTCGACGGCATCGCCTACGGGGCGAAGTTCACCTACGAGGAGCGCATCCCCGAGGGGCCGGCCTACATGGACTGGTTCGAGGCGAACGGGTTCCGCGTCGAGCGCCCCGAGTTCGTGAACGAGGGCGAGGGCGACATCATGCTCGTCGGCGACACCATCCTCGCCGGGACCGGGTTCCGCACCGATCCCCGCAGCCACGAGGAGGTGCGTCGGATCTTCGACCGCGAGGTCGTGACCCTCAACCTCGTGAACCCGAGTTTCTACCACCTCGACACCGCGATCGCCGTGCTCGACCCGGAGGCTCCCGCCGACGGCTCGCCCGCGAACATCGCCTACCTGCCGACCGCGTTCGACGAGGCGAGCAACCGCATCCTCGAGCAGCGCTACCCCGACGCGATCCACGTGAGCACCGAGGACGCAGCCGTCCTCGGCCTCAACTCGATCTCGAACGGTCGCGAGGTCGTCATCGCCGCCCGGGCAATCGGGTTCGAGGGTCAACTGCGCGAGCGCGGCTACACGCCGATCGGCGTCGACCTGTCCGAGCTGCTGCTCGGCGGCGGCGGCGTGAAGTGCTGCACCCTCGAGCTGCGCGCGTAGCCCGCTCCATCCCGTCCGCTCCTTCTCGCTCCACGGGTAATATTTCACATGTATACTCGTGTGAGTAGGTCATACGACTTGCATGATTGTCGCGGGGGTAAGGGTGGGCCCGATTTGGACACCCCCGCGGGGCTACGACGCCCGAACTGAAGAGTTCCAGCGCCTCCTCGAGGTCGTTGAGCGCCGTACGCCTCAGGTGGCGGCGTCCTCCGCTGCGGCGAGGTGAGCGAGCACGAGCAGCTGCTTCCGCATCATCACGAAGTCGCCCCAGGCCAGGATTGTCCGCCGGACTCGCCCGAAGGGTCCAGGGGTGGGCGGGACGAGCATCTCCGCGAGGAGCCAGACCCCCGCTCCGGCTGGGATCGTGGTGTACCGGAGCTCGATCGCCCCGAACAGCAACGTCGCAACGCCCGGGTTCATGCGGACGGCGATGGACCGTCCCGGCTCAACGGCGGTCGTGGTGAAGATGGTCATCACCGGATCGCCCGTCCGCACGGCGAGGAGCTCCGGGTTCCGCGCGCGGGGACTGCGCCGTCCGCCGTTGTCGAGCAGGTCGTAGCTGTACGGGGCGACCCGGAGCTGGCAGAGCCACGAGAAGGCGGTCGCCGGTGTGGCCGCCGCCCAGACCGCCCTCGTCCAACGCTGCTCGGCGCCGCGCTGGACGAGCGGGTTGCGCGGTCGCGGAACGGCCATCCCCTCGGGCAATGCTCCGCACCAGTGCCACGGGGGGCGCTGCGGGAGGTCGGGGCCACGAGCACTCACGGGGCGCCGCGGTCCGTGTGGACGGTCTCGACCGCGGTGAGGAAGGCGTCGAGCTCGGTGTAGTAGCGCTCGCGCTGATCCTTGTTGCCGCGCAGGTGGCCGCAGTCGAGGGTGACCAGCTGAGCCGTGTCGTAGCGGTCGGTCAATCGTCGTACTTCGCTCGGCGGCATGATGTCGTCCGTGGAGCCGGTGATGAACAGCATCGGCGTCCGCGCGAGATCGCCCTTCGCGGGTTCGGGGGGCCAGGAAGAACCGAGACGTCGGACCGCGTCACTGGCGATCGCCCGGTACAGCGCCGCCCGTCGTTCCGGGCTGCGGAAGCCGGGGACGCGCGGGCCGAACCCCGCGCGGAAGAAGCCGGTGAACAGGGAATCGAGCGTGAGCCCCGGTCCGCTGTCACAGACGAGTGCGTCGATCCGGGCGGAGCCACGCGCTACGGCCGCCAGACTCGGGAAGGTGGAGAAGGAGGTGCCGAGGACGAGGAGGAGCGCATCGGTGGAGCCGTGGTCGGCCCGCAGGGTCTGAGCCGCCTGCTCGATGTCGGTGGTGAAGCGGTCGGCGATGCCTGTCCCGGAGGGGTCACGGTGCGACCGGCCGTGGTTGCGGAGGTCGAAGAGGAGGACGGTGTAGCCGCGGCGGTGGAGGTGCGCGGCCTGGTCGAGCGAGGCGGATCGGGACAGTCCGATGCCATGCCCGACCAGGGCGAGTCGATCGCGTCGGCCGTGCAGCAGCCAGCCGTCGAGCCGTCCGCGGTCCGTGGCCACCGAGATCGAACGCCAGTCGGCCACCCCGTGGTCGCTGGGCCGACGATGTGGCGGTCGGCGCCGTGGATGCAGGAGCGCGAAGGCGGCGAACCTTGCCACGAGACGGATCATCGCGGGCTCGTCGCGCGACGCGTCGTTGATCTGCATCCTACCTCCAATATCACATGTAACATACCAATGTTCCGTGATCACCCACAACCGCCCGCATGGTCATCGGCAGCATTCTCGCCGCTCTCAGAGCCCTGAGGCTTGGGGCCCGGGTCACCGTCCGGATCGATCGACGGCGAGCCGGTCAGGCCGTCCGCCGCCGCTGCCGCGGTCAGCCGGTCGATCCCCCAGAACGGCTCCCGTCCGACGATCACGAGCGGCACACCGAAGACGCCGTCCCGGTCGAGCTCGGTGAGGAGCGTACGACCGAGCTCAGAGCCCTCGTCCGTGGCGTGCAGGACCGCGAGGGCCGGGTCCAGGTCGCAGGTTCGGAGCACCTCCGCCACCTGAGTCTCCTCGTGCACGTCGACGCCGTGCTGCCAGCGCGCCGTCGAGAGCGCGTATGCGAGGCGTTTCCCGAGCTGCTGATCCGCGCGGAGCGTCGCGGCGAGGGCGATCGCCGACACCTCCCATTGGGCGTTGGTGTCGACTGGCCAGGTCACCCGCAGCCTGCGGTCGGCCCGTGCTGACGGCGGCGGGGTCCACTTCGAGGATCTCGCAGACCTCCTGCTCGATGGTCTCCTGCTGGGTGGGGGTGAGTGCGGTCATGGTTCTCCTGTCGTCGGGAGCGGACGTGGTGCTCCGACGCTATGAACCGCCGCTCCGCCACGACAATGGGGTACGACCCCAGGCGGGCCGCATGGGGTCCGCCGATTGTCCGAAGCGACCCCGCAAGTCGCTCGGCGACCTCAGCCGCACCGGCCTTGCACGATCATCGGTCTGGCCGAGAGGGTTGCGGGTCCCAGTGGGGCGGCGTATACCTGCACTGACCGCTTGAACCTGAGGAAGGGCACCCATGGACGCCGGAGAACGACGTGACCACGAACGCGCCAACGCAGGGCGCTCCGGCACCCTGAGCGATGCGACGGGGTTCTGGGTCGTGATCGCCTTCGCCCTGTTCGCCGGCGGCATGTGGGCATTCGGCGAGGCGTTCCGCACGGACGTCCTGCAGGCCGTCTGGTTCATGGGTGGCATCCTCATGATCGCGCTCGCCATCTTCATCCCGGCGCACTTCGCCAGCAACAACTGACCCCCAGCCGGACGTTCGCCGACCGTTTCCTGAGCGTCCGGCCGTCCAGACGGAGGCCGCCGATACGGTCCTGTTCAGCGCGCTACGCTGGCTGAGCAGACACGAGGACGGCACATGGATTCCACGGTGGTCATCATTCCCACCTACAACGAACGCGAGAACCTGGAGAGGATCGTCGCGCGCGTCCGTGTCGCTGCTCCCTCCGTCGAGGTGCTCGTGGTCGACGACAACTCACCCGACGGCACCGGAGCGATCGCCGACCGGCTCGCTGCCGAGCACGACGCGGTGCACGTGCTGCACCGCACCGGCAAGGAAGGGCTCGGCGCCGCGTACAAGGCCGGCTTCTCCTGGGCACTCGGGCGCGGATTCGGCAATGTGGTCGAGATGGACGCCGACGGATCCCATGCCCCCGAGCAGTTGCCGGCCCTCCTCGCGGCCACCGCGGACGCGGACGTCGTCCTCGGGTCGCGCTGGGTCCCGGGCGGCACCGTCGTCAACTGGCCCAAGCATCGCGAGGCCATCTCACGGGTCGGCAGTGCCTACGCCCGGTTCGCGCTCCGGCTCCCCGCGCGGGACGTGACCGGCGGCTACCGCGTGTTCAGCGCTGACGCACTGCGTCGGCTGCAGCTCGACGAGGTCCACAGCCACGGCTACGGCTTCCAGGTCGACATGCTCTGGCACGCGAACCGCGCCGGTCTGCGGATCGTCGAAGTGCCGATCACCTTCACCGAGCGGACGCTCGGGGCCTCCAAGATGACGAGCGGCATCGTCGTCGAGGCGATGCTCCGCGTCACCTGGTGGGGCGTCTGCGAACTGACGGACCGCATCATCGGGCGTCGTCCGGCAGCGTCACGGGCGGCCGCCGGCTCCTGAGTCGCGGTGGCGCCCCATCGGCGGGCGCACCGTCAGCTGCGGCGCGGCCCCGAGGAGATGACCGGGGCCGAGCCGATGAGGTCCTCGTCGTCGACAGCGTCGACGAGGAACGCGGCGACGTCGCAGCGAGGGATCCGGAGCGAGCTCGGCCAGCTTCCCGGCGGTGACGACACGACCGGGCGTCGGGCGTCGCTGGCAGAGAGCACGGTCGGGTGCACGATGGTCCAGTCGAGCTCCGAGCGGCGGAGGAACGCGTCCGCCTGCTCGTGATCGGCGTAGACGGTGCCGAGCCGGAGGAAGTGCGTCGCCCACCGCAGGCCGGCGGGGACGCTCCGGACCGACTCGCCGGCACCGAGCGCGGAGAGGAGGACGATTCGGCGGAGGCCACGCGAGCGCATCGCATCCGTCACGACCCGCACGGCGTTCGAGATGAGGTCGGGAGGGCTGACCTGGCGCGCCCACGGCCAGTCGGACGAGCCGATGTTGCTGAGGGCGATGATCACGGCCTGCGCGCCACGCATGGCGTCCTCGACGTCCTCACTCCGCAGGGGAGACCCCTGGACCACCGTCAGCCGGTCGCCCGGAACGACGGCGGCGGGGTCGCGGACGAGCGCGGTGACCGAGTGGCCACGGCGGAGTGCCTCGCCGATGATGAGCCGCCCGGTGCGGCCGCTCCCACCGATCACGAGGAGCTGTGCCACCGTCGCCTCCAGATCGTCGAACACCGGCCCGACGGCGCAGGTGCTGCGACCGTCGGGACGGTTCCATCGTTCCCGAAGGGGCGACGGAGGACATCGGGGACAACCCGTGGAGTGCGGCGGTGACCGCGTGCGGTCGAGCGGTCAGGCCTTCGCGGCCGACGGCTTCCGGGCCGGAGCCTTCCGCGCGGCCGGTGCCGCGGGCTTCGCGGCTGCCGGCCGGCCGGCGCTCAGCGACGACTGCTCCGGCATCGGCTGCAGCGTCGTGAACCGTGACAGCTGGGTCACGTGGTGCGGCTGCAGCTCCTCGAGCGACGCGACACCCAGGAGCTTCATCGTGCGCACGATCTCGCCCGAGAGGATCTGGATCGCGCGGTCGACGCCCTCGCGCCCACCGGCCATGAGTCCGTACAGGTACGCGCGGCCGATGAAGGTGAAGCGCGCACCGAGCGCGACGGACGCCACGATGTCGGCGCCGTTCATGATGCCGGTGTCGAGGTGCACCTCGGCGTCCTTGCCCACCTCGCGCACGACGCTCGGCAGGAGGTGGAACGGGATCGGCGCGCGGTCGAGCTGGCGGCCGCCGTGGTTGGAGAGCTGGACGGCGTCCGCACCGAGGTCGACGGCGAGCTTCGCATCGGCGACCGACTGGACGCCCTTGACGATGAGCTTGCCCTTCCACTGCTCGCGGATGTACTTGACCTCGTCAGGACCGACGGTCGGGTCGAACATCGTGTCGATGAGCGCCGCGACGGTTCCCGACCAGCGGTCGAGGCTCGCGAAGGCCAACGGCTCCGTGGTGAGGAAGTTGATCCACCACGCCGGGCGGGGGAGCGCGTCGACGATGGTCTTCGGGGTGAGCGACGGCGGGATCGTCATGCCGTTGCGGACGTCGCGCAGGCGGGCGCCGCCGACGGGGGTGTCGACCGTCACGACGAGGGTGTCGTAGCCGGCCGCTGCCGCGCGGTCGACGAGCGCCATCGACCGTTCGCGCTCACTCCACATGTAGAGCTGGAACCAGTTGCGGCCACCGGGTGCCGCCGCCTTGACGTCCTCGATCGAGGTCGTGCCCATGGTCGACAGGGTGAAGGGGAGGCCGGCGGCCGCTGCGGCGGAGGCTCCCGCGCGCTCGCCCTCGGTCTGCATCATGCGGGTGAAACCGGTCGGGGCGATGCCGAAGGGGAACGCGACGCGCTCGCCGAGGACGTCCCAGCCGGTGTCGACGTTCGCGACGTTCTTCAGGACGGCCGGGTGGAACTCGATGTCCTGGAACGCCTGGCGTGCCCGGGCCAGCGAGATCTCGCCCTCGGCGGCGCCGTCGGTGTAGTCGAAGGGCGCCGTCGGCGTGACCTTCTTCGCGATCGTGCGCAGGTCGGCGATGGTCGTCGCGGCCGCCAGGCGGCGCTTCCGGGCGTTGAACTCCGGCTTCTTGAACTGCATGAGCGGCAGGAGGTCGTGGGGCTTGGGGATGCGGCGTTCAACCATGGTCTGTCTCTTCTTTCCGCGAACTGTCGCTTGAGGTGGGTGTCGAGGGGTGCGGACTGTCGTCTTCTGACAGTTCGCGAGCCTGGTAGTAGTTGGTGATGTGGGAGCGGACGGACTGGCGGGCCAGCTCGGCGTCGGCGTGGCGGATCGCCTCCACGATGCCCCGGTGCTCGGCGCGCAGGCGGTCGGCGGTGGCTGACCACGACGCCAGTTGTGGGACACCGGCCAGGACGTAGCGTTCGATGGAGTCACGGAGACCCGACATCGTGGCGACGAGGACCTGGTTGCCCTCCGCCTCGGCGAGCGACAGGTGGAACTGCGCGTCGAGGGCGAGGAACTCGGCCTCCGTGAGGGTGGGCTGGTCCATCGCGTCGAGCAGGGACTCGGGGTGCGTGAGATCGGGGACGGCTGCTTCGGCACGCGACGCCAGACTGTGGACGACCGCGGTCTCGATCACGAGCCTGGTGTCGACCACGTCCTGGACGGCGAAGCCCTGCGCGGCGACCTGGAGCCGCATGAGGGTGGCCATGCCACCGGACGGCGTGGCGACGATGATCGCGCCGGCGGTGGGGCCGGATCCCGTGTGGGTCCGGATGAGTCCGAGGACCTCCAAGACGCGGATCGCCTCGCGGACGCTGGACCGGCCGACACCGAGGTCGATCGCGAGCTGACGTTCGCCGGGCAGGCGGTCGCCGGGGGTGAGGACACCGCTGAGGAGGTCCGACTCGATGCGGGCGAGCACGACCTCCCAGGCCCTGGGCTCCGCCGCTGCGGTGGCGGGCCGCGTCGCCGCGGCCGCTGCCGGCGCGGCCGTCGCTGGTGCGTTCATCGATCCTCCTTCGACACTGCGGTGTGGTCAGACCACAAACCCTACCTCTTGAACCGATTCAACGCGAGCCCCCGCCGCAGATTTTTCTGCGAAGGGAAATCGACGGACCTCGACGCCCGTCTCAGGTGCGGAGGACGATGTTCTCCGGCTCCTCGTCGGCCAACAGGTGTTCGATCTGTCGACGCAGGAGACGCGCCATCCGCGGCAGCATGGCGCTCGTCGCGCCCCCGATGTGCGGGGAGACGAGCACGTTCGGCAGGGACCACAGCGGGTGGTCGGCGGGCAGCGGTTCGGGGTCGGTCACGTCGAGCGCGAGTCGGATGCGACCGCTCGTCGCGTGCTCCACCAGGGCGTCGGTGTCGGCGACGGGGCCGCGGGCGACGTTCACGACGAGGGCGTCGTCGGGCAGTGCCGCCAGGAAGTCGTCTCCGATCAAGCCGCGGGTGCCGTCGGTGAGTGGCACGACGACGATGACGATCTCAGCGTGCGGCAGGAGTCCGGGCAGTTCGTCGATGCCGTGGATCGGCCCCCGCTCGTCCTCCCGCGCGCTCGACGCCACCCGGGTGACCTCGACCTCGAACGGGAGCAGCCGCTCCTCGATGGCCGCTCCGACCCCGCCGTACCCGATGAGGAGTACGCGGCGGTCGGCGAGGCTCGGGCGCTGGCTCTGCAGCCACTCGCCCGTCCGCTCGGCGCGCACGAAGTCCGGGATGCCCCGCTGCGAGGCGAGGATGAGGCCGACCGTGAGCTCCGCCGTCGACGCCTCGTGGACGGTCGCCGCGTTGGCGAGCGTGATGCCCGCGGGGAGGAGGTCCGCGAGGCCGTCGTAGCCGATCGACTGCACCTGGACGAGCTTCGGCGTCACCGCGGCGACGTTCGCGAGCGGCTTGTTCGAGCCGAGGTACACGGGCACGACGAGGTCGATGTGCTCGACCGGCGGTTCGGCGCGCAGATCCCATTCGACGAACTCGACGCCCTCGGGGAGGGGGCCCTGCGACAGCACCTCCTCGCGCAGGTCGGCGGGCAGGCTGACGATGAGTGGAGAAGCGGTCATGCTGCGACGCTACCGGCTGACGGACGTGGAGCCGGCAGGCTTGCGCGGCTCGTAGCGGGTCGGCTCGAAGGAACGGGCGACGAGGGCGCGCAGGGACTCGAGGTCGCCGTCGATGATCCCCACCGCCCTGGCCTGCACCAGGACGTTCCCCAGCGCCGTCGCCTCGACCGGGCCGGCGATGACGGGGATCCCCGCGCGGTCGGCCGTCAGCTGGCACAGGAGCGTGTTCTGGGATCCACCGCCGACGACGTGGATCGTGCGCACCTGGACCCCGGACAGCTCGGAAGCCGTGTGGACCGCATCCGCGAACGCCTGGGCCAGGCTCTCGATGATGCACCGGACGAACTCGGCACGGGACTGCGGCACCGCACGCCCGTGCTCGACGAGGAACTCGGCGATGCGCGCCGGCAGGTCGCCGGGGGCGAGGAACCGGGGGTCGTTCGCATCGAACACCGAGACCGGTGCGTCGACCGCGGCGGCCTGGGCGATGAGCCCGGGCAGGTCGATCGTTTCGCCACCGCGCTCCCAGGTGCGCACCGACTCGCTCAGGAGCCAGAGTCCCATCACGTTGTGCAGGAAGCGGGTGCGTCCGTCGACGCCGCCCTCGTTCGTGAAGTTCGCCGCTCGACTCGCCTCGGTGAGGACAGGTCGTTCGAGCTCGACCCCGACGAGCCCCCACGTGCCGCACGAGATGTAGGCGGCATCCGGGGTCGTCATCGGGACGGCGACGACCGCTGAGGCCGTGTCGTGTGAGCCGATGGCGGTGACGGGCGTGGACGAGGGCAGACCGACCTCGGCGGCGACCGCTTCGAGGAGCGTCCCGATGCGATCGCCCGGCTGGACGATGGGCGGGAGGACGGCCGCCGGGATGCCGAGTCGGGTGAGGAGTCCGGCGTCCCACCTGGTCGGTTCGCCGGCGCGGACGAGGCCGGTGGTCGACGCGTTGGTGGCCTCGGCGACGCGAGCACCGGTCAGCCAGTGCGCGATGAGGTCGGGCACCAGGAGCGCGGTGTCGGCGACGTCGAGCATGCCGGCGTCGCGCTCGGTCGCGAGCTGGTAGACGGTGTTGAACGGCAGGAACTGCAGGCCGTTCACGCGGTAGAGATCGGCGAAGGGGACCGTCCCGTGGACCGCCTCGACACCTGCCGCCGTCCGTTCGTCGCGATAGTGGAACGGTGCGCCGAGGAGGCGCCCCTGCCGGAGGAGGCCGTAGTCGACCGCCCACGAGTCGATGCCGATGCTCGCGAGGTGCGGCTCCTGCTTCGCTGCGCCCGACAGCCCCGCGACGATCGAGCGGTACAGCTCGAGGATGTTCCAGTGCAGGCCGTCCGGCGTGCGGACGGGCGTGTTCGGGAACCGTGCGACCGGTACGAGGCGCAGCTCGCCGGGGCCGACGTGGCCGAGCATGACCCGCCCGCTCGTGGCCCCGAGGTCGACCGCCGCGACGGTGCCGCTCCGGCCTGCCGCGCTCATCGCAGGAAGGCTGCGGCCACACCCGCGTCGACGGGGATGTGCAGTCCGGTCGTGTGGCTGAAGTCGCTCGTGCAGATCGCGAAGACCGCGTTCGCGACGTTCTCGGGGACGACCTCGCGCTTGAGGATGGTGCGCTGCGCGTAGAACTTTCCGAGGTCCTGCTCGTCGATGCCGTACGTCTTCGCGCGGTTCGCACCCCAGCCCGAGGCGAAGATGCCGGAGCCGCGGACGACGCCGTCGGGGTTGATGCCGTTCACCTTCACACCGTACTCGCCGAGCTCCGCGGCGAGGAGGCGGACCTGGTGGGCCTGGTCGGCCTTCGTCGCGGAGTAGGCGATGTTGTTCGGGCCCGCGAACACGGAGTTCTTCGACGAGATGTAGACGATGTCGCCGCCGAGCTTCTGGTCGATGAGCACGCGTGCGGCGGCCTTCGAGACGAGGAACGAGCCCTTCGCCATGACGTTGTGCTGGAGGTCCCAGTCGGCCTCGGTGGTCTCGAGGAGCGACTTCGACAGCGAGAGGCCCGCGTTGTTGACGACGAGGTCGAGCCCGCCGAAGGCGAGGACCGTCTCGTCGATCGCGGCCTGGACGGCGGCCTCGTTCGAGACGTCGGCGGCGATGCCGATCGCGACGTCCGTGGTGCCGAGCTCGGCTGCTGCGGCCTGCGCCTTCTCCAGCGAGAGGTCGGCGATCGCGACGACCGCGCCCTCCGCGACGAGACGCGTGGCGATGGCCTTGCCGATGCCGGATGCGGCACCGGTGACGAGCGCGACGCGGGTCGCGAGTGGCTTCGGCGCAGGCTGACGCTGCAGCTTCGCCTCCTCGAGTGCCCAGTACTCGATCGCGAACTTCTCAGCCTCGTCGATCGGCGCGTAGGTGGAGAGCCCCTCGGCCCCGCGCATGACGTTGATGGCGTTGACGTAGAACTCGCCGGCGACGCGGGCGGTCTGCTTGTCCTTGCCGAAGCTGAACATGCCGACGCCCGGGACGAGGACGATGAGCGGGTCGGCCCCGCGGATGGCCGGGCTGTCGGCCGTGGCGTGGCGGTCGTAGTAGGCCTGGTAGTCCTCGCGGTACGCCTCGTGCAGGGTGCCGAGGCGCTCGACGACCTCCTCGACGCTCGCTGTGGCGGGCAGGTCGACCGTGAGCGGCTTCACCTTGGTGCGGAGGAAGTGGTCGGGGCAGCTCGTGCCCAGCGCGGTGAGGCGTGGGTGCTCCGCCGAGGCCAGGAAGTCGAGGACCTCGGGGCTGTCGGTGAAATGGCCGACGACGGGGCGGTCGGCGGAGGCGAGCCCGCGGATGGTGGGCGCGAGAGCCGCCGCCTTGGCCCGACGCTCGACCTCGGGGAGGGCCGCGTAGCCGTCGAGCGCCGGACCGAAGGGCTCGGGGCGGGAGTTCGCCTCGATGTAGGCGGCCGCGGTGTCGATGATCCACAGGGAGTTCGCCTCGGCCTCCTCGGAGGTGTCGCCCCAGGCGGTGATGCCGTGCCCGCCGAGGATGGTGCCGATGGCCTGCGGGTTGTCGGCCTTGATGGCGGCGATGTCGAGGCCGAGCTGGAAGCCGGGGCGACGCCACGGGACCCACACGACCTTGTCGCCGAAGATCTTCGCGGTGAGTGCGGGGCCGTCGGCGGCGGTCGCGATGGCGATGCCGGAGTCGGGGTGCAGGTGGTCGACGTGGGCCGCGTCGACGAGGCCGTGCATCGCGGTGTCGATCGACGGGGCCGCGCCACCCTTGCCGTGCAGGGTGTAGTCGAAGGCGGCGACCATCTCGTCCTCGCGGTCGAGGCCGGGGTAGACGTCCTGCAGGGCGCGCATGCGGTCGAGGCGGAGGACCGCGAGACCTTCGGGCTTGAGCGTGCCGAGGTCGCCGCCGGAGCCCTTGACCCAGAGGAGCTCGACCGGCTCGCCCGTGACGGGGTCGATCTCGGTGCCCTTGGCCGAGGTGTTGCCGCCGGCGTAGTTGGTGTTCTTCGGGTCGCTCCCGAGGCGGTTGCTGCGGGCGATGAGCTCGGCAGCGGTTGGGTTCACGGACATTCGCACTCCTTCGTCGGGGCACGCCCGTGCCCGGTGTTCAATCGTGTTAAGTATGACAAGAAGTCACAGATCTCGCAATGGCGATGTCCCGATCTCAGGAGAACCTCGGCGCGTTGCGGTCGGCCCGGAGCGACGCGCGCGGTGACTCCTGAGAACGGGACGTGCGGGGCCGGGTGCTCAGAGGAGTTCGACGGCGTCGCGGTAGGCGTCGAGCGCGGGGTCGGCGGGGTCGAGTTCCGTGACGAGGAGGTCGACGTCCGCGAGGGCGAAGCCGACCGCCATCGCGCGCTGCCCCAGCTTCGAGGACGCGGCGACGAGGATCGTCTCGTCGGAGGCGCGGGCGAACGCCTGCTTGACCTGCGCTTCTTCGAGGGTGACCTCCGAGCTGCCGACGGTCGGGTCGATGGCGGCGGCCGACAGGAAGAAGCGCCGGTAGAGCGCCGATGACGCCGCCTGGCAGGCGATGGGGCCGATGAAGCTGTCGGTGCGCGACTCGGCTTGGCCGCCGACGAGGATCGCGGTGACCTCGCGGTTCGCGCCGGCGAGGAGGAAGTTCGGGTAGGAGTTGGTCGCCACCGTGAGGGTCGACTCGCCGAGCAGTCGACTGATGCCACCGGCCGTGCTGGAGGCGTCGATCGCGATCGCGCCGTCCGTCGGGATGAGCGCCCGGAGCTTCTCGACGATGGCGCCCTTCTCGCGGACGCCCGTCGCAGACCGTTCGGTGAAGGTCCTCGGTCGCAGGGTCGGGATCGCCCCGCCCCGGACGCGCCGCACCAGGCCGAGCTGCTCCAGGTCGGCGAGGTCGCGTCGCACGGTCATCGAGGACACGTCGAGCTCCGCAGCCGCATCGTCGAGGCGGATGCTGCCGTCGCGTTCGAGGATCGCCGTCAGTCGGGTCCGTCGTTCCTCGGCGCCGAGCGTGCCGGTCGTGGCCATGCCGCCCCCTGTCTATCGGTGTCGGACGTGTCCGTTCGTGTCCGTCTCAACAGGATGTCACAGCGAGGGATGCCGAACGGTTCCCAATTCAGGAGCACTCCGGCGCGTCGCCGACATGACGCGGCGTGGCGTGCGCAACGCGCCGCAAGCGTCCTGAGTTACGGACGAGCAAAGATATATGAGCATCTGGAACTTCTAGACTGGCGCCATGGAAACCACACACGAACCAGTCCTCGCCGGTCGCACGGCGATCATCACCGGAGGCGCCCGCGGGCTCGGGCTCGCGATGGCCACGGCACTCGCCGAAGCCGGCGCCCAGGTCGCCCTCCTCGACCGTTTGGAGACGGTGGCCGACGCCGCGTCGGTCCTCGATGCACAGGTCTCGCCCGCGGTGATCGGGCTCCCGGTCGACGTCACCGATGAGGGATCCGTGAACGCCGCGCTCGACCACGTCGCGGATACCCTCGGGACGCCGGACATCCTCGTCAACAGCGCTGGGATGACGCACGGCGCCCGCGCGATCGACACCGAAGTGGCCGATTGGGATCGGCTCTTCCGGGTGAACGTCACCGGGACCTTCCTCGTGTCCCGGCAGTTCGCGCGACGCTTCGTCGCCGACCGTCGCGACGCGGGTCACCTCGCGAGCATCGTGAACGTGTCCTCGATGTCCGCCTTCGCCGTGAACGTGCCGCAGACGCAGGCCGCGTACAACGCCTCGAAGGCCGCCGTCTCCATGCTCACGAGCAGTCTCGCGATCGAGTGGTTGCCGCTGGGGATCCGGGTCAACGCCATCGCACCGGGCTACTTCGCGAGCGACATGACGCGTGACTTCGTCGCCGCCAATCCGGACATGGCCGAGGACTGGGTGTCGCGGATCCCGGCCGGCCGGATGGGTGAGCCGGACGAGCTCGGCGACCTCGTCGTCTACCTCGCCGGAGAGCGCTCCTCCTACGTCGTCGGGCAGAGCTTCCGGATCGACGGCGGGTACACCGTGGTGTGAGCTGACGACGCGGGCCGCTGCCTCGTCAACGCGGCCCGCGTCAGGTTTCCGTTCAGGGAGTCTCCGACCCCGGTGGTTTCGCGACCAGCGTCGTGAGCGTCGCAGTGGGCGGGATCGTCGCCATCAGGTTCGCGAGCTGACCGAAGTACTGGAGTCGCGACCACTCGGTTCTGTCACCGATGACGAACAGCCGCCGTTTCGCGCGACTGACCGCCACGTTGAAGAGGTTGGGTGTCTCGACGGCCCAATTGCGGGACCCAGACGTCCGCCCGCCGAGCACGATGATGACGACTGCGGCTTCCTTCCCCTGGGCCGTGTGTACCGTTCCGGCCTGCGTCCGCCGATCGACGCCGTGACGCCCCGCGACCCGCGCGATGGCAGCCGCAACCGTCCGGAACGGTGAGACGATCAGCAGGTCCGACATCGGCCAGCCGTTCACCCCGAGTGCCTGGAGGAGGCCGTCGAGTCGCTCCACCTCTGCTGGCGAGCAGTTCTCGTCCCAGCGGCTCGTGTGGACGTCCAGCCAAGCCGAGTCCATCACCGACGCACCAGACGGCAGCAGGCAGTCTGCGGACGGATCACCGCCGTGCATCATCAAGCCGCCGTAGACGGCATCGTTGATGACCGAGAACATCGGGTCGTTGCAGCGCCGATGCAGTCGCAGCGGTGATCCGACTGTGACCGGCTCTCCATCCGGAGGCCTGATCGTCGAGACGAACGTGGATGCCCGGTCGGCGAGGACTTGCGCCGGGTTGGACCGAGGCGACCAGGCGTCGCTGCAGGCGGTGAGCTCCCGAAGTCGCTCCTGGACTTCGGGCGGCAGCGTGAGCACTGGTTCGAGTTGCAGCGGATCACCGACCATCAGGCAGCGCCGTACCCGCCAGACGCCGGACAGCGCGTGCTGCGGGGCAGCCTGCCCGGCTTCGTCCACGATCAACCAGCCGAGACGTTCGGAACCGAGCGATGCCATCATGCGCGGAAATGATGCGAACGTGGTCGACATCACGGGGACCACCAGGAACAGCGCTTCCCACGCTGCTCGGATCATGGCGGGCGAAGCCTGCGATGGTGTGCGGTTCTGGAGGACATCGACCGCGGAGTACAGGTTGCTGCGAGTCTGGGAAGGGGTCGCGAACATGAACGCGCGATGCAGTTGAACGGCGCGCAGGAACAGCTCGGATCGGGCGGTGTTGTAGGCCCGATCATTCCACGGGGCCCGTGTCTCTCGGGCCTCGTCGGTGGCTTCGAACCAGTCCTCGGACGGGGCGCCGTCCGCCTGTGCGGCGATCGCTACGCTGTCGGCGGCGATCGTGAGCTCCAGGGTCTGGGCCTCACGCTGATGCGAGGACCGAGCCGCCCGGGTCGTCGCGTTCTCCGTCAGGGATCGTTCGAGCGACTGGGCCTGTCGGTCGGCCTCCTGTGCCAGCGCTTCGCAGCGCTCCGTGAGGCGCAACATGCCGTTCCGCCACGGTGTGGTGGCTCGTCCGAGCGTGCACACTGAGGCGAACCATGACGGCTTCGCCACCGCCAGGGCGGAGAGGGCATCGTGAGCGAGTGTCCGTTCCGCGGCCAGCGCCTCGGCGCTCCCGCGCAGCGCATCGATCTCCCGCTGTTGGGCTTCGTCGAGGAGCATGAGATCGGAAGCGCTGCGGCGCGCGGAGTCGAGCTCGGCGGTGAGCGCCGCCCTCCTCCCGAGTGCCTCGTGCGCCCGCTGCCGGTCTGCTCGGAGTCTGTGAACGTTGCGACGGGCCTCCTGGAACAGCCTCCGCGCCTCGTCCCACGGGAGCACCTCGTCCGGCGGCGACCCGAGCATCGCGATCACCCCTCGAACCTCGGCGGGATGGTCCGGCGACGCGCTGCGTCCGTATGCAAGCTTCTGGGCGAAGCGCGAACGGTTGCGCGAGTTACCGAGCTGGCCGGCGATCGCCGCCCAAGCCGTCGGGCTGGATCCGGGTCGTTCGTCCGAGTGCAACAGAAGAGAACCGATGTCGGCCAGTGGGTCGGGTGCGAACGAGCTGAACGCCGAGTCGAGCCACCTGGCGTCGGGGATCTCCAGACTCACGTTCTCGACGGCACCGTTGTTCGACGAGGCGACGATGATCTCGCGGCCCCGAATCGACTCGTGCAGTCGGTGCACCACGCGGAGCTTCTCGTCCCGGGCTCGCCATGAGAACTTCCCGACGAAGGCGTCTGCGGGGCGAGTGAAGGCGCTCAGGGCGGCCGCGCGATCCGTCACGAGTGCTGCGACCACGTCGCGGAGCAGCGTGGTCTTCCCGGTCCCCGGCGGTCCGTTCACCCCGAAGACCCCATCGTTGGCCGAGAGGTCGCGCAGGCTTTGGTTCACCGCCAGTTGTTGGGACAACGACAGTGCATCGTTGGGTGAACTCGGCCACCGGCCCTCCGGCATGATGCTCGGAGCAACGCCGTCGAACACTGCGCGCAGCTCGGCCCGGACATCGACCTGACGCGACGGCGGTCGTTCCCCGAGATACGAGGACCCGGCGGGATGATCGGCAGTGTCGGCGGCGATCATCCGGAGGTCGGTTGAGAAGAAGCTGTTGAGGTAATCCGTCTCGTCCGCCGGCCCAGGGGAGCCGGGAGCGGTCTGCCGCACTCGGACCTCCCGACTGAGGATGCGGAGGCCCGGTTCTCCGCCGGCGAGCGTGAGCCTCGAGAGCGTGTGCTCGGGCATCGACTGAAACAGCAGCGCCTTTATTCGGCTCTTGTCGACCGGTTCGGTCTGGCCATCGCCCGCAGGTTCGCCGCCGATCGCCAGCCCTCCGGCGACGATCAGACGCGAGATCGCCGCTTTCCACGTGGCTTCGAAACCGTCGAACCCTGCCCACACATCGGCGATCTGATTCGTCAGGGCATAGCGGCCGGCAGCCCAAGCGCTTTGCGATGGCACCCAGCTGTCGGGCACGATCGAGCCGTCGTCCTGGATCCGCATGGTGAACATCGCGCTCTGGGCAGGTCTTGGGCGCTCTGGACTGCTATCCGGGGGCGGTGAGAGGACGGCCCAAGCCGAGGAGAGATCGAAGGGTACCCGCGTACACCCGGTGCTCCCAGGCGAAGTGCTCGCGTGCGGCAGGCCATGACGGGTCGAGCCAGGGAAGTGGGGTGTCGTCGTTCATGTAGTCCGCCACGAACGGGCGGTCATCCCGACTCCGCGACACCGCTGGCATGGCCTGCGGCGTGAACGCCTCGAGGCTTTGCCAGAAATCGAGTGCGCTCGTCCTGGATGATCGGGTGTCCATGTGCAGCACGATACGTGGCGTGATGCGCAGCGCGGTGGAGGCGCCTCGCATCCGCCACCTGTCGTGTTCTCCGCGGAGCTCGCGCGAGCGGCCAGGGCTGCCGCCTGAGGTCATTCTGCGGTCGTGTGCTCCACCCCGGGCCGGTCCGTCTCCGTGGTGGCGGTTCGCGTCGTCGTGCCTGAAACCGTCGGGATGCTCCGCGTCGTCTCCGCCTTCGCCAGGGCGTCCTGGTCGACCCGCATCAGGAACGTCACCGCGAACCCGACGAGATAGGTGCAGGCGAGCGCGATGACGGTCGCCGTGGTGCCGAAGGACGTCCAGAGCAGGGTGACGAGCAGCGACCCGACGAACTGGGAGAGTCCGGCGGAGAGGTTGAGGAGTGCGACCGCGCCGCCGCGGTGGTTCGGCTCGAGCGCCGGCATGAGCGCCGACAGCGGGACATAGGCCGCGACCGCGAACCCGAACATGACGACGGCGATCCCCGTGAGCCAGGGGTTCGGCCCGACGACGAGCGGGATGAAGTAGAGCAGGAGCGTGGACGCGAACATGCCGAGGCTCCCGAACCAGCGGACGGTGCGGATCCAGCCGATGCGGTCGCCGAGGATGCCCCAGAGGAGGTTCGTGAACACCGTCACGATGTACACGAGCCCCCACAGCTGCAGCCAGGTGCCCTGCTCGAAGCCGATGTCGCGGACGAAGACGATCGGCAGCATGACGATGAACCCGTAGAGCGAGATTTGGTTGATGACGCGCTGGAGCATGCCGTAGGCGAGCTGGACGTTCCGGAACGGGAGCGCGATCGTGGTCGCGAGGGTCTCGCCGAGGCCCCGGAGGGTGCGGGGCTCGGAGGTCTCCGGTCCCTTGCCGCGTACGAGGACGCCCGCGAGCACGCCGCCCACGGCGATGAAGGCGATCGCGCCCCACATCGTCTCGACGGCTCCGAACGCCGGGATGGTGAAGCTCGGCAGATACGACCCGAACACGCCGACGCCGACCGAGTACGAGCACCAGAACCAGTCCATCGCGGAAGACAGCTTGTCCTGCGGGGCGGCGTAGGAGATCCACACGACGAACCCGAAGACGAACAGCGGGTAGGCGACGGCGCGGATGGCGTACATCGCCATCATCATCGCGAAGTCGTGCTGCATGATGCCGAAGTACACGAAGCCGGCATGGAAGACGATCCACCCCGCGGCGGCGGCGATCATGATGCGGCGCGGTCCGAAGTACTCGGCCAGCACACCGGAGGCGAACGCCCCGATCGCCACGATCAGGCCGTAGACGGTGAAGAGCGAGCCCACCTGGTCGGTGCTGAAGCCCTCGCTCGTGACGAGGAAGTCCGAGAGGAACGCCTGCTCGAGTCCGTCGCCGGTCATGAAGAAGGCGATCGCGACGTACCCCCAGAGCAGCGGACCGGAGAGGCCGAGGAAGGCCTTCGGTGGTCGGGTGCCGGGGGATCCGATGCTGGGCGCGGGTGTTCCGATTGGTGAGGACATGCTCTCTCTCCATTGAGGTGGGACGCGTCGACGGCGCGTGGAACCCGGGGGAGTTCTGAGCGGAAAATATATCAGAGTGTGGCCTGACCACATCCGTTCGCCCATTTTCGGGCGAGCGAGGTCCCGTTCGCCCGGAAATGGGCGAACGAATCCCTAGGAGGCGGCGTCGATGAGCGTCTCGGCGGCGCGACGAGCGTGCAGCGCGGCCTCGGGGGAGCCGGTGATGGCGGCGGTGGTCTGGGCGCCCTCGGCGAGGATCGCGAGCTGGGGGGCGAGTGATGCCGGAGCGCCGGCGTCGGCGACGAGGTCGGCGACGTAGTCCTGGAAGGACGCCTTGTGTTCGCG
Source organism: Plantibacter sp. AC185 (assembly GCF_979258065.1). NCBI lineage: Bacteria > Bacillati > Actinomycetota > Actinomycetes > Micrococcales > Microbacteriaceae > Plantibacter > Plantibacter sp. AC185. The sequence continues at coordinate 2,478,413 of NZ_OZ409831.1, forward strand.
GGTGATGGTGGCGACCGCCGGCGAGACGCCCCCGAGTTCCCCGAAGGCGTTGATGAAGCCGCAGCCGCGGAACGAGTCGTCACTGAACCAGCCGGCCAGGTAGTCGTAGATCGCGAGGAGTCGGTCGCGGGGCGTCTCGGCGTCGTCCACGAGCGCGCTGACGCCGGTGGTCCAGAGCTCGTGTCGACGCTCCATGACCGCGAGGACGATGTCCTCCTTGCTCGGGAACTCCGAGTACAGGCGCTTCAGCGACACGCCGGCCGCCGAGCGCAGTTCGTCCATGCCGACGGACTGGATGCCCTTCGCGTAGTACAGGCGGTCGGCGGCGTCGACGATGATGTCGCGCACGGATGCTGGTGTCGCGGGTGTGGCCGCCGGGCTCGGCGACGTGATCGTCATCGTCTGTTCGCTGGTCATTCCCTCAGTGTACTTGCATTGAGAACGATCGTTCCCTATGCTGATGGACACCGAAGAGAACGATCGTTCTCAATTCGGGGCGTGGAATCGGGCGACGAGTCCGGACGCCGAAGACGAAAGGAATCGAACCATGTCGTTCATCACCGTCGGAACCGAGAACAGCACCTCCGTGGAGCTCTACGTCGAGGATCACGGCAGCGGCCAGCCCGTCGTCCTCATCCACGGCTACCCCCTCGACGGCTCGTCGTGGGAGAAGCAGACCGCGGCGCTCCTCGACGCCGGCTACCGCGTCATCACCTACGACCGCCGCGGCTTCGGCAAGTCCTCCAAGCCCACCGAGGGCTACGACTACGACACCTTCGCCGCCGACCTCAAGGCCGTCGTCGACGGGCTCGACCTCCACGACGCGGTCCTCGTCGGCTTCTCGATGGGCACCGGCGAGGTCGGCCGCTACCTCGGCACCTACGGCTCGGAGCGCGTCGCGAAGGCCGTCTTCCTCGGATCGCTCGAGCCCTACCTGCTGCAGACCGACGACAACCCGACGGGTGTCCCGCAGGACGTGTTCGACGGGCTCCTCGAGGCCGTCACCGACGACCGCTACGCGTTCTTCACGAGCTTCTTCGAGAACTTCTTCAACACGGACGAGAACCTCGGCTCGCGCCTGAGCGAGGAGGCGCTGCGGGCCAACACGCAGCTCGCCTACAACGCGTCGCCGTACGCATCGGTCGCTGCGCAGCCGACCTGGCTGACCGACTTCCGGGCCGACGTCGCGAAGATCGACGTCCCGTCACTCATCGTGCACGGCACCGGGGACCGCGTCCTGCCGATCGACTCCACCGGTCGCGTGTTCGCCAGGGCGCTGCCCTCCGCCGAGTACGTCGAGATCGAGGGCGCGCCGCACGGCATGCTCTGGACCCACTACCGCGAGGTCAACGAGCAGCTGCTCGCCTTCCTCGCGAAGTAGTCGGCACTTCGACGCGCTCAGTGACTGATCTCCGGTCCCTGAGCCTGTCGAAGGGCGGGTTTGCTGGTGTGCACTTCGACAAGCTCAGTGACCGGGGCTGGCTCAGTGACTGATACCCGGTCCCTGAGCCTGTCGAAGGGCTCGGCCTTCCCGCCTACGCGCCCCAGCTCGCCTGGGTCCCGCCGACGCGCTCCTCGGCGATCTGCTGTTGGTAGCCCGAGGCCAGGTAGGCGCTGAACGGATCGGCCGGCAGGCCGCGGCTCTCGCGCCAGGCGGCGAGCGGCCCGCGGACGTCGGTGTAGAACGCGTCCATGAGGATGCCGTTCGCGCCGAGGACGTCGCCGGCCTCCTGTGCCGCGGTCAGTGCGTCGCGGTCGACGAGCAGTGCGCGCGCGGTCATCTCCTGCACGTTCAACACCGAGCGGATCTGCCCGGGGATCTTGTCCTCCACGTTGTGGCACTGGTCGAGCATGAACGCGACCGGCGAGTCGTCGTCGAGGCCGCCGCCGCGGACGACCTCGTAGAGGATCCGGAACAGCTGGAACGGGTCGGCTGCACCGACGATGAGGTCGTCGTCGGCGTAGAAGCGCGAGTTGAAGTCGAACGAGCCGAGCTTCCCGAGGCGCAGGAGCTGGGCGACGATGAACTCGATGTTCGTGCCCGGCGCGTGGTGGCCGGTGTCGAGGCAGACGAGGGCCTGGTCGCCGAGCTGGGCCACCTGGGCGTAGGACGTTCCCCAGTCGGGGACATCGGTGTGATAGAACGCCGGCTCGAAGAACTTGTACTCGAGCACGAGTCGCTGCTCCTCGCCGAGGCGGGCGTAGATCTGCTGGAGCGAGTCGGCCAAGCGGTCCTGCCGGCCGCGGATGTCCTGCTGGCCCGGGTAGTTGCTGCCGTCGGCGAGCCAGATCTTGAGGTCCTGCGAGCCGGTCGCGTGCATGACGTCGATACAGGCGAAGTGGTGGTCGATCGCCTTCTGACGGATCACCGGGTTGCTGTGCGTCAGGCTGCCGAACTTGTAGTCCTCATCCTGGAAGGTGTTCGAGTTGATCGTGCCGAGCGCGACGCCGTGGTCCTCGGCGTAGCGACGGAGCGCGCTGAAGTCGTCCACGAGGTCCCACGGGATGTGGAGCGCGACCTTCGGCGCGAGGGCCGTGAACTCGTGCACCTTGGCGGCGTCGGCGATCTTCTCCTCGGGCGTCCGAGGGGTGCCGGGCGTCGTGAACACCTTGAAGCGGGTGCCGGAGTTGCCGAACGCCCAGGAGGGGAGTTCGATGGCCTGCTTCTCGAGCAGCGGGGTGATGGTGTCGAAACTGGTCATGGTCACTTCTCTGTGCGTGTTCCGGTGGTCTGGGGCGCGTTCACGGCGCTGGTTGCAGCATACGTGAATCGTTTCAATGACGCTACTCGTGCAGGGTGGCGAGCTGGTCCTCGAGGTGGAACACCTCGGTGAGCTGGAGGAAGCCCTGGTCCGGCGGGAGGTCGAGGTCGACGAAGAACTCGCCCATCTCGGCCTGCCAGCGCGCGTTGACCTCGGTCTCGGCCATGCCGGCCTGGGCGGCTTCGAGGGATGCCGTCTCGAAGTACCCGATGAGGAGGCCGTCGTCGCGGACGAAGAGGGAGTAGTTGTGCCAGCCGGTGTCGGCGAGGGCCTGCAGCATGTCCGGCCAGACGGCGGCATGGCGTTCGCGGTACTCCGCGAGGCGCTCGGGTTTGACCTGGAGCTGGAAGCACACGCGGTGCAGGGGTCGGGCACTCGTCATCGAGGCGCACCTTTCGGTTCGGTTCACGGATACTCTGAATCGATTCAGAGGATCGCAAGCAGCGTATCCGGGCGATCGGCCGCGGGTCAACGGACCAACTGCCCGGATGTCTGAACGTCTGGACAGGGTGCATCGACCGTTCGACGGTCAGGGCGCGCCCGTCGTTCGCGCCGATCACCCCTGGACACCTCGGAGCGAAGTCCCTAGCGTGGATCGCATGGCTGCCGATGACGCGCCAACCGATGCACCCACGATCGACGGTTCCGACGGTTCGGAGGAGACGACCGTCGCCTCGGAGAGCCCGCGCTGGCGTCGCGACGTCGCGGTGTTCCTGTCCGGCCAGACGGTCTCGCTGTTCGGCTCGATGCTCGTGCAGTACGCGATCATGTGGCACCTCACGCTCGAGACGAAGTCCGGTGTCGTGCTCGCGTTCGCAGCCGTCGCGGGGTTCCTGCCGCAGGCGATCGTGTCGATCTTCGGCGGGGTGTGGGCCGACCGCATGAACCGCAAACTGCTCATCATCGCGGCCGACGGCTCGATCGTCATCACGACCCTCGCGCTCGCGATCTTCCTCATCAACGGCGCCGCCGACCTCTGGCTCATCTTCCTCACGCTCGCGATCCGCTCGGTCGGCGCGGGCATCCAGATGCCGGCGGTGTCGGCGCTCATCCCGCAGATCACGCCGACCGACAAGCTCATGCGGGTCAACGGCATCAACGGCTCCATCCAGTCGGCCATGATGCTCGTCGCCCCGGCCGCGGCCGGCGCACTGTACGCGAGTGCGTCGCTCGTCGCGATCTTCTTCGTCGACGTCGTCACGGCCGCCATCGGGATCGGACTGCTGCTGCTCGTGCCGGTGCGGACGCTCGTGCGGTCGGGCGAGCGCCCCGGCTACTTCGCCGACCTCACCGAGGGCGTGCGCTACGTCTGGCACCACGGCTTCGTGCGCTGGCTGCTCATCCTCTTCGCGATCGTGTTCCTGCTGGTCGTCGCGCCGTCCTACCTCACGCCGCTCATGATCGCCCGTACCTTCGGCGACGAGGTCTGGATGCTCACCGTGAACGAGCTCGCCTTCAGCGTCGGCATGGTCGGCGGCGGAGCGATCATCGCGATCTGGGGCGGCACCAGGAACCGCGTGCTCCTCATCGTCGGGTCCTCGGTGGTGTTCGGGGCGCTGTCCATCGGGCTCGGACTCTCGACCAACCTCTGGGTCTTCTTCGGCTTCATGTTCCTGCTCGGGATCGCGGTGCCGTTCTTCTCGACGACGTCCATGACCCTCCTGCAGGAGCGCGTCCAACCGGAGCGGCAGGGTCGCGTGTTCGGGTTCGTCGGCATCGTCATGGCGGTGTCGATGCCGCTCGGCATGATCGTGTTCGGGCCGCTCGCCGACGTCGTCTCCGTCGAGCTGCTCCTCGTCGTCGCCGGCGTGCTCACCTTCGTGGTGCTCGCCGTCGCCGTGCTCGTGCCGTCCGGTCGACGGGCGATGGCCGAGGTGACGAAGCAGTCGTGACCCGCTCCGGTCGTCCGATCAGGGGAGCTGCGCCGAGTAGCCCTCGCGGTACGTGGGGTAGCGGTAGGTGAACCCGGTGTCGCGGAGGGCGGCCGCCGTGATGCGCTTGCCGCGGTGCGGTTCTTCCGGGGTGCGACCGGCGTCGTCGAGCGTCGGGGGAGCGACGCCGAGTCGATCGGCGAGGAAGTCGGCGACCGTCGACAGCAGGACCGGCTCCTCGTCGATGCCCGCCACGACCGGCGGGAGCGATGCCGCCGGCAGGTCGAGCAGGTGCACGATCACGGCGGCGGCGTCGTCACGGTGGATGCGATTGGTCCAGCCGGAGGGCCGGGTGACACGGCCGTCGCGGACCTGGTCGACGAACATCGTGGCCGTCGGACCGTAGAGGCCGCCGAAGCGGATGGCGCTCGCCTCGGGCACGGCGGCGAGGACGGCCTCCTCAGCCGCGAGCAGCGCGCGTGCGGTGCCGGTGGTCGGGACGGCCGGCGTGGTGTCGTCGATCGTCTCCCCGCCGTCCTCGCCCCACACCGCGGTCGACGACACGAACAGGATGCGGGGCGGGGTGCCGGGGAGTGCGGCTACGGCAGCGAGGAGGTGCCCGACACCGTCGCGGTAGAGGGCGTCATAGGCTTCGGCCGAGCGTGCCCGGGGCGCAAGGGCCACCACGATCGCCGTCGTGTCCGCAGGGAGATCGGGGGCGGAGGTCGTGAGGTCGCGGAGCTGGAGGGTGAAGCGCCCCTCGACCGACTCGGGCGCCGGGTTCGGCTCAGGGATCGGGTTCGACTCGGGCGCCGTGCGCTTCACGCCGACGACGTCCTCACCACGGGCCAGGAGCCTCCCGGCGACGTCCGAGCCGAGCTGTCCGAGTCCCACGATCACGACGGTCATCGCTCCACCGTACCCGGCGCCAGGGGTGAGAATGGTGGGATGAGTGCTGCGGGGGAGTTCATCGACGCGGCGCTCCAATACGAGGGCGACGGCTACCGCGCAGCGGACGTCGCCGAGCGGCTCGGCGACGGACTCCGGTCCTACGGCTCCTCGGTCGGTGCCGTGCGCGGGACGGTGCGCGACGCCCTCCGGAAGTTCCGCGGACTCGAGCACGACGAGCTGGCAGCCCTCGCCTCGGAGCTGTGGGCCGTGCCGGTCTTCGAGCGTCGGCTCGCCGCGATCGTCCTCCTGCAGTCGAGCGTCCCGGTGCTCAGGCACACCGATCTGACACGGATCGAGGGCTTCGTCCGCGCCGGTCGGGTGCCCGAGCTCGCCGACCCGCTGGCCACCGACGTCATCGGACCGCTCCTGGAACGCCTCGACGGGACGGCCCGGACCAAGGCCGAGACCGTCCTCGACCGCTGGATGCAGGACGAGCCCTGGTTGCGGCGGGCGGCACTGCTTGCCCCGATCCGTGAGCTGGGTGCGGGCGGTGGGGACGTCGATCGCGCCACCCGTCGGCTCGCGGTCGCCCTGGACGGGTTGCAGCGGCCGGCGCCGATCGCCGTGGTCGAGCCCGCGGTGGAGCGTCTTCGCGCCGTGCTCTGACCCGTCCTGTCGCGAGTGCCCTTCGACAGGCTCAGGGACCGGGACCGGCTCAGGGGCCGGTGTGTTCCGGGCGCCAGGTTCGTCCGGTCACTGAGCTTGTCGAAGTGCCCCCGAGGGGTTTCTTGTTCTGAGGGCGCCCGCGGCGGGGCTGCCCTTCGACAGGCTCAGGGACCGGATTCGGCTCAGGGACCGGATTCGGCTCGGGGACCGGGACGGGCTCAGGGACCGGGTCGGCTCTGGGGCCGACGGCGCCTCACACCTGGCGGAAGTCGATCCCCAGGAGGCTCGCCGCAGCCCGGTAGTCCGCCGCCCGGTGGCCGAGCGAGAGCGACCAGTGATGCCCGATACCGGTCGCGCTCCACTCGTCCACCCAGACACCCGGGTCACGCCCGAAGTCGACGCGGCTCGTCGTGTTGCCGATCGCGAGCAGCGGGCCGGGGACGACCTCGCCCTCCGAGGCGACGAAGGCGAGCGAGCCGTCGCGGTCCTGCCCCAAACCCAGCAGCGTGACCGGCCCGTGCCGCACGTCGAACTCGACGCTCACACCCCAGCCGCGCTTGCCGTGGTAGACCCCGAGGCCGCGCAGCAGCGGGTCGCGAGAGCTGACGGCGAGGTGGGCCGGTCCGTCGTGTCCCATCTCGACGACCTCGTCCTCGAAGTCCAGCGCCTGGATCTCGCAGAACGACCCACCGGCGCCGACGACCTGGGTCGCGAGCTGAGCGACCGTCGTCCGTAGCTCGTACTCGCCGGTCGTGGGGATGCCGCGAGCAGTGAGGAGGGACGCGCCGAGGATCATCCCGGCACCGAGCCGCTCGTGCTGTTCGCCGTCGCGACCGCGGTGGTAGTAGGCGAGGCTGTCGAGCGCGAACTCGTCGACGAGCCGGTCGAGCCCGACCGACACCTTCGCTCCCCACGCGAAGTCGTCCTCGACCACCGTGTCGTCGAGGGTGAAGATCTCCCTGGCTAGGGCCATGCGGTCGGCGACCTCGGCGTCGGTCACCTCGTCGACGAGGACGCGGAGGTCGTCGAACTCCACGACCTCGACGTGTGAACCGAAGGTGGTCGGCAGGAGGGTGAGGTCGGTGGAGACGTCGAGCATGCCGGGGTAGACGTGGCCCATGAGGCCGTGGCGGGCGTGGCGGAGGGCTGCGCGGACGTGCGCCGCCCGGATCCACTGCGAGATGCGGTCCCACGCCGACTCCTGACGCAGCCACCCCGACACCGAGCGGAACGGGATGCCCGCGCGACGGAAGACGTTGCCGACCTCGGGCACCGGGCACTGCCCGCAGTAGGCGAGCCACGCGCCGGTGTCGAAGCTCGCGTGGTCCATCCGCTCGGTGGGCTGCAGGTCGATGACGAGGACCGGGGTGTTCGCGCGCTGGGCGATCGGCAGGACCATCGAGGAGGTGAGGTAGGTGGTGAGGAACAGGACGATGAGGTCGCAGTCGCCCTGTCGGAGTTGTTCCGCCGCGGCGTCGCCCTCCTGCGCGTCCGAGATGAAGCCGACGTCGACGACCTCGGCGTCCATCTGCTGGAAGCGTTCCGAGACGTACCGGGCCGATTCCTGGAGCTGGGGGAGTAGCTCCGGGAACTGCGGCCAGTAGGTGCCGAGGCCGCCGGCGACGAGGCCGATGCGGGGCTTCCGCCGTGCCTTCGGGGTGAGGAGCGGGTGGACGGCTGCTGCGGTGTGGGTCATCGTCGATCCTTGGGTGGGTGCGGGTCCGGGAGTATTTAATCGATTAAATACTGGTGACGACTGTACCCGGGCATCATCGCCGCGTCCAGCCTCGCCGCTGCTCAGGCAGGTAGGGGAGCGGACTCGCGGACGACGAGATGCGGCTCGAGCGTCCGCGTGACGTGCTCGTGTGCCGCGCGGTCGGCGCCCAGCTCGGCCAGGAGGATCTCGACGGCCACGCGCCCGAGTTCGTCCTTCGGCTGCTCGACCGTGGTGAGCGGCACCCGCCCGTCGGCCGCGAGCGCGAGATCGCCGTAGCCGACCACCGACACCTCGTCGGGCACCGTGAGGCCGCCGTCGTCCAACCCCCGGATGACGCCGAGCGCGAGCTGGTCGTTCGTGCAGAACACGCCGGTCGGACGCGGTGTCCGCGCCGCGATCCGACGACCCGCGATGCGCCCCGCGTCGACGGTCATCTCGTCCACGGTGACCTCGCGGAGGTCGTTGGGGTCGAGACCGGCCGCGATGAACGCGTTCCGGGCACCCTCGCGTCGATCGGCGCACTGCGGGATCGCCAGGTCGCCGTTCACGAGCACGATCGACCCGTCGGATGCCTGGGCAGGCCTGCCGAGCAGGTGGGCGACCGCCAGCTCCCCGCCGTGCACGTCGTCGATCGCGACGGAGCAGCCCGTGCCCTCGGGGGCGGTGCGGTCCATGAGGACGAGGCGGCTGCCGACCCGCCGCAGCTGGGCCAGTCGGGAGGCGTCGGCGGTCAGCGGAGCGACGAGCGCACCCGCCGCCCGGTGCTCGGCGAGCATCTCGAAATGCCGGAGTTCGAGGTCCGGATCGTCATGGCTCACGCAGAGCGCGACCGTGTAGCCGAGTTCGGCCGCGGCCTCGGTGACCCCGCGGGCGATCGCCGAGTAGAACGGGTTCGCGATGTCGGGGATGACGAGGCCGATGAGCCGGTTCGTGCCCTGCCGCAGGGTGGCGGCGGCACGGTTGGGGACGAAGTCGAGTTCCTCGATCGCGGCGAGGACGCGCTCGCGGGTGGCGGGGGCGACGATCTCGGGGCGGTTGAGCGTGTTGGAGACGGTCGCGTTCGAGACGCCGGCGAGTCTGGCGACGGCGGCGAACCCGATGTCGTGCTTCGCCATGCTGCCCTCCGCTTCCTCTCCGAGCGTACCGGCGCGACCTTCGTCCCGTTCTCAGGACTCCTTCGGTGTGGTGGGGCGATCTCCACCCGACACGCCGCGGAAGTCCTGAGAACGGTCCGGAGGCGACCGCTACGGGAGGGTGTGGCCCGCGGCGGTGAAGAGGCGGTACCACTCCTCGCGTGACAGCGTCACGTCGGAACCTGCGGCCGCTTCCTGGACGCGCGACGGCTTGGTGGTGCCGAGCACGACCTGGATGTTCGCGGGGTGCCGGGTGATCCACGCGGTCGCGATGCCGGACGGCGTCACGCCGTGTGCGGCTGCGAGCTCGTCGAGCACGTCGTTCAGTTCCGCGTAGTGCTCGCGGTCGCCGATGAAGACGCCCGTGAAGAAGCCGGCCTGGAACGGCGACCACGCCTGCAGGGTCATGCCGGTCAGGCGGCTGTAGTCGAGCATCCCGTTGTCGCGGTCGATCGACTGGTCGAGGCCGGCCATGTTCGCGGCGACGCCCGACGCGATGATCGGGGCGTGGGTGATGCTCAGCTGCACCTGGTTGACGATGAGCGGCTGCTCGACGGAGCCCTTCAGCAGCTCGACCTGCGCCGGAGTGTGGTTCGAGACGCCGAAGTTCCGGACCTTGCCCGAGGCCTGCAGGGTGTCGAACGCCGACGCGACCTCTTCCGGCTCGACGAGGCTGTCGGGGCGGTGCAGGAGCAGGAGGTCGAGGTAGTCCGTCTTGAGGGCGGCGAGCGACTCGTCGACGGTGCGGAGGATGTGCTCCTCCGAGAAGTCGAAGAAGCCCTTGCGGATGCCGACCTTCGACTGGATGAGCACCTGCTCGCGCTCGGCGGCGGTGAGGGTGACGGCGTCGCCGAAGCGACGCTCGCACCCGTGACGCTCCGAGCCGTAGATGTCGGCGTGGTCGAACACGGTGACGCCGGCGTCTCGTGCGGTGTGGAAGAGGGTGCGGATGGCCTCGTCGTCGAGGGCCTCGATCCGCATGAGGCCGAGGACGATGCTGGACGCGGTCAGGTCGGTCTGGGGCAGGGGGATGGTCTTCATCCGACCATCCTGGCCGAACCCACCGGTGGTCTGCCTAGGATTGACGACATGTTCGTGTTGTCGTTGCTGCTCATCGTCCTCACGATCATCGCGCTCATCGACGTGGTGGGTCAGCCCGAGCCCGTCGTGCGCAACCTGCCCAAGATCGTGTGGGTGCTGCTCATCGTCTTCATCCCGCTCATCGGCGTCGCCCTGTGGTTCCTGCTCGGCAAGGACTGGTCGACGAGCCGGATCAAGCTCCCCGAACGTCGGGGCCGGAAGCAGTCGCGGACGTCCGGCTCGTGGGGCCCGGGTCGCGGTCCCTCGACGACCGCGACGCCCTCGCCGTCGCAGCCCGACCGCGCCGTCAGCAGCACGGAGGAGCAGCTCGCCGCCCTCGAGCGCGAGATCCAGGCCGCCGAGGACGCCGAGCGCATCCGCAAGCTCGAGCTGGAGATGAAGCGCGACGATCCCGACGCCGCCGACAAACTGCCCTGACTCAGGAGTCCGTCGGCGCGTCGACCGGGTGTGGTCGCGGCATGCCGAGGAGTTCCTGAGACAGGGCAGTCGGGTGTGACCGGGTGACTCCTAGAAGTCGTACTTGTCGATGTTCGACGCGTCGAAGGTGGTCGGCGGGCCGACGATGACGGTGCCGTCGGCGCCGACCTCGCGCTCACCGAGGTCGCCGGCCTCGAAGGTGTCGCCCTCCTTGCCGGTGATCGTGCCCTCGGCGAGTGCCTTGCCGGCGAACGCGGCGACGTAGCCGAGCTGAGCCGGGTCCCACAGCGCGAACGCGGTGACGGTGCCGTCCTTCACGAACGGACGCATCTCGTTCGGGAGGCCGAGGCCGGTCAGTGCGACCTTGCCCTTGTACTCCGAGGTGGAGAGGTAGCGGGCGGTCGCGGCGATGCCGACCGTCGTGGGCGAGATGATGCCCTTGAGGTTCGGGTGCGCCTGGAGCAGACCCTGGGCCTCCTGGAACGACTTCGTGTCGTCGTCGTCACCGTAGACCTTGGCGACGAGCTTGATGTCCTTGTAGTCCGGGTTGGAGGCGAGCTCCTCCTCCATGTACTTGATCCACTCGTTCTGGTTCGTCGCGTTGGCCGTGGCCGAGAGGATCGCGATCTCGCCCGAGCCGCCGATCTGCTCCGAGATGAGCTTCGTCTGGATCAGGGCGACGTCCTTGGCGACGACCTGGGAGATGAAGACGTCGCGGCAGTCCTTGCTGGTGTCGGAGTCGAACGCGACGATCTTCGCGCCGCCGTCACGGGCCTCCTTGAGGGCGGGGCAGACGGCGTCGGGGTCGTTCGCCGCGATGACGATGACGTTCGTGCCGGCCTGGGTCTCGGCGTTGATGAACGACACCTGGCTGGACGCGCTCGCCTCGAGCGGGCCGACGACCTCGGTGGCGCTGAAGCCGGCCGCCTTCGCGCCGTCCTTGCCGCCGCCGAGCACGACGTCCGTGTACGGGTTGTTGAGCTGCTTGGGGATGAAGGTGATGCTCTCCGCGGCACCGCCGCCACCACCTGATCCCGCGGAGTCGCCGGTGGCGCACCCCGTCGCGATGAGGGCGAGGGAGGCTGCTGCGGCGATGAGGGCCGCTGCGCGACGGGCCGAACGGCCTGCTGCGCGGTTTCGAATCGACTGCATTGTCTGTTCCTTTCTGGATACGCCTGGTGCTGTGGCGTGGGGTGCCCCGAGGGCTGCGCCGATCGGGAGATCAGTGCTGGGGCAGGCTGCGTCGGATCCGTCGGTGGTGGTTCCACTGCTTGACGGATTCGAAGATACTGGGGCCGACCACCGAGGCGATCAGCAGGGTCCCGGTCACGATGATGAGGACGACGTCGGAGACGCGGCCGAGTCGGAGCGCGTAGTTGATGGTGCCGATGAGCAGCACACCCGCGACGACACCCGGGATGGACCCCTTGCCGCCGAAGATCGAGACGCCGCCGAGGAGCACGGCCGCGATGACGGCGAGTTCGAGCCCGGAGGCGTTGTCGCTGCGGGCGCTCGAGTAGCGGAGCGTCCAGAACACCCCCGCGAGGGCGGAGACACCGCCGGTCGCGACGTAGAGCCAGAACTTCGAGCGGGCGACCTTGATGCCGACGAAGCTCGCGGCCTCCGTGCTGTACCCGAGCGCGTACAGCCCGCGGCCGAAGGGGGTCAGGTGCAGGATGACCCCGAAGGCGAGCACGACGACGAGGACCCCGACCATGACCACGGGGATGCCGGTCGAGCCGATCTTCGACGTGAAGAACGCGGTGAGCTCGGGCGGGAAGTTGGCGACCGCGTTGTCGCCGATGACGACGAGCGCGAGGCCGCGGAACAGCGCGAGCGTGCCGATCGTCACCGCGAGCGACGGGAGTCCGACCACCGCGATGAGGAAGCCGTTGAACGCGCCGGCGACGACTCCGACGAGCAGCCCGATGAGGAGGACGACCCCGATGTCCATCCCGCCGCCGGCCCACAGCACACCGATGACGGCGCTCGTGAGGCCCGCGGTGCTTGCGACGGACAGGTCGATCTCGCCGGTGATGATGACGAGCGTCATCGGCATCGCGATGAGGAGGATCGGGATGACGTCGAGGAGAAGAAAGCCGACGGTGACGGGGGAGGCGAACCGCGGGATGAGCAGGCAGGCGCCGATGACGACGACGAGCAGCGCGTAGATCATGATCGCGTCGCGACCGAGGAGGATGCGCGAGGCACCGGTGCGGCCCTTCGGTTCGGCCACGAGCACGCCGGTGGTGTCGGTGCCGAGCGGGCCGGAGCCCTTGGTGAACGGAGCCTTCGGGGCTGCCGGGGTCTTCAGATCAGACATCGCGTGCCTCGCTCATTCGCAGTTTCTTGGCCGTACGGAGGCTGGCGACGCGGTCGATGATGATCGCGGCCAGGATGAGGATGCCCACGATCGCCTGCTGCCAGAACTTGTCGACGCGCAGGGCGGTGAGGGCGCTCGTGATGGTGGTGAGGAGGATCGCGCCGATCGCGGCCCCGGCGACGGAGCCGCTGCCGCCGAAGATCGCGACACCACCGACCACGGCCGCCGCGACGACGTCCAGCTCCATGCCCGACCCGGTGGTCGCGCCGACCGAGTTGAAGCGCGAGGCGTAGAGCACGCCGGCGAGTCCGGCGAGCAGCCCGTTCGCCAGGAAGGCGAGGAAGACGCGGCGGCCGACCGGGATGCCGAACAGCTTCGCGGCGTCGGGGTCCGACCCGATCGCGTAGAGGTCGCGGCCGGAGCGGGCGCCGGCCATGGAGACGGCGACGACGACCACGACGAGGATCGCGATGAGGGTGATGACCGGGAAGCCGAGGACGGTGTCGACGGACAGGTTCCCGAACGCGTCGGGGCGGTCGTCCGCGAAGTACTGCGTGCCACCGGCCCACGCGTTGTTCAGGCCTCGGTAGATGTAGAGCGTGCCCAGGGTGATGACGAGGGCGGGGACCTTCGCGATCGTGACGAGCGCACCGTTGATCGCGCCGAGCACCGCACCGAGCAGCATCGCGATGGCGAACACCGCGATGATCGGCAGCTGCGGCATCGTCGCGAACATCGTGCCGGTCGCGAAGGCGACGAGCCCCAGGATCGAGCCGACGGACAGGTCGACGTTGCGGGTGATGATGACGAGCGCCTGACCGACGGCGAGGATGATCATGATCGTCGCGTTGAGGAGGAGGTCCTTCACCCCCTGCGCCGACAGGAACAGCGGGTTCGCGAGGTAGGTCACGAGCACGAGGACGACGAGGGCGACGGTGACCGGGAGCTCCCGGAGTCGCACGATCGATGCGATCGGGTTCGTCGTGCGCTCGGTCGCGACGGTGACGGGGCGGCCGCCTCCCGGCTTGGTGGTGGTGTCGGTCATCGTGCGCCTTCCAGGGAACCGGTGGCCGCGTGCATCACGGTCTCCGGGGTCGCTTCTTCGCGGGTGAGCTCGGCGGTGATCCGGCCCTCGTGCATGACGAGGACGCGGTCGGCCATGCCGAGGACCTCGGGCAGTTCGGAGGAGATCATGAGGATCGCGATGCCGCGGCCGGCGAGTTCGGAGATGAGGCGGTGCACCTCGCTCTTCGTGCCGACGTCGATGCCGCGGGTGGGCTCGTCGACGATGAGGAAGGTCGGCTCGGTGGCGAGCCACTTCGCGAGGACGACCTTCTGCTGGTTGCCGCCGGAGAGGGTGGAGACCGCGTACTCCTGCGAGCCGGTCTTCACCTGGAGGCGGGCCGACCACTCCTCGGCCGCCTCGCGTTCGCGGCGGCCGGAGATGATCCCGAACCGCGCGAGCCGGTGGCGGAGGGTGAGGGTCGCGTTGCGGGCGACCGACAGGTCCATCACGAGACCCTGCTTGCGACGGTCCTCCGGGACGAAGCCCATGCCGGCGTCGATCGCGGCCTGCGGGTCGCCGGCCTTCACCGGCTTGCCGTCGAGCGTGACGCGTCCGGTGTCGTAGGGGTCGATGCCGAAGACGGCGCGGGCGACCTCGGTGCGCCCGGCGCCGACGAGTCCCGCGAGGGCGACGATCTCACCCGAGCGCACCGTGAACGAGATGTCGGAGAAGACGCCGGCGCGCGACAGCCCGTCGACGGTGAGGACCGCGTCGCCGATCTCCGCGTCCTGCTTGGGGAAGAGGGCGGCGATGTCGCGACCGACCATCTGCCGGACGATCGCGTCGACGGAGGTCTCGTTCGTGACGTGCGTGGCGATGTAGCGGCCGTCGCGCATGACCGTGATGCGGTCGCACAGCGCGAAGACCTCCTCGAAGCGGTGGGAGATGAACATGATGCCGGCGCCCGCGTCGCGCAGGGAGCGGGCGACCTGGAAGAGGCGGTCGACCTCGACGCCGGAGAGCGCGGCGGTCGGTTCGTCCATGATGAGGACCTTGGCGTCGAGCGAGATGGCCTTCGCGATCTCGATGATCTGCTGGTCGGCGATCGACAGGCCCTCGGCGACGCGGTCGGGGTCGATCTGGACGCCGAGGCGGTCGAACAGGGCGCGGGCGGCCTTCCGCATGGCGCCAGTGCTGATGAGTCCGAGGCCGTTCTTCGGCTGGCGGCCGATGAAGATGTTCTCGGCGACGGTGAGGTCGGGGAACAGGGTCGGCTCCTGGTAGATCACGGAGATGCCCGCGGCCTTGCTGTCGGCGACGCCGCGGAAGGCGACGGGCTTCCCGGCGAGGGTGAAGTCGCCGGCATCTGGGGTGTAGAGCCCGGCGAGGATCTTCACGAGCGTGGACTTCCCGGCACCGTTCTCGCCGACGAGCGCGTGGATCTCGCCGGCCTCGATCTGGATGGTGCCGTCGGCCAGGGCGACGACGGGGCCGAAGGTCTTGGCGGCTCCGATGAGGGAGAGCGCCGGCTGGGCGCTGCGCCCGGCAGGTTCGGTGCGCGCCGGTTGCGCTGGATGGTCGATCGTCATTGAGGGTCCGTTCCTCCACGGTGAGGGGCTCGCTCCCGGCGGGATGTGAATCGATTCAGGGTCGGGAGCACCTGCACTGTATGGCCGTCGGATCGCGGGCGGCAAGGCGAAGCGGTCGTTCCTGACAGGACCTTCAGAAACGGCGCCCCGGTCGGCTCGCCTAGGCTGTGGATGCTCGATGGCGAAGGAGGACGACCGTGCGGATCCTCGTCGTCGATGACGAACGCGAGATGGCTGGCCTCCTGTCCCGCGGTCTCGGGTCGGACGGCCACGACGTGACGACGGCGTTCGACGGCCCGACCGCGCTGGACCTCGCGCGGCAGGCGATCGCGCCGGTGTCCGGTGGCGACGCGGGCTTCCAGGTCGCGGTGGTCGACGTCATGCTCCCCGGGCTCTCCGGATTCGCCGTCTGCCGCGAGCTCAAAGGCCTCGACCCGACGCTCGCGGTGATCCTGCTCACGGCGCGCGACGCCGTGGACGACCGGGTCCGTGGGCTCGACGCCGGAGCCGACGACTACATGATCAAGCCGTTCGCCTTCGCCGAGCTCGCTGCCCGGATCCGCGCGGTCCGGCGTCGGGACGCGCTCACCGTGCAGCCCCGCTTGGACGTCGGTGGCCTGACGCTCGACCTGCACCGGCACCGGGCACGCGTCGGCGACCACGACGTGCCGCTGAGCGGGACCGAGTTCGACGTCCTCCGGGTGCTCGCGACCGATCCGGGCGTCGTCGTCTCCCGGGCGGCCATGCTGCGGGAGGTCTGGGAGACCTTCGACAACATCGACCCGAACGTCGTCGACCAGTACATCAGCCGCCTCCGTCGCAAACTCGACCTGGCGGAGGCGGGCGTCCGCATCGTGACGAGCCGCGGCGTGGGGTTCTCGCTCGTCGCCGCAGGGAGCTGAGGGCGTGTCGTCGGACCGTCGCCGGTCGACGCGGCACCACGGCATCCGCACGCGGATCGCCGGGGGCAGTCTGCTCATCGCCGTCGTCGTGTCGCTCTTCGCCGGGCTCGCGATCAACGCCCAGCTGGAGCGCATCGTCCGCGACGGCACCGTCCAAGCGCTCCGCAGTGACGGCGCACAATACGTGTTCGCGCTGCAGGCGAGACCCGACGACCCGCTCCAGGGACCCGGCCTCGGCACCCGCATCGCGGTGATCGCCCCTGACGGCTCCATCCCGGTCTTCAGCCTGCCGACGACCCTCGCCGCGCAACTCCCGGCGCTCGCCGCGATGCGGGAGGTCACCACCGTCGACGCCGGTTCAGCCACCTACATCCTGTTGTCACAGCCCGTGACCGTCGGTGGCGACACCTGGTACGTCATCGCCGGACGCGACGAGGCCGAGGAGACGACCGTCCTCGTCCAGATGCGCCTCCTGCTCGTCGGGTCCTTCGCGCTCCTCGTCCTCGGTGTCGCGGCCGGCGGGTGGATCCTGACGACGGTGTCGCTCCGGCCCGTCACGCGGCTCCGGGTGAGCGCGCAGAGCCTCAGCGAACGGTCGACGGACGAGGTGCTGCCGGTCGGCCGCGCGGACGACGAGATCGCGCAGCTCGCGATCACCCTCAACGACCTGATCGAGCGGCTGCGGGCCTCGGCGGACCGCGAACGGCAACTCGTGTCCGACGCGAGTCACGAGCTCCGCACGCCGCTCGCGATCCTCCGCACCCAGCTCGAACTCGCGCGCCTCGAGGACTCGTCGCGTGAGCAACTGCTCGCCGACATCGAGGGGGCGGAGCGCAGTGCGACGCGGCTGTCGGCGCTCGTCACCTCGCTGCTCGAGCTGTCCCGCATCGAGGCGGCGACGCCGGAGGAGCGGACGAGCGCGGCCAGGTTGGAGGCCGACGTGCTCGAGGCGGTCGAGCGCGCGCGGTTCCGGGTCGCCTCGGACGACGCGTTGGCCGGGATCGAGGTCGAGTACGTGAGCGCGATCGCCGAGAGCGGGCCGGGGGACGGCGCGGCGGTGTACGCCGTGCGCGCCGACGATGTCGGTCGGGTCGTCGACAACCTCGCGGGGAACGCGCTGCAGGCGTTCACCGAGCGCGGGGGTGCTCCGCGCCGCGTGTCGGTCATGCTCGACGACGACGGCCGTCAGCTCACGCTGCGAGTGTCGGACAACGCCGGAGGGCTCGACCCGGCCTTCGAACCGCGGGCGCTCGAGCGGTTCAGTCGGTCGGACGCGACGCGGTCCTCCGGGCACGGTTCCGGTCTCGGGCTCGCGATCGTCGCCGCCATCGCGCGCAACGCGGGTGGGGCGATCGTGCTGCACAACCGTCCCGGCCACGGTCTCGAGGTCGTCGTCACCCTGCCCGCCGCTTCGGCCCTGCCGGTCGATCCCGCCTGATCGTCGCGCCGTTCTCAGGAGTCGCCCGGTGTGTCGGGGGCGGGCGGGTGTGGCGCGCCGGGGAACTCCTGAGTTGGGGGCGGCGATGGGTGGGTGGCCCGTTCTCAGGAGTCGCCCGGTGTGTCGGGGGCGGGCGGGGGCGCCGCGCCCGGGAACTCCTGAGTTGGGGACGCAGACGACCGGGGCAGCCGACTGCGCGGGCGCGAGGAGGCCCTGCGTGCAACAATGAGCCAGCCCGTCCGGCGTCACCCGGCGGGCCAGACAGGCGAAGGGGAGCCGTGAGCGCGAGCGTGAAGGACGTCGCGGCGAGAGCCGGCGTCTCGGTCGGGACCGTCTCCAACGTGCTGAACCGCCCCGAGAAGGTCTCGCCCGTCACGGTCGACCGCGTTCACGCGGCGATCGACGAGCTCGGCTTCGTGCGGAACGACGCGGCCCGCCAGCTCCGGGCCGGTCGCAGCCGCAGTGTCGGCCTCGTCGTGCTCGACGTCGGCAACCCGTTCTTCACCGACGTCGCCCGCGGCGCCGAGGATCGAGCCGATGCGGAGGGGTGGTCGGTCCTGCTCGGCAACAGCGACGAGAGCGTCGACCGCGAGCGCGCCTACCTCGACCTCTTCGAGGAGCAGCGGGTCGCCGGCGTCCTGATCACCCCGCTCGGCGACGATCTCACCCGGCTCAGTCGACTGCGCGACCGCGGGACGCCGACGGTCCTCGTCGATCGGCAGACCGATGACACGAGCTTCTCGTCGGTCGCCGTCGACGACGTCGCGGGCGGGCGACTCGCAGTCGAGCACCTCATCGGACTCGGCCGGCGTCGCATCGCGGTCGTGGGTGGTCCGTCATCGCTCCGGCAGGTCGTCGACCGGGTCGCCGGTGCGCGTCAGGCGGTCGACGCAGCCGCGGCCGGTGGTGCCGACGTCATTCTCGAGGTCGTGGAGACCACCGCGCTGACGGTGCTGCAGGGGCGTTCCGCGGGTGAGGCCATCCGGAACCGTCCTCGTGACGAGTGGCCCGACGGGGTGTTCGCGGCCAACGACCTCCTCGCGATGGGGGTCCTGCAGGCGTTCAGCATGCTCGGTTCGGTGCGCGTGCCGGACGACATCGCGCTGATCGGGTACGACGACATCGACTTCGCGTCGGCGGCCGTCGTCCCGCTGTCGTCGATCCGTCAGCCGAGCGCACTCATCGGCCACACCGCCGTCGAGCTCCTGCTCCGTGAGGCGGACGCGGGCGATCGACGCGTGCCCGAGCAGATCGTCTTCCAGCCGGAACTCGTCGTCCGGCAGTCGACGGTCGGTGTCGACCCGTCCTGAGGCGGGCGCCGCCCTGCGTCACGCCCGGTGGTCGGGGACCCACGGGTCGACGAGGTGGAGGCCGACACCGGCGAACTCGCGCGTGTTCCGCGTCGCGAGAGCGGCGCCGGAGGATCTCGCGATGGCCGCGATGATCGCATCCTGAGGTCCGATGGGGTTGCCGGAGCGGCGTCGCGTCGTCATGAGCTCCGCGTAGTCGAGCGCGGCTTCCGCAGAGAAGGGGAGGACGCGTCCTGCGAAGTCGGCGTCGAGCACGGTCGCCACGGCCCCGACGAGCGCCGATCGGCGAGCGCCTGCAGGGAGGCGCAGGGCTCCTTCGAGGAGCTCGGCAGCGGTCATCGCGGTGAGGTGGAGGTCGGCCTCGTCCTGCCGGTCGAGCCACCGGGCAACCGTGGGGTCGGGCCGTGGCTTGAACAGTTCGGAGACGACGTTCGTATCGAGGATGATCACCTCGGGGCCGGGTCGTCCGCGTCGGCGCTCGCGGCATCGTCGAACGGATTCGGTCGGGTGGTCGTGGCGCGGTCGGGCAGTTCGATGACGAGTTCACCGTCGAGGTGGAGGTCGACGAAGCGCTGATGGATACGCTCCGCCAGCCCCGGTCGGTCGCTGTCGGCGGCCGAGGCGGCGCGGAGATCCTCAGCCGTCGTCGTCCTGACGGCCGCGGCGAGGATCGCCCGGATCTCCGCCTCCATCGATCGTCCGTGCAAGGCGCCGAGCTGTTGCAGACCGCGTTTCGTGTCCTCATCGAGATTCCGGACGGTCACCGTGGGCATGTCGTCACCTCTCGTGGGAATGGAGTGCTAGCACGATGCTAGCAAATCGGCGATTCGGGCTTCATCGGTCCTCCACAGGCCGCGCCAAGCGGAGGATCCTCTCAGGGACGTCCACGTAGGGTGGCCGTTTCGCCTCCCTCGGATCGGGCAACCGGTCGACCGCGGTCATCGAGGGGCGGCTCTGCCGAGGCGATGCTGCACCCACCGAGCATGAACCGAGCGCGCCCCCGACGCGACCGAGACCCAGGACGGTACCCCGCACATGACCAGCACCACCCCTGCGCGCGCCCTCGAGCGCCGCGACCCGAACACTCCGGCCGTGACCCCCGCCCGGACCGGCGGCCGCCACGTGGCCCTCAGCCCGCGAGCCGCCCGTCGCGCGGCTCGACTCGAAGACGCCAGCTGGACCGCCTCCGCCGAGGAGGAGCGACGCCACGTCGACCTCGTGCCCACCAGGCGGCCCTCGGCCCCGCGCGCCAAGAGCTCCTTCGCGAAGCGCGCCAAGCCGTTCGCCACGTTCGGCGTCATGACGCTCGCCACCGGGCTCTTCGTGTCGGTGTCACTGCCGGCGGCCGCTGCCGGCGTCGACGTCGATGCGGCGACCGGTGGCGCGATCCCGTCTGCGGCGACGATGCAGTCGGTGTCGTACTCCGTGCCGTCGACCGCAGCCGATGTGCCCTTCGTGCGCGACGGTTACGGCGCGACCAGCCAGGAGGAGGTCGACGCCGCCTCGGCCGCCGCTGCAGCTGCCGCAGCCGAGGCGGCCGCGAGTGCATCCGCCGCCTCCTCGTCGTCCGCGTCGGCTTCGGCTGGACGCACGTATGCGGCTCCTGCCGTCGCCCGATCCGGCGAGGCGATCCTCGCCTACGCGGCGCAGTTCGTCGGCGTCGTCCCCTACGGCAACGGCAACGACCCGTCCGACAGCTTCGCCTGCGACGGCTACGTGCAGTACGTCTTCGCGGCGTTCGGTGTGTCCCTGCCTCGCGGCGCCGGTGCGCAGGCCGCGTCGGGCGTGCAGATCTCGGCGTCGGAGGCCGTCGCCGGCGACCTGCTCTACTGGCCGGAAGGTCACATCGCGATCTACGACGGCGCGGGCGGCATGTACGACTCTCCCGACTGGGGTCGCTACGTGCAGCACCGTCTGTCGATCTGGGGCGACCCGGTCTACATCCGCATCCCGTAGACAGGCCCGTCGTCCACAACTCTTGCTCGACCGGCCGTCGGTCGGCAGCTCGGCCCGGTTCGGGCTGCCGTGTCTTCGGTGTGAGCCTGTCGGGCAGGAGTTGTGCACGGGCCGGTCGGGGATAGCGTGGACAGATGACCGAGTTGCACGCGAGCCCGACCTCCGACGCGCCAGGTACGGAGTCCTCTGCGACCCCGCCGACGGCGGACGCACGCGGCTTCGAGACCTCCCTCGGCACGATCCTCGGTCTGGTCGACGGCGCGGTGGTTCGGGCTCGCGGCATCCCGTACGCCCGCGCGGGGCGCTTCGA
Organism: Plantibacter sp. AC185; assembly: GCF_979258065.1. Lineage (NCBI taxonomy): Bacteria > Bacillati > Actinomycetota > Actinomycetes > Micrococcales > Microbacteriaceae > Plantibacter > Plantibacter sp. AC185. Next base: position 2,499,805 of record NZ_OZ409831.1, read on the forward strand.
GGTGCCGGTGCCGACCGGTCTTCCCGTCGGCGCCGGCGGCGATCCGGTGCCGTTCCGGGCCTTCGAGCGGGCGCCGGCCTCACCGCAGCGTTCCTCCCGGGTGCTCGAGGCCGTCCTCGAGGGCGCTGGCGAGGGGATGGTCGACTCCGAGGACTGCCAGGCGCTCTCGATCACGCTCCCTGCGGACGTGCGCCCGGACGAGTCGTTGCCGGTGATGGTGTGGATCCATGGCGGCGCCTACGTCACGGGCGCCGGCGACCTCGACGTCTACGATCCGATCAGCCTGGTCGTCGAGCAGCGGGTCATCGTGGTGTCGGTCACGTACCGGCTCGGGATCCTCGGCTTCCTCGGTGACGGTGAGACGCTGCCGGCGAACCTCGGCCTGCTGGACCTCGTCCTCGCGCTCCGGTGGGTCCACGAGCACATCGCTGCGTTCGGCGGCGACCCGGGGTCGGTCACGCTCTTCGGGCAGTCGGCGGGCGGCGATGCGATCGCGCACCTCATGATCAGCGACGGCACCGCGGGGCTCTTCCAGCGCACCATCGTCCAGAGCGCGCCTCTCGGGATCAGCAGCGGGCGGGCGAAGATGGCGAGTGCGATGATGCGGGCCGCAGGCAGCCCGACGCGAGATGCCCCGGTGGTTGAGTTGCTCGCGCTCGAGGAGCAGGTGGAGCGGGCGGCGCGACGGTTCGGACTGCGTGGTGGCATGGCGTTCGGCACTCAGTACGGTCACGCGCCGCTCCCGGCGGAGGCCGACCGCGACGCTGCCTGGCGGGAAGCGGCCTCGCGCATCGACGTCCTCATCGGATCGACGACGGAGGAGACCCGGCTGTACGTGCCGCTCATCCCGGCCTTCGCCCGTATGACCTCGATGCCCATCGTCGGTGATCCGATCCGGCGGGCGCTCGTCGGCGCGACCACGCACGTGACCTACACGCGCGACGCCCGGAAGTTCGTCGAGCGGCATCGGGCGTCGGGCGGTCGGGCCACGCGGTACGAGCTCAGCTGGGCGCCGCCCGGTAGTCCCTACGGAGCCTCCCACGTTACCGATCTGCCGCTCCTCCTCGGGACCGAACGATCGTGGAGCCGGACGGCGCTCATCGGCTCGGCGACCTGGGAGGAGGTCGACCGTCGTGGCCGCTTCCTGCGTCAGATGTGGGCCGACTTCGCGCGTGATGGGGTCCTGGCCGCCGACGCGACCGCGGGCCTGAGCGACGTGGTCACGCTCGACCGCTGAGCGTGGCGCTGGCCACCTGACTACTCGTCGACGACAAGCGCCAAGCACGCGCGGGCGTGCGCCCGTGCTGCATCCGGCGTCGGCGCAGCGGACAAGCCGAGCAGCCTGCGTCGATGCGGTTCGCCGAGGAGCAGGGTGTAGAGCTGTTCCGCCCGCTCGCCGACGTGGCCGGCAAGGAACGCGATCGAGCGGGCCGGGCCGGCGGCGTAGAAACCGGCGGCGACCTCGGGGAAGCGCGGAGACTCCGCGATCACGAGTCGGTGCAGGGCGACCGAGACGTCCGAGTGCAGCGCGATCACGAGTCGTGTCGCCGCGTCCTCGAGGGGTTCGGCCTCGGAGCCTGGCTCGTCGGCCGCGAGGAGGTACGCGTGCTGCCGCTCGACCGCCGCGGTCAGCACGCTGGCGAGATCACCGAACCAGGTGTAGATCGTCCGCTTCGTCACGCCCGCGTCGGTGGCGACCGCCTCGATCGTCGTCCCGCCGTACCCGTGCTCGGTGAACCGGCGGATGGCGGCGTCGAGGATCGCGTCGCGCCGGCGGTCGCGTTCGGCTGCCGTCGGGCGACCACGTCTCGGTTCCATGCTCTAATGATACGGTAACGTCTCATTAAACGGAGAGGGTGGAGATGACGAAGATCCTGCATGTCGCGATCGTCGACGATTGGGAGGCCAGCCGGCCGTTCGGCGAGTACGAGGTGTCGACGAGAGCCGTGCCGTTCGTCGACGCCGGCTTCGTCCACGCGACGACCGCTAACCGACTGCCCGAGGTGCTCGAGCGGGTCTATGGGTCGCTCCAGCTGCCGCTCGTGCTCATCGTGCTCGACGTGGAAGAGCTGCAGGCGGCGGGCATCGAGGTGGTTCTGGAACCGGAACCGCGCGTGCTCGCACCCCTCCCGACCGCCGGGCCGGCCGTCGTCACCGAGCTGCCGCTGGAGCGAGACGGCTCGGGTGCCTGGCAGTCGCCGCAGACGTTGCCCTAACCTTCGGGCGCCGCGCGTGGTCAGCCGAGGAGGGCGCGGAGGTCGGCGAGGACGTCGTCGAGCAGTTCGGTGAACGATCTCGTCTCGTCGTCGGCGATCCAGGCGGCGAAGGCCAGGTGGAAGGCAGCGGAACCGCTCTGCGCTGCGAGTGCTGCGGGTACGGGAGTGACGCCCTTTGCGATGAGTGCGGTCGTAAGGGCGTCGGTGAGCGAGCTGCGCTTGAGCGACTCGCGTTCCATCAATGCTGCGCTGGAGTCGACGATCCGCTGGCGTGCGCGGGACCACGGGCGCCGTTCATCCGCGAAGAACGCCGCGCCCCCGTGGAGTGCGGCCTCGACGAGTGTCATCGGCGCCGCGGCTTCGGATGCGAGGAGGGCGTCCAGGAACCGCGCCTGATAGTCGTCCTGGTTCGTGAACAGCACCTCGCGCTTGTCGGTGAAGTAGCGGAAGAAGGTGCGCTCGGTGACACCGACGGCTGCGGCGATGTCGCTCACCGTGACGGCCTCGAATCCATGCGTCCCGAAGAGTTCGATGGCGGCCAGCTTGAGCCGCCCCTCGGTATCCGCTTGCCAACGAGCCATGGATCCATCTTAGCGATGACAGTGGCTGACATCAGGTGCTAGAGTGATGTCATTCACTGACATGAAAGGAGCACGCCATGCGTGTTTTCGTTACCGGAGCAAGTGGCTGGATCGGGAGTGCCGCCGTCGATGAGTTGCTCGCGGCGGGTCACGAGGTGCTCGGCCTCGCCCGCAGCAACGCCTCCGCGGCTTCCCTCGAAGCGAAGGGCGCGGTCGTCCTCCGCGGTGATCTCGACGACCTCGCGTCGCTCCGTCGCGGAGCCGTGGAGTCCGAGGCGACGCTCCATCTCGCGAACAAGCACGACTGGTCGAACCCTGCGGAGTCGAACCGCGCTGAGCGCATGGCGGTCGAGACGCTTGCCGAAGCGCTGGTCGGGTCCGGGAAGACACTCGGCCTCGCTTCAGGGCTGTTCCGACCCGACGCGGACCGGCCGGTGCTCGAGACCGATCCGCACCCGGCCGTCGGGCCGGAGTCGATGCGCGGTGGAAGTGAGAACCTCGCGTTCGACTACCAGGATCGCGGGGTCCGGAGCATCGCTCTCCGCTTCGCACCGACCGTGCACGGCCACCACGACCACGGGTTCATCGCACAGATCGTCGCGGCCGCGCAGCGCACGGGTGTCTCCGGATACATCGGCGACGGCTCGAACTCTTGGGCCGCCGTGCACCGCAGCGATGCGGCCCGGCTCGTGCGACTCGCGCTCGAGCAGGCTCCTGCGGTAGCCCGAGTGCACGCCGTCGGAGAGGAAGGCGTGCAGGCGCGCCGGATCGCCGAGGCGATCGGTGAGGTGCTCGGCCTCCCGACGACGTCGATCGACCCGGATGACGCGGCGGGTCACTTCGGGTTCATCGGGCGCTTCTTCGGAGCCGAGATGACGGCGTCCAGCGCGGCGACCCGCGCCGCGTACGGATGGGATCCCACCGGCCCGACGCTGGTCGAGGACATCGCCGCCGGGGCGTACACGGCATGACGCCGCCTCCCCGTTGGAAGATGGCGGTCGTCACCTGGCTCGGTGTGTACCCGCTCATCACGTTGCTGCTGTTGGCGCTCGGGCCACTCGTCCTCGGCCTGCCGATCCCGGTGGTGACGCTCATCCTGTCGGTGACGCTCGTCTCGCTGCTCACCTTCGTCGTGATGCCGCTCCTCGTGCGCGCCTTCGGGCCGTGGCTGCGCGCGGGCGGGACCGGCGCCGATCGTCAGTAGTGGTCGCGCGCCTGCAGGATGACGATGTGGGTGTCGGTCACCAGGTACACGAGTCGGTTCGCGTCGTCGATCCGTCGGGACCAGGCTCCCGAGAGGATGTGCTTCAACAGCTCGGGCTTCCCGATGCCCACGAACGGATCCCGGAGGACGTCCTGGATGAGCAGATTGATCCGCTTGAGCGTCTTGCGGTCTTGGGTCTGCCAGGAGGTGTAATCCTCCCAGCCGCTGCGGTCGAAGGCCAGCTGCCGGGTCACGCGTCGAGCAGCTTGTGGGTCTCGAACTCGCCGTTCCGAGCGCGTTCGATCGAGGCGAGGAGGCGTTCGGCACCTTTGGCGTTGCGGAGCAGGTAGGCCGTCTCGACCATGGCGTCGTAGTCGTCCTTCGAGACGAGGACCGCGTTTCCGCGCTTCGAGACGACCTCGACCGGGACGTGGTCGTCGTTCACCTGCTGGATGAGACCGAACAGATTCTTGCGTGCGTCGGTCGCGGTGATCGCTGACATGAAGGGCCTCCTGGAGTGGTACAGAAAAGCGTACCACTCCAGTTCGCCGTTAGCCTCCTTGGGCTACCCCAGCGCCGGCTTGATGTCCTTGACGATCGACTCCAGGATGCGCGCGTTGAACTCGACGCCGAGCTGGTTCGGGACGGTGACGAGGACGGTGTCGGCGGCCTGCACGGCGGCGTCGGCCGCGAGCTCTGCGGCGATGACGTCGGGCTCGCCGATGAAGCTGCGGCCGAAGCGCGCGAGTCCGCCGTCGAGGTGTCCGACCTGGTCCTTCGAGTCTGCCTGGGCGCGCAGTCCGAAGTAGCGGCGCGTCTCATCATCGATGAGCGGCAGGATGCTGCGGCTCACGGAGACCCGCGGCTGCCACTCGTGACCGGCCTCTGACCAGGCGTCACGGAACATCTGGATCTGCTCCGCCTGCAGTTCGTCGAACGGCACCCCGGTGTCCTCGGTGAGGAGCGTCGACGACATGAGGTTCATGCCCTGCTCCGCAGTCCACACCGCCGTGGACCGCGAGCCGGCGCCCCACCAGATGCGCTCGCCGAGCTCCGGCGACTGCGGCTGGATCGCGAGCAGGCCGTTGGTCCCCGTCATCTGCGGGTTGGCACGCGCCACGCCCGCACCGGCGATGGCCGCGCGGAACACCTCGGTGTGCGAGCGGGCGATGTCCGCATCGGTCTCATCGTCGCCCGGAACGTAACCGAACGACTCCGACCCGCGGAGGGCTGTCTCGGGTGATCCCCGGCTCACGCCGAGCTGCAGTCGGCCGTCGCTGATGAGGTCGGTGGCCGCCGCCTCCTCGGCCATGTAGAGCGGGTTCTCGTACCGCATGTCGATGACACCGGTGCCGAGTTCGATCGTCGAGGTCTTCGCCGCCATCGCCGCCAGGAGCGGGAACGGCGACGCGAGCTGCCGGGCGAAGTGGTGCACGCGCACGTACGCGCCGTCGACGCCGACCTCCTCCGCCGCGACCGCGAGGTCGATGCTCTGCAGCAGTGCGTCACGCCCGGTGCGCACGCTGGAGCCCGGAACGTCTTGCCAGTGTCCGAAGGACAGGAACCCGATCTTCTTCACGGTTGATTCAACCGGCCCCAGTTCCCCCCTATTCCGCCCGCGAACTGTCGCCTGCGGCTAGTGCGAGGCCTGCACACTAGCCGGAAGTGACAGTTCGCGAGCAACGGTGTGGAGGCCGGAGCGGACGGGGAACGGTGGGTGGCCGGGGAGGTCGATCATCGCCGTCGTGCCGGTGGGGACCTCGATGTCGACGTGCAGCACGCCCGCCTCGATCCGCCAGGCGATCGAGGCCCGACCGTAGGGCGTCAGGTGCACGGCCGAGGCGTGGGTGAGCCCGCCGCCGGGTCGCGGTCGGAACAGGATCGAGCGGTAGCCGGGCGCGGCTGGAGCGATGCCGGCGACGACCCGGTGGAGCCAGTCGGCCACCGCTCCGAGCGCGTAGTGGTTGAACGAGGTCATCTGCCCCGGGTTCACGGTCCCGTCGGGCAGCATGCTGTCCCAGCGCTCCCAGATCGTGGTCGCCCCCTGTCCCACCGCGTACAGCCAGGACGGGCACTCCTCCTCGAGCAGGAGGTCGTAGGCGCGGTTGAGATGGCCGGACGTGGTCAGTGCGTCGCTCACGATCGGCGTCCCGACGAAGCCCGTCGCGATGCGGTTGCCGGCGGCGGCGACGAGGGCGCTCAGCCGCTCGCCGGCGCGGTCCACAGCCGCCGGGTCCGGTAGGAGCTCGAACGCGATCGCGAGCGAGTACGCGGTCTGGGCGTCACTCGTCATCAGCCCGTCCTCGCCGACGTACTCCGCGAGGAACGCCCGGCGGGTCGCCTCAGCGAGCTCGGCGTAGTGCTCAGCGTCGTCCACTCGGCCGAGCACGGCGGCGGTCTTCGCGAGGTGCGCCGTGGACCAGGCCGAGTAGGCGGTGGCGACGAGGTGGCGGTCGGTGAGCGACTCCGCCGGGCGATCCGGTGGTGCGGCCGGGTCGAGCCAGTCGCCCAGCTGGAACCCCTCGTTCCACAGGTGGTCAGGGCCGGAGAGCCGGTGGACGAGGTCGACCCACCGCTTCGCGCTGTCGTACTGGGCCGCCAGGACGCCGATGTCGCCGAAGCGCTCGTAGAGCACCCACGGGGTGAGGACGGCGACGTCGCCCCACACGGCGCCGGGTCGGTTCGGCGTCCACTGGCCGTCGTCGGGGATGAACGGGACGTACCAGGGCACGGTGCCGTCCTCGTGCTGCTCGACCGCGACGTCGCGCAACCAGGAGCCGAGCATGCCCGACACGTCGTACAGGAACGAGGCGGTGCGTGCGAAGACCTGCAGGTCGCCGGTCCAGCCCACGCGCTCGTCCCGCTGCGGGCAGTCGGTGGGGAGATCGACGAAGTTCCCACGCATGCTCCACAGCACGTTCTCGTGCAGGCGGTCCACCCGCTCGTCGGAGCTCTCGAACCAGCCCGTCCGCTCGAGGTCGGAGTGGTAGACCCGCGCCACGACGTCGCCGTTCGCGACCGCCACGTCGAGATCGCCCGGCCATCCGGTGATCTCCGCGTACCGGAAGCCGTGGATCGTGAACCGCGGCTCCCATTCCTCCGCGGGACCTCCGTCGGCCGGGGCCGGGCGGCCGGCAAGGGTGTAGCTGTCGGTCGCCTTCGCCTCGCGGAGTGGACGGGTGTAGATCTCGCCCTCCTGCATGACCTCCGCGGTCCGGATCACGACCGTCTCGCCCGCCGGACCGGTGACCCGGATCCGCAGTCGACCGACGAGGTTCTGGCCGAGGTCGAGGATGCGCCTGCCGCTCGGGCTCGTGAGGACCGCGATCGGCGCGACCTCTTGCGTCGCGCGCACCGGGGGTCCCTGCGGCGCGACGAAGGTGGCGGGGTCGCGTGTGCCGATCCGTACGCCGGCCCACCCACTGTCGTCGAAGCCGGGCTCCGACCATCCGGGGAGCTCCTCGCGGGCGTCGTAGTGCTCACCGTCGTAGTTGCCGGAGCTGATGATGGGGCCGAACGAGGCGCGCCAGTGCTCGTCGGTCACGATGGTCTCGACGCGACCGTCCTCATAGCGGAGTTCGAGCTGGGCGATGAGCGACAGGTCCGAGCCGAACAGGTTGCGGAAGCCACCGCGCCACCCCAAGCGGCCCCGGTACCAGCCGTCGCCCATCCAGGAGCCGATCGCGTTGTCGCCGGGGTGCAGGAGCTCGGTGACATCGTGCGTCGCCGTGCGCAGCCGGCTCGCGTAGCTGGTCCAGCCCGGCGCGAGCGCCTCGTCCCCGACGCGACGACCGTTGATCTCCGCCTCGTAGACGCCGTGCGCCGTGAGGTACAACCGCGCCGACACGAGGTCGGCACCGACGGTGAAGTCCCGCCGCAGCAGCGGTGGCCGACGCGTGTCGCTCTCCGGCTCCTCATCCCAGTCGGCTGCGACCGGCACCGCGACCCAGTCGCCCGGTGCGAGCAGGCCGGCCTCGACCGTCGCCACTGGGCTCCAGTCGGCCGCCTCGACCGCCCGGCCAGGGCCGCTGTCGGTGCCCCACACCCGCACGCGCACCGATGCCACCTCACGCGAGCGGAGCGGAGCGGCGGGCCAGGCGACGAGGACGGATTCACCGGTGGCGACCCGGCCCGTGGTCGTGATCCGTCCGTCGCGGGTGATCTCGATCTCGGCGGCGTGCTGCTCCCAGCCGGCGGGCGCCAGATTCGTCCAGCTCAGCCTCGGGGTGGCGTCGCCGATCCCTCGGGCCTCGCGGAGGTGCTCGAATCTGGGGGCGCTCGTGGTCACCATCGTGGCTGCTGGTCCTTTCGTCAGGCAGGGCGCGTCGCAGCTCGCTCGGCGATCAACTCTGACACGTTTCAAAACCCGATGCTACAGCGTTGGTATGCAAGAAAGCGAGGATGGTGCGACACTTCTTGACACGTTTCAAAACCTGGACCAGGATGGAGGCGCTGGCGGGGTCGAAGCGGATCCGCCAGGTGGGGCGCGCCGATACGCGGCCGTCCTGCGCTCACGACGACGACGATGGAGAGCGACGATGACAGCACCCGAAGCAGGGGTCCGACCGACCGTCGCCCTCGTCGGCACCCTCGATACGAAGGGTGCCGAGTACCGGTGGGTCGCTGAGCGTCTCGGCGAACTGGGCGCGGACGTCGTGGTCGTCGACGCCGGAACGCGTGAGCCCCACGAGTACGACGCTGCCGTGGACCACCCGAACCACGAGGTGGCGGCCACTGCCGGGACCGATCTCGAGACGCTCCTCGCCGCGGAGGACCGTGGCGCCGCCGCGAGTGCGATGGCCGAGGGTGCCGCGACCGTGATCGGCCGGCTGCACGCCTCCGGGCGGGTCGACGCCGTCCTCGCCCTCGGCGGCAGCGGCGGGTCGGCCATCGCCGCCCGGGTCTTCCGCCAACTGCCGATCGGGGCCCCGAAGCTCCTCGTGTCGACGATGGCGTCCGGGGACGTCGCGCCGTACGTCGGCGCGAACGACGTGACGCTCATGTACAGCGTGGTCGACATCGCCGGGATCAACCAGATCTCCCGTGCCGTCCTCGGGAACGCGGTGGCGGCCATCGCCGGCATGGCGGCGGCTGCGCAGGCGCGCGGTCCGGCCTCGTCCGCCGAACGGACGGACCGCCCGCTCGTCGGGGCGTCGATGTTCGGGGTCACGACGCCCGCGGTCGACGTGGCTCGCGAGCGCCTCGACGAACTCGGCTACGAGGTCCTCGTCTTCCACGCCACCGGCTCGGGTGGGCAGGCGCTGGAGTCACTCGCCCGCAGCGGCATGCTCGCGGGGGTCCTCGACCTCACCACCACCGAACTCGCCGACGACCTCGTCGGCGGCGTGCTGACGGCGGGCCCCGACCGACTCACCGCGGCCGGCGCGGCAGGCGTCCCGCAGCTCGTCAGCCTCGGTGCGCTCGACATGGTGAACTTCGGCCCTCGCGACACCGTGCCGGAGCGGTTCTCCGATCGCGACTTCTTCGTCCACAACGCGACGGTGACGCTCATGCGCACCACGGTCGACGAGAACCGCGAACTGGGCGAGCGGATCGGGGCGAAGCTCGCAGGAGCCGAGGCCCCCACCGTCCTGCTGATCCCGCGCGGCGGTGTCTCGGCGCTCGACGCCGAGGGCTTGCCCTTCCGCGACCCGGCGGCCGACGCGGCGCTCGTCGATGCGGTGCTCGCGGGTGTGGCGGGCAGTGCGGTCACCGTCGTCGACCGTCCGGAACACCTCAACGATCCGGTGTTCGCGAGGATCGCAGCCGACACCCTGCACGCCCTGATCGAGCGGAACAGCAGCGGCCAGCACAGCACAACGGAAGAGGACTGACCATGGACAGGACCATCGCACTTGAACGTCTCCGTGCCACCGTCGCGCGCGGTGAGGCCGTCATCGGCGCCGGGGCGGGCACCGGCATCTCGGCGAAGTCCGCGGAGGCGGGCGGTGTCGACCTCATCATCATCTACAACTCCGGCCGGTATCGGATGGCCGGTCGCGGCTCACTGTCGGGGCTGCTCGCCTACGGGGACGCCAACCAGGTCGTCGTGGAGATGAGCCGGGAGGTGCTGCCGATCGTCCGCGACACCCCGGTGCTCGCCGGCGTGAACGGGACGGACCCGTTCCGGATCATGGAGCGCTTCCTCGATGAACTCAAGACGATGGGGTTCACCGGCGTGCAGAACTTCCCGACCGTCGGGCTCTTCGACGGTGTCTTCCGCCAGAACCTCGAGGAGACGGGCATGGGCTACGACCTCGAGGTCGACATGATCCGCCTCGCCGCCGAGCGCGACCTCCTCACGGCGCCGTACGTCTTCGACGTCCAGTCGACGGTCGCGATGACCGAGGCGGGTGCCGACGTCCTCGTCCCGCACATGGGCCTCACGACCGCCGGCACGATCGGCGCGACCACGGCGCTCTCGCTGGAGGAGTCGGCGCACCGGGTGCAGGAGATGCGGGACGCGGCCGTCGCGATCAACCCTGACGTCATTGTGCTGTGCCACGGCGGTCCGATCGCCGAGCCCGATGACGCCGCCTACATCCTCGCCAACACGACGGGTGTCTCCGGGTTCTTCGGCGCATCATCCGTCGAGCGTCTCCCGACCGAGCGCGCCATCAAGCGCCAGATCGAGGACTTCAAGGCGATCCAGACCCGCTGATCGCCCGCACCGCCCGCACCGCCCACCGCACGACCACTCGATGAGGAGCCTCACATGACCGAACACGCCATCACCCCTGCCACCGCCGGCCGTCGCCCCGACGAGGTCCCCACCCGGGTTTTCGACTGGGGCACCATCAAGTGGCTCGTCACCCCGCATCTCGACGAGGGCGCCGGGCTCACGGTCGGCGAGGTCATCGTCTACCCCGGGCAGGGCCACGCACCCCACCAGCACCCGGGCGAGGAGGAGGTCATCACGGTGATCTCCGGTGAGGGGGTCCAGACGGTCGGCGACGGTCCGGCGTTCCCGATCCGCGAGGGCGACGCCGTGTACATCCCGAAGGACACCGTGCACTCCACCTACAACACGACGTGGCGCCCGCTGCGGCTGTCGGTCGTGTACACGCCGGGTGGCGCGGAGACGGGGCTCGACGGCCTGCCCGACGCGCGCATCCTCGACGCCGGAACGGCCCCGAGCTGGAAGCAGGACCGCTGATGCCGGTGATCGAACCGGGCTCCTGGGTGCATCCGGGTTCGAAGCCGGACTGGAGCGAGATCGGCACGATCGGGCGCTTCGCGGTGTCGGTCGACGGTGGACGGTTCGACCGGCACCACCACGACGACCACGAGATCTGGTTCATCACGGAGGGCAAGGGGAAGGTGCTCGTCGACGGTGGTGAGCGCTACGTGCAGTCGGGCGACATCGTGCTGACGCAGGCCGGCGACACCCACGACATCGTCGAGGTGTACGAGACGATCCGCGGCTTCTTCACGGAGACGGGACTCCCGGCCGGTGGGCGCGTCGGTCATCTGCATGCGAACGACGACGACGCCGCCGGGCACGTGGTGACCGCGCTCCCGCTGCCTGCTGACTTCCCGGCCCGAGCCTAGGATCGTCGGTATGCGCATCGCCGTCACCGGGAGTTCGGGCAAGCTCGGTTCCGCCACCGTCGAACGACTGCGGCGGGACGGCCACGACGTGCACGGGCTCGATGTCGCGGGCACGGCCGGGCCGGGGTTCACCCGCGTGGACCTGGCCGATTACGGGCAGACGATCGACAGCATGCTCGGGGTGACGGCGAGGTTCGCAGGTCTCGACGCGGTGGTGCACCTGGCCGCGATCCCGGTGAACGGGCTCGTGCCGGATGCGGCGACGTTCCACAACAACCTGACCGTGTCGTTCAACGTGCTGCACGCGGCGCTGCGGGCTGGGATCCGGACGATCGTGACGGCGTCGAGCATCACGGCCATGGGATTCCCGTTCGAGGAGGCGCCCGAGTTCCTGCCGATCGACGAGACCGTCAGTCGCGCGAACAACACCTATGCGCTCGGGAAGGTCGCCGAGGAGGCGATGGCCGCACAGTTGGTGCGGTGGGCCGACGGGACGTCGATCACCGCGTTGCGGTTCACGAACGTCGTGGCGCCGGGGGAGTACGGCACGTTCGCGCGGGCGTCGGAGCCCGGGTACCGGCGCGACCTCCTGTTCAGCTACGTCGACGTACGTGACGGTGCGCAGGCGGTCGCGCTGGCGCTGGCGCGGGCGGAGCCCGGCTTCGAGGTCTACGACGTGTGCGCCTCCGACAACGGGACGACCGTGCCGTCGGCTGAGCTCGCATTGACGCACTTCCCCGGCGTCCCGCTGCGGGCGGGGCTCGGCGAGTTCGAGACGCTCATGTCCATCGACAAGGCCCGCGCGCGCCTCGGTTTCGAGCCCGAGCACTCCTGGCGGGACGAGTTCGAGCGCGAGCGGTCGACGCGGGGCTGACCGGCCGCCTCGAATTCGGTGCGGGTAGGGTGAGCGAGCGGCGGTCCGGGGGTGGACCGCCGCGTTGGGGGAAGTATGACCGGGTCATCGACCGAGCCGCCGACGGAAGAAACCGCGCCGGGTGCGGTCGTGCCCTTGGCTGATGGGTTCTTCCACGAGCGGGAGTATCCGAGGACTCCGTTCAGGCAGGCTGCTCGCCGGTTCGCAACCACGCTCGCGATGCTCGTGGCCGGTGTCGCCGCGGTGATCGCGGTGATCGGGTTCGGTATCGGATCATTCCAGGGCACCTACCCGACTCTCGACGGGCAGGTCAAGACGTGCGGTTACGCCTCCGTCGAGTCCGAATGCCAGGTCGAGTTGCGATCGTCGGTCGAGACGGTGTTCGGCGTCGACCTCGATGACGACGTACTCGTCAGTGAGTTGCGGAGATCAGGCATCCTGTCCATCACCTATACCGCCAGGCTCGAGTTCACCTCCTCCGCCGAGGTGCCGACGGCCGCGACCGCCGTGACGGCCTCCGCGGGCTTGATGGGCAAGCTCGAGCAGGATGGAGCGATCGCTGTGAACCCGATCCGCTTCGGGAAGGGACAGGCTGCGCGTGGCGACATGGCGGACGGTACCGTTGTCGTCTACCTCAGGACAATCGTCTGAACACCGCACGGCGTTCGTTCGATCATCCGGTCTCGGCGAAGGCCGGTCTTGTTTCGTGTTGACGTCCGTCAGGTGTCGTCCAATGGAGTGTGCCGCCAGGGCGATGCTCGACCTCCCACCCGGGTAGGTGTTTGAGTCGATGGTGATGACGGCAGAGGGTGGCCAGATTGTCGATACTCGTGGTGCCACCGTGCTCCCACGCCGTGGTGTGGTCGAGGTCGCAGTTGCGCGCCTGCCGGCCGCGTCCCGGTGCCCGACACGTGACGTCGCGCAGGCGCACCGCGCGCTGGAGATCGGCCGGCACCCGGTACTGCTCGCGGCCGACGGAGAGGACGGCGCCGCTCTCTGGTTGGGTGAGCACTCTCGTCATGGACGGGGCTGCGACCGCGAGCCGGGCGGCGGTTTCGGGGTCGATCGGCCCGTAGCCGTCGAGGGTGCTCGGTTCATCGGTGACGCCGAGTAGCGAGAGGACGGGCACGCCGAGCTGGACGGAAGGGCGGATGTGCGCCTCGACGTCGACGGGGCACTCGATGAGCGCGGACTGCTGAGCCGACCTGGCGGCCCAGTCGCTCGGGGCACCCGCACCCCCGAGCCAGACCACTTCCCCGCCCGACTCCGGGTCTGCGGGGATCGGCTCACCGTCGGTGCTGACGGTGCCTGCCACGGCGAGCGAGGCCAACGCGTCGGCGCGAAGCTGCGCGAGCGTGCGGTCGTCGCCCGCGGCGCGAGCCGGCACGGCAACACCGTCGAGCCGCGACATGATCGCGTACGCGATGGGTGCGGTCGTCATGAGGTTCAGCCAGGCCATGCCGTCTGCGGCGGGCTCGATCGTCACTCGGCGGTCGGCTCGGGAACGGCGCGCTCGCACCGTGATCGACTCGGGGTGCAACCGTTCGCGCAGCACCCGGGCGCGTCGCTTGAGGAGCGCCGGCGTGGTCCGCTCGGCGACCGGGAGCACCTGCTGGAGGAACCTCTCGCGCCCGCCGGCCGGGACGTCGCGCAGCTGGTCGGTCACGGCCCTGGCATGTCCGGCGCTGATCGTGCCGCGTTCCAGCGCTTCGAGCACCGACGGCGCCTGGTGGACGAGGGTCTCCGCCTCACCCATGCGGTATTGCAGCGTCGGCTCGGACATACGCGTCGCCATGGCGAGCGATGCGCAGATCGAACGCCGTGCGAGGTCGCGTCCCTCCGACTCGGACATGCGCGACGACATCACTGCGGAGGTGGTCGCGTCAGCGTACGCCACTGCCTCCGCGAGGAGTCGGGCTTCCTCGGCGTCGAGCGCGGCTCGTCGCCGGGCGAGCTCGGTGGTGATCATGCCTCCAGTCCATCATGGACCACTGACATTCGAGATGGTCAGTACGAGTTTCCGCGACCGTGGACCGGGGCCGCGTCCGCGGGAGGGTCGCCGACCTCCTTCACCGTGTGGCCGCTGCAGCCCGCCGACGTCACGCTGGCTCGCTCGATACGCGCCACGGTGAACCACCGCATCGCATCGCGCATTCGGCACCATCCGACGAGGTACCACTGACCGTTCGTCGAGGCGAACAGCACGGGCTCGACGTCGCGCGTGGTCGTGCTCCCGGCCCGCGAGGTGTACCGGATGCGGACGACCCGTTGCTCGGCCATCGCCGCTTCGAGCGCCGATCGGACGACGCGCGAAGCGGTCGGGGGCGCATCGACCCAGATCCGACCGGCCAGTGCGTCGGCTCGTGCCCGGGTCCTGGGGTCGAGGACGTCCAGGATCTTCTGCACTCCGGCGGCCGCCAGGTCCGCGTAGGGGGCGTCGGGTGCCGCGGACACCGCCGACATGAGCGCCACCGCCTGCACCGGGGACAGGCTGACCGGGGGTAGCGTCGCCCCGACGGCCAAGCCGTATCCGCCACCTGGTCCGGGGCGTGACCAGATGGGCGCCCCGCTCCGCTCGAGCGCCTGCAGGTCTCGCTTGACGGTGCGCACCGAGACGCCGAAGTCCCTCGCCAACCGCTCGGCGGAGGTTCCTCGCGATCCACCCCGACGCAGTGTCTCGGACAGGGCGTTGTCGGAATCACGAACAGATGACACTAGGTGTCACGTAAAGAGCGAATTGTGGAGGAAGTCGACGGGGCTTGGCCCCCGGACCCTGGGGGCTGTCCACATCCGTTTCGGGCAGAGGCCCGCTGCAGATCTGTTGCGCGTAGACGGTGAAGGCCTCGCGCACTTCAGAAGCATCGCGCGACCGCGGCTGTCCATCTTGACCGTTGGCCATTCACACGGGAAACGGCCGGAGAAGCGGTGACAGCAACCTCGGTCGCTAAGCGCCAAGCGCGTAGCTCGGTGAGACTGCGGGTCCGCCTACATGCCCGCGCGGTAAAACCATTCCCTATCGAGTTCTCTTTGATTGAGCGCCGCGGCTCGAACCCTAGAGGGGTGCGCGATCGAGATCAGAATCTTCCGCAATGGAGTTTCCCCCACGAGTAGCGGGCTGTCTCTACAGCGGTACATGGATCTAGCCACGCCCAATGAGGCGCTAATGATGAGAAGAATCGGGATAGTAAACGGTGCATCGATCCTTGCGGCAAAGTATAGGAACCCAAATGCAAGGTTGATGATGATGAACCCATACGTCGAGATGCGGTCATCGACATCGACCATGACCCCTAACCCAAGTGCAAGTGCGGCAGTGCCGAGATAGATTGCAGCATCACTACTGAGAAAGTCGTTCACATTGTTGCCAATCGTTGTAAGGAAGTGACTCTACGCCGCGTGATGCGCGGGCGATTAGCATCGCACGTGCAGCAGGGCCCCGGGCAGCGGTGCAACCACAAGGTGCAGGCATCCCTTCGGGTTTTGCCGATTCGCGGTTGACGCCTGGACGTTGAGGTAGCCTGCCCATGCGCCGCATGCGATGGAGATCCGGCCCTTCGCGAACTTCATAAGTGCAGCACACATACTGAGTGCTCCGGAGTAACTTGTTGCGGTAGAGACCTCCGAGCGAGATAACGTGACTCCATACGCTGCGTTACGCCACCCCCATGTTGGGTCAGCGACGATCGGATAAACCGCTCCAGCTTTCGGTTCAACAATCTGCACCAACGCGCCATCGCGTTCCTCATAGTGAGTAGGGACTGCGAGACCTATTCCGTCCACTGCCCAAGCCGCCTCCACTGGAACCAGCAGGCCGTCCTGCCCAGTGCCGAGGAATGCTGCATTGCCTTCTGTGTCAACGACTGCCTGAAAGCCATTCATGGCATATGTGTACTCGTGGGCGGCACCCGCATTCGGGATGATTGTCTGCACGCGAGTGTCGCCCCCCTCGAGCGTTTGCACGGCGAGCGATGTTCCATCCTCGTCAACTCCGTTGAAAATTGAACTTAAAAAGACGACAGTGCCGTTGTCTGATACCGATGCGGTCGAGACGGACGGCTCGCTTGGAAGGCGGATCTCTGCTGCGACGGTTGCCTCGCCGATGGAGATGTTCACAACGACGGGTTCGCTCGCATCTAGCGGGATGGATGCTGACGTAACGCCTGAGGTAGTTTCGAACGCGTCGGAAGTTTCGTTTCCCTGAACTGGGGTAGCGCCATCCGGAGCGGCTTCCGCGATCTGCTGAGCTATTGCCTCAATCGCTTCATTGGCGGGACCTCCCGCCGCACGTGCCGAACTGGCGGGCGCACCGAAGATCAGCATCGACACGATTGCTCCAACGATGAGTGATGAGCTGAGCTCTCATTGGCCCACGCCAACCGTATTTTCCATCATCTGCTCCCATGTGAGTCCTGGCCGCACGGCGTGCAAGGCCGTACGACGGCGTGTAAGCCAGCCATCTGACGACCAATCAATTTGTCGACGTGCTGCTTCGCTTTTCGTGAAGCGGCAGCGCCGCAACACACTGACAATATCATCTGGTACTTTAGCTGCAAAGCCTCCTTAAGGAGGACATGCTTAATGGTCACCACTCGCGACTCGGCGTTTTCGTCGCCGTCCTAGCAGCAGGTTCTACTGTCGCCATGCGTGTGCGACGTTTGCCGTGGGCTGGTGTTGTGCGTCTATTCGGCGCTGGGGTCGGTCATCTGGTCGGCCTGCCGTGTCGGCGCGGCAGTAACGCTTCAAGGCGCGTTGATGTGCATGGCGGCCACTTCCACGACTTCGCAGGCGCGATTCGACATCCCTGATCGGGGCGTTACCGCGGCCGTCGCCACCACCTCTGCAGCGTCGGCTTCGCACAGTGATCTCACCACGATCATCAAGTCGATGTCGGACCTGATGACCTTGGCCTCAGCAAAGCCATCGGGTCCGATCAGCATGAAGCATCTGCACGCCGAGTCCATCTCCCGCACTCCGACGAGCACGTCAACCGAGACGTATGGGTCTCGTTTCATACCCAAGGTTCCACGAGGCGCGGCCGTAAGAGCCGGCTGTTCCCGCGGCAGACTTTCGTTTCACTAGCCAGGATCCTTCGTTCACGGCCGCCATCGAGACCTGCCCCCCTGCGCACGAAGAGTCGAGCGGCGTGCAACGTGTTCTTCGGCCTCGAGTATCACCCACCCGCATTCCTGGACATGCGCGTGCTGCAGCTCGCTATCGCCACAGAAACCCTCTATGAGGGTCTTCGAGGTTCAGTCATCGAGGTCCCTGACTCAGAATTCAAAGCACTCAAGGGAGCATTGCTCGCGGCCACTACAGGTGAGCGACATTGCGCTTGAGTGAAGGCGAAGCTACGCAACGCGCCAAGCTTCCGCGAACGCCTCCTCGCCCTCGCCTCCATCCCTGCATCCGGGACCGTGACGGCATTCACCGAAGACCGCGAGGACTGGGCACGACGGTTGGTGAAAGTCCGCAATGGGCTGGCGCATGCTGGGAACGCGCGAGGTGAACGCAACCTATTCGCGTTGATGCTCGTCACGACGGCGATCCTTGACACCGTCTTTCTGGCCGAGCTCGGGGTGCCGGCCTAGGTCGTTGACCGAGCCATGACGCGGGGCTTCCATCTACCACCCATCAGCTGACCACCTGCTCCGAGCGCAGCTCATGCGTTCAGGTCAATGTCCGATGAGTCGCTCGGAGCCCCCGAGGCTGTCTGAAATATCGACACCGGTAGGCACCAACGAGTAGCCTCCTGTCCTGGCACATGAACTGTGCTGAGATGGAAGAATACATGTTTGTCGAGTGGAAGCGAATGAGGATTTTTGCAGCTGCAAAAGGGGTGGGTGAGAGCGTGATCAGGGGAAGCATGAGGCCCACTTCAATCGGTGCTGGTATCGCCTGCGCGGCGGTAGCGCTGTCGGTGTTCCTTGCGTCGCCGGCAATGGCGTCCACGACGGAGAGCGCGTCTCTGAATGCGGGCACGGTCGGGAGCATGAGCGCGCAGATGCGGGCGGGGGAGCTCGCGGCCGGTCACGTAACCGCCGAGGGCAACGAGGCGGATCCAACGTCACTACTCATGGGACCATGTCATTACATGCACGGCTCGCGATGCGTCTCCTGGGTGACCGACTACTACAGCTGCAAGAACATCTTCCTGATCACCAAGGACGTTCGACTGCGCGCCGCGTGCACCTTGTTCGTCACGCACGGCATCGTTACGGTCTGGCCATGATGAGAGCCCGCTCGCGTAGCAGCTCACTCGCGGCGCGAGTGGGCCCCCTCATCGCCGCGGTGAGTTCAGTGGTCCTCCTGTCCGCCTGCACAGCTCCGCTGCGCTCGTCGTTCTGTACCGACTACCAGCGGTCGTGGGACGACTTCACCAACGTGCGAGACAGTGGCACTGCTACGCCACACGAGCTACTCGAGGCCGGGCAGGACCTCCGCGATCGCTGGGACGAACTCATCACCACGTCTGACGCGCCGGAGGACGTAACCGGCATGCTGGGTATTTCGATCAGCACCTTCACCTCCGCGTGGAATGCAGTGTCATCTGCCGAGCGAGGACCCTACGAACGCTCGCTGCAGAACGAGCGTGACTACGTCGCACTGCGATGCTCCGAGGTCGATGCTGACATCAAGTTCTCCGGAGACGTCGCCCCCATTGAGACACCGAGGCTCAACTGATTGCTTCAAGGCGTCACCGATCCACTCGACCGCAAGTCGGGCAAGCCGCCGTACTTGTCAGCAGGGGCGAAGCAACGCTCCTCTCAGCTCGATTCCGACCGTTTAGTGGAGAGCGCCATGGCGTCCTGGCAAACAGAGTTCAAGCTCGCCGTCCGTCGTGGGCCCTTCGCCTGCCTGTACTGGAGCGTCGTGGCGGGCTGCCTCCTTGTGGTCGCGGGATCGTTCTGGGCTTTCCAACAGGTCCGATCGATTTCGGGGCCGGTGGTCTTTGGGGTCATTCTGCTCGTGGTGGCCCTTCGCTGCCGGATCGCGGTGAGGCGTAGCAGGCGCTCGTTCCGCATGAGTGCGGCTCAAGAGGACGAGACCTGATCCGGGCGTGCGGGGCCTCTCTGGGTGCGTAGCGCATTCCGACCGCCATGAGCGCCTCAGCTGATGCGGCTGAGCTCTCCAAACGCGTTATCGACCGATCCGCGCCCGCCCCCATAGGAGACCTTGTGCGCAGCATCCCTGATAGGTCCGCCCTCGAACATCAGCGGTTACTGGGCTACACCGATCCTCGGTAGACCCTCGCTGCGTGCGTTTCACCCCCCCCCCCGCCCTGCGGATTCGCGCACGCGTCCACAACCTGAACGCCCCGGTTCGGAAACCGGGGCGTTCAGGGTGTGGACAATCTCAGCCGAGCGATGGAGCGACATCGAACGGGTTCCCGCGATCGATGAGCCGTCCAAGATCGAGCGAGATCGAGATGATCGTACGAACGCTGCTGAGCGAAACGCCGCTCATAGCGCTGCGAACAACGCGCCCAACAACGCTGAGATTACGCACAAGATTGTGCGCTCGCGTACCGGGTGTCGTAACATTGACGATGAAGCGACGCTTGTTTCTCGAATCTGACGTGGACATAGTTTCCATTCTCTTCGTGACTGGTGTAGGAGCCAGTCGAGTGATCGTTTGATGAAGTAGGCCAGGCCCTCGGTCGAATCGAAAAAATCCGTCCGGGGGCTTTGCCGTGCCTCCAGCTTACCGGCCCGACCCGACGCCACTCGGGAAGAGGAAATGACATCAGAGTCAATTCCCTTCCACGCCAATCGCGCACGGAGATATATGACCGCTGATCGGGTAATTTGCGCGCTTAATGGGCTGTTCGTGGGGCCGCGCCCATCTCGCGCCGGCGCCCGATATTGCCTCAACACGTAAGTTATCCACAGGCAACTACTGCTCGCGTTCCCAGCTAATTCCTATGTTTGCAGGACCGACCGGCTTCACGGAGTTCGTCTCCAGGGCCCTGCGCGGACTCAATCTGGGACTGTTTCGCTCCGCGGCGTCGAGCATCGCGATGTGCGCCGAAGCATCGAGCGCTCAGCTGATGAGCTCGGATCGAGGCAGTTGCCGTGTTCTCATCCCGAGCCATAGAGTGCGTGCCGCTGGGCGAGTGTATCGGGGCGCGTGAAGCTGCCGTGCTGCTCCAAGCACAACGGACGAACCCGCAACGCTGCCCTGATTTCTGAGTCTGATTGGTTCGAAGCGCTGCAGTGTCCATGCTCGATGTCGCGAGCGGATGATTCCTCAGGGGACTGCCTGTGGCGCGCTAGTTACGACCTCGGCCTGTCAACGGCTGCTGCTGCGTGACGCAGTGGATGCCCCCGCCTCCGCTCGCGAGCGCATCGATGGGCAGCATCAGCACGACCCGATCGGGGTGCAGCGAGGACAACACCGACTGCGCGTATTCGTCTGCAGCGGCGTCGCCGAATCGTGGTGCGATGATGGCGCCATTGCAGGTGTAGTAATTGATGTAGCTGGCTGCGTAGTCTGCGGGGAGGTCAGCGTTCAACGAAGGCTCGGGGAGGATCTCCAGTCGAAGGTCGCGTCCGGCAGCATCGGTGGCGGTGTGAAGGATCTCGACATGCTGTTCGGTGACGGCCGCGTCGAAGGACGCGGGGTCTTCGGTCGAGTGCGCCAACACGACCCCGGGCTGAGCAAAGCGCGCGTAGAAGTCCACGTGCCCGTCGGTGATGTCGTAGCCGGCGATACCAGGGAGCCAGATCACTTTCTGCACGCCGAGGATCACGCGCAGTTCGTCTTCGACGTCGCCTTTGCTCCAACCAGGATTGCGGTTGTCGTTCAGCACGCAGCTCTCGGTGATGAGCGCCGTGCCCTGTCCATCGACTTCGATACCGCCACCTTCCATTACGAGCTGCGAGCGGACGTGTTCGATGCTCGAGTGGTTCGACATCGTCTTCGCCAGGTGGGCATCGTGAGCGTGTTGTTGCTTGTTCCCCCAGCCGTTGAAGTTGAAATCCACCGCGGCGAGGGAGCCACTGTGCTGCCGAACGAAGGTTGCGCCGGTGTCGCGGGCCCAGACGTCATCGATATCGGTAATGAGAAGGTCTACTGATGGGTCGAGCAATCGCTTGGCCGCAGCTTCGTCGCATGGTCGTAGGAGCACTGTCACGGGCTCGAACTGAGCGATGGTGTTGGCGATCGTCGCGAGCTCGCTGCGGACGGCCTCGAGCGCTACCCCCGGCCAAATGGTCGCCGACGGGCCGAACGCCATCCACGTCCGTTCATGCTCGGCGCCTTCTTCCGGCATCAGGAGCGAATGGTGCGGTTGAGTGACTGACATGGTTCACGTCCTCCGATAGGGATGTGGGTTTCTGGTCAGGATGAGGGTCATGATCGTGCCGGATGCTGGATGAAGGCGAGGATGACACCGAAAGTGATCATCGCGACCCCTGATGCCCTTTGGAGCCAGTGCACTCGTCCGCCGGCCAGCGTCAAAGTGAGGCGGCCGAGCGTCGCGTAGAAGATGATTGCGACCATCTCCAAGGCGAGGAACACTGCCCCGATGACGAGGTAGCTGGTGACATAGTGACGTTGGTCAATGAAGTGCGGGAAGAACGCTGCGAAGACGAGGATGGCTTTGGGATTGCTGAGCGCTGCGAGGCACTCGACGCGGAGCGCCTGTGGGAGCGTCACCGTCCCGAGAGTGGCGACGGGGGCGCTGGTCCGGCGGCTGAACAGCAAGCGGACGCCGAGATAGATCAGATAGCCCGCCCCCAACACCTTGAGCACGTTGAACGCGAACGCGGACGTTTGCAGGAGCAACCCGAGGCCAAGCGCACTGGCGGCGATCATCGGAATGAAAGCCGCGATCCTCGCAAGACCAGCGCAGAAAGCGAAGCCGATGCTTCGCTGGGCACCATAGGTGATTGAGAGGAGGTTGCTCGGTCCGAGCGCCAAGTTCAACGCCAAACAAGCCGGAACGAAGGCCAGAAGATCTACCGCCACCGTCCTCCTTTCCTCGCGTCATATACGGATTGGTTTCGCGTTCGGGATACACCAAACGGGCATGAGGCCGATCGGTGTCGACAGGAACAGTCCGTGAGGGCCGTGCCGTCAGTTCACTGGTTGGCGGACGAAGCGGCGAGAGCGGCTATCGCCCCAATATCAGGCAGGGGCGACGAACATAAGGGCCAGGGCACCCCAGCCGAGTAGCGAGATGAGAACGAGGAGCGTGAGGGCGGCTCCAATGAACACTCCCGCGCGAGCGAGCGCGTTGGGCCGACCCGCTGCTTCCGAGCGACTCTTGACGAGCAAGCTCACAATCAGTCCGGCGATCGGCACGAGAACCGCCAGGACGATGCAAGCGATGCCAACCGTCTTGTCGGTGGCGCCGTCATCCTGTGATGTTCTGCTGGAGAGGGACTGAGTCATGGTTCCTACCTATCCGGTGATCGCGAGACTCGGTGAGGAGCCTCGGTCGGTGTACTTGGGAAGCGATTTCGCCGACGAGCCGTACGGCGGCTCGTCGATCACACGACTTTAATATTAGAAGCTGAGTGTTCAAGGTACCACCATTAGGTCTTGTATGCTAGATTGATTTCGTTGCTTGGGCCGATTGTGGCGCGCGAGTGAGCCGCTCTGCAATCGGCGCGTCCTCATCAGAAGGAGCACTCAACTGGCTGATGTGCCCAGGGCGGGTTCGGGTCGTCCTGGGCACATCAGCTGCACGCCTGTGAGCCCGTCGGACCCGACCCGATACGGCGCGAGCTGCGCAAAACCCGCTGGTGGCGGGCCTTCCCGAGGCCCCCACTGACTCCTCGTTTGCCATAGGCGTGTACCCACGTGGCTCATTCCCGCTCTGCGGGGCGCCGCATCTCCATCTCCCTTGCCGTACGCGTCGTTTTCGTCGCAGTGTGCAGCAGAGGATTCGCTTTCTGGCGTCAAGTTCGTTGGCGCCATCACCAGAAGGACAACCCCATGCGAACAGACGCTGCAGTTCAGGGCGCCGACCAGGCTCCTGCCTCGCGCAACGCTCCATCCGCGAAGACGTGGCCATCGCTGCTCTTCGCGCTGATCATCGCCCTGCCGGTGGCGAGCGGAACAGCCGCCGCTGCCGCCGAATCGACATCAGGTCCAGTTGAGCCCGCGCAGGGCGGCACCGAAGGCGGTACTGCCGTCGTCGTACAGACTCCGCCGTCTCTAGAGTTTTCATCGATCGTCGCTGCGGAAAATTTCTCGGTGGCCTTGGATTCAGAAGGAGATGCGTGGGCCTGGGGTAATCACCCCGGTGAAGTCTTCGGCGACGGAACCTACAAAACCCACCGTGCCCCTGCTCGCGTACCCATGCCCTCGGGCGTGTCGTTCACGTCGGTGGCCGCTGGACCAAGTCACGTCATCGCTCTCGACACCGATGGCGACGCGTGGACTTGGGGGCACGCATACCGCGGGGCAAGCGACCCTGACAACAACAACCGACCGACTCCAACACGGGTGCAGATGCCGAGCGGAGTGACGTTCATCGCCGTAGATGCGGCGTATGCGAAGTCCGCAGCGCTCGCCTCGGATGGCAGCGTGTGGGCTTGGGGTGACAACAATGCCGGCCAGATCGGAGATGGCACGACAGCGGATCGGTCGGTTCCGACTCGGGCACAGATGCCCGACGGAGTGACCTTCACGGAGGTCGCAGTTGGGGCGTCTGGCACGGTCGCCCTGGCCTCAGACGGCAGCCTCTGGGCCTGGGGGTACAACGTCGACAACATGTTCGGGGAACACATCTACAGTGTGTCCACCCCGACGCGACTTCAGACTCCGGCAGGGGTGACATTCACCGCAGTGGACCGCGGCGCGGCCCACTCGGTTGCGTTGACTGCGGATGGCAGCGTCTGGACTTGGGGAATCAACTCCGACGGACAGCTCGGTGACGGAACAACCAATAGCCGGAGCGCTCCAACTGCTGTGACAATGCCGCCGGGCCGGACATTCACCGCAATCAGCGCTGGCTCGGGAGCGAGCATGGCGCTCTCCTCAGATGGCAGCGCCTGGGCCTGGGGGGAAAACCGCTGGGGAAGCCTCGGAGACGGTACCGAAACTGATCGATTGACACCGGTGCAGGTCCAGGTTCCATCCGGCGTCACCTTCACCGCAGTCGATGTCGAAGGTGCTCACTCAGTAGCCGTCGCATCAGACGGCAGCGGCTGGGGGTGGGGCGCGAACGGCGAAGGCAGACTCGGCATTGGTGAGTCCGGCGGCTTCCGCACCGTGCCCGTGCGGACGGACCCAGTCATCGAGGTGAGGTTCGGCGACGAGGCGGCCCCCTCGCAGGAACTCCGGCCCGCTATCGATGGCCGGTCCCTCACCGCAGTCACTCCACCCAACGTCGCAGGGCCTGTGGATGTTGAAGTCGTGCGTGGGTCTGGGACCGCCACGTTGCCCGTCGCGTATACGTACACCGCGACAACGGACCCCGTCCGACCGGAACCGACTGCCATCGACCTCACTCCCAACACCGGGCCCGAGCTCGGAGGAACGACAGTCACGATCACCGGGACCGACCTCGCCAACGCCGACAGCGTGTCCTTCGGCGACGCAGCAGGCAACGACATCACTCCCACCACCGACGGAACATCCCTCACCGTCCGCACCCCTACCCACCCGGCAGGCCCGGTCGACGTGACCATCACCACCCCACACGGCACCGCCACAATGCCCGGTGCATACACGTTCACCGCCACACCAGATCCCGTCCAACCCGAACCGTCAGCAACCGGCATCACCCCGCCAACAGGACCAGAGCTCGGTGGCACGACCGTCACGATCACGGGAACCAACCTCGCCAACGCCAGCAGCGTGTCCTTCGGCGACGCAGCAGGCAACGACATCACTCCCACCACCGACGGAACATCCCTCACCGTCCGCACCCCTACCCACCCGGCAGGCCCGGTCGACGTGACCATCACCACCCCACACGGCACCGCCACAATGCCCGATGCGTACACCTTCACCGCCACACCAGATCCCGTCCAACCCGAACCCGTCGTTCCAGAGCCCATCGCTCCAGAGCCGGTCATCCCCGAATCAGTCACTCCAGGGACGGCCACACCGACCCGGATCACGCCGGGAGGTGACCCAGTGAGCGCACCGTCATCAAGGCTTGTCGCCGCGGGCGCGAGTCCCTCGCCCGCTCTGGCTGTTGCAAGTGGGCTGCTGATATTGGGCCTGGCGCTGACGGCGACTTCACTGAGAGGCCGATGGATGCAGCGATCGTGCGACAACGATCCGGTCTGAGACGGCGGCGTGTCGTCGCCGACGTCGAACGATCATCGTCGGCCGCGAGCACTTCGACACCGGCTCCAATCGAACTCCGTTCCACTCACCGACCTCTCTCGCCACCCGCGCCCTGGACGCGATGTCCGCCAGGACCCGCCCTCTGGCGCCCCGTGTTCGGTGCCAGCACCGAAAGGAGAACCATCATGCGACACAGCGCAACCGTTCGCGAGCCGGAACAGGCTCCTCCCACTCGACGAACAGCACCATCGGCGAGGAGATGGCCGTCGCTCCTCGTCGCCCTGGTCATCACTCTGCCGGTGACTCTGAGCGCTACCGCAGCCGCGGCGGCGCCGCGTTCAGGTCCAGTCGAACCCGCGCAGGGCGACACCAGCGGTGGAACATCCGTCACGATTCAGACTCCAGCATCACTGCGATTCTCGTCGATTGTTGCGGCACCGGAATTTACGGTGGCATTGGACTCGAACGGCGACGCGTGGGGCTGGGGAACCAATCGCGGAGGGGCACTCGGCGACGGGCCTGGTTCATTCGCCCCGGCTCGCCTGGACATGCCCCCGGGAGTATCATTCACGTCGTTGGCCGCTGGGCTAGACCACGTCATCGCCCTCGACACCGACGGCAGCGCTTGGAATTGGGGGAACATCAACAGCGGCGCAAGTGACCCCGACAACAACGTGCAGACGATTCCCTCGCGGGTGCCAATGCCGGGTGGGGTTGCCTTTGTCGCCGTCGATGCGAGCCTAGACAGGTCCGTTGCGCTCGCCTCGGACGGCAGTGTGTGGGCCTGGGGCGCCAACAACGTCGGCCAGATCGGAGATGGGACGATGATCAGCCGGTCGGCTCCGACTCGAGCGCAGCTGCCGGGTGGGGTGACCATCTCGCGAGTTGCGGCCGGTCCTTTGCGCACGCTCGCCCTGGCCTCAGACGGAGGCCTCTGGGCATGGGGGAACAACTTCTTCGGCGAGTTCGGTGATGGCAACGAGATGCCGATCCCGACACTCCTCCAAACCCCGCCAGGAGTCACTTTCGTTGCACTGGACGTAGGAGCGGCCCACTCCATTGCCGTGGCGTCGGATGGCAGCGTCTGGGCGTGGGGGAGCAACGAGAATGGAGAGCTTGGCGATGGGACCCACGCCAGTCGGAGTGATCTTTCTCCGGTCATGACACCAGCGGGCAGAACATTTGCCGCAATCAGCGCCGGCTGGTCATCGAACATGGCGCTCGCATCAGACGGCAGCGCCTGGGCGTGGGGAAGCAACCACAGCGGGAACCTCGGAGACGGGACGCAAACCGAGCGCTCGACACCGGTGCAAGTCCAGGTTCCACCCGGCGTCACCTTCACCGCAATCGATGCCGAGGATACTCACTCAGCAGCCGTAGCGTCAGACGGTAGCGCGTGGGCCTGGGGTGCCAATCGTGCCGGCGAACTCGGCACAGGCGAGAAAGACGGATCGCACCTGGTACCTGTGCGCTCCGACCCCGTTACTGAGGTGAGGTTCGCTGATGCTGCCTCTCCATCGCAGGAACTGCGGCCCACGCTCGACGGCCGTTCCATCGCAGCAATCACACCACCCCACCCAGCAGGGCCTGTGGATGTCGAAATCGTGCGCGCGTCCGGCAGCGTCGTGCTGCCCGCCGCGTACACCTACACCGGCACACCTGGCCCCGTCCAACCTGAACCCGTC
The DNA here is from genome assembly GCF_979258065.1 of Plantibacter sp. AC185. NCBI lineage: Bacteria > Bacillati > Actinomycetota > Actinomycetes > Micrococcales > Microbacteriaceae > Plantibacter > Plantibacter sp. AC185. The sequence goes on from NZ_OZ409831.1 coordinate 2,527,164, forward strand.
GCCCCGGAACCAGTCGTCCCAGGTCCAGCCCTCCCAGGAGTGGATACGCCGACCGATATCACGCTGGGAGGCCCCCCGGCAGGTGCACAGTCAGCAAGACTCGTCGCCACGGGTGCGAGTCCGTTTCCTGCTCTGGCGCTAGGGGGTGGGTTGCTGATGCTGGGCCTAGCCCTGACGACGGCTCCGCTGCGAGGCCGACGGATGCGGCGATCATGCGCCATGGGTGAGCTCTGAGGTGGTGGCGTGTCGTCGCCAATGGTGACAAGAGGCATCTCCCGCGAGAGCTTCCTCCAACGGATCCGATACTCATGAGCATTCACCTTCGAGGGTGATCGAGACGGCCGGTAGGTGCACACCTGCTGGCCGTCTCTGCGTCTCGCCACGTGGCGAGGTGAAGCCTGAATCCCGGGCGCGGTGCCCCCGCAGCGGGGAACGGTGGGGCCACTACCGGTCGTTCTTGCGCTCGGTCACGTCGCGACCTCCGGGACCATCATCGCGCCAATTAACCATCTAAACCAATGTTCAGCTAACATGGTTAGTGCGGTGCTTTGTTAGGTGAAGCGTCTGCACGAACACAGGCCACTGATCTGACGACGTCGAGAGACGCCCAAGATCAGGACAGGTGCCCCCGGATTAAGGGGCCACCCCAAGTGGCTTCCCCGGCATTCGCTGGGGATTACGTCGTGCAGTGCCAAAGCCCTTACTTGGAGGCATCGCGATCGCTACTGCAGGAGCGCAGTGGCGGGGCAGGCGGCGCATTCGCCGTGCTGCGTAGCGTGCCGCATCGACGGCACTGGCTCGAGGAGGTGAGCATCGTGACAGACGGTCACTCACGATTGCCGTGCCTCCACGACCCTGCGCTTCCCATCCGCTCCATCGCCGTTTGATCCACGGCTTCACACGGCGGGTGTGCACTCGGGGTGTGGTGCACGGCGAGCATCTCTCCTGCGAACTGGCGCGCTCTCCGCGCAGGTCCTTTCCGTGTTCTCTACGCCTGAACCTGCGAGGTGTCGACGTGCCTGACAACTGATCTTGGAGATCACCCATGAACTCAACGCCTCGTCAGCAGCACCCGGACACACAGATCCCGGCATCCGCCACCAAAAACCCCCGAACCGGCCGACCATCCGTGAAGAATGAATCGCTCACTCCCACGACATCCCGCAGCCAAACATCGTCCGCAGCTGCGACCGACGAGCTGCGCACGGCCGCCACCACCCCGATCGCTGCGACCGCCATGCGGCTCGGCGTCAGGCACAACGGTGCTCAATTCGACGGACTTCCGCTCGAGGTTGCCGAGGGGCGCCTGAACGAGGTCGGGTCGAACGTGATCAGGCACCGACAGCCTGCGCCCGCCGTTCTACAGCTCGCGGGAGCCTTCGCCAACCCCTTCATCCTCATCCTGCTGTTCTTGCTGATCATCATGGCGCTCACTGACGTCGTGTTCGCGGACCCAGTTGACGGCCCGTCTTACGCCGGCGTCATCACGATCGGCACGATGGTGGTGGTGAGCGTCCTGCTGCGCTTCTGGCAAGAGTTCAGCACCGGGCGGGCCGTCGGAGCGCTGCTTGATCTGGTGCGCTCAACCGCCTTGGTCACCCGGTCCCACCACGGCGTCCCAGTCACCCGTGAAATCGCCGTCGAGGATATCGTTCCAGGCGACGTCATCCAGCTCGCTGCTGGCGACATGATCCCCGCGGATGTGGTGATCGTTCGCGCGCAGAACCTCCAGATTAACCAGTCCATGCTGACTGGCGAGTCACTGCCGGCAGACAAGTCGGCCGAGCAAGTATCCGCGATCACCGACCACGCAATCCTCGACGCCACCAACTTGGGTTTCATGGGAACCTTCGTCGCTAGCGGCTCCGGCACGGCCATCGCGATCGCCACAGGGCAACGCACCTACTTCGGGTCGATGTCCTCATCGATCGCAGGCAAGCGGCCGGAGACGAGCTTCGACACCGGCATTCGCAAGGTGAGCGTCGTGCTGATCCAGTTCATGGTCGTGATGGTATCGATCGTGTTCATCGTGAACGGGTTGACGAAGGATTGGGGATCCGCGTTTCTGTTCGCTGTGTCGGTTGCAGTCGGACTCACGCCTGAGATGCTGCCGCTGGTCGTCACCGCGAACCTCGCCAAGGGCGCCCGCCTCATGGCGAGGCAGAAGGTGGTCGTCAAGCGTTTGAACTCGATCCAGAACTTCGGCGCAATGGACGTGCTCTGCACGGACAAGACCGGAACGCTGACGGAGGATCGTATTGCGCTGGCTGATTACGTCGACGTCTTCGGACGTCCATGCGAGAGCGTCCTCGAGCTGGCGGCGATGAATGCTCACCTCCAGACTGGGCTACGCAATCCGCTCGATGAGGCCATCCTCGCCGCATCGGGACGCACCGAAGTCGAACGCCTCGCAGCGGGTTGCTCCCTCATCCAAGAGATGCCGTTCGACTTCGAGCGTCGCCGCATGTCGATCGTCATCGATGACGGCCTCTCGCACCTCATCATCACGAAGGGGGCGGCCGAGGAGGTGCTTGCGTTGTGCACGCAGCAGCAGGAACGGTTCGGCTCCTCGGCGCGCAGCGTGCCGCTCACCCCCGCTCGAGGCGAACAGATCGCAGAGCTTGTTGCTCGGGAAAACCGGAGAGGCCGTCGGGTGTTGGCTGTCGCTGCCCGCGCGATGCCAGCCGCTGCAGTTGCGTCCGCCGACGTACACGGCGACCACGACTACACCATCGGCGACGAGCAGCAGATGACGCTCATGGGGTTCATGTCCTTCCTTGATCCGCCGAAGGCATCGGCGCGAGCCGCGATCGAGTCGCTCGAGCGGCACGGGACCCGCGTGAAGGTCATCACCGGCGACAATGCCAGCGTGACCTCCGCCGTGTGCGTCAACGTCGGAATTGATGTCGGCGACATCGTCCTCGGCTCACAGATCGACGACCTGTCAGACGCGGAGCTCGCGGAAATCGCGCGGCAGAGAAACGTGTTCGCGAAGATGAATCCGCTGCAGAAGGCCAGGATCGTCGAAGCGCTCCGCAGCTCTGGAAACACGGTGGGTTTCCTCGGAGATGGCATCAACGATGCAGCAGCTCTGCGATCTGCCGATGTGGGAATCTCCGTCGACTCGGCGGTCGACATTGCCAAGGAGACAGCCGACATCATCCTGCTGGACAAGGACCTCACGGTGCTGGAGAGCGGGGTGATCGAGGGGCGCAAGACCTTCGCCAACACGATGAAGTACATCAAGATGACGGCATCGTCGAACTTCGGGAACATGTTCTCCGTACTCGTCGCAAGCGCAATGCTGCCGTTCCTGCCGATGATCTCGCTCGTCCTCCTCGTGCAGAACCTGACCTACGACCTGTCGATGCTCACCCTTCCCTGGGACAGGGTCGACAAGGAGTACCTGGCGAAGCCTCGGAAGTGGGAGGCGAAGTCGCTCGCTCGGTTCATGTTGTGCATTGGTCCCATTTCCTCGATCTTCGACATCACGACCTATGCGCTGATGTGGTTCGTGTTCGCCGCAAACTCGCCCGCACACGCAGCTCTGTTCCAGTCAGGATGGTTCGTGGAGTCGATCATCTCCCAGACGCTCATCGTGCACATGCTCCGCACCGAAAAGGTTCCCTTCTTGCAGTCTCGCGCGAGCCTGCCGGTCCTCCTCGCCACGGGCGCGGTTTGTGTGTTCGGGCTCCTGCTGCCGTTCACGGGCTTCGGGCAGTCTCTTGGGCTGATCCCGCTGCCCTGGGAGTACTTCCCGTTCCTCGTTCTGACCTTGGCCGCATACTGCGCGCTCACGCAGTTCATCAAGACGAGGTTCATCAGAAAGTTCGGCAGCTGGCTGTAGGCCGCAGCGACAGGTCGGACGTTCCGACACTCCAAGGATCAGGCGGGACGCCAGCCGTCCCGCCTGATCCATTCGCACGATCGGAAGAAGACAGTTCAATGGACATGATCGACATCACACTCCGCATCGGACTCGGCCTTCTCCTGGGGGCGGCAGTCGGCTTCGAACGGCAATGGCGAGCCCGAACCGCAGGGTTGCGCACTAACGCGTTGGTGAGCTTGGGGGCAACGCTGTTCGTGTTGCTCGGCGCGCACAGCTTCGGCGACGGCGACCCCACTCGGGTGGCAGCTCAGGTGGTATCCGGCATCGGGTTCCTCGGTGCTGGTGTCATCATGAAGCGCGGACAGACGATCTCCGGCTTGAACACCGCCGCAACACTCTGGGCGTCGGCCGCGGTTGGGTGTCTTGCCGGCGCCGGTTCCTATCTCCTGGCTCTAACCGGTGCGGCCGCAATCATCGTCGCCAACACCTGTTTCCGTCCCGCAGCACGCCTCCTCGATCGCGGATCATTGAGCCTGGGTCGAGAGATCCCCCCAGTGCAGTACGAATTCACCGTCCACTGCCCTGATGATGCGGAGGCTCTTGTCCGTGCCCTCGTCTTCGATGCCGTACACCGAGACGAATTCACAGTGCAATCGATCGCCTCAAAGGACGTCGCGGATGGTGTCTCCATCGTCGCCACCTTGACGGCACGATGCCGAGACGATCGCGCCCTCGAGCGCGCGATCGAGCGAGTCGTCCATGAACCCGCCGTCACCGCGGTCCACTGGTCCGCGAGCGACCTCACCGACATCGACTGAGACCTGCCGTCGACGCTCCAACATCCGAGAACTGAAGGTGAATCTTCATTAAGCTGAGAACTCAGCCCATGATGGGCCAATGCGCTAGTGCAAGGAGTTTTTCATGCCAATCCCATCCGCAGAGCCGAGTGTCGATAGGAAGTCGCTTCGCGAGGTAGCAGCGGAGCGGATTCGTCAGGCCATTTTCGACGGCACCCTGCTGCCTGGCGAGCATCTGAATGATGGTCAGTTGCAGAGCTGGTTGGGGATCTCGCGCACGCCGATTCGTGAGGCGCTGAATGATCTTGCCCGGGTGGGCTTGGTGGAGATGGCAGCGCAGCGGTATACCCGGGTGGCGCTGCCAACGCCGGAGGACCGCACCGACATCCTGCAGACTCTTGGTGCACTCATCGGTGGGCTCATGCGCGTCACGGTGCCGCAGATGACGCCGGCGCAACGAGAGTCGGTCGTCGGTTCGGTGCGGGGTGTAATCAAGTCCGTGGAGGCCCGAGACACCTTCGGGCACGGGGCGCGCGCATGGGCGATGGTGGATCTCATCCTGGATATCTGCCCGAACCAGTATCTGGTGCGAGCCGCACGGGACACCATCGACTCGTTGGCATTCCAGCTGTCGGTCACCCGCACCGAGGAGAGCACCCAATGGGCTGACCTGGACGATGGCTACCCACGTCTGCTGGCCGCCCTCACGGACGCGGACGCGGTCGCCGCAGAGTTGGCCATCGAAACCATCTTCCGCCTCTGATCCCACTGTGCTCGACCTGACCCGGGGCAGCATCGGGAGCAGTAGGCGATGGTCGTCGCTTGCAGCGTTGGAGATCGGCCGTCGCTGCTGTGAGTCGCATGCCTACCCGCAGCAAACCTCCTCCGGGCTGAACCCATGAGTGCTCGGCTCCTGGCCTCATGGGCGAGGGCGAGTCTCGCCGCAGTCGCTTTCTGGCATCACTTCAAGGCCGGTGACCTTATAGGAGTGTTCGATCATCGCATCGAGCCAGCATCGATTGATGCTGACTGGTCTGGAACCGTCGTATCGGAAGAAGATCGGCACACCGCAGTCGATCCACGCGGCGTATCGTCCGCACCCTCTGGAGGGGTCGGTCATCCCGGTGAGGAGGAAGCTCTCGTTCTTGCGGAGTTTCGCGACGATGACGAGCTGTAAATGCGCCAGTGTGCGGTCGTCGAAGGGGAGTTGATCCGGCCCGTACCTCAAGGTTCCCACGTGCGCCTGCTTTCTTCGCTATCGATGAGTGCAAGGTGTGTTCAGAAGTCCCGGTGGCAACGGTGCTGATCCCGGCGTTGCTTGGTGCTTGGCGCGTCAGAGACCGAAGACTGTCTTGAGTGCACGCTCTGCGGCGACGGCGTCGGTCGTGCGTACCGTATCGAGGAGGCGAAGGTATCCGTCTTCGAGCTTCCCCAACAGGGCACGTCGACGTGGCAGGTTCGATTGTCGACGAGTTCGAGGGCGGCGATGGCGCTCCAAGTTGTGGCTGCGAGAAACGCGTTGGGGCACAGCTTTAGCAGCAGCTCGACGAGTGCCCAGGCGCATGCGTTTTCGCGCAGCATGTCGCGATCACGGGTCGCCGCGAGGGCGGCGCAAGCTGCCTCTGCCAAGCGCGCTTGGTCGGGACCAAAGACGGCTGGGGTGGTCACCCTGATTACGCCGGCGATGAGCGCGGCGAGGGCGTGGAGGATGTTGTTGCGGTCACATTGGCCGGGTGGGACGGTGCTTGGAGCGTCTCGAGAGCGCAACTCTCCCATCAGCATGCCGCCGTGTTCGGGCGACGAGCGGGGCGCGTTCGAAGCAGACGGCCCTCGGTGGAGGCGCCGATCTTCCCGAGGGAATGCTGGATCATGAGCTCGCCAGATGTGCATGAGCACATCGAGTTGACGGCGATCAGGGGTCGATCCTCGACTCCGCGGTCGTTGAGGGTCAGCGTCGGTCATCCTCAGGCCGCGGCTTTCACGAAGGCTTGCTGCCAGGCGCGTTCTTCGGCGAGGCGGCGGAGGTGGTTATGGAGGGCTGCGCCGAACCAGGTGTAGGCGTCGGAGAGGATGGCGGGGTGCTGAGCGAGTGCGGTCTCGAGCTGCGTGGCAAAGACCCGAATGTCCGCCCACGGATGCAGATCAACACGGAACCGGTTCGTGTACGACAGGCGCCGCCGAACCTGATGTGCCGTCAGCTGCAACGCCTCGTGGTTTCGCTGCAGGAAGAAGTCGTGCACCTCGTCGAGAGCTGCAACACGACGAGTGCCTTCGGCATCGATCTCAGCCTGCAGCCCCGCGATCAGCTCCCGGAGCTCTTGGACTGAGGCCGCGTCGAGGCTGACCCAGCGGGAAGCGAGCTCGTACAGGCCGGCAAGGATTCGCATCTCCGTGAGCACCTCTTCAAAGGTGTGCTCGCTCACCTTTGTGTATCGCTGTGGGCGGGTCTGGACGAGACCTTCAGCTGACAGGATGTTGAGTGCTTCTCTGACCGGCGTGCGAGAGGCGCCAAGCCACGTCTCGAGGGCCGTATCGACGAGCACCTCACCTGGCATCAGCGAGCCGTCTTCGATCAGGCGGGCGATCTGGTCGTAGCAGACGTCACGCAGCAACGGCCGCTCGCGTGGTGAAACAACTTGTTCGGGAATTGGCATGGTCGGCTCCTGGTCCATTCGTGCACGTTCTATCAACGAACGCGCGTCTAATATACTTGAGTGTAACGCTAGTCTGCAATAACGTATCTGACATGAGCAGGGGAATGAAACCAGGGCCTGAGTCAGGTGCACCTCGGAAGACTTGGACCTTCGGAGGGATCACCATCGCGGCTGTGATCGTGGTGGGCACCCTTGGATTTGACGCATTGCCGTTCTTCATCCTCGCGTTCGTCTCAGAGCCATTCGCTACCTTCAGCGCCAGCAACGTGCGAATGGCTGCGGGACTGGCGCTATCACTCTTCGCCGTACAGATCACCATCTGCACACTCCATGCGTGGCGCGGATGTAAGCGCAGGGCTCACGGTGACCAGTGATGCGGTCCACTCAACCGACCCAGTCACCATTGCCTGAAGCGCCCGCCCCGCCCGGCGAGGTCCCGGACGACGCCGCGGCACTGGGGCGTTCCGAGTGACTGCATTCCACGATGCCACATCGATCTTACCAGCCTAAATATCATGCTGAAGTATGAGACGCTGTGCTCACGATCATTCTTGTTGCTGATGTTGATGGGCTCTGGTTTTTCTATCGTCGGATGATGCGCAGCACTACGAGCACTCCGAGCCCCAACCAATCTGGGGGCAGCACGACCGCCTTTTTGGCGACCGCCATCCTTGTCGCCGGCGGGGTGGTGCTGGCAGCGCTCGCGCAGATCTGGGCGCTCCGCCTGGGAGTTCGAAAGAACCTCTACGTGTCGGGTCTGGGCGCCGACGGCGAGCCGACGGCGGCAGCGTTCAATGCCGCACTGCTCGCGGTAGCGCTGGGCGGCTTGGCGCTCGCGATTCTGAGCGAGATCGTTGCGAGCCGCCCACGAGCTGGATTGAAGCAGGTAGTCACGACTCGTCGGCCGTTGATCACCCCGCCGGTGTTGATCGTGGTATCGAGCGTGTGCTTCGTGTTCGCATCGCGGGTGCCGTGTTCACACGGCTGCCCGGTCCCAGGCAGTGACGCCTTTTTGCCGCAGGATGCACTGCACATCACAGCAGCGGTCGCAGGATTCGTTTGGGCTTGTCTGGCGATGATCAGCGCGGTCTGCCAGGCCGAATTCCGTGTCACGCGCCTGGGCTCAGCGATCGCCATGGCAGTGGTGGCGTTGAGCGCCGGGCTGGGCGGGCTGCTGTCGCTGTCCGGACGTCACGGAGACATTGGGAGCTGGATGGAGTTCGTTGCAACGACCATCGCCTTGCTGTGGCTCGTCGGCTACTGCGTGGCCGAGGCCCCCTGGCCGACACCTCGACGCCGGAGTAGGTGAGCAAATCCAGCTAGATACTCGCCCAAGTCTCGCCATCACATCAGCACGGTGGGTGACAGCGCGAGACCGCACAGCAAGACACCTCCGACCCCTTGAAGGCATGCCCAACAGCGAAGCGCTTGCAGCCTCCCATCATCACCTCGCACGAATACCCGTAATGGGCGCGAACTGAACGACTCACACGAACGGACCCCGGTATGACTCTCCAAACCCAATCGGCATCATCGACGCGGATCTTGACGTTCGACCTTGCCCGCCTGCTGGCGATCGTGGGGATGATCTACGTGCACTTGGCGGGGGGTAATTACCTCATCTCCGGCGAGCAGACACCTCTGTGGGCCGAGATTGTCGGCGCAGTAGCCGCCGGAAACTCGTCGACGCTGTTCGCAGTGCTGGGCGGTGTCGGAATCATCCTGGCATCGCGGCGCTACACCCGGGCCGGCGCCAATTCAGAGGCCGTGGTCGCTGTCGCGACTCGGGGCGCTCTGGTTGTGATCCTCGGGGTCGCCCTAGAACTCGCCGGCCCAAGTTTGGTGATGATCGTGCTGATCTACTTCGGTGCGAGCATCATGGTCGCTGCACTGCTCCTGCGACTGCGGCCACTCATGCTGATCATCGTTGCCAGCCTCCTCGCCATCGCCGGATCACCGCTCAGCACCTTCGTGCGAGACCACATGGGATTCGGGGATGAGCCCACTCAGTTGATGCTCACCCATGGCAGCCCGATCGAGACGCTTGCCACGGTCTTCGTGACCGGGCAGTACCCGGTCATCACGTGGTTGGTCTACATGCTGGTCGGTATGGCCATGGCGAAGTGGCGAACGGACTCCTCATCTTGGCGGACCCGCTCCGCCAAGGGCTCGACGGACTTCGCCTTCGGTCTGACACTCCTCGCCAGTGGTGCAGGCCTGATCGCCGGCGCCATGGTCCTCATCTCAGTGACCGGGCAGGGGGGCTTCTGGATCAATGTTGGGAACACCGACGGCAACCCGTTCGATGCGATGTTCACCGCCCTCAACACCTCAGGACATTCCGGAACAGTCGTCGACATCGCGCGCGGCGTTGGGGTGTCACTGGCGATCATCGGGGCAGTGCAAATGGCCCTCTCCCGAGTCGGTACCCCGAGTTTTCTCCTCCGAGTGCTGGCTGGAACAGGTGCCGCGTCACTCACGATCTACACCCTCCACGCCGTGTCAGCTGGTCTGGCAGCGCCGATGTTCGCCGCCGGGGACCCGCTGAGCGCGTGGTGGCACTTCGGAGCGTGGGCGTTCCCCTTCCAGGTCGGCATGATGCTGCTGCTCGGCCTCACTCTCACCATCCTTGGGCGACGCGGACCTCTGGAGAGCATCGTCAGCATCATTTCGCGACACACTGCGCGCCTCGTGCGCCTGCCGAAGGTCAAGCTTCCACGGCCAACCGTCAAGGTGCCAACGAAGCGGCACAGAACCGGCACCTCGAAGACGCTGGAATCAACCGACCAAGGAGATCAAGCACCTGACACCCGGGCAAATCGGGCCCAGGACCGAGAGGACGATTCCATCTGGTGATCTCACTTGCCATGCTCACCGGGCATCGCAGTTCGCGCCCCGCACACGCCCCGTAACACCAAGCGTGAGTTCGGCGAACACCGGACAGCGCTGCACCGCACCGCCCCTCGAGCCGCGGATCGTCTCGAATTCACCAGGAACCCCAAGGAGGGCAATCGTGCACAACACACCATCTCTCCCCCTGCAGAGCAGGGCAGTTCGCCTCCTGAGCCGCATGGAGGCGAAAGACCTCGTCGAGCAAGGAACGCCACTCGCGATCGACCCTTGCGGAGACGAATGCGGGGGCATCCGCTGGCCCACCACGAACGAGCTCCGTCACCATGTCGAACGAGGATTTCTCCTCAAACGCAGAACCAAAGGGGTCTTCCTCCTCTGCAAAATCGAGGATGGAAATCCAGTCGTCCTCCTCGCCGGAGGCGATCTCCGTGACTAGGAGTGAAGCAAGTCGCTGTGCCCAGCGATCTCTGTGGCGGAACAACCTGCGTCGCAGTCCCCGCCCGAGACGCTGTCATTCTCGCCTGCCGAGTACCGGCACACACTGAAACACGATCGAAAATCGCAACCACTACCCCAAGCGCCAGGAGCCTTTTACACTGACGATTCCGCTCAGACACCCTCAGGGGCATCGAGCGGACCGCCGACGTTGACGCACTTCGGTGTCGTCATGATCACCGCTCCTCGCGCCCCGACCAGAAGGGATGTCAATGAACACCAAGAAGCGAAGCCGTCGCAGGAAGTGGACCACCGCCCTGGTGGTCTTCGCCCTGCTCATCGGCACCGGCGCTACGGCGCTTGCAATCTATCGGGCCCTCCCTGCCGATGACTATGCGGGGCTCGATGACGTCGACCGCACCATGTTCGACCAACTCGCCGCGCAGTACGAGGCGTTTTCGACGGAGCCACAGAAAATCTGGACTGAAACCTATCGGTATGACCAGGAACCGCTCGTGCTTGTCCGCACCGACACCGACCGCAGCGTCGTCTCGCGCTACACCTACCTCATCAACATGAGCGAGCTCGTGGACACCAGCCAGATGCGCCAGGTGTCCTTCGACCAGTATCCGAACCTGACGGACGTTCGCGTGAGCAACACCTTCGAGCTGACCAACTTCGACCTGCTGCTCCCCGCCAACTTCACCGTGGACACCATCGGCGACCGCGAAGTGCTGCTGTTCAAGTACAACCCCGCAATGTTCTCCGACGCTCCGCCGGACGGTCTCCCCTTCGATCTGTTCTCGATGCACGAAGCGTTCCACGTCAACAAGCAGGCCGACTGGACCTATGACAAGGACGCCGGCGATCGAATCTTCGACTACCCGTACACCGACGAGCACTTCCGGCTGCTGCAGGCCGAATACGCGATTCTCGGTCAGGTAGAGACGGCCCTGGACGACGCCGAACCGGACCGCGCTCAACTGAACGCCCTGGCGACGGACCTCGCGCAAATCCGAGAGGCGCGTTACGCGCGCTGGCCACAGCTCAGCGCACAGGACAATGCGGAGGCGATCGAAGGAACCGCCAAGTATGTTGAGCGCGCCTACCAGATCACGCAGGGCGTGCGCCCGCAACCATTGAACTTCGCCGCAGCGCTCGACGTTCTGTGGTCGGATCCGGACCAGCGGACCACGCTGGAGCGCACCGCCAGCTATTACACCGGCGCGCAACTGGGATTCTTGCTCGACCAGATCCGCCCCGAGTGGAAGCTCGACATCGAACCTGCCCCGCAGGGAGCCGGAATGACGCCGTTTGCTTCGCTTCGTGCAGCGACAGGGGTTTCCGAGGCTCCTACGGATGACGTCGTCGACGACATCGTCAACCGGTACGCAGCGGCAGAAGTGAGCGAGTGAGCGCGCCAGACGCCTGGTCATCGACAATGGCCTGACTTGCATCGACGACACATCGGCCCATTGTTCGCGCGTTGCTTCACGATCGCGGACTGGAGTTGGACGAGACAGTGGTTCCGTGACGGGACCCTGAATGCTGCGCTCGGCCCCGTTGAGGCAGAGTGGCTGCACGCCGTGCTCACTGACACGCACGGCGTGCAGCTCGTCGTTGAGCAAGACGACCGGCCAGTCGGCCTGGCGGGAATCGTGTGGGACCCCGCCGGAGACCGACACGTCGTCACAGACATCGCTATCGCCCCGCCGCTGCGAGGGACCGGCCTTGGTAGAGCCGTCCTCTCAACCGCGATCACCTGGCAAGGACACCCACCCTCACGAGGTTGGGCTGCGTTTATTGACCCCGTCAATCTCGCAGCGCGGGCATTCTTCGAATCAGCCCACTGGGTCGATGAGGGGGTCGACGGTGGCATGTACCGGTTCGTCCGACGGGCGCCTCGGGCCCGAAGCTGACCGATTGATGCCCACCTGACTACCGCCTTCTGCAGCGACCGCGGACACGGGCGGCACCCGATCGATGGACGCACCTTCGTCGCTCGAGAACGAGACCGCTGCTACCCGGCGGCGACCGAACCCCCACGCGGCAGCCACACGCTGATCGAATTACCGCCAATGGTCACGCCGGCAATCGCGGCCGAGATGGCCGGCGTGACCCTTGAGACAACTCTGACCCTCGTCAAACGGAAGTAGCGGCAAGAGTCCTGCGGAAAGCACATCGGGGGCAGCTTCAGGCACATGCCTACGTGTGGTGCCCGACGTGTGTCTGCGATCCCACCTCATGCGCAGCTTCGCGATCACCCGCTGCCCCGTCGCCTCGGCTGCAGAACAACTGCACCACCTCCGCATTGCCTGCTCGCTCATCGAGCGCCGACAGCAAGGCGGCCCCTTCGGCAGCACAACGCAGCTGCTCTCGATGCAGTGTCTCCTCGACCTCGTTCGCCGGCCAATCCGCCAACTGCGCCCAGACACTGCCCGCATGCGCAAAGGTCCTCACCGGACGCCTCAACTCAGAAGCCGCGGCGCGAGCCAACGCGCGCCACCGCTCGGCGCTCATTGCCCCCATTGCAAGACTCTCAGCAGTCGCCCCCACGCCCCCATGCTTTCGCAACCGCAACACCAACAACGCCTGCAACGTTCGCTCGTCTTCTTCATCAACCATGCTCCCACCCCAAGACTTGAACTCACCGATCAAGAAAGACGCCCAGTTCGCCATCGATCACGCAGACCTGCGCGAAGAATTCGGCACAGCTCTGCTCGAATTCCTCCGACAGCACACCCCAGCCTCAGAGCGGGTCCAGCTCATCTGAGGGACCGTCACGACCGCGCATCTAGCGCACCGCAATGCGTCACCCAATTACGGCGTTCATTATTGCGAGCGAGCATAAATATATCAATATTTATGCTTAGGTAGATCCATCGGCTCCTGTTCACTGATTCCCGGGCACCCGCCAGTGCACGGACCACTAAGGCGGACCTGACCCTCGTGACCGAGCATGAGTGTGCTCGGGTTGCAGGCTTGTCCATCGGCGTTCGCCCAGCTTCTCGAGGCATCATGTTGAGTGACCGTCTGAAGCTTTAGTACACAAATGGTTTGCTGGCTACGTGCCACTCTCGCTGCGGGTTTGGGGTGCATAACGCACCCAGCCCGCTCAGACGGTCGATCCGTAATCCACTTCGCAAACAAGCGCCGCGACAGAGCGGCCCGATTGGATGCCCTCGCATGGGCTCACCACCTTTTGCCACCTCACCTCGGGAGTCAGAATGCAACGCAGGCCACAACAACCCTTCGTCGAGGTCGAAGACCGCCGGAGGAGTCGCCGGAAGCGCCGGCTCCTGCCCCTGATCTCTGCGCTTGTCGTGCTCACCGTCGTCGGTGGAACAATCGCGTACGTCAACAACTACCTCGGGACGTTGACTCGGTCTGAGCTCAAGTCGATCGCCGGTGAGCCTCTCAGCGCGCCAACCGAAGATCAGAACATCCTCGTGATCGGTCTGGACAGCCGAGTCGATCAGAACGGCGATCCGTTCCCCGCGGAGATGTACGAGGCGCTGCACGCAGGAGGAGCCGATGATGGTGGCTACAACTCCAACGTGTTGATGTTCGTCCACATCCCTCGCGAAGGACAGGCCACGAGCATCTCCATTCCCCGCGATGCGTTCGTCGACTATGTGGGCGTCCCCGACGCAGCCGAGGGCAAAGTCAAGGAAGCGTATGGGCGGACGTTCGCAGCCCACCTCTCCGACTCGGATGGCAGCGAGGACGCGTATCAGGCCGCCCGAGCAGCAGCTCGACAGGCACAAACGGATACCGTCGCGCACCTACTCGGCGACGTTCGCATCGACCACTTCGTCGAGATCACGATGGGGGCGTTCTATGAAGTCGCTGCGGCCACCGCGCCCCTGACGGTGTGCCTCAACGCGGACACCGAGGACGAGTATTCTGGCGCGGCGTTTGTCGCTGGCGAGCAGCAGATCTCCGCGGCCGAAGCCATGAGCTTTGTGAGGCAGCGGCGAGACACCGGGCCGAGCGATCTGAACCTGGATGACCTTGATCGCACTCGCCGCCAGCAAGCGTTTCTGATCTCTCTAGCGGTCAAGCTGAAGTCGGTCGATACGCTCACGAACGTTCCTCGATTGAAGGCGCTGCTCGATGCCGGCTCGCGCTTCATGGCCTTCGACACGCAGTTCGACGTCGTCGGACTCGCGCCGCGCTTCGCTGCGATCGCGAGCGACGGTGTGGCCTTCACCACACTGCCGCATGACAGCTTCGCCGAAGTGGACGGGCAGGATGTCATTCTGATGAACCTGGCCGAAGTGCACGCACTCGTACAGAGTGTGCTCAGTCCACCGGCGGGTACCCCCGTGGAGCCTGGCGAGGTCGCTGCCGACTCTCAGCCTGAAGTCGCTCCGTCAGAGGATGGTGATGCGAGCGTCCCGCAGGACAGAGCGATCCTCCGATCGGGATCCGTGCCGTGCGTGGACTAGCAGCGGAAGCGCCACAGGAGCTTTATCCGGCGCCCGGTGGTCGCTCTGTCTGGGATAGCTCCGGACTGACCGAACGTGGCGCTCGGCGAGATACACAGCCCCATCCCCAGAGCGGTACGGCACTTCCCGATGCGAGACGTCGACCTGATGCCACATCAGGCGGTGTTGATCTGCAGCGCACGCCTTGTCCTCATCCGGGCCGTTCGCTTCGGACAACGGGGGCGCTCCTCGCCGAGCGGCGATAGGAGCTGACGAAGGTCGACAGAAAGCCGTCGTGCGGGAGCTGAGCGGGCAAGTGCCCTTGCTCCCCGCACGGCGGCTCTCTCGTATGGGCCCCTCGTCGCAGTGCGCCACTTCGGTCTCGCTGACGTTAGGCAGCTGATTGTCACGGAAGACGCTCCGCCCCCGAACAGTCGATGTCCGTGCCCAGCTGTTCCCAGTTCAGCGATCTCGGGGCGGCACAACGGGCGACCACGGCATGAGGGCAAACGCGTCCTGCTGCCATGCCATCCTTCCCAGGCAGGGAAATGGCGCCACGACATCGTAAACAGGGCAGACACCCTCAGCGGCGGCACTCTGACTCGATCACCGGCTGGCCGGGCTCGTCTTGCAGGCACGGCGCCCCCACCACCGTCCGTCTCGTCAGGATTCAGCGGAGGCTCGCGGCGAAGCCGACCCGCCATCCGGCTGGCTATCCCCTTTGGTGAGCCTCGGGCGACCCAGCACGCGTGAGCGGGCAGCAGTCCTGTGGAGACCAGCCCCCGCGTGCTGGGTCGATCGGCAGTGGCTGGCTTCTCAACCGGCTGGTGTGACTTCGGATCCTGTGCGGTTGAGGTGTCGGCGCTCCTTGCCTCGTTCGATGCAGGTGTAGAGGACAGGGACCAGCACCAGCGTGAGCAGGGTGGAGGAGGCCAGTCCGCCGATCACAACAATCGCGAGCGACTGGGAGATGAATGCGCCTCCACCGGTCAATCCGAGAGCCATGGGGACCAACGCGCCGACGGTCGCGCACGCGGTCATGATGATCGGTCGCAGACGAAGCCGAGCTCCATGACGCACCGCATCGCGAATACTCATTCCATTCCTTCGGGATGAATTCACCAGGTCGAGGAGCACAATCGCATTGGTGACGACGATGCCGATCAGCATCAGCAACCCGATCAGCGCCGGCGTCCCGAGTGCGGTCCCAGTGATGAGCAGCCCGCCCACGGCGCCAGTGGCAGCGAACGGCACCGACACCAGCAGCATCAACGTTTGGGTGAGGCTGCGGAACATGGCGACCAGGATGATGAACACGAGCAACAGCGCCACGAGCATGGCTGCTCCGAGGGAATCGAACGACTCCTCCTGTTCCTGAGCGACACCGCCGAGCACCGGCGTCACACCGCTTGGCAGATCGAGGCTCTGGAGTCGGTCACGCACTGCGGCTTTGACCGTCGAGAGCTCGGCGTCGGCGATACCCGCACTGATGGTGACCGTTCGGATGCCGTCAACTCGACGAATCTGTGCCGGTGCGTTCTCGCGTACGACATCTGCGACCGCGCTGATCGGGATTGGTGCGGCCTGCAGCGTCGAGATCGCATCCTGTGCCTGCTTGTCCTTCACCGCCTGAGCTTCCTGCGCGACTGCTTCGGCATCCTGCTTATCCATCAGGCTCAGCTGCTCATTCGCCCCGGCGACCGCAGCCTGCGCCGCTTCAACCGCAGAACGCAACTCGTCAAGCGGTCCTGCTTGCCCGTTCGTATCCGGGACCGACGATGAAGCGTTGTCTCCTGGCGAGGCGAGGTATGCATCCAGTTGCGCTTGCGCTTCTTGGAGTTGAGCGATCGCCTCGGCCCGAGCAGTGCGTGCTTCCTTTCGTGCTTTCGTCTGCGCTGCGGCAGCTTCGTTCTTGGCCACTTGTGCGCGTTCGTCCATTTCCGCCTGGATGGCATCCGTGGCGGCTTTGACCGCGGCCTCTTGTTGGGTCGCGCTGATTGGGAGCGGCATTGCCGCGATATCGGCCGGAGTGCTGCCCACAGAGGTGCCGTGCAACAGGATCCGATGCTCTTTCCCGTCGAGGACGATGGTGCCCGCCTCAGTGCCACGCAACGCGGTTGATACGGCAGCACCGATCTGTTCGACGGTGAAGCCGTATCTCGCGGCCGCAGTCCGGTCAACGTTCACCGCAAGCATGGGCGATTCATTGGCCAGATCGCTCCACGGATCCACCAGCCCATTGATGTCGCCAATCATTTTCGTCACCGCCGCACTCGCCACCGCGAGCGAACCAGCATCGTTGCCTTGCAGATCGATCATGAAGCTGGCCTGTTCGGCTCCAAGATCGCCCCCGCCCCCACCGGCGCCGCCACCATTGCCGACGTTCACTCGACCGACGTCGGTCAACTTTTTCACCGCAGACCGGATGTCTTTTTCGACGCTTCCCCGGTCGGAGCCCTCCCGGAGTTGGACGGTGAAGTATGCCGTGTTTGGTGCATCCGCGGCTCCGACCGTGGTGAGGTAGCTCTCGACGCTCTTATGTGCGGAGAGGACGTGTTCAACCTGCTGAGCCGCAACGTCGGTCTGGCCAAGGCTCGCGCCGCTTTCCAGCTCTTGGAAGATGTCAACCCGGTCCTTGGCCGCAGTGTCGCCGAGGAAGTCTTGCTTCAGGAGCGGGATCGCCGCGACCGTGCCACCGAACACGAGGACCGCTACGAGGCCGGCAGCGATCGGGCGCCGCAACGCGTGGTCAAGTACCGGCAGATACCAACGCTCCAACCGAGACGGACGCCGCTCAGCCTCATCGTTGTCCGCTGACTCGAGATCCTCCTGAACGACTGCATCGCTCTGGCTCGAGCCACGGCGGAGGAACCAGTAGGCGAACACCGGCACAATGGTCAGCGACACTACCAGCGACGCCAGCAACGCGATCGACACTGTTGCAGCGAAGGGCCGGAACAGCTCGCCGGTCGCTCCAGGCACGAAGGCGATCGGCAAGAACACGGCGACTGTCGTCAACGTCGACGCGATCACCGCGCCAGCGACCTGACGCACCGACTCGATCAACGCAGGCACCGTCATTGGCGTCTGCCTGCCTCGACGAACGATGTTCTCGATCACCACGATTGAGTCGTCCACGACGCGCCCCACCGCCACCGTCAGGGCGGCGAGGCTGAACACGTTCAGCGTGGCGTCCATTAGCCACAACACAATCAACGTGATCAGTAGCGAGAGCGGGATGGACACCGCTGCAATCAACGTCGACCGCAGCGATGCCAGGAACACCAGAATCACGATCACTGCGAACAACAACCCCAGCCCGCCCTCGACTGCCAGGTCGGCAACGGAATGCTCGATCTCTGGTGCCTGGTCGGCGACCGCGGTGATCGACGCCGATGATCCCAGTGCGCTCTCGAGCTCAGGGAACAATGCCCGGACCGCATGGGAAATCTGAACGAGGTTCCCCGAGGCGTCCTTCGTGATCGACACGTTCAGCGACGGCATGCCATTGGCGCGGGCGATCGTTGTCCGGTCGGCTCGAATGGACTGTACATCAGCGACAGCCGACAGAGGGGATGGGCCCTCTTTGTGCTGCAACGGCAGCGCGCGCAGACCCTCCAAAGTATCGATCGCGCCGCTCTTGACCTGAATGGAGAGGTGGTCGGCGCCATCAGTGCTCGTCCCGGCCGCTACGCTCTGCCCGCTTTCCCGAATCGCCGTGGACACCGCTTCCGCGGTCAGTCCTCGCGCGTGCAACTCAGCTGGCAGAATCGCGACGGAGAGTTCAGCGGCGTCCTGCCCGGCTACCTTCGCATCCGCCACCCCAGGAACCGCTTTCAACGCCGGCAACACCACCGTGGACACTCGCTCAGCCAGCTCCCCAGGATCTTTCGACGCCCCGATCGTGAGCTCCATCGCGGCATGCGCATCTCGAGCGCCCGCGAACACTTCCGCAGTCGCGGTTGCCGGGAGCGACGACTTCACTCCAGTAACTGCCGCGCGAATCTCGGCCTCAATCCGGGACACATCCTTCCCGAAATCCCAGTTCACGATGATGTAGGCGGCGCCGTCCTGAGAGATGGACTCAACCTTCGATACGCCCGAGACCGCGCTGATTGCCTGCTCCAACGGCGCAGTGGCATCCTTCTCCACCGATGCTGGCGATGCCCCCGGATAATCGATCGACACATAGGCTCCAGGAGGGGTCGTCGACGGCCACAGCTCCTGCTTCAACGTTCCCGCGACGAACACCCCAAACCCAAGAATTGCCACGGTAATCAGCCCCACAATCAGGCGATTGTGCAAGCTCAAGCGGGTCAACATGGTCATCAGGGCGCTCCAAACACACGGGACAGCTCACCAGGCTCTGGACCCAGTGATTCATACGTCCCATGACGTTACAGCTAAAATCTCAGCATCAAATCATACTGTCGAATGAGATGGACTCGACTGCGGGACCACAACAGCGGCAGGGCGCAGGAGTTCGGCGAGAAGCAATCGAGGATCGTTACGCAGTGGAATCCCGTCAGCTCCATCACGACCTCGAGCGAGAAGACTGCGTGCGGGCGAGGTGCTCGCATCACTGTCGGACCGTCGGAGAGCAGGCCAGCGTTGCCGCACTGGATCGCGCTCCTCAAGTGGCACCCCGCAACGAAAGGGGTCGGTTTCAGCTCACGCTCGTTGGCAGGAATGATCGCAACCTGCCAGCCCCAGCCATGGTTCCCGCGACCGCGAGCATATTTCGCTTGCGCGATGGGTCCTTGTCGCGATCATCCTGCCCAGCGGGATGTCTCGTCGAGGTTGCTCTGCGCAAGCCGGCCGGCACGTTCCCCGTCGCCATCAGCAATGGCCTCAACGAGGTCTGCGTGGCCGATGGGTGAAGCAGGCGAGAAACCGTCCTCTCCCCAAGAGGCGATCATCTCGTCTCGGATCGTCGTTTCGAGCGATCGATACAGCTCGACAAGCAGCGGGTTGCGCGACGCGTGTGCAACGAGGAGATGGAAGCGCCAATCGGCGTCTACCCAGGAGGCGACATCCGCCGATGCAGCATCTCGTGCCGCGGTCGCCGATCGCAGTTCCTCCAGGTCGGACTCAGAGTGACGGGCTGCGGCCAGCCGTGCGGCGAGTACATCCAGGGCCCCCCGAACCTCAAGGAGACTGCCCATCCCCGTGGATGTCTCCCGCAAGCGGCGCACCGAGCCGGTTAGTTCACTGAGTGACGCGACGTAGGTCCCATCTCCTCGGCGCACCTCCAGGACACCCGCATACGCGAGAGCGCCGATTGCCTCCCGCACCGTCCCTCGTCCGACGCCCAACTCCTCGCCGAGGACCCGCTCCGTCGGAATACGGGACCCTACCGGCCACACGCCGTCATGAATCATGCGCTGCAGCTGCCCAATGATCTCCGTCGTGACGGCGGGCCGGCTCGTCGACTGTAGTTCCATACGCGCAGTCTAACCGGTTGCCAGAATTGGTATGATGTTATACCATTTTGCTCATTATGTTGTTCTGCAAGTCATCCCAGAATCGTCAACCTGCGCTTGTCGCGGGCTTGGCCGTCGTCCTGCTCGCCCTCAACCTGCGGGCGTCCATCAGCAGTGCCTCAGCTTTGCTTGACTCGTTGTCCAAAGACCTGGCGCTCGATCCAGTCGTGGTGTCGTCCGTGACTGCTCTGCCGCTTCTGGCTTTCGCGGTGGGAGGTGTCTGTACTGCCCGTTTCGTTGCGCGTCTCGGTCTGGGGCGAACGTTGTGCTTGGCTCTGGTCACCTTGGGCGTTGGGCTGGCTCTGCGCGGAGTGCCGGTGAGCTGGTCGCTCGTGCTGGGCACTGCGGTCGGTATGTTGGGGCTGGCTGTGTGCAATGTCGCATTGCCGGCTTTCATCCGGCAGCATTTCCCCGGCCGAGTGTCGTTCATGACCAGCATCTACACCACGATGATGGCGGCGGGAGCGACAATCGCTGCGGCATCGAGCGTGCCTCTGGCGACGCTCCTGGGATCCTCGTCGCTCGGGCTGGCAACGTGGGCTTTGCCGGCGATCGTCGCGGCGATTGCATGGATTCCGTTCGTCGCGGCACGGGGAACGGGAGCGGCAACGGCGAGTGACGCTGCGGTGAAGCTGCGTGATGTCGCCAGAACGCGCTTTGGGCGCTTGATCACGGGCTATTTCGCAGTGCAGGCACTGAACTGCTACGTCATGATCGGGTGGCTTCCGTCGTTGCTTGGTGACTCGGGTGTCAGCGCGGTTTCGTCGGGTTTGCTGCTCGCGGTGATGCAAGGCGTCGGCATTCCGACGACGTTCATCGTCCTCGCGCTCACTTCAACTCCCGAGCGGACGCGTCTGGCGTTCCTGGTGGTTTCGGTGTCAATGATTGCCGGCTTCACCGGCCTGTTGGTCGCGCCGGCCTCGGGGACTGTGGTGTGGGTCACGTTGGTCGGAGTGGGTCTGTGCTCGTTCCCGCTGATTTTGGCCACCATCAGCCGTAGCGGCACCACCGCCGCGGAAGTGACCGCGGTATCAGCGCTCGCGCAGTCAGTCGGATACCTGGTAGCAGCGGTGGGCTCGACGCTCTTCGGACTCCTGGGGACGTTGACTGGCGGATGGGCGCTGCCGATGGGTGTGCTCCTACTGTTCGCCATGCTGCAGCTCGTGCTGGGCTTGGCATTCACGAAGAGAGCATCAACCAGCGTCGAGAGCTGAAGCTCTCGACCGCGGGTAGGTGCCTGGATCGTCTTCGGCGCCTACCGGCCCCACGCGTCTGCTGTGGCGAAACGGGCGCATGATCGACCCGAGAAGCGTCGACAGACGGTTCTCGGGTCGATCATGCATCATCCCTGGGTCAGGGATGCGAGCACTTCCGCTGCGATGGGCGCGGCGATTTCACTACCCGAGCCGCGCTGACCAAGACCGCCACCGTCCTCGATGACGACTGCGACCGCGATGCGTGGACTCTGTGCCGGGGCGAAGCCGGTGAACCACAACGTGAAGGGATCGTCTTCACCGTTCTCGGCCGTTCCGGTCTTCCCGGCAACATCGACGCCGGCGATGGCGGCGTTGGCGGCAGCTCCAGATTCAACGCCGAGTTGCATCATTCGCGTCATGATCTCGCTTGTGGCCGCGCTGATGGGCTGGGCGAGGGCTTCCGGGGCGAAGGATTCCGAGCTTCCATCGTGCGGGTTGATGATGCTGTCGACGAGCGTGGGCTTCATCAATGTCCCACCGTTGGCGACAGTGGCAGCGACCATCGCGATCTGCATCGGCGTCACACGGACATCGTCCTGGCCGAACGCCGACAGCGCGAGCTGCGCTTCGCTCATCCCCGATCGGAGTGTGCTCGGAGTGACTGTGAGGGGGATATCGAGCGGTTGGGCAAAACCGAAGCCGTTCGCCATACTCACCAGCGCCGGCTCTCCCAAAGCCGCGCCGAGCTGCACGAAGGGGATGTTGCACGAGTCCGCAACTGCCCGTTGGAGGGTGACGGCATCACCTGGTCCACAACTGCGGCCCGTGGTGTTGCGCACAAACTGGTCGGTGCCAGGAAGGGGTATGCGCGCGGGGTTGTCGAACAAGCTGTCTGGCCCGAAGGCGCCGCTCTCGAGGGCGGCAGCGACGGTGACGAGTTTGAACACCGATCCCGGGGGGTTCAGGGAGCCAGCAATCGCACGATTGTGGAGGGGGCCCGCGGGGGAACTCTCAAGCTCGGAGTAGGCCGACTGGACCTGCTCGGGGTCGTGTCCTGCGAGATCATTCGGGTCGAATGACGGCGTTGAGACCATCGCAAGGACGCGACCTGTGGACGGTTCGAGCGCCACAACAGATCCGGTGAGACCGCGAATGGTCAGCGCGTCATAGGCGGCCTGCTGTACACCGGGATGCAACGTCAGAGCGATATCGCTTGTTGCGTCAGGCGCGCCACTGAACATTCGTTGCAACCGGCGGAACTGGAGTGCGGAACCGGAGCCGGTGAGCTCAGTCCCGAGCGCACGTTCAAGGCCGGTGGAACTCGGCAGCACAGTGGAGTACCCGGTCACGGGTGCGTACATCGCACCTTCTGGGTAGGTCCTGAGGTACCCGTACGAGTCACCACTCGGAACGGACTCCGCGATGGGCCTACCGCCAACCAATAGTCGTCCGCGCGGTTTGTCGAGGTCGTGCAGCACCGTCCGGGTATTGAACGATGAAGCAGCGAGCTCGTCGGCTTGGATGACCTGAATATACGATGCCGAAGCGAACATCGCCGCGAACATCACGGTCGTCGCTGCCGCGACGATTCGGGTTTCTCTTTCCATGCAGCCTCCTCATTTCCCTCGCTCCCAGCCGACGGGCTGAGGGGTCGTCTCTGGGACGGTGCTCTCCGGCCGCTCAGCGATCGGCACGAATGGACATGATGCAGGCGACGGCCATGGTCGCGAAGGACACGGACATCAGCGTCAACGCGCCAAGGGCACTTTCGCCTCCACCGTCGAGTGCATGGATGATGAGTTGCAGCCCGCCGATGACGCCGCAAGCGAACGCGAAGACGCGCAAGAGTCGACTGAGCAGCAGCATCGGGCGTCGGCGAGTGGCGGTGGCGGCTTGTGGGCCGAACAGGTACACGCAGCCGAAGACGCACAAGACGATAGCGATTCCGCCGAGCACGTCGCTGCCTCGATGCCATCCAAAGTGGAGTAGATGCGTGGCGCTCATACTGAGAATCACGACCCCAGGGATAGCCACCAAGACGCTCAAGGCCGCGGGAAGGGTCAGCAGGACTCCCGCCACGATGGAGCTGATTGCGATTGCATGCCCGCTCGGGAACGTACCGGACGCGTGGGGCAACTCAGATGCAAGCGGATGCGAGAGGACACCCTTCAGCCCCTGTCCAAGGAGGTTCGCGAGTGCAATCGCGCTCAGCACACGAAGCGCGTCCGCAACCCGCCCGCGAACAAGCGCGCATAGGCCCAGGCCGCTCGCTGCCACGAGCAATGCAGGCACGCTCACCAGCGCGAGTGGGAAACCCGGATCCGTAGAGAATTGAGCAGCCTCTAGCGCACGCGCCTCGAACGCCCGCCCTCGCACACTCGATCCACCAAGGTGATAGATCGCCACGGCCAGCCCTGCGGCGACAATCGCCATCAGGCCCGAGCGACGTCGAGCATCGACATCGCGGCGCCTGCCCATGCTTCGCATACTCAGCGCGGATGCTTCAGTCACGTCGGCTCACCGTAAACATCAGCGACCGCCCGAGAGGACGACCCGTTTCCGTCGCGCGAGGCCTCCAACGACCTCTCGCAGGCCTCGACACGGGTGAACAGAAGGGTCCTCGCGCGCGGCTTTCGCCAGACGAACGACAGCCACCCGATGCGACTCGCCGACTCTCACCTCTCACGATGCACCTCCTCTTCCCACAGCTTCTCGATCGCCACCGACTGTAACCCGTTGAGATGGTAAGCATCTGAGATAGGTCGACATGCGGCGCACTTAGGAGGAGGCTCCGGCGACAGCGCCACATGCCCTCCTGCCGCCAACGGTGCGGCTAGATGTCGCCGTCGGGGATATCGTCAGTACAACGGTGGCGGTACCGGGAGGGACTCGACGAGCCAGCTAGGTTCAAGGTGAGGCAGGGTGACTTGCAATGCATCGTCGCCCGCGTCGGCCAGCTCCGACCATGTCTGGGCGCCGTCGCCGCCGAGATAGAAGTCCTGCCATCTGGAGTAGCTCGAGAGGTGAGCGAGCCGGGCTGGAACCCGAAGCCTGAGGATGACGATGTTGGCCTCGCGGTCGCGTTCGCTGAGCAGCAACTGACACACCTCTGCCATCGATGCGTTCGAGCTCTCATCTCGCCAGGCCCAGATTGGCGCCGTGTCGAACTCGCTCCCCGCAGCCCGCATCGCGTCCGCCATGGCCTCGAAGGGCTTCTTGTCGGCGGTAGCGACTTGCGCCCAGGGGACGCGGTGGACGTGCCCCTCAAGCAGGCGATCCAGAACGATGGTGTTCTGCACGCTCCATACCAACATGGCTACCCCACTCCTCTCGACGGTCTACCGTGTCAAGCGATTCTTTCAAATGCGCGTCGCCAGAATCGGGGAGGGCACTCACCGGGCGGCACCGCACAGCCCGCCATCGGCCGCGCACGCCGAGCTCGCATTGTCGATCGCATCCTCAGTCAAAGGGCGTTCGAGAAGACCGGATGCATCAAATGCTGATGAACTTGGTTCATGATCAACGACTCCGGCCCATGGCGCGAAGATCTCGCGCGAACTGGCTCGCGGCTCGAAAGTCGCCTTGCACAGCGACGCTGGCACGAGCGCACCTTCTTTCTCGTCGAGAAAGACCTCATGGTCGGTTTCTACGCGATCCGTCGGCTGATTGAGTCTTCCAAGACCTCGAGTCGACTTGAAGCGCGCCGTTACGAGGTGAAGGTGCGTCCACTGACAGGCGATGAGCCCCGCGCATTCGATCGTTGGCAGTCGTGGGACCATTATGACCTCGAGTCAGGGCAGCGTAGCGAGCTCGACGTTCGCTCACTTGTGAACGAATTCATCCACTCATTCGTGCTCATGCTCGCTTTCGACGACGATCGAAACCTCACTGGGGTGCTGGTCGGATCAGATCGCACAAAACGAACGCGGCTCCTCGAGGTTCCGATTGAGTCGATCATCAATTTGTTCCACTTCGTTGCAAGCGAGGACATCGTCTTGGGATCGTGGCATGACAACGAGCCCGAGGTGAGGCTCTCGCAACACGATCTGGTTGAAGCAGGCGCAGCGAGCTACATAGACGACACGCCTCGCTTGCACGAGGTCGACCACAATTTCCCGGCACACGGCTTCGCATCTCTCGACGGCCTTTCGGCCCGTCAACTGCGGTCCATACAGGCCGCCTGGGCGTACCGTGCCCCGCGAGAACCCCGGGCCTAAGAAACACTGATTTGCGTTACAAAGCGCATCAACCCTGGTGGTAGAGGTAGCTGATGTCTCGGTTTTCTAAGAAGGCGGGTTGGTGCGTGGCTTTCTTCTGCTGCAAGGTTCGACCATGGATGCGGTGGCTTCGTCGACGTGTCTGAGGGCAACGCAGGCCGGACGATGTTGGACGCTGAGATCAGCGTCTGGAGCCGGTCTGCTCGGAGCTTCATCGCCGAGTGTGCAGATGAGGGCGAGAAGGCGAGCTTCAGCGAGCAGAGGACGAACGAACTCGCGGACGAACTGTCGCGCTCTGGCCTCGTGTAGTTGGTCTAAGGCTCCTGGAACGACGAAGTGGCCGAGCCCGCGCCGGCGGAACGCCACATAGGTTTCGCAGAGACTCTGAAGCGCACGCGCCGCCGCGGCCTGATTGATCTGCAAACTCGATGCAACATCGAGAGCAGAGGGCAGGCGTTCGTTGTCGCAGTAGTTCGAACGGAGTACCTCATCCTCAATTCGTCTGGCTGCCTCGAGGTACAGCGCTCGCTGCGAAATTTCTTCGTCGCCCATTACCGCTGTCACTCACTTTCTCACTTACTCACGTGGTGTCTGGATGCCAAAATGTCGCCCCATCTATCTTGTTCGCGGCGCTAATCGCCATCGAACAAGGGATAGACATATGAGGATCAAGGTTGGTTTCGCTCGTCTCGCCGTCCTTGGGAGCTGTTGTGGTTGGTATGGCCGGTATCGCAGGTCCCGCGAATGCCGGACAGCTGTCTGCAGCCCCGGCGTCCTGATACGCCTACAGCGACGCTCGGGTGGGGGGGGGGGGGGGGCACGTACACGCAGACGCTGCGCAACAAGTGCAGTTACCCGATCAACGGCAAGTTCAAGATCGCCGGCTTGCAGAGTGGCTCCACGACAGCATGTCGGACGATCCAGCCTGGTGCCGCCATCAATAACAACGTCACCAAAAGGTACGTGCCCAACGGCTACGCAGCCTGCTGATTGCGCGTGGGAGTGCCGCCTCGTCGTCGGCACGCCCATGCGGCAGCGGACTGTCGGTCGTGCGGGTCTTGACTGCGAGGACTACCAAGAGAATCCACCCTGACTCAATGAGCGGGCGGCTCTCTGTGAGGCTCTGCAACACCAGGAGCAGGAGCAGTGAGAACGGTGCAGCGGCCGCAAAGAAGGGACTGGATATGCGGCTTATCACCATGAGGACTATCTCTCGCACGAGCAACTATCGTGCGACGGCGCATCGCCAAGCTGTGTTTGAGGTCCAATCACAGACACGCGTCGGGCGCAGCACTCGGGCATGCACCCCACATGCTGCGCCCGATGTGCTCGCTGCAAGGCTCTTGCCGCTACGTCCGTTTGATGAGGGTCAGAAATGTCCCGATGGTGTAGCCGGCCATTACTGCCGCGATTGCCATCGTGGCCATCGGAGGCAGTCCGATCAGTGCGGACGAGAGGGCGATAGCGGCGATTACGAGACCAGCGCCGAGCAGCAGGCGAGTCGTGCCTGTGTCGACGGCCCTGCGCCATCGAGCGGGACCTGGCTTGATGAGACCGGGAGCGAAGACAACGGTGATAGCGACAAAGGAGCTGCCAACGAACCAGGCCGGAGGGGCAGCTCCAGAAGAAATCGCCGCGGAGATCCCGACGGCAAGGGTCATGCCAGCGAGGACGATGCCGATTGCGCCGGCAGACGTCCCCGTGGACGGTGTGTCCTGTGTGTTCATCGGATTCTCCGTTCTCGGGCTAGCAGGCTGCGACAACTGGGAAGGCCGCTGCCGCACCGTAGTGGAACTTACGGACCCCAAGGCACTGCAGTTCTGTGGAGGCCGTAGCGACGTCTGGTGACGGCGCCGCTACGGCAGAGTCCGCGAGGACGTCAGGATCGAGGGCCAGCGAAGGCGAAGACCCTCACGCCACGATCACACCTGGTCCTGCTGAGATCCGCTCCTCTGCTCGGGCCGCTTGCTGCGCCTCACTGCGATCCAGTACCGAGCGGCCAGCAGGACCAGAACGACTCCGAAGACGATCGGTCCCGAAATCGAACGGAACTGGTCCGATGTCCAGAACGAACCTACGACCACGATGAGTCCACACGCCACAACGCCCCAGTAGATGTAGGCGAAGGGGCCGCGGCGGACGGCTAGCTTGAGTTCAGTCTGCCAAGAGGCCACGACAATCTCCGATCCTGATTACCGGCACGATTCGATCACGGGATGCATGAACGCTCCGTTGATTCTCCACCACCGGATCCCGGCGCACTTCCTAATATTGCGGGCCTCATTTGCCTTGGCCCAGATGAGGCCGATCATCGCTCCGCAGATTGGAGCGAAGGGGCCAGTGAAACTGCACAGGAGGCTGGCGTTGATCGCGTTGTCGGCAACCTTTGCGTTCTCACCGCGGGTAAGAAGAGCAGTGCACCAGATCGCATCGCAGCCGAAAGTCGGGTCAGCCACAACTGGGTAGGCTGCAACCGCGTGCTCAACGTGCTGAATGAGGACGTTGCCATCGATACTGTAGCTGGTTGGGACTGCTGCCCCATTCGCGTCGAAAGCCCATGGCGGGAGAACGATGTTCGCCGTCGACCCGTCAGCCGCGAGCACGTTCACTCCGCCGCCCTCGGTGAGTTTCAACGTGGCCTCGAAGTCGCCGAGGGTCATGCTGTAGCGGAACTCTGTCGGGGCGTTCTCGTCGAACAGGATTGAGTAGCCTGCCGCGACTCCGAGGCTCTCGTCGCTCAGGGCGTAGGAGAACGAGTCGTCCTCGTTGTAAACCAGCAGGCCGGACGCATCCTGTACCGGCGCGTTTGCGTCTTCGGGGGCCACCTGAAGCGGCTGCTCAGCGTCCGACGGAATTAGGAGACCGTGATCTGCATCCAGGTAGCTACCTGAGAGCGCGTCAGAGCGTTGGCTTCCGGCGTTCTGCAGGACACCCAACGACTCCAATGCGGCAGCTTCCGGAGAAGATGCCGCACCTCCCGGCTGTGCCACCGCGGCCCCTCCGCCACCCAGCGCGAGCGACGCTGTCAACGCGACAGCAACTCCGAAACCGATTCCTTGTTTCATCCGCGACATGCATTATTCCTTTCCCGGGCGCGCATCGTCGCGCCTGAACTTCAAACATATATGCAGTTGCTACGCTCATCAGATTAAGCTTCAGTAACAAAGCTGTGCAGGGTCGACGGCAACCTAGGCGCACATCCAGGCCGATCTGAGGGGGGGGGGGGGGAGTGCGAGATCGTCTTTGGCTCCGGGCCAAGGCATGGATCGGAATCCCTTCCCGGCCAGGGGGTGGCCCGGGGGGGGGGGGGCACAGTTATTGCACTCGTCCTTGGGGAGTGCTTGGATCAGATCCTCTGCATCGCGTCGGCATTGCTTCACGTGGCGGCATTCATCGACGAGGTGAACTTGCGACCCATGTATGTGCGACGTGACCGGTAAGCATGCCGATACTTATGATGCGCGAAGTCAGATGGACTGAATTGAGCTCGGCGTCATAAGCCACGACCCACCGGCCCGAAACCCGACAGCCTTCGGCCGCACTGTTCGGTTGATCGTGTACAACGCTGTCCGCGCATCATCCATCGTCAGGATCGGGCCCGCCATCGCCGGGTCCGCGCCTTCGTCCTGGAAAAATGGCAGCGGCGGAGGCGCAACCCAGGGCGATCCAGTCGAGTCGATCCGCTCGGCGTCAACGAACAGAACGAACGTCTTTTTACCCGTTTGGGAGCTGCGCAGCGCGATTCCGTCCAGTGCTGTTCGCGGCGCCCACCGAAAGAACTCTGTAAGCACTTGTGTCGGTGCATAGTCGACGTGTTGTCGTCCATCCGGGATGATCGGGCGCGTCATCTCCCTCGCGAACTCGTCCAGAAACGACAACATGACGGCGTCCTGGAGCCGATCGAGGTCAAATGGCGACGGCTGCGAACGGACCACCGTGAGGTCCAGGATCCTCAGTTGGATGTTGGCTACGAAAGCACCCACGGACGCCAACGGCTCAAGGCCGTGGCCTGCGATCTCCGCGATCGCGGTTTCTACGTCCTCCGACCCGTAGAACATAGCGATTCCCGCGGCAGACATACGGTTTGCCGTCGCCTTTTCCCCCGGAGCCGGTCCCAGCTCGTTCGCCGATGTCGGCACGTCCCCGGTGGCGTCTTCGACGAGTCTCCCGCGGAAGAAGGTGGAGCCGGGGCGCGTATTGGTGACCAGGTTGTGGGGTCCATCAACGTAGATGAGCAGATCGTCGAGAAAGCCGCGGGCATCTGCCATCGGGGATCGACCAGAGTTGGTGTCCGGCACGAGGAAGCGCGAAATGTGCTTGGCGATATGGGCGAAACGCTCCCACTCGAACGTCAGGTAATCGGTATCCATCCGTGTACCCCACCGGTTGACCTCCGAGGATCCGATCGCCTCGGCGATCAGCTCCACCACCTGAACGAGGACGTCGTCGTCCTCAAAAACGCCATCCGCGAGTTCATTGACGGCGTCCAGGGTGTCGCTGACACCGATGCTTTCGCCACCGAGGTAGGTCGCCGTCTCGATTGGACCGTTGTAGTTCCAGAACGCGCCCATGAACGTCGGCATAATCGCTTGAAGCTCGACGGCGAACAGCTCGCCGTCGGAAACGCGATCACAGAATGTGCAAACCTCGGATGTGGGGGTTCCTGCAGCTTTGGCGACGATCGAATCAAGGATGTGGTCAAGGCAGATCGTCCCGGCTACATCGTTCCAGCCTCGTTCGCCGGCTTCGGTCATGTATTCACTCGCGTGGCCCATGGTTGATCCAACCACGCGGGAGGGTCCGAAACGATTGCTTTTAAGTAGCTGCCAGTCTGGTCGGGCTCGTCTGATGACTCTATGGTTTCGCACGGCTCCAAGCGACGACCAGTGTGTCGGCCGCCGGTGCGACTCGGTTGCTCTTCGTCGAGCAGTGCGGCCGTACCGGTTCGTGCAGATTCGCGGCGAATTTGTACACGATCGGTCGGTTCGATGTCCCTGACTAGCGCTGGAATCTGAGCCTGCGTTCTTCGAGACTCCGCGGGCTGTGGCTTCGGACATTACTCTTTGTGGATGGAACCTGATGGTCGAGTCCTTCGTGCCCGAGTCGATCGAACTTCAAAATTTAGGGGTATGTTCTGGGCGCCAGGGTCGCCGAGGGATCGAATCGGCGGGACGCTCCGATTTTCGAGGGGCGAGTCTCAACTGACTCTGCGGGCGCCACTCGAGGGGTATCAAGTTTCGGCTCTCCTTCGATCCGAAACAGTACTCGGCGAGCTTGACAACGGTACGCTCGTAACTCTCTGGTGTCGCAAGGGGTGGCCTGCGAAGCTTGGCCGAGACAGCTCCAAATGGCAGCGGCACCATCGCACATTCGATTGGGCCTTGATCGGAGTGCACGAAGGTGATTACGACGACGCGCAGTTCACATCGTGGGGCGTCGCGTTCCAATCGCTCGCAGGTTGGAGTCAGATCACCACGCCCTTGTCTCCGGAGACCGACGAGTCGGCGCGGCCACAGCATGCTCCGGCCAGGGTATCTGTCGATAGTCATCAACTCGAGTTCCACCTCCGACATCCTCAGCGAGTTCACGCCGCCGGAGAGAATCTCTACGAGTGGGACGGTCATGCGGTGCACTTCCTTGCGGGGGTGCACCCCGCAGCGAAGCTGAAGTTGCTGGATCTGCTCAGTTTCGACCTCCAGGCGCTGATGACCTTTACCTATCAGAGAGCGGCTTACGTCACCGCCGAGTTCTGCTGGAGGGACGGCGAGCAAAATGCGATCGAGGTGATCCGCCGGCTCCGCGTTGGGGAAGGTGAGGGAGTTACCAATCGAGATGACATGATCCTCACCGCCGATGACCTGCCCTTCAAGCAGATCATTGAGGCGTGGTGGCCAGCCGTCGATGAAATCTATCCGGTCACACAGATTCTCTCGAAAGAGTTCTACGGCAGCCGAGGTTTCGTTGAATCGTCTGCCAGCAGCGCGATCGCCGCGACCGAGCGGATGCACGAGAAGGTTGGAAAGACGAAGAAGCAGTTCACTTCGGGGTACCTCAGCCGAAAACGAAAGCAACTGCGCGAGCTGTTCACTGAAGCGGAAGACGCGCAGTACTTGCAACTTCTCGAGGACTCAGTGACGGTGCGCCCCACCCTCGCGACACGGTTGACGGAACTGGCAGAATCGCTAGGCCCAGCCATCTTCGGCGACCTCGGTTTTGCCGCGGAGATCTGGCACGCCAAGGTGCGGGAGGCTCGCAACAAGCTCGCCCATACCGGATCGCACGTGGATATGAGAAGCGAGGACGCCGTTGCTGATCTGTATCGCGTCGACGCATACACCCGCGCAGTTCTCACGTTAATCGTGCTGCAGTACTTCGGGGTGCCCGAGGCTGGGCTACGCCGAGCCGCGGGAGTCCTCCAGGCGGCTGGCGCGCTGCGTCTGCAGCGCCACGGCGTGAGCTGGAGCTAGCGTGCAATCGTGCGGCGGCGCTCCGTCGTTTCCTACTTCGAAGATGCGCCGTCTGGAAGTGTCTCGCTCACTCGCCCTTCGATGAGCTGCCGAAGTGACGCGATCTCGGTCGTGAGTGCTTCGATGTGCGCACTGGTGATCGCTTCGGAAACGGCCTCCCTCTGCTCGACGCGCTCGACAATCCATGAGGCAAGAGTGGCAGTGACGACACCGATGAGGGCGATCCCACCGATCATGACTCCGACGGCAACCAGCTGTCCGGTGTACGTCACGGGGAAGTAGTCGCCGTAGCCGACGGTGGTGATGGTGACGAATGCCCACCAGAGGGCTTGACCAAGTGTCTGGATCGAGCCCTCACCGCCGCGTTCAGCATCAAGGACCGCAAGACCGGCGACGTACACCAGGAGCGTGGATGCGCCGGCGGCATAGATGATGACCCGTCCTCGGAAGGCGGCGCCGGCGGTCCGGTTCAGGATCGCCAGGAGCGTGACGAGCCGGAGCAGGCGCAACGGCCGGAGCATCGGGAGGACGACGATCGCGAGATCGAGAAGGTGCGTGTAGAACCAGCGCCATCGCGGTTTCGCGAGCACCAGATTGACGACGTAGTCGGCCACGAAGACCACCCACGTCGCCGCGATGACGACCTCGGCGACGCTTCCGCCGGGTTCGGCGATCACCTCGTAGGAGTACGCCGCGAGGAAGACGACCGCCGCGATCGCGAGAGGCCATTCAGTGAGCTTCTGCCAACGTGCCTGGGTCATGCCGCGAGCGTATCTGGAGTAGTGGTCAGCGTTGATCTGTCCGGCGGAATGTCCTGGCGCCGCGCCTGCTCGATAGCGCCCGCTGTGAAGGAGTGCTCTCGCCGGGACAGATGGGTAGCGAGCGGTTTCCGACAGTTGCGGACATGATGGAGAGGTGAGCGAACCCCTCCTAAGCGAGCCCCAAGACTGGACCGGACACTGGTGGCTTCCCGAGTCTCCCGAGCGCACGATCCCGGGTGTGTTGACGTACAGCCCCGACGACGGACTTTTCCTGCGGTTGATCGGCGGGTGGGACTACCGAGTGAGAGAGAAGACGGCCAACGGATCTGTCGTTCTCACTGACCAGGTCCAGAGCTGGGACACGGTACTGGGCATCGCTAACGGCAAGCGCATCACCCTGTTCGACGCCCAGCTTGCCAACGCGATGACTCACGGCCTTCGCCTGACCGCCGGCCCCGACAAATTGGACCTGTACGTTTCGACAGCCCTCATCGGGTGCCACCTCGCCGACGCAGCACAGCCCTCATTCGTGGCAGGAGCCGCGACGATCGAGAATCTCACCGTCTGGTCCAAGCGGACTGCGATCGCTGTGCGCGACATCTCCCGCGCTGATCCGAGTGGCCTTTCCGGTCAAATCGACCTGCAGCGGCTCGATCCCCTGACTGCTCGGCATGGTGAACTCACAATGAGCCTTCACCATCTCGGCTGGCTTCCAACCGCTGAAGACATTCGCGAAGGTCGGAGAGCGACCGTAGACGAACACTCTTCAATCGAGTTTGCGACCGATGCGGGCCAAACCTTCAGCTACTGGCTAGAACTGCTCGGGAGCGTCGCTGATCTCGTCTCTCTATCTAGCCTGAGCGCGTGTGGAGTGATCACGTCCCGCGTGTACCTTCCGCCAACACCCGAGCGTTACCCGGACGATCATCCTCTGCGAAATGAACGTCACTCGGTGGAGGTCTACCAGCGTCAACTCGTCAGAGCGAAACCGTCCACCTTCGCCGCAGAGTGCCGTGACCTACTGCTCACACTCGACGACCTTCCTTTCAACGTACTTCTCCCGCGTTGGCTCGAGGTCCACGAGAGGTTCGCCGCTGCGCGCAGCATGGTGCTGGGCTTGCAGTATGTCACCAGCGGCTACATCGAAACCAAGGTCGTGACGGCTGTAGCAGCAGCCGAGTCGATGCATCGAGCCCTCGACACGGCGTCCCCAATTCCACCCGCCGAGTTCAAGCAGCTACGCAAGACGCTGCTTGCAGCAGCGCCTGCTGAACGTCGGGCATGGGTGGCCGATCGTCTCACCGAGCACTCAAACGTTCCCACGCTGAAACAACGACTCATCGACCTAGCTACGCGGATCGGTTCACCGGGGGAAAAGCTGGTGGGTGACCCAATCCGCTGGGCCAAAGCGGCAAAGGACGCACGCAATCTGATCGCGCACGTTGGTCCGACGGACACAGATGTCGGCCGGCTGCACGCGGTAGTCGAGGTGACGGCCGCGGTCGTCATTCTGAACCTGCTCTCGGAGCTGGGAGTCGCAGAAGAACGGCTGACTCTCGCGGTCGAGGAACATCCGCGGCTCTCGTTCGCCGCCACACTCGCGCGAACTGTCCTCTCAGACTCCTCAATGAGCTGATCGCTGGCACGGTCCAACCGCTTGTGAGACGCGCCAATTATAGAAGTGTCTCCACTAGGTATCTAGGCGGGCCCTACGGGTACACCAACTCGTTCGGGAACGATCGTTTCTAAGCGGGTTTCGATTGACCCGACGCCGTAGCGAGGTTCTGCGGGCGTTGGGTGCTCAGAACTCGTTGTCGAAACCGAACTGCTCGAAACGTCAGGCTGTTGGGGTTCTGCTCGAGGTGCCGGTCTGGCGTCGATAGAGCGTCGCGCGGCTCCAGCCGACGAGCGCAGCAGCTTCCGATGCCGTGTGGCCGCGGCTGCGGGCCTCGGCTACGACGGCGAGCTTCTCGACGATGATGTCGGGGTTCACGGGTGGGCGCCCGAAGCGGGTGCCTAATTCGCGTGCTGCGGCGATGCCGGCGTTGACACGTTCGACGATGAGCTCTCGCCCGTACTCGGCCAGGGTGGCGAGCATGTGGAGCATCAGCCGGCCAATCGACGTCGCAGGGTCGGCCCCGTCTGAGAGTGATCGCACGTGGATCCCGCGGCCGCGCAAGAACTCGACGGTGTTGAGGACGTCAACGAGAGAGCGCCCGCGCCGGCGGAACGCCAAACGCGTTTCGCAGAGATTCCGAAGCGCACGCGCCACCGTGGCCTGATTGATGTGCAAATTCGATGCGTCACGAATTGGTACGTGCTCAACGGCTACGCAGCCTGCTGATTGCGCGTGGGAGTGCCGCCTCGTCGTCGGCACGCCCATGCGGCAGCGGACTGTCGGTCGTGCGGGTCTTGACTGCGAGGACTACCAAGAGAATCCACCCTGACTCAATGAGCGGGCGGCTCTCTGTGAGGCTCTGCAACACCAGGAGCAGGAGCAGTGAGAACGGTGCAGCGGCCGGAAAGAAGGTGCTGAACGTAAACCTTGTTACTCGGTATGCGAGGAGCGACAGTGTCCCGTGAGTCGTCTGGACGATGAGGATCAGGAAGACGACTGCACCGACCAGCCCGAGCTGCATTGTCACGTCGAGCCATGCGTTGTGCGCTTGGAGCTGACGGACACCGTTGCGGATCACGAACTCGGAGAACTGCGGTTCCCAGCTGGCCCAGGGGCTCGAGAAACCCCACCCGAGGACTGGGCGTTCTTCAACGCGTTCTATGACCTTTGCCCAGATCTCGGTGCGTCCAGTGAGGTCGGCGCTTTTCCCGAAACCGCTGAGGATCAGCCGCCAGTGGAAGATCGCCGCGCTTACCCCGACCGCTGTGATGAGCAGGATTGCGGCAGTCCCGGCATGTCTGGGCCGCCCAGGGCGCAACGCGAGTAGAGCGGCGACCGCCACGACAATCGCACCCACTGCGAGTAACGCCACGAGGACGGTGGACGAGCGAGTGAGCCAGAGCATCAGGAGAGCCAGCAGAACGCTGCCGAGTGCCTCCGCCCGATGAGAGAGCGTCGCAAGCCGCGCAACACTGACGATCAAGGCGACCGCGGCCACAAACGCCAGCAAGTTTGCGTTGCCAGGTACCCCCTGGATCCGGCCTCCCTGGAGGAGAACGTCTCTCGACCAGTACGCAAGCAGCGGCGGCTCCTTGTCGCCGTAGTCGGTGAAGAATGGCAGCACGGGATGACGGATCACGAGGGATACGAACACCTCGAACAGCAACGACAGCACAAGGACACTGCCCGCCGCCCGCTGGATCGCCGTCAGCACATCTGCCCAGGTCAGGCGCCGTGCCACGAAGACGCCGGCCGCCGTGCACATCAACAGGCCTAGCAGCGTCACCGCCGTACCGACACGGTAGGCCGACCACGTGATCGACACCAGAGCCAGGCCGATATAACACGCCAGCCCCCACGGTAAACGCCGCAGAGGGAAAGCGAGAGGCGAACGGCGCGACAGTACGGCGAGCAGAACGACGGAGCCAAGTGCGATAACGCCGTATCCCCAGATGGTGAAGAGATTCGTCCAGGCCGATCCGGCGAACGCGACAAACAACGCCCAAGTAGCCGCCAGATTCATGATGCGTGATCGCCCAGCGGCCTGCTGGTTACTCAGCAAATCCACGTACTACGTCCCCCCGAAACTTCAACTTCAGCCGCTGAGTTCATCCCAGACGAACTTCGATACCCTACCGACCGTTCGCGAGAGAAGCTCATCAGCACCGGTCGAAAGGTAGGTGATTAGGGCCTGCCTCCGCGGTCGATGGCCTCACCGAGCTCGGAGGCGGTGTGGACCGGGTAGTCATCGAGGTTGATCTCGACCACGAGGCTTTCGGAGGGCCGTTTCAAGGTCAGGACCGCCGTTCGATCACCGAGTTGCAGGCTCTCATAACTCGTCTCCGCCGCGGAGTCGAGTTGGACGAGAAAGTAGGTACGGCCGAGATCATAGTGCAGTTCCACCCGCCGGCTACCCAACGTCCCGCTGCTCGGATAGATGCGCCCTCCCTGTTCTGACGGGGCGTCGAGTGGCCCGAGGACCGGCTGCAGCAACGGTGACAGAGCCTCGGCGTCTGCCCCCAGGGGTGCAGCCACACGCCCGCCGCTGGTCGTCAGGACGCGATTCACCAAGAGTGCCCTGGCCCTTCAGCGACACCAACTGAGCAGTACAGCTCATCCCCGGAGATCGCAGCCGACGACATGAAGCTGCTGTTTGTCCCGGTCGCGCAGCCCGCTGGACGGGGAGACTCGCCGTCTAGAGCGCCACTACTCTCATTGCCAGGTGCTGATACCTGACGCAGGCCGTCGTGACCGATCAGCAGGCGTGCAAGTGCTGCGATGAGAGATTAGAGTTCCTGTTGGCCGATTGCCCAAGCGCGGGTGGCGAGAGCGGTCTCGATGGCCTCCAGTGCGTGTTCTCGGAGCAATTCGTCCGTGGCGAACGTCAGAAGTCTTCCCTGGTCGGGGTAGTTCCCATGACGACGTTTGTAGGTGTCGTAGAGTGCGGCTTCTCCTTTGAGCTGGACATACGTTCGTGTTGCTTCGCGAAGACCGCTTTCACCGTCCGAGTGACCATAGTGATACAGGGTCCGCCGACGCACATTCAACCGTTCGAGCCCGTCAGCGAGCTCATCCGCGAGCCGAGGTCTGTAATAGCCGAGAAGCTTTCCAAGACCCCACAGCTCGAATCTTCTTGGTGGCTCGGGATCACGCTCTTCCTCCCAATGCACGGCGCGAGCCATGGAGATCCCGCTCGCAGCTCGCATGTGCAGTGATGATGGCTGCAACATCGACCGCGCCCGCGTAGGACGCCAGCGCGCTCTGGAGGATCAGCCCGGCCTCGATGTCCATCACCATCCCCAGGATCATTGGATTCGGCGACATGCTTACGGCTCGCATAAGGTCCGCCCGACGAGCCTCGAGGTCGGGACGATCGTGCCGCGCTGCAGGAGGGTGGTTCCTCGGTGTTTCAGACATGAGCTCGAGCCTATTCCGACCTCGACCGATCTGCGTGTGCCCCAGCCTGAGGCGCGGCGTTGGTCAGTCCACCGGAGCGCCCCCGCCCCAAGCGCGGCTCGACAACGATGTCCAAGCGGTCAGTTCTGCAGTCCCCGGGATCCGGACCGACGCCGACGGTTACCCCTACGGGCGTGGGTTGT
This sequence comes from Plantibacter sp. AC185, assembly GCF_979258065.1. Taxonomy (NCBI): domain Bacteria; kingdom Bacillati; phylum Actinomycetota; class Actinomycetes; order Micrococcales; family Microbacteriaceae; genus Plantibacter; species Plantibacter sp. AC185. The sequence continues at coordinate 2,565,503 of NZ_OZ409831.1, forward strand.
TCCAACACCAGCATGACCCAGACCGCCTCGCCGCGTGGTCGAGGAGACCTTCGTGAGCAGAGCGAATAGTGGTGCGGGTCCGGCCGCGGCAAGCTCCCCTCGCGCTTCTGGAAGTATGAGCGGACATGGGCATCAATAATTCAGGTCGAGGTTACTTGCAGTCCGTTCCGGGCTACAACGGTCCGGCGGAGCTGGCAGGTGATGATGTTCAGCGCGTCAGCCGTGCTCTGTTACTCCTCACCACTGCTGCCGAGAAGATCACCTTCGAAACGGCCAGTGTCGCGCCGCCAACTCAGTCCGAAGCGCATCGTCTCTACGGCGTGCAGAAGGGACATGCAATCGACGGCTTCATCACGATGCAGTTCGCGAACATGTCCGCTTACGATCACGTTCGAGGGTTTGTGGCGCTCGTCCGCACCGCGACCGTCCGATCAACTGCGCTTGCGACAGTGGCACGAGGCACACTGGAATCACTGGCGCGCACTTGGTATCTCCTGGAAGATGCCGAAGAAAACTTCTTCCACCGCACGATCTCGCTGCTGCACTCGGACCTTCGCTACCCCGCGCTCCTCGATGAGACCGTCAACACCAGAGACGGTGATCCAGTCGACCCAGTTGCGAAGCGCGCGTTCTATGCCGGCGAACTGGCGCGCTTAGGGTTGCCGGCGCCTGCAAAAACCGACCTATCGCTGATGGTGGCCGCCATGCTCGATGCTGAGATGCAGCAGAACGACGGGCGAAAGCGCTACTCCGCCCTCTCGTCCGTAGCGCACGCGCACCGGCTGGGGATCAACACGTTCATCACTACGACCGAGCATGGCGAGATCACAGGTCTAGCGGCTCCGCGGCCCGTGGTGATCGACATGGCCGGACAACTCGTCGCTGCGCTCTACGGAACCTCCCGCGCATTCGTCGAGTTCTATGGAGATCAGGCTCGGCATATCGAGCTACTCGAGGCGGCGATGGGGCGTTCACTCCAAGCGCTGTCTCCGATCACGGGGAGTATCTGGTCGGACAGCCAGGACTAACGCCGGTATTCGGATCACCAGCACTCAGCGCCCGTTCAGTGCGGCAGGGCCTCGCCGGCGGCCAACGCTAACGGTAGCGGAGCCAGAGCACGACCTAGTTCTCATGCTCTCTTTTCAGGGTTTCAACCCCGCCACCGACGATCTCGCGGGCGATCATTGGTGATCGCTGGGCACTCTACTTTCCGCGAGCCCAGTCGATTGCGGACTGAATCGCATGATCGACTTGTCGGGCTACTTCATGCACCCGAGTCTCGAAATCTTCAAACTCCGCTTCCAGCTCTGCCAGCGACCGGAATGCCTCGACGGCTCCCGAGGTTGCCCTGATCCCTTCGGGCCACTCGTCCCACCGGGCGATCATCGCCCGCGTGACCGGCGCCTTCGCTTTTCGCATGTCGATGAGGCTGAGCCTCGGATCGCCCGTGTGATAGATCAGCCGCACGATGTCCATCTCGGTGACCTTGCTGACCCGTTGTTCGTCTCCGATGTACTCTCCCGCGAACTCGATTGCGTCGTGTACCGCCTCCACGCGTTCCGCCGCGTAGTCGGCTAGGAGCTCCGGGGCAGTTGCCAGGTCCAGGCCGTCACGCAGCGCTGCAGCCATATGTTTCTGAATGAGAAATCCGTCGAAGCGGCGGCTGTCGGGTACTGCGACACCCATGCGTTCATACGTGCGTTCCACGAGGTCGTCTGGGTCACCGCTCGAGCGACCGAATATGCCGGGGCTGAGGCGTTCGAGAAGGTCGGCGGTGAGCCAGGCGTAGAGGTGCGCCAGGATCCGAAGGGCGTTCGGTCGTGCTTCCTCCCGGTGGTACATCTCGTTGCGATAGTCGTGGAGGCGTGAGATCACTGGCACATACTCAGCCGGAATGTCGCCGTTCCAGGCGAGAACGCGAAGCTTGGTCGCGAACTCCCGGGTTATGGACCGTCTCTGGGTGTCGGAGAGCTGCCATGACACGTGGCCGTCTTCTGACTCCGATGTCAGACGTTGCCTCTGACCAAGGTCGTTCAAATCCATTGCGACCGCTGCCCACTCTGGCTTGTACGCGTACCGACCCCAGTCCCACAGACCCATTGTGAGCGCACTGTTGATGGCACGGACCATGAGCGTTTCGGTGGCACTGTCGAACAGCAGGAACGCCACACGGAGATCCTCTTGCCGATCGCGCAGGAGGGCATCGCGAGCGGTGAATACTTGGGCTGCTATCTCGGCCGCTCGTTGCATGTCCCGACAATATCTGATCGGCACTGGACACCGAGGCCCGGGGCGCGATCGCTATCCTTGGCCTCTACGACATCGCGCGTGCCCCGGAAATCTCTGTGGAACTGGTCCGCGGATCAACTCGGCGAATCCTGAGAAATCGTGTGCGCAGCAGCCGGAGGGGACGTGCTGCACGTGATGCGGCCCTTCACCGGGTGGGCGAACTCGGTGTGAGCTCGTCTGCATACGGCGAGATCGCTCGACCCGGGGGCAGTAGCGTCGCCGGGAGTGCCTTGAGCGCAGCGCGGAGTGCAGCATCGGGGTCACCAGCGTCTATTTGGTGGAGGGCCGGCATCCGGCGTCACGGCAGATGGTTCGAGCTTGCTGACTGAGATGACAGGTGCTCGCGAACAGTCATCTGGGCGTGTGCATGAAGTTTGGGCGCGCTGGTCGGCCAACTGGGCGGGTGCGCGATGAAGTCCGTCCCCGAGCGGATAGAGGTGCGGTTGAAGGATTCTGCCCGCAACCAGGTGCGTCCTGGCCGGGACAGAAGCAGCCCTGTGGTCGGGCTCAAAGGGATGGTGATGCGTTCGGCGTCCGCGATGCCGACGAACCCGAACGTGCGTGCAGGGACACCGCCGTGGGTCGTGAGTCGCGACGCACACACCCATGTGTCTGAGATCACGAGTGATGGGCGGTCGAATGAGATGACGCTCCACCTGTATTGCGCGAGCTCATGGCGGTACCGCGTCCAGCGTTCTGCTTCATTGCCGCCATAAGCGTAGGTGGGCTCGTCTAGGAGGGCGGCGAATGACACCGCGTGCGAGAGGTAGTCGGCGTGTGCGCGTTCGAAGAGCGGATGTTCTCGGAGGTGGGCTTGCTCGTCTGCAACGGTCGAGCTTGCGTACTGCATCATGACGGGGTGCCGCTGCAGGTGCAGCACGATCAGGCGTTCGAGTGTCTCGCGCTCGGCATCAGGGATGTCTGTATGTCCTTGCGATATGAGGCGTCTGATGATTGGCGCCGCGCGTTTCTCGAGGTCGGCCTGCGCGTTTTCGAAGGTGTCCGGATCGGGGACGATCAGTTCGGCACGATGCGCGTCACGACGGAAGGCGATGCTTTTCGTTGTTCCGGGCCGTTCGGCCGAGCCGTCGAGCGGAATGACTCGGAAGACACCGTCCTCTGCGAAGGGCGCGAGGAGAAATTGAGACAGGTAGTGATGGCGTCGTTTCACCATGGTGTTCCAAGAGTTGCGTGAAGCTGAGCCTCACGCTTCGAAGGGAGCTCCTTCATCTGGGGTGAGCCAGGCGAGGCAGTCCCTCGTCGCGCACCTCTTCGTGACTTTCGAGTTCGCGCACGATCATATTCCCTTGCATGGGAGTACTCAACCTTGGACTCGCGCATGGGTCGCAGCCAGTCGGGGAAGGTCGTTGCGCTAGTCGCGCGGGTTGTTGCTCGGGTGGGCCTCATGCCGGGTGAGGATCGCGAGGATGAGGGCGGCAACGGCGAAGAACGCCGCTGCGATGAGTGTCTTCGGCGCGACACCGATTGTCGAGTCGAACATCGCGAACGCCGAAAGGAGTCCGAAGACAGCCAGAGAGAGAAGTGAGAGACGTCGCATGAAGTAGGACGCTATCAGTCACGGCCATTCTGGCCGGAAGCGTCCACTCGAGGGATCGTGCGATCGCCCTGTTGGCTGAAACCGTTGAGATAACGCCTACTGCCGCCCCCCGGGATGGACTCATTCAGGGCTGGAGTCGAATGAAGGTTGACAAACATATTTGGTTCCTGTATCGTTGATCCATCGTCACTTTTCGGAGTGCGGTGAAGTCTCTCGCTCGGGCTGCGGCCACGGCGGGGTGAGACAGGGTTTGGACCCTGCTGCGGATCTGCTATTCGACAGTGCTCCCGTGAGGTTTCTGACCGAGGTCAGTTCGGAACGGTAGATGCGTGGTTGTCCAGATGACGCCTCTCATGCGTGTCATCCGACCGTTCGCCGAATGGTCCGCACTAAAGGACAATTACCCATGAGCACTGTCTCAAGCAATAGCAAGATCGCCACTGCGGCCGACACCGTACTGGTCGTCCCCCTCGATGACAGCCGGGAGCGTGACGGTTCCTGGGAGCTTCGCGTCCCACCGCAGAACGCGGCGGATAAGGCCATCAAGTACCTCCGAGATCAGCGTGACCTCGGACGCGTATACCTGGATGACGACGCCATCGAACAGATCTGCCGGTCAGCGGTCTCACCGGCCGACATTACAGGCGCGCCACTGCTGAAGCACCGCACAGAAAGCGGTTGGTTGTGGACGCTCGAGACTCGCATCTTCACCTCGCTCGCCAACGTGGCCTATGCCAATGACCGGATGCTCGGCACGGCGACCTATGACGCGGATCCGACGTCCCTGCCTACCTCGAACGCCCAGATCAGCATGCCCGCGTCGAGCGGCGCGGAGTCATCGCTTCGATACAGGGAAGACAATGGTGCGCTGCTGTCCGCGGCCGACAATAACTTCCGTGCTGTTCTCGCTGACAACCCGCAGGACGTCGGTGTGCGGCTCGTGGAACGTCCGATCACGTTGGTCGCGACTCGTCGAGCTGGAGACTCGAAGCTCGAGAACGGATTGGAGCTCACAGCGGTCGACGGGAACTGCAGACTCTCTTCAGCCTTTGCCCGACTGCACTTCCCGAGCGGCGTGCTCCCCCGACGCCAGCAGGATGCCCGATCGAGCCGTGAGATCCTCCCGTCGACACTCATGAACATGTCGTTTGTTGAACGACGCAAGTTCACCCGCGAACTCGTGAAGTGGTACTCGACGGAGCTGGTCGAGGCAACCTCGCTCGACAGGCGAAACCAAGCCGCAATGGCGTTGAACTCCCTCACTGTGCCGGCCGAGATCATCGTCGGCTACCAGGATGATCGCGACACGGACCAGACGCGGTTCTCATCCGCCGTTCGAGGACTGCTCCTGCGCATGAACGTGTCGGTGAAACCGTTCGAGGAAGGCTCGAAGAACGCAGTCATCGCCGAGGAGATTGCGGTGGGCCTGCAAGAAGCCAAAGAGATCTCCGCGGACCAGTTGCGTGTGCTCGTCGGACGAACCGACGTGGCGGCAAGCATGACCGCGTTGGGCCTCGAGCCGTCGCTGCCCGATCTGCGAGCTGCGGTCGTTGTGCGCGAACTGACCCGAAACGACCCGGCACGCAACGCTGTCCTGCGCGCCAAGATGAACGTGACAAAGATCTTCCTGAAGCATCGCAATGGGCCTGTCGCAGAACTCGCACTCCGTGGATACACCAACGCACTTCGCGACCCCGACGCTGCTCGTCCAACTGATCAGCTCGCACGGGTTCGGCAAGCGCTGGCCTCCTCCCCGCTCTGGCAGGATCTGACCACCGGACCGTGGGAAGTCACTAATGTCGACACGGACGAGAAGATTGACGATCTTGTTGCGTCCGCTCTCGCATCGCTGGGAGCCCCAACACCTGAGGCTCGGCTGATTGGTGTGCTCGCCCTCTTCGCGCTGACGACGACGGGCCACCTGCTCTCGCCTGGCGGGTCCGCAGAGACACAGGCCCAGGGGAAGGTCGACCGCAGCGCCGTCGGCTCTATCGTCGAGAAGTTGCTCAGCCTGCCATGGGGCATCACGTTGCTCGGAGATGCGATTAAGCGCGCCCGAGCCGGAAAGCGACTCCGCTTCTGGGACGAAGCTTCCGAGACGCTCGTAGACTTCGCAGAATCCAAGTCCATGTTCAACGCACGCCTGCGACAGCGAATCTACAACGGCGCTCTACCCGCCGTCGAGGAGACCGCGGAGGGGAAGCAAACTGCTGCGGCGGATCAGCTCTACGATCGAGTCCAGGTCGCCTTGGAGGCCATGAAATTTCTTCTCTCCGTGCGCGAAGCCGAACACATCACGGATCGGCTGCCACACGCGGATGCCCAGTCCTGCCTGCAAACTCTGGTAGAACTGCGCGATAACCTCGCCGCTATCACCGCGCCTCCAACGCTTTCATGAGCACCGTGATGAAGCCGGCACCCACGTGGGGTGGGGCCCTCGAGATGACGTCAGAACGTTATGAACACCTGGCGAGCCTTGCCGGAACGTGGTTGCTCGAGTCCCGCCCAGCGCCGGAGACTTTCGGGCAGGCTACGTGGCAGCGACCACGAGGGGATGAGGCCCGCGCGGTCTACATTGTGATCAACACCGACGGGAAGTGCTGCTACGTCGGACAGACCCGGCCACAGGGCAGGGGTGACGATGTCGCCGCGGTGCGGTTGCGTCAACACCTTCGCGAGCCATCCAAGCGCGAGCGTTGGTCGAGCTATTGGGTCATCCCGCTGCGCGCTGACACGCCCAACGCGACCATTGACCAGCTGGAGAAACGGGTTGCCCTCCGTCTAGGGGTTCCGGTGCGTCACAGGCGTTCATGGACAACACCGCCAGCGCCGACGCGGGCAACCCGGAGCTGATCGCGTGTCCAGCGGCTGGCTGCCTCGTGCAGCCAGCCGCTGGACGAAACGTCGAACTCGACCGCGACGTGCACCCGTTCTCCATCGGCTTCCAAGCCGGCCCCGAACTGCGATCCAGTCCGAACAACGAACACCCACTCTTCGCCTGCCTGGTCTCGGCGGCGCACTGGCACGAGAATCGTCGTCGGGGCTTAGCCCTGCCCAGCTGCGAAGTTCTGCGCGGCCTCGGCGGCGAACGAGCGCACGCACTAGATCGGCATGTGGCTCGTACAGCTGGCTTCCCGGGGTTAGGCGCAGGGATAGTCACCGCGGGTCGCTCTTCGATGGCAACCGTCTTGTTGGACCCGCATACAACCCTTCGACCCGCTGCTCACACCTCGACTGCTACTGCGAGCGGTCTGGTGAGTGGGGCTATCGACGGAGCCCGCCGAGATGTTGGGCAGCGGCGGGCAGTGCGTGGACAATGTTCCGAGTCGACAAGAGCCCGTCCTTGCCGGTGAGGTTCTCCCCGCAGAGGAAGCGGTGATTCGCGACATCTCCGCCGTCGTCTGGAGCGCTCTCGTCGATCAGGAGCAATCGAACCCGTAGAGGCTTCCAATGAGCTGGTGCTCGGCGTACCAGGGGTCTTCGGTCAGGCCTGAGGGCGAACGAGCAAAATTTTGCCGCCGGCGAGCACAACTGCCGTTAGCAGACCGATACCCGCCAGGGCTACGACGGTCTTCCTTGTCTCATCGGCCTGCTTCGCGTCATGGGCACGGCTGTCTTTCTGGCCGTCTGCCTCGATTGACCCTGTCTCGATCAGCTTCTCGTTGAGGAAACGGGAATGTTCTTCGCTGATATTCGGCTCCGCCAGTTGTGTCTTGATTGAGTCGCGAACATCGGTCATCGAGTTGTGCAGGCGCTCGCCACGGTTGTCCTCATTGGAGAGTGTTTCCTTGAACGTTCGCTCCGCAACGTTGACCGCGTCCGTCACGAACTTCTGAAAGCCGGGGATCTGCTCGATCAGTTTAATCCGGACCTCTTTGGCCATGTCGGGCATCGAGGCGGCGAAAGCCAACATCTTTTCCTTCGACATCTCGCGGAAGGAGTCGATCCCGAGCGCTTTCTTAACGGCCTCTTCGCTATTCAGGGTCACGCGAGCTCCATTCGTAAGGGCGGGGTGTGGTCGTGAGCCAACGGTACCGGTCTGACTTGAGAGCAGCGAGCCTTTCTCGGGCAACCGCGGCCCGCCTCTTAAGTCGTCGCAACTACCCTCTCTGCGTCGGCGAGTTCGCTTGGGAGTTTTGCTGAATCTCCACGTTACGGTCGGCGCCTTCGACAATCCGTTCGGTGTTCGATGATGCCGCACGTCACCACGCAGTCGGGGCAGTGCGTCGTCGACCCGTTCCAGTGGCGCTGGGAGAGGTGACGGTTCGGCGCTCATCGGTCGGGATTGCGCGTCGCTCACTGAGACCAGATGCCAGGTCACTAATCCTGGTTTCGCCGGTCTCGCCAGAGGGCCACGGTGATGGCGAACGGATCTGCTGGGCGTTCTCCGATGGAGGTCACGGCGCGAACCCATTCTTGATGTTGGGCTGCGGCGAGGTCTCCATCCGCTCGTGGCCTATCAAAGGGGTTGGCGCTCATGGCCCAGACAATGCGCGAGGTGTTGAAGTGCTCGGCGGTGAGCAGGAATCGCGGTCGCTCGGGTAGCTTCGGCACACTCGACCAGAGTGCGCTGTCCCCCGGCACGGAATCAAGGACGGCAGCAACATCGAATGGCGCATCGATCAGCTCGGAGATTCCGTCAAGTTGAGCTGCGGCGATGGCATCGAAGCCCGCTCCTCTGCGCTTCACCTCAACCGGCACCAGGGACCCATCACCCAGGAGAATCACGACATCTATTTCCGCGACAACGGTCCCGTCGCGGATAAATTCCACGCCGGGGTGTGCGCCAATGAGCCCGTAGTCGCCGAACAGGTCAACCAGCCACCGCAGAGCGAGGACGTGTCCGATTGCGTCGAGTTCGAGGCACCGGCGTACGACTTCGCCGAGGCGATACGAGAAGGTCAGGGTGTCGACGCGGAATGGTTGAGCGATAGTTCTGCCGCAGCCGGGACACACGTGCGGGGGCGCGAGTTCGTCGACGGGGACCCAGAACGATGCACGGCAGTGCACACAGTTCAGATCGACGCCCTTAACCAACAGTCGTCGATCAAGAGCCCAGGTGATCCACTTTTCGGTGGCCCTTTGGTCACCGATGCGGCTCCTGATCGCTGAAAACGAAAGGGTCCTGCCCTCGTGCGGGGGTGCAACCACTGGATCATCACGCCCGTGCGCGGTAGCCAACCGTTCGATTTCCGCCGGCGAATGGTCCGACTGACGTAGATCCGATTCGACGCGCTGCCACCGGTTCTTCCACCAGGACATGCCGCTGAGCTCGGCCAGCGAATACAGCATGGAAACGATCTCGGGGTGACTGAGGTAGTAGGCGTCGTGTACGTCACCCAGGGCGCGAAGTAAGGCCATCGCCGCGATGCCGGGTTGCGATGCACGCACCTCCAGGCCGCGGTCCTCGGCTGCCGCGCTCAGCATCGTCCATCCACTTGGCCACCGCACGTCGACGACGCCACTTCGGCGGGTAGGTACCTGTCGGAGGGCTGCTCCCCCGACCATGCCCGGCGAGAAGCGTCCCCGCAACGAGCCGAGCGACGGGACGGGTCGGTCGGGGACTTGGACGGCCGCTCGCAGCGACGGCATCCGGCCAGCCGCGCCAAGCACACGCCAATCTGCATCTGTCAGCGGCACAATACTTGCCGCTCCAGCCGACCAGGTCTGCACCGTGCGATGGCTTCTAGCCGGCGCGGACCCCAATCGGAGGAGCTCTGTCGGGTCAGCCACCTCGACTGCGGAGCTTTGAGCGGCAAGCTCCGACAGCTCCTCACGCCCGAGAGACGCGCTGGTGAGGTACAGATGACCACCAGACCAGCCGAAGAATGTTGTCACTCCGGGTTCGTGGAGCGTCCGAAGTGCCTCGGCAGTCAGGAACTGGCGAGGGACGCCAATGGGCATGGCTCGTGAGTCACCCCAAGCACCGCGGAGGTTCCAGAGCAGAGCGAAGTCGTTCACGTTGTTGTCGCTCATGACCACGATGATGTTCGGTCCAGCGGCTTGCGCAGTCGCCCATCGTTCAGGAACTGCGGATTGCCCGCCGAAGAACCCCGTGTTCGGGTCCTGCCCTGATCCGAGGAAGTAGGAACACATTTCACGCGGCGTCGCGGGTGCGCCCGTCCGCAATCGCGCGAGAAGGTCATCGAGACTACCGACAGCGCTCGTTCGCTCGATAGGGAGGACTTCATCGTGCCGGAACGGCTCAACGTTTGCCCGCTGGCAGAGGAGCTCATCGAGCTCATCGGGAACAGTACCGAGCACCCCCAAGTAGGCGAGACGCCAGGGGTCCCCGGGTGACAGGTCGACCACTTCAATCGGGCGGTACTCGTCGCGGCGTTTGTGCGCCGCGATCATCGCTGCGGGATAGTCCTGGACCCTATGCACGTCCTCGAGATATCGAGAGGCACCTGCTGCGTCGGGGAGCTCTCCGAGGACGCCGTCTACCTCGCCGTCAAGCGCTGCCTGCAGGAGATACTCGTCAGCAGCACCACCGGAAATCGGTACCAGAGGTGCGCCCGTGCCGCCCCACACCTGGCAGAGGAATGTCACTGTGTCAACAGCTTCCTCAACGGTCGACACCAACCTCAGGACGCGTTCTGGACGCAGATTGACGACGACCTCGTGTGCGTCGGACAACAGGTCGTCATCAAGCAACCCCTCCATCAACGCCCCCTCGGTACACCCGTGCCCGATCGGATCGCCGCACAGCCCCGGTGGTGCGGCCTGACGCACAGGTGACTGCAGGCTACAGCCACGAGGCCGATCTCGGCGTCAGGCGATCAGAGAATGGCGGCGACAGCCCGATCCCCGGCGGTGTTCCTTGAGTTGGAGTCGAACCCGGCGGACAACGTGAGGGCGCCTCGGTAACGGTTGCGATGCGAGAGGTGGCGGGCTCGTACCGGTCAGTTGGTGAGGGTGTTGTCCATGTGAGCACCGAGATATCCGACGGTCACGTAGCCGACGTCGGAGAAGGTATCCAGGAAGTATAGGCGGGGTGCCACACCAGTGAGGTTGGAGAGTTTCAGATGCGCCACCATGAGGGTTTTGCCGGCCGGGTCGACCTTCGTATGCACGGGCAGTGTGCGTTGAGTGCGGTACCGGTCGTTGTTCTTGACGGTCTCGCCCTCGGACCAGACGATCTTGCCGATCTGCACGCGGTGGGTGTGATCCTTTTGGTGCGTGACGAAGTGGCTGAGCGATTGCTCGAAGGCTCCGTCTTTTCGGGCACGAGCGTAGGTGTCGAAGGTCACCAGGGCATCCCACGTCTTCATCACCGCTGCTTGACCAAGAACGGTGTGCTCGTCCAACTCGAGTGCGTCTTCAATGTCTCCGGTGAAGCTGACCCCAGTGAGCTCTTTCACCCGGTCGAGCAGCTCAGCGAAGGTCCCGGGGTATTCCTTCGGGGCCTCTTCATCGGCGAAGGACCAGGCCGCCATTGCGCCTTCCGCGCCAAGGTCGGCAAGTTTGCGACGCAGGTATTCCACCTCACGGGAGAGCGCTCCGGCTTCCGCTCGTGCGCTGGTGAGCAGCGCGTAGTGTTCGTCGTTTTCGGCTTGGACTCCGTCGAGCAGGTCCTCGGCCGCCGCCGCGCGTCGAGCGAGAGCCTTGTTCTCTTTGAGCCCCTTAGTGACCTCGCTTTCTGCGAATTCCGCGAGTGCTCTCCAGACAGCGGCTTCGTCCTCGACGGGTTGCTCGGCAGAGACGGGCTCATGCAGCGCGGCGAACGGTTGAAGGCGTTCCTTGCGCAAGAATTCGTAGTCGACCTCTCGGAGGACGTCCGGGATGCGCAAAGCGTTGAGGCGCTTCAGTTGAGCGTTGCGGAGAATACGCCGGATACGTGGTTCAGGGGATTCGCGGAGCGTTGATGCGTGGAGGAGGCGATGCTTGAACGCATCTTGCGGGTCCGTCAGGTCGACGCCGGGAAGGAAGGTGCGCATGGCCCCGGGGGAGATCCAGTGGCCGGCCCCGCCGTATTGACGGTTGAAGACGCTGCGGGCTTCCGGAGTGAGCGCGTAGCCGATCCCCATGCCCTGAATCTGACCGGCGAGCTTCGTGATCTTGTCGGCCCATTCATTTGCGTCGACACCATCGGGTGTCGCAGTGACGAATACCGCACCCATGCGTCCCGAGTCCGCGAGGATGTGCGCCAGCTCCTCCACATGGCTCTGACTCGCGATGACCTGAAAGTCGGAGAGCGGCTCAGCGGCCCCATCGCTCATATTGACGGTGTTGAGGATGTCTCGCACGAAGGTCGGACGCCCGCTCGGCTGTACCTCCTCGACTTCGCGACCGAGGTGGTTGGTCCAGACGAGCGTTGGCGACTCGACGTCGACCCACAGCCAGAGCTTGTTCTCGGCGAGGGCAAGAGTGACATTGGTCACGCCGGTGCGCGACGTGTCGAGATTCTCGTACCACTTGGGAGGCGGCCAGTCCTCGACCAGCGTCCAACGTTTCGCGCTGATGCTGCCGTCGGCGCTGGCGTAGCTAGTGGCTGCGAGTGTGGCGCCGGTCGGGTGTGTCAGCATTCCGGAGGTCGGAAGCTCGGAGTAGCCCTTCTTCGCGGTGGCCCAGCCGTCCAGTGCGTTGATGATGTCGTTGAGATTGTCCTCGGACGGATCTGCAGTCAATATCGTGCGGTAACCAATGGCCATCAGCGCTTCTCCCCGATGAGTCTGTGTGCGTCTTCATCGTAGAGGGGGCTCGCAGCGTCCCAGGGAACTACAACTAGGGGTCGTTGTCGTGCCGTAGGTCAGGGCGATTTGAAATGGCCCCGGTTGGATCGAAGTGCGGCGCGCGCTTCGCTCGCCGACACGTGGCGGCTTGATACGCGCTGCCACAGCTTGTAGAGCTCGCGGGTATCGATTACCGTGCCCTGGTGTTGGTTTGCGAATGAGTCCACGTCTTCGGATCGACCTTGCAGGACCGGAGGGCGTTGCGACGGATCAAGGCTTGTGAATGTGTTCACGATGTACCAAAGAGCGTCCGGGCTGCGTCTCTCGGCAATCGCGAAAGGTACTGCGGCACTGCCGATCTGCAGCAGGTCGTTGGACTTTGCGGCCTTTCCGTACCCTTTGACTTCGACCAGCGCCGTCCAAGTGCCATCCATGACGCGTAGGTCTTCGCGTTTGGCACCTTTGTGCTGTGGTAGTTGGTCAGCGTCGACTACATCAAACCCGAGCGCGGTCAGAGCCCTCATTACGCTGCGAACGAGCTCATCTCCGGACGCCACGAGTAGTTCTCGATCCTGGTCACCAGTGAGTTCCGCGGCCTCGACGGCAAGGAGGAGATCACGGCGCTGCTGGGCGATGTTTGCTTGTCGAGCATCTTCATCCACGTCGAAGGTCTTGAGATCTGATCGAGCCTTCCGTTCCGTTGAAGAAGCCCACTCGTCTGAGCGCGACCACTCTGCCGATTCCGGAAATAACGTCGCTGCGCTCCGGCGCCAACGTGCGCACGCGAATCGGAGCCAATCGACCAGATACGATCGCGCGCTCTGGGGCAGCCAGAGGACTGACTCGTCGAATCGGGTTCCCGCCTCTGCCTCAAAGATCGCAGCGAGCACCATTGGATCTGTAAGTCGTTCCTGCAACAGTGGGAGCGCGTTGCGTGTGGGGTGCACTGGGAGTCGCACGCCGCGGTACAGCTGACGGGAGTCGGGGACGCAACTCAGACGAACGAGGTGGGCGATGCCCTGCTCTTCCGCAAAATCTGTGACATCAAGCCGACGCGCTGGTTGCAACTGCGTTAAAGCCTTCGAGAACGGCATCGTGCCGAAGCTCCGGCCGGATTCGACTATTCGACCACCTTGACCGGGCTCAGAGACCTCGGGCTCCCTCATGAACACGATACGTCGAGGGATCTCCGTGGACGAGAAGTACTCTTCGTCGGTGTGGATGAGTACGTCGTGTTCTTCAGGGTGGAACTGTTCGTCTGGGCCAAGGCGCGAGATGCTTCCACAGAGCGGCGCGATGGCCGCCATTTCTTCGTCAGTCAGACCTCGGACCAGCACTCGCGGGTACGCAACAGCTTCGAAGAAGTCGCTCAACATACGTCCAATCGCTGTCCAATGCTCGTCGCTCAGTGTACGTGTGAGGCGTTTTCGCTCGGGTGGTCGGCTACAGTTCGACTAAGTGGAAGCGCGTTCTGCGATCTGATGGAGCACGCCGACAGTAGTCGTGTGGTGCTCGGCCGTGAAGGAATAATAGCCAACTACCAAGTCGGCCTATCAATCGAAACTGGTCTGCCGTGGCAGTGCGACCAGGTCTTTCGAACGACGGCACTTGCGCTAGTCACGTGCCTGCTGTTGCATGACAGCTACCTGGCTTGAAGCCAGATAGCGAAAGCTCTGCGGGGGCTCGAGGCGAAGGAGCGACCTGAGCCGCGCTAGCGACAGGGGGTTCGGCCAAGCGTTGGGGCGTTCGACCTCAAGGATGGTGGACGACGTGGCGCCGAGGAGGTATGCCTCCAAAGCAGCACGATCGATCACAATCTTGCTGGCGTACTGGCCCCAGACCTCTTTTGGGTCGATTTGAACAGCGCGGCGTAGGGTTACGGTTCCGAGGACAGCGCGTTCAGGGGAGCTGGAGTACAAGAAGATTTCGGTTCCCTCAGGAACGGAGGGGAACCGCCGGCGAACCTCGGCCGTTTTCCTGCCATCCAAGATCGCACGCGCGAAGGCTGGCTTGATTGAGAGCAACAGTGCGCGACTCAACGGCCGTCCCATCCCGGCTGAGTGCGTAGGAGGGCGTCGAATGCCTGTGGCGTTGCTGCGCGCGTGGTCATGAGTGATGTGGTCAGCCCGTGAGCCCGGAGTATCGAGTACAAGGTCGTCCGCCCGACCGGCACCTCGAACGTTTGTGTGTCTTCGAAATGCAGGACAAGGACCTTCCCTCGATGTGAGTAGTTTTCGATCTCGTGGGCGCGAAGCGTGCCGAGGGAGCGGTAGTTTGTCACAGCCTCGTCGACTGGGAGTACTTCTGCGCCTACGACCCTGGACTGCGCGACGATGGCGCGAACGGCCGTTGGTTCTGGCGATCCCGGGTCCTTCGTGACGTACCAAAGCACCCGAGAAGGTGGGGCCCAGGACCTAATTGTAGGAGACGCGAAGTACACGAACTCACGGGCGAAGCCGAGCGTGCGTTGGTCTCTGACCGTGATGAGCGTCGGGTTGAATCCGAGAAGTTCACGGGCGTAACGAGGCTGAATAGGCACGATCCAGCTTGGGATCTGACGGTCGAGCAGGATCTGGGGCCAGTGCGTGCGCTCGTATTCAGCGACATCAGCTGGGTCAGTGATGTGGGAGACTTCTGCCTCCGATGGATGTGCGGCCAACATCGTCGTCGGCGGCGAGCCGGCAAGTCCATCTCGTTCGAGCGCCCTTTGGAGAATCGGGTCGAGCATCGGGTCGGTGATCGTAAGCGACGTCAAACCGCGCGCCAGCGCCAGAGAGCGCAGGTATCGCACCAGTTGGAACGAGATGGTTTCGCCGAGGTATCCGCGAGCGACTCGCATTACCGGCACGACGAGGCCCTCTGAATCGACCTCAGTGGCGAGTAGCGCCCATTCACGGTCGCGATCGTCCACGAGCACCTCGACCTGCGCGGTTGCTGGCGCCGCGAGGGCGGCCTGCAGGGCGCGCTTGAGATGGGATGCCTTCTCCCGGCGCCCTGAGTTCACAAACCGTTCGGAAACCTCGTGAAGGTCGACGGGCAAAGGGACCCAGGACAGGCCGACAGACTCCAGGTGTCCGGATCGGAATGTGGTGGGCGCGCTCGGCGGAATGAACCGGCGGATCAAGTCGACCGGGCGCACGACCTCGATTCCGTAGGCGGGTTGTATCCAGTCGGTCGTCGCATTGATGAGGTTAACGTCGCGGGTGACGAAGTAGTCTGCTCCGGCCAGGATGGCATCCGCGAGATGTCTTGCGTCGTCCTGGAGGCTCCGGTCACGAGCGAGAAGTTCGGCCGGCATCAGCCGCTCCAGTTCCTTCGCCGTTGCTCGCATGCCGGACTCCCGTCTCAACGTGACGAGGCCGTCGAGACGTTGCTGAACGTGTTCTCGTTCTCCCGGGTCGAGCTGCTTGACGTCAGCGGTGACTTCGGGCGAGATTGCGAGCTCCAACACGTCTACGAGCCAGTCTGCGCCCAGTCCGAGCGATTCAGGACGATCGGGACGAGGCATCGCCTCGCTTGCGAAGAGATCGATGATGACGTTCGTGTCGAGCACGGCGAGCGGATTCGCAGAGTCATAGAGAGCGGCCTCGAAGAGATCGAGTTGCCCTATACGACGCGCCCAGATAGTCAAAATCGAGCCTTTGGCAGCCCGTCCCGGGCGCTGACCCACTGGCGCCATGTCGAGCGCTCTCCAGAAACCGTCGATGTCGTAGTCCTCACGACAATGCGCAGTCATCATCGTGCGCCCGGGATTGGCCGCGATCACTGCATCGATCATGGTCTTTGCCAACCCAGTACCTCGTGCTGCAGCATCCACGCAGACATGAACTAGCTTGAGCTGTTGCTGGCGCGGGGTGCCGAACAGAACATATCCCGAGACCTCGCCCTCGATCACGCCGACCATGAGGTGGTCAGTGGCAGCAGCTTCTTCAAACGCGGCGTACGGAAGAAGACCCAGCGTCGCTTTGTTGCTCCGATGAAGCTCAATCACCCGACCGTAGTCCGAGTCGAACGTCAGCGAGCCCACGCAGCACCACCGCACCTCGAGGAGTTGCTCCCGACGAACGTCTCCGGCTTCGTTTCGTTTACTTGCACCTGGCACCTGAGTCCCCCCACCCACGTCGCTCATCGAGGAAACGCCGTCCGAGCGTTCAACACGCCGAGGCCTCGTTACAACCCGAATCTAGCGCCAAGGCTCAACTCACCTGACCATGTCGTGTGACCGCCGGCTTGAGTAATTCCAACGCCTCCGTCGAGGGTGGTCGCTGTGATCGCCTCCGTGACCCTGCATCACTGCGCAAGGCGCCACCAGATGACCCCATACCTGCCCCAAATCCGCGGAACTACGCGGACTTGTTCAGAGCGACACTTTATTTGGACAACCGCGGCGACACTTTATTTGGCAGTCCGCTCGCTCACTGGGCGTTGGGCGACACTTTGCGTGGCCGTTCACATTCGGAGCGACACTTCGCGTCCGCGTTCACAGGAGGGTATCGGCGCCGCGCGAGGCGGCCGCGAATTCAGATCGAGTGGCGTCCGTCGCCGTCGGCTCCCTCAACAGCCGCAGGGGCCTATTGAGCACGGAGGGCGCTGATTGTGACGAGGGAAAGCCCACCAGCCATCGCAAGTCCGACGGCTGGATTGCCACCTTCACCAAAGCCGACCACCAGCGAGTAGACGGCAAACATCATCGAGATCGCGATAAGCATGTGCTTGCACTGTCCAAGGGTCAATTTCACGTTCATCCCATCGAATAGAACTGATTTTCAAGCCCCATCATGAAGGCCGCGCTCCAAATCCCGCCGCCCGAGGCGACTGCGAGGATGCGAATCTGCCACATTCAGGACTGGTACTCAGTCCTGCGGCCCCCCGCGTGATACAGCCGTCTTCCGACCTCTTCGCCCACTTTCTGAGCAACTCCTCCGCCAGCGACGATGGCTCCGACAATCGCGAGGATTGGAACAGCTCGCTTCTGCCGAGACGTGGGCTCCCCAGTCCGAAACATGTCCGTATCCTCCGACGAAGGCGCCTGTCTGGACCCGGCATACAAGGCCTCCGAGGGAAGGGCCATCGCACCAGTGGAACCCGTGAATGGCAGAGCTCCGATGACGATGGGGGCGGTTACCGTCTTGACGCTGATTCGGTGTAACGCGTCCAGGGGTCTCCTTCGCTCATGCGGGCCCATTTGGGTCCGCCTCCAACGTAGTAATGACCGTTTCAGAATAAATCAGTCTTGATGTGTATATTTTAGTGGCCCACTCTAGGGTAAGTTCGGCCGACCACTACAGGAATCGTCTACCTGACGCCCCCTCTACGCGCTGTCCAGAGCTGCACGCTAGGCCATCGCCGGAGGGCGACGCAGTTGCAGCTGCAGTTTCGAGTACATCGTCGATGAGGGTCCATGAACGCTGACGCAACTACCCCAGCAGGAAGCTCTCCAAGATGTCTACGAGGACCTGCGGATCGCGGCCACGCTGGAGCCAGCCCACTGGCGTGACCCGGACGCCATCCACAAGCGTGAGTCGCTGTGGTGTGCCCATGAACCCCCGAATCGTCGCCGGATGCATTCCAGCGGGAAACGCCGCAATCACGGTCACGAGCCCGGGCAGGACTGAAGCTGTCGGGTCATCGGAGAACTGCCATGTCGGGTACCGCATCTCGTCCTGTGCGGTGAACGCGTAGAGCTGACCCTCAGCTGTCCGCCGTCGAACCTCCGCCAGTTCGAGTCCGAGCCGTTTGGCCACCTGGTTTGACGTCAAAGATGCGTCGATCGTGTCTTCGCGTGCTTTGCGCTCGCGTGCTTCGAGGTCGCCTCGCGCGACTCTCGCTGAGACCTCTGCGAGTCGTTCGGCCGTAAAAGCACCGGATTCAGTGAGGAATGCGATCTGTTCGTCAGAGAGCGCCCCGTCGCGAGAGGCTGGCCGGTCAGTCATGGAAGCCTCCATCGATGGGAGTGGCCGGCGTGCAGAGACGGCAGCGGATTACCACTGGAGGCGGCTGTCAAGAGCATCGCGGACAACCTGCGGGTCGCCCCCGTTGCGCAGCCAGTCTGGGGGAATCCCAGGCTGACCGTCGACACGAACATCCTCCTGCGGTGAGGTCATGAAGCCCAGAATAGTCCGGGGGCATGACAGCAGGGGTTGCGGGATGCATTGGGCCAGCCCCGGCTGAACAGGCTGCAGTGGGTTGTCAGTGAACGGCCATGTCGGGTAGTGCCGCTGCCCGTCGGAGACAACTGCGAATAGATCTCGTGTGCGCAGGCGCGATCGATCTCGTCACTATCTACGCCGAGCCGCCTCGCGACTTCTTCGATGCTCAGTGAGCGATTGACCGCATTTTGGCTGATTAGGTGTTCGATTTCATGAGCTCATCTGCGGCGATCGCTCCGGGGCTGAAGCGGACGTCGATCCGTTCAGCGAACAGCCTTAGTCATTCGCATTGGGCGCGAGCGTCATGGCAGGGCAATGGGCATTGATGGGAGTCGCGACTTCACGGCCTGACGCCTATTCGGCTGAGGGGGATGGGTAGAGATGTTGAACGTCAGCCGCCCAAAGTGACTCAGGGCTCGGTCCTCGCGGAGCCAAGTAGGGGAGAGGTGCATGTTCGACACCGGTCGCGTCGAATCCTGTGCGTCGGCTTGGGCTGGACGGGTCGGGCTCTGGCTAGCTTCATCCCGCTGCAAGCCTTACTCCGTTGGCGCCCTGGCGTGGTCACTCTTCCTCGCCGATTGCTGCACCCTTTGCCGTGCCGCCACGACGTACCGTATCGGTTCGTCCTCAGCCGGTTCCTTCAGCGGGACGAGAGGGGCAGAACCGACCTTGCGTTCAGTGATCGTAGTCGCGCACGTATCGAAGGTGTCCGCCGATGAAGGTCCCCCGAGTCCTATCCCTGACTTGACAGGTCATTGAGCGCGGAACCTCTTATCGCGCGGGGGTTGAATCTGCTGCACGTCGGGCATCCGGTACCTGAGGCTCGGTTGCTCACCGTAGCCTGCCATCGATGATTCCTTGCACAGACCCATTTGGCGCGGTATCCACTGTTCGGAGTAACCTCGATGGGCTTTCGGTCGTTCGCGCCATCGCGCGCATCCCACTCAGCGGCGAGTCTCGGGTTTATGGTACCAAGATCGTTGAAGCCCGCATGCACCCGCCGGTTGGAGCAGGTGGGACATCCACTGTTGCCGATTGCGCGGCTCTGCACCGTTGCTTCCCATTCGTGTCCGAGCGGGCAGACCCATGATGCGCGATATCCGGATCCGATGGTGACCTCGTGGCTGTTTCGGGAGTTTCCGCTGCCCCATTCGTGCGCGAGAGCAGGGCGAAGGGTGGAAAGATCATTGAAACCGCGCAGCACCCTTTTGCCCGCGCAATACGGGCATCCGCGCCCTCCGGCTCTGTTGAGTATGGTGGACTTCCACGTGTGGCCGCAGTTCGCTCCCTTCCACCAGACGAGCTTGCCGGAACCGGGGCCCAGCGTTGCCGGTGACAGAGCGAATGGATTCTTGTCATAGTCCCATTCGGCGGCAAGATCGGGACGGATGGTCGCAATATCCGTTCGTTCCGGGACTGCGCGACGACCTGTGCAGTACGGGCAGCGTGTCCCTTTCCTTGTTCGCTGGTTAATGTACGTGCGCCACCGATGACCGTCCCGGCATCTCCAGGAGGCCGTTCGCGTCGCGGTGGCGCTGACGTGGCTAGGGTCGCCGACGTTCGCCCTTGGGGTGGTGTCCCACTCGGCGGCGATGTCTGGGTAGAGAGTCATCAGGTCTGTTTGCCCCGGCCACACTGCCATCGACGCGCAGCACGGACAGTTACACCTGGTACGCCCGCGAGTGTCGGGAATGGCTTGCCAGGAGTGCCCGTGATTGCATACCCACCATGCTTTCGCGGTGACTTTGTGTGAGCCCCAAGGGTCGCGAGTGCGAGGGTTCTTTTCCCAGTCCCATTCCGACACTGCCTGCGGGTGTCTTAGTATCCAAGTTGGATAAGGTGCGGTGAGATCAAAGATGGCTTGGGCATCGACGAAGTCGAGTGGAACGTTCAAAGGCTCGAGCCGGGTCTCGACAGACCTGCGGCGGCTGGGGCGTAGCCAGAGTACGATTCGTTCGATGAGCACGTCGCATGGCTCATGGATTTCGGACAACGATCCCGCGATTACGGTACGGAGCGTTTCGGGAGATGTGTGCCGCCAGAGCGTGAGCGTTTCTGGGTTGGATAGTGCATCGAGGACGACAACAGTCTCGGGGTAGTGTTCCGCACGCCCGTGAAGCTCTCGGGTGCTATCACGGCGGCCGAGAGATGTGCTCCATTCGAACCCCCTTGACAGGGTGGCGTTGTCGCGAACCATTGCCCAGGCGTCCGTGTGTAGTCGAACGTCAATGCGGCCGGCGGAAGTAAGTGCGCGAAAGCGGACTTCAGCGGCCATTTGCGCATGGTCGAAGGGGATGATTTGCTGAGTCGCGGGCGTCGTTCCTGCCCCGACCCAGACCAGTTGGCCTGGATGGCGCAGACACCAATTTTCTCGGTCGTGCGAGATTTGCGTAACCACATCGCCAGCGCTACAGAGCCTGCATAGGAATCTGTCTGGGTAGGTTTGATCCGGGTCGGGCTGTGCGAGTCGTCGAAGACGCTCGTAGTGTCCGGTTGGGCGCCCCGCGGCCGACTCGATGATCGGTGCGATTCTGAGGTCGTTCTGCCATACCCGGCTGGCGTATCTCTGCTCCTTCGAGGTCAATCCGAGCGCCACGATGTCGAGAGGGAGCCCCGCGGCTTGGCATTGCCGGGTGGCATACGATCGTAGTGACTCGAACCGGTGCCACTTCGGTCGCGTGGCCCATGCTTGATCGGAGCTCATGCCGCGTCGTACAGGTCGTCGAGCCTCACACGATGGCGTATGGGTGTTGAGAGCCGCAGGTTTTCTAGGACCGCGAAGAGGCGCGTACGGTCGACCTTCTCGTCTGTACGATCGGGATCATCGAGGATCTCTGCGACGAGGCGTTCGACGATGAGAGCCAAGACTGCGAGTTGTCCGTCGCTGACGGTATGAAGCGCTCGAGCATTGCGGGTGAGGATGCCGCGCGCGTGGTCACACAGAGGCAGATTTCGGTCGAAGATGGCGGTCCATCTCAGCCATAACTCCATGCCAGGGGCGTCTCGAATATCTACCTTGCGGAGTTCGACGACGTCACATCGCATTGTCACTTGGCTTGCGTCTCCGCCTCCGAAAGCTCGACCGCCCAGTAGGTCGATTCCAACAAGCAGCACAGTTGCGGATGACTCGTTCTGCAACGCCTTGATGATGCTGGATGGCTCACTGCCGCCGAGCTTGTGCGCTTCATCGATGATCAGGAGCTTCGTAGCGTGGCGCTGAAGTAACTCTAACGCCATCTTTCGGAGGCGATCCGTTGTGATCGCACGCGAGATTTCGATGGTCGGGCACAGGAATTCTACGATCTGAGCGAGGAGTGCCTTTCCCGTGGAATGTTCGGTCATTTCGAGCCACACGACAGGAACGTGTCCGTCGCGCATGTAGTCGGGGTATTGTCCGGCGTGATGGTTCTCGACGGACCGCGCGAGGAGCATCGCGAGCTCGGTCTTCCCGTAGAACATCGGTCCGGAGATCATCAGGCCGCGGCGCGAGTTCTGCCGTCGTGGATTCGACCCGATGAGACGACGGAGGATTCGAGCGCACCGCACTTGTTCGGGCGTTTCTACTCGCAGCTTCAGGCGGACGTAGTCCTCGCGGACTTGATCGAACAGTTCACGCTCAGTCGGCTCCAGAGCCCTGTACTGCGCGAACGAGAGCCTCGGTGGCTCTGGCGGGTCGGCGTTGAGTGCTTCCCGAAGTCCCGGCAGGGTCGTCTTGCGGTTGTGGTGGAAGATGGCGGGGCGAAGGTTCATGTGTTCAGATCCCTAAGCGTCACGATGTCGTACTCGGGAGAGTCCCAGTCAATGTCATCGATGGAAATCGGCGGTGCTGGGGCATTGAGTTTGATCGGTGCGGGTGCTGGCTCCGTGATGGACAGCTTGCCCTCCAGCGCCATCCGATCTGTCTCGATCTGAGAGGTGTTGCGGGAGGTTGGGGGATGTCTCCGCTCCCGCTTTTCCACGTCGTCGATGAACTGGATCTGCCTTGCTCTCGTGATCGATCCTTCGGAGCCGAAGGTCTCCGTCAGGCGCACCTCTGCTTCCGCCGCCATCCACGCCGCGGCGTGTTCGAGGGCGGTGTCCCAGCATTCGATCCATGTCCGGGTCTCGGGGTGTTGAACCCAGATACATGCGGGGTTGTACGGATCGAAGCTGACTGGGAACTTTCGAGCGTGTTTGGATCCTGGAGCTGCCCCGGTCAACGATCGGTTGCGCAAATCACTGAGCAGGGGTGAGTCGTATCTGCGGTTATGGAGTTCGATTCCACTGTCGCTGATGATTCGCCGCTCGGTGGGAAGCAGCGAGAAGTACTCCTCGCGTCCGAACGGTACTTGCACCCCCGGCCCCAATTGGAACAAGACCGAATACATCTGATTTGGCGTCCATCGACGAGCTGGGTCCCTCGATGATTTGAGGCCACCGTGTGCCGTATCAAGATAGATCTTGGTCACCCATACGTCGAAGGCGATGCGCAGCGAGTCGAGGGTCATTGTCGGCGTGTCGCGCCGGCCTCTGTTTGCGACGGAGTTGCCTGTTGATCCCTTGAGCCATGTGGCGAACGTGGAGGATACCGTGCCAAAGAAGCGCTCCACGTGGGGCTTCGATGTCGGGTCGCCCGGTGCGACCGGGACCATTGTGATTCCAAAGCTGCAGCACGCATTCGCGAAGACAGACGAGCGGAAGTCTGCACCAGCGTCCAGGGTTATCGATTGTGGGAATATCCATGGAACAGCGAGAGAGTCGTCATCAAGATAGGCGTTCACCTCCTTCATCAGCGTGATCGGCAACGTCGCGGAGGCTGACAGCAATGCAGCATCCGAGCCTGGGATGGCCTTCCTTCCCACAATGGCGCGAGCGAGCAGCAACGCATGATCGAAACCATTCGGAGCGTCGGCGTGGATGGCCCAGGCGATGGGAACGCGACTTGCAACGTCGAGCAGCACGGTCAGCGTGGGACGGAGCACAGTGCCGTTCTCGCCCCACACCTGAACATCGAGGGTTGTCGAATCGATCTCGCAACGCTCGCCTAGCTGACTCGCATCGCCAGAGTTGAACTGGCGGTCTGGGCTGTTAGCCGCGGTACGACGTGTCGTCCCCTTGTCGAAGCCGTATCTCCCGGCATCCCGCTCGTTGATGTAACCCATCAACGTGGTGGGAGCGATGTCGCACACTTGGTCTCCGGGGTACCTCTTCTGAAGCTCAATTGTCAGCAAGGCGGCGAAATGAGTGCGGCTGGACGTGGCAAGGTCTCGTCGAGTGTCGAGGATGCTGTCGATGACCTCCACCACGCGAGGATCGATTTTTGAGGCGACAAGCCGCTGAGAGCGACGGCGGTGCATGCGCGCGTCAAGCCCGCCCATACCGTCCGACTGGTAGGCCTTCCAGAGCTCGAAAAGCGCCTTGCGAGACCTCTGCAGCGACGTCCCGGAAAGTTCAGCGATCTTTGCGGCGATACGTCGCTCCTGGGTTGTCGTCGATGCATCGAATTGCGGCCGTGGCCCTGTCGCGGTATCGCCCATCGGGACACCTCGGAAGGCCTCGAGCAGATGAGATTCCATGTCTCGCACGTCTCGCGGCCAGTCACTCCCTTCCGGGCGGAGAGCAGAGGCGGAAGAGCGTCGTGCGGTACCCGCATGGCGCAACAGCTCCCGCACCGACATGACAATCCAGTCGTCCGGGGAGTCCCGAAGTCGTAGCTTGGCCTCCGTACCGCGACGAATGCTCTCCAGCACCCAGGTCTTTCCATCGATTGTGACGGTGTCGCCGAAGTGCAGCGAGTTGGCCTTAGACATTGGCTCGTTCCGATTGAACGATGGCCGATGTCGTATAAACAGTTGCGCTGCTAATCACTGCAGTGAGATCAACCTGAAGCAACCGCCGCCATGCGAGGTTGTCCACCCATGCACACGCCAGTGCCGGCAGAGATGGCGATGCGACATGGCAGAGCTCATCACGTGATCGCCCGGCGAGAGCGGCGTTGAGTATCTGTTCCTCGATCGCGGCGGTGGGCCTGCAGCGCTCATGCCTCGATGCCGATAGACAGTTCAGATTCCTGGTCGCTCTGACGTTCCGGCCGGCGAGGACCTGATAGTGCCACCCGAGCCGGCGGCAGACCTCTGCGGTTTCACCGAACTGAAGCTCCGCCTCGGCGTCCACACGATCGGGGTGCTTCGTATCAAACAGGGCATAACTGCCGTCCTCCAAGATACCGAAGTGGTCTGGGACATGAGAATGACCAGATAGCTGGGAGTCGATCCCGAAGTTTATGCTCATGGGTTGAGACCACAATCGCTCAACCTGTCCTCCGTAATCCAGCCAGAGGACCTGCCAGCGCTCCTCTTGGGACTCGCACCAAATGTGCGTCCCAGTCCGCTGCCAGTAATACAGGGCGGGCGTCAAAGAACCGGCGACTCCGAGTGAGGATCGCACTGGCTGAGGGTCAACCTCGGCCCAATCGCGGGCACCGAGTGCAAGGTCTGCTACGGCCCACTCGTCACCTACGGAGTGACCCCGCGCCGTCTCGGCGCCTCTGCGAGAGACCCACTGCAGTTCAGTCTGCGTGAGCGCTCGACGCGGACTGATTTTTTTGGCGGAAGACCTTGGTTTCATGCTGCCTCCGGTGGGTCGTCACTTTGGCAACAACGTGGCCCCTCGAAGATCCTCCTGTTAGAACGCGGATGCGCAGGTCAACCGAGCGGCGTTTCGTGACACTGAGTGTCATTGAGCCGCCAGGAGTGTCATGAACCTAGAGCGTGTGTCATTGATCACCGATTCCGACAGGCGTGGAGCCGCTCCGCCCGCTTCATCGGCTCACGAGTTCGAGATTCATGACAGAAATAGTGACACACAGCTGCCTGGAGTGCGCTTCAGGCTGGAGTCATGAACACACAGAACGACACCCCGACCATCATCCTCATCGCCGGCCACTGGCTGGGCGCCTGGGCCTGGGACGACGTCATCGACCATCTCGACCCCGACCGCTCGCGCGCCGTCGCGATCACCCTGCCCGGCCTCGACGACGCCGATCCCGACCGGTCCAGCAGGACCCTCGACGACCAAGTGGCCGCGATCACGGAGGTCCTCGCCCGGCGGGACGTCTCCGCGGACGACCCAGCGGTCATCGTCGCGCACAGCGGCGCCAACGCGCCCGTCAGCCTGCTCCTCGACCGGCATCCGGAGCTCGTCCGCCGGGTGGTCTGGGTGGACTCCGGCCCGCTGGCGTCCGGAACGGTCTTCGCGCCGGACCTCCCGGACGACGTGGACGAGCTTCCGCTCCCGGCCTTCGACGTCCTCGCCCAGCAGGCGAGCCTCGACGGCTTGAGCGCCGAGGTCCTCGACCGGTTCCGCGCCCGGGCGGTCCCCGAGCCGGGGTCCGTCCTCCGACAGGCTGTCGAGCTGACCAACGAGGCCCGCGCCGCCGTCCCGACCACCCTGGTGTGCTGTTCGATCCCGAGCGCGCAAGTGCTGGACCTGGCCCGAGGCGGACACCCCATGTTCGCCGAGGTCGCGGGGCTCGAGACGGTCGAGGTCGTCGACCTCCCGACAGGTCACTGGCCGATGTGGAGCCGTGCCGGCGAGCTCGCGGAGGTGATCCGCTCAGCGGCGCTCACCCCGCGACCGAACGGTCGAGACCGATCTGACGCTGGAACCCGCCGCGTCGCCTAGCGGACGCCCGCCTCGGCTTCGGCCAATGCCCGCACCTCGGCGACCTCGCGGATCTCGTCGGCCCCGATGTTCGCCCCGAAGAGCTCGTGTCCGGGTTCGAGGACGACGCCCGCGCGCAACGGTCCGATCTCGACGGGGTCGAACCCGAGGGCGTCGACCACGGCCGAGGCGGCTGCCCGGTCCGCGGGGGCGTCGCCGGCGATCGCGATACCCTTGCGGCCCGGCGTGCCGGCCGGACGCGGCTCCCCGTCGAGGTCGTGGTACCCCATGTGGTTGAACGCCTTCACGACCCGTGACTCCGGCAGGAAGGCGGCGACCAGCTCGCTCGTCGAGGTCTCCGGCGCGCTGAGGTCGTCGCGATGTCCGTCGACCTCCCACCAGTAGTTCATGGCGTCGATGACGAGCTTGCCGCGCAGCTCGTCGACGGGCACCGACCGGTGCTTGCCGAGGGGCAGCGCGAGGATGACGAGGTCGGCCTGGGCCGCTGCCTCGGCGGCGGTCGTGGCGACGGCACCCGGAGCGAGGACGTCGATCGTCAGGGCGATCCGGGCGGCGTCGCGTGATCCGCTGATGAGCACCCGGTATCCGGCGGCGACCGCGAGTCGTCCCAGGACCGTGCCGACCTTGCCGGCGCCGAGGATGCCGATGGTGATGCCCTGCGACGGAGTCGGCTCGTCGGCGGATCGGTCGGTTCCGGAAGCGGTGTCGGACATGGGTCTCCTTCGTGGACGGTGCGGCCGCACGCGGTCGCCTGGGTCAACCGGGGGTCGTCCGTCGCTATTCCGACACCGATCGCGCGGGCCGCGCAACCCCTCCTGCCCGATCGCCCACTCGACGTACCGTTGCCGCATGACTGACGCAGAACAGACCGATGCAACGACCCCTGACGCCACGACCTCCGGAGCACCCGAGACGATCGGCGCCACCGAGGAGACCCTCGGAGCCCGGGGCGACGACAGCTCGACGAGCGCGAGCAAGGACCCCGAGGACTGGGTCACCGGAGACGAGCCGATGACCGGCCCGCAGCGCAGCTACCTCGACACCCTGGCGCGCGAGGCCGGCGAGGAGCTCCCCGCCGACCTGACGAAGGCGCAGGCCTCCGAGCACATCGACCGGCTGCAGAACGCCACCGGTCGCGGTCAGTCCGGATCCTGAGCGCCGCCGCCACCGTGACCGATCCCAGGACGGCACAGCTCCATCACGAGGTGGTCGTCATCGGTGGCGGCAACGCCGGTCTCTC
Source organism: Plantibacter sp. AC185 (assembly GCF_979258065.1). Lineage (NCBI taxonomy): Bacteria > Bacillati > Actinomycetota > Actinomycetes > Micrococcales > Microbacteriaceae > Plantibacter > Plantibacter sp. AC185. The sequence goes on from NZ_OZ409831.1 coordinate 2,593,076, forward strand.
CGTCGCCGGGAGGCTCCGGCGATACGGCGTGGATGACGTCGCGGTCATCGAACCGCGGGAGCACCACCGGTACCAGCCGATGTTCTCGCACGTCGCCGGAGGGACCGCGTCCGCGTCGGTCGCCACGAGGCCACAGCACGCCGTGACGCCGAAGGGCGTGACCTGGATCCAGGATCGGGTCCGGTCCATCGACCCGGTCGCGAAGACGGTGACGCTCGAATCCGGCACCGCCGTCGAGTACGACCAGCTCATCGTCGCTCCGGGCATCCAGCAGGACTGGGACGCCGTGCCCGGACTCACCGAGGCGATGGCGTCGCCGGTGGGGATCTCCAACTACACGTTCGAGTACGCGCAGAAGGCCTCGCGGGTGCTCCGGTCGGTCCGCTCCGGTACCGTCGTGTTCACGCAGCCCGCCGGCCCCGCGAGCTGCTCGGGTGCCGCACAGAAGCCGATGTACCTCGCGTGCGACTACTGGCGGCAGACGGGCGTCCTCGACGACATCCGTGTGGTGCTCGTCGTGCCCACACCCACGATGTTCGGCATGCCGATGATCGACGCCGAACTCGACCGCAAGGTCGCCGAGTACGGCATCGAGGTGCGGTTCTCGCGCGAGCTCGTCGCGGTGGATCCGGAGCGGAGCGTGGTGGCCATCGCGCAGACCGACCCGCAGGACGGGCCGGATCGCGGGCAGGACGGCGTGACGGGCGGACTCCGGGAGGAGATCCCCTACGACGTCCTCCACGCCGTGCCGCCGCAGTCCGCACCCGACTGGCTCGCGGCCACGGCGCTCGCCGATCCCGGCAACCCTGGTGGGTTCGTCGAGGTCGACTCGCTGACCCTGCGGCATCCGCGCTTCCCCGACGTCTGGGCGCTCGGCGACGCCGCCGCGGTGATGAGCTCGAAGTCCGGCGGTGCCCTCCGGCAACAGACGAAGACCCTCGCGAAGAACCTCGTCGCCGTGCGGTCCGGCCAGGAGCCGAGCACCGTCTACAACGGCTACTCGGTGTGCCCGTTCACGGTCTCCCGCGGGACGGTGGTGTTCGCCGAGTTCGACGACCGCTACCGCCCGAAGCCCTCGATCCCGTTCTGGAACGGACTCGCGAAGGAGCGTCGGTTCACGTTCATCGCCGACCGCTACGTCCTGCCCTGGGTGTACTGGAACCTCATCCTGCAGGGGCGGGCGTGAGCGTCCGCAACCGCACGCCGAAGGTCGTCCCCGCCACCGGCACGCGGTAGCGCTCGGGCAGGGCCGGGCCGCACGACGAGCTGCCGAGGCCCTGCTGGGCGTGGTCGAGGTTGAGCCATACGCGGCCGGAGTCTCGGAGGTCCTGCGGGTGGCGGGCCTCCTCGAGCGCTTCGCTCGTCCACCGTCGGGCGGTGAAGTCGAAGCCGGTGTCCTGCAGCTGCTCGGCTCGCAGGGTCGGCAGGCCGTCGCCGGTGAGTTCCACCCACCGCGTCCCGACGTGGTTGCCGTTCTCCTCGGGCACCGGGTAGTCGGTCTGGAGCCCGTCGACACTGCTCGTGAAGCGACCGACGCGCGCCGCGGCGAGGCTGTCGACGTACGACTCGCCGGGGCCGCGACCGAACCACGTCGCATCCGTGTAGCTGCCCGGTAGTCCGAGTCGGAGGCCCAGGCGCGGCAACGTCAGCACGTGATCGCCGATGGGGGTGTGCTCCCAGATCCCCTCGGGGACGACGGTGACCGACAGGTCCAGGGCGCCACCCCCGTCGGTCCAGTCGAACGTCCAGCGCAGGCCGAGCCCGTGCGCGGCCGGGGCGCTGCGGCCGGAGACCCGCAGGCCGCCGCCCTGCCCGTCGTCGATCCGCTCGACGGCGTCGGTCCGGTGGAGGAAGCGGTCGAGTCCCGTGAGCTTCCAACTGGCTGCGGCCGTGTTCCGCGGCCCCTGGCCCCGGTCGTTCTCGGTGGGTGCGCGCATGATGTCGAAGACGGGGCCGTCCAACTCCAGGTCGCCGAGCGCGCGGAGCCGGCCGGTGCGGGCGTCGAAGGAGCCTGCGCCGAGGGTGATGCGGTGGCCCGGCGTGCGATCGGCGCGAGCGAGGGGTCTGCGCGCCGCGGCCGGCACGGGAACGGTGACGCCGGTCGGATCCGCCGGTCGGTCGGCATGGATCTGCGCCTGCCCGAACGCGACCTCGTGTCCCGCTGCCGCCCACGGCTCGTCGGCCGCCAGGACCGCCCGCACGGTGAGCCAACGCTCGACGGGTGCGCCGGAGACCGGATCGACGTCGACGGTGGTCGGTGCGACGAGCGCACCGGTCGGCAGGTCGACGGTCGTCTCCCTCCGGGCACCCACCGCAGGCATCTCCAGTTCACCGGACGCGACCGCGATACCGTCGTCCTCCATGACCCATCGCAGCGCGAGGTGGTCGAGCGACCGCACGTCGTACTTGTTGCGCACCGTCAGCGTGCCCCCGGCCCGTCGTCCACAACTCCTGCAGACTGCACCGATCGCCGTGTCCGCCTGCCGCGAGTCGGGGCCCGTCCTCCGGCTCGCGCCGCACGAGCAGGAGTTGTGGACGTCGAGGAGGAGCTCGACCGGACTGATCGCGGCGTGCAGCTCGGCGAGGCCGGGGAGGGCGTGCGGTCGGCGAAGACGAGTCCGTCGAGGCAGTAGCGTCCGCCGTTCGGTCGGAAGGCGACATCGCCACCGTGCATGACGAACTCGTTCCCGGCGGCGTCGGTGCTGCGGAAGCCGTGGTCGATCCACTCCCAGACGAAGCCGCCGCAGAACCGGTCGGAGGACTCGAGGATCCGCTGGTAGTCGACGAGCGACCCCGGGCCGTTGCCCATCGCGTGCGCGTACTCGCAGAGCAGGAACGGGAGCCTCCGCCGACGCACGTCATCCGGCGACCCCGCCACGACGCCCGCGGGGGTCGGTTCCTCGCGACGGCCGATGGCCTCGAGCAGCTCCTGGTCGGGGTACATGAGGCTCGAGAAGTCCGAGTTCCGGTAGGACGGGTCGCGCTCGTACATGATCGGCCGGGACGGGTCGCGCTCGCGGATCCACTGCTCCAGCACGTCGAAGTTCTCGCCGACCCAGCTCTCGTTCGCCATCGACCACACGACGATCGACGGGTGGTTCTTGTCTCGCTCGACCATCCGCTGGACACGGTCGAGCATCGCGTCGCGCCAGACCGGCTCCGTCGGCGGATTGCCGGCCCAGTCGGTGTAGATGAAGCCGTGGGTCTCGAGGTCGCACTCCTCGACCACCCACAGCCCCAGCTCGTCGCAGAGGCGGAGGAAGTCGGGGTGGGGCGGGTAGTGGCTCGTGCGCACGGCGTTGAGGTTGTGCCGCTTCATGAGCAGGATGTCCTGCCGCATGGTCTCCGTGTCGAGCGAACGGCCGCGGTCCTGGTCGTGCTCGTGCCGGTTGACCCCGCGGAACAGCACCGGGACGCCGTTCACGAGGAAGCGTCCGTCCTCGATGGAGACGGTGCGGAACCCGATGCGCAGCTCGACGGTCTCGCCGGCCACGGGCGTCTCGTCGGTCGGTCGCGGCCTGAGGTGCGCCGTGTAGAGGCGCGGTACCTCGGCGCTCCAGGGCTCGACCGGCAGAGCGGTCGCGGTGCCGGTGGGGAGGTCGCGGATGCCGAGCTCGGGGACGTCGACGAGGCCGGGGACGTCGGTGTCGACACGCAGGACGCCGATGCCGTCGCGGTGGTCGTAGCTCGCGCGGACCCGGACATCGTCGATCGCGCCGGCCGGGCGTTCCAGGAGGTCGACGTCGCGGAAGATCCCCGGCAACCACCACATGTCCTGGTCCTCCAGGTAGGTGCCGCTCGACCACCGGTGCACCCGCACGGCGAGGACGTTCTCACCGGAGACGAGGTGCTCCCCGACGTCGTACTCCACCGGGAGCCGGCTGCCCTTGCTGTGGCCGAGGAGCACGCCGTTCAACCACACGGTCCCGCAGGAGTCGACACCTTGGAAGCGCAGCACCGTGTCAGAGCGTCGCCAGTCCTCCGGCAGGGTGAAGGTACGGCGGTAGTCACCCGTCGGGTTCTCCTCGGGCATGCGAGGCGGGTCGATCGGGATCGGGAACGCGGTGTTCGTGTACAGCGGCTGCCCGTGGCCCTCGAGGACCCAGTGCGCGGGCACCCTGATGCGGTCCCAGGAGGAGTCGTCGAGCGACGGATCGCCGAAGGTGTCGCCCGTCCCGTCGGCCGTGGGCGAGAGCGTGAACGCCCAGTCGCCGTCGAGGGACAGCCGACGCGCGTCGCTCAGTTCGTCGGCCCGGGGTCGCCGCCGCCCGGTCCCCGGGATCGGATCTTCGACCCACGACGCTGCGAGCCCTGCCGAGTCGTTCATCGTCGTGCAACCTTCATCGTCGTGCAACCTTCATCGCCTGTTGTCCCTTTCTCAGGAGGTCCTCGGCGCGCCGGCCCGGCCAGCGGCCGCCACACCGAGGGACTCCTGAGAAAGGGTCAGTGGAAGAGAACGGGAGTTGGTGGATTGGTGGGTGGATGTATGGATGGAGGCGAAGGGGGCTCAGTCGGTGATGGTGCTCGGCGGTGTGCCGAGGGCGTCGAGGTCCGACCAGAAGTCGTCGGGGATGAGGGTCGTGCGCAGTGCCTCGACCTGTTCCAGCCGCTCCGGACGGTTCATCCCGACGACGGTGGAGTCGACGAGGTCCGATCGCGTCGAGAACGCGAGGGCGGCAGCTGCAAGCGGGATGCCGTGTCGGCCGGCCAGTTCGTCGGCGCGGTCGACCCAGGCGAGCAGCTCAGGCGACCCGGCCTGGTACGCGTACGTGGCCGGCTTGCCGTCGCGGCCACGACGCCCGGCGAGGAGCCCGCCCCCGAACGGCGCCGCATTGAAGACGCCCATCCCCCGCGACCGCGCCTCCTCCAGCAAGCCGGTCGCCGAGCGGTCGACGAGCGTGAACCGGTTGTGGGTGAGGAGCACGTCGAAGACGCCGGTGCGAACGTAGGGCAGCATCACGCTGATGGCACCCGCAGCGATCCCGATCGCATCGACCAGGCCTTGCTCCTTGAGCGCCAGCATGCCCTCGATCGCGCCGCCCGGCGCCGACGCCTCCTCGAACGACACCGAGTACGGATCGTGCAGGTGGAACACCGGGATGCGCTCGACGCCGAGCCGCTCGAGACTCTCCTCGAAGGACCGCAGCACCCGGTCACGGTCGAACACCGCCGTCGACGGATCCTGGTCGGCCTTCGTCACGACCCCGCGCCCCTCGGGCAGACCGCCCTGCCGGATGGCGTCACCGATGGCCGTCTCGCTGCGCCCGTCCGAGTACGCGTTCGAGGTGTCGACGAGCAGGTTGGGGCCACGCAGGGCGGCCGACGCGAACGTCGTGGAGCCTGCGGCCGGTGAGCCGTCGGCGCTCGCCGGGGTGCCGAGGCCGGAGGTGCCGACCGTGACCGGGCTCGCGAGGAGTCCGGTCGAGCCGAGCGGGCGGAGGTCGTCCGGTGTCGCCACCGCTGGAGTCGTCCGGTCGGTGGAGGGTGTCTGGGTCAGGTCGTCGTTGATCATGTCGTCCATCCTGCAGTCGTCGGGCACTCGGGCGTCACCCCTTGAGTGCGCCGGATGCCAGCCCCTTCATGATCCGCTGGTTGAGGAACACGAATACGACGAGCAGCGAGAAGACGTTGATGCAGATGCCCGCGAACAGTGGTCCGTAGTCGACCTGGCCGAACTCCCCGCTGAAGTTCAGCAGGCCGGCCTGGATGGTGCGGAGGTCGGCGTTCGTCGTGAACGTCAGCGAGATGAGCAGGTCGTTCCAGATGGACAGGAACTGCACGAGCCCGATCGTGAAGAGTGCGTTCCGCACCATCGGCAGTCCGATGGACCAGAAGGAACGGATGATGCCGGCTCCGTCGATCGTCGACGCCTCGAACACCTCGCGCGGCACGGCCCGGAAGTAGGCGGTCATCATGAAGACCGTCAAGGGCATCCCGAGTGCCGTGTAGGTGATGATCATCGGCCAGTAGGTGTTCGTCAGGCCGAGGTTGAAGTAGGCGACGAAGAGCGGCACGAGGATCATCTGGCCGGGGATCATGATGCCGGAGATGAACAGCAGCAGTGTCAGGTTGCGGCGCTTCCACACCATCACCTCGAGGGCGAAGGCGGCGGCGACGCCGAAGATGAGGATGAAGACGAGTGACGGCAGGGTCACGATGACGCTGTTGAGCAGGTTCTGCGAGATGTTGCCGGTCGTCCAGGCGGTGACGTAGTTGTCGAAGCTCCACGACTCCGGGAGGGAGAAGGTGGACTCCTGCAGGAACTCGCGCTGGTTCTTGAACGAGGACAGGAACAGCCAGATGATCGGGTAGATCTCGATCACGAGCAGGAGTCCGATGAGGATGACCGAGGGCAGTTTCCGCAGGTAGTAGGCGCGCGAGCGGGGAGCGCGACGCATCTTCGGCCGGCGGACGGCAGTGCCGGATCCGTCGCCGCTGCCGCTCGAGGCCGGCGTGGTGGCGCCGCGCGCCGGGGTGATGGCGGTCGTCATGGCGTCAGTCCTTCGTCAGGTCTTTGCGGGAGGTCTTGAAGATCAGGAGCGTCACGAGGAAGCACATGATCGTGAGCACGAACGCGAGCGTCGAGCCGTAGCCGTAGTTCTGGTACGTGAACGTCGTGTTGTACATGTACAGCGTCAGCGGGGTCGTGGCCGTCCCTGGCCCACCGCCCGTCAAGGCGAGCACCGAGTCGAACACCTTGAGCGTCGCGTTGAAACTGAAGATCACGGCGGAGAGCAGGACCGGCAGTGACAGCGGCACGATGATGTACCGGACGAGCTTCAGGCCGCGGGCGCCGTCGATGCGGGCCGACTCGATCACCTCCTCGGGGATGTCGAGGAGTCCTGCGTAGAGCAGGACGGCGTAGAAGCCCATCGACCGCCAGAGGTCCATGATGATGATCACGACGAACGCGCTGTCGGGCGAGCTGAACCAGTCCACCGAGTCGATGCCGAAGCCGTTCAGGATGGCGTTGACCGGCCCGGTCTGTGGAGCGACCTCGAACAGGCGCTTGAACAGCAGACCGACGGCGACGGTCGGCAGCACGACGGGGAAGAACACGAGCGTGCGGACGAGCGTCGACGCTTTCTTCAACACGAAGACGTAGAAGAGGGAGAGCGCGTACCCGAGGGCGATCTGCGCGACCGTCGCGATGAGCGAGTACTTGATGCTGAAGAAGATCGCTTCCGGTGCCGTCGGGTCGGCGAACAGCTGGGCGAAGTTGTCGAGACCGACGAACTCGAAGCCGCGCAGGTCGCCCTGGAAGAAGGTGAGGCCGAACGACCACATCACCGGGACGAGCTTCACCAGGGTGAAGATGAGCAGGGCCGGGCCGAGCAGGATGGCGATGGCCTTCCTGTCGCCGAGGACGTCTTTCATGCTGTGCTCCTGAGTCGGTCGGGGGACCGTGAGGCTGGGCGGCGAGGTGCGTGACCCGCTGCAGGGTGGACGTCCGTGGACGGACGGATCCGGTCGCCGGGCGACTGCCGGGCGACCGGATCGCCGGTTACTTCTTGAGACCCGCGTCCACGCCGGCCTGGACGAGCGCCGCGAAGTCCTCGGGGGAGATGCCGCCGGTGAGCAGCGGGGCGGCGTTGGTCTGGGCGTCGACGCCGGCCTTCTCGGGGAGGAAGGTCTCGAACCAGGTGACCGTCTCATCGGTGTCGGCCATGATGCCCTGCACCTCGGCGGTGAGCGCCGGGACGTCGGTGACCTCTTCGTTGAGCTTGAACCCGGAGATGACGCCCTGGTTCTTCAGCACGCTGGAGCCGTAGTTCTCCGCGATGCAGCTCAGCCAGCCGCCGACCTTCTCCTCGTCGTAGCCCTTCGTGGAGAACGAGGTCGCCGCACCGGTGTTGGCCGGGTACTGGTCGATCGAACCCTTGCCGCCCTCGACGGTCGGGAACGGCATGAAGCCCACCGCGTCCTCACCGATCTGGTTGAGTTCGGTGTTGTAGACGTCGGCGAGCATCCAGGTGCCGTTGTACATCATGGCCGCGTTGCCGGTGAAGAACTCGCTCGTCGCGGTCTGCATGTCCATCGTCGTGATGCCGGCACCGAAGTACTTGCCGAGGTCCGCGACGGCGGTGATCGCCTCGACGTACTCGGGGTCGGTCAGCTTGGCGTCGCCCGAGGCGATGTCGTTCATCGCGTCCGGGCCGAGCAGTCGGAAGAGGTAGGTGCTGATGTAGCGGGTGATCGTCCAGCCCTGGGCACCGGAGACCGTGAAGGCGGACTTGCCGGAGGCCTGGACGGTGTCGGCCGCGTCGAGCAGTTCGTCCCACGTCTGCGGGACCGCGATGCCGAGGTCCGTGAACATCGTCTTGTTGTAGAAGAAGCCCTCGACGTTGTACTGGTAGGGCATCGAGACGAACCGGTCGCCGTAGATGTTCTTCACGGTGGCGACGGCCGAGGGGAGGATGTCGTCCATGACGCCCAGCTCGGTGAGGGTGTCCTCGAGGTCGAGGACGGTGTCGTCGTCGCCGAGGGTGCCGCCGGGCCGCAGCGGTGCGGTCGGTGCGGTGAAGGTGGTGGGCAGGGCGTTCTGGCTGGCGAGCAGCGTGACGCGCTGGAGCACGTCGGCCTGGGGCAGGGTCTCGACCTTGAGCGGCAGTGCCTTCTCGTTCGCGGCGCACGCGCCGTCGCCGAGAGCGGTGAGTTCGTCGCGGACGATCGAGTTCTCGACGGCCGCGAGGTAGTCGAACGACGTGGCGCTCGATGCGCCGCCGTTCCCTGCGCAGGCGGTCAGGGCGAGTGCGGTGACGCCGAGTGCGGCGATGGCGGTGGCCGACCGACGTTTCGGGGCCCGGTGCGCTGTGGACACATTTCCTCCTTGAAGATGTGGCAGTGATGTTGAGACGCGAGCGATGATGGTCGCGAGCAAAGTTGAAGCGTTTCAATGGCCGAGGCTAACCGCGCTCGGGTCGCATGTCAAGCGTCGGATCAGTTCCGCTCGGCGAGGCACTTCGAGCATGACAATGGCTGGACGGAATGCATATTGACACGTTTCAAGACGGCGACGAGAATGGGTGATCGTCGTCCCGTGATCTCGATCATGTCGGCACGACCACAGTCAACGACGATGCACGGCGATTCAACCCGCCGGACGAGGAACGGAACCGCACATGAGGTTGCAGGGCAAACGAGCCGTCATCACCGGAGCAGCAGGAGCGCTCGGGCGGGTGATCGCCCAGAAGCTCGCCGCGGAGGGTGCTGACGTCGCCGGCCTCGACCTCAACGCCGCGGGGCTCGAGGAGACGGCGGAGCTCGTCCGTGCGCACGGGGTGCGGGCCGCATCGGCGACGGCAGACCTGACCGACTTCGACGCCGTCCAGGCTGCCGTCGGCGGCATCGTCGACGAGTGGGGCGGGGTCGACATCTTGCTGAACGGTGCGGGCGGCGGCGCGGTCAGCTTCTTCCACGAGATGACGTACGAGACCTGGATGACCCAGATGGACCGCAACCTCAACTCGGTGTTCAACGTCACGCGCGCGGTCCTGCCCTCGATGCTCGAACAGCGCTCCGGTCGCATCATCAGCATCGCGTCCATCGCCGCCGTCAGTGGCGGACGCCTCGTGCGCGGGGCGACGGCCTACGCCGCGGCCAAGGCCGGCGTCGTCGGACTCACGAAGGCGCTCGCGATCGAGGTCGCCGAGCAGGGTGTCACCGTGAACGCGCTCGCCCCAGGAGCCCAGGCGACCCCCGGCCGCGACAACGACACCCCGGAGCGTCGCGAGGCGCTCCTCGCGCAGATCCCCACCCGGCTGCTCGGCGAGCCGGAGCACCTCGCGGAGACGGTCGTCTTCCTCGCCTCACCCGCCGCCGTGAACCTCACCGGCCTCATCCTGCCGCTCGACGGCGGACACTCGATCTGAGGCGGCGGACGATGACGACAGGACCAGAGGACATGACGAGACTCGAGCGCGGCAAGGCGAAGTTCGACGAGGTGTACGGCGAGGGCAAGTCGGAGGGGCTCGTCGCCATGCAGACCGGGCTCGCGCAGGACCTCGCGCGCTTCGGCATCGAGTTCAACTTCGGCGACATCTACTCCCGGCCGGGGCTCACGCTGGCGCAGCGGGAGCTCATCACCCTCGCGGCCCTCGTCGCGCTCGGTGGGCTGGAACCACAGCTGCGCGGCCACACCCGCGGTGCGATCAACGTCGGCTGCACCGCGACGGAGATCCTCGAGACGGTCATCCACACCGTGCAGTACGCGGGGTTCCCTCGCGCCCTCAACGCGATCCGTGTCGTCACCGACGCCCTCATCGAGTACGGCGTGGAGATCCCCGAGCCGCTCGGGCCGGAGCCGCATCGCGATCAGGAGTGACCCGGACCGGGCGATCTAGACTGAGCCGGGCCGCGGGCGTGCGCCCGCAGTGCCGCAGGACGACAGGAGGGGTGGAGCATGGGACGAGTCGGAATCCGCGAGGTCGCGACGCTCGCCGACGTCTCCATGGGGACGGTGTCGCACTACATCAACCACCCCGATCGCGTCTCGCCGGAGAAGCAGGAACGCATCCAGCGGGCGATCGACCAGCTGGGGTTCGTGCGGAACAACGCGGCCTGGCAGCTCCGTCTCGGTCGGAGTGGCACCATCGCGTACATCGCGCCGGACGTCAGCAACCCGTTCTTCGCGACCATCGCCGAGGGGGTGGAGCAGCGCGCGGCCGAAGACGGTCTCTCGGTGTTCATCGCCAACTCGAACCGGAGTCGTGAGCGTGAGGACGCCTATCTCGGCATGTTCGAGGCGCAGCGCGTGCAGGGCATGCTCGTCGCCTCCCACGAGTCCGTCGAGGAGCGGTTGACGAGCATCCGGCAGCGGGGCATCCCGTCGGTCCTCGTCGGGCAGCTCGCGTCGTCACCGGACCAGCCGTCGGTGTCGGTCGACGACGTCCGTGGTGGGTTCCTCGCCGCGGAGCACCTGCTGCAGACCGGGCGTCGTCGGCTCGCGTTCGTCGGTGGTCCGCTCGGCATCCGCCAGGTCGCCGATCGGTTCGAGGGTGCGAGTTCCGCCGTCGCGGCCGTGCCCGGAGCCACGCTGGAGGTCATCGCGGGCACGGAGCGCACGATCGCCGAGGGGCGCGAGCTCGGACGCGCGATCGCCGCACGACCGGGCGACGCCCGTCCCGACGCCGTCTTCGCGGTCAACGACCTGCTGGCACTCGGCATCATGCAGACGCTCGTGGTCGAGCACGGGGTCCGGGTCCCCGAGGACATCGCGATCGTCGGCTACGACGACATCGAGTTCGCCGAGTCGTCGATCATCCCGCTCACCTCGGTGCGGGCGCCGCACGAGGGTTTCGGTGTCGCGGCCGTCGAGCTGCTCCTCCAGGAGTTCGCCGTCGCCGACGGTGCCCCCGTCCCGCCCCCGTCATCCCGCCACATCGTCTTCGCCCCCGAACTCGTCCCCCGAGCCAGCTCGCGAACTGTCACCAACCGCTAGTCCAGCGCCCCGTCACTGTGCTGGAGTGACAGTTCGCGGGCTTTGGCGGGTGGCGGTTCGGATGCGGTAGAGGGACGTGCTGGCCGTGATGTAGAGGGTGCGGCCGTCGGGGTCGCCGAAGCAGACGTTCGCGGTGCGCTCAGGGACCGGGATGCGCAGGATGGTCGCGCCGGACGGGTCGAACACCTCGACGCCGTCGCCCGCCGAGGACCAGACGTTGCCGTCGACGTCGATCCGGAAGCCGTCGGACGCGGGAACCGCGGTGCTCGCGAAGGTGCGTCCCGGGGCGTCACCGAAGACGACCGAGACGCCGTCCTCCGCGACGTCGTACGCGGCGATGCGGAGTGCGCCGTCACCGGTGTCCGACACGTACAGGATCGACTCGTCAGGGGAGAACGCGAGCCCGTTCGGGTGCACGAGCGAGGTGATGACGGGTTCGACCACGCCGGTCGCCGGCTCGAACCGGAAGACGTAGCAGCCGTCGTACTCCTGCTCACCCGGGTGCCCCTCACGTCCGCTGGCGTCGATGCCGTAGGGCGGGTCGGTGAACCAGATCGAGCCGTCGGAGTGCACGACGACGTCGTTCGGGGAGTTGAAGCGGCCACCGGCCCAGTGATCGACGAGCGTGATCGGACCGTCGGGCCCCTCGATCTCGACCGCGCGCCGCCCGTGACTGCACTGCACGACCTGGCCCTCGCGGTCGATCGTGCGGCCGTTCGTGTACTCGGCGCCGTCACGGAACACGGCCGTCTCACCGGTCGCGTTGTCGAACTCGAGGATGCGGTCGTTCGGGATGTCGCTCCAGCGCACGCGGCCGGTCTCCGCGATCCACGCGGGCCCCTCGCTCCAGATCGCGCCCGTGTACAGGTGCTCGAGTTCGGCTCCTTCGGCGAGCAGCGGTGAAGGATCAATCATGGTGACGTCGTCGTCGGTCATGACGCCCAGCCTATTCGGCAGGTGCCGGTTTCGGCAGGTGCCGGTCTACGCCGGATCGATGGGGGAGGAGCCGAGGTTGCGCGCGCTCGGTCGGGTGACGGGCGGTTCGACGATCGACTCCAGGAAGGCCCACGCGTCCATGCGCCAGCGGTCACCGGCGACGTCGATCGCCTCGATCCGGAACGGTGGCGTGAGGATCGCGTCCCAGTCGATCGAGTCGAGGACGCGTCGCGGGATCATCTCATCGACGTACGGCGCTTCACGCTCAGGATCCGGCGCGACCTCGGGGGCTTCGTCGTCGACGAGGACCTCGAGTCGGTCGATCATCGCGTCGTCGAACGACTGCATGCGGGTCACGAGCGTGTGGAGTTCGTCGGGTTCGAGTCCGGCGACGAGTTCGAGGAGATACGCGCGCCCCGGATACGCTTCCGCGGGCACGTCGACGATGTTGTACCGGCCGTCGTCGGAGATCCACATACGTCAACGCTAGCCCGTCTCGGCTGGAGGCCCGCGGTGAGGTGCACCGATTCGTCGCTCGAGTCGCCGTCGGGCGACGCGTCGCCGCACCTCAGGCGGTCGGCGCCTGGCTCGGGTGGACGGGCAGCTGCGCGGCTGGACGGACGAGCGCCGTCGGGCCGGGATCGGTGAACCCGAACTGCTCGTAGAGGCCGTGCGCATCGCTCGTGAAGAGTGTCCACCGGAAGTGCGCGCCGGGACCGTCGTCGATCATGGCCTGCACGATCCGCTTGCCGAGCCCGTGGCCCCGGTGCGCTTCGTGGACGATGACGTCGGCGAGGTAGCCGAAGCCGAGTCCATCGGACACCGCTCGTGCGAAGCCGACCTGTGCGCCGGTCTCCTCCTCGTACACGCCGATCACGCGCCAGGCGTCGTCGATCTGCGCCTCGACGTCGGCTCGGCTGCGCCACTTGGCCCAGTAGACCTCGCGGAGCAGGGCCCACACGGCGTCCCGGTCGATGCGGTACTTCGAGTCGTCGATGCGGTAGCCCATCGGCCCACTGTAGGACGGCGTGGAGCGGGGTTCCGAGTGCCGATCCGGGGTCGGTGGACCGACCGTCATCGGGCGACACGAGGAATAGCCGCGCGCCGCTCAGCCTTACCGTGGGAGAGGCACACGCCTGAACCGAACCTCTGGAGGATCATCAGATGACTCACGCCCGCACCACCCTCGGAACGTCCGACCTGTCCGTCTTCCCGCTGAACCTCGGCGGCAACGTGTTCGGTTGGACCGCCGACCGGCAGACCTCGTTCGACATCCTCGACGCCTACGTCGCGGGTGGCGGTAACTTCATCGACACCGCCGACGGTTACTCCGCGTGGGTACCCGGCAACACCGGCGGTGACTCCGAGCGACTCATCGGCGAGTGGCAGGAACTCCGCGGCAACCGCGACGAGCTCGTCATCGCGACGAAGGTCAGCCAGCACCCCGACTTCCAGGGGCTCGCGGCCGACAACATCCTGAAGGCCGCCGACGCCTCACTCGAGCGCCTCCGCACCGACCACATCGACCTCTACTACGCGCACTTCGACGACGAGTCCGTGCCGTTGGAGGAGACGGTGACCGCGCTGTCGTCGCTCGTCGACGCCGGCAAGGTCCGCTACCTCGGCATCTCCAACTACTCCGCAGCGCGCATCGCCGAGTGGTTCGAGATCGTCGAGGCCAAGGGGCTCCACCGCCCGATCGCCCTCCAGCCGCACTACAACCTCGTTGAGCGCGACTTCGAGGGGGAGCTGCGCACGATCGCCGAGCGCGAGCAGCTCGCCGTGCTGCCGTACTTCTCGCTCGCGAAGGGCTTCCTGACGGGCAAGTACCGCGAGGGGTCGAGCGTCGACAGCGTCCGCGCCGAGGGTGCCCAGGCCTACCTGGCCGACCACGCCGCGCTCCTGCCGGTCCTCGACGAGGTCGCCGCCGCCCACAGCGTCTCGGTCGCGACGGTCTCGCTCGCGTGGCTCCGCTCGCAGCCGACCGTCGCCGCTCCCATCGCGAGTGCCCGCACGGTCGAGCAGCTGCCCGACCTCCTCGCCTCCGCGACGCTCGAGCTCTCCGCAGACGAGCTGGCCGCCCTCACCGCCGCCTCGGTCGCGTAGGGCTCGCTTCACCCCGCCGGTCCCTGAGCGACCTCCTTCGGTCCCTGAGTGACCTCCTTCGGTCCCTGAGCTTGTCGAAGGGCGCACCTCGACAAGCTCGGTGACCGGTAGGGCGGCTCGGTGGCCGGTGGGGTGGCTCGGTGGCCGGTGGGGTGGCTCGGTGGCCAGTGGGGCGTCCTCTCCGCGCTCCGAAACACCCCGGCAACATGTGTCCCGGTAGAGTCGGCCCATGGGTGACCTGTTCAACGGCTATGGCGGCACGCTCGCCCCGCGCAAGACTCCGGGCGGTGTTCCCGCGTTCGACGAGATGTTCGGCGAGGCGGCGGAACACGCGGGTGGTGCGACCGCCAGGCGGGCGTATCAGGAGATCTACAGCTCCCTCGCACGGATGACGCAGGAGGAGCTCCGAGGCCGCACCGACGCCCTCGCCAGCTCCTACCTCGCGCAGGGCGTGACCTTCGACTTCGCCGGCGAGGAGCGTCCGTTCCCGCTCGACGCGGTCCCGCGGGTGATCGAGCAGCAGGAGTGGACGCAGGTCGAGGCCGGCATCAAGCAGCGCGTCAAAGCGCTCGAGGCGTTCCTCGCCGACGTCTACGGCCCGCAGCTCGCCGTACGCGACGGCGTCATCCCCGCGAAGCTCATCTCCTCGTCGTCGCACTTCCACCGGCAGGCCTACGGGATCCAGGCGGCGAACGGCGTCCGCATCCAGGTCTCCGGTATCGACCTCATCCGCGACGAGCACGGTCAGATGCGCGTCCTCGAGGACAACGTCCGGGTCCCGTCCGGCGTCAGCTACGTCATCTCCAACCGTCGCGTGATGGCGCAGACGCTCCCCGAGCTGTTCGTCTCGATGCGCGTGCGGCCCGTCGGCGACTACCCGAACAAGCTCCTGCAGGCGCTGCGTGCGTCGGCCCCGCCCGGCGTCGAGGACCCGAACGTCGTCGTCCTCACCCCCGGCGTGTACAACTCCGCGTACTTCGAACACACGCTGCTCGCGCGGCTCATGGGCGTCGAGCTCGTCGAGGGTCGCGACCTCTTCTGCTCCGGCGGCAAGGTCTTCATGCGCACGACCGCCGGGCCCACGCGCGTCGACGTCATCTACCGCCGCGTCGACGACGAGTTCCTCGACCCGCTGTCGTTCCGCGCCGACTCCATGCTCGGTTCGCCCGGGCTCATGCTCGCCGCGCGCCTCGGCAACGTGACCATCGCGAACGCGGTCGGGAACGGTGTCGCCGACGACAAGCTCGTCTACACGTACCTGCCCGACCTCATCAAGTACTACCTCGCCGAGGACGCGATCCTCCCGAACGTCGACACCTGGCGTCTCGAGGACCCGCTCGCCCTCGAGGAAGTGCTCGACCGCCTGGACGAGCTCGTCATCAAGCCCGTCGACGGCTCCGGCGGCAAGGGCCTCGTCGTGGGTCCGGACGCGTCGAAGGAGGAGCTCGCGACCCTCAAGACGAAGCTGCACGAGGACCCGCGCGGCTGGATCGCGCAGCCGGTCGTCATGCTCTCCACCATCCCGACGCTCGTCGAGGACGGCATGCGTCCCCGTCACGCCGACCTGCGTCCGTTCGCGGTGAACGACGGCAACGACGTCTGGGTGCTGCCCGGCGGCCTGACGCGCGTCGCCCTCCCGGAGGGGCAGTTGGTCGTGAACTCCAGCCAGGGCGGCGGCTCGAAGGACACCTGGGTCGTCGGACGTCCGTTCGACCCCAACGCGGCGCCCGAGGCGTCCTCGCACGACATCCAGGGTCTCGTCGCCGAGCAGGCCACGACCGAGACGACGTCGATCCCGATCATCTACGACCACGGCACGACCCCGGAGCATTCGCCCCAGGACCGTCCGGCCGGCAACCAGGACCAGCAGGAGCAACAGCAGCAGACGCTCGCCCAGCCCGCTGCCGACGGGTCGACGCAGGAGGACGCATCATGCTGAGCCGCATCGCCGAGAGCCTCTTCTGGATCGGCCGCTACATCGAACGCAGTGACGGTACCGCGCGCATCCTCGACGTCCACCTGCAGCTGCTGCTCGAGGACCCGTGGATCGACGAGGACACCGCCTGCCGGTCGCTGCTCTCCGTCATGGGCAGCGACGCGCCCGCCGACCAGGAACTCACCCGTCAGGACGTCCTCGCGCAGCTCGCCGTCGACCGCACGCACCCGGCGTCGATCGCCTACTCGCTCGGCGCCGCTCGCGAGAACGCCCGACGTGCCCGCGAGATCGTGTCGACCGAGCTCTGGGAGTGCCTCAACACGACGCGTGCCCGGATGCCGCGCCGGGTCGCGAGCGACAAGGTGCACGAGTTCTTCGGGTGGGTGCGCGAGCGTTCGGCTCTCGCCGTCGGCATCGTCGACTCCGCCACGAGTCGCGACGACGCCTGGCGCTTCTTCACCCTCGGTCGCAGCCTCGAACGCGCCGACATGACCGCCCGACTCCTGGCGACGCGGTCGCTCACCGAGGCGAGCGGCCCGTCCTGGACGACGATCCTCCGCTCGTGCGGCGCCTATGAGGCCTACCTGCGCACGTACCGCGGCATGCCGAGCGCGAAGAACGCGGCCGAGTTCCTCCTGCTCGACCAGCTCTTCCCCCGGTCGGTCATGTTCTCCATCAGCCGGGCCGAGGAGTGCATGCGCGACCTCGAACCGCGCCGAGGCCGCGTCGGGACGGTTGATTCCGCCCAGCGCTTGCTCGGTCAGATCCGCAGCGACCTCGAGTACCGGCCCATCCAGGACACGCTCGTCGACCTCCCCGGCCGCATGGACGCCGTGCAGAACGTCACCAGCCAGGTGTCGGAGGCGATCCGCGAACGCTACTTCCCCACTCACGCGGTGCCCGCGTGGATCGGAGAGAACTCATGACCCGGCTCCACATCAAGCACAGCACCGGCTTCTCCTACGGCGGCAAGGTCAACGCGTCGTACAACGAAGCGCGCATGCTGCCGGTGACGACCGAGGACCAGTACGTCCTGTACTCGCACATCGACATCCAGCCGGGAGCGTCGCAGTCGACGTACACCGACTACTGGGGCATGAAGGTCTCGGCGTTCGAGGTGCTGACGCCGCACGAGGAGCTCTCGCTCACGGCGACGAGCCTCGTCGAGGTCCGGCCCCGTAAGCACGAGCCGCACCCGACCGGCTGGGAGCAGCTCGACATCGCGACCCAGGCCGCCGTGACCCGGGTGGAGCACCTGGAACAGACCCGACGCACGACGCCGCCGGACGACCTCGTCGAGCTCGCCCGGACCATCGCCGACCGCTACGAGAGCCCGTGCGAGGCCGCGATGGCCATCAGTCGGGAGATCGGCGAGCAGATGGACTACGTGCAGGGCGTCACGAGTGTGTACTCGACCGCTGCCGAGGCGTGGGCGAACCGCAAGGGCGTCTGTCAGGACATCACGCACATCGTCCTCGGAGCGCTGCGCTCGGTCGGGATCCCGGCCCGCTACGTGTCGGGGTACCTGCACCCGAAGCCGCACGCGGCGATCGGTGAGACGGTGACGGGGGAGTCACACGCGTGGGTCGAATGGTTCTGCGGTGACTGGCGGGGGTTCGACCCGACCAACATGGTCGACGTGGGCGAGCGTCACGTCCTCATCGGGCGGGGTCGTGACTACGGTGACGTCTCCCCGCTCCGTGGGGTGTACGCGGGCCCCTACCGCTCGAAGCTCTTCGTGAAGGTCGAGATCACCCGAGAGGCCTGACCCGACTCCACCGCGGGGAGACCCTCCTCGGTGGATGCGCCAGCGCGGTGCGCTGACGTGAGCGCGGGTCATGCGCGTGAGCGCGGGTCTCCGGAGGGTCGCGCTCACGCGCAGGCCACGCGGTCGCGCCCGTTCGGGTGCTCTCGCGTCAGTGCACCGCGCCGACGCCTACAAGCCCGCGCTCGCCTCAGCGCCCCGCGCCGGCACCCGTAGGATCGACGGCATGCAGACCGAGATGATCGTCCCGGCCCGCCGCCCGATGAAGCTGATCCCCGCGGTGCTGCTCGCCGCGTCCGCGTTCTGCCTCTTCGGCCTCATGCAGCCGCTCGCCGGCTACCCGCTCCTCGTCGCCGCGCTCGCGACCGCGATCCTGATCGACCGCGACCTCGCGAAGGACCTGTTCCTCATCGCGATCGGCATCGGGATCGTCTCGACCACGTCCGTGGAAGCGGACGTCTCCTGGCCGAGCTTCTTCCGCATCGGCACCGTCCTCCTGCTGGCGGTCGGTGTCCCGTTCCTCATCGACCGATTCGTCTACCGGCGGAAGGCGATCACCTTCCCCTGGCGCAGCCGCGAGAAGAAGACGAAGGGCGAGATCGCCTATCTCTTCGCCGTCCCGCTGCTCGGCTGGGCGATCCTCCCGTTCTACTTCATCCGCTCCGGTGCCTACGAGAACTGGCCGGTGATCAGCGACGCCGGAGAACTCGGCCGGTTCTTCGTCGGCGTCAACGCGGTCGGCACGTGGGACGAGCTGTTCTTCATCTGCACCTGCTTCGCCCTGCTGCGCCGGCACTTCCCGGTCTGGCAGGCCAACCTGTTGCAGGCCGTCATCTTCGTCTCGTTCCTCTGGGAACTGGGTTACCGCTCATGGGGCCCGCTCCTGACGTTCCCGTTCGCGCTCCTCCAGGGGTACCTGTTCTCGAAGACGCGGTCGCTCGGGTACATCCTCGCGGTCCACCTGCTCTTCGACGCGATCGTCTTCCTCGCGATCGTGCACGCGCACCATCGCGACTGGATTCCGATCTTCTGGTACTGAGCGATGTGTCCGCCCGCCAGCGCGGTGCGCTGATGCGAATGTCGGTGTCCCGGGCCCAGCGCGGTGCGCTGACGCGAGCGGCGGTGTTCAGGCTTCAGCGCGGGTCTGGCAGGTGACCGCGGGTCTCCAGAGGGGCGCGCTAACGCCACAGACCCGCGCTCACGCGAGCGCACCGCGCTGGCAGCAACCCGGACGGGAGTCAGGGGGCGGCGGGCCTCGACGCCGCTCCGTCGAGCCAGAGCTCGGTCGACTCGTCGCGGTGCACCCCGTCGGTGCCGACGTGCTTGTCGCTGATCGTCGGACCGTTCTTGATGACGTGCACGAGCGCCATCCCATGACCCCGGCCGAGCTCGTAGTCCGACTTCAGCCACTCGAGGATCTCGCCGGCCTTCGTCGACGCGTCGAAGCCGCGGGCGTGCGCCTCGTCGACGAGCTCGCGCGGGGTCTTACCGGTCTTCGCCTCGGCGGCATCGAGATAGGCCTGGAACGACATGACGGCTCCTTCGTCGATCGGGTGTCAGCGCCATCGTAGCCAGCGACGGCACCGAGCGACAGGCCCCGGAGCGCGCCATGCGGCCTCCCTCCAGGGTGGGCGGCGACGACGCCAATAGGGTGAGGGGATGGACCGCCCCAGCAGGACCCCCGCCGGATTCGCCGCGACCGTCGGCATCGACCTCCTCGCCGTCATCGTGTTCGTCCTCATCGGCCGCGCCAGCCACGGCGAAGGCATCCTCGGACTCCTCGTGACGCTGTGGCCGTTCGCCGTCGGACTCCTCGTCGGACACGTCCTCGCGCTCGTCCTCGGTCAGCGCGAGACCCGCTCCGTCCGCTGGGCCGGCGTCGTCGTCTGGGTGTCGACCGTCGTCGTCGGGATGGTGCTGCGCGCGGTCTCCGGCCAGGGCGTCCAACTCAGTTTCGTCATCGTGACCGTCCTCGTCCTCGCCGCACTCCTGCTGGGGTGGCGCTTCGTCGCGTGGCTCATCGCCCGCCGACGCCCATGACGCCGCCGACACCGACACCGACGATCACATGAGCGCCGAGCGCTGGGGGCGCTGGTACTTCGCCGTGCAGGCCCTCGCCGGCGCCGCATGGTGGGTGTCCGTGTTCCTCGTCCCGCCCGTCCGTGCGGCGACGCTCGGCAGCCTCGACCCCGTCGTCACGGCAGTACTCGACGTCCCGCTCTTCGTCGTCGCTTCGGCGCTCGCCGCGTGCGCCATCCGATGGGCGGCGATCCTCGCGACCGTCTGGACGCTGCTGGTCACCGTGTCACTGGGGATCTTCGCGGCCGTGACCCAGGAGGCGGGGATCGGCGCCCTGCTGATGGTCGGCGCCGCGGTCGGCTCGGTCACGGCCCTCGCGCTCGTCCTCACCGGCGGGATCCCCAGAGCGTGGATCGCCATCGGGCCGTTCGCGTTCCGCCCAGCCGATGCGTCGGCGTCGACCGGTTCGCAACTCGTGAGGACCGCCGTCGAGATCGTCGCGTTCTGGGGCGTCTTCCTCGCGGTGATCCCCGCCGTCCTGCGGTTCTTCGAGCTGCGATGGCGGGTCGCGATCGCCCTGCCGCCGGGTGCGGAGCAGTTCGCCGTCGTCGCCGGCATCGTCGTCTTGGTGCTCGGGAGCGTCGTCGGGCTCTGGTCGGCAGCCGCGATGGCGACGACCGGGGGTGGGACGCCGCTCCCCGCCGCGATGCCGAACCGACTCGTCATCGCCGGGCCCTATCGCTTCGTCCGCAATCCCATGGCGGTCGGCAGTATCGTCCAAGGCGTCGGCGTCGGGCTCCTGCTGTCGTCCTGGATCGTGGTCGTCTACGCGGTCTTCGGTGCCGTCGTCTGGAACGTCCTGGTCCGGCCGGTCGAAGAGGCCGACCTCGAGGCGCGCTTCGGCGAGCCCTACCGGCGCTACCGCGAGGACCTGCGGTGCTGGGTCCCGAGCCTCCGTCCGGTGGCGGCTCGTTCGTAACTCCTGCTGCCTGCGACGACCGGCCGCGTCACCCGCCGACCCGCGCGACGGGGAGCCCCGGCGGTCGCAGGATGCAGGAGTTGCGAACGCCGAGCGGCCCGGAGCGGAGCGGAGGACCGCCTAGCGGCGGGAGCCGGTGAGGGTCGTGGACTCGTCGACCGGCGACGATTCGGGACGCGACTCCGGACGCGGCTCGGGCGCCTTCGCACGCGACTTCGGCTTCGGCAGCGGGATCGGCGAGGTGAGCGCGATCTGCTCCGAGAAGTCCTCCGGCGTGACCGGTGAGACGACGCCGTCGTGGGTGAACTGCAGTCGCCAGCGGGAGTCGGGCGCCACGCGCAGGCGGAGGTGATGACGGAACACCCCGTAGGCGAGGCCGGTGGCGCAGGCGGCGAATCCGGCGAGAGCGCCCAGGCCGAGCGCCCAGCGCGGCCCGAAGGTGTTCGCCACCCACCCGACGATGGGCGCGCCGATCGGGGTGCCACCCATGAGGATCGCCATGTACAGCGCCATCACCCGGCCACGGACGGCGGCCTCGGTGCTCGTCTGCACGAGTCCGTTCGCGGTGGTCAGGAGCGTCACCGTCGAGAAGCCGACGAGGATCAGCACGGCGGCGAACGACCAGTAGCTCGGCATGAACGCGGC
The DNA here is from genome assembly GCF_979258065.1 of Plantibacter sp. AC185. Lineage (NCBI taxonomy): Bacteria > Bacillati > Actinomycetota > Actinomycetes > Micrococcales > Microbacteriaceae > Plantibacter > Plantibacter sp. AC185. The sequence goes on from NZ_OZ409831.1 coordinate 2,614,902, forward strand.
CGTGAGCGCAGCGACCCCGAAGAGCCCGGCCGCGCCGACGATCATCCGCATCTGGGCCTGCGCCCGCCGTGCTGCGAGGAGTGCGCCGGTCAGGGAACCGATCGCGAGCACCGAGGAGAGGATGCCGTACTCGCCCGCGCCCTTGCCGAACTCGACGGCCATGGTCGAGGCGAAGATCGGGAAGTTCATGCCGAACGCGCCCATGATGAACACGATCACGAAGACGACCATGAGGTCTGGCCGCCCGCGGACGTAGCGGAAGCCCTCGACGAACTGTCCTCGAGCCCGCGGTGGGCGCGGCGCCCGACGGAGCTTGCCGGTGCGCAGGGCCAACAGGGCGCCGATGACGCCGAGGAAGGTGAATGCGTTCACGACGAACACCCACCCGGAGCCGATCGCGACGATGAGGAGGCCGGCGATGGCGGGGCCGACCATGCGTGCCGCGTTGAAGGAGGCCGAGTTGAGCGCGACGGCGTTCGACATGTTGTGCTCGTCGACGAGCTCGGACACGAAGGTCTGGCGGGCCGGGCCGTCGACGGCGTTGATGATGCCGAGGGCCAGTGCGAAGAGGTACATGTGCCACAGCTCGGCGTGACCGAAGATGAGCAGGGCGCCGAGGGCGAACGCCAGGAGCATGAGGCTCGACTGGGTGAGGATGAGGATCTTCCGCTTGTCGAAGCGGTCGGCGATGAGACCGGTGATCGGCACGAGGACGAGCTGCGGCCCGAACTGCAGGGCCATGGTGGCGCCGACGGCCACGGCGTCGTTGTCGGTGAGGTCGGTCAGCACGACCCAGTTCTGGGTGGTGGCCTGCATCCAGGCGCCGACGTTCGACACAAGGGCGCCGATGAACCAGATGCGGTAGTTGACGCTGGACAGGGAACGGAACATTGCACTCACTGGGTGGCGAGTCTCCTCATGATCTCGGCTGCGCGGGCGAGGGTGTCGCGTTCGTCCGGGGTGAGCGCGCGCAGCTGCTGGGTGATCCACGCGTCGCGTTTCCGGACGGTCTCGGTGACGGTGGTGTGGCCCGCTTCGGTGAGGGCGATGGTGACCTTCCGGCGGTCGGCCGCGTCGGTTTCTCGGGTGACGTACCCGGCCTCTTCGAGGCAGTTGACGGTGCGATTCATGGATGGCGCGGACACGCGGTCGCGTTCGGCCAGTGCCCGCAGGGTTGCAGAGCCCTCTTTGTAGAGCCCTCCGAGGACGGAGAACTGCGGATCACTGAGGTCGTCGACCGACTTCTCCCCGCGCAGTCGTCTCGCGAGCCGGAAGGTGCCCATCCGGAGTTCGGACGCCTGCTCGGCGATCGTCAGGGCCCTGGTCTTCGTCGCTGCTCCGCTTGCCACGATTCGTTAGCCTAGCAAATTAGCCACCCTAAGTAAACCCGCGAACTGTCACCAACCGACAGTGCACGGGGTGCAGGACTGACCGTCGGTGACAGTTCGCGGGCTGGGGTGCGGTCAGAGCCAGCGGCGGGCTCGGAAGATGGCGTACAGGGTCCCGGAGAGGACGAGCATCGCTCCGATCGCGACCGGGTAGCCGAACTGCCAGTGGAGCTCCGGCATGTCGTCGAAGTTCATGCCGTAGACGGTGCCGATGAGTGTCGGGGCGAAGAGGATCGCCGCCCAGGAGGAGATCCGCTTGATCTCCTCGTTCTGCGCCAGCGCCGTCTCGCTCATCCGACGCGACTCCTCGTTCTGCGCGAGGCTCGCCTCCGAGAGGCGTCGCATCTCCTCGTTCTGCTGCTGCGTCATGAGCGTCGCGTGCACCGTCAGCGCGTTCCGGAGCAGGTGACGGAAGGAGTCGACGCGCTCCGCGATCCGGAGGGTGTGGTCGAGCACGTCGCGGAAGCCGTTGCGCAGCTCCTCGTCGAGACCGTACTTGTCGGCACCCTGCAGCAGGCCGTGGAGCATGGCCCGCAGGGGCGTGGTCGCGCGCTGGAACGCGATGACCTGACGCAGCAGCTCGTAGATGCGACGCGAGACGTCCGCAGCGTCGCCGAAGAGCTCGTCCTCGATCTCGTCGATGTCGTTCTCGAGCCCCGCGACGACGGGACCGTAGCCGTCGACGACCTGGTCGAGCACGGCGTGCAGGACGGCGTCGGGGCCGAGCGCGAGGATGTCGGGCCGGGCTTCGAGTCGCCGCCGGACCTGGCCGAGGTCGGGCTTCTCCGCGTGGCGGACCGTGACGACGAACCCGGGTCCGACGAACAGGTGCACCTCGCCGAACTCGACCCGCTCCTCCTCGTCCAGGTAGCGGGCGGGACGCAGGACGACGAACAGCGTGTCGCCGTAACGTTCGAGCTTCGCCCGCTGATGGCCCTTCAGAGCGTCTTCGACGGCGAGCGGATGCAGGTCGAACTCCTGAGCGACGGAGCGGATCTCCGACGGTTCCGGGCGGTACAGACCGATCCAGGCCATGCCCCGCTGTTCGTTGAGGAGCTCGTACGTCGCGTCGAGCGATCGCGGGCTCGCCGAGCGCCGTCCGGTCACGTAGATGCCGTTGTCGATGAGTGCCATGAGGTCTCCGTCCATCGATCGACGGGAACGTGCGGCGGCCGCGCGGGTGCAGGCGATCGCGGTGGATCGCACCCGGGGAGGTGTGAGTGAGGGCGCCTCGGCACCGGCGGTGGCAGCGCCTACCGGGTGAGGGAGGCGAGGCGGTTCGTCGATGCGATGGCGCGGATACTGTCACCAGCCATGGCCGCTCACCTCGCTTCCGTCGAAACCTGCCGGCCCGCCGTTCGGGCCTCGTTCACCGTACGCCTGCCCTCCGGGAACTGCAAACGGACTCGCCACGCCGCCGGGCCGAGGGCATACGCTGGCGGGATGAGCGAGCAGACCCCGCCACCCGTCGACGACGCGAACCGCCCCGTCGAGCCGCGACCGTATGCGACCGAGACGATCGTCGACGACGACGGCGTCACGGTCTACGTCTACCTGTGGGAGGTGCCGAACCCTCGGGCCGTCGTGCACATCGCGCATGGAGCGGGGGAGCACGCCCTCCGCTACGGGCGCCTCGCCGCACGGCTCAACGACGCGGGGTACACGGTCGCGGCCGACGACCACCGCGGCCATGGTCGCACGGGGCTCGAGCACCTCGGCCTCGGCAAGCTCGGCCCGCGGACGACCCGGGGTGCGATCGACTCCGTCGCCGCCGTCGGCCGGTACCTGCGGACCCGCTTCCCCGAGTCGCGGCTCGCGTTGCTCGGGCACAGCTGGGGCTCGCTCATGGCGCAGAAGGTCGTCGCCGAACACGATCTGTATGAGCTCCTCATCCTCTCGGGCACCTCGCTCGCGATGCCCGGCGTCATCAACGCCGGTGACCTCAACAAGCGCTGGCGGAAGACCGGGAAGACCGGTCTCGAGTGGCTCAACCGCGACCCGGCCGCCTGGGCCGCGTTCGCCGCCGACGAGCGCAACTTCGACATCGGCGTCACCCCGGTGTGGAACCCGATCCAGGCGTTCGCCTTCCTCGGCCGCCCGCCGAAGCGCCTGCCGCGCGCGGTTCCGGTGCTCATCCTCGGCGGATCCGACGACTCGCTCGGTGGGGTCCGTGGCCTGACCCTCCTCCGCGACGCCTACGTGAAGCGGTCGAAGTTGACGGACGTGACGCTCGTCATCTACCCCGAGGCGCGGCACGAGATCTTCAACGAGCTGAACCGCGAGGACGTCGAGCGCGACGTCGTGGAGTGGCTCGACAAGCGCACCTGAGTCGCCCGGGCCGGTGAGTGCCCGCCCCGGTCCGTGAGCGCCCGCCCCGGTCCCTGAGCTTGTCGAAGGGCAGCGAACGAGACCACCCTTCGACAAGCTCAGGGGCCGCGGGGTACAGTCGCGGCACCCACACTCGACGCAGAGGAGACCCGGTGACCTCGGACGGACCCACCTACAGCCACCGCAGACGGAACTCGGCGGAGCGCATCGCCCGGTCGCTCGCGGGCGCGAGCACGGTCCCGTACTGGCTCGACAGCCCCGATCGGCCGACGCCGGAGCCCCGACTCGTCGGCCAGGTCACGGCGGATCTGCTGGTCGTCGGTGGCGGCTACTCCGGACTCTGGACCGCGCTCATCGCCAAGGAGGCCGACCCCTCGTGTGACGTCGTGCTCATCGAGGGCAAGGAGGTCGGCTGGGCGGCGAGTGGCCGGAACGGCGGTTTCTTCGAGGAGAGCCTCACCCACGGCGTCGACAACGGCGAGCGCCACTTCGCCGACGAACTGCCGGAGCTCGATCGCCTGGCGGACGAGAACTTCGACGAGTTCGTCGCCACGCTCGACCGCCTCGGGATCGACGCCGAGTTCGAGCACACCGGTGTGCTCACGGTCGCCACCGAGCCGCACCAGGTGGACGCGCTGCGCGAGGTGTCGGGGGACGGTGTCTTCCTCGATCGCGAGGCCGTCCAGGCGCTCGTGCACTCGCCCGTGTACCTGGCCGGTCAGCGGGAGTGGAAGAGCACGGCGCTCGTCCACCCGGCGAAGCTCGCCTGGGGTTTGAAGCGCGCGTGCATCGAGCTCGGTGTGCGGGTCTTCGAGCACACCCCGGCGACCCGGCTACGACGCTCGGGCGACGGCGTCGCGGTGACCACGAAGCAGGGTGGGGTGCAGGCTCGGCAGGTCGCGCTCGCCACCAACGGCTTCCCGTCGCTCCTCAAGCGCACGGAGCTCCTGACGATCCCCGTGTACGACTACGTGCTCATGACCGAGCCGCTCTCCGCCGAGCAGTTGGAGAGCATCGGGTGGACGGACCGCTTCGGCATCGCCGACTCGAGTCGCGAGTTCCACTACTCCCGCCGGTCCGCCGATGACCGCATCCTCTATGGCGGCTTCGACGCGGTCTACCACCGGGGTGGCAGGATCCGGCCGGAGCACGATCAGCGCCGCGAGACGTTCGAGACCCTCGCCGACCACTTCTTCACGACCTACCCGCAACTCGACGTCCGGTTCACCCACGCGTGGGGCGGCATGATCGACATGTGTTCACGGCTCTCGGCGTTCCAGGGCACGGCACTCGGCGGGCGCGTCGCCTACAGCGCCGGGTTCACCGGACTCGGGGTCGGAGCGACGCGCTTCGGGGCGAAGGTCATGCTCGATCTGCTGAGTGGCGAGTCGACCGAGCTGACCCGCCTGAAGATGGTCCGGTCCAAGCCGATCCCCATCCCGCCGGAGCCCATCGCGAACCCCGCGATCCAGACCGTCCGCCGCGCGGTCGCCCGTTCCGACGCGAACGAGGGCCGCGACGGCCTGCTCCTGAAGGTCATGGACCGCTTCGGCATCGGCTTCGACTCCTGACCTGGTTCGACGCCCCTTCCGGGGAATCCGGACGCCGTCCAGGAATAGGCTGGGGGCATGCATGGTGAGTACAAGGTCCCGGGTGGCAAGCTCGTCGTCGTCGATCTCGAGGTGGTCGACGACCGCATCGCGGACTTCCGCCTCGCCGGTGACTTCTTCCTCGAACCCGACGACGCGCTCGCGCTGATCGACCGCGCCGTCACCGGGCTCCCCGCCACCACGGACGCCGCAGGTCTCGCCGCCGCCATCCGCGGCGCCCTGCCGGAGGACGCCGTGCTCCTCGGGTTCACGCCCGAGGCGGTCGCGACGGCCATTCGCCGCTCCCTCGCGAAGGCGACGGGCTGGGGCGACTACGACTGGCAGCTCATCCATGAGGGCTCGGTGTCGCCGCAACTCCACCTCGCGCTCGACGAGGTGCTGACGAACGAGGTCGGCGAGGGCCGCCGCGGTCCGACGCTCCGCATCTGGGAGTGGGACCAGTCGGCGGTCGTCATCGGCAGCTTCCAGTCGCTCAAGAACGAGGTCGACCTCGACAACGCGAAGGCGAACGGCTTCGAGGTCGTCCGCCGCGTCTCCGGCGGTGGCGCGATGATGATGCAGCGCGGTGGCATCATCACCTACTCGCTCTACGTCCCGGCCGAGCTCGTGAACGGCATGACCTTCGCCGACTCCTACGCCTACCTCGACGACTGGGTGCTCGTCGCCCTGCGCTCGCTCGGCATCGAGGCGACGTACCAGCCGCTCAACGACATCACGAGCCCGTCGGGAAAGATCGGCGGTGCCGCGCAGAAGCGGCTCGGGAACGGCGCCGTGCTGCACCACGTCACGATGAGCTACGACATGGACGGCGAGCTCATGACGCAGGTGCTCCGTATCGGGCGGGAGAAGCTCAGCGACAAGGGCACCACCTCGGCCGCCAAGCGCGTCGACCCGCTCCGCAGCCAGACCGGGCTCTCGCGGGCCGAGATCATCGATCGCATGAAGGACACCTTCGTCGAGATCACCGGCGCGACCCCGGGCCATGTCACCGATGCCGAGCGCGCCGCCGCCGAGCAGCTCGTCACCGACAAGTTCGCCACCGACGCCTGGCTCACCCGCGTCCCGTAGCCTGCCGCAGCCCGCGAACTGTCACCAGCGGCGGGTGTGGGCCTGTATCACCCACCGTTGGTGACAGCTCGCGGGCTAGGGTGGGGGGACGATGACAGCGCAGAACGAGACACCCGACCCGTCGACTCCCGCCACGCAGGCCTCCCTCGAGCAGCGGCTCGCCGACGCGGTGGCCGCCGAGAGCGAGACCCGGGTCGTCGAACGCTGCGTGTCCCTCCTCGCCGGTCGCTACGAGGGTGAGGACTTCCTCCGCGTCGTCGGCGGACACCACGCCGAGGGCATCCTCGGCGGAGCGCCCGCGCTGTACTGGCCTGAGCTCTGGGGCACCCGCGCCCTGCTGCACGTGTGGGACGACTCGGCGACCGCGCCCGTCGTCGGAGCACTCGGCAACCAGGCCTGGCGCGTCCGCGAGATGGCCGCACGCGTCTGCGCCGAACGCCGCATCGGCGACGTCGCCGCGATCGCACCACTGCTGAGCGACGACCACGCCCGTGTGCGCGCTGCCGGAGCCCGGGCGCTCGCCGTCGTCGGTGGTGAGGACGCCAAGCCGCTCCTCGAGGCGCTCCTCCGCGACCCCGACCGCGAGGTCCGTCGCGCCGCGCAGCAGTCCGCGAAAGCGCTCGCCGCTCGCCGCTGACCTCGCGAGGGGACCCGAACGGTCGGTCCCGGACGCTCGGCACCGGCCATTCGGGACCCGTCGCGGGCCGGACTAGTGGGTGCCGGCCTCGAGCAGGATGATCACGATCCCGAACAGGGCCGTCGCGACACCGCCGAGGAGACACCACCACCAGCGTGACCCGCGCACCACGAACGCCGCGCACCCGAGCACGAAGAGCATCAGCGTGGACACCTGCAACGCCAGGATCACGGCGTGCTCGTGGCTGAGCACACCGGCGACGCCGAACACGAGCGGGATCGTCGGGAGGACGGCGGACAGGAGCATCCCGGACGACTCCTGGAACCCGTGCCTGATCGACGCTCCGAGCGTCACCAGCGCCTCATGTCGGTCGTCACCGTGGTGCGCGAGGGCGGCCGAGTAGACGTGCGCGAGCCAGAACACGATGAGGGTCAGCGCACTCGTGATGAGCACCTGCTCGACGTCGTCCTCCTCGTACACGCTCGACGCACCGACGAGGCCGGCGTAGACGACGGTGCCGTAGATCGCGCTCGACGAGGTGAGGCGTCGCAACGGCGACGGATTCGGCTGCATGATCCAGAGGATAGCGGGCGCTGCGGCCCGGCGTCCGGTTCAGTCGCCGACGTTGCGCTCGCCGCGCTCGTAGACCGAGGCCGCGGGCCCGACGATGTTGGTGTCGGGCGTGCCCACGACCTCGTGGTCCTTGTTGTCGTAGTCGAAGCGGTGCAGCACATGCCGCATCGCCTCGACCCTGGCGCGCTTCTTGTCGTTGCTCTTGACGATCGTCCACGGGGCGTCCGCGGTGTCCGTCGCCTCGAGCATCGCCTCCTTCGCGCGGGTGTAGTCGCCCCACTTGTCGAGGGAGGCCAGGTCCATCGGGGAGAGCTTCCACTGCCGCACCGGGTCGACCTGGCGGATCGCGAAGCGCGTGCGCTGCTCGTCGGCGGAGACGGAGAACCAGAACTTCACGAGGTCGACGCCGTCACCGACGAGCATCTGCTCGAACAGCGGGGCCTGGCGCATGAACTCGTCGTACTGCGCCGGGGTGCAGAACCCCATCACGCGTTCGACGCCCGCTCGGTTGTACCAGGACCGGTCGAACAGCACGATCTCGCCGGCGGCCGGCAGGTGCTGGACGTAGCGCTGGAAGTACCACTGCGTGGACTCGCGGGTGGTGGGCTTCTCGAGCGCGACGACGCGGGCGCCGCGCGGGTTGAGGTGCTCGGTGAAGCGCTTGATCGTGCCGCCCTTGCCGGCCGCGTCGCGTCCCTCGAACACGACGACCAGCCGACGGTCGTTCGCCTTGATCCAGTTCTGCAGCTTCAGCAGCTCGATCTGGAGCAGTCGCTTGTCGCTCTCGTACTGCTCTCGCGACATGCGCTCGGCGTACGGGTAGCCCTCGCGCCACGTGTCGATGTGGCTGCCGGCGGCGTCGAGCAGGATGGGGTCGTCGTCGTCGACGTCGACCACCTGGTAGCCGTCGACCTGGTCGAGTGCGGGTGGCGGGGCGTAGTGCGAGACGAGCTGCTGCATGGTCGGGACGCTAGTCCCCGTGCGTAACCGCCAGGTGGCCGGTGGGTGACGCGCTGGTGGCGGTTCACAACTCAGGACGCGTCCGGCGTGTCAGCGCCGAGGACGGGCCTCCGATCGCGACGCGCCGGAGTGCCCCTGAGTTGTGAACGGAGGCTAGCCGGCGGAACGGGTGAGGAGGTCCTGCCGCTCGGGGTGCGCGTCGAACCACTCGCCCACGTACCAGCACATCGGGACGATCCGACGGTCGCTGTGCTGCTCGACGTCGTCGACCGCGTAGGCGACGAGTTCGCCCGCGTACCCCTTGCCGCGGAACGGCGGCGTCGTGAAGGTGCGGGGGAACGAGATCGAGTCGCCCGAGATCCGGTAGTCGACGACGCTCACCAGCTGGCCGTCGACGTGCATGGTGTAGCGCTGGGCATCGGTCTCGTTGGCGAACTCCGTGGTCATACGCGGTACAACGCGCGGGGCCGATCGTTCCTTCCCGGGTGTGCGGGCGGCGGACTGCCAGAATAGGCACATGTCCCTCGCCGCAGCAGCCGATGAAGTGCCGCTGCGATGGACCCCGGACGGCCCCGACCTCGTCCTCGAGGGCGACAACCTCGACGTCGTGGCGCGGCTGCCCGACGAGTCGTTCACGCTCATCTACCTCGACCCGCCGTTCAACACCGGCCGCGTGCAGCGTCGTCACTCCTCGACCTCGGTGCGGACGGCCGAGACGGGGGTGAACCGTTTCGCCGGCTTCAAGGGGCAGGCGTACGAGCGCATCCGCGGCGACCTCCGACGCTTCGACGACGCCTTCGACGACTACTGGGGCTTCCTCGAGCCGCGCCTCGTCGAGGCCTGGCGCGTCCTGGCCGCCGACGGCACCCTCTACCTCCACCTCGACTACCGCGAGGCGCACTACGCGAAGGTGCTCCTCGACGCCCTCTTCGGCCGGGAGTGCTTCCTCAACGAGATCATCTGGGCCTACGACTACGGCGCGAAGGCGCAGAGCCGCTGGCCGACGAAGCACGACACGATCCTCGTCTATGTGAAGGACCCGAAGGGGTACCACTTCGACAACGCGACCGTCGATCGCGAGCCCTACATGGCGCCCGGGCTCGTCACCGCGGAGAAGGCGGCACGCGGCAAGCTGCCCACCGACGTCTGGTGGCACACGATCGTGTCGCCGACCGGTCGCGAGAAGACCGGCTACCCGACGCAGAAGCCGGAAGGGATCCTGCGTCGCATCGTGCAGGCGTCCTCCCGCGAGGGCGATTGGGTGCTCGACTTCTTCGCCGGCAGCGGCACGACGGGGGCGGTCGCGAAGGCGCTCGGCCGTCGGTACGTCCTCGTCGACGAGAACCCGCAGGCGATCGAGATCATCCGCGCCCGCCTCTCCTAGGCCGCGAACTGTCAGTTCAGCACAGTCGCTGCGCCCGGGACTGTCGTCTGGTGACAGTTCGCGGGCTGGCGGGGAGGGTCAGACGGAGGCGCGCGGGACGAGGCGGGTCGGCATCATCGTGACGCGCTCGACCGGCTCGCCGGCGAGGCGACGGACCAGCACCCTCGCCATCTCGGCACCGAGGTCGACGGGCGACTGCGCGATCGTCGTGAGCGGCGGCGCTGCGGTCTCGCCGTAGCGGTCGTCGTCGTAGCCCACGACGGCGATGTCGCCGGGGATCGTCAGGCCGGCTTCACGGATGACGGAGTAGGCGCCGGCGGCCATCTGGTCGTTCGCGGCGAAGAGTCCGTCGATGGGCACGCCGCGCGCGAGGAGACGCCGCATCGCGGCAGCGCCGTCGGCGGGGGAGAAGTCGCCCACCTCGACGAGGTCGTGTGGGAGACCCGCGAGCTCGAGCTCCGCACGCCACCCGGCGAGTCGGTCGACCCCACCCGGCATGTCCTGACGGCCCGCGATCGTCGCGATCCGCGTCCGGCCGGCCTCGACGAGGTGGCGAGCCGCGGTCCTCGCGCCCTCGACGTTGTCGACGTCGACGTAGGTGCTGTCGACGACGTCGGCACCCATGGGGCGACCGCCGAACACGATCGGGAGCTCCCGGCCGAGTCGGGTGTACGAGTGGTCACCGCTGTGGTGTGACACGACGAGCGCGCCGTCGACGTTGCCGCCGAGCAGGTAGCGACGGGTCTTCTCGGAGTTCGCCTCACTCGCGATGAGGAGGTTGAGCGTGTAGTCGGTCTCCGCCAGTTCGAGCGCGACGCCCTGCACGACCGACGCGAAGAAGGGGTCCGAGAACACCCGGGCGGTCGACTCCGGGACGACGAGTGCGATGACCTGGGTCCGGCGGGAGGCCAGCGACCGAGCGGCGCGGTTCGGGACGTAGTCGAGCGCGGCGATCGCCTCGTTCACGACCGCGACGACCTCGGCCGTGACCTTCGGCGAGCCGTTGACGACGCGCGACACGGTCGCGCGGGAGACGCCTGCGCGTGCCGCCACCATCTCGAGCGTGGGGGCTCCTTGACCGGACTGCATCATCGTCCCCTTCCGAGCGGGTGAGCGTGTCGAGTGCAGTGTATCGCCGGGCGTCTGGACGTCCGTGGCCGGTGCCGCTCCTCAGGAGGTGGCCGGCGTGTCGCGGCCCCTCGATCGCGACACGCCGGAGTGTTCCTGCGTCAGGGAAGCTCTGCCACTGCGGGCACCACACGCGAGGCGGCGATGCGGCGTGCGTACGCGAGTCCGCTGTCCTTGATCGTGCGCTCCTGCGTGTCGTAGTCGACCCGCACGATGCCGAACCGCTTGTCGTAGCCGTACGCCCACTCGAAGTTGTCGAGCAGTGACCAGACGAAGTAGCCGCGCACGTCGGCGCCGTCGGCGATCGCGAGTTCCACCTGGTCGATGTGGTCCTGGATGAAGGCGTCGCGGTCGACGTCGTGGATGCGGCCGTCCTCCGCGACGACGTCGTCGTAGGCCGCGCCGTTCTCGGTGACGTACAGCGGCGGCAGCGTCGGGTACTCGCGGTCGAGCCGGACGAGCAGGGTGCGGAGGCCGGCGGGGTGCACCTCCCAGTCCATCGCGGTGCGCGGGAGTCCACGGCTCGGGAAGGAGATGTCGGGTGAGGCGAGCCACGGCGAACCGGCCTCGCGCTCGGTCGCACCGGAGTGGCCGCCGTCGGCGCCGGAGTCGTCGGGGTGACCCGACACGAGGTCGTCGTGGTAGTGGTTGACGCCGAGGAAGTCGATCGGGGCGGAGATGGTCTCGAGGTCGCCGTCGTGGACGAGCGTGTCGAGGCCGAGGCCCTCGAGGTCCTGGGCGACGTCGGCCGGGTACGCACCGAGGACGATCGGTTCGAGGAAGATGCGGTTCATGATGCCGTCGACGCGGCGGGCGGCGTCGACGTCGGCCGGGTCGTTGGGGTCCGCCGGGATCGCGTTCGTCAGGTTGAGGGTGATGCCGATCTGCTCGGCGCCGAGCTCGCGGAGGCGCGTGGTCGCCAGGCCGTGGGCCAGGTGCTGGTGGTGGATGGCGGCGAGTGCGGCGGCCTCGTCGCGTCGGCCGGGTGCGTGCACGCCGACCGCATAGCCGAGCAAGGAGGAGCAGAACGGTTCGTTGAACGTCGTCCAGTGCCGGACGCGGTCGCCGAGCGCCTCGTAGGTCGCCTCGGCGTAGTCGACGAAGCGCAGGGCGGTGTCGCGGTTCGTCCAGCCGCCCTGTTCCTCGAGCGCCTGCGGGAGGTCCCAGTGGTACAGGGTGAGCCAGGGGAGGATGCCGGCGTCGAGGAGCTGGTCGACGAGGCGACTGTAGAAGTCGAGGCCGGCGGGGTTGACGTCGCGGTCGCCCGGCTTGATGCGCGCCCAGCTCGTGGAGAAGCGGTAGGCGTCGAGGCCCAGCTCGGACATGATCGCGATGTCGCCGGCGGTGCGGTGGTAGTGGTCGACGGCGACCTCGAGGTCGTCACCGTTGGCGATCGCTCCGGGCACCCGGGCGAAGGCGTCCCAGATGGAGTCCTCCTTGCCGTCCTCGTGTGCTGCTCCCTCGACCTGGGCGGCCGCGGTGGCGGAACCCCAGAGGAACGGCGGCAGGATCAGGGCCGGACGGGTGGTGGGCTGGGGGGCGTGCGTCATCGAAGCTCCTCGTGGCTGGGTGCACGCCCATGCTATCGCCTGCTGAGAGCGCTCTCATGCTGGTGTCGGGTGTCGGTGGGGTGTGGCGCCAGCGCGGTGCGCTGACGCGAGCGCGGGTCTGCGGCGTGAGCGCGCCCCTCCGGAGGGGCGCGCTCACGCGCTGGGGCCGCGGTGACGCCGATTCGACAGCGGTCACGTCAGCGCACCGCGCTGGCACCCGGATGACCCCGTCAGCGCGGTGCGCTGGCGGCGGTCACCCCGCGCTCACGTCAGCGCGGTGCGCTGGCGAACCGACGAACGACGGTCAGCGACGGGCGGAGGGATCGACGACGCGGTTGCTCGCGGTGTCGGGTGACAGCTGCGACCCCGCCAGCTCGGCGGCACGCTGGGCGGCGAGCGACAACTCGTCCTCGGCGTCCTCCGCAGCCTGGGCGTCGGTGCGCTCCTGCAGCGCGGACTTCGCCCGCAGCGGCGGCGCCTTGAGGAACCAGCTCAGCACGAACGCGACGGCGACCACCGCGAAGCTCACCCAGAACACGGTCACGGTCGCATCCGCGAATCCCGTGAGGAACGGCGCGGCCAGGTCGTGGTTCGCACCGACGAGGAACGAGGTGTCGCCGTCGAGCGCGGAACCGGCCGAGCCGCCGGACTGCACCTTGGAGAGCACGTCCAGGATGCCCTTGTTGGCGGGATCGGAGAGCACGGCAGGGTCCTGTGCTGCAGCCTGGGCGTTCGCGAGCAGCGTCGGGTCCTTGAACGCCGCACCGATCGTGTCGGGGAGTCGCGTGTAGAGCACGGAGAAGATGACGGCCGTGCCCAACGTTCCACCGATCTGGCGGAAGAAGGTCGACGAGCTCGTCGCCACCCCGATGTCGCGTGCCTCGACGGCGTTCTGGCTGGCGATCGTCAGCGTCTGCATCAGCTGGCCGAGTCCGAGGCCGACGAGCAGCATGCCGCCCATCATCCACCAGACCGGCTTGTCCGCCGTCGCGAAGCTGAAGTAGAAGAAGCCGCTCAGGAGCAGGAAGGTGCCGACGATCGGGAACGCCTTGTACTTGCCGGTCCGGGCGATGATCTGGCCGCTCGCGATCGACGAGATCATGAGGCCGAGGATCATCGGCAGCATCAGCAGACCGGACTCGGTCGGCGTCGCGCCCTCGACGAGCTGCAGGAACAGCGGCACCGTCATCATGGCGCCGAACATGCCGAACCCGACGAGCACACCGAGGATCGTGGCGACCCGGAAGGTCGAGTTCTTGAACAGCTTCAGGGGGATGAGTGCGTCGTCGCCCATGGCCCGCTCGACGAGGATGAACCCGATGATGCCGGCGACCCCGATGGCGTAGCAGGCGATGGACCCGGCCGAGGCCCAGCCCCAGATGCGGCCCTGCTCGGCGACGAGCAGCAGGGGCACGACGGCGAGGACGACCGTGGCGGCACCCCACCAGTCGATGCGGACGCTGTGGCGCGTGTGCGGGATGTGCAGGAAGCGGAGGACGATCGCGAGCGCGATGACGCCGATCGGCAGGTTGATGAGGAACACCCAGCGCCAACCGGTGATGAACAGCAGCTCGGGGGCACCGGCGAACAGGCCGCCGATCAGTGGGCCGATGACGCTCGAGACGCCGAAGACCGCGAGGAAGTACCCCTGGTACTTGGCGCGCTCGCGCGGGGCGAGCATGTCACCCATGATCGTCAGCGGCAGGGCCATGAGGCCACCGGCACCGAGGCCCTGGATGGCGCGGAAGATCGCCAGCTCGTACATCGAACCGGACATGCCGGCGAGGAGCGAGCCGATGAGGAAGATCGAGATCGCGATGATGAACAGCGGGCGGCGGCCGAAGATGTCGGACAGCTTGCCGTAGATCGGCGTCGAGACGGTCGAGGTGATCAGGTACGCGGTGGTGACCCACGCCTGGAGGGCCATGCCGTCGAGGTCGTCGGCGATCGTGCGCATCGAGGTGCCGACGATGGTCTGGTCGAGCGCGGAGAGGAACATCCCGGCCATGAGGCCGAAGATGATGAAGAGGATCTGCCGGTGGCTGAGGACGGGGGCGGATCCCGACGGCTCGGTCGAGGCGGGGGAACTGGATGACATGCGGTCTCGTTCGACTCTGGGCGCGCCGGTTTGCAGGCGCACCGACGTTGGGGATTTTGCGTAGTGTGCAAACTTACACCCGGCGCAAGTTCCGCGGCAACCGCTTCGGTCAGGGCGTGGTGGTCGGCGCTGCGTCGAGGTTCGCGTCGAGCGCCGCGAGGTAGTCCAGGGTGGCCGCGAGTGCCACGTGGGCGTCGTCGAGGTCGAGGTGGAACTGGTACTCGTGGGGGAGCGCCGGCTCGTGGTCCGCGGCCCAGAAGAGCTTCGTGACGTCGACGCCGGCGTCCTCGAGGGCCCTGCTCATCGGGACCGACTGCAGCCAGGTGAGGGCGTCGCCGTTCCCGCCCGTGATGAAGGTCGGCGGGAAGTCGGCGGTGACGAAGTCGATCGTCGACATGAGCGCACCGGTCGACGTCTCCGACCAGTCCTTGGTGCCCGCGTAGGCCCAGAGGGCGGTCTGCAGGCCCCAGGCGCCGATGCCGTCGAGCTCAGCCATCGAGGGTAGGTCGTAGACCCCGCAGTTGAGGATCGTCCCGACGAGCTGGTCGGCGTCGATACCAGGCGTCATGCCCGACAGCGTCGCGTAGTCGGGGTTGGTCGTGAGGACGGCGAGCTGGCTGGCGAGCTGCGATCCCGCTGAGTCGCCCGCGAGCACCAGGCGGTCCGGGTTCCCGTTCCACTCGGCGGCGTGCTCCGAGATGTACGCGAGGGCGTCGTTGAGTTGGTTCACGGCCGTCGGATAGACGGCCTCGGGAGCGATCGTGTAGTTGACCGCGATCGTCGTGTACCCCTCAGCCGCGAGAATGCGGAGGTAGGGCTCGACGTTGCCCTTCTCGCCGGAGATCCAGGCGCCGCCGTGGATCCAGACGATCGTGGTCAGCGGTTCGGTGCCGTCCGCTGGGGTGAAGACGTCGAGGGTGGTGTCCACCTGCGGCCGGCCGCCGCTCGGTGCCGCGTACGCGATGTCGCGGAACTCCGTGAGCTTCGTGTCCGGGACGTACGGTTCCATCTCGGCGACCGTCGCAGCACCGCCGCGTTCGAACACCGAGCGGATGAGGAGCGCGGACGGCCACGGGGTGATGGCCGCGATGACCGCGACGGCGAGGCCGAGACCGACCACGACGGCGGCCGCGGTCAGGAGGCGACGGAACCGCGGGCGCTTCCGGTGCGTCGGCGCGTGGTGTGCTGGCGTCCCTGCGGTCATGGTCGGGCCCCTCGTCCGGTGTGCAAGCCTGTCGACAGTGTGGCAGAGGCGCATGCGCCGTGTCGCGGTTAGGCTCGACGTGTGACCGCAGCCCACCAGCCCTCCCACCGACGCCCGGTTTCGCGGCGCGTCCGACGCAACCGCGTGATCGCGTTGAGCGTCCTGGCCGCCGCGCTCGCGATCCTGCTCGTGGTGCTCGTCGTCAACATCGCCGGCGGCGCCACGCCCACCCCGGCCGCCGCCACGAAGACACCGAGCGCGACCCCGTCCGTCACCCCGACGCCGACCCCCACGCCGACGCCGACGGAGACGGTTCCGGTCGCGCCCCCAGCCCCGCCGGCGTTCGACAAGGCCGCCTACTCGATCGACGACCCGCTGAGCCCGTGGGTGGTCGTCAACAAGACCCGGCCGCTGAACCCGGTCGACTACACACCACCGGACCTCGTGTCCGTCCCCGTCGCCCACACGTGGGACCCGCTGTTGCGTGCCGAGGCCGCCGCCGCGATCGTGCAGCTGTTCGACACAGCCTCGGCAGAGGCCGGCCTGTCGCTGGCTTCGAACAGCGCGTACCGCAGCTACTCGAGCCAGGTGTCGGTGTACAACAGTGAACCCGACGACTCGACGACGGCGCGCCCCGGCTACAGCGAGCACCAGACCGGCTGGACGATGGACATCGGTGCCGAGAGCGGCAACTGCTCGCTCAACACCTGCTTCGGCGACACGGCGGAGGGGCAGTGGCTCGCCGCGAACGCCTACCGCTTCGGATTCCTCCTGCGGTACCCGGCCGACAAGGTCGACGTCACCGGCTTCTCGTTCGAGCCATGGCACTACCGCTACATCGGTGTGCCGCTCGCGACCGAGATGCACGACACTGGCGTGACGACGCTCGAGGAGTTCTTCGGACTCCCGGCGGCTCCCGGGTACCTGAACTAGCCCTTCGACAGGCTCAGGGACCGGGGCAAAGCGGGCTCAGGGACGGGGGGTCAGCTCGTCCCTCGACAGGCTCGGACGACGGGCTCGGCGAGCGTGTGTCCGCTCACCGAGCCCGTCGAGGCGTCGGCCGCCTAGGCGCCGAGGGCGGCGTCGACGATCTGCTTCGCCTCTGCCTGGACGAGCTTGAGGTGCTCCGCGCCCTTGAACGACTCGGCGTAGATCTTGTAGACGTCCTCGGTGCCGGACGGACGCGCGGCGAACCACGCGTGCTCGGTCACGACCTTGACGCCGCCGATGGCCGCGTCGTTGCCCGGCGCGTGACTGAGCTTCGCGACGATCGGGTCGCCGGCGAGCTCGGTCGCCGTGATGGCGTCGCCGTCGAGCTTGCCGAGCCGCGCCTTCTGTTCCTTCGAGGCGGCGGCGTCGACGCGCTCGTACACGGGGTCGCCGAAGCGCTCGGTCAGCTCCCGGTAGAGCACCGAAGGGGTCTTGCCCGTCACGGCGAGGATCTCGGCGGCGAGCAGGCAGAGGAGGATGCCGTCCTTGTCGGTGGTCCACACCGAGCCGTCGAAGCGGAGGAAGCTCGCGCCGGCGCTCTCCTCGCCACCGAAGCCGACCGAGCCGTCGACGAGACCGGGAACGAACCACTTGAAGCCGACCGGGACCTCCCAGAGGCGGCGTCCGAGGGACTCGGCCACGCGGTCGACGACCGACGACGACACGAGGGTCTTGCCCACGGCTGCGTCCTCGCGCCAACCCGGCCGGTTCGCGTAGAGGTAGTCGATCGCGACGGCGAGGTAATGGTTGGGGTTCATGAGCCCGGCGTCGGGCGTGACGATGCCGTGGCGGTCCGCGTCGGCGTCATTGCCGGTGAGGAGGTCGAACTCGTCGCGTCGTGCGACGAGCGCCGCCATGGCGGAGGGCGACGACGGGTCCATGCGGATCTTGCCGTCCCAGTCGAGCGTCATGAATGCCCAGGCCGGGTCGACGTGCGGGTTCACGACGGTGAGGTCGATCTCGTAGCGGTCGGCGATCGCCTGCCAGTAGTGGACGCTCGCACCGCCGAGGGGGTCGGCACCGATGCGGATCCCGCTGCGCTTGATGGCGTCGAGGTTGATGATGTGCTTCAGGTCGTCGACATAGTTGCCGCGGAAGTCGTACGTCTCGACGGCAGACGGTTCCGCCATCTTGACGTCGTGCAGCCCACCGGCGATGAGCTCGTTGGCGCGGTTCGCGATCCAGGAGGTCGCGTCGGAGTCGGCAGGTCCGCCGTGCGGGGGGTTGTACTTGAAGCCGCCGTCGGCCGGCGGGTTGTGGCTGGGCGTGACGACGATGCCGTCCGCCTGGTCGCCGTTGCCTTCGGCGTTGTACTTGAGGATCGCGTGGCTGAGCGCAGGGGTCGGCACGAAGTCGTCGAACTCGTCGACCAGGACGCGCACACCGTTGGCGACCAGGACCTCGAGGGCGGTCGTCTGCGCCGGCCCGCTGAGCGCGTGGGTGTCGGAGCCGATGAAGAGCGGCCCGGTGATCCCCTGGCTCGCGCGGTACTCGACGATCGCCTGCGTGGTGGCGGCGATGTGGTCCTGGTTGAACGCGGTGTTCAGCGAGGAGCCGCGGTGGCCGGAGGTGCCGAACACCACCCGCTGCTCGGGGATCGAGACGTCCGGCTTCAGCGTGTAGTACGCGTCGATGAGCGACGGGACGTCGATCAGATCTGCTTCGGTGGCGGGGGTACCTGCGCGATCGTTCATCGCACCAGTCTGGCAGCAACGACCGATGTCAGGAAGGCGCTTGACCCGTGGCGAGTGGCGATTCCCAGCGGAGGTCGGGGAAGCGCGCGAAGTCGCGATCGAGCGTGACGAAGGTGGCCCGGTGTTCGATCGCGAGTGCGGCGTGGGCCGCGTCCGAGACGAGGTTGCCTTGGGCCTCGACCGCTGCACAGAGCGAGGTGAAGACCGTCCAGAACGACGGGCCAGGGCGGACGACCTGAACGCCGGGCTCGTCGCGGAGTCGCTGCATCTGCTCGAGCGCGACGGAGATCGGAGTGGGGTCGACGAAGATCCGACGCTGGGTCACGATCCGGATGTACCCCGCGAGCACGGCTTCGCTGACGCCCAGGGGCTCTCTCGATCGGACGGCATCTTCCAACCAGGTCGCGAGCGTGCGGTGGTGTTGTGAATCGGGTCGGAACGCGCCGATGAGGACGTTGGTGTCGACCACCTTCACTCGAAACCGTCCATGATGTCCTCGAGTTGCGCGTTGTTCGTGAGGTCGATTCCTGGGCGGGGTCCTCCCTGGCCGTACGGCACGACCTTGTAGGGCTCCCGCTCGGGCGGCGCGGCCGCTGCGGCCAGCTTCGCGCGCAGGGCCTCTTCGATGTAGGCGGTCACGGTCTTCCCCTCCTGCGAGGCGTGCTCGCGGACGGCCTCGTAGAACTCGTCGGCGAGTCGGATGGTCGTTCGCATGAGCCGAGCCTACGAAGGCGTATGTCGGTATGTCAACGACGCTACCCGGTTCCCTCGGCGCAGGGGCGGGCCGACACAGATCTGTGGAGAGGTCCCTGCTCCGGGGGCCTGTGGAGGGCCGTCGACTAGCGCGTGGCGAGGAGCGCCGCGGCCGAGGCGGAAGCGGAGGCGGTCGTGGAGGCGCTCGTCGTGGATGCGCCCGCGCCGGCGCCCGCGGCGTCCGGCACGGAGGTGCGCTGGCGGGACGATCCGGGCGTCGTCAGGTCGGCGACCGCGTAGGCCTGACCCGTGACGATGCGCTGGATGGCGTAGAGGCTCTCGGTGGCCGGCCCGAGGTACTTGCCCCGGTCGTCGGCGTTGCTCGACCCGACCGCGTTGTGTCCCTCGACGGCGCCGAGGTGGTCGCCGTCGCCGAGCGTCAGCCCGTCCGAGCCGAAGGTGGTCGCGCCCCAGGAGCTCGTCGCTGGGTCGGCTCGACCGGACAGGAGCTGGCCGAGACCGGCGAGGGTGTCGGCGCTCGCTTGGGAGGCGTAGACGCGGCTGGCCGGGACGTGCAGATCGTCGATCCCGATCTCCGTCGGGATGCCGGCCGAACCGAGCATGACGAAGTCGTCGACGTGATAGTCGCCGGACGCTAACGCGAGCGAGGCCGTCGCCGTGCCGTACGAGTGCGCCACGACGCTCAACCGGGAGACGACGCCGTGAGCGGAACGGACGGCGTCGTATCCGGCGAGTACCCCGGCGAGCAGGGGAGCCCCCTCGATGGCCCGGTCGTTCGACGGCACCTCGAGTGCGCTCGGGCTGTGTCCGCCGATCCAGAGGATGACCGCACTGTCGGCTGCGGCGGTCTGGATGCGCTTCGCCCCGCGCAGGTAGTCGTCGAGTTCGAGGGCGCTGCTGTTCATCCCGGGGACGAGCACCGTGACGTAGGCGGCGGTGTCCACGTCTCCGACGGCGACCGCGACCCGCGGGGGTCCGGAGCCGCCCGCCTGCAACGTGATCAGGTACTCGGGCTGGAGGCGGGCGGCGATCGCGTCCGGTGCGTACCGGTCGGCGAGCAGCTTGATCGCGTCCAGGCGCGACAGGGTCGTGGCGAGGGCCGCCGAGTCCGCCTGCCCGTCGACCTGGTCGCTGCTCACCGTCAGCGAGCGGTAGCTCGCCTCGGTGTCGGCGAGGAGGCCGGCGAGTCGGGAGACGTTGGCCGTCGCCCGGTCCGTGTAGGCGACACCCTCGAGGTTGCCGATGACCGCCGGGTAACCGGTGATGAGCAGTGCGCGGTATCCAGGAGCGAGCTCGGTCCACAGCTGCGCGACCTGCGATGAGGACATCGTCGTGAGGGTCGTCGCCGCCGCGGCGAGATCCCCGGCGTAGGCGGTGGTGAAGGCGGCGGCCGTCATCGTCGGGACGGAGGAGGCCGCCGGTGCGAAGTCGGCGGCGGAGATCGCGGACGCACCGGCGGTCGAGGTCTGCGTCACCGTGACCACGCCGGCCAGGATCGCGGCGATCGCGACGGTCATGACGAGCGACTTGACGAGGGTCGCGCGGGCCGCCGAGATCGGCCGGTGCACCCAGGTCGGCAGCGACAACGACGGGAGGCTCCAGGAGGAGCCGAGGCTGAACGCGGCCTCGCTGCCGCTCGCCAGGTTCAGTCGGGGAGTGGACCGCGGGGCGGCGTCGGTGAAGACACTCGTCACGTCACTCCTGTTCCTGTCTCAGCCCGTCGGGTGGAGCCTCGCGCGACATGGATCACGCATCGAGATCGGGGAGACGAACGGCCGTGAACTCGCTTCCCGAGACGAGCGGCAGCGCTCAATACACCCTTGTATCCATTGTGGCGGGTAGTGGCGTGATTTGAATAGCTCAAAACGGGGGGTATCGGGGCCGAAATGACCCGATCTTCCTGGAAATCACCCGAATGTGACCTGGATGGGAGTCAACGGTCGTCCAAGGGCGTGTCGCGAACCACACGGTACGCTCGGAGGCATGCCAGCCGCACCCGCCGACGACGCCCTCCGGAGCTACAGTTTCCTCGGTCCGAGCGGGACCTTCACCGAGGTGGCGCTCGGCCAGGTCGAGGAGGCCAGGGGCCAGATCTGGAAGCCCGTGTCGAACGTCGGCGAGGCGCTCGGCGACGTCCTCGAGGGCCGCAGCACGGCCGCGGTCATCGCCATCGAGAACTCGGTCGACGGAGGGGTGTCCGTGGCGCAGGATGCACTCGCCACGATGCCCGGTCTCCGCATCGTCGGCGAGGTGCTCGTGCCGGTGAACTTCGTGCTCGTCGCCCGCCCCGGAACCCGCCTCGAGGACGTCTCGGTCGTGAACGCGCACCCCGTCGCCTACGGGCAGTGCCACCTCTGGCTCGACGCCAAGCTGCCCTCGCACGGACACATCCCGGCGTCGAGCAACGTCGCCGCCGCGGCCTCGCTCCTCGACGGCACCTCCACCGCCGACGCCGCGGTCGCCCCGCCCGGCATCGTGAACCACTACGACCTCGACGTCCTCGCGGAGAACATCGGCGACAACCCGAACGCCGTGACCCGCTTCGTCGTCGTCAGTCGCTCACGGGAGATCCCGGCCAGGACGGGCGCCGACAAGACGAGCCTCATCGTCGAGCTGCCGAACGACGAGTCCGGCTCGCTGCTCGGCATGCTCGAGCAGTTCTCCACGCGAGGCGTGAACCTGAGCCTCATCGAGTCGCGGCCCATCGGCGACGCGCTCGGCCGGTACCGCTTCGTGATCGACGCCCTCGGACACATCGAGGACGAGCGGATGGCCGACGCCCTGCTTGGGCTCCGACGCTTCAGCCCGAATGTGATCTTCCTGGGCTCGTACCCGAGCGCCGATCGCACCGCCGTCGACTACCACTCCCGGTACAACGACGAGGTGTTCATCGAGGCCCGCGACTGGTTGCGCGGGCTGCTCTCGGCGGAGCCGCTCGACGACTGAGGTGTCACGTTCGCGCGTAACTCCTGCTGTCGGTCCGTGTCCGAGCTCGGGGACAGCGTGTCAGCGGGATTCGCGGCCGGGTGCAGGAGTTGTGGACGCCGACCGCGCGTCAACGGTGCTTCAGCTGACGATGTCGACACCGTGACCGCGAAGGCGACGCTGGTCGGCGGTGAGTGATGCGATGAGCCGCTCGTTCGTCCCGCGGATGTGACGCGCGACGAGGTCCGCCGCGCGCTCGGGGTCGCGCGCCGCGACCGCGTCGAGGATGGCGCGGTGCTCCGTGGCGGCCTGCTCTCGGGCCTCGGGCGTCTGCACCTCGAGCCAGCGGGTACGGGCGAGCCGGACCATCGCGCCGTGCACCCCTTCGGCGAGCAGGTGGTTCGCGGACAGTGCCGCGAGCTCCTCGTGGAAGTCGCCGCCGACACGGAGCACCGTGTGCTCGTCGTCGGGGCGGGGTTCGTCGAGCAGGGTGCGGATCGCGGCGAGCTGCGCTTCGGTCGCGCGTTCGGCGGCGAGTCGGACGCCGGCGGTTTCGAGCGCCTCACGGACCTCGGCGATGAGGCCGATCTCCTCGAGGTCGATGGGGGCGACGATCCAGCCGCGGCCGTCGCGACGCGCCAGTCCCTCGGCCTCGAGCCGGGTGAGTGCTGCGCGCACGGGCGTCCGTGACGCCGCGAAGCGTTGCTCGAGCCCCCGCTCGGTGAGCGGCTGCCCGGGCGCGAGGTCGAGGGTCAGGATCGCCCCGCGGAGGCGCTCGTACAGCTGCGTGGTCTGCGTCGGAGTGCTCATCCGTGTTCCCGATCCGGCCGGTGGCGATTGGTATACCAAAATGGTGTACCGTCATGCTAGCAGTGGGAGACGCCCAGCGCAGGAGGCGGCACGATGACCGGAACGACACCAGCCCCCGTGGCCCCGGCGACCGCTCGCGGCGCGCGCCCACCGATGCCGAACGCCGGTCGGGCCTGGACCGTCCTCGGGCTCGGTGTCGCCGCGCAAACCGCCGGCACGCTCTTCGTCAGCACCCCGGCGTTCCTCATCCCGCTCCTGCACGCCGAGCGGGGCATGTCGCTCGCCGAGGCCGGCGTCCTGGCCGCTGCCCCCACGCTCGGCATGGTGCTGACGCTCATCGCCTGGGGCTGGCTGGCCGACCGTGTCGGCGAGCGCATCGTCATCGCTGGCGGCCTCGCCCTCACCGCGTTGGCCGCTGCCGGGGCGATCGCCGCGGACGGCCTCATCCCCTCGCTCGGCTACGGTCCACTCGGCATCCTGCTCCTCCTCGGTGGTGCCGCCTCCGCGAGCACGAACTCGGCGAGCGGCCGGATCGTCGTCGGCTGGTTCCCGAAGGACCGCCGCGGCCTCGCGATGGGGATCCGCCAGATGTCACAGCCGCTCGGCGTCACGGCGGCCGCGGTGACGGTGCCGTCCGTGGCGGCGGCGTCGGGCATCTCCGCCGCACTCCTGATCTCGCTCGTCGCGACGGGTGTCCTCGCCGTGGCCTGCACCGTCGGACTCCGGAATCCGCCACGGACCGTCGTGCCGAAGCCGGTCTCGACGGAGACGACGCCGAACCCCGTGGCCGCGCGACCACGCAACCCCTACCGAGGCGACGGCTTCCTCTGGCGCATCCACGCGGTATCGATCCTGCTCGTGGTGCCGCAGTTCACGCTCACGACCTTCGCGCTCGTCTGGCTCGTCACCGATCAGGGCTGGAACGCGCTCGCGGCGGGCGTGCTCGTCGGTGTCGCGCAGTTCGTCGGAGCGATCGGTCGGATCGGCGTCGGGGTGTTGAGCGACCGGGTCGGCAGCCGGGTGCGACCGCTGCGCTGGGTGGCGGTGTCGGCGGTCGTCGTCATGTTGCTCCTCGCCGGCGTGGGGCTGCTGCAGTGGCCCGTGGCTGTCGCCGTCGCGCTCGTCGTCGCCAGTGCCGTGACGGTCGCCGACAACGGGCTGGCCTTCACCTCGGTCGCCGAGATGGCCGGCCCCGCCTGGGCCGGGCGGGCGCTGGGAGCGCAGAACACCGGCCAGTTCATCGCCGCGTCGGTCGTCGGTCCGGCGGTCGGTGCGCTCATCGGCTTGGTCGGCTATCCGCTCGCCTTCCTCGCGGTCGCGGTGCTCCCGGCCCTCGCGATCCCGATCATCCCGAGCGAGGCCGCGGAGCACGACCACCTTTAGGTCGTCGTCCCACTGGTCCGGCCGGCTCGTCTAGTCGACGTTTGACGGATATCTATCGCGGCTGCCAGGCTTGCCGAGGCCCCACGACGGCCCGTGTACCTCCCCGCCGGCGAGTCGCGCTCCACTGCCTCCGACCACCGTCGAGCGACAGCCGGAGACGCCTGGTCGGCCGATCAGAAAGCACCACAGTGACCGGCACCACCACGTCCACCGACCCCGTCCACGCCGTCGCGGAGGCCGCCCTGCGGCGCAACGCGGGCGAACCCGAGTTCCACCAGGCGCTCCTCGAAGTCCTCGAGTCCATCCGCCCGGCGCTCGACGAACACCCCGAGTACCTCGAGGCGGGCATCCTCGAACGTCTCGTCGAACCCGAGCGGCAGGTCGTCTTCCGTGTGCCGTGGACCGACGACCGCAACCGGGTGCAGGTGAACCGCGGATTCCGCGTCCAGTTCAACTCGGCGCTCGGCCCGTACAAGGGCGGGTTGCGCTTCCACCCGAGCGTGAACCTGTCGATCGTGAAGTTCCTCGGGTTCGAGCAGATCTTCAAGAACGCCCTCACCGCGCAGGGCATCGGCGGCGCGAAGGGCGGCAGCGACTTCGACCCGCACGGGCGGTCGGACGCCGAGATCATGCGCTTCTGCCAGAGCTTCATGAACGAGCTCTACCGCCACCTCGGCGAGCACACCGACGTCCCTGCCGGCGACATCGGCGTCGGCGCGCGCGAGATCGGCTTCCTCTTCGGCCAGTACCGGAAGATCACCAACCGTCACGAGTCGGGCATGTTCACCGGCAAGGGTGTCGGCTGGGGCGGCGCCGAGGTGCGTACCGAGGCGACCGGGTACGGGACGGTGTTCTTCGTGGACGAGATGCTCGCCGTCGACGGCCGCGGGGTCGAGGGCAAGCGCGTCATCGTGTCGGGTTCCGGGAACGTCGCGACCTACGCGATCGAGAAGGTCCATCAGCTCGGCGGGACCGCCGTCACCGCGTCGGACTCCTCCGGATACGTGGTCGACGACGCCGGCATCGACCTCGAGCTCCTCAAGCAGATCAAGGAGGTCGAGCGCGGCCGGATCTCCGAGTACGCCGCCCGCCGTCAGGGCGCCCACTTCGTCGCCGGCGGCAGCGTCTGGGACGTCCCGGGGGAGATCGCGCTGCCGAGTGCAACGCAGAACGAGCTTCATGAACGCGACGCGATCGCCCTCGTGAAGCACGGCGTCATCGCGGTCGCGGAGGGTGCGAACATGCCGTCGACGCCCGAGGCCGTGCGGGTGTTTCAGCAGGCAGGCGTCCTCTTCGGCCCGGGGAAGGCGGCGAACGCCGGTGGCGTGGCGACCTCGGCGCTCGAGATGAGCCAGAACGCTGCCAGGCAGCGGTGGTCCTTCGACGACAGCGAGGTGAAATTGCGCGGCATCATGCACGGCGTGCACCGTGCCGCCTACGAAGCCGCCGAGCGCTACGGTCGGCCGGGTGACTACGTCGTCGGGGCGAACACCGCCGCGTTCGTGAAGGTCGCGGACGCGATGCTCGCCCAGGGCGTCATCTAGCCCGCTCTGTCCCCAACTCAGGAGTGCTCCGGCGCGTCGTCCTTTGACGGGACCGCCGCGCCGCGCACCTCCTGAGTCGGGGACGCGGAATCCGCCGGCGAAGGACACGGCGGGTGTCGGATTGCGACGGGGTGGTCGGCTCCTGGACGGCGAGTGACTAGCCTCGAAGGGTGACCGACCCCCGCCCCGCAACCACCGTCATCGTCGGTGCCGGCCTCTTCGGCTTGGCGACCGCCGTCCACCTCGCCCGCGCCGGGCGACGGGTGACGGTCCTCGAGTCGGGCACCGCCGCCGGAGCGACGACCGCGGCGGGAGCGGGCTTCGTCGGCCTGTGGGCGGCGGGCTACGCCTGGTACTGGGACGAGTCGGAACTCGCCCTCGAGCAGGCGGGCCTCGACTTCTACCGCGGGCTCGACGCGGCCGGATATGACATCGGTCTGCGGAACACGGGCAACGTGTGGCTCGCGCTCACCGAGCAGGCCGTGCTCGATCACCTGCTGCCGTTCGCCGAGCACCCGCTCCGACCCGAGGACGCCCGCCTGCTCACCGCCGTCGAGACCGCTGAGCTCGTTCCAGGTCTCGACCCTGAGACCATCGTCGGGGCGTTCATCCATCCCGACGGCATCCAGATCAGCGCGCCCGACGCCGGACTCGCGCTCGCGGCGCTCGCCCGGGCCGAGGGCGTCGAGATCGTCGAGCACACGCCCGTCGTCGATCTCCTCGCCGAGGGCGGCCGAGCCGTCGGCGTGCTGACCGCCACCGGCGAGCGCGTCCTCGGCGACGAGGTCGTCCTCGCCGCCGGGTCCTGGACGAACGGACTCCTCGCCGCCACGGACCGCGTGCTGCCGTTCGCACGCGTGATCGCGAGCCGCCTGACCACCGCCCCGTTCGGCCTCGGCGAGGTGCCGACCCTCATGATCCCGGAACTCGACGGACTGTGGATCCGGGAACACCTCGGCGGTCTCACCTATGGCAACGGCGTCGGCTACGAGGCGCTCGCGCTGCATGACAGCCCGGCCGACCGTCGCCCGGACCGCCCCGACCTCGTCGAGGCGATGCGGGAGCACCTGTCGCCGATCATCTCCGAGCTCATCCCGGCCGCCGCGCCCGTCGTCGACGACGCCGAAGCCGTGCAGGGGATCGTGTCGTACACCGCGGACCGCCGCTTCATCGCGGGCCCCTTGCCGGAGCTCGACGGGCTGTACGTCGTGGCCGGCGACAACGAGTCCGGCGTCACGCACGGCCCCGGACTCGGCCGGATGCTCGCCGAACTGATGGTCACGGGTGAGAGCCCCTTCGTCGACGCGTCGCGATACGCGCCCGGTCGATTCCCGTCCCGTCCGTTCGCCGACGAGGCCGCCGTGGCCGCCGCGATGCCGGCTCGTCGTGCGGTCGACGCGCGCGCCACCGCAGCGACCCGCGAGACCACGGAGTCGGGCCTGCCTGCGGAGTCGGGCCGATGACCGCGCCGGGTCCGGCAGCGGACGCGACGCCGACCGCGCTGCCGGCGCGCGCCGAGGTCGTGGTCATCGGTGCCGGGATCGTCGGTGCGGCGGCTGCGCGCTCACTGGCCGAGCAGGGCCGGGACGTGCTGCTCCTCGAGCGGTACCCGCGCGGTCACGAGCACGGCTCCTCACATGGCGCGACCCGCATCTTCCGTCAGGGCTACGACGCCGACGACTACGTCGCCCTGACGTCGGAGGCGCTCGCGGCCTGGCGGCAGCTCGAGTCGGCGAGCGGACGGACGCTGCTCGACCTCACCGGCGCGCTCGACCACGGCCGACCCGAGATGCTCTCGGCGATCGAGGCGGCGATGACCCGAGGCGGGATCGCGTCGGAGCGCCTCACCCCGGAGCAGGCGAGCGACCGCTGGCCCGGACTGCGGTTCGACCGCGAGGTCCTCCACCACGCGACCGGCGGGCGACTGTACTCCGCCGAGGCGATCGAGGCCCTGCTCGACCTCGCCGAGGTGGCCGGAGCGACCCTGCGCTTCGGCGTGCGGGTGACGGGCGTCGAACCGGCCGAGTCGAACGACCCGACCGCGGGTGCCGCCGGCGCCGTCGTCCGCACCGAGCTGGGCGACGTCGCCGCGGACCACGTGGTCGTCGCGGCCGGCTCCTGGACACCCGACCTCGTCGGCGACCTCGCTCGCAGCGTCGGTCGTCCGCTGCCCGAGATCGTCGTGACGCAGGTCCAGCCCGCGCATTTCCCGAGCGAACTGGGCGCGGACGCCTGGCCGAGTTTCGTCCACTATCCCGCCGAGGGGTCGAGCGTGTACGGCCTGCTGACGCCGGGCGAGGGGGTCAAGGTCGGGCTGCACGGCGGTGCCGTCCACGTCCACCCCGACGAACGCGACGGCCTCGCCGAACCCGTGGAACTCGCGCGGCTCACCGCCTACGTCGCCGAATGGGTGCCCGGCGTCGACGCGTCCGCACCCCATACCATCAGCTGCCTCTACGATCTGAGCCCCAGCGAGGATTTCGTGATCGACCGGATCGACAGCATCATCGTCACGACGGGATTCTCCGGTCACGGGTTCAAGTTCGGCCCGGTGCTGGGACGCCTCATCGCCGAGCTCGTCGACGGAGCCGAACCGCACCCGAGGTTCGCGCTCGCCGCCCACGCGGTCCCCGTCGCGCCATCAGCATCAGCACCCCCGCAGTCACCCGAAGGAACCGCTCCATGAACCGATCCGCCAGATTCGCCACGGTCGCCATCGGCCTCGGTGTCGTCGCCGCCCTCACCGGTTGCACGGCCCAGGGCGGGACCACCACGACCACCGCGCTCGTCATCGGCACGACCGATCAGATCGTCTCGCTCGACCCGGCCGGTGCCTGGGATCGCGGCTCGTTCACGCCGCAGAACCAGATCTACCAGCACCTCCTCAGCTACGACGAGGGCGACGTCGTGCCCGCCCCCGACGCGGCGGAATCGTGCGACTTCACCGACGAGTCCACCTACGTCTGCACGGTCAAGGAGGGGCTGACCTTCTCCAACGGCCACGCGCTCACGGCCGAGGACGTCGTCTACTCCTTCACCCGCGTCCGTGAGATCGCCGCCGACAACGGTCCGTCGCCGCTGCTCGCGAACCTCGACAGCGTCGAGGAGGGTGACGACAACCAGGTCGTCTTCCACCTCACAGTGCCGAACGACCAGACCTGGCCCTACGTGCTCACGAGCATGGCCGGGCCGATCGTCGACGAAGAGGTCTTCCCGGCGGACAAGCTGCTGAGCGACGACGACGTGATCGGCTCCGGCCCCTACGCCGTCGACAGCTACCAGGCGGGCGGACTGCTCTCCCTCGAGGCGAACTCGCGCTACTCCGGGACGCGCGCGAAGACGCAGCACGTCGTGCTCAAGCCGTACACGACGGCGTCGAACCTGCGGCTCGACCTGGAGAAGGGCGACGTCGACATCGCCTACCGCTCGCTGACCGCGACGGACGTCGCCGACCTCCGGAGCGACTCCGACCTGCAGGTCGTCGAGGGGCCGGGCGGTTCGGTGCGGTTCCTCACGTTCAACCTGAACACCCAGCCGGGCGCGAACGACGCGCAGAAGCTCGCCATCCGGCAGGCGGTCGCGTCGCTCGTCGATCGTGAGGAGATCGCCGACCAGGTCTACAAGGGCACCTACGCGCCGGCGTACTCGGTCGTGCTCGACGGTCAGACGGGTGCGACGCCCGCGTTCCAGACCGCGTACGGTGACGCGCCGGACCCGGCGAAGGCCGCGGCGATCCTCGCGGCCGCGGGCGTCAGCACTCCGGTCGCCCTGCCGATCCAGTACACGAGCGACCACTACGGCCCCGACTCCGACCAGGAGTACGCGCTCATCAAGTCGCAGCTGGAGACGTCCGGCCTGTTCACCGTCGACCTGCAGTCGACGGAGTGGACGAGCTACGTGAAGGAGCTGAACCCGGAGTCGGGTTACCCGGCGTACCAGCTGGGGTTCTTCCCGGACTACCCGGACCCCGACAACTTCCTGCGATCGGCGTACTCGACGACCGGCGCGTCCGTCGCCAACGGGTACTCCGACCCGGCCGTCGACGCGCTCATCGACACCGAGGCGACGGCGACAGACCCGGCGGCGCGCATCGCGGCGATCGAGCAGATCCAGGCGCTGACCGCGACCGCTGCTCCGATCATCCCGCTGCTCCAGGGCACCGAGACGGTCCTCGCCCAGAAGAACGTGACGGGCCTCGAGGACACGCTCGACGCCACCTACACCTTCCGCTTCGCGGTCCTCGACCGAACGAAGTAGCCGTCGCCGCCGGGGTGTGCGCCAGCGCGGTGCGCTGGCGTGAGCGCGGGTCTGTGACGTGAGCGCGCCCCTCCGGAGACCCGCGCTCGCGTGCGCGGGGAGCGCTCACGCCGGGTGTGCGTCATTCACGCGGGCGCACCGCGCCGGCACCCGGTGGGGAGGTCTCAGGTCAGCGCGGTGCGCTGGCGCGAGACCTGCCGAATCGGCGTGGGCGCGGGTCTGGGAGGTGAGCGCACCCCTCTGGAGACCCGCGCTCGCGGCTGTGGGGCGCGCTCGCGTCAGCGCACCGCGCTGGCACCCATCACAAGTGGGGGAGGACCTGGGCGAGTGCGATCGTCGCGTCGCCGGTCAGGGGCAGGGTGCCGGCCTCGAGTCGGAGGGTGTCGTGCCGCTGGAGGGCACCAGGGCCGAGACCTGGCCCCGTCGCCGACAGCAGTCCATCGAGGAACACGACGAATGTGGTGGCTCCCGGCGGCGTGGTGACGAGCCTCGAACCGTCGACGACGCCGACCTCGAGCGATCCACGGAACCGGTCCCGCGACACCATCAGGTTGAGATCGAGCGTCGGCCCGACCACGCCCCGCGACGACACCGCTGAAGCCCCGTCGAAGGCGGCGACCTGCCACCGGTCCAACTCGACCGGCTCACCGTCGATCACGAGTCCGAGTCCGCCCGCCGACAACGCCATCAGCTGACGGTCGACGCCGGGGAACGACGAGAAGGCGACGTCCGACTCGACCGTCGCGATGCTCAGCGTCCACCCCGGAGCGGCCGGCGCGTCACCCTCACCATCGCCGCGCCCACCATCGGTCCGAAGCCCGACCGCCTCGACGGCGATCTCCGTCGCGGTCCCAAGCCCGTTCCGCCAGCGGTAGCTCCGATGCCGGTCGGCCGGCAGCAGCACGAGTGCACGACCCTCCGCTGCGTCGCTCACCGCTGCGTCGTCCCTGCCGTGACGCGCTCGCCGCGCTGCCGGACGCCGACCGTCAACGGCACGCCCGGCCGGTAGGCGAGATGTGAGACGGAGGGGGCGTCGAGCACCTGCAGGTCCGCAAGGCCACCCACGCGGAGCGATCCGACGGCGTCGGCCCCGTGCTCGCGACCGACCGCCACCCCGGCCCCACGCGTCGCCGCCCACACCGCTTCGGCGATCGTCAGCCGCATCTGCAGCACGGCGGTCGCCACGCAGTACGCCATCGACGTCGTGTACGAGGTGCCCGGGTTGCAGTTGGTCGCGAGGGCGATCGAAGCACCGGCGTCGATGAGCGCGCGCGCCGGCGGGAACGGCTCGCGCGTCGACAGGTCGCAGGCCGGGAGCAGGGTCGCGACCGTCGACGAACCCGCCAGGAGGTCGACGTCGGCGTCCGAGAGGTGGTTGCAGTGGTCGACGCTCGCCGCCTCCAACTCGACCGCGAGGCGCACTCCGCCACTCTCGCCGAGCTGGTTCCCGTGCACCCGGACACCCAGCCCTGCGGCGCGACCGGCGAGCAGCACCTCGCGCGACTCCTCGACGTCGAAGGCGCCGACCTCGCAGAACGCGTCGACGTAGGACGCGAACGGAGCCACCGCCGCGAGCATCGGTCCGGTCACGAGGTCGAGGTAGTCGCGGCGGTCGACACCGGCCGGCACGAGATGGGCCCCGAGGAAGGTGACGACGTCGGCGACCTCGGCCGCCGCCCGAGCGGACCGCGCCTCGCCCTCCACGTCGAGCGCGTACCCCGTCTTCGCCTCGAGGAACGTCGTCCCTTGCGCGAGCGCCTCCGCCCGCAACCGCCGCGCACCCGCGACGAGCTGCTCCTCCGAGGCGGCCCGAGTGGCGGCCACGGTCGTCGCGATCCCGCCCGCCGCGTACCGGCCGCCGGCCATGCGCGCCTCGAACTCCGCCGAGCGGTCGCCCGCGAACACAAGATGCGTGTGCGTGTCGACCCAACCCGGGAGCACGGCGCGCCCGCCCACGTCGGTCCGTATGTCGGCGTCGGGCGCGTCGACCGCTGCGCCGAGCCACGCGATCCGGCCGTCCTCGATGACGACCGCCGCATCGGTGATCCGGTTGCCGTCGACGTCGCCCGGCCCGGAGCCCGCGTTGGTCGTGAGCTCGGCGATGCCGGTGATGAGTTCGCTGGTCATGGCTGCATCTCCTGCGAGGGGTGATCAGGTGTCGGGGACGAGGCGGCTGCCCGGGGCGTCTCCGTCGATGCTGCCAGCTCGGCGAGCGCCACCGCGAGGAGCCGCTCCGGCGTCGACTCCTGCGACGTCGCAAGCAGCCGACCTCGCTCCACCACGAGCCGCCCGCCGACGACGACCCGCACGACGTCGGACGCGGTCGCGACGAGGGCGAGTTGTGCCGGGTCCATGCCGGTGGTGCGCAGGCTCGACGTCGACACCTCGACGAGGTCGAGCGGGTCGCCGACATCCAGCGTGTGCCGCCCGAGTCCGAGCGAACGGTATCCGTTGTCGGTGCCCGCCTCGAGGAGTTCGGCGGGCGAGAACCGGCCGCGTCTGCCGGAGGCGAGCCGTTCGCCGGCCTCGAGTCCACGCAGTTCGAGCAGCGGGTCGACCACCGCGTTCTGGTCGGAGCCGACGGCGATCCGGGCCCCCGCGTCCGCGAGGCGGCGGGCCGGTCCGATGCCGTCGCCGAGGTCCGCCTCGGTCGTCGGGCACATCACGACGGTCGCGCCGGACCGCCCGATCGCCGTGACGTCCGCGTCGGTCAGGTGCGTCGCGTGGACGAGGCTGATGCGTGGGGCGAGCGCACCGAGCGCGGCGAGCACGCCCGTCGGCGTCCTGCCCGTCTTCGCGAGCGTGTCGACGTTCTCCTGCGGTTGCTCCGACAGGTGGACGTGCAGCGGGACGTCGTCGGGCAGGCCGGCGAGGATCGTGCGCATGGCGTCGACGGGCACGGCGCGCACGGAGTGCAGCGCGGCACCGAGCGTGACGAGCCCGGAGGCACCGACGGAGCCGGACAGTGCGGCGCGCAGGCGATGCCAGCGGGCGAGCCAGCCGGCCGCGTCGCCGTCGCCGAACGCGAGCTGTTCGGTGAGCAGCGGAGCGGCGGGACCCCCGGCGTACCCGAGGCCACTCGCGAGGTAGGCCGTGTCGAGGAGGGTGAGCCGGATGCCGACGTCGGCGGCGGCTTCGGCGACCGCCAGTTCCATCGCGTGGGCGGTCGGGTACGGGGTGCCGTCGGCCTGGTGGTGCACGTAGTGGAACTCGCCGACCGCCGTCCAGCCGCAGACGAGCATCTCGCCGAACACGGCACGAGCGACCCGGCCGTAGTGGTCCGGGTCGAGGCTGGCGGCCGCCGCGTACATCGCCTCGCGCCACTGCCAGAAGTCGCCGCCGTCGGCGTGGGTGCGTCCGCGGAGCAGCCGGTGGAACGCGTGGGAGTGGGCGTTCCCCATGCCCGGGATGACCGTTCCGAGGCGTCGGTCGCCCGCTTCCGGCTCGACGCCCCGCTCGACGGCGGTGATCCGTCCGGAGTCGTCGGCTGTGAAGCGCACGCGGCCGGTCGGGCGACCGTCGATGATCGCCGTCGCGGCCCAGATGGGACCCCGCACGTCCGCCGCGCCGGCGTCGACGCTCGCGACCGTCACAGGACGCTCCGGAGCAGGGTCTCGAGCGCCTCGACACCGGCGACGCAGTCGTCCGCCTCGGCGAACTCCTCCGGCGAGTGCGAGACGCCCGTGGGGTTCCGCACGAAGACCATCGCCGTCGGCACGGCTCCGTTCAGGACACCGGCGTCGTGACCGGCACCCGTCGGCAGCAGGGGGACCCCGCCGAGCGTGCCCGCCAGCCGCGCGGCGAGCTCGGGGTCGAACTCGACGACGCCCGACCACGACTCCTCGACCAGCTCAGCTGTACAGCCGGAACCGGCGACGGCCTCTTGCACCCGGCTCTCGATGTCCGCGACGAGGGCGCGCGTGCCGGCGTCGGTGGCGGCGCGGGCGTCCACCCAGGCGTCGACCTCGGAGGCGATGACGTTGGTGCCGCCCGGCACGATGCGCATGCGGCCGACGGTGGCGCGGGCGTCGTCCGTCGCGAGGGCTGCCTGCTCGACCGCGAGGACGGCCCGTGCCGCGGCGACCACGGGATCACGGCGCTCGCGCATGCCGGTCGCGCCGGCGTGGTTCCCCTGACCGCTCACGCGGAGTCGCCAGCGGCCGTGGGCGAGGATCGACGAGGCGACGGCGGTGGGCGAGCCGAGGTCGATGAGGCCGCGACCCTGTTCCACGTGCAACTCGATGAAGAGTCCGACGCGGCCGAGCGCCTCGTCGTCGCGGCCGAGGTGCTCGGGAGCGAGCCCGGCGGCCGCTGCGGCCTCCGCCACGGTGACCCCGTCCGCGTCGGTCAGCGCTCGGGCGGCGTCCACGGTGATCGCCCCGGACAGGAGCCGGGATCCGAGGCAGGCGACCCCGAACCGGGACCCCTCCTCCTCGGCGAACACCACGACGGCGACGGGACGCGACGGTTGGAACCCGGTGGCCTGCAGACGCGCGACGGCGTCCAGCGCTGAGACGACGCCGAGCGGCCCGTCGAAGGCGCCGCCGCCCGGGACGGAGTCGAGGTGGCTGCCGGTGACGACCGCGTCGGGCCCAGGCGCGCCCCACCACGCCCACAGGTTGCCGTTCCGGTCCGTCTCGACGTCGAGCCCGAGTCGGGCGGCGCGAGCGGTGAACCACTCGCGCAGCTCGAACTCGGCCGGCGTCCAGACGTGCCGGGAGTACCCGCCGCGTGCCGGATCGACCCCGACGCCGGTGATCTCGTCGAGCCCGGCGAGCCGACCGTGGGCGATCAGGCCGTCGGTCACTCGCCCTCCCACATCGGCACCCGCAGGCCGCGTTCGCGGGCGACCTCGGCCGCCCGCTCGTAGCCGGCGTCGACGTGACGCATGACGCCGGTGCCCGGGTCGTTGACGAGTACGCGCGCGATCTTCTCGGCGGCGAGCGGCGTCCCGTCGGCGACGATCACCTGACCGGCGTGGATGGACCGGCCGATGCCGACCCCGCCGCCGTGGTGGATCGACACCCAGGTCGCGCCGGACGCCGTGTTGAGCAGGGCGTTGAGCAGCGGCCAGTCGGCGATCGCGTCGGAGCCGTCGGCCATGGCCTCCGTCTCGCGGTACGGCGAGGCGACGGAACCGGAGTCGAGGTGGTCGCGGCCGATGACGACGGGCGCGCTCAGTTCACCCGAGGCGACCATCTCGTTGAACTTCAAGCCGGCGAGGTGGCGCTCCTGGTAGCCGAGCCAGCAGATGCGGGCGGGCAGCCCCTCGAAGGCGATCTTCTCGCCGGCCGAGGTGATCCAACGGCGCAGCTTCTCGTCCTCGGGGAAGAGCTCGAGGATGGCGCGGTCGGTCGCGGCGATGTCCGCCGGGTCGCCGGACAGGGCCGCCCAACGGAACGGACCTTTGCCCTCGGCGAAGAGCGGCCGGATGTAGGCGGGCACGAAGCCGGGGAAGTCGAACGCGCGCTCGCAACCGCCGAGTTTCGCTTCGGCGCGGATGGAGTTGCCGTAGTCGAAGACCTCGGCGCCGGCGTCCTGGAAGTCGACCATCGCCTGCACCTGCTTCGCCATGGCGAGTCGCGAGCGGCGCGTGAAGTCGACCGGGTCGGCCGCCGCCTCGGTCTGCCAGTCGGCGAGCGCCGTGTCCTCGGGCAGGTAGGCGAGCGGGTCGTGAGCGCTCGTCTGGTCGGTGACGATGTCGATGGCGACCCCGCGCCGCAGCAGTTCGGGGAAGACGGTCGCGGCGTTGCCGACGAGACCGACCGACAGCGGGCGCCGTTCGGCCTTGGCGGCGAGCACGCGTTCGACGGCGTCGTCGAGGTCGTCCGTCATCTCGTCGAGGTAGCGGTGCTCGACGCGTCGCTCCAGTCGGCTCGGGTCGACGTCGACGATGAGCACGACGCCTTCGTTGAGCGTCACGGCGAGCGGCTGTGCCCCGCCCATGCCGCCGGCGCCGCCGGTGAGGGTCAGCGTCCCGGCGAGGGTGCCGCCGAACCGCTTGTCGGCGATGGCGGCGAAGGTCTCGTAGGTGCCCTGGAGGATGCCCTGCGTGCCGATGTAGATCCACGAGCCGGCGGTCATCTGCCCGTACATGGTGAGACCCTCGGCCTCGAGCTTGCGGAACTCGGGCCACGTCGCCCAGTCGCCGACGAGGTTGGAGTTCGCGATGAGCACGCGCGGTGCCCACTCGTGCGTGCGGAAGACGCCGACGGGCTTGCCGGACTGCACGAGCAGGGTCTCGTCGGCCTCCAGCCCTTCGAGCGTGCGGACGATCGCGTCGTACGCCTCCCAGTTGCGCGCGGCCTTCCCGGTGCCGCCGTAGACGACGAGGTCCTCGGGGTGCTCGGCGACCTCGGGGTCGAGGTTGTTCATGAGCATCCGGAGCGGGCCCTCGGTCTGCCAGCTCTTGGCGGTGAGGGTGGTGCCGCGAGCGGCACGGATGGTCCGGGTGGTGGTCGGCATGCGCTGGTCCTTTACGTCTGCGGTGCGGTGGTGGTGGTGCTGTTCCGACGGGCTCAGGGGCGGGTCGCCGTCCTTGAACGGGTTCTGGGTTCCGAGCTGCTTCTCGGCCCCTGAGCCCGTCGAAGGGTGTCGCTAGCCCAGGTCGGCGTCCTTCAGCCACTCCTCGGCGATGCTCTTCAGGCTCGTGCCGTCGGACGCCTTGCCGTTCATCTCGATGAGGTCCTCGGTGGTGAGGGCCGCGGAGACCTTGTCGAGCGTCTTCGAGATCGTGTCGTCGAGCTTGCTCGTGCTGATGACGGGGACGATGTTCTCGGCCGCGAAGAGCGACTTGTCGTCTTCGAGGGCGACGAGCTTGTTCGCGGTGAGCCCGGGGTCGGTGCTGAAGATGTCGCCGACCTGCACCTGGCCGCTCGTGAGCGCGGTCATCGTGAGCGGTCCGCCGGCGTCGAGGCTGACGAACTCCTTGAAGGTGAGACCGTAGACCTGCTCGAGGCCGACGACGCCGTTGACGCGCGTCTTCCACTCCGGCGGGCCGCCGAGGCTGAGCTCGGACATGTACGGCACGAGGTCGGAGATCGTCTTGAGGTCGTACTTGTCGGCCGTCTCCTGGGTGACGGCGAGCACGTCCTTGTCCTCCGCGGGGGAGATGTCGAGCATGCTGACACCCTTCGGGAGCTTGTCGCCGAGCTCCGCGACGACGTCCTCGCTCGTACTGGCCTTCGACTCGGAGTCGAGGTACTTGAGCAGTGCGCCCGAGTACTCGGGGAGGAGGTCGATGGAGCCGTCCTGTAGCGCGGCCATGTAGACCTCGCGGCTGCCGATGTTGAATTGTTCCTTCACCTTGACGCCCTCGGCTTGCAGTGCCTGGGAGTAGATGGTGGCGATGAGCTGGCTCTCGGTGAAGTCGGCTGAGCCGATGATGACGGCGTCGCCGGAGGAGCCGGACGCGCCGTCGCTGCTGAGGGCGTCCTGGCCGCCGCAGCCGGTGAGGACGAGAGCGGCGGCTGCGGTGGTCGCGGCGATGGCCGCGAGTCGACGGGGGAAGGTGAGGAAGGGCATGAGGACCTCGATTCGGTGAGATGGACGGATCGGTGGTGCGGTCGTGCGGAGGTGGTCGTGCGGTGCGGGTGCGGCTCAGGCCGGCCGGGGGATCGCCCCGGTGACGGTGGTCGGGGCCGCCGTCCGCCGTCTGCGGCTGGTGCGTCGCAGACCGGGGGAGACGATGAGGGTGCCGAGGAGGGTGAAGGCGATCTCCAGTGCGAAGGCGAGGGCGGCGACGAGGATCGCGCCGCCGGCCATCTGGAAGAAGTCGGCCTGGGCGCGGCCGTCGATGATGTAGCGGCCGAGCCCCTGCAGGCCGAGGTAGGCGGCGACCGTCGCGGTCGAGACGACCTGGAGGGTGGACGAGCGGATGCCGGACAGCAGCAGGGGGAGGGCGCAGGGGAGCTGGACGTGCCAGAGGATCTGCAGCTTCGTGTAGCCCATGCCACGGGCGGCACCCACCGCGTCGGGATCGGCGCTCTGGATGCCCGTGTACGTCCCGGTCAGGATGGGCGGGACGGCGAGGAGCACGAGGACGACGATCGTCGGGATGACGTAGACGAGCTGCCCGGGGACCACCGGCGAGATGAGGAGGAACAACAGGATGAGGAGGCCGAGGGTCGGCAGGGCGCGGAGGGCGTTGGCAGATCCGGCGACGAGTCGCTCGCCCTTGCCGGTGTAGCCGACGAGGATGCCGAGCGGCACGGCGATCGCCGCGGCGATGACGAGCGCGATGCCCGTGTACAGCAGGTGGTAGCCCATCTGCGAGGGGATGCCGTCGGGGCCGGTCCAGTTGGCGGGGTCGGTCAGCCAGCCGATGACGCTCATGCTGCCACCGTCCGATCACGCCAGGGTGTCGCGAGCGAGCCGAGCCGGACGATGATCAGGTCGAGGATCACGGCGAGGACGACGCAGAGCAGGATGCCGGTGACGAGCGGCACGAACAGGCGGAGCTGGAAGCCCTGGGTGAACAGGGTCCCGAGTTGCGGGATGCCGAGCAGGGCGGCCATCGTGACGATGCTGACGTTGGAGACGACCGCGACGCGCAGGCCGGCGGCGATCACCGGGACGGCCACGGGCAGTTCGACCAGCACGAGTCGCTGCCAGGACCGGTAGCCCATGGCCTCGGCCGCCTGCACCGCGTCCACCGGCACCGAGGACAGTCCGTCGGAGACGACACGGACGAGGAGCGACACCGTGTAGACGGTCAGGGCGATGACGATGTTGATCGGGTCGAGGATCTTCGTGCCGAGGATCGTCGGCAGGATGATGAACAGTGCGAGTGACGGGATCGTGTACAGCAGCCCGGCGGTACCGACGATGAACGGTCGGCCGCGACGCGAGCGGTGCGCCCACCAGCCGAACGGGAGGGCGACCAGGAGGCCGAGCACCGTCGGGGTGAGCGTCAACCAGAGGTGGTTGAGCGTGAGGTCGCCGATGAGCGGGAGGTTCTCCCAGATCCAGTCGATCGTCATCGGAGGCTCCGCTCGGGGGCGGGGCGCTCGAGCAGTTCGCTGGCGGCGATGGTGCCGGTGAGACGGCCGTCGTCGTCGAGGAGCCCGACACGTCGACTCGGGTGCGCGAGCGCTGCGTTGAGCGCGATGCGGAGCGACGCCGTGCGCGGCACGAACAGGCCGTGGCCGCTGATGGTGTCGATCGAGACGGAGCCGTGACCGGCTGCGGTGTCGAACCAGCCGAGGGGACGGCGTTCGTCGTCCGTGACCACCACCCAGCCGCTCGCGTGCACACCGGTCACGGCGGTGTCGCCGAGCCGGGCGACGGGCTCACGGTGGAGGGCGTCGTCGTGGTCGAGCCCGAGGAAGCCGAGTGCACGGTAGCCGCGGGCCTCACCCACGAAGTCGGCGACGAACGCGTCGTGGGGGCGGGTCAGGAGGTCGACCGGCGGCGCGATCTGCGCGAGGAGACCGCCCTCGCGCAGGACCGCGACCTGGTCGCCGAGCTTGAGTGCCTCGTCGATGTCGTGGGTGACCATCACGATCGTCTTCGAGATGTCGGCCTGCAGGCGCAGGAACTCGTCCTGGAGCTGCGTCCGGACGATGGGGTCGACCGCGCTGAAGGGTTCGTCCATGAGGAGGAACGGCGGGTTCGTCGCGAGGGCGCGGGCGACGCCGACGCGCTGCTGCTGACCGCCGGACAGTTGCCACGGGTACTTCTTCGCGAACTTCTCGTCGAGACCGACGCGCTCCAGCAGCTCGAGGGCCGCCGTGCGCGTCTCCCGACGCGAGCCGCCGAGGAGGCGGGGGAGGGCCGCGACGTTGTCGACGACGGTGCGGTGCGGGAAGAGACCGGCGTTCTGGATGACGTAGCCGATCCGACGGCGGAGGGTGACGCGGTCGAGCGACTGGGTCTCGACGTCGTCGAGCAGGATCGACCCCGAGGTCGGATCGATGAGGCGGTTGATCATCCGGAGCGAGGTGGTCTTGCCGCAGCCGGACGGGCCGACGAGCACCGTGAGGGATCCGGTCGGCACCTCGAAGGAGAGGTCGTGGACGGCGACCGTGCCGTCCGGGTAGGCCTTCTTGACGTTCGTGAAGCGGATCATGCGCGTCCCTCCAGGAGGTCCGCGGCGTCGTCGGGGACGGTCGCGGGTGTGTTGTCGGTGGGGCCGGTGTACGAGGCGAGCCCGCTGGAGAGCCGGTCCGTGGCGGCGACGAGGAGCTCGCCGTAGGAGGCGATGAGGTCGTCGGTCATCCGGTAGCTCGGGATGACGAGGCTCAGGGCCGCGACGATCCGTGCTCCCGAGCGGACGGGAGCGGCGATCGCGGTGACGTCCGACTCGACGCCCCGCTCGACCGTGACGTAGCCGGCGGTGGGGGTCCGCCCGGTGAGTGCGGCACCCGCGGCCGACCCGTCGAGGGGGATCGTGCGACCGACCCAGCTCGCGTGACGGACGGAGTGGGTGCCCTCGGTGATCGCGAGGTAGAGCGCGGTGGACGCATGACCCTCGACGCTCAGGTAGGCGGACTCGCCGGTGCGTTCGACGAGGTCGAGCATCTCCGTGTGGCAGAAGCCGACGAGCGACTCGTTGCTGAGTGCCTGCGTGCCGAGCTGGACGACGCGGCTGCCGGGTCGGTAGCTGCCGTCGGCGTCCTTCCGGACGAAGCCCGTGGACTCCAAGGTGCGGAGGAGCCGGAGGGCGGTGCTCGGCGAGAGGTCGACGAGTCGCGCGCTCTCGGCGAGGGTCGTGCGGCCGCGGTCGCACACCACGGCGAGGAGCGAGAGTGCACGCTCCACGGTTCGAGTCGATGATTCAGCCATCAGATCCCTCTCTGTCGAGCCACCACGCTATGGCTCCGCCGTTTCAGCGAACCGCCTCGAATGTTTCCGTCAGGTAAAACTCGAATTTCATCTGGTGGGACGTTCGCCGTGTGAGCAAGGATGGTGCACACGACGGCGGAGCGCAAGAGAGGGTGTCGGGATGATCGAGATCGCGGGAGCACTGGGCATCGACGAGCTGCGGCGGATCGCGGACCTCGAGGAGGAGGCCTCGGTGCCTCGCGCGGTGCTCGACCGGCTGGCCACCGCTCATGACGAAGCGCGGGACCTCGCCGAGCACGCGGCCGTCTACGGCAGGAGCACGGGCGTGGGGGCGAACAAGGACACCGCGGTGGCCGACGACGGCGATGCCCACGCACGCCGCCTGCTCCGCAGCCACGCGGTCGACGCCGGGGAGGTCGTCCCCGACCGGGTCGTGCGGGCGATGCTCGCGGTCCGGCTCAACCAGCTCGCCGTCGGCGGATCGGGTGTCGAGCCCGCGGTCGTCGCGGCGCTCGCCGAGATGCTGCGCCGCGATGCACTGCCGACCGTCCGGACCCTCGGGTCGATCGGGACCGGCGACCTCACCGCGCTCGCCGGTACGGCGCTGACCCTCCTCGGCGAACGGCCGGCGTCGACGCCACTGGAGCCGATGGACGCCTGGGGGTCGGAGAGCGCCCTGTCGTTCATCAGCAGCAGCGCCCTCACCATCGCGCGTGCGGCGCTCGCGGTCGCGGAGCTGCGGAGGCTCGACCGTGCCTGGTCGGCGGTCTGTGCGCTCAGCTTCCACGCGCTGGACGGCAACGCGCAGGCGTACGCCGAGGCGGCGGCGGGTGCGTCAGCCGCGCCCGGTGTCGAAGCTGCTGCTGCGGCGTTGCGCGCGCTCATCGGACCCGCGCCGGAACCGGCTCGGATCCAGGACCCGTTCGCACTCCGCATCGCCGCGATCACGCAGGGTGTCGTGGCGACGGCGACGGACCGGCTCGCGGACCAGGTGGAAGCGCTCATCGGTGCTGCGCAGGAGAACCCGCTGTACGTCCTCGGTGCCGATGCCGGGTCACGGGCGGTCCTCCACCACGGTGCCTTCTTCCAGGCGCAGCTGGCCGCGGAGCTGGACGCGACCGCGCTCGCGCTCGCGCAGACGTCGACGGTCACCCTGTCGCGCCTGCGGCTGGTGAACGAGCCCGCTTTCACGGGCCTGCCGCCGTTCCTCGGCGACGGGGAACCGGGTGCCTCAGGCCTGATGATGGTGGAGTACGTCGCGGCAGGCGCGGTCGCCGACATCCGGCACGCGGCGCAACCGGCGGCGCTCGGCACGGTCGTCCTGTCGCGCGGAGCCGAGGAGGACGCACCGTTCGCCGCGCAGGCCGTCGCCCAGCTGGAGGACGCGGTCGTCGCCACGAGGACGCTCATCGCCTGCGAACTCCTCGGAGCGGTGCGGGTCGTGCGGCGTCGCGGTGTGGCCGATCGACTGACCGGGGCGCTCGCCGACGTGTTCGCCCGGGCATCGGCGTCGCTCGGCTCGGACGACGCCGACCGCGACCTCCGCCCCGACCTCGAGCGGGCGACGGCGCACCTCGCCGAAATCGCGGACCTCGTCGAGGGACGGTAGCCGGGCTCAGCGGTGTCGCCGGCTACGGGAGCTTGACGAGCAGCCCGCCGCGGTGCGCGTCGAACGCGACCATCGTCGCCATACCGAACGCGTCGCCGTCGAGCTCGAGGTCCTGCGCCTCGTCGACCCGCACGGTCAGCGCCTCAGCACGCAGGTTCGTCACGGTGTTCCCGCCCCGGCCCTCGGTGAAGCGGATCATCCGTCGCCCCACGGCAGTCCGCCGCAGGACCCGGTTCTCCCACGTGACCTTCCGCCACACGAGCAGCCACCCGAAGGCGCCCTTCGGCTGCAGCACCGCGACGTCGAGGAACCCGTCGTCGAGCTCGGCGTCCGGCATGAGCTGCACCCCGCCCTGCAGCGTGCCGCAGTTGCCGACGAGCACCGAGCTCACGGTCGCCGCATGCTGACGGTGCCCGCGCAACTGGTAGTGGATGCGGAACGGCGCGGCCGTGGCGATCGAGCGGAGACCGGACTCGACGTAGGCGAGCCAGCCGAGCGACTTCTTGAGGTCGGGGTTCGCGGTGGCGATCATCATCGCGTCGACGCCCATGCCGGCCATCACCACGAACGCGTGCTCCTCCTCCGACCCGTCGGCGCGGGTGATCATGGCCACGCCGATGTCGATCGCGCGCGTGTCGCCCGTGAACGCCGTCCCGATCGCGGCCACCTGGTCGCCGAGCGGCAGCTTCAGGTTCCTCGCGAGCAGGTTGCCGGTCCCCGACGGGATGAGGGTCAGCGGCACACCGCTCCCGCGCAGCCCTTCGGCGGCGGCCCGCACGGTCCCGTCGCCGCCGGCCACGAGCACCACCTGGGCGCCGTCGAGGACCGCGCGCCTCGCCTGACCGACACCGGGGTCGTCGACACTCGTCTCGTACAGGTGCGGAGCCGCCCATCCCGCCTCCTGCGACCGCGCCTCCAACGCGCTCCGCAGCCGGGTGGCGTCGACCTTCACCGGGTTGTACACGAGCGCGGCGTGCGGGGGAGTCGGCATGGCCCAACGGTACTGTCCCGGGGCCTCGTCACCGACCTCGATCGCTAGACTTGCCGGGTGATCGATCCCGTACTCCTCCGCGAACAGCCAGAAGTCCTCCGAGCGTCGCAGCAGAAGCGAG
This sequence comes from Plantibacter sp. AC185, assembly GCF_979258065.1. Taxonomy (NCBI): domain Bacteria; kingdom Bacillati; phylum Actinomycetota; class Actinomycetes; order Micrococcales; family Microbacteriaceae; genus Plantibacter; species Plantibacter sp. AC185. The sequence continues at coordinate 2,658,653 of NZ_OZ409831.1, forward strand.
GGTCCTCCGTCGACCTCGTCGACCAGGCGATCGACGCCGACACCGCACGCCGCGCTGCGATCACCGGGTTCGAGGAACTCCGTGCCGAGCAGAACGCGTTCGGCAAGCAGGTCGCCAAGGCCCCCAAGGAGGAGAAGGCCGCACTCGTCGCCCAGGCGCAGCAGCTCGCCGCCCGCGTCAAGGAGGCCCAGCAGGTCGCGACGGAGGCCGAGGCCTACTTCGCCGACGTCGCCGGTCGCATCCAGAACCCGGTGCTCGACGGCGTGCCCGCCGGCGGCGAAGCCGACTTCATCACGCTCCGCGAGGTCGGTGAACGCCCCTCCTTCGCCTTCACCCCGCGCGACCACCTCGAGCTCGGCGAACTCCTCGGCGCCATCGACATGCAGCGCGGCACCAAGGTCAGCGGCTCGCGCTTCTACTTCCTCCGCGGCATCGGTGCCCGCCTCGAGATCGCCCTCATGAACCTCGCGCTCGACCGCGCGATCGAGGCCGGCTTCGTCCCGCTCATCACGCCGACGCTCGTGCGCCCCGAGATCATGAAGGGCACCGGCTTCCTCGGTGAGCACGCCGACGAGGTCTACCAGATCGCCGGCGAAGACCTCTTCCTCACCGGTACGAGCGAGGTGGCGCTCGCCGGGTACCACTCCGACGAGATCCTCGACCTCGAGCAGGGCGCGCTCCGCTACGCCGGCTGGTCGACCTGCTACCGCAAGGAGGCCGGGTCCTACGGGCGCGACACCCGCGGCATCATCCGGGTGCACCAGTTCAACAAGCTCGAGATGTTCGTCTACACCAAGCCGGAGGACGCCGCCGCCGAGCACGAGCGCCTGCTGTCGTACCAGGAGGCGATGCTGCAGTCGCTCGGCCTCAGCTACCGGGTCATCGACACGGCCGCCGGCGACCTCGGGTCGAGCGCGGCACGCAAGTTCGACGTCGAGGCCTGGGTGCCGACGCAGGACTCCTACCGCGAGCTCACCAGCACCTCGAACTGCACCACCTACCAGGCGCGTCGCCTCGACACCCGGTACCGCACGGAGTCGGGCAAGACCACGCCGGTCGCGACGCTCAACGGAACGCTCGCGACCACCCGCTGGATCGTCGCGATCCTCGAGACGCACCAGCAGGAGGACGGCAGCGTCGTCATCCCCGAGGTGCTGCGTCCGTATCTGGGCGGCATCGAGGTCGCGAGGCCGATCCGATGACGGACGAGACGACCACCACCGCGACCCCGTTGCTCATCGCCCTCGACATCGACGGCACCGTGCTGCACGAGGACGGTTCGCTCAGCCTGTCGGTCGCTGACGAGGTGCGCCGCGTGGTCTCGCTCGGCCACATCGTCACATTGGCCACCGGTCGCAGCTGGGAGAGCACGCGCCCGGTGCTCGAGGAGCTCGAGCTGACGCCGCAGTACGTCGTCTGCGCGAACGGTGCGCTCATCATGAAGCGCGACGAGTCGAAGCCCGACTCCTACGAGCGCTTCTTCATGGAGACCTTCGACCCGACCGAGGTCCTCGGGCTCATCCAGCCGCACCTCTCCGAGGGCAGCTACATGGTCGAGTACCCCGACGGCTTCCGCAAGTACACGGTCGGCATGGAGGACTGGAACCTCGAGAACGCGATCGAGGTGCCGTTCGAGGAGCTCGTGACGAGCCCCGTCACGCGCGTCGTCGTCGTCTCACCGAGTCATGACGAGGAGGAGTTCCTCCGCATCGTCGACAAGATCGGGCTCAGCCAGGTGAGCTACGCGATCGGCTGGACGGCGTGGCTCGACATCGCGCCGAAGGGCGTCAACAAGGCGACCGCGCTGGAGCGTGTCCGGGAGTGGCTGGGGCTCGAGCGCTCGCAGATGGTCGCCGTCGGCGACGGCCGCAACGACGTCGACATGCTCGGCTGGGCGGCCGCCGGAGGACGCGGTGTCGCCATGGGCCAGGCGCCCGAGGAGGTCCTCGCAGTCGCGTCGGAGGTCACCGGCACGGTCACCGACGACGGTCTCTCTCAGCTCCTGAGGAGCATTTCGGGTTAGCATCGTCCAAAGCTCCGTGCCGATTCGCCGTTTCCGGTGGGCACGGGGCGTCGGTGCGCGCCTGCTCCAGGGGTCACCGGACGACTCGCCGCAGCCCGGTCTCCTGGGTTCCGGCCACCCCTGTTCCTGAGACGAGAGCGAGATCCATGACCCGCAACGCCGACGCGTCCAAACCGCGCGCCGCCGTCCGTCACGGCAGACTCCGCAAGTCGAACCCGTTCGTCACCGTCGCGAAGATCGTCGCCGCGACGGCCGCCGTCGTCGGCGTGAGCGGCATCGCGGTCGCCGGCGTGGCAGCCCTCGACCTCGCCAACAGCGTCAAGCCCGTCGCCCACCTCGACAACGAGACGCCGGGTGCTCCGCCGCCCAACATCGGGGCGATCGAGGGCGGCGTCAACCTGCTCCTCGTCGGCAGCGACTCGGGCGACGGCAACCAGGCGTACGGCGAGCGAGACGAGAACCTCAACGACGTCACGATCCTCATGCACATCTCGGCAGACCACTCGAGCGCGACCGTGGTCAGCTTCCCGCGCGACATGTACGTGCAGATCGGCGACTGCGCCGACGGCGGCAACGGTCGCGACAAGATGAACACCGCCCTCATGTACGGCGGGGCCGACGGCGGGCTCGCCTGCGCGGTCTCCACGGTCGAGGGCATCACCGGCCTCTCCATCCCGTTCGCCGCGCAGATCGGCTTCGACGGCGTCATCTCGATGTCGAACGCGGTCGGCGGCGTGCCGGTGTGTGTCACCGAACCCCTCAACGACGCCTGGAGCGGCATCAACCTCGACGTCGGCACCCACGACCTCTCGGGCGCGTCCGCCCTCGCATTCCTCCGCTCACGTCACGGCGTCGGCGACGGCAGCGACCTCTCTCGCATCTCGAACCAGCAGGTGTTCCTCTCCTCGCTGGTCCGCACGCTGAAGAGCAGCGACACGCTCTCCGACCCGATCAAGCTCTACTCGATCGCCCGTGCCGCGCTGAAGAACGTGACGCTGTCGAGCAGCCTGAACAACATCGACACGATGGTGTCGATCGCCGCAGCGCTCAAGGACATCCCGCTCGACCGCGTCGCGTTCGTCCAGACGCCGACGGCCACGGTCGAGGGCGGGGTCGAGGCGACCTCCGATGCCGACGTGCTGTGGACGGCGCTGCAGAGCGACCAGGCCGTCGCCCTGTCCGCCACCGGCAAGTACGTCGTGACCGACCCGAACGCGCCCGTCACGCCAGACCCGGCGACGACCGATGCGGCGGCCGACCCCGCTGCGACGGCGGACCCGGCAGCGCCCGCGGACCCGTCCGCTGCCGGCCCTGTCGCCCTGCCCGACACGATCACGGGCCAGAACGCCGCGCAGAACACCTGCACGGCCGGTCGTCCGGAGGAAGACCAGTAGTCTCCGCGTGATCGGATGGGGCCGCTTCGCCGCTGGTCCCATCCGATACACTCGATCCTGGTCGTCAGCTGCGTCATCGCGGGCGATCGACCATCAGGAGGGCTGTCCGAGCGGCCGATGGAGCCAGTCTTGAAAACTGGTGGGCAGAAATGTCTCGTGGGTTCGAATCCCACGCCCTCCGCACTCCTTTCACCGCCCCGAGAGGCTCCCGCACCTCGGAGCCCAGGGCCCCGGGCTGTGCGCTTCACATGAACCCGTGGTTGAATCGACGAATGCCCCCGCATTCGACCGACATCGACGAGCCCGCCGGCGACGCCCCGGCTCGCCGAACGGCAGCTCGTGGGCCTCGCCCGAAGAAGCTCGCGACCATCGCCCGCCACGGACGACTCAAGCGCTCGAACCCGATCACGACCGGCCTGAAGATCGTCGCCTCGACGCTCGCGGTCGCGTTGGTCAGCGGTGGCATCGTCGCCGGCATCGCCCTCTGGGACGTCGCCGCGACCGTGAAGCCCGGCGTCGCGCTCGTCGACTCGCAGGGTGAGGCGGTCACCGACCTGCCCGCGATCGGAGCGTATCCGGGTGGTGTCAATCTCCTCATCGTCGGTAGCGACTCGCGCGCCGGTCAGGACCCCGTCTTCGGTGATGCCGAAGAGGAGACGGGCAACCTCAACGACGTCACGATGCTCGTGCACATCTCCGAGGACCACAGCAACGCGACCGTGGTCAGCTTCCCGCGCGACATGTTCGTCCCCATCCCGTCCTGTCCTGACCCGTCCGGCGGCTCGTTCGACTCGATGAGCCGGCAGAAGATCAACACTTCGCTCAGCTACGGCGGGCTCGCCTGCACGGCGCTGACGGTGTCGCAGCTCACCGGGCTCGAGATCCCGTTCGCCGCAGAGGTCCAGTTCAGTGGCGTGATGGCCATGTCGACCGCGCTCGGTGGGGTGACGGTGTGTGTCGCCGACCCGATCGAGGACGAGTACACGAACACCTTCCTCTCGGCTGGCGAGCACACGCTCGAGGGCTATGAGGCACTGCAGTTCCTCCGCACCAGGCACGGTGTCGGCGACGGCAGCGACCTCAGTCGCATCAGCAACCAGCAGGTGTTCCTGTCGGCGATGATGCAGCAGGTCAAGAGCGCCGAGACACTGACCAATCCTGGAATCCTCTACTCCCTGGCCAAAGCGGCGGCGAAGAACATGCAGCTGTCCGACAGCCTGACGAGCCTCGACACGATGATCGCGATCGCCATGACGCTCCGTGAGGTCGACCTCGCGAACATCGCGTTCGTGCAGTACCCGAACGCCGCCGTGGAGGGTGGCGTCGAGCCGATCGACGATGCGGCGACCGCGCTGTTCGAGGCGCTCGGCAACGACCAGCCCATCCAGCTCTCGGGCGCGACCGGCGCCGGTGCGGTGGCGAACCCGACCGACCCGACCGCGGTAGACCCGGCCGAGGGTGCAGATGCAGGAGCCGACCCGGCCGCGACGGCTCCGCCTGCCGATGCGACCGACCCCTCCGCCGGTGGTGCAGTGGTCCTTCCGTCGACCGTGACCGGCCAGACCGCCGACCAGCGCACCTGCTCCCGCGGTCGCACCCTCGACAACCAGTAGGCGTCCCGGTCCCGCTCCGACGCCGGTCTTTCAGCGAGCGCAGAAGTGGCCGCCCCGGTCCCTGTCCTCCGACAGACTCAGGAACCAGAGTCCCGGTCACTGAGCTTGTCGAAGTGTCGAAGGGTGTCTCGGACCCGGGGATTCGTCACCACGCCCATCTCCGGTTATGCTGGTCGTCGTGCGTCCGCTTGCGAGCGCACATGGAGACGTCGCATAGTTCGGCCTAGTGCACCACCCTGCTAAGGTGGAGTCCCCGTAAGGGGACCGCGGGTTCAAATCCCGCCGTCTCCGCACTGGATCTCAGCTCGAAACCCTCGGTTCGCCGGGGGTTTCTGCGTTGCAAGACGCTTGGCGGAATCGCCAGCGCGGTGCGCTGACGTCACCGCGCCTCGCACGCGTGAGCGCGCCCCTCCGGAGACCCGCGCCCGCGACTGTGACCCGCGCTCACGTCAGCGCACCGCGCTGGGGAATCCACCAGGTGGCGGTGAGCTCAGTCGCCGAAGTTCGTGTACGGTGCGCCGATGCTCTCGATGAGGCTGTCGGGATCCTGCGCGGAAATGAAGACGGAGTACGTGTGCTCGTTGCCTTGGTCGTCGGTACCGACCGGTGTCTCCGCCACCGAGATGCTGAAGTGACGTCCGCCGTTCGCATCAACCTGGTCGGGGTGCTCCGGATAGCGCTCACGGACGGTACTGACCGATGCTCCGACCACCGTCCCCTCGATGGACCGGAAATCGACCTCGCCGAGGGCCGACGCCGTCACGGTAACCGACCAGTCAGGGACGAACTCGCTGCCGTCGCCCTGGCTGTCGAAGATGCTGATACCCGCCCATTGATAGGCGGTGTTCGGGATTTTGCCCGTCGAGTTGTCCGCGAGGACGGGTTCCTGTCCGAACAGGTTCGTGAGCCTGGCGCGCGCCTCCTCCGACGGGTCGTCGTAGGCGAAGCTCTCCAGTGGTGTCCCGGTCGTATCGACGAGTTCGAGTGCCAGCGGGCCGACGACGATGGCGACGACGTCCTCAGCAGGAGTGGCAGTCGGTTCCGGCGTGGCCGACATGGTCGGGGAACCGATGGGCGTACCGGTGGGTGCCGGTGCACTCGGCGCGCAGCCGGTGAGTGCGACTCCGAGCGCGATGACGATTCCGACAGCTGCAGACCGTGTGCGTTTCCCCATCGGGCCAGTCTAGGAGCCCGAACGCGAGCAGCCAGGGCGTTACGCGCCGTGCCGAGCGTGTCCGGCCGAGTCGCCAGCGCGGTGCGCTGACGTCACCGCGTCCCGCACGCGTGAGCGCGCCCCTCCGGAGACCCGCGCCCGGGGCTGTGACCCGCGCTCACGTCAGCGCACCGCGCTGGGGAATCCACCAGGTGCCGGGGCGGGGTGGTCAGGCGGAGCGACGGAGCTCGCCGTGGTGGCGGAGTTCGCGGAGGATGCCGAACGAGCCGGCGTAGTGCTCTTCGGTGAGCGTGTTGAGCGCGGCGAGCGTCCCCCGGTCGAGTCCGGATCGGACCGCGATCGACTGCAGCTCACGGCGGGAGATCGGGAAGTCCACGGTCCTGAGGAGGGTCTTGAGGTCGGTGAAGCCCGCTGTCACAGGCGGCTCCACCGTGTCGGGGTAAGGTCTGGCATCCATGTCCACATTGTCGGTAGCACCCCCTGAAAAGGCGACAGTCGGACGCCGTTCTGGCGCAAGAGGGCGCTAGCCTGACGTGAAATGATGCGAGGGAGCGGCACCGTGCCCGACGACCGCGACACCGGGACGCCGGCCCCGACGGGCCTCGCGTCCGCAGCCGTCGAGTTGCTGCGCGTCCCGCTCAGTGGCTTCGTGGCGGAGCGCAAACGCCTGGCCGTCGCAGCGCGCGACGACGGGGACGACGAGCTGGCGACGGCGATCCTCGCGCTCCGAAAACCGTCGGTCGCCGCCTGGGCGCTCAACGTGCTGACGGCGCACCACCCGGACCTCCTCGGCGAACTGGAACAGCTCGGCTCCGCGCTCGGCGACGCTCAACGCTCAGGGGACGCCGCAGCGCTCCGCACGCTCGGCACCGAACGTCGCTCGCTGATCGCGACGCTCGTCACCGCCACTGTCGAGTCCGCCGCGGCAGAGGGGGCGTCCCTCTCCGGAGCGGTGATCGAGACCGTCCGCCAGAGCCTGCAGGCGGCGAGTGCCGACGCCGACCTCGCCGCGCAGGTGTCGTCCGGTCGACTGACCGACGCCCCGACCTCGAGCGGAGCGGGCTGGGGTGGTGTCGTCGGCGGGATCGGTTCCCCCGGTAGGCGCTCCACCGCCGACGGGTCCGTTGGGACGCGGGGCGACGGAGACGGCGACCATTCCGGCGAAGACGACGACCGACGCCGACGCCTTCGGGCCCGGCTGGAGGCGGCCGAGCGCGACGAGGAGGCAGCGTCCAGCGCGAGTGAGGAGGCGACCGCCTTCCTGGACGAGTCGGCGGTCCGGCGATCGGGACTGCAGCGTGACCGCGAGGACCTCGCGCGGCGGCTCGAGGAGCTCGACGCGGACATCGCCGACGCCGATCGCGAGTGGGCCCGACGCCAACGAGAGGCTGACCGGGCGCAGCGTGCGAGCGACGCCGCACACGAGGACGTCGAGCGTCTGCGGAGCGCGCTCGAGGACTGAGTCACCGAGCTGATCGAGTCACCGCGGTGCCGAAGCCCCGCCGCGACCGATCGCCGCTCGAATGTTCCGGCGCACGCACCATGCGGCACGCGCCTAGACTCACCGTGTGGGTGAAGTGCGACAACCGGAAGCATCGCGGCGGCGACGGACACAGCAGCTGGAAGCGGAGCGTTTCGAAGGCATGCCGATCCTCGCTGACGTCCCGCAGCACGATCGGCTGAGCCTCGTCGCCCCCGATCTCGCGTGCACGATCTGCACCGCGACCCTCGAGCTCGGCGACCGCGTGTTGCGCTGCCCCGCCGGTCACAGCTTCGACATCGCCCGGCAGGGGTACGCCTCGCTCGTCGTCGGCGGTCGGACGCCGAAGACCGGCGACACGCAGGAGATGGTCGCGGCCCGCGCAGCGTTCCTCGAGGCCGAGCACTACGAGCCGATCGCGGACCACGTCGCCACGACCCTGCCGCTCGCGCGCTTCCTCCCGGACGGCTCGGTCGACGACGACAGCGCCCCGCTCGTCGTGGACATCGCCGGCGGGACCGGCTACTACCTGGGCCGGATCCTCGACGCCCGGCCGGCCTGGCGCGGGTTCGGGTTCGACCTGTCGCCGCTCGCCGCTCGTCGCGCCGCCCGTGCGCACGGACGAGCGGCAGCCGCCACGGCCGACGCCTGGGCACCCTTCCCGCTCCGGACCGCCTCGGTCGACCACCTGTTGAGCATCTTCGGCCCACGCAACGGTCCCGAGATGCGTCGGGTGCTCCGCCCGGACGGCCTGCTCACCGTCGTGACGCCGCAACCCGGTCACCTGGCAGAGCTGCGCGACCGGCTCGGCATGATCGGGATCGCCGAGCGCAAGGACGCCCGCCTCGACGCGCAGCTCGACGGGTTCGAGCTCCGCTCCCGCGACACGCTCGACTATGCCGTCGAGTTGATGCCGGAAGAGGTGCGCGACGAGGTCCGCATGGGGCCGAGCGCCCACCACCTCGACGACGACGTCTTCGAGCAGGCGATCGCCGACCTGCCCGGCTACACGACGGTCACGGTCGCCGTCACGCTCAGCGTCTTCGCGCCCGCCTGACGTCGGCCGGCCCGACACCGGCACCGCGGGACCGGCGTCAGGGCGTCGGTGGTGCGTCGATACGATGGAGGGCACTCATCGAAAGGCGCTCATGACGATCACCGCTGCCGCAGACGGCTCCGCCCTCGGCAATCCCGGACCCGCCGGCTGGGCCTGGTATGTCGACGACGATTGCTGGGCAGCCGGGGGATGGCCGCACGGCACGAACAACATGGGCGAGCTGCGCGCCGTCCTCGAACTGTTCCGCGCCACCGAGCACCTCGACGAGGACCTGCACATCCTCTGCGACAGCAAGTACGTCATCGACTCGATCACGAAGTGGATGCCGGGCTGGAAGAAGAAGGGCTGGAAGAAGGGCGACGGCAAACCCGTCATGAACCTCGAGCTCATGCAGGAGATCGACGCCGCCATCGCCGGGCGGCGCTACCGGTTCGAGTGGGTGAAGGGGCACGTCGGTCACCGACTCAACGAGGCCGCCGACATCCGCGCCCGCACGGCGGCTGAGGCCTTCCAGCGCAAGACGCCGGTGCCGGAGGGACCAGGGTGGACCGGCGCCGGAGCTGCGTCGACCCCGTCGACCCCCGAGGCCGACGTCGTCGCAGACACCGCCACAGAGACGACCGAGCCGGAGCTGTTCGCCGACCTCGAGGTGGAGGAAGAGCGCACCGCCCCCGTCTTCGACGCGGAGGACGACGGCGCGCTGTTCTCACTCGACGTCGAGCCGACGTGGCACCAGCTCACCCTCGACCTCACGACCGATGAGCACGAACGCCTGGTCCGCCGGGCCCGCGAGGCCGGGACGAGCGTCCAGGAGTTCCTCCGCGGCCTCATCTGACGTCGCTTCCGAGTTCACAACTCAGGACGAACGCGGCGTGTCCCGCGTGACACGCTGCGGCAGAAGGGCGCCGCGCCGAGCGCATCCTGAATTGCGAACCGGACGGGGCGCGCGCAGGGGCAGACGACCGGGTCAGCGGGCGGCGGACTCCGGCGCGTCGTCGTCCTCGGGCACGGCGAAGCCGTAGCTCGCGTCCACGAGGATCGGCAGGTGGTCCGAGATACCGCGGCGGAGCGTCTGCACCCGGTCGATCTTGAGGCCCACGGACGTCGCGAAGTCGAAGTGCCCACGGAACATCTTGTAGCGGGTGTAGGTGCTGCGGTCGCTGAGGCTCAGGTCGTAGCCGCTCTCCTGCATCTTGGTGCCGAGGCCCTTCTGGAAGAGCGGGTAGTTGTAGTCGCCGACCATGAGCGTCGGGACGTCGCCCATCGCGTGCAGCTGCTCGTGCGCGGCCTTGATCTGGTGCCGACGCAGTGAGTTGAGCGCGGTGAGCGGGGCCGCGTGGAACGAGGCGACGATGAGTTCGCGCCCGGCCTCGACGTCGGTGAGGCGGGTGCCGATGAGGCGCTCGTGCGCCGGCGCGAGCACCATGTCGTGCAGCGACTTCTTCAGCGCGAACGTCTGCGTCGACTCGGCGGTGAACCGGTCGCGGCGGTAGTAGATCGCGAGGCCGAGCCGGTTGCGGTGGGTGCTGTCGGCGAGGTGCAGGCCGCCGAGTTCGGCGGGCAGCTGCAGAGTGTCGGCCTCCTGCAACGCGAGGACGTCGGGGCCGAACTCTTCGGTGAGTGCGACGAGCTCGCCGCTGGCCTTGTTCTTGCGGAGGTTGTAGCTGATGACCTTCATCCCAGCCTCACATTCTGTTGGCAGAGCCCAAGCCTACGGTCCTTCCCGTCGACCGGTGCTCTGGAGGGGTCCGGACGACGGTGCGTCGCCGGATGCCGACGGTCAGCTCGACGAGTCGACGACCGTGAGCCGTTGGGTGGCGCGGGTGAGCGCGACGTACCGGAGCGACAGGGCCGCGTGGCCTGTCCCGCCCAGCGCGTCGGGCTGCACGAGGACGACGCTGTCGAACTCGAGGCCCTTGCTCTCACGCGCGGTGCCGGTCCACACCCGCGCGCGATCGGCTCCGGCGTCGACGAGGAGGGCGTCGATCTCCGCCAGGAGCGAGCGGGGTGCGATGACGCCCGCGATACCGGCGTGTGCGGTGATCGCGTCGACGGCGGCGCGGACCGCCGTCGGGGCCAGCGCGGCGGGTTCGACCGTGAGCTGCACGGGCTCCTCCTCGCCGCGACGGATCGACACGGGCGCCGGGGAGTCCGGGTCGAGTTCGAGCCGGACGGGATCGGCGAGCGCCATGATCTGCTCGGGCGTCCGGTAGTTGACGGTGAGCAGCTCCTCCGTCCAGCGCGGGAGCTGGGGGCCGAGCAGCTCCTGCCAGCTGGAGCGGGTGGCGGAGGTGCTCTGCTGGTTGATGTCGCCGACGAGCGTCATCGAGCGGTTGGGGCCGCGTCGCAGGACGGCCCGCAGCAGCATGGGGGTGAGCTCCTGCGCCTCGTCGATGATGACGTGCCCGTAGACCCAGGTGCGGTCGCTCGCGGCGCGTTCAGCGGGGCTGCGGTCGTCCTCCACGGTCTGGCGGTCGGCGAGATCCTGGGCGGAACGGAGGTAGTCGTCGTCCTGGGCCTCGTCGTCGATGCTGATGTCACCGATCATCTCGAGCACACTGCGCGCGTACTCGACGTCGTGCCGGCGCTCGTAAGCGGCGCGGCGCTGCCGTTCCAGCTCGGGGCGCTGGTCCTCGCCGATGAGCTCGGCGGCCTCGTCGACGAGGGCGATGTCGCCGGGCGTGAGCCGGGCGGCCCAGTCGGTCTCACCTGCGCCGTCCGTTCCGGCGACGGGTTCGCGGAGCAGCAGGCGACGCTCCTCCTCGGTGTGGTCGGGCGCGACACGAGCCAGCAGCTCGGGGTCGGTGAAGAGACGGTCGATGATCTCGGCCGGTTCGAGGATCGGCCACATGGTGTCGAGCAGCTCCTCGACCTCGGGCTCCTCGCTCAGCTCCTGTCGACGCTCGTCGGCGTCCTCGCCCGTGCGGGGTTCGAAGCCGTCGCGCTTCGCCTCGAGCCCGATGAGATGCGTCAGCACGGCGCGGTCGAACCGCAGCTTGGCCTCGTTGTGCGGGGTGCCCGAGCGCTCGATCCCGGCCTTGATCCGGCGGAGGACGCCCGGCGTGACGCGGAGCGGGCCGTCGCCGGCGATGCGGATCGTGACCGGCTGGTCGAGCGGCACCTGACGCTCGCGGACGGCCCGGGCGACGACGTCGGCCATGCGCAGCCGACCCTTGAGTTCAGCGGCCTCGAGCGAGTCCTCCGCGTGTGCGTCGAGTCCGGGCACGAGGGTCGCCGGTGTGACGAGGACGACGGCGGTCTCGCCGAGCGACGGCAGCACGCGGCTGATGTAGTCGAGGAAGGTCGAGTTCGGGCCGACGATGAGCACGACACTGCGCATGAGTCGCTCGCGGTGCTCGTAGAGGAGGTACGCGGCACGGTGGAGGGCGACGGCGGTCTTCCCGGTGCCCGGACCGCCCTGGACGAGGAGCGTGCCGGGGAGGGGTGCCCGGATGATCGCGTCCTGCTCGGCCTGGATGGTGTCGACGATGTCCGCCATGTGCTTGGTCCGGGCGCGACCGAGGGCCGCCAGTAGCGCACCGGACTCGCCGATGCCGCTCGGCTCGTCGTCGCTGAGCATGGTCGTGTCGAGGACCTCGTCGTGGACTTCCGTGACGCGGCGACCGGCCGTGCCGATGCGGCGGCGTAGGCGGAGGCCTTCGGGGCGGAGTGGCGTCGCGGTGTAGAACGGGCGCGAGGCCGGTGCGCGCCAGTCCAACAGGAGCTGGTCGCCGCTCTCCGGGTCGCGCAGACCGATGCGCCCGATGTGGTGCCGTTCGTCGGTCTCGCGTTCGAGGAGACCGAAGAGGAGTCCGAAGCTGGACGAACGCAGCTCGACCATCCGCTGGCGGTGGTGGGCGACCAGGGCGTCGCGTTCCGAGAAGCTCGAGTCGTCGTCGCCGTCGAAGGCGCGGAGGGCGAGTTCGGAGCGTCGTTCCTCGAGGTCCGACTGCGACCGGATCACGTCGTGCAGCCGATCGAGATGGTCCTGTTCCTCGGCGATCGCGTCGTTCTGCACGGTGCTCCTTCTGGGTGTGGCGCGGTCCGTGTTCCGGGTTCACTGCGAGGACCGCACGAATACGGTAGTCGCTTTCCGGGCCCCTCACCGCCCTTGAGCGTGAGTTCCCAGAGACCTGGAGGCTGCCGTCGGGGCGCGGGGTCGGGCACCGAGCGCGGGCTGGTCGATAGGCTGACGGGCATGAGCACACCGGACGGATCGAAGCCGCAGCCCCTTGCGCCGCAGCAGGCGCACTCGCAGCAGTCGGTTCCGCCGCAGCCGTACCCGCAACAGCAGCTCCAGCCGCAGCAGTACGGGGTGCAGCCGTACGCCCAGCAGGCGCCCTACCCGCCGCAGCAGCCCTACCCGCCGCAGTACGCCATGCAGCCGTACGCGCAGCCGTATGCGCCCGTGTACCCCGCGCCCTACCCCTACCCGGCATCGCCGCCGAAGGGGCTCAGCATCTCCAGCATGGTCATCGGCCTGGTGTCGCTGTTCTTCGGGTTCACCTTTGTACTCCCGGTCGTCGGATTCGTCCTCGGCCTCATGGGGCTCCGCCGCGAGCCCGCCGGTCGCGCGATGGCCATCACGGGCGTCGTGCTCAACGGGCTGTTCCTGCTCGGCTGGGCGGCGCTCGTGCTGCTCTGGGTGTTCGTCATGGGTGGCCTACTCGCCGGCGTCGGCGGCGCGGCCTCCACGGGCATCGCCGCTTAGCCGCCGGTCAGCCGCCGAGCCATCGGTCAGCCGGCCGGGACGACCGTGCTGACCATCGATAGCACTACGGCGCCGTCGACCTCTTCGCGTTCCAGCCAGACGGCGACACTCGAGAACTCGCCCAACGACGCCACGTGGGTGCCACCGCAGGCGATGACCGCGGGGCCGCCCGGCAGCTCGCAGTGCCAGCTGCGCCGATCGGTGAGCAGCTCGCCCTCGCGATCGATCCGGACGGCGGCGCCGCTGTCCAACCAACCGTCGAGGGTGTTCCGGATGCGTGACCCGAGTACGTCGAGGTCGTCGAGGGCGGCCGGGTCGAACCCCTTCCGCCGGAGTGACTTGCCGATGCGGTAACGGTCGGTCGACGCGTTCGGAGCGATCCGCGACGACTCGCAGGCGAGCGCGTCGAAATCCGGGGCCCCGAGAGCGTCGGGGACGACCTCCTTGCGCCAGGCGTCGGCGAGCGCGGCGTTCAAGGCGAGTGATGCGAGGTGGCACCCGGTGTGCCCGGCGGAGAGCGCGTGCCGGGTGGACGCGTCCACTTCGATGCGGGCCGTCGCGCCCTGCACAGCGCTCGAGGCCGCTTCGGTGGAGACCAGGTGCGCGACGAGGAAGGCCCACCCCTCGGTGCCTTTCTTCACGGGGATGTCGGCGCCGAGGTACAGCCGGGTGCCGTCGCTCGCGGCGACGACGCAGTCGGTCACGGCGACCTCCACGGCGCTCGTGCCCGCACCGAAGGTGATGGTCGCCGTGTCGGCGGGCTGGTCGGGCCATGCTGCGTCGACCGGGTGGCAGGCCGTCTCGTCGAGCACGACGGCGAGGTGGTCGCCAGCGGGTTCGACGTGCAGCACCGTGCCCGTCGAGACGAGGGCTCCGAAGGGATAGGTGACGCGCGAGTCCGTGACGGGGAGGCTCATGTCCCCACGCTATCGCGACCGGCCCGGACGCCCGTCGGCGGCTGTCAACCCCGGGAGACCGTGGAGGATCACGTCGTAGAGTCCGAGGACACGGAGCGCGACGCGTTCCGCGGAGAGGAGTGCATCATGACGGATCAGCAGGACCAGCGTTCAAGCGACGACCTCGCGACCGGTGCGGCCGGAGCGGACCAGGAAGCCTGGGAGGGTGCCGACATCGACACCGCAGAGCTCGTGAGCTCCGACCAGACGACCGCCGGACCGGGCTCGGACGGGTCGAGTCAGACCGTCGACGGCACCGGCTCGGAGGACGCGGCTCCCGACGAGGAGCAGGCGACCGAGGAGGCCGTCGAGACGCCGGAGCCCTCGACCGAACTCGACGCGCCGCTGGCCGAGGGTGACGGTGGCGACGCCGACGGCTCGACCGATCACCAGCCCGACTCCGGGCCGGCCTCCGAGGCCACCGACGACGCCCGCGAGGTCTACGACACCGCACCCGACTGAGTCGGGCATCACGCGACCGACGGGCCGTCCTCCGTTCCATTCGGAGGACGGCCCGTCGTGCGCTGCGGGCGTCGTCGTCCTCGGGTGGGAGGGCGGCTCAGATCGGCAGGAGCGACCAGACCACCGCGAGGGCGATCAGGCCCGCGACGCCTGCGATCGCCAGCGCATTGAGCAGACGGTGCTCGACCATGATGGCGACGTACTCGCGGAGGAACGCGCTCGGCACGTAGTAGGCGGCCGTCGGGGAGCCGATCACCTGCGCGTCGCTCCCGATCGAACGTGCGAGGAGCGCCGCGCGGAGGACGTGGTAGTTGTTCGTCACCACGATCGTCTCGCCGTCCCGTCCGGCCGACTGCTGCAGGTCCCGGGAGAGCAACAGGTTCTCGCGCGTGTTCGTGGACGTGGTCTCGGGGAGCACGTCGGACGGGTCCGCGCCGTTCGCGACGAGGTACTCGGCCATGGCCGTCCCCTCCGGGCGTGGTTCGTCGTCGCCCTGGCCGCCGGATGGGATCAGGATCGGTCGCGTCCTCCCCGGTGACGTGGCCCGATAGATGCGGAGGGCCAGGTCCAGGCGACTGCGCAGCAACGGCGGGACCTCGCCGTGGATGAGGCCGGAACCGAGGACGACGAGGGCGTCGGGCGTGCGCGTGTGGCGGTAGCGGCTGTAGACGAGCGAGTACACGCCGAAGGCCGCGAAGGTCGCAGCCGCGTAGAAGCACGCGAACCCGAGCAGGAGACCCAGCGCGACGAGGACGATCGTCAGCCACGAGGGCAGGGACTGGGGGTGCGCTCCGAGGACCAGCAGCACGGCCAGCACGGGTAGGACGAGGATCGCGACCCCGGCGAACAGCGAGAGCAGGTTGCCCAGGCTGCGTCCTTCGAGGCGGAGCATCGTGATGCCGTTGCCGATGAGGAGTACCCCGAGCACGCCCACCAGCAGGACCGTGCCGAACGCGGCGAGGAGCACGGTGAACGGCGTCGTGCGTGAGGCCTCCGAGAGGAGCGCCACCAGTCCGCAGGCGATCGCGGAGACCAGGAAGACCCCGTTGCGCAGGCGGCGGGCGTCGTGGCGTCGACTCACGACGTAGAGCACCGCGAAGATGGCGGCCGGGAACAACATGATCATGCCCTCATCCTGCCCGACCGATCGTCCTGCGCCGGTCGTTCGGCTGGGGCGTGCGGGCAGCGCGTCCGGGGTGCTATGACCGCGGCGGCTTCGGCGTCATCGCCTTGAGTGTCGCCTCCTCGGCGTCGATCGCCGCCAGGACCGCGGCGACCGCCGGTTCCTGGTAGCGACCCTCGGCGCGCGCCGAGAGGAGCGCCTCGCGTTCCGCCGCGATCATCTGGCGGCGGAGTCGGGCGAACGCGACCGTGCGAAGCTCCGAGCCGTCACCCGTGTACTGCTCGAGGGCATTGGCCACGAAGCTCGCATTGGTCCGCAGACGGTTGAGCACCTGCTCCTCGTCCGCCTCGGTCGTCAGCTCGTCGAGGCGGTCCAAGCCGGCCGTCTGGACCTCCGCCATGAGCATCAGTTGCTCGACGCGCTCCTGGCTGTGGTTCGGCGGCGGGAGGTGCAGCGCGCGGATGATCCGGGGGAGCGCGAGCCCCGACAGGAGCGTGCCGACCACGACGACGAACGCCAGGAACTGCAGGAACTCGCGCGACGGGGTGTCCTCGGGCAGCAGGAACACGGCCGCCAGGGTCACCACGCCACGGACGCCGGCTGCGGAGACGGCGATCCCGTTGCCCCACGACCAGCTCCGCTCACGGAGCCGTCTCGGCCCGAGCCGGTAGATCGCCGTGACCGTCATCTCCCACACGAACCGCGAGACGATGAGCGCCGCGAGGACCCCGATGCTGATGAACACGGTCGGCCAGAGCCCCGGACCGGTCTGGATCGCCCCCTCGAGGATGCCGGCCAGGTTGAGCCCGATGAACAGGAAGACGGCGTTCTCGAGGAGGAACTGGATGGTGCGCCAGTTGAGCGACTCGGCGATGCGCGCCTCGGCTGACTGCACGATGGGTGCCCGGTAGCCGAGCAGTAGCCCGGCGGTGACGACCGCGAGCACACCCGAACCGTGGATCGCCTGCGCCAGGAGGAATGCGAGGAACGGGGTGATGAGGGAGAGGCAGGTGTCGAGGACTGGGGCGCGCAGGCGTCGGCGGACCTCGGACAGCACCCAGCCGACCGCGAGACCGACGCCGACGCCGGCGACGACCTCGATGACGAACTCGCCGGCGATCATGACCGGGTTGACGACGCTCGTGATGGCGAGGATCGAGGCGTTGAGTGCCACGAGTGCGGTGGCGTCGTTGAGCAGACTCTCGCCCTCGAGGATCGTCA
Source organism: Plantibacter sp. AC185 (assembly GCF_979258065.1). Classification (NCBI taxonomy): domain Bacteria; kingdom Bacillati; phylum Actinomycetota; class Actinomycetes; order Micrococcales; family Microbacteriaceae; genus Plantibacter; species Plantibacter sp. AC185. Next base: position 2,675,867 of record NZ_OZ409831.1, read on the forward strand.
GCACACGGCGGGGGAGCCCGAGTCGTCCGGCGATCGCGCTCACGGCGACGGCGTCGGTCGGCGCGATGACCGCCGCGAACGCGAACGCCGCCGCGAGGGTGATCGACGGTATGAGGAGCCAGCTGGCGAACCCGACCGACACGACGGTGAACGCGACCGCACCCACCGAGAGCAGGATGATGCCGTCGTTACGGGCACGGATGTCGATGAGGGAGATCCGGATCGCCGACGCGAACAACAGCGGCGGCAACAGGCCGTAGAGGATCAGGTCGGGTTCGATCTCGACGGTCGGAACGGCGGGGATGAACGACGCGACGCCGCCGACGAGCACCAGGGCCACCGGGGCGGAGACACCCGCTCGGCCGGACAGGCCCGACACGATGACGGTGACGACGACGAACACGACGATCCACGAGATGAGCGCGACGGGATCCATGTGGGGATTCTCCCACCTGGGAGGCCGTGGTCGTCCGTACGATCGTCCGAACTCCGGAGTGGCCGTGATCGGCACCGGTTCCGCACGCACGACGCCCCCGCACGGTCAGGCCGTGCGGGGGCGTCGGGTGGAACGGTGAGGCGGCTCAGCCGCGGCGGTTGGCCGCGCTGCTGGAGCCGCGCTGCTCCGCACCGGTCTCGCGGGTGCGGAGACCGAAGCGGTAGGTGAGCTTCTCGGTGGAGTGACCGCGGCCGTGGACGGCGGTGCCCGCTGAACGGTTGGAGGACGCTGGGGTCCGAGTCTGAGTGATGGACATGGTGGTTCTCGATTCTGGTGTTACGGATGATGGATGGGCCGGTTCCAGAGGGGGAATGCGATGACGATCGGTGCAGGTCGCATGGATGGAGCGACGAGACCGTCCGGTATGCAGCTGCGCCGAGATTCGGCTGCGCTGGTCGGCTGGGGCCGTCCGGTGGATCGTTCTTCGCCGCTCTGGAGGGCGGCTGGTGGTGTCGTGTCGGGAGCATCGGCGTATCCGTGGAGGTGTGGACTCTGCACACGGAAGCCGGTTGTGACATCGGCACTCGAGGAACGAACATACGCGACCAAGCTGAGAACAACCTGGGAATGCCTGGCGTCAGTGCTTGCGCGGGTCGATGCCCGAGGTCAGACCCGAGCATCGACCGGCGGTGTCGCAGAGCTTCGGGCCACCGCACCTAGGGGAGGGGTGGCCGTATCTCCCGCGCACCCGAAGGGATATCGGGCTCGGGAGGCCGGAGGGTGATCGCGGGGGACGATCGGTTACCGGTGGAGGCGTTGGAAGAACTCCAACACAATATATATTAACAGCTCAGCGTTGCGTGTTGCTGTGGGATTCCTGGGAGTGCTCAGTCCGTTGCGAGGAGGCGCAGAATCCGCGCGGTCTCGGTCGCGACCGCGCTGCGACCGGCGCGGACGTAGGTGCGGGGGTCGACGAGCTTCGGCTGGTCGTCGAGGACGTCGCGCACCGCCCGGGTGAACAGTCCGTTGAGGTGCGTCGAGAGGTTGATCTTCGTCATCCCGGAACGCACCGCCGCGCGGAGCTCGTCGTCGGGGAGTCCGGAGGAGCCGTGCAGCACGAGCGGGACGGGCACCTCGCGGCGGAGCTGCGCGATCAGCGCGTGGTCGACGGCGGCCTCCCGGCTCGTCATCGCGTGCGAGGTGCCGACGGCCACGGCCAGGGCGTCGACGCCGGTCGCTGCGACGAACGCGACGGCCTCTGCCGGCACCGTGCGCGCGCCCGGAGCGTGGACGCCGTCCTTCCCGCCGACCTCGCCGAGCTCCGCTTCGACGGCCACGCCGCGCGCGTGGCAGAAGTCCACGATCTCCTTCGTCGCGCGGACGTTCTCGTCGTACGGCAGGGTCGAGGCGTCGAACATCACGCTGTCCACGCCGAGCTCGACGCCCTCGCGCACGAGCTCGGCCGACTCGACGTGGTCGAGGTGGACGAGGACCGGGACCGTCGCTGCGCGGGCGATGGCCAGTGAGGCGAGCGTGATGGGGGCGAGCGACCCGTGGTACCGCACGCAGTTCTCGCTGATCTGCAGGATGACCGGCAGCCCGGCCTCCTCGGCGCCGGCGACGATCGCCTCCGCGTGCTCGAGGAGGACCACGTTGCACGCCGCGATGCCGGCGTTCGAGGCCGAGGCGTTGGCGAGGAGCGTGGTGAAGTCGAGGGCGGTGGTCATTCGGTTGCTCCAATGGGGTCGGGTGCGGCGGGTGCGTCGAGGAATCGGTGGAAGGCGGCGAGGTCGATCGCGCCGGCGATCGGTTCGAGCACGGCCGCAGCACCTGCCGCCGCCGCCGTGCGGAGTGCCTCGGGAAGTGTGGCTCCCGCGCGGAGTGCTGCGACCAGGCCGGCCGTGGCGGCATCGCCGGCGCCGGTCGGGTTGCCGCTGACGCCGGGGACGGCCGGGACCTCGTGGGCACCATCGGCGTCGCCGGCGGTGAGGCCGTCGGCCCCACGGGAGATGACGACCGCGCGGGCGCCGAGCGCAAGGAGTGCCGCGCGAGCCGATGCGAGGTCGGCGGCGCCCGTAGCCTCGAGGGCCTCGTCGAGGTTGGGTTTGAGGATCGTCGCACCGGCGCGGGCCGCGGCGAGGAGTGCCGTGCCGCTGACGTCGACGATCACGGGGACGCCGGCGTCGTGCCCGGTTCGGACGAGCGCTTCGACGACGGCGTCGGGCGTGGCCGGCGGGAGCGAGCCCGAGATGACGAGTGCGCTCGCGTCGTGGAGGGCGCGTCGGAGCTCGGTCGTCAGGGCGGTCCACTCCTCGGTCGTCACGACCGGACCGGCCTCGGCGAAGAGGGTCGGATGGAGGATGCCGTCGACGACCGCGACCGTCGAGCGTGTCTCGGCGCGGAGCTCCACGACCCGGGTGGGGAGGTCGTCGGCTGTGAGGGCGTCCGCGAGCCAGGTGCCGGAGGCGCCACCGAGGGGGAGCACCTGCAGAGTCGGGACGCTGAGCGACTCGAGGACGCGGGCGACGTTCACGCCCTTCCCGCCGGCACGCCGCACGACGGACTGGACGCGTTGCGTGACCCCGAGCTGCTGCTCGGCGACCGTGTAGGTGATGTCGACGGCCGGGTTCGGCGTCACGACCACGACGCGACGCGGCGCGGGCGTGGTCGTCATCGGGCTGCCACCAGTCGGCGCGCGAGGATCCCCGCACCGACCGTGGCCGCCTCGTCGCCGTGACGAGCGGGCAGGAGCTGCGGGACACGGACGACGTCGAGCCGCTCGCGGAGTCCGTGCTCGAGCGGTTCGAAGAGGGCGGCTCCGGCGAGGGCGAGCCCACCGCCGATCACGATGGCGGTGGGTGCGGCGACGACGGTGATGCCGGCGAGGGCCTCGGCGAGTGCATCGACGGCGTCGTTCCAGATGGCGATCGCGGCGGCGTCACCACTGGCGACGGCGTCGGCGACGGTCTTCGCGTCGCGGGCGCCCGCACGTCGTGCGATGCCGCCCGCTGAGGCGAGTTCCTCGACCCGGAGCCCACGATGCGGGCCGTCCTGGATCACGCGCTGGCCGATCTCGCCGGCCCAGCCGCCGCCGGCGAAGGGGACGCCGTCGATGACGAGCGCCGAGGCCAGACCGGTTCCGACCGGTACGAACGCGATCGTGCCCGTGACGTCGGCTGCAGCGCCCGAGACCGCTTCCGCCAGCGCCCCGGCGCGGACGTCCTGCCCGAAGGCCAGCGGGACGTCGAGCGCGGGACGGAGGAGCTCGGGGAAGGCGAGGTCGCGCCAACCGAGGTTGACCGCGTGGATGCAGACGCCGTGCTCCTCGTCGACGACGCCGGGCACGACCACCCCGACGGCCGCTGGGGCCGCGACGCGGCTCGCGGCGGCGACGAGTCCGAGGACGATGTCGCGAGTCAGGACACCCGAGGTGTCGCCCGAAGGCGTCGCCTCGCGCCAGCGCCCGAGGACCGTGCCGTCGGCATCCGTCAGTGCGGCTTTGATCCCGGTCCCGCCGACATCGATGCCGAGGACCGCCCGCTCGGTCACGGCGTCAGGATGACGGAGCGCGTGAGCGAACGGGGGTGGTCAGCATCGAGGCCGCGGGCCTCAGCCAACGCGACCGCGAAGCGCTGGGCGACGACGAGCCCGGCGATGGGGTCGAGGTCGTGCTGCACGAAGGTCGCTCCGGTGGCCGCGACGTCCTCCGGCAGGCCGGCGGGTGTCGGGCCGAGGGACCAGACGAGTCGGCCGGGCTGCGCGATCGCGATAGGACCGTGGCGGTAGTCCATGGCGGGGTAGGACTCCGCCCAGAATTGTGCCGCCTCCCGGGTCTTGAGCGCGGCCTCGAAGGTGAGGCCCACGGCGTGCCCGAGTCCGATGAAGGAGACCTGGTCGGCGGCGAGGTACTCGTCGATCGGGATCTGCAGCGCCCGCTCGGCTTCCACGGCGAGTGCCTCGACGTCGTGTCCGAGCGAGCCGCGGAGGAGCGCGAGCGTCGTCGTGGCGAAGCGGGTCTGGACCACGGAACGCTCGTCGGCGAAGGGGAGGGCGATGACGTGTGCCGCCGGAACGGTCGCGGGGGAGTCGTCGACCGCGGTGATGAGGACGGTGGTGACCGAGTCGCCCACCGCCTCCAGCAGGTGCACGATCTCCGTGGTCGTGCCGGAGCGTGAGATGGCGACGATGCGGTCGTAGTCGCGGATGCCGGGGAACTCCGAGCCCGCGAACGCGTCCGTGATGCCGAGCCCCGCCTGTTCGCGCAGCACGGCGTAGCTCATCGCGATGAACCAGCTGGTGCCGCACCCGACCACCGCGACGCGCTCACCTGGCTGCGGCAGTACGGCGGCGGCCTCCGGCACGAGGGCGGCGGCGGTGCGCCAGGATTCGGGCTGCGACGCCAGTTCGGCGGCGACGAAGGTCTCGGGCATGACGTGCCTTTCACGTGAGGGGACGCGATCGCAGCGTGGCGATGCGTTGCCGCAACCATACCGGATCGAATCTGATCGATACCAGTGCAAATCGTCAGAATCAATCAGACAGGCGCTGGCTGAGCGCCCATATGATGGTCACAGTACGCCCGACCCGACCGGAAAAGCAGGACAGATGACGCAGCAACAGCGACTCAACGCCCTGCTCGAGCTCGTGAGCGAACGCGGCAACGTGACGATCGCGGAGATCGGCGAAGCGCTCGGCATCTCCGCGGCCACCGCTCGTCGCGACCTGACGGCACTCGCCGAACAGCGACTCGTCACGCGGACCCACGGCGGTGCCGCCGCCCTCGGCACCGGCTACGAGCTGCCGCTGCAGTACAAGATCGCCCGCCAGGCCGACGCCAAGATGGCCATCGCGAAGGCCACGGCCGCCCTGATCAACGTCGGCGACGCCGTCGGACTCAACGGCGGTACCACCACGAGTGAGGTCGCGCGCGTGATCGGGCGGAGTGAGCACCTCGTCCGTTCGGACGGCGACGCCTCGGTCACGATCGTGACGAACGCGCTCAACATCGCCTTCGAACTGTCCGTGCGCTCGCACGTGAAGATCGTCGTGACGGGTGGCGTCGCACGACGCCAGTCCTATGAACTCGTGGGCTCGCTCGTCGCTGGGGCGCTCGCCGAGATCGCCCTCGACGTCGCGATCCTGGGCGTCGACGGCCTGAGCGCGCAGTTCGGCGCCACCACCCTCCACGAGGGTGAGGCCTCGGTGAGTCAGGAGTTCGTCAAGGTCGCGAAGCGGGTCATCGTGGTCGCCGACAGCACCAAGATGACGAAGGCGACCTTCGCCCGCATCTGCCCGCTCGACCGCATCGACGTGCTCGTCACCGACCAGCCGGTGGATCCGACGCTCGCCGACGCCCTGGCCGCGGCCGGCGTCGAGCTCATCATCGCTGCCTGAGTCCTCTGCGGTCGCCGACCGGCGAGTCGCCCTGCTGGTCACTGAGTCGCCCCCTCCGGCCATTGAGCCGCTTTCCGGTCACTGAGCCGCGTTCCGGTCACTGAGCCTGTCGAAGTGCCGCACCCTCCCGGTCGTTGACCCCTCCTCTCGGCCGCTGAGCCATCCCCCTTCCGGTCACTGACCCGCCCTTCCGGTCACTGAGCCGCCCTCCCGGTCACTGAGCCTGTCGAAGTGCGACCCCGCTCCCCATGTTTCCGCGCGGTAAAACCTCTCCACATCGGCCGCTCCGCACTTGCGTCAGCGCTGTGATCGCCTATTGTCATTTCATGATCGTTTTGGCATCATATGAATCAACTTCACGCAAGGAAGCGGATGTGATCGAGTGAGCACTGCACCAGCCACCACCCCAGAAGGCCTCCGGGTCGCCGTCATCGGCACCGGCCAGCGGGCCTACATCGCCGAACACGTCGCCACGAGCCCCACGTCCGCATCGGTCGTCGCGGCGGTCGACACCACCGAGATCGGTCGCGGTCGGGCACGGCAGCTGTTCGGCGACGACATCGAGGTGTTCGACTCCCACGAGGCGCTCATCGCGCAGGGCGGTATCGACGCGGCGATCGTGACGACGCCCGACTGGACCCACAAGGAGATCGCGGTCGACCTGCTGCGCGCCGGCATCGCCGTCTACCTGGAGAAGCCGCTCGCGATCACGCTCGACGACGCCGACGCGGTCCTCCAGGCCGCCTACGAGTCGCGGACGCCGCTCTACGTCGGGCACAACTTCCGGCATGCGGCCGTCGTCCGGCTCATGCATGAGGTCATCGAGCGCGGCGAGATCGGCGCGGTCAAGTCCGTCTGGGTGCGTCACTTCGTCGGCAACGGCGGCGACTACTACTTCAAGGACTGGCACGCCGACCGCTCGCGCGTGAACACCCTGCTCCTGCAGAAGGCGAGCCACGACATCGACGTCGTCCACTTCCTCGCCGGCGCGTACACGCAGCGCGTCGTCGCGATGGGCGACCTCGCGGTCTACGGCGACATCGACGATCACGAGGACCGCAGCGGCCAGACCATGGCCGACTGGTTCTCCTACGACAACTGGCCGCCCGAGGCGCAGCGCGGCCTGAACCCCGTGGTCGACGTCGAGGACGTCTCGATGATGCTCATGACCCTCGAGCACGGGATCACCGCCAGCTACGAGCAGTGCCACTTCACTCCCGACTACTGGCGGAACTACACCGTCATCGGGACGCACGGTCGGCTCGAGAACATCGGCGACACCGCAGGTGGCACCGTCAAGGTCTGGAACCGTCGTCGCACCTGGAGCACCGAGGGCGACGTCGAGTACCCGATCGCGGGCGTCGAGGAGGGCCATGCCGACGCCGACCTCGACACGATGAACGAGTTCCTCGCCTTCGTCGCCGACGGCACCCCCACCACGTTGTCGCCGGTCGCCGCACGCCAGGCCGTCGCCGCCGGTTCCCTCGCCGCCCACTCGCTCCGCAACGGTTCGATCCCGCTCGACATCCCGCCACTCGACCCCGCACTCGTCGAGTACTTCTCCTCCCTCACCGCCAGCACCGCACCGCACTCCCTCGACGCCGCCGCCCGGTAGCGCACCTCGAAAGGACTCCAGTCATGCCTTCGCCGTTCATGAACCGCAACACCGCACCCGGCGGTCGCAACCGCCGCCGTGCCGTCCTCAGCGGCATCGGCCTCCTCGCCGCCGCCGCGCTCACCGCCGGCTGCAGCACCGGTGGCGGGGGCGCCACCGGTGGCGAGTACGCCGCCGCTCCGAAGGACCTCAAGGCCGAGATCACCTACGGCGTCTGGGACCAGGCCCAGGTCGAGGCGATCGACGCCAACATCGAGGCCTTCAACAAGGTCTACCCCGACATCACCGTCAACGTGAACGTCACACCCTGGGCCTCGTACTGGTCGAAGCTCCAGACGCAGGCCTCGAGCGACACCCTGCCCGACCTCTTCTGGTTGAACGGCCCGAACTTCCAGGTCTACGCGGCGAACGGCAAGATCGAGCCGATCACCGGCGCCGTCAAGGCGGGCGACATCGACCCGAAGAACTACCCCGAGGCACTGAACGAGCTGTACTCGCTCGACGACACCCAGTACGGCGTGCCGAAGGACTTCGACACGATCGGCGTCTGGGTCAACACGGCCCTTTTCGAGCAGGCCGGCGTCGCGCTGCCCGCCGACGGCTGGACCTGGGACGACTTCGACACCGCCGCGCAGGAGATCTCGACGAAGCTGAAGGATCAGGGTGTCTACGGCGCTGCCGGCGGCATGGACGGCCAGACCACCTACTACAACACGATCCTGCAGGCCGGCGGCGAGGTCATCAACGACGACCAGACCGAGTCCGAGTACGACAGCCCCGAGGCCCAGGAAGGGCTCCAGTTCTGGACCGACCTCATCGCGAACGGCTCATCACCCAGCATCCAACAGCTGACTGACACGCCGGCCGACCAGTGGTTCACCTCCGGCAAACTCGCCATGTACTGGGGTGGCAGCTGGCTGCGTCCGCTCGTCGGCGAGTCCGACGTCGCCGCCACCGCCCAGGCCTTCCCGCTGCCGACCGGCGAGGAGCAGGCGACGGTCATCCACGGTGTCTCCAACGTCGTCGCATCGGCGAGCAAGAACAAGCAGGCCGCACAGGCGCTGCAGGTGTTCCTGGCGAGCGAGGAGGCCCAGCAGCAGCAGGGCGACCTCGGCGCCGTCATCCCCGCGTTCACCGGCACGCAGCAGTCGTTCGTCGACTCCTACCCGACGATGAACCTGCAGGTCTTCCTCGACGCCCTCGACTACGCGAAGCCACTGCCGGTGTCTGAGAACACCGCCGCGTGGAACGCGCTCGAGGTCGAGCTCCTGCCCGACGCGTTCAGTGGCGACAAGCCGGTCGCCGACGTGGCGAAGGATCTCGCCGAGCAGATGAACGCCGCGCTGGCCAAGAAGTGACCGGTCAGACCGTGCTGCGCACCCCGTCGGCGCCGCTCTCCTCACCGAGAGCGGCCCGGCGGGGTGCCGCCCGCGGCGACGGTGCCTGGCCGTGGGTCTTCGTCCTCCCGCTCCTCACCGGCATCGGCGTCTTCTTCATCTGGCCGATGATCCAGACCGCCTACTACTCGTTCACCGAGTGGGGCGTGTTCGGCGGCACCACCTTCACGGGCGTCGAGAACTACGTCCGGCTGTTCGCCGATCCGAGGCTCTACTCCTCCCTCGGCAACACGCTGATCTACACGGCGGTGGTGCTCCTCGGCATCCCGATCGCCGTCTACCTCGCGAGCCTGTTGAACCTCCCGGGGCTCCGGTTCGCGAGCTTCTACCGGGTGCTCTTCTTCCTGCCGTACGTCGCGATGCCGACCGCCGTGGCCATCGTCTGGCGCATCATCTTCAACGGTGACTTCGGCATCCTCAACTACACGCTGTCGCTCGTCGGTGTCGACGGCCCTTACTGGATCAGTACGCCGGGCACCGCGATGTTCGCCGTGGCGATCGTCGGCCTCTGGTCGTCTCTCGGCTTCTCGATGATCATCCTGGCGTCCGGGCTCAAGAACATCGCACCGGAGCTGTACGAGGCGGCGGAGCTCGACGGCGCGACCCGGTGGCGGCAGTTCCGCTCGATCACGGTGCCGCTGCTCACCCCGAGCATCTTCTTCGTCACGATCATCACGGTCATCTCGAGCTTCCAGCTCTTCGACCTGCTGTACGCGATCCTCGGCAGCACCAACCCGGTGCTCCCGAAGAGCATGTCGCTCGTCTACTTCTTCTACGACCAGGGCTTCGTCCAGAACGACAAGGGGTATGCGGCGGCGATCGCGATCGTGATCTTCCTGATCATCGGACTCGTCACGCTCCTCCAGTTCCGGCTCCAGAAACGATGGGTCAACAATGACTGAGCAACTCACGGCCACAGCACCGCTCACCACCCGTGCCGTCACCGTTCCGGGTTCGGGTCGTCCGTCCGCCGCGTCCGCGCGACGCCGCGACGCCGGTCGGCCCGGCCAGCGGCGCGGGTCGCACGTCGTCGCCCACATCGTGCTCGGCGTCGGTGGCCTCATCATGGCGTTCCCGTTCATCTGGCAGATCATCATGTCGCTGTCGACGAACGCGGAGGTGCAGAGCGTGGTCCCCACGTTCTGGCCGGCCGAACTGCAGTGGCAGAACTACGCCGCGGTGTTCGAGCGCCTCCCGTTCCTCGATCAGCTGCGCACCTCGATCGTCATCACGGTCATCAGGACGCTCGCGCAGATCGTCCTCTGCACGATGGCGGGGTACGCGTTCGCTCGGATGCGGTTCCGGGGGCGCGCGGTGCTGCTCGCCGTGACGCTGTCGATCCTCATGGTGCCCTCGCAGGCGTACCTCATCTCGCAGTACCAGATCGTGCAGGGCTTCGGTTGGCTGAACACCACGCTCGGCATCGTCGCACCCGGCCTCTTCAGCGCGTTCGGCACCTTCCTCATGCGGACGGCGTTCCTGAACCTGCCGACCGAGCTCGAGGAGGCGGCACGGATCGACGGCGCCGGGCCGTTCCAGATCTTCTGGAAGATCATGCTGCCGCTCGCGAGGCCCAGCATCAGCGTCCTCGCGATCACGACCGTGCTGTGGTCGTGGAACGAACTGCTCTGGCCGCTCGTGGTGTCCACCTACGCGAACTCGATGCCGCTCGCCGCCGGTCTCGCGACGCTCTCGAGTGACAAGACGACGGACTACCCGGTGATGATGGCGGCGTCGATCCTTGCGATGGCACCGGTACTCATCCTGTTCATCGTGCTCCAGCGCCGGGTGATCGACGGGCTGGCGTTCTCCGGGCTGAAGTAGCACTTCGACAAGCTCAGTGACCGGGTCTCTGCGCTGCTTCCGGTTCCTGAGCTTGTCGAAGGGCGTGACCGGCGGGGCGTCACGCCTCGCCGGTGCTCCACCAGGAGGCGATCGGCGTCCCGTTCACGACGTGGTCGCCGATCGCCCTGGCCTTGAAGCGGGACGGGTTGTGTGAGGCGATCGTGCGGGCGTTCCGCCAGTGCCGGTCGAGCGCCCGGTGCGTCTCGACGGCGCTCGCACCGCCCACGTCGAACAGGGCGGTCGCGGCGTCGAGCACGGCGGGCAGGATCACCAGCTGCGCGCGCGCCGTCGCGAGTTCGACGGCGGCGATCCGTTCCTGGACGAGATCCGGGTCGGCACCGAGGATCGCCGCGCTCGAACGACCGAGTGCGGTCGTCGCGGCGGCCAGGGCGGCGTCGGCGGCGAACGACTTCGCCGACAGCTCACCGACGACCTCCTGCACGATCGGGTCGGCCTGGGCGGTCGACGCCGCACCGTGGCTGTAGGTTCTGGTCCGCGTCCGGACGAACGCACCGGCGTCGTCGACGATTGCGCGGCCGATGCCCGTCACCGCCGCCAGCAGGACCAACTGTACGAACGCGCCGCCGTGCGAGGGGCGTTCCGGCTCGCGTCGGGTCACCGCCGACGCGTCGACGGCGACCTCCGTGAAGACGGTGGTGCCGCTGCCCGTCAGCCGCTGTCCGAACCCGGTCCAATCGTCGATCCGATCGACACCCGCGGCCTCCGTCTCGACGAGCACCGAGACGAACTCGCCGTCCTGCTCGGCGGCGACCCCGACGAGGTCGGCGAACAGCGTCCCCGTGCTGTAGAACTTGGTCCCGTTCAGTCGGAGACCGCCCGGCGTCTCGGTGAGCCGGGTGGCGAGGGAGCCCACCTTCGCGGTCGACCGCTCGTGGCTCGCGTTGCCGACGATGGCTCCGTCGGCCAGCCGGGCCAGGCGCGCCTCGCGGTCCGCGGACGCCGGCGCGTGCAGGGTGCGGTCGATGTAGGAGAAGTGGGATCGGAACAGCTGCGCGAGGTTCGGGTCGCGTCTGGCCAGCTCGGCGAGCAGCTCGAACAGCTCGCCGTGCGTGGCCTCCTCGCCGCCATACCGTCGCGGCAGCGTCACGCGGGGGAAGCCCGCTTCACGCAGCGCCTCCACCTCGGCATACGGCAGCCGGCGCTCGCGTTCCCGCTCGACGGCGTCCCGCCCGAGCTCGTCGAAGAGCGGTGCGAAGCGCTGCGCCAGGTCCCGGTCGATCGTCGCCGTCTCGCTCATGCCTGCTCTCCATCCGCCGGAACGGGCTCGGTCTCGGGCCGCGCCCCCGGAGCCTGCCACTCGGGCAGGGTGCCGTTGAGTTCGAACTGCCCGAGTGCCGCCGAACGCTGCACGGCGGGATTGTGGGAGGCGATCGTCCGGACGTTCCGCCAGTGCCGGTCCAGCGCGGTCGACCGGCCGACGGCGGAGGCACCACCGACCTCGAACAGGCGGCTGAGGGCATCGAGGACGAGCGGGAGGACGACCTGCTGGACGCGGAAGACCTCCAGGAGCGCCGAACGCGCGGCGTCGGGATCGGTGGCCGGTTCCTCCAGGGTCCGAGCAGACGCGAGGACGAGCGCGCGGGCCGTGTGCACGACGCTGCTCAGCTGGCCCACGATCGACTGCACGAGCGGATCCTCGCGTGGCAGGTGCTCGCCCGCGTGGCCGACGGTCCGTCGCCTGGCGCGCACATAGTCGACGGTGTCCTCGAGGGCACGTTGCGCGATGCCCGCCACCACACCGAGCAGGATGAGCTGTTGGAGGGCGCCCGTCCGGTGCCACCCCGCCGCGTCGCTGCTGTGAACGACGAGGTCGCGCGGGTCCACCGGCACGCGGTCGAAGGTGGTCGTCCCGCTTCCCGTCAACGGCTGTCCGAAGCCGTCCCAGTCGTCCACCGAGCGGGTGCCTGGATCGTGCGCGGAGACGGTCACCGCGACGCGGTCGGTCCCGTCGAGCGCGGACAGGTAGATCCAGTCGGCGTAGATGCTGCCGGTCGTGTAGTACTTCGTGCCGGTCACCGTGAGGAGTTCGTCGTCGCGGTCGAGGACGGTCTCGAGGTGTGCGGTCGCGTGCCGCTCCGACTGCGCGTTCCCGACGAGGTCGCCGGCGCTCAGCCGGGCGAACCAGTGCTCCCGATAGGCGGCGTCGGGCGAAGCGAGCAGCGCCTCGACGAACAGGATGTGTCCGCGCCAGACGTGCCCGAGGCTCGAGTCCGCCGCCGAGAGTGCGATGAGCCGCGCGAACAGCTGCTCGAGCGTGAGCCCGCCGCCGCCGGACGCGACGGGCACTCTGGCAGCGGCGAAGCCCAGGTGCTTGAGCTCGGCGACCTCGTCGAACAGGAGGCGCCGGTCGGCCTCACGCGACACGGCGCCGCCGCGGATGGAGGAGAGGAACGAGTCGAAATCGTCGGTGCTCATCGGTGCAGCACCCGCTTCGCCAGCACGTTGCCGAGCAACTGGGCGAGCTGCACGAGCAGGACGAGCGTGACGACGACGAGTCCGACGACGATCCAGTCGAACCGCTGGTAGCCGTAGGTCATGGCGAGGTCACCGAGGCCGCCGCCGCCGAGCACCCCGGCCACGGCCGTCGCATCGACGAGGGCGACGAGGATGTAGGTCAGTCCGAGGATGAGTGGGCCGAGCGCCTCGGGTACGACGATCGTGAACAGCACTCGCACAGGGCTCGCCCCCATGGCCGCGCCGGCCTCGATGGCACCCGGTGAGACGGCGACGAGGTTCGACTCGGAGACGCGCCCGATGGCGACGCTCGCGACGAGGATGAGCGGGATCGTCGCCGGAAGCGGTCCGAGGCCGGTGCCGAACACGAGCCGCGTGAGCGGGATGAGCGCGATCGCGACGATGAGGAAGGGCACCGGTCGGATGACGTTGATGATGAAGTTCAGGACGCCGAACACGACGCGGTTCTGCAGGAGGTTGCCGGGCCGGCTCGCATAGAGCAGGAGGCCCAGCAGGATCCCGATGACCGTCGCGACGGCGAAGGAGACGGAGACCATGAGGCCGGTCTCCCCGATGGCCTTGAGGAGACGCGGGAAGAACGCGTCGGGATCGAAGTCACGCATGGGTGTGCTCCTTCAGGGAGTCGGGGTCCTCGGCGAGCGGTTCGTGCCCGGCGGCGATCGGTCCGTGTTGCCCCACGCCCGGTCCCTGAGCTTGTCGAAGGGCGTGCGCAGGGTCGATCGCGGTGACGGTCGCCGTGGCTCGGAGCCCCGCGATGGCGGCGTCCACGCGGTCGTCCGGTCCGAGCAGCTCGACCGTGAGACTGCCGAACAGTCGCCCCTGGAGTTCGTCGACGCCGCCGAACACGACGTTGAAGTCGATGTCGTTGTCGCGGGCGACCCGCGAGAGGAACGGGTGGTTGGTGTCGCGGTCCTCGACGTGCAGCTGGACGAGGCGCCCGTGGTGCACCGCCCGGATCTTCGCGAGCACCTCGTCGGAGGGGATGTGGTGGAGCACCGACGAGACGAAGCGTCGCGCGGTCGCGGTGCGTGGTGCCGAGAACACCTCGTACACACTGCCCTGCTCCACCACCTCGCCGTCCTCCATGACGGCGACCCGGTCGGCGAGTTCGCGGATGACGTCGATCTCGTGGGTGACGAGCAGGATCGTGACGCCGTACTCCTCGTTCACCCGCCGGAGGAGCTCGAGGACCTCGCCGGTCGTCTGCGGGTCGAGGGCGCTGGTCGCCTCGTCGGAGATGAGGATCTCGGGGCGGGTGGCGAGGGCGCGGGCGATGCCGACCCGCTGCTTCTGCCCGCCGGAGAGTTGCGACGGGTAGGCGAGGGCCTTGTCGCTCAGCCCGACGAACGCGAGCAGTTCTTCGACGCGGTCGAGGATCTCGGCGTCCGGCACCTTCGCGAGTTTGAGCGGGTAGGCGATGTTCTTGTAGACGGTCCGGGACTCCAGGAGGTTGAACTGCTGGAAGATCATGCCGATCCGCTGACGGGCGGCGTAGAGCGCCTGCCCGGCGAGCGCGGAGATCTCGAGGCCCTCGACGACCACCCGCCCGCTCGTCGGCCGCTCGAGGGCGTTGACGGTGCGCAGGAGCGTCGACTTCCCGGCGCCGGAGTACCCGACGATGCCGAAGATCTCACCCCGCTCGACCGTCAGGTCGACGTGGCGCAGCGCCTCGAAGGCACGGCCCTTCACCTCGAACGTCTTGCTGACGTCCTCGAAGACGATTGCTGTGTTCATCACCTGCTCCTCTCGCGGGAGGGCCGTCCGGGAGACCCCGGACGGCCACTGCGTGGTGGCGGCCGGTCATCGCGGGAGGCGATGACCGGCCGCCGTCGTCCTACTCGGCTTCGGCTTCGAGCTCGGCGAGCTTGTCGCGGAGGTCCTTCACCGGCACCTTCACGAGGACCGAGTTCCCGGCGAACTCGTCGTCGAGCGCCTCGGCGACGCGCGGGTCGGCGTAGGTGTCCTCGAGGATCTTCCAGGCCGGGTTGTCCTTGTCCTCCTCGCGGGTGGCGATGACGTTGACGTAGGGCAGGTTCTTTTCGGAGAGCGAGTCGTCGAGGAAGAGTGCGTCGTCCTTCGTGATGCCCTGGCTCGGGTCGAAGTAGGAGGTCCCGACGACGACGGCTGCGAGGGACGGGTCGTCGAACTGCTGCGGGATGCTCGTCGCCGGCAGCGGCACGAACTGGAGGTTCTTGTCGTTCGCGGTCACGTCCTCGACGGTCGGGAAGTTCCCGGCGTCCGCTGCGATCTCGATGAGTCCGGCCGCAGCAAGGATGTTCAGGGCACGGCCGCCGTTGGACGGGTCGTCGGGGATCGCGATGCGCGCGCCGTCGGCGAGGTCCCCGACGTCGGTGAGCGTCTTCGAGAAGATCCCCCACTGGGTGATGACGGTCGAGAACACCGGCGTCAGGTCGGCGTCGTTCTCCGCGTTGAAGGCCGAGAGGTAGAGGATGTGCTGGAAGGCGTTCGCGTCGACGGTGCCGGCGACGAGTTCGGTGTTGGGGAGGACCCAGTCCTTCACGTTCACCCATTCGACGTCGAGGCCCTTCTCGGCGGCGACCTCCTTCACGGCGTCCTGGAACTGCGTGTCCTCGGACACCGCGATCTTCACGCTGAGGCGCTCCGCGGGTGCGCCGGAACCGGTCGCTGCGTCAGCAGTCCCGTTCTGGCCACCGACGACGACGGAGATGACGACAGCGATCGCGGCGACGGCGATGACCGCGACACCGCCGATCAGCAGGTTCCGGCGCTTCCGCTTGCCTGAGGCGATCGACGCCCGCAATTCGGTCGGTTCTGGTCCCGTGTGCTCACTCATGATGGTCCTCGGCTCTGTCTGTGGGTGCACTGGTGCGTGCACGGAGCCAGTTTCCACAGGCGTGCGGAGGGACGCCCGTTGCGTTACCGCCGACCGTCACCGTTCGAGATGAAACGTAAACGTGCTGCACGGACGGGCGATCGTCCCTACACTGCGGCACGTCCACCGGCGCTCCGCACCCCCGGTCCCTGAGCTCCCACTCCGGTCCCTGAGTTCCTCCTCCGGTCCCTGGGCTCCTCCTCCGGTCCCTGAGCTCCCTCTCCGGCCCATGAGCTCCCACTCCGGTCCCTGAAGCTTGTCGAAGGGTGGTGGGCACTTCGACAAGCTCAGTGACCGGGGCTGGGGCTCAGCGAACGAATCCGGAGGCCCGTGGCCGAATCCGGAACGTAGCGACCGTGTTCGCTGCGCGCACCTCTTCCGGTCCCTGAGCTTGTCGAAGGGTGGGGTCAGGCGGGGTGAACGAAGTTACTCCGGCGGCGGGCGAGGCGGCGGCCCGCGAGCTGATCGAAGATGGGGCAGTCGGCCGAGGCGAGCGGTGACCCGTGCTGGATCGGTGTTCCGGTCGAGCGGGTCTGCTCCGGAGCAGATGACGCCGCCTGCGCGTCGAACCCGTGGGTGAGCGTCGTGAAGATCGGGGACGCGGAGCGCGGCGGGCGCGCGGACGAGCTGGGCACGGGGTCCTCTCGGGAGTCGGCGGCGAGGGCTTCGCGATGACGGTGAGTACGTCGCGACAGCGGTTCTCATATTCTAGAACATGAATGCTGAGTGTCGACCTCCACTCGTCAGGTGGCGAGGGTCACCCGACGTCGTACCGGGCCAATGCGTCCGCGTCCTGGGCGATCCGCGAGGCCCGGCGGGCGGCGTCGAGCGCCTCGACCGGATCGTCGACCGCTGCCGCCTCCGCGAGCGCGAGCTGCCGCTGTGCCTCGGCGAGGCGCGTTCTCGCGTCGGCACCCACGCTCCCTCGGTGCGCGGCGATGACGTCGACGGCGACGCGGATGTTGCTGTCCGCGGTGAACAGTGCCCCGCGCAGCGCCTCGCGAGCGTTGTCGAGGCGCTGCTGCGCGCTCCGGGCGGTCGCGAGGGCGGCGTCGAGATCGATGTCGGCGGCGCGAACCGCCTCCAGACGTCGCACCGGATCGGGCAGGACGCGGTCGCCGTCCGTGGACGTGGTCGACTCCGCTTCGAGGAGCGCACGGTTCGCCCGCTCGACGGCAGCCGCGATGACGGCGGCCGTCTCCGCGCGTTCCACCGCCGCGCCCAACGCCTCCGCTTCGGCGATCACCGTGCGGAGCTCCCGCCCCGCTGCGGCGAGTTCGGTCTCCGCTGCAGCGATGCCCGCGAGCGAACGCTCGACGGCGTCCAGCCGGTCCTCCGCCTGCTGCAGCTCGCGCCCCAGGGCGTGCAGTGCCGCGGCGGCCGGCCGGCCGGTGTCGATCCGATCCTTCGTCGTCGCCGCATCGGCCGTCGCCTGGTCGACTGCGTCCTGCGCGGTCCGGCGGAGCACCCGCGCGTCCTCGACGGCGCTCGCCGCATAGCGATCGGCGGCCGAGGCGATCGCGAGGCCGGTGGTGGTGAGTCGTTCGCGCGCGCGGTCGATGCGTCGCTCGAGCTGGTCGAGGAGCTCGGGCGCCGATCGCTCCGCGCCACGGCGTTCGTCGAAGCCGCGCAGTCGGGCGCTCAGCGTGCGCTCGACGTCCTCGCAGACGCTGATGATCCGCTCGTTCCAGGCGCGGCGCTGCGCCTCCGTGTCGGCGATCTCGTCCTCGAGCGACTGACGGAGCCGGAACGCCTCCCCGAGCGCCGAGCGCGCCGAGGCGACGTCGGCCGCATACCCTCGGGCGGCTTCGCGCCCGAACTCCGCTTCGGCGAATCCGACCTCGTCCTCGGCCTCGCGGACCGCGTCGTCGGTGCGGACGAGGGCGATGCCCGCGCGGCGGTGGAGGTCGTCGATGGAGGCGACGGGGGTCTTCGGGTTGCGCCGACGCAGCAGGGTGACGAGCAACCAGACGATGATGCCGACGCCCCCGAACACGATCAGCGAGGGGAGCCACCACAGGTCGTCCATGGGCTCCAGTCTACGAACGCGGAACGGGGATCGGCTGGGAAGGACGTGGCGTCGGACGTCGGTCGTCGACGGCGTTCCGACGGCTGTCGAGCGTCCTCGGGATCACGCTCGGCACGTCGGTCCGCGGGGCTACCCTGAACCCATGACCCGCCAGCAGCGCCTCGTGCTCACGATCGCGATCCTCTCCTCGTTCGTGGCGTTCCTCGACGGCTCGGTCGTGAACGTCGCGCTCCCCGCGATGACGAAGGAACTCGGCGGCGGCCTCATCGTGCAGCAGTGGGTGGTCGACGCCTACCTGATCACCCTCGGGTCCCTGATCCTGCTCGCGGGCTCGCTCTCCGACGCGTTCGGGCGCATCCGCATCCTCCGCATCGGGCTCATCGGCTTCGGCGTCACCTCGATCCTGTGCGCGGTCGCACCGACCGCCGAGGTCCTCATCGTCGCCCGGCTGCTCCAGGGTGGCGCGGCCGCGCTGCTCGTGCCGAGTTCGCTCGCCATCATCATCTCGACGTTCAGCGGCGTCGCGCAGGGCAAGGCGATCGGCACCTGGACGGCATGGACGGGGGCCGCAGGCATCACCGGCCCGCTGCTCGGCGGGGTGCTCGTCGACACGCTGTCCTGGCGCCTCATCTTCGCCATCAACATCATCCCGATCATCGTCACCCTGTGGCTCATGATGCGCACCGACCGCGTACCCGAGCCCGAACACCGCCCGCGGATCGACGTCGTCGGCGCGGTGCTCGGCGCCGTCGGGCTCGGCGGCCCTGTCTTCGCGCTCATCGAGCAGGAGCGCTACAGCTGGTCGAGCCCGATGCTGCTCGTGCCGCTCATCGGCGGGGTCGTGTCCTTCATCGCATTCCTCTGGTGGGAGCGCCACCACCCCGACCCGATGCTGCCGCTGTCGCTTTTCCGCGTGCGCAACTTCGGCTACGGCAACATCGCGACCGTCTTCATCTACGGCGCCCTCTCGCTCGGCTTCTTCGCCATCGCCGTCTTCATCCAGCAGACGGCGGGCTTCAGCGCCACGCTGGCAGGCATCGCGACGCTGCCGCCGACGCTCGTCATGCTCGCGTTGTCGTCCTGGTTCGGCAAGCTGGCCGGCAAGCACGGACCGCGGCTGTTCATGACGATCGGGCCGATCGTCGCCGGCGTCGGCTTCCTGCTGATGATGGGTGCGCAGCAGGACCTGAACTACTGGGTGCAGCTGTTCCCGGGCATCCTGCTCGTCGGTCTCGGCCTCGCGATCACGGTCGCGCCGCTCACCGCGGGCATCCTCGGATCGATCGACCCGGCCCATGCCGGCATCGGATCGGCGGTCAACAACGCGGTGTCGCGCGTGGCCGGCCTCGTGTCGATCGCCCTGGTCGGCATCATCGCCGGTGGCGCGCTCGGCGTCGACGGGTTCCCACGGGTGGTCCTGGCGACCGCCGTGTTCATGTTCGTCGGCGGTGTGGTGTCGTTCGTCGGCATCCGGAATCCGCGGACCGCGACCGCGCCGGAGACGACGGCCTCGTCGCCGGCCTGACGCTGTCGCCTGGCGGCGAGCCCTCGGTCAGCGCGGGTCGACACCCGTGACGGCGGGCGCGGTGGTGGCCGCCCCGATCACCGCGTGGAGCATCTCGCGGAGCTGGGTGAGGTGCTCGGCGTCCATCCGGAGCTCGTTCATGACCCGGTGCGGGATGGCCTCCGCCTGGGTGCGCAGCTCACGGCCGGCGGTGGTGAGTGAGACGTCGAGGACGCGCTCGTCGAGTCGGCTGCGGTCGCGTCGGACGAGCCCGGCGGTCTCGAGGCGCTTGAGGAGCGGGGACAACGTCGCCGGCTCGAGCTGCAGCGCTCCGCCGAGGTCCTTGACCGAGCGCGGGCTGTGCTGCCAGAGGGCGAGCATCACGAGGTACTGCGGATGGGTGAGACCGAGCGGTTCGAGGATCGGCCTGTAGAGCGAGATGACGCTGCGCGACGCGACGGCGAGCGCGAAGCAGACCTGGTTCTCGAGCTGGAGAAGGTCATCGGCCGTGGCGACGGTGGTGGATTCGTTGGCGGTCACGGTCCCATCGTACCCAAATGATTAGTACACTCATCAATATGAGCGAGAAGCGATCCTTCCGGGAGTCCGTGCGCGAGGCCGGTGGTCTGTACGGCTGGGTGAACGGCCGCATGTGGAAGGTGCTCGGTCCGCCGCCCCTCGGTCCCTACAACGAGGAGCCGTTGCCGCCGGCCGCGCAGTCGGGGTGCCCGATCTGCGGCCACGCCATGTCGGAGCACATCGTCGACCGCACGACCGGCCCGCGCACGCAGCTGCACTGCCCGAAGGCGCCAGCTGCCTGAGGGCGATCTCCATCCCGGGTGGCAGGACGTCATCCTCCAGGTGCATGCGGGCTTCCGCCACGCCTGCTGAACTGGTGATATGCCTCAGGTCAACATTTCTTCCACGCCGCCGGTCCCGTCCACCGGCGACGCCACCTCGCGTCGCTGGCACCTCATCGACGCCCTCCGCGGGTTCGCACTCGTCGGCATCCTCTTCGTCAACGTCCCCGACATCACCCGGCTCGGCAGCGACATCCCGTTCGACCAGCGACAGTCCACGCTCATGGACACCGTGCTCGAGTTCGCGGTGCAGACGCGGTTCGTCCCCATTTTCGCCTTCCTCTTCGGGCTGAGCGCGATGCTCGTGATCCAGGGCGCCCGCCGTCGCGGCACCGGCGCGCTCGTGCCGATGCTGCTGCGGTTGAGTGCGCTGGCGGTGATCGGCATCGCGCACGGGTTCCTCTACCCGGGGGAGATCCTCCGCGAGTACGCGATCTGCGGGATCCTCATGCTCCCCCTCATGCTGTGGTTGCCGCGCTGGGCGCTGCTCGGGTCCGGCGTCGTGCTCACGATCGCCGCCTACGCGCTCACCGGCGGTGGGCTCGCTACCCTGCCCGGACTGTTCCTCGCCGGTGCGGGGGCGGCGGCGTACGGCTTGCCGAAGGTGCTCGACGCCGGCGGGCGGCCCGTGTGGATCACCTTCCTCGTGGCGACGGCCCTCGCCGTCCCGGCCATCGTCTGGCAGACCACCGAGCCCGGCGACCCGCGGTTCACGACCGCCGGTGG
Source organism: Plantibacter sp. AC185 (assembly GCF_979258065.1). Taxonomy (NCBI): domain Bacteria; kingdom Bacillati; phylum Actinomycetota; class Actinomycetes; order Micrococcales; family Microbacteriaceae; genus Plantibacter; species Plantibacter sp. AC185. The sequence continues at coordinate 2,697,023 of NZ_OZ409831.1, forward strand.
GATCGCGGGCGGGGTCCTCGCCGTCGTGTACGTCACCGGATTCGCGCTGCTCTGGCAGACGCCGGTGCGTCGAGCCCTCGCGGCCGTATTCGAACCCCTCGGCCGCATGGCGCTCACCAACTACCTCGCCGCGAGCGCCGTGTTCGCGGTCGTCGGGCTGCTCGTCCCCTTCCGGGAGATCGACGACCTGGCCGCGGTGAGCGTCGGGGCGCTCGCGCTCATCGCGGTGCAGTCGGTGCTCAGCCGGGTCTGGCTGCGGCACTTCCGCTACGGGCCGGTCGAGTGGGTCTGGCGGATGGCCACCTGGCGTCGCGTCGTCCCGCTGCGGGGCGCTGCGCTGCCGGCCGCCTGAGCACTGAGTCGCCCTGAACTGCACGGTTTCGGTTCGGATTCGTGCAGATCCGGGCGACTCAGCGGGGTGGGAGTGAGGCGGCCGCGACCGCGACCGCGTCCGCTGGTTCGCGTCCGAGCAGCGTCCGGAGATCGTCACCCGTGCCGTCGAGGAATCCGTGCCGGACGCCGGTGAAGATCGACATGAGCATGGCGGGCTGGAACGGCTTGAGCGCGGCCTCAGTCAGTGCCTCCCGTTGCTCGGCGAGGGAGACGGTTTGGATTGGGACGCCCAGTCGATCGGCCACCTGTGCGGCCGTGATCGGTTCGCCGACGAGGTCGTAGCTGCGACCGACGTGGTCCGACGGTGACATCGCGACGACGGCTGCGGCCTCGGCGAGGTCGGCTCGCGCGACGGCGGCGAGCGCGCCGTCGCCGAACGCCGAACCGAGCGAGTCCCCCGACCATGCCAGGAGCGACCCGAACAGCTCGGCGTACAGGCCGTTCCGCAGGATCGTCCAGGACAGGCTGCTGTGCTGCAGTCGACGCTCGGTCCACCGGTGCGCGAGCGCGAACGCGAGGTGGTCTCCGGCCGAGGTGAGGCTCGTGTACACGACGTGCTGCACCCCGTCCCGCTCGGCCGCGGTGATCGCCGTCTCGTGTCGGGCGATCACGACGTCGTCCTCGGCTTCACCCGCCGACACGAGGACGAGCGTGTCGACCCCGACGAAGGAGACGGTGTCGGGGTCGTCGAAGTCGATCCGTCGCGCGCCGTCCTGACCGCTGCGATTGCTCGCGAGCGGTGCGGCCCCACGGGTGGTGAGCGCATCGAGGATCGCGCTGCCGAGTTGGCCGGTGGTTCCGGTGACGAGGATCATTTCAGGGCCTTTCGGTGTTCGGACTGATGACTCGGACGAGTCTGCGTCCCCCGTTCCGGCCCCACAAGAAGGCACTTCCATGTCACTCACGCACACCGCGGTAACCGCCGACCTCGAACCCTGCGGCAAGGAGGACCACCCGGACTGCGGTATCCGGGACGTCCTCGACCGCATCGGCGACACCTGGTCGGTCCTCGTCGTCGTCGAGCTCGCGTCGGGCGACCGTCGGTTCCGCGAGCTCCAGCGGGCGATCGACGGGATCTCCCAACGCATGCTGACGCTGACCCTCCGCAGACTCGAACGTGACGGCCTCGTCGACCGGACGGTGTACCCGACGGTGCCCGCGCAGGTGTCCTACGCCCTCACCTCGTCCGGTGCGGGGCTCTCGCACCTGATCAAGACGCTCGCCGACTGGTCGCTCGAGCAACGGCCCGCGATCGCGGCGTCGCGTTCGGCGTACGACGCCGCCCACCCGGGGCACCGCATCAGGTGATCGCTGTCGCGTGACGCCGGCGGGGAGTAGCGTCAGCACATGGAGCATCCGATCGTTCACGATCCCGACGATCCGTTCGTCGAACGCGTCAGACGGTTGTGCCTCGCCTACCCGGAGGCGGTCGAGACGTTCGGCCACGGACGCCCGCGCTTCAAGGCGGGCAAGCGGGTGTTCGTGACCGTCGGGTCGGAGATGCGCATCCCGCACAGCATCACGTTCACCCCGGCCGATGAGGAGCGCGGTGCCTGGCTCGAGGACGAGCGGTTCTGGTCGCCGAAGTACGACGGCCCGTCGGGCAAACTCGCGTTCGACGCCGGCCTCGACGGCGACGACACCCGCACGCTCGATGACGTCGACTGGGGGCTCATCGCCGAACTGATCGACACCTCGTATAGGCAGGTCGCCCTCCAACGCCAGCTCCGCGCGCTCGACGCGCTCTGACGAAGGCGGCGACCTCGCCCCACGGACGGCACCATGCCAGACTGACCAGCGGGGGAGCCGCGCGCTGCGGTTCGAGGACGGGGAGCTGTGAGCGACGACGGATCCGGCATGCGGATCGCCGATGCCGAGCCTGACGCGGCGCCGTCCGGCAGTCCGGCGCCGACCGGTCGAGCAGGGCTCCGAAGCCGCTTCGCGCGCCACCCGCGCACGAGCGCCTACCTGCTGCGCAGCGCCGTGCTCGCAGCATCGACGACCGTGGTGGTCTCCGTCGTCGTCGGTGTCATCGCCGCGTGGGGGATCCTCGCCCGACAGATGGAGTACCGCGACGGTGACGGGTACCGGATCACGGGAGGCCCCAACCCGGCGACCTGGTCCGACGCCGTCTCCTTCTCGCCGGCAGGGGAGTGGTACAGCGTCCTCGGCACCATCGGATCCTTCCTCTGGCTCGCCCTCGCGGTCGTGCTCCTCCTCGTGCAGCCGGCGACCGAGCTCGGCGGACGATGGGCCAGGTCCCGCGGGTTCGGTGCGTTCTTCGGGCTTGTGCCGGTGGCCGTCGTCGGCCTCGTGATCTGCGTCATCGCAGCGTTCGGGATCACCGGTGGCAACTCGCCAGCATGGCTCGTGGGCTGGACCTCCTTCGGGACCATCGTGTGGTTGGCGGTGGTCTACGGGCTGCCGATCCTGCTCGTCGTCGCGGCCGTCATCGGCCTCGCCACGCTCGCCGACCGCGGTGGACGGCGTCGGTTCCTGCTCATCCTCGGTGCCGTCCTCGCGGTCGCAGTCGTCGCCGGATCGATCGGACTCTTCCGCCCGCCCGCGCTGGAGCCAGTGGTCGGTCCGCCCATCGGCGGGGAGGCCGCGGCGTTCACGCAGGCTCTGGAACCGCTCGACGGCGTGGCGTCCGTCGAGGTCGTCGGTGCGGGGGCGACCGTCCTGATCGCCGCCGACGCCGGCGCCGACGAGGTGCTCGCAGCAGCTCAGGCTGCGCGGCAGGTCTCGGAGGAGCAAGCCGCTGCAGCACAGGCCGCCGAGATCCAGCCCGCGATCGTCATGGTCGTCATGGCCCGCGAGTCGAGCGGCACCGACCTGGCCGCCGATGACCCGCAAGCGGCGCCCTGGCGGTTGCAGCTCGTCCCCTCCGAGTTCCCGGCGGGCACCCTGACCACCCAGGTGGATCGCTTGCTGCGCGCGGAGGCGCTCGGCGTCCAGATGGTCATCACGGGCGATCGGCCGGCGATCACCGTCTCCTCGATCGCAGCGTTGCCGGGCGTCGTCGCCGCCTTGGCCGAGATCGCCCCCGACGGAGCCTACGTCTCGGTCCCCGAACGGTTCTCGATGGTCTTCGACCCGCTCGAGCTGAGCCCGGCGATGGTCGACGCGATCGTCGGGGTCGTCGTCGCAAACCCGAACGCGGAGTTCGAGCTCACAGCACAGCCGAAGCTCTACGTGAATCACGTGACCCCTGAGGCCGCAGCCGCGATCGACGCGATCCTCCGGGACCCGGCGCTTGCCGGGACGAGCCCCTCCGGGTACCCCGCCGAGTACCAGATCCACACGATCGGCCCCGACGGCGACGTGTACCTCGAAGGCACCTTCGGTTGAGCCCCTGCCGGTAGCGTGAGGGGATGACCGCCGCTCAGCCCTCCCGCCTCCAGTTCGGTGCCTTCGTGATGAACACGGGCTCCCACATGCAGCACGGCCTCTGGCGCCACCCGGACGCGAAGCAGCACACCTTCGACGACGTGAACCTCTGGGTCGACCTCGCGAAGACGCTCGAGCGGGGCCGGTTCGACACGATCTTCTTCGCCGACGTCGTCGGGGTCTACGGCGGTGCCGGGGCGTCCTTCGACGTGAACGCCCGCGAGGGCATGCAGTTGCCGAGCAACGACCCGTCGATGCTGCTGTCGGCGTTGGCGATCAGCACCGAGCACCTTGGCCTCGCGTTCACGTCGTCGATCCTGCAGGAGCACCCGTTCACCTTCGCGCGGAAGATCTCGACAATCGACCACGCGTCCGGCGGTCGGGTCGGCTGGAACATCGTCACCAGCTTCCTCGAGAACGCGGCGCGCAACTACGGGCTCGACCGCCTCGTCGAGCACGACGAGCGGTACGCGTGGGCCGAGGAGTACGTGGCGGTCGTCGGCAAGCTCTGGGAGGGGTCGTGGGACGACGGCGCACTCCTCGCCGACAAGGCCAGCGGCGTCTTCGCCGACCCCACCAAGGTGCACCGCATCGACCACGTCGGCGAACGGTACCGCGTGGAGGGCCCGCACCTGTCGTCGCCGTCGCCGCAGCGATCGCCGCTCCTGTTCCAGGCAGGCTCGTCCGGCGCGGGGAAGGCGTTCGCCGCGAACTACGCCGAGGTGCAGTTCATGATGGCGCCCAGCATCGAGGCGGCGCGGGCGTCCGCGGAGTCGACGCGCGCGCTCGTCGCCGAGACCGGCCGCGACCCGCGCGACGTCAAGTTCTGGCAGGCGATGTCGTTCATCGTCGGCAGCACCGAGGAGGAGGCGAAGCGTATCGAGGCCGAGTACGACGAACTCCTGTCGGCCGACGCGTTCCTCGCGCACTCGAACCTCGGTACCGACCAGGCGACCGGCAAGCCGATCGACCCGGACACCCCACTCAAGGACGTCGAGACCCAGGGCGGGCACAGCATGCTCGAGGCGCTCAAGGCCCTTTCGCCGGACCGCGAGCCGACCGTGCGCGATCTCGCCAAGCTCACCGCGAAGCTGCGTGGCCGCGTCGTCGGCACGCCGGAGCAGATCGCCGACCACCTGGCCGAGTGGCGCGCGGCCGGGATCGACGGGATCAACGTCGCCAACTGGATGATCCCGCACTCGTACGAGGTCTTCGTCGACGAGGTCATGCCGGTGCTGCAGGAGCGCGGGCTCGCCCAGCGCGAGTACGCGCCGGGCACGCTCCGCGAGAAGCTCTTCGGTGCGGAGCCCACCCTCCCGGAGACGCACCCGCTGCGCGCCTACCGCGGCGCCTTCGCCGGCCGCTGACCCGCCTGGCAGCAGGACATCCGCCCGAGAACAGGACGTTTCGACGCGGAATGTCCTGCCCTCGTGCGGATGCCCTGCCCTCGTGCCGCGGGCTGCCGGCAGGTGGTCTCCGGTGTGACGTCCCGGTCCCCGACCATCGAGTGACCTCCTCCGGTCCCTGAGCTTGTCGAAGGGCTCGTCCGGTGGGGCTGCCCTTCGACAAGCTCAGGGACCGGAGAGGCTGCGGTTCAGGGACCACGAATGGCTCAGGGACCGGCTGTGTTCTGGGGTTGCATGCCGTCTGGCTCCTGCGGCCTCGCCGCGCTACCCGGCGGCGGTCGGTGGCATGCGCCTGGGTCGCCAGGTATGGTGGCCCGCACGGAACCGAGGGAGGCTCAGATGACCACCGCTACCACGATCGCTGCTCCGCGCCGGGGGCCGATGCCCGCTGGTGAGGCTCGACGCATCGTCGCCTCGGGGGCCATCTCGGTCTTCGGGTCTCTGCCTTCGCTGGCGTCGACGCACGTGCTCGACGCCCCGGCGCTCTTCATCATCGGGCCCCTCGGGCTCATCATCGCCGCGGGTGTGGTCGCCATGAGCGCGCGACGTGCCCAGGTACCGGCTGACTGGCTCGACGGTGGAGTCGTTGCCCTGCGGATCCTCGGCGCGGTCGCGCTCGTCGCCGGGGTGGTGGTGTTCCTCGTCGGGCTCTTCACGTCGCCTGAATGGGCTCTGGCGTACTGGTTGTCCGTGCCGGCGTCAGCGGTCATCGGAGTCTGGTTGTTCATGGCAGGAGCGTCACGGCTCCGACCTGACGTCGCACCCGCGGACGACGTCCCCGCTCGCTGATCCTCCGCTTGGCAGCAGGACATCCGCCCGAGAGCCGGACGTTTCGAAGCGAAATGTCCTGCTTACGGGCGAATGTCCTGCTCTCGGGCCGATGCCCTGGTCTCGTGCCGCGGCGGGCTACTGCGGCTTGGCCGTACCGACGGCCCAGACGAAGGGCGGCGGCGTTCCGTTGATGGACCAGTCGCCGACGATCCGCGTCTTGTAGATCACGGGGTTGTGCGACGCGACCGTGCGGGCGTTGCGCCAGTGGCGGTCGAGGGCGCTCGTGCGGCTGACGGCTGAGGCGCCGAGCGTGTTGAACAGCAGCGTCGCGGACCGTGGGACGAGCTCTGAGAGCACTACCTGCGCCTGGGCGGAACGGATCTCGGCCTCGATGTTCGCCTGCACGTCGTCCGCGGAATCGCGGTCGGCGGCGGTCTCCGATGCCCGCTCGATCGCAGCGGCGACCCCGAGCACGGTCTGCTTCGCGACGAACGCGATCGACGAGATCTCGCCGACGACCGCCTGGATCTGCCCGTCGTCCTTCACGAGTGGCGCGAGACCGTGCGTGTAGACGCGGGTACGGGCGCGGATCTGCTCCCCGGCGTCGCGCTCGACCGCCGCCGCGATCCCCGCGTGCACGGCGATGAGCACGTGCTGGTAGAGCGCGGTCTGGTAGCGGAACCGCTCGGTGAAGGGGTGCAGCTGGTCGGCGTCGACGACCGCGTCCTCGAACACGATCGTCCCCGTGCCGGTGAGCTGCTGCCCGAAGCCGTCCCAATCGTCGGCGATCGTCACGCCCAGCTGGTTCGTGCGGACGAGCACGGTGACCTCGGTGTCGGGCTTGCCCTCGACGACGAGTCGCGCGGTGGCGTCCGTCCAGTCGGCGTAGATGCTGCCCGTCGTGTAGAACTTGCGGCCGTTCACGACGTAGCGGCCGTCGCGCTCGGTGACGACCGTTCCGGAGACGCCGAGTGCGCCGGAGCCGACTTCGCTCCAGGCGTTGCCGACGATCTCACCGGCGACGAACCGCTCGAGCCATGCGGTGCGTCGGTCGCTCGGGGCCGCGACCAGCTGGTCCTCGACGAGGGCGATGTGCCCACGGAAGATCTGCGGGAGGTTCGAGTCCGCCGCTGCGAGCTCGATCAGGAGCTCGGTGAACTCCGGGAAGGTGAGTCCAGAACCGCCGAACTCGGCGGGGACCCGTAGGGCGCCGAAGCCGGCGGCGGCGAGCTTCCGCACCTCCTCGCGCGGGAGCCGGTGCTCGAGTTCGCGCTCCACGGCGCCGGCCTGGATCTCGGCGAACAGCGGCAGGAGCAGCTCGCGGGCGGCCGCGAAGCCGACCGGGCGGGCAGTGGTGGAGGTGGTGGTCATGGTGGAGTCCGTTCCTGAGTGGGCCCTTCGACAAGCTCAGGGACCGGTGGAGGTGCTCAGGGACCGAGGGCTGGTCCGGTCCCTGGGCTGGGGTTCGGCCCGTGAGCCTGTCGACGGGTGGTTCCTGAGCCTGTCGAAGGGCGGGAGTGGCGCGAAGGCCTAGGTGTAGAGCGAGATCGGCTGCAGCTCGCCGTTCAGGTGGTTCGCGCCGACCTCGAGCTTCTTGTAGTCGACCGGGTCGTGGAGGGAGTGCGTGCGCACGTTCCGCCAGAACAGGTCGAGCCCAACGGAGGCCTTCGCCGAGCTGGACCCGGTGACCTCGAAGATGCGGTTCGCGACCTCGATGCCGAGCTCCGTGGAGACGACCTTGAGCTTCGCGATCTCGATGGCGATGGCGCCACGGTCTTCCGCTGTCACGTCAGCTCCCCGCTCGATGATGCGGTCGAAGCGGGCGTTCGTGCGGTCGGCGAGCGCCTCGACGGCGGCGATCGACGACACGAACTCGCCGACGACGCGCTGCACGAACGGGTCGTCGCGGTAGGTCTCGGCGTGGCTCAGGAACCAGGCGTTCTTCCGCGCCCGGACGAGCTCCGTGCCCTGCGCGAGCGCTCCCTCCGCGATGCCGAGGTAGAGGTTGCCGAACGCGAGCTGGATGCCGGGCGTCACGAGAGAGGAGAACGGTTCGTCACCGACGGTGCCGAGGATGTCCGTCTGCTCGACGAGGACGTCCTCGAACCGCACGGAACCCGACGCGGAGAGCCGCTGGCCGAGCGCGTCCCAGTCGCCGAGGTAGGTGATGCCCGCGCGGTCGTGGTCGAGGACGAACTGGAAGATCGTGCCGTCGTGGTCGCCACCGCGGACGACTGCGTTGACGAGGATGACGTCGCCGGCCGAGGCGCCCGTCGAGAACCGCTTGAGGCCGTTGAGACGGAACGCGTCGCCGTCCTGGGTGAGCGAGAGGTCGGGGTCCGTCGGATTCACGGAGTCGCCCCAGATCCACCGGCCCTCCACGGTCTTGCGGTGCCACTCGGCTTGCGTGGCCGGGTCGGCGGTGAAGCCGATGTTGCCCGCGTTGATGTAGTGGTAGGCGAGCAGCTGGCCGATGGAGGCGTCGACGCGCGACAGGATGCGGACGACCCGGAAGGCGCTCTCCCAGTGTCCGCCACCCCCGCCGAACTCGGCGGGGTCGAGCAGGTTGACGAGGCCCGACTCGCGGAGGAGGTCGAGCTCGGTGGTGGGGTCGAGGTTCGCGCGGTCGCGTTCGAGGACGTCGACCGCGAGCTTGGCGGCGACCTCGGTGGCGACGGCGTCCCAGTGCGCGAGCTCGGCGTCGTCGGCGGTGCCGGACCAGTGCGTACGCCCTTCGGGGACCGGCTGCCCGGTCACTGAGCCTGTCGAAGTGCTGATCGTGTCGATGCTCATGCTGAGGCTCCTTCTGGGGCGTAGGCGTTGGTCTCGTCGGCGTTGTCGGTGTCGAAGAGGGAAGGCGCGGTGTCGTCGGCGGCGGACGGCTGCCCGACGTACGCACCGCGGTAGCGGTGGGCCGGGTGCCACTCGGGCACGACGGGAGAGCCGGTGCCGTTCAGGCGGCCGCGCAGCGTCCCCTCCGGGTACTCGTCCCAGACGCGGCCACGGCGACGCAGCTCGGGCACGAGCAGGTCGACGACGGCCTCGAACGTGCCGGGCGTGATGACGTAGGCGAGGTTGAAGCCGTCGGTCCCGGCGACGTCGATCCAGCGCTCGATCTCGTCGGCGACCGTCGCGGCACTGCCGACGAACACGGGCCCGATGCCGCCGATGCCGATGTAGTGGGCGATGTCGCGCGGCGTCCACTCGCGTTCCGGGTCGGCGAGCGTGAAGATCGCGAGTGCCGAGCGGGCCGCGTCGGTGTCGACGTACTTGAGCGGCTTGTCGGGGTCGAAGGACGAGAGGTCGAGGCCCGACCAGCCGCCGTAGAGGGTGAGGGCGCCGTCGAGCGAGATGTACTGCTGGTACTCCTCGTACTTCGCCTGCGCCTCCTCGTCGGTGTCGGCGACGATCGCCGTGGCGAGGGTGAGGATCTTCACGCTGTCGCGCGGCCGTCCGAGGGCCTCGGCGCGGTCGCGGATGTCGTCGGTCGTCTTGCGCGTCAGCTCCGGGACGAGCCCGTTGATGAACACCGCCTCGCCGTGGGTGGCCGCGAACTGGCGACCGCGGGCCGAGGCGCCGGCCTGGAAGATGACGGGGGTGCGCTGCGGCGACGGTTCCGAGAGGTGGATGCCGGGGACCTGGAAGTGCTCGCCCCGGTGGTTGATGGGGTGCACCTTCGTGGGGTCGGTGTAGACGCCGTTCTCGCGGTCGATGACGACCGCGCCGTCCTCCCACGAACCCTCCCACAGCTTGTAGGTGACGTCGAGGAACTCCTCGCCGATGCCGTAGCGGTCGTCGTGGCCGATCTGCTGCGTCAGCCCGAGGTTGCGGGCGGCAGAGTCGAGGTAGGAGGTGACGACGTTCCAGCCGACCCGACCCTTCGTGAAGTGGTCGAGCGTCGAGAAGCGGCGGGCGAGGGCGTAGGGCAGTTCGTAGGTGGAGGCGACGGTGACGCCGAAGCCGAGGTGCTCGGTCGCCTTCGCCATGGCCGACACCTGGATGATCGGGTCGCCGACGGGGAGCTGAGCGGAGTCGATGAGCGCGGGCGCGGAGGAGTGCCGGTAGACGTCGTAGATGCCGACGACGTCGGCGATGAACAGGGCGTCGAAGGTGCCCCGCTCGAGGAGTCTGGCGAGGTCGATCCAGTAGTCGATGTCGTTGTAGCGGTGCGCCTGGTTGTCGGGGTGCTTCCACAGGCCGGGCGCTTGATGGGTCACGCAGCTCATGTCGAACGCGTTGAGGATGATGCGCTTGCTCACAGGGATACCACCGGGTCGTCTCGTCGAGGCTGGGTCCGACGGCGATCACGGCGCCGTCCAGCACGACGGTACTCGGGGGCTCGGGTGCTCGCGAGGGGCCCGAAACAGAGCGTCACATGGGCTGCTGGGCGTCCGTTCCTCCCGGTACCTTCCCAGAGTTACTTTACCTTACGTAAGGTAAAGTAACTTCCATGAGACCCAGTGCACGGAACGAGATCCTCGATGCGGCCGTCCGCGTCGTCGACGCCTCCGGAGAGGCCGACATCACCTACGAGGCGGTGGCGCAGGAGGTCGGTCTGACGAAGGCCGGCCTGCGCTACCACTTCCCCTCACGGGACGCGATGATGATCGCGGTGATCGAGCACGTGGTCGCTCGCTGGCAGCGCGAGCTCGTGGAGGAGTTGGGGACGCCGCTCGAGACGTCGACACTCGAGGAGCGTGTGCGGGCCTTCGTCGCCTTCGCCGGGGAGGGCGGGGCGAGCCAGGGCGAGTTCGTCGTCTTCGCCGAGGCGGTCAGGCGTCCCGAACTCGCCGCTCCCTGGCTCGAGTACCTCCGCACCTGGTTCGGGTTCGGTGAGGATACCGATTCGACCTCCCTCCTGCTCGTCTGGTTGGCGGCGAACGGCCTCTGGATCGCCGAGGCGACCGGCATCCTCGACGTCGGCCGTGACCAGCGCGCCGACCTCGTCTCGCGACTCCTGGCCCTCGCTGGAGGTGAAGCCCGATGAAGAAGTGGCTGATCCTCTCCGCCGCCATCCTGTTGGAGGTCACGGCGACCCTCTCGCTCCGTGGCGCCATCGAGAACCCCTGGTGGTCGATCCTCGCGGTGGCCGGGTACGCGGGTGCGTTCATCGCGCTGTCCCTGCTGCTCCGCATGGGAGTGCCGATCGGGGTGGTCTACGGCATCTGGGCCGCTGCGGGCGTCGCGCTCACCGCGGTGCTCGCGTCGCTGGTGTTCGGCGAGCAGTTCACCCTCACGATCGGGCTCGGCATCGCGATCGTGATCGCCGGCGTCGTGCTCGTGGAGACGGGCCACGCACCGGAGTCGCCGACGCCCGCCGCGACCAACGAGGAGGTCGGCGCATGACCTGGTTGCTCCTGGCCGGCGCCATCGTCACCGAGGTCGCCGCGACGCTCTCCCTGCGCGCCTCGGAAGGCCTGCGGAAGAAGCGGTGGATCGCTCCCGTCGCCGTGTTCTACGTGACCGCCTTCGGACTGCTGACCATCGCACTCGCAAACGGGATGCCCGTCGGGATCGCCTACGGGATCTGGGCCGCCTGCGGGGTCGCCCTCACGGCCATCGGTGCGCGCGTGCTCTTCAAGGAGAAGCTGACACCGACGATGATCGTCGGCATCGGCCTGATCGCGGTCGGTGTCCTCGTCATCGAGCTCGGTTCCCAGTCGCACTGACCCGCGCTGGTCGTCGCCCCACACTCACTCTCCGCCCGAAAGGAAACGCGTGTTCACCATCGCTCCCGCCTCGCCCGCCGACCTCGAGGAGGCCGCGGCCGTACTTGCGACCGCCTTCCGGCAGGACACGGTCACCTCGACGCTCGTCTCCGGTTCTGACCGTGAGCGCCGGCTCGCCCTCCTCTTCGAGGCGATGCTGTGCTCGGGTGCGGCATCGAGTGGCCGCGTCGACCTCGCTCGCCGGGACACCGACGGTGTCGTCCTCGGTGTCGCCGTCTGGGAGACGCCGGACGCCCGCCACTCCGTGCTCGACCAGGTGCGGCAGCTGCCGAGGTTCGCCCGTGCGCTGGGGCTGCGCGGCCTTCCGCGAGCCATGCGCCTGCAGCGGACTCTTGCGCTGCACCGTCCGGCCGAACCGCACTGGTACCTCGCACAGATCGGCGTCGGCGACGGCGCTCGCGGGGCCGGTGTCGGGGGTGCGCTCCTCGAGTCACGCCTGCGCACCATCGACGCCGACGGCCTCCCCGTGTACCTGGAGTCGTCGAACGAGCGCAATCGCGCGCTGTATCGGCGAAGCGGATTCCGGAGTATCGCCTCCATCACGGGCATCCCGGGCGTGACGCCGGCTGCGATGTGGCGGGACGCCGCGCGGTCCGCTCCTGCGTCGACCGTCTCGGCGTCGACGGACAGGCGTGGATCGGTGGCCGTTGACGCTGGACTTCCGTCGCCGGCCTGACCGTGGCCTGACGGGGTGAGGAGCTGTACCCATTGAACGGCTGTCGGGTCTGCGGCATCCTCGTCGAGAGCGATACCGCTCGTGACCGACAGCCTTGGGGGGCTCCTGTGGACAGCAACGTGCTCGCGATCATCGCCATTCTCGTCCTGCTCGCGATCGTCGGGCTGGGGGTGTTGAAGGGACTCGGGCGCCGGAAGATCCGGGAGGCCGGCGAGAGCAAGCAGGCCAGGATCCCCGCGACCCTGCAGGAGTTCGGTCGCTCCGTCATCCTCGGGACCGACACCGCCGGTGCGGTCGCGCTCATCGAGGGGCTGCCGAAGAGTCGGTTGAAGTCCCTGCGTCCGGGCGTCTGGGGCCTCAATCAGATCTCGAAGGAGGACGCGGTGATCGAGGTGTGGCCCGCGGGTTCCGCCGCTGAGGTGCTGGTCACCTCCCTCGAGGAGAACTTCGGCTTCCCGCAGGGGCTCGACGGCTGGCAGCGCTTCACCGGTCAATTGGAGGCCGCTGCGACGGCGCAGGGTGTCTCCGTCCAGCGTGGCGCGCGGGCCTTCCAGTACCAGCCGGCACCCGCGAACTCCCTCGACCGCGCGCACTGGGTGCTCGCGAAGGTCGTCGCTCGCTGAGTCACCTCTCCCGAATCGCGGCGGCGCTCACTCACCCCTCCGGAAGAGCTGCGGAGGCGCCAGCACCATCGTGGCCGCGACCGATACCATCGGGCAACGTCCATCGCGAGGTTCGACACCGTCCTGATCAATGGCAGCGTGGGCACCGGCAAGACCTCCGCTGCCGAGGCAGTCGGTGAGGCGTTGCAGCGATGCGGCGTTTCAGGCGCGGTCATCGACGTCGACTGGTTGAGCCGGTTCTGGCCTGCATCCGACGACGATCCGTTCCGGACCGCTCTCGCTCTCGAGAATCTGCAGGCGATCACCGCGAACTTCCGGCGCGCCGGCGCAGCGGTCGTCGTCGTCGCCACGGTGATGGAGACGCTCGACAAGCTGCAACGCACCACCGTCGCCCTCGGCTCCCCGAGGTCGCTGCACGTCCGCCTGACCCTGGATCCGGACGTCGCGCGCTCGAGGTTGGCCGGACGCCACGGTGACGACGCGGCAGCGCTCAGCTGGCACACGCGGCGTCACCCCGAACTGGCGGGCATTCTTGAGCGGGCCGCATTCACCGACGACATGCGCATCGACACGACTCATAAACGGCCCAGGGAGGTCGCTCGAGAGATCCTCTCGGCAATCGTCGCCGGTCCCTGAGCTTGTCGAAGGGCTGGGAGCCCTCGTCTGGTCCCTGAGCCTCCCTCTGGTCCCTGAGCCTCCCTCTGGTCCCTGAGCCTCCCTCCGGTCCCTGAGCCTCCCTCCGGTCCCTGAGCCTCCCTCCGGTCCCTGAGCCTGTCGAAGGGCCCGCCGACCGCCCGCTCGCCTACAGATTCCCGAGGTAGGCCAGGCGCTCGCCGCCGAGTTCGATCGCCAGCGCCCGCTGCCGTTTGATTCGCCGCCAGCGCACGATGAAGAGCACCGTCCCGACAGCCGTGAGAACGATGCTGACGCCGAGCATGATCGGCCCGGTCGCGCCGAGCTCCTCCGGGTCGACGGACAGGAGGGCGCCCGCGAGGACGCCGACGCCGCCGAGGCAGGTGCCGGCGTAGGCTCCGGCTGCGAACAGGCGCGACGCGGGGATCGGGCCGAGGAAGTGCTGCAGGAGCACCGGCGGGAGTCCGCGGCGGCGTTGTTCCGGGCCGCGTCGGTCGAGCCAGTCAAGGGAGAACTGCTGGGCGATGTGGAGCTCGCGTGCCCGCGCGATGCCACCGACGATCCACGCGACGAACGCGAGCAGAGCACAGCCGACCACGGCGACGGCGACGAGCGCGTTCGCGTCGGACGGCAGGAGGCGGTCGATGACCCCTTCCGCGATGGCCGCCCCGAAGATCGCGAGCAGGCCGATCCCGGCGAGCCCGATGAGAATCCGGTCGCAGACCTTTCGGAGGGTGCGTGCGCCGACCGTCTCCGGAATCGGTTGCAGGTGGACGACGTCGTCGTCGTCCGCGAGCCAGGACCGCACCCGAGCCTCGTCCTGTGGCGGAATCCACGACGGCAACTCGCGTCCGTCGTCCGGGTCGCCGCGCTCCGCGTCCCGATCGCCGCGCTCCGCATCCCGATTGCCGAGCGCCCCATTCCGGTCATCGAGCGCCCCATTCCGGTCACCGAGCTTGTCGAGGTGCACTCGGTCGATGAGCTGCTCCGCGGCCAGCCGGGCCGGGTCGTCCGGTCGACGGAACCGGTCGTCGTTCGTGTCGTCGTCGACCGCCGTCGCCTCGTCCTCGTCCACGACGACCGACCCGTACTGCGGCGCAGGCGGCACGAGGGGAGTCGGGTTCGGGGCGTCAGGCGCCGCTGGAGCCACGTCTTGATGCGCGCGCACGACCTCCTCCACTTCGCCCTGTGCGGCCCGCATCGCTTCGTCCCGGATGCTCCGGCCGAGCGGCCCCGCGGCCTGGACCACCGCGTCGAGCAGCTTCACGTCGCCGGTGGACTCCGCCACGGCGATGCAGTCGCCGATGAACCCGCGTCGACCGATCGCGACGTCCGAGCCCTTCCCAGCGAGTGAACGGGAGATGCGTTCCCGGCCGACGTCGAGCGGATCCTGGCCGGTGTCGTCGGGGATACCGCTGCCGGCGATGAGCGCGACAAGTGGTACGAGGTCCGACGTGGGGAGGCTCCGGAGCCAACCGCCGTTCACGATGATGCGCGCACGTGTACCGGTGTCGGTCGTGAGTCGCAGACTGAGGGCCGGCGTGGTGGCGGCGGGATTGCGGGTGAGGAGTTCACCGCTCATGATCGAGCGCATCGGGATCGTCTGGCCGCCGAGGAGCGCGGTCCCGCGGACGGTGTCGACGCCGACCGGGCGGAAGGCGGCCCGGAGGTAGGACAGGCAGATGCCGGCGGTGAGGAGGAAGAAGGCCGGAATGACGATGAGCGCTGTGGGTGTGATGTCGAAGATGCCGTCGATGACGCTTCCGGTGATCCAGCCGAGGACGGTGGCGAGGATGCCCGACAGGATCAGGATGAGGACGAGGTTCGCCCTGACGGGATGGCGGCCGATCATGGTGAAGCCGTCGTTCGTCGGTCCTGGTGCTGCGCTCACATCGTCCTCTCGGCAGGTGGTCGCATCGACTGTTCCATGTCGGCGCCCGTCGTGTCGATGGGGAGCCCATTCGTGGTCCCTGGGTGGCACCCGTTCCCTGAGTCGCCTCCTCCGGTCCCTGGGTCACCTCCTCCGGTCCATGAGCCACCTCCTCCGGTCCCTGAGCCACTTCCTCCGGTCCCTGAGCTTGTCGAAGGGCGTTCCCCTCCCCGGCCCCGAAACCCTCGCAGCTCGATTCGCGTCTTCGGCTTCCGTGTTGTAGGCTCTACTTCGGCCTGCCGAGCCGAAGTTCTCTTCTCTCAGCAAGCAATGCGCCCGTAGCTCAACGGATAGAGCATCTGACTACGGATCAGAAGGTTGGGGGTTCGAATCCCTTCGGGCGCACATTTCGGAAAGCGGTCCACTTCGGTGGGCCGCTTTTTTCGTGCCACGTGACAGCAGGATATTGGCGCGAGAACAGGATGGAATCGCGGGAAACCTCCGGTTCTCGGGCGTTTGTCCTGCTGTGGTGCCGAGGGAGCTACGCCCGGCAGCTGTCCAGCGTGCCCGTGAGCGCCTGGCGGTCGGCGTCGTCGACCGTGAGGTCGTACGCCATCAGCACGAGCACGAACCGAGCCGCGTACTCGCAGTGGGAGGCGGCCGAGGGCGGCATCCAATCGCCGGGGCCGGAGTCCGACTTCGAGGAGTTCGTCGCGCCGTCGACGGCCTGCAGGTTGATCGGGTCGTTCGCGAACTGCTCCCGCTGCTGCTCAGTCCACGTGTTCCCGCCGTGACGCCAACCCCACGCGAGCGGCACGACGTGATCGATCTGCACGAGCTGACTCGACCGCTCACCGCGCTGGAAGTCGATCGTCGACCCCGTGTAGAGGTCGTGCAGAACGCCGGTGAGGACGACGCAGTCGCGGGTCCCCGGCTTGAAAGTGACGTCGACGAGGTCGCGCGCGAGCACGTCATTGCGGGTGTCGCAGCCGTTGCGGTCGATGTCGGCCCAGCGCTGACCGAACCGGTCCCGGTCGTAGCCGGTGGCGACCCGGGTGGCGGTGTCGACGTCGGCCAGCGCGTCTTCGACGGCGTCGGCCGAGACGATCAACTGCCCGGACGCGTCCACGACAGCGAAGCCGGCGGCCTCGAGCGAAGCCCGCGCGCTCGGGCTGACCGCTCCGGGCGTCGGTGCGACGGATGTCGGCGTCGGTAAGCCTGGTCCGCCGAACACGTTCCCGCCGTCGACCTGCGTCGCGACAAGCACCACGACGGCTGCAATGAGCGCGACGAGCAACGCCAAGGGAGTCTTCTTCATGCTGGGTGCTCTCCTCGGGGTCTGCTCCACCAGCGTAGGGGTGGGGGCTGACATGAAGGTTGCACAAGCCCTTCGACAGGCTCAGGGACCGGCGGAGGTGCGCTCAGGGACCGGGAATGGCCCAGGGACCGGGGGAGTGGCTCGGGGACCGTGGCCCTTCGACAGGCTCAGGGACCGGCGGAGGTGCGCTCAGGGACCGGGAATGGCCCAGGGACCGGCGGGGGTGTTCTCAGGGACCGGGGGACTGCCGCTCGCGACAGGGCCGGGATAGGGTCGAGCAGACACAGGGTGCCCCACAACGGGCGCCCGCGATCAAGGAGGATCACGTGTCAGGTAACAGAGCTGTCGCCTACAAAGCAGCGGGTGTCGTCGAGGTCATCGACATCGACTACCCCACCTTCGAACTCAAGGACGGACCGGGGGTGAACCCGGCCAACGTCGGCCGGAAAGTCCCCCACGGTGCCATCCTCAAGACCGTCGCGACCAACATCTGCGGCTCCGACCAGCACATGGTCCGCGGCCGCACCACGGCACCGCCGAACCTCGTCCTCGGACACGAGATCACCGGTGAAGTCGTCGAGGTCGGACCGGACGTCGAGTTCATCAAGGTCGGTGACATCGTCTCGGTGCCCTTCAACATCGCCTGCGGTCGCTGTCGCAACTGCAAGGAGCGCAAGACCGGCATCTGCCTCAACGTGAACCCCGACCGCCCGGGCAGTGCCTACGGCTACGTCGACATGGGCGGCTGGGTCGGCGGCCAGGCCGAGTACGTGCTCGTGCCCTACGCGGACTGGAACCTCCTGAAGTTCCCGGACCGCGACCAGGCGCTCGAGAAGATCATGGACCTCACGATGCTCTCCGACATCTTCCCGACCGGCTTCCACGGTGCGGTGACGGCGGGTGTCGGTGTCGGATCGACCGTCTACGTGGCGGGCGCGGGTCCCGTCGGACTCGCCGCAGCGACCGGGGCCATGCTCCTCGGCGCCGCTGCAGTCATCGTCGGCGACATGAACGCCGACCGGCTGGCGCAGGCGCGGAGCTTCGGTTGCGAGACCGTCGACCTCACCAAGGGCGAGCCGGCGGAGCAGATCGAACAGATCCTCGGTGTCCCGGAGGTCGACTGCGCGGTCGACGCCGTCGGGTTCGAGGCTCGTGGTCACGGCGGCGACGCGGGTCACGAAGCCCCGGCGACCGTGCTCAACTCGCTCATGGACATCACGGCGGCCGGCGGTGCGCTCGGCATCCCCGGGCTCTACGTGACGGGTGACCCGGGCGGTATCGACGAGGCCGCGAAGAAGGGTGCGTTGTCGCTGAGCCTCGGCACCGGCTGGGCGAAGTCGCTGTCGTTCACCACCGGTCAGTGCCCGGTCATGAAGTACAACCACGGCCTCATGATGGCGATCCTGCACGACAAGGTGCACATCGCGAAGAACGTCAACGCCACCGCGATCACCCTCGAGGACGCCCCGCGCGGGTACGCCGAGTTCGATGCGGGGGCTGCGCAGAAGTTCGTCCTCAACCCGAACGGGTATCTGGACGCCGCGTAGGCGGCGCTGCGACATCACCGAGAGCGCCCGTTGCGTCGTCTGGAGAGCATCAGGACGACGGAACGGGCGCTTTCGGCTGCCCTTCGACAGGCTCAGGGACCGGGGGCAGCCAGCTCAGGGACCGAGAACAGCCAGCTCAGGGACCGGGCGCCGGAGGGCGGATTCATGTTGTCACCGGGAGGTCCCGACTACTGAGTTTTCACCGGAACGCCTGCTGCGAGGCATCCGGAACGGCGTTGCCTGACGAACAGCTGAGTGAACCGTGAGATCCAGTCCTCTCGGTCCGTCTCTTCAATGACGCGGAAATCGGCGGGGCCTTGGGGCCCGTCCCGTGACGAAGAGACCCCCCCACTCGCACAAGGACGACCATGCAACACTCCTTCCTCGCATCCGAATCAGACCCGGAGAGCGACTCCAGCACCGGCCCGCTGCTCGGCAGTGAGAGCAGTACGGCGTCGACCGTTCCGATCCGCAAGGTCACGGTCAGTGGCGACGACCCGGCGGTCGCCCGGCAGAACTACGAGCGCGCCTACGACGGCAGCCGATTCACCGTCACCCGCGGTACCGATCCGTTCTCGTTCCAGTGGGTGTCGATCGGCGACGACCGGGTCTCGCTCCGCACCGCGACGATGACCGGGCACGTCACCGGCGAGACCCCGGGCCTCACCGACTACGTGGTCTCATGGGTCCAGACCGGCGGCGGCTGGATCGTGCGTCGTGACGGGCAGCGGATGGAGATCCCGCGCTCGCCGTTCGTCCTCCCGTTTCACCGGCCGTACACGGTGCATCTCACCCCGCACCGGCAGAACTCCGTGCTGTTCTCTGCACCGTACCTCGAGGACATCGCGACCGAGATCCACGCCGGCCCGAGTCAAGCGGTGTCCTTCGACCTCGAGGCGACGCCGACACCCGAGGCGATCGAGCGCTGGCGCGTGGCGCTGAACGCCTCCACCCCGGTGCTCACCGACGAGACGGCGCCTCCGCTGCTCCGCATGAACGCCCAGCGACCGCTCGCCCTCGCGCTGCTCCAGCTCGCACCGTGGGCGGTGGTCGACCTGCCTGAGCCGCTCCGCGAGCCCTCGATGGCGCGCACCCGCCTCGCGGTCGAATACCTGCACCACCACGCGGCGGAGCCCATCACGCCCGCTGACGCGGCGAAGGCGGCCGGGCTGCACACGAGGACGCTGCAGCTCCACTGCCGTCGCGAGCTCGGCATGTCGCCCACCGCCTACCTGCG
Organism: Plantibacter sp. AC185; assembly: GCF_979258065.1. Taxonomy (NCBI): domain Bacteria; kingdom Bacillati; phylum Actinomycetota; class Actinomycetes; order Micrococcales; family Microbacteriaceae; genus Plantibacter; species Plantibacter sp. AC185. The sequence continues at coordinate 2,716,616 of NZ_OZ409831.1, forward strand.
CGACATCCGCCTCGACCGCACCCGGCGCGAGCTCGCCGACAGCTCACCGCAGGAGACGACGGTCGGCGAGGTCGCGAAGCGGTGGGGGTTCGTCCACCTCGGACGCTTCGCGTCCGCCTACCGGAACCGCTTCGACGAGGGCCCGAGTCAGACCCTCCGCGGCTGATCGACGAACCCCGGATATCCAGAAAATGAGTGCTTCGGGACGAATCCACGATCGACCGTGAGGTTCGGGCGTGACACGCAGTCTCATAGATGTCGCCCGGAACACGGGCACCGCGACCGGACACCCGGAACGCGAAACCGCAGTACCAGCCACCGAAGGAGCAACACCATGTCGAACACCACCGACACCGCCAACCACGCAGCCACCACCTCCACGGGCAAGAACGTCATCGCCGATGGCGTCGTCCAGAAGGTCGCCGGCATCGCAGCCCGCGAGGTCCCCGGCGTGCACGACCTCGGCGGCGGAGCAGCTCGCGCCATCGGCGCCATCCGCAACGCCATCAACGCTCAGGACCGCGGTCAGGGCGTCTCGGTCGAGGTCGGCGAGAAGCAGGTCGCCGCTGACATCGTGATCGTCGCCGAGTACCCCGTCGACCTCCAGCGCGTCGCGGACGACGTCCGTCGCAGCGTCACCGACGCGATCTCGAACGTCGTCGGCATGGACGTCACCGAGGTCAACGTCACCGTCTCCGACGTCCACATCCCGTCGGACGACGACAACGACGCTGACGAGAGCCGCGTCCAGTGACCACGACCGATCGCGGCATCCTCGTCGGTGCCGTCCTGGCACTGGCGGCCGTCGCATTCGGGTTCTGGAGCATGATCCTCGTCGCGCTGTTCATGCTGATCGGATTCGGCATCGGACGCGTCCTCGAGGGCAAGCTCGACCTGCGCGGTGTCGCCGACGCGCTCCGCGGGCGGCGGTCGTCGTGACCGCGGCGGTGACGGCCGAACAGGCCGTGCATGGTCGCAACACGATCAGCTCCCGCGCCGTGCGTCGCGTCGTGTCTGCCGTCACCGCGGAGGAACTCGGTGTGCGGGCGTCGGAGGTCTCGGTCGAGCTCTCCGACGCCCAGGGGGCCCTCACGGTCACCGCGAGCACGCCCATCCACGTGTCGCCGCTCGGCGCCGGATCCCGGACCTCGGGAACCGTCCTCGAACGCCTGGCACGCGCACAGACCAGCATCCGTGAGCGGTGCCTGGACCTGACCGGGTCGACGATCGGACGCGTCGACCTCCACATCACGGGCGCGAAGCTCGAAGAACGAAGGAGGGTGTTGTGAGCACCCCAGCCCTGTACCGCCGCGCGGTGCGTCGCGAGACCCACTCGCCGCGGTCGACGCTCGCGATCACGATCGCGATCATCCTCGCGCTCGTGCTCGCCTGGCTCGGCACCGAATCGGTCCTGGCCGCGATCGGGCAGCCGGCGCTCCTCGTCGCACCGAAGGACATCGTCACCGCGGTGCTGACTGCAGCGACCGCTCCGGCCCCGCTGCTCGTCGCCATCGGCGCGGTCGCGGCGATCATCGGCCTCGTGCTGATCGTCCTGTCGCTGGCTCCCGCCCGCCAAGGGCATCGCGGGTCGATCGCCGACCGCACCGCGGCCGTCGTGGATGACCGGGTGATCGCGCAGTCGCTCGCCCGCGTCGCCTCGTACGCCGACGACATCGACCCCTCGCAGGTGAGTGTGAGCGTCGGCGCCAGGAGCGCCCGCGTCGACGTCACGCCGACGAGCGGCCGACGCGTCGACCAGCGCGAGATCCAGCAAGCCGTGGACGCGGAGGTCGCGTCCTACGACTACCGACCGGCGCTCCGCGCCAAGGTCCGCGTGAGCAGCAAGGGAACGGTGGCCTGATGAACTCCACGAATCGATTCCTCAACCGGTTCTTCATCTTCGTCGTGGGACTCGTCGTCCTCGCGGCCGGCGCGGCCCTGTCCGTGGGCGCGCTCCTGCCGGACGTGCAGCGCACGATCAGCGAGAACGCCGAGCGGGCCGTCGGACCGACGAACGACACCATCGACGCCCAGCCGTGGATCCTGTGGGTCGCGGCGGTCGTCGCCCTGCTGCTCATCCTCGTCATCCTCTGGTTCGTCTTCCGGCAGGGCCGCGGGCACACCGGAACGCTGCTGCAGGTCGACGAGCAGCGGACGAAGGACACCCCGACCGGTGGTCGCGTCGTGCTCGACGTGAAGGTCGCCGAGCAGGTCCTCGAGGAGGCGATCGGGCGCAACCCCGACGTGGTCTCCGTCGACGTCACCGGCTTCCGGATCCGCAAGCAGTCCACGCTGCGCCTCACCGCACACGCTCGTCGCGGCGCCTCGCCCGTCCAGCTGCGGCGCGACATCGAGGCGGCCATCCACGAGTGGGACGGCGTCCTCGGGACATCCACCCCGGTGGTCATCCAGATCGTCAGCGGACTGCGCACGCGGCTCGCCAGCACCAACCGGGTCGTCTGACCCGACACTCCGCGGTGCCACCGCGGCACCCGAACCGACAGCAGCAGGACCGATGCACCGCCGACGCGGTGCGAGGAGGATCGCATGAGCGACGACACGAAGCACCCGGACCAGCACCACATCCCCACCCCGGCCGAGGTCCGGGCGGAGCACCCGACGGTGCTCGTGCCCGCGCATCCCGATGACGAGGTCCGCCGCATCGAGTCGCACGACGGCGAGCACGCGGGTGGGACCGCGTCCGCCCCTGGATCGGTCGCTGCGGCGGACACGACGGTCGCTGGATCAGCGGCCGTTGAACCGGCTGTGGCCGACTCGGTCTCCGACGAGTCGCCGACGGTGACGGTGTCAGAGCCGGTGGCTTCGCCGGAACCGGCAGACGCACCGGTGGTCGAGCTCGACTCCGGCCGCCGGCGTGAGCAGGAGGCCGACGAACTCGCCCAGGTCATCGCCACGACGGCCGAGACGGTCCCCGGCGTGCACGCCCTCGGTTCCCCGACGGCCCGCGCCATCGACAGTGCCCGCACCCGCCTGCTCGGTCGCACCGCCGTCCCCGGCGTCAACGTCCTGGCCGACGACGACGTGCTGAACGTCGAGGTCTCACTGGTGGCCGAGTACCCGGCCAGCATCGACGAGGTCGCGGACACCGTCCGGGCCGACGTCGCGGCGGCGCTGGAGGCCCGCCACCCCGGACCGGTCGACATCGACATCACGGTCACCGACATCCACGGGCCGTTCGACCCGATCGAGCCCGACCCGGGCGAGGCGATCGACGGGGCGAAGGCCGCCATCGGTGACGCGACGTCCGCGGCGGGTGCTGCGATCGGCGATGCGGCGGAGGCCGCTGGAGAAGCGTTGGGCAACGCCAAGACGGCTGCAGCGGACGCGGCGGACTCGGCGCGAGCCGGAGCGGCCGACCTGGCCGACGCCGCTGGTGACGCGGTGGAGCAGCGGCCAGAGCAGCGGACCGTCCGGTCCGAGGGCGACGACGGCCGGTCGCTGGAGAACGAGCAGCCGGGCGCGGCCGCCGGTGCCGACGGCGGGCTCGTGGCTGACGGCGACGTCGCTGGTGAACCGATCGACGCGGTGGTGTCGGAATCCTCCGACGACGTGTCCGAGGAACTCGCTGAGGCCGCCCGTCAGCTGGCCACTGCGGCCGACTCGCTCGCGACCGTCGCCGAGGAGGTGACGCACGGCGCCGACCCGAACCTCGCCGACGCTGAGCCCCTCGGGGCGGCTGACGCGATCCACGACGCTCCAGCGGAAGAGCCTGCCGCAACGAGCGCTGATGCCGACCTGGTTTTGGCCCCCGAGCAGGACGGCAGCGCCGCGGCGCCCGTCGACGGTGTCCCGGAGGCGCTCGAGCCCGTCGACGAGGACACGCAGGACCAGCCTGCCCCGAAGGTCGCTGACGTCACCGAGGTGGCGGACGGGGCGGACGCCTCCGCCGAGGCAACGGCCGTCCAAGCTGCTGCGCCGACGAAGGAGCAGTGACATGCCGCTCTTCAGCCGGACCACGTCGTACGGCGCCCGCCCGCGTCCGCGTGCCGTGTGGGCCGCCGCGATCACGGGTGTCGTCCTGCTCGTCCTCATCGTCATCGGCGTGCTGATCCCGATCCTCGGGCTCATCGGTGCGGCCGACGGCGCGACGGTCGGTGCGCTCAGGGTCCCCGTCGGTGGCATCGTGGTCGCGCTGCTCATCGGGTACGTGCTCGCGCTGCTGTTCCTGCTCGGATGCGTCCGCAGTCGCAACGGCGCACTCTCCTGGGTGCTCGCCGTCGCCGCGGTGATCTCGGCGCTCCTCGTGTCGCTGTGGCCGCTGCTGGCGGTCGCCTTCGCGGGCGTCGACCAGGCGTCTGACGTCGTCCCGTTCATCCAGGACCTCATCCGCCGGGTCACGGGCGGCTGAGCGCAGGAGATCCGCGCGGCAGCAGGGGGTTCTCCCTCAGGATCTCCTGCTGCCGCGCGGATCTCCTGTTTTCAGCTCAGGCGGCGGGTGAGGTGGACGTCGACGGTGTCGCCGATGTCCTTGCCGAGACGCTTCCGGAGCTTCGCGCTGATGGACAGCATGTGACCACCGGAGCCGGTCGGCATGAGTCCGACGTTCGGAAGCTCGACACCGTCGACGTTCGCGTCGACCCGGACGGATTTGCCGGTGCCGAAGAACTCGGCCGAGCCGGGCATCTCGACGCAGGACCAGACGTCGCCCTTCACGTCGACGCCGATCGGCGCGGTGAAGTGGTGATCGAGCTCGGTCGGTTCGATGGCCATCGGTGGCGCCCCTCGTCGGTCGTGGTCGGCGGGGCCATTGTCGCGGCTGCGTCCGACCCGTGGCAAGGGTGGGACCAGGGACCGCCCTTCGACAGGCTCAGGGACCAACACCACCCGCCGGTCCCTGAGCTTGTCGAAGGGCCAGCCCCCGCCGCGCGAACCTCAGTTCTGGGGGAAGCCGAGGTTGATGCCGCCGTGGGAGGGGTCGAGCCAGCGGGAGGTGATGGCCTTCTGCTGGGTGAAGAAGCGGACGCCCTCGGCGCCGTGGGCTTTGGTGTCGCCGAACAGGGAGTCCTTCCACCCGCCGAAGGAGAACGTCGCGACCGGGACGGGGATGGGCACGTTGATGCCGATCATGCCGACCTGGATCTCGTTCTGGAACCGTCGGGCGGCGCCGCCGTCGTTGGTGAAGATCGCGGTCCCGTTCCCGAACGCGCCGCCGTTGATGAGTGCGACACCCTCCTCATACGAGGCGACGCGGACGACGGCGAGGACGGGTCCGAAGATCTCCTCCGTGTACACCTTCGACGTCGTCGGCACCCGGTCGATGAGGGTCGGGCCGAGCCAGAACCCGTTCGGGTCGCCGTCGATGGGGGTGTTGCGGCCGTCGACGACGATCGTCGCACCGTCGGCCTCGGCGATGTCGAGGTAGGACGCGACCTTGTCGCGGTGCACCTTCGTCACCAGCGGCCCCATGTCGCAGTTCCGGCGTCCGTCACCGATCCGCAGGGTCGCTGCACGTTCGGCGATCTTGCCGATGAGCTCGTCCGCGACGGGCTCCACAGCGACGACCACGGAGATCGCCATGCACCGCTCGCCCGCGGAGCCGAAACCGGCGTTGATCGCGGAGTCGGCGACGAGGTCGAGGTCGGCGTCGGGCAGCACGAGCATGTGGTTCTTCGCCCCGCCGAGCGCCTGGACGCGCTTGCCGTGTGCGGTGCCGGTCTCGTACACGTACTTCGCGATCGGCGTGGAACCCACGAAGGAGATCGCACGGACGTCGGGGTGGGTGAGCAGCCCGTCGACGGCCTCCTTGTCACCGTTCAGCACCGTGAACACCCCGTCGGGGAGCCCGGCTTCCTTCCACAGCTTCGCGAGCCAGATCGCCGCGGACGGGTCCTTCTCACTCGGCTTCAGCACGACCGTGTTCCCGGCCGCGATCGCGATCGGGAAGAACCACATCGGCACCATCGCGGGGAAGTTGAACGGCGAGATGATCCCAACGACCCCGAGCGGCTGCTTCGTGGAGTACACGTCGACACCGGTGGAGACCTGCTCGGAGAACTCACCCTTGAGGTGGTGCGCGAGGCCGGTCGCGAACTCCACGACCTCCTGACCGCGCGTGATCTCGCCCAACGCGTCGGAGACGACCTTGCCGTGCTCCGCCGTGATGATCTCCGCCAGCTCGCCCTTCTTCGCCTCGAGCAGCTCACGGAACTTGAACACGACCTGCTGACGCTTCGCGAGCGGCAGGTCGCGCCAGGCGGGGAATGCCGCGGCGGCGGATGCGACGGCGTGGTCGATCTCCGACTGGTCCGCGAGCGCGACGTGCTTCGTCGCGACACCGAGTGCTGGGTCGTAGACCGGGGCGGTGCGACCCGAGGTGGACGGGGCCTCGGCTCCGTCGATCCAGTGCGGGACGACCTGCAGCGAACCGGCGTCGGTGGTGGGGGTGGTGCTCGTGGCGGTGGTGGTCATGCGGAGGGCTCCTGGGCGTCGTGGGGTGCAGGGGTGCTGGGTGCTGGTCGTGCCGGGACAGGTGCCGGGAGTCCCGACACCGAGTCCCAGAACGAGTCCGGGTCGCCGCTCATGCGCGCAGCTCGTCGAGGGCGGCATCGATGATCGCGATGCCCGAGGCGACCTCGTCGGCGGTCACGACGGCGGGCGGGACGACGTGGATGCGGTTCTCGCTGATGAACGGCAGGAGGCCGGCCTCGAGCAGGGATGACTTGAACCGACCCATCGCCGCCGCATCGAGCGGTGCGCGGGTGTCGCGGTCCTCGACGAGCTCGACCGCCCAGAACACGCCGCTGCCGCGAACCTCGCCGATGAGCTCGTGGCGCTCGGCGAGGGAGCGGAGCGCGGGCCCGATGTGGTCGGCGCCGATCGCCTTGGCGTGTTCGACGACGCCTTCCTCAGCCATCGCGGTGAGCGTCGCGACGACACTCGCGGCGGCGAGCGGGTGGCCGGAGTACGTGAGCCCACCGGGGAACACCTGCTCGTCGAAGACGCGGGCGATGTGCTCGGAGACGATGACGCCACCGAGCGGCACGTAGCCGGAGTTGACGCCCTTCGCGAAGGTGATGAGGTCGGGGCGCACGTCGAACGCGTCGAACGCGAACCACTCACCGGTGCGGGCGAAGCCGGCCATGACCTCGTCGAGGATGAGCATGATGCCGTAGCGGTCGGCGATCGCGCGGACCCCCGCGAGGTAGCCGGGCGGCGGGGTCAGGATGCCGGCGGTGCCTGGAACGGTCTCGAGGAGGATGGCGGCGATCGAGCCGGGACCCTCGGCCTGGACGGTGCGCTCGAGGTGGCGGAGGGCGCGCTCCGACTCCTCCTCCGGCGTCGTCGCCCAGAACTCGGTGCGGTAGAGGTAGGGGCCGAACACGTGCACGTGACCGCGCGCGTACTCGTTGGGGATGCGGCGCCAGTCGCCCGTCGCCACGATGGCCGCGCCCGTGTTGCCGTGGTACGAGCGGTAGGTCGAGATGACCTTGTCGCGGCCGGTGGCGATGCGCGCCATGCGGATCGCGTTCTCGTTCGCGTCGGCGCCGCCGTTGGTGAAGAAGACCTTCTCGAAGCCCTCGGGCGCACGCTCGAGGATGAGCCGCGCCGCCTCGGCGCGGGTCGCGTTCGCCGCAGCGGGCGCGATCGTCGTGAGCTGCGCCGCCTGCTCCTGGATCGCCGCGACCACCTTCGGGTGCTGGTACCCGAGGTTCACGTTGACGAGCTGGCTGGAGAAGTCGAGGTAGTGGCGTCCGTCGTGGTCCCACACGGTACTGCCGAGCCCACCCGCGATGGGGAGTGGCTTGAGCGTGCTCTGGGCGGACCAGGAGTGCAGGACGCGCTGGGTGTCGGCGTCGCGGACACCGGCGTTGTCGAGGCCGGAGAGGAAGTCATTGATCACTCCTGCAGCCTGGCAATCGATGGTGCCGATGTACATGGCGGGATCGGTGATAGCTTCGGCACATGCCCACCACTTCAGTGATCGCTGGCGAGGTCGGCCGTGCGTCCTCGAACGTGTCCCTGCGCACGCTCATGGCCGAGCCGGTCTTCAAGCTCGGCCTCGTCGTCGCGGGTGACGCCGACGTCCTCGACCGCGACATCGCCTGGGTGCACAGCTCCGACCTCGGCGACCCGACACCCTGGCTGGAGCCCGGCCAGCTGCTCCTCACCGATGGCATGCAGTTCACCGGCGAGATGAGCGACGAGCTCGCCGACCGTCGCGCCGACGAGTACGTCCGCCGCCTCTCCGCCCGGGGCGTGCTCGCGCTCGGGTTCGCCACCGGGATCATCCACGCCGACATCCCGCAGCGGCTCGTCGAGGCATGCGAGCGTCACGGGTTCACCCTGCTCGAGGTGGGGGAGCGGACCCCGTTCATCGGCATCATCCGATTCGTCGCCGACGCCGTCGCGGCCGCGCGCGTGGCGTCGCTCGAGTGGTCACTCGCCGCCCAGCGTGCGGTCGCGAGGGCGGCGCTCAGACCCGACGGCCTGACCGCGATCCTCGCGGAGCTGGGGCAGCAGCTCGGCTGCTGGGTCGCGCTGTACGACGCGCTCGGCAACCGGGTCACCACGAGGACGCGTGAGCCGGTGCCGGAGGGCGTGGAGGCCGCCGTCGCGGAGGTGTTGCGCCGCGGGTCGCGGGCCGGCCTGCACCTCGCGGACGGAGCCGAGGGTGCGACGCTGCTGACGCTCGGTCGCCGGGGTGAGCTGCGGGGCATCCTCGCCGTCGGCTCCAGCGTGCCGCTCGACCACGCCGAGCACGACCTCGTCTCCAGCGTCATCGGCCTCGCGAGCATCGCCCTCGAGCAGCACAGCGCCCTCGACCTCGCACGCCGGCAGCTGCGCTCCGGGCTCCTCGAGCTGCTGCTCTCCGGGGACCGTGCCGTCGCCGAGCGCACCGCCCAGCGGCTCTGGGGGCCGCTGCCGCCCGACCCGATCCGCGTCGCCGTGGTCGACATCCCCGAGGGTGAGCTGGGCTTCCTCTCGGAACTCGACGTGCAGGCCGCGGCGCACGGCGGCAAGCTGTTCTTCGCCGAGCAGGACGAGCGGATCGTCATCGTGTCGAGCGACGCGGACACCGGACTCTGGGACGCCGTCGTCGGCCGCCACGGGCTGTCGGGCGGGGTGTCGGCGAGGACGAGTTGGGAGGGGTTGCGGGACGGGCTGTCCGAGGCCGAGCGGGCTCGGGCGTCGGCCGGGGAGACCGCGCGGCTCGTGCGGTACGAGGCACTCGCCGAGCAGGGGTTGCTCGGGTTGCTGAGCGCCTCGGGCGGCTCGGTGCTGGCGAACCGGCTGCTGGAGCCGCTGGGTCGGCTCGGAGCCGAGGCTCGGGCGGTCCACGTGGAAACGGCTCGGGTGTGGTTGGAGGCGAACTGCGTCACCGATCAGGCGGCTGGCCGCCTCGGGATCCACCGGCAGACCCTTCGCGCGCGCATCACCACGCTGGAGTCGCTGCTCGACCTCGACCTCTCGCGCTTCGGCGACCGTGCCGAGCTGTGGAGCGCCCTCCAGCTCACCGACGGCTGAAGGTCCTTCGGGCCCAGGTCACCGAGCCCATCCCGGTCACCGACCCCAACCCCGGTCACCGAGCCCACCCCGGTCACCGAGCCCACCCCGGTCACCGAGCTTGTCGAGGTGCCACCGTGGGCCCTTCGACAGGCTCAGGGAGCGGAGAGGGTGCACGGTTCGGGGTGACCGCCGCTTGCCGCCGAACCCCAGCAGGGGTTCCGGTGCCCAAGCCGCACCCTGCCGTCCCGGTCCCTGAGCTGCACCATCCCGGTCCGGTCCCTGAGTCGCACTCCTCTCGGTCCCTGAACTTGTCGAAGGGCAGCGACCGCACGACGGGACCGCACTTCGACAAGCTCAGCGACCGGAAAGCGTTCCGCGGGTGAGGAGCGCGGTGAGCGGGTGCACCGTGTCCCGGTCCTCGCGCGCACCCCATCCCGGTCCCTGAGCTTGTCGAAGGGCGGTCGACATGGGGCGGGACCGCACTTCGACAGGCTCAGTGACCGGATGGGGGCGTCAGTGACCGGTGGTGCGAGCTCAGAGACTGGATGGGGCGTCAGTGACCGTGGTGCGAGCTCGGCGACCGGGGCCGAAGCGCCTAGGCGATGCGGATGAGCTTCTTGTTGACGAACTCGTCCATCGCGGGCTTGCCCATCTCGCGGCCGGTACCGGAGCGCTTCACGCCGCCGAAGGGCAGCTCCGCCGCGTCGCCGAGGACGAGGTTGATCCACACCATGCCGGCGTCGATCCCGTCCGCGACCCGCAGCGCCTGTTCCTGGTCGGTCGTGTAGACGTAGGAGCCGAGGCCGAACGGCGTGTCGTTCGCGAGGCGCACGGCCTCCTCCTCCGACGCGACCCGGTACAGCGACGCGACGGGTCCGAAGAACTCCTCGTGGAACGCGTCCATCTCGGGCGTCACGTCGGTGAGCACGGCCGGCGGGAAGAAGTTCCCGGACGGCTCGCCCGATGCCAGGATCGTCGCGCCCTGCGCCTTCGCGCGGCCCAACTGCTCGCCGAGCCGCTCGGTCGCGGCGGCCGACGACAGTGGGCCGAGCTGCGTGCTCTCCGCCATCGGGTCGGCCGGCGCGTTCGCCGTGAAGACCTCGGTGAACTTCGCGGCGAAGTCGTCGAACAGCTCGTCGATGATGATGAACCGCTTGGCGGCGTTGCAGGACTGCCCGTTGTTGTCGATGCGGGCGTTGACGGCGTCCTGGACGGCGGCGTCGAGGTCGTCGGTCGACAGCAGGATGAACGGGTCGGACCCACCGAGCTCGAGCACGACCTTCTTGAGGTGCTTGCCGGCCAGCTCGGCGACGGCGGAACCGGCGCGCTCAGAACCGGTGACCGAGACGCCCTGCACGCGCGGGTCGGCGATGACCGTCGCGATCTGGTCGTTCGTGGCGAAGATGTTCACGTACACGGAATCGTGGGCGCCCAGCTCGGCTTCGGCGTCGTCGAAGATCTGCGCGATCGCCAGCGCCGACTCGGGGCACTGCGGTGCGTGCTTGAGGAGGATCGTGTTGCCGTTGACGACGTTCGGGCCGACGAACCGCGCCACCTGGTAGTACGGGAAGTTCCACGGCATGATGCCGAGCAGCACACCGAGCGACGCGCGACGGATGAACGCCGAACCGGTGCCGTCGGACAGCTCGATCGACTCGTCGGCGGAGAACGCCTCGCCGTTGTCGGCGTAGTACTGGTAGATCGCGGCGGCGAAGTCGACCTCGCCGAGCGCCTGCTCGTAGGTCTTGCCCATCTCGCGGACGGCGATCTCGGCCAGCTGCTCACGGCGCTCCGTGTGGAGGGCGGCGACGCGGGCGACGAGCGCAGCGCGGTCGGCGACGGGAGCGCGACGCGACCACTCCTCGTGGGCGGCGGACGCGGCGGTGATCGCCTGCTGCAGCTCCTCGTCCGTGATCGTCGGGTAGTCGCGGAGAGTCTCTCCGGTCGCGGGGTTGACGACGGCGTAGTCGCTCACTGGTGTGCTCCTTTGTCTGAGGTGCTGCTGGTGCGGTGCGGTGTCCGTTGCCGGCCGATGCGAGCTGTGCGGGTTCGACGGGAGCGGGACCACCACCTGCACCGTATCGAACCACGCTCCGCCTGTCATGGGTTGGACTGCGGCTCCTGCGTCGAAACCCGGCTCAGGAGTCGAAGCCCAGCCCGACGGCGTCCATCGTGCGGAGCCAGAGCCCGCGTTTGCCCTCGTTGCGGTCGGCTCGGGCCATCTCCGACAGCGAGATGCGCGCGCCGATAAATGCGAGCGGGTCGGGCGGGAACGGCGTCGGCTTCTTCTGGACGAAGTCCATCGTCGTGCGCTCGGTCGGCGTGCCGGCGAGGAGGTCGAGCATGACGTTCGCGCCGTACCGCGTCGCCCCGACGCCGAGCCCGGTGAACCCGGCGGCGTGCGCGACCTTGCCGCCGTGCGCGGTCTCGAAGAAGGAGAAGAACCGCCCGCAGGTGTCGATCGCGCCGCCCCACTTGTGTGAGAAGCCGAGGTCGGCGAGCTGCGGGTAGGTGTGGGCGAAGTGGGCGGCGAGCTTGAGGAACGACTCCTCGCGCTGGTCGAACCGCGGCTCGACCCGCCCGCCGTAGTTGTACACCGCGTCGTAGCCGCCGTAGAGGATGCGGGTAGCCCCGTTCGCGTCGGTCGTGAGTCGCGAGTAGTGGAAGCGGTTGTCGAGATCGGAGATGCCCTGCCGGCCCTTCCAGCCCAGGCTCTCGAGCTGTTCGGCGGAGAGCGGGTTCGTCATCAGGGCGTAGTCGTAGACCGGCACCGTGTACTTCCGGGCACTCGGGATGAGTGCCTTGAAGACGTTGGTGCCGAGGGCGACGTGCTTCGCGACGACCGAACCGTGCGTCGTCGTCAGGGTGACCGACGTCGCGTCCGACCGGATCGAGCGGACGTGCGTGTACTCGTGGATCTCCACACCCAGGTCGAGGCACACGCGTCGCAGCTCCCACGCCAGCTTGGCCGGGTTGACGAGCGCCGCTCCGGTGGGCTCGAACAGGCCGGCCTGGAAGATCGGCGAGTGGACCTCCGCCTGCATCGCCTCGCGGTCGAGGAACCGGGCGCCGTGCTCCTCGGCACTCTCCCGCAACCAGTCGACGTGGTGTGGAGCCGTCGCCGCCTGCAGCAGCCCCGTCTCCTCCCAGTCGCAGTCCATGTCGTACCGGGCGATGGTCTCGCCGATCTCGCGCAGGTTCTCGCGCCCCAGCTCCTCCAGACGGTCGAACTCGTGCGGCAGGCGACTCTTGCCGTTCGACGATCCGTGGGTGAGGCTCGGCTCGCAGAACCCGCCGTTGCGACCGGACGCCGCCCACGCGATGCGCCGGCCCTCGAGGAGCACGACCCGGCGGTCCGGGTCGCGCTCCTTCGCGAGCAGTGCGGTCCACAGGCCCGAGTACCCACCACCGACGATCGCCAGGTCCGTCTCGACGTCCGCCTCGAGGCGGGGGAGTGGAGCGGGCCGTGCCGGGTCGTCGAGCCAGTACGGCTCCGGGTCGGCCGCCGCCAGCTGTTCCCGCAGGCGTGCGGTGTCGGCGAGCTCTTCGGCCAGTTCGTAGGTGGTTCTCATGGTGGGTCCCCTGTGGTGCGTGGTTCGGTGCGGTCGCGTGGTGCGCGGTCAGTCGGTGCGGGCGGCGTCGGTGCGTTCGGTCTCGGCACGTGGGGTTCCGGCGGATGCCCCGCCGCTCCCGAGGCCCGCGTCGCGCTTGGTGCTCCGCTGCACGAACAGCCAGATCACGACGCCCAGTGCGAGCAGTCCGAGCGCGATGCCGAGCTCGAGGAACCCGCCGTAGCCCGTGGTGGAGAACCCGGTCGCGCCGACGATGAGGATGATCGCGAGGAGCACCGACAGTACGACCGACAGCGGCACGAAGAAGCGCGGCAGCCGGATCGGGCGGACGGCGTCGGGGCGGTCCTTGCGCAGCAGGAAGAAGCCGGAGACGGCGAAGAAGTGCGTGAGGATGTAGCCGAGGTTGCCGGTCACGATGATCGCGAGCGGGTTCTGCAGCACCACCAGGATCACGACGTTCATGACGAGCATCACGTTGAGCGAGCGGAACGGCACCCCGCGACGGTTGAGCACACCGAGCGACGGGACGGTGACGCGCTCCTTGCCCATGTTGAACAGCACGCGCGAGGCGTCGGCCACCGAAGTGGTCATGATGAGCAGCAGCGAGGCGATGAGGCAGAGCACCATGACGTCCGCAGCACCACCGACGAGCGAGGCGAAGCTCGCGACGAAGAAGGTCGCCGGGTTGTCGGCGATCGCCGCTTCACCCGCGTAGCCGCCGAGGGTCAGCGGGATGACGAAGAAGACGCCGAGGCAGAAGAGGACGGAGGCCTTGATCGCCTTGGTCGTGTCCTTCACCGAGTCGCGGTACTCCGGGGCGAAGGTCGCGCAGACCTCGATGCCGAAGGTGGTCCACGCCATGATGTACAGCCAGACGATCGCGGTGTGCAGGCCCTCGATGCCCTCGAGTTTCCAGGTGAGGTCGAGGGGCGCCCAGTCGGCGCTGAAGAGCGGGAAGACGATGAACACGAACAGCGGGATGAGCAGGATGCCCGCCGTGATGTAGACGAACGCCATCGTGACGCGGACGCCGATGACGTTGATGAGGTACATCACGCCGATGACGCCGAGCCCGATGAGGATCGGGAAGGTGATGGAGATCGGGCCGAGCTGGATCACCCAGTCCTCGTTCGGGAACCACTGCGCCTGGATGAGTGCACCGGTCACCGCGCCGTAGGTGGCGAGGTTGGTGCCCCAGGGGAGCCAGTAGCCGACGCCCGTGATCGGTGCGACCCAGGGTGCGCGCGACTTCCACGCTTCGGCCGCGTAGTGCGCGATGCCGCCGGAGGAGTTCGGGAACATGGTGGCGAGCTCGGTGTAGATCCAGTTGACGCCCATGGCGAGGATCATGGAGATCGCCCACAGGACGGCGGCCCCCCAGCCGCCGAGGCCGGTGATGGAGGCGCCGAGGGTGGCGATGAGCGCGGCTGGCATGGTCATCGCCATGGCGAAGCCGTCGAACCAGCGCATCCGTTTCGGCAGGTGCGTGGTCTCGTCGGTGTTGGTGACGTGTTCGGTCGACATGGGCTCTTCTCGATTCGTGGGGGACGGGACGTCGCTGTCTCGCTGCTGGTGCACTCAATGTGCCGAAGAATTGTTGTGACGACAAGATCGTGTCGGTCTCGTTGTTGTAATCGTAACTTTGACGAAACAATACTGCTTGTTCGAGGAATCGCAAGGTCCTAGGCTGATCCCACATTCTCCCGACGACATCCGCACGACGCTGTTCGGCGTCGTCGGCCCAGCCACGACACCAGGAGGTCCGGAATGACCACGTTGCCGACACCCACTCGCACCCAGCTCTTCATCGCCGGCGAGTTCACCGACGGAACCAGCTCGGAGCGCTCGGAGGTGATCAGCCCCGTCACCGGTGACGTCATCGCGTCGATCCCCGTCGCCGGCACCGCCGAACTCGACGAGGCGGTGCGACGTGCGCACGAGGCGCAGCGGGAGTGGCGGAAGCTCGGCGTGTTCAAGCGCGCGGAGATCTGTCACCGCGTCGGTGATGCCATCAACGCCCGCGTGGAGGAGCTCGCCCGCCTGCAGACGCTGGAGCAGGGCAAGCCGCTCGCCGAGTCGACCGCCGACATCGCCGAGGCCGCACAGCTCTTCCACCTCCACGCCGAGGACGCCCTCCGTCTCTACGGCGAGACGCTGCCGTCGAGCGACATCGACAAGCGCATGTTCACCTGGCGCGCGCCGGTCGGTGTCTGGGGCATCATCACGCCCTGGAACTTCCCGCTCCTCATGTTCAGCGAGTTCGTCGCCCCGGGCCTCGCGACCGGCAACGCCTGCATCGTCAAGCCGCCGAGCAACACGCCCCTCGCGGTCCTCGCGGCGATGGACTGCCTCGTCGAGGCGGGCGTCCCGGCCGGGCTCGTCAGCGTCCTCCCCGGCGACGGCGCGTTCGGTTCCGAGCTCGTCTCCCACGACGGCATCGACGCGATCGGCTTCATCGGCTCGTCCGCCACCGGGGCGAAGATCGTCCGCACCGCCGGCCTCAAGCGCTCGCTCATGGAGTGCTCCGGCAACGGTCCGATCGTCGTCCTCGAGGACGCGAACATCGAACGCGCCGCGAAGGCCGCCGTCGACTCCGCGTTCTACAGCGGCGGGCAGGTCTGCTGCGCGACCGAGCGGCTCATCGTCCACCACAACGTCCACGACGCCTTCGTCGAGGCCGCCCTCGCCTACGCGAAAGCCACCGTGCGACTCGGCAACCCGTTCGACGAGGGGATCAACCTCGGCCCGCTCAACAACGAGGGCGTCGCCGCGAAGATGGACCGCCACCTCGACGAGGCCCGCTCGCTCGGCTTCGACATCCTGCTCGGCGGCGGTCGTGCCGCAGGCCACCCGACGGACCTCTACTACGACTTCACGATCGTCGACGGCGTCTCCGAGGACAGCCTGCTGTCACGCGAGGAGTCGTTCGGTCCGGTCCTCCCCATCCTCACGGCGCAGGACGACGACGACATCCTCCGTATCGCCAACGCCGACGCGCTCGGCCTGCAGTCGGCGGTGTTCACCGAGAGTCTGTCGAAGGCCTACCGCTTCATGGAGGAGCTCGAGACCGGCCAGGTCATCGTGAACGATTCCAACGGCTGGTGGGACATCAACATGCCGTTCGGCGGCGCGGGCGGCAAGGGCACCGGCTGGGGCCGGATCGGCGGCATGTACACGCTGCACGACATGACCGACCTCCGCACCGGCGCGATCCACGTCCGCTAGTCGGACCGATCCGCCGATCGGCGACCTCCCTCGGTCCGCTCGATCGGCGTCGCCCCGGTCGACCGCCCGCGTTCGGGTCGGTCGGTCGGCCGGGGCTCGTGGCTCGGGTGGGGCGGACACCGCACCCGGGCCGCACGGCTTCCCTCGCTACGCTTGCCAGATGACCATCCGCCCGCTGCCGGAGGAGCCACATGAACGACCTTGACGACATCGACCGTCGGCTGATCGCGATCCTGCAGCAGGACGGACGGAAGGCGTTCTCGGAGATCGCCACCGAGACCGGGCTGCCGGCGTCGTCCGTCCGCTACCGGATCCAGCGACTCGAGGACACCGGGATCCTGCAGATCGTCGGCATCGCGAACCCGCTGTCGATCGGCTTCGACCACCTGGCGCTCATCGGCATCCGCTGCGAGCCGGGGATGGCGCGCGGGGTGTGCCAGGAGCTGTCGAAGCACGCGGAGACGAGTTACGTGGTGCTCACGAGCGGTGGTTTCGACGTGATGGTCGAGGCCGTGTGCCGTGACATGGACCACTACAAGACCTTCCTGCTCGACACCCTGCAGCCGACGCCAGGGGTGCGGTCGACCGAGACCTTCTTCGTGCTCGAAGCCCACAAGCTCGCCTACGGCTGGGGCGTCGGGTAGGTCGTCGGGCTGTGCCGACCCCGCTCGTCTCCGTCCTGCTCAGAGAGGTACCTCATGACCGACCACCTGCTCGCCCCCAACGCGGCGCTCCAGGGCGCCGACGTGGCGCTCGCCGACAACCCGCTGGCGCCCGAGGACGTCGTCTCGGGGTCGCCGCGCAGCGGCATCGTGTCGCTCGCGGCCGTCGGTGACACCGAGGTCGGTGTCTGGGAGCTGGGTGTCGGCGTCGTGCAGGACACCGAGATCGACGAGGTGTTCGTGGTCCTCTCGGGCGAGGCGACCGTCGACTTCGCCGACGGCACTCCGTCGCTGGAGCTCCGTGCCGGCTCCATCGGCCGACTCGCCGCCGGCGCCCGCACCACCTGGACGGTCCGCGAGACCCTCCGCAAGGTCTACGTCGCCTGACCCGCGCGACTCCCGGCGCGGCAGCAGGACATCCGCCCGACAGCAGGACGCTTCGTGCCCGCCCGTCCTGCTCTCGCGCCGATCTCCTGCGTTCCTGCCACTCCGGTCCCTGAGCTCAGCCTCATCCGGTCCCTGAGCTTGTCGAAGGGCTCCGGGGTGACCTCCTCTCTCGGGGCGATGTTCTCGGTGTGCACTTCGACAGGCTCAGTGACCGGGGTGGGTTCTCCGATCGGGTGCCTTCTTTCGGTCCCTGAGCTTGTCGAAGGGTTCTCGGGCTGGCCTCTGTTCGCCGGGTGGTGTTCGCGGTGTGCACTTCGACAGGCTCAGTGACCGGGGTTCGTTCTCCGATCGGCTGCCTTCTTACGGTCCCTGAGCTTGTCGAAGGGTTCTCGGGCTGGCCTCTGCTCGCCGGGTGGTGTTCTCGGTGTGCACTTCGACAGGCTCAGTGACCGGGGTGGGTTCTCCGATCGGGTGCCTTCTTTCGGTCCCTGAGCTTGTCGAAGGGTTCTCGGGCTGGCCTCTGCTCGCCGGGTGGTGTTCGCGGTGTGCACTTCGACAGGCTCAGTGACCGGGGTTCCTTCTCCGACCGGCTGCCTTCTTTCGGTCCCTGAGCTTGTCGAAGGGTTCTCGGGCTGGCCTCTGTTCGCCGGGTGATGTTCTCGGTGTGCACTTCGACAGGCTCAGTGACCGGGGTTCGTTTTCCGACCGAGGTCCGTCACCGCGGCCGCAATAGGCTTGTCGCATGAACCTGCGCACCGTCGAGCTCGACCACACGGACCACGCCGCCCTCGACCTCTGGTGGGGTGCAGCGTCCCGCGGCTTCCTCTCGAAGCCCGACACCGACGTGGCGGTGCGTGCCGAGCGGCGTCAGCTCCTCGTCGGCAGCTCCATCCTCGGGGTCTACGACGACACCGCGGCCGAACCGCTCGTCCCCGTCGGCACGCTCGGTTCCTTCCCGACCGCCCTGTCGATCCCGGGTGGCTCCGTCCGTGCCCTGGCCATCACCGAGGTCACCGTCTCGACCTCGCACGAACGTCGCGGTATCGCCCGATCGCTGATGGAGAACCGACTCCACCACGCGAAGGCCACCGGTGCCGCAGTCGTCGCGCTCACCGCGAGTGAGGCGACCATCTACGGCCGCTACGGCTTCGCCCCGGCGACCTGGGAGTTCACGCACGAGGTCGACCCCAAGCGCGTCGCTTGGCGGGGTGCGCCGCCCGCCGGCCGCGTCCACACGCTCGACCCGCGCTCGCTCGCCACCGTCGCACCCGGGCTGTTCGAGCGCTCCCGCAGCACCGGTGACATCGACCGCGGGGTCGCGTGGTGGAAGCAGGCCCTCCGTGAGGTGACCATCCGGCACTTCAGCCACGGTGAGGGAGACACGCTCGCCCTCCGCTACGACGACGCCGACGGCGAACCACAGGGTTACGCGCTCTACCGCGTCGGCGAGGAGTGGGGCACGATCGTCGTCGACGACCTCGTCGCCACCACCCCGGAGGCCCGCTACGCGCTCTGGCGGCACCTCACCGGGATCAGCCTCACCACGAAGGTCACCTTCCACCAGGCTCCGACGGTCGAAGCCATCCAGTGGCGACTTGTCGACCGCCGCGCCGTCAAGACCACCGCGCGAGCCGACTCGCTCTGGCTGCGCATCGTCGACGTGCCGACCGTGCTCGGTGCGCGCCGGTTCACCATCCCGGCGGCGTCCGAGCGTCGCGAGCACCTGCTCGACGTCGAGGACGCGCTCGGTCTCGCCGGCGGTCGGTTCGCGCTCCGCATCGACGAGCACGGTGCCGCGGTCGCAGAACGCCTCGGCGACGTGCCGGAGTCGGCCGACGACGACGACGACGCTGTGCGCCTCACCATCAACGAGCTGTCGGCGGTGCTCCTCGGCGGCCCGCGCGTGTCGGCGCTCGCCGAGGCAGGGCTCATCACCGGGTCATCGGAGGCGGTCCGAGCGCTCGACCTCGCATTCGTGACGGAGCAGGCGTCCTTCCTTCGGACGCACTTCTAGGTGCTACCCGCCAAGGTGATGTGGCTCGGCCGATCGATCAGGGAGCGGTCGTGCCGAGGAGGATCGCCGCGGCCGGGAGGGCGAGCAGCATCATCCAACCGGTGATGAGCGCACCGACGAGGCCGGCCAGGAGGGTGAAACCACCGATGGTGGCGGCGAGGGTGCGGCACAGCTGGCGTTGCTCGGCCGGGACGCTGCGGCGCAGGGTGCGGGGAAGTGCCGCGAGCTGCGGGCGCGGGGTGGGGATGGAGCCGGTGGTGGCGGGGTGCTGCAGGGTCGTCATCGGGGTCGGGTGGTTCCTGGTCGGGTTCGGTCGGGAGGCGCGCTTCGGGGGCGGCTGATCGGTCGGTCTCAGATCTGTATCTCGAAGTGCAGATTTGTTATACACCGTGGCAGACGTGCCTGCATGTCGTCGGCGGCGCACACGCATGACGCCGCTCCACAGGCGCCCGATCCGCGCTCGCCGCGTCATGCCCGCCAACTGTCGAGCCGTCGACCGGCTCCCGATCGATACCGTCGCTGCAGCATCGTGACGGCCATCGTCGCGGCGCACGGCCAGATAGGAGTATGCGTGGACACGATCCCGGACGAAATGACCACCGACGCGCGCGCGGAGGCGCCGCCAGGGCGCCGTTCCAGGTCGCTCGGGCGGCGCTCGATCGTGGCGATCGTCGTCGCAGTGATCGCTCAGCTGAGTGTGTTCGCGCTGCTGATCGTCTCCTGCACGGGACAGGTCGGTGAGCCGCGGGGTGATCGTGCTTCGCCGGTGGCCGAGGCGCCGGCGATGGACCCGAGCGCTCCTCAGCGTGACGACGAACTTCCCACCCGAGACGAGGTGTTCGCCGTGGCTGCAGACCTCCTCGGGCAGATGGTCAACACGGCGACGGGCGGGCAGCCGTTCGCGTTCTCGCCCCAGGCCTCGGAGGCGCCCTGCAGCAGTCAGGCGCCGTCCGGTCGGGCCACGAAGCTGGCACGCATGGCCGTCGAGGTCGAGCTGCCGGTCGGAACGAGTCGCGCCGTGCTCGTCGACCTCATCAACGGGTACGCCCCGCCGCTCGAACTCGCGACCGACTCGGACGAGTTCCGGTCGAAGCTCATCGTGCCCTCGTACGGCGAGCTGGAGCTGTCGACGCAGCTCCGCGACGACGCCATCATCTTCGAACGGGAGCTCCGACCCGATGCCGACGTGCTGCGGATCACGGTCGAGAACGGCTGCTTCCTCCCGCCGATAGAGTGACATCCGTCGAGCAGAGGGGAGTGTCGCATGAAGATCGTCGTCGCAGGAGGCAGCGGGATGGTCGGGCGACACGTCGTCGCGGTGGCCCAGGAGCGCGGACACCGGGTGGTCGTGCTGTCGCGTTCCACCGGCGTCGACCTCGCCACCGGAGCCGGGCTCGCCCAGCAGTTGGAGGCCGCGGACGTCGTCATCGATGTGACCTCGACGGCCACCCAGTCCGCCCAGCAGTCGCGTCAGTTCTTCGGGGCGGTCACTCGCAACCTGCTCGAGGCCGAGGGCGCCGCAGGCGTGCCCCACCACGTCGCGCTGTCGATCGTCGGAAGCGACAAGGCGCCCTTCGGCTACTACGCGGGCAAGGCGCTGCAGGAGGAGCTCGTCAGCACCGGGCGCATCCCGTGGACGATCCTCCGGGCGACGCAGTTCCACGAGTTCGCGCAGCAGATGGTCGAGCGGTTCCGCTTCGGGCCGGTCACGATGGTGCCGACGATGACCTCACAGCCGGTCGCCGCGCGCGAAGTCGCCGAGCGCCTCGTGGAGCTGGCGGAGGGTGAGCCGCAGGGGCGCCCGGCCGATCTCGCGGGCCCCGAGGAACTGCGGATGACCGCGATGGTCAAGGCCTACACCGCGGCCACGGGCACCCGTGGCCCGGTCGTGCAGATCCCGCTGCCCGGCGGCTTCGGCAAGGCGATGCGCGACGGCACGACCCTGGCCGGCCCGGGCGCGCAGCGCGGTGTGCAGACCTTCGCGCAGTGGATCGAGGGGCTCAGCGCCGCTCGCTGAGCGTCAGCTCCGCTGAGCCGCCCGGACGTCCTGCATGAGTCGAGGCGTTCGCCATTCGCCGATCCGCTGGAACCACATGGACGGTGGGTAGGCGAGCCGGACGACGAAGTAGTTCACGTACTCGATGACACCCAGGAGCCAGACGAACGGGATGCCGATGGCCGCGAAGGGGTGGGCGGGGAACCAGACGATGATGCCGACGAGTCCCGCGAGCAGCAGGACCGCGTCGAGCGCGCGGAAACCGCGGTAGGTGGCGGCTAGTCCAGGAGGCATGGTGCGCTGCTTGACCCACCGCCGGGCGAGGAGCCAGTAGACGCCGGCCTGCACGAGGATCACCAGCAGCGGTACGAGGGCCGACCAGAACGCGAGCACATCGGTTGGTCGTTCGAGCAAAGGCAGCGCCGAGACGAACGCGACCCAGATGAACACGACGGCGGCGAACAGCTCGCCGAGTCCGAGGCTCAGGTACCGGCCCCGGAGGACCGTGCGGCGATCATCGGTCATGTCACCAGCCTAAACACGGTGTGCCGGGCCGGTCGAGTGCGCTCGACAGACCTTCAGGTGCTCAGAACGTGACGGTCGGCAGCGTCATGATCTCAGCTCCGTCCTCGGTGATCGCGATGGTGTGCTCGCTGTGGGCCGTGCGGCTGCCGGTCACGCTGCGGAGGGTCCAGCCGTCGGCGTCGGTGACGAGCTTGTCGGTGTCGGCCATGACCCACGGCTCGATCGCGAGGAGCAGGCCCGGGCGCAGCTTGTAGCCGCGGCCGGCGCGACCGTCGTTCGAGACGTGCGGGTCCTGGTGCATCGTCGTGCCGATGCCGTGGCCGCCGAACTCCATGTTGACCGGGTAGCCGGCGCCACGCAGCACGGTGCCGATCGCGAAGGAGATGTCGCCGATTTTCGCACCCGGCTTGGCAGCTGCGATTCCGGCGGCGAGGGCCTCCTGGGTGGTCTCGATGAGCGCGAGGTCTTCGGGGGTCGCCGTGCCGACGACGAAGCTGATGGCCGAGTCTGCGGCGATGCCGTCGAGGAGGACGGCGAGGTCGAGGGTGAGGAGGTCGCCGTCGGCCAGCGTGTAGTCGCGGGGGAGGCCGTGGAGGACGGCGTCGTTGACGGCGGTGCAGATGTAGTGGCCGAAGGGTCCGCGGCCGAAGGAGGGGGCGTAGTCGACGTAGCAGGAGACGGCGCCGGCCTCGAGGATCATCGCCTTGGCCCAGCGGTCGATCTCGAGGAGGTTCGTGCCGACCGTCACGCGGTGCTTGAGCGTGTGAAGGATGTTCGCGACCAGCTCGCCGGTGCGACGCGCCTTCGCGACCTCGGTGGGGGTGAAGATCTCGATCATGCGGGGCCCTTCCATCGGCGTGCTGCGTGCGTGGTGCGGTGGTGTTCGTGCCGCGAACGGCGCTCGACCAATAACTATACCGGTCAAACTATCCCGTACTACACTGGGCGCATGGTCCGCCTCCCGCTCACCCCCACCGATGTCGAACGCGGTCAGCGCCTCGGCGCGCTCCTGCGCGAGGCCCGTGGTGAGCGTTCGATGCTCGACATCGCCCTCGACGCCGGCCTCTCGCCGGAGACGCTGCGGAAGATCGAGTCGGGCCGGGTCGCGACGCCGGCGTTCTCGACCATCGCCGCCATCGCCGAGGTGCTCGGCCTCTCCCTCGACGAGGTCTGGGCGACGATCAGCCCTGCGCGACGTGACGCCGCCCAACCCGCCGAACGCCTGCGCGAGCGACTCGTCTCCTAGCTCCCCGGTCGCTCCCGTTCCCTGCCCTTCGACAGGCTCAGGATCCGCTTGTCGAAGGGCCCGCGCAATCCCGCGGCCGTGTCCGCCCGACGTGCCGCGCCGGTCCCTGAGCTTGTCGAAGGGCGCGCGCAATCGCGCGGCCGCGTCTGCTCGACGCACCACGCCGGTCCCTGAGCTTGTCGAAGGGTCTATGTTCGATCGCTACTGCGTGTCGCTCGTCGTCGGTTGGACCGGGCGGGTGAAGACGTTCTCGCTGATCTTCGTCCAGTCCTCGGCGGGGTCGAGCGCGGTGTCGACGACGGCGTCGGAGAGCACCGTGTACTCGTTGACGCTGTCGCTCATGCCGACGCGGTCGCCGCTACCGCAGGCTCGGAACGGCTGGGTCTCCGCGAACACGATGATGCAGATCCGAGATTGCCCCTGCTCGGTCGCCGACGCGAGGAAGATCTCCGTGTCGCCTTGGACAGCGACGAGTCGGGTCGACTCGGCATCGATCGTGAACGGGTCGTCGCTGCCGGCTCCGACGGCGCTCGCCGGAAGACGATCCTTGTCGGCCTGGTCGCGCTCGAGGTCCGCGTAGCTCGTCACTCCGCCGGTGCAGGCGCTCAGCCCGGCGGCGAGTGTAAGTGCGATGAGTCCTGCTGCGATGCGTCGCTGCATGTGACGTCCCCCGAAGTCGATTCCCGACAGCCTACGACTCCTACTCCCGGGCGGCAGCCGCGACGGCCGACTCGCGGCTGGCGAGGGCGATGGCGACGATCCCGAGGAAGACGGGGCCGACGACACGGACCCACCCGTCGAGGATGACGATGATCGGGACGAAGAGGGACACGTTCGAACCCGCCGCCACGACGATGATCTGCTGGACGACCCACGATGCTGCTGTCACCGCCACGACCCAGAGCGGCGCGAGGTGCCAGGGGCGGGGCACGGTTCCGGCGCGCGCGATCTGCGTTGTCGCGATGGCCGCGAGCACGAACTGGATGAGCAGGTCGATGTAGCCGAAGCTGAGGAAGGTCTCGACGGCGGCCGGGATTGTCGCCAGACCGCGGACGAACGAGCTGATCGTCATCCAGATGCCGAGCGCGATGAGGGCGCCGGTGCCGAGCGGGCGCCTCGCGGTCACGCTGCTGGAACGGTCCGAGCCGATCGCGAACAGGGCGATCGAGAAGACGGACAGGAACGTCGCGAGGATGCCACCGGTCGGCCCGAGGAACGACCCGATCTGGACGAGTGGGCCGAGGAGGACCGACCCGACCAGGAGCGCTCCGGCGATGATCCACACCTGCTTGGACCCTGACGTGACTGCGTTCGTTTCCCCCATGGGCGCCCAGTCTACGGACGGCCCTTTTTCCGCTTCGTGGGTCCCCGGTCCGTGGGCCCGTCGAGGGCGGCACACCTCTTCCCGGTCCCTGAGCTTGTCGAAGGGAGGCGGCCCCCTCTCGGTCCCTGAGCCTGTCGAAGGGCCTGCACGCAGGACCTGAGCTGTGTACCGTGGCACAGATGACCGAGGAGCAAGCCGACCCGCACACCACCGGTTTCGTCGACGTGGAGGGCGGCGCGTCGATCTTCGTCGAAGAGTCCGGCACCCCCGACGGCGTCCCAGCGCTCTGGCTGCACGGCGGCCCCGGCGGTTCGCTCGGCTCCGGCTGGTACCGTTCGCACTTCGACCTGTCGCGGTACCGCCTCATCGGCATCGACCAGCGCGGGAGCGGCCGCAGTATCCCGAACATCGTGGACGCGCGCGAGCAGCTCGACGAGCACACGACCCAGCGCCTGATCGCCGACATCGAGGCGGTGCGAGTCGCCTCGGGTGTGGAGCGCTGGGTGGTCGCCGGGGTCTCATGGGGCACGACCCTCGCGCTCGCCTACGCGCAGGAGCATCCCGATCGGGTGATCGCGCTGGCGCTCGTCGCGGTGACGACCACGAGTCGTGACGAGGTCGACTGGATCACCGAGGGCGTCGGCCGCGTCTTCCCCGAGGAGTGGGCGCGGTTCGAAGCTGACAGCGGCCGGCGGGAGGGCGAGCGGGTCGTCGAGGCCTACGCGCGCCGCCTCCGCGAGGGCGACGCGACGGAGCGGACGCATGCCGCGACCGCTTGGGACCGCTGGGAGAGTGCGCACGTGTCACTCGACCACCCCGAACGCGTCGGCCAGCTGTTCGCCGACGCGACCGTGCGCGAGGCGTTCGCGACGCTCGTCACCCACTACTGGAGTCACGACGGTTTCCTCACTGGCGACCGGGCGGTGCTGTCGCGGATGGACCGTATCGCGCACCTCCCCGGCGCGCTGGTGCACGGCCGCCGAGACATCAGCGGACCGGCCGTGACCGCCTGGCGGCTCCACCAGCTCTGGCTGGCGAGTGAGCTGACGATCGTCGAGACCGAGGGCCACGGCGGCACCGAGGAGAGCGCCGTGCTCCGTGCGGCCCTGGACCGCTTCGCGGCGCTGGGTCCCTGAGCCCAGCCCCGCTCGCTGAGCGCATCGCCGTTCCCTGAGCTTGTCGAAGGGTCCTCGAGCACCTCGACGGGGTCGGCGAGCGGAGCCCGGCCCCGGGTCACTTGGCTAGCGGCGGCGGCCTCCATCTCGGACACCATCCCGCTCCCTGAGCCTGTCGAAGGGCCCACGAGTCCGCCCCTCCCGCTCGGAGGCTTTCGCCCGGGCGGGCGTCCCTCGTGTGCACTTCGACAAGCTCAGTGACCGTCACTCGGTTCTGGGTCACGGGTGCCTCGGCGGTCCCTCCGCTCAAGACGCCCTTTTCGGTCCCTGCACTTCGACAGGCTCAGGATCCGCCTGTCGAAGGGCACCCCGGACTCACCACCTCCCAGCCGTGACAGCGGCGCATGGCACACTCGACCCATGGAACCCGAGGTCGTGATCCGCGTCGCAACGCCGGCCGATGCCACCGGGCTCGCCGAACTGAAGCTGATGATGTCGCCGCCCACCGGCCCGCTCGCCGACTGGGAACGGGCACTGTTCGCACACGACCTCGTCTCGTGGATCGCAGTCGACCCCGACTCCCGGGTATGCCTGGTCGCCGAGGTCGACGATCAGCTCGTCGGCATGGCATGGCTCGTCGTGTTCTCCCGCGCCCCCAATATCGGCGCACTCCGCCGACTGACGGGCGATGTGCAGAGTGTCTTCGTCCGCCCGGAGTTCCGCGGTCGCGGTATCGCCGGCCGTCTCGTCGACGGACTCCTCGACGCCGCACGAGCTCGCGACATCGGCCGGGTCTCCGTCAGCTCGAACGACGCGGGTGCGCCGGTCTACCGCCGTACCGGGTTCGAGGAAGCGCCGCTGCTCCTCGAGTGGCGGGCCGACCCACCGGGTCACTGAACGACGAATCGCCCCGAATGGTCGCTCCAGGACCTCCTGGACGACCACTCGAGGCGATTCGCGATGCGGCGTGACTTACATGTCGCGGTAGCGCTTGGCCTCGGCGACGAGTTCGCGCAGCTTGTCGGCGTCGACGTCCGGGCCGTAGCCGGGGGTGTCGCGCTGGATGCGCCATCCCTCGGAGAGCGCGCCGATGTCGAGGGGCTCGAACCCGAAGGAGTCGATGAGTGCGGCGACCGTGGCCTTCGCGTCGGCGTCGTCACCGGCGATGACGAGGGCCCGGCGGTTCGGGGTGCCGGACGGCTTGCCCTTGGTGGTGAGGTCGGCGGCGTAGATGTGATTGAACGCCTTCACGACCTTCGATTCCGGGAGGTGCGCCTGCAGCATCTCGGCCGTGGTGGTCGTCTCCTCGTCGAGCTCGGCGATGTGGCCGTCGCGCTCGGGGTAGTAGTTGTTCGTGTCGATGACGACCTTGCCCGCGAGCGGTGCGACGGGGACGGTGTCGATCGCGTGCAGCGGGATGGTGACGATCACGATGTCGCCACGCTCGGCCGCGTCGAGGGCGGTGCCGGCGGTGGCGTGCTCGCCGAGCTCCGAGACGAGGTCGGTGAGCGTCTCCGGTCCGCGCGAGTTGGACACGATGACGTCGTGACCCTGCGCCACCGTGAGGCGTGCGAGCTGAGAGCCGATGTTTCCTGAACCGATGATTCCGATGGTTGTCATGGTCAGGGGAACGGTTCGGGCGGGGTGGGGCATTCCTCACCCTGGGTCATTCCCAGCGGACGTTCATCCGCGACGACGGCGGGGTGCCGGCGGGGCGACTCAGTCGGTGGACGCGACGCCGAGGAGGGCGCCGATCGCCGTGTCGAGTCGGGTGCGGACCTCGTCCTCCGGCTCGGGGTCGTAGGTGAGCTGGGAGGCGACGCCGCCCGCGAGCGCCCACACGGCCCAGGCGGCGGTGTCCGGATCGACCCACGCGGGGATCTCTCCCTCAGCACGCCCGCGCGTCACGAGCGAGGCGATGAGGCCGCGGAGTCGGGTGTCGCTCTCGGCGATGGCGGCGGCGATGTGCGGGTCGACGAGCGCGACCTGCGCGAACACCTCGCCCTGGCGGTGCGCGGCTCGGCGTGGTTCGTCGAGCGGGAGGACGCCGATGAACAGGTCGACGAGCCACTGTCGCAGGTTCGGGCGGCCCGGTTCGCCGGCTGGCAGGGGCGCCGAGGTGTCGCGGAGTCGGGTGAACGCTGCCGCCACCATCCGCTGCTTGCTCGGGAACGCCTTCTGCACGGAACCGAGCGAGCAGCCGTCCTCACTCGCGACGGCGCGGAACGAGAGGGCGCCCAGGCCGGACCGTGCGACGATCCGCAGCGCCGCGTCGGCGAGTTGGCTTTGGCGCTCGGTCAGGTCCACGTTCTCAGGGTAGGGCTGGGGCGTCGGTCGTCGCTGATCCGTCCGGCCGCGAGGACCTTCGTCGCCCGAGGAACACCGCGTAGCCGAGCATGACGACGCAGGCCGCGCCGAGTCCGACGAGCGACCGGCTGTCGGTCGAGTCGCCGCCGATGAAGCTGACGAAGTTCCAGGCGGCGTGCCAGGCGATCGCGGGCCAGAGGCTGCCGGTGAGCACGAGGAGTTGGGCGGCGACGAGGCCGAACAACGCTGCGAACGCCACCTGCAGGATGGAGGATCCGACGTCCGCACCGCCGGCGAGGTTCGCCAGGTGCAGGACGCCGAAGAGGACGGAACTGCCGATGGCGGCAGTGCGGGTGCTGCGTGCGCGGAGGATCGCGAACACGATGCCGCGGAACCAGGTCTCCTCGTTCAGCGCGACGGCGACGACGAGGACCCCATACGCCGCGACGGTCGGTGCGTCGACCCGGATGCCCTGGGTGCCGAGGATGATCAGGACGGTGGCTGCCGCCGGGATGAACCAGAGTGCGACGCGCGCTCGCCGCGGACGCCGGAAGCCGAAGTCGCGGAATCGAGGCGGCGACAGGCGCATGACGACCAGGCCGATGATCGCGGAGACGGCTGCTCCCGCGGCGAGCGTGAGGGCTGCCCCGGCCTCGCTCGCCTCGGAGAGTTGCGCTGCTGCTGACGCGCCGGCCGTGAACACCACGGGGACGAGCGCGAAGGCGATGGCGGCGAGCCATGGTGCGCGCACGCGCCAGCTCGCGATGTGGTGGTCGCTGATCAGATCGGGCGTAGATGTGGGCGAAGAGAGAGTGGACACGCGGAAAGAATACATCTGTATTCCGCTTGGCGTGACTGCCGGATGCGGTCGGGTGAGGAGCGGCCCGCCGAGGCCGCCGCTGAGCTCCCTCCGGTCGCCGAGCACCCTCCTCGGTCACTGAGCGCGTTCCTCGGTCACTGAGCTTGTCGAAGTGCGCCCTTCGACCGGCTCAGTAAGCGGGCTCGGCCGTGGTGACGTTCGCCTCACTCCACCGGCGGCAGCAGCTCGAACGCCAGCGGTTCGGTCGCGACCCCGTTCACCTGCAGCGCGATCCCGTGCGCACCCGGGTGGTAGCGACGGGTGGTGATCGCGCGGAACGAGTGCTCGCGGGAGAGGAGGATGTGCTCGCCGGGAGCCAGTTCGGTCGTCGTCAGCTTGAACGTCTTCGTCGTCTGCGAGCCGTTCGCCTTCTGGTGGTGCACGACGTAGTCGATCGCGAGGCGGACCGTCTCGGTGCCGGTGTTGCGGACGGTCGCGACGAATCGGACCGAGCCTCCGAACGGGATGTGGGCGCTGTCGACCGCGAAGCCCTCGACCTCCGTCGTCGCCGCGCCGAAGCCGAGGGCCGCGAGGGCACCCGGGTTGCCGCGCTTCACGAGCGTGCGCAGGGCGTGGCGGACGAGCGCCGGGGTGTTGGCGTCGGGGTCGGCCAGCCAGCGGTTCGCGGTGGCTACGACGAGGTCGGGGTCGTCGCGGCTGAGGTCGTTGAGGTGGTTGGCGACGGAGCGGCGCACGTATTCGCTCGGGTCGCGGTAGAGGGCGTCGAGGATCGGGATGGTGACGCCCGGGTTCGCGACGATCTCCCGCACGCGCACCGCCCACGGCAGGTAGGGGCGGGTGCCTTCGCTGGCGAGGCGGCGGATGTGCTCGTTGTCGGATGAAGTCCAGTCGAGGACGATGGCGAGCGCGCGGTCGAGGTCGTGGCGGAGCAGGGTGCGGATGGCGAACTCAGCGCTGAGGCGTTCGGTGAGTTCGGCGAGGAGTCGCATGGCGTCGTCGAAGGCATCGGGGGTGCACTCCTCGACCGCGCGGGTCGCGACGGCGCTCGTCACCGGCCAGATCAGCCAGCCGGTGAACGCGGGGTTCGTCGCCTGGGCGGTGCGGATGATGCCGGCGAGCGTCGCGTAGTCGCCCGGGACGTCCTTGAGCAGGGCGTCGCGCAGGAGATCGGCGCGCTCGCGGAGCGCGAGACCGTCGAGGTGCTCGGCTGCATGGGCCGTGGCCCCGAACGGGCTGCCCGGCGCGGCCTCCTGAAGCGAGCGGGTGAGGGTGCGGGCGACGGCGGTGCCGAGGAGCTCGTCTGCGAAGGGCATACGGCGATCATGGCGTGTGCCGCTGACAGGTGTGCTGCTGGGCCCGGGCTGAGTCGCCCGGATGTGTTCCGAATCCGCGCAATCTGCGACAGATCTGGGCGACTCAAGGTGCTTGGGCGTCGCCACTCGTACGAGTCGCCCGAAACTGTTGCAATCTCGCTCGATTCCGGACACATTCGGGCAACTCAGCGCGACGGCACGTTCCGCGTCCGTTCACCCGGTCGCGATAGCCTGGCGCGCATGACTGCATCGCTGACCGCCCTGGCCGAAGAACTCACGCGTCGGGGCCTCGTCGCCTCACCGGAGATCGAGGACACCTTCGTCTACGGGCTCGCCCGCTTCGACGCGATCGACGCCGAGGTCATGCTCAACGTCGACCCCGAGCCCGAGGAGCAGGAGGGCGAGCCGGAGCCGGCGGCGCTCGCCGACTTGGCGCAGCGGGTCCTGTCGACGCCGACAGCTGAGTGGAAGGTGCTGCTCGACCGCGTGGCGTCGGAGATCGAGGAAGCCGTCGAGTCGGACGAGGTCATCGAGACCGCCGACCTGCGTGATGACCTCGTGTTGCGCTCGGTGATCGTCTTCATCGACGCCGTGCTGCTCTCGTTCGACGCGCCGAAGCAGTTCCCCGACAGCTCGGTGCTCGTGCAGCTCGACGCCGACCTCGCGTTCGAGGCCGTCGAGGTCGAGCCCGACGAGGACGACGAGGAGGGTGTCGAGTCGATCAAGTTCTCGACCGTCGAGGAGCTCGTGCGCCGCCTCTCGATGTGAGTGCGGCGTCGGTCGGTGAGTTCGTGTCTCTTCTGGTCCGTGATCTCGTTGCGGAGCTGCCAGTGACACGCCCATCCCCGGTCGCTGAGCGTGCCGAAGGCCTGACATGGGCACGGTGACACATGCTCTCCGGCAACCGATCCTCTGGGTGCTGGTCGCCATCGCCGCCGTCTACGTGACGGTGGTGCTGCTGTTCGACGCGTTCTTCGAGGACAGCTGCCAGGAGTCCTATCCCGCCCGGTGCCCGGTAATGGACCTGGAACCCGCAGCATTGGTCGTCACCGCGCTCCTGCTCGTCGGTATCGCGGCTGTCGCAGGCGTCTTGACTCGTCGGCCCCGTTCGCGCGCTCAAGCCGCCCTCCTGCTCGCGTTGGTCGCTGCATCGATCGTCCTGAGCGTCGCGGGGTTCCACCTCTCGTTGAGCCCGGCCTGGGTGATCCGCTACTGATCTCTACTGATCGCTGCTTCTCCGCTGGTAGCGGTTCGATTCATCCCGGCCGCTCGACGACAAGACCCCACGAACCGGCCGGGGCGGGTTGGTGGGGTCCTGAACGACGACGGGCGAGGTGACTACTCGTTGAGGTCCATGCTCGAGGCGGAGCACGACGCCGATGCGTACGCGCCGGTGGAGGTGTTCTCTGCGAGCACCTTGCCGTCGACGGTGATCTTGCAGGAGATGTCACCCGCGTCGTCGGCACCGTTCATCGCCATGACGTAGAACGAGCTGTAGTCGAAGGTGCCACCGGCCTTGATGGTGAACTCCTTGGTGAAGGGGAGCGCCTGGTCGTTGGCCTGCTCGGTGCCGCTGTTGCCGTCGGTGAACGTCATGTAGGTGATCGACGATGCGGCGGACGTGCCGGTCACCTCGTAGACGACGGTGACGTCGCGGTCGGCTTCAGCGGACGACTCGGCCTGCGCGGTCTTGATGCCCTCGCTCACGGCGCCGGCGAACCCGGCGGTGTAGGTGATCGCGAGGATGATGCTGAGGATCATCGCGATGAGCGACAGGACCGTGCCCGCGATGGCGAGGCCCTTCGACTTGTTCTTGAGGAAGAGGGCGATGATGCCGAGCACCAGGCCGACGAAAGCGAGGAAGCCGGAGACGAAGTTCACGAACGGGATGAACGCGCCGATGAGTGCGACGACACCGATGATGAGGGCGGCGAGTCCGAGACCGTTGCCGGTCTTCGCGGGCGGCGGCGTCGGCTGGCCGAAACCGGGCTGGCCGTAGGGTGCCTGCCCATAGGGTGCCTGCCCATAGGGTGCCTGCCCATAGGGCTGCTGGCCCTGGGGTGCCTGGCCGTACGGCTGCTGACCGTAAGGGTCCTGCGGTGACGGAGGCTGCTCGGGGTAGGACATGGTGGTGGTGCCTTTCTGCGGTGTGATCGGCCGGCGTGCTGGCGTCGGTCGGTGGTGCGGGGAAGCGAGTGGGAGGGCGCCTGGTCAGCGCCGCGTGCGCGACCTGGATGCCCGGCGGGTCAGTAGGGGTACGCGATGAGGCGTCGGTTGGCGGTGTCGACCTGGGACTGCATGGTGCAGAGGTCGATGATCCACCACACGAAGGCGGCGAGGATCGCGACGAAGCCGATGCCGAAGACACTCAGCGCCCAGCCGCCCCACCAGAGCGCGATGAAGCCGATGCCGGCGCCGACGTTCCCCAGATAGAACTGGTGCGCACCGAAGCCGCCGAGGAGGATCGCCAGCAGGTAGCCGGTGCCGCTCTCCTTGAGTGGGCGGGCGTACGGGACCGGTGCCGGGTACTGCTGGTGGTTGTAGGGCATGGGCGCATACGCGGCCGGAGCCGCGGGTGCTCCGTACTGCTGTGGTGCGGGAAGCATCGGCATCCGCCCGGTCGGAGCGAGCGGTGCGACGGCCGAGGTCCAGGCGGTGCCGTCCCAGTACTGCTGCTGACCGGGTCGCTGCGGGTTCGGGTACCAACCGGCCGGGATGTGTCCGGGCTGCTGCGGGACGAGCGTCATCGAGGTGCTTTCGGAGAGGGCATGCACCGGCGGGAGGTTCAGCGGGCAGGCGGCGAAGTCAGGTTCACGCCGTGCGGCCCCCTGGGTGTTCAGTCTGATGTCCGCACTGTGGGGGACATCAGTCCCAATGTAGGGCACGCGACCAAGTTCGAAGAGGGGGTTATCCCCTGGTCTGGCATCGGATTGCGTCCGCGCGGTCCCTCGTCCGCGACCTTGCTCCGCAGCGCCTGTTCACGGGTCGATCAGTCCGCGGGTCCACTGCCGAGCTCACGATGTTCAGTCGGGGGGTCGGCGGCCTCAATCGCCAGGCGGGCGATGGAAACTACTTGTTCTCCGTCACCCCATCGACACCCGACGCAGAGCACGCCACCGACGCGTACGCGCCGGTCGAGGTCTGCTCGGCGACGACGTCACCATCGACGGTGATCTTGCAGGTGACGGACCCGGTGTCCTCGGCGCCGTTGGTCGCGACGAGGGAGAACGCGGTGAAGTCGGTGTCGCTGCCGGCCTTGACGGCGAGCTCCTTGATGAACGGGAGCGCCTGACCGGTGGACTGCTCGGTGCCGTTGGTGCCGGCCGTGTAGGTGGAGTAGACGATGGAGGCGTCGGTGGCGGTGCCGTTGACCTCGTAGACGATCGAGATCTCCTTGTTGGCCGCCTCGGAGGACTTCGCTTCGGCGGTCTTGACGGCGTCGCCGATGAGTCCGGCAAACCCCGCCGTGTAGGTGATCGCGAGGATGATGCTCAGGACGATCGCGATGGCAGAGACGATCGTGCCGGCGACGGCGAAGCCCTTCTTCCGGTTCTTGAGGCACAGCGCGATGATGCCGAGCACAAGGCCGACGAGTCCGACGAACCCGGCGACGTAGTTCAGGATCGGGATGAACGCTCCGATGAGTGCGAACCCGCCGACGATGAGGGCGGCGATGCCGAGCCCGTTGCCACGCTTGCCGGTCTTCACCGGAGCCGGGCCGGGCACCGGGAGCGGGTAGGGCTGGTTCTGGGCGGGCGGCTGATTCGAATACGACATGCGCGTGGTGCCTCTCTGCTGCGTTGCATCCACCGTACCGAGGTCGACGCTCTGGATCACTGCCGTCTTCGGTTCGCGGTCCAGGCCGACAGCGAAGGGGCGGGGCATGTCCGCCCCGCCCCTTCGTTTGCCAGCGCTGGTTGCTACCGGCTCGCGTCGCGGACGAGTGCCGTGTCGACGAACTGTTCGAAGCGCACGATGAGCCCGGCGCGGACGACGAAGTGGTGGGCCACCCGGGCGTTCAGGTGCTTGCCCGTGCCGCGGTGCGTCGCCGTGTACCGCGCGAGCACCACGACGTTCTCGCCGTCGACCACGTAGGTGTCGTCGTGCGCGGCCCAGTCGGCCCAGTCCGCACCGAGTCGTTCCATCACGTTGCTGGTGACGCCCTCCGGCGTCCGGTACGTGCCGGCGAGCGGGAAGCCGGCCATCTCGGTCCACTCGACATCGGGAGCGAGGGTAGCGCGCAGTGCGTCGAGGTCGCCGGCGGCGGAGGCGAGGTACTGCCTCCGCACGACGTCCCGAGGTGCCGAGGACGGTTCGGTCGTGGTGGTCTCGTTCAGCCCCATGTCATCTCACCCTTCGCGACCTTCGGTCCGATCTGGGCGGCGATGAGCATGCCCGAGGACGGGTACTGCTCGACGAGCGCCTGCGTCGCGGCAGCACCATCGGCGGACGCTGCGACGATCGTCTCGAACGCCTGCAGGTACGAGCGCGTGTAGTCGATGGCGGTCGCGTCGTTCGCGGTGTCGGGGAGGCGGTGGCCGGCGATCACGAGCTGCGGGTCGAGGGCCTGCATCCCGTCGAGGAGCTCGATCCACGCTGCGCGGAGTTCCGGCGTCGCCGTGTCTGCGGTCCACACGTGCTCCTGCTGGAAGAGCAGGACGCCACCGAGGATGGCGCGGTGCTCCGCGTTCCAGAGGTACTGGCGGTCCGGGAGGGCGGCTGAGGCGCCCTTGAGCTCGAGGCGCTGGCCGTCGACGACGAGTGCGTCGCCGCTGAGCGGAGTGAGGGGGACGAGGCGGGTGGGCAGGTTCGCGCCGAGGGAGGCCCAGGCGGTCAGCTTGCCGTCGAACGACGCGTTGATGTGCTCGATGACGATGGGGGTGGCGACGAGCGCTGCGTCGGGGAAGGCGTCTGCGACGACCTCGAGGCCGAAATAGAAGTCGGGGTCGGCGTGGCTGACGAACACGGTGGTGAGCGTCTTACCGGAGTCGAGGATGGCCGCGACGAGCCGGTGGCCGTCGGCACGGGTGAAGCCGGCGTCGACGAGGAGCGCCTCGGTTTCGCCGGTCACGAGGACGGCGGACTTGTTCTTCGAACCGGCGGGGAAGTCGAGGTCGAAGACGTCGAAATTGAGCGTCATGGTGGTGGATCCTTCGGTTGGACGAGGCTCGGTGCGCCCGAGTCGATGCCGCGGTGCGGCGTACATGAAGGCATAACAAAAGCTGACTCGTCAGCTATTCCCGATCCTTGCACGAAGATCTCCCGACCGATCGGCGGCCTGTCCCCGGCGTCTACTGTGGAGACGTGACGACTGAGAACGAGTTCGCTTCGGCGAAGGACGCCGCGAGTGATGCGCGAATCCTGGTGTTCGGTCGTCTGTTGGGCGCGGCGAACGGGCTCGAGTACCTGCTGAGCAAGGAGCTCGAGGAGCAGACCGGCCTCAGCCATTCGCTGTTCGAGCTGTTGCTGATCGTCGGTCGGGCCGGAGTCGGCGGGCTGTCGGTGCGGGACATCGCGCAGGCGAAGGTCGTCACGTCCGGTGGGGCGACGCGGCTCGTGCATCGCGCCGTCGAGCAGGGGCTGGTGAGTCGCCGGGCCTCTGCCGAGGACGGCCGGGTGCAACTCATCGAGCTGACGGCGGAGGGCGAGCGGGCGGTCGTCGAGGCCGCTGGTCTCCATGCTCGGAACATCGAGCGTCTGATGCTTTCCGTGCTGCCGGCTGAGAACCGCGCGGTCTTCGAGGAGTCGGTGAAGACGTTGAGCAAGCACGCCTCGGGGGCGCTGCCGGTGATGCCGTAGGGCGCGTCGGCTCGTGTTCGACCCGTCGGTTTCGGTGCCTGCCCTCTGGCTCGCCGAGCTCCGGTTTGGCTAGGCTCGCCGCATGAGAAGCGATGTCCCTCTTGTCCCGGGCGAAGACGCCTTTCCGCTCCACATCTTCGACGCCCTCGGCTTGGACCCGGTGGTGTTCAAGGACCGCATCGGTGGGTCGGTGATGGTGATCGAGAAGCGGCCAGACAATGGGCCGGTGACGATCCTCACCTCCGGGGTGTCACGGCTCGCGACCGACTCCGGCGAGCGGATCGAGCTCGCAGTGGAGGTCATCGACGGTCAGCAGGGTGCCGCGATGGTCGCGCTGCGCATCGTCATCAACGAGATCGCGACGAACCGCCGGGTGCCGCCGGTGCTCGCGCCGTGGCGCAACGGGACCCCGTTCCTCAACGGGACGGAAATCTCTGCACTCCTGGTGACGCCGTCGCGCTGGGGAGCATCGTTCGACGAGATCCGGAACGAGGCTGGCCAGGTGGTCGGGCACGTGCGAACGCTGCGGCTGCTCACTGACCGCGAGGCTGCGGTCGCAGGGGAGCGTGGGTGGGACGCGCTCGTTGCCGAGGTGGGGTCGTTGGATGCGTTGTTGGATGTGGAGCGGAGTGCGCCATTCGGGGAGTCGGCCGAGGTCGGAGGCGAGGGCCTGGTGTAGTGCGCCCTGACGCTCGTACGGTGCAGGCTTAGGTGTCGTCGATTTGGTAGATCGCGTCCTGCTTCGCACTCACGCCGCAAGAAGGTATCGCAGTATCTGGCGCGCATGACTGCATCGCTGACTGCCTTGGCCGAAGAACTCACGCGTTGAGGCCTCGCCGCCTCACCGGAGATCGAGGACACCTCCATGTGGGCGCCTGCCTCGACGCGATCGACCCCGAGCCCGAGCCCGAGGAACAGGATGGCGAGCCGCAGCCGGGGGGGGGGGGGGGGGCTCGCAGACTTAGCGCAGCGTGTCCTGTCGATCCCTGCGGCGGAGTGGGCGGCAGGCGTCTTGGGCCTCCTACGGCCGCGGTTGAGTTGGTTTGCGTGTGCTAAACGGATGGCAGCTCTGCAACGTTTTATGACGTTGGGGCTGCTCCCGTACGAACAACGTTTCGGCCATCAGTCATCAGTTGTCGGCATACGGCGCTCGTCCCGTGTGGAACGATGGCGAGAGCGAATGATGGCGCCAGTGGGGGACACCGGGCGAGCACATGTTCGATGGCTGGCGACGAGGGGAACGTATGCGGCTTGAAGACCTTGATCGGCTCTGGGAACATAGCGCCGCGTGGCGGCTGCTTCGACTTCCGAACGCACCGCTCATACTCTCCTTCTTCGGCACCTATTTCATCGATGAGAACCGTGGACCGACATCGGCAGGCATCGTGGTGTCAGCTCTCGACGACTACCTCTACGCGATTCACCGGGGGGAGCCAGATCGCTACACAGCAGAACCTGCCACGTACCTCGCCAACTGGTCGACTTCAGAATCCGCATGGTTGCGTCGGTTTTACCCTCTCGGATCAGAAGAGGTTCACTATGAAGCGACTCCTGCGCTTGAGAAGGCCTACCGCTGGGTGGAAAGCCTGCAGGAGAGAACTTTCATCGGAACCGAGTCCCGCCTGCACACGCTCGTCGATCTTCTGAGACAGATGGTGCACGGTTCCCAGCAGGACCCTGAGCAACGCGTTGCGGAGCTGGAACGCAAACGCGACGCGATCGAGGAGGAGCTTGCAGCGGCGCGAGAAGGTCGCTTTGCCGTGCTCGACGATAGGTCGCTTCGCGAGCGTTACCAGCAGTTTTCGGCGACCGCTCGTGAGCTCCTCTCAGATTTCCGGGGTGTGGAGGAGAACTTCCGCGTGCTGGACAGATCGGCGAGGGAGAAGATTACGAGCTGGGACGGAGGGAAAGGCGATCTCCTGGCCGAGCTCGTGACAAATCGAGCTGATATCGCATCATCTGATCAAGGGAGGAGCTTTCAGGCGTTCTATGACTACCTGCTGTCTCAGGACCGGCAAGAAGAACTCGAAAGCATGCTGGCCTCCGTGCAAGAGATCCCGCAGATCGCCGCAGATCGCCGCCTTCGCAAGGTGCATCACGACTGGGCTGACGCCGCTGAACGCACGCAACAGACCGTGCGCAACCTCTCCGAGCAGTTCCGTCGGTTTCTCGAGGATCGGACCTGGCTGGAGAACCGGCGTGTCATGGATCTGATCCGCAGTATCGAGAGTGCTGCCTTGGCGACGAGGGAGTCTCTGCCCACAGGGCAGACACTCGGGCTCAACATTGAGCTGCCGGGGTTACAGATTGTCTTGCCGTTCGAACGCCCGCTGTACGAATTGCAGCCGGACTCACTCATCGAGACACTCCCTTCGCCGTCAGCCGCAGGCGAAATCGCGCTGGACGGGCTGTTCTCGCAGCGCTTCGTCGATTCCGGACGGTTAGTGGCGAGTATCCGCTCGGTCGTACCACCCAGCAGCACAGCTGCCCTCGAGGACATCCTCATGCTCTTTCCCGTCAGGGAGGGCATTGCCGAGATCCTTGGGTACCTCGCACTCGACGAAGACGACATTGAGATCCGAGTGACAAGCGAGGAGACGACGATTGGCTACGCGGATTCATCTGGAACGGCGCGACGAGTGCGCATGCCAAGAGTAGAGGTGACACGGTCGTGAGAACCGCAGAAGAACATGCCCGAGCAACAGTGATCCTCGTTCTGATGCGCGAGGTTGTCTACCAAGAGGTCCCGGCGCACGAGGAGGTCTGGGCGGCCCTCCAGCGACATCGAGCCGCGATCGCAGATCATTTCGGAGCTATCGGCATCGAGGTGGTGGTTGCAGACGCTGAAGGATATGCGTATCTCCGGACTCGTGAGAGTGAGGACGGGGAGGAGGCCTTGCCCCGCCTGGTGCGACGGCGGGCGCTGACGTACAACGTCAGCCTGCTCTTGGTTCTCTTGCGGAAGCGCCTGGCAGAGTTCGAGGCCACAGGTGGCGACGGCAAGCTTGTCCTCAACCGCGACCAGATCATCGAAATGTTGCGCGTCTTCCAAGCGACGTCGACGAACGATGCCCGCGTCGTCGATCAGGCCGACCGCACGATCATGCTTGCCGCTGAGCTCGGGTTTCTCCGTGAGCTGCGCGGCCAAGCCGGCTCCTGGGAGGTTCGTCGCATTCTCAAGGCCTACGTCGACGCGCAGACGCTCTCCGACTTCGCGACCAAGCTGGAGGAGTACGCAGGCGATAGCGCGAAATCCGATGTTTCTCAGGAAGTGAAGGCCCACGATGTCTGACACCCTCTTTTCGGCGCTGGACAGTCCGACTGAGGAGCACCAGAAGACTGGATACCGACTGCATCGCGTCGAGGCATACAACTGGGGAACATTCGATTCGCGCGTGTGGTCGATCACACCGAACGGACATACGTCGCTGCTCACCGGCGACATCGGGAGTGGAAAATCGACGCTCGTCGACGCGATTACGACGTTGTTGCTTCCTGCGCATCGGATCGCGTACAACAAGGCTGCAGGTGCGGATGCCAAGGAGCGATCGCTGCGCAGCTACGTCGAGGGCCACTACAAGTCAGAGCGAAACGAGGCGACCGGTGCGTCACGGCCGGTCGGGTTGCGCGACCATCGGTCGTACTCCGTGATTCTGGGGCTCTTCGTGAACGAGCACTTTGGCGAGTCTGTAACGATTGCGCAGGTCTTCCATCAGAAGGATCGAACGGGTCAACCCGATCGCTTCTATGTCACGTCATCCGGGGCGCTGTCGGTGGAGCCACATTTCAGCGATTTTGGTCAAGAGCTCAAGTCGCTCAGATCCCGCCTTCGCGCGGCTGGTGCCAGCATCGACAATACGTTCCCGGACTATCACAGGCGGGTGCGCCGACTGCTCGGGATCCGTTCTGAGCAGGCTATGGAACTGTTTCACCAAACGGTTTCGATGAAGTCGGTTGGTAATCTGACGGATTTCGTGCGCGACCACATGCTCGAGCCGGTCGCTGCTGACGACCGTGTGCAGGCGATCGTCGATCATTTCGAGAACTTGGTGCGCGCGCATGATGCGGTGCGCACGGCGACAGATCAGCTTGCCGTTCTGGGCCCGCTGATGCAGAACGCAGACCGGTTTAACGCGGCCGTGCTTCGCCGAAAGGATCTTGTCGACGAAAGATCTGCTGTCGCGCCATTCGTCGGGCGCCGCGTACGCGAGCTGCTCGAGCGCGAGCGGCTTGCGACACGAGAACGCGTCGGTTCACTTGAGCGCGACAAGCTTCTGCTCACGGAGCAGCGCGCGGCGCTCGTTCCTGAACGGGATCGGCTGATGCTCGAACGTGCTGGCGTCGGGGGCGATAGATTGCAGGAGCTCGACCGCCTGATACCGAACCTACGGCGACAACGGGATCAGATTGCGGCGCGACGTCTGCTCTACGACGGGCACCTTGCCGCGGCTGGACTCCTCCCGATTCAGACCCTCGATGACTTCGCTGCCCGGACCACGCAGATCATTGGCTGCCAGTCGGAGATCGACGTCTCGAGTCGAGACCTGAAAGCCCGCGAGCAACCGCTTGTCGAACGTCGCGCGGAAGTGCGCCAGCATCGTGCGATGGTCGCGGAGGAGATCGAGAGCTTGCGCTCACGTCGGAACAGCCTGCCAGCCGATATCGACAGCGTGCGGAGACGGCTCTGTGCGGACTTGGCGCTGACTGAGGACGATGTCCCGTTCGCCGCCGAACTGCTCGATGTCCGTCTGGACGCCGCAGAGTGGCGAGGCGCTGCGGAGCGCGTCCTCAGCGGATTTGCGTTGTCCCTATTGGTGCCCCAACAGCACTACCGTGAGGTATCGCGCTGGGTCAACGCCAATCGGCTGAACGCCAAACTCGTCTACCTCCGCGTCGCGGAGCGCCGCATGAAGACCGTCCCGGCGCAGCGCTCCGGTCGTCAACTCTTCGAGATCATCGAGATCGAACCGGGAATGTTTGCGGACTACCTCGCGAGTGAGCTCGCTCAGCGCGCGAGTCACATTCTCGCCGAGTCGGTCGAGGAACTGCAGCGCGAGGACCGCGCGACGACCCGTGAGGGTCTCGTCCGAGACCGAGACCGTCACGTGAAGGACGACCGCCGGAGTGTCTCCGATCCGCGGCGGTGGGTGCTTGGACGCAGCAGCGCGCAGAAGGTTCATGCACTTGAGGGTGAACGCGATGACCATGACGCAGCACTCCACCGGGTCGAGCGGCAGTTGGCGGCGATCGACGCGGAAAGCAGATCGCTCACGGAGCTCGGCCGTTCACTGGTCGCTCTTGCGCAGTATGGGTCTTGGGAAGACGTAGATGTCGAACGCGTCGTCACTGCTGTTAAACAGTCTGAGCGCGAGCGAGAGGAGCTTGTCTCCGGCTCGTCGAAGCTCGCGTCGATAGACACGCAGTTGGCGTCGATCGATCAGGAAGATCAGCGTCTCGCTGAAGCGCTCGGCCTCGTCGGCGAGAGTATCGGCAGCCAACGAACCGTGCTGTCGAGAATCGAATCACGCCTGCAGCGGGAGGTCGAGGATGCAGAGCGCCTCGGGTTGGACGCCGGAGCTGCGGCCCAGCGATTCGCCGCATCTCTAGCGTTGCGGTTTGTGGCAGACGACATTCAGACCGTCGAGGATTACGACAGGCTTCGTGAAACACTCAGTAGTGGCCTCGAGGCAGCAGCAGATGTCGCTCAACGTGAGATCG
The DNA here is from genome assembly GCF_979258065.1 of Plantibacter sp. AC185. Lineage (NCBI taxonomy): Bacteria > Bacillati > Actinomycetota > Actinomycetes > Micrococcales > Microbacteriaceae > Plantibacter > Plantibacter sp. AC185. Next base: position 2,758,107 of record NZ_OZ409831.1, read on the forward strand.
CTGGGCTCACCAGCGGCATCCAGCAGCAGATGGGAGAGTTCCTCAAGCAGTGGCCCGAGCTGAACGCTGAGATGGACGCTAACGTCGGTGCGATTGCAGATTTCCGGAGCACTCACGACCGAATACTCCGTGATGACCTACCTCGGTTCGAGCAGGAGTTCCGCCACCAACTGACCGTTAACGCGCTGCGAGAGCTCGCGCAGTTCAACGCGTGGTTGTTCCGACAGTCGACGGAGATCGGCGCTCGGGTGGGGGTGATCAATGAGGCGCTGGCCGCGATCGACTACAACCCCGGCCGCATCATCGTGCTCGTCAACGAACTAACGGTCAATCAGGAGATTCGTCAGTTCAGAGCCGATCTCCGCGAGGCGACGGCCGATGTCCTCGACGAGGATGAGGCACTCCAGGAGCAGCGGTTTGAACAAATCCGGCGATTGATTGAGCGGTTCCGCGGCCGTGAAGGGCACACGGAGAGTGATCGGGCTTGGGTGCGTCGTGTCACCGATGTCCGCAACTGGTACACCTTCGCGGCGAGTGAGCGTGATCGAGCGAGCGGCCAGGAGTTCGAGCACTATACCGATTCCGACGGCAAATCGGGTGGGCAGAAGGAAAAGCTCGCGTACACGATTCTTGCGGCCTCGTTGGCGTACCAATTCGGATTGGAATGGGGCGTCTCCAAGTCTCGCGACTTCCGTTTTGCCGTGATCGACGAAGCCTTCGGCCGTGGATCAGATGCGTCGACGAAGTACGCGCTCGATCTGTTCGCAAAACTCGGCCTTCAACTGTTGATCGTCACGCCCCTGCAAAAGGTGCACGTCATCGAGCCCTACGTCAGCTCCATCGGTTTCGTCGACAATCCCACCGGAGCCGGCTCCCGTGTGGTGACCCTGACAATCGAACAATTCCGCGCACAGCAGCGGAGCATCGGCGTATGAGCGATCCGCGGAAATGGACTTCCCCGAGCGATGTGCGCACTGTTGCGCAGCGTCGCTGGGACGATGGGTCGCTCCTCCGAGCGTTCGTCCTCGGCTCACCAGCTCCGGTGATCGACGTGCCGCTCCGGGGACCTACCGTGGCCGACCTGGGAGAGTACTACGACGAGGCCCGGTCCTGGGCTGAACAGTTGCGGCGGGGTTCTCGGGATGGGCGCGCGTACGACCTCGTCGAGGGCTCAATCGGCGGGGTTCGGGCTGGTCGATCATCCCTCCCGAAACGGGCTGTGTTGTCGACCTTCGATCAGGTTTGGGCGACGCTTGGAGTTGCAGTCGAGGCAGATCACTTCAGGGAGATGGTCGATCGTGCGGAGGCTGAGCCGGCGGCCCGCCATTGGGCGCTGGCTCACCCCGTCCAGGCTCTGCGGGTCTGGCCCGATTGGGCAACGATCCTTGTTGCCTATCAGTGGCTCGCGATGCAACGTGGGTCTCGCAAGTTCCTCCGCCAGATCGATGCACGCGGGGTGGACACAAAATTCATCGAACGCAACCGCAGCACCCTCTCGGCGTTGCTGCAGGTGTCGTCCCGGACGCGGCAGTTCGAGGCGCAACTCGGTCTCTCTGTGGCTCCGTCGACTGTGCGTTTGAGATTCGACCCGGATGTGTTCGGCTTCCCGTCGTCCCTGAGCGAGGCCACCCTGCGTGCCGGAGAGCTTCGTATGCTTCAGGTGATGCCCGCTCGCGCTCTCATCGTCGAGAACGAGATCAGCTATCTGAGTGTGCCACTTACGAAAGGATCGGTTGTGCTGTGGGGTCGAGGGTTCGATGTTGAGGAGTCCGCTTCTCTCGAGTGGCTCCAGGGTGTGCCGGTTTCCTATTGGGGTGATCTCGACACGCACGGCTTCGCCATCCTCAACCGCGTTCGAGCGCATCTCCCCGAAGCGCGGTCCGTGCTGATGGACAGGGCAACACTCCTCCGGCATGAGGCACGGTGGGGAAGCGAGCCCAAGCCGACGACGGCGAGACTCCCTCTCCTGAGAGCTGACGAGGAAGCGCTCTATGCCGACTTGGTCTCGGATCGATACGGTGCAAGCATCCGGTTGGAGCAGGAACGCATTGACTGGGCGTGGGTGTCGGAACATCTCGAAATTTGAGACATCGGATGCCCATATCCACGATGTGCTCGGGGTTCCGCCGCTGCCGTTCGACGAGCGCATCGGCGGTTCGGTGATGGTGGTTGAAAAGCGTCTGGTGGATGGTCCGATCACGATCATGACGTCGGGGGTGTCGCGTATCGAGACGGTCACAGCCGAGCGCCTCGAGCTGGCGGTCGAGGTGGTCGACGGTCAGCGGGGCGCGGCGTTCGTCGCTCTGCGTTTCGTGTGGGACGAGATTGCCATGAACCGTCGGGTCCAGCTGATGCTCGCGCCGTGGCGCAATGTCACGCCCTTTCTCTCGAGCAGGGCGATCTCGGCACTCGTGGTCACTCCGTCGCGGTCGGGTCGGTCATTCGACGAGATCCGCGACGAAGGCGGGCAAGCCGTCGGGCATGTGCGGTAGTTGCGGACGCTGACCGGTGGTGAGGCGGCGGTGGTGGCTGAGCGTGGGTCGGAGGCGTTGGTCGAGGCGGTGGGGTCGGTCGACGCGTTGTCGGATGTTGAGCGGCATGCAGATCTCACTCAACACGACGCAACGGACACGACTGCAGTACCTCCTGGTCGTTGGGAGACGCAGATAGCATGGGGCAATCGGCGAAGGTGTCGGCCATCGAGTAGTTCCGGGGCATCTCGGATGAGCGTGGAGAGCAGGAACGTGTCGGCATTGCAGCTTGTAGGTTCGAGCACGGTCGGGTGGGCGGATGCTCCAGCGGGCGCGGCAGATGCCATCGTCGTCCTCGGCAGGGATGACGCTGGGGCAGGCGCGATCCAGGTCGGTGTAGCTCGCCTGGTCACACGGCCGACGAAGGGCGTGCTGGACGACCTGTGGAAGTCGCGCGGCACGCGGGCTCCAATGGGCTTCATCGTCGCAGCCGTCACGCCGGACGGCGTGTGGATTCACTACCCGTCTGCCGGCGCTCCGCCCATCGGCCCCATCACGGGCGGCCAGGCAGAGCGCCAGCTCCAGTCCGTCCTGGAGGAGACGAACGGGCTCGCCGCCCACGGGCGTATTCGCGCCATCCAGGAGGCGATGTCCTCGGCGGGTACGGACGGCTTCTCGAACCACTTCCTGTTCGCCACCTACCACCTGAACCGCGACGTCCCTCGCCGCCCGGACTGGGAGTCAGCGAGCAAGAAGGCGACGCCGATCCTGCCCAAGCGCGGCATCGAGCTGGTCACCGCGCTCGGGTTCGACGCCGAGCACGCGGGGTCGGAGCAGTTGCTCGTCCTGCGCACCTCCAGCGGACCGCGCCGCGCCGTCGCGGTCCTGCTGCGCGACGACGAGCACTTCGATCAGAAGTCTGCTACGTACCAGCTCACGCCCGTTGCTAAGGCACTTGAAATCGCTAGCCGCGAGGACGTGCCGTGGGTCATCGCGCTGCGCAAGTCAACCCTGCGCCTCTACCCAGGACGCGATGGCGTCGGCGTCGGCCAGCGCGGGCAGTCCGAGACCTATTTTGAACTAGACCTCGATCTGCTCGCCCCCGAACAGGCCGCGCTGCTCACGCTCATCTTCTCCGCCGATGCACTCGTCGCGGACGGCTCCGCGCAGCAGATACTTGAAGGGTCGGGCAAATACGCCGCCGATCTCGGCACGCGCCTGCGCGACCGTGTGTACGAAGGCGTGGTGCCTCGGGTCGCGCTGGCCATCGCCGATCAGCTCCCGTCGCTCGGTCTCGCGCTCAACGCGCCCGGCCTGCAGACCGCGTACCGGCTCACGATGCGCATCCTGTTCCGCCTGCTGTTCCAGGCATACGGGGAAGCAACCGAGCTGCTCCCCGCCGGCCGCAACGATCACTACGACGCGAACTCGCTCCAGGCGTTCGTAGCCCGCGAGATCGGCACCGGCCCCGACCAGTTCTCCACCGAGTCGGCCGCGATCTGGTCGGACCTCACGCAGGTGTGGGAGGTTATCTTCCATGGCAACTCCCGCTGGGAGGTGCCCGCCTACGGCGGCAGTCTGTTCGACCCGACCACCGAAGAAGGCGCGCTGCTGTCGCGGGTCAAGCTCACCGACAGCGTGATCGCCCCCGCGCTCCAGGAACTCCTCAGCGAGGAGACCGTCGATCAGACCTGGGGGCCAGTCGACTTCCGCAGCCTCCAAGTGCGCGAGTTCGGCACCATTTACGAGGGCCTGCTGGAGTCCAGCCTCTCGCTCGCGCCGCAGGACCTCACCGTCGACAGGAACGGCGCATACGTTCCCGCAAAGGACGACGATGAAGTCGTCGCTCACGCGGGCCATCCGTACTTTCACTCGGCATCAGGGGAGCGCAAAGCGACCGGCTCCTATTACACGCCGAAGATCATCGTCGATCACCTGATTGAGCGGTCGGTGGAGCCTGCGCTGAAGGCCCACCTCGACCGGATCAAGGCGCTCGTAGACGAGGGCAAGGAGCACCAGGCCGCGGACGCATTCTTCGACTTCCGCATCGCCGACCTGGCGATGGGCTCCGCGCACTTCCTGGTCGCCGCCGTGGACAAGATCGAGCGCGGCATGCGCGACTTCCTTACTGCCACCGAGGTGCCGGGCGTCCGCGCCGAACTCGCGCGCCTCGCAGAGAAGGCGCGTGAGGCGCTCGGACAGGACACGGAGGGCGCAAAGGCGATCACCGACGGCCAGCTCCTCCGCCGCCAGGTGGCACGCCGTTGCATCTACGGCCTCGACGTCAACCCGCTCGCCGTCGAGCTGTCGCAGCTCGCGCTCTGGATTCACACCTTCGTGCCCGGCCTGCCGATGTCGAGCCTCGACCACGGGCTCGTCCTCGCCAACTCCCTCACGGGCATCGGTACCATCGACGAAGCGATGGACGCGCTGAAGGCCGACGGCCTGTTCGAACAGATCATCCGCGAGCCGCTGACAGCCGCGCGCGACCTCCTCATCGACTACGCGAATGCTTCCGAGGCTGACAAGTCGGAGGTCGCTGCCGGTGCGGAGATGCTGGCGAAGGCGCGCGACGCAGCGGCCCCCGCGAAGGCAATCTTCGATGTAGCCGTCGCCAAGCGGCTCGGCGTGACGATTGACGAGGCGTGGGACGCCGAGCAGTTCGTCGCGCTCGCAGCGATGCGTGATGTGCGCGAAGCGATCGATCCGCTCCAGCCCGCACACATGCCGTTCCTGTTCCCCGAGGTGTTCCTCCGCGAGCGGCCGGGATTCGACGTTCTCGTTGGGAACCCGCCGTGGGAGAAACTCCATGTCGAGGCGCATCAATGGTGGGGTCTCAGAATTCCGGGGCTTCGCTCGATGCCGCAGGCCGAAATGAACCGTGTTCTCAGGTCGTTTCAGGAGTCGCGGCCCGACCTAGTTGATGCCTACGAGAGTGACATCGCATCCGTAGCGTTGATGAACCGGGCAGTCGCAGCGGGACCCTTCCCTAGGATTGGTGCCGCTCACATTGATCTCTTCTCGGCCTTCGCCTGGCGCAACTGGCTTCTTATTCGCGACAACGGTCGAGCGGCCATCGTCCTTCCCCGAGGCGCGCTCGCTGGCTCAGGACTCGCCGAATGGAGGCGGAGCATTCTTGCTGACGGATCGTTCAGGGACGTTTGCTTCCTATTGAACAACCAGAGTTGGGTATTCCCTAGCGTCCACCCGCAGTACACCGTTGGCCTGACCGTGCTCGAGCGAAGTGATCAGCATGTCGCTGCGTTCTGCGGGCCGTTTGCGAACGAGGCTGAATTCCTATCGGGCGCCAATCTGCTCGCGTCCGCATCGGCAGACGAGTTCCTGTCCTGGTCGGCGACGGCCGCGTTCCCGCTGGTTCCTGACCCATTCTCGGCGCAGATTCTTGCTCAGATGAAGAAGGCACCGCGGTTAGATGATGCGCGTGAGGACTGGGAGTTCCGCCCCCTGCAGGGAGATCTCAATGCCACGAGCGACTCCAAGTACATCGAGCTAGACGTAGCTGAGGCGCATGGACGTATCCCGGTTGTCACCGGAGCCTCGTTCGATACGTGGGATCCTAACTACGGAACACCAAAAGCATATGGTGAGTCGGATGTCCTCCGAGGGTTCCTGCGGACGCGGCTGGAACGGTCGGCTCGCCTCAAAAGATCTGCGTACTTCCAGATGCGTTTCCCGGATGGAGCGCTGCCCCTGGATAGGGCGCGAATCGCGTTCCGCGATATAACTCGGGCCACGGATTCAAGGACGATGAGGGCATGCCTCCTTGCGCCGGGCACAGCAGCAATGGAGAAGGCTCCGGTCATAGTCCGGCGTCGTGGCGGGGCGCGGGAAGAAGCGGCGCTGCTCGGAGTTCTCTCGAGCCTGCCGTTTGACTGGTACATGCGTCGATGGGTTGAGATGAAGCTGTCCTTCGAGCTGCTCGCCCCAAGCCCTGTCCCGCGCCCGAACTTGGCTTCGCCGCTCGGTGCGCGGCTCGTCCAGGTGGCCGGGCGCCTCGCGGCTGTCGACCCACGCTACGCCGTCTGGGCGGCGGAAGTTGGCGTAGAGGTAGGCACGGCAAACTCCTCGCCGGTGAAGGACGACCTCATAGACGAGCTGGACGCGCTCGTGTCCCTCCTCTACGAGCTGACGCCAGAGCAGGTCGAGCACGTCTTTGCCACCTTCCACCGAGGCTGGAACTACACCGCGCGGCTAGAGCGTGTGCTCGCGTACTACGAGCAGTGGAAGGACGCCGCATGACCGAGCAGCTTCCCGTCTTTGCGACGAACCGGATCACGCCGCCGATGACGGTGCGCGAGGAGGTGCGTCGCTTGTTCCGGGTGAATCGGGAGGCGCTTGCGGTGCCGCCGAGCGCCGCGATTGCGACCGCTTACATCAATCCGGCGGGGTTCCTGCTGCTCGCCGACGAGCTTGAGAAGCTGCCGCGCATCCGAATCCTCCTCGGCGCTGACCCCGTGCCCGATCCGCTGTTGCCGAAGAATGCCGACGCGATACTCCAGAAGCGGCTCGATGCCGCCCTGACGGATCATGTGCGCTGGCTGAAGGCGGAGCGTGATGCGCTCGGTTTCGAGCTGAAGGCTACACAGTCGGCAAAGCGGCTGGTGGCGTGGCTGAGGACCGCAGACGAACGCGGCGAGCCGATTGTGGAGATCCGTCGCTACACGGCCGGGTTCTTGCACGGCAAGGCGTTTATCAGTCACCACCCGACGCATCCCGCGTATCTCGCGGGGTCCTCGAACCTGACCTACGCCGGGCTCACTCGCAACGCCGAGCTAAACGTGGGTGCGTCCGGGCAGCACGGGTCGACGCCGCAGGTGATCGACTGGTTCGAGGAGTGCTGGGCGGAATCCGAGGCTTTCGACCTCGCTGGGCTGTACGAGCCGCTGTGGGCGGAGCACACCCCTTGGAGCGTCTTCCTTCGCATGCTGCTCGCACGCTATGGCGAACACCTCGATGACGAGCAGGCCGGTCCCACACGCTTCGAGCTGACCCGGTTCCAGGCCGACGGCGTGAAGCGGATGCGGCGACTGCTGGAAGAGATCGGCGGCGTGCTCGTAGCCGACGAGGTGGGCCTGGGTAAGACGTTCCTCGCCCTCGAAGTGATAGCTGCGGCTACCGAGCAGCAGCGTCAGCGCGTGCTAGTCGCGGCTCCCGCGGCGCTCAAGGCATCGGTGTGGGACCCGGTGCTGGAGCGGTACGACATCTCCCGTCGTGTATCGGTGCACTCCTACGAGGAGATCCGCAGCCGGATGGACCCCGAGCACCCCGAGCACCTCGGGTTCTACGAGCGCGCCGAGGATGCCGCGCTGGTGATCGTGGACGAGGCGCACAACCTGCGGAACGCAGGGGCTGCGCGCTCGGAGGCACTGGATCGGATCATCCTTGCCGGGCGGCATCCGAAGAAGGTTGTGCTGCTGACCGCGACTCCGGTGAACAACTCGCTCATCGACCTCGAGACGCTGGTCAAGTACTTCATCCGTGACGACGCGCGCTTCGCCTCCATCGGCATCCCGTCGATCCGGAGGTACATCCGCGATGCGCAGGCGCTCGATCCGGAGGCGTTGACGCCCGCGCACCTGTTCGACCTGATGGATCAGGTCGCGGTGCGGCGCACCCGGAAGTTCGTCAAGGACAACTACCGCGGTGAGACGATCGCCGGGCCTGGCGGCAGGAAGATCCCGGTGGAGTTCCCGGACGCCGATGTGCGCCGCGTCGACTACCAGCTCGATGAGCCTGGGGAGCAACTGGTCGACGCTGTGACGTATGCGCTCGACATCCCGGACAACGAGGCGCATGTCGCGTCGTTCAGTGTGCGCCGCAGCGACCCAGGCCGTCTGCTGCTCGTGCGGTACGTCCCCAGCAGGTATTTGAGGACCGAGGACCTGAATAAGACCGAGGTCTCGAACATGGGGCTGCTGCGCTCCGCGCTGCTGAAGCGCCTCGAATCCTCGCCGACCGCTCTGGCCGGCACGCTCGGCGTGCTCATCCAGACGCACGAGGCGTTCCTCTCCGCACTCGGCAAAGGCACCGTGCTCGTCGGCGGCGCGCTACGCGACTATGTGAACTCCGAATCGGAAGATCTTGACGAGATCGTCGCGAGACTCGACGAGGACACCGAGCATCAGGCCACCCCTGCGGAGCTGTACGACGCGGAGTTACTTGCATCGGATGTCGAGCGCGACCTTGAGCTGATTCGTCACCTCCAGGAACTCGCCAAGGCGGCGGCGCACGACGGCGAGCCGAAGGTCGCGGCGCTGCTCGCCGAGCTGGAGCGGATCGCGGCCGCGGCCGCGAAGCCCGCCGCGACGAACGCACCCAGCGGCGACCGGCGGAAGGTCATCGTTTTCTCCACCTATGCCGACACGATCCGCGATCTGCGCGAGCGACTCATCGACGCACTGGACGCGCTGCCTGACGGCTCGCCGCTCGCGGCCTACCGCGGCCGGGTCGCACCCGCGGTGATCGGCGAGTTCGCTTCGGGCAAGCGCGGCGGAATCGACCAGCCGACCCGCGCGAAAGCGGTCGCCAACTTCGCGCCCCGCACCGCCGGCCAGCTCCGCGACGACGGCACTCCCGTCGAGGCGGACCTCTACGATGTCCTGCTGACCACCGACGTGCTCGCCGAGGGTGTGAACCTCCAGCAGGCTGCGCACATCGTCAACTACGACCTGCCGTGGAATCCGATGCGCATCGTGCAGCGCCACGGCCGCGTCGACCGCATCGGTAGCCAGCACAAGTCCATCGAACTTGACGTATTCTTCCCAGCGGAGCACCTCGATGAATTCCTCGGGCTGGAGCAGACCCTGATCCGCAAGCTCAGGCAGGCGGACGCCGCCATCGGCGCGGGCAAGGTACTCCCCGGCATCTCGCACCACCCGCCGCAGGAGCACTACGACCCCGACGCGATTGTTGGCGAGATCGAGGAACTCATCGAGCAGGGCGGCGGCTCGGCCGCGGGATCGGGGGAGGAGTACCGGCGGCGCCTTGCCAACGCGCTCGACGCCGACCAAGCGCTTCGCGGGCGGCTCGAAGACCTGCCCTACGGCGTCGGCAGCGGGTTCGTGAATCCAGCCGTCTCCGGCCGCTCCTTTGTGTTCTGCATGAAGATGGGTGACACCGGTCACATCTGGTTCCGCAATGTGAACGCCAACGACGCCTGGCAGCCCATCGCCGATGAAGACGGCCGAGTCGTGGTCGACGACACCCTGATCTCGCTCGTCACGGCAGACCCTGGCAAGCCTGACCAGCCGCGCTCCCTGCCTCACGAGGCGTTCCATGCTGCCTACGAGGCGTGGGCGCTCGCGCAGAAGGACGCGCACGACGAATGGACGCTCTCTACCGACCCGAACGCCCTCGCCGCCGAGATCCCGGCATCCTTCCGCGACGCGCGAGAGCTGGTTATGAATCACGGTGGGCATTTGGGTCTGGCGCAGATTCAGACGATCAAGAGGCTTAACACTGTCCCTACAACGAAGGCAAGAAGAGCGATGCGAACTGCCCTGCGTACATCTGGCAGTTCGACCGTGGTCGTTGACGCGATCGTAAAGGTTCTCGATGGATTTGGCGTGCAGCCCGCCGAGAAGGTGGACCCTCTTCCCCCGATCGCTCTGGAGGATGTGCGCCTTATCGCGTGGATGGCGGTGCAAGGAAAGGACGAATCGTGACGTTTAAACCTCGAGCCTCTGTGCAGGACGGGCTTGATCTGCTTGCCGGACGCCTCAACCTCATCATCCCGGCTCGCCTGTCAACCTCGCTGCAGGGCTTGGAGTGGACCATCATCTTGCGGGAGCTCGATAAGGCCAAGGGCTATCCGTCTAAGCAGTATTCGTCCTTGGATTTACAAGCTCAACTGCGCATGTTGACAGAACGGCTTGGGGGTCTCGGGTATCCGTTCGACGATCCGCACAGTCGCATCGTGAGCACCTTGGGTGGAGAGCTTCGCATCATGCGGAATAGGTGGGCTCACGGTCACGAGCTCACAGGGCTCGACGCCTGGAGGACGCATGATTTCGTTGTGCGTCTGCTTGAGCACTTCGAGGATCGTGATGGCCTTGTTGAGGCAGAGGTGCTGCGACTCGTCGCGATTGAAGAGGTGGCACGAGAATCTGGGGTGCCGAGGTCGCCTGCCTCCGTGGAGACTGATACTGCCGGGCTTCCACCGTTACGTGTGTCTTCGTTGTTGCCGGATGAGCGGAGCACTGGTTCACCTGATGATGACGTGCACCCTGATCCGAGCATGATGATCCGAAGTAACGCGGCTGAGACTCCGAGGATTGGCTCGGAGCGCTCCGCGTTCGAACCATGGACTGTCGTACTGGTTGCAGACTCTTCAACGCTCGACGAACTTCCCAAGAAAGCAGCGAAGGAACAGGTTCGAGCTGTTGCGATTGAGATTGCCGAGTTCGAAGGACCGATTCACCTTGATCGCTTGGCTGAGCTGACGGCGGCTTCATTCGGAAGAACCAAGTTGCATGCCAAGCGTCGCGGGCAAATAGTGAGACAGATTGTCGCTTCAGGACTGACTGTGGATGCGGATAAATTCGTATGGCCAGAGTCAATCGCATTCGAATCATGGGACGAGTTCCGGCCTAGCGGGGGCGATATCGATCGCTCTTTTGTGCAGATCAGCCCAGCGGAGATCAGGAATGCAGCTCGCTTTATCCAAGAACGTAATGAGTCGCTGAATCAGGACGAACTGGAAGCGGTGATACTACAAACTTTCGGACGGAAGAGACGCACGGCGCAGTTCAAAAGACACCTCGCTCGTGCGCTGGATGGCTAGAAGGGTCTTTATGAGGGCGGTCTCGGAACGCCACTGAAGCGTTCCAGGCGAGAAAGGCTGCCGGTGCGGGACCTGGGCTGCGGATGGTGCGGAAGTGGAACAGGCTTTCTGCGTCGACTCTATTGCTGATTCACCTAGAGCTCGAGGCTTGCCTGTACGAGGGATGGCGAAACCCAGCGCTAGTGGCCAGGTGTCGCTAGCCGGGTGAAACGACCAGATCTCATTGGACGGGTAGCCTCGGGGGCCCTCATGTCGCCAGCCTTCGTTAGGGTTCGTACAGTCGCGCCCAGCAGACTTCTTGAATCGCGGTGACAGGGCCGCGGTAGTCACTACCCGCTTAGTTCTGTCGTCGCTTTCGGGTGCACGAGGTCCGCGCCCGACCTAAACGCATCACCCCGACTGAAAGGCCCACACGTGGACACTTCTGAACTCAACTCCGCCGTCGGCCAAGGGCTGGAGCAGCTTGGGTTGGGGCTTCGCCCCATCGTCGAGGGTGCGTTCTCCGAGGCGGTGCCCGGTGTCGAGTGGACTCGGATCATCGAGGAGAAGGACCGCACGGCCGGGATCGGGCACGGGCGGTACTCGGCGACCGACGTGTCGCTGATGCTCAGGGCGATGACCGAGCGGATCGGGGAGCTGGGGTACCCGTTCGACCGCGTGCTGTCGCGGAGCGCTCGTGGGTACGCGAGTGAGCTTCGGGAGGTTCGGAATGCCTGGGCCCATAACGCGGGGTTCACGGAGCAGTCGGCGTATCGGGCGTTGGATTCGATGCAGTTGTTGTTGGCGAGCGTTGGGGCTGCGGAGCAGGCTGCGGTTGTTGGCGAGTTGAAGGGGCGGGTGTTGAGCCCTTCGGCAAGCTCAGGGACCGGTGGGGTGAGCTCAAGGACCGACAGGGTTGCGCTGGTCGAAGTGGCGAACGAAGACGAGATGGGCCCTTCGACAGGCTCAGGGACCGAGAGGGTTGCGTTGACAGGAGAGGCCAGCGATCGCGGAGCGGACGACGAGCAGAGCGCCGCAGGCTCCTTGTCTGCCGCAGGCTCCTCTCCCGCAGCCCCCTCCCCCACCTCCGTCTCCATCCGCGTCAGCGCGACGCCGACGCTCAGCTACGCGATGGCGCTCTGCAGCATCGCGGTGATCGACGAGATCGTCCTCGAGAACCACGGTGGGGAACGCCGGGCGGCGTCCGTCGAGATCGACGTCGTCACCGCCGATGGCGCCCTCGCCGACACCAAGGTGCTCCTCGCCGACCTCGGCGAAGACCGCACCACCCTCCTCCGCAGCCCCGAGGTCCTCCTCGATCCACGCCGCATGCTCCTCGTCGAAGAGCAGCGTCCCGGCGTCATCCGCGTCACCGTCCGCGACGCCGCCGGCACCCAGCTCGGCGCCGTCGAGAGCCCGGTCACCGTGCTCGCGTCCAACCAGTGGATCGCCGCACCCGTGCAGCTCGGCCTCGAACTCCTCGCCGCCCACGTGCAGCCCAACGCCCTCGTCGTCAGCGAGCTCATGCTCGAGGTCTCCGACCTCCTCGACCAGCAGACCGGCAACAGCTCCCTCGCCACCTACCAACTCGACGACCCCGCCCGCATCGACGCCATCGTCGCCGCCGTCTGGGACGCCGCGCGCGCCCGCGACATCCGCTACGCCGAACCGCCGGCCAGCTGGGGCCAGAGCGGCCAGAAGGTCCGCACCCCCGAGGAAGTCCTCACCGGCCACCTCGGCACCTGCCTCGACACCACCATCCTGCTCGCGTCCGTCCTCGAAGCCATCGGCATCCACCCCCTCCTCTGGCTGCTCAAGGACCACATCTTCCTCGGCTACTGGCGCGTCCAGACCACTCTCGACGTCGTCGCCAGCACCGACGTCTCCGAAGCCGTCAACTCCCTCGAGCTCGGCCGCATCGGCGTCGTCGAGACCACCATGCTCACCGGCACCTCCGCCACCTTCGCCGACGCCTCCCGCCGGCCCCACACCGACCACCTCGCCGGCTCGCTCGACGACTTCATCGGCATCACCGACGTCGTCCAGGCCCGCCTCCGCAAGATCTACCCGCTGCCGAGCCGCCGGATCAACGCCGAGGGCGAACCCGTCGTCACCCTCTACCAGGCGCCCGAAGCCCGCGCCCTCACGCAGGACGCCCCGGCCACCGCCGAGTCGACCGCCGCCGGTCACGGTCCCGACGTCCCCAAGCGCGTGTCCGCCTGGAAGAACGCCCTCCTCGACCTCAGCCTCCGCAACAAGCTCATCAACTACACCGACCGTTCCGGCTTCGAGCTCGCCGTCCCCGGCCCCGCGCTCGGCCGCCTCGAGGACAGCATCAACCACGGTACCCCGCTCACCCTCGTCGCCTCCGACAGCGTCGCGACGATCGACCAGCAGCGCGGCATCCGCTTCGGCCGCGACCTCGCCGAGAGCGACCGCATCACCTTCCTCGAGGACAAGAAGAGCGCCTTCATCGACGTCACCGAGGCCGCCTACCCGACGAAGCTCCGCGCCCTCGCCTACAAGGCCAAGACGATCGTCGAGGAGACCGGCGCCAACAACCTCTACCTCGCGTTCGGCATGCTGAGCTGGCGCTTCGGCGACCGCGACCTCCGCTCACCCCTCGTGCTCGTGCCCGTCACGCTCACGACCACGAGTCGCGGCTCCTCCTACCGCCTCACCCTCGACGAGTCGGGCTCCTCCACACCCAACTACTGCCTGCTCGAGAAGCTGCGGCTGAGCTTCGGCCTCGAGATCCCCGGACTCGCCAACCCCGCCGAGGACGGCTCCGGCATCGACCTCCCGGCCGCGTTCACCGCCGTGCGCCAGGCAATCCTCGACGCCGGCCTCCCGTTCCGCGTGGAGGAGACGGCGTCGCTGTCGATCCTCCAGTTCGCGAAGTACCGGCTGTGGAAGGACCTCGACGAGAACTGGGAGACGCTCGCGTCCAACAGCCTCGTCGACCACCTCATCAACTCGCCGCTCGAGGCCTACGCCGACCCGATGCCGGCGCAGACCGACACCGACCTCGACCGCCTCGGCCTCGACTGCCCGGTCGCCGCCGACTCCTCCCAGCTCGACGCCGTCGCCGAAGCGGTCGCCGGCCGCACCTTCGTGCTCGAAGGCCCTCCCGGCACCGGCAAGTCGCAGACCATCACCAACCTCCTCGCCCGCTCGCTCGCCGAGGGCAAGAAGGTCCTGTTCGTCGCCGAGAAGCGTGCGGCGCTCAACGTCGTGAAGCAGCGACTCGAAGACGTCGGACTCGGTGCGTTCTCGCTCGACCTCCACGACAAGGGCGCCAGGCCCAACGTCGTCCGTGCGCAGATCAAGACCGGCCTCGACCTCCGCACCAAGGCCGACGTCGACGCGCTGAGCACCAACCGCGAGCTGTCCGAGTCCGGCCTCCGCGCCCTCACCCGCTACGCCGACCGCCTCCACGAGGTCAACGCCGCCGGCTTCTCCCTCTACTCCGCGCGGAGTCGCCTGCTCGCGATGGACCACGACCTCGTCCCGATGGCGATCCCCGAGCAGCTCGTCGCCGCCGGCACGCCCGAGGCCTTCGAGCAGCTGCGGCAGGCGTTCCGCGACCTCCCCGAGCGCTCCGACCTCGCACGCCCGAGCACCACGCACCCGTGGGCGTTCCTCGACGGCCCGTCCGCTCCCGGGCTGGACGCCGCGACCGTGCAGCAGGCCGCCCGCGCGCTGGACGCGGCCCTCGCAGCGACCCTCGACGCAGGCCTCCCGATGGACGCCCTGCGCCTCGCGTCGCGCCCCGACCTCCTCGGACTCTGGTCGACCGCGGTCGCCGCACCGCGCCTGCCGATCGGTGCGCTCATGGCGGGAACGCGACCCGAGGACTTCTCCCGGCTCGACGACGCCCTCGCCGCCGCCGAACTGCTCCGCGACGCCCAGGCCGAGTGGCGCTCGACCTTCACACCCGCCATCCTCGACCGCGACATCGCCGGCCCGCTCCACGCCGCCGAGCAGGCCGCGGCGTCGAGCTTCTTCGGCCGCAAGAAGCGACTCCGGGCCGCGCTCGCGCAGCTGAGCGACGTCCTCGCCGTCGATGCCACCGTATTCAAGGTCAAGCAGCTCGTGCCGCAGCTCACCGAGGCGAAGGCGGTGCAGGACCGTCTCGTGCAACTGCGCGGCACACTGCGCTCGACCGCTCTGCCGCTCGTCGGCGACCGCTGGAACCCGCTCGTCGAGCCGACCCAGCCCGTCCGCGAACTCCTCGGCTGGTACCGCTGGCTGTCGGAGGGCTTCCGCCTCCCGGGCACCCCCGACGACGCGTTCATCACCGCCGTCCGCGACCACTACGCCACGACCCAGCCGTTGCAGCAGGCGGCCCAGGCGCTGACGACGCTCGCGAGCACCTGGAGCGACTTCCTGCGCACCGCGTCCGTCAGCACCGAGCGCCTGGCGGCGTGGTCGGGTGGCGAGGGCTTCCTGCAGGCCTGGTGGTCGACACGCGACGCACGCCGGCTCGACGCCGCCGAGCCGGTCGTCCTCGAACGCTGGCTCGACCTCGTGCGGGTCATCGAACCGCTCCGCACCCACGGGCTCGACGACGTCCGCGCCGCGATCCTCGCCGGTCGCATCGAGGCCGAGGACGCGACGCTCGCCTTCGAGAAGGGCCTTGCGCAGGCATCGATCGACGAGCGCGAGCGCACCACCACGCTCGACGCCTTCGACGCCACCGCCCACAATCGCAGCGTCACCCGCTTCACCACGAGTGTGAAGGCCGTGCGTGAGGAGCTGCCGCGGGCGATCCCGGCATCGGTGCTCGGCCTGCGGACGTTCAGTTCGCAGTCGGAGAGCGGTCAGGTCGGCGGGCTGCGTCGGCAGATCGACCGCCAGCGCGGCGGCATGAGTGTCCGTGCGCTGCTCGAGAACTTCGGCGAGCTCATCACGCAGATCATGCCGTGCACGCTCGCGAGCCCGGAGTCGGTCGCGCGCTTCTTCCCGGCCGCTGCGGAGCTGTTCGACATCGTCGTGTTCGACGAGGCGTCGCAGATCCGGGTCGCCGACGCGATCGGGGCGATGGGGCGTTCGCGCTCGGTCGTCGTCGTGGGCGACAGCAAGCAGATGCCGCCGACGACGTTCGCCGAGGCGGGCGCGACGATCGACGATGAGGCCGACTTCACGAGCGAGGTGCTGCAGGACGAGGAGTCGATTCTCTCCGAGTGCGTGCAAGCGCGGGTGCCGAGCAAGTGGCTGTCGTGGCACTACCGCAGCCAGGACGAGTCGCTCATCGCGTTCTCGAACCACCACTACTACGACAGCCAGCTGTCGTCGTTCCCGGCGCCGTTCGCGGGCGTGGGCGACGGTGGCGTGGCGGGTCATGGTTTGGCGTTCGTGCGGCTCGACGGGCAATTCGAGCGTGGCGGCCGCGGCAAGACGTTGCGGACGAACCCGGTGGAGGCGCAGGCGATCGTCGAGGAGATCTCGCGCCGCTTCGAAGCATCGCCGGACGAGACGCCGTCGCTCGGGGTCATCACGTTCAACGCGCAGCAGCGGACGCTCATCGAAGACCTGCTGCGCGATAGTGCCGACCCGCGGATCGCGCTGGCGCTCGACGAGCAGGACGGGCTGTTCGTCAAGAACCTGGAGAACGTGCAGGGCGACGAGCGCGACACGATCCTGTTCTCGATCGCGTTCAGTGCGAACGAGAAGGGCGTGATCCCGTTGAACTTCGGTCCGCTCACGCGGGCGGGTGGCGAGCGACGGTTGAACGTCGCGGTGACTCGGGCGCGGCGACAGGTGGTGTTGTTCGCGAGCTTCGACCCGTCCGAGCTGCGGGCGGAGCAGACCTCGTCTATCGGCATCAAGCACCTGAAGGCGTATCTGGAGCTGGCGCAGCGGGGGAGTGAGGCCGCGGGCGAGGACGGACGTCGTCAGGCGATCATCGACCGCCACCGCGACGAGATCGCCGACGAGCTGCGGTACGCCGGGCACGCCGTGCGGACGGATGTCGGCTTGTCGGACTTCCGGGTCGACATCAGCATCGCTACGGAAGCGGAGCCGGACCGACCGTTGGTGGCGGTGCTCCTCGACGGGGCGTCATGGCGTGAGCGTCGGACGGTCGCGGACCGTGACGGACTGCCGGTCGAGGTGCTGAGTGGCCTGATGCGGTGGCCAGGCGTCGAGCGCGTGTGGTTGCCGGAGTGGTTGCACCACCGTGAGGAGGTGCTGGACCGGTTGGTCGCGGCGGTTGAGGCTGCGGCTGAGCGAGCTGCAGCAGGGAGTGCGCCGACGGAGGTCGCGGCTGGTGCGGAGGCGGACCCGGCCGAGGCGTCGGCTGCTGATGATGCGGACGTCCCTGGCGAGGACTCGGACGCGCCCGCGCCCGTTCGCAGCGCCCGAGTGCGCGAGTGGTCGGAGCGGCTGGCGTCACTGGAGACCCTCTCGGAGTTCCGCGACCGCAAGGTCGGTGCGGCGCAGCCCGTCGAGGCGGTGCCGGAGGCGGACGCATCCGCGCGCCACCCGGAGCTCTCGGAGTACGAGCCCTGGGACGCACCCACGCTGGGTGGGATCGAAGTGCTCGACCGGTTGCCGGGCCGTCAGTCGGTCGTCGCGGTGCAGGGTGCGATCCGTGCTGCGGTGGAGGCTGAAGGGCCGATCCACGTGACGCGTCTGGCGAAGCTGGTCGCGGGTGCGTTCGGTCTCGACAGGGTGGTGGGGTCGCGGGCGAAGTCGATCCTCGACAAGGTCCCGACCGAGTTGCTGGGCCGCTCCGACGAGCCGTTCGCCTGGCCGACTTCGATCGATCCAGTCACCTGGCGCGGTGCGCGTCAGTCCTCGGCCGACGCGGCCCGCGCGATCGAGCACATCTCCCTGGTGGAGATCGCGAACGCGATGGCGATCGCAGCGGAGGAGTCCGCCGGCCTCTCGCCGGACGAACTCCGCCGCGAGACCCTCGCGATCTTCGGCGGCAAGCGAGTCACCGCCGCGATCGGGTCGCGCCTCGACGAAGCGCTCGAGTTCGGGCTGGCGTCGGGGAGGTTGGCGCGAAGCGGGCCGGACCGCATCGTTCCTGTGCTCACGTCACCGTAGTAGTGGTCAGAGGAGTACCCGTGCACTTACAGGTTGAGCGGACCGGGTCTTCCGCCAAGCCTCGGCTGGCCTGCCAGAGCACGAGCTGCTCTAGAGAATCCGACGTTCGCGAATGGCAGTGCGCCGTATTCCATCCAGAACTCCGCATGGAGGAGGTCCTCGATTTCTGTCGCAGATCCGACAGAGGTTTGAAGCCAGCTGACGGTAAGCGCTTCAGGGTCTGAGAGCTGCCAGATTGCGCGACCGCCGCTGTGATTGGCGGCCATCCGGGCGAACGGCGCGAGCCGGCCGCGAAGCCCGCGCCTACCTCCCGCTTTTCCGATATACACAGTTTCGGCTTGCGAGACCCAACGCGACTCAAGGTGATCGAGGTCATACGCGCGCAGTCGTTGACCGTGGCTCTTCTCGAGGAAGCGAGGCCGCAAGCCGACTGGGCGCGAGACCACGTATACGCCATGACCAAGAGGAACGCCCGCCAGGGTCAGGGTTCGCAGCTGGACGAATCCGTCGAAACCAGCAGCCTCTAGTCCGGGACGGTTCCAAGCTGTGACGAACGGTCGTGAGTGGGGTTCACGATGCGCTCCCTCGGTCATTCTGAAAACCACCTGGCGACGTAGGCATCCACCTGGAAATGCTCGACATCACGTGCTGATCGCCGTGCAGTACCATCGATTCTGCTCTTCGGCTCGATGAGCCAATGGATCTGGCGGATCCCTCGTGCGCTGTGCTCCTGAGCGAGTTCTCGTGCTTCATCCCTGGAGAAAACCCAGACGTCGTCGGAGTCCAAGAGCGCGACCGCGAGGAAATCGGCCTTCAAATCATGAGGGAAGAACCAGCCGACGCTGAGCGGCCCGGTGCCTCCAGATGGGCGCGGGCGCCGCTGGGTCTTTACCTGGACCGTCAATGCCTGGTTGCTGGCGGGGAGATAGGCGACGAGATCAACCCCGCTGTCGGTAGTGAGGCGCGCTGAATCTATGCCGTGTTTCAGCAATCGATACTGCACGAGCAGTTCGCCGGCAGCTCCGATGTGTTGGGTGGTACCTCGTGTCATCTCTGCTACTTCAAGTCTTTGGAGGATTTTTCGTCGTCACCACGTCGACGGAGCATCCGCTCTGACATGCCGCCCAGCAGCGTCCCCGCTGCGACGCGAGCGCGGTCGACTCCTTCATTCCCGAGGCGGACCGCTGCACCGACACCGGCTGCGCCGGTCTCGAGAGCACTGTCGCGAACGTCGGCAGCCGCCTCGCCCCATCGCTTCACGTGCAGTGCCTCATGGTCACTCTCGATACCCAGTCGGCTTTCGAATTCCACGATGGCAGCCGATGCATGGTTGCTCGAATGAACGACCTTGCGAGCGGAGAACGGGTTCATCAGCACCTTCCCATTCGCCAGCGTTGCTGCCGTGTTGATTCGAACGAGGAGGTTCTCGGTGGTCTTCGCGATGCGGTTCAAACGGTTCCTTCGTGCGGCCTGCAGCCCCACCCGGTGAGCGTCGAGTTCTGCAGGTGAACCATCCAGCACCCGGTCGAGTTCGAGGATGGCGATGCCGTCCTGCAGCTGGAAGCATCGAGCGAGAACAGCGAGCCATTCAGCCACGGATGACTCGGCGGACTTTGCCAGGACGGCGAGGTCGTCGACGTTCCCTTCCCGCTCCAACTTCTCCGCAATGGCGTCGAGCTGCAGCAGTGAATACGCCTGAGTGCGAGCGACAATGCCGGAAGAGTTCTGAATCTTGGACCAACCGGTCTCAGACACCCGTCCGGAATGCTCCCGGATCGTCATGGCCTCTTCGATCATGAGGTCGACGCCGATCATGTCGGCCAGAACAGAGTCTCGCTGACCGCGGAGGAGATCGTCGACCTTGGCGTCGATCTTTGCGAGGTAGTCAGTGATTTCATCCATGGCCTGCTGCATCGCGATCTGCGTCATGATGCCTGCCGCGCCAGCCAGGATCGCAGGATTCGCTACGAGCGTCGCCGGTCCCGTGACGAACTGGATGATCCCCTTGGTCTTCCCACCACTCATCAGGATGGCTCGACTCACTCCCGGAGACGAACCCTTCATCAGCGGGTACTTCTGCAGAGCCTTCGCGGATTCTTTCGTCAGCTTCACCCACCGGCCGGAGCTTGCGGCGATGTGAGATCCCACCTGAGCGGCGGTCGCGGCATGCCCCATGGCAGGACGAAGGCGCTCAAGCCCAAGGTGCTTCGACGTCAATCCCTCTGCTGCGATGAACCGTTCGACAGCAGCTGGATCGCCGATGACGGCCAGACCATCTTCGTCTGCGATCAGTTCGATCTCGTCACTCATGGGGTGATCCTTTGGTTGTGGGTTGGGCTCGTCAGTCAACCTAGACCGCCCGAGTACCGATGTCGCGAAGCACGGCGGCCGACGCGCGGACGCCATCCATCGCGCCCTGGATGGTAGCTGGGTCGCCGCCCGAGACCGCGGTCGTCAGCGTGTCGAGGTTGGTCTGCAGCCCGACGAGGGCGGGCGCCCATTCGGCGGCGATCGATGCCGGCACGTCCAGCGATTCCAGCTGACCGAGGTTGAAGCTGATCTCAGCCGTATTCGAGATCAACCGCCAGGTGCCGCCCTCGGCCAGCGTGGTGACCATGTCGTCGAGGTCCTTGTCGATGTCCGCGGTGTGCTTGCTCGCGCCCGCCTGGAAGGCGGCGACATCGACCACGGCCGGCGCAGCGGGCTCGGCGATGGGCTCGACCGTCGCGGTCGGAACCGGTGTCGGCGTTGCTGTCGGCGTCTGCGTTGCGGTCTGGGCGACGACAACCGGCTCGGTCCGTCCGCCGTTGATCGCGTTCGAGACACCACCGACGAGTAGGAGCGAACCGACGACAGCGCCAGCGATGATCCAACCCTTCGCCTTGCCGCTCATGCCGGACGTGGTGCCTGGCTGTGACGCGTATGGCGACGGAACCGGTGCGGCGGCGGCGAACGCGGGCGGTGCGGACTTCTGCAGCTGGAGCGGCTGGCTGACGAGCGGAGCGGTCGCCGCCTGCTGCGGAGGCATGACTCCGGCGGGCGCCGTGTGGGTGGTCCATGCGGCACCGTCCCAGTAGCGCTGCTGCGTCGGGTCCGAGTAGTCGGGGTACCAGCCGGCGGGCGTGGCAGAGGGCGGGGTGGTCGAGCTCATGGGAACGGTCCTTGCATCGGGTCAACGCGACCCGCAGCAGCATCGGATCATCGACGGCAGGTGACGGACCCGAGAACCGGGCCAAACACAGTCTGGCGGGGGAGGGGCGGGGGTCATCAGTCCCAGAATGGGTCACGCGCCCGAGTTGTGGGAGGGTAGCGCAAGGTGGATCGACGAGCCTGGTATCCCCGGCCGGCATCGACCACTCCGACTTGACCCGATGGAGAGTGACCTCCGCATGTCCGAAGCGCAACCTGAAATCGATCCCGGGGGAGACCCACCCGCGCCGATGAAGTTCATGCGAACCACGGCGGGGCAGTTTCTGATCGCGTGCTCGGTCATCGCGGCGATCGGCGCGATAGTCATCGTCAGCGTTGTCGTCGGCGGATCGCGTCCTCCAGCCGTCCAGTCGGACAGCCAGTCGTCGATGCACTCGCCGCCAGCTGACGGCCCTTCGATGCAGGCTGCAGATGATCCGATAGAACAAGCACGCGAGGTGGTTGGCGGCTCGTACTCCTACGAACGAGTGCAGCAAGCGACCGCTGCGGCGCTGGTCGCAACCGGTACGCCGGTGACGACCGACAACTTCTCCAGAGCTTGGAGTTCGGTCCTCGCCGTCACCGACAAGCTCGGTATCGAGCCGATGGACGTCATGTTGTGCGTGCCAGAGCTCGCTTCCTCCGAATCGGGCCTCACCTTTCCGGAGGTCGCTGCGCTCTGTGCCAGTGAGATCTATCTCGGCAAGCGGTGACGAGGGCGACCGACCACCGACTCTGAGCGGACCCGCTGGCGTTGGGGTTCTCGCGAGCTGGCCCTGCGCGGCACCGTCATGAGGCGCGCGATCAGCGGCGGAGTAGCTCGTTTCACAGGCGACGTATGTGGCTTATGTCACCAGTGCATTGACATCACTTCACCATGCGCCTAGCGTCGATGAGATGTTCGGCATCGGCCGACCGCAGCGGGGGAGGAGCCTGATGGGGAAGCCCTGGTACATCTTCACGGCCGCCGTGGCAGGCGCCATCGTGCTCGTGTGGCTCGTCCGGACGGTTCTCTGGCAGGAGGTCCCGCCGCCGATCGTCAGTGCGGTCTATGCGGTGATTGTCCTCTCGGCCGGCCTGGGATCCAACATGCTCCGGGATCGTCTCCTCGCGAAGGGTCGGGTCGACGAGTCGGCTGGTCTTGAGCGTGACCTATCCGTGACCGTCCGGGCCGGCAGCTTCAACGATCTCCTGCTCGTCTGCCTCGGGCTCGGCGGAATCTTCCTGCTCAGCGGCAACACCATCGCCGGGCTCGGCTGCATCGGCCTGGTCATCATCGCGATCGTCAGCGTCGAGACATGGGCGGCGCTGCTGAACAAAAAATCCCCCAAGTGCGCTTCAACGAGAGGCGTGGGGGATGTGGTAAGTGAAGCCTAGCATTCAGGCGCTGACGGTGGGGCGGCGGCGTTGAGGCTGTGCAGAGCGTTGACCACGAGATCCGCGACCACCTCGACCTTGAACCCCGCCTCGTTCTCGAGCCAGCCCGCGTAGTGCTGCTGGCCACCGGCGTGCGGATAGCGATCCTGGTACAGCGGTCGCCAGCCGTGTTCGGGGCCCGCCGCCATGATCGCGTCGACAGCATCCCGCCTGCCTCCGCGGAACGCGAGATGGTTCACACCCGGCCGTCGCCGATCATGCGTTGACGCACTGAGGTTCGGCGACGCCGTCAGCGTGACGTAGGTGTCGCCGGCCTCCCAGGACTCGCCGCCCGGCCATTCGCTCTCCTTGGAGAACCCGATACGCGACAGCAGCCAGGCCCAGCCCGCCCGCTCCGCCTCGACGTCCGCGAGCCACACCTCGACGTGATGCAGCCCGGGACCGGCCGGCGCCGACGGACGCTCCCGCTGCAGCGCATCAGCTCCGTCCTGCAGTCGCTCCAGCGTCCCCGCCACCGCGACCCGCGCGAGCGCATGCGGTCGCGCGAGCACGTCGATGTTCCGGGCGATCCGCACGTCCTCGAGCGGCACCAACACCAGTCGCGGATCGGCCCGCGGCGCCGTGTACCGGGGGAACAACGCCAGCAGCTCCCCGCCCACGATGAGCGACGCGGCCAGGTGGTAGTCGTTCACCCGATGCGCCCGATGGAACCGCACCCCAGCCGTCGCCTCGACCACCCCGAGCGCGACATCCGGCGCGAAGCCCGCGTGGGCGGCGATCCACGACTCGTCCGCGAGCTCGGCCGCCGACACCGATGACCGGCCCGCGAGCGAATGGTCCACCGACATCGCCACGTCGAACGGCTCGCTCAACAGCGTCGTCACCGACAACTGTTCCGACGGCCACGGCTCGTCATGGTCCATCCGGTGCGCGATGACGAGGTCGTACTGGTCGACGAGCTCGGCGAACTCCGGCTGCGCGACATCGTGCTCGCCGAACACCAGCGACGGTCCACTCTCAGCGTCCTCCAGCAACCCCGGCAGCAACGCCTGCCCGGCACTCTGGAACGCCGCCACCCGCACCCGCGCGCCGGTGTCGCCGCCGTACTCGCGCACCGTCTCGGCCGCACGGTCGATCAGTGTGTGGACCGTCCCCGCCATCTCGGCCAGCGCCATGCCCGCCTCGGTCAGGCGGATCTCGCGCCCAACCCGATACGTCAGCGCGACGCCAAGCTCACGATGCAGAGCGGCCAGCTGCTGCGAGATCGCCGGCGCCGTCACATGCAGGTGCCGCGCGACCGCCGCGATAGTGCCACGCTCGGCCAGCTCGCGCATGATCCGCATCTGAGAGAGATTCATCAGCTCAAGCTAACTGGTCGCGTGGAAACCCTCAATATTCATGACGGATCGATCTGACTACGTTGGTCACCAGGACAGCGCGACGACGCCCGTCCGCGACAGCCGGCCCCGCCGGCCGCCGCCGCTCCCGCAGGAAGGAACGCCGTTGCTCGCCCTCTGGAAACGACCCGACACCGCCGGTTTCGAACTCGTCGAGCGCGCGATGCCGGCCATGGGTTCCGACGACGTCCTGATCCGCGTCCACCGCACCGGCATCTGCGGCACCGACCTCCACATCGAGTCGTGGGACCCGTGGGCGGCCGGCGCGGTCGACGCCCCGCTCGTGCCCGGCCACGAGTTCTCCGGCGAGGTCGTCGAGGTCGGCAGCCGCGTCGAGGGGATCCCCGTCGGCGCAGCGGTCTCCGGTGAGGGCCACCTCGTCTGTGGCACGTGCCGCAACTGCCGCTCCGGCCGCCGCCACCTCTGCCGCCACACGCGCGGCCTCGGCGTCAACCTCGACGGCGCCTTCGCCGAGTACGTCGTCCTGCCGGCCACCAACGTCTGGGTCCACGGCGACCAGGTCACCCCCGACCTCGGCGCACTCTTCGACCCCCTCGGCAACGCCGTCCACACCGCGCTCAGCTTCCCGATCCTCGGCGAAGACGTCCTCATCACCGGCTGCGGCCCCATCGGCCTCATGGCCATCGCGGTCTGCCGGGTGGCCGGGGCACGCAACATCGTCGCGACCGACGTCGTCGCCGACCGCCTCGAGAAGGCCCTCGCCGTCGGCGCGGACCGCGTCGTCGACGTCTCGAAGGAACGGGTCGCCGACGCCCAGGCCGAGCTCGGCATGCTCGAGGGTTTCGACATCGGCCTCGAGATGTCCGGACAGGCCGCCGCGGCGAGTGAGCTCATCGAGAACCTCAATACCGGTGGCAAGGTCGCGCTCCTCGGTCTCCCGTCGACCAACATCGAGATCGACTGGACCAAGGTCATCACCCGCATGATCACCATCAAGGGCATCTACGGCCGCGAGATGTTCGACACCTGGCACCACGCGAGCGCAATGGTGGACCACAGCCCCGAGCTCCGCAACGCCCTCGAGTCGCTCGTGACCGCCCGCTTCCCGCTCGCCTCCTGGCAGGACGCGTTCGACACCGCGCGCGGGGGAGCGGCGGGCAAGGTGCTCATCGACTGGACCGACACCCGCGACGTCGTCATCACCGGCGTCGTCGACGAACAGGCACCGGTCGCCGCCCACGCCGCGACCGCCGCCTAAGCGACCGCGACACTCAGCTCAACCGCCCACTCGACCCCGAGGAGACGACATGTACGGCACCATCAAGGCGCAGCTGCGCGACCAGCTCGACCGCATCGAGGCCGACGACCTCACGAAGCGCGAGTTCGCGATCACGTCCCGCCAGGGCAGTCACGTGACGATCGACGGCCGCGAGGTGCGGAACTTCTGCGCCAACAACTACCTCGGCCTCGCCAACGAGCCCTCGATCGTCGAGGCCGCCAAGCTGGCGCTCGACGAGTGGGGCTACGGGCTCGCGAGCGTCCGCTTCATCTGCGGCACGCAGCAGATCCACCGCGACCTCGAGCAGGAGTTGAGCGCGTTCCTCGGCACGGAGGACACCATCCTGTTCTCCTCCTGCTTCGACGCGAACGGAGCGGTCTTCGGTGCGCTGTTCGGGGAGCACGGCGCGATCATCTCCGACGCGCTCAACCACGCGTCGCTCATCGACGGGATCCGTCTGAGCAAGGCCCGCCGCCTGCGCTATCGCAACCGCAACATGGCCGACCTCGAGCAGCAGCTCATGAACGCCGCCGACGCTCGTCGCACCGTCATCGTCACCGACGGCGTGTTCTCGATGGACGGCTTCTACGCGCCCTTGGATGAGATCTGCGACCTCGCCGACCGCTACGGCGCGCTCGTCCTCGTCGACGACTCGCACGCCGTGGGCTTCGTCGGCCCGGGTGGTCGCGGGACGCCCGAGTTGTTCGGGGTGCAGGACCGCGTCGACATCCTCACCGGCACCCTCGGCAAAGCGCTCGGTGGTGCGTCGGGCGGGTATGTGAGCGCGAAGCAGGAGATCGTGGACGTGCTGCGGCAGTCGGGCCGGCCGTACCTGTTCTCGAACAGCCTGGCGCCGTCGCTGGTCGCCGGAGCGCGTCGGGCCGTGGAGCTCGCGGCGGAGGGTGACGAGCTGCGGGAGGGACTGTTCCGCAAGGCCGACCTGTTCCGGTCACGCATGACCCAGGAGGGCTTCCGGCTGCTGGAAGGCTCGCACCCGATCATCCCGGTGATGTTCGACGACGAGCAGCAGGCGGTGCAGGTCGCGGCGCGGATGTTGGAGCAGGGCATCTACGTGATCCCGTTCAGCTTCCCCGTGGTGCCCCGCGGCGAGGCCCGCATCCGCGTGCAGATCAGTGCCGCCCACAGTGAGCAGGACATCGAGGACTGCGTCGCGGCGTTCGTAGCGGCGCGGGGGTAGGTGCGGCGGCTACTCAGCGAGGTGATCGGCGTCGCTGGAAGCGGCCGTCGATCGAAGTCGCATGCTCAGCACGTGCCGCACCGACCCGTCTGCCCCGAGGTCGTCGTCCACGCGCCGCATGCCGATCTTCTCCGCCACGCGCGACGACGCCCGGTTGTCGGGGTGGACGATCGCGACGAGCTCTGACGAGTCCGTGTGCTCCTGGGCGAAGTCCCGACTGGCGGCGGCGGCCTCGGTCGCGAACCCTCGACCCTGCCAGGCAGGACTCACGTGGTACCCGACCTCGAGCTTCAGATCGCCGTTGACCCGCTGCCACGTCAGGCCGCAGTCACCGACGAAGTCGCCGTCGCGGGTCTCGATGATCCACAGGCCGAGACCGTACTGGGCATAGTTGTCCTCGTTCCAGGCGATCCACGCCGCGGCCTGCTCGCGGGTCTTCGGCGCCGGGTAGAACTGCATGACCGCAAGGTCGCCGAGGAGCTTCGCCATCTCGTCGAGGTCCGCCGGTGTCATGCGCCGGAACCGGAGGTGCTCCGTGTCGTGGGGAAGTGGCATCAGTTGCGCGGCCTCTACTGCGGCAGGCCGCGTCCTGCGGCGGCTCGGCGCTCGGCCTGTGTCTCCGCGTGGTGCTTCCGAAGCGCCGACAGGACCGCGGTCCGGATGATGAAGATCCACAGCAGCACGAACAGGATGAAGCCGAGCAACCCGGCAGCGCTGTAGAGGACGATGAGGGCCGTCGGGTCGAAGTTCATCCATGAAGGCTACCGGCACAGTGAACCGACCTCGGCGATCTTGAAATGCAATATTTCAGTGGCCTAGACTGGGCTGATGTCCCTAGTTCTCTCCGCCCGCCCCGACGGCGATCCCACCCGGAGGAGGCGATGACGCGAAGCAGGCGGGAACGGCTCGTACTCGTCTTCCCTCGCCGTCAGCTCGACGCGTTCATCGCGAGTGCTGAGAGACTCGAGTGCGATCTGGTTGTCGTTCCGAGAACGGACGAGGTGGCGCTCTGGAACACCGGTCTGCCGCCTTCCATCGTTGGAGTTGAAGCGTGGTCCGGGCCGCTCGACGGTCTGGATCTCGTCTACTTCCTCGAGCGGTTGATCGAGGACTACGGTGCGACGGGGATCGTCGGCTTGCACGATGCGGCCCTACTGGCCGTCAGTAGCGCCGCAGAGAGCTACGGTCTCAGCTCCCTCGATCCTGAAGTGGTCGCTGCGCTTCGATCCAAGGGCGCTATGCGCAAGGTGCTGTCCCAGCACGATATGCCGACGCCAAGGTTCGTGGTGGGCTTGCTCGACACACCGTTCGTGAACGAGGCGTTGAAGCTGCCGCTGCCGCTCGTCGTCAAACCAGTCGACGGCTTCTCGAGCATCGGCGTCGAACGAGTCGAGCGTTACGAGGATGTGGCGCCCGCATGCGAACGTGCGCTCGTCGCGATGCGCCGCGCGGGGATGTTGGCCGGGGAAGTGGTGATCGAAGAGTATGTCGACGGTCCCGAGTACGCGGTGGAATCGATCTCGTACGAAGGCCGGACGCGGGTGCTGACCATCGGGTACAAGGGCCGACCGTCGGGACCCTATTTCGAGGAGTCCGTCTACCGCATCCCGTCCGGGCTGACGCCAGAGGCAGAACGAGACATCCGCGCGGTCGTCGAGCAAGCTCATGGCGCCCTCGGCATCGATACCGGGCCGGCCCATACGGAACTCCGTGTCGGGAGAAACGGTAAGCCCTACATCCTGGAGATCGGTGCGCGAGTGGGTGGGTCCGGTGTATCCCATGTCCTAGTGGAGGCCGCCACCGGCATCGACTACTTCGCCGAAGTGTTCGCTGTCGCGCTCGGCCGCCGACCGTCGGTGCTCGACGTCGACCAGTGTGCTCCGATTCGGGCCGCCGGAAACTACATCGTGCCCTGCGGCGGTAGCGGAACGATCTCTGAGATCCGAGGGCTGGAAACGGTGCGGAAGCATCCAGCTGTCACCGACGTCGTGCAGATGATGCGTGCGGGCGATCGGGTGCGTCCGTATCCCGAGTTCAGTGGATATCCGGCATTCATCCTGTCGGTGCACGACGACCTCGATCAGCTGATCACGTTCCACCAACACTTGGACCGTGACGTCTCGGTCCGCTACGAGGAGCACCATGACCGATAGCTCGAACGCCCGCGACCGCGACCTCGCCGGATCACGCCTCTTGATGATCGGGCTCGACTGGCCGGCGGTCGATACTGCAGCAGCCCTCGGCGTCGAGACGGTGGTCATCTGCTCACGAGCCAGTGCGCGAGCTGGGCTTCGTGAGCTTGGAGACTTGCCAGTCCTGCTGGTCGAGGACCACAGTCGACTCGACGATTGTCTCGCCGCTCTGATGCTCGCCGGCTCGCGTCCCGAGCAGTTCGACGGTGTCTACACGACGGACGAGTTCGCGCTCGGCGCCTGCAATGGGCTCGCCGCGCTCGCCGACACGTCGCGGCTCACCCGCTCAGGTGATGTCTCGGTCCTTCGTGACAAGCGCGTGCAGAAGAGCGCGGTCCAGGCAGCAGGGATCGCGACCGCCGCCCATTGGCCGATTCCGGACGTGCGGACCTTCGACGCCGGTTCAGTGCCCTGGCCTGGCTCGTACGTCCTGAAGCCGGCATCGCGCGCAGGGACGATGCACACCGCGATCGTCCGGAATGAGCCCGAGCTCCGTGCGGCGCTGACCGCCCTCGGCGAGTCCGACGCCGGCGACAAGGACTTCCTCCTCGAATCATGCGTCGACGTCGCGAAGGAGTGGGTGGTCGACGGGATCGTCTTCGACGGTCGCGTCGAGTTCCTCTCGATCAGTCACTACGGTGCTCCGCCGCTGCAATCACTGAGTGCCGGTGCGCCGATGACGATGGTGAAGCTCGACCCAACACAAGCGCCTGACGCGTATCGGGACGTGTCGCCGATGGCCGAGTCGGCGCTGTCCGCCCTCGGCGCCTGGCGCGGGGCATTCCACATGGAGATCTTCTGGTCGCCGAGCGACGGCTACGTCTTCGGTGAGTGCGCCCTCCGGCGTGGAGGGGCCTTCACCTTCGAGCAGCTGCTCCTGAAGTACGGCTTCTCGATCGTCGAGGCAGCCATCCGCTGCGCGCTCGGGCGACAACCGCAGCAGCCGACCGCGACGCGTTCCGGCATCGTCGGCACGACGCAGTTGCTGACGCCGGAGGGCACGATCCTGACGGTTCCGACGCTCGACGAGGTCCACGGCCAGAGCGGCGTCGAGTTCGCCCGGTACTTCCTCGCCCCCGGATCGGTCCTGCGGCACGGAGCCGCCCACGGAACGCACATCCGTACCGCTGAGGCACTCATCACCGCGCCGGATCTCGCCCAGTTCGACGAACGGGTCCGCCTGCTCCAAGCTTGGTTCGCTGAGCAGGTCGACGTGGCACCACCAGCGTCCGATGCCGCCGGGCTTCGGGCCTGGCAGCGAGCGCACTTCTCCGATGCGATGCCATCGGAGGCGACGTTCGGTCTTGATGCCGGGCCAGGTGCGCGATGACCTCGCTGCTGCATGGACTGCGCGGCGGCTGGCATCTTCCGAACGATCTCAGTGACGGGGATCGGCGGACGGTCGTCGCCATGCTGTCCAACGGACTTGCGAAAGCCGTGGCGCGCGGAGGATTCGTGGCGCTGTCGGTCATCTACCTGTCGAGTGGGCTGCGCATCGATGAGCAGACGGTCGCGGTCGCCGTCTTCATCACAGGGGCGTTCGGGCTTGTCGGGTCGCTCTTCGGCGGGTTCGTTGCCGACCACTTCAGCCCGAAGGCGGTCACCGTCGGTTCGTCCTGCGGTGTCGCAGTCGGGTACGGCTCGCTCGTGTTCTACGACGACTGGCTGATGGCTGTCATCGCGTTCAGCGTGGTGGCTGCATTCGACCGGAGCTCCGCGGCGACTCTCGCGACGTGGATCGGTCAGCGGCTGCCGACCGCGGCCGCGACGAGGTGTCGCGCTCTGATGCGTGCGGTCGGCAATCTCGGCATCGCGATCGGAGCCGCGCTCGCTGCGGTCGTCCTCGTGCTTCCTGACCCGACTCCGTACGGCGCAGCGTTCCTTGCGATGGCGGTAGCTGAGATGGGAGGCATCTTCCTGCTGCTGCGCGCCCCTCGGCCGAAGCCGGTCGACGCCCGACCGGTTGGGGAAGGATCGCCGCTGTCGGTGTTCTCCAACCACGGATTCACGGTCTTCGTCCTCGGGATCGCCGCGCTGTCGTCGTTCTACCTGATCCTGGACTTCCTGCTGCCGCTGTGGGTGTCGACCGGAACTGAGGATCGCTACGTCCTCATCCCCGTCGCGATCGTTGTCAACACCGTCCTGGTCGTCTTGCTGCAGGTCCCGATCTCCTCCCTCGCCGACACACCCTCACGGTCGGCTCGTGCGCTCGCTCTCGCGGGCGGACTCCTGTTTGGCGCGACAGCGTTGTTCGCTGCCTCGACGCTGGTCCCTGACCTGCCGGGCGCCTCGCTGTTCTGCGGGGCTGTCGTCGTCCTCACCCTGGCCGAGCTGTTGACGTCGGCCGCCGGGTGGACCCTGAGCTACGCCTACGCGCCACCGCAGCGGATCGGCGCCTACCAGGGCGTCTTCGGTTTCGGAACATCGCTCGGGGTCATGGTCGCGCCTGTCGCGCTCACCGCGATCGTCATCCGGCCATCGGTCGGAGAGACCGCGGTCGGATGGCTGATCCTCGGAGGTGCGTACACGATGATCGGCGGTCTGCTGTGGGTTGCAGTGTCGCGCCGGTTCCGAGCCCAGAAGCACTGATGGCCCCTGGGGCACAGCAGTCGAGGACTGCGTCGCAGCGTTCGTGGGGGCAGGGGCGACAGCGAATGCTCGGACCGTATCCTTCACCAACGATCGTCCTTACTGAAGGATGGCTCCATAAACTTCAGTAACGCCCCTCCCTGCTGAAGCCTGTCGGGCGCCGAGGTGCGCTCTGAGCCGTCGCCAGCACCAATGAGACGCGCCGGTTTGACTCTCCCGTAGGGGGAGGCGTGATGCTTGAAGCATGTTGCACATCGGAGAGTTCGCAGGCATGACCGGGTTGAGCGTCAAGGCGCTCCGCCACTACGACGAGAAGGGCGTCCTGGTTCCGGCCGACGTCGATCCCGACTCCGGCTACCGCCGCTACGGCGAGGAGCAGGTGCGTTCGGGCGTGATCGTGAAGGCCCTCCGCGATGCCGGTGTTCCCCTCGCCGCAGTGGGCGTCTCCGTCGCCGGCGCCGACCCGTCGACCGCTCTCGACGTGCACCATCGCCTGGTCCTGGAGCAGCGGGAGCAGGAGGACCACGCGTTCGCGCAGGCCCGCTTGGTCGTCGCGTCGCTCGCGGCACCGGTCGAGATCGTCGAACGCGCGCTCCCGCCCCAGCCCTACGTCGGCCGCGTGCTCACCGTGCCGCGCGGCGACGAGGACGCCGTGACGAACGACGACGCGAACGAGCAGTTCTCGCAGCTCTACGTCGCCCTGCAGGAGGCCGGCGTCGGTCCGACGGGCACGTTCTGGACCGCGCTCCGTCCGGGCGAGCAGGGGGCGGTCGAGATCGTCTGCTGCTGGCCGACCTCGTCGCAGCTCGAACCGACGTGGGGTGGTGACGAGACCACGGTCAATGTGCTGCCCGAGCGGACCGAGCTCGCTGCGGTCTGGCGATCCGAACCCGGCGTCGAGCTCCCCGAGGGATCGACCCACCCCGCGGTGGTCGCCCTGTTCGACGCGATCGCGGAGCGGGGGATCACGATGCCGACCACCGAGCTGCGGCAGCGGGTGCTGGGCCAGACCGCCGACGAGTACACGGTCGAGGTGTCGATCACCCTGCCGTGAGGTCGCTCTCCCACCGCGCTTCCCGGGGGCGTGTCAGGCCGGGTCGTTAGGCTGGAGTCGTGGCCAACAGCAAAGATTTCGACACCCGGTACGAGCTCCGTGAGTTCCCGTTCGCGAACGGGGCCGACGGCGAACCGACGCCCGAGAGCCTTGCGGCCCTCGACGCCATCGGATTCGGTTTCCACGAGTCCACCCCGAAGCCGGAGGCGCGCAAGCGCAAGGTGAACGAACTCATCGCCGACGAAGCGGTGCTGCTCGGTGCCTATGTCCGCAAGCCGCAGCCCGGTTCGGTCGACGAGACCTGGCCCGCCGGCACCTTCTCCTGGTTCCCGAAGGCGCTCAGCTGGGGCGACGGCACCAGCATCAACACGCAGGCGATCTCCGACGTCACGGTCCGCCCGACCGAGCGCCGCCGCGGGATCCTGCGCCGCATGATGACGCAGGCTCTCGAGCGCGGCGTCGCTGACGGCTATGCGATCGCGGCCCTCACCGCCAGCGAGGGCACGATCTACCGTCGCTTCGGATTCGGCTCCGCGATCCGTGAGCGCAACGTCGTCGTGAAGCGCGCGAAGGCCCTGCCGTTCCTCGCGCCGACGAGCGGCATCGTGTCGGTCGTCACCCCCGAGTATCTTGTCGATGGCGTCGCACGTCAGGTGTTCGACCGCTTCGACGAGCGCTCGATCGGGTCCATGGTCCGCAACACCGGATCCTGGCCGTTGGTCCTCGGCACGCTGGGTCGCGACGGCGAACCGGCGAAGGACACCCGCGCCGCCGTGCACCGTCCCGCCGACGGCGAGGAGATCGACGGCTACGTCACGTGGCGCATGGTCGAGCAGCCCGGCGGTCAGACCGGCATCGAGATCATCGACCTCGTCTACGCGACCGACGCGGCCTACCTGTCGCTCTGGGAGTTCCTGCTCTCCATCGACCTCAACGACGTCGTGAAGTACAACCGCGCCAGGCTCGACGACCCGATCGTGTCGGCCCTCGGCGACAACCGTGCCTACGACATCGAGCACGAAGAGGACCACGTGTGGCTGCGCGTCCTCGACCTCCCGGCCGTCCTCGCGTCGCGTCCGTTCGCGGTCGACGGCACGTTGACGATCGCGGTGACGGACGCGCTCGGCTACGCGGCCGGCACGTTCCGCCTCGCGGTGACCGGTGGTCGCGGCACGGCCACGAAGCTGAGCGACGAGACCGACGCTGCCGGCGCCGACCTCGCGCTCGACGTCGCCGACCTCGGTTCGCTGCTGCTCGGCGCGGTCTCGCCGGTGTCGCTCGCTGCCGCCGGTGTGCTGCAGGCGGCCGACCCTGCTGCGCCGCTCCTGCTTCGATCGATGCTCCAGACGCCGCGCGCTCCGCACGGGATCACCTTCTTCTAGGGCGGTCCTGAGCAGCGATCCGCGGACGTCGCGCCGTCGCGGATCAGTCGCGTTGCTCGATGAGGGTGAGTTGCGTGCCGTCCGGGTCGATGAGGAATCCAGCTCGGAGTCCCCAATCCTGCATCCGGACCGGGTGCAGGCGAGGCGCGCCGACGGTCGCCTCGGCGACTCCCGATTTCTGAATGGCGTCGTAGAGCTCGTCGACGTCGGCCACACGCAGGCAGCACATTAAGCCGCTCGATGCCGGGTCGAGGTCGGGTGCCGGGAAGAACTCGAGCTGCAGACCACCGCGGACGAGGATCAGCCAGCCGTCGTCTCGGAACGTGCGCTCGAAACCGAACGCCGAGTAGAACGTCTCCGTCGCGTCGAAGCTGCGGGACGGCAGGTTCGGTGTCGCGCGGTCGTGTCGTGTCGAGGTCATGGAGTCGATGATCGCAGCGTGACGGCCAGCTGGGAAGGTCAGGCCGACGTGGTCGGTGTCGCGAGTCGTTCCCGCAGGAAGGCGACCACGCGCTTCCGGGCTTCGAACGCCGGGTGGCCGTCGCGCTCGCGGACCTCGCCCGTGAGGACCGAGTGCGCGGTCTTCGAGAAGCCGGCGGCGTTGCCGGGAGAGGAGTCGAGTTCGATGACCTCGAACGCGTTACCGAGCTTGGCCGCGATGGTCGCGAAGCGCTCCCGTGGGACGGCTCGATCCTCGCTGAAGCGGAGGCCGAGTGCGCAGACCGAGCCCTGAGCTGCGCGGGCTGCGACGGCGTCGAACTCGGCGCTGGACATCCCGGGGTCGATGCGGCGGGCCCGGCTGACGGGGAACGGCGTGGACGGCTGGCTCATGACGGACGCGAGGACGTGCTCGTCGACGGCAGCCGCGAGCGCGAAACCGCCGGTGAAGCACATGCCGATGACGCCGACGCCAGGGCCCGGCGTGCGGGCCGCGAGGTCGGCGGCCAGTGCCCGGACGTGGTCGGCGACGGGTCGGTGGGCGCCGGTCGCGAACGCCTTGAACTCGGCGGAGACGCAGACCTTGCTGACGCTGGCGAGCGTGTAGCCGAGGGTCCCCTCGTGTCCGGGCGTCCCGAACGGTGACGGGATCGCGACGGTGAAGCCCTCAGCGACGAGGTGCTCCGCCAGCCCGAGGACCTCGGGCGTGAGTCCGGGCAGCTCGGGGATGAGGACGACGCCCGGCCCCGACCCCTTCTCGAAGCGGTCGTGCGTGACGCCGCCGCCGGTGAACGGGGTCCGCACCCAGCCGGTGAGGTCTGCGCGTGGAGCGGTGTCGGTGGTCGCATCGTCGGTCATGGGGTGAGCGTAGTCCTGGTCGCTGCGTCCGATCTGCTGGATCGTGGCACGTCCCGCCTGGGAAGCCACCCGCCGTTCACCTCCCGGTCACCGCCGCTCCTCCACCTGGCCACCCCACGCCGATGGGATGGGACGCGATCCCCGTCCCTTCGTGCCCTGGAGACCCATGCCCCGCCTCAACCGCGTGTTGACGATGACCGCCGCGTGCGCCATCGCCGCAACCGCACTCATCGCGACGCCCGCCGCCGCCATCGCCGCCCCAGCGCCGGGGCTCCAGATCAACGAGATCGAGTCCTCCGACGGCCAAGCCTCAGACTGGATCGAGTTCACCAACACCGCGACGACCGCCGTCACGCTCGACGGCTGGGTCGTGAAGGACAACAAGGACGACAAGCCCTACGCCTTCCCGGCCGGCACCGTCGTCGAGCCCGGCGCGTTCCTCGTCATCGACGACACCCAGTTCGGCTTCGGTCTCGGCAAGGAGGACTCGGTCCGCCTGTTCGACCCGACCGCCGCGATCGCCGACGAGTACTCGTGGACCGCACACGCGCCGGTCACCTACGGCGTCACCGCCGACCGCGGCGGCTGGGCCGAGACCACCGAGTCGACGAATGGCGCCGCGAACGTCTTCACCGCACCCGAGGTCCCCGAGACCGACGGTGAGATCCGCATCAACGAGATCGACTCCCAGCCATCCGACTGGGTCGAGTTCTTCAACCCCGGCACGACGGCCCTCGACATCTCGCGCTACGAGATCCGCGACAACTCCGACGACCACCGCTGGCAGTTCCTGCCCGGCACGTCGATCGCTCCCGGCGAGTTCCTCGTGGTCGACGAAGCGACGATCGGCCTGGTCGGCGGTACCGAGACGCAGGGCGCGTTCCGTGACCCGATCGGCATCGGCAGCGCCGACGAGATCCGCCTGTTCGACGCGACCGGCACGCTCATCGACCGCTCGGGAACGTGGAGCGGCCACGCGGCCATCGACGGCGACTTCATCGCTGCGACGCTCGCCCGCTGCCCCGACGGTGAAGGCGCCTTCACGCTCGCACGCATCACCAAGGGTGCCGCGAACGACTGCGTCCTCCCGAACGTCGCGATCAACGAGGTCGAGTCGAACAAGGACACGACCGACTGGGTCGAGATCGTCAACCTCGAGGCGACCGCGCTGGACATCTCCGGCTGGACGCTCATGGACAACGACCCGGTGAGCCACGCCGCCGAGACGACCCCGCTGCCCGCGGGCACGATCCTCGAGCCCGGCGCCTACTTCGTCTTCGACCAGAACGTGAACTTCGCGTTCGGGCTCGGCAACGGCGACACCACCACCGTGCGGAACGCCGCCGGCGCGACGGTCGCCGAGTACACCTACGCGGCCCACGCGGACGGCGTCTTCGCGCGCTGCCCCGACGGCACGGGCGAGTTCGTCGACACCGCCGTCTCCACCAAGGGCCTGCGGAACGCGTGCGGCAACCCGGTGCGCATCAACGAGGTCGAGTCCGACGGCGGATCGCCCGACGACTGGATCGAGCTCGTCAACCCGACGACCGCCGCGCTCGACGTCTCCGGCATCGTCGTGAAGGACGACGACGACACTCACGCCTACGCCATCCCCACCGGCACGAGCATCGCGGCCGGCGGCTACCTCGTCATCGAGCGCGCAGCCCTCGGCTTCGGTCTCGGCGGCGGCGACACGGTCCGTCTCTTCGAGGGCGACGCACTGCTCGACTCGACCACCTGGAGCGAGGGCCACCCGGCGAACACCTGGGGACGCTGCCCCGATGCGACCGGCGCCTTCGCAGCGACGGCCGAGGCCACCAAGGGTGCGGCCAACGTCTGCGCCGGTGAGATCCCGGTCGGCCCGTGGCCCGGTTCGCCCGACGTGACGGTGCTCGACACCACGCCGATGTTCCTCGAGGACAGCTCCGGCCTCGACACCCAGGTCACCGCCGACGGCGCGTTCCTCTGGGCGGTCGACAATGGCACCGGCTCGTTCTGGAAGCTCGCGATCGCCGCAGACGGTTCGGTCTCGTTCGTCGACGGTTGGGAGAAGGGCAAGCGCGCCCGCTTCCAGAAGGACGCGTCGAACCCGTCCGCTGCCGGCCCCGACACCGAGGGCATCACGGTCGACGGCGCTGGTTCCGTCTATGTCGGCGTCGAGCGCGACAACAGTGTGAAGGGCACGACGCTCAACGCCGTGCTCAAGGTCGACCCGAACGCGCCCGGCCCCGACGTCGTCGCCTCCCAGGAGTGGGACCTCACGGTCCTGCTGCCGACGGTCGGTGCGAACCTCGGTGTTGAGGCCGTCGAGTGGGTGGCCGACGGCGACCTCGCCGGCAAGCTCTTCGACGACAACACGAAGGCGACGTACGACCCGGCGAACTACGCGGGCCATGGTGACGGACTGTTCTTCGTCGGCGTCGAGGACACCGGCGACGTGTACGCCTTCGCACTGAACGCCGACGGCTCGGCCACGCTGATCTCGACGATCGACCCGGGCCTCCCAGCGGTCATGGCGCTCGACTACGACACGACGCTCGGCGTGCTGTGGGCCGTGTGCGACGACGGCTGTGCGGGTACCGGTGCACAGATCACGCTGAACGGGACCGAGCAGCCCGGGATCGCTCAGGTCGAGCGTCCGGCGGGACTGCCCAACCTCAACAACGAGGGCTTCGCGACCGCGCCGGCCTCGCTGTCAGTCGACGGCAAGCGTCCCGTGTACTGGTTCGCCGACGGCTACGCTTCCGAGGCCCTGCGTCTCGGGTCGCTGCCAGGGACGACCACGCCGCCCGTGACGCCCCCGACCGGTGGGGTCACGCCACTGCCCGGGACGAGCTTCACCGAGGCCAACCGCGGTGCGATCACGCTCGCCGACACGGTGCGGCG
Organism: Plantibacter sp. AC185; assembly: GCF_979258065.1. NCBI lineage: Bacteria > Bacillati > Actinomycetota > Actinomycetes > Micrococcales > Microbacteriaceae > Plantibacter > Plantibacter sp. AC185. The sequence continues at coordinate 2,796,216 of NZ_OZ409831.1, forward strand.
GGGCGAGACCGTGACGGTCGGACTCGAGGACCGCTTCGCCGCGACGGCCGTCGAGGTGTGGCTGTACTCGACGCCGGCGCGAATCGCCACCGGCACGACGAACGCCGCCGCTGACCTGTCGGCCACGATCCCGGCCGACGCGACGCTGGGCGACCACCGGGTCGCGGTCTACGCGGCCGACGGCTCGCTCATCGGGTGGACCGAGGTGCGGATCGTCGCGGCCGACGGGACGAGCGTCGACGGTTCGGCATCGGGTGGGGCGCTCGCGACGACGGGTACCGAGCTGCCGTTCGGCACGATCGGTGCGGGAGTCCTGTTGGTCCTCCTCGGCGGAGTCCTCGTCGCGATGCGAGCGCGTCGCCGGGCGGCGTGACCGTCTGAACGCCGGACGGCCCCGGGAGCACACTGCTCCCGGGGCCGTTCGCGTCACCGGTCGGGCCTGCGCGGTGTGTGGTGGTGGGTGCCAGCGCGGTGCTGTGACGTGAGCGCGGGTCTGGCGCGTGGGCGCGGGTCTCCGGAGGGGCGCGCTCGCGGGTGTGGGCCGCGCCCACGCCGGTAGGCGCACGCTCGCGCCGAGTGCGGCGCACTCACGCCGGCGCACCGCGCTGGCGAGCTCGGTACCGGTGTCAGCGCGGTGCGCTGGGGCTGAGCGCGGGTCTCCGGAGGAGCGCGCTCACGTGTGTGGGGTGCGCCCACGCCGGGTCGGGTCCATTCGCGTCAGCGCACCGCGCTGGCAGCAGGCAGAGGACGCAGGTCGGGTCCGGGTGCGATGCTGGGTGGATGGACGAGCACGGGAGGGCCGAGGGTGGCGTGACCGTCGGTCGGGCGGCGGCCGAGATAGGGGTCAGCGTGCGAACGCTGCACCACTGGGATGAGATCGGCGTCGCGCAGCCGTCCGGAAGGAACCAGAGCGGCTACCGCTCGTACCTGCCCGTCGACATCGCCCGGCTTCGACGCGTCGTGCTCCTCCGCGACCTCAGGGTCCCGCTCGCTCGCATCCCCACCCTCCTCAGCGCACCGGCCGCGGAACGACGCGCGGAGCTCACGCAGCGTCGGCACGAACTCGGCGCCACCATCAAACGACTCGAAGCCGTCGCCCAATCCGTCGACCGCCTGCTCGAAGCCGACGAGGTCGGCGTGCTCGTCCCCGAGGACGAGCGCCAAGCGGTGTTCGGCGACGGCTGGAACCCCACGATGGCTGAGACGGCCCGCGCCCGCTGGGGCGACTCCGCGCAGTGGGCCGAGTACGCCGAACGGTCCGCGACCCGCACGCCGGACGACTGGCGGGCGCTGGTCGGACCCATGCGCGACCTGGTCGACGAACTCGCCGAGGCCAAGCGCGCCGGTGTCGCGGCCGGAAGCGAGACGGCGAACACCCTCGCCGAACGGCATCGCGCAGCCCTCAGCGAGTACTTCCACTGCACGCCGTCCATGCACGTGATCACCGGTCGCCTCGCTCTCACGGAGCCCGGCATGGCCGACACCTACGATCGGATCGAACCCGGCCTCGCCGCGTGGCTCTCACATGTCATCGACGAGAACGCGCGCAGCCACAGCGTGGACCCCGAGACCGCCGTCTGGGAGTGAGGGGGAGCCGCCTCAACCCAGCTCGTGGAGTGCCACCTCGATGATCGTCGCGCTCGGGACGTGCAGCGCTTCGGCGGCGGTCGTCCCGGTCGCCGCAAGATATGCGTCGACGAGACGGTTGCCCGCTGCATAACCGGCACCCATCGGCAGACCGACCGGCTCGCCCCCGTATCGCAGCGCGGCCTCGTCACCGTGCACCCACGAGACGAAGTGCTGCATCCCTCCGACGTCGAGACCCTCGACGACCCGGTCGAACACCGCGTCGTCGTCGAGGTGCGCGACACCGATCGGCGTGTAGCCGGACGACCCGTGCAACTGCCGGGCGAACGCGTCCGCGAGCCCCTCCGACACCACCTGCTCAGCGACCACGACGGTCGCCGGATCCCACACCACCCCACCCGGCGCGTATCGCAGGTTGTGGTTGAGCTCGTGGACGGCGGCCGCTTCGAGGCGCGCGAGGTTCTCCTCCGTCGGCCAGAGGATGAGCGAGATGAACCCGGTCGCGCTGCCGTTACCGATGAACCCGCGGATCGACTCCATGAAGTAGCTGTCGTCGGGGTCGCCGAGGACGAGCAGGACGGTGATGTCGGGGACGACGAGGGTCGGCACCGCCGCGAGCTGAGTGGCGACCGCCGCGTCGAGCGCCCGTGAGATCCGTCCCCACGCGTCCGCCGCGACGAGCCGGCCGAGGCCGTCGACGACCCGATCCCGACTCCGGTCGATCGGGAACCCCGAGCCCATCGTGTGCATGGCGAGCAGGTCGACCTCGCCCGGGAAGTACCGGTACATGTCGGCGACGGGCTCGAGCATGGCCCGGAGTCGCGCTGGTCGTTCGGCTTCCGGCGCGTCGAGGACGGAACGCATGCCGCTGGCGGTGTCGAGGATCGTGATGGTCATGGCGACGACGCTAAAGCCTCACGCCGCGTGAGGGTCAAGGGCCCTACCCCGGGAGGCTGCCAGCGCGGTGCGCTGACGCGAGTGTGGTGTACGCGGCGTGACCGCTGCAGAACCAGCGTGGCCGCTGCGCAACCGGCGTGGCCGCGCCCCGCGCGCGTGAGCGCGACCCTCCGGAGACCCGCGCTCACGCGTCAGGCCCGCGGTCGCGTCAGCGCACCGCGCTGGCCCAAGGCGACGGCGGGCGGAGGAGCGGGCTACCGGGAGCGCAGCACCTCGAGCGCCTGGGGCGAGAGCGGTGACCCGGCGCGCTTCGCGGCGTACAGCGCGGCGCCGATCGCCGGACCCAAGAGCGGGGTCCGGAGTTCGTACCGGGCGGGCAGTGCCGCGATGGCCTGCTCGAAACCCGACCGCACCGGCTCAGCGGAGAACACCCCGCCCGAGTACGACACCGGAACGACCTCGTCGCCGCTGAAACCGAGCTCCACGCGGGTCGCCTCGACGATCTCGGCCAGCTCCCCGCTCGCGTCGGCCAGGATCCGCGCCGCGACCTCGTCGCCCTGCTCGGCCGCAGCGACGACCGTCTTCGCGAGATCCGCGATCCGGCCACGCTGACCCTTCCAGCGGTTCATGACGACGTCGATCACATCGAGGTCGCTCGTGATCCCGACCCTCGCCCGCACGAGGTCGACGAGCGGACCGCGCGGCAGGCGGCCGTCGCTCATCCGCGTGAACGCGTTCAAGCCTCGAGCGGCGATCCAGTACGCCGAGCCCTCGTCGCCGAACAGCTCGCTCCAGCCGCCGACCCGGTGCCCGCGGCCACGGCGCTCGCCGTACGTCATCGAGCCCGTGCCGCTGATCACGTTGATCCCGTCGACGGCGCCGAGCGATCCGGCCCACCCGCACACCATGTCGTTGTCGCAGGAGAACCGGTCATGTCCGAGCACGTCGCGCGGCAGCGCATCGAGGTGGACGATGTCGGAACTCACCTCGCCGTACCCGGGCAGACCGAAGAAGGCCTGATCGATGTCGGCGGTCGTGACTCCCGCCTGCCGGCACACCTCCGAGACACCCTCGGTGAGGATGCGACCGACCAGCTCGATCCCCTCGTCGAAGTAGTAGCAGCTCGCCGTCCTCGCTTCCGCGAGCACCCGTCCGGCGTCGTCGAGCAGCACGAAGGCCGTCTTCGACCCGCCACCGTCGACGCCGAGGTACCGCGCCACGACTACTGCTCCTGCAGCTGAGCGGCGACACTCCGAGCGTCGTCGACGCCGTCGAACTCGTGGATCCGGACGCCCTGCACGACGCGGTTCACCGTGCCGCTCGGGAACGGGTTGTCCGGGGTCGCGCCGAGCTGGAGCGAGTACGAGAGGCCGAGCAGCTGGGCGACGAGCACGTAGCCGATCGCGAGCTGCGCGTCGTCGAGGCCGGCGAGCTCGGGCAGCACCCAGTCGTACGCCGTGGCGTCGGCGACCGGCTCGGAGGAGATCGCGATCACGCGTTCCGGCGACAGCGTGGCGCGCAGTTCGGTGACGATGTCGAGGTCGTACCGCCGCGTGTACGGATCGGACGACAGGTAGACGACGACGAGCGTGCTGTCGTCGACGACCGCCTTCGGTCCGTGACGGAACCCGAGCGCCGAGTCGTAGTAGGTGACGATCCGTCCGGCGGTCAGCTCGAGCAGCTTGAGCGCCGACTCGCGGGCCAGACCGGTGAGCGGGCCGCTGCCGATGTAGACGACGCGTTCGCACCCCTCGTTGGCCAGGGCGCGGATGTCCACCTCGCGCTGGTCGAGGATCGTCGTCGCTCCGGCCGCGAGCGCCTGTACGGCGGAGTCGTCCGCGCCGCCGAGGATGAGGAGGACCGAGAGCAGCATCGAGCTGAAGCTCGACGTCATCGCGAAGCCCTCGTCGTTCGACCGCAGCGGCATGAGGACGGTGAGCGACGTGGCGCGGTCGTGGTGGCGTCGGTACAGCTCGCCGGTCTCGTCGCACGTGATCACCAGGTGGTGCACCTCGGCGAGCGACTGGTCGGCGAGTTCCGTCGCGGCCACGCTCTCCGGGCTGTTGCCGGAGCGGGCGAACGACACGAGGAGCAGCGGGACGTCCTCGGCGAACGACTCCCGCGGGTTGGAGACGATGTCGGTGGTCGCGACCGCGTCGATCCGGCGACGGAGCGTCCGGGTCAGGGCCGGTGCCGCGATCTCGCCGATGAAGGCCGAGGTCCCCGCCCCGGTCAGGACGATACGCAGCTCGGGTCGTGCCAGGAGCGGTGCGAGGAACGCGTCGATCTCCTCGCGGCGGTCGGCGATCCCCGTCGACGCCTCGAGCCAGACGTCGGGCTGCTGGGTGATCTCGCGGACGGTGGCTTCCGAACCGACGATGGTGGTGATGGACACGGGTTGCTCCTGGGGTGGGTCGAGGTGATGAGGGGGAGTTGCGAGGTATCGATGTTGGTTGAGCGTTCGACGCGCGCGCGGCGATGGACGTGATCCTGCCACGCCGGGATCGGTGCCTACCCCTTGAGGCCTGAGAAGGTCATGGTCGCCACGAACTGCTTCTGGGCGAAGAGGAAGAAGACGATCAGCGGGAGCGTGGCGACGACGTTGCCGGCCATGAGGAGCGCCCAGTCGGTGCGGCGCGCGCCCTGGAAGTTCGTGATGCCGAGCTGCAGCGTGAAGGCCTGGTCGTTGTTGATCGCGATGAGCGGCCAGACGAGGTCGTTCCACGAGCCCAACAGGGTGAAGATCGCGAGCGTCGCCAGCGCGGGCTTCGCGAGCGGAAGGATCACCCGGAAGAACACCTGGAGGCGGGTGCAGCCGTCGATGAGCGCGGCCTCCTCGAGCTCCGCCGGCAGTGACAGGAAGAACTGCCGCATGAGGAAGATGCCGAACGCGGACGCCAGCCACGGCACGATCGCCGCCCCGAGGCTGTCGATGAGACCGATCCGGGAGAACAGGATGTAGGTCGGGATCATGAGCAGCTGCGTCGGGATCATGATCGTCGCGACGATCATGAGGAAGCCCATCGTCTTCCCGCGGAACTTCAGGCGCGCGAACCCGTAGCCGGCGAGCGAGCAGAGCACGAGGTGGGACAGGACCGCGACCGTCGACACGATGACCGTGTTGCCGAGCCAGAGCAGGATGTTCGACTCGGAGAAGAGCTTCGCGAACCCGTCGAAGGTGATGTGCGAGGGGAGGATGCGGGGCGGATAGGTGTTGATCTCCGACTCCGGCGTCACCGAGGTGATGAACATCTGCACGAACGGGATGGCGAAGATGATCGCGATCGGCGCGAGCACGAGGTGCCAGGGGCTGAAGCGTCGACGCGTGCGTCGCTCGGCGGGCGGAGCGGTCACGGACGGCTTGCCGGCGGCGGCGTCACCGCGTGGCGGGGTGGTCAGGACGGTCATCAGAATGCCTCCACGTTGGAACGGCGGGAGTAGAGCACGACACCGATCGTGGCGATGAGCGTCACCACGAACAGCCCGTAGGCGACCGCGGAGCCGTACCCGAACTGCAACTGCTTGAACGCCGCGTCCCAGAGGTAGAACACGATCGTCTGGGTGGCGCCGAGCGGGCCGCCCCTGGTGGTCGTGTACACGAGGTCGAACAGCTGGATCGCCTGGATGAACTGCCAGATGGCGACGAACACGGTGACCGGCCCGAGCTGCGGGAAGGTGATGCGCCAGAACGACTGCCAGGCGTTCGCGCCGTCGATCCGTGCCGCCTCGAGCAGTTCGGCGGGGATGTCCTGCAAGGCCGCCAGGTAGATGACGGTCGTGAAGGCTGCCTGCCCCCAGAGCGACATGATCGTGATGACGACCATCGCCTGCCCCTGGTCTTCGAGCCAGCCCTGCGCCGGGAGTCCGAGGAACCGGAACACGGTGTTGAGGAGGCCGAACTGCGGGTTGAAGAGGTAGGTCGTGAGGATGCCGGTCGCGGCGGCAGAGGCGACGAAGGGGACGAAGATCGCCGTGCGGTAGACGCCGATGAAGCGGATCCGGCGGTTGAGCGCGACGGCGAGGAAGAGTCCGAGTCCGAGCGACGCCGGGACGAAGAGGAGCGTGTAGACGACCGTGTGGACGACGGCCGCCTGCAGCTCGTCGTTGCCGATCATGCTGGCGTAGTTCTCCAGCCCCACCTGCTCCGGCTCGCTGAACCCGTCCCACTTCTGGAGCGACAGGAAGAACGCCCAGATCGCGGGGAAGATCGACAAGCCCAGCACGATGAGCATCGCCGGGGCGACGAAGCCCCAGCCGGTGAGGCTGTCGCGGAACCGTCGTCCGGAACGGCGGGGCCGGGCCGGAGCGCGCTCGGCACGCTCCGGCTTCGGCTCCGTCGATGGACGTGTGTCGCGTCCGGCGACCGTGGACATCAGTCCTCCGCCAGGGCGTCGTCGGCGGTCTTCGCGGCGTCCTCGAGCGCTTGCTTCGGGTCGCCCTGGCCCTGCAGCACCGAGGAGATCGCCTTGCCGATGGCCTCCGACAGGCCGACGTAGCCGGGCACCGTCGGACGGGCCTGCTTGGCGTTGACGCCGTTCTCGGCCATCACGTCGAGGCCGGGCAGCTGAGCCACCTGCGCCTGGAACTCGGGGGTGTCGATCTCGCTCGAGCGCAGCGGGAGGTTGCCGTAGGCGACGTTCCACTTGAGGTCCTGCTCCGAGTCGGTCAGCCACTTCGTGAACTCGTACGCCCAGTACTCGCGGTTCTTGTCCTTGTGGTCGAAGAGCGCCCAGACGTCGGGGCCTGAGACGGTCTGGTGGTCGCCGTCGGTGCCGGGGAGGACGGTGACGCCGTACTTCGTGCCCTTCGTCTGCAGGGTCGACAGCTGCCACGGACCAGAGGTGATCATGCCGATTCGGTCGCTGGCGAAGAGGTCGCCGAACTTCGTGTCGGTCTGGTCGAGGTAGACGCTCTTGTCCTCGACCGCCATGTCGCGGAGGAAGGTCAGTGCGTCGACGCCCGCATCCGAGGCGAACTCGGCCGTCTTGGCGTCGTCGGAGATGATCGATCCACCGTTCTGCCAGAGGTGCGGCCAGAACTGCCAGGTCGTCTCCTCACTGCCCGACACCGAGTACGCGTAGCCGTAGGTGTTCGTCGCCGGGTCGGTGAGCTGCTTCGACGCCTCACGGAAGTCGTCCCAGGTCCAGTCGGCCGTGGGGTAGTCGACGCCGGCCGCGTCGAAGACGGTCGTGTTGTAGAGGAGGGAGATGTTGTCGACCACGGCGGGGAAGCCGATCGTCTTCTCGCCGGTCGGCTGCACCGTCTTGCGGGCCGCCTCGGAGAACTCGTCCCACTTCACGTCGGGCTCGGCCACCTGGTCGGTGATGTCGAGGGTGCGGCCGGACGCCTCGAGTCGGCTCGCCCAGGATCCGAAGGCATACGAGACGTCGGGGTAGTTGCCACCCGCGAAGCTCGCGGAGAGCTTCTGCAGGAGGTCCTCCGTGGACGGCGCGCCAGAGGACACGTCGATGGTCACGTTGGGGTGCAGCTTCTCGAAGTCGTCGACGAGACCGGTGAGGATCTGCTGGGCGGCGTCGGCCTGCCCGGTCCAGAAGGTGAGCTTCACCTTCGCGTCCTTGTCGAGCGTCGTGGCACCGGAGGATCCGCCGGCGCACCCGGAGAGCGCGAGCGCTCCGACGGCGAGGACTGCGGTCGCGGTGATGAGGCGACGTGCCCGGCGGGCGTGCGGGGAAGTGGAAGCGTGGATCGTGGAACGGGGTGGGAACATCGGTGGTCGTCTCCTGTGTCGATCGTTCGGGAAGGAATCGGTTCGGCGGTGCTTCGGGTCGGTCAGATGCGGTCGGCGGGGATGATCTCCCGGAGCGGCTCCGGCAGCAGCTCGCCGTGCGCGGCGACGAGGTCGTTGCACAGCTCCCAGATCTGCTCGGGCGTGAGGGTGGACGAGGCGTTCGGGTCCATGAGGACCGCCTGCCGGATGAGCGTCGGGTTGCCGGTGCGGGCCGCCTCGATCGTGAGCTCGGCGACGGAGACGTACGGGCGGTTGAGCGCGGCGCACTGCACGGGCAGGGCGCCCATGGGCTGCGGGGCGATGCCGTTCCCGTCGACCTGGACGGGGACCTCGACGACGGCGCCCTGCGGCAGGTTGTCGATGAGGCCGCGGTTGACGACGTTCCCGTGGATGAGTCGCGGGGTGTCGGTCACGAGCGAGTGGATGAGCTGCGGGGCGTACTCGCTCGCCTCGTCCTCGAGCGTCAGCGGGGTCCCGGCGGCGAGGGCGGCCTTCGTCGCCTCGAACTCCGCGACGTTCTCCTCGCTGATGCCGAGGTACTCGAGCGGCTGGAGGCGGAAGCGCTCGACCTGCTCGGGGGAGCGGAGGAACCACGACAGGTACTCGGAGGAGTGCTCACTCGTCTCGGTGGGGTAGTAGCCGATGCGGCGGAACATCTCGACGCGCACGCGGCGGCTGAGCTCCGGGTCCTCGCGGATGCGGTCGCGCAGGGCCGGGTAGAGGTCGCGGCCCTCGTGGGTCCACTCGAGCAACCACGACTGGTGGTTGACTCCGGCGGCTCGGTAGCTCGTGCCCTCGATCGGCACGCCGACGAGCTCGCAGAGGTCGTTGACCGTCCAGAACACGCTGTGGCAGAGGCCGATCGCGCTGATGTCGGGGGCGACGACCGACGCCCACCAGATGTTCATCGCCATCGGGTTGGTGTAGTTCAGGAGGTGGGCGTCCGGGCAGATCTCCCGCATGTCGGCGGTCAGCGCCGAGAGCAGAGGGAAGGTGCGGAGGGCGCGGAAGACGCCGCCGACGCCGGTGGTGTCGCCGATGGTCTGCAGGAGACCGCGGGCCGCTGGGATCTCGAGGTCGGAGACGGTCGCGTGGATGCCGCCGACCTGGACCATGTTGATCACGAAGTCCGCACCGGCGAGGGCGCGACGACGGTCGGACTCCGCCGAGATCGTCGCCCGGCCGTCGAGGCGTTCGTCGACGTGGCGGGCGGTGCCCTCGGCCACGGCGAGGCGTTCGGGGTCGATGTCGTGCAGGACGATCTCGAGGCCGGCGAGGTCGCGGTAGCGGAGGAGGTCGGCGATGAGTTGGCGGGTGAAGACGACGCTGCCCGCCCCGATGAAAGTCACTCGTGTCATGGAGTGATCATCGACTACAGTGATCGAACCGAGCAAGAACTTGATCGGAAATCGATTGAAATGATCACTTTCGCTGAGCAGAGCCGTCGGCGACGAGGGAAGGGTTCGCCGTGGGAGGACCGACCGCAGCCGAGCTCTCGCGACACGCTCCGTCCGGGAAACGCAGTCAGCGGATGCGCGCCATCCTCGCGCTCCTCGCGGCGGAGGACGCCGTCGTCTCGATCGACGACCTCACGACCCGGCTCGACGTGTCGGCCCCGACGATCCGGCGCGACCTCGCCGACCTCGACGACCTGGGCCTCGTCCTCCGGACGCACGGTGGCGCTCGGGCGGTGGAATCGCGCGACGAGGTGCCCGTGCGGTTCCGCGACACGCAGTTCCGCGAGGCCAAGCGTCGGATCGCCTTGCGCGCGGCGGAGATGATCCCCGCGGGACCGTACGCGATCGCCCTGAGTGGTGGCACCACCACGGCGGCGGTCGCCAAGGAGTTGAGCAACCGGGCGGAACTGACGATCGTGACGAACTCGCTCACCACGGCGACCGAGATCGCCTCCCGGCCGAACCTGCAGGTGATCATGACGGGAGGCCTGGTGCGCTCCTCGTCGTTCGAGGCGGTGGGGGCGCTCGCCGAGAACACCTTCAGCGCGATCAACGTGGGTACCGCGATCCTCGGGACCGACGGCATCAGTGCGCAGGGTGGAGCGACGACGCACGACGAGCGTGAGGCGCGGACGAACCTGGCGATGGTGCTACACGCGCAGCGGGTCATCGTGGTCGCCGACGGTTCGAAGGTCGGGCGGGTCACGCTCGCGCGCATGGCCGAGTTGGGGCAGATCCACGACCTCGTGACCGACTCCTCCGCCGACCCGGACGAGCTCGAGCGCCTGGCGGCCGCGGACATCGCCGTGCACGTCGTCGCCCTCTGACCCGTCCTCCTTCCTCTGCTGCGGCTTGGGCCAGCGCGGTGCGCTGACGTGAGCGCGGGCCTCCGACGTGAGCGCTGGTCTCTGGAGGGGCGCGCTCGCGGTTGTGGGGTGCGCCCGCGCCGAGTGGCGCACACTCGCGTCAGCGCACCGCGCCGGACCTCAACCCCACAGATGTCGTGGGCACGGGCGGCATTGTTCTAGTACCATTGCAAACATGTTGTTCCGCGTCGATCCCACCTCCGCGGTCTCGCTCGCCGAGCAGATCGCGGTGCAGGTGCGCTCCGGCATCGCGACGGGCGCGCTGGCACCGGGGGAGCGCCTCCCGCCCGCCCGCGACCTCGCCCGAGCACTGCAGATCAACATGCACACGGTCCTCCGCGCCTACGGAGAGCTCCGCGACGACGGCCTCATCGGGATGCGACAGGGCCGCGGTGCGTGGGTGAACGAGGATGCAGCACCGGGCCTCGTCCGGGTCAACGAACTCGTCGCCCAGCTCGTCACCGAGGCGCGCAAGTTCGGGATCTCGCCGACGGACCTCAGCCGGATGATCGAACGCACCTGACGGGCTCCGGCGCCCACCTCGCGACCACGTCGGTCGACGCCGACGATCAGACCACCTCAGCAGCTCAGGGGGAGCACATGCACGACACCACCACCACGCCGCCACCGGCAGCACCTGCGCGCGGACGGATCCTGCTCGCCGGCCTCGCCATGGCCGTCCCGGCGATCGCGATCGCACTCACCCGGCTCGTCTGGGGCGATGCGATCCCCGTCGACGTCGCCTCGCACTGGTCGGGCACCGGGGCACCGGACGACTCCCTGCCCGCCGCGGGCGTCTTCCTCGTGACGCTGATCATCGCGTCCGTCGCGGCGATCGCAGCCATCATCCTGCTCGCCCTCCCGAAGCCGGACATGCGCACCAAGCGCATGATCATCCTCTTCCTCGGCATCGCCGCCGGCTCGGCCGCGTCCGTGTGGATCATCCCCACCTGGCTCACTGTGCAGGCGGGATCGGTCGACGGTGCCGTCCTCGGTTGGTGGATCGTCCCGCTCGCCGCGTGTTCGCTCTGGGGCGTGATCCCCGCCGTGCTCCTGCCGGCTCAGCCGCTGCTCGCCGGTGCGGCTGCACGACCGGCGCCGATGGACCTCGGCGAGACCGAGGTCGGTGCCTGGAGCCGGAGTGTCACAGCCCTGCTGTTCCTCTGGCTCACCCTCGCCCTCGTCGCGATCGGCGCCATCGCCTACACGCCGATCCTGCTGGGCGGCGAGTCGGGCGTCGCGATGTTCGGTCTGTCGCTCCTCGCCCTCGCGACCCTCCTCTGCGCCTCGTTCATCCGGCTCCGCGTGAGCGTCGACTGGCGCGGCCTCCGCGTCGTATCGCTCTTCGGCATCCCGATGAAGCGCATCCCCCTCGACCAGGTCGACGTCGTCGAGGCCACCGACATCCGCCCGATGGACTGGGGCGGCTGGGGCTACCGGATCATGCCCGGCCGCTCGGCCGTCGTGCTGCGCTCCGGCCCCGGACTCGTCGTCACGAGCACCTCGGGCAAGCAGTTCGCGATCACGGTCGACGACCCCGAGGAACCCGCCGCGCTCTTGCAGGCACTCGCCGCCCGCGCCGGCTCGCGCGTCTGACGTTGCACCGCGTGACGAACCGGACGTCCAACCTGTCCTGACGCCGTACGGTGAATCCATGAACGAAGCACCCCTGGCCACGGAGCCGACCACGACCGCGCTGCCCTCGACCACGATCGGGGTCGGCGACACCGCCGCGCAGGTCGGCGCCATCGGGTACGGCGCGATGTCCATCGCCGGCACCTATGGGGCGATCGCCGACGCCGATGTGACCACGATCCTCGACGCCACCCAGGCGAGTGGGGTGAACCTCATCGACACCGCGAACGTCTACGGCGACGGTCGGAGCGAGGAACTCCTCGGCCGGTACCTGACCGGGCGCCGCGACGACGTCTTCTTGGCGTCCAAGGTGGGCATCGTCACCGGCGGCGGCATCGGCAAACGAAGGATCCGTGGCGACCGCGCCCACCTCCACGAGCAGATCGACGGGACGCTCACCCGCCTCGGCACCGACCACCTCGACCTCTACTACCAGCACCGCGTCGACCCCGACATCCCGATCGAGGAGACGGTGGGGGCGCTCGCGGAACTGGTCACCGCGGGCAAGGTCCTCCGCATCGGTCTGTCCGAGGCGACGGGCGACGAACTCCGCCGCGCGCACGGCGTGCACCCGATCGCCGCGATCCAGTCCGAGTGGAGCATCGTGAGCCGCGACATCGAGAGCCACGTCGTCCCGACGGCGGCGGAGCTCGGCGTGACGGTCGTCGCGTTCTCGCCGCTGTCGCGCGGACTGTTCACCGAGGACTTCACGGCCGAGACGGTGCCGCTCGGGGGGACGCGAGCGAACTTCCCGCGCTTCCAGCCCGAGCACCTCGCGGCGAACCTCGAACTGGCGGCCCGCTTCCGCACCCTCGCTCACCGCATCGGGACGACCGCGGAGGCGCTCGCGCTCGCCTGGGTGCACGACCGAGGACAACAGCTCGGCGCACGGGTCGTCTCGATCCCCGGCACCCGGAGCGTCGCGCACCTGCACGCGAACCTCGAGGCGTTCCAGGTTGAGCTGATGGATGAGATCCGAGCCGAGATCGACACCTACGCCGACCAGGTGAGCGGTCCGCGGGCCGCCGACCCGAACTGGGTGTCGGGCGGTCGCGAGGGGCTCATCTGATCGGAACCGAGCTCGAGCACGGTTCCGGTCAGGCGGTCAGCAGCCGATGGCTGGTTTGCCGGGGCGGCAGGGTTTGTCGACGCCCACGGTCGAGTTCCGCACGATCTGCACCGCGTGGGGTTCTTCGGTCGGGATCGAGAGGGTTCCGACGACGGGAAGCCAGCCACTGTCGCCGATGCGGTACTCGGCGGCGTATTCGACCTCCGCGGTGATGGTCTTCGTTCCAACGCTTGTGTAGCGGTGGCTGGTCGGGGTCTTGGAGAACTCCGCGAGTCCGAGGGCAGCCCACGAGGATCCGCCGGTCCGGGTGGTGGTCGTGTCGCCGTCGCTGTAGTCGAAGGTGAAGCCGACGGGGATGAAGTTCACCTCTGCGACCTGCCCCAAGAGGGTGCCGGTGCGGGTGTGGCCGGAAGCAGCTGCGATGACGTTGGTGTGGAGCCCGCGGACACCCCAGGCGGCGGGTTCGGTGGTGACGGTGGGTGCGGCGGGGGCGAAGCTGGTGACGTCGCGGATCGTGACGGGGGCCGCCGGTGCTGCTTCGAGGTCGGTGCCGAGGTCGCCGGGGGTGAAGGTGTAACACTCGTCCGGCCGCATGAGGCTGCAGACCGTCCGCTCACCGTTGGGCCCGTCGGTCACCCCGGGTGGCAGCTCCGCCGAGCCGCCTCCTTCGTCGTCGCCTCCGCCGGTTCCGCCGCCGGAGCCACCGCCGGTGCCAGGGCGTTCGACGCTGCCGCCGATGTCGACCGAGCCGTTACCAGCGCATCCCCAGATCGCATCCGCGGACCCGCAACTCGCGGCCCTCGCAGGTCCAGGAGCGGCCATTGTGATCGTCACTCCCGCGACAAGAGCCATGGCGAGCGTTGCAATTGCCGTCTTCACGCGCATGATGAAGCACCTTCTTCCGCATCCTTCGACGTGATGAGGAAGCGGCCGGAGCTTGCCGGGTCGACGCCGAGCGATATCTCGAATCCGATGGCGGGCAGGCGGTCAGGTTGCGGTTGGGGTTGACCGTTCGCATCCAAGATCTCGACGGAGCCGATGATCTCGCATGCGAACGCTCGAGCGACGACTCCGACTGAGTCGGGCGAGTTGTAGAACTCGCGGACCTGGACACCGGACAGAGTTATATCTCCTCGGGTGCTGTAGCCGCCATCGCGCATTCGGGAGTAGGCCTCGTATTCGATCGCCGCGACGTCGGCGGACGCGATCACATCGATGCGCTCCGGATTGACGCCTCCCTCATGGAGGATCGTGTTCGAGATGTCGAGGAACTGTTGATAGATCTCTGTCACCGCCGCAAGAGCCTCCTCCTCGTTCTCGAAGACCGGAGGCGTGCTCGTCGGTGACAGGGCTGGCGCTGGGCCGGTGCAGGCCACCAGGCCGAGGAGTCCTGACACGAAGGCCAGCGTGGAAACAGTTCGAGGCAGCAGGGTCTTTGGCATCCCTCGACGCTAAGCGCACCCACACTCCAGCCCAGGGTTATCCACAGAGCAGATATGCCTACACCGACATATGTCGCGCATGAGGCCGTTGTGCCAGCGCGGTGCGCTGGCGTGAGCGCACCCCAGGGTAGGTGAGCGCGGGTCTCCGGAGGGGCGCGCTCACGTGAGGGACCCGCGCTCGCGTCAGTGCACCGCGCTGGCGTCAGGCCAAGGCCCAGGCGCCGGGGTCAGGAGCGGCCGAGCCACCAGGCGGGGGAGGCCGCGATGACGGTGCGGGCCGCCGCGTCGATGTCGTCGAGGTCGCCGGACCGGAGCCACTCCTCGATCGCCGCGACGGTGCCGGCGCCGGCGTAGGCCACGAGCATGCGCACGTGTCGCTCCGGCGTGATGCCGTCCTCGCGAGGTGGGGCGATGTGCGGGTGCCGGTCGAGGTGGTGCGCGAGCGCCTGCTCGATCCGCTCGGTGAGCGCGTCACGCAGGGGTCCGATGAGCCGGGGGTGCATGGCGTTGCGGTAGATCGTCGCGTGCTCGGCGACGTGACGCAGGAGGTCGCGTTCGGACTCGTCGAAGACGCTCAGCGTCGAGTCGCTGTGCGCCGGCAGATCGGCGTGCGCCTGGAGCGTCTCATCCAGTTCCTCGCCGAGCACGTCAGCGAGCAGGTGGACCGGCGTCGCGGCGTGACGGTAGAAGGTGTCGCGGGTGATCCCCGCCACCCGGGACACTTCCGCAACGGTCACCTGATCGATGCGCTTCGCCGCCGCGAGGGTGTGGATCGCGTCGCGAAGGGCACTGCGGGTTCGTGCCTGACGAGGGTCCATGCGTTCACTCTAGTGAGGCCCGACCAGTCGGCTCGTGCCCTAAGTTGCACCCCGGCTCGGAGAGTGCAATACTGCACTTCGTGATGCAGAGTGCAAATTCGACGAATCGGCTGTCCGATCGGATGGCCGCCACCGCCGCGCGCCTGACGACCGTGTCGCGTCGACTCACGGCCGCACAGGGGCTCAACGGCTTCACGATCGAGGAACTCTGCGAGGAGGTCGGCGTCTCGCGTCGCACCTTCTTCAACTACTTCCCGAGCAAGGAGGACGCCGTCCTCGGCATCGACGAGACCGAGGAGACCGAGCGGTTCGCCACCGAGTTCCTCGCCCTCGGCTCGCGGGGGTGGCGCGCCGTGCTCGACGACTTCATGCTCATCGCGGCCGGCCATGCGGAGCGGTCCGGGTTCGGTCTGGCCGAGCACGTCGACTTCCACGCCGCCCTCGAGCGCGAACCGAAGTTGCTGGTCCGGTTCATGGGCCTCAACCGTGAGCGCGAGCAACTGCTCGTCGAGCTCATCGCCGTGCGGGAAGGCGTCCCGGCAGACGACCCGCGTGCCCGCGCCTGCGCCGACCTCTTCGGGATGGCGATCAAGACGACGATGGCGCGCGTCTTCGGCAGCGGCGTCGCCGACATCGGCCAGGGCGGGGAGTTCGACATCGTCTGCTCCATCCGCGACTGCCTCGCGACGTATCGCGCCATCCTCGAGCCCGACGACCCCGAATCCGCCGACGCCGGACCCACCGCCGCCGCGCCTCAGCATCCCCACACGAACCCCACCCCCCGAAAGGACCTCCAGTGACCGCCGCCACCGCCGCACCCACCGAGGGCCCGATGCTGCTCACCAAGCGCCGCATCTGGATCATCTTCGCCGCCCTCATCGCGGGCATGCTGCTCTCCAGCCTCGACCAGACGATCGTCTCCACCGCCATGCCGACGATCGTCGGACAGCTGGGCGGCGTCGACCACCAGGTCTGGCTCACCACCGCCTACCTCCTGGCGACCACGATCGTCATGCCCGTCTACGGCAAGTTCGGTGACGTCCTCGGTCGTCGTCGCCTCTTCCTCGTCGCGATCGCCCTGTTCACGATCGCCTCCGTCGGTTGTGCGTTCGCGGGTGACTTCACCCAGCTCATCGTCTGGCGAGCCGTCCAGGGCCTCGGTGGCGGTGGCCTCATGATCCTGTCGCAGGCGATCATCGCCGACATCGTGCCCGCCTCCGAGCGCGGCAAGTACCTCGGCCCGCTCGGCGCCGTCTTCGGTCTCTCCGCCGTCGGTGGCCCGCTCCTCGGTGGCTTCTTCGTCGACCACCTCACCTGGCAGTGGGCGTTCTACATCAACATCCCGGTCGGCATCGCGGCCTTCGCGATCGCGTTCTTCACGCTGAAGCTGCCGAACAAGAAGGCGACCGCACCGATCGACCTCCTCGGCGTGATCTTCCTCTCGGCGTTCACCACCTGCCTCATCTTCTTCACCGACTTCGGTGGCGACGCTGCGCACGGTTGGGGTGCCATCGAGACCTGGATGTTCGGCATCGGCATGCTGCTCGCCGCGCTGCTCTTCGTCATCACCGAGGCGCGCGCCAAGGACCCGATCATCCCGCTGTCGCTCTTCAAGAACCCGACGTTCATCAACGCGACCGCGATCGGCCTCACGCTCGGCCTCGGCATGTTCTCGGCGATCGGCTTCGTGCCGACGTTCCTCCAGATGTCGTCTGGCACCTCGGCAGCCGCATCGGGCCTGCTCATGATCCCGATGATGGTCGGCCTCATCGGTACCTCGATCGTCTCGGGGAACCTGATCACCAGGACCGGTCGCTACCGGATGTTCCCGGTCATCGGCACGCTCGTCACCGCCGCCTCGATGGTCGCGTTCACGACGCTCACGGCGGACACCCCGATCTGGCTGATCTGCGTCTTCCTGTTCTTCTTCGGCGCCGGTCTCGGCCTGATCATGCAGGTCGTCGTGCTCGTCGCCCAGAACTCGGTTGACGCGTCGATGGTCGGAACCGCGACCAGCACGAACAACTACTTCCGCGAGGTCGGTGCGTCGCTCGGTGTCGCCGTGTTCGGCACGATCTTCACCACGCGCCTCACCGCGAACCTCAAGGACGTCTTCGCGAGTTCGGGAGCCAGCGCGGGGGACGCCTCCAACGCGGCGGCGACGATCGACCCGCAGACGCTCAGCCAGCTCCCGCCGGGCATCCGCGACGGCGTCGTGACCGCCTATGCCGATGCCCTCGCCCCGGTGTTCTGGTACCTGCTGCCGTTCATCGGTGCAGCCTTCCTGCTGTCGTTGTTCCTCAAGCAGATCCCGTTGTCCGACGTCGCCGGGCTCGTCGCCCGCGGCGAGGCGGTCGGTGGGGACGAGGCGGAGTCGCTCGAGGCTGCAGCGCGCGGCAAGGTGCCTGCTTCGACCGACGGGGCGCCCTCGTTCGACCGGGCCTCGACCGACGACAGTGAGCTGGCGGACGCCGATCGCGAGCAGTCACCGCGGTAGGACTCGCCGCTGCCTGACGCCGGCCCTGGGACACACCGTCCCGGGGCCGGCGTCGTCATGCTGAGGGCCGGCTGGAACTATCTGACATGTGACTGATAGATGCGTATGCTGGAGGTGCTCGCCAGAGCCGGCGAGCAGAATGGAGCCGCATCATGTCGAATGAATCCATCCAGGGCCGGTTCGCCGGCAAGGTCGCGATCGTCACCGGGGGCGTGTCCGGCATCGGGGCGAAGATCACCGAACGGCTGGTCGCCGAGGGTGCCTCGGTCGTCGTCGCGGACATCAACGCCGAGCTCATCGCGGGTGCCGCCGAGACCTTCGGCGATCGCGTGTGGGGTCGGCGCACCGACGTCACCGACGAGGCGGACTTCTCCGCGTTGGTCGCTGAGACCGTCGAACGCTTCGGAACGCTCGACACGCTCTTCAACGTCGCCGGTGGATCACGCGCCGGGACGATCACCGACATCTCCTTCGAGGACTGGGACTTCACCGTCCGGCTGAACCTCTACAGCGCCTTCAACGGCACCCGGCTCGCCGCCCGTCAGTTCCTCGCGGAGGGCAAGGCCGGGTCGATCGTCAACATCGCTTCGCTCAACTCGCTCGTCCCCATGCACTTCGGTGTCGGTTACACGGCGTCGAAGGCCGGCGCGGTCATGTTGACCAAACAGGCGGCGCTCGAGCTCGGTGAGCATGGCATCCGGGTGAACGCCGTGTCGCCGGGTCTCGTCGCGACGCCGTTGACGAAGTCGCTGACCGACATCCCCGGTGTGCAGGCCGCGTACGACGAGCGCATCCCGCTCCGACGTGCGGCTGCGCCGGAGGAGATCGCCGCAGCCGCCCTGTTCCTCGCGAGCGACGACGCGTCGTACATCTCGGGCGACAATCTCGTCGTCGACGGTGCCTGGCAGACCACCGGCTATCCGGACCTGCGACCGTTCATGAGCTGATCAGGTGGGGCCGACGGCTAGCCCTTCGGGGAGACGACCTTGATGCGGGAGTGACCCGAGGGGCCGCCGGCCGACTCGATGTGGGTCTTGAACGCCTCGAGCGCCCCACGGACGACCCGTCCGGCGAGCCCGAGCGCCGCAGCGGTCCGCTCCACCGCGGACACCGGCTTCCAGTGCACCGTGACGTCCACGCGGGTCTGCTGCTTGTCGATCGCGTCGAAGGTGGCGTCGCCACTGAACCAGACGTCGCCCTCGATGGTGCGCCAGACCAGACGCTCCTCGGGGAGCTGCTCCAGGATCTCGACGAGGAACTGCCGCGAGAGCTTGCTGATCGCGACGGTCCAGCGACTGTAGACCTCGCCGGTCAGCTTCACCTCGCGGACAGCCGGCAAGAACTCCGGGTACGACTCGAAGTCGACCCACTGCTTGTAGACGGCGGCGATGGGGAGGTCGACGATGATGCTGTGCTGGACGGTCGAGACCCCGTCCTCCGCCGTACGGGTTCGCTTCGCCGCCTCTTCGTCCCCGGGCTCGAACGATCCGTCGTCGGGAACGGAGTCGGTGCTTCCTCGTCGCTTCATTTGTCCTTCTTGTCCTTGTTCTTGCCGTTGTTGCCGTTGTTCCCGTTGTTCCCGTTGTTCCCGGAATCGTCCCCGCCTCCGTCGTCTTCGACCGGTGCAGCGGGTTCGGCCGGCGCGACCGAACTGGGTTCCGGGGTCGGCGTCGGGGTCTCGACCGCGGGGGAGAGGTCGGCGCGGACGAGCGCGATCGCCGCACGGATGTCCGCGGCTCGGGTCGCCGAAACGGTCCCAGCCGCCTCAGCAGCGGCCAGCTGCGCCTCGAGCGCGTCGAGAACCGCGAGCGCACCCGCAGTGTCGCCGTCGGCGGCTGCGTTCGCGACCACGAGTACACGACTCTGCAAGTCGCGGCCGGTGCTCGCGTCTAGGTCTGCAGCGGGTCCGGTGCAGCCACTCAGCAGGGCGACGACGATCACCGGTGCTGCGAGCAGCCGGAGCCCTCGGTTCCAGGAGTTCCTCACGGCGTCACCTCCCGCAGGAGTTCATCCAGATGCGTCGACAACGGTTCGGGCAGGGTGGGCAGCGTCGGGGCGGGCGGCTGTGCCTGGGACACGATGAGCCAGACGACGGCGACCGCGATCACCAGCAGCACGGCCGCGAGGATCAGCCAGCGTCGAAAGCGCCGCGGCTGGTGCGCTGCGACCTGTCGCCGTGCACCACCGTCGAGACGTCGCTCCGAGCGGCGAGTGCCGTCGAGCACCGTGGTCGGGCCGGTCTCGGCGCGCGCGCCTGTCATCGGCTCGAACGGCGTCGTCGAGACGAGCGGCTCGGTCGCTGCCGTCGGTGCCGGGTCGCCGGTCGTCGTCATCGCAGGTGCCGAGGTCGCCACGGTCACATCCGCCGGGTCGAGCACGGGGTCCATCGCGCGGACGGTCGTCGCGACGTCGAGGGCGGTGGGGCGTTGCGCCGGATCGGCGGCGGTCATCGCGGTGAGTAGCGACTTCCACTGGTAGCCGAGCTCGCCGGGGATCGTCGGCGACGCGTTGAGGCGTGCCATGAGCGACTCGTGCGTGGTGGTCTGCGGGTAGGCGCGGCGACCGGTCAGGGCTTCGAGGAGGACGAGTCCGAGGGCGTACACGTCGGCCGGAGGGGCCGGATCCGCACCACGGACGAGCTCAGGACTGAGGTAGGCGACCGTGCCCATCAGTGATCCCGGCGCGGTCATGCGGGTGCTGTCGATGAGGTAGGCGATGCCGAAGTCGGCGAGCTTCGCGCGGTACTCCTGGTGGGGCAGGATCGTCGGTCGCAGCAGCACGTTGGACGGCTTGATGTCTCGATGGACGACCCGCGCCGCGTGCACCGTGTGGAGCGCCTCCGCGAGGTCGACGGCCATCGCGGCGACCTCGGACGCCGGAAGCGGCGACCGAGCGATGCGTTGGGACAGCGTCGGGCCGTCGACGTGCTCCATGACGAGGTAGGAGCCGTCACCGGCCACGACCCTGGCGTCGAACAGGGTGACGAGGGCCGGGTGGTTCAGCGACGCGAGCAGACGCGTCTCCGAGGCGGTCCTGGCGCCGTCGGTCGCATCGGTCGTTCCCGGGCGGAACAGCTTCACCGCCACCTTGCGCCCGAGCACCTCGTCGGTCGCCAGATGGACGGTCGCCATCCCGCCGGCACCGATCGGTCGCTCGAGTCGATACCGACCGTCCAGCAGTTCGCCGCTCTGGGACGGCGCGGTAGCGGGTTCGGTCATGGGTGGTGCGGCCGGTCCGGTCGTCAGAGGACGGGGCCGTCGTTGTCGGTCGTGCTGCGGCGGGTGACGCGTTCGCCGCTACCGGGGTCCACTGCGGAGCGCGTGGTCGAGGAGACCTGTCGGCGGCGGAGCACGAGGACGAGCGAGATGAGGAACACCACAGCGCCGGCGGCCATGAGGATGTACCCGATGAGCGTGAGGTCCACAGCGGGGACGTCGACGTTCACGGCGAAGGCGAGGATGGCGCCGATGACGATCAGGGCGATTCCGGTTCCGAGACCCATGAGTAGCTCCTCTTCTGGACGACCGTGAGTTCGAGCGGATCGCTCAAGGGGTGTTCACGGACGACTCAGCCTATTATTGAGTCAATCACGGTTGAGTCAACGGGGGTTGTGTCGGTGGAGTCGCTGGCGGTAAGGGCGTCCAAGTTCGCCGCGCTCGCGGAGCCGGCACGGCTGCGCATCGTGGACCTTCTGGCGCTCGGTGACCTCTCACCGACCGAGATCCAGCTCGCCCTCGGGATGGGGTCGAACCTCGTCTCCCATCACCTGAGCGTCCTCCAGCGAGCGGGGATCCTCTCGCGGTCGCGATCCGAGTCCGATGGACGCCGCAACTACGTGCGGCTCGTCCCGGGGGCGTTCGACCGCCTCGCGCCCGAACCGATCAGCGCCCCGGCGCGGGTCGTCTTCGTCTGCACGGCGAACTCGGCGCGGTCGCAGATGGCGGAGGCGCTCTGGCAGGACCGCAGCGATGTCCCCGTCGCATCCGCGGGCAGCCGGCCGGCGAGCGAGGTCAACCCGGGCGCCGTTCGGGCGGCGGCGCGCCATGGCGTCCGGATCAGCCCGAGCGTTCCACGCGCAACGGCGGAGGTCCTCCGGCACGGCGACTTCGTCATCACCGTGTGCAACCGGGCGCACGAGGAGCTCGGCGGGCGGGACGACCTGCACTGGTCGATCCCCGACCCGGCCGTGCCCGCGACCGACGAGGCGTTCGACGAGGCGTTCCGGGACATCCGACTGCGCGTCGACGAGTTCGTCAGTCGGCTGGCACCGGTCGCCGGGTAGGACCGGGACGCCCGGCGGTAGCAGCTGGTCGCGGCACCGACCTCATCCGGCGTCGGGCAGCAGTTCCGGGCACTCGCCTCCGGGGACGGTGGCCAACTCGAAGTGCCAGATCTCGTTCGCGTAGGTCTGGCAGAGGCCGTAGTCGGCGCCGTGCTCGATGAGCCAGTAGTCGGCGTCGGTCGCACCGATGTCGACGGCCGCCCCGCGCGTGTGCGAGGAGCCGTCGGGCGTGGCGACGTACTGCCGGGCGGCCGCCTCGCTGCCGTACTGGAGGATCGCCTCGTCGAGCAGGTGCTGCTGGTACGCCGTGCTCCGCCAGCCGGAGCTCACGTACAGCGCGATGTCGTCCTGCGCTGCTGCGTCGGTCGCCTGCTGGACGGCCTCCAGGAGGTCCGCATCGAGGTTCGCGATTGCCGGGAGATCGGTGTCGTAGGCCGAGTACCGGTTCTCCTCCAACACGCCGTCCTCGGCCCCGAACTCGCCATCCGTCGTGGTCGTGGTTCCGGCACCCGTGTCTCCGGACGGCCGCTCGGCCAGCGCGGTGATCCCGCGGGTGATGGTCGGCGCGACGCCCGTGCACGCGGCCAGGGCGATCGCGGCGGTGAGGGCGACGGCCGTGGCGGCGAGGATGACGACGGCTCGGTTGGAGCCTCTGCGGGCGACGGTGCTCCGTCGACCCTGGTGGCGGTGCGGCTGCTGCTGGATGTCGTGGTGCATGGTTCCTCCTCGGTCGGTCGTCGGTGTTCGGCACGCGACGACCAGGCCCCCAGTCCAGCTCGACGGTGGTTGCGCGAGCGTCGGCCGATCACCAGACGGTTCCGAAACACCGCGCCGCCTACGATCGACACGACGCCCATCGCGGGCGCCGGAGCGACGCCTTCGACGCGTCGTCCGTCCCGAACACCGGAGGTCCCATGCGTGTCCTGATCGCCGAGGACGAGCAGTACCTCGCCGAGAGCATCCTCGAGGGCCTGCAGCACGAGGGGCTCGCCGCCGACCTCGTGTTCGACGGTGACGCCGCGCTCGAGCGGCTCGCCGTCAACGCCTACGACGTCGTGGTGCTCGACCGCGACCTCCCTGGCACGCACGGCGACGACGTCTGCCGCTGGATCATCGCCCAGGAGCTGCCCTGCCGGGTGCTCATGCTCACCGCTGCCGCCGACCTCGACGACAAGGAGAGCGGCTTCGAGATCGGCGCCGACGACTACCTGACGAAGCCGTTCGAGCTACGCGAGCTCGTCCTCCGGCTCCGGTCGTTGGCGCGTCGACCCAAGGCGTCGCTCCCGCCCGTCCTCGAGTACGCCGGTGTGCGGCTCGACCCGTTCCGCCGCGAGGTGTACCGCAACGGCCGGTACGTGCGTCTGGCGAAGAAGCAGTTCGCGGTGCTGGAGATCCTGCTCGCGGCCAAGGGTGGCGTCGTGAGTGCCGAGGAGCTGCTCGAGCGCGCCTGGGATGAGCACGCCGACCCGTTCACGAACGCCGTGCGGGTGACGATGTCGACGCTCCGGAAAGTGCTCGGCGAGCCGTGGATCATCCACACCGTGCCGGCCGTCGGCTACCGGGTCCTCCCGCCAGGTGAGACTCCCGCTGAGACGAGCGGCGCGGACGCCGACGACGAGGACGACGAGGTGGGCGCATGACCGCCGCTCCGGGCGTCGGTGACATCGCCCGGCCGACGTGGGTGACGGCGCGCGTCAAACTCACCGCGACCTACGCGGCCTTCACCGTCGTGACGGGACTCATCGCGCTCATCGTCATCAACGTCATCATCTGGCGGTTCCCCAGCTATCCGCTCGCGCCCGCCGACGACAGTCGACAGATCTCCGCGATCTCCCGCGGCGAGATCCGCGACTCGCTCATCAACTACTCGATGCTCGCACTCATCGCGATGGCCGTGATCGGCACTGGCGTCGGCTGGATCGTCGCCGGACGGGTCCTGCGGCCGCTGCACGATCTCAATGCGGCCGTGCGCGCGGCGGCGGAGGGCTCGCTCGACCACCGCATCGCGATGACGGGCCGCCGCGATGAGTTCCGCGAGCTCGCCGACCGCTTCGACGACATGCTCGCGCGCCTCGAGCAGTCGTTCCTGACGCAGAAGCGGTTCGCGGCCAACGCCTCGCACGAGCTGCGGACGCCGCTTGCGACGATGAAGATGCTCATCGAGGTCGCCCAGGCCGACCCGGAGGGCCGCGACGTCGACCGCGCGTTGCGGCGGCTGCACGAGACGAACGAGCGGGGGATCGCGATCGTCGAGGCGCTCCTGCAGCTGAACCAGCTCGATCGCCGACCGCTCGTGGCCTCGCCCGTCGACCTTGCGGCGGTGGCTCGCGACGCGTCGCAGCTCATCTCGCCGGAGGCCGCCGACGCCGGGGTCACGATCTCGTCGACCCTTCGGAGCGCATCCGTGCGCGGCAACCGCGTGCTCCTCCAGCAGCTGTTGACGAACCTGCTGTCGAACGCCGTGCGATACAACAGCGGTGCGGACGGTTGGGTCTCGGTGTGGGTCGGACCCGACCCGCAATCGCCGGGACGCGCCGTCGTCGTGGTCAGCAACTCGGGGCCGCTGCTCGACGAGGCCGAGGTGGCGCGGTTCGTGGAGCCGTTCGACCGGCGGGACGCCCGGATGGCGCGGGCTGCCGGTCGCGATCGGGGGAACGGTCTCGGGCTGACCCTGGGCGCCCGCATCGTGGAGCTGCACGGCGGGTCGCTGCGGCTGGCGCCGTTGCCGGCGGGTGGGCTCGAAGTGGCGGTGCTGTTGCCGGCTCACGACGCCGACCCGGCCGGAGCCTGACCGCGGAACGACGGAACCTGGAACGACGGAACGGCCGACCGATCACGGGATCGGTCGGCCGTTCCGGCTGGTGCGGCGGTCACTGCACGGCGCAGTCCCTGGCCTCATCGAACAGGTCCTCCGGCAGGTCCCACACCCCGTTCGCATCCGGGTCCGGGACGTCGAACCCCTGGTCACGCAGGCACTGGGCGCGGAGCCGGAGCTCGTCGGAGATCTCCGCCCTGCTGGGCTGATCGGGGTTCGCGGGCGGCGGGCCGAGCTCGTCGGCGCAGGCGTCGTAGGCCGTGTTCATCGCCTCGCCACCGTCGAGGGTGATCGCGGTGCCGGGTTCCGGGTCCTCGACGTCGAACCCCTGGTCGCGCAGGCAGCCGGCGAGGGAGATGGTGTAGTCGTCGAACGCCTCGGCGTAGGAGTCGACGGTCGACGGCGATCCACCACTCGACGGGGCTCCCGTGGATCCGGAGCAGGCGGTGAGCCCCAGCATGAGGGCGAGGACGGGGACGGCGAAGCCGATGGCTGTGGGTCGGCGCATGGATGGACCTTTCTGACGGGTGACCGGTGTCGGTCACCTGGCCATCCCATCAACCGGCCTGTTCCGTCCTCGTCTCCCGATCACCAGACGTTCCCAACACCCACCCCTGCCCGCGAACTGTCACAAACCGCTAGTCCCGCCCCTCCGGACTAGCAGCAAGTGACAGTTCGCGGGCAGGGGAGGGTCAGTTCATGCGTGTGACGATCCAGACGATCAGCGTTCCGACGATGAACGCGATGGGGATCCATGTGCCGGATCGTCGCAACCTGCGGCCGGGCGGAGCGACGCCCGGCGGCGGGGTGAGCAGTCCGATCGCGGGTGGGCCGGCCTGAGCGCCGGGTGCCAGCGGGTGCTCCGGAGCTCCGGACGTCTGCGGCTGCAAGCGGTCGTCCCGCCACCGAGCCCACTGGTCCAATTTCGTCATCAGCGCGTCGACGATGCTGAACAGCCAGGCCCAGGTGTCGGGATCGAGGGTCGACACCTCCCGTTTCGTGTAGAGGAACAGCCAGTCGTCGATGATCTCGACGTCGAGCTCGGCGGCGTGGTCGATGAACCGCGCCATGATGTCCGGCGTGAACAGATAGAGCGCGTCGCGTTCGTAGCCTTCGGGGCAGTAGAGCGTGAAGTGCCGGTCGAAGTCCCCTTCCAGGGAGAGTCGCTGGCCCCGTTGGAACGCTGCCGGGAGGTTCGAGCCGAATCCGTTGTTGCCGATCGCATCGAGCACGATGTTCGGCAGGGGGACGTCGAGCTTCACCGCGACGTATCCCCAGTGGTGGGTCGTCGAACGCTTCCCGTGACGGACCGTGTACCGGTAGTTGCCGAACTCCACGGCGCGGGCACGACCACCCCGCAGCACGTCGGTCGACTGCCGCGACGATCCGATCCCGAAGATCATGCCGGGGAACGGCGGGTGGCTGAGGTCTGCGGTGTAGGTCATCCCGTTGGCCGCGGCGAACTGGGAGAGACGGAAGCGCTTGATGCGCCTCGTCCGCCAGGAGAGGACCGCGACCACTGCGACGGCGGCGGCCGCGAGGAGTCCGATCCCGAGCAGCGGTGTCGGGCCGGAGCCGCCCCGTGAGGGCGTGGGCAGCGTTCCCAACAGGACGAACCCGCCGACGGTGACCACGACGATCCCCGCGATCAGGCCGATGAGCAGCCGGGCGGACGGCGCGCGATGGTACGAGGGCGCCTTCGCCATGGCGTCACGGTCGATGGGGTCGATGAGCGCTCGGGTGTCGATCGTGCCGTCCATCCCCTCACGCTACCTGCCCGCGAACTGTCACCAACTGCTGGTCCGGGCGGCTCGGACGAGCAGCAAGTGACAGTTCGCGGGCAGGGGGAGGGGTTACATCGAACGGCGGAGCCAGCTTTCGACACCGGAGACATGGACCGTGACCAGCGCGCGGGTGAGTTCGGTGTCGCGCTTCTCGAGGGCGTCGACGATCGCGTGGTGCTCCTGGAGGGTGCGGGCGACGGCCTTCTCCTCGGTGAGGCCGCGCCAGATGCGCGCCCGGACCGTCTTGCTGCCGAGCGCGGCGAGCAGACTCGCGAGGTAGGCGTTGCCACTCAGCTCGATCACGCGGGCGTGGAACTGCAGGTCGTGCGCGACGAGGTCCTCGACCGTCGTGGACTCGTCGACCTCGTCGACCATGCTGCGCAGCTCGGCGATCCGCTCGTCGTCGAGGTGCTGGATCGCCATCACCGACGCGGAGGGTTCGAGGATGCGGCGCACCTCGAACATCTCGATGAGGGAGGCGTCGGCGTGCATGTCGATGACGAACGACATCGCCTCGTGCAGCAGGCTCGGCTCGAGCGTCGTGACGTAGGTGCCGTCGCCGCGACGGACGTCGAGCACCCGGATGAGCTCCAACGCCTTCACCGCCTCGCGGAGGGAACTGCGGGAGAGTCCCAGGGTCTCGCTGAGCTCCTTCTCCGGAGGGAGGCGCTGGCCGGGGGTGAGGTCGCCGGCGACGATCATCGCCTGGATCCGCGCGATCGCCTCGTCCGTGACTGCCATGCGACCCCCTGCTCGAGCGAGACGGTCACGTGGAACACCGCCTCGCGCCATGATACATCCGACGTTTCCACGGGCCGCACCCCGACCAGGCTCCACGCAACGCCGACACCGGGCACCTTGTGTTACGTCAGGTTGAGCGCCCTCTCGCGGCCCGTCCGATCACTCCCTACTGTTGCTGCAACCCGACGTCCCGGTGCGCCCCGATCGCTCCGACAGCGGACGCCGGCACGCTCCACCACCCCCTGCACCGTCCCGCACCCCACCGTCATCTGGAGTCCCCATGCGTCGTCGATCGCGCCTCGCGCTGTCTCTTGTCACCCTGGCCGTCGTGGCCGGCCTGGCCACCGGTTGTTCGCTCAAGCAGTCCTCGTCCAGCGAGTCGACGAGCGGCGCCGCTGCCAGCTCGGCCGCCTCAGACGTGGACGTCCCCTCGCTCAAGGGCAAGACCGTCGGCGTCGCCGCCAAGGACGTCGTCCGCGACTTCGGCCGCCTCACCTACCAGGGTGTGCAGGACCGCCTGGAGGAGCTCGGCGCCAAGGTCGTCGCCACCCAGGCCGACGCACAGGACGACAAGCACCTGGCCAACGTCGAGAACCTCGTCTCACAGAAGGTCGACGCGATCGTCGTCATCCTCGGCGACGCGACCACGCTCGCCCCGGCGCTGCAGCAGGCGAAGGACGCCGACATCCCGGTCTTCACGATCGACCACGCCAGCGAGAACTCGGTGAACAACATCGGTTCCGACAACTGGCAGATCGGCTCCACCCTCGCCCGCACCCTCGCCGAGGACATCGGCGGGAAAGGCAAGGTGCTCGTCTTCAACGGCTTCTACGACGTCACCCCCTGCCAGATCCGCTACGACGAGTTCAAGCTCGTGCTGAAGAACTACCCGAACATCGAGATCATCGAGCCCGAGCTGCAGGACATCTACGAGGGCACCATCGAGGACGCCAAGCAGAAGACGAACGATGCGCTCACCCGCTACCCCAAGGGCGAGATCTCGGCCGTGTGGTCGTGCTGGGACCTCCCGGCGATCGGTGCCTCCCAGGCCATCGACGCGGCGGGCCGCGACGAGATCAAGGTCTACGGCGTCGACGCCGAGCCCGGAGCGCTCGACCTCATCCAGGACCCCGACTCGGTGTACCAGTTCACGGTCGCGCAGCAGCCGACCCTGTTCGGGACGACGAGCGCGAACAACGTCGCCCTGTACCTCGGGGGCAAGCAGGACGAGGTGCCGCTGAGCACCTACCTCGACGCCGTGTTCATCGACAAGGCGAACGTCGCCGACGAGCGCAAGCGACTCGGCCTGGAATGACGCACGACACCTCGATCGACGGTCAGGCCGCCCAGCGCTCGCTGGGCGGTCGGCCCGGTGCCGCCACGGCCGAAGCCTCGGCTCCCGCCGTGAGTATGCGTGGCATCGCGAAGGACTTCGGCGGCGTCCGGGTGCTGGACGACGTCGACCTCGAGGTGCACCCCGGCGAGGTCGTCGCGCTCGTCGGCGAGAACGGCGCGGGCAAGTCGACGCTCATCAAGATCCTCACCGGCCTCTACACGGCGAGCGAGGGCACCATCGAGATCGACGGTGAACCGGTCGTCATCCGCAACCCGGGCGACGCCGAACGCCTCGGTGTCCGCGTCATCCACCAGGACCGCCACCTGGCCGGTCGGCTCACGGTCGCGGAGCAGCTGTTCCTCGGCTCGCGCTCCGCGTTCCTCACCGGCCGGCAGCTCGACCGGCGCGCCGAGCGGGAGCTGCTCGACCTCGTCGGGCTGGACGTGCCGGGCAAGACCCTCGTCGACGAGCTGAGTGTCGCCGAGCAGCAACTCCTGCAGCTCGCGATCGCGACGATCACGCGCCCACGGGTCCTCGTGCTCGACGAACCCACCGCACCGCTCGCCGCCGGCGACGTCGAGCGGCTGTTCCGCACCGTCCGGACGCTGCAGAGCCAGGGTGTCGCCGTCATCTACATCTCCCACTACCTGCAGGAGGTGCGCGACATCGCGTCCCGCGTCGTGGTCCTCCGGAACGGTGAACGCGTCGGTGCGCTCGACCTCGCCGATCCCGACGCGACCCTCGACGCCATCGTCCAGCTCATGGTGGGGCGGAGCGTCGAGGAGTTCGGCGACCGGGAACGGATCGCCGCCGAGGCCAGCGCTGAACCGGTCCTCGCGATCGACGGACTGACGGTCCCGGAACGGCTGCACGGCATCTCGATCGCCGTCCGCCCGGGCGAGATCGTGGGCGTCACGGGTCTCGTCGGCTCGGGCCTCGAGGAACTGGCCGACGCGGTCACCGGCTTGCGCGCGCACGGCGGAACCGTGCGACTCGGCCGGGCGACCATCCGCTCGCCGCGGGCCTTCGTCCGGGCCGGTGGGGCGCACGTGCCGGCGAACCGTCACCGCGACGGCATCCTGAACCGGCAGTCCGTCCGCGAGAACCTCACGCTCGCAGCCCTCGATCGCATCACCGGCCTCGGTGGCATCCTGCGCGGCCGACGCGAGCGGGAGATCGCCGCCGACCTCGTCACGCGACTCGACGTCCGGCCCGCGAACGACACCGCGGTGGCCGGAAGCCTCTCCGGCGGCAACCAGCAGAAGGTCGTGCTCGGTCGGTGGCTCGCGGCCGGGTCGACCGTGTTCGTGCTCGACCAGCCGACCTCCGGCGTCGACATCGGGTCGCGTCAACAGATCTACGCGGAGATCGACGCGCTCGTCGCGCAGGGCGCCGGCGTCCTGCTCGTGAGTGTCGACCTCGAGGAACTGATCGGGCTCGCCGACCGCGTCCTCGTGCTGTACCGCGGGACGATCCGGACCGAGCTGCCCCGATCGCAGGCGACCGCCGACACGATCCTCGCCTGGTCGACGGGCGCCGCCGAGGTCGCCTCCACGCCGTCGGCCCCCTCGGTCCCGCCGGTCCCTGAGCTTGTCGAAGGGCATGAACCGCTTGTCGAAGGGCATGAACCGCTTGTCGAAGGGCATGAACCGCTTGTCGACGGGCCCACCTCGTCAACCGATGCGGATTCTGACAAATCAACCGCCCCGGTCCCTGAGCTTGTCGAAGGGCCCACGTCGTCTACGCAGGCTGATCCCCCGAGGTCTGCCCCGTCGGCAGGCCCTGGAGGCGGCACACTGCCCAGCAGAGGAGCCTCCGCATGACCGCCCTCTCCGCTCCACCCGCTGCGCCCTCGGCCGCGGCGGAGTCTACGACGAAGCGTCGCCCGGTCTCCCGGTTGGGACTCATCGGCTACGCGATCGTCGTCATCGAGGTCGTCGTCTTCGCGGTCGCCTCGCCCGGCTTCCTCGACCCGGCCAACCTCGCGACGATCCTCACCCAGTCGGCCGTCTACGCGATCGCGGCCTTCGGCCTGTCCATCGTCGTCGTCACGGGCGGTGAGGACGTCGTCCGCGGCGGCATCGACCTCTCCATCGGCGCGGTCCTCGGCTTCTCCGGTGCCCTCGTCGCAGTGCTCCTGCAGGCCGAGCTCGGTCTGCCGCTCGCGCTGCTCATCGGGCTCGGTGCCGCGGCGGTCATCGGGCTCGTGAACGGTCTCGTCGTCGTCGCCGGGATCCGCCCGCTCCTCGTCACGCTCGCGATGATGAGCATCGTCACGAGTCTCACCATCGTCATCACGAACAACGTGAAGGTGCCGGTCTCCGACGCCGGGCTGGTCTGGTTGCGGAGCGGACACGTCGTCGGTGTCCCAGCCGCGGTCGTCGTGCTCCTGCTCGTCTTCGCGGTCGTCGCCTTCGCCACCGGGCGCACCAGCTGGGGCGTGAAGAACGCCGCGGTCGGGCAGAACCCGACGGCCGCTCGGGTGGCCGGCATCGACGTCAACCGCCACATCGTCGTCAGCTACGTGCTCGCGGCGGTCCTCGCAGGGATCGCGGGCGTCCTCATGACCAGTCGGTTGTCCGCTGCACTGCCGGGGATCGGCGAGCAGTCGCTCATCGACATCCTCCTCGCGACGTTCCTGTCCATCGCGTTCTCCCGTCGGCTCGTCGTCACGATCACGGGGACGCTGTTCAGCGCCGTGTTCGTCGCGATCCTCACCAACGGCTTCAGCCAGCTCGGCGTCCCGAGCCAGTGGATCGGCATCACCAAGGGTGTGCTGATCCTGCTGGTCCTCGCGGTCGCCGCGATCCGCGAACGGAGCGTCAAGCGATGAGTGTCGACACGCGCACGCAGTCCTCCGCCACCACCGGCGTCTCCGTCCCGAACGCCGGATCGGCTGGACCGGGAGGCGGCGACGACAAGCGTCCCGGCGGCCCGCTCTCGAGGCTGACGGTCCGTGGCCTCGGTGCCTCGGTCCCGCAGGCGCTCGCCCCCGCGGTGCTGGCGGTGCTGCTCATCGTGTTCGCGGTGCTGTCGCCGTCGTTCCTCACCGCCGACAACCTGCTCGGGGTGCTCAACCAGAACGCGCTCCTCCTGCTCGCGGCCGTCGCGATGACGGTCGTCGTCCGCGCCGGTGGCATCGACCTCTCGATCGGTGTCGCCATCGACCTCGCGGCGCTCACCGCGTCGGCGCTCCTGGCCGACGACTACGTGGCCTGGGTGGCGATCGTCGGCGGTCTGGTCGTCGGCCTGCTCGTCGGGGCCGTGAACGCGTTCCTCATCGTGGTGCTGCGCATCCGGCCGTTCCTGGCGACGCTCAGCGTCTGGTTCATCGGCGGTGGCGTGCAGCAGGTCGCGACCGACGGTGGGTCACCCATCTATCTGTCGCGCAGCAGTGTGCCGGACGAGTTCGCGTGGCTGGGTGCCGGCACCGTGCTCGGTGTCGCCGCGCCGATCGTCGTCGCCGTGCTCGTGCTGATCATCGTCTGGGCCGCGCTCGAACGGAGTCGCTGGGGTCGGGTGCTGACCGCGGCGGGGGAGCAGCCGACGGCGACCCGGATCTCCGGTCGGCTGGCGGGGACGTCGATGGCGACGGCGTTCATCTTCGCCGCCGGGATCGCTGCCATCGCGGGGCTGATCCTGGCCTCGCGGAGCCAGGGCTTCGTCGCCAATAGCGGTCAGCTCTACGTGCTCGACTCCATCGGTGCGGTGTTCATCGGGACGACGCTGAGCCGGACCGGGCGGCCGAACCTCTTCGGGACGCTTGTCGGTGTGCTCATCTTCGCGCTGCTGACGAACGGGATGAACCTCATCGGGCTGTCCTTCTACTGGCAAGGTCTCGCCCGCGGTGTCGTCCTCATCCTGATCCTGCTCCTCGGAGTCCTCCTGGCGCGCGACCGGTCCCGCAAACGCCTCACCTGACGCCCATCCGATTCCCGCTGTGGTGGTGTGGCCGGGCCAGCGCGGTGCGCTGACGCGAGGAGGAGTGACTCGGCGCGAGCGCGCCCCGCACGCGTGAGCGCGGGCCTCTGGAGACCCGCGCTCACGTGCATGACCCGCGGTCACGCCAGCGCACCGCGCTGGCGTCACCCGAGGGAACGGATCAGACCCGGAGGTCGAGCCAGGCGACCTGCTCCGGGGTCAGCTTCAGGGAGAGGGCGTCGGTCGACGAACGGGTCTCCTCGACGGACCGCGGCCCGATGAGGGCGAAGGTCGGGAAGTCCTGCGCCAGGACGTACGCCAGGGCGATCGCCGTCGGCGCGACCCCCAGCTCCGAGCCGAG
Source organism: Plantibacter sp. AC185 (assembly GCF_979258065.1). Taxonomy (NCBI): domain Bacteria; kingdom Bacillati; phylum Actinomycetota; class Actinomycetes; order Micrococcales; family Microbacteriaceae; genus Plantibacter; species Plantibacter sp. AC185. Next base: position 2,829,473 of record NZ_OZ409831.1, read on the forward strand.
CTGACGCGCACGGGCCAGCCGCTCGAAGTTGTCGTCGCTGTAGTAGCAGCGCACGAGGTCCGGGTCCGACAGGTCCTCGGGCTCGGCACGCCCGGTGAAGAAGCCGCGCGCTTGCGACGACCACGGCAGCAGCGGCGTCTTCGTCTCCTCGAGCCACGCGCGGCTCGTCGGATCCGTCACCTCCACGCAACCGGCCCACGGCACGTCGAGTGCGCGAGCGAGCCCGAAGTGGTTGCTCAGCGCCGCGAACCCCCGCTTCCCGTTGGCCGCCGCATAGGCGTTCGCCTCCTCGAACCGCTCGATCGACCAGTTGGAGCCACCGAACGCACGGATGCGACCGGCGTCGGCGTGCTCGTTCAGCACGTCGACGAACTCGCCCACCGGCACCTCCACGTTGTCGCGGTGCATCAGGTACAGGTCGAGGTGGTCGGTGCCGAGACGGTCGAGGCTCTCGAACAGCTGCCGGGAGATCGACTCCGGGTCGCAGAACGGTGTGTGCGCACCCTTGCCGATCACCACGACGTCGTCGCGGAGACCCCGGTTGGCGAGCCAGCGTCCGAGCAGCTGCTCCTGGAGCCCGTCGCCGTACAGCCAGGCCGTGTCGAAGGCGTTGCCGCCGCGCTCGAAGAAGTCGTCGAACATCGCCGACGCGTGCGACAGGGTCTGCTGGTTGTCGACGCCCATGATGAGGCGCGAGATGTCGTGGTCGATGCCCGCGATGCGACCGGTCGGCATCGGGAGCTCAGCGCGCACGGCGAGCGGCCGACCGGAACCGGTCGGAATGTCGGTGTCGATCGACTCGAACGGGTACTCGAGGCCGATCGCCTCACGCCACCGGTCGAGGGTCGCGAGGTTGCCGAGCGAGTCCGCCCAACGCATCTGCGGCGCCTGGCCCGCGTCGGCGAACGTCGCGACCGCATCTGCCTGGATCGCGTACTGCGGCGCCCCGGGGATGTGGATCGACTCGGTGCCCGAGATGGTGCGGACCTCGATCGTCGAACCGTCCTCGACCGACGGCAGCCACGGGTCGGACACGATGAGCTGGCCCGTCGAGCCCGTTACGACGACGCGGTTGTCGTCCTGCACGCGCACGCCGCTCGTGACGTGCGCCGTGATGCCCGAGGGGAAGACGAGCGACGCGCTGGCCCACTCGTCGACGCCGGTGGAACCGATGGTGCCGTTCCCGGTGACCTCCGTCGGGTCGGCGAACGGTGCACCCACGGCGGCACCGGCGATGAGCCGCGAGATGGAGACGGGGTAGCCGCCGACGTCGAGGATGCCGCCGCCCGCCAGCTCCGGGTTCATGAGTCGGTGGTCGGCGGGCAGATCTGCGGCGAATGCGAACGACGCTTCGATGTGCTGGACGTCGCCGATGGCACCCGACGACACGAGCTCGACGAGCTTCGCGGTCTGCGGGTGGAAGCGGTACATGAACGCCTCGGCGAGGTACACGCCGGCACGGCGGGCGGCCTCGATCGCGAGCATCGCGCCCGCCCGGTTCACCGAGAGCGGCTTCTCGCTGACGATGTGCTTGCCGGCCTCGGCCGCTTCGATCACCAGCCGGACGTGCTCCGTGTGCGGGGTCGCGATGTACACCGCGTCGACCTCGGGGTCGGCCAGCAACTCGGCGACCGAGCCGTACCCGCGGACGGGAGCCGTGCCGTCGCCGAAGCGCTCGCCGAACTCTTCGGCACGCGACGCGTCGCGACTGGCGACGGCGGTGAGTCGACCGGTGCGACTGGCGTGCAGCTCGGTCGCGAACCGTTCGGCGATCGTTCCTGGGCCGATGATTCCCCAAGCGACGTGTTCCATGTGGTGGTGCTCCTCAACGTTGATCGGCGGTGCGATGGTCTGTGGTGAACGTCACCGTGAACGTTCACGGTGTGAGCGTATCAGTACGATGTGACCATGACCAGGCCCCGCGACGATCACGCTCCGGCGCGAGCGACGATCATCGACGTCGCCCGGGTCGCCGGTGTCTCGCGCCAGACCGTGACCCGCGCACTCAACGGGATGCGCGACGTCAGCGACGCCACCAGGCAACGGGTCGTCGAGGTCGCGGCTTCGCTCAACTACCGTCCGAACCGCGCCGCGCAGCACCTGGTGAGCGGCCGGACGACGACGCTCGGACTGGTCGTCGACGACCTGCGGAACCCCTACTACCCGGAGCTCGCGGCCGCCCTCGTGCAGCAGGCGGCAGAGCGTGGATGGACCGTGTTGGTCGCCGAGGTCGGGGGAGCGGCGAACGCATCGGGCGACCGACCCGCCGCCGCGGATCGCGGACCGGACCTCCCCGACGCGGAACGTGCGCAGCTCGCCGAACTCGCGCGGCAGGTCGACGCGGTCGTCGGACGCAACGGCGCCGACCACGGAGCACTCCAGGGCGCCTTCGCCACCATCCCGTTCGTCTCCCTCGGCGACCATCGGTCAGATGAGTCCGAGGCAGGATCGAACCCGTCCGGTGCCGAGCCGACGCTGCAGGTGGCGGGCGTCGACATCGACTTCGAGGACGGGATCCGTCAGGCGCTCGCCCATTTCGTCGCGACCGGGCGCCGGTCCATCGCGATGATCGACGCCTCGGCGGAACCGTCCGGACGGCGTCTCGCGTACCGAGCGTTCCTCGAGGAGCACGGCTTGCCGTGGTCGGAGGCATCGGAGACCTGGGCGGAGGACACCCACCAGGGCGGGGTCTCGGCCGCCCTGCGGTGCCGCGCCGCGATGCCCGACGTCGACGCCGTGCTCGTCTTCAATGACGTCATGGCGGTCGGCGTGCTCAAGGGACTCGCCCGTGCCGGGGTCGGCGTGCCGGAGGACGTCGCCGTCATCGGCATCGACGGACTCGACCTCGGTCGCTTCGTCACCCCTGAGCTCACGAGCGTGGCCGTCGACAAGGGCGACATCGCACGGCACAGTCTCGAACTGCTCGACGGCATGATGTCCGGCACGCTCCCGCTCTCGGGACCGTCCGTCCGACGCTCGGTCGGTGTCTCACTCGTCATCCGCGAGTCCGCCTGAGCCGCTCCGCCTGAGCCATTCCACCCGGGCCGCACCGGCCCCGTAGTCCGGACGGGCGCGGACGACACGGCAGACTGGTCCCATGTCTGAACTCCTCGCCCTCTGTCGCGTCGAAGCCCTCCAGATGGACGACGGGTCGATCGGTGTCACCGCGATCGACAAGCGCCCGGTCGACGAGCCGCTGCACGTGCGGCCCATGGGGCTGTACGGCGACGTGCAGGCCGATCGCAAACACCACGGCGGCCTGACGAAGGCGCTCTACGCCTACGCCGAGGAGGACGCGCGGTTCTGGGAGGGCGAGCTCGGTCGGGAGATCACGCCGGGGCTGTTCGGCGAGAACCTCCGCACGCAGGGGCTCGACGTGAACGGTGCCGAGATCGGCGAACGCTGGCGGATCGGCGACACCCTCGTCGTCGAGGTGACCTGTCCGCGCACCCCGTGCGGCACCTTCCAGCGGCGCTTGGGCGAGCCCCGGTGGGTGAAGCGCTTCGCCGACGCCGCACGGCCCGGTGCTTACCTCAAGGTGGTCAAGAGTGGGACGGTGCAGGCGGGTGACCCGATCGAGATCGTCCGACAGCCCGGCCACGGCGTGACCATCGCCTCCTGGTTCGCCGCGGCGGACGAGGCGCAGGCCGTCGCCCTCGAACAGTCGGAGCAGTCGGGCGCCGTGTCGCTGGCCCCCGAGATCCACGAATCGATCAAGCAGCTCCGCCGCAAGCGGACCGTCTGAGCGCCGCCGTCGCAGCCTCACACCTGTGCGACCGCTGAGTGCAAGCCCCGGCCGGAACAGTCCGGAAGCGGACGCTGTTGCATACCATGGAGCCGAAGACCGGAGCACGCGGGGACCCCGCACGGTGCTCGGCACGAAGGAGGAGTCACGATGAGTGCAGCAGACGAGCAGAGCACGACGACCGAGCGCGCGGTGCTGGCCGGCGGATGCTTCTGGGGCATGGAAGACCTCGTCCGGAAGATGCCGGGCGTGAAGTCGACGCGCGTGGGCTACAGCGGTGGCGACGTCGCCAACGCCACCTACCGCAACCACGGCACCCACGCGGAGGCCCTCGAGGTCGTCTTCGACCCGAGCAAGCTGTCCTTCCGCGAGCTCCTGGAGTTCTTCTTCCAGATCCACGACCCGTCGACGAAGAACCGCCAGGGCAACGACGTCGGCCTGAGCTACCGCTCGGCGATCTTCTACACCTCGCCCGAGCAGGAACGCGTCGCACGCGACACGATCGCCGACGTCGACGCCTCAGGGCTCTGGCCCGGCAAGGTCGTCACCGAGGTCGAGCCGGTGTCCGAGTTCTGGGAGGCCGAGCCGGAGCACCAGGACTACCTGGAGCGCATCCCGTGGGGCTACACCTGCCACTTCGTGCGCCCGGGCTGGAAGCTCCCGCGCCGCGCCGAGGTCGCGGAGCAGGCCACCGCGTAAGTACCTTCGCAGCGCCCGTCACCTCGGTGTCGGGCGCTGTGCTGTGCGCGGCCCGGCGGGCTCAGACCGACAGGCTCAGACGCCGTCCGCGCGAGAGGAGTTGACGGCGTCGGACGCCAGTCGTGGCGCGAACCGCGGGTCGAACTGCAGCGGTGGATCGTCGGGTGACGCCAGTGACGGCTTCCCGAGGCGGACCCACTCCAGGTACTGGAGATAGGGGTCGGACCCGGCATCGACCGGCGCATCGACGATGCGCTTGCGTCCCCACGGCCACTTCCACCCCACGATCAGCATCCTACGGACGGTTCCTGAAGATCTGCGGACCATCGCGCCACGATCTCGCAACGATGCCGTCGAGGCGAGCTCGTTTCGTCTGATGGATACGGAGTTGTCCATCGGCCGTCGGTGCTGTCATGATGAAGCACGGCGGAGATAGCTAGACAGTCGAGATACTTCGAGGGGTTGTCCTGACCCGGTCGCTTCAGCTGCCGAGAGAGGTCGTTCCATGAGCTCCACCGGCAGCGAGACGTCCGAACTCCGCCGCGCCTGGGTGGAGCAGCTCACGGCCGACCGCTTCGGCGTCTTCGTCGGCGACAGCCGCGTCGGGTTCATCGACGTGGACTGGCCGCTGCACGTCGCCCTGCGCGGGACCGACTACGAGACGGCGGTCGAGGTCGATCGTGCGATCCGGTTCGATCAGGCGCTGCGTGCCGTCCTCGCCGCCTGAGTGGCTTCCGGTGTCCGGCGGCTATGATCGCAGCACGATCCGGGTGGATGATCGGCCGGGCGACACCCGGTCGGGCGACACCCGGTCGGGCCTGCGAGGCGGAGGGGGACTGACATGACCGACTCCTCCAGTGCCGAGCCGTGGGCATCCGGCCTCCCGGTCCTCGAACTGCCGATGTTCCCGCTCGGCTCCGTGCTGTTCCCGCACATGCCGCTCGCCCTGCGGCTCTTCGAGGAGCGCTACCTCACCATGCTCGCCCACCTGCTCGAGGCGGAGGATCCGGCGTTCGGGGTGGTGCTCATCGAGCGCGGGCGCGAGACGGGCGGCGGTGAACACCGGTTCCGCACCGGGACCGTGGCCGAGATCGTCGAGGTCGACGGCGGCGAGGGCTTCGTCGCGGTGATCGCCGAAGGTGGGCAGCGCTTCGAGGTGACCGACTGGTTGCCCGACGACCCGTACCCACGCGCCGAGATCCGCACGCTCGACGACCTGGAGTGGGACGAGCGCTGGGAGCAGCTGCGGGACGAGACCGAGGCGGCGGTGCGGCGCTCGCTCGCCGTGGCCAGCGAGTTCAGCGAGCAGCAGTGGGCCTCGGTCGTGGAACTCGCCGACGACCCGTTGGAGTCGTCGTGGCAGCTCGCGGGCATCGCCCCGGTGAGCGAGATCGACCAGATGCGGTTCCTCTCGGCCGGTTCGCTCGAGGAACTCCTGGTCGGTGTGCGCGATCGCGCCACCGAGGCCGGCGAAGCGTTCATCGCGGGCGGCATCGCCGACGCGGACGACGAGGACTGGGACATCCTCGGCGGCTGAGCCCCGACGTCCCACCTCGACAGGCTCGGTGACCGGCAGTGCTCGGTCACCGGGTGCGCTCGGACACCGGAAGTCCGCCTCCCGCTCCGCTGGTCGCCGAGCCTCGGCCCCTTCGCCGGTCACTGAGCCTGTCGAAGTGCCCTTGCGCATTCGTGGAAACGCTTTACTATTTCCTATAGGATCTTTTTGATCGGGAGCACCAGCCCCGAGCAGTCCTTGAGCGCAATGGAGCATCATGACGGATACGACCGCGACCGCGTCGACCCCCCGATGGACCGCCGACACCTGGCCCATCGCCACCTGCCTGCACGGCATCCCTCCCGTCAACCGCAACGGCGTGTCCCTGCATGACGCGGAACCCGAAGCCTGGGACGACCTCTTCGCGCAGGTCGCCGGCGTCGGGTTCACCCTGGCCGAACTGCCCGACAGCCACGTCCGGCCCGCCGACCTCGAACCGTCCCGTCGCGACGAGTTCCTCGCGATCGCGAAGTCGCACGGCGTCGGCGTCCCGTCCGTCCACCTGCAGCGACAGAGCGTGATCATGCCGGGCCACGAGGAGCGCAACCTCGAGTACGCGCACCGCACGATCGACGCCGCCGCCGAGTGGGGGATGCAGGTCTTCTCCACGGGCCTGCACCAGCCCTTCAACGACGCGCAGCGCAAGGCGCTGTGGTTCTGGACCGCGCAGGGCCCGAAGGACCCCGACGACCCCGAGGTCTGGAACGCCGCCGTCAGCCGCATCCGCGAGCTCGGCAAGCACGCGGCCGACGTCGGGCTGCCACTCGCCCTCGAACTCTACGAGGACACCTACCTCGGCACCGCCGACAGCGCGGTCCGGTTCGTGGAGGAGGTCGGGCTCGACAACGTCGGTCTGAACCCCGACGTCGCGAACCTCATCCGCCTGCACCGCCCGGTGGAGGACTGGCGCGAGCTGTTCGCCAAGACCCTGCCGTACGCCAACTACATGCACGTGAAGAACTACACCCGCGACGAGGCGGCCGACGGCACCTGGGCGACGTCCGTGCCCTCCACCATGGAGGCCGGGCTCATCAACTACCGCCAGGTCTTCCGCGACGCCGTCGAGCTCGGCTTCAACGGCATCATCCTGGCCGAGCACTACGGCGGCGACAGCCTCGGCATGTGCTCCACCAACCAGAAGTACATCAGGACCCTGCTGCCGCAGGCCTGATCCAGACGACCACAGGAGAGCTTCATCATGACCACACACACCATCGCCGTCGTCGGATCGGGGTACATGGGCGGCGGCATCGCCCAGGTGCTCGCGCTGTCCGGCGCCACCGTCCGCATCGCCGACATCTCCGAGGAGATCGCGCGCAAGAACTACGACCGCCTCATCGCCGAGGCCGAGCAGTTCGTCGCCGACGGACTCTTCCCCGCCGACGCCGTGGAGCGGATCCGCGCCAACGTCGCGCCCGCAGCGTCCATCGAGGAGGCTGTCACCGGAGCCGACTTCATCGAGGAGGCCGTCCCCGAGAAGATCGAGATCAAGCACGAGACCCTCCGTCGCATCAGTGCCGCCGCCTCGCCCGACGCCATCATCGGCTCGAACACCTCGACCATCCTCATCGGTTCGCTCGCCGAGGCCGTCACCAACCCGGAGCGGTTCCTCGGCGTCCACTTCTCGAACCCGGCCCCGTTCATCCCCGGCGTCGAACTCATCCCGCACGAGACCACCGCCGATGCGGCGATCGCCACCGTCGAGGAGATCGTCGCAGCGACCGGCAAGGAGACCGCCCGCGTCAAGGACGCGACGGGCTTCGTGCTCAACCGCCTGCAGTACGCGCTGTTCCACGAGGCGACGCAGCTCGTCGAGGAGGGCGTCGCGACGCCCGAGGACATCGACACGATCGTCCGCACCACCTTCGGCTTCCGGCTCCCCGTCTTCGGTCCCTTCGCGATCGCCGACATGGCCGGACTCGACGTGTACTCGTTCTGCTACGCCTCGCTCCAGACCCGGTGGCCCGAGCGGTTCGCCACGCCGGACTCCCTCAAGGAGCTCGTCGACGCCGGCAAGTTCGGCACCAAGTCGGGTGCCGGCTACCTCGACGTCCCGGCCGACCGCACGCCCGAGCTGATCGCCTACCGCAACAAGGCCTACGTCGCGATCAAGCAGCTCATGGACGAGCTCGGCCCCGCGCCCATCAACTGAGCGCGGCGCCGACCGAGCGCAGCGTCCGGCTCGATCGGACACCGACTTCACCACTCCCACGCAGAAAGGCCGGCCATGACCGCCACCAGCTTCCCCGAATCCAAGACCGTCGTCCTCACCGGTGCAGCCTCCCCGCGCGGCATCGGTCGCGCCTCCGCCCACCACCTCGCCGAACTCGGCTGGAACGTCGGGATCATCGACCTCGACGAGGCGGCGGCGCAGGCGGTCGCCGCCGAGATCGCGGAGCAGCACGGGGTGCAGGCGGCCGGCGCCGGCGCGAACGTCGCCGACGAGGCGCAGGTGCGTGCCGCGTTCGACGCACTCGAGGCCGCCCTCCCACAGCTCGTCGCCCTCGTGAACCTCGCGGGCGTAGCCTCACCGGTGCCCTACCTCGAGGTGAGCGCCGACGAGTGGAAGCGCGTCATCGACATCAACCTCAACGGCGTCCACTACACGACCCGCCGTGCGGTGGAGTCGATGGTGTCGAACGGCGTCGGTCGGGTCGTCAGCCTGTCCTCCGTCTCCGCCCAGCGCGGCGGCGGCACCTTCAGCAAGACGGCCTACTCGGCGGCGAAGGCCGGCGTGATCGGCTTCACCCGCAGCGTCGCCCGCGAGCTCGGCCACGACGGCATCACGGTCAACGCCATCTCGCCCGGACCCATCGACACCGACATCATGGGCGGCACCCTCACCGAGGAGCGCAAGACGGCCATGGCCGCCGACGGCGTCCTGCCCCGCATCGGCACCCCACGCGACATCGCCGCCGCCATCGCCTACCTCATCAGTGAGGACGCCGGCTTCGTCACCGGTCAGACGCTGAACGTCGACGGCGGCCTCTACATGCACTGATCCACCACACGCACCACGAGCGAACGGAGCAGCACCATGCAGCACCTCACCGGTCAGTGGACCAAATCCCGGTTGATCTTCCTCGGTCTCGGCGTCGTCTTCGTCGGCATCGGCCTCTGGATGATCATCCCCTCGATGGTCTCCTGACCACCGTCAGCAGCAGCAGCAGTAGCACCAGCAGCACCCACCCGCACCAGTCATCTCAAAGGAGAGTGTCTTGTCCACACCCAATCCGCCGGCGATCGGATCGACCAACGATCCGGCGCTGAAGTCGGCGATCCGCAAGGCGTCGAAGCACCTCATGCCGATGCTCGTCATCCTGTACTTCGTCGCGTTCCTGGACCGCACGAACGTCGGCTTCGCCGAGGAGGCGCTCAGCGTCGACCGCGGCATCTCGAACGGTGCCTTCGCCCTCGGCGCCGGCATCTTCTTCATCGGCTACGCGATCTTCGAGATCCCGAGCAACCTGCTGCTGAAGAAGTTCGGCGCCCGGTTCTGGCTCGCCCGCATCGCGGTGACCTGGGGCATCGTCGCTGCGGCTTTCGCGTTCACCACGAACGACACGATGTTCATCGTCCTGCGCTTCCTGCTCGGCGTGACCGAGGCCGGGCTCTTCCCCGGCGTCATCATGTTCCTGTCGGAGTGGTTCCCGAACAAGGTCCGTGTCCAGATGTTCTCGATCTTCTACCTGGCGCAGCCGTTCTCGCAGATGCTCGGCGCCCCGCTGAGTGGTGGCCTCATCAGCTTCGGCGACGCCCTGACCCCGTGGCACGGCTGGCAGGTGATGTTCTTCGCCGAGGGCATGTTGGCGATCCTGGCCGGGTTCGCAGCGCTCTACTTCCTCACCAACTCGCCACAACAGGCGAAATGGCTGAACCAACAGGAGAAGGACTCGCTGACGGCCGCGATGGAACGCGAGGACACCGTGCGGCAGTCGGACGGCCCGACCGGTATCGCGAAGGCGATGACGAGTTGGAAGGTGTGGTACTTCACCATCATCTACTTCTGCCTGCAGATCGCGGTGTACGGAACGACGTTCTACCTGCCGCAGCAGGTCTCGAACCTCATCGGTCAGGACGTCGGCTGGCAGGTCGGCCTCGTGGCGGCCATCCCGTGGCTCGTCGGCCTCTTCGCCTGCTACTACGTGGGACGGAACGCGAACACCGTCGTCCGTCGGCGCACCTGGGGCACGTGGTTCTACATCTCGACCGGCGTCTTCATCCTGGCCTCGGCCTGGGCGGGCGCGAACAACCAGCCGATCCTCGGCATCCTGTTCATCACGATCGCCGTGGCGAGCTTCCTCTCGGTCGGGCCGATCACGTGGGCCTACCCGACGGCGTTCCTCACCGGAACGGCCGCCGCGGCCGGCATCGGCCTCATCAACTCGCTCGGTAACCTCGGCGGCTTCGTCGCCCCGATCATGCGCACCGGGATCAACGAGAGCGTGCCGACCGACAGCGGTGTGTGGGGTGTGGTCTCGCTCGGGGTGTTCGCCTTCCTCGCGGCCGCGATGCTCTACTGCACCCGGTTCTTCCGTGGGGCGAAGGCGGACGAGCTGCTCGAGACGACGGCGAACCGCACGGCGCACTAGTCACGACGCAACACCCGACGGGGTCGATCGCTCAGGCGGTCGGCCCCGTTCTGCCCTTCGACAGGCTCAGGGACCGGAGGAGGGCGGCTCAGGGACCGGAGGAGGGCGGCTCGGGGACCGGAGGAGGGGGCTCGGGGACCGGCGGACTCGGTCCCTGAGTCTGTCGAAGGGCGGCTCAGTGCTCGGCGTCGCTGCGGGCGCGGGTGCGCACGAGCTCGATGTGCGAGCGCATGGCCGCCGCGGCGGCCTCGGGGCCGTCGGAGAACGCGTCGAGGATGGCGCGGTGCTCGACGACCGCCTGGTCGGCGTCGGTGACGCCCGTCTCGACCGTCTGGCGCATGCGGTGCACGCGGGTGGAGATGCCCTCGGACATGTCGAGGAGGAAGGGGTTGCGGGTGCCCTCGAAGATGAGGTGGTGGAAGTTCCAGTCCACCGCGAAGTACTCGCGGAGGAGTGCGACGGGGATCTCGCCGGCCGACGCCGCGGCGCGCACCCTGGCGGTCATCTCGACGTGCTGCTCAAGTGCGACCTCGAGGGCAGGGACGAGCTCGTCGGCGTGGGCGGCGGCCAGCGCCGTGGCACCGCTCTCGAGCACGATGCGGGCGTCGAACAGCGACTCGAGCTGGTCGTCGGCGAGCGGCGGTGCCACCCGGTAGCCCTTGTGGGTGACCCGGGTGACGAGCCCGGTGCGTTCGAGCTGGACGAGTGCCTCGCGGACCGGCGTCGGCGAGACGTCGAGGTCGCGGGCGATGGCGTCGATCGACAGCCGGGCGCCCGGTTCGATGCCGGAGCTCAGGAGCATGTCGAGGACCAGCTCGTAGACGCGGTCGCGCAGACCGCGGCGCTCGAGCGAGGAGGAGGCGCCGAGCGGGAAGACGGCATCAACCACGGCAGCCTCCGAAGGGTGTGCTCGAGGCGTCGTCACGGAGGGGAACCTCCGGTCGAGCGGCCGCGATGATCGTCGAGGACCAGTTTACGGGGCCTCCAGGCGTCATCGCGGCAGGTCGGATCCCGCGCGGTCGAGGCCGGCCACCTCGTCGAGCACCAGTGAGAGGGCCGCTGGATCGTGGGCGAAGCGGCCGAGGAAGACCCCGTCGACCGCGTCGCCGATCGTCGTGAGCAGGCCGGGTCCGGCGCTCCCGCCGTAGATGACGGCCGAGGAGGTGTCGACCACACCCCCCGTGGCGAGCGCGTCGAGGTGGCCGCGCAGTCGGAGGCACACCGTGCGGATGTGGGCTGGACTCGCGGCCTCGGTGGCGCCGATGGCCCAGTGTGGTTCGTAGGCGACGATGACGCGGCCCGCGATCCCGGCGGCGACCGCCCCTGCCAGGGCGTCGTCAAGCTGCGCGACGCACTCCGCGGCCGCCACCTCGGCGTCTCCGTGCTCGGCCTCGCCGATGCACAGCACCGGCGCGAGACCGTTACGGAGCGCGGCGGTCGTCTTCGCGCGGACGACGTCGGGCGTCTCACCGAACAGTCGGCGCCGCTCCGCGTGCCCGACCTCGACGACCTCGCAGCCGACCTCGCGGAGCTCTGCGCCGCTCACCTCGCCGGTGAACGCCCCGGTGTCCTCGGTCGCGAGGTCTTGAGCCCCCACGGCTGCGACGCCGCGGAGTCGCTCGACCGCGCCGGTCACCGAGAGGTATCCGGGGATGACGAACAGCTCCGCAGCGCCGGATCGGAGTGCGTGGTGCTCGGCCGACACCCCCGCGACGACCGAGCACCAGTCGAGCGTCTGCGCGTGCCCGAAGTACATCTTCAGGCTCACGCCGACGAGTCTGGGACGTCCTGACATCAGGACGCTTCGTATGCGCTGATCTCCTGCACCTTGTCGTTCGACGCGCTCGAGGCGTCGAACTCGTAGGTGAGCCACTCACGCACGTTGCGGCGGGCGAGTTCGATGCCGACGACCCGCTGGCCCATGCACAGCACCTGGGCGTCGTTCGAGAGCACTCCGCGTTCGACGGAGAAGCCGTCGTGCGCGGTGACGGCTCGGATGCCCTGGACCTTGTTCGCCGCGATCGCGACGCCGAGGCCCGTGCCGCAGATGAGCAGCGCGCGGTCGGCCTCGCCGCGGGCGACGATCTCGGCCGCAGTCACCGCGACCGTCGGGTAGTTGGTGTGGCCGTCGGCGTCGACCCCGACGTCGACCACGGAGGCGACCAGGTCGCTCGCCTCGAGGTCACGCTTGAGGATCTCCTTGTAGTCGTAACCGGCGTCATCGGAGCCGATGACGATTCGCCAGGTGCGGGTCATGGTGTGCCTTTCGTTGCTGGAGCGGGTGGCCCTTCGACAAGCTCAGGGACCGGGGTGTCGCTTCGGGGGATCGGGCGTCAGTGCTCGGCGAGCAGGGTGCCGACACGCTCGACGATGAGGGCGAGGGAGACGGCTCCGGGGTCCTCGACGCCGACGGCCTTCGAGCCGTGCGAGCGGGCGCGACCCATGCCGGGCATGAGACCGGCCGTGTCGTGGGCCGCGGTGGTGGCCGCTGCCGCCGCCGTGGTCCACGCGGTGGAGAGGTCGTCGCCGGCGGCGACGCGTTCCGCCAGCGTGTCGGCGAACGGGACCAGGGCGTCGACGAGCGTCTTGTCGCCGACGGAGGCCTTGCCGTACTGCATGACGGCGTCCTTGGCGGCGGTCACGCCCTCGCTCACAGCGGTGGCGGTCGGGCGCCCGGCGTCGCCGAGGCGCTCGCCGAGGGTGCGGAGCATGACGCCCCACAGGGCACCAGAGGTGCCACCGGCGCGGTCGGACCAGGCGTCGCCCGAGCGGTCGAGCAGGGTCGCGACGCCGGCACCGGCCTCGCGCAGGCGCTCGGCCTCGGCGGCGGCGGCGGTCGCCCCGCGGTCCATGCCGATGCCGTGGTCGCCGTCGCCGACGATGGCGTCGAGGCGTCCCAGCTCGTCCGCGTGCTCCGCGAGGAGTTCGTGGATCGCGGAAATCGCGTCGGCCACGACGGCCGCCGACTCCTGCGACTCGGGCGAGGCGTCCGGCACGACGAAGGCGACGTCCTCGGTGTCGTCGGCGGCGACGGTCTCGAGTGCGCTGGAGTCGACGGCGCCCGTGCGGAACGCCGGGGTGTCCGCGGCAGCGCTCCACAGTCGCTCCAGCTCCTCGTCCACCCAGAGCAGGGTGAGCGAGACGCCGGCCATGTCGAAGCTCGTGCAGAACTCACCGACCTGCGGGTCGACGAGGGTGATCCCGGCGTCCTCCAGCAGGGAGGCGATGCGGTCGTAGACGACGAACAGTTCCTCCGACTTCACGGAGCCGAGGCCGTTGAGAATCGGGACGACGCGCGCGCCCTTCGGCGTGACGCCCTCCGGGATCTCGACCTCGTTCAGGAGGTGGTGCACGAACAACTCCGCCAGTCCGTCTGCGGAGGGGATGTCGGTCTCGTCGATACCGGGCTCGCCGTGGATGCCGAGGCCGACGGCCATCCGCCCCTCCGGCACGGAGAACAACGGTTCGTCGGCACCGGGCAGCGTGCACCCGGAGAACGCGACGCCCATCGAACGGGTCCGGGCGTTGGCCAGGATCGCCACGCGCTCGACGTCGTCGATGGAGTACCCACCCGAGGCCGCACCGCCCGCGACCTTGAAGACGGTGAGGTCGCCCGCGATCCCGCGCCGCTTCTCGAGTTCGGTGGGCGGGGCGCTGAAGATGTCGTCGGTCACGGTGACGGTGCGACAGTCGATGCCGTCGGCGCGCACGGCGTCCTGGGCGGCGGTGAAGTGCAACACGTCGCCGGCGTAGTTGCCGTAGCTGAGGAGGACACCCTGTCCTTGTTCGCTCGCGCGGACGACGCTCTCCACCTGGTGTGCCGACGGTGAGGCGAAGAGGTTGCCCATGGCCGCACCGTGGGCGAGTCCCGGTCCGACGAGGCCGGCGAAAGCGGGGTAGTGCCCGGATCCGCCACCGATCACGAGGGCGACCTCCGGTTCCGCGGACTTCGTGGAGCGCGACACCCCGCCGGAGACCTTGCGTACCCAGCGTCCGTTGGCTCGGACGAAGCCGTCAACCATCTCATCCGCGAAGTCGGCCGGTCGGTTCCAGAGCCTGGTCATCTGCATCTCCTCGTCATCGAGTCCGTCGATCCGGCGCGAGCCGGCACATCGCAATAATCCTATAGGATATTGGAACTGACCGGAACCCTGGGCTGCGCACAACTCAGGACGCCACGGGCGAGTCGGCGCCGTCGGGCGGCAGCCGGAGGCGACGCGCCGGGGAGCACCTGAGTTGTGAACGTGTGAGTCGAGGGACGCACGTGGCCGGCGTCCCGACGGCTGAACCTGCCGAGGCTGGAGTGGGGGAGACTCAGCCCCGGCAGGTTCGGCGATCGGGACGCCGGCGATCAGGGACGCGCGGCGGAGGACTCCGTGGGCGTGGCTTCGACGCGTTCGGCACGACGTGCGGCGAGGAGCGAGGGCGTGATCGCGAAGGTGATGCTCGAGGATCGGCGCGGCGCGGTCGCCCGGAGGAAGCCGAGCCGTTCGGCGAGGGCGATGGACCTGGTGTTCTCCGGCTCGATGACGGCCGTCACCGTCTTCGCCCCGACCTCGCGGAAGGCCAGGTCGATCATCGCCGCCGAAGCCTCGCTCGCGAGACCACGTCCGCCGACGGCGGGGTCGAGGACCCATCCGATCTCGACCGAGCGCTCGGCGGGCTGGACGTCGCGGAGGTGCAGGGAGACGTCTCCGACGAGCCGTCCGTCGTGCTCGACGGCCAGGGCGAGGAAGTCGCCCGACTGCCAGAGGCGGCTGTGCCGGACGCGGTGACGCAGGTGCTCGCGGGACGCCTTCCGGTCGCGCACGGGCCACGGCAGGTGCTCGACGACCTCGGGCGTGGACTGGATGCGGTACCAGGCCTCGGCGTCCTCCAACCGGTGGCGACGCAGGACGAGACGGTCGGTGCTGATCGGGTGCGCGTCGACCGGAACCTCGATCCGCGGCCCGCGGAGGAACCGGGGACGTGAGACACCTGCCGGGAACAGGGGACGCAGAGCACGGACCGCGGCGGCGAGACCGCTCCGGATCCGGTCCGCGGGCTCGGCCGTCGCTCCGGCCGTCCGACGACGGCGGGGGGCGAACGACGTGCCCAGGGGTTCTGCTCGGGTCATGCCCTCCACGGTAGGCACCGCGCCCATGGGCTCGGCCTGAAAAGATATGAGGCCTCTATGAATCGCCCGTCGCTCCCGCGCCTCGCAGCTCGACGACGGATAATCGACCCATGCCCTCCGACCTGCCAACGCAGATCGTCGACTCGGGGCGCCGCCGGGCGGTCCTCGCCAAGCTACCGCGGATGTACCGGGCCGACGGTTCACCCATCCGCGTCCTCCTCGTCGACGACGAAGCGGTCCTGACCGACCTCGTGAGCCTGGCCCTCGGCTACGAGGGGTGGGTCGTGGACGTCGCCACCAACGGTCGCGAGGCCGTCCAGCGCTACCGCACGGAACGTCCGGACGTCGTGGTCCTCGACATCATGCTGCCCGACATGGACGGGCTGAGCGTCCTGCGCCAGCTCCGCAGCTTCTCGCAGGGGGAGCCGGAATCGGGCACCCCGACGCTGTTCCTCACCGCACGCGATTCGGTGGACGACCGCATCATGGGACTCACCGCCGGCGGCGACGATTACATGACCAAGCCGTTCTCGCTCGAGGAGCTCGTGGCCCGCCTCCGTGGTCTCCTCCGCCGCACCGCGCACGTCGTGTCCGACGACGACTCCCGCATCACGATCGGCGGGCTCTTCCTCGACGAGCGCAGCTACGAGGTCAGCCGCGACGGCGAGCCGGTGGCGCTCACGACGACGGAGTTCGAGCTGCTGCGCTACTTCATGCGCAACCCGAAGCGCGTGCTGAGTCGCGCCCAGATCCTCGACCGCGTGTGGAACTACGACTTCGCCGGCAAGGCCAGCATCGTCGACCTCTACGTCTCCTACCTCCGCAAGAAGATCGACGCCGACCGGGCGCCGATGATCCACACCGTCCGCGGTGTCGGATACGTGCTGCGGCCGGTCGAATGAGCACCGCATCGGTTCCGACTGCGGGCGTGCCGACGCCTCGGGCGGACCGGCGGCACCCATGGACGCTCCAGCGACGGCTGGTGACGGGCATCGCGGCGGTCATCGCGGCGGTCCTCGCGGTGTCGGGCATCCTGACGATCGTTACGGTCGAAGGGTCGGTCACCGCCGTCGTCGACACCCAGCTCACCGGGTCGATGGAGGCCTTCGAGCACTCCGTGGTGAAGTTCCACGATCAGCAGGCCGGTGGGGGAGCCGTGGTCGACCCCGATGCCACGCGCGGCGAGCCCGGCTACGTCAAGCCGTTCGTGGACTACGTCGGCCACGGGCCCGGCACGCTCATCGCGCTCGTTGCGAACGGAGGGGTCGTCGACTCCGCGCGCTTCACCCAGTCCAACGCGACGGCGCTCGACGTGCGGACGAAGGCGCTCATCGAGGAGGCCGTCGCGGCCGACAGCTCCGAGCGACAGAACATCGAGTTGGGGTCGCTCGGCGGGTACCGACTCGAGTTCCTCGACCACGGCGACGGCGAGACCCTCGTGGCCGGCGTCTCGCTCGCCACCCCGCGAGCGGCCGTGCAGCAGGAGGCGATCGTCATCGCGATCCTCGCCGTGCTCGCGCTGGCGGTCACCATCGTCGGGGCGATCATCGTGGTCCGCCTCGGGCTCCGACCCTTGTCCCGCGTCGCCGCCGCCGCCGAGGAGGTGTCCACGCTGCAGCTCGAGCGCGGCGACACCGGGATCGACGTGCGGGTCGATCAGGCCGACACCGATCCTCGGACGGAGATCGGCAAGGTGGGCGAGGCACTCAACGGCCTCATCGACCACGTCGACCGTGCACTCGCCGTCCGAGCCGCCACCGACAAGCGCATGCGCCGGTTCGTCACCGACGCGAGCCACGAACTCCGGACGCCGCTCGCCGCGATCCAGGGCTACGCCGAGCTCACCCGCCAGGACAGCGAGAACCTCCCGCCCATGACGGAGCACGCGCTCGCCCGCATCGAGTCGGAGGCTACCCGGATGAGTTCGCTCGTCAGTGAGTTGCTCCTGTTGGCGCGTCTCGACGAGGGCCAGGACCTGCACCTCGACGACGTCGACCTGAGCGACCTCGTCGCCGCCGCCGTGAGCGACGCGGCCGTCTCGGCACCGGCGCACCACTGGTCGGTCGACGTGCCGGAGCGCGCGATCATCGTGCGCGGCGACCGCGAGCGTCTCCACCAGCTCGTCGTGAACCTGCTGTCGAACGCCGCCGTGCACACCCCGGCCGGCACCTCCGTGGTCACCCGCATCAGCGCACCGAAGAGCCTCGACGAGCCGCAGCGCGCCTCGCTGACGATCGCCGACGACGGACCCGGCATCGACGAGGCCTTCCTCCCCGAACTCTTCGACCGATTCGCCCGGGCCGACTCGTCGCGCTCGCGTGCCGCCGGCAGCACGGGCCTCGGGCTGGCGATCGCGCTGTCGATCGCCGAGGGCCACGAAGGGTCGATCGAGGTCGCCTCGTCGTCCGCCGGCACCACGTTCACCGTGACGCTGCCGTGGTCGGGCCCGTCCGAGGAGCACCCCGCCGTCCGGCCGGCGGCCGACGCCACCGGCTCGCGCCCGGAGGCGGTCACCTCGACGCGAGGCTGATCGCCCGTCCTGTCGTCGAGCCGCACCCGGTCGCCGAGCCGCACCCGGTCGCCGAGCCGCACCCGGTCGCCGAGCCGCGCCCGGTCGCCGAGCGCCATCCGGTCACCGAGCTTGTCGAGGTGCCCTTCGACAGGCTCAGGGACCGGAAGAGGGTGGCTCAGGGGCCGGAAGGGGGTGGCTCAGGGACCGGAAGGGGTGGCTCAGGGATCGGACGGGATGGCTCAGGGACCGGACCGGCGGAGCGCGATGAGCTGCTCCGCCGAGTGCGCGAGGTGCGCGCGGAGCTCCGCCTCGCCGTGGTCGCCGTTGAGCGCGTGGACGAGTCGGTCGTGCTGGTCGATGAGTTCCTCGGGCGGGAGGACGCTCCGGAGCTGCACCATGAACAGGCCGAGCTCGGCGAGCAGGCCAGCGTGCGCCTCGCTCAGTCGAGGGCTCCGGGCCGCGGCGACGATCGCGTGGTGCAGCTCGGCGTGCGCGACCTCGATGGCACGGTGATCGCCGGGTCGTTCGATGCAGATGCGTCGGAGACTGTCGTTCGCCGCGATGATCGAGGCCGGTGGGCGCGATGACGGCTCCACACGCGTTCGCAGCAGCCGGACCGCCTCGGCCTCGATCGCCGTCCGGTACTCCATGAGGGCGAGCACGTCCGCATCGCTGAACGACCGCACCCGTGCACCGCGGTAGGCCTCGAACGTGACCAGGCGCTCCGCCGCGAGCGCATGGAGTGCCGCTCGGACGGTGTGCCGGTTGACGCCGAACCGGGCCGTGAGGGCGGTCTCACGCAACGGCTCGTCCGCGCCGAGCCGTCCGTCGAGGATGTCCTCCCGCAGCGCGTCCGCGACGGCGTCGACCGCGGTCATCGGGCGACCTCGCGACGGTCGATGCGCTTCGGTACGACGAGGATCGCGAGTCCGGTCACGAGCAGCGCGGCACCGACGACGGTGGACGGCCCGAAGGACTCGCCGAGGAGCAGGATGCCGAGGAGCGTCGCCGTCAATGGTTCGAAGAGCGTGAGGGTCGCGACGCGAGACGCGGGCAGTCCGCCGAGCGCGTAGCCGAACAGCAGGTACCCCGCCACCGTGTTCACGAGCGCGAGCCACGCGACCGCGAGTGCGCCGGGTGCGGTGAGGATCCATGCGGTCTCAGTGGTGAGGAGGATCGGCACCGAGACGAGCGCCGCCCCGCCGAAGAGCGCCGCCATGGTGCCGAGCGGCGTCCACCCGTGCTCGATGAGCGCCTTGCTGCAGAGCGTGTACAGGGCGTAGGAAGCTCCGGCGCCGACGGACGCGAGCAACCCGTCCACCGAGACGGTCCCGATCCCGCCGCCCGTCACCCCGGACAGGACGGCGACGCCGGCTGCGGCGACGATCGTGGCCAGGAACCAGCGGCCGCTCGGGCGTCGACGGTGGATCGCCCATTCGAGGAGGCCGGTGATCGCGGGTGCGGAGCCGAGCGCGGTGAGCGTCCCGATCGCGACACCGTTGCGTTCCGCCCCGAGGAAGAAGAACGGCTGGTACGCGGTGACCCCGATCGTGCCGACGACGACGGCGACGATGAGGGCGGGCCTTCCGAGTTCCGCTGCGCGGGTCCGAGGTGGCGTGGACCTCGAGCGACGGGTGAAGGCCGCCCACACGAGGACGAGGAGCGCTCCGCCGAAGACGATGCGTGCAGCGCCGAACGCGACCGAGCCCACCTCGATCGGCAAGAGCGCGTGAGCCGTCCCCGTCGTCCCGAAGCACACAGCGGCGAGGATCGCGGCGGCGACGGACAGGCGCCCCGCGGCAGTGCTGCTGCCGGTCGTCGGGGTTTCTGTTGGCGAACGCGTCACGGGGACAGCCTGCCGCAGGATTGTGTAACAATCAAGGGCGGATCGGGATGCCCGGGGGACACGCCACGACGCCCGCCCGCTCGAGGAGCGGACGGGCGTCGGGTGGGAGAGCGGGTCAGCCGGCGTAGCCGCTGCTGATCACCGACACTCCGAGCAGCAGGGCTGCACCGGCGGCGACGATCAGGGCGAGCGCCAGCATCGTGCCGGAGATGATGACGGCGGTGAGGGCGAAGCCCTTCGACTTCGGCTTGCGGGCGAGCGCGATGATGCCGAGCACGAGCGAGGCGATCGGCAGGAGCACGAACGACGGGGCGACGACCGCGGCGATCGACAGGGCGAACGCGATGATCGACAGCGTCTGGGTCGAGCTCTCGCGGTCGGCGGTCGTCGCAGCAGGCACGGGGGCAAGGGGCACGGGGGTCGTCGGCTGAGTCGGCGCGACCTCCTGCACGGGCGTGGCCTGGGTGAGCGGTTCGGGGCCGAACGCTTCGGTCGGGGCGTCTGCCAGGGTCACGTCCTCGGCGGGCGAGATCGTGGTGGACTCGGTGGTGGCTGAGGCGGACATGAGCTGGTTCCTTCCTCCGCGGTGTGCGGAGCTGATCGGTTGATGGTTCCAGCCTCCTCGGATCGCCGCCGGGGCGCGTCGCCCGCGCGCCCGATCTCCTATCCACCTGCGGGACGATCCACTGCGCCTCGCGCATGGGTCTGAGGTGCCGTAGCCCCGCCATACCACGCTGCGCGGTGACCCTCGCAAACCGGACAGCGGGATTCCGGAGACGTCCGGCGTCCGTTTATCCTGACGCCCATGACCCGCCGCATCGGAGCCGCTGTGCTCGCCCTGCTCGGAGCCTCCGCGCTCGCCCTCACCGCAGCCGTCCCGGCAGCCTCCGCCGCGACCACCTCGAGTTGGGCGACGTGGTCCGAGCTCTCCGGCGGATCGGGGTCGTACCAGGGCACGATGACCCTTGCTGGGCAACCCGAGCTCACCGCGGCGTTGACGAGCGACTCGGTCGGCGGAGGCAGCATCGGCGTCATCCCCGGCACCACGACTTGGCTGGCCGCGTCCACCCCCGTCGGTGCGAAGTACGGCAGCAGCCGCGGTCAGGCCTACCTGAACCTCCGGCCGAAGGCGAACAACGCGGCGTCGCCCTCGACCACGACCTACTCCTTCGCGACGCCGACACCGCCGTCCGGCTGGACCTTCGTCCTCGGTGACATCGACGCCGACCAGGTCACCGTGACGGCGATCGGCCCCGACGGCTCCGCGCTCACCCCTGACGAGCTCGGGTTCAACGGTGGCTTCAACTACTGCGCACCAGGTCTGGTCGGCAAGCCATCCTGCACTGGTTCCGCGACGGACGTCCCCACCTGGGACCCGGCGACGCAGGTCCTCCGCGGCAACGCCGTCGCCGCGGACACCGCTGGCGCCGCGGGATGGTTCGAGCCCTCCGCCCCGATCTCCAGTCTCACGTTCACCTTCCAGCAGCGTCTCGGAGCGCCCGTCTACCAGGCGTGGTTCGCGTCGATCGCGCGTGACGTGACCGGCACGGTGACCGACCAGACCACGGGCCCGTTGGACGGCGTCGGCGTCCGGCTCATCGACCGCGACGGCCGGGTGGTGGCCTCGACCACGACCGCCGGAGGCGGCGCCTACGCCTTCGCCGGCTACTTCGCGACCGACGGCTACACGGTGCAACTCGTCCCGCCGACCGGCAAGATCGCCGTCGGTCCCGCACGAGCTGCCGCGGACCTCACAGACGCCGACGATGTCGCGGACTTCACCGTCCGTGACATCGTGCCCGTCGCCGTGTCCGGGACCGCGCTCGACACCGACGGCGTCCCGATCGTCGGTGCCACCGTCACGATCGTCGGTGTCGGCAGCGTCACCACCGACACCGACGGGAACTACCTCTTCGACACCGTGCCGGTCGGCGACCACACGGTGCTCCTCACGCCGCCCGATGGTTACGCGGTGCAGAACGCGCCGGCGCCGTTCACCGTCTCGGCGGGCAACGAGACAGTCATCACCGAGCAGGACTTCGTGCTCGTCGCGAACCCCAGTCTCGGCGGGGTGATCACGTCCGGTGGGGTCGGTGTGGCCGGCGTCACCGTGAGCGTCGACGGTCCGAACGGTGTCGAGAGCGCCGTCACGGCCGCCGACGGTTCCTACCGCTTCCCGCTCCTGCCCGCGGGGCCGTACGAGGTCTCGATCGTCGCGCCGGAGGGGTACGCCGTCTCCGGAGCGGCCACCCGGGAGGAGGAGCTCGCCGGAACCGATCTCGACGCGGTCGACTTCGAACTCGCCCGCCTCGGCACCGTCATCGGCGACGTCCGGACGGACAGCGACGCCCCGGTGCCCGCAGCGACGGTCACGGTGACGACGCCGGGCGGCCCGGTCGCCCTGATCACGACGGCCGAGGGCTCCTACGGGCTCGCCGACCTGGCGCCGGGCAGCTACGAGGTCACGCTGACCGTCCCGGCCGGGTACTCGGTGCCCGCGGGTGGCGCCACGACCGCCACCGTCGTCGTCGGCGCGGACGGTGCGGTCCAGACGGTGCCTACCTTCGTGCTCGTCGCCGACGCCGTCGTCCCCGTGCCGTCGACGAACCCGAGCGACCCCGCGGTTCCGAGCAACGCGGGTCGTCTGCCCTCGACCGGTGCGGACGCGATGCCGTGGATCGTCGCGGCCGGAGCGCTCTTCGTGCTCGGTGCCGCAGGTGTCGTCACCGCGGCCGTCCTGCGTCGTCGACGCGCGAATCGGGACGAGCTGTCCGGCGAATGACCGTTTGAACGACCCCTCGGGGATGGGAGGGCGTGGCTCGTCCGTAGACTTGGGCGAGCCGCGCCCCACCCAGGAGTGCGGATCGCACTGCTGAACGGGGATCCGTGGACATCATCGGGTGGGTGAACGACGCCGCGACGGCGCTGCCTGATCCGCTGATCTGGCTCCTCGGGCTCCTGTTCTCGACCGCCGAGTCCGGCCTGTGGCTCGGCCTCGTCGTCCCCGGTGAACCGGTGGTGCTCCTCCTCGCGGCCATGCTCGACTCCGCCCCCGGTGCCCTCGTGCTGTTCCTCGCGGTCGCCCTCGGTGGGTCCATCGGTGACCAGCTCGGCTACCTCCTCGGTCGTCGTTCCGGTGGTCGCCTCCGTGACTCGGCCATCGTCCGGCGTCTCGGCGTCGACGGCTGGGACCGCGCGGTCGAGGCGCTCGAGCGACGCGGGGCCCAGGCCGTCTTCCTCACGAGGCTCGTCCCCGTGCTCCGGTGCCTGACACCGACCGCCGCTGGGGTCGCTCGCGTGCCCTACCGGTCGTTCCTCGCGGCATCGCTGCTGGGCTCCCTCCTCTGGTCCGCCGTCTACGTCGGGGTCGGCTCCCTCGTCCGCGCCACGCTCGACACGGTCCGCCAGTACCTCGGTGCCACCGGCTGGGTGCTGCTGTTCGCGCTCGTCGTGGTGGTCACGGTGGTCGCGATCGCCCGCTTCCGCCGTCGCGTCGCGATCCCCGGCGACGAGGCGATGATCCCGGTGACCCTGCACGAGAAGACGCCCCTCGCGCGCCTCCGGACGCAGCTGTTCTCCGACGACGACTGGAAGAACCTGCCGAACGCGATTACGGCGGGACGCATCGTCCTGCTCCCGGTGTTCGCCGCCCTCGTGATCACCGGCTCCTACTGGGCTGCGCTCGTCGTCGGTGCGGTGGTGTTCCTGAGCGACGTCGCCGACGGGCAGATCGCGCGCCGCATGGGCACGGTCTCCGCGCTCGGCACCTGGCTCGACGGGGTCGCCGACCGTCTGACCGTGGTCGTGGTCGCCGCGTCGTTCGCCATCGCGCAGATCATCCCGTGGCAGGTGTTCGTGGTCATGATCGTCCCCGACCTCCTGCTCGCGTTCGTCGCCGTCGTCGCGTTCCGAGGGACGCCGGAGGTGCCGGTGAGCATCGCGGGCAAGATCCGGACGGTGTTCCTCTTCGTCGGCTTCTTCGCGCTGCTCACGGGCCTCGCGCTCGGCGGCGGGGATCCGACGTCGGCGCTCTATCGGGTCTTCGGCGGGGTCGGCTTCGTGGCGATCCTCCTCGGACTCCTCGGCCACTTCGTCGCGGCGACCCAGTATGCGCGACGCATGGTCGTCACCTGGCAGCGACAGGGCGTCCGCGCGGCCCGCTGACCGCCGCGGCAGGTCGCCGCCGGATGGCGCACGGCGTCAGCGCAGGCGGCGTCGTTTAGGCTCGGAGCATGCCAGTCGACTATCCGGACCTCGTCATCTTCGACTGCGACGGCACGCTCGTCGACACGGAACGCATCTCCGTCCGGGTGAACCTGCAGCTGCTCAACGAGGTCGGCGGTGACTACACCGAGGCCGAGGTGCGGGAGCTCTTCGTCGGCGCCTCGCTCGAGACCTACGCGACGCTCGTCGAGCAGCGGCTCGGGAAGCCGCTCGAGGCCGACTGGATCCAGCGCTGGAGCGACATGTTCCGCGGCATCTGCGAGCGCGAGCTCGAGGCGGTCGACGGTGTCGTCGACGCCCTCGACGGCATCGCTGCGACCGGGGTGCAGCTGTGCGTCGCTTCGAACGGGATGCTGCACGACGTTGTCCGCAACCTCGGGCAGGTGGGCATCCACGACCGCTTCGACGGGCGCATCTTCAGCGCGACCGACGTCGCCGTCGGCAAGCCCGCCCCCGACCTCTTCCTGCACGCCGCCGCCGACTTCGACACGGCCCCCAAGCGGTGCGCGGTCGTCGAGGACAGCGTCGTCGGCGTCCTGGCTGCCCGCGCGGCCGGCATGACGGTCTACGCCTACGCCGGTGGCATGACGCCCGCCGAGCGGCTCGTCGGCGACGGCACCCACGTGTTCGACGACATGCGCCTGCTGCCCGACCTCATCCGCGACACCTGGGCGACCTCCGCCGCACGCTAGACGAACTGCACGAGCCGCAACGCGCTAGCTGCGACTGCGGAGCTCGGGGAAGGCGTCCTCATCGTCGGGGACGGCCTGCGACGCGACGGTCGGTGCCGCCGTCGGATTGGGCGACGTCGACACGTCCTGCTCCTCGGCGCGACGTCGGGTGCGTTCGCCGCCGCGCTTGACGGCACGGTCGAACAGCTGCGGGCCGGTCGTCGCCAAGCGCTTCCAGGGGAGGGTGCCCTCGATCTCGATCTGCAGGGAGAAGCTCAGCAGGGTGCGGATGACGACGATGATCGCGAGGACGAGTGCGTCGGTCAGTGAGGGTGTCGACGTGACCGTCTTCACGAGGTCGGCGGCCACGAGGATCTCCAGCCCGAGCAGGATGACCGAGCCGATCGTCTCCCGCAGCATCCGGAAGGCCCGTGCGCCGTCGCGCGTGCTCCACCACAAGCGGGCCGAGAGGGTGACGGCGATCACGAAGCCCACGACCATCGCCCCGACACCGGCGACCTCGAAGACGATGGTGACCAGCTCGAAGAAGTCCATCCCTCCATCATCCTCGCCCGCCCGCTGGACGGGAAGCCGGGCCGACCCGCTAGGGTGGTCGCGAGTGACACGGGGTGCCGATCCCACGACGATCGGCTGAGAACACACCCGTCGAACCTGATCTCGTTAGTCCGAGCGAAGGGATGTCGCGAATGAGCATTCGCACACCGCAGCAGTCTGCCCACCCGTCCACCGACGACTCGTCCGTCGGCGAGTTCGCGAGCGCGTCCGGGGACCTCCTCGATCGCCTGCGCGAGCGCACGCCGCTCGTCCAATCGATCACGAACGCCGTGGTGACCAACTTCACCGCGAACGTCCTGCTGGCTGTCGGCGCCGCCCCGGCGATGACCGACATCCCCACCGAGGCCGGACCGTTCGCCCGCATCGCCTCCGGGTTGCTCCTCAATCTCGGGACGCCGCAGGCGGAGCAGCGCGAGGCCATGGTCGAGGCCGCCACCGCCGCGAACGATGCCGGCACCCCGTGGGTGCTCGACCCCGTCGCCGTCGGCTTCCTGCCGGTGCGGACGGCGCTCGCCGCCGAACTCCTCGCCCTCCGGCCGACGATCGTCCGCGGCAACGCCAGCGAGATCATCGCGCTCGCCGGACTGGGCGCCGGCGGTCGCGGGGTCGACAGCACCGACTCGGTGGACAGCGCGATCGAGGCGGCCACCGCGATCGCCCGCACCTCGGGTGCCGTCGTCGCGATCTCCGGCCCGACGGACGTCATCACCGACGGTGAGCGCATCGTCCGCTGCTCGAACGGCCACGCCTGGCTCACCCTCGTGACGGGCGGTGGCTGTGCCCTCGGTGCCGTGCTCGCCGCCTTCGCGTCACTTGACGACGACCGGCTGCTGACGACGGTCGCGGCGACCACCGCGTACACGGTCGCCGCGCAGCTGGCGGCCGCGGAGAGCCGTGGCCCCGGCTCCTTCGCTACCGCCTTCCTCGACCGCCTCCACCTCCTCGATGCCGACACCGTCCGCAGCCTGGCGGTGATCGCGTGAGCGCCTCGACCACCGCGGACTGGGTCCTCGCGGCCCGTTCGCACGCCGAGCTCGTGCGCCGCGGTATCGCCACCTACCTCGTCACGGATGCTTCGGCCAGCGGGGATCGCGGTGTCCTCGACGTCGTGCGCCGAGCTGTCGACGGCGGGGTGACCGCAGTCCAGCTGCGGGAGAAGACCGCTTCGGCGCGAGAGCTGTTCGACCTGACCGTGCGTGCGGCGGAGGTCGTCGCCGGGCGGGCGTTGCTCCTCGTCGACGACCGGGTGGACGTGTTCCTCGCCGCCCGTTCCGCCGGTGCCGTCGTCCACGGCGTCCACGTGGGTCAGAGCGATCTCCCGGTCGACGCCGTGCGTCGCATCGTGGGACAGGCCGCCGTCGTGGGACTGACGGCGAACACCCCGGCGCACCTCGATGCGGTCGCAGCGCTGCCACTCGGGACGGTCGACTACCTCGGCGTCGGCGTCATCCGCCCGACGACGACCAAGCCGGACCATCCGGAGCCGCTCGGCGTGGAGGGGTTCGCCGCGATCGCCGCCGCCACCCCGCTCCCGTGCGTTGCGATCGGCGGTGTCTCGCTGGAGGACACGGTCGAGCTGCATGCCGCCGGTGCCGCCGGGCTCGCCGTGGTCTCGGCCATCTGCGCCGCCGACGATCCGGCGGCCGCCGCCCGGGCGTTCCGCAGCGCCTGGATCGAGGTCTCGGCATGAGCGCCGTGGAACAGACGACGACGACGCCGACGCCGGCGACCGTGAACCGAGTGCACGGTCGACGGACCGTCACGATCCGCGAGACACCCCGGGTGCTGAGTATCGCCGGGACCGACCCGACCGGTGGTGCCGGGATCCAGGCCGACCTCAAGAGCATCGCCGCAAACGGCGGATACGGCATGGCGGTCGTCACTGCGCTCGTCGCGCAGAACACCCGGGGCGTCCGGTCCGTGCACACCCCGCCCGTCGGGTTCCTCCGCGAGCAGTTGAGCGCGGTCGCGGACGACGTGGTGATCGATGCGGTCAAGATCGGGATGCTGGGCGACGTCGCGATCATCGACACCGTGTCGAGCTGGCTGCAGGAGACCGTGACCGGACCCGTCGTCCTCGACCCGGTGATGGTCGCGACGAGCGGCGACCGCCTCCTCCACCGCGACGCTGAGGCGGCCATGCGCGCGCTCCTCCCGCACGTCGACCTCGTCACCCCGAACCTCCCCGAACTCGCCGTCCTCGCGGACGAGCCGGTGGCGACGAGCTGGGCCGACGCACTCGCCCAGGCGGAACGGGTCTCGGCGCAGGCGGGCGTGATCGTGCTCGTGAAGGGCGGGCACCTGACGGGGACGACCGATTGCCCGGATGCGCTCGTCGACGCCACCGGTGGTCTGGGTGGCGGCCGATCACTCGTCGAGTTCGACGGTCTTCGAGTCGACACACGGAACACCCACGGAACCGGGTGCTCCCTGTCGAGCGCGATGGCCACCCTCGTCGTCCGTTCGGGGTCCTGGACCGAGGCGCTCGGCGAGGCGAAGGCCTGGCTCACGTCGAGCCTCCGGCACGCGGACGCGCTCGCGGTCGGCTCGGGCAACGGGCCGATCAGCCACTTCGCCGAGCTGTGGGCGTCGGCCGGGATGACCTCGGGTCGCCAGGACGGCGCCGGTATCCTCTCGGGCTGGTGGGAGGACATCGCCGAGCTGCGGGACCGGGTCGACCACCTGCCGTTCGTGACGACGCTCGCGGACGGCACCCTCGATCCGGCCCGGTTCGCCTGGTACCTGCAGCAGGACGCGATCTACCTGCGGGCCTACTCGCGGATCCTCGCACGAGCGAGTGCCTTGGCGCCGACGGCCGAGGAGCAGGTGTTCTGGGCGACCGGTGCGGCGGGCTCCATCGAGGCCGAGATGGAGCTGCACCGCACCTGGCTCAGCATGTATGCCGTCGGCGGTATGGATGCGGAACCGTCGGCGACGACCACGGCGTACCTCGACCACCTGCACGCGGCGACGGTCGACGGCGACTACGGGCGGGTGGTCGCCGCCGTGTTGCCCTGCTACTGGATCTATCAGGATCTCGGTGAGCGACTGGTCGGCGCATCACACGCGGAGCACCCGTTCGCGGCGTGGCTCGACACGTACGCCGACCCCGCGTTCGCGACGGCGAACGCCCGGGCGATCGAGATCGTCGCCGGGGCGGCAGCTCGTGCGGACGAGGCCGGCCGGGAGACGATGCGACGGGCGTTCCTGGCCTCGGCCGCGCACGAGGAGGCGTTCTTCGCCGAGCCGATACGATGAAGGCCGGATCCGCCGCCGCGATCCCGGACCACGACGAGAGGCCCCTGATGCTGACGAGCAACGAGTACTTCGACGGCAACGTGAAGTCGATCGGCTTCACCACGAACGAGCCCGGTGCGGAGTCGGCCAGCGTCGGAGTGATGGAGCCGGGGGAGTACACCTTCACCACGGGCAAGGCCGAGGAGATGTCCGTGATCTCCGGCAAGCTCCGCGTGCTGCTGCCGAACACGAGTGCCTGGCAGGACTTCGGGCCCGACGCGCAGTTCAGTGTCCCGGGGAGCAGCAGCTTCCAGGTCGAGGTCGAGGTCACCACCGCGTACCTCTGCCGCTACCTCAACATCTGAACGTTGGTCACTGAGCTTGTCGAAGTGTCGACAGGCTCAGGGACCGGTCGGGGTGCGCCCGTCGACCGGCTCAGGGACCGGTTCGGTTCGTCCGAGCGTCCCGGCTCCGGACCGGTCGACGACCTCGAGTGTGAGGACGACGGTCGAATCGTCTGAGCTGTTCGTCAGCGTCACCGTCGTGCTCCCGACCTCGAGCGGCTGCAGACCGGGGTTGAACGACGCGCCGCCGCGGGATCCGCCCGGTACGTACTCCGCGATCGACGGATCCTCGATCTCAGCGGACCACACGGTCGGATCGACGGCGACGAGGTCCACCACGTTGTCGAGGCCGACGGTCACGGTGCGGCCGTCCTGATCGACGAGCTGCACGATGACGGGTGCGATCACGCCGGCCTCGCTCGCGGAGCTCTGACCGGAGGGCGAGTCCGCGCCACCGGTGCAGGCA
Organism: Plantibacter sp. AC185; assembly: GCF_979258065.1. Classification (NCBI taxonomy): domain Bacteria; kingdom Bacillati; phylum Actinomycetota; class Actinomycetes; order Micrococcales; family Microbacteriaceae; genus Plantibacter; species Plantibacter sp. AC185. The sequence continues at coordinate 2,859,056 of NZ_OZ409831.1, forward strand.
CTCGTGCCGAGCACGGCGCCGACGATCGCGATCACGGTCAGCCCACGGGTCGCACGGCGCATGGCGGTCCTCTCTCGACGTGACCTCACCCTACCGCCGGGCGACGGTGGACCTCAGGACCGCAGGGCCAGCGCGTCGGCGGCGGCGCTGAGCCGACCGTCCTCCATGACGAGCACCTGGTCCACGCGGTCGAGGTGGCTCCGATCGTGGGTGACCAGCAGCGTCGCGGCGCCCGAGGTCGCGGTGAGTTCGAGGATGAGCTCGATGATCGCGGACCCGCGCTCGTGGTCGAGTGCACTGGTCGGCTCATCCACGACGAGGGCGTTGGGCTCGTTCATGAGGGCGCGCGCGATGTTGACCCGCTGCCGCTGACCGCCGGAGAGCTGATGCGGCCGCTTGCCGGCCTGGTCGGCGAGCCCGACGGCGGCGAGCAGCATCGCGGCCCGCTCGCGGGTGCGCGTCCGGTCGGCCCGCGACGCGCGGCCGCCGAGCGTCCCGAGGACGCACAACTGCTCGAGGGCCGTGAGCGACGGCAGCAGGTTGGCCTGCTGGAACACGATGCCGAGCCTCGTGCGGCGGAAGTCGGTTGCCGCACGGCGGTCGAGGGAGGTGACGTCGACCCCGGCCACTTCCACGAGGCCGCTGTCGGGCCGGATGAGGCCGGCCGCGACGGCGAGCACGCTCGACTTCCCGGAGCCCGAGGGCCCGGTGAGCGCGGTCACGGTCCCGGCCGGGACGGTGAGGGTCGCGTGGTCGACGGCGGTGACGCGGTGATCGCCGTCGGGGAAGGTGAGGGTGACGTCGGTGAGCGAGATCATGGGGTGACTCCGATGGTGACGGGGGTGGGTGCGAGGAAGGATGCGGGGAGGGCGTGCACGGTCACCGGTTGCCGCCGAGCGCGGTCAACGGGTCGGCCGAGAGGATGGACCGCAGGGCGAACGCCGCGCCGATCAGGCCGAGGGCGATCATGATCACCCCGGGCACGAGCGTCGTCAGTGGGCTGAGCACGAAGGGCAGCGCCGTGCCAGCCGCGGATCCGAGTGCGGCGGTGATGCCGATGCCGAGTCCCACGCCGAGGACGAGGAGGACGAGCGCCTGGCCGAGTGCATCGAGCGACAGCCGACGGGTCGTCGCGCCCAGTGCTTTGAGGATCGCCACGTCGCCCGCGCGCTGCATGGTCCACACCGTGAAGAAGGCTCCGATGACGAGCGCGGAGATCCCGAACAGCATGGCGACCATGAGGAGGAGCGATCCGATCTCGGAGCGGAACGATCCGATCGCGAGCAGGGACGACAGGACGTCCTTCGATACCGTGCCGGTGGCCTGCTCCGCTCCCGTCACCGCATCGGCGCTCGGGTTCCCGGTGATGGCGAGCGCGGTCGCTCCGTCGCCGGGGGACCCTTGCGCGGCCTGTATCGACCGCCACTCCGACAGGCTCGTCCAGACGACCGGCGTGTGGCTGTACCACTGGTCGTCGACGACCGATCCGACCGCGAGTTCGCTGCCACCGATGGAGACGGTGTCGCCTCGGGAGACGTGGAGGGCTTCCGCGGCCGTCCGACTCAGGCTGGCGGTCCCGTCGGCGGGCACCTCGGCGGCGCGACCCGGGACGGCGTCACCGCTGATCCCGAACAGTGCCACGGAGGTGCGCGCATCGTCCGTGGTCATCCGCGTCTGGCTGATGCCGAGCTCCTGGACACCGTCCACCCCGGGGACCGCAGCCCACGTGGTGGCCGCGTCCGCGTCGATCGCGGAGTCGGCGAACGTCGCCTGCTCGCCGTCGGCCGGGGCCGCGAGGACGATGCTCGACGCACCCAGTCCGGTGATCGCCGAGATGTTCTGGTTCGCCAGCCCTGCGGTGAGGCCGCTGAGGAATCCGACGAGCAGGGTGATGAGGGCGACGACCGCCCCGATCAGCACGAAGCGACCGGTGGCGAAGCGCATGTCGCGCCAGGCGACGAACATGGGGACTCCTTGTCAGCCGCCCGACGGCGTCTCCGTGGTGCGGCAGGATTCCAGCCTCGTCTCGTCGCCGACTCCGGGCATCGTCGGACGGGACGGTCCTCCGGCGCGGTCAGGTGGAGGCGACGTTCCACCTTTCTGATGATTCGCGAGGACGATCCCCGCCGTACGCTGGGCGGATGAAGCACTCGGCACTCAGCCCCGTGTTCACCGGCCTGCAGCTCGGCCTCCACGGCCTCGTCACCGCGCTCATCGTGCTCGTGATCGCGCGATCCGTCTCGGTCGGTGGCCAAGCGGGCCTCGCGGCGATCGTCCTCGCGGTCGTCATGCTGCTCACCTACGCCGCTGGCGCGATCCTCGGCGGTCGGGTCCGCCGTGCGGTGGCCGTCAGCGGCACCACCGATCGCGACGCTGCTCCTGTCCGCGTGCGGCGAGGTCGGGTGTCCGTCCTCGTCTGGCTGGTGCTGCTCAGCGTCGAGTGGGTGGTCCTCGTGCTCCTCAGCCCGGACGCCGCCTATCTCGTCTTCCCCCTGTTCTTTCTCTATCTGCACCTCCTCCCCAGGGCCGTCGCGGTACCCGCCGTCGTGATCGCCACCATCGCCGCGGTCGTCGCGATCGGCCTCCACAGCGGCTTCAGCGTCGGGGGAGTCGTCGGCCCGCTCGTCGGTGCGGCCGTGGCCGTCGCGATCGGACTCGGCTACGAGGCGCTGGCCCGGGAGGCGGCCGAGCGGGAGCGACTCATCGCCGAGCTCGTCGCAGCACGCGAGGAACTCGCCGAGCGCGGTCGGCAGGCGGGCAAGCTGGCGGAGCGCGAGCGCCTCGCCGCCGACCTCCACGACACGGTCGCCCAGGCCCTGTCGAGCATCCAACTGCTCCTGCACGCGGCCGAACGCTCCGCCGTCGAGCAGCCCGGCACCGAGCAGATGCGTTCGCACATCGGTCTGGCCCGGGAGGCCGCGGCGACGGCCCTCGCCGAGACGCGCAGCCTCATCGACGAGCTGAGCCCGCCGGCGTTGGTCGGCGCGACGATCGCGGACGCGCTCGGTCGGCTCGCCGAGACGACGACCGCCCAGAGCGGCACGCCGGTCTCCACGACGGTCACCGGCGATGCGTTCGTCCTCGGCACGCCGGTGACGACCGCGCTCCTCCGGACCGCGCAGAGCAGTCTCGCGAACGTCGTCCGGCATGCCGGAGCGAGCCGGGCGGACGTCACCCTCACCTACCTCGACGAGGAGGTCATCCTCGACATCGACGACGACGGGGTGGGGTTCGATGCGACGAGCGTCGCCGAGCGCACTGCGGGCGGTTCGTTCGGCATGATGTCCATGCGCCGTCGCATCACCGAACTGGGTGGCGAGGTCGAGGTGCGCAGCGCGCCGGGCGCCGGCACGACCATCACCGTGCGGTTCGCAGCACCAGGAGTGGAGGGGGACGTCCATGCGTGACGATGCGACGGATGCCGGGGAGCCGCCGGTCATCCGGGTCGTGGTGGCGGACGACCACCCGATCGTCCGAGCCGGGCTCCTCGCGGTGCTCGCGCCGATCGCCGACATCGAGGTGGTCGGGACCGCGTCGACCGCAGCCGAGGCCGTCGCCGCCGCACCCGGCGCCGACCTCGTCCTCATGGACCTGAGCTTCGGCGACGGTCCGACGGGGATCGATGCGACGAGGGAGATCGCGTCGCTGCCGGGCGGTCCGTCGGTCCTCGTGCTGACGAACTACGACTCCGACGCCGACATCCTCGGCGCGATCGAAGCCGGAGCCGCGGGGTATCTGTTGAAGGACGCCGGCCCGGAGGACCTCATCGACGGCATCCGCTCGGCGGCCGGCGGGAACTCGGTGCTCGGGCCGGCCGTGGCGACCCGGCTGGTCGCTCGGGTGAGCGCACCGCAACAGGCGCTGAGCGCGCGCGAGATCGAGGTGCTCGCGCGGGCGGCCGAGGGGCTCACCAACCTGGAGATCGCCGGGCGACTGCACGTCGGGGAGACGACCGTGAAGTCGCATCTCGCCCACATCTACACGAAGCTCGACGTGTCGAACCGCTCGGCGGCGATCGCCGCGGCCCAGCGCGCCGGTCTCTTCCGCACCCGCTGAGTCCCACCCCGGTCCCTGAGCCCCACCCCGGCCACTCAGCCCCACCCCAGTCCTTGAGCGCCCACCCCGGTCCCTGAGCGCCCACCCCGGTCCCTGAGCTTGTCGAAGGGGCGACTGTCTCAGGGGCCGATCCACCCGGTCACTGAGCCGAATCCCGGTCCCTGAGCCTGTCGAAGGGTCGAAGGACGATGGCCCGGAGCTACGCCCCCTTGACCTGCTCGTACGCCGCGAGCGCAGCCTGTCTCGTCTCGCCGAGGTCGACGATCGGCTCGGGGTAGTCGGGCGTCCCGAACTCGGGCACCCACCGCTTGATGTACGCGTCGTCGGCGTCGAAGCGTTCGCGCTGCCGCTCCGGGTTGAAGATCCGGAAGTAGGGCGACGCATCGAAACCGCTGCCGGCCACCCACTGCCAGTTGAAGGGGTTGGAGGCGGGATCGGCGTCGACGAGCGTGTCCCAGAACCAGTCCTCGCCGAGCTTCCAGTGGATGAGCAGGTTCTTGGTGAGGAACGACGCCGTCACCATCCGGATCCGGTTGTGCATGGTGCCCGTCGTCCAGAGCTCCCGCATGCCGGCGTCGACGAGCGGGATGCCGGTCCTCCCGGCGGTCCAGGCGTCGAAGGCGTCCTGGTCGACGTCCGGCCAGGGGAACCGGTCGAAGGCCTGACGCCAGTTGCGCGTCGCGAGGTCTGGGAAGGCGAAGAGGCAGTGGTAGGCGAACTCGCGCCAGCCGAGCTCCTTGAGGAAGGTCGCGCCGTCGTCGCCGAGGTGCCGCCGGCCGTCGCGGGCGGCGTGCCAGATCTGCGGCGAGCTGATCTCGCCGAAGCGGAGGTGCGGGGAGAGTCCGGAGGTCGACGGCTGGGCCGGGAAGTCTCGGTCCTCCGCGTAACCCGTGACGCCGTCGTCGAGGAACTCGGCGAGCCGCGCGTCGGCGCCGGCCTCGCCGGGCGTCCACTGCTCCCGGAGTCCGGCCGCCCAGTCCGGCTTCGTCGGGAGCAGGTTCCAGGAGCCGAGCTCGTCGCCCGAGGGCGGTTCGGCCAGGGCGGTCAGTTCGGTCGGCGCGGGGAGGGGGTGTCTCGGCGGGTTCGCCGCGTGCCGCTGGAGCGACGCCTTCCAGAACGGGGTGAACACCGAATACGGCTGTCCCTGTCCGGTGACGATCTCCCACGGCTCAGCGAGGAGGTTCGCGGCGAAGCTGCGCGTGTCGAGCCCGGCGTCCTTCAGCTCCGACTTGATCCCGGCGTCGATCTCGCGCTCGGCCGCGCCGTAGCGACGGTTCCACAGGACGGCGCCGGCACCGATCGAGTGGGCGAGTTCGGGCACGATGGTCGCCGCGCTCCCGGACCGCAGGAGCAGCGCGCCGCCGAGACCGCGGATGTCGTCGCCGAGCGCCTCGAGGCTGTGGTGCAACCACCAGCGTGACGCGCCGCCGAGCGGTCGCAGTTCTTCACTGTCATCGAGGACGAACAGGCAGAGGACCGGGGCGCCGAGCTCGACCGCTGCGAGCAGCGCGGGGTTGTCGGCCAGGCGGAGGTCGTCGCGGAACCATACGATCGTCGGGGCAGCAGCCATCCCGTCAGCCTACGCGGACGATCCGTTCGGTCCGCAGGGTTGACCGGACCCGCCCGTCCCGGTCATTGAACTCTTCCGGTCACTGGGCCCCTCTTCCGGTCCCTGAGCCCCTCTTCCGGTCCCTGAGCCCCTCTTCCGGTCACTGAGCTTGTCGAAGTGCCCACGGGGAGGCGCCGCCCTTCGACAGGCTCAGGGACCGTGGGAGGGTTCTCCCGGTCTGGACGGGTGCCCTCGTGGTCCGCTGTCTCCTTCTCCGGTCACTGAGCTTGTCGAAGTGCCCACGGGGAGGCGCCGCCCTTCGACAGGCTCAGGGACCGTGGGAGGGTTCTCCCGGTCTGGACGGGTGCCCTCGTGCTCCGGTGTTTCCTTCTCCGGTCACTGAGCTTGTCGAAGTGCCCACGGGGAGGCGCCGCCCTTCGACAGGCTCAGGGTCCGTGGATGGGTGCTCAGGGACCGTGTTCCCTGTTCCCGTGCCCACTCAGCTCAGCGCGGCCTCGCGGTCGAGCAACGACCGCTTGACGTCGAGTCCCCAGGCGAACCCGCCGAGCGTCCCGTCGGTCCGGAGGACACGGTGGCACGGGACGAACAGGGCGGGCGCGTTCGTCGCGCAGGCGCTCGCCGCAGCGCGGACCGCCGACGGCCGACCGCTCGCCGCGGCGAACTCCGTGTACGTCACCGGGTGTCCTGCGGCGATCGTCCGCAGCACCGTCCAGGCGTGCGTGCGGAACGGGCCACCGAACTGGGCGACCGGTACGAGGTCGATCGCCGCCAGGTCGCCGTCGTAGTACGCCCGGACGGCGTCCATCGCCGCGATCGTCCCCGCCATCGTCTCGCGGGGTCGGTCGGCTGGCCGGATCCGTTCGAGCATGACGCCGATGTCGTCGGACCACCCTGAGGAGAGCACCGCTCCGTCCTCCCGCGCGAGAATCGTGAAGGGGCCGTCCGGAGTGTCGACGGTCTGGCTGGTCGCGGTGAGCTGCGCGCCCGACGCCCGGCCGTCACCGCGGCGGGCGCTCGTGCTGGAGATGATGGTGGTCATGCTGCTGGACCTTTCTCGAGGGCTGAGGTGCGGCGGACGGCGCCGGTGTGGATGCCGCCTTCCACAGGTGTAGGCAGAGGTAGGAGCGCCACGGGGCGAAGGCGTCCGCTTCCGCAGTGAGGGTGCGGGCGTCGGACGGCAAGCCGAGTCGGCCCGCACCCGTGCGGACGGCGACGTCGCCGGGCAGGAAGGCGTCGGGGTTGCCGAGCACCCGCATGCTGACGTAGTCGGCCGTCCAGGGGCCGATCCCCTTCATGGCGAGCAGGCGCGTCCGGAGCTCGTCGCGGTCGTCGCCGAAGCCGATCATGAGTTCACCGGACACGAGTGCCCGCGCGACGCCGAGCAAGCTGTCGATCCGCGCTCGGGGCCCGACGAGAGCGGCCTCCCCGCCGTTCGCGATCTGCGTCGCCGTCGGGAAGAGCCGGTGCAGCCCGTGTCGTTCGGGGACCGTCGTGCTCACCTCGTCCGCGAGACGACGGAGCTGGGTGCGCGCCGCGGCCACGGTGATCTGCTGGCCGACCATCGCCCGGACCAGCATCTCCTCCGGATCGACCGCCCCGGGGAGTCGGATGCCGGGTGTGGCCGCGACCGAGGCGGCGAGACGCGGGTCCGTCGCGAGGACGGCGTCGGCGGACGTCGGGTCGGCGTCGAGGTCGAAGAGCCGACGGACCCGCGAGACGAGCACCGGCAGGTCGGCGAGGTCCGTCACCTCGGCGGTGAGTCGGAGGTCGTCGCCGAGCTGTCGCACCTCGAACCACGCCGTGCCGCCGGGGAGGGCGAGGAGCCGGGCGTAGTGGTCGGGCCCCGCGAGCTCGACGCCGTCCACCGCCCGTGGCGCGAGCCAGGCGAAGACGCCCGCCGCGTCGAACGGGCGGCGGAACGGCAGGGACAGGGTGATCGAGCCGGAGGCGTGTTCGCCGACCGTCCGGTGTTTCGCGCGCAGCTCACCGGGGGTGAGCTCGAACACCTCCCGCATCGTGTCGTTGAACTGCCGGATGCTCGAGAACCCGGCGGCGAAGGCGATGTCACCGAAGGGGAGGTCGGTGCCGGTCAGCAGCTGTCGAGCACCCTGCGCACGGTGGGCCCGCGCCAGGGCGAGTGGACCCGCGCCCAGCTCGGCGCTGAGGATCCGCGTCAGATGCCGGCTCGAGTACCCGAGGCGCGAGGCGAGCCCGGGGACGCCCTCCCGTTCGACGACGCCGTCGGCGATGAGGCGCATGCTGCGCGCGGCGACGTCGTTGCCGAGGTTCCAGGCGGGCGTGCCCGGGACCGCTTCAGGCAGGCACCGCTTGCATGCGCGGAAACCGGCCTCGTGCGCCGCGGCGCTCGTCGCGTAGAAGGTGACGTTCTCCGGCTTCGGGGTTCGAGCCGGGCAGGACGGCCGGCAGTAGATCCCCGTGGAGCTCACGGCCGTGATGAACTGCCCGTCGAAGCGCTGGTCGCGGGCTTGGATCGCGCGGTAGCGTTCGGCGAAGTCCATGCTCCGGGTGTCGTCCATGATCCGAGTCTGACATGCGCCACCGGGTCTGACGAGCGGAAATCGGACACGACGGTGGGGGCCGTGCGCGCCGGATCAGTCGGCGCGGCTCACGCTCCGCGGAGCTTGTCGCTGAGCGCCGCGAGGGTCGCCATCTCTTGTGGGTTGAGCGAGGTGGTCACGCGTTCGGCGATCGTCGCACCGTGGGCGATGGCGACCGCGCGGTAGACGTCGTAGCCCGCGTCGGTCATGCGGACGAGGGTGCCGCGGCCGTCGTCGGGGTCGGGGCACTTCCCGACCAGTCCGCGCGCGACGAGTCGATCGACCAGGCGACTGATGCTCGGCTGGGAGAGCAGCACGCTCGAGTTGAGGTCGCGCAGACGGATGCGACGATCGGGCTCCCGCGACATCGTGTGCAGGACGTCGTACTCGTTAAGTGAGATGCCGTGGCTCGGGAAGTCGTGCGAGATGTGGCGCATCACGTCGACCTGCGCGCGGAACAGTGACTCCCACGCGGCGATCGCGAGTCGCCTCTCGTCCATACCCGCTCCCGCTGCCGTCCGACGATCCACCACCTGAATCTATCCTGCACGGCCGTCGAGCGGTGCGTCGAGGTGGGGTGGTTGCGCTCCGTATCGTCTCCGGACATGACGAGAGCCGGTCGCAGAGGCTACGACCGGCTCTCTTTCCCTTGCACCAAGAGTGTCCTGCAATCACATTCCGTCAGCTGCCACAGCAAAACAACTAACGTTCCAGAACCATATAACGGATCGGTAACGAGCGGTAGTTATCAGAACGTTATTTTTACTGGGAGTTGTCCGAGTGCGCTACGCCGGCGGAGCGCGAGCGCATGGAGGCCGATGGTGCCACTTCCCCACGTGTGTTTATTATGTTACGCTCTGAAATACCACCCGACCACACGTTACCGAGACGAGACCCCCATGTCCACACCGCACCGGCCCCGACACCGGATCGTCACCGCCCACGCGGGCGCCATCGTCGCGCTCGCCGCGCTGCTGACCGGCACGGTCGCTTCGCCCGCGACAGCGGCCGGCACCCCGGCAACGGCACCGACGGACCCCGCGCCCGTCGAGGAGCCCACCGGCGACAGCGACAGCCCGGTCGACACCGACGAGCCCTCCTCGGGCAGCGACCCCGACGACACCCCGCCGACGACCCCGTCGGCACCGCGGACCGAGCCCGCCGCCACCCCCGACGCTGTGGCCCCGAACGCCGATCTCGCGCTGCAGATCGTGCTCGCGGGCGTCGCCACCGGCACCGCCCCGTTCGACGTGGACGACGCCCCCGGCCACGACAGCAGCGCGACGAACGATGTCGTCCGCACGCACGACACGGTCACCTACCGCGTCGAGGTCCAGCTCGACGGAGCCGCAGCCGGCGATCTCGTGACCGTTCGACAGACCCTCCCCGACGGCCTGCGCTGGCCGATCGTCACCGCGCTCCCCGCCTACTGCGGAGCCGGGTCGACCGTCAGCGACGACCGACGCGTCCTCGAGTGCGTCATCGGCGGCGTCCTGCCGAACTCCGTCACCACCTACGACCTGGTCGCCACGGCGGAGAGCATGCCGAACGGTTCCGTGCTCACCTCCCCGGCGGGAGCACTCAGCGCGGCGGCGAACGACGTGGCCTCCGGCGCGCTCGCCGAGGACGCGACGGAGGTCCCCACGACGACAGCGAGTAGCGGCCCGCGGGTGAACCTCGGGGTGCGGCCGCAACTGATCTCGACGACCGCCCAGCAGGACGGACTCTCCGGGTTCCGCGTCCAATACGACGCGTATCTCGACCTGTCCGGCTACAACGCTGCCGGGGGTCTCGGTGCACGCGGTCAGGCGAACGTGACCGAGGACGTCACGTTCGTGATCGACCTCGACGACGTGAGCCCGAACGCCCGTCTGTCGAACGAGACCGCCTGCGCCGCAGGTGCCGCCGAGAGCCGAGTGTTCCCCAAGGTCCGCGGCGGTGGCGAGAACGCCGTCACGGACTCCGGCCGGTGGACCTGCCGGATCGACCCGGACGACGCCCGCCGCATCATCGTGACCGTCTCGGGCGCCGACCTCAGTGCCGACCACATCCCGTCGAAGACCGCCAACGGTGCCGCCATCCCGCTCCGCGGGTACCTCGCGCTCGGTCGCTTCGGTGTCTTCGTCCCTCGGGACGACGTGCCCGCCAACGGCTCGCTGAGCACGCGCATCACCCTCCGCGACCTCGTCGCGACCGGCACCGATGCGGCGGGCGAACCGATCGCCAACGCCACCGAGCCGCTCGACGACAACAGCGCCACGGCGAACCTCATCCGTCGAGCTGACGGCAGCCACGGCACCCGGTACGTCGACGAGACCATCAAGCTCATCCCGGTCCCCGGTCAGTTCCTTCCTGGCACGGGTGATGGTGTGGTCGTCCCCGGCCAGCAGTATCGCGCGCTCACGATGTTCAACAACCGCGGCGGCACCGAGTTCACGGGGCAGGTGTTCTGCCAGGCCTTCGACACGAAGACGCAGCGTGCGGCCATCGGCATCGACGGGGTGCCCGCGCGCTCGCACGGCACGACGGACATCGTCATCGAGTACGGCACCCGGCCGACCGTCGACGTGGGTGCGGACGACGCGACCCGGTGGAAGCAGATGAACGACACGACCTGCAACGACGGCGACGACATCTGGACGACCGACCCCTCGTCGATCGACGCCGAGGACATCACGAAGATCCGCTACCGGAGTGCGAACGGGACCATCGCTATCGGCGCGAGCGTCATGGCCTCGCTCACCCTCGAGCTGAACGCCGGCGTCCCGGCCGGCAGCCTCCTCGCCGAGAGCTACTCGCTCTACAGCCCGGAGCAGTATCCCGTTGATCGCGACACGAGCGCATGGTACGCGAAGGATGGCTGGTACCACAGCAAATACGACCCGGCGGAACCGACGAACGAGGGCTACCCTCGCGGCGACCGGCTCATCGCCGCCAACGCCGTGATCGGCATCGGGAAGCGGGCGATCGAACCGGCCGTGGAACCCGGTTCGCCGGCCCAACTGCTCGCGGGTGACCGCGTCCGCTTCGAGGTCACGCCGCAGATCACGAGTGTGCCCGGCCAGGGGAACGCCGCACGCGACGTCGTCGTCGTCGACCGATTGCCCGCCGGGCTCGTCTACGACCCGACGGAGGTGTCACACGTGCCCGACTCGGTCGAACTCGCCGAGGACGGCACCACCCTCCTCACCTGGAGGCTCGGGCATGTCGAGCGCGGCGCCGAGCCCGTCATCCGGTACTGGGCGACGTCGGATGCGACGCTCATCGGCGACCTGGTCAATCAGGTGGTCGTCGCGAGCCCGGACGACCCGGGTTCGCTCGAGGAGGTCCCCGAGGACGCCACGACGCAGGACGCGCACCACGGGCGCCAGACCGTGTCGCTCCGTGCGCCCGGTGGGCTCCGCGTGCAGAAGAGCGTCGAACAGCGCGTCATCGAGTCCGGCGACCGGATCGACTACCGCCTCGCCTACGCCAACATGAACGCCACTGGTGCTCAGCAGGACGTCGCCCTGGTGGACGTGCTCCCGTTCGCCGGCGACAACCGTGGATCATCCGCGGCCGGCGTCCTGGCCGACGAGATCGAGGCCGCCGACGGCGACCGGGTGCTCTACACCGCCGCCGACCCGGCCGCAGTGCAGGCCGCGTCCGCCATCGACGGCACGGACACCTCCCGGGAGCTTCCGGACGGGTTCGACTGGTGCACCTCCGACGACTTCGGTGCGGAGGCGTGTCCCGAATCGCTCGCCGACGTCACCGCGTTCCGCGTGGAGGTCGCCGAACTCGACGCCCTCGAACGTCACGAGATCGCCGTCGAGCTCACGACGGACGGCGCGGTGTCCGGTGCGGAGTACCGGAACGACGCCACGGTGCGCTCGGCGTCGCAGACCCTCGGAGCCCGGTCGCCGCTCGTGGCGACGACCGTCGTCTCCACGTCGATCGGCGAGCGCCTCTGGTGGGACCGTGACGGTGACGGACTCGACGACGACGGTGCCGACGGACAGCCCGGCGACGGCGTGGCCGGTGTGCCACTCCGGCTGGACGGCGTCGACAAGCACGGTGCCACCGTCTCCGAGGAGACCGAGACGGACGCCGACGGCCGATACCGATTCAGCGGGCTCGTGTCGGGTGCGTACACCATCAGTGTCGACCTGCCTGAGGGCGCGGAGATCACCGGCTTCCGCGTCGGTGACGACGGCCTCGTCAACTCGGCGCTCGATCCGCAGTCGTCCACCATGGAGGACATCGTCGTGGTCGACCCGTCGCCGACCGGCGCGGACGCGGTCGACCTCACCTGGAACGGCGGCATCGTCGAGGTGGAGCTGCCCGTGAGCCCGCCGGTGACCGATCCCGAGGGACCGACGGACCCGTCCGTCCCCTCGGAGCCGACGCCGACGCCGTCCGGGACGCCGCAGGCGACCCCGGAACGTCTGTCCGGTACGCAGGGTCCGCTGGCCACGACCGGCGTGCTCTGGCTCGACCAGGCGATGATCGCCGCGATGCTCCTGCTCGTGATCGGCGGGGCGGCACTCCTCGTCGTGCGTGCGCGTCGCGCCCGCAGTGGCGCCGAGGAGTCGAGCGGCTGAGTCGAGGAGCCACCGCACATCGAGCGCGCACGATCCCGGATCGGGACCGTGCGCGCTCGTGTCAGTCCTGGGAGCCGCTCGGGACGACGTCGATCACGCGGACGGTGATGGACGGTGCACCCTCGTCGGTGGACGAGGGGAGCCGCTCCGCGATGGCGCGATGGACCGCCTGCGCGACGGCAGGGGAGGCCGCCTCAGCTGCCACGGAGATGTTGGCGTGGACGGTCAGGACGCCTCGGACGCGCTTGACGCTCACCCGTGCCTGCTGGTCGGGCGAGCCGAGCAGTGCGCCGACACCCTCCTTCGCGGCCCGGAGCAGTGTGGGCTCGACGGCGGTCAACCCGTCGACGCCCGGTATCGCCAGGATCACGTCGTCGAGCGAACTCGCGAGCGTTCCGAGGTCGTCGTCCGTCTCCGTCAGGTCATGCATCGTCCCCCACCTCTCCGATCTCATCGGCCTCGAAGTGCAGGTCGTCGACGACGATGTCGAGACCTGCCACGACGAGGTCCGTGTGTTGCCGGAGGCTGGCGGCGACCTCCTCGCGGAACAACGCAACCGTGTCGGCGACCGACTTGCCCCAACCGATGCTCACGGTGACGTGGAGCATGATCGGTTCGCCGACCACGGTGACGTCGCCCTCGAGCACGCAGCGACCCACGAGCACGCCGGGCGTGCGGTCGCCGGCACCGCGGACCAACCCGCGGACCGTGCCCTCCGTGATGACGAGCGCCGCGTCGTCGTCGGACGCGGCGAACGGGATGTCGCGTCCGGCCTTCGCCTCACGGCCGATGTTCTCCATGATCCCGCGGATCCAGTCCTGGTCGAGTGCGGTGACCGCCGCTTCGTCCGCCTCCCGCAATGGCGCGGCGAGCGAGCGGACCCGTCGCAGGGACCGGAGGATCCGCTGGCATTCGGGCGACTCGTCGATCGACGGGTCGGCCGGCAGCATGTCGCGTTCGAGGTAGTCCGTGAGGGCGTCGATGCCGTGCGCGCAACCGCCCGGTTCGCCCGGTCCGGAGCCCGGAATTTCGGTGTTCATCGCCACCCCTCCATGTCCTTGACCAGTGTCGCTCGAGCCCGTGCGAGACTCCCTCGGACGCTGGCGACGCTCTGCCCCAGCTGTTCGGCGATCTCCTCGTACGAGTATCCGCCGATCTCGCGGAGCACCCAAGCCTGGTGCTGTCCGTGCGGCAGTCTGTCGAGTGCTGCTGACAGTGCTCCCAGCTGCGACGACGCTTCGGCTCGCCGTTCGGGTCCGTCGCGCTCCGGGGCCTCGATGATGGCGTCGTCCGTCGACTCGGTGTCCTTGCGCTGCCGCATCAGGTCGATCGCCCGGCGGCTGACGATGCGCATCAACCAGCTCTTCACCATCGCGCCGTCCTCGAGCGTGTCGATCCGCTTCCAGGCGGAGATGAGCGCCTCCTGGACGACGTCGTCGCCGTCCGCCGAGGAGCGCGTGAGTCGCACGGCATACGCCTTCATCATCCGGCCGTAGCGCGTGATGAGCACCTGGAACGCGCGGGTGTCGCCGTCGACGCACCGTTCGACGAGGGTCCGGTCGGTCGCCTGCTCGAGGAGGCCGCCCGACCTGCGCACTGGATCGACACCCACCGCCTGCCACCTCTCTGTGCCGGCCGAGACAACTTCCGGCGGTTTCGTCACACCCGACCGTGACATCTGCGAGCCGGGCTCCGTCTCACTACTGTAGGCACAGAGCGGCGATCCATGTGAACGCCCCCAGCACCACGATCGCAACACCACCGAGGAGACCGCACGATGAAGACCCCCAAACTCCGGTTGCCCGGGTTCTCCTCCACCCCGGAGGAGCGCGAGGCCAGGCGCGTCAAGCACCAGGAGGCCAAGCAGGAGCGCGCGGCGAAGGCTGCAGCCTCCTCGCCACCGTCGGCCGCCGTGGTCGCGGCCCTCCAGCCCTCGGCTCCGAGCGTGCGCATCAACGCGTTCCGCATCGGCCTCGTCGGGGGTATCGGCGTGCTCGTCGCGCTCGTGATCGGCAGCATCGTCACCCAGCTCAGCACCACCCTGATCTACGTCGGCGTCGCACTGTTCATCGCGCTCGGCCTGGACCCGCTCGTCTCCTGGCTCGAGCAGAAGCTGCCGCGTGGCCTCGCCATCGCCGTCGTCTTCCTCGCCGTGATCGGCGCGTTCGTCGGCATCATCTTCGCCATCGTGCCGCTGCTCGTGACGCAGATCTCGAACTTCGTGAGCGATTACCCCCGGATCTCGCAGCAGTTCCTGAACAGCGACTTCGTCGCATGGGTGCAGAACACGATCGGGAACACCCTCGACATCGACTCGGCGCTCAACGACGCGTTCTCCTTCCTCAAGGACCCCAACAACCTGTTGAACATCGGTGGCGGCATCGTCGCGGTCGGTGCGGGCGTCGCATCGGGCATCACCGGCTCGATCATCGTCCTCATCCTGACCCTGTACTTCCTCGCGTCGCTGCGCTCGATGAAGGCCGTCACGTACCGCTTCCTCCCCGCCTACCGCCGCGAGGGCTTCGCGCAGGTGCTCGAGGAGATCACGCAGGCCGTCGGACGCTACGTCGTCGGACAGGTCGGGCTCGCGCTCGTCAACGGTGTGCTGAGCTTCATCTTCCTCAGCATCATCGGAGCGCCCTTCCCGCCGCTGCTCGCCCTGCTGGCGTTCATCGGCTCGATGATCCCGCTCGTCGGCACGCTGAGCGCCTCGATCGTGAACAGCGCGCTCTGCCTCTTCGTCTCGCCGGTCACCGCGCTCATCGCGATCATCTACTACCTGATCTACATGCAGATCGAGGCGTACGTCCTGAGCCCGCGCATCATGAACAAGGCGGTCGCCGTCCCCGGTGCCCTCGTCGTCATCGCGGCCTTCGGTGGCGGTGCCCTCGGCGGCATCCTCGGCGCCCTCGTCGCGATCCCGGTCGCCGCATCGATCATCATCATCGTGCAGAAGGTCGTCTTCCCGAGCCAGGACTCCAAGGTGGTACCGGAGAACAAACTCGGTGACGCCGAGACGGCGGCCGTCGGCACGAGCGCGGCGGCGAAGTGATGGCGGCGACGTCGTTCCCGGTCCTCGCGGCCGGCGCCCTGCTGCTGTCGGGTACGGCCGGCATCGTCGCGCAGTCCGCTCGGGCCGCGGTCGACCTCGACATCCCGACGATCAGCGTGACGCCGTACCAGGCGATCGGCATCCCGATCGCCCTCGTCGGCGCCTTCTTCCTGGCGGTGGGGACCCAGCTCCAGTCCCGAGGCGTCGGGAAGGTCGAGGCGGCCTCGTCGGCGTTCGGGCTGAAGCAGCTCCCGCAGCTGCTCGGTCGCCCGTCCTGGCTCATCGGCACCCTGCTGCTCGGCCTGGCCATCGTCTTCCAGCTCGTCGCGCTGGCCTTCGCGCCGCTCATCGTCGTGCAGCCGCTCGGGGCGATCGCCCTCGTGATCACGGCACTGTTGAACGCCAGGGTCACCCGGGTCAAGATCACCAAGGAGCAGACCCGCGCGATGGTGCTGTGCGTCGCCGGTATCGGCCTCTTCGTGATCGTCGCCGCGCTCTACGCGGTGGAGGAGCCGATCCGTCAGCCGCAGCTCATCATCATCCTCATCATGCTGACCGTGGTGACCCTCGCCCTCGCGGGTGCCTATGCCCTGTGGCGCCGGAAGCTGCACACGGTGTTCTACGTGGTCGCGGCAGGCGTCCTGTACGGCTTCGTCGTGACCCTCGCGAAGGTCGTCATCAACCGGGTCATCACGCAGAACTTCGAGGGTCTCACCGTCGTCGGCATCATCGCATTGCTCGTCGCCGCCGGGGTGGGTGGGTTCTTCGTCCAGAAGGCCCACCAGAGCGGACAGCCGGACCTGGTGGTCGCGGGCCTCACCGTCGTCGACCCACTCGTCGCCGTCGGCATCGGCATCGTCGTGCTCGGTGAGGCGGCCAGTGCGCCCTGGTTCGCGCTCGTGCTCTTCGTCGTCGCCGGTGCGATCGCCGTCTTCGGCGTGTGGAAGCTCGCGATGCGCCCGGTCCCGGCACCGGGCGAGAAGCCGAAGAAGCCGCGCGTGATCTGACGCAGGACGTCCGACGGGCCCGGCGAGTGGAACACCCGCTCACCGGGCCCGTCGTCTCGTCGGTGGGGCCGCCGAACCGGCTTAGAACAGGTCGGGCGACGGGGTGCTGGCGTAGCGGATGGAGACGTCCGCGTGGCGGTCGAAGCGGTAGCCGACACCGCGCACGGTGCGGACGATGTCCTCGTAGCGGCCGAGCTTGGCGCGCAGCCGACGCACGTGGACGTCGATGGTCCGCTCGTTCGGGACCTCTTCGTCGTCGCCGGCACGCCACAGCGATGAGATGAGCTCCGCGCGCTCGATCGTGCGTCCTTCGCGGAGGACGAGGTACTGGAGGAGCTCGAACTCCTTGTACGTGAGCGGCGCAGCTTCGTTGTCGAGGACGAGGCGCTTCCGGGAGATGTCGACGACGACACCGGCGTGCGCGCGGTCCTGCTCCTCCTCGTCGACCTCGTCGCGGTGGGCCGCGAGTGCCGAGGGGTCCTGGAGGGCGAGCCGGACGACGTCGAGGTCGCGTCCGCCGGCACCGCGGGGGGCGAGGGCGACGGCCGCGTGCGTCTCGGCCTCCGGAGCGAACTGGGCCGTCAGGGCCTTGATGGCCTCGACGATCTCACCGAGGCTCGTGCCGGCGGCCGCCGCCTTCGCCTCGTCGAGACCGACGTAGAGGACGAAGCCTCGGGCTTCAGGGCCGGCTGGAACGGCGCGGACGTGCGGGGTCGCGGCCCGAGGCGCGTCCTCGACGGCGGTGAGCTGGCGGGTGGGGCGGGTGGTCTGAACGGCTGCAAGAGACATGAGTGCGAGGTCCTCGGGAGTGATGATGCTACGACGGATCGTGCGCGGTGCGCTCGGGGTGATCCCGCCTGCCGGTGGGCAGTTGCGGTCCCGCGATCCGGGAAGTGGCGCGTCGGCCGGGTACGGACGGGGTACGTCCGGGAGTCGGCTCACCTGGTGGGGGAGCGGCGGACTCGGAGGTGCTGGGGGCAGTGGAGCGGATCCGTGTGGATCGCTACCGGTGCTGGAGGAGTCGGATCAGCGACACATTCGACAGCACATGACAGCGCGGCCGGGCATCATCATGCCGGCGTTCCCAGGGGCCTCGAAGGAGGTCGGGGTGGGCGCGTTGGTCGTCATAGTCCGCAATACAACAGGAATCCCCCGGATCCTGTCAAGTGCGAGCGGAAGATGACGTTCTGTTACTCGGGGATTGTCAGCTGGCGGCACGACTGAGATGAGGCGGATCGTCGTCCATCGCGGGGATGGACGACGATCCGCCTCATGTCGGCGGGAGCAGGGGTCAGACGACGCCGTAGAGGCGGTCGCCGGCGTCGCCGAGCCCGGGGACGATGTACCCGTTCTCGTCGAGCTTCTCGTCGAGGGCGCCCAGGACGATGGTGACGTCCTTGCCGGCCGTCTCGGCCTCGAGGCGCTCGAGGCCCTCGGGGGCGGCGAGCAGGCAGATGGCGGTGACGTGCATCGCGCCACGCTGGAACAGGAAGTCGATGGCAGCCGCGAGCGAGCCACCGGTCGCGAGCATCGGGTCGAGCACGAAGCACTGGCGGTCGGACAGGTCGTCGGGGAGGCGCTCTGCGTACGTGGTGGGTTCGAGGGTCTCCTCGTTGCGCACCATGCCGAGGAAGCCGACCTCGGCGGTGGGGAGCAGCTTCACCATGCCCTCGAGCATGCCGAGGCCGGCCCGCAGGATCGGGACCACGAGCGGACGCGGCTCGCTGATCTTGACGCCGACCGTCTCGGTGACGGGCGTCTGGATCGTGATCTCCTCGACCGTGACGCCGCGCGTCGCCTCGTAGGCGAGCAGCGTGACGAGCTCCTCGGTGAGGGCACGGAACACCGGTGAGGGTGTCGTCTTGTCGCGCAGCACCGTGAGCTTATGGGTGATGAGTGGGTGGTCGGCTACGTGCACTCGCATACGATCAATCTAGTCGCTCGCGCGGCGACCAGGATTTCGGGGAGATGACGGATGCACGCACCGGCCGAGTTCGCCGCGTGGATGGACCTCGCCATCGCCGAGGCCGAGGCGGCCCTGGCCAGCGACGACGTCCCGGTGGGCGCGGTGCTCGTCGCCCCGGACGGCACGGTCGTGTCCGTCGGGCGCAACGAGCGCGAGCTGCACACCGATCCGACCGCCCACGCCGAGGTGGTCGCCATCCGCGCCGCCGCGGCCGCGCTGGCCGACTGGCACCTCACGGAGCTGACGCTCGTCGTCACGCTCGAACCCTGCGTGATGTGCGCCGGCGCGATCCTCGCCGCCCGGATCCCGCGGGTCGTCTTCGGGGCCTGGGACGAGAAGGCCGGTGCGGTCGGTTCCGTCTACGACGTCCTGCGCGACCGGCGACTGCAGCACCGTGTCGAGGTCTACGCGGGCGTGGAGGCCGAGCGCTGCTCGACGCTCCTCACCGACTTCTTCCGGGGCACGGGCGGCGTCGGAGCCCTCTGAGGGTTGTCACGGCTTCGAAGCTCCCTGCACTTCGACAGGCTCAGTGACCGGATGTGGGGCTGTTCCCCGCGCTTCGACCGGATCGGTGACCGGATGCGGCTGCTCCCAGCACTTCCGGAGCCCGTTGTCGGCGGGTGATGGCAGGATCGCAGGATGCAACCCGGCGTGATCCTCGACATCATCCTCGTCGTCGTCCTGATCGGCTTCCTGATCCGCGGGTGGCGTGCGGGGCTCCTCGGGAGCCTCGGCGGGCTCGTCGGGCTGGCGGCCGGTGGGGTCGGCGCCTTCTTCGCGATCCCGCTCGTCGCCTCGTGGGTGCCGAACGCGGCGTGGCGTGGCTGGGCGGCGGTCGCGGCGGCGGTGGTCGTCCTCGCCATCGGCTACACGATCGGTGCGTTCATCGGTGGGGCCATCGGCTCCGTCGTCCGCAAGACCCCCCTGCGCGGTCTGGAACGCCTGCTCGGTGCCGCCCTCAACCTCGTCGTCACCGCGCTCGTCCTCGTGACCGCGGCACTCGGTGTCGGATCCCTCGGCATCCCGCTGCTCGCCCAGGCGGTCGGGTCGTCCGCGGTGATCGGCACGATCGACCGCGTCACGCCCGTGCAGGTGAAGAGCACGCTCGCGCAGCTCCGCTCCACGGTGGTCGACGGTGGGGCCCAACGCGTCATCGAGGCCTTCGGTGGAACCGCGGACGTGCCCGCCGCCCCGCAGCTCGACACCTCGACGCCGGCGCTGCAGACGGCCTCCGCGTCCGTGGTGCGCATCAGTGGCACCGCCGAGTCCTGCTCGCGGAGCCTCACCGGAAGCGGCTTCGTCTTCGCCGACGACCTGGTCATGACGAACGCGCACGTCCTCGCCGGCGTGACGAACCCGGTCGTCGAGGTCCCGGGGGCCATGCCCAGGGAAGGACGGATCGTCTACTTCGACCCGGTCGACGACCTCGCCGTCATCCGCGTCGACGACCTCGGCACCCGATCGCTGCCGCTCGCACCGAATCCGGCGCCCGGTTCGAACGCCGTCGTCGCCGGGTATCCGTTCGGTGGCCCGTACACGGCCGGTGGCGCGCAGGTCATCGTGGTGGGGCCGAGCCTCGTCGCCGACATCAGCGGGAACAACCCGACGAGCCGTCAGGTCGTGACGCTGTCCGGGACGGTGCAGCCGGGCAACTCCGGTGGCCCGCTCCTCACCGAGTCCGGTGAGGTTGCGGGCGTGATCTTCGCCCGCGACGCGAACTCCGCGCCGGTCGGGTACGCGCTCGCGATGGACGAGGTCCTGCCCGTCGTCGCGCTCGCCGGGTCACTGCAGTCCGCGGTCCCGTCGGGCGCCTGCCTCGCCGACTGACCCGGCCGGGCACGTGCCGCCGAGCATGCAGGTGCTTAGACTCGCAGGGTGAGTGAAACGATCAGCCTGCCCAGCATCGCCATCCTCGGAGCCGGTTCGATGGGAGGGGCCGTCCTCCGCGGTCTCGTCCAGCCGGGTGTCGAGGTCGACGGTGGCATCACGGTGACGAACCGGACCATCGCCAAGGCGGAGGCTCTCGCCGAGCTGCCAGGCGTCACCTCGATCGCTCTCGAGCAGGACACCGACGGCAACCGTCGGGCGGCAGCCGCGGCGAAGATCGTCCTGATCGGCGTGAAGCCCTACCTGGTCGCCGACCTCCTCGCCGAGATCGCCGACGCGTTGCAGCCGGGCACGATCGTCGTGAGCCTTGCAGCCGGTATCCGCGGTGCGGCGTTCGAGTCCGCCCTGCCGGAGTCGGTGTCGGTCCTCCGCTCCATGCCGAACACCCCGTCCTACGTCGGGCTGGGTGTCACCGGGCTCGCGCCGGGCACCCGGTCGAGCGAGGACGACCTCGCCGTCGTCACCGCGCTCTTCGAGACCGTCGGCCAGGTGGTCGTCATCCCCGAATCGAAGATCGACGCCCTCAGCGCCATCTCCGGTTCCGGTCCGGCGTACGTCTACTACCTCATCGAGGAACTGACCCGCACGGCGATCGGCCTCGGGTTCACCCCCGAGCAAGCGTCCGTGATGGTCGACGGAACCTTCCGCGGCGCGACGGAACTCCTCGCGACGACGGGGGAGAGCGCCGAGCAGCTGCGGATCAACGTCACGAGCCCGAAGGGGACGACGGAGCAGGCGCTCGCTGTGCTCGCCGAGGCGGGCTTCAGCGATACGTTCGACCGCGCCGCGGCAGCCGCCATCGCACGCGCCGAGGAGCTGTCGGCGTCCTGACCCGACGGCGACCCGATCAGTCGAAGGACCGCGCGAAGCAGTCGAGGCCGGGTCTGTCGTCCCAGGAAGCCACCGCCACGAAGCCGGACCGCCGGTAGAGCGCGATCGCGGCGGAGCGCCAGTGCCACACGGAGAGACGCACGGTGTCGTCACCCCGCAGTCGCGAGACGGTCGTCGCGGCCTCGAGCAGGGTTGCGGCCACGCCCCGGCGACGAGCGTCGGGGTCGACCCAGAGTCGCTTGAGCTCCGGCGACGGGCCGTCCGTCAGGACGACGCAGCCGAGCACCCGGTCGTCCTCGACGGCCAGGAGGATCTCCTCGGAGGCGAAGGCGGTGCCCGGGTCGGCGATCTCGACCCGGTAGCGGTCGGGGAGGGCGATCGTCGGAGTGGGCTCGTCCAAACCCGGCGCTCGGCCGAGGAGTTTCTCATGCTCGGTCCGGCGGTGGTACTCCTCGAGGAGCTCGGCGAATCGCTCGCGACGATGAGCCGGAGCATCCGCCCACCGTTCCACGACGATCACGCGTGGCTCGTCTCGTCGAGCCCGAGGACGAGCAGCAGTCGGTCCAGCGCGGCGAGCTGGGCCGAGGCGTCGTAGTGGTCGTCGTCGGCCGTGCTCAGGGTGCTGACGCCCTCGATGAATCCGACCACGACGGTGGCCGTCGCGGCGACCTCGGCCTCGGTGAGCTCGGGGCGGATCTCGGCCAGGAGGCGGCGGGTGCGCGCGACGAACACGCCATGACCCGCACGGTGCCGTTCGGCCAGCACCTCGTCGTCGAGCGCCGCCGCGAGGTAGCCGAGCCAGACCCGGGCCTCCTGGCGCGTCTCGTCGGTGAGGGACAGGGCCTGCCGGAGGACGGCGCGCAGCGCGTCACGCGGGGTCGCGGCTGCGGCTTCGAGCGCCTCGGTCCGCTCCGCCGTCCGCTCGTGGAGCAGGTCGCGAGCGTGCAGCAGGAGCGCGCGCTTGTCGGGGAAGCGATGCAGGACGAGGCCCGTCGTGCACCCGGCCCGCTCCGCGACCGCGCGGAGGGTCAACCCGTGCGGGCCGTGCTCGCCCAGCACCTCCCAGACCGCGTGCGAGATTCGCGCCTGGGCAGTCGGGTCCTTGGTTCTTGCCATGTCGTGATCACCTCGGAACCGATGTTACCGTAATGCTTGTTACGGAATGACTGGAGAACACGCATGACGATCAGGATCAGCCGGGTGGCCTGGGAAGACGAGGCGGGAACCGCGCTGCGGGCCGCCCAACGCCGCGAACTCGACGCGCGCTACGGGAGCGACGATCACGAACCCGGCACACCGCCGACCGCAGCCGACATCACGCGATTCCTGGTCGCCAGCGACGTCGACGACACCCCGCTCGGCTGCGGCGGTCTGCGGATGCTCGGCGAGGACCGCGCGGAGATCAAACGCATGTTCGTCGTGCAGCAGGCCCGGGGGACCGGTGTCGCCACCGCGCTCCTGCGGGCACTGGAGGACGAAGCGCGGTCGCTCGGTCTCGCAGAGCTCGTCCTCGAGACCGGCACGGAGCAGCCGGACGCGATGCGCTTCTACGAGCGCGAGGGGTACCACCCGATCGACGCGTTCGGGCCGTACGTCGACGAGCCGCAGTCGCGCTGCTACGCGCGCAGCCTCGGCTGAGGAGGATTCAGCCCTCGAGCGACGCGAAGCGTTCGATGTCGGCCGACGTGCCGGAGACGATGATGAGGTCGTGGTTCGACACGACGGTGTCGGCGGTCGCGTAGGTGAAGGGCTTCCCCGGAGACTTCACCCCGACGACCGTGATCCGGTACTTCGTCCGGACGCCCGATTCCGTCAGGTTCAGCCCGCGGATGGGCTTCGGCGGGTACATCTTGACGAGCGCGAAGTCGTCGTCGAACTGGATGAAGTCGAGCATGCGGCCCGACACGAGGTGGGCGACGCGTTCGCCGGCCTCGCGCTCGGGGTAGATGACATGGCTCGCCCCCACCCGGGCGAGGATCTTGCCGTGCGACTGCGAGACGGCCTTGGCCCAGATCTGCGGGATCTTGAGGTCGACGAGGTTGGCGGTGATGAGCACGCTCGCCTCGATGGAGGATCCGACCGCGACGACCGCGACCGAGAAGTCCTGCGCGCCGATCTGCCGGAGCGCCTCGATGTTCTTCGCGTCGGCCTGCACGGTGTGCGTGACCCGGTCGGACCACTTCTGCACGAGGTCGGAGTTGTCGTCGATCGCGAGCACCTCGCGGTCGAGTCGGTCGAGTTCGCCGGCGCAGGCCGCACCGAACCGACCGAGTCCGATGACGAGGACCGGGGCGTCGTGCTTGATGCGGTCAACCAACGATGGGCCTCTCTTCGGGTCGTTTGAACAGCTGGCCGCTCTGACTCGCGGCCACGGCTGCAGCGAGTGTCACTGTACCAACGCGGCCCAGGAACATGGTGACGGCGAGGACGTACACCCCGGCGTCGGGCAGGTCCGCGACGAGGCCGGTGCTCAGCCCGACCGTCGCGAAGGCGGAGATGACGTCGAACAGCACGTGGTCGAGCGGGGCCTTCGTCATCTGCAGGATGACGATCGTCGACAGGGCGACGATCGTCGCACCCCAGAGGACGACGCTCACCGCGACGCGGAGCACGTCCTGCGGGATCCGGCGGCGGAAGACCTCCACGCCCTCGCGGCCCCGGGCCTCGGCGAACGCCGCCAGGAACAGGACGGCGAGCGTCGTGACCTTGATCCCGCCGGCGGTCGAGGCGGAGCCACCGCCGATGAACATGAGCATGTCGGCGACGAGCAGGGTCGAGCCGTTGAGGTCGCCGATGTCCACGGTGGAGAAGCCGCCCGACCGCGTCATGGCCGACAGGAAGAACCCCTGGAAGATCGTGTCCCAGAGGTTCCACTTGTTCCAGGTCTCGGGGTTGTTGAACTCGAGCAGGATGAAGGCGAGCGCCCCGGCGAAGAACAGGATGATCGTCGTGACGAGCGTGAGCTTGACGTGCAGCGACCAACGGCTCGGTCGACGGAAGTTCCGGCTCAGGGCGTAGATGACCGGGAAGCCGATGCTGCCGAGGAAGACCCCGAGCATGAGGATGCTGAGGAACCAGTAGTCGTTCTCGAAGGCCGCGAGCCCCTCGGCGTTCGGCGTGAAGCCGGTGTTGGTGAAGGCCATGGCCGCGTAGTAGACGCTGTTCCAGGCGGCGTCCCAGGGGTTGATGCCGTCGAGCAGCATGCGCGGGAAGAGCAGGACGGCCAGGGCCGCCTCGATCACGAGGGCGCTGACGGCGACGGTGACGAGCAGGTTGCCGATCTCCCCGAGGCGGACCGCCTGACCCTCGGCGACGGGGCCGTGGTGCGACCGCAGGGGGTTCGTGTCGCTCGCCGCCATGAGCTTCTGGCGGAGCCCGAGTCGTCGGGCGATCACGAACCCGAGGATCGAGGCCAGGGTCAGGACGCCGAGCGCGCCGATCTGGACGCCGATGAAGACGAGCACGTGACCGAAGAGCGACCAGTGCGTGGCCATGTCGACGGTCGAGAGCCCGGTGACGCAGATGACGGAGACGGCGGTGAAGAGGGCGTCGGCGATCGGGGTCACCTGGCGGTCGGCGCTCGCGATGGGGAGCGAGAACAGCATCGTGAAGACGAAGATCAGGAAGCTGAACACGAGGATGGCGAACCGCGAGGTCGACTTCGCGGCGAAGTCGCTGACGGCCTCCCTGACCCTCGCGAGTCCGTGACGAACGGTGATCGAGGGACGACGCCCCATGGCATTGCCGCTCATCTGACCCCTCAACACCTCAGGACTGCGCCGGAGGCAATGGTACTCCGTGCGCTCCATCACTATCGTTGGAGCATGGCCGACATTTTCGACGTGATCGCTGACACCACCAGGCGGGACATCCTCGCGCTGCTGCTCGAACGGCACGGTGGCACCGGGACGAGCGTCTCCGAGATCGTCGCGCAGCTCGGCCTCAGCCAGCCGACGGTGTCCAAGCACCTCAAGGTCCTGCGCGAAGCAGAGCTCGTGGAGGTGCGCGAGGAGGGCCAGCACCGCTACTACAGCCTGGACTCGGCGCCGCTCGAGGACGTGGAGGACTGGCTCATCCCGTTCCTCAGCGTCGACTACCAGGACGACGGTGTCGATTTCGCGGCGCTGTCACTCCCGGACCAGGCCAAGGCGGTCGCCGGATCGGTCGGCAAGGTCGCTGCGGACGTGACCCACGCGGTGCAGTCGGTCACGAAGAAGCTCCGCCCGTAGCCCGGCCCCCATACCGTTCACACAGGGGATGTACAGGGCGGGCGTCAGCCCTCTAGAGTTGCCATGCGGCGTTCCGGTCCTCGGGGCGCCGTTCAAGCGGGTTTCCAGAGGCGCAGGAGGGGTTCGATGACGCAGGACACTGCCGACGTCCGCTTCCTCACCGTGGCCGAAGTCGCCGAGATGATGCGGGTGTCCAAGATGACCGTGTATCGCCTGGTGCATTCGGGGGAGCTCCCGGCCATCCGGTTCGGGAAGTCGTTCCGAGTGCCGGAGACCGCCGTCGACGCCGTCCGGCAGCGCCCGGTCGCCGACGTCGGCTGAGGCGTTTCCCGCTCCTAGCAGCCTGCAGGCGTACGGCGTGTGAACGACGCGCGCTGCAATCGGCTAGACTGGCAACAAGACTTGTTCTCTTCGGTCGCGATCCCTGCGGCCAAGCCCCCCAATTCTGTGAGGTAAATCCGTGGGTTCTGTTATCAAGAAGCGCCGCAAGCGTATGGCGAAGAAGAAGCACCGCAAGCTGCTTCGCAAGACCCGTCACCAGCGCCGCAACAAGAAGTAGCCGGCTGCTCCGTTCGGAGCATCTGACGACTCTTCGTCCACCGGAAGCGCCTGCCCATTGGGGTACGGCGCTTTCTGGCGTTGTCGAGGTGATCCGTCTCGTTGGTCGGTCAGAGCGTGTGGTCTCCGCGGGTCGAGCGGCGTCGAGGTTCCTCCACAGGCGAGGCCGGACGGGACTGATCCACAGCGCGTCGCGGCACGCGGTCCGTCGCGCCGAGATCGTCGGCGGTCCTTCGTAGGTTCGTCGCATGACCCGCGATCTCCCGCCAACCGTCCACCGCAACCGACGCGAGCTCGCGTACCGGGTGCCGTTCGTCGTCGAACGAGACGACGCACCTCGCTATCGACTCCGGAACGTCGGTGACGAAGCCGTCCACTGGGTCGTGCTGCGCCTGATCGGACCCGGACTCCTCGCTCCACTGGAACCGTGTCGCCTGACGCCGGGGAGCGCCCTGGAGTTCGAGGTGTTGGGCACCGAGCTGGCCCGCGCGACCAGTGTGCAGGTGTCCTGGTTCCGTCCCGGTGGCCACCAGTACCTCTGGCGGGTCACCTTCTGATGGGCGCCGGCGGGTGGAGGGGAGTGGTCTCCGGCGGGCGGGTCAGCGTTCCTGGTCGCGGCGAGCGGCCAGCAGATCGCGTGCCGTCAGCTTGTGCGCTCGCCCCGGGTACATGTCGGCGTTGAGGCCCGTGATGAACGGGGCCGGGTCGAGGTCGAGCGCGGTACTCAGCCGGACGAGCGTCTCCACGCTCGGGTGCACCTGCCCTCGCTCGATCTTGCCGATGTTCGTCCAGTGCATCCCGGCCAGCACGCCCAGGTCCTCGAGGGTCAGCTGTCGCTCGTTGCGCGCGGCACGCAGCCGCTCGCCGAGGATCGTCGCGGCTTCCGAATGTGTAGGCATCACACAATGACAACGGACCTCGACCGGCGCATGCCAGAGTGTCTAAGCCCGGTGGATTCGACACACATGGTTCTCAACCTTGGGTTCATCGGCATCATCATTCCGGCATCGTGTCAGATGTCTCGGTGAAACACCACACGTGTCGGTTCCTTGGACGTGCTCCGACCTCGGGCACCCCGTACAGTTGAGGAGGTGTCCACTCTGCACGTCACGCTCATCGGCAAGCCCGGCTGTCACCTCTGCGACGACGCACGTGCCGTGATCGACGAGGTGGTCGCAGGCCTCCCGTCCGGCGGCCCGACGATCGAACGCGAGGAGCTCTCGATCCTCGACGATCCCGCGCTCCACGACCGCCACTGGGAGGAGATCCCCGTCGTCCTCATCGACGGTAGGGTCCACAACTACTGGCGCATCGACCCCGACCGCCTGCGGTCCGCGTTGCTCGCCGACTGATCCGCACGTCCATCCATCCACATCGACCCTTGGGGGCCCAGTGACCATCCGCCACATCGTCAGTTGGAAGCTGGCAGCAACGGACGACGCCGAGCGCGACGCGGCGTTCGCCACCATGCAGTCCGAACTCGAGGCACTCGCCGGGTTCATGCCGGACGACATCGAGCACCTCCAGGTCGGACGCAACATCGCCTACCCCGAGAGCAACTGGGACGTCGTGCTGGTCGGCGACTACCCGAGCCTCGAAGCCCTGGAGCGGTACCAGGTCCACCCGGAGCACGTCCGCGTGGTGCAGATCGTCCGTCAGCTCGTCGTCGAGCGCTCCGCGGTCGACTTCCAGCTCGACTGAGCCCGGCACCCGCAGGGCTCAGGCCATGACGCCGACGGCGACGGTGCCGTCGAGTTCGTCCTCGCGGACGATCGACGCCGTGAGGCCCGCCGCCCGCATGAGCGCGGCGGTCTCGGGGGCCTGACGTTCGCTCGTCTCGATCAGGAGGGAACCGGTCGGCGCGAGCCAGTCCGGGGCCTGCGCGATGATCCGACGCTGCACGTCGAGCCCGTCGGCACCGCCGTCGAGCGCGATCACGGCCTCGTGCTCCCGAGCCTCCGGGGGCATCGTCGCCATCGACGCTGTCGGGACGTAGGGTGCGTTCGCGAGCAGGAGGTCGACGCGCCCCGCGAGCGACCGGGGCAGCCCGTCGAACAGGTCTCCGGGCAGGGCATGCCCACCGAGTGGCTCGAGGTTGCGCCGTGCGCACTCCACCGCGGCGAGGTCGATGTCCGACGCCCAGACGTCGACCGGGCCGGGTGCCTCGGTGAGGAGGGCACTCCCGACAGCCGCGGCACCACAGCAGAGCTCGACGACCACCGAACCGTTCCGGAGGCGCGGGAGGGCGGCGTCGACCAGGAGCTCGGTCCGTCGCCGCGGCACGAAGACCCCGTCCTCGACGACCACCCGGCGTCCTCGGAACGCGACCCAGCCGAGGACGTGTTCGAGCGGCCGGCCGGCGACCCGTGCCGCGACCATCCGTTCGAGTCGATCCGGATCATCCGACTCGGTGAGGAGCAGCGCCGCCTCGTCCTCGGCGAAGACGCACCCCGCCGCACGAAGGCGCAGGACCACGGATCCGGCGGTCGCGTTCATCTGGCTCACCCCTCGCTCACGTGCGAGGACGCCGCACGGCCGGTGAGAGTCAGGCTACCGTCGCGTCCTGGCACACACCAGAGCGGTGGTCAGAGCTGTTCTGCGGCGGCGAGCACGCCGGGCAGCCAGGCGAGCGCGACGTCCTTCTTGCGCTCGAACCCGCCGTCGTCGTGCAGACCGAACTCGCCGAAGCGGGTCGCGCCGTGCTCGGTGAGGATGGCGTCGAGCAGCGAGCTGCCCTGGTTGTACGTGTCCTCGTAGCTGCTGTCGCCCAGCCCGAAGATGGCGTACCGGAGCCCGTCGAGCTCGACGTCGGACTCCTCGAGCGCCTCGTAGAAGATCTGGCCGGTCTCACCGAGGAGGCCGTCGCCGTACGTCGACGTGATGAAGATGTGGATCTCGTCGGTCGACAGCTCCGCCGGGTCGACGTCGCCGAGGTCGGCGACGCGCCACTGGTGCTGCGAGCCGATGGCCTTGCCGATGTCGCCGGCGAGGCGTTCGGCGTTGCCTGATTCGGTCCCGTACAGGATGACGATCTGCATGGCGTCCTTCTTGCGGGGTTACGGGGCGAGGCGGGTCGGGCCGCGGAACAGGTAGGTGACCTCGCGGATGGAGGTCTCGTGCAGCATGAGCATGAGCACGCGGGCGAGGCCCATGCCGAAGCCGCCGTGCGCCGGGACGCCGTAGCGGAAGAAGTCGAGGTAGAACTCGAGTTCCTCGGGCTCCAGGCCCTTCTCCTTGGCCTGCTCGACGAGGACGTCGACGCGGTGCTCGCGCTGCGCGCCCGTGGAGATCTCGACGCCGTTGTAGATGAGGTCGTAGCTGTTGGTGAGCGAGCCGTCCTCGGCGTTGCGCATGTGGTAGAACGGCCGGATGCTCGACGCGTAGTCGGTCAGGAAGACGAAGTCGTGACCGAAGGTCTCCTTGACGTAGGCAGCGATCTGACGCTCGCCCTCGGGGTCCATGTCGTCGTCGGCGCGGGGGATCTCGTAGCCGCGCTCGGCGACGATGCGCTTGGCCTCGGCCAGCGGGATGCGCGGGAACGGACGCGACGGGACCTCGAGCTCGATGCCGAAGAGCTCGGAGATCTGCTCGCCGTGCTTGTCCTTGACCGCCGTGAAGCCGGCGACGAGGAGCTCCTCGTGCAGCTGCATGACGTCCTCGTGGGACTCGATCCAGCTGATCTCGGCGTCGACGCTCGTGAACTCGGTCGCGTGTCGGCTGGTGAACGACGGGTCGGCGCGGAATGCGGGTCCGACCTCGAACACCTTGCCGAAGCCGGCGGACTGCGCCATCTGCTTGAAGAACTGCGGGGACTGCGCGAGGTACGCCTTGCCCTCGAAGTAGTCGACCTCGAAGAGCTCGGCGCGCGACTCGCTCGCGCTCGCCATGAGCTTCGGGGTGTGGATCTCGATGAAGTCGTTGTCGATCCAGTACTGACGCAGTGCGTGCTCGAACGTCGTCTGGATGCGGAAGATCAGGGCCTGCTTCGGCTGGCGCAGGTCGAGGAAACGCCAGTCGAGCCGCTTGTCGAGCGAGGAGTCCGCGGCGATCGGCGTCTCGGGGTTGGCGGCGGTGACGACCTCGAGCGTGGCGACCTTGACCTCGATGCCGCCGAGCTTGACGCGCTCGTCGTGCTTGAGCTCGCCGGTGACGGTGATGAAGGAGCCGTGCGCGAGGGCGGAGATGGCCTCGGTGGTGGCGAGGCGCTCGGCGGAGCCCCCGACCTCCGGGTCGACCTCGCGGACAGCCGGGTTCACCAGCTGGACGGCGCCGCTCTCGTCGCGGAGGACGACGAACTGCACCTTCTTCTGGTCGCGGACGGTCTCGACCCATCCGGAGACGGTGACGGGACCGTCGGACAGGGCGGCCAGGTTCTTCACAACGACGCGTTCACTCACCCCGACAGCTTAGCCGTCGCTCGTGGCTCGGACCTGGACGGAGGTCACGGTGAATCCGCAGCTTGGGGAAACGTACACTTGAAGGGTGGTAGCCGACCAGATCCATCTCGTGCGTCACGGCGAGGTGCACAATCCTTCTCGTGTGCTCTACGGTCGACTCCCCGCATTCCGACTGTCGGAGCTCGGCGAGCGCATGGCGCAAGCCGCCGCGGACGACCTCGTGAGCCGTGATCGCACGGTGGGCGCGCTCTACGCGTCCCCGCTGCAGCGCACCCAGGAGTCTGCAGCGCCGGTCGCCGCAGCGTTCGGGCTCGCCGTCGTCTCCGAGCCGCGCGTGATCGAACCGTTCAACGAGTTCGAGGGCAAGCGTATGAGCCGCGCCCTGAAGAACCCGCTCAACTGGCCCAAGCTCCGCAACCCGTCCCGCCCGAGCTGGGGCGAGCCGTACGCGTCGATCGTCAACCGCATGACCGCGGCCGTCGAGGACGCCTGGCGGGCGACGCCGTCGGGCGACGTCGTCATCGTCAGCCACCAGCTGCCGATCTGGATGCTGCACAGCTCCGTCGTCGGGGCGCCGTATCGTCACGACCCGCGGAAGCGACGCTGCGCCCTGTCGAGCATCACCACCTTCGAACGGACCGAGCAAGGCTTCGTCGAGGTCGGCTACGTCGATCCGGCGGCCCGTCTGTCGTCCGGCGCGACCGATGTCGGGGCCGTCTGATGGCCCGCCGATCGAGGACGTCCGCCGTCGCCGCCGTGCTGGCCGTCGGGGCACTCCTGCTCACGGCGTGCGGGAGCGATCCGCTTGCCGAGCAGTACCGCGAGGGCAGTAGCAAGGGGTACGTCGCGGGCGACGGCAGCGTGACCGAGGTCGCGCTCGACGACCGCGGTGAGTCGATCAGCTTCTCAGGCGTCGGCGAGGACGGCGAGCAGATCTCCTCCGCCGACCACGCGGGCCAGGTCCTCGTCGTGAACTTCTGGTACGCCGCCTGCGCCCCCTGCCGCGCGGAGGCGAAGGACCTGCAGGCGCTCAACGAGGCCTACACCGACAAGGGTGCCACCTTCATCGGCGTCAACGTCCGCGACACGGCCGACACCGCGAAGGCGTTCAACGGCACCTTCGGCATCACCTACCCCTCCATCCTCGACGTCGACAGCGGGGAGGCGAAGCTCGCCTTCACGGGCAGTGTCCCGCCGAACGCGGTGCCGACCACCATCGTCCTCGACGCCGAAGGTCGGGTCGCCGCACGCATCCTCGGGCAGCTGCAGGACCGCACCATCCTCGACACCCTCATCCGCGACACGATCGCCGAGAGCGCCCCAGAGTGAGCCCCGGCGAGCTCGTCTACGGCGGCCAGCTCCTCGTGGCGATCCCGATCGCCATCGCGGCCGGTCTGCTGTCCTTCCTCTCGCCGTGCGTCCTGCCACTCGTCCCCGGCTACCTCGGATACGTCGGCGGCATGACGACGGTCGAGGAGGGGCGCTCCGGTGCGGGTCGCCGGCGCGTGCTGCTCGGCGTCAGCCTCTTCATCCTCGGCTTCACCGTCGTGTTCGTGGCGATCGCGGCGTTCGTCGGAACGATCGGCGCCTGGTTCGTCGAGTGGGAGGGCGTCATCACCCGCGTCCTCGGCGCCGTCGTCATCCTCATGGGGCTCATCTTCATCGGACAGTTCTCGCGGCTGCAGCGCACGGTGCGCACCAACTGGGCACCCGCCACCGGCCTCGCCGGCGCGCCACTGCTCGGCTTCGTCTTCGCCATCGGCTGGACGCCCTGCCTCGGCCCGACCCTCACCGCGATCAGCGCGCTCTCCCTCTCGGGCGGCTCCGCCTGGCGCGGGGCCCTCCTCGGGCTGTTCTACTGCCTCGGTCTCGGCATCCCCTTCCTGCTCGTCGCGCTCGGACTCGGTTGGGTCACGGGGTCGTTGGCGTTCCTCAAACGGCACATCCGCACGATCAACATCATCGGCGGCGTGCTCCTCATCGTGATCGGTGTGTTGATGGTGTCTGGTCTCTGGTCCGCTTGGATGTACTCGTTGCAGGGGGTGATGAGCGGCCTTGTCACGCCCCTCTGATCACATCGATTCCGCCGCACCGGCTCCGGCCGACGGCATCAACCAGCCGAAGCTCGGGTTCGTCGGTTGGCTCCGCTTCTTCTGGCGTCAGCTCACGAGCATGCGCACGGCGCTCTTCCTGCTGCTGCTCCTCGCCATCGCCGCGGTGCCCGGTTCGCTCGTCCCGCAACGGTCGAGCGACCCGAACGGCGTCACCCAGTACTTCACCGACAACCCGGACCTCGCGCCCATCCTCGACAAGGTGCAGGCGTTCGACGTCTACAGCTCGGCCTGGTTCTCCGCGATCTACCTGCTGCTGTTCATCTCGCTCATCGGCTGCGTGATCCCGCGGACGAAGCACCACTGGCTCGCCCTGCGCTCCCGCCCGCCGCGGACGCCCGCGCGCCTGTCGCGGCTCTCCGCGTTCGAGCGTCGCAGCGACGACAGCGGCGCGACCGCCACCGAGCTCATCGACGACGCGACGAAGCAGTTGAAGCGCCAGGGCTACCGAGTCGAACGCTACGACGCCGAGGGGTCCGCATCGGTGTCCGCCGAGCGCGGCTTCCTCCGCGAGACCGGCAACCTCGTCTTCCACTCGGCACTCGTCGGCATCCTCGTGACGGTCGGTTTCGGCGGCGGTTTCGGCTTCTCCGGTCAGCGCGTGCTCGTCGAGGGTCAGACCTTCGTCAACACCCTGCTCGACTACGACTCGTTCAACCCCGGCCGCTTCTTCAACGAGTCGGAGCTGGCCCCCTACAAGTTGACGCTCGACGAGTTCGGCGTCACCTACGAGACCGAGAACCTCGACGCGTACGGGCAGGCGATCGACTACCGCGCGAAGGTCACGACGACCTCGCCCGGCGGGAAGCCGCAGGACGCGACGATCAAGGTCAACGATCCGCTCCGGTTCGAGGGCACCGACGTCTACCTGCTCGGCAACGGTTACGCGCCGACGATCACCGTCCGCGATCCCGAGGGCAAGGTCGTGTTCAGCGACTCCATCCCGTTCCTGCCGCAGGACGCCCAGCTCACGTCGCTCGGCATCGTCAAGGTCCCGGACGGCCTGGCGGAGCAGCTCGGCATGATCGGGTTCTTCTACCCGACGCAGGCCGCGTCCAAGCCGCCGTTCTTCTCGTCCTACCCCGACCTCGCCTACCCGGTGCTGACGCTCAACGTCTACTCCGGCGACCTCGGGATCAACGCCGGTGCTCCGAAGTCGGTCTACGCGCTCGACGTCGACGACATGAAGCAGCTCACGGGGGGCGACACCGGCGTCGAGTCGATCGAACTCACGCCCGGCCAGATCACCGACCTGCCGAACGGACTCGGCACGGTGTCCTTCGACAACGTCGCCGCCAACCCGTCGACCGAGAACTACGCCGGCTCCGTCAAGCGGTTCGCCTCGTTCGACGTCCACCACGACCCGACCCAGCTGTGGGTGCTCGCGTTCGCCATCCTCGCCCTGTCCGGTCTCATCACCTCACTCTTCGTCGCCAGACGCCGCGTCTGGGTGAAGGCCGTGACCGGGAGCGACGGCACCGTCTCCCTCGAATACGCCGGGCTCGCCCGCGGCGAGGACCCCGGCCTCGAAGCGGCCGTCGCGGCGATCGCCGAAGCGCACAGTCCAACGCCTGTCCCGTCCGAACCCGAAGGTAGAATCACCCCGTGACCCTCGTCGAAATCTCGAACCTCTGCCTCTGGTCGGCCGTCGCCGTCTACGCGCTGGCGTTCATCGCCTTCACGTTCGACCTCGCGCGCCGCAGCGCCGAGGTCACCGCGGCGATCGACGCGGCCGAGCGGGCCGAGCTGGAACGGTCGGCAGCCGCCGAGGAACGCGTCGGTGCACTCGCCTCCGCCGCGGCGCGGACCGCCGCACCGATCGTCACGAGCGACGGTGTCCCGCGCAAGACCCGCCGTCCCTCGGACGAGCCCGAGCAGCAGGCGTCGCGCAAGTCGCCGAGCCTCCGGGTCGGAGTCTCGCTCACCGTCATCGCCTTCCTCCTCCACCTCGTCGCGGACGTGACGCGCGGTATCGCCGCCGGTCGTGTCCCGTGGGCGAACATGTACGAGTTCGCGATGACGGGCACGCTGCTCATCGTCGCGGTGTTCCTCGTGGTCATCGCGCGCGTGGACCTCCGGTTCCTCGGCAGCTTCGTGATCGGCCTCGTGACCGTGCTCCTCGGCCTCGCGACCGCGAACTTCTACGTCGAGGTCGTTCCGCTGCCGCCGGCGCTGCAGTCGGCGTGGCTCGTCATCCACGTGTTCGTCGCGAGCCTCGGCACGGCGTTCTTCGCCATCGGCTTCGCGTTGAGCGTCGTGCAGCTCCTGCAGGGGCGTCGCGAGCGCCGGCTCGGGCTCGTGCAGCCCACCCAGAGCTCCGGGCGTCTCCGCTTCCTGCTCACCCTCCCGAACGCGGAGCGTCTCGAGAACCTCGCCTACCGCGTCAACATCATCGGCTTCATCTTCTGGACGTTCACGCTCATGGCCGGTGCCATCTGGGCTGAGCGCGCCTGGGGTCGGTACTGGGGCTGGGACACCAAAGAGGTGTGGACCTTCATCATCTGGGTGATCTTCGCCGGGTACATCCACGCCAGGGCGACGCGCGGCTGGCGCGGATCACGCGCGGCCACGCTCGCCATCATCGGCTTCAGTGCCGTGATGTTCAACTTCGTCGTGGTCAACGTGTTCTTCAAGGGTCTGCACGCCTACAGCGGCCTGTAAGCCCCTGCGCCGGCCCTCAGCCGAGCAACGCGTGCGTGCGGCGGAGCCGGTCGAGCCACCAGGCGGTCCGCTCCGGTGACGCCGTGAAGTGCTCGAGGAGATCGACGTCCACCTCGACGCGCCGAACGGCGATGCCGCCGTCCACGGGATCGAGCGGTGCGGTCGTCACGTCGCCGCCGAGGAGCGCGGTGGTGGCGAGCCCGCAGTCGTAGTCGAGTTCCGGCAGGGCCGCCGCGAGGTGGGCCCCCATGGAGATGCCGACGGAGGTGTCCAGCGCGCTCGAGACGACGATCGGCAGGCCGGCCTCGCCCGCGATGCGGAGCGCGGCGTGCACGCCGCCGAGCGGCTGCGCCTTCACGACGAGCAGGTCGGCGGCGCCGGCGCGAGCTACGGCGAGGGGGTCCTCGGCTTTGCGGACGCTCTCGTCCGCCGCGATGGCGACGTCCAGGGAGGAGACCCGTTCACGGATCTCGGCGAGTTCCGCGACGGTCGCGCAGGGTTGTTCGACGTACTCGAGGTCGAAGGGTTCGAGAGCGCGGATGGCGTGTTCGGCCTCGTCGACGTTCCAGTTGGTGTTGGCGTCCACGCGGAGTCGACCCTCGGGTCCGATGGCCCGCCGGACGGCGGCGACGCGCGCGACGTCGTCGGCCAGCACCTGCCCGCGCTCGGCCACCTTCACCTTCGCGGTCCGGCAGCCCGGGAAGCGGGAGAGGATCGACGGCACGTCCGCCGCGTCCACCGCCGGGACCGTCGCGTTCACGAGGATGCGATCCCGGTGGAGGGGCGGGAGGTCCGACCAGCCGAAGTCGATGGCGGCCCGCAGCCACGCGGCTGACTCCTGGTCGTCGTACTCGACGAAGGGGGAGAACTCCGTCCACCCGGCGGGCCCGCGGAAGAGGACGGCCTCGCGGGTGTCGATGCCCCGGAACCGGACGCGGAGGGGGATGGAGACCACGCGGGCGGTGGCGAGGACGTCGTCGAGGTTCGCTTGCATGACCCCATCCTGCACCCGGACGTCGGAAGCCGTCGCGGGACGCCCGTGACACAATCGATCCCGTGCCGCTGTTCTCCCGACGCAAGCCGACGCCAGGCGATCGGCGAAGCGTGCCCGCGGACGAACCCGCCGCCTTCTCGGTGCCCGAGCCGATCTTCGAGCCGAGCCCCGAGGCCGAGGTGCTCCCGGTGGCCGAGGAAGCGCCCGGCGGATCCTCCGACGAGCCGCGCGATCCGAACGCCCCGCCGATCCCCGGAGCGCCGCCGGCAGTCGTGTCCTCGAGCGCGCCAGCGCCTGCCGCCCCGGAGCGCACGCCCGAGGAACTGGAGGCGGAGACCGCAAGGTTCCGTCGTCCGGGGTCCCGAGGACGACGGATGCCACGGCAGCCCGCATCACGGAAGCCGTCGTCGCGCCGTCAACGGAAGGCGGCGGCACGCGCGGCCGCCTCGCAACCCGAGTCCGCGGCGATCTCGGCCGACGGCGGCGAGCGGAGTCCGGCGGCCCACCCGCCTGCCGGCGGTGCGTCCCCGACCGGGCGGGACGAGCTCGGCGCGCGGAGTCGGGGTGTCGTCGCCTCCTTCTCGCCGCTCGCCCTGCTCGGCGCGGTGGTGGCCGTCACCCTCTTCACCGTCCTGCTGGCCGTGAGCTACCGGCCCGGCGAGGGTGCCTGGGCCATCCTCGTGGCGTTCGTCCTCGTCGTCGTCGTGCAGATCGTGCTGCTCATCGGGAGTGTCATCGTCATCCGCCGGAAGGTGCGGCGCCGCTGGGGTGTGCTGGCGCTGGTGCTCATCCTCGTCGTCAACCCCGTCACGGCGATGGCGGTCGGCGGTCTCTCCACGGATCGGGCCGGGAATGGTGCCTCCGCCGGTGGCAGCGGCGACGAGGAGCACGACCCGATCTGGGACACCTACCCGGGATCCGCCTACGTCGACGCGAAGGAGACCCTCGACGGGCCGAGCTACGAGGACTTCGTCGGGACGTCCGACGAGATGCTCGCGGAGATCCGGACGGCCCTGACCGCCGAGTTCGGCTTCGACTGGGTGGAGCGACAGCCCGCCGAGACGGAGGTCGATCA
The DNA here is from genome assembly GCF_979258065.1 of Plantibacter sp. AC185. Lineage (NCBI taxonomy): Bacteria > Bacillati > Actinomycetota > Actinomycetes > Micrococcales > Microbacteriaceae > Plantibacter > Plantibacter sp. AC185. The sequence continues at coordinate 2,896,591 of NZ_OZ409831.1, forward strand.
GAACGGGTACGGCGGGGACTCCATGCTCTTCGAGTACACGGCACCGGTGTGGCAGACGACGACGACCGTGCGCACCTTCGAGGAGAAGTCGCGGGTCGTCGAGCTGATCCGGCAGGTGCTGCTCCGGTACGGCATCGCGAACCTCGACATGCAGAACGCACCGTCCTCCTGGCGTGAGCCGGGCGAGCTCACCGAGCGGTACGGCGGTGAGACCATCGACACTCAGGCACTGTGGGACCTGCACACCTACAACGCCATCACGGGGGCCGGCGACTTCCGGACGAGCATCGTCGACCTCACGCTCGACTCGGCCGGCACGGTCGCGAAGGACCGCGAGTTCGACGTCGACTACTACGACATGGCGGCGGAGGGCATCGAGCTGCACCTCGACTCGTATGCGCTCCTGAAGGAGGCGGACCGCGCCGACTACCTGGAGGCGCTCAAGCCCTATGCGGACCTCGACAAGCCGAAGTAGTGCCTAGGCTGGACGCATGAGCGATCGAGTGTCCGAACTGTTCGACCCGGAGATCTGGGACGTCGTACCGGGGTTCGAGGACCTCACCGATCTGACGTACCACGTCGCGCGCGAGGGCGGCTTCGTGCGCATCGCGTTCGACCGCCCCGAGGTGCGCAACGCCTTCCGCCCGCACACCGTCGACGAGCTGTACCGCGCGCTCGACCACGCTCGCCAGAGCCCGACGGTCGGAGTGGTGCTGCTCACCGGCAACGGTCCGAGCGCGAAGGACGGCGGCTGGGCGTTCTGCTCGGGCGGCGACCAGCGCATCCGTGGTCGCGACGGCTACCGGTACGCGAGCGACGACGCCGCGGACGACGAGACGGCGAGCGGCATCGACGCCGCGCGCAACGGTCGCTTGCACATCCTCGAGGTCCAGCGCCTCATCCGCTTCATGCCGAAGGTCGTCATCAACCTCGTTCCCGGATGGTCCGCGGGCGGTGGGCACTCCCTCGGCGTCGTGTGCGACCTGTCGATCGCGAGTCGGGAACACGCGCGGTTCAAGCAGACCGACGCCGACGTCGGTTCCTTCGACGCGGGGTACGGGAGCGCGTACTTCGCCAAGCAGGTGGGTCAGAAGTTCGCCCGCGAGGTGTTCTTCCTCGCCCAGGAGTACGACGCGGAGCGCGCGCTGCAGGCGGGCGCGATCAACGCGGTCGTCCCGCACGCCGAGCTCGAGCAGACGGGCGTCGCCTGGGCCCGCACCATCCTCGGCAAGTCACCGACCGCCATCCGCATGCTGAAGTTCGCCTTCAACGCCGTCGACGACGGTCTCGTCGGCCAGCAGGTCTTCGCGGGCGAGGCCACCCGTCTCGCCTACGGCACCGACGAGGCGGTGGAGGGGCGCGACGCCTTCCTGGAGAAGCGCAAGCCGGACTGGGCTCCGTTCCCCTGGCAGTTCTGAGCTGCCTGACCGCGAGGAGTCGGCGGAGCGCCGACGCACCCGGCGTACGCTGAATCCATGACCCGTCAGCTGCTCCCCGTCGACGCGTCCGCCTCGGCGATGCTCGCAGCCCTGGAGGCGGCGCTCGACGGCTCCGGACCCGCGGTCCTCCCAATGCAACCCGGATCGTCCGCGGCACCGGCCGTGGTCGACGACCGGGTGGCCCTCGTGATCGAGACGTCCGGCTCGACGGGCGTGCCGAAGCGGGTCGCCCTCTCGGCTGAGGCCCTCCTGGCCAGCGCGGCGGGTTCCGCGGTGGCTCTGGGTGGCCCTGAAGCCCATCGCCGTTCGTCCCAGTGGATCCTGGCACTCCCGACGCACTACATCGCCGGCGTCAACGTGCTACTCCGGTCGATCGTCGCCGGGACCAGGCCGCTCGAGGCACCGACCGGGTCGTTCGACGCCCGGGCGTTCTGCGGACTCGTCGAGCGGCTCGACGCCGATGCCGGATTCGCTGCCCTCGTACCGGCACAACTGCGCATGCTCGTCGACGCCGCCGAGACGAGCACCTCCGTGCGTGACGCGCTCGCCGGACTCGCCGGGCTGCTCATCGGGGGACAGGCCACCCCCGCTCCGCTGCTCGAGCGGTCCGCGGCGCTCGGCATCCGCGTCGTGCGGAGTTACGGCTCGAGCGAGACCTCCGGCGGCTGTCTGTACGACGGCGTGCCGTTCGCCGGTGTCGAACCCCGGCTGGTGAACGGGGAGCTCCTCATCGCCGGACCGGTCCTTGCCGAGGGCTACCTCGGCGAACCGGACCGCACGGCGACCGCCTTCCCGGACGACGGCGGCCGCCGGTGGTACCGCACCGGCGACACCGCCGAGCTCGTCGACGGCGTCGTCCGGGTGACCGGGCGGGCCGACAACGTGATCATCAGCGGCGGGGTGAACATCTCCCTCGACCGGGTGCAAGCGGTCGTCCGGTCGGTGCCGGGGCTGGCCGAGGCCGTCGTCGTCGCCGTCCCCGACGAGCGGTTCGGCCAGGCGTCCGTGATCGTGACGGGGGTCGGGACCCCCTTGGACCAGCGCCCGGACGACGCGCTGCTGCAGACCGCCCGAGACGCCGTCGCGGAGGCGCTCGGCCGCCCGGCGCGCCCCGCCCGACTGGTCCGTCTGGCCGAGCTGCCGCTGCTCGCGAGCGGCAAACCCGACCTCGTCGCACTCCGCTCACGATTGGGTTGAGCCCGTCCTCCGCGTGACCGCGAGGGCCGGTTTGCAGGCGGTTGTCGCATAGGGCATGCTCTCCCATGCGTGTCGACGAGCGACCGCAGCCGGGGGACGACGACAGGTGACAACGGGGACCGACATGGGCGCTGCGCCCACGAGGCCGACCACGGCGTTCCGCGCCGACATCCAGGGGATGCGGGCGCTCGCCGTGACCGCGGTGATCCTCGCCCATGCGACCGGCTGGCCGGCCGGCGGCTTCGTGGGCGTGGACGTGTTCTTCGTGATCTCCGGCTTCCTCATCACCGGGTTGCTCCTGCGCGAGCACGAGCGTTCCGGACGCATCTCCCTGCCGGCCTTCTTCGGGCGGCGGATCAAGCGGATCCTGCCCGCGTCGCTCGTCGTCCTGGCCGCGACCGTCGCGCTGGCGTCGTGGCTGTTCAACGCCCCGCGGGCGCTCGCGACCTGGTGGGACGCGGTGTCGGCCGCACTGCTCGTCTCGAACTGGCGTTTCGAGGCGTCGGGCACCGACTACTTCCACGCGACGGACGCCGCGTCACCGCTGCAGCACTTCTGGTCCCTCTCGATCGAGGAGCAGTTCTACCTCGTGTGGCCGGTGCTGCTCGTCGTCCTGCTCGCCGTCGCGGCCCGCGGAGCCAGACCCGTGCTGCGCTCGCGCCTCGTCGTCGGTGGCGTCCTCGTCGTCCTCATCGCGGCCTCGTTCGCCGTCGCCGTATTGCAGTCCGGGGCGGCTCCGCAGGCCGCCTACTTCGCGACCGGCGCGCGGGTCTGGGAGCTGGGGGCTGGCGCACTCCTGGCCGTGTCCGCGCCGCTCCTCGGTCGGCTGCCGCTGGCGCTCCGGGTGGTCGCCGGATGGGCGGGGCTCGTCGGCATCGTCGCATCCGCGCTGCTCATCACCGGGTCGATCGGGTTCCCCGGCCCCTGGGCGGTCGCCCCCGTCGTCGCCGCGATGCTGCTCATCGCCGCCGGGACCGGAGCCGGCCCGGCGTACCCGCGCTGGATGTTCCCGCTCGCGAACCCGCTGAGCCGTGGCGTCGGAGCGATCTCCTATTCGCTCTACCTCTGGCACCTCCCGATCCTCGTGTTCGTGCCGATGCTCGTCCCCGACACCGCCCTCAGCACGGTCCCGGGGATGCTCGGGCTCATCCTCGGGGTCTCGGTGCTCTCCTTCCTGCTCATCGAACAGCCGTTGCACCGCACGCCACTCGTGGGTTCCTTCCACGGCGACCGCGACGCCAGGGACGCCGCCTGGGCCGCCTGGCGCGAGCGGTTCGCCTCCCAGTTCCTCTACTCGGCGGTCGGACTCGTGATCGTCGCCGGGCTCGCAGTGATCGCCATCGGCCCCGCGCTCCGCATGCCGGTGACCACCGGGGGACCGGCGGCCGTCGCGGCACCGGCCGGAGACCCGCTCCAGGGCATCGCCGCCGAGCTGCAACTTGCGAGCCAGGCGTCCGCGTGGCCCGACAACCTCTCGCCGAGCCTCGACGACGCGATCCGCGCGACCTCGAGCACCAACCCCGCACGGGCCTGCTTCGACCTGGGTGCGACGCCCGACGACGGCTCGTGCACCTGGGGGGATGCCGCTGCGCCGAAGCACGTCTACCTCGTCGGCGACTCGACCGCGCTCGCCTACGCGCCGGCGTTCCGTGCGATCGCGGACCAGAGCGGCGGTGCGGTGCGGATCACCACCATCGGTCTCTACGGGTGCCGCTTCACGCAGGACCTCATTCAGAACAGCGGCGCCGGGGTCATGGACGACTGCCCGACGCGCAAGCACGACATCGCTGAACGCATCGCCGCGGACCAGCCCGACCTCGTGATCGTCTCGAACGCGTTCGCCGCAGGCCGCACCACCGACGGCCGATCGCTCGACACGACGTCGATGGTCGCGTCGGCGCTCGCCGAGACGGCGGGGTATCAGGTCCCGGGCCGCGTCGTGTTCCTCGCGCCGCCGCCGCTCGGTGCGGATCTCGGTTCCTGCTACTCGCGGGTGTCCAGTCCACAGGACTGCGCCGTCGGCGTCGACGCCGCCTGGAACGACTTCGCCGCGGCGACCGAGTCGGCGGCGGGAGCGGCCGGAGAGCGCTTCGTGTCGTCGCTCCCGTTCAGCTGTGCGGATGGCGTCTGCCCGGCGTTCGCCGGGACGACGCCGACGAAGTACGACAGCGTGCACCTCACCCCGGCGTTCGCCGAGCACATCGCTCCGGCGGTCCTCCAGACGCTCCAGGCCGCCGGCGCACTGTGACGCCGTCCGCCCCGAGGCTCCGCGGGTAGACTCGCCGTCGTGGCACATGGAGCACGGCCGGCAGCGCCGAAACAGCAGAAGACGTCCGCACCGCGCAGCACGGCGGGTCGTGGCGCGAACGGTGGACGATCCGGCAACCCCGCGCGCGGTGGCGGTCGCAAGGTCCCGCTCGCGAAGCCGGCGACCTTCGGCGACTGGGTCGGTGCGGCCCGAATCCGTACGCTGCCGATGGCCGTCGCCCCCGTACTCATCGGCACCGGTGCCGCGACGATCATCGCGGGCCCCGGGGTCTACCACCCGGTCCGTGCGCTGCTCTGCCTCGTCGTCGCGCTCGCGCTGCAGATCGGCGTCAACTACGCCAACGACTACTCCGACGGCATCCGCGGAACGGACGACCTGCGGGTCGGCCCGAGCCGACTGACCGGTTCCGGCGCGGCGAAGCCCAAGACGGTCCTGACCGTCGCGCTGGCGTTCTTCGGTATCGCGGCGGTGGCCGGCATCGTCCTCACGATCCTCACCCAGTTCTGGTGGCTGCTCCTCGTCGGGGCGGTCGCGATCGTCGCCGCCTGGTTCTACACGGGCGGGAAGCGCCCCTACGGGTACTTCGCGCTCGGCGAGGTCTTCGTCTTCGTGTTCTTCGGCCTCGTCGCCACGCTCGGCACGACCTTCGTCCAGGTCGGGACGGTGAACCAAGAGGCGTGGTTCGGCGCGATCGGCGCGGGCCTCATCGCCTGCGCGGCGCTCGTCGTCAACAACCTCCGCGACCTCGAACAGGACAAGGCGGTCGGCAAGCGCACCCTGTCGACGTTCATCGGCCGGATCGCGTCGAAGGTGCTCTACTGCGTCCTGCTGCTCGTGCCGTTCGGCATCGCCGCGTTCCTCGCGCTGTTCTACCCGATCGCCTGGTTCACCATGTTCGCGCTGCTCGCCGCCATCCCGGCGTGCGTGATCGTGCTGTTCTCCACGACGGCCAGGGAGCAGATCCTGGTGCTCAAGCTGACGGGGCTCGTGCAGCTAGCGTTCGGGGTGATCCTCGGTCTGGCGTTCTTCTACACGCCCGGCATCGCCGGCTGACGGCGCTTCCGGTGCCGCCGCGCTCGCATCGAGCGCCGCGTCCTCGGAGTCCTCATCGTCGTGCGGCGTCGGCTTGTCGCCGTGCCGACGGGCGTAGAGCTCCTGCGCGACGGTCTCCCGCGGGGTGCGCAGGAAGATGTAGGACACGCAGAGTCCGATGATCGCGGCGATGATCGCGGCGACCCAGGGCTGCAGACCCGTGAGGAAGACGAGGAGCAGGAGCGGCACCACGAACGCCAACAGGCGGAGGATGGTGTACCGGACGGCGGCGGGAACGCGTTTCACCAGACAAGTCTAGGCGTCCCGCCTGAAGGCAACCCCAGGTAATCACGTCACCTGGCGTTTACGATGGAGACATGGTTCGTCTCTGGATCGGCCTCGCCGTCGCGGCAGTCGTCTTCATCGTGTATTCGGTGGTTGACTGCGCCACGATGCCGCGCGACCGCGTCCGAGGGATCAGCAAGACCTCGTGGATCATCGCCATCCTCCTCCTGCCGGTCATCGGCGGAGTCCTCTGGTGGATCATCGGCCGGGTTCGCGCTCCGAAGGCCGTGCCCCGCGGCTCAGCGCCGGACGACGACCCCGACTTCCTCAAGAAGCTCGACGCCGACCGAGCGCAGACGAAGCGTATCCGCGACCTCGAGGACGAGCTCAACCGCTTCGACGACGAGTCGGGCGACAGCCCGGATGCGACGACGCACGACGACCCCACCCCGGGATCCGACACGCCCGACGACGGTTCCGGCCGCAGACCGCCTGGCGCCCCGAGCGCCTCGTGAACCCGTCCGCTGCTCCCGAGCCCGTCGGCTCGGCTCGCTCGTCGAGCCCGGCCAGCGCGTCCGCGTGGGCACTCCTCGACGCGCTCGTCGCCGTGGGTGTCTCCGACGTCGTCGTCTGCCCCGGTTCCCGGTCCCAGGCGCTCGCGCTCGCCGCTGCCGAGCTGGCGGCCTCCGGACGGATCACCCTGCATGTGCGCATCGACGAGCGGGTCGCCGGCTTCCTCGCCTTGGGCCTCGGCGTCGAGACCGACCGTCCGGCCGTCGTGATCACGACCTCGGGGACGGCGACCGCGAACCTGCATCCGGCGGTCCTCGAGGCGCATCACTCGCGCGTCCCGCTCATCGTCCTCACCGCCGACCGGCCGGCCGAGGCGCACGGCATCCGCGCGAACCAGACGACGAAGCAGGACGACCTCTACGGGTTCGCAGCGCGCCTCGCCGTGGTCGTCGAGGCCCCGACCGGTGACGCCGGTGAGCAGGACGCCGCCCGCGATCTCGCCCAGCGGGCGTACCTCGCAGCGACGGACGTCCTCGATCCGGGCCCGGTGCACCTGAACCTCGCCTTTCGGGAGCCGCTCTCGGGCGGCTTCGACCCGGTCGTCGCCGAGGCTGTCTCCGACGTCCTGGACGAGACGGACGCCACCACGGAAGCACCGCTCTACCCGGGGCGACCGCATCTGGTGCTGGAGCGCGGACCCAGGACCCTCGTCGTCGCCGGGCACCACGCCGGCCCGGCTGCCGAGCAGCTCGCAGCCGACGGCGGGTGGCCGCTCATCGCGGAGGTGTCGAGCGGATCCCGGTTCGGGCGGAACGTCATCGCCGCCTACCGGGAGCTGCTACGCGAGGAGGACTACCGCGAGGCCGTCGAGCGCGTCGTCGTCTTCGGCCACCCGACCCTCAGCCGCGAGGTCCCTCTCCTGCTCCAGCAGCCGCAGGTCGAGACGATCGTCGTCGCCCCGGCAGGAGCCGAGGTCTACAACCCCGGTCGACGGGCCGACCGGATCGTGTCCTCCGTCGCCGTCGAGGCGGGGCCCGCGGATCGCGCTTGGCTCGGAGCCTGGGTCGTCGGATCCCGCGAACGGGTGGTGGACCCGTCGCCTGCAGCCCCCGATCTCGACGGGCTGCACTCGACGACACCCGCCGAGCGACTGGCCTCTGTCCGGGCCGAACTCGACGCCGTCCGCCTCCCGGTCACCCGCGAGGTCCTCGTCGACGCGGTCTGGCGTGCCACCTGGCCGCACGACCGCCTCGTCGTCGGCGCGTCGAGGCTCATCCGCGTGGCCGACGGTCTCGTCTCCGGCCGCAAGATCAGCGTCCACGCCAACCGCGGACTCGCCGGCATCGACGGCACCATCGCCACCGCCACGGGGGTCGCGCTGGCGAGCCAGGCCGACGGCGGTCCCGGTGTCACACGGGTGCTCCTCGGCGACCTCGCCTTCCTCCACGATGTCGGCGCGCTGCTCCTCGACGACGACGTCGCGCCGCGTCTCCAGGTGATCGTCGGCAACGACGGGGGTGGCACCATCTTCGACGCGCTCGAAGTCGCCCAGAGTGCCCCCGGAGCGCTCTTCGACCGCGTCCAGTACACGCCGCAGCACGTCCGGCTCGAGTCGCTCGCGACCGCCTACGGGTGGGAGTACCGCTCGGCCCGGACCCGCACGGAACTCGACCAGGCGTTCACCGCTCCGGTGACCGGTCCTGTCCTCATCGAGGTCCCACTGCCGCGAGCCTGATCCGTGGGTCCTCCCGGGGGTCGACTTCCGACGCGACCTGCGGCCAGAATGGGCGGATGACGGCATCGAAGCACGCATCGACCTGGACGGCCCCACCCCGAGACACGCTGCGCGTGGGGGAGGGGTTCAGCCTCGCCGACGTCGATCCCTCATCGACGCCGGGCTTCGACGGCGACAAGCAGCAGGGCAGGCTCGAGCTCGACGCGGGGGTGCCCGCCCTGTCCGAACTGCAGGAGCGACTCTTCGCGGCGAGCACGCAGGGAGCCCCGGAAGCGGTGCTCCTCGTCCTGCAGGCGATGGACACGGCGGGCAAGGGCGGCATCGTCAAGCACGTCGTCGGCTCCGTCGACCCGCAGGGCGTGCACCACTACGCCTTCAAGAAGCCCACGGAGGAGGAGCGCTCCCACGACTTCCTCTGGCGGGTGGAGCCGCACCTGCCGAAGCCCGGTCAGATCGGCGTCTTCGACCGTTCGCACTACGAGGACGTCCTCATCGGTCGGGTGCGTCAGCTCGCGGAGCCGGACGAGATCGAGCGTCGGTACGGGGCGATCAACGACTTCGAGGCGGGCATCGTCGCGAGCGGGACCCGCATCGTCAAGGTGATGCTGCAGATCAGCGCCGACGAGCAGAAGGAGCGGCTCGCCGACCGGCTCGCGCGTCCGGACAAGCACTGGAAGTACAACCCCGGCGATGTGGACGAACGCGAGCTGTGGCCGGCCTATCAGGACGCCTACCAGGTGGCGTTCGAGCGCACGAGCACCGAGGCCGCCCCGTGGTTCGTCGTGCCGGCGGACCGCAAGTGGTACGCGCGCATCGCGGTCCAACGTCTGCTGCTCGACGCCCTCGAGGACATCGATCCGCAGTGGCCGGCGGCCGACTACGACATCGCCGTCGAGCAGGCACGACTCGCGGCGAGCTGACGCCGAGGGGCCTCGGCTCAGCCGAAGGCTTCCACGATCGGACGGAACTTCATCTTCGTCTCGACGAGCTCCGTCGCGGCGTCCGAGTCGGCGACGATGCCGCAGCCGGCGTAGGCGGTGATGTCGCCGTCCGGCGCGATCTGCGCACACCGGAGGGCCACCGCCCACTCGCCGTCACCCGAGGCGTCCACCCACCCGACCGGACCGGCGTAGCGACCGCGGTCGAACGGTTCCAGCTCGCGGATGAGGGCGACGGCGTCGCGGGTCGGGGTCCCGGCGACGGCGGCCGTCGGGTGCAGGCCGTCCATGAGGTCGAGCGAGGACGAGCCGTCCGAGAGTCGTCCGTCGATGTCGGTCGCGAGGTGCCAGAGGTTCGGCAGCTTGAGGGTGAACGGGACCTCGCTGCGGCGCAACTGGGGGCTGTGTGCCTGCAGGGCGGTCAGCACCGACTGCACGGCGAACTGGTGCTCACCCTGGTCCTTCGCGCTCGTCATGAGTGCGACGGCCTGGTCGTGGTCGCTCTCGGCGTCGGGACCGCGCGAGATCGTGCCGGCGAGGACGCGCGCCGAGACGGCACCCCGATCCACTCGGACGAGCGTCTCCGGGCTCGAGCCGATGAAGCCGTCGACCGCGTAGGTCCAGCAGTCGGGGTAGCCGAGGGCGAGGTCGTGGAGCACCCGGCGGCGGTCCGCTTCCGCGGGGAGGTGCCCGGCCAGGTCGCGTGCGAGCACGACCTTGCTCAGGCCGCCGGCCTGGATGCGGGCGATGGCGCGCTCGGCCGAGTCGAGGTAGCCGTCGCGGCTCTGCACACCGGGGGTCAGCTGGATGCGGTACTCGGGCCCGTAGGCCGTGGTCACGGGATCGACGTCCTCGGCGCCGTCGCCGAGGGAGACCCGCGTGATGAAGCTCGCGTCGGGGTACCGGCCGATGATCGTGCGCGGCACGATGAGGACGCTCGTCGCGGAGGACTCGTCGTCGAAGGCGAACGTGCCGAAGGCGACCAGGCCGGTCCCGGGCCGTCGTACCTCGTCCGTCACCACTGCTGCGGCGCAGACGTCCCGCCAGGCAGCCGCGGCGCGCGTGAACCGGTCGGGGCCCGAGAACTCCAGGCGGAGCGCCTCACCAAGTCCGACCAGCCCGTGTCCCTTCCGCACCCAGAGGAGCGGCGAGGTCTGGTCGGCGAACGGGAGGAGCTGGCGCGGGTCGTCGATGGCGACGGTCTGGGCGACCAGTGACGAGGTCAGGGGAATGGTCACCGTTCAACCCTACGCCCGCGCAGGAGGGGTCCCTCCCCGCCGCAGCCCGACTGGCGGAGGGTCGGTCACCGCCTCGTCGGCGGGCCGTTCACCGTCCGGGCGTCCCGATCGTCTGCAACCCGGTGACCCCGAGCAGTGCGAGTTTCGCCGCGTCCTCGGTGCCCGGTGCCGCCGTGTACACGACGATGCGCAGGTCGCCGCCCGGCGTGGACAGGACGTCGCAGTCGACGGTGATCGCTCCGACCGGCGTCCGCGTGACCGTCTTCCGGCTCGCCCGGTGCTCCGCGACCCTGGCCTCCGCCCAGCGCCGCTCGAACTCGGGTGACACCGATCGCAGCCGGGCGACGAGTCGTGCGAGCTCGTCGTCCCGCGGGTAGCGCCCGACCGCCGCCCGGAGGTCTGCGGCGAGGTCGCTCGCGAACTCCTCCTCGTGCTGCTCGTCGAAGTCCGTGCCGTCGTGCCCCGCGGTGAAGTGCCGCCACACCAGGTTGCGATCGTCACCGACGAGGGTGGAGGGATCGCCGTTCACCGCGGCCCACAGCGGGTTCCAGAGCAGGATGTCGTGAGCGGCGGAGAAGACCGCCAGCGGCACGTCGCCGAGCCGGTCGACGATGCGCTGCACTCCCGGACCGATGTGCCGCGGGACGACCCCGGGCGGTGGTGGCGCGGCTCCGGCGACCCGGTAGAGGTGGTCGCGCTCCTGATCCGTCAGTCGCAGTGCGACTGCGAGGGCCCGCAGCAGTTGCGGCGAGGGATTACGGGCGCGGCCCTGCTCGAGCCTGACGATGTAGTCCACGCTGATGCCGGCGAGGGCCGAGAGCTCCTCGCGGCGCAGGCCGGCCGTCCGTCTTCCTGGGCCGGCGGGGAGACCGACCTCGGCAGGGGAGACCCGTTCGCGCCAGGCCCGGAGCACACCGGCGAATTCGTCCATCCGGCCATTGTGCCCCCGGTGTCGGTCCGCATCCTGGTACTGCCGGTCCCCCTGTCGACCGGGGCCTGGCGGACCGACCATGCCGGGCGGAGCATGGACCCATGACCACCACACTCATCACCGGGGCCAACAAGAGCCTCGGACTCGAAACCGCACGCCGACTGATCGACGCCGGCCACACCGTCTACGCCGGCATGCGCGACCTGGGCCGCGGCGATGCCGTCGCCGCGCTCGGCGCCCACCCCGTCCAGCTCGACGTCACCGACCAGGCGAGCGTCGACGCGGCCCTCGCGGCGCTTCCGGAGCTCGACGTGCTCGTCAACAACGCCGGTGTGCTCGGCACGTCCTTCGGCGTGGACGACCTCACCCCGGAATCGATGCAGGACGTCCTCGACACGAACGTCCTCGGTGTCGTCCGCGTCACCCAGGCCGCGTTGCCCCTCCTGCGCCGTTCGTCCCGACCCGTCATCGTGAACGTCGCCTCGGGAGTGGGATGGCCCCGCTTCCTCACCTCCGAGGAGGCCGACGAGTTCGCGGTACCGACGATCCCGTACGCCGCGTCGAAGGCGGCCGTCATCACACTCACCGTGCAGTACGCGAAGAACCTGCCCGGGTTCCGGGTGAACGTGAGCGACCCGGGCTACACCGCGACCGACTTCAACGGACACGGTGGCCATCAGACGGTGACCGAGGGGACGGACGCGACCGTCGCGCTCGCCCTGCTCGGTCCGGACGGTCCCACCGGGGAGTTCCACAACCGGCACGGACGCATCGACTACTGAGCGCGAGCCTGGGAGCCGTGCTCGGACGGCCGGCTCCCAGCGGCGCGGACGTAGGATGGACGGGTGAACCGCGCCGACCTCTCCAAGCAGCCCGAGCAGGTCTCGGCCATGTTCGACGACGTCTCGACGAAGTACGACCGCATGAACGCGGTCCTCTCCGTCGGGAACGACGCCCTGTGGCGCATCGCGACCACTCGTGCGGTCGGTCCGGCCGCCGGTGAGCGCATCCTCGACCTCGCGGCCGGCACGGGCACGTCCTCCGCGGCGCTGGCACGCAACGGTGCGCAGGTCGTGGCCGCCGACTTCTCGCCCGGCATGATCGCCGTGGGTCGCGACAAGTACGCCGACCGCTCCGACATCCAGTTCGTCGAGGCCGACGCGACCGACCTCCCCTTCGCCGACGAGGAGTTCGACGCGACGACGATCTCCTTCGGCCTCCGCAACGTCGTACGCCCGAAGGACGCCCTCGCCGAGATGCTCCGGGTCACGAAGCCCGGCGGCCGGATCGTCATCTGCGAGTTCTCCACGCCGACGTTCGCCCCGATGCGCGCCGCCTACAACCTCTACCTCGAGCGCGTGATGCCGCTCGTCGCCGGCGTCGCATCGTCGAACGCCGAGGCGTACACCTACCTCAACGACTCGATCCGCGCCTGGCCGAGCCAGCCGGAGCTGGCCGCCTGGCTGCGTGAAGCGGGCTACGAGCACGTCGCCTACCGCAACCTCACCGGCGGGATCGTCGCCCTGCACCGCGGACTCAAGCCGGCCTGAGTCTCGTCACCGTCGGGGTTCGTCTCGGCATTCTCGAAGGGTGGAACCTGTTGATCCCGTCACTTCCCGCGAGTCGGCGCGACTGATTCCGTAGCCCGGTCCCGAACGGGAGCATTGACACACGGGTGCGCCCGGCCCTACCGTTCCGTCATGACAGCACAGGACACGGCCAGCGGGTCCCAGCCGGCATCACCCACCGGCGGCAAGGGTCTCGCCACCGGCACCCTCGGCCTCTTCGGCTCCGTGATCATCGGCTTGGCGTCGACCGCGCCGGTGTACTCGCTCGTCGCGACGCTCGGGTTCGTCGTGCTCGCCGTGGGTGCCCAGGCGCCGATCGCCTTCATCGTCGCCTTCATCCCGATGCTGTTCATCGCGTTCGCCTACCGCGAGCTGAACCGCGACGTACCGGACTGCGGCACCACCTTCACCTGGGCGACGAAGGCCTTCGGCCCGGTCACCGGCTGGATCGGCGGGTGGGGCGTCGCGCTCGCCGGCATCGTCGTGCTCGCCAACCTCGCACAGATCGCGGGGCAGTACCTGTGGTTGCTCATCGGTGACGGCTCCCTCGCCTCGAACGTCCCGCTCGTCACCGCGACCGGTGTCGTGTTCATCGCCCTCATGACGTGGGTGTCGTACCGCGGCATCGAGCTGGGGGAGCGGATCCAGAACATCCTCCTCGCGGTCCAGTACCTCGCCCTCGTGCTGTTCGCCGTGTTCGCCTTCATCGGAGCGTCGAACGGCACCGCGCCCGACGCGACGCCGATCTCGCTCGACTGGTTCAACCCGTTCGCGTTCACCGATTACCACGGCTTCATCGAGGCGGTGCTGCTCGCACTCTTCATCTACTGGGGTTGGGACACCTGCCTCGCCCTGAACGAGGAGACGAAGGACCCGCAGAAGATCCCGGGCCGCGCGGCGGTCATCTCCACGGTCATCTTGCTGGTCACCTACGTCACCGTCACGGTCGCCGCCATGGTCTACGCCGGACTCGGTACCACGGGCACCGGCCTCGCCAACGAGGACAACGCGAACGACATCTTCCTGGCGCTGAAGGACCTCGTGCTCGGACCGTGGGCGTGGATCCTGGTCGTCGCCGTGCTCATCTCGGCGGTGTCGTCGACGCAGACGACGATCCTCCCGACGGCGCGCGGCACGCTCGCGATGGCTGCCTACAAGGCGCTGCCGAAACGGTTCGCGACCGTCCACCCGACCTTCAAGACGCCGTCCTTCTCGACGCTCGTCATGGGCATCGTCGCGATCGTCTACTACGTCGGCATGACGCTCGTGAGCGAGAATATCCTGGCGGACTCGATCCTCTCCCTCGGACTCGCGATCGCCTTCTACTACGGCATCACCGGGTACGCGTGCGTCTGGTACTTCCGGAAGGTGCTCTTCCGCTCCGCGCAGGACTTCTTCTTCAAGGGCCTCTTCCCGCTCCTCGGGGCGCTCATGCTCACCTTCGCCTTCGTGCAGAGCTGCATCGACATGTTCGACGTCGACTACGGCTACACGGTCCTGTTCGGCGTCGGCGGCACGTTCGTCATCGGCGTCGGTTCGCTGGCCTTCGGTTTCGTGCTCATGCTGCTCTGGTACAGCCGGAAGTCCTCGCGGCCCTTCTTCCGCGGGGAGAGCCTCAACCGCGACACCGAGGTCCTCGTGCCCGACGAGCCGATCGAGTACGGCCGCTCCGTCGACGGCGGTCTCGCCTGACCTCCGGTCCACTGAGCCTCCCCCTTCCGGTCCCTGAGCCTGTCGAAGGGCACATCTCCCGGGGTCGTCCAGGCGGGCCGGGCATACTGGTGGGATGTTGGACACCCTGCCAGGCGGCCCGTGGATCTGGGGCGTCGCGATCGTCGGTCTCGTGCTCGTCGTCATCCTCCTGAACGCCAGGCGGGCGAAGTCCGCGTTCGCGAAGCCGTACGAGCGCTACGACACCACCGAGATCCCGCCGGACACCCCGGGTACCCGTGAGTTCATCGTGCGAGACGACGCGACCGGTGCGCGGCTCCAGTTCGTGGCGTCCGGGCCGTCGGCCAGGATCGCCCTCGTCGTCGTGCCGCCGAAACACCTCGGGACCGGCGTCGAAGCGGGCCTCTTCCGCGCCGCGTTGCCGACCGCCCAGGGTGTCGACGCCTGGACCTGGCCGCCGCTCAACACCGACGGATACTCGATGCTGCTCGACCTCGCGCACGAGTTCCCGCATCTGGCGTTCTACGACGCGGAGGGCGTGCGACTCCGCTGAACCGAGTCATGTGGTCCGACCACAGCTGCCAATCGCCTGATCGCGCCCGTGGATTCCGGTCCTCCGGCACAGGTGACGGGCTGCCCCGGCTAGGCTAGAGCTGTGAATCCCAGCGCGACCCGCCGTGTCAGCAACCTGGCCAGCCAGGCCGGGCTTGCCGAACGCATGTTCGCGACCGGTGCAGACCGGAAGCTCGCCAAGACCATCGACGACGGCGTGGCCCGCCTCGAGATCGGTCTGGAGGAGCAGCTCGGGTTCACCGACGACCTCGTCGACGTCACCGCACGCTACCTGCTCGAGGCCGGCGGCAAGCGGGTCCGCCCGCTGCTGACGATGCTCATCGCCCAGCTCGGCGACGGCATCACCGACAACGTCCTGCGGGCGGCCGAGGCCATCGAGATCACCCACCTCGGCTCGCTGTACCACGACGACGTCATGGACGACGCCGACAAGCGTCGCGGCGTCCCCAGCGCCCACCAGGTGTTCGGCAACAACACCGCCATCCTCACCGGCGACCTCCTGTTCGCGCGCGCCAGCCAGATCATGGCCGACCTCGGCGAGCGGGCGATCCGGATCCAGGCCGCCACGTTCGAGCGCCTCGTGCTGGGGCAGCTGCACGAGACCACCGGTCCTCGCGAGGGTCAGGACGAGGTCGAGCACTACATCCAGGTCCTCGCCGACAAGACCGGCTCGCTCATCGCCGCCGCGGCCCGGAGCGGCGTCATCTTCTCCAACGCCCCCGAGGTGTACGAGAGCGCGGTCGTCGAGTTCGGCGAGAAGGTCGGCATCGCCTTCCAGCTCATCGACGACGTCATCGACCTGTCGCCGCAACCCGAGGAGACCGGCAAGGTCCCCGGCACCGACCTGCGGGCCGGCGTCGTCACCCTCCCCATGCTCTACCTGCGCCGCGAGGCGGTCGCCGACCCCGAAGCCGCGGCCCTCGTCGCCCGTCTCGACGCCGAGGTCACGGAGACGGACCACGACCCTGTCCGGTTCGCCGCACTGGTCGCCACCCTGCGCGACCACGCCGTGACCGCGCGGACCTTCGCCGAGGCGCGGCAGTGGGCCGACGAAGCGATCGCGGCACTGGCACCGCTGCCCGACGGCTCGGTCAAGAAGGCGCTCGTGCACTTCGCGAAGGCGATCGTCGACCGAAGGAGTTGATGGCGGCGCCGCTCCACCGGAGCGGCACGGCATCCCAGACGCGCATGCATGACGGCCGGAGCGCTCAACCGGCCGCACCCGGAACCCCGCACGGGGACACGAAAGGAACCACCGTGACCAAGCTCAGGCTGGCCATCGTCGGCGCAGGACCCGCAGGCATCTACGCGGCGGACATCCTCCTGAAGGCGGAACGGAAGTTCGACGTCTCCATCGACCTCTTCGAGCAGCTGCCGGCCCCGTACGGCCTGGTCCGCTACGGCGTCGCGCCCGACCACCCGCGTATCAAGGGGATCATCAACGCGCTCCGCGACGTCCTCGACCGAGGCGACATCCGGATCTTCGGCAACGTCCGCTTCGGCGTCGACATCACGCTCGACGACCTCAAGCACCACTACAACGCCGTGATCTTCTCCACGGGCGCCGTCGAGGACGCCCCGCTCGACATCCCGGGCATCGACCTCGACGGGTCGTACGGCGCCGCCGAGTTCGTGAGCTGGTTCGACGGACACCCCGACGTCCCCCGCACCTGGCCGCTCGAGGCGGAGTCGATCGCCGTGATCGGCAACGGCAACGTCGCGCTCGACGTCGCACGTATGCTCGCGAAGCACCCGGAGGACCTGCTCCCGACCGAGATCCCGGCCAACGTCCACGAGGGGCTGCAGCAGTCGCCCGTGACCGACGTGCACGTCTTCGGGCGTCGCGGGCCCGCGCAGGTGAAGTTCACGCCGCTGGAGCTCCGCGAACTCGGGGAACTCAACGACGTCGACATGATCCTGGCCGACGAGGACTTCGACTACGACGAGGCGTCGAAGGCGGCGGTGGCGAGCAACAAGCAGGTCATGGTCATCGACCGCGTCCTGCAGCAGTGGCGCAAGCGCGAGACCGGCCAGGCCTCGCGCCGACTGCACCTGCACTTCTACGCGAAGCCGCTCGAAGTCGTCGACGACGGTTCCGGCAAGGTCGCCGCCTTCCGGTACGAGCGGACGAGACCAGACGGTCAGGGCGGGGTCGAGGGCACGGGTGAGATCCGCGAGGTCCCGATCCAGGCGCTCTACCGCGCGGTGGGGTACTTCGGAAGCCCGCTGCCCGGCGTGCCGTTCGACTCGCGGCACGGCGTCATCCCCAACCACGAGGGCAAGGTCCTCCACCCCGAGAGCAACGAGCGCGTCCCGGGCGTCTACGCGACCGGGTGGATCAAGCGTGGTCCGGTCGGCCTCATCGGCCACACGAAGTCGGACGCGATGGAGACCATCAGTCACGTCATCAACGATCAGGCGGACTGGTGGGCGCCCGCGGAACCCGAGGAGGAGGCCGTCGTCGCGCTGCTCGAGTCGCGTGGCGTCGCCTACACGGACCTCGAGGGCTGGCACCTCCTCGACCAGCACGAGATCGCGCTCGGTGAACCACAGGGTCGTGCCCGCATCAAGGTGGTGCCGCGCGAGGAGATGGTGGCGATCTCGCGGGCGCAGTCGTCGGATGACGGGACACCGTCCGCCTGAGTCGCACCGGCGACGGTCGCAATCCGGCCGATCGCCGCGAGTCAAGCCGCTTCACGGAACCCGGTTTCGGCGCGAGTCGGTCACTATGCTGGACGGATGACCGACCCCAACGCGCCCCAGAACGTCCCGTCGGAGCAGCCGACGTCCGTACCGCCGTCCGAGCCGCCGGCATTCGTCGCCGACGGCCAGCAGCAGCAACAGCAGCAGCCGCGCTACGGCGAGATGCACCCGGACCCCGTGCAGCAGCAGTGGGACCAGACGAGCCAGCAGACCCCGGCTCCGCAGCAGGGTGGCCAGTGGGGTCAGCCGCAGACGGGTGAGCAGGCGGGCCAGTGGGGTCAGCCGCAGCAGGGCCAGTACGGCCAGCCCCAGCACCCGGGCCAGCCGCAGCACACCGGCCAGTACGGCCAGGACACCGGCCAGTACGGCCAGCCGCAGCAGACCGGTCAGTACGGAGCCCCCCAGGGTCAGTACGGTCAGCCGCAGCAGGGCCAGTACGGTCAGCCGCAGCAGTACGCGCAGGCTCCGAAGGCGCCGAACCCCCGTGCACGCGAGACGCGTCTCGCCCTCGTGTCGGTCGGGATCGCAGCGGGTATCGCCGCGGCCGTCGCCCTGGTGAGCCTCATCGGGTCGTTCTTCAGCATCTCGGAGTTCTACCCCATCGGCGACGTCCTGTTGAGCTTCGGCGCGAACCTCGTCAACATCGCGCTCTGGGGTGCGGGAGCAGCTCTCATCCTCATCATGGTCCGTCCGCTCACCCGGGTCCGCACCGCCCGAGACCTGATCCAGTCGGTGGGCATCGCCGCGGCCGTCGGCACCGGCGTCATGCTGCTCATCGTGCTCATCGTCACCATCGTGCGCGGCGTCGTCGAGCAGTACGGCACGCCGGCGTTCTTCGTCAACCAGGGCTTCCTCTCGCCGATCCTCTACGGGATCACCCTCGCCGGCTTCCTCACGATCGGCGCCGTGCTCGTGACGCGGTTCGTCGCACCCGAGGGCCTCGCCGAGGCTCCGCGCGAGCAGCACAGTGGTCAGCAGCACGGTCAGCAGTTCCAGCAGGGTCAGCACGAGCAGCAGGGGCAGCACCAGCAGGGTCAGCACGACCAGGGCTCCCACCAGCAGCACGGTCAGGCGCAGCAGCCCTACGGACAGCAGCCGCAGGCTCCGCAGCAGCACAACCCGTACCAGCAGTAGTCGGAGGTCGGGTGGTCGGCGCGCGAGCCCGACCATCCGACCACCGATCACCGGGCGCGGTAACGTGACGGTATGGCCGGATCTCGAGGGTGGACCGCCGACATCCTCGGCGAGGGCTTCCAGCAGCGCACGCTGGCCCTCGAACCGGATGACGAGGGCGACGTCGTCGCGACCCTCGTCCGCTACCGGATGCCGCCCCTCGAACAGCTGGGCGAGTTCCTCCTGCCGGACGTCGCGGACGGTATCGACGTCCTCGACGTCCACGGCTGGTCCGACTACTTCTTCCAACGTCACCTCGCGCGATTCTGGGCCAGGCTCGGTGCGCGGTTCTACGCGCTCGACCTGCGCAAGTACGGCCGGAGTCTCCGTCCGCACCAGACGCCGGGATACGTCGACGACCTCCGCACCTACGACGAGGACATCGAGGCCGCGCTCGCGGTGATGGGGCACGGCTCCGAGGAGCATCCCGCGGGGCGGCGGACCCGGCGCCGACTCGTCCTCCTCGGCCACTCGACCGGCGGGCTCACCCTGAGTCTCTGGACGGCCAGGAACCAGGATCGCGTCGCCGGTCTCGTCCTGAACAGTCCGTGGCTCGAATTCCAGGCGAGACAGCTCGGGCGGCTCGCGATCGCCCCGCTCGTCCAAGCCGGATCGCGGATCGACCCACGTGCGCAGCTCCCTGTCGTCGACCTCGGGTTCTACACCCGCTCCGTGTCGAGCACGATGGACGGCGCCTGGGACTACGACTTCGCCTGGCGTCCGCTCCACGGCTTCCCGTTGCATCCGGGATGGTTGAACGCGATCCTGCGAGGGCATCGGCTCGTCGACGCGGGCCTGCAGCTGCGTGTGCCGGCACTCACGCTGCTGTCGGCGCGGAGTGTCCTGCTGCCGCGGTGGAACGACGCGATGATGCGCAGTGACACGGCGCTCGACGTCGACGCGGTCGCGGAACGCGCACTCGATCTCGGCGAGACCGTCACGATCGTGCGCCTCGACGGCGCCTTGCACGACGTCTTCCTGTCCGAGGAGCCCGTCCGACAGCGTGCGTTCGAGCAGATCGTCGCGTGGGGACGTGGCTACCTCACGAAGCCGCCGGCCGTCGACCGCTAGCGTTCAGCGGGCGGGAGGCGCCGTCGCGAGCCCATCGGACGCCGCGGATCCGGTCGGCCGGCGGCGAGCCAGTCGGCGTAGCTGTGATTCGCGCCGATCGCGCACCAACACGGGACACCGACCTCCTGGCCGGCGCGCGAGGTCCGGAAGAGTTCGAGATGCGACCCGTCCGCGGGTCTCTGATGATCCACTGCTCCACTCCAACCATCGAGCCCGCTCGTGCGGGTGCTCCGGTGAAGAGAGTGGTGCGGGGACCGATCATGACGCGATCGAGGTGATCGACCGCGTCCGGCCCGCTAGCGGTAGTTGACGAACTGGAGGTCGATGTCGAGGTCGGCACCCTTGAGCAGCGCCATGGTGGCCTGGAGATCGTCACGGCTCTTCGACGAGACGCGGAGCTCGTCGCCCTGGATCTGCGACTTGACCGACTTCGGGCCCTCGTCGCGGATGAGCTTGTTGGCCTTCTTCGCGATCTCCTGGCTGATGCCCTCCTTGAGGGTCGCCTCGATCCGGTACTCCTTGCCGCTCGCGAACGGGTCGCCGACCTCGAGGCTCTTGAGTGAGATGCCGCGCTTGATGAGCTTGGACTCGAAGACGTCGAGGATCGCCTTCACGCGCTCCTCGGTGTTGGCCTTCATGAGGATCTTCTCGCCGCTCCAGGCGATCGAGGCACCGACGTTCTTGAAGTCGTACCGCTGCTCGACCTCCTTGTGCGCCTGGTTGAGGGCGTTGTCCGCCTCCATCTTGTCGACCTTGCTCACGACGTCAAACGATGAATCTGCCATGTGGACCATGGTAGCGCCGGTGTCGCTCAGGCAGGTGTGGTTGGGTGGGTGCGATGCGCAGCCCGGTGAAGCAGGACCAGCGGACCATCGTCGGACGACGAGGGGCGCTCGCCGGAGCGACCCTGGCGATCGGTGTGCTCGTGTTGAGCGGTTGCGCTCCCGAGCCGGACCCCGTCCCGTATGCGGTCCCCGTCGAGCTCCCGCCGAAGAGCGACGCCCCTGACGGCGGTGTCGCGAACGTCGACCTCGCCGATCCCCAGTGGATCACCGAGGTCGCCGAGGCGAGTGGCATCCCCGAGCGTGCCCTGCGTTCCTATGCCGGTGCCGCCATCCGCAAGGCCGAGCTGACGCCGGAGTGCGGTATCGGCTGGACGACGATCGCGGCCGTCGGGTTCGCCGAGAGCGACCACGGTCGCCACGACGGCTCGAAGCTCGGCGAGGACGGTGTCGTGACGCCGCCGATCTTCGGTGTGCCGCTGAAGGGTGGCGAGACCGAGGAGATCACCGACACCGACCAGGGGGTCATCGACGGCGACCCGGTCCATGACCGTGCCGTCGGGCCGTTCCAGTTCATCCCGCAGTCGTGGGAGAACTGGGGGACCGACGCGAGCGGTGACGGCGTGCTCGACCCGCAGAACCTCGACGACGCGGCGATGGCGGCCGCGAACTACCTCTGCCGGGCGAGCGACTACGACATGCGGACGGAGGACGGCTGGCTGAGCGGGATCCGGGCGTACAACTCGTCACCCGAGTACCTTCGCCGGGTCGCCGCAGCGGCGAACGAGTACGCCGAAGCTGCGCCGTCCGACAATCGCTGAGCGGCCCGGTGACGGATGCCGATGCTGATTTCGCGTCCGGCGGTCTGACGGCTATATTGGTCAAGCGCTTTCGGTTGGCTGTTCGAAAGTCGGTCGGGCGCGCTTGGCGAGTTACCCTAGCGGCCAAAGGGATCTGACTGTAAATCAGACGGCTCAGCCTTCGGGGGTTCGAATCCCTCACTCGCCACGGACAAATCGCCTCATCCTCGGATGGGGCGATTTTTCGTTGTGCTGGCGAGCGTCTGGCGGGAACCCCCGCCGGTCCCTGAGCTGCGCCGCCCTGAGCCTGTCGAAGCGTCGACGTGCCAACGGCGAACCCCACGAACCCGACATGCCTCCTCCGGTCCCTCAGTAACCCGCTCCGGTCCCTGAGCAACCCTCTCCGGTCCCTGAGCAACCCTTTCCGGTCCCTGAGCTTGTCGAAGGGTGCACGGAGAACCCCGCCAATCCGGCATGCCTCCTCCGGTCCCTGAGCTTGTCGAAGGGCACACGGAAAACACCGCCAATCCGGCCGACCTTCACCGGTCCCTGAGCTTGTCGAAGGGCACACGAGCAACTTCCACAACCGGCTCGACTCACCATCTGGAATGTCAGTGGTCCATGATGAACTTGTTCCATGACCGAGACCACCGCCTCCGCAGTTCGAGCTGGCGACGAGTGCGCGCGCGCGCCTCGCGGAGTTCTCGGATCACTACGCGGACATCCAGCGTCGCCGCGCGGCTCTGGACGCCGAGGAGGCTCGCCTACTCGCCCGTTCTGCTGCCTACGCGGACGCCTTCGCAGATGCCACCGTCCCGGCGATCTTTCCGCCCGCGGAGCGGCAGGCGCTCTCCCGCCGGTCGGCATGTGCAGCGCTTGCGATGGCGACGCGCACGCCTGAGCGGACCGTTCAGCGGGCGACGAACGGCGCCGAGCGTCTCGTGAACGAAGCACCTGCCGTGCTTGCCTCGCTCGAGGCGGGTCGTATCTCGGCGCGGCACGCGCGGACGATCATCGACCAGCTCAGTGATGTGCCGGCTGCAGGGCGGACGGCGTTCCTGGAGGCGGTGTTGCCGGCCGCGGAGCAGCTGACCGACGCGAACCTCCGGAGGCGTGCCCGCGTCCTGCGCGAGCGCCTCCACCCCGAGTCCATCACCGCGCGCGCAACTCGCTCGGAGGCGGACCGCCGGGCGGAGTTCGAACCCGCAGCGGACGGCATGGCGTGGGTGCACCTGTTCACGACGGCGCCGATCGCGCAGGGCATCATCGAGCGCGTTGAAGCCGCCGCGGCCGAGTCACGCGCAGCTGGCGACACCCGCACCTGCGCACAACTCCAGGCCGACGCCCTCGCAGCCCTCGCCCTCACCGGCGTCACGCCGGAAGACGTCATGTCGAGCCCGGTGCTCCCGCACCCGATCGAGGTCCAGGAGCACATCAAGCCGACGGTGCGGATCACGGTTCCGGCGCTCAGT
This sequence comes from Plantibacter sp. AC185, assembly GCF_979258065.1. NCBI lineage: Bacteria > Bacillati > Actinomycetota > Actinomycetes > Micrococcales > Microbacteriaceae > Plantibacter > Plantibacter sp. AC185. Next base: position 2,919,981 of record NZ_OZ409831.1, read on the forward strand.
ATGGCCGGTGTGAGCGATGCCCCGGCGACGCTCGACGGCTACGGCCCGATCGACCCGGAGACTGCGGCCCGCATCGCGGTGAACGCGCCCAGCTTTACCCGGATCCTCGTCCAACCGGAAACCGGCGCGGTCTTGTCGGTCGGGCGCGGCCAGTACCACGTTCCGGCCGACCTCCAGCGCGCGGTGCGCCTCCGAGACGGCACCTGTCGGGCGCCCGGTTGCGGTCGACGCGCCAGGGCTTGTGACCTCGACCATTCGGTCGCCTGGGAAGACGGCGGCACGACGGATGTCGGCAATCTCGCCTGCCTGTGTCGACATCACCACAGGCTGAAGCACCTCCCCGGCTGGGACCTCGACCACGGGCCCGGCGGGGCCCTCGACTGGACGACACCCGACGGCAAACGCCATCAAACGGAACCGGACCCCGCACCGTTCTGAACGGGTCCGGTCCCTGAGTCTGTCGAAGGGTACCTCGTGGGCACTTCGACAAGCTCAGTGACCGGGAAGGGTGTGCCCGGAACGATGAGGCGTCCTCGTGGGCACTTCGACAGGCTCAGTGAGCGGTAGGGGTGCGCCCGGAACGACGAGGCGTCCTCGTGGGCACGTCGACAAGCTCGGTGACCGGGAGAGGGGTGCCCGGAGTCGCCGGTCCCTGAGCGTGTCAAAGGGCAATCGGGTTGCGCTGCCTCGGTGAGCGGGGAGAGGTGTACCTGGAACGTTTCGGTCCCTGAGCTTGTCGAAGGGCACTCGGGTTGCGCCGCCTCGGCCCGCGGCGGACGTGTGCCCGGGTTCGATCCGGTCCCTGAGCTGCAGCGCACTGAGGCGGTCGACGTGTCGAAGGGCAGGAGGGGCCGCCATAGGGTGGTGGGGTGACCGGACACGAAGAACTCCTCCAGATCGCCACCGACATCGCCGCAGAGGCCGGCGAACTGATCCTGCGCCGACGCCGGGAGGGCGTCGAGATCGCGGCGAGCAAGTCGTCGGTCGAGGACGTCGTGACCCGAGCCGACCGCGAGTCCGAGCAGTTCATCCGCGACCGCCTCCTCGCGGCACGACCGGACGACGGATTCCTCGGCGAGGAGACCGGCAAGGAAGGCGGCGCGACGGGGACCTCCGGCCTGACCTGGGTCGTCGACCCCATCGACGGCACCGTCAACTACCTCTACGACATCCCCGCGTACGCCGTCAGCATCGGGGTCGTCGAAGGTGAACCGGACCCGGCCACCTGGACCGCCCTCGCCGGGGCTGTGGTGAACCCGGTCCTGGGTGAGCACTACACCGCCTCCCGTGGCGGTGGAGCACGACTGAACGGCCGCGCCCTCGAGGTCAACCGAGGCGTGGCACCGAACGTGGCGCTGCTCGGCACGGGCTTCTCCTACACCGCCTCGCGTCGCATGGAGCAGGCAGCCGTGCTCGGCGCCCTCCTCGGGACCTTCCGCGACGTCAGGCGGATCGGCTCCGCAGCACTCGACCTCTGCAGCGTCGCCTCCGGCCGCCTCGACGCCTACTACGAGAGCGGCCTGAAGCCGTGGGACCAGGTCGCGGGCGCGCTCATCGCTGCCGAGGCGGGCGCGACGGTCGCCGGTTTCGACGGTGCTCCGGCCACCACGCAGCTCATCATGGCCGCCGATGCACCGCTACTCGCGGTCCTCGAACGGCTCCTCATCGAGCAGGGCTTCGCGACGCCGATCGGGTGACACTCCATGCGCGCCGCCGCCGCTCGCGGTAGCGCTCCGGTGGCGACTCGTTCATAAGAGAACTCTCATATGGCCTTTGACCAGGTCTTTATCGGATAAAACCGATCACTGCCATGGCTTTTTCAGCCTCCCGTTGCTAGCATTTATGCATTCGTTACCTTCGCGTTCCCCCGCGCGGACGGACGTCGAGATCTTCCTGCTAGCCCATTGAAAGGCCCCCGCCCCCTTGTCACGCCATGCAAGCCCTGAGGACACCCCTGTGCTTCCCGACCCTCAGGACCCGCAGAACACGTCTGTCGAGAACAGCGCTGCACCCGTGCAGACGCCGCCGCTCAGCCGCCGTGAACTCCGCGAACGTGAGCGTCAGGCGGCGGCCGCCCTGGAGCACCAGGAGTCCGTTCTGCAGGAGCCGACGCATGAGGCCAGCGCCGACCAGGAGGAGGCGGCCGCGGCCATCGACCCGGTCGACCAGATGATCGCCGAGGCGATCGACGCCGTGCACACCACCGACGTCGCCGACATCGCGCCGGTCGAGGCAGAGCCGCTCATCGCCGAACCGGCCGTGGCTTCCGACACCGCTCAGGCCACCGAGTCCATCACGGTGACGGTCGACGCCTCCACCGTCGACGCTCCCCGTGCACGCCGCGCAGCTGCACCGAAGCCGGCCTCGAAGCCCCGCGCATCGTCCCGTCCGTCCGCCGCACCGGCGTCGCCCCGCCCGACGACCATCGCGCGCAAGCGTCGCATCACCACCAAGATCTTCGCGGGTGCCGCGATGGGCTTCGTCGCCCTCATGGCCGTGGCCACCTCGGTGCCCGCCAATGCGCTGCTCACCGCTGAAGACGTCGCGACGTCGGTGGCCGAGGCCTCGCAGGCCGAGCTCGGCGACGGCAACGGGCTGAGCAACCAGGCGTCGCAGTCGCTCGACAGCGAGGGATCGGCTGAGCTGACCTTCACCCGCGACGACTACACGACGAGCACCGTCGAGGAAGCCGCCGCCGCAATGGGCATCCGCCCCGCGAACACCTTCACGAACAACCCGAACGGGACCATCCAGTGGCCGTTCGCGGTCGGTGTCACCATCGGTGACCGCTTCGGTGCCCGCGACTGCGCCGGCTGCTCGAGCGACCACCACGGCCAGGACTTCAACCCCGGCAACGGTGCGCCCATCCAAGTCATCGCCGACGGCGTCGTCCGCCACGTCGAAGACGGCGAAGGCTCGCTCGGCGTCAACGTCATCGTCGACCACACCATCAACGGCCGCCTCGTCTCGAGCGTCTACGCGCACATGCAGCACGGCTCGGTCCGCGTCGTCGAGGGGCAGGCGATCAAGGTCGGCACCATCCTCGGCCTCACCGGCAGCACGGGCATGTCCACCGGCCCGCACCTCCACTTCGAGATCCGACTCGACGGCGTCACCTGGGTCGACCCGCTCGAGTGGCTCTACGCGAACGTCAACTGACGCCACGGAACCCAATGAATTGACTGCCTCGCCCGACTCCGGGCGGGGCAGTCGTGTTTCACCCCGAGGGCGGGTGCCCTTCGACAGGCTCAGGGACCGGTGTTGTGGCTCAGGGACCGGTGTTGTGGCTCAGGGGCCGGTGTCGGGGCTCGGGGGCCGGGGCACTGCATGACGAAGGCCCGCCCGGCTGATGCCGGGCGGGCCTTCGTGACGGTGTCTGAGGGTTACTGACCCTGCTCCTGGTACTTCGCCTCGGTGGCGGCCTTCTGCGGCTTCCACCACGACTCGTTGTCGCGGTACCAGGCGATCGTGTCGGCGAGGCCGGCCTCGAAGTCGCTGAACGCCGGGGTCCAGCCGAGCTCCGTGCGCAGCTTCGACGAGTCGATCGCGTAGCGGAGGTCGTGGCCGGGACGGTCGTTCACGTGGTCGTAGGCGTCCGCCGGCTGACCGAGCTGGGTGAGGATGAGCTCGACGACGTCCTTGTTGTTCTTCTCGCCATCGGCACCGATGAGGTACGTCTCGCCGATGACCCCCTTGTCGAGGATCGTGAGGACGGCGGACGAGTGGTCGTTCGCGTGGATCCAGTCGCGCACGTTCTCGCCCGTGCCGTACAGCTTCGGGCGCTCGCCGCCGAGCACGTTCGTGATCTGGCGCGGGATGAACTTCTCCACATGCTGGTACGGACCGTAGTTGTTGGAGCAGTTCGAGATCGTCGCCTTGACGCCGAAGGACCGCACCCACGCGCGGACGAGGAGGTCGCTGCCGGCCTTCGTGGAGGAGTACGGGCTCGACGGGTTGTACGGCGTCTGCTCGGTGAAACGCTCCGGGTCGTCGAGCTCGAGGTCGCCGTAGACCTCGTCGGTCGAGATGTGGTGGAACCGCGTGCCGTGCTTGCGAGCCGCCTCGAGCAGCGTGTACGTGCCGATGATGTTCGTGTCGAGGAACGGGCGCGGGTCATGCAGGGAGTTGTCGTTGTGCGACTCCGCCGCGTAGTGCACGACGGCGTCGTGACGGGCGAAGAGCTCGTCGACGAGCGTCGCGTCCTGGATGTCGCCGACGACGAGCTCGAAACGATCGGCCGGGAGGCCGTCGAGTGAGGCGCGGTTGCCCGCGTAGGTCATCTTGTCGAGGACGGTCACCGAGTGATCGGTGTTGTTCAGGACGTAGTGGACGAAGTTCGAGCCGATGAATCCGGCGCCGCCGGTAACGAGAAGTCTGGACACGGTAGACGAGTCTACCCGGCGGTCTCTGGATACCGCGGGGGAATCCGGCCGTCGCTCAGTGACCGGGCAGGATGCGGCGAAGCAGGTTCGTGTTCGCGAGGTCGAGCAGTTCGTCGCCGCGGCCCGACATGACCGTCCGGAGCGCGTACAGGGTGAACCCCTTCATCTGCTCGGCGGTGATCGTCGGCGGGATCGACAGTTCCTGCCTGGCGGTCACGACGTCGACGAGCGCCGGACCGTCGTGATCGAAGGCCCGACGGATGGCGCCCTCCAACTCGCTCGCCCGCTCGACGCGTTCGCCGTGGATCCCCATGCCCTCCGCCACACGCGAGAAGTCGGGGTTCACAAGGTCGGTGCCGAAGTTGACGAACCCGGCGGCCTTCATCTCCAGCTCCACAAAGTTGAGCGAGGAGTTGTTGATGACGATGATCTTCACGGGCAGCTTGTTCTGGGTGAGCGAGATGAGTTCGCCGAGCAGCATGGTGAGTCCGCCGTCGCCCGCGAGCGCGATGACCTGGCGGCCGGGGTGGGACGCCTGGGCTCCGAGACCGTGGGAGACGGCGTTCGCCATGCTGCCGTGGCTGAACGAGCCGATGAGTCGGCGCCGCCCGTTCATGGTGAGGTAGCGCGACGCCCAGACGACGGGGGAGCCGACGTCGGGGATGAACACGGCGTCGTCCGTCGCCAGCTGGTCGACGACCTTCGCGAGGTACTGCGGGTGGATCGCCTGGCCGTCGTGGTCCGCGGTCGCGAGGTCGTCGAGGCCCTTCCGCGAGCTGCGGTAGTGCTTGAGCGACTCCTCCAGGTGCTTGCGGTGCGTCTTGCGCTCGAGCTTCGGCAGCAGCGCCTCGAGCGTGTCCCGGACGGTCCCGACGAGCGGCAGGTCGACCGGGTGACGCCGGCCGATCTGCTCACCGCGGATGTCGACCTGGATGACGGTCGCGTGCTCGGGGAAGAACTGCGGATAGGGGAAGTCGGTGCCCAGCATGAGGAGGACGTCGCACGAGAGCATGGCGTGGTAGCCGCTGGCGAACCCGAGGAGGCCGGTCATGCCGACGTCGAACGGGTTGTCGTACTCGACGTGCTCCTTGCCGCGCAGGGCGTGGACGATGGGGGCGCCGAGCGCGTCCGCGGTCGCGATGAGCTGCTCGTGCGCTCCGGCGACTCCGGCTCCGGCAAGGATGGTGACCCGCTTGCCGCCGTTGAGCAGGCGAGCGGCCTCGTCGAGTTCGTGCTCCGACGGCAGGATCCGGGGTCGCGTCGCCCGGATGGCGGCGACGTGCTCCGAGACCGCGTGCTGGAGCATGACGTCGCCCGGGACGACCACGACGGCCACGCCGCGGCGCTCGACCGCGGTGCGCATCGCGATCTCGAGCACCCGCGGCAGTTGCTCCGGCTGGGAGACGAGTTCCACGTAGACGCTGCACTCACGGAACAGCTCCTGCGGGTGGGTCTCCTGGAAGTAGGTGGTCCCGATCTCGGAGCTCGGGATGTGGGCGGCGATCGCGAGCACCGGTACCCGTGAGCGGTTCGCGTCGAAGAGGCCGTTGATGAGGTGCAGGTTGCCGGGGCCGCAGCTCGCCGCGACGACCGCCAGCTCGCCGGTCAGCTCCGCTTCCGCCGCCGCGGCGAAGGCGGCCGCCTCCTCGTGGCGCACGTGCACCCAGTCGATGCCGCCGGAGGAGCGGAGAGCATCGGTGAAGCCGTTCAGGGAGTCGCCGGGGAGGCCGTAGACGCGTTGTACACCGCTGGCCTGGAGGGTGGCGACGACGGTTTCAGCGACAGTGGACATGGGTGCTCCTCGCAGCAGACGACTCGGCCCGGGTTCCCCGGCCCTCTCCATGGTCCTCGTCGCGGTTCGGGGCCCGCAAGGGAGCATCGGGGTCTTGCAGACGCCTACCAGGTGCGCTAGCCGTTCTCAACACTCCGACACGAATCCGCCTGAACGACGAACGCCTTGTAACGTGGTTGCTGGAACAGCCTGCCGAGAACACGGTGGCGCGGCCAACATCGACTGCACCGTGAAGGGGGCGGCCGTGAGCGACTCCCTGCACCGACCGCCGGCACACGCCGGATCGATCACCGATCCAGCTGCGATGTTCACCGAGCACACCGAGACGGTCGTCACCGGCGTCAGCCTGTCGAACGGGCGTTACAGCATCGGTGAGCAGCTCGGCTCCGGCGGGTCCGCCAACGTCTACCGCGCACGCGACGAGCTGCTCTCGCGCCCCGTCGCCGTGAAGCTCTTCCGCGACGAGGCCGCGACCGCGAACGACCGGCTGCGTCAGGAGCGGGAGATCCGTCTGCTCGGGGAACTCCGCCACCCGGGCCTCGTCGAACTCTACGACTCCGGTTCCGTCGTCCACCGCGGCGTCGAGCACCGGTTCCTCGTCATGGAGTACATCCCGGGCGCCACGCTCACCGACAAGCTGCAGGCCGGCCCGATGCTCCCGCGTGACGCAGCCGCCCTCGGTGCGCAGGTCGCCGACGCGCTGTCCTTCATCCACACGCGGTCGATCGTGCACCGCGACATCAAGCCCGACAACATGCTCTTCAGCGACATCGCCGCGTTCGGCCACGCGAACCTCGTGAAGCTGTCCGACTTCGGGATCGCGCACTTCGTGGGCGGGTCGCGCCTCACGAACACCGAGGCCATCTCCGGCACGGCGTCCTACCTCTCGCCCGAGCAGGCGCTCGGCGACACCGTCGGCACCGAGACGGACATCTACTCGCTCGGACTCGTCCTGCTCGAGGCCGTCACCGGGCGCCGGGAGTTCGACGGCGGTCTCGTCGAGGCCGCCATCGCACGCCTGCACCGTGACCCGGTGATCCCGCCCGAGCTCCCCGCCGCCTGGCACCCGCTGCTGCGGTCGATGACCGCCCGCAAGCCGGAGGACCGACCCGCCGCCCACGAGGTCGCGGCCAGCCTGCGCGAGATCTGGTCGGAGTCGCGCGTCCGCCGGGTCCGCCGGGTGCGTGCGCGCCTCGGTCTCGTCGTCGACCAGGGCGTCGACCCGCGGATCGCGTTGCTCCTCGCCGCCGCGACGGCCGCTGCGGGGCTCGCCATCGGCGTCGCGATCGGCATCTTCGCGTTCTGATCGGCCCATTACCACGTTTCGTCCGGAACCGGGGAAGTCATCCGGCCGGTGTACCGTCTCAACAACGATCGATCCCTTCGAGTGAAAGGGCGCCATGACGCTCTCGACCCCCTATCCGCTCGGCGTCACCCTTCGGGGCGATGGTGCGAACGTCGCCATCTACTCGGAGACCGCCGACGCCGTCACCGTGTGCATCTTCCCCGAGGGTGGGGAGGAGCAGCAGACGCGCCTCGAACAGCGCACCGGACACGTGTTCCACGGACTGGTGGAGGGCCTCGTCCCCGGGACGCGGTACGGCATCCGCGTCGACGGCCCCTGGGACCCGGCGAACGGTCTCCGCCACAACCCGGCGAAGGTGCTGCTCGACCCGCACGCGACGGCGGTCACGGGGCGCTACGACCTCGGCCAGGCGCAGTTCAGCCACCGCCTCGACGCTCCGGAGACGATGGACGACACCGACTCCGCAGGCCACGTCGCGCTCGGTGTGGTCACCGACCCGTCCTCGTTCGACTGGGACGCCGACGGCCAGGACGTCGCTCCGCGCATCCCGCTCGCCGAGACGATCGTGTACGAGGTCCACGTGAAGGGCTTCACCAAGCAGCTCGCCGAGGTGCCCGAGGAGATCCGCGGCACCTACGCCGGCCTCGCCCACCCGGCAGCCATCCGCTACCTCACCGACCTCGGCGTGACCGCGGTCGAACTCCTCCCGGTGCACCAGTTCGTGCAGGACAGCCACCTCGAGGAGAAGGGGCTCCGCAACTACTGGGGCTACAACTCCATCGGCTTCTTCGCCCCGCACGGCGAGTACGCGGCCGCCGGCGACACCGGTGGGCAGGTCGACGAGTTCAAGGCCATGGTCAAGGCGATGCACGCCGCCGGCCTCGAGGTCATCCTCGACGTCGTCTACAACCACACGGCCGAGGGCAACCACATGGGCCCGACCCTGTCGTTCAAGGGCATCGACAACGCGGCCTACTACCGTCTCGTCGACGAGGACCGCGAGCACTACTTCGACACCACGGGCACGGGCAACAGCGTCAACGTCGGCCACCCCGCGGCGCTCGGCCTCATCATGGACTCCCTGCGCTACTGGGTGACCGAGATGCACGTCGACGGCTTCCGCTTCGACCTCGCGACGACGCTGACCCGCCAGGACGGTTCCGCCGAGATCCACAGTGCGTTCCTCTCGCTCATCGAGCAGGACCCGGTGCTCGCCCCGATCAAGATGATCGCCGAGCCGTGGGACACCGCCGGCTACCAGGTCGGTGGCTTCCCCGCGAGCTGGTCCGAGTGGAACGGGAAGTTCCGCGACGACGTGCGCGACTTCTGGAACGGCGCCGACAGCGTGCTCGGCACCATGTCGCAGCGCGTCCTCGGTAGCCCCGACGTCTACGAGGCGTCCCGACGCTCGCCGCTGTCCAGCGTCAACTTCGTCACCGCGCACGACGGCTTCACCCTCGCCGACCTCACGGCGTACTCGACGAAGCACAACGCGGCGAACGGCGAGGACAACAACGACGGCGAGAGCGACAACCGCTCCAGCAACAACGGTGCGGAGGGTCCGACGGACGACCCCGCCGTGAACGCGCGCCGCGACCGTCAGCGTCGCAACTTCCTCGCGACGGTCCTGCTGTCGGCCGGTGTCCCGATGATCCTCGGCGGCGACGAGATCGCCCGCACCCAGGGCGGCAACAACAACGCCTACTGCCAGGACAACGAGGTGTCGTGGTTCGACTGGGAGCACGCCGACCACGACCTCCTCGGCTTCACGAAGCGTCTGATCGCCCTGCGTCTCGCCGAGCCGGCCCTGCGACCCGACTGGTTCCGCCAGGGTCCGGGCTCCAAAGCAGACGACCGGGTCTTCATCACCCGGTCCGACGACGAGCCCTTCGCCGACGAGGACTGGGACAACCCGGACGCCCGCTCGATCACCTTCGTGTTCCGTCACGCCGGATCGGCGTCGTTCGCCCTGCTGCTCAACGCGGCCGAGAACGGCGTGGAGTTCAGCCTGCCGAAGGCTCCCGGCCTGCCATGGGCGCTCGTCGAATCGAGTGACCCGGAGCAGATGCTCGCCGAGGGGTCGACGACGGTGATCGTGCAGGGGACCTCCTTCACCCTCCTGCGATCGGGGGTCGCATCATGACCACCGTGTCCGGCGGCGGGCCACAGCGTTCCACCGTGCCCGTCTCGACCTACCGTCTCCAGCTGACCGCGGACTTCCGACTCCAGGACGCCGCGGCGCTCGTCGACTACCTCCAGGTCCTCGGTGCCGACTGGGTCTACCTGTCGCCGATCCTCCGCGCGGAACCCGGATCCACCCACGGCTACGACGTCGTCGACCACACCGAGGTCGACCCGGAGCGCGGCGGTGCCGACGGGCTCACGGCGCTCGCCGAGGCAGCCCACGCCGCAGGCCTCGGAGTCCTCATCGACACCGTTCCGAACCACATGGGCGTCGCGACACCGGTGGAGAACGCCTGGTGGTGGGACCTGCTCCAGCACGGTCGGGACGCAGAGCACGCGGCCGCGTTCGACGTCGACTGGGAGGCCGGCGACGGTCGGATCCGGGTGCCGATCCTCGGCGACGACGAGGACGGTCGAAGTGCGCTCGACGACCTCAGCATCGAGGACGGCGAACTGCGCTACTTCGACCACCGACTGCCCATCGCTCCCGGGACGGCGGACGACGACGCGAGCGCCCGCGAGGTACACGACCGCCAGCACTACGAGCTGGTGAACTGGCGCCGCGCCGACAGCGAGCTGAACTACCGACGGTTCTTCGCCGTCAACACGCTCGCAGCGATCCGGGTCGAGGACCCGGCGGTCTTCGACGGCTCGCACGTCGAGATCGGTCGTTGGTTCGACGACGGCCTCGCCGACGGGATCCGCGTGGACCACCCGGACGGGCTCCTCGACCCCGGTGCCTACCTCGACCGACTGTCCGAGCGCATCGGTGGAGCACCCATCTGGGTGGAGAAGATCCTCGAGGGCGAAGAGGACCTGCCGGCCGAGTGGGCCACGCTCGGCACCACCGGCTACGACGCCCTGGGCGACGTCGACCGGGTGCTCGTCGACCCGGACGGCCTGCCCACGCTCGGTCAGCTCGCGGGGATCGAGCTGACGCGTGACGCCTGGGACGACCTCGTGCACACCACCAAGCGAGGCATCGCCGACGGGATCCTCGGTTCCGAGGTCCGACGCCTCGCGAGGCTCGTCCCCGAGGTGCCGGACGCCGTCGACGCGCTCGCCGAGATCCTGACCGCGTTCCCCGTCTACCGTTCCTACCTGCCGCTCGGCGACGAGTACCTGGACGCCGCACTCGACGAGGCGGAGACGCGCCGGCCGGAGCTCGCGGAGGCCTTCGCCGCGCTGGCTCCGCGCCTGCGCAGCTCGACCGATCCGCTCGCCGCGCGGTTCCAGCAGACCTCGGGCATGGTGATGGCGAAGGGCGTCGAGGACACCGCGTTCTACCGCTACACGGCGCTCACCTCGCTGACCGAGGTCGGCGGAGACCCCGCCGAGACCGACATCAGCGTCGCCGAGTTCCACCACCGCCAGGCGCGGCGGCAGGCGGAATGGCCGTCCTCGATGACGACGCTCAGCACGCACGACACGAAGCGCAGCGAGGACGTCCGTGCCCGCATCGACGCGCTGAGTGAGGTCGCGGACCGGTGGGCGGAGCACGCCGTCGCCCTCCACACCTCGAACGGCTTCCCCGACCGGCAGCTCGAGCAGCTGGTCTGGCAGGCGGCCGTCGGTGCCTGGCCGATCGAGCGCGAACGACTGCACGCCTACGTCGAGAAGGCCGCCCGCGAGGCCGGCGACTCGACCACCTGGACCGCACCGGACGAGACGTTCGAGGCCGCCCTGCACGCCGCGGTCGACGGACTGTACGACAGCCGTCGTGCGAACGCCGCGCTGCTCGACGCCGTCGCGGACGTCGAGGCGGCCGGATGGTCGAACAGTCTGGTCGCCAAGGCGATCCAGCTGACGATGCCGGGTGTGCCGGACGTGTACCAGGGCAGCGAGCTCTGGGACCGATCGCTCGTGGACCCCGACAACCGTCGCCCGGTCGACTACGCCGAGCGTCGTGCGGTGCTGGCCCGTCTCGACGAGGGGTGGCTGCCGCCGGTCGACGCGGACGGAGCGGCGAAGCTCCTCGTGACCAGTCGCTTGCTGCGCCTGCGACGGGAGCACCCGTCGCGGTTCGCCGAGTACACCCCCATCGGAGCTGACGGGCCGGCCGCCGACCACGTCGTCGCGTTCTCACGTGGTGGCGTGACCACGGTGGCGACCCGGCTCTCGCTCCGGCTCGCGGAGCACGGTGGCTGGAAGTCGACCACGGTCACCCTGCCGGAAGGCCGGCTCGTCGACGTGCTGACCGGCCGTGAGTTGCAGGGCGGCGAGGTCCGTCTCGCGGCGCTGCTGGAGCAGTATCCCGTCGCCGTCCTGACGCGGCCCGACGATGCGGCCGAGACCGCAAGCGAGGAGTGAGCACGATGACGACCAGCACCACGAGTCCGGCTGACGGGTTCCGCGTCTGGGCCCCTGAGGCCCAGCGCGTCGACCTCGTCCTGGACGGCGAGCAGCACCCGATGGACCGCGACGTCTCCGACGGGTGGTGGATCGCGCTCGACGGTGCCGAGCCACGTGCGGCGGTCGTCGACAGTGACTACCGCTACCTCGTCGACGGCGAGGGTCCGTTCGCCGATCCCCGCTCGCGTCGGCAGCCGGACGGCGTTCATGGGCCGTCCCGCGTCGTCGCGTCCGACCCCGTGCCGTGCGACGGGACCGGCTGGCGGGGTCGCTCGCTCATCGGTGCCGTGCTCTACGAGCTCCACATCGGCACCTTCACCGAGGCGGCCACCTTCGACGGGGCGATCGAACGCCTCGACGACCTGGTCGAGCTGGGTGTCGACGCCGTCGAGGTCCTGCCGGTCAACGCGTTCAACGGCGTCTGGAACTGGGGCTACGACGGCGTCTTCTGGTCGGCTGTCCACGAGGCCTACGGCGGACCGGACGGCTACCGTCGCTTCGTCGCCGCGTGTCACGAGCGCGGGCTCGCCGTCATCCAGGACGTCGTGTACAACCACCTCGGCCCCTCCGGCAACGTCCTGCCGCGCTTCGGCCCGTACCTCGCGGACGGCGCCGGCAACACCTGGGGCGACAGCCTCAACCTCGACGGGCCGGACTCCGACGAGGTGCGGCGGTACATCATCGACAGCGCGCTGCTGTGGTTCGAGGAGTACGGGGTGGACGGCCTGCGCCTCGACGCCGTCCACGCCCTGCACGACACCCGTGCGATCCACCTCCTCGAGGAAATCGACGCCGCGGTCGATGCGCTGAGCGCCGACCTCGACCGACCGTTCACGCTGATCGCCGAGTCGGATCTGAACGACCCGAAGCTCATCACGCCCAGGGGCCCCGGCGGTGCTGGCGGGTACGGTCTCGACGCGCAGTGGAGCGACGACTTCCACCACGCACTGCACGTGGCGCTCACCGGTGAGGTGTCCGGCTATTACGCCGACTTCGCGCCGCTCGGTGCACTCGGCAAGGTCATGGAGGAGGGGTTCTTCCACAACGGCACCTGGTCGAGTTTCCGCAAGCGCCACCACGGCCGCCGCATCGACCTCGAACGGACGCCGAGCTGGCGGCTCGTCGTCTCCGACCAGAACCACGACCAGATCGGGAACCGGGCGACGGGTGACCGGCTGGCCGCGACGCTCGACGACGGGCAGCTCGCCATCGCCGCCGCCGTCACGCTGCTCGGACCGTTCACCCCGATGCTGTTCATGGGGGAGGAGTGGGCTGCCTCGACGCCCTGGCAGTTCTTCACCTCGCACCCGGAGCCCGAGCTCGGTGAGGCGACGGCGAAGGGCCGGATCGCCGAGTTCGCACGGATGGGTTGGAACGAGGCGGACGTGCCGGATCCGCAGGATCCCGAGACCTACCGTCGGTCGGTGCTCGACTGGTCGGAACGATCCGCTGGACGGCACGCGACGCTGCTGACCTGGTACCGCAGGGTGATCGAGCTGCGGCGGACGGTCCCCGCGTTCACCGATCCGGCGTTCGCCGACACGACGGCGATCGTCGACGAGGCGACCGGCTCGTTCGTCCTGCGTCGTGGCTCGGCCACCTTGGCGGTCAACTTCGGGACGGAACCGGTCGAGCTCGCACTGCGGGTCGGCGAACTCCTCGACAGCTTCGGTGAGGTCGTCACGACGGAGGGGTCACTGCGGCTCGGAGCGCACTCCGTCGCCATCCTGCACCACTGAGTCCCTGGGCCTCGGGTCAGCGCGGTGCGCTGACCCGGGCGCGGGTCTACGGCGTGAGCGCGCCCCTCCGGTGGGGCGCGCTCACGCGCACGCCCCGCGGCGGGGCCGATTCCGGCGCGCTCGCGTCAGCGCACCGCGCCGACGCCGGAACGCGCGCGGTCACGTCGGCGCACCGCGCTGGCGCACCGGCCGGCGGAGTGTCTCAGCCGACGGGCAGGGTCGACGGCGTCGTGAACCAAACCGTCGTGTCGCCGTGGATGGTCCTGCCGTCGAAGGGTCCGCTCGCGACGAGCACGGCCGAGTCCGCGAGCGACGAGGGCACGGCGATGTCGTCGGCACCGGTGTTCGCGACGACCGTGACCGCACCGTTCGTCAGCGCGAGGATGGTGTCGGGAGCCCCTTCGATCCAGGCGATCGAGCCGAGTCCCAGCGTGTGCTCGCGGCGCAGGCGGAGCAGCGTGCGGTACAGCTCCAGCGTCGAACCGGGGATACCGGCCTGTGCGTCGCGCGAGTAGTCGTTCCAGTCGTCGGGCTGCGGCAGCCAGGACGCACCGGTCGTGTTGAAGCCGTACGCGGGGTGGCCGGCCTCCCACGGGATCGGCACGCGGCAGCCGTCGCGGCCGTACCGCTCGTGGTTCGTGCGGAACCACGTCGGGTCCTGTCGGGCGTCATCCGGCAGGTCGATGACCTCGGGGAGCCCGAGCTCCTCGCCCTGGTAGAGGTACGCCCCACCGGGCAGGCTCAGCATGAGGGCGGTCGCCGCCCTGGCCCGCTGCAACCCGAGGGCCCGGTCCGGCTGGCCGGGGGTGTTCGGACCGACGCCGTAGCCCTGGGGGTTCTCCTCCGTGAGCGCGAGGCGGGACGCGTGCCGGACGACGTCGTGGTTGGACAGCACCCACGTGCTCGGAGCGCCGACCTGCGCGAACGCCCGCAGCGACTCGCCGATGACCGCCTTGAGGTCTGCGGCGTTCCACGGGGTCTCGAGGTACGGGAAGTTGAACGCCTGCTGCATCTCGTCAGGGCGCACCCACAGGGCCATCTTGTCGAGCGGGTCGACCCAGGCCTCGGCGCACAGCACACGGTCGCCGTCGTACGTCTCCAGGAGCTCGTGCCAGTCGCGGTAGATCTCGTGCACGCCGTCCTGACCCCAGTACGGCGCGGTCTCCGGCCACGAGGCGGGCCCGGTGCTGATGCCGGGTTCGAGTGCGACGCCCGCCGAGGCGCCACCCATGCTGCCGCCCTCGGCCGGTGGGGTGTAGTCGGGCAGGCCGTCGGCCTTGATCATGCCGTGCGCCACGTCGACGCGGAACCCGTCGACGCCGCGGTCGAGCCAGAACCGGAGGATGTCGCGGAACTGCTCGCGGACCCACGGGTTCGTCCAGTCGAAGTCGGGCTGCGAGGAGTCGAAGATGTGCAGGTACCACTGGCCAGGCGTGCCGTCGGCCTCCGTGACGCGCGTCCAGGCCGGACCGCCGAAGACGGACTCCCAGTTGTTGGGGGCGATCTCGCCGTGCTCGCCCTTGCCGTCGCGGAACATGTACCGGGCGCGCTCCGCCGAGCCGGGCCCGGCCGCGAGGGCCTCCTGGAACCAGCGGTGGGCGCTCGAGGAGTGGTTGGGGACGAGGTCGACGATGACGCGGATGTCGGCAGCGTGCGCAGCAGCGGTCATCGCGTCGAAGTCGGCGAGCGTGCCGAAGATGGGGTCGACGTCGCAATAATCGGCGACGTCGTAGCCGGCGTCCTTCTGCGGGCTCGTCATGAAGGGGGACAGCCAGATGGCGTCGACGCCGAGCTCCTGCAGGGCGCCGAGGCGGGAGGTGATCCCGGGCAGGTCGCCGAGGCCGTCGCCGTTCGCGTCCGCGAAGGATCGCGGGTAGATCTGGTAGATGACGGCGGAGCGCCACCACTCCGAACCGGGGGTGGAGCCTCCTGCGGGGGAGGCATGCTGAGCTGCGGTCGCCGACGTGGTCGGGAGGGCGGAGTCCATGTCGCTACCCTAGGCCATTCACGGGGCCCGTCGCCGCTCGTGGACTGGCCAGCGCGGCGTCGCCAGGGCGGGCGCGCGGCTGTCGATTCGGACCGGATTCCCGGCCACCGACCCGCCCGCCCTGCTTAGAGTGGAGAGATGACCACGGAATCGGACGGCTCGGCCCGCAGTACGGCGAAGCGCGTCGCCGCGCAGGCGGGAGGCATCGCCGGATCAGCGGCCCGGACGACGCGTGGCATCATCCGTCGGAATCCGACCGCGAACCGGGTCTACCGGGCGGGCGTCGGTGTCGTCGGCGGTGGCACCGTGGCCCTCGGCGTGGCCCTGATCCCGCTTCCCGGACCGGGAGCATTGATCGCCGTCGGCGGGCTCGCCGTCCTCGCCTCGGAGTTCGAGGGTGCGAAGCAGGCCAGCACGAAGGCGAACGCCGCCGCCAAGAAGGGCGTCGCCGTCGCGAAAGACCTTCGGGCGAAGCGTCAGGCCAAGCAGGCTGCGAAGGCCGCCCAGGAGCACTGAACCTGCGGCGCATCGCTGACCGACGCGCGGGTACGGTGGACCGGTGGGGACGTCGGCGAAGGGGAGTGGTGCGCGTCGGCCCGCACAACGCAAGACCGCTGCGCCCGGACGACGCACGACCAGCGCCACCCGCTCGACGCGGAAGCCGCGGTCCCGACCGTCCGGCGCGCGCAACGGCTCCCGGCGCCCCGTCGCACCGACACGCCGGAACCGTCGGTCGGGCGTCCGTGTGGGATGGCTCGTCGCCGGCGGGGCGGTCGCGATCGTCGGTCTCGCCGTCATCGTGGCGGCGGTCGTCTGGGGACCGGAGCTCATCAGTCGGGCGGAAGCACGGGACTCGACCCTCGGAACCGCGCCACATGCTGCCGTCGAGGGACCGGGCATCCCCGCCGCGGGCTCGGCTGGAACAGCGCCGGCGGCCGTCACCGACCGGGTGGACCGTGCCTGGGCGACGGCCACGGCGCTCCGCCTCGGCATCCCCGAGCGGGCGATGGTCGCCTACGCCGGTGCGGCGCTCGCCGTCGCGGAGACGCAGCCGGGCTGCGGGATCGCCTGGAACACGCTGGCCGCGCTCGGCAGCGTCGAGTCCGGCCACGGCACGATCTTCGGCGGTGCCCTCGACGACGCCGGGCGGGCCGTTCCACCCATCGTCGGCCCGGCGCTCACCGGCACCGAGTTCGATGCCGTCACCGACACGGACCGCGGCGCCTTCGACGGTGACGCCAGATGGGATCGCGCGGTCGGGCCGATGCAGTTCATCCCGTCGACCTGGCAGCGGTGGGGCGCGGACGGGAACGGCGACGGCGCCGCGGACCCGCAACAGATCGACGACGCGGCGCTCGCCGCAGCGCACTACCTGTGCCACGGCGGCCGGGACCTCCGCATCGAATCCGACTGGATCGCGGCGATCGGCTCGTACAACGGGGCCGCGTCGTACCTGCAGAAGGTCGTCCACGCCGCGGACACCTTCGCCGCGAACTGATCCCGATCCGGTGTACGAAGCACCCCTCGCGGGATGCTAGTCTCTACTGGTGCCATTTCCGCGTGAGCGGTCTGGTTCGCGCTCCGATAGCTCAGTGGTAGAGCACTTCCTTGGTAAGGAAGAGGTCGCGGGTTCAAGTCCCGCTCGGGGCTCGTTCTCTCCGTCACTGCTCTCGCCGGCATACGGAGAGACGTGGCAGGGTAGCTCAGTTGGTGAGAGCGCACGACTCATAATCGTGAGGTCGAGAGTTCGAATCTCTCTCCTGCTACCAGATCAGCTGTTCAAGAGAGAAGCACCGGAGATTTCTTCGGTGCTTTTCTCTTTTGCTGCGGCGATCGCTGAATCGCGCACGACTGCGAGTCGCGATCCGGTCAGCTTAGAGCGTCGTCAAGTTGCTGGAGCCAATGCTGGAACTCGCCGGGACCTGAGAAGTGGACTCCGGGCATCCGAGCGACCTCCTCCGCAGCGTCGGGGCCCTCGACGACGAGTGCCTACCCGCCGCTGGCCAGCGCCACTCTGAACGCAGGCAGGTCCCCACGGTCGTCACCGGCGTATGCGACGACACCCAAGCCATCAGCCCGGATGATCCTCTGCAGCGCCGTGCCTTTGTCCTCATCCAAGGGCATCCGCAGCTCTTCGACGTCGACACCGTCGATGCTGTCGAGTTCTCGGTGGAGTCCACGCGTCGCTGACTGGACAGCAGCCGTCCACGCCTGTGCGACGCCGAGATCGCCCTCAGATCTCCCCGCGTCTCGTGCGGCGCCGGGTGAGCAGCCCGCCGACGAGGAGGGCGATGGTCCCGGCCGTCGCCAGGAGCGCGACGGCCTCCGTGTCGACCCCCGTGGACGCCAGGCCGTCCCTCGGGCCAGGGCCGCTGACGGCGTCACCACCCGACGACGAACCCGGTTCCGCCGCTGGCGGGGTGGACGGCTCGGGCTCACCCGGCAGTACGCCCCCTGCCCGCACGGTGACGGTCACGTCGACCGGCGTGCGGGCATCGTCTGCCGCCGTTCCCGACACGGTGAAGCTGCCGGGCGCACCATACTGATCGGCCTGCACGGCCGCCCATTCCACGGGGACCGTCTCGATCGAACCGTCCACCTTCGTCAGGATGGCGGACGGCAGGCTCGGAGCCGTACCCACCGCGGTGACGACCTCGGGCACTGAGACGTCCTGGACGGCGACAGCCGGCGCGTAGGCGGTCAACAGACGTTCGTACTCAGCACGGGTCACGGGGATGACCGTGCCGTGCCTCGGCTTTCCGCCGTCCGCGTTCTGAGGGAGGTTCTCCCGGAGCTTGGCCCCCAACGGCTCCCAGGAGTCGCCGTCGTCGAGGGAGTCGGTCCCGAACGGGATGTAGTGGTTCGGGCCACCGTGGTAGTCGGGTTGGTCGATGAACAGATACCAGTCGAGCCCGTTCGCGTCGCCGGGATTCGCGGGGAAGACACTCGGGCCCTCGCCGTTCAGGTAGACACCGCCCGGCTCGCCGTTCGGCAATCCGGAGGCGACCTGGTCCTTGACGAGACTCCACTGGTCGGCAGGTCCTCCCGCACCGGGCAGGGTCCCCGTCTCGGTGGCGAGGAGATCCGTCGACCGCTCCTCGCGGATGGTCAGCGTCCCCTCGTCCTTCGTGAACCGGTAGTAGTAGTCGCCCGACTTCGTGACCGAGGAGTCGATCGTGCCGAGACCGGGCCCACGCGAGACGTCGATCCACGGCTCGGGATCGGAGAAGGTGATGAAGTCGTCGGTCGTCGCGTACATCATCCGGTTGTAGGTCACGTTCGTCCGCTGGCTCTCGTCCGTGGTGTCGTACAGGTTCGAGGCCCAGAACACGACGAAGGTGTCCAGCTTGTCGTCCCAGTAGGCTTCGGGCGCCCAGGTGTTCCCGGCGAAGTCCGAGGAGACCTTCACATGTCGTTGCTCGGACCAGGTGACCAGGTCGTTCGACTCCCAGACCTCGATGTACCGCGACCCACTGATCTGGGCCGTGGCGAAGCCGCCGGGAAGACCGTCGATCTTCAGGTCGGTGGCGATCATGAAGAACCGGTCGCCATCGGGGGAGCGGAGGATGAACGGGTCGCGCAGGCCGGTCGTGCCCTGGGTCGACGTGAAGATCGGCTTGCCCTCGTTCAGCGTGTTCCAGCTCAACGCGTCGTTGCCCTTGGATGCAGCGAGGCTGACCTGCTCGGCACCACTGCCCTCCCCGGTGAAGAACGCCCACACATAGGCTTCGGGATCCGGCTGGTCCGACGGCAGCGGCTGGACGGACACGGTGATGTCCCGCGTCAGTTCGGATCCGGCGATGCGCGCGGTGGCGCGGAGCGTCACGGTCACGGCGCTCCCGGTGGCGGGGCGTGCGACGTCGATGGTCTTCGACGATCCGTCGACTCCCGCGCGGACCGTCGCCGCCTCGGTGCCGCCGATGACGGACCAGGTGAAGGACGACCCGTTCGGGCCCTTGCCGGGGACGGAGAAGTTGGAACGGATGTCGTCCGAATTGGTGATCCGGATGCCCTCCAGGTCGAGGGCGAGCTTCTCAGCGTCGGAGCGGTCGGCGGCGACCCGGACGGGGAATGCCAGCGTCTCCTGTCGGTCTCCGGCGGTCACCGTGGCAGTGAGGGTCACCGTGGCGTCCTGCTCGCCATTCGTCGGCCGGACCACCCGCGCGAGTCCGTCCTCCACGACGATGGCGGCGTCATCCGAGGTCCAGCTCAGACGCGTGCCATAGGAGGTCGAGGGGAGTGGAAAGTCGCTCGTCGCCTCCGTCGGTACGCGCAGCCCGGACGACGCCTTCTCGATCGACTGCTCGATGAACGCGTCCTGGACCTCCGTCGCCGTCATCGCGACATCGCTCAGGACGACCTCGTCGATGGAGCCCTTCCACCCGGCGTCCGCGTAGGTGGAGCGGCCGAGGTAGGCGACGAGGTCCGGACCGAAGGACGCCACGTCGCGCGTGATGGCGGTCTGCGCGATCCGCTCACCGTTCACGTAGCTCGTCAAGGTTCCGGCCGGGCCGTCGATCACGGTCGTGTAGAGCGCCATCCCGGTCGGGGTCCGGAGTCCGCTGGTGGGCGCGTTGGTCGAACCGGCACCCACCTCGGTCGTCCAGGGTGCTCCGGGGTTCACCGAATCCGTGATGACGGACTTGACGTACCCGTTCGGATTCGCCGGATTGAGCAACCAGTAGCCCGCTGAGAACTGGCCATCGCCGACCGGGGTGCCGATGAAGGCTGCAGCGGTGTTCCCAGCTGGTGACTGCGACTCGAGCCAGATGCTCGAGGTCAACGTCTGCACCCCGGCCAGATCGTCGGTCGGGATGTCGAGATAGGGCGCCGAGTCGGCCGAGCCGCCGGGCAGGGTGAGCAGGCCGTCGGCGACCGTGCCGCCCACGTTCCTGAGCGTCCCATCATTGCCGTTATCGCTCACATCCGGCACTACACCGTTCGCGGCCGTGTCGAATCGATAGTGCAGCAGCGCACTCGAGTCGGCGGCTGCCGTCGCCGGCGTGGCGCCCAGAGCGGAGATGACTCCTACCATGATCATCGCGCCCCAGGCAGCGGCCCGCTTGGGTGAGGCCACCAGCGGGGTTGTCCAGTTACGGGACAGGTGCCGGGGTCGCATGGTCGATAGGCGTTGTGGACTCACCTGGAAACTCCATCGTCTCGGGATCAGGGTCACGGATTGTGATCGCTCACATCGTGATGTCGACCCTGGCGCATGCAGACCTGGTCCGTCAAGAGCGAGGAGCTGTGCGAGTCGACCCGGTGACGAGATGCTCGGACGGGCGGCGACCTCGGTCACCGCACGGTCACGGCTTCGAGATCTCCTCGGGGTCGGGCCCCCGGCCTGCACGGAGCAGGACGCCGACGAGCATCGCGGTGCCGACCAGGAGACTCGCGCCGGTCAGCACGACACCGACACCGACGACCGAGGTCCCCGGCCCGTCGTAGCCCTCGAGCACCGCCGTACCGGGGTCGTCCGCTCGGTAGACCACCGTGACGACGTCGCCCACGGTGGGTTTGCCGTCGAGGGGCCAGTCCGCCCAGACCCGCTGTGGCGAACCGTCGGGTGCCAGATAGTCGGTCCTGAACCGGTGGTCCGACGCCTCCCTCCCGTCATCCACCTCGGTGACCGTCCCACTCGTCCGCTCCCCGTTCTGCAACAGGTCGCTGTCGGCAGCCATCATGAAGGAGCCGACGACCACGGCCACCGGACCGGCCAACAGCATCAGGACGATCGCCACCGTCTGGAACACCCTGCTGTGCAGGAAGCCCCGTGTGTCGCCCGCCGCGCGCTTGCTTGCCATCACCAGTACGCCACCGTCTCGATTCGAAGCTCCTGCATCATTGGTTCCCGGTGAGGGAAAGACTCAGCATGATGATGGCGGGCACGATCAGGCCGATCGCGACGCCACCGGCCGCCGCCCAGAGCCCGATGCGCACGTGGGGGCTCATGCGAGGACGCAGACCGAGTTCTTCGCCGATCTCCTTGATCCGCGCGCGTTCGTTCTCGGGGCTGAACGCGATCTCGAACCCGCCGGGAGAGGTCCCGAGCATGATGACCCTGCCGTACCGGACACGGCCGGACTGCCAGGAGAACGACCAGGAGAGGCGCGGCACGAAGCCGGAGACACCAGCCGACCAGCTCATCCGCTTGACCGTGTCGGTGATGCTGAACCGCCGCCGTCGCTCATCGACCCGCACGGTGTAGGTGATGCTGTCGGACACCTCGTTCAGCTGGAGGACGTTCCACCAGCGGGCGTCCGCGAGGTCGTATCCGACCTGGAACCCGTCGGGGAGGCTGGTGACGGTGAATGGGGTGTTCTGCAGCTCGGCGTCCACGGCCCACTGATAGTCCTGTAGCACGCCCGTCGGCGCAACGTCGGTTCCACTCACGGACTCAGTATGGCAACGCGGCGAGAGTGCGCGACCACCGTCGGATGGGCAGTGCTCCCCATCGCACACTGACCTCGAACTGCTATCGCTCCCAGATGCGACGGTAGCCGGGCATGAAGGCGATCATCGCCGCGAGCAGGGTGCCGAGGTTGAGCAGTGGCAGAGCTGGACCGATGGTCCAGGGCGAGTCGGCGTAGACCCCCATCAGCATGACCATCCAGGCGCCGATGTTGCCGAGGATGAGCACGATGATGAAGGTCACCGCGGTCGCTCCCGCTCGCGACGAGACCCGCTTGCCCGCGAGGGTCGGCGCGGTGCAGATCGTGCCGACGATCACGACGATGAGTATCAGGAACGCACTCGCGAACAGGATCGAGGCGGCCTCCGGGTCGCCGTCGTCGTCGCGATCGGCGAATCCCGCGAGGAAGAAGAACAGGTTGAAGGACTCAGGGTCCTCATCCGTCTTCGTCTGGCTCGCGTAGGGGACGAACAGCGAGAGGATGAGGGCGATCTCGAGCAGCAGCATCGGCACCGAGATCAGGATCGACTCGATGCCCGCCACGCGCTCCTCGAGCCGGGTGCGCGCCGCCTGGGCGGCGACCGACTCGGTTGCGGTCGCTGGTCCCTGCTTCGCTGACCCCTGCTTCGCTGATTCACTCATCGCTGACCCCCGGATCGGGAGTCGGGCTCAGGCGTGCCCGACTCGGCTGCCGCGAAGGCGAGCGACCGGTAGCCCTCGACCTCCGACGTGGTCATGGTAGCCGCGATGGGCCGACCCTGCCGGAGCCGTGCCGAGTGGCGTCAGGCGGCGTCCAGCTCGGCGGGAAGCTCCTCCCGCAGCGCGGGGCAGTGCTCCGGCGTCGGGTGGAGGGTGATGTCGATGACCGCTTCCAAGCGGGCGCGTGCTGCTTCGAGGTCGGCCATCTGCGCGGTGATGCGGTCGCGTTCGGTCCGGAGCAGCGCGAGCGACTCCGGCGTCGCGACTCCCGCATCGACACAGGGGAGCAGTTGGACGATGGTGCGGCTCGGCAGGCCGGCCGCGAAGAGCTGCTGCACGAGCTCGACGCGTTCCACCGCCGCCCGTTCATAGGTCCGCTGGCCACTCGTCGTGCGGGTGGCGGCAAGCAAACCCTGCTCCTCGTAGTAGCGGAGCGAGCGGACGCTCACCCCGGTCCGAGCCGCGAGATCTCCGATGCGCATCGAGCTTCCGTTCCTGGCTTGCACCTGACATTGATGTGAGGTCTTAGCCTAACCAGGCTGCTGCGGGATCGCCCCGCACGCGGAAGGGAATCATGGACATCGCAGGATCCGTCGCACTCGTCACCGGCTCGAACCGGGGCATCGGACGCAGGTTCGTCGTGCAGCTGCTCGAGCGCGGCGCCTCGAAGGTGTACGCGACCGCGCGGCGCCCGGACCTCGTCGACATCCCGGGCGTGGAGGTGCTGCAGCTCGACATCACCGATCAGGCGTCCGTCGCTGCGGCGGCCGAGGTCGCGACCGACGTCACGTTGCTCGTCAACAACGCCGGGATCGCGACGCAGGGCTCGATGTTGACCGACGACCTCGCGAACGCTCGGCGCGAGATGGACACGCACTACTGGGGCAACCTCGCCATGGTGCGTGCGTTCGCGCCGGTGATCGAAGCGAACGGTGGAGGGGCGATCGTCAACGTGCTCTCCGCCCTGAGCTGGTTCGCGCACCCCGGTTCAGGCGGATACGCCGCGGCCAAGGCGGCGGAGTGGAACATGACGAACGCGGTCCGTCTGGAACTCGCCCCGAAGGGCGTCACGGTGCAGGGGCTCCACCTCGGGGCCGCCGACACCGACATCATGGCCGGCTACGAGGGGCCGATGGTCGACCCCGCGGACGTCGCGCGCGCGAGCCTCGACGGCGTGGCAGCCGGCGCTTCCGAGGTCGTCGTCGACGAGTGGAGCGCCATGGTCAAGGCCTCGCTCGCGCACGGACCTGACGCGTTCTACGCGCAGTTCGCCTGAGCATCGAACCTGGGCCCTGTGCACGAGACGTGCACGGTGCAGAATGGAGGAAGCCCCCGAGCAGTTACGGTCTGCTCGGGGGCTTCCTCCATTCCGGCGTGGGTTACCGCGCGGCCGCGACGAGATCGGCGATGCGCTGGCCTCGGGCGTTCGCCTCGGCGACGAGCGTCGTGACCTGGTCCTGGGTCAGGCCGGTGACCTGGCCGTACGCCTTCGTGTTCGCGGCGATGGAGAACCCCTGTCCGCCGCTGGTGGAGGTGTACATCGTGCCGAACGTCTCGGTGACGAGCGCGATGGTGCCGCCTGGCACACTGATGATCTTGGGCATGTCTGACTCCTTGAGTGGTTGGACGGGGTCCTCGCCGTTCAGGCGAGCGTTGATGAACGGATACGGATCGGTGGTGACGCGGATGTCGGCGTTGTTCCACGTGCCGTCCGCGGTGAAGGTGATGGTGAGGTGCAGATGGGCTCCGCTGGAGGCGGATCCGGTGTTCCCGACGACGCCGACGGGTTCACCTCGGACGATCGCCGCGCCGACCTGATGCGGTGAGGCGGCCGCCAGGTGCGAGTAGCCCGAGTACATGCCGTCGGGGTGGGCGATGACCAGGACGTTCCCCAGGGCCGCGTTCCACCGGTTGGCGGAGACGACGCCCGCTGCGACCGCCGGGATCGCGGCTCCGGCGCCGGGCTGGTAGTCCAGCCCGCGGTGCGGTTGGGTCCGTCCGCCGGCCATCGATCCCCAGCCGTCGGCGAGGTCGATCTGAGCGAACGGGTGCTGATACTTGAGAACCATGAGGCTCCTTTCGTGGTGCCGATGGGGATGCCCCCGAGCAGTTACGGTCTGCTCGGGGGCATCTGTTTCGCAGCGGCTATGCGCCGACCTTTGCTTTGATCGCAGTGACGATTGCGCGGATGCCGCCGTCGTTCTGGATCGCGAGGATGCTCTCGATGTTGTTGAAGCGTCCTCCGAAGTTGGATCGCAGGTGCGAAACGTAGCCTCGGATCCCACCTGCAACTCCATCGACGACGTTCACAGCGAGGATCTTCTCGATGTTGTCGAGGCGGGCATTGAGTGCTGCTTCCTGAGCGGGGGTCATGGTGTCTCCTGGGTTCTGTGTGTTGCCGTCGATGAATTTGGTGAAGTCCACACGCTGTCCAGCGCTGTTGACTCCGTGGATGTGCAGATGCACATCGCCGCCGTAGTCGCTGCCATTGGCAGATGCACCGGACTTTCCGATGATCTCGCCAGCGGAATAGTGACGTTCGGCGTTGTACGAGGCGGCGTGTTGGAAAACGATGCCGACCATGGGGCCGGCTCCTTCTCGCGTCTCCGCCGCGACCTGCCGAGCGACTGGAGTGTCGAGCCAGAGTGTGGCTCGACGGCCGGCCGATCCGACCATGCCGTGGTTCTGCAGCGTGCCCGCTGCAGGTGCCGGCAGGTCGGTGTTGTAGCCGAGAGGATAGTCCGTACCGCCGTCCGAGTAGGACAGGTGGCCAAGCCAGGTGCCGGTGACCGGCCATCCGGCGAATGGGTTGTAAACCATGAGCCCTCCTTTCTGTTGATGGAGGAAACGTCCTCCGACGTTCGAACGTGTGTTCGAGTACGACTCTATGGCGATCTCGTCGTCTTGTCCAGTTTATTTTGCCAATCATTCATGAAATTCTTTCTTGAGTGGCAGATTCAGTGCCTGAATCGGGTCGTGCGTGGCGGGGAGTGGATCCTGCACTCAGTCTCGTCAGGAACCCGTTCACGCCCGGGATTGCCATGATGCGGGCCAGTGCTGCGGCGATCGCCGCCGTCGTGGCCACGGCTGCCGCCGCCCAGGCGTAGACGTCGTCCGGAAGGAGTTCTCGGATCGCCTCCAGGAGTTGTGGCGCGATGATGCTCGCGGTCGTGATGCAGGCCACCGAGCTCAGGATCACGGCCGCGGTCGTCTGGATCACGGTGCGGATGATCCGCTGTGCAGGAAATGGGACGGGCGGTGGTGTCGGTGGTGTGGGCGGTGGTTCCGGTGAGGTCCGGTGTTCGGTCATGGTGCCTCCTCAGGCGTCGTGGGTGGTGGTATGCGACCCGGATGGTTCCCAGAAGTTGTCTCATCTGGCATCATTCAGGTCGGAGGTGACACTATAGAGCGCATGAGGCAGGTTTTCTGCCGTTCGTGACAGGGTTTCTGGCTACGATCGGAACGTGAACGCAGCAGAGGCGATGGTCAATCAGGCGTTGGCGGACGAACTCGTGGCCGCCTACAAGCGGCGACGCATGAATCAGCGCGCCCTGGCTGAGGCGACGGGGATGAGTCCGACGACGCTGCAACGTGTCCTCGCCGGTCGCAGCGAGATCAGTGGCCCGACCTTCGTCACGCTCTGCGCCGCGACCGGTGCCGATCCGGTGCGACTCCTGGCCGACGCCCTGCAAGCGGTCGGGGGGATGACCCGGATCGAGGCCGAACTGCAGGCGAGCGACGACGAGCGTGTGGCTCCCGTGTCGGACACCACTGCTACGAATGACGAGCTGGATCGCAGACGCCGGCAGAGGGAAGCTGCGTCGTGGACGACGGAGCAGTTGGAGGGGGAACGTGGGGCGGCGATCATCGATGGAGAACTGGAGCAACCCGAGCCGGAAGCCCCGTGAGCGTGGACGCGCCTACGACCCGTATGCGCACGCGGAGGAGCTCGGTCTCGCGGTGATCTTCCGGCCCCTGCGGGTGTCCCACGAGCGCTGGCTGCCGTCCGCGCACACGATCGTCATCCAGGAGTCGCTCCGGTCCGTGCATCGGCGGAACGCCCTCGCCCATGGCATCGCGCACTGCGTGCTCGGCCACGAGGACGACCGACCGAAGCACGAGGTGCAGGCCGACCGCTTCGCCGCGTCGAACCTCATCGACCTCGACGAGTTCCGAGCCATCGCGCGTTGGGCACCGGACCTCGAGCATCTCGTCGCCGAACTCGGCGTCACGAAGCGCCTGGCCCGGGCGTTCGTCGCGCAGCATGCGGATCTGTCCCGGCACGCCGACCTCGCCTAGCGGTGCGCGCATACTGGGACCATGACCGACGAAGCCGCACCGGACCCGACGCCGGCGGCAGCCGTGGACGACGACCTCCTGGAGTCGACGATGCTCG
Organism: Plantibacter sp. AC185; assembly: GCF_979258065.1. Taxonomy (NCBI): domain Bacteria; kingdom Bacillati; phylum Actinomycetota; class Actinomycetes; order Micrococcales; family Microbacteriaceae; genus Plantibacter; species Plantibacter sp. AC185. The sequence continues at coordinate 2,947,230 of NZ_OZ409831.1, forward strand.
ACCTGCTGGGGAAGCGGGCCGCGACCTCGTCCATCTGTCCGTCCGACGTCGCACGAGCGGTCGGTGGCGACGACTGGCGAGCGCTGATGGACGACACCCGCCGGGTCGCGTGGCTCTTGGTCGACGAAGGCCGGGTGCGGATCACACAGGGCGACGAGGCGGTCGACCGCGCGACGGTCCGCGGACCCATCCGGATCCGATGGGCGAAGGACGCCGTCGACGAGCAGTGAGCTCCGTGTCGCGGTGAAGGCCGGAAGACCTCGGTCCGACGCCGGTTAGGCTTGAGACATGACCATCGCCCTCATCCGTCACGGACAGACCGCCTGGAACTTCGAACGACGGCTGCAGGGCACGACGGACATCCCCCTGAACGACACCGGGCGGGAGCAGGCGGCGACGGTCGCCCCTCGGCTCACCGGCACCTGGGATGTCATCGTCAGCTCCCCGTTGGGGCGCGCACGCGAGACCGCGCAGATCATCGCGGACGCGCTCGGACTCGAACTCGGCCCCACCTACCCCGACGTCGTCGAGCGCCACTACGGCGACGCCGAGGGCGCGACGGCGCAGATGGTCCTCGAGAACTGGCCAGACCACCAGTACCCGAACCTCGAGACCGAGGAGTCGGTCATCGAACGCGGACTCCGCGGGATCGACGCCATCGCACGCGACTTCCCCGGGCAGAACGTCCTCGTCGTGAGCCACGGCACCCTCATCCGCCTCACCCTCAGTCACCTCTCCGGTACGACGGTCCCACCGCTGGAGAACTGCTCCGTCTCGGTCATCGAGGCGACCGACACCGGTTGGTCGCTCCTGGACGCCGGTACCGCTCGCACGACGCCCTCGCTCGAGACGGCGCTGTCCGGCTCCAGCGCGCAGTGAGCGGGAACGACTCGACCGGGCGTCCGGTCCGCTCCCCGTCAGGCATCGCCTGGCTGATCGGCATCGGACTGACCGCCGGATTCCTCTCCGGGCTGTTCGGGGTCGGCGGAGGCATCCTCATCGTCCCCGCCGTCGTCTTCCTCCTCGGCTTCGGCCAGCGGCTCGCCGCGGGGACCTCACTGGCCGCGATCGTCCCGACCTCGCTCGTCGGCGTCGTGTCCTATGCGGTGAACGGGACCGTCGACTGGGTGGCGGCGATCCTGCTGGCGATCGGTGCGATCGGCGGCGCACAACTCGGCAGCTACCTCCTCTCCAAGCTCCCCAAGAAGGCGCTCCAGTGGGGCTTCATCGGCTTCCTGCTCGTCGTGGTGGTCTCGCTGTTCCTCATCGTCCCGTCCCGCACGGCCGAGATCGACCTGCACGTCGGCTCGATCATCGGCCTCATCGTGCTCGGCTTCCTGACCGGTGTCCTGTCGGGGCTGCTCGGCATCGGCGGCGGGGTCGTCGTCGTGCCGATGCTCATCCTGCTGTTCGGCGCGAGCGACCTCATCGCCAAGGGCACCTCGCTGCTCATGATGGTGCCGACCGCGATCTCCGGCACCATCGGCAACGTCCGGCGAGGCAACGTCGACCTGACGGCCGCAGCGATCATCGGCATCGCCGCCTGCACGACCACCGCTCTCGGCGCCATCGTCGCGTCGGTCGTCCCGCCGTTCGTCGGCAACCTGCTCTTCGCGGCGTTCCTCGTGGTCATCGCCATCCGCATGGTGTTCCAGGCGATCAAGCGCTCCTGACGGGCCGCTGCCGGTCCGTCCGTGCCCGGTCGGCGAGCCAGGGCAGCGGGTAGGCTTGAGGGCGTGTCAGTGAACCCAGAGCTCGCCGGTCGGGTCTTCCCGCCCGTCGCCCCGTACCTGGTCGGACGCGAGAAGATCCGCGAGTTCTCGCGGGCCGTCTTCGCGACGAACCCGATCAACCTCGACCCGGAGGCGGCCCGCGCCGCAGGATACGCCGACGTCGTGGCGCCGCCCACCTTCGCCGTCGTCGTCCAGGAGCACACGCTCCAGCAACTGCTCGCCGCACCCGACGCGGGTATCGACTTCAGCCGGGTGGTCCACGGCGACCAGCGTTTCGTGCACCATCGACCGATCGTCGCCGGTGACGAGCTCACCGCGCAGCTGACCGTCACCGCGGTGAAGTCCCTGGGTGGCCACTCGATGGTGACGTGCGACTCGGTCATGACCGATGCCACCGGCGAGCCCGTGGTCACCGCGACCTCGACGCTCGTGGTGCGAGGAGACGAAGGATGAGCGACGTGCAGCAGACCCCGACCATGCCGGCTGTCGGAGACGTCGTCGCGGAGCGGACCGTCCACCTGACGCGCGACGCCCTCGTGCGGTACGCCGGCGCCTCCGGGGACTTCAACCCCATCCACTACCGCGACGACGTCGCCGCGTCCGTTGGACTGCCGGGCGTGCTCGCCCACGGCATGCTGACGATGGGGATCGCGGCCCAGCCGGTGGTCGACTGGATCGGCGACCCCGGTCGCGTGCTCGAGTACCAGGTGCGGTTCACCCGACCGGTCGTCGTCGACCCCGAGACCGGCGCCGACCTCCAGATCGTCGCCAAGGTCGGCAAGATCGACGAGGAAGCCCGCACCGCGCGCGTCGACCTCACCGTCACCTACGCCGAGCAGACGGTGCTCGGCAAGGCGCAGCTCGTCGTCAGCTTCGCCTGACCCGGAGGACCATGAACGACGCCATCCGTCTGAGCGAGCTCACCACCCTCGGGGTGGGCGGGCCCGCCGCAGCCTTCGCGGAGTGCACGAGCGAGGCAGCGCTGATCGAGGCCGTGCTCGACGTCTGGAACACCGACCAGCCGTGGCTGTTGCTCGGCGGCGGGTCGAACCTGCTGATCGGCGACGAGCCCGTCGACGCGACCGTCATCCGGGCGGCCAACCGCGGCATCGAACGCCTCGACGCGCCGTCCGGCCGTGTCCGCCTGCGGGTGCAGGCCGGTGAGGACTGGGACGCGCTCGTCGCCTTCACCGTGGAGCACGGCTGGGCGGGCATCGAGGCGCTCTCCGGCATCCCGGGATCCTGCGGGGCGGCCCCCGTCCAGAACATCGGCGCCTACGGGCAGGAGATCGTGTCGTCGCTCGTCGCCGTCGACCTGCTCGACGAGGAGTCGCAGACCGTCGAGCGCGTTCCCGCCACGGAGCTCGGTCTCGGGTACCGGACGTCGGTCTTGAAGCGCCACGGTGGCGGAGAGCCCGAGCGCTCCGGCGTGGTCGTGGCGATCATCATCGACCTCGACGACGTCGGCGCCGACGGCCTGGCCGCACCGATCGCCTATCAGCAGCTCGCCTTCGCGCTCGGCGTGGAGGTCGGCGAGCAGGTCCGCCTGGCCCAGGTGCGCACGACGGTGCTCGCGCTCCGGACGTCGAAGGGTATGGTGCTCGATCCCGACGACCCCGACACCGCCAGCGCCGGGTCGTTCTTCACGAACCCGATCGTGTCGGAGCACGTCGCCCGCTCGCTCCCCGGCGATGCTCCCTGGTGGCCCGTCGACCCGCCGGCCGACGACGACACCGAGTACGTCTTCCCGCTCGGCGAGGTCGTCAACCCGCCCCGTCCGGCCCCGACCGAGCGCCTCGCGAAGCTCTCGGCCGCCTGGCTGATCGAGCGGGCCGGCGTCCGTCGCGGGTTCGCACTCCCCGGATCGCACGCTGCGGTCTCCACGAAGCACACGCTCGCCCTGACGAACCGTGGCGGGGCGACCGCCACCGAGATCGCCGAGCTCGCGCGATTCGTGCAGGCGCGGGTCCACGCCGAATTCGGCGTCCTCCTGCAGCCTGAGCCCGTCGTGGTCGGCGTCACGATCTGACGCTGATGCGAGGTCCGCTCGCCCGGGGACGAGCGAGCGGACCTCGGGTCAGGATGCGAACAGGCGCTGGAGGCGCTGGACGCCCTCGAGGAGCTGGTCGTCGCCGAGCGCGTAGCTGAAGCGCAGGTAGCCGGACGGCCCGAACGCCTCGCCGGGCACTGCCGCGACCTCGGCCTGGTCGAGCATGAGGTCGGCGAGTTCGAGCGACGTCTTGGGCGTCACCCCGCCGAACGTCCGGCCGAGCAGCGCCGTGACGTCGGGGTAGACGTAGAAGGCGCCCTGCGGGGTCGGCGTCTCGAAGCCGTCGATCTTGTTGAGCTCACCGACGATGAGCTTGCGGCGGCGGTCGAACGCCTCACGCATCGCCTCAGCGGCATCCTGCGGACCGGTGAGGGCCGCGATCGCCGCGCGCTGCGCGATGTTGTTCACGTTGCCGGAGAGGTGCGACTGGAGGTTGCCGAGCGCCTTGATCGCGTCCGCCGGGCCGACGGTCCACCCCACGCGCCAGCCCGTCATCGCGTACGTCTTGGCCACGCCGTTGACGAGGAGCGTCTGCTCGGCGAGCTCGGGCACCGCTTCGACGATCGACGTCGCGCGGACACCATCGTAGGTGAGGTTCTGGTAGATCTCGTCGGTGATGACCCAGATGCCGTGCTCGAGCGCCCACTCGCCGATCGCCTTCGTCTGCTCGGGGGAGTAGACGGACCCGGTCGGGTTCGAGGGGGAGACGAACAGGAGGACCTTGGTGCGCGGGGTGCGCGCCGCCTCGAGCTGCTCGACGGTGACCTGGTAGTTCTGCGAGGCGTCGGCGAAGACGTCGACCGCGACACCGTCGGCGAGCGCGATGGCCTCGGGGTAGGTGGTCCAGAAGGGCGTCGGCACGATGACCTCGTCGCCCGGGTTCAGGAGGACCTGGAACGCCTCGTACACCGACTGCTTGCCGCCGTTGGTGACGATGACCCGGCTCGGGTCGACCTCGAGACCGGAGTCGCGGAGCGTCTTCTCCGCGATGGCGGCGCGGAGGTCCGGCAGGCCGGCCGCTGGGGTGTACCGGTGCGCCTTCGGGTCGCGGGCGGCGACGAGCGCCGCTTCGACGATGTGCTCGGGCGTCGGGAAGTCCGGCTCGCCCGCCGCGTAGGAGATCACGGGTCGGCCTTGCGCCTGCAGCGCCTTCGCCTTCGCGTCCACCTTCAGCGTGGCGGACTCGGCGATCGCTGAGATCTTCGTGGACAGGCGGGGCGTGGGAGTCGATTCAGGCACGAGTCCGAGCGTACCGAACCCGGTGTCGCGAGGACAGTGCGTGACGCGGACCGGACCTTGTCGGGGGCGGAGCCTATCGGGACCGGGCGCCGTCGACGGCCGCTGCCGCCCAGGCCACCCCGACGCCGATGGCGGCTGAGGCTGCCGTGAGCAGGTCGTCTCGGGTGACGCCCGACCACCCGGTGTGGGTCAGGCGCTCGGTCAGCAGTGGCACGGTGGCGAACCCGAGGAGCAGGACGAAGGTCGGCAGGGATCGACCACGGACGATCAACCAGACCGCGGCAGCGGTGAAGGCGCCGATCGTGACCGACATCGATCCGTAGAGCAGGAAGGGCGGCGTCGCGTTGGTCACCGACGCCGACCCGACCGCATGGACCGTGAGCCCGGCCACGACGACGGCGGAGGCGAGCACGCGGCGCGCCAGGGAGGCCGGGGCGATCAGGGCGCCGGCTACGAGAACCGCGCCGCCCACGAAGAACTGGAGGAGCAGTGCGCCGATGACGTCGGCGTCCGACTGGAGCCACATGACGTTCAGCCCGGCGCGCATGGCGAGGTATCCGCCCAGGACGATGGCCACGAGCGAGGCGCCGTAGCGGCTCGAGGCGTTCCATCGATGCGCCTGCTGGAGTGCCGACGACGGCCCACCCGGCGACATGGTCCCGACGGTCGATGCTTCCTGCACGTTCCGGGTCATACGCCCGACTCTACGGGGGCCCGAGCGGACCGGACAAGGGCGCCGGAACCGCCGTGCGCCGGTCCACAACTCCTGCTCCAGCACCGAGGGCCTCGACCGCCGCGCGTGGATGGCGCGCGGGCCGGAGCTGACGGTCCATGGTGAGCAGGAGTTGTGGACGCCGGGCACCTACGCCGGGTCGACGAGGTACCGCGTGTACGCCGGAACGGTGAGGAAGGTCGGGAACTCGTCGCGGAGTGCCACCTCGCGGAACAGCTCGGCAGCGTCGTCGAAGCGGTCGTCGGCGGTGCGGGGGAGCGAGGCGAGCATCTCGTCGAGGAGGCCTTCGACCCGCTCACGGGTGATCGGACGGCCGTCGTCGGTCGCGACGTCCTGGTGGATCCACTGCCAGACCTGCGATCGACTGATCTCCGCCGTCGCCGCGTCCTCCATGAGTCCGTCGATCGCCGCGGCGCCGATCCCGCGGAGCCAGGAGTCGAGGTAGCGGACGGCGATCGACACGTTGTCACGGAGACCGGCGTCCGTGACCGCCCGACCGATGCGCACGTCGAGGAGCTGTGACGGTGTCACCGACACGTCCTCCCGCAGTCGGTCGAGCTGGTTCGGACGATCGCCGAGGACCGCGTCGAACTCGGCCCTGGCTGTCTCGATGAGGTCCGGGTGCGCCACCCAGGTCCCGTCGAAGCCGTCACCCGCCTCGCGGCGCTTGTCGGCTGAGACCTTCTCGATCGCGCGCGCCGTCGCCTCCGGATCGCGCCGGTTCGGGATGAACGCGGACATCCCGCCGATCGCGTGCGCACCGCGGCGGTGGCACGTCTGCACGAGGAGTTCCGTGTAGGCGCGCATGAACGGCACCGTCATCGTCACCTCGCTGCGGTCGGGCAGGACGAACCGGGCACCGCGCCCCCGGTAGTTCTTGATGATCGAGAAGATGTAGTCCCAGCGACCGGCGTTGAGGCCGGCGCAGTGGTCGCGGAGCGCGTACAGGATCTCGTCCATCTCGAACGCCGCGGGGAGCGTCTCGATGAGCACGGTGGCGCGGATCGTGCCGTGGTCGAGACCCAGGCGTTCCTCGGTGAACGTGAAGACGTCGTCCCAGAGCTGCGCCTCCTCGCTCGACTCCAACTTCGGGAGGTAGAAGTAGGGCCCGTGGCCGGCGTCGATGAGCGGGCGGGCGTTGTGGAAGACGTAGAGGCCGTAGTCGACGAGGCTCCCGGAGGCCGCCATCGCCGCCCCGGAGCGGTCGATGAACCGCAGGTGCTTCTCCACGAGGTGCCAGCCGCGCGGGCGCATGACGATCGTCGGCGTCTCCGTCGCGGTGACGCGGTACACCTTCCCCGCCTCGTTCGTGAACGTCAGCTCGCCGCGGACGGCGTCGCGCAGCGAGAGCTGACCACCGATGACGTTGGCCCACGTCGGGCTCGTCGCGTCCTCCTGATCGGCGAGCCAGACGTTCGCACCGGAGTTGAGGGCGTTGATCGTCATCTTCGGATCGGTGGGGCCGGTGATCTCGACCCGGCGGTCCTCGAGACCGGGCCCGGCGCCGGCGACGCGCCAGGAGCGGTCCTCCCGGATCGCCGCGGTGTCGTCGCGGAACCGCGGATCGCGGCCGTTCCCGATCTCGAAGCGTCGGCGCATGCGCTCGGCGAGGCGGTCGTGCCGCGCACCCGCGAACCGCTGGTGCAGGTCCGCGAGGAAGGCGAGGGCGTCCGGGGTGAGGATCTCCTCGTACCGGTCACCGAGACGACCGACGACCTCGATGGCGGGGCCGGTGCGCTGCGTGGGCACCGGCGCGGTGGTGGGTGTGGACGGGGAAGCGAGCATGGTGTTCATGGGGTGACTCCGTTTCGGATGGTCGTGCGTCGGATGGGCCCGTCGAGCGGTCCCTGAGCTTGTCGAAGGGCGGGGCTGGTATGGATCAGTGGAACTGTTGTTCCTCGGTCGACCCGGCGAGGGCGAGGGTGGCGCTGCCGGGGTTGAGGGCGGTCGCGACCAGGTCGAAGTAGCCGGTACCGACTTCGCGCTGGTGCTTGGTGGCGGTGTAGCCGCTGGCCTCTGCGGCGAACTCGGCTTCCTGGAGGTCGACGTAGGCGCTCATCGCCCGCTCCCGGTAGTCGCTCGCCAGGGTGAACATCGAGTGGTTCAGCGCGTGGAAGCCGGCGAGGGTGATGAACTGGAACGCGTATCCCATGGCGGCGAGCTCCCGCTGGAAGGACGCGATCTGCGCATCGTCGAGGTGCGACTTCCAGTTGAACGACGGCGAGCAGTTGTAGGCGAGCAGCTTGCCCGGGAACCGCTCGTGGACGGCCTCGGCGAACCGCCGGGCGAGGTCGAGGTCGGGTTCCGCGGACTCGACCCAGAGCAGGTCGGCGTACTCCGCGTAGGCGAGGCCGCGTGCGAGCACCGGACCGATGCCGTTCTCCACCTCGTAGAAGCCCTCCGGGGTCCGGTTCCCGTTCAGGAACGGCAGATCGCGCTCGTCGATGTCGCTCGTGAGGAGCGTGGCGGCCAGCGCATCGGTGCGGGCGATGACGATGGTCGGGACACCAGCGACGTCCGCCGCCAGCCGGGCCGCATTGAGGGTCCGGATGTGCTGGCCCGTCGGCACCAGCACCTTGCCGCCCATGTGGCCGCACTTCTTCTCAGCCGCGAGCTGGTCCTCCCAGTGGACGCCCGCGGCGCCGGCCTGGATCATGCCGGCCATGAGTTCGTAGGCGTTGAGCGGTCCACCGAAGCCGGCTTCGGCGTCGGCGACGATCGGCGCGAGCCAGTCGATCGCCTCGGGTCCCGGCGTCTCCCCGACGGCTCGCTCGGCGAAGTCGATCTGCTCGGCCCGGAGCAGCGCGTTGTTGATCCGCCGGACGACCGCCGGAACCGAGTTCGCCGGGTAGAGGCTCTGATCGGGGTAGGTCTGCCCGGAGAGGTTCGCGTCGGCGGCGACCTGCCAGCCGGAGAGGTAGATCGCCTGCAGGCCAGCCCGGACCTGCTGCACGGCCTGGTTGCCGGTCAGCGCGCCGAGGGCAGGCACCCACTCCTCGGTGTGGAGGAGGTTCCACAAGCGCTCCGCCCCTCGGCGGGCGAGCGTCGGCTCCTCCCGGACACCGCCGCGCAGGCGGACGACGTCCTCAGCGGTGTAGTCGCGGCGGACCCCGTCCCAGCGCGGGTCGGTGTCCCACTCGCGCTGCAGTTCCTCGGCCGTCTGCGTCTGGTCGCCGGCGCGGAGGGGCGTGCGGTGGTCGGTCGGTCGGGTGGCTTCGTTGCTCACGATGACTCCTGTGGTGTCGAGGTCGGTGGGGCGGGTCGTGCTGTGGGAACGATCCTGCGCTCGCCGCAACCCCGACGGACGTCATCCGTGGACAGAAGAACGGCCGACCTTCTGTTTGCCGGAACAACCGGCGCGTGTGAGCATGATCACCATGACCAGCACCGCCGCTGCTCCACCCGTCTCCGCCACCGCTGGTGACGGACCTGGTCCGCACGCGGACGCCCTCGTCCTCGGTCGCCGGATCCGCGATGCCCGATCCCGTGCGGGCCTCACCCTCGACGAGCTCGCGCAGGCGATCGACCGCGCACCGTCGCAGGCGTCGGCGATCGAGAACGGGCATCGGGAGCCGAGCCTCTCGATGCTCCGCGTCATCGCCGCGGCCCTCGGCACCACCGTCGACGACCTCCTCCGTGACGAACCGCCGAGCGACCGGGCCGCGCTCGAGATCGCCGTCGAGCGTGCCCAGCGGGGGCCCGTCTTCTCCGCCCTCGGGATCGCGCCCATCCGCGTCTCGAAAGGGACGGCGGACGAGACGCTGCGCACCGTGCTGGCGCTGCACGACGAGGTCGCCCGCCTGCATCGGGAGCGTGCGGCGACACCCGAGGAGGCGCGCCGGGCCAACGCGGTCCTCCGGGCGGACATGCGCGCGGCCGACAACCACTTCCCCGAGCTCGAGGCCGTCGCGAAAGGACTGCTCGACGCCGTCGGCTACACCGGAGGGCCGGTCTCGCACCAGACGGTCGCGGAGATGGCACAGCACCTCGGGTTCTCGCTCCACTACGTCGGCGACCTGCCGCACTCGACGCGCTCGGTCACCGACCGGCGCAACGGTCGGATCTACCTGCCGACCGAACCCTCGATGTCCCGTGATTCGCGTTCCCCCATCCTCCAGGCGTTCGCCAGTCACCTGTGCGGACACGAAGAGCCGGGAAACTACGCGGACTTTCTGCGGCAGCGCGTCGAGACCAACTACCTGACGGCGGCCATCCTGCTGCCCGAGCGCGACGCCGTGCGCGTCCTCGGCGAGGCGAAACAGCTCCGGCGCATCTCGATGGAGGACCTGCGCGACGCGTTCGCGGTGTCGTACGAGACCGCCGCGCACCGCTTCACCAACCTCGCGACGAGGCACCTCGGGCTCCCGGTGCACTTCATGAAGGTGCACGAGTCGGGGACGATCATCAAGGCGTACGAGAACGACGGGGTCACGTTCCCGTCCGACGTCCTCGGAGCAGTGGAGGGCTCGCTCGTCTGCCGCAACTGGACGGCCAGGACCGTCTTCGACGTCGAGGACCGCTTCAGCCCCTGGTATCAGTACACCGACATGGACACCGGCACCTTCTGGTGCACCTCGCGGATCGAGAAGGCCAAGGAGGGCGAGTACTCGGTCAGCGTCGGCGTCCCGTTCGCGCACGTGAAGTGGTTCCGCGGACGCGAGACGCCGCATCGGTCGACCTCGAACTGCCCCGACGAGCGATGCTGTCGTCGGGCGTCGCCGGCGCTCGCCGAACGGTGGGAGGGGAAGGCCTGGCCGGCGGCGCGGACGCCGACGAGTCTGCTGGCCGCGCTGCCGACCGGATCCTTCCCGGGGGTCGACTCCGTCGAGGTGTACGAGTTCCTCGAGTCGCACGCGCCACGGGCGGACTGAGGTGAGGCACCTCGTCGCCCGACGAGGTGTCGCGCGACGAGGTGCCTCACCTCAGCGTGATCAGCTCGCGAGGCGCGGGTAGTCCGTGTAGCCCTCGGCGCCCGGGCCGTAGAAGGTGGCCGGGTTCGGGGTGTTCTCCTCGTGCTCGCCCGCCCAACGCTCGACGAGGTCGGGGTTCGCGATGGCGAGACGCCCGACGGCGACGGCGTCGGCATGCGCGTGCTCGACGAGGGCGATCGCCTCGTCGCGCGTCGTGACGGTGCCGAAGCCGCTGTTGACGATGAGCTTGCCGCCGAAGTGACCACGCAGGTCCTGGACGAGCGCGCCGGCCGGGTCCTCGTGGAGGATGCTGACGTAGGCGAGGCCGAGCGGTGCCAGGGCGTCGAGCAATGCCTCGTAGGTCGCGCGGACGTCGGCCTCGTCGGTCTCCGCCGTGTCACCGGCGCCGTTCATCGGGGAGATGCGGATGCCGACGCGCGCTGCACCGACCGCCGCGGCGACGGCGCTGACGACCCCGGCGACGTACGACGCGCGGGCCTCCGGGCTGCCTCCGGCGCGGTCGTCGCGCACGTTGGAGACGGGGGAGAGGAACTGGTGCAGCAGGTAGCCGTTCGCGGCGTGGAGTTCGACGCCGTCGAGGCCTGCCTCGATCGCGTTGCGGGCGGCCTGGACGAACTCCTCGCGGACCGTGTTGAGCTCCTCGGTGCTCAGCGCGTGCGGGACGGGGTACGGCTGGGCGCCCGCCGGCGTCCGGACCTCGCCGGCGATGGCGATCGCGCTCGGCGCGACGATGCGGTCGGTGCCCGTGATGTCGGTGTGCGAGACGCGGCCGCCGTTCATGAGCTGCATGACGATGAGCCCGCCCGCTCCGTGCACGGCCTTCGCGACGCCACGCCAACCCTCGACCTGCTCGGGGGTGACGATGCCGGGCTGGCCCGGGTAGGAGCGCGACTCGGCGCTCGGGTAGGTGCCCTCCGTGATGATGAGCCCGAGTCCTGCGCGCTGGCTGTAGTGCTCGGCGACGAGGTCGCCGGGGACGCCGTCGGCTCCGGACCGCATGCGGGTGAGCGGGGCCATGACGACGCGGTTGGCGAGTTCGAGGTCGCCGAGTCGGACGGGCGCGAAGAGATCCATACGGGTGATGCCTTTCGTGGGGGATGCGGCTCGCGGAGGACGCGGCCTCCGGACGCAACCCGGCTGCGGCCGTCGATATTCCGATGATGCTTCTGGACCTTGTGTATCTGGAATACTTCTTGCTAGGCTCACGGTGTGGTCGTCGGGCTCTGTCCCCGCAGCTCGCGACGAGCACGACCCGGTGTCGACGAATCCGAGGGGGAGGCGTCGGCACCGGGAACCCTGCCAGGATACGAAGATGCCCGCCCCCAGATTCGGCCTCGTCTCCGATCTTCGTCGTCCGGAGTCCGGTGAACGCGCCGAGCGCGTCACCTTCGTCGAGTTGTTCTTCGACCTCGTCTTCGTCTTCGCGCTCACCCAGCTGAGCAAGCTCATCGCCGACGACCAGAGCGTCACCGCCGCGCTCGAGTCGATCGTCCTCATCCTGGCGCTCTGGTGGTCCTGGGTGTCCACGAGCTGGGTGACGAACTGGCTCGACCCGGAACGGCTCGCGGTGCGACTCGCGCTCATCGGCTTCGGCCTGTTGGCGTTCGTCGCGGCGGTGTCGGTGTCGGCTTCGTTCACCGACCGCGCGCTGGCGTTCGCCGTCGCCTACGTCGTGCTCCAGCTCATCCGGACGCTGTTCATGGTCGTGGCGACCTGGCGGCACGACCGCGACGTGGCCCTGAGCTTCGCACGCGTCCTCGTCTGGACCGCGTTCGCCGCGGTCTTCTGGATCGCCGGCGCGCTGGTGCCGACCGACTGGCAACTGGCGTTCTGGATCTGCGCCGTCGCCATCGAGTACGGCGGCGGGGCCCTCGGATTCCGGTTGCCGGGTGTGCGGACCTCGGAGGTCGAGAGCTGGGAGCTCTCCGGTGCGCACCTCTCGGAGCGGGCGTCGCTCTTCATCATCATCGCGATCGGCGAGTCGCTGCTCGTCACCGGGTTCGCGTTCGTCGAGCTCGAGACGTCGGTCGCCGCCGTCGTCGGGATGCTGAGTGCCTTCGTCTCCGCGGTCGCGCTGTGGTGGTTGTACTTCCACCGCACGGAGGCGGCGGGACGCCGAGCGGTCGAGGCCGCCGAGGAGGAGGCCGACCGCGCCGACGGTGACGAGGGTCGTCCCGGTCGACGAGGGCCGGGACGTCTCGGACGCATCGCGCGCGACGGATACAGCTACGCCCACGTCGTGATCGTCGCCGGGATCGTGCTCGTCTCGGTGGGGGACAAGGAGATACTCGACCGACCGGCCGACGCCGTCGAACTCGCCGGGGGCGTCGTGATCCTCGGCGGCCCGGTCCTCTACCTCCTCGGGCTGTCGCTGTTCCGGTTCGTCGTCGACCGTGCCGTTCCACTCGCGCCGGTCATCGGCCTCGCGATGCTCGCTGGCTGCGCGGTCGCCGCGTTCCTCGTGCCGCAGCTCGGGGAACTCGTCCTCGGGTGTCTCTGCACGCTGGTGCTCGTCCTCGCCGCGATCGCCGACACGGTCCTCCCGGACCGGCGGGTCACTGCGGAGCGTCACCAGGCTTGATCTGGGCGCCCTCGCGGTGCGGCCCCGTGTCGTAGCGGGCACCGCCCCGGTCGCTCGGCTGCGCCGCGAGCCAGATGAAGAAGAACCAGCCGAAGATCGGGACCAGGTTGATGAGCTGCCACCAGCCGCTGTGGTCCGTGTCGTGCATGCGACGGGCGTTCAGTGACAGCCCCGGGATGATCGTCGCGAGGCCCCAGATCCCGGACAGGACGCTCTGGACACCCCATGCGGGTCCTTCGGTGACCTGACCCTCCCAGAAACCGGCCGTCACCCCGGTCGCGACGTCGACACCGCGTCCGATCACCAGGAGCGCGGTGACGATGACCGCGTGGACGACCACCCACCACCAGAACTCGCTCCGGCTGGCCCGCCCGGTGAAGATCGGATACCGCTTCCAGAAGCGGAGGAACGCCTGGATCGGGCCGGCGCCCGGGAGCGGGCTGTCATCCGCGAAGCGGGCCGGGATCCGGCGATCGTCCTTGCGGTCCGTCGCCGCCGCATTCACGGTGACTGCGTGTTCGTCTGCGCTGCTCATCGGTCCCCCTGGGTCGAGTCGTCGTGCATTCGTGCGTCCACCCTACCGACATCGCCAGCACATGTTGTATTTCAGAACAACATATGGAATATTAGTTGTACAACACGTGCCGATTTCGGCCCCGACCCTGGAGAATCACCATGACCACCGCCCTGTCCCCTCGATCCCGCCGTCTCGTCCGCTGGGCCGCACTGCCCGTCGCCGTCCTGGCGAGCGGCGTCATCGTCTCGACCGCCTCCTACGCCGCCTTCACCTCGTCGACCGACAACTCCGGTAACGCCTGGAGTGCCGGAGCGATCGCGCTGAGCGATGACGACTCCGGCGCCGCGATGTTCGCCGCGGACGACCTGCAGCCCGGCTCGACCGGTGTGAACTGCATCGCCGTCACCTCGGACGGTTCGCTGTCGTCCGACATCCGTCTCTACGCGGACAACGCGGCGCAGACGCAGGACCTCGACCAGCACCTGCAGCTCGACATCCTCCAGGGCGCCGGCGGCGGCTACGGGTCCTGCGAGGACTTCGTCCCCGCGACCACGGGCGCGTCCGTCTACAGCGGCACCCTCGCCGGCCTCGCGAACACTGCGTTCGACCACGCGTCCGGACTCGGCTCGTGGGCCTCCGTCGGCGGCGGCGAGGAGCGCGTCTTCAAGGTCACGTACACGCTGTCCCCGGATGCGCCGAACACCGTCCAGGGCGGCACGGCGGCGGTCGACCTCGTCTGGGAGGGTCGCACCTCCTAGGCGATCCCGGTGCTCTCGTCCCGCTGACGGGAGCACCGCGGCCCGCCTGTCCCCGTCCACCTCGTCCCTCTGGGAGCTCTCATGGAACCGTCATCCGCCCGCCGGCGCATCGTGTCGTCCGGCATCGTGGTCGTCGCCCTCGGTGCGCGCGTCCTCGCGTTGCTCGCGCTGTGCCTCCTGGCGTGGGCCGCTGTGCCGAAGCTCGTCGGGTGGGTTCCGACCACCGTGGCGTCAGGTTCCATGGAGCCGCGCATCAGGACCGGCGACGTCGTCGTCTCGATGCCGATCGACGGCGCCGACGCCGCGGCCGGCCAGGTGGTGCTCGTCGATGACCCCGCGAAGGACGACACCTACCTCCTGCATCGCATCGTCGAGCGGACGTTCGACCGGCTCCGCTTGCAAGGCGACGCGAACCGTCAACCGGATCGGCGGCTCGTGGACGATCAGGATGTCCGTGGTCTCGGTATCCTCCGCGTCCCGTTCATCGGACTTCCGATCGTGTGGGCGCACGAGGGTCGGTGGGCGGAGCTGGCCCTGCTCGCTCCTTCGGCGGCGGCGACCGGCTGCGCCATCGTGTGGACGCGGCGGTTCCTCGTCGACGAGCGTGGCCGCACGACCTCGCGTGGGCGGTTGCAGGCCATGGCCCCGGTGGGCGGCGTCGCTCTGGCCGGTGTCCTGGCGATCGCGGCAGTCGTGCCGACCGCCGGTGCGTCCTGGACGAGCGCCGCGGACTCCTCGGGCAACCACCTCGGAACCGAGGTGTTCTCCTGCCTCGGCCAGCCGCTCGGTGCTCCGGAGATGTGGTTCGACTTCAACGAGCCGAGCGGTACGGCGCTCGTCAACGCCGGGTCCGGCCCCGGGTTCGCCTTCATCAGCAACGAGGCCGTGCGCGTCGACGGTGTCTGTGGGGACGGTCCCTTCGCCCGACTGGACGGAGTCGGGACCCAGGTCACGACGATGCCTCAGGTCTCTTCGCCGCGGACCTTCTCGCTCGAGACCTGGTTCCGCACCACGCGCCCGCAGGGCAAGCTGATCGGCTTCGGCGTGGCACAGACGGTCGGGTCCTGGAAGGCCGATCGGCACCTGTACATCGGCCCTGACGGACGACTGGTGTTCGGCGTGCAGTCCGGTTCGCCTGAGGTCGTCATGTCGCCTGAACCGGTGGTGGACGGCGAGTGGCATCACGTGGTCGCCGTCATGTCCGAGTCGTCAGGAATGGAGCTGTACCTCGACGGCGAGTTGGTCGCGTCGAACCCGAGCACCGGTTCCACGAACTACCGCGGCTACTGGCGTATCGGTTTCGACAACGTGACGGCTGGCTGGCCGAACGCCCCCACGTCGCCCTGGTTCGGGGGCGACCTCGACGCCGTCGGCGTTCATCTGCGCGCGCTGTCGGTCGAGGAAGTCGCCGATCACGCGGCAGCCGGGCGCCCGTGACCGACCGTGGTCGGCTGCAGGGTCCCGCCGGTTTTACAGCCGGGCGACCGTGCCGTACACTGGATGGAGGTAGTTGAAATCTGCCATGATTTTCTGCGCCTGTTTTCACCCGTGTGGTGAGGCAACGCTCAGGAGTTCAGGGTAGCTTCGACCCCTCCGGTGCGTCAGCACTGAAGGGCGGTGGCTCAATTGGTAGAGCAGCGGTCTCCAAAACCGCAGGTTGCAGGTTCAAGTCCTGTCCGCCCTGCGAGTCGGTGCGTATGCACCGGCACACGAAAGGTGTAACGAGTGGCCCCGAAGAGTACCGACACGCCCGGCGAGGACGTCGTCGTCAAGGCGAAGGCGGACCGTGCCGAACGGCGCGGCTTCTTCTCGGGCATCGTCCTGTTCCTGAAGCAGGTCTTCGCGGAACTCAAGAAGGTCGTCACGCCGACGCGGAAGGAACTCCTCAGCTACACGGCCGTGGTGCTCGTCTTCGTCTGCATCATGATGGCGCTCGTCTACGGCATCGACTTCGTCTTCGCCTGGGTCGTCACGCTGGTGTTCGGTACCGCGAGCTAGTTCCGCTCAGGTTCCGGTGCTCCGGTCCGGCACCCGGGTTCCACAATCACAGACGGCGACGCAGTCGTCATGCGTCAGGATCTGGCGCCGCGGTCGGGGATCACCCACGATCCGCACAACAGAAACGGAATGGAAATCAGTGTCTGAGCGAAACTCGAACGACGTCGACTGGGCAACCGCTGCCGAGCAGTCCTCGGAGGACGACGAGGCCCAGGAGGGCAACGTGCTCTCGGCCGACGAGCACTCCGTCGACCCCGCTGAGCACAACGCCGTCCACGTCGAGGAGACCGGCGACACCGAGGTCGACCTCGACGCCGTGCTCGACGCGATGGCCGAGGCCGTCGACCCCGAGGCCGACGCCGTCGTCGACGACGCCCTCGAACTCGACGAGGCAGCCGAGGTCGAAGCCGCAGCAGAGGCCATCGCCGAAGAAGAGGCAGACCCCACCGACGCCGACGCCGAGCCCGCCGAGGAGTCCGAGGAAGACCCTTACGACGCGTTCCGCAAGGAACTCCGCTTCCTGCCCGGCAAGTGGTACGTCATCCACTCCTACGCCGGTTTCGAGCGCAAGGTGAAGGCCAACATCGAGCAGCGCAAGTCGACGCTCGAGGTCGCGGACTACATCTACCAGGTCGAGGTCCCCATGGAAGACGTGGTCGAGATCAAGAACGGCCAGCGCAAGATGGTCACCCGCGTCCGCATCCCCGGCTACGTGCTCGTCCGCATGGACCTCAACGAGGACAGCTGGTCGGTCGTCCGCCACACGCCTGGCGTCACCGGCTTCGTCGGCAACGCGCACAACCCCACGCCGCTCCGCTTCGAAGAGTCCTTCAACATGTTGAAGTCGCTCGTCGAGGTCAAGGAGACCGCGCCCGTCAAGGGCTCCGGCACCAAGGGCAGCGCCACGCAGCAGCGTGTCATCCCCGCCGAGGTCGACTTCGAGATCGGCGAGACCATCACGATCAAGGAAGGCTCGTTCGCGGGCCTCCCCGGCTCCATCAGCGAGATCAAGCCCGAGAGCGGCAAGCTCACGGTGCTCGTCTCCCTCTTCGAGCGCGAGACTCCGGTCGAGCTCAGCTTCGACCAGGTCACCAAGCTCTAAGCCACACGGCTCCACAGTCCACCGCCGCCCGACGGGCGCGCGGGAGAGCGCACATCGTCCGATGGCGTTCGAACCCCAGAAGAAGGAAGAAACATGGCACCGAAGAAGAAGGTCACGGGTCTCATCAAGCTGCAGATCCAGGCCGGCGCCGCAAACCCCGCTCCCCCCATCGGCCCCGCCCTTGGTCAGCACGGCGTCAACATCATGGAATTCTGCAAGGCGTACAACGCGGCCACCGAGTCGCAGCGCGGCAACGTCATCCCCGTCGAGATCACCGTCTACGAGGACCGTTCGTTCACCTTCATCCTGAAGACCCCGCCCGCAGCGGAGCTCATCAAGAAGGCCGCCGGCGTCGCCAAGGGCTCCGGTACCCCGCACACCGTCAAGGTCGCGAAGCTCACCAAGGAGCAGGTCCGTCAGATCGCCGAGCAGAAGGCTCCTGACCTGAACTCGAACGACATCGACGCAGCCGCGAAGATCATCGCCGGCACCGCCCGCTCCATGGGCATCACGGTCGAGGGCTAGTCCTTCCGAACCGCACGGGGTGAGCCGTCCAGGCCACACCCTCGCACCTTTCTTTTTCACTCGTGGCAGCGCCGGCCAGGCGCAGATGACCACATTTCTCATAGGAGAACACACATGGCACAGAAGTCGAAGGCCTACCGGGCCGCAGCCGAGAAGATCGAGGCTGACAAGTTCTACACCCCGAACGAGGCCGTCGCCCTCGCCAAGGAGACCGGTTCCGCCAAGTTCAACAGCACCGTCGAGGTCGCCCTCAAGCTCGGTGTCGACCCGCGCAAGGCGGACCAGATGGTCCGCGGCACGGTCATCCTCCCGCACGGCACGGGCAAGACCGCCCGCGTCATCGTCTTCGCGACGGGCCCGGCAGCAGAGGCCGCGATCGCGGCCGGTGCTGACGAGGTCGGCGGCGACGAGCTCATCGCGAAGGTCGCCGAGGGCTACACCTCGTTCGACTCCGCGGTCTCCACCCCGGAGCTCATGGGTAAGGTCGGTCGTCTCGGTAAGGTCCTCGGTCCCCGTGGCCTCATGCCGAACCCCAAGACCGGCACCGTGACGCCGGACGTGGCCAAGGCCGTGTCCGACATCAAGGGCGGCAAGATCGAGTTCCGCGTCGACAAGCACTCCAACGTGCACTTCGTCGTCGGCAAGGCCTCGTTCGACGCATCGCAGCTCGAGGAGAACATCAACACCGCGCTCGAGGAGATCCTCCGCCTCAAGCCGTCCTCCTCGAAGGGCCGTTACATCCAGAAGGGCGCCGTGTCGACCACGTTCGGCCCCGGCATCCCGCTGGACGTCAACTCCATCTAGTCTCACCAGTACGAAGGTCCGGTCGCGTCACGCGACCGGGCCTTCGTCGTTCTCCGGGGTGGCGTCGTACGATGCAGGGATGGTCTCCACCCGCACTGCTCAGGCCGACGACGCCGCCACCCTCGCCACGCTCGCCGCAGCGACCTTCGCCCTCGCCTGCCCACCCGGCACCGCGCAGGAGCACATCGACGCGTTCATCGCCGAGCACTTCACCCTCGACCGGTTCACCGGCTACCTGGCAGATCCCGGACGCGCGCTCCGGCTCCTCGTCGACGACGATGACGGCACGGCCATCGGCTACACGATGCTCGTCTTCAGTGATCCGATCGACCCCGACGTGCTCGCCGCAGTCACGCACCGCCCGACAGCGGAACTCAGCAAGCTGTACGTGCTCCCCGCGAGCCACGGTGCCGGCGGAGCGCGCATGCTCATGGAGGCGACGCTCGACGACGCCCGGTCGCGCGGGGCGCGATCGGTGTGGCTCGGGGTGAACCAGCAGAACGCCAGGGCGATCCGGTTCTACGGCAAGAGCGGCTTCGAGGTGGTGGGGACGAAGACGTTCCTGGTCGGGCCCGAGCGGCACGACGACTTCGTGATGGAGCGGATGTCGGAACGGGGCCTGATCGGCTAGCCCTGGCAGGCCTCGGTAAGCGTGCGGACGAGCAAGCTGTTCGACTGATATGTTTGTGGAAGAAATGAGCGGCGCTCGGTGAGCTGCGCCCTCGATCCTCCCAAGCACGTCTCCCTCCTGGTGGAGGCCGAGGCGGCGCGGGCCGACAGGCCCGATCACGAAAGGACGCCCCTCCATGAAGCCCCACACAGCCCTCTCGATGGTCGTCCTGACGGCCGTCGCCGCCACAGCACTGGCGTCCGGTCCGGCATCGGCCGCGCCCGTCGGTCAGGCCGGATCAGACGCGGAGACGTCGGTGACCGCCACGCAGCCGCGGTTGCGCGGCAAGTTCGTGACCGATCCGGCGTGGTCCACCGGATTCCACGGATGGGCGCCGCGGGGGTCCTCGCAGTGGCTCACCCACCCGCAGTCGATCGGCACCGGCGGGCCCTACGGGTTGTCGTACGAGGCAGCGCTGGCGGCCGCCGCCACCGCGACCTTCCCTGCCGTCGGCACCAGCGGTCGGATCGAGATCAACGGCCAATGCCTCACCACGGACCGGGGCGGCACGAGGACCGATCTCGTGCGCGTGGCGAGCTGCTCCTCGGCGAGCACGCAGTTCACGCTGGCCGCCGACGGGTTCCTCACCGATCCGTCCGGGCGGCGCCTGAACGTCCTCGGGGTCGGCACGAAGGACATGCAACTCGGATTCGGGCCGAACAACGACGCAGACGTCAGCAAGCTGGTGATGAGCCAGCTGGTGCCGGACCTGTCGCCGTCGGCCTCCGTGCCGACCCCGTCGCTCCGGCAGGGCGAATCGGTCCAGGTCCAGGCGACCTTCAACACCGACGCGGGTGGTCAACGGATCGACATCGTGCCGCCGCTCGGTACCAGGATCACCGCCGTGGCGAACCCGGCATTCGCGCTCGACAGCACCGGTGCCGGGGGCACCCTGCCGATCGGCACCACCGCCGTCACCTTCACCCTCACTGCCGACGCCGACGCGCGGCTCGGCCTGGCCACCGGCGGGAGCGTCAGCTGGTCCACGAACCGGGTGAAGCTCGCGGACTTCACGGCGAACGTCCTCGCGGCACCCATCGCGCCTGGTGTCGCCATCCCGAACGTCACCGTACGACAGGGGGACGCCGTCGAGGTCCCCGTCGCCTTCACCGAATCGGTGTCCGGATCCGCGGAGATCGTCGTCCCGGCCGGGCTCAGGCCCACCGGCGATGCGCCGGCCGGATTCAGCTGGTACCCCGCGAGCAACAGCTACCGGGGCACGATCACGGCCGCGAACCGATCGTTCACCCTGGCGCTGACCGCGAACGCCGATGCCGCCGTCGGCGTGTTCGACGGCGCCGTGCGCGCCACAGGGATCGACCAGGTGTGGACCGCGACGGTCGAGGCCGGTGCGCCGGTTCCCGACGCCCCGGTCGTCCTGCTCTCACCGGCGATCGGTGGGGTCCTCGAGCCCGGCGCCCCGGTGTTCTCCGGGACCGGTCAGCCCGGTGCACTGATCCAGGTCTACGGAGCGTGGGGTTCGCTCCTGGGTGAGACCCGCGTGGAAACGGACGCCACCTGGACACTCACCTGGAACAAGGCGCTGACCCCCGGGACCTACTCGGGCGGTTCGGTCCGGCAGTACCTCGACGGCAAGCCGTTCACGAGCGTCCCGTACGACTTCCGAGTCGACTGGCGGGTGGCGCCCCTCGTCGTGACCTCCCCGTCGGTCGGGGCGATCGTCTTGGAGACCAACCCCGTGTTCACGGGCACCGCGCAGCCGGGTGCGGCGATCGAGATCCGCGGTGCATCGGGAGACCTCCTGGGCGCCGTCGACCGCGTCGCCGACGACGGCCGATGGACCATCACCTGGAACAAGACCCTGCTGCCCGCACGGTACGTCGGCGGCACCGTCCGGCAGTTCGTGGACGGCGAGCAGACCCACTCGGTCGTCTACGACTTCACCGTCGTCGTCCCACGCCTCGAGGTGGTGTCGCCCGCACTCGGCGGCACCATCGCTGGAACCCGGCCGGTGTTCTCCGGCCACGCGAACCCCGGCGCCCTGATCAAGATCCGCGGGGCCTGGGGCACGGACCTCGGGAGCATCACGGCCGGACCGCAGGGCGACTGGAGCATCACCTGGCCGTCGGACTACCTGCCTGCTCGGTACTCGGGTGGCACGGTGACGGAAGCCGTGGGTGGCACGGTGGTCAGGACACTGCCCTACGACTTCATCCTCGTCCGCTGAGCGTCGGGTGGCGGCGCCGTAGCGGCGTCGTCACCCGACGGCCTCGGTCGTCAGCCGTCGGCGACCTTGAGGACGATCTTGCCGCGTGAGTGACCGCCCTCGAGAAGCACGTGGGCCTGCCGGACGGCGTCGAGGTCGAACACCTGGTCGACGAACACCCGGACGTCCCCAGACTCCAGCAGCCTGCTGATGGTGTCGAGTGTGGCGCCGTCGGGGGCCACGGTGAACCGCGTCGCGCGGACGCCCGCGGCCCGGGCCTCCTCCTCGAGTGTCGGCCAGGAACCGGTCGGCGCGTTGATGATGAGCCCGCCAGGGCGCAGTACCCGCAGGGAACGCGACCCCGTGTCGTCCACGGTGTTGCCCACGAGGTCGATCACGACGTCGACCTGGTCGACGACGTCCTCGAACCGGTGCAACTCGTGGTCGACCGCCTGATGGGCGCCGAGTTCGCGCAGCCAACCGACGTTGCGACCGGAGCCGGTGGCGATCACCCGCGCGCCGAAATAGGTGGCGAACTGCACGGCGAAGTGCCCGACACCGCCGCTCCCGGCGTGGATGAGGATGCGCTGCCCCTCGTGCGCCTTCGCGACGTCGACGACCATGCCCCACGCGGTGAGCGCGGCGAGAGGGACCCCGGCGGCCTCGACGTGCGACAGTGTCGTCGGCTTCCGCGTCAGGCTCAGGGAGGACACCGCGACGTACTCGGCGTAGCTGCCGCCCGTCCGCGGGAAGCTCGTCATGCCGTAGACCTCGTCACCGGGCAGGAGGCCGGCGGCAGCGAAGGGCGACTCGACCACGATGCCGCTGAAGTCGTACCCGAGGACGGCCGGCATCGCCGTGATGGCAGAGGAGACGCCCCGGCCCGCGCGGGTCTTGGCGTCGACCGGGTTCACGCCGGCCGCGACGACCTTCACGAGGAACTCCGCCATGACCGGACGCGGTGTCGGTACGGTCTCCATCCGGAGGACCTCTGGGCTGCCGACGGCGTCGATCACCGCGGCTCGCATGGTCTCCGGTGCCGGCTTCACCGCGTCCGCGGTTGTCGCCAGAGACCAGGAGTGTCCGACTCCTTGACGCATCGAGTACTCCTTCGTCGTTCATCCCCCGAAAGCTCCACCCGGCGGAGGTCGGCTCGGCGACGAGTCTCGCTCCGGTGCGTGGTCCGGCTCTGTTCTCATCAAAGCCGTCGAATGAGTCGGCGCTGTTACGGGGGTGTCAATTGGCTGGAAACGATTCCCTCTCTTCGGGGGACACGACGGCCCGACTGTCGCCCGATCCTCGGGCGCGTGCTTCCGATACAGTGGCGCAATGCGCGCACTGTTCGGAGTCATCAGGATCATCGCGGGTGGGGTGATCATCGCCGCCATCGTCGGCCAGTTCGTCTACACCCTGTCCTTCGGTGATGCGCCCGACGACTTCTTCGTCAACTTCTTCAGCTACTTCACGATCCTGTCGAACGCGCTGAGTGCGATCGTCCTGTTGGTCGGCGCCGGGTTCTGCTTCCGCCTGCGACGCGATCCGGCCTGGTACAACCTGGTCCTCGGCTGCGTCGTGACCTACATGGCGACCACGGGCGTCGTCTACAACCTGCTGCTCCGCGGCATCGCCCTCGACCAGGGGCACACCCTCGGTTGGTCGAACGAGGTGCTGCACCTCATCGCACCGATCTATCTGGTGCTCGTCTGGATCGTGACGCCCGGCAAGTCCCGCCTGGAATGGCGTCAGGTGTGGGCGATCATCGCGTTCCCGCTCGTCTGGACCGTCTACACGATGATCCGCGGATCGATCGTCGGCTGGTACCCGTACCCGTTCCTCAACCCGGCTCAGCCCGGCGGGTGGGGAGCCGTCGTCGTCTACATGATCGCCATCGCCGGGTTCATCGGCCTGATGGGCTGCGCCGTCATCGCGTTGAGCCGGACGAGGCTCATCCGCGGATGACGGGGGCCACATCAGACCAGCGGGTCTCTCGCCCGTCGGCCGTCCGTCGGCGCCGATCCGTCGCCCTCGGGTTCGCGATCATCGGTGGCGTGCTCCTCGTGGTCGCCACGATCATGATCTGGGCCGCACGACTCAGCCTCGGCAAGAACAGCTACGTGAGCGGCCTCGGTGCCACCGGCGAGGTGACGGCTCCGGTCTTCAACGCCGCACTGCTCATGGTCGCGGTCGGTGGTCTCAGCATCGCTGTGGCGCTGCAGCGAGCCGTCCCGTCCCGCGAGCCCGGTCAGCGCCGCACGAGGGTTGGACTGCTGCTCATCCCCTGGCTGCTCGTCGGACTGTCGAGCCTGTGCTTCTTCGTGGCGTCCCGGGTGACCTGCACCTACGAGTGCCCGATCCCGTCGAATCCGCTGTTCACGCTCCAGGACGCGGTGCACATCTCCTTCGCCGTGATGGGCTTCGCCCTCGCCTGCCTGGCGATGATCGGGTCGGCCCTCGGGTCGCGGCTGCGCGCCGTCCGGCGGCTGTCCTGGTTCGCCGGATCCGCCGTCGCGGTGGTCGCGGGGCTCGGTGGCCTGCTCTCACTCGCGGAGGTCGGGCAGCAGGTCGGCAGTTGGCTGGAGTTCGCGGCGATGACCATCGCCCTGTTCTGGCTCGTCGGGTACGGCCTGGCGGAAGTCCTCGCCGTCGGGAAGGCGGACGACGTCGGACGCCCTGGTTCCGCACTGGAGGACGCGCGTCAGGTCGACGCGGCCTCGAGCGCCCGGGGCTGAGTCATCGCGTCGATCGCCGGTGCGGACAGGGCGTCGCGCAGCACCATGATCGCCGCTCCCAACACCCCGGCCTCCTCGCCGGCCGTCGAGGTGACGATGCCGAGGTGTCCGGTGGCGAGCGGCATCGACCGGCGGTAGACCACCTCGCGGACACCGGTGAGGAGATGTTCACCCGCCCGGGTCATCGTCCCGCCGAGCACGATCACCGAGGGGTTCAGGAGGTTCACCACGACACTGAGCACCTCACCGATCTCCCGGCCGGCCTGCCGCGTGGTCTCGATGGCCATACGGTCGCCCGCGCGGATGAGTGCTGCGACGTCGCGACTGCTGACGGCGTCGATCCCGCGGGCGCGGAGCTCGGTCGCGATCGCAGGCCCGCTCGCGATGGCCTCGAGGTCGCGCTCGTCGTCCGCAGCGCGCGGGGAGTCTCGGCCGACGGGGACCTGGACGTGCCCGATGTCGCCGGCCGCACCGAGTGCCCCGCGCTGCAGCTCGCCACCCGCGATGATGCCGGCACCGATACCCGTGGACACCTTCACGTAGACGAGGTCGTCGGTGTCCGGCCAGGAGATCGCGTGCTCGCCGAGCGCGAGGACGTTGACGTCGTTGTCGACGAGGACCGGGACGTCGATGGTCCGACGGATGTAGGCGGGGACGTCGAAACGGTCCCAGCCCGGCATGATCGGCGGGTTCGTCGGCCGTCCGGTCGAGTGCTCGACCGGCCCCGGAAGCCCGATCCCGATCCCGATGACCGGGGGCGCGACCGGCTGGGGTGTGGCCCAGGTCTGCGGAGCGGCCAGCAGGGCCGACGCCGCTTCGACCACCCAGTCGAGGACGGGCTCGGGTCCTGCGGCGATCTGCAGCTCCGCGCGGCTCGTCGCGAGGATCGCGCCGGCCAGGTCGGTGACGGCCACCGTCCCGTGCGTCGCCCCCAGGTCGACGGCGACGACGACGCGCGCGAGCGGGTTGAATGCGATCCGTGCGGGCGGGCGACCACCCGAGGAGGCTGCCTCTCCAGCGGGACGGAGCAGGTCTGCGGCCACGAGGGCGTCGATCCGGAGGGAGACGGTGGAGCGGGCCAGGCCGGTCAGGGCGCACAACTCCGACTTCGTGCGTGCCTCACCGCCGCGGAAGAGTTGGAAGAGGTCGCCGGCGCCCGGTGCTCCGGGGGAGGGGCGTAGCGGCTCGGTCATGGCGACAGTCAACCACCTCGGCCGACTTCTGTCGACTTGTCGTCAGAAGTCGGTGCTCAGCAGTGGTTCCCGGAGCTGCCGAGTGACGGGCGCAGGCTCCGGGAGGACCGGGCGCCGGGCGGCTGGATTGGTGCGGTGGTACAGCTCGTCGATGAGTGCGTTCGCAAGGCCCACAAGCTTCGCGATCTCGACGTCATCCCGCTCGACCCATCGACAGAGCGGTTCGTCGTCGATGGGGACGAAGTCCTTATGCTCCTCCCAGACGACGAGCGTCCGCTCCGCGCCGATCACGTACTGCTGCCACCACACCTGACGCAGGTAGTTGCGGGGGATCGAGCGCCAGGACTTCGTCGTGGTCTTGATCTCCGCGAGCACGACGGCCCCGCGCTCGGTCACGGCGATGCCGTCGGGGGTGGCGAGGTGACGGTGTTCGACCTCGGCCCGGAAGAGCGCCGACGAGGGGTTGATCCCGTGCGTCGCGGCGACCCACCGGGCGATCTCCGGCTCGCGGGCGCGACCGTGGTCGGTGAAGGCGTTGCCGGAGAAGCCCGTCCCGCCGAGCTTCGCGTCGGCCGCCCGCTGGATCGAGGCCGGGGTCGAGAGGGTGGCGACGTCGGTCGCGGTGATCCCGCGCGAACGAGCCCGCAACCACGAGATGCGGTCGCTGGAGTCAGCGACGATCCGGGAGAGCAGAGCTGAGTTCACCTCTCCATTGTCCCCCACGCTTCCGACTCCTGCGGTATTCGTCGCCGGGGGAGCGGCGACCGGTGGGAGACTTTTGTTTGACCACCGACAGAAGTGTGGTTAGCCTGGATCTCGCAGCAGCGGCTGCCTGACACCATCATCATTGAGGAGCATCGTGTCGACTTCCCAACTCTCTGTCCAGCTCTACTCGGTACGGGAGCCGCTCACCGCGGATCGTGCCGCAGCGCTGCAGCGCCTGACCGAGATCGGTTTCCGCCAGGCTGAGCCGTTCGGCTTCGGTCCCGGCGTCAGCCTGCAGGACATCCACGATGCCGGCCTCGCCACCCCGAGCGCGCACGGCAAGGTCATCGCCGACGACATCGACCTGTCGGCGGCCTTCGGCGCGGCGGCGGAGCAGGGCGTGCAGGTCCTCATCGACCCAGCCATCGCCGAAGAGCGCTTCGCCACGGCGGAGACGGTCGCTTCGATCGCCGACGAGCTGAACGCCGCGGCGGCGGTCGCCGCCGGTCACGGAGTCCAGGTGGGCTACCACAACCACTGGTGGGAGCTCGAGGGCGACGTCGCGGGCACCAGCCCGCTCGAGCACCTCGCCGCGCTCACCGACCCGGCCGTCGTGTTCGAGGTCGACACCTACTGGGTCGAGGTCGGCGGACGCCGCGCGGTCGACGTCCTCGCTGCGATCGGCGATCGTGTGCGCTTCATCCACGTCAAGGACGGCGACGCCTCCCGCGACACGCTGAAGCAGCTGCCCGCGGGCGCCGGGGTCGTCCCGGTGCTCGACATCCTCGCCGCGGCACCGCAGGCCCTCCGCGTCGTCGAGTTCGACGCGTTCGACGGCGACATCTTCCAGGGGCTCGAGCAGAGCTTCACGTACCTCACCACGAACGGAGTCCAGGCATGAGCAACAGCACCGGAACGGTCGGTGTCGGCCTCATCGGCGCCGGCGTCATCAGCGACCAGTACCTCAGCAATATGGTCACCTTCCCCGACCTCGACGTCCGGTTCGTCGCGGACCTCGACCTCGAGCGGGCGAAGACGCAGGCCGAGAAGTACGGGGTGCCCGGCCACGGCTCGGTCGCCGAACTCCTGGCCGACCCCGAGATCGAGATCGTCGTCAACCTGACGATCCCGAAGGTCCACGTCGAGGTCGCCATGCAGATCCTCGACGCCGGTAAGCACGTGTGGAGCGAGAAGCCCTTCGCGCTCGACCGTGAGAGCGGGCAGGCCCTGCTGGCCGCCGCGAAGGAGAAGGGGCTCCGCGTCGCCACGGCTCCGGACACCTTCCTCGGCGCCGGTATCCAATCAGCTCGCCGACTCGTCGAGGCCGGTGGCATCGGCCAGCCCCTCACCGCGCTGACCCTCATGCAGAGTCCCGGCCCGGAGTCGTGGCACCCGAACCCCGACTTCCTGTTCCAGGACGGCGCCGGTCCGCTCTTCGACATCGGCCCGTACTACATCACGGCGCTCGTGCAGCTGTTCGGTCCGATCGCCCGCGTCACCGCGCTGGCTTCGCAGGCCTTCCCGCAGCGGACGATCGGATCCGGCCCGCGCGCCGGTCAGTCGTTCGATGTGACGGTGCCGACGCACGTGAGCGCCCTCTTCGAGTTCGAGAGCGGCCAGCTCGCGCAGAGCGTCTTCAGCTTCGACTCCAAGCTCGGCCGCACGCAGTTCGAGGTCGCCGGCTCGACCGGCACGCTCGTCGTCCCCGACCCGAACACCTTCGAGGGCGACCTGCTCGTCTACGGCGGTGGCGAGGAGCCCGAGTCGATCCCGTCGACCGGTCCGACGCAGGGTCGCGGAACCGGGGTGGTCGAGCTCGCCCAGGCGATCCGCGCCGGTCGTCCCGAGCGCGCCTCCGGTGAGCTCGCCTACCACGTGCTCGACGTCATGGTCTCGACGGCCGAGTCGGGCCTGAGCCGTACCTCGGTGGACGTCGTCAGCACCGTGGAACTCGCTCCCGCACTGCCGGAGTCGTGGACCCCGGCGGACGGCACCTTCGGAGCATGACCGTGGCCGGTCCCGGTATCGCGGTGGTGGGCGGTGGCTTCATGGCCACCGTCCACAGCCGGGCGGCCCGCGCTGCGGGTGCCCGGCTGGTCGGTGTCGTCGCCTCGACACCCGAACGCTCGCGGGAGGTCGCCGCGAGCCTCGGGTTCGAGCGTGGATACGGCTCGCTCGACGAGCTGTTGGCCGACCCCTCGGTCGACGTGGTGCACGTCTGCACGCCGAACGCGCTCCACGCCGAGCAGGCACTCGCGGCCATCGCGGCGGGCAAGCACGTCGTCTGTGAGAAACCCCTCGCGACCGACGCCGCGACCGCCGAGCGTCTCGTCGCCGCCGCGGCCGAGGCCGGTGTCGTCGGCACGGTGCCGTTCGTGTACCGCTTCCACCCGCTCGTCCGGGAGGCCCGGGCGCGTGTCGCCGCCGGTGACCTCGGGACCCTGCTCACGATCAGCGGGTCCTACCTCCAGGACTGGTTGCTCGCGCAAGCCGACGACAACTGGCGGGTCGACTCGGTGGCCGGGGGCCGTTCGCGCGCCTTCGCCGACATCGGTTCGCACCTCGTCGACCTCCTCGAGTTCATCACCGGCGCGCGCATCACGGAGCTCAGTTCGACGGTCCGCACCTTCTTCGCGGAGCGCGCGAACACTCCGGAGGTCACGACCGAGGACGCGGCCGCGGTCGTGATCCGGCTCGAGGGCGGCGCCATCGGCACGCTGCTCGTCTCGCAGGTCGCGCCCGGTCGGAAGAACCGGCTGCACCTCGAGATCGCCGGGACGGAACTCAGCATCGGCTTCGATCAGGAAGCGCCGGAGACGCTCTGGCTCGGCCGTCGGTCGGGGACGCAGGTGCTGCCGCGCGACGCCGACCAGCTGCACCCGGACGCCGCACGCCTGTCCATCGTCCCCTCAGGGCACCCGATGGGCTACCAGGACGCCTTCAACGCCTTCGTGGCCGACAGCTACGCGGCGATGGCCGGACAGTCGCCGGACGGCCTGCCCGTCTTCGCCGACGGACTCCGCACCGCGCGCATCACCGAGGCCGTCCTCGACGCGGCCGACACCGGTCGCTGGGAAGCGATCGCCACCTCCACCGACGACGAGCAGAGGATCATCGCATGACCGACACCACCGACAAGCAGTACGCGAGCCGCCTCCCAGTGACCCTGTTCACCGGACAGTGGGCGGATCTCCCCTTCGAAGAGGTCGCCCGCCTCGCCGCCTCCTGGGGCTACGACGGCCTCGAGATCGCGGCCTCGGGCGACCACCTCGACCTGAAGCGCGCGGATGAGGACGACGCCTACCTGCAGTCCCGCCTCGACATCCTCGACCGGCACGGCCTCGAGGTCTTCGCGATCTCGAACCACCTCACCGGCCAGGCCGTGTGCGACGACCCGATCGACTTCCGTCACCAGGCGATCGTCCGCGACTACACCTGGGGCGACGGCGACGCGGAGGGGGTGCGTCAGCGCGCGGCCGAGGACATGAAGCGGTCCGCGCGGGTCGCGCGCAAGCTCGGCGTCGACACGGTCGTCGGCTTCACGGGGTCCAAGATCTGGCAGTACTCCGCGATGTTCCCGCCGGTGCCGGCTTCCGTCATCGACGCCGGGTACGAGGACTTCGCCACCCGCTGGAACCCGATCCTCGACGTCTTCGACGCCGAGGGGGTCCGCTTCGCCCACGAGGTGCACCCGTCCGAGATCGCCTACGACTACTGGACGAGTGTCCGCACCCTCGAGGCGATCGACCACCGCCCGGCCTTCGGCTTCAACTGGGACCCGTCGCACATGATGTGGCAGGGCGTCGACCCGGTGGGGTTCATCGTCGAGTTCGCGAACCGGATCTACCACGTCGACTGCAAGGACACGCGGATCCGGCCGGCCACCGGTCACGCCGGCATCGTCGGCTCGCACCTGCCCTGGGGCGACCCGCGACGCGGCTGGGATTTCGTGTCGACCGGTCACGGCGACGTGCCGTGGGAGGATGCCTTCCGTGCCCTGTCGAGCATCGGCTACGCCGGGCCGATCTCCATCGAGTGGGAGGACGCCGGCATGGACCGTCTGCACGGTGCCGAGGAGGCCGTCGGGTACATCCGGAACCTGCTCTGGAAGCTGCCCGAGCAGTCCTTCGACGCGGCGTTCAGCACCCAGTAGCCCCGGACCCTGAACTGCCTCCTTCGGATCCTGAGCTGCTCTTCGGTCCCTGAGCCGCCTCTTCGGTCCCTGAGCCTGTCGAAGGGCTACAACGCCTTCGCCGCCGCGACGAGCACCTGGTTGAGCGTGGGCGCGCCGGTCGCACGGAACACCTCGGTGCCGTCGTCGGCCGTGATGATGACCGTGGGGGTGGAGCGGATGCCGTCGGCCTCCGCCTCCGCCGCACGGAAGGCGACGTCGCGCTCCTCGACGACGGCACCGGCCACGAGCGCCGGGACCTCGGCCAGGACGGCGCGAGCCTGCATGCAGGGAGCGCAGAACGCGGAGGTGTACAGGGTGAGCTTCACGTCTCGTCCAACGCGACCCGGCGGTCGACCATTCCGCTTCGGTCGCCCGATCCTGGGGGAGTTGTCAATCGTCCACGCGATCGCGGGTTGATGGACCAGGATGGGCGTCATGAGAATCGCAGTGACGGGAGGCTCGGGCAAGCTCGGGCGAACAGTGGTCGGCCACCTTCGGGAGCACGGTCACCTGGTGATCAACTTCGACCAGGCAGGGGAGCGGGGTGACGGCTTCGTCCGTATTGACCTGCGTGATGCGGGCCAAGTGTTCGACGCCCTCACCGGCGTGGACGAGCAGGCGCCGGACGGGTTCGACGCGGTCGTCCACCTGAGCGCCATCCCCGCGCCGGGGCTCTCGACGAACACGGCGACCTTCCAGAACAACATCCTCAGCACCTACAACGTGTTCAACGCCGCTATCAAGGCCGGCATCACGAACATCGTCACGGCGTCGAGCGAGACCGTCCTCGGGCTGCCGTTCGACACCCCGCCGCCCTACATCCCCGTCGACGAGGCCTACGCGGCGCGACCCGAGTCGACGTACTCGCTCTCGAAGCACCTCGAGGAACAGCTGGCGATCGAACTCACGCGGTGGCACCCCGAGCTCAAGATCATCGCCCTCCGCTTCTCCAACGTGATGGACGAGGCCGACTACGCGGCGTTCCCGTCGTTCGACGCCGACGCCACTCTCCGCAAGTGGAACCTCTGGGGCTACATCGACGGCCGTGACGGCGCGCAGGCCGTGCGGCTCGCGCTCGAGCACCAGGCCACCGGGTTCGACCGGTTCATCATCGCTGCGGCCGACACGGTCATGTCGCGCGACAACGTCGAGCTCGTCGCGGAGGTCTTCCCGGACGTGCCCGTCAACGGCGACATCGCCGGCAACGGGACGCTGCTCTCGATCGACCACGCGCGCGAGGTCCTCGGGTACGACCCGAAGCACAGCTGGCGCTGACCCGTTCTCAGGAGTTCCTCGGCGCGTCACTCGCTCGCAAGCCCGGCGCTCCGGGGGACTCCTGAGAAAGGGACTTCAGAGGGCGCCGTTGAGCTTCGCGAGGAGTTCGGCGAGCCGCCGCACCTCGGCCTCGTCCCAGGACGAGAGCTGCTGGTAGAGCATCGCCTGGTCGTTGGCCCGTGTCGACTCCATCCGGCGCTCGCCCTCGGCGGTCGCGACGACGAGGCTCGCGCGGCCGTCCTCGGGGTCCGGCGTCCTCGTCACGAGGCCGAGCGTCTCCAGCTGGTGGATGAGGCGGCTCACCGCGCTCTTGTCCGTCGCGAGCATCTCGGCCAGGGCACCGGCGCGGATCGCTCCGGAGCGCGAGACCATGCTGAGCAGCTTGTAGCCGGCCGGCTGGAGTCCGGGGGAGATCCGCTCGGCGCGGTCGCGGATGCCGTTGCGGATGCGGTTGATGAGCAGCGCGAACTGCTCCTCCACGGCACCGATCGCGAGGTCGTGCGCGGTACCGGCCGCTGCGTCGTCGGCAGCGTCCGGCCCGGCCTGGGCGTCGTGATCGATGGACATCGTTCGCATTGTACGGACTAGCGGCCGTGGCGGGGGCTGTGTGCCTCGGCCTCCGCGCCGCTGTCGGCGGTCTCGTCCCGTCCTCGCTCGAGTCGGGTGTCCGCCTCGCCACCGATCATGGCCTCGGCCACGTCCAGCGCACCGGTCGCGAACGACTGGGTCGACGTGGACGCGGTGGCCGTCGTGACGGAACCGGTGGCCGCGCCGACGAGGGCCGGCGCTCCGGTGCCCTGCTCAGCCATGCGCTGCACGGCGTTCTTCGAACCGAGCTTCTTGTTCGGCAGGAAGATCACGGCGATGATCGTCAGGATCGCGAGTGGTGCGGCGACGAGGAAGATGTCGGCGACCGCGTCACCGTAGACGGATTCGATGATGGTCCGCACCGACTCGGGCAGCGTGCTCACCTTCGGGATCGTGCCGCTCGAGAGCGTCTCGGCGATCTTGGCGCCGGGAGCACCGAGGGCGACGATTGCCGCCTGCAGGTCGTCCTGTCGGTCGGAGAGCATGTCGGTGACCTTCGTCGCGAGCACCGAGCCCATGACCGAGACGCCGATCGTGCCGCCGAGGCTGCGGAAGAACGCGACGCCCGCGCTCGCCGTACCCAGCTGCTGCGGCAGGACATCGTTCTGGACCACGAGCACGAGGTTCTGCATGACCATGCCGACACCGGCGCCGAGGACGAACATGTACACGGAGACGAGCAGGTAGTTCGAGTCGTAGTGGATCGTGCTCATGAGGAACAGGCCGACGGTGAGGAGGATCGAGCCGACGATGAGGTACGGCTTCCAGTGGCCGAAGCGGGAGATGAACTGCCCGACCACGATGGAGGCGATCAGGAGGCCGCCGATCATCGGGAGCGTCAGCAGGCCCGACTCGGTCGGCGTCGCTCCACGCGCCAGCTGCATGTACTGGCTGAGGAACACCGAGGTGCCGAACATCGCCACACCCACCGAGATGCTCGCGACGACCGCGAGGGTGAAGGTGCGGTTCTTGAACAGCGACATCGGGATGATCGGCTCGTCGACCTTGATCTCGACGATGACCGCGGCGGCGAGCAGGAGGACGGAGATGCCCACCATGACGAGCGTCGTGAAGCTCGCCCACTCGAACTGCGTCCCCGCCAGGGTGACCCAGATGAGCAGCAGCGAGACGCCTCCGGCGATGAGGGCGGCGCCCAGGTAGTCGATCTTGACCTTGCCGACGTTCCGCTTCGGGAGGTGGAGCGTGCGCTGCAGGAGGAAGATCGCTGCGATCGCGAAGGGGACGCCGACGAAGAAGTTCCAGCGCCAGCCGAGCGAGTCGGTGAGGAGTCCGCCGAAGAGCGGGCCGCCGACCGTGCCGACCGCCATGACCGCACCGAAGAGGCCCATGTACCGGCCACGCTCACGCGGGCTGATGATGTCGGCCATGATGATCTGGCTGAGCGCCGTGAGACCACCGGCGCCGAGGCCCTGCAGGACGCGGAAGCCGATGAGCGTGCCGGTGTCCTGCGAGAAGCCCGCGAGCGCCGAGCCGAGGACGAAGATCCCGAGCGCCAGCTGGATGAGCAGCTTGCGGTTGAAGAGGTCGGCGAACTTGCCCCAGATGGGCGTCGAGACGGTGGTGGCGAGCAACGTGGCCGTGACGACCCAGGTGAACGCCGTCTGGTCGCCGTTCAGGTCGGAGATGATCCGGGGGAGGGAGGTCGAGACGACGGTTCCGGCGAGGATCGACACGAACATGCCGAGGAGGAGGCCGGAGAGGGCCTCGAGCACCTGGCGATGCGTCATGCCATTGTCCGCGCGAGCGGGCGTGGCGGGTGTTGAAGTGGTGTGTGACATGGGCTCCGCGATCGTGATGACGTCAGCTAGTTGATATGCGTCAACTATATGAGAAGTAGTTGATCAGTGTCAACCAATCACGACGGCGGGGTATTCCCGAGGCCCTTCGACAGGGAGTAGGTGGCTCGGGGAGCGGATGTGAGCCGCTCCCCGAGCCTGCCGAGTGGGCGATCAGCGCCGAGTCGTGACGTCCTTGAGCTTCCCGTTCGCGATGTGGAGACGACGCTCGGCGCGCTTGGCGACCGCGGTGTCGTGCGTCACCACGATGACCGTGAGCCCGCGGTCGCGCCACAGACCCTCGAGGAGGTCCATGATCTCGTCGCGGGTCTCCTCGTCGAGGTTGCCGGTCGGTTCGTCGGCGAGCAGCACCTCGGGCTCTTTGACGAGCGCACGGGCGATCGCGACCCGCTGCTGCTGCCCGCCGGACAACTCGGCGGGGAGGTGCGAACCCCGCTCCGCGAGTCCGACGGACGCGAGCGCCGCCCGAGCCCTGGTCTCGCGTTCGGCCCGAGGGGTCCCGATCGGGACCAGGGCCATCTCGACGTTCTCCTGTGCCGTCAGCGTCGGGATGAGGTTGAACCCCTGGAACACGAAGCCGATCTCCGTGGCGCGGATCCTGCCGAGCTTCGTCTCGCTGAGCGTCGAGAGGTCGTCGCCGGCGAGGGAGATGCTGCCGGCGGTCGGTCGGTCCAGCGCGCCGAGCATCTGGAGGAGCGTCGACTTGCCGCCGCCGGTCGGACCTTGGATGGCGACGAGCTGTCCGTCGGGGATGTCGAGGTCGACGCCGTCGAGCGCCGTGACCGAGCGCTTCGCCTGGCGGTACTGCTTGGTGAGGCCGGTGATCGTGTACATGGGGTCCTTCGTTCTGCTGGTCGGAGTGAGAAGTGGGACCGCCGGGTGGTCGCGGGGGAGACGACCACCCGGCGGCGTCTGGTGCGTCGCCTAGGCGACGGAGCGGAGCGCCTCGGCCGGGCGCAGCCGTGAGGCGCGCCACCCGCCGATGGCACCCGCGAGCAGCCCGCCGATGACGGCGATCCCGACGGCGATGACGATGATCCACGCGGTCACGGGAGCCTGGAGGACGATGTCGGTGGTGGTCGCGGCCGCAGCGCCCGGGGCGCCGCCGAACCCACCGGCCGTTCCCGCCACCGCGTCCGCCGGCACGCCCGCGGCGCCGCCGGGTCCGCCGAGTCCGCCACCGGCCGATGTCGTCGCCGCCGCGCTGAGCGTCGGGGCGACGAGGTTCACGACGAGGATGCCGAGGAGGCCGACCGCGACACCGACGGCGCCGCCGATGAGTGACTGCACGACGGACTCACCCGCGACCTGGCCGACGATGCGCCGGTCACTCCAGCCGATCGCCTTGAGCGTGCCGAACTCGCGAGTGCGGCGCGTGACGCCGGAGATCGTGAACAGGATCGCGATGAGGAACGCGGCGGCGAGCACGATGAGCGACAGCCAGGTGCCGAGGTTGGACACGAGCGTCGACGCCGAGGCGAGCGAGCCGGACACGGTGGACGCGAGGTCCTCCTGGGTGCTCACGGTCGCGTCGGGCAGTGCCGCCTCGATGTCCGTCTGCACCTGCGTGATGTCGGTCGACGAGGCGGCCTGCACGTACACGTCGCTGACCTGGCCGTCGAGTCCGGCGAGCGTCTGCGCGACGTCGAGGGGGATGTAGACGTTCGAGGCGGTCGTGGCGTCGGCTCCGGAGGCGGTCACCGTGCCGACCACGCTGAACGTGGTGCCCGCGATGTCGATCGTGTCGCCGGTGGCGATCCCCGCCTCGGTCGCGTAGGAGGCGTCGAGGACGGCGACGTCCGTGCCCGTGTCGTCGGCTGCGAGCGAGCGACCGTCGCTGAGGGTGACGGCCGAGAGCGGACCGACGGCGTCGCCCGAGGGGTCGAGACCGAGGACCGTGAAGGAGTCGACGCCGAAGGAGCTCCCGCCTGCGCCGTCCGGACCGCCCTGCGGCGGGGTCGCACCGGACGCGTCACCGCCGGGCGCGCCTGCCGTCCCGCCGGATCCCTGCGCCTGCGAGAAGTCGGGCAGCTCGCCCGTGAAGGTCGTGTTCGTGAGCGACAGGGTGGCTGCGGCGGCCTCGACGTTGGCGACGTCGGTGATCGTGCCGAGCGCCGTCGCGTCGAAGGTCGACGTGGCGCGCGCCGCCTCCAACCGCGACTGGTTGACGGTCGTCGTGCCGTCGCTCGTCGACCCGTCGCCCGAGCCGAAGTCGAAGTTCTGGCCGGGGCCGCCGCCCTCCGTCGGCGCTTCGGCGGCTTGACTCACGGTGATGTCCGTTCCGACCCCGTAGACGGATTCCAGCACCGACGCCTGCGCCGTCTTCACACCGGCTGCGACCGAGTTGACGATGATCACGAGGGCGATGGCGAGCGCCATCCCGATGGCGATGATGATCGTCTGTTTCCGACGACCGACGAGTTCCCGCCGGAGATACGTTCCGAACATGTCTGTGTTTCCTTCTGCTCTGGTGCACGTTCCGGCGTCCCCGTTGCGCGACGCCGACGATCCGCACGTCGCGGATGACTTGGACCGGACGCTACGGAGGCCCGCTTGGCCTGCGCCTCGGCGACGCTATGAATCGGCCCAGGTCGATGTGGGCGCCTCGCCTGCTCGGGGAGGGCACAGCATCCGTGTGGTCGGTTCATAGACAGCTCATAGGGCGGAGGCGAATACTGAACGCGTGAACATCCCGACCCAGGCGCCCGGTGCCGCGCGAAGCGCACTCAAACGGGCCGACGGCACCGCCGTCCGTGTGCTCGTCGTCGACGACGAGGCGACGCTCACGGACCTCCTGCAGATGGCCCTGCGTTACGAAGGCTGGGAGATCCGGACCGCCGCCGACGGCCGCGAGGCCCTCACGATCGCCCGCGACTTCCGCCCGGACGCCATCGTGCTCGACATCATGCTGCCGGACCTGGACGGCCTGCAGGTGCTGAACCGCCTGCGGACCTCGGGGAGCGACGTCCCCGTCCTGTTCCTCACCGCCAAGGACTCGCTCGACGACCGCATCGCGGGCCTCACCGCCGGCGGCGACGACTACGTGACCAAGCCCTTCAGCCTCGAGGAGGTCGTCGCCCGGCTGCGCGGGCTCATCCGCCGCTCGACCCTGCTGGCCGCCGATGAGTCCGGCCCGGACATCGTGGTCGGCGACCTCGTGCTGAACGAGGACAGCCACGAGGTGACGCGCGACGGCGAGCCCATCGAACTCACCGCGACCGAGTTCGAGTTGCTGCGGTTCCTCATGCGGAACCCGCGCCGGGTGCTGAGCAAGGCCCAGATCCTCGACCGGGTGTGGAGCTACGACTTCGGCGGTCGTGCGAGCGTCGTCGAGATCTACATCTCCTACCTGCGGAAGAAGATCGACGCCGGGCGCGAGCCCATGATCCACACCGTGCGCGGCGCCGGCTACATGTTGAAGATCCCGACGGTCGGTTCGTGACCACGAGCGCCCCCGTCACCGACCCGGCAGCGACGACCACCGACTCCACCCACCCCAAGCGCGCTCCGTGGACGCTCCGTCGACGCCTCATGGTCGTCGTCGTCGGGCTCCTCGCCCTCGGCAGCGCCGTCGTCGGTGTCGCGAGCGCGGTGGCGGTGAGCGGCCTTCTCACCGAGGGCGTCGACAACCAGCTCACGAAGGCCGCCGAGCGCATCGTCGACTACGGTCGCAACGGTCAACTCCCTGCGCCGGAGTCGATCCCCGACGCCGCGATCCCGGACGGCTACGGTGGCGGTTCGGGGACGCGCGAGCCGCCCGCCTTCATCGGCGCTCCGGGCCTCGGCCCCGGCGCACTCGGGGCGATCGTCGTCGACGGCACCATCGTCAGCGCCGGATACCTCAACGCCGACGGCAGCACGGTCCCGTGCACCGAGAGTCAGGACGCCATGATCCTCACGGTGTCGGCCGGTGACCGACCGTCGACCATCAACCTCGGGGAGCACCTCGGCGACTACCGCGTCGTCGCCGTCACCGACGCGAGCGGCGCGACGAGGATCATCGGGCTGCCGCTCGCCGAGGTCGCGTCGACGGTCATGCAGCTCGTCACCCTCATCGCGATCATGAGTGTCGTGGTCCTGCTGCTCGCCGGGCTGGCCGCGTTCGCGATCGTGCGGTACTCGCTCCGCCCGCTCGACCGGGTCGTCGCGACGGCCGCGGTCGTCGCCGAACTGCCCCTCGACCGCGGTGAGGTGGCGCTCGCCGTCCGGGTACCGGAGTCGGACACCGACCCGCGCACCGAGGTCGGACGCGTCGGATCGGCGATCAACCGCATGCTCGGGCACGTCTCGTCCGCGCTGAACGCCCGGCAGGCGAGCGAGAACAAGGTGCGCCGGTTCGTCTCGGACGCGAGCCACGAGCTCCGGACCCCGCTGGCGTCCATCGCCGGATACTCGGAACTCGCCGCCCGGAAGTCGGACGCGCTGCCGGAGGACGTCACGCACTCCCTCGGCCGGATCCGCTCCGAGGCCGGTCGCATGACCACGATCGTCGAGGACCTGCTGCTGCTGGCGCGGTTGGACGAGGGACGCGAACTCGCGAAGCGCCCCGTCGACCTCACCGAACTCGTCATCCACACCGTCGGCGACGCCCATGTCGCCGGGCCGGACCACGTGTTCGAACTGGACTTCCCCGAGGAGCCCGTCCTCGTCACGGGTGATGCGTCCCGACTGCAACAGGTGATCGTCAACCTACTCGCCAACGCGCGGACCCACACGCCCGCCGGGACGACCGTGCGGACGGGGCTGGCGGTCGAGAGCGGTCCTGCGGGCGAGATCGCCGTGCTGACCGTGTCGGACGACGGCCCCGGCATCGACCCTGCGCTGCAGCCCAACCTCTTCGAGCGCTTCGTCCGCGGTGACGACTCCCGCTCCCGGGCCACCGGGAGCACCGGCCTCGGGCTCGCGATCGTGCACGCCGTCGTGGCCGCGCACCACGGCACGGTCAGGTGCGAGAGCACACCAGGACGGACGGTGTTCCGCGTGGAGCTACCGGCCGTCGCCACCCCGGACGTCCTCGTCCCGACGGCGGAGTGATCCGTGCGGCCGGGTAGCGTGGTCCCCATGTGGGTGAAGGTGTGCGGTCTGTCCGAGGCGTCCGACGTCGCTGCGGCGGTGGACGCCGGAGTCGACGCGATCGGATTCGTCTTCGCGCCGGGGTCGCCCCGGACCGTCGAGCCCGAACGCGTCGCCTCGCTGCTCGCCGACGTCCCCGAGTCGGTGCTCACGGTCGGCGTCTTCCGGCGCCAGTCGGTCGAGGAGGTCTCGCGGATCGCCGGTGCTGCCGGGGTGCAGGCCGTCCAGCTCCACGGTGACGAACCACCCGAGGCGTTCCAGGAGCTGCAGGCGATGGGATGGCGGACGCTCCGGGCGACCTCGGCGGTGCACTACGCCTCCGAGAACGCCGCCGAGCGCGCCGCCTACGCCGAGGAGCTGCTGCTCCTCGATGCACCTGACCCGGGAGCCGGGAAGACCTTCGACACGATCGCCCTCGTGGCGAACCCACCCACCCGCACCTGGATCCTCGCGGGTGGGCTCACACCGGAGAACGTCCAGGGCCTCATCGCGGAACTCCGGCCCTGGGGGGTCGACGTGTCCAGCGGGGTCGAGTCCTCGCGCGGGGTGAAGTCGCCGGAGCTCATCCGGTCGTTCGTGCACGCCGCCCGCACCGCCCGGGCCGTCTGAGCGTCTGCGGGACACCCGCTGGTCCGCGGTGTGACCCGCACGCTACATTCGTCGGATGAGGCGGTCGGTCGACCGCGATGACCATAAGGAGCGCCACCACCGTGTTCGACACCATCCTGCTCGCCGCGGACGACAACGGTCGTGCCGCCATCGAGTTCATGAACGCCCCCGCCAACGTCTTCGGCGGCATCATCGGCTACGCCCTGTTCGTCGCCTCCGTCTGGGGGATGTTCGAGAAGTCGGGCCGCTCCGGCTGGACCGCGATCATCCCGATCTACAACTGGTACGTCGTCGTCAAGCTCGCCGGCTTCTCCGGCGCGGCGACCATCCTCTACTTCATCCCGCTCGTGAACATCGTGTTCGGATGGATCGTCGGTTGGCACATCGGCAAGCAGTTCGACAAGAGCACGGTGTTCCGGATCTTCGGACTCGTCCTGTTCCAGCTGATCGGGTTCTTCATCCTCAGCTACGGCTCGGACCGCTACCTGGGCAAGCAGGCCGACCGCGCCTAGACGGCGGTCACCGGAGCCGGACGCTCACCGCGACGGCCAGGCCCACGGCGGCGTCGACAGCAGACCCTGATCCTCGATGGTCGTCTCGCCGAGTCGCTTCACCAGCCGGTGCTCATGCACCTCGCCGGCCTCGAGCATGGCCTCGATGAGCGGACGGGCGTGGGAGACGACCACGAGCTGTGTGTCGGCGCTCGCCGCGGTGATGAGCCGAGCGAGCTGGGGGAGGAGGTCCCCGTGGAGGCTCGTCTCGGGCTCGTTCAGCACCATGAGCTCGGGCGGGCGTGGCGTGAGGAGCGCCGCGACGAGCAGGAGGTAACGGAGCGTGCCGTCGGACAGCTCGCCGGCCGAGAGTGGACGGAGCATCCCCGGCTGTTCGAGCTCCAGCCGGAACACCCCGTCGTCGGCGCGCACGCGCAGCACGCTGCCGGGGAACGCATCGTCGACGGCGGCGTCGAGGCGATTCCGGCCGCCGGACTCGATGATCGTCTGCACCGCGGCGGCGAGGTCCGCGCCGTCGTGCCCGAGCACAGGCGTCCTCGTCCCGACCTGCGGCGCACGCGCCGGGGCCTCGCGGTCGGTCCGGAACTGGTCGTAGAACCGCCAGCCGCGCACCTGGCCGCGCACGCGGAGGACCTCGGGCGTCGCGTCGGCGTCCGAGAACTCGGTGAGGATGCTCTCCGAGGTGCCGAGCGTTCGACCGATCGGACGCCACGACCCGTCGCGGACCCGGACCGCCGGACCATGTCGGTCGACGAGCAGGCTGCTCGGTTTGGCCAGTGCGCCGGCGAAGATCTGCTCCCGCTTGATCTCGGGGTCGCGGCCGAACAGCGTCGTGGACGGTTGCGGGATCCCGAGGTCGACGAGATACCCCAGCGTGTCCGTCGCGAATCCGAGTCGCAGGCTGATCGGACCCGAGCGGCGCGTGCCCTGGACCGGGACGGAGCCGTCGACCATGGCCCGACTCACGTGCTCGGGGCCGGCCCAGAGCGTCGAGGAGAGCCCGCCGTCGCGGGCGAGGGATCCGACGACATCGCCGTCGCCCGCACTCGCGAGGAGTCGGAGTGCCCGGTAGAGGTTGGACTTGCCGGTGCCGTTCGCGCCGGTCACGACGTCGAGGCCGTGCAGCGGCAGCACGGTGTCTCGGATGGACCGGTAGCCGGAGATGGCGAGCGTCTGGATCATGGCTCCATGGTGCCGGGCGCCTCGGACATCCGGACGGGTGGTGGATGCCCGGTGCACGCCTGTCGGGACGGGGCCGGGGGTGTGTTATGGTTGTCGAAACCAAAGACCGCCGGTCACTGTCGCGTGCAAACGAGACAGTCGAAGGTTCTCATGACGAGACGTCCAGCGCAGGTGTATGAAGATCTGATCGAGGCTTGCCTTTCCCCAGCTCCGTGCGCTTGCGCCGGAGCTTTTTTCATGCCCGAACCCTTCACCGGCCCGGCGGTTGGTGTGTGCGGCCTCCGCTGCATGCATTCAAGATTCGAAAAGGAGTGGCCATGGCGAACAAGGAAGCCTCGGTTGCCGAACTCACGGAGAAGTTCCAGAGCTCGACCGCCGTTCTGCTGACCGAGTACCGCGGCCTCACTGTTGCTCAGCTCAAGAACCTGCGCAAGAGCATCAGTGCGGACGCAACCTACGCCGTGGTGAAGAACACGCTGACCAAGATCGCGGCGAACAACGCCGGCATCTCGTCGTTCGACGACGAGCTCGCCGGTCCGTCCGCGATCGCATTCGTGCACGGTGACCCGGTCACCGTCGCGAAGGCTCTTCGTGACTTCGCCAAGGCAAACCCTCTCCTCGTGGTCAAGGGCGGTTACTTCGACGGTAACCCGCTGACCGCTGAAGAAGTCGGCAAGCTCGCCGACCTCGAGTCCCGTGAAGTGCTGCTGGCAAAGCTTGCCGGCGCCGTCAAGGCCTCGCTGTTCGGAGCTGCCTACCTCTTCAACGCACCGCTCTCGAAGGCCGTTCGCACGGTCGAGGCGCTGCGCGAGAAGCAGGAGTCCGCGGCCGAGTAATTCGGTTCCGCGAACAATCAACCCCGTACCTGTCCGCCGCGTGATGCGGTTGCAGGGCATGAAACAAGGAGAACAATCATGGCAAAGCTGTCAAACGAAGAACTGATCAACGCGTTCAAGGAGCTCACGCTCATCGAGCTCAGCGAGTTCGTCAAGCTGTTCGAGGAGACCTTCGAGGTCACCGCTGCTGCTCCCGTCGCCGTCGCCGGCCCGGCTGCTGCTGGCGCTGCTGTCGAAGAGGTCGAAGAGAAGACCGACTTCGACGTCATCCTCGAGGCTGCTGGCGACAAGAAGATCCAGGTCATCAAGACGGTCCGCGAGCTCACCTCGCTCGGCCTCGGCGAGGCCAAGGCTCTCGTCGACGGCGCTCCGGCTGCCGTCCTCGAAGGCGCCAACAAGGAAGCCGCTGACAAGGCGAAGGAAGCCCTCGAGGCTGCCGGCGCCACCGTCACGCTCAAGTAGTCGGTCCCCTGCGGGGGACAACCACTGGGCTGGCGACCGACTCCGGTCGGTCGCCGCTGACGATCGCGGATCTTCTTGAGACGAGTGCTGCACGCACTCGGCAGAGACATCCGTGATCGGAGGGCATCGCCCCCGATCCGTTCGGGAGCGGTGCCCTCCGTCAGTTAACCGGGGGGCCTGCGATTCGTCGCGTCACTCCACACGGACGCGGATGCTCTGCACCCGTCGACGACGTTCGTCGACGGTTCACGCAGGTATCCGCGTCGTCGTCCCGCTCCGTGTGAGCGTGGGCCGTCGGTGCGGTGCCCGAATCGGGAGAACCCACCACCATGAACACCCACGCACGCTGGCGTGCAACCATCACCTGGATCCGAGCCCAGCTCGCATCCGCCTTCACCGAGTCGGAACGGGCGACCGACGCCCACCCGCCCGATCCGCGGGTCAGCCAGTCCTTCACCACCTGGATGCGCTGACCGGTTCACACTTCAGGTCCGCCTGGGCGAGTCCCGCCCTGCGGGAGGCTCTCGGTGCCGACGCGCCGGGAGCCTCCTGAATGGTGATCACCGGACTGCGTGTGCGAATGCATAGCCTGGCTATGTATACTGGATGGATCATGACCGAGAACCGTACGCATTCACCCCTGCACACCATCCTCGGCGACCTCATCACGGCATCGCACCGGCTCACCCGCCTTGCCGCCCAGGCCACCGGATCCTCCGAATCGCCCGCCGTCTGGCGCACACTCTCCGTGCTCACCACGGTCGGCCCCGTCCGGGTCGGCGAACTGGCCCGCCAGAGCCGGGTGTCCCAACCCACGATGACGAAGCTCGTACAGAGCCTCGACGAGCGCGACTGGATCAAGCGGATCGCCGACGTCGACGACCACCGCGCGTGGCTCATCGCCATCGCCCCCAAGGGGACGGCCGCTCTCCTCGCCTGGCGCGACGAGCTCACCGACGCCCTGGAGCCGGCCTTCACCGACCTCGAGGACGACGACCTCGCTGCGATCGCCAGGACCGTCGAGATCATCCAGGCCCGCGTTGCCGTCGAGGTCGCCTCGGAGCTGACGGCATGAGCGCCGACACCAGCGCACGCACGTCCTCCGTGCCCACGTCCGCAGCGTCGAGCCACGGCCACGGCACCAGCCACAGTGCCGGCCTCGGCGGCATCCTGCATCAGCCGAAGGCCGTCTGGGCGGTCGCCTTCGCGAGTGTCATCGCCTTCATGGGCATCGGCCTCGTCGACCCGATCCTCCCCGCGATCGCCGAAGACCTCCAGGCGACGCCGACGCAGGCCGAGATGCTCTTCACGAGCTACCTGCTCGTCACCGGCGTGGCCATGCTGTTCACGAGCTGGCTGTCGAGCCGGATCGGTGCCAAGCGCACGCTCCTCATCGGACTCGCGCTCGTCG
The DNA here is from genome assembly GCF_979258065.1 of Plantibacter sp. AC185. Classification (NCBI taxonomy): domain Bacteria; kingdom Bacillati; phylum Actinomycetota; class Actinomycetes; order Micrococcales; family Microbacteriaceae; genus Plantibacter; species Plantibacter sp. AC185. The sequence continues at coordinate 2,991,604 of NZ_OZ409831.1, forward strand.
TCCTGTTCGCGCTCCTCGCGGGCCTGTCCGACTCCGTCGGTGCCGTCATCGGCTTCCGGGCCGGCTGGGGCCTCGGCAACGCGCTCTTCATCTCGACGGCACTCGCCACCATCGTCGGAGCCGCAGCGGGCGGCCGCGCCAACGCGATCATCCTGTACGAGGCCGCACTCGGGCTCGGCATCGCGATCGGTCCACTCCTCGGTGGTCTCCTCGGCGGTATCGGCTGGAAGTGGCCGTTCTTCGGCACCGCGACGCTCATGGCCGTCGGGTTCATCGCGATCGTGACCCTGCTGAAGACCGAGGGACCGAAGCCCGCGCCGCTCAAGCTGTCCGCGCCGTTCAAAGCGCTGGCGATCCCGTCGCTGGGCATCCTCGCGGCAGCAGCCCTGTTCTACAACATCGGCTTCTTCACCCTGCTCGCCTACTCGCCGTTCCCGCTCGGCCTCGATGCGATGGGTCTCGGGTTCACCTTCTTCGGGTGGGGTGTCGCGCTGGCGATCACGAGCGTGTTCGTCGCACCGCTGCTCACGGCTCGGATGCGCCGCACCTCCGTGATCAAGCTGGTCCTGCCGTTGCTGGCGCTGGACCTCGTCGCGGCCGGACTCCTCGTGCAGTCCACCACCGGCCTCATCGTCTGCATCGTCGTCGGCGGGCTCCTGCTCGGCGTCATGAACACGGTGCTGACCGAGTCGGTCATGGAGGCGACGGACCTGCCGAGCAACGTCGCATCCTCGGCCTACTCGTCCGTACGGTTCCTCGGTGGGGCCATCGCGCCGCCGGCCGCCGCGGAGATCGCGAAGCTCCTCTCGCCCGCCGCGCCCTACTACGTGGCCGCAGGCTCGCTCATCGTCGCGGTCCTCATCGTCGTCCTCGGTCGCAAACACCTCGCCCGCGTCGACGGCCCGGTGGAGAGCGAGCTCGACGAGGCCATCGCGATCACCGCAGCCGACGCGAGCTGATCCGACCCGTCACCGCGCCCCACTGACGCGAGCGCTCCCCTCCGGGGGCCCGCGCTCACGTCAGTGGGGCGCGCTCGCGTCAGCGCACCGCGCTGGGAGCGCAGCCGGGGTGTCTACTCGGCGGACTCGGGGCGCGTCGTGGTCTGTCGGATCACCAGACGCGTCGGCCAGCGCACCTCGGAGACGGCGCTGCCCGGCTCCTCGGAGTCCGGGGCCTGCGCGCGTTGCTCGTCCTCCAGGTCCTGGAGGAGGATCTCGACGGCATGCCGCCCCTGCGCTCGGGGCTCCTGCTCGAAGGTGGTGAGCGCGAACATCTCCGCGTAGGAGTGCCCGTCGATCCCGATGACCGACAGCTCCGCCGGAACGGTGATCCCGAGGCGTCGTGCGGCGATGATGATGCCGATCGCCACCTCGTCCGTCGAGGCGAACACCGCCGTCGGGCGGATCCTCGCATCCCGGAGCAACTGCGCCGCGGCTTCGTATCCGCCCGGCAGCGAATGGACGGCGGGCAGGACGTGCACGGCCGAGGTGAGCCCTGCCTCCTCCATCGCCGCCAGGTAGCCGGCCAGGCGCCTGCCGTGCACGGTGTCCGTCTGCAGTTCGGCGTCGTGACCGGTGATGTGGGCGATGCGCGTGTGCCCGAGTGTCATGAGGTGCTCCGTCGCCTCGCGGCCGAGCGCCTGGTCGTCGATGTTGATGGAGTGGGCCCCGCGGATGTTGCCGCCGATCGACACGAGTGGACGGGGGTTGGCGAGCAGGCGCGCGATCTCGTCCTGCGAGGCCTCGATCCCGATCGAGATCATGCCGTCGAAGCGCTTGTTCGTGAGGTAGGCGTCGAAGATGCGGTCGCGTTCCGGGGAGTCGGGCGGCAGGTGGTGGAGCGTCAGATCGTAGCCCCGCGCACGGAGGGCCCCCTCGGCGCCTTCAAGGACCTCCCCGAAGTACCAGCGGTTGAGGAACGAGGTGAGGACGCCGATGGCCAGCGTGCGTCCGGTGGACAGGCTCGCGGCGATGGGCGAGGCGACGTACCCGATCGTGGCCGCGGCCTGCACGACCCGTTCCCGGGTCTCGGCCGACACGTATCCACGCCCGGTGAGCGCTCGCGAGGCCGTCGCTTTTGAAACGCCGGCGAGGGCCGCGACATCACTGATGGCACCACTCATGCCGACTCCCTCCGTTGGGTAGCACCACCATAGCGAATCTGGAACAGACCTGGAACTGCAGACTGGAACTGATCCATAACATCTGGAACACGAACGGTCCGGCCGACCGCGTGATTTCGGTGGGAGCGCTCTCACTGTCTATTTCGTTATGTTCTCGTGCTTGCATCCTGTCGCCGGGTGAAGTACTTTGACGCATGGAAACGGTTCCGCATCCGGGCCGATTCCGCACCAGTGCATCATCGGAACGGCTCGACCCTGGAGACGTTCGAACCTGCAGCACTCAATGAGGAGGACACAGATGAGTTTCATTCGGACCCGCCGGACGGCCCTGCCGCTGGCCGTCCTGGCCGTCGCGGGCGTCGCGCTCACCGCTTGTTCAGGCGGATCGGGCAGCAGCGGCGGTGGCGACGACGACAAGACCGTCACCATCTACGGGACGATCGCCGACACCGAGGCGAAGCTGCTCGAGGAGAGCTGGGCCGACTTCGAGAAGGACAGCGGCATCACGATCAAGTACGAGTCCTCCAAGGAGTTCGAGTCGCAGATCGGTATCCGCGCCCAGGGCGGTAACCCGCCCGACCTCGCGATCTTCCCGCAGCCCGGCCTCCTGGCCGACCTCGCCAAGCGCGACTACCTGAAGCCCGCGCCCGACAGCGTCAAGGCGAACATCGAGAAGTACTGGTCGAAGGACTGGGCCGCCTACGGCACCGTCAACGACACCGTCTACGGCGCGCCGCTCATGGCGAGCGTCAAGGGCCTCGTCTGGTACCAGCCGGCCAAGTTCAAGGAATGGGGCGTCGAGGTCCCGAAGACCTGGGACGAGCTGCTCACGCTGACCAAGACGATCCAGGAGAAGACGGGTTCCGCACCCTGGTGCGCCGGCTTCGGCTCCGGCGACGCCTCGGGCTGGCCCGGCACCGACTGGATCGAAGACCTCGTCCTGCGCCAGCAGGGCCCGGACGTCTACGACGACTGGGTGGCCAACAAGGTCAAGTTCACTGACCCGAAGATCAAGGAAGCGTTCGACTCGGTCGGCGAGATCCTCAAGAACCCGGAGTACGTGAACGCGAGCTTCGGCGACGTGTCGTCGATCAACTCGACCGAGTTCGGTGACGTCGCTCCGGCGCTCGCCTCCGGCGCCTGCGCACTGCACCACCAGGCATCGTTCTTCTCCGGCTTCCTCGAGGACGCCGGCGCGACCGTCGCCCCCGACGGTGACGTGTGGGCCTTCGTGACCCCCGGCATCAAGGAGGGCGAGACCGCTGTCACCGGTGGTGGCGAGATCGTCGGCGCGTTCAGCGACGACGAGAGCACCGTCAAGGTCCAGGAGTACCTCTCGAGCCCTGAGTGGGCGAACAAGCGAGTCAAGCTCGGCGGCGTCATCTCGGCCAACAACGGCCTCGACCCGGCGAACGCCTCGACCCCGATCCTCAGCCAGGCGATCGAGATCCTGCAGGACGAGAAGACCACGTTCCGCTTCGACGCCTCCGACCTGATGCCCGGTGCCGTCGGCGCCGGAACCTTCTGGAAGGGCCTCGTGAACTGGATCAACGGCGACGAGACCGACCAGGTCCTCAAGGACATCGAAGCCGGCTGGCCCTCCAGCGAGTAATCGATATCCGGAACTGCTGCTCATGAGCGGAAGCGCCGGAGGGTGATCACCCTCCGGCGCTTCCGCCTCGGCAGTGGAACCCCCTAGGGTTCACTCAGGGTCCAACGCCGTACTCGAAAGGCCAGCTATGTCAGGTTTCCTCAACTGGTTGGGCGGACTGCCACCGCTCGCCCAGATCCCGATCGTCGTCATCGCCTTCGGCGCGGTGGTGGCCCTCCTCCTCTTCTTCGTGGACATCGCGCCACGCAAGGGCACCCTCTACACGGTCATCCGTCTGGCGTTCTGCGTCCTGGTGCCCGTCATCGTCGTCCTCTTCTTCGGCTCGTTCCTGTGGGCCGCGGCTGTCGCAGCCGTTCTGGGTGGCGTGCTCTTCCTCCTCGACTACCGCTCCAAGAAGGGCGTCGGGTACCTCGTCCAGCTCGTCGGCTTCCTCGCACCGGCGTTCCTGCTGCTGCTGATCGGCCTGATCCTGCCGTCGATCAACACGACGATCGCCGCATTCATGTCGGCGTCCGGCAAGAACTTCGTCGGGCTGAACAACTTCATCTGGTTGTTCACGCAGCCGAGCGCGATCCGCACCGTGATCAACACGATCATCTGGGTGCTCCTCGTCCCGGCGCTGTCGACGGCCTTCGGCCTCGCCTATGCGGTGTTCATCGACAAGTCCCGCGGCGAGAAGTACTTCAAGATCCTCGTCTTCATGCCGATGGCGATCTCCTTCGTCGGCGCATCCATCATCTGGCGCTTCATCTACGCCTACCGTGAGGCCGGCGCGACCCAGATCGGTCTGCTCAACCAGATCGTCGTGTGGTTCGGCGGCACCCCGGTGCAGTGGTTGCAGAACGAGCCGTGGAACACGCTGTTCCTCATCGTCGTGCTCATCTGGGTGCAGACCGGGTTCGCGATGGTCGTCCTGTCCGCCGCGATCAAGGGTGTCCCCACCGAGCAGATCGAGGCCGCCGAGCTCGACGGCACGAACGGCTGGCAGCGCTTCACCAACGTCATCGTCCCCGGCATCCGCTCCTCGCTGGTCGTCGTCGTCACGACGATCTCGATCGCGTCGCTGAAGGTCTTCGACATCGTCCGCACCATGACCGCCGGCAACAACGGCACCTCGGTCATCGCGAATGAGATGTACACCCAGTTCAAGAACTTCGAGAACGGCCGGAGTGCGGCGTTCGCCGTGATCCTGTTCATCCTCGTGCTGCCGATCGTCATCTACAACGCACGGCAGATCAAGAAGCAGAGGGAGATCCGATGAGTGCTGTGCAGCCGATCGAACTACCGATCGACGAGTCCACGAAGGACCAGCTCGCGAAGGGTGAACGCGGCATCGAGGCTGCGAGCCGACGGACGAAGAAGCGGCTCACGAGCCGTGGCGCGACCATCGCGGCCGTCGTCATCGCTGTGCTGTGGACGATCCCGACCTTCGGTCTCTTCGTCTCCTCGTTCCGGCCTGAGCAGCAGGTGAAGACCACCGGTTGGTGGACGATCTTCTCCGACTTCCAGGTCACCATCGACAACTACGTGCAGGTGCTGCAGGCCGGCAACTCGACGCTGAACCTCGCGGGCTCGTGGGTCAACTCGATCGCCATCGCGGTCCCGGCGACCCTGATCCCGCTGGTGGTGGCGAGCCTCGCGGCGTACGCGTTCGCGTGGATCGACTTCCGCGGCAAGAACTTCCTGTTCATCCTCGTGTTCGCGCTGCAGGTGGTGCCGATCCAGATGGCGCTCGTCCCGCTGCTGTCGACCTTCTCCCGTGGCCTGAACATCTTCGGTCTACAGGTCGGCGAGGGACTGGACGCGAGCGGCACCTTCGCCCAGGTGTGGATCGCCCACACCATGTTCGCGCTGCCGCTGGCGATCTTCCTGCTGCACAACTTCGTCGCGGAGATCCCCGGTGAGGTCATCGAAGCGGCACGCGTGGACGGCGCGGGTCACGGTCAGATCTTCTTCCGGATCGTGCTGCCGCTGACCATGCCCGCCATCGCGTCGTTCGCGATCTTCCAGTTCCTGTGGGTGTGGAACGACCTCCTGGTCGCGCTCATCTTCGCGGACGGCGAGGTCGCACCGATCACGAAGCTGCTGGCGGAGATCACCGGAACGCGTGGCAATGAGTGGCACCTGCTCACCGCCGGCGCGTTCATCTCGATCCTCGTCCCGCTCATCGTGTTCTTCGCGCTGCAGCGGTACTTCGTCCGCGGGCTCCTGGCCGGTTCGACGAAGGGCTGACCCGACGCCGCGGTTCGATCCTCCGATCGACAGCGTCGTCGGTGCGCGAACGCCCCGGGAGCTCACGCTCCCGGGGCGTCCGTGCGTCTGCCGGTCGTCGGGTCTGGTTCACAATTCAGGTGAGCCTCGGCGTGTCGGACCTGCCGCCGGGAGACTCAGTCAGGCTCGCCGAATCCGTCCTGAATTGTGAACAAGGAGACAGGTGTGGGAGTTCGACGGCAGTGTTCACAATTCAGGAGAGCCTCGGCGTGCCCCGCCCGATTGACCGGGTTGTGGACGCAACACTCCGCGGACATCCTGAGTTGTGCACCGAGAGCAACGGCACATCGAACGACCAGTAGAGGTCACGATTCGGCGAGAGCCGAACGAATGGCTCCTTCGACGGCGTACCAGTCGTCCATGACCATCCGGTAGGTGAATCGGAGGACGCGGTACCCGCGGATCACCAGCATCGCGTCCCGCCAGCGGTCGTGCTCGTGAGCATCTGGCGTGTCGTGGAACTCACGTCCGTCCCACTCGATCACGATCCGTCCCGCCAGGACGAGGTCGACCCGTCCTACCCCATCGATAAGTACCTGGTGGACTCCGCGGATGCCCGCACGCTCGAGGCGGATCCGGCCGATGGTCTCGAGGAAGCTGTGGCAGCCGCTCTCTCGCCGGGGGAGGGCGTCGAAGAACCGGCGGGGGAGTTCCCGCAGCCAGTCCTCGAGATGAGCTGCGCCGCGTGGATCGACGTTGATGAAGGAGTCGAATGCGGCGACGGCGAGGTCGGGATGCTGGCAGGCTGCGATCTGCAGGGTGGTCTCGTACGGCGAGGTCAGGAGCTTCGGTCGGTCATCTCTGGAGAGGGGCGAGTGCCAGTGCAGAACGAGACCTTGCAGGTCGCGGAACTCCTCGCCACTGGGGTAGGTCGTCCGGTCATCGGGATGGCGGAGTCGTGAGGCGTTCTCGGTGAGGCTCACATGCAACTCACCCCTCCGAGCAACGGCCCAGCCGTAACGCTCCGCGGCTGAAACACAGCCCAGTCGCCCGCCCACCCGTACGGCCCGGATCAAGGCTGGATCTGCGGCGGGTGCCGCGTACCAGCCACGGCGTGGTCGGACGAGGAGTCCTGTCGCCACCGCGAAGGTCAGTTGTCGCCCCGTAAAACCGTGGTCGATCAGTTCACGCCGAGTCGCCACCTGTCCCAGGTGCTCTACGGCGGTCGCGAGTCCGATCATCGCTCCAGCGTCCTCGTGTCGCATCCGCTGCGATGACGCACGCCTGCGCCGATGTGCACCGATGACCGGTTCGACCGGTTGTGGAGCACGCTCGCGTCGGTTCACAACTCAGGATCGGGGACGGCGTGTCGGCCAGCAGGTACACAAACGGAGGCGAAACGCCGAGCCACTCCTGAGTTGTGAACCGCGGGACGGGGAGAGGGGCGGGAGGGACGGTGGGCGGGGATAGGGTGGCGGGATGAGCATGCACGGCGGACGGGGCGGGCCACGCGGCGGTGCACCCGGCGGCGGCGGGCCTCGCGCGGGCAGCCGTGTCAGCGGTGGCGACATGGCGGCGCAGAAGGCGCTCAACGCCGAGGCACCGAGGATCCCGAACCTCGGCAAGCGCATCGTCGCGCTGTTCGTACCCTTCCGCGCCAAGATCATCCTCACGATGGTGCTCGTCGTCATCGGTGCCGCCCTCGCGGTGCTCCCTCCGCTGCTGGTCGAGCAGGCGTTCGACGTCGGCCTGTTCCCGACCGACGGCGGCACCCCGAACCTCGTCGCCCTCGCGGAGATCGTCGGCGTGATGGTGGCGCTGTTCATCATCGCCGCCCTGCTCGGCGTCTGGCAGACCTACCTCACGGCGACCGTCGGCAACAGTGTCATGGGTGCCCTGCGCATCAAGCTGTTCTCGCAACTGCAGGCGATGGAACTGAGCTTCTTCACCCGCACGAAGACGGGCATCATCCAGTCGCGCCTCCAGAACGACGTCGGCGGCGTCGCGAACGTCCTCACCAACACCGTGTCGAGTGTGCTCGGCAACACCGTGACGGTCATCTCTGCGCTCGTCGCGATGCTCATCCTCAACTGGCAACTGACGATCGTCGCCCTCATCCTCATGCCGATCCTCGTGATCGCGCAGCGCCGCGTGGGTCAGGTCCGGGCACGGATCGCGACGAAGACGCAGGAGTCGCTGTCGGAGATGACCGCGATCACCCAGGAGGCCCTGAGCGTCTCCGGCGTGCTCCTCGCGAAGAGCTTCAACCGCCAGGACACCGAGGTCGAGCGCTACAGCGCCGAGAACCGCACCCAGATCCGCCTCCAGGTCAGCCAGGCGATGAGCGGCCAGTGGTTCTTCGCGATGGTGAACATCTTCCTGTCGTCCATCCCCGCGATCGTCTACCTGGTGGCCGGCTGGCTCATCACCGGTGGGGCGGTGGACGTCACCGCCGGCTCGATCGTGGCCTTCACCACCATCCAGGCCCGCCTGCTGTTCCCGCTCATGGGCGTCATGCGCGTCGCCCTCGACCTGCAGACCTCCGGCGCCCTCTTCGCGCGGATCTTCGAGTACCTCGACCTCAAGCCCGCGATCGCCGACCGCCCCGGCGCCGCACCGCTCCCGAGCGTCGCACCGCAGATCCGCTTCGACGACGTCACCTTCCGCTACGCCGACGCCCAGGACGACTCGACACCCACCCTCGACGGCGTCTCCTTCACGATCGAACCCGGACAGTTCGCCGCGTTCGTCGGACCGTCGGGAGCAGGCAAGACGACCATCTCCTACCTCATCCCGCGCTTCCAGGAGGTCTCGGGCGGACGGGTCATGGTGGCGGGCGCAGACGTCCGCGACGTCACGCAGGAGTCCCTCGTCTCCCGCATCGGCATCGTCAGTCAGGAGACCTACCTCTTCCACGCGACGATCGCCGAGAACCTCCGCTACGCGAAGCCCGACGCGACCCTCGAGGAGCTCGAGACCGCCTGCCGCGCGGCGAACATCCACGAGACGATCGCTCGCTTCGAGGACGGCTACGACACGCTCGTCGGGGAGCGCGGCTACCGCTTGTCCGGCGGCGAGAAGCAGCGCATCGCCATCGCGCGCGTGCTCTTGAAGGATCCGGAGGTGCTCATCCTCGACGAGGCGACGAGCGCTCTCGACACGATCTCCGAACGGGTCGTCCAGGTCGCCCTCGATGACGCGACCCGCGGACGCACCACGGTGTCGATCGCGCACCGCCTGTCGACCATCGTGCACGCCGACGTCATCTTCGTGCTCGATCGCGGGCGCATCGTGGAGCGCGGCACCCACCAGGAACTGCTCGCCGCCGGCGGCGTGTACGCGACCCTCTACGCCCAGCAGGCCGTCACCGTCTGAGCAGGACGTCGCGTCGGGTCGGGCACGTCGACGACGCGCTGACGTGTGTAGGCCTGACGGCGCAGTCCGGCCGGCGAAGAATCGCGGCCCAGCCATTGTGGGCGCGCGGCACGGGTGGCTAGAGTGAGCGCCATCGTGACCCCCGAAGGAGGGGGTGACCGCGCACCGCCGGATCGAGTAGGGGACTCGTCGATGACCGCAGCTGTGGACGCACCATCCGGATCCTCGCCAGACGGCGCCGCGCCGACGGGCCCGACAGTCCCACTGATTCCGCCGGCACCCTCTTCGGCCGCCAGGTCCCGCGGGTTCGGTCGCGGACGGTTCGGTCGCCCCGGCTTCAGCATCCAGTCGAAGCTGCTCGTCATGCTGCTGCTCGTCAGCGTGGGAGCGTCGATCGTGACCGGGATCGTCGGGTACCTGTCCGGCAGTGACTCGTTGCGCCAGGCGTCGTTCGAGCGGCTGACCGAGGTCCGGGAGTCCCGCGCCCGTGAGATCACGAACTACTATGACCAGACGCGCGACTCGCTCGTCGTCTACACCCGCGGCACCACCGTGGTCGACGCGATGAACGGCTTCCACGACGCCTTCCACGAGTTGGAGGAGCAGCCGGTGGACCCGGCGCGCGCGTCGACGGTGACGTCGTTCTACGAGGACACGTTCGCTCCGGAGCTCGCCGAACGCACCGGAGACGAGGCGGACCCGGCTGCGTTCATCCCGACGAACCCGGCCGAGACCTACCTGCAGTCGGTGTACACGCCGGGCGACCTCGACTACGACACCGCCATCACCGTCGACGACGCCGGTGACGGGAGCGCCTGGTCGTCCGTGCACGCGCAGTACCACGACTACTTCCGCGAGATCATCGACCGTTTCGGGTACGAGGACGCCCTGCTCATCGATGACGAGGGCGACGTCGTCTACAGCGCCTACAAGGGCCCGGACCTCGGTACGAACGTCCTGACCGGCCCCTACAAGGGCGGGGTGCTCGAGGACGGCTTCACCGCGGCGCTCCGGTCGAATGCGATCGACTACGTGGGCATCACCGACTTCGAGCGCTACCAGCCGTCGCTCAACGTCCCGACGCAGTGGATCTTCTCACCGGTCGGCGAGAACGGTCGGGTCGACGGGGTGATGGCGCTGCAGGTCCCGATCGAGGCGATCAACGACATCATGACCGGCTCCGGCCAGTGGGAGCAGGACGGCCTGGGGGAGACCGGCGAGACGTACCTCGCCGGGCCCGATCAGCTCATGCGCTCGACCTCCCGTCTGCTGATCGAGGATCCGAAGGCGTACGAGCGGGCCGCGGTCGCCGCCGGCACACCGCCGGAGACCGCCGCGCGTGCCGTTGCCGTCGCGGGGACGATCCAGATCCAACCGACCCGCACCGTCTCGGTCGAGCGTGCGCTCGCGGGCGAGACCGGCACCACCATCGGGCGCGGCTACCTCGGTGAGGAGAACCTCACGGCGTACACCCCGGTCGACATCGACGGGCTCCAGTGGGTGCTCGTCGCCCGGGTCGACGCCGCCGAGGCCTTCGCGCCGGTGACCGACTTCACCCGCAACCTCGTCATCTCGGTGCTCGCCATCGTGGTCGTGGTGTCGTTGCTCTCCCTGCTCCTGGCGCAGGTGTTCGCCCGGCCGGTGCGGGCACTCGTCGGCGCGGTGCGGCGGGTGGCCGGTGGCGACTACAGCGTCGAGGTGCCGAACACCCGACGCGACGAGTTCGGTGACCTGGGCACGGCCTTCAATGACATGAGCCGCAGCCTGAGACTCGAGCAGGAGCTCATCGAGGAGCAGCGAGCGGAGAACGAGAAGCTGCTGCTCACCCTCATGCCGGCGTCGGTCGCCAAGCGCTACAAGGACGGTGAGGAGACGATCTCCGAGGTCCACCAGGACGTGTCCGTCATCTTCGCCGACCTCGTCGGGTTCGACGACCTGACCCGCGGCCTCGATCCGGAGCGGGAGCTGTCGATGCTCAACGCGCTGGTCCGCAGCTTCGACGAGGCGGCCGAGCGGCTCGGGATCGAGCAGGTGCGGACACTGCGGGAGGGGTATCTCGCGAGCTGCGGGCTGATCGTCCCACGTGTCGACAACGTGCGTCGGACCCTCGACTTCGCGCTCGAGATGCGCACGATCGTCGAACGCTTCAATGCGCAGCACCAGGCGAACCTCACCCTGCGGGTCGGCGTGGACGCCGGTGTCGTGACGAGCGGCCTCGTCGGCCGGACGAGCCTCGCCTACGACATGTGGGGTGACGCGGTCAGTCTCGCCAACCAGGTGCAGTCGGTCTCCGGGACGGCCGGCATCTTCGTCAGTCAGCGGGTCCGCGACCGCATGCAGGACACCGTCGCCTTCGAGGCCGCCGGCACCGTGGAGACGCGCGGCGGTCCGCAGGCCGTCTGGCAGGTCGTCTCGGGGCCGAAGTCATGACGCAGGTGTGGCAGGAGGCGTGGTTCCCCTGGGCTGTGGCGCTGGCCGTCGGCGTCCCCGTGCTGCTCATCGTCCTGACCGAGGTGCTCGGTGCGCTCAACCGCCGGAAGCACGCTGCGGCGAAACCGATCCGTCTGCTGCGCAACTACGTGGTGCCGGTCGGCGCGGTGTTCGCGCTCCTCGTGTTCGCCACGGCGCGGGCGGACGACAGCACCTGGGTGCGGATCGTCGGCACCCTCCTCGGGTTCCTCGTGATCCTGCTCATCCTCTCCGCCTTCAACGTCGCCCTGTTCGCGAACGCCGAGGAGGGGTCGTGGCGCGACCGGATCCCGTCGATCTTCGTGGACCTCGCCCGGCTGGCCCTCATCCTCATCAGCCTCGCGATCCTGTTCTCGTGGGTGTGGGGAGCCGACATCGGTGGCCTCGTCACCGCGCTCGGCGTGACGTCGATCGTGATCGGCCTCGCCCTGCAGAACGCGGTCGGCGGGGTCATCTCGGGACTGCTGCTGCTGTTCGAGCAGCCGTTCCGTCTCGGCGACTGGCTCGACACGGGAAGCGTCCGCGGTCGCGTGGTCGAGGTGAACTGGCGTGCGGTCCACCTCGACACCGGCAACGGCATCCAGATCGTGCCGAACTCCTCGCTCGCGGGGGCGTCGTTCACGAACCTCAGCCAACCGGTGGGTGCGTACACCGCGAGCGTCGAGGTGACCTTCTCGACCGACGACCCGCCGGACGATGTGCTCCGGCTGCTCCGCGAGGTCGGATCGGGACTGCCGATGCTCGAGCCGGGGGACGTGGTGTCCGCGTCCTACCTCGGCGCAGCGCGGTTCGCCGTCACCCTGCCCGTGTCCGGGCCCTCCACCGACGCCGCCGCCGTCGCCCTGTTCCGCGCCTGGCTCTGGTACGCCTCGCGGCGCCGCGGTCTCGCGCTCGACGGCGACGGCTCCGACCCGGTCGCGACGCCGGAGCGCTTGCGGAGTGCCATCGCCGAATTGGCGCCGACCCTCCACGCGCGGGAGGAGGACTACGACGAGCTCGCCCGGACGTGCACACTCGAGCGGTACGGGCCGGGGGAGACCATCCAGCAGGCGGGCACGATCCCCGGCGCGATGCGGTTCCTCGTCGAGGGTGGCGTCCATCTCGCCGTGCCGACGACGGACGGGCTCATCACCTTCCAACGACTCGGCGTCGGCGACTTCATCGGCCAGACGGCGCTGACGAGGGAGGTCGCCATGGCCGCCGCGATCGCCGACGGCACGACCCTGGTCCTGCGGATGCCGCTGTCCACCATCGACCAGCTCGTTCGCAGTAAGCCCCGCCTGGCTCAGGAGATCGGTGCCTCGATCGACAACAAGCACCGGCAGGCACAGGCGGCGCTCGCCGAGGCGGGGATCGTCCGCGGTACGATCGGCCGGTAGCCAGCAGCCGTCCCCAGCCGAGCGAGGAACCGATGCCGAACCCCGATGGACCGTCCGGGTCGCGGCCGTCGCCTGTCGGCGATTCCGTGACCGAGCGGATCCGCAACGCGATCTACGACGGGACGCTCCCCTCGGGCGAGCTGCTCATCGAGGAGGAGCTCCGGGAGTGGCTCGACGCTCCGAGTAAGGAAGTCGCCGCAGCACTCCGGGAACTCGAGCGCGTCGGACTAGTCGAGACGGCACCGCAGCGGCACACCCGGGTCGCGCAGCCACGGGCCGAGGACCGGACAGCCGTCCTGCAGACCCTCGGAGCGCTCGTCAGCGGCGTCGTCCGGGTCACCGTCCCGACGTTGACCGCTGGGCAACGGGCGGAGCTCCTGGCGTTCGTCGAGCACACGATGACGACGGTGACGGCGGAGGACGCGGATGCGCACGGCCGCTGCGTCTGGGGGCTCGTGGACCGGTTCCTGAAGCACTGCGAGAACCCGGTCCTCGTCACGGCGACGAAGGACGTGATCGGCGCCCTGATCTACCGCGTCGCGGCGACGCGGTCGGCCGAGACGGTGGACTGGTCGGATCTGCGCGTCGGGTACCCGCACCTCCGCTCCGCGATCGCCTCGGGCGACGCCGTCGGCGCGGAGCTCGCGATCGAGCACGTCTTCCGGCTCCAGGTCCCGCTCCACGACCTGGAGGTGCACTGAGCGACGGCGACATGCTGCCCTCGGGGCTGTCGCCGGTGGGACGCGGGGCAATAGTCTGCTGATGGCGCGGTGCTCGCCAGAGCTCCGCGTCCACGTCGTCACCTCGAGCGAGAAGAGCCCAGATGTCCTCCCCGGAAGTCCCACCCTCCGTCGAACCGACCACCGCGTCGCAACTCCTCGCAGAGCTGGCCGGCACTTTCCTGCTGGTCTTCGGTCTCGTCGGGACGGCGACCTTCTCCGCATTCTTCGGCGAGGAGACCTCCAACCCCCTGGGCGTCGGTTTCCTCGGGGTGGCGATCGCCCTCGGCCTCTCGGTGACCATCGCCGCCTACGCGTTCGGCCCTATCTCCGGCGGGCACTTCAACCCGGCGGTGACGCTCGGGCTCGCCGCCGCCGGCCGGTTCCCCTGGCGTGCGACGTGGACGTTCATCCTCGCGCAGCTCGTCGGAGCGTTCCTCGGCGCACTCGCGGTGTTCGGCCTCGCGGCCGGCGGACCGGCAGGATTCCTCGACAAGGCCGTCGCGAGCGGCTTCGTCTCGAACGGGTTCGGTGAGCTCTCGCCCGGCGGATTCGGACTCGTCTCGGCGATCGTGATCGAGGTCGTCATCACCGCACTCTTCCTCTACGTCATCCTCGGCGTCACGCACACGCGGGCCGCCGCGGGCTTCGCGCCGATCGCCATCGGCGGCACGCTCACGCTGTTCCTGTTGATCGCGATCCCGATCGACAACGGCTCGCTCAACCCGGCGCGCTCCATCGCGACCGCCATCTTCGGCGGGGCCGACTGGCTCGCGCAGGTCTGGGTGTTCATCGTGTTCCCGATCATCGGCGCGCTGATCGCCGGATTCAGCTACCGGATCCTGTTCGAGGGGACCCGCCCGGTGGGTTCCCGACCGGTCGCGAACCGCAGCTGAGTCGTCCGAGCGTCGCCCGCACCCCGTCCGCCCTGGTGGACGGGGTGCGTCGTTTCGGGCCGGCACCCCGCGAACGCGGGCAACCCGCATTGGGGGACGCGCTTTCCACGGGCACCGAGCATGCTTGAGGTTCGAGCGCCGGAACCTTGGAGGGGCGATGACGATGACCGAACGCGACGCCCCCACGACCGCGTGGGTGGGTCCGCTGCAGGACGGCGGCAGCATGCCCGATGCGCCGCTCCCTCCGGACGTCGCCTGGGAGCTCCTCCGGGAGGCGCTCGTCGAGGACTTCATCGACGACCTCCCCCGTCCGGTCCGGACGGCGGAACTCGCCGCGAAGCTCCATGTGAGCCGAGCGTCGCTCATGACGAACATCCGTCGCGGCAATGTCGTCGCGAACCGTCGCGCCGGCCGATGGGAGATCGACACCGTCGCGAGCCGCACCTATCTGCGGTCGGCCATCCTCAGCCTGGGCGAACGTCGTCGCGCGCTGAGCGGTGTCGATGAAGACCGCTCCGCGACCGTGCAACTGACGCTCAGCGGACGCGCGTCAGAAGTCCTCTCGGACCTGATGCAGGACACGCACCTGTCCGCTCCCGAACTCGTGGCCATCGCGCTCGACCGGTTCCGGAGCAATCCCGTGGACGCCGGCGTCGACGGGCACTGATCGACCCGGAAGGGCGATCGAGCGCTGACCGGCGCAGACACGAACGGCCGGGCGCCCGTCGGGACCCGGCCGTCACGCGTGTCGAGCCGGGGACTACTCGTTGCCGACGGCCTTGTCCGCCGCGTCGCGGGCGCCGTCGATCTGCTCGTCGAACTTGCCGCCGGTGACCTTCTTGGCCGCGTCGGCCACGCTGCCGAGGAGCTTGTCGCTGATGTCCTCGGCCTGTTCGCTCTTCAGCGCGTCCTTGACCTTGTTGTCCTTCAGGAATTCCTGAGCCTTCTTGGTGATGTCGTCGAGTGCCATTCGTCGCTCCTGTTCATCGGGCCCGTTCGGGCGTCGGGATCATTCTTCGCCGTCGGCCGGGTTCTGGCTAGCCCCTTGTCGGAGCCCGCCCGTCGCCCGGGCGGTCGACGGGAGGGGTCAGCCGGCGAGGTCGACCGGCCCGCCCCGGTCGTCGAGCATGCGGGTCATGAGCTCGATCTCCGCCTGCTGGCTCGCGATGACCGCGCGCGTGAAGGCCAGCGCGGTCGCGTTCGTGGTCCGCGGCTGCAGCGCCTCGGCCATCTCGACCGCGCCCTGGTGGTGGGCGATCATCAGCGTGAGGAACACCCGCTCCGCCTGGAGTCCGGACGCCGCCGTCAGCTGGTCGATCTGGGCGGGGGTGGCGAGGCCCGGCATCGGGTCGCCCGGGGTGTGGGTGGACCCCGGGGTCGCCGTGTCACCGCCGTGCGCATGGCCGCTCGCGCCCGTGAGCGTGGGGAGCGTCATCCACGTCATGTCCGGCTGCCGTGAACCCTGCGGCAGGTTCCACTGGACGAGCCAGTCGTACAGCTGGCCCGACTGCTGCGCCTGGGTGGTCGCGATGTCGTAAGCGAGAGTGCGCACGTCGACCGCGTCCGTCCGGTCGCGGATGATCATGGCGAGCTCCACGCCCTGGTTGTGGTGCACCTGCATGTCGCGCGAGAAGCCCGCCTCGGCGCTCGTCGTGGTGGGTGTCGGGTCGGCGAGGGTGCTCAGTCGACCGACCGAGAAGCCGATCGCCGCGGCGACCATGATCGCGATGACGGCCATCGCGGCGATGACGATGCGCGTCCGGCTGGAACCGTCGGGGGAGCCTTGCGCCTCCCAGGCGGCGAGTTCCTCGTCGGTCACGCCGCCGTCGGCCGGTTCACCGGTCGCCGGTGCGTCGGGTGTGCTCGCCGGGGTCAACGGATCAGACCTTGCCGGGACCGTCGATCGCGCCGGTGCAGGCCGCGCCGGGTTCCGGGACGTTGTTGCTCTTCCAGAACTCCTCGAAGAAGTCGGCGATGCGCGCGTCACTCGCGTTGTTGACCTGCAGCTGGGAGTTCCAGCCGCTCAGCACGATCGGCGAGGGGAGGTCGGACTTCGGCGACAGGACGACGTACGTGGTGGGGAGCAGCTCCTTGAGCTTCGTGAGCTCCGCGTCGCTGAGGGACGGGTCGTAGGTGACCCAGATCGCGCCGTGCTCGAGGGAGTGGACCGCGTTCTCGTTGGTCTGCTCCTCGGTGTAGATGCCGCAGTTCAGCCAGTACTGGTTGTGCGGGCCACCGGCCGGCGGATTCTGCGGGTAGTCGACCGTGCCCTCGACGTGTTCCGAGGTGTTCTGGAACAGCTCCACGCCCGCGATGTCCTGGCCGGTGCCGGTGCCACCGCCGGGGTAGCTGGCGTTCTTCGGCAGGGTGAGGACGACGCTCGTGATGAGGACCGCGATGACGGCCACACCGCCCACGACACCGGCCCAGATCCCGATGCGGCGGTTGCGGTTCTTCCGCTTCTGCGCCTGCTTGAAGGCGGCTACCTTGGCCTGACGCTGGGCTTCGCGCTCCTGCTTCACGCTCTGCTGCTTGACGGCGGGCGGGACGGGGGTGTTCTTGGGGCGATCTGCTGCAGGGGTCACGGGGGCCTCTCGAAAAAGTTGTATGCGTAACTATCGAACCAGATGTGCTTCCGGGGGCCGTTCCGGCGCCTGACGATGCGCAGTCGATTCTCAGGCTCATCCAAGCAGACAGCCGGTGAATCCAAGAGTTAGACTCGTCTAACAAATGTAGCTTGGTCTTGCTAACATGGCCGACGTGACCAGTGACCTCGCCGCTCCGACGACCCGCGCGCCCCGCGGACCACGACTCCTGTTCCTCCTCGGGCCCGCCTTCGTGGCGGCGATCGCCTACGTCGATCCCGGGAACGTCGCGGCCAACCTCACGGCGGGAGCCCAGTACGGCTACCTGCTCGTCTGGGTGCTCGTCGCCGCGAACGCGATGGCCGTGCTCGTCCAGTACCTCTCCGCCAAGCTCGGCCTCGTCACCGGGCAGAGCCTGCCCGAGCTGCTCGGCTCGCGACTGCGCACCGGGCCGCGTCGGCTCTACTGGGTGCAGGCGGAGCTCGTCGCCGCCGCGACCGACCTCGCCGAAGTGATCGGCGGCGCCGTGGCGCTGTACCTGCTGTTCGGGATCCCGCTCGTGCTCGGCGGCGTCATCGTCGGGGTCTTCTCGATCGTGCTCCTCGCCGTGCAGAACTGGTACGGCCAGCGGCATTTCGAGTTCGCGATCCTGACGCTCCTCGCCGTCATCGCCGTCGGCTTCCTCGCCGGTCTGTTCGTCAGCCCCGTCGACTGGGGTGCCGCGGCCGGTGGCCTGGTGCCGCGGTTCGAGGGCACGGCGACGGTCCTGCTCGCCGCGAGCATGCTCGGCGCGACGGTCATGCCGCACGCGATCTACCTCCACTCCTCGCTCAGTCGGGACCGGCACGGCGTCCAGACGAGCGACGGTGCCATCCGTCGGCTCATCGTGGCGACCCGCTGGGACGTCGCGGCGGCACTCGTCCTCGCCGGAGCGGTGAACATCGCGATGCTGCTGCTCGCGGCCGCGTCGCTCGGCGGTGTCGAGGGGACGGACTCGATCGAGGGGGCGCACGCGGCGATCACCGCTGCGCTCGGGCCGGTCATCGGCGTGATCTTCGCCATCGGCCTGCTGGCCTCGGGGCTCGCCTCGACCTCGGTGGGCGCCTACGCGGGAGCGGCGATCATGGGAGGGCTCCTCAAGGTGCGCATCCCGTTGCTCGCCCGACGCGTGATCACCCTGATCCCGGCACTCGTCATCCTGGCTGCGGGCATCGACCCGACCACCGCGCTCGTGCTCAGCCAGGTGTTCCTCAGCCTCGGCATCCCCTTCGCGCTCATCCCGCTCGTGCGCTACACGGGCGACCGGCGGATCATGGGTGTCCACGTCGACCAGCTCGCCACCCGCGTGTTCGCCTGGATCGTGGTCGCGCTCATCGTCACGCTGAACGTCGCGCTCATCGTGCTGACGTTCTTCGGGTGATCAGGCGACGACCGTCACCCAGACGGCGTCGGCGGCGAGGCGACCGAGCGTGAGGCGGGTGCCGGTGGCGGTGAGCCGGAGTTCCAGTTCGCCCGCGAACGCCCGGTGGTCGTCCACGCTGAGTTCGGTGTCGAGGACGATGCCGAGGGTGCTCAGATGGCGGAGGGTCTCCGGGTCGGCGTCCGAGATACGACACACCGTCAGCGGGCTGTCGGACGGCGCCTCGTTCAACCGGACCGCGTCCGGGCGGTGCGGGGTGCCGTCGGCAGAGGGGATCGGGTCGCCGTGCGGATCGCGGATCGGGTGGCCGAGCGCGGCGTCGATGCGCTCGATCATCGTGTCGCTCGCCGCGTGCTCGAGGATCTCCGCCTCGTCGTGGACCTCGTCCCAGCCGTAGCCGAGCATCTCGACGAGGAAGGTCTCGATGAGCCGGTGCCGCCGCACCATCGCGACCGCGTGCGCCTGCCCGGCGGGGGTGAGCTCGATGCTGCCGTAGGGTTCGTGCACGACGAGTCCCTGGGCGGCGAGTCGCTTCACGGCGTCGGAGGCGGTCGCGGGACGGACGCCCATGCGATCCGCGAGCAGTTTGACGGTGGCCGACTCGTCGGCCCACTCGGAGGTCGTCCAGATCGTCTTGAGGTAGTCCTGGGAGACGGCGGAGAGGCCGGAGACGGTCATGCCTCCAGTCTAGGGAGCGCGGTGCGCGTCCATCATGCGGCCGCCGGCAGGCCACCGTGCGTTCACGCCCGCCTGGCAGAATGGGCACCGGCACCCCCGAACAGGGCACCCGACTGCTACGGTCGAGTCCTCGCACCCGCGAACACCGATCCATCCGACGAGAAGGGCCACGTGATGTCCCAGGCGCTGCGCACCTCGACCGCACGGCTCGGATCCGGCGCGCGCGCCACGCTCGAACTCGTCGCCGCGGCCATGGCGGGCGAAGGCCACCTGTACGCGCCCGGGGCGGACGGGGCACCCCGTCGTCGCCCGGTCGAGCTCGCGTTGCGCCGGCTCCCGGCGCTCGTCGCGGTGCTGCTGCTCGCCGCGGTCGTGCTCACGGCGATCGGTGTCCTCATGGTGCTGACCCTCGCCGTCCGGCTGGTGTCCTCGGCTGTCTCGGCACTCGGTCCGCGGCAGCGACTCGTCGCGATCCACTGACGTCGGATCGGCCCCGTCATCCGGCTGCGTTCCCTGCACTCGCCGGGTAGGGTGGTCAGCATGCGTCTCCGCCTGTCGTGTTCCTGCTGTCCCCGCTGAGCCGTCCCTGCCCGGGATGCCGCCTCAGCCGCCCCAGCCATCCGGTGACGCACGCGAGAGTCGTGCGGTGACGCACCACAGGAACAGATTGCAGACATGAACTACGCAGACTCCGTCCTCGATCTCATCGGGAACACGCCCCTCGTCAAGCTCAACCGGGTCACCGAGGGCATCGCGGCCACCGTGCTCGTCAAGGTCGAGTACCTCAACCCGGGCGGCTCCTCGAAGGACCGCATCGCGACGCGCATCATCGACGCCGCCGAGGCGTCGGGCGACCTCAAGCCGGGCGGCACGATCGTCGAGCCCACCTCCGGCAACACCGGCGTCGGCCTCGCCCTCGTCGCCCAGCAGCGCGGGTACCGCTGCGTGTTCGTCCTGCCCGACAAGGTCGGCGAGGACAAGCGGAACGTGCTCACCGCCTACGGTGCGGAGATCGTCGTCACGCCCACCTCCGTCGCTCCCGACAGCCCCGACTCGTACTACAGCGTGTCCGACCGCCTCACCGCCGAGATCCCGGGCGCGTTCAAGCCCAACCAGTACGCGAACCCGAACGGGCCGCGCAGCCACTACGAGTCGACCGGTCCCGAGATCTGGCGCGACACCGAGGGCGAGATCACCCACTTCGTCGCGGGCGTCGGCACCGGAGGCACCATCTCCGGGACGGGCAAGTACCTCAAGGAGGTCTCCGAGGGCGGCGTGCGCATCATCGGCGCAGACCCGGAGGGCTCCGTCTACTCGGGCGGCACCGGGCGTCCATACCTCGTCGAGGGCGTCGGCGAGGACTTCTGGCCGACCGCGTACGACCCCTCCATCCCCGACGAGATCATCGCCGTCACCGACGCCGAGTCGTTCGCGATGACACGTCGCCTCGCCCGCGAAGAAGGACTGCTCGTGGGCGGCTCCAGCGGCATGGCGGTCCAGGCGGCCCTCGTCGCGGCGCGCGACCTCCCGGCGTCGGCCGTGGTCGTCGTCCTCCTGCCCGACGGCGGGCGCGGCTACCTCGGCAAGATCTTCAACGACTCCTGGCTGCAGTCCTACGGCTTCAGCGAGGTCGCCGACGACCGCACGGTGGGCGACATCCTCCGTGGCAAGGGCTCGGAGATGCCGGACCTCGTGCACGTGCACCCGAGCGACACCGTCCGCGACGTCGTCGACATCATGACCGAGTACGGCGTCTCGCAGCTCCCGGTGCTGAGCGCCGAGCCGCCCGTGGTGATGGGCGAGGTCGTCGGTGCGATCGACGAGGCCAGCCTCATGGACGCCGTCTTCAGCGGCGCGGCCAAGATGAACGACGCCGCGAGCGCGTTCGTCGGCGACCCGCTGCCGCTCATCGGTCTCGGTGAGTCCATCCCGGCGGCGCGCGCGGCACTCGGTTCCGCCCCGGCGTTCCTCGTCACCGACGGTGGCAAGCCGATCGGCGTCATCACGCGGCACGACCTCCTCACCTACCTGGCGGGTTGAGCGTGGGCGGCATGCAGGTCGTGTGGGCGGAGTCCGGGCGATGTCCCGACCACGCCCGACCCCGGTGACCGGGCCAGTCCGACCGGTCGCCCACCCCGACACCTCCCCGAATCCTGAACCGAAAGAGTCACCCATGAGCAAGCACGACCACGGCTTCGCCACCCGCAGCATCCACGCCGGACAGGAGTTCGACCCCACCACCGGGGCGATCATCCCGCCGATCTACCAGACGTCGACCTTCGTCCAGGACGGCGTCGGCGGGCTCCGCGGCGGCTACGAGTACAGCCGCTCCGCCAACCCGACCCGCACGGCGCTCGAGACGCAGCTCGCCGCGCTCGAGGGTGCGAAGCACGGCTTCTCCTTCGCCTCCGGCCTCGCCGCCGAGGACGCGCTCATCCGCACGGCCCTCCGCCCCGGCGACCACATCGTCATCGGCAACGACGTCTACGGCGGTACTTACCGGCTGATCAACCGGGTGCACGGCGCCTGGGGCATCGAGCACACGGTCGTGGACCTCGGCGACCTCGCGGCCGTCGAAGCGGCGATCATCCCGGGCCGCACGAAGTTGCTGTGGGTCGAGACGCCGAGCAACCCGCTCATGAAGATCAGCGACATCGCGGCACTCGCGGCCCTCGCGCACCGCCACGAGGTGCTCTCCGTCGTGGACAACACCTTCGCCTCGCCGGCGCTGCAGCAGCCGCTCTCGCTCGGGGCCGACATCGTCGTGCACTCGACGACCAAGTACCTCGGCGGTCACTCCGACGTCCTCGGTGGCGCCATCATCATGAACGACGACGAGCTCGCCGAGCAGCTCGGCTTCGTGCAGTTCGCCGCGGGCGCGGTCTCGGCCCCGCTCGACGCGTGGCTCACGACCCGCGGCATCAAGACCCTCGCGGTGCGCATGCGCCAGCACAGCGCGAACGCGCAGGCGATCGCGGAGTTCCTCGACGGCCACGCCGCCGTCGAGCGCGTCTACTACCCGGGCCTCGAGAGCCACCCCGGTCACGAGCTCGCCGCCCGCCAGATGTCCGGGTTCGGCGGCATGCTGTCGCTCGCGCTCGTCGGTGGCCCGGCTGCAGCCACGCGCCTCGTCGAGAAGACGAAACTCTTCGCGCTCGCCGAGTCGCTCGGTGGCGTCGAGTCGCTCATCGGCCTGCCGGCGCAGATGACGCACGCCTCGGTGAAGGGCACGGAGCTGGCGGTCCCCGAGAACGTCGTCCGGCTGTCGGTCGGCATCGAGGACGTCGCCGACCTCATCGCCGACCTCGACCGCGCGCTCGCGAAGGTCCTGAAGGCGAGCGCCAAGCACTAGCGGGCCGTTCCAGCTCGTTCGCAATTCAGGAGGGCTGCGGCGCGTCCTGCGCCGAACCCGTCGATCCGCGACGGCGCGCCGGGCACGTCCTGAATGGTGAACGGGCAGGGGTTCGTCAGCGCTTGACCTCAAGTCACGTTGAGGTTCTAGGCTCGGAATCGTGACCACAGCGACGACCCCCGAGCCCGCGACCGGAGCCGACCCGACGCCCCGCGACCGCGGGATCTTCAGCCGCCGGTTCGTCCTCGTCACCATCGGTGCGTGCGCGCTCGTGTTCCTCGGCGCCTTCGAGTCCCTCGCCGTCACGACGATCATGCCGCTCGTGAGTGGCGAGCTCGGCGGAGAGCAGCTCTACGCGCTCGCCTTCGCCGGCCCGCTCGCCGTCAGTGTCATCGGCATGGTCGCCGCGGGCTCGGTCGCCGACCGGATCGGTCCAGTCCAGCCGCTGCTCGCCTCCGTCGTCCTGTTCCTCGTCGGTCTCCTCCTGGCCGGAACCGCGACCACGATGTGGGCCGTCGTCGCCGGACGCCTCGTCCAGAGCCTCGGTTCGGGAGCGATGACCGTCGCCCTGTACGTCCTCGTCGCCCGCATCTACCCACCGGCCCTGCACCCGCGGATCTTCGCCGGGTTCGCGGCCGCCTGGGTCGTCCCCTCCCTGATCGGGCCGTTCCTCGCCGGGGTGGTCGCCGAGCGGTTCAGCTGGCACTGGGTCTTCCTCGGGGTCGTCGGCCTCGTGGTCGTCGCGACGCTCCTCCTCCTGCCGGCCCTCCGGATGCTGCGGGCCTCCGCAACCGAGCGCGCCGAGCGGCAGGCCGCCGAGCAGGAGTCGGCGAAGGACGGCGGCGAGGCAGCCCCCGTCGCGCGGACGGGCGCGGAGCTGCGTCGACTCGGCTGGGCGGTGCTCGTCGCGGCGGCGGTCCTCGCGGTCAACCTCTCGACGGAGTTCTCGGGATGGACCGCCTGGGCGCTCCCGGTCGTCGGTGCCGTGGTCGCGATCCTCGCCCTCCGACCACTCATCCCGCTCGGCACGCTCACCGCACGCCGCGGGCTCCCGACGGTCATCCTGGTGCGCGGACTGACCTCCGCCGCGTTCTTCGGCGCCGAGGTGTACGTGCCGTACCTGCTGACCCGCGAGCACGGGCTCACGCCGGCGCTCGCCGGACTCGCGCTCACCGGTGGTGCGATCGCGTGGTCGCTGTCGTCCTGGTTGCAGGGGCGCCTCGGGGACCGACTGTCGAATGCGAACGCCGTGCAGATCGGGTCGTCGCTCGTCACGGTCGCCGTCGCGATCGCCCTGTCCGCAGCCCTCGTCGGCCTGCCACCGGCGGTGCCGATCGTCGCCTGGGTGGTGAGCGGTGGCGGCATGGGCCTCATGTTCCCGCGACTCAGCGTCATGACGCTCGCCTACTCCGACGAGCGCTCGCAGGGGTTCAACAGTGCGGCGATGTCCATCGGCGACGCGATCGGCGGTGCCCTCGCGCTCGCGGCGACCGGGCTGGCGTTCACGGCGCTCGACGGCTCCGGGGCGTTCGCCGGGCTGGGCTGGATCGCTCCCGGCGGAATCGCGTTCGCCGGGTGCTTCGCGATCGCGCTGGTCGCCGGTGTCGCGGCGGTCGTCGTCGCGCGTCGGGTGAGCCGACCAGCGGAGCCAGGCTCGACCGGGTGAGCCGAGACGCCGTCGCCTGGGTAGTGCTGCGGTGCGTGGGGGGTAGCGTCGCCCACGCATCGCTGCAGTGCCCAGGCGGCGTCGCGGATCTGGAGGACGGGTGCAGCGGGTACCGTTGATGCAGATATTCCGTGTGCCCACGACGAGCGTCGTCCGTTGCGCTCGCGCTGATGAGGAGAGCGATGCAGGACCCGACGACCGCTCGCGCGGAGCACCCCGCTCGCCGTCCTCCGGTGTGGCCGCATCTCGTCGCCCTCGTCATCGTCGCGGCGACGCTGGTCGTCGGCCTGGTGGTGTATCCGTCTGCTCCTGATCCGATGCCGGTGCACTTCGACGCCGCACTCCAGCCGGACGCCTGGGCGGACAAGCGTCTCGGCGGGTTCCTGCTCCCGGTCATCATCGGCGCCGCGGTCATGGCGATCTTCTGGATCGTCGCCGCCTGCCTGCCGCTCGCCGGAACGACCCGATCGGATGGTGACACCCACCCACCGGCCGCTGCATCGACGTGGTCAACGCAACTGTCGCCCCGTCCGGAGGTGACGGCTGCCACGCTGGACGCCACCGGGCGACTGCTGGGGAATCTGACGATCGCGACCGCCGCCCTCATCGCCGTCGTCGCACTCACCACCTGGCTCGGTGTGCCCGCGTGGATGGCACCCTGGCTGCTCCCGGTGCTGATGGCGGCGTTCTTCGGCTCGCTCGCCGTCTCGTGCGTCCGGGTGTTCCGGGCGCAGCGCGGGCTCGCCTGAGGGTGCCCGCGTGCACGAGGGGTGCCGAAGCCGCGTACCCTTGATGCGTACGTCTCGGCTCGTCCCCCCAGTGACCCGCTCCTCGTGTCTCGGAGCCGGACTGCAGAAGGACTCTCTTGAGCGACGAATGCAAACACGGTTTCGACAACGGCCTCTGCGCGACCTGCTTCCCGCCGCCGCCCCGCGAGGTGCCGGTCGCTGAACCACCCGCTCCCAAGGTCCGTCGGTCGACGGTCGCTCCCTCGCTCCGCGAGCCGGCCCCGACCCGCGTGCGGACCGCGGCCACCACGAAGACGGTGACGAAGGCGGCGGCCGCCCTGCCCGTCGTGCGCGTCGGCGAGCAGCGGCTGTACCACGTCACCCACATCCGCAACCTCGAGCGCATCCTCGAGACCGGCAGCATCCTGCCGGTGGCGTCACCGGCGCTCCCCGACGGGCCGGTCGTCGACATCGCCGCCGCGAGCCACCGCGAAGCGCGTCGCACGATGGTCCTCGCCGGCACCGACGACCTCACGCCGGCCGACTTCGTCCCGTTCTTCCTGACCCCGGACGCCGACCTCTGGGCGGGCATCCGCGCGGGCGAGCACGACGTCCGTCTGTCCGCCGAGGCGTTCGCGTCATCGGTCAACGACTACGTCGTGCTCGTCACCACGATCGACGGCGCAGCCGTGCACCCGGGCGAGTTCGACGCCGACACCAGCCGGCCCTCCCGCGCGCGGGTCGTGGTCGCCGACGGTGACGCCTCCCATGTGCTCACGAGCATCGGCGCGAACGCGATGACCGCCGACCGCATGGTGCAGCGCTTCGCGACCGACGAGGACCCCGCGGCCCTCCGACGCGCCGAGGTGCTCGTCGCCGACGCCGTGCCGTTCGACCGCGTCACCGTGATCGGTGTCGCGACGGTCAACGTCCGCGAGCACGTCAAGCGACTCGTCGCCGGCGCCGGCCACCGCACCAAGGTCGCCGCCTACACCCCCTGGTTCCAGGAGCACGTCGCCGAGTAGGCGAAGCGTCACCGCGTTCACAACTCCTGCTGGACGGCGCCGGAAGCCGGCTGTCGGCGCCGTGTCGGGCGGTCCAGCCGCCCTCAGCAGGAGTTGTGCGCGGAAACGAGTGCGCACCTCGGCCGCGCGGAGGTGAACGCGTCCCCTTCCGAGGGCACCAGGCTCAGGGCGTGCTGCTGTCCGCAACTCCTGCTGCATGGCCCCAGGATCACCGCGTCGGACGCTGCACGGCCCGATCGGGGCGAGCTGCAGGAGTTGTGCACGGATGAACGCCCCGGGGGAGGGGACAGACTGGCGGGTCAGGCGCGCGCGGGCGTGCTCTCGCGGAGGAGGACCGTCGCGCCGACGGGCTCCGTCGTCGTGCTGTCCGTCGCCGGGTCGAGGGCAAGTCGCACCGCGTGCTCACCGACCGCCTCGAGCGGCACGGCGACCGTGGTGAGCGCCGGGGTGACGTCGCGGGAGGTCGCGATGTCGTCGTAGCCGGCGACCGCGAGGTCCTCGGGAAGGCGGAGTCCGGCCGCGCGGAACGCCGACATCGCCCCGATCGCCATCACGTCGTTGACGGCGAAGACCAGGTCGACGTCGTCGAGTCCCAGCTGCAGGAGCTCGGCGGCACCCTGGCGCCCGCCGTCGCGGGTGAACTCGGCCCGGACGATCCTCGACGGATGGATCGCGATGCCGTGCTCGGCCAAACCCTCCGCGAACCCGCTCACGCGCTCGCGGGAGGTGAGCAGGCGGTCGTCGCCGGCGATGACGGCGAAGCGACGGTACCCGGCACCGACGAGTTCACGGGCCAGCTCGCGGGCACCGGTCGCGTTGCCGAGCTGCACCGTGGCGAACGGGAGCGTCCGCTGCGAGACGAGGACCACGCGCCCGCCTGTCGACTCGTAGGCCGCGAGCTCATCCGACAGCCGGTGCTCCGACGCGACCCCGTCCCAGCGACTGCCCGTCAGGATGATGGCACGTGGCCGCTGCCCGCGGAGCACCCGCACGAGTTCGAGTTCACGCTCGTGGTCGCGGTGCGTGACGGCCATGGTCGTGGCGATGCGCTGCTCGTCGGCCGCGCGGATGGCCCCGGCCGCGATGGACGAGAAGTACGGGTCGGCGATGTCGCTGACGAGGAGCGAGATCGTCGACGACAGCCCCTTTGCGACCGCCTGGGCCGACAGGTTCGGCGTGTAGTTCAGGCGGAGCGCGGCGTCGAGGACCCGCCGACGGAACGTCTCGTTGACCGTCCGGGTGCTCCCGTTGAGCGCGCGCGACGCGGTGGCGAGGGAGACCCCCGCCTCACGGGCGACGTCGTGCAGCGTCGGTGGGACCGGCGTCGACCGGTGCTCGTCGACCGACATGGCGCTCCTTCGTACTGGCGGCTGCTGAGACACACTCTGCCACAGGGCGGCCGCGGCGATCAGGGGTGGTGGATCGCGTCGTCGTCGTGGTCGAGGTGCGGGACGACCGTCGCCTGGAACGCGTCGACGGTGCGATCGACCACCTGCTGGAACGGGCTGTCCCAGATGTCCTGGTTGAAGAGCTCGACCTCGATGTCGCCCGTGTAGCCCGCCGCCTCGACGGCACGGGTGAGCGAGCCGAAGTCGACGACGCCGTCACCCGGATAGTGCCGGGAGAGGAGGACGTCCGCGGCGAGCGGCGTCGCCCAGTCGCACGCCTGGTAGCTGGAGATCCGACCGGTCGCGCCCGCGCGGGCGATCTGCTCGAGCACCTGCGGGTCCCACCAGATGTGGAAGGTATCGACGACCACCCCGACGGCCTCCGGAGCGAACTGCTCCGCGATGTCGAGGGCCTGACCGAGGGTCGAGACGACCGCGCGGTCCGAGGCGTACATCGGATGCAGCGGCTCGATCGCGAGCTGCACGCCGGACTCGAGCGCGTGGTCGGTGAGTTCACCGATCGCGTCTCGGACGAGCTCGCGGGCGCCGATGAGGTCACGGGATCCGGCCGGGAGGCCGCCGACCACGAGGACGAGCGCGGGGGCGCCCAGGGCGGCGGCTTCATCGATCGCGGTCCGGTTGTCGTCGATCGACGTCCGGCGAGTCGGACCCTCGGGCATGGTGAAGAAGCCACCTCGGCACAGGCTCGAGACGCGCAGGCCGCTGTCCGTGAGGAGGCTCGCCGAGGCTGCGACGCCGTACTCCTGCACGGGCTCGCGCCAGGCGCCGAAGCTCGTGACGTCGGCCGCCGTGACGGCTGCGACCGCCTCCGGGAGTGTGGCGTACTTGATCGTGGCCTGGTTGACCGAGAGTCGCGGGTGCGGGGTGGTACTGCCGCCCGCCGGTCCCTGAGCCTGTCCCGCCGGTCCCTGAGCTTGTCGAAGGGCGGTGGTGCTCATCGGGCTCCTCCCGCAGTGGTCAGCGTGCCGACGACACCGGCTGTGCGCAGCAGGCCCGTCCAGCGCTCGGCGGCGAGCTCCGGGTGTTCGAGCGCGCCGGCCGCGTCGGCGAGGCGCACGATCTCCGACAGGTGCGGCAGGCTCCGGGCCGCGTGCAAGCCGCCGACCATCGAGAACGCCGGCTGGTGGCCGTTCAACCAACTGAGGAAGGCGATACCCGTCTTGTAGTAGTAGGTCGGTGCGGCGAAGATCTGCCGCGACAGGGCCTCTGTCGGTCGGAGGATCCGCTCGTAGGAGGCTGGGTCGCCGGCGTCGAGCGCTTGGATCGCGGCGGACGCGGCCGGAGCGATCGCGGTGAACGCTCCGAGCAGGGCGTCGGAGTGTCCGACCGCGTCTCCGGCGATGAGGTCGACGTAGTTGAAGTCGTCCCCGGTGAACATCGTCGTGCCGGCCGGGAGGCGACGTCGGACGGCGATCTCCGCGTCGGCGTCGAGGAGGCTCATCTTGACCCCGGCGACGTGGTCGACGTGGTCGGTCATGATGCGCAGCAGGGTGTCCGAGGCCTCGGCGACGTCGCTTGCGCCGAAGTAGCCCTCGAGGCTCGGGTCGAACGCCGTGCCGAGCCAGTGCAGGACCACGGGTGCCTGCGCCGCCGACAGGACCCGGTCGTAGACGCGACGGTAGTCGTCGGCGGACCGCGCGGCCCTCGCCAGGTGTCGACTGGCCATGAGCACGGTCCCGGCGCCCGCGTCCTCGGCGAACGCGAGCTGTTCGAGGTAGGCGTCGGCGACCGCGTCGAGCGAGACGGTCTCGTCGGTGAGGTGGTCGGTGTTGACGCCGACGACGAGCGCGCCGCCGACGGAGGCGGCCTCGGCTGCGCTCCGGGTGATCAGCTCGCGCGTGGCGGCGGTGTCGAGCCCCATGTTCCGCTGGGCGGTGTCCATCGCGTCCGCGACGCCGAGGCCGTACGACCACACGTGGTGGCGGTAGGCGAGCGTCGCGTCCCAGTCGAGCTCGGCCGGCGCGCCCGGCACGTTGTCGCCCCAGGCCGTCGGGACGACGTGCGCCGCGGCGTAGGCGGTGCGGCTCGCCAGGGGAGTGGTCGGGCGCTCGGCCACGACGGGCTCGCGGAGCTCCAGCGCGGTGACCGCGCCGTCGGTCGAGAGCAGCGGGACGGAGGTCATCGTGCGACCGAGGCCTCGAGCGATGCCAGCTCCTCGTCCGCGCCTGCGGTGTCGCCCGTGCTTCCGAGCGTCACCTCGGGCAGGTCGAGGCGGCGGCCTGTGCGCGAGCTCTCGAGGCCGAGCTCCGCGAGCAGGACGCCGCGCGCGCCGGCGAGGAGGTCGTATTCGTAGGGGCCGTCCTCGACGACGTGGCGGAGGAACTCCTCCCACTGCGTCTTGAACCCGTTCTCGAACACGTCGTTCGTCGGCACGTCCTGCCAGTCGCCCGCGTAGTCGTGATCGTCGGCGAGGTCGGGGTTCCACACCGGCTTCGGCGTCACGTTCCGCGGCTGCACCTTGCAGCCGAAGAGACCGGCGACGGCGGAGCCATGCGTACCATCGACCTGGAACTGCACGAGCTCGTCGCGGTCGACGCGCACCGTCCAGCTCGAGTTGAGCTGGGCGATCACGCCGCCCTCGAGCTCGAAGACCCCGTAGGCGGCGTCGTCGGCGGTGGCCGCGTAGGCCTCACCCCGCTCGTCGAAGCGCTCGGGGATGTGCGTCGTCGCCTTCGCGTACACCGACTCGACCCGACCGAAGAGGTTCTCGAGCACGTAGCTCCAGTGCGGGAACATGTCGACGACGATGCCGCCGCCGTCCTCGGCCCGGTAGTTCCAGCTCGGGCGCTGCGCCGGCTGCCAGTCGCCCTCGAACACCCAGTAGCCGAACTCGCCACGGACGGAGAGGATCCGACCGAAGAAGCCAGAGTCGATGAGGCGCTTGAGCTTGCGCAGCCCCGGCAGGTAGAGCTTGTCGTGCACGACGCCGTTCTTCACACCGGCCTCGGCGGCGAGGCGTGCGAGGTCCAGCGCCTCCTCGAAGGTCTCCGCCGTCGGCTTCTCCGTGTAGATGGTCTTGCCGGCCGCGATCGCCTTGCGCAGCGCGGTGGCGCGGGCCTTCGTGACGAGGAAGTCGGCGTAGATGTCCCAGCGGGGGTCGGCGAGGACCGCGTCGAGGTCGGTCGAGGTGTGCTCGATGCCGTGCCGCGTGGCGAGCTCATCGAGGGTCGCCTGGTTGCGGCCGACGAGGATCAACTCGATCTGGCGGCGGGTGCCGTCGGACAGCTGCACGCCGCCCTGCTCCTGGATGGCCAGCAGCGACCGCACGAGGTGCTGCCGGTAGCCCATGCGCCCGGTGGCGCCGTTGACGATGATCCCGATGGTCTGCTCTGACACGGTGGCTCTTCCTCTGGTTCGTGTTCCGGTCCCGGCGGCCGCGGGCCATCCGGAAAGCGTTTACCGGGTCACTGTAGAACGGCGTGCGGGGCCAAGGCAAGCGTTCGAACCGATTCGGTCGCAGGTGATCACAGATCGGACACGGATGCGGATTGAATCGTTGCATCGTCCGACGGGGCCGTGATAGAACTTGATGCAGCTCAGCCGGGAAACGCTTTCCGGGAAGTCATCAACGACGATCGACAAGGAGGTCCGACGTGGTCCGTGCAACTCCAGGAGCGCCCAGGACGACACTCGCGAGGGGTGTTCGGTGAGCGCGCTCGGCGAGCTCCGCAAGCTCAGCGCCGGCAAGCGCCCGCAGACGGCGGCCGAGAAGGCCTTCATCAAGAAGGACAACCGCCGCGACAACAAGGCCGCCTACCTGTTCCTCCTCCCGTGGCTCATCGGACTCGCCGTCATCACCGTCGGTCCGATGGTCGCCTCGCTCGCGCTGTCCTTCACGAAGTACAACCTGCTGCAGGCGCCGAAGTTCATCGGCCTCGACAACTTCATCCGCATGATGGGCGACGAGCGCCTCCACAACTCGCTCGGTGTCACGTTCGTGTACGTCTTCGTGTCGGTGCCGCTCCAGCTCGCCGCGGCACTGGCCCTGGCCGCCCTGCTCGACCGCGGTCTCCGTGGCCTCGCGATCTACCGGTCCGTGTACTACCTGCCGTCGCTCCTCGGCTCCTCCGTCGCCATCGCGGTGCTGTGGAAGCAGGTGTTCGGCGGCGAAGGCCTCGTGAACCAGTTCATCGCGATCTTCGGGATCGAGGGACGCAGCTGGATCGCCGACCCGTCGACCGCCCTCTCCACGCTCATCACGCTCAACGTGTGGACCTTCGGTGCACCGATGGTGATCTTCCTCGCCGGTCTCCGCCAGATCCCCGTCATGTACCACGAGGCGGCGCAGATGGACGGCGCGACGAAGTGGCAGCGCTTCACCAAGATCACCCTGCCGCTGCTCACCCCGATCATCTTCTTCAACCTCGTGCTGCAGATCATCCACGCGTTCCAGGCCTTCACGCAGGCCTTCATCGTGTCGGGCGGAACGGGCGGCCCGGCCGACTCGACGCTCTTCTACACGCTGTACCTCTACAACCGCGGCTTCTCGAACTTCGACATGGGCTACGCCTCGGCCATGGCCTGGTTCCTGCTCCTCATCATCGGAGTCTTCACCGCGATCAACTTCTGGGCCTCGAAATACTGGGTGAACTACGATGACTGACACGCTGACCACACGGTCCATCACGACGGACAGCAAGAACCGCAGTCGCGAGGCCAAGGAGGCCGAACGCCAGTACCGCCGGGCTCGTGGGTGGTCGCCCTGGAAGTCGGTCCTGAAGCACATCGGCCTGATCCTCGTCGGCTTCATCATGCTCTACCCGGTGATCTGGCTCGTCGTCTCCTCGCTCCGCCCGACGGAGGAGATCTTCCGGAACCCCGGCATCGTCCTCGACAGCTTCGAGGTGAGCAACTACAGCGAGGGCTGGAACACCCTCTCCGAGCCGTTCCACGTGTTCCTGCTGAACTCCGTGCTCATCGTCCTCGGCTGCATCGTCGGCAACCTCGTGTCCTGCTCGATGGCCGCCTACGCCTTCGCCCGTCTGAAGTTCAGCGGCAAGCGCTGGTGGTTCGCGGCGATGCTCATGACGCTCATGCTGCCGATCCACGTCATCATCGTGCCGCAGTACATCATGTTCTCCCAGCTCGGCTTCGTGAACACGTACCTGCCGCTGATCCTGCCGAAGATCCTCGCGACGGACGCCTTCTTCGTGTTCCTCATGGTGCAGTTCATCCGCGGCATCCCGAAGGAACTCGACGAGGCGGCACGCATCGACGGCTGCGGCCACCCCCGCATCTTCGGGGTCATCATCCTGCCGCTCATGGTGCCGGCGCTCGCGACGACCGCCATCTTCACCTTCATCTGGACCTGGAACGACTTCTTCAGCCAGCTCCTCTACCTGACGAAACCGGAGATGTACACGGTGCCGCTCGCCCTCCGGGCGTTCATGGACGCGCAATCCTCCACCTCGTGGGGGCCGATGTTCGCGATGAGTGTCGTCTCGCTCCTGCCGATCTTCCTCGTCTTCCTGTTCGGTCAGCGGTTCCTGTTGAAGGGCATCGCGACGACCGGCGGCAAGTGAGGCCCGACCCACCGACCAGCACCACCGAAGCACCCGCACCAGACCACCAGCACCAGACCCAGCACCACCGGATCCAGCAGCTCCGGATCCGGATCGATCGATTCGAAAGGGAACAGCATGAGCATCAGCAAGCACGGCAGAGCCGCCGGCTTCATCGCGACGGGAGCCGTCGCGGCCCTCCTCCTCGCCGGCTGCAGCGCCGGGGGCGACGCCGCCACCGAACTGTCCGACGAGCCCGTCACCCTCCGCTTCACCTGGTGGGGCAACGACGCCCGTACGGCGGCCACCCAGGAGGTCATCGCGGCCTTCGAGAAGGAGTATCCGAACATCACCATCGAGCCGCAGTTCACGGACTGGGCCGGCTACTGGGACAAGCTCGCCACCGAGACGGCGGCGAACGACACCCCCGACATCATCCAGATGGACGAGAAGTACATCGCCACCTACGGCGACCGGGGCGCGCTCCTCGACCTGAACACGGTCACCGACCAGCTCGACCTCGGCGACTTCCCCAAGGAGACGCTGACGTCCGGCACGGTCAACGACTCGCTCTACGGCGTCCCCTCGGGCATCACGAGCTACTCCTTCGTCGTGAACCCCGACCTCCTCGCCTCGGCCGGCATCGAGATGCCCGACGACGAGACCTGGACGTGGGACGACTTCACCGAGCTGAGCGAGCAGGTCTCGGCAGCCGGTGGCGGATCGATCTACGGCTTCCAGCCCTTCGGCTTCGAGGACGGCGGCCTCAACAACTGGGCCCGTCAGCACGGCGACGAGCTGTACAACGACAAGGGCGAGGTGTCCATCAAGCCGGAGACCCTGTCCTCCTGGTGGACCTACCTCCTCGACCTCGTGAACGCGGGAGCGACGCCGTCGCCCTCCGCGATCATCGAGAAGCAGGCCGGCGGGCTCGCCGAGTCCTTCACCGCGACCAACTCGGCTGCGTTCGCCCCCTGGTGGAACAGCCAGCTGACGGCCCTGACCGAGGCGAGCGGGTCGCCGCTCGAGCTCCTGCGGGTGCCGACGGTGGACGGCGGCGCCGATGGTTCCGCGTACTACAAGCCGTCGATGTACTGGTCGGCGTCCGCCCGGACCGAGCACCCCGCCGAGGCTGCGCTGTTCATCGACTTCCTCGCCAACAGCGAGACCGCGGCCGACTCGCTCCTCACCGAGCGCGGCGTCCCGGCCAACACGAAGATCCGCGAGTACATCACGCCGAAGCTGGCCGAGACCGACCAGGCGGTCGTCGAGTTCCTCGACGGTCTCGCCGACGACATCGGTGAGCCGCCGACCGTCACGCCCGCCGGTGGCAGCGCGATCGAGGCGCTCGTGAAGCAGTACACCGAGCAGGTCCTCTTCGGGAAGAACACGCCCGACCAGGCCGCCGAGGGGTTCATCAAGGACCTCAAGGCCGCCGTCGCAGCCGGCTGATCCTGCCACAGCCCCTCGACCGGCTCAGGGAACGACGTCCGTTCCCCGGGCCGGTCGATCGGCAGCTCCACCACCGCTTCATCCGAGGGGATCCCGTGACCACCGACCACCGCCCCCGTCCGACCGGTCTCGCGCTGACGCACGAGGTCGGTTCGGCCATCACCGTGCACCTCGACGGGATCGACATCCTGCGGTACACCTACCGTCCGGACACGGTCCAGCGCGAGTCGCCGAAGCCGTACCTCCATCCGGTGCGGACGGCCGGTGGCGCACTCGTGACGCTGACCCGACCGCACGACCACGTCTGGCACACCGGGATCGCCTGGGCCCTCCCGCACGTCGGCGACGACAACTTCTGGGGCGGCCCGACCTTCACCGGGACCGCCTACGAACAACTCGCGAACAACGGCCGCTCCGAGCACGTCGCGGTCACGGACGTCCGTGCCGACCCGGGCGAGGTGCGGTTCGCGCACACGCTCAGGTGGATCACGGAGGACGGTCGGCACCTCGTCGGCGAGGAGCGCGCGCTCACCGTGCGACCGGCCGCCGGCGACTGGACGCTGACCTTCGAGACCCGGATGCGCAACGTCTCCGGCCGGGACCTGTCGATCGGATCGCCCACGACGAAGGGGCGGGAGAACGCCGGCTACGGCGGGCTCTTCTGGCGCGGCCCGCGATCCTTCACCGGCGGTACCCTCCACACCCCCGACGGGAGCGGAGGCGAGGAACTCCGCGGCACCCGCCACGCGTGGATGGGGTTCACCGGCCTCCACGACGGAACGGCCGCGGCGTCGAGCGTCGTCATCGTCGACGACGTGCGGAACCCCGCGCACCCGCCGCAGTGGTTCGCGCGCACCGAGGAGTTCGCCGGCCTCTGCCCGGCCCCGTTCTTCAGCGAGGAACTGCCGTTCGGAGCCGACGAGACCCTCGAGTTCCGCTACGCCGTCGTCGTCGCAGACGGTCCAGTCGGTGACGGTCGGGCCGCGGCGCTCGCCGCATCCGGTCGAGACGCGCTCGAACGGTCGCGTTCGGGCCGCGCCGATCACCACGACAATGCGCCGACCACAGCGCTCGCCGCACCGACCCGGAAGGACCCACACGCATGACCACGACCCGCGAACGCTACGCCCTCATCGGCACCGGACACCGCTCGCAGATGTACCTCGACGCCATCGTCGGCCCGCACGCCGACGTCGCCGAGCTCGTCGCCTGGAGCGACAGCAACCCCGGCCGGCTCGACCACTACGAGGGGGTCCTCGCCGAGCAGGGTGTCCCGCTGCCGGCTCGATACGGCCCGGACGACGTCGAGCGGCTCATCGCCGAGCAACGCGTCGACCGGGTGATCGTGACGACCCCGGACTTCACACACGCCGAGATCGTCTCGCGCGCGCTCCTCGCCGGTGCCGACGTCGTCGTCGAGAAGCCGCTCACCATCGATCGCGAGGGCGTCGAGCGCATCGCGGCGGCCGTGGCCGAGAGCGGCCGGAACGTCGTGACGACCTTCAACTACCGCTACAGCCCGCGCAACTCGGAGCTGCGCCGCATCGTGCAGGACGGTGGGATCGGCCGGGTGACGAGCGTGCACTTCGAGTGGGTGCTCGACACCGCGCACGGCGCCGACTACTTCCGCCGCTGGCACCGCGAGAAGGAGCACTCCGGCGGGCTCCTCATCCACAAGGCGTCGCACCACTTCGACCTCGTCAACTGGTGGATCGGGGCTCGGCCGGCCTCCGTCTACGCCACCGGAGGCCTCCGCTTCTACGGTGACGCCAACGCGGCTGAGCGCGGGCTCGCGGCGCGTCCGGGGCGTGGATCGGTGCCGGACGACGCCGAGGCGGCGGCTCGCGGGCGCTCGAACGACCCGTTCGCCCTCGACCTGCGCGACGACCCTCGGCTCGAGTCGCTCTACCTGCGGGCCGAGCAGCACGACGGATACCTGCGCGACCGCGACGTCTTCTCACCCGGGATCGACATCGAGGACAACCTGTCCGTCCTCGTCGAGTACGACGGTGGCGCCTCGCTCAGCTACTCCCTGAACGCCCACGCGCCGTGGGAGGGGTATCGCGTCGCCGTCAACGGGACGGAGGGCAGGGTCGAGCTCGAGGTCGTGGAGCGCGCCGCCGTGCTCGTGGGGGCCGATGGCCGCGTGGTCCTCGACCCGAGCCTGAGCGGCGACGGCGAGACCGCGGACGGAGCCGCGTCCGTCGCACCGGTGCGCTCGCGCGGGGAACGCCTCGTGCTGCAACGCCACTGGGAGGAGGCCCGCGAGATCGAGATCCCCGAGGGCGTCGGCGGACACGGCGGCGGCGACGCGTTCCTGCTGCGGCACCTGTTCGACCGCGTCACCGAGGACGAACTGGGACGGCCCGCCGGCTACGACGACGGCGTCCGGGCGATCTCGGTCGGCATCGCTGGAAACGAGTCGCTGCTGACCGGGCGTCCGGTGGCGACGATCGGGCCGTGAGCAGCGGCTCGGAGGCCGGGTCCGGCTCCGGCGCCGGCGCTGACTCGGACGTCGGATCGACGCCGGCCGCTGAGCCGGTGACCGAGCCCGCCCAGATCACCGAGTCTGTTCCGGTCGCTCAGTCTGTTCCGGCCGCTGAGTCTGTTCCGGTCGCCGAGCCTGTCGATGTTCGGTCCCGGACAGGGTCGGTCCCGGCCCCGGATGCTGCCTTGCGGGACGGTCCCGTATCGGTCGGCGTCCCGGTCGTTGGCCACGTCCCGGTCGTGGACCATGTCCCGGTCGCCGAGCCCGTCGAAGTGCGGTCCCGACCGGTCGCACCTCCACCTGCGCGCGACCCCGATCTGCGGGCGCTCGCAGCTCGCTTCCGCGAGTCGATCCGGGGCGTCAGTACCGCAGACGGATCGCTCGACGCCACGCGCACGCGCCTCGCCGAGGTCCTCGGTGTCCTCCCACGACCGGCGCAGCCCGAACCGCCCGAGGAGCTCGGCAGCTGGACCCGCGACGGCGTCGACGGGGTCGAACTCCGCTGGTCGACCGGGTTCGGCGCGTCGACGTCGGCGTGGCTCCTACGGCCGGCCGGCGAGACGGGCGTGCTCCCGGGTGCGGTGGCGCTGCACGACCACGGTGGGTTCACACGCGTCGGGCGGGAGAAACTCGCTGACGGACCCGATGGTGTCCCTGCCACCTCGGCCGTCACGCGCGAGGAGTTGCAGGCGTTCCGCGACCGCTACTACGGAGGCCGCGCCGTCGCGTCCGACCTCGCGCGCGACGGGTTCACCGTGCTCGTCCACGATGCGTTCGGGTGGGGCTCCCGTCGGATCCCGGACGAGGCCGTCGCCGAACGCTTCCATCGGACCGTCGACCTGCAGCTCGCCGGCCGTCGGGCTGAGTCGATCCGACGCGGGATGGAGGTCGCGGCGGTGTCGCTCGGGCAGCGGTCCGAGCTCCTCGCGACGGCCAACGAGCCGCAGCTCGCGAAGGAGCTGGGCGTCCTGGGCACCTCGCTCGCTGGTCTCGTCCTCCGCGACGACCTCATCGCGCTCGACCAGCTCGCGGCCGCGCCCGGGGTCCGTTCCGGAGCCGTCGCGTGCTTCGGTCTCTCCGGTGGCGGTGCCCGGGTCGTTCTGCTCGCAGCCATGGACGACCGGATCCGTGCTGCCGGCGTGGTCGCGATGATGTCGACGTTCGACGGTGTGCTCGACGGGCACGCCGATCAGCACTCGTGGTCGTTCCTCTCACCGGGGCTGTCGCGGGTCGGCGACTGGCCGGAGCTCGCATCCCTGCGCCCCCGCCTGCCGCTGCTCGTCCAGTACGCCGAGCGCGACGAGCTCTTCGAGCCGGCGGGCATGCGTGAAGCGCACGCGATCCTCACCGAGCGGTACCGGTCCGGTGCCGAGCACTCGGCCTACACGGGCACCTTCCACGACGAACCGCACAGTTGGTCGGCACCGATGCAGGCCGAGCTGCGCACCTGGCTCGCCGCCACCCTCGCCTGACTCGCCCTGGTATTCGTCCCCAACTCAGGAGACGTCCGGTGTGTCGGGGCTGGGCTGGGGCGGCGCGCCGGAGGAGTCCTGAGTTGGGGACGGTGGTCAAGGTGTTCGCACTTCAGGACGGGTGCGGTGTGTTGGGGTGTGGGACGGGGCTGGGTGGGTGGCGCGCCGGGTGGGTCCTGAGTTGTGAACGTGGGCGGTGGGGTGTCCCCAACTCAGGAGAAGTCCGGTGTGTCGGGGCTGGGTTGGGGCGGCGCGCCGGGGGAGTCCTGAATTGGGGACGGTGGTCGCGGTGTTCGCAGTTCAGGACGGTTGCGGCGTGTCGGGCCCGGGGCGGGCGCTGGGGTGGGTGGCGCGCCGGGTGTGTCCTGAGTTGTGAACAGGGGTGGGTGTGCTCGGTCGGGGTGTCCCCAACTCAGGAGATGTCCGGTGTGTCGGGGCTGGGCTGGGGCGGCACGCCGGGGGAGTCCTGAGTTGGGGACGGTGGTCGCGGTGTTCGCAGTTCAGGACGGTTGCGGCGTGTCGGGCCCGGGGCGGGCGCTGGGGTGGGTGGCGCGCCGGGTGGGTCCTGAGTTGTGAACAGGGGTGGGTGTGGTCGGTCGGAGTGTCCCCAACTCAGGAGATGTCCGGTGTGTCGGGGCTGGGCTGGGGCGGCGCACCGGGGAAGTCCTGAGTTGGGGACGGACAGGGCGGCGGTCAGGCGCGGGCTGGGACGGGGAGTTCGAGGGCGCCGTCGACG
Organism: Plantibacter sp. AC185; assembly: GCF_979258065.1. Classification (NCBI taxonomy): domain Bacteria; kingdom Bacillati; phylum Actinomycetota; class Actinomycetes; order Micrococcales; family Microbacteriaceae; genus Plantibacter; species Plantibacter sp. AC185. The sequence continues at coordinate 3,030,899 of NZ_OZ409831.1, forward strand.
CGGCGGGGGAGACCGAGCGGGTTCGCTTCGTGCAGGGTCTCGGGGAGCACGCGCTCGGGTGCGTCCTGGTAGACGATCGGGCGCTGGAAGCGGCGCACCGCCGACGCGCCCACCGAGGTGTGGAGCGAGGTTGTCGCCGGCCACGGTCCGCCGTGGTGCTGCGCCCAGCCCACAGCGACACCCGTCGGCCAGCCCCCGAAGAGCACCCGGCCGGCGATCGGCTCGAGCCGCGACACGAGACCGGCGATGTCCTCACCGGGCGCCGCGTGCACGGTCGCGGTGAGCGCGCCACCGACCTCGGCCAGGACCGCGTGCAGCTCGGTGTCGTCCGCGACCTCGATGACGAGCGTCGCCGGCCCGAAGATCTCCTCGAGCAGGACCTCCGGCGCGTCGAGCACCGTCGCGGCGGTGGTCGCGAGGACGGTCGGAACGCCGGAATCCGCAGCCGCCGTCTCGCCGCCGAGGAGCGTCCGCACCCCGGGATGGCCGGCGGCGCGAGCGGTGCCCGCGGCGTACGCCTCGGCGATGCCCGGCGTCAGCATGCGCCCGGCGACGGTGTCCGCCGCGGCCTGCGCGACGAGCTCGGCGAACCCGCTGCCGCTCGGCACGAGGACGAGACCGGGGTTCGTGCAGAACTGCCCCACGCCGAGGGTGAACGACGCCGCCAGCCCGCGAGCGAGGTCACCCGCGGCCTCGCCCTGCAGCGCGGCCTCGGTGATGACGACCGGGTTCGTGCTGCCGAGCTCGCCGTAGAACGGGATCGGGGCGGGCCGCTGCGACGCCAGATCGAACAGGGCGCGCCCGCCGGCGAGTGAGCCGGTGAACCCGACTGCGGTGATCGCCGGGTGCTGCACGAGGGCGGTGCCCTGCTCACGACCCTCGACGAGCGCGAACGTGCCCTCCGGGGCACCCGCCGTGTGCAACGCCTCGACCACGATCCCCGCGGTCAGTCGCGAGAGCCGCGGGTGGGCGGAGTGTGCCTTCACGACCACCGGACATCCGGCCGCCAGCGCCGACGCCGTGTCGCCGCCGGCCACCGAGAACGCGAACGGGAAGTTCGACGCGCTGAAGACCGCGACCGGCCCCGTCGGCCGAAGCATGCGTCGCAGCTCCGGCTTGGGCGGGGTGGCGGAGGCGTCGGCGTGGTCGATGACGACCTCGAGAAAGGCACCGTCGCGGAGGACGGCGGCGAACAGCCGCAGCTGGCCCGTCGTCCGCGCGACCTCGCCCGTGAGGCGCGCGGTCCCGAGGTGGGACTCCTCGTCGGCGAGTGCGACGAGCTCGTCGACCCGGGCGTCGAGGGCGTCGGCGACGGCCTCGAGCCAAGCGGCCCGGGTCGAGGGCACGGTGGACGCGAGCTCGGAGGAGGCCGCGGCTGCTGCCGCGGCGACCTCGTCGACGGTCGGAACGGCGGCACGTCCCGCGCCGGACGCGGCGTCGCCAGCGTGACCTGCGGGCGTGACGGTGTCGCCGCCGGGGCCCACGCTGCTGCTGCTGCTGCTGCTGCTGCTGCTGCTGCCGTTGCCGCTGCCGTCGGTGTAGTCCATACGGCCGCCGACGCCGTCCGAGTCGTCGGTGCGCGCCCTGGCGGGGGTGGTGCGGTCGATCGTGCCGGTGCTGTGGTCGGTGTCGTGCATGGTGGTGACTCCTCGAGGATGCGGATGCGACAGGTGATGATTTGGGCGTCTGGTCGGCCGGCGGGCAGCCGATCAGACAACGTCAGTCGGCGTTGATAACGGTCTCGGCGATCCGGTCGCGGATGACGAAGCCGAGGCCGGGTCGCTGCTCGACCTGCACCAGGCCCCCGGCGATGGTGACCGGCCCGGGTGGGTCGATGGCGCCGATCGCCACGAAGCCCGCGTCCTCGACGTCCTCGACCTCGGTGACCTGCGGGAGGGTGAGGGCGAGCTGACCGGAGAGGTCGGGGAGCAGGTGCGGGGCGAGCGTCAGCCCGGCGTCGTCGATGAGCGCGGCGATCGCGAGGAAGGGGGTGATGCCGCCGACGCGCACCACGTTCGGCTGCAGGACGTCGGCGACGCCACGGTCGACGAGGTCGCGGAACCGGTGGATCGTGTGCACGTTCTCGCCCAGAGCGATTGGGATGTCGGTCGCCTGACGCAGCCGTTCGTACCCCGCGGTGTCGTCGGAGCGCAGCGGCTCCTCGATCCACGCCGGGTCGACGACGCCGAGCCGTTCCAGGGACGAGACCGCTTGGTCGACGTCCCAGCGCTGGTTCGCGTCGATCATGAGCCGGCGGTCCGGTCCGAGCAGTTCGCGCACCATCGTCACGCGGTCGACGTCCTCGGCGAGGTCGGGCTTGCCGACCTTGATCTTGACGGCGTCGTAGCCCGCCGCGATCCACCGCTCGACCTGCGCGGCGAGCGAGGCGGCGTCGAGGTGGAGGTTCACGCCGCTGCCGTACGCCTGGACCGTGTCGCGTCGACGGCCGAGGAGGTCGGCGAGCCCGAGACCGGCCCGTCGTCCACGGAGGTCCCAGAGTGCGGTGTCGAGCCCGGCGAGCGCGATCGTCGTGATCCCGCCGCCACCGGCCTCGTGCAGATGCGCCCACAGCCGCGGCCAGAGCGTTTCGGGGTCGGTCGTCGATCCGACGGCGGCGGCGGTGATGTCGTCGTCGAGCAACGCGCGGACTGCCGTGGCCCCGATGGTCGGCGTCCACGTGAAGCCCGACCCGGTCGCCCCCTCGTCGTCGACGACGTCCACACGGATGAGATGCAGCCACGGTGCCTCGGGCACCCAGGGGCGCGGCATGGTGAACCGGCCGAGCGAGGTGGTGATGGAGGCGATCCCGGGCATCGTCAGCGCCCTGCGGCAAGCGTCGCGTGCTCGGCGACGAGGTCGGCACCGGTCGCGAGCAGCGCCTCCAGGCGGTCGGTCTGCTCGGGGGTCGGGTCGACGAAGGGCGACCGCACGGAACCGACCGGCAGGCCGTCGAGCCGGACGCCGGCCTTGATGAGCGACACGGCGAAGCCGGGGGTCTCGTCGCGGAGGGCGACCAGCGGCCGGTAGAACTCGCGGAGCAGGCGCTCGCGCAGCGGCTCGTCGTGCTCGGTGTACGCGCGGTAGAACAGCGTCGCGAGCTCGGGCAGCATGGCGAAGACGGCCGAGGAGTAGAGCGGGATGCCGATGCCGCGGTAGGCGGCCTGCGTGAGCTCGGCGGTGAGGAGGCCGTTGAAGAAGGCGAAGTCATCGCGTCCCTCCTCGTGCACCGCCAGCACGATGTCCTGGGCGGCCGCGACGTCGCCGACGCCGTCCTTGAAACCGACGACCTGCGGGTTGCGGGCGAGGTGGCGCATCGTCGCCGTCGTGTACCGGGCGTTGTTCCGGTGGTAGACGATCGCCGGGAGGCTCGTCGCCGAGAGGACGTCCTCGACGTACGCCTGCAGACCGGCCGCCGGCCCGGAGACGAGGTACGGCGGCATGAGGAGGATCGCGTCGGCTCCCGCCTCTTCGGCCGCCACCGCGAGCTCCTTGGCGGTCGCCACGCCTCCTCCGGCGCCACCGATGACCGGGACGGCGCCGTCGACGACCTCGACGGTCCGTCGGACGACGCGGGCGGCCTCCGACGGCGACATCGCGTGCAGCTCGCCGGTGCCGCAGGCGGGGAACACCCCACCGGGCCGGTGTTCGAGTCGCGACTCGAGGTGGGTGCCGAGGAGCCCCAGGTCGACCTCGCCCGCGGCGTCGAAGGGGGTGATCGGGAAGTACAGGACGCCGTCGAAGGCGAGCGGTGCTGGCATGGTGGAGGTCCTCGTCATCGTGGGGCTGGGGCTGGGGCTGGGGCTGGAACAGGAGTGGTGGTCGGCCGGCCGGTGTCGGCGGCGAGCAGATCCGTGAGCCGGGCCGCCTCGGCGGGGCTGAGTGCGGACCGCCAGTCGTGCTCCGGGCGCCACCCGAGGTGGGCGGTCGCCTTCGCGCTGCTGAAGGCGGCGGCTCGGTCGACGAGTCCGTCGGCGAATCCGGCGGTGCTCGGGACCTGCGCGGGCAGCAGGGTGGACAGGGGTGCGAGGGCCAGGGCGTCGTCGGCGCCGACGAAGTACACCTCACCGGAGTGCCGGGCTTCGGCACGATCGATCCAGGCGGCGACGAAGCTGCCGGCGTCACGAGCGTCCACGTAGTTGTACAGGGAGACGGCCGCGAGTGCGGGATCGGCGAGCCGGTCGACGATGGTGTGCCCCTGCTGCGTCGGCGCGCCCTCCCACTCTTCCGGGGAGACGACGAAGCACGGCCGGAACGCCCCGGTCACGACGGCGTCGCCGTGGGCTCGGGCGAGCATCGCGACCGTCGACTCGATCGCGACCTTCGACAGCGCGTAGGCGTTCCACGGGGCGACCCGGTGCTCCTCGGTGATGGGGAGCGCCTCGGGCGTCCACCCGTGCGGGGCGCCGTAGCCGATGACGGTCGGGCTGCTCGCGGCCAGCAGCCTGGTCGCCCCGGCGGCGATCCCGGCGGTGAGGGCGGTGAAGGCGAGCGTCTGGTTGGTCGACAGGATGACGTGCTCCGGCGCGCTGAAGGGCACGGCGATCGCCGCCAGGTGCACGACGGCGTCGGGCCGCAGGGTGGCGAAGAGCTCATGGGTGGCGTCGTGGTCGAGGAGGTCGGCGGTCCGGCCCTCGACGCCGGGGAGTCCGGGGTCGGTCCGATCGACGGAGACGACCTCGTGGCCTGCTTCGGCGAGGGCGCTCGCGACGCTCCGCCCGAGTCGTCCTGCGCCGCCGGTGACGATGATGCGCATCGGTGTCCTCTCTGACCACGTCCGGGTCGACCAGGCCGACCGCACCAACCGGGAAACCGGTTTCTCGAAGTGAGCCTATAGGATGATTGAAGACGGCACCACCCGTGACGAGTTGAACGAGGACGTATGAGCAACCGGTTCCCCAGTGCTGGACCGACACCGACGATCTCCGACGTCGCCGAGCAGGCGGGCGTCTCGAAGGCCACCGTGTCGCGTGTGCTCAACGGCAAGGCGACCGTCGACGCGACGATCGCCGACCGCGTCCTCGCCGCGGTCGACGCCCTCGGCTACCGGCCGAGCATGCTGGCCCGAAGCCTGTCGCTCGGCCGCACGAACACCATCGGGGTCGTCGTGCCCGACCTCGAGAACCCGATGTTCCAGGAGATCCTGCGCGGGGTCACCCGGGCCGCGGCGACCGACGGCTACCGCGTCCTCGTGACCGACACCGAGGAGGACCCGGCAGACGAGGCTGCGGCGGCCCGCGAAGCCCGTCGTCGCTGCGACGCGATCGTCCTCTGCTCACCCCGCCTGGCCGAACCGGAGCTTCGAGCGCTGCTCGCCGAACTGCACCCGGTCGTGCTCGTCAACCGTGAGCTCGCCGACTCGCCCGTGCCGTCGGTGTCCATCGACTACGCCAGCGGCATGGAGCAGGTGCTCGCCGAGCTGCACGCACTCGGGCACCGGCGCATCCTGTACCTCGCCGGGCCCGCCGCGAGTCAGGGCGATCGCCTCCGACGGGTCGGCATCGCCCGCGCGCGCTCGGATTACGACGACCTCTCGGTCGACATCGTGACGGCCGGTTCTGCGCTGGTGGACGGCGCGGCGGTCGTCGACACGGTGCTGCAGCATGATGCGACCGCCGTCGTCGCCTTCAACGACCTCGTGGCCCTCGGGCTCGTCTCGGCGCTCCGCGGTGCCGGTGTGTCCGTCCCCTCGGCGCTCAGTGTGGTCGGCTTCGACGACATCCCGTTCGCGGCGTTCGCGGTGCCGGCACTCAGCACGGTGTCCGTCCCGCGACGCGAGCTCGGTGCCGAGGCGTGGACCAGACTGCGCGACACCATCGGCGGCGCAGAGGGTGGACACCCGCTCGTCTTCCGACCGCGGTTCGTCGCCCGGGAGAGCACCGTAGCCCGCCCGGCCGCGAGTCCGCCGGTCTGGCGCGGAACCGAGCAGCACCCCACGTCACCGGAGCTGACCGCCCGGCTCGGCGACCGCGAGGTGCTCGTCCTCCACGACGGCAGCGGCCTCGAATCGACCGACGCCCCGCGACCGTTCGCGCACCCCGTCACCTCGCTCGGCGGGACCGTCGTCACGGAATCCGCTCCCGACGACCACCCCCACCATGTCGGTCTCTCGATGGCCGTCGCCGACGTCGACGGTGTCTCCTACTGGGGCGGTCGCACCTACGTCGCCGGGCAGGGGTCGACGATGCTCGACAACCACGGTGTCCAGCGCGTCACCGAGACCGAGGTGGACGCCGGTGTGCTGCGTCAGTCCCTCGACTGGGTCGGGCGCGACGGGACGACGCAGCTGCGGGAGTCGCGCACCACGGTCGTCGAGGAGTTCGCTGTGCCCGTACCCGGCGTCGGGAGCGGGAGGTCGGCGCTCCGCGTCGCGGTCTCCAGCGTCCTCCGTGCGACGGGATCGACGGTGACGATCGGGTCGCCGGCCACGAACGGCCGTGAGGGCGCCGGATACGGCGGATGGTTCTGGCGGTTGCCCGCAGACGCCCACCGGTCCGTCCTCAGCGCGGACGGACCGGGGGAATCGACCGCGCACGGCTCGCGTGCGGCGTGGGTCGCCTTCGTCCTCGACGCCGACGGGAGCGCCGACCCGGGGACGGGTGACGCGGCCGAGCCCGCCCCGACGCCGCCTCGACGCCCCACGACCGTCCTGTTCCGACAGTCCGCAGCGAACGCCTTCCCCTGGTTCCTCCGTGCGGCCGAGTACCCGGGTGTCGGGGTCTCGCTCGCCGCCACCAGCCGCACCGCCATCACCGCCGACACCCCGCTCGTCACCGGTCTGGAGGCAGTCGTCGTCGACGGTGCTCTGGACGCGGAGCAGGCGGACGCCATCCACCGCGCGCTCCTCACCGCCGAGGAACGCGGCACCGAACCGCGCAGTACTGAACCGCGCAGCACAGGGAGTGACGCATGACCAGCACCGACCACCCCACCGCCCCGACCGTCGTGGTCGTCGGGATCCACGGCCATGGCGCCAGTCACGTGGCGGCAGCCAGGGCGCTCGCCGCGACCGGCGCGATCCGCCTCGTCGGACTCGTCGACCGGACCTTCACCGAGGAGGACCGCGCTGCCGGGGACGCGCCGCTCCGCGACTCGCTCGAGGAGTGCTTCGCCGCCGGGCGGGTGGACGTGGTCATCCTCTCGACCCCGATCCACACGCACCTGGACCTCGCCGTCGCCGCCCTCGAGCACGGCGCCGACGTCCTGCTCGAGAAGCCCCCGGTGACCTCGAACGACGAACTCGACCGGCTGCAGGCCACCGCCGCCCGGACCGGCGGACTCGTGCAGGTCGGGTTCCAGAGTCTCGGATCGCACGCGATCGGCGAGATCGCGGACGTCGTCGCCGGCGGGGAGATCGGGGCCGTGACAGCACTCGAGGCGAGAGGCACCTGGGTCCGCACCGTCGGCTACTGGACGCGTGCCGCGTGGTCGGGCAGGCGCACGCTCGACGGCACACCCGTCGTGGACGGCGTCGTCACCAACCCCTTCGCGCACGCGGTCCAGACCATGCTCCGACTCGGCGGCACGACCGACCGCGCGGCGATCGCCACCATCGACCTCGACCAGTACCGGGCGAACGACATCGAGGCCGATGACACCTCGGTCGTCCGCATCACCCCACAGCGCGGTCCGATCATGACCGCGGCGCTCACCCTGTGCGCGCAGGAGACGACCGATCCGGTGGTCACGGTCCACGGGGAGCTCGGCTCGATCCGGTTCCACTACACGCGCGACGAGGTCGAGGTGGTCGTCGACGGCGTCACCCTGCGACGCTGGACGACGGGCCGGACCGACCTGCTCCCCGACCTCCTCCGCGCGCGCGAGGCGGTCCGGGCCGGTCAGGACGCCGCACTCGTCAGCTCCCTGGCCGACGCGTCCGCCTTCACCGCCGTCCTCGACGCGGTCCGGTCGGCTCCAGCGCCGCACCGCATCCCCGCAGATCTCGTCGAGTGGCTCGGGACGGGCGACGAGCGCCGCCCGGTCATCCCGAGGATCGAGGAGCTCGTCGCGGAAGCGGCCGCCACCGGCAGCACCTTCGCCGAGCTCGGGACCGAGTGGGCCCGGCGATGAACGACGAGCGGCCCGGGCCGGATGAGGGCGACCGCCGGCGCAAGCACGCCCGACTCGTGTCGCTCCTGGAAGCCCGCGGAGCCGGCACGATCGTGCTGCGGTCCGCCGCCGCGGTCAGCTGGTACCTCGACGGCTCGCGCGTCCATGTGAGCCTCGCGGCCGACCCGATCGTCGCGGTCGTGGTCTCGCCGGACGACGCATGGCTCGTCGCGACGTCGAACGAGGTGGACCGGCTGCAGGCCGAGGAGCTGCCCGACATCCGGGTTCGGACGGTGCCGTGGCACACGCCGATCGACACGGTGTTGCCGAGTGGGGACGGGGTGCTCCAGGAGGCCGACGTCACTGCCGAGCTGCGCGCCGCACGTGCGTCGCTCCTCCCGGCCGAACTCGCGCGCTTCCGTTCGCTCGGGCGGGAGACGACGTCGGCGCTCGAGACGCTCGTCGACGGGCTCGACCCTGCCTGGACGGAACGCGCCGTCGCCGCAGACCTCGCCGGGCGTCTCGTCGCAGCCGGGATCGACCCGCTCGTCCTCCTCGTCGCCGGGGAGAGCAGACTCGCCCACCGACACCCGCTGCCGACCGGGGGGCGACTCGGTTCCCGGGCAATGCTCGTCGCCTGCGGCCGCCGCGACGGGCTCATCGTGAACCTCACGCGGTGGTTCGACGAGGGCGGCACCCCGGCTGAGCCGTTCGCCACGGACATGCAGCGCATCCGGGCCGTCGAACGCGCCTACCTCGACGCCACCGTGCCGGGCGCCTCGCTCGCCGACATCCTCGGAACAGGGAGCGCGGCCTACGCCGAGCAGGGCTTCGACGCCGACGAGTGGACGAAGCACCATCAGGGCGGTGCGGCCGGCTACGCGGGACGCGATCCGCGCGCCACGCCTGAAGCGACCGATGTCGTCCAGCCGTGGCAGGCGTTCGCCTGGAACCCGACCGCCCCCGGCGTGAAGGTCGAGGACACCGTCGTGGTCACGCCCGACGGTGTCGAGGTGCTGACGACGAGCGCGGCCTCGACCCGCCCGACCCCGTCCACCGTGGGAGGCTGAAGGCATGACCCGGCACATCGTCATCGCACCGGATTCATTCAAAGGCACGGCGACCGCCGCGGAGGTCGCCGAGGCGATCGCCGAGGGGTGGCGGACCGTCCGGCCCGATGACCTCCTGCAGTCGCTCCCGATGGCCGACGGTGGCGAGGGCACGCTCGACGCGTTCGCGGCAGCCGTTCCCGGCGCTCGTCGGCACCCGATCACGGTCACCGGCCCGGTCGGCGACCCGGTGGACGCCGAGTGGCTCGAGTTGCCCGACGGTTCGGCGGTCGTGGAACTCGCGCAGACGAGCGGCCTCACCCTCCTCGACCCCCTGCAACCGTTCGCGGCGCACACCGTCGGCTTCGGTGAGGCCATCGCGGCCGCGCTAGACCACGGTGCCCGACGGCTGCTGCTCGCGATCGGCGGAAGCTCCAGCACGGACGGCGGAGCCGGGCTGCTCACCGCGCTCGGGGCGCGGCTGATGGACGCCGACGGTGGACCGGTGGCGCCCGGCAACGCCGGACTCGCGACGCTCCGCGACATCGACACCGCCGGACTCCGTGCGCTGCCGCCGGACGGCGCGGTCATCCTCAGCGACGTGACCAACCCGCTGCTCGGCGACCGCGGTGCCGCTGCGGTCTTCGGTCCGCAGAAGGGTGCGACCACTGCGGACGTCGCGGTCCTCGACGCCAACCTGGCCCGGTTCGTGAGCCGCGCTGCGGACGCGTTCGGGTCGGACCGAGCGACACGAGCAGCGGTCGAACCCGGCGCCGGTGCCGCGGGCGGTGCGGGCTACGCCCTCCTGCTGTGGGGCGCCACCGCCACCTCGGGCGCGCGCGGCGTCGGTGAGGCGATCGCCCTCCCGGAAGCGGCCGCGACGGCGTCGATCGTGATCACGGGCGAGGGCCGCTTCGACGACCAGACGGCCGACGGCAAGGTCGCCTCCTGGGTCGCCGGGCTCGCGGCGGACCGGACCATGCTCGTCGCCGGGGCGATCCAGGCGCCCACCGAGGGGATCTTCCTCGCGGCGGCATCGCTCACGGAGCTGGCCGGCGGCGTCGAGGCGGCGATGGCCGAACCGCTCGTCCACCTGCGTGCGGCAGGGGCGGCACTGGCCACCCGGTACCGCCCCTGATCACCTCACCTGGCGGTGACGTACGTCATGCGGTGACGTCGATGAGGACCTTCCCGACGGTGTCGTCCTCGACGGCGGCGTGGGCCGCAGCCGTCTCGGCGAGGGGGAACACCGTCAGCGCCAGACCGTGGTCTTCGCCGACGTCGAGCGCGCCGTCCTCGATCGCGGCGGTGATGTCCTCGGCTGCGGCGTGGAGCGCGGCGTCGCCGACCGTGTAGAGCAGCATGAACTGCAGCCGCGTGTTGAGCCCCATGTGCGGACGGATGTCGAGCGTGATCGAGTCACCGCCGTTGTTCGCGTAGCTGACGACCGTGCCGCGCGGGGCGAGGACCGCCTGGTCGAGGGGGAGGTTCTGCGCGATCGCGACCTCCACGACGAGGTCGACGCCCTCGGGTGCCACCTCGCGGATCGCCGCGGCGGTGTCGCCCTCGCGGTAGTTCACGACGTGGTGCGCTCCCGCGGCGGTCGCGAGGCGGGCCTTCTCGTCGCTGCTGATGGTGCTGATCACCGTCGCGCCCGCCCAGCGCGCGAGCTGGATCGCGGCGTTGCCGACGGCCCCGGCGCCGCCCTGGACGAGGACCGTCCGGCCGTCGAGGGCTCCGGGGGCGAGCCGGGTCGGGCCGTCCTGCGCGACGGTGAGGGCGCGGTGCGCGGTCATCGCGGGGACGCCGAGGCTGGCGCCGAGTTCGAATGACGCGGCGTCGGGCAGGGGGACCACACGGGAGACGGGCTGCACCGTGAACTCCTGGGCCGTGCCCAGCGGGCTCTCGTGCGCGGCGAGGTACACCCAGACGCGGTCGCCGACGGCGAAGGTGGTCGCCGCGTCGCCGGCAGCGGGGCCGACCGCGTCGATCACGCCGGCACCGTCGAGGTTCGGGACGACCTCGGGGAAGGGCATGCCACCCGAGGGGCCGCCGCCGCGCCTGGTCTTCCAGTCGGTCGGGTTGACGCCGGAGAACGCGAGCTTGACGCGGACCTCGCCGGGGCCGGGCTCGGGGAGCTCGCGCTCGACGAGGTGGAGGACGGACGGGTCACCGTTGGTGGAGTAGACGATCGATCGCATACCGGGGCCAACGTCTCCGCCCCGCGGAAGATTCCGCGGAGGCACTTCGACAGGCTCAGTGACCGGGAGGGGTTCGCTCAGTGACCGGGAGGGGTTCGCTCAGTGACCGGGGGAGGATTACTCGGTGACCGGGGAGGGGATACCCGTTCCCTGAGCTTGTCGAAGGGCCCCCGGGGTGACGTTGCGTCTCGGGAGGCTTCTGCGTGTGGCACTTCGACAGGCTCAGTGACCGGGGGATGTTCGCTCAGTGACCGGAGGATGTTCGCTCAGTGGCCGGGTGGCGCTCGGTGACCGGGGAGGAGATACCCGTTCCCTGAGCTTGTCGAAGGGCCCCCGGGGTGACGTTGCGTCTCGGGAGGCTTCTGTGTGTGGCACTTCGACAGGCTCAGTGACCGGTGCGGGTTGCTCGGTGACCGGGGCTGGCTCGCGTGACCGGGGTGGGGGTACTCGTTCCCTGAGCTTGTCGAAGGGCCCCCGGGGAGCGTTGTGGGTCTGGGGGCTCCGGTGTGTGGCACTTCGACAGGCTCAGTGACCGGAGGGGGCGGCTCGGTGACCGGGAGGGGTCTGCGCGGTGACCGGCACCGAGACCGGCGACCGGTGCCGCCTCAGGCTCGGGCGGCGTACTGCTCCCGCGCGATCCCGGACGCGTCCGCAGCGAGAGCGTCCGCATGGTCGGCGCCGTCGCCGGCCCCCACCGCAGCCCACGCCGGGCGAGTGCCACTCAGTGCCCAGGCCGCCTGCACTGCGGCGCCGTCGGCGACGTACTCCCCGGGGGCCGGCACGACGACCGGCACGTCGAAGACCTCGCGAGCGATCGCCTGCACCGCCGGGTTCTGAGCCGCACCACCGATGAGGAGGACGCGCTCCGCCGTGACGCCCTGCGCGAGCACCGCGTCGAGGCCGTCGGCGAGTCCGCAGAGCAGCCCCTCGATCGCCGCGCGAGCGAGGCCCTCGCGCGTCGTCGACTCCAGGGTCATGCCGAAGAGGGTCGCCGTCGCGTCCGGCCGGTTCGGGGTGCGCTCGCCCTCGAAGTACGGCTGGAGCACGAGACCACGTGCCCCGGCTGGGGCCTCGAGCGCGAGTCGACCGAGTTCCGTGTGGTCGACGCCGAGCAGCGCGGCCACCGCGTCGAGGATCCGGGCGGCGTTGAGTGTCGCGATGAGCGGCAGGAACGCGCCGTCGGCCGAGGCGAACCCGGCGACGGTGCCGGAGCTGTCGCGGACCACGGCCGGCGTCACGGCGAACACCGTCCCGCTCGTGCCGATCGACACGACGACATCGCCGGCCGTCGCACCGAGCCCGAGGGCGGCTCCCGCGTTGTCGCCGGCACCCGCCCCGATGACGGTGTCCGGCCCGATGAGGCCACCGTCGATTCCGGTCCCGGCGGACTCCTCCGGCGCGAGCACGCGCGGGAGGATCGCATCGTGGCCGAGTGCCGCCACGAGCAGCTCGCGGTCGTACTCGCCGTCGGTGGGGGACCAGTAGCCGGTGCCGGAGGCATCGGATCGGTCGGTCGTCAGCTCGGCGAGATCCGCGCCGAGTGGGCTCTCGTCGGCCGGACCGAAGCCGCGCAGACGCCAGCTCAGCCAGTCGTGGGGGAGCGCGACGGCGGCGACCTCGGCGGCGTTCGCGGGTTCGGCGTCGCGCAGCCAGCGCAGCTTCGTGATCGTGAAGGAGGCGACGGGGACGCACCCGGTCCGCTGGGCGAGCTCCGCAGCGCCGAACTCGGCGATGAGGTCCGTCGCGGCCTGCGCGCTCCGGGTGTCGTTCCAGAGGAGTGCCGGACGGATGACGCGTCCGTCGACGTCGAGCGCGACCATGCCGTGCTGCTGGGCCGCGACCGACACCGCGGCGACATCGGCCAACCCGCCGGCGGCGGCGGCCGCCTCCTGCAACGCCTGCCACCACGCGGTCGGGTCGACCTCGGTGCCGACGGGGTGCGCCGCGCGTCCTTCGCGGACGAGCGCTCCGGTCTCGGCGTCGCGGATGACGACCTTGCAGCTCTGGGTGGACGAATCGATGCCGGCGACGAGCGTCATCGCTCTCCCTGTTCTCGGTGGTGGGCGGTCGGGTGACCGCCGGGTCTGCTGTGGGGTGGAACGCGGAACGGCGTTCCGCCCCCGATCCTCTCGGATCAGGAGACGGAACGCCAGGTTCGCGGGTGTCGGTTAGCGCGCGCCCATGAGGTGGTCGACGGCCAGCTGCTGCAGGCGGACGAACCCGAAGCCCTTGCCGCCGAAGTAGGCGTCGGCGTCGAAGTCCTCGTAGGACGAGCGATCGGCGAGCAGCTGCTCGACGGTCTCGCCGGGGTTGAGCGTCGGCTCGCGCAGCTCGGGCACGCGGGCGGCAGCCAGCGCCTCCTGCACCTCGGGGTCGGCGCGGAACGCCTCGGCGCGCTCCTTGAGCAGCAGGTACATGCGCATGTTGGCGGCTGCGGAGTCCCATACGCCCGTGATGTCCTCGGTGCGGCTCGGCTTGTAGTCGAAGTGACGCGGGCCGTCGTACGCGGGGCCGCCGTTCACGCCACCGTGCTCGAGGAGGTCGACGAGCGAGAACGCGTTCTGCAGGTCGCCGTGACCGAAGACGAGGTCCTGGTCGTACTTGATGCCCCGCTGGCCGTTGAGGTCGATGTGGTAGAGCTTGCCCTGGTAGAGCGCCTGGGCGATACCGGCGGTGAAGTTGAGGCCCGCCATCTGCTCGTGGCCGACCTCGGGGTTGATGCCGACGAGCTCCGGGCGCTCGAGGGTCTCGATGAACGCCATCGCGTGGCCGAGCGTCGGGAGCAGGATGTCGCCGCGGGGCTCGTTGGGCTTCGGCTCGATCGCGAAGCGGATGTCGTAGCCCTTGTCGGTGACGTAGTCGCCGAGGAAGTTGACGGCCTCGCGGTAGCGCTCGAGCGCCGCCTGCACGTCCTTCGCGGAGTCGTACTCGGCGCCCTCGCGGCCGCCCCACATGACGAAGGTCTTGGCGCCGAGCTCGGCGGCGAGGTCGAGGTTGCGGAGCACCTTGCGGAGGGCGAAGCGTCGGACGGCGCGGTCGTTCGAGGTGAAGCCGCCGTCCTTGAAGACGGGCGCGCTGAACAGGTTGGTGGTCACCATCGGCACGATGACGCCGGTGTCGGCGAGCGCCTGCTTGAGGCGGTCGATCTGCTTCTGGCGTTCGGCGTCGGTCGAGCCGAAGGCGAAGAGGTCGTCGTCGTGGAAGGTGAGGCCGTAGGCGCCGAGGTCGTTCAGGCGGGTGACGGCCTCGACCACGTCGAGGTCGGGGCGGGTGGGGCCACCGAACGGGTCGGTCCCGTTGTAGCCGATCGTCCAGAGGCCGAAGGAGAACCGGTCGGCTTTGGTGGGGGTGAGGCTCATGCGTGCAAGTCCTTCAACGTCGTTGGTGAGCGGATGATTTGTTGTTAACAACAACTTATAGTCGAGACTAGCAGATCGTCGGCCTCGCGTCACCGGTCGGGTGTCGCGAAATATTTCGTTAGCATGGGCAGAACTTCTCGCTGCAGAGACGGCCGTCCGGCCCGACGGAGAGGGATCGGAGGACTCGGATGAGCGACGACCTCGCGGTGCAGGCCGCCGGATCCGGCGGCGTCGGCGGGCGGGCCACCCTGTCGCGCATCGCCAGAGAGGCCTCCGTGTCGGTCTCGACCGCCTCGAAGGTGCTCAACGGGCGACCGGGGGTGTCGCCGGACACCCGGGAGATCGTCGAGCGACTGCTGGACCGCCACGGCTACAGTCGCCGCGGTGCCGAGCTCGCGCAGGGCTCGCTCATCGAGCTCGTCTTCGAATACATCGACAGCTCCTGGTCGCTCGAGATCATCCGCGGTGTCGAGAAGGTCGCGCGCCAGCACGGCATGAGCGTCACCCTCACCGAGACGGGCGCCCGGCGTTCGACCGGCGAGGGCTGGGTCGAGAGCATCATCTCGCGGAAGCCGGTCGGGGTCATCCTCGTGTTCTCGGACATCGACCCGGCGTACCGGCGCCAGCTCCACACGCGCAACATCCCGGTCGTCGTGGTCGACCCGGCGGGGGACCCTGGCCCGGAGGTGGCCGCCATCGGCTCCACGAACTGGTCCGGTGGGATGGCCGCGACGCGCCACCTCATCGAGCTCGGACACCGCAGGATCGGCCTGATCTCGGGCCCGCAGGACCTCATGTGCTCGCGGGCACGGGTCTCGGGCTACCGGTCCGCGCTCGAGGAGGCCGGGATCCCGCTCGACGAGACGATCCTGCGCCGCGGGGAGTTCATCCCGGAGGCCGGACGCGTCCTGGCGCTCGAACTGCTGCAACTCGAGGATCGGCCGACCGCGATCTTCGCCGGCAACGACATGCAGGCGTTCGGCGTCTACGAGGCGGCGCGCTCGCTCGGGATATCGATCCCGGAGCAGCTGTCGGTCGTCGGGTACGACGACGTCCCGCCGGCTAAGTGGGTCGGTCCGGCCCTCACGACCATCCGGCAGCCGCTCATCGAGATGGCTGAGGAGGCCACCCGCCTGGTGCTGAAACTCCGGTCCGAGACGGTCGACAACATCCGCCTCGACCTCGCCACCTCCCTCGTCGTCCGGGGTTCGACCGCAGCCCCGCCCACCCCGTAGCCCGCGAACGGTCACTCGCCGTCGTCCCGGCGGACGGGACTGTGTCGGAGTGACAGTTCGCGGGCAGGGTTGGGGATGGGGACGGGCGGTGGACGCGAAAAGTTTCCAATGCGGGAGAGGGAAGTTGCGGGCAGACAGGCGGCGGGGCTAGCTTCAGGGCACCGCAGCGAAGCGATCCGGAACCCCGGTGCCGCAGCTGCGCGAGCAGCTCGGGAGCGTTGCACATGGCGGGAAGCGGACGGCCGGAACTCCGGGTCGCGATGATCGGATACGGCTTCATGGGAGCCGCGCACTCGCAGGCCTGGCGCACCGCACCGCGCTTCTTCGACCTCGACGCGGAACCGGTCATGGCCACGATCGTCGGCCGCAATCCCGAGGCACTCGAAGCGGCCCGCGTGAAGTTCGGCTGGGAGTCGGCCTCGACCGACTGGCGGAGCGTCATCGCCGACCCGTCCATCGACATCGTCGACGTCTGCACGCCCGGCTCATCGCACGTCGAGATCGCGATCGCCGCCCTCGAAGCCGGCAAGCACGTCCTCTGCGAGAAGCCGCTCGCCAACAGCGTCGAGGAGGCGGAGCTGATGGTCGCCGCGGCTGAGGCGGCGAGGGCTCGCGGCGTCCGCTCCATGGTCGGCTTCAGCTACCGTCGCGTGCCCGCCATCGGGTACGCCCGCCAGCTCATCGCGGAGGGCGCGCTCGGCGACGTCCGTCAGATCCGCGCCCTCTACCTCCAGGACTGGCTGAGTGATGCCGAGGGGCCGATGACCTGGCGCCTCGATAAGGACCAGGCCGGCTCCGGCTCGCTCGGCGACATCGGCGCGCACGCCATCGACCTCGTGCAGCACCTGACCGGTGCCCGACTCGACGCCGTCAGCGGGACGCTCGCCACCTTCGTCACCGAGCGACCACTCCTCGGCGAGACCGTCGGCCTGAGCGGGACCGCCTCGGAGGAACGCGGCGCGGTCACCGTCGACGACGCCGCCTGGTTCACCGCGAAGCTCACGGGCGGACTCGCGGACGGCGCGATCGGTGCCTTCGAGGCCACCCGCTACGCGACCGGCCGGAAGAACGCGCTCCGCATCGAGCTGAGCGGCTCGCGCGGAGCCATCGCCTTCGACCTCGAGCGGATGAACGAGCTCGAGGTCTACGACGCCACCGCTCCCGCCGGCAAGCAGGGCTTCACGCGCATCGTCGTCACCGAGCCGGAGCACCCGTACATGGCCGCCTGGTGGCCGACCGGCCACGGTATCGGCTACGAGCACCCGTTCTCGCACCAGGTGCGGGACCTCGTCCAGGCCATCACCGGCGGCACCGATCCCGAGCCGTCCTTCGCCGACGGGCTGCAGGTCCAGCGGGTCCTGCGCGCCGTCGAGTCGAGCGCCGCGAACGGCAGCGCCTGGACGCCCACCGACTGACCCGACCCCATCGCACCATCAGCAGCAGCACCCACCAAGGAGAGAACGCAATGACGCTTCGTACTTCATCCCGCCGTCGGACCCGACTGGCCGCAGTCGCCCTCGGCGTCTCGGCCCTCATGCTCGGCGCGACCGCCTGCTCCAGCGGCGGCGGCGCCCCGAGTGGCAGCGCCACCCTCTGGGGCCTCACGGGCACCGACGAGGACACCGTCCTCGGCCCGTCGCTCAAGGAGTGGAACGGCGCCAACGCCGATGGCCAGGTCGCCGCGACCTACTTCCAGAACGACGCTTACAAGACCAAGATCCGCACCGCAGTCGGCGCAGGCAGCGCTCCGACCATCATCTACAGCTGGGCGGGCGGCACCCTGAACTCCTACGTGGACGCCGGCAAGGTCGCCGACATCACCTCGGAGACCGCGGACGCCAAGGGCAAGTTCCTCGAGTCCGTCTGGAACCAGGGCGTCATCGACGACAAGGTGTACGCGGTGCCGATGAACGCCACCACGCCGATCATGTTCTATTACAACAAGGACGTCCTGAAGGCCGCCGGCGTCGAGGTCCCGACGAACTTCGACGAGATCGTCGACGCCATCCCCAAGCTCAAAGCCGCAGGCGTGGCCCCGTTCTCGCTCGCCGGTGCCTCCAAGTGGCCGTCGCTCATGTGGGAGGAGTACCTCGTCGACCGCGTCGCCGGACCCGAGGCCTTCAACAAGATCATGGCCGGTGAGGCCGACGCGTGGAGCGACCCCGGCATCATCGAGGCGAACGAGAAGATCCAGGAGCTCGTGAAGGCCGGTGCCTTCGTCGACGGCTACGCCTCGGTCACCGCCGACAGTAACGCCGACGTCGCCCTGCTCTACACGGGCAAGGCCGCGATGATGCTCCAGGGCGCCTGGGTCATGACGACCTTCAAGCAGCAGGCGGCCGAGTTCGCCGAGAAGGGTCTCGGTTACACGACCTTCCCCGCCGTCACCGGTGGCAAGGGCGACCCGTCGAACATCGTCGGCAACCCGTCCGGGTACTTCTCCATCTCCGCCTCGGCGACGAAGGAGCAAAAGGCCAGCGCGCTGAAGTACCTCACCGAGGGCGTGTTCGACAAGGGCTACATCGACCGCATGGTCGAGGCCGGTCAGGTGCCGCCGATCACGGGTATCGACGACCAGATCGCGGACGCCGGCGGCGACTTCGGCACGACCGTCTACGACCTCACAAAGAACGCCAAGAACTTCCAGATGTCGTGGGACCAGGCGCTCCCGCCCGCACAGGCGACCGCGCTGCTGACGAACCTCGACCAGCTGTTCAACCTGCAGATCACCCCGCAGGAGTTCTCCGACAACATGAACAAGACGATCGGACAGTGATCTCCCGATGACCGTCACCCGTCCATTGAACGGGGCCCGAGGGGCCGGTGCGGCAGCGATGCGCCGCCGCACCGGTCCCAGCGGCTGGATGGTCGCGCCGGCGCTGGGCTTCTTCCTCGTCTTCGCGATCATCCCGCTCATCGTCGCCCTGTACCTGAGCTTCACCCGCTGGGACGCGATCACCGACCCCGCGTGGGTCGGCCTCGACAACTGGGCTTCCGTCCTCGTCGACCCGGTCGCGATCGACGCCCTCGTCCTGACCCTCAAGGTCATCGTGATCTCCTGGATCGTCCAGACCCCGATCAGCCTGCTGCTCGGGACCTGGACCGCCGGCAAGCAGCGCAACCGGGCCGTCCTCGGCGCGATCTTCTTCCTGCCGCTCCTGCTGTCGTCGGCGGCGACCGCCATCGCGTTCAAGGCGATCCTCGACCCGAACTTCGGCCTGTCGGCGTCGCTCGGCATCCCGTTCCTCAAGCAGGACTGGCTCGGCAACCAGCAGCTCGTGCTCTTCGTCGTGATCTTCATCATCGCGTGGCAGTTCGTGCCCTTCCACACGCTCCTGTTCCAGGGTGGCGTGCGGCAGATCCCGGCGTCCCTCTACGAGGCGGCCGAGATCGACGGGGCTGGGACGGTCAAGCAGTTCTTCCACATCACGCTCCCGCAGCTGCGGTACACGCTCGTGACGTCGTCCACGCTCATGATCATCGGTTCGCTCACCTACTTCGACGTGATCTTCGTGCTCACCGGCGGTGTTCCGAGCGCCGGCACCCGCATCCTCCCGATCCTCATGTACGTGACGGGCTTCTCCGCGAGCCAGTTCGGGCAGGCGAGCGTCATGGCGATCATCCTGGCCGTCATCGGTCTCGCCATCGCCCTGCTGCTCACCAAGCTGAGCGGCTTCGCCAAGATGGACAGCCAGCAGGAGGGCCTCTGATGTCAGCGACGAACCCACTCACGAAGCCCGGCACGCTGCCGACCGGGAGCCTCGACACGGTCAGCGTCTCGACCGCCGGGTCCAAGCGTGGACGCCCGGGCGAGCACGAGACGCGAGGCAGGCGCCCCCGCGGTGCCCGCCGTAAGCCGAACATCATCGGCGGTATCGGCGCCTGGATCTGGCTGCTCATCATCGTGCTGCCGATCTACTACATCGTCATCACGAGCGTGCGCCCGCAGGCCGGGTTCTTCTCGAGCAACCAGCTCATCCCGCCCACCGACCCGACCCTCGACGGCTACGCCCTCGTCCTGCAGAGCGACTTCTTCCTCTACCTCGGCAACAGCGTCATCATCACCGTCGCGAGCGTCGCCGTCACCGTGTTCGTCTGCCTCATGGCGTCGTACGCGATCGTGCGCACCAACTCCCGGTTCACGCGGGGAGCGTTCTCGTTCTTCCTGCTCGGCCTCGCGATCCCGCTGCAGGCGACGATCATCCCGCTGTTCTACATGCTCAGCAAGGCGGGACTCTACGACACCCTCCTGGCGCTGATCCTGCCGTCGATCGGCTTCGCGGTGCCCGTCACCGTGCTCATCCTGTCGAACTTCATCCGTGACATCCCCAAGGAGCTGTTCGAGTCGATGACCGTCGACGGGGCGTCGAGCTGGCGGACCCTCGTCTCGCTCGTCCTCCCGCTCGCCCGGCCGGCGATCGTCACCGTCGCGCTCTACAACGCGCTCAACGTGTGGAACGGATTCCTGTTCCCACTCGTGCTCACGCAGTCGCCGAGCAACCGGGTGCTGCCGTTGTCGCTGTGGACGTTCCAGGGCTCGTTCAGCGTGAACGTGCCGGCGGTGCTCGCCGCCGTGGTGTTGTCGACCCTGCCGATCTTCATCCTGTACCTGTTCGGCCGACGCCAGTTGATCAGTGGCATGACCGCCGGCTTCAGCAAGTAGTGCCGGTCGCGAGCCGACCAACGACCGAACCATCCCCTGAGAGGAACACATGACTGACAAGCAGGCGCTCGTGGTGCGAGGCGGCTGGGACGGGCACATGCCCGTCGAGACGACCGCGGCCTTCATCCCCTTCCTGGAGGCGAACGGGTTCACCGTCCGCGTCGAGGACGGGACCACCGTCTACACGGACACCGACTACCTCGACACGGTCGACCTCATCGTGCAGATCAACACGATGAACACCATCGAGCCGGAGGAGTTCGCCGGCCTGCAACGCGCTGTCCTGAACGGGACGGGCATGGCCGGTTGGCACGGCGGGATCGCGGACTCGTACCGCAACAACGCCGACTACCTCCACATGATCGGCGGCCAGTTCGCGCACCACGCCGGCAAGGACCCGGCCGAGCGGACGGGGGAGCAGTCCGACAACTACATCCCCTACACCGTCCACATCACCGAGTACGGCCGGACCCACCCTATCACGGAGGGGATCGAGGACTTCGACCTCGTCACCGAGCAGTACTGGGTGCTGAGCGACGAGTACAACGACGTCCTCGCGACGACGACGCAGGAGGTGCGGCCCTGGGACGCGTGGAACCGTCCCGTCACGGCGCCCGCCATCTGGACGCGGCAGTGGGGGAAGGGCAGGATCTTCGTGTCCGCTCCCGGCCACCGCATCGAGATCGTCGAAGACTCGAACGTCCGCACCATCATCGAAAGGGGCCTGCTGTGGGCAGCACGCTGAACGGGGCATCGGAGACCGCCGGGGGATCCGTCCTCCGGGTCGGCGTCATCGGCGTCGGCAACATCTCGAAGCAGTACTTCGCCGAGTTCCCGAAGCTGCCGAACCTCGAGCTCGTCGTCGTCGCGGACCTCGACCTCGCCCGCGCCGCTGAGGTCGCCGCCGAGCAGGGTGTCCGGTCGTCGAGCGTCGACGAACTGCTCGCCGACCCCGAGGTCGACGTCGTCCTGAACCTGACCATCCCGGCCGCGCACGCCGACGTCGCGCTCCGGGCCCTCGAGGCCGGCAAACACGTCTACGGGGAGAAGCCCCTCGCCCTGTCGACCGCCGAGGCACGACCGGTGCTCGAGCTCGCCGCGGCGAAGGGCCTCCGCGTCGGCAGCGCGCCGGACACCGTCCTCGGGTCGGGCGTCCAGACGGCGCTCGCCGTGCTCGACAGCGGTGCCATCGGTCGGCCGATCGCCGCGGCGGTCGCCTGGAGCGCCCCGGGACACGAGCTGTGGCACCCGGCTCCCGCGTTCTACTACCAGCCGGGTGGCGGGCCGCTCCTCGACATGGGGCCGTACTACCTGACGAGCCTCGTGTCGTTCTTCGGTCCCGTCGTGCGGGTGTCGGGCGCGGTCGCGCGATCGGATCGTGAGCGCTCGGTGGCGACGGGTGCGCTGGCCGGGACGCCGATCCCGGTGCACGAGGAGGTCGACACGCACGTCACCGCGATCCTCGAGCATGCGAACGGGGTGGTCTCGACCGTGACGGTCTCGTTCGAGGTGTGGGCGAGCCGCGTGCCGCTCTTTGAGGTCTACGGTACGGGCGGGACGGTCGCCGTGCCCGACCCGAACCGGTTCTCGGACCCGGTGGAGATCGCGACGGCCGACGACCGCACCTGGCGTGCCGTCCCCGACAGCGCAGGCTTCGTCGACGCCGGGCGCGGGGTGGGCCTGTCGGACCTGGCCGAGGCGATCGAGCAGAACCGACCGCATCGGGCCTCGGGCGACCTCGCGTTCCACGTGTTGGAGATCATGGAGGCGATCATCGTCGCCGGTCGTGAGCACCGCGTCGTGGAACTGACGAGCACCGTCGACCGTCCGGCACCCGTGGCCCGCGAACTGTCACTCCGGCACAGTTCCAGCCGCTCGGACGAGCGCCGAGTGACAGTTCGCGGGCAGGGGGAGGGTTAGCGGGCGACCGGGATGAGGAGGACGTCGGTGAGGGTGCTGTCGGTGACCCGCGCGGTCATCATCGTGCACTCCGGTTGACGACGGCGGTCCGTCGGCGAGCCAGGGTTGAGCAGGCGCAGACCAGCTGGCGAGACCGAGTCCCACGGGATGTGGCTGTGTCCGAAGACGAGGACGTCGGTGTCGGGGAAGGCCTCGTCGGCCCGTCGCTCGCGACCGGTCGCCGCCCCCGTCTCATGGACGACGGCGAACCGCAGCCCGTCGACCTCGAAACGCGCGACCTCGGGGAGACGCGCGCGGAGTCCGGGGCCGTCGTTGTTGCCGAAGACACCGACCAGGCGGGCGGCCCGGGCCTCGAGGGCGTCGAGGGTCGCCTCGTCGACCCAGTCACCCGCGTGGACGACGACGTCCGCTGCGTCGACGGCAGCCCAGACCGCGTCCGGCAGAACCTTCGCCCGCTTCGGCAGGTGGGTGTCGGCGAGGAGGAGCAGCGAGGTCGGCATGTTCCCACGGAAGCGGATCGCGCCGACCTCGTCAACCGGGTGGTGCTCCCGCGCCCGTCGACCTGCTCGGCGACCGGGCCGCGGACCGCCGTTCACGGACACTCCCGCAGGAGGGGCGGCTAGGGTGATCCCATGCCCGCAACCGACCTTCGTTTCTCCGGGAGGATCGCCGGCTACGGCACCACGGGCGGCGTCCGCATCGTCCTCGGGCTCTGGTCCACGTCTCCGTTCGGCTCGTTCGCCGACGCGATGATCGAGGACTCCCGCGGCAAACGCCTGTTGCTCGCGCCGACGCAGGAGATCGCCGACTTCATCTCCTCCACGTACACCTTCGACGACGTCGAGATCGGCACCGTCGGCTGGACGCGTCTGCCGACGGGGCTCCGCTTCGTGGGCGGTCCGCTCGACACGACCCTCCGGATCGGTGGGAGCTCTCCGCTCGGCCGGGCGCTGCGGGTCGTCCCCAAGCCGGTGGCCGTGAACCCTGTCTGGCTGCAGACCATCGACCCCCTCGCCCGCGTGCTCCAACCCGGCGCCCGGACGGCGGGCTCCGCCGGCAACGGTCGACGCGAGTACTACGGCGTGACCGGCGCTCGCCGCATCACCGCCGCCACCGCGAGCTGGTCCGGTGCGGACCTCGGCACCCTCGCCAGACTCGACCCGCCCGTGCGCTTCGGCTTCGGCTCCGCGCCGGCCGACCCGCACCTCGTCGACATCGTCACCACGGTCCGCCAGCCCGCGTGAGCTGCTCCGGGGTCGCGCAGCTCACCATGTAGCCCGTGTCGGCGTCGCGGCAGGAGATCCGCGCGGTGGCAGGACGTTTCTCAGCCGGACGTCCTGCTGCCGAGCCGATCTCCTGCTGCCGTGCCGCTGGGTGTTCAGGCTCGGCGGACCATCCAGACGTCGACCTCGTCTTCGCGTTCGAGCGTGAAGCCGTGGCGCTCGTAGAGGCGGCGGGCCGGGCTGCCCTGCAGGACGTTGAGACGGAACGGGCGCGGATCGCCGTCATCGGACAGGAGCCGCGAGAGCACCGCGGTGCCGAGGCCAGCGCCCTGGTGCTCGGGCGCCAGATAGAAGTGCTCCACCCACCGCTCGCCGGCTTCCGGACGGAGGGCGACCAGCCCGGCCGTGACGCCGTCGACCTCGATCACCGAGGTGTGCTCCGGGCGATATCCGTCGAGGAAGCGCTGGCGCACGCGGGTCTCGTCGTAGCGATCGAGGCGCTCGAGGTCGGGCCGCATGACGACGGCGCGCAACTCGGCCATCCAGGTCGAGTCGTCGATGGTGGCGGGGCGGAGTGTCCAGGCGGCGGGCATCCGTCCAGTCAACCATCCACGGCTGACGGCGGGTGAACCTGCGCGTGCCCGGATAGGGAACACTGGAGGGATCGAGCAGAGGGTGTGCGTGTGAGCGAGTCGACAGCGGTCGGGGCGGGTCCGGCGGGCGGATCCGGCATGGGGAGCGGACTCGACTCGGTGCGCCGTCGCAACCTCGGGCGGATCGTCGAGCTCGTGCACCAGGGCGGGGTGCAGTCGCGGTCGGCGCTCACGAGGACGACCGGCCTCAACCGGTCCACGGTCGCCGCGCTCGTCACGGAACTCGCCTCGATCGGCATCGTCACGGAGTCGGTCCCGGTCGGCGGACAGGGTGTCGGCCGGCCGTCGCCACTCGTTTCAGCCGGCCCGCGAGCCGTCGCCTTCGCGGCGAACCCGGAACTCGACGCGATCACGGTGGCGGCCGTGCGACTCGGCGGCGAGGTCCTCGAGCGCGTGCGTCGCGAGGTCGACACGACACCGACGGCGGCCGAGGCGACGGCGATCATCGCGGAGTTGGTCGAGGAACTCGCCGATCGACTGCCCGACGAAGCGCGCGGTGGCGGCGGGATCGGGCTCGCGATCCCCGGTCTCGTCCGGGACGCCGACGGCGTCGTCCGGCTCGCGCCGCACCTCGGGTGGGTCGACGAGCCCTTGGTCGAACGGCTGCGTGCCGCGACCGGTCGAGCGGTGTTCGCGGCCAACGACGCGAGTCTCGGCGCTCGGGCGGAGCGGACCTTCGGGGCGGGCCGCGGCATCGACGACCTCGTCTACCTGAACGGTGGCGCGAGCGGTATCGGCGGTGGCATCATCGCCGGTGGCCGACCCGTCGGTGGTGCGCGCGGGTACGCGGGGGAGTTCGGTCACACCTCGGCGACGGCCACCGGCAACGCGCTTGAAGACGCCGTCCGGCGCAGTGAGCTGCTGCACGTCGCCGGCCTCACCGCCGGGGACGACGCGATCCTCGAAGCGGCGCTCGCCGAGGGCATCGCGGCCGATCCGGTTGGGGCGATGCGGGAGGAGGTCGTCCGGCAGGCCAGGACGCTCGGGCGGGCGCTCGCCGGAACGGTGAACATCCTCGACCCCGAACTCGTCGTCCTCGGTGGGCATCTCGGGATCGTGCTCGAACTGGCATCGGAGGAGTTGCACGACGCGGTCCGTGAGCGTGCGCTCGTCCCGCCGTTCGAGGACGTCACGATCGTGCGTGCGGAGCTCGGCCAGGACCTCCTGCTCATCGGTGCCGCGGAACTCGCGTTCGATCGACTCATCGCGGACCCCGCCGCCTGGTGATCGTCGCCCTGGGTGCTGTCGGCCTGGTGGTCGGCGCGGTGCGCTGACGCGAGCTCGCCCGAATCGGCGTGGGCGCGGGGCGTGGACTCGGGCGCGGGTCTCCGGAGGGGCGCGCTCACGCGTGTGACCCGCGCTCGTGTCAGCGCACCGCGCTGGCACCACCACCACACACCACACAAGACCACCAGGGGTCAGAAGGCCGGGCGACCCGTCGACTTCCGTACGATGAGCTCCGGCTCGATCGTGCCGCGGTACCCGACGGCGTCGACTTCGAGGTTGCCGAGCAACCGCGCGACACAGCGACGCCCCAGCTCGTCGAAGTCCTGCCGCACGGTCGTGAGCGGTGGCCAGAAGTGCGGTGCCTCCGGGATGTCGTCGAACCCCACGATCGACACGTCCCGGGGCACGTCGTACCCCTCGTCGCGGATCGCGTGGATGAGGCCGAGCGCCATCTGGTCGTTCGACGAGAAGATCGCCGTGAAGTCGCGCACCCGCATGAGTTCGATCCCGGCGCGATACCCGAAGTCGGCGGTCCAGTCACCGAGGATCGGGGCGGTCGTCGGCACGTCCTGCGCGCTCATCTCGGCGAGGAACCCGTGCATGCGCGCCTCCGCCTCGATCCAGTCCTGCGGTCCGGCGAGATGGTAGATGTTCCGATGCCCGAGCTCGATGAGGTGCCGCGTCGCCAAGCGTCCACCGGCGACCTGGTCGACGCCGATCGAGTGGTCGTCGAGGTCGCCGCCGGACTGCACCGCGATGAACGGCACCCGCACCTGCAGCTCCTCGATCGCCCGGAACACCCGGACCTGCGGCGCGATGACCACGATGCCGTCGACCGACTGCGCGAGCAGATGCTCGACGGCGGCGACGATCGACGCGTCGGAGACATCGGGCAGGTTCGCCGTGCTGACGAGGTAGCCCGCGTCCTTGCTCGCGTTCTCGATGGCCTGGATCATGCTCGCCGGACCGTACTGCGACCGCTGGCTCGCGAGCACGCCGATGGTCCGTGACCGACTCGTCACGAGCGCCCTGGCCGCCCGGTTCGGACGGTAGTTGACCTCGTCCATGACGGCGAGGACCCGGTCGCGGGTGGAGTCGCGGATGCTCGGGTGGTTGTTGAGCACTCGTGAGACCGTCTGGTGGGAGACCCCGGCCAGGCGCGCGACATCACGGATATTGGGGGCTCGCCCCCGTTCGGCGTCGTCGCTCACGGATTCCTCGGACCTCGATGTGCACGGTCACATTTCGTGCTGCACCCATTATGCACACGCCTCAGGCCCCCGACGGATCGCGTCCCCCAGGGTGCGTGGAGCCACGGAGGGGTCCGCGACGGTACCGTTGGGGGATGGATACCGAAAGCGTCGCCCGCGTCATCGAAGCCACCGACTTCTCGGGCGTCGTGCTCGTCAAGCGCGGTGACGAGACGCTCTTCGAGGCCGCCCGAGGCCTCGCCTCGCGGGAGCGCGACGAGCCCATCACGCTCGACACCCGCTTCGACACGGCGTCCATCACGAAGCTCTTCACCGCCGCCGCCGTGCTCCAGCAGGTCGACGCCGGACACATCGACCTCGACGAGTCGATCCACGAGTACGTCGACCTCGACGGCACCACCATCCGCCGCGACGTCCAGCTGCTCCACCTGCTCACCCACACCTCCGGCATCGCCGACGACGCCGACGAGACGGCCGGCGAGAGCTACGACGACCTCTGGGCCGAGCGCCCGGCCTCGTCGATCCGCGAGACCGCGGACCTCCTGCCGCTCTTCGCCGACAAGGAGCCGCTCGCGGCCCCGGGCGAAGAGGCGAACTACGTCAATGCGGGCTACGTGCTGCTCGGGCTCGCGCTCGAGGGCGTGACGGGGTTGCCCTACCGCCAGCTCATCGAGCAGCAGGTCTTCGCGCTCCTCGGCATGGACCACTCGGGCTTCGTCGACCGCCGGACGGGCGAGCCCGGCCTGGCCGAGGGCGGCGACGTCGACGACGACGGCGTCTGGCACTCGAACGCCGACGCCTTCCCGCCGCTCGGCGGCCCGGACGCCGGTGCACAGTCCACCGCGGCCGACCTCATCACCTTCCTGCGCGCCGCCCGCGACGCGAAGATCCTCACCGCCGAGCTGACCGAGGAGTTCACCTCCCCGCAGATCGAGGTCGACGAGGAGATCTCCTACGGCTTCGGCTTCGAGTTCGACGTCGACGAGGACGGCCAGGTGCGATCGATGTACCTCGACGGTGTCAACCCCGGCGCGAGCGGCATCGTGCGCACCTACTTCGGCCCGACGGCCGCGGACGCCATCGACGTCGTTGTGCTGTCGAACTCCGAGGACGGTGCGTGGGACGTCATCCGCGCGATCGACGCCGAACTCTAGGCGTCCACTGGGATCGGCCGGGCACCTCCCCGGGTTCCGGGCACGCCGATCGAGGCGTAGCTGCGCCCCTGGGGCCTGCCCGCACGGGCCCACTGAGAGCGCGACCATGCCCCGACAGTCGCCGGTTATGAAAATGAGACCCATCCCGACTTGACATCAGGTGGAGGTCTGGGGCTATCGTGTGACACACAATGTGAACGGTCACATTCGGAGTGACGAGGAAGTCGACGTGGGAACGAAGCGCAATGGAGCGAGCAGGTCGGCGATGAGCCGCCTCCCGATCCACGGCACCGATCGATCCGACCACAGCTCCCTCTCGGCCCGGCTCTCCGCCGGCCACCTCTCCCTGCACCCTCGCCGGCAACACGACGAGGCGTCCGCACCCGCACCCGCGAACGCCACGTAGCCGACGAGCGGCCTCGATGAGCTGGACACATCGATGCCGACAGACCTGCGCATGACAATGACGTCCAAGCAACTCCCTAGGGAAGGAACCACACAGTGAAGAAGAGAATGCTCCTCGCCACGCTGGCCGCAGGCACGATGGTCGTGTCGCTCGCCGGTTGCTCCGGCGGCGCAAGCGGCGGATCGAGCGGCGGCGAAGGCGACGGCAAGCTCGTCGGAGTCGCGATGCCCACCAAGAGCTCCGAGCGCTGGATCCAGGACGGCAACGCCGTCAAGGAGCAGCTGGAGAAGGAGGGCTTCAAGGTCGACCTGCAGTACGCCGAGGACGACATCCCGACCCAGGTCTCGCAGATCGAGAACATGATCACCAAGGGCGCTTCCGTCCTGATCATCGCCTCGATCGACGGCACCACGCTCACGAGCGTGCTGCAGGAGGCCAAGGACGGCGACATCCCCGTCATCGCCTACGACCGCCTGATCCGCGACAGCGAGAACGTCGACTACTACGCGTCGTTCGACAACTACAAGGTCGGCGTGCAGCAGGCCAACTCGGTCCTCAACGGCCTCGGCCTCGTCGACCTCGAGGGCAAGCCCACCGAGGGCGCACCCGCCGGTCCGTTCAACATCGAGATGTTCGCCGGCTCGCCCGACGACAACAACGCAACGTTCTTCTGGGACGGCGCTCAGGACACCCTGAAGCCGTTCATCGACGCGGGCACCCTCAAGGTCGCCAGCGGCCAGACCTCCTTCGAGCAGGCTGCAACGCTCCGTTGGGACGGTGAGACCGCGCAGAAGCGTATGGAGAACATCCTCACGTCGACCTACTCCGACGGCAGCAAGGTCAACGCGGTCCTGTCGCCCTACGACGGCATCTCGCGAGGCATCATCTCGGCGCTGACCGACGCCGGCTACTCGGTGGGCGACGGCTGGCCCGTCATCTCCGGCCAGGACGCCGAGCTCGACTCGGTCAAGGCCATCGAGTCCGGCGAGCAGTACGCGACCATCTTCAAGGACACCCGCCAGCTGGCGAGCGAAGCCGTCAAGATGGCCGTCGCCGTGCTGAACGGTGAGAAGCCCGAGGTCAACAACACCGAGGACTACGACAACGGCAAGAAGGTCGTCCCGTCCTTCCTCCTCGAGTCGCAGATCGTCGTCAAGGACAACATCCAGGAGGTCCTCGTGGACTCCGGTTACTGGACCGAAGACGAGATCAAGGGCTAGTCAGTCCTGCAACACCCCTTTCGACAGGCTCAGGGAACGGAATCACTTCCGATCCCTGAGCCTGTCGGAGGGCCCGGTTCAACGACGATCACCTGTAAGGAGACACGGTGTCAGGCGAGACCACGAGCATCCTCGAGATGCGCAACATCATCAAGACCTTCCCCGGCGTCAAGGCCCTCTCGAACGTCACGCTCGATGTGCAGCGCGGTACCGTGCACGCCATCTGCGGTGAGAACGGCGCCGGCAAGTCGACGCTCATGAAGGTGTTGTCCGGCGTCTACCCGTTCGGCACCTACGAGGGCGACATCGTCTTCGAGGGCGAGACGATGGAGTTCAAGGACATCCGCGACTCGGAGTCCAAGGGCATCGTCATCATCCACCAGGAGCTGGCCCTCAGCCCCTACCTCTCCATCGCGGAGAACATCTTCCTCAACAACGAGCTGAAGGGGCCGCTCGGCCTCATCGACTGGAACCGCACCAACCAGGAGGCGGCAGCACTGCTCGCCCGGGTCGGTCTTCGGGAGAACCCGACGACCAAGATCCTCGAGATCGGCGTCGGCAAGCAGCAGCTCGTCGAGATCGCGAAGGCCCTCTCGAAGCGCGTGAAGCTCCTCATCCTCGACGAGCCGACGGCCGCGCTGAACGACGAGGACTCCGACCACCTGCTCGACCTGATCCTGCACCTCAAGGAGCAGGGGATCACGTCGATCATCATCAGCCACAAGCTCAACGAGATCAAGAAGGTCGCCGACACCGTCACGGTCATCCGCGACGGCAAGACCATCGAGACGATCGTGAAGAACGACGTCACCGAAGAGCGCATCATCAAGGACATGGTCGGCCGCGACCTCGAGCACCGCTACCCGGACCACACGCCGAACATCGGCGAGGAGATCCTGCGCGTCGAGGACTGGACCGCCCACCACCCGCAGGACCCGACCCGCGTGATGGTGGACGCCGTCAACCTCAACGTCCGCGCCGGTGAGATCGTCGGCATCGCCGGCCTCATGGGCGCCGGGCGCACCGAGTTCGCGATGAGCCTGTTCGGACAGTCGTACGGCAGCCGCATCAGCGGCAAGGTCTTCAAGAACGGCAGCGAGATCCGCACCCGCACGGTGTCGGAGGCGATCGACAACGGCCTCGCGTACGCCACCGAGGACCGCAAGTACTACGGCCTCAACCTCATCGAGGACATCAAGCGGAACATCTCGATGGCCTCGCTGAAGAAGCTCGAACGCGGCGGACTCGTCAACGACAACGAGGAGTACAAGGTCGCCGAGGAGTACCGGAAGAGCATGAACATCAAGGCTCCGAACGTGCTCGCGAAGACCGGGAAGCTCTCGGGCGGCAACCAGCAGAAGGTCGTCCTCTCGAAGTGGATCTACTCCGATCCCGACGTCCTCATCCTCGATGAGCCCACCCGTGGCATCGACGTCGGTGCGAAGTACGAGATCTACACGATCATCAACCGCCTCGCCGCCGAGGGGAAGGGCGTCATCGTCATCTCCTCCGAGCTCCCCGAGCTCATCGGCATCTGCGACCGCATCTACGCCCTCAGCGAGGGCCGCATCACCGGCGAACTGCCGATCGAGGAAGCGAACCCCGAAGCGCTCCTCAAACTCATGACCATGGAGAAGCCCCGCTGACGCGGGCGCGGACGGATCGAAGGAGAACCGCAATGTCCGATCTGGACACCAAACCCACCGTCCCGGCAGGCGACGGCACCGCCGCCGGCGGCCTCGTCAACCCGGCCACCAACCGCTTCACGAGCTGGCTGACCCACATCCTCAGCGACCTCGGCAAGAACGGCATCTTCATCGCCCTCCTGCTCGTCGTCGTGTTCTTCGCCGTCATCACCGACGGCATCCTGCTGCGGCCGCAGAACATCTCCAACCTGATCGTGCAGAACGGGTACATCCTCGTCCTCGCGATCGGCATGGTGATGGTCATCATCGCCGGCCACATCGACCTGTCGGTCGGTTCCGTCGCGGCCTTCGTCGGTGCGGTGTCCGGTGTGTTCGCCGTGCAGATGCAGATGCCGTGGTGGATCGCGATCATCCTGTCGCTCGCTATCGGCGCGCTCGTCGGTGTCTGGCAGGGCTTCTGGATCGCCTACGTCGGGATCCCGGCGTTCATCGTGACGCTGGCCGGCATGCTCATCTTCCGCGGCCTCGCGCTCGTGGTGCTCGGCAACGCCAACATCGGTTCCTTCCCGGCGGAGTACCGCGCGCTCGGCAACGGCTTCCTGAACGACGTGTTCGGTGACTTCCCGATCGACCCGCTCACGCTCGGGATCGGCGTCATCGCCGTCGTCGGCCTCGTCGTGCAGCAGGTCCGCACGCGCCTCGGCCGTCAGAAGTACGGCCAGGACACCGAGCCGTTCCCGTGGTTCGTCGCCAAGCTCGTCCTCATCACCGCGGGCATCGGCTTCTTCGTGTACGCCCTCGCCGCGTACAAGGGCATCCCGGTCACGCTCATCGTGCTGGCCGTCCTCGTGCTCGTCTACGGCATCGTCATGAACCGCTCGGTCTTCGGCCGCCACATCTACGCGATCGGTGGCAACCGTCACGCCGCGGAGCTGTCCGGCATCAAGACCCGCAAGGTCGACTTCTTCCTGTTCGTCAACATGGGCTTCCTCGCGGCGCTCGCGGGCCTCATCTTCACGGCCCGCCTGAACCTCGCCGGTCCGAAGGCCGGTGACGGCTTCGAGCTCGAGGCGATCTCCGCGGCCTTCATCGGTGGAGCCGCGGTGCAGGGTGGCGTCGGTACCATCGGCGGCGCGATCATCGGTGGTCTCATCATCGGTGTGCTGAACAACGGTATGTCGATCATCGGCCTCGGCATCGAGTGGCAGCAGGCCGTCAAGGGCCTCGTGCTGCTGCTGGCCGTCGCGTTCGACGTCTACAACAAGCGCCGCAGCGGCGGACGCTGATCCCGAGGTCCGCGACAGCGGAACCCGGATCGATCCGACGCATGGACATCCACCACGGAGGCGAGAGCACCGGCGACCTGGCCGGTGCCCTCGCCTCCGTGCGTGGTGGCGAGGCGACCGCTGAGCGCGAGTCCTCGTCGGTCCCGCCGGCGCTCGCGATCCTGCGGGACGGCACGC
The DNA here is from genome assembly GCF_979258065.1 of Plantibacter sp. AC185. Classification (NCBI taxonomy): domain Bacteria; kingdom Bacillati; phylum Actinomycetota; class Actinomycetes; order Micrococcales; family Microbacteriaceae; genus Plantibacter; species Plantibacter sp. AC185. Next base: position 3,063,575 of record NZ_OZ409831.1, read on the forward strand.
CGCTGCTCGAGGTGCCCGTCGGCACGGTGCACGCCGTGCTCGGCCCGGTCTCCACGCTCCGGCACCTGATCGCGCGGTTGTCCGGGACGTCCACCGGACCGCGCGGCGCGGCCAGGGCGTCCGGCTCCGAGACGGTGCTCGTCGACGGCAGGCCGGCGCGGCTGTCGTCCCGGGCCGCGTCGAGCGCCTCCGGGGTGGCCGTCGTCACGGCCGGGCAGGCCATCAGCTGGTCGCAGACCATCGGTGAGAACGTCCTGCTCGGGTCCGAGCGTGCGGCGGGCCTGCGGGAGACGGTCATGCGGCTCCTCCGAGGACCCTCCGGCGACCGGTCGTCCGTGGGGCAGAGCGATGCCGCGCGGATCCACCGTGCCCTGAGTATCGTCGGGCTCGACCGGTCACCCGCGGACTCCGCCGGTGCCCTGTCGGTCGTGGAGCGTCGGCTCGTGGAGCTGGCCCGGGCGGTCGCCGCTGAGGCGTCGCTCATCGTGATCGACGACAGCGGCCCCGCCCTTCGAGCGGACGAGGTCGAGCGCTGGCGGCAGGCGATGGTCGAGGTGGCCCGAGCTCCTCGAACCGCTGCCCCTGCACCCGGCATCCTGCTCGCGACCGGGGCCGTCACCGGGCTCGCGCGGGTCGCATCGACGGCGACCGTGCTCGCCGTCGGGGGTGTCCCGTCGCCCTCGATCGACCTGTCGGCCGTGGACGGTGAACGCGAGGTGCTCGAAGCCTTGGCCGCCGGGCTGGGCGGCGTCGACGCGTTCCATCCGGTTGCCGGCGGATCATCGACGTCGGACGGTGCCGCGGTGGTCGCGTCATCGGTGACGGCTGCCGGCCTCACCGTCGAACACTGGACCGCGAGCCACCCGGCGGACCCTGAACGGATCGTCGTCGACGACCTGTCCTTCGCCTGTGCGCCGGGGGAGGTGCTCGGGCTGTTCGGTCCGCCGGACTCCGGTGCGGGGGAGGTGCTGCTGAGCGTCTTCGGTCGGTCGTACGGCGCACGGACCCGTGGTTCGGTAGCGCTCGACGGTGCGGTGGTCGACGTCTCGACGACGGACCTGGCGCGCGCCGCGGGGGTGCTGTACACGACGGAGCACCCGATCCGCTGCGACCTCTCCTTCCTCGGCGGGGTGCCGTCGAGCGTCTCCCCGGACGCCCTCACGAGGATGGTCAGGCTCGGTGTGGCCGACCCGCGCCGCGACTACCGGGCGACCACCGTGCCGAGCGGCCTGGTCGCCGCACTCCCCGGCGTGCACCGCGGGCCGGACGCCGACCAGTTCACCGAGTCGCTCCGGATCATCGCGGACACGGGGGCGCGCGCCGTGCTGCTCGCCGAACCGTTCGGTCGGGCGGGCGCCCCCGGCTCCGAGGACGGACGTCGGCGGGCTGAGCGGTGCGCACTGATCCGTTCGCTCGCGGCGTCCGGCCGGGCGGTCGTCGTCTCGAGCGAGGACCCGGCGGCGCTCGCGGCCGTCTGCGACCGGGTCGTCGCCGTCCGCGCGGGCCGGATCGTGGGGACCGTCGGCGCTGCTGACGCGCCGGATTCCGAGCCGCTCGACGCACGCGCCGTCATCGAGGCGATGGGCGGTCTCGCATGAGTCGCGATCGCATCGTCCTGTCCATGGCCACGGCAATATACAACGTTGTACACTGGAGCGCGGCCCAGCCCTGATCCACCCGGCCGAGCAGCCGCCCCCACCCGCTTGCACCACAGCATCGCGAATCAACCGAGCACCAGATCGACGAAGGAGTCCCACCGGTGAACACCGAGCAGAACCCGGCCGCCAGCGCCCCCGAGCAGGCGACAGCCACGCACGCCGAGACCTATACGATCGGCGTCGACTTCGGCACGCTGTCCGGCCGAGCCGTCGTCGTGCGAGTGTCCGACGGTGCCGAACTCGGGTCGGCGGTGCTCGACTACCCGCACGCCGTCATGGACCGTGAGCTCGCCTCGACCGGCGCCGCGCTGCCGCCCGACTGGGCGCTGCAGGTGCCGGCCGACTACGTCGCCGTCATGCAGTCCGCTGTGCCGCGCGCCGTCGAGGCCGCCGGGATCGACCCCGCCGCCGTCATCGGCATCGGCACCGACTTCACCGCCTGCACGATGGTCCCCGTCATCGCCGACGGGACACCGCTCAACGAGCTGCCCGAGTACGCCGACCGCCCGCACGCCTACGTGAAGCTGTGGAAGCACCACTCCGCGCAGCCGCAGGCAGACCGCATCAACGAGCTCGCCGCCGAGCGGGGCGAGTCCTGGCTGCCGCGCTACGGCGGCCTCATCTCGAGCGAGTGGGAGTTCGCCAAGGGCCTCCAGCTCCTCGAGGAGGACCCCGAACTGTACGAGCGCATGGACCACTGGGTCGAGGCGGCAGACTGGATCATCTGGCAGCTGACCGGCACCTACGTCCGCAACGCCTGCACCGCCGGCTACAAGGGCATCTACCAGGACGGCGCCTACCCGAGCCACGAGTTCCTCGCCGCGCTCAACCCCGCGTTCGAGCGGTTCGCCGACGACAAGGTCGCGCACGAGATCGGCGAGCTGGGCGCCGCCGCCGGCACCCTGTCGGCCGAAGCCGCTGCGTGGACCGGTCTCCGCGAGGGCATCGCGGTCGCCGTCGGGAATGTCGACGCGCACGTCGCGGCACCCGCGGCGCAGGCCGTCTCGCCCGGCCAGATGGTCGCGATCATGGGCACCTCCACCTGCCACGTCATGAACGGCGACGTCCTCCGCGAGGTCCCGGGCATGTGCGGCGTCGTCGACGGCGGCATCATCGCCGGCCTCTACGGCTACGAGGCCGGGCAGTCCGGCGTCGGCGACATCTTCGCCTGGTACGTCGCGAACCAGGTCCCCGCCCGGTACACCGAGGAGGCTGCGGCGCGTGGTGTCAGCATCCACGAGTACCTCACCTCGCTCATCCAGGACCAGCCCGTCGGCGCGCACGGGCTCGTCGCCCTCGACTGGCACTCGGGCAACCGCTCGGTCCTCGTCGACCACGAGCTCTCCGGCACCGTCCTCGGCCTGACGCTCACGACCCGCACCGAGGAGGTCTACCGCGCATTGTTCGAGGCGACCGCGTTCGGCACCCGGAAGATCGTCGAGACGTTCAACGCCTCGGGCGTCCCCGTCACCGAGTTCATCGTCGCCGGCGGTCTGCAGCGGAACCCCTTCCTCATGCAGACGTACTCCGACATCCTCCGCCTGCCGATCTCCATCACGGCGAGCGACCAGGGGCCCGCGCTCGGCTCGGCCATCCACGCGGCCGTCGCCGCCGGGGCCTACCCGGACGTCCCGGCCGCCAGCGCCGCCATGGGCAAGGTGAACCGCGCCGTCTACACGCCGAACGAGGCCGCGGCCGACGCGTACGACCTGCTCTACTCGGAGTACGCGACGCTGCACGACTACTTCGGTCGTGGTGCCAACGACGTCATGAAGCGCCTGAAGCGCATCCGCCGAGCCGCCCTCGGTGGCGGCGTCGACAGCCTGCCGACCGACACGGAGACCACCGCCCTCGAAGGAGCAACCGCGTGAACACCTACTCACCCGAGATCGAGGTCGCGATCGCGCGCGTCCGGTCCGACGTCGCCAAGCTGCACGGGGAGCTCGTCCGGTACGGGCTCGTCATCTGGACCGGCGGCAACGTCTCCGGGCGGGTGCCGGGAGCCGACCTCTTCGTCATCAAGCCCTCCGGCGTCGACTACGACGACCTCGCGCCCGAGAACATGATCCTCTGCGACCTCGACGGCAACGTCATCCCGGGCACGCCCGGTGCTGAGCGGTCGCCGTCGAGCGACACCGCGGCACACGCATACGTCTACCGGCATATGCCCGAGGTCGGCGGCGTCGTGCACACCCACTCCACCTACGCGGTGGCCTGGGCGGCACGCGCCGAGCCCATCCCGTGCGTCATCACGGCGATGGCCGACGAGTTCGGCGGGGAGGTCCCGATCGGTCCGTTCTCGATCATCGGCGACGACTCGATCGGACGCGGCATCGTCGAGACGCTCACCGGTCACCGGTCGCGCGCGGTGCTCATGCAGAACCACGGTCCGTTCACGATCGGGAAGGACGCCCGCGACGCCGTGAAGGCCGCGGTCATGGTCGAGGACGTCGCCCGCACCGTGCACATCTCGCGTCAGCTCGGCGAGCCGAAGCCCATGCCGACCGAGGCGATCGACGCCCTGTTCGACCGCTACCAGAACGTCTACGGCCAGGCGCCGCAGGGCGCGCTCTAGCCAGAACGACCTCCGGTCCGATCCCGGTCCCTGACACCCTCCCGGTCCCTGAGCTTGTCGAAGGGCCACCCCACCACGGTCCCGCCCTTCGACAGGCTCAGGGATCGAAACGACCTCAAGAAAGAACCCACCAATGCCGAAGCCCACCACCACGCTCGACCACTACACCGTCTGGTTCCTCACCGGCAGCCAGAACCTCTACGGCGAGGAGACCCTCCGTCAGGTCGCCGAGCAGTCCCAGGCCATCGCCGCCGAGCTCGGCGCCGCCGCCGACGTCCCCGTGCGGATCGAGTGGAAGCCCGTCCTCAAGGACTCCGAGTCGATCCGTCGCGCCATGCTCGACGCGAACGCCGACGACAGCGTCATCGGTCTCGTCACCTGGATGCACACCTTCAGCCCGGCCAAGATGTGGATCGCCGGCCTCGACGCGCTGCAGAAGCCGCTGCTTCACCTCCACACGCAGGCGAACGTCGAGCTGCCGTGGTCGGAGATCGACTTCGACTTCATGAACCTCAACCAGGCCGCGCACGGCGACCGCGAGTTCGGGTACATCCAGACGCGTCTGGGCGTCGCCCGCAAGACGGTCGTCGGCCACGTCTCCGACCCGCGCGTCCAGCGTGAGGTCGGCACCTGGCAGCGCGCCGCCGCCGGTTGGGCGGCCACGCACGAGCTCAAGCTCGCGCGCTTCGGCGACAACATGCGTTATGTCGCCGTCACCGAGGGCGACAAGACCGAGGCCGAGCTGCGCTTCGGTGTGCAGGTCAACACGTGGAGCGTCAACGAGCTGGCCGAGGCCGTGCACGCGTCGACGGACGCTGACATCGACGCCCTCGTCGCCGAGTACGAGGAGCTGTACGACGTCGTCCCCGAGCTGCGGAAGGGTGGCGAGCGGCACGAGTCGCTCCGCTACGGCGCCGCGATCGAGCTGGGCCTGCGCTCCTTCCTCGAGGCCGGTGACTTCGCCGCGTTCACGACGAGCTTCGAGGACCTCGGCGAGCTGCGTCAGCTGCCGGGCCTCGCCGTCCAGCGCCTCATGGCCGACGGCTACGGCTTCGGTGCGGAGGGCGACTGGAAGACCGCCGTCCTCGTGCGCGCCGCGTCCGTCATGGGTGCCGGCCTCCCCGGCGGCGCCTCGCTCATGGAGGACTACACGTACCACATGGAGCCCGGCAACGAGCTCATCCTCGGTGCGCACATGCTCGAGGTCAGCCCGACGCTCTCCTCGGCTCGTGCCACCCTCGAGGTGCACCCGCTCGGCATCGGCGGCAAGGAGGACCCGGTGCGCCTCGTCTTCACGGCCGACTCCGGCCCCGCCGTCGTCGTCGCGATGAGCGACATGCGCGACCGCTTCCGGCTGACGGCGAACGTCGTCGAGGTCGTCCAGCCCATCGAGGCCCTGCCGAAGCTGCCCGTCGGGCGCGCCGTATGGAAGCCGGCTCCGGACTTCGCGACCTCGGCCGCTGCCTGGCTGACCGCCGGTGCCGCGCACCACACCGTCATGTCGACCGCCGTCGGGGTCGAGGTGTTCGCCGACTTCGCGGAGATCGCCAAGACCGAGCTCCTCGTGATCGACGAGTCGACCACCACGCGCGACTTCCAGCGCGAGGTGCGCTGGAACAACGCGTACTACCGCCTCGCCCAGGGGTTCTAGCCCCGGGACGATCCGACCGAGACGGCCTCCTGCCCACCAGCGGGAGGCCGTCTTGCGTCGTGGTGTCGTCGATCGTGCTGTGCGACGTCGGCGCTTGCTAGCCTGGGGCGACGCGCCGGGGGTGGCGCGCTGAACGACGGGGGTCGACCGATGACGGACGTGTTCACGCAGACGGAGCAGCAGGAGCCGGGCGATGAGGGGACGGCCGAGCCGACGAGGCTCGGGTGGAAGCTCGCGATCGGTGGGACCGTCCTCGTCGCCGGTGTCGGAGCGGTCCTCGCGATCGTCGCAGCGACCGGCGGGTTCACCGCCGCCGACCCAGCAGCCGCCGAGCGGGCGATGGAACGGTGCATCGCGGAGCGGGCGAGCACCATCATCGACGCCGGCGACCGCACCCCGGCCGAGGCCGCCGCCGAGGGATGTGCGCTCGATGCCGAGTCGGACACCTTCCTCGACGAGTACGGCGACTGACCCGGGTCGGTTCGGGCGCGTTCGGGCGCGCTACCGGAGCCCGATGATCGTGCCGACGACGAACAGCCCGAGCGCGCTCCACATGAGGATGTCGTCGACGCTCATCCGGACCCTGAGTCGCCGACCACGGGTGCTGACGCGGCCGGCCGCAGCGGTCGAGGCCGACTCGTCCGCTTTGGCGCTTCGCCGGTCACCTCGGGTCTCCCGCCACCGGGCCCAGCGTTCGACGCGGTCGTCCACGGCGTCGACAGCGGCGGCGATGTCCTGCCAATCGTCGACCTTCGTCGTGACGAGGTCGTCGCTGGTCACGAGCAGGAGCCAGTCGTCGACGATCTCCACGTCGAAGCCGCGCACGTGGTCGAGCAGTCGCGCCATCACGTCGGGCGTGAACAGGTAGAGGGCATCGGCCTCGTAGCCGACCGGGCAGTAGAGGTGGAAGTGTCGGTCGAAGCCGCCCTCGAGGCTGAGCTGCTGCGTATCGGCCGGGGCGCCGGCGCCAGTCATCCCTCGGCGGCGGCCGTCCTGGGCGCGGAGCAGGATGTGGGGGAGGGCGACGGGCATCCGGAGCGCGCAGTAGCCGCCGAAGGGGGCCGCGAGGTTCTTGCGGTTGCCCATGACCTCGTAGTCGGCGATCTCGATGCCACGCGGCTCCCGGCTCCGGAGGACTCGATGGAGGTTCACCGACCCGCGGCTCCGCCAGGGCATGTCGCGCTGGAGGGCGATGGGACCGACGCGGTAGTCGAACCCGTTGGCCTCGGCGAAGGTGGCGAGGCGGAGGTGTGTGCGTCGCATGGTCCTCCGCGACCAGACCCTGATCGTCATGCGGACGAGGATCACGGCGAGGAGGATCATGACCACCACGAGCGTGCCCATGCCGAAGGCGATCCCTCCCGCGTTCCTGCTGCCTTGAGCGTAGGCGAGTAGGCCGACCAGGCCGAAGAAGAAGATGCCGAACAGTCCACCGAGCGCGCCGAGGGTGGTGGTGAGCCGTCGGATTCGCCCGATGCGATCGCGGGCGCCGGGGTCCTCCCCGACGAAGGCTCGCCACTGCTCTCGAACCTCGTGACGGGGAAGCGGCCGGGTGAGCGCACTCGTGTCGAGTGGTTCGGGAAGCGCCTGCACGCCCTCCAGCCTAGTTCCGTGTCGAGGCGCGGCCCGCTCAGTCGGGGGCGTCCGTCGGGGCCTCGTATCCGACCGGCAGCTCGGGGACGGTGCTCGAGCCAGTGTGGAACGCGGTGACCGCGAGGAGCGTCGGCACCGGTGCTTCCGCAGAGCGACCCGCGTCGTCGGTGACGTCGGGGACGAGCGCGATCGTCAGCCGGTCGGTCGTGACCGGTTCGAACACGTGCACCCTCGAGACGCCGACGGAACCGGCTTCGACGAGCGTGCGGCCGTCCGGTGTGCGGACCTCGTGGCGGTCGATGAGCTGTCCGGCGGTGAGGTTTTCGTGCAGCCGGAGATGATCGAAGGTGACCGGCTCCGCGAACGTGACGGTGGCCGTCGACCCGTCGGTGGTCAGCGTTCCCGGGATCGGCTGTGCGAAGCGTCGGTCGCGCTCCGCGGCCCAGGCGGTCACGCGTTCCACATCGGCGTCGGGGAGGAGCCCACGGGTGTCGGGTGGGAGGTTGAGGAGCAGGTTCGCGCCGAGTCCGACGGACCGGTAGAAGATCGCGAGCAGATGCTCCATCGACTTCGGCTCGTCGTCCGGGTGCCAGAACCAGCCGCGGCGGATCGAGACGTCGCACTCCGGCGGCAGGTACAGGGCCTCCTCGAACCGGCTGGTGACGACGGTGTAGTTGCTGAAGTCGGTGTGGTCGACGACGTACCGCACCGGGTCTTCGGCGAGACCGTTCTCGTTACCCACCCAGCGGATCGTCGGGGCGCCCATGTTGAACACCATCGCCTGCGGCTGGAGTCGTTCGATGATGGCGGTGATGCCGGGCCAGTCGTAGGTGTACCCCTCGGACCCGGCGCCGTCGAACCACAGCTCGACGAGCTCGCCGTAGTTCGTGCACAGTTCGGTGAGCTGCCGGGCGTACACCTCGGCGTAGCGCGCCTCGTCGGCGTACTCGGGAGCGTGGCGATCCCACGGCGAGAGGTACAGCCCCAGTCCGAGGCCCGCCTCGCGACAGGCTGCAGCGAGCTCGGCCACGACGTCGCCGTGGCCGTCCTGCCACGGTGAGGATGCGACGCTGTAGTCGGTCGTCGAGGTCGGCCAGAGACAGAACCCGTCGTGATGCTTCGCGGTGAGGATGACGTATCCGGCGCCGATCGAGGCCGCCACGCGCACCCACTGCCGCACATCGAGGTCGCTCGGATCGAAGCTCGAGGCGGGCAGCGTGCCGTCGCTCCATTCCTTGCCGGCGAAGGTGTTGACCCCGAAGTGGAAGAACACGCCGAACCCGTGCTGTTGCCAACGCAACTGGCCCTCGGTCGGGACGGGACGGTGCTCGTGGTGGTGCGGCTGCTGACTCACTTGACTCCTCCTGCTGCGACGCCTCGGTGGAACCATCGTTGCAGCACGATGAACACCACGAGGACCGGGACGACGGCGATGATGGATCCGGCCATCACGACCCTGGGGTCGAACCCGAACGACGACGCCGAGAGTCGTGCGAGTCCGAGCGAGACGGTGAACGACGACTCGCTCCGCAGGACGAGGAGCGGCCAGAGGAAGTCGTCCCACGCGGTGATGAACGAGTTGACGACGACGACGAGCATCGCGCCGATGGACGACGGCAGGAACAGGGCGGTGAACCGCTGCCACTCCGAGGCTCCGTCGAGGAACGCGGCGTCCTCGATCTCGTCGGGCACCGCCGTGAACGCGGCCCGCATGATGAGGACGTTCATCGCGGAGACGGCACCGGGGAGCCATGCGCCGACGAGGGTGTCGAGCAGGCCGAGCTCCTGGGTCATGAGGAAGAGCGACACCATGATCGACTCGAAGGGCACGACCATCGACACGATCAGCACGGTGAAGGTGACCCGCCGCCCGCGCCAGCCGCGTCGGGAGAGCATGTACCCGGCGGCGGTCGGCAATACCACCTGGGAGGCGATGGTGAGTGCGCAGACGATCGCGCTGTTCGTCAGGTAGGCGTCCATGGGGATCTGCCGGAAGATCGTGACGTAGGCGTCGAGCGTCGGCGACTGGGGGAACAGGGTGGCATCGCGCCCGAAGAGTGCCTCACCGGAGCCCTTGAGCGACGACAGGAACTGCCACAGCAACGGGCCGACGGAGATGAGGAGCACGACGAGCAGGAGCGCGTACCGCACCGGTGTCGTCCTCGACCAGCGCCAGCGCCGACGCCGACGCCGCAGGAGCGGCCGCGCGGGCGGCTGCTCGATGTGCGCGCTCATGCGTCCCGCTCCCCGCCGAAGCGCTGAGCCAGCACGGCGAACACGGCGGTGAGCGCGAAGAGCGCCACGCTCGCGGCTGCACCGTAGCCCGCGTTGCCGGTGATCGGGTCGAGCGCTGCGTCGCGGATGAAGAACGGGAGTGTCCGTGCCTCGCCTCCCGGACCACCGGTGGCGCCGCCGAGCAGGTAGACCTCGCTGAACACGCGGAGCGACCCGATGCCGGCGAGGAGCCCGACGAGGAGCATCGTGAGGCGGGTGCCCGGCACCGTGATGGTGAGGAACCGTCGCGTCGGGCCGGCGCCGTCGAGCTCGGCCGCCTCGTACAGCTCACGGGGGATGTTCGAGAGCGCCGCCAGGTAGAAGATCAGGTACCACCCGAGCCCACGCCACACCGTGAGGGCGATGGCGCTGAGCAGGATGAGTGACCCCTCGGAGAGGAACGGCACCGCCTGCTGGATGAGACCGACCCGCTGGAGCACCGTGTTCACGGGCCCCTGTTCACCGAGGAGGTTCTGCCAGACCAGTCCGACCGCGACGACGGACGCCACGATCGGAGCCGCGTAGGCGGAGCGGAAGAACCCCATCCCGGGGAGCCGGGTGTGGACGAGCTGCGCGAGCAGTAGCGGGAGGACGACCAGCAACGGGACGGCGATGATCGCGTACAGGACGCTGTTGCCGGTCGCGGACCAGAACGCGGGGTCCTGCAGGATCGAGCGGTAGTTGTCGAGGCCGACGAACGCTCCACCCATGCCGAGCGGGGACGTGTCGGTGAACGACAGCGCGATGGTCCCGACGAAGGGCCCGACGCTCCAGATCGTGATCATGAGCAGCGCGGGTGCGCACCACAGCAACGGCACCCAGGGCGGTCGATAACGCGCCGCCCCGTTGAGGTGGATCGCGGTCGTCATCGAGCGTCTGCTCCGATGACCCGGTTGGCCGCGTCCTGCGCGGCCTGGAGTGCCTCACGCGGCGCCTTCTTCCCGGTGAGCGCCAGCTGGAGCTCGGCGTTGACCGCGTTCGCCACTGCGTCGCTCCACTGCACGATGGTGACGATCTCCGCTTCGTCGGCGAGGTCGACGGCGAGACGGTTCGCCTCGTCGATGGGGGCGGTACCGGTGATGTCCGTGAGCTTCGGGATGCCGAGCGACTCGGTGGTGCTCGGGAAGTTCTGGATGCGTGGGTCGCTGATGAAGCGGTTCTGCTGCTCGGCGTCGAGGAGGAATCGCGCGAAGGCGATGGCGGTGGCCGGGTTGGTGCTCGTGCTCGGGACACCGATGGTCTGCACTTCGGCGATCGCCGTGCCGCGGCGGTCGAGGAGGGACGAGACGCCCACGTGCTCGTAGACGCCCGGGTTGCCCTCCTGCACGTACCGGAGCGAGGAGGCGTTCGGTGAGCCCCAGACGGTCGCGCCCTGGGTGAACAGGGCGGTGGGCTCGTCGTCGGACGCGATCGAGTCCTTCGGGATGCCGCCGGCCAGCGCGAGTCGCGTCATGCGCTCGGTCCACTCCTGCACGGCCGGATCGTCGGCGAAGACGAACGCCGAACCGTCGTCGGCGATGACCTCGGCCTCCTGCAGCTGCCACTCGAGCGGGAGTCGCAGACCGAGACTCGCGGAGAAGGCACTGAACTCGCCGTTCGACCGTTCGGCGACCTGATCGGCCGCGTCGAAGAGTTCCTCGAAGGTGGTCGGCGGCTGCTCCGGGTCGAGTCCGGCGCGCTGCATGAGCTCGGTGTTGTACGTCTGGAGGCCGATGAGGCCCCAGTACCAGGGGAGCACGTAGTGGTGGTCGTCGCCCGGGAGGACCAGGCTGTCCCACAGGCTCGGGATGAAGTCGTCGCCGATGCCCGGTGACGCGGCGTCGAGGTCGGCGAGGAAGCCCTGTTCGCGGAGCCCGCCGGCGGTGGCGAGCGGCATGTTCACGACGTCTGCCAGCGAGCACGCCTGCGCGTCCGCGACGAGCCGGGTGGCGAAGCTGCCGTCGCCAGGGTCGTCCTCCCAGGTGACGGTCGTGCCGGGGTAGGTGGCCTCGAACTCCTCGATGAGTTCGGTGAAGTACTCGGAGAACGAGGCCTTCAGCGCGGTGGTCTGGAAGGTGATCTCACCGGACGGCGTCGCGTCGACCGGCGTGCCAGCGGCGAACTCGTCTGCGATCGCGCAGCGACCGACGCGCTCGCCCCCGGCGTCGCCCGTGCACGCGGAGAGCACGGCCAGCGTGGCGGCTGCAGCGGCGATCGACAGGGTTCGTTGGTGCTTCATGGGGGCTCTCCTCGTCCGCGGACGGGTTCGTCAGCCGTCCTTGCATATCGAGGATAGGCATGAGGTATGTGATATGCAAGCCCTGTGTACAAAAGCCTCATGAGGGCTGCTTGTGGAGTGCGCTCAGCCGTCCAATCGACGGAACCCCACGGTCATGGCCGGATATCGGTGGCCCATGGCCGGGAATCCCTCGGCAGGGTTCGCGGCACCCGTCAGAATGAGGGTATGACCGAACAACGCGCCGTCCTCGATGCCACCGTCAGCTTCCTGAACGGCGGCGGTCTCGCCGTCGAGGACTTCCGTCTCGACCTGCCGCCCGCCATCGCGCAGGCGAAGGGGAAGGCGCAGCAGCAGGAGGTCGGTCGGCTGCTCGTCACGCACCTCGGTCTCGCGATGGTCGGCGAGATCCGCATCACCAAGCTCGAGATCGTGCGCGAGCAGCACAAGGGCTCCCGCGGGATCCTGGCGGCGGCAGCGGCAGCCGGGCTCGAGATCCCGGACACCGCAGCGCAGGCGGACGCCGTGCGCCCCCGTCCGGAGGGCGCGCTCGTCGAACTCAGCCACCCGATCCGTGCCGGCCTCCGTACCTACCCGGGGCTGCCGGAGCCGGTGATCCGTCCGTTCCTCACGCGTGAGGACTCGCGCCCGAAGTACGCCGAGGGCACCGAGTTCGCGATGGACATCATCGAGATGGTGGGCAACACCGGCACCTACCTCGACAGCCCGTACCACCGCTACGCCGGCGGCGGCGACCTCGCGAGCCTGACGCTCGAGCAGCTCGTCGACCTCCCGGCCGAGGTGTTCCACCTCCAGGACTCCACCGAACGCGGCATCGGCGCGAACGTCTTCCTCGAGCGCGAGCTGCGCGGGACCGCCGTCCTCCTGCACACCGGTTGGGACCGCCACTTCGCGACCGAGGCCTACACGAAGGACGCTCCCTACCTCGCCGAGGACGGGGTGCGGTACCTCGTCGAGCAGGGCGTGGTGCTGGTCGGCATCGACTCCATCAACATCGACGACACCGAGCCGGGATCCGGTGGCGCGCGTCCGGCCCACTCGCTGCTCCTCGAAGCCGGGATCCAGGTGGTCGAGCACCTCACCGGCCTCGAGCAGCTCCCCGCGAGCGGCGCCGCCTTCACCGCGGCGCCGCCACTCGTCGAGGACTTCGCGACCTTCCCCGTCCGTGCCTTCGCGCGACTGCCCTAGGCGCGGTCCGAAGACCGTCCTCGCGGTGCCGTGGGCGCGCTGAGGACGGTCCCGATCACTCCTCGATCTCGGCCCGGAGCAGTGCCGCATCGGTGTGCTGCTCCAAGCGCTCGTGCGCGTCCGCGAGCTCGGCCGTGACCGTCGTCCAGTCGGGCGAGCCGGCAGGGAGGCGTCCGCGAGCCGAACGGAACAGGTCGACGGAACCGGCGTGGTCGTCGACGGCGACCCGGGACCTCGCCGCGAACACCTCGGCCACCGCCGCGCCGTTCTCGTCGCCGGCGGCCACGAACCCCGCGGCGGCGAGCCGAGCGGTCGCCGTCGCGTCGTCGGCGCGTCCGAGTGCACCGAGCGAGCGGGCCTCCGAATCGGTGATGTCGGCCACGAGCCACGCCGCCTCGTGCGCCGAGGCGATGTCGCGAGCCTCCGAGTAGAGCGGCAGCCCGGTGTCGTCGCCGAAGGCCGCCCGTGCGCTCGCCGCACGCTGGAGTGCCTGGACGAGGAGCTGCGGGTCGCCCAGACGACGAGCGGCGGCGAGTGCCTGGTCGATGACCTCGATCGCGTCGTCGTCCTCGAACTGGACGAGGAGCGTGCTCAACCCGAAGCCGGTGCGGATGACCACCTGGTCGTTCCCGACCGATGCGGCGTCGTCGAGCGCAGCGCGCCACACGCCGTACGCCATGCCGTGTTCGCCGATCATGCGCGCGGCCTCGCCCATGTTGGCGAGCAGGTCCGCGAGCTCGCCCGGCGCGGCGTGCTCGCGCTTCGCCTGGTAGACCTCGTCGTAGTGCTCGAGCGCCGTGGCGGCATCGCCCGCGAACTGGAGGTACCGCGCGAGTTGGAGCGTGAGCGAGTCGAGGTCGGCGTACTCCGCCCGCTTCGCGTGGGTGATCGCGAGCTGCATGCGGGCCGCGGCCTCGCGATCACGGTCGGCGTCGCTCAGGAGGGCTGCCGAGAGGGAGCACGCCTGGATGATGCCGAGTCGGTTGCCGAGGACGGTCTGGAGGGCGACGAGTTCGTCGGCGAGCGCGACCCCCTCGGCGAAGGCCCCGGCCCCGCCGAGCATGCGGGTGCGGAGCGTCAGTGCCGGGAGTCGGACCGACGCCCGCTGCCCGGGCTCGAGGAGCGGGTCGAGAAGCTCTGCCGCCTCCTCGATCCGGCCGGTCACGGCGAAGAGGTGCGCGTGCAGGAGACGGGCCGGCGGGCCTGCCTCGCCCGGGTCGTCGATCGCGGCGGCGAGCACGGCCTCACCGGCGAGCCGGTCGGCGATCCCCATGAACCGTTCCGCGGACTCCTGCTCGGTCTGCGCTCCCGCCAGCTCGAACGCATGGCGTGCGGTGACGACGAGCGTGTGGATGAGCCGGTCCGCGTCGACGGGGACGAGACGGGCGTCGTCGAGCTCGGCGAGCAGGAGGGTGAGCCGGTCCTCGGTCGCCGTGCCGAGCAGGGCCACGCCGAAGCGGGCCTCGACGTCGGCGACCGCGATGCGTCCTGCTGCACGGAGCGCCGTGTCGCGGTCGGCCCAGGCCACCCCCGCACGGTCGTCGTCACCCTCGATGACCGCTGCCTGCGCGATCGCGCCGAGGAGCCCGGCGCGGAGGTTCTCGTCGGGATCCGCGTCGTCCGCGAGGAGCGCGAGGCCCTGCTCGGCGGCGACGATCGCACCGCGTGGGTCGGCGCTCTGCAGGAGTGCGGAGGTCCGTTCACGCCACTCGGCGGCCGTGGTCGCCGGTTCCGGCTCGGCGACCGGGGCTGCGAACCCCTCGACCGACAGTGGGAGGTCCCAGTGCTCCGTCGCGAGTGCCCGCGCGGCCTCGAGTCGCTCAGTGCGGAAGCCGTTGCCGTTGCGTTCGTCGAAGGCACGGGTCAGGTGCTCGGCGGCTGCCCAGGCGCGCGCCGCGACCGCGGTGACGGTCCAGTCGGCGGCGTCGGTCGACTCGGTGCCGAGGTACCGGGCGAGGTCCGGGGCGTCGGCACCGCGGACGGGCAGATCGCCGTGACCGGCTCGGGCGACGGCATCCAGCAGGACGCCGACCGCGATGAGCCCGTCGGCGTGCCCGGACAGGTTGATGGGGTCGTTGACGAGGGTCGGCAGGTGGCGCTCGAGCATCGCCAGGCCGCGCGCCTCGTTGCCCGTGACGGCGCAGAACACGAGGTGGTCGGCGATGATACTGAATCCGTCGGCGTTGGAACGGGCGACCCGGTAGCTGCGCTGGTGCGCCGCCTTGGCATCGTCGAACCGGCCGGTGCGGAGGTAGGGGAGGAGCGCCTGTGCCTCGCTCGTCTCCGGCTCCTCGCCACAGCTCATGCGGTTCTCGAACATCTCGTCGTAGATCCGGATCGCGTCGTCGTCGTGCCCGCGGAGCTGGTGGAACCAGGCGTCCTCATTGCGCACGCACGCTTCGCAGTGGCTGTAGCGGTCGTCCTCGATGGTCGAGCGGTGTTCCAGGAACGCGGCGGCCTCGTCGAGGCGACCGGTCACCGTCGCGATGTGGAACTGCGACTGCACCACGCCGCTCATCGTGGCGCCCGCTGCCGCGTACCTCGCGCGCATGTCCTCGTGCATGGCCTCGATCTGCGCGAGCGAGAAGGTCGGGTTCGTCGACAACCGGCCGGCCATCCACTTGTACTGGAACAGCAGGTCGCAGCCGTCGACCGTGATCGGGAAGCGCTCCGGGTCTGCGTCGTGCTTGCCGACGCACCAGCCGAAGGAGCTGAACATGGCGTCGGTGTCGCCCGTCATGTGCGCCGACTGGGTCAACCGCATGCGGGTCGCGTACGCGGCCTCCTCGTCGCCGGCGGCCTCAGCTCGCCGGAGTGCCTCGTCGAGCAGGGCGCGCTCGGCGGGACCACACGGCAGGGTGTCGGCCTCCTCGAGGAGGTCCTGGACGCTCGCGTCGGGGTCGATGTCGTTCACAGGGGTGGCGGTGGTGTCGGTCATCGGAGTTCCTTGTCGTCGAGACCGACACTGAGGCCGATCAGGTCGGTCATGGCTGCGTCGAGCATGCGGCGGTCGCGTGCTTCGAGGGGGCGGTGCCCGGCGAGGAGCGCCTGGACGTAGAGCAGTTGGATGCTGCGCTCGAACACGAGGTCGTCGTCGAGGGTCGCCAAGCGGCGGACGAGCGCCGCGTTCCAGTTGAGGCAGAGCCGGGCTGCGGTGTCGGCCTCAATGCCTCCCGGGCCGGCGTCGGCGAGGAAGGAGTCGACGGCCCCGACGACCTGCGACCAGATACCCGGCGCGACCGAGGCGGCCCGGTGCCGCTCGAGCCGTCGGAGCACGGACGGGTCGGCGACGTACAGCGCGGCGAGGTCGTCCGGCCGGTACCGGCGCACCGAGACCCGGCACTCGACCTCGGCGAGCACGCGGCTGGCGCGGTCCTCGAGCGCCGTCGTCGCGGCGAGGTCGTCCAGGTGCGGCGGCTCGAGGTTGTCGAGCTCGTCGGCGACCGTCACCCGTTCGACCCGAACGCCGTCGATCAACTGGGGCAGTCGCTCCAGGATCTCCTGGTCGTACACGTACCCGCCGTTGACGATCGGTGAGGCCGGATCGACGACCGCGGCGATCTGACGGAACTCGTCGCGGGATGCCGTGTACCGGATGATGCCGGTCTGCGACAGATGTTCGTCGATGGTCATCGTGCCGGCGGAGGTCTCGATCGGGAGCCACCGGACGACGGCGCTCGCGAGGTCGTCGTCGTGAGCGGCGATCGCCTTGATGCCGAGCTGGTGGACGCCGATGAACTCCTGGAGTCGGTGCGGCCGCTGGCGGGCGAGGTCGAGGATCCACCGTCGCAGGGTTGCTCCGATGGCCTCGCGGGTGAACTCCAATGCGTCGTCCTGCACGAGCTGCTCGCGCGACGCCGTCGGACGGAGCCCCGTCGTGTCGACGATGCAGCGGACGAAGAACGCCCACTCGGGCAGCAGGTCGTCGATCTGTTCGCTCAGCAGCATGCCGCCGAGGTAGACCCGGCTCGCCTGCCGGGCGCCCGGCGGAGGCGGCGAGGGGAGGACGAAGGCGGTGCCGCGGGTGCCGGTGCCTGGCACCACGATCTCGACGGCGTCGAACGGGCGCGTCCCGAGGAGGTCCTCCCCGAACGCCAGGAGTGCCTCGCGAGTGGTCGCCTCAGCCGTCCGGAACACCGGGTCGACGTTGATGCGCACCGGGTGGTCGGGTGCGGAGGGATCGACCACCTCGACGTCGAGGTCGAGGAACCGTCCGAAGGTGGTGGCGAGGCCGAGCACCGTGCCGTGCCCGAGCAGACTGCCGTCGTGCAGTGGGCCGTCGATGCGCGGGTCGAGTACGACCTCCGAGCCGATCGGCATGGCGGCGGTCGTGGCGTCGTCGAGTTCTCGGATCGTGAACGTGCCGTCGGCGTCGCCGATCCACTCGATGGCCGGACCGCCACGAGCGGATCGGCTGCGGACGGTGATGGTGTCGGCGACCATGAAGCAGCTCAGCAGCCCGATGCCGAACCGGCCGAGGTAGTCGCCGCGCTGGAGTTCGTCGAGGTCGCCGCGCTTGGAGCTGCGGCCGACCGTCGCCAGCAGCTCGGCGGCTTCGTCTCGGGTGAGCCCGACACCGTCGTCGCGGAATCGGAACGGCGAACCCGCCTCCGAGCCGGACGGTGGCACGTGCGGGGTGATGAGGAGCTTGCCGGGAGGAGCCGTCGGGTCTTCGGCGCGACGGGCTGCGACGGCGTCGCGTCCGTTCTGCAGGAGCTCGCGGAGGTAGACGCGCGGTCCCGAGTAGATGTGGCGGCTGAGGAGGTCGACGACTCCGCGGAGGTCGACCTGGAACGGCAGCGGGGCTCGGGAGTGGTCTGGCATGGCTCTCTTCCGTCGGCGGCTACGGGGCCTGCATCGGGGGTGTACGCAGGGTGGATCGGGCTCCGGACAGGCGGCCCGCGACCGGTTCGCCTGCAGCCGGATCAGCCTAGCGAACGTCGTGAAACGGATGCTGGGCGGTCACCTGGGAGTCGTCGAGACGACCCTGCTCCCCAGGGGCTGTGGAGCGAGGTCGACGCCGATCGGTCGTCCGGAGGTGTCGCGAAAACGCGTCCCTGGCTGCTAGCCTTGACGCCGCTTCTCGAATCGATTCGACATCGATTCGGACCACTCCTCCCACCCCGCACCCCGCTAGGAATCCGTTCACCAGTGCACACCGCAGGAATCACCGTCGTCCACCCCGGGGACTCGCTCTCGGGCAGGCAGCGCCTCGTCTACATCCTCGTGCTCGGCGCGCTCACCGCGCTCGGGCCGTTCACCATCGACCTCTACCTGCCGGCGTTCCCGATCCTCGAACAGGACCTCGACGTCCCGGTCAGTCTCATCCAGCTCACCCTCACCGGGACCACGATCGGTTTCGCGGTGGGCCAGCTCTTCATGGGGCCCTGGAGCGACAAGGTCGGCCGGCGCCTCCCGCTCATCCTCGCGACGAGCATCCACATCCTGGCTTCGGTCGGCGCCGCGTTCGCGCCCGACATCGGGTGGCTCATGGTGTTCCGCGTGCTGCAGGGCGCCGGTGCGGCGGCCGGTGGTGTCGTCGCGATGGCGATGGTCCGCGACCTCTTCGGTGGGAAGCCGCTCGTGCGGATGCTGTCGCGACTCGCGCTCGTGAACGGGCTCGCGCCGATCGCCGCCCCCGTCATCGGGTCGCAGCTCCTCCTCGTCCTCGACTGGCGCGGACTCTTCGTGTTCCTCGCCGCCTACGGACTGTTCGTCGTCATCGCGGTGTCGCTCTGGATCGTCGAGACCCTCCCGCCGGCGCGGCGTCGCGACGCCGGACACAGCACCGTCCGCGACCGCTACCGCTCGGTGTTCAGCGACCGCGTGTTCGTCGGTGTCGCCCTCATCGGTGGGATGAGCTTCTCGGGCCTGTTCGCCTACCTCTCGAGCTCGTCGTTCCTCTTCCAGGAGGTCTACGACTTCGACGCGCAGGAGTACGGCCTCCTGTTCGCGGTGAACTCGCTCGGCATCGTCGCCGGCGTGCAGATCTCGTCCCGCCTCATGCGCTGGTACGGGCCGCAGTGGATCCTCGCGTGCACGACCATCGTGCAGCTCATCTCGGCGGTGACGATCGTCGCGCTGACGATGGCCGACGTCGGGCTGTTCGGTGTGCTGGTGCCGCTGTTCTTCTTCATCCTGTCGTGCGGATTCGGCTTCCCGGCGGTGCAGGTGCTCGCCCTCGCGAACCACGGGCACGAGGCCGGGACGGCGGCGTCGCTCCTCGGCGCGCTCAACTTCGGTCTCGCCGGACTCATCTCGCCGATCGTCGGGGTGCTCGGGATCGGTACCGCGATCCCCATGGGCGCCGTGATGGCCGCGACCTCGGTCGTGTCGGTGTGTGCGCTCTGGTTCATCGTGCAGCCGAAGAGGGTCCCGGCCCTCGCCGGCTGACCTGGTGGGCTCGCGCCAGCGCGGTGCGCCAGCGCGGTGCGCTGACGTGAGCGCGGGTCTGTGGCGTGAGCGCGGGTCTCCGGAGCGGCGCGCTCGGCGCTGCGATCCGCGGTCACGCCGGTTCGGGCTCACTCGGGTGGCCGCACCGCGCTGACGCCGGTTCGGGGCGGTTCGGGCCAGCGCACCGCGCTGACACCGGCTCGGGGCCGGGCCGGGCGAGCGGGTCCCGGTCAGGCGGAGGGGTCCAAGCCGTCGACGTAGGTCCAGGCGCCGGTGTCCTTCGAGAACCGACTCCGTTCATGCTGGCTCCCGGCGGAGCCCCGCACGCCGGGAACCTTGTGGTGCGCGACGAACTCGACCATCCCCTCGGTGTCGAGCAGCCCACCGCGGGAGGTCGCGACGATGTCGAGCCGGTACCAGCGGAGCGAGTGGTCCAGCTCGAGCGACGCCGGCTTGGTCGACGGATGCCACGTGCGCAGCAGGTACTCGGCGTCGCCGACCGCGAAGGCCGAGAACCGCGACCGCATGAGCGCCTCCGCGGTCGCCGCCCCCGACTCGCCTCGGTGTAGTCGCCCGCAGCAGGCGCCGTACGTCTCACCGGACAGACAGGGGCACCGCGCGTCGTCGGCGAGCGGGGCGGTTCGGGAGTCGGTCGTCACCGCTCCAGTATCGCCCGTCAGACTCGCGGCTCGTGCTCGTCGGCCGTCCCCGTCGCCAGTGCCCGTCCGGGCGCGTCCGGAGACGCATCGGCGCGGCGATCAGCGCGTCATCCTCCCGGCGCAAGCCCACGCGCGAGACATACCCGACACGGCATGATGAGACGATGACGGCACCCGACGACCACGACGACCCAGCAGCTGCACCGGCTCCCGAGGTGCACGAGGCGGTCTCGCCAGCCCTCGACGAGTCGGGTGCACTCGCGATGGATCCGGACCCGGCGTCGATCCGGCCCGATCCGAAGCTCGCCGCGAAGGTCTCCCGACGGTGGCCGTTGATCAGCGGGGCGATCGCCGTGGTCCTCGTCCTCCTGCTCGGCGTGCTGCTCTTCCAGCGCGGCCCGAACGCCCCGTTCGGGTTCGACGAGGAGTGGATGCAGGAGGTCCTCGAGGAGCGTTCACCGTGGCTCGTCCAGGCTGCGCTCGTGATGAACTGGCTCGGCGGCGGGGTCGTCGCGATCTTCGTCGTACCGCTGCTCGGGATCGCCGTCCTCCTGCTGTTGCGCCGACCGTGGGCCGCCCTCTACTTCGCGCTCGTCTCGGCCCTGAGTGCCGGAGCGGTGCAGATCATCAAGAACATCGTCGGTCGATCGCGGCCCGAGGACATCCTGGTCCACGCGGACTTCGGTTCCTTCCCCTCGGGGCACAGTGCGAACGCGGCGACCATCGCCGTCGCGTTCGGGATCATCTTCCCGCGGGTCTGGGTGTGGTTGATCGGTGTCGCCTACACGCTGCTGATGATGCTGTCGCGGACCTATCTCGGCGCCCACTGGGTGAGCGACACGATCGGTGGGCTGCTGCTCGGTGCCGGTGTCGCGCTCATCATCGCGGTGCCGTTGCTGCACCGGATGTCGACCGAACCGAAGAAACGGGTCCCGCTGACCGACGGCTGACCGAGTGGACACCCCGCGCTTGACGCCGGTCGTCCAGCGCTCGTCGTTCGTGTTCCGTCCTGACGCCAGCGCGGTGCGCTGACCCCAGACCGCCCGGATGGGCGTGAGCGCGGGTCCACCGCGTGGGCGCGCCCCTCCGGAGGCCCGCGCTCACGCCACTGACCCGCGCTCGCGTCAGCGCACCGCGCTGGCGGCCACGACACCCCGTGCCGGCGGAGCGGTAGTCTGCTGACAGCCGGGAGCCGGCCGGGGGAGGAGACGCGTGTCGATCACGATGCACGACGTCGCCGCACGCGCGGGCGTCTCGATCAAGACCGTCTCGAACGTCGTCAACGACTACCCGCACGTGAGCGACGCGACCCGCTCCAAGGTCGAGCGGGCGATCGCCGAGCTCGGCTACCGCCCCAACCTCTCGGCCCGGAGCCTCCGCTCCGGCCGGTCCGGCGTGATCAGCCTCATCATCCCCGACCTCCGCAACGCCTACTTCGCGGAGCTCGCGGACGCGGTCATGCGTCAGGCTCGTGCGCGCGGGCTCTCGGTGCTCATCGAGCAGGTGGCCGGCGGTCGCGACGTCGAGCTCGAGATCCTCCGTGGGCCGCGCATGCAGCTCGTCGACGGCATCCTCTACAGTCCGCTCAGCCTCGACCGCGACGACAGCGCGCTCCTCCCGGACGGGCCCATGGTGATCCTCGGTGAGCAATTGTTCGACGGCGACCGCGACCACGTGACGATGGCCAACGTCGACGGCGCCCGCGCGGCGACCGAACACCTGCTCGCGCAGGGCAGGCGCCACATTGTCGCGCTCGGCACCGACCCGCACGACACCCTGGGACCGGCCGCCCTCCGTCTCCAGGGGTATCGGGAGGCGCTCGAAGCCGCCGGCATCCCGGCCGATCCCGCCTACGTCAGCACCGTCGTCAGCTGGCACCGCAGCGACGGGGCGAACGCGATGCGCGAGGTCATCGCCGCGGGCCTGCCGTTCGACGGCGTCGTCGCCTTCAACGATGCGATGGCCCTCGGTGCCATGCGCGTCCTCCAGGACGCCGGGCTCCGCATCCCCGACGACGTCGCGATCATCGGCTTCGACGACCTGGACGAGACGCGCTACGCCCTCCCGACCCTGTCTACGGTCGACATCGGCCGGGAGGAGATCGCCGAGCGCGCCGTCGAGCTCCTGATCGAGCGGATCGCCGCACCCGGGCAGCCGGAGGCACCGCGCGCGATCGTCAGCGGCTTCCGCGTCGTCCCGAGGGAGTCCACCGGCTCCGTGATCGCCCACACGCCCGGATCCAGGGCCGCTCCTTCAACGTTGTAGAGTGCGTACAGGGCGGCCGGGCAGGCCGCCGCCGAGGAGGATCATGGCGACCACCCTGCACGACGTGGCGAAGCTCGCCGGGGTGTCCGCCAAGACCGTCTCGAACGTCGTCAACGACTACCCGCACATCAAGCAGGCGACCAAGGAGCGGGTGCTCGCGGCGATCGCCGAGCTCGGCTACCGCCCGAACCTCTCCGCGCGTGGGCTCCGCTCCGGCCGGTCCGGCGTCATCAGCCTGATCATCCCCGACCTCCGGAACTCCTACTTCGCCGAACTCGCCGACGCCGTCATGCACGCCGCCGCGCAGCGTGGTCTGTACGTGCTCATCGAGCAGACCGGTGGCGACCGCGAGCGCGAGGCGGCGCTCGTCCGTGGTCCGCGGACACAACTCGTCGACGGCATCCTGTACTCCGCGCTCGAGCTGGGGGAGGAGGACGTCGACATCCTCGCCGAGGTGCGCACGCCGATGGTCCTCCTCGGCGAGCGGATCTTCAACGCTCCGAACGACCACGTCACCATGCAGAACACCGAGGGCGTGCGGGCGGCGACGGAGCACCTGATCGCTTCGGGGCGCCGACGGATCGTGGCGTTCGGCGCACACCCGGGGGAGGAGATCGGTTCGGCCGGGCTGCGCCTCGTCGGCTACCGCGAAGCGCTCGACGCCGCGGGTCTGCCGTACGACGAGGCCCTCGTGCGCGAAGTCGAGATCTGGCATCGCCTGGACGGCGCGGTCGCGATGCGCACGATGCTCGACGAGGGAGTGCAACTCGACGGCATCGTCGCATTCAATGACGCCCTCGCCCTCGGCGCGATGCGCGTGCTGAGCGAGCGGGGCATCCGGATGCCGGAGCAGGTGGCGATCATCGGCTTCGACGACATCGACGAAGGACGGTACTCCCTGCCGTCGCTGTCGACGATCGCGCCGGGGCGCGACCAGATCGCCGAGACGGCCGTGGATCTGCTGCTGGAGCGCATCGAGCGGCGCGACGAGTCCTTCCCGCCGCGCCTCGTGCTCGCCGACTTCGAGCTCGTCCAGCGGGAGTCCACCGCGTTCCCAGCCGCCTGATCCGCCGCCCCGATTCGTCCTTGACATCGCTGGAACCACCCGGCATCATGCTTTTACAACGTTTACCTTCAACGTTGTAAAACCCGGCACGATGACAACGAAGTTCCATCTCCGAGAGGACAGCACCCACATGAAGTCACGAGTTCTCGCAGCAGTCGGCACGGTCGCCGTCGCAGCGATGGCCCTCACCGGATGCTCCACCGGTGGCGCAAGCGGAGGCGGCGAAGCCTCCTGCACCAACACCATCACCAAGAAGGACGTGCCGCAGGTCACCGTCTGGGCTTGGTTCCCCGCCTTCGAGCAGGTCGTCGACCTCTTCAACGAGACGCACGACGACGTCCAGGTCTGCTGGACGAACGCTGGCCAGGGCAACGACGAGTACACGAAGTTCTCCACCGCCATCGAGGCGAAGTCCGGCGCGCCCGACGTCATCATGCTCGAGTCCGAGGTCATCTCCAGCTTCACGATCCGCAAGGCGCTCGTCGACATCGGCGAGTTCGGCGCGAACGAGGTCAAGGACAAGTACACCGAGGGCGCCTGGAACGACGTCACGAGCGGTGATTCGGTGTACGCGATCCCGGTCGACAGCGGCCCGATGGGCATGCTCTACCGCCAGGACCTCTTCGACAAGGCCGGCATCGCCGTACCGACCACCTGGGACGAGTTCGCCGCCGCTGCGAAGCAGCTGAAGGACGCCGGCACGGGTGTCCTCGCCAACTTCCCGACGAACGGCCGGGCCTTCAACCAGGCGTTGTTCGCGCAGGCCGGCTCCAAGCCGTTCGAGTACGACAAGACGAAGCCCACCGAGGTGTCGATCGACGTGAACGACGACGCGTCCAAGCAGGTCCTCAACTACTGGGACGGCCTCGTGAAGGAGGGACTCGTCACCACCGACGACGCCTTCACCGCCGACTACAACACGAGCCTCGTCGACGGCACCTACGCCGTCTACCTCGCGGCCGCGTGGGGCCCGGGCTACCTGCAGGGCCTCTCCGACGCCGACGACACCGCCGTGTGGCGCGCCGCCCCGCTCCCGCAGTGGGACGCGGCGAACCCCGTCCAGGTGAACTGGGGCGGATCCACCTTCGCCGTGACCGAGCAGGCGAAGGACAAGAAACTCGCCGCGGAGGTCGCGAAGGACATCTTCGGCACCGATGAGGCGTGGAAGATCGGCATCGAGCAGGGCGCGCTGTTCCCGACGTACAAGCCGATCCTGGAGTCCGACTACTTCACGAACCTCGAGTACCCGTTCTTCGGTGGTCAGCAGATCAACAAGGACGTCTTCCTCGCCGCGGCGGCCGGCTACAGCGGCTTCACGTTCAGTCCGTTCCAGAACTACGCGTTCGACCAGTTGACCGAGCAGCAGTACGCGATGGTCCAGGGGGAGAAGACCGCCGACGAGGCGCTCGACGACCTCCAGGCGAGCCTCGAGAAGTACGCCACCGAGCAGGGCTTCACCTCGAAGTAGCCCGCCGGGGCGGCCTCGACGTCGCCCCGCACGTCCTCCACCACCGGGGCGGCGCAGTCGCCGCCCCGGTGGTCCACACGACTCGAAAGCAGCATCATGGCACTCACCACCGGATCGGCCTCCACCGCCGCGTCGGCCGCCAGGATCGTCCGTCCGCGACGAGGCGGCATCGGCGCGATCGACCGGCGACGGCAACGCTGGGGCTGGCTCTTCGTCGCCCCCTTCGCCGTGGTCTTCGCGGCCTTCCTCATCTTCCCGCTCTGCTACGCGTTCTGGATGAGCCTCCAGACCTCCACCCTCGCGACCGGTACCGAGTTCACCGGCCTCGCGAACTACGCGAAGGCCTTCACCGACCCGATCTTCCTCAGCGGGCTCGGGCGGGTGGCGATGTTCGCGCTCGTCATGATCCCCGCGCAGATGCTCGTCGCGCTCGTGGCAGCCCTCGTGCTCGACAACCTGGCGACCGTCCTGTCGAAGTTCTCGCGGCTCATGATCTTCGTCCCGTACGCCATCCCGGTGGTCATCGGCGCGCTCATGTGGGGCTTCCTCTACAGTCCTCGCTTCGGTCCGGCGACCGACGTCTTCGCGCTCTTCGGGGCCACGGCGCCGTCCTTCCTCGACCAGAGCAGCATCTTCGGCAGCCTCGTCAACATCGTGACCTGGCAGTGGTCGGGCTACTACATGATCATCATCTACGCGGCGCTCCGCGGGATCGACCCGTCGATCTACGAGGCCGCCCGCATCGACGGCGCGAACGCGTTCCAGACCGCGCTGCGCATCAAGGTGCCGATGATCTCCTCGTCGATGGTCATGGTGCTCATCTTCGCCATGATCGGCACGCTGCAGTTCTTCACCGAACCGCAGGTGTTGCGCGGGGTCGCCCAGGGCGCCATCCCCATCTCGTACACACCGAACATGTACGCGTACTCCCTCGCCTTCTCGTACAGCCAGTTCAACTACGCCTCCGCGATCTCCTTCGCGCTCGGGATCATCGTGTTCATCGGCTCGTACGTCTTCCTCTTCCTCACGCGCAAGCAGAGCGGACTCAAATGATGAGCGCCACCACCGCCATCCCGGCCGTCAACCCGAAGGCCGGACGACGACGTCAGGGCCCTGAGGCCCGCACCGGCGGCCGACGCGTCGGCTCGCACCTCTTCCTCCTCGCCCTCGTCATCTACTTCATCCTCCCGCTGTGGTGGTTGATCGTCGCGGCCACGAAAGACACCTCCGGGCTCTTCACCGGCTCCGGCGGGCCGCTCTGGTTCGACGGTGAGTTCAACTTCTTCGACAACGTCGCCGAGCTCTCCACCCATCAGGGCGGCATCTACTGGCGCTGGCTCGGGAACTCCTTCCTGTACGCGTTCTCGGGTGGGATCGGTGCCACGGTCCTCGCGGTGCTCGCCGGATACGGCTTCGCCAAGTACCGGTTCCGTGGTCGCTCGCTGTTCTTCAACCTGCTGCTCGGTGCGGTCATGGTCCCGCTCACGGCCCTGGTCATCCCGACCTTCGTCCTGCTCAGCCAGGTCGGCCTCGTCAACACGATCTGGGCCGTGATCCTCCCGTCGCTGCTCAGCCCGTTCGGCGTGTACCTCATGCGCATCTACACCCAGGACGCCATCCCGGACGAGATCCTCGACGCCGCGCGGGTCGACGGCGCAGGGGAGCTGCGGACCTTCTTCCAGGTCGCTCTCCCGCTGCTGCGACCGGCGATCGTCACGGTGCTGCTGCTCTCGATCGTCGGCACGTGGAACAACTTCTTCCTGCCGCTGGCGGTGCTCAGCGACCCGAACCTGCTTCCCGTGACGGTCGGACTGAACAACTGGACGGCACTGTCGAACGCGGGTGCCGGCGGCGAGCAGGTGTGGAACCTCATCGTCACCGGGGCGTTCATCTCGATCGTGCCGCTCATCATCGCCTTCCTTTCCCTGCAGCGGTACTGGCAGGGCGGGCTCTCCCTCGGCAGCGTGAAGTGAGCCGCTCCACAGACGCGCCGCCGTTGCGTCGCCCCGACCGGGAGCTCCACGACATCATCGACACCACGACCGCCCACGCAACGCACGCACGACCAGCACTGCACGCCACGGCCGACTCCGGCCCGAACGAAGGACACCTCCCGTCATGACCACCGCACGCATCGCCATCGACCCGAACGTCACGGTCGCACCCGTCAACCGCCGGATCTTCGGCTCGTTCGTGGAGCACCTGGGCCGCTGCGTCTACGACGGCATCTACGAGCCCGGCCACCCCACCGCCGACGCCGACGGCTTCCGCGGCGACGTCGTCGACCTCGTCACGGAGCTCGGCACGAGCACCATCCGCTACCCGGGCGGCAACTTCGTCTCCGGCTACCGCTGGGAGGACGGCGTCGGGCCGCGCGAGAACCGCCCCGTGCGCCGCGACCTGGCCTGGCACTCGCTCGAGACCAACCAGGTCGGCGTCGATGAGTTCGCGAAGTGGTGCAAGCTCACCGGCAGCGAGATGATGATGGCGGTCAACCTCGGCACGCGCGGGGTGCTCGAAGCGCTCGACCTCCTCGAGTACACGAACCACCCGAGCGGAACGGCGCTGTCCGACCAGCGGATCGCGAACGGCGCTCCCGAGCCCTACGGCATCAGCATGTGGTGTCTCGGCAACGAGATGGACGGGCCGTGGCAGGTCGGCGCCATGTCGGCCGACGACTACGGCAAGCTGGCCGCCCGGACCGCGTCGGCGATGAAGATGGTCGACCCGAAGCTCGAACTCGTCGTCTGTGGTTCGTCGAGTTCCTCGATGCCGACCTTCGGGGACTGGGAGCGCACCGTCCTCGAGCACAGCTTCGACTCGGTGGACTACATCTCCTGCCACGCGTACTACCAGGAGCGCGACGGCGACCTCGGGTCGTTCCTCGCGTCGTCCCTCAATATGGAGTACTTCATCCGGACGGTCGTCGCGGCCGCCGACCACGTCCAGCACAAGCGTCACTCCGACAAGCAGATCCAGCTCTCGTTCGACGAGTGGAACGTCTGGTACCTCGACGAGTGGAATGCGATCGAGGGCACCATCGAGGAGTGGGCCTACGCGCCCCGCCTCATCGAGGACGTCTACTCGGTCGCCGACGCGGTCGTGTTCGGCAACCTGCTGATGACGCTCCTCAAGCACAGCGACCGCGTCGGTTCCGCGAGCCTCGCGCAGCTCGTGAACGTCATCGCCCCGATCATGACCGAGCCGGGCGGTGGCGCCTGGCGGCAGACGACGTTCTTCCCGTTCTCGGTCACCAGTCGGCTCGCATCGGGTGTCGTGATCGCGCCGCGCATCGAGGTCGGCAGCTACACCACGAAGGTCCACGGCGACGCACCGCTCGTCGACTCGGTCGCGACGTACGACGCCGAGGCCGGGACCGCGTCCGTGTTCCTCGTGAACCGTCACCAGGACGAGGCGATCACGGTGACCGTCGACGTCTCGGCGCTCGGCGTCGGTTCGGTCGTCGAGGCGAACGGCATCCACGACGAGGACGTCTACGCGAAGAACACGATCGACGACCGCGAGCGCGTCGGTCTCACCGTGAACGACAGTGCGTCGCTCGCCGACGGCACCCTCACGATCACGCTCCCGCCCGTGTCGTGGACGGCGGTCGCACTCGGCGCCTGAGTCGGGCTGCGGGAGCGGGCTGCGGGTCAGGGATCTCGACGTTCATCATTCAGGACGATCGCGGCGGGTCTGCCGCGCTCGCGGCGATCGCGGGACGGCGCGCCGGACCCGTCCTGAGTGATGCACGTATCGGCGTCGGCGGTGGGTGGGGGAATCCCACCCACCGCCGACGTCGTGCGGCCCTACAATCGGCACATGACGGCACGGGGCTCCTACGCGAAAGGCGTTGCGCGCCGGGAAGAGATCCTGCGCGTCGCGCTCGCGGTGTTCGCACGCGAGGGGTACCGCGGCACGTCGCTCCGTGAGGTCGCGCGTGAGGTCGGCGTCAGCCTGCCGGGGCTCATGCACTACTTCGAATCCAAGGAACACCTGTTCGCGGCGATCCTGCGGGAGCGCGACGCCGTCGACTACGAGGAGTTCGCCGCGGCCGGGTCGCAGGACGCGATCGAGGGTCTGGTCGCGGTCATGCGCCACAACAGCGACGTCCCGGGGCTCGTCGAGCTGTACCTGACGATGGCGGCCGCCGCCGGTGATGCGGAGCACCCGGTGCGCGGGTTCTTCGTCGATCACGTCACAGCGGTGCGCCGGAGCATCGCCGACGTCGTCCGGGATCGTCAGGCCTCCGGGCGGGTCGCCGCGGGCCTCGACCCCGATCACGTGGCGCGTGTCATGGTCGCCCTCGCCGACGGTCTGCAGGTGCAGTGGACGCTCGACCCCTCCGTCGACATGGCCGGTGACCTCGAGCGCGCCTGGGCTCTCCTCGTCGGCGACGCCGGCGCGGTGCGCTGACCCGAGCGCGGGTCTGTGGGGCCCGGCGCGGTGCGGTGACGCGAGCGCCGCGGAATCGGCGTGGGCGCGCCCCGGGCGCGTGAGCGCGACCCTCTGGAGACCCGCGCTCACGCGGCTGGGCCGCGCTCGCGTCAGCGCACCGCGCTGGCAGCAGCCCACACCGACGGGTTTCGTGAAAACCTATTGACCACTCGGGTTTCGCGCATATACTCAAAGCCGTGCAGTGATCGGTTTCCCGATCCTGCCAGGACAGCACCACCCGCGGGCCAGAGCCGGTCCGCAGCTCAGCGTTGAGAGGAACTCGGATGTCCAACCCGCCCCGCCGCCCCAAACCCACCGGCCAGCGTGCCTCGAGCGGCCCCTACGTCAGCCTCGTCACCGGCCCGTCGGGGCCGACGGAACGGGCGTCGAAGCGGGTCGTCACCACCATGGCGCTCGCCCAGTTCGGCCTGTTCGTGGCCCTGCTCGCCCCGGTCACCGTGAGCCTGGCCCTCAAGACGCAGCAGCTCGTCCCGGGTGACCAGGCGGCGGTCGTCAACGGCAACGTCCTCTCCATCGCCGCCCTGTTCGCCCTCGTCGCGAACCCGGTGATCGGCCGCCTGTCCGACCTCACCCTCTCGCGGTTCGGTCGCCGTCGGCCGTGGATGTTCCTCGGCGCCATCGGCTTCGTCGCCTCGCTCACGATCGTCGCCCTCGCTCCGAACGTCCCGGTCCTCATCGCCGGGTGGTGCCTCGCGCAGCTGACCGGCAACGCCATCCTCGGCCCGCTGCTCGCGACGATCGCCGACCAGGTCCCGCCGGAACAGCGCGGGAGTGTCTCCGCGAACGTCGGGGTCATGCAGAACGTCGGCATCCTCGCGGCGGCCTTCGTGGCCAGTTGGTTCGTCACCGACATGCTGCTCCTCTTCGTCGCTCCGGCCGTCTTCGCGCTGATCACCGTGTGGCTGTACTGCTTCGTCCTGCCCGACCGCGCGATCACCACCCGTCCGGACGTCGGCGGATGGAAGGGTCTGCTCTTCACCTTCTGGGTGAACCCGCTCAAGCACCCGGACTTCGGCTGGGTCTGGCTCTCACGGTTCCTCCTGACGCTCGCGTCGTTCCTCTTCGTCGCGTTCCGCCTGTTCTTCCTGCAGGAGGAGGTCGGGCTGTCGCAGCAGGGCGCGGTCGACACCCTGACCATGGGTGTGCTGATCTACACGATCGCGCTCGTCATCACCGCGAAGCTCGGCGGTTGGCTGTCGGACCGGATGCTCAACCGCAAGGTGTTCGTCATCGGCTCCACGGTGGTGTTCGCGGTCGGGCTCATCCTGCTCGCCCACACCACGACGGTGCCCATGTTCTACGTGGTCGAGGCCATCATGGGGGCGGCGTACGGCGTGTACGTCGCGGTCGACACCGCCCTCGTCGTGGACGTCCTGCCGAACCCCGACGACGCGGCGAAGGACCTCGGTGTCCTCAATATCGCGAACGCCCTGCCGCAGTCGCTCGCCGGTGCGGTGGGCGCGTTCCTCCTCGGACTCGGCGCGGTCGGCAACAACTACACAGCCCTGTTCTGGGGCGCCGGAGTGATCGCCGTGCTCGGCGCGCTGACGATCCTGCCGGTCCGACACCGCATGACCCGGAACGCCGACGGGACCATCACCGGATCGATCGCGACCCGTGGGTGACCCTGGTCACGCCTCCCGCACCCCGATCACCAGCTCCACTCCATCACCCAGCGACGCCAAGGACGGCGTCAGAACGGACGGCAACACCATGACCGCACCAGCGCTCTCCGTGCAGCTCTACAGCATCAAGGAGCACCTCGACCAGGGACTCGACGACGCCCTCGCCTGGCTCGCCGGCATGGGCCTGCGCGAGGTCGAAGCCTTCGACTTCGTCTCCCGCGCGCCCGAGCTCCGCGAGGCCTTCGACCGCCACGGTCTCGCCGCCCGCACCGGGCACGCGACCCTCCTCTCCGACGAGATCCGCTTCGGCGACCAGGTCATGCCGGTCGCCCCACCGGAGGAGGTGTTCGCGGCAGCGAAGACGCTCGGCCTCGAGATCGTCATCGACGCGTTCGTGAGCCCCGACCGCTGGCTCGACGAAGCCGCCGTCGCCGACACGGCGTCCCGCCTGAACGCCGCAGCGGAGCGCGCCGCCGACCACGGTCTCCGCGTCGGCTACCACAACCACTCCCAGGAGTTCGTCGCATCGTTCGGCGGACGCAGCGCGTTCGAGGTCTTCGCCGACCAGCTGCGTGACGACGTCGCCCTCGAGATCGACCTGTTCTGGGCGGCGACCGCCGGCCAGGACGTCCCCGCGCTGCTCGGCCGCCTCGGCGACCGCGTCCAGGCGCTCCACGTCAAGGACGGCCTGCTGCCCGCCGACCCGTTCGCACCGGGCGCCGCCCCCTTCGTGCCGACGAGTCTCGACCAGCGACCGTTCGGGCAGGGCGAGGTCCCGCTGCGTGAGTCCCTCGCCGCAGCGCCCTCGGCGCGGTTCGCGATCATCGAGTTCGACCACTACGGCGCCGGCGACATCTTCGACGGCATCCAGGCGAGCGTCGACGCGCTCGTCGCCGAACAGCTCGTCTCGACCGAAGCGGCGGTCCGCTGATGGCCGCGGCAGTGCACGGCACGACGCCCGCGGCAGCGCAGGGCACGACGGCACGCGCTCCGCAGGGCAGCGGCCCGGTCGGCGTCGGGTTCATCGGCACCGGCATGATCAGCGACACCTACCTCGAGCACCTCACCTCGTTCCCCGACGTCCACGTCGTGATCCTCGGCGACCTCGACGTCGACCGCGCGAAGGCCCAGGCCGAGAAGTGGGGCGTCGGCGAGTGGGGGACCGCCGACGACGTCCTCGCACACCCGGACGTCGAGCTCGTCGTGAACCTCACGATCCCCGCCGTCCACGCGCAGGTCGCCTCGCAGGTGCTCGCCGCCGGCAAGCACGTGTGGACGGAGAAGCCGATCAGCGTCGACCGTGCGAGCGGGCTCGCGCTCCTCGAGCAGGCCGACGCCGCGGGACTCCTCGTCGGCATCGCGCCGGACACGGTGCTCGGCCCGGGCGTCCAGTCCGCGCGTCGCGCCATCGCCCGCGGTGACATCGGTCAGCCGCTCACCGCCCAGACCGTCATGCAGTACGCGGGGCCGGACATCTTCCACCCGAACCCGGAGTTCCTGTTCGCGAAGGGTGGCGGGCCGCTGTTCGACATGGGGCCGTACTACCTGACGACGCTCGTGCAGGTGTTCGGTTCGGTCGCCTCGGTGTCGGCTGCGGGCTCCCGTGGGCGTGCGACGCGGACGATCCAGCAGGGCGACCGCGTCGGCACCGAGTTCGCCGTCGAGGTGCCGACGCACGTCAGCGCCATCGCCCGCTTCGTGGACGGCGGCGTGAGCCAGAGCGTCTTCAGCTTCGAGTCACCGCTCGCGAAGATGGGCGTCGTCGAGATCACCGGCACCGAGGGGACGCTCGTGATCCCCGACCCGAACATGTTCACGGGCGAGGTGCGGATCACTCGCGCGGCGCCCATCGAGCGGATGCAGCAGGACCCGGAGTGGGAGATCGTGCCGACCGAGGGCGTCCTCGCCGGCCGCGGCACCGGGGTCCTCGACCTCGCCCGGGCGATCCGTTCCGGCGGCACGCCGCTCGCTTCGGGCGCGCTCGGCTACCACGTGCTCGACACGCTCGTCTCGATCGACGAGTCCGTGGTGTCCGGCCAGACCGTCGATGTGGCGAGCCGGGTCACGCCGGTGCCGCTCGTCGCGGAGGACTGGGACCCGTTCGCCGCGACACTCTGAGCGTTGTGAGCCGAGCGGGGCACCGCAGTACAGAACCGAGCAGCATCGGAGCAGGCTGAGCAAGCCCCCGGTGGTGTCCGTCGCCCCACGTACGCTGAGGCGATGGACACCACCGGCCGGAGCGCCGCCGAGCACCCCGATGACGCGGCCCCTCGCCGGCGATGGATCCTCACCGGCCAGCTCGGCCCGGCGTTCGACGACGGCGGACCGATCCTGCTCATCGAATCGAAGTCCACCTTCACGAAGCGACCGATGCACCGGGCGAAGGCGCACCTCTTCCTCTCGGCCATCCGACATCGTGCGGCGGAACTCGGCGACCGGGCGGAGTTCCACCAGGTCGACCGTTACGAGGAGGTCGTCGAGGCCGGCGCCGACCTCGAGGTGATCGACCCACCCTCGTGGACGGCCCGGCGCTTCGTCCGCGCACGTGGCCTCCGGGTGCTCCCGAGTCGCGGCTTCGTGACCTCGGAGCCGGACTTCGCGGCCTGGGCGTCGACGCGGGACGGCAAGCGGCTTCTCCTGGAGGACTTCTACCGCACGGTGCGGGAGCGGACCGGGATCCTCATGCGCGGCGACCAGCCGGAGGGCGGCCGGTGGAACTACGACCACGACAACCGGAACCCGCCGCCGAAGGGAGCCGCCCGGCTCGGTCTGCCCGAGCCGCTGTGGCCCGAGGAGGACGACATCGACGCGGAGGTCCGGGAGGACCTCGACCGCTGGCAGCGCGACGGACTGGTCCAGCTGGTCGGCGACGACGGGCCCCGGCGCTTCGCGGCGACCGCGGCCGAGGCGGAGGCGGCGCTGGCGGACTTCATCGAGACCAGGCTCGGCGACTTCGGCCCGTTCGAGGACGCCATGCTCGGCGGCGACTGGACGATGGCGCACTCCCTGCTGAGCGCGCCGCTCAACCTCGGCCTGCTCGACCCGCGCGACGCCGTCGAGACCGTGGTCGCCGAGTTCCACGCCGGGCGCGCACCGCTGTCGAGCGTCGAGGGCTTCACCCGTCAGATCATCGGCTGGCGCGACTACGTCTGGCATCTCTACTGGCACCTCGGCGAGCCCTACCGGACGAGTCACAACGCCCTCGGAGCACACGAGCCGCTCCCTCGACAGTTCCGCGAACTCGATTCCGCCGCCATCCAGTCCAACTGCCTCCGCGAGACGATCGACGGGATGCGTCGCCACGGTTGGGCACATCACATCCAACGGCTCATGGTGCTCGGCAACTGGGCCCTGCAGCACGGGTACGACCCCGTCGCGCTCAACGACTGGTTCATCGACATGTTCGTCGACGGCACCCCCTGGGTGATGCCCGCGAACGTCATCGGCATGTCGCAGCACGCGGACGGCGGCATCGTCGCGACGAAGCCCTACGCCTCGGGTGGCGCGTACATCGACAAGATGTCCGACTACTGCGGTGGGTGCGTCTTCAATCCCAAGGTGCGGTTGGGCGAGGACGCCTGCCCCTTCACCGCCGGGTACTGGGCCTTCCTCGACCGCGTGGAACCGCGCATCCGGCACAACACCCGTATGGCGCAACCGCTGGCCGGGATGCGCCGACTGTCCGACCTGCGCGCCGTCGTCGACCAGGAGCGCACCCGCGAACAGTGGTGATCGGAGCAGCCGTCCAGCCCTCGCGCGACCCCTCGACCGGTAAGGAACGCGTCGCTAGGCTCGGCACATGACGCCCAGTGATGCAGCATCCGACCCGCAGATCGCCGCACTCCAGGCTGCCGCCGCCCAAGCCCAGGCCGAGCTCGAAGCCGCCCAGGCGCAGGCGGCGCTCGCCGCAGCGAAGGTGAAGGCGGCCGAAGCGGCAGCGGCGCTCGCCGGGGCCGGGATCACGGCGTCGGGCGGTGCCACGGCGTCGGCGTCACCGGTCGAGTCGGCGGCGTCCGGTTCCGCGAGTGACGCGCCGGCCGCCGAGGCCCCAGCTGATGTGCCGGCCGATGTCCCGACCGACGACGCGGTCGGTGCGGACAGCAGCAGCATCGCCCCCAGCAGCAGCAGCGGCGACGGCGCCACCAGCACCGATGACCTCAGTGCCGACACCATCGGCCCGGGCCCGCTCGGCCTCGACGACGTGCTGAAGATCCGCGACGGCTACGTCGTGCACGGCCCGGCGCTCGAGATGGGCGCACTGGTCAACGGGGAACCGTTGCCCGGGGTGCAGGTCCGCATCCCGCTCAGTGTCATGAACCGGCACGGGCTCGTCGCCGGCGCCACCGGAACCGGGAAGACCCGCACCCTCCAGGGCCTCGTCGAGCAGCTCTCGGCCGCCGGCGTCCCCGTGTTCGCCGCGGACATCAAGGGTGACCTCTCGGGCATCGCGACCCCGGGGGAGTCGAACGAGAAGCTCCTCGATCGCGCCCGCGGCATCGGCCAGGACTGGACGCCGGCCGCCACCCCGACGGAGTACTTCGCGCTCGGCGGCGTCGGCAAGGGCGTCCCGATCCGCGCCACCATCGCCGCCTTCGGCCCATTGCTGCTGAGCAAGGTCCTCGGCCTCAACGCCACGCAGGAGTCCAGCCTCGGTCTCGTCTTCCACTACGCCGACCAGGCGGGCCTGCCGCTCCTCGACCTCAGCGACCTGCGCGCGGTCCTCACCTACCTCGCGAGCGACGACGGCAAGGGCGAGCTGCAGGAGCTCGGCGGGCTGTCGGGCGCCACCGTCGGGGTGATCCTGCGCGAGCTCATCACCTTCGCCGACCAGGGCGCCGACGTCTTCTTCGGCGAACCCGAGATCGACACCGCCGACTTCATCCGCCTCGACCCGAGCGGCAAGGGCATCGTCAGCCTGCTCGAGGTGCCGGGCGTCC
Source organism: Plantibacter sp. AC185 (assembly GCF_979258065.1). Classification (NCBI taxonomy): domain Bacteria; kingdom Bacillati; phylum Actinomycetota; class Actinomycetes; order Micrococcales; family Microbacteriaceae; genus Plantibacter; species Plantibacter sp. AC185. Next base: position 3,099,621 of record NZ_OZ409831.1, read on the forward strand.
AGAACCAGCCGGCCCTCTACTCGACGTTCCTCATGTGGTTGCTCGCCGACCTCTTCAACACCCTCCCCGAGGTGGGCGACCCCGAGAAGCCGAAGCTCGTGTTCTTCTTCGACGAGGCGCACCTGCTGTTCCGCGACGCGTCGAAGGACTTCCTCGCGCAGATCACGCAGACGGTCCGGCTCATCCGGTCGAAGGGTGTCGGCATCTTCTTCGTCACGCAGACACCGAAGGACGTCCCGGGCGAGGTGCTCGCGCAGCTCGGGTCGCGCGTACAGCACGCCCTCCGCGCCTTCACCCCAGACGACGCGAAGGCACTCAAAGCGACCGTGTCGACCTACCCGACCTCCGGCTACGAGCTCGGCGAGGTCCTCACCTCGCTCGGCACCGGTGAGGCGGTCGTCACCGTGATGAACGAGAAAGGGGCACCGTCGCCGGTCGCGTGGACGAGACTGCGGGCGCCGCAGGGACTCATGTCGCCCAGTGCCGACACCGCGATCGACGCGGCGATCGCGGCCTCACCGTTGCTCGCGCGGTACGGGACGCCCGTCGACCGCGAGTCGGCGAGGGAGATCCTGACGGCGAAGCTCGAGGAGGCCAACCAGGCCGCGCTCGCCGCCGAGGCCGAACTCGAACGGCAGCGCATCGCGGCGGAACTCGCGAAGCAGCAGGCCGCGGCCGACAAGGCGCAGGCCGCGGCGCAGAAGAAGGCCGACGCCGAGTACGAACGGTTGCTCCGGAAGACCGCCGGCACGACCCGCCGGACGTCGACGAGGTCATCGTCGACGTCGTCGAAGAGTCCGCTCGAAGAGATCCTCGGGTCGAAGGCGACGCGGTCGATCCTCACCGGCGTCGTCGAGGGCATCTTCGGGACGCGTCGCCGCCGCTGAGCTGCTGCTCCGGTCTTCAAGCGGTGTCCCGTCCCCTGAGCGGTTTCCCGTTCCCTGAGCGGTTTCCCGTTCCCTGAGCGGTGTCCCGTTCCCCTGAGCGGTTCCCCGTTCCCGGAGCGGTTTCCCGGTCCCTGAGCGGCTCCCGGTCCCTTGAGCGGTTTCCCGGTCCCTGAGCTTGTCGAAGGGCGCGAACCTACCGGAGGCCGTCCTCGGCGAGGCGGCCGAGCTCGACGGTGGCGCGGGCGTCGTCGAGCAGCCCGTCCTGCAGTGACCACACGGCGGACAGCGCGGAGCGCGCGACCACCCACTCGAGGAGGACGGTTCGCGGCAGGCCGAGCGATCGACGCACCAGCTCGACGCGCTCGGCGAACAGCCGCGGGTTCCGCGCCGTCGCGGGATCGGGGTTGCTGAACATCGCGGTGGCGTCGAAGGCGCGGTGGCCGACGATGCCCTTGGGGTCGATCGCCCGCCAGTCGCCGGGTGCGAACTCGAGCACGTTCATGTGGTGGAGGTCGCCGTGGAGCACGACGACGTCCGCAGGCGTCGTGGTGTCGAGCAGTCGATCGGCGAGCTCCCGCCCACGCTCGAGGAACGCGGCGCTCGCCGCATCGCCGAGGAGGGTGCCGAGGGCTGAGGCGTCGGCGGCGAGCAGCTCGTGGAACCACCGGCGGAGCGTGGGGAGTTCGGCGATGACACCGTCGGCATCGGTCGGCGCCGGGGCGGGGATGGCCGTGTGCAGGGTGTCGAGCACGGAGCACAGGAGCGCGACGGCTCCGAGGTCGTCACCTGCTCGGGTCAGCGAGGAGAGATCACGGCCGCTCGTCGCGCGTTCCAGGACGATCGCGTGGTCATCGCCCGCGAACACCGCTGCACACCCGCCGCCGTCCCACGCCGCGAGCAGCTGACCGCCGAGCGCCTCCTCGTGGACGAGCGGCACCTTGAGCATCGCCGGTCGTCCGTGGTGCGTCACGGGAAGTAGCCGGCTCGACGGCGTCACGATGAGCTCGCCGTCGGGCACGAGCCGCCACTGCTCGACGGCCGCGTCGATGCTCCCTGGTCGCCATGTCACGGGACTCAGCCTAGGCACCCTGTTCGAACCGAGCGCCGACCCATACTCCGGCTCATGGGTCGCCCCTCGGTCGAACCCTTGGTCGCCCCTTGGTCGGCCCCTTGGTCACCCCCTTGGTCGGCCCCTTGGTCACCCCCTCGGTCGGTCCCTTGGTCGCCCCTCGATCGGACCCTGGGCCGCACCTCGATCGGTCCCTGAGCTTGTCGAAGGGCACACGGGTGGACACCGCCCTTCGACAGGCTCAGGGACCGGAGGGTGGTGGAAGGGCAGACGAAGGAACGCCGCCCTTCGACAGGCTCAGGGACCGGGGAGGGCGGGGCTCAGGGACCGGGAGGGTGGGCTTCAGGGACCGGCGAGGATGGGGCTCAGGGATCGGGGTACGCCGGTTAGGCTGGCGCGGTGACCGACATCCGCGCGTACCGACCGTCCGACCGCGCCGCCGTGGCGGCGATCTGCATCCGAACGGGCGACTCGGGGGCGGACGCGACCGGACAGTTCAGCACGGACGACCTCCTGCCCGACATCTACGCCTTGCCTTATGTCGAGCACGAGCCCGAGTTGGCGCTGCTCGTCGACGCCGGCTCGGGTCCGATCGGGTACATCCTGGGCACCGCGGACACGACCGCCTTCGACCGCTGGTTCATCGAGCGCTGGTGGCCGACTGTCGAGGGCAAGTACGCGGCGGCTGCGGCCTCCGGTGCGGCCTCGGAGGACGAACGCGGCATCGTCCGATCCGCGACCGACCGCGGCGGACTGGCCCCGGACCTCCTGGCGCAGTACCCGGCCCACCTGCACATCGACCTGCTGCCGGAGACGCAGGGGATGGGTGTCGGCAGACGGCTCATCGACGCGTTCTGCGAGCTCCTCGCGGAGGGCGGCGTCCCGGGTGTGCACCTCGGCGTCGGTGTCGCGAACACCGGGGCCCAGCAGTTCTACCAGCGGACGGGCTTCACGCGGGTCGACGGCGATCCCGGCGCCCACTGGTACGCGAAGGCGCTCTGACCCGGGCGGTCTCCGACCCGAGGCGGATCCCGCGCGATGCGGCGTCACCCTCGCGCTCCGTCGCGGTAGCCAGGGCAGGCCGACTCGGCGAGAGCAGTTCAGCTAGAGCAGTTCGGCGCGCGCCCAGCGCAGGCGTTCGAGCGGGGTGAGCAGGTCGGGGTGGTCCTCGCGGAGGTCGTCGAGCGAGACCGGCTGGCGAGGTCGCTCCACCGGGCCGTCGTAGGCGGCGACGACGGCCGCGATGCTGTCCGTGCTCCACCGGTTGCTGCGCATGCGGAGGAGTGGGCGGTTCTCGGCGTCGCAGACGAAGAACTGCGAGCTCGCATGCAGACCTCGACCCCGGAACTCGAAGAGCAGACTGCGGCCGATCGCCTCCCGTGGAACGAACCGCTGCCGCCCGACGATGGGCTGCTCGATGAAGCCGTCACGACACACGACGATGCGTTGGCGACGGGACAGGACAGCGACGCCGAGCAGCACGACCATGCCGATGACACCGAGCGTGATGACCCACGTGCGTTCGACACTCGGGCTCGGGCCGACGAGCCAGAGCGAGACGCCCCAGACCGGGAGGACGACGATGGCGGCACTCAGGACGGCGCTCCAGAGCACGCGGGGATGCGGTCTGACCGTCACCGGTTCGTCACCCCGTCGCACCACGCGCTCACCCCCGCCGACCATCGTGGCCTGCTTTCAGTGGGTGGACAATCCGCCATCTGGGGGACAAGTAGGACGAATACCCCATTCTCCGAGCCGGTCCGCCCGGTTGCACCGATGCGCTTGACTTCTCGGTCGTGCGATGTGCAATATATTGCATGCCCGCCCCCGCTCAAGCCAACCCGCATCGCCGCGCGCTCCTCCGCGACGACGTCTATCAGTCGCTCCGCAATGCGATCGTCGACGGCACCTTCACCCCGGGCGAGAAGCTCGTCGACACCGAACTCGAACGCTGGCTCGGCGTGAGTCGCACGCCCATCCGTGAGGCCGTCCTGCGCCTCGCCCGGAGCGGGCTCGTCATTGCGAAACCCGGACGGTCGACCGTCGTCGCCCCGCTCGACAGCCGGGCGACGTTGCAGGCACAGGCGGTCGCCGCCGCCATGCACGAACTCGCCGTCCGTGAGGCGGTGCCGCACCTGAGTGCGGCCGACCTCGACCGCATGCGCGCGGCGAACCGTGACTTCGCAGCCGCGCTCCAACGTGACGACGCCGACGCCGCGCTCGCAGCGGACGACGCCTTCCATGCCGTGGCCGTGGACGTCGCCGGGAATCCGTTCATCCGTGATGCGCTCGAGGCGGTCACTCCGCTGCTGCGCCGGATCGAACGGCTGCGGTTCTCCTCGGTCGCGGCACGCGGGTCGATCGCGCAGCACGATGCCGTCATCGAGCGCTGTGCGGAGGGGGACGTGGATGCGGCGGCCGCGCTCGTCCGGGGCAACTGGACGACCCTCGCCGACCTTGTCCTCGCCCACCTCGACGAGGACTGACCAGCTCGCGCCACCCGACCCGTTTCCCGGCACCGATCGCCACCACTCAGCCGCACCACCGAGACCCAGGAGCCACCACATGTCCCTCAGCGACTTCTCCCGTTACCCGCTCACCTTCGGACCGAGTCCCGTCCACGAACTCAACCGCCTCACCGCCCACCTCGGCGGCGCGACGATCTGGGCCAAGCGCGAGGACGTCAACAGCGGTCTCGCCTACGGCGGCAACAAGACCCGCAAGCTGGAGTACCTCATCCCCGACGCGATCGCGCAGGGTGCCGACACACTCGTGTCGATCGGTGGCTACCAGTCCAACCACACGCGGCAGGTCGCGGCGGTCGCGGCGAAGCTCGGGATGCAGGCGGTGCTCGTGCAGGAGAACTGGGTGGACTGGCCGGACGCGGTGAACGACCGGGTCGGCAACATCATGCTGTCGCGGATCATGGGCGCCGAGGTCCGTCTCGATCCCGCGGGCTTCGGCATCGGCTTCAAGTCGAGCTGGGAACGCGCCCTCGACGACGTGCGCGAACGCGGCGGCACCCCGTACGCGATCCCGGCCGGCGCGTCGGACCACCGGCTCGGTGGTCTGGGGTTCGCGAACTGGGCCGCGGAGGTCGAGCAGCAGGAGCGTGAACTCGGGGTGTTCTTCGACACGATCGTCGTCTGCAGCGTCACCGGGTCCACCCACGCCGGCATGATCGCCGGGTTCGCCGGGCAGGACCGACCGCGCCGGGTGATCGGCATCGACGCGTCGGCGAAGATCCAGGAGACCCGCGACCAGGTCGCACGCATCGCCCGCAACACGGCGGAGCTCATCGGCCTCGAACGCGAGCTCCGCGACGACGAGATCACGGTGTTGGAGGGGTGGGCCGGCGACCTCTACGGGATCCCGGTCGAGTCGACGATGGAGGCGATCCGCCTGACCGGTCGGCTCGAGGGTGTCATCATCGACCCGGTCTACGAGGGGAAGTCGATGGCAGGGCTCATCGACCTCGTGACGAGTGGTGACATCCCGGCGTCCAGCAATGTCCTCTACGCGCACCTCGGTGGGCAGCCGGCGATCAATGCCTACAGCGCCCTCTTCCGCGACTGAGCCGGTGCCCGGCGCCTCGCCCGAGCGGGGTGCCGGCGCGGTGCGCTGAGCCGAGTCGCCGGAAACCGGTGCCAGCGCGGTGCGCTGACGCGAACCCGAGGGAACCGGCGTGAGCGCGGGTCAGGCGACCGAGCGCGCCCCTCCGGAGACCCGCGCCCACGTCCATGGCCCGCGCTCGCGTCAGCGCACCGCGCTGACGCACTACCAGGGTCGATGGTCGCGGTCCAGGGGCGGGCGGCGGCGCGTGGCGGTGCGAGACTTGGACCTCCACGACGCGAGGAGGTCGCATGCGCGCACCGATGGAACCCCGACACCAGACACGGATCGCATGATCCGTCTGCAGTCGACCGCCTGGCCAACCAGCGGTAGCTCCCTCGACCTCGACGCTCTGCACGATGCGGCGACCGGATCGTTGGCGAGCATCGAGTCGCGCCTGGCCTTCACCTCCACAGCCGTGCGACTCGTCGGCCCGCTCGAACAGCACACCGCCGGGCGGGTCTTCGCGGGACTCGGCGCGATCGCCGCGGTCGACGTCACGCTCGCACGTGTCGTCGAACCGCACCTCGACGCTCTCGCCATCCTGCATCAGGCCGACCTCGAACCGCCGGCCGTCTCCACCTGGGGCGTCTTCGCGGCCGAAGCACCCGGGCTGCGTCTCGACGCCACCCTGGTCGACGACGCCTGGCAGTTGACCGGCACCAAGCCGTGGTGCTCCCTCGCGTCCCACCTGAGCGACGCGCTCGTCACCGCCCACACCGCGCCGGGGGAGCGGCGGTTGTTCGCCGTCGCACTCACCGATCCCGGGGTCACGACCGACGACAGCGCGTGGCTCGCCCGCGGACTGCCGCTCGTCCCGAGTGGCCCGGTCGGCTTCGACGGCGTCCCGGCGTCCCCGGTCGGCGACGACGGGTGGTACCTGCGACGCCCCGGCTTCTCCTGGGGCGGGATCGGCGTCGCCGCCTGCTGGTGGGGCGGCGCGATCACGCTCGTCGACCGCCTGCTCGCCGCGGCACGCACCCGCCCCGATGCCGACCTCCTCCTCCGCACGCTCGGCGCCGCGGCCATCGACCTCTCGATCGCCGAGCAGGCGATCGCCGACGCGGCCCAAGCCATCGAGCACGGCCACGCCGACGACACGGCCGGTCCGCGCCTCGCCCAGCGAGTGCGGTCGACGGTCCGCGGTCGGGTCGACGCCATCCGCGCCGGGGTGCTCGGAGCACTCGGCCCCGGCCCGCTCACTTCCGAGCCCGCCTACCTCGCGCGGATGTCCGACCTCGAGCTCTACATCCAGCAGGACCACGGCGACCGCGACCTCGCGCGCTACGGCCGCATGCTGGTGGAGGCCGACTGATGCCCGCCTTCGACCACCGCGACCCCGGCACGTCGGCAGCCGCCTGGGCGACCCGCTTGCATGAGCTCGACCTGCCCGTCTGGGACGGCTGGAGGCACGCCACGGGCGTCGTCGTCCTGTCACCGCACCCCGACGACGAGTCGCTCGGAGCCGGCGGGCTGATCGCGGCAGCTGCAGCCGCTGGGATCCCGGTCGAGGTCCTCCTCGTGACCCTCGGCGAGGGATCGCACCCCGACTCACCGACCACCACGCCCGAGGAACTCGCCCCGCGCCGGGAGGCCGAATTCATCGATGCTGTCGGTCGTCTCCACCCGACGGTCGGGTACGACGTCCTGCACATCCCGGACGGCGGCCTCGACGCTGAACGCGCGGGCATCGCGGAGCGACTGCGAGCAGCCGTCGCCACCGCGGGATCGCGACCGCTCATCGTCGCCCCCTGGCGCGGCGACGGGCACCGCGACCACCGGATCGCGGGCGAACTCGCCACGGCCCTCGCGACCGAGCTCGACCTCGCGCTTGTGGAGTTCCCCATCTGGCTCTGGCACTGGGCCGACACCGACGACGCGACCCTGCCGTGGGCCGAGGCGCGGATCGTCCCGCTCGACGCGGCGGCGCACGGGGCGAAGATCGCCGCGATGGACGCCTACCCCTCGCAGACGGAGCCCCTCTCGGACGCACCGGGCGACGAGGCGATCGTCGACCACCACCACCTGCAGCACTACGCGCGGCGGTTCGAGGTGCTGTTCCCGAACGGGCGTGCGCTGGACCTTGAGCCCGACAGCGACCCGGACACACGTGCGGCGGCGGACACCGACACCGACCCCGCCGGCACCGATGCCGTGACGGCTGCGACGGCCGATGCGATCTCGCGGTCAAAGGAGTCGTTCGAGGACCACTACCGCGACCACCCCGACGGCTGGGACTTCGGGTCCTGGTACGAGGAGCGCAAACGTCGGGTCCTCCTCGCCGCTCTGCCGCGCCAGCGCTACGGTTCGGTGCTCGAACTCGGCTGCGCGACGGGTGTCCTGACGGAGCGGCTCGCGGACCGCAGCGACGACGTGCTCGGTGTCGACATCGCCGAAGCGCCCCTCGAGATCGCCCGTCGACGGGTGCCCGCCGCCCGGTTCGAACGGGGCACGCTCCCGGACGACTGGCCGAGTGGCACCTTCGACCTCGTGGTGATGTCGGAGGTCGGCTACTACCTGTCGGCGGCCGACCTCGATCGGGTCATCGATCAGATTCTCGGCTCACTCACCCCCGGCGGGAGCATCGTCGCGTGTCACTGGCGGCACCCCGACGACCACGCCACGACCTCCGCCGAGTTCGTCCATCGCCGCTTGCTCGAGCGCTGGCCAGGACGTCGGTCGATCCAGCACGTCGAGGACGACTTCCTGCTCGACGTCCTCGTGCCCGCCGATGAGGCGAGCGTCGCCGCAGTGGACGGTCTGACGGGCTGATGCTGCGACGGATCGATGCCGTCGTGCCCGTTCACGACGAGGAGGAGCTGATCGGGGCATGCCTCGACGCGCTCCTCGTCGCGCGTGCCGCCGTGCTGCGTCGTCGTCCCGAGCTGCAGGTGGGGATCGTCGTGGTGCTCGACGACTGTCGCGACGACACGGCGCGGATCGTCCGTGAGCGGTTGGCGGGCTTCGAGTCCGAGGAGGCGGTCACCGTCGTCATCGACGAGCGCAGTGTCGGGGCGGCCCGGCGGGCCGGTGGCGCGGCCGCTGTGGGATCGGGTGCTGCGGACGTCTCCGCGCGGTGGATCGCCAACACCGACGCCGACTCGCGCGTTCCGGAGGACTGGTTCTCCGTCCACGCCGATGCCTTCGACGACGGTGTCGACGTCCTCCTCGGGACCGTCCGTCCCGACTTCACGGACTTCTCCGAGGACGACGTGGAGCGGTGGTCGCTGACCCACCCGCCCGGACATCTGCCGGGCAACGTGCACGGGGCCAATCTGGGTGTCCGGGCCGATCGGCTCGACGAACTCGGCGGCTTTCGTGAGCTGCCCGAGCATGAGGACGTCGATCTCGTCGAGCGCGCCCGGGCGGCGGGTCTCCGGGTCGTACCGACGCTCGATGTGCCCGTCGAGACCTCGGGTCGGCGACGTGGCCGGACCCCGGGTGGCTACGCCGCGTTCCTCGCCGAGACCTACCCGCGATCCTGACGATCCCGCGCGTCTGAACCTCCGGTCCGCGTCGACGGATCAGGTCCGTCCGCCTGCGGGTCGACGATGACCTCGGTAACCTCGCCGAGGTCGAGCACCGGGAACCGGGAGACGGCCCCGACCTTCTCCTCGCTCGCGAGGACGTAGACGTCGGTGCTGCGCTCGGCGAGGGCGCGCTTCGTCGCGGCATCGTCGAGGTCGCCGGTGGTGAGGCCGTGTTCGGGATGGAAACCTGTGACGCCGAGGAAGCAGGCGTCGGCACTCAGGTGACGGATGGCTTCCGCGGCGAGGGCGCCGCCCGCGACCATGGAGTGACGTCCGAGTTCGCCGCCGATCATGATGACGCGTGCCGGCGAGTGCTCCGCCACGGCGAGTGCGACCGCCGGGCTCGGGGTGATGACGGTGAGGGTCGGGTCGTCCGGGAGGAGTCGCGCGAGCGCGAGCGCGGTGGTGCCGGCGTCGATGATGATGGTGCTGCCTGGTCGGATCCGCTCGGCGGCGATGCGGGCGACGCGCTCTTTGCTCTCCGCCCCGAGGGACAGTCGATCCCGGAACGGGCGATCGGCCGCGGCGACCGGGAGTGCGCCGCCGTAGACGCGGACGCAGAGACCGGCATCGGCCAGCTCGCGGAGGTCTCGTCGGATCGAGTCCTCCGAGAGCCCGAGCGCAGCGGCGGCGTCCTTCGCGACGATCCGGCCGTCGCGGTCGAGGAGGTCGAGCAGGTGTGATCGTCGTTGTGCGCTCAACATGCGTGCTCCTTCATGGTGTTGCACGATCGTGCACGGTTAACGCTACAGTGCTGGACATGACAACGCCACTCCTCATCCTCATCGCCGGCCCCTACCGCTCCGGGACCGGCGGTGACCCGGACGCCATCGCCCGCAACCTGGAACGACTCGAAGCCGCTGCAGCGCCCATCTACGCGCTCGGTCACGTCCCGATGATCGGGGAGTGGGTCGCGCTGCCGATCCTGCGTGGGATCGGCAGCGCGTCCGGCGACGGCGACGTGATGTACGAGACGGCGAGGCGGCTGCTCCAGCACTGCGACGCCGTGCTCCGGTTGCCGGGGGAGTCGTCCGGCGCCGACACCGACGTCGCGATCGCCCGTGAGCGCGGGATACCCGTGTACACCGACCTCTCGGAGATTCCGGCGCTCAAGCGCTGAGGTCGCTTGCCCGCGGCGTCCCGGCACTCCGGCTAGGCTGACGCGCGTGCTCGACGACCTCAGGATCCGCCGCTACCGCGACACCGATGCGCGGGCGACCAGGTCGATCTTCGAACGCGCGGTGCGGGTGACGGCTGCCGCCCACTACACGCCCGAGCAGCTCGCCGCCTGGGTGCCGGACGAACCGGCAGGCGCCGTGTTGGACGACTGGGCCGACCGACGTGCCGCGGTGACGACGTGGGTGGCCGAGCTCGACGACTCGGTGGTCGGATTCACCGACCTGGACGTCGAGATCGGCTACCTCGACATGCTGTTCGTCGATCCGGACGCCGGACGACACGGCGTCGGTTCCGCACTCATCCATCAGGTGCTCGACGAGGCGCGGGCGGTGGGGCTCCGCGAGGTGACCGTGCAGGCGAGTCGGACGGCGCAGCCGGTGTTCGAGCGTCACGGCTTCGTCGTGGTCCGCGAGCAGCGGGTCGAGCGTCGCGGGGTGCTCATCGAGAACGCGGTGATGCGGATGCCCCTGGACGCCCCTGCGGGTTGATGCTCCCGGGATGTCCCGCGCGCCCCGCGGGGTGTCGCCAGCGCGGTGCGCTGACCCGAGCGCGGTGGTGTGGGTGCCGGCGCGGTGCGCCGACGTGAGGTCGCTGCAATCGGCGTGAGCGCGGGTCATGGACGTGGGCGCGGCCCTCTGGAGACCCGCGCTCACGCGTGTGACCCGCGCTCACGTCAGCGCACCGCGCTGGCAGTCCGTCAGGCGTCGGCGAGTTGGGCTTCGGCGCGCTCCGGGGAACCGGCTGCGAGGCCACGGCTGATGGCACGTCGCGAGCCGAGCCAGAGCAGGACACCGACGAGGAAGACGATGACCTCCGTGACGGTGAGCGACCAGACGATGCCACCGAGTCCGAACCACAGGTTGCCGAGGAGGACGATCGGGACGAACAGCACGCCCTGGGTGACGGCCATGACCGCTGCGGGGAGTGCTCGCCCGGTCGCTTGGAAGAGCGAGGTGATGAGTCCGGTGAATCCGTTGGCGATCATCGCGGTGAGCTGGGCGACGAGGATCGTGACGCCGAGTCCGAGGACGGCGGGGTCGGCGATGAACGCGGAGACGATCGGCTCACGCAGGACGAAGACGACGCCGGCGAAGAGGACCGAGATCCCACCGACCGTGAGTGCCGAGGCACGGAGAGCGGACCGGAGGCGCGCGCCGTCGCCCTTGCCGAACGCGTATGCGAGGAGGGGGAGCACGCCGAAGGTGACGCCCATGACCAGGAACTCGGGCACTTGGGCGATCCGGACCGCGACGCCCATGGCGGCGAGCGGGGCGTCTCCGTATGCTGCGGCCAGCGTGTTCAACACGAGTGCGGTGACGATGAGGAACCCCGACTGCAGGAGCGTGCTCACGCCGACACCGAGGACCGGCTTGAGGATCGTCGGCGACAGCGTGAACCAACGCGGAGCCAGACTGACGTGCTCGCTGTTGCGCTTCAACCACGCCACGAAGTAGACGAGGACACCGAGGTTCGCCAGTCCCATCGCGAGCGCTGCGCCGGCGACGCCCCAGCCGAACCCGAGGATGAAGACGAGATCGAGGACGAGGTTCGCCACCGCCGACGCGATGAGGGCGATCATCACCTGACGGGCGGCACCCTCGGCCCGCACGAGCTGTTCCAGACAGAACGCGGTCGCCATGACGGGGACGAACGCGAGCATGACACCGATGAACGCCGAGGTCGCCGGTGCGGTGACCGCGTCCGCCCCGAGCAGCGACACGAGTGGACCGAGGAACACGAGGCCGATCCCGCCCAGGACGGCGCCCGTCAGGAACGCGCCCCAGACGGAGAAGGAAGCGGCCCGTTTGATGTCCCCGGCCTGTGCCGGATCGTGTTCCGAGGCGCCGAGGAGTCTGGAGATGAGCGCGCCGCCGCCGACGCCGAACAGGTCGCCGATGGCCATGATCAGTCCGAGGATCGGGGCTCCGAGGGTGATCGCGGCGAGCAGGGTGGTGTCGTGCAGCGAGCCGACGACGCCCGCGTTGATGAGGTTGTAGACGGCGCTGACGACCAGGGCCGCTGCCATCGGGACGCACAGATGGATGAGTGCCCGGATGATCGGGGCGGTCGCGAGGTACCAGCGGTTGCTCCCGACCATGTCGGCTGCGGTCGAGGGCGCGGTGTCGGTCGATGGCGCGGTGGCCGTCGACCGTGCGGTGCTGCTGGGGACGGGTGTTCCGGCGGTGGGATCAGTGTGGTGTTCGGGGTGCATGGCAGGCTCCGTTTCGGGCAGGTTCCGGGCGCGACGATGAGCGCCGGCGCGGCGAGGGTTCGGTGATTGGGGTGGTCGTCCGGCGCGGGCTGAGCGGACGGGCTCAGCAGGCGTTCGGGCGCGACGGACAACGCCGTCGTGGCGTTCGCGGTCGCCATCGTGTTCGGCGGTCGGTGGATGACGCGGCGAGTGGTCTCGGCGCGTGGTCAGGGAGCTCGGGTTCCCCGAGCGATGATCAGCGGGTCGGCTGCGGCAGGTGCGCCGTGAGCTTCGTGAGCAGAGCGTGCAGGGTGTCGCGTTCGCTCTGGTCCAACGGGGTGAGGATGATGTCGTCGGCCTCGGCCATCGCGGTCTCGAACCCGGCGATGAGGTCGGTGCCGAGCGGGGTGGCGTAGACGCGCTTGGTGCGCGCGTTCCCCTCCTCCGTGCGGCGTTCGACGAGGTCTCGACGTTCGAGTCCCTGCAGGAGGCTCGAGACGCTGGCGGCGCTCGTCCGGCTCACCTCGGCGATGTCGCGTTGGCTCGATCCTGGATGCCGGACGAGGTGGCCGAGGACGAAGGCCTGTTCGTGACTGAGTTCGCGGGCTCGTATCCAGTCCTCGCCGGCCTTGCGCTGTGCCCACCCGATCCAGCGGACCAGTTCGAGTGTGCTGCTGAGGGTGGGTGTCTCGTCGTCCATGGTTAGAACGCTAATGCTTTGACTTCTAACTGTCAACCCTCGAATGATCGACTCGCTCAGCGCGGTGCGCTGACGTGAGATGTGCGGACTCGGTGCCAGCGCGGTGCGCTGGCGCGAGACCGACGGGTTCGGCGTGGGCGCGGGTCGTAGCCCTGAGCGCGCCCCTCCGGAGACCCGCGCTCACGCGTGTGACCCGCGCTCACGCCAGCGCACCGCGCTGGCAACCTGAGGACACGTCGCCGGGGTGCTCCGGAAACGCAGAACGCCCCGCGCGGGGCGGGGCGTTCTGGTGAAGCTGGCGGAGAATGGGGGATTCGAACCCCGGCTGTGGGTGTTGTGCGTGATCCTCCGCGCGCAGAGCATGAAACGCAGAACGCCCCGCGCGAGGCGGGGCGTTCATGGTGAAGCTGGCGGAGAATGGGGGATTCGAACCCCCGAGGGCGTTAACCCAACACGCTTTCCAAGCGTGCGCCATAGGCCACTAGGCGAATTCTCCATGGCTGTTTGTGAAAAACGGCCAGATAGCAGCATACCTGGTTCCCGGACCGCTGCGCGCCACCCGGCCCCGCCGCCGCGCTCCGAGCATGGCCGAGCACTAACGCCCGCGGTCGGAGACACCGGCACGGAGCGCCGCTCGCGTCAGCTCGCAGCAGGCGGCCGCCAGTCCACCCGTTGATCACGCCGCAGCACGAGCGACCGCGGGAGGACTGCCGCGAGGACGCGTTCGAGCGGCTGACTCGCCGACCGCAGGGCCGCCTTCGCCTCAGCCAACGCTGCGTCGAACGAACCGGCGCTCGCCGCACCACCAGCGCTCGGCGCATAGCTCTCCCGCTCGACCGCCGCCACGAGCCGGTCGACGGCCGGCGACTCGATCCGGAACTGTCCGCGCAGCCGCGATGCGAACCCGCGTGGTGACTCCGCCGACGTCACGGGGAAGCCGAGGTCGCGGGCGGTGTCGAGGAACTCCGCCCAGGCCCAGCCGGCCGAGGTCCGCTCGGTCAGCGCACGCCGACGCCCGGCCGCACGCCGGAGTCCCCGGGCGATCGACGGGGTGGCGAGCAGCACCAGCGCGCCGAGCAGGATCGCGAGCGGGACGAGCGCCGCGGTGAACGCCCCGCCGGACCGGGCCGAGGTCGGTCCGCCGAGCGCGTCCGCGGTGGGCGTGGGCGTCGACGCCGCGGTCGGAGCCGGACGGCTGTCGGGACTCACCGATCCGCTGCCGGGCGTCGCCGTGCTCGCGTCGCTGAACTGCGTCACGACCCCACGGCTGGCCGTCGGCTCGAACGGCACCCAGCCCACACCCTCGAAGTACAGCTCCGGCCACGCGTGCAACTGGTCCGAGGTGACGATGTAGGTGTCGCGGTTCGCCGGGGTGTTGTCGATCGTCGTGCCCGGCAGGTACCCGATGGCGATGCGCGCGGGGATGCCGAGGACGCGCGACATCACGGCCATCGCGGACGAGAAGTGGATGCAGTAGCCGGCCTTGCGCTCCAGGAACGTCGCGATGACCTCGGCTCCGCTGCCGTCGAAGCCCTCCTCGACGGGTGCCGACTCCGAGTACTCGAAGGTGCTGCGGAAGTAGCGCTGCAAGGCGATCGCGCGGTCGTAGTCGGTGGAGGCGGTCGCCGTGACGTCCGCGGCGGTGTCACGGATGATCTGCGGCAGGTCGTCGGGCAGCTCGAGGTACGGGGCGGCTGACGCCGGGTCGGCGACCGGCGGGACGTCGCGCATCTGCTGTGCGGTCGGCAGGATCGCGGTGCTCGTCGCCGTGTAGGTCTGCCCGCGGGTGGATCCACGCTCCGCCATCGCCGTCAGCCCGGCGGCCTCGAACCGCCAGTCGCCGCGGAGCCCGTCGACCTTCTGCGTCGGGTACGGCAGCGGGAGCCACGGGCTCGACAGCGAGTCCACCGTGACCGTCGTCTCGAAGGTCTCGACCGGGATCGCCTCGCTGAGCCCGGCCGGCGCGGGGAAGGCGTCGAGCGTGTTGCCGTCGTTGTAGCCCGAATTGTCCGGTCCCCAGACCGTACCCGTGAAGTCGCGGAGGTCGGTGACCTTGAGGTAGGGGGCGTCGTCGGCGGTGGTCGTGTACTCGAGCGCGGTCGTGTTCGCGGGGCGCCGCAGGCTCTGGCCGAGCGAGATGAGCGGGTTGATGCCGTTCACGAACGGTCCACTGCCACGGGCACCGGCGGTCACGTCCCGGACGGCGAGGTCGGGGAGCGCCGCCGGCGTGAGGAGGGCGACCACCACCGCGACGGCACTGACGAGGACGGCCGGGCCGAGGCCTCCGAAGCGGCCGACACCGGTCATCGCCGACGGTCCGGCGCCGCGTCCGTCGCCGGCAGCCTGGGCCGAGGCGAGCGCTCGCAGCAACTCGCGGCGTCGGACGTCCTCGCGGAGCAGCCAGAGGAAGGAGAGGGCGACGAACGCGAACACCCACGGATCGAGGGGGAACGACACGGCGACCGTCGGCCCGGCGTACACGGCGAAGACCAGGACGGCCGCGAGCACCGGTGCGTGGCGGCCGAGCACGAGCCAGGCGACCGCCAGCGCGACGAGGCCGCCGCCCGCGGCCATGACGAAGACCACGCCGGCGTCGGTGTCGAGTGGGGCCGAGCCGTCGTGGAAGGTCTGGAACCCGGCGTCGCGCAACCGTTCGAAGGCGCCGAGCGTGGTCGGGGTCGGGACGATGCCGATGATCGCCGTCTCACTGGCGAAGAACAGCGTGATCGTCAGCAGCCATGCGATGCCGGCGCCGAGCCACACGAACACCGCCGGCAGTCTCGTGCGCCGGAGGAGGATCGCCGTGGCGAGGACGATCGCGATGACGAGGTTCGTGACGAACCACCAGTCGAGCGCGTCGAGCACCCGGCCGAACCCGAGGCCACCCGTCGCGAGGAGCAGGAAGGCGGCGAGGCCGAGACGCAGGTCGCCGACGTTCGCGGTGTCGCGTGGGTCCTCCCGGCGTCCGCCGGCGCTTCCTGACCACGACCCGCCGCTGGTTCCGCCGGACGGACGTCGGGGGTTCGACGAGTCGGCACGAGGACGGACGCCCGATGGCACGCCTCCGCGGGACGACCCCCGGCCACGGGCGGCCGCCGCCGCACGGCGTTCCTCAGCGACGGACATACGCACCTCCGGCACCCCGACGACCGCCCTGGCCACCCTGACCTCCACGGCCGGTCGACGGCGCCAGCGTGGTGGTGGCCGGACCGCTCGTGCCGGACCACAGCGCCTGGAACGATGCGCCGCGCTCGCCGACGTGGCAGCGCCACCCCGCGGACTCCAGGAGCTCGATGCTCCGACGCCGCGCGCCGGCCGGGAGGAGTGCGACGGGGAGCGGCGAGAGATGCGCGACCGCGGTCAGTTCACCGAGATCGCCCTCCTCGACGTCGCCGAGGATCGCGATGACCGGTTGCGACCGGCGCGCGGCGATGACGGGTGAGAGGTCGAGGAACCGATTGGGCTGCACCGATGGTCGCAGGAGGGCCAGGTCGAGCAAGGCGGCGTCGAGGTCGTCCTCCTCGAGATGCTGCCCGCCGCGGGCGAGCGCGTCGCCCATGTCGCCCACCGGACTGGAACGCAGTCCACCGGACGCGGATCTCGCACTGATCTCGCGGGAGAGCTCCTCGGTGCCGGCACCGACGAGGTTGACGCGGTAGTCGGCGTCGACGAGGTGGGCGGTGATCGAGGCAGCGAGCGACACGGCCTGCTCGAACGCCGGCAGGTACGACGGATCGTCGTCGGGCCAGGCCCAGTGGGCTGCGGCCGTGTCGAGGAGGACGGTCGCCTCGGGGTCGTTGCGCTGCTCCTCCTGCCGCACCATCAGCTCGCCGTGGTGCGCGCTCGCCCGCCAGTGCAGTCGGCGGATCGCGTCCCCCGGCAGGTAGGGGCGCGCGATGATGTCGTCTTCACCCGCGCCGACGTGCAGCGACGACGGGCGCGTGGAACCGTCGCGGCTGGCCGTGAGTGCGGGGATCTCCGGCAGGACGACGACCTCCGGCAGGACGACGACCGCATGCGTCCCGCCGACGTCGCGCCGACGGACGACGAGTCCGAACGGGTCGCTCACGGTCAGCCCGAGCGGGCCGAGTTCGTGCTCCCCGCGACGCAGCGCCGTCACCGTGTACTCGGCCGTCCGACGGCGCGAACCGATGCCGGCGACGCCGGTACTCGGCAGGGTCCCTTCGGCGCTGCCGGCGAGTCCGGCCGGTACGCGGTCCTTCCACTCCGTGTGGACGTGGGGGAGCGCGCTCGTCTCGGCGATCGTGACCTCGACGGAGATCCGCCCGCCGACCGCGACGAGGTCGGGCCGGGTGGTGCGGTCGACCCGGAGCGACGGCCGCTCGAGGTAGACCGCGCCGAAGCTGGCGGCGACGAGCGCCACGAGGAGCCCGGCCGCTGCGAGCAGCTCCGGGGAGCCGATCCCGCGCGCGAAGATGAGGCACACGCCGGCCGCGATGAGCACGCCGACCGCGCGTCTCGTCAACGGCACGCGTCGCTTCATGGGCTCAGGACCTCCGGTGCCTGATCACGGCGATCCGGCGGTCGCGGTGCGGGGCCATCGGATCAGGACCTCAGCTCGGTGCGCCCGGAGTGCGGCACGGGCGTCCGCTCCAGCAACTCGACGAGCACTTCGGAGACCGCCTGGACGCCCGAGCGGTCGTGGGCGCTCACCGCTCGGCGGGTGGGGATGAGCCGGTGGGCGAGGACCGGTGCCAGCAGCTGATCGATGTCGTCGGGCAGGACGAACTCGCGACCGTCGAGCGCCGCGAGCACCTTGGCCGCGCGGACGAGCTGCAGGGTGGCGCGCGGGCTCGCGCCGAGCCGGAGTTCGGGGTGCACGCGGGTCGCCTGCACGAGCGAGACGCAGTACTGCTCGACGATCGGCGACACGAAGACACCGCGGGCCCAGGCGATGAGGCGCTCGACGTCGCCGCGTGAGGCGACCGGTCCGATGGTGTCGAGCGGGTTGACCGTGTCACGCTGGCGGAGCATCGCGAGCTCCGCGGAAGCGTCGGGGTATCCCATCGAGATACGCGCCATGAAGCGGTCGCGCTGGGCCTCCGGCAGAGCGTAGGTGCCCTCCATCTCGAGCGGGTTCTGCGTGGCGACGACCGTGAACGGCGACGGCAGGGCGTGCGTCTCACCGTCGACCGTGACCTGCCGCTCCTCCATCGACTCGAGCAACGCCGACTGGGTCTTCGGCGAGGAGCGGTTGATCTCGTCGGCGATGACGATGTTCGCGAACACCGCTCCGGGCTTGAACTCGAACTCGCGGTCGACCTGGTTGAAGATCGAGACGCCGGTGACGTCGGACGGGAGCAGGTCGGGCGTGAACTGGATGCGGCGGACGGTGCTGCCGACGGACGCGGCGAGGGCCTTCGCAAGGACGGTCTTGCCGACGCCGGGGACGTCCTCGATGAGCAGGTGACCCTCGGCGAGCATCACGATGAGCGCCATCCGCGCGGCGAACGGCTTGCCGTCGAGGACGCGCTCGACGTTGTCGAGGATGCGCTCGGCCAGCACCTGGAACTCCTCGGCGTTCAGCGCTGGCTTCAGTTCGGCGACGGTGTCCCGTGGGGCGCGGCTGGTGTTGCTCTGCTCGGTCATGGTCGGCTCCTGCGGTCGTGGTCGAGCATGCGCTTGAACAGCAGCGCGACGATGGTGGCGAGGCCGATCGTGATGAGGGTCGGGGCGAGTGCTCCGAGGAACTGCATCCAGAGGTAGTTGTCGGTCGGGCCGCTGTCGCCGACGAACCCGCGGTACAGCAGGGTGAACGACTGCCACAGTCCCACGCCGCCGCCGAGCGTGAAGACGACACCGACGATCCAGAGGACCCGTTCCCAGACGACGGCGCGGACCCGGTGGGCTTCGGTGGCGTCGAGGTACGCGTCGTACCGCTCCTGGTCGAGCTGGGTCTGCTGCGCGTCGGGACCTGCCGCCGCAGGCTGATCCGCGACCACGGCGGTGTCGCCGGTCCGGGCTTCGAACGGGTGGGCGCGACGGTCGGTCTGTGAGGGCATGCCTCGGGACGGCTGGGCGCGCGGGCCGTCGTCGAACCGGTCGTCGGTCGGCGGGCGGACGGGGCGACCGTCGGTGGGCGGCTGGATGAGCTGCGGGGCGATCTCCTCGAGCGAGGCGAGGTGGCTGCGCCGGCCGGTGTCACCGGCGTTCGGGCGCGTGCGCTCGTCGGTGTGTCCGCGCTGGAACGCGGGGTCGTAGCGTTGGTCCATCGTCGGCCTCCGTCGCGCTGCGTACATCGTCCGGGCCGGAACCCGTTGCCCGATCCTAGGACTGATAACGAACAGGTAACACCCCTGGACGTGTCGCCCACAGGAACTCCATATGTGCGCCAGGTCGCGCGCACACGGTGCCGGTGCGGGTCAGGGAACTCTTCGGAGCCCGCACCCGCATCGGTTGTGTGGGCCCGAGCACTGAGCACGTACCCGGTCGGTGAGACGTCTTCCGGTCCCTGAAACCCTCTCCGGTCCCTGAAACCCTGTCCGGTCCCTGAAACCCTCTCCGGTCCCTGAGCTTGTCGAAGGGCGGGGTGTCCCGTGTGCACTTCGACAGGCTCAGTGACCGGTGTTCGTTGCCCGTCCCAGTTCTGGTCCCTGGAACCCTCTTCGGTCCCTGAGCTTGTCGAAGGGTGGGGTGTCCCGTGTGCACTTCGACAGGCTCAGTGACCGGTGTTCGGTACTCGTCCCTGTTCCGGTCCCTGAAGCCCTCCACGGTCCCTGGATCCCTCCACGGTCCCTGAAAACCCATTCCGGTCCCTGAGCTTGTCGAAGGGCGGGGTGTGGCGTGTGCACTTCGACAGGCTCAGTGACCGGTGTTCGTTGCCCGCCTTCGTTCCGGTCCCTGAGCTTGTCGAAGGGTGGGGTTTGCCGTGTGCACTTCGACAGGCTCAGTGACCGGTGTTCGTTGCCCGCCTTCGTTCCGGTCCCTGAGCTTGTCGAAGGGCGGGGCGTCCCGTGTGCACTTCGACAGGCTCAGGGATCGGGTCTGACGGAGACGACGACAGGCCCGGGAACGGGGATCCGTTCACCGAGCCTGTCGAGGTACAGGGACCTACAGCGACGCGAGCGCCTCGCGGATCGGGGTCTCGCCGCCGATGACCTCGAACTGCGTGCGGGACGCCGAGCCCGACTCGATGAGCGCGAACAGCACGGCGGCGACGTCGGCGCGCGGGATCGAGCCGCGGTCGGTGGTCGTCGCGGCGGTGATCGTGCCGGTCGGGGCGTCGTCGGTCAGGCCGCCCGGACGGACGATCGTCCAGTCGAGGTCGCGCCCGCGGAGGTCGGCGTCGGCTTCGGACTTCGCCCGCAGGTAGACCTGGAACACGTCGTCCGACTCCGGGTCGAAGTCGTCGGTGCTCATCGCGGACACCATGATGTAGCGCGGGACCTTGGCGAGCTCGGCGGCCTCGGCGAGGAGGATGGCGCCGTCGCGGTCGAGGGTGAGCTTGCGGTCGGCGCCGCTGTTCGGGCCGGCTCCCGCCGCGAACACGACGACGTCGGCTCCGGCGAGTTCGTCGGCGAGTTCGGCTGCCGAGGAGTGCTCGAGGTCGAGGACGATGGCGCGGGAGCCGATGCCCTGGAGCTCGCCCACCTGCTCGGGGTTGCGGATGATGCCGGCGGGGGAGTGTCCTGCTTCGGCGAGCAGTCGCTGCAGGTGCAGGGCGATCTGTCCGTGTCCTCCGGCGATGACGACGTCGGTCATGTGAGTCCTCTCGTTCGATGCGGTCCCGGTCGGTGCGCCGCCCGTTCGTGGGGACGGCGGTCGATCGGTGGTCTGGGGCCAGTGGTCCCAGATCCGCCAGTCAACGCCTCAACCGGGGCGTACGCAACCCGGTCGCGGCTCGGGTACACTAGGTGACGGCTCCCCGCGTGGCGCCATCCAGGCCAACTCCCCCAGGGCGGAAACGCAGCAAGGGTAACCGGGCTCTGGCGGGTGCGCGGGGAGTCTTTTCGTGCCCGCGGTGCCCTGCTCCCGCACCCTGGCCGCTGGCGCCGCAGCAGGGCATCCGCCCGGCAGCAGGACATCCGGCGCCGGATCCTCCTGCGCTCGCGCCGATCTCCTGCGCTCGCGCCCGTCCGCCAGAGCACCACGACATTGTGCGCTTACCCAGCCCCGGCAGAGCCCGCCCCCGTAGGCTGGAAACCGTGGCGCGAAGCATTTACATCATCTCTGCCGAAGGACACTCCGGGAAGTCGACGGTGGCCCTCGGGGTCCTCGACACCCTGAGCCATCAGATCGAGCGGATCGGGGTGTTCCGCCCCATCGCACGGTCCACGACGAAACCCGACTACGTGCTTCAGCTGCTGCTCGAGCACGACGGCGTCGACCTCGCCTACGAGGACTGCATCGGCGTCAGCTACGACGACGTGCACACCGATCCCGAGGCGGCGCTCTCGCGCATCGTCCAGCGGTACAAGCACATCGAGGCGCAGTGCGACGCGGTCGTCATCCTCGGTTCCGACTACACCGACGTCGGCAGCCCGACGGAGCTCGGCTACAACGCCCGGATCGCCACCAACCTCGGCGCGCCCGTCCTGCTCGTGCTCGGCGGTCGCGCCGGTCAGGGTGCGGGGGAGCAGCTCGGCCAGTCCGTCGCCCGCACACCCGACGACATGCGCAACATCGCCGAACTCGCCCTCGGTGAGCTCGCCGACGCCCACGCCCAGCTGCTCGCCGTCGTCGCGAACCGCGCCGACCCCGACAAGCTCCTCGAGATCACCGCCGCGATCAGCGACGCCATCCACCCGAACGGTTCCGCGAACGGTTCCGTCGTCGCCCCGGCCGGCCACGCCGCCGGTGCCGCGATGGTCCCCGTCTGGGCGATCCCCGAAGACACCTTCCTCATCGCGCCGACGATGGACAGCATCCTCGAGGCCGTCGACGGCACCCTCGTGAAGGGCAGCGAGGAGCTGCTCACCCGCGAGGCGCTCGGCGTCGTCGTGGCGGGCATGTCCATGGTGAACGTGCTCCCGCGCATCACCGAGGGATCCGTCATCGTGATCCCGGCAGACCGCACCGAGGTGCTCCTCGCCGCGCTCATGGCCAATGCCTCCGGCACGTTCCCGTCGATCGCGGGCATCGTGCTCAACGGTGGGTTCCCGCTGCCCGAGGTCGTGGAGGAACTCATCTCCGGTCTCGGGGAGATCCCGCCGATCGTCAGCACCGACCTCGGCACCTACGACACCGCGGTCCGCGTCATGAACACGCGTGGCCGTCTCGCCGCCGACTCGCAGCGCAAGTACGACACCGCGCTCGCGCTGTTCGAGCAGAACGTCGACGCACCGCTCCTGCTCGAGTTGCTCAACGTGGCGCGCGCCGACGTCGTGACGCCCCTCATGTTCGAGTACGGCCTGCTGGAGCGCGCGCGGTCGAACCGCAAGCACATCGTGCTGCCGGAGGGCGACGACGACCGCATCCTCCGCGCGGCCGGCACTCTGCTCGCTCGCGAGGTCGCCGACCTCACCATCCTCGGTGAGGAGATCGAGGTGCGCTCGCGGGCCATCGAGCTCGGCATCGACCTCAGCAAGGCGACCATCGTCAGCCCCTTCGACGCGGTGCTGCGCCTCAAGTTCGCCGAGGAGTACGCCAGGTTGCGAGCCCACAAGGGCGTCACGATCGACATGGCGAGCGACGCCGTCACCGACGTCTCCTACTTCGGCACGATGATGGTGCACCTCGGGCTCGCCGACGGCATGGTCTCGGGCGCCGCCCACACGACGGCGCACACCATCCGGCCGTCGTTCGAGATCATCAAGACGAAGCCCGGTGTCTCCGTGGTGTCGAGCGTGTTCCTCATGGCGCTCGCCGACCGCGTGCTCGTCTACGGCGACTGCGCGGTGAACCCCGACCCGACCGACGCCCAGCTCGCCGACATCGCGATCTCCTCGGCCGAGACGGCGGAGCAGTTCGGGATCGAGCAGCGCATCGCGATGCTGTCGTACTCCACCGGTGACTCAGGTGCCGGCGCCGATGTCGAGAAGGTCCGCTCAGCGACGAGGCAGGTGCGCGAGCGTCGGCCCGACCTCCTCGTCGAGGGGCCGATCCAGTACGACGCCGCTGCCGATGCCGCGGTCGCTGCGACGAAGATGCCCGACTCGCAGGTCGCCGGCCGCGCGACGGTGTTCATCTTCCCCGACCTCAACACCGGCAACAACACGTACAAGGCGGTGCAGCGTTCCGCTGGCGCCGTCGCGATCGGTCCGGTGCTGCAGGGGCTCAACAAGCCGATCAACGACCTGTCGCGTGGCGCGCTCGTGCAGGACATCGTCAACACCGTCGCGATCACCGCCATCCAGGCGCAGGAACAGGAATAGGTCCAGACACACATGCCCACCGTCCTCGTGGTGAACTCCGGTTCCTCGTCGTTCAAGTACCAGCTCATCGATGTCGAGACGGAGCGGACGCTCGCCAGCGGACTCGTCGAACGCATCGGCGACGCGACGGGTGCCGCCGAGCACCGGTCCTACCTCCCGGACGCCGCGGGTGCGACGACGCCGCCCATCGAGGAGCGCTGGGTCATCGAGCGTGAGATCCCCGACCACACGGCCGGGTTCCGGGTCATGCTCGACGCGTTCGCCGAGCACGGGCCGTCACTCGAGGAGCACGCGCCGATCGCGGTCGGCCACCGGGTGGTGCACGGTGGGAAGCGCTTCTTCGAGCCGACCGTGGTCACGGACCTCGTGAAGATCAACATCGAGGACATCTCCGAGCTCGCGCCGCTGCACAACCCGGCGAACCTGCAGGGCATCAATGCGGCGCAGGTCGCGTTCCCCGACGTCCCGCACGTGGCGGTGTTCGACACGGCGTTCCACCAGACCATCCCGGCCGCGGCGTACACGTACGCGATCGACGCGGAGCTCGCCGCGAAGCACCGCGTCCGTCGGTACGGCTTCCACGGCACCTCGCACAAGTTCGTGTCGGAGGCGGCTGCGGCCTTCCTCGACCGTCCGATCGGTGAGCTGAAGCAGATCGTCTTCCACCTCGGCAACGGGGCGTCTGCGTGCGCGATCGACGGCGGCCGCTCGGTCGACACCTCGATGGGTATGACGCCCCTCGAAGGACTCGTCATGGGGACGCGCTCCGGCGACCTCGACCCCGCGGTGCTGTTCCACCTGCATCGCAAGGCGGGGCTCGGGTTCGACGAGCTCGACACGTTGCTCAACCGCCGCAGTGGTCTGCTGGGGCTGTCGGGTACCGGAGACATGCGCGACGTCACCGAGTCCGCGTCGAAGGGTGACGAAGCGGCGCAGCTCGCGCTCGACGTGACCGTCCATCGCCTACGGCACTACCTCGGGGCGTACCTCGCGGTCCTCGGTGGTCTCGACGTGGTGGTGTTCACCGCCGGTGTCGGTGAGAACGCACCGCTGATCCGTGCGGGTGCGGTGCAGGGGCTCGAGGGGCTCGGCATCATCCTCGACGAGGACCGCAACGCTGAGCGTGCGCGTGGCATCCGGGTGATCTCGACGGACGATTCCCCCGTGACCGTCCTCGTCGTCCCCACGAACGAGGAACTCGAGATCGCCCGTCAGACGGTCGCCGCGCTGGCGTAGTCCCGGCGCTTCGGTCCCGGAGCGCACTTCGACCAGCTCAGTGACCGAAGGTGTCCCGGAGTACCTCTCCGGTCCGCGAGCACCTCGTCCGGTCCTTGCGCACCACTTCCGGTCCTTGAGCTTGTCGAAGGGCAAGGTTTCTCGTGTGCACTTCGACAGGCTCGGTGACCGATACCGCCCCGCCGGTCCCTGAGCTTCTCGAAGGGCTTACGGGAGAGTTCTTGGTTCGAGCCAGGCGGGGGAGGAAGGCGGAGCGGCAGCTCCGTTGCTGCACTCCGCCCGGTCGCACGTGCCGGGACCGCTTGGCCCAGGCCATGCGCGCCGGCCATTTGCGCGTTCGGGTAACGAAAATGACCGGAACCAGTGCTTCGGAGCGTCCGGCCGTGTGGATTGGGTTGACGTCGAGATAATCGTCCGGTCGTGCTGAGTGCGTCACGCAGCGCGCAGCCTCGGCTTGCCGCCGCGTCGTGGGATGCGATGCGGGTCGATATGCGCGGGCGGGATGAACCAGGGCACGTGGTCGCGCACGAGGACCTCCCATCCGTCGTTGTGGATGCGATGGTGATGGAAGCCGCACAACAAGATGCCGTTGGACAGGTCGGTCGGTCCGCCCCGTGACCACCAGACGAGGTGATGGGCCTCGGTATACGACGGTGGATGGGTACAGCCGGTCCAGGCGCAGCCGCCGTCGCGTTCGGCGAGGGCCATCTTCTGCCCCTTGGTGAACAACCGTGTGCCAACTCCGAGGTCGAGCACCTGCGACGGCCCGCCGAGCACCATCGGGATGATCCGGCCATCGGCCGCCATGCCCCGTGCGGTGCCGGCGGAGATCGGTTCGGAGACGCCGTCGATGTAGGCCTTGCCGTCGGACCACTGCCCGTCGTCGGCCAGATCGGGTTCGTCCATGCGGATGATGAGGGAGACGGGCGCGAGTTCCATGACCGCCGACTCGCAACCTGCGGCGTGACGGAAGACCCCGACGAGGGCTTCCACCCGGCGTTCGTCCATCGTGCGGGTGTCTGGCATCTCTGCGGCCGGAACGTAGGCGTCGTCGAGGGGATCCGCGGAGGGTAGCTCACTGCTGGTTGCTGCCGCCGCGGCCGTTTCGTCGGAGGGATCGACGAACCGGACCTGCCGCAGCTGCTTGCCGACGACGGCGTCCATCGTCGCGCGGACCCATCCCGCCGCCTCGGGTGCGAGGAAGGCGCGGAGCTCGGTCATGCCGTCGGGGAGTTCGCGGAGGGTGCAGCGTTGCTGCTTCCGGAGCGCGATCTCCCGTGGGACCGGGCCGTCTTGGTCGAGGCTGGTGCGGACGAGCTTGGCGAGGCTGCTGACCTCGGCGAGCGGCGCACCGTCGCAGTGCTCGATGCCGGCGCTGACGGCACGGTGGATGCGTTCGTCGTCGACACCGGAGCCCACCAACCGCAGCTCGCGCAGCAGGATGCCCGCGCCCTCGACGCTGAGTGCGGACCGGACGAAGCCGGATGGGGTGGTCGCTTCGTCGTGGTCGACCGTGCACGTCGGGTTGTCGCCCTCGGACAGCGGCACGCAGGGGGAGTCAGTTGCGAGCCGGGGTTCGATGGCGGCGGCGATCTCGGGGCGGTCGCACTCGATGACGTCGCCGGTGAGGGCGAGCTTGGGGGTGATCGCCTGGGCGACCGAGGTGATCGTGGCGGCGCGTCCGCGCGGGATGCGCCACCGTTCCGAGAGCATGACGGCCGGCGTCGCATACCCGTGGCTGCGGGCCAACGGGTCGTGGCCGACGATGCCGCCGCGGGAACGCTCCGACACCGAGCCCATGACGCGCGCGGCCAGGACCTCGACCACGTGCTGCACGGCACCCAGCTGGTCGAGGACGCGGACCACGCCCGCGTCGTTCATGCCGGCGAGCTGCTCGATGGCGTCGTCGCCCGGCCGGATCGGGTCGAGCGCGCCGGACCAGGTGCGGAGGAGCTCGGACACCGTCTCGCTCAGCGTGCCCAAGGGGTCGGTGGAGACCGGACCGAGGGGAACGCGTGGGCTGCTGGACATGGGACCATCCAAACATGAGCCACTGACATTCGAACGCCGACCGATTCTCGCGCTGATCTGGGATATTTAGCCAACATCTGTTGCGCGCGAGTGCCTCTCCGGGCCCTGCGAGCGGTGAGGGACTTCTCGCCTGGCCCGCGTACACTCGCCATATGCGCCCCCTCTCCGTCCGCGAGCGCGACCTCCTGGTCGCCATGGTCGCCCGTGGTACGGAGGACGGTGCCGACCGGGCCGTCACCGCCTCCGATCGAGAACGATGGGCGGGACTACTCGCAGACACCTCGGTGCACGGGATGTGCGGCTGCGGCAGCTGTCCCTCGATCGACCTTGTCCCTGAGAGCGACGACCGGCCCTCCACGGCGCGACAGACCGTCCTCGAAGCGAGTACCTCGACCGCAAGCCTGCTCCTCTATATCGAGGGCGATCGCCCGACGTACCTGGAACTCGCCCCGTGGGGCGATGAGCCGATCACCGAGTTCCCGCTGGTGGCAGACGTCGAGTTCTGAGGTCGCACCTCGGCGGGGGTCGCCGCCCTTCGACAAGCTTCAGGGACCGGGAAAGGTACTCAGAGACCGGGTGGGGTGCCCAGGAATCGGGAGGGATGCTCGGGGACCGGGAGGGGTGCTCAGGGATCGGGTGGGGTGTTCAGACCGGGAGGATGCTCAAGGACAAGGCGGGGTGCGCAGGGGCCGGGAGCGGTGCAGAGAGAACCGGAGCGTTCGCATCCGTCTCAATCCGGTTCGGTCCCTGAGCTTGTCGAAGGGCACCACCGCCCCGCTCAGTCCCGCGTGCCGAACAGCCCTTCACCGTGCTTCGTGAGCACCTCGTAGGCGTCGGCGTAGTTGTCCGGTAGCGGGGCTCCCGGTTCGTACTTCGCGAGGAGGATCCCGATGAGTCCGAGTGCCGGCGGCGTGAGTGGTCGCTTGCGGTCCTTGTCCTTGTCGGCTCGTGCGTTCGCCTCGGGGTTCGGCGGCACGTAGGCGGGCGTCACCGTCGGCCACAGCACCGGTTGCCGCGGCGAGGTGAGGTTCACGGCGTTGAAGATGCTCGTGGCGGTGCGGTCACGTTCGGTCAGTGGGTCGAGTCCGTGCAGCTCGGCGAGGGTTTTCATGAGTGAGCCGTGGTGCATCTCCTCGTTGATGACGCTGCCGGCCTTCGTGTACGCGGAGATGACGATGGTCGGCACCCGCAGTCCGAGGCGGTCGAAGGTGAAGCCCATCTCGCCCGCCTCCGGCTCACCGGACGGCGGGGTCGCCTCAGGTGGTGCGACGTGGTCGTAGATGCCGCCGTGTTCGTCGAAGGTGACGAGCATGACCGTGTTCATCGCGTTCGAGCCGGTTGTCGACGCCCCGTGCTTGATCGCCGTGTAGACCTCGCCGAGGAGTTGCTCGCCGGCGCGCATGTCGGAGTAGGCGGAGTCGAGCTCCGGGTCGACGTCGTCCCTGCTCGGGTTGTCGGGACGGACGACCGGCGGGTGCATGTCGTTGTGGTCGAACACCATGCGTGGTTCGACGAAGGCGTAGTCGGGCAGGTTTCCGTTCGCCGCGTCCTCGTGGAACTGCTCCATGCTGCGGAAGTTGCTCTTCCAGTACTGCTCGATCGACGGTGCGCTCAGGAGGCCGGTGAGGGACACGACCTGTTGGGCATCGTAGTAGACGCGCCAGGTCTTGCCAGCTTCCTCGAGTCGGTTGAACACGGTGGGGACGGCCGGTGCGCTCAGCCACTTGCCGATGCCGTCGCCCTCGATGTTGGTGACGTACCCGTGGGAGGTGCTCGCGTGGAAGAAGGAGCGGTTGCAGAAGGTCTGGGAGGGGACCGCCGCGTACCAGTGGTCGTAGACGCCGAAGTTCTTGGCGAGCGTGGACAGCACCGGCAGCATCGCGGGGGAGAAGCCGCCCATCACGGTGGAGTATTCCTCGGGCGTCGGCTTGCGTCCGCGAGCGAGCGTGGAGTTGACGATGTAGTCCTTGACGAAGCCGTCGTTCTTGGGAGAGGAGGTGTCGGCCGGGAGGTTCCACGGCGGCTGCAGCGGATTGCGGAGGTCGCCGTTGCTCTCGGGGTCGATGATGCCGAAGAGCTGCGTGTTGACGTGTGGGTAGAACTCGCCGGGGTCCGGGTCGGGCTGGGCCATGATCTGGTCGGTGGGGCCCGTGTAGACGTGGGCGGGGACGGCCTCGCCGGACTCGCCTGGGTTGCTGTAGTCGCCCTGGGCGAGGCCGTCGAAGGTCTGGCCGGCCGGCTCACCACCCGCGGGGTACAGCCATCCGAGCATGTGGTCGAACGAGCGGTTCTCGAACATCACGACGACGACGTGGTCGAACCCCGGTTCGCTGCGCTTGGGGAGCGGCGTGAAGCCGTAGTCCTCCTGCGGGTTGGACGCGGTGGCGGCTGCGATGCCCCCGGCGACGGCGCCCCCGGCAGCGAGACCTGCGACGCCGAAGCCCGCGGCGCGGAAGAAGTCGCGGCGGGAGGTGGGGCGTTTGGGCTTGGGATCCGGGGCGCCCTCGGCTGCCGGCGTGGAATCTCTGCCTGCTGCCATTCTTTCCTTCTTCGCTCTCGACGGCGCTACCGTGCTGTTAGTAGCGTAAGCCGCTTCGAAGAGATCCACATGAAAGCGCTGGTGCATCGGACTGGGTTACGTCGATCTTGTGGTCGTGTTGCACGCCGGCGCGAATCGAGCTGGTCAGAGCTTCGCACCCACCTTGGGCAACCGCTACAAACGGCTGCCCACCGCTGGCTGAAAGCGCCATGGTTCAGTTGTTCGTGCGGTAACCTCCGGTGACGCAATCGAAACTTGGGGAGTTCTATTTGTCGCGCACGGCCGCTTTGCCAACGCTCGAGCTCGTGTTCAACCCCAAGCTCAACGCCCTGAACGCGATCCGCCTGCTTCTTGCTGCGAGCGTCATCGTTGCGCACTCATGGCCGCTCACCGGAAGAGAATTCGGGGGGCACCTCATCACACTCGGGGTGGACGGATTCTTCATCCTGTCGGGCTATCTCATTGCTGGCAGCTGGGCCCGACGGCCAGATTGGCGAGCGTTTCTCCTCGCCCGCGCGCGGCGCATCCTTCCCGGCTTCTGGGTGGCACTCCTCGTTACCGCGTTCGTGCTGGCGCCAGTCGGAGTTGCGCTGCAGGGCAGTGACGGATGGAAGCTGATTTCGTCCGGAGAATCAATTTCATATGTCGCCCAGAATGCGGCGCTTTACATATTCCAACACTCCATCGGAAACACTCCGAGCGGTGTGCCGTACCCGGGTGTCTGGAACGGGTCGCTGTGGACGCTCCAGTGGGAGGCATTCTGCTACTTGGGCCTCCTTGCCCTCGGCCTCACCGGGTTGCTCGCTCGCAAGTGGGTCGTGCCAGTGCTCACTGTTGGGTGTTGGGCGCTCTATATAGCTCTGCAAGGCCGACTCGATGCAGACTCATTCTTGCTAAGCCGTCTGGCGGACGGCCTTCGGTTTGCCCTGCTGTTCCTGGTCGGTGTCTTGATCTTCAAGATCGGCCGACGTCTGCCTGTGACCTGGCCGATCGCCACCTTGGCTGCTGCGTTGTTCGTCGGATCCCTGTTTCTGCCTGACTATCGGACTCTTGGGGTTTGGCCGTACGCGTACCTCCTGGTGTCCGTGGGCGCACTGACGAAAGTGCGGTGGCTCACGATGAGAAACGACCTCTCGTATGGTCTTTACATTTACGCTTTTCCCATACAGCAAGCAATGGCTGGAACGATCCTCGCGAGCTTGCCGGTTGCGGCTTTCGCCGGTCTTGCTGTGGCTTTGACCGTTCCGTTTGCTGCGGCAAGTTGGTTCTTCGTAGAGAAGCCGTCATCAAGACTCTTCACCCGACGAAAGCCGGACCTGGCACCGACCGTGGGGCCTCTGTCGTCAGCGACAGGCAAACCTCGCTAGTGTGCGCTCTCCGTGGCGGGGCGCAGAATGCACCTTGCGGTGATCCTCGCGAACTGCAAAAACGTAGCTGAAAAAGGTCGCGGGCAACCTCAGATCAGGTGCGCGTCGCGAGGCGGCCGTTTCAGGAGGAAGAGGCAGAACGCCTGCACCGCGATACCGACGAGCTCCGCCCCGAGACCACCGAGCTGTGCACCCGGTGCACCGAGCGGGCCCGTGAGTGCGAATGTGGTCGCCACACCGGCGATGGCTGCGAGGACGTTCGCCAGGGCGATCCAGTTGGCCCGGCCTTCAGCCACGAGCGATAGTCCGAACCCTCGCGAAGCACAGATCGCGAACAGGATCGCGCCACCGAGCACGGCGACCTGCCAGACGATGTCGATCGTTCCCGAGAAGACGAGGTTCGCGACGAACGGGACGAGGACCGCGAATCCGACACCGGAGATGGCACCGAGTGCGGCATTCATGAGGAGCGACTGCCGGCTTCGTTTGACGCGTCCGTCTTCGGGGGCGCTACCGACCCAACTCTGCAGGCGGCTGGGAACACCCCCGAGGATTGAGAGAGCCATTCGCATGAGGCGATCGACGGCAGCGAACACCGCCACTGCGGACGGATTGACGAGACCGACGATCGCGATCGGCAACGAGGTGTAGACCACGCTGACGGCGCGTCCACCGGTGAGCGGGAGCTGTTGCTTGATGATCGCGCCACCGCTGGTGAACGCCGAGAGCCGCGGCAAGAGTCGCTGACCGAACCGAAGCGCGACAGCGACCTGGGTGAAGATGACCGCGACAAGCGTGCCGATCCCGTAGACGAGCAACGGCGCACCGGCGAGGAGAAGCCCGGCCACCCCCGCCATGATCAGCAACCGCGGGATGCCTTCGAACGCCAGGATGGCGAGGGGCCGGTTCGCCCCCACGAGGAACCAGCCCGGGCTGAGGCAGGTCGCCACGGAGGCGGCAGCCAGGACAGCGGCGGCAGGCTTGTAGTCGGTGGCGATGACTGCGGCGGCGACCGCCGCGACAGGAGCGCCGACCAGCGTTGCAAGGAGCTTGGTCGCCAACGCCGATTGATACAGCGAGGCGCGCTCAGCCGTCTGCGCTCTCGCAACCCGTTGTGGGCCGAGCACGCTCCACCCAAGTTCGCAGATGGTCGCACCGGCCAGGCCGAGCGATTGCGCAACGGCGACCGCAGCAAAGCCGGTGCTCCCGTACTGGGCCGTCAACGCCGGGTAGACCAGCAGGGGAGTGGCCGCTCCGAGGCCAGGGATGAGCAGGTACAGGAGGAGGTTCGAGGCTTGGCGCAGTCTTCTCATCAGATGTGGGCACGCATCCTGATCAGGCGACGAGCACGCTGGCGTGCTTCACCACGTCGGTCAGCGGTGCGCCGAGTTTCGTGATGAACGTGGAGTCGAATCCGGCAGGCTCGCTCGATCGGGCCATCTCGATGGCGTCGTTCAGGCGCTGTCCGAGGAGTGTGGGATCAGGTTCAGCGGTGAGCAGTCGCGGATGCAGCGCAGCTCTGGTGCCGGCCAACTCGTTCGTCACGGTGATGCCACCGGAGACGACCGAGTCGAGGGGCGGGTGAGATGGGTGGGGGCTGTGCTGCAGTGAGAACATCACATCCGTGTTCGAGAGCAGCTCGAAGTATCCCTGCCAGGGCAACTTCCCGCGCGACGCAAGCATGGCGGTGCCTGACAGCGCGACGGTCGCGTGCGATTCTCCGACGGACGAATAGGAGACTCCACTACCCGCCAGCGATGTGGCGGAGAGCTTCAAGGCGGAGATTCCGATCGCGAAGAGGTTGCGGGGCTTGTTCGGCCGCCCGTAGAACATCACGGACGGCTGCGCGGACTTCCGCCGATTCGCAGCCGATTCCTCGAGGCGTCCGAGATCGAGACTCGGTGCGAACACCAGTGCTGGATCGACATCGAGATGCTCCGCATCCCGGAGGTACGCAGCGAGTGGTTCGGAGTTCACCACCAGTCGGAACCCCGCGTGGTACGTGGCACGAGCAATGGCGAATTCCGTCGACCAGGGGTAGAACCCGGGCTCGTAGTCCTGAGCGAGGTAGATGACGCGGTCCGGTCGGATCACGTCGAGTCGAGCAGCGACGTCCAGCGGGTGGACCGTGGTCCAATGCGTGCCGATCCACAGTTCGTCCGCGCTGACGGCCAGACCGGTGAGCGCCGATACGTGGAGGACCTCGACCTCGGCCCAACGCGACAGACCGAACTCGTCCCTCAGGAATTCCCGGATGCTGGCGGATGCCCGTGGGTTGGGTTCATCCCACAGCGCGAAGATACGGAGTGGCAGCTCGAGCGAGTTCGCCACACCGACACTGACCTCCAGCGCCGTGCGGATCCCGGCGAAGATGGCTTCGGCCTTGATCTCGGGCACGATCAGCGAGACACGGGGCCGTACCTGGTCGCTCGGTCGGACCGATGCGACCGCCAGGCTCATCGGGTTGAGGCCTGCGAAGGCGTTGGCTCCCGGCACCCGAGTGGACGCTTCGATGAAGCCCCGCTCAACTCGATCCCGCTTCGCCTTGCGTCTAGCTCGCATCGCGAGTGTTCGCGCCTGGTTGATGACAGCGTTCACTTGGTACCCGTCTCCTGCGAGAACCGACGAACGGCGCCCTCGCATATCTCCCGAAATGCGTCCTGGTGGGCTTCGACCGTGAACAACGCCAGGGCTCGTTCCCTCGCCTGTCGTCCCAACGACGTCCGTGTGTCCGGAGACGCCACCTCGCCGAGCGCCGAAGCGAGCGACGAGACGGACGACGGTTCAACCGTCAGACCGCCGGACCCCACTGCCCAGGTCATGGGCTCGATGTCGCTCACGATGACCGCGCGACCGGCGAGCATGGCGTCCATCAACTTCGCCGGGAGCTGACCATGGGCGTATCCGTCGTCTTTGCTCGGGATCACCACGATGTCTGCGTTCTCAACCAGCGCGAGGCCCTCATCGAAGGAGGTCATTCCGACCCACTGCTCCCAGGGCCGAGCGTCCTCGGGTGCTTCGTCGGTGAGCTTGAGCGTGATGTCGAGATCCTGACGGTTCGCGACCGCCTCACGCAGGATGTCGACGCCCTTGTGCTTCCGATTTGTCCCGACGAATGCGATGGAGGGCTTGGAGCTGGTGTGCGGTGCTCCGAAGCCTCGGTCGTCGCGAACGTGGGGAACGACGGGCCCGCCGTAAATTGCTTGGAGGACCGGATTGCTCACGATGGTGTCCGCCTGCACAGCGAGCCGTTTCAGCTCGGTGTTCTTACGCACGGCGCTGAACTTCAGGATGCCCTTCGCGAAGCGGCGCAGCGGGCGCCGCCAGGACAGCGCGGCTTCGAGATCCGGGTCGTCGACATCGAGCAGCAGTGGCCGTTGTGCTGCGTGCGCGAGCCGTCTTGCGCGCCCGAAGGACGTCTCCACCGGCTTGACTGCGAAGACCAGGTCGGCAGCCTCGACAGCCGCGAGGAGTTCGGGGTCATCCTCGTCGATCGTGCGGCAGTTCGCGGCGAAGTCTCCGCCGCGCAGTGGACCCCAGATCTCGCCGCCACGTGGCGCGAACACCTGCGTCTCCCAGCCGTTGGCCCGCATGAGCAGCCAGAGGCAGTAGGTGCGACCGAGCGAGTTCGACGTGATGTCCGGGGTGAAGATCGCGATTCTCATGCGTCGTTCTCACATCGCGAGAGGTCCGGGAAGCGCAGCCGACCCATACAAGATGCCTTTCAGGGCGAAGCGGGAACAAATGGCGTGATCTCAGCACTGTCCTGAGCGTGATGGTGCGTCCCAGACTACCAACGGGGTACATCACTGAACGTCGCATCACTCATCCGGAATGCCGGTCATTCTGCGGGGTGTCGCTCGTCCCATCGATATCGGAGAGAACTCTCGGGACCACTGGTCGGGTGAGACATACTGGACCAGTGAACAATCGCGGGGTGGTCTGGGGGATCGGCGGTGCTATCGCCACAGCGGTCCTGGTGCTCGCCTGCCTTCGTTTTCTCTCTCCAGTGATCTCCCTGCTGCTCCTCGGGGCTGGGCTGCTGATCGTGTGGGCACTCTTCAAACCGCTCCAAGCGGCGTGCGTTCTCGCCTTCTTGACGGCAGCGTTCCCGAAAGCCGGAATCAAGGTCGACGGATTCCCCTTCCCTGTGTTCCTCTTCGGGCTCATCCTCGCTGTCGCTCTCGCCACGATCGCACTCGGATGGAAGCGTCGCGCCCCGACGATGGACATCCTGCTGCTGATCTACCTGGTCTGGGTCCTGTGCCGGGTCGTCGCAGTCGGACTCCCGGCCGGTTTCACACCTGCATTCCAGTTGCTTGCCTGGTCGGCGATCCCAGTCGTCCTCCTCGTCATCACGACTCACCTCAAGGGCGACGGGACGCCCATCCGAAAGAGCTTGGAGCGCGGATTCCTCGTCGCCTGCGTATATGCGCTCGTCCAGTTCGTCGGTGGAGTGGTCGAGACGGCGATTCCCGGCCTTTCCTACGCACTTGGCGATGACATCCTGGAGAAGAACAACGTCATCTACTCGAGCACCGTTGCCGACTTCTCGAAGATCCCGTCGACCTACCAGAACGGCAACATCTTCGGACTGGCGGCCGCGGTGTTCTTCTCAGCAGCACTGCTGCGGATCGCGAAGAAGCAATCCAGCGTTCAAGACGTCGTCGTCCTCTTGGGGGCACTCGCGGCGATCGCGCTCTCTGGCTCCAGGACGGCGATCCTCGCGGCCGTGATCGTGACGCTTGTCGTGTTCCTACGCGGAGGAAGCCTCAGCCGCAAACTGGCCATCTCTGCCGTGGCAGTGGGCGTCGTGATGACCGTGGTCACGATTCAGCCGGGCTTCATCGAGCGGTATTCGATCGACAACATCCTCGCATCAGGAGGTGCCGGCAGGAGCGATGTCTGGTCCATGGTGTTGTCGCAGCTGACGCCGCTGGAGTACTTCTTCGGGATGGCGACCTGGCGAACTCCCGCAGAGGGGGTCATCGGGATGATGATGCAGATCGGCATCTTCGGGATGATCCTGCTTGTCGCGATCATCGCGCGTTCCATCTCGCGCCGAAGCGGCATGTGGGTCGTGTGGTTGACGCTCGCCATCGGAGCAAGCATCGACTCCAGTTACATGCTGTTCCCGACCTGGTTCATCCCCGCAGCCCTCGCGGCCGCAGCGGTGACGACCCCGGCTCGTCCGGCGGAGAGTCAGCCCCAGTTGGTCGTCCCGAACTCAACGACATCGACGAGAGCGACCGGCCCGTCTCGAACTACGGCCGGAACGTCTTCGGTCTGAGACTCGGCTTGGCGCAATACCCTGCAAGCTCGATGTGCGCGACGGCGGTCTGCCACAACCGAGGCCGTTACGGCGATCAGATCGACGGGACGAACAACCATCGATCAGCGGCAAGTCGACCGTCGACCTGAGGGAGGTCGGCTAGTACTGCGGAGCGCGCACGGCGGGACCGGAGAGCGTCGACGACTGCGACCGCTAGCGCCCTACGCGGAGCCTGAGGCGCTAGCACGCGATGTCCGTGGTTCTCCAGCCAGTCTGCGATGCCGGTTTCCGAGCTGGCGACGATCTCGGTGCCGACGCTGAGGCCTTCGACGATCGGCAGACCGATCTGCTCTTTCCAGTTGGTGAAGGGTTGCGACAGCAGGACGGCGACGTCCGCACGGCGCTGCGCCTCGAAGATGACGTCACGGGTGGGGTCGATGATGACCGTCGTACGCGGTGCGGTCTCCGCCCAGGTGAGCACCTCCGCTTCAAGCGGCCCCTTGCCGAGGATCAGCAGTTCGGCTCTCGGCGAGGCAGCCAACACCTCCGACCAGCTGTCCATGAGCTGCCGGATGCCCTTCCGCTCGTCGAGCGCACCCACGAACAGCACCTTCGATGCCGGCCCATCGCTGTCGACGGTGAGAGCGGACGGGTGGGCCGTCGGCAGGCCCCAGATCAAGGTCGTCTCCGGGGGACGACGCTTCATCCGGGCGCCAAGGAGGGCTTCGTAGTTCGTCTCCGCGTCGGCAGTGCCGAAGACGACCCGAGTCAGCGATCGGTAGCAGAATCCAACCGTCAGACGCAGCAGCGCGCGGGTGACGGCAACTGGCAGATGCGTGCTCGCGGCGACCTTCCGCGGCAGGTCCGCATTCTCAATCGCATAGGTCACGAGCTGCGTCGGCTGCCGATGGAACAGTCGGCCGATTCGCGCTGCCGCCGAGAGAACCAGGTTCTGCGGCAGTGCGCTCGGAGCGTACGGTTCGACGATTTCCAGCCTCGAGTAGGTGCCCTTGAGGACCAGCGCCGCGATGCGCACGAATGAGGTCTGTTCGACCCGGACCCCTGCAGGAGCTCGCGTCATGTCGAAGTCGTACATCGGCTTCTGATAGAAGAAGTCGCCCGGGGCGCTGTCGTGCAGCCGCTCGAGGTGCGTCGTTCGCGCGCCGCGGTAGTACCGGGCAATGGGTTTCTGGGTCATCGGGGCCAAGCGTCCTTCGTCACACGTTCGAAAGCAGGCTGTTCCGTCTGGCGCAGACCGTCTCGATACGCCAGCCAGAGGTCACCAGCAAAACGGAATCGACCTGCGGCGACGCGTTTGCCCACACGCAGCGTCGCGCGGATGACGGATGCCAGGAGGAAGTGCCGCTGACGCGCAGCGACACGGCCGAGTCCATACGCCGAGTAGAGCTGGACCCGGTCACCGGCGATGCTGTGCGACGACGAGACCGCATGAGCGACGGTCGCGTCGGGTGCGATCGCAATCCCGAAACCTGCGGCACGGGCGCGGTAGCCGAATTCCACGTCCTCCCAGTACATGAAGAAGGTCTCGTCCAGCAGGCCGACTGTCTCCAGAAGTCGCCTGGAGACCAAGACGCACGCCCAGGTCACGAAGTCGGGGCTCGTCGACCCCGCCGTCTCGTCGATCCGCAAGGGGAACCCGATGCTCGGACCGAGCGCCTGGAGTGAGCCGTCCTCGTTGAGGATCGCCGGGCCGACGATTCCCACACTCGCATCGCGTTCGAACGCGGCCAGCATCGCGGACAAAGCTCCCTCGTGCAGCCGAGCGTCGTTGTTGATGACGAGCACGAAGTCTGCGCCAGTGTCGAGGGCATAGCGCAGACCGACGTTGACTCCGGCCGAGAAGCCGCCGTTCTCCGGTCGTTCGAGCAGGACGTGATCCGGAGCGTCCGACGTCTCGAGCGCTTGCCGAAGCGTGCCGTCAGCCTCGTTGTCGACGATGATGATCGGGTTCAGACCGCCGTCCTGTGCGAGCGAGGCGATGCAAGCGGTCGTGTTCTCTGCGTCGCGCCAGTTCAGGACGACCGCGGCAATCGAAGGTTGGGGCGAGGAGACCGCTTCAGGACGATCCATCAACGCTCTCGCAACACGTTCGAGACGATCTCGGCCGTCCGGTCCCAGCTGTAGCTCGCTGCCGGAGCCGTGGCGCGGGGACGGTCAGCGAGGACCGTGTGCAGAGCGTCGGCCCAGGCCAGGTCGTCGTGCGCGTCACCGACCGGGAACCCTTGTCCGCTTGAGATCTCCGCGATCGACTCGCAGCCCTCCCAGAAGATCACCGGGGTTCCGCAGGCGATGCTCTCGACCGCAGGAAGGCCGAACCCTTCGACCAACGACGGGAAGACCGTGGCCACTGCGCCCCGGTAGAGATCCGCGAGCTCCGGATCGGAGAGTCCGCTCCGCACCTCTACGCGGTCGGCAACCCCGAGCTCGGCGGCCCGACGCTCGGGACCCTCACGGTCGTTCATGACGACGACGAGTCTGGCGTCCGGCACGCGGGCCAGCGCTCGGAACGCGACGTCGACGTTCTTGTGCGCTCGCAGGTTGCCGACGTACAGGAAGTAGGGGAGAGCATCCGTGGCGTCAGCCGGGGTCTCGCCCGGGTGGAACGCCTCCGACAGCCCGTTGCCGGCGTTGACCACTCGGACGCGATCGTCGTCGACCCACTCCTCGATCGCGCGCTTCGACGTCTCCGACACGGTCAGCACCAGTCTGTTCCTGCGGATGATCGGGCGCAGGACAGCCGAATAGTGCGCGAGGT
The DNA here is from genome assembly GCF_979258065.1 of Plantibacter sp. AC185. Lineage (NCBI taxonomy): Bacteria > Bacillati > Actinomycetota > Actinomycetes > Micrococcales > Microbacteriaceae > Plantibacter > Plantibacter sp. AC185. The sequence continues at coordinate 3,138,344 of NZ_OZ409831.1, forward strand.
ACACGGCACGACGGTTCGTCGTCGGATGCAGATGGATCAGGTCGTGGACGGTCACCACCTGTGGTGACCGTGCGAGGAAGCCGTTGTAGCCGGGGGAGTAGATCGTCTCGCCGCCGGGTGTCCGGCGCACGCGGAGGAAGTCCTGTGGATCGGACGGCTTGCCGCCCACCTCGAGTGGCGACCAATCGACGCTCAACCGCGAGAGCACTTCGGACGCATAACGACCGATGCCGTGGACGCCGCTCCACCTGGTGTCGGCAAGGGTCATGAGGCGAGGGTCCGATCGGTTCCGTCTGTGCGGGCGGATCGGCCGACCCAGCCGGTGAGCTTGGTGGCGAACGCGGCTGAACCGAACAGGGCGTTGACGCGCTCCTGAGCCGGAGCCATGTCGACCCGGAGGGCGCGCTCGACCGCCTCGCGCAGCGTCGCGTCGTCGAGCGCATCGACGACGACACCGCCGTCGATGGCGAGTACGCTCTCGGACGCGCCACCTTCGGAGAGCACGAGCGTGGGCGTGCCGAGGGCCATCGCCTCGACGGGCATGATGCCGAAGTCCTCGACGGCCGCGAAGACGAGGAGCGACGCCGCCTGGTAGAGGGCGAAGAGCAGCTCGTCGCTCGGCCTCGTCATGATGACGACCGGCACCGAGGCGGCGTCCGCGAGCGCCTGCAGTTCCGCGTGCTGCGGCCCGGCGCCGGCAAGCACGACTGGCAGACCGGCGAGTTCGCCGGCGCGGATGGCGACGTCGAGTCGCTTGTAGTCCACGAAGCGGGAGGCACCGAGGACGTACTCGGTCGGCAGCGTCGAGAACAGGTAGGCGTCCTCGGCGCTCAGGCGATCAGCCCAGGACGGCACACTCTGGAGGTACTCGACGCGGACAGGCGGGTGGATGACCTCGGCCTCGACGCCCCACGAACGTTCCATTCGCTGGCGGATGTAGTCGCTGTTGGCGGCGAACGTCGCGCCGTCCTGCGCGCGCTTGCGGTCGACTCGACGGAGTGCGGGGGCGAGTGCGCGGGCAGCGAGGTTGCCGCCGCGGACGTCCAGTTCGGGGGCCCAGAGGTATCGGGCAGGCGTGTGGACGTACACGAACCGCTGCGGGCCGTCTGCTGCCTGCCGGCCGCCGGCGTGATGCGCGAACGCGTGCGAGCTGATGAGGACGAAGTCGGCGGCGGAGACGTCGGTCCTGGCCCAGGTGGTCGGCATGAACGGCAGCGCGGCCGCCTTGCTCTTGCGGAGTGGTGTCCGCGCGATCCACGACTCGCTCACGGTGTGGCCGGGGAAGCGGTCGGGTGCGTTGCTCCACAGGCAGTGGATGTCGGCGTCGGGATAGGCGGCGGCCATCGCATCGACGACGTTCTCGGAGCCGCCGTGGCGCTCGATCCACTCGTGGATGATGAGCCCCGCCATCAGTGGGCTTCCTTGCCTGGAGCCACGACGGCCCGGATGGTGCGCCAGAGGATGATGACGTCGCCGGTCAACGACCAGTTCTCGACGTAGTACAGATCGAGGCGGATGGCGTCCTCCCAGCTGAGTGCCGAGCGACCGCTGACCTGCCAGAGGCCCGTCATGCCGGGCTGCACGATGAGGCGACGCTTCGCCGCGGAGTCGTAGAGCGCGACCTCGCCCTCACGCTGTGGGCGCGGACCGACCAGGCTCATGTCGCCGCGGAAGACGTTGATGAGCTGGGGGAACTCGTCGAGCGAGAACTTCCGCAGCGTGGCGCCGACGCGGGTCAGGCGTGGGTCGTTCTGTACCTTGAACAGCGGCCGGTCGCTCGTGCCCTGCTCGGCGAGCAGCGCGGCCAATTCGGCGTCGGCGTTCACCCGCATGGATCGGAACTTGAGCATGTTGAAGGGCTCGCCGTTCAGGCCGATGCGTTCCTGGCGATACAGGACCGGACCGGGGCTGGTGAACTTCACCAGGAGGGCGACCACCAGCAGGATGGGGGAGGCGACGAGCAGGATGAGGCCGGAACCGAGGATGTCGAAGGCGCGCTTGGAGAAGCGCTTGCGACCCTCGTAGCGAGGGGTCTCCACGTGGATGAGTGGAAGGCCGGCTACTGGGCGGGTGTGAATGCGCGGGCCGCCGACGTCGGTGAGGCTCGGCGCGACGATGAGATGCTGGCGCCCCGGTTCGAGACTCCAGCTCAACTCGCGGACACGCACCGGCGTCAACTCGTCCGAGCTGGTGATGATGACCGTATCTGCGCGTGTCACTGCGAGGGCGTCGAGAACTGTGTCAACGGTGCCGGAGACCGGGATACCGGTGTCACCGAGGGTTCCGCCGACCTTGCCCGTCGGAACGCAGGCGCCGACCACTCGATAGCCGGCGTCCGTGTTGCGGGTGAGTTCCTTGGCGATGTGTTCGGCCGAATCAGCCGATCCCACGAGCAGCACCAGCGACGCGTAGCGACCGTGGGCACGCTGCACGGACAGCCACTGGCGCCACATCCACCGTGACAGCAGCAGGACGAGGATCCCAAGGGGGAAGGCCAGCAAGAAGTATCCGCGCGCGAGATCGAGCTTCACGAGGAAGGCGATGATCGCGATGATGCCGAACAGGCGGATACTCGCGTCGGCGATGAGTCGGTACTCCGCATTCCCGCTTCCGACCACTCGGTACTCCCGGGTGCCGAAGATGCGAAGCGTCACGAGCCAGGCGACGATGAGGGTGATCGAGATGACGGTGTAGTTCACGACAACGCGTGTCATGTCGAATCCGACCGAGGTCGTCTCCTGGTCGAAATCGAACCAGAACAGTTGGGTGCCGAAGACGATCCAGATGAGGACGATCGCGTCGGTAACTGCGAGGCGCCGAGCGTAGACCCGGCGCCAATCGCGCACGACAGCGCGAGCTGGGTCGGGGGGAGTGCTCGCAGGCGTCGTTGGCAGCGGCACGGAAGGCTGCGACAGCATGCGGTCTCCGTGGTGGAACACGTAATTACTACGGGTGACGAGGGAAGAGCTTGGTGGTTCGATACGCGGATGTATCGGGACTGCTGCTGAGACTATCGGTGAAGATGCGCAACATCTGTCCTCCTTTTTGCGGGTGACCCCCGGATTGGTGACAAATGTAGGGATAACCCTAGCCCCAGGTGACGCCGCCGTCCGGCGAGCGGTACAGCTGGTCGCCGACCCAGAGCCAAGCGCCCTGGCCGGAGATCGCGAGTGCGGCCGGTGCTGACACGTCGGCTCCGTCAATACAGCCGACGAGCGGGGCGCTCGCGAACGCCGCGGGGACCCCGTTGATCGCCAGCGCGCCCAGGCCGTTGCATCCGGGAACACCGCGGGCCACGAACATGAGGCGCTCGCCCTCGGTGGCAAGCGCATGCACACCGGCGTACGGGGTGGTACCCCACGATCCGGTGGTCGGGTCCCATTCCGCCAGGACGGCCGTGCAAGCGGTCACCGTCCTGTCGGTCGTCGCACTCATGACGTCGATGGCTGGGCAGGGGAGCCCGACTCCCTGGCCCGACACGACGATGGCCGCGTCATCAGGGGTCAGGTAGCTGATCTCGCCCGGCAGGGCGGCATCCGGTGCCCAAGAGTCACCGGCATCTGAGGACGAGAAGCCTCCGACCGCACAGGCTTCGCCGGTTGCACCGATGATCTCGATCTCCCCATTGTCGCCGGTCGTGAGAGCGAGCACCTGACGGAGGTCGAATGCGCTCGTCGCCAGCGGTGTCCAGGTCTCCCCGGCGTCGACGCTCCGCTCGACGACTGCGGGCGTCGATGAGCAGGCGCCCGCAGTGGCACGCCAGAGGGTCTGGCCGTCCACCGTGGTAATGAAGCGCTTGCCGTCCGCTGCGGCGTCACCCGTCGGTTCCGCCGATGCGCCAGGTGCGGGTTCCGGCTCAGGCGTCGTGTTGAAGGTGACGAGCGGCCGCGGCGTGCGGTCAGCCGTCGGTGCGCGGTTCGCCGTGAGGGCGAGCCCGACGAGGATCACATCGACGACGAGGAACAGCACCAGACCGACGACGACCAGCACACGTTGGCTGGAACTCAGGGAATCGCGCCACCGCGACCGGACGTTCGCCGATCGGAGTGTGGAGCGTCCGCGCTTCGTGCTCACCGCCGATCGCCCGACTGCGCCAAGTGCTTCGCGATGATGTCGATGAACTCATTGATCTGCGCACCGACCCGCTCGTACGTTTCCGAGCTGCGACGGTACGGGTCTTCGATGTCGTCGTCGTCAGGGTTCGCCGGAGGTGGCACCAGGCCGCGTTCGGCCGCGACCGACGCGACGAGCTCCCGGAGATCGGCGGCTGGTTCAGTCTCCGCGATCAAGCGAGCGAACTGAGGAACGGTGAATGTCACTCGCGAGGCACGGGGGAGGAGACGGGCGACATCGCTCCGGTGCTCTCGCGTCGCCGTGAGGATGAGATCCGCTTCCGCGACGATGTCCCGGTCGAGCTGCCGCGCGACGTGGTTGCTCGGATCTCCGCCGAAACGACGTGACTGCTCGACGACCTCTGGTGGCATGGTCAGCTCAGGTTGCATCCCCGTGCCTGCACTCGACACGCGGATGAGGTGGCCACCCGCGGTGACGCCGGCACCATCGAGCCGTGCCTTCAGGAGCTGGGCACCAAGCGCCGACCGGCAGATGTTCCCGGTGCAGACGAAGAGCACCGAGAACGGACGGATGGCCGTCGTTGTGGCGTCGGTCACGCCTTCACGTCCTCGGCGTAGCCGTAGCCGGCACCATAGCCGTAGCGCGCGTATCCGTAGGCGTCCGGGCCCTTCGTCGGGACCATGGTCATGACGAGACCGGCGACCGAGGCGTTCACATGGACGAGCGCCTCGAGCGCACCCTTCAGCTGGTTCTTGTGGGTCCGACCGGCAGCGACGACGACCAATGCGCCGCCGGTGTGGCGAGCCAGCAGAGCGCCATCCGTGACGGGCAGGAGCGGCGGCGCGTCGATGAGCACGTAGTCGAACTGCTTCTCGAGACCGGAGATGAGCTTCTGCATGACGCTCGAGCCGAGAAGCTCGCTCGGGTTCGGCGGGATCGCGCCGGCAGGGAGGACTGTGAGCGCACCGCGGCCCCATGGCTGCATGGTGTCTTCGAGCGTCGCGCGACGGATGAGGACGTCGCTGAGGCCGACGGCCCCTTCAATGTCGAAGTAGGTGGCGAGCTTCGGTCGACGGAGGTCGGCGTCGATGATGATGACGCGGTGCCCGGCGTCCGACAGGGCAATAGCGAGGTTCGCCGCTGTCGTGCTCTTGCCCTCGCTCTGGATCGATGAGGTGACGACGTAGCTGCGGGGTTGATCGCTGACGTCGAGGAACTGCAGGTTCGTTCGGAGACTGCGGAACGATTCGGCGCGCGGGCTCTTCGGATCGGCTTGGACGATCAGGGGGCGCTGCTTCGCCTTCGGATCGAACGCGATGCCGCCCATGATCGGGATCTCGGTGAGACCCTCGATGTCGCGTTCGTTCCGGATGCGGGTGTCGAGCGTCTCACGCAGGACCGCGAAGGCGATGCCGAGAGCGAGGCCGACGAGGACACCGAGGGCGAGATTGAGTGGCACGTTCGGGCTGCCCGGCGTCGTCGGCACGTTCGCCTCTTGCACACGGGTCAGTTTCACCGGGCTGGTCGCGCCGTCATCGGTGCTCTCGATCTTCGCGACGACACCGGTCAAGCTCTCGGCGGTGGTGTTCGCGAGCTCGGCGGCGAGAACTGGATCCTCACTCGTCGCAGTGATTTGGATGATCGTGGTGTCGGGCGTGGCCACGGCGGACACTTGCCCGCCGAGCTGGCCCGCCGTGATGTTGAGTTCGAGCGCCGCGATGACCGGCTGGAGCACGATCGGTGTGCTCACGAGGTTGACGTACGTCTTGACCCGCTGCTGCGAGTAGGTGTTCCCCTGTGTGAGGTCCGACACGTTGTCACTCGACTGTGTCGACACGAACACCTTTGCGGACGAGCTGTATTCGGGCGTTTTCGCAAGAGAGTAGGCAGCGGCTGCGGCAACGCCGACGAGCACGAGCGCAACGATGAGCACCCAGTACTTGCGAAGGACACGGAGATAGTCGGTGAGCTCCACGCGGTGGCTTCCGTTCGATGAGGAGAGCGGTTCACCCTGATGCCAAGGCGTGCCCCGAACAGGGCGTTGGGAGCCATGCTGCCATAAACCGACGCCTGTTCCCGAGCGACCGTGTCATGTGCGCGGCCGATTGCCGTAGTTTGCTCTCGTGACGATCCCAGATGAGACCACGCCGCGCGATGAGCAGCAGGCGGCTCGGGCGCGCCTCGTTGTCGCGACGATCGGATTCGCAGCGACCGTGGTGATCGCGCTGGGATTCCCGGGCGGTGTCCGGATCGTCGGGCCGTTCTCCCCGCTCGGCGGCTATCTGCTCGTGTGGCTTCCACTCGTGCTGGCCCTCGTCATCGTCCTGCTCGTCCCCAGCCTGCGCCCAATGGCTCCGTCCGCCGTCCGGTGGAGCATCCGCCCTATCGACCTTCTCTGGGGTGCGGCTGCTGGCCTCCTCCTACGGATCATCGTGAGCTCGCTCGAGGTGCTCTCCTATGGCGGACTCCCGGCCACCGCCGGGAACGCTGTGCCTCTCGCGACCGCGGACGAGGTGGTGTACGTCATCGTCGCGCTGCTTTCAGTGGTCCTCATCGCGCCGGTCATCGAGGAATCCTTCTTCCGTGGACTCGTCCTCCCGTCGATCATCGGAATACTCCGCGGCGGGCGATGGATCGCGGTCGTGATCAGTGCGTTGCTCTTCGCCGTCTTGCACCTCCTCGCCGTCACCACCGTCGCACAGGCGATCGTCGTCGGGGTCGGGACCCTCCTCGTCGGGCTGGGCGCGGGAAGCCTCGCGGTGCTGACCGGTCGGCTGGGCCCCGCGATCGTGACGCACGTCGTGTTCAATGGGTCGATCCTCGCGCTCGGCCTGTCCGCCGTAACCGGCGGCACCGGCGTCGTGATTGAATAACCCCCATGCCGGCACCCGAATCCGACAATCGTCGTTCGCCTTCTTCAGGCTCATCGAGAACCTCCTCCCGGGGGGCCGCAAGCCGGCGAGCCACGAGCGCGCGCTCCCGTGCCCGACGACGGGAGAACGCGGACCCCGAGCGACTGCGTGCTCGACGCCGGAGGACCGCGCTCATCGTCTCCGCTGTGCTCGTGCTGTTGTTGGCGGTTGTTGCATGGATCGGTGTCCGTGCGTTCCTCGCCAAGGGGGAGCTGGAAGCGGCGGTGCCCCTGGCACAGCAGGTCCGCGAGCAAGTGCTCGGCGGAGACGCCGCTGCTGCGGGCAAGACCGCTCGTGAGCTCGCATCCCATGCGAGGGAGGCCGCCGCGCTGACGAGCGACCCGATCTGGCGCGCCGCCGAGATCGTGCCGTGGATCGGGCCGAACCTCGCAGCCGTCCGAAACTTGGCGGGTGCGACCGATGAGGTCGCGGTGGGAGCGATCGCTCCGCTGGTGAACCTCTCCGGGTCGCTTCGCCCGGACCTGTTCAAACCCGTTGACGGCGCGGTGCCGCTGCAGCCGATGATCGATGCTCAGCAGGACGTCCGCTCGGCCGATGACGCTCTCGAGGGTGCGGCCAAGCGCGTCCGAGGGATCGACCAGTCGAGCCTCATCAGCCAGGTGTCGTCGGCGGTCGACCAGCTCGGACCGGTCCTCACCGAGACCGCCGACACGGTCGATGCGGCACGGCGCGCGATCGACCTGCTGCCGACGATGCTCGGCGCCGATGGCCCACGCAACTACCTGATCATGTTCCAGAACCCCGCCGAGCCGCGTGCGAGCGGCGGCAATCCGGGTGCCCTGGCCCTGATCGGCACGGACGGGGGCCGCATCTCGCTCCTGCAGCAGGCGACATCGGGCGACTTCCCGCGGTTCCCGGAGCCGGTCTTGCCACTGTCGACGGAGACCGCCGGTATCTACGGCAACATCACCGGCCGTTTCATTCAGGACGTCACGTTGACGCCGCGGTTCGACGTGTCCGCGGAGCTTGCATCGGAGATGTGGTTCCAGCGGTTCGGGACCCGGGTCGATGGCGTCCTCAGCATCGACCCGGTCGCTCTGGGATACCTACTGGCAGCGACAGGGCCGATCGACCTTCCCTCGGGCGATCAGCTCACGACCGAGAACGCGGCAGATCTACTGTTGAACCAGGTGTACCAGCGTTACCCCGCTGGGGCCGAGCAGGACGCCTTCTTCGCGGCAGCGTCGGCTGCGGTCTTCGACCGCATCTCGACCGGTAACTTCGACGCAACGAAGCTGGTTGCAGCACTCGCCAAGTCGGGGGACGAGCGACGTGTTCTGGTGTGGAACGCCGCTGAAGCGGAGCAGGTGCTCTTGGCCGGAACCACGTTGACCGACATGCTCCCGACCGAGGAGCAGCAGGCCGACGCATTCGGCGTCTACATCAACGACTCCACCGGTAGCAAGATGGGGTACTACCTCGACGTGGAGACGCAGAGTGGCATAGCACAGTGCGGTGCCGCAGGACAGGTCTTGGGTTTGCGTCTGAAGATTACGAACACGGCTCCCGCTGACGCAGCCACCTCGCTGAGTGACTACATCACCGGCGCTGGCATCTATGGGGTCACGCCAGGCAACTTCAACTTCAAAGTCGCGGTCTACTCGCCTCCAGGGTCGTACACCGAGGGAGTTCAGCGTGATGGCGCTGATCTCTCGGTGCAACCCGGGCTCGACGGTGATTTCCCGGTGTCCCAATTCAGGCTCGAGTTGGCTCCAGGTGAGAGCACGACGATCGACGTGGGGGTTTCAACGTCCGGCGTGTCGAAGCAGCCTTTTGTCGTCTCGACCCCGAAACTTCATCTTTCCGAAACACAACAACTGGTGCCTACCTGCAAATTTGCCGTACAGTGATGCGTGTTGTCGGATTTGAGCCGTTTTCGGGGGGTATCAGAATCGGCGCAATATTCTTCGTCACGACGCCGCTGGTTGTGACGGTAGCTACAGCTATGCCAGCACAGCACCGCTTACTGACAAGTCTCCAAGGGGAACCCACATGCTCAAGAAAATCACCGCGGTCTTCGCGCTGGCCCTCGCTGGCCTGTTCGTCGCTCCGCTCGCTGCAAACGCTTCGTACGTTCCCGGCGCCGACATCGTCGTCACCGGCAACGTCGCTCCCGGTGGAACGTTCGACGTCACGTTCACGGATGGCGCGTTCCAGCCGAACGAGGACGTGTCCCTCGCCCTCACCGGTGAGAACGCGACCGGCGCGACGCTCGCGGCCGTCGACACCAAGACGCTCGTCAAGACCGCCTCGGCCACCGGGTCCGTCGTTCTGACCGTCACGCTCCCGACCAACGCGACCGGCACGTACACGGTCACCGGCACCGGCCTCTCCTCGCAGCTCATCGGCACCATCACGGTCACAGTGAAGGCTGCTGCTGCAGGTGGCGGCGCCGGCAACGGAGGGCTCGCCGACACCGGTTTCAACACCCCGGCCTTCCTCGTGTGGGGTGCTGCCGGCGCAGTCGTCCTCGGCGCAGCGCTCATAGCGGTCTTCGTGATGATCCGCCGCCAGCGCGCAGGCGTTGCAGCGTAACAAGCCTCTTGACCTTCGGGTCAACAAGAACGGCCGGTGCATCTGCACCGGCCGTTCTTGTTTGTGTCCGAGACCCTACGCGTCGTCGCTCGGGTGGTCGGGGTCTTCCTCCTGGTTGAAGTTCGAGGCGTCGGGGTCGTGACCGACCGCGAGGCCGTCCTCGCTGTTGGGGATGGTCTGGTTCTCGCCCAGGCCGCCCGGCTTCGGCGTTCCCTCGCTGCTGTTCTGGTCGGTGTCGTTCGTGTCGTTCGTCATGGGGACAGGTTAAGAGGTACGCGAGCGCGGGTGAGCAGGCTTGACAGGGTGCTGGGGCGGTGGTTTCGGGCCCTTCGACAAGCTCAGGGGACCGGGAGGAGTGCCCGGGGAGCGGGGCCCTTCGACAGGCTCAGGGACCGGTGGCGCGGCGGTTCTTGCGGAAAACGGATAGGCCGGGACATACCTCCCTTCCGGGGGACACCTGACGGACAATACAGTTCGAGCAGCCTGGATCCGGTCGTCGGATCCTCCACGACCGAAACGAGCATCATGGCCACGACCACTGGTAGCAAGACCGCCCCCACGCCGATCGTCATCTCCTTCTGGCTGTGGGTCGTCTCCGCCGTCCTCTCCGTCATCTCCGGGGTCACGGCCGCCATGTCGGCCGGAACCGTCGCCGAGGCCGCAGCCGAACAGTCGGCCTCGGGAGGTGTGCTCTCCTCGAGCGTGCTCCTGATCTCGACCGCCGTCGGCGCGTTCATCGTCGGCGCACTGCACGTGCTGTTCGCCTTCTTCATGCTCCGCGGTCGCAACTGGGCTCGGATCGTCCTCACCGTGGTCGGCATCCTCTCCGTCCTCGGTTCGATCACCGGGCTGATCGCCCTCAACCCGCTCTCCTTCATCTTCGTCATCGTGACCATCGTCGCGATCGTCCAGATGTACGTGCCGGCAGCACGCGAGTACTTCGCCGCGAACAAGCGATGAGCGACCACTCCGCTGCACCGGCGGAGACCGCCCCGCGCCCGGGCTCGCGCCAGGAACGGGCCGAAGCTCGCCGCGCCGAGGCGCGCCTGCCCTACGCCCCCTCGCCTGACACCAGGTGGGGTGCCCCGACCGCGCTGACGACCTTCGTCGTGATCATCGCGCTCCTCGTCGTCGTCGAACTCGCACGGACCTTCGGCGTCCTGTCCGGCGAGGTCGGCACGATGATCATGTGGATCATCTTCGACGGCGGCATCCTCGTCGCCCTCGCGATCGTCTGCCGCACCTGGGGAAGCGGGTCCTGGGCGAAGGACTTCGGACTCCGCTTCCGCTGGTTCGACGTGTTCATCGGGCTCGGTTCAGCCGTCGGCATCCAGCTGATCGGTGGCATGATCGGCCAGTTCGTCATCGCCCTCACCGGCGAGACGCCGAAGTCGAACATCGCCCCGCCGTCGCCGGAGCTCGTCTGGGTGCTGGTCAACACCGTGTTCGCCACGGCGATCGTCGCGCCGTTCTGTGAAGAACTCCTCTTCCGCGGGCTCCTGCTGCGCGGATTCCGGAACTCGATCCTCCGCGGGCGGACGACGAACGGCGTGCGCCGAGGTGCGGCGACGCCCACGACCGCCCGACGTCGCAGGGCGGGGGTCGTCTCGGTGGGAGCGAGCGCACTGATCTTCGCGATCGTCCACCTCTATGAGGGATGGGGCAGCACGGTCACCATGGTCACGCTCGGGCTCACCATCCTCGTGCTCGGCACGGTGAACGGTGTCTACGCCGCGACGACCCGTCGCCTCGGACCGGGCATCTGGACGCACGTGTGGTTCAACACCTTCACGGTCCTGCTGACGCTGGCACGCAGCGGGAGCTGACCCGGGCGCCGGTCCCTGGGCGAAGCGGGGAGCCCGTGGGCCCTTCGACAGGCTCAGGGACCGGCGGGGGTCGGCTGGTTGGGGATATGGGCCCTTCGACAGGCTCAGGGACCGGGTGGGAGCTCAGGGACCGAGGGGTCAGGAGGTGGCGGGGCGGACCCGGCGCTCGTAGGCGGCGTCGGCCGCGAGCACCGCTCGCACGCGGGCGAGGTCGAACTTCGGCTGGCGATCGAAGTCGTAGATGCCGTTCTGCTCCTGGAACGTGTCGGTGAGCTGCGTGTAGCAGTAGCCGAACATGTTCTCGTCGTCGGTCAGCACCCGGACGAGCCCCGCGAAGCGCTCGTGGAACTCCTCGACCGACGCCACCCGCGCGCCATAGCCCCAGGAGTCACCACCGGTGTCCGCTGCCGCGAGCTCCGCGTTCCACCAGATGCCGCCGAACTCCGACACGAAGAACGGCTGCCCCTCGTACGGCAAGGAGATGGTGCGTCCGTCCTCGAGGTTCGTGAACGGCTCACCGTCCGCGATCCCGCCCTGCTCGACGGCGAACGCCGCCGGGTCCTGCTCGTACGAGTGCGCGTCCCACACGTCGGTCTCCCGCACCCGGTGCGCGTAGCCCGAGGCGTCGATCACCGGCCGACTCGGGTCGACGAGCTTCGTCGCGAGGAACATGCCCCGCGTGACGTCGTCGAGGACGGTCACCCGGTCGTGCAGCGTCTGATGCGTCTCATTCAGCGGGCACCAGCCGATGATCGACGGATGGTTGACGTCGCGCTCCAACGCTTCGACCCACTGCGTGATGAACGACGCCGTCGGGCCCTGGTTGTGACCGACCGTGCCCGCGCCGGACACACCCCAATCGCCGAACTCGCCCCACACCAGATACCCGAGCCGGTCCGCGTGATAGAGGTACCGCTCCTCGAACACCTTCTGGTGGAGCCGCGCACCGTTGAACCCGGCGTCCATCCCGAGAACGATGTCGGCCACGAGCGCGTCATCGTCCGGCGCGGTCATGAGCGAGGACGGCCAGTACCCCTGGTCGAGCACGAGCCGCTGGAAGACGTGCTCGCCGTTGATCAGCACCGCGGTGCCGTCGATCGCGACACTGCGCAGCCCCGCGTAGCTCGAGACGCGGTCGGTGACGTCGCCTGCACCATCGCGGATCTCGATGTCGAGGGTATAGAGGAACGGGTCGGCGGGACTCCAGAGCCGCTGCTGGTCCGCCGGGACCTCGAGCCGCACCGACGGTGCCATCGTCGAGCCGAGCTGAGCGGTCTCGCTCGCGACGACGACACCATCGGCGGACAGGGTCACCGTCGCAGTCGCCCCCGCGGCGTTGCGGCTGGGGACGAGCGTGCAGGCGAACCGCCCGGCGTCCGCATCGGGGACCACGGTGAACCGACGCAGGTGCAGCTCGTCGACGGCCTCCACCCACACCGTCTGCCAGATCCCCGTCGTGCGGGTGTAGTAGCAATCGGTGTTGCCGTACCAGGTCGCCTGCTTCCCACCGGCCTTCGGCTCGTGGCGAGTGTCGCGGGCGCGCACCACGATCTCGATTTCCTGGCCCGGCTCGACCGCGCCGAGCGGCACCCGGATCGGCGTGAAGCCACCCCGATGCCGCATCGCCTCGACCCCGTCCACCCACACGGTCGTGTCGTGGTCGACGGCCCCGAAATGCAGCACGCCGTGCTTCCCCTGCCACGCCGAGGGCACCGTGAACCGCGTGCGGTACCAGACGGCCTCCATGAAATCCGTGTGCTCGACGCCCGATGCGGCCGACTCCGGCGCGAACGGGACGAGGATGCGGTCGGTCAGTTCGCGGCCGAGGAGCCCGCGCTCGAGCCCGCTGTCGCCGGCGTCGATCTCGAACTCCCACAGGCCGTTGAGGTTGACCCAGCCGTCACGGACGAGCTGCGGCCGGGGGTACTCCGGGCGCGGCTGCGGTGTGGAGTCGGCGCGGCCGCTCGGCAGCGGGGCGGGGAAGAGGAGAGGGTGCGTCATGGGTGTCGTTCCGATGCGTCGTGATGGGTGGAGATGTCGTCGGGGCCCTTCGACAGGCTCAGGGACCGGGGGTGGGGCTCAGGGACCGGGGGTGAGCTCAGGGGCCGAGGGGCTGAGCCTGTCGAAGGGCGGGGGAGTTGCTACCGGGCGTCGTCGACGGCCTTCGTCAGCTCGGCGACGAAGGCCTCGGCTGCCTCCTTGGGCGTCGTCTTGCCGAACTGGACGTCCTGGTTGTAGCGGCCGAGGATCTTCTCACTGTCGCCACCACCGACGGGCGTGATCGCCGGCGGGGTGCCCGACTCCTCGCGCGCGGCGTCGACCACGTCGGCCACGATGCGGTCCGTCGGCGTCAGGTCGGGGTCGATCGCCTTCTGGAAGTCCGGGTTCGCGGGCATGCCGCGCTCGGTGCCGAACAGCTTCGCGACCTCGGTGTCCGTCGTGAGGAAGTCCACCAGCAACGCCGCCTCAGCGGGGTGCTCCGACTTCGACGAGACCGACCAGTACATCGACGGCTTCAGGTACTGGAACCCTTCGGACGAATCCTCGCTCGCCGGGAACGGCAGCAGGTCGAGCTGGTGGTCGGGTGCAGCGGCCTGGAAGGCGGTGAGCACCGACGACGGCTGGAAGGTCATCGCGACCTTGCCCGTACTCATGTCCATGAGGTCGATCGCCACACCGTTGCCCTCGGCCAGCTGCGAAGCGCTCGGGGCCGCGCCGCTCTCGATCTGGTCGAGCGCGTACTGCCAGTAGCTCTCCACGACCTCGGGCTTCAGGATGACCTTGCCCTCCTTGTCGTAGATGTCGTTGCCGTGCTGCCGGGCCCAGAGCGTGAGGGTCGGCATGTCGCCGCCGAACGGGGACATGCCGTGGACGGCACCGCCCGAGGCCTCGGTCACCTGCAGGGCGACCTCGTTGAGCTCGTCCCACGTCCAGGTCGTCGCGTCGGGCAGCTGGATCCCGTACTGCTCGAAGATGGACCGGTTGACCATGAGGCCGACGGTGCCGACGCCGATCGGCACGCCGTACAGCTCGTCCTTCACCTTGCCCTGATCGAGCACCTCGGCGCTGAGGTCGGAGGTGTCGAGGAACTCGTCGAGTGCACCGAGGTCGGCGAGTGCCCCGCGCTGGGCGTACGAGGCGAGGTAGAGCTGGTCGAACTGCATGACGTCGGGGGCGTCTCCGCCGGCGACCGTCGTGGCGAGCTTGTCCCAATAGCCGCCCCACTCGGTGGACTGGCCCTTCACGGTGATGTTGGGGTACTTCTTCTCGAAGAGGTCGATGGCCGCGCGGGTGCGCTCGTCGCGGGCCGTGGCGCCCCACCAGTTGAAGGTGATGGTGACGTCCTCGTCGCTCAGCGCGGCATCGCCGTTCCCACCGCCGACGGCGCAGCCGCTGAGGGCGAGCGCCGAGATGGCGGTTGCGGCTGCGAAGCCGAGGAGGCGGGACCGGGATCGTGGTTGGCGTTGCATGATGCTCCTTTGCATGGGGTTGATGGGGTGAGAGGGGCTCAGGAAGCGGCGGTGATCGCCGTGCGGAGTTCGTCGATGTAGGCCTTCGCGGCCTCGGCCGTGGTCTTCCTGCCGAACTGGACGTCCTGGTTGTAGCGGGCGAGCATGGACTCCGCGTCCTCGGCGCCGACCGGCGTGATGCCGGGTGCGTCGCCCGACAGTGCGGTCGCGGACTCGATCGCGTCGGCGACGATCTGATCGCCGGGCGTGAGGTCCGGCGCGACCGCCTCCTGGAAGGTGGGCGTGGCCGGCATGCCGCGCTCCGTGCCGAACAGCTTGGCGACGGCCGGCTCCGACGTCAGGAAGTCGATGAGCAGCGCCGCCTCAGCAGGGTGCTCGGACTGCGACGAGACCGTCCAGTACATGGACGGGCGGACGTACATGTAGCCGTCCGTCGCGTCCGCATCCGCCGGGATGGGGACGAGGTCGAAGGCGCTGTCGGGTGCGGCGGCCTGGTAGGCGGTGACGAGCGCGGACGGTGCGAAGGTGAACGCGGTCTTCCCCGTCGCGATGTCGGACAGGTCGAGCGCGGAACCGGCCTGCTCAGCCAGTTGCGATGCCGTCGGTGCGGCGCCACTGTCGATCTGCGCGAGCGCGTAGTCCCAGTAGTCGGTGAGGACCGACTCCTCCAGGATGAGCTCGCCCTCGGTGTCGTAGACGTCGTTGCCGTGCTGCCTGGCCCACAGGGTGAGCGTCGGCATGTCCCCGCCGAAGGGGGTGATGCCGTGCACTGCGCCACCGGATGCCTCCGTCACGGCGAGTGCCGTCGCCGTCAGCTCGTCCCAGGTCCACGTCGTGGGATCGGGGAGGTCGACGCCGTACTGCGCGAGGACGCTCGTGTTCACGAGGACGCCCGTCGACCCCACGCCGGCCGGGACGCCGTGCAGCTTGCCGTCGACCCTGCCCTGATCGAGGAGCGGCTCCGGGAACTCCGAGGTGTCGAGGACGTCGGCGTACCCGTCGACGTCGGCGAGTGCTCCGCGCTGCGCGTAGGAGGAGAGGTGCGTCTGATCGAACTGCATCACGTCCGGTGCGTTGCCGCCGGCAGCGGTCGTGGCGAGCTTGTCCCAGTATCCACCCCACTCGGTGGACTGGGGCTTCACCGTGATGTTCGGGTACTGCTCCTCGAAGAGGTCGATCGCAGCGCGCGTGCGCTCATCGCGCGCACCCGCTCCCCACCACGCGAACGAGATGGTGACGTCCTCGTCGCTGAGGGCCGCGTCGCCGTTCCCTCCGCCCACGGCACAGCCGGTGAGGGCGAGTGCGGAGACGGCAGTGGCGGCCGTGAAGCCGAGGATGCGGGAGCGGGAGCGGGGGTGGCGTCGCATGGTTCTCCTTCGGGAGGGATGGAACGGGATGAGGATGGCCCTTCGACAAGCTCAGGGACCGGGTTGTGGCTCAGGGACCGGGTTGTGGCTCGAGGAGCGAGTGCGGTTCAGGGACCGAGTGCGGCTCGGGGACCGGGCCCTTCGACAGGCTCAGGGACCAAGTGCGGCTCCGGGCTACTTGCCTCCGGTGGTCGCGATGCCTCGGAGGAGGAAGCGCTGACCGAACAGGAAGGCGAGGAACACCGGCAACAGGGTGACGACGCTCATGGCGAAGAGGGCGCCGTAGTCCGATTGCGACTGGGTGTCGACGAACGAGCGGAGGGCGACCGACGAGGTGTACTTGTCGGGGTCGGTCACGAAGATCAGCTGGCCGAAGAAGTCGTTCCACGTCCAGATGAACGTGAAGATCGCCGTCGTCGCAAGGGCCGGGGTCATGAGCGGGAGCATGATCTGCACGAAGATCCGCAGGTGTCCGGCGCCGTCGATGCGCGCCGCCTCGTCGAGCTCGCGGGGGATGCCGCGGATGAACTGCACCATGAGGAAGATGAAGAACGCGTCCGTCGCGAGGAACTTCGGCACGATGAGCGGCAGGTAGGTGTTGATCCAGTCGAGCTGGGCGAAGATGACGTACTGCGGGATGATCAGCACGTGGATCGGCAGCATCATCGTGAGCAGCATGGCCGCGAAGGCGAAGCGCTTGAACCGGAACCGCAGCCGGGCGAAGCCGTACGCGGCGAGTGAGCAGGTGAGCAGGTTGCCGATGATCGACCCGACGACCACGATCGCCGAGTTCGCCAGGTAGCTGCCGAACGGCTGCGCCAGAGCGTTCCAGCCGTTCGTGTAGTTCGACGCCTCGAAGGTGTCGAGCACGAGGCCCGGGTTGTCGAAGATGTACCCGTTCGGACGGAGTGAGGACACCACCATCCACAGCACGGGGTAGAGCATCAGCAGCCCGAGCAGGATCAGCAGCGCGTGCTTGCCGATGCTCGAGATCCGCTGTCGGCGCAGGAGCTTGGCGCGTTGTGCGTCGCCCCGCTCGCGACGGGCGGCCGCATCGGGCGAGAGGCCGTCCTCGGACGAGGGGCGGGTCTTGAGATCAGTCATCGTAGAACACCCAATACTTCGAGGCCCAGAAGTTGATGGCCGTGGCGGCGGCGATGATGATGAGCAGGAGCCACGCGATCGCCGACGCGTACCCCATCTGGAAGCTGCCGAAGCCCTTCTGGTACAGGTACAGCGTGATGAACAGCGTCGAGTCGGACGGCCCGCCCGATCCGTTCGACACCACGTAGGCCTGCGTGAACGACTGGAACGCGCCGATGATGCCGAGCACGAGGTTGAAGAAGATGATCGGGCTGAGCAGCGGGAGGGTGATCGACCGGAACTGGGTCCACCGGCCGGCACCGTCCGTCGACGCCGCCTCGTAGTACTGCCGCGGGATCTGCCGGAGGCCCGCGAGGAAGATCACCATCGGCGCGCCGAACGTCCATACGTGCAGGATGATCAGCGTCGACAGCGCGGTGTCGGGTTCCGAGATCCAACCGGGCCCCTGAATGCCGAAGACGGCGAGCAGCGCGTTGACGAGGCCGCTCGAACCGAAGACGAGGCGCCACAGGACGGCGATCGCGACGCTGCCGCCGAGGAGCGACGGTAGGTACAGCACCGACCGGTAGAACGAGAGCCCGCGCAGGCCGCGATCCAGGAGGACCGCGATCGCGAGGGCGACCATGAGCTGCAATGGCACCGAGACCAGGACGTAGGTGATGGTCACCCCGAGGGACTGGTGCAGGCGGGGGTCCTCCACCATCCGCTGCGCGTTCTCCAGCCCGGTGAAGTTCGGGTTCTGGAGGAGGTTGTAGTCGGTGAACGACAGGTAGAGCGAGACGAGCACGGGCCCGAGCGTGATGACGAGGAAACCGATGATCCAGGGGCCGAGGAAGAGGAGTGCCGCGCGGTTGTCGCGCAACTCGGAGGCGTCGCGATGCTTCACCGCCCCCTTCGGCGTCCGCAGCGCTCGCAGCTCGTTGAGCGCGCTCATGTGGCGGCTCGGATGATGGGTGGTGGGCTCTCGAACATGCTGCGCATCTCCTTCGACTCGCTGCGACCGTGCTGACAGGGAGACACGCTAATCGCTTGTGCTACGTAGCACAAGACGGACTTGGAAATCGGTTGCCGCCGGTATCCGACGGGCGTGGAGTCGGTACGCTTGCGTCAGGACCGACGCACGGTGGAGCGCGCGCGACCGACGGGGAGGCACGGATGGCAGTGACCGCACGGGATGTCGCGCAGGCGGCCGGCGTCTCCCAGCGCACGGTGTCGGACGTCGTGAACCTGCCAGGGCGGGTCGGTGCCGAGACCCGCAAACGCGTGCAGGCGGTCATCGACGAGCTCGGCTATCGGCCCAATCCGCACGCGAGAGGACTCCGCAACAACCGCAGCGGACTCATCGCGCTCGTCGTCCCCGAGCTCGACGTTCCGTACTTCTCCGACCTCGCCCGCTGCCTCATCCCCGAACTCACGAAACGCTCGCTCACCCTCGTCGTCGACCAGACGAACGGCGACCCGGAACGCGAGCGCGCCGTGCTCACCGGGGGAGCGGTGTCCTCGACGTTCGACGGCGTGCTGCTCAACGCGCTCAACCTCACGGCCGCCGACGTCGAAGCAGCCGCCGCGACCCAGCCGATCGTCCTGCTCGGCGAGCGCGACTACGGCGCGAGCGCGGACCACGTCGCCATCGACGGTACCGAGGCGGCTTACGTGGCGACCCGGCACCTGATCGAACGGGGATGCACCCGCATCGGCGCCATCGGTCGGCAGGCCCACTCCACGGGCACCGCGAAGCAGCGCGTGGACGGGTTCACCCGCGCGATGCAGGAGGCAGGACTCGACCCGAACCGGTATATGGCCGAAGGGGAATACGATCGCGCGAGTGGTGCAGCGGTCATGGGTGGAATGCTCGACGCCGGCGATCCTCCTGACGGGGTGTTCTGCTTCAACGACCTCATGGCGCTGGGCGCGATGCGTGCCGCGTGGGATCGCGGTGTCGACATCCCGCGCGACCTGGCGGTGGTCGGCTTCGACGACATCGAGGACGGCCGGTACGCGATGCGGTCACTGACGACGGTCGCGCCCGACAAGGAGGCCATCGCCCGCGAGGCGGTCGCGATGCTGGTCGAACGCGTGGCCGGACACGTCGGTCCGGGGCGGCGAGTGCGCGCAGGCTTCGAGCTCGTCGTGCGGGAGTCCTCGGCCGGGTGACGCGGCGGGCTCGCTACGGGACGACCGCGCAGGCGCCGTTCGTTCCGAGCGCGTTCGAGGTGCCGCTGACGACCCGGTACGGCGAGGACCAGCTCGTGGACGGCATGGTGAGCCGGGCTCCGATGTAGACGTTGGAGCCGAGGAGACCTCCGAGCAGTCCGAGGCTGAACGTCGAGGTGACCGTCGTGGTGCCACTCGTCGACGTCGGCGTGATGACCGTGTTCGGCGTGAACGAGGCGTTCGCCGAGTAGGCGTAGTTGATCGTGTATCCCGCCGGGATCGTGTGCACGACGGTGTACGAAGAGAGCAGTCCGACGGCGTTCGGATTGAAGGTGCAACTCGAGAACGTCGGCGTCGGCACGGTGGCCGCGGTGAAGCTGCCCGTCCCGAATTCGGGATCGGCCCAGGCCGCGTCGACCGGTGCCGGCGCGGGGTGCGCGAGGAGGAGTCCCACCGCGACGGCGATGACCGTCGCGGCGGTCCGGCGGTGCCACGGGAGGACACGGCCGCCGTCCTCACCCCGCTGTCGCATCATTGGCCCGCAGGATCGTCGTACCCCTCGCCGAGCGCGAATGCTGACGCAGCGCGCCGAACCACGCGCCGACGAGACCGATCAGGATCGCGCCCGCAGCCGCCCAGACGGCGAACTCGACGCTCGCGCCGGTCCGGGGGAGTGTGGTGATCGGGCCGGGCGAGACCGAGACGTCGTCACCGATGCCCTCCGCTGTGACCGTGAGGGCGACCGATGCGTTCGCCACCGCTGCACCGGACGGCATCCGGACGTCGAACTTCAGCCACCACGCCTCCGAGCTGCGCATCGAGAGGACCGCACGCTCCACGCCGTCGACGGGCACCGCCATCTCGTCGAACAGGTGGGTGACGGTGCCGAGGCAGCCGGCCGCGGTCCAGCGGACGGAGCAGGCGTCGACCACCATGACGAGCCCGAGTTCCGATGAGCCGGAGCCGACCATGGACACGTCGATGGAGCCCGGTGTGGCTTCGGGCTTGGTGCTGATGCCCACCTGCCAGGGCGTCGACCGACCGGGGGTGAGGGACCGCATGGCCGACGGGTCGCCGATCGAGGTGAGGACGACCGCCTCACCGGCGATGACGTCGACCATCGGCTCGGCGTGCGCGGGAGCGGCGCCGCCGATCGCGAGGCCGGCTCCGAGGAGGAGGGCGACCGGTGGGCAGCGGAGCGCGGCGTGGCGGGCCGGTCGTGGACCGGTTCCGTCGTCGCCGACCGTGGAGGATCGGTGTCGGGAAGCAGTACGACCGTTTCCGTCGGTCCCTCCCGAGCCACCTGGCGGGCGCTTACGGTCGGAGCGCGGCCAGAACGCCCACATGACGAGGGCCGAACAGCTGAGCGTCAATCCGGCCAGGACCCACGGGTTGGACAGCCACACGACGAGGTACGCGAGCCCGGGCACCGAGGCGAGCACGATGCGGACCGTCGAGACGGTGTATGGCTCGGGGTCCTCCGACAGGTTCGCGTCTCCCTGCATGGTGATCGTCCGCTGTGGGCCTGCGGTGTCGACACCGCCGGTCACCGAGGTGACGCGGTGGGTGACCGGCAGCTGACCAGCGCGATCCACCGTCACCACATCGCCGACCGCGATGTCGGACGCGGGGATCTCGCGGACGAGCGCGAGTGAGCCGGTGGGGATCGTCGGGCTCATGGAACCGGTCTTGAACATGATGAGGGTGATGTTGAAGCAGGTCGCGAGGATGACGAGCACGATGCAGACCACCCCGCCGACGGCCGCGAGGTTCAACAGGGTGCTGCCGACGATCGACGCCACCGAGCGGCGGGGGTGCTGCCGCTCGGTGGCGTCGATCGCTTCCGTGGAGGGTCGGGTCACGGTGCTCCGATCAGGAACTGGAGGTGCTGGTGAACACCCAGGTCGCCGCCGCCGTGCCGCCCTGGAAGCTGGAGGCGGTGCCGGCCTTCACCCGCACGTCGAAGCAGAAGCGCACGGTGGAGTTGCCCGCCGCGGTGAGCGCTCCGGTCGCGGTCGGCGGAGCCGTGCCCGTCGAGAGCGACGCGGTGTACGCCGGGACGGTCGCCGAGGTGAACGCGGCGGCGTTGCACGCTGTGCCCGCCGCCGTCGTGACCACGCGGTACTCGAGCTGCGGCAGGAGGGTGCCCGTCGCCGCCGAGACCGCGGACAGCGCCGCCGTCCCGCCGATGTTGGTAGCGGCGGTCGTGCGGATGTCGATGTACGCGAACTGCGAGAGCCCTGGCGACATGGCGGTGGCGTTGAAGACCAACGTGGCCGGGTTCGCCGCCTCGTGGGCCGCCCAGGTCGACGACGAGGTCTGCGACTCCACGGCGAAGGTGCTCGCCGCGAAGGTCGCCGTGCCGAACTCGTCGTCGCTCCAGGCCGCGAGGGTGAGCGAGGTGCCGACGCCCAGCACGAGCGCTGCCGCGAGGGCCGCTCTGGCCTTCGTGTATCGCGACGCGCCCCGTCGTCGATCGGTGCGGTGGTGTCTCCCCGCCGCCGGGGTGTGTCGTCCCATGATCGCCGTCCCGCCGCGGACTACGGCAGCGGGGTGGTGGACTCGGCCGCGAACTGCCAGACCACGGTGCCGCTCGGCGACGCCTGCGGGAGGCTCGCTGCCGGGGTGACCTCGAAGCACAGGAAGACCGGCGTGGTCGCGGCAGCCAGCGTGAAGATGTCCGCGGCCGTGCTCGACGTCGTGGCGGCATCCGTCACGAGCGGGTCGCCGGCGGCGAAGCTCGCGGCGTCGCAGCCGAAGGTGGTGGTCTCCACGACGGAGTAGCTGAGCGAGGAGGCGATGGCGGCTCCGCTCGTGGCGGTGATGTCGACCGTGCCGGCGTACGTCGACGCGGCGGTCAGCTGGACGGCGAAGCCGGCGTAGACAGGCTCCTCGGGCGCCAGGTTGTCCGCCTCCACCGCGAAGGTGAGCGGGGCGGCCGCAGCCTCGGTCGGGTGCTCGGTGAACGCGGTGCCGTCCGTGCTGCCCTCGATGCCGAACCCACCACCGGCGAAGATCCCGGTCGCGAACTCGGAGTCGTTCCAGGCAGCGAGCGTGATGGCCGCACCGACGCCGAGCACCAGGCCGCCGGCGAGGATCGCCTTCGCCCGCTTGCTGCGCTGGCCGCGGACGGGCGCGTCGGTGCCGGTGGCCGCTGAGGCCTCGGTGCTGGTGTCGATGGTCATGGAAGCCCCCTGGAGTCCGCCGGTGACGGCTCGCGTCACCACAGGTGTCGGGCGTGCGGAGACGACCTCCGCGCGTCTCACGACACCCTCAGGACGATAGGCAGCAGGCTGACGGTTGTAACCAGTAGTGGGGTACTGGGATCGCCGGACGCTACCGAGAAAACTGCTGAACCGCGCTGCGTCGCCCGCTCAGGGGATCAGGCCTGACGCTGCGAGGACTGCGCGACCAGGCGGCCGAGGTCGCGCCGTCTCCCCGCGCCCAGCTTCGTCCGTGCTTGGAGCACGTGCGACTCGACGGTGCGGACGCTGAGGAAGAGCCGCGTCGCGATCTCCTGATTGCTCAGTCCTTGCGCGATGAGCAGGGCCACCTCCAGCTCCCGCCGGGTGAGCGCGCTCAGGTCGGCCCCGGCGGTCTCCTGGCCGGTGTCCGTCTGCCCGCGGGAGAGGTAGGCCAGCGGAGCGTGTGTCGAGTGCGGCTCCACGGGGACGGTGCGCTCGACCGGCACCGTCTCATCGGTCGTCTCCGCCCGGTAGGTGGCGAACACGGGCGACGGAGACACGACCGAGGTCCATCGGGCCTCCGTATCCGCAGCGGCGCCTGGCGTGGGACCCACGAGTTCTGCGGCCCGCTCCGCGCAACGGCGGGCGTGCTGCAGTCGCCCCTGGGCCGCGTGGAGTCGTTCTGCGAGCAGATGGGCCCCGATCGCCCGGTGCCGCGCTCCGACCTCCTCGAGCGAACAGGCGGCCTCTTCGACGCGGCTCGCGTCGCCGGCGGCGCCGGCCTCGAGGAGCAGCATGAGCGACGCCTGCAGTGGCGTGAGCTCCTGCGTTCGGGCGTCTACGACCCAGGACAGGGTCTCGGACAGGTCCGCACCGGCGGCGGCGGCCAGGCTCGCGGAGTAGACCCGCTCGGTCAGTGGCTTCCGAATGTCCTGCGCGAGCCGACGCAGATGATCCCGGGCCTCCATGATGCGACCGCCTGCCATCAGCAGACCGAAGTCGGCGATGTCCGCCAGATAGGAGAGGACCGTGGAGGTGGCGATGAGGCGTTCGTCCTCGGCGGCTCGCCGTTCCGTCGCCTCCTCGAGCTCGCCCGTCTGGGCGAGAGCGCCGACGAGGAGCAGCGCGGTCTGCGTGTGCACCTCGGGCGGAACGGTCGAGTCGAGGAGCCGCTCGACGACCCGGAGGTCGGCCACGGTGCGGTCCGGGCGGCCGTCGAAGAACGCCAACTGGGCTCCGAGGATCCCGACGATGCACTGGTCCGTCGTCGCCAGGCGCCCGGTCCCGCGCTCGGCGCGAGCGACGAACTCGTCGATGTAGCGCGCGAAGCCGGCCCAGGAGAGTCCGGTGAGCAGGCGGATGGTGCCGGCCGACAGGACGTACATGGCGCTCGCGTCGCGCAGGGCGTGTGACAACGGCCGCGCTGCGCTGTAGGGCACCGACCGGTAGACGGCGTCACCCAGCTGGAGCAGCTCCCGCAGCTCGGACGGTGGCAGCCGGAGGCCGAGCCGGGTCACGAGCGCAGCGGCGGCATAGAGTCGCGAGGACTGCGCGGCGTCGACGTCGCGCAAGACCTTCCAGAAGACGGCATCGCTCTCGGACGGCTCCTGCCGATCCTGGTCTCGCCAGGTCTCGACCATCAGGATGCGCTGGGACAGCACGCGGCTGTGCTCCTCCTGCTCCGTCAGCTCCTGCGCACAGGTGCGTTCGGACCAGCGATCGAGGGTCGCCCGCCAACTCAAGACCTCCGCCTGCATGTCCTCGTCGGAGTCGGCCGCGGGATCGACCTCGAGGACCCGCTGAGCCCCTTCACCGTCGCCCAGCATGGCGAGCGACCGCGACCATTGCAGTGCCGCTGCCACGGACGGGCGCCAGGTGTACGCGCGTTCCGCGAGCAGACGACCGTCCTCAGCGAGGCCGGAGACGTTCGCGACGTGCGCCGCCTCGAGGAAGGTGCGGGCCATCGTGAGCGACTCGAACCCCTCGTCGAGCTCGGTGTGCGGGGCCGTCAGCCAGTACCGGCCGAGGATGAAGGACTCGTTCGGGGTGAGACGGGCACCGCCACGGAGGTCCGAGATGAGCGTCCGTTGGACGCGGTCGTGGCGGTGCAGTCGTCCGCTGTGGCGCCACTCCGCGAGTGCCGACCACGCGTGCAGTTCGTCGGCGACGATGCGGTCCTGGTTCGAGCCGTCGTTCCGCGCGAGTCCGAGCCGGAGGAGCGCGTGCAACTGGTGCTCGCCGAGCAGGCGGATCGCGCGCGAGTAGGGGACCGGGCCGAGCTTCGCCAGCATGACCAGCGCGTAGCGACCCTCGTCCTCGAGCCGCGAGAGCTGGGGTTCCGTGAGGTCGTGGACGCGCGGTGAGACCCCTGCGACCCCGAGCGAGAGGATGCTGCGCGGCAGGTAGAACTCCCCGCCCGTCTCGAGGGCGTCCTTCGTGAGCTCGTGCACGAGTCGCGGAGAGCCGTTGCTCAGCCGCACGATGACGGCTTTGGCCATGTCGTCGAGGACCGCGTCGTCGGCGGCCTCGTCCACCATCGCCGAGGCTTCGAACCCGTCGAGCGCCGGGAGGTCGATCCGGGTGAGCGATCCGCTCCGCCAGACGGCGAGGAGCCGATCGGCGGACTCGTCGCCGCGGCCCTGCAACCCGGCGAGCTCCTGCTCCAGCGTCACCAGGGCGACCTGCTCACGCGACCGCGAGAGTTCGATGATGTCGGCGAGGCTCGCCGGGTGGAGGTTCGCGCCGTCGTCGACGATGAAGACGGCGCCGCTCGGCGCCCTACGCCAGTCGCTCAGCGTGTGCGAGGCGTCCCGTGACGCACCCGACACGTGGACGACCGGGTGTCCGTCCTCGTGCATCCGCCGCCCGATCGCATCCGCGGTGAAGGTCTTGCCGTAGCCGTGTGGTCCGACGAGGAGCGTGCTGGTCCGGTTCGCGATGAGTGCCGTCATCCGGGTGATCGCCGCCGATCGACCGCTCGGTTGGGCGGGAGCGCGGGTGGCTGACTGGCGGAACTCGCCGGAGCGACGGGTGGGCGATGCGGCGGACCGCGCGCCGCCGCTGAACCGATGCGCACCCGGGTTCATGGGATGACCTGCTCGGCCGACCTCGGATGTGGCTTTCGCTCCACTACCGTCGCAACCGGTTCTTCCATATCGCAGCCCCCTCAAGCTCCGTCAGGACGACGGGATCCGCATCACTAGGGACGCTGCGAATACTCCGTCGGATGCCCCATTATCCGTAATCCCTGAGTGCTCCCGCAGCCCTAAGAGAGCGTTCTCAGTAGAAACTACGCACCCCAGTCGGGGGTAAACCCCCGGCCAGTGCGGGTTATCTCTCAACCGTCATCGATGACATGACACGTATGGAACCGACTGCACTGGAGCCCCGCCACTGATGACGCGTCGGAGGCCCCCGGGACCAATCGAAACCCGGCGTCCCGCGGCCCCGCCTCGCACTGCGGAGGCCAGTACCGGTTTTCCATCCGGCACTACGGAGGTTGGGGTCCCTCCTCTGGGGGACAGGGAAGCCCGCCCATAGATTGGCCGGGATCGACGCCAGTCGCGGGTTCGCCCGTGCACCGAAGAAAGGGTTCCACCGTGGGGGAACAGCAGCGAAGCATCCTCGGCCGAGGCCGTGCGTGGAAGGTCGCGGCCATGGCCGTGGTCGGCACGGTCATCGCCATGGGATCGACGACGGCGGCCACAGCGGCCCCGACCGATGTCTCCGACGGCTTCGGCCGGTTCCTCGGTGGACAGGCGGCCGGGATCAACCTCGACGCCCTCGCCGCGGTCGCCGGTGCCCGCGCCGAGAACCCGAGTGGTGTCCACCCCGTCGCCGCGAACCCGCTGTCGGCCGAGGTGCTCAACACCCTCGGCGTCGACCTCGGCAGCTCGCTCCAACTGTTCGGTGCCAATGGCGTCATCGAGCTCGGTGCCGTCGCTCAGTACGGGTCCGCCGCTGACAACGGCGACGCGATCGCCGGCTCAGGCGCGGTCACCGACCAGGGTGGCGTCTCGATCGGTGGACCCGATGCTCCGCCGGCGGACGCCGAACTCGACCTGACCGGTCTGCTCGGCCGGGTCGGGACGCCCACCGGCGGGATCCTCAGCGACCTCTCCCTCAGCCTCGGCGCCCTCGCCTCCACGATCTCGCAGACGGGCGGCGCCACGGCTGTTCCCGACTACCAGATCTCCGGTGCGACGCTCACGCTCCAGAGCCCGCTCGTGCAGAACGTCGGGACGCAGGTGACGGGCCTCCTCCCGCCGCTGCAGACCACGCTCAACGGGCTGACGTCGGCGCTCAACACGGCGCTGAACGCGAACCTCATCGGCGTGCTCCGAGTGGCTGCGACGGGGACGGTCACCCCGCCGAACCTGTCGACCGTGGTCAACACGATCCTCACCACCCAGGCGTCGCAGTCGGCGGCGACGGGGGTCTCCGTCAACCTCCTCACGGGCGCCGTGACCGTCGACCTCGCGACCCTGCTCGCGAACGACCCGACGCTGCCCGACCTCAACGACCTGCCGCCGAACACCTCGCTGCTGTCCGGCCCGATCGGTGCCGCCATCGCCGCCGCGATCACGTCTGCGGTCACCACTCAGGTGACGGCCGTGTCCGCCGGCCTGCAGGCGGCCGTGAACAATACGCGTATCCAGGTCACCGGCAACGTCACGACGAACGTCGTCGTCACGCAGGTCCCGGTCATCTCCCTGTCGCTCGACTCGACGCTCGGCGCCGTCCAGAACGGCACTGCCGCCTTCACCTCGGCCGGGCTCCTCCCGAACGTGCTGAACCCGATCCTCGCGACCCTCGGACTCACGCTGGACGGCGTGGTCAACCTCGTCCTCAACCTCGTCAAGGGCGTCGTCGGAACCGCGTTCACCGGTCTGAACACGCTCAACACCGGTCTCAACGGGATCACCGGCGGCCTGGCGGCGAACGTCGTCGGCCCCATCCTGAACATCGTGCGACTCGTCGCCGACGTGACCGCCAACGTGCAACCGGCCACCGGCGACCTCGGGGCGGGATCGGCGACCGTCCGAGCCGTGCAGATCTCCCTCGTCCCGGCGATCTCGCTCGCGACGGTCAACCTCGCGTCGTCCTCGGTGCGCGGCACGCTCGTCGTCTACGACACGGCCATCACCGCCACGCCCGCGACGGTCAACCCCGGCCAGGCCACCGTGATCGACGGCACCGGCTTCGCGGCGAACGAGCAGGTCACCATCACCGCGCCTGGCCTCGACCCGGTCACCACGACGTCGGACGCCGCCGGTGTGATCAGCCAGAGCGTCGCGATCCCCGCCGGTTTCACCCCGGCGACCCTGACGTTCACCGCCACCGGTGCGACCTCCGCCACCCCGGCCACCACCGACCTCGTCGTCGCGCCCTTCGTGACCGCCATCACCGCCGACCCGGCGACGATCGCTCCGGGCGGCAGCACCACGATCACCGGCACCGGGTTCCTGCCCGGCGAGTCGGTGTCGATCACCGTCCCCGGCCTCACCGACCCGATCGTCACCACCGCGACGGGTACCGGCACGATCTCCACGAGCCTCACGCTCCCGGCGGACTTCCCGCTCGGCCCCGTGACGGTCACGGCGACCGGTGCCTCATCGGCCAGCCCCGCGACCACGACGGTCACCGTCGAGGCGACGCAGTACGTCACCGCCATCACCGCCGACCCGGCCAGTGTCGTCGCCGGTGGGACCACGACGATCACCGGCACCGGCTTCGCCTCGGGCGAGACCGTCGCCGTCTCGATCCCCGGCGTCGACCCGGTCACCACGACGGCCACTGGAACCGGCACGATCTCGGTCGAGCTCGACGTCCCGGCGGACTACGCCGCAGGCCCGGTCGTCGTGACCGCGCTCGGCGAGACGTCCGACACCCCGGCCACGACCAACCTCACCGTGGTCTACGAGACCTCGATCGTCGCCGTCCCGGCCACGGTCGCGGGTGGCACGACCACGATCATCAACGGCGCCGGCTTCGCGCCCGGCGAGGACGTCGTCGTGACGTTCCCCGGCCTCGAGCCGATCACCGTCACCGCCACGGCACTCGGCGCGATCGGCACCCCCGTCGCGGTCCCGCAGAACTTCGCGGTCGGTGACGTCACGGTCACCGCCCTCGGCGCCGTGTCCGCGACCGAAGCGACCACCGTCGTCACCGTCACCGCGACGGTCTACGACACCGCCATCACGCTCGACCCGACGTCGCTCATCCCTGGTAACGCCACGACCGTGACCGGCACGGGTTACCTGCCCGGCGAGACGGTCACCGTCGGCTACCCGGGCGGCACCCCGGTGACCGTCGAGGCGGACGGCGACGGCGGCTTCACCGTCGACCTGCCCGTCCCTGCCGGCACGCCGACCGGCACGCTCGTCGTCACCGCGACCGGCGAGACCTCCGCAACCCCGGCGACCGCCGACCTCGAGGTGCTGCCGTACGACACGGCCATCACCGCCGACCCGGCCTCCCTCCTCCCCGGCAACTCGACCACCATCACCGGCACCGGCTTCGCCGCGAACGAGTCGGTCTCCGTCTCCTACCCGGACGGCACGCCCGTCGTCGTGACGGCTGACGGCGATGGCGGCTTCACGGCGGTCCTGCCGATCCCCTCCGGCACGCCCGCCGGCCAGCTCACGGTCACCGCCACCGGCGCGGTCTCCGCCACGCCGGCCGAGACGGTCATCACCGTCGAGGCGTACGACACCGCGATCGCGCTGGACCCACAGACCGTCGCCCCTGGCGGCAGCACGGTCGTCACCGGCTCGGGCTTCGTCCCTCAGGAGACCGTCACGATCACCATCCCCGGCCTCGCCACGCCCGTGACGACCACGGCGAACGGCGACGGTGAGATCACGGTCAGTGTCACGCTCCCCGCGGACTTCCCGCTCGGCGACGTCACCGTCACCGCCACCGGCGCCGTCTCGGCCACCCCTGCCACGGCGACGCTCACCGTCGAGGCGACCACCTACGTCACGGCCATCACGGTCGACCCGACGACCGTCGTCGCGGGGGAGAGCACGCTCGTCACCGGTACCGGCTTCGAGCCCGACGAGACCGTCACGGTCTCCATCCCCGGTGCGCCCGCGGTCACCACGCAGGCGTCGGCGACCGGAACCATCTCCGTGTCGCTCCCGGTTCCGGCGGACTACGCGGAGGGCGCGGTCGTCGTGACCGCGCTCGGTGAGGTCTCCGAGACCCCGGCCACCACGAACCTCACGGTCGACGTCGTCTACACCCCGACGATCACCGCCGACCCGGCCACGGTCCCTGGCGGCACCAGCACCGAGATCTCAGGCTCCGGCTTCGCGCCGAGCGAGAGCGTCACAGTCACCTTCCCGGGCCTCGAGCCGATCACCGTCACGTCGAACGCAGCGGGCGAGATCACGACCACCATCGACGTCCCGCAGGACTTCGCGGTCGGTCCGGTCACGGTCACGGCCCTCGGCGTCGTCTCCGCGACCGAGGCGACGACCACGGTCACGGTCGAGGCGACGGTCTACGACACGGCGATCACCGCGGACCCCGACACGCTGCTCCCCGGCGGCAGCACCACCGTCACCGGAACGGGCTTCCTGCCCGGCGAGTCCGTCTCCGTCTCCATCCCCGGCGGCACGCCCGTCATTGTGGAGGCCGGCCCGGACGGCGACATCACCGCCATCCTGCCGATCCTGCCCGGCACCCCCGCCGGTCCCGTCATCGTGACGGCCGTCGGAGCAGTGTCGAACACGCCCGCCACTGCGACGATCACCGTCGAGGCGTTCGACACGACCCTCACCGCGACGCCGTCCACGCTGAACCCCGGTGACTCGACGATCCTGTCCGGCACCGGCTACGTCGCGAACGAGTCGGTGACCATCTCGGCTCCCGGCTTCGACGACGTCGTGACCACGGCGAACGGGCTCGGCGAGATCAGCCAGGTGGTCGCCTTCCCGGCGGACTTCGTCCCCGCGACCGTGACGTTCACGGCCACGGGCGCCCTGTCGCTCACGCCGGCGCAGACCTCGGTCCTCGTCGAAGCGGTCGTGTACGACACGGCGATCACGGTGGATCCGACGACGGCCAACCCGGGTGGCACCACCACCGTCACGGGCACCGGCTTCGCGCCGAACGAGACCGTCACCATCACGATCCCGGGCGGCGACCCCGTCACGGTGACGACGAACGGCGACGGCGACTTCACGCAGCCCATCACGATCCCCGCCGGAACGCCGGCCGGACCGATGACGATCACCGCGACCGGTGACACGTCGAACACGCCCGCCGACGCCGACGTGACCGTGGTTCCGTACGAGACCGCGATCACCGCCGACCCCGACACGCTGCTCCCCGGCACCTCGACGACGATCACCGGTACCGGGTTCGCGCCGAACGAGTCCGTCTCGGTCTCCATCCCCGGTGGCACACCGGTCGTCGTGACGGCGGACGGCGACGGCGGCTTCACCGCTGCCCTGCCGATCCCGTCGGGCACGGAGGCCGGACCGCTGGTCGTCACCGCAACGGGCGCCGTCTCCGCGACGGACGCGACGGCGACGGTCACCGTCGAGGCTTACGAGACCACGATCGCCCTCGACCCGACGACGGTCGCCCCTGGCGGCAGCACTGCGGTCACCGGCGACGGCTTCGCGCCGAACGAGGCCGTGAGCGTCACCGTCCCGGGCATCGCGACGCCGATCCCCACCACGTCGAACGGCAACGGTGAGATCTCCGTGAGCGTCGACCTCCCGGCGGACTTCCCGCTCGGACCCGTGACCGTCACCGCCACCGGGGCCGTCTCGGCGACCCCAGCCACGGCGACGCTCACCGTCGAGGCCACGACGTACGTCACGGCCATCAGCGCCGACCCGACCACCGTCGTCGCGGGTGCCAGCACCCTCGTCACCGGTACCGGCTTCGCACCGAACGAGAGCGTCACGGTCTCGATCCCCGGCGCCGACCCGGTGACCACCACGGCGACGGCGACCGGCACCATCTCGGTGTCGCTGCCTGTGCCGGCCGACTACGCCGAGGGTGTGGTCGTCGTGACCGCGCTCGGTGCGACGTCCGACACCCCTGCGACGACGAACCTCACGGTCGACGTGGTCTACACGCCGACGATCACAGCCGACCCGGCGACGGTCCCCGGCGGGACCTCGACGGAGATCTCGGGGAGCGGCTTCGCTCCGACCGAGAGCGTCACGGTCACCTTCCCCGGTCTCGCGCCGGTGACGGTCACCTCGAATGCCGACGGTGAGATCACGACGACGTTCGCGGTCCCGCAGGGCTTCGCGACCGGTCCGGTCACGGTCACCGCACTCGGCGTCGTCTCGGCGACCGAGGCGACCACCACCGTCACGGTCGAGGCCACGGTCTACGACACGGCGATCACCCTCACACCGGACACGGTGAACCCGGGCCAGACCACCACGGTCACCGGTACCGGCTTCCAGCCGAACGAGTCGGTCAGCGTCTCGATCCCCGGCGGCGACCCCGTCGTGGTGACGGCCGACGGCGACGGCGGCTTCACCGCGACCCTGCCGGTGCCGCCCGGAACGCCCGCCGGGCCCGTCACGGTGACCGCGGTCGGCGAGACCTCGGCGACGCCCGCCGAGGCGGAGCTCACGGTCGAGGCCTACGAGACGGCGATCACCGCCGACCCGAGCACGGTCACGGCCGGCGGAGCGACACTCGTCACAGGTACCGGCTTCGCCGCGAACGAGTCCGTCACGGTCTCGGTCCCGGGCGGCACCGCTGTCCCGGCGACGACGAACGGCGCCGGTGAGTTCTCGGTCGGCATCACGATCCCCGCGGCTGCCACCGCCGGCCCGCTCGTGGTGACGGCCGAGGGAGCGGTGTCGCAGACGCCGGCCACCGCGACCGTCACGGTCACCGCCATCGTGTTCTCGCCCGTCATCACCGCCTCCCCGGACGCGTTGATCGCCGGCAACACGACGGTCATCACCGGATCGGGCTTCGCGGCCAACGAGACGGTCACGGTGTCGATCCCCGGCGCTCCGGTCGTCACGCAGGTGACGAACGCCGGCGGCGGCTTCACGGTGACCCTGCCGGTCCCCGACGGCTACGCGCTCGGCGACGTCACGGTCACGGCACTCGGTGCTGCATCGGACGAGCCGGCGACGACGATCGTCGAGATCCTCGCGTACGACACGGCCATCACGGTCGACCCGTCCTCGGTGCTGCCGGGTGAGACGGTCACGGTCGACGGCACGGGCTTCGCTGGTGGCGAGACGGTGACGGTGTCCATCCCGGGCGCACCGTCCGTCACCGTGGTGACGAACCCTGACGGTTCCTTCACCGTGGACCTGCCGATCCCGGACGACTATACGCCCGGACCGGTCACGGTGACCGCCGAGGGTGACGTCTCCGAGACCCCGGCCGAGGCCGACGTCACCATCGAGGACGGAGCGGTCGACGTCGACACCGACGCCGCTGCGGTCGATGTGGACACGGATGCCGACGTCGACGTCGACGTGGATACCGACACGGACGTGGACACCGATGTGGACGCCGACACCGCGACGGATGCTGACGTGGACGCTGACACGGCGACCGACGCTGACGTGGACGCTGATGTGGACGCTGACACCGCGACTGACGCTGACGTGGACGCTGACACGGCGACTGACGCTGACGTGGACGCTGACACCGCGACTGACGCTGACGTGGATGCAGATGTGGATGCCGACACGGCGACTGACGCCGATGTGGACGCTGACACGGCGACTGACGCTGACGTGGATGCTGACACGGCGACCGATGCGGACGTCGACGCAGATGTGGATGCTGACACGGCGACTGACGCCGATGTGGACGCTGACACGGCCACCGACGCTGACGTCGACGCAGATGTGGACGCCGACACCGCTACCGACGCTGACGTGGATGCTGACACGGCGACTGACGCTGACGTGGATGCTGACACGGCGACCGATGCGGACGTCGACGCAGATGTGGATGCTGACACGGCGACTGACGCCGATGTGGACGCTGACACGGCGACTGACGCCGATGTGGACGCGGACACCGCCACCGACGCTGACGTGGACGCGGATGTTGACACGGCGACTGACGCTGATGTGGACGCGGACACCGCGACCGATGCAGACGTGGACGTTGACACCGCGACCGATGCAGACGTGGACGCTGACACGGCCACTGATGCAGACGTGGACGCGGATGTTGATACGGCGACTGACGCTGATGTGGACGCGGACACGGCCACCGACGCTGACGTGGACGCTGACACGGCCACTGATGCTGACGTGGACGCGGACGCTGACACGGCGACCGACGCTGACGTGGACGCAGACACGGCCACTGATGCTGACGTGGACGCGGATGCTGACACGGCGACTGACGCCGATGTGGACGCTGACACGGCCACCGACGCCGATGTGGACGCTGATGCTGACACGGCGACGGACGCCGACACCGCAGCTGACGCCGACACGGCAGCTGACGCCGATGGTGACACCGATGCCGGCGACGAGCGTCAGGCGACCGTCAAGTACTCGACGATCGTCCGCGACACGGGCGTGATCCAGGAGGTCTACGCCACCGGCTTCGAGCCCGGCGAGACCGTCTCGGCGACCGTCTTCTCGACGCCGTTCGCACTGACGCCCGTCGTCGCAGACGCCTCCGGCAACGCCACCCTCACCTTCCCGGTCGACTCGTCGATCGAGCTGGGTGCCCACCGGGTGGAGCTCTCCGGATCCGTGACCGGCGACCTGCCGCTCGACCGCGAGGCGACCGCCTTCACGGTCACCGCGATGGCCGCCGCCGCACCGGGGTCACGCCCCGGTCTCCCGAGCACCGGCTTCGACGGCCTGTGGTTCGGGGGACTCGGCGCCACGATGCTCCTCCTCGGAGGCGCCTTCGTGGCTACGCGACGGGCGCGTATGGAGTGACCCCGCCGAGTGGGCCGCGCCGCATTCGGGTCGGCGCGGCCCACTCCTTCCCCCGCGGACGGCACCACCGAACGGGTGCCCCCGCGGTTCATCACCACCCAGCACCAAGGAGGAACCGTGACTCCGATCACACGCACACCCGTCGGGAGTCGTCCCGACGCCCTTCGACAGGCTCAGGGACCGGAAGGGGCTCAGGGACCGGAGGGGGCTCAGGGACCGGAAGGCGTCGAGGGGCGCGAGGCCGGGCAACCGGTCCCTGAGCCTGTCGAAGGGCAGGATTCGGCGGGGACCCTTCGACAAGCTCAGGGACCGAAGGGCGCTCAGGGACCGAACGGCGAACCGGGACCGGGGCCGGCCGCCCCGCCGAAGCGGGCCGCGCGCATCGCGGCCGCGGTCTCGATCGCCCTCGTCGGCGTCTACGTCGCCGGCACCCTCGTCATCGTCTCGCCGACCACACCCGTCCGCGGTGCCGTCGTCGCCGCGGCGGGCCCGTACTTCACGCAGAAGTGGAACGTCTTCGCGCCGAGCATCATGAAGACGAACATCACCTTCTCCGTCCAAGCCCAGTGGCGTGACGCCGACGGGACCCTCGTGAAGTCCGACTGGGTCAACGTCACGAAGCTCGAGCAGCAGGCGGTCCCCGGCCACGCCGAGCCCTCGCGGATCCAGAAGTCCTCGTGGAACGCGATGCTCGCCTACAACACCCGGTACCTCGCGCTCGACGCCCAGCAGCGCGAGATCGTGCGCGACACCTTCATCCAGCGGGCCGATGGTGGCGGGTATCGCGCCCAGTCGGCCGAGTCACTGATCGCCGACCTCGACG
Organism: Plantibacter sp. AC185; assembly: GCF_979258065.1. Taxonomy (NCBI): domain Bacteria; kingdom Bacillati; phylum Actinomycetota; class Actinomycetes; order Micrococcales; family Microbacteriaceae; genus Plantibacter; species Plantibacter sp. AC185. Next base: position 3,173,730 of record NZ_OZ409831.1, read on the forward strand.
CCGTCAGCACGACGCCGGGCTCAGGGCAGGGCGACATCGTCCGGTTCCTCCGCTACGACTACATGCTCAAGGAGTACGCGACCGCGTTCTCCACGGCGTACTTCGACCAGGACGTCGAGCGCGTCCGGTGGCGGATCGACCGCACCCGCCCGAATGACTTCGAGAGCCGCTTCTCCGAGGAGCAGCAGTTCGACGACACCGCCGTCACCTTCGGCTGGCGGCACGTCGACGACGTCATCGACCCGGAGACCCTCGCCGTCTACCGGGACGTCATCACCCGCTACGGGGGTGCACGATGAACGCCGTCCGCGCGTGGTTCGACCGTTTCGCCGGCTGGGTCACGGGTGCCAAGCACGCCGGCTACAGCCTCTCCGCCCTGCGGATCCTCTACGGTGTCGCGATCGTCAGCTTCCTCCTCACGAGTCTCGCCGACCGCCACTACCTCTGGGGCGTCGCATCGAAGTGGGTCGACCCGGAGGCGAACCGCCGCGCCTGGTTCCCGCTGTTCGAGCTCGTCTTCACGAAGGACAGCGCCTTCGTCTTCGACCTCGCCTACGGGGTGCTCATCGTGCTCGGCCTGCTGTTCCTCATCGGCTGGCAGACCAGGTTCGTCACGCCCGTCCTGCTCGTGTTCTGGGTGGGGCTCGCGACCAACAGCACGGTGCTGACCAACGGCGGCGACACGATCATCCGCATCACGCTGCTGTTCCTGGTGTTCGCGGACCTGTCGCGTCACTGGTCGGTCGACGCCTGGCTCACCAAGCGGCGGGGTCGAGCGCTGCGGCCGATCCTGCGCGGTCGGTTCGCGATCCCGTCGTGGCTCGCGAACGCCGCCAACAACACCGCGGTCCTCCTCTGCGCGTACCAGATCATGCTCGTCTACGTGAACTCCGGCATCTACAAGCTCATGGGCCCCGAGTGGCGCGAGGGCACGGCGTTCTACTACTCGCTCGTCCTCGACGTGTTCCGGCCGTTCCCCGTGCTGAGCGACCTGGCCTGGCAGCTCGGCCCGTTCGTCTGGGTGGCCACGTTCCTGTCGGTCTGGGTGCAGTTGCTGTTCCCGGTGCTGATCCTGTGGCGGCCGACGCGGATCCTCGCGCTCGGCTTCACGATCCTGATGCACCTCGGCATCGGCCTGTTCCTCGGACTGTGGCCGTTCTCGCTCGCGATGATCGCGCTCGACCTGCTGTTCGTCCGCGACCGCAGCTGGGTCGCCGTCGGTCGGTGGGCGTCGCACGCCGGGGGAGTGCTCCGCCAACTGCTGCCGGAGCGCGAAGCAGCGGAGAGACCTGTCACGACGTCGGCCGGTTCGCCGTCGTGACACCAGCCGTCTCGCGCGTTCGGGTGCGAGACGAACCGGCGGTCGGCGCCACGGTTGCGCCGACCGCCACCCCTTTGCCGGTCCCGGCCCTCGCGCCCTGACCCGCTGCCGACCGACCTCGCTGATCGGTCACTGAGCCGCCACCTCATCGGCCACTGAGCCTGTCGAAGTGCGCCCTTCGACAGGCTCAGGGACCGGGGGTGGTTGCTGCCCTTCGACAGGCTCAGGGACCGGGGGTGGTTGCTGCCCTTCGACAGGCTCAGGGACCGGGGGTGGTTGCTGCCCTTCGACAGGCTCAGGGACCGGGGGTGGTTGCTGCCCTTCGACAGGCTCAGGGACCGGGGGTGGTTGCTGCCCTTCGACAGGCTCCGGGTCCGGCGTAGAAGTGGATCTGTGTTTCTCTGTGTTTGTGTGATACTTTCTTCGCACTGCAAGCCTGCAACACCGGAAACGAAGGTCAAGGACGACGCATGTACGCGACGGAGCGGCACGAGCACATCACCAGCCGGGTGAAGACGAGCGGACGGGTCTCCGTCGCCGACGTCTCCCGTGAGCTGGGCGTCACCGCTGAGACGATCCGCCGCGACCTCGACCAGCTCGAAACCTCGGGCGTCCTGCGCCGCGTCCACGGCGGCGCCGTCTCCGCAGCGCGCGCCTCCGTCGCCGAGGCCAGCCTCGCCGATCGCCAGGGCCAGCGGAGCGACGCGAAGGCCACGATCGCCCGTGCTGCCCTCCGGCTCATCCCGGCCACGTTCAGTGGCTCGATCGTCATCGACGCCGGGACGACCACGGCCCACCTCGCCGACCTCCTCGTCACCTGGCGCCCTGCCACCGCTGGCCAGACGCTCACGGTCATCACCAACTCCGTCCCGATCGCCGCGACGCTCCACCACTGCGACCACGTCGAACTGCACCTGCTCGGTGGCCGCGTCCGTGGCATCACCAGCGCGGCGGTCGGCAGCACGACCGTCGACGAGCTCGGCCGCTTCCGCCCCGACATCGCCTTCGTCGGCGCCAACGGGGTCAGCGCCGACTTCGGCCTCAGCACGCCCGACGAACTCGAGGGTGCCGTGAAGTCGGCGATCGTCCGCGGTTCGCGCCGGGCCGTCGTCCTCGCCGACGCCGCCAAGCTCGGTGAGGAAGCGCTCATCCGCTTCGCCGCCCTCGACGAGATCGACACCGTCATCACCGACGAGGTCGTTCCGACGACGCTCGGGGACGCCCTCGAGGCTGCGGGTGTCGAGGTGGTCGTCGCATGATCATCACCCTGACCGCCAACCCCTCGCTCGACCACACGGTGGAGCTCCCCGGTGTCGTCGAGCGCGGCGAGGTCCTCCGTGCCCTCGCCAGCCGGGAGCAGCCGGGCGGCAAGGGCGTCAACGTCTCGCGGGCCATCGCCGCCGCCGAGTTGGCGACCATCGCCGTCCTCCCCGGCGAATCGACCGACCCGATGATCGAGTCGCTCCGCGCGCAGGGCATCGACGTCCTCGCCGTCCCGACCGGGCAGCCCGTGCGCCGCAACATCACGCTCACCGAGCCCGACGGCACCACCACCAAGATCAACGAGCCGGGTCCGCTCCTCACCGAGGACGACGCGGCACGCCTCGTCGACGCGACCGCCCGTGCCGCCGCGAGTGCCGAATGGCTCGTCATCGCCGGTTCGCTGCCGCCCGGTCTGCCCGCCGACTTCTACGCACGGATCGTCCGGGCCGGTCGCGCCCTCACCGACGGCGCCCGCCCGCTCGTCGCCGTCGACAGCTCGGGGGAGCCGCTCGCCGCCCTCCTCGCCGCCTTCGCCGCCACCGGGGAACGCATCGACCTCATCAAGCCGAACGGTGCCGAACTCGCCGAACTCACCGGCACCGCGTCCGGCGACGAGATCGAGGCGGACCCGGCGCTCGCCGCGTCCGTCGCCGCCACGCTCATCGGCACCACGGACCGACCCGGCCCGGTCGCCGCCGTCCTCGTCACGCTCGGCTCCCGAGGAGCCGTCCTCGTGGAGGGTGACACCGCCTGGTCGGCCCGGGCCCCGAAGATCGTCGCGCGCAGCACCGTCGGTGCGGGGGACTCCTCCCTCGCCGGCTACCTGATCGCCCGAACCGCAGGTCTCGCACCTGCAGCACGCCTCGCGCAGGCCGTCGCCCACGGAGCCGCAGCCGCGGCACTCCCCGGCAGCGACGTACCGGCGCTCAGCGGGACGGACGCCGCCGCCATCGACGTCGTCCAGCTCCCGCAGCGGATCCCCTCCGCCCCCTGACCGCCCACCCCGGTCCCTGACCGCCCACCCCGGTCCCTGACCGCCCACCCCGGTCCCTGAGCTTGTCGAAGGGCCGCCCCGACCACCCGAAGCACCAGCATCCGTTTCGAAGGAGAACCCAGATGTCCACCCCACTCATCACCCCAGGGCTCGTCGCCCTCGACGCCGACCTCGGCACCGATCGCGCGGGTGTCATCCGCGCGCTCGCCGAGCTCGTCGTCCGCGCCGGCCGTGCCACCGACACCGAGGCGCTCTTCGCCGACGCCTGGGCGCGGGAGAGCAAGACCGACACCGGCATCCCCGGCGGCATCGCGATCCCGCATTGCCGTTCAGCCGCCGTCACCGAGCCGACGCTCGCGATGGCCCGCGTCTCGCCGCTCGTCGACTTCGGTTCCGACGACGGCCCGGCCGACCTCCTCTTCTTCATCGCGGCCCCGGACGGCGCCGACCAGGCGCACCTCGCCCTCCTGTCGAAGCTCGCCCGCTCGCTCATCAAGCCCGAGTTCGTGACCTCGCTGCGTGAGGCGCCCGACGCCGCCGCGGTGGTCGCCCTCGTCGATGGTGCACTCAGCGACGCGCCCAAGCCCGCGTCGGCTCCTGCAGCCGAGCGCGCCGCGACGGCTCCCGTCGAGGCCGGCGACCAGGCCGCACGGCCCGTGCTCATCGCGGTCACCTCGTGTGCGACGGGCATCGCCCACACCTACATGGCGGCCGACTCGCTCGCCGCCACCGCCAAGCGCCTCGGTGTCGAGCTGCACGTCGAGACGCAGGGCGCCTCCGGTGCGACCCCGCTGCCCGCGGACGTCGTCGCGAAGGCGCAGGCGGTCATCTTCGCCGTCGACGTGGACGTCCGCGACGTCACGCGATTCGCCGGCAAGCCCGTCATCAAGGCTCCGGTGAAGCGCGGCATCGACGCCCCGGAACAGCTCATCAACGACGCGGTCGCCGCGATCTCGAACCCGAACGCCCCGCGGGTCGCCGCAGCGGCCGGCGACGCCTCCGTGTCGACGTCGGACAAGAAGGACGCCAACGTCGGTCAGTCGATCAAGCGTTGGCTGCTCACCGGTGTCAGCTACATGATCCCGTTCGTCGCGGGTGGCGGTCTGCTCATCGCCCTCGGCTTCCTCCTCGGTGGCTACGACATCACCGAGAACGCCGGCAAGATCATCGTCGAGAACAGCCTCGTGAACCTGCCGGCCGGCGGACTCGGCGCCTACCTCGGTGCCGTCGCGTTCTCCATCGGCAACGCCTCGATGGCGTTCCTCGTCCCGGCCCTCGCCGGCTACATCGCCTACGCCATCGCCGACCGCCCGGGTATCGCCCCCGGGTTCGTCGCCGGTGCCGTCGCCCTCCTCATGAGCGCCGGCTTCCTCGGCGGGCTCGTCGGTGGTCTGCTCGCCGGTGGTGTCGCCTACGGCCTCGGTCGCCTGAACGTGCCGCGGTGGCTGCGTGGGCTGATGCCCGTCGTGATCATCCCGCTGATCGGCTCGATCGTCGCGTCCGGCCTCATGATCCTCGTCCTCGGCGGCCCGATCGCCGCACTCATGGGCGGGCTCAACTCCTGGCTCTCCGGCCTCACCGGTGTCTCCGCGATCCTGCTCGGCTTGATCCTCGGCACGATGATGGCGTTCGACCTCGGTGGCCCCGTCAACAAGGTCGCGTACTCGTTCGCCGTCGCCGGTCTCGGTGCGGGAACGCTCGCCAACCAGGCGCCGTGGCAGATCATGGCCGCCGTGATGGCCGCCGGCATGGTGCCGCCGCTCGCGATGGCGCTCGCCTCGACCGTCCTCAGCCGTCGTTCGTTCACCGCGGTCGAGCGGGAGAACGGCAAGGCCGCCTGGCTGCTCGGTGCCGCGTTCATCAGCGAGGGTGCGATCCCGTTCGCCGCGGCCGACCTGTTCCGCGTCATCCCGGCGTCGATCCTCGGTGGTGCCGCCACCGGTGCGCTCATCATGGCGACCGGCGTCACCTCGCAGGCACCGCACGGTGGCATCTTCGTGTTCTTCGCCATCGGCAACATCGGGATGTTCATCCTGTCGGTCGCCGTCGGCACCGTCATCACCGCGGTCGCCGTCATCCTGCTCAAGCGGTTCGCCCGTCGTCGTCCGGTGGAGGGTGCCGACTCGGCAGCCCCCGCGGTCGCCACCGAGCCCGCGACCGTCTGATCCGTACCCGTCCGATCCACAGCCTGACCTGATCCACTGGTCCGGCCGGCACCAACCGAACCGCAGAAGGAGCATCATCATGGCCGAACGCCAAGCCACCATCGCCAGCCGCGTCGGGCTGCACGCCCGCCCCGCCAAGCTCTTCATCGAGACGGTCAAGCGCCAGCCGGTGCCCGTCACGATCGAGCTCGGCGACTCGGGCCCGCTCGACGCCTCGAGCATCCTCACGATCATGAGCCTCGGCGCCACCAACGGCGACGTCGTCACCCTCCGCGCCGAGGGCGAGGGTGCCGACGAGGCGCTCGCCGAGCTCGCCGGTCTCCTCGAGACGGACCTCGACGCCGAGTAGTCACCCCGCACCACGAAGCCCCGCCGCCCGAGTCATCTCGGACGGCGGGGCTTCCTCGTGGGCCCTTCGACAGGCTCAGGGAGCGTGGAACCGTTCCGGTCACTGAGCTTGTCGAAGTGCCCCAGGGGAACCGCCTCGCTCGGGTGTGGGTGCTCGTGGGCCATTCGACAGGCTCAGGGAGCGTGGAACCGTTCCGGTCACTGAGCTTGTCGAAGTGCCCCGGGAAACCCAGGTTCAGCGGTGCTCGGGCGGTCGGACGATGCCGCGCTGTCGAGCCGCGGCGATGGCGGCGCCGCGACCGTCCACCCCGAGTTTCGTGTAGATGTGCGCGAGGTGGGTCTTGACGGTCGTCTCGCTGATGAACAGCCGACGCGCCAGTTCGCGGTTGCCGAGACCATCCGTGAGCAGCTCCAGGATCTCGGCCTCGCGCGGGGTCATGGCTTCCTGGCGATGTTGCAGGTGATGCATGAGCCGTGATGCCACCGGTGTGCTCAGCGCGCTCTGTCCCATCGCGGCCGTTCGCACCGCGCGGAAGATCTCCTCGGGCGACGACGTCTTGAGCACATACCCGACGGCTCCCGCATCGACGGCCCGGACGATGTCGGCATCCGTGTCGTAGGTGGTGAAGATCAGCACCTGCGGTGCCGGGCTGAGCGCGCGGAGGCGCCTGGTTGTCTCGATCCCACCGATCCCGTCGCCCATCGCGAGATCGACGACCACGAGGTCCGGCTGCGCCTCGGCGACGAGTGGAACCGCGTTCTCTCCGGACGACGCCTCACCCACGATCTCGAGGTCGGGTTGGGTCTGCAGGATCAGGCGCAGACCCGCTCGCACCACGGCATGATCGTCGACCAGGACGAGCCTCAGCACGTCGACCCCGCATCGGTCGGGAGCTGGGCGACGATCACGGTGCCGTCACCGGGGGCACTCTCCACCGTGAACCGACCGCCGAGCTGCTCGATCCGCTGCCGCATCGCCCGCAGTCCGTAGCCGCCGGTGCTCGACGGTTCGGGGACCGCCGACGCATCGAATCCGACCCCGTCGTCGGCGATGTCGACGACGACCTGGTCGGCCAGACAGCTGAGGGTGACATGGATCGCCGATGCGCCGGCATGGCGATCGGCGTTCTGCACGGCACTCTGACAGACGCGCAGGATCGCGTGGGCGATCTCAGGCGGGTAGGGCCTCGGCTCGCCGTCGATGCGCAGCTGGGCGGCGGGGGTCTCCGCGACGAGATGTTCGAGCGCTGATGCGAGACTGATGCCGTCGAGCCGGGGTGAACCGAGGTCGTGGACGAGGTTCCGCGCCTCGCCGAGCGTCGAGCGGATCAGCTCGACCGCCTCGCGCAGACGGGCGCGGCCGGTGTCCGGAGACGTGTCGATCGTCTGCGCGGTGGCCTCCATGATGAGGAGCGAACTCGCGAGTCCCTGGGTCACGGAGTCGTGGAGTTCGCTCGACACCCGCGCTCGCTCCTGAGCGATCCCGGCTTGTCGCTCGGTCGCGGCGAGTCGCGCCTGGGCTTCCGTCAGTCGACCGATGAGCGCCGCCTGCGTCCGATTGTCCGACTCGATCCGTGAGGTGACGACGCTCACGAGCGCAGCCACCACCGCTGTACCCACCACGATCGTCCAGTCGAAGCCGCCGGTGAGGACGAGGAGCGAGCGAGCGCAGACCGCGGCGAGACCAACGGCGACCCACGCGGTCGGGAAGGCGCGGCGTGCGAGGAAGTAGACCGAGAACGCCGTCCACCAGAAGCTCGGGGCGATGAGTACGAGCAGCGTCCACAGTGCGAGCAGGATCACGACGAGGATCCGGTGTCGGACGCCCGTCTTCCGCGTGGCGAGGAGGTAGGCGGCCGCGGTCGCGACGGTCAGCGCCGCGACGGTCCAGATCACCGCCTCGACCCCGTGGCTCATGACGTATCGCACGGCCGAGGTCACGAGCAGTGCGAAGAAGGTGAGGTTGAGCACGACGTCGAGGGGCGTCGCGCCGAGGGCTGCGGCTCGGCGGTACGGGCGAGAGAGCGGGGTCGCGTGGACTGATGTTCGATCGTCTGACATGGGACCCTTCCGGCGATCCCTCCATGCTAGGCGAGCCTCCGAGGGCCGGCCTCATCCGAAGGGATGAGGGCCGGTCGGCCGTTGGCCCGACCGGATCCGGGCGGCGCGGACGAGGTGGAGGAAGCGCCGCCGGACGAGAGTTGTCGGAGCGCATCGTCCGATGCTGAAGCACGAACAACCCAGAGGAACACCATGAAACAGTCACGCACCGCACGCCTCGGCACCATCGTCGCCGGGCTCGCCGTCCTTGGAACCCTGACCGCCTGCACCGGCCCCGCCTCGTCGACGACCGCGACCTCGGCATCGCCGGTGGCCGAGGCCGCGGAGTCCCGGACCGTCGAGCTTCCGCGACTGTCCGCCGACGCAGCGATGGAAGCTGCGACCGCGGCACTCGAGTCGTGTCGAGCGAGCGGGGTCGGGTTCGTCACCGTCTCCGTCGTCGACCGCTTCGGGCAGGTGCAGGCCGTGGTCCGCGGTGACGGCGCTGCGGAGCACACCCTCTCGGCGTCGGCCGAGAAGGGGTACACGGCGGCGGCGTTCGGAGCGAACACCTCCGAGCTGACGGAGCGCCTGCCGGAGGGTGGCGGGGCGACCCTCCGCGACCTCGAGGGGACCCTGTTCCTGGCAGGCGGGGTGCCGATCAAGGTCGGTACGGCGACGATCGCGGGCATCGGCGTCGGTGGGGCCCCGGACGGCATGGTCGACGAGGGTTGTGCGGCGGCGGGCGCTGCGGTGCTGGCGGAGGACGCGGCGAGCTGACGGTCGGCTCGGCAGAACGCGAACGCCCGTTCGCCCACGTTTGGGCGAACGGGCGTTGCGTCGCCCGAAAATGGGCGAACGGAGGGCTAGCTCGCTGTGCGACGACGACGTGCGAGCAGCACCGAGGCGAAGCCGACGAGGCCGAGGAGCAGCGCGACGAGCCCGATGCTCGACACGTCCACACCCGTGCGCGACAGCGAGTCGGTGCCGGCAGCCGAACCGCCCGAGGGCGAGCTCGTGCCGTCACCACCGCCGACCGCGCCACCGCCGGCGCCCGTGCCGGGACCGGTCCCGGGATTCGTCCCCGGGTCGGTGCCGGGATCGGTCCCCGGGTCCACCGCGGCGGCGAGCACCGTCACCGGCGTGGACGTCGTCTCGACCGGCGCGAAGCCATCGGCCGAGACCGTGACCCGCACCGCGAGCGCGGCACCCGCACTGCCGGCGGGCGGCGTGAACGTCGCCGTGTCGGCACCGTCCACGACCTCGTCGTCGAGCAGCCAGGCGTAGACCACGGTGGCGTCCTCCGGGTCCACGACGACTGCCGCGGTCGTCGGGACACCCTCGCGGGCCACGCTCGACAGCGTCGCGATCGCGACCGCCGTCCGGGCGAAGGTGATGGTCGTCGACTGCGTGGTCACCCCGTCGGCCGCCGTCACCGCGATGACGACACCGTCGGTCGCGTCAGCCGCAGCACGGGCGGCAGTCGCCGGCGCTGCTTCGAGCGGCTCGATCGTCACCGTCGCGTCGCGGTCGGCCGGGATGGCGTCGACCACCGGGTCGGCGGACCCGGCCAGCGGCACCTCGTACTCGAGGACGCCTGCGTCGAAGCCTTCGACCGGCGTGCCGTTCACCCGCAGCGCGGCGAGGCTCGCCTCGGTCGCGACCGACGGTGCGAGCGCATAGATCTCAACCTCCGAGACGACCAGGTGGGTGTTCGCGTACGCCGTCATCACGATGCGCACCGCACTCGTCGTGACGCCACCGAGGTCGACGTCGACGACCGGAGCCGTCCCATCGGTCGGTACCGGCACAGCGATCGCCCCACTCGGAGCGTCGATCCACGCGCCGTCGGCGTCGCGCACCTGCACGGTCAGTGCACTCGGCCAGCTGTTGGTGCTCCCGTCCTTGTAGGCGTAGAAGGTGACGTGCTCGATCGTGTGCTCACCGCCGAGCTCGTAGCTCAGCGTGTCGCTCGCCGGCTTGTTCGACGAACGCCAGTTCGACCAGCCCTTGTCGTTCCGCACACCGTTCTTCGTGTTGCTCGCCGGGTAGCCCGACTCGGTGGACGTCGCACTCGCGACGGTCGTGGCGTCCGGCGCGATGTTCCGCTCACCGGGCGCCGTGACGATGATCGACAGGAGTGCGTCGATCGGTGCCGCGGCCGGGTCGTTCGAGGCCGCAGCGCCGCGCACCTGCACCACACCGGTGTCGGCGAGGTCGGCGTCGTCGAGGGTGCTGAAGTCCCAGGTGACGGGCGTGTCGAAGCGGTTGGTGCTCGCCCCGATCTGCGCCGGGACCGTGGTCGGTGCCGCAGCGATGACGGCGCTCGCCGGTGACCCCGCGGCGACCGTCAGGGAGACCGGCTCGGTGGTCGTGAAGCCCCCGATGTCGACGGTGGCCTGCGCGGTGAACGCCGCACCCCACCCGTCGGTGCCGGAACCGTTCACGACGATGGTGCCCGGCGTGTTCCAGTCCACGGCCGAGGTGTCCCACGTGACCGGCACCTGAGCGCCCTGGACCGCGCCGTACAGCGGGACAACGGTCGCGGGCAGCGCCGCCGGAACACCGGCGACGGTCTGCACCGTGACCGGCTGCACACCCGTGAGGGCGGTGTCGACGAAGTTCCACGTCTGGTTCGCACCGTTGTTCGACTGGTAGACGCCGACGGCGGCGCCCGTGGTGGTGGACTGCCCGCCGACCTCGAGGGCCTGGCTGGTGCCGACGTTCACGAGGCTCCATTCGGAGCCGTTGGTCGTCGTCGGGATCCACTGCAGCGACGGGTCGGCCGCAGCCTGTTCCCGCGTCGCAGCGACGAGTGAGGTGCCGGCGGAGTTCGCGGAGAGGAGTGCCCCGGACGAGCTGCGGACGGCGTAGCGGTCGGTGTTCGTGCCGCCACCCGAGAGGAGCTCGGTGGTCCACACCTGCGCCGCGCCGGTCGTGGCGTCGGAGGCACGCGGGGTGATCGTGCCGGCCGGGACGGTCCCGGTCGTGGCTGCGGCAGTGAACGCCTTCGCGCTCTGCTTGCCGACGAGCTGGTAGGCGTGTCCGTCCTGGAACGGCGCCGCGTCGGCTGCGACACCGGTCGCACCGTCGACGAGGAAGGTGGTGACCGACTTCGCCGGGACGGTGAGCGTCGCCTGCTTGGTCACCGGGTCGATCGACACGGCGTCACCCTGCACGAGTGCGTTGGCGGTGACGTCGTCCGCGGGGGACTCCGTCGTCACGATCGGCGTGACCGTCGCGCCGGGAGCGATGTCCGCGAACTTCGACAGGTCGATGGTGATCGTCCGAGCCGAGGTCGACGGGTTGGCGTGCACGAGGGTCGCACCGGTGCCATCGGCACGGAGCGCCGTGGTGGTCTGCGCGTCCGTGGAGGGGATGAGGTGGTCACCGGGCTGCACGTAGTGGGTGAAGTTGCGCAGCGTGTTGTACTTCGCGTTCGTCTTCACGGAGCAGCTCGGGTCGGCGTCGCCGTCGGCGATGCGTCGCTCGGAGTCGCCCTCGGCGTTGCAGTCGAAGTCGATGAGGACGCTGCCCCAGTTGAGCTTCTCGACCTTCTCCATGTTGTAGAGGTCCTCGACGGGCTGCCAGAGCACCCAAGCGGTCGGCTCCAGGTTGCGGAGGTCGTCGATGAGGTGCGTCGCCATACCGATGCCGTTGTCGATGTTCGTGAGGTTGTGCTTGCCGCTGGAGTCCCAGTTGCCCTCGACCTCGCTCATCCACAGCGGTTTGCCGGCGGTCTTCGCGATGTCGCGCGCGACGACGCTGCCGCCCTGGCCGTAGCTGTGGACGTTGAGCTGCGTGACGAGGTCCTTGGCGGTCTGCGACCAGCCGTTCCAGTTCGTCGCGAAGATGCCCGGATTCGTCTCGTCCATGGCCGCGATGACGGCCTCGGTCGAGGTGCCCTCGGCGGCGAGGCGCTCGGCGAGGGCCTTGATGACGGTGTCCTGCATGGCCGGGCCGATGTGTGCACCCTCCTGGCGTCCACCCTTCGGCCAACCGGTGGCCTCGTCGATCTGGGTGCCCCAGTAGTTCGTGTTCGGCTCGTTGAAGGGGTCGATGGTGTCGAAGTCGATGCCCGTGTCGGCCTCGAGGTGGTCGACGACGGTGGTGAGGTACGCGACGAAGTCGTCGACGCTCTCCGGCTTCAGCTGCTCGTCGGCGGCGTTGAAGTTGCCCGAGGCGTAGCCGCTCTCGGTCATGAAGTACGGCGGGGAGTTGCTGAACGCCTCCCACTTGGTGATCTTGTCCTTGAGGGCCGTGAGCCACCAGCGCTGGGTCTCATCGGCGTCGAAGTCGTAGGAGGCCGGGTCGTCGGCGTCCCAGGCGGCGGCGTAGCGGTCGCGGTCGGCGTAGTCGGAGGTGATGGGGCCGTCGGCGTCGCTCGCTACGAGGTCCGGGTTCCACCAGCCGTCGACCGCACCGCCGGCCCGCAGGTAGGGCGGGACGTCGCTCGCGTTGCCGCCACCGATGTTGTAGCGGGCGATGTTGAGGTTGAGACCGTCCTCACCGAACACCTTGTCGAAGAGGTCCTGACGGACGTCCGCCGGGTAATCGCCCGTGGCGTTGGCGAACCAGACGAGGCTCGTGCCCCAGCCTTCGAACGCCTCGTTCTGGTAAGCCGGGTTGGGGGTGATGGTGAGGGGAGTGCTCTCCGCGGCGGCCGCAGGTGCGGCCTCCACAGTGGCGAGTGCTGGGGCGATCGCGGCGATGCCGAGGGCGACGGCGACGGTCGCTCCGATCGTTCGTCGGCGGACTGGTGACGGCAGTGTCATCGGTGGTTCCTTCGTTGGAGGCCGTGGTGCAGGGGATGTTCACGTGAACATTCAGCGGCGTCGAACCACCGTGTTCACGTCAACATTTCCGACGAGTATGGGCGACCCCTCGCTCGGGTGTCAAGGCGGGGCCGGTCGCTGAGGTCCCCGTTCCGGTCGCTGAGCCTGTCGAAGTGCGGCACATCGTCGCGCGCCGGTGGCGCGGACGACGAGCTGCCTCACCTCAGCGCGCGGGCGGCGGAGCCGTGCTAGCGCGGACGACGAGGGACGTCGGGGTGAGGGGCTCGGTGGAGAGCTGCGGGCCCTCCTCGATCTCGCGGAGGAGGGTGGTGATCGCCCGGCGTCCGATCTCGTCGAAGTCCTGATGCACCGTCGTGAGCGGCGGCCAGAACGAGTCCGACTCCGGGGTGTCGTCGAAGCCGACGACACTGATCGACTCCGGCACGGCACGCCCGCGCTCGTGCAGGGCGCGCAGGAGCCCGAGCGCCATCTGGTCGTTCGAGGCGAACACGGCCGTGATCTCCGGGCGCTCGGCGATCTCGAGGCCGATCTCGTAGCCCGAGGTCGTCGACCAGTCGCCACGGAACGCGGGCGGCGGCGTGATCCCGGCCTCGCGCAGCGTGTCGGCCCAGCTCTGCTCGCGACGGGCCGCCGAGTACGACGTGCGGGGGCCGGCGATGTGCCACACGCCCTGGTGCCCGAGGTCGAGGAGGTGCTGGGTGGCGAGTGCCGCACCCTGCGCCTGGTCGTTGTCGACGACCGGGTAGTCGGTGCGTGCCGCGGAGTCGATGACCACGACGGGCAGGCCGGAGGGCAGTTCGACGTCGGCGCCGTCGACGATGTGCGACTCGATGACGATGATGAGGCCGTCGACGTCCTGCTCGCGGAGGCTGTCGAGTGCGACCGCGACGTCGCGTTGCGTCGGGTACTCGACGGGGACGACCGTCACTGAGTAGCCGGCCCGTGCGGCCTGGACCGTGATCGCGTCGAGGGTGCGCATGTTGCCGTAGGAGGAGAGCGTGAACATCGTGATCCCGATGCTGCGGGTTCGCCCGGATCGCAGGGCGCGAGCGGCCTTGTTCGGGCGGTAGCCGAGCTCGTTCATGGCCTCCAGCACGCGGTCGCGGGTGCCGTCGTCGACGTTGGTCAGCCCGTTCGCGACGCGGGAGACGGTCTGGGAGGAGACGCCGGCGTGCGCCGCGACGTCCGCCATCGACGGTGCTCGCCTGGCGCGGCCAGGCGCTCTCCGGGTGGTGTCCGTCATGGTCTCCCTATCGTCGCATCCATCCTTGCATGTTGACGTGAACATGCTATGGTACCGATCAGATGTTGACGTAAACATCCACCGCGATCCCTCCCCCGCACGGCTCCACCGCACGACGGTTCCGCCCGAATCCCAGCAAGGAAGCTGCCCATGACCACTACGACCGCTCGCACCGGCCGGCCACCAGCGGTCCGTGTCCACCGACGCGACCGCCGGGATTGGAAGGGCTGGGCGTTCATCGCCCCCTTCATGATCGTCTTCGCGCTGATGATCATCGCGCCCCTCGTCTACGCGCTGTACCTCAGCTTCTTCCAAGAGAAGCTCATCGGCGGCAACGCCTTCGTCGGTTTCGAGAACTACGCCCAGGTGCTCCAGGACCCGAAGTTCTGGGAGCCGTTCGCTCGCGTCGCACTGTTCTTCGTCGTGCAGGTGCCGATCATGCTCGCCCTGTCGCTCACCGCCGCACTCGCGCTCGACAGCGCCAGGCTCCACGGCGCCGCCTTCTTCCGTATCGCGCTCTTCCTGCCGTACGCCGTCCCGGGCGTCGTCGCGGCGCTCATCTGGGGCTTCATCTACGGCGACCAGTTCGGTCTCGCCGGCAGCTTCAACGACCTCGTCGGTGCCCAGATCCTCGAGCCGTTCAGCTCCCAGGCCGTCCTCGCGTCCATCGGCAACATCGTGACGTGGGAGTTCATGGGCTACAACATGCTCATCTTCTACGCCGCCCTCCGCGTCGTGCCCGGTGAGATCTACGAGGCGGCCGAGATCGACGGGGCCGGACAGTTCCGCACCGTCTTCAGCATCAAGATCCCCGCCCTCCGCGGAGCGCTCGTCATCGCCACGATCTTCTCCGTCATCGGGTCGTTCCAGCTCTTCAACGAGCCGAACCTGCTGAAGAACCTCGCGCCCAACGTGATCACGAGCAACTTCACCCCGAACATGTATGCCTACAACCTGTCCTTCGCCGGCCAGCAGTTCAACCTCGCGGCGACGGTCGCGATCATCATGGGCGTCATCACCGCCGTCATCGCCTACGTCGTGCAGGTGCGCGGCTCCCGACAGGAGAACAGCTGATGGCCACCGTCTCGAACCCGACCGTCCGCCCGCAGACCGTGTCGACCCGGACCGCCCGCAACCCGCGCGCCTTCGACCGCCCCACCCGGAAGCGTCACGACCCGCGCCGCAAGCGCTCGATCGTCCTCACGATCGTCATGGCCGTCTTCCTCATCTACTCGGTCGTCCCGATCCTGTGGCTCGTCATCAACGCGACGAAGTCCCAGCCCGACCTCTTCTCCTCCTTCGGCCTCTGGTTCGGCGACGGTGGGTTCAACCTCTGGCAGAACATCGTCGACACCCTCACCTACCGCGACGGGCAGTTCGTCGGCTGGTTCGGCAACACGCTGCTCCGGTTCCCCGGCAAGCGCGCCGTGTTCGCGATCATCCTCGGCTCCATCGCGGTGCCGGGCACGGCCCTCGCCGTCCCGACCTTCCTGATGTTCAGCCAGCTCGGCCTCACGAACACGCCGTGGGCGGTCATCCTGCCCTCGCTCGTCAGCCCGTTCGGTCTGTACCTCATCTGGACGTACGCGGTCGACGCGGTCCCGACCGAACTGCTCGAGGCCGCCCGCATGGACGGCGCGGGTGAGTTCCGCACCTTCTTCACGATCTCGCTTCGACTGCTCGGCCCCGGCATCGTCACGGTGCTCCTCTTCGCCATCGTCGCGACCTGGAACAACTACTTCCTGCCGCTCATCATGCTGTCGGAGCCGACCTGGTATCCGCTCACCGTCGGCCTCAGCCAGTGGAGCGCCCAGGCCACCGGTGTCGCCGCACAACCGATCTTCAACCTCGTGATCACCGGATCGCTCCTGACCATCGTCCCGATCGTCATCGCGTTCCTCTTCCTGCAGCGCTTCTGGCAGTCGGGCCTCAGCGCCGGCAGCGTCAAGGGCTGATCCCCGCCGTTCCCAACCCGCACCACCCGCATCACCAACCGGTCCCTGAGCTTGTCGAAGGGCACCACCTCCGCCCTTCGACAGGCTCAGGGACCGGGGCATCACCTCCTCCTCCCAACGCAGTGAAAGGAAACACCCATGAAGCGCATCTCACCGTCTCGCACGGTTCTGCGCCGCGCGGCCACGGCGGCCGTCGCGTCCGCGATGATCGGAGCCTCGCTCGTCGCCTGCTCGTCCGGCGGCGGCAGCACCGCCTCGGGCGACGCCAAGGACATCGAGTCCGCCCTCGAAGCCGGTGGCGAGATCACCTACTGGTCCTGGACGCCCTCCGCCGAGGCGCAGGTCGCCGCGTTCGAGAAGGCCTACCCCAAGGTCAAGGTCAACCTCGTCAACGCCGGCACCAACACCACCGAGTACACGAAGCTGCAGAACGCGATCAAGGCCGGTAAGGGTGCCCCCGACGTCGCGCAGGTCGAGTACTACGCCATCCCGCAGTTCGCGCTCAGCGACTCCCTCGTCGACCTCAACGCCTACGGCTTCGGCGACCTGAAGGACGACTACAGCCCCGGCCCTTGGAGCTCCGTCAACATCGGCGACGGCCTCTACGCCCTCCCGCAGGACTCCGGCCCCATGGCCATGTTCTACAACAAGACGGTGTTCGACCAGTACGGCATCGCCGTGCCGACCACCTGGGACGAGTACATCGCGGCAGCCGCACAGCTGCACACGGCCGACCCGTCGAAGTACATCACCAACGACTCCGGTGACTCCGGTTTCGCGACCAGCATGATCTGGCAGGCCGGTGGACGTCCGTTCACCGCCGACGGCACCAAGGTGAGCGTCAACCTCGCCGACGAGGGCTCCAAGAAGTGGGCCGACACCTGGAACCAGCTCGTCGAGGGCGACCTGCTCTCCAGCGTCCCCGGGTGGAGCGACGACTGGTACAAGTCGCTCGGCAACGGCAGCATCGCGACGCTCATCACGGGCGCCTGGATGCCCGGTGTGCTCGAGTCGTCCGTCGCCGAGGCCTCCGGCCAGTGGCGCGTCGCCCCGATCCCGACCTACGACGGCAAGCCCGCCAACGCCGAGAACGGTGGCGGTGGCCAGGTCGTGCTGAAGCAGAGCAAGAACCCGGCGCTCGCCGCGGGCTTCCTCAAGTGGCTGAACAACGACGAGGACAGCGTCAAGGTCTTCCTCGACAACGGCGGCTTCCCGGCGACGACCGCCGACCTCAACTCCGACGAGTTCCTCTCCGCAGCTCCCGAGTACTTCGGTGGACAGAAGATCAACGAGGTCCTCGTGCAGGGCGCGAAGGACGTGTCGACCGGTTGGCAGTACCTGCCCTACCAGGTCTACGCGAACAGCATCTTCGCCGACACCGTCGGACAGTCCTACGCGAACAAGGCCGACCTGAACGACGGCCTCGCCGACTGGCAGAAGCAGCTCGTCGAGTACGGCAACACGCAGGGCTTCACGGTCACCGAGAAGTAGTCGAACGGCACCTGTAGCACCAGCACCATCGACCGCGGCCGGTCGGAGGGTCCTCCGGGATCCGCTCCGGCCGGCCGTGGTCGCTCCATCCGCACCCCTTCATCACGGAGCCCCAGCATGCCCACCTTCTCCATCGGCGACGACGACTTCCTGCTCGACGGTCAGCCGTTCCGGATCATCTCCGGAGCCCTCCACTACTTCCGGGTGCACCCCGAGCAGTGGGCGGACCGCATCGCGAAGGCGAAGCTCATGGGCCTCAACACCATCGAGACCTACGTCGCGTGGAACCAGCACAGCCCCGAGCGCGGCGTGTTCGACACCACGGGCGTGAACGACCTCGAACGCTTCCTCGGCCTCGTCGCCGACGCCGGCATGTACGCGATCGTGCGTCCCGGCCCCTACATCTGCGCCGAGTGGGACAACGGCGGCCTCCCCGGCTGGCTGCTGCACGACCCCGAGCTCGGCCTCCGTCGCAGCGAACCGCGCTACCTGGCCGCCGTCCGCGAGTACTTCGAGGCGCTGTTGCCGATCGTCGCCCCGCTGCAGATCGACCATGGCGGTCCCGTCATCCTCGTGCAGGTCGAGAACGAGTACGGCGCCTACGGCGACGACCACGGCTACCTCCGCACGCTGACGGACTGGACCCGCGAGCTCGGAATCACCGTGCCGCTGACGACCGTCGACCAGCCCACGGCCCAGATGCTCGAGGACGGCAGCATCCCCGAACTCCACAAGACCGGCTCCTTCGGCAGCCGCTCGCTCGAACGCCTCGCGACCCTGCGTGAGCACCAGCCGACCGGGCCGCTCATGTGCTCGGAGTTCTGGGACGGCTGGTTCGACCACTGGGGCGAGCACCACCACACGACGCCCATCGCCGAGACGGCGGCGGACCTCGACGCCCTCCTCGCTGCCGGCGCGTCCGTGAACATCTACATGTTCCACGGCGGCACGAACTTCGGCTTCACCGGTGGCGCGAACGACAAGGGCCAGTACCGCTCGCACGTCACCTCCTACGACTACGACGCGCCCCTCGACGAGGCGGGCCACCCGACGGAGAAGTTCTTCGCCTTCCGCGACGTGATCGCGAAGTACGCCGAGGTGCCGACCGAGATCCCACCGGCGGCGACGGACGCCCCGGCGTTCACCGCGTCCTTCGAGCAGGAGGTCCCGTTCGCCGACGTGGCCGACGAGATCGCGCCACTCCAGGCGTTCGACCGGATCCCGACGATGGACGAACTCGGAGCGTTCAGCGGTCTGGCGCGGTACCGGGCGTCGCTCGGTGGACGCGGCGGGGTGCTCCGGTTCGCCGAGGTGCGCGACCGCGTGGTCGTCTCCGTCGACGGCGTGCCGGTCGGTGCACTCACCCGCGAGTTCAAGGAGCGGTCCATCGTGATCCCGGCGGGTGAGACGCTCGAACTCCTCCTCGAGAACCAGGGCCGCGTCAACTACGGCAAGCGCCTGGGGGAGCCGAAGGGGATCATCGGGCCCGTGTCGCTCGACGGCGTGGAACTCACGTCGTGGGGCATCGCCCCCGTGGCCCTCGACCGCCTCGACGCCGTCGTGGACGCCGCAGCCACGCGCACGTCCGGCGCCACGATCAGCGGTGCCGGGCCGGTCCTCCTCACCGCCACCGTCACGCTCGACGCGCCCACCGACCTGTTCCTCGACACCGCAGCCTGGGGCAAGGGGCTCGTCTGGGTGAACGGCTTCCTGCTCGGCCGCTACTGGTCGCGGGGGCCGCAGCACACGCTGTACGTCCCCGGCGGCCAGCTCCGTGCCGGGGAGAACCGCTTCACGGTGTTCGAGTTCCATGCGCTCACGACGCCGACGCTCTCCTTCCTCGCCCGCCCCTCCCTCGGCCCGACCGAGTTCTAGCCGCCCACGATCCGGTCGGCGTCGCCCGCACAGACGCGGCGCCGACCGCACCACCCGGTCCCTGACCCCTGTCCCGGTCCCTGACCTCAACCCCCGGTCCCTGACCTCAACCCCGGTCCCTGACCTCAACCCCGGTCCCTGACCTCAACCCCGGTCCCTGACTCCAACCCCGGTCCCTGAGCTTGTCGAAGGGCCACCGAACCGCTTCCCGCCCTTCGACAGGCTCAGGGACCGATCCAAACGCAGCACCCCACGATGACGTGAAAGGACGCCGCAGCATGCGACGAGCGACGAGACGACCCGACCGATCGACACCGGATGGAGGTGCCGCCGTCCTGCGGCGGGGTGGTCTCGCCGCAGGCCTCCTGACGGTCGCCATCGTCGGCACCACCGCCCTGACAGCCGGGAGCGCGGCCGCTGCCGAGGCGCCCGCGGCGACCCTGCTCGGCTGGGGCGACCCCGCGGCTCCCGCGGAGCTCGTCGGCACCCCGGTGACCGGCGTAGCCGCCGGTCTCGGCCACGCCGTCGTGCTCGGTGCGGACGGCACCGTGCTCGCGTGGGGCGCCGACGGCTTCGGTCAGGCGACCGTCCCGAGCCTCACGGGGACGATCACCCAGGTCGCGGCCGGCACGAACCACTCGCTCGCGCTCGCCGCCGACGGCACCGTCACCGCCTGGGGCCGCGATGCCGACGGCCAGGCCACGGTCCCGGCAGGACTCGACCGGGTCCTCCGCATCGCCGCCGGCGGACCGAACTCGGCCGCCGTCCGCGCCGACGGCACGCTCGCGCTCTGGGGTGACGACGCGTTCGGACAGAACGACCTCCCGATCGCGCTCGACGGTGCACGCGTGACCGATGTCGCGATCGGATCCGGCTTCACCGTCGCCCTCACCGACGACGGTGACGTCGTCCCCTGGGGTCGGAGCGACGCCGGACAGCTCGAGCTCCCGACGGCGCTCGCCGACGAGGACGTCGTGCAGCTCGCCGCCGGCACCGACCACGCGCTCGCCCTCGCCGACGACGGCACCGTCCTCGCCTGGGGTGCGGACGGCTCGGGCCAGACCGAGGTGCCGGCGTCCCTCGACGGGGTCGACGTCGTCCGTGTCTTCGCGGGTCCGTACCTGTCCGGGGCGATCGCCGCCGACGGATCGGTCACCGTCTGGGGTGCCGACGACGCCCGTTCGGCGCTGCCCGACGGTCTGCTCGCGGTCGGTGTCGCGCTCGGCGAGACGGGTGCCGTCACCGCGGCCGGTGCAGTCCCCGTCGCCGGTGGCACGAACGGCGGCCCTGGCAACACCGTCGATTCCCTGCCCGGCGGCACCGATCCCGGAACCGGGCCGGGCGGCGAGCCCGGGGCGGACCCGGGTGCCGGTCAGCCGGGTTCGGGCGCGAACGCAGGCGGTGCCGGTGGGCTCGCCGTGTCGGGTGTCTCGATCGCCGCCGCGGTGATCGTTGCTGCGGTGCTCCTGCTCGCGGGTGCACTGCTCATCCTCCGCCGTCGTCGGGTCGGGGCCTCGAGCGCCGCCGAGGACGCCTCCTCCAGCGGCGGTGTCGGGCGCAGTGGCGTCGCGGGCGCGGTCGTCCTCGCGCTCGGGCTCTCCGGCGCCCTCGTCACGGTGGACGCACCACGCGCCGAGGCCGCACCGAGCTACCCGAGCCCGACGGTCGACGAACTCGTCGCCAACGACTTCGTCCTCTACTTCGCGAACGCCGGCAGCACGGTGACCGACGCGGTCTCCGCCGGCGACCACATCGGGCTGTACCAGTCACGCACCGACCAGTCCTACGGGGTCGACGCCGCCACCGGCGCGTCCTGGGGATTCGTCGCCGACGCGAACAGCAACCCGACGGCGAACAGCTCCTCCGGGACCGAGAAGACCGCCTCCCTCCGGTACGACGCACCGCCCGCGGGCAGCTCCCTCCCGACGCGGTCGGTCGACTACGCCTTCGACCTCCCGGCCGGCAAGTACGAGGTCACCCTCGGGTTCAACCTGCCGAGCGGTTGGGCGGCACGACCGCTCGACCTCAAGGCCGAGGGCGAGACGCTCGCCCAGGTCACCGCGCCGGCCGGTGCGCTCCTCGAGCAGCAGCTCACGGTGAGCGTCGACGACGGCACCCTCGACCTCGAGGTCCACAGCCCGGCGGGTCGGACCAACACCTACACCGACCCCGCGGTGAACTACCTCGTCATCCGAGCGCCGCACACGGCGTCCACCGAGGTGCTCGCGGCGAAGATCCGAGCCGTCACGCTCGACGAGGGGCAGCGCGCCGGCTACGTCGCCGACTCGCTCGCCGTCCTCGACGCGGCGATCGCCGACGCCCAGGCGCTCGTGGACGCCGGGTCGACCGACACCGCGGCACTCACCGCCGCCTACGACGCGCTCGGTGCCGCACGCACCGCACTCCGGCCGATCGTCACCTACGACTCGTTCCGCCCGGGCCAGGCCTGGGTCGACGATCAGGGCAACCCGATCCAGGCGCACGGCGGGCAGGTCGTGCCGTCGACGGATGCCGACGGCCAGCCGATCTACTACTGGTATGGCGAAGACCGGTGGAACGGCTACGCGAGCAGCCGCGGGGTGCACGTGTACTCCTCGCGCGACCTCTACAACTGGACCGACGAAGGTCTGGCGTTGCAGGCCCTGTCGACCGTCGACCAGCTCACGACCGATCCTGCCGCAGCCGAGCTGTACGCCGACTACACGGCCCGGCAACGCGCGGCGGTCGTCCGCGACCTCCTGACGGTCCCGAGCGACCCGGCCGTCCCGGCGGCGATCCTCGAGCGGCCGAAAGTCATGTACAACGCCGCCACCGAGCAGTGGGTCATGTGGACCCACACCGACGGACCGAGTGCGACCTCCGACGCGCAGTACGCGAAGGCGACCGCCGGGGTCGCGGTCTCCGACTCACCGACCGGCCCGTTCCGCTACGTGGACAGCTACCGCCTGAACGTCGCGCCCGAGGGCGAGCCGAACTACCAGCCCGACAGCCCCGGTATGGCGCGCGACATGAACCTCTTCACCGACGTCGACGGCACCGGCTACATCATCTACGCGAGCGAGGAGAACCTGACCCTCTTCATCTCCAAGCTGTCGTCGAACTTCATGTTCCTGTCGGCACCCGTCGACCGCGCCGTGAAGGGCGAGGACTTCACCCGCACCTACATCGGTGGGCAGCGCGAGGCCCCGGCGGTGTTCGTCTACGACGGCACGTACTACCTCATCACCTCGGGCGCGACCGGCTGGAACCCCAATCCGGCCAAGTACGCCACCGCCGACTCGATGCTGGGGGAGTGGACCGACCACGGCAACCCGGTGAGCGGCTCCGGTGCGTCGACGACCCACGGCAGCCAGAGCACGTCCGTGATCCCCATCGACGCGGCCGCCGGCAAGTTCATCTACATGGGTGATCGCTGGACGCCGTCCGACCTCCGCAACGCGCCGGCCGTCTGGCTCCCGCTCGAGTTCGGCGACGACGGGTCGCTGTCCCTGAAGTGGTACGACGAGTGGACGCTCGCGGACCTCGAGGGCAAGGGCAAGGTCGCGATCGACGTCGACGTGCCGGCGACCGTCCGGCTCGGCGACGCGAGCACGCTGCCGAGCGAGGCGCAGGTCACGGAGGGTGGCACGACGACCACCCGGTCGATCACGTGGGACACCGCGGCGCTCGCCGTCCCCGGCCCGGTGTCGCTCACCGGCACGGTCGAGGGCGTCTCCCGCCCCGTGACCCGGCAGGTGACGGTCGTCCCGAAGGACCTCGTCTACCTCGTCGACGCCGGGGGATCGGCGTCGCCCGAGTACGACGCGATCCGCTCGGTGGCGGACGCCGACGGCACCCTGCTCAACTCGACGTTCGACCGGACGCTCGGGGCCGACGCTGCCACCGGCGCGAACTGGGGCGTCATCGGTGCGGAGACGGGCACGACCGACGGGCCGTTCTCGGAGTCGCTCCGCTACGTCGCGAGTTCCGCGACCGACCGCACGCTGGAGTACGCGTTCGACTCCCTCGACGCAGGGAGCTACGACGTGTACGTCGGGCTGTACGACCCGTGGTCGCAGTGGGCGGACAACCGGCGCGCGGACATCGGGGCGAACGGGGCGACGCTGCTCAGTGCGCAACCGATCACCGGCACCCCGACCGTGGCGACGCTGTCGTCCGTGCAGCCGGATGCGGACGGCCGTCTGTCGATCACCCTCGATCCCGTCGGTTCGGGTGGCGGCACCGACGTGCAGCTCTCCTGGATCATGATCGTCCGACGCTGACGGCTTCCGCCTGAAGCACACGTTCCCTCGCCCATTCCTGGGCGAGGGAACGTTCGTTCGCCCGGGAATGGGCGAACGAACGGGGGAGTCCGATCCCCGACTCCGATGTCGGGGGCGACGGCTACCATTGGTGGGTGGTCACAGCTCTGTATCGCCGGTATCGGCCCGAGACGTTCGCCGACTTGATCGGTCAGGCGCAGGTGACCGATCCCCTCATGACGGCCCTCCGCACCAACCGCGTCAACCACGCGTATTTGTTCAGTGGTCCACGCGGTTGCGGCAAGACGACGTCCGCGCGCATCCTCGCCCGCTGCCTCAACTGCGCCGAGGGCCCGACCGACACCCCATGCGGCGTCTGCGCGAGCTGCGTCGACCTCTCCCGCGACGGCTCCGGCTCGCTCGACGTCGTCGAGATCGACGCGGCCAGCCACAACGGTGTCGACGACGCCCGCGACCTCCGCGAGCGCGCGATCTTCGCGCCCGCGCGCGACCGCTACAAGATCTTCATCCTCGACGAGGCGCACATGGTCACCCCGCAGGGGTTCAACGCCCTGCTGAAGATCGTCGAGGAGCCGCCGGAGCACGTGAAGTTCATCTTCGCGACGACCGAGCCCGACAAAGTGATCGGCACGATCCGCTCCCGCACCCACCACTACCCGTTCCGGCTCATCCCGCCTGCGCAGATGCTCGACTACGTCCAGCAGCTGTGCGAGAGCGAGCACGTGGGTGTCGAGGCCGGCGTGCTGCCGCTCGTCGTCCGGGCCGGTGGCGGTTCCGCCCGCGACACGCTGTCCCTGCTCGACCAGCTGATGGCCGGGTCCGAGGGCGACTCCGTGGACTACGAGCGCGCGGTCGCCCTGCTCGGCTACACCCACACGGCCCTGCTCGACGAAGTGGTCGACGCCCTGGCCGCCCGCGACTCCGGTGCCGCCTTCAGCACCGTCGACCGCGTCATCCAGACCGGCCAAGACCCACGCCGCTTCGTCGACGACCTGCTCGAGCGACTCCGCGACCTCATCGTCGTGGCGGCCACGGGCGAGAACGCGGCGGCGGTCCTCCGCGGGCTCCCGCAGGACGAACTCGACAAGATGCTCGCCCAGGCGCGGGCGTTCGGCATCGCCGAGCTGTCCCGCACGGCCGACGTCGTGAACGAGGCGCTCACCCAGATGACGGGCGCGACGTCGCCCAGGCTCCACCTCGAACTCATGATGGCGCGCATCCTCGTGCCCGCAGCCGACGACTCCGCTCGTGGTGCATTGGCCCGGGTGGAGCGGCTCGAGCGTCGCATCGGTGTCGACGGTGCTGCCGCCGAGGGCGGTCAGGTCGCGGTCTCGGCGCAGCCCGTTGTCGCCGACCGCGCTCCGGCCCCCGCCAGCGTGGTCCCCGCCAGCGTGGTCCCCGCCAGCACGGCGGCGAGCTCCGCCCCGGCTGCCGCCCCGTCCGCAGCTTCCGGCCAGTCCACGGCCCCCGACCGTCGACCGGCGCAGGAGTCCGACCACGCGCAGACCGCCGCACCGACCCCCGCCGCCCCTCGGGTCGGCCCGGTCACCCTGCAGCACATCCGCGACGCGTGGCCCGAGATCGTGGCGCGCGTCGAGAAAGCCGACCGCAAGGCCTGGATGATCGTCGTCAACACCCAGGTCGGCGGGTACTCGGACGACGACGTCCTCACGCTCGTCTTCGCGAACAACAGCGACCTCAACGACTTCAAGGCACGGCACGCCCCCGGTACCGGTGTCGCGGAGGTCTTGCGTACGGCGGTCCTCGACGTCCTCGGCGTGCGGGTGAAGTACCTCGCCAAGGTGGCCGGTGCCGACGAGCCGCCGGCACCGCGCGCCGCTGCGCCCGCCACCGGCGCTCCGTCGTCGGAGTCGTCCGCCTGGTCGACCCCGAGCCTGCCGCAGACCGTCCCAGCCCCTGCAGCCCCGTCGTCATCAGACAGCAGCGGCGGGTCGGCATCCCGCTCCTCGTGGCCCACCGTCGCACCAGCCGGTGGCGAGCCCGCCTCCGCTGCGCCGGCCGACGCCGCGCCATCCGCTGCTGCGCCATCGGCACCCGCGTCGTCGGTCACCGCCCCGGCCGAGGAGCAGACCTCCGTCTCCGCCTCCTCGTGGGCGACGGTCGCGCCGCCGGCCGACGAGCCCGAGCCGTCCTCGGTCCCTGAGCCTGTCGAAGGGCCGTCCCCGGTCCCTGAGCTTGTCGAAGGGCCCGAGCCTGCCTCGTCGACGCAGCCGTCTCCGGTCCCTGAGCCTGTCGAAGGGCCCGCGTCCGCGTCCGAGCCTGCTTCGGCGACCCGGCTGTCTCCGGTCCCTGAGCCCGTCGAAGGGCCCACGTCGTCTCCCACGCCTGCCTCGTCGACGCAGCCCTCCTCGGTCCCTGAGCCTGTCGAAGGGCCCACCCCGTCTTCTGCGCCTGCCTCGTCGACCCGGCCGTCTCCGGTCCCTGAGCCTGTCGAAGGGCAGCCCGGGCGACCCGCCGGATCCGGAGCCCCCGGGACGCCGGCCGGCTCACCCGCGCAGCGCCAGCCGTCGACCCCGCCGCGCCAGCAGGCACCCGCCCGAGGCCCGTCCAACGGTGACGCGCTCGGCTCGCGCACCGTCACCTGGGACGTCGTCTCGATCCCGTCCGACGACGACGCACCGCCGCCGGACGACGAGCCGCCCTACCCCGACCCGTTCGAGTCGTCGGCCCCTGCTCCATCCCCTGCTGCCGGCGCGCCATCAGCAGCTCCCGCCAGCTCCCCGCAGGCCGCACCGCCTGCGGCGCCGGTCGCCGAGCAGCGCCCGCAGCCCCCGGTCCGGATGCGCCAGGCGCCCCCGGTGCCGACGTCCCACCCCGCGGGTGACAACCGGTACGGCGAGAGCGTCGTCCGCGAGCTCCTCGGCGCGACATTCATCGAGGAGCAGCCGCACGAGCCGCGCTCCGGAGGGCGGTAGGCCATGTACGAGGGAATCGTCCAAGATCTGATCGACGAGTTCGGCCGGCTGCCCGGCATCGGTCCGAAGTCGGCGCAGCGCATCGCGTTCCACATCCTCCAGACGGAGTCGTTCGACGTGTCGAAGCTCGCCGAGCTGCTCACCGTCGTCCGCGAGAAGGTCAAGTTCTGCGAGATCTGCGGCAACATCTCCGAGCAGAACCTCTGCAGCGTGTGCCGCGACCCGCGTCGCAACCCGGCCCTGATCTGCGTCGTCGAAGAACCGAAGGACGTCGTCGCCATCGAGCGTACGCGTGAGTTCCGCGGCTTCTACCACGTGCTCGGCGGCGCCATCAG
The DNA here is from genome assembly GCF_979258065.1 of Plantibacter sp. AC185. Lineage (NCBI taxonomy): Bacteria > Bacillati > Actinomycetota > Actinomycetes > Micrococcales > Microbacteriaceae > Plantibacter > Plantibacter sp. AC185. The sequence continues at coordinate 3,200,754 of NZ_OZ409831.1, forward strand.
CCCGATCGACGGCGTCGGACCCGACGACCTGAACATCCGTCGTCTCATGCAGCGCCTCGCCGACGGCACCGTCACCGAGGTCATCATCGCGACCGACCCGAACCTCGAGGGGGAGGCGACCGCCACGTACCTCAGCCGGCTGCTCCTCCCGATGGGGATCCGCATCACGCGCCTCGCCTCCGGTCTCCCCGTCGGCGGCGACCTCGAGTACGCCGACGAGGTCACCCTCGGTCGTGCCTTCGAGGGTCGCACCGTCGTCAGCGGCTGACCCGTTCACAACTCAGGAGTGCTTCGGCGGGTCGACGACCTCGGGCGCGGAACAGCCTCGCCACGCCGGAACGCTCCTGAGTTGCGAACCTCCTGAGGTGTCGCCGGGTGTGTTCACCATTCAGGACGCTCGCCGGTGTGTCGCGTCCGAGGGCGTCGCACGAGTGGGACACCCGGACGTCCTCCTGAATTGCGAACGTCTCGGGGGCTCGACGGGGTGTTCACAACTCAGGCGACCCTCGGCGTGGCGCCGCTGTCCGGCAGGTGCCGGCGCCGACACACGGCGACGCTCCTGAGTTGTGAACGTCCTACCGGGCGCGCCTCAGGCGTCGGCGGAGGGCGCCGGCCACTCGGCGACCACCGGCCGGGCCGACAGCTGTCGGCCGATCGCGGAGAAGCCGAGCTTGCGGGCGACGGCGCGTGAGCCGGGGTTCGTGTCGGCGGCCCGCCACTGGGGGAGGAGTCCGGCCGCGAGGGCGTGTTCGACCGCGGTCGAGGCCAGACGGGTCGCGAGACCGGTCCCGCGAGCCTCCGGGGCGGTCAACGCGGTCACGTGCGCGACGCCCAACGGCCACGACCGGTAGCCGGCGACGGCGAGGACCCGCCCGTGCTCGCGCACCGAGAACAGCGGAGACGTGATGCCGAAGATCCCGCTCTCCGAGGCCTCGTCGTCGCCCACCTTCGACAGCAGCGACTCGATGGCGGGGTCGCTCGCCTTGCTCGCCACCACGTCGATCTCCTCGGCCGGTCGGAACCGCCCCGGCAGGAGGTAGTCGAGCGTTGCCGGTCCGAGGACCTCGGCGACCTGCACGCGCGAACGGAGGAACTCGACCGTCCCGACGCTCCTCGGTGATTCGTCCTCGATGGCGAGTCGCCTGGCGGTGTCCTCGTCGGGCACGATCGCGAGGGCGCTCCCGTCGATCTCGACGACGCCGATCCATCCGGGCGGGCACGCCATCGAGCCGGCGTTCACGACGACGGCGACCCGGCCGGCGGAGAACCGCGCGGTCGGCGAGGCGAGCCCCTGCCAGAGGCGTCGCACCGTCGCGAGCACCCGCGCGTCTTCCTGCTGCATAGGCCAACCCTACCGAGGCCCACCCGTCTCACCACCGCAGGAGATCGGCCCGACAGCAGGACCGGACGGGCCGAAGCGTCCTGCTGCGGGGCGGATCTCCTGCCCCGGAGCGGGTGAGGGTGCCCTTCGTCACATGAACGGCGCGGAATGCCCGGATGGGTAGGATGATCGCTGGGCCGCTCGTGCCCGCACCGACTTCCCCAGGAGATCCGATGGCATTGATCGTGCAGAAGTTCGGCGGGTCCTCCGTCGCGGACGCCGAGAGCATCAAGCGCGTGGCGAAGCGCATCGTGGAGACCCGCAAGGCGGGCAACGAGGTCGTCGTCGCCGTCTCGGCGATGGGCGACACGACCGACGAACTGCTCGACCTCGCCCACGAGGTGACGCCCATCCCGGCGCCCCGCGAACTCGACATGCTGCTGTCCAGCGGCGAGCGCATCTCGATGGCGCTCCTCGCGATGGCGATCAGCAGCATGGGCTACGTCGCACGCTCCTTCACCGGCAGCCAGGCCGGCATGATCACCGACGCCCAGCACGGCGCCGCGCGGATCGTCGACGTCACCCCCGTGCGCCTGCGCGAGGCCCTCGACGACGGCGCCATCGTCATCGTCGCCGGCTTCCAGGGCTTCAACCGCGACACCCGCGACATCACGACGCTCGGTCGTGGCGGCTCCGACACCACGGCCGTCGCGCTCGCCGCGGCCCTCGACGCCGACGTCTGCGAGATCTACACCGACGTCGACGGCATCTTCACCTCCGACCCCCGCGTCGTCCCGAAAGCCAGGAAGATCGACCGCATCTCCAGCGAGGAGATGCTGGAGCTCGCGGCCTCGGGCGCCAAGGTCCTCTACATCCGCGCCGTCGAGTACGCACGCCGCCACGGCGTGACGCTCCACGTCCGGTCGTCCTTCAACAACAACGAAGGCACGCTCGTCCTCAACGACGCGAGCCGCAACAACCCAGGAGCAGGTGAGGCACCCATGGAGCAGCCCATCGTCGCCGGAGTCGCGACCGACCTCAGCGAAGCGAAGATCACCGTCGTCGGTGTCCCCGACCTGCCGGGCAAGGCGGCGGAGATCTTCACGATCGTCGCGAAGTCGGGCGGCAACGTCGACATGATCGTCCAGAACGTGTCGACCGCCGTCTCCGGCGTCACCGACATCTCGTTCACCCTGCCGAAGCCCGAGGCGCAGCAGGTCCTCCGCGCGCTCGCAGCCGAGCAGGAGCGGGTGGGCTTCTCGGCCATCCAGCACGACGACCAGATCGGCAAGCTCGCCCTCGTCGGGGCCGGCATGCGCACGAACACCGGCGTCTCGGCGAAGCTCTTCGAGGCGCTCAGCGCAGCGGGCATCAACATCGAGATGATCTCGACCAGCGAGATCCGCATCTCGGTCGTGACGCGTGCCGACACCCTCAACAAGGCCGCCAACGTGGTCCACTCCGCGTTCGGTCTCGACGGCGAGGACGAAGCCGTCGTCCACGGCGGCACCGGCCGCTGAGCCGGCTCCTCCACAGGCTCCGGAACCAAGCCGACCACGGACCGACGGGCGCGATCCCGCCGATCCTGATGCAAGATGGTTCACAACAACCCCTGAAACCAGAGGAATCCCCATGAGCAACGGTGTACGTGTCGGTGTCGTCGGAGCGACCGGTCAGGTCGGCAAGGTCATGCGCCGCCTGCTGGAGGAACGCGAGTTCCCGATCAGCGAGATCCGCTTCTTCGCGACGGCTCGCTCGGCGGGCACGACGCTCCCGTTCCGCGGCCAGGACATCGTGGTCGAGGACGTCGAGACGGCCGACCCGAGCGGCATCGACATCGCCCTGTTCTCGGCCGGCGCGACCGGCTCCCGCACGCAGGCTCCGCGGTTCGCCGCTGCCGGCGCGCTCGTCATCGACAACTCGAGCGCGTGGCGGATGGACCCCGAGGTCCCGCTCGTCGTCAGCGAGGTGAACCCGCACGCCATCAAGGACGCGGTCAAGGGCATCGTCGCGAACCCCAACTGCACGACCATGGCGGCCATGCCGGTCCTCAAGGTCCTCGACGCCGAGGCCGGGCTCACGCGCCTCATCGTCAACACCTACCAGGCGGTCTCCGGGTCCGGGCTCGCCGGTGCGGCTGAACTCGCCGGCCAGATCGAGGCCGCGGTCGCCCAGGGCGACCTCACCCGACTCGTCCACGACGGTTCGGCGATCGACTTCCCGGCTCCCGAGAAGTACGTCGCCCCGATCGCCTTCGACGTCATCCCGCTCGCCGGCTCGATCGTCGACGACGGCCTGGGCGAGACCGACGAGGAGAAGAAGCTCCGCAACGAGAGCCGGAAGATCCTCGAACTCCCCGAGCTGCTCGTGTCGGGCACCTGCGTACGCGTGCCCGTCTTCACCGGCCACTCGCTCTCCATCAACGCCGAGTTCTCGCGCGACCTGTCGCCGGAACGCGCGATCGAGCTGCTCAGCGACGCACCGGGCGTCCAGTTGTCGGACGTGCCGACGCCGCTCGAGGCCGCCGGTGCAGACCCGTCGTTCGTCGGGCGCATCCGTCCGGACCAGAGCGCGCCGGCCGGCAAGGGCCTCGCCCTGTTCATCTCGAACGACAACCTCCGCAAGGGCGCCGCCCTCAACGCGGTGCAGATCGCCGAGATCGTCGCCGCCGAGCTGCTCGCACAGCCCGCAGCGGTCTGACCGGCCCTCCCTCCACCCGATCGGGGACGACGACATGGCCCGCCAGCGACCACGCCTGCGCCGACGGTGGTTGGCCGCGTTCATCGCGGCGGCCATCGCCGTCACCGCGGTGATCACCGTGAGTGGCCTGCGTGCCGACGTCCAGCAGACGACGGTCGCCCGCGCCGACACCTCCGGGTCCGAGGTCGCCGTCGGACCACTCGTCGCGTTCTACGGCGACTCGTACACCAAGGGCTCGGCAGCGTCGTCGCCCGCCGCCCGTTGGTCCTCGCTCGTCGCGCAGGCCGAGGGCTGGACGGAGTACAACGCCGGCTACCCGGGCCTCGGCTTCGTCCGCAAGCGCGACAAGGTCGGCGATGTCACGGCCGACGTCATCGCGCAGCACCCCGAGGTCCTCATCGTCGCGCTCGGCATCAACGACAACTTCGAGTGGACCGGCAACGAGCAGGCGATCCAGGACGCGATCCTGCCGGAGTTCCAGCGGCTGCGCGACGGGCTGCCCGGCACCCGCATCATCGTGGTGGAGCCCTGGTGGTACACCGCTGAGCGACCGGCGTCCGTCGAACAGATCATCGGCTGGGTGCACGACGCCGCCGACACCATCGGGGCCGACTACATCTCCGGGGCGTCGCACTGGCTGGACGAGGACCCGGCGACGTGGATCTCCGCCGACGGCCTCCACCCGAGCGACGCCGGGTACGCGCACCTCGCGCAGCGCATGCTCGAGGAGCTCGACGCCCTCACCCCCGCGCTCCCCGGACGCTGAGCCGGCGGGCAGACAGTCGGGGCGAAGTGTCTCGACATCGAGCGATCTCACTGCACGCGATCAGCGACAGCACGCGGGTGGAGAGCTCGGGCCTCGCCGCGACTAGACTGCTCTGGTGACCGAAACCATCGACGTAGCCCTCATTGGTGGTGGCATCATGAGCGCCACGCTCGCCGCCCTCATCCACCAGGTGCAGCCTGACTGGAAGGTCGAGGTGTACGAGCGCCTGAGCGACGTCGCACTCGAGAGCTCCAACCCCTGGAACAACGCCGGGACTGGCCACGCCGCGCTGTGCGAGCTCAACTACATGCCGCAGGACGCCCACGGCCACGTCGACCCGGCGAAGGCCATCGGCATCAACGAGCAGTTCCAGCTCAGCCGTCAGTTCTGGTCGCACCTCGTCGAGGAGGGCCTGCTCGGCGCACCCGACACCTTCATCAACCCGACCCCGCACATGACGTTCGTGCGCGGCGACAAGGACGTCGAATACCTGCGGAAGCGCTACGAGGCGCTGAAGGACCAGCCGCTCTTCGCCGGCATCGAGTTCTCGGAGGACCCGGCCGTCATCGCCGAGTGGGCTCCACTGCTCATCAACCGTCGTGCCGTCGGCGAACGCATCGCGGCCACCCGGATCACCGCGGGCACCGACGTCGACTTCGGTTCGCTGACGCACAAGCTCTTCGGCGCAGCGCCGAACGCCCACGTCCGCACCAACCACGAGGTCCGGTCGCTCAAACGGCTGAAGGACGGCACCTGGCGCATCCGAGGCCGCCAGACGCTCGGACGATCACCGATGGAGATCAACGCCCGCTTCGTCTTCGTCGGCGCCGGCGGATGGGCGCTCAAGCTGTTGCAGAAGTCCGGGATCCCCGAGATCAAGGGCTACGGCGTCTTCCCCATCGGTGGGCAGTTCCTCCGCACCGACAACCCCGCGGTCGTCTCGAAGCACCAGGCCAAGGTCTACAGCCAGGCCTCGGTGGGGGCCCCGCCGATGTCGGTCCCGCACCTCGACACCCGCGTCGTCGACGGTCAGGCGAGCCTCCTCTTCGGCCCGTACGCGACGTTCAGCCCGAAGTTCCTCAAGCGCGGATCGATGCTCGACCTCGTCACCCAGGTGCGCCCGCACAACCTCCTCCCGATGCTGGCGGTCGCCAAGGACAACCCGAGTCTCATCACGTACCTCGTCGGGCAGCTCCTGCAGTCCCGCAAGCAGAAGATGGACAGCCTCCGCGAGTTCCTGCCGACGGCGAAGGACGAGGACTGGTACCTCATCGAGGCCGGGCAGCGCGCCCAGGTGATGAAGAAGGACAAGGCCAAGGGCGGCGTCCTGCAGTTCGGCACCGAGGTCATCACGGGTGCGGACGGCACGATCGCGGGACTGCTGGGCGCTTCCCCCGGCGCGTCGACGGCAGTGCCGATCATGCTCGACGTCCTGCGCAAGTGCTTCCCCGACCGGATGACCGCGTGGGAGCCGAGGCTCCGCGAGATGATCCCGACCTACGGCTCGACGCTGAACGACGTCCCCGAGACGGCCGCGAAGGTCCTCGAGAGCACCGCCGAGGCCCTCGACATCTCGCTGTAACCGCCGCACGGGTGCTCGCCCGGCCCCTCGTCGGATGCGACAGGTGCAGCCTGGGAACCCTAAGCTTGCCTGGTGGCGAAACTGTACTTCCGATACGGGGCGATGAACTCCGGCAAGAGCACCGCCTTGCTCCAGGCGGCGTTCAACTACGAGGAGCGCGGCCACCGCGTCCTCCTCGCCAAGCCGTCCCTCGACACGAAGGGCGACGCCGCCATCGTCAGTCGCCTCGGTGTGACCCGCGACGCCGACTTCCTGCTCGGTCCTGACGACGACGCCGTCCGGGTGTTCGCGGAGCACCGTCGCCGGGTCGTGCAGGAGACCGGCGAGGACGTCAGCTGCCTCCTCGTCGACGAAGCCCAGTTCCTCCACGGGGAGCAGGTCGACGACCTCCTGCGCATCGCGCTGCTCGAGGGCATCCCGGTCCTCGCCTACGGCATCCGGACCGACTTCCAGACCGTCGCGTTCCCCGGGAGCCGCCGCCTCCTCGAGGTGGCCCACAGCCTCGAGGAGCTCAAGACGATCTGTCGGTGCGGTCGGAAGGCGATCTTCAACGGCCGTCGGTTCGGCGACACCTTCGTGTTCGACGGCGACCAGGTCGCCATCGACGGCACCACCGTCACCTATGAATCGCTCTGCGGCGTCTGCTACCTGCAGGAGTCCGGCGGTCGCCTGTCCAGCACGCCAACCGCACCTCCCATCAGTGAAGGATCACACGCATGAAGCTCTCCGTCATCGGCTGCGGCTACCTGGGGGCCGTGCACGCGGCCGCCATGGCATCGATCGGGCACGAGGTCGTCGGCATCGACGTCGATCCGGCCAAGATCGAGGCGCTCGCCGCCGGACGCTCGCCGATCTTCGAGCCCGGCCTGCCGGAGCTGCTGCTGGCTGGCGTCGAGTCGGGCCGCCTGCGGTTCAGCACGGACATGGCCGACGCGGCCGGGGCGACCATGCACTTCGTCGCGGTCGGCACCCCGCAGAAGGCCGGTTCCAACGCGGCCGACCTGCGCTATGTGGACGCCGCGGTGACGGCCCTCCTGCCGCACCTGTCGGCAGGCGACGTCGTCGTCGGCAAGTCGACCGTCCCCGTCGGCACCGCTGCGCGGCTCGCGGAACTCGTCGCCCCCACCGGCGCCGTGCTCGCCTGGAACCCGGAGTTCCTGCGGGAGGGCTTCGCCGTGCAGGACACCATCGCGCCCGACCGACTCGTGTACGGGCTGCCGCCGGCTCCCGAGGACGCCGCCGTCGCGCGGGCCGCCTTCGACGAGGTCTACGCCCAGGCACTCTCGACCGGCACGCCGCTCGTCGCCACCGGGTACTCGACCGCGGAGCTCGTGAAGGTCGCCGCGAACGCGTTCCTCGCCACGAAGATCTCCTTCATCAACGCGATGGCGGAGATCGCCGAGGTCACCGACGCCGACGTCACGGAGCTCGCCGATGCGATCGGCTACGACGCCCGGATCGGTCGCCGCTTCCTCAACGCCGGTGTCGGGTTCGGCGGCGGCTGCTTGCCGAAGGACATCCGCGCCTTCACCGCTCGCGCCGAGGAGCTCGGTCGTGGGGAGTCGGTGGCCTTCCTCAAGGAGGTCGACGCGATCAACCTGCGTCGTCGTCAGCGCGTCATCGACCTCGTCGTCGAGGAGCTCGGCGGGAGCGCCTACCAGAAGCGGGTCGCGGTGCTCGGGCTCGCGTTCAAGCCCGACAGCGACGACGTCCGAGACTCGCCGGCCCTCGACGTCGCCGTCGGCCTCAACGGACTGGGTGCGAAGGTGCTCGCCTTCGATCCGGAAGCCGTCCCCAACGCGCGTCGGCTCCACCCGCAGCTGACGTTCGCTGACTCGGCGGAAGAGGCCGTGACGGACGCGGACATCGTCGTGGTCGTGACCGAGTGGAAGGCGTTCCGCGCCCTAGACCCCTCGGCCGTCGCCGAGTTGACCGCGGGCAAGACGATCGTGGACGGACGCAACTGCCTCGACGTGGACGCCTGGCGGGGCGCCGGGTGGCGTTACGTCGGTCTCGGTCGTCCGTGACCGGTGACGAGTAGCCGGACGACGAGCACGATCGTCGCGCCGAGCAGCCCTCCGGCCGCATTGGCGTAGACGTCGGCGATCGTCGCGACCCGCTCGGGGAGCAGGGTCTGTCCGAGCTCGATCGCGACCGAGAACAGGGTCGTCGTCAGTGGTGCGATCCACCAGAGCCGCAACGGCAGCTCCAGAGCGAGCAGGGCGCCGAGCGGGATGAACAGCACGACGTTCGCGGCCGATTCGACGAAGCGGTAGTCGAACCAGGTCGGGGCACCCGCGGCCTGCAAGCGATCGAGGATCGCCAGCAGCGTCGTCCGGCCGTCGGCGTCGACGGGTGTCGGCCAGAACGCGATGCCGAGCATGACGCACAGGCAGAGCAGCAGCAGGATCCCGATCACGATGCGCGGCGTGCGGGTCATCTGCGGTGCGGCTCCAGATCGGTCGACGGGCGTGCTGACGGCATCCCGCAATCGTAGGCCATGAGCGGCCGTGAGCCCTGCTGTGGCGTGCGTCGTCCACCCCTGAAAGGGGGCGTGCAGCGACCCTCGGAGGCCGTCATCCGACGGTTAGGCTGTGCCTACCCGAACAAGGAGCACTCTTGGCTGACCCACGCCCGGCGACGGCCGGCATCCGCCTGCCCGGCCGTCGGCGTTCGCGTCTGTGGTGGATCGCACTCGCCGTCCTCCTCGTCGTCCTCGCGCTCGGAGCATGGCTCGGCGTCCGGGCGTCCTTGGCGAAGAACGCGCTCGAAGCCGCCCAGTCGGAGGCGAAGTCGCTCCAGTCGGCCGTGCTCAAGGGTGACGCGAGCGGCACCGCGGCCACGCAGCGTGCCCTCACGACGCACACCGGCGAGGCGGTGTCGCTGACGAGTGATCCCATCTGGCGGGCGGCCGAGGCGGTCCCGTTCCTCGGCGTGAACTTCTCCGCGGTGCGACAGGCAGCCGCGGCCACCGACGACGTCGCGGTCGACGTCGTGCCGAGGGTCGTCGAGATCGCCGATCAGGTCAACCTGTCCTCCCTGCTCCCCGGGGACGGCTCGATCGCGACGGAACCGCTCCGTGCCGTCGCGCCGACTGTGGCCGACGCGGCCGCAGCGGCTGACACCATCGCCGGGCGCGTTGACACGATCGGCACGGACGGTGCGCTGCCGGTGGTCGCCGACGCCGTCGAGAAGCTCACCCGCACGATCACCGGTGCGTCCACGATGCTCGACACCGCGGCGCGGGCCACGGCGCTCCTGCCGGACATGGCGGGCGGGGCCGGGCCCCGGAACATCATGGTGATGATCCAGAACAACGCGGAGCTGCGCTCGAGTGGCGGCATCGCCGGGGCGGTGGCCCTCATCCACGCGGAGAACGGCGTCATCTCCTTCGTCGGCACCCGGGGGAGCGACGACTTCTCCGGATTCCCCGCCCCCGTGCTGCCGCTCACCCCGTTCGAGCAGAACGTCTACACCGACAACCTCGGCCGATACATCCAGGACACCAACCTCACGGTCGACTTCAGTCGCACCGGGGAGCTTGCCGCAGCCATGGGGACCCAGGTGTTCGGCGTGCCCATCGACACCGTGGTCGCCGTCGACCCCTACGTCCTCGCACACCTGCTGGAGGCGACCGGACCCGTCGCCCTCCCGGACGGCACCGAGCTCACCGCCGACAATGCGGCGAAGACGCTGTTGAGCGACGTCTACGCCCGGTTCCCGGACCGGCTCGTACAGGATGCGTTCTTCGCCGCGGTCTCGGGCGCGGTGTTCGAGGGCATGATCTCCCGCTCGCCCGACCCCGGCGCCCTCGTCCAGGCCCTGTCCGAGTCCGGCGCGGAGAACCGTCTCCACGTGTGGAGTGCGGTCCCCGCCGAACAGGCGTTGATCGCCCAGACGAGCCTCGCCGGGATCCCACCGGCGACCGACGACGCGGCCGTGTACACCGGGGTCTACCTCGAAGACCTCACCCGCGCCAAGATGGACTACTACCTGGAGACGAAGGTCGACATCCGCGACGCCCGGTGCACGAAGCAGGGTGCGGAATACGTCGTCGCCGTCACCCTGACGTCCACCGCGCCGGCGGACGCTGCGACCTCCCTGCCGGACTACGTGACCGCAGGCGGGCGTTTCGGCACCCCCGCAGGAGACATCGCGACGCGCGTCGTGATCCACGGTCCGCTCGGCGCGACCCTGCTCGGAGCGAGCGACGGCGAGGACCTGCCGGTCAAGGCCGTGACCGACCCGAACGGTCGTCTCTACGCCCAGACCGACGTGACCCTCACTCCGGGGGCGACAACGGAACTCGTCTTCACGGTGCTCGCCCCGAAGGCCTCCGACGTACCCCCAAACCTGGTCACAACCCCCGGAATCACGGGCAAAACGACCATTTCAGCCTTCCCTCGGTGCGGCTCCTGACATAGCATGACAACACCTCAGGAAGCCACGCACCCGAATTCGTGACCCTGGGGAACCTCGCGCGGACGCCCACCCGAAATCGGCGGACGCAGGGGGTATTCGACGTTCCTTGGGGATATCAACATGAAGCGCACCCTTGCCCTAGCATCGCTCTGCCTCCTGGCAGTCTTCGCGGCCCCGGCCGCCGCGAGTGCAGCGACCGACTCGTCCACCTACGGCCCTGCCGGCTGTGCGACCCTCACACCGGTGTCGGTGACCCAGGGGGAGTCGACCGTCTTCCGCTGCGACGGCACGTTCGACCCCGGCACTCCGGTGACGGTCACCGTCGCCGGGCCCGGCTGCAGCATTCCCGCTGCGAAGCCGAACACCGCCGGCGCGACCGAGCAGGCCGCCGAGCAGAGCGCCGTGCCGACGTCCGGCACGTTCAGCGCCGACGCCGCCCGTGCGTTCGCGGTGACGATCGAGACCAGCAAGACCGCCTCCGGCACCTGCATGGTCACGGCGACCCAGGGCGCGACCACCGAGAGCGCCTCGTTCCAGGTCTCGGAGCGCGAGTTCGCCTCGACCGGCTTCGACGGTGGAGCCCTGCCGTGGATCGGTGGAGGTCTCCTCGTCGTCGGTGCCGGCGTCGTCGGCGCGATGGCGATCCGTCGCCGCAAGACGGCCTGATCCGTCGTTCGGGATGCGTGGTCCGGGCGGTTGTCCGCTCGGACCACGGCCTGACACCGTCCTCGCCCGGCTTGGCGTCAGACGGACAGGCTGTACCCCCAAAGGTGGTCACATCCGCGGAATTCCGCGGTTTTCCAGCCCTGGTGAGATGGCGGCTCCCCTAGCATGATGACGGCCATGGAGGCCACGAGTGAACAGCGCTCGGCTCCAGGCCCTGTCCGCATGTCGCATCACGCAGCGCATGCGCCATCCGCACACCTAGGGGCCCGCACATGAAACGAACTCTCTCCGCCGCCGCACTCGTCCTCCTCGCCGTCGTCGCGCTGCCCACCGCAGCCAACGCGCTCGAGGGCGACAGCTACGGTCCTGGCAGCTGCAACTCGATCACGCCGGCGAGCGTCGCGCGCGGCGCGGCCGTCTCGTACTCGTGCTCGGACTTCTGGGTCGCGAACCAGACGGTGTCGATCACCATCGACTCCTCCGCAGCCGGTGTCTCCGCGCGCACGCTGTCGACCGTCGCCGACGCGGCCGGCGACATCCAGGTCTCCATCGACACGGCTGCGGACCCCGCCGGCACCTACACGCTGACCGCGACCCAGGGTGCCGTCACCGACTCGTCCGACTTCACCGTCCTGGACCCGGCGGACGCCGCTGCGGCCGCCGCATCGGCCTCCGACCCGTCTGCCGGGGGCAATGCCCTCGCCGACACCGGATTCGCCGGAACCGCCCTCCCGTGGGTGGCCGGCGGGCTCCTCGCCGTCGGTGCCGCCGCGCTCGGTACCGTGGTCGTGCGTCGCCGCCAGCAGGCGTGAGAACACGGGTCGGCCGGGCGGCGATGGCGGCGCCCGGCTGATCCGGTCCGGGATCCACCGATTCCAGGAAGTGGCGAACAGCCGCTGAAAAATCGGCTATCCTAGACAAGGCCTTCGGGCCATCGGGGTGTGGCGCAGTTTGGTAGCGCGCTTCGTTCGGGACGAAGAGGTCGTGGGTTCAAATCCCGCTACCCCGACAGTACAAGCCCGGTCAGACGAGAAATCGTCTGGCCGGGCTTCTCTGTTTCCCCGGGCTGGCGGTCTGCTGGGCTGGCGGGTTGCACATCCCGCTACCCCGACAGCAAAGCCCGGAGATTCCCGGTCCCTGAGCCTGTCGAAGGGCGCACTTCGACAAGCTCAGTGACCGGCGGATGGCACTCAGCGACCGGCGGAGGGTGCTCGGTCCAGAGGGTCCTGGTCCCTGAGCCTGTCGAAGGGCGCACTTCGACAAGCTCAGTGACCGGCGGATGGCACTCAGCGACCGGCGGAGGGTGCTCGGTCCAGAGGGTCCCGGTCCCTGAGCCTGTCGAAGGGCAGTCGGGCCCGGTCAGACCACCGTGCGACGGGGAAGGAGGGTTACGAGCGACGCTTCCGGCCGGCAGGCGAAGCGCACGGGTGCATAGATGGACGTGCCGACACCCGCCGACACGTTCAGGTACGCCGAGCGGAGGGCGTGGCGCCAGACGCTGAGCCCCTTCACCTGTTTGCGAGGGATGTCGCAGTTCGTCACGAGCGCACCGTAGCCCGGCACGCAGACCTGACCGCCGTGGGTGTGCCCCGCGAAGATGAACTGCGCACCCTGCGTCACGAACGCGTCGAGCACCCGACGATACGGAGCGTGCATCACGCCCACCGTCACGGTGTGTGCCAGCGACGGGTCGTCGGTCTCCAGCGTCTCAGCGTCCAGCCGTTCGTCGATGAGCGCCGTCAAGGTGTCCAGGCGGTCGAAGTGCTTGTGTGGGTCGTCGACGCCGAACAGGTCGAGGCGGGTCCTGCCCACCGAGATCTCACCGACCGCGTTGTTGAGGTCGATCCAGCCGAGTTCGTCCATGAAGAACCGCTCGAGCGCGCCCGTGTCGAGCGTCGTCGGGGAGACGTGCTTCGAGGAGGTCTGCGTGAAGTACTTGAACGGGTTCTTCGCGGTCGGGCCGTAGTAGTCGTTCGAACCGTGCACGAACGCCCCCGGAACCCCGGCGAAGACCGAGAGCGCAGCCCGGATCCCGTCGATGCCCTGCTCATGCCCCAGGTTGTCGCCCGTGTTGATCACGACGTCCGGCCGGAGATCGGCCAGCGACCGCAGCCAGGCCTGCTTCCGGCGCTGCCAGGGCGCCATGTGGAGGTCGGAGAGGTGCAGCACGGTGATCGGCTCGGCGTCGGGCGGGAGGACCGGAGCGGTCACCCTGCGGAGCGTGAAGGCGTTGCGCTCGACGACCGACGCGTACCCGAAGGTGAGGGCTCCGAGGCCTGCCACGACGGCCGCTGCCGTTCCGAGTCTGCCGCCGGTGCTCATGGGTGCCGCCATCGATCGTCTCCTCCTCGGTCGTCGAGTGGTGCCGACCGTCCCACGAGCGTACCCGCTGGCCCCTCCGAAGACGCCCGGAGCGGGCCCCGCGAAGACGACGGAGGGCCCGATCGAATCCGATCGGGCCCTCCGTGCTGGCGTCAGGACGCTAACAGCTGGTCTTGGAGACCGTCACCGTGATCTTGCCGTCCTTGCGAGCCGCCGTCCCTGCCGGGGGATCGACCCCGGTGACCTTCGGCGTCGCCGCCGCAGGGTCGACCACACACTTCTGTCCGACGTTCGCGAACCCGGCGCCTTGTATCGCCGCCCGCGCGTCCTCATAGCTCGCAGCAGCACTCACGTCAGGCACGGCAGCAAGCAGCCCATTGCTCGTGTAGACGGTGATGATCGAACCCTTCGGGACAGTGCCGGCCGGGTTGGTGCTCGCCGCCTGCCCCGCGGGCAGCACCGAGTCGGCCGCGCCACCGTTCGCGAAGCCGAAGCCCGCGTCCTCGAGGAGTTTCTGCGCTTCCTCGATCGTCTTCCCTGCCACATCGGGCACCTGGATCGACTGACCGTTGATGAGCGACGGGTCGGGGTCGCCGAACGCTTCGCCACCGAACTTGGCGTTGGCGACTTCCATCACCCGCGGCCAGATCTTGTGTCGGATCGTCGCGGCTTGACCGGCGTCGAAGTAGGTGCGGCGGAGGTTGACGTGGCCGGTCGCGTTGAACACGCCGACGACGGTCGCCGCCTTCGTGCTCGCGCCGCTCATCCAGGTGGCCTCGTTGTTGTCGGTGGTACCCGTCTTGCCGATGAGCGGGATGCCGTCGCCGATGCGGGACGAGCTCGTCGTACCGCCGTTGAACGTCGCCTGAAGTGCGACGTTCGCCGTGGCGGCGACATTGGCCTCGAGTCCGACCCGGCAGTTCGCCGAGGGAACGGGGATGTCGGTGCCGTCGGGCTTCACGACCCGGTCGATCGCGATCGGGTCGCACGTGGTGCCGCCCGAGGCGAAGGTCGCGAAGGCCGTCGCCATGCTGAGCGGGGCGACCTCGTTCGTACCGAGGACCGTCGCAGGAGACTGCAGGAGGGGACCGCCATCGGCGCGGTGCACTCCCATGGACTCTGCGGTCTTGCGGATGCCGCAGAGGTCGAGCTGCTTCGCCATCGCGATGAACCCGGTGTTGATGGATTGCTTCGTCGATTGCAGTGCGGTGTACTGGCCACCGTTGCCGCCCTCGTCGTTGCCGGGGTTCCAGTCGGAACCGGCGTACACGGTGCCACCGTCGGCACAGGAGTCCTTGAAGGTTCCCCAAGGCGAGCGCTTCCGGCCGTCGACGCCTTCGTTCAGCCCGTGGCCTTCCTTGAGCCACTCGGCGAGGGTGAAGGTCTTGTACGTCGATCCGGGTTGGAAGCCGGTGGAACCGCCGTAATCGACGTCGGTGTTGTAGTTGACCGCGGAGTAGTTGGCTCCGGTCGCCAGGACGTCGGGGTCGTTGGAATAGTCCTTGTTCTGCGCCATCGCGAGGATGCGACCCGAGCCGGGCGCGACCGTCACGGCGACCGCGCCGATGTCGAGCTGGTCGCTCACCCGCGGGATGAGCTCGTCGATCGCCGCCTGTGCAGCGCTCTGGACCTCGATGTCGAGCGTCGTGAACACGCTGTAACCGCCACGGTTGAACGCGGCCCAGCGCTCGTCTTCGGTCGCTCCGAAGATCGGGTTGTTCTGGAACACGCGGGTGACGTAGTCGCAGAAGAACCCGGCGCCCGCGACGACGTTGACGGCCGTCTGACAACCCGTGCTCGCCGGGTTGATGGTGGGCGTGATGGCCGTCGCGATGGCGACGTCGTACTGCTCCTGCGTGATCTTGCCCTCTTTGATCATCTGATCGAGGACGTAGTTCCGCCGGTCGAGGGTGAGCGCGTACCCGTTCGCTGCGCCGTTGGTCTCACTCTCGGGACGGTCGAGACGCAGGGTCTCCGGGTTGTTGACGATCGCCATGAGCGCCGCGGCCTGCTCGAGGTTGAGATTGGCGGCGGAGGTTGCGAAGTAGTAGTTGGCCGCAGCCTCGATGCCGTAGGTGCGGCCGCCGAAGCCGGCGATGTTGAGGTAGCCGCGCAGGATGTCCTGCTTGCCGTAGCGCTTTTCGAGGCCGATGGCCATGCGCATCTCCTTGAGCTTGCGCTCAGGGGTCGCCTTCGTCGCCTCTTCATACGCGGCCTTCATCTTGGCCTCGTCGGTGATGGCCTCGGCCTTCTGGACGAGCACGTTCTTCACGTACTGCTGCGTGATGGACGAACCACCCTGCAGGTCGCGGCCCGTCGCGCTGATCGCGACGGCTCGGATCGTACCCGTGAGGTCGACACCGCCGTGCTCGTAGAAGCGCGGGTCCTCAGCCGAGACCGCCGCGTCCTTGACGAACTGGTTGATCTGGTCCCAGCCGACCTCGATGCGGTTCTGCTGGTAGAAGGACGCGAGCAGCTGCGGGTTGCCGGCGCTGTCGGTCGCGTAGATGCTGGACTTCTGCGCCAGCTCGTCGAGCGCCAGGTAGTCGGGCAGACCGTCGAACACGTTGATCGTGCTGTTGGTCGCCATCCCCGTGACGGCGAGGGCCGGGGTGACCGTGGCGGTGACGAGGACACCCGCTGCGACGCTCAGGCCGAGAAAGCCGAGGAAGCCGCCGAGCACACCGGTGGCCGTGCGATGTTGTTGAGGCATGGATCGATGCTAAGCGACAATCCTGAAAAAGGCCCGCTCAGCGCCGCGTTGAAACCCGATCGTTGCCGCCGGACGGCGCGGGGTGGCTGCCGGTCGGCGTCAGACCGGCAGCCGCATTCGATCACCCGGGTGAGCCGTTCCCGTTGCCGTTCCCGCCACCGCCGCCGTTCCCATTACCGTTCCCCGGGGCTGCTGGGCCGCCGTTCTCGCCAGTACCGTCGGTGTCCCCGCCGTCGCCCGGCGCTGGTGTCGGCGCCTCGCTCGGTGCCTG
Source organism: Plantibacter sp. AC185 (assembly GCF_979258065.1). Taxonomy (NCBI): domain Bacteria; kingdom Bacillati; phylum Actinomycetota; class Actinomycetes; order Micrococcales; family Microbacteriaceae; genus Plantibacter; species Plantibacter sp. AC185. Next base: position 3,217,517 of record NZ_OZ409831.1, read on the forward strand.
CGTCGGGTCGCTCGTCGGCGTCGGAGCGGGGGTCGAGTCCTCGCCGCTGCTGCCGGAACCGTCGCCCTGCAGCGTGGCGCGATCGGCCGCGGGGAAGTCGCCACCCGGATACTTGGCGAGCGCGGCCGACATGACCTCCGGCCAGATGTAGTGCCGCATGGACGCGACCTGGGTGCCGTCGATGTAGGTGTCGCGGAGGTTGACGTGTCCGCTGACGTTGAAGGTGCCGACGACCGTCGCGACGGTCGTGCTCGCACCGCTCATCCAGGTCGCCTCGGCGTTGTCGGTGGTCCCCGTCTTGCCGATCAACTCACCGACGCCGTCCGTGCGGGCACCCGAGGCGGACGCGGTACCACTCGACACGACGCCCTGGAGGACGTCGTCGGCCGCGGCCGCCACCTTCGCATCGACCGACTGGCGGCAGTTCGCGGAGGGGACCTCGGCAGTCGACCCGTCTGGCTTCGTGATCGAGTCGATCGCGATCGGGTCGCACGTCTTGCCGCCGGCGGCGAGCGTCGCGAAGGCGGTTGCCATGCTCAACGGGGCGACCTCGTTGGTGCCGAGCACGGTGGCGGGGGAGTTGTTCAGTGGCGCGCCGTCGGCACGGTGCACGCCCATCGACTCGGCGGTCTTGCTGATGTCGCAGAGGTCGAGCTCCTGCGCCATCGCGATGAACGCGGTGTTGATCGACTGCTGCGTGGCGCGTCTCACGGTGTACGACCCCGACTCGCCCTCGTCGTTCCGCGGACTCCACCCGGCCTCCGCCTGCTCCGTCCCACCCGGGACGCAACTGTTGGTGAAGGTGCCCCAGTCGGATCTGCGGTTCGCGTTGATCGACTCGTTGACGCCCTTGCCTGACTTCAGCCAGTCCGTCAGGGTGAAGATCTTGTACGTCGACCCGGGCTGGAAGCCCGCCGATCCACCGTAGGCCTGATCGGTGTTGTAGTTGATCGCGCTGTAGTTGGAGCCTGTCGCGAGGACATCGGGATCCTGCGAGTAGTCCTTGTTCTGGGCCATGGCGAGGATCCGCCCGCTCCCGGGCTGCACGCTCACCGAGACGGCGCCGAGGTCGAGTTCCGTGGTCGTCTTCGGGACGTACTCGTCGATGGCCGCCTGCGATGCGTTCTGCAGGTCGAGGTCGAGGGTCGTGAAGACGCTGTACCCGCCGCGCTTGAAGTTCGTCCACCGTTCGTCCTGGGTGGCGCCGAAGATCTCGTTGTTCTGCAGCACCTGGGTCACGTAGTCGCAGAAGTAGGCGGACGACCCGGCCGCGGAACAGCCGGTGACGGGAGGCACGATCGTCGGGGTGATCGGGATCGCCACCGCCGCATCATGCTGCTCCTGCGAGATCTTCTGCTCCTTGAGCATCTGGTCGAGGACGTAGTCCCGTCGCGTCTTCGTCAGGGCGTAGCCGTTCGCCGCGCCGTTGTCAGCGCTGTCGGGCTTGTCGATCCTGAGGTTCTCGGGGTTGTTGACGATCGCGAGCAGCGTCGCCGCCTGCTCCAGCGTGAGGTTCGCGGCCGTGGTGTTGAAGTAGTAGTTGGACGCCGCCTCGATCCCGTAGACGCGTCCGCCGAAACCGGAGATGTTGAGGTACCCGCGGAGGATGTCCTCCTTGCCGTACGTCTTCTCGAGGCCGATCGCGAGTCGCATCTCCTTGAGCTTGCGCTCCGGGGTCGTCGCGGTCGCCTCCTCGTAGGCCGCGTCGCTCTCCTTCTTGTCGGGGATCGCCTCGGCCTTCTGCACCAGGACGTTCTTCACGTACTGCTGTGTGATCGAGGAGCCACCCTGCGTCGATCCACCGGCGGCGTTGTTGACGACCGCGCGGACGGTGCCCGCGAGGTCGATGCCACCGTGCTCGAAGAAGCGGGGGTCCTCAGCCGAGACCGCGGCGTCCTTCGCGAACTGGGAGATCTGGTCCCAGCTGTCCTCGATCCGGTTCTGGTCGTAGAAGGAGGCGAGGAGCACCGGGTTGCCGGCGGAATCCTTGGCGTAGATGCTCGACTTCTGGGCGAGCGAGTCGAGCTGGAGGTAGTCGGGGAGGCCGTCGAAGACGGAGATGCCCGTGGAGGTGGCGAGACCGGTCATCGCGATGGCAGGGGTGACCGCGGCGGTGGCGAGCACACCGGCGGCGACGCTCAAGCCGACGAAGCCGAGGACGCTCTGCGCGACCGTCTTCGCGGGGGTACGTGGTTCAGGCATAGGATCGAAGGTAAGCGGGGAAACTGTGAGCGAGCTTCACTTGGGGCTCGCCATGAACATCCCCTGCGCCTCCGCCTCTCCGTGCGGAGCGCCCGATCGAGGAGAGACATGACCCGCTGGGAGTACCTCACCACGCCGTTGATGATCCACAACACGGCTGCCATCCTGAACAACTGGGGCGGGGAGGGTTGGGAGCTCGTCCAGGTCGTCACCGGTCCGGAGGGTGGGCTCGTCGCCTACCTCAAGCGCCCCATCGCCGACTGACCCGACGTCCCGGAGGAACCCCCATGTCCCAGATCGCCGACCGACTCGCCGAGCTCGGTATCACCCTGCCCACCGTCGTCCCGCCCGTCGCCGCCTACATCCCAGCGGTGGTCTCCGGCGAGCACGTCTTCACCTCGGGCCAGCTGCCCATGACCGACGGCAAGCTCCCCGCCACCGGCAAGGTCGGTGAGGGCGACGGACTCGTCTCGCCCGCCGACGCCAAGTCCTACGCCCGGACGTGCGCGCTCAACGCGCTCGCCGCGGTGGAGAGCCAGATCGGTTCGCTCGACCGTGTCACCCGCATCGTGAAGGTCGTCGGCTTCGTCGCCTCCGACCCGGCGTTCACCGGCCAGCCCGGCGTCATCAACGGTGCGTCAGAGGTCCTCGGCGAGATCTTCGGCGACCTCGGCGTGCACGCCCGCTCCGCCGTCGGCGTCGCCGTCCTGCCGCTCGACTCGCCCGTCGAGGTGGAGCTCATCGTCGAGTTCGCGTAGCGCCTCCCCGAGCCACAACAGGAGATCCGCTCCGCAGCAGGAGAACGTAACCACGTTCATCCTGCTGCGGAGCGGATCTCCTGCGTTCACCACTGATGCCTGCCTTGCGCGATCGCGTCTGAGATCTCGCGCTCGACGAGTGTCCACTCGTGCATGACCTGCCGGTAACTGAACCGCAGGACGGTGTGGCCGGACAGCGCGAGACGGCGATCCTGCGCGAGATCGCGGCTCCGTTGTGACGCATCCTGATGAGGAGCGTGTCCATCGAACTGCAGGATGAGGCGTTCGCCGATGAGTCCGTCGACCCGGTGACCGTCGACCACGACCTGCTGGCTCATGTGGATGCCGACCCGCGCGAGACGGATGCGCGGTATCGACTCGATGCCTGAGTCGGAGAGGTGGCTGACGCGGTCGATCACTCTGCTGAACCGTCGGGAACGGATCGGCATGAGTCTGAGTCGGTCGAGGTCGGCATCGCCGACGCGGACAGCCGATTCGAAGACCGCGAGCGCGCGTTCGAACGGTTGGCACTCGGCGATGTGGACGAGCGCATTCACCGGTGGCTGCACCAGTGTGCGGGTGGACACCGGCGCCGGTGTCGCGCTCCAATGGAGCCGCAGCCCTGCTTCAGTCGTCGCCGCAGACGTCGAAGGGACGGAGAGATGGACGAACCCGTCAGCCAGGTTCCACCAGCCGCGACGACCGGCGATCGTCAGACACGTCAATCGTCCTCCGCGCGTCGCCGCGAAGAGGAGTTGAGGATCACACGCTGCGGTCACGAGCCAGTTACGTCTCACGACTCGGACCGAGCCTGATTGCTTTGCTCGTTCGATGCCGTGCTTGGTCGCTCCGGCATCGAGCGCGTCGAGACGATGCACGATCCCGTCGCGCCGGTCGATCCACGGGGTGAGGTCCATCACCTCAGCTTCGTGGGCCGGGCGCGGCCACATGCCCCACTCAGGAGTGCTGGGGATGAGGTGCCCGCGAGTCTGCCCTGTGGAGCACAGGAGATCCGCCCCGCAGCAGGACCAACGTGACTACGTTCTCCTGCTGCGGAGCGGATCTCCTGCTGCGACGCTGCGAGGACTTACGTGCTCTTGACCATCTTGTCGGTGATGATCTGCATGACCGTGGTGTCGGCGAGCGTCGTGGTGTCGCCCACCTCGCGGCCCTCGGCCACGTCGCGCAGGAGACGACGCATGATCTTGCCCGAGCGCGTCTTCGGCAGTTCGTTCACGAGGTAGACCTCGCGTGGGCGGGCGATCGGACCGATCTGTTCGCCGACCCAGCTGCGGAGTGCCCCGGTGATGTCCGCGAGTCCGGATGCCTGCTCGAGGTGGGACTCCTTGATGATGACGAAGGCGACGACCGCCTGCCCGGTGGTCTCGTCGGCCGCACCGACCACGGCGGACTCGGCCACCATCTCGTTGGCGACGAGCGCCGACTCGATCTCAGCGGTCGAGAGTCGGTGCCCGGAGACGTTCATGACGTCGTCGACGCGGCCGAGCAGCCAGACGTCGCGGTCCGAGTCGAGTCGGGCGCCGTCGCCGGCGAAGTAGAACGGGCCGCCCTCGACGTCCCAGAACTTCTCCCAGTAGGTCTCCTTGAACCGCTCGGGGTCGCCCCAGATGCCGCGGAGCATCGACGGCCAGGGCTCGGTCACGACGAGGAGTCCGCCGCCGCCGGCACCGACCGCGTCACCGGCGTCGTCGACGACATCGATGGCGATGCCCGGGATCGGGACCTGCGCGCTACCGGGCTTGGTCGACGTCACACCGGGGAGGGCTGACACCATGATCGCCCCGGTCTCCGTCTGCCACCAGGTGTCGACGATCGGCGCCACCTTGTTGCCGATGATCTTGCGGTACCACATCCACGCCTCGGGGTTGATGGGCTCACCCACCGAGCCGAGCAGGCGGAGCGACGACAGGTCGAACTGCTTCGGGATCTTGCGACCGAGCTTCATGAAGGAGCGGATCGCCGTCGGAGCCGTGTAGAAGATGCTCACGCCGTACTTCTCGATGATCTCCCACCAGCGTCCCGGGTGTGGGGCGTCTGGCGTGCCCTCGTAGAGCACCTGCGTCGCGCCGTTCGCGAGGGGTCCGTAGGTGACGTAGCTGTGACCGGTGATCCAGCCGATGTCGGCCGTGCACCAGTACACGTCGGTCTCGGGGTGCAGGTCGAAGACGTTCTTGTGGGTGAACGCCGTCTGCGTCAGGTAGCCACCCGAGGTGTGCAGGATGCCCTTCGGCTTCCCGGTGGTGCCGGAGGTGTACAGGATGAAGAGCGGCTGCTCGGCGGGGAACGGCTGCGCGTCGTGCTCGGGTTCGGCGTCGGCGATGGCCTCGTGCCACCAGAGGTCGCGTCCGGTCGTCCAGTCGACCTCGTTCTCACCGCGACGGACGACGAGCACGTGGTCCACGGTCGCCTGCTCGGGCAGCTCGCCGCGGCTCGCGAGCGCCGCGTCGACGGCGGGCTTCAGCGCGGAGACCTTGCCCTTGCGGTAGCCGCCGTCGGCGGTGATGACGAGCTTGGCCTCCGCGTCGTCGATGCGGGAGCGCAGGCTGTCGGCGCTGAACCCGCCGAAGACGACCGAGTGGACCGCGCCGATGCGCGCGACGGCGAGCATGGAGACGATCGCCTCCGGGATCATCGGCAGGTAGATGGCGACCCGGTCGCCGGCTTCGACGCCGAGGCTGGTGAACAGGTTGGCCGCGCGCTTGACCTCTGCCGTGAGCTCGGCGTAGGTGATCGTGCGGGTGTCGCCGGGCTCGCCCTCCCAGTGGAGCGCGACGCGGTCGCCGTTGCCGGCCTCGACGTGCCGGTCGAGGCAGTTGTAGGCGACGTTCAGCTCGCCGTCGTCGAACCAGGTCGCGAAGGGAGGATTCGACCAGTCGAGGGTCTTCGTGAACGGCTTGCTCCACGTGAGCAGCTCGCGGGACTGCTCGGCCCAGAAGGCGAGCCGGTCACTCGATGCCCGCTCGTAGAGCTCGGCGCTGGCGATCGCCTGCGCGGCGAACTCCTCCGACGGTGGGAATCGTCGGTCTTCGTGCAGCAGGCTGTCGATCTGAGTGCTCATCGTGTGTGTCTCGCTCCCTTGCGAATCCGCGTTCCTGACTCGACCTGCCGAGGCGGGTCGAGTCCGTGCCATGCACGAGCGTAGCGCGTTCTCGGTTGCGGATTTGTCACTCATCCGAACAAATTCACGGGCCCAGTCTGTGAATGATCTGGGCATGGTAGGGAAACCACTCGATCTGGGGTCGTCTGAGTGCTTGTGTTCCCCGTTCACTGGCGTACACTTGGACCCGGCCGAATACACATTCGTGCATGCAGTGCCAGCGATTCCCCCCAATCCGGCACTGTAGAGGCGGCACCCATTCCCCCCAATGGGTGCCGCCTTCTTCTGTCTCCGGTGTCGGCTGCAGGGAGCCGCTGGTGAGTATTCGAATATTGCTTATAGTTCTGCCACTATCAGCTCTATGCTTCTGAGATGACCGATCTCCTCCTGGCCGTCGTCGTCGACATCGTGGGTTCGCGCCGTCTCGACGATCGCACCCGAGCTCAACGCGCGATCCAGGACGTCTTCCTCCAGGTGGAGGCCATCTGGCCCGCCGAGCAGCCGCTGCGTCCCACGGTCGGCGACGAGTTCCAGGTCGTGTACGCGGACGTCGCGACCGCACTGCGTGCCACCACCCTCGCGCGACTCCTGTTCCCTGCCGAGGTCGACTGCCGGTTCGGCCTCGGCTGGGGTGAGGTCACGGACATCGACGCCGGGCAGGACGTGCTCATCCAGGACGGTTCCGCCTGGTGGCGGGCCCGGGCCGCCATCGACGAGGCGCATCGGCGGGAGGACAAACGTCAGCCGTACCTGCGATCGTGGTTCGAGGGCGAATCGCCCCAGGACGGAGACGCCATCGTGAACGCACTCCTCACCCTGCGCGATCACACGATCGATCAGATGCGGAACCCTCGACAGCGACAGCTCGCCGCGGGTGCGCTCCTCGGCCGATCGCAGGAGTCGATGGCGGCCGAGGTCGGCATCTCGCAGTCCGCGGTGTCGCAGAACCTGCAACGATCGGGCGGCGCCGCGCTCGTCTCGGCCCTCGACCTGCTCGCCGGAGCGCCGATTCGATGATCACGGCCGTCCTGCTGCTCATGATCGGGGTCGCCGACATCTGTCGTGGACTGATCCGGGTACCGCGCTGGTCGCCGGCGATCGGGCTGGTGGTGGTCTGGCTGTTCGCCGTGCTGGGCCTCGGGCTCGTCTGGTGGTGGCCGACGCTGACCGGCCTCGTCGCCCTCGGGTGGATCGTGGCGATGCCGTCCTCGGACACCTCGCGACCACGCGGACTCTGGCCCGTGCTGCTGCTCGGTCTCTTCGTCGTCGCCTCCACGCTCGTGTTCGGGGCGGGCGGGACGGCCGACAGCGCCGCAGCGCAGGTCTACGCGGGCTTCGACCTCGGCGTGCTGCAGGAGGTGCCCCTGGCCCTCGCCGTCGCAGCCGGGTCGACCCTCGTCTTCCTCACCCGGAGCAGCAATCTCATCGTGCGGGCGTCGCTGCGCCGCGCGCGTGAGGACGATGAGCCGCAACCGGCCGCGGCACCCGCCTCCGCCTGGACGGTCAGGATCCGCGGTCGAGAGTTGGGGAGCGTCGAGCAGGGCGGCACGCCGCTGCGTCCGACGACGCAGCTGCTCGGTGGCCGACTCATCGGCCCGCTCGAACGGGTCTTCATCGTCGTCCTCGCGCTGAGTGGCACCGGCATGGTGATCGCCGCCCTCGTCGCGGCCAAGGGCATCGTGCGCTTCCCGGAGATCTCCGAGGATCGCGGTGTCGGTGGCAAGGCGGAGGAGTTCCTCGTCGGCAGCTTCACGAGCTGGGCGATCGCCGCTGGTGCGGTGCTCTACCTCTGGGTGATCGCGGCCGGGTGAGGCGCCACGGGGTCCCGCATCGGTTCACGCGGGACCCCGTGTCTCATCGCTGCTCGAGGAACGCCGCGAGCTGCTCCTCATCGGGGTATGACGCCTGGGCGCCGGCCCCGGTCGCCGCGTAGCTGCCGACGGTCGAGGCGAATCGAGCCGCGTCGACGAGCTCGTCTCCGGCAGCGAGTCGCAGCGCGAGGGCACCCATGAACGCATCGCCGCAGCCGGTGGTGTCGACGGCGTCCACCGTCGGCGACGGCACCGACGTCGGGTCGGCCTCGCCGTCGATCACGACACTGCCCGCGGCCCCGGTCGTGACGACGGCTCGTCGGATGCCGTGGCTGCGCAGCGCCGTGGCGGTCGCCTCCCACCCGGCCTCCTCCGGGTCGACCCCTGCGAGGTCGGCCGCCTCGTGCTCGTTCACGAGGAGGACGCCGGTCGCCTGGAGGAGCTCCTCCGGCACCGGACCGTAGGGGGAGAGGTTGAGGAGCACGAGCGCGCCGGCCGCGGCGCCCCGCCGGGCCGTCTCGAGCACGGTGTCGATCGGTACCTCGAGGCACAGGCAGACGACACCGGCACCGTCGAGCGCCGTCCACGCCTCGCCGATCCGATCCGGCGTGAGGGTGCCGTTCGCCCCGGGCGACACGATGATCGTGTTCTCCCCGGCGTCGTCGACGGTGATGACCGCGGTGCCCGTCGCGACGTCGTCACGTCGGGCGATCCGGGTGACGTCGACCCCGGAGCTCGAGAGCGAATCGAGCAGGAGGGATCCGTGCGCGTCGTCGCCGACCGCGCCGACCATGGTGACGTCGCCGCCGAGTCTGCCCGCGGCGACCGCCTGGTTGGCGCCCTTGCCGCCGGGGATGACGGCGAGTTCGGATCCCGTGAGCGTCTCCCCGGGCTGCGGGAAGCGGGCCGTGCGGACGACGAGGTCCGCGTTCAAGGACCCGACGACGACGATGCGTGGACTCTGCATGGTGACCCTCCTAGGCTGCCGAGGCGGTCTCGGCCGGACGGACCTCGGCGCCCGCGGGCTTCGGGATGAGGAACGACACCAGCAGGGCGACCGCGGTGATGCCCGCGCCGACCAGCATGGCACTCGTGTACCCGGCCGTCGACGTCCCTCCGGCGGGTGCGACGGCGATCTGGACGGCGGGGAGGACGACGAAGCTGAGGCCGGCGCCCAGGTTGAAGGCGCCCGCGTTCAGTCCGGGCAGGAAGCCCGGGTTCTCCTTCGGCGACAGGACGATGCCCAGCCCGTTGAGCATGATGTTGCCGATGCCCGCGTAGGTCGCACCGATGAGGACGGTCGTCGCGATGAGCACGGGGAGCGAGTGCACACCGACGAGCGCCATGATGACGATCGAGACGATGCTGCCGATGAGGCCGATGCGGAGCACGTTCAGGTAGCCGAGCGTGGGCGCGAGACGACCGGCGAACGGGCCGACGAGCCAGCCGACGAGGGCGTACGGCGTCAGGAACGCGAGGGAGGCGAGGTCAGCCTCCATGCTGAAGCCCGCGTCGGCGTTCTGGGCGATCGAGGTGACGAGGCCGTTGGCGACGGCGAAGACACCGGTCATCGTGAGCAGCGTCGTGAGCAAGAGCGCCCAGGTGCTGCGCTGGCGGAGGTACTTCGTGGCCACCAGCGGTTCGGCGACGCGGTTCTCGACGGTCCAGAAGATCGCGAACGCGACGAGGGCGAGGACGATGAACCCGCCGACGAGCAACCAGTTCGCCGCCGTGAGCTTGCCGGCCTCGTTGAACGCGGTGAGCAAGGCGGCGATCGACACGACGAGCGGGAGCACGCCCCACCAGTCCATCCTCGTACCCTTCGAAGGCTGCGAGTTCGCGGCCCACAGGACGACGAAGACGATCGCGACGGCTGCGATGACGGCCATGGTCCAGAAGACGGACCGGAAGCCGTGGTTCGTGACGAGCCAGCCGCCGGCGAGGGCGTCGATCCCGGCGATGCCGCCGTTGACCGCGGTGATGAGGCCCATCATGGCGCCGTACCGCTTCGGGTCGGTGACCTCGGCGCGCAGCATGAGCAGGGTGATGGGCACGACCGGCCCGGACACGCCCTGGATGATGCGGCCGACGAACAGCATCTCGACGTTCACGGCGAGGGCTGCGACGACGGTGCCGACGAGCATGATGACGAGCATGCCCGTCAGGACACGCTTCCGTCCGATGATGTCGCTGAGGCGGGGGAGGAAGACGGAGAACAGCGCCGCCGTGGTGAAGAACATCGTCTGCGACAGGCCGATGGTGGCGTCGTCGGTCTGCAGTTCGCGCGCCATGCTGACGAGCGCGGGGCTCAGCATGCTGGCGTTCAACTGGAACGCGACGCAGGCGGCGAGCAACGCCGTCATGAGGGCGCCGATGCGGACGGCTGGCTTCGTGGAGCTCAGGAGGTCGCTCACAGCTCGATCTCCCCGATGTTCTCGAGGGCGTCGGTGACGAGGCCCCAGAAGCGTGCGTGGTCGAGCTCGGTCGCGGCCCAGGTGCTGCAGTCGTCCGGAGCTGGGCTGCGGAAGTCGGCGACCGTCATGCCGAGGGTGAGCGTGCCCGTGAGTTCGATGTCGATCGGCACCTTGACGGTCCGCACGATCGTCGGGTCGATCACGTAGGCGACCGCGCACGGGTCGTGGACGGGCGGGCTGTCGAAGCCCTGTGCGTCCTTGTAGGTGGTGCCGAAGAACTCGAGCAGCTCCTCGACGAAGCGTGCCGGGCCGGTGCCGATCGCGGCGATCCGCTCGACGACCTCCGGGGTGGCGAGGGCCTGGTGCGTGAGGTCGAGGCCGACCATGACGACGGGCCAGCTCTCGTTGAAGACGATGTGCGCGGCCTCGGGGTCGATCTTGATGTTGAACTCGGCCACCGCCGACCAGTTGCCGACGTGGTAGCCGCCGCCCATGAGGACGACCTCCTTGACGCGCTCCACGATGCGCGGCTCCTTGCGGGCTGCGAGGGCGATGTTCGTCAGGCCGCCGGTCGGGACGAGGGTGATCTCGCCCGGTTCGTGCGACATGAGGAGGTCGATGATGAGGTCGATGGCGTGCCGGTCGTCGAGGGCGATCGCCGGTTCGGGGAGGACGGGGCCGTCCATGCCCGATTCGCCGTGGATGTCCGGCGCGTTCTCGAGCGGGCGCACGAGCGGGCGGTCGGCACCGGCGGCGAACGGCACGTCGGTGATCCCGGCGATGCGGGCCACGGCGAGGGCGTTCCGGGTGACCTTCGGGAGCGTCTGGTTGCCGACGACGGTCGTGACGGCGAGCAGCTCGATCTCGGGGTTGCCGTGTGCCAGGAGGATGGCGATCGCGTCGTCGTGGCCTGGGTCGCAGTCGAGGATGATCTTGCGGGGCATGGTTCTCCACATCGTTGGGGTGCTGGGGAAGCGGGCGACAAGGCACGTAAAGCGCTTCAGGTCCGCCGGGAGCAGCCTACGTCAAGCGCTTTAGGTTCGCCAAACCGGGTCGTTCGGCCCAGGGTTCCGCGGCCCCGATACGATCGACGGGTGCCCCTCGAACCGAACGATCCCCAGCCACGCGCCGCCCGTCGCGTGACTGCGGCGATGGTGGCGGAGCGGGCCGGGACGTCGGTCGCGACCGTGTCGCTCGTCGCCAACGGCAAGGATGCTGGGCACGTGTCGGCGCAGAACGCCGAACGGGTGCGCCAGGCGATCGCCGAGCTCGGCTACGTGGCCGACCACGCCGCACGGGCGCTCGCGAGCGGGTCCAGCAACCTGGTCGTCTTCGTGACGCCGGATGCGTCGAACCCGTACTTCGGTGCGGTGATCCGCGGGCTCAGAGCCGGCCTCGGCGACGCGTACCAGCTGCTCGTGTCGGTGACCGGGGAGGGCGATGTGCCCACGGCGGCGGCGCTCGGTCGACTGGCGGCCCTCCGACCGGCCGGGGTCGTGGTCGACGCACCGAGCGAGGCCTTCCTCGAGGAGCTCCTGCTCGACACCGCGCTCGTGTTGCTCGACGCACCCCGCCTCCCGACGACGACGGCGGAGGCCGCGTCCGGTGCCGTCGCCGCCGACCGACGCGCCGTCTCCGTCGACTTCGACCTCCTCGGCGGTGTCCGAGCACTCCTCGACCACCTCCACGTCCTGGGTCACCGGCAGCTCGGGTATCTCGGTGGGCGGACGGCGACGGACACGTTCCTCCTGCGTCGACTGCTGCTCGAACGCGAGGCCGCCGTGCGCGGGATGCGGGTGCACGCGGACGACCGCGCGGAGAGCATCATCGACCTCGAAGCGGCGGCTGCGGCGTTCGTCGACAGCTGGCCGCGGTGGCGCGACGCCGGGGTGACCGCGCTGGTGTGCGCGACCGACACGCACGCGTACGGGGTGCTGCAGTCTGCTCGGGCGATGGGCATGCCGGTGCCGGGGGAGCTCGCGGTGGTCGGGTTCGACGACCTGGCGTCGTCGGTCGTGAGCGATCCGCCGTTGACGAGTGTGCGGTTGCCCGGCGAGGCGCTCGGTCGCGCTGGCGCCGAGCAACTCCTCGCTCGGATCGAGGGCCGGACGGTGGCACCCGCCCCGGTGATCGCTGCGGACCTCGTCATCCGCGCCTCGACGATCGGTCGCTGAGCCGCACTGAGGTTCGCCGATGACGCTCCACAAGCGAGGCCGGTCGCGTGAGCTTGCGAGGTCCGCGCCTCCGTGCCTCGGGGTTCGAGCCTGGGCTTCTACGCTCGCCGCATGTCCGATCGCTTCGTCGTCTCCGTCCCGCCCGATGCCGCCTCTCCTGATTCTCCGGAAGCGACGGTCGACGCCGAACCCGCTGGTGCGGCCGAGTCGCGCGGGGTCACGGCGCTCGCCGACTTCGGGGCTCTTGCTCCCTACCTCGCCGATCCGGGGGTCACCGATCTCTTCGTGAACGGTTCGTCCGGCCTCTGGCTCGACCACGGTGCCGGGCTCGTCCGCGAGGCGGGGTGGCGCTCCGATGAGGCGACCATCCGAGCGCTCGCGGTGCGCCTGGTGGCGAGGGGTGGGAGGCACGTCGACGAGGCGACCCCCTGCGTCGACGTGCGTCTGCAGGACGGGGTGCGGGTCCATGTGGTCCTCCCGCCGGTGTCGACCCGGGGGACGTTGCTGTCCATCCGGGTGCCGCGGGACGAAGCGCTCGGGTTCGATGCGCTGCAGGCCGCTGGGATGTTCCCGGCGGCGGTCGCCGAGCTGCTGCGCGACGCCGTCGCGGCACGGACGAACATCCTCATCACCGGCGCGGGGGGCTCCGGGAAGACGACGCTCCTCGGCGCCCTGCTCGGCCTCGCCTCGCCCGCCGAGCGGCTCGTCGTGATCGAGGACGTCGCGGAGCTGCGGATCCTCCACCCACATGTCGTCGCCCTCCAGTCGCGCCAGGCCAACCTGGAGGGGGCCGGCGGCATCGACCTCGAACGCCTGTTGCGCGAGGCGCTCCGCATGCGTCCCGACCGGCTCGTCCTCGGCGAATGCCGCGGGCCCGAGGTGCGCGAGCTGCTGTCGGCGCTCAACACCGGGCACGACGGCGGTGCAGGCACCCTCCACGCGAACTCCGTGACCGACGTGCCCGCCCGTTTGGAAGCGCTCGGTGCGCTCGCCGGCATGAGTCAGGAGGCCGTCGCCCGTCAGGCGACGAGCGCGATCGGACTCGTCGTGCATCTGGCACGGCTCCCGGTCGGCCGGCAGGTGGTGGCGGTCGGCCGCCTCCTGATCGACGAACACGACCGCCTCTCCGTCGAGGAGTTGCCGTGACCCGGCTACGGGTCCTGCGGCGGGTGCTCGCGGCGCTTCCCGGCGCGGCGCCGCCCGATGACGACGGTCCCGCCCGCGTGGCGCGCACCACTCGTCGTCTGGCCGTGCTGCTGGGTGCCGGTGTCGCACCCGGCAGCGCTTGGAGGCATCTGGCCCTGGAAGCGGACGCCGATGCGCGGACGCGATCAGCCACGGTGTCCGTCGGCCTCGCGACGGATGAACCGGACGACGAAGGCGGCCCGACGAGCGATCATCGGACCGACGCGGCGGTGCTGTCAGCGGTGGCCGATGCTGCAGCGCACGGCGGCGACCTGCCGGCGGCGATCGCCGCCATCGCTGATCAGGAGACGGGTGCTGGCGCGCGCACAGCCTGGGCGGGCCTGGCAGCCGCTTGGCAGGTCGCTGCGATCAGCGGCGCACCACTCGGTGTCTGTCTGCGGGACCTCGCCGGGTCGCTGCGCGAGTTGGACCGCATCGGTCGCGACGTCGGCACAGCGCTCGCCGGACCGTCCGCGACGGCGAGGCTGGTGCTCTGGTTGCCGCTCGTCGCCGTCCTCCTCGGGATGGCCCTCGGCTTCGACACACTGCGGACGCTCTTCGCGACGCCTCCTGGGCTCTGCTGTCTCGCGGCGGGCGTGGCGTTCCTCGTCGTCGGTGCGCGCTGGAGTTCGGCGCTCAGTGCACGGGCGGCCAGGCGCGACCCGGCACCGGGGTTGTCGCTCGACCTCGTCGCGGTGGCGATGGCGGGTGGGGGAGCGGCGCCGGCGGCCCGGTCGATCGTCGAGGAGGCGTGCGAGCGGTTCGCCGTCCCCTACGACGGTGCCACGATCACGAGCGTCCTCGCCCTGTCGGCCAGGGCGGGCATCCCCGCCGGTGAGCTGCTGCGCAGCGAGGCGGAGCAGCAGCGTGATCAGGCGCGGTCCGACGGTGAGCGGGCAGCCGCGATCCTCGCGACCCGCCTCATGATCCCGCTCGGGGTCTGCATCCTGCCGGCCTTCCTCCTCGTCGGTGTGGCTCCGCTCCTCCTCAGCGTCGTCACGTCGACGACGCTCGGCTTCTGACGAACTGTTCGCCGCAGACCCGCCTTGCTGCAGTGGCGTTGCTGCTTCAGTCGCGCGAGCGTGGCAGTGCACGCCAGCAGCGTGCACCGACGAGCACGGCGACGGCGATGATCACGATCGGCACGAGGATCCACGCGACGTCGCCGGACCAGCCGACGCCGATGCCGTCTTCGTTGGCGAAGGCGAGCACGTCGACGAAGAAGAACCGTGCGTGCGCTTCATCGAGTGTCGACTGCTCGACCACCGAGAGCATCCCGAGGGTGAACAGGGCGAACGAGAACCAGTAGGCGAGGATCGCGACACCGCCCCAGATGACCCCGATCGACCAGGTCGGTCGCAAGCGGGCCGGGTCGTCGGCGTAGCGGGCGGCCAGAGCGCGTGGTGAGCCGAGGTCGGCCACGGCGATCGTCATCGGTCGCTGATCGACCGAGAGCTCGTCCCGGAGTGAACGGATGATCGAGCGGCGTTCCCGCCCCGTGACCACGGCCTCGAGGTGCCAGTCGAGGCGCTGCAGGTACGAGTCGCGTCGCCAGCGGTCCGCGACGCTCAGTCCGCGTGCAGCGCGCTCGGCGAGCAGGTCGTCCGGGGTGGGGTGCTTCTGGTCGATCATGCTGATGCTCCTTCAGGGTCGATTCCTCGTTCGGCGATGTCGGTCATCGCCCTCCAGCGGGCGATGGCGTCGAGCCTCGCCGCGTCTCCTCGTTCGGTGATCGCGTAGTACTTCCGTGCTGGTCCGCCCGAGGAAGCGACCCGACGCGCGGTCACCAGTCCGTCGCCTTCGAACCGGCTGAGGACCGGGTAGACGACCCCGGTCGCCAGATCGGCCAGGCCGAGTGCTCGGAGCCGCTCGACGAGCTCGTATCCGTAGGTCTCGCCGCGGTGCACGGTGGACAGGATGAGCATCGGCAGCACGCCTCGGAGGAGTTGCGAGTCGCGCGCCGCCAGCTGTTCATCCATGACTATTACTCAAGCATGAATAGCGGTTCGGTGCAAGGCGAGTTCGCTCCACAACCGGCCTGTCGACCCGGCCCGTCGCCGACGTCGGATCCGCCCGCGCGTCGTTGGACGCGGTCGCCGAACATGGAGGTGTTCGTGCCACGAGCGCAGCACTCCGGTGCGGGGAAGGAACATCATGATCACGATCGGTCGTCGAGTCGAGCAGCGTGTCACGCGCGAGGTGCGGCGCGTCCTGCAGGACGAACGGGGATCCGCCACGGCGGAGTACGCGGTGGCCACGATGGCGGCCGTGGGGTTCGCCGGGCTCCTCGTCGCCATCCTCCGCGGAGACGAGGTGCGGGGCATCCTCACCGACCTCATCCGACGAGCCCTGACGGCGAACGGTTGAGTCGTGCGGCTGAAGGTACCGACATGCCGTTCGGAGGACGGGGCCGTGACGGCGGAGTTCGCGGTCGTCGTCCCTGCCGTCGTCCTCGTGCTGGCGATGGGGCTCTCCGCGGTGCAGGTGGGGCTGACCCAGCTCCGCGCGACCGATGCGGCGGCGGACGCCGCCCGGAGCCTGGGGCGAGGCGACGACGCCGGGACCGCGGCGGGTCGGGTAGCGCGCGTCCTGCCGGGGGCCACCATGACGAGTGGCGTGGAGGGTGACCTCGTCTGCGTGCGCGTCGACGCTGTCGGCGGGTCCGGCCTGGCCGGCGTCGTCCCGGTGTCGGCATCCTCGTGCGCCATGGACGGCGGCCGATGAGCGTGAGGTGGCGCCTCCTGGTCCTCCGCGCGAAGGACGGGATCCAGGAGGAGAGCGGGGCCGGGTCGGTTCTCGCAGCAGGAATCCTCGGCGCGCTGATCGCCGTCCTCCTGGCGACTCTGCCCGTCGTGACGCTGTTCGCCGCTCATCAGCGAGCGGCCAACGCGGCCGACGCAGCCGCGTTGGCGGCAGCCGACACCGCGTCCGGCCGTCTCCCAGGCTTCCCCTGCGAAACTGCTCGCATGGTCGCGGCGCGCAATGACGCGTCGCTCGGCACCTGCAGTGTGGAGGGCGTCACCGTCCTCGTCGACGCCACTGTCGACACGGCCTTCGGCGCCATCACGGTCGCCGCGAGAGCCGGACCTCCTCCGGCGGCGTCCGGTGCAGTCGTCGGGGTGCCCGTGACCGCCACCTATTAAGAGGTAGCGGCGCGAACGGTCAGCCCTGACCGGAGTCGGTCGTGAAGACCGCCTCCAGGAAGCGGTAGTCGACGGCGCTCGGGGCACCGGAGTCGTCGTACTCCTCGCCGGTCGTCCGGGCGTACCGGTAGACCTTGCCGGCGGTGCCGCTCGGCACGTCGACGGTGGGCGTCGGTGATCCGTGGTCGCTGAGTCGGGCGCTGATCGTCTTGCCCTCCAGTGGACCGTCGGTCAACTTCACGGTGTAACTCGTCTGGGTACTCATGGCAGACATTCTGCTCCGAACGCCGCAGAACGCAAGGGGATGGACACGCGCGTGGCCGCCCCACGATTGGACAAGCCTGCTGTGCACGTGTGTATGGTGTGCCTGATGGAAGGAGCCTCGTGGCAGGCAAGAAACTCGTGATCGTAGAGTCACCGACCAAGATGAAGTCGATCGCCGGATATCTCGGTGACGACTACGAGGTGCTGTCCTCGGTCGGTCACATCCGCGACCTCATCGAGCCGAAGAACCTTCCCGCCGAGCTCAAGAAGGGCTCGCTCGGCAAGTTCTCGGTCGACGTCGACAACGGCTTCGAGCCGTACTACGTCGTCTCCGACGCGAAGAAGAAGACCGTCGCGGACCTCAAGCGCGCGCTCAAGAACGCCGACGAACTCCTCCTCGCGACTGATGAGGACCGCGAAGGCGAGGCCATCGCGTGGCACCTCCTGCAGGTCCTGCAGCCCAAGGTCCCCGTCAGCCGCATGGTCTTCCACGAGATCACCAAGGACGCCATCCTCGCCGCGAAGGACAAGACGCGGCCCCTCGACACCGACCTCGTCGACGCCCAGGAGACCCGCCGGATCCTCGACCGTCTCTACGGGTACGAGATCTCGCCCGTGCTCTGGCGCAAGGTCGGCCCCGGGCTGAGCGCCGGACGCGTGCAGTCCGCCGCCACCCGACTCGTCGTCGACCGGGAGCGCGAGCGCCTCGCCTTCCGCGCCGCCTCCTACTGGGACGTCATCGCCCGCTTCCTCCCCGAAGCAGACGCCAACGGAGCACCCTTCACCGCGCGTCTCGTCCGGCTCGACGGCGACCGCGTCGCCACCGGCCGCGACTTCGACGACCTGGGACAGCTCAAGGGCAGTGCCGTCCCGCTCGACGAACAGCGGGCCACGGCGCTCGCCGCAGCACTCGAGCAGTCGAAGGCGACCGTCCTCTCCGTCGAGTCCAAGCCGTACTCCCGCCGGCCGGCGGCGCCCTTCACGACCTCCACGCTCCAGCAGGAGGCCGGGCGCAAGCTCCGGTTCTCCGCTCGCCAGACGATGAGTGTCGCGCAGTCGCTGTACGAGAACGGCTACATCACGTACATGCGTACCGACTCGCCCTCGCTGAGCAAGCAGGCGATCGACGCGGCGCGGAAGCAGGCTGCTGCCCTCTACGGTGCCGAGACGGTGCCCGACAAGCCGCGCCTGTACAGCGGCAAGAGCAAGAACGCGCAGGAGGCGCACGAGGCGATCCGTCCCTCTGGCGACACCTTCCGCACGCCGTCCTCGCTCGCCTCGACGCTCCGCGGCAACGACTTCAAGCTGTACGACCTGATCTGGAAGCGCACCGTCGCCAGCCAGATGGCCGACGCGAAGGGTTCCACCGCGACCATCACGCTCGAGTCGAAGACCGACGTGGGTCGCGCAGAATTCACCGCTTCCGGCACCGTCATCACCTTCCGCGGCTTCCTCGCCGCCTACGAAGAGGGCCAGGACGAGGACCGCAACTCCCAGGACGACGCGTCCGAGGCGAAGTTGCCGCCCCTCACCGAAGGCCAGCAGCTCGGCATCGAGGACCCGGAGGCGAAGGGGCACGAGACCTCGCCGCCGCCGCGCTACACCGAGGCCAGCCTCGTGAAGCGGCTCGAGGAGCTCGGCATCGGGCGACCGTCCACGTTCGCATCGATCATCTCCACGATCATCGATCGCGGCTACGTGACGCAGCGCGGCCAGGCGCTCATCCCCAGCTGGGTGGCGTTCAGCGTCGTCCGTCTCCTGGAGGAGTACTTCGAGGAACTCGTCGAGTACGACTTCACCGCTGAGATGGAGAACGACCTCGACCGGATCGCCGGCGGCTCGGTCGACCGCGTCGACTGGCTCAAGGGCTTCTACTTCGGCGACGACTCGGGTCGCGGCCTGCGTCAGGTCATCGACAACCTCGGCGACATCGACGCCCGCCGCATCAACTCGATCGTCATCGACGACGGGGTCACGCTCCGCATCGGCAAGTACGGCCCGTACCTCGAGGTCACGCCCGACGGTCCGCCGCCGGCCGAGGGAGAGGAAGCACCGACGCCGCGTCGGGTCAACCTGCCCGAGGACCTCGCGCCCGACGAGCTGACGCCCGCGAAGGCGCACGAGCTCATCGACGCACCCGTCGTCGGCGATCGCGTCATCGGCGTGAACCCGACGACCGGCAAGGAGATCGTCGCGAAGGACGGACGCTTCGGCCCGTACATCACCGAGGTCGACCCGGAGCCCGAGGCGGAGCTCTCCGTCGATACGGCGACCGGCGAGGTGACCGAGCCTGCTGCGGGTGCCAAGAAGAAGGCCCCCGCCAAGAAGAAGGCGGCGGCCGAGAAGCCCCGCACCGCGTCGCTCTTCAAGTCGATGGACCTCGCGACCATCGACCTCGAGACCGCGCTCAAGCTCCTCGACCTGCCTCGCGTCGTCGGAGCCGACCCCAAGTCGGGCGAGGAGATCCTCGCGCAGAACGGTCGCTACGGTCCGTACCTGAAGAAGGGCACCGACACCCGGTCGCTCACCTCCGAGGACGACATCTTCGCGGTCGACCTCGCCGGTGCCGTCGAGCTGTTCGCACAGCCCAAGTACGGAGCCCGGAAGGCGTCGAGCGCCCTCAAGGAGTTCGAGGCCGACCCCGAGAGCGGGAAGCCGATCAAGATCAAGGACGGCCGCTTCGGCGCCTACGTGACGGACGGCGTGACCAACGCGACGATCCCGCGTGGCGAGGAGGTCGACGACGTCGACTTCGAGCGAGCGGTCCAGCTCCTGGCGGACAAGCGCGCGAAGGGCCCGGCGAAGCCGAAGGCCGGTCGTAAGGCTCCCGCGAAGAAGGCCCCTGCGAAGAAGGCTCCGGCCAAGAAGACTGCCGCGGCGAAGACGGGGACCGCCAAGACGGCGGCCACGAAGTCCGCGACGGCCACGTCGACCGCCCGTTCGGAAGCGGCGAAGAAGGCTGCCGCGACCCGCGCCGCGAACAAGGCGGCTGCGGCGAAGGCCGACGCCGTCACGTGAGCGAGGGAGAACGCCCTCGGGGCCTGTTCATCACCCTCGAGGGCGGCGACGGTGTCGGGAAGTCGACGCAGGCTCGACTCCTGAGCGACTGGTTCGAGCAGCAGGGGCGGACGGTCGTCCGAACCCGTGAGCCGGGCGGCAGTGAGCTCGGTGTCGAGATCCGCGAGATCGTGTTGCATCACCGAGGCGACATCAGCCCGCGTGCCGAGGCCCTGCTCTACGCAGCGGACCGTGCTCACCACATCGCCACCGTGGTGCGCCCGGCCCTCGCGAGGGGCGAGGTCGTCCTGCAGGACCGGTACCTCGACTCGTCGGTCGCCTATCAGGGCAGCGGACGCGTGCTCGACGCCGAGCAGATCCGCAGCATCTCGCTCTGGGCCGCCGAGGACCTCCTGCCCGACGTGACCGTGCTCCTCGACCTGGACGTCGCGGTCGCCCGTGGTCGTCTCGACAACGCCAACAAGCGGTTCGACCGGCTCGAGGCCGAGGCGCAGGACTTCCACACCCGGGTGCGGGAGTCGTTCCTCGCCCTCGCGGCAGCGGAGCCCGAGCGGTTCCTCGTCGTCGACGCGTCGCTCCCACCCGAGCAACTCGCCGCCGACATCCAGGCCCGCATCGCGCCGCTCCTCTGAGCGCATGCCCTCCCGGTCCCTGAGCGCACCCCACTCCGGTTCCTGAGCCTGTCGAAGGGCACATCCTCCCTGTCCCTGAGCGCACACCGTTCCAGTCCCTGAGCCCACACCGTTCCAGTCCCTGAGCGCACATCCTCCCGGTCCCTGAGCCTGTCGAAGGGCCCCGCCGGTTCAGGTCGGTACCGCCCGGTATCGTAGACGCATGGCTTCCTGGACCGACTTGACGGGTCAACGCGACGCGATCGAGCTCCTCCAGTCGGCGTCGGACCCGGTCACGCCCAAGGGCCTCACCCACGCCTGGCTCATCACCGGGCCGCCAGGATCGGGCCGGTCGACCCTCGCCTACGCGTTCGCCGCCGCGCTCCTCAGCCGTGAGCCCGGGGGCGACGACGTCACCCGTCGTCAGGTGGAGGCCCGCACCCACCCCGACCTCTCCGCGCTGAGCACCGATCGCGTCATCATCACGATCGACGAGGTCCGCGACCTCGTCCGCAACGCCTACCGCGCGCCGTCCGTCGGTCGTTTCCGCGTCATGGTCGTCGAGGACGCCGACCGCATGACCGAGCGCACCTCCAACCTGCTGTTGAAGTCGCTCGAAGAGCCGCCGAGCAGCACGATCTGGGTGCTCTGCGCACCGAGCGAGGCCGACCTGTTGCCCACCATCCGGTCGCGCGTCCGCTCGGTCCGCCTCGGCGTCCCCACCATCGACGACGTCGCCGAGCTGCTGGAACGGCGCGACGGCGTGGCACCCGAACTCGCCGAACGCGCCGCCCGCGAGGCGCAGAGCCACGTCGGCATGGCCCACCGCCTCGCGACGGACCCCGGCGCGCGGCAGCGCCGCGAGTCCACGCTCCGTGCCGTTCTTGACATCCGGAGTGCCGGCCAGGCGGTCGTCACCGCTGGTCGCCTCCTGGAGCTGGCGGGCGACGACGCGAAGGCGTACACCTCGCTCCGCGACGAGGCCGAGCGGGAGAGCACGCTGCGCTCACTCGGCGTCGAGCCCGGTCAGTCGGTCCCACCGGCCCTCCGCTCGCAGGTGCGGGCGATGGAGGAGGACCAGAAGCGGCGCGCCACCCGCAGCCTGCGCGACGGGCTCGACCGGATCATGGTGGACCTGCTCTCGCTGTACCGCGACATCGTGCTCCTGCAGCTGGGGCACGACGCCACGATCATCAACCGTGAATTGCGTCCGGAACTCGAGGAAGCCGCTCGCCGGACGACGCCTGCGGTTACGATCGAAACCTTGGAGGCGATCTCCGTCGCCCGCACACGAATCGAAGGGAACGTCGCCCCGGCGCTGGCCTTGGAGGCCATGCTCGTGTCGGCGGTCCGGTAGGGAGCCTCTGTGACTTCGCCCAGGCAGCAGCCGTCTGACTCGACGGGATCGACCGGTGCACCCCGTCGCAGGGGTCCCGGTGCGCGCCGTACGGCGCGGGTCGCCCTGGTGGCCGGTCTCGCGGTCGCGGCGCTCACCCTGAGCGGGTGCGTGACCGCCTTCCTGCCGCCGAAGGCCGCCGAGCCGACGACGTCGTCCTCCTCGCCGGCGACGAGCGACGTCGACGCCGAGCTGAAGCCCTTCTACGAGCAGAAGCTCGACTGGAAGACCAGCGGCTGTGCCGACGGCTTCGAGTGCGCCACGGCGAAGGCGCCCATCGACTGGGACAACCCCTCGGACGGCGAACTCTCCCTGGCGCTCGTGCGGCACCAGGCCACGAACGGCAAGCCGATCGGCTCGCTCTTCATGAACCCCGGCGGCCCGGGTGGTTCCGGTTACAGCCTCGTCGCCGACAGCCTCGATTTCGCGGTCGACAAGGACCTCCAGGAGAACTTCGACGTCGTCGGCTTCGACCCCCGCGGTGTCGGCAAGTCGACGCCGGTGACCTGCTTGACCGACTCCGAGATGGACGCGTACCTGTACGACGTGACGCCGGGCAAGCGCGGCTCCGACGAGTGGATCGCCGCGAACGAGAAGGCCGCCAAGGACTTCGGCGACGCGTGTGCGGAGGAGACGGGCAAGATGCTCGAGTTCGTCGACACGCAGAGCGCTGCGAAGGACCTCGACATGCTGCGCGCTGCCGTCGGCGACAAGCAGCTCTACTACCTCGGCTACTCGTACGGCACGTTCCTCGGCGCGACCTACGCGGAGCTCTTCCCGAAGAACGTCGGGCGCCTCGTGCTCGACGGTGCGATCGACCCGTCGACGTCGAACTTCGAGGTCGTCAAGGAGCAGGCCAAGGGCTTCGAGAGTGCTCTGCGTGCCTACCTCGAGGACTGCATGACGGGCAAGGACTGCCCGTTCAGTGGTTCGGTGGACAGCGCGATGACCGAGATCAAGACGCTCCTCGACGAGGTCGACGCGAACCCGATCCCCGGCGACGACGGCCGTGAGCTGGGCGGCAACACCCTGCTGACGGCGATCATCTACCCGCTGTACCAGGCCGATGCGTGGCCGTACCTCAGCCAGATGTTCGACGAGGTCATGCAGGGCGGGACCGACATCGCCTTCCAGTTCGCCGACGGCTACAACGGTCGCAACGAGTCCGGCAAGTACGCCGACAACCAGACCGAGGCCTTCAACGCGATCAACTGCCTCGACTACAGCTACGACGACGACAAGACGAAGATGGCCGACGAGGCGAAGCAGCTGGAGGAGGCGGCTCCCGTGATCGGCCAGTACATGGCCTACGGCGACACGTTCTGCGCCAACTGGCCGTACCAGACGCGGACCGAGCGTGGGGAGATCCACGCGAAGGGTGCTGCGCCGATCCTCGTCGTCGGGACGACGAACGACCCGGCCACGCCGTACGTCTGGGCGCAGAACCTCGCGGAGCAGCTCGACAAGGGTCAGCTGATCACCTACAAGGGTGAGGGTCACACGGGCTACAACAAGGGCAGCGACTGCGTGAATCAGGCGGTCGATCAGTACCTCATCGACGGCACGGTGCCATCGAAGGACCCGATGTGCAGTTGACGGCGGGATCCTGATGACCATGACGGCGCCGGCTGAACTCGGGCTCCGCGAGCGGAAGCGACTCGCGACGCGTCGGGCGATCCAGCACGCGGTGTTGACGCTCGCGAGTGAGCAGGGGCTCGAGAATGTGACGGTCGAGGAGGTGAGCCGTCGGGCGGAGGTCTCGCCACGGACCTTCTTCAACTACTTCGGGACGAAGGAGGAGGCGCTGATCGGCGACATCCCGCTGATCCCGGACGGCGACGCGCTGCACGCCTTCCTGACCGCGGGGCCCGCCACCGACGTGCTCACCGACCTGGGGGAGCTCCTGGCCCGGACCGTCGGTGACGCCGACGAGGACGTGGAGATCCACCATCTCCGCAAGGACGTCCTGCGCGACCACCCGCACCTGCTGGGTGCGCGGATCGCGAGCATGCGTGGCTTCGAGGAGGGCCTGTACAAGGTCGTCGAGCGGCGGGTGCTGAACGACGATCCGACGCTCGCGGAGGACGCCGAGGCACTGTTCGACCGCTGCTGGATGGTGACGATGGTGGGCTTCGCCGGCCTGCGCCACGCGTGGCGCTGCTGGGCCGATGCGCCGACGCCAGGGTCCCTCGCCGAGCGGATCCGGCGTTCTTTTGCCGAGCTGTACACGACGGTCCAAAAGCTGCGCTAACATGGATACTCGTGCGCCGGGCGACCAGCGCACGCGCCGCCCTAGCTCAGTCGGCAGAGCATCTCACTCGTAATGAGAAGGTCAAGGGTTCGATTCCCTTGGGCGGCTCCATCAGCTTCACCCGGCCGTTGTCCTGGAAAAACCAGGTCAACGGCTTTTTCTATGTCGCCCCGGAGGCCGGCTCGAATTGCCAAGACGGGCGACAGCTGCCGGATAGGCACGAAAATGTAGCAACGCGTGTAGCAACGCATGTAGCAACGACCCCGCGGACGATGGCGAACAAGGATGAACGTGCACGGTCATGCTGGGCCTGCTGTGGGGAAGTCGAGAGCGGCGTTCATCGCATCTGAGGCGTTTCGAAGCGTCGTCGGCGCGACGTGGGAGTAGATGTCGGAGGTGATCGCCATGTTGGCGTGCCCGAGGATCTCCATGACCGTACGCATCTGCACGCCCTGGGCCAGAAGGAGCGATGCGCAGGTGTGGCGCATGTCGTGGAAACGGATCCGGCGCACGTCTGCCGCGGCGATCTCTTTGTCGAAGCTGCGCCGGAGGTTGCTGGGTTCGATCGGTGTGCCGGTCCGCGTGGTGAAGACGAGCCCTGAGTCGACCCAGGCTTCGCCCGCGGCGCGTTGATCGGACAATTGGTGGGCTGCTCGTGTTCTGAGCGCAGCGATGGCCCTGGCGGGTAGCGGCAGCGTCCGACGCGATCGCGCGGTCTTCGTTGGGCCGATCGAGATCCCCTGCCCGGTTCCGGCGCGATGAGCGGTCTGCCGCACGCGGAGCTGTGTCCGCTCTGCGTTGATGTCAGCCCAGCGCAGGCCGAGTAGTTCGCCCCGGCGTAGCCCGAGTGTCAAAGCGAGCACGTAGAGCTCGGCGAACTGCGAGTCGCGGCTGGACTCCATGAAGTCGGAGGCCTCGTCTGCTGTCCACGGCTCGACTTCCTGGTGCTCGATCTTGGGCGCGCGGACGAGAGACGCGACGTTGCGCCCGACATGCTGCTCGCGGGCTGCCTCGGCGAGGATGCTGCGGAGCACAGCGTGAGCAAGCCGAACGGTATGGGCCGAGACACCAGTGCGCGCGATGCTGCTGTGCATCTCGCGGACGTGTTGTGGCGTCAGCTGCTCAAGCTTCTTCGTGCCAACCGATGGGAGCACGTGTTTCTGCAGAACCCACTCATAGTTGGCTTTCGTGGTGGGACGGAGCGCGTTTGGCGCGATGTGGGTAAGCCAGTATTCGGAGTAGGTCTTCACCGTCCAGCCCGAGACGGCGGTCGGGACGCCTGCGTCGGTCTGCGAGATGAGGTCCCGGAGCTTGGCTGCGACTTGTGCTTTGGTGTGTCCGTAGACAGTCCGACGTTTGCGCGCTCCGTTCGCGGCCAACACGTATGCTGCGCCAGTCCACTGGCCGTCCTCGCGCCTGTAGATCGAACCTTCGCCGTTGGCGCGTTGGCCCACTACGCGTCTTCACCGGATAACGTTCGGGCGAAGCGATGCAAGGCTGCGACCGGAATGCGACGTGCGCGTCCGATCTTCACGCTGGAGAGCTGACCGAGTCGAATGAGGTCGTAGACCGTGGAACGGCCGACCCCGAGCGATTCAGCAGCTTCCTCGGCAGTGAGCATGAGCTTCTCTACAGGCATGGGGGCAGTCCAATCTGGGGGCGGGGTACCGGCGGCGACCGACACAGTCCCTTGTCGCACCCGGGAACCTTCGGCGGACTTCCCCTTGACTGGGTTCTAGTGGGCTGGGCGGTCGCCCGGGCTCCAGACCTCAGACCACTCTCTTGCTCGCCTCCAACCATCAAGCACTCAGACGAAGATGCCGATCCTCAGCGTTGAACGGTGACGCTGCCCCAGCGGCGCGTCCTCGAATTGCGTCGTCGGCCTGAGAGTGTTTGGCGTCATTGACGCGGGCGGTCCGCCGTTGCTTCTCGCAGCAGGTCTGGAGTGGGGTCTCAGCGCGATGCATGATTAGGCAGAGTCGTTCACGCTACCCTCGTGCGATGCGCGGGAACGCGCAAGGCTGGAGCCGATCGCCAAGATGCAGGACTGGCAGAGAACGAGTGCAATCGCGATCCCCGGACCCACCCACCCACTGTGTCCGCGGCCCACATAGAGGGACTGCGTGACGAGGGCAAAGACCAGGCCAATCACGCAGTCGAAGAATAAGACCCCTACGACCAGCGACCCCAGTAAGAAAAGATCTCGTTTTGGCGGCGTTGCGAAACGGCGTGTTCCTCGCTCGCGCCTGAGACTGACACCGGCGGAGATACCTTCTCGGATCGTCCGAGCATTTCGAGAAATCTTCGTCATATCACCTCGGTCAATTCGTCGATCGCGCGCAGAACGAGCACTGTGTCGCTCATTGGAAGAGCCCGAAGTGCGTGCTCCACGACTGCATCTGCGGTCAGATCGACCGATTGCAACTGACGCAACCGCTCGAGTGCGTCTGGCGCGGTCACCGAAACAGAGATCGCGTCCGGAACTTCAATCGGTCGATGGAGACGAAGACGGCGGCTCGCTCGCGACGCGAGAAATCTACCGATCCATTCTCGGCTGGCATACGCGTCGATGTGCCACCTCCCGTTTCGCAACACCCCGACGAGTTGCCCCGTTGTCAGGTAGTACTTCACCAGGGAGTAGCTGAGGTAGAGACGCTTTGCGATGTCAGCGAGATGTACTGGTTCTGGGAGGTCGTCAAGAAAATCCTGAATGACGGCCTGTTGCAGAGCGTGGCGCTTCTTTTGAATCTCGCGCAGCGATGCCGGAGGTTCGGTGTTCATTGGTGTCCTTGAAGTTGTGTGCGAGCGCAGAGGCGGGCTGCGAGGCCAGAGGATGTTCCGTCGGGGGATTCGGGCGTTCCGACCCGAAGGTCAACCAAAGAACGGGCTGGCGCGCGCATCGAGGTCCTGCTCATCGTCCTCGGCTCGTTGAGAACCGTCATTCGTTTCCGGTATCTGAGAGCTGAGGCCTCGTGGCGAGTCGGGTGTGGGGCTAGGAGGCAATCGGTCATCATCACGCTTCAACGCCTGCGGCGGCTGAACAGATCCCATTCAGCCGTTTGGCCGCGAAGTCGTCAACGCCGGACGGGTGAAACCACGCGACATCTACCATTCCGGTACCCGGCCAGGTGACGTCCCTTGGTCCCTGGTCGAGGACCAAGCTCTCAGGGAGACCGTATCTATGGAGAAGTCGGACGGTCGATGGTGGCCGCGAATGCGATCGCGCGTCGACCTCGATCACTCCCAGCGGCCCCTGACCTCGGTCGCCACCGCTGCCGCAGACCAGATCTGCTTGTCGGCGAGGCGGTGAAAGATCAGTTCCTTCATCGTGGCAGCACCCTTGGTGAGCCGGCGAATGCGTGCGCTGGCGGAAACTGCACCGGTGCCGGTGCCGGTGCCGGTGCCGGTGCCGGTGTTGGTGGGATGGGGTGCGGCGGCGAGTGTTTTCCGATCTCCAACTAAATGGTTGCAGTCTGCTATCTTGAAACCCAACCGAATGTTTGGAGTTTTCATGCGTCCTCTTCCACGTCCGCTGCAAGCCCTCGTGACTTGGCTTGGAATACTGCCCTTATCGCTAGTGGTGTCCACGCTTCTCGCCCCCATGTCCGAGGACTGGCCGCATCAGCTCCGTACCGCAGTTGTCGTCACCATCGTCGTGCCACTCGCTGTCTTCTGGGCGGTACCCCTGCTCGCACGGGCGGCCCAACGGCTGCGGGGGGTGCCGATGTCGCTCATAGCAATGTCCTGTCCAGCTCCTGCGATACACGCGCCATCACGAGACGCGAACCTCAGCTGCTCTGCGCCGACTCATCAGACGAGCAGTTCAGTTGCACACGCGGCGGAGGAGCAGTGAAGGCGCTCGTCCTGGGTGGCCGCGGAGCAGTAGGTTCCGCTGCCGTGAACGAACTCCGAGCGAGAGGGCATGCTGTGCGCAGCGCGGGCCGCAGCGCGGCAGAGAATGACCTGGCGATCGATGCATCCACAACCGTGGGGCGAGACGCTCTCGCTGCGGCGGCTCGGGGGGTCGATGTCGTGATCGACGCGAGCGGGCTGGAATCGGGCGCTGTACAGCTTGCGGTGGGAACGACTGCACTCGTGGACGTCTCGGCGACCGCGTCCTACCTAGGGGCTCTCGCAGCGGGTGTGACGGCTGACGGAGCAGTCCTTCTCGGAGCCGGCATTGCCCCTGGTGCCAGCACGGTGCTCGTTCACGCACTGGAAACGGTCCCGGGGGACGATGTCGATGTAGCTGTCTTGCTCGGAGGAGGCGAGTCTCACGGGGCCGCTGCCGTCGCCTGGACAGCGCGCCTTGCCGGAGCGACGCTGCATGCCCCGCCAGAACCCCACTCTGTTGTCAACCTGCGGTCCTGGCGGCGCCTTCCTACTCCGACTGGTGGCAAGCGAGTTCATCTGCGGGCGGACTTCCCGGACGATCTGCTTGCAGGGCGGCGGTTGAACATCGCGGTGCGTTCCTGGTTGGCGATCGACACCCGTGCGGCCACCGCCGCACTCGGGGTCATCGGAGCGCTGCCCGCACTCTCGCCACTGCTCGCTCTTGCGCCGCACATCGGCGGCGACTCCTGGGGTGTCAGCGTGGGCAATCGGAGAACCGGTGAGGTGATGTCTCTCTCGGGGCAGGGTCAGTCGGTTGCCACCGGCAGGCTCGCAGCTGCAGCGGCGGAGCGCCTTATCGAACGCAGACAGCGAGGAGCATTGACGATGGCGGATGTGATCACCGTGCGTCAACTCCGAGGCGTGACAGGCGTTTCGTTCTCGTCAAGGCAGGCCCCAATGCCTTGAAGTGCGCATTGACAATCGCTGCCTGGGGTCGAGGCAGATGGGTGGCGAACTTTGCCCACTCTCAGGAATCGGACCTCAGGGTTTCACCACGCCGGAGGCGATCAGTCCGCCACCTGCGGCCGCGACGACCGTGACGCCGCCCAGCAGCGCGAGGAGGGCGATGAATAACGGGACCACCTGCGACGCGGGCGCCGGAGCGCTGCCTCGCTGGACGACCGTCACGATCTCGGTCACCTGTTGCGCGGCACCGACCGCCGCGGCCGGGGCCGGCGCACCGGGTGCCCGCAGCGCGAACGGCGAACGCTTGGCCTCAGGGACGAGGTCGGGCGCTGCGGCCGTCGGGGCTCCAGCGGGTGGGACGGCCACGAAGGTGGACGCGTCGAACCCGACGGTCAGTGGGAGTGCGACCTTGCCCGGATCCTGGCGCCCGCCGCTCGTGAACCAGTAGGAGAACTGCCCGGTGAGCTGTTGGAAGTCGATGAAGCTCTGCGGGAAGGACCCCCAGTAGGCGGCGTTGGCCGCGGTCTTCGCCACCTGGTCACCCTGCGCGATGTCCACGCCGAGGTAGTCGGGCGACACGGTGAACCCGTCACTGCGCATCGTCACCCCGGTGAGCGTCGCGAGTTCGATCTCGCGCGGCGGGATCGGCGTCCACTTCGTCTGATCGGCCATGTCGGTGCCGAAGCCGCTCGCGGTGGCGGTGAGGGTTCCGACACCGTCGACGACGGTGAGGGTCGGGTTCGAGCCGTTCCAGTAGGTGAGCCCACCGTAGAACGCGACCGAGAAGTCCCCGGTCCAGCTGATGGTTCCGCTGTTCGTCGACGGATCGACGGTGCCGGAGCCGCCGACGATGACGAGCTGCGAATCCGTGAAGGCGCTCGTCACGTTGGAGTCGACCGTGCTGCCCGAGCGGTCGAGGCATCGGGTGGCGAAGCTCGCGAGCTCGTACGCCCCGCCGGCGTTCGGCTTCTCGATGCGGACGGGACCGTCCTGTGCCCGGTACCGGCTCTCGTCGATGATCGCGCCGGAACCGACGTCGGGTACATGCCCGGCGGTGAGGAAGTTGCAGCCGCCGAAGAAGGCACCGTTGTTGGCCTCGTTGCTGAAGCCCCATCGGAGGATCGCGTCGTCGACCCTGGTCGGACCGCCCTGGTCGGAGACGACCTCGAGCCAGACCGCCACCGCGCGGCCCTCGGTCGGGACGAAGGCGAGCGCGTACGCCCCGTCCGCGAGCTGGCCGACCGTGACGGACGCGCTGGCAGTACCGGCCGTGACGGAGAAGGCGCCGAGATGGACGGGGGCCCGATCGTCGGTCGCCGAACCGAACAGCCAGACCTCTCCGCCCGTGGCACCGGTGGAACCCGGCCAGGCGAAGGACGGCTCGAGGGCGCTCGTCGGCTCGACGGTCGCGGGGAGGGCTGCCTGGGCGGCGTCGAGACCGGTGACCGAGCCTCGCTCGACGGCGGCGCGCAACGCTGCGAGCGAGGTCCAGCTGGGCGGGACCGAGCCGGGTGGTCGGACGGCGAGGGTGACGACGAGGGCGCTCGCCGCGGACATCGGACCGGGTCCGGCGGCGTTCACGGCGCGGGCGCGGACGGTGTAGGCGGTGTCCGCCTGCAATCCGGCGACCGTCGTCGGCTCGTGGGTGAGCAGGGTCGGGTCGTCGATCGAGGGGATCGCGTCGACGCGGGTCGTCGTCACGGGTTCAGCGGAACCCGCCTGGAAGACCAGGAGGTCGAACGCGGTGATCGCAGCACCGTTCCCGGCCGTCACGCCGATCGTCGAGCCGTCGACCGAGATGCTGTCGACGTCGCCGCTCGTGACGGAACGTGGCGGGGTGGCTTGCTGCGGCGTGGACGAGCCGCTCGTCTCGACGGCCACGCTCCGCAGGGAGGTCGTCCGGTGGGTCGTCGGGATCAGACCGGCGAGGGAAGCGGTCTCGAACGCCGTGATCTGGACGGACACGCGGCGTCCTGGCGCCGGGTTCTCCACGACCGCCTCGAGCGGTCCAGCTGCGGCGAAGTCGCCGCCGAGGTCGATCACGGCGGCGGTCATGGCGGCGGACACGCCGTCGGCGGCCGCGACGCGGAGCAGGTATCCCGTCGAGGCCGTCGTCCCGGCTGGAGCCGTCCACGTCACACGCAATGAACCGGGTGTCGGCCCCTCGGTCACGGTCGGTGTGGCGACGCGTGTGGTCACGGGAGCCGTCGCGTCGATACGGACCGGCGCGCTGAGCGATGAGGCGGTGTCGCCCGCGCCGTTCGAGGCGATGACGCGGACGCTGAGCGACGAGCCCACGATGCCGATGCGAGGCAGTTCCAGTCGCGTGCGGTCCGCCGGGACCGCCGTCCGGCTCACGAGGTTGGTGAGGTTGACGGTGCTGCCGGTGAAGAGTTCCACGGTGTAGCCGGTGATGGCGTAGCCGCCGTCGGACACGGGAGGGGTCCAGCTCGCCACGAGGCCGAGCGGGTCGTCGAGCAGGCCGACGACGGTGGCCCGCGGGGGAGCGGACGGTGCGCCCTTCGCCGTGGTCACCGGAGCGGACGAGGACGAGGACGCACTCGGTCCGTCGGCGCCGACGGCGACGACGGTGAAGGCGTACGCTGTGTCGGCGAGCAGCCCGGTGACGAGCGTGGTCGTCCCCGCGACGAGCGGGTCGATGCCCGGGATCGTGCGAACGACGGAGCCGTCGCGCAGGACCGTGACGGTGTAGGTGACGACGGGTGCGCCCGAGGCGACCGCCGGCCAGGAGACCTCGATCGTGCCGGCTCCGGCCGGTGATCCCTTGGGAGCCTCAGGTGTGCCCGGAACGGCGGCGGCGCGTCCGGCGGAGTCCGCTTCGGGGGTCGGCGTCGCATCGGCGGTCGGGGCCTCGGCCGGCTCGGTCGGGCCGCTCGGCGTCGGAACGGCCTCCTCGGGTGTCGCGCTCGGCTGTGGTCTTGCCGGGGGTGCCTCGTCGTCGGTGGGCGGCTCCTCGGCGGCGGGAGCGGGCGTCGCCGCCTGGGTCGCGACGGACTCGGCCAGTGGCGACGCGCTCGCGGCGAGGAGGGCGGGATCAGTCGGGACCGTGCGCAGGGCGAAGCGGTAGTCCGTGGCGGGCTGGAGGCCGGATACCCGGGCGGCGGCCGATCCGTCGGCTGTGGTGCCGACATCGACGGGCTCTGCCGTCTGGAGGATGGGCAGGCCGGCCGCGAGTGCGGCTGCGTCGGCCTCGGGGTCCCGCTCGGCTGACGGCTGCAGGACCGCGATCGGGTCGACCGGCGCAGCCGGAGCCTCCGGATCGACCGGGGGTAGGACCAGGACGAGGAGCGTCGCCGCGGTGCCGTCCTGCGTGCTCGTCGCCGGGTCGACCGAGGCCGGCCACGCGACGGAGACGGTGGCGGCATCCACCGGGGTGACGACGGCTTCGGCGGCGATCGGATCTGCTCCCGACGGGAATGCCGTGGTCGCCGCCGGCGAGTCCACGACGGCGGACGAGGCCTGGTCGGCCGTCGCGGTCTCTGCGTCGAGTCCGACGGCTGCGAAGACGAGCCCGATGCTCAGGCCGCCGGCGATCAGGGCGGACCAGGTGCGTGATGCGGGACCGGGGCGCATGGTCACGCGCTGTCGCCGGACGTGCCGGTCGCGTCTGCCGTGCTGGTCGCGCCCGCCGCTCCTGTCGCCGCGAGCGCTGCTCGACGACGTCCGCTCAGCACCGCCCAGACGAGGAACGCGACCGCGCCGACGGACAGGGCGCCGACGCCGATGACGGCACCGGTCAGGAGCGGGACGAGGTCGTCGGTGGCAGAGGCGGCGGCGGTCTCGTCCGGTTCGGCGACGATGGTGCTGGAGATCACCGTCGGCTCGGGGGCGCTCTCCGGGGCTACCGGCGCGGGCGCCGGAGCAGCGGCATCGTCGCCGTACAGATCGGTGAAGGTGATCGGCGTGAACGTCTCGTTGTTGGCGTTCTTCACGCCGTGGGCCCCCATGGTGATGATGCCGCACTGCACGCTGAGGCAGTCGATGGTCTGGGCGTTGCCGTCGCGGTCGAGCGATTCGAAGCGGGCGCCGGGGATGCTGATGACACCGGACCAGGTGCCGTCGGCGGAGAGTTCGCCCCCGTTGGCGGCGGCCGCGGTGTCGCTCCCGGGGAACGTCACGAAGAGGATGTAGCCCGTGGGGTTGGTCTCGTCGTCGGGGACGTAGGCGTAATCGGCGCCGGTCACGCCGCCGTTGCTCGGGCGCCACGACTCGGCGTCGGCGACCCAGCCGAAGGCGACGTAGATACCGCCGTGCCCGTTCTTGATCGACTGGAAGCCCGAGCCGGAGAGCTGCACGTCGGTGAGGTAGTCGGGGTCGGCGACGTTCGCGAGGTCGGGGCGGTCGACCACGTGTGCGGTCACCGAGGAGGCGGCGTAGGCGGGCTCCGGGAGGGATCCACCGGCCGAGAAGCCGGCGAGGAGTGCCACCCCCGTGAAGATCGCCGCGAGTCGTCGTCGGCCTCGGTTCGCTGTCGTGGAGCGGATCGAGGGCGCGGTGGACGGAGTCGGGCGATGCGGCATGGCAGCAGCCTAGCCGCAGTTAATAAGGCTTGCATAACCTTACTTAGTTAAGGCTAAGCTAACCCTGCCTGGGGCTCGGTTTCGGAGACCCGGCGCCCCCTTCCACCCGACATCCACCGTCGAACACACCGGAGATCGCCTTGTCTGCACGGCCCACAGCCCCACCACCCGCCTGGCGGCGGAGACCGTTCAGGTCCGCCGTCACCGCCCTCGTCACCACCTCGGTCGTGGCCCTCGGCTCGATCGTCGCCGCACCGGCCGCGATGGCCGCCGAGTCCACGATCGATGACGCCGTCTTCACCTGGGGCATCAACAACGAGTCCAACAACTCAGCGTTCCAGCCCGGCGCGATCAACCTGCTGTCCGCCGGTGAGATCGCGAAGACCAGCGGCACCGACACCGTGGTCGAGAGCGAATGGAAGCAGACCGACGGCAACGTCGCGATCCAGAAGAAGCAGGCCGACGGCACCTGGGCCCCGTCCACATGGGCCGGCCTCCGCACCACCGCGACCGGCGGACCGATCACGCCGCCGTCCAGCGCCAACTACAGCGACAACCGCGTCGCGATCTCCGGCGGCACCGGAACGGTGGACGTCGAAGCCGGCACCGCCGAGATCCAGTGGGACGGCACCTTCACGGCCGCGTACTACCAGGGGCTCACGCAGTTCTCCGCGTCCGACCCGAAGCTCACGGTCGACGCCGACGGCACCGGTGTCGTCACCGCGACCCTCAGCGGGTACGGCACGAGCATGGACAATACGAACGTATTTGTGGTCCTTGAGCCTCGGCAGGATGTCGTTGTCGCCACCCTCTCGGGCGTCGACGTAACCGAAACCGGATTCACGGTCACGCCTGACTACTTTGGACGGGTGATCTCGGTGTCACCATCGGGTAACCCGCAGTCCACGACCGGGGCGAACGCCGGATCCTTCCCGCAGTCCTTCGTCGACTTCCAGGTACTCACCGGCATGGCGTCGTACTGGTACTCGTCCGGCGGCGCAGCGGACGCCGCGAAGCCGACCACTCCGCTGGGCGTCTCCTACACCGTCGCCCCCGTGGTGCCAGAGGTCGTCCCCGCGACGATCACCAAGCAGCCCGCAGGTGTCACCGTCGAGGACGCAGGTAGGGCCACCTTCACGGTCGAGGCCGCAGGCGACGGCCCGCTCAGCTACCGCTGGGAGCTCAGCGAAGACGGTGGTGCAACCTGGACTCCCCAGTCGACCGATGCGCCGACGCTGACGCTGGCCTTCCAGACGAGCCAGAGCGGAGCGCTCGTGCGCGTGACCGTCGACAATGCCGCCCGACGGCCGGTCGTGTCCGAGTCTGCAGTCGTACGTGTGCTGGACCCCGTCGCCCCAATCCCGCAGGTCGCTCCAGCGATCACCGCGCAGCCCAGCGACGTCGTCGCGCCGATCGCACCCGCGACCGGTTCGCCCGTCGCCTCCTTCGCCGTCACCGCGACCGGTTCGCCGGAGCCGACGGTCGTCTGGGAACGCCGCGCAGCCGGTGGAGACTGGGTCGCGATCGAGGGGGCTACGGCAGCCACGCTGACCCTGCCGTACACGGCGGCGGACGACGCCACCGAGGTGCGCGCCGTCGTGTCCAACGCAGCGGGTTCCGCGACTTCGGAGGCCGCGACCCTGACGGTCGGTGCACCCGCGTCGATCACCGCCCAGCCGTCCGCCGCATCGGTGAAGGTCGGTGAGACCGCGACGTTCACCGTCGGGATCGCCGGTGCTGCTGCCGCGGTGCAGTGGCAGCGTCTCGCCGCCGGCGCGACCGGGTGGACCGACGTCGCCGGTGCGACCGGTACCAGTCTCGAGATCGTCACCACCGCCCAGGATGCCGGCGCCCAGTACCGTGCCGTCGTCACCGGGGCCATCCCGACCGAGATCGACGGTTCGGTCTTCTCGGTCACCAGTGCACCGGTCGGGCTCGCCGTCGACACGACCATCCCGGTCGCGGCGGCGATCGTGTCGCAGCCCGTCTCCGTCACGGCGCCTGTCGGTGCCGCGTCGCCCTCGGTGTTCTTCTCGGTCGGCGTGACCGGTACCCCGGCGCCGTCGGTGCAGTGGTTCGAGCGTGCCGTCGGAGCGGACGGCTGGTCCGCCGTCACCGGCGCGACGAGCACGACCCTCGAGGTCGTCTACGCCGACGGTGACGGTGGCAAGCGGTTCCGCGCGGTCGTCGGGAACGGCATCGGCGATCCGGTCACCTCGGATGTGGCGACCCTGACGCTCGGGGTCCCCGCATCGATCACGGCGCAGCCCGCGTCGGTGTCCGTCGCACACGGCGAGGATGCGGTGTTCGCCGTGGTCACGGCGGGCGACGACGTGGCCGTGCAGTGGCAGCATCTCGCGCTCGGTTCCACCGGCTGGGTCGACCTCGACGGCGCCACGAGCGCCGAACTGACCATCGCTTCGGCCGACGTCCGGAACGGCGAGCAGGTTCGCGCAACCGTCTCGAACGACGTCCCCTCGGCGCCCGGCGCATCGGGCGGAAGCACGGTCACGAGCGCAGCGGCGTCGGTCACGCTCACGGTCCCCGGCACGGTTCCGGCCGCACCGGACGCCGCATCGCTCACCGAGGCCCCCGGGATCGACATCACCGGCATCGACGGCGACGTCATCACGGTCTCGGTCGGCACGCAGCACGCCGGACAGTACCTCGGCGCGTACGCGTTCTCTGAGCCGCAGTGGCTCGGCTGGGCGCTCGTCGCGGCCGACGGGACCGTCAGCTTCACGGTCCCGTCCGACCTCGAGGCGGGCGATCACACGCTTGCAGTCCTCGACGCCGACGGAGTCCTCATCGGGACGGCGGCGTTCACCGTCACCGTCACGGTCGTGACGAACCCCGACGGCTCCACGACGACGACCACCGCGGTCCTCGCCTCGACCGGCGCCGACGCTGCCGTGCCGTTCCTCGCCGGCGGGCTGCTCCTCGCAGCCGGCCTCGTCCTCGCGATCCTGGCGCGTCGCCGGAAGACGCAGGTGGCCGCGGTCTGACCGCCCGGCGGCCGCACGGCCGACTGACACGAGAGGGCCGTCCCGTTCGCGGGGCGGCCCTCCCTGCTGTCTGCTCGCTGTCGCATTCGCGCTGCTCGCTGTCCGGCCCGCTCCGGTCGCCGAGCCTGTCGGGGTGCCGACCCGCGCCACTGGAGCCCGGGCGCAAGGTGCTTCAGCGGATGGGGAGGATGACCAGTGCGCCGCTCGTCGGATGCGTGACGACCTCGACCGGGTATCGGTAGACCTCGGTGATCCGCTCCGCCGTGAGGACCTCGGCGGGGCTCCCGGTCGTGACGAGCCGTCCCTGCTGCAACAGCGAGATCCGGTCGGCGTAGGCGGCGGCGAGGTTGAGGTCGTGCAGCACGACGATCACCGCGTCACCCGCGGCCGCGGCTTCGCGTGCGAGTCGGAGGACG
This sequence comes from Plantibacter sp. AC185, assembly GCF_979258065.1. Classification (NCBI taxonomy): domain Bacteria; kingdom Bacillati; phylum Actinomycetota; class Actinomycetes; order Micrococcales; family Microbacteriaceae; genus Plantibacter; species Plantibacter sp. AC185. Next base: position 3,254,624 of record NZ_OZ409831.1, read on the forward strand.
TCCTCCTGGTGTCGGAGGTCGAGTGCCGCCGTCGGCTCGTCGAGCAGGAGGATGCCGGTCCGTTGCGCGAGCACCCGGGCCAGTGCCGCCCGTGCGCGCTCGCCGCCCGAGAGCGACGGCACCTGACGGCCGGACAGGCGGGCGATGTCCGTCTCCGCGATCGCGGCCGCGACGGCCTCGTCGTCGTCGCGTTCGAGCTCGGTCCGCTGCCACGGCGCTCGGCCCATCTCGACGACCTGCTGCACGGTGAACGGGAAGAACACGTCGTTGTGCTGCAACAGCACGGCGCGCCGTCGGGAGAGCTCGCGGGCCGACCAGGCCTGCAGCGGCCGGCCCGCGACGGTGATGCGCCCCTCGGCCAGCGTCTGGTCACCCGTGATCGTCGCGAGCAGGGTCGACTTGCCAGCGCCGTTCGGCCCGATGAGCGCGTGGACCTCGCCCGCGCGGGCGTCGAAGGTCACGTCGTGGAGGATGCGCTTCCCGTTGATCACGACGCCCAAGCTCGAGGCTTCGATCGCGAGCTCGCCGGGTCGGAGGGGCTCGGGGACCGCGAAGCGCCGACCGACGACCGGCACGCTCATCCCCAGCCTCCCGAGGACCGGCGGGTCCGTCGCAGCAGCCAGAAGAAGAACGGTCCGCCGACGAGGGAGGTGAGCATGCCGATCGGAAGGTCGGCGAGCGGGACGGCGGTGCGTGCCACGAGGTCGGCCCCGAGGAGGAGTACGGCCCCGCCGAGGGTGCTGACGACGAGCAGTGGCAGGTGGGCCGGGCCGATGATCATGCGCATGAGATGCGGGATCACGAGCCCGACGAAGGCGATGATGCCGGCGAACGCCACGCTCGCGCCCACGAGCAGGGCGACGACGAGGATCACGAGGATCCGCAGTCCCTCCACGTTGACCCCGAGGTGCCTGGCGCTCTTCTCGCCGAGCGAGAGCAGGTCGAGCTGTTTCGCGACGACGAACGCGATGACGAGGCCCACGAGCACGAGGGGGAGGACGATGGCGAACTGCTGCCAGCGCGAGCCGTTGAGGCTGCCGAGCTGCCAGAAGACGATCTGTTCGCGTGCGGCGGTGTCGCCGAGGAAGGTGAGGAACGCGAGCCCGGCACCGGTCACCGCATTGACGGCGATGCCGGTCAGGACGAGCGTGATGACCTCGGTGCGCCCGTTCGCGCGGCTCATCGCGTAGACGATGAGCGTTGCCGCGAGTCCGCCGACGAACGCGGTGACGGCGACCGTCCATTCCCCGAGGAAGGCCCAGCCGAAGACGATCGTCGCCGACGCGCCGAGTGCCGCCCCACCGGAGACGCCGACCACGCCGGGCTCGGCGAGTGGGTTGCCGAAGATCGCCTGCATGAGGAGGCCGGCCGCTGCGAGCGCCGCCCCGATCACGAGCGCCATGGCGACGCGTGGAAAGCGGATGTTCCACAGGGCGCTCTCCCCGTTCGCGTGGCTGGGCATCGGTCCGATGTCGAGACCGAGCCGGTGCATGATCGAGCCGAGGACCTCGAGGGATGGCACGTGGAGTTGCCCACTGCCCGCCGAGATCAGCGCGAGCGCGATGAGCGCGACGAGCAGGGTGACCGCCAGCGCGCCCGACCGGAGCGACCGTGCGCCGGGGACCTCCGGGTCGATGTCGAGTGGTGCCGCGGTGCGGTTGCCGCCGAGGGCCGAGCGGGTCACGGCTCCTCGTCCGCCGGGGCGCCGGTGTTGGGCGCGTAGAGGGCGCGGGCGAGCGCGTCGAGGACGGCGGCCGTGCGTGGGCCGAAGCTCATGACTTCGGTGTCGCTCATGTCGATGACCCGTCGGTGCTGTCCAGCCGGGGTCTCCGCGACGGCGGGGATGCGCTCCAGGAGTCCGTCGACACCGTCGACCGACTCGAGGCCCTTGGTCATCATGATGAGGACGTCGGGCGCCGCATCGATGAGTGCTTCGGCGGTCATGGGGCGCATGCCCTGCCAGTCGATCTCCTCAGCGACGTCGACGGCGCCCAGTGCCTGGATGAGCGCGTCGGCCCCGGAGCCCTCACCGAAGATGTAGTAGATCCCTGCGTTCCCGCGCACGTAGAGGAACATGACCCGTGGACGGTCGGCGGGGTCGGCCGGAGCGAGTGCTTCGATGTCCGTCATCGTCGTCGCGATCTCGGAGGCGATCCGAGCGCTCAGCGCTTCACCGGCCGCCGGGACACCGAGCGCCGCGGCGACCTGCGTGACGAGGTCGTCGATGTTGTCGAGGTTCCGCTGTGGCGTCAGGACGACGACGGGGATGCCGGAGTCGCGCATCTGGAGGACGACGTCCCAGGGGCCGATCGAACTGTCGGTGAGGATGACGGTGGGCTCGAGCGCGAGGATGGCCTCGCCGTTGAGTTCATGGCCGTTCTGCGTGACGAGGGGGAGGTCGGCGGCCTCCGGGAACCCGGTGGAGGTGTCGCGGCCGACGACGGAGTCACCGAGCCCGAGACCGAACACGGTGGCTGCGAGCGATCCGGACAGGTCGAGGGCCAGGATTCGGCTGGTGTCGCTGATCGTGACCTCGGTGTCCTGGTTGTCGACGAGCGTGACCGGGAGCGATTGCTCTGGGGCGTCGGTGACCGCGGTGATGCCGGGGTCGGCCATGCAGGCGGTGGATGGACCGGTCCAGTCCTTCGGGTCGGCGACGGGCGTGAGTGACCCGAGTGGTTTTGTCGACGCCTCGCACCCAGATGCATCGGGGGCTGATGGTGGATCCGTCACCGCGCAGCCGGATAGCCCAATGGCGAGAGCTGTCAGCATGGCGAACAGCCTGGGGAGGAAGCGATCAAAGGCGTTCATGAGTAAGGACAGGCTAACCTATACCCGGCTCTCTTCGGGCAATATCGGACTCCCGAGCGTGCAGTCGTTGTAGCACGATCCCCAGGCAGGTGGATGCGAGGGAGGTTCAGAGGCATACGGATCATTGGCCGAGACGATTGACGCATGACCGATGGGTATTCGAGAGCAGCGCGTGGCTCGCGAACGGCCACGATCCGATCGCTGTGTGTCGCGACGGTGGCCTTGGCCACTGCCTCTCGCGGACGGGGTTCAAAGCGGAAGGGGTCCAGAGCCGATCGGGCTCTGGACCCCTTCGGATCTCTTATGCCGGGGAGATCACGCGGTCAGCTTGCGACGCCGCTTGATCAGAACCCCTCCGGCCAATATCAGCACGACGGCGCTGAGGATCGCAGCCGACGGGAACTCGGTCCCCGTGACGGCCATCGAGTCCTTTGCTTTGTCTCCATTGCCGGCCAGAGTGGCGATGGAGATGGATGCCCAGCCGATGATGCCGTCTTCGTCGTAGACCGCGAGGCGGTGCACGCCGGTGACGTCAGCGGGGAGGCGGACCTCGAAGGTCCCGCTCTCAGACACCTTGTGCGTACCGAGCGAACTCGGATCGGAGAAGAGGTACGCGGCCACTCGGTCCGCAGCTCGGTCGCTGCCGACGGACACGGTGATGGTCGATCCTGCGATTGCACTCACCGGAACCGTGATGCGACCCTCGTTCTCGAGCGTCAGGTCTGAGCCAGACGGCTCGATCTTCAGCGGTGCCGGTTCGTTGCCTGGTTCCGTGCCTGGGTTCGTACCCGGTTCGGTGCCTGGTTCCGTGCCTGGGTTCGTACCCGGTTCGGTGCCTGGTTCCGTGCCAGGTTCGGGTGCAACGGTCGCGAACGTTACCGGGGTGAATGTCTCGAGCGCCGCGTCTGTCGAGCCATGGGCGCCGATCGTGAACACGCCGCAGGTGATCCCGGTGGCTCGGCAGTCAACGGGTTTGCCGGTACCTCCGATGAACGTGGACGTGGCGGTGAAGCCCTCGAAAGTGAACCCGCCGTCAGCGAAGAGCGCGTGCGAGGCTCCTGCTGTGTCTGAGCCGGGCCAGGCGATGAACCGCTGATTGTCCATGCCCGCTGCGTAGTCGTAATCGACGCCGAGCTTGCCGCCGGCCGACGGGAACGTGGAGGCGTACCCGAACAGGAGGTAGGCACCGCGACGGTTGGTGTGCTGCTCATAGCCGGACCCCGACACCGTGAGCTTGGCACCGTCCGCAAGCTGAGAACCCGGGGTCACGCTCAGTGCGGGACCCGCCGACGGCTGAGGCTCGACCCCGTCGGCGCTCACCGTGACGACGGCGGTCTCCGACTCCACCGATGTGCCGCCTCCGGTGAACACTGCACGGAACGAGTGCGCTCCCTCCGCGAGCCCTGTCGCGGTGTAGGTCGTGGTCGTCGCGCCGTCGACGTCGGTCCAGACCGCGTCGAGGAGCTGCTGCCAGCGGATCGTCGGTGCCGGTGACCCGGTCGCGGTGGCGGTGAGCTTGGCTGTACCGTCGACGCCGATGGTCGCCGACTGGGGGTGTGCGACCACGGTCGGTGAGGACGGAGTGAACGGGTTCTTGCCGTCGCCGAGGGGGTCGAGCGGGTCGACCCTCGAACCTGCGGACGGGGCCGTCTCGGTCGTGACCGTCGCCGTCGCCGTCACCGGCAGGCCGGCCTTCTCCGGGTCACGGAAGCTGCCGGTCCCGTAGAACCACGGACGGTTGCTCGGGTCAAAGTAGTCGACGAGCGACGCGGGGAAACTGTCCGCGTACACCTCGCCTGCACCCTGTGAGTAGGCGCGTCCCGACCACTCCGGCGTGCCGGCGAACGACAGCGTCCCGTCAGTCGCCGTCGTGAGCTCGCTGTCGGCGAACGTCGCGACGATGACGCGCTTGTAGCTGTTCTCGACGGGGCCACTCCACTTGCCGCCGCCGTCGTTCCAGGCGATCTCCGCCGTGAGGGTGGCCTGCCCGTTCGCTGCGATCGCGAGGTGGGGGTTCGCGTACGCCATGTACAGGCCGAGGTAACCGCCGTAGGGGCGGTAGATCGCCGTGCCCGACCAGGACAGTTGTGTCTCACCGGACGCGGGATCGGTCCACCCGGAGCCCGAGGAGAACTCGAAGCCGGTCGTTCCGAGCGAGACGTTCTTGCTTGCGACGTCGCGCACCCACTCCTGGGAGTACGTGGACAGGTCCAGCGTGAAGCGTGCGTCCGCTGCGATGACGGCGCCGGCGGGCGCGGCGGAGGTGACCGGCCCGTTCGGAACCATCACGCTGATGCTCGCCGGTTCGGACTGGATCGTCGAATCGCCGGCGGTGTACACGGCCCGGAAGCTGCTGCCGGTGTCGGCCGCGGACGCGGTGAGCGTCAGGCTGTTGCCCGTCGCCCCGTCGATGTCAGCCCAGTCGGTGCCGTCGGCGGAGCGCTGCCACTGCACGGTGAGCGGGAGTGCTGCTGTAGCCGCGGCTGTGAGGGTGAGCGACTCACCGACGCTGACGCGTGCGGCAGTGGGTTGGGTGGTCACTCGGAGGGTCGGGTCGACCTCTTGCTCGCTCTCGATCCTGATCTTGGTGGCGGCGCTGGCAACCGATCCGTAGACGTTCTCGAGGCGGTAGCGCCAGAGGGCGTCGTACTGCTCGGCCGGGAGGACGATGTCGCCGTAGAAGACACCGAGGGTGGTGGAAGCCCAGACGTCTTCGGTGTTCTGGCGCAGGTAGGGAGCGATGCCGTCCTGCGGTTCGGCGAGTGCGCCGGGTGGGGTTGTCACGTTGCCACGATCAGCGACCGCGTCGGACCAGGCGTCGCCGCGTTTGGCCCAGCTCGCTCCGCCGTCGAGGCTGTACTCGAACCAGGCGTTACCGGAAGACAGACCCGTGCCGGCCCCGGAGTAGGCGAAGTCGATACCGGCGCCGCGTTTTGCTGCGGACAGCGAGGGAGTGAACCACGGCTTGGCGCTGGAGACGTACGACGCGCGGTACGAGTAGACGTTCTTGTCGATGGCTGCCAGGTAGGTCGTCGCCGGATTCCAGCTGACGAAGGAGCTCAACGACCCGGGGAGCACCACACCGGCTGCATCCAATGGGGTCCGCTCACTGCTGTCGGAGGCCGCGAACCTCCGGATCTGTGTTGCACCTGCTGTGGCGAGCTGGATCTCTGAGGTGTACTCCACGAACGCTAGAGAGGCGGCCTGCGTGGGGAGCGTGATCACGCCACGGAGGGCAACACCATCCTTGAGGCTGACGTTCGCGACCTTGCCGGCTGCATCCGCGACCAGGAGCACAGCGTACGGCTTCAGCAACCAGGATGCGGCGATGCCGACGCCCGGGAGCTCCACGGTTGCAACGGCGGAGAGGTCGTACATGGAGACCTTCTCGACGGCGTCGACTCGACTCGAGTACAGGTCACCGTAGGTGTCGAGACGGAACTCGCGATCGACCTGACTGAACGGCAGCGTGATCGGATCGCGTCCGGCCTGTGGTGCCAGGGCGTACGTGAGGCGCTTCGCGCCGTAGCCGCTCGGGGTCGAGTACACGGCCAGGTAGCCCGTGCTGAACGGGCTGATGAGTTCGAGGCTCGTGATGGCGACGCCCGTGCGCTGCTCGAACGCTGCTGCGTCCAGCGTCTCGAACGTCGTGGACGCAGCGGTCCCGAGCGAACTCGATCCAGGCGTGATGACGCGGAGGACGATCGGCTGCCCGTCCTTCGTGCCGAAGAGGGTGATGTTCAGGGGATAGGGCGAGGCCGCACCGTAGTCGAGGCTCGCGGTGCCGGAGGTCACCTCATCGATGTTGGAGCTGATGTCGAGCGTCTGCGTGGCGGCGCCCGAGTCCTCCGCAACCTGCTGGAGGAAGACGTCGCCATCCGATTCGACGACACGGATCGAGTTCGACCCGTTCGTCGACGGTGTATCGATCTGGGTGACGCGCGCGCCAGGATCGATCGCGGTCTTCCCGGCCGGAGCGGTCTCGAACGCGATGTACGGCGCATCACTCGCAGCTGGGGTTCCCTCACCGCCGGTCCCAGGGGCTTCGGGTGCTGTCGCGTAGAGCGCGATGCCGGTCAGCGTCGGTGTGTACGTCTCGCCCGGCAACAGTCCCGCTATGGAAAGGCGGACCTTCGACGACGTGATCTCGCCGAAGCCGCTGATCGACTTCTTCCGGCCGAGTCCCGACGACGCGGAGAATGTCTCCCAGGCCGACGACGCGGACACCCAGCGCTGGAGTTCGAAGCCGGCCACGCGCGCGTTCGTGCCCGAGTCGACGAACTCGTCGATGACGACTTCGGTGAAGGTGACCTCTGAAGTGAAGCCGAGGTCGATCGTGAGGGGGAAAGTGGCGTCATCGGCCGCTGCCCAGCGGGTGCTGCTGGAACCATCGACGAGGTTCGATCCGGCGAGGGCGAAGTTGTTGTGCGGGTGGGTCGAGCTGACGGTGACGTCGGCGCCGAGGGCGAGATCCGTGCGCGGGGTCGCTGCGGTTGCCGGTGTCAGCGATCCGAGAGCGATCACCGCCGCCGCGAGGGCGGCCGCGAGGACCTTCGGAGGGGATATTCGGGACAAGAGGGGCCTTTCGAGACAGTGGTGGGCAGCAGCATTTCGATGTGCCGACGGCGCGCTCCAACAGGTGGGGCTGAGCTCCAGCAGTACTGCTATTTAGGTTAGGATTACCTTATTAACTCGACGACGCGCAAGTGGGCGCACGTGGAAACCGTCGGGGGCATCCGTCTCGGGCGCGACGACAGGCCGTCGGGTGTCTCCTGCATCCTCGCGATCACCCTCGCCTGCGTCGAGGCGCTGGTCTCCCAGCTTCGATCGCGATCGGTCGGGAACCCCGAGACGAGGTCAGGTTCACATCCGCACAAGATCCACCTTGAACACACGAACAATGCGGGCTGCACACGAACACCGTTGTAACCTTGTGCTCAAGTCGACAACTCGCTATGGTCTCCAATGCGGCTTCTGCCGCGTGAGACTGTGGGATGTTATTCACCTTGTGTGAAGCAGGACCTGAGCTCTGATATCCGACCCGGGTATCGATGCTCGGGTCTTTTTTTATGCCTCAACGAGGAGACAGGTTCAGCATGAGTACCAAGTACGCGACACTCGCGGCCGAGATCATCCGACTCGTGGGTGGCCCCGCCAACATCGAAGCCGCATACCACTGCCAGACGCGGCTCCGTTTCTCCCTCCACGACGAGTCGCTCGTTCGCGATAGTGAGCTGCAAGCGACGGCGGGTGTGGCCACGACACGGGTCTCCGGCGGGACCTATCAGGTCGTCGTCGGAACGCACGTCAAAGACGTGTTCGAGGAGGTGGACAGAGAGTTGAGCGCTGCCGGCGTCTCGAGCGCCACCCACACGACCGCTTCGAAACCCGCAGAGCGGCGTAGCGTCTTCAGCGTCGTCGTTGACTTCATCGCGGCCACGTTCCAGCCCATCGTCCCGGCACTCTCCGGAGCTGGCATGATCATGGCATTGCTGGCGGTCCTGGTCGTGACCAACGTGATCACCAGGGAATCCCAGACCTACCAGGTACTCGCGTTCTTCGCCAACGCGGTCTTCTACTTCCTACCGATCTTCGTCGCCATCTCAGCGGCGGACAAACTGAAGACGAACCGGTTCCTCGCCGGTGTTGTGGCAGCGATGATGCTGCACCCGACCTGGACGCAGATGGTCGCGAGTGGTGATCCGGTACATCTCTTCGACGTCATCCCGCTGACGCTTGCATCGTACGGCTCCTCGGTCATCCCGATCCTGCTCGTTATCCTCGTGCAGTCATACTTCGAGCGACTGTTGAACCGGGTCGTCCCGAACGCCATCAAGCTCGTGTTCGTCCCGATGATCACCTTCCTGGTCATGGGCACGCTTGCGATGTCGGTCCTCGGTCCGATCGGCACCTTCCTCGGCGGGTATCTCGCGATCTTCTTCACCTTCCTTACCGAGAACGCACCGTGGGTACCCTCGCTGCTGATTGGCGCGTTGCTCCCGGTGATGGTGATGTTCGGTGTGCACAACGCGGTGGCGCCACTCGGGTTCGCCCAGTTGGCACAGCTCGGGTACGACAGCATCTTCGGCCCGGGTGCGATCTGCTCGAACATCGCGCAGGGTGTCGCGACGCTGGTGGTCGCCGTCCGCACGAAGGACACCAAGCTGCGTCAGATCGCGACTGCAGGTGGAATCACTGCATTGATGGGTATCACCGAGCCGGCGCTCTATGGCGTTGCCCTTCCGAAACGGTATCCCTTGATTGCGGCGATGATCGGCGGCGGCGCCGGCGGACTCTATGCGGGGTTGACCAGCACACACCGGTTCGCCGTCGGTACGTCGGGCCTGCCGGCCGTGTTCCTGTACATCGGAGACAACACCCTCCAGTTCTTTGTCAACATCCTGGTGGCGCTCGCGATCTCAGCGGTGGTCTCTGCTGCGGCCGCCATCCTGCTCTCAGTGCGCTTCGAGCGCGTTGCTGCGGCACAGGATGCACTGCTTGGCTCTGGATTGACGGTCGAAGTCGATATCCCCTCCGCGTCGGTACCTGCGATCGGCACCATCTCAACTGCGGGCACTGGCGGGGAACGAACCGTTTCTGCATCACACGAGATCACCGCTCCCGTCTCCGGCGAGGTCCTACCGCTTGCCGCGATCCCCGATGGAGCGTTCTCGTCGGGCGTCATGGGCCCTGGACTGGGCATCGAACCGATGAACGGTCGAATCGTCTCGCCGGTCACGGGCACCGTTGTGGCCGCCACGAAGACCGGGCACGCGTTCGGCATCGTCACCGACGCGGGCGTTGAGGTCCTCGTGCACATCGGCGTCGACACGGTCCAGATGAAGGGAGCCGGCTTCTCTGGTGCAGTCCCATCAGGGACGCATGTCGAAGTGGGACAGCAGCTCGTCTCCGTGGATCTCGCCGCGATCTCAGACGCAGGTCACCCGGCGACGGTCATCCTGGTCGTGACAAACCCGGACGACGTCGGCGAGGTCTCGGTCACGGCCTCTGGGCGCGTCGTCGCGGGTGAGCCCGTACTCTCGATCGCCGGCTGAGAACCTCAAGGCAGAACTCATGGACTACGCACAGCTCACACCCTTCCCACGCGGCTTCCTCTGGGGCGCGTCAACCTCCGCCTACCAGGTCGAAGGTGCCTGGAATGAAGACGGTAAAGGCCCCTCGGTCGTCGATCTCCACATCCACCGTGCTGAGGGCATCAGCGACTTCACCGTTGCAGCGGACCACTACCACCGGTACCGGGAGGACGTTTCGCTCTTCGCAGAACTCGGCCTCAAGGCCTACCGATTCTCGATCGCGTGGACCCGGATCGTCCCGGACGGTGACGGGGAGGTGAACCCTGCCGGAGTGGCGTTCTACCATCGACTCATCGACGAACTCTTGTCACATGGCATCGAGCCGATCGTGACTCTGTATCACTTCGACCTGCCTGCTGCGCTCGACGACCGGGGCGGCTGGTCGGACCCTGCCACGATTGAAGCATTCGCGCGTTACGCGGGCATCCTCTTCGACGAGTACGGGGACAAGGTGACGACGTGGCTCACCATCAACGAGCAGAACATGATGATCCTGCACGGCAAGGCGATCGGTACCACCGGGCGCAGCGGTCAAGCCGACCAGCGGACGATCTACCAGCAGAACCATCACATGTTTCTCGCTGCAGCGCGCGCCATGGCCCTGTGTCACGAGGTGCTGCCCGGGGCGAAGATCGGGCCAGCGCCGAACATCGTGTCGGTCTATGCGGCCAGCCCGGCGCCGGAAGATGTGCTCGCTGCCGATGACTGGGATGCGATCCGTAACCTCATGTATCTCGATGTCGCCGTTCGTGGAACTTATCATCCGCTCGCCTGGGCCTACTTGACGGAGCGGGGTATCGCCCCGAAGCTGCGCGAGGGGGACGCCGAAACGCTCGCGGCGGGGCGGCCGGACTTCATAGCGTTCAACTACTACTCAACCCAGACGGTTGGTGCCTCCCGTGGTGACGCGAGTGACATCCAGCATCGTGGGGGAGACCAGCAGATCGTCCGCGGCGAGGTCGGAGTCTACCGAGCAGCGAAGAACGAGCACCTTCCTACCAACGCTTTCGGTTGGGAGATCGACCCCGTCGGGCTCAGGACGACGATGAGACGGCTTTGGGACCGCTACCGGTTGCCGCTCATCATCACCGAAAACGGATCGGGAGCGTTCGACGAGCTTGTCGACGGCGTGGTCCATGACCCGTACCGGATCGATTACTTGCGTCGACACATCGAGCAGATACGGTTGGCGATCAGCGACGGCGTCGATGTTTTCGGTTACTGCCCGTGGTCTGCGATGGACCTCGTCTCCACTCATCAGGGCATCTCCAAGCGGTACGGTTTCATTCACGTCGACCGCACCGAAACCGACCTTCGTGGCCTGGAACGCTCGAGGAAAGACAGTTTCCACTGGTACCGCGGGGTCATCGCCGTCAACGGCTTGGATCTCGGTTAGCTTCGAGCAGAAGGACGGTGGCCTGTAATGACGCAACGCCCGACCATGACCATCAAGCGGATCATCGGAAACAACGCCGTCCTGGCGGCCGACGAAGACGACCACGAGTTCGTCGCGCTCGGGCGTGGTGTGGGATTCGGCGTGCGCGCGGGAGACCTGCTTGATCAGGACAAGGTCGAGCAGGTCTTCCTCGCCGGAGGCGACGCGGCCGCTGACCGTCTGACGGAGCATCTGGCAGACACGCCGCTCGCGTGTGTGCGCGCCGCAGCCAGGATCGCTGAACTGGCGAACGAGCGGCTCGGGCTTCGGGTCACCCAGGCCCTCATCCTCCCGCTGGCCGATCACCTGCACTTCGCCATGCAGCGCGCTGAGAGCGGCATGGAGATGCAGTTCCCCCTGCTGTGGGAGGTCAGCCAGCTGTACCCTGCCGAGTTCGCGGTGGGTCAGGAGGCTGTGACGCTTGCCAGTCAGATCCTCCACATACGGATCGATCCCGATGAAGCCGTTGCATTCGCGATGCATCTCGTGAACGCGCAGTTCACCACGCCAGGTGTCGGAGCCGCGATGCAGATGACGGAGATCATTGCACAATCCTTCGCCGTGATCGAAAGTACCTTCTCCATTGCCGTCGACAGGCGTTCCATGAACGCTGCTCGATTCATCACTCACCTTCGCTACGTGTTCGCGCGCGTGAACGCGGGTCAACAGATTGCTGATCCGCACCCGACATTGTTCGAAGCCATCTCCAACGCTCACCCGGAGGCAATCGCCTGCTCGATGAAGATCGCGTATCTGATTGAGATGGGAGTCCGTACCAAGCTCACTCAAGATGAGATCGCCTACCTCGCCTTGCACGTGGCGCGTCTCATCCTCGACATCAGCGAGCGGTAGTCAGAAGACACTGCAAGCGGGCGACTGGGTACAGTCACTGACCAGCGCAGAACGCCCCGTTGCACGCCCTCTGGTGTATTGCTCGGTGCCCGCTGCTCGGTGCCCGCTGCGCGGTTCACGGCGGCCGTGCGACGTTGTTCGTCGTGTGAATGCGGCATCGATGTAAGGCGTCGAACGAGAACGGAGGGGCCGAACCTGCGGTCGACCCCTCCGAATGGCCACGGAGAGGGGCCGGCGGATTGGGCGGTTGTCTTCGTGCTCTCACACACGGATCAACTCCCAGCTCCGCTTCAATTCACGCGTCCCAGTGTGCTGTCGTCAACATCAGCCGCGTGGAAACACGCGGACTGCACCGGACGAAGAGCGCACGAGCGACGTCGGCCAACCAGGTTGGCGAACGTGTTGCGCAGTGCGGTTGCGGTCGAAAGGTCGTCGCCGCTTCGTGAGCAAACTTCAGCTGGTGTCGTCGCGCGAAAAGGCGTACGGTCACGGCGGGTGGCCTCCTCCAGCATCCGTACAGAGCGACGGAGCCACGATGGCGGCAGGATGGATGTTGCTCCACGATGGAACCGTGTATGCGTTGCCGAATCTGTCGGTGGCGCGATTCGTGCAACGGGCTATTGCGCGATTTGCGGTGTCGGGGGATCCTGAGGTCGTTCGGTTCTCGACGCTCGACTCGGTTGAGGTGGTGACCGTGGTGATCGACGAGTCGTCACGGGTGGGTCGTCGCGTTCGTCGTTGATGGTCAGCTTCTTGACATGGAGGACTCGGATCGCCTTGGCTGACCTCTTCAACGCAAGAGTGGCGAGGTCGGTAGGCTTCGAACAGCATTGTCGACGCCACGCGATCGGATGAGTCGTTGTGCTGCATGACGCCAGCCGGTCTACCGGACCGAGACCCTGGAACGCACCGCCGGCTTTCCGCATCACAGCGCCACGCCTGAGCTCGTCCGCGAGCCATCGAGAACTACGACAGAGAGACAGATGACCGAACGGATCGAAACTCAACGGGAGCGCGCTGCCATTGAACGATTCGCTGACCATTGGTCAGCGGCAGGTGAGTCTCGTCTCGAGGGGTTGATCGCGGGGTATCTACTTCTTGACGAGACAGGTGAAGTGAGTGCTGCCGAGTTGGCCGAGAAGCTCGGAATCAGTAGTGGATCGGTGTCAACGTATACACGGCAGTTGATCGACCGTGGTTTCGTCCATCGGGTCCGTAAGCCAGGTGTTCGTGCCCACTTCTTCACCATGGGAAACGATGTGTGGGCGGGATTTCTGGCTGCCGAGCAGGAGTATCTGCAGAACCAGTTTCGTCTTGCAGAGGAGGCGATGTCGTTGGTGAGCGAGGGTGGCCGGTCCTGGGAACGATTGCGGAACATGCGCGACTACATGGGCTGGATGATCGATGCGAAACTACCCGCTGGGTGGGAGCAATTCAAGCGGAAACGTGACGTCGGCGCACCGTGACAAGCGGCGACCCGGTCTGCGAGTCGCGTTCGATGATGCCGTCGATCCCAAACACCTCCCTCACCAGAGCGGTGCTGAGGACGTCGTGTGGGGTTCCTTGGCGGACGACCTGACCGTCGTGCATGACGACCAACCGTGAAGCATATCTGGCTGCCTGGTTGATGTCGTGGAGAACGGCTACGACGGTGCGGCCGTCGTTGCGCATGTCTTGACAGAGGTGGAGGAGTTCGACCTGGTGCGCCAGGTCGAGGAACGAGGTGGGCTCATCGAGGAGGACGTAGTCTGTCTGCTGCGCTAGGACCATCGCGATCCAAACCCGTTGCCGTTGACCGCCAGATAACTCCGTGATGAGCTTCTCGGCGTAGTCCTTCACGCCCGTTGCTTTCATCGCAGTGTCCACGATCTCAGCATCTCCGGGCAGCCATTGGCGAAGTATTGAGTGGTAGGGGTGGCGACCCCGCGCGACGAGGTCGCGCACGCGCAGCGAATCGGGGGCAATCGGGTGTTGCGGGAGCGCGGCGATTCGCCGCGCGATAGCCTTCGGCCGCAGCGTGCGGACGTCCTTCCCATCGAGCGATACCGTCCCAGTAGTTGGGCGTAGCGTTCGGGCTAGGGCTTTGAGCAGTGTGGATTTACCGCAGCCGTTTGGTCCGATGATCGCCGTGAACTCGCCCTCGGGTACCGAGAAACTCAGGTTGGTGCTGACGACCTGGTTTTCGTAGGCCAGGTGTGCGTGTTGCAGGTGCAGTCCGGTCTCCGGCAGCGGGGTGGAGCGGTGGGTGGGTGTCGTCATAGTCGTCCTTTTGAGCGTTCGCGCACGAGCAGGTATCCGAGGTAGATTCCACCGACCCCGAGCGTGAGGACGCCGACGGGGAGACCAGCGACGAGCGGTGCCTGTTGCGCAGCGAGGTCGGCGGCGGTGAGGATGAGAGCTCCGGTGAGCGCGGAGGAGAACACGCTGGCGTTGGAGGTCTTGAGTAGGCGTCGCGCTATCTGTGGGGCGGTGAGCGCTACGAACGAGATGGGGCCGGCTGCTGCGACTGCCGCTCCTCCGGCAAGCACCGAGAGGATCACGGCGATCGATCGTGTGCGGTTCGGGTCGATGCCCACACCTGATGCGGTATCGTCTCCCATCTCCAGGAGAGACACGTCTCTCGAGACGGCGATGGCTGCCGGGAGTATGAGCACAACCGCGCCGAGTGTCACGAGGACGTCTTGTCCGTTGCTGGCATTGAGCGATCCGACGAGGTAAGCGGCCAGCTGGGATGCCGCATCCCGAAGCTGAGTACTCACGACGTACTCAATGATCGCTGCGGCCATCGCGGCCACAGCGATGCCGGCGATGATCGTGCGAGCGGGCGACCGGAATCCTCGTCCGGTACACACGTACACAGCGAGAGTGGCGATTGCGGCACCGAGTACGGCGCCGAGCGAGCTTGGGAAGAGGGGGAAGCTGAGGGTCATGAGGGCTACACCTGCACCGGCTCCCGCTCCGAGCCCAATGACGTCGGGGCTTCCGAGAGGATTGCGAGTGACCGTCTGGAACAACGCACCTGAGACCCCGAGGAGGGCGCCGGCCAAGACTGCTGTAGCCAAACGCGGACCTCGCAGCCGTTCCAACACGAAAGCTGTTTGTCCTTCGGCACGACCCACCAGCGCCTGAGGGAGTTCGGTGACCGGGATGCCCAGTTTTCCGATGGTGAGCGTGAGAAGAGCGACGATCAGGAGGGACCCGATCGAGAGGATCGCGACGATGCAGAAGCGCCGGTCGACCGAGAGCGCAAATCGCCGAGATGTGTCGGTATGGCTCATCGTGTCGCCCATCCCTTGCGCACGGCGAGGAGGAGGAACGGCGCTCCGACCAGCGCGGTCACGATGCCGACCATGATCTCTTCCGGTCGGGCGATCATGCGTCCGGCGATGTCAGCCACCACAAGGAGCGCCGCCCCGAGAACCACAGCAATCGGTATCTGCCATCGGTGGTCGATGCCGACGACTGAGCGGGTCAGGTGGGGGACCACGAGCCCGACGAATGCAATCGGGCCCACCGCTGCTGTCGCCGCGGCGGCAAGGATCGATGCGGAGATAATGCCGCCAGCTCGAACAAGCGCGACCGGCGTCCCCAACGACGTTGCGACGTCCTCGCCGAGAGCGAGGTTGTTCAGCGACGGGGAGAGCATCAGCGCTATCAGCAGGCCGATGATCAATGCAGGTGCGACCATGACGGCGACCTCGGTATCCCGACCACTGAGCGAGCCGATGACCCAAAACCTGAAGGAGTCGAAGACGCTGGGATTCGTGAGGATCATCGCCTGAACGTAGGCGCTCAGCACAGCCGACACCACGGCGCCCGTCAGGACGAGTGAGACGATGCTCCCTGACGCAGAGCGAGCACCGACTGCATAGACGGCAACCACCGTCACCAGTGCACCCGCGAAAGCGATCCACACCGAACCGGAGCCAAAGCCTGAACCCGTGATCGATGCAGCGGTTACGATCGCAGCTGACGATCCCACCGTCACTCCCAGTAGTCCTGGATCTCCGAGCGGGTTTCGTGTGATGGCTTGGATGATCACGCCGGACACCGCCAACGCCGCGCCGCAGAGGACACCCATGACGGTCCGGTCGATTCGAGCGTCCAAAACGGCCGAGACATAGGGTTCGCCTGATCCACGAAGGGCAGAGACGATGTCGGCGGGGTCGGTCAGTTTGCCGCCGAAGAACAGGCTGCACACGATGGCGGTCGCGAGCCCCACCACTGCGAGTACGATCGACCTCACGCGTGAGGGGCTCGCCCCGCGCATCACCGATCGAGCTTTGCGACGGCCTCGTCAATCAGCGGTACGAACCGCTCCAAGGTCCAGGGCACAGTCAGAGCATTGATCATCGATGAACCGGTCACGAATGGCTGGTCCGTGGGAGCGACAACTGTCCCGCGCGCGACTGCTGGGATCTGCTGGTACAGCGGCTGCCCTTCAATCTCTGCTCGGTTCGCCTCATCGGAGTAGAACGTGAACACGAGATCGGACCCTGAAAGTTTGTCCGCGTTCTCCAGGCCGAATGACGCCGAGTCGGTGCCTTCGACCTCGAACTCTCGCAATTCATCGATCACCGGATCGACCGTGAGCCCGAGCGCTCGGACCATGGCCACCCGCTGTTCGTCCTCGAAGAACACGCCAAGGGTGCCTGGGCCGTCGTTGTAGATGTAGGAGAAGGTGATTCCCTCGTACTCCTTGCGTGCGGCTGACCCGAGCTGCGTGTTGATCTCGTCGATCAGATCCCGCGCGGCTTCGGTCTTGCCCATTGCTTGTCCGATGACCTCGATCTGCTCCTCCCAGGTGATCACCCAGGGCTCCTCCTTGTAGGCGACCGTCGGAGCAATGTCCGTGAGGATGTCGAACTGTTCCTGGGTGACGCCAGACCATGGCGCGAGGATCAGATCGGGCTCGAGTCCGACGATCGTCTCGATGTCGAGCTCCGTCGTTCCGGTGAACTGCACGGGCAGTTCAGCTTTCTGCTCGGTGACTGCTTCGTGGATCCACGGCAGATATCCGCTTTCGTCGCTGCCCCACTTGTACTCCTCGATGCCCACGGGAATTGTTCCCAGTGCGATCGCGGTTTCCGCCGATCCCTGGCCGAGGGACACGATCCGTTCTGGCTTCTCGGTGATTACAGCTTCGCCCAGAGCATGCTCGATCGTGACGGTCTCCCAATCGTCATTGGTGCTGCCGCCTTCATCTGCGGACGATTTGGCGGTGGAACTCGTGCAGCCGGTCAGGGCCATCGCAGCGATCAGCACCGCGGTGACTGACAGGGAACGTCGTTGTGTCTTCATACAGATGTGTCCTCTCGTGGCAAGGGAAGCCCCGAGGAGTTAGGCTAGCCTCGACTTAGTGAAAGTTCAAATCTTTTGAAAGATGAGGCCCGATGGTACCGCCGACCGAGTCGATTGCTGGACCTCGAACCGAGGAGGTGGCGACAATTCGTCCGCAGGACAGGGCCCCAAGTCGTCCGTTGATTTCGCCAGTGCAGTCAGGGGATGTCGATACATGACAGGCGACCCGTCGATGGGTCGGCGCTTTCGCTCGAGCGCTTGCCTTCTACCGATGCCTCGGGGTCCGCGCCGACCAGGACGTCCGAAAGTCTGTCGTGCGAGGATCCTTTTCACCGAACCATGACACCCAAGCCGACGTGGTGCGGTTCGATCCATCGCACTGTCGGGATTGTTCGCTGCCGACAATGTCGGAGGGGTCGACACATGCAGTCGACCCCTCCGGCTGGCCGCTTGGGGGATACAGCCAGCAGGTCCGGCGTCAGTCGTTGCACGTCTCTCCACGCCACCACGATCGCTGGACCCGGGACTATTCACCCGCACCGGCGGGAATTCGTCAATCTCGGTCGCGTGGAATCACCCAGCCGCCGATCGCGATGGGTGCGCTTCGGTGGACATCGCACGCCGAGATTTCCCCGCGCCTGAGCGAATCTGCAGATCCGTCGCCGCATGCGCGGCGCTCACCAGCCCGACGTGACGGGATCAAGCACGTGGAACCGCTGGTCGCGCACTTCGAAGGGGGTGGACGTGCAGAGATACTGAGCCCGCGGCCGAACGTGCTCCGCTACACCAACCCGGGAGGATGCAGTCATGTCACAGCAGTCAGACAGCAGCGCGCGAAATGGCCGACGCAGCGGCAAGAAGCGCGCAGCCATCGCAACGGGATCGCTGCTCGGTGTGGCGATCCTCGCCAGCACGGCAGCGTTCACCGACTACGGCATTCTCGGCCTGGGCGGATCCGGGGGATTCGGCGGGCGCGCGAACGCGTACAACCTCCAGGTGTCCGCCGGGCAGGAGAACACGACGGCGTCTGTGGCCGCGTGGGTGGAGGCGAACCCGACAGCGGTGGACGTGGCCCCCATCGCGGGTGCGGATCGCCTCGTCCCGGGCGGAGCGCCAGTCATCGTCAAACTGCCTTTCCGGAACGAGTCCACCAGCTTGAAGTCGACGACATCGGTGACGTTCGTCGATGTGAACGCGAACCCCTCGAGCGCTGACGCAGCGTACGCGGGGCTGCTCAGGTTCGACATCGCTGAGGTCGAGGACGCTTCCACGATTCCAACGACCTGGTTGGTATCGGGGCTCCGGCTGGCAGCTGGACAGGCGACGGTGTCGAGTGCCTTGAGCACGCTGAGCCCCGGCACTGGCAGAGTCCTCGTCGTGCGCGCCTACCTCGTCAACGGTGCGACGCAAGAGGCCACCAACGCCGCGAACGGCGGGTCGGTGCAGATCCACGCGCGTTTCGACGGGCAGTCGATCGACTGACCTGGTCAGGCCGTCTTCACGCGCGGGGTGAAGGAACCTCGGTCCCGATGACATCTGTGCTGGAGGCAGATGGTGATCCTGAAGCGGCGGACGGGGACGGCGCGTTCGTGGGAGATCAGCTCGCGATCAAGAGCCGCCTCCGGAAGACCAAGACTCTTCGAAGGACAGAAGTTGTGACCACGAACCGATCGGCTTCGAGCTGTCGACGGGTTGCCACAGGTGCGGTGGTAGCGGTGTTCCTGTGGGCGATCATCGCCGGGATCAGTACGACTTCTGCTGCGTTCACCGAGGAGAAGAGGGCGCATGCTCGCGTCAGCGGCAGAGTCGACGTGTCCCAGTCAGCTGACGGGCTGTCTCAGTACTCGGATCCGCGGGCGCCGCAACAGATTCGCATCGCACCGGAAGCGAGACCGATCCGAGCGCTTCCGGAAGGCGGATCGGGTGAACCGCGCACTGAGACTGCCTCCTTCGCGGTCGAGATCTACCTGAGTCCCGATTCCGCTGAATCGGACGTGTACGTCTCTGTGTACGACCAGGAACTCTCCGATGCCTCTGCAATCAGCGACGCTCTGGTGTTCGGCGTCTACGACAGTTCAGTGTCGCTCCTAAGAGATGGGACTCCACTGCCAGCGCCGGAACTCCTGAACCTGAACAACGGCCGAGGAGCCGCGCTGCCGATCTCCCTCAAACCGGGAACCTCAACGTCGATCAGGTTGAAAATCTGGCTACGCGCCGATGCTCCTCGCTCGGCTTTCAATCAGCCAGCGAACATCGGCATCCGTGTGCTCGCGGAGACCCGTGTCGGTGAATCGTTCGTCCTCGAGGAAAGTCTGGAGTGATGGAGAACGCTTCAACTCCGATCGAGCGAACGATGTCGAAGAACGAGAACAGCGATGAAAGACAGGTGAGGGGATTGACCGCGCTACTCAGCTTTACCTTCTTTTTGCTGGCAGTGATGACCTGGCTACTGCTCCTGGCGGACGTCTCGACCGAGCCGTCGGAGCTCCCTGGCGAGCCACTGCGAGACTCGGTGACCATCGACACTCCGACAATGGGCCATCTCGCTTCCTCGCCTGGATCGGCGACAGCCACCGGAGAGCTGACGTTGTCCTGCTTCGGCGCGATGAATGCCCAGGCCAGAACGACGCCCGATGAGTCTATGGACCACGATGATGCCTGAAGTTCGTGAGCTCCAGACCTTGGTCGTCCCGTCCCGGTCTCCGAGTCGGTTTCGTGTGGCGGTCATTCTTTCCATGCTGCTCGTCGTCTCGAGCTGCATCGCTGTCGTGAACGCTCGTGCAGCTTTCTCTGACCGCGCCGTCATTGACATGCACACCATCAGTAGCGGCACGTTCTCCCTTGGACTCGTCACGCCATCTGGCTTCGCCACCCAAGTGGGAGCGAAGAGGGCGACGTTGTCCTACGCCAACGAAGACCGGTTCGTTCCGGGAGCGACCGCTCGAATCGACATCCGAGTCTTCAACAACAGCCCCGCGATCGCTGCGAACATACGTCTCTCGATCGTGGCGGACGGTGCTCTAGCCGACACCGTGCGGTTCTCGGCATCATCGGCATCGGGAGGGGAGACCGTTGGTGTGTTCGGATCACCTGACGAGCCCGAGGTGAACGGACTCGCGGCTGCGGTGATTCCTCGCTCCCAGAGTATCTCGCTATCGCCAAGAATCTCTGAGCCCATCGCCGAAGGTGCCGTGTGGAGCGGGCCGGCCACGTCACAGGTGGTCCTGAGCGTGTATGTCCACCTCCCGAACACTGATGAATTGCGCGCTGTGGCGCACGGGTCCCTGAGTCTCACGATCACGATCACCGGGAGCTCTCTATGACCGTCGAATTTGGCGTCCGGCGCCGGGCCGCGTTGATCGGCCTGGCCGCAATGATGACGGTGATGACCGGTCTGGTCGGTGTCTCCAGCACATCTGCTGGATTTGTGGATGTGACGTACGCGGCCGCGCGCCTCCGGACCGAGTCACCACCTGCGCTGCCGGTTTCGTATGACCAGTCGTTCGGGTCGAGCCTGTTCCTCTCTCGTTTCGGCGAGCTCTTCGTCGCTGGCTATCGGGGTACCGGTGACGGGGCCGGAGGACTGACGACGAGTGCTTCTGCACCTCCGACCAGAGTTGTGTTTCCTGAGGGAGTCGTCATTGTCGATGCTGCAGGGAGTACCGACGACTTCACCTCGGCCCAGGCTCTGACCACCTCGTTTGCGGCTCTCGATTCCGCCGGGCGGGTGTGGACCTGGGGTGCGGTTTTACCTGGAGGTGACGTTGGACGTTCGCTGATCGGGCGTGGACCACTCAGCGCCCAGGCCGCAGCCACCCCTGGACAGGTGAGTTCCACTTCCGACCCTGCCGTTCCCCTGCCGAAAATCGTCGATATCGCTCGTTCTGAGAACCAGTTCTTTGCGCTGGATGGTTCCGGGAAGCTGTGGGTGTGGGGTTACGGAGGGCAAAACCTACCTCTTCCAGACGGTTCCGTTGCGAGTAGGACGGCGCCGACGATGTCCAATACGACCGGTGCGCTGCCGGGGCGTGGATCATGCAAGGCGGGAATGCCGAATCACGTGGGCGAGGTCGTTTGGCACTCCCTGTGGGGAGGCACCAACTCCAGTGGTGCCGTCGCGACAAATGGTCTGGTGTACACCTGGGGCTATGACAACTCCGACGGGGTGTCGGCACTGATACTCGACACGGGCTGTCCGACCTTGAACCAAGGTGCCAACGAAGCGCTCTTCGCCGCGTATCCGCACCTCTACCGAGCGGCCGACGGGTCGACCTTCTCACCTGATGCGCTGAGAACGAGAGAGGCCAGGAACGTCCGGTATCGAGCCATCGTCGCGAACATGGTCAGCAGAACGCTCCCAGAATGTGATGGAACGAAGGCGACTGGTCAGGTTGATTCCGGGCCATGCCCGGTCCGTCAACTTGGCTTCAGCGCGCGCGCGCCGCGTCTGCTGCTGCAGAACGGGACGATGCTCACGTGGCAGGTGTCGGCCGAGTACTTCGGCAAGACCTTCTTGGGCCGCACGTCCAGTCTCACGCCGCTCAGCAGCAACTACGTGTTCTCTCCCGCACCGGTGACGATCGAAGGCAGCACGGACTCGGTCGACCGGTTCACGGCCGGCATCAGTTCGGTTCTCGTGCTCACGAAGACCGGTCGCGCGTTCGGCTGGGGCGATAACAACCTGTGCCAGGCGGTTGGTGGCGGGTGGGACGACGTGAGCAGGCGAGCCATACCGCTCGTCTGCTCCACCGATGCCCCTTCGCGGGTCGTCACACTTCCTGCTCCTGTCCAGGGGCTGCCAGCGGCACCTCTCCAAGCCATCGCAGCGACACAGTGCGCTGCCTGGGTGACGACGACGTCCGGTGAGGTGTACGCCTGGGGGGCCGGAACGGCCGCCGGATGGAACTTCACGCGATGCATGCCGCGGACCGCTGCCGTAGCTGGATACCGCGTATACGACTACGCAGCGTCCAGCGCACAGAGCCCGTTCGGTACACCGATCCCGGTGGTCTCGACGGGCACCACGAGAGTCCGAGCGGAATAGATGTCACGACAACATGCATCCGGCCATGGTCAGGGTAAAGGCGGCATCGTGTGGCCGATCCTGGCAGTGCTCCGTTCCGCGACGCTGTGGGTCGCCGCTGGGATAGGAGCTCTCTCCATCATCCTGTTCTTGCTCGGCATCGCGCTCGGCCTGCGGTCACACGTGGTCATCTCGGGATCGATGGAGCCTTCGCTGTCGACGGGATCTCTCATCGTGACACGCACCGTGCCGGCCTCGGATGTCGGGATCGGTGAGATCGTGACGGTGAATCGAACCGACGGCCGTGGCCTGGTGACGCATCGGGTCGTGACGATCGAGCGCGACGGTCATCAATGGATGTTCACGTTGCAGGGAGACGCAAACGATGTCGAGGACCCGGAGCCGTATCGCGTGACCACGGCGGGAGAGCTCGTCGCGGCCGTCCCGCATCTCGGTTACGTCGTCGCGTCGCTTCGCGAACCGCTCGGCATAGGAGGGCTTGCCGTGGTGGCTGTGGCGGTCCTCTGTGTCTATCTCTGGCCGATCGACCGACGTCGGAGCAGTCGGACAGCTTCTCCAGGAAGCTGATGCGGGCCGAGCGTGCCGCCGTGGAATCGTCGGCCGATTACCGAGGCAGCCTGCTGTCGTAATCGCCGCGAGTCTTGCGTCGGCCCCGTTCGTCGCGATTCACGGCCACCGCGGTGACGAAGACGACGACGAGGACGCCGATCAAGATGCACAGCAGGATGACGTACACGTGGAACACCTCTTCTGGATTCGGACGACCATCGGCCATCCAGACGGGACGAACCCGCTTGCCGCGGACCGATGAGACTCTCATCCGACCGGGCGCCTCGGACGCTGTCAAGACGCCGCCGCGTGGTACCACTCGGTCACCGGGCAGGGTGCTCCTCTTTGCGACAGCATCGTACGAGAGCAGACCCGCAAGGTCGGCGCCGCGCGCTCGAAGTCACACTCCGAGCCGTCCCATGGAAAGGAGTTGCTCATGGCTCAGCACGGTGTTGGAGCGCGCTACCGCGCTTCCGTGCGAACGCGCATAGCGACCGGAGTAGCGGTGGTAGGTGCCCTGATCATGACCTGGACGGTGTTGTTCCCGGCCGTTCCCGCCCAAGCGACGTCGAGTACACTCGAACTTCCTGACGAGACATCCGCCATTTGGATCGATCTCGAACAAGCAGGCCTCCGCGCAGAGGACGTGGAGATGTCCTATCACTTGGATTCCGGTCGCTGGGAGGCGCTGGTTCCGGTGAAAACGACCTTCGGGCTCCATGCCGAAGTCGATCTCGGAGAAGCAGCAGATCCTCATGAGGTGGCTGTTCGAGTGCTCGCTCGGCTTCAACCTTCTCGGAACCTCAATCCCGACCTCGCGGTGACCGCGGTGTCCTCGACAGGTGGCATTCTTGCCGAGACGCGCGAGCGGATCACGCCAGCCCGAACAGGTGCGCCTGACGACGAGTTCGTGCCGGACGTGCCCGACGACACCAGCATGCCGGCTGCTGGGTCCGATGAAGCTGCCGATCGCGGGCGGCCGTCGGGGTGGCTGGAGAGCACCGGACTCGCCCTCTTACCTGCCGCGATCGCTGCGGCGGGTTTCCTTTGCGTCGGAATCCTTCTTCGTCGATTGCGTCGCACCGTCAGTTCGGATCGAGTGTCATCATGACGGCGACGCAGGGCTTCTCACCGAGGCGGGTCATCGGACTTCTTGTTGCGATCGGGGTGCTCACTGCAGGCACGATCGCCGGCCTGCCAGCGCGTGCGTTCGCTGCGACAACGGACCCGAACGCCCCGTCTGCGGCACCCACAGTCGCTGTGGGGGAGAGGCTCCCGTTCTCGGAACCTCGGGGTGTCGTGCCGGTCGTCGAATCCGAGATCGGGCGCGGAGAGCGGCTCGGCACCGATCCGGCGTCGATGATCGACGTGTCAGCAATGCTCGGGGCCGGAGATCCGACCGTCACGCCGAACGCAATCCTCGTTCGCATCGCCGTCTTGACCGCCGAATCCGAACTCAGCGTCCGCTCGGGAGGCGGATCGCAAGAGCCCGGGTATCCGGTCCTCGTCGTCGCGAGAGGCCAGTCCGCGTCCACGAGCGTGCTTCTACCCGTGGTGTCGGGTCGGATCAACCTCTGGTCGACGCATCCTGCAGACACCAGGATCGAAATACTCGCCGTCTTCGGAGACAACCGGCTTCCGTCTCCTGGGGAAACGATCGCTTTGCCTGAGCCGGTGACTCGCGCGGACACGAGCCGAGGAATCGCAGCAACCGAGATATCGGCTGAACCCGTGACTGTCGGCCTCGTCGGCGTAGGAGGGGTTCCGTCTGATGGCGTCCGAGGCGTGTACGTGACAGCGACGTCCACCGTTGACGCAGCGACGACGCTCCGGCTCGATGGGCAATCGATCGTGCTCGGTGCCGGGACCACATCGGTGACCACGCTGCTCACACCGGACGAGACGGGAGCGACATCTGCGAGACTGACCGAGGGGAGCGGCTCATTCCGACTGGACGTCCGAGGTTGGGTTGCCGGCGCAGGCGAGGACTTCGCGCGCGCGAACGTCTCTGGCGGGTTGTCGCCCACGGCTTCGTCCGAATCCAAGAGTGAGGTCATCGACCTGGGCGATGCTCCCGGGCGGCAGCAGCAAGTGCAGCTCGGCTCGCCTCGAGACGCCACCCATGTTGTCGCTCTTGTGTCCGCAGGACCGGCCGGCGAGACGACGCTGCTCGACCTCGGGCCGCCGAGCAGCGGGCGGGCGCGAGGGATCATCGTGGACGAGAAGGCGGGAGCCCAGCCGCAGCTGGTCGTGACGCCGCTGCAAGGACGGGGCGTGAGCACGCTTTCGCTTGGGCGGGGGCAGACCGCTGCGTCGGTGCTCACGGTTGGCGAGGTCCTCGGATCTCAGGCGCCGGTGCGCCAGGGGGCACGGCCCGCGATCACCATCGGATCACACCAACCCGGCCAATCGGTCGATCTCGGCGTCAACGGGTCCGTCGAACTGTCCGGCACCGTCGACATCTCCGAGGCGAGCCTCGACCGTGTTGAGGTATCCGGTCCGGCTGGTCTGATCGGCAATGCCGAAGTTCTGCACGACTCGACGGGCGTGCTCACCTGGGCGTATCGGGTCTCAGCCCCAGAGGACGGACTGCATCGATACACGGCGACCGCGGTGGACCGGGCAGGACACACGAGCACCGCTGAGATCAGTCTCGAGGTAGACGCAGTCGACGAGACGGACACCGTGGTCGCGCCGGACGTGGTGATAGCGCGGACGGACCTCGGCGGACCGGTGGCGGCACCGCTGGGGCCCCCGAGCGCGTCACCGTCGATTGCCGGATCCGACGGTGTTGTGGACCAGACGCCGGCTGTAGCGGACGTCGCGTCGAGTCGAGTGACCTTCACCAGCGATCCGGGTCTGAGTCCCGGAGATGTCCTCGTGTCTGAGGCCACCGAGCAAGCGCCTGACGGTGTGTTCGTTATCGTGCAAGCGGCGGACCGGATCTACGACGAATGGGTTGTGACGACAGTTCCCGCACGGGTCGAGGACGTGTTCTACCAGGCCGACGTGGAGCGGCTGGTCAGCCTGACCGACCCGGCTGGAATTCTCGTCGACGACGATCCCGAGACTGCACCCGAAGAGACGGAGTTCCAGCACGAGATCGACGAAGGAGGAATCAGCTCGTCGATACTCTCCGGCGAGGCCGTGGACCTCGACGACCTCTCAGAACCGAGCGATGCCGAGCCGCAATCCTCGGTGGATGGTCGTGGCGCCCTTCAGGGAGCGCACCGAGACGCGGGAAAGTCGTATTCGGTCGACGGCGTTCCACCCCCAGGCGCTGTCGCCATGACGGACGGCTCGGGTAAGGACGATGAACCGGGGGACTTCGGCATCTCGCTGTCATCTCGCCTCCATGTCAAAGCCGTGTACGACACCGAGACGAAATCCCCGAGGCTTTCGGATCTCTCGAAAGCCGCTGGAGACCCGAAAGCGCTCCTCCAGAGCCAATTCCGCGAGATGACGCGCACTCAGGAGACGGGGCTCGTGCTGTCGGCAGCAGCACAGGTCGGTTTCGAACTCACGTTTGTACTGCGTACCCACTTCACCTTCGCTTGGTTCTCCACATCGGTGGTGGTCGACGAGCTCACGGTCAAGGTCAGGACCAAGATCAAGGCCGAAGCGAGCGTGATGGTGTTCATCGCTTCGTCACTCGAGCACGCCATCCGCAACAAGGTCGCCGGATTCAAGCTCCCGGCGTTCACCGTCCCCGTCGGACCGGTGCCGGTCGTCATTCTGAACTCCGTGGATGTCGCGTTCAAAGTGTCTATGCGGTGGCAAGCGGCTGTGTCGATCCCTTCGATCGGGATCACCCGTGAGGACGTAGCCGGCTTCACCTACTCGTCGGGAGCGGGAAGCCGCTCCCTGTCGAAGGCTCCCAAGATAACGAGCTCTCCGTTCAAGCCCGAGAAGCTCAGCGACGTCGAGTTCAAACTCTCCGGCGACTTCGCGATCGGTCCGGAGGTGTCGGTGACCTCGAAGATCTATGGCTTCGCCGGTCCCGAGTTCTCAGTGGCCGGGCAAGCATCGATCAGCGGCTCCATCAAGAATGTTGGCTCTGCAGTCCAGGTGGAGGTGTCGCTCGACCTCCTCCTTACTTTCGCCGGGCGGCTGAAGGTCTCGATCGCTCGATGGACGCTCGCAGACCTCGAGCTCCTCACGCTCACCGGCAAGTACACCCTGTTCACGCGCACCTGGGAACTGGCTGATCTGGACCCGAAGGAGGAGCCACCGGGTACGCCGGCCAAGCGTGCACCCTGGTAGACGCGAAGCCTCTGCGGAGCGAACTGTTTCAAGCGCGCAGGTAATTCCACGCGCCATCCTGAGGAAAGTACTGAGGTTCGATTACAGTTCGGTGTGGAGCGGCACCGCTTCGGTGCGTGCGCGCAGCCTGTAGCCGGTTTCCTTCGAGTATGGAGTGCCCTTGGTTTCCGCCTTGAGAGTCGCAATCGTCGAGGACCAAGAGCTGTATCTCGCGATGCTGGCAGCCGTTGTGAACGCACATCCGACGACTACGGTGGTCGCGGCGGCAAGCGGCGCTGCGGAAGCACGCCGGAAGATTCTTCCAGGCACAGCCGATGTCGTCATCATGGACGTCGAGCTCGCGGACGGAAACGGTGTGGCGCTGGGTGTCTCGTTGCGTCGCCGCGACCCCGAGCTCGGGATACTGCTGCTTTCCAGCCACGATGTCATGGATCTCGTCCTGAGCTTGCCCGAGGACATCTCCGCGGGGTGGAGTTACCTGTCGAAGCTGTCGTCGATGAACGCGGAGACGCTGATCCGGGTGCTTTGGGGCACTGCTCAAGGAAACACGATCCTTGATCCAGCATTGGTCGACAAGTCGACTGCGAGGCTTGGCTCCGGTCTGGCGGGTTTGACGGCGCGTCAGTTCGAGGTGTTGAAGCTCGTCAGCCAGGGGTACTCGAATCAGGCGACCGCGGATCGCTTGGCTCTCTCGGTGCGATCCGTGGAAGGTCACTTGAAGGGGATCTACGACGTGCTCAAGATCTCCAATGACGGCAATGTGAACCCACGTGTATCGGCCACGATCGCATTCCTGCGTGAAACGTCGAGGACGATCTGATGCCCAGCCGCCTCCTGGGGTTCAAGCCCCTGCCGAACCCACTGGTCTCACGCGACGAATACGTCCCTGATGATGGTCGACGGTTTGTCGTGGGGCAGGCGATCGCTCTCACCTGGCTCGGACTGCTGCGCGTCGCATTCACGTGGGCGCCGCACCTCGATCTCGGCGCACAACGGACGATCGTCACTGACTTTCTGATGGATCTCGTCTGCATGTTCGTCGTCGCGGCTGCCTATCGGTGGCGGAATCCGGTCTTCCGAGGGCGCATCGAACGCGCGCGGATCATCGGAGAAGTGATCTTGCTCGTGAGCGCGGTTCGTGTCGTCATGCAGTTCTTCGGAGAGCCTCCGAACCTGGCCTCGTCGTTCCTCCGGCAGCTCTTCGTCGCGCTCCTCCTGATGATGCTCGCAGCGGTCGGGCTGCTGAGCGTCGATGTCGGCGTTCGCACCCGTATCAGGGAACGTTCAGAGCTCGAAGCACGATTTCGGGCGGCTGAAGCTTTGGAGGCAGGAGTTCGCAAGGAAGAAGAGGTTCGCGCAGAGATTCGCCGACGCCTGCACGGCTCTCTCCAGCAGTCCATCCTCTTCATCGAGTGGAAAGTGGCGCAGCTGCGTCGCGTGGCCGTGGCCGGCGAATCCGCGCCGTCCCTTGTCGAGGGGCTGTCTGCCGTCGCCCGTGACCTGGAACTCTTGCGTGAACGGGACGTCCGGGCAGTCGCTGAGTACTCCAGGCCCGCAGGGCTCGACCTCGGGGCGCCGAGTGCGATACGCCTAATGCTCGACCGGCTGCCGTCACACGTGAGCTTCACCGTTGCGATCGAGCCGAAGCTCGAAGAGATCGAGCGGCTCGAGCAACCGCAGCTCGATAGTGGCATCAGGACTCTCGTCGTCGACATCGTGCAGGAAGGACTGACGAACGCACTGAAGCACGGTGCTGCACGCCACGTCGACCTCACGGTGGGACTCGACGGGGATCCTCCTTCCGCGATCTCGATCGTCTTCGACGACGCCGGCACCGGTATGCCGAGCATGCCGGGCCCTGACCGTGGCCTGCAGGTGCTCCGAGATCGGATCCGCGCTCATGGGGGTGAGATCGAGCTCGGTGAAGCCCCGGCTGGAGGCGCGCGGTTGTGGGCACGCATTCCGCTGACCTCCACACAGCTTCTGTCCGAGCCGCCACCCGGTTAGTCGGTGCTTGGTGACGCGGTCAGGAGGGAAACCTTGCTCGGAACACCGTGCTAGACGAGACTCAAGAGGTTGCCGCGGAGAGGACACGGTCGACCCGTGCCCTCTCCGCCGGCGCGTGCGTCACCGGCTTCGAGATCGTCTCAGCCCCGAGGGACGATCCAGGCCCGTGGCGCACAGGCCACGGGTGGCCGATGAGCCTACGCCGAGCGGACTGATGCGGCTCCGAATGCACCGCACCAGCAACTCGATCCACCGAGCCGCGGTTGTCCCGCGCCGCCGTGAATCGATTCTGGACCCCGACCAATCCGTTCGAAACCCTCCCGAGAGGTTCCACGCATGTCGGAAACCAGTCTCCGACACGCAGAGACGTCGATCGCGATGATGGTCCTCCGTGCGACGGCACCCAGCAACGGTGCAGATCGGGAGCAGACCAGGTAGTACCACGCGAAGGTGCTCTGGCCGTTTGACGCGAGAACCGGAGCGAAACGACTCGGACGGAGCCCGAGCAAAGGCTCGTGCTCCGTCCGAGCTGTGATCGGAATGGGGTTACTTTCGGTCGGCCCTTCGCTTCGACCTGACCATGAGGACGAAGAGCGCACCAAGGACGATCGCGATCGCGCTCCCGGACACGAGAGTCGTGCTCAACGCTCCGTCGAAGCCGGTCGCGGCGAGGCCATCCGCTCCACGAGGCGCAGGCTTCGGCGCGGCCGCCACTCCAGGACCGCTGCCGCCCGACGGCGTGCCGGAGGCGGACGAGGTCGGCTCGAGAACCGTCAGTTCGATTGCGGCGAACGTTGCTGGTGCGACAGCGACAAGTGCATGAGCGCGAGCAGGGGCGCTCGCAGGGATGACGATGCTCCCACTCTGGGAACCGTCAGGACCGATGACGACCCTACCGATGACGTTGGTGCCGTCGGTGCCCCAGACAAGCTGAGCCTCGTCGCCGGCGGTGAAGCCCGAAAGCTCGAACTGCACGGTGTCGCCGGGGCGCGCCGACGTCTTCGTCACCGACAGTGAGGCACCCTTAGAGCTGGACGGTTCGAATGTCGTCGGTGCGGTGTCTGTCCCGGAGCGAGTGGTCACGCCTGCAGCTGTCACGGCGTACACGCCAGGCAGATCCTCGGTCGGATGTCCCGGAGTGGGGTCACACTCGTCTCCGAACGCATCGCCGTCCTCATTGCTCTGACTGTAGTTCTCGACGTCAGGGCAGTTGTCCGACACCTTCGGCGTGCTGTCGCCGTCCTCGGAGATGAGGACCTGCGTCGAGGCCGTCGAGGACTTCCCGTTGGCTTGTGTCGCCCGCACCGAAACCGCTCCTTCGTAGAGCGAGTCGAATCGGAACTCAGCCACCGGTTCTGCGGTGGTGCGATCGACGATGTCATCGCCGTCGATGTCCCACTCGTAGGAAGCGATGACGTCATCTCCCGCAACACTCCCGCGGGCGTCCAACCGGATGGTGGTCCCCATCGCCTGGACGTGGGGTCCGAGCAACCAAGCTGATGGGCTCCCGTCCTCGGCGACAGCACTCGGCGCAGAGCCAAGACTTGCCAGTTGCGTTGCGACACTGCGAGCGATCCCCGACGGTGCGCGGAGAGCAGGAGCCCCGGCGTTACTCGCCTGGATCGCTCGGGCTCGAGGCGTCAGCCCGATCTGGGTCTGAATGACGCTCGCCACTTGGGCGTGACCGACAATCCCGGGGTGGTACCAGTTCATCTTGTCGGTGCTGGCGCTGTAGTCCGTTCGGCCGCTGGGATGCACGACCCGTGTCTCCTTCGCGAGCAAGCCGTTGATCCACTGGTAGTTGTTTCGCAGCATCGTGTCAGGCTCCGGCTCGTGCCCCTCGAATGCGCGAGCGACCCCGGAAGCGTAGATGACCGGGTTCGACGGGTTGGTCCGGTTCCATGCGTCGACGACCCGCTGCTGCATGTCTGCGGCGGCCGATCCCAGTTGGCGGACTCCCTTCGAGGCGTCATACGAGTAGCCCCCCCAGCAGAGCACGACGTAGTCGCAGAGATTGTGCGGAGCGGCGGTGCTCAGCTGCGGGTATCCGACCAGCATGATCTCTGCATTCGGCTTCATACGCTCCGAGAGCCGCTGCAGGATCACGGTGAGCTGCTCTTCGACGGCGGGTATTGCTGCGCGTGCGGAGTCCACCTTTGCGCGGCAATCCCCAGCAGACCGGTATCCGAGGGCGAAGCAGTACTTGATGATGTCCTGGAACCCAACGTCGTTGCCACCGATCGTGAACATGACGAGATCGGCTTCGCTGTCGACGCGCGGGATCTGTTTGTCGAGCATGTCCGAGGTCTCCGCCCCGCTGTGCGCATAGCTCGAGTAGCGCGCGTTGATCTGCGGCTGAGTGTTGAGCCAGTCCGTGTAGACCTCGGCGTAGTTGTTGTGACTCAACCGCGCCTCCGGATCACCCCAGTAGCGGCCGGCTCCATTCCCTGCCGAGTAGGAATCACCGAGCTGGACCACATTGTATGGCAGGTCGGGTGTGACGGGTTCTGCCGCGTTCGACACTGTGCCTGTGCCGAGCACGACTGCACCGGTCGTCATGACGAGAAGAGCGCTCCTCGCAACATCTTTGAGGGACAACAACTATTCCTTTCGCTGGATGCCCACCTTGGTGCGGCTCAGCGAACCCCCGCGGCGTGCATGGACTCGGACGAATCCTGTCGCCATGCTGGTTGTCGCGTCCTCGCGTGGGAATCGACGGACGCGTGTTACCACCTGGTCGGACGACGGTCGCATGAGCGGTCCTTCGTCCTGGCGGGCGACATCTGAATCTGGAGCAAGTGATTCCTCGCGTCCGACGCTGGAGGTGTGGGGTTTGTCCTGGTCGACGAGGCTTGGCTGAGCCTACGGTCGGATCCTGGGCCGGAACGGCTCATTCAGCGTTCGATCAAGGGGGTGTCTATGGCACGTGCAGCTCGAACGGTTGTTCTTGTTGGGATCGCGGCACTGGTGGGCAGTCTCGTTGCTAGTCCGGCGGTTCCATCTCGCGCGACGGCCGCTCAGACTGCGTCAGCAGCGGCATCGTCAGGCGCTGACTCCTTCGAACTCACCCTGGATCCACGGTGGATCGACCGCAGCTGGACCGTGCCGGAAACCGTCGACGGCGTTGAGGTGACGATCGCGGGCGCCCCCGGCCGAGGGTCCGCGGGCGGTGCAGGTGCGACGTTCACGTTCCGGACTCGCTCCCTGACGCCGGGCACGGTCCTTGATGTGCTGTTCGGCGCGGGCACCGATGGAACATTTTCCGCGCTGGACGCCGCCCCGGGTGGTGTGGGCGGGAGCATGGAGGAGTCGGGCACCGCGGGCGGCAACGCGACGATGCTCGTGCAGCGGACGGACAGCGACGTGTGTGCTCAGAGCCCGCGAAACGTCATCGCCGTCGCCGGAGGTGGCGGAGGATCATCGGGAAGGCAAACCCGAAGCGGGATGTTCACCGATTCTCTTGATCTGACCCCTCCTGTGCGCGGCGAGGACAGCCTCGTATGGAGCTCCGGGGGTCCCAGCACGGTGCGGGACGCTTGCAGGAGCGGAATGCAGGCGAAGGCTGGAGAGGCTTCGGGTACTTCCTGGTACTCGCACCTCACCGGAGGTGGAGGAGGTGGAGGCGGACTCAACTCCGGAGTCGGCGGCTCAGCCCAGACCGCTTCCGAGTGGACACAGGGCAATCGGAAGAACCTCTACGGCAACCTTCCATCGCTCGTTCCTGCGACCGGAGGAGGGGCGGGAACGAGCCATCTGGCTTTTCACTCGTGCGGTAACCCGTGCTCGTTGCCGGCCATCACCCCGAACACCGGACCCGCGTTCGTCACGCTCAGGTGGAAGCAACTTCGGGACACTCAGGTCATCATCCGCGACGCCGATGGCGGTGTGCTCAGGGGGCAAGTGCAGCAGACGATCAGGAAACCGGCTACAGGCGACATGCGCACCCACGTGGAACTCGATGCGGGTACCGTCGCCGTCTACCTGGGAGATCGCAAGCGAGCGGAAGTCAGGCCTGCTGCCTCGGGGAAATTCGCGTTCGACCTCGCGCAAGAGTTACTACCCGGGTCGCCGGTGGCGGTACGAGTCGAGTTCACCCCAGACGCCCCCGGCCTGCATCGGCCGTCCACTGCCACCACCGAACTCGTGCCGGGTCGCTCGTCGTCACGTTTCCTCTTCGAGCCGATGCTGGGTGCGGATGGCACACACTCGCTCGTCGTCCGCTTGGCGTCATGGGCGGACGCAAGCGTCGACGTTGATCTGCCCCGAATAGGCTTCGCATCGCGCAGCTCGGGAACCGACACTCCCCAGCCATTAGGTGAGGTGACCGCTGGACGTCTCGGCCCGAACGTCTGGTGTCTTCGTCTGAACGTCACCGATCAGCCATCCCAGGAGATCACGGCATCGTTTTCAGGTGACCCATGGCACGCCCCCACCCTCTCGATGCCGTACCAGTACAACCCGGCCGATTTCGCTCAGAAGGCCTGGTCTCGGTTGTCCGTCTACGACGGCTGTCCAGTTGCGACCCTCTCTGAAATGCCGGGCCGACCGCTTGCTCAGTCCACGCCCCTCGCGGCGGCCCAGGCGGTGGAACACGCGCCATCGGTGCAGGACGCTGCATCGAGCGCCGGGAATCGTACGAACACCGATGCCGACACCGAGCCTGAAGTGCGCTGGGCAGGGGACTGGAAGAGTGTCTCACCAGGATCCCGCGTGACGCTCGCCGTCGATGTCGAACACGGTCGTGTGCCGACAAGCGAAGGAATCGTCGATTTCATGCTCAACGGATCACCGATCGGCAGCGCGACGCCGGTCAACGGTCGAGCCACCCTCGAGCTACCAGCTCCGACAAGTGCGACCTACCGGATCGACGCTGTCTACACGGACTCAGCCGACGGCACAGGAGAGAGTTCCCTGGCATGGGCGGTGGCCGAACATCGCACGCTGACGGTGGCGCCAGAGGAGTTCGCTCTTGCTCTGACCGTTGTCGGCATCGATGCAGCCCTGCCGGGAGGAGCAGTCGATCTACGCGCCATCGGATCTTCTCTCGCGACGACCACCCCTGTCACCGGTGATGTGTTGTTCTTTGACGACGGCCTCTTCTTGGGCAGGGCACCGATGGAGAGCGGCAGTGCGGTCCTTGAAGACGTCAGCCTCGATCAGGAGAGCAATCTCGTGACGGCATTGTTCCAGGGGGATCCGGATCGCTGGAAGGATCCCGGAGGCGTCTCCGTCGAGGGTCACTACGCGCTCCGGGGCACAGAACTCACTCTGACCGTCGCAAGCGTGACGCCCACAGCCGATTCAGCAGGGGCAGTCCTGGTGGAACTGAGCAGTGACGTCACGTCAGCCCCCGTTACGGGCGAGGCTGCGTTGTATCGTGGCAACGATCTGCTCCTCGAACTATCGGACGCGTACGAGGCCCCGACGAGGCCCGGGATCGCGGCAGCTTGGTCAGTTCCGATCGCTGCGCTCCCAACGGGTCATTTCGAGCTCACTGCTCGATTTGCAGGCGACCCAGGCGTGGAATCCGCCACCTCGGTTTCGACCGTCGTCGATGTCCGTCCTCGTCGTACCGAGGTCTCTGCAGTTCTCGACGGCTCGACACTGCGACTGAGCGCAACAGTCGACCAGGCCGGCATCTCTGCCGACGCTGCGGGCGCCCGTCCCTGGGGGGTTGCATCCGTCTACCGGGGAGTCGAGATGCTCGGTCGAGCGATCGTCGTGGAAGGAACTGCGAACGTTCCACTGCCCCGAGCCGAACGTGGGGCGTCCCTTCGGGTCGAGTTCAGGCCGCTGCGGATCGACCTCGGTGAATCCCAGACGACTGTTCGTAGCGGCACCCTTTCGCGAACGGGCTTCTCCGTCTCGCCCGCAGGCCTCCTGTCCGCCGGATTCCTCCTGGCGTTCGGAGGGGCCCTCGTTGCGATACGGCGGCGCGGAACTCGTACGCGAGGAGAGTGACGCGTCGATCACCAGGCCGCCCTCATCAGACTTCGCTTCGCCCTGCGCAGTACCCCGTGTTTCCGGGGCGTCGTCGAGCGGCCCCGTACGGTGTCATCTCGGATGCAGCATCAATGCAACCGTCTGGTTGGACTACTCTTGGACGCATGGCGTGGGACACGGATGAGACACGACGCAAGCTGCTTCTTGCTGCGACGACGCATTTCACTGCGGCCGGGTTGGCCGGTGCCCGTGTCGACGCGATAGCCAGAGACGCCGGTGTCAATAAGGAGCGTATCTACCAGTACTTCGGAGACAAAGCCGGTCTTTTCGGGGCCGTGCTCGAGGCCGAGGTCGACGGCCTGATGGATGGCGTCGAGATCACTGGTCAACAAGCTGACGCGCTGGGCGATCTCGCAGGGCGACTGTATGATCGCACCTCGGTGCGTCCCCACATTGCACGCCTTCTGGCCTGGGAGAGCCTTGAGCTGGATCAGCCTGTATCGGCACTGCAGCGGGCGCGCGGATGCGCGGAACTCGTCGCCGCGCTCTCCAACGCCCTGCCGGAACGCAGTGACGAGTATGCGGCGCAGACGCTGCTGAGCGTCGTGGCTCTCGCCGTCATGGACGGATGCCTGCCGCATCTGGCCACGCTGATCGTTCCCGGGTCAACCCGTCAGTCTCGACGCGCGGCCATCGTTGCACAGGCTCGTTCTCTGACGTGAGTTCCGCGACGAACGCGGGGAACGAGGTTGGGACGAGTGATCCGAGCTGGTGTTCGACGGCGCCGCGGCATCGAACGCTGGCTCGGTGCCGCGGGTGCAAACAGATCAGATCGGTGGTTTTCGCCAACGTCGGTTGCCCGTCGCGTCAGCAGCTCACTCGAGTGTCGTGACGGGAGCCGCATCCATGTCGTCGAATGATTGATTCTCGCCTGCCATCGCCCAGACGAAGGAGTATGCAGACGTGCCGACACCCGAGTGCAGCGACCAACTCGGTGAGATGACCGCCTGGCGATCGGCGACGACGACGTGTCGGGTCTCCGAACGTTCGCCGAGAAGGTGTACGACGCGGGCATCCTCTGGAACGTCGAAGTACAGGTAGCATTCGCTGCGACGATCGTGCGTGTGGGCCGGCATGGTGTTCCACATCGAGCCTGGGTGAAGTTCGGTGACTCCCATGACTATCTGACAGCTCTGGACGCCGCCCTCGTGGATGTACTGATGGAGCGTGCGTCGGTTGGAGGTCAGCTGGTCACCGAGTTCGCGAACGGTGCCCTCGCCCGCAGCGATGTGCACAGTCGGATAAGCAATGTGCGCCGGTGCGGAGAAGAGGTAGAACTGTGCACTTCCCTCCGCATCGGCGAAGATGATTTCGCGAGTGCCCCGTCCGAGATAGAGACAAGCCCCCTTCGTCAGCGTGAACAGCTCGCCGTCGGCGGTTACCGTTCCTGTTCCGCCGACGTTGATGATGCCGAGTTCTCGGTGTTCGAGGAAGTACTCACTGCGGATCTCCGGGTATCCGGGGAGCTCGATGACCTTCCCCGCGGGCTCGACGCCGCCCAAGACGATGCGATCGTGGTGCGTGTAGGTGAGCCTGATCGCACCCGGGACGAACATCTCATCAACGAGGTATCGCTCGCGGAGATCCTTCGTGGTGAAACTCGGAATCTGACCCGGGTTGGTTGCGTATCTCTGTTCCATGTGTGTGAACTCCTGAATCGAATGAAGGAAGGGGGCTCAGCGGACGAGCCATCCGCCGTCGACGGGCAACACGGCTCCGTTGACGTACGCGGACGCATCAGATGCCAGGAAGACGAATGCGCCCTGCACGTCAGCGGGTGTGCCCCATCGGCCAGCGGGAATGCGGGCCAGGATGGACCGGTCCCGTTCGGCGTCAGCTCGGAGTTCCGCGGTGTTGTCGGTGGCCATGTATCCAGGCGCGACGGCGTTGACCGTCACGCCGGAGGTGGCCCACTCGTTCGCGAGCGCTCGGGTGAGTCCGACGAGCGCGTGCTTGGAGGCGGCGTATGCAGGGACTCTGATCCCGCCTTGGAAGGACAGCATCGAGGCCACGTTGATGATTCGCCCGCTGCCCTGTGAGATCAGATGTCGTCCAGCCGATTGAGCCAGATGAAAGGCTGAGTCGAGGTTCACGGCCAGCACCTCGTCCCAATCCGTTTGCCCGTACTGCAATGCGTCGGCACGGCGGATGGTTCCGGCATTGTTGATGAGGATGTCGAGTCCTCCGAGCTCCTCGCGGACGATGTCCACGGCTTCCGACAGCTGGCCCGGAGTCGCAGTAGAGAGGTCCCGTTGAACGCGATGGACTCGTCGGCCGGTCTTGGCGATGAGCCGCGCGGTCTCGGACGCGTCACCGCGATCGAGGAGGGCGACATCGGCGCCGGCCTGGGCAAGGGCGACGGCCGCCCCTTGTCCGAGGCCTCGACTGGCTCCTGTCACCAGTGCCACCTTTCCATCGAGGCGGAACCGATCCATGACGGTGTTCTCGCGGTCGCTCACCAGTACGTCGTCCAATCCGGCCGGGCAACTCGTACGAGAGCCTCGAGGTAGAAATAGTCCCCCCAGAGCGTTCCCTCGTCGATGCCGATACCCTCCGGGAAGCTGTAAACGCCATGAAGTAGCAGGGCGTCAGCGTCTTCCGCTGTCGCTGGTGTGCAGTGCTCGATGAGCGCATCGAGCAGCTCGCGTGCGGCCTCATCGGCTCGGGCGGAACGAACCGAATCGGTGCCGGCGCGTGCCAGCTCGAGCAGGCCGCAGATCGCGATTGCGCTTGCTGAACTGTCGCGCGGCGCGCCGTCGTTCTCTCCGAAGTCCAGATCCCAGTAGGGCACCAAATCGGTGGGCAGGTGGGCGAGGAAATACTCCGCGCAACGCCACGCCGCCGCGAGGTCCCGTGGGTCGCCGGTTGCACGGTGATTGAGCGCGAAGCCGTAGATACCCCAGGCTTGGCCACGCGCCCAACAAGACTGATCGTGCGCCCCTTGCGCAGTCGTGCCCCCCACGGCCACGCCGGTCACGGTGTCCCACTGATAGGTGTGGAACGTGGAGTCGTTCTCGCGGATGATGTGTTCGCGGAGCTGTGCGGTGTGACGTCGGACGGCATCGGAGAATCGGGTGTCGCCCGTCTCACCAGCCGCCCAGGTGAGGAGCGGGAGGTTCATCAAGCTGTCGATGATCGTACGCCCCCGTTGCGCAGGATCCTTGAGATCGCCCCATGCCTGAATGATCCCAGCGGGCTCCAGGAAACGGCGCATCAGCAGTGCGGCGGCTTGGAGCGACGCATCTCGAGCGACGAGATCGCCGGTGAGTCGCCAGTCGGCGACGGTTGACAGGCTGTACAGGAAGCCGATGTCATGCATATCGAGGTCTTCGACTGCGCGAACCCGACGGACGAAGTCGACCGTGTAGGCATGGGCCGAATCGCGGAACACCGCGTCATCCGTGGCCTCCCAGGCGAGCCACTGCATTCCAGGCCAGAAGCTCGTGGTCCAACCGGAGTTCCCGCCCTCCTCGATGCCTGTCGCCGCCGGGCGCCGGGGATAGCGTCCGGCCGAGGTGGTGTCG
Source organism: Plantibacter sp. AC185 (assembly GCF_979258065.1). NCBI lineage: Bacteria > Bacillati > Actinomycetota > Actinomycetes > Micrococcales > Microbacteriaceae > Plantibacter > Plantibacter sp. AC185. The sequence continues at coordinate 3,293,507 of NZ_OZ409831.1, forward strand.
GCGGGGTAGATCCCGCGGAAGAGGGGAACGTTTCGGCGGACGGTCGCGAGCGCGACGTTGAGGGCGAGAGCCGTTCGGGTGTGCGTCGTCGATGTCGGCGCTGCGGAAGACATGAAGGTGCTCTTTCGTAGTTGAGAGGACGGGGCGTTGTTGCAGAAGGAGGCGGCATCGAGTGCGTGTCAGCACGTTTTTGTGGAGACCTGCGAGCCTCTCCTGTTTCACACGGGCGATTGGACTGCGACTCTGTCGAGGCTGCCTGCTCGTGCGCCTGATGGTGCTTCAGTCTGCACACTGTCCGGTTCGATTTGCACGAGATCGCACAGAATCACACATAATGTGGCGTCACGTGCCTCTAGTCGACGCGGACGACGCGCGGACGATCAGGGTCGGTAGCAAGAGCACGCGCGCTTCGGGAGGGAGACGTCCGATGCTGTCTTTCTGGACGATCAAATCGATGCATGTGCGAACCGCAATTGCTCCGACATCGAACTTGGGTGGCGATACCGCGGTCAAGGGCATCGCCGCCATTGACGCGATCTCGTCGTCGTACGCGACGATCGACAGGTCTTTCGGAATAGCTATTCCAGCGTCCAAGGCGCGATCCGCGAGGGCGATGGCGACAGCGTCGGGAAGCACGAGCATGGCATCGACTCCAGCGGCCACGCAGGTGTCGAAGATGGACTCGTATGAGCGTCGCTGCTCGGTGGTGCCAACGGTTCCCTGCAGGTCGAATTCCAGGTGGGGAGAATCCGGCAACAACGCTGCGATTGCAGCCCGGTATCCCGCGTGCACGGGATCTGAAGTGCTCCCGCGCGGGGGCGCGATCAGCGCAATCCTCTTCCGCCCGAGTTCGACGAGATGACGAACGGCGGACCGGGAACCGTGTGCATGGTCCGTTCGCACGCCTCCGAGGTTCAGCGCAGCTGTCTTGTCGTCAAGTGCGCGCTCCATGATCACCACGGGCAGCCCCGACTGAGCGAGCAGGTGGTAGTTCGCTTCGTCGCCGCCATCGGCGGCTCCTGGCGCTCCGCTCGGAGTGACGATGAGGCCGTCGACACCGAGTTGGCACAGCCGGGAAACCTGATGCCGTTCCACGTCCTTGTCGTAATCCGTCACGCCGAGGACCAAGCGGACATGTTGTTCCGCCGCAGCGGCTTTCGCGCCGTTGATGAATCCGGGGAAGTAATAGGTCGCCGAGGGCACGATCAGGCCGAGCGTCAATGCGGAATCGCTCTGCCGCGGGTGTGTCTGCGCGTGTCGTTTCACGGCGCCGCCGTGGACGCGCACGATCAGGCCGGCCTGCTCGAGATCGAGAAGGTCGCGACGGACGGTCATCCCCGAAACACCGAGGCGCGCGGCGAAATCGGTCACCGCCACCGCGCCGCGGCGATCGATCTCTCGCAGGATCGACTTCTGTCTCTCCGATCGGAGCATGAGCACAGTGTTCCAGTTGTTGTCAGCTACCAACAAGCGGGGCTTGATGGAAGCGCAGAGATCCCTTGCGCCGCGGCGAATCAGACGACCCACCGACCACGTAGCCGAGCGCGTTCGTGTGCCATTTGGGGCTCCCCTGAGTGGGCTCGTGCTCTCGCGATTGGTTCTTGTCGGTTGGGAAGAACGGCAACGCGCACGGAGACGCGGCTACCGGTTCGGTCCTCTCACGGTTCTCCGCGGCGTCGTCTGCAGACAGGGGATCTCCCGCTCTTCGTGACGAGTGGTTGACGATCGCGTAGGCGTCTCCTGCGATGGACACCCGGGGATAGAACACGGTCTCGATACCGCTGTCCGTGACCGTGAATGGGGTGAACGATTCAACTGTCAGGACGGTGTTCCCCGCCACCTCCTCGATCCCGTTCACGTGCATCGAGAAACCGGACCCGTCACCGAACCGCGTGAGCAGACGCTGGCCGACCACCGCACTCGGGTCTGTGAACGTTCCTTCCAAGGTGACGGTGTCCTTGCGCTGTCGATCGGGGTCGAGCCCGGTGTTCGTTGTCGAGGTGGTCGCCCCGATGATGCGCAGCTGCTCCGTGCCGGAGGCCACTGGCGCGGATTCGGGGGCTTGGATCATGCCGTCGCCAGAAACGTAGGTCGACAGGATTCGGCCTGAAAGTGCGTCGGTTCGGACGAACGCCACGCTGCCGGAGAATGTGATCCCATCGACGACGCGCTCGTCGGTGTCATCGCTGATGTAGACGGTGTCGACGAACTCTCCGCTCCGAACCTTGGCGATGGTGGTCATGTCATCTCCATCAGTGGGCAGTAACCACTCAACGCCGCTTAGCAGACCTTTCTGGCCATCGACGGTGGCTTCATAGACTGCTCCGTACTGCGTGGCCTGGTCTGGAGAAGCGAGGATCGTGCGACGGGTCACATGGGGCGCCGTCAAGGTCGTCTCTTGAGACTTGGTCGTGATCACCCGAGTGCGTGGGATCTGTGACATGAACACCTCTGACCCCGGAACGCCGTTCATGAAGGTACGGAGGGAGGCACCGGATTCAGCACCCGTCCAGGTGAAGTCGAAGGGGCTCGCGCCGCTGCCTTCCTGCGGATTGAGCAGCCAGTTTCGGTGAAGCGGATAGCCTGCCGGCTTGCCGATGTTTGCAAGGTGGGCTGCGAGGTCCGGTTGGCCTGTCTGAGCCAGGTCGATGTTGTTCGTCTGCTCTGACATCGGCTCGAGTTCAGCGCCGCGCTGATAGATCTCATGGGCCTGGCCACCCTTGAGCCGGCTGAGATCGAACGTGTAGTTTCGATTGCCGCCGAGGTTGACCATGAGCTCCAGCCGTCGATTCACTTCGGAACCCTTCCCTGGAACCCCGGCGACGGATGTCTCGACGAGCTGCACCTGCTTGTCGTTTCCGCTGCCGTCGTCGTAGGCGAGCACCGCCGGACGAACCCATTCCTCGCTCGGTGTCTGGTTCGCACCGTCAGCACGCCATACCCAAGGCGAGTTCCCCCAGATCGGACTCATGGACGGATATCGCAGATTCCGACCGCTGCCGTCGGAGTAACTCGTGTTGCGGACGTATCCGCTGTAGGGGAGCAGCTCGACGCCCGCGCCCCAGAGGTCGAGCCTGTTGAAATTGAACTGATGGTGCCCAGAACCCCACCGGTTGGTCTTCGGTGCGTACAAGCCGACGTGGGTGGCTTCCGTCTCATCTCCTTGGAAGAGTGCGTAGTAACCGGTGTCACCCATCTCGATGTTCTTGAGACCCTTCGAGACGATTGGCAATGGCGTCGGGTTCCCGACTTTGCCGTCGGAATCGTTGAATGGGATCGGAGTGCCGTCCGGGTAGATGAGCTGCTCCGTCGCAGCGTTCCGCGTCTTCGTCAACAGCGGCCACCTGGCGGTCAGGTCGGTGTTGTCGAGCACGATGCCGAGCCGACTGTCTGTGAAGCCGGCGGGATCGATGTACGACTTGATCACATCGATCGTCGTCGCCACATTTCCTGCCACCTGGTCGCTGTATGCAGATGTCTCTTCGTGCCAAAGTCCATCTCCGTAATAGTGCTCCGGGCTCAGGAGACGGTCATAGACATCGATCACGCGCCGCATGAGTATCGGGTCGTTGAGGAGGAGCGCTGCCACGGATGCAGGACGTGCGCTATACGGGTCTCGATTGTCCATGCGAGCGCGGGAGAGCACCGCATCGGTGGCCACATAGGCTGACCCTCGGACGATGACTTCTTGGATCAGGAGCTTCAAATCATCACCGGAGACGGTGGGCTCGAGCAGCCCCCATACGTCCATGTCGAACATGGCTCCGAATGCCCAGGTCATATCCGGCTGGGCCGCCGAAGCGGTCGGCCCACCATAGTCTCCCAGCCCCACGATGCGCGGGTATTCGAGCGCAAACGTGTACATGATCAAGAGTGAACGTTTCGCGTACGACTCGTCTCCGGTGGTCTCGAAGAGTCTCGTGAACAACCGAGCGTACAAGCTGAAGTTCGATGGCGTATTGAGCACCATGATCCGAGCCGAGTCAGCTTCGACGGCCCTGACGAAATCTGCTTCGTCCATGGCCATATAGGTCTGAACCAGGGGATACTTGGCCAGTATCTGATCCGTGGTCCAAGTTCGTTGAGCCCGCACGCCGGCCATGAGTGCCGAGGCGAGATCTGCGTCACGAATCGAGGCTGCTGACCACGGCTGGGTCGAATCGGTGACCGACAGCTCGAACGAGCTGGTCGCGCCCGAGCGGATTTCTGTAGCGGTGATCGTCGCGGACCCGACGTTTCGACCGAGGATCGCTGCACCGAACGGCCGGGCGACGCTCTCGTCTGACGAAGCGAAGGAAAACCCCGAGACGGCTGCATCTCCGGGAGTCACCGTTGCGGAGGGGTAGTGGATCTTTCCCGTTTCGACCGTGCCCGGAGCCACTGATATCGCCTGCACCCGGGGAATGATCGTTCCAGCGCGCAGAAATTCGAAGGAGGTCGTTGTGCTCGACTTGGTCGGATTCGTCCCCTGGATGATCTTGCTCTGCAGTATCCCCGAGAAGTTACCGAGATCGAGGTCGGTGATCAGCGGCGAGCCGTCCAGCCAGACACTGTACCGGTGATCGGGCGAGTCGATGTCGATCGAAATGTCATACCACCGGTCCGCGGCATAGACACCGACGACCGCTCCCTTCCAATCCTTGATCTTCCCTTGGGCGTCGAACCGCAACAGCGAGGGCCACGTGCCCTTCCCAGCGGGTGGTGTCATGCTCTTCATCTCGAAGAGGGTTCGAGTCGAATCCGTGCTCGAGAACTTCACTCGTGTTTCGATGCCGGTGCGAACCGAACGGCTGATACTTCCCCGATAGGCGTTCACCGCCTCCGTGATGGCCTCGATCATGAACACGTTCCCGCGCGCGTCCGAGACCGTTCCGGCATTGTTCGCGCCAGGCGTGATCGACACCCGCCCCATGAGCTTCGTGTCCACATCGACGTGACCGTCCAAGGGCTGGAGGTCCCGCGTGGTGAAGTCGTGGTCCACCCAATCGCCCGAAACCACACCCTGGTCGGGCGTCACGGCGGCCGAGGCGCCCGTGGTGAGAGACGCTGCACCCAAGATGGACGACAGGAACACAGCTGCGACTACTCGGAGGTTCATCATCGAACGCCTTCCAGGTCATGCGGTTGCGGCAGTCGACCGATCGGCCGCCTTCGCCAATGGAGGTCGCTCCGCCATCTGCGAGGACGGTCAGACGCTAGCAGCGAGGAACACGCGAGGTGGCGCACTGCACAAAGGTGAACACTCGCGCAAGCGCTTAACTTCGCGTTGGCGATGCGGCCTGGTTCCTCACCATCGGACGAACTCAGGGGCGAGGTGGCGGGCGAAGTGAACAGTAACGCACAGGACATGTCCGCTCGGACAGTCCAGGTGCTACACATACATCCAGCACGACTGGGCGCGAAACACACCGAGCCGGCGTCCGGCGCGAAGGAGAACCGTGTTGCCTGTAGATACCGCCACACCCGCCGGAGAAGGGCTGCACGGCGACCTCCCCACGATCGGCGACACGCCTGCCGACCGAGACCGGCGACGGAGATGGGAGTCCTGGCGTGTCGGAGCGTTCGTGCACTGGGGAGTCTCATCTCTGCTCGGAGGGCAGTACGCCGGACAAGACATCCCGGGGCTGGCCGAGTGGATTCAGTCGACGGCGCGGATTCCACGCGACGAGTACCGCAGGCTTGCCGCCGAATTCAACCCGGTTCGGTTCGATGCGGATGAGTGGGTACTGATGGCAGCTCGTGCGGGAGCCAGATATCTCGTCTTCACCGCAAAGCATCACGATGGTTTCGCCATGTATCGGTCGCGAGCGAGCTCGTTCAACATCGTCGACGCCACGCGATTCCGGCGTGATCCACTGGCTGAGCTCGCCGCCGCCTGCCGGAAGCACGGTGTCGCCCTCGGGATCTACTACTCGCATGTCATCGACTGGGCCGACCCGGATGCTGTCGGGCCGCGAAGCAATGACTGGGATACGACTTCCGGAGACGGAGTTTTCGAGCGATATTGGCGGTCGAAAGCGATGCCACAGCTCACGGAGCTTCTCACCGAATACGGCGAAATCGCGTCCGTGTGGTTCGACATGCCCGCAGGTATCGCCCCGCACCAAGCTGCCGAGGCTGCGAGAATCGTCCGTGAGCTCCAGCCGACAGCGGTCATCAACAGTCGCGTCGGTGTCGGCGGCGTTGCAGACTACGAATCAATGGATGACAACTACTTCAATACGGTTCTGCCGAGGTCAGCGTGGGAGACGGCCGCGACCACGAACGACTCGTGGGGATTTGTCGCAAGCGAGAGCCGTTGGAAGACTTCCGCCAGTCTGTGCGAGACCATCGCCTTCACCGTGAGCCGGGGCGGCAACCTGCTCCTGAACTTCGGACCCGACGGCGCCGGCAGCATTCCGGCTCGGGCCAGCGAACAGTTTCGAGAGATCAGCCGTTGGATGCGTCGTGCATCGCCTGCCATCCACGGAGCTAGTGGGTCGCCGTTCCCGTCGGGTTTCGACTGGGGCTACGTCACCTCAGCAGAAACATCGCTGTATGTCCACATCACCGATCCGTCTCTCGTCCGCCTTGCTTTGCCGGGACTTCGGACGCAGCCGCTCGGAGTGTCGTTCATCGAACCGACGGGTTGTGAGCGTGCGTTGCCACTGTCGCGCGTGGCCCCGGCGCTCTTGGGATCCTCGTTCACCACGGAGGTACCCGCCCCGAGCGACGATCTTCCCAGACTGGTCAAGCTCACATTCGGCTCGGCGCCGGACATCGACCCCGTTCCGGCGCAATCCTCTGCCGAATCGATCAGACTCGACGTGGGATCGGCCAGGTCCATTCCAGGTGGTATCGCGTGGGACGTCGACGTTGTCGATCCCGGCGACTACCGGGTCGTCGCGCTGAGTAAGGAAACCTCCGGACACGCGAAGCCGCGCTGGGACGGTGCGGGGCTCACCGGACGTCTGGAATGGGCGACCCCCAGTGGTGAGGTTCACACTCGCGCTTTTGTCGTCACCGACGACGGTCGGGAATTCAGTCCGGTGCTGTTCTTCTGGCAGATGGTGCGAAGTGAGATCGGAACAGTCGAGGTGCCCGAGGCCGGCCGATACACCCTGAAGATACGCGGTCTCCGGATCAAGGATTCGAAGTGGACGATCGACTCGCTCAATCTGGCGGCGATCCGTCTGGAGCTGCCGGCGAAGAACGAGGAACATCCCAACGGTGCGGTCGCCGCACGCGCGTCGGATGTCCCTGACACACGGACTGCACTGCGGGATGTGAGCGGCTGACGTGAGCGACTGCGGTGCCAACCGTATGGGCTGTGCGGCGGCTGAGGGAGTGCTGCCTCGTCGGCACTTCTCTTGATGACTGGAAGCGAATAGCGTCCCATGGAACACGGGCGGGGCACGGAATCGACTGCGTTCCGCGCCCCGCCCGTTCAAGCCAGCCTCATTTGGTTGCTCCGAGCGTCATCCCCTCGATGATCCGGCGCCCGACCCAGAGGTACATCACCAGGATCGGAACGACCGTGACGGCGATTCCGGCGAACATGCCGCCCCAGTTCATTCCGTTGTACTGCATCTGTTGCAAGTAGCCGAGCAATGCGAGTGGAAGCGTCTGGAGCTCCTGCGACTGCAGGAAGACCAGTGCGAAGAAGGTCTCTCCCCAGTGGCCGATGACGTTCAGTACGACCAGTGTGATGATTCCCGGGCGGGCCAGCGGAAGCATGATCCGCCAAAACGTCCGCGCCGGCGTTGCACCGTCCAGCGCCGCCGCTTCTTCGAGCTCGAGAGGGAGCGTTCGGAAGAATCCGGTCAGGAAGAACACCGCGAACGGAAGTGATGTGCCCACGTAGATGAGTAGCAGCCCGAACAGATTGTTCACCAGACCAACCGGAGCGAGCATTGCGAAGATCGGCAGGAAGATCGCTTGAGCCGGGATGCCGATGCACACGGCGAACAGAGACGTCAACGGGCTTGCTGCTCGGTTCCCCAGTCGACTCAGCGCGTAGGCGGCGGGCGCGGCCAGGACGATCGTGAAGAAGGCTGTGCCCACGGTCAGGACGACCGAGTTCGCTGTGGCGACGCTGAAGTTGCCCGTCGTCCAGGCGAGCACGAAGTTCTCCCACCTCAGCTCGGTCGGTAGCGACCAAGGCTGATTCAGAATGTCACGACTCGACTTGAAAGCTGACATCAGGAGCCAGGCGAGTAACGCGACGTTCGCAATGACGATCACGGCCACGATCGGACCGCTGAGAGCGCGTTGAAGGGGGCTCGCAATCGACGGCTTCCGCGCGGCCGTTCTGCTGCGAGAGCGCGGAACCAGGAGATTTCTCGTCTCATCAGTTGGCACGATCAGATCCTTTCGAAAACGACGACGAGTCGCTCATGCCAACTCGATGCTCTCTCGACGCATGATGCGCCGGATGAGGACGACGAGTACGCCGATGAGCGCGAGCATGACCAACGAGCTTGCGGCCCCGAGACCATAGCTGGGTACCCCGGCCGGGTTGAGGACGGACGCGTAGGTGTAGAGAGCTATCGTCCACGTTCCGGGGTCGGGGAGTCCGCTCGAGGACCCGGCGATCGCCAGGATGAACTCGAACGTCTTGAGCGCATTGATGGTCCAGAGGACGGCACAGACGGAGATGATGTCCCACGAGAGGGGCAAGGTCACATATCTGAACCGCTGCCACATGTTCGCCCCGGCCAACGCGCAGTCTTCGTACAGATAGGGCGGTATCTGATCAGCGCCGGCTAGCAGAATCGTCGCGTAGAATCCGGCACCGAACCAGACGATGCCGAGGAGGATGACTCCGAACCGGTTCTCTGCTGCAAGCCACGCTGGAGGGTCCGTGACACCGATCGTGCGGAGTACCTCGTTGACGAGCCCGTCCGCCTGGAACATGAATCCCCAAACGATCGACAGGACGATCCCTGGAATGATCACCGGGAAGAAGATCACGGATCTTGCGAATGCGCGTCCACGTCCGACCATGTCCTTCAGGAGTGCGAGCAGGACGAAACTGCACGCGAAGATTCCAGCGCCCGCGACGACCACGACCAACCCCGAGTTCGCGAATGACTCGAGGAAGGCTGGATCGCGGGAAAGATAGACGAAGTTCTTCAGGCCCACCCATTCCATGGGACCCGTTCCCGGCCACTTGTGGAGGCTGATCCACGATGTCCCGACCAGTGGAACGATCATCAGCAGGGCGAAGAGAAGGAGCGCCGGAAGAACGAACGGCCAGAAGAGACGTCGACGAGATCGTTCGAACGAGCCACGACGCGCGGACACGGAGCGGCCGGCCGGCCGCCCGGGGGCCGACATGGTGTCGGCACCCCGGACTGCACGTTGATCAGTCTGATTCGTCACTGATTGAGTTCCCAGTAGGAGACCGTCTGCTGCTTGATCTCGGCGATGAACTTCTCGGCGTCGAGCCCGCCGGTGAGCAGCTGGGCCACCAGCGGTTGGTAGACCTTCGTCGACCAGTCGCCGCCGTAGCTCTGGGAGATGCCGTCGTCGTCCAGAACGAGCTTGTCAGCGTTTTCGAGCGTCGCGGCCGCGGACGCCACGGCCGCCGACTCCGTCACGTCCGCTCGGGCTGAGATGACCGAGGTCTCATCGGCGTACGCCTGTGCGCGCTCCTTGCCGTAGGCGTAGGCGATGAACTGTTCCGCTGGACCGGGATTCGTGGACTTCGAAGGGATGACCCAGCCGTACGCAGTGGTCGCCGCGTACTTCGAGTCTGGCTCGTCAGCGGGGAACGGGATGCTTGCGAACTCGAATCCCTCTGCGGCATTCGGTGCGGCTTCGCCGGGGAGCCATGAGCCGTTGAGGATGAAGTTCGCTTCCCCGGACGCCCACTTCTGTTGGATGGCCGGGAACTTGCTCGCGTTGTATCCCTCTGCGAAGTAGCCTCCGGCGACGAGCTGCTGGATCCTGTCGGCCGCGTCCCGGTACCCGCTCTCGTCCCAGGTCTTACCGGTCTTGTCCCCGGCGGCCTTGTTCATGGCACCAGGACCCATGGTGTGGAGCACTGCATTGTTGTACCAGTAGGCGCTGTAGCCGAGGATGTCAGCGTCCAGGGCCAAAGGAGCTCCCAGCGTTCGCGAATCGTCGAGTACTTCGACGAAGCGGTCCCAGGTCAGGTCAGTCGTGTTCACCAGGTCCGGGAACCGAGCTGAGTCGTACCAGATGTCGTAGCTGGTCATCGTCCAAGGGATGACGACCTGAGCCCCGTCCTTTGATCGCGCGACCTCGAGGTAGGTCTCGGGGATGACGTCGCGGACGGTCTCGTCGCTTCCCGGAATCTCCATATCGAGCACGGGTTCCAGATCCGCGACGGTGCCGCTCGGCACCATGACGGATTCGACAGCCCAGAGGGGGCGGTCGATGAGATCAGCCGCGGGTGATGTCGACAGCGTGGGCTGCAGCTTGGTGAGCACGTCACGACCTACCCACTGGGCGTCAACGGTGATCCCCGTGTCCTTCTCGAACTCCTCGATGATCGTCGCTAGCGCGACCTGGCCGGGTTCGCCCATCTTGAACATCGACCAGTAGGTGAATTCGCGAGAGGCCGCGGAGTCGTCACTCGTCGTTGAGCCGTTCGCACACGCGCTCAGCGTCCCGATTGCGAGCGCCGTCGCCACGATAGCTCCGACGCGAGTACTGCTTCTTCGGTGATTCATGTCCACTGTCTTCCTTGTCGGTGGTCTTGGTTCTTGATCGTCAACCGATCCGTAGTGCCCTGGCCGCGATGAACAGCGGATGATGGACGCCTTCGCCCCATCAGCGATCGTGGCCACTTCACTGAGCGGGATCCCGTGTTGCGATCAGTTTCGCGGTCGCCTGAATCTTCCAAGTGCACGTGGAGGTTCCGCCACCGGGTGGGGTGCTACTACTGCTCGATGCTCCGGATCGGTGATCACAACAATGCGACGGCTCGCCTCGGACCGGCAACAAATCGCACAAAACCTAACAAGGGGCACCTGTCGTTGCGTTGGCCGCTGCTGCCGTGCGTCGAACTCCGGCGTATTGGCGCGCGGTGGACGAGGGCGTTGTCGGATCATCCAGGAGCAAAGTGGTGTCTCCTGTGCGAGCGTCATTGCCGCCCACACGCGCTGGCGTTCCCCTCCCGGAAGCTCTACGGCCGTCTCTTCGCCTCCATGATCAGCAACCAGATGAGATATGCGCCGCCGAGACACACGGTTATCACGCCGGCTGGGAGCTGCGCGGGAGCAAACAACCGCTGTGCAACGAAGTCACTGGACACCAACAACAAGGCCCCCATCGCTGCGGATGCGGGCAGAGCGACGCCAGCGGAGCGCGTCAGACGCCGGGCGAGTTGGGGTGCAGCGAGTGAGACGAATGCGATCGGGCCGGCTGTAGCGGTAGCAGTTGCAGTGAAGCCGACACCGACCACGACGAGCTCGAGGCGCACGCGGCCACCACGGAGGCCCAGCGCGGTCGAGGCTTCGTCGCCGACTGCGAGGGCGTGCATCCCTCGTGAAAGAAGTCCGGCAATCACTCCGAGCGCGAGGATGATGACCGTCGCGGGCAACGCTTGGGCCCATGCGACCGTATTGAGCGAGCCACTGCCCCATGCACTTGCGGACAGTGCGAGCTCAAGGTCCGCGTTGAGGATGATCCAGGTGTTCAGCGACGCAAGCATGGCAGAAATCGCGATCCCCACGATGATCAGGCGGAATCCGTGGAACCCCCGCCGGTAGGCGAGCGCGTACACGAGCAGCGCGGTCGCGAGACCTCCGGCGAGCGAGCCTGCGGCGACGGCGAGATAGCCGGTGCCTGCTGTCGTCATCACCATGAGAGCGCCGGCATAGGCACCCGAATCGAAGCCGATGATGTCCGGACTGCCCAGCGGGTTCCGTGTCAGTGACTGAAAGATCGCCCCCGCGGCACCGAGCGCAGCTCCGAGCGCGAGAGCAAGCAGAACCCGCGGCATCCGCCAGTCGAGCACGACGAGTTGGGTTTTGCGCGTCCCGCCCCCGAGCACTGTGGCGATGACGTCCGGGATCGGCACGACGAAGTCGCCTGACCCGAGGCTCACGACCGCCACAGCCGCCGCTGCAGCCACGAGCACGAAGGTGGCGATCGCACTACGCATCCCGACAATCACGCTGAGGCGCCCCGCCCGGGTTCGCAGCACGCCGTAGCGATAGCCACGATCAATGCGCGATCGGTCGGAGGAGATGATGTCCGTCACAGCGCGCTTGCTCCTTTTCGTCTCACCAGGGCGATGAGGACTGGTCCGCCGACGAAAGCGGTGACGACTCCGACCGGGAGCTCGCCGCTGGCAAGCACGAGCCGCCCGCCGATGTCGCTGGCCAGGAGCAGCACGGGTGCTGTGAGGACACTGCCAGCAAGAATCCAACGCTGGTCGGGCCCGGTGAACCACCGCACAGCATGCGGCACCATCAGCCCGACGAAAGCGATCGGGCCCGCCGCCGCGGTCGCTGCTGCGCAGAGCAGTGTAGCGGCGACGACCGCCAGTATCCGCGTACGCACGACGCTGGAGCCCAGGGAGACGGCGAGATCGTCGCCAAGAGCCAACGTGTTCAACGGCTTCGCGACGAGGAGGGCCAGCACGAACCCGACCGCGAGGAACGGCAGCAACCACCCGAACTGATCGAACGGAATGCTGCTGATGGTTCCGGCGTTCCATCCGCGCATCCGGTCGAACACGTCGGGTAACAGCAGGGTGATCCCTGACGTGAACCCGCTGAGAACAGCTCCGATGGCCACTCCTGCGAGTGTGATTCGAAGGGCGTCGGGTCCACCGCGACCCGCCGCTCCGATGGCCCAGACGGCGACAGTGGTGACCATTGCCCCGCACAGGGCAAACCAGATGATGCCTGACAGGCTCGTGATGCCGAACACCGCGCCTCCGACCGCCACCGCGAAGGCCGCGCCGGCATTCACTCCGAGGATGCCGGGATCCGCGAGCGGGTTCCGGGTGAACGCTTGCATCAAGGCTCCGGCCATTCCGAGCGCGGCGCCGACGAGGATCCCGAGAACGGTGCGCGATCCGCGAAGAGTGAACATGATCGTTCTTGCGTCAGAGTCCGTGCCGGAGAGTCCGCCGGCTATCCGCTCCATCGACAGGTCCTTGGACCCGAGTACAAGACTGACAGCAACACAGAACGCCAGCGCGCCCAGCATCATGGTGAATCCCGCTAGCCGTCGAAGAGTGGGCACCCCGATAGCCGCTCGTTCCCGTTCTGCTGTTGCTGTCATTCGCCCAGAAAAAGGGCCCGATGAGTACGACGTGGGTTCGAACTTAGAGTCCATTGACGTCGACGACAGCCTCGTGCCTGTGCCCAACCGCTTCGTGGCTCCCGCCGGCGAAGACTGGCCCGAGCCCACGGTGCGACGAGTCGGCCCAGTTCACGTCGATCAAGACCGACGTGCGGATGCGACGGGGAATCTGCTGACGGTCTCCTGGCCACATGGTCCCCGTCGCATTCGTCTCCGGCTGGTGAGCCTTGCGGCCGTCGTCACGGCTAACAGTGGGCGTTACGACATGACTCATTCGAGAAGAGCCTGTCCGATCACCTCGAGGAGTGCGTCCTGGCCGCTCGGCGACCCGAAAGTCATCTCGAGGTTGTACGGGTAGATTCGTTCATTTACTACGAAGGGCAGGGACGCCCACAGCGGATTGGACGTGACCGCTTCGTTGTTCGTGATGAGGTCGGATCCGTCTTGATTGACGGTCGTCACGATGAGATCGATGTCCCGCAGATCGCCGACCTGCTCGGGACTGAGCGCTCGGCCGGTGCTGTCCGGCTCGCCGTCCCCATCGCCGTCTGCGAGGGGGCTGATCTGCAACCCGAGGTCTTTGAACACCAGGCAGGAGATGCTGTAGCAGCTGATCTGCACCTGCCCTCCCCAGAACGTCACATCCGCGACGACAGGGGCGACGCCGTTCTCGTCGAGCTGAGCTTTGAGTTCTGCCACGCGAGCGTCGTACTGGTCTCGCCAGGCCTCCGCTTGTTTCGCTCGACCGAGGTCCTCGGCGATCTTGTCGAACTTGTCGCGCCAATCGTCACCATCGAATCCGTTGTAGGTGTAAGTCGGCGCGATCGGCGTGAGTTTGTCGTGCAAGTCGGTCTCGTAACCGAGTCCGTTGAGGATGAAATCGGGCTCGACGTCCAGTACCTTCTCCAGGTTGAACTCTGGGAAATTGTGGAACCCCTTAATGCCCTCGAGTTCGTCTTGGGGGAAGAAGCTGGGGAACGCGCTCCAATCGTCTCGGAGCGGCTGCTCCTTGGCCAGGGGGTATCCGAGCGTGATCAACATGTCGACATCGGTCGTGTAGAACCCGAGTGCGGCCTTCGGCTCGACAGGGACTGTCACCTCACCGAAGTCGGTGTCCACGGTCAGCGTGTCGGGAGAGGTCGAGACATCGGACGGGGAGCTGCAGGACGTCAAGAGGAATGCAGTAGCAGCGATGCACGCCGAGGCAGCGAGGAGACGAGGACGTATGAGCGGCATGGAGATCTTCTCTTCGAGTGGTTAGGTGTGCCTTACTTAGACACCTCCCTGATCCTCTCCTACGATCATGTCGCCAACCGGCCAACGAATGTCGGTTGCCCGACGAATTCGCGTGCGATCGAGTCGAGACGACCCGGCGTCGTTCCAAACTCGCGCCGGAACGCCTGCACGAACGCGCTCGGAGTCGTGTACCCAACTCTTCGTCCGACTGCACCGACAGGTATCCCTGCGGCGAGGAGTTCGAGTGCAGCGAGCATCCGTGCTCGCGTCCGCCACTCCAGGAAGCTCAGCCCGGTGTCCCGGCGGAACAGCCTCGACAGATTGCGCTCGCTCGAACCCACGACTGTGCCCCATTCCCCGAGCGTTCGTGCGTCTGCGGGGTCGCGCCGGACTTCTTCGGCCACGCGTCGAGCACGATCGTCCTCCGGCAAGCTGAGTTGGAGACGGATGATCTCGGCTGGTTCGAGCAGTCGCGGAACCAAGAGCTCGGCCAGGCGTCGTGTTTCGGCAGCGAGGTCGTCGCGACCGAGCTCGTCAAGGAGAGCGCTGGCTGCCGCGGGCACGCACACAGCTCCGGCCCCCGAGCGAGGCGGATCGCCGAGGTCCGGCGAGAAGAAGGTGCAGGCGAACGAGGTTCCCGGTGCGGCAGTCACTCGGTGCGCTTCGCCGGCCGGTATCCAGAGCCCGTAATGCCCTGGGAGGGCATGGACGCCTGCCCCTGTCTCGACGACGAGAGACCCGCGACTTCCCCAAAGTAGCTCGTCGACATCGTGCTGATGCCACTCCCATGCTTGACCGTGCGTCACGACGAAGGAGTTGGTGTGTGTCGCTACGACTGCGCTTGGGGCGTCGCACGTGGTGATGGTGTCGGAGAGCAGCATGGTCTTCCTCGCTGGTGTTCGATAGTCGAAGCCAATGTCGGCCAGCGTAGTGCCGGCTCCGACGGCTGGACGTGCTGTCGCCACCTCCGTCCCTCCGTGGAGCCAGCACGGCATGGGGGCGGTTGAAAAGTGGGATGAAACAACTTGCGGTCGTCATTAGGACACACCTGTGCGCTGGCAAGATCTGTCACCGAAGGACCTCATCCCGAGTCCGGTCATCCGCTCGCGCGATCATCACCGCATGACGCCTTCGCGGGGTGATGGACGTCCATCCTCCGCTCCCAGAATCACGAACCGAACCCGTCGGGACGTCCGCTCTTGCGCATGACTCACGGGCATGACCAGAAAGCAGTGCCGTGTTTCGAGGACATTCCTCTCGTGCGCAAACCCGACGACGGTCGTTCCTCCGGATGGTCGTCCGTTCGGTCGTCGTCGTGGCGTCAATCTCGATCTTCGGTATCGCGCTGACGGCAGCGCCGTCGGCGCAGGCTGCTCCCGTTGCAGCCCCACAGATACTGAAGTTTCACGCGAATAATTCGAAGATGGACTCGGCAATCGACGAGCTCCGCGCTTCGTTCGTTCTGAAGGTGCCACACGGGTACGTCAATGCGACGACCGGAGCCATGCAAAGGGTCGATGGAAAGTACCTTCGCGTCGGTTATGACTACGACGGGCGGAACGACAATGGCGTTGCGTCTTACCGCAGCATGCAGTACATCAACACATTCTCGGCTTCAGGTGCAACCGTCTGGGCCAATAACCGGGGTGAGTTCTTCACCGTGCATAAGGTGATCGCGGCGGGGGAGAACGACTATCTCGTCATCTCCGTCGAAGGAGACATGGACGTTCCGCCGGGCGCTGGCAACAACGTTCCAGGTGGGAACTCTGGGCAGATGAACCTGTACTTCTCGTTGGCGAACAGCGCAGTCGCCAGCACCATTGACACCAGTTGGATCCCCGGCGCCCAGACGGTGTTCCCCGTCGACCTCAGAATCTATGCAGACGGGTGGGGTGTCGCGAGCCGTTCAGGACCGGTGGTCCAGGTGCAATACGACGCCACCTACAACCTCTGGTCTGGGAACCAAGCGAACTGGGGCCAGGTCATCGACTACGGATTGAATGGACAGCCGGCCGGCGTTCTTCCGCCGAACTCGCTCCCGGTCGATCTGACGAACTTCGCGTTCACATCCGTGGCGACCGGCCCAGCCGGATCCGTCAGCGACAGCTTCTGGTACGCGTGGGTTCACGAGGACGGCAGCCTTGTGACATCGATCAACACTGCGCCGATACATGTCACGGGAGTGACTCCTCACAGGGATCTTGTGAGTAACTCGGCTGTTGTGAAGAATGTGCCTCCGGCGGCATCCGGGGGGCCGACGCTGGCGTGGACCGCCGGAGCGGCGGCGCAGGGGTTGACGAACAACGTGAAGGCCGACGGACGAGTGGACTTCCGATCCGCCGGCGGGACGGGGTACTACCGTCTTGTCGTGTGGCCTGAGTCGCGTAACCCAGCGACAGTGACCGCGAACAACGGCTCTCCCCTCCTCTCCTACACCGCTGGTCAACTGTTCGCGGGAGAACGTCCCGTGGCCGGACGGATCGATGAGTCATGGACTGTCGGTTCCGTTTACTACAACTACAGTGTCGCGCGTCCCGACGCCCCCACCATCACGACTCCCTCTGAGGGTGGCTATCTCCAGTCGGGTAAGTCGGTCACGATCTCGGGCACGGGAACGCCCGGGCACTCCATCAGCCTCAAACTCGCCTCGGGATCCACGATCTCCAACATCAACGCCGCGACGAACACAACCCTGGCCGACGGCGACCGGCAGTGCGGACCGACCACCGCATGCTCGGTGATCGTGGACACATCCGGCGCTTGGAGCTACACCTATGCTCCCCAAGTGCCTCTCGTCGACGGCACCTATACCGTCCTGGCTTTGCAGACAGAGCAGACGTCCGGTTACTACCTGACCAGTGCTCCGTCAAATCCGGACCCTCCGACGTCTGCCACCAACTGGGGCGTCACCTTCTCGATCGACACGACGGTTCCCGCGGCGCCCGCTTTCCAATGCTTGGCCACTCCGTCCAAGGACGCGACGCCGACGCTGTCAGGTTCGGGTTTGGAAGTTGGAGGTGTGGCTCGAATCTATGAGGGCCAGACTCTTCTCGGCACCGCAACGGTCACCGGATCCACCTGGAGCTACACGGTCGTATCAGAGCTTCCGGACGGAATCTACGGGTTCGCGGCTACCCAGGTGGACCGCGCCGGCAACGAGTCGCCTCGGACAGCCGCCTGCAAGTACCAGGTCGCTACAGACGTGGTGGTGGTCGGCGTCACGAAGGTCGCCGACATTGTGGTCGGTGGTGACCCCACTCTGCCTTCGGTCTCCGCTTCCAATTGGGAGGTCACAGCGGCATCGGCGACGGCGACCGAGCTGATCAGCGGTGCCACCGGGGCGGAACTCGAACGTGGAGTGACCTACACGATCTCCGAGCGCTTTCGAAGCACACCCGGACCCGATGCCAACGCATCGCTCTACACGCAGCGAGGAGAACTGGCTTGTGTCGACGGCGACGCTCGTCCGCTCGATTCTTCCGTGTTCGATGCGTCTACGAGGCGACTCGTCATCGGAGCTACGACGCTCGTTGCCGAACCGATCACTTGCGCGTTCACCAACCAGACGAGCCACCTTTCGTTCGTCACGAAACAGCTGAACGGGCCGACGAACGATCCGACCGATGGGTGGAGTGTTTCGGCCGATGCGACTGGAGGTACATCAGTGTCTCTCGATGCCTCGCTCGTCCGCACGGAGGCGCGGCCCGGTACGTACTCTGCGGCCGCCGCGGTGCCGGAGGGACTCTCGTTGCTGGGTATTCAGATGCTGCGCCGTGACGCTGCGAATTGCGCGGCCTTCGCAGGCCAGGCAGCGGACGCGCCCGAAAGCTGCTGGACGGACCTGAACCCCTCATCCGTGATCATCGAGCAGGGCGAGCGCACTGTCCTTCGCGTGGTCGCCGCCTCGCCACAAGACCTCCCCGGCCTCCCAATGACCGGTGGCGTAGGCGCGTGGTTGTTCACCACAGCAGGGGGCCTCGTCGTGGTTCTCGCGATGGCTCTGTGGGTCCTGAGCAGACTCCGTGGGTCCGTCCTCGCCGCCCGGGCACGGGTCTGACACTTCCACCGATCGCCGCCGCGTACTCACTCGGCGACGCAATGCACCACAGTTGAAAGGAAATCTCGTGGTTCACACATCTTCAGGGCGAGGGACGAAGCTTGCGGCCATCACCGCAGCCTTCCTCGTCCTCGGCGCATCGGCGCTCGTCGCTTTGCCTGCGTCCGCCGCACCAGGCGATGCCGGCACTGGAACGATCACGGTCCACAAGCTGGAGCAGCGCGGCACATCGCTCGGGCCCAACGACGGTTCACAACTCGACGCCACAGGGGCGACACCGCTTGTTGCTGGGTTCACGGTCTGCTCCGTCGACGGTCTCGATCTCACCACGGCCGCTTCTTGGGGCTACGTCGCTGGCCTCGCACTCTCGGGAGGTACAAACGGTGCTGCGCCGGTTGTCTCAGAAAACGGCACTGCGCTCACTCTGAGCTGCGGCGTCGAGCAAGAGACCAGCTCGACGACGGGTGAGACCACGTTCGCCGCGCTGGCCGCTGATCGCGCATACGTCGTGTACGAGAGCACGCTTGCTGCCAACGCCGTCACTGCATCCCAGCCGACACTCGTGACCGTTCCATATCCGGGTAACGGTGGTGTCAGCGCCACCTGGAACTACAACCCACACATCTACCCGAAGAACGTTGTGGCCGGATCAGGCGCAACGAAAGTCGCCGAGATGGTCGGCGACCAGATCTGGTTCGAAGTCATGCTTCCGATTAGTCCGCTTGCGGGCGGAGACCAGTACACGGAGATGCGGATCAACGATCAGCTTGCGCCCTCTGTGACATACACCCGAGGTCGTGTCCAGATGTTTGCGGCTGGGACGAGCGATGTGGATCTGATTTCCGGAACCCATTACACGCTTACTCAGCCTGACGGATCGCGCGGTGCAGAAGTGGTGCTGAGCTTCACTGCCGCCGGATTGGAACTCGTCAATGCGAACATCGGCGGACGCATCTACCTCGAGATCGCAACCGATGCCGTCTCATCGGGCAGTACCGCCAACGAGGCCACGATCACGGTGAATGGAGTAAGTACCGCCCCCGGCACTGGTCCCTCCGTCCAGAACCCGGAAGCTTTCTTCTCGGGTGTCCACGTCCGGAACGTCGCGCGAAACAAGGGCGTCACGGCAACCGTTCCCCTAGCCGGCGCTCAGTTCGTGCTCTACCGCGCGGACGATGCTGCTACGAGCTGCGCCGCGACTCCCGCCAGCGACCCGTACCAGGTCCAAGTGTTGGGTACTCAGACGTCAGACTCCTCCGGTAATACCCCTGACGCGGTGCTCGCCGCAGGGAAGTACTGCGTGTACGAGACAGTTGTCCCGGCCGGGTACAAAGGACTCGCCGGAGGAATGATGCTCACGGTGAGCGGCGCGGACTCGTCGATCGAGGTCGTCAACACGCAGATCGGTAGCGATGTGGGTGATCTTCCATCGTTGCCGATGACCGGTGCGTCGGGCAGCGTCATTATCATCGTCGCCGGCTCTTCGTTCCTGCTCGCAGGCGTCGTACTGTTCCTCCTCCGTCGTCGCAAGGACCAGTCAGAGACCGGTGGATCAATGGCCGGACAGGGCTGATCCAGTAGTTGTCGGGCGGACATCGGGACCGTCTGACTGTGGATGACCGTGACGCGGGTCGGGCCTGCGTCACGGTCATCGCGTTTTCTCCGCGGGTAAGCGCGGACTCACTCTTTGGAGGTTCGATGGCTCGTCATCTGACAAGACACGCTCCGGCGGCACGACACGCACGACAACCGATTCTCCTGAGGCGAGGGTTCCGGTGGCCCGACACATTGATCGCGCTGTGCACGCTTTTGGGAGTCGGTCTCCTGCTGTACCCGATCTCGGCCGCCTGGGTCTCGCAGTTCAATCAGTCGAACGTCGTGCACGATCAGACAACGGCAAATGCCGAGACTGCTGCTTCCGAGATGAAGGCGAGCCTCGACGAGGCTCACCGCTACAACGACCTCCTCGAGTCAGGCGCTCTCCTCAAAGGAGGAGAAAACGTCGCGATCGGAACCGGCGAGACGGGGGCGAGCGTCGAATACGACCAGCTGCTTCGCGCTGAACCGACGGGGACGTTGGCTCGCATCCGAATCCCCTCGATCGGTCTCGACCTTCCTGTCTACCACGGCACATCGGACGAAACCCTGCTCAAAGGTGTCGGTCACCTGCAGGGAACATCGCTGCCTGTGGGTGGCAAGGGAACGAAAGCGGTTCTCACCGGTCATCGAGGGTTGGCCAGCGCAGAGATGTTCACGCGACTTTCCGAAGTCCGGAAAGGTGACTCCATCAACATCGAAGTGCTGAACCAGGTGCTCACGTACAGAATCTTCGAGATCCAGGTAGTTTCACCCGACAATACGGAAGAGATCCGTCCCGTAGATGGTGCCGACCTGATTACACTCGTGACCTGCACACCACTCGGAATCAACACACACCGGATCCTCGTCACAGCACAGCGGGTACTTCCCACTCCCCAGCAGGACATCAACGACATGGCGTCTCGACCGGACGTCCCTGGTTTCCCTTGGTGGGTGGTCGTCGCGACAGCGGCCATCGGTGTCGTCAGCGGGTGGTACTTCAACGGATGGAAGCGTCGGTGGCGAGCGGTCAGGAACAGCTGAGACTGCCGACGTTGCAGCGGGACACATTTTCGCTCAAGGCATGGCGCGGTGCTTATGTGTGTCAGGAAAGCCACCTCCGGTGGCCGGTCGCTGCGACAGATTGGTGGGGTGGAAAGGGCGATGCGGATGTTGGAAGCAGCACAGTCGATCGTGGACTCATCGCTCCGGGGCGGGCGATTCCCTGAGCTGGTATCCGTCGACATCCTCCGCCGCTGCTCCCTCTCCGATGCGAAGAAGTTCGAAGACGGTGAACGTCAGACGGTCCTCGCCGGGATGGTGATGGCCCGTGTCCGTTCCGATGACACAGAAGCATCGATCGGCCTCGCCGATGCCATCAGAGACGACCTCTTGAATCTTGGAGATCGCACGAGTCCGGTTGAATCGTTGCTGGCTCTCGAGGCGGCGCTGGCGGAGGTCTACGTCAATCAAGGCAACGCTGTTCGGAGCAACGAGCATGTTCAACGGATGCTTCCCCAACTGCATCGAGGGATTCGGGCCGAGTGGCGAAACCGAGTTCTGGGAATCGCTGCAGCATCGTTCGCCATTGATGGCGACCATGTCGCAGCGGAGCAGATGATCGCCGAGATCCGGGTACTGGAAGCGGAACAAGGTTGGGGCGACGAGCGTGTGGAGTACATGCAGGCGGTCGCTGAGGCGATCCTGGGCTTGACCTCGATGGATGCTGCGCGAGTTCGGGCAATCCTTCCACGAGCCCGTTCGCTCGTCCGCAGCGAGCCGACGGCTCTCTCCCTTGTTCGACTGATCGAGGCGCTGAACGCGTTCGTCGAGGGAGATCTGACGGCGACCCTGGTCAGGGCTGGAAGGGTTGCTCAGGGCACGGATCAACCGAATGGGCCGTCCATGGTGCGCACCTGTGCTCTGGGCCTCAAAGCGATCGCCCATGTCATGCGCGGTTCCCCAGCCCAAGCCGTTGCAATGCTTCGCGACGTTCCCTTGCCGGGAATGCACTTCATGTGTCTGGCGATGATCCGGTCATCGGCGTACCTCGTGCTCGGGGAGTACCGCGGTGCTCGCGGTGCGACGGACGATTGTCTCCGCATGAAGGTTGTCCACAGTCGCTGGACCTTGCCAGCAACGCTCCTGCGTCGGGCTGTAGCGAACATGCGTCTCGGCAACGTCGAGAGCGCAGTGCGAGAGGCCTTGGAGGCTCTCGAGTACACCGGGCGTCTCGACCCTTCATTCGGCCTCATGCTTGTCCCGACTCAGGATCTTCTGGATCTTGGGAGACTCTTGCTGTCGCGCGATCGGAGCCTGGCGCCTCGTTTGCGATTGGTCCTCGAGCGAATGCGCTCCATTCCCTCGCCCGTCGCCCCCGAGTTCACGTTGCCGGTGTTGTCTCAACGAGAGCGACTCATCGCCCATCATCTGCGTTCGGACAGCAGCTACCGACAGATTGCGGATGGACTCCACGTCACCACCAGCACAGTGAAGTCTCAAGCGTCCGCCGTGCTCAAGAAAGTGGGAGCCTCGTCACGGGAAGACGCGGTCCAGCGACTCGAGAAGAGCGGTTTCTACGAACTGTAGGTGTCGTCCCCAACACCCATCACCAAGCGCGTAATTCCCGCAACCTGGCGGGTGCGAGGTTCGCCATCGGCGGGGAGAATGAACGGCAGTGGCGTCAGGAGCAACACGACGTCTCTGTTCGATCGCCGCAGTGCCGGTGTCCGTCTCACCGGGCCACGGGACTCGAATGTGAGCGTTTGATACCTGAACGAGACGGATGTACCGAGAGGGAACGCGTTTTGATCACGACAGAGTGGGCTGCCGGATCCGCCCGAGTTGTGGCCGGACTCATGTTGATCCGGTCCAAGGTCTCGAAATCAAGCTTCAGTTGTCAGGAGGACCGATGACGTCACCGAGTCGGGAGACGACTACCCCGTCGGACATGCCCCGCCCACAGATTCCGGTGCTCCTCGGAGCCGTGTTCCTCATCTATCTCGGACAGATGACGCTCAACCCGATCATCGCGCCGCTGTCTCGCGAGGTCGGTCTCGCGGAGTGGCAGGTGGGAGTCACCATCAGCGCGGCCGCGATGATGGTGGTCCTGACCAGTCAGTTCTGGGGTCGCCGTTCACAATCGTGGGGACGCAAGCCGGTACTCGTTGCCGCCTTCTGTCTCGGCCTCGTTTCGATGGCACTTTTCGGGCTATCCGCTTGGCTCGGAATGACAGGGGTGATCACGGGCGCTGCGCTGTTCTCGCTGTTCGTGCTGCTGCGCGGGTTCGGGTTCGGGTCCGCGATTGCAGCGGTGCCGCCCACGGCGCAGGCATACATCGCTGACGTCACGACTGACGACCGAACCCGGGTAAATGGCATGGCCGGAGTCGGCGCTGTCCAGGGCATCGCGATGGTCAGCGGCTCCGTCATCGGCGGGGTGTTGTCGGTTTTCGGCTTGCTCGCCCCGCTCATAGCTGTACCCGGCCTCCTCTTGGTCGGGCTGGTGCTGATCGGCTTCCGGCTCCGTCGAGAACCACGCCATGAGCTTGTCGAGAAGCCCGTTCGGGTCTCGCCGTTCGACGGTCGTGTGTGGCCGTTCTTGATCGCCGGCTTCGGGATGTTCACCGCTCTGGGGTTCATTCAGGTGATCATGGGCTTCATCGTCCAAGACCGCCTCGGACTCGACGCCGAGTTCACTGGCTTGGTCACCGGCGGTTCTCTGCTCGCAGCGGGAGTGGGCATGGTTCTCGCGCAGGTGGTCATCGTGCCGCGGAGCGGCTGGACACCGACGATCCTGCTGCGTGTGGGAGGCGTTGTGGCGACATCCGGCTTCGCTCTTCTTGTTGTCGACGCCGGCCTCGTGAGCCTCTTGGCGGCCGTCGTCCTTATCGGTGTCGGGCTGGGAACCGCCATCCCCGGGTACAGCGCTGGGCCCAGTCTCCTCGTCCGTAGAGAGGAACAGGGGGGCCTCGCGGGTCTCCTTGGTGCGGTGACCGGGTTGACGTTCGTCATTGCTCCGACCGCAGGAACTGCTCTCTACGGACTGTGGCCGTCGCTGCCGATCGTCACCGGCGCCGCGATCATGGCTGTCGTCACGGTGTTCGTGCTCGTCCACTCCCGCTTCCGCACCCGTCCTCCGGCTCCCGCAGTAACAAGTCCCGAAGAGTGAGTTGGGTGGCCAAGACCACACCCGGGGCACGCGTACCATCGCAGCGGTCGACTCCGACATCGATCACAGCGTCGCGAGGATGTCCTTCATCGTCGCGATCTCCTCGGTTTGTGCGCCGATGACGGTCTTCGCCAGTGCGATGGCGGCACTGTTCTGGCCGTTGTCGACTTCGTCTTGCGCCATGTCGACGGCCCCCTCATGGTGCTGGATCATCTGCTCGAGGAACAGACGGCTGGCGTTTGCGCCCGAAGCGTCTGCGAGGGCTTGCATCTCCGCTTCGGACATCGTGCCGCCACCGTGGTCCATGTTTTCCATGTCAGAGGTGTCGGCGCCCCAATCTTCGAGCCACTGGTCCATCATCTCGATCTCAGGGTTCTGGTCGTCCTTGATCTGTTCGGCGAGAGAGACGACGCGTTGATCGACGCCTTCCTTGCCGAGTAGGACATCGGACATCTCGATGGCCTGCGCATGGTGCTCTTTCATCATGTTGGCGAACATGAGGTCGGCATCATTCACAGCTGCGTTCGTCGCGGGGGCGGACGATCTGCCGCCGTGGTCAATGCCTTCCATTCCGTCACCGGGGGCGGTGTTTCCGCCGCAGCTCGTGAGGGCAAGAAGTGCGGTGAGGGCGAGTGCCGCGATCGACGCGCGTCGGATCTTCATGAGTGTTCTCCAGGTGTCGGTGATGAGGCTCGCAGTCGGGAGCTTCTGGAACTCGTTCTACAGCCGCGGCGGATGATCGCCGTGGCGATGCACGATCAACCAGTCGTCTTCTATCTTCCGGAAGACGTGCGTGACTCGTACCTCGAATGGACCTGGCTCGCCGCCATCCACGCGCAGGAAGCCGCGTTCGAATCCGACCGTGTAGCCGAAATCTGCAGAAGATGTCATCAGCTCGTATTGCGGTACCAGATCGCCGTCCGACAGCCGGCTTGCTACCCATGCAAGGGTTGCGCTGATCGCTTCGAAGCCATGTTCGCGTGTTCCGAAGGCGCCGTACAGGGAAGTGTCTTCACGGTGGGCCCAACAGTTCGCGAAAAGTTCTGATTCTCCGTGACCCATGGCTTTCAAGGCGATGTCGACGCGCGCGACCGCGCCTAGGAATGAGGGGTCGTCGGTGAGATTGCGAGAATTGGATTGGTGTCTGGTGCTCATGCTGTCCGCTTCGTGCCTCACTGGTGGTATCCCATGATTCTCGTAGTGCTGTCAGCTACGCGAGAAAAGTGCATCGTGCAGTACTTATCCGAGATGCTTGGTCACCGTACTCTGCGTCGCGGTCGTCTCGTGCCTGGGAGGGCGTGAAAATACTCGTCATATGCGCGTCCGTAGGCGGTGGCAGGGGTGACGGGGTGCTCGATCGAGGAGATGTACTGTCCGCTCGACGGTGTCGGTCCCGATCGCCGTCGGACCTTCTGCGGGACCCCACCTCAGTCACAGGCGACCCCACAGACGCGCGTGCCGTCAGGGGGTCGAACGCAGGGTTCTTTCGAATGCGTCGACCTCCTCGTGTTCCGAACTTGTCCGTGTCTCATCGAGGGTGGCGCTGCGGCGCAAAGTGCGACGCTCGATTCTCTGCTCCCGGGCGTGCTCGATCCAGGTGTAAAGGATCGGGACGAGGATCAGGGTGAGCAGGGTGGAGCTGATGAGTCCGCCGATGACCACGATCGCAAGCGGTCGGGAGATGAACGCACCACCACCGGTCAGGCCGAGCGACATCGGGACCAGCGCGAAGATCGTTGCCGCGGCGGTCATCAAAATCGGCCGCAACCGGAGCCGGGTGCCGTTCGTGACTGCTTCATCCAGTGGTGACCCTTCCTCGCGGAAACGGTTGATGAGATCCATCAGCACGATCGCATTCGTCACCACGATGCCGACGAGCATGAGCAGCCCGATCAGCGCCGGGAGCCCGAGAGGAGTGCCGGTGAGGAGGAGCCCAAGAATCGCACCGGTTGCCGCGAACGGAATCGAAACGAGCAGCACGAAGGGTTGCCGGAAGCTGCGGAACGTGGCGATCATGACGATGAGTACCAGCATGATGGCCATGATCATCGCCATCCCCAACTGGCTGAACGCCTCGTCCTGCTGCTCACTCACGCCTCCGATGTCGAAGGTGACGCCCGCGGGGAGTTGGGTCCCTTGGATCGCTTCCTGCACGGAGGCGTTTGCCTGACTGAGCTTCCCCTTCTCTGGTGTCACGGTGAGGGCCGCTATTCGTTCGCCGTTGTCACGGCTGATCATCGGCGGGACGAGTTCGTTCTCGACCGTAGCGATGTCGCTGACCTTCAGCGGGGTGCCGCGCAGCTCGGTGACCGCCTTCAGCTCGTCTGCTGCCTTCTTCGCTTCTGCTTCCTGGGCGGCCGTATCGCGTTGCGACTGGTAGAGCTGGGCGATCTGCTCGTCTGCGGCGGTGATGCTCGCCTCGGCATTGGCGATCGCGCTCTGGAGTTCGGCGAGCTGTGTTTGACGTTCTTCCGCAGCCTTCTCCTGCTCGTCGGGTTCAGGTCGAGGCTCAACGGGGGACGCGGCAAGTGCTGCGAGCTGCTGCTGCAGCGAGGCGATGCTCGATGTCGCGTCCGCACGCTGTTGGCGGGCAGCAGCGATCTGCTTGTTCACCTCGGCCGTGGCGGTTCGCTTCGCGGCGTCGGCTTCAGCCTGTGCTCTCGCCTCAAGCGCATCGGAGGCGACTTTCTGTGCCTGACTCGTCTGTTCCGCCGTCACCGGAAGCAGTATCTCGCCCACCTGCGCAGCGGTGTACTTCGTGCCGGGCGTGCGGAGGACAATGGGGCGGTTTTCGCCTTCGAGCATGAGCGATCCGATTTGTGCACCCTGGAGGGTGTCTTGGATCGCTTTGGCGACCGAGGCTCGGTCGAAACCGAGCTTCCCAGCGCGCACCTCATCAAGCTTCACTCGGACGATGCTCTGCCCGCCCTCGAGCTCGCTGTACACCGTTTGGATTCCGGCAGCTGACTTCAGACGTTCCTGAAGCAGGACGCTGGCCTCCTTGAGCATTGCCGGGTCGTTGCCCTGAATTCGCAGATCGATCCCACCGCCGGCACCGCTGTCGCCGACGAAGGCGTCTTGGGTGAGGAGCCGGAACTCCTCGGGTTTGGGCATCTTGTCGAGCCGCGCCTGCACCGCAATCCTCACCTGTTCGACGTCGGTGTTCTCTTCGAGCCTCAGCGTGTACGAGATCGTGGTGGCTTTCCCAGGCTGCTGCTCACCGACGGGGATGCTGGTGAGCACGCTCTTCACACCCTGGACGCGCTTGAGGGCCTCCTCCACCTCGGTCGCCGCCGTCACCAGGTCTTGCTCGCTCGACGGTGGTTCTGCGGCAGATTCATCCTCCGCGGGCGCGGCTTCGGGAGCAGGTTCGACAGCGCCGTCTCCGGGGGAAGTGTCACCGTTGTCGCTCTGTTCACTCTCCAACTCGCCGTCGATCGCAGTGCCGGGGGACTGCGAAAGTTCCAGGGTCTCGTTCCCGGAGGAGCCGAGGAAATCGGTGGGGATCATGATGCCCATCCCGAGGGTGACCGCGAGGAGCATGCCGGAGGCGACGAGCGTGATCACCGGGTGGCGGCGTGTGACTCGGAGGCTCGGCATGATCGCGCGTTGCAGCCGGTCCTCAGGCACATCGCTGCTATCCGAACTGGTCCTGTTCAGCCGCTCCGGACGATGGCGAACTCCAGAGGCTGAGGAGGCTGTCGTGAGGGACTCGGCCACGGGGGCAGTGTCCGACGAATGCACAGAGCCGACATGAACGACAGCGGCCTCATCCTCGTGCGTG
Source organism: Plantibacter sp. AC185 (assembly GCF_979258065.1). Taxonomy (NCBI): domain Bacteria; kingdom Bacillati; phylum Actinomycetota; class Actinomycetes; order Micrococcales; family Microbacteriaceae; genus Plantibacter; species Plantibacter sp. AC185. The sequence goes on from NZ_OZ409831.1 coordinate 3,321,599, forward strand.
TCGGGCGAGGTGATCGCGAGGGCGTCCTGGTGCTTCATCCGCATGAACATCGAAGCGAGAACCGGCACGATCGTCAACGACACCAGCAAGGATGCGAGGAGTGCGATCGACACGGTCACCGCGAATGGCCGGAACAGCTGCCCGGCCGCTCCGGAGACGAACACAATCGGCAGGAAGACTGCCACCGTCGTCAAGGTGGATGCGGTGATCGCCCCGGCCACCTGCCGCACAGACGCGATGATACTGCTCGTACCGAGCCCGTCGGTTTCCGCTCGTCGACTGATGTTCTCGATGACCACGATCGAGTCATCCACCACCCGGCCGATCGCGATCGTGAGTGCCCCCAACGTCAACGTGTTCAAGGTGTTGTTGCTGACGAAGAGGCCGATCATCGTGATCAACAGCGATAGCGGAATCGAGATCGCGGCGATGACCGTCGACCGCCACGAGCCGAGGAAGACGAGGATGACGATCACCGCGAAGAGGAGGCCGAGACCGCCCTCGACCGACAGGTCATGGATGGACTGCTCGATCACCGGAGCCTGATCGAACAGCGTCACGAACTCCGCCTTCAGGCTCGGTGCCAGCCTGTCGAGTTCCGCAGTCACAACGTGGGAGATCTGTACTACGTTCGCACCCTGGGCAGGTGACACAGTGATGGTCAATGACGGTTTCCCGTTCACCCGGGACAAGCTCCCGGTGGGAAGCTTTTCGACATGAACGTCAGCGAACTCTTTCAGCGCGACGATCGCGGCCTCGGTTTTCACCGGCAGGTTCTGCAAGTCTTCCAGGCTGGTGGTGGCGGTGCCGACTGAGATTGATGTCGACCCGTCCGGAGAGTCGGCCTGGCCGGCCGGCACCGCAGCACCGTGCGCTTCGAGTACCGCACCCAGCTGCGTCGGATCCACCCTGAGTCGGTTCACATCCGCTTGGCGCAGATCGATCACGATGCGCTGCTCCTCGCGGCCGGCGAGTTCGACTTTCTGTACCCCGGGCACGTTCTTCAACGCCGGCACGACTTTCTGCGCGAGAGCGTCGCCGAATGCGTCCTGATCTCCGCTACTGCCGGCGCTGAGCTGCATGGCCGGGATCTCGCTGTTGCTGCCTGAGAACACGTCGATCTGTGCAGTCGCGGGCAACGCCGATTTCACCCCGTCGGCAGCGGCTTTCACCGCACGAAGCGTCTCGTCCGCATCGTTCTCGAATGGCCACTCCACAATCACGTTCGACGACCCCGTCGACGTCGTGGACGATACATTCTTCACATTCGGAACCGACTGCAACGCCGTCTCCAAGGGCACGGTCGCGATCCGTGACATCTCCTCAGGGGCGATCCCTTCGACCTGGACTGACACGAACGCCATCGGAGTCGTCGTGGGCGGCATCATCTCCTGCTTCAGCTTGCCCATCGAAAGGACTCCGAGGGCAGCGACGGCGATGGTGATCAGTCCCACCAAGAGACGGTTCTTCAGACTCATCTGCGTCAAGAACATGCACACTCCTCACCCGGCCGCACCCGTAAGTGCGCACACAACACGACATCGTCAAGCGTCGATGATCTGCATTCCGGTCGCCATCCGTCACCCGGAGGGAACACCCCCCCCACCCGGCCGTCTGGTCGTTCATCACCCCTACCTCATGGCAGGTGTGCTGGGTGCACTCATCGGGCTCCCGACTCGGCGACGTGGCTCGCGCACCCCGGAGATCAGCGACAGAACGTGGAAATGCGGTTGTGCTCACCGATGGAGAGTGGGGCATTCAAGAGGAGCACTGGAGCGGGGACGTTCATCGCAGGAGAACGGAAACGTAGAACGCGATGCCGAGCACGACGGCGACCAAGAGTGTCGTCGCCATCAAGCCGATGGCGACGTAGGGCGATGTAGCGCAACCTTCAGCTTGCGAAGCCCGCCGGTTCGTCCGAGCCAAGCCGTCCTCCTCCTCTGATCGTCCGCCCTGAAGAGCGAACCGATGCCAGCTTCACGCAGACCGAGAGCGCCCGTATCGAACAAGAGGTGGAATCACCCCCGCCGTCCGGGGGGTATCTGAGCCATGGCGATCTCGCGCCTCCTCGTTCGCCCTAGTGTGGAGAAAATTGGAGGCAGAGAGTGCTCAAGGTCGCGATCATCGATGACGAAGCGTTGTTCCGGGGTGGCTTCGAGCTCATCCTCGGCGGGACTCCCGACATCGAGGTCGTCGCATCCACCGACGGCGTGTCTGCTGTCGGCGAGATCACTCGCTCCGATCCCGACGTGGTACTTCTGGACGTCCGGATGCCTGGTCGGAGCGGCCTCGACGTCCTCCGCGATCTGCAACAGTGGGCACGGCCGCCGGCGACCGCGGTGCTGACCACCTTCGACACCGACGAATACATTGCCACGGCACTCCACCTGGGTGCGGCTGGGTTTCTGGTCAAGGACACCGACCCGGAGCAATTACCCGCGTTGATCCGATCGCTGGCAGCAGGTGGAATCGTCCTCTCGCCCCAAGTCTCGCGATCGCTCCTGGCAGCCACTCGCTCGACGACGCGATGGGATTCGCGCGTCGACAGCCTCTCCTCGAGAGAACGCGAAGTACTTGCGCTCCTCCATACTGGAGCCTCCAACGCGGCTATTGGCGAAGCGATGCACCTCAGCAGCGCCACCATCAAAGACCACGTCAGCAGCATCCTCACCAAACTCGGAGTCACCTCCAGACTCCAGGCGGCACTCATCGCAGAGCGCCACTCGCCCCGCTGATGCGACGCTCGAAGATGCTCACACTCGCTGCCGATCTGGCGCTCTTGGCGGTGGCATTCGCAGAAGGTCTGACGACGTTCGACTGGGCGTCACCGATCGAGTCGTGGATCGCGATGGCTGCGGTGGGCGGACTGCTCGTGCGACACCGCTGGCCATGGATCTCGCTGCTCCTCGCAGCACCAGCGTTCGCGCTCGGCCTGGCAGCCTTCGCTGGCCTCATCGCCTTGTATTCGGTGGCCTGTCGAGAACAACGCCGTTGGGCCCTTGTGCTTGCCGGCCTCGTCGTCTTCGCCATCGCTGCAGCGCCGTGGCGAGGCTTGCCACTACCGCAGTACACGATCCTCGCGTTGGCATACGCTCTCCTGTATGCAGGAGGGCCCGTTGCTCTCGGCATTCTGATCCGCACCAGGGCTGAACTTGCCGCTCGGCTAGCCGATCTCCACGCGTCCCGCGAAAGTGAACGACAACTTCTCGCGATGGAGCTCCTGCGGGAAGAACGCGTGAACATCGCGCGGGAAATGCATGACGTCGTCTCCCACCAGGTGAGCCTCATCGCCGTCCAAGCCGGCGCCCTCCAAGTCAGCACCGCTGATGGGCCCATCCACCACTCCCTCAAGAGCATTCGGCTGCTGGCGGTCCGTACGCTGGATGAACTCCGAGCGATGGTCAGTCTGCTCCGAGCCGAGGACTCCTCACAGCCCATCACACCCCAGCCGACAGTTGCGGACCTGCCCGATCTCATCGCAAACAGCGGGACGCCAGGAGAAGCGGAGCTGGATCTGCCCGAGGATCTCCCCTTGCCGGTTCAACGTGCTGTCTATCGCACCGTTCAGGAGGGTCTCACGAACGTCCGCAAACACGCTCCAGGAGCACACGCATCGATTCGTGCAGTTGCCACCGGAACTGAGATTCTGGTTTCCATTCGAAACGAGCTCGTCCTCCCTGTTACCGACGTCGATAATCTCCCTGGCGGGCATGGGCTCATGGGGCTGCGAGAGCGTGCTGAGATACTCGACGGCGTGCTCACCGCGACAGTGGGCCCCGAAGCGTTCACCCTGACCCTTCGCTTGCCTCGCTGACTTGAGCGAGATCATGCAACTCGCACACAGCGGCTTGCGGGTTATCGCTTTTTGACATGCCACGGCGCTTCGTGTGCCGCACTCGACCGGGTAAAGACCGGGCGACAGGGAATCACCAATGACTGGCAAGCGGGGCGGCGTCCGCGTCGCGGGCTGGTCCGCCAGAAGTCCCCGGCCCGGGGCGATCATTCGTCTGCCAGGCGAAGCCGCGTTGACGAGGAAGCTGTGACCCTGAACTACGGACAGCGGTCGAAGGTGAGATCGACAACGTGCGCTCGTGTGTTCTCGTTTCGAGCACTTCCTGACGACACGAGAACCGCCTGCCAGCCTGGCTTCTCAGTCCGAGCGTGTCGACTTCGGGCGGGGAAGCCCCGAAAATGGTGCAATGCTGGCCTCGTAGCTGTGATCGTCGGATGCGGCCACGACGGTTCCTCCAACGCTCAGACTGATGCCGCTCGCCGTGGGCCAGTACGCTTCGGGCGCGCCGCGGCGGTCGTCCCAGATGGTCACTGAGACCCACATCGAACCCCGCTCGGCGATGCCGGTCCAGTTCCACATGCGTTCGGGGTCGAGTGAGCCGAACTGGTCGAGGATCTCCGCGTCACGGTCGGCGTCGGTCTGATAGTCGGCGGGCGGGCGTTCGAAGTCCCAGGTGATCGTGTCGTAGCCCAGGGCGAGGAGTTCCTCATCGAGAGCTGCGCCTAGGCCTGCCCAGTCGGCGTCTGCAGGCAAATCGTCGCTGAGGAGGTTCGGCGAGTTGTAAATGCGGTGGAGTGATCGTCCGCCGTATCCGTTGCCCCCGACGGTCGTGTTGAGCAGGGAGTCCTCGGTGCCGGTGCCGTCCGAGGCCCAGGCGAGGTCGGGCACTGCGGTATCCGCAGCTGACTGGAGCATGGAGAGTTCGGTGTCTCCGACGTCGGCGACCTCTTCGGCGCGTGGGGCTGCGAGGACGTCGTCCGGGTCAAGGCTCGGATCGCCGGGGTAGTCGGCCCAGTCCAGGACCATCTCCATCCCGTCGTCTGCGGTGATCCTCGCGACGGGGCTGGGAGGTGCCAGCCAATAGCTCGCGGTGATTGCAACGATCGCCATACCAACAGCGAGCTGGGTCATGGCTGCACCGATGATGAGGGCAGCGGGCGAGGGCTTGCGCATGATGTTTACGGTACTCGACTAGTCCTCAGGGGGCGTCAGGCTGAAGGATGACTACCGCTTCGTTTTGTCAGAGCTGCTCTATGAACCACGCATGAGGGGCACGGAACGCTGGGCGGTACCCCTCATGCGTAGTGGTTCTTCCCTGCTGCTATCTGCGGTTCCCGCTGAAACCGACATAGATAAACAGGCCGACAGTGGCAACCAGCAGAATTAAACCGGTGATTCCCATACCAGCCTGAACGGGAAGTAGCTGACCCCCGGTTCCTGTTTCGTCGGCAATGATTCCGCCCTGGAAGAGGAGGGCTCCGAAGGATACGATGAGCGCGACACTAGCGCTGAGAGTGCCTACGGCGATGGTGAGCGCGGTCGTCTCCTTCACGATGATTCCTTCGTTATGCCCAGTTGCACTGATGTGCGAGCGGATTGGACGCCCACCCCGGATTGTTGTAGCGGTATTTCTCGAGATTCCACGAGGCGGGCTTGAATGCAGCGCAGAAGACATGGCAGTCGTACTGCTGCTTGATCGATGCCTTCGACGTCAGGGCAGATACTAGGCCGACGGTCTCAGGCCATCCGGCTCCCAGCATGATCTGTTGACCGGCCGCGATACCGGCGATGCCGGCTCCAGTGCCCTGGCTCACAGCGACTCCCCAGGCACTTCGAGTGAAATCGACGCAGTCGATGTAGCGGTGATCCTCAGGTCTCCCCCGCATTTGGCCTTATTGCTTTGAATCTGGGGGATATGTAGCCGTTCGATGATTCATGCGTGCAGTGCTGGATTTCGCGATTGCCGGAGTTGGTGTGAACTAGTCGAACCAGACGGGGGATTTGACCATGGTGAAGTTCCTTTGGTCCGGCATCGAGAGGATCTCGATCACCTCGGGAAAGGACGCCCTCGGCCAGATGCCCGAGGGCAATCTCGCGCCCCGACTCCGTCACCTCTGTGCGGTCGGGCAGATCACCGTGCGAGTGAACACGAAAACCGGTAACGTCATCACGCTGATCAACTCCTCAGAAGGTGGCGGTCGATGAAGCTGAACTACGACCCTGAGGTAGACACGGCCTATCTTCAAATTGTCCCGAAAATTGCACCCGGCGCATCCATTCGGTCGGAACAATCGATGTATCTCGACTGCCACATCGCCATCGATTTCGACAGTGACGATCGCGTCCTCGGGATCGAAGTCTTGAGCGCGTCCACCCTCTTCACGGGAACCGCTCTCGACGCTGCCGAACAGGCATAGCAAATCATGGCCTACCGTCGTACGCCCACCGAGGCGAAACACCGGAGGGCAGCGAAGCAGGAGAGTGGGAAGCTGCCCTGAACATAGATTGGGCCGGTTAACGCGCGCTACGCCCTCAGGCTCCTCAAGGAGACGTGTGGCCGCCGCAATCCTCAACAACGTCACCAACCGGTACGTGCCAAACGGCTACGCAGCCTGCTGATTGCGTGTGGGCGTGTCGTCTCCGCGTCGGCACGCCCACCCGGCAGTGGACTGTCGAACATAAGTGGTTTGACCGCGAGGATTGCCAAGAGCACCCATCCTGACTCGACGAGTGGGCGGCTCTCAGTTAAACTCTGCAGCACCAGGAGCAGGAGCAGTGAGAACGGTGCGGCGGCCGCGAAGAAGGTGCTGAACGTAGACCTTGTTACTCGGTAGGGGAGGAGCGACAGCGTCCCGTGAGTGGTCTGGACGATGAGGATCAGAAAGACGGCTGCACCGATCAGCCCGAGCTGCATGCTCACGTCGAGCCATGCGTTGTGCGCTTGGAGCTGACGGACTCCGTTGCGGATCACGAACTCGGAGAACTGCGGTTCCCAGCTGGCCCAGGGGCTCGAGAACCCCCACCCGAGGACGGGGCGTTCTTCAATGCGTTCTATGACCTTTCCCCATATCTCTGTGCGTCCAGTGAGGTCGGCGCTCTTCCCGAACCCGCTGAGGATCACCTGCCAATGGAGGATCGCCGCGCCTACCCCACCCGCTGTGATGAGCAGGATTGCGGCAGTCCCGGCATGTCTGGGCCACCCAGGTCGCAACGCGAGGAGAACGGCGACCGCCACGACAGTCACACCCACTGCGAGTAACGCCACAATGACGGTGGACGAGCGAGTGAGCCAGAGCATGAGGAGAGCCAGGAGAACGCTGCCGAGTGCCTCCGCCCGAGGAGTGGCCGTCGCAAGCCGCGCAACACTGACGATCAGGGCGACCGCAGCCACAAACGCCAGCAAGTTCGCGTTGCCAGGTAGCCCCTGGATCCGGCCTCCCTCGAGGAGAACGTCTCTCGACCAGTACGCAAGCAACGGCGGCTCCTCGTCGCCGTAATCGGTGAAGAACGGCAGCACGGGATGACGGATCACGAGGGAAACGTACACCTCGAACAGCAACGACAGCACCAGGACACCGCCCGCCGCCCGCTGGATCGCCGTCAGCACATCGGCCCAGTTCAGGTGCCGCGCAACGAAGACGCCTACTGCCGTGCACATCAACAGGCCTAGCAGCGTCGCCGCCGTACCGACACGGTAGGCCGACCATGTGACCGACACCAAAGCCAGGCCGACATAACACCCCAGCCCCCACGGTAAACGCCGCAGAGGGAAAGCGAGAAGCGAACGGCGCGACAGCACGGCGAGCAGAACGACGGAGCCAAGTGCGACAACGCCGTATCCCCAGATGGTGAAAAGATTCGTCCAGGCCGATCCGGCGAACGCGACGAACAACGCCCACGTGGCCGCCAGATTCACGATACGCGACCGCCCAGCGTCCTGCCCAGTACTCCTCAGATCCATGTACTTGCGTCCCCCGGCTCATCAACTTCAGCCGCTGGTTTCATCTCAGACGGACTTCGATGACCCACCGACCCTGCGAGAGAGGAGCTGACCCGCGCCGGCCGATGGGCAGGTGCCCAGCGCGGGCCTCCGCGGTCGATGGCTTCACCGATCTCGGAGGCAGCATGAACCGGGTAGTCGTCGATGTTGATTTCGACCACGAGGCTCTCGGAGGGCCGTCTCAAGGTCAGGACCGCGGTTCGATCGCCGAGTTGCAGGCTCTCGTAACTCGTATCAGTCGCGGAGTCGAGTTGGATGAGAAAGTCGGTACGGCCGAGATCGTAGAGCAGTTCCGCCCACCGACTGCCCAACGTCCCGCTGCTCGGATAGTTGCGCGTTCCCTGTTCTGACGGGGCATCGAGTGGCCCGAGGAGCGGCTGCAGCAACCGTGCCAGAGCCTCGGCATCTGCTCCTAGGGGTGCGGCTACGCGCCCGCCGCTGGTCGTCAGGACGACGGAAGCGTCCGTGAAGTCGATCCTGGTGCAGAGGATCCTGTCATCGAGCTGCGCTTGCTCGAGGCGCGCGAGCTCGACGAGGAACGCGTTCTGAACGCGTATTGAATGCATGGCGCCGTCCTAAACGTTGAGGGCGTTCTTGACCCAGTTGGGGCACAGTGTCACTCCCTGACAGTACGTCGTGACGACGCCGAAGGTGCCACCGGTGATTGCACGGTAATCCACCGTCGACTGCACCCACACGGAAGCACTCACCCAGCACGTCAGCATGTTGCAGATGAACTGCTTGGCCTCAAGGAAGTAGTTGAACGCAGTCGCAAATCCGGCACCGAGACGCGAGGAGTAGGACGTCGTGACGCGCTTCACGACCGCGGTGTTCAGGTTGTGCTTGTTGACGACGTAGGCGGCCCGACGAAGCGTGACTCACATCGTACGTTCCAGTGCCCGGCACGACACGGTTCGTCGGCGCGGAAGCAAGTCTTGCAGTGAAGCCAGCCGGCGCTGCCGGCGTACCCGCGGAACCTTCCGGCTGAGGTGCCGACGCCGCAGGATCGGCCGAGAGCGTCCCATCGGGCTCAACCACGACACCTGCCGTGTCCAGTCGAGAGCTGTCATGTTTGCCCGCGCGCGAAGTGACGCCAGGCTGCCCCGCAGCACTCCCGTCGACTGCGTGGTCCCCTCGCGGTCACCCGTGTGGTGGTGTCGCAGCTGCGCCCCGGCTGTGTTGGTTCGGGGCGCGGCTGTGGTTGTGTGACGTGCTTGGCGAGGTCAATCCTCGGATGGTGATGGTGTGGTGCTTGGGCGTGTTCGTCGTCTGGCTAGGGTGAGTGTCCCCGCGACGACGAACACTGTCAGGCCGATACCCAATGCCCAGAGTCCGATGTCGATGCCGAGCACGATGGGGGCCGGGGTGTAGCCAGGTTCCAGCCCCTGGTCCTCCGGAGCGCGATACTACAGTCCCGAAATGGTGAAGAACACGATTCGATGCCGTCGAGCCGGCCTGGGTCGGCGAGTTGCCGGCGGAGGACGTCGGCGGTGCCGAGGCCTGTGCCGGTGAGTTCGTCGATGATGCGCATGACCTGCTCGTGGAACACCACCACGCCGCGGGTTTCCCGCAGGATCGGGCGGAGCCGGGGTGGAGGTAGTCGGGCATCGTCTCGCCGTGGCGGCAGCTAGCGGGACCGAAATCCGCATCCAGTTTCAGCCCCCCCGTGAATACCTCCCTTGCGTGAACGTGAACTTTCTTCGCGAGCCGCTAGAGACTTCATGCTCACGGTCCCCGATAGCTCCTGAGGCGTCAGGCAAAAGCTCGCCGGAAGGCGTTCGGGAGGTCCGGTGAATTCCAGGAGAGGTGGATCACGTGTCACTGTCCGTGCAACATGAGGCTATTCGCTTCCGGCCACATCGAGTGCTGTGGGCGTAAATAGGGTGGAGGCGCTTAAGATCTCAATACCGAGGACGCGGTCGTCGCTGTCGTAGTCCACCGCGATATGGCAATCAAGGTAGCTGGTCTCCTCTGACCTCACTACTGCGCCGGGCTCGATATGAGGCGCAACCTGAACGTAGGCTGCATCCGCTTCAGGGTCGTAGCTCAGTTTCATCGACCACCACCTCCGGAAGACCTGATCACCGTGATCACGTTACCGGTATTCGTGTTGACCCGCACTGTGATTTGCCCCGACCGGATAGAAGTGATGCCGTTGTGGCGGGAGATCACCTGTCCAAAACTCAAAATCTGCTGAACCGTGGCCGCGGAGACGCCGCGGGCGGACATCTGCGTCACGGCGTGTTTAGAGAACGTGATGAAGATTCTCATGATGCTGGACCAGAAGAACTTCACAACAATCGGACCGCGCGATTGCAGGGATGAGGTGATCGGTGCTGATGCGGCGGTGGACACTGATGGCGCCGGCGCCGCCTGTGCGCTCTGAGCGGCAAGTGTCGAGGTGCCCACGAGCAGGAGGGCGCTCAGGGACAGCGAGATCGCACGTGTCGGTTGCCGGTTGTTCTTCATTTGATCCTCATTTCGTTGCGGGATCTGTTGTTGATTCGGATCTAGCCTTTCGATGTTGGGTTGTCTCGGGTATCCGCCGGCAGACCTGTGAATCACGCCACCTGGCGGGGTGTGGATCTGAATTGTCGCTGGTAGTGCGTCCCTTGGTCTGAGCTGAACGTGTCGTGTAGTCATGGGACTACGAGCTTCGAACCGTGGTCAAGAGTCGGTCTGCCGATTGAGACCCCGATGGCGATCGCGCGCGAATCGGCTATCAGGTCTCGAGGCGGCATCGTTCGAGACGTATGCCTCATGTCTAGCGACCGACTCCGACGTCTGGGGCCAAGATGGTCAGCGCGAACACCAGCGTTGTTCCGAGGATGGGATGAGTCGGGCGTCCCGTTGTAAGCAGAACGCCACTGCCACGCGTTACTGGACGACGTGAGGCGAGCCGTGAAGGGACACGCCGCCGAGTTACTGAGCCTTTGCGGCGATGCGTTCTAGTGGCGTTCCGGGTAGGTCGGCAGGGGAGGGGGTTGCGGTTACGGCGGCGTCGAGGAGCTGCTCGGCGAGCGGCTCAAGCTTCTGATGTGCAGTGACGATCGAATCCGTGTTCGTGGTGATTGCGACCTCGATGGGAACGCGCAGGCCCTGGATGGAGCGTGCTGCGGTCTCGATCGATTGGGTGAGCGCTACTGCGTAGGTGTCCCATTCCTGCTGCTTCTGTGCTTCGAGCAGTCGGAGCTGCTTGTAGAACAAACCGATCCGGGCATCACGTTCGTCGATGAGACGAGTAGTACTCGACTGCGGAGGCGGGGGAGTCGGGGATGAAGAGCGAGGTGAAGAAGGTGTCACCGTCGTGGATCGATCTCTCGACGAGATTGGCGTTGTCATTGTCGGTGAGGGTACGCCAGGTGTCCCATGACCATTCGGGCGCTGCTGGGTCGACGGCCGTGAGCTGATTCGGGCCGGTGACCTTGTAGCTCCACCCGCATGTGGCTTCGTCGGGGTAGGGGTCTGCCTGCTCTACCGCGAGCTGCTGTTCGCCGATGCTGTGTTCCGCGTCGTCGTACTGGGACCTGGCGTCAGTTCGGTGGGAGAGGAGGTCGTCGACGTCGACGACCAGTTGCAGTGGTTCGGTGCGGTGCTGCCATAGCTCGGCTTGGTCAGGACCGACGGTCGCCTCGAGCAGCTCTGCCATCTTCGCCGCTTCCCAGGATCCTGGTCGACCGGCCAGCGCCTCATCGATTGCGCCGAGATTCGCCGCAGCGCCGGCGAGGGCCAGGGTGACGAACTCAGCCCAGTCGGCAGGGTCAGTCTCAGTCGGATGTGGCTCGACCTTGCCGGTGGGTGTCTGCTGCAGGCGCGGGCGGCGCCACCGTCCAGCCTCGGTGAGCGCCGCGACGGCGTCGTTGAGCACGTCTGCGAACGGTCGCTGTGCTGCATGCCCGGCCCGTACCGTCTCAATCGTGCCGTAGGCGACCGGGTTCGCAGAATTGTTGTCCAGGGGGTCCGGCAGGCCAATCAGCGGGGGCAGAGTGGGGACGACTTGATCGTCGGCCTGTTGGGCAACCTCCTCCGATCAAGCGCATGGACGGGTGCTGCCGACGGCGATCGCTTGCAGCAGACAGGGCCTCGGCCAACTGGCCGGGGCCCTGTGAGTTGCTCCGAGCTTGCGCGTTGACGTCAGCCCTGGTTTAGGGCGTTGTACTCGAGTTGCTGGTTCGGTCGGCCCGGTACCGGGCGATCCAGAACACCAGGCTTGTCGCTCCGAGAACGCCCAGGAGTGGGATCGCGATAAAGCTACCGATGAGCAAGGTGGTCTCGGTGGCTGTGGTGTAGCCCGATGTTCCGTTGGCGTCAGCTGTAAGGCCGCGGTCTCCGAGGATTATCCCGAGGTAAATGAGTGTGCCAACGGCTGTGAGTACCCCGGCTGCAGAGGCGATAGCCGCCCCGCCGGCGAGGGCACGCATCAGTTGCACTGCCTTTGGATCAGCGTCCAGTAGTCGTACGCAGGTCGGCCGAGGTCGAGGTTCCAGCTCACCTTGTTGGGTGCGCGGAATCGAACGAAGTCGAAGTGGCAGTAGTACTGGTCTCGCATAGACGGGGTGTTCTCCCGGCTCCCCGGTGTCTTGTTGAGGACTTCGTCCCACCCCGCCCACCGTGCGGCCACACCGGCGCTAGCCCACGGGTTCACTCGTGCCCAGGATGACGGATAGACCTGCAGCGTTTTACCAGACCATTTCGTGCGGTCGACCAGGGCGATGCCGAGCCACGGATCGGCGACAATCGGGTATGCGCTACCTTCTGCGTGTTCAACCACCTGGGTGAGGGTGGTCCCGTCGAGCTCGTAATGCGTAGCGATGTCGGTGCCGTTCGCGTCCTTTGCCCAAGCTGACGCCACTCCAGCGAGGAATTTGCCTTCTGCGTCGACGATCACGACAGCGCCGCTCGCCGGGTCCAGGGTAACCGTCGCGTCCGCGGGTACCTGCAGCGGGTAGGCGTAGCGGGTCGGCGCGTGGGCACCGTCAATCACGGTAGTGATCTGCACCGAGGCATCCTCTTTCAGCACGGGGACGGTTGTCGAGCCGTCGTTGTTGTCGTAAGACACGATCCCATCTGCCTCGGCGATGGCATTCTCCGCATTCGTGGCGTTCGGCAAACCCACAGTGATCTCGGTGCCTCCAGAATCGGTCAGTGTCACTCCGTCGGCCGCCTTAGTTGGAAGGATCGCGGAGGCTTCGGAGGTGCTTGCTTCGACTGCTGACCTATCAGAAAGGTCAACCGAAGCGTCCGCGACGCCGGTCAATACCTCCGGGGCTGCCGCAGCGATGGCAGCCAGCAGGTCAGGCTCGGATTCTGCGGCATGAGCAGGAACAGCCAATCCCGCCGCCAGAAGCGCGGCTCCAACGGTAGCAACGAGTTTCATGGTGATGCGCAAGTCTTTCCCCTCGATAGTGTGGTCACGGTCGCACTCGAAGGTCTGCATCCGCGACCCCCGGCCGAACGGAATCAGGCTTCAGTGAAGCGCCGCTGAGCTCTGCGATGTTGTGACGCTCCTCGACGCCACTGCTGAAAGCCTCTTGGACGATCAGCGGAATGAACACCCGCCACGTGGCGGAAATAGCACACCGAACGGCGGGTCACGCAAACAGGCCTACTTACATAAGGTATATTTTCAGCTAAATTGTTGCAGTATTTGCGACTACCGAATCCCACCTACACGCAGACGCTGCGCAACAAGTGCAGCTACCCCATCAAAGGCAAATTCAGGATCGCCGGCTTGCAGAGTGGCTCCACGACGGCATGTCGGACGATCCAGCCTGGCGCGGCCATCATCAACAACGTCACCAACTGGTACGTGCCAAACGGCTACGCAGCCTGCTGATTGCGCGTGGGCGTGCCGTCTCCGCATCGGCACGCCCACCCGGCAGCGGATTGTCGAACATGCGTGGCTTGACGGCGAGGATCGCCAAGAGCACCCATCCCGACTCGATGAGCGGGCGGCTCTCAGTCAAGCTCTGCAGCACCAGGAGCAGGAGCAGCGAGAACGGCGCGGCGGCCGCGAAGAAGGTGCTGAGTGTTGACCTGGTCAATCGGTTGGGGAGGAGCGACAGTGTCCCGTGAGTGGTCTGGACGATGAGGACCAGGAAGACGATTGCACCGACCAGCCCGAGCTGCATGGTCACGTCGAGCCATGCGTTGTGCGCTTGGAGCTGACGGACTCCGACTGCGTCGTCCCCTCGCGGTCACCCGTGTGGTGGTGTCGCAGCTGCGCCCCGGCTGTGTTGGTTCGGGGCGCGGCTGTGGTTGTGTGACGTGCTTGGCGAGGTCAATCCTCGGATGGTGATGGTGTGGTGCTTGGGCGTGTTCGTCGTCTGGCTAGGGTGAGTGTCCCCGCGACGACGAACACTGTCAGGCCGATACCCAATGCCCAGAGTCCGATGTCGATGCCGAGCACGATGGGGGCCGGGGTGTAGCCAGGTTCCAGCCCCTGGTCCTCCTGAGCGCGATACTGCAGTCCCGAAATGATGAAGAACACGATGACGGTGATCGCCCCGACGGTGGCCAGGATGGCTGAAGCGATGATGACTTTCTTCACGGGCATGACTCCTGGGTGATGGCTACCAGTTGCATCGGTGGGTGACGACACCGGCGGGCCAGTTGGACCGGTTGGTGCGGAAGCGTTCCAGGTTGTAGTCCTGGGTGAAGGGGAGGCCGTAGACGCTGGCGGCGACGTGGCAGTTGTACTGGTGCTTGAGTGTGGCCTTGTTCGTCATCGCGGTCGCACCGAACCTAGACTTCCACTCATCCCAGCCTGCGCCGTTGAAGACGGCTTGACCAGAGATGTATCCGCCAACGCCACCGCCGCCACTGAGCACGACCGCTCCGAGCGGGGTCACCCAGGCACTGTAACGGTAGTCGCCCTTGTAGCTGTCTCGCTTGAAGTTCTGGAACAGAGTAATGCCAGCCCATGGGTCAGCGACGACGGGGTACGCGGTCTCCGCGCTGTGGTCGATGACCTGGGTCAGGGTGTTGCCAGAGACTTCATACCAGGTCGAGACGGGTGCACCGGTAGCATCCTTCGCCCACGCTGGCGCGACGCCACCGGAGAACCCGCCGCTGGCGTCGGTGATAATCACAACGCCGTCTTCCCGGATCGTCAGTGCTCCGCCCTCTGGAACGGAGAAGTCGTAGTCATAGCGCGTTGGCGCCTGAGCACCGTCGATCACGGTGATGATCTGAAGGCTGCCGTCCTCGCGGACCACCGGGACGGTCGTCGACGCGTTGCCGTTGTCGAACGCCGTCACACCGTCATGCAACAACACCCCGTCACTGGCCTGCTGGGCGAACGGCAGGGAAACGGTGAGCTCCTGGCTTGCGGAGTTGAGGGTGGCTGCACGACTTGCATCCCAAGGAACCGTGACCGTGGTTCCCTCTGCCGAGTACTGCGCAGCGTCGGCGTCAGTGCTGCTTGCCGGCGCTGCCGCATCCAGCGTCTCCGGCACGACGGCCTCCACTGCAGCGAGCACATCAGAGTACGGCAGCTGGTCCTCGGCAAAGGCTGCAGATGATCCTCCCAGAAGCGCTGAAGCGCACAGCGCCCCGACCTCAGCGATACCGATGGTACGTCTCAGGTTCGACATTCATCCTCCGATCAGTAGCGCCACCTGTGCTGTTTTGTGAGGGTACCCTTACCTCAAGTAAAGTGTCGAGGGATCAGTGATGATTCGGGGGTTTTCCCTCGTCCAAGAATCGACTGGGTTGGTTCAGGCCGGCGTCGCCATCGGCCATCCAGGCGGCAGTCCAGAACGTACCGGCGAATTGAGAGAATGACCAAAGGCAAAGCGATGGAACGGCGACTCGCAGAAAACCCTCTGATCGATCAACTGTTCAAGCATCGTGGCAGACCGAACGCCCCTGACTTCATCAGTCGCAGCTCGGGCCTGTTCTACGAGCTGACGACGAGCAACCTCTCCACGCTCGCGCGTCACTTGAAGCGGTCCTACGTCGACCCAAGTCGGATCGCCAAGTACAACATGTGGTTCTACGGGAAGTGAATATGCGACAGAAAATTCGAGGTGCCGTCCTCCGAGAGGGGCAGTCTCTCGGGGGAGTCACCTTCGGTGATCTTCTCCTAGACGACTGCCGCACGCGTCTTGCTGAGGATTTCGATGCGCGTCCGGTGATCGAGGATGTGTCGGTGGCGTCGCTGCGCGTGAAAAGCTGCTCGCTATCGGGTGCGTTGCTGCGGAATGTGACGGTGGGTGGGTTGACGGGCGACCAAGGTTCCCTGTTCATCAGCGGGTGTGAGTTTCACAACGTCACGCTGTCCGGGGTCATCGGTGATCTGACGATTCAGACGTTTGTGACCGCGAGAACCCCGGAGGAGCTCGCGATGTACGAACGTCGAGTCAGGGAAGCTGACCAAGGTGACGATATTGGCCTGGACATCAGAGGGGTGGAGGGGGATCTGTCGATCCGGGGGTACAGCGCTCACCGGATTCGGATCGATCCGACCTTCCAAGCCGTCGTGACGCGGGAGCGTGCGGTAGCCGGGGTCTGGGACGACATCGATTTCGGCGAGTCCACGTTGGAGATTGCGCTCCAGGATGTGGTGAAGCGAGGTTGGAAGGACACGATTCTCTCGGCCAACAAGCGATCACGGCACTTCGAGCATGAGGTGCAGATCATCACGGAGCTTCGCCGGCGGGGGATTGCCCTGTGAAGCGCCCACATCGCGTCCTCGGCGCGCTCGGCCTCGGCGGCCTTGTGCTCGCTCTCGTGGCCGGGTGCGCAGCCCCGAGCGTCGTTGCGGGAGAGGATTGCGCGGAGCTGGCCCAGGTGGCGACGTCCTACGCCACGAACGTGTCCGAAAATCTGACAACCCTGGAAACCGACCCCGCCGTCGGTGCAGCACAGCTCTCGGCAGCCGGCGAGCTCTTTCGCGCCGCGACGAACGACATCGGCGGAGAACAGGACGTGACCGCCAAGATCCAGGTTCTGGTCGATGGGATTTCCGATGCTGCACAAGGCATCTCGGACTCTGGGCTGACCGATCAATCTCGAGCCGCCCTCGAGACCGCAGTCACCTCGTTCAGTGAGGCCCTTCCGCCGCTGATTGAATCCTGCGCTGCCACCGAATCGCCCACCCCCGCCCCGTCGAGCACCAGGTAGCTCCACAACACCGACCAGCAGGTGTGCGCAAGCAAAGTGTCGATGACATCGACGTGACGTCAGGGCGACAGCTGGAGAACTCTCGAGGAAAGCAACCCGGGATACTGCAAGAATGAGGTCATGGGCATGTTCAACACCTACTTCATCGCGCCGGATGACGCGGCTGCGGCCGCTGTCGTTGACGACGGTCCTGTCGGGGTGCGCTCTCCGGTTGTTGAGGCGGTCGGCGCGACGGTGGAGGCCGGCACGTTGCTGGCGCTGCTCTCTGGCGCGACGTATGAATCGATCACCGATGATCCTTCGTGGTCGCGACTCGTCTCCTCGCCGGACCATGATTCCGCTTGGGTCATTGCCATGCCCGATACCTTCACCGAAGCACTTGCCACCTCGAGTGACGACCGCCTCGTTGAGGTGGCCACCCCGTGGTCGGAGACTGAAGAGTTTTGGGGTAATGGTGACGCGGTGGAGCTGCAGTCAATGCTCCAAGAGTGGGCGGCGCTTGCCCGAACGGCACGCGATCGTGGCGAACACATGTACTGCTGGGCGGCGCTCTAGCACTCGACCACGTTCCTCCCAGGGCACCAGGCAGCTCGGCAACGCGCACCCAACCAGTGTGCGCAAACGAGGTGTCCATGACGTCGACGTGACGACAGCGCCATGGCCGTGAACGCTTGAGGCGCGGACCATTCGAAAAGGCTTCGTGAAATAACGGAGATTCTTAACTGCCGTGTTCGGTCGTCACCCGAGACGATGCGCGGAAGCGCCGCTTGTCGTGGACGGCGGGTCGGATCCTGAGGAGCGTCCATTCTGGTCTTTGCGGGGAATGGATCGCTAGAGCTCCAGACTGCCCCCGAACACGGACTGATGCGGCGGGTGAGCGTCGCGGTGGGTATCGTCTGAGCGCGGTCGGAGGACTCTGCTTGAGAGCTTCCGAGCCAACATGGTTAGCGGTCCCCTCGAATTCTGCGGCTGCGCGTTTTCGGAACGCTCGGGCAGACCCAACTCCCGTGCTTGTTGGCGATTGGTGTGGAGCTCCCGGAGGTAGCCCGCGGCTGGGTCCTCGTCCGGAGTCCAGTCGATAAGACGGGGAGGCTCTCGCCAGCTAGAAGCGGAGGTCGACGGCGCGGTTTGTGGGCTCGCAGGCACGGCATCTACCGCAGCTTGGTGAACCTGGTCCAACGGGAGGTACAGGTCCGGGCGCCAAAGTGGCCCGCCGGTCTGCGAAAGGACTCGGTCGACGCTCTCGAGCTGTTCGTCGATCCCTGCATCTCGACCGAGCCACTTGCCTGCCAAGGCATAGTACGTCTCTAGCCAGGAGTCAGGGTCTGGGTGGATGTCGTAGTCCGATGCCCCGGTGAAACGGAGGAGCAGGTCCATCTGAGTCTCAACGATCCTGAGTTGAATTTCCTCCTCCATCCGAGGGTCGTCGCCGTGAATGTCCTCGTAGTCGTCGCGCACGTCGTCATAGTCCGGCTGTGGCTTGCGGAATCGTAACCCGTGGCGATACATCGCCACCCATTCGTTCTGGTCCTGGCTCAGGTCCGACGAGGGGCCTGTCTGTTCTTCGCTCATCCTGCGAGCCCCTTGGCGGAGTCAGTCAGGCTTGCTCGACGCCGCATGACACCGCGAACGACGAAGGGCGAGGCCCCGAGGAGCATCGTGGCGGCAGCGCTTGCGGCGAGGGTGGCGCCGTCGAAGCCGGTGCTTGCGAGCTTCTGTCCGGGGCGGTCGATGAAGCGTGTCTGCTCACCTTCCTGCCCACAGACACCTTCGCTGAGGAGCATCTGCTTCGTGTCGTCGGCGTAGGTGCGTTCGATCCAGTTGACCCCGTTGCCCATGTCGCGGGTGGCGGTGAAGGTCGGCCCGGGAACATCCGTGCGCCCGCTGACCAGGATCGGCGCCGACTCCGGCGAATATTCAGTCGTGGCATCGCAGAGGGCCTGGCCGTCGGTGATCCGATAGGCGGTGAAGGTCTGCACGGCGGTGTCGGGGTAGAGGGCGACATCTTCGTGGTGGGCGGTGTCGCCGTACTGCTCTCCCTCCATCACCTCCGGCACAGCCTTCGTCGTGACACGGGGGATGACCGTGGTCTCGTCGGGCAGCCCGAACGCGTCGTGCCACGGTCCCTGCAGGACGGACTTGGCCGTGTCGGACTGCTTCTCGAGGTCGAGTGACCACACTGCGGTGATTGGGCCGTCGGCCTCGTCGGGGCGGGGGAAGCTGGCTTCCATGACGTCGCCGACCTCGTCGCAGGTGGCGGTGGCCGTGCCGAGCGCGGGGCGGCCCTCTGGGACCTCGGGGAGGCTGTCTTCGCCGGGGAGCTTGGCGTAGATTGCGACGTCCCAGATGACGTCGACGCCTTCGCCGTCCCGGTTGCGCCGCCAGGTGGTGCTGGTGCTGTCGGGGGAGAGGTCGCAGGTGGCGTGATCGACGATGGTGCCGCCGACGGGGACGAGGGTCTGCTGCATCTCGCTCGTCACGATCGGCTGGAAGATCGTCGAGGCGGTGATGCTGGCAGCAGAGGTGAACGGGATAGGGGAGCGGTTCTCGCTGCCGCGGGCGAGGCGCTGTTGGCCGGGCGTCTCGTACATCCAGGCCTCGGAGGCGTAGCCGCCGGGCGTGCTCCAGGAACCGTCGGCGCGGATGTCGTAGTCCGCAATGCCGTCGGCGGGATCGCCGGTGATGTCGATGCGGGATCCATTGCCGACAGCCACCGAGGTCGCGCCGGTGCTGGTCTGGTGCGCGCCGGTGAGGGTGAGCGTGCCGGCAGCGGCGGCGGGGTCGACGGTTACGTCGATGTATCCGGTGGTGCTGTCGGTCATCGTGATGGCTGTGGTCGCCGTGTTCGAGCCGGCTGCGGCAGCCCAGTTCTCGCCGACCCATGCCCAGATGCTGTTGAACGCTGCGGTCACGGTGGCGTCGTGGCCGTCGGCTTTCTGGCTGATGTAGTGGATGGCGCCGTCGTAGCCGGGGTGGTTCTGCGAGGTGAAGGCGTAGACGAACGCGGCGACGGCTGCTGCGGTGTCGTTGTCCGTGGTCTGCCCGAACTGGGAGAGGCCCGCGTTGAGCATTGCGAGTTCCGTGCCGCCGACGTCGCGCGTCCCGGCTGTTGCTCCGATCCCGCCGACGAGCGTTCCGCCGCCGGTCGCACCTGATGGCCAGTCGGCTTGGACGTCGATGCAGTACGCAAGAGAGCCGTCCGGGGTGACGTAGTTCACGAGCTGGCCCCAGCCATAGGCGGTGGTGGCTCGAGGGGATGGAGTGGTGCTGTCCGCAGCGGCCGACGTGTCCTCCGCGGCGGGAACCGAAGCGCTCGCCGAAAGGGCAGGCAAGCTCAGCGTGGTGGCAAGCAGAATCGATGCGCCGGCCGCGCTCAGGATGCGGCGGCTCATGCGGCCTCCTCCACCCGAGCGCGGCTTCGTCGGCTCCGCACGGCGAGGGTCACCCCCGCCGCGATCGCGAGAGGGCCTCCCGCAGCGCCGGCGATGAGGAGTTCTTCGTTCGCGCCGGTGAGGGCGAGCTGCGGACGTTTGGTCCCAACGGTCCCGCCAGAGCGGTCTGCAACGACATCAATGACGGTCCCGCCGCCCTCGTCCTCGACGGGTGGCTCGGTCCCGTCGCCGTCCTCCGGGTCGACAACGGCCGGTTCGGTGACATCGACGATGGACGACTCGTGGATGATCAAGTCGAGACCCTCCGGATCGTTCGGGTTGTCGAGCGTCCAGGCGTACCCACCGGCGGCCGAGACGCTCACGCAGTCGTCGTCGTAGCTCCACTCGGAGCCCGTCCAGGTCGCAGAAAATGAGCCGACCGTCGCAGCGTCGGCGACCGAGCCGACCGGGGGCCAGCCGTCGTAGGGTCCGGTGAGCGCTGCTGTGATCGGTTCGATCGCGATGCCGTCCTGGGTCCCAGTGACGTCGAGTGCGAAGCCGACGCAGTCGCCCACTTCCGCTACCGACGGGCTTGCGGAACCCGAGGCCGTAACGGCAGCGAGTGCTGGCGCGTCGAGGGCGATCGCCGGACCGGTCGTACCGAGCGCGGTCGCACTCAACGCGGTCGCCGCGAGCTGCAGGGAGAGGGGCAGTGCCATGTTGTCCTTCCGTCGCTTGCGCGAGTTGAGGTGAACGCTCGTGCGTCACCTCCTGCTCTTGTGGAGGGCCCGACAATCAGGCGGACGCGTCTTGAAGACTCCAGCCGCTGTTCGGCGTCGGCTCATCCCCCCAACGCCTTCGAGGCTGGCGGCGCGCGAGCACACCCCAGTCCCGCATTCGGGCTGCCGCGCCTCGCTCCGCTCGCCTTGCCCTCGAACGGCCGCCATAGCTCAGAGGGTTGGCACCAGGCGACCAGCGATGGGCATCGATGACGGGCCGTCAATGACGGAGGGGCGAGGGCACATGCCCCCGCCCCGGCACATGGACTGGGGTGTCGAGTCAGGGATGCACGCAGGCACCGGGATGGCCAAGTCCGCTCGGGTTGTCGACCAGCCACAAGAGCTAGCGAGGCGGAACTACCGCCTTTTGCCAAGGAGACGCTCTTGCGCGGTGGGATGGTCAGATGGAAGCGAGGCCTGGCCTCGCAGGGGCTCCGGCAGGCCGTCGACTATGCGCTCGGTGGTTCCTGTGATGCAACTGTCGGCACCCCCGCAGGCATTGCCCGCGCGCTCGGCTATGCACCTGAGACTGTCACCCGCTTCATCGTCGAGAACGAACAGATCACCGCCGATCAGCTCGACCGACAGAAGCTCGCAGCCTGGGTCGCCGGCCGCGATCCCGACACCGAAGCCATGCGTGGCGTCCGGAATCCGTCCCCTCGAGCAGATCTCCTCTTGGATGCGACCATCAACGCGTCGAAATCGTTCTCCATCGCGTCGATCCTCGATCCGGAGGTCGCGGCAGCCTACGACGCACTTCAGGATCGCCTCCGCGAACGCATCATTCTGGCCTGGCAGCGTGAGCTCAATGCCCGTCGTGGGAAAGCCGGCCACCGCCGTATGCCGCTGACGCGCATCGAGATCGTGGAGCTCCGCCATGCTCGCTCGCGCGCACTTGATCCCCACCAGCACCGGCACCTGTGGCTCAACATCAAGGTGCTCGGAGAGGACGGGCGTTGGAGCAACATCGACTCCCGAGTGGCCCTGCGTTTCCAGACCGTCATCAACGCGGAGGGCGACCTCGCCGCGAGGACGGACCCGGAATGGATCGCCGCCCTCGCCAGGAGGGGTTTCAGTATCGGCGATGACGGCGAGATCGAGCAGCTCGCTCACATCGTGCGGCCGTTGTCGAAGCGGTCGCGTCAGATCGAGCGGAACCGCGCCAACCGGCTGGATGAGTGGCGGCTCGAACACCCCGGCGCTGAACCAACGCCGCAGGACCTGACCGCCATCGACCAGTGGGCCTACGCACACGAGCGCCCGGCAAAGCCTGTCGCGATCAACGAAGCCGACTGGCTGAATCTGGTGCGAGAGGAGATCATCGAACTCGATCCGAGGCTCGCTGAGAAGCGGGCCCACCTCGCGCCGTTGGTGAGCCGCCTCGATGATCTCGATGTCGATCTGCTCGCGAGACGGGCGGTCGCCGATGCTGACCAACGCTCGACGCCGAGTGGAGGACGATTCAGCCGATTCGATGTCCGCGCCGGGGTGCTCCGGGCACTCGCCACAACGGACGTTGTCGTTGAACGATCCCAGCTCGAGCCACTGATCGAGCTGGTGATTCAGCGCGCCGTCGACGCGGGCTGCACGGACCTGCTCGGCGCAGAAGAAGTGCCGCCACAGGTGAAGGGCTACCTCTCGAATCACACCGCGACACTCAAACGGGAAGTTGAGCGCCGCATGGCCGAACTCGCGCCCCCCGGACGGTCTCTGACCGAAGAGGCGGTCTCCCGCGCCGAGCGCGCGTCCCTCCCGACAGGTCGCTCGCTCGATGAGGGTCAACGAGCCGCCGCCGCAGTGCTGGCTGGCAGCGATCGGCTCGTCACCGTGACCGGCCCCGCCGGAACAGGCAAGACGACCATGCTGCGCGTCGCTTGCGACCTACTCCGCCGCAACGGCCGTCGCCCGCTCCTGCTTGCGCCGACGCGGAAGGCCGCGCAGGTGGCTGGTGCCGAGACCGGCGCAGATGCAACGAGCGTGCATGAGCTGCTCCGAGCCCACGGCTGGACTTGGTATACGGATGACGCCGGCCGCGATGTCTGGACGTGGGAACGTCCAACGAACCCGATCGCTCGCCGCCACCGACTCCGCCGCAACGACCGCGTCATCGTCGACGAGGCCGGCATGCTCGACCTCGAGGCCGCACGCGCGCTCTGCATCACCGCAGAGCAAACCGGCATCGACCTGGCCTTCGTCGGCGACCCGATGCAGTTGCGCCCAGTTGGACACTCTGGCGCGATGCTGTTGGCGACCGAGGCCACGACAGCACGCGTCGATCTCGAGGACGTGCACCGCTTCCGCAAACCGGACGGAGCGATCGACCGCGATTACGCGCAGCTCACGGTCGCGCTGCGCGATGCACGGAGCGAAGATGATCGGCTTGCCGTGGCCGATCGTCTTATCGCCGGCGGCCATGTCGTCGAGTTGGAGCCTGGTCAGGATCCGACGGCCTACCTCGCTGAACGGTATCTCGCAGACACTGCAGCAGGGCTGCGTGTTGCGTTGGTGACGGCGACGAACGAGGAGGCGCAGCGCATCAATGACACGATCCAGCGACTCCGACTCTCGCGAGGCGAGCTGCAGCCACGTTCCGTGCTCTTCGCGCAGGACTCGCAACCCATCTATGAGGGGGACCTCGTCCAGAGCCGAGCCAACGAGAAGAACCTGGGCGTGAGCAACCGTCAGCTCTGGCGAGTCCGCAGCATCACCGGTGGGCACGCCTCCCTCGAATCCGTTTCGGACTCAAGCCGCGTCCGGAACGTACCAGCGAGCTACATCGCTGAGTACGTACACCTGGCCTACGCATCCACCACCCATGGTGCCCAGGGCGACACAGCGGACGTCAGCTACACCTCCGGCGCAGTGAACGGTGCGGCCATCTACGTCGGGCTCACTCGTGGAAGGCTCCAGAACACCCTGGTGCTCCCGGCGAGAGTCTTCGACCTCCGTGAGCAGATTGCCGAGTTGCTAGCGCTTGATCCCGGAGAACCGACAGTCAATCGGACACAGGCCGCGGCTCGCGTCGACTTGACCCGCACCGCACGAGAGGCAGACGCTGCTCAACCGGCACTCTGAATGACGCGAGCTCGTTGTGCAGATCGCTACGGACATCAATCGTCTAACGGTTTCGCTCGCCCAGAATGGTCAGCCCGGCCGCCCACTCCGGGCAGCCGAACGGTGTACGGGCGTCGCTTGGCTGCTGACACGGGCGAACTCCTTCGGTAACGCCGAGCGTGCAGTACAGTCGAACGCGAACTTCGTCGTGCCGGGGTTGTTCGCTCGCAGATAGGGCGTACCATGGTCGTCAATGTTGATTGACGTTGAGGGCGACCGCTTCTCTGTAGAGGTGCGCCTGGGACCAGGCGGACGTCGAGTGTATGACTTCTCATGGATCAACGGGCCCAGTGAACCTCCTTACGGATTCACCATTGGGTCGACTTCTCCATCCACTGAGTTCTCGACGGAAGAGCTGCGGGCAAAAGTCGCCGCTTTTGTCCACCACTTCTATGCCCCCGGCGGGATAGGGCCGGTCGATTTTCCGGAATTTGTGGCATCCAGGAATCGTCAATAAGCTCGCAACTGTCCGCCTAGCTGATCACTCTTGCGACCGTTTACATCGCGCCGCGCTACTTGGCGCTCGCAGCGGATACTACTCGCCAGGCTTTGCTCTTTTCCAAAGTGAATTCTGAAACGATGGGTTTGGAGTAGTCCACCCACGTCTCCTGACCTTCGGCGGTTACCGACACGTTGGATGCATCCAGGGTGACGCGGACGACGGCGTGATCATTGTTCGATTCGATCAATTCAGTCCCTGTGATCTCGACGTCGCCGTGTTGTTGAACCTGGCCCGTCAGATACCAGTCTTGATCCTCTTCCAAGACGTCGCGCATCTCCGTGGACGCAAGGTCGAGCAGAGCATCCGGGATCGGATCGGCGTACCCACTCTGGGCCCAATGGTCATAGCTCTTCACAAAGCTGACCGTTGTCTCGACTGGCTCTTCCGGAGAAGTCTGTGGCGAAGAGCAAGCACTCAACAATGCTGCCGATGCGAGCGCAGAAACGATGAGATGAGACTTGAACTTCATGCTGACCTCGGCTTGTCATTCCACTATTCATACTAGCGATTTCTATCAGTTAAGCCGCTAGCCGCAAGTGATGTCTGTACCGGGCGAGTAGGTCGGAGTGTGCGTGTCGGCGATTCCGACCATATCGAAACTCGTCCAGGCCCGGAATGATGCGGCTGCGGTCCCATTGCACTCGTACCGCGCTGTCACTCGATTGGAGCTGGGGAGACCCATATCTGCCTGCGAGGGGAGGACTGCGCGACCCTGTGTGCCTACAGCTTGATAGAGACCGATCGGATTCATTCGATCAAGTTGAGTGGTCACGTCCGCGTGTGTCGCACTGCAGTTGCCTTGATTCCAGCCACCGTGCGCTTGCGTCGCTCGAGCACTTGACGGATTGCTTGTAGAAATGTGTGGGTAGTCGACGATACCGTAAGCTTCGCAAATAGCCTGAGCGCTGGAGGATGACTTACTTTCTGCGTCAGTCTCAGGCATGATCTGCACCTTCTCGACAATCATCGTAGATGCATCGTCGGTCGGTGAGGGTGGGGGAGTTGTCACTGCATGTGCAGAGGTTGGAATCGTGAGTGCGATAGTCGCAGCAGCCGCGATGATCGAAAACGAAAGCTTGGTTTTCATTGCATCCTCATTTCGCATTAGGGTCACGTATGCTCCTTTATGGCAAAGGCGGTGATCCCTGTTGGTAGTGAGCTATTGACTATCAACGTATCGTCTTCCACCCAGCCCTGTCCGCCCCTGAATGGGGGAGGCGTCGATTCGGCGGACGCGCAGGCTATCGGGGCGCCGAGGGGCGGGCGTCCTCCTTGCTGGTGTTTCTCTTGCCTGCGCGGGGCGGTAAATAGTGGTATTCCAGTCGCTTGTCAATTCAATTGATCAGGCGGCTATCCCGTTCGACACGTGATAAGCCGATTCAATCCGCCGTGGGCAAGCGCTGGAGCGGGAATGAACGGAATCATTGGCGTCCCAGAACGGCCGCCGACGCCGCCGCACGCAGCGGCTGTCGAGTCCCAGTCGTGCCACTGTCGTTACCATCACGTACACTCGCTTAATCGAACACGTGTTCGAATCTCGGAGGTGCGACATGGCGACGATCGTTGACGAAGCAGTGGATGTTGATCTCGCGGCGGACGGCGATCCGCTGGCGTTCGTGTGGAAACGATTCGAACACCGGGTCATCGGCCAGCCGCAAGCGCTGTTCTCCCGCCAAGCCTGGTGGACAGGCGACTCGTCGCCAGCCCGCATCGATATCGAGACGTGGCGGGTCGACGCGGCGCGAGGCGACGAGGAGCCCACCCGCTACGACCTCCGCCGCGACACCACCGGCAGATGGACGCTCGCGGTCGCCTGGACGTGAGCTTCTCCCACCTCCACGTCGCCTCCCACCTCTCCGCGCACTACGGTGTCACGTCGAGCGCCGCCCTGGCCGGCCTCGCAGCGGAAGATGGAGCGTCGTTCCTCGCCCTGACCGACCGCGACGGGCTCTACGGAGGACCGAAGCACGTCGGAGCGTGCCTGGCTGCGGGCATCTCACCGGGGCTGGGGACCGACCTCGCTGTCCTCGACGAACATCAGGAGCCGATCGGCCGGGTCGTCCTGCTCGCGCATGGTCAGAACCGCGGAGCTGGGTTCGCTCAACTGTGCCGGGCGGTCAGCGCGGCGCATGGTCGCCGCGAGAGACCGGCGATCCTTCGCGATGAACTCGCCGTGATCCTCGCCGACGATCCCGCACTGACGGTGATGCTCGGGCCTGAGTCCGATGTCGGGCAGGCAATCGAGCGACGGGATCATGCCAGCGCCGGTGCGGCTCTCGATCGGTGGCGGGAACGGCTACCAGCGCGTCATCTCGTGATCGAGGTCGTCTGTCATCTCACCGACCAAGGGGTTCGGGGCAACGTCGCGGCCGCAACTCGGATGCTCAGCCTCGCGGAGTCCGCCGGCATCCCTGCGGTGCTCACCAACGCCGTTCGATACGGGCTTCCGGACGAGGCCGCCACCGCAGACTTGGCGGACGCCGCGAGATTCTTGCGTCCGCTGGCAGAGCTCGACGACCTGAACGAGCTGCAGGTGAACGGACAGGCCTGGTTGAAGCCCGCAAAGCAGATGCGTCAGATCGCTAGGATGATCGTCGGCGCCGGCACACACGATGACGGGGCGGTGCAACGACTACTGACAGAGACCGAGCGCCTCGCGGAACGATGCTCCCTCGACCCGGTGTCCGATGTCGGCTGGAAGCAGCTGCGCATGCCGGAAGCGTCGGTGATCGGCATCAGAGGCGACCCGCACCGCGCGCTCTGGGAGCGGGCACGTGCCGGCGTCGATGAACGGTACGCGCGGACGGGGATGCCTCCATTGGAAGACGCGCACCGGGCTCTCGAACACGAGATGCGGATCGTTGAGCAGCTCGGCATGCCGTCCTACTTCCTGACGGTCGCCAAGGTCGCCGACATCATCCGCGAGATGGGGATCCGCATTCAAGCGCGTGGCTCGGGCGTCGGGTCCGTCCTCAACTACGCCCTCCACACGTCGTCGGTCGAGCCAATCAGCAACGGGCTCATCTTCGAACGCTTCCTCTCGCCGGAACGCACCAACCTGCCCGACATCGACCTCGACGTCGAGTCCGCCCGCCGTCACGACGTCTATCGCGAGGTGTTCGCCCGCTTCGGCTCAGACCGCGTGACGCTCATGTCGATGACGAACGCCTACCGCTCGCGGGGAGCAGTCCGCGACGCCGGCCTCGCGCTCGGCATGGACGAGTCGATGATCGACATGATCGCGAAGCAGATGTGGCGGTTCAACGCCCGCGAGTTCCGCGACGCCCTTCGCGACAAGCCAGAGCTGGCCGACCTCGCCGACGCCGTGCGCGAGTCCCGCGAACTCGACCTGCTCGTGGACGTCACCGAGCGTCTCGATCGCCTGCCGCGTCACATCAGCGTCCACCCCTGCGGCGTGATTCTGTCCGATACGTCCCTGCTGAACCGCACGCCGACGCAGCTGTCGGGCATGGGCCTTCCGATGTCGCAGTACGACAAGCACGACATGGACAACATGGGCCTCATCAAGCTCGACATCCTCGGCGTGCGGATGCAATCGGCGATGGCGCACGCCGTCAGCGAGCACGAACGCTTGACCGGCGAGACCATCGAACTCGATGCCCTGCCGCTCGACGATGAACCCACGTATGAACTGCTACGTTCCACGCGCACGCTCGGTGTCTTCCAGCTCGAGTCGCCCGGGCAGATGGAACTGGTCGGCAAGCTGCAACCAGAGGTCTTCAACGACCTCACGGTGGAAATCTCACTGTTCCGCCCGGGGCCGATGCAGAACGACATGCCGCTGCAGTACCTTCAGGTGCGGCACGGCGAGACGATGCCTGACTACATCGACCCGAGACTTCGGCCCATTCTCCGAGAGACGCGCGGCGTGGTCGTCTTCCACGAGCAGGTCATGCGGATCATCGACGAACTCACCGGCTGTGGGCTCGGTCCCGCCGACGTCATCCGCCGACAGCTCGCGGACCGCGGGCGCCTCGCCGGAATCGAAACCTTCGTGCGCGACCGCGCTATGGCGCGCGGATTCCGGCCAGCCGTGATCGACAAAGCCTGGACCATCCTTGCTGGCTTCGGGTCCTTCGGGTTCGCGAAGGCGCACGGGGCAGCCTTTGCTTTGCCGACGTTCCAGTCGGCCTGGTTGAAACGGCATCACCCGGCCGAGTTCATGGCCGGGCTACTCACCCACGACCCGGGCATGTGGCCGAAGGACCTGATCCTCGCTGAAGCCCGCCACCTCGACGTGCCGGTGCTCCCGATCGACGTGCAGCGCTCGGGACTGGAGTACGTCGTCGAGATCGCGCCCGACAGCCGGCTGGGCGTGCGGATGTCGCTGGTCGAGATGAAGGGAAGTACCGAGAAAGAACGAGCCCGCATCGCGAGGCATCAGCCGTTCTCATCGCTTCAGGACTTCCGTGACCGGGTCCGGCCGCGCCGCCGCACCTTCGAGGCGCTGGCTCGTGTGGGTGCTCTCGACGCGTTCATCGACTACATTCCTAGACGACGCCACGAACTTCTCGCCCACCTCGCGGGAGTCACTACGAGCGCCCAGCTCATCGCAGATGAACAGCTTGCCTTCGAACTCGACCTGCCTGTTCCCGAGCGCAGCACGATCACCTCGCTCGAGCTGCGTGGTCGCACTCAGACCGACCTCGAGCTGCAGGAGATGCGCCTGGCCGTGAACCGCCACCAGATGGAACGGTTCTAACCGCTCTTCCGGCAACTCGGCGTCACGCCGGCGCGTGACCTCGTAGATCTACCCGGAGGAACAGAGGTCCTCATCGCTGGCGTCCGCCGAGCAACGAACACGCCGCCGATGCGCGGGGGTAAGCGCGTCGTCTTCGTATCCCTCGACGACGGCACTGGCCCGGTCTCCAACGTCGTGTTCTTCCACGATGTCCAGGAGCGGATCGGCTCGGGAGTCTTTCAGACTCATTACATGCTTGTCGGTGGGACGACGCGTCGCTCAGGGGCTCGCGGAGTCTCAATCACCGGTGCCGCCGCCTGGGACTTGCTCAACGTTCAGCGCGAGGTCGAGCAACACGGTGCCGCACTTCGGGATATCAACCCTCTCCTTCGTAGAGCATGACTCACGTCGCTTCCCGTGGCGCTCTCAGCTTCTCGAAGGGTCGACCCACCGCGGCCGGGCCTGCGGCGTGTTATTCATGTGGAGAACGGAATGTTCCAGGCGTGACACAGCGCATTATGCAAGATGAAGTTGCCTTTCACGTACACGCCAGAATCGTCTCGACGGTGATAGAACTGCAGGTAACTGCCACCTGGTATGAATACCTCATTGCCGATTGCGCCCGCGAAGAATAGGAGCCGCAGGAGTCTGTCTGCGACCTCGGGTCGATCGTCGCCCGCTTCTCGGAGCTGCGTGACGAACATCTGTCGATCAAAACGCTGCCGCTGCATGCTTCTCAATGAATCCAGCGCGAGTTGTGCTTCAGTGGCACCATACTGATATCCAGCGAACTCATTGCGAATGGCGCCCGGGAAGTACTTGGTCGAGTACTGGAGTACGCCCTCGCGCACCACATCGGCATGTAGTTCGTTGTGTCCCGCTTCGAAGATCCCAGACGCTTCGACAAGCCTGATCTCCTCGAAGAGGCGAAGTAGGTCGCGAGGCGTGTGACGGGTGAAGCTCAACAGATACTGAAGCGGATCCATGAATCGTGGACCCGTGCCGTTGCGCCCGCCGCCAATGCGAATGCGCTTGGGTAGGTAGCTGAGTACGTCTACTGAGTTGACTTCGAGTGCGCGTGCTGCCTTCTCGTTTACGAGACGTACAAGCGGCGCGTTGCGGCCCGCTGCTCCAGACAGAACTCTCCAGTCTAGTTCGACTGCGAAGTCATCTCGCATCTTTTGCGAGTCAGGCAAAACGAGTGACACGCGATTGAAGACGTCGTGCCGGAGGAGCAGGACAATCGTGCCTGTTGCCCCGATGCTGGCGAGACGCTGGTTTATGGAGTAGGCGGCTTGAACCAATGAAGCAAGACTCTCATCGTACTTTTCATCGTTCAAGAAAATTGAGTCGAGACCGTCCAGCATCATGATGTGCCGATTACCCGATCGTGCATTTGCCGCCCAGTCCTCCAGATAGGGAAGCAGGGAGTATATATTTAGCTTGGACTGGGACTCGCGTCGGTAAATCGATCCGACCTTTGGAATGGGAATTTCGATGGTCGTCTTGGATATGTCGAGGATCGCGCGCCCCGTAATATCACCAATCAAGCCATAGCGTTTAAGTAGCTTGGTGACGCGATCGACTTCGCTCCGATTCGGGATCTCGCAACTCTGATCCTTGAGCAATAGCGCTAGATAGTTGCAGAGGAGGATGAACTTCCAGGTGGAAACGGTGCGGTCAGTACCGGCAGGTTGACCAGTTTCGAGCCTCGGTATGTCTGCCAGGGGCAAGTCGGCTGCCTCGAGAACAGTGCAAAGGTAGTTGTTTTCGTGTTGTGATGCTTGAAGGAACCAAGCCAGGGCAGACTTTCCCGTCCCTTTCGGGCCCAGGACGAGAGTCTTGTTTCCACTGATGACATCTTCAGTGATCCTGTTCAGATCGACAAAACTCCGAATGAAGTCATCCCTATCGCCAGCTATTTCGTTTTTTGAGTCACTCTTGCCGAAATATAGGTCCTTGAACTGCGGTCGCGTCATTGTTCTCCCAGTAGCAAAGGTCCGGTTGATCGAGGACGCTACCCGACGGGCGTTCGTTTGGTAGTAGGGCAAGCACCACAGTTCTACTCGACCCGGCCAGCGACGTCTCTCCGGTTCTGCAGAGTTGCGAAATCGATACATAGTTGTGCCCCCTCCTGGGGTATCCTGAAGGGACGACGGGCTGGTCACCAGGACGTTGTTCGCCGGATGCCCCGCCTCGCGGGGCTTTCGTGCTTAGGGGCGCCAGACCCAGACGTGGACGACTGCCGGCTCGATCGCGGCCCACAAGCGCTCCGCGGACCGGCGGGCGCGTGCGTCTCCTTCGGGGTGTCCGTCCAACCGGTGGTACAGGTAGGCGACCAGGTCTGCCGCCTGGATGCCAGGAGTGCCGCGCGACGCTCGGAAGTTCAGGGGCAGCTCGATTCCTGTGAGCATCGACGAGGCATAGCCTGGCGTTCCGCTGTCGCGGAATCGGCGAACGAGTGTGTGCAGGGCGGTCTGGTCGGGCAGTTCATCTGCGATGACGGTCAGCCATGTGCCTCGCTCAACAGCGTGGTCGCTGAGTTCTTCGAGGATGTGCTGCAGGACGACCTCGTGCGGTCGGCGGGGGTAGCGGTACCGCGCGTGCAGCCGTGCCACGTCCAGTCCCCGGACGAAGACTTCGACGGGAACCTCGACGAGCAGTTCGAGCGCTCGCCGGTAGATGGTCGCGACCGCTCGATGGCGACCACGGAGAGGTGACCATGCGCCTTTGCCCGCGGTCATCTCGTGTGCGTGCAGTTCGACGTCACGGGGGAGACCGAACGCCTCGGCAATGCCCGCCGCGCGCACGATCACCTCTCGGAGTCGGTCCTCGTGCTCCGCATCGATGACCACGGCAGCGATGTAGTAGTAGTCACGCGTGTAGGACTCATCGAGGTACGCGATCAGCATGCGCTGTCTGTCTGTCGATCAGGACAGTCAGCGAGATAGCCGGCTGCCCGTCTGTGCGTCTTTCCGTCTGTCATGACGGATTGCGGTTGAGGCGGTCGCGAATCGCCTCGTCGAGGAAGTCGACGATGCTGATGTCGTGGATCGCGAGGTAGCGGTCGAGGTCGTCCCGGAGGGAGATCTCGATCTTCGATGAGAACGGTTCCATCCGGCGGCGACCGCGTGGTCGGCCCGGTCCCGGCCGACGGGATGCGAGGTCATCGGACGGGCCCACGCCGCCTGAGCGACCTGCCGGCGAGGTCAGTGCGGTGAGGTCGTCGACCGCCGGCGCTTTCCTGAGCGCGGGATGACGGTCGGCCGCGCTCATGTTGCCACTCCGTGCAGCACCTCAGTGAGTTCAGCGAATCGCTCGGTCAGCACCAGTGCACCGGGAGTCGTCAACGAGCTGAGCGGCCGACGGCGGCTCTCCGCATCCTGCATCGCCGTGCGTTCCGGCAGGAACGGGCGGAGCAGGACTCCGCCGTAAGTGGCCTCGAGCTCCTCCAGGCGGTATCGGTGCTCTGAGGTCAGTCGGGGTGTGACTCGGTTGACGACGATGCCGGCGAATCGCAGGGAGGGGTTCAGGTGGGGTAGTGCCCGAACCTTCGCCACCGTCTCGAGGTACTGTCCGACGCCGGTGAGGCCGAAGGCGGTGGGGTCGGTGACGACGATGGTGCTGTCCGACCAGAGCAGCGCATTGAGCGTGAGTCGTCCGAGCGCTGGCGGCGTGTCGATCAGGATGTCGTCGTAGGCGTCGAGCTGCGCGCTTCCCCAGGCGGACGTTTTGAGCCGCAACTCAGGCGTCAGGAGTGACTCCGACTCGATCCGCGCGAGATCCGGGGACCCGGCGATGAGGTCGACGTTCTTCCAATCGGTCGGTGCCGCTGCTGCGCCGAGTGTTCCTGCGTCGCCCGCGTAGAGGACATCGAAGGCGGTGTACTCACCGTGTCTCCCGAGGACGGTTGTCGCATCGGACTGCGGGTCGAGGTCGACGACGAGGACTTTTCGCCCCGCTTGGGCGAGGGCGTCTGCTCGACCGAGGACGACCGTTGTCTTGCCGACACCGCCCTTGCGGGAGCCGATGGCTTCTTTGTGAGGCATGTGTTGACGTCCATTCGTATGGTTTGTCGGAAGGGCGGATGGAGTGATGGGCGGCCGTCCTTCAATACGTCATGACGTATTGACCGGTTGAGCTGCCGCGCTCGAGGCGGCGAACGCGTCAGCCTGCGCCGAGTTGTGTTTGCCGGACGTGGATCAAGCCGTCGAGGGCGGCGTCGTCTGAGTCGTATCTGCCTGCCGGGAGCGCGAGGAGTGCGCCGCTGCAGAACGTCAGTACGAGGAACGCGAGGTATCGAGGCCGGTCAGGGCGATGCGGATTCTCGCGCACGGGCTCCTCGTGGACGTGTTCGTGGATTCGCTCGACGTGGTCCAGATTGATCCACTGCCACTCGGCCGCTCTCTCGGATGGCAGCCCGGTGTCGTCGAAGGTGGTGAGCATCATGCGGGTGAAGCGAGTCATTCGGTGTCCTGTCCGTCGTTGCTTCGAACGTAGGGACGGCGACACCGGCCGCGGGGTGGCAGGTGTCGGACTGTGGATAACTTCTGCGCTGAGACCCATGTGGATCGCGTCAGCTCATCGCCGGACCGTTTCGACCCCTGCTGGCGCGGCGAGCGAGTTGCTCGGCTTCCCGGCGCTTCTCCGCTTCGACGGCCAGCTGGAGTGCGCGTGCGCGGGTCATTCCAACTGGGGTGACCTTCCCACGCTTGTAGGGTCCGGTCGTCGGCGCGGGGCGCATTGCGGGATCGATCCGTGAACGAGACTCGAAGATCTTCTTCCGCTCCTCGGCCGTCGGCCGGCCTGGTTCGGGATGGAGGAGCCTCCACAGTTGTTCGCCACCACGTCGCTCCTGGTAGAGCGCCTCAAGCCGGCCAGGGCTTGCCCGACTCAACGCGGAGAAGAAGCTCTTGGCACGCTGCTCCGCGAGTCGCTGTTCCGCCCCCGTTGTCTCGTGGAGGCGGGGCGGCGGGAGCAATACCCGCGTCGGCAGCGGCACGTAGTTCCGCTTGGCGTCCTCGCGGTAGAGGCCGAGCAACGACTGGGTGCGCTGTTTCGCGAGGGCCTTCTCCCTCCCGTACCCGAGCCCGCGCGCTTCGCGGATGTGCTCGCGAGCGATCCAGTCGCGCGACTCCCAGAGCACGAAGCTGAGCTTGACGTCATAAGCGCCCTCATTCAGCAGTGCTTGCAGACGCTCGGGGCTCGCCGTCTTCAGCCCCTTGAAGAACGCCTTCGCCTCGGCCTGGTAGTCGAGGGTCTTGGGAGCCGCGACGAGCATCAGGGCACCGGTCCGTCTCGGTCGGCGCCGGCGATGCGCGCGCGGAGCTCAGGTCCTTCCGTCATGGTCCTGCTCACCGCTTCCAGGTGCCCGTTCGCGCAGCCCTCGGGCTTGTAATGGCGAAGGCGGGAGCGGAAGTACTCGAATCGCTCGTGCCAACCGAGGGGACCGTGCCCGCCGCTGTCGGCTTCTTCGAACGACACCTCCCAGCTGCTGAAGAGCGCGGAGAGTTCCTCCACAATGCCGTCGTGGAGATACCAGCAGTCCGGGATGAGCCGGGCCGGGATCGTGTACCGAGTGCAGAGCCAGGAGACCCATTCTGTGAGCAGCCGCCAGACCTCTGGCTCGCGTTCGTCCGGCAAGGACCGCCAGTTGATGACGCCGAAGTACTCGGGCTCGGGCAGTGCCGGCCAGGTGTCGAATCCATCGCCGACCTCGTCCGCGTCATCCAGCGCGAACGGAGCCCGGAACTCACGCTCCGCGGCCTGACGCCATCCACCAGTCTCAGCCATGCGTCTTCCGCCGGGCTTCGGACTGCTCGTTGAAGACCTGCCGCTGGGCAGCCTCCGTCGCTCGCTTGCCCGCGACGATCTCGCGAGCGTCGCGTCGTGTGGTCCATCCCTCGACGTCGAGGAGGACACCCCGTCGATTGCGGTAGCTCAGCAGACCCATGCCTTCAGGGAGTCGGCGGAGTTCATCGACCGTCAGCACCGGCTCGAGCTGTCGCTGCTCGGAGCGGGTCGTCCCCGTCTCGCTGCGGCTGACGGATCCACGGTTCACCTGCCGTTGGCCGAGCATGCTCGACACGTCCTGCAGATGCTTGATGTTGGACGACCCGCCAAGCATGAGCTTGGCGATGGCGGAGTTCCAGATCGTGTCCGCCTCGCTCTCCGACCAGGCGGACTTCGCCTGCGACAGCGACTGGAGCACGACCATCGTCGAGATCCCGATACCGCCACCATCCGAGAGGATCGTCGGCAGCTGCGGCCAGGCGAACATGTTCGCGATCTCGTCGAGGATCAGCCCGAGTGGAGGATCGAGTCGGTTTCCGGGCGAGGCCAGCGCCTTCCGACGAGCGGACTCGACGATGTCGTCCAGTACCGCGCCGAGAAACCCGCCGACCGCCCCCGCGCCGGTTCCAGTGCCGATGAGGTAGATCGTGTTCGAGCCGGCGAGAAACTCGTCGACGTCGAGCGCCTCGTCGGATCCCGGATTCATCGACTCGAAGACGGACGGGATAGCGAGCGGACGCAGTGCCTCGGCGACGCCGAACCACTTCGATCCCAGCAGCTTCGCATCACCCTCGATCACATCCGCGAGACCCATGGCCCACCCCGGCGCGCCAGAGTCAGCGAGCACATCAACAGCACGCCCCGCCAACACCGGGCTCATGCCCCAGTCACGGAGCGCTGTCGTGCCACCGCCGCTGAGCGCTGCCGCATGCAGCAGGGCAGCGAGGAGCGTACCCGAGGCGCCGGCCCACTCTTGGTTGGTGGAGGAGCGTCCGAGTGCACTGCCGGCGATGATCGTCCGGGCTCGTTGCTCGGCGACAAGCGGGTCAGCGCATCCGGTCACCGGTGAGATCCGGAGGGCGGAGCGGACGCCTGAGAGCTGCTGCGGGTCGAAGACCGTGACGGTTCCCCGTTGTGCGCGGTGTGCCATCGTCGCGGCGAGGTTGTCGTTGCGGGTGGAGGTCGTGACCAGCGGGCCGTTCCAATCGAGGATCGCCGAGATGATGACTCGCCAGCCCTTGCCGGACCGGGGCGGACCATCGAGGAGGAGAGAGTCTTCGATCGAGACGTAGACGTCGAGGCCACGCGAGGTGCCGATCCGCCAGCCGACATCATCGGCGGTGGGATCCGCGAGCGTCGGACGAAGGGTTCCCGCCCGGCGTCGGAGTGCTCGCTCGGAGACTTGCCGCCGCACCTCGCTGCGTCCCGCCAACCCACTGCGCCGCAGGAGCTGTGACCGGAACCAGCGGTCAGATTCACGGAACGACAACCATCCGGCAAGGCACAGCGCGGCGACGATCGTGAGCAGGACCACCACACCGATGACCGTCCAACGGGCACCATCCGTGGAGACGATGCAGCCCCCACCCGGTGTTGCGGGAACCGAACCGCTGGCGACCAGCAGCCCAGCCGCGGCGAACGGACCGAGTCCAGCCGGCATCTCTCCGCAGGTCAGCAGCACGAAGACCATCACCACGGCGCCGGCGATGCCGATTACGGTCGCCGCGATGGCGATGATGCCCAGGAGAACGAGCACGAGTCGGTCGGTCATCGGGGTCCCGCTCCGGGGCCGTCGGTGCGGAATACGGCTAGTTCGCCAGGCGTGCAGTCGTTGCGGACCTTGGCTACCCGCTCCGGCCCGATCTGCCAGAAGCCTTCGCCGCGGCGGAGTTTGCGGACGAGCTCGGTCTGCGTCCGGTTCCATCCGAGGACTTGCGAACTGCGCTCGAGTTCTCCCGTGTGCTGCGCGTAGTTGACGCGCGTGTCGCAGTCCGCCAAGAGCCCGAGGGCTTGAGCGTGCAAGGCGGACCCGCGATCGCCAAGTGCGTCGAAGTCGTTGATGCGGTGGATGAGGTAGCAGTTCGACCGCCTCTTGTGACGAGCGGTCTTCTCGTCGCTCACTCGTCCGACGAGGTTGCCGCCGCCCGCGACCTCGTTGAGCAGCGCGACGGCTGCCTCCTCGTGCACGATCAGCCGCGCCTGGCCAGGACCGGCTGGGGTGCCCCGCTCGATCCAGTCGGTCGTCGCCAGGCGGAGAAGCGCTTTCGTCTCCGCACTCGCGCGCAGGAGCTCTGAGGTGTCGACCGTCAGCATCGGTGTGTTCGCGTCGAAAGCCACTGTCGACGGGCGATCCATGAGGTCGGCGAGATCGCCGACCGTGACGCGACGAAGGGTGTGGGCGAGCATCTGGCCGCCCGCACCGATTTCCTCGGCGATGTGGGACTCGGGATGACGCAGCGCTTCCCACACCATCGGCACCAGCGCGGTCGAGTTCGACCGATGCACCTGCTCAAGCGCGAGATCGATAGCCGTGTGCTCGATCTCGCTGAGCTCCGTCGTGTTCCGGAGAATTGCGACCATGGCGCGGACCTTGGCCCGCTGGAACTGCAGGACTTCCTGCGTCCAATCGGCATCGCTCACGTCAGTGCGGCGGGATCCCGGATCGAGTGGGTTGATCCGCGCGGCCTGACCAGGACCCAGGCGCATCGTCACACCTCCGACGTAGGCGGCGACGCGCGTCCACTCGCCGTTCGGATCGTGCGGCACCGCGACCTTCCGGCCTAGCCGACACAGGCGAGTGCTGAGTGCCTTCGCGAGCACGGACTTGCCGCTGCCCTTCACCCCGAAGACCGCGATCGAGTGCGAGCGAACGACACCCGCGGCGTAGGCCTCCCACGGGTCGAAGCAGAACGTGGACCGAGAGAGCAGGTTCGGGCCGATGTATGCGCCGGCCATCGGTTCGCCGCTCTCGGCAAGGAAGGGCAGCGCGGCTCCGAGGGTGCGTGAGGAGGCGCGGTGGACCGGCGCGACGACGCCTGGCCGCGCGCGGAGGTTGTGCGGTGCTTTCCAGCCGCCGGCAGGCATCGAACTCGCCGGAAGCGCGTCCTCGGCGATTGTGTCGCGCCATGCGCTCAGACTCGACACGGTTCCGGATCGAAGCCGGCTCATCGCTTGCCCACCGGAGTCGGGAGTGCGGTCGACATGAACGCCGCGGCCTGTTGGAAGTACATCGCAGCGAGCGTGACCCGGGCCGGCTGCGCTGCCTGCAGGATGGAGGCCGATGCGCGGGTGAGGCCGTCGACGTCGGCGGCCGAGACGGTTACGAACCCGCGGAACTCCATGTCGGTGAACCCGTCGACGATGTCATCCTCGCGTTCGCCGAGATCCTCGTATTCGCGATCCTGCTCACGGGTGGTGATCATCCCGCGTCGCTGACGCAAGCCTCGTGCGACCTCGAGGTCGACCTTCGCTCGCCCCACCTGACTCAGAGCCTTGTGGATCGGTACCGGCCGCACGCTGAGGGTGAGCACCCGCGTCGCTTCGCCTGAATAGAGCAACTTGTCCAGGAACCCCACGCTGATTTCGGAGCGAGGCCACTCGGCGATCCAGTACGTGCGGTGGACCGAACCATCGATCTGCACGTGGTCCCAGTGCTCCTCGATGCCCATCACCGGAGCGAGTCGGTTCGGGCCGTCATTCCGCGACTCTGCTGCAAAGCTCGTCGGGTTCATGGCGAGTGCGAGCATCTCGTCGATCGCTTCGATGTCGAGCCAGTTCCGGAGCTCGACGCCGATGGCTTCGAGCGAGTCACGCATCTGCTCGACAAGGTCGGTCACGATGGCAGCGATGCCGACGAGGCCACCGCCAGAGTGCTTGACCGCCGACCGGAGCGAGCGCAGGTCGCAGGTGACGGTCACCGTGTTGGTGAACTGCATCGATCGATCAGCACCCGCGGTGATCAGCGTGTCGTACTCCGCTCGGACCGCTGGGCTCACGGTCGACGGATCGGTCCGATCGCGTTCCGCTGCGTAGCGCGCGAGTTCGTCGGCGGGTTTGGCGTCGACGCGGATGCGTGCCGTCGCATCGACCAGTCCCGGGACCGCCTCGAGCCCGCTCATCCATCCGACGAAGCCGTCGTAGGCCGCCTGCTGGACGCCTTCATCGAGCAGCGGCCACGCGGAACTCAGAACGTTGACCGAGAACGAGACGACCGATCGTTTCGGGTCCAGGATGAAGCCGCCCCGACCCGGGACTTGGACGAAGCGCAGCGATCCGTGCGCGCCGGGGAGACGATGGCGATGGAACTCGCGCGGGCTTTCCGTCCCGCGCCGCTTCATTCCGATCTTCATGGGTTCGTCCTTTCGTGAGTCCCACACGTCCCGCCTGAACCTCGTCTGGAGGCGATGACGTCGAGCGGCGTACGTGAGCACGCGCCAGATGAGCGCGAGACCGGACTCGCGATGCCAGGTCCAGCTGCCGACGGCGATCGAAATCGCGGCGGGCCAGATCCCGATGCGCCAGTAGCCGTCCCAATCGATCAGGAGCCACATGACGGAGGCCGCGGCCGTGGCACAGATAACGGTGAGCTGAGGCCAGCTCAGACCGAGGAAGGCACCGCGTCGCTCGCGCTGTGCAAAGCGGACGCGGGGGAGGGTCGGCGAGTTGGTCATTTCGCGAGAATCCGTCCGAGGAGGCGCATGGCGTTCTGGGCCTTGTTCGAGACATGTGGCCGGGGCTGCAGGGAGTTGCGGACCTCATCACCGGCGAACGACACCAGGCGGACCGCCCACAGAGGAGCGAAGGCTGCTGCGAAGACCACTCCAGCCGCGACGATCACGACGCCGAGGTCGGTGGAGTCCGTGACCAGTTGGATCGAGAGGACGAGGATCGCCGCGGCCAATGGTTCGGCGATGATGAGGCCGATCGTCAGGTTCGCCCACCTCGTCGCCCAGACGGCGAACTTCGGTTGACCGATCATCATGAGGCCGATCGGTGCCGTCGCGGCGAGGGCGACGAGTGAGAAGGAGCGGATCGACATCGAGGCGTAGAGAAAGAGCGCGGCCAGCGCCATGATGGCGAGGATGAGGAAGACCACCGTGTACTGGCCGATGACCACGTTCGGGGCGAGCTTGGCGGTGGTCATGGCCCGGGCGATCGCGCCATCGTCGGTCGGGACGGGCACGTCAGCGACTACGCGGTATCCGAACATGCGCAGTAGCGCGTTACCGAGGCTCTGGTCCTGGACGGTTGCGACGAGTGCATCGGTCGTCTCGCCGCCGTAGGTCACGAACTGTCTCATCACGTACACAGCGGCGACGCTGGACGGCACCGCGACGACCAGGCCGACGGCGACCTGCGCGATCCGCCGGCCGTCTCGCATGATCGCCGCCGGCGCGAGCTGGAAGCAGGCCACGATCGAGATGACGAGTCCCATCGTCGCGACCCAGAACCAGAACTGGCCGTCGGCGATGGTCCAGCTGGACTCGCCGGGACGGCTGCCGATGAAGGCGTTTGCGAGCATGTCGGTCATGAAGTCGCCCAGGCCGATGATGCCGCCGCCGATGAAGCGTGCCGCAGACTCCTGCGCCAGACAGGGGATGTCGGCGGGCCCGCAGCCGAACTGGGGCACGCCGAAGTCGTCAGTCCGGAAGCCGCTCATACGATCTGCAGCCCGATGCCGAAGTTGATGAGTGCGGTGGTGCCAGCCGCGATTGCGGCAGCGGCGACTGAGCAGAGAACCCCCGCGATCCCGACAGACTTCAGTGCGCCGTTCTTGATGAGCCAACCGAGCGCGATGCAGGCGGCAGCGAGAAGCACCCCGATGCCACAGAGGATGAGGACGACGAAGAGGATGTTGCCCGCAAGGTCCTGAATCGCCTTCGATCCAGGACCAGCCTTCGGCGTGATGTCGGGGATCGTCTTCAAAGCCAAGCCACCGAGGCCCGTGGTCCAGATGGACGTGATGATGCGTTCGCCCACAGTGTTCACTCCGCGTGGATCGGGACAGAGAGTGTCAGTGGGTCGCGCTGGGAAGGCACATCGACGACGAGGTCCAGTGCGGATACACCGAAGGGCACGTAGTAGGCGAGTGCGAAGCTCGTGCTCAGGTGGTTCGGCAGGGACCAGTCACGACCGCGCCCCTGCGCGCCGGCCGATCCCCACGGGACGCCTGCGCCGGCGACGAAGTCCGGTCCTTCATTGGTGTCGAGTTCGGCGGTGTCGCCGAGGCCGGCCCAGCTCGTCTCCCGGACGGTGAGGCCGGTGAGGTCGAGTTCGCCGAAAGGAACGAACCCGTCGAGCGAAACCTGAATGACGATCACGAAGCTGCCGGCTGGAAAGCGGTCCGTTCCGCCGGGCTGGCGGAGGAGGCCGGAGTCCTGGTTCGTCACGTAACTGCCGAGTTCGTAGACGGCGACGCCGAGATCTGAGGTAGCCGCGCGGGCGACTGGCTCCTGATCCGGAGCGGCGGTAGAGCGGTCTGTCCCGTCTGTGGATGAGGCTGTGGACTGGGGTGCAGTGTCGGCATCGACACACCCGGTCAGAGTGATGGCTCCTACGGCAAGCAGTCCTACAAGCAGCGGTCGCCGCATCGATCCTCCCGAGAGTTCGCGAGGACGTGCGCGTCCTCGAACGCTCTTGAGGTGATCCAGGCAGACCTGCGGACTTAGTTCCGCCGGGAGTAGGGAGTGAGGTCGAAGGACGTATCGGATGTCGGCTGAACAATGTGCTGCCGCCGAGCGACGTGTCTGATGTAGAGCGTCGTGTTCGCGGCAGCAGCCGCCCACATGATGGCGAGTACCAACGCGCGTGTCGCGGGATCGTGATGTGCGTCGTGCAGCAGGACCGCGGTTCCGAACAGCGAGACGACGACCTGGCTGATGACCCAGCCACCCCAACGGCTGAGGATCACCACCACGAGCACAATCGCCAGGAACGGCAGCGGGAGCAGGAACATCCAGCCGCGCAGTTTCATCGGTTCGCCCAGGTCATGCAGTCGACGCTAGGCGGGGGAGCGGCCCTGCTTCGGGCGAGGACGGGCGTCTGTGGATAACTTCCCGACTACTTGGACGCTGGTCGATTCCGGCCCAGGCCAAGTTCGACGCCGAGATCCCGGTAGCGCTCGGAAACAACCTGCTCGAGGACGACGTACTCGTACCGGTGCCGTTTGCCGTCGGGTTCCTGGATCGGATGTGCCTCGATAACTCCCAGTTCACGCAGCGTTTCCAGGTGGTCCTGCACCGTGACCCGGTTTACCTCGACGAGCTCGGCTATACGTCCGCGCGTGAGGGGGCCCTGCTCCAGCAGTCTCGAGAGGATCGCGAAGTTCACCGGTTCACCGAGGGTCGCGAGCGCACTCCTCGCATCGTCGGAGAGCTTGGGGCGAGCGACGCGAGGCATGGGGTCATTGTGCACGGTCTCGGACTGGTCCATGATTTGCAGATGGTTAAACCAGCTTTAAGAGGATCGAGGGTGTGTGACTGCAAGAGCTGAAGTGATCGGCGTCGTTGATGGGGAGGTCCTCCTCACCGGCCCGGCGGAGCGTCCGATTGTTTCGTTCGTGCTGGCGGACGATCAGCGAGCCATGAGCGACGATGGGCTCATCGTTCGAGCTCGGGTTGCATGGTGTCAGGTCATCTGCCAATCCGCCGACACTGCGGAGGCGGCAGGCGCGCTGAGATCCGGAAGTGAGGTCGCTGTTCGAGGAGAGTTAGACATCCTCCGTGCCACGACGGCGTCGCAGGGTTCTGATGCGGTCCTTGTCTCCCTGATGGCTGACAGCCTTCAGATCCTTGGTCCTGCGGATTGAGGCTTGCGAAACGCTGGCTATCCAACGACTGATGGATTCCGCCATTGATGGGCGAGGGGAGGCGCATTCGCGGTGGTCAATCTCGCATAAGCCTGATGGCGGTATCGGTGCGTCAGGTGCGGCATTTGGTTCCAGCCGGTCGAGCGTCAGCACTGTCGGCCCGGCTACGGCTGTCCCATTCCCGACGGAGTT
Source organism: Plantibacter sp. AC185 (assembly GCF_979258065.1). Taxonomy (NCBI): domain Bacteria; kingdom Bacillati; phylum Actinomycetota; class Actinomycetes; order Micrococcales; family Microbacteriaceae; genus Plantibacter; species Plantibacter sp. AC185. Next base: position 3,364,778 of record NZ_OZ409831.1, read on the forward strand.
CAGGCTTTATCGATAATGTCGTCAATGCTCTGAACGTAGCCTCCCCCGCCGGGCAATACGCATACGACGATCGTCGGTTGTGGTCCGAATGCGTTCACATGAAGAAGGAGATTCCCCATGGCACAGAAAGTCATCACCACCCTCGTCGACGATCTCGACGGATCCGAGCTGAAGCATGGCGAGGGCAAGACCATCACGTTCGGCCTGGAAGGATCGACCTATGAGATCGACCTGTCCGAGAAGAATGAGAAGAGCCTGCGCGCCGCGCTTGAGCCTTATGTGAAGGCCTCTCGCACCGTATCGCGATCGAAGACGGCCAGCTCCGCGGGCTCGAGCCGGAGCAACAAGGAAGAGCTCGCGGCTGCGCGCAGCTGGCTGCGCGCCAATGGGCACGACGTCTCCGATCGGGGACGCATCCCCGCTGCACTTCTCGAGAAGTTCCGTGAGGCTGCCAAGTAGTAGGTCGCCTACCCGTCCGCGTTCTGTGGACTACAGCCCCGTATTCGCATAGGCGACGTCGATGTGCACGTGATTGCACGTGTCCTCGAACTCGTCGAAGTGAGTGAATCCGGGGCTGTTTCGACAGTTTGACTGCCCGGTGCGTGATCCGGGCGGTACGACGGAGTCCAGGAGGGCCAACAACTGCAGTGACAGGCCATCACCGCCTGTCACAGAGCTGCCGTTGAGTGCGTAGATGTCGACGGCCATGCCGCCGCCATCGCGGTAGTGCGAGGAGTTCTCGCCGGCGCCTTCAAGCGAGCCGGTGCAGCGTCGGTTGAGGTCAGATACGGCTACCTGCTCGAATGTGTTCAGCGCGATGAGCAGGATCTGCATGATGCGGGAGTCGATGCCGCAGTCGGCGAGCGCGGTTCCGTTCGCGACGTTGCGGAGCTGCTGGAGGTAGTCGCTCCCGACCAGGCGTCCTTCGTCCATCGCACCGACCAGTCGCAGGGCAAGTTCACGGTTGTCGCCGTCGATCGGCAGGTAGTTGCAGGCTGCGCCCACCATCAGTTGTTCGTCTGTGAGCTCTGGTTCGACGACGGAGAGTGCATTTCGGGCCGATGCTTCGGCGGTGGCGATGGTCAAAGCTTCCGCGTGAATGCCGATGGTCGACAGCCACCACCCGGCGGGTTCGTCGATCCAGGCGGGGTCGCTCATGATCCCTGGTCGGTTCGCGCTGGACCCGGTCAGGATGAGCGCGGTGGCAGTGGCGGTGTCCTGCAGCTGCTCTGCTGTTCCCCATCCACCGCGGACGGTGCGCCGGTACACGCCGAGTGGCGTGTCATCGGTGATCGTGTCGGTCGTCGAGGCAGTCATGTTCGACGCTGCGTACGCCGCGGTGAGTGCTGCCAGCTTGGCCTTCGGCTCCGGAGTGATCGCCGCCGCCGCGTCAACGATCGCCGATACGAGGAGCTGTTCGGCGACCACGAGCGGGCCGGTCGGCTGTTCCGCCGGCACCGACCCGGGCGCCGCGCAGTGCGCTTGCCGCAGAGCGCTCCCTGTTGGGACGAACATCGTGATGGCAATCGCGGGTAGCGCTGCAGCCGCGACGAGCCCGCCCAGCATCAGCGCGAGCGCCCCGCCCAAGATCTTCTTCGGCCCGATCGCCAGGACGACCTTGACCGCGAGCATCGGCGCCGCCATCAGATGGACTCTCCATCCAGGATGCGTGCGGCGAGTGTCAGCAGCTTGCGTACGTGAGCGATCCGGCTGTGGACCCGGTGCTTGCTCAGGCCGGTGATCCGAGCGACGGCGGCAGCGTCGCGCATCATGGCCGGCTGGAAGAGAGCGATCGCGCGCAGGCCGTCGGTCTCGGGGATGCACTCGATCGCGGACTGGCGAGTGTTCGGGTACCCACGGTCGGCGAGGCGGAGCGCGGTGTTGGCGGTCCAGGCAGCGGCGGCGATGTTCTCCCGCGCGGTGCGGATCGTGCGGGGTGAGACGCCGATGCGTTCCGCGACGTCGGCGCGGGCCTCGTCGGTGAGCATCAGTTCGATGGCGATCGTCCAGTCCCGTTCTGACACCGTCTCCCGCACCCACGCGATACGCCGGCGCTGCTCGAATCGGTGCACCAGAAGGTCCAACGGGTCGCCACCTGCTGCCGACCGGTCCGTATCGAACTCCGCGGTGAACCGTTCGCACTGGATTGCAGCTTCGCGCCGCGTCGCGAGCACGATCTTGGCTGCGATGCCTTGGGCATAGTGACCGAAGGATCCCCGGGTCGGGTCGAAACTCTCCGCTCGTCGCCAGGCGACGACTCGGATCTCCTGCATTGCTGCGTCGATCTCGCCGTGGAGAGCGTGCTGGTTGAGTACGCGAGTCACGTAGCCACGTGTGGACTCAATGGCGGCGAGGAAGACATCCAGCCCGATGCGGTCGATTGCATCGGACGATGCTGTGAGCAGCGATGTATCGACTGCAGCTGCTGAAGTGGGCGCCGCGGGTGCAAGGTCAGGCTGATTCACGGTCACGGTCCTTTCTCCAGTCCGGACGCTCTTCGCCGCAGGTGCCACACACCTCTCGGAAGGTTCCGACGAACCGATGGCCGTCGGCGCTGCATTCAGCGACGGTCGGCGGTCTGGTGCCAATGCGTCTGGGGCCCGGCGGGACGAGATCTCCGTCATCTGAGTCACCAGCATTCGCGGGCCAGCGACGCGGTTCTCTGGCGATGGATCGGCCGACGTAGGCGACCGGATCGCCGACCCGACGGGTTGAGCCGTGGATCGCATCGACGCTCGCCGCCAGAACGTCGACCGCGGACACGTCCACCGATGGCGCGTGCTTCGCCAGCCACCGCTCGACGGCGACGAGGCTGAGCCGAGGATGCAGCGCCTGCGCCGCCAGCTCCAAGCCGGGAGATATCGAAGAAGATTGGTGTTCTGGGGATTGATGTTCTTTAAGTGGCGGGAGAACCGTCGATGGTTCGGCCTGTGAGGAAGACCCGACGTGGTCGGCAGCGGAGACGGCTCCCGACGCTGTGCCGCGCAGGGATGGAGAGTCGGATTCGTCCCAGACGTCGAAGAGCGGGGGAGGGAAACCCGCCAAGGTGTCGGCAGCGCCACTCTCGGTTCCGGATTCCGGCTGCGGGGGATCGAGGAGAATCAGCAGCACCCGGCGATGGCCAGCGATTGATTGTCCGGCGGCATCGACAGTCCCCGCTGGATGGCGGTGCTCCTCGACGCGGAGAAAACCAGCGGCCTCGAGCTTGCGTCGGGCTGCCCTGAAAGCGTCCTTCCCCAGGCCGAGATCCCGCTGGGCCCGGGACTGCGTGATCCGGTACGTGCGTCGATGGGTGACGAGGTAGAGCATCAGGGAGAACGCGTTCCCGACGATGCGTGGATCACGCGCCCACCAGTTCCGGAACTGGGCGAACTCGCTCTCGAAGTCGAACTCCGGCCGGATGAACTCTGCCTCGGTGATCGAGTACTCTCGAGGACCCATCGGCCCCTTCTCTGCGGGCTCAGACACTGGTGGGGCCGTTGGCCGCTGCTGCAGATGATGGCAGGAGTTCAGAGCCTCTTAGCCCAAGGGCGGCGCCGATCCGGTCGAGTTCGGCCACGGTGAAGTCGAGCTGACCGGCGAGCTTCAGTCGGAGCTGTTCTGGCGGCATCCCGACTGCGTTCGCAAGTTGAGTATCCGTCTGGCCATGGTTGAGCAACGCGTGTTGGACGCGTTGAGCGATCTGCTGGGAGAGGGGGATGGTGTCCATTTGGTCACCATAGGAATCATTCGGTCGGCTTGTCAAATATCAGATTTGTGTGAACGAGTGTTTGTTTGCTACGGTGGCCGGATGGACACCGCCCTCGACTTCAACGACGCGGTAGCCGCTGAACTCCGCCGTCAACGTGCGGCACGAGGACTCACAATCGACGAAGTCGCGCGGCGTGCCGGGATGGTGCGCACCACAGTGCTCCGCTACCTCAACGGCAAACGTGCTATTCCTATCGGCGCGCTCTATGGCTTGTCAGGAGCTCTGTCAGTGGAAGCTCATCGGGTGGTCGCGGCAGCGGAAGCCTCATGCGCTGCGATGTCTTCGCCGGATGGCATACCTGTCGTCGGTGCTACCGACTCAGCGGAGCCCTCGCTGCGACCCGGGCACATAGTTCGAATGCGGTCGCAGGGAAGGTCGAGCACTCATGATTATGCGCGAATCGCACCTATGCTGACCGCACGAAACCCCGCGGGTTTCGGGGCTGGGAGGGGAGACCTGCCTGACCATCTGGGCATAGAGTCAGCCCCCGCCCGGGCGGCTGTCTCCGGCGAAACGCGGCGACGCGCAGGATCCCACCGCGGTGCGCCGAGTGCGGCTCAGAATTTGATCGCCTGAGTAGCTACACCTCCAGTCCGGGCGGCAGTGCGTCGACTTCGACTTATGGCGTGAGTCATTGATCGCGTGTGGGGTCCCTTCCTTGCGTGACGTTGGGCGGAACACTCTCCTGGGTTCTCGTCTCGCTCCGACGCAGGCGCATGATCGATAGTCACAGCAACGGCAACGGAAGTACGCCTCTACATGGGGTGCGGCCAACGCGGCAGGACGAGGGGACTGCCCGATTCCGGGTCCTGGATGACACGCGCGTCGAGTCCGAACACTTCGGACACAAGCGACTCGGTGATGACCTTGGCCGGGGTTCCGGTGTCGACGACCTCACCGTCTTTCATCGCGATGATGTGGTCGGCGTAGCGTGCGGCTTGGTTGAGATCGTGAAGGACGGCGACGAGCGTATGGCCTTGCACCCGGTTGAGTGTGCGGCACAGCTCGAGCAGTTCGATCTGGTGGCTGACATCGAGATAGGTGGTTGGCTCGTCGAGCAGCAGGATCGGTGTCTGCTGGGCCAGTGCGACCGCCATCCACACTCGCTGGCGCTGCCCGCCTGAAAGCTCGTCGACGAGGCGGCCGGAAAGCCTCCGGACTCCGGTGGAGTCCATCGCTGAGGCGACGGCGGTCTCGTCGTCGGGCGACCAGGGTGAGAACAGACGCTGATGTGGGTAGCGTCCCCGCGTCACCAGATCGACGACGCGGATGCCGTCGGGCGCGACGGGACCCTGTGGGAGCAGGCCCACCTCGCGCGCCACTTGTTTGGTCGGCATCTTGTGCAGGCTGCGCCCGTCGAGCAGCACGCTACCGCGCGTCGGCGGTAAGAGTCGGGTGAGGCTCTTGAGGAGAGTGGACTTGCCGCAGGCGTTGGGCCCGACGATTACGGTGAATGCTCCGTCGGGGATATCCACCGATACGTCTTCGCAGACCAGCTTGTCGGAGTAGCCGAGCGCGGCGCCGTCGACGATCAGTCGGGTCATCTCTTCTTTCCCTCTCGCAGGAGTAGCCATAGGAAGTACAGTCCGCCGATCGACACCGTGACGATGCCGACGGGCAGGGGCGAATCGGGGTGGATGCGTTGGGCGACGACATCCGCGAGCAACAGCAGCAACGCTCCTACTGCGGCCGTGGGCCCTAGTGCGAGTCCGTCGGAGCGCACGAGGCGCCGGGCGATCTGCGGTGCCGCCAGTGCGATGAACGAGATCGGGCCGACCGTCGCCGTCGCGAGTGCGGTGAGGCCGATGCCGACGACGATCGCCGACACCTGCACCGCGCGCACATTCTGTCCCAGCGCCGTGGCGAACGGCGTCCCGATTTGCAGGAGTCGTCGCTTCGAGACCTATGGAATCGTCACCCGAACCTCGCACCCGGAAATCCCTCCCCGAGTGGAGTACGAGCTCACCGAACTGGGCCAGGGCCTACGGCCCGTCCTTGACGCCATGAACGCCTGGGCACTGACCGTTCCAGCCGCGGCAGACGAAGAAGATGCTGTCGCGCTCCCGGCATCGTGCACTGGTGTGGTTTACCAGCCGACCACGCACTCCTGACGCAGGGCGTAGCCGTCAGCTGGAAACGATTGTTTCGGAGCACTCGCCTGTTGGTCCGGTGCGGTTGGCGAGGTCCCACACACGTCGGGTGCTCAGAACTTGTTGTCGAAACCCGACTTGCGAGGTTCAGCTGACCGGTGTTCGTTCCCGAACCAGCCGTGGGACGAGCCGCACGAACACGACCATGCCGACCAGCTCGACGAGCGTCTGCGTAACGACCACCACGGGCGCGAGCGCCAGTGACGGGGGGGGGCAGCGCGAGCGCGAGCGGCAGGACCACGAGACTGTTCCGGGTGGCACCGCTGAACACCAGGGCACGGGTCGCCGGGACGTCGAGGCGGAACAGGCGCCCGGCACCCGTGCCGATGAACGCCATGACGACGAGGAACGCCGCATACAGCGGCACGAGCACGAGCACGAGCAACTGCAGGGCCGCGGTACTCACCGCACCCGCCTGCGAGGCTACGACGGTGAACAGCGTGGCGACCATCAGCGGCACCATCAGCGCCAGCATGGTGCGTTCGATCCCGCGCCCGATCCGGTGCCGCTTGGCAAGCCACTGCGTCGCCGCGGCCGCCGTCAGTGGCAGCACGATGAGCAGCAGGAACGCGCGCACGAACGGGCCGAGCTCGACGGCCGCGACACCGCTGGGACCGATGAACAGCAGCAGGTAGACGGGTAGCAAGAGGATCTGCGCGAGCATCAGCAGCGGAGCAGCCGCGAGCAGGCGCTCCGCGGCTCCTCCGGCGAGGCCGGCGAACACGATCACGTAGTCGATGCACGGCGTCAGCAGCACCAGGAGCACCCCGAACAGCAGCGCCGGTTGATCCGCGACGAACCGCGACAGCCCGTAGGCAACGAGCGGCACGATGACGAAGTTCACGACCCCGACCGCGCTGAGGAATCGGACGTCGCGGAGCGAGCGGCCGATCGCGGCGAACGGCACGCCGAGGAACGTCGCGAACAGCAGCAGCGCGAGGACCGGCTCGATCGCCACTTCCAGATGATGCGCGCCAGGCAGCAGCAGGCCGAGGACGCCGCCAGCAGCGATCGCCGCGAGGTAGAGCACGATCTGGTGACGTTCCAGCCACGGGACGATCGCCGTCACGAGGGACCGAGAGTTGAGGGGCACGAGGCTCAACCGTAAACGTTCGAGCCACTGGAAGGTCAAGCCGGGTTCCCAGCCGTAGGATCGGCGCATGCGCATCTCGGAGGTCAGCAAACGCACCGGCGTCGCACCGACCGCACTGCGCTATTACGAGAGCATCGGGCTCATCGCCCCCGGCCGCACCCGCAACGGTTACCGCGACTATGACACCGCCGTGCTCGGGCGGCTCGACCTGATCGAAGCGAGCAAAGAACTCGGCCTGCCACTCGCTGACATCGGTCGGCATCTCCGGTCGCTGGAGGACGACTCCTGCACCGACGTTCGCGACCAGCTCCGCCCGCTCCTGGCGGAACGGGTGCGCCAGATCGACGAGAAACGCGCCCGCCTCGACGAGCTGCGCGCCCGCCTCGACCAGGCCGACATGGGACTCGCGAACTGTCCAGATCGAGCCGAACACTGCTCAACCGAATGCGTGTTTCACCCGGCCGAGCGATCAGCCTCGACCCACGCTTCCGGTGTGCCCCAGGAGCTCGATTGACTTGAGCATGCGTGCAACCTGCCTTGGAGTGTCACGGTGTTCGTGTCGTGGTGTCGGTCTGGTGTCTCTAGAGCGTCGCCCTGCTCCAGCCGACGAGTGCGGCGGCTTCTGCTGCGGTGCGCCCGCGATCGCGGGCCTCGGCCACGATCGCGAGCTTCTCGGCGATGATGTCCGGGTTCACGGGTGGGCGCCCGAACCGGGTGCCCGATTCGCGTGCCGCGGCGATGCCGGCGTTCACACGTTCGATGATGAACTCGCGCTCGTACTCGGCCGGGGTGGCGAGTATTTGGAGCATCCGCCGGCCTGTCGATGTCACAGGGGCGATCCCTTCCGAGAGTGATCGCACGTGGATCCCGCGGCCGCGCAGGAGCTCGACGGTGTTGAGGACGTCGATGAGAGACCGACCGAGTCGGTCGATGCGCCACACGATCACGGTGTCGCCGGCTTCGGCGTACTCGAGCAGCTTCGTCATACCGGGCCGCTCGATTGCAGTCTTACCGCCGGAGGTCACGTCCGCGAACACGTCGCGCTTCTGGACGACGGCGTCGACGAGCGCGTCGGGCTGCAGCTGCGCGTCTTAGCCGGCGGTGCTCACTCTGGTGTACTCGATCTGCCTCATGGCATCAGCATGTCTCAGAAACCCGCGTGAAGCGCGTTGAGACACGAAAGCAGGTGAGACGAGTTTACGAGACAGGGTGCCGGCTGTGAGATCCGCGCACTTCGCGCCCGAGTTGGTCTGGATCGCCGAGGAGCTAGGTGTCTCGTAAACCTGTAGGTTCCTGACGCATCGAAGGCCTCCGGATGATGAGCGTTGGGGCGACCGTGGTTGTTGACCCAATCTTGTCAAGACTGACACGCGTACAAGTGAAATCACGCAGTCGATGTTGCGGTGATCTTCAGGTTTCTCGTACCTTCGGCCTCGTTGCTCTGACTTTGGGGGATATGTGGCCGCTCGACGGTTCATGCGTGCGGTGCTGGGTTTTGCGATTGTCGGAGCGTTGGTCGGAACCATTGCGCAGCCTGCCGCTGCTGACGAGCCCGACGAGCCTGGGCAACTCGGCGAATCGTCGGTTTTGGAACCGGCGCTGACCGGATCCTCGGAGGACGCTGCGCTTCCACAGGGCGAGGCACCTGTGCCGATGGAGATTGAGAGCCTTCCTCAGCCGGCGGAACCGGTGGAGGAGGCGCCCGCCCCGGATGCTGATCCCGAGTTCGACTCTGTGGATGAGGTGGATCCTTCGTCGGCCGAGGTCGTTGACCGGAAGGCCTACTCGGAGACGTACGAGGGGCCGGACGGATCGAACGTCACGAAGTTCTCCGACGTGCCGCTGAACGTGAAGATCGATGGCGAGTGGAAGCCGGTCGCCACAGATCTTTCAGGTCGCGGTCCGTTCCAGTGGTTGGGCCAGGGCGGCGCTGAAGTCGTGCAGCACCCCCTCGCTCCTGTGTTCGCTGGACGAGCGGACGAATCGCCGCTGCTTGCGATCACGAAGAACCTCCGGGAGATCACTTTTACTCTCGAGGGAGCCTCTGCATCGCCGCTGCAGCGCGACATGTTTCCCTGGAGCGATGTCAAGGAACGTGCCGTTTACCACGACGTCTTCCCGACTACGGACCTCGTGTACGAGGTGACCCCGGCCGGCGTCAAGGAACTCTTCGAGCTCAAGGCGGCGCCGGGCGCGTCGGGTAAAGCCTCATGGCAGTGGCGAGTTTCCACGGCTGGACTCGATGTACGAATCGATGGGAACGGCGACATCGTCTTCGAGAACGAACTTGGTGTGCCAGAGCTCGCCATCCCACGTCCGACGATGTGGGACTCGGCAAGCAAGACGGGCGATCGGGCAAACGCCCAAACCAATGTGGACGTCAGCGTCGAGCAGGACGGCAAGGATTGGCTTCTCTCGCTGGAACCCGACCGCAACTGGCTGAACAGCGCTGATCGCGTCTACCCAGTCTTCGTTGACCCAGACCTTTACTCAACAGCGGCCGAGACTCACACCTACAAGACCAATGGTCAGTACAACCACAATTATGGAATCCAGGTCGGAAACACCAACACGAACGGCACCTGGCGCGCGCTGGCGTTGTATAACTGGGCATCGATCTCGGGCAAGCAGGTTCTCGACGTGCAGGTCGGCCTGGCGGGCCAATCGCGTGATTCAACGACCACCGTGCGGGCCGGAGGCTTGTGGGTTGCGACAAGCTTCCAGTACAACTCACTAGGCACCTTCCTCGGCAACGCCACTTACAACAATGGCAACGGGCTCGTCGACGATGATCGACTCACCAGTCAGGTTGCAGCGTGGACCCGAGCTGGCACGACGGCGATGCATTTCACATTCACCGGTGAGGAGTCCAACACCTACACGTATAAGCACTATCAGGCGTCTCAGATGTACGTCTGGTGGAAGGAGTACCCCACCGGTGGCACCGTCGATTCTCCGACGGCTCCTGCACACAATGCCATCAACACGAACCTGACACCGACGCTGAAGATCAAGGGCGTGACCCCGGCGCCCGGCACTTCGCTGCAGTACCTCTTCCGTCTCAGCGAAAATCCCAACCCGGACGTCGGCACCGTTTGGGATTCCGGATGGCTGGCCCAAGATCAGATCCAAGTTCCCGCGGACAAGTTACTCCCCGGCCGCAAGTACTACTGGCGTGCCTTCGTCAGAGATAACTACGACGGCGTGTTCGGAACGTCAACCACGCGACCGGTTGGCACGTGGGCTTTCACCACGGCCAATGTCCCCGTGGTGGACAAAGCTTCCTCCCAGCCACAGGACCGCAGTATCACAGTCACTGACTCGCCCGTCCTCGCGGTCGCAGCGCCACCAAATCCAGCAGGCCGTGCGTTGAAATATCGCTTCCGCATCGCGACCGGACCCGACACCAGAACGGGAGGGATCCTGTTGTCGAACTGGTTGGACGCCCCTCAGTGGCAGATACCAACGGCATCGCTGCAGGACGGAACCACCTACTCTTGGACCGTTCTGACGAAGGATGTGGGATACGACGTCGAGTCGACAACTCCCTGGGTTGCCACCTTCACCGTCAATAAACGCTTGGGGGCCGACAGCATCTCGCCCACCGACGTCGCCGGATCCGTCGCCGTAAACCTGGCGTCGGGGAACGCGAACGTGCAGTTCTCATCACCCACCGTCTCCACCGTCGGCGGGCCGATGGGAGTCGGATTCAACTACAACTCGCTCACAGAGTCGAACGCCGGACTGAAGGCCGAGTACTTCGACGCCACCGCCAAGCCTGGCCAGACCCAGACCTACGACTTCGCAACAGCCACCCGGGTGCTGCAACGCACGGACAAACTCATCAGCTTCAACTGGGAGACAGGGTCGCCTGGCGCCGACTCGCCGGGTGCGAGCGTGCCCGCGGACCGGTTCTTGGCGCGCTGGACAGGGTTCATCTCACCGAACGTCGCCGGCGACTACTACTTCGGCACGCGACAGGACGACGGGGCGAAGCTGATCATCGACGGAACAACGATCATCAACAAGTGGGCGAACACAGCATTCACTCCGGCACCGGTCTTCGCGACCACCGCAAAGACCCTGCCAGCTGGACCGAAACCGTTCCAGTTCGACTACTACGAGGCATCCGGCCCCGCAGGAATCGAGCTGTGGGCGAAACTGGGCCCGAACGGTGCACCCTTCATCGTGCCGGCGTCATGGTTCACGAAGTCGCCCGAGATCCTGCCTGACGGGTGGGCGACCTCGGCGATTCTCGCCGGCGACATCGGCAGCTACACGAGAGCTCGTGTCGAAGAGGGGTCAATTACCCTCACTGACTCGAAGGGTGGAACGCACTCCTACACGCGGGCTGCCGACGGCGGTTACCGGCCACCCGCAGGGGAGACGGGAGTCGTCTCCCTGTCGAGCAACAAACTCGTCACCTTCACCGATGCAACCGGCATCGTGCACACGTTCCGAGCTGATGGTGTCATCGACCAAGTCGTCAGTCCGATCGACATCGCAAAACCGGCCGCGCCCGCGCTCGAGTACAACGCTCAAGGGCGAGTCAAACGAACCTATGACCGGCTGAGTACTTCGGCGGTGCCTCGGGACATCCGGTACTTCTACGGAGGGGACACAGCTGAGGCTCCGTTGACGCGCGCGGACTCGAACCTTGCGAACTCCGCCTGCCCAGCCCTCCCCGGCGGCAGCGAAGCTCCCCTCGGCTTGCTGTGCCGCATCGTGTATCCAGGTCACCGGCCCGGTACGACCGACACCACCCGTCTGTTCTACGACGCAGCCGGCCGTTTAATTGGGATCCAAAATCCGGGTAACCAGAATCTCAGCTTCAGCTACGACGCCGACCGCCGACTCACTGCCGTGCGAAACGTCGCCCAGAACGATTGGCTGCTCGCAGATCCCACCCGAACCGCAAGCAACACAAACCAAACAGTCATTTCATACGACGCCGCTGGCAAGGCAGCCGCGGTGACGCTAGCCGCACCGGACGGCATCAGCGCGAACCTACAACCCGGGCGCAAGTACACCTATCAGGCAGGGACGACGATCGTGAACGCGGTCGCGGACGACGGGTCCGACGCCCTCGCGCGAACCGTCACATGGGATTCCGCGTGGCGTGGGGTGAGTGAGACCACACCCTCGGGACTGAGCTCCTCAGTCGAGTGGAGCAGTCGAGACCAGATTCTGTCCACAACGGACGCCACGGGTCGAATGATCACCAACCTCTACAACCAGTCAGATCTCCAAACCGATTCATACGGGCCCGCGCCGGCGTCCTGCTTCGGTTCCGACAAGCGCCCGCTCTCAAGCTGTGCAACGGCGCCGGCGCATACGTCGACGAACTATGACGAGGGCCTACGCGGCCTCTCCACAGCCTGGTACAACAACCAGACCTTGAGCGGCGTCCCGAAAGTTATGACGCAAGGAATCCCCACAGTCCCGAGTGGCCTTGTAGAGAAAGACTGGAGTTCCGCCTCACCGGTCTCCGGGATCGCCGCAACCAATTGGTCCGCTCGCATGACGGGAACGATCACCTTCCCCGCCGCGGGCAAGTATGAGTTCCAGACCTACTCTGACGATGGCTCCCAGGTCTGGGTCGACGACAACCTCGTCGTGAACTTCTGGCGAGGCGGCGCATGGGCACCGTCACCCGTGGGCATCGTCAATGTCGCCGAAGCCGGCCAGGTGTCCCGAATTCGCATCCACTACTACCAGGACACCGGTCCAGCAGCGCTTGTTCTCAACTGGAAAGCACCCGGCAAGACGACCTTCACCGCCGTCCCGGGAACTGCCCTGAGCCCTGCATACAACCTGGCAACATCCACAATCACGGACGACTCGGCACCACCTGGTGCACCTGCCGGCATCGACAACACTGACGTCCCCGCAAGCAAGACGACAACCTCGTACGGGGCATCACCCTGGCTCGGGATCGCAACCGAGACAGCTCTCGACCCACAAGGGTTGAACCTGCGCACCCAGGCTGGACACTCCGATACCTACAACCGCCGCACCTCACGCATGCTCCCGGCGGGCGTTGCCTCTGGACAATCACTCGCAGTCGCTGGGACCACCTACAGCTACTTCGGGGACACCCAAACGATCAAGGCGGCCCTGCCTGACGATCCACAAGTGAAGGACGCCAGCTCACACATCTGCGGGATCCCCAAGACGACCGCTCAGTTCGGTGCGTTGAAGAAGTCCACCCCGCCAGCCGGGGCAGATGGCGCCCGGGCTGAGACGCAGTATCTGTACGACCTGTGGGGCCGAGAGGTCGGGACGAAACGCTCCGGCGACGCAGATTGGACCTGCACGATGTTTGATCTGCGCGGTCGCAGTATTCAGACCGAATATCCGGCGACTGCGCAGCAGGTCACACGAACGGCTGTGTTCTATTACAGTGTCACCGCGCCCCTCACCATGATCGCGGGGGACTCCGCCGGTGCTATCACGACGACGGTCGACCTACTCGGTCGCACCACCACCTACGCCGACGTTTGGGGTGCTGTCACCGAGACTCGATACAACCGGCTCGGACAACCGACAACGACGACACTCAAAACCCCCAGTGGACCAGCTCAAACGTCGCAATCCACCTTCGACATCGATGGGCGCCTCACCGGGGTCACACAAGCGGGCATCTCGGCGACGCCAAGCTACGTGCAGGGCGAACTTGCGTCGATCAGCTATAGCAACGGGGCATCCCTCGAGGGAGTCCAGCGCAACGGCGCTGCGGCACTCACCGACCAAACCTGGTCCTTCCCAACCGGAGAAGCGGTCACCGATTCTGTCCTGCGATCCCAGTCGGCCAGGATTCTCTCGAACACACTGCTGGACGGGGACGAAGCGTACGAATCCCGCTACACCTACGACACAGCAGGCCGCCTCGTTGCCGCAGCAATCCCTGGCCACAACCTCAGCTACGGTTACGCAGACGGCTGCGGCGCTAATACTCGAGCCGGCATGAATGGCAACCGAACCTCCTCCACCGACCAGGTGGTCGGGGGAGGAACCACCTCGACCGCGTACTGCTACGACTGGGCCGACCGACTGACGTCCTCACAGATCAGCGGAGCAGCCGACCCGACTCGAGGGCCTGTGTCTCAAGGACTGGCGGCGACGTCGTTGGCATACGACGCCCACGGCAACACCACGAAACTCGCAGACCAGACGATCAGCTACGACATCGCAGATCGCCACACGAAGACGGTCATCCAAGCCGGCCCAATCGTCGAGTACCTCCGCGACGTCACGGGCCGCATCGTACAGCGAACAGAGACACCGTACGGGGGAGGGACGCCGACCGTCGTGAGATACGGCCACACCGCCTCCAGCGGTGGAGCCGCGTTCACACTTGACGGCGCCAACGCAGTGCTCGAGCTCATGGTGAACCTGCCAGGAGGCGTTTCGGTGACCATGCGCGGCGCGGCACAGCTGTGGTCTTACCCGAACATCCACGGAGACATTGTCGTGACCGCCGATGCTGGAGGTGCTCGAAGCCCGAGCGTTCACCGCTACGACCCGTTCGGGCAAGCGGTTGACCCAACCTCAGGAGCACTCGGAACCGTCGCTGGGAACGACGGGGGGCCTGATACGCTGACCGGCGATGCCGACTGGGGCTGGCTTGGACAACACCACAAGCTCACCGAACACAGTGGGAGTATCAGCACCATTGAGATGGGTGAGCGGCAATACGTGCCCGAGCTCGGACGCTTCCTCGAGGTTGACCCGGTCGAAGGTGGAGGCACCAACAACTACGACTACCCACCAGACCCTGTCAACCGATTCGACCTCAGCGGCGAACGAGCCTGCATCAACGAAGAGTGTCGCGGCCTCAAAATCGGACCGAACGGGAGCGTCACCGGAGAACGGCTCCCACCACGCCCTCAACCAGCCAAGGCGAAATCGTACGGCGACCGGGTGGCCGACAACTGGAACAGCACCTGGGCCAACGTTCCGATCAACTGGAACAAGACCTGGACCAAGTTCTTCGACAACCCGCAGACGAACACCTGGAAGGACGCCAGCTACTCAGCGGCGGTGAACGGGTGTGCGTTGGTCTGTGGCACGTTTGGGACGGGGGGCCGAGGCTTTGGAGCAGGATTTGGGGCAGGAGTTAGTGCTCAAGCCGGAACCGCCGGAAAGGCGCCGCCTGGCGTCCAGTACGTTGCCACATGTTCTTTTTCGGCGGTCGGAGGGGGCTATGTTGAACTTGCCTGGGACGGTGGATCGAAGTTCACGCCGGGCGTTGGCGCAACTGTCGGGGCTGGTTTCGCCTGCTCGATCGTGCGAGTCACCCCCTGGTAGGAAGGGCAGCACTAGTGAATGTTGAGATGATGATCGGATCGGTCATTGTGCTGGTTGCAGGTCTGGGCCTGATGGTCTTCGCGCGGCTCTTCGAGCGGTACGCGGGCCCGCACCTGCGGAGAACCATCCGGCGACAGACGACTTCTCCCGACGGCGACACGGTTCTTTGGCGATGGCTTGGATTTCTTGCTGCCGTGTTGGCAACGTTCATGCTGATCAGGTCGCTGGGGTGATAGCGATAGTACGTAGACGTTAGCTCAACACCGCTGTGGCTCAGGAGAAAATTGTGTCCAATCCAACGTCTGGAAACGCAGACGAAACCCAAACGAGCGAGCCCACCTCCGGCGGGGGACGAGTGTGGCCCATCGCTGTGGCCGCTGGGCTCACTGCTCTGGTGCTGCAGATCATCCTCCGACTGACGATCGACCGGCTCACGTCAACGCCGACTCAGTTCTTTTCGGCCGATGACACAAACGAATCCCGCATCACCATGGTGTTCGGGATCAGTCTCTTGTTCATCTTTCCAACGGCACTCTTCCTCAGAACGGTTCGGGTGCTACGACGGGATGTGCTCGTCCATCAACGCATACGGTGGTGGTGGACGTTCTGGGCGCCGATCGCCTGGGTAAGCGCCGGCTTTGTGTTGAGCTGGGTATTCCTGCGTCTGGGCTAGTTCGGTAGGTCAGCGACGGGCCACTCGACAGGGTTGGCCGATGGAGGACTCTGCAGTCGGCCCGGCCGCAGGGGCCGGGGCCTTGTGTTCCATACAGTTTTACTTACCCTGGTAAGAGCGGATCGACTGTGCACGTAGAGATGTTCTTTGGGGCAGCGATTGTGGGAGTAGCTGGGTTGATTTTGGTCTTCTTCGGAGAAAAATTCGATCGAATCGCTGGGCCGCATTTTCGGAGAGCTCTGGGCAGAACGGAAACACGGTCTGGCGGTTGGAGTCCAAGGTTGTGGTTCTGGCTCGGTATCGCGATGGTCATGTTTGCGGGGCTCATGATCTTCAGGTCCCTCTCTTGATGAGGACCGACGGAGTGAGACCCGAACCCGAGGACCGGCTGAGAGCGCCCGTCGGCCTCGCGCTGGCATCGGCGATTTGCGTGGTCATATTCCAGCTCTTTTCTCGTCCGCTACTCGACCAAATCGTCGCTGAAGTCATGAAGTCAGCGACACTGGAAACCGTTCTCCAATCCGAGGGAGTCCTCGCATTCGGGTGGGTGCTCCTCGTTTTCTTGCCGGCGATCATGTCGGTGAGGATCTTCAAGAAGGCGCGCACCGACCTTCACAACCACGGCAAGGTCACGTGGCGGAGGACGTTCTGGTTCCCGACTCTCTCGGCTTGTGTGCTCGCCAGTGTCTGCTGGGTGTTCGCCATAAGCTCAGGATTCTCGTTTGCGTAACAGTGTGCTCGTCTCGTCTTAGGAAACATCGGCGGTGCTGAGCAGCTCGGGCCTGTTCTACGAGCTGACGACGAGCAACCTCTCCGCGCTCGCGCGTCACTTGAAGCGGTCCTACGTCGACCCGACTCGGATCGCCGAGTACAACATCTGGACCTACGGGAAGTGATTATGAGACAGAAAATTCGAGGAGCGGTCCTCCGAGAGGGTCAGTCTTTCCGGGGAGTCACCTTCGGTGATCTTCTCCTAGACGACTGCTATTCGGTTCTTGCTGAGGACTTTGATGCGCGTCCGGTGATCGAGGACGTGTCGGTGGCGTCGCTGCGGGTGAAAAGCTGTTCGCTATCGGGTGCGTTGCTGCGGAACGTGACGGTGGGCGGGTTGACGGGTGACCAAGGTTCCCTGTTCATCTACGGGTGTGAGTTCCACAACGTCACGCTGTCCGGGGTCATCGGTGATCTGACGATTCAGACATCAGTGGTTGCGAGGAACCCGGAAGAGCGTGCGATGTATATGCGTCGAGTCGCTGAAGCTGATCAAGGGGACGACATGGCTCTGGACATCAGGGGGGTCGAGGGGGCGATCTCGATCCGGGGGTACAGCGCTCACCGGATTCGCATCGATCCGACGTTCCAGGCGGTCGTGCCGCGGGAGCGTGCGGAGGTCGGAGTCTGGGATGACATTGATTTCGGCGGCTCCACGTTCGGCTTCGCTCTGCGGCAGATGATGCGCCAAGGCTGGAAGGACACGATTCTCTCGGCCAACAAGCGATCTCGGCACTTCGAGGAGGATGTGGCGATCATCACGGAGCTTCGCCGGCGGAGGATTGCCCTGTGAAGCGCCCACATCGCGTTCTCGGCGCCCTCGGTCTCAGTGGCCTCGTGCTCGCTCTCGCGGCCGGGTGCGCAGGCTCGAGCGTCGTTCCGGGAGAAGATTGCGCTGAGCTCGCGCAGGTGGCGACGTCCTACGCCACGAACGTGTCCCAAAATGTGGCGGCACAGCGCTCATGATCGTCAGGTCTCTCTTGTGACAGGCTCGGAGGGCAGGACAGTTCCTGGAACCAGAGCCGGATGGAGATCGGCTGCCAGCCTTGCCCTCGCATCGGCGATCTGTGTAACCGTGTTCCAGCTCGTTTCTCGCCCGCTGCTGACCCACATTGCCACGGACATATCGAGAACCTCGACCCTGGAGGTAGGCCTTCAGTCGAGGCCGGCAGTCGTGTTCGGCTGGCTGATCCTCTTTCTCCTGCCCGTGATTGTGGCGGTGAGGGTCTTCAGGCGGGCTCGCGTTGACTTGAGCGACCATCGTAAGGTCCGATGGAGAAGTACGTTCTGGTTTCAGATCGTCGCTGGTTGCCTAGCGGGTAGCCTCAGCTGGTTGTTTGCCATCACCTCAGGATTCTCCCTTGCGTAGGCGTTGTCCTCGATGTCGGCGGGTGAACGCTGCCGCACCGGCATAAGGTTCATTCACTGACATAACGAAGATTCTCGGCTGCCGCGCACGGTCGCATCACCCGAGGCGATGAGGGGAGCGTCGCTGGTTGTCCGCCACTTGTCGGATCCTTCGGGGGTGTCGATCTTGCCCAGCGCGGAGAACGGACCACTAAAGCTTCAGACCTCCGCCTGATATAGGCTGATACGGCGGATGAGCTTCGTTGGAGGCAGCCTGCGAGCGTGGTTGGTAGACTCTCCTCGAGAGCTTCCGAGCGAGTTCGGCAAATCGACTGCTCGAATCGACGGCCAGCGCGTCTGCCAAGTGTTCGGACACGCCCGACTCCCGTGCCTGTTGGCGACTGGCGCGGAGCTCCCGAAGGTATCCCGCGGCTGGGTCCTCGTCCGGAGTCAAATCGATGAGACGGGGTGGCTTTCGCTAGCTCGAAGCGGAGGTCGACGGCGTGGTTTGTGGGCTCGCAGGCACGGCATCTGCCGCAGCTTCGTGAACCTCGTCTAACGGAAGGTATAACTCCGGACGCCAGAGCGGCCCGCCGGTGTGGGAGAGAACCTGGTCGATGCTCTCCAGCTGTTCGTCGATCACGGCATCTCGACCATTCTCCTCGGCGCTCTGCCAGCCATATACGTCGGAGGTCGCGTGTACGAACTGCTCCTGACTGCAGCCGTGCTCCTGCTCTGCGTGGGCGTCATGCTGCTCCCAACCGCTCGACGCGTCTCAGCTCGCCGGCGGTCAGCTCAGATTGGTGAGTTGGCCCGAGGCGTTGACGCGATCTGGCGAAGGGTCGTCCCTGCGGGAACGTGTGAGCGTGAGGGAATCGACCATGACGATCCAGAGATGTTGCTGCACCGTCACCTCATCGAGATCGAAGATGTACTGCTTGCCCAGAACGCCTCGGTGGTCCTCACGACAGGCGAGCAAGCGACGATCGAGGCTGCGCAATCGCGGATGGCGGCGCTCGCTGAACTGGAGGACGGACGATGAGCCTGGCGGACATCGGGGCGATTGCTACTGCCGGCTTCAGCACGCATGAGGCGTAGCTAGCACAACCGTCAGCAGTCCCAACTTCACCACATCCAGGCCGCGGGGTGGACGGCCTCTTCCGGATTGCTCGTGTGTCCCGTTTGGGCGGATCTACGGGTAGGGCCTAGCCTGGGCAAAAATGAACCCCGGCCGTCACACCTAAGTGCGCTGCGCCGGGGGCTATGTGAATAGTATAGATCCCAAACTGAACTTCGGCAACCGGCCGGTCCATCATGAGGCGAGACTATGCAACGACTTCGCGCGTCCGTTCCTCCCGCACGCATGGCGCGGTACGACCATGCCTGCCGATACGACACTGAGGTCGACGGCGTCGAGCTCTACGTGTGGGCGAGGACTGTTGCGCTTGCTGCCTTCGATGACCTGGGCCACGTCGAAGTTGCGATGCGATCAGCAATGGCGACCAAATTGGCCGATGAGTACGGCCTGGAGTGGTACGACGATGACTCGCTGCTCGACGACAGCTCGCGCGAGTTGGTCGACGAGGCGAAGCGCCGGAGTCGGGTATGGAACTTGTCGCCAGACCCCGCGCTCGTCCACGGCAAGGTTGTGGCGACCCTCATGTTTGGATTCTGGGTCAAGCTCCTTGGTCGAGGCGCTTACCGAGACGATGGCGCTAGCCGGACCAAGCGGATCTACGACACCCACATCTGGAAGAAAGCCGTGCGGGGAGCGTTCCCGAACGTGGGCGATCTGGAGCGTCAGCGAGTCGAGACGGTCGCGAAGTACGTTCAGTCACTGCGTAACCGCATCGCGCACCACGAGCACGTCGTCTGGGGTGTACCAATCGCGGGAGTCGAGGATTCCAGCGGGAATCCGCTACGGCTAGCGCTGGGCGACGCCCATGAAAACGTCTTCAAGCTAGCTGGCTTTCTCGACAACGATCTCGAATCGTGGCTTCGGGCGAACAGCGCCGTTCAAAACCGAATTGACGAGTGCCCCATAACTGACTATGAGCTCTCGCTTTAATCCCTAACTGTTTCGGATCTGAGTGGCGCGACCAGGTTGGAATCACTAATATTTGGGGGCCAATTTGAGTGCAGCGACTTGGTTCTCGCTCCGTTGACTGGTCCCGCTCCCACTGCGTCATGGTATTAGGCGAGGCGCCCCTCCGGTAGGCGGGCCGGTGTCATGTTTGGGAAGTTGGCGTGCAGGCCCTGTGACGTCGCAAGTAGTTCTGTTCCGATGCGTTTGACCGCGGCCGAATATTTGATCGAGTACCGGTAGAGCGGGTGTTGGGCGTAGAGTCTGGCAATCTCGTCCGCGTTGTCGTAGGTCAAGAGCCAGGGATTTCGAAGAGCGGCAATGCTGCGGGCAAGTTGCGCGTGATCATCATCTTCGAAGTAGTTCGAATATAGACCTTGGCCCTTTGCGAAGTACGGCGGATCCACGAAGAAAAGTGTGGGCTCCGCGCGTGCGTCGTGTTCTTCGAGGAATGACCTGCCGTCGAGCGAGCTGATTTCGATTTGTGCCCTGTACTTCCAGATGCGTTCTACCTTCTGCGCGAGGAGATCGCGGTTGAACCGACAGTCGATCAGATATGCACCTGCCTGAGCGAGGCCCCCGATCACACCCCCCTTGATCACACCCGATCGGTTCGTGCGGTTCAGGAAGAGGGCCGAGAAACCGAGGGCCACGGGATCGCTGGCGTCGCCTGCGAAGTATGTAGCGCGTTGCTTATGCCACTCGGGGATTGTGATGGGTGTTCGGGCGATCCGGTCGCGAAGGTCCGCGTTTTCGTTGAGAATGGACCACCAGAGTGAGTAGATTGCTGGGTCGAGATCATTCAGCGCGATCATGTGGGTGTGACGCGCGTAGAGAAGAGCTAGTGCGAGGCCTCCTCCGCCAGCGTAGGGTTCTGCGTAGCGGTGGTGGCGAAGATTGTTCTTATCAATCACCTCGGCGGTAGCGGCGAAAAGGGCGCTTTTCCCGCCTGGATATCGAAGCGGTGAGTGCGTGATGGGCATCAGTTGGGGCCTCCCGTTGCAACGGTAGTCGTCAGCGGCGTTCTTGGCCACCCAGGCCCTCGACGAAGGCGAAGATGCGTCGTGTGATAGGCAGGAGGGTGTCCCACTCAGACACGAGCGTTGCCCAGGCAGGAACGGTTGCTCCGTGCGCCGCTGCTCCAAGACCCGCAGGACTCAGCAGATGACCGGGATTGGTGGCGCTCCGATGTAGCGCATCAAGCGCATTTCTCTCGGCCCGGTTGAGGTCCCACGTCTTGATCACCTCAACGGTCGCGAGCACCTTGACGTGCAGCTTGGAGTCAGCTTTGCCGCTGCACGTCATCTGCCAGAAGTCGACGTAGATTCCCTCAAGGAAGATCCGGGCCAGACCCGATGCTCCGATCGGCGTGCTCTTGCCCACCTTTGTCAGTTCGTAGATCACTTGGCGTCGAACAGAGTCACCGGTTCCGAAGGAGAACGTATCGCCGTCGATCAGATACCAGCGGCTCGCTGGTGCTTGTGGTCGCGGGCTCGAACCGCCTGGACGCGAAGCCGCACTACCGCTGGTGCTGCTATCGCTTTCTGTAGCCGGCCTGGCTCCTGACTCGGACCCGTCCCCGCTGGCGTTGTTCCCTGCTACGTCCTCAGCGGCTGCTGATGAGGGCGTCGAAGTGTCGCGGCCATCCGATGACTCGCCGCCCGATGTGCCTGAGCCACCTAACTGGGCCTGCACCCAAGCTTCGATTTCGCTCGCGTTCATCCGAGACGTCACCGTCGGGTCGACCGAGAAAAGTCCCTTGAAGAACGCACCAAGCCTCGCGCTGTAGACGTCACCAGTCAGGTTGGTCACGTAGTTCGGATCGTCCTTTGGTGTGCTGATTTCGAGGAACTGGCCGCGGAAGCTGCCGTTGTCCGAGAATCGACGGACGGTCGTAACCACTCGTCTACGACGTTCGGACGCGGTAATGAGATTCAGGGCATGACCGTCGTCGAGTAGACGGATCGCAAGATCGTTGGGCGATTGCCTGAAGTGACGGGCTTTCGCAGCGGGCGACCAAGCCTTTTGCCCCTTGCCGTTAAGAGCACCCTGATGTCTACGCTCAAGCCACGGATCAGCGTCCTCTCGCTGGTCGAAGACAGCAATATCAATTTCAACGATCGCGGGATCCCACCCCGCAGCAGCCGTCCGGATTTTCTCCCGATACTTGGCGGGCGCAAGCTCTGGGTCGTTCAGGAGAATCAGAGAGCACAGGCGCCTGTTGCCTTCCAGGGCGACGTACAGTTCACCGTCACGAAGGACGCCGAGCCGGTCAAGCGGGTTCAAAGACTTGAGATCGGCAATGTCCTCAAGCATGGGCAGCACATCCTCGTTAGCTGCGAGGTAGTCGATGATGTCTTGTTGTTGCGTCTTCGGCTCGTGACGAGGGTTGTTCTCATCTAGCCGGAAGCGCCACAGCTCACTTCCGTTGAGCGTTTTCTTCTCGATCACCGGTTTCCCTCCCAAATCCGACGTACCGGCTGACTCTATCGGTGATCAAGGGTCTGCGCCGGGAACGGCGTTGCACTTTCGAAGCCTGACACGGCGATGGACGCCTTCCGTGGGCCTACGGCTTGTCGACTTTGTCAAGGGTTGGCGATTGATTGTTTCTGACCTCCGCCAGTCGGTCCGGTGATGCGACGAGGTAATCGTTGTGCCGGGTGCTCAGCACTCGTTGTCGGAACCCGAGCTGCTCGAAACCTAAGATGGTGGGTCTCGCGCGGGGACCCGGATTGAGAACGGTAGGGCGTCGAACTGTTCCACTCGGCGAGCGCAGCTTCTGCAGTTGTCAGGTTGCGACGGCGAGCGTCGGCGACGATGACGACCTTCTCCGCAATAGTGTCGGGGTTCATGAGCGCTTGCTCGAAGCGGGTTCCCTGCTCGCGATCGGCGGCGGTCTCTTCGTTCGCGAAGCGCAGATGACAGCAACGCGGGACGTACGCTGACAAACTTCAGCGGACCCTGGCTTGAAAATAGCCTGATCAGCAGTCTATCGCGGATCGCTACACACCCCATCACCCTCACTCGTAATGAGAAGGTCAAGGGTTCGATTCCCTTGGGCGGCTCCATCAGCACCACCCGGCCGTTGCTCTGGATTCTCCAGGTCAGCGGCTGTTCTGGTTTTCAGGGCGTCTCGTCCGCCCGCCGCCGAAGCCGGTGCGGAGACGGCCGTAGGATGACCGGATGGGTGCACTCGCCAGAGCCACGGACGCACAGATCGATGCCGTCTGCGAAGCCTTCACGTCGGTGTCGTGGCCGCTGGGTCGCGACGACTTCAAGGCGCTCGCGGAGCGTCTCGGGTGGCAGCTCAAACTGGAGACGTCGAGCGGTGTCCAACACCGTTCCGGGTATCCCGTGAACCTGCCGACTGTTCGTTCGCTCGTCGCAGATGAAGCGATCGCCCAAGTCGTGATCGCGGTCTCCGACAAGAGCGACGACCCCGGCGCGCTGCGGAGTGCCGCTCAGGAGCTGCAGTCGGCGCTGAGCGGGCACCTTGGTCAGCCCGCCGGATCCCAGGGCGGAGACCCTCACTGGGAACTGGCGAACGGCGGCAGGATCTGGCTCAAGACGGTGCCCAAGAAGGTGCTGCTCGTCGTCGAAGGGCAGCGGTTCGCCGACGTGGAGCGGGCCGAGGAGCGGCTGGGCATCGACCCCGGCCGCACGCCGGGCATCGGTGACGACACTGACTGATCCCGTCTGGTCGACTGCGGCGTCATGACGACCCGGGCGCCGGCCTGATGAACACGCTCGCGATCGCGGTGAGGAGGATGAGCGCCGCGGCGATGAGGAGGCTGAGTTGCAGCCCGGCGATGAAGCCTGTCGAGCCGGTGAGGAGCGCCCCGAAGACCGCGATGGCGACGGCACCGCCGAGTTGACGGAAGGTGTTGAAAACCGCACTCGCGGTGCCGGCGCGCGATGCCGGGACACTGGCGAGCACGACGGAGGTCACCGGCGGCATCGCCACGGAGCCTCCCGCGGCGGTGAAGCACGCGAAGACACCCACCCAGATCGGCGACCCCAGGTGCGCGGTGGCGACGGTGCCGACGAGCCCGACCACCATGAGGAGCAACCCCGCCACGATCGGGACGCGCACCCCGAACCGGTTGGCGATGGTGCCACTGACGATGTTGCCGACGACGGCGAAGAGGGCCGACGGGAGGAACACCAGGCCCGCGAGCAGCGGCGGCAGTCGGAGCTGCTGCTGCAGGAACAGACTCAGGACGAACACCGTCCCGTAGTTGCTCACCATGAACGCGAATCCGACGGCGAGGGCGATGCGCATACCGCTCGATCGGAACAGATCCAACGGCATCATCGGGTGCGCGCCCCTGGCCTGGATGACGAGGAAACCGATGATGCCGACCAGAGCGACACCGAGGCTTGCGACCACGACGGGACTGCCGAACCCGTCCGCCCCGCCCTCGATGAGTCCGAACACCAGCGCCGTCGACGCGATGAGCCAGACGAACTGTCCGGCCCAGTCGAACGGCTCGGGCCGTGACGGGGATGATGCGACCGTCCGGAGCAGGAGGAGCATCATGATGCAGACGGGCAGGTTGATCGCGAACACCAGTCGCCAGTCGAGCGTCGTCAACGCGCCGCCGAGGACCGGCCCGAGCGCGGTGGCGACCGCGCCGCCGACCGCCCAGACACCCAGGGCGCGAGCGCGCTCGCGCCCACCGGGGAACGCCTCACGGATGAGCGCCATGGACGCCGGCAGCATCAACGCCGCACCGGCGCCCTGCAGGGCTCGAGCGGCGATGAGGACACCGATCGAGGGGGCCACCGCACACGCGATCGACGTGACGAGGAAGACGGTGATGCCGACGCCGAACGCCCGCTTCGCACCGAACCGCTCCGAGAGGTTGCCGGCGAGGAGCAGGAGGGCCGCGAACAGCACCGTGTAGGCGTCGATCACCCACTGCAGGGATGCCGTCGTTCCGCCGAGGTCTCGCGCGATGCTGGTGAGCGCGATGGTGACGATGAGGATGTCGAGGGTGATCAGGAAGAACCCGAGCGCAGCCAGCAGCAGCGTCAGGCGTTGTCGCGGCTTCCGGCCTGCACGGTCGGCGAGGCCATCGTCCGAGGTCGGTGATGACACGCGGTGTGCTGCCGCGTTCCCGTGGTCGATCTGCATCCCTCGATCACACACCACCGGCGACGAAGCAGGGATACTCCGCCAGGGCACGTCTCGGGGCGGCGCGAGCACGGGAGACGCTGCGTGCCTGCCCGGACGGCCTCCACGAGGTCGAGGATGGGTGTCCTGCGGGAACACCCCAGCGCCGGAGGCCGCGTCATATCGTTGTCGGCATGGACAATCGAGACGAGGTGCGCGAGTTCCTGACGACTCGCAGGGACCGACTCGCGCCAGAGCAGGTGGAGCTGCCTGGCGGGACGAACCGACGCGTGCCGGGGCTGCGTCGCACCGAGGTCGCGATGCTCGCCGGAGTGAGCGTCGAGTACTACTCGCGCCTCGAGCGCGGGAACCTCTCGGGGGTGTCGGAGGCGGTCCTCGACGCGATCGGCGCCGCACTGCGGTTGGACGACGCGGAGCGCTCCCACCTCACGGACCTCGCTCGGGCGGCGAACGAATCGCCGATCCGGGCCCGCCGACGGTCTGCGCCGGCCGGCGTGCGGCCCGGTATGCAACTCGCCCTCGACTCCATCACCGCAGGCCCGGCGTTCGTCCGGAACGGCCGGATGGACGTCCTTGCCGAGAACGCGCTCTTCCGCGCACTGTACGCCGACCTCTACGCGCTCCCGGAGCGCCCGGTGAACCTGGCTCGGTTCGTGTTCCTGCACCGCGACCTCGCGGAGGCGTTCTACCCGAGCTGGTCGACCTCGGCCGACATCAACGTCGCCATCCTCCGCACCGAGGCGGGGCGCAATCCGCACGACCGGGCCCTGCAGGACCTGGTGGGTGAGTTGTCCACGCGCAGCGAAGAGTTCCGCGTCCGTTGGGGCGCGCACAACCTCCGCCATCACACGTCCGGCGAGAAGGTGTTCCATCATCCGGTCGTCGGCGAGCTCCGCATGATCTACGAGGCGATGGAGCCGATGGATCAGCCCGGCCTGAACTTCCTGATCTACAGCGCCGAACCCGGCTCACCGAGCGAGGAATCACTCAAACTCCTCGCCAGCTGGGCGGCCACCTCCGAACAGCCCTCGCCCCACCACTGAAGCAAGGAGCACCAAGCATGGAGTACACCCGCCTCGGAGCGACCGGCCTCCGCGTCAGCCGCCTCGCACTCGGCTGCATGACCTACGGCGATCCGAACCGCGGACTCCACCGTTGGACCCTGGACGAAGCGGCGTCCGCGCCGTTCTTCCGGCAGGCGGTCGAGCTGGGGATCACGTTCTGGGACACCGCGAACGTCTACCAACAGGGCAGCGGTGAGGAGTACGTCGGACGCGCTATCACGCGGTTCAGCCGCCGTGAGGAAATCGTCCTCGCGACGAAGGTCTCGGGGAGGATGCATGACGGGCCCGGGGGATCGGGACTCTCCCGAACGGCCATCCTCGAACAGGTCGACGCGTCGTTGCGACGACTCGGGACCGACCACATCGATGTGTACTACGTCCACCGTTTCGACGAGGAGACCCCGGTCGAGGAGACGATGCGAGCGCTCGACGACATCGTCCGCGCGGGGAAGGTGCGCTACCTCGGCGCCTCCTCCATGTACGCCTGGCAGTTCGCGAAGCTGCAGACGGCCGCAGCGGTGGGCGGGCTGACGCCCTTCGTCGCGATGGAGAACCAGTACAACCTGCTGAAACGCGAAGAGGAACGGGAGATGATCCCGATGTGCGCGGACACCGGCGTCGGCCTCACGCCGTACTCGCCGAACGGCAAAGGACGACTCGCCCGGCCGCGCGGCGCAGCCACGGACCGCTCGAACATCGACGAGGTGGCGAAGGCGTTCGACACGGACGCCGACGGCCCGATCATCGACGCCGTCGAGGAGATCGCGGTCGAGCGAGGCATCCCGATGGCGCAGGTCGCACTGGCCTGGGTCCTGCGGAACCCGACGGTCGCAGCTCCCATCATCGGTGCCACCAAACCGGCACACCTCACGGATGCCGCCGCCGCGCTCGACGTGCAGCTGACGGACGACGAGGTCGCCAGGCTCGAATCCCCCTACGTGACGCAAGCGCCCTTCTGGTGGTGAGCACCGTTCGGCCCGGGTGCCTCGGCGACTGAGACGCCTCGTCGGCGGCGTCAGCCGACCGAGCGCTTCCGACGGGCCAGCGGCAAGCGGACGATGAAGGTCGTTCCGGGATCACCGGTGGCGAACGCCTCGATCGTGCCGCGGTGCGCCTGCGCGATGGATCTGGCGATGGTGAGTCCGAGGCCCGAGCCGCGGATCGTCTCCTCGCGCACGTTCCCGGCCCGATGGAACCGTTCGAAGACCCGGGCGAGTTCGTCCGTCGGGATGCCGATCCCCGTGTCGGTGACGCGGATGATCGCATCCGCTCCGTCGGAGCGCACGCTCAGGAAGATCTCGCCGGCGCGGGTGTAGGTCACCGCGTTGTCGAGCATGATCGAGAGCAACTCCCGCAGACGTGCTCGATCGCCGACGAGCTGCAGCGTCGGCACGGCAGCCGTGCGCAGCTCCACGCCGTCGGGCAGGCCGAGTCGTCGTCGCTCGTCGGCCGCCTCCAGGACGATGGCGCTGAGGTCGACGGGTTCGTCGGTGATCTCCAGGTGGGGTGCGCTCGCTGCGAGGAACTGTTCAGCAAGACGCCCGAGATGATCGGCGCTCCGGCGGATGACGGCGAGCTGAGCCTGCACCCGGGGTGCGATGTCCGTGTCGTCGTCGAGCATGTCGAGATACCCGAGGATGCTCGTGAGTGGTGTCCGGAGTTCGTGGCTGAGGCTCGTGAGCGACTCGGTGCGCATCCGGACGGCTTCGGTGAGCTCGGTCACGTCCTGTCCGACGAGGAGCGCTCCGTTCGGTTCGCCGTCCGCGCCCCTGACCGGTCGGCCGTTCGCGACGAGGGCTCGTTGCTCGCCGGGAGGCCCCACCCAGTAGAAGAAGTCGCGGACGTCCTGTCCGTCGAGGACCCGCACGACCGGTTGGTCCTCCGTCGCCAGCGGGGTGATGCCGTCCGCCGCCCAGATGAAGCGGGCGCGCCCGGTCGACGCGTCGTAGCCGGCCAGCGCCGCGAGTTCCACAGCGAGCCGGTTGTTGAGGATCTGGTCTCCGTGCTCGTCGAAGAAGACCAGCCCGACGTTCACCTCGTCGGCGACGGTGCGGAGCATCACGGCCAGCCTGTTCTGCCGCTCCAAAGCTTCGACCTTCGCCTCGCCCTCGGCCCGCACGCTTGCCTGGGCTCGTTCGAACCGCTGCGACTGCAGGCCGACGGCGAGGATGACCAGCACCAGCAGGAGGGTGAGCGCGACGAGCTCGCTCCGGTCCCGCGCGCTCTCGGGAGCCTCGCCGTACAGCAGGCTGGGCAGCCAGATGACGAGCACGCTCCCCACGAGAGCGAGGACGACGCCGAGGCGCCCGAAGCTGTAGGACAGCCAGAGCACCGGGAAGGCGAGTAGCACGATCGATGCGCCGAGGACGGGGGACACCGCATGGTTCACGAGTCCCACGACGGCGAGGTCGGCGCTGACGAGGGTGAGCGCCCACGGGCGCGCGATCCGCTCCCACGGAAGCACGAGTGTCGCGACGAGCGCGAGTCCCATGACGGCCCAAGCCAGTTGGAGCTCGGTGACCCGGAGGACGGCCGGACTGGTGGTGCCGACGATCGCCGTGACGATCCCCACGCCCAGCGCCAGCGGACCCTGACTCCGGCTCAAGAGGCCGAACCGGGGGTGGTGCTCCGTGCCTTCGATCCAGCGTGGCATCGGGCCTCCCAGGTGTCCCGCCCGGTGTCGGGCCAGTTCACTGTATCGCCGCCGTGATCGATGGCGGCTCCCTTGATCCGCCCTCATCCGACGGCCTATGTGCTGGACGCGTCCGCCTCCGTGGCCGCGTCCGAGCGACCGATGCCTACACTCGTCGCATGGGCTTCTTCCGACGCAAATCCCAGCAGCCACCGATGTCACCCGCCGCGAGCGAGCCGGAGCCCGCCAAGGCTGCCGACCTCGACGACCTCGACGAGCGGGGATGGGACGCCGTCACGCAGGCGGTGTCGCAGCACTATCCGGGTGCCCGCGAGTTCCATGTCGCCTACTCGCCTGGACTGCACTTCGGGTCCGCTCTGCAGGGGTGTTCGGCGCTGCCGGGCCCCGACCACTGGTTCTACGTCACCTACGGGCTCACCGAGCTGTGGGGCAAGGACTCCGACGATCCGACGACCAGCGGTTTCGGGTACGAGCTCACGATGCGCGTGCGCCGGTCTCCGGCCGACGAGACGCCGCCCCAGTGGCCGTACCGCGCGCTGATCGTCCTCGCGCAGTATGTGCGCAGTGGGCCGCAGGAGTTGTGGCTCGGGGACCGGATCCGGCTCGCCGACGGCGTGACCGACGATCCCGACGGCACCCTCACGACCCTCGCGGTGAGGCTTGACCCGAAAGTCGTGCCGATCGAGACGCCGAACGGCCGGGTCGCCTTCTGGCAGGCCGTCGCGCTGACCGACACCGATGTCGAGGAAGCGAAGCGGTCGACGACGGACGAGGTGCTGGAGCGTCTGGCGGTCGACGACCCGCTGCTGATCATCGACCCGGAGCGCCACTGAGTCGTCAGGCCATCAGCCTCAGCCGCGGTCGCTCGCCAACAGACCGAAGACGACCGTGTCGGTCCATTCGCCCTTGCTCCACCAGTTCTGCCGGAGGTGGGCCTCGTGCCGCATGCCGACCCGCTCCGCGAGTCGCGCCGACGCCGTGTTCCGTCCGTCCAGCTGTGCAGCGACGCGGTGCATCCCCGGGGTGCTGAACGCGAGGTCGAGTACGGCACCGACGGCCTCGCTCGCGAACCCCTTGCCGCCGTGCGCCGGGTCGAGGACCCAGCCGATCTCGGCGACGCCCCGCTCATGGTCGGTGTACCAGAGCAGGACCTCGCCCACCGGCGCACCCTCGTGCTCGACGATGAGTGCGAGCGCACGCGCCGGGCTGTCCAGGCCGGTGCGCTGCAGCCGCTCGGCGCTCTTCGTCTGTGCGACCTCCTCCGTCCACGGCTCGTCGAGGAGGTAGGTGGCGACGTCCGGGCGCGAGTAGACCGTGAGCAACCAGGAGACGTCCGACGGTTCGTGCAGGCGGAGGACGAGTCGGTCGGTGGACAGCGGGAACGTCGTGGGAAGGGAGGTACTCACGTCGATCAACGATACGAGATCACGCTCCGGACCGCGCCGCGGACCTTCCGGACCGCGCGCGGGTGCGGCAACATGGATGGCGCCGACTCGCAGACCGATGAAGGGGACCTCGTTCATGACCGCACCGCACCGCAGCCGACTCGCCTTCGTCTGGGGCTCCGCCCTCCTCGTCGCCGGCCTCCTCGCCGGATGCTCTGCACCGTCCAGCGGGGACCGCGACTCCACGGCGCCGTCGTCGACCCCCACCGCTACTGCGACCGCCGACGTCGCGGACGGGCCCGTCGACTACACGGCGTTCTGCGCGGCCAACCGCGCGGCGGCGACCGCGAAGTCGGGCACCGTCGGCGAGGACCTCGAGGCCGTGCAGGCGCAGGTCACGACGATCCGCGACCTCCTGCCGCTGGACGACGTGAGCGCCGAGGTCGCAGCCGGCGCCGAGGTGTTCGCGACCGCCGCTGAGGAGACCACCGCGATCCTCGCCGAGTTCCCGGCCGACAGCCTCGTCTCCGACGTCGGGCTCGACCCGAGGTTCACCGAGTCGCAGGCCGTGCAGAGCGCCGCGACCGACCCGAACTATCAGGCGTTCATCGCCTGGACCATCCAGACCTGCGGATTCGACACCGATTGACCGCTCTGCCGGCCGTCACCGCGTCTGGGCGATGATCGCCTCGGCGACCGTCTGCGCGCCGTCGCCGGAGCTGACGGCGTAGAACGTCTCACCGACGGTGAGGTAGAGCGGCGACCGCGGACCGTCCATGCGGCGCGCGACGAGTGCCGACTCGCCGTCGACCGCGCCTTCGAGGGTGACCGGCTCGAGCGCCGCCGCCATGTCGGGCTGGGCTGCCAGCTCGTCGATGATCGTCGCGCCATCGCGCACGACCAGGATGTCGGTGTACCCGAAGCCCTCCGCGAAGAGTTCGCAGCTGAACGCACCGACTCGGGCGCTCGCCGCATCCTCCAGATCGCCGATCGGCTGGGCCCGCGGGTCGATGACGGTGTAGGTGGTGGTGGCCTCGCCGTACTGCAGCGCTGAGACGATCCCGGCCTCGTCCAGCCCGCCGTCGCAGGTCGCGTCGCCTTCGCGCGGCGCGAGCGCGGGCCAGGCGAGCTGCGCCTCGGAGGCGGGCTCCACCGTCGTGAAGGTGGTCTCCGCCGCCGTGGCGAGGTTGTCGAGGACCTCGCCCGCGGGCGTGCCGTCGAACCGGCTGCCGGTGGAGGTCAGTCCGGAGGCGGTGATCGACAGCTCGACCCAGGCCGAGCCGACGGGCGCCGACACGCGCCACCCGGTCTCGCCCGACGAGGTGGTCGCCTCGACACCGGCGATCGTCCTCGTGTCCTCGGACGGTGTGTCGCCGGCGTAGGGCGGCGCCCAGTCGTCGGCAGCGCCCGGCAGGATCTCGATCGAGAGGTAGGCCCAGTCGCCCGCTCCATCGCCGATCATCTGCTGGCCGGCGCCCACCCGCCAGGAGCAGGCGAGCCCGCCGGCCGCCGTCAGGACGGCCAGATCCACGGCATCGGACGGCTGCACGGCCTCGACGACGTCCGCCGGTTCAGCAGCGAGGACGCCGGCGACGGTGTCGAGCGATGCGAGGTCGCTGCACGCGAGGAGGTCGGCCGACGCCGGGGTGCTCGGTGCATCAGAGGTCGGCGACGCGTTCGGCGTCGCGGACGATCCGCACGCCGACGCCGACAGCACCACCATCACGGCGAGCCCCGCGCTGATCCCGACCGACCGCATCCCCGCACCCCTGATCCCCATGCGCCGAGACTATCGGTGGCGCGTGTCGTCCGCTTCCGAGGGAGGATGGAACCGGCGTCGTGCCGATGCCATCACCGAACCGAGGAGTTCCCCTGTGACCACGACCCGCCGCGCCCTGATCCTGATCGACGTCCAGCAGGAGTACTTCGCCGGGCCGCTCGCGATCCAGTACCCACCGCGCGAGGAGTCGATCCTGCGGATCGCGGCCGCCATCGACGCGGCGACGGCCGCAGGAATCCCGGTCGCCGTCGTCCAGCACTCATCGGGCAGCGGGGCGCCGGTCTTCGACCCCGAAACGAGCGCCTTCGAGCTGCACCCCGAGGTCGCCCGCCGCGCGCAGCCGTCCTGGAAGGGTGTCGTGAAGCAGTACGGTTCGGTCTTCGCCGGGACGGACCTCGAGGCGTGGCTGCGCGAGCAGGGCGCAGGCACGGTGACGCTCGTCGGGTACATGACGAACAACTGCGTCATCGCCTCCGCGGCGGGCGCCGAGGAACTCGGCATCGACGTCGAGGTGCTCTCCGACGCGACCGGTGCGATCAACCTCGAGAACGCGGCCGGGTCCGTCGACGCGAAGACGGTGCACACGACCCTCATGGCGCTGCTCGACTCGAACTTCGCCGCGGTCGCGACGACGGCCACCTGGACGCAGGCCCTCACGGACGGCACGGCGCTGCCGAAGGACGACCTGGTGTCCTCCGCCACGCGCGGTGCGGGTCGCGGCTAGCCTCCCGCCGACGATCAGTCGGTGACGGCGACGTCCCGGAGATCGAGGTGCTCGCTCACGAAGTCGGTGGGGAAGCCGGTGACGCCGTCGCGCACGACGGTGAGGGTGATCCCGGTGTAGAGCCAGTCTGCGGCGTGGTCCTGCGAGACCAGCGCCGCGGCTTCGCGGAGTCGTTCGTCAGCGACCTCGGGGTCGGTCGCAGCCCTGGCCTCGGCGACCAACGACTGCACCGTCGGGTTGTCGTAGCCGAAGTAGTAGTCCGGGTCCGCCCAGTGCCGGACGTCGCGTGCCTCGACGTGGTTCACGAGACTGAGGTCGTAGTCGTGGTTCGTGTAGACGTCGTTCAGCCACGTGGGGAACTCGACGCTGTCGACCGTGAGGGTGACGCCGATGGCTTTGAACTGCGACACCAGGACGTTGGTGGCGGCGGTGCCGTAGTGGTTCGGGACGGTGAGCGTGAGTGCGAGGTCTTCCTGGCCGGCCTGGGCGAGGAGCGCCTTCGCCGCTTCCGGGTCGTAGCTCACGACGTCACTGAGGTCCTCGTAGCCGGGGTCGAGCTCCGGGATCGGTCCGTACTGCAGGGCGGCGGCGCCGCCGACCGCTTCGACGATGGCGGCGTGGTCGATGGCCGTGCGGAGCGCCTGCCGGACGAGGGGGTCGTCGAGCGGTGCGCGCTGGTTGTTGAAGGCGAGGGTGTACTTGTCGGTCGTCTTTCCCTCGATGATCGTCAGGCCGTCGGTACGAGCGACCTGGTCCCGCAGGTTCGCATCGAGACCGATCTGCACGTCGACCTCGCCGGCGAGCGTCGCGTTGACGGCCGAGGACGAATCGGGGATGTAGCTGAAGACGACCTCCTTCACCTTCGGAGCGTCACCCCAGTAGTCGTCGTTCCGCTCGACGGTGATGCTGTCGCCCTGCTTCCAGGACGCGAGCGTGAACGGGCCGGTGCCGTTCGCCGTCGTCGACAGGTCGTTGTCGGCCCCGGCCTGGAGGACGAGCCCCGCGCGACCCGTCAGCGCCCACAGCAGGTCGGAGTCGGGGGAGCTGAGCTGCAGGCGGACGGTGCGGTCGTCGACCGCCGTGACGCTCTGGAGCTGTTCCAGGTCGAGGTGGTCGACGAACGCCGCGTTCTGTTGCACCTGCGTGAGCGAGTCGACCACGTCGGCGGCGGTCAGTGGAGCGCCGTCGTGGAAGGTCACGCCGTCGCGGAGGACGAAGGTGTAGGTGAGCCCGTCGGTGCTGACCTCGTGGCGTTCGGCGAGGGTGTCGACGATCTCGTTGTCCGGTGTGCGCGAGACCAGCCCCTGGTAGACGTTGTCGATGAGGACCTGCTCGAGTGCGACGCCGGAGGTCGTCCGGATGTTCAGGTCCGACGGCTCGAGGACGAGACCCACGCGGAGCGTCGCGTCGGTGTCCGCGGTGGGTGTCGTGGCTGGGCCCGCGCAGCCGGTGAGGGCGAGCAGGGAACCGGTGGCCGCGATCACGGCGGTGAGCAGGTGACGACGCAGTCGGTGACGGGGCATGGAGAACATTCTCGCGGATCCCGGCACCGGCCCGGTCCGGTGCCGATCGGAACGGCCCGAGCCGGGTCAGTCCGAAGCGTCGTCCGACAGCGAGCCGCTGATGACCGCGAGCGTCGCCGACTGGGCGCGCTGCGCACGATCGCCACGTCGGCCCACGAGCAGCCCGACCACGGATTCCGTCACGAGCATGATGGCCGCCCGGGAGGTGTGCACGAGTTCGTCCCGGAAGGTCGCGTCGATGGGAGCGACCACGAGCGCGACATCGGCGAGTTCGGCGACGGCCGAGCGCGGAAAGGAGGTGATCGCGAGGACGGTCGCGCCACTCGCTCGAGCTGCCGCGGCCACGTCGACGGACGCCCGGTTCGCGCCCGAGCCCGACAGGACCAGACACGCCGCGCCCGGGCCGAGATGGGTGGCGGCGATCTGCTGCCCGAGGGTGTCGGGCAGGTACTCGGCCGGCCGGCCTGCGGAGATGAGCCGCATCGCCAGATCGGAACCGAGCGGTGACGAGAGGCCGTTCGCCGCGATGAGCAGTCTCGGCGCTTCGTCGAGCACGCGGACGAACCGTTCGAGCGTCTCCTCCGTCATCGCCGACGTCGTCTGGCCGAGGCGACCGGCGAAGTGGTCGATGGCCCCGCGGAGGGTGCCGAGCATCGTGTCGTCGCCATCGTCGCGGGCGGTCGGTGTCCCGAGCGCGACCTCGCGGGTGAGGGCGACACGCAGCTGCGGGTAGCCCTCGTACCCGAGCGACTGCGCGGTGCGGATGACGGTGGCGCGGCCGACGCCGGCGAGGTCGGCGACCTCCTGGGCGGTGCGCTCGATGCTCGCCTCGATGTCCTCGGCCACCGTCTCGGCCACTCGGCGTTCGCTCGGCTGGAGCGACGGCGCGAGCATCGCGATCCGGGCCGTCGGCGGGGCGTCAGCGGACCCTGTCCACATTGCGGCTCCTCGTCGTGCGGGCGGGAAGGGCGGTACGGGTGGTACGGGCGATGCCGGGGCCCCGGGTGATCCGGCGTCGGATGGCACCCGAGATCGCGTCCATCGTCATGGTCACGACGACCACCACGATCAGCAGCATCCCGACTGTATCCCACTGGCGATAGTTGGTGTAGTTCGCCAGCATGCTGCCGATCCCGCCCGCGCCGACGAGCCCGAGGACCGCCGAGGTGCGGATGTTGATCTCGAACCGGTAGAGCGCGAGCGACAGCAGCGCCGGGGCGGCGGCGGGCCAGAGCGCCCAGCGCGTCACCTCGGCGGTACCGCCACCGGCAGCGCGGACGGCCTCCGAGGCGCCCTCCTGCACCGACTCGATCGTCTCGTAGACCCACTTCCCCTGGGTGCCGATGCCGGCGATCCCGAGGGCCAACGCGCCCGTGAACGGGGTGAGCCCGGTGATCGTGAGCAGGATGAGGGCGATGATCACCTCCGGGACCGCGCGGATGACGGCGAACACCCCACGCAGCGGCAGCCGCAGCCAGACCGGACCGACCGACCCTGCGGCGAGCATGCCGAGCGGGATCGAGACGAGGACGCAGAGGATCGCGCCGATCCAGGCCATCGAGATCGACCGCCACATCTCGGTGAGGGCCCGCGGCAGCTTCTCCCAGTTCGGGCTCTCGAACATGAGTCCGCCGAAGTGCACGAGCTGCGCCGGGACGGTGCCGAGATCGCGCCAGTCGATCGGCAGGCCGGCGGTCGCGGCGATGACGACGATCCCGACGGCGACGGACGCGAGGGTCGGGACGAGTCGCGAGGGACGGCGGGGGAGCACGGTGTTCGGATCGTTCGCGGTCATACGAGTCGCCTCCGCAGCAGGTTGGACGCGACCTCGATGAGCACGACGACGACGAGGATCTCGAGGACGATCACCGAGACGTCGTCGTAGGCGTAGAACGCCCGCCGTTCGTCGAGCAGCCGACCGATGCCGCCGGCGCCGACGATGCCGAGGATGGCGGAGATGCGGACGTTGAGCTCGAGGGTGTACAGCCACTGGTTCGCGAACAGCGGCCAGACCTGCGGGAGGACGGTGACGCGGTTGATCTGCGTCTGCGTCCCACCGGCGGCCTTGCCGGCCTCGATGTACGGGTGGTCGGCGGAGTCGATCGCCTCGGAGACGAGTTTGACGATGATGCCGAGGTCGAAGAGGAAGAGCGTCAGGAGGCCGGGCAGCGCGCCGACGCCGACCATGGCGACGAGGATGGTCGCGTAGACGAGGTCGGGCACCGCTCGGATGACGTTGACGATCGCGCGCAGGATGCGACGCGACAGGCCGTTCGGGTTCGTCGGCGCCGCCGCCCACAGCGTCAGTGGGACGGACAGCAACGCAGCGGCCACCGCACCCACGAGCGCCATCTGCAGCGTCTCGAGCATCGGTTGCACCGTCCGTGGCAGGAAGGCGAAGTCGGGTTGGAAGAGCTGGAGGAGCAGACCGGATCCGTTGTCCCAGTGGGAGATGAGCGCGCCGAAGTCGAGCTGCACGCCGCCGATCGCCGGGAGGCAGGTGGCGATCGTGAAGGCGGCCACGGCCCCGATGATGAGCGCGGTCCGCAGCCGGGTGCTCGGCCTGGGCGGCAGCCGCCAGTCGGTCACGGGTGGCAGGTTCCGGTCGGTTCCCGTCGTCGTCATCGGTCGAGCCGATCATCGGGCTGGATGGGGCGACCGTAGATCCGCTCGAAGTCCGCCTCGGTCGCGTCGGCTGCGGAGCCGTCGTAGACGAGTTCGCCGTCGCGGAGCCCGATCATGCGGGTCGTGTAGGTGCGAGCGAGGTCCATGAGGTGGATGTTCACGAGCACCGTGAGACCCGTCTCGGTGTTCACCCGGCGCAGGTCGTTCATCACCGTGTGCGCGGTCGGCGGGTCGAGGCTCGCGACGGGCTCGTCGGCGAGCATGACGCTCGGCTGTTGCGTGAGGGCGCGGGCGATCGCGACCCGCTGCTTCTGCCCGCCGGAGAGCTGCGCCGCGCGAGTCCAGACCTTGTCGAGCATGCCGACCGACTGGAGCGAGCGCAGAGCGAGCTCCCGGTCGGCGGCGGTGGTCAGGCCGAGGAGGTTCCGGTACGTCGGGGTGCTGGCGAACCGGCCGACGAGCACGTTGCGGTACACGCTCGTCCGGTCGGCCAGGTTGAAGCCCTGGAAGATCATGCCGACGTGCCCGCGCAGCCGACGGAGCTGCCGGTCGCGCAGACCGGTGACGGTGTGCGGCCCGACGGCGACGGTCCCGCTCGTCGCCGGCACGAGGCCGTTGATCGTGCGGATGAGCGTCGACTTGCCGGAGCCGGAGAGCCCCACGACGGAGACCATCTCCCCGGCGGCGATGTCGAGTGAGACGTTGCGGAGCGCCTTCGTGCCGTTCGGGTAGGTGACCGAGACGTCGTCGAGACGGATGGACCACGACGCGGAGGCCGCGAGCTGGGCTCGGGCCTCCGCGCGATGCTGATCAGTGTTCATGCACCGGATTCCTGGAGAGGGTCGATCGGTTGGAGCGGGTCAGTTCGAGAACTGGTCGAGGATCTCGCCGTAGCGGGTGATCTCGTCCGGTGCGGTCTTGTCGGTCCAGCCGGACAGGCCGACGAGGTCGAACATGACCTTCTTCGCCGCGTCGGAGGAGTCCGCGTAGCCCGCCATGAGCTTGGTGAGCTGCTTGGTGAGGTCGGCCGGGAGCGACTTCGAGACGGCGACGCCGCCGTTGGGGATCATCTCGGTGTAGGCGAAGGCGACGACCTTGTCGGCGACGTCGGGCGCCTCCTTGAGGACGGTCGTGCGCGCGTCCCAGTAGCCGAACGAGACCTCGGCGTCGCCGTTGTAGACGGAGAGGACCGCGTTGTTGTTGCCCTCGACCGGGACCTGGGTGATGTCGGCGTCGGTGTCGATGCCGGCGTCACGCATGGCGACCACGGGGTACTGGTATCCGGCGGGCGAGGTCGCGGCCTGCAGGGCGACCTTGGTGCCCTTCGAGATCTTGTCGAGGGCCTTCAGCGCGGCCGGCCCGGAGCCGGTCGCAGCGTCTGCGCCGGGCTCGATGCCGTTGCAGTAGGAGAGCGGGGTGTCGCTCGCCGCGTAGGTGACCATGACCGGCGCCTCGGCGCAGTACTTGTCGGGGTTGTTCGTGTAGGCGACCGACGCGTACGAGGTCGCGCCGAAGCGGACGTCGCGCAGGACGAGGTTCGCGTCGTAGCGCTCGGTCGCGTTGTAGAGCGAGCCGGCGTCGGTGATGATGACCTGCGCCTGGTCGCTGCCGAGGGCCTCGACGGTCGCGGCGTAGTCGGTCGCGACGACGCCGTTGACCTCGATGCCGAGGTTCTCCGAGAGGTAGCTGGTGAGCGGGTCGAGCGCTTCGGCGAGGTCCTCGCCCTCCACTGACGGCACGAGCGAGATGGTGATGGAGTCGGGCCAGGACGCCGTGCCCGTGGCCGACGGGGACGAGGCGGCGGGGCTGCAGCCGGCGAGGGCGAGGGCGGCGACGGCCGCGACGCCGGTGAGGAGCAGGGTCTTGCGCATGTTCGGGATGCCTTTCGAGGGTGGAGGGTGATCAGGAGGCGGACGGAGCGGGAGTGGAGGTCGGGGAGGCGTCGGGGAGGCGCGATGCTGCTGCGGCCCAGGCGATGATCTGGTCGTACAGATCGGCGAGCGAGCGCCCACGCATCGTGGCGGTGGCCGTCGAGCGCTCGAAGGTCGCGCCGACGAGGGCGGTGTCGGCGCCCAGCTCGGCGGCGGGAGCGAGGTCGTTCTCGACGATGTCGCCGACGGCGAGGACGGGGCCGGCGGCGAGTGCGTCGCGGATGAGCGGGACGAGGCCGGCCGGCTTCCCGACGGTGAAGTGCACGGCGTCGAACGCCTCGGCGACGCCCCAGGTCTGGAGGAGCGCCGTGATGCCGTCACCGGGGGCGTTCGTGGCCAGGATGAGTCGGGCGTGGGTGCCCAGCGTCTCGAGGAACGCGGGCAGGCCCTCGGGGGAGTCGACCGCCGCTTCACTCGAGCCGAGCAGCGCGCGGGAGTCGTCGTAGGACGCGCCGATGACGTCGGCACCGACGCCGGCTTCGCGGGCGATCCGGGTCACGGCGTCGTACCCGTCGCGGGCATCGGTCTCGCCGGTCGCGAACGCGGCGAGGGCAGCCTCGGCGCGCATCGCGAACTCGGAATCGCCGGTGCGCTCGGCGATGGCGCGGGCGAAGGCCGTGATCGGCCCGTCGCCGAGGGCGAGGGTGCCGTCGAAATCGAAGAGGATGGTGGGGGCCACAGGCGCTCCTTCTGAGCGTGTCGTTCACACGGCCGCTCCTGCGGACGCTGCGTCCATCATGGACGGCGAGTGTGGACGCAATCACCATGGCGGGTGAACGGCGGGTGAATTCACCGACGCACGAGCCGCCTATGCTGTGGTGCTGTGATGATGACGGAGCTCGCGCGACGAGCAGAGACCGAACCCTCGACCGTGCTCGAGGAGCATTCCTGGTTGGGTGCGGCGATCGACGACGACACAGCGGCCGGCCGGTTCGCCTCGTGGGGTGCGTCGACCGTCATCGACGAGCACACGGGCGGGCCCGTGATCCCTCGTGTGCTGTTCGAGGCACTCCATGCGCGCGCCGGCCTCGCCGCGGCCTGGCCCGTCGGGAACGCCGGGCTCCTCCACGTCTACGGCTATCTGCTCTCGTCGGTCCCGACGCCGTACGGGTTGAAGCGTGACCGCTGGCTGGACGGGAGGCTCGCGCGCGCGTTCGGGCTCCCCGACGACGAGTTCGTCCCGTGGGCTCGTGCGTCGTCCCTGCTGTCGCGGGTGACGGCGGCCGCGCAGGACCTGCTCGCACGACCGGTACGGACGGCCGAGGGCCCGTCCGGTCGGATGCGTCTGGCGCTCGGCGACCCGACGGACACCGACGCCGTCGCGCTCGTGTACGGCATCGACGAGCGCCTGATCACGACCTTCCCGGTCGCCTCCGGAGCAGCGGTGCTGGAGGAGTGGGACGCCGACCCCGACCGTCCCCGGTGGAACGCGGCTGTCGAAGGCTGACGCGGATCAGGCGTCGGAGGATCCTCGGCGGGCGTCCCGGCGACGCCCTGATCGCACGCCGGATCGGCGGAGGCGCCCGGCGACGAGACCGGCCAGCTCCATGGCGAGGACGTAGCTCACGACGCGGACCGCGAGCAGCACGATGACGAGCACCGGCGAGACGAGGTCGGGCGAGATCACCGCGAAGGACAGCGCCCAGATCGCGACGCCGCCGGCCGCGGCCGCAATCCAGGTCGTCACGCGGGCGGGGTGACGGCGGCGGGCGAGCACCAGGTCGATCGCGGCTGCCGGAACGACGAGCGCGACGATGATCGCCGGGCCGAGGGCCGTGACGGGCAGTGCGAGGAGCCCGGTGACGGCTGCGGTGAGCACCGTCGCACCGGGGACGCCCGTCCAGCGCCTGGCGAGCATCGGCATCACCATCGTGACGGCGGCGATCGCGGCGTAGAGCACCGGGTTGAGCACGGCGGCGGTCGACGTCAGCGGGCTGACGAGGACGAGGATGACGGCACCGACGGCGCCGAAGGCCGCACAGCGCAGCAGGGTCGTGGTGGTCGCGGATCTCATGGCCTCAACAGGGTAGTGGTGGTGGAAGTACGACGGGCGGGCCGAGCCCGAAGGCTCGACCCGCCCGATCGGTCAGGTCCGGGTCAGCGCCCGGTGACGAGGCGGCGTCGGATGACGAGCCCGGTACCGAGCAACAGCAGGATCGCCGCTCCGACCGCCAGTGGTGCGACGGTCGTTCCGGTCGAGGCGAGCACCGGACCAGGCGTGCTCACGGTGGCCGTGGACGGGTCGGAGGTGAACGATTCGCCGCCCGGCGTCGTGCCGGTCCCGAATGCGGTGTTGCGGATCGAGCCCGCGTTCAGGTCAGCCTGGGTGACCGTGTACGTCGCGGTGCAGACGAGCTGGAGCCCGGGGGCGAGGAGCGCCGTGCCGGTCGGGCAGGTGATCGCGGAGAGCGTGCCCGTGCCGGTGAAGTCACCTTCCTGGACCGCGACGTCACGCAGCGTGACGTTGCCGGTGTTCGTCACCTGGAACGAGTAGGTGATGACCTGTCCTGCGGTCGTGGCCCGCTCGACGTCTGCCGTCTTGACCACCGAGATACCGGGGACGGGCGGCGACGGGATCGTGACCTCGGACGGCGGCGAGACCGGCGGCACACCGTTCACGCTGTTCGGCGGCGTCGCCGTCGCGGTCGCCGAGTTCGTGATCAGCCCCGCATCGACGTCGGCTTGCACGACCGTGTAGGTGGCCTCGCAGGTGATCGTCGCGCCCGGTGCCAACGCAGCGGCTTCGGGCGGGCAGACGACGTCGGACAGCTCGCCGGCGCCGGAGAACTCCCCTTCCACCACCGTCGGGTTCGTCAGCGTGACGTTCCCGGTGTTGGTGAGGAGGAAGGAGTAGGTGACGACCTGGCCGACAGCGAGGCCGTCCTGGGCCACCGCATCGGCCGACTTCACGACCGTGATGGCGGCTGTCGCCGGGAACGCGACGGTGGTCTCCGACGGCGGCGAGACCGGGGGAGTGCCGCCCGACGGCGGGGTGCCGGTCGCGGTCGCGCTGTTCGTGACCGATCCCGCGTCGACGTCGGCCTGGGTCACCGTGTAGGTGGCCTCGCAAGTGACGGCTGCGGCGGGTGCGAGCGAGCCTGCCGCGGGCGGGCAGACGACCTGGGACAGCTCGCCGGTGCCGGTGAAGTCGCCCTCGACGACCTGGACGTCGGTGAGGGTGACGTTGCCGGTGTTGGTGACCAGGAACGAGTAGGTGACGTCCTCGCCGGCGTTCGCGACCGTGGTCGGCGTCGCGGACTTCGCCACCGTGATGGCGGGCGCGGCGGGGAACTCGACCGTGGTCTCCGACGGCGGTGAGACCGGGGGAGTGCCGCCCGACGGCGGGGTGCCGGTCGCGGTCGCCGAGTTGGTCACCGAGCCGGCGTCGACGTCGGCCTGCGTGACCGTGTAGGTCGCTTCGCAGGTGACGGTCGCCGCCGGGGCGAGCGAGCCCGCTGCGGCCGGGCACACCACGTCGGAGAGCTCGCCGGTGCCGGAGAACTCGCCCTCGATGATCGAGACGTCGGTCAGGGTGACGTTGCCGGTGTTGGTGACGAGGAACGAGTAGGTGACGTCCTCGCCGGCGCCCGCGACCGTCGTCGGCGTCGCCGACTTCACGACGGTGAGCGCCGGGGCCCGGGCCACGCCCGGGATGGTGACCTCGGACGGCGGTGAGACCGGCGGCTGACCCTGCGGCGGCGTCCCGGTCGCGGTGGCCGAGTTGGAGACGGTACCGGCGTCGATGTCGGCCTGCGTCATCGTGTACGTGGCTTCGCAGGTCACGGCCGCCGCAGGTGCGAGCGACGCGGCACCCGGCGGGCAGACGACGTCGGAGAGGTCACCGGTCCCGGTGAACGCGCCTTCGTCGACCTGGACGTCGGTGAGCGGGACGTTGCCGGTGTTGGTGACGAGGAACGAGTAGGTGATCTCGTCGCCGACGGCGTACTCCGCCGCTGCGGGGGACGCGGACTTCACAACGGTGATCGCGGGGGCCTGCGGCACGAACTCGACCGTGGCGTCGGCCGGCGGGTTGAGGCCCACGCTCGTGATGTTGTCGGGCCCGTTCGTGAACGTCCCGGCGACCGGCGACGTGACCTCGACGGTCACGGCGCAGGAGATCATGCCTTGGCTGAGGTTCCCGGTGACGTCGATCGACGAGCCGCCCTCGGGCGCGGTGACGACACCCGACGGGCAGGTGGTCGACGCGTCGCCGTCGGCGATCGTCAGGCCGGCGGGCAGCGCGTCCGTGAACGACCACCCGTTCTTCGCCGCGAGCTCATCGGTGTTCGTGATCGTGAGGGTCAGCGTGGACGTCTCACCGGCGACGACGCTCGCCGGGCTGAACGACTTGTCCAACTGCGGGGAGACGTCGAGCACCTGGATGTTGTCGAAGGCGTGGTCGTTGCCGGCCGTGCCGCCGCCGGTCAGGTTGCGGGCGACGATGCCGACGGTCGCCCCGGGGAGCAGGACCGCTCCCGGCGAGACGTAGGTGCCGACGCGGACGTTCTCGGCCCCTGCCGCACCGGTGGCCGGTGCCGTGACGGACCGGGAGCCGGCTGCGGTACAACCGTTGATGGCCCCGACGGAGTGCGCACCGCCCTGGTCGTCGGTGAGGAAGAACTCGAGGACGGGCTGCTGCGACGCGTTGCAGGACACCGCCGCGAGATCCACCGAGGTCGTGAGGTACCGGCCGGCGCTCGTGAGCGCGATCGGATCGACGGTCGCGAACTCGACCGCGTTCGGCGGGTT
Organism: Plantibacter sp. AC185; assembly: GCF_979258065.1. NCBI lineage: Bacteria > Bacillati > Actinomycetota > Actinomycetes > Micrococcales > Microbacteriaceae > Plantibacter > Plantibacter sp. AC185. Next base: position 3,408,527 of record NZ_OZ409831.1, read on the forward strand.
CATCGTGAGGTTCTGCTGCGAGGTCCAGGCGCTCACGGAGTGGTTGGCCGTGTCGCCGGCGCCGAGGGCCCAGGCGAGCTGCCGCGTGCGCCCTTCACCGGACGCCGACGCCGCGAGGCACTGCGGCTCCGCGGACGAGGCGAAGCTCGTGATGTTGCCGTTGCACTGGGTGTGGTCGCGCCAGGAGGCGTCCGCGGTGTACCGCGTGCCGTCGGCTCCGACGTAGTCCTCGATGTACGTCGGCGACGTCACGCCGTTCTCGAAGTCCTCGGTGTAGACGACCGAGCCCGACTGCGGTGTTCCCGGCGTCCCCGGCAGCGCCTGCGCGCTCGAGCCGACCCCGACGAGCGAGAGCGCCGACAGGACGGTCACCCCGATGATCCCCATGGTCGCGCGACCGGCGGACGGTGCGCCCCACCGGTTCCGCCACCGTGCGCGGTGACTCCTTCGACCCGTGTGCTGCTGCATGTGTGTTGCCTTCCCCGTGAAGCGGCGGTGCGCCCGCCGAAAACCTGGCCCCAGCTGTGGGGCCGAGGATCAGTAGAGCGGCAACCCCGACGCGGCCCGGGCGGATCGGCCAAAGACCACCCCGCATCCTGCCCCGGGTGTTCCCCGACAGGTGACGGTCACTTAGGGTTGACCCGTGCGCATCGGTCGGAATAGGTACTTTCCCTCCCTCGGGGCGGGGTTCCTCCACCCCACGGACGTCGCCCCGGTCACCCGTCTCCTCACCACGGCCATCCAGGAGGAGGACTGGGACACGGTCGTCTCGGTGATCGAGTACGAGTGGGGGATCCTCATGGCGCTCGACCTCGCGACACTCGACCACGCACTGCAGGCGCTCCCGGCGCGGGTGCTCTCGAACCACCCCATCGTCTTCGCCGTCCGCGAGATCCGGCTCAACATCCGCGGGGAGACCGACGCACTCGACCAGTCGGTGGGGCAGTTCCAGCTCCCGACCCATCCCGACGACATCCGTGACCGCGCCCGCTCCGAGCTTGCGCGCATCAGCCTGAGCGCATCGACGGCGTTCATGATCGCCTACCGCGTGCACGGCCGGCACCAGCGCGCGTTGCACTACGCGCGGATCACCGAGGAGCTCGCTCGCCGGGCCCGCGTGCACCGCCCGACCGAGTTCGCAGCCCGCGTCCCCACAGCCCTGCTGCAGGTGGGGATCACGAAACTGCTCGTGGGAGACCTCCATGAGGCGAGCCTCGTCCTCCGCGAGGCGTACGAGCTCCGGCACGAGTCCTGGGACGGCCGGAACGGCGGGGACGCCTCCGGCAAGCTCGCCCTGCTCTACGCCGTGCGCGGCGAGATCGTTGAGGCGGACCGCTGGCTCGAGCGCCACGACGACGGGGGCGGCGCGCACGGGTGGATGGTGCCGCTGGTCCAACTGTCGGGTGCCATCGCCCGGGCCTTGATCGCCATCGCCCGCGTCGACCGGGCAGCGGCTGAGGCGGCGCTCGCGACGCTGGAGCTCCAGGTCAACCGCGAGCGGTCCTGGGCCCCGTTCATCACCTACGCGCAAGCGCAGCACGCACTCCTCTGGGGCGATCGACGGGCGGCGCTGCAGCTCATCGAACGCACCCGCGTGTTCGCCGGTCGCAGCCTGCGTCACGCCGGGTCGGAGCGACTGCTCGACGCCGTGGAAGCGTCACTCCTCCTCGCCCTCGACCGGCCGACGGAGGCCAGCGTCCTCCTCGACGGCCGTGACCGCAATGCCCACACCGCGGCGGTCGCCTCGCGGCTCGCGCTCCTGAGCGACCGCAAACCCCTCGCCCGGGAGCTCGCCACCGCCGGGCTCGCCGAGGAGCACATCGACGCCGGTGCGCAGACGGAGCTGCTCATCACCTCGGCGCTCGCCGACGACTCGGACGAGGACGGTCGGCGGCATCTCCTGCAGGCGATCGCGACGACGGCGCGGACCGGGATGCTGACGCCCTTCGTGGTGGCGCCGCGCAGGCCGCTCCGACACCTCCTCGGCACGATGTCGCCCAGCGAGACCCATGCGCGGATCGAGCGGACGCTCGCCTCGAGTCCCGAGCCGACGCCGGAGACCGTGCAGCTCGTGGAGCTCACCGCCACCGAGCGTCGGATCCTCCAGCTCTCCGCGGAGGGCCGGACCCGGCAGGACATCGCGCAGGCGCTGTACGTGTCCGCGAACACGGTGAAGTTCCACTTCCGGAACGTCTACCGGAAACTCGGCGTCGACTCCCGTGAGGACGCACTGGCCACCGCACGGCGGTTGGGATTGCTCCCGACCGAGCGGTGACGCGCGGCGCATCCGTGCCGCGCGTCACCGCGTCTCCGGGTCAGCGGGACGCCGACACCTCGACGGCCGTGGGGAGGGCCAGGGACCAGGCCTCGGCTCGCACGGTCGCGTCGTGCCGCACGGCGTACCGCTCGCCGTCGGCCGGATACGCGCGGAACGTCCGAGCGGGGTGCCCCGTGTGGTGGATCTCGACGATGGACGCGTCGATGAGGATGCGGACCTCGTCCCCGTCGGCCAGTTCGCCCCGCCAGATCAGCTGCGTGTCCGAACCCGACAGCTCGAGGGAGGCCGTGCCCGCGCCCGTGAGTCGCACCTCCGCCTGATCAGGGAGTTCCGCCGGGTCGACGACCTCGGCCCGGAGTCCCGTCAGCTCCCGCGCCGGGATCAGCTCGACCTCGTCGCCGCGGACCACGAGCTCGCGCGGGAACGTCAGCATGCCCGACCAACCCTGCTCGTCGGTGTCCGCCTGCGTCCGGCCGCGCACGCCATCGGGAGCGATCTCCTGCGCCCAGCCCCAGAGCAGCACCCGCTCCGACTGTCCGTCCGAGCCGTCGGACTGCACGGCCTGCGGCGCGTAGAAGCTCGACCCCTCGTCGATGATGCCGGTCCGGCGGGCGCTGAACACGGGCCGCCCGGTGGCCTCGTCGAGGTCCATCGAGCCGAGGACCCAGGCCACCCCGCGGTGCGGCTGGCCGTCGAGCCACAGTGACACCAGCAGCACCCAGTCGTCGCCGACCCGCACGAGCTGCGGGCACTCCCACCCTTCGCACGGAGCGAGCTCCGAGACGACCGGTGCCTCGGCCGTCAGCAGGTACCCCTCCTCGGTCCAGGCGTCGAGGTCGTCGACGCCGTAGAGGAGTAGTGCGCCACCGACGTCGGAGCGCCCGGCGCCCTGGATCGCCCAGCGGCGCCCACCCAGCTCGAAGAGGAACGGGTCGCGCACCATCGTCACGCGCTCATCGGCGGGGAGCCCCGCAGCGACGATGCGTTCGCCGGTCCAGTCCTGCGCATCCGCCGAGCCGTGGACGACGACGACCTCCGAGAACCCGTGCCGGTCACGCGCGCCCGAGTAGACGACGGACGGCCGGCCCTGGTCGACGACCCCGACGCCGCTCCAACAGCCGAAGCCATCGGTGGTGCCCGGGCGGGGTGCCAGGGCCACCGGGTGCTCCTCCCAGGCGAGCAGGTCCGGCGAGCTCACGTGACCCCAGTGGATGTCCTCGTGCCGGGCCGACCCCGGGTTGTATTGGAAGAAGACGTGCCAGCGACCGTCGACGAACATGATGCCGTTCGGATCGTTCAACCACCCGGCCTCGGGTCGCGGGTGCAGCAGCGGTAAGCCGCGGTCGAGGACGTGCGTTGCGTGGAGGCCGGTCATGGCTTCCTTTCGGTTCGAGATCAGTCGGATCGAGGGGAGGGCGGTGGTGCTGGTCACTTGCTGACGCCGGCGGTGAGCCCTTCGCGCAGCGGCTTCTGGCCGAAGACGAAGACCAGCGCAGCCGGGATCATGGACAGGACGACACCGGCGAGGACGGTCGCGACCGACCCGGTGCCGAGGTTGCCCTGCAGGGTCACGAGCCCGAGCGGGAGGGTGAAGTTCTGCTCGCTGATCGTCAGGATCAATGGCCGGAAGAACTCGTTCCAGTGGTAGTTGAACGCGAGGATGCCGACGATCGCGAGGCCCGGGGCGGCGAGCGGCAGGTAGATGCGGAAGAAGATCTTCCACGGACCCGCCCCGTCGATCTGCGCCGCCTCGGCGAGCTCCGGCGGCAACCCCATGAAGTACTGCCGCATGAGGAACGTGCCGAACGCCGTCGGGATCATCGGGATGATGAGCGCGAGGAGCGTGTCCGACAGGCCCATGCCGCGGATGAGCATGAACACGGGGACGATCGTCACCTGCATCGGCACCATCATCGTGGCGAGGATGAGTCCGAACAGGATGCGCTTGCCGCCGAAGTCGAAGCGCGCGAAGACGTAGCCGGCCATCGCCGCGCTGAGCATCTGCCCGGCCGCGATGAGGAGCGTCACCAGCGCGCTGTTCCACGTGTAGAGCAGGATCGGGATCTTCTGGAAGACGTCGATGAACGCGCCCGGGCCGAACTCGGTCTGCCCGGTGTCGACGTTCGCGGGGGTGAGCGCCGTGATGAGCGTCCACACGACGGGCGCGAGTGTGAGGAACGCGGCGATGACGAGGACGAGGAACTTCCCGGCCGTGGCGAGTCGGCGGCGTGATGAGTCGGGGGTGACTGCTGCGATGGACATCTGGGACCTCATCCGTAGAAGACGAAACGCTTGCTCAGCCGGAACTGTGCGGCGGTGACGAGCATGATCAGGAGCGTCAGCACGATGCCGATCGCTGCGGCGAGACCGAAGTCGAGCTGCTGGAATGCGGACTCGTAGATCACCATCACCGCGGTACGGGTGTCGTCTCCCGGCCCACCTCGCGTGAGGACGTACGGCTGGTCGAAGATCTGCAGGGCGCTGATGATGGCCATGACGGACGCGACGAGCATGGTGGGGCTCACGAGGGGCAGGGTGACGTTCCGGAACTGGCTCCAGCCGTATGCGCCGTCGAGCGACGACGCCTCGTAGACCTCGCGCGGGATCGCGGCGAGTCCGCCGATGAACAGCAGGAAGGTGAAGCCGAAGTTCTGCCACACGTAGACGAGGAGGACGACGATCTTCGCCCCGAAACCGGTCGTCAGCCAGCCGATGTTCCCGACGCCGAAGAGCCCGAGGAACTCGTTGACGAGGCCGAACTCCTGGTTGAACAGGTACGACATCACAAGCGACACGGACGCGGCCGACAGCACCAACGGGAAGAACAGCGCGGAGCGGAAGAAGGTACGCAGCCATTCCGGCATCCGCGACTGCACGAGGATCGCGAGGAGGAGCGCGACGGCGAGCTGGAGCGTCACCGCCACGACCACGAAGCCGACCGTGTTCAGGAAGGACACGCGCACCGTGGGGTTGGCGGCGAGGTCGACGAAGTTGCCGACGCCGACGAACTCGGGTGCCGAGATGATGTCCCACCGGAAGAAGGCGAGGACGAACGACCCGATGATCGGGATGAAGCTGAAGAGTCCGAGGCCGATGAGCGTCGGGGCGAGGAACACCCAGACGAGCAGTCGGCTGCCGCGAGGGGCACGCTTGCGTCGTCCGGTCTTGGCCTCGGGCGGGACGACCAGTGCCCGGGTCGCCGTCGGTGACTGCAGTGCCATCATCGTCCCTTCAGCGCGAGCTCAAGGTCCCGCTGCATCGTCTCGAGGCCTCGGCGGACGCCGTTCGGGCCGTTCGTGATCGTGCCGACCACGTTCTTGATGAGGGCCGACTCGACGGCGGCCTGTTGGGGCGGTGCGGGCATCGGGCCGGTCGTCGGGAACCGGTCGAGGGTGTCGTAGAAGACCTCCCAGTGCTTCGGTCCGATGTCACCGCCGTACAGCTCGGCGTTGAGTGAGCGCCGGGGCAGCGACGAGTCGGGCTGGCTGTGCGCGATCGACATGCCCTCGACGGAGATGCAGTACTTCATCCACTCCCACGCCTCGTCCTTGCGTTCGGAGGTCTGCATCATCGCGTACCCGCCGGCTCCGAACTGGTGGCGCTGTCCGCGCATCTTCGGGAAGTAGGTGACGTCGTACTCGTCGTCGCCGAGGCCGGCGTCGTTGAGTCCCTTGACCCAGAACCCGCCGGCCGGCGTCATGCCGACCGAGCCGCGGGAGAAGAGCGAGACGAGCTCGTTGCCGCCGCCCTGGGCGGGGTTCGCGGCGATGCCCTCGGAGACCATGCGCTGCAGGACCTCGAAGCTCTCGACGGTGCGGTCGCTCAGCGCGTCGGCGTTCTCCCACAGGTACCCACCACCACGAGGGGTCTCGTCCGGGTAGAACTTCGACCACATCCAGTCGCCGCCGGGTGCCTTCTCCTCGGTGAGGAAGCTCGTGTCGTTGATGTACAACCAGGGCACGACACCGCCCCAGAGCCGGTTGTTCCAGAAGTAGGGGAGGAACGATCCGGGGGCGCTGGCCTGCATGGTGCGGCCGACGGCGAAGAAGTCGTCGACCGACCAGTCGTCGCGCGGACGCTCGAGGCCGGCCCGCTCGAACGCGGAGGTGTTGTAGTACATGTTCGCCGCGTTGAAGTTGTCCGGCAGCTGGAACAGGTTGCCCTTGTACATGAACGACTCGATGAGCGAGGGGTTCACGTCGTCGAAGTACTCCTGCAGCTCGGCGGCGTCGCGCTGCACGTACTCGTCGATCGGGTGGGCGAGGCGCTCGGCGAACAGCTGGGTGCCCTCCGTGGCGACCGACACGATGTCCGGCGGGGTGCCGGCCGCGACCATCGTGAGGATCTTGGCGAAGAAGTTGCCCCAGTCCTGGCCCTGGATCGCGATGATCCGGACGGGGATGTCGGGGTGCAGCTTCTGGAAGCCGTCCACGAGCGACTGCCGGGCGGCGGCGTCCTGGGCGGTGCCGAAGAGGGCGACGGTGAGGGCGTCGTCACCTCGGCCGGGGATGTCTCCGCCGGTGAGGCGCGGCCAGGAGATGGCCGTGCCCGCCAGACCGAGACCGAGCAAGGCGAGTGCCGCCCTGCGACTCAGATCAACCACGTTGTTGCTCCTGCGAAATCGGGGCCGACCGTTCGCAGGGCGCGGACGATGAGCCGTGAATGAAGGTGCTGAACGGATTCAGCAAACGAAACATAACACAGCTCCGCGCGATATGCTGAACTGATTCAGCAAACCGCACGAGGGAGTGTCATGTCCACGCAACGCCGCCGCACGACCCTCGCGGACGTCGCGGAGCGCGCGGGCATGTCCAAGGCCGCGGTGAGCATGATCATGAACGACCGCCCCGGTTCCCGGCTGTCCGCGGACGCCGTCGAGCGGGTACGCGCCGCCGCGGCGGAGCTCGACTACCGCCCGAACCCCGCGGCCCAGGTGCTGCGCCGCGGGAAGACCAGGACGATCGGGTTCATCTCCGACGAGGTCACGCTCACCCGGCACGCCTCGGGGCTCATCGGCGGCGCGCTCGAGGTGTCGAAGGCCCACGACCACACGATGCTCATCGCGGAGACCGAGGGGATCGAGGGCGGTCTCGCCCGCGCCTTCGAGACGATGATCGACCACCGGGTCGACGGCATCCTCATCGGCCTCCTCGGCGCCCGCCTCATCGACCTCCCCGCCACCTCGACCGGTGTCCCCGTCGTGGTGCTCAACGGAGCGTCCTCCTCGGGACACGCGAACGTCCTGCCCGACGAACGAGCTGCCGGGTACGCGGTCGCGAAGCGGCTCGTCGACGCGGGTCACCGACGGATCGGCGTGGTCGGCGACCTGCCCCAGGACGTCATCAACGATCCGCGACAGACGGCGACGGTGGCACTCCGCTTCGCGGGCATCGCCGCAGCGTTCGCGGAGGCCGGGATCGAACCTGCTCGGGTCGACATCGTCGAGTGGCAGCCGGAACCGGGCTACGAGGCGACGGCCACGCTCCTCGAGCGCCACCCGGACGTCACGGCGATCCTCGCCGCGAACGACGGCGTCGCCTTCGGTGCCTACCAGGTGCTGCTCGAACAGGGTCGTCGGATCCCGCAGGACGTCTCCGTCGTCTCCTTCGACGACGAGATCCTCGCCGGCTACCTGCGCCCGGGCCTCACCACCGCGCGGCTGCCCTACCAGGAGATCGGCGCGCTCGGAGCCTCGATGCTCCTCGGCCAGCACGCCCTCGGGCACGAGCTGGTCACGATGCCCATCATCGAGCGGGACTCGCTCATCGCCGCGGTGTCGACCGACGCCGGTTGACGCCACCCGACCCTCGGATCCAGCAGAGAGAGATGCCATGCACGCAGCCCCCACGACCGACGTCCTCATCGCCGGCGAGACCCTCATCGACATCGTCCGGCGGCTCGATGGGACGCAGGCGGAGAGCCCCGGCGGCAGCCCGGCGAACGTCGGGATCACCCTCGGTCGGTTGGGCCGCGCCCCGGCCCTGGTGACCCATGTGGGCGACGACGAGCGCGGCGCGGCGATCCGCTCCTGGCTCGACGCGTCCGCGGTGACCCTCGTGTCGGCTCCGACCGGTCGGACGTCCACAGCTCAGGCGACCCTCGACGCCGAGGGGGCGGCCACCTACGAGTTCGACCTCTCGCTCGATCTGGAGGCCTCGGGTGCGCCGGACGCCGCCGTCGTCCACACCGGCTCGATCGCCTCGGTCCTCGAGCCGAGTGCCGACCGCCTGCGCGAGCTGGTCGAGACGCGTCGTCCCTCGGCGCTCATCACCTACGACCCGAACATCAGGCCATCGCTCATCGACGACGCGGCCCGCGTCCGCCAGGCGGCCCTCGACTGCATCGCGCGCGCCCACGTCGTGAAGGCGAGTGACGAGGACGTCGCGTTCCTGCTGCCCGGTGTGGCACCGGTCGACGCCGCTCGAGAATGGGTCGCGGCCGGGCCCGGACTCGTGGTCGTGACGATGGGTGGTGACGGGGCGGTCGCGGTCAGAGACGGTTCCGTGCTCGAGATCGAGACGCCGCGGGTGCAGGTGGCCGACACCGTCGGTGCCGGCGACACGTTCATGGGTGCGCTGATCGACGGACTGCTGACCGCCGGTATTGCTGGGCCCGGGGCCGAGGAGCGACTTCGTGGGGTGTCCGACGACGTGCTGCAGCAGCTGCTCGACCGCGCCGCGCGAGCTGCGAGCATCACGGTGTCGCGGCCGGGAGCGAACCCGCCCACCTCGGCGGAACTCGACGCCTGAGGGGTGCGACGTCTGAGCGTCAGGACGACTCGGACGGCGGGAGTTCCGTCCCGGCGAAGCGCTCCGACGACACCACCTGCTGGGCTGCCCGACGGAGGGCGAGGATGAGCGGTTCGGTGAGCACGGTGCCGAGCACGATGTACTGCACCGCGAGCTCGGGTGAATCCGCCGGGATGCCGTCGATCTCGGCTTCGGCGATGCTGCGCGCTGCGTCGACATAGCGGTCGAGGACTGCGGGTGGCACGGTGAAGCCGGCTCGTTCCAGGGTGTCCAGGGCTCCGGCCAGGCCGGCGAGGAGTCCGGGATCGCACTGCGCCTCGATGCCGCCGAGTCGTTCGTAGAGCTCGAGTGCGCGGGTCGTGTCGACCGGACCGCTCGGGCGCGGGGTGACGGCGGTGTGGGCGACGCCGAGGAGGTCGTAGGGGCCCGCCGGCGGTGAGTCGAGCGCGGCGACGACGTTGCGGGTCTCCGCGATGCTCACGCCGGCGGTGAGCAGCGCGCGGATCACGCGGAGCCGGGACACGTGGGCGACGCCGTAGCTCGCCTGGGTCGCCGAGGTGCGCTCGCCCTCCGGAAGGAGTTGCTCGCGCAGGTAGTACTTGATGGTGGCCACCGGCACCTCGGACACCGCCGCGAGTTCCGAGATCCTCATGCTGTCCTCCTCGTCTGGATAGTGCTACTATCCAACTTGGATAGCGTCACTATCGAACAGGAGCAGTCTATGTCACGCGTCGTCGTCGGCCGAATCACCCATCGTCACGAAGGGGAGCTCGTCGTGTTCCACATCGGGATGACCATCAACCAGTGGTGGCGGGTGGACAAATGGCTCCCGATCTTCGGTGACATGCCGCGCATGCTGCAGGAGCTCATGTCCGACCCGGAGTCCGGGCTCCTCGGTTCGCACATCCTGCTCGGTTCCAGCGGCCCGTACCTCGTGCAGTACTGGTCGTCGATCGACAAGCTCTACGCCTACGCGTCGGCACCGGCCTCCGCCCATCGGCCTGCCTGGTCGCGGTTCAACAAGCGCGCCCGGTCTGCTCCGAAGGCCGTCGGCGTCTGGCACGAGACGTTCCTCGTCGACCGCGCCGAGAGCATCTACGTGTCGACGCCGTCCATGGGGCTCCCCGCGGCGACCGAGGCGGTGCCGGTCGGGTCGCGGCAGCAGCACGCGCGACAGCGGTTCGCCGACGGCCGGACCGCCGGTCAGCGCTAGCGGTCAGCGGTAGCGCGGCGGAACGGCGAACGGCGCGGAGACGAGGGCGGCACCCTGTGGGACCTCGCCGTCGCCGCGCCGGATCGGACCGCGCAGGGCGAGGGTGATCCGCAGGCCGTCTGCGGGATCGTGCGCGGTCTCCGGCTGCTCGAAGTTCAGCGTCGGCGGGTCCTCCGAGGTGCTGTAGCTCAGCAGGATCATCGAGCTCGACCCCGAGGCCCGCAGCCGCGGCCTCGAGAGGCGCACGGAGGATTCGCGCACGGTCAGGACCTCGTCGCGGTGCAGGATGCGTCCGGGGCCGTTCAGCTCGTTCCCACCCGCGCGGACCGCGACCTGTGGGCCGGCGAAGCCGACGATCGCGTGGTTCATGTCGTCGGGGGCGGCGATGAGCCCGGCGGCGTCACGGAGCTCGACGACCTGCAGTCGCCAGCGGATGCGGCGGTCGACGTCGGTGCTCGTCCAGACGTCTCGCAGGCTGCCCCGGCCGCGGTCGAGTGGTTGCCGCACGAGGTCGGCGAACCGGACGAGCCGGGGCGGGCCCGGGTCGGCCGGTGGTCGTGACGCGACGTCGACGAGGACGAGATGAGCGGGGGTGGCAGCCGGTTCGGGTCCAGCTGCTCCGCGCATCTCGTCCTCGTCGGGTCGGGTCGGGCAGGTCGTTCAGGCCGGTGGATCAGGCCTTGGTGTCGACCAGGACGTATCCCTCTTCACCGTGGACCACGGTGTCGATGCCGGCGATCTCGTCCTCGTTCTTCACGCGGAAGCCGATCGTCTTCTCGATCGCGAAGCCGATGATGAAGGCGAGCACGAAGGAGTAGATGAGGACGGCGAACGCGGCGATCGCCTGGACGAGCAGCTGCGAAGCGTCACCACCCATGAAGAGGCCGGTGCCGTTGGCGAAGAAGCCGAGGTACAGGGTGCCGATGAGGCCGCCGACGAGGTGGATGCCCACGACGTCGAGCGAGTCGTCGAAGCCGAGCTTGAACTTCAGCTCGATGGCGAGGGCGCACACGACACCGGCGACGAGGCCGAGGACGATGGCCCAGATCGGGTGCAGCGAACCGCACGCCGGGGTGATCGCGACGAGACCGGCGACGGCACCCGACGCGGCACCGACGGAGGTCGGCTTGCCGTCCTTGATCTTCTCGACGACGAGCCAGGCGAGCAGGGCTGCTGCCGGGGCCGCGATGGTGTTGACGAACACGAGTGCCGCGGTGCCGTCGGCCGCCAGTTCCGAACCGGCGTTGAAGCCGAACCAGCCGAACCAGAGCAGACCGGCGCCGAGGAGGACGAACGGCGGGTTGTGGGGGACGTGGACGCCCTTCTTGAATCCGACGCGGCGGCCGAGGACGAGCGCGAGGGCGAGGGCTGCAGCACCGGCGTTGATGTGGACCGCGGTGCCACCGGCGAAGTCGATGACGCCGACGCCGAAGACGTCCTGCAGGCCGTGCGTGATCCAACCGCCGTAGGCGAAGCTGCCGTCGTCGGCGAGGCCGAAGTTGAACACCCAGCTCGCGACCGGGAAGTAGACGACGGTCGCCCATATGCCGGCGAAGATCATCCAGGAGCCGAACTTCGCGCGGTCGGCGATGGCGCCGGAGACGAGGGCGACGGTGATGATCGCGAAGGTGGCCTGGAAGGCGACGAAGGCGAGTGGCGGGTAGGCCGCTCCCTCAGGCGTCTCGAGGGCGGCGGTCAGGCCGATGTTCCCGGTGTCGATCGCCCAGGGGGCGACGGTGCCTTCGGAGCCGGGGAACGCGATCGCGTACCCGTAGAGCACCCAGAGGACGCCGATGAGGCCGAGTGCGCCGAAGCTCATCATCATCATGCTGATGACGCTCTTCGCCTTGACCAGGCCGCCGTAGAAGAACGCGAGCCCTGGTGTCATGAGCAGCACGAGTGCCGCTGATATCAGGATGAACGCTGTGTTTCCTTGATCCATTCGAGGTGCCTCTCCGCAGGGACGCGGCTGGAGCGCGTCGGGTGCGCCCAGCGTGACACCGGCGTGTTTCCGATGGCCTGTGCGCGTGTTTCCGGCACGTTGCGGAATCGGCCGCTGCGTAAACAGCACATGACGGATCGCTCGACGTACAGTGGGGGACGAACGGAAGGGAGCCCCGATGTCGACATCGAGCACACCCGAGGACGGCCCGCAGGTCGTCCGCAACGACGAGCGTCACGAGTACGAGATCCTCGTGGGGGAGCGCGTCGCCGGGATCGCCGGGTACCAGGAGGAACCTGGTCGCATCCTCTTCACCCACACCGAGATCGATCCGGACTTCGGTGGGCAGGGGCTCGGCAGCGTCCTCGCCGCCGCGGCGCTCGACGATGCGGTCGAGCGAGGACTGACGATCGTGCCGTACTGCCCCTTCATCCAGGCCTACCTCCGCAAGCACCCGGACTTCAGCGGCGAGGTGTCCTGGCCCGAGTGACGGATCGTCACTCGCTGCGTGGCATCCGGAGGAGGACGACCTCGCAGCGGTAGTCCTGCGAGCTCGCCATGTCCCCGCGGAACCACAGGAGCGAGACGGTCGAGTGATCGCCGGGCGCGACGATCGGCCGCAGGTTGTCGATGTCCGAGCGTTCCGTGACCGGCGTCCAGGCCCAGGTCGCCCCGTCGTCGTCGGTGCGTCCGTGGAAGATCTCGTGGTGGGCGAGCGGTTCGTCATTCCGTGGATCGATCGGCGTCGAGACGTAGAGCGAGTCGAGGTCGTCCGGGTCGATCGCCACGAGTCCGGTGTAGTCCTGCTCGTGCGGGAGGAGGCCGGGGCCGGCGAGGGCGAGTGGGTGTACCTGCCAGGAGCCGCCGGGCGTCAGGCGGGCGAACAGGAACCGGTGGTCCAGGACGGGCCGGAGTCGTTCGGCCGCCTCGTCCGGGTGCGCTGGTCCGTCGTGGGCGCGGGCGGAGACGACGGCGGCCACGGTGCCGTCGGGGGCTCGTCGCACGTCGACGGTCCAGCAGTGGGAGAGCAGGTCGCCGGCCCAGCTACCGCCGTCGGGCATTCGTGATCCGGCGGCGACGAGGGTGGTGAGCTCGACCTGCGATGGTGCGTCGCCACGCAACGGACGCGGGTCGACGACGGCACCGTCGGTTCGGTGGAGCCCGCCGGTGTCGAGGAAGCCGTGGTAGATGCTGTTGTCGTAGTCGCGCGGGTGGTGGTCGGTGGTGATGAGGTCGATCCGCCCGGGGGAGGAGACGTAGCGCGTGTAGCCGTTGACGTAGCCGACCTTCGGCCGGGTGAACAGCTTGCCGGCGTAGTTCCAGGTGTCGCCGTCGTCGTCCGACACCAGCGCGCACTGGTCGTCGTTGACGGCGCGGGCGAAGCAGTACAGGCGGCCGTCGAGTTCGTGGAGGTTCGAGTAGGTCACGCCGAGTCCGCCCGTGTAGGCGCTCCAGTCGAACGTGTGCTCGGGCCCCCAGTGGCGTGGGTCGTGTGGTTCGCTGATGCGCCAGCGGGTGAGGTCGTCGGTCTTGTGACGGGTGTACATCCCGAGCCAGCGCCCGTCGCGCCGCCGCCAGAGGGCCGGGACGTCGTGGTCGTCGGACTCCAGGCGTTCGTGCAGGACGACGATGTCGGCGGTGCCGGTGCTGAGGTCGACGACGGTGACCTCGACGTTGCCGCCGCGCTGCTCGCCGTCGACGCCGCCCGTTGACGCGATCGACCCCACGACGAGGAGGTTCGACGTTGGATCGACGAGTGCGCGCTCGTCCTGGAACCAGCACCAGGCGGCGTTGTCGTTGACGACGATCGGCGTGGTGGAGGTGTCGTTTCGGCGCAGCATCGCGACCTTCCGGGTGGGGTTCCGGACGAGGTTACCGGTGCGGGCGGCGCTCGGCAAGCGCTTTCCCGGACGTGGTGGGACTCGGAGTGCGCTCTGGCCGGCATAGCGACCGGGAGCATCTCGGGTGGGCGTCCTCCGCTCACCAAGGTGACACGACCCAGCTGCCCTTCGACAGGCTCAGGGACCGAATCGTTCCCGGTGAGTGTCTCCGGCTCACCGAGGTGTCACGACCCAGCTGCCCTTCGACAGGCTCAGGGACCCAGGCGTTCCCGGTGGACCTTCTCCGGTCACTGAGCCTGTCGAAGTGCCCACGAGGACGCCTCATCGTTCCGGGCGCACTTCTCCCGGTCAATGAGCCTGTCGAAGTGCCCACGAGGACGCCTCATCGTTCCGGGCGCACCTTCCCCGGTCACTGAGCCTGTCGAAGTGCCCACGGGGTGCCCTCGTCGTTCCGGGCACACCTTTCCCGGTCACTGAGCTTGTCGAAGTGCCCACGAGGACGCCTCATCGTTCCGGGCACACCCATCCCGGTCACTGAGCTCGTCGAACTGCCCACGAGGACTCCTCATCGTTCCGGGCACACCTCTTCCGCTCACTGAGCTTGTCGAAGTGCCCACGAGGAACCCTTCGATCTGCGTACGCCGAGGCAAGTCAGAACGGTGCGGGATCCGGTTCCGTCCGATACTGCTTCCCATCGGGTGTTGTCCAGTCGAGGACCCCGCCAGGCCGATGGTCGAGGTTCCACCCGGGGAGGTGCTTCATCCGGTGGTGATGTCGGCAGAGACAGGCGAGGTTGCCGACATCTGTTGTGCCGCCGTCCTCCCACGCGACCGAATGGTCGAGGTCGCAGGCTCTGGCTCGTCTGCCGCAGCCTGGCGCCAGACAGGTGCCGTCCCGGAGGCGGACTGCGCGTTGGAGGTCAGCGGGAACCCGGTACTGATTCCGCCCAACCGACAAGACCACGCCGGTTTCCGGCTGGACCAGGATCCGGGTGAAGCTCGGTGCGTTGACCGCGATACGTGCTGCGGTCTCCGGGTCGATCGGGCCGTACCCGTCGAGGGTGGCCGGGGCGTCGCTGACGCCGGCCATGGTGAGCGCCGGCACCGTGATCTGCACCGTCGGCTTGATGTGCTCCTGCACCTCGATCGGGTGCGGGAGCACCGGGCTCGACATGACGTCTTCCGGGGTCGCGCCGGTGAGCGCGAGCGCCGCGAGGGCGTCCGCCTGCAGCTGAGCACAGGTGCGAGTGTCGCCGGTTGCGCGTGACTCCGCTGCCGCCGCTTCGACGCGCTCGATGATGCCCTGCGCGATCGGTGCCGTGGTGAAGAGGTGCACCCATGCCATGCCGTCCGCTGCGGGTTCGAACTCGACCCGGCGGTCCGCCTCGGAGCGGACCGCTCGGGCGGTGATGGACTCGGGGTGGAGGCGCTCGCGCAGGACGCGAGCGCGTTGCCGGAGGTACGAGACGGTCGCACCTTCGGCGACCGACAGCACCTGCTCGAGGAACACCGCCCGCCCAGCAGCAGGGACGTCGCAGAGCTGGTCGGTGATCACCTGCGCATGCCGCGCCGAGATGCGGCCGGCCTCCAGTGACGCGAGTACGGTTGGTGCGTCGTTCACGAGGCGCTCGGCGTCGTTGGTCGCCCGTTGGATCGTCCGCTCCGGTATTCGGGTCGCCATCGCGAGAGCCGCGCAGGTCGACCGGCGAGAGAGCGCCCGGCGCTCGGCCGGCGGGAAGATGGCCGGGACGGAAGCGTCTGCGAACGCGTCGGCGTAAGCGGCGGAGCGGGCGAGGAGGCGCGCCTTGCGTGCGTCGAGGACGGCCTGCTGCCGGTGGATCTCAGTCCACTCGTCCGAGAACTCCGCCAGCTGCGCGGCGTATTCTTCGCCGACGCGGGTCGCGGTGAGGGTGGTCTCGGTCATGGAACCAGTCCATCATGGACCACTGACATTCCAGATGGTGAGTTGTGCCGGTTGTGCACGTTGCTCGTGTGCCCTTCGACAGGCTCAGGGAGCGGTGGAGGATCACCGGATTCGGGCGGTTGCTCGTGTGCCCTTCGACAGGCTCAGGGAGCGGTGGAGGATCACCGGATTCGGGAGGTTGCTCGTGTGCCCTTCGACAGGCTCAGGGAGCGGTGGAGGATCACCGGATTCGGGAGGTTGCTCGTGTGCCCTTCGACAGGCTCAGGGAGCGGTGGAGGATCACCGGATTCGGGAGGTTGCTCGTGTGCCCTTCGACAGGCTCAGGGGGCGGTGGAGGATCACCGGATTCGGGCGGTCGCTCGTGTGCCCTTCGACAGGCTCAGGGGGCGGTGGAGGATCACCGGATTCGGGAGGTTGCTCGTGTGCCCTTCGACAGGCTCAGGGAGCGGAGGAAGAGTGCCGGATTCGGGAGGTTGCTCGGGTGCCCTTCGACAGGCTCAGGGACCGGGAACAATGCCGCGGAGCATGCCCGAAGTTGGTCGGTCGCGCAAGTTGTTCTTGGGTGGTCATGTGTTATGCCAGGATCTCAGTACCGTGTACCTCGATCGAAAGACACCATGAGTTCCAACACCACCCCTGAATACCCCGCGACGCCGACGTACGGGCAGCCGTACGCGCCCGCTCCGATCCGCGGCGCCGCCTCCCCGGAGGACCTGACGCTCCCGCTCTACGGCGCGACCTTCCCGCAGGCCATCAAGCGCTACCTCCGCAAGTACGCGACCTTCACCGGCCGGGCCTCGCGGAGCGAGTACTGGTGGGCCACGCTGTTCGTCTTCCTCGTCGCGCTCATCCCGAACATCCTCTTCTTCACGGGCTTCCTGATCGGCGCGACGTCGGCGGCCGCACAGCGCGAGGCCGTCGTGTTCGACAGCAGCCCGGGCGCACGGACGTACTACACCCAGCCCGGCATCCTCGAGATCCCCGAGGCTGCTCCGCTGATCCTGACGGGCTTCGTGCTCCTCTGCCTCATCGGGCTGGCGACCATCGTCCCGAACCTTGCCCTCGCCTGGCGCCGCCTGCACGACGCCAACTTCCCCGGCCCGTTCTACTTCCTCTCGCTCATCCCCTCGATCGGCGGCCTCATCCTGTTCGTCCTCTTCCTCCTGCCCTCGAAGCCCGAGGGTCAGCGGTTCGATACGGTGCGCTGAGTCGCAACCTGAAGACCGGAACGGGCCGGTGCGGACGAGATGTCCGCACCGGCCCGTTCTCCATCTCGCAGGACGTGCGTGGACGCCTCAGCCTGCCGCCGCGACGTCGAGCACCCACGTGACGCCGAACCGGTCCGTCACCATGCCGAAGCCGGGGCTCCAGGCGGACGCGGCGAGCTCCTCGACGATCGAACCTCCGACGACGAGTCGGTTCCAGAACACCTCGACCTCCGGGAGCGTCTCGCCGCGCACCGCGACGAAGCAGGACTGCTCGGTGACCGTCGTCCCGTGCTCGCGGCGGGTCGTTCCGGTGCCGATCAGTGACGCCGCCGGAGCTCCGGGGCTGTCGTACGCCATCACCCGGAAGCCGTCCTCGGATTCGACCTGACCGAAGACGATCAGGTCGGCACCCGGGGCGTCCTTCGGCATCCCGAGGTCGCTGTAGCTCGCGATCGTCGTCCGCCCGCCGAAGACGGACTCGTAGAACTCCAGCGCAGCGCGGGCGTCGCCCTGGAAATTGAGGTGGGTCGTGGTCGTGATGCTCATGCGTGCTCCTCGAGTCGTGCCGGGCTCCTCCCGGTCGAGCACCACTGTCCCAGGCGTCTAGGACAGATAATGTCCTACACTCGGACTACGCTCGCACCATGGCCTCACCGACCTCCCGACTCCTGCAGTTGCTCTCGCTCCTGCAGGCGCGGCGCGACTGGCCGGGTGCCCTGCTCGCCGACCGGCTGGACGTCAGCCACCGCACGATCCGCCGCGACGTCGACCGGCTCCGGGAGATGGGGTATCGCATCGAGGCCACGATGGGGCCGGACGGCGGGTACCACCTCGACGCCGGGAGCGAGCTCCCGCCGCTGCTCTTCGATGACGAGCAGATCGTTGCGCTCGCCATCGCCCTCCAGACCGCCGCCGTCGCGGGATCCGGGTTCGAGGAGCCCGCGCTCCGAGCACTGGCGACCGTGAGCCAGGTCCTGCCGTCGCGGCTGCGGCATCGACTGGACGCCGTCGACGTCACCTCGGTGCCCCGAGCCGGCGACGGACCGACGCCCCAGGTGGCCGTCTCGGTCCTCCTCGCGCTGTCCGCGGCCATCCGCGCGCGGGAGGTGCTCCGGTTCGGGCGATCCGACGACGACCCGGAACCGCCCCGGCGCGTCGAGCCGCACCACCTGGTCACCTCCCAGGGACGCTGGTACCTCGTGGCCTGGGACCTCGATCGCGACGACTGGCGGATCTTCCGCGCCGACCGCATCGCGCCGAGGACGCCGACCGGACCGCGGTTCCGTCCGCGTGAGGTGCCGGGTGGAGACGTGCAGGCGTTCGTGGCGGCGAGGTTCAAGGGTTCAGAGCAGACCGACGCCTGGCCCTGTGTCGGCACCGTCGTGCTCCACCTGCCGTTCGAGGCGGTCCGACCGTTCGTCGGCGACGGCACCGCCGGGCCCCTCGGCCCGGACCGCACGCGCTACACCGCCGGCGCTTGGTCGTGGGTCGCGCTCGCCGCCTCCCTCAACCGCTTCGACACCGACATCGACGTCGTCGAGCCGCCCGAGCTCGCCGCCGCGTTCGCGCAGCTCGCGGAGCGCAACGCCGCGACCGCGCAGACGGTCAGCCGTGGAGCGCGTCGTCCGGCGGTCCGAGACGCACCGCGGTGAACCGGACTGTGAGGCCGGCGCGCGTGGGGGCCGCGCAGAAGAGTCCCGCCTCGACGTCGGCCTCCGGGTCGAGGTGGGCGACGCGGACCAGTCGCCAGTCCTCGTCGTCCACCCGGGCGCGCACGGTGATGGCGTCGCCGTCGCGGCTCGCGCGCACGGTGACCGTTCGTCCGAGCCAGTCGGGGACCGGCGCCACCGACCAGTCCGAGGTGCCGTGCGTGACGACCGCGCCGAGCTGGGCGACCCCGTCGGACACCTCGACCCCGGCCTTGATCCACGTCGACTCGGAGGCGCGGAGGAACACACCGGCCTGATCGAACTGCTCGGAGCCGTCGAGGACGAACGACACCTCGATCGCCGCCCGTCGCTGCATCGGCGCGATCAGCGCGTGCTCCGTGTCGTGGACGAAACCGTAGGAGGTGTGCCGCCAGGCGTCACTGCCCTCGACGGCGGTGACGAGCAGGGAACCGTCCGGCTCCGTCGTCACCGCCGCAGGGGCCGTCGTCCAACGTCCGTGCTCGGCAAGGCTCTGGAGATCCATCCGTCCATCCTGACGTATGGACCAGCATGCGATGGTACGAGAGTGCGTCCGACCCCTCAGGCCGGAGACGTCCGTGCTGTGCCGCCGGTACGGTGTCGCCTCGTCACGATCAGGTACCCCGTCACGATGAGGACGACGTGGACGGCCGAGTTCGAGGCGCCGGAGGTGATCCAGCCCTCGAGCCACTTCGCCGGACCCTGATTCAGGTCCAAGACGGAGAACCGTCCGACGAGGAGGACGACACCGATGGTGATCTGCACGAGCGTTCCCGTGCCGAAGCCGAGTCGCAGGAAGCGTTGCACGTCCGACCCCGTGGTCCCGCGCCGCATCAGGATCCACAACACAGCACCGCTCGCGACAGCGATGCCGAGCACCTGCAGCAGGCCGGCGTTCGGTTCGGTGACGGCCGTCAGGGTGTTGCTGAGGTCGAACACCGCGCCACCGGCGACACCGGAGATCTGGATCGACAGCACGCCGACCAGGGAGACGTAGACCAGGCTCAGCGCGAGCCCGATCGCGTACGACGCGGCGTTCTTCACGGGATCCCCATCTCCTGTTGTCCGGCGATCCCGCCGGAAGAAACGTCAAGCCTACCGAGCGCACCCGTCGGACGCGGTCGGGCACCGTCGCCGCGCCCGACCGCGCTCGCCTCAGATCGCCGTGCCGAACTCGCGGATCGTGATCCCCGAGGCGGTCAGCGGCCCGCCATCGGTGTAGAGCGAGATCCCCGTGTCGCCCTCGGCGAAGTGCACCTGCTGCGAGACGACGGTGTGACCGGCGTTGACGAAGACCTCGACGCTCTGCGTGTCGACGAAGACCCGCAGGTGGACCGAGCGTGCAGCGGCGTCGATCGGTGCTGCGGCTCGCGTGTACGGCTGCAGTGAGAAGCCGGCCAGGTCGGACGGTGCGCGGTCGACGTAGAGCTCGGCCCCGGCCTTCCCGATGTTGGTGTGTCGGGAGCCGTCCGCCGAGCGCCCGACGGAGAGACCGACGTTGGTCGCGGTGTCCCAGGTGAGGTCGAGCTCGATCTCGTACGCCCGGCCGCTCCAGGGCAGGACGGCGCTCCCGGTGACGGTCTGGTCCGGGAGGGACACGGTTGAGGTCGCATACCCGGCCAGGGCGTCCACGGGTGAGCTGAGCAGGCTGTACCGACCACCGGACTGGGCCTCGAGTCGCAACTCCCGGACGACGGAGTTCTGGCCGTTGTAGCCGTCCGAGGCGTCGGTGGGGACGTCGCGGGCCGCGTACTTCCAGTTGTTCATCCACGCGATCGCGAGCCGGCGGTCGTCGGGCGACTCCGCCTTCGGCCAGGTGACGGCGGCATACCAGTCCCAGCCCCAGTCCAACCACTGCGGGGTGAGGTCGTCGGCCGTGAACCGCGTCCCGTCCCAGGTGCCCGTCCAGTAGGCGTAGGTCATCGGCAGGCCGATCGAGTAGGCGTCCATGCTGGCGCCCAAGACCCAGTGCCAGCTGCCGTCACCCGCTCGCATCTGGAACAGGTCCGGGCACTCGATGCCGCCGAGGTCGTGGTTCGGGAAGTCGAAGTTGTGCTGCAGCTGCCACGTCGTGAGGTCGGGCGAGGTGTAGAAGGCCGCATAGCGCGCTCGGCCGATGACGCACACCCATTCGTTCCTGGCCGCGTCCCAGTGGACCTTCGGGTCCCGGAACCACTCGGCGTTCTCGATCTCCGCCGTGGTCTGGGCCGCACGTCCGTCGGTGTTCACGATCACCGGGTCGGGGAGCATCGTGAACGTGAAGCCGCCGTCCGTCGACCAGTAGAGGTACTGCTCCTGGAACTTCCGGACGCCGTCCGTGGGCTGCGTCGCGAGGGCGATGACCGCGCCCGCCCCGAAACCGGCGGTGTTCGCGGTGTCGACGACGGCGGATCCCGACCACACCGGGAAGTCCGGCTGCAGCGGCATGACGGTCCCGTGGTGGGTGAAGGCGACGCCGTCGGTCGTCGTCGCGTGATCCCAACCGCCCGGGCCGTTGTTCTGGCCGGAGTGCAGGTAGTACAGCTGGTACGCGCCGTTCGTGAACACCGGTCGTTGCGGGTCGCAGAGCCACCCCGACGGCGGCGTCATGTGGAACACCGATCTGAGGGAGGCCTGCGCCTGTGCGGTGGTCTGCGCCTGTGCGGCGAGGGGTGTGCCGGCACTCGCGAACAGGGCGAGCGCCCCGAGGCCGGCGCCCTGGAGGACGGTCCGGCGGGAGAGGTCGTGCGTCATTGCGGTTCCTTTCGTCGGTGCCACGGGCGCGCCGAAGGCACCCGTGGCGGGGATGGTGCTGGATCGTGCGGTGGAGGACTGCTCAGGCGGGCGCGTGCGCCTGGTCGGTGGCTGGCACCCGGTCGAGGACGGTGACGGCCACCGAGACGGGACTGGCGCGTTCGCTCGCGACGGTCAGCGTCGGTCGTCCGCTCCCCAGGAGGACGAGGTCGGAGACGGTGGCGAGACCGCCGTCGACGAACAGCTCGAGCAGCGGGCCGTCGAGGCTGAGGAGGAGCCGCGCCGGACGGTCACCGGCGAGCGGGACGATGCTCGTCGAGGCGAAGTCGGGGTGCACCGTGTCCATGGCACCGCCCGACCGGGCGACGGAGAGTGACGCCGCCGCCGGGTCGTGGACGATGAGGACCGCTCCGCCGGTGTCGGCCGTCAGTCGGAGCCGCAGCTCACCCGTGATCGACGGATCCCAGCGCAACTCGACTACGCCGTCGCCATCGAGCGCCAGGTCGACGGCGTCCGAGGACAGGGCGACGGTCGTCGGTTCGATCGCGGCCAGTCGTTCCCGGACGAAGGCCGGCGGCTCCTGCACGAGTCGCGGCTGGCCGTCGACCGTGGTCAAGGACAGGCGTCTGGGGAGCGACATCGCGCCCCGCCACGGCGAGGCGGGCAGGTCGGCCGCGTAGCGCCAATTGCTCATCCAGCCGAGGATCACCGCTTCGCCGTCCGGAGCGCCGTCGAACCCGACCGCCGCGTAGAAGTCCCGACCGTGGTCGAGCCGCTGCAGCTCTGCCCGCTCAGGCGTGAACGCCGTGCCGTCGAAGTCGCCGACGAGATAGCTCATCGACGATCCGTCCGGGTCCTGCGCGTCGCCGATCGGGTTGGTGCTGAGGAGCAGGACCCACCGGAGCTCGTCCGGGCGGCCGTCGACCGCGAGCGGGATGAGGTCGGGGCACTCCCACACGACGCCGGTGGGACCGAACGGACCGACGGTGCTGACGTGCTCCCAGGTTCGGAGGTCGGTGGAGGAGTACACGAGGACCTGACGCTCCACGGCTTCCACCGTCAGCATGATCCAACGGAAGCCCGCGGCGTCCTCGTACCGGATGATCTTCGGGTCGCGGAACGCGTGCGAGCCGCGGTCGAGGATCGGGTTGTCCGGGTCGCGCTGCCAGGTGAGCCCGTCGTCATCACTGGTCGCCCGGGACTGCGCCTGCCGACCGTCGGTGGACACGCTCGTGTAGTACGCCGTGAGGCGTCCGTCGGGACCCGCGGCGACCACGGATCCCGAATACACCTGCTCCTCGGCGCTGTACCGCAGGGCGACCGGATGCTCGTCCCAGTGCTGCAGGTCGACGCTCGAGGCGTGACCCCAGCTCATGTTGCCCCAGTCGCCACCCTCCGGGTTGTACTGGAAGAACGCGTGCCACCTCCCGCGGTGGAAGACCAAGCCGTTCGGGTCGTTCATCCAGTTCCGCTCGGGCGTCAGGTGGAAGCCGGGCCGTGGAAGGGCGTGCTGTTCGTCGTGCACGGTCGCGCCCTCAGACGGAGTGCCGCGGGACGGCCGGGCAGGCGATGAGCTGCGGCCCGGCGGGCAGCGCGGCGTCGAGACCGAGCAGCCGACGGACACCGGCCGCCCCGAGCTCGTAGTGGGGGAGGGCGACCGTCGAAAGCGGTGGCCGGAGGTGGGCGGCGATGACGTCCTGGTTGTCGAACCCCATGACGGCCATGTCGTCGGGGATCCGCAGTCCGCGCTCGCGCAGGCCGTCATAGAGGCCCATCGCTACACGGTCGTTGTGGCAGAACACCGCGGTGGCGCCCGAGTCGACGACCTCGGCGGTCGCCGCGTACCCGCCCTCCTGCTCCGGTGAGGCCGGGAACACGAGGGCGTCGTCGAAGGCCACCCCCGCCGCCTGCAACGCCGAGCGGTACCCGGCGAGCCGGCCGGTCTGTGCCGGTGAGGGGGTCGTCGTGTTGACGAACGCGATCCGTCGGTGACCGGCCGCGAGCAGCGCCTCGGTCGCGGTCCGCCCGCCCTGCTCCTCGTCGGGGACGACGGCCGGGAGCCCGCTGCCGGCTGCGTAGCAGTCGACGAGCACGGTGTCGGTCTGGAGGAGCGCCTCCGGCACGGTGATCTCGTGGTGGAACCAGGTCGAGTAGAGGATCCCGCGGACCTGGTGCTCGAGCATCATCGCGATCGCCTCCTCCTCGGCGGCCGTGTTGCCGTCGGTGTTGGCGACGAGCAGGACGTAGCCGTGGCGCCACGCCTCGTCCTGGGCGCCGTGGATGATCTGGCCGGCGAACGGGGTCGTCGCGATCGCGTCGGCGACGAGGCCGATGAACCGGGAGTGCCCCTGGGACAGCGTCTTCGCGAGGGCGTTCGGCCGGTAGCCGAGCTCCGCCACCGCCTCGTGCACCCGACGTTTCGCGTCCTCGCCGATCCGCGACCCCGGCTTGTCGTTGACGACGTGCGAGACGGTCGCCACGGAGACGCCGGCGGCCTTCGCGACGTCGCGCATCGTGATGCCCGAGGTGTTCTTCGGGTGGTCCGCGCCGGGCTTCGGCTGGTCGGTGCTGCTCATCCCTTGGTCGCTCCGCTCTCGAGGCCGCTGATCATCGCTTTGTTCAACACGAGGAACACCAGCAGCAGCGGTGTGACCGTGACGCAGACGGCGGCGAACGTCGCCGTCCAATCAGTGTTCCCCATCGCCCCGATGTAGTTCTGCAGGCCGAGCGGGATGGTCTTCAATCCGTCCGAGAGCACGAAGGTGTTCGCGAAGATGAAGTCGTTCCAGATGAAGATGCTGTTGACGAGCACGACCGTGATGATCGTGTTGACCGAGAGCGGGAACGTGATCTGGCCGAAGATCCGGTACGGGCCCGCCCCGTCGAGCGACGCGGCCTCGTACATCTCCCGCGGGATGTACTCGTAGAACGAGGAGAACAGGTACACCGCCATCGGCAGGGCGAACGCCGCCAGCGGGATGATCATCGACAGGTGGGTGTCGAGCAGGCCGACCTGCGAGTAGTCGATGAACAGCGGGACGAGCGCGATCTGCACGGGCACGATGATGCCGAGGAGGAACAGGCCGCGGACGAGCCCACTGAACCGGAACCCGAGGACCTGGAGCGCGTACGCCGCCATCATGCCGGCGATGACGATCAGGGCACTCGACCCGAGGGTGACGATCAGGCTGTTGACGATGTTCAGCCCGAGGTTGCCGGTCGAGAACGCCCGCGCGTAGTTCTCGAGCGTCCACTCGGACGGTAACGCGAAGGGGTTGCCACCGGCGAAGTCCGCCGCCGTCCGGAAGCTCGTGAGCAGCAACCAGACGAGCGGGTAGACCTGGACGAGCACGATCGCGACGACGGTCACGGTGAGGATCGTCCGCTGCACCCGCACGCGCGGGGTGTGCCGGGGCTTCCGCTTCGGTGCCGGCGCCGCCGGGGGCGCGACGTGTTCGGTCGGCCGGGCGGGGAGGGTGGCGGTCATGACTTGTCCTTCCGTCGGAGCAGCAGGAAGATGAGGCCGACGGCGACGAGACACTCGACGACGATGAACATGGAGATCGCGCTGGCGTAGCCGTAGTCCGTGTGGACGAACGCCGTCTTGTACATGTACGTGGTCAACAGCTCGGACGACTGACCGGGACCGCCGTTCGTCAGCAGGTACGGGATGTCGAAGCCACGGAGGGCGAAGGTCGTCGCCATGACCGTCGTCGTGATCCACACCGGCCGGATGTACGGGAAGCGGATCCGCCAGAAGATCTGCCACCAGGAGGCGCCGTCCAGCCTGGCGGCCTCCTCGAGGTCGCGGGGTACGGCCATGAGGGCGGCGTAGATGATGAGCATGTACAGGCCGGTGAACCGCCAGCCCTCCGGGATCGACACGGCCGCGAGGACGGTCTGCACGTTCGACAGCCAGGCCGTCTGGAGGTCGCCGAGTCCGACCCATGCGAGCAGCTGGTTGATCAGCCCGACCGGTTCGAGCGCGTACAGCCGCTGGAACAGGATGGCGATCGCGACCGTGGAGATGACGGCCGGCAGGAGGTAGAGCGTCTTGACGAGCTCGCGGGCCCGGGGGAGGGCCGTGAGCAGCCCGGCGACGAGGAGCGCGCCACCGAGCTGGAGCACCAGACAGATCGCGAGGTAGCCGAGGGCGTTGCCGAAGGAGGTCCAGAACACGTCGTCCCGCGTGAGCATCTTCACGTAGTTGTCGAGTCCGACGAACGCCATGTCCGTGATGCCGTCCCACGAGAAGAGGCTGAGGAACAGCGACTGCACGATCGGCAGGAGCACCGCCACGCCGTAGAGGACGAGCGGCGGCACGAGGAACACGAGCACCGACAGCGTCGACCGGCGGGGCAGCATCGACGTGGACATCGGCTTCCGCCGCCGCGGTGGGCGGGCCGGCGCCGCGCCCACCGCGCTCTGGGTGAGCTCAGTCATCGACGTTCTCCGTGAGGGCCGCGTCCATCGTCGTGATGAACTCGTCCGGCGTGATGTCGCCCTGCACGAGCAGGGTCAGTTCCTGCTGGAGTCGGGTGTTCGTGGCCGGGTCGAGCTGGGTGTCCCAGGGCATCGCGATCGCCGGTCCGACGCCGTCGGCCTGCGCCACGGAGCTCGCGTACAGCTCGGTCGCGTTCGTGGGGACAGTGGTCTGCGCGGAGGTCGTCGGCGACAGGGCGCCCGTCGCCGCGTAGAGCTCCGGGTAGCGCTCGAGGGCGAACGCGAGGAAGTCGCGCACGAGCGGGTCGTACGTCTTCGCGTTCACGGCCATGCCGATGCCGGAGGGGGTGACGTACTCGTTGTCGGCGGTGACGGCACCGTCGATGGTCGGTAGCGTGAAGGTGCCGACCGCGTCACGGACGCCGGGGTCGAGCGCATCCGTCGCGAGGTTCGAGAGCTCCCACGTGCCGATGTTGTAGACCGCGGCCTTCCCCGAGGTGAAGAGCGCCTGCGCGTCCGCGTAACCGGTCGAGGAGAACCCCTCCTGGAAGCAGCCGGCCTGCCCGAGGTCGTACAGCCATTCGGCCGCGGCCTGTCCTGCCGGGTCTGAGAAGGATGCCTTCCCGGCCTTCAGGTCCTG
Source organism: Plantibacter sp. AC185 (assembly GCF_979258065.1). Classification (NCBI taxonomy): domain Bacteria; kingdom Bacillati; phylum Actinomycetota; class Actinomycetes; order Micrococcales; family Microbacteriaceae; genus Plantibacter; species Plantibacter sp. AC185. Next base: position 3,435,185 of record NZ_OZ409831.1, read on the forward strand.
GATGTACTCGGGACCCGCCATCCGGAACGGGTAGTAGGCCATGTAGCGCTCGAGCGGCCACTGGTCCTGACCGTCGAGTGCGATCGGGGTGACGCCCTTGGCGCGGAGCGCCTTGCACATGGCGGGGAAGTCGTCGAGCGTGGCCGGGACGGTGACGCCGGCGTCCTCGAGCAGCGAGCGGTTGTACCAGAAGAACTCCAGCTGGAACTCGAACGGCACCATGTACAGCGAGCCGTCGTCGAACCGCTGGTAGTTGAGCGCCGCCTCGCGGTAGGAGTCGGCGAGCCCGAGGTCCTCGAGGAGCAGGTCGACGTCGACCATCCGGCCCTGCTTCGCGAGCTTCTGCGCGAACGGGGTCGCGTCGGTGTCGAAGAGCTCGGGGAGCTTGTTCGCGGCCGCGAGGGTCTCGTACTTCTGGATGTAGGACGGGCGGTCGGGCGTCGTGATGAGGTTCAGCGAGAAGCCGGGGTGGTCCTTCGCGTACTCGTCGGCGATCTGCTCCATGGCGGTGATCACCCCGCCGTCGGCCGGGCGGGAGAGCAGCCACGAGATCTCGCGGGGGACGATGTCGCCCTTCGGGTCGACGTCGGTCGGGTCCGTGGCGCTCGATCCGCCGGCGCAGCCGGAGAGGGCGAGCGCTGCAGCGGCGACGAGCGCCACGAAGGCGGTGCTGCGGGTGGGGCGCATGGTGCGGGGGCGTGCGGTGGTTGGCATGGTCGGAATCTCCGTTGATCGATCACAGGTGGGTGCGGGTGTGCGGGTGGTGGTGCAGCAGGGCGGAGCGTGGTGTCGGGATCAGGACGTGGTGCTGGTGAGGAGTCGGTGTGAGGTGGGGTCGTCGTCGGAGTCGCCGCCGTCGCGTTCCAGGAGCGTGCACGCCTCGACGGTGACGGTCCCTTCACCGACGAAGACGCCGACGCGACCGCTCGGTAGGTCGTAGAGGCGCGTGCTGAGGACGACCGCGTCGTCGACGGTCGCGACGCAGAGGTCGCCGTCGACGATCACCTCGAGCTCGTGCAAGCCGGGGGCGAGGTGGCAGGGGCGTTCGAGTTCGACGACGAACGGGACGTCGCCCGAGATCTGCCACTGCTCCGTGCCGGTGCTGGAGCGGGGCCAGCGGTCGAACACGAGGCGGTCGCGCTTCGGCTCCAGGCGCAGGACGTAGCCCTCGTCGCCGTCGTCGCTCGCCCGGAGGAGGACGCCGCACTCGGTCGTGCCGGGGGCCATGTCGAACCGGGCGACCAGTCGGAAGGAACTCGGTGCGTCCACGTCCGAGAGGGCGTCGGCGTACCCGTCGGGGGCGCTCAGAACCGTGCCCGAGGTGATGACGGCGTCCGCCGGCTCCTCGGCGGGTCCGAACGTCTCGCGGAGTTCGACCGGCGGATGGAAGGCGAGGGTGCCGTCGGCACGCTGCTCCGCTTCGAGGACCGACATGGTGCCGGCCCACTGCCAGGCGCCCGCGTCGTGGGCTCCCTCACGCGAGGCGATCCAGCCGAAGAAGAACCGGCGTCCGTCGCGGGAGGCGGACTTCGCCGCGTAGTACGCGCGTCCGTCGAGCGTGTCGTGCTCGGGGACGAGCCAGGGGCCGTGCAGGGTGCGCGACATCCGGTAGCGCGTCGTGAACGACTCGCTGAACTCGGAGTACACGAGGTACCACCAGTCGCCCCACTGGAAGACCTCGGGGCACTCGTGAGCGATGTAGCGGCGCGGGTCCCAGAACGGCTCGACGGGTTCCCAGGTCGAGAGGTCCGTGGAGGTGCACTGGGCGATGACGCCGCGACGTCGTTCCGGGCCGTGTGCGTGTCGGGCGGTGATGAGCATCCGCCAGACGGCCGCGTCCTCGTCCCAGAAGACGAAGGGGTCCCGCCAGTCGGCGGTCTCATACCCTGCGGTGGCGCCGAAGGTGTCGGCCTCCCGGCGCTCCCAGGTGCGCATGCCGTCGGTGCTGACGGCGTGCATGACGAGTTGTAGCGCCAGACCGTCGGCACCGCGGCGCTCCGGGTGCTGTCCTGTGTAGAAGACGTGGTGGACGCCGTCGGGACCCAGGACGACGCTGCCCGTGTAGACGTTGAAGTCCGGCGCGGACGGTCCGCCCGACGCCAGGGCCTCGCCGAGGTCGTCGAAGTCGACGAGGTTCCGGGTGGTCACGCGATGCCACGGCATGCCGATCTTGGGCACGCGACGCGACTCGTGCAGGTAGAGGAGGTGGAAGACACCGTCCTCCTGCCAGGGGATGACGTCTCCGACCCATGCGCCATTCGGCTGGTGGAACCCTCGTTGGTTCATGACGTCCTCTGCAGTGAGTGGTTAATCGGTTACGCAGTTACCGTAGCGGGACGCCGAGAAGGTGGTCAAGCGGTTAAGCAAAGTTAAGCAGCTCGATCGTCGACTTGCCTCATGTGACATTCGAACGTATGTTCGACACATGACCCGCCCGCGTCCGATCCGCCTCGACCACGACACGTGGCTCGTGATGCGGAATGACCCGGTGATCCCGAAGGCGGTCATCGAACGGCGCCGCGATCGGGGTGGTGCCGACGCGTACTTCGTCATCGCCTGGGACATCGATCCGCTCAAGCGGGTGTTGATGAGTGTGCAACCGAGCCTGGAACGCGCCGACGCCCTCGTGCGGTACGACGTCCCGCGCACCACCTCCGACCGCGACGGACCGCCCAATGGGCTCAAGGCCACCCCGCGCTGATCCGCTCTGTCGGAGCGCGCCGTCGGGGAGTAGCGTTCCCGCATGGCGATCGATCCGAAGCTGCTCGACTGGTTGCTCGACGCCGATCCGGCTCTCCGGTGGCAGGTCGAACGAGACCTGGCGGGTGCGCCACCCGAGGTCTGGGAGGCGACGCGGAGCGCCGTCGCGACGACCGGGTTCGGTGCCGAGCTGCTCGCGCATCAGGACCCCGACGGGCAGTGGGCGGGCGGCGCGTACTTCCCGGCCGGTTTCTTCGGCAGTGCCGAGCAGGAGGAGCCCGGGCAGCCCTGGGTCGGGACCACCTGGGCCCTCAAGGACCTCCGCGAGTGGGGCGTCGATGCCGCCGCCCTGACCGACACGGCCGAGCGCCTGGCGGTCAACAGTCGGTGGGAGTACGACGATCTGCCGTACTGGGGCGGTGAGGTCGACGTCTGCATCAACTCGTTCACGCTCGCCACCGGCGCCTGGCTCGGCGTCGACGTCACCCCGCTCGCCGCCTGGTTCACCACGCATCGCCTCGCCGACGGCGGCTGGAACTGCGAGGCGGAGGAGGGTGACTCGGTGCGGTCCTCCTTCCACTCGACCCTCAACGCGGTGCGCGGTCTCCTGGCGTACGAGGCGTACACGGGTGACTCGAGCGTCCGTGAGGCCCGGCAGGGTGGCGAGGAGTACCTCCTGACGCGACGACTCCTCAATCGGGCGACGACCGGGGAGCGGGTCGGCCCGTTCGTCGACCACCTGGTCTTCCCGAACCGCTACCGCTACAGTGCCCTCGCCGCCCTCGACCACTTCCGGGACGCCTCGCTCGCCGACGGCACGCCCCCGGATCCGCGCCTCGCCGACGCCGTCGAGCTCGTCCGTGCGGCTCGCCGGCCGGACGGGACCTGGCTCCAGGGGCGGCCCCTGCCCGGACGCGTCTGGTTCGACACCGACGTGCCGGAGGGCGAACCGTCGAAGTGGCTCACGCTCATCGGTTCCCGGGTCCTCGCCTGGTGGGACGACGCGGGCTCGGCAACCGCCCAGCAGACCCATCGACGACGTATGGACGGCTCATAGGAAGCCCATAGCCGGCACGCCGATGCTCGTCTCACCACCGATCGAGACCACCGATCGCAGACGAAGGCGAGGCGCACCATGAGCAGGATCCCGACACCCGAGACCACCCCGGACGGCCCGGCCTACGAGGGCCGCCTGCTCGACCGGGCCGACGAGGAGGTCGTCGACCAGGGCGTCGCGTTCGACCTCGGAACCCTCGTCAGCCGACGCACGGTGCTGAGCCTCGTGGGCGCCGGGGTCGGGGCCGTCGCGCTCGCCGCCTGCTCCACCGGGGCGTCCGGCAGCAGCAGCACGAGCACCGGCGCCGCGAGTTCCGGCACGAGCACCGCGACCGCGACCGGCGACCTCCCATCGGGCGAGATCCCCGACGAGACCGCGGGCCCCTACCCGGGCGATGGCTCGAACGGAGCCGACGTGCTCGAGGAGTCCGGCATCGTCCGCAGCGACATCCGGTCGAGCATCGGGTCCGGCACCACCGCGAGCGGGGTCCCCATGGCCCTCTCGCTGACCATCCTCGACACGGCGAACGGTGACGCCCCGTTCACCGACGTCGCCGTGTACGTCTGGCACTGCGACGCGTCGGGCGGCTACTCGATGTACTCCGACGGGATCGAGGACGAGACCTACCTCCGCGGCGTCCAGGTCGCCGACAGCTCGGGGACCGTCTCGTACACCTCGATCTTCCCGGCCTGCTACTCGGGCCGGTGGCCGCACATCCACTTCGAGGTGTACCCCACGGTCGCGGACATCTCCGACTCCGCGAACGCCATCGCGACCTCGCAGGTCGCCCTGCCGCAGGCGGCGTGCGACACCGTCTACGCGCTGTCCGGCTACGACGGTTCGAGCGGGAACCTCGCCCAGGTGAGTCTCGACGACGACAACGTCTTCGGTGACGACGGCGGTGCCCTGCAACTCGCGACGGTGTCGGGCGACGCGACCTCCGGGTACCAGGTGGCGCTCACCGTCCGCGTGGACACCACGACGACGCCGACCGCCGGCGCCGCTCCGTCCGGTGGTGGTGGGGCCGGCGGTGGCGGAGGGACGCCCCCGAGCGGCCGCTGACCGCGCCGCGTCTCCTCGCATCCCCGACCCATCCCGTATCGACCCGAAAGGACCCGTCATGGGATTCCTCCAGAACCTCACGGGCTGGCACGCCCTCATCGTCCTCGCCGTCATCCTGCTGTTCTTCGGCGCGGCGAAACTCCCCAGCCTCGCCCGCAGCGTCGGGCAGTCGGCGCGCATCCTGAAGGACGAGGTGTCGGCCGACACCGACACTCGCGCCGACACGCCTGCCGCCTGATCATCGGAGCGCATCGTGTTCGGACTCACCATGGACAAGCTGATCGTCATCGGCATCCTCGCGGCCGTGCTCATCGGCCCGAAACAGTTGCCGGTGTACGCCGAGCGACTCGGGGTGCTCGTCCGCACGGTCCGCGACCTCGTCGCGACGACCAAGGCGCGAGCCGCCGAGGAACTGGGCCCCGAGTTCGACCCGACCGAGTGGAAACGCCTCGACCCTCGACAGTTCGATCCCCGACGGATCATCCAGGAGGCGCTCGTCGAGGATCGTGGGTCGGTCGCGCAGCTCGAGCCGTCGACGACGTCGGAGGTGCAGGTGGAGCCGACCGTGCCGTCTGCCCCGGCGAAGCCGGTCGCGAGCGGCGGCTGGCAGGCCGCGCTCCTCGAGCGGGTCGGACGCGACGGGGCGGATGCGCACCGCGCACCCGCCCCGATCGTGATCACCGAACGCGTCGTCCTCGACGGACGCGTCGACGAACCCGCTAGCCGGCGGGCGTCGTGACGCGTCCGTCCTGGCCGTCCGCCGCGGCACCGCTGGTCGACGCGGGCGGCAGGATGTCGAGTGGCATCGTGTGGGTGTCGATGAGCGGGTTGTCGTCCTGCCCCTTGACGAGTTCCACCGCCTCGGCCTTCGTCTCGACCGTCGGCACCGAGCCGATGAGCGGACGACGAGCCGTCTCCCGCATCGTGAGCACGCCGACGCCCGCCACAGCCGCGAAGAACATGATGTAGAACGCGGGCATGAAGGTGTTGCCGGTGAGCTGGATGAGGAACTCGCTGAACAGCGGCGTCGTGCCGCCGAAGAGCGAGACCGACAGGTTGTAGGCGATCGCCATCGCGCCGAAGCGGGACGCCGTCGGGAAGAACGCCGGCAGCGAGGCCGCGGACGGTCCCGCCCACAGCGCGACCGGGGCGGCCACCATGAAGAGGGCGATGAAGATGGCCCAGATCTCACCGATCTGCATGACCGCGAACGCCGGCACCATGAGGGCGAGGGTCGCACCGACGGCCATGAGGTAGACGGGCTTGCGGCCGAGCTTGTCGGACATCCGGCCGACGAGCGGCAGGCAGGCGGACATGATCAGCAGGACCGGGATGGTCGCGACCGCCGCCGTCAGGTTGGAGACGCCGACGTCCTTCTCGAGGTAGGTCGGCATGTAGCTCGTGAGCGCGTAGCCGGCGGTGTTCGTCGCGGCGACGATCGCCATCGCGATGAGGATCTGGCGCCAGAAGTGACGGAAGATCCCGAAGACGCCCTGGCGGGCCATGGGGTCCTCGTGCTCGGACTCGATGCCGCCAGCGGTCTCGGCGACCTCGTAGGCCGGGGTCTCGGGGATCTTGAGGCGGAACCACACCGCCACCGCACCGAGCGGCAGGGCGATGAGGAACGGGATGCGCCAACCGAACTCGGTCATGGCGTCGGGGCCGGCGAGGCCCTCCGCGATCAGCGTGGTGAGGGCGACGGTCCCGGCACCGGCCGCGAAGCCGACGTAGGACCCCACGTCGAGCCAGGAGGCCCAGAACCCGCGGCGACGGTCCGGTGAGAACTCGGCGACGTAGGTGGACGCGCCGGCGTACTCACCACCGGTCGAGAAGCCCTGGATCATCTTCAGGAGGTACAACGGGGCGATGGCCCACAGCCCGATCTGGGCGGCGGTCGGCAGCACGCCGATGAGCGCGGTGGCCGCGGCCATCATCGACATCGTGAGGAAGAGGATCTTCTTCCGGCCGATCTTGTCGCCGAGTGGTCCGAGCACGAGCCCGCCGAGCGGACGCACGAGGAACGACACGGCGAACCCGAACAGGGTGACGAGGATGCCGGCCTCAGGAGGGAGTCCCTCGGTGAAGACGACGGTCATCGTGACCGCGAGGTAGCCGTAGATGCCGAAGTCGAACCACTCCATGAAGTTGCCGACGACGGTGCCTGAGATGGCAGTGCGGACCTTGGACGTCTTGACGACGAGGACGTCGTCGACGCGGAGGCGTCTGGTCTTACGGGCCGGCTTCCGGCCGGTCTTGGGGGAGGGTGATGCGGGGGACGATGATGCCGCGTTGTCGCTGGAGTTCACAAGCAGTACTCGTTTCCTGACAGTCGTGTTGAATCATTCGGCACTCGCGTAATCGCTCAGTGCCCGAGAAATGCCGGAGGATCGCCATGCTGCACTGGCACGGAGCTCGGGGGAGCTGCACGTCGGGTGGCGGGTCGTTCTCGGGGAGAACGCGTCCTCTCGGCTCTGGACGGGTATAGACAATACCAGGTGTCCAGTGGCGACCCTCCCCGCGGTGGTGCGGGCACAATGGACGGCATGGATGTTCGGCGCGGTGTCTGGACCCTCGACGGCGGACTCGGAACGCTGCTCGAGGCCCGAGGGCACGACCTCTCCGACGCGCTGTGGAGCGCTCGTCTGCTGCTTGAGGAGCCACAGGCGATTCTGGACGCTCATCGGGAGTTCTTCGCCGCCGGTGCCCAGATCGCGATCACCTCGTCGTACCAGGTCGGGTTCGACGCGTTCGAGTGCGTCGGCATCGCGCCTCCCGAGACCGAACGGCTCCTGCGATCGAGCGTCGAACTGGCGCGGACGGCGCGCGACACGCGGTCGGAATCGGACCCCGACGGTCCGCTCCTCGTCGCCGCGTCGGTCGGTCCGTACGGCGCGACGCTCGGCGACGGCTCGGAGTACCGGGGCGCCTCTGGTCTCAGTCGGACCGAGCTGCGGCAGTGGCACGAGCGGCGTCTGGCAGTGCTGGTCGACGCGGCCCCCGACCTCCTCGCCCTCGAGACCATCCCGACGCTCGACGAGGCGACGGCGCTCGCCGATCTGGTGCGGGGTTCGGGCGTGCCGGCATGGTTGTCGTTCACGGTGGAGGGCGGTCGTCTCCGCTCGGGCGAGCCGATGGCGGAGGGCTTCCGTCTCGTCGAGCGGATCGACGAGTTCCAGGCCGTCGGTGTCAACTGCTCGCACCCGGACGAGGTCCTCCCGGCCATCGCCGCTGCGCGGTCCGTGACGGACAAGGCGGTGGTGGTCTACCCGAACTCGGGCGAGCGCTGGGACGCCGGCGCCCGCTGTTGGCGCGGAGCCGCCGGGGTCGGCGAGGTGGAGGCCTGGCTGGAGGCCGGGGCGACGATCATCGGCGGCTGCTGCCGGATCATGCCGACCGACATCGCCGACATCCGTGCCCTGGTGGGCCGGGACACACGTTCCTAACCGACGTTGAAGCCGCCGTTGCTCGAGAGCACCTGGCCGTTGATCCAGGAGCCCGGGGCTGAGAACAGGAAGCGGACGAGGTCGGCGGTGTCGGACGGCGTGCCGAGCCGGCCGGCGGGCGTCGCCTCGGTGCCCCAGCGGCGGATGTCGTCGGTCATCCAACCCGTGTCGATCGGACCCGGGTTGATGACGTTCGCCCGCACCCCGCGGTCGCCCAGCTCCACGGCCGCAGCGGTCACGATGCGGTCGAGCGCGCCCTTGCTCGCCCCGTAGGGGAGGTTGTTCACGGTGTGGTCGCTCGTGAGGGCGACGATCCGACCGGCCACCCGGGGCGGCGCCTCCTGCACGGGGAGCTGTTCGGCGAAGGCCTTGATGAGCAGCCACGTCGCGCGCGCGTTCACGGCGAAGTGACGGTCCCAGCTGTCGAGGTCCGTCGTGAGGATCGAGCTGTCGACCGACTCGCAGTGCGACATGACGAGCCCCGACACGGGACCCAGCTGCGCCGCCCGCCCGACGAGCTCGGCCGGGAACGCCGGGTCGGCGAGGTCGCCGAGCACGAGCTCGACGGTCACGCCGAGCGCACGGCACTCGTCGGCGATCGACTCGGGGTCGTCGGGGGTCCGCTCGTAGCCGACGCGGTCGTCGTAGGGTCGCCAGGCGTTGAGGACGAGGTTCCAACCGTCCGCGGCGAGACCGGTGGCGAGTCCCGCGCCGATCGAGCGGCGGCGTCCGACCCCGGTGACGATGGCGATGCGGTCGGTGCTGTTCTCGTGGTCGGCGGCGATGGCGTCGTCGGTGAAGTCCATCCCGAGACCCTACGCGATGTCGGGTTGTCGGCGACAGACCGGCGCCGGCTCCGGTCAGGCGGCCAGGAGTCGACGCGCGATCGCACGCGCGGTCTCGAACGGTTCGCGGAAGGTGCGCATCCCGACCGTCACGATGGCGCCCTCGTACAGCAGCATGAGTTCGCGGGCGCGCGCCCCGGGGTCCGACAGGCCGGCTTCGGTGATGAGCTCGGCGAAGCGGTCGAGGAGCCACTGCTTCTGTCGGGTGACCTCGGGAAGGACGAGGCCGCTCGTCGCGTGGTCGGGGATCTCCGCGCGGGCGTTGACGGCACTGCAGCCCTTGGGGCTGTTGTCGTCCGACCAGCCGATCGCCGCGTCGAAGATCGCGAGGATCCGGTCGATCCCGGGTTCCGGGTGCCGGGCGAGGAACTCGTCGACCCAGACGCGCCAGCGGGCGTCGCGATGCTGCAGGTAGGAGAGGACGAGGGCCTCCTTGCTGCCGAAGCGGTCGTAGAGCGTTTTCTTCGTGACGCCGGCCGCCTCCGCGATGGTGTCGACGCCGACCGCGTGGATGCCGTTCTCGTAGAAGAGCACGGAGGCGGCGTCGAGCACGCGTCGGGCGCCCGGCGTGAGGGGTGCGAGCTCTGGAGTGTCGACCGTCATGCGAAGACTATACCAGTCTGTATACTGCCGGGATGAGTAAACAGATCGGTATACCTGTGGTTCGTGCGATCCGCGCGGTCATCGTCCCCCTCGCGGCGATCGGGTTCGTCCTCGCGTGGAGCTCCGGGTTCATCGTCGCGAAGATCGGAACCGAGGACGTGCCGGTGCTCACCGTGCTCCTCTGGCGGTTCGTCCCGCTCGCCGTGGGGCTCGCGATCGTGCTACTGCTCAGCGGGCAGTGGCGGAACGCCACCCGGGCACAGGTGCGGTCGCAGCTCGTCATCGGCCTGTTCGCGCAGTTCGGCTACGTCGTGTTCGTCTACGCCTCGGTCGCCGTGGGCATCTCGACCGGGACGACCGCGCTCATCGACGCCGTCCAGCCGCTCGTCATCGCGGCGCTCGCCGGACCGCTGCTGCACGTGCGGGTCCCGGGCGCTCAATGGTTGGGGCTCGGGATCGGCGCGGTCGGGGTGTTCCTCATCGTGCAGTCCCAGTTCGGCGCCTCGGACGCACCGCCGATCGCCTACGCCCTGCCCGCACTGGCCATGGTCAGCCTCATCACCGCGACGATCCTGGAACGGCGCTCGCCGCACCGAGCCCCGGTCCTCCTCACGCTCACCGTCCACGCGACGGCGACCATGGTGCTCCTCGCCGTGCTCGCCCTCGCGACCGGTGAGGCGGTACCGCCGGGCGACGCGACCTTCTGGCTCACGACGCTCTTCCTCGCGCTCGTCCCGACGCTGTCGGCCTACGGGCTCTACTGGTGGCTGCTGCGTCGCATCGGGGTCACGGTCCTCAACGCGCTCCTGTTCCTCGTCGCGCCGACGACCGCCGTCGCGGGTGCGCTCCTGTTCCGGGAGCCGTTCACGCTCCTGACGGCCGGCGGGTTCCTGCTCAGTGCGGCGGGCGTCGCCCTCGTGCTCGTGAGCGACGCCCGCGGTCGCGTCGATGCCCGTCGGGTCGGGGCCCGTCGGGTCAGTGCCCCTCCGGCCGCCGATCCTGCTGACGGCGCATCTCCTCGGCCAGTGCCGGATTCCGCTCAGCAAGGTGCGCGGTGATGTCGTCGACCACCTCGGGCGTCTTGTTCTGACTGAGCTTCGCACGGGCGTCGAAGCGGGTCACGCGCATCCGGAGGCCGACCGTCCCCTTCGCTGCGCGCCGGGTGCCGGCCTCGTCCTGGGACAGGTGGCGGCCGTCCTGTCGGTGATCCTCGAAGTGGTCGGTGAGTCGCGAGAGCATCTCGTAGTTCTCGTCCTCGCTGAGGACCTCCGGCGTGCCGTACAGGTGCGCGGTGACGTGGTTCCACGTCGGGATCAGCTGGCCCTCCGGGTACCAGCTCGGCGAGACGTAGTCGTGCGGTCCCTGGATGATGACGAGGATCTCGTGCTCGCCGAGCTCGTGCGAGTGCTCGTCCGGTCGGCCGAAGTGGCTGACGATCGACAGCTCGTCCCGGTCCTCCTCGAGGATCGCCGGGTAGTGGGAGGCGACGAGACCGGTGCTCGCGGGCGAGACGAACGTCGCCCACGGGTGGTTGCGGATGAGGCGCTTGACCTCGTCGACGTCGGTCATCAGGTACGTGGGGGTGTGGCGCATGGTGGGGTCACTTCCGGTCGAGACGGGTGCGGACGGCGAGGCCGGCGCACAGGATGACCGCGAGCCCGCCGAGCGCGGTGGCCCAGTCGAGTCGCTCGCGGAGGATGAGGGCCGCCCAGGCGATGCTCAGCACCGGCTGGACGAGTTGGATCTGGCTGACCCGGGCGATCGGGCCGATCGCGAGTCCGCGATACCAGGCGAAGAAGCCGAGGAACATGCTCGCGACGCCGAGGTAGCCGAACGCCAGCCAGCTGCCGATGGCTGCGGTCGGTGGCTGCTGGACGATCGACAGCGCTGTGAGGGCGACCATGAGCGGTGCTGCCACGACGAGCGCCCAGGAGATCGTCTGCCAGGAGCCCAGCTCCCGGGCGAGCAGTCCGCCCTCCGCGTAGCCGACGGCGGCCGCGACGACGGCGCCGAGGAGGAGGAGGTCCGACCAGGCCAGCGGCGCGAGGCCGCCGTGCTGCACCGAGGCGAACAGCATCGCCGCGACCGCGCCAGACCCCGCGAAGATCCAGAAGCGACGCGTCGGGCGCTCGCCGCCCCGGAGGACGGCGGCGACCGCCGTCGCCGCCGGGAGGAGGCCGATCACCACGGCGCTGTGACCGGCGGGAGCGGTGGTCAGTGCGAAGGAGGTCAGGAGCGGGAATCCGACGACGACGCCGCCGGCGACGATCGCGACGCGAGCCCACTGCGCGCCGGTCGGTCGTCGCGCTCGCAGAGTGGCGAGGGTGATCGCGGCGAGCAGGGCTGCGATGACCGCGCGCCCGGAACCGATGAAGAGTGGCGAGAGTCCGACGAGTGCGACCTTCGTGACGGGGACCGTGAAGGAGAACGCCATGACGCCGAGGAAGCCCCAGCCGAGCCCGCCGCGGGATAACACTCGCGCCGGCGTCACGATAACGCTACTCTGTGGGCTCATGGACAACGATAGCACCGGGCGGATCGTCGCCGCCATGACCGCTTGGATCGCAGCGGCACCTCCGGGTGCACGCGTGCCCTCCAATCGGGCGTTGACCGCCGAGTTCGCAGCGAGCCCCGTCACCGTCCAGAACGCGATGCGCCAGCTGGCCGGCCGAGGGCTCATCGAGAGTCGGCCGGGCGTCGGTACCTTCGTGCGTGCGGCTCGTCCGGCGCGGTCGGTCGACTACGGCTGGCAGACCGCTGCGCTCGGGGCGCTCCCGTGGCGCTCTGGCGCGCTCTCCTCGGCGCAACGGTCGGTCGCACCCGCCGCGATCGCGATGCACTCCGGATACCCCGCCCGAGAACTGTTGCCTGAACGGCTGGTCCGCGCCGCGCTCGCGCGTGCCGCCCGCACCGACGTGGCGATGACCCGATCGCCGGCGGCCGGCTCGCCCGAGCTCCAGGCGTGGTTCGCAGCCGACCTCGCGGCAGCCGCACCGCCCGGGGTCACGCCGCCGACCGTGCGGGACGTCATCGTGATCTCCGGCAGCCAGAGCGGACTCAGCTCGATCTTCCGGGCACTCGTCGGCCCGGGGCAGCCGATGCTCATCGAGTCGCCGAGCTACTGGGGTGCGATCCTCGCGGCCGAGCAGGCGGGCGTGACGCTGGTCCCCGTGCCGACCGGTCCGGACGGACCGGACCCGGACGTCGTGGAGCGCGCGTTCCAGGACACCGGTGCGCGGGCGTTCTACGCACAGCCGACCTTCGCGAATCCGACCGGCGGCCGCTGGTCGCCGGAGACGGGGGTCGCGATCCTCGAGACCGTCCGGCGGCACGGCGCGTTCCTCATCGAGGACGACTGGGCGCACGACCTCGCGATCGACGTCGATGCCCGGCCGCTCGCCGCGCTCGACGACGACGGACACGTCATCTACCTGCGGTCGCTGACCAAGAGCGTCTCGCCGGCGCTGCGGGTCGCCGCCGTCATCGCGCGGGGGCCCGCCCACGACCGGATCCTGGCCGACCTGGCCGCCGAGTCGATGTACATCAGTGGGGTCCTGCAGGCCGCAGCCCTCGACGTGGTCACCCAGCCCGGGTGGCGGTCGCACCTCCGTGGTCTGCGACCGCTCCTCCGGGCCCGGCGGGACCTGCTCGTCGCGAGCCTGCGCGAGCACGCCCCGACGGCGCACCTCGAGCGGCTGCCGCTCGGTGGACTGAACCTGTGGCTGCGGCTCCCGGAGGGCACCGATGTGCCGCGCGTGGTCCGCACCTGCGAGAGCCGTGGGCTCATCGTCTCCGACGGCACCGAGTGGTTCCCGGCGGAGCCCGCGGGGTCCTACCTCCGGGTCAACTACTCCGGCGAGGACGCGGGTCGCTTCGATGAGGCGGCCCGCATCCTCGGCGGTGTCCTGGCGGACGAACGCGCCTGAAGGTGTTCAGGCGACCGTTCGTTACAGGTCGAGCTTCGCGTTGTCGCCGCCGTCGTAGGTCTCGCCGGTGACCTTCGACTTCACGAACGCGACGGCGGTCGCGATCTTGCCGCCGGGGCTGTCCCAGTACTCGGCGCTGTCGGCCGAGAACTTCAGCAGACCGACGCGCGGGTCGGAGGGGCCGTCCGGGAACCAGGCCTCGACGACGCTGTTCCAGAGCTGTTCCAGCTTGGCGTGGTCCTCGACGAGCTCGGCGGTGCCGGCGAGCGACACCCATGAGCTGTCCGAGCTCAGCGTGACGCCGGCGTTCGGGTTGACGTCGAGCTGCTGGACGGCGGAGGCGTCCTTGCCGACGATGAACCACAGGTCGCCGTCGAACTCGCGCTCCTGGACGGTGAGCGGGTGGGCGACGAGCTTGCCGTCGAGGTCCACCGTGGTGAGCATCGCGAAGCGGAAGTCCGCGAGCAGCTTGTTGAGGGTCGTGTAGGGGTCGGTGTCTCCGGCCATGGGGGTCTCCTTCGTCTCGTCGACCGGCCCGTCGGTGTCGGGGTGCCGGTCTGCGTGGCTCGCAGCCTACGACTCGCGGCTCCGACGGCACCTGGATGGTGCCGACCGTTGACGCGAGGCGGATCTTCTGCTCCTGCGGCGACTCCGGTCGTCGTGTCCGGTCGCCGACTCCAGTCGACGTCTCCGCTCGCCCCATCGCACATCTCGTGCGCGAGCGCCATGCTCCCGCCGTTCCCGGGTCCGCTCACTACCCTGGACTCTTCACCACCGTAGGGAGAGACACATGAACACCTCATCGCTCACGAACCAGATCAACGAGGCGCTCGCGGCACTTGGCGGCGGTCCGTTCCTCACGACGAAGACCACCGAGAAGGACGCCACGACCACGGTCACCGGCACCCTCGGCGACAGCGAGATCCACATCGACTTCATCGAGGAGGGCAACGGCACCGAGGCCGAGAAGGACCACACGGTCGTCGTCCGCGACGCCTCGGGCAAGCAGATCGGCGAGGGACGCGGCGACTCGACCTTCGCCGACGCCATCTCCGCCTTCGGCTGGGCGGGCGTGCTCGACGCCGTCAAGAACGGCTGATCGCGTCGTCATGACCTCCAGGGTCCGGTCTCGTCCGCATTCGCGGTGGGCCGGGCCCTGCGTCGTCTCCGGGAGGCACCCGTGACGCCGCGATCGGACGACGGGCCGGTGGAGGACGAGCACTGGTTCGTGGTGAACGGCAGGCGCTGGCGCCGGACGGATCCGATTCTGCCGTCGGAGCTCGTCGCGTCCCTGCAGTCCCATCTCGGTCGTGGGCGTTCCGGTGTCGGTGTCGGGAAGCGGGCGGGTGACGAGGATGCGGTCGCTGCTGCCCGCCGTCGCGTCGGGCTCGCGAAGCACGGGCTCGGTGAACGCGGCCCGAAGTGGTGGGAGGAGTCGGAGGGCGATCGACTCGAGCGCGCCGAGGCGGCGCTGCGTGAGCTCGAGGCGATCGACGAGTCGCCGCCCGGGTGATCCGGTCGGGTGGACGTGCTCTCCGCCCGCTCTTGCGTTCTGATCAGTTTCGACATATCGTTTATCGATACCAACGACAATCGATATGGATGTGATGATCATGACCGAGTCCACCGATCGCCCGACGCCGTCCGGCTTCGACCACGCGGCCTGGCAGGCCGCGAAGACCCAGCGCTCCAACCGCAACGACCTCGTGTCCGTGCTCGGTGCCGCCGTCGTCGCGGCGGGGGTCGTCGTCGTCACCCTCGTCCTCCGGCTGCTCGATATCTTCGGCACCGACGGGACCCGGGTGCCCGTGTTCTTCGACGCCGTCGACGCAGTCCTGCCGAGTGCGGCAGGAGCCGGCGCCTTCACGATCGACCAGGGTTCGGTCGTCGTGGCCGACCTCCCGGTGGTGACCTTCGTGTGCGTGCTGCTCGCCGCGATCCTGCCGGCGATCGCGAACCTCGTGGTCATCGTCTGCGCGTTCCGCTTCTTCCGCCGCCTGCTGCGTGGCGATGCCTTCGCGCCCGGGAACGCACGGCTGCTCTCGATCGCCTCCATCGCCATCCTCTGCGGGTGGATCGCGGACACCTGGTTCGGCACGATGGCGTCCAACGGCGCGCTCGCGGCCGTGACCGACGGCGCCGTCGAAGGAACCCCCTACCCGCTCACCTGGATCCCGTTCTTCGTCGCCATGGCGGTCGGCGGCCTCGCGATCGCCTTCCGCGCCGGTGAGCGCCTGCGCGCCGACACCGAGGGACTCGTCTGATGGTGCCGGCGCCCGAGGAGGACATCGCGACCGGCGTGCACTGCAACCTTGACCGGTTGCTCGCCGACCGTGGTCTCACCCTCGCCCGGCTCAGCGAGCTCGTCGGGGTGAGCGTGGTGAACCTGTCCGTGCTGAAGAACGACCGAGCGAAGGCGATCCGGTTCTCGACGCTGACGGCGATCTGCCGGGTGCTCGACTGCACGGTCGGCGAACTGCTGGAGCTCGACGACGCCCGCTGAGTGGTCCGGTACCGACCGTCAGCGCCGGCGTTCCCGGAGCAGCAACTGCGTGAGGTACAGCCCGCCGACGACCACCGTGACGACGCCGACCGGCACCGTCAGCGGGATCAGATGCTGGGCCACGAGGTCGGATGCGAGGAGCAGGACGCCGCCGACGAGCCCCGTCGCGACCAGCGGGATGCCCGGCGAGCGGGTCAGCCGGCGGGCGATCTGCGGAGCGGCCAGGGCGATGAACGCGATCGGGCCGGCGACCGCGGTCACCGCGCTCACCAGCGCGACCGCGAGGCCGATGAGGATGGCGCGTTCACGGGTGAGGCGCACCCCGGTCGCGGCAGCCACGTCGTCACCGAGTTCGAGCTGGCGGAGCGGACGGGCGGCGAACGGCAGGACCGCGAAGAGCACCACGAGGCACGCGAGTGCCGGCCAGACGACGGTCGCGGTCGCGGTGTTGAGCGTCCCCGCGCCCCAGGCCGCCGCGAAGAGCGCGACGTCGAGGTCGGCCCGGAGCAACAGCCAACTGTTGAACGCGGCGAGCATGGCCGAGACGCCGATGCCCACGACGATGAACCGGAAGCCCGACAAGCCCTGGCGGAGGGCCAGGATGAAGATCGCGACCGCGGCAGCCAGGCCGCCGAGCAGCGACCCGGCCATCAACGCCGGCCAGCTGCCGCCGAGGAGGAGGAGCGCGACGAGCATCCCGGTGAACGAACCGTTCGCGAGGCCGATGATGTCGGGGCTCGCGAGCGGATTCCGGGTGAGCGTCTGGAAGATCGCTCCCGAGACACCGAGCGCTGCGCCGAAGCCGATCGCCGCGAGCACGCGGGGCAGTCGCCAGTCCAGCACGACGGTGCGCGCCAGGCCGTCGACGCGTCCGGTGAGGACGCCGATCACCTCGTCGGTGGTCAGCGGGTAGTCGCCGAGCGCGAGACCGGCGATCCCCGCGACGACGATCGCCAGGAGTGCGGCGGCGCAGACGAAAAGGGCTCGTCGAGCCGGTCGGCGCCCGGTGATCGGACCGGCGGTCACCTGTTCCCGTGTCGTGCTCACAGTCCCGAGGCCGTTCTGCGTCGGGCGAGCGCGATGAGGACGGGCGCCCCGACGAACGCGGTCACGAGCCCGACGGGCATCTCGCCCGGGAGCACCGCGATCCGTCCGACGACGTCGGAGCACAGCACGAGGACGCAGCCGACGAGGACCGAACCCCCGAGGATGCGGCGCTGATCACTGCCGACCGACCAGCGCACGAGGTGGGGCACGACGAGGCCGACGAAGGCGATCGGCCCGGCGATCGCGGTGGCGCCACCGGCGAGCAGGGTCACCGCGGCGAGCACCAGGATGCGACTGCGCGTGACGCTGACGCCCTGTGCTCTGGCGACGTCCGGGCCGAGGGCGATCGCGTTCAGGCTCCGCGCGCTCGCCGCGGCCAGGACGAGCCCCACGGCGAGGAAGGGGAGGACCGGCACGACGACACCGAGGTCGCGTTCGAGCAGGCTGCCGGCGTTCCAGCCGCGCATCCGGTCGAACGCGTCGGGGTGGGTGATGGCGATCCCCGTCGTCAGCCCGGCGAGTACGGCACCGAACGCGACACCCGTGACGGTGAGGCGGGCGGTGGAGGACTGCTCACGCCCGCCGGAACCGATCGAGTACACGACGAGGGTGACGACGAGCGCCCCGCCGCAGGCGAGCCAGGCGATGTCGCCCGGCGCTCGGACACCGAGGAACGCCAGGCCGACGGCGACCGCGAAGCCTGCCCCGGCGTTGACGCCGAGGATGCCGGGGTCGGCGAGCGGATTCCGGGTGAACGCCTGCATGAGCGCGCCAGCGACGCCGAGGGCCGCACCGACGGCCAGCGCCGCGACCGTGCGCGGCACCCGCTGATCCCACACGACGAAGTTCGCCTCGTCCGAGCCCGTGCCGAGGAGCGCCGCACGGACGTCATCCGGAGCGATCG
Organism: Plantibacter sp. AC185; assembly: GCF_979258065.1. NCBI lineage: Bacteria > Bacillati > Actinomycetota > Actinomycetes > Micrococcales > Microbacteriaceae > Plantibacter > Plantibacter sp. AC185. The sequence goes on from NZ_OZ409831.1 coordinate 3,453,275, forward strand.
GGTTCGCGCCGACGAACAGTGACAGGAGGACGGCGACCGCGAGCGCCGCGACGCCCGCGAGCAGTGGGATGAGCAAGCGGTGTCGCCGCGGCGCTCGACCGCTCACCGAGGTGTCGCGGGCAGTCAGGATCGCGGTCGGCTTCGTCACGACCCGTCGGAGAGCAGCCGGTCGAGGTCGTCGAGGACGGCCATGCCGCCGAGGGGGCCGACGCCGGTGATCCAGAAGGACTGGTCGACGAGGTGCAGCTCGGGGAAGGCGTCGGTGTTCGCGGTGAGGGAGGCGGGCAGCGTCGAGGTGTCGTCGGGATCGACGCTCGTCACGAAGACCTGGTCGGCCTTCGCTTCGAGCACGCGCTCGGGGGAGAGGTCGAGGGAGATGTCCTCCCAGGCGTGTTCGGGCGTCGTGAACCCGGCGCACTCGAGGGTGCTGCCGGCGAAGGAGGTCGGGCCGTAGAGCGTCAGGACACCGTCGCGGGGGCGGATCAGCTGTGCCGTCTTGCCGGCGGTTTCGTGCTCCTTCGCGATCTCCGCGCAGCGCGCGTCGTAGGCGTCGAGGAGTTCGTCCGCGCCGTCCGGGTCACCGAGTGCTTCGGCGACGAACTGCACGTTGTCGCGCCAGGGGTCGGTCTGCGTCGCCATGAACACCGTCGGAGCGATCTCGGACAACTGGTCGTACAGGGCGGAGTGCCGCGACTCGGTGCCGATGATGAGGTCGGGCTTCGCGGCCGCGATCAGCTGGACGTTCGGCTCCGCCACGGTCCCGACGGTGGGGATGTCGGCGGCCTGCTCGCCGAGGTAGGCGGGGACGCCGGCGGTCTCGTTCAGCACCGCTGCGCCCACCGGGGTGATGCCGAGCGCGACGGTCGTGTCGAGCTGCACCGGTTCGAGGACGACGACCCGCTTGGGTGCGTCGGGGATGCTGGTCTCGCCGTGGGCGTGCTCCATGACGTGGGTCGCGCTCGTCGCGGTGTCCGAGGGGGTCGAGGCGCTCGAGCTGCTGCAGGCGGAGAGGCCGAGGGCGGCGATGGAGAGGGCGGCGACGGCGACGAGACGTCGACGATGGGCGAGGGGGAGGGGCACGGATCACCTTTCGAACGGGTCGCGACGCATGCGACCGAGTAAGGCAAGCATAACCTTCATTCGGATGTGGCTCTGGGGCGAGCGTTCCAGTAGCCCTGCCCGTGGACGCGCTCCGGGTCGATCCCGTGGTCGGTCGTCGCAGCGCGCAGGAGGGGGATCCGGGTGCTCTCGGTCACCAGCCAGGCGGCGAAGCCGGTGCCCAGTGTCGCCGCCGACGACCCGTGTGTCCGGAGCCACTGTTCGACGCCGGCGACGAGCGCGTCACCGCCCGCCTGCCCGGCCCGTTCATGGACCTCGACCGTGTGACGCTCGAGCAGCGGCCCGAGCAGGGCGGTGTCGGCGGGGTCGCCGAGCTCGAGGAGGACGTGGGCGCGGACGTCCTCGTCGAGGGAGCGCAGGATCCCGTGGACGGCGGGGAAGGCCGTCTCGTCGGCGGCGATGAGGACGGTCGTCGCAGTGCCGGGCGCCCACTGGACGCCGTGTGTCGGGTCGCCGCGACGGATGTCCGGCCCCGAGACGAGCAGCCGGTCGCCCACCCGCGCGCCGAGCGCCCATCGACTGGCCGGGCCCGCCGGCTCGTGGATGAACACGTCGAGGTCGACCTCCTGCTGCGCCGGCCTGACGCGATGGGCCGTGTAGCTGCGCATCACCGGGCGGTCCGCCGGTGGGAGTGCGCGCCAGGTGCGCCGCCACGCGTGCTCCGGCAGGCCGTCGTGGAGTCCCTCCGGGTAGGCGCCGTCGTCTCCCGGCAGCAGGACCTTGATCCGCTGGTCCCGCTCGTACGGGGCGAAGTCGGCGAGCGAGGCACCGGCGAGGGTGAGGCGGATGAAGCCGGGGGACAGCCGTTCCGTGCGGTCCACGACCGTGTCGAACAGGATGTTCGGCGAGTGGAGGAACGGGACGGGCATCGCATCGAGTCTAGGAGGACCCGGCGCTGGCGTGCCGGGTCCTCCGTCGTTCACCCGCGGCGGACGGCGCGTGCGATCACGGCGCAGAGGGGGATGGCGACGACGGTCAGCGAGGCCGCTGCCGGGAGGAGCAGGGCCGGGCCCCAGGTGCCGAGGATGATCCCGCCGACCGCGCCGCCGGTGGCGATCGAGCAGTTCCACACCGTGACGAGTGCTGACTGGGCCGCATCCGCAGCGTTCCCGGCGACCCGCGCGATCGCCACCTGGAACAGCACGGAGTAGGCGCCGAAGGCGAGCCCCCAGCCTGCCGCTGCGATGAGGAGGACGACGACCGGGGGATCCCAGGCTACGACGGCGAGGCCGACGGTCCCGAGGAGGGCGGCCGTGAGGATGGTCGTCCCGAGGCGCAGGTTCGCCAGCCGTCCGGCGCCGAGCGTGCCGACGACCGACGCCACACCGAAGGTGGCGAGGAGCAACCCGAGCGGCACGGGTGTCCCGCGGGAGGACAGGACCGGTGCGAGGTAGGTGTACGCGATGTTCTGGCCGATGATGCAGACGGCGAGGGCGACGAGGATCGTCACGACCGCGGGGATGCGGAGCGCCGCACCCATGCGCGTCGAACGCCCGGGGGCCCTGCCTGCCACGCGGGGAGCGACGACGACCGCGAGGACGCCGAGGAGCGCGGTGGCGGCGGCGACGATCCCGAACACCGTGCGCCAACCGAACTCCTCACCGAGGACCGCGCCGGCCGGGACGCCGAGCGCGAAGCCGAGTGTGGCACCGGACAGCACGACGCCGAGGGTGGAACCGAACCGCTCCGGGGCGGTGAACCCGCGGGTGTACCCAGGGAGCATCGCCCAGACGACGCCGGCCACGAGCCCCGCGACGAACCGGGTCGCGAGATGCGTGAGCAGGTCGGGCGCGACGGCCGTGCCGGCGTTCGCGAGCGCCGAGACGATCAGGGCGAGCAGTACGACCGTCCGGCGGTCGAGCTTCGCGAGGGCACGGCTGAGCGGGATCGCGGCGACGATGCAACCGAGTGCGAAGACGGCGACGCTCTGGCCCGCGATCGACTCCGAGACGCCCAGGTCGGCGGCCATCGCCGGGAGGACCCCGGCCGGGAGCACCTCGGTGAGGAGCGTCACGAATCCGACGGCGGCGAGGAGCAGCGCGGTCGGGAGGGGAGAGCGGGTTCCGGTGGCAGGAGGGGTCGTGGATCGTGCCGCGCGCAAACTGTCGGTGGTCATGTCGGTGAGTCTCCCGGCCTGCCACTGGTGGCAGGGTCAAGCCGACGAGGATGCCCCGGGAATATCCGCCCGGCACCGACGGCTGCTCCAAGAGGACACAACTCGGTCGAAGGGGTCTTGCATGCGCATCGGCGAACTGGCGGCGGCCACCGGGAGCACGCCGCGGCTGCTCCGGTACTACGAGGAACAGGGGTTGCTGCGCCCGACCCGCTGCCCGAACGGGTACCGCGAGTACGGGGACCACCTCGTCGCGAAGGTGCAGCGCATCCGTGAGCTGATCGCCGTCGGCATGCCGACCGCGCTCATCCTCCAGGTCCTGCCCTGCTTCGAGGACGACGACACGATCTACCAGGTGACGCCCTCGGCGGAGGTGCTGGAGCGGTTGCTCGAGCATCGCGAGCGACTGGATGCGAAGCTCGGCTGCATCCAGGAGAGCCGGGACGCCATCGACGTCTACCTCCACCGCGTCGGCGGCATCGTGGTCTGAGTCGGCTGAGTCGACCGAGTCTGCTGGGTAGGCTCGGCGCATGTCACTCGATCCGTACTACCGCGACCGCCTGAGCCTCTTCGACGGGTTCTCGAACGCCGATCGCGCCGCCGCCGGTGGGACCCTCGACGAGGCGTTCCAGGAACGACTCGTCGCATACGGTGACGACGGGCCGTGGAGCCCACCGAGCGACGTGGTGATCACCGACGAGGTCGTCGACGGTCCGCACGGCACGGTCCCGATCCGACGCTACGTCCCGGCCGACCCCAGTGGTGTCGCCCTCCTCTGGGTGCACGGCGGCGGCTTCGCGGCGGGGACGCTCGACTGGCCGGAGGCGCACGTCGTGAGCGCCGAACTGGCGGCGCGAGCGGGTGCCGAGGTCGTCTCCGTCGACTATCGACTGGCGGACGGCACGACGCGATACCCGGTGCCGCTCGACGACGTGCTCGCGGTCTGGGAGCAACTCGACGACGAGCGGTCGGCCGTTCCCGGTGCGCGGACGGCCATCGGTGGGGCCAGCGCCGGAGCGGCCCTCGCGCTCGCCGCGTCACTCCGCAGCGATCGACGTGCGGACGCCGTGCTGCTGGCCTACCCGTTCCTGCACGCCGTCGTGCCAGCGCTGCCCGCGGACGTCCTGGCCGAGATGGCGGTCCTCCCGGACTTCATGCGGTTCCCGACCGAGTCGATCGACTGGATGGTCGGGAACTACGTCGGTCGCCTGGAGGACGTGCCCGAGCTCGCCCTGCCGGGAATCGTCCCCGTGACCCCGGACCGCCCGCCGCTGTGGGTCCTGCTCTCGGAGTTCGACGACCTCCGGCCGTCGGGGGAGCTGCTCATCGCGGCGTCGGAGGCCGCCGGTGCTCCCGTCCGCAGCCGGCTTGAGCCAGGCGTCCTCCATGGCCACCTCAATCGCCATCCGGTCGCGCCAGGCGTCTCCCCGTCGCTGGACTGGCTGGCCGACGGGCTGCGCGCCACGGGGAATCACGCCGACTGAGTCTTGCGTGATCCTCGTCAGCGGGCATACTGGAGTCACGCTCCGTTCCCGAACGGAGTTCGGTTTTCGCTTCCGGCCCGCCTGAGCCCGGGTGATCCCGACGCCGCCCCACTCACTGACGAGAAACGGACCACCCATGAGCGAGCATGAACCGGCGCTGCCCTACCGCGACGCGAGCCTGCCGGTGGAGGACCGGGTGGAGGACCTCCTCGGACGGATGACCGTCGCCGAGAAGGCCGGCATGCTCTTCCAGACGATGATCGCCCCGGGGCCCATCGACGAGGCGAACCCGCACATGGGACTCGCGAGTGGCGAGCACATGATCGGCGAGCAGCTCATGTCCCACTTCAACGTCCTCGGCACCGCGCCCGACACGACGGCGCTCGCCGAGTGGACCAACGCTCTGCAGGAGCGCGCGTCGCGCACCCGACTCGGCATCCCGGTCACGCTGTCGACCGACCCGCGCAACCACTTCACCGACAACGTGGGGACGGCGGCCCGCGCGGGCGCCTTCTCGCAGTGGCCCGAGACGCTCGGCCTCGCGGCGATCGGATCGGTCGACCTCGTCGAGGCGTTCGCCGACACCGCGCGGCAGGAGTACCTCGCCGTCGGGATCCGGCTGGCGCTCCACCCGCAGGTCGACCTCGCGACCGAGCCGCGCTGGTCGCGCATCGGTGGCACCTTCGGCGAGGACGCCGAGCTCAGTGCCGAACTCGTCGCCGGCTACATCCGAGGGTTCCAGGGTGCCGAACTCGGGCCGCAGTCGGTCTCCACGATGACGAAGCACTTCCCGGGTGGTGGGCCCCAGCTCGACGGGGAGGACCCGCACTTCGCCTACGGGCGCGAACAGGTGTACCCCGGCGACAACTTCGACTACCACCTCATCCCGTTCCGCGCCGCGATCGCCGCCGGAGCCGCGCAGATGATGCCGTACTACGGCATGCCCGTCGGGACCGAACACGAGGAGGTCGCGTTCGCCTTCAACCACGGGATCATCACCGGGCTCCTCCGCGAGGAACTCGGCTTCGCAGGCATCGTCTGTACCGACTGGGGACTCGTCACCGACACGTCGATCATGGGACAGGACATGCCCGCACGGGCCTGGGGCCTGGAGCACCTCGACGAGCTGTCCCGGGTCGAGCGTATCCTGCAGGCCGGCTGCGACCAGTTCGGTGGCGAGGCCCGACCTGAGCTCGTCGTCGAACTCGTCGAGCAGGGACGTGTCACCGAGGATCGCATCGACGCCTCGGTGCGCCGACTGCTGCGCGAGAAGTTCGTGCTGGGGCTCTTCGAGCAGCCGTACGTCGACGCGGGCGCCGCGAGCGGGGTCGTCGGGCGCGCGGACTTCGTCGCCGCCGGCGAGGCCGCACAGCGCCGCGCGTTCACCGTCCTGACGAACGTGGCGGAGACGCTGCCGGTGCGCTCGCCGCGTCCGCGGTTGTACCTCGAGGGCGTCGATCCCGAGGTCGCGGGCGCGTACGGCGAGGTCGTCGCGGATCCGGCTTCGGCGGACGTCGCTCTCGTGCGCATGCAGACGCCGTACGAACCGCGGCCCGGCGGCTTCGAGGCCATGTTCCACGCAGGCTCCCTCGACATCCCGGCCGACGAGGTCGAGCGGTTGCGCGTGCTCGCGCTGACGGTGCCGACCGTGCTCGACATGCACCTCGACCGACCGGCGATCCTCACCGGGGTGGTGGACGCGGTCGCGGCGCTCGTCGCGAGCTTCGGCGGCAGTGATGCGGCGTTCCTCGACGTCGTCTTCGGTCGGGTGCTGCCGGAGGGCCGGCTCCCGTTCGACCTGCCGCGCTCGATGGCGGCCGTCGAGGCGAGTCGGTCCGACGTCCCCTACGACACCGAGGACCCGCTCTTCCGCTTCGGCCACGGTCTCACGTACCCCGCCGGTCCCTGAGCGCCTCTCCCGGTCCCTGAGCACCTCTTCCGGTCCCTGAGCTTGTCGAAGGGCGGTCCCGGAGCACCCGTCCCCGGTCCCCTGAGCACCTCTCCGGTCCCTGAGCACTTCTTCCGGTCCCTGAGCTTGTCGAAGGGCGGCGTCTTCTCGTGTGCCCTTCGACAGGCTCAGGGAGCGGTTCTCCGTCCGCGGTTTCTTCGTGCTCGGGGTCGCTTCCCACGGTCCGTGAATGCCCCTCCGGTCCCGGAGCACCTCTTCCGGTCCCTGAGCTTGTCGAAGGGTGGTCCGGGTGCACTTCTTCCGGTCCCTGAGCACCCGTCACCGGTCCCTGAGCTTGTCGAAGGGCGTCAGCGCTCGGAACCGCGCAGCTCCAGGCGCACGTCCAGGGTGTGGGTCACGGGTGGGCCCGCCTCGCCGGCGATGAGTCCGAGGAGGGTCTCCGCCGCGACCCGGCCCATGAGCGCCACGTCCTGCGCCACCACCGACACCGCCGGGGACACGAGCGGTGCCGCCTCGAAGTCGTCGAACCCCACGAGCGGCAGCCGGTGCCCGGCCGTCGCGAACGCCTGCATGGCCCCGATCGCGGCCCGGTTGTTCGCTGCGAACACCGCGTCGACCTCGCCCGACGCCAGGAACCCCGCCACGACCGCCGCAGCGTCCTCGACGGAGTGTGCGCCGTCGGAGACGATCGGCTCGATCGGACCCGTCCCCGTCGCGCCGCCGAGATCGGCCTCGGCGAGCGCCCGGTGGTAGCCGGCCAGTCGCTCGCGCATCGTGTACAGCTCGAGTGAGTCGCCGAGGAACGCGACCCGACGTGCACCCGCGGCGAGCATGGCCGCGGTCGCCCGGGTCGCCCCGCCCGCGTTGTCGGCGAGCACCGTGTGCACCTCGACCGACTCGAGCGGCCCGGTCGGTCGGTCGACGAGCACCATCGGGACGTGCACGATCGTGCTCGTGGCCCAGGACGTGGTCGCCTGCCGTGGTGGCACGACGACGAGGCCGTCCACGCGTTGTGCGACCAGCCGGTCGACGAGCAGCCGGTGCCGGCCGGCGTCCTCCTCGGAGCTCGCGGACATCAGCAGGTAGCCGTGTTCCGTGCACACGCGCTCCACCGAGCGTGCCAACACCGAGTAATAGGGGTTCGCCAGGTCGCTGATGATCAGCCCGATGACCTTGCTCGACCGGCCGGGCCGGATGCTCGCGGCCGCCAGGTTGTGTCGGTAGCCGAGGGCCTCGATCGCCGCGCCGATCCGTTCCGACAGCTCCTGGTTGATGTTCGTCGCGCCGTTCACGTACCGCGACACCGTCTTCAGCCCGACCCCGGCTGCCGCGGCGACATCGTTCATGGTCGGGGGTCGGGAGCTGCGCATGCTCACCATCCTGGCGTATGGGGGATCATGCGATCGGCTCGCCCGCCCCCGCGACCGCGAAGAGCCCGCTGAGTCCGGGGCGCAGTCGGGTGATCTCGGCCGCCGTCGGACGGCGTCCCGCGATCGTCGCTGCGGCACTCGCGCCCGCGAGTTCGGCCGCTTCCGCCGGTGCGGCACCGTGTGACATCGCGAAGAGCAGGCCGGCGGTCGACGCGTCCCCGGCGCCGTTGGTCGACACGAACGCGGGTGCGGGGACGGGCGGCGCGACGAGGTCGACGTCGGCCCAGGCCTCGGCGAGCGGTGCGAGCATCCGTCCGCCCGAACGCAGGCGGTCGACACCGGCGGCCCGGAGGAGCAGACCGTCCTCGCCGGCCGAGATCGCCACGACCCCGGCACCCCAGGCGAGCAGCAGGTCGGCGAACGCCGCCGCTTGGGCCAGGGGCGATGCGCTGGTCCCGGCGGGTAGGCGGAGCGTGCCGAGCGCCGAACGCAGGTCGTCGACGCTCGGACTCACGATGTCGGTCAGCGGCAGGGTGCGCCGGAGGATCGCCTCCCAGTCCAGATGACCGACGGCGCTCGTGGGGTCGACGACGGCGAGGTCCATCGAGGTGGTGGCACCGTGTCGGTGGATCCGTTCGAGCAGCCTCGCGAGGGGCGCCGCGTCGTCGGCGACGATCCCGGGGAGCAGCGGGGGATAGCCGAGGTGGACGAGGTCCGCGTCGCCGACGGCCAGGTGCTCGCCGGTGAACACCTCGTTGGCACCGGTGTGGTGCCAGAAGGTCCGGTCGAGGCCGGCGGGCTCGACGACGACGCTGTAGGAGGTCGCGGCCCGGTCGGTGACCTCGAGCGCCGGGTGCAGCCGCTCGTGCGCGGCGATGCGCGACGCGACGATCGCGCCGAGCTCGTCGTCGCCGACGGTCGCGTGCAGGCGGACCGTGCTCCCGAGGTCGGCGAGGGCCAGGCCGGTGTTCGCGACGCAGCCGCCGAGGGAGATGCGGAGCGGGCCGGTGTCGATGAGGGCGCCCGGATCGATTCGTGCGCTCGCGCTCAGCCCTGGCGACAGGTCGACGCAGATGTGACCGGCGACGACGATCTCGCCCATGGACCCTCCGTTCTTCGCCCCGGGGCTGACCCGACGCAAGCTAGACAACGTTGTCTCAGGCCACTACTGTGACACACCGAGGGACGATTCGGAAACCCTCCCCGTCACGATCAGGAGCCGCCGCAATGTCGCTGTACCGCCTCAATCGTCTCTTCAACGCCCGATCCGGTCGCGCGCTCGACGTCGCCGTCGACCACGGGTTCTTCGGCGAGCGTTCGTTCATCACCGGTATCGAGGACATGGGCGAGGTCGTCCGCACCCTCGTCGCCGCGGGCCCGGACGCCGTCCAGCTGACCCTCGGCCAGGCCCGTCTCCTGCAGCAGGTCCCCGGCAAGGACAAGCCGGCGCTCGTCCTGCGGACGGACGTCGCGAACGTCTACGGCAACCCGCTCGACTCGATCCTCTACAGCCACCACGTGCCGCACGCGATCGAGGAGGCCGTCCGGCTGGACGCCGTCGCCGTGTGCGTCAACCTCATGCAGATCCCCGACCACCCCGAGGTCCGTGAGGCGAACATCCGCTCGATCATGGCCCTGCGCCGCGAAGCGACCCGGTACGGGATGCCGCTCATGATCGAACCGCTCGTCATGCAGGACAACACGACGGCCGGCGGGTACCAGGTTGACGGCGACATCGAGAAGATCGTCACCCTCGTGCGCCAGGCGGTCGAACTCGGCGCGGACCTCATCAAGGCCGACCCGAGTAGCGACATCACCGAGTACCCGCGGGTCGTGCAGGTCGCCGGAGACATCCCCGTCCTCGTCCGCGGCGGCGGTCGCGTCGACGACCGGACCCTGCTGGAGCGCACGGTCGCCGTCCTCGACGCGGGGGTCAGCGGCATCGTCTACGGCCGCAACATCATCCAGCACGAGCATCCGGCCGCCATCACCGCGGCACTCATGGCGGTGCTGCACGACGGCGCCGACGCCGATGCCGGCCTCGCGATCCTCGAGGCGGCTCGCGCATGAGCGCCGACCAGGTGACGGCCGACCGGGCGACGGCGGAGCGCGTCAACGTCGCGATCATCGGCGGCGGACTCATGGGGCGCGAGATCGCAGCCGCCATCCAGCGGTGGCCGGCACTCATCGACCACCCGGTGCGACCGCGACTGACGGCCGTCTGCGACATCAACCCGGCGGCGCTCGACTGGTTCGACGAGATCGACACGGTCGTCACGAAGACCACGGACTACCACGAGCTGCTCGCCGACCCGTCGGTCGACGTCGTCTACGTGGCCGTGCGTCACGACCTCCACGAGCAGATCTACACCGACGTCATCCGAGCCGGGAAGGGTCTCCTGGCGGAGAAGCCGTTCGGGATCGACGCGGCGGCCGCGCAGTCCGTCCTCGCGGCGATGGCGGAGCACCCGGAGAGCTTCGTCCGGTGTTCGAGTGAGATGCCGTTCTTCCCGGGAGCGCAGCTGGCGATCGACTACGTGCGGTCCGGGGCGCTCGGCACGATCGTCGAGGCGCGCAACAGTTTCCTGCACTCGAGTGACATCGATCGGGGCAAGCAGATCAACTGGAAGCGCCAGACGCAGTTCTGCGGTGAGGCCGGCGTGATGAACGACCTCGGGATGCACACCTGGCACGTGCCGCTGCGGCTCGGCTGGGCACCCGAGAGCGTGTACGGGGTGCTGCAGAACATCGTCACCGAGCGTCCCGGCCCCGACGGTTCGCTCGTGCCATGCGACACCTGGGACAACGCCGTGCTGCACAGCTGGGCGACCCACGACGGTGTCCGCTTCCCGCTGGCGACCGAGACGAAGCGCATCGATCCCGGACAGAAGAACACGTGGGAGTTCGAGGCGATCGGTCTCGACGGCGGGGTCCGGTTCAGTACGAAGAACCCGAAGCTCGTCGAGGTGTTCGCGGTGCGGGACATCCCGGGTGGCGGTCGGGAGCAGGTGTGGCAGCAGCTTGACGCAGGCAGCCAGTCGGTCTGGCCGACGGTGACCGGGCCGAACTTCGAGTCCGGTTTCTCCGACACGATCCTCCAGATGTGGGCCGTGTTCCTCGCCGAGCGACACGGCTCCCTCGGCGACCGGTTCGGGGCGGCGCGCCCCGAGGAGGCGGCGCTCACCCACGACATCTACCGAGCGGCGATCCGCTCCCACGAGGAGGCTCGCGCGATCGCGCTGTGACGTGCGCATCGGCTGGGAGGCCACCCGATCGTCTCCCAGCCGAACGCCCTTCGCCGGTCCGCTCCCGGAGCGTGTCGAAGGGCGCTCCCTGTTCGCTCACCTGTCCGCTCGCCTCTCTGATCCCTGAGCCTGTCGAAGGGTTGTCCGCTCGCCTGTCTGGTCCCTGAGCCTGTCGAAGGGCGGTCCCTGACAGCCCAACCGTTCGGTCCCTGAGCTTGTCGAAGGGCGGGGTCTGTCCGTGTGCCCTTCGACAGGCTCAGGGACCGGGGTTGGAGTCGGTCGTTTCTGAAGGGTCGGTCCTTGTCCGCTCACCCAGCCGGTCCTTGCCGGCCCAACCGATCGGTCCCTGAGCTTGTCGAAGGGTGGGGTCTGTCCGTGTGCCCTTCGACAGGCTCAGGGACCGGGGTTGGAGTCGGTCGTTTCTGAAGGGTCGGTCCTTGTCCGCTCACCCAGCCGCTCCTTGCCAGCCCAACCGTTCGGTCCCTGCCGGCCCACCCGTTCGGTCCCTGAGCTTGTCGAAGGGTGGGCTCTGTTCGTGTGCCCTTCGACAGGCTCAGGGACCGGGGTCGGAGTCGGCCGTTTCTGAAGGGTCGGTCCTTGTCCGCTCACCCAGCCGGTCCTTGCCAGCCCAACCGTTCGGTCCCTGAGCTTGTCGAAGGGCGGGGTCTGTCCGTGTGCCCTTCGACAGGCTCAGGGACCGGCCACCGGGTCCGTTCCGGGTTCTGGATCGCGCCATGCGGTGATCCGCGAGCAGCTGAGGCGCGGGAGGTCGTCGAACCGCCCGTCGATCACTGCTTGCTTCTTCGCCCGGCTCCACCCCTGAAGACGTTTCTCGATGAAGAATGCGTCGTCCACGCGGTCGTACTCGGCCGACCAGACGAGTGTGACGGGCAGTCGCTCGCGGGTGTAGGTCGCTCCGAGGCCGTCCATGTGCTCGGCGACTCGTCGAGCGAGGTCGATGGTGCTGCCGGTGTAGAAGGATCCGTCGGCGCATTTGAGGATGTAGACGTGGGGCATCCGGGAAGCCTCGCAGGACCTCGATCCTGTCGGTCTGCGCTGACGTCCGACGGTGGACGCTCTCGGATCACAGGGGAGTTGTGGAGGACCGTCGCTCGACCCTGCCGCTTCGCCCGTTCGGTCCCTGAGCTTGTCGAAGGGTGGGGTCTGGCCGTGTGCCCTTCGACAGGCTCAGGGACCGGGGTTGGAGTCGGTCGTTTCGTTCGCCCGTCCGGTCGGTCCCTGCCAGCGCAACCGTTCGGTCCCTGAGCTTGTCGAAGGGTGGGGTCTGTCCGTGTGCCCTTCGACAGGCTCAGGGACCGGGGTTGGAGTCGGTCGTTTGTTCGCTCACCCAGCCGGTCCCTGCCGGCGCAACCATTCGGTCCCTGAGCTTGTCGAAGGGCGGGGTCTGGCCGTGTGCCCTTCGACAGGCTCAGGGACCGGGGTTGGAGTCGGTCGTTTTGTTCGCCCGTCCGTTCGGTCCCTGCCGGCGCAACCGTTCGGTCCCTGAGCTTGTCGAAGGGCGGGCTCTGTTCGTGTGCCCTTCGACAGGCTCAGGGACCGGGGTTGGAGTCGGTCGTTTTGTTCGCCCGTCCGGTCGGTCCCTGCCAGCCCAACCGTTCGGTCCCTGAGCTTGTCGAAGGGCGGGGTTTTGCCGTGTGCCCTTCGACAGGGTCAGGGACGGGGGTTGGAGGCCGGTGTCGGCGGGGTGGGGGACACTCGGGAGATGCCCCACAGACGATGCGTACAACCCGGGTGTGACGCCGCGGCACCGGTCGACGCGCCCGTCGCGCTCTGCGAGGATCACCTGGCCCTCGCCGCCGACTGGGCGGGACGTCGTTGGGGTGTCGTCGACGCCCTGCCGTCGCCGTGCATCATGTGCGGCTCGCGGCTCGGCCGTCACTACCCGTCCGCTTGGTTGTGCGCCGCGTGCGAGTGGCGGCAGGGGGACGTGCCCGACGACGACCTCGCCCGGCCGCGGATCGACGTCGTCTACTACCTCCGTCACGGCGACCGCGTGAAGATCGGCACCACGACGAACCCTCGCCAGCGGTTCGCCGCGATCTGGCACGACGAACTGCTCGCCCTCGAACGCGGCGACCGGCACGTCGAGCGTGCGCGTCACGAACAGTTCGCCCGCGAGCGCCTCGAACGCTCCGAATGGTTCACGGGGTCGCCCCGACTGCTCGCCCACATCGCCTCGGTCGCCCGCGACGTCGACCCCTGGGACTGCTATAGCCGCTGGCTCAGCGAGGCGGCGGCACTGCGTGGGCGATAGCCCCTCCGTCGAGCACCGCGCTCGGAGTACGCTCAGCGCGTGTGCACTCGAATCTTCTGGAACGACAACGCGGTCGCCAAGACGGTCAGCCGCTGCATGGACTGGTCGGAGAGCGACGAACCCGAGCTGTGGTTCGTCCCGAGCGGTACCGACCGAGGTGGCACGGGCGACGCCACCTCGCACCGGTGGACCTCCCGGTACGGCAGTGTCGTCACGAGCATGTGGGGGATGGGGACCGTCGACGGCCTGAACACGGCGGGCCTCGGAGCACACGCACTGTATCTCGACCCGGAGGACGTGACGTTCGCCGAGCCCGACGGCCGTCCGACGGTCTCGAACGCGCTGTGGGTGCAGTACCTCCTCGACACCTATGGGTCGGTCGCCGAAGCGATCGCCGACATCGACACCGTCCGCATCACGTCCCCGATGTTCCGCGGCCTCCAGATGGGGATCCACATCGCCATCGAAGACGCCTCGGGTGACTCCGCGGTCATCGAGCCGATCGACGGCCGGCTCGTCGTCCACCACGGCCGCGAGTTCACCGTGATGGCGAACTCGCCGAGCCTCGACGAGCAGATCGCCAACCGCGACCGCTACCGCCCGTTCGGTGGCGAGCTCCCGCCTCCCGGGGACATCACCTCGGTCGACCGGTTCGTCCGCGCGTCCTACTTCCTCCACTACCTGCCGGAGCCGGCGGACACCGTTGAGGCGGTGGCTGGTGTGTTCCAGCTCATCGCGAACGTGTCGGTGCCGTATGGCGCGCCGTACTCGACGGGCGACGTGTACCCGACGTGGTGGCGGGCCGGGGCGGACCTCACGAACCGGGTGTACTACTTCGGCTCGACACGGAGTCCGAACATCTTCTGGATCGAGCTCGACGAACTCGCGGACGTCGGCGAGGTCCGTCGCCTCGACCCGCGCGACCCGAGCCGCGTCGGCGACCAGACGGCGGAGCTCGCGCCGGCGACGTTGAGCTACTAGGCCGGCCGGTTTCGTTTCCCGAGCCGGTCGAGTGTTCGGGGCGTTCGCGTGGCGCCCTTCGACAGGCTCAGGGGCCGAGATGGTTCAGGGGCCGGGGACTTGACGGCTAGTCCGGGGACTTGACTGCTAGGCCGGGGACTTGACGGCTCGGCCGGGGCGGCTCGGAGCCGGCGACTCAGCGCACCGCGGGCGCGGCCCGGCATGAGTCGCGCTCGACGAGGTGCACCGGGAGGACCGTGCTCCGGCGGTATCGCGCGTCGGGGCGGTCGAGGCGATCGATGATCCGTTCCGCAGCGAGTCGGCCGAGGGCCTCCGGGTCCTGCGTGATCACGGACACCGACGGTCGCAGGAGCTCGGCCAGGGGGAAGTCGCCGAACGCGACGAGTGGGAGCGGTTGCTCGGCGAGTGCGGGCAGCAACGCCATCGTGCAGACGGCGTTCGACGAGAAGAGAGCAGTCGCCTGCGAGTCGATCGCCGCCAGCGCACGCGCCGCCCCTTCGCGGGTCGCCGCACCGAGGGCGATGAGCTCCTCGTCGGCGGGCAGCCCGGCTTCGGTGAGTGCCGCCCGGTACCCGCGCAGCCGCTCGGCGGTCGTCGGCAGAGCCAGCTCGTCGCCGACGAAACCGATCCGGCGGTGGCCGTGCTCGACGAGGTGGGTCGTCGCCGTGAACGCTCCACCGAAGTCGTCCTGCGTGAACGCGTCGGCAGCGAGCCCGCCTGGCGCGCGGTCGACGAACACGAACGGCGTCCGCGACGCCCATGCACTCAGCGAGCTCTGGTCGTCGCTGATCGGCGCGAGCACCACTCCGGCCAGCTGACGCCGGAGCATCGGCTCGAGGACCGCGCGCTCGCGGTCCGGGTCGTCGCCGAGGCTCGTCACGAGCGTCGACATGTCGTGATCGCGCGCCGTCCGCTCCACCGCACGCGCGATCTCGGCGAAGAACGGGTCGACGATGTCGGGGACGGCGACCCCGATGACCGACGGGCGGCCCGAGCGGAACGCCGTCGCGAGGGAGTTCGGCACGTAGTCGAGCTCCCGCATGATCGACTCGACCCGTTCTCGGGTCGCCGGGAGGACGTGCGGGTCGTCGTTGAAGACCCGTGAGACCGTCTTCGCGCTCACGCCGGCGGCTGCGGCGATCTGGCGCATCGTGGCCATGCTCGGGTCCCTCCCGTTCGGTCCTGCCGGATCGGGTCAGCGCGCGGTGTAGCCGCCGTCGATCGGCAGCGAGACGCCGGAGATCATGCCGGCGGCGTCGCTCAGCAGGAAGGTGATCGGGCCGGCGATGTCGTCCTCGGTGGCCCACTTGCCGAGCGGCATCGCCTCGAGGAAGGGGCCTTCGATGTCGGGGCGACCCCAGTACCAGGCGGACATCGGCGTCATCACGACGGTCGGGTTGACGGCGTTCACCCGGATGCCGTACTTCCCGAGTTCCAGGGCCGAGACCCGCGTGATGTTGTCGAGCGCGGCCTTCGACGAGCCGTAGGAGATGTGGCCGGAGAGTGCGACGAGGCTCGCCTGGCTCGAGACGTTGACGATCGCCCCGCCGCGCTCTTGGCGGATCATCTCGCGGGACGCGTACTTGGTGACGAGCAGCGACCCGCGTGCGTTGATGCTGATGACCTTGTCGAACACGTCGATGTCGGTCTCCTGTGGGGAGGCGATCTCGCCGCCCCAACCTCCGGAGTTGACGACGCCCCAGATGTCGCGTCCCTCGATCGCGTCGCGGATGCTGTCCTCCGAGGTGAGGTCGAAGGGCAGTGGTTCGGCGCCCGTCTCGGCGGCGATGGCGTCGAGGTGCTCGACGTTGCGACCGGAGGCGATCACCTGCGCGCCCGCTGCCACGAGGTGGCGGACGGTCGCGCCGCCGATGCCGCCGCTCGCTCCCGTGACGAGGATGGTGCGGCCGTTGAAGTCAGTCATGAGGTGGTCCGATCGACGTGATGAGGCCCGTGCGTCGGTGCACCGGGTCGGGAGCATCATAACCACGGAATGGCAACCATGTCACCCGTGACATGAATTTCACCAGCAGATCATGACACCGGTGACATCCGGTGTTGACACACGCATCCCCTGGACCTACCGTGAGTCGGGCGACGGCGCGTCCGCGACCGGTCGGCTCCCAGGAGAGGTCAGGCATCACGATGAGCGGCATCACGATCGGGACCGACCTCGACGGCCTCATCGATCACGCCCGCTCGCTCGCCACCACCGGGTCCCGCAGGATCCTCGGGATCGTCGGTGCGCCCGGTGCGGGTAAGTCGACCGTCAGCGACGCGCTCGCCGCCGCGCTTGGCGACCAGGCCGTCATCGTCGGGATGGACGGCTTCCACCTCGACAACGCCGAGCTCGTCCGCCTCGGGCGACGCGACCGCAAGGGCGCGCCCGACACCTTCGACGTCGACGGCTACGTCGCACTGCTGTCCCGCCTCGCCCGTGCCGGACGCACCGCCGATTCGCCGGGCACACCGATCTACGCACCCAGGTTCGACCGCTCGCTCGAGGCGTCGATCGGCAGCGCCGTCCTCGTCCGCCCCGAGGTGCCGCTGGTGATCACGGAGGGCAACTACCTCCTGTTCGACGACCACGGCTGGCAGGGTGTCGCCGCGCATCTCGACGAATCCTGGTACGTCGACGTGGACGACGAGGTCCGCCGCGACCGACTCATCGCCCGACGCCTCGGTCACGGACACCCGCGCGACGAGGCCGAAGCCTGGGTGCTCGGCGTCGACGAGCCGAACGCCCGCCTGGTCGACGCGACCAAGCAGCGCGCCACCCGCATCGTCACGCTCGACGCGTCGACGCCGGTGGAGACCGAGTCCACCCACGGCGTCTGATCCACCCTGCAGTCGCAGCACCCTCGACCCGCACCACCCTCGACCTGCACCACCCGGAACCCGCTCACCGACGAGAAGGCACCACATGACCCAGCTCTCCGACGCCACCCTCACCGCTCTCGATGAGCGGGTGGCCGTCCCCGCCTATGACCGCTCGGCCATCCGACCCGGCATCGTCCACTTCGGGGTCGGCGCCTTCCATCGTGCGCACGGGGCGATGTTCGTCGACCGCGTGCTCGGGCTCCCCAGCGACGAACACGCGTCCTGGGGGCTCGTCGGCGTCGGCACACTGGCCGGTGACGCCGCCATGCGGGACGCACTCGGTGCTCAGGACCGGCTCTACACGCTCGTGACGACGAGTCCGGACGGCGAGGTCGAGGCGCGCGTCGTCGGGTCGATCGTCGAGTACCTGTTCGCTCCCGACGACCCGGAAGCGGTCCTCGCCCGCGTGAGCGATCCGTCGACGCGGATCGTGTCGCTCACGATCACCGAGGGCGGCTACGGAGTGAACGACGCGACCGGGGCCTTCGAGCCGAGTGACGGTGCGACGCTCGCGGACCTCGACGGTCTGCCGGCGGGCGCGGTGCCGCAGAGCCCACTCGGCTTCATCACGGCGGCCCTCCGTGCCCGGCGCGACGCCGGTGCGGTCCCGTTCACGGTCATGTCCTGCGACAACATCCAGGGCAACGGGCACGTCGCCCGGACGGCGATCCTCGCGTTCGCCGAGCGGATCGACCCGGCGCTCGCCGCCTGGATCGGTGCCGAGGTGCGGTTTCCGAACTCGATGGTGGACCGCATCACGCCGGCGACGACGGACGAGCAGCGGGCGTTCGTCTCCGAGCGGTTCGGGATCGACGACCGCTGGCCGGTGCTCTCGGAATCGTTCGAGCAGTGGGTGCTCGAGGACGACTTCTCCGACGGCCGTCCGCCGTACGAGCAGGTGGGCGTGCAGCTCGTGGAGGACGTCGAGCCGTATGAGCTGATGAAGCTCCGGTTGTTGAACGCCTCCCACCAGGCGATGAGCTACCTCGGGTTGCTGGCGGGGGAGACGTACGTGCACGACGTCTGCCGTGACGAGCTGTTCTCGCGGTTCCTTCTCGGGTACATGCATGAGGAGGCGAGGCCGACGCTCGCGCCGGTCCCGGGGATCGACATCGACGCGTACTGTGCGGAGCTGATGCGCCGGTTCGGCAGTGAGGCGATCAAGGACACCTTGGCGCGGCAGATCGTCGACGGTTCGGAGCGCATCCCGAAGTTCCTGCTCCCGGTCGTCCGTGAGCAGTTGCGGACCGGCGGCGGGATCGCGCGCTCGGCGCTCGTGCTCGCGGCGTGGAGTCGATTCATCGAGGGTGTCGGTGATGATGGGCGGGAGCTTGCGCCGGTCGACCGGCGGTTGGCCGAGTTGCAGGCGGCCGTCGCGCAGGAGGCGGAGCGCCCTGGGGCGTTCCTCGACCTGGAGGTCGTGTTCGGCGACCTCGGATCGGACGCGCGGCTACGCAAGGCGTTCATCGCGGCGCGAGCACGGCTGGCGGACGTCGGTGCGCGGGCGGCGGTCGAGGAGGTCGTCGCCGCAGGGTGACCCTGCGGCGGCCGGCCGGTGCCTCGTGGGCCCTTCGACCGGTTGAGGGGGCGCTCGGTCGCTGAGTCGTCCCCGTCCTCGAGTGCTGGTGGTTCCCGTCTCGGTCCCTGAGCTTGTCGAAGAGCAGGTTCGAAGGCTGTTCGTGTGCCCTTCGACAGGCTCAGGGACCAGGGTGGCCGGGTTGTCGAGGACGGCGTCGGTCGCTGAGCGTGTGCGAGGCAGGGCGGTTCCCGTCTCGGTCGCTGAGCTTGTCGAGGCAGAGTGGTTCCTCGTGAGCCCTTCGACAGGCTCAGGGAACGGCGCCCCGGATGCGGAGCCTGCGTTCGGCTGGCGGGCGTGTCGAGACGTCATGGTGTCCCGTCTCGGTCCCTGAGCTTGTCGAAGGGCAGGTATGACGGTTCGTCGTGGGCCCTTCGACAGGCTCAGGGACCGGGTACCCGACTGCCGGGCTTGCCGGGCAGGGTGGTTCCCGTTTCGGTCCCTGAGCTTGTCGAAGGGCAGGGGTTGCGGGCAGACGGGTGCCATGCGTTCAGGCGGCGAGGTGGATTCGTCCGCCTCGGATGGGGGTTTGGTGTCGGTCGATGTGGCTGGGTGGGATGAACCAGGGGATGCCGTTTTGGATGGTGATGGTCCAGTGGTCGTCGTGGATGCGGTGGTGGTGGAAGGGGCAGAGGAGGATGCCGTTGTCGAGGTTGGTGGGGCCGCCTTGGGACCACCAGGTGATGTGGTGGGCTTCGGTGAAGGATGGTGGGTGGGTGCAGCCGGTCCAGGCGCAGCCGCCGTCGCGTTCGGCGAGGGCGAGTTTTTGTCCGCGGGTGAAGAGGCGGGTGCTGGTGCCGAGGTCGAGGACCAGGGATGGGCCGCTGAGGATCATGGGGATGAGGTTGGCGTCGGCGGCGAGGCGGCGGAGGGCGCCAGCTCCGATGGGTTCGTCGATGCCGTCGATGGTGGCGGTGCCGAGACCGGTTTCGAGGGTGTTGTGGTCGGTGCGGATGATGACGGTGACGGGGGCGAGTTCGGTGGCGGCGGCGTTGCAGCCGGCCAGGTGGCGGAAGGTCTCGGTGAGGGCGATGGCGCGCCGTCGGTCGATGGGGATGAGTGACGGCCCGTCGGGCATGGGTTTCCCGGATCCGTCGGGTTGGTCGGCGGGGTCGGCCGTGTCGGGGTTGATGAAGTGGGGTTTGCGGTGGGTGGCGCCGATGAGGGCGTCGAGGCCGGCGCGGATGAAGGCGGCGCTTTCGGGGGCGAGTTCGGCGCGGAGGAGGGTCATGCCGGTGGGGAGTTCGTGGATGGTGCAGCGTTCTGCTCGGCGGAGGAGTTCGTCGCGGGGTTCGCGGCCGTCTTGGTCGAGGCGGGTGCGGACGAGTTTGGCGATGCGGGTGACGTCCTGCAGTGGCGCGTGGGTGGCGTGCTCGACCGCGATCACCGACGCCGCTTGCAGTTCGCCTCTGCTGCAGATGCGGCCGGCGTTGCGGAGCTCCCGGACGATGACCGCAGCACCATCCACGCTGAGGGGTGAGCGTGGGCTGCCGAGGGCAGTGGACGCGTCACCATCCGTGGTGGCCGACGAGGATGACCCGCTGGGCCCGTCGGCCTGGGCGGTCGTGGCGTCGGAACCGGGTGCCGGTTCGAGGGCGGCAGCGACCGTGGGGAACGGGCATTCCTCCAACTCGCCGAGCAGCCCGCGCGGCTGCGTGATGGCGGCACCGACCTCCGCGATCGCTGCGCCGCGGGCGCGTGCCACCCGCCACCGCTCGGACACCATGACGCCCGGGTTCGCGTAACCAGCGGCGCGCACGAGCGTGCCGTCGCGGCGGGAAGGCGACGGGCGCAACGCGATCGCGCCGACGACGCGGGCGGCGAGGACCTCGACCGCGTGCTGCACGGCACCGAGCTCGTCCAGGACCCGGAGGACCGCCTCGTCGTTCATGTTCTCGAGCTGCTCCGCGACACCTGCACCGGGACGGATCGCGTCGAGCGCGCCCTGCCAGACCGCATCGAACCCGGCCGCGGCGGCGGCGAGCGGGTTCGGTGCGGTGCTGGTCATGGATCCATCCAAACACGGACCACTGACATTCGAGCGCGCACTGAATCGGTCCCTGATCTGGGTATTTATCCAACAGTTGATGTTTCCTCGGGGTGCCCTTCGACAGGCTCAGGGACCGGCGATGACGCGGTCGTCAAGCCGGTCGAGGTGCTCGCCGATGGTCGCGTTCGGACGTGCGGCCTGACCTCACGCGAAGACGAAGTAGAACGACAGGTGCAGCGTCAGGATGAGGTGCATCGTCGTGAACCGGCGACGGAGCCACGCGAGCAGGAGTCCGAGCGCGAGCATGCTCAGTGCCGGGAGCGGGTTCGGCACGAGCCCGAACTTGTCGGGGAGCAGGATGACGTGTCCGAGGGCGAACAGGACGGCGACGGCGGGGATGACCGCGCGCGACGGCAAGCGCGCGGCGAGATGGCGTTGCAGGAGTCCGAAGGTCAGGTAGTCCTGCCAGAACACCGAGACGGTCATCCAGAAGATGTAGAGCAGTACGGGGAACTCGAGCTCGTAGTGCAACGGCAACGCGAGCGCGAGCGCGACCGGGATGACGTACAGGAACCGCCGCCGAGACGGTGCGAAGAGTTCACGGGTGTGGGTGCGCTGCAGGATGGCGATGGCGATCACCAGGAGGCCGGCGATCAGGGACTCGAGGAACACCACGAGGGTCTCCTCCTGCACCACGAGGCGCACAGGGCCTCGGTCGGTGATACCCGGGGTCAGGCACCACAGGGTGAACCACGCCGCGGCGAGGGCCAGTGCGGAGAACGGGCGGAGGGGTCGGCGGGAGGGAGCGTCTGTAACGATCGACATAGCAGTCGATATGTTAGCAGTGTTATTTCAGATGCAAGACAAGAATGGCGGTCGCAACTGCCCGAGGCAGCGGTGGAGAACGAACCGTCGTGGCGGGGGAGTCGTCGCGATCGAGGATGTGTTCGGAGGCCCGTCGACAGGCTCGGGGAGCGGGGCGCTGCTCAGCCGAGCGACGCCGGGACGAGCCGGAACCCACCCTCGGCGACCGGCTCGAGCCGCAGTTGGAAGAGACCGTCGATCACGAGGTCCGCATCGAGTTCGTGCGCCTCGTGCGTCCCCGCGATGCCGACTGTCCAGCAGCCGGCGGCACGCGCTGCGGCGAGCCCGGCCGGTGCGTCCTCGAACACGACGCACGGCTGCGACTCCATGCCCAGCCGGGTGCGTCCGAGCAGGAATGGTTCGGGGTCCGGCTTGCCCTTCGTGACGTCGTCGAAGGTCACGACGACCTCCGGCCGCACGAGGCCGGCGGCCGCGATCCGGTTGCCGGCGATGAGCCTCGTGCCACTCGTGACGATCGCCTTCGCGTCGTCGCCGAGCGCTGCCAGAGCCTCCGCCGCCCCCGGGAGCGCGATGACGTCGGCGACCTCGTCGGCCTCGATCTCGATGATCCGTGCGAGCGCTCCGGCGACCTGCTCGGGCGGGAAGATCGCGGCGAGCACCTGGGCGGCGGGCTGGCCGTGTCCCGCGGCGAGCAGGTCGCCCTCGAGGCCGTACTCGCGGGCGAGCTGCGCCCACGACCGGTTCACCGCCGGCGTCGAGTCGATGAGGGTCCCGTCGAGGTCGAAGAGCCCGGCGGCGAAGACCTGGTCGAAGATCGGCGCGGAGGCCTCGATGGTCCGTCCGAGCCCGAGCGCGCGTTGGACGGCGGCGAGCTGCTGCGAGGTGGACAACGCCGCTTCGATCGACAGGTGCTCGATGGCGGGTGGGGTGTCGGTGGACGGGTCCACGATGTGCGTGTCCCGCTCGGCACCGCGTTCGGCCCGGCGGGCTGCGAGCGTGGCGGCATCGGCGTGCAGCCAGACGACCTTCGGGACGAGCCCGGCGGCCTCGACGAGCGCGTCCCATTCGGCGCCGCCGCGGAGCTCTGCGGTGAAGGGTGCGACGAGCACCGCGCCGACACCGCTGTCGCGTTGGTCGGCGAGGACCGCTCGCAGGGCCGCGTACCGTGCCGGGCGCATGGTCGGGCGCAGCTTCGCGTCGTTCCAGTGGAGCGGTTCGGCGCCGTCGGGATCGGTCACCGCACCGAGACCGTCGAGCAACGGATTGGTGATGGTGTCGAGGTCGAGGAGCGGGAGTCGGAGGGCCCTGGCGAGCTCACGTCCGAGGGTGGTCTTGCCGCTTCCGGCTGCTCCTGCGACGACGACGATCACGCTGACTCCTCGATGATTCCGGGGTGGCGACCCGCATCCGAGGGGTCTGAACGCCTCTTCGATGCGAGTTCCAAATGAATTTGATCTCTTTCAGACAACGTTGCTTGACAACGTTGTCGGTCTGCGGTCAGTATAGGCGCACGAAGGAACGACGGGGTTCTGCAGCTGCACCACCCCGACCGATGACAACGCTGTCAGGAGGTGGAGCCCATGGGCACCTGCAACCCCGCGATCACCGCGACCAGTCCGACCCGGACACATGCGCACGTCCCGTCGCTCCGGACCGGCTGCGACGTCCGACCCGTTCCGCTTCCCGTCAGGGGGACCCGCTGATGCGGCCGCCCGGGATCAAGGATGTGGCTGCGCAGTCCGGCGTCAGCATCAAGACCGTCTCGCGGGTGGTGAACGGCGAACCGTCCGTGCACCCCGAGACCCGAAGCCGCGTGCTCGAGGCGATCGATCGCCTCGGGTACGTGCCCAACACGGCCGCCCGTTCTCTGAAGTCCGGCACCGGTGGCGCGATCGGCGTCCTCATCGATTCGCTCGCCGACCCGTTCTTCGCCTCGCTCGTGAGCGCCATCGAGGCCCGTGCGCTCAAGGAGGGCCTCAGCGTCCTCGTGGCGAGCACCGGGCTCGACGAGGGGCGCGAGCGCGACCAGCTGACCGGGTTCATCGCCGGCCACCAGGTCGCCGGCGTCATCATCGCCCCGGTCGCCGCGGAGCTGCCCTACCTCGAGGCGTTCCGGAACGTGACGCCAGTCGTGGCCGTCGACCGTCCGCTCGCCGCCTTCGACAGCGTCGTGGTCGACGACTACGCCGCCACCCAGCTCGCGATCCGCCAGTTCGTCGAGCTCGGCCACACCCGCATCGCCTTCTACGACCGGGACGAACGCTTCCTCACCATCCGTCGGCGCTACCAGGGCTACACCGACGTCCTCGCCGAGGCCGGCATCGACCTCGACCCGTCGCTCGTCTCCTGGACCATCGACGGCTCGCTCGATTACGCCGCCGAGACGGAGCGCCTGCTCGGACTCGAGGACCCGCCCACCGCCTTCTTCGCGTCGAACGCGAAGGCGGCGATCGGTCTGACGACCTCCCTGCACCGCATCGGGCGGGAGGGGACGGCGCACATCGCGTTCGGCGACTTCACCCTCGCCGACGTCCTGCGACCGGCCGTCAGCTGCATCAACCAGGACCCGTTCGTCATCGGTACCGCCGCCATCGAGCGACTCCTCGAACTGCGCGAATCGCCGGCCGACGAACCGCGCGAGTGGGTCGTCCCGACCTCCCTGGTGTCGCGTGGTTCCGGAGAGATCCCCGGCCCGGCACAGCGTCACATCGTGGACGCGCGCACCGCGTCCACCACGAGCATGGTCGGAGGACCAGCAGCATGAGCACGACCCAGCCCACGACGCTCGCCCAGCCGACGCGACTCGCGCCGAACCTCATCGAGCACTTCTACCGCGGCGGCGACCGCATCGCCGGCCTGCGCGGCATCGAGCAGCAGAGCGAGTTCCAGCCGGAGGAGTGGCTCGGAGCGACCGTGAGCCGCGCCGACCAGGAACCCGGCGGCGCCATCGGCCTCGCCCGCACCGTCGACGGCGTCCTCCTCCGTGACCTCGTCGCGGCTGACCCGGAGCAGTGGACCGGCGCGGGACAGGACCACGGCACCGACGCCGCCGACACCGGCATCCTCGTCAAGCTGCTCGACGCGCGTCAGCGGCTCCCCGTCCACGTGCACCCGGACCGGGCGTTCGCCGCCTCCCACCTCGACTGCGCCTACGGCAAGACGGAGGCCTGGTTCATCCTCGACGCCGAGCCCGGTTCGGCCGTCCATCTCGGATGGAGCGAGGACGTGGACCCCGACGAACTCGACCGCCGTCGCGACGCCCAGGACAGCGAGTGGATGCTGTCGCACATGAACCGGATCGTCGTCGAGCGCGGCATGGGCATCCTCGTCCCGGCCGGCACGGCCCACGCGATCGACGGCGGCATCTTCCTCGCGGAGGTGCAGGAACCGACCGACCTCTCCATCCTCCTCGAGTGGTCCGTCACGACCTCGACCCGCGACGAGTCCCACCTCGGCCTCGGATTCGAGACCGTGATGGGCGCGGTGTCGACGACGGCACTCCCGCAGTCCGAGATCGAACACCTCGTCGTGCTGCACGACCTCGATGCCCGGACGGACGCGCCGGTGTCGCTGTTGCCCGCGGCCGCCGACCCCTACTTCCAGCTCTTCGCTGTGGCGCCCGGCACCGACGGCAGCGCACCCGTGGACGCCGGCTTCTCGGTCGCCCTCGCACTCACCGGCGCTGGCGCACTGGTCTCTGAGACCGGCGCCGAGGCCGTCGAGTTCTCCGCCGGAGAGGTCTTCGCCGTCCCGGCCGGGTTCGGGCCCTGGACCGTCAGTGGTTCCGGCACCGTGCTCGCCGCCGGCCCCGGTGTGGGCTGGCCGGCGACCCTCGCATCGGGAGGCATCCGATGACGCCACCCCTCGACGCAGGACCCACGATCACGCAGCAGCTCACCACACACCACCGCCCCGAACGGCGGTACGACAGCCACCACACGCCGGACCCGTCCACCGGGGCCGGCTGGAAAGGAACGAGAACGACATGACGACTCCCGTCTTGGAGGCCAGAGGCCTCACCCGGCAGTTCGGGCACGTCCGCGCCCTCGACGAAGCGGACTTCGAGGTCTACCCCGGCGAGGTCACCGCCCTCATCGGCGACAACGGAGCGGGCAAGTCCACCTTGGTCAAAGCCCTCTCCGGCAACCTCGCGGTCGACAGCGGCGTGATCAAGTTCGAAGGCGAACCGATCACCCTCACCTCGCCCATGCAGTCGAGCGCGCTCGGTATCGAGACGGTCTACCAGGACCTCGCCCTCGCGCCCCACCTCGACCCCGTCCAGAACGTCTACCTCGGCCGCGAGATCATGCGGCCCGGCCTCGGCGGGCTGCTCGGCCTCATGAACGTCAAGGAGATGAGCAAGCAGTCGCGGCACGCCTTCGACGAACTCGGCGCGACCGTCCGCTCACTCACCGACCCGGTGGGCGCGATGTCCGGTGGGCAGCGCCAGGCGATCGCCATCGCCCGCGCGGTGCACTGGGCCAACAAGGTCGTCTTCCTCGACGAACCGACGGCCGCCCTCGGCGTCCGCCAGACGAAGAACGTGCTCGAGACGATCCGCCGGGTGCGCGACAAGGGCATCGCGGTCGTCTTCATCAGCCACTCGATGCCGCACGTCATGGAGGTGTCCGACCGCGTGCAGGTGCTGCGGCTCGGCCACCGCGCGGCGACGGTCGACACGAAGGACACGAACATGGAAGAACTCGTCGGTCTCATGACCGGTGCCAGCACGAGGAACGTCGCATGAGCGCGGTGAAGCAGGCCGAGATGGGGCCGGAGACGACCGCCATCGAGACGGCCAAGGATCGGGAGACCCCGATCAGGAAGCTCTTCAAGGCCCAGGCCTTCCAGATCTTCATCGTCCTCCTCGTCGTCATCGCGATCTTCTCCGCGATCGCGCCCGACACCTTCGCGCAGCTGTCCAACCTGCGGCTCGTCGTGCAGAACGCCTCGATCCTCGCGGTGCTCGGCGTCGGCATGACCTACGTCATCATCACCTCCGGCATCGACCTCTCGATCGGATCCGTCCTCGTCTTCTCGGGCGTCGTGTCTGCGACGACGATGCGGGCCATGGGCGGCGACGACTGGGGGACCGCGATCGTCGGCATCATCGTCTCGATCGGCGTCGGCATCCTCTGGGGCACGTTCAACGGCATCCTCATCTCCAAGGCGAAGGTGCCGCCGCTGATCGTCACCCTCGGTAGCCTCGGCATGGCGCTCGGCCTCGCCCAGATCCTCACCGGCGGTGTCGACATCCGCGAGGTGCCGTCGGTCCTCACCGACTCGATCGGGTACGGCAACATCTTCGGCGCGGTTCCGATCATCTCGGTCATCGCCCTCGTCGTCGTCATCATCGGTGCGCTCGTCCTCCACAAGACGAAGTTCGGCCTGTACACCTACGCGGTCGGCTCGAGCGAGGAGGCGGCACGACGCGTCGGCGTGAAGGTCGACCGTCACCTCATCCGCATCTACGCGATCTCCGGAGGCCTCGCGGGTCTCGCCGGCATCCTGTCGCTGTCGCAGTTCGGCACCACCGCGATCGCCGGTCAGTCGCAGACGAACCTGAACGTCATCGCCGCGGTCGTCATCGGTGGCACCTCGCTCTTCGGTGGCTACGGGACGATCTTCGGCACCGTCGTCGGTCTGTTCATCCCCGCCGTCCTCCAGAACGGATTCGTCATCACCGGCGTGCAGCCCTTCTGGCAGCAGGTCGCGGTCGGCGCCGTCCTCATCCTGGCCGTCTACGTCGACCAGGTCCGCCGTTCCTCCGCAGCCCGCGGTGGATCCACGAGCTTCTGGCGAGCCCTCGTCAGCAGGAAGAAGAAATAGAGCTGCTGATCAACCAGGCGGCGTCCACCAGGCGAAGCCCTCGTCAGCAGGAAGAAGAAATAACCCCTACACAGATCAACACCCCCCCCGCACCATCCCAGTAGTCCAGCAGTTCAAGAGAAACGGGTAATCACAATGAAGTGGAAGAAGTCAGTTCTCGGAGTCCTCGCGCTCGGCGCGTCGGCAGGCCTCATGCTCACCGGTTGTTCCGGTGGCGCGAGCTCGGGCGGCAGCAGCGCAGGCGCAGGTTCCGACGGCTACAAGATCGCGTTCATCCAGGGCGTCGCAGGCGACGAGTTCTACATCTCGATGCAGTGCGGTATCGAATCGGCGGCGAAGGACGCCGGCGCGACGGTCACGACCCAGGGTCCGGAGAAGTTCGACCCGACGCTGCAGAAGCCGCTCGTCGACTCGGTCGTCGCCTCGAAGCCGGACGCGATCCTCGTCGCTCCGACCGACGTGAAGGCCATGGAGGCCCCGCTGAAGGCTGCGGCCGACGCGGGCATCAAGGTCGTCCTCGTCGACACCACCGTCGACGACCCGTCGTTCGCGGTCTCGCAGATCTCGAGCGACAACAAGGGCGGCGGCGCTGCGGCGTTCGACGCGATCAAGGAAGCGCACCCCGAGGGCGGCAAGGTCCTCGTGGTCTCGGTCGACCCCGGCATCTCGACCACGGACGCCCGTGCCGAGGGCTTCCAGGAAGCGGTGAAGGGCGATGACAAGTTCACCGACCTCGGCGTGCAGTACAGCCACAACGAGCCGTCCACGGCTGCCGAGATCGTGACCGCGGCGCTCCAGAAGGACCCCGACATCGTGGGCATCTTCGCAGCGAACCTGTTCGCGGCCGAAGGTTCCGCGACCGGTGTCAAGCAGGCCGGCAAGGAGGACTCGGTCACCATCGTCGGGTTCGACGCGGGTCCCGCCCAGGTCAAGCAGCTGAAGGAGGGCACCGTCCAGGCGCTCGTCGCTCAGGAGCCGGCCACCATCGGCAAGGACGGCGTCGCCCAGGCGATCGCAGCACTGAACGGTGACAAGGTCGAGGCCAAGATCGAGACCGGCTTCACCATCATCACGAAGGACAACGTCGACGGCGACGCGAAGGATGCCGTCTACCAGTCCAAGTGCGGCTAGGCCTGCTGGCCACCCCGCACCACCAGACCGCGACGGCGTCGGAGCATCGAGCTCCGGCGCCGTCGCGCTGCGTCCGGCAGGATGTCCGCCCGGGCGTTGCCGTTGCCTGCGCGACCGGCGGCAGTCCTCCGAGCCCGACCCGGTCCTGGAGCGCGAGCCCCGACCCGGTCCCTGAGCTTGTCGAAGGGCGACAGGCTCGACGGCAAGCCGGTCCGCTCCGCCTCGACGCCACCCTCCACGGGGTGCGAGAATCGCGACATGACCCAGGTGATCGTCGCGGCGACCGCGGTGCGCCGGCTGTCCGACGATGCTCCGGGACGGATCGAGGCCGAGGTCGTCGATGCAGCGGGGCGAGCCCACCGCCTGGTCATCACGGTCCCCGAACGCGCGAGCCGTGCGGTCACCGCGTCGACCGACGTTCCGTTCCGACTCGGGCTCCGGGCCGAGTACGTGCGTATGGAGGGACGGGCCGTGGTGATCCGGTTCGCGGACGGCGTCACCACCGCCGAGGGCCTCGGCGGGGTCTGTCTGGACCCGGACATCGTCCACTGGTTGTGAACGACTCGATCGACTGACGGTCGGGTCGGCGACGAGTCCTATGCGACGAGGGTGAGGAGCCGCGCGACCTCGGCGGCGACGGCGTCGCGCGCCGGGCCGAGGTACTTCCGCGGGTCGACGAGTGACGGGTCCGCGTCGAGGCGCTCACGGACGGCTCGGGTGAAGACGCCGTTGATGTGGGTCGAGATGTTGATCTTGCGCATGCCCGCGTCCACCGCCCGCACGAGGTCCTCGTCGCTCACGCCGCTCGAACCGTGCAGGACGAGCGGGACGGGGACGGCTGCCGCGAGTTCGCGGATGAGGCCGAAGTCGAGGGTCGCGCTCCGCGACGTCATCGCGTGCGAGCTGCCGACCGCGACCGCCAGGCCGTCGACGCCGGTGCCCGCGACGAACGCCACGGCCTCACCGGGGTCGGTCCGGACGCCGGGCGTGTGTGCGCCACCCTTGCCGCCGATCGCCCCGAGTTCCGCCTCGACCCACACGCCCTGCGCCTGAGCCGCGCGGGCGACCGCTGCGGTGCGCTCGCGGTTCTCCTCGTCGGGGAGGGTCGCCGCATCGAACATGACCGAGGTGAATCCGAGCCGTACCGCCTCCTCGACGAGCGCCTCGTCCTCGGCGTGGTCGAGGTGTACGGCGGTCGCGGTGCCGGTCTCGCGTGCGAGCTCCAGGCTCGCGAGCCCGATCGGCGCGAGGCCGCCGTGGTACTTCGCCGCGTTCTCGGAGACCTGCAGGATGACGCCGCGGCCCGCGAGCTCCGCGCCGCGGAGGATGGCCTCGCCGTGTTCGAGTTGGACGACGTTGAAGGCGAGCACGGCGCGCTGTGCGTCGAGGAGCGCGGCGGTGGAGACGAGCGTCATGGTTGTTCCTCTCGGGGTGCACGTGGGACGATCGGCCCGGTGCCGGTGGGGTTGGTCAGGTGGTGGCCAGCAGCAGTTCGGGACCGCTGTCGGCGAGCGCGTCGACGGTGTCCGGGTCGAGCCCGTCGTCGGTCACGATCTGGTCGAACTCGTCGAGTCCCGCGGCTCGGTGGAACGAGGTGGTGCCGAACTTCGCGGCGGTGACGGCGAGGATGCGTCGTCGGGCGATGCCGAGCATCGCCCGCTTCACCTCGGCCTCCTCGGGCAGGGTCGTCGTGGCGCCCGAGGTGAGCCCCACCCCGTTGGCGCCGAGGACGGCGACGTCTGCGTGGAGCCCCGACAGCCGTTCGACGGTCCACGCACCGACGGTCGCCTGGGTGACGGCGCGGACCCGCCCGGGCAGGGCGAGCACGGTGAGTCGCGGCCGGCCACCGAGCAGGGCGACGATCGGCAGGCTGTTCGTCACCACGAGGAGTCGGCTGGTGTGGGGGAGGAGCGCGGCGACCTCGAGGGTCATCGCACCGGAGTCGAGGAGGACGACCCCTTCCTCGGGGAGCTGCTCGACGACGAGCCGGGCGACGGCGGCGCGCTCGATGCGCTCGCCCTCGCGGCGTCGTTGGAGGCTGGGCTCGAACGCGGGTCGCCGGGCGAGGACCGCGCCACCGTGGTGGCGGCGGATGAGCCCCTGTCGCTCGAGGACGGCGAGGTCGCGACGGATGGTCTCCGGTGTGACGCCGAGTCGGCTGCTCAGCTCGGCGACCGACAGGGCGCCGTCGCCGTCGCGGGCACCCGCGAGGATCGCGGCGTGACGCTCTGCTGGGTACATGACTGCTCCGTCCGGTCCGGCCAGCGTATCCGAATCTGTCCGATATCCCTTCCGATTCGGTGGGATCGGTGCGAAGATCAACATGATCGGGCGCACCCGACGACGACGATGACGACGAACGGAAGGCCGCCGATGGCTGAGCACGGGCCGCACAGCGCACCCCACGAGTCGGGGTCGCGGTTCCTGCTCGGGATCGACGTCGGGCAGACCGCCGTCAAGGCCGTCCTGCACGACGAGCGGTTGCTGCCGGTCGCGGTCGCTCGGCGCGCGAGCCCCGTCGACCGCCCGGTCGCCCGGCACGCCGAGCGGTCGCAGGACGCCCTGTGGGCCGCGGTCGCCGATGCGGTGTCGGAGGTGATGGCGACCTCGGGTGTCGACCCGACCCTGGTCGCCGCCGTCGGGATCACCGGCCACGGCGACGGCCTGCACCTCGTGACCGCCGAGGGAGCGCCGGTCGGCCCGGCCATCACGGCGATGGACTCCCGGGCGCACGTCGAGGCCGCCGAACTCGCGGCTGACCCGGACCGGCTGCGCGTGGTGCTCGAACGCTCCGGACAGCTGCCGACGCCGGGCGCCGCCGGCAACCTCCTCCGCTGGTTGCTCCGCCACGACCCGGAGCGTGTCGAGCAGGCAGACGCGATGCTCTTCTGCAAGGACGTGGTCCGCCTGCGGCTCACCGGCGAGATCTCCACCGACTACTCCGACGCCTGCGCCTCCTTCCTGGACGTCGGGACCGCCACCTGGAGCGCCGAGGTCCTCGACGCTTACGGCCTGCCCGCCGAACTGCTCCGTCTGCTGCCGCCGATCAACCCGAGCGGCACGATCGTCGGGTCGGTGCTGCCGGCGGCCGCCGCGGTCACGGGCCTCGTCGCCGGGACACCGGTCGTGTCGGGACTCCACGACGTGCAGGCCTCGTCGATCGGCATGGGAGCGCTCGTCCCCGGGCGGCTCGCCCTCGTGGCCGGCTCGTTCAGCACCAACGGCGTGACGACGACCCAGCCCGACGTGGACCCGCGGTGGCAGTCCCGCCTCTCGATCACCCCGGACCTGCGGATCGCGATGTCGACCTCGGCGACGGCATCGCCCTCCTTCGACTGGACGCTCCGGCTCCTGGGCGTGACCGACGCCACCGGCCGCGACGCGCTGATCGCCGAGGCCGCAGCACTCCCTCCGGAGGAGCAGGTGCCGCTCGTCCTGCCCTTCCAATCGGACTCCCCGCTCGGTGCCGAAGCGTCGGCCACCCTCGCCGGCGTCCGCGACTGGCACACCCGGGCACACGTCCTGCGCGGAGCCCTCGAGGGCATCGTGCTCATGCACCGCTGGCACACCCGTGCGCTCGGCGAACGGTTCCGGTGGGACGAGCCGATCGTCCTCGGCGGCGGCCTCGCGCGGTCACCGCTGTACGTACAACTCGTGGCCAACGCGCTACGAGCACCCGTGACGGTCGTCGACTCCGAGGAGGCCGGAGCTCTCGGCGCAGCGATCGTCGCCGGGGTCGCCACCGGACTGCTGCCGTCGGTGGAACAAGCCCAGCGCGACGTCGTCCGACACGCACCCGCCGTCCTGCCGACGGACGCCTCGGCCGCGTACTGGGCCGGGGTCGGAACCGCGTTCGACGAGCTCGTCGAGGCCATCGGCCCCTGGTGGCGACGGCGGGCCGAGGAGTCGAGCCCGGACGCTTCGGCGTCCGAACGCGACGACCGCGCCGGGGTTGAACGATGAGCGCGTCCATCGGAGGCCGCGGGACGGCCACGTCCAGCCCTGTGGACGACCGGCGTCGGCAGATCCTCACCCGACTCGACCAGGACGGGCGGGTCGAGGTCGGCGTGCTCGCAGTGGACCTCGGCGTGACCGAGGAGACGATCCGGCGCGACCTCCGCGTCCTCGAACTCGACGGACGCCTCCGACGCGCGCACGGCGGGGCGGTGCGGGTCGACCTCGACCCGGGCCAGGACTCCGGGGTGTCCGGTGCGCTCGCGGCGCAAGCGCTGACCGTGGTCGACCCGGGTTCAGCGGTCTTCCTCGGCGCGGGCTCGGCCTGCGAGGCGCTCGCCGCGGGTCTCGCCACGACCGCCGGGACCGTCATCGTGACCGCTTCGGTGCCGGTGGCGTTGGCCGCGGCCGCTGCCGAGGAATCGGCCGTCGTCCACCTCGTCGGCGGGACGGCGGACGGGCGCGGCGTCCTCACCGGCGCCTGGGCGCGCGAGCAGCTCGCCGGCCTCCGCCTCGACGTCGCGGTCGTCGAGCCGCTCGGTGTCTCCGCGGACGGCCGACTGCTCCATGCCTCGCCGGAGGAGGCCGCGGTCGTCGCTTCGGCGGTCGAGCTGGCCTCCACGACGATCCTCCTGGGCGACCCGGCGACGTTCGGCGCAGACGGCCTCGCGGCCTCCGTCCCGGCCGCTCGTCTCGACGTGGCGGTGGTGCATCAGGGCGTCGACGAACCGACCCTCGACGCCCTCCTCGCGACCGGCGTCCGCGTCGAGACGGTCGGGGCGGACGCATGAGCGGCATCGTCACGGTCACGCCGGCGGCCGCGATCGACCAGACCTACCGCGTCGACGGGCTGCGACTCGGCGACGTCAACCGGGCGGTGGGCGTGTCCACCGAGCTGAGCGGCAAGGGCGTCAATGTCGCGCGGGCGGTCACCCTCTCTCGGCTCCCGGTCCGTGCGGTGGTGCCGATGGGTGCGGACGGACGGATCCTCGCCGACGACCCGGCACTCCGGACGTTGCTCGCCGTGGTCCCGACCGACGGTCGGACGCGCGTGAACACGACCATCCTGGACGCCGCGACCGGCACGACCAAGATCAACGAACCGGCGATCCCGCTGCGCGCCGAGGACTGGGCCGCCGTCGTCGCGACCGCCGGGGCCGAGATCGACCGGATCGGCGCGGACTGGCTCGTCCTCTCCGGCACGATCCCGACGGTCCAGGGCGGTACCGGCCTCGTCGACATCCTCCAGTTGCTCCGGCAGGCGGGTGACCGGGGAGCGCGCGTGGCCGTCGACACCGCCGGTGCGGCGCTCGAGACCGCCGTCGCGAACCTCGACCTCGTCCACCTGCTCAAGCCGAACGCGCACGAGCTCGCCGAGCTCACCGGCCGTGAGCTGCTGGCGATCGGTGATGTCGCCTCCGCCGCCGACGAACTGCACCGTGCCGGCTGCGACCTCGTCTACGTGAGCATGGGGGCCGACGGAGCGCTCCTCCGCACGGCGGCGGGCTTGTGGCACGCGCACGTCGCAGCCACGGTCGTGAACACGGCCGGTGCCGGCGACGCCTCGTTGGCCGGATTCCTCGTCGGACTCCACGGCGAGGACGGACGGGACGATCCGGCGGCGGCGGTCGCATCGGCCGCCGCGTGGGGTGCACTCGCCGTGTCGAGCGCGACGACCATCCTCACCTCCCTCGAGGCGCTCACCACACCGGTCGCCGTCCAGAACCCCGACCCGACGACGCCGCTGAGCGAACCGGCCACGCCGCCACGCGACGAAGCGACGACGCCATGATCGATCAGGCCGTTCCACGCTTCCACGCCGCCGTGGACCTCGGCGCGTCGAGCGGTCGCGTCATGCTCGGGCGCTGGGCCGACGGCCGCTTGGAACTCACCGAGGTACACCGGTTCCCGAACGGCCCGATCACGCAGGACGGTCGACTCCGGTGGGATGCGGAGCGCCTGTTCGAGGAGACCATCGTCGGGCTCGCGGAGGCCGTCCGGATCGCAGCGGCCGCCGGCGGCGTGCTCGACGGGATCGGGGTCGACAGCTGGGGCGTCGACATCGCACTCGTGGGGGTCGGCACCGGTACGGCGTTCCCGACCGTGCTGCATCACCGCGGCGCCGACGCCGATGGACCGGCCCGTGCCGCCGTGCTCGTCGACGCCGCGACGGCCTACGCGGTGACCGGCGTGCTGGAGCAGACCATCAACACCTCGTACCAGCTGCGGTCCCGCGCCGAGGAGCTCGACGCGCGCCGAGCCGACGGCGATCGCCCGACCGTGTTGCTCGTCCCGGACCTCTGGGTGTGGCTGCTCACCGGCGTTGTCGGAGCGGAGCGCACGATCGCCTCGACGACGCAGCTGCTCGATCAGGGGACCGGTGACTGGGCGGCGGAGCTCATCCGTCGCTGGGGTCTCGACGGATTCGACTTCCCGCCGGTGGTCGCACCGGGGACGGTCGCCGGCCCGACGACGCCGGCGGTCACGGCGCGTCTCGGGTCGAGCGTGCCGATCCCCGTCCACCGCGTCGCGGAGCACGACACTGCGTCCGCGCTCGCCTTCGCCTGCCCGGACGGTGCGGAGCTCCTCGTCTCGAGTGGCAGCTGGTCCCTCGTGGGGGTATGTCTGCCGGCGCCGGTGCTCACCGAGCACGCGCGGACCGCCGGCTTCACGAACGAGGCCGGTGTCTCCGGATCCTCCCTGCTCCTCCGCAACCTGGCGGGGATGTGGCTGCTCACCGAGTGCGCCCGCGCCTGGTCCGCCGAGGACGGGAGCGCGGTCGACCTCGTCGATCTCGTGTCGGCCGTGGCGGAGACGGAACGAGACGCGACCACGGACGTCACGCCCGCCGTGTTCGACGTCGCCGACCCACGGCTGCTCGTCCCGGATGACATGCCGGAACGCATCGCGACGCTCTGCCGGGAGACTGGACAGCGTCCACCGAGCGGACGGAGCGACACCGTGCGTACCGTGGTCGAGAGCCTCGCGGTGGCGTACGCCGAGACGGTCCGGGCCTGCGAGGCGATCACCGGGGTGACGATCCGTTCGGTCCGCATCGTCGGCGGCGGATCGCGCAACCGGCTCCTGTGCGCCCGCACGGCGGCACGGACCGGTCTTCCGGTCACCGCCGGTCCGGCGGAGGCTTCGGCGCTCGGCAATCTGGCCGTGCAGCTCGTCGCGGCCGGTCACGCGCCGTCGCTCGACGCGGTCTACCGGCACGGCCAGGACGACCACGACGATCACGACGACCACGACCATGAGCGGACACCGACATGACCGACCGCACCGACCAGCCGGAGACCGAGACGGACCTGCTCGACCGCTTCGTCGCCTTCTCGCGCGATCTCGGCCGCCCCGATCGGGCGTGGGCCCTGCTGGCAGAGGGCAACACCTCCCTGCTCCTGACCGACGACGGTGATCCGGCGATGCTCGTGAAGGCGAGCGGCGCGTCCATGGCCGTGGCGACCGCCGACGACGCGGTCCGTCTCGCGCTCGGACCGGTGCTCGACCTCGTCGACTCGCACACGGGCGGGGACGCGGAGGTGGCCGCGCTGTTCGATGCCGCGGCACTCGCCGGCAACGGTCGACGCCCCTCGGTGGAGGCGATCCTCCACGCCGTCTGCCTCGACCTGCCCGGCG
This sequence comes from Plantibacter sp. AC185, assembly GCF_979258065.1. Taxonomy (NCBI): domain Bacteria; kingdom Bacillati; phylum Actinomycetota; class Actinomycetes; order Micrococcales; family Microbacteriaceae; genus Plantibacter; species Plantibacter sp. AC185. Next base: position 3,489,595 of record NZ_OZ409831.1, read on the forward strand.
TCATCGCGGTCGGCCACACCCATCCCGTGCCGGTCAACGCGCTGCTCTGCTCACCGTCGGCCGACGCCCTGACCCGCGGTTCGCTCTTCCCCGACCAGATCGTGGTCCTCGGCACCGATCCGCTGCTCGTGCCCTACGTCGACCCCGGGCTCGAGCTCGCCCGCACGGTCCGCCGCATGCTGCGCGAGCAGCTCGCCACGACCGGTCGGGTACCGAAGGTCGTGTACCTGCAGAACCACGGGATGTTCGCCCTCGGATCGAGTGCGGCCGAGGTGCTCCGGATCACCGAGATGGCCGTGAAGGTCGCCCAGGTGCTCCTCGGAGCACTCGCCGCCGGCGGGCCGGTGTACCTGAGCGACGAGGCCGTCGCCCGCATCGACACGAGACCCGACGAACTGCTGCGTCGAGCCGCGCTCGCCGCGCAGGAATCAACCACCGACCGCGCCGGGACGGCGCACGGAAGGACCACGACATGAGCCTGTCGACCAGCGCCATCGACCTCACCGAGCAGGTCGCGATCATCACCGGAGCCTCCTCGGGCATCGGCCGGTCCTACACCCAGACGCTCGCCGCTGCCGGGGTGCGCACGGTGCTCGTCGGACGCTCCACCGAGCGACTCTCGGGCGTCGCCGACGCCCTGCCGACACCGAGCGTCTTCCTGGCGGGTGACCTCGCCGACCCCGCCGTGTCCGAGCAGGCCGTCGCCCTGGCGCTCGCCGCCTTCGGACGCCTCGACATCGTCCTCGCCAACGCGGGCCTCTACGTCGGCGGTGACGTCGTCGACACCCCGATGACCGCGATCGAGGAGCTCGTCGGCGTCAACGTCCTCGGAGCGATGGCGACGGTTCGCGCAGCGCTGCCGCACCTCGTCGAGCAGGGCGCGGGCGACGTCCTGGTGACGAGCTCGGTGTCCGGTCACCAGGACATCCACTGGGAGCCCGTCTACTCCGCGACGAAGCACGCCATGCAGTCGTTCGTCCACACCACCCGGCGGAACCTCGTCGGATCCGGGGTGCGGATGGGCGCGGTCGCCCCCGGCGTCGTGCTCAACGAGCTGTGGGGGATCGCCGAGGGGGCTTCCGGGGTGGAGGACCAGATCGCCGCACGCACCGGCATCCGTTCCGAGGACGTCGCCGACGCCGTGCTCTTCATGCTCACGAGACCCCGGCACGTCACCATCCGCGACCTCGTCATCCTGCCCACCGACCAGGAGATCTGAGCGACTCGCGTCGCTCGACGACACCTCCACCAGCCCGCCCCGATCGAAGGACCGCACATGTTCTCTGACCTCCACGGCCGCACGGCCGTCATCACCGGCGGGGCCCGCGGGCTCGGCTACTCGATCGCCACGGCGCTCGCCGCGCAGGGCGTCCAGGTGGCGCTGCTCGACCTGCTGCCGACCGTCCACGAGTCGGCCGAGCGGCTGGCTTCCGAGTACGGCGTCCGCACCTCGGCGCACCCGGTCGACGTCACCGACGCCACCGCCGTCGAGGCCGCCTTCGCCGCTGCCGAGGCCGCGCTCGGCGCGCCGTCGCTGCTCGTGACCGCGGCGGGCATCACCATCTGGGGCGACAGCGTCGACGTGCCGGCGGACACCTGGCGGAAGGTGCTCGCCGTGAACCTCGACGGCACCTTCTTCGCCGCGCAGTCTTTCGCCCGTCGTGCCATCGCGGCGGGCCGGCCCGCCTCGGCGGTCTTCATCTCGTCGATGTCGGCGTTCATCGTGAACCAGCCGCAGTTCCAGGCCTCCTACAATGCCTCGAAGGCGGCGGTCAGCCACCTCGCGTCGTCGCTAGCCGTCGAGTGGGCATCCTCCGGTATCCGCGTCAACGCGATCGCCCCCGGGTACTTCCTCTCGGACATGACCCGCGAGTTCACCGAGGCGAACCCCGACCTCGCCGCCGAGTGGACCGCGGACATCCCGGCGGGCCGGATGGGGCAGCCGGAGGACCTCCACGGGCTCGTCCTGCTGCTCGCTTCCGACGCCTCCTCGTACCTCACGGGCCAGAGCCTCGTCATCGACGGCGGCTACACCGCCCTCTGAGCCGGCCCCACCCGCCGAACCATTCGACCCGACCGCACCGACCGCACCGACCCGAGGACCCGCCATGACGACGACGCCGCCCGAACAGACGCCTGACGACCAGGCCGACCGCGACGCCGTGTGGGGCGCCCGGCGTCGACGCTTCGTCGAAGCCCGATCCGGTGCCGTCGAGCGTGCGTGGGCTCCGCGTGCGGTCCGCGTCGACGACGGGCCGTCGACGGGCCGGCGCCAGATCGAACTGCGCCACCTCGGCGGACTCGAGGTCGCGGTCGAGGTCGACCAGTTCCTCGACCTCGGCGAGGCCTCCTGGAACGGCGAGGTCGTGTCCTTCGTCGCGCCGACGACCGCTCCGCAGGCCGAGAGCTGGGCCCGTCGCTGGCAGGGCGGTCTGCTGACGACCTGCGGGCTCACCGCGGTCGGTGTGGCCGCGGAGGCGGACGGTGGGATGCACGGTCGGGCGCATCGCATCCCGGCGACCCTCACCCGCCGCGAGGGGCGATGGACCGCGGCGGGCCGGTACGAGCTCCTCGTCGACGGTCTGCTCCGCGAGGGCGCCGTCTTCCAGCAGAACCTCACGGTGACCCGCAGCATCCGAGCCGAGGTCGGCGTCGCACGGATCCGTCTGCACGACGTCGTCCGGAACGAGGGGTTCATCGCCGAGCCGGTGCGCCTGCTCTACCACGTGAACCTCGGCTGGCCGGTGCTGCACGGCGGTGCCGTCGTGGCCGCCGAGGCCGATGTCCCCGGCGGGGCGGGGTCCGAACGCCCGGACGATGTTGCCTGGCGGCGGGTGATCGGCGAGCCCGAACCGGCCGCCGACGAGCAGGTCGACGCCCTCGACGCGGTCGCCGGGCCCGACGGCTGGTCCATCGCGACCCTGTCGGGCGAGGCAGGCACGGTCACCGTCCGGTTCCGGCCGGAGCAGCTGCCCTTCCTCACGGTCTGGCGGAGCACGGCCGCGGGGTCGTACGCCCTCGGCATCGAACCCGGAACCTGTTGGCCGAGTCACGCCGCCGGTCCGGATCGCGGGAAGGCCGGCCGGATCGTGGAGCCCGGGGAGTCGTTCGAGGTCGATCTCGAGATCGTGTTCGAGCCGGCGGCGGACGACTTCGGCGACTGAGCCCACCGGCCTCCGCCACCATCAGATACCCGGTTTCCGAAGAATTCACGCTGGGGTATGTCATCGATGACATGAACGAGGTATGCTCGCCATGACATCGATGACATGGAGTCATCGTCGGAAGCCGACACGGACGTCGGAACCTGAACGGACACCGCCGTGCACCCTGCTGCGAACCTCGACTCGACCGCCGTCACCTCCGTGGCCTCGGATCGACTCGTCGCCGGCCTCGACCTCGGCAGCACCGGCGTCAAGATCCTCGTGACCGACGCCGACGGCGCCGAGGTCCTCATCCACCAGCTGCCCACCCCGTGGCTCGCCGGTCCAGGCGGCACGACCGTGATGGAGGCGGCGTCCCTCATCGCCACCGTCCGGGAGCTCCTCGACCACGTCGGCGCGGAACTCGTCGACCGGTTCGGGCCGGCCGCGCGGGTCCGGGCCCTCGCCGTCTCCGGCATGGGGGAGTCCGGGATCGTCCTCGACGCCGTCGGTCGGCCCGTCGCGCCCGCCATCGCCTGGTTCGATCCGCGCGGTGCCGAACAGCTCGCAGCCCTCCCGGCCGAGATCGCCGAGCAGTTCGCCGGTCGGACCGGCCTGCCGCTCGGCGTGCAGGTCTCGGTCATCAAGCTCCTCCACCTTCGTGACGCCGGACTCGACCTCGCCGGAACGCGCTGGCTCAACCTGCCGGAGTACCTCGTCTCGGCCCTCGGCGGCGAGGAGGCAGCCGAGTACTCGCTCTCGTCGCGCACCGGCCTGCTCGACCAGGACACGGGTGAGCCGTGGCCCGAGCTGCTCGACCACCTCGGCGTCGACGCGTCGTTCCTCCCACCGTTCACCGACGCCGGTGCCCCGCTCGGCGCCGCGAGCAGTCCGTGGGTGCCGGCGGTCTTCTCCGGTGCGGCCCTGACCGTCGCCGGCCACGACCACCTCGTGTCGGCCGTCTCCACCGGCTCGTTCCCCGCCGAGCGGCACCACGTGTCGATGGGCACAGCCGAGGTCCTGCTGCGACGCCTCGACGAACCACTCCCGTTCGCCGCCCGGGAGCGGCTCGCCGAGGTGTTCATCAACTGCGTCCGTCACGTCGTGCCGGGCACCTGGGTGCTCGTCGCCGGGGTCAAGACCGGCCTGCTCATGCGTCGCACCCTCCAGCTCGTCGGGGTGACCGACCGCGCAGGGCGCGACCGCCTGGACGACGAGGTCATGGCGCTCCCGGCGGGCGGGCTGCTCGGTGACGGCGACATCTCGGTCGCGGGCGCCCGGAACGACGACGGCGTCCTCAAGCTCACGGTCCGTGCCGACGGCGCGGGACCGGCCGAGATCTTCGAAGCGGTGCTCCGGCACGGCAACGACGAACTCGCCGTGCTCATCGCGGCGATGGACCGCGAGGTCGCCCCGGCCACCTCGGCGCTGCTCACCGGCGGCTGGGCCAGCATGCGGTCCGTGCAACGCGCCCGAGCGGCCGTCCTGCCCGGCGTGCAGGTGTCGCACCGGTCCCAGGACACGGCATACGGCGCAGCCGTCTTCGCCGGGGCCCTCCTCGAACCAGCCACCTCCCGATCACATCCCTGACCGACCGACCACCCGACGACCCAGACCGATCCGCCCCGGCGCGACCGCTGCCGGGATCAGACCCCATCCGAAGCACAAGGAGCACCTCATGAACGCAGTAGCCACCAGGACCAACGAGCTGACGACGCTCGAACGCCGCGCCATGGCCACGATCAGCACCCCGGGCGGCGGCATGCTCATCGTCGCCGGCGACCAGCGCAACGGCATGAAGGCCGTCATGACCGACGCCCCGAACGGCGCGGCCGGCATCAGCCGTGACGAACTCGCCGAGGCCAAGAGCGACCTCGTCCGGTTCCTCGGCAACCACGCACCCGCCATACTCCTCGACCCGGAGGTCGCCCTCCCGCTCGTCGTCGACGAGCGCACCCTCTCCCGCACGACCGGTCTCGTCGTCGGCATGGACTCCTCGGGCTTCGACACCGAGAACGGTCTGCGCCGGACGAAGTACGTCCCCGGCATGGACGCCCGTCGGGTCCGCGAACTCGGTGGCGACGCCGCCAAGATGCTCTTCTACCTGCGCTCCGACCAGCGGGAGGCCGAGCAGGTCGTCATCGACGAGATCGCCCGCCTCGTGGAGGAGTGCACCGCCGAGGGCGTGTTGCTCATCGTCGAGATCCTCGTCTACCAGCTCGACGGCGAGAGCGACGAGGCCTACGCCGAGATCTTCCCCGAGCTCGTGCGCGGCGCCGCGGAGATCTCCGTCGCCGCCGGTTCCAAGGTCCTGAAGCTCCAGTACCCGGGCTCCGCCGAGGCCGCCGCAGCCGTGACCGAGGCCGCCGCCGGTGTGCCGTGGGCCGTGCTCTCCGCCGGCGTCGACCACGAGACCTTCGTCGGCCAGGTCCGCACCGCGGTCGAGAACGGTGCCGGCGGCGCGATGGCCGGTCGTTCGCTGTGGAAGGATAGCCTTTCGATCTCGTCGGCGAAGCGTGAGGAACTGCTCACGAACCGTGCGCTGCCTCGCCTCCGTGAGCTCGAGCAGGTCATCGAGACCGCGCTCGCCGGTCGCTGACGGATCGCGGGCGGCGTCCTCGGTCGCCGCCCGCGAACCAGCCCGATCCGACCACGCCACGCAGGTGGAACCACCCGAGGAGCAGCCATGGCCACGATGCAGGACGTGGCGTCCCTCGCCGGAGTGAGCTCGAAGACGGTCTCCCGCGTGTTCAACGACGACCCGCACGTGCTCCCGGAGACGCGGTCGCGGGTCGAATCGGCCATGCGGGAGCTGAACTACGTCCCGAACGTCCTGGCGCGCACCTTCCGCGCCGGGCGGTCCTCCTCCGTCGGCGTCGCGGTCCCGGACGTCGTCGACCCCTTCTTCGCCGCGGTCGTCCGCGCCGTCGAGGAGGTCTGCTCGGTCTCGGGCATCACCACCCTCGTCACGAGCATCGGCGACGACCCGGCGCGCGAGCGTGCCGTGCTCGACTCGCTGCTCCGGTCACAGCTCATGGGGCTCGTCCTCGCGCCTGTCGCGGAGGACCAGTCGTGGCTCGCGCCGTGGGCCGAGCACACACCCATCGTGTTCGTCGACCGCGCCCCCGGCGGACTCGACGCCGACAGCTTCGTCGAGGACGACCACCGCGGCGCCTACCTCGCGACGAGGCACCTGCTCGAGCACGGGCACACCCGCGTTGCCTTCATCGCCGACTCGGCACACCCGCCGAGCACCCGTCGCCGGCTCGAGGGCTACCGTTCGGCGCTCGCCGAGAGCGGGATCGACCTCGACGACGCCCTCGTCAGCCTCGACGCGACGGATCGCGAACCGGCTGCCGCCGTGGTCGACGGTCTCCTCGCCCTCGCCTCCCCGCCGACGGCCCTGTTCTCGGCGAACGCGCGTGTGACGATGGCGCTCGTCCCAGCGCTGCGCTCACGCGGGATCGCCTCGCTCGGCTTCGGCGACTTCCCGATGGCCGACCAGCTCGATCCGGCCGTCAGCGTCATCGAACAGGACCCGGCACGACTGGGCCGCTTGGCCGCCACCCGGGCGCTCGCCCGCTTCGGCGACGCGGACGGCGAGCACGAGCGCAGCACCGTCGTCCCCGTCGGGCTCCTCCTGCGGGAGTCCTGCGGCTGTCACCTCACCGCGTGATCCCCCGGGCGGCGGATGCGCCCCGCGCCGTCGCTCCGTAGCGTGGGAAGCTGTTCGCGACCACGGGGGATGACATGCAGCGACCGGACGACACACCGATCGAGGGCGGCTGGGCGCCGATCGGACAGCCCGCGCCAGGGCCGATCCGGACGCCGGTCGCCGACGGATCGCCTGCACCAGCACCGGCCGCGGCTCCGGTGATCGGTGCCGCCGGGCGGGCCGTGCTCGCGCAGCAGCCGGAGTCGGCGGCGGACCGCCAGCGCCGGCGCAACCGCGAGCTGGCCCCGATCCTGCCCGCCAGGGTCCCGTGGGTCGCCGTCACGGTCTTCACCGTGCTCGCCGTCGGCCTCGCCTGGCTCATCGCCGCACCGCTGTGGCTGTCCGGTGAAGGACTCGCGAACCCCTGGTTCCAGCTCATCGCCCTCGGCATGATGTACACCCCGACCATCGCCGCGCTCGTCGTGGTGCTGTTCGTCGCCCGCCCGAGGAGCATCCCGCGGCTGCTCGGACTCGCGCCGCTGCGTCCCCTCGGCCGGACCCTCGGGCTCTGCGCGGCGGCGCTCGTCGGATTCCCCGTCCTCGCGTTCTGCTCCATGCTGCTCGGGCAGGCCATGGGGCTCATCGAGCTCGACCTCGTCGGCCTGTCCGGTCTCGCCGCCATCATGACCGCCTCGGGCGCCGGCGAGCTCGGGCGGGACGACCTCACCACGGTCGCCCTGGTCCAGCTCCTCACCCTGCCCCTCGGCGTCCTGGTGGCATCGCTGTCCGCGTTCGGGGAGGAACTCGGCTGGCGCGGCTGGTTGCTGCCGAACCTCCTGCCGCTCGGCACGTGGCCCGCCCTCCTGCTCTCCGGGGCGATCTGGGGCGTGTGGCACGCACCGCTCATCCTCCTCGGCTACAACTACCAGCGGACCGACGTCCTCGGCCTGCTCCTCATGGTGGGCTGGTGCATGCTGCTCGGCGTCCTCATCGGCTGGTTGCGGCTCCGCTCCGCCTCGGTCTGGCCGGCGGTGATCGCCCACGGCGCGGTGAACGCCGCCGTCGGGGCGCTGCTGCTCTTCGCCAGCCCGACGTCGATGCAGGACACCGGCAGTGTGTTCGGCACCCTGCTCGGCTGGCCGGGCTGGATCCTCCTCGCAGCGACGACGCTCATCCTGGTCGTCACCGGCCAGTTCGGCAATCGTGCGGTGCCCGGACTGCGTGGCTCGGAGGTCGCCTCGCCCGTGAGCTGATCCTCCGACGCATGCGCGCCGCGTATGAGTCGCACCGGGCAGGCTGCTTGTCCGCCGCTTCGACGCTTGGTGCACTGGGACGATGCGCAGACCCGATCTCCCCGAGGCACCCGTCCGCCCACGTGCCGCCCACGCTCGCCGTCACGGCGGTGGGGTGAGCGCACGGGTCCGCCGTCGGCGCCTCATCGTCGGCATCGCAGGCGGCCTCGTGCTCGCGCTCCTCGGGGGTGTCGGTGCGCTCGCGCTGCGCCTGCAGGGCAACCTCAGCTCCGAGGCCATCGCCGCCCCGACCGGACGTTCGACCGAGCCCGCGCAGCCGGGCGCACCGGACCCGGCGATCAACGTCCTCCTCCTCGGCTCCGACAGTCGTGACCTCGCGGTCGGCGACTACGGCGAGGACACCGGCACCAAGCGCAGCGACGCGATGGTGCTCGTGCACGTCTCCGAGGGCAACACCCGGATCGACGCGATGCAGATCCCACGTGACACGCTGACCGACCTGTCGATGTGCACGGACACCGGGCGGGGGACGCCCGACGACTACGGGATGGTGAACGCGGCGTTGAACTCGGGGGCCGCCTGTTCAGTCGCCGCGGTGCAGGCGATGACCGGTGTGCCGATCGACCACTTCGTCGAGCTCGACTTCAGCGGCTTCCAGGCGATCGTCAACGGCATGGACGGGCTGGCGGTGTGTCTGCCGTCGGACATGGAGGACCCCTATTCGAACCTCGCGTTGCCCGCCGGAGCGCAGGTCATCGACGGGACGCAGGCGCTCGCGCTCGCCCGTACCCGGCACGCGGTGGGTGACGGCAGCGACATCTCGCGCCTCGGCAACCAGCAGATGGTGATGTCCGCGATCGTGCAGCGGGCGCTGAGTGCCGAGGTGCTCACCCGGCCGGACCGCCTCATCCGCTTCCTGGACGCGGTCACCTCATCGCTCACCGTCGACACCGCGCTCGGCGACCTCGCGAGCCTGACCTCGCTCGCGCACCGGGTCTCGCAGGTGCCGGCCTCGGCCATCACCTTCCTGACGATGCCGTGGACCGAGGCGCCGTCGGACGCCAACCGGGTCGTCCCGAGTGATGACGCCGCGATCGTCTTCTCGAGCCTCGCCACCGATGTCCCGGTGCCGATCGCGGGAACCGCTGACGCGTCCTCCGCCGAGCCGGTCGCCCCGGTCGAACCGGTGCGGGTCGAAGCGGTCAGCGTCCTCAACGGCTCGCAGACGAACGGGGTCGCGACGGCGACGGCCGACCGACTGACCGCCCTCGGCTACACCGTCGCGTCGATCGGCGACGCGGAGACGGACACCCCGGTCACGGTCCTGCTCGCGCGCGACTCGGACGCGGCCCGGGCGACGGCCGCCTCCCTCGCCCAGGAGTTGGGGATCACGGTCGTCGTGAGCGGCGAACCGGGGCCGGACGAGGAGGACGTCGTGCTCGTCATCGGCGACGACTTCGCCTCACTGACCCCTCCTGCCGCGCCCGCGCCCGTCGAGGTCGAGTCCCGCAACGCCGCCGCGGACCTCTGCGGCTGACCCGGGGCGTCGTCAGTCCCCGGGTGGGACCCGCTCCGCCAAGCGGAGGAAGGCACTCACGGCGGGGGTCCCGACGCTGTCGTGGCGCACGAGCAGGCCGATGCTCCTCGTGACCGGTGTCGGGAACCGGCGGACCCGGGCGCCGTTCGCCGCCGCCCAGTCGGCGAGCCGCTCGGGGACCACGGTCAGCCCGACGCCGGCGGTCGCGAACCGGGTGAGCGCGTCGCGCTGGGTGGTCACGATGACCCGCGGTGGCTGCACGCCGAAGCGGGCGTAGGCCTCGTCGGTCACGGCGCGCATCGACGTCCCGCGCGGAAGGGTCACCAGGGTGTGGGCAGCCAGCTCGTCGCCGGTGATGGTCGGCGGCGTGTGCTCGGCCTCGCGCTCGGCGACGGTCCTGAGGCCGGGGAGGACGATCGCGAACCGCTGTTCCTCCAGGAGCCGCACCTCGACACCGGGGCCGGCGGTGGCCACATCGGCCACACCGAGGTCGATGCGCCCGAGGTCGATGGCGTCGAGCAGTTCGGCGGAGTCGACGGCGCCCGTGACCTCGATGCGGACGTCGGGGTGCGCGGCGTGGAACCGGGCGACGAGCTCCGGGACGTGGGTCGCGACGAGCGAGGGGAGCGCACCGATCCGGAGCGTGCCGGCGGTGAGCGCCTGCTGGGCGTCGGCGAGTGCACGGAGCCCGTTCGCCTCCTGGAGCATCCGCCTCGCCGGGCCGAGCACGGACCGTCCGGCGTCGGTGACCTGCATGCGCCGACCGACCCGGGTGAAGAGCGCGAGCCCGAGGTCCGTCTCGCAGCGTTGGATGCGTCTCGTGAGCGAGGGCTGCGAGATCCGGAGGACGTCGGCCGCTGCGGCGTACGAGCCGTAGTCGACGACCGCGACGACCGCTTCCAATTGCTCCAGGTTCATGCGTCGTGGGTCCGGATCATGCCTCCACGCTACCGACACCTGCTGGACATGCCTGGGCGCCGGGGGTCCGCCCCGCAGCAGGACGCTTCGCCTTGGAACCTCCTGCCCCGGAGCGGATCTCCTGCCGGTGCCTACCGAGCGCAGGCGTCGAAGACGTGGGCGGGGTCGTCGGCCGTCCGGAGGTCGCGGTCGCGCAGGATCGTTGAGAAGGGGACCTGCGGATCGGCGCACACCTCGTCGAAGGTGCCGCGCAGGTCGTCGGTGTACTCGATGTCCAGCACGGCGCCTCCGTACACCTCGGTGTAGGTGGCGCACTCGTCGAAGCGGTGGCACTCCTCCGCGACGGCGAAGTCGAACCCGACGTCGTCCCGACCTCGCGTGCCGAGCTCGGCGGCGTTCTTCTGCCCGATGAGGAGACCCGCGTCGTGGGCGAGGTCGGCGTACCGGGTGGCGAGGGCGATCGCGTCCTCAACGGTGAGTCGACCGTCGGACCGGGTGTACGAGTCGAGGTTGTCGATCTCGACGGCGTCGAAGCCGGCCTCCGCGCAGCGGGTGATGCTCGCGCCGACCCGCTCGGCGATCCGTGCGCGACGGTCGTCGGTGGAGAGGTCGAAGATGAGTTCGTCGGGCCAGTTCTCGTCGATGACCGGTTCACCGGCGTCGTCGGTGAGGACGAGGTCCGGCTCGGCGAGCCAGGCCTCGCGATCGGCCGGCTGGCTCTGGAACCCGTTGACGTAGCAGATGGAGTGCCGGTCGGGGTCGGGGGAGTCGGTGCTGTCGCGGGCGACGCCGCCCACCCCTGCCGCCGGTTCGTAGCCGCCACCGAGCTGGTAGTCGAAGACGACGTCCGTGGGGAAGCCACCCGCTGAGTGGGTCGACTCGGCGCTGGAGGGTGCACCGCTCGGGAAGGTGGAGCAGCCGGCGGCGGTGACCGCGAGCAGGAGGGCGGCGCCCGCCGCGATGAGCAGGTGCGCGCCACGGGGGAGACGGGTCATGGCTCCAGCCTAGGTCGCGGTCCCGTCCCGGGGCCGCCGCTCAGCCGGTACCGTTGGGGGCATGAAGTATCTGGTGTTGTTCTCCGCGGGTGCCGCGCTCATCGTGCTCGGGGTCGTCTTCGCGCTGCTCCTGGAGCTGCCGGTCGGGTTCCGGATCGCCGGGCTCGTGTCCATGCTCCTCGGCACCGTCGTCATGGGTGTGAACATCGGTCTCCAGTTCTTCGACCGCCGCAAGGAGCGCGCACGTCGGCTCTGAACCACGACGGCGCAACCACCTGACCCGGTCGGTTCCCCGGCGTTACCCTCGATGGAACCCACCTCCACCGAGGCGGGACGACGACAACCCGGAGGCATCGTGGCGCGCGCGCTCTTCATCATCGACGTACAGAACGACTTCACCGAGGGCGGTGCGCTCGGCGTGGACGGCGGCGAGGCCGTCGCCGCGGGGGTCACGCAGCTGTTGGCCGAGCACGGGGACGAGTACGCGCACGTGTTCGCCTCACGTGACTGGCACGACGCCGAGGGCGACAACGACGGTCACTTCGCGACGGGTGAGCCCGACTACGTGACGAACTGGCCGGTGCACTGCGTCGCGGGGAGTGCAGGCGCCGAGTACCACCACGCGCTCGACACCAAGAGCGTCGACACCCACATCCGCAAGGGCCAGGGTGCCCACGGATACTCGATCTTCGAGGGCGTGACGCCGGAGGGTCGGAGCCTCGACGAGGTCCTCACGGATGCCGGCATCACGGAGGTCGACGTCGTGGGTCTCGCGACCGACTACTGCGTCCGCCGGAGTGCGCTCGACGCCATCGAGCACGGCCTGCAGGTCCGCGTCCTCGCAGGTCTCGTCGCGCCCGTCGACCGGGCCGCCGGGGATGCGGCGCTCGCCGAGATCACCGAAGCCGGGGGAGTCGTCGTCCCGGCCTGAACTCCGTCCCCGGCCGCCCGTCGCAGATAGTAAGCTAGCTGCATATTATTTCGAGCAGGGCGAGAACGGGGCGCGCGCATGACGCACGGACGACACGGCGGAACGCAGACGGACGCGGACACCCGGACGCAGCAGCGGGATCGGGCGGGTGCGCCGCGGTGGCTGCGGGTCGTGCTCCCCGCGGTCCTCATCCTCCTCTGGCTCACGGCCGCCGGTGTCGGCGGTCCGTACTTCGGGAAGGTGAGCGAGGTCGCGACCAACGACCAGACGAGCTTCCTCCCAGCGAGCGCGGACGCGACCGAGGTGCAGACGGCACTCGACGGGTTCCGGGAGGGTGACGACATCCCGGCCCTCGTGCTGTTCGTCCGCGACGGCGGGATCACCGACGAGGACCGGGCGGCGATCGACGACGAGCTCTCAGCCCTGTCCTCCACCGAGGGCGTCGCTGACGGCGTCTCTCCGGCCATCCCCTCCGAGGACGGCGACGCGATCGAGGTCTTCGTCCCGATCAGCGGTGACGCGGAGGTCGGCGACGTCGTCGAGGCCCTCCGTGCGCAGCTCGCCGAAGCTGCCCCGGCCGGCCTCGACGTCTTCGTCACCGGCCCGGCAGGGTTCACCGCCGACCTCACCGACGCCTTCGCCGGCATCGACGGCATCCTCCTCCTGACCGCGCTCGGCGCCGTCTTCCTCATCCTCATCGTCGTGTACCGCTCGCCGGTCCTCCCGTTCCTCGTGCTCGGCACCTCGCTGTTCGCCCTCTGCACCGCACTTCTCACCGTGTGGTGGCTCGCGAAGGCCGGCGTCGTCCTGCTGAACGGCCAGGTGCAGGGCATCCTCTTCATCCTCGTGATCGGTGCGGCGACCGACTACTCGCTGCTCTACGTCTCGCGGTACCGGGAGGCGCTCCGCGACCACGAGCGGCGGTGGGATGCGACGTGGGCTGCGCTCCGAGGATCGTTCGAGCCGATCGTCGCGTCGGGCGGCACGGTCATCGCCGGACTGCTCTGCCTGTTGCTCAGCGACCTGAACTCGAACAAGGCGCTCGGACCTGTCGCCTCGATCGGGATCGTCTTCTCGGTCCTCGCGGCGCTCACCTTCCTGCCCGCGCTCCTGCTGGCCTGCGGTCGCACCTCGTTCTGGCCGCTGCGCCCGAAGTACGGGAGCGAGCACCGTGTGCGCGCCTCGTCGATCGACGACACCGCCGTGCCGACCACCGGTCTGTGGGGTGGGATCGCCCGCCTCATCTCCCGCCACGCCCGCGTCGTCTGGATCGGGAGCACCCTGCTCCTCCTGGTCGCGAGCCTCGGGGTCTTCCAGCTCAAGGCGGACGGCGTCGCCCAGAGCGACCTCATCCTCGGCACGTCCGAGGCCCGTGACGGTCAGGCCGCCCTCGGTGAGCACTTCCCGGCCGGCTCGGCGAGCCCCGTGTACGTCCTCACGCAGGAGGGTGATGCCGCGCAGGTCATCGGCATCCTCGAGGAGGCCGACGGTCTCGACAGCGTCCAGGTGCTGTCGAGCGACTCCGCGACCGGCACCGCGGACGCGACGGTGAGCGACGGGGAGGCGGTGTTCACGGCTCCCGCCGCGGGACCCCCGGGGACCCCGGTGGCGTCCGCCGAACCGACGGTCGACGACGGCCGCATCCTGCTCCAGGCGACGCTCGACGCGGCACCGGACTCGACGACGGCGGAGGAGAGCGTGCGACAACTGCGCTCGACCCTCGACGCCGAGGTCGGCACCCACACGCCGGTCGGCGGCATCACGGCGACCGCCATCGACTCGAACGACGCGTCCATCCACGACCGGAACCTCATCATCCCCGTGGTGCTCGCCGTCATTCTCCTCATCCTCATGCTGCTGCTCCGCTCGGTGCTCGCCCCGGTCCTGCTGATCCTCAGCGTGGTGGTGTCCTTCGGGGCGGCTCTCGGGGTGTCCGCGCTCGTGTTCAACCACGTGCTCGGGTTCCCGGGCGCGGACCCGAGTGTGCCGCTCTACGGCTTCGTCTTCCTCGTGGCGCTCGGGATCGACTACAACATCTTCCTCATGACGAGGGTCCGCGAGGAGTCGCTGCGGGTCGGAACGAGGGCCGGCGTGCTGCGGGGGCTGGCGATCACGGGTGGCGTGATCACCTCGGCCGGACTCGTGCTCGCGGCCACGTTCGCGGCGCTGGGCGTCATTCCGATCCTGTTCCTCGCGCAGATCGCGTTCATCGTGGCGTTCGGGGTCCTCCTCGACACGATCATCGTCCGGACGCTGCTCGTCCCCGCCCTCAGCCACGACATCGGGAGCGCCATCTGGTGGCCGTCGAAGCTCGCGAAGGGTCGTGTCGAGCACCGGCACGCGGCCTGACCGAGGCGGACGCGACCGGCTACCCCTGCTCGGCGAGGAACGCCAGCACGGCGTCCTTGAACGCCCGCGACGAGACCGCGTTGAAGTGCTCGCGGCCGGGCAGCCCCACGTAGCGGGCACCGGCGGCTTCGGCGAGCCGCCGACTCCCGGCGGCGACCGCATCGTCGTCTCCGGTCACGAGCAACATCGGCGGCGGTGGCACCTCGGCCGTGCTCGGCTGTGGCCCTCCGCGCAGGCCGTCCACCAGGGCGATGAGTGCCTCCACGTCGTTGCCCGGGACACCCTCGGCCATCGTCACGTACGTGTCCGTGAGGGCGTGCGTGATCGTCGTCCCGGTCCTCACGTGGTGACGGGCCGCCTCCAGGTCGAAGTCGCGGAGCGAGTCGCCCTCGGGGAGGCCGCCGAGGCTGAGGGAGCGCACGCGGTCGGGGTGCCGGACACCCAACCGCCAGCCCACCCGGGAGCCCAGCGAGTACCCGAGATAGTGCGGCTCGTCGACGCCGTAGCCGTCGAGGACGGACAGGACGTCGTCGACGAGGATGTCGAGTCGGTACGCGGCGGGATCCGTCGGTTTGTCGGAGGCTCCGTGACCGCGTTGATCGAGGGTCAGCAGGCGGTATCCGGCGCGCGTCAGCGTGCGTGTCCACCCGGCGAGGTCCCAGTTGAGTCCGGCGCTCGAGGCGAAGCCGTGCACCGCGACGATCGTGCCGAGGTCGCCTGTGCCCGGAGCCGGTTCGTGGAGGTACGTCGCGATCCGGATGCCGTCCGTCGACATGACGTAGGTGGGTGCGGTCGGGGCAGGCTGAGGAAGCACTCGTCAACGATACCCGCGGTGACGCCGCGCAGGCTCAGTCGACGGCGACCGGCCGTGGTCCCTGCTGCATCATCTCGGAGAGGTACGGGGCGACGACGCTCGTGGAGATGCGGCAGTCGAGCAGGAGGACGCCCTGCGCCCCGGCGTGGACCCAGTCGGTGAGTCCGTCGAGGTCCGCGAGCGTGTCGATCGTCACGCCCTGGCCCCCCAAGGCCCGCGCGAGGGCGGCGAAGTCGACCTCGTCGATGAGCATCGGGGTCTGGTCGAGTCCACGCGAGCCGTACTGGTGCACCTCGGCTCCGTAGGCGGCGTCGTTGAAGACCACGATCACGCCGCTCGGCACCGTGCGGATGACGGTGTCGAGGTCGGGGAGTGCCATGAGGCCGCCGCCGTCGCCGGTGCAGAGGACGGTGGTGCCCGTGTGCCCGGCCACCGAGGCACCGACGGCGCTCGGGAACCCGAGTCCGATCGACTGGTACGCCGTCCCGACCATGACGAGGCGGTCGGGGGAGGGGATGTCGAGGTACATCGGCGCCCAGCCGATGAAGTGACCACCGTCCTGCACGACCGTGCGGTCGGCCGGGAGCAGCTCATTGAGTCGGTGCGCGAGGCTGCGTGGGTCGAGGCGCCCGTCGGCGCACAGTCCGTCCCCGGACGAGCCGTCACCCAAATCGCGGTCGAGGTGCGGTGCGGGGCGGGCGGGACCGGCCGACGCGACCCATCCGGACCCCACGCCGTCGGCGAGCCGTTCCAGGAGACCTGCGGCTGCGAGGGCCGCGTCACCGTGGATGAGCTCGTCGACCCTGGCATTCGTCGGGGCGTCGGCGAGGTCGACCTGGATGACGTGCGCATCGTGGGCGAAGGCCTCGCCGAACCGCATCGTGAACTGGTTGAGGCCGGCGCCGACGACGAGCACGACGTCTGCTTCGGCGATGCGCCTCGCGGCGTGCTCCGTCGCGAAGCCGCCGGCCACCCCGAGATCACGGGGGCTGGAACCGAAGAGCCCGCGTCCGAGCGCCGTGGTCGCGGTGTGGGCGTCGAGCCGCTCGGCGAGCTCGCCGAGGACGGGTCCGGCGTCGGCCAGCCAGGCTCCACGCCCGGCCAGGATGAGCGGACGGTGTGCGCTGCGCAGAGCGGCGGCGGCGGTGTCCAGGCGCCTCGCGACGGGCTCCACGCGGGAGGGCCGGACGAGCGCCGGGTGGTGTGGTGTCCCGTCCGCCCGCAGCGGCTCGTCGGACGCCACGGCGGCGAGGTCGTAGGGGATCGCGAGCACGACCGCGGTCCGGCGGTGGACGGCGTGCTCGATGGCACGGAGCGTGGTCGCGGTGGCGTCGTCACGACCGACGGTGAAGGTCGGTGCACCGAGCCCGGCGGCGATCTGGAACTGGTCGACGTCCCAGGGGCGGGCCCCGGTGGTCGGGGCGTCACCGACGACGAGGATCAGCGGGATCTGAGCCATCACCGCCTCCGCGAGGGGCGTCAGGGTGTTGGTGAATCCGGCTCCGTAGGTCGCAGTCGCGGCAGCGAGACCGCCGCCCGCGCGGGCGTAGGCGTCGGCTGCGGCGACGCCCCCGGCCTCGTGGCGCATGGCGGTGAAGCGGGTCGTGGTAGCGGCGAGGGCGTCGAGGAGATGCGCGTTGCCGTTGCCCATGACACCGAACACCTCGGAGACATGGCGGCTGAGTGCCTGTGCCACCCGGGCGGAGACGGTGGAGGAGCGGATCGACGTGGGAACGGTCGACGAAGCGTGTTCGGACATGGGAGACCTTCGAGAACGTGGACGGATGGGATTCCGTGTGTGTCTCGCCGGTGCTGGCCGCGCTATCGCCCTTTTTTCGAGCAACGACCCCCGTGCTGCGGAGTCTGACGAGCACACTCTACTCCGCAGCGACCGCGCTGCACAGTGCGGCAGCGACAGCATCCGCTCCACATCCGTGACGCCTGCCGGACAGTCGGACCCGGGTTCGACGGAGGCTGGCTCCATGAACCACATCGTGCAGGCCAACGCGGCCGAAGACCTCCTCGCCCTCATCCCCGGACTCGTCGGAAGCACTCCGAGATCGAGTCTCGTCGTCGTCCTGTTCGCGGGCCGTTACAGCCGCGGCGCACTCCAGGTGCACCTGCCGGCCGGAACGGACGTCGACCGGCAGGTGGCGGACGCCGCCGCGGAGCGCGCCCTCGGGTTCGCCTGCCGGGCTCCGGGTGTCGACGCCATCGTGCCCGTGGTCTACACGGACGACGCGTTCGGAGCCGGGGCGGAGCCGCCGGGCAGGACGATCGCCGACGCCGTCCTGGAGCTGGCGAGCGCGCAGGGGTTCACGGTCAAAGACGCCCTCTGCTCGGCCGCCGACGGATGGGGCTCCTACCTCGACCCCGGACTCCCCGCCGGAGGGCGTCCGCCGGCGATCGTGGCCTCGGCGGCGGTCCCGCCGGTCCCACCGCTCCCCTGGGAGCTCGTCACGACCGAGGTCCCGTCGGTGGACGTGGCGACGTTCGCAGCCGTCGACCTCGAGTACCGGGTGCTCTGCGCTCGACTGGCCTCCATGCTCGACGCGGCCGCCGATCGCGTCCGCACGACCTGGCGGATCGACGTCGGAGACGCCGTGGAACGACTCGACGGCCTTCCTGCGGTCTTCGAGGACGCGCTCGCCCGCGGCGTCGAGGGGATGACCGCCCGGGAAGTGGCCTTCCTGTTGCTGAGCCTGTCACGCCCGTGGGCGAGCGATCTCGCACTCATGCAGTGGGCGTTCGGGCGCGAGCTGGGTGAGGAACTCGACGACGCCGAACGCGCGTACGGGCATCTGCCGGTCGGGACGGACGACCCGGAGGTGTTCCACCGGGTCGCCCACCTGCTGGTCGGCGACGGACCGCATCCCGACGTCCAGCGCATCCGTGCGGCGAGCAGCCTGCTCCTCGGTGTCGCGGCGCGAGCGTCGGAGCCGGCACGCGTCGCGCCGCTCGCCATGCTCGCCTGGCTGTCGTGGGCGCTCGGCCAGAGCACGCGCGCGACCGCCTTCCTCGCCGAGCTGGTCGACGAGGAGCTGGACCACCCGCTGGCGGCGACCGTCGGTTCGCTGATCCGCCAGGGGCACCTCCCGGCCTGGGCGTTCTGCAGCACCCCGGGAACACACGACGGCGTCGCCGCCCCCAGCGATCAGCCCGCCGCGTGACGCTCGAGGAACTCGTAGACCTCGGAGTCGTCGACGCCGGGGAAGGTGCCGCTCGGCAGCGGGGAGAGGATGTGGGTGTGCAAGCGGGCGCTCGGCCAGGCCTGCTCCCGCCACTTGTCGGCGAGGTCCGACGGCGGTCGACGGCAGCAGGTCGGGTCCGGGCAGGTGGAGACCGCACGCGTCGTGGTCTCCCGTCCGCGGAACCACTTCGCCTCGCCCCAGGGCACGCCGACCGAGATCGAGAACTCCCCGGCCTCGGTCGTGCCGGTCTGCGTCGCGCACCAGAAGGTACCGGCCGGGGTGTCGGTGTACTGGTAGAGCTCCGTGGTGCGGTTCGTCCGCGCGAAGGCGTTCCGCGCGCTCCACTTCCGGCACACGATCTGGCCCTCCACCGCGCCCGTCACGTCGACGGGCAGCGGCAGCGCATCGTTCTCATAGGCCTTCGAGATCGCCCCGTCCTCGGAGACCCGCAGGAAGTGCAGGCGCATGTCGAGCCGGGCGGTCGCCAGGTTGGTCAGGCGCAGCGCCGCGGCCTCATGGGTGACCCCGAAGGCGTCGCGGAAGTCCTCGACGGCCAGGTTGCGATCGCGCTTGGCCTGCTGCAGGAACGACACCGCGGCCGTCTGCGGCATGAGCGCCGCCGCAGCGAAGTAGTTGATCTCGAGCCGTTGCCGGAGGAACTCGGCGTAGCTCGTCGGACGCTGGTGCCCGAGCAGGCGGTGCGCCATCGCCTGCAGGGCCATGGACCGCAGGCCGTGCCCGCCGGGGATCGACGCCGGTGGCAGGTAGATGCGCCCGTTCTCGAGATCGGTGACGCTGCGCGCGGAGTGCGGCAGGTCGTTGACGTAGATGAGGTCGAAGCCGAGCTGTTCCGCCATGATGCTCACCGTACGGTGGGTGAGTGCGCCGGTACTGTGCCCGGCGCGCAGCACACGCGACTCCGCGAGTTCCTCGATCTCGGGCAGGTGGTTGTCACGCTCCCGCATCCACTCCCGCAACTCGGTGTTGGCACGCCGCGCCTCCTCCGGGGTCGCGATCGCCTCGCTCGCGTGCCGCTGCAGTTCGCGGTGCAGGCCCACGAGTGCGCGGAGGGCCTCGTCGGGGATACCCTTCGACGGCTTGACGATCGGCAGGGTCAACTCGCCGTAGAGGGCACTGCGCTGGAGGCGGTCCAGCTCGATCTCCAGCGCCGCGCGGGGGTTCGGTGCCTCCTTCGACAGGAGGTCGGTCAGGTCGACGCCGAGCGCGGTCGTCAGCTCCTGCAGCACCGACAGCTTCGGCTCGCGCTTTCCGTTCTCGATGAGGGAGAGCTGGCTCGCCGCCAGGCCGACCCGTTCACCGAGGTCGTCGAGGGTGAGGCCTCGCCGGGTCCGGAAGTGCCGGATCCGATGGCCGAGCGTGAGGAGCTCGGCAGCGGCGTTCGATGCGGGAGTCGGCGTCATTCCTTCACCGTATCGAAAGAACCCCGATTCTTGAAGGGTGAAAGACCGTGAAGATCGACCGATACGGGCGCATGGTGGCTCTACGACCACTTCTTGACCGTCCCACCAACGCCGGAGGAACGCATGTCCATCGCAGCACTGATTCCCGATACCGCACCCGCTCCCGCCGCCCGCGTGGGGCTCCGAGCGGTGCCGCGCCCGAAGCGCAGCGGCCTCGCCGAGCTGCACGCCTGGGTCGACGACCTGGCGGCCCTCCTGGAGCCGTCTGCGATCCACTGGGTCGACGGCTCCGCGAGCGAGTCGCACCGGCTCACCCACCAGCTCGTCGAGGAGGGGAAGCTGATCAAGCTCAACCCAGAGTGGCGGCCGAACAGTTTCCTCGCCCGCAGCGATCCGCGCGACGTCGCGCGCGTCGAGGACCGCACCTTCATCTGCTCCGAGCAGGAGGAGGACGCCGGCCCGACGAACAACTGGCGGGATCCCGCGGTGATGCGCGACGAATTGTACGGGGTCTTCGCCGGCAGCATGCGCGGCCGCACGATGTACGTCGTGCCGTTCTCGATGGGCGCGGTCGGCGGGCCGCTCTCGCAGCTCGGCGTGCAGATCACCGACTCGGCGTACGCGGTCCTCAGCATGGGCATCATGACGCGGATGGGCGATCGCGTCCTCGAGCTCATCGCCGACGGACAGCCGTGGGTCCGGACCGTCCACTCGGTCGGCGCTCCGCTCGAAGCGGGGCAGGCCGACGTGGTCTGGCCGTGCAACGACACCAAGTACATCGTCCAGTTCCCGGAGACGCGCGAAGTGTGGTCCTTCGGCTCCGGCTACGGCGGGAACGCGCTTCTCGCGAAGAAGTGCTTCGCGCTGCGGATCGCCTCGGTCATCGGACGCGACGAGGGCTGGCTGGCCGAGCACATGCTGCTGGTCCGGGTCGTCTCGCCGGAGGGCCGGGCGTTCCACATCGCCGCCGCGTTCCCCTCGGCCTGTGGCAAGACCAACCTCGCGATGCTGCGGCCGACGATCCCCGGGTGGACGGTCGAGACTCTCGGCGACGACATCGCGTGGATCCGGCCCGGTGATGACGGTCGGCTGTACGCCATCAACCCGGAGGCAGGCTTCTTCGGGGTCGCACCCGGCACGGGCGCCGGCACGAATGCGACAGCCGTCGACACCCTGTGGGGCAACACGATCTTCACCAACGTCGCGCTCCGCGACGACGGAGACGTCTGGTGGGAGGGGCTGACCCCCGAGCCGCCCGCCCACCTCGTCGACTGGCAGGGGCAGGACTGGACGCCCGACTCGGGGCGCCCGGCGGCCCACCCGAACTCCCGGTTCACGGTCGCGGCGGCACAGTGCCCGTCGATCGCCGACGACTGGGATGCGGCCGACGGTGTGCCGCTCGACGCGATCCTCTTCGGCGGGCGTCGTGCCACGAACGTCCCGCTCGTAGTCGAGGCCAGCAGCTGGGAGCACGGCGTGTTCATGGGGGCGACGATCTCCTCCGAGCAGACCGCCGCCGCTGAGGGCACGGTCGGGGAGCTCCGTCGCGACCCCTTCGCGATGCTCCCGTTCTGCGGCTACAACATGGCGGACTACTGGAGTCACTGGCTGCGGGTGGGCGGTGCACTCGAGCACGGCAAGGCGCCGCGGATCTTCCAGGTCAACTGGTTCCGGAAGGACGCCGACGGCACCTTCCTCTGGCCGGGCTTCGGCGAGAACTCGCGGGTCATCGAGTGGATCGTGCGGCGGCTCGAGCACGCGGTCGATGCACGGGAGTCGGCGATCGGCCGGTTGCCCGTCCTCGACGAACTGAACCTCGACGGCATCGACGTGCCCGAGGCCGACCTCGACGCCCTGTTCGCCGTCGATCGCGAGTCCTGGCTCGTCGAGTGCGACCTCACCGAGTCCTTCTTCGACACCTTCGGCAACCGGGTCCCGGCCGCCCTCCGCGCGGAACTCGCCGCCCTGCGCTACCGCCTCCGGTCCTGATGCTCGTCCTCCATTCGCCCAGTTTTGGGCGAATGGAGGTTCGTGCGCCCAAAGATGGGCGAACGGACCGGCGACGAGGACGCTCCACAGCTCGACGGTTGGCCGGGACATCAACGCGTGACCGATCGCGCCGATCGCGGACCGACCGATCGCGCGACGATCGAAGCATGACGCCGACCGATCTACCCGATCACCACGCCTTCTCCGTCCGCTCGGCGCTGGAGCAGGGCGTCTCGCCGGAGCGCCTCCGCACGACGCGTGTTCCAGCACCGTTTCCGGGGGTTCGGAGCTTCGCTGCACCACGCAGGGGCGCGGACCTGCCTCCCGAACAGCGTCATCTCGCGCACCTGGAGCTGTGTCGGGCATACGCACTGCGAATGGCACCGGCGCAGTTCTTCTCGCACCTGTCGGCCGCGCATCTCCTGGAGGCTCCGCTCCCGGCGCGGTTGCGCTGGGACGAGGTGCATGTCGGCGTCCGGCCGCCAGACCGAGCGCCCAGGGTTGCCGGGGTCGTCGGCCATCGCTTGGCGGGCCTCTTCGGCGATCCGGTCCTCGTCGAGAGGCTCGCGGTCGTGAGTCCCGCCGACATGTGGTGTCAGCTCGGACCGAGTCTCAACATCGATGAGCTGGTCGCGGTCGGCGATCATCTGATCCGTGAGCGTGGTGCCTCCGGCCGGTGGCTCCACCAGCGCCTTCCACCACTCTGCTCGCTCGACGACCTCGCAGCGGCGCTCAGCGGATCCCGGCATCTCGGCGCGGGGGCACTCCGTGCCGCGCTCCCGCAGATCCGCGCTGGTTCCGAATCACCGAAGGAGACGGAACTTCGTCTCGCCTTCGTTCGTGCCGGCCTCCCGGAGCCGGTGCTCAACCACGAACTCCGCGATCGCCGGGGGCGATTCATCGCACGTCTCGACCTCGCCTACCCGGCGTATCGTGCAGCGTTCGAGTACGACGGGCGCCAGCACGCCACCGACCCGGGTCAGTTCGCGAAGGACGTCGACCGGATCCATGCCGTCACCAGACTCGGCTGGTCCCATGACCGCTTCCTCGCACATCACCTGCAGGCGGGTGCCGCCGTCGCGATCGACCGAGCGCGCGAGCGCCTCATCGCGGCAGGATGGCGCCCGTGACTCCATTCATTCGCCCATCTTTGGGCGACTGAGCACCCGTTCGCCCAAAAATGGGCGAATGAACCGGGGTCACACGAGGAGCTGGTGCTTGGCGAGTTCGCGGTAGAGCGGGACCTCGGTCACGAGGTCGCTGTGGGTGCCGACGCCGACCACCCGACCCTCCTCGAGGACGACGATCTGATCGCTGTCGACGACGGTCGAGAGCCGGTGCGCGATGACGATGAGTGTGCGTCCCGTCGCGACCGCGTCGATGGCCTCGCGCATCATCTGCTCGTTGACCCCGTCGAGGCTCGAGGTCGACTCGTCCAACAACAGGATCGGGGGAGCCGCGAGGATGGCGCGCGCGATGGCGAGGCGTTGCCGCTCGCCACCCGACAACATGATGCCGTCCTCGCCGACCGGGGCGGCGAGACCGAGCGGGTTGCGATCGAGGACCCCACCGAGGTTGACCGCGTGCAGCACGCGCTCGCAGTCGGCGTCACTCGCATCCGGTGACGACAGCAGCAGGTTGTCGCGCAGCGTGCCGGCGAGGACCGGGGCGTCCTGTTCCACATATCCGATCTGGTCCCGGAGGTCGGCGCGGGGGATCGTGCGGATGTCCACGCCGCCCAGGCGGATGGCACCGGCCGTCGGGTCGTAGAAGCGTTCGATGAGCCCGAGGATGGTGCTCTTGCCGGCGCCGGACGGCCCGACGAGCGCCGTACGTCTGCCCTGCATCGCGGCGAAGGACACCCCACGGAGGACCTGACGACCGAGCGCGGACTGCGCCTCGGTGAGTCGGGCGGCATCGGCGGCGACGACTTCCGGCGCGCTGGTGCCCTCACTCAGGGCCTCGGTCGCGAGCGCCTCCGCTGCGGCCCGTTCGCGCTCGATGACCGCCGCGTCCGGGTAGGCGAACTCGACGCCGTCGAACTCGATCGCCGGAGCGGACGCCGAGGCGGTCCCGGGACGTCCGACCCGCGCGGCGATGGCTGCGTCGTCGTCGCCCTCGTCGGGCAGGTCGAGGATCTCCTGGATCCGGCCGAGCGCTCCGAGCGCCTGGTTGACGCTCGTGATCGCGCCGAAGGCCTGGCCGAGCGGCATGATCATCATGAACAGGAAGAGGATGAACGCGACGAGACTCGCGATGGTGATGGCCCCGGACGCGACGCGGAACCCACCGACGCCGAGGACGACCAGGAACGAGGTCTGCATGGCGATGCCGGCGACCGGGACGACCAGCGAGGAGATCTTCGCGATCCGCACGCCGACGCCGTAGACCTCCTTGGCCACGCCGTCAACCGCGTCGATCTCGCGGTCGGTCGCGTTGGACGCCCGGATGGTGCGGATGGAGCTGATGGCGCGCTCGACCGCGGCGGCGAGCTCGCCCACCTTGGTCTGCTGCTCGCGGCTGGCGACGCGGATGCGTCCGCTCAGGGCGACGACCACGACGACCGAGACGATGACGACGAGGAGGGTGAGACCCAGCAGGACGGGGTCGATGATCGCCATGGCGATGAGCGCGCCGAGGAAGGTGATGGCGCCGCCGACGGCGTCCACGAAGCCCTGCGTCAGGACGGCGTAGAGCATGGTCGTGTCGCTGCCGACCCGCGAGACGAGGTCGCCGGTGCGGCGCGTGTCGAACTGGCTGATCGGCAGCCGGAAGATGCGCGCGATCAGCTGGCGTCGGGAGGAGTAGACGACCCCGGTGCCGGCGCGCTGCAGGAGGTAGTGCTGGTACCCGCTGATGACGCCGGAGACCACGACGAGCCCGACGAGGAGCCACGCCAGGTTGCCGAGCGACCGGCCCGCTTCGACGACCCCGATCACCTGGCTGACGATGAGCGGCTGGGCGAGCGACGCGGCCGCTCCGATGACGCTCAGGATGATGACGACGATGAGGATCGAGCGGTGCTCGAAGATGTACGGCATGAGCTGCTTGAGGCTCGCGCGGGGACCGTCGTCCTTCGGTCGGCTGAACGGGTTTCGGCTGCGTGCCGGGCGCGCTGGGGTGCTCATGGTGCTCTTCCTCCGAGGTGCGGTGCGCGGCTCCGAGACGTCCATGGCGACGGCGCACCGTGGTTCAACTCTAGGCGACGGTCGCACGCGCCGAGCCCGAAGCCGACGCACCGAGTGCCCACGTACCGAGGGCCGGCGCGCGGAGGTGTCCTCCACGCACCGGCCCTCGGTGATCGCCTCGATCAGGCGTCGATGTCGACGTCCTTGGTCTCCTTGGAGACGATGAGGGCGACGAGCGTGATCAGGGCCATCGCCGAGAGGTAGACGCCGACCCAGAACGGGCTGCCGCCGCCGGCACTCCAGAGTGCGACGGCGATGAACGGTGCGACCGCCGCGCCGAGGATCGACGACACGTTGTAGGAGATCCCCGACCCGGTGTACCGCACGTTCGTGGGGAACAGTTCGGGCAGCAGGGCGCCCATCGGTCCGAAGGTGAACCCCATGAGGCTGAATCCGATGATGAGCCAGATCATGACCCCGGTGAACCCGGCGTCGAGCAGCGGGACCCAGACGAGCCCGAAGACGAGGATCGCGCTCGTCACGACGATGAGCGTCTTGCGGCGTCCGTACTTGTCGGCGAAGGGGCCGGACACGAGCGTGAAGATCCCGAAGAAGACCACGCCGGCGATGAGCATGAGCACGAAGGTCGTGTAGCTGTAGCCGAGCCCCGCGACCGGGGCGTCGAGCGGCGCACGGCCGTAGCTCAGCGAGAACGTCGTCATCAGGTAGAAGAGGACGTAGGTGGCGAGCATGAAGAAGGTGCCGAGGAGCAGCTTGCGCCAGTGCAGCTTGATGACGCTCGCGAGCGGCGACCGCTGCACCTTGCCCTGCTCCTTCGCGTTCGTGAAGGCGTTGCTCTCGACGAGACGGAGTCGGACCCAGAGCCCCACGATGACCATGACGACGGAGAAGAGGAACGGGATGCGCCAGCCCCACTCGAGGAACGCCTCCGACGGCATGGACGGGTCGTCGCTCGGCAGGATCGCCGCGATGATCAGGAAGAGTCCGTTGGCGATGATGAAGCCGATCGGCGCACCGAGCTGCGGGAACGTGCCGAACAGGGCACGCTTGCCGGTCGGCGCGTTCTCCGTCGCCACGAGGGCGGCTCCCGACCATTCGCCGCCGAGCGCGAAGCCCTGACCGATGCGGAGGATCACGAGGAGCAGCGGGGCGACCCAGCCGACGAGCTGGTAGGTCGGCAGCAGGCCGATGAGGAAGGTCGCGATCCCCATGGTGAGGAGGGCGCCGACGAGGGTCGCCTTCCGACCGCGCTTGTCGCCGAGGTGCCCGAAGATGACGGCACCGACGGGTCGGGCCACCATCGCGGCGCCGAACACGGCGAAGGAGGCGAGGAGACCCGCGGTCGGGTCCTCACTCGGGAAGAAGAGGTGCGGGAAGACGAGGACGGCGGCCGTCGCGTAGACGTAAAAGTCGTAGAACTCGATCGTCGTGCCGATGAGGCTGGCGAGGACGACACGAGAGCGCGGATTGACCGGGGCCTTGGTGACTGGGGTTGCTTCGAGAGACATGCGTGCGCGTTTCGGTTCGGGAATGGACGCCGTCGAAGCATCAGCACCGGTCGCGCACGCCCGCCGACGACGGCAGGATCAGAGGTTCGCCCGCTTGTGGCAGGACCATGACACTGTACGCCGAAGTACGGCATTCCGGTATTCGGTTGCCCGGACGGGCGTATGCCGATACGGGAATGCCGCGTGATGCGCCCGCGCTCGGGTCAGCCGCGCAGCTCGCGGAGGACGACCGCGGTCGCGACGGCGGCATCGGCGGCCTCCGCCCCCTTGTCCTCCTTCGACCCGGGCAGCCCTGCGCGGTCGAGCCCCTGCTTCTCGTCGTCGAGGGTGAGGACGCCGAAGCCGACGGGCTTGCCCGTCTGGATGCTGACCTGCGTGAGGCCACTCGTCGCGGCGTCGGAGACGTACTCGAAGTGCGGCGTGCCGCCACGGATGATGACGCCCAGCGCGACGACCGCGTCGGCCCCGGCCTCGAGGGCGGCCTTGGCCACGACCGGGAGTTCGAAGCTCCCGGGGACCCGCACGAGGCGGTGGTTGGCGCCGCTCGCATCGAGGGCCTTGACGGCTCCGGCGATGAGACCGTCGGTGATGGTCTCGTGCCAGGTGCCGGCGATGACGACGATGTCGAGGCCGGTGCCGTCGACGCTGATGGTGGGGGATCCTTCGCCGCTCATGCGGTCTCCTGTCTTCGTCCCCCGAGTGCATCGAGGGGTTGGTGGTGCTCGCTCCTCGAGGGAATCGAGGGCGGCGGTGGACTACTGGTGGGGGTGCGGTTCCGGTGCGAGCTCGAACCCGATGCTGTGGCCCATGCGGTCGCGCTTCGTCTCGAGGTAGCCCTCGTTGAACAGGCCGACGCCGACCACCAGCGGGACGCGCTCGCTCACGGCGATGCCGTGGTTCGTGAGCTGTCGCTCCTTCTCCGGGTTGTTCGAGAGCAGGCGTACGGAGGTGATGCCGAGGTCGGTCAGGATCGCGCTCGCCGCCGTGTAGTCGCGGGCGTCGGCCGGCAACCCGAGCGCGAGGTTGGCGTCGAGGGTGTCGAGACCGTCCTCCTGCAACCGGTAGGCGCGCAGCTTGTTGACGAGCCCGATGCCGCGCCCTTCGTGCCCGCGCAGGTAGACGACCACACCGCCATGGCGCTGGATGGTGTCCAGGGCGCTGTCGAGCTGCGGACCGCACTCGCACTTGAGCGAGCCGAACGCCTCGCCGGTGAGACACTCCGAGTGGACGCGCACGAGCGCACCGGTGGCCTGCGGGTCGCCGGCGATGATCGCGACGTGGTCGGCACCGGTCCTGCGGTCGCGGTAGGCACGCAACCGGAACGAGCCGTGCGTCGTCGGGACCGTCGTCTCCACCTCGAACGACACGTTCGACGACTCGGGGATGGCCGCCTGGGCGGCACGTTCCTCGGCGCAGACGGCGGCCGCGTCGGGGTTCTCCTCGAGGAAGGCGATGAGTGCGGCGATCGTCGTGACGAGCACGCCCTCCCGCTCCCCGAGGGCGATGAGTCCGGGCAGACGCATCATCTCGCCGTCGTCGGCGACGATCTCGGAGATCGCCCCGACGGGGACGAGCCCCGCGAGCTTCATGAGGTCGACGGCCGCCTCCGTGTGGCCGTCGCGCTCACGCACCCCGCCGTCGACGGCTCGCAACGGGACGATGTGTCCGGGGCGCGACAGGCTGGCGGGCACGGACGCCGGGTCGGCGAGCACGCGCAGGGTGTGGGCGCGGTCGGCGGCGCTGATGCCGGTGCTGAGCCGGTCGGCCGCGTCGACCGTGACGGTGTACGCGGTGCCTCTGGGGTCCTCGTTGAGCGCGACCATCGGCGGGAGGGCCAGGCGGTCGGCGATCTCGTTCGTCATCGGTGCACAGATGAATCCGGAGGAGTGTCGGACCGTCCACGCGATCCACTCCTGGGTGGCGGACTCCGCGGCGAGGATCACGTCGCCCTCGTTCTCTCGCCCTTCGTCGTCGGCCACGATGACCGGTCGGCCCTGGCGGAGTGCCGCGAGGGCCTCCGGGATGCTGGCGATGCTCATGCGTTGCCCCTTCCGGTGGCGGTGGTGCCGACCGGGTCCGCGGACTGCGGATCCTGGCCGATGCTGCTGGGGAATGCCGACTCGAGACGGCTGAATGCGAGCATGCGCTCGACGTGCCGGGCGAGGATGTCGGTCTCGAGGTTCACACGATCGCCGGGGACCCGCTCACCGAGCGTCGTCGCGGCCAGCGTCTCGGGGATGAGGGACACCTCGAACCAGGCTTCCGGTGCGTCCGGTGCGCTGATGGCGCTGACGGTGAGCGAGACGCCGTCGACGGTGATGGATCCCTTGTCGACGACGAGCGGCGCGAGTGCCGCGGGGATCGAGACGCGCACGACGCGCCAGGCCTCGCCGGGCACCGTGGCCAGGACGGTGCCGGTGCCGTCGACGTGACCTTGGACGATGTGGCCACCGAGGCGGTCGCCGACGCGGGCCGCGCGTTCGAGGTTGACCGGAGATCCGACCGTGACGCCGTCGAGGGAGCTCATCGCGAGGGTCTGGGCCATGACGTCGGCCGTGAACGTCTCGCCGGTCTGCTCGACGACGGTGAGGCAGACACCGCTCACGGCGATGGAGTCCCCGTGCCTGGTGCCCTCGAGGGCGAGCGGGCCGCGGACGGTGAAACGTGCCGAGTCCTCGCCGTGGTCGATGGCGACGATCGTGCCGAGTTCTTCGATGATGCCCGTGAACATGGGTGGTCCGTTCTCTGGGGGTCAGGCGGTGAGGTGGCGGGCGGCCGAGGCGGAGGCGCTGCGGTCGGGTGTCGTGATGACGAGGAGGTCGTCGCCGAGTGGTTCGACGCCGACGGTGGTGAGGCGGATCGCTTCGCCGATGGAGTCGACACCGAGGTCGCCGATCGCGAGGCGAGGGCCGCCGAGGAGCACCGGGGCGAGGTAGGTGAGGACCGTGTCGGCGAGTCCTGCGCGGAGGAACGCCGTGGCGATGGTCGGGCCGCCCTCGATGAAGACGCTCCGGACGCCCGCGGCGCGGAGCTCGGCTAACAGCGCAGCCGGATCATGCCCGTGGTGGACGACGACCGGCCGGGGGTGGCGGTGGACGGCGGCGTCCAGGGGGATCTGGCGACCGCCCATGACGACGGGCAATGGCTGCTCGGGCAGGAGGTCGCCGCGGTCGTCGCGAGCGGTGAGGCTCGGATCGTCGGCGAGGACCGTCCCCGTGCCGACGAGGATCGCATCGTGGGCGGCCCGTCGACGGTGGACGTCGTCGCGCGCGGCGTCGCCGGTGATCCAGCGGCTCGTGCCGTCGCTCGCGGCGATCCGCCCGTCGAGACTCGAGGCCCACTTCACCGTGACGAGCGGACGGCCGAGGCGGGCGGTGGTGAGCCAGTCACCGAGGAGGTCCTCCGCCGGTCCGGCGAGCACACCGCCGACGACGGTGACGCCGCCGTCGCGGAGTCGTTCGGCTCCACCTCCGGAGTGGTGGCCGGGGTCGTCCACGGCGAATACGACGCGCTCGACACCGGCCTCGAGGAGGGCGACGGCACACGGTCCGGTCCGGCCCGTGTGGTTGCAGGGTTCCAGGGTGACGACGGCCGTCGCGCCGCGGGCCGCTCCGGGAGCGAGGCGGGACAGGGCGTCGACCTCCGCATGCGGGGTGCCGGCTCCACGGTGCCAGCCCTCGGCGATCACGGTGCCGTCAGCGTCGAGGATGACGCAGCCGACGCGGGGGTTGACCCCGCGGGCGGGGCCGTTGGCGGCGAGTTCGAGCGCGCGCAGCATAGCCTGCTCCTCGCGGACACTCGCCTGCGGTGCCTCGGTTCCTGCGCTCATCTGTCCGTCATCTCGGTCGGTACTGACACGAGTTCCGGGGTCGCGGGCAGGTGCTCGCCGGCGTCGACCATCGGCCGACACCCGTGCTTCCTTCCATCCGGACTCGAACGCCGCCTGCGAGCAGACGCGTTCATAACCGTCGGTCCTGGAGTTCCACCAGGTCAACCGGGCCTCGCTTGCGCGAGACACGGGTCGCGGACTATCACCGCCGGTTCGGACTCTCACCGACCCCGGAGCACGTTACGTGTTGTCGATTCTAGGTCAACGGGCTGAGTGGGTGCCCTATTCCCGGTTCGGATGACGCCCGGTTGCGGCGCCTGATGCGGCCGGGGTCAGCGCTGGGCGTCGTGCTGGTCGATCGCCGCGCGGGCCGTTCCCTCGTCGACCACGAGGTCGGAGATGAGCCCGCCCGCCAACGCCCCGAGGAGCGGGGGCACCTTGGCGGCTCCGGCGACCACGCAGATCCGACGGGAGACGCCGCGCAGCACGTCGAGGTCGGGCCCGGACGCACGATTGTTGAAGGGGATGTCGCGCCAGGAACCGTCGGCGCGGAAGAACACGGTCGCGACGTCCCCGACCGCGCCGGCGCTCGCGAGCGCCTCGAAGTCGCTGTCGTCGAGGTAGCCGCCGACGTAGACGTGGCTGGGCACCCCCGAGAGCTGCGAGCCGAGACCGAACAGCGCGACGTCCATGCGGCGTTGGATCTCGAGCACGCGTCGGATGCTGCGTTCCCGCCAGAGGGCCAGCTTGGTCGACGGGTCGTCGAAGAAGGCGGGCACCGCGAACTGCTGCGCGTAGGCCCCGTAGGCGTCCGCGTACCGATGCAGGATCTCACTCGCGTAGAGGATGCCCGAGGTGCGCGTGTTGGCCGCACCGTTCAGCTGGACGATCTGCGAGTTGTGGGTCCGCTTGGGGGTGAGGTGCCTCGCCACCGCACTCACGGTCGAGCCCCATGCCAGGCCGAGCGTCATGTTCGAGTCGAACACCGAGCCGAGAAAACGTGCAGCCGAGAGGGCGACCCGCTCCAGGCGGTCGATGTCGCTCGTGTGGTCGGGGACCGGGACGATGTGGGCGGTCACGCCGAAGCGGTCGCGGAACTCCGCCTCGAGCCGCGACGGCATGTCGTGCGGGGAGCGCACCTGGATGTCGACGAGCCCGCTTTCCCGCGCATATCCGAGCAGGCGGGAGACCGACGACCGGGAGGTGTGGAGCTCTTGGGCGATGGCCTCCATGGTGAGGTCCTGCACGTAATACAGCTGTGCGGCACGGAGCGCCTCGGCCGTCCGGTCCGGCTGGCTGAGCGCGTCTGCGAGCGACATCGGGTCTCCTTGCACGTTTGTTCACTAGGGCTGTTCAGAGTTGCAGCGGGTGTCACGATGTATTCAGTCACATCATTCAGCGGCGCGCAATCCCGGCAGCGTCGCGTACCAACCGCGAAGAAGCGAGGCATCTCATGTCCCTCAAGTCGTCAGCTCCCCGTTCCACCGTCCAGTCCGTCATCGACCGCCCGCAGGCGTCGGTGCTCATCATCGGCGGCGGCATCAACGGCATCGCGACCTTCCGCGACCTCGCGCTCCAGGGCGTCGACGTCACGCTCGTGGAACGCAACGACTGGGCCTCCGGCGCCTCCGCCGCGTCGAGCCACATGATCCACGGCGGCATCCGGTACCTCGAGAACGGCGAGTTCCGTCTCGTCCAGGAGTCGGTGCAGGAGCGCAACGGGCTCATCAAGATCGCCCCGCACTACGTGAAGCCGCTCGAGACCACGGTCCCGATCTTCTCGACCTTCTCCGGCATCCTCTCCGCACCGCTGCGCTTCCTCACCCACAAGCAGGGCAAGCCGCAGGAGCGTGGTGCGCTGCTCATCAAGGTCGGCCTCACCGCGTACGACTCCTTCTCCCGCGACGGTGGCAGCGTGCCGCGTCACCGCTTCCACGGCCGGAAGAAGTCCCTCGCCGACCTGCCGAAGATGAACCCGGGCCTCAAGTACACGGCGACCTACTACGACGCCTCCATGCACGACCCGGAGCGTCTCGCACTCGACGTCCTCATGGACGGCCTCGCCGCCGGCCCGCACGCCCGCGCCGTCAACTACGTCGAGGCGGTCGGCATGGGAGCCGACGGCGTCGAGCTCCGCGACACCGTCACCGGCCAGACCTTCACCGTGACGAGCGACGTCGTGGTCAACACCTCCGGCCCCTGGACCGACCTCACGAACGCCGGCCTCGGCGAGCCGACGACCTACATGGGCGGCACGAAGGGCTCGCACATCGTCCTCGACAACCCGGAGCTCTACGCGGCCACCAAGGGGCGCGAGATCTTCTTCGAGCACGAGGACGGCCGCATCGTCCTCATCTACCCGCTCAAGGGCAAGGTCATGGTCGGCACGACCGACATCGACGCCGACCCGAGCACCCCGAGCGTCTGCACCGAGGAGGAGGTCGACTACTTCTTCGACCTCGTGAAGCACGTCTTCCCGACCATCGCGACCTCGCGCGAGCAGATCGTCTACCGGTTCTCCGGCATCCGCCCGCTCCCGAAGCACGACGACGAGGCCCCCGGCTTCGTGTCGCGCGACTACCGGATCGAGCGCCGGGCCGCCGCTGCACGTCCGTCCACCACCGTCTTCAGCCTCGTCGGTGGCAAGTGGACCACCTTCCGGGCCCTCGCCGAGCACCTCAGCACGGACGTGCTCAACACCATCGGGGCCCCGCGCCCCGTGGAGACCCTCGGCCTCGCGATCGGCGGCGGCGCCGGCTTCCCGCGCACCGACTCGGCGACGCGCACCTGGGTCGCCGCGCACGAGGACGGCACCGGTGCCAAGCGTGCCGAGCAGCTGCTGGGCCGGTACGGCACGAAGGCCGCCGCACTCCTCGAGCACCTGTCGGAGCACGGCGACGACCGCTTGCAGGGCGCTGCCGACTACAGCGTGCAGGAGCTGGAGTACCTCGTCGAGCAGGAGCAGGTCGTGCACCTCTCCGACGTGCTGCACCGCCGCACGAGCCTCGCCTTCACCGGATCGCTGACCGCCGACCTCGTCGACGAGATCGCCCGCGTCGTCGGCGGTGTCCTCGGGTGGGACGACGCCGAGCGGACCGCGCAGATCACCGCAGCGCTCGACCGCCTGCGCGACGCCCACCAGGTCGACCTCCGGGTCGACGCCGCCAAGGAGGCCCCGGCGTTCTCATAATGCACGAATGTGCAGGCAAGGCCCTTGTCCTGTGCAACATGAGCTGGCTACCTTACAAGCAACTGGTCAGTGCAACCTCGCCCAGCGGGGGCTCGCGCTTCGGCGTCGGCCCCCACACGGCCACACCTATGAAAGGTCAATGAAGACATGAACCTCGGAACCATCTTCCTCTCCGAGACCGTGGGGACGGCGATGCTCGTCCTCCTCGGTACCGGTGTGGTCGCCACGGCGATCCTCACGAAATCCAAGGGCCTCGGTGGCGGCTGGCTGCTCATCAACTTCGGTTGGGGCCTCGCGGTCTTCGCCGGTGTCACGGTGTCCTACGCCTCCGGCGGACACCTGAACCCCGCCGTCACGATCGGCTTCCTCACCACGGGGTCGATCGACTTCGGTACGGCGCTCGTCTACTGGGCGGCGCAGATGGTCGGTGCCTTCATCGGTGCCGTGCTGACGTACTTCGCCTTCAAGCAGCACTTCGACCAGGAGGAGGACCCGGGCAAGAAGCTCGGTGTCTTCTCGACCGGTCCGGAGATCCGCAGCTACGGCTGGAACCTCGTGACCGAGGTCATCGCGACCTTCGTCCTCGTCTTCGTCGTGATGTCCTTCGGCAAGACCGGCCCCGACGCGGTGGTCATCGAGGGCGTCCCCGGGGGACTCGCAGCCCTGGGCGCCCTTCCCGTCGCCCTGCTCGTCGTCGGTATCGGTGCCTCCCTCGGTGGCCCGACCGGCTACGCGATCAACCCGGCACGTGACCTCGGTCCGCGCATCGCCCACGCCCTCCTCCCCATCAAGGGCAAGGGCAAGAGCGACTGGTCCTACGCCTGGGTGCCGGTCGTCGGCCCCCTGCTCGGTGGTGTCCTCGCGGCCCTCGCCTCGATGGTGCTGCTCCCGGCCGTCTGACCTGACGCTGCGGCGGTGACCGGACACGATCACCGCCGCGGCACCCAGGGGTACCGGTTCCGGTGCCTCACCTCGCAACGCACGCAACGAAGGAGTATCCAATGGCGGACTACGTCATCGCAATCGACCAGGGGACGACGAGTTCCCGGGCCATCGTCTTCGACAAGAGCGGATCGATCGTCTCGACGGGCCAGCTCGAGCACGAGCAGATCTTCCCGAAGGCCGGCTGGGTCGAGCACAACCCGAACCAGATCTGGAACAACACCCGCGAGGTCATCGGCCAGGCGCTCAGCAAGGCCAACATCACCCGGCACGCCATCGCGGCCATCGGCATCACGAACCAGCGCGAGACCGCCGTCGTCTGGGACAAGACCACCGGTCAGCCCGTCTACAACGCGATCGTCTGGCAGGACACGCGCACCCAGGACATCGTGAACCGCCTCGCTGCGGACGGCGGCGTCGAGCGCTTCAAGAAGACCGTCGGCCTGCCGCTGGCGACCTACTTCTCCGGCACGAAGATCGTCTGGATCCTCGAGAACGTCGAGGGTGCTCGCGAGAAGGCCGAGGCGGGCGACCTCCTCTTCGGTACGACCGACAGCTGGGTCATCTGGAACCTCACCGGTGGTGTCAACGGCGGCGTGCACGTCACCGACGTCACCAACGCCTCGCGCACGCTCTTCATGGACCTCGAGACCCTGCAGTGGGACGACGAGATCCTCAAGGCGTTCGGCGTCCCGAAGTCGATGCTCCCGGAGATCAAGAGCTCCTCCGAGATCTACGGCCACGCGTCCGACGACAGCCTCCTCCGCGAGACGCCGATCGCCGGCATCCTCGGCGACCAGCAGGCGGCGACCTTCGGGCAGGCGGCGTTCCAGCAGGGCGAGGCCAAGAACACCTACGGCACCGGTAACTTCATCATCTTCAACACCGGTGAGGAGATCGTCCACTCCGAGAACGGTCTGCTGACGACGCTCGGCTACAAGCTCGGCGACGCGAAGCCGCACTACGCGCTCGAGGGTTCGATCGCCGTGACCGGTTCGCTCGTCCAGTGGCTGCGCGACAACCTCGGCATGTTCTCCTCCGCTCCCGAGGTCGAGGCGCTCGCCAAGACCGTCGAGGACAACGGTGGGGCGTACTTCGTGCCGGCGTTCTCCGGGCTGTTCGCGCCGTACTGGCGTCCGGACGCCCGCGGTGCGCTCGTCGGGCTCACCCGGTACGTCAACAAGGGCCACATCGCCCGGGCCGCCCTCGAGTCGACCGCGTTCCAGACGGCCGAGGTCATCGACGCCGTCAACGCCGACTCGGGTGTCCCGCTGACGGAGCTCAAGGTCGACGGCGGCATGACCGCTAACGACACGCTCATGCAGTTCCAGGCCGACATCCTCGGTGTGCCGGTCATCCGACCGGTCGTCGCGGAGACCACGGCGCTCGGCGCTGCCTACGCGGCCGGTCTCGCCGTCGGCTTCTGGTCCGACCTCGACGACCTCGCGAAGAACTGGCAGGAGGACAAGCGCTGGGAGCCCAACATGGACTCCGCAGAGCGCGACCGCCTCTACCGCAACTGGAAGAAGGCCGTCACGAAGACCTTCGACTGGGTCGACGACGACGTGCAGTAGTCCCGACCGACCGGAACGGCCCGTCCTCCTCGCGGAGGGCGGGCCGTTCTGTCGTTCCTCCTCGTGCCGCTCCCCGCAGGGTGCACCTGCGCACAACTCCTGCAGCTTGAGGACCGACTCGGGAGCAACCGCGCCATTCCGCCTGCCCGCGCCGTCCGGGCCTGTCAGGCGCAGGAGTTCTGCGCGGACTCGGCGCCTCCCGCGAGACTCGCTCCGACCCCCATCTCGTCGAGACGGGTGTCCCACATGCGCATAACTCCTGCTCGTCGCTGCTGTGGCGCCTCGCTGGGGTCGATCCTGAGCGTTGGCCAGTGGCCAGCAGGAGTTGTGAACCGCGCGCGACGGTGACGCCCTGACCGTGACCCTCCTCCACAGTGCTCCCGTAGTCCTCGACCGACGACGACGCAGCCGCGTGAGACCGACCGCTCGATCGGTGCCCCGAACCTCGATGGATGGACAGTGCAGCTTCTGGTCACACGATCCTCACCCGCTCGACGCTTCTCGAGGAAGGTATGCGACCGCGTGAGATCACCCAGGCGGTGCGTGACGGAACGATCCTTCGCGTGCGGCGCGATCGATACGCGCTCCCCGGAGTACACGATGACATCCGTGCCGCAGTGCGCATCGGGGGGAGGCGAGCGTGCCTGTCCACCCTGGCCGCCCGTGGTGTGTTCGTGTTCGACGCCACCCGGGTCCATGTGCATGTGGACCGCAGCGCCTCACGACTTCGCGGACCGCGGGCGGAGGACCGACGGCTGGCTACCAGCGATCGACGGGAGTTCACTCTCCACTGGCGACCGCTTGATCAGCCGTGCGGCACGTTCGACTGCGACGTGTCGATCATCGACGCACTGGCCCAGTCCATCCGGTGCCAGTCGCCGCGGATGGCACTCGCGACGCTCGACAGCGCGGTCCATCTCGGGTTGGTGGAAGAGCCCGACCTCCGACGAGTCTTCGCCCTGGTGCCCGAACGCTTTCGTGCGCTCATGGCGTTGATCGATGGACGCGCCGAGTCAGGTCCGGAGACACTCCTGCGCTTGATCGTCCGCAGCCTCGGTCTGTCGTACGAAGTGCAGCCCCGTCTGGCGGAGGGTGGACGCGGTGATCTCCTGGTGGCTGAGTCATTGTTGATCGAGGTCGACAGTCGAGCCCATCATGAGGGGTGGTCGCACGCCGTCTCCGACCGCACCCGCGACCTCAGAGCCGCCTCGCGCGGGCTGATGACGTTGCGACCGCTCTACCAGCACGTGGTGCATGAGCCCGGGCTCGTCGCGGCAGCGATCACCGGTCTGATCGGGGACGTACGCACAACTCCTGCTCACCGCGTGGGTACTCCACGGGCCGCGCGGTGAGTGCGGTGTGTGCGGGCTTGCGGACAGTGACGAGCAGGAGTTGCGAACGGACCGCGGGATCAGGCGCGGCGGAGGAGTCCGACGCGGTCGTAGACCTCGGCGAGGGTCTGCTCGGCGACCTCGGTTGCGCGCGCGGCGTTGACCGCGAGCAGGCGGTCGAGCTCGGCGGGGTCGTCGAGGAGCTCGAGCGCGCGCGCACGGACCGGCTCGAGTTCGCCCACGACGACCTCGGCGAGACCCTT
Organism: Plantibacter sp. AC185; assembly: GCF_979258065.1. NCBI lineage: Bacteria > Bacillati > Actinomycetota > Actinomycetes > Micrococcales > Microbacteriaceae > Plantibacter > Plantibacter sp. AC185. The sequence goes on from NZ_OZ409831.1 coordinate 3,527,577, forward strand.
CTTGAGGTCGCCGTAGCCACGACCCTCGAACTCGCCGACGACGGCCTCGATGGGGGAGCCGGTGATCGCGGAGTAGATGCTCAGCAGGTTCGAGACACCGGGCTTCTCCTGTGCGTCGAAGGCGATGACGCCATCGTTGTCGGTGACCGCACGCATGATCTTCTTCTGCGTGACCTTCGGCTCGTCGAGCAACCAGATGATCCCCGCCGGGGTCTCGGCGGACTTCGACATCTTCGACGTCGGGTTCTGGAGGTCGTAGATGCGCGCGGAGTCCTTCTGGATCTGCGCCTTCGGGACGACGAAGGTGTCGCCGAAGCGGGCGTTGAACCGCTCGGCGAGGTCGCGCGTGAGCTCGATGTGCTGCCGCTGGTCGTCGCCGACCGGCACGATGTCGGTCTGGTAGAGCAGGATGTCCGCCGCCATGAGGATCGGGTAGGCGAAGAGCCCGACCGACGAGGCGTCGCGCCCGTGCTTGGCCGACTTGTCCTTGAACTGCGTCATGCGCGCGGCCTCGCCCATGCCGGTGATCGTGTTGAGCACCCAGGCGAGCTGTGCGTGCGCCGGGACGTGCGACTGGACGTACAGGGTCGACGCGGAGGGGTCGATGCCTGCGGCGATGTACTGGGCGGCCGTGCGACGGGTCTTCTCGCGGAGCTCGGCGGGGTCCTGCGGCACCGTGATCGCGTGCAGGTCGACGATGCTGAAGAAGGCGTCGTGCTCCTGCTGCATCTGCTTCCACTGCAGGAGGGCACCGATGTAGTTGCCGAGATGGAGCGAGTCGGCGGAGGGCTGCATGCCGGAGTACAGGCGTGGCTTGGTCATGTGGGTTCTCGCAGAGGGATGAGCGGCCGGAGCCGGGGCACGGAGTGGTGGGGTGGCGTGATGCCGAAGGGTCAGACGGCGTAGTCGACGACGACGGGGGCGTGATCGGACCATCGCTGGTCGTACGCCGCGGCGCGGTCGATCGTGTAGCCCGACGCGAGGGCCGCGAGCTCGGGGGTGGCGAGCTGGTAGTCGATGCGCCAGCCGGTGTCGGTGTCGAAGGCCTGGCCGCGCTGGGACCACCAGGTGTAGGGACCGGGGACCTGGCCGGCGGACTGGCGCCCGATGTCGACCCAGCCGAGGCCGGTGCCGGCCACGCCGTCGACGCCCGTGACCGTCTCACCAGCCGGGCCGAGGTAGCGGTCGAAGTAGGACCGCTCCGCGGGCAGGAAGCCGGCACGCTTGACGTTGCCCTTCCAGTTCTTGATGTCGAGCTCGGTGTGGCCGACGTTGAGGTCGCCGACGACGAGGGACAGCGGGTTGTGCTCGCGCAGTGCCGGCAGCCGCTCGAGCATCGCCTCGAGGAAGCGGAACTTCTCGACCTGCTTGGGGGTGTCGACCTCGCCGGAGTGCACGTAGGTGCTCACGACCGTGACGAGGGTGCCGTTGACGTCGAAGTCGGCCTCGATCCAACGGCCCGCGCTGTCGAAGTCGTCGGCTCCGAGGGCGACCCGGTGGATGCCCGCCGAGCGACGGCTGACGATCGCGACGCCGGCACGCCCCTTGGCGGTCGCGGCATCGTGCAGGATGTTCCACTCCGGTCCGAAGAGCGTCTCGAGGTCGCTCGTCGCAGCGCGGACCTCCTGCAGGGCGAGGATGTCGACCCCGCGGTCTTCGAGCCAGTCGCCCATCCCCTTGCGGAAGGCCGCGCGGACTCCGTTGACGTTGACACTGGCGATGCGGAGGGGTGCAGACATGCCTCCAGCTTAGTCGCGGGGGCCGACAACGCCCTGGCCCCGGCGTCCGCCCTGGCGTCGGCGATGGGGCGGGTCCGACGCGTCCGCCGCGGGCGACTCGGGGGCTTCGCCGTGCTCTCGGATGAGCTCGGCCGAGGCCTCCTCGGCGTGCCGGACGCGCCGGCGGGCGAACCAGACCGCCGGGCCCTTGGCGCGCCGGAGGGATTCGCGAGCCTCCCGCAGTTCCGCCTCGGCGATCAGTCTCCTGGCCGCCAGCTCTTCGGCCGCCTGCTCCTCCGGCGTCGTCGTGCGCACACTGATGCCCTGGTCGTCGAGCCCCACGGCGATCCACGCGGCGGAGGCGAGGATGACGCGGCTCACGAGGTTGAACCACAGCATGAGACCGATGAACACCGCGAAGGTCGCGAGCAACGGGTTCCGGGAGGCCCCGGCGATCACCGCACTGCTGGCGACGCTCAGGAGCGAGAGCACCAGGCTGCCCAGGAGCGCGCCTCCGAAGAGGTTGCGCCACGGGATCCGGATCCGGCTGAGCACGCGGTACATGGCGCCGAGGGTGACGAGGTTCACGACGACCGCGACGACCAGCCCGACGACCCGGCTGCCGACGGTCACCCAGAAGGTGCCCTCCAAGCCGACCAGTGACAGCAGCCAGCTGAGTGCCTGGGTGCTGGCGACCGACAGCGTCGCGGAGACGAGGAGGAGGACGCCGAAGGCGAGCGCCAGCACGAGGTCGACGACCTTCAGCAGGAAGAAGCTCGCGGCGACCTTCGGGAGCGCGAAGATCGACCTGACCGCCTGCCGGGTGTAGTACAACCAACCGATCGCCGTCCAGATGAGACCGACGGCGGCGATGACCCCGGTCCAGCCGAGCAGCGAGGCGCTCGACAACTGCTCCTCGGCGATGATGCCCTCGCCGTCGGTGCCGATGAGGCCGGGGACGGCGCGGTTGATGATCTCCACCAGCGCCTGGAAGACCTCGGCGTTGTTGCCGAGCCAGATGCCGGTGATGGCAAATCCGACGTAGACCGCGGCGAACACGGCGAAGACGGCCTGGAAGCTGATCCCGGCGGCCAGGAGGTTGCCGTCCATGGCGAGATACCGATGGATGACGCGATAGGGCTTCAGCCGCATGACCCACGTCGTGGCGCGCTCCGCTCTCGCCGCGCGGGGCGCGAGCCGTCGGATGAACGGGTTCTCGCTGTTCTGGATCCATTGGAACACGAGTGGCGGTGGCGTCTGTTGGAGCCGCACCCTGGGGGTCGTACCGGCGTCCGGCGCGTCGGCGGAGTCCTTCCTCGGCGCACGCGGATTGGTCACCGGACCAGCCTACAAGCGGGCCGGACCGGGGGAGAGGCGGTGCACTAGGGTCGAACCATGCGCGAGGCGGAGGGGCAACGCACGTTCACCGGCACCGGCGTCGGACGCGGCGTCGTCGCCGGTCCCGTGCTCCGCATGCCGGAACCGCTGCCCGAACCGAGCGCCGACCCGTTCGGCGGGGACGTCACGCTCGAACAGGCCCGGGCCGTCGCGGCGCTCAGCGCGACGCGGGCCGACCTCGAGGACCGGGCTCGACGAGCCGGCGGACATGCGCAGGACGTGCTCGAAGCGCAGGCGGTCATGGCGGACGACCCGGCGCTCGCGGAGGACGTCGCAACGCGCATCGCGGCGGGGCGTTCCGCGGAGCGCGCCGTGTTCGAGGCCCTGGCGACGGTCCAGCAGGTCCTCTTCAACCTGGGGGAGCCGATGGCGGCGCGCGCGACCGACGTCGGTGACGTCTCGCAACGGGTCATCGCGCGGTTACTGGGCCGACCTGTCCCCGGACCTCCCGAGTCGGACGAGCCGTTCGTCCTCGTCGCCACGGACCTCGCTCCGGCAGACGCCGCGCTCCTCGATCTCGAGCGGGTGCTGGCACTCGTCACGAGTGGCGGCTCGGCGACCTCGCACACGGCCATCCTCGCGCGCGAGCAGTCGCTCATCGCCGTCGTGGGCGTCGCAGGAGCCGAGCAGTTCGAGGACGGTGAGATCGTCCTCGTCGACGCCGGAGCCGGGGTCGTCACCGGGTCGCCGACGAAACGCGAGGTGCGGTCCGCCAGGTCCACCGCGGCCGAGCGCGTGCGGGTCTCACCGCGCTCACCGGGCGAACTCGCCGACGGCACCCCGGTGCCCCTGCTCGCGAACCTCGGGTCCGTCACCGGTGCGGCCGGTGCCCTGGCCCTCGGCGCCGAGGGGGTGGGGCTGTTCCGCACCGAGCTGCTCTTCCTGGACCGCGCGGAGGCGCCGGGCGTCGCCGAACAGGCTGACCGCTACGGCGAGTTGCTCGCGGCGTTCCCGGGCAAGCGGGTCGTCGTCCGGGTGTTCGACGCCGGAGCCGACAAGCCGCTCGCCTTCCTCCGACCGGACGAGGCCGAGGCCAACCCGGCGCTCGGGGTGCGGGGCATCCGGGCGCTCCGCGCACGTGACGAGGTGCTCCGAGACCAGCTCACGGCGCTCGCGCTCGCACAGGACGCCCACGAGGCGGACCTCTGGGTGATGGCCCCGATGATCGCCGACCTCCCCGAGGCCGCGGCGTTCGTGACCCTCGCGAAACGGCTCGGGCTCCGCACGGTCGGGACGATGATCGAGGTGCCGTCGAGTGCGCTGCTCGCCGCGCAGATCCTCGGGGTCGCGGACTTCGTGAGCATCGGCACCAACGATCTGACGCAGTACACGCTCGCGGCGGACCGTCTCCTCGGGCCGCTCGGCTCGTATCAGGACCCGTGGCACCCCGCCGTGCTGCGGCTCGTCAAGCTCGTCGGCGACGCCGGTCTCGCCTCCGGGCGCTCGATCGGCGTCTGCGGGGAGGCGGCAGCGGACCCGGCCCTCGCGGTCGTGCTCGTCGGCCTCGGGGCGACGAGTCTCTCGGTCACCCCGGCCGCGCTCGGCGACGTCCGGAGCGAGTTGCGACGCTACACGCTCGAGGCGGCTCGTGCCATGGCCATGGACGCCCTGAGCGCCGCGTCACCGGCTGAAGCCAGAGCTGCCGCGCTGGCCTGACGTCGCTCGACGAACAGGTCGCCCTGCACGAACACGTCCGGCCCAGCGCAGTGCGCTGGGCCGGACGGATGAACCGGGTGTGGGCTAGGAGACCTTGCCGGAGATCATGGCCTGCTTGACCTCGGCGATCGCCTGCGTGACCTGGATGCCGCGGGGGCACGCCTCGGTGCAGTTGAAGGTGGTGCGGCAGCGCCACACGCCCTCCTGGTCGTTGAGGATGTCCAGGCGGACCTGCGAGGCGTCGTCGCGGGAGTCGAAGATGAAGCGGTGCGCGTTCACGATCGCCGCCGGGCCGAAGTACTGGCCGTCGGTCCAGAACACGGGGCACGACGAGGTGCACGCGGCGCACAGGATGCACTTCGTGGTGTCGTCGAAGCGGGCGCGCTCGGCGACCGACTGCACGCGCTCCTTGTTCTTCTCCGCAGGCTTGCCGGGCATGAGGAACGGCTGCACCTCGCGGAACGACGCGAAGAAGGGGTCCATGTCGACGACGAGGTCCTTCTCGAGCGGCAGGCCCTTGATCGCCTCGACGTAGATCGGCTTCGAGATGTCGAGGTCCTTGATCAGCGTCTTGCAGGCGAGGCGGTTCCGGCCGTTGATCCGCATGGCGTCGGAGCCGCAGATGCCGTGCGCGCAGGAGCGACGGAACGTGAGGGTCCCGTCCTGTTCCCACTTGATCTTGTGGAGCGCGTCCAGGATGCGGTCCGTCGGGAACATCTCGACGTCGAAGTCCTCCCAGCGCGGCTCGGCGTCCACGTCCGGGTCGAATCGACGGATGATCAGGGTGACCGTGAAGGACTGGATCTCCTCCGGTGCTGCTGCCGGCGGGTTCTCGAGCGTTGCAGTGCTCATCGCTAGTACTTCCTCTCCATCGGCTGGTACCGCGTGATGACCACGGGCTTCCAGTCGAGCCGGATGTGGTCGGCCGCGTCGGACGAGTGCGGGTCGCCGGACAGGTACGCCATCGTGTGCTTCATGTAGTTCTCGTCGTCGCGCTTCGGGTAGTCGTCGCGCATGTGACCGCCACGGCTCTCCTGACGGTTGCGAGCGGAGTAGACGACGACCTCGGCGAGGTCGAGCAGGAAGCCCAGCTCGATCGCCTCGAGGAGGTCCGTGTTGAAGCGCTTGCCCTTGTCCTGGACGGCGATGTTCTGGTACCGCTCGCGCAGGTTGTGGATGGTGGCGGTGACACCGGCGAGGGACTCGTCGGTCCGGAACACCTGGGCGTTGCGGTCCATCTCCTCCTGCAGCTCCTTGCGGATCGTGGAGATCCGCTCGGTGCCGTTGGAGTTCCGCATCTGCTCGATGAGGCCGGAGACGAAGCCGGCGGGGTTCTCGGGCAGCGGCGTGAAGTCGACGCCCTGGACGTACTCGACGGCGTTGTTGCCGGCGCGCTTGCCGAACACGTTGATGTCGAGGAGCGAGTTCGTGCCGAGTCGGTTCGAGCCGTGGACGGACACGCACGCGCACTCACCGGCCGCGTACAGGCCGGGCACGACGGTGTTGTTGTCGCTCAGGACCTCGGCCTTGACGTTCGTCGGGATGCCGCCCATGGCGTAGTGCGCCGTCGGCATGACCGGGACGGGCTCCGTCACCGGGTCGACGCCGAGGTAGGTGCGCGCGAACTCGGTGATGTCGGGCAGCTTGGTCTCGAGGACCTCGGCACCGAGGTGGGTGCAGTCGAGGTAGACGTAGTCCTTGTTCGGCCCGGCACCGCGGCCTTCCGCGACCTCCTGGACCATGCAGCGCGCGACGATGTCTCGCGGGGCGAGGTCCTTGATGGTCGGGGCGTACCGCTCCATGAAGCGTTCACCGCTCGCGTTCCGGAGGATCGCACCCTCGCCTCGGGCTCCCTCGGTGAGGAGGATGCCGAGACCGGCGAGGCCGGTGGGGTGGAACTGGAAGAACTCCATGTCCTCGAGCGGGAGACCCTTGCGCCAGATGATCCCGACGCCGTCGCCCGTGAGTGTGTGTGCGTTCGAGGTCGTCTTGTAGATCTTGCCGAAGCCACCGGTGGCGAAGATGACCGCCTTCGCCTGGAAGACGTGGATCTCGCCGGTGGAGAGCTCGTACGCGACCACACCGGACGGCTTGTCGACGCCGTCGACGTTCGTCATGATCAGGTCGAGTGCGTAGTACTCGTTGAAGAAGTTGATGCCGAGGCGGACGCAGTTCTGGAACAGCGTCTGCAGGATCATGTGGCCCGTGCGGTCGGCCGCGTAGCAGGCGCGGCGGACCGGCGCCTTGCCGTGGTCGCGGGTGTGGCCGCCGAAGCGACGCTGGTCGATCTTGCCCTCGGGGGTGCGGTTGAACGGCAGACCCATGTTCTCGAGGTCGATGACCGCGTCGATGGCCTCCTTCGCGAGGATCTCCGCAGCATCCTGGTCGACGAGGTAGTCGCCGCCCTTGATGGTGTCGAAGGTGTGCCACTCCCAGCTGTCCTCCTCGACGTTCGCGAGCGCAGCGGCCATGCCGCCCTGCGCCGCTCCCGTGTGGGACCGCGTCGGGTAGAGCTTGGAGATGACGGCCGTCTTCGCTCCGGGGCCGGCCTCGATCGCGGCGCGCATGCCGGCACCGCCGGCACCGACGATCACGATGTCGAACTGGTGGTAGTGGATGCCGTCGATGACGGTGGACTCGGTGGTTTCTGTAGTCACGGTTTCCGTTGCTCGGTCTCGGTTGCTCAGTTGGCGGGGCAGAACGACGCGAGCAGGTCTGCAGGTGCGCCGGCGGGGCACGGGTCGAAGGTGAAGACGACCAGGGTCCCGAGGATGATGAGGATGGTGACGGCGGCGAGGATCGCGACCTTGAGGACACCGCGGATCGTGCGACCCGTGGCGTAGTCGTTGACGATGGTGCGCATGCCGTTTCCGCCGTGGATCAGCGCGAGCCACAGCATGGCGACGTCCCACCACTGCCAGAAGGGGTTCGACAGCTTGCCGCCGACGAAGGCGAAGTCGATGGCCTTGATGCCGTCGCCGACCATGAGGTTGACGAACAGGTGGCCGAAGATGAGGACCAGCAGGATCACGCCGGAGACGCGCATGTAGATCCAGCCCCACTTCTCCCAGTTGACGCCCTTGCGGCGCGCGGGACGAGCAGGGGTGCGGGGAGCGGCGATCGTCGTCATCAGTGGCCCATCTCGCTGAACACGTTGATCAGGTGGCGCGGCGTGAAGCCCAGCATCGTCACGGCCCAGAGACCGATGACGATCCAGAACATGGGCCGCTGGTACTTGGTGCCCTTCGACCAGAAGTCGATGAGGATGATACGGATGCCGTTGTAGGCGTGGTAGGCGATGGCGGCGACGAGCGCGACCTCACCGAGCCCCATGATGGGGTTCTTGTACGTGCCGATGACCGCGTTGTACGCCTCGGGGGAGACCCGCACCAGCGCGGTGTCGAGGACGTGCACGAGGAGGAAGAAGAAGATGGCGACGCCGGTGATCCGGTGGAGCACCCACGACCACATGCCCTCACGGCCCCGGTACAGGGTGCCGGCCGGGCGTTTGGATGTCGTGGATTCCAACGGTGACGTTCGCGTGAGACTCGCGGTCACGAGGTCCTCCCTGATAGTCGCTATCTGCGGCAGATCGTTCTGCCGTGCGGGGGTTGTTGCCTGCCATGCGTCGAATCGGCGCGCTGGACCAAGTGTAGGCGTGGGATGCGCCGTCCCGCCGCTAAGGCTGGCCTAACTGTCTCGACGTCGAGAGAGGCCGGACACCTGCGCGACGACCGGGCGACACCGGGTGTTCACAACCAGTTCCGTCGCTTGAACACCTTGTAGAGGATGACGCTCGTGGTGGCCATGAGCGCGAGCGCCATCGGGTAGCCGAACCACCACGACAACTCCGGCATGTGGGTGAAGTTCATGCCGTAGATCCCGGCGATGAGACTCGGGCCGAACAGGATGGCGGCCCAGGAGGAGATCTTCTTCACCTCGTCGCCCTGTTTGAGGCTCGCCTCGGTCATCTTCGCCATCTCCTCGTTCTGGCGTTGCCCGACGAGGGTGCTGTTCACGGTCAGGATGTCGCGCAACAGCTCGCGGTAGGCGTCGATCCGTTGGTTGACGCTCGTGAGGTGGTCGGCGACGTCGCGGAGGCCGCGTTGCAGTTCGTCGGCGACCCCGTACTTCGCGCTGCCCTGCTCGAGCGACAGCATCACGTCGCTGAGCGGGTGCGTCGCCCGTTCGAAGGCGATGACCTCGCGGGAGAGTTGGTAGATACGGCGGGACACCTGGGACTCGCCGACGAAGACCTGCTCCTCGATCTCGTCGATGTCGTTCGAGAGCCCGGCGACCACCGGACCGTAGCCGTCGACGACGGCGTCGATGATGGCGTACAGGATCGCCTGCGGACCATAGGCGAGGAGTTCGTGCTCCTGCTCCATCCGCGCCCGCACGTGCGACAGGTCGGGGGACTCGGCGTGCCGGAGGGTGATGACGAAGTTCGGGCCGACGAAGACGTGCAGCTCGCCGAACTCGACGGTCTCGGTCTCGTCGACGTAGTTGGCGGCCCGGAGGACGACGAACAGGACGTCGTCGTACCGCTCGATCTTCGGCCGCTGGTGCGCGGTGATGGCGTCCTCGACGGCGAGCGGGTGGAGGCCGAACTCCGCCGCCAGGACGCCGAGCTCGCCGGCGTCGGGCCGGTAGAGCCCGATCCACGCGACGCCGTCCGGGGTCTCGTGGAGCGCGCGGAAGGTGTCCTCCAGCGAGGTGAGCGTCGAGCTGCGGGAACCGTGTCGGTAGATGCAGGCGTTGACGATGCTGTTGCGCCCGTCGAGGTCCGCTGCGTCCGGCGGACCGACGGGGACCGGGGGAGCCTGCTTGCTGCCGAAGGACGGGATCGGGATCCCGAGGACGTTGCGTCCAGCCATGCTCGTACCGTTCTTTCTCATGCTCGATCTGGCGCTCATCGTAATCCCGTCACATGACGGTTCCGTGCCGTCGTCGTCAGGCTGGAGCCTGGCGGTACGCTCGGGGGATGACCACGCCCCTCGAACGCTTCTACGCGGTGATCCCGGCCGGCGGCATCGGCAGTCGTCTCTGGCCGCTCTCGCGAGCCGACGCACCCAAGTTCCTGCACGACCTCACCGGCTCCGGCAGCACGCTGTTGCGCGCCACCTGGGACCGCCTCGCGCCGATCGCCGGCGACCAGCGCATCATGGTCGTCACCGGGCGTGCGCACCGCGCGGCCGTCGAACAGCAGCTGCCCGACCTCGCCGACGCCAACGTGGTCCTCGAGAGCGAACCGCGCGACTCGACCGCCGCGATCGGGCTCGCCGCAGCGATCCTCGTCCGTCGCGAACCCGACGTCATCGTCGGCTCGTTCGCCGCCGACCACGTGATCCGCGGCGACCGCCTGTTCCGCGCCGCCGTCGCCCAGGCTGTCACTGCCGCCGAGGAGCGCTACATCGTCACGATCGGCATCCAGCCCACGGAGCCCGCCATCGGCTTCGGCTACATCAAGAGCGCCCGCGACCTCGGCATCCGCGGGGCCGAAGGGGTCATGCTGGTCGACTCCTTCGTCGAGAAGCCCGACCTCGCCACGGCCAAGCGGTACGTCTCGAGCGGCGAGCACCTCTGGAACGCCGGGATGTTCATCTCGCGGGCCGACGTCCTCCTCGAGGAGATCGGTCGGCAGAAGCCCGAACTCCTGGCGGGCCTCCTCGAACTCGCCGAGGTCTGGGACGACGCGGCGGCCCGCGGACCGGTCGTCGACCGCGTCTGGCCGGCGCTCGAGAAGATCGCGATCGACTACTCCGTGGCGGAGCCCGCCGCGGCCGCCGGTCGCATGGCCGTCGTGCCGGCGCACTTCGACTGGGACGACGTGGGCGACTTCGCCTCGCTCGCCAAGCTCAACTCCGGTGGGCGCAAGTCCGACCTCGCCATCCTCGGCGAGAACGCGCGCGTGCTGTCGGACGCCTCCAGCGGCATCGTCGTCAGCCAGACCGGTCGGGTCATCAGCCTCATCGGCGTGCAGGACATCGTCGTCGTCGACACCCCGGACGCTCTGCTCGTCACCACGAGCGCCAACGCGCAGCGGGTGAAGAGCGTCGTCGACGCCCTCAAGCTGTCCGGTCGCGACGACGTCCTCTGATCGGCGACCGACGGTGACCGCGCTGCGCGAGCTGCTCCTGCAGGCGGGCGCGCGTCTCCAAGCCGCAGGCGTGCGTGACGAGGCCCTGGCGGAGGTCTACACACCCCGCGGACTCCCGCTCGTGAAGCGGGCACCCGCGCTGCGGCCGATCGGCCGGGCGTGGCGCCTCGGGGTCGTCCTGCTCTCGGCCGACGGTCGCCTCTTCACCGCCGCCGAATCCACTCGGGCCGTGGAGCCGAAGTGGTTCAACCACCGCTCCTCGGAGGTCGAGCACCGTCGGATCGCGCAGCAGGCGGCCCACCGCGGCCCGTTCGCCGAGGGCGACGTCGTGAACTTCGAGGTCGTCGAGCTCGCGCTGGACGAGGCGTCACTCCGGGAAGGTTCAGGCCCGCTGCGACTCGTCGACGACACGGTCATGCTCCGCTGGGCCGGGCACGACCTCGGGCTCACCCCGCTCGACGCCTACCTCGACGACCGCGTCGCGCTGCTCATCGGCGAATGACCCGTTCGTTCGCCCATCCTTGGGAGAGCGAACCGGGCGATCAGACCGCGGGGCCGAACCACTCCGTGTAGAGCCGCCAGAAGTTGCGGTTGCCGTAGGCACTGCAGGCGTCGCCAGTGCCCGAGACGTTCGCGAGGGCAGCGGCGTTCGGTTGGTACGGCGTGTAGAGGTAGAGGTTCGCCGTCGCCTGGTTGCGGATGTCGACCTGGGTACCGCCGCAGGCCGCGTCGGGGCTGTACTGGATGTAGACCGATCCCAGGTGATACGCCCGCTGATAGGACTCACCGGGCACGTTGAGCGGGTACAGCGTGTACTGCCGGAACTGCCATGCGGAACGGTAGACCTGGTTCTGGAACCCGAAGTAGTCCGCGTCGCAGCTCGCGCTGAAGTTCGGGCCGGTGTCGGGGCAGCCCCAACCCATGGCGCGCGCGTAGCCGTACTCGCTCGGCCCGGTGATGAGCGACTGCTCCTTCTGCATGAGGACGAGCAGCACCTTGGGGTTGATCCCGCACGCGTGGGCGACCTTCGCGACGATCCTCGCCGCCGACTCGTTCACGGCGCCGCGGTAGGCCTCGCAGTGTCCGGGCTCGGCCGCCGAGACGGACTCGGTGCTGGCACGGAAGTCCGCCAGGCACGGCACGCCGTCTTTCGGGGTACAGGGCTGGGAGGCGAAGAACGCCTGGACGTCCGCCTCGCTCATGGCGTTCGCGTCGTAGAAGTTCGCGTCGCTGATGATCTCGCCCGGGTCGAAGTCCGTGCCGCGGACCGTGGGCGGCGCCGGCTGGGCAGGCTTGCCGGGAGCCGGCTTCGTCGGCTTCGGGCTCGCCGTCGAGGGCGTGGTCGGCGAGGGACTCGGGGTGGGCGTCGGCGTCGTTTGCGTCCGGCTCAGCTGCGAGCTCGCGGCGGCCGCGGTCGCCGGCGTGGTCGGCAGTGCGCCGAGCGCCACGAGCGCACCGATACCGAGCGCGGCGAGCAGCGAGGTTGCGGTCGATCGATGCGCACGGCGACGCCGCGCGGGCGAGGGGACCGACGGAGCACGCATGACGACCAGCCTAATCGGGACCGGTGACGTGCAGGGCTTGCGGCGGCCGACAACCGACGGATAGCCTGAGATCACTGTGAAGAACTGAGCGAATCGACCTCCCGCGCCTGCGGCAGACCATCACGAACGTGATGTGCCCGGCGGGAATCCATCGAGGTACGCCAGACGCTTCCAGGTCCGCCCAGGAGTTCGAGCCCAGCGCTCACTCCTGACGTGTCGGACGACGACCGTACGCGGCGTGCCCCATCTCGAAAGGGGCCTCCATGCGAGCACCCATGACCCACGCAACACCAGTCCACCGCCGCACCGCTTCGAGGTTCGGGCGATCCATCGACATCCAGCAGCTCCGCGCCGACGGCGTCACCCGCTCCTACGGCGACCGCGTCGTGTTGCGCGACGTCGACCTCGTCGTGTCGGCCGGGGATCGTCTCGGCCTGATCGGCGAGAACGGCGCGGGGAAGTCCACGCTGCTTCGCATCCTCGCCGGGATCGACGAGCCGGACGACGGCGAGGCCGTCCGCCCGGTGCGCACCGGCATCCTCATGCAGGAACTCGAGCTCCCGGAGGACACGACGGTCGGCGAGTTGCTGGAGCAGGCGCTCGGCGAGGTCCGGGCCGTCGAGCAGGAGCTCGAGACGTCGGCGGCGGCGCTCGGTGAGACGGGTTCCGCCGGTGACGGTTCCGCCGAGCAGCGGTACGCCGCCGCGCTCGATGCGGCGGAACGCGCCGACGTCTGGACGGCGGACGCCCGGTTGGACGCGGTCGTCGACGGCCTCGGCATCGCCGCGATCGAACGGTCGCGACGACTCGGTGAGGTGAGCGGGGGACAACGGTCCCGCTTCGCCCTCGCCGCGCTCCTCGTCGCGAGACCGACCGCACTGCTGCTCGACGAGCCGACCAACCATCTGGACGACGAGGCGGTCGCCTTCCTCCGCGGCCACCTGTCGGAGTGGCCGGGTCCGGTGCTCTTCGCGAGCCATGACCGCGCCTTCCTCGACGAGGTGGCGACGGGGCTCGTCGACATCGATCCGTCCCGCCCGGTCCCCGTCGGCGAGGCGTCACCCGTCGTGGAGTTCGGCGGGCCGTTCAGTGAGTACCTCGGCTGGAAGGCAGCGGAACTCGACCGGTGGTCGACGCGTTACGAGGAGGAGCAGGCCGAGCTGCGACGGCTCGCGTCCGCGGTGCACGACGTGGCCCCGCGGATCAACCACGATCGGGGCATCCGCGACAACAACCGCATGGCCTTCGGCATGCGCGGCGACCGCGTCGAGCAGCAGATCAGTCGGCGGGTGCAGAACGCGCAGCTCCGACTCGAGGTCCTCGAGCGCGAGCAGGTGCGGCGCCCGCCTCGCCAGCTCTCGTTCGCAGGGATCCCGAGCGGATCGACGGTCCTCGACGAGGGGGAGCAGCTGCTCGACCTCGCCGACGCCCGCGTGGACGGCCGGCTGCACCTCGAACGCCTGCAGCTGGCGCCCCGGTCGCGGGTGCTGGTCACCGGGGCGAACGGCTCGGGGAAGTCGACGCTCCTGGCGGTGCTCGCCGGGTCGCTGCGCCTCGATGCGGGGACCGTCCTCCGACGGAAGGGGCTCCGCGTGGGGCTCCTCGAGCAGGACGTCGCGTTCCCGGATGCGGAGCGATCACCTCGGGAGGTCTACGACCGGGCGCTCGGCGAGGCCCGTGCAGCGCGCACCCCGCTCGCGGGTCTCGGGCTCCTGGGGCTTCGCGACCTCGACCGCCCGATCGGCCAGCTCTCCGTCGGGCAGCAGCGCCGTCTGGCCCTGGCGCTGATCATCGCGCGGCCTCCGCACCTGTTCCTCCTGGACGAGCCGACGAACCACCTGTCGCTCACGCTTGCGACGGAGCTCGAGGACGCCCTCGGCGACTATCCGGGCGCGGTCGTCGTCGCGAGCCACGACCGATGGCTCCGTCGGCGCTGGAGCGGCGACACCCTGATGCTCGACCGCCGCTGACCGGGATCCCGGTCGGTTCTGCCTGGGCACCGAGCCGCGCTCGGTGCCCAGGTGGGAACCGCAACTACCCGGAGCGCAAGGCGACCGCCGGCGGGGTCGCTCCGCGCTCACGTGCGCAGCATCACGGCCCGGCGATGCGCGTCTGCGCATCCGCGTGTTTCCGGCGCATGACGCCGGTGCCACCGTTCTGTAACGCTTCGGTCGCGAAGCCGGGATCGTCCGTCCGGCAGTCGTCGTATTGGGTAACGTAACCCCATACGCCCCGTGACCCGCGGGGCTGCATCTTGGAGGCTACCTTGGCAATCTCAACTCGGAAGGCCGCTGCGGGCGCAATCGCCGGCGTCGGTCTCATGGCACTGCTCGCCGGCTGCGCATCGGCTCCCAGCACCGGCGACGGCGACTCGACCGGTGCCGCATCCGACTTCCTCCCGTGCATGGTCTCCGACGCCGGTGGCTTCACCGACAAGTCGTTCAACCAGCTCGGCTACGAGGGTCTGACCGAGGCGGCGAAGGAGCTCGGCGTCGAGCCCATCACCGTCCAGTCCGACAAGGCCGACGACTACAAGCCGAACCTGCAGAGCCTGGCCGACCAGGGCTGCTCGCTCATCGTCAGTGTCGGCTTCGCCCTCTCCGCCGACACGGTCGACGCGGCACTCGCGAACCCGGACGTCGACTACGCGATCATCGACGACGCGGCCGACAACGACTTCGACGGCAAGGTCGACGCCCCGAACATCAAGCCGATCCTGTTCGACACCGTCCAGGCCGCGTTCCTCGCGGGCTACGCAGCGGCCGACTACTCGAAGACCGGCGTCGTCGGCACCTTCGGCGGCCAGCCCTTCCCGTCCGTCCAGATCTTCATGGACGGCTTCGCCGAGGGCGTCGCGTACTACAACGAGCAGAAGGGCAAGAGCGTCCAGGTCGTCGGTTGGGACGTCGCCGCTCAGACCGGTTCCTTCACCGGTGGCTTCGAGGCGAACGACACCGCCAAGCAGCTCGCCCGCACACTCATCGACCAGAACGCCGACGTGCTCCTTCCGGTCGGTGGCCCGATCTTCCTGAGCGCGATCGCCGAGATCCAGGAGACCGGTAAGGACATCGCCATGATCGGTGTCGACGCCGACCTGTACGAGACCAACTCCGAGAACAAGGGCCTGTTCCTGACCTCCATCCTCAAGGGCATGAAGGCCGGCGTCGCCGACACCGTGACCGAGGCCGGTGGCGGCAAGTTCGACGCAGCTGCGTACATCGGCACCCTCGAGAACGAGGGCGTCGGCCTCGCGCCGTTCCACGACTTCGAGTCCAAGGTCTCCCCGACCCTGGCCGACGAGCTCGACACGATCAAGGCTGGCATCATCGACGGTTCCATCAAGGCGACCTCGGTCTCCTCGCCCGTCAAGTAGTCCCTCTTCACCCGGGCCCTCGCCCGGGACTCCGGGGGGAGGTCGCGATCCGCGACCTCCCCCCGCTTTGTTCGCGGCACGGCCGGACGGCGATCCCGACCGCCTGTGCCGACATCCGACACGTGACTAGATTGGGACCCATGAAGCTCGAGCTCCGCGGCATCACCAAACGGTTCGGTGCACTCACCGCCAACGACCACATCGACCTCACCGTCGAACCGGGGGAGATCCACTGTCTCCTCGGCGAGAACGGTGCCGGCAAATCCACCCTCATGAACGTCCTCTACGGCCTCTATCAGGCCGACGAGGGCGAGATCCTCCTGGACGACGTCGTCCAGCACTTCCAGGGCCCTGGCGACGCCATGGGCGCCGGCATCGGCATGGTGCACCAGCACTTCATGCTCATCCCCGTCTTCACCGTCGCCGAGAACGTCATGCTCGGCCACGAGCAGACCAAGGGCGGTGGCCGCCTCGACGTCGCAGCGGCCCGCAAGCTCGTCATCGACATCTCCGAGCGGTTCGGCTTCAGCCTCGACCCGGACGCCATCGTCGGCGACCTCCCGGTCGGAGTGCAGCAGCGCGTCGAGATCGTCAAGGCGCTCTCCCGCAACGCCAACGTCCTCGTCTTCGACGAGCCCACCGCCGTGCTCACCCCACAGGAGACGGACGAGCTCATGGCGATCATGAAGCAGCTGAAGGACGAGGGCACGTCCATCGTCTTCATCACCCACAAGTTGCGTGAGGTCCGCGAAGTCGCCGACCGCATCACCGTCATCCGCCTCGGCAAGGTCGTCGGCGAGGCCTCGCCCACCGCGACGAACGCCGAGCTGGCGTCCCTCATGGTCGGGCGTCCCGTCGAACTCACGGTCCACAAGGAGGCGCCGAACCTCGGCGACACCACCTTCACCGTGCAGGACCTGTCCGTCGTCGACCACCTCGGCCAGCTCGTCGTCAACGGCGTCAGCTTCGAGGTCCGCGAGGGCGAGGTGCTCGCCATCGCCGGTGTCCAGGGCAACGGGCAGACCGAGCTCACCGAGGCGATCCTCGGGCTGCAGCCGCACACCAAGGGCAGCATCAAGCTCGACGGCGTCGAACTCGTCGGGTCCACCCCGCGCAAGGTGCTCGACGCCGGCGTCGGGTTCGTGCCGGAGGACCGATCCGAGGACGGGCTCGTCAAACAGTTCACCATCGCCGAGAACCTCATGCTGGACCGATCGACGGGTGCACCCTTCGTGAAGGGCGGCAACGTCCAGCGCGGATTCCGAGACGAGTTCGCGCGCGAGAAGTCGCAGGAGTTCGACGTCCGGTCACAGGGCATCGAATCACCGGCCGGCTCCCTCTCGGGCGGCAACCAGCAGAAGGTCGTCCTCGCCCGTGAGCTCAGCCGCGAGTTGCGGCTGTTCGTCGCCGCACAGCCGACCCGCGGGATCGACGTCGGTTCGATCGAGTTCGTGCACAAGCGCATCGTCGCCACGCGCGACGCCGGCATCCCCGTCATCGTCGTGTCGACCGAGCTCGACGAGGTCGTCGCGCTCGCCGACCGCATCGCCGTCATGTACCGCGGCGGCATCGTCGGGATCGTCCCGGCATCGACCCCCAGAGAGGTTCTCGGCCTCATGATGGCCGGCGAACTCCCGGCAGGAGCAGCAGCATGAGCGAGACGTCCCACACCCCGCCCGGAACGGTCCAGCCGGTGGCACCGGGCGAGGCGAAGCCCGACACGACCCAGCCGCGCTCGAACAAGGTGCTCGCCGAGATCCTCAATTCGAGCATCGTCATCTCGATCCTCGCCGTCGTCCTGGCGATGGTCGTCGGTGCGATCCTCATCGCACTGACCGATCCGAAGGTCCACACCGCCGCCGGGTACTTCTTCGCCCGCCCGGGCGACACCATCGCGGCGGTCTGGCAGTCGGCGACCGGTGCGTACGGCGCGCTCTTCCAGGGGTCGATCTACAACTTCAAGCGCCCCGACTTCCTGAACGGCATCCGCCCGCTGACGGAGACGCTGACCTTCGCGACCCCGCTGATCCTCGCCGGACTCGGTGTCGGCCTGGCGTTCCGGGTCGGCATGTTCAACATCGGTGGGCGCGGTCAGATGCTCATCGCCGCCGCCTGCGCCGGATGGGTCGGCTTCACGCTCGACCTCCCGCCCGTGGTGCACCTGCTCGTCGCGATCGCCGCCGGCATCATCGGTGGCGCGTTCTGGGGCGGCATCGTCGGTGTCCTCAAGGCCCGCACCGGCGCGCACGAGGTGATCATCACGATCATGCTCAACTACGTCGCGTTCTACCTCATCACCTTCATGCTCTCCACGCAGGGGCTGTTGCAGGCTCCCGGGTCGAACGTGCCGAAGAGCGCGGGGATGGCGGAGAACGCCGTCTTGCCCAAGCTCCTCGGTGACCGCTACAACCTGCACGCCGGCTTCCTCATCGCGATCCTCGCGGTCGTGTTCGTGTGGTGGCTGTTCAGTCGGTCCTCGATCGGCTTCCGCTTCCGGGCGGTCGGTGAGAACCCGAACGCCGCTCGCGTCGCGGGTATCGACGTGAAGAACACCTACGTGTACGCCATGCTGCTCTCCGGTGGACTGATCGGTCTCGCCGGCGTCTCGCAGGTGCTCGGTACGGTGACCTCCGGGTTCGACAACGGCATCGACGCCGGCATCGGCTTCGACGCCATCACCGTCGCGCTCCTCGGACGCAGTCGGCCGGGCGGCATCCTCATCGCCGGCATCCTGTTCGGTGCGCTCAAGGCCGGTGGGTACTCCATGCAGGCCACCCAGGGCGTCAACGTGCCGATCGACATCGTGCTCGTCCTCCAGGCACTCATCGTGCTGTTCATCGCGGCTCCGCCGCTCGTGCGGGCGATCTTCTTCCTGCCGAAGCCCGACGGCTCGACGCGCCGAACGCGTCGCTCCGCCAAGAAGGAGGTGTCCGCATGAGTGGATTCACGCTCGACAAGCAGACGCCGCAGCCGGCTCCCGACGCCCCGATCGTCCTCGAGACGGTCGTCGTCCGGAGCTGGAAGGCCCCGATCGCGTTCGGGATCTTCACCGTCATCGCGTTCCTGTTGTTCGTCATCTGGCACCGCGACGGCAACAGCACGTTCCGGCTCTCCAGCGACGGCGACGTCATCCAACTGCCGACGGTCGTGCTCCCGTCCACGGTCACCGGCATCGTCGTCACGATCCTCCTGGCCGCCATCACGGCGCTGAGCGCGTACCTCGTCACGACGGGCAAGAAGGTCCCCCTCTGGCTCATCACCGTGTTCGGTGTGCTGTTCATGGTCGGGTTCCTGTCGTGGGCCGCCGCGGGCAAGGCGATCCCGATCACCGGGCTCCTGCTCGGTACCGTCGCCCTGAGCGTCCCGCTCATCTTCGGTGCGCTCGGCGGCGTCATCTCCGAGCGGGTCGGCGTCGTGAACATCGCGATCGAGGGCCAGCTGCTCGCCGGCGCGTTCTCGTCCGCCTTCGTCGCCTCGGTGACGGGGAACGCCTTCCTCGGGCTCGTTGCGGCGATGATCGCCGGCACACTCGTGAGCTTCCTGCTCGCGGCCTTCTCGATCAAGTACCTCGTCGACCAGGTCATCGTCGGTGTCGTGCTCAACGTCCTCGTCGTCGGACTCACGAGCTTCCTGTACTCGCAGGTGCTCACGAAGAACGAGGCGCTCTTCAACAGCCCGCCGAAGTTCCCCCGGATCAACATCCCGATCCTCAGCGAGATCCCGCTCATCGGACCCGTGCTGTTCCGCCAGACGATCATCATCTACCTGATGTACATCGCCGTGGCCGTGGTGTTCTTCTGCCTGTTCTACACGCGCTGGGGCCTCCGCCTCCGCGCCGTGGGTGAGCACCCGCAGGCGGCTGACACCGTGGGTATCAACGTGAACCGGACTCGTTTCTGGAACGTCGCGCTCGCGGGCGCGATCGTCGGCCTCGGTGGGGCGTACTTCACCCTGGGCTCGGTCGGTGCGTTCAACAAGGAGATGACGGCGGGCGCCGGCTACATCGCGCTCGCGGCGGTCATCTTCGGACGCTGGGACCCGCTCAAGGCGACGCTCGCCGCGCTGCTGTTCGGCTTCACGCAGAACCTGCAGTTCGCATTGAGTGCCATCGGCTCCCCGGTGCCGAGCGCGTTCATGCTCATGCTGCCGTACGTGGTGACGATCTTCGCGGTCGCCGGACTCGTCGGCATCTCCCGCGGACCGGCAGCCGCCGGCAAGCCCTACGTGAAGGGCTGACCGTGAGCGACACGGCGACCACGCCACCCGTCGACTGGGAGGCGCTGCACACCGCGGCCCGGGAGGCGATGGGTCACGCCTACGTGCCCTACAGCCGGTTCCCGGTCGGCGCGGCTGCTCTCGTCGACGACGGCCGGATCATCTCCGGCTGCAACGTCGAGAACGCCAGCTACGGCCTGACGCTGTGCGCGGAGTGCGCGCTCGTCTCCGCCCTCCACATGTCTGGCGGAGGACGCCTCGTGGCGTTCGCCTGCGTCGACGGCAAGGGCGAACGCCTCATGCCGTGCGGCCGGTGCCGACAGCTGCTGTACGAACACTCGACGGCGGGCATGCTGCTCGACACCGTCTCCGGTATCCGCACCATCGACGAGGTCCTGCCGGACGCCTTCGGACCACGTCAACTCGAGGAGTACCACGCATGAGTTCCGTAGAAGCATTCGACGTCGTCGACCTCATCCGCACGAAGCGGGACCGCGGAGAGCTGTCGACGCCGCAGATCGACTGGCTGATCGACGCCTTCACCCGTGGCTATGTCGCCGACGAGCAGATGTCGGCGCTGGCGATGGCGATCCTGCTGAACGGCATGGAGCGGCGCGAAATCCGCGACCTCACGATGGCGATGATCGCGAGCGGTGAGCGGATGAGTTTCGCGTCGCTCGACAAGCCGACCTCGGACAAGCACTCGACCGGCGGCGTCGGCGACAAGATCACCCTGCCGCTCGCCCCGCTCGTCGCCGTCTTCGGCGTCGCGGTGCCGCAGCTGTCGGGCCGCGGGCTCGGGCACACGGGTGGGACGCTCGACAAGCTCGAGAGCATCCCCGGCTGGCGTGCGGCGTTGACGAACGACGAGATGATGGCGCAGCTGGCGGACGTCGGCGCGGTCATCTGCGCCGCCGGCTCCGGTCTCGCCCCGGCCGACAAGCGTCTGTACGCCCTGCGCGACACGACGGGCACGGTCGAGGCGATCCCGCTCATCGCGTCGAGCATCATGTCGAAGAAGATCGCCGAAGGCACCGGGGCGCTCGTCCTCGACGTCAAGTTCGGCTCCGGCGCCTTCATGCAGGACTACGGACGTGCCGAGGAACTGGCGCGCACGATGGTCGCGCTCGGAACGGACGCCGGTGTGGCCACGACCGCGCTGTTGACGGACATGAACGTCCCGCTCGGCCTCGCGATCGGCAACGCGAACGAGGTCCGCGAGTCCGTCGAGGTCCTCGCGGGTGGCGGTCCGGCGGACGTCGTCGAGTTGACCCTCGCCCTCGCGCGGGAGATGCTGACCCTCGCCGGACAGCCGGACGCTGACGTCGAGGGCGCCCTCGCGGACGGTCGGGCCATGGACGTCTGGAAGCGCATGATCCGCGCGCAGGACGGCGACCCGGACGCAACGCTGCCGGTGGCCAAGGAGACCCACGTCGTCACGGCGTCGCGCGACGGCGTGCTGGCGACGCAGGAGGCACTGCCGTTCGGCATCGCGGCCTGGCGCCTCGGTGCCGGTCGGGCCAGGCAGCAGGACCCGGTCATCCACGCGGCGGGCATCGACCTGCGCGCGAAGCCGGGCGACGAGGTCCGGGCCGGACAGCCCCTCTTCACGCTGAGCGCCGACGATGCGGCCCGCTTCCCGCGGGCGCTCGAGGCCCTCGAGGGTGCCTACACGATCGAGGACACCGCGCCCCCGCGCGGCCCCATCGTCCGGGCCCGCATCGAGGCCTGACGGCCGCCCGTTCGCCCCGTGTGGTTGTCCAATTCTGCCTTGGACCGCCACACGGGGCGAATGGATACCCGCTGACCCTGCTCCACAGCGACCCCGCCGGCTGGCGCGTGCCCATCAGCCGGTCGGAGTGAAGCGCGGGGCAGGACCGGCGTCGAAACTCGGGGGATGGGCTTTCGGAAACCGCTCCCGCCTACTGCCGCCGGCGCGCTCTCGACAGCGGCAGCGATGCAGCACGGAGTCACTCGAGCGCAACTCCGCAATCCTGAACTGGCCGCCCCGTTTCGCGGAGTCCGGCTGGCCGCGAGTGGGTTCGATGCTGAGGATCCGGTTCAGCTGGCGCGAGCGTACCTGCCCAAGCTACCGCTCGGGTCCGTCTTCAGCCATCACACGGCTGCATCGGTCTGGGGGCTACCGTTGCCCGATGGAACGCTGCCGCCGTCGCTGCACGTGACGACCCCGCCACCGGGCAGGGCGAGACGTGGGGTAGGAGTCATCGGACACCGGTCGGTGCTGTCCGAGACGGAGAAGGCCGTGCGTTTCGGATTGCCGGTGACGACCCCCGCTCGCACCTGGTGCGATCTGGCGAATCTGATCGATGTCCCGGGGCTCGTCGCCGTGGGCGACCGGTTGTTGTGGTTCCAGGACCCGCTGTGCACCGGGCGAGAACTCGAGGATGCCGTCGACGTGACGCGCGCCGGTGTCCGCTCCCTCCGTGCAGCGCTTCCACTGCTGTCGGACCGTTCCCAATCGCACCGCGAGTCCATGCTCAGAGTGCTCATCGTGCTGAGTGAGTACCCGTTCCCGTCGCCGTCGCCGAATCACGAGTTGACGCTCCGGCCCGGTGGACGGCGGGTGCGTCTGGACCTCGCGTTCCCGACCCAGCAGCTCGCTCTCGAATACGAGGGCGACCATCACCGCACGAACCGCGCCCAGTGGCGCATCGACATTCGTCGGATCGACGACCTCGAAGCTGCTGGATGGCACATCATGCGTGTCACGGATGACGATCTGCGTGACGGCGCCGACCTGCTGGATCGACTCGCCGTCCGTCTCCGCGGCCGAGGCTGGCGCCCCTGATCCACTACTCACTCGCCCCGTGTGGTCGTCGCGGAGTGCGCCGGACAGCCACACGGGCGAACCGGCGAGGACGGGCCATGTCGCGCGGTGAGCGTGAGCGGTACAGTGAACCCCGTGACCTCTGCAGACGAATCCCCCCTCTCCGGCGTCGACCTCCGCGCGCTCCCGAAGATCTCGCTCCACGACCACCTCGACGGCGGTGTGCGGCCCGCCACGATCATCGAGCTGGGCGAAGCGAACGGTGTCGACGTCCCTGTGTCGGACCCCGACGGCCTGGCCGACTGGTTCTACACGCAGTGCAACGCCGGCTCGCTCGTCGAGTACCTGAAGACCTTCGACCTCAGCACCGCGGTCATGCAGACCGAGGAGGGGCTCGTCCGCATCGCGCGCGAGTTCGTCCAGGACCTCGCTGCGGACGGCGTCATCTACGGCGAGGTGCGCTGGGCTCCCGAACAGCACCTCACCCGGGGTCTCAGCCTCGACGCGGTCGTCGAGGCCGTCCAGGAGGGCATCGAGCTCGGCATCAAGGATGCGGCCCACTCCGGCTCCGACATCCAGATCGGCCAGCTCATCACGGCCATGCGGCACGCCGACCGCGCCCTCGAGATCGCTGAGCTCGCCGTGCGCCATCGCGAGCGCGGCGTGGTCGGGTTCGACATCGCCGGCGCCGAGGCGGGCTTCCCCGCCAGCAAGCACCGACTGGCGTTCGACTACCTCGCGGCCGAGCTGTTCCCGGTGACCGTCCACGCGGGGGAGGCCGACGGCATCGAGTCGATCCGGAGCGCCATGCTCGACGGCCGTGCGTTGCGACTCGGCCACGGTGTCCGCATCGCCGAGGACATCTTCATCGAGCGCGACGACGCCGAGTCCCTCTACGCCACGCTCGGTCCCGTCGCGGAGTGGGTCCGCGACCGCAAGATCCCGTTGGAGCTCAGCCCGCAGTCGAACCTGCAGACCGGCGCCATCGCGGCCTGGGGCGAGGAGCTCGAGGACCACCCGTTCGACCTGCTCTACCAGCTCGACTTCGCCGTCACGGTCAACGTCGACAACCGCACCATGAGCGACACGAGCCTGACGAAGGAGCTCGCGCTCCTCTCCGAGGCGTTCGACTACGACCTCACCGACCTGGAGACCTTCCAGCTGAACGCCGCCGCCGCGACGTTCCAGCCGCTGGAGATCCGCGAGGCCCTGGCCGACCGCATCTCGGAGGCGTTCGACGAGTTCCTCGACGACGACGACGAGGACTGACGATGTCGGCAGGTGCTGCTCCGGCGACCGCCTGGGCGGCACCTGCGCGGCAGGCTTCCAGCCTCGCAGCGTTACGATGGTTCCGATCCATTCGGGTCTACCGATCCTCTGATTGAAGCGATGCCACTCCCAGAACTGTCCGAAGCCAGCGTCGCGCTCCACGTCGATGCAGACGACTGGCGCGAGGCGATCCGCGTAGCCGGAGCGCTGCTGTCCGACACCCACGCGACGGACGTCGCGTACACCCAGCGGATGATCGACGTCGTCGAGGAGTTCGGCGCATACGTCGTGATCGCGCCGGGCCTGGCGCTCGCGCACGCCCGACCGGGTGCCGACGTCCACGAGGACGCCCTCGTCGTCGCGACGCTCGCTGCTCCGGTCCGGTTCGGCCACCCCCACAACGACCCCGTGTCAGTGGTCCTCGGCCTCGCGGTCACCACCGCCGAGTCGCACGTGGGCTGGGTGGCGGAGATCGCCAACGTCTTCAACGACGAGACCGCCATCCCGCGGCTCGCAGCGGCCACGACGCTCGACGAGGTGCGGGCCGTGTTCGGTGCGTCCCCCCTGAGCATCGGAGACCAGGCATGAAGATCGTCGCCGTCTGCGGTTCGGGGGTCGGCTCCTCCGCGATCCTCAAGCTCAACGCCGAACGCGCGCTCGAACGCCTCGACCTCGAGGCCGACGTCGTCGCCGGTGACATCGAGAGCCTCGGCACGACCGCGGCCGACGCCCAGGTGATCCTGACCTCGCCGGAACTCGTCGAGCGCATCGGCAAGACCTTCGCCGACATCGTCGTCATCGACAACTACTTCGACCTCGCCGAACTCACCGAGAAGCTCGAACGCGCCATCGGCTGACCGGTGCGGCCCGGTCTCCGGGCCGCACACCGCCAGGCCGCTCGGCCCGTCGAGCTGCTAGGAGACGAGCGCCGTCAGGTCCGTCCGCAGCGCGGCGAGCCGGGCCGTGACCGTCGCCGCCCGCTCGGCGGCGTCACCGTCGGCGGACTGGACGTCGACGTACACCTTGAGCTTCGGCTCCGTGCCGCTCGGCCGGATCATGACCCTGGTGCCGTCGTCGAGCCAGACGCGCAGGACGTCGCTCGGCGGGAGCGCCTCGAACCCGTCGGCGAGGTCGTCGATCCGGGTCACCCGGGCGCCCGCCAGTTCCGTCGGTGGGAGCGCCCGCAGTCCGGACATGACCTCGTCGATGCGGCTGAGCTCCGCGTAGCGGATGGAGATCTGGTCGCTGCCGAAGGAACCGAAGGTGTCCGCGAACCGGTCGAGGAGCCCCGCGACGCTCTCGCCCGCCTGCGCCGACGCCGTCGCGAGACCGAGGAACGCGACGGCGGCCGAGATGCCGTCCTTGTCGCGCACGGTCCCGGGGTTCACGAGGTAGCCGAGGGCCTCCTCGAAGCCGAAGAGCATGCCCGGCGTCCGGGAGATCCACTTGAACCCGGTGAGCGTCTCGCGGAACTCGAGGCCGTGCGCCTCGGCGACGATGCGCAGGGCGGGGGAGGAGACGATCGAGCACGCGAGCGTGCCCTCGGGTGCTGCATCGCCGTCGAGTGCAGCACTGGCGGCCTGGGCGGCCCGCCAGCCGAGGAGGAGACCGACCTCGTTGCCGGTGAGTCGACGGAACCCCGACGGTGCCGCGTCGTCTGGGATCGCGATCGCCAGGCGGTCGGCATCGGGGTCGTTGGCGATGATGAGGTCGGCGCCGACCGCTCGGGCCGTCGCGAAGGACAGGTCGAGTGCGCCCGGCTCCTCCGGGTTCGGGAAGCTGACGGTCCGGAAGGTGGGATCGGGATCGATCTGCTCGGTGACGAGTTCCGGTGCCGGGTACCCGGCGGTCTCGAGGACGCGTCGGGTGGTCTCCCAACCCACGCCGTGCATGGCCGTGTAGACGACGCGCAGCTGGCCGCCCGCCGGGGCGGGAGCGACGGCCGCGGTCTCGGCGACATAGGCGTCGACGACATCCTCACCCGCGATCTCGAACCCGTCGCTGCGCGGGAGGTCCTGGACGAGCGCCGTCTCGGCGATGCGCCCGATGTGGGCGGCGATGGCCGCGTCGGCGGGGGAGACGATCTGGGACCCGTGGTGCTCGCCGCCCAGGTACACCTTGTAGCCGTTGTCGGCGGGCGGATTGTGACTCGCGGTCACCATGACGCCGGCCGAGGCGTCGAAGAACCGCACGGCGAACGCGAGGACGGGCGTCGGCAGGAGCCGTGGGAGCAGGATGGCGCGGACGCCGGCACCGGCCATCAGTTCGGCGGTGTCGCTGGCGAACACGGCGGAGTTCTTCCGGCCGTCGTATCCGATGACGACGCTCGGCGTCACGCCTGCCGGCGCCTGCTCGAGCAGGTAGGCGGCGAGTCCGGCCGCGGCCTGCGACACGAGGACCCGGTTCATCCGGTTGGAACCGGCCTCGATGCGTCCGCGGAGCCCGGCCGTGCCGAACTGCAGCCGGGTGTCGAAGCGGTCGTGCAGTTCTGCGACGGCCACGTCGTCGGACACGCGGGCACGTTCGACGAGGCCTGCCAGTTCGGCCCGGGTCTCGTCGTCGGGATCCTGGGCGAGCCAGGCCTCGGCGGTCGCGAGCAGGCTCGTCGCCTCGCTCACAGGGCCGCGACGATCTGCGCGAGGAGCTTGCTGATCACCGGTTCGGCCGCCTGGCCGGCCTCGATGACCTCAGCGTGGCTGAGCGGCGTCTGCTGGATGCCGGCCGCGAGGTTCGTGATGAGCGACATCCCGAGGACTTCCATGCCGGCCTGACGTGCGGCGATCGCCTCGAGCGCGGTCGACATGCCGACGATGTGGCCACCGATCGCCTTCGCCATCTGGACCTCGGCCGGGGTCTCGTAGTGCGGTCCGCGGAACTGCGTGTAAACGCCTTCGTCGAGCTCCGGAGCGACGCTGTGCGCGATGTCCCGCAGCCGCTTGGCGTAGAGGTCGGTGAGGTCGATGAACGTCGCGCCCTCGAGCGGCGAGTCGGCCGTGAGGTTGATGTGGTCGCTGATCAGCACGGGCGTGCCGGGCGTCCAGTGGTCCTTGATGCCACCGGCGCCGTTCGTCAGCACCATGATGCCCGCGCCGGCCGCAGCGGCCGTCCGGACACTGTGCACGACCCGGCGGACACCGTGGTTCTCGTAGTAGTGCGTCCGGGCGCCGATGACGAGCGCACGCTTCCCGCTCGGGAGCAGGACCGAGCGCAGGGTGCCCACGTGGCCCTCGAGCGCCGGCTTCGAGAAGCCGACGATCTCCGAGGCCGGGATCGTCGCCGTCGTCTCGCCGATCAGATCGGCGGCCTTGCCCCAGCCGCTACCGAGGGTGAGCGCGATGTCGTGGCGTTCCACGCCGGTCTTCTCGGCGATCTGGCCGGCGGCTTCGCGGGCGATCTCGAAGGGATCGACGTCGGACAGATCGAGTGGATTCG
Source organism: Plantibacter sp. AC185 (assembly GCF_979258065.1). NCBI lineage: Bacteria > Bacillati > Actinomycetota > Actinomycetes > Micrococcales > Microbacteriaceae > Plantibacter > Plantibacter sp. AC185. The sequence continues at coordinate 3,555,070 of NZ_OZ409831.1, forward strand.
CTGAGGTTTCGGACATCCTCTCACTCTAGACAGAGGCGGGGCCGGCACCCAACCGTGCCGGCCCCGCTCATCCGCGCACGATCGCGGCGATCGCCGGGCCCGACGGGTTTGGTCCCGCCCCTGGTGGCGCGCGAGAATGGACGCATGGCCTACGAGTTCGAACGCAAGCAGCGAGTGGCGATCATCGGAGGCGGACCCGGCGGGTACGAGGCGGCCCTCGCCGGGGCGCAGCTCGGCGCCGACGTCACGCTGGTGGAGCGTTCGGGCGTCGGCGGAGCGGCGGTCATCACCGACGTCGTCCCGTCCAAGAGCCTCATCGCCACGGCCGACGCGGTCGGGGCCATCGGCGAGGCGGCCGACCTCGGTGTGCAGTTCTTCGTCCGCTCGGAGACCACCGGGAAACCCAGCCGTCCCGAGGTCGCGGTGAACCTCGCCGCCGTCAACAAGCGACTGCTCGGACTGGCCCGCCAGCAGTCCGAGGACATGCGGGCGAGTCTCATCCGTGCCGGGGTCCGCATCGTCAACGGCCAGGGGCGGCTCGACGGACCGAACGAGGTCATCGTCTCGACCGATCTGTCCGCCGGCACCGATTTCGACCGCATCGAGGCCGACACCGTCGTCGTCTCCGTCGGGGCCAGCCCGCGCCAGTTGCCCTCCGCGCTGCCGGACGGCGAGCGCATCCTCACCTGGACGCAGCTCTACAACCTCACCTCCGTCCCCGAGCACCTCATCGTCGTCGGCTCGGGCGTCACGGGCGCCGAGTTCGCCTCCGCCTACACGGCGCTCGGCTCCAAGGTCACGCTCATCTCGAGCCGCGACCAGGTGCTGCCCGGTGAGGACGCCGATGCGGCGGCGGTCATCGAGAACGTCTTCAAGCGCAACGGCATGACGGTCCTGTCGAAGTCGCGGGCCGACTCCGTCACCCGGACCGAGCACGGCGTCGTCGCCACGCTCTCGGACGGCCGCACGGTCGAGGGTTCGCACTGCCTCATGGCGGTCGGTTCGGTGCCCAACACCGCCGGGATCGGTCTCGAGGAGGCCGGCGTGCAGCTGACCGATTCCGGGCACATCCGCGTCAACCGGGTGGCGCGCACCAGCGTCCCCAACATCTACGCCGCCGGTGACTGCACGACCTTCCTGCCGCTCGCGTCCGTCGCGTCGATGCAGGGTCGCACCTCGATGCTGCACGCGATGGGCGACGCGGTGAACCCGACCGAGATCCGCAACGTCGCCGCGAACATCTTCACGCAGCCCGAGATCGCGACCGTGGGCTGGACCCAGAAGCAGATCGAGGACGGCATCGCCCAGGGTGAGATCTACAAGCTGCCGCTCGCCCAGAACCCGCGCGCGAAGATGATGGGCATCAAGGACGGCTTCGTCAAGCTGTTCGCGCGGACCGGTAGCGGGACGGTCATCGGCGGCGTCATCGTCGCCCCGAAGGCCAGCGAGCTCATCTTCCCGCTCGCCCTCGCGGTCGAGCAGCGGCTGAACGTCGACCAGGTCGCGCGTGCCTTCACGGTCTACCCGTCACTCACCGGGTCGATCACCGACGCGGCGCGCGCCATGCACATCGTCGAATAGGCGTCGTCCTCGTCGAACCGTCGGCGAGGCGCCGGGGTTCACCGATCGCGGTTCGCGAGCACGATGCGTGCGACGGCGACCCGCGAGCGCACGCCCCAGGCGTGGAAGACGGCGCTCAGGTGCTTCTCCACGGTCTTGCGGGAGATGCCGAGGGCCGTCGCGATCTCGTCGTTCGACAGGCCGTCCGCGACGAGTTCGGTGAGATCCCGCTGTCGGGGCGTGAGCGGTGCGGTCGGAACGGGGACGGCGGTCAACGGCAGTGTCGCCGGGAGTCGTGAGGGGAGCTGGCGGCGGGACACGATCCCGAACGCGGCGAGCACCCGGGTGACGTGCGCGTCGACCGTGCGCGAGGAGAGCTGGAGGACGGACGCGATCTCCGCCGTCGAGTTGCCCTCCGCGGAGAGCAGGGCGACCTCGCGTTCGCGCGGCGACAGTCCGTCCCAACCCGATCCCGCGACCGGCGCGAGACGTCGGCCGATCGCCTTCAGCTCCCGCGCGGCGGAGCGGGTCGCGGCGGTATGCCCGCCGCGGACCGCCTGCTCGGCGAGCGCGGCCAACTCACGGACGGCCTGCGTCCGGTCGGACATGGCGATGAGGGCACGCGTCGCGAGGATCTCACCGATCCCGGCTTCCAGCATGCGGCCGTCGACCAACGCGCGGGTGGTCGCCGTGCGCGCGAGCGCCAGCGCCTCGGCGGGTCGCCCACGGAGGAGTTCGAGCTTGCACTGCATCCGGAGGATGGCCGGCCCGGGGACCCTGCGGTCGACGTCGGCGGCGATGAAGCCGATGAGGCGTTCCGATTCGACGATGTCGCGGTCGAGGAAGGCGCTCGAGACGAGCAGCTCGATCGCGAGGGCCCGGTCCTGGACGGACAGGCCGCTGAAGTCGTTCCCCGAGGCGCTCCGCGCGAGGGCTGCGGCTCCGTGGTCGTCCGCGAGGGCGGCCAGACCGTAGCCGACGAGGAGGTAGCACGTTGTCTGGAAGGCGCCCGTGGGCTCGGGGATGGCCTGACGGACGCGGCGTGCGAGCGTCCTGGTCGCCCCCTGCTCGGCACGGTTCCCGGCGACGAGGCACTGCACGGCCTCCGCGTACAGGGCGGTCGGTCCGCTCCCGGCCCGCTCGAACATCGCGAGCGCTGCAGCCTCGGCCTCGGCGACGCGTCCCTCGTTGAGGAGCAGCCGGGCGAGGACCCCGTCGACGAGGGTCCGGTACAAGCGGCCAGGGGTGGCGGCGATCTCATCGGTGAACGCGTCGGCGAAGCGCCGGGCGGCGTGGATCAGGACGTTGACGACGGCGCCCTCGACGAGCAGGTACCCGACGAGCCAGGCCAGGGTCGGTTCGAGGTCCCCGCCGTCGTCGACGAGGGCGTCCGCCTCCGCGAAGCACCCCTCCAGCTCCGAGCCGGACGAGCGGTCCGACCCGAGGGCGAGTCCGGCGGCCCCGAGCACGAGCAGGCGGGTCGTCCGGTCGGAGTCCGTCGAGGCGGCGAGCGCGTCCACCGCGTCCCGGCGACAACCCGCGAAATCGGCGGTGGTGAACCGGGCGTAGGACAGGAGGGCGAGGACGCGGGGATCGGACACCGCGTGCGGCTCTGCCTCGAGCAGCGCGATCGCACCGGCGGCGTCGAAGTCCGCCACACGATCCAACGCATCTTCGAGGAGGTCGGCTGCTGACACCTGCTCAGCGTATCGTCGCCGGGTCCGATGCGACGCCCGAAGGCGCCGGTCGGGTCAGCTGATGGTGAGGAGCTGGTGACCCGAGGAGACCGTGGCACCGACCGTCGCGTCGATCGCGCCGACCGTGCCGTCCTTGTGCGCCGTGATGGGCTGTTCCATCTTCATCGCCTCGAGGACGACGACGAGGTCGCCCTTCACGACGACATCGCCCTCGGCGACCGCGAGCTTCACGATGGTCGCCTGCATGGGCGCCGAGACGGAATCTCCCGTCGCACCAGAGACCACCGCTGCACCACCGCGGCGGTGCGGAGCGGGAGCGGCGACCGGTGCACCGACGTTCAGCCCCAGCTGTCCGCCCGGAAGGCTGACCTCGAGCCGCTTGCCGCCGACCTCGACGACCACCGTCGAGCGGGCAGCGGGTGCCTGCTGCGCATCGATGGATCCGTCCCAGGGCTCGATGTCGTTGACGAACTCCGTCTCGATCCATCGGGTGTAGACACCGAAGGTGCCGTCCTCCGCGGTGAACGCGGGGTCGCGGACGATCTTGCGGTGGAAGGGGATGACGGTGGGGAGGCCGGCGACCTCGAACTCGTCGAGCGCGCGACGGCTGCGCTCGAGCGCCTCCTCGCGGGTGCGTCCCGTGACGATGATCTTGCCGAGGAGCGAGTCGAACGCCCCCGAGATCGTGTCGCCGGCCGTGACGCCGGAGTCGAGGCGGACACCGGGGCCGCCGAAGGTCTTGAAGACGTGGATCGGGCCCGGCTGCGGGAGGAAGCCGCGTCCCGGGTCCTCGCCGTTGATGCGGAACTCGAAGGAGTGGCCGCTCGGCTGCGGGTCGTCGTAGTCGAGGACGCCGCCCTCGGCGAGACGGAACTGCTCGCGGACGAGGTCGATGCCGGTGATCTCCTCGGAGACCGGGTGCTCGACCTGCAGGCGGGTGTTGACCTCGAGGAAGGAGACGGTGCCGTCCTTGCCGATGAGGAACTCGCAGGTGCCGGCACCGAGGTAACCGACCTCCTTGAGGATCGCCTTCGACGCCCGGTAGAGCTCCGTCACCTGGTCGTCGGTGAGGAAGGGTGCCGGTGCCTCTTCGACGAGCTTCTGGTGGCGACGCTGCAGCGAGCAGTCGCGGGTGGAGACGACGACCACGTTGCCGTGCGCGTCGGCCAGGCACTGTGTCTCGACATGGCGCGGCTGGTCGAGGTACTTCTCGACGAAGCACTCGCCCCGGCCGAACGCTGCGATGGCCTCGCGGGTGGCCGACTCGAAGAGCTCGGCGACCTCCTCGCGCTCGCGGGCGACCTTCAGGCCGCGACCGCCACCGCCGAACGCCGCCTTGATGGCGACGGGCAGGCCATGGATGTCGACGAAGTCGAGCACCTCCTCGGCACCCGAGACGGGGTTGAGCGTGCCGGGGGCGAGCGGAGCGCCCACCTTCTCGGCCACGTGGCGGGCGGAGACCTTGTCGCCGAGCCGCTCGATGGCCTCGGGCGACGGGCCGATCCAGATCAGCCCTGCGGCCATGACGGCGCGCGCGAAGTCCGCGTTCTCGGCGAGGAAGCCGTAGCCCGGGTGGACGGCGTCGGCGCCGGACCGTCGGGCGATGGACAGGAGCTTGTCGATGACGAGGTACGTCTCCGCGCTCGTCGTCCCGTCGAGGGCGTAGGCCTCGTCGGCGAGTCGGGCGTGCATGGCGTCGCGATCCTGGTCGGCGTAGACGGCGACGGAGGCGATCCCGCTGTCCTTCGCGGCTCGGATGACGCGGACGGCGATCTCGCCACGGTTGGCGATGAGGACCTTGGTTATACATGGCACAGTCCACGAGCCTACCGGGAGGCCCGGGTGAGCCTTTGGCTCACACGCACAAAAAAGTCGCAGGAACGACGTGTCGCCTCTACAAGGGCTGGGCTGTCAGAGGGCTCCGGGCCGGTTGCGGAGCTCGTGCCAGTCGTGTCCCAGCGTGCGGACGAGACGCCGCAGGGTCGGGAGCGAGAGGCCGACGACGGTCGACGGATCGCCCTCGATGCGGGTGATGAAGGCGGCACCCAGACTGTCGATCGTGAACGCCCCCGCCACCGCCAGGGGCTCACCCGAGGCGATGTACGCGTCGATCTCGGCGTCGTCGAGGTCGTCCGCGAAGGACACCTCGGCGCTCGCGACCGCGCCGATCCCGACCGGCGAGGCGCCGGTGCAGTCGATGAGCCAGTGACCGGAGTACAGGGTCCCCGTCCTCCCGCGCTGGGCGTGCCAGCGTTCGCGGGCGCGCTCGGGGGTGTGGGGCTTGCCGTGGACCACGCCGTCCAGGACGAAGACCGAGTCGCCGCCGAGGATGAGGTCGACCGCGTCGCCACGTTCGCGCACGACGGCCAGAGCGGCCTCCGCCTTCGCGCGGGCGAGGAGTGCCACGACCTCGTCGGGGGCGAGCGGCGCACCCGCGGCGCGGGTCGCGTCGTCGACGGCCTGTTCCTCGTCGACCGACGACGGGACGACGATCGGCTCGATGCCACTCGACCGCAGCAGGGCGAGTCTGGCCGGTGACGTGGAGGCGAGCGTGAGGCGCATGACGGTTCCTTCTGCAGTGGACGGTGGACTCCCCGCAGCCGCCCGTGTGACATGCTCGACGCATGAGCACGACGACTGCACGCACCGTGGAACTGGACATCACCAACGTAGCCCACGGGGGTGTCTTCGTCGCCCGGCACGAGGGCCGGGTGGTCTTCGTCCCCGACACGCTCCCCGGTGAGCGCGTGCGGGCACGCATCGTCGACGAGAACGAGAAGCGCTTCTGGCGGGCGGAGACCCTGGAGGTCCTCACGCCGTCCGAGCACCGCCGTCCGCACGTCTGGGCCGAGGCCTCCGTCGACCGCGAGCCGAGCGAGCGGGCCGGGGGAGCGGAGTTCGGACACATCGAGCTCGCCCACCAGCGCGCGTTGAAGCACCAGGTCCTCGCGGAAGGCCTCGAACGGTTCGCCGGAGTCGCTCCCGAGTTCACGGTCGCCGCGATCGACGGCGAGACGCCCGACGGCACCCGGTGGCGGACGCGGGTCTCCCTGCACGTCGACCAGCACGGCAACATCGGTCCCTACGCCTCGAGATCCCACCACGTCGTCCCCGTCGAAGACCTGCCGCTCGCGATCGAAGCGGTGGCCGAAGCGGCCAAGCTCGAGGAACTGCCGCACGGCACCACCTCCATCGACATCGTCGCCTCGTCGACCGGGACGGTCCGCGTCCTGACGCGTGCGGACGAGGCCGGAGGCGGCGACCGCCGACGCGGTGGCGGTCGCGGTCGACGCGGGGGACCGAAGCCGGTCCGTCCCGCGGCTGACCCGATCCGCGAGCTCGTCGGCGAGCGCGAGTTCATCGTCGACGCGAACGGATTCTGGCAGGTCCACCGTCAGGCTGCGACGACCCTCCAGCAGGCCGTGTCCGCGGCCATCGACGACGCGCGCTTCGATCCGCGCGCCGCGAACCTCGACCTCTACGGCGGCGTCGGCCTCCTGGCCGCTGGCGTGGGCGACCGCTTCGGCTCCACCACCCGCATCACGACCGTGGAGAGTGACGAACGCGCCACCGAGTACGCGGGCGAGAACCTGTCCGAGTGGGTTGGCGCACAGGCCGTCACCGCGAAGGTCGACGCCTTCCTGCGGTCGGAGATCGCGACGGGCAGTCGGATCGAGCGGTCCCGGTACGCCACCGCGACCGTCGTGCTCGACCCGCCCCGCTCGGGCGCCGGCGCGGAGATCGTCGCCATGCTCGGCGAGCTCCGGCCCGCCTCGATCGTCTACGTCGCCTGCGACCCCATCGCGCTGTCCCGCGACGTCGCCCTCCTGGCCGAGCAGGGCTACGAGCTCGACCACCTCGCGGCCTACGACCTCTTCCCCAACACGCACCACCTCGAGGCCGTCGCGGGCTTCTCGCGAACGGCTTGAGCGGGCCCGTGCCGACGGAGGCGACTCGCGATCAGGCCGTCGCGCCCGGCGGGTCCGTCACTCGCTACGATGGTGCCGTGGTGACCGTCGCAATCATTGATGATCACGAGTCCGTCAGGCTCGGGATCGAAGCGGTGTGCGCGCACGCCGGGTATCAGGTCGTGGCGAGTGCCCCGACCGCCGTCGAGTGCATCGCCGCGTTGAACGGCGTGGTGCCCGACGTGGTCGTGCTCGACCTCTCGCTCTCCGACGGCAGCACGCCGACCTCGAACATCCACGCGGTGCAGGCGGTGGGGGCGCACGTCCTCATCCACTCCATCGCCGATCGGGTCGCACTGGTGCGCGAGGCGCTGGCCGCCGGAGCGTCCGGGGTCATCCCCAAGTCGTCGCCGACGGACACGGTCATCGCCGCCATCGGCACGGTGGCCCGTGGCGAGGCGCTGAACAACATCGAGTGGGCGAGCGCGATCGACGCCGACAGCGACTTCGCGCGGGCGCAGCTGGGCCGTCGTGAGCGCGACGTCCTGCACCTCTACGCGTCCGGCCTGCCACTGAAGACCGTCGCCATGCAACTCGGCATCGCCTACTCCACGGCCCGAGAGCACATCGACCGCATCCGGGTGAAGTACGTCGAGGTGGGGCGCCCGGCACCGACGAAGGTCGACCTGCTCCGCCGAGCGGTCGAGGACGGGATCCTCCCCGGCCTCGATCAAGGCGGGACGGATGTCTCCTAGCTTCCGGGCACCGACCAGGCATCCCGCGATCCCCTCGACCACGAGAGATGCCCAGGTTCAGCGCCGGATGCTGAACACCGCGAACTTCGAACGCCTCCTCGGCCGTTCGGTCGCGATCATCGGACTCGTCTTCGGACTGCAGACCGCGTTCACCACGCTCGGGCAGGGCGTCCAGATCACCGGCTGGTTCGGCGTGCTCTACGTCTCCCTCGTCTTCGGGACGATGTTCGGCGCCATCATCTGCTGCTTCTTCCTGTGGCACCACCGCATCGCCTCCGGCGTCTTCGCCGCAGTGTTCTTCGTGGCCCTCCTCATCTGGCCGGCGGTGAACGCGCAGGCGTCGGCGGACATCAACCAGGAACCCTGGATCTGGTACCTCTGCACGATCGCCGTCGCGTTCGCCTGCATCCCGCTGCAGTTGCGGGGGGCCATCGTGTACCTCGTCGTGACCTCGGTCATGTACGGCGTCAACCGCGTCATCGACGCCGACTTCGCGCCGGCGTCCTTCGAGATCGGTGCGCTCGACGCTTCGTACGCGACGATCATCGGTGGGCTCATCGTCGTCCTCGTCGGGCTGTTCCGTGTGCTGGCCGGTCGGGTCGACATCGCGAGGGCGGCCGCCCTCGCCACCTACGACGCGGCCGTCAAGCAGCACGCCACGGAGGTGGAGCGCGTCGAGGTCGATTCGATCGTCCACGACAGCGTCCTCGCCTCCCTGCTCGCCGCGGATCGGGCGCTGACCCCGAAGTCGGAGGCGCTCGCCGTCATGATGGCGCGGGTCGCGATCGAACAGCTCGAGGGTGTCGGAGCGCCGATGACGAACGAGGACGAGGTCACCGGTCTCGCCGAACTCATCGAACGGCTGCGTGCGGCCGCGTCGATGCTCGGTGAACCGTTCTCCGTCACGGTCGAGGGGGCCTCCGGCCGGGTCCTGCCCGTCACGGTCGCGAACGCGGTCTACTGGGCGACGGTGCAGGCGATGGTCAACAGCGTCGAGCACGCGGGTTCGGGAGCGGCCCGGAGCCTGTCGATCGAGGGCACGGTCTCCGGCGGCGTCTGCGTCATCGTCGGCGACGACGGCGTCGGGTTCTGCCCCGAGCAGGTCGCTGAGGAGCGCCTCGGGCTGAAGGTTTCCATCGTCGAGCGCGTCGCGGCGGTCGGGGGCCGCTCGACGGTCATCTCCCGTCCGGGTGAGGGTGCCGTCATCCGCATCGAGTGGTCTCCGGAGCACGGCTCGTGACCCCGGCACCGCGGTACGCGCTCGTCATCCTCGCCGCCCTGTTCTCGGCGTACCATTTGCTCCGCGCGGCGCTGACGCTCGAGACACCCCGCGACGTCGTCCCGGTCCTCATCGCGATGCTCGTCTACGCCGTCGCGAGCGTCCTGAGTCTCTGGCCGATGGGCACGACGCGCATGCCGTCGTGGCTCGCGAGCATCAACCTCGCGACCGCGATCATCGTCCCGTTACTCGTGACCAGCCAGCTCGACCCGACGCGGAACAACGGGTACGCCACCTGGCACGTCGCGTCGATCGGGACGCTGATGACGATCACCGTGGTCCGGCAGCGGGAGGCGATCGCGTACATCGGGATCGTCTTCCTCACGGTCCAGTCGCTCCTCTGGGCGGGTCCGGGACTGGCGCTCGGGATGGGTGTCACAGGCAGCCTCATCTGGGTCGTCCTCGCGAGTGTGCTCACCCGATCGATCGCTGGGGCGCAGCACGACGCCGAGCGCCTCACGCAGGCGGAGCATGCGACTTCGGACTGGCAGGCGGCGCAGTACGCGCACGTGCACGAGCGGCGACGACGCCTCAGTCAGACGGGCCGCCTGGCGACCCCGATGCTCCGCACGATCATCGCCAACGGCGGCAGGCTCTCCGTGGCCGATCGCACGGAGTGCCGCACGCTGGAGGCCAGTCTCCGCGACGAGATCCGCGGGCGTCACCTCCTGAGTGACCCGGTCCGATCCGAGGTGCTCGCGGCCCGGCGGCGCGGAGCGATCGTGAACATGCTGGACGAAGGTGGCCTCGAGGAGCTGGATGCCGGCGTCCTCGACGCGATCCACGAGCAGATCGCCGAGGCGCTCGCCGCCTCGCAAGCCACGCGCTTCATCGTGCGGAGCGTCCCGGACGACGAGCGCGTCGCGGTGACCGTGGTCGGCCTGCGTGCGGTGCACCGCGATCCGGGTGTCGCTGCGGGGCCGGACGACGACGATGAGGAACTCGACGTGTGGCTCGAGATCCCACGCGACGGCTCTCGTGCCGACCTGGGCGCGGTGGGCGTGTCCGAGGAGGACTGAACCGTTCCGACGGGGCAGCGCCGGTCGACAGGCTCAGTGCGGCGTTGCTCAGGGACCGGAGCTACTCCGGGTGGACCGCCGCCGTCCACAGAACCGGCGCGACCTGAGTGCCCTTCGACAGGCTCAGGGACCGAATCGTTCCCGGTGAACCTCTCCCGGTCACTGAGCCTGTCGAAGTGCCCACGAGGTCGCCTCATCGTTCCGGGTGCACTTCTCCCGGTCACTGAGCCTGTCGAAGTGCCCACGAGGAACCCTTCGATCTGAGGACACCGAGGCAGGTCAGAACGGTGCAGGGTCCCGTTCGGTCCGGTGGTGTTTCCCGTCGGGTGTCGTCCAGTCGAGGACGCCGCCGGCTCCGTGTTCGAGGTTCCACCCGGGGAGGTGCTTCAGCCGGTGGTGATGTCGACACAGGCAGGCGAGGTTCCCCACATCCGTGGTCCCACCGTCTTCCCACGCGACCGAATGGTCGAGATCACAGGCCCTGGCTCGCCTGCCGCAACCGGGTGCGCGACAGGTGCCGTCCCGGAGACGGACCGCCCGTTGCAGGTCGGCCGGGACCCGGTACTGCTTCCGCCCGACGGAGAGCAGCGCACCAGTTTCTGGCTGCACGAGGATCCGGGTGAAGGTCGGTGCGTTCACGGCGATACGCGCGGCGGTCTCCGGGTCGATCGGGCCATAGCCATCGAGCATGCCGGGTGCGTCGGAGACGCCGGCCATGCTCAGCGCCGGGACGGTGATCTGCACGGTCGGCTTGAGGTGCTCCTGCACCTCGATGGGGTGCGGGAGGACCGGGCTCGACATCACGTCGTCGGGAGTGACACCTGTCAGGGCGAGCGCCGCGAGGGCATCGGCCTGCAGCTGAGCGCACGTCCGGGTGTCGCCGACCTGACGCGACTCGGCGGAGGCCGCCTCGATGCGCTCGATGATGCCCTGCGCGATGGGCGCCGTGGTGAAGAGATGCACCCAAGCCATGCCATCGGCCGCGGGCTCGAACTCGACCCGGCGGTCCGCCTCGGAGCGGACCGCTCGCGCGGTGATGGACTCGGGGTGGAGGCGCTCGCGGAGCACGCGGGCGCGCCTGCGGAGGTTCGCGTTGGTGGACTCCTCCGCAACCGGCAGGACCTCAGCGAGGAACACCGCCCGCCCTGCAGCCGGTACATCACTGAGTTGGTCGATGATCGTCTGCGCGTGCCGGACCGAGATGCGGCCGGCCTCAAGCGACGCGAGCACGGCAGGCGCGTCGTTCACGAGCCGCTCGGCGTCGTTCGTCGCCCGCTGAACGGCCAGCTCGGGGGTGCGGGTCGCCATCGCGAGGGCTGCGCAGGTCGACCGGCGCGAGAGCGTCTGCCGCTCGGCAGGCGGGAAGATCGCCGGGACCGTGGCGTCGGCGAAGGCGTACGCGTAGGCGGCGGAGCGGGCCAGGAGGCGCGCCTTCCGTGCGTCGAGGACGGCCTGCTGCCGGTGGAGCTCAGTCCACTCGTCCGAGAACTCCGCCAGCTGCGTGGCGTATTCGTCGCCGACGCGGATCGCGGTGCGGGTGGTCTCGGTCATGGAACAAGTCCATCATGGACCACTGACATTCCAGATGCCGAGTTGTGCCGGTTGTGGAAGTTGCTCGTGTGCCCTTCGACAAGCTCAGGGACCGGAAGAGGGTCACCGGAGCGAGAGGTTCCTCGTGTGCCCTTCGACAGGCTCAGGGACCGGAGGAGGGTCACCAGGGCGAGAGGTTCCTCGTGTGCCCTTCGACAGGCTCAGGGACCGGCGGGGGTCGCTCAGGGAACGGTGGGGCGTCGCCGGTTGTGGATGCTTCTTCGTGGGCCCTTCGACAAGCTCAGGGACCGGAGGAGGTTGCTCAGGGACCGGGAGGGGGTTGCTCAGGGACCGGGAGAGGATCACCGGAGCGGGAGGTTCTCCGTTTGCCCTTCGACGAGCCCACGGACCAGAACGCATCCGAGCGCACCTCGCTCGGTCGCTGAGCCTGTCGGCGTGCCGGGTCCCGGACGAACGAAAGGAGGGCCAGCACCCGATGCTGGCCCTCCGTGACGTTCGTGGGTCAGAGCGGTAACCCGAATACCGCTCTGACCCGCCCCCGAACTCCTGCCCGCTTACCCTAGATGGAGCAGGAGCTGGTGAAGTGGTCTCGATGAGACGCAACTTTCGAGAATGATGATCCTCCATCAGGGGTACCCCCGACAGTCGGCACTATGGAGGACACGAATGGGGGACAGCACCGCGCGCCGCGAGGGGCAACCGGCGTGAGTCCTCCCTCGAGACGGCTCAGCCCGTGAACGCGCGCCAGTGTCCTGGGCCCACGGTGATCCCTGTGCGGAGGTTCCGCCTCGTCCGCTCCCACGTCGACGGGACGCGGGGTGCCGGGGCGGTGTCGGCGTCACGCAGCGCCTGTTCGGCGATCGCGACGCTCAGCACCGCGGTGAGCGCCGCGAGTTCCTCGTCGGTCGGGGTACCGCGCTCGATCCGGAGATCGATCGACGACGGCTCGGTCGTGTTCGGCTCGGCGCCGGTGCTCACAGCGGGATGTTCCCGTGCTTCTTGGCGGGCAGGCTCGCACGCTTCGTCCGGAGCGCGCGGAGCGCCTTGATGACCGAGACCCGCGTGGCCGCCGGTTCGATGACGCCGTCCAGCTCGCCGCGCTCGGCGGCGAGGAACGGGCTCGCGACGTTGTAGGTGTACTCGTTCGCGAGGCGCGTGCGCACGGCGGCGACGTCCTCGCCGGCTTCCTCGGCCCGCTTGATCTCGCCGCGGTACAGGATGTTGACGGCACCCTGCCCGCCCATGACCGCGATCTCGGCCGTGGGCCAGGCGAGGTTGATGTCGGCCCCGAGCTGCTTCGAGCCCATGACGATGTAGGCGCCGCCGTAGGCCTTGCGCAGGATGACGGTGACCAGGGGCACCGTGGCCTCGGCGTAGGCGTAGAGGAGCTTCGCGCCGCGGCGGATGACGCCGGTCCACTCCTGGTCGGTGCCGGGCAGGTAGCCGGGGACGTCGACCAGGGTGAGGATCGGGATGCTGAACGCGTCGCAGAACCGGACGAACCGACTCGCTTTCTCGCCCGCTTCGATGTTCAGCGTCCCGGCCATCTGGGAGGGCTGGTTGGCGATGACACCGACCGACCGTCCTTCGACGCGCGCGAAACCGATGACGATGTTCGGCGCGAAGAGCGGCTGGACCTCGAGGAAGTCGGCGTCGTCGACGACGTGCTCGATGACGGTCTTCACGTCGTAGGGCTGGTTCGGCGAGTCGGGGATGAGGGTGTTGAGTCGGCGGTCCTCGTCCGTCGTCTCCAGCTCCACCTCGACGTCGAAGACCGTGGCCTCGGACAGGTTGTTGTCGGGCAGGAAGCCGACAAGGGTGCGGGCGTAGTCGAGGGCGTCCGGCTCGTCGCTCGCGAGGTAGTGCGCGACGCCCGAGCGGGTGTTGTGCGTGTACCCGCCGCCGAGCTCCTCCATGCCGACGTCCTCGCCCGTGACGGTCTTGATGACGTCGGGGCCCGTGACGAACATCTGGCTGGTCTTGTCGACCATGATGACGAAGTCGGTGAGTGCGGGGGAGTAGACGGCGCCGCCGGCCGCCGGACCCATGATGATGGAGATCTGCGGGATGACCCCGGAGGCCTGCGTGTTGCGTCGGAAGATCTCGCCGTACTTACCCAGCGCGACGACGCCCTCCTGGATGCGCGCGCCGCCGGAGTCGAGCATGCCGATGATCGGGACGCCCGTCTTCAAGGCGAGGTCCATGATCTTGATGATCTTGTCGCCGGCGACCTCGCCGAGCGAACCGCCGAAGATGGTGAAGTCCTGCGAGTACACGGCGACCTGGCGGCCGTGGATGGTGCCGGTGCCGGTGACGACGGCATCGCCGTACGGCCGAGAGCGGTCCATGCCGAAGGCGGTCGTGCGGTGCCGCACGAACTCGTCGAGTTCGACGAAGCTGCCGTGGTCGAGCAGCTGCGCGATGCGCTCCCGCGCGGTGAGCTTGCCCTTCTTGTGCTGCTTCTCGATGGCGGCTTCGCCGCTCGCCGTCACGGCCTCGTGATAGCGGTTCTTGAGGTCGGCGAGCTTCCCGGCCGTCGTGTAGAGGTCAGGGCCGGAGGTGGTTTCGTCGGTCACGCTTTCACCTTACCCGGTGGTCCCCCGGCCGACCCGTTGACGATCGGGTACAAGTGGCGCGCCGATCCGTTGTCGGCATCGTCCAAGCGTGCCGGTGGGCGACGCGGGCGCCGACGACCGGCCTCAGTAGGGTTGTGCCATGGATCTGCCCCTCACCGCCGCCCTCGTGCCACGCCTCGAGATCCTCGCCCACGCCGGCTCCACCAACGACGAACTCGCCCGACGCGTGCGCGAGGACGGCGGCGACGCGTGGCCCGACCGCTCGGTGGTCCTCACCGACGACCAGCGCGGGGGACGCGGTCGCCTCGGTCGCGTGTGGACGGTGCCACCCGGCAAATCACTCGCCGTGTCGGTCCTGCTCCGGCCGGTCACTCCGTCGGGTGGTCCGCTCCCGCTGCAGGCCTACGGCTGGCTCCCACTCCTCGCGGGCGCGGCGCTCGCGGAGTCGCTCCGGGAGCTCGGGGTGGCCGCCGACGTGAAGTGGCCGAACGACGTGCTCATCGGCGGTCGCAAGGTGTCCGGCATCCTCGCCGAGCTGCTGCCGAGCGGGGACGCGGTGATCCTCGGGACCGGTGTCAACCTCCGCCAGCGTGCCGAGGAACTGCCGACCGACCGGTCAACCTCGCTCGCGCTCGCCGGCCTCGCCGATCCGGACCCCGACACCGTCCTCGTCGGTTACCTGCGCGCCTTCGGCACCCTGTACGACGCCTACCTGGAGGCGTCCGGTGACGCCGAGGCCAGCGGGCTCCGAGCAGCGGTCACCGAGCGATGCGTGACGTTGGACAGCTCGGTGCGGGTGGAACTCCCCGGCGGCGACGTCCTGACCGGCACGGCCGAGCGGATCGACGCGGACGGGCGGCTCGTCGTCCGACCGACCGACGGCGGTGCGCCGGTCGCGGTGGCGGCCGGCGACGTCACGCACGTGCGCTGAGCGTCCCCGCCTGTTCGGTGAGGGACCGGCGTGCGAGCACCGTCGCGCCGGAGACGGCGGCCGGCATGACCAGCACGGACAGGACCGGCACGAGGAAGAGGACCGCGACCGTCATCCCGAAGCCCAGGGTGCGGGCGCGTCGCCTGGCGAGGGTCCGGCGGCGGTCCCGCAACGACAACCCCCTCGCGTCGAACGCGTAGCCCGTCAGTTCGAGGGCGAGGAACCACCCGCTCACGGCGAGCCCGAGCACCGGGACCACCGTCTGGCCGATCACCGGGACGAAGCCGAGGAGGAAGAGGACGGCCGCCGTCGGGATGGTGAGCAGGAGCAGGCCGAGTGCCCGGGTGACGCCGGTGAGGAGTCCGCGCCATGCGGACTCACCCGACTCCGGAGGAGCGTCGCCGAGGGTGCGTTCGACGTCGGCCCAGATCCGCTCGTAGAAGGGGTCGCCGACGAGGAGCGTCGCTGCGGCGTAGGCGTACAGCATCACCACGACGGCGACGGCCACCAACGCGACCGCGGCGGCCACCCGGATGGACGAGCGGTACGGCTCGTCCCAGGTGTCGGCGAACGGTGTCGCCCAGTCGACGATCGTGGCGGCGTTGACGCCGAGGACGACGAGCAACGCGATGAACACGACGCCCACGATCGCGGCGGGGATCATGCCGAGCAGCATGCGCTTCGGCGAGGTGCCCCAGAGGCGGAACCCGCCGAAGAGGATGCCGATCCCCTCGAGGAACGACCCGACCACGCCGGGGCGCTGCGCCGTCGGTGCGGTGCTGTCGGCCGGTTTCACGCCTTCATGCTAGCCGGGCGGCCGATGCACGGATGCTCGGGATCGCCGACGGGCGGGGTGGGAGCAGGCGGCGGGTTGCCGCGACTGCTAAGAATGGGAGTATGGCTGATCCCGGTATGACGGGGCCGGGCAGGCCGGCTCCTCCCGCGGCGGCGACCGAACGTGTGGTCGCACGCCTGCGTCCGCATGCCCGGCGGCTCCTGCTCCCCGCGCTCCTGCTCATCGCGGTGAGCGGTGCCGGTGCGTACTTCTTCGGCTCGTTCGACCTCGAGTGGCAGAACTGGGCCGTCCTCATCGGCGGCGGGGTGATCGTGCTGGTCGCCTGCGTCCTGCCGTTCATCGCCTGGCTGTCCGTCCGCTACGTGATCACGACCCGGCGACTGATCGTCCGTCGCGGGTTCTTCGTGCGGACGCGCCAGGAGCTCTACCACGCCCGCGGCTACGGCATCACGGTGCACAAGAGCTGGGTGCAGAGCGCCTTCGGTAGCGGCAACGTCCGGGTGACGAGCGGTGGCGAGGTGCCGGTCGTCCTGCGGGACGTGCCCGGCGCGGTCCTCGTCCAGAACGCCCTGCACGAGCTCGTCGCCGAGAACCAGAGCATCGCCGCGCCGTACCCGGCAGCACCGCCTCCGATGCAGCAGCCACCGGTCCGACGCTGACCGGTGCGGGGCGCGCCCGGCCGGTACGATGTTTCGAGTCGGGGCACCCGCCGATCCGCCTCCGGATCCGCCCGTCCCGCCTGCCGAAACGAGACCCGCCGGCCGGTCGCCGGAGAGCTGGAGTGAACCCATGAGCATTCGCGTCGGAGTGATCGGCGGCGGTCAGCTGGCCAGGATGATGGTGCCTGCGGCCGTGAACCTCGGACTCGACATCCGGGTGCTCGCCGAGCAGGAGGGCATGTCCGCCCGGCTCGCCACTGTGGAGGTGGGCGACTACCGCGACGCCGACACGGTGCTCGCCTTCGCCGAGACGGTCGACGTCATCACCTTCGACCACGAGCACGTGCCGCAGCACGTCCTGCGGGCGCTCGTCGACGCCGGCGTGCAGGTGCACCCGGGACCGGACGCGCTCGCCGTCGCCCAGGACAAGCTGCTCATGCGCGAACGCCTGACGGAGCTCGGACTGCCGGTGCCCGACTGGGCGCGCGTGCACGATCAGGAGGAGCTCGCCGCCTTCCTCGCCGAGCACGGCGGGAAGGGCGTCGTGAAGACGCCACGTGGTGGCTACGACGGCAAGGGCGTCCGTGTCGTCCACGGACCGAACGAGGTCGACGACTGGTTCACGGCGCTCTCCGAGGACGCCAACGGAGGAGCGCTGCTCGTCGAGGAGCTGGTGTCGTTCCGGCGCGAGCTCGCCCAGCTCGTCGCCCGGCGCCCGTCCGGCGAGGTGGTGCCGTGGCGCGTCGTCGAGACCGTGCAGCTCGGTGGGGTGTGCAGCGAGGTCATCGCTCCGGCGCCCGGCTCGGCTGGTCGGCTCGCCGACACCGCGGAGGAGATCGCCGTGACCGTCGCGACCGCGCTCGGGGTGACCGGGGTCCTGGCCGTCGAACTCTTCGAGACCGACGACGACCGCCTGCTCATCAACGAACTCGCCATGCGTCCGCACAACAGCGGGCACTGGACGCAGGACGGCAGCGTCACGAGCCAGTTCGAGCAGCACCTGCGCGCCGTCCTCGACCTGCCCCTCGGCTGGACGGGCTGCCATCGCGATTGGACCGTCATGGTGAACGTGCTCGGCGGGCCGGCCGAGGGGTCGCTCGACGACCGCTATCCGCAGGTCCTCGGTGCGCACCCGCTGGCGAAGGTGCACAACTACGGCAAGGACCCGCGCCCCGGGCGCAAGGTCGGCCACGTCAACGTCGCGGGCGACGACCTCGACGACGTCGTGTACGAGGCACGGGCCGCCGCGGCGTTGCTCGGCGCCGAGAACGCCTGACCGCCCTTCGACAAGCTCAGGGACCGGTGGTTGGGCTCAGGGACCGGTGGTTGGGCTCAGGGACCGAGGGCCGGGCTCAGGGGCCGAGGGCTGGGCTCAGGGACCGATGACCGGTCGCCGAGCCTGTCGAGGTGCGCCCTTCGACAGGCCCAGGGACCGGTCGAGGTGCGCCTCAGTACACGTCGCGGATGTAGCGCTTCTCGCGCTTCAGCGTGTGCACGTACTCGGCCGCGGCCTCCGTCGAACGCCCGCCGTGCTCGGCGATGAGCTCGTGCAACGCCTGGTCGACGTCCTTCGCCATCCGTGAGGCGTCGCCGCAGACGGCGAAATGGCCGCCCTCCTCGAGCCAGGCGTAGAGCTCCTTGCCGTTCTCGCGCATCCGGGTCTGGACGTACACCTTCTCGCGCTGGTCGCGGGAGAACGCGAGGTCCAGACGGTCCAGTACCCCTCCGGTGAGCAGCTCGCCGAGTTCGTCCTCGTAGATGAAGTCGTGCGCCCGGTGCTGGTCGCCGAAGAACAGCCAGTTCCGACCAGTGGCCCCGCGCTCGCGGCGCTCCTGCAGGAACGAACGGAACGGTGCGATCCCGGTTCCCGGGCCGACCATGATGAGCGGTGCATCGTCGTCCGACGGCACCCGGAAGCCCGCGTTCGCGGAGACGAAGATCCCGCTCGTGGCACCCTCCGCGACCCGGTCGGCGAGATGCGTCGACGCGACGCCGCCGTGCAGACGGTCGCCGACCGCGTACCGGACGCTCGCGACGGTGAGGTGCACGCGCCCGTCGGCCGCCAGCGGACTGGACGAGATCGAGTAGGCGCGGTGCTGGAGCGGACGCAGCACGTCGAGGAGCGCGGCGGCGTCGAACCGGACCGCGGTGGAGCGCAGGAGGTCGAGGATGTCGCGGTCGCGCAACCAGGAGTCGAGCGTCTCCGCCTGGGCGAGCGCGAGGATCCCCGCCAGCTCCGAGTCCGGCGCGCGGTCGGCGAGCTCGGCCACGAGGTCCTTCGACGGGGTGCGGATCTCGAACCCGTGGGTGAGCCGGTCCGCCAGCGTCGAGCCGTCGACCGACTCGTCCGCGGTCGCGTCCAATTCGGCGATGATGGCGTCGACGAGCGCCGGGTCGTTGCTCGGCATGACGCCGAGGGCGTCGCCGGCCGCGTACTCGATGCCGCTGTCGCCAAGGTCGAACTCGTAGTGCCGGATCTCCTTCGACGAGGCCGGCCCGGAGAGGACGCGGTTGACGGCGAGGGTCGCGCCGTACGGCGTCTTGCGGGTCCACGGTGAACGCGTGCGTCCGGGCTTCTTCGCCGGTTTGGCCGCCGGCGTGGGAGCGGGTGCTGCGTCGGCGTCCGTCGGGGCGAGGGCGCCGAAGAGCGACAAGGCCTGTGTGGTCCACGCCGCTGCGGGCTCCTCGTAGTCGACGTCGCAGTCCACGCGCCCGAGGATGCGTTCCGCGCCGAGCTGCTCCAGACGCGTGTCGATGAGCTTGCCCGCCTGGCAGAACCCGTCGTATCCGGAGTCGCCGAGCGCGAGCACGGAGAACTTCAGGCCGTCGAGGCGTGGTGCGGTGCTCGCCTGGAGCGTCTCCCAGAACAGTTCGGCGTTGTCGGGCATCTCACCTTCGCCGTAGGTGGAGGTGATGACGACGACGTGTCCCATCGTCGGGAGCCGGTCGACCTCGACGTCGTCGAGTCCGATCGTCGTCACCGCGACGCCGTAGCCGGAGGCGGCTCGGCCGAGATCCTCCGCGATGGCCTCCGCGGTGCCCGTCTGCGTCCCGACGAGCACGTGCAGGGCGAGCTGCGGCGTGCGGCCACCGGCGTCGGTGGCGTCGATCGCGCTGGAGCGGACCCCTGCCAGGAATCCGGCGAGCCAGACCCGCTGCTCGGGGCTGAACGGCGCGTCCGCCGGGATGAACGGGTCGTCGGCGCTGCTGCCGAGCGCGGCGAGCGCCTCGAAGAGCACCGGGCTCGGTGTGCTGGCTGCCGGGGCCTGGGTCGAGGTCATCGTCCCCTCCAGTTCGGGCGCGCTCATCGGGAACCCGCCAGGGTCAGTTCGGCCAGAGCGGCCGATGCAAGGAGTGCTTCGGTGCCACCGGTCGCTGCGGATCGGGCACGGTTCTTGGCGTGCTGGTGCATGATCCACCCCGTGGTGCCCGGGTGGTCGATCGACCGCACGTTCCGCAGGCGCAGGGCCTCCGTGTAGTCGTGGAGTCGCTTCGCGGCGATCATGGCGGCGAGCGCCCCGTCGTCGTACCGTTCGAGCAGCTCTCGAGCCGCCCGCTGCACCCGCTGCATGACGAAGAAGTCCTCGGTGAGGATGAGCGTGCGGACGCTCGCCTGCACGAGCGGGTGCGCCGGGTCGTCGACGCCGGGTGTGCGGGACAGCGCGACCTCCTGGGCGAGCTTCAGCACCGTGTAGCTCGTGAGGAGCGCGTAGACGTCCTGCGGGTCCGCCGCGGGCTCGCCGAGTCCGGGGGCGCGACCGCCGCGGACCGGTCGGCGGTCGCGGTAGTCGAGCTTGAAGGTGCGGAGCTGCTGTGCCGCGAGGGCCGCGCCGAGCTCGTCGAGGAGTTCCTTGCGGCTCTTGGCCGCGAGGATCGCGTCGCTGTCCTGGTAGAGCAGCAGCGCGCGCGGCATGCCGAACACGAACTGGTGCCTGGCCGTTTCCCACTCGGCGAGCAACCGGGAGGCGAGCGGCGAGCCGGTCGCCTCGACGTGCCACTCCAGCAGCAGGAGCACGGCGGCCTCGTGGAACGCCGCCTGCTCGCCCTCGGTGATCGATCCGAGGAGGAGGGAGTCCGCGCTGACCTTGCTCGGCAGTTCGCCCCGCGGGTCGTACTGGTAGACGAAGCCACCGCTCATCCCGTTGCCGAAGCCGATCCCGAAGCCGCCGAGGTTCAGCACGGCGCCGTTGGTCATGTATTCGCAGGCGTAGTCGCCGACGCCCTCGACGACCGCGGTGGCGCCCGAGTTGCGGACGGCGAAGCGGTCGCCGGCCTCGCCCTGGACGAAGGTGCGGCCGCCGGTCGCGCCGAAGAGCGCGAAGTTGCCGATGAGGACGTTGCCGCCGTCCTCCGAGCTGCCGCCGCCGGGGGAGAGGATCGCGATGGTGCCACCGGAGGCGCTCTTCCCGACGCCGTCGTTGCAGGTGCCGGTGTGCCGCCAGTGCAGGCCGTCGACGCAGAACGCCGCGTACGACTGCCCCGCGGAGTGCTCGGTGCGGATGGTCACGGTGTCGGCGGCGAGCGAACGGTGGCCGCGGTCGTCGGTGACGACGGAGGGGATCGCCGCCGCCTGGGCGTCGTCGAGCTCGTGGTTGAGGATGCGCTCGAGGTCGATCGCGAGCTGCCCGCCCACGGAACGCCAGCGGTTGCCGAGTCGGATCCCGCCGTCGGTGTCTTCGGCGCCCAGGTCGAGCGTCGTCCGGCCGTCGTCGAACAGGCCGGCGCGCACACGCTCGATGAGGGCGTCGTCGAGCGTGAAGTCCTTCTCCAGATACACGGGGTCGGTGACGACGACCTCGGGGACGACCGCGAGCATGGCCCGCAGGTCGAGGTCTGCGACGGCCGCCGGGTGGTCGACGAGGTGGAGGAGGTCGGTGCGACCGCGGGCTTCGCGGAGCGAGCGGAGGCCGAGGATGGCGAGCCGCTCGCGGACGTCGTGCGCGATGTTCAGGAGGTACTGCGCGAGCGCGCGCGGGTCGCCGTCGAAGGTCTCCGGGTTGGTCGTGAGACCAGCCGGGCACTTCACGTTGCAGTTCTTCGCCATGACGCACTTGAGCATCATGAGCGCGGTGGTCCCGAACTCGAAGCTGTCGCCGCCGAGCAGGGCGGAGATGACGACGTCGCGACCGGTCTGGTGCGCGCCGGAGCAGCGCAGCGTGACCTTCGACCGCAGACCGTTCGCGCTGAGGGCCTGGTGGACCTCGGCGATGCCGATCTCGGCGCTGCGTCCGGCGTACTTGAGGCTCGTCACGGCGGCTGCGCCGGTCCCACCGGTGTTGCCGGCCACGTTGATGACGTCGGCACCGGCCTTGGCGACGCCGACGGCGATCGTGCCGATGCCCTCGGAGGAGACGAGCTTGACGACGACGCGGACCCGAGCCGCCTTGCAGTCGTGGATGAGCTGCGCGAGGTCCTCGATCGAGTAGGTGTCGTGGTGCGGCGGCGGCGAGACGAGCTCGATGCCGGGCGTGCCACCCCGGGCGGCGGCGATGTCCACCGTCACCTTGGGCGCCGGGAGCTGACCGCCCTCGCCGGGCTTGGCGCCCTGGCCGATCTTGATCTCGAGCTCCTGCAGCATCGGGTCGGCGAGGTAGCCGGCCCAGACGCCGAAGCGGCCCGAGGCGAACTGCTTGATGCGCGAGCCGCGGATGGTGCCGTAGCGGGACAGGTGTTCGCCGCCCTCACCGCTGTTCGACATCCCGCCGACCATGTTGGTGCCGTGCGCGACCGCCTCGTGCGCGGTCGCCACGAGGGCGCCGTGGCTCATCGCCCCGGACGCGAGGGATCGGGTGATCTCGCTCGCCGGCTGGACGAGGTCGGTCGAGATGCTCTCGGCACCCTCGACGAGCATCGAGAAGTAGTCGTCGGCCGAGCCTGTCGCCTCCACGATGAGGTCGCCACCGGAGATCCAGTGCCCCGTCACCTCGCCGCCGAAGCGGTGGACGTAGTACTCGCCAAGCGCCGAGACCCGGGTGAGGTCGCCTGCGAGCGGTCCCGTGAGCTGCAGCCGGTGCCGTCCCTGCTCGGTCCGCGTCGCACGCAGGCCGCGGACGACGATCGAGGAGTTGCCGACGGGGCCGAGCCGGTCGAGCTCGCGAGCGAACTCCTCCGGGGTGGTCAGCCGCGTGATGTCCTCGGGCAGCACGAGCACGTCGCGAAGGGCCGCCGGGCGACGGCGCCGCTCGGTCGTCATCGACTGGACGAAGGAGCGGTAGCCGGGCGTGATGGTGAAGGCGTCGATCTCGTCGTCGTCGAGGGCATCGAAGGAGGTGTGCTGGTAGGCGTCGTCGTCGATCCCGAACGCGTCCTCGAGGTTCCCGATGGTGTGGAGGCGCAGCGGGTCGTCACCGAGCGTGCCGCCGTCGCGGTCGACGGCCGTGGTGTCCGCTCGCGGCAGCTGGACGGGTTCCTCGGTGAGGTCGACGAAGCCGCGGACCGCGGTCGTCCCGTAGGAGTGACCGGCGCCCTCGGCGCGTTCCTTGAACAGGCCGAGGAGCGGGACGTCCGCGTCGCTCGACGTCGTCAGAGCGCGCTGGTGCCAGGCGCTCGCCGTCCGGGCGATCCCGGCGAACCCGACGCCGCCGACGGGGGCGCGGAGGTGCGGGAAGGCGCGCGCGAGCACGGGGTCGCTCGTGTCGAGGTAGTTCGGCTCGAAGAACTCGCCGCCGATGTAGCTCTCGACGGTGCAGAGGCCGACCCGGCCCATGGTCTTCAGGAGCGACTTCTCGGCGGCGTAGGCGAACCGGCGGAACGCGGCCTCGACGTCGTCGGGGTGCTGCTGTTCGGCACGGAGACGGACCGCGAGCGGGTGCACCGCGGACGCTCCGAAGCCGAGGGCTGAGGCGACGTGGTGCGAGGACGGCAGCTGGCCACTGTCGACCACGAGCGACACGCGGAGCCGGAGGCCGTCGTCGATGAGTCGCTGGTTGACGGCCGCCACGACGAGGATGAGCGGCAGGGCGGCACCCTCCGCGTGGACGCCGCGGTCGCTGAGGATTGCGATGCCGCCGTTCTCTGCGGCGAACCCGGCGACCTCCGCGGCCACGCGCTCGACGGCGGCCTCGAGCGCGTCGGCGTTCGCCTGCGCGTCCACCTCGGGCCGGTAGAGGATGTCGAACCACGCGACCGGCGACTCGTGCTGAGCGCTGAGGCGCCGCAGTTCGTCTTCGCTGACGATGGGGGATCGGAGGACGAGCTGCTTCGTTCCGATCGTGCCGCTGCCGGGCTTCGGGCCGAGCGCGACCCGGAGGGTCATGCCGTCCGCCTCACGGATGCTGTCGAGCGGCGGGTTGGTCACCTGGGCGAAGCGCTGGGAGAAGTACTTCGCCAGGCCGCCCTCCTGGTCGGACAGGGCGTTGATGGCGTTGCCGTAGCCCATCGCCGAGATCCGCTCCTTGCCCGAGGCGAGCATCGGGTCCGTCATGAACCGGAAGCTCTCCTGGTTGAGGGAGTACGCGACGTAGCGCTGCACCTGGCTCAGGCCACCGCGGTAGGCGAAGGCGTCGTCCGCCGAGGCCGTCGGTGCCGACACCGGGACACCCCGGTCCTCGAGCGCGTCGAGGTCGGTGGCCGATGCGGCGAGCATCGCCGGGTAGTCCTTGCGCGCCGCGAGGAGCTCGAGCGCCTCGCCCGTGCGGAGGCGCGTGCCCGTGCGGTGGTCGTAGGCGAGCATGCCGCCGGCCTCGATGCGACCGCGGTGGACCACCTCGTCGTCCGGGAACGGCAGCTGCCCGGCCTCGGAGGTGACGCAGAGGTAGTCCGCCGTCTCGACGCTGCGCAACGGGCGCAGGCCGAGGCGGTCGAGGCGGGCGCCGACGGTCGTGCCGTCGTTGAAGATGAGCGCGGCCGGGCCGTCGTTCTTCTCCTCGACGAGCGAGAAGTACTCGAGCATCGCCCGAACCTCGCGGCTCAGGGTGCGATCGTTCTCCCAGGCCGGGGGCATGACCGACACGACCGCCTCGAGCAGTTCGAGGCCGTCCTCGACGACGCGGCTGTGCAGCGTCTGGTCGAGTCGCGAGCTGTCCGACTGGCCCCTGGCCCGGATGATCTTCCGGCCACGTGACGCCGCCAGCGCCGTCTCGGACAGACGGTTCTTGCGGTCGGTGTTGAGCTCGCCGTTGTGCGCCATGAGGCGGAAGGGCTGCGCCATCGACGGGTGGGGAGCGGTGTTCGTCGAGAACCGGGTGTGGAAGGCGAGGGTCCTGACCCGGTGCAGCGGGTCGGCCAGGTCGGCGAAGTAGGGGATGACCTCGCCGGAGTTGAGGCGTCCCTTGAGGACCTGGGTGCGCGTGCTGAGCGACAGCGGGTACAGGCCGTCGAGGGTGAGGTCCGTGTAGGCGGTCGCCTCGATCGCGAGCAGGGCCGCGTGCGCGCGCCGGTCGAGGTCCTCTGTGGAGGCGTCGTCCGAGGGCTCGAAGATCCACTGCCGGATCGGCAGCTGGTACTGCACGGCCTTCGGGCGCAGGACGGCGTCGACCGTCGGCACGGCACGAGCGAGCAGCACGGTGAAACCGGCCTCGCCCAGCGAGCGTTCGATGAGCGCCTCGGCATCGCCGATCCGACCGTGGTCGACCGGGAGGAAGACGTTCGCGACGCCGAACCGACCGGCGACGAGCGGCTTGCCGACGAGAGAGCTGAAGAAGTCGACCGAGAGGTCGATCTGCACGCCCGCTCCGTCGCCGACACCCTCGGACGACATGCCGCCGCGGTGGGGGATGGCGCACAGGGCGGTGTCGCCGAGTGCGATGACGTCGTGGCTCTGCACACCGTCCTTGCGGGTGATGAAGCCGACGCCGCAGTCGCTCTTGTCGGTCTGGCGATCGACGAGGTCGGGCAGGGGCGATGGTGCGGCGGTGCGCGGGCGCGGTGGGACGGAAGACGAGATCACGACGGGGTACCCCTCGGAATGCGGGCGCTGGACGGCCCGGAGACGGTGAGATGACGGGACCGGATCTACGTCGCTGGAGGGTGGGTCCGTGTCGACGCGGGCGCTGGGTGCGGCGGCCGTCGTCTGCATGAATGGAGGTGTTCCGATCCTAACCGGGCCGTCCCGCCCACTCAACCGTAACGAGCCGAACCGGGCCGTTCGGCGTAGGCTGGGTGTTTCCGGTACGCATGGGACACGCCGTGAGCGCTCCGGCGGCTCCCGTCGACGGCCCATCGTGCAGCGCCCGGATGCGCTGCGGGACGGCTCGCGAGCCTGCCCGTGGTGAATCGGATCGCGACCGGACGACCGATGTGCAGCCAGCTGCATGTTTTTCGGACCAGAATGGTGAGATGACGACAGAGCACACGGCTGCGACCGGTCGCGGCTTCGCGCACGCCAAGGCGATCCTGCTCGGCGAGCACGCCGTCGTCTACGGGTCTCCAGCCGTCGCCCTGCCCATCCCGTCGCTCCGGGTCGAGGCGACCGCCCGACGCATCGACGGGGCCCCGGTCCTCGACACCGAGATCTCGCTCGGCCCGCTCGACGCGTCGGATCCGCTCGGGACCACCGTCCTCGAGACCCTCGCGCACGTCGGTGCGGCCCCGGCCGGCGTCGAGGTCGTCGTCCGCGGGACGCTCCCGATCGGACGGGGCCTCGGTTCGAGCGCCGCAGCAGCCAACGCGATCGTGGACGCCGTCGCCGACCTCCACGGCGTGGCGCTCGACGACGCCGACCGGTTCGAGCTCGTGCAGCGCGGCGAACGCGTCGCCCACGGGACGCCCAGTGGTCTCGACGCCCGGGCCACGAGCGCCTCGACACCCATCCTCTTCACCGCCGGCCGGGTCGACCATCCGCCGATCCGCTTCGGCGGCAGCTTCGTCGTGGCCGACACCGGTGCGCGCGGGTCGACCCGGAAGGCGGTCGCCGACGTCAGAGCCTTCGTCGAGCTGCACCCCGAGCGTGGTCACGCGCTCCTGGCCGAGCTCGAACGCGGGACCGTGGCGGGCGTCGCCGACCTCGCCGCGGACCGCCGCGACGACCTCGGGACCCGCATGAACGCGGCGCAGGTGGTCCTCGACGAACTCGGCGCCGGCCACCCCGCCATCACCGCGCTCATCGCGGTCGCCGCGGCGAACGGCGCCCTCGGCGCGAAGCTCACGGGCGGCGGGCAGGGCGGATGCATCATCACCCTCGCCGCAGACCCCGCGTCAGCCCGACGCATCTCGCAAGCCCTCCTCGAGGCCGGAGCACTCGGCACCTGGACGATCGACGCGGAGGACTACGCGTGACCCTGACCCCGCAACAGCTCGCGACGACCGCCTCGGAGGAGGGCAGTGCGACCGCGCTCGCCAACCCCAACATCGCCCTCGTCAAGTACTGGGGCAAGCGGGACGAGGCGCTCATCCTCCCGTGGACCGGAAGCCTCTCACTGACCCTGGACGCAGCGCCCACGACGACGACGGTGCGACTGACGGACACACCCGACGACGTCGTGCTCCTCGGCGGACGAGCCCTCGAGGGCACCGCCCGCTCCCGCGTCACGCGCTTCATCGACCTCGTACGCGCGCTCGCCGGCCGAGACGAGCGCGTCACCGTCGACTCCCACAACGAGATCCCCACGGGCGCCGGCCTCGCCTCCTCCGCCTCGGGCTTCGCAGCGCTGGCGCTCGCCGCTTCGACCGCGTTCGGACTCGACCTCGATCGGCGTGCCCTCTCCCGGCTGGCCCGCCGTGGCTCGGGCTCGGCCTCGCGCTCGATCTTCGACGGGATCGCCGTCTGGCACGCCGGGCACGACGACGAGAGCTCCTTCGCCGAGGCGGTGCCCGCGCCCGGACTCGAGCTCGGCATGGTCCTCACCGTCCTCGACGCCCGGGCCAAGTCGGTCTCCAGTCGCGACGGCATGCGGCGCACGGTCGACACCTCCCCGTACTACCCCGCCTGGGTCGAACGCACCCCCGTCGAACTCGAGGAGATGCTCGCCGCGATCACCCGCGCCGACTTCACCGCGGTGGGCACGATCGCCGAGCGGAACGCGATGCGGATGCACGCCACGATGCTCGGCGCCGAGCCGCCGGTCAGGTATTGGGGACCGGCGAGCGTGGAACTGCTCGATCTCGTCGCAAACCTCAGAGGCGACGGCCTCGAATGCTATGCGACGATGGACGCCGGCCCGAACGTGAAGATCCTGTGTCGAGCCGACGCGGTCGACGAGCTCGCGACTCGGATCCTCGAGGCGCAGCCCGACATCGGCGTCATCCCCGCCAGAGCCGGACGGGGCGCGAGGCTCATCACCTCGGAGCCCGGCGGATCGGCGGGCGAGCAGACAACGGAAGGAGCGCGATGATCGAGATCAAGGCGCCCGGCAAGCTCTTCGTGGCCGGCGAGTACGCCGTCGTCGAACCGGGGCACCCCTCCATCCTCGTCGCGGTCGACCGGTGCGTCACCGTCCGACTCGAGGCGAGCGAGCACGAGGGCCGCATCTTCTCCGACCAGTACGGCCGAGCGCCCATCATCTGGCGGCGCAACCGCAACGGGGTCGTCGTCGAGCACGAGGAACGCCCACTCGACCACGTCCTCTCCGCCGTGAGCACGATGGAGACCCTCGTCGCCGAGCTCGGCGTGGCGCAGCGGTTCTCCGCGCTGTCGATCACCAGTGAGCTCGACGACGCGAGCGGCCGGAAGTTCGGCCTCGGCTCGAGCGCGGCCGTGACGACCGCCACCATCCGCGCCCTCGACGAGTTCTACCAGCTCGACCTCACCCGGACGCAGATGCTCAAGCTCGCGATCCTCGCCACCATCGACGTCGCGCCGGCAGCCTCCGGGGGCGACCTCGCGGCGAGCATGTTCGGCGGCTGGCTCCGCTACACCTCGCCCGATCGGGCGCGGCTGCGGGAGGTGCGCCACCGAGAAGGGGTGCTCGCCGCCCTCCGCGACCCCTGGGCCGAGCTGGGGCTCGAGCGCCTGTCGCCACCGACCTCGCTCCGTCTCCTCGTCGGCTGGACCGGCGAGCCCGCCTCGACCACGCGTCTCGTCGACGAACTGCAGTCCCGCAAATGGGCGGAGACCGCCCACTACACCTCGTTCCTCGCGGCCAGTCGCGCCGCCGTCGACGCCCTCACGATCGGCTTGAACGACGAGGACCCGGCCCTCGTGCTCGGTGCCGTCCGCTCCGCGCGCGCGACGCTCGCCGGTCTCGGACGCGACGCCGGTGTCGACATCGAGACCGCCGCGCTTGCTGAGCTCTGCGACGCCGCCGAGCGCCTCGGCGGGGCGGCCAAGTCCTCCGGTGCCGGTGGTGGCGACTGCGGGATCGCGTTCATCGGCCAGTCCGTCTCCACCGCCGCCCTCGAGGACGACTGGTCGGCGCACGGCATCGAGCGGCTCCCGCTCACGGTGCACCCGCCGACCGGACTCATCGACGCCGCCCACAGCCCGTGGGGGCCGTCGGAGATCAGCCGTACCGACGACGACGCGGTCGAATCCATCAGATCCACCTACGCTCGTACCTTCGCCGAGCAGCACGACGTCCTCCGGGGCGGAACGGAACCCCACGCATGAGCAACGAACCCGACGGCGTCGCACCGGTCCCACTCAAGTGGATCGGTCCGCTCCACCTGAGCGGCAACGTCATGGAGGGCGAGCAGGAGGTCCCGCTCGCCACGTACGAGAGCCCGCTCTGGCCGTCGGTGCGCCGGGGCGCCCGCATCTCCTCCATGGTCCCCGGCGGCATCCGCGCGACGCTCGTCGACGAGCGGATGAGCCGCTCCGTCCTGTTCGAGGTCGACTCCGCCGGCGACGCCCTGCAGGCGCTCCGCGAGATCGAGCGCAGCCTGCCCGAGCTGCAGGCCGTCGTCGCCCAGTCGAGTCACTTCGCAGAACTCATCGAGATCAACTCGCAGATCGCCGGCAACCTGCTCTTCCTGCGCCTCGAGTTCCGCACGGGTGACGCGTCCGGTCACAACATGGTCACGCTCGCGGCGGACCGCCTCATGCCGTACATCATGGAGCGTTGGCCGATGCTCCGGTACGGCTCGATCTCCGGCAACTTCTGCTCCGACAAGAAGGCGACCGCGGTCAACGGCATCCTGGGCCGTGGCAAGAACGTCGTCACCGAGATGACGATCCCGCGGGCGATCGTCGAGCGGTTCCTGCACACGACGCCCGAGCAGATCGTGCAGCTGAACGTGCGCAAGAACCTCGTCGGGACGATCCTCGCCGGTGGCCTGCGCAGCGCGAACGCCCACTACGCCAACATGCTGCTCGCGTTCTACCTGGCGACCGGCCAGGACGCGGCGAACATCGTCGAGGGCTCGCAGGGCGTCACGCACGCCGAGGTCCACGACGGCGACCTCTACTTCTCCTGCACCCTGCCGAACCTCATCGTCGGCACGGTCGGCAACGGCAAGGGGCTCGGCTTCGTCGAGGAGAACCTCACCCGCCTCGGGTGCCGCGAGGACCGTGAACCCGGCGCCAACGCCCGGCGACTCGCCGTCCTGTGTGCTGCCGCCGTCTGGTGTGGCGAACTGTCACTCCTCGCCGCGCAGACCAACCCCGGTGAGCTCATGGCCGCCCACCTGAAGCTCGAACGCAGCGCACAGACCGCAGCCGGCGCGCCCGCCTGACCCTTCCACCGCACCGGGGGACCGGTGCATCGTCGACGCTCGAACGGAGCACCCCGCACGTGAACACCAACCAGACCAGCAACCCCGCCGTCGGCATCGACGACATCGCCTTCGCGACCGGGGCGAACCGCATCGACCTCGCCGAGCTCGCGGGGCGCTTCGGTGTCGAACCCGCCAAGTACTACGTCGGTCTCGGCCAGAGCGAGATGAGCGTCCCGGCCGCCGACGAGGACATCGTCACGATGGCCGCCGCCGCTGCCGCGCCCATCATCGAACGGCACGGCAGCGACCGGCTCCGGACCGTCTTGTTCGCCACCGAGTCCGGGATCGACCAGTCGAAGTCCGCGGGCGTCTACGTGCACCGGCTGCTCGGTCTGCCGCAGGCGGTCCGCGTGGTCGAGCTCAAGCAGGCCTGCTACTCGGCCACCGCGGCGCTGCAGTTCGCGGCTGCGCTCGTGGCGCGGAACCCCGAGGAGACCGTGCTCGTGATCGCGAGCGACGTCGCGCGGTACGAACTGCACTCCAACGCCGAGCCGACGCAGGGCGCCGGGGCCGTCGCCATGCTCGTGGCCGCCGATCCGGCCATCCTCGAGCTCGAGACCGCGACCGGCGTCTACACGCAGGACGTCATGGACTTCTGGCGCCCGAACCACAGTGCGACGGCGATCGTCGACGGCAAGCTGTCCATCTCCGCCTATCAGGACGCCATCGAGGGGGCCTGGGCGGACTACCGGTCACGCGGCGGAGCGGACTTCTCCGAGGTCGACCACTTCTGCTACCACCAGCCGTTCACGAAGATGGCGATCAAGGCGCACCGGCACCTGGCCAAGTCGCTCGGCTCCGAGCGCACCCAGGAGGAGTTGGACGCACAGATCGAGCCGACGACCGGGTACAACCGCCGGATCGGGAACAGCTACACGGCCTCCGTGTACCTCGCGCTGCTCGCGCTGCTCGACGGTGACGACGACCTCGCTGGTCGGCGCATCGCGTTCCTCAGCTACGGATCGGGTGCGGTCGCGGAGTGCTTCAGCGGCATTGTGCGTCCGGGCTACCGCTCGGCTCTGAGGAGCGACGCGAACCGTGCGCAGCTCGATGCGCGGACGGTCGTCGACGACGCCCGCTACCTGCAGCTCCTCGAGGATGCGGCCTCGGCCGACGTCCACGACTCCGACCGCCCTCGCGAGACCGGCGCGCCGTTCCGTTTCGCGGGCGTCGTCGGCGACCGCCGGCAGTACGAGCCCACCTCCGCCTGACCGCTCCTCGCCCGAGCTCTCCCGGGTGGTCGCCAGCGCGGTGCGCTGACGTCACCGCGGGTCGGGGACGTGAGCGCGGGTCTCCGGAGGGGTGCGCTCACGCGTGTGCCCCGCGCTCGTGCCGGTTCCGCCGCGCTCGCGTCAGCGCACCGCGCCGACGCCGGGTTCGACACCCTCGCGTCAGCGCACCGCGCTGGCACTCCACCCGATCGGGGACTGGTCACCCCCGGGAGGTGGCGGCTCGGATGCGGTCGACGAGGAACGGGCCCAGGGTCCGCGACCAGGTGGCCGTGATGTGGTGCAGATCGCGATAGACGAGCACGTTCCCGACGGCTAGCGGACAGGTTCCGGCCGCACAGTACAGCTCGCCGAGATCCACGACCGGCACGGCGCCGTCGGTCATCGCCGCCGTGGCGGTGTTCAGGTCGAACGTCGGGTACGCCTCGGCCACGGGGAAGGCGCACGCCCCCGCGATGATCTCGGCGGCGCTCGAGCGGTCGACGCACGCGGCGGCTTCGGTCGGCACGCGGGGATTGTCCCGCAGCACTACGATCGACGTCCCCTGCTCGAGCACCGGTCCCCACGCCGCGAGCGTCGCGCTGCGGATCGCGGCCTGTTCGGACACTGAGGTCTCGTCAGGACTCTTGGAGGTCACCAGGATGATGTCGTACGGCCGCTCACCCGTGAACGCCTCCTGCATGAGCATCCGCCGGGCGTCGCACGCCGCCGAGTCGTCGGGTCCCGGTGCCCGCCACTCGCAGCCCTTGCCGACGTACACGTCGAGCCGCCAATTGCGTGCCTCGAGCTGGTCGACGAGGCCGGGGATGAGCATCGTGGCGTGCGAGTTCCCGGTGAGCGCGACCCGCGTGGCGTCCGGGCGCTCGGAACCGAAGGTGCAGCCGGGGAAGTGCGGCGCGTCAGCCGCCGCGGAACACCGGAAGGTGTCGCCGGTGTCCTCGGTCCGCACCGACAGCGGCGGCAGCAGTTCGTCCGCTAACGCCGGATTGGTGCAGCCCGAGACGGCCGCGTCGGCCCCGAAACACGGCTCGCCGTCCGTGACGTAGGTGTCCACGGTGCTCGCGAGGGTGCGTTCCTCGGCGGCGACGGTCAGCAACCCCGCCGTCGGGATGCAGAGCACGAGTGCGGTCGCCGCGCCAGCCCGCAGGACGGTCCGTCCGGAGCGCGCGTGCAGGAGGACGGGGGCTCGTCGGACGGGGTCCTCGACGAAGCGTTTCGTCAGCGCGGCGACGACCACGGTGACGACCAGGAGAGCGGCCGCGATCGCCCAACCGAACGGGTCGTCGAGCGCGACGGGCACGCCGAGCATCCACGGTGCGACCACGATGAGCGGCCAGTGCCACAGGTACAGCGAATAGGAGAGATCGCCGAGGAGGAGTGATGTCCGCGTCCGCGCGAGGGTCGTCACGGACCACCGGTGGGTCGACGACCCACCGACGATCACGAGGAGCGTCCCGAGAACCGGGAGGGCGGCGGCGATCCCGGGGAACGCCGTCCGCTCGGTGAACGCGACCAGCGCGACCGCCAGGAGGACGACGCCGAGGACACCGGAGGCCGTCCGCCACCGTGTGCGGTGCACGACCACGACCGGCCCGAGCAGCGCGAGCAGACCGCCGGCCGCGAACTCCCAGGCACGGGTCGGCGTGGCGAAGTACGCCGGTGCCGGGTCCGTCGCCGTGTACAGGATCGAGCACAGGAGTGAGGCGGCACCGATCATCCCGAGCGCCACACCGAGGGTGCGGCGGAGGTCCGACGGTCGTCGCCGCGTGAGCCACACGCACAGCACGACGACGAGCGGCCAGCCGAGGTAGAACTGCTCTTCGACGGAGAGCGACCAGAAGTGCTGGACCGGTGACGCGGCGCTGCCCTGTGCGAGGTAGTCGACGGAACTCCCCGCCAGGAACCAGTTCTCCCAGGAGGTCGCGCTCGCCACGGTCTCGGTGAAGAACTGCGTCCAGGCGCTCGGCGGAGCGAACCGCCAGATCAGGACGGCGGTGACGGCGAGGACGAGCAGGGCGGCAGGCAGGAGTCGCCGGATCCGGCGGGCCCAGAACGCCGGCAGGTCGACGCGTCCCGTCTCGTCGGCCTGGCGTGCGAGGTGGCTCGTGATCAGATACCCGCTGACGACGAAGAACACGTCGACGCCGACGTACCCACCGGGCAGGAGGCTCGACGACAGGTGGAAGACCACGACGGACAGGACGGCGATCGCGCGGAGCAACTGGATGTCGGGCTGCGTGCGCGGAACCGCTCCGAGGAGGGGAGACGCGCCGGTCCGGTCCTGCACCTGCCTCACGCGCCCTCCTTCACCGTCCGGGTCGACGGACGGATGGCTCAGCGTAGGGAACGCCGGTGACGCACTCGTGGACGGCAGATGACGGGTTCGCATCGGCTCCCGGTGTCGCGCGGCGTATGACCGACGGCCGGGTCAGCCGACGTTCGCGCCGAAGAGCAGGCCGAGCACGTAGGTCGCCGCGGCCGCCCCGTACCCGATCGCGAGTTGTCGCAGTGCCCGGCGGAGCGGTGGCCCGCCGGAGAGGAGCCCGACGACGGCGCCGGTGCCGAGGAGGGCCACCCCGACCAGGAGCGCGGCGATGAGGAGCGCAGCGACACCCTGCAGCCCGAACAGGTAGGGCAGGACCGGGATGACGGCGCCCGACGCGAAGAAGCAGAAGCTCGAGAGCGCGGCGCCGAGCCCGGTCCCGATGGCCTCGTGCTCCAGCGCCGCACGGGCCTCGCGCTCGTAGGTCCCGGCACCGACGCGGGCCAGGACGTCCGCGGCGTGTGCCTCGGCCTCGCCGACCTCCATGCCACGGGCCCGGTAGACGAGCGCGAGTTCGTTCGCGTCGACGTCGAGGTGGGGGAGGGCGTCGTCGGCCGCCGGGTTGGGGCTGGACGCCTCGAGCAGCTCGCGCTGCGACCGGACGGAGACGTACTCGCCGGCTCCCATCGACAGCGCGCCCGCCAGGAGGCCCGCGAGCCCGGCGGCGAGGACGACGCCGTTGCCGACGCCGGTCGCGCTCATGCCGATGACGAGCGCGAGGTTCGAGACGAGTCCGTCGTTCGCTCCGAACACGGCCGCCCGGAAGGTTCCGGACAGGCGGTTGCGTCCTCGGGCGGCCAGGCCCCGGACGACCTCCTCGTGGATCTGCTCGTCGGCGGCCATGCGTTCGGTGGCCGCCCGTTCGGTCGCGTAGGGCGAGCGCGACTCGGCGCGCTGGACGAGCGCCAGGACGAAGACGGATCCGAACCGCCTCGCGAGCCAGCCGAGCAGCCGGTTCCGCAGGTCACCGCGTTGCGGCTTGCCGATGTCGTCCCCGAGCAGGGCGATCCAGTGCGACTCGTGACGTTTCTCGGCCTCGGCGAGCGCGAGCAGGATGTCGCGCTCCTCACCGCTCCGCCGGCCGGCGAGATCCCGGTAGACGGCGGCTTCGGCGCGTTCGTCGGCGAGGTACCCGCGCCACCGCCGCAGCTCGCGCTGGCTGGGTGGCTCCTGGCGTGCTGCGGATCCATCCGCGGTCGGCGTGCTCATCCGCCGATTGTCCCAGACACCTGTCGATCGATGCGCTGCGCGGTGCGGAGGCGTCCCCGGACTGGGGTCGCTTTGGGGAGGGCTTGTCCGCCAGCTGCGGTGCGTCCTGAGCCGATCTTCAGACACTGCGATCTACGATGGTGCTCATGCCCGAGAACTCCGCCCCGTCCCCTGACGCCCCGCCGCTCGTCGGCGTCGTGATGGGCTCGGACTCCGACTGGAACGTCATGAGCGATGCGGCGCAGGTGCTCCGCGACTTCGGCGTGCCGTTCGAGGTCGAGGTGCTGTCGGCCCACCGCACGCCCGAGAAGATGATCGCCTACGGCAAGGCCGCCCACGGCCGTGGCGTGAAGGTCGTCATCGCCGGAGCCGGCGGCGCGGCGCACCTCCCCGGGATGCTCGCCTCAGTCACGACCCTGCCGGTCGTCGGCGTGCCGGTGCCGCTTTCCCGCCTCGACGGCCTCGACTCGCTCCTGTCGATCGTGCAGATGCCCGCGGGCGTGCCGGTCGCGACCGTCTCGATCGGCGGCGCCAAGAACGCCGCGCTGATCGCCGTCAAGATCCTCGCCACGGCCGACGACGCCCTGCACCAGGCGCTCGTCGCCTATGCCGAGGCCCTCGCCGACTCGGTCGAGGAGAAGAACCGGAACCTCAAAGCGCAGCTATGACGAGTGCAGCCACCGCCGCGAAGCCGATGCGGTACCCAGACACCCGTTCACGCGAGGTGATGACCAAGCGCGCCTGGTGGCTCGTCCTGCTCAACCTGCTGATCCCCGGCTCCGCGCAGGTGCTTGCCGGGAACCGGAAGCTCGGTCGGTTCGGCCTCGGGTTCACCCTCTTCCTCTGGCTGCTCGTCGTCGTCGGCGTTGCCCTCATGTTCCTCGCTCGCGAGGTGCTCTTCACCCTCGCGACGAATCCGATCGCCCTCACCGTCGCGCAGATCCTCCTCGCCGCCTACGCGATCCTGTGGATCGTGTTGACGCTCGACACCCTGCGGCTCGTGCGCCTCGTGAAGGCCTCGCCGAACGCCAGGCTCGGTGTGGCGCTGTTCACGACCCTCGCCATGGTGCTGGTGGCCGGTGGGGCCGGCTACGGAGCGGTGGTCGCAGGCGCCACCCGCGGGTCGATCTCCTCCATCTTCGGCAACACCGGCCCGTCGGAGCCGCCAGTCGACGGCTACTACAACATCCTGCTGCTCGGTGGCGATGCAGGTCCCGACCGCGACGGCATGCGGCCGGACAGCATGTCGGTCGTCAGCATCAACGCCGAGACCGGGCAGGCGACGACCATGTCGATGCCGCGTGACCTCGTCGACATCCCGTTCCCCGAGGGCAGCGAGATGGCGTCCCTCTATCCGGACGGCTACGACGACTCCTGCGACGTCGACGTCTGTCAGCTCAACTCGATCTACACCGAGATCGAGCTGAAGAACCCCGAACTGTTCCCCAAGGCGACGGCTGAGGCGAGCGAGCCCGGCATCGAGGCGATGAAGCAGGCAGCCGAGGGCATCACCGGGCTGCACATCCAGTGGTACGTCCTCATCGACATGTATGGATTCGCCACGCTGATCGACACGCTCGGTGGCGTCGACATCGACGTCAAGGAACGGCTCCCGATGGACGGCGACGCCGACCTCGAGAACGTCACAGCGTGGATCGAGCCCGGCAAGCAGCACATGGACGGCTGGACGGCGCTCATGTACGCCCGGTCGCGACACTCCACGAGCGACTACGACCGCATGGCCCGCCAGCACATCCTGCAGACGGCGATGCTGAAACAGTTCAACCCGGCGAACGTCCTCGCCCGCTTCCAGGACGTCGCGGCGGCCGGAGGCGACGTCGTCAAGACCGATGTGCCCCAGGGCATGCTCGGCTACTTCGTGAACCTCGCGCTCAAGACGCGCGAGCTGCCGATCAACTCCCTGCAATTCGTCCCGCCGACGATCGATCCGGAAGAGCCTGACTACACGCTCATCCACCAGATGGTGCAGGACCAGCTGTTCCCGCCGTCGCCGAGCCCGGAGCCCGACGCCGGCTGAGCCCAAGGTCCCTGAGCCGGATTCCCGGTCCCTGAGGCGACTGTGCCTGATCCCTGAGGCCACTTCCCGGTCCCTGAGCCGGATTCCCGGTCCCTGAGGCGACTGTGCCTGATCCCTGAGGCCACTTCCCGGTCCCTGAGGCGGTCGAAGGGCTCAGCGCACGGTCGCGATGATCTCACCGTGCGGAACGGCGAACCATCCGTCGTCCGCGTCGACCCAGTCCCGCCACGCCGTCGAGATCAGCGCCAGGTCGGCGTCGTCGGCGATACCCGTCTCCAGGGCTTGGGTGGCGAAGCTGGAGGTCCTGGCGCGCTCGGACCACGCGCCGCCCCACCACTCACGGTCTTCAGGCGACTCGAAGGACCACACGCTCGCGGTGCTGCGGATGTCGGTCAGCCCCGCCGCCAGTGCCCAGGACTTGAGCCGGCTGCCGGCGTCGGGTTCGCCCGCGTTGGCTCGCGCCAGCTCCTGATACACCTCCATCCAGCGTCTGAGCCCATCGGAGAGGGGATACCAGACGGCGCCGCCGTAGACGATGTCACGGAACGCGATGACTCCGCCGGGGCGGACCACACGGCGCAGCTCGCGGATCACGGCGACAGGATCGCCGACGTGCTGGAGCAGCTGGTGCGCGTGTGCCACGTCGACGCTGTCGTCGGGGAGGTCGAGGGCATAGGCGTCGCCGACCGCGAACGAGACATTCTCGAGGCCTGCGAGGGCAGCGCGATCGCGTGCCTCGGCGACGACCTCGGCGGCCGCGTCGATGCCGATCACCGTGCCTGGTTCGACCAGGCGCGCGAAGTCCATCGTGATCGTCCCCGGGCCGCTGCCCAGATCCAGCACATCGAGTCCGGCGTGCAGATGGGGGAGCAGGTAGGCCGCGGAGTTCTGTGCGGTGCGCCAGGCATGCGTGCGGAGCACACTCGGGTGATGGCCGAGCGTGTAGCGCTCGTAGGATTTCGCAGAAGTCACCCTTCAACCCTACGCGTGCGGGATCGTGATCCCTCCCACGTTACGACTGGCCGCGAACCGCTCGCCGTCCGACACGATCCGCCGGTGCAGCGAGCGACCGCGCTCCGCGCCAGGCGTCAAATCTCCGCGTGCAGCTGCCAGACGCGTTCGGCGGAGTCGCGCCAACTGAAGGCCTGCTCGCGGTCCATGCCGAGGATGCGCAGGCGGGCGAGGCGTTCGCTGTCGCCGATGACGTCGTTGATGGTCGCGATGAGTCGGTCCGCATACCCCTTGGCACCGGACTCGACCACGACACCGGCTCCACCGCCGACCTCGACAAGCGCCGGCACGTCGGAGTGGATGACGGGCGTGCCGAAGCGGAACGCCTCGACGAGCGGGAGGCCGAACCCTTCGGCGAGACTCGGGTAGACGAAGGCGGTCGCGCGGTCGAGGACGACGGCGAGGTCGGCGTCGTCGAGGAACCCGAGTGCACGCACCCGCCCCTCCGGCAGACCGGCCTCATCGGCCACCTGCGCGAGGGTGACGTCGCCCCAGCTGTCGGTGCCGACGATCAGCAGCGGGAGGTCGGGGGCGCCGGGGCGGCCGAGGCCGGTGATGAGCTCCGTGATCCCGCGACGGGGGTCGAGTGAACCGACCGACACGAGGTACTCGGACGGGAGGTCGAGCGTCCGTGCGCGCCCGTCTGCATCGGTCGGGATGGTGAGCGTGGTCGCGGCGGCACCGCCGATGACGCGGACGCGGTCGCCGAGATCGATGATGTCGCGCAGTTCGTCGGCGACCGCATGAGTCGGGACAACGATGGCGTCCGCGTGCTTCCTCGCCCGCTTGACCATCGCCTTCTGCCAGGCCACCGACATCGGCGTCAGTGACGAGGGGTGCGACCAGGCGAGCGTGTCGTGGATGGTAACGACGATCTGGTTGCCGTCGTTGATGCGATCGTGGCGGTTGAGCGGGGCGAGGAGCCCCGGGGCGTGCACCATACCGTTCGCCGTCCCGGGTGCGACGATGCCGAGCTGCCAGGCGGCACTGAGCTCGCGACGCGGCAGCGTGGTGCGATGCAGCGCCGCCAGCCCGGGGAGCTTGGACTCCAGGAGGTCGATCTTCTCCTTCGGCACCGCCGAGACGATGCCTTCGACGTCGCATCCCGCCGGGGCGCTCGCGATGAGCTCCCGGGTGAGTTCCTCGGAGTAGCGACCGACCCCACCGGCGACCGGTGCGACGATCTGGTCGACGACGACGCGGAGGGTGGTCACGGTGCCGTGACGACGCCGTGCTGCGTCGCTGCCGTGAAGGCCTCCTGCCAGTCACGCATCGGCGCGAGTCCGGCGGTGGCCCATGCGTCGTGGCCGAGCACCGAGTAGGCGGGCCGCGGAGCGGGGCGGACGAACGCCGAGCCGTCGGTGGGGGAGACCCGTGCTGGGTCGGCGCCGACCGCCTCGAAGACCGCCTGGGCGAATTCGTACCAGGAGGCCTGCCCGGCGTTGGTGCCGTGGTAGATCCCGGCGGGCGCGTCGGCGTCGAGCAGCGCGACGATCTGTGCGGCGAGATCGGCGGTCCACGTGGGCTGGCCGAGCTGGTCGGTGACGACGGCCGGGTCGACGCCGTTCGCCGCGAGCTTCGCCATGGTGGCGGCGAAGTTCGGTCCGTTCTTGCCGTAGAGCCAGGCCGTCCGGACGATGTAGCCGCCGTTCGGGTGCTCGGCGAGGACGGCGCGCTCCCCGTCGGCCTTCGTGCGGCCGTACGCGCTGATCGGGGCCAGCGGGTGGTCTTCCTGGTACGGCGAGGTGGCGGAGCCGTCGAACACGTAGTCGGTGGACACCTGGACGAGCTTCGCACCGGCCTCCCGGGCGGCGACCGCGAGGTTGCGAGCGCCGATGGCGTTCACGGCGGCTGCGTCGGCCTCGTGCGATTCGGCGTCGTCGACCTTCGTGTAGGCGGCCGCGTTGATGACGGCGGTGTGACCCGCGACAGCGGCGCGGACGGCCTCGAGGTCGGTCACGTCGAGCTCCGCGCGACCGAGGGCGGTGACCTCACGACCCGTCAGGGCCTCCTGCAGGTCGTGGCCGAGCATGCCGGAAGCGCCGGTGATCAGGTACGTCAAGATAGGGGTCCTCTCGGGAGTGGCCCGTTCATCGTACCCGGCTCGGTCGGGGAGGTCGCTGACCGGGTGGCGTCGGTCGGTGGCTCCTCGAACAGGGTCCGCTGTGCCTCCTCCACCCGAGCCAGGTTGGCCAGGCCGTCCGCCCGGTGGTGTCCGTAGACCCAGAAGCGGTAGAGGAAGAAGCGGAACAGGGTTCCGAGGCCCAGCCCGATCACGTTCGACGCGATGTTGTCGGCGAGCAGCGAGGTGAAGCCGAGCACGTAGTGGCTGACGTAGAGGCAGCCGACGGCGATGGCCATGCCGCCCAGGGAGACGATCACGTACTCGCCGAGCTCCAGGACGAAGTTCTTCCGACGGTGCTCGCGGAAGGTCCAGTACCGGTTGCCGATCCAGTTGAAGACGATCGCGACCGAGACGCTGATGACCTTGGCGCCGATGGGGGACTGCGCGAGGTGGTCATGCCCGAAGACGCCGACCCGCAGCAGGTTGAACACGAGGACGTCGAGGCCGAAGCCGATGAGTCCGACGACGCCGAACTTCACCGCGTACGCGGCGACGCCGTCCCAGAGTCGGCGGAGCAGGGGGATCATGGCGGGCCGTTCTGTGCGTGGACACTCGATTATGCCTGAGGCGACCGGGAACAGGACCGCGGCGTCCCGGCGCTGGGCGCATCCGTCTTGGTAGACTCCCCGGGTGCAGATCCGCGAACTGAACGTCCCCGACAGCTATGAAATCACGCCGAAGCAGTTCGGCGACGACCGAGGCGTGTTCCTCGAGTGGTACCGCTTCGACAAGCTCGAAGAGGCCTCCGGCCGGTCCATCAAGCTCGCCCAGTCGAACACCTCGGTGTCGAAGCGCGGTTCGGTCCGGGGCATCCACTTCGCGGACATCCCGATCGGGCAGGCGAAGTACGTCACGGCCACGCGCGGTGCCGTCCTCGACTACGTCATCGACATCCGCGTGGGCTCACCGACCTTCGGCCAGTGGGACTCGGTGTTGCTCGACGACACCGACCGCAAGGCCATCTTCATCTCCGAGGGCCTCGGTCACTGCTTCGTGGCGCTCACCGACGACGCCACGGTCAGCTACCTGGTGACCGACGTCTACCGTCCCGACCGCGAGCACGGCATCAACCCGCTCGACGAGCGGGTCGGTCTCGTCATCCCGCCGGAGGCCGGCACCCCGCTGCTCTCACCGAAGGACACCGAGGCCCCCGGCCTCGACGAGGCGGCCGCCGCCGGCCTCCTGCCGACCTGGGACGACGCTCGGGCGTTCTACGCGTCGCTGCGCGGCTGACCGCCGCCCCACGCCCGACGGCACTCATGGAACGGGGCCGGGTCCGATCGCCTGAGCGATGGGTCCCGGCCCCGTCATGTTCCAGACGCCGAGCCGTCGTCAGCGGAGGAACGGGTCGGTCGTCGGCCAGCCCCAGCGCGAGGCGATCAGCGCGGTGCCGGCCGGGCCGATCGGTTCGTCGAACGCTTCGGAGACGGTTGCCGCAGCTGAAGCGAGGATGATGACCCGCTCGCCGGTCGAGCGCACTTTCATGGCCAGATCGAGGTCTGCCGAGAACTCGTCGACGTCTTGGTGCAGCCCGCCGAGGGCCAGGAACCGCTCGCGCGAGATGGACGCGAAACGCGTACTCACCGCGGAGACCTCGCGGTTCACCAGGAGGTCGCCGTAGTGACCGGAATGCTCCTTCGGTCCTCCGCGATACGCGTGCCGGGCTGCGTCCGTCCGGTGCCGGTACCCGGCGTGGACGATCGTGTCGGCCAGGTCGAGGCGACCACCGACGAGGCCGACACCGTCCTCGGAGGCGACGGCCGCGAGTTGACGGATGGGACCGGTTCCGGTGCGGACGTCTCGGTCGAGGAACAGCAGCGTGGGGCCCGAGGCACGGAGCGCGCCGGCCTGCAGGATCGACACGCGGTGCGGACGACCGCTCAGCCGGACGACCTCGGCGCCGGCGGCGCGGAGATCGTCCCGATCCGCCGCCGTCGAGTCGTCGGTCGCCACGACGAGGACCTCGCCGGGGGTGTCGTCCTGCCACGAGCGCACGGTCTCCGCCAACCCGCTCGCGGGCCCGTCGAGCACGACCACGATGCTGGTCTGCGCCAGGGTGCCCCGCCGTATCGGCCGGAAGGTCCCGAAGGTGGGACCGAGCTCGACGTCAGCGTCGATCGCCCTCCGCGCGCACGCCTCCGCGACGGCCGCTCGTCCGGCCTCCCAGGCATAGAACTTCGCGTTGCCGTCCTGGGCCGTCGACCCCTCGATCGCACGCCAGTGGTACAGGACCTCTGGGATGTTGGCGATCCGTCGGGCCACTTCCGAGATGCGGAGGAAGAGATCATGGTCCTGGGAGCCGTCGAAGTCGGATCGGAGTGTTCCGGTCTGCTCGAGCAGGGAGCGACGGAAGACGGACAGATGGGACGTGTACATCTGCCCGAGGAACCGTTCCGGGGACCACGCTGGTTTTCGGAAGTCGCCGAAGCGCAAGGTCCCGTCGGCGCTCAGGAGGTCCTGGTCCGAATACGCGTAGTCGATCTTCTCATCGGCCGCGAGCCGCTCCTCGAACGCTGCCAGTGCGTCGGGGGTGATCAGATCGTCGTGGTCGAGTAACGCGATGAACTCGCCGGCGGCGGCGGCGAAGCCCGCGTTCGTCGCGCCGGAGATCCCGAGGTTCTCCGGCAGGGCGATGAGGGTGATCCGCGGGTCATCCGCAGCGAGTGCTTCGGCCCGGGTCACGGTCGAACGGTCGGGCGAATGGTCGTCGACCAGCAGGAGCTCCCAGTCCTCGCAGGTCTGGGCGACGACGGAGGCGACGGTCTCCTCGAGCAGCCAGCTGGCCGTGTTGTACAGCGGGACGACGACGGAGAACCTGGGGGCGGGACGCGGAGCGGTCGGCTCGACGTTCACCGACCTGCTCCCGGCGTCCGGCGCAGACCGAGGACGAGTGCGCTGCCGATCCGCCAGGTCCGCGACGAGGTGAACTCCTCCCGCAGTGACGCGAGCGCTCGTTCCCGTTCGAGGGATTGCTCCTCGATCCGCAACTGGAGCGTCTGCTGGGTCGCTTCGGCGCGATCGGCACGCTCCTGCA
Organism: Plantibacter sp. AC185; assembly: GCF_979258065.1. Taxonomy (NCBI): domain Bacteria; kingdom Bacillati; phylum Actinomycetota; class Actinomycetes; order Micrococcales; family Microbacteriaceae; genus Plantibacter; species Plantibacter sp. AC185. Next base: position 3,598,360 of record NZ_OZ409831.1, read on the forward strand.
GCCGGAGGTTCTCGGCTCCCAAGTCATCCGAGTCCAGCAAACGGCGCAGCTCGTCGCGTTGTTGCTCGGCTTGGCGGAGTGCGGCCGTGAGCCCGACACGTTCGTCGGTCAGGCTGAGCAGCTCGGCACGGACAGTTGCGAGGTCGGTGGGATCGTTGGTCATGCGTGATGCTCCTCGGTCGAGAACGGGAAGGAAGCGGTCAGGGGGTGTAGGGGTCGCGTCCCGGTTTCCCCCAGCGGCTTGCGAGGACGGCGAATTCGTCGTCATCGATGGCCCTGTCCGAGGCACCGAGGCCGTCGATCACCGCCTCCGCGCGTGACACGGTGATGACCCGACCGCCCTCGGCGCGCAGCTTAGCCCCGAGGTCGATCTCCGCGGCTGCGCCCGAGAGCACTGGGCTGAACCCGCCGACGGAGAGGAATGCGTCACGGCGGACGGCGGACAGCGCGGTACACACGGCGCTCACTTCGCGGTTGACGAGCAGGGCGCCGATGCGGCCGAGCGTCTCCTTCGGTGAGCCCCGGTACGGATGCCGTGCCGTGCCTCTGGCATAGCGATAGCCCGCGTGCAGGATGGTCTTCCCGAGTGGGTCCAGCAGGCGCCCTCCGGTCATGACCACGTCGGTCTCCGTCAGTGGCATCAGGAGCTCGCTGATGACGTTCTTGTCACCCAGTGCGGCCCGTCCATCGACCAGGACGACGAGGGACGTCGAAGCGGCGACGACACCCGCCTGGAGGCGGTCGAGTGCTGATGCATCGTCGGGGACGACGACGGTGTCCGTCCGTCGCCGCAGTGCACGGACCTGTGCCGCGTGTTCCTCGTGCCGATGCGCGGAGACGACGACGACGATTCGGGAGCGGCGACCGTAGGACGTGCGGCGGATGTCGCTGAGAAGAACATCGAGCTGATCGTCCGAGTCCGGCATGCTGATGACGATCGTCACGGCACGTGCATCGACCGGCTTACGGCGGACGTAGTATATTCCAGCCGCCGGCCCCCGCATCGCAGCGCCGGAGACTCCTCGGCGGACGAGCGCGTCGGCCACGGCGAGGACGCCGGCGTCCCAGGCGTAGCTCTTCTCCGACCCGGACTTCGCCGTCGAGCCGTCGACTGCTCGCCAGTGGTAGAGCGGGCGCGGTACGTGCACGATAGAGCGTGCCCGCTCGGTGATCCGCAGGACGAGTTCGTGGTCCTGGGACCCGTTGTACTTGGTGTCGAATGCAGACATGTCGTCGAGGAGCGATCTGCGGAACACGCTGAGATGCGACGTGTACATCTGGCCGAGGAGTCGCTCCGGCGACCAGACCGGCTTCAGGAAGGTGTCGTAGAGCCGACCGACCTCGTCGATCTTGTCTTCGTCCGTGTACACGTAGTCGACGTCCGTACCGGATTCGATGGCCGCCCGCACCGCCTGCAGCGCATCAGGGGCGAGGAGATCGTCGTGATCGAGCAGCGCGATGAACTGTCCGCGGGCGAGTCCGAGACCGACATTGGTCGCCTCCGCGATCCCACGGTTGAGCTCCAGGGCCGTGACCCGGATCCGGGGGTCTTCCGCCGCGAAGGCTGCGGCACGGGACGCGGTCGTTCCGTCGGGTGAAGCGTCGTCGACGAGGACGAGCTCCCAATCCGTCGAGGTCTGGGCCTGTACAGAGGCGATCATCTCCGCCAGCAGAGGCTGGGGTGTGTTGTACAGGGGGACGACAACCGAGAAGAACGGCGTGGGTACGCCGACATGAGCCTTCACGCCCGCCACTTCCGCCTGAGCCCGTCCGTCAGACTGAGCGGGGCAGTCACGAGCCTGCCGACTCGCCAGGTGAGCGTGCTGCGGAGTTCCCCGGCGAGATCCTGGAGTTCGGCGATGTGCTCCTGTCGGTCGGCTGAGCGATCCGATTCCAGCTGCGCGATGGTGGCCTCGAGTTCGTGCACCGCCTGGAATCGCTCCTGACGGGTCTCTTCCACCTCCCGCCGGAGCCGGTCGAGGAGATCAGCGTCCGTCCCGGCAACGACCTCGTCGTGGAGGACCCGGTTCTCCGCCTCCAACCGACGGATGGCCGCTTCGGCGCCCGACAACCGATCGCGGAGTTCGAGTTCCTGCGCGGTGACGGTCTGCCTCGCTTCGCGAGTGCTGTTGGCCGCTCGGTGATCGCTTGTCAAGACGGCTCCTTTCGTGTGGCATCGGCGGGTCTCAGCGTAATTGATCCAGCCGTGCGCCAGAGACTAGGGTAGTGGAGGCCTCTGCGCTCACCGTGGACGGCCGCAGATGACAAGGACTCCAGAACACTATGCGCGGAATCATTCTCGCCGGCGGCTCCGGCACCCGGCTGTGGCCCATCACCAAGGGCATCTCGAAGCAGCTCATGCCGATCTATGACAAGCCGATGATCTACTACCCGCTGTCGACGCTGCTGATGGCGGGTATCGACGAGATCCTCATCATCACCACGCCGGAGTACAACGAACAGTTCCGTGCGCTCCTGGGAAACGGTGACGACCTGGGCATCCGGATCGAATACGCGGTCCAGCCCTCTCCAGACGGGTTGGCACAGGCCTTCATCATCGGTGAAGAATTCATCGGCGATGAGAGCGTCGCACTCGTCCTCGGGGACAACATCTTCCACGGCACCGGCCTCGGCTCGGCGCTCCGAAACAACCACACCGTCGACGGCGCCCTGATCTTCGCCTACCAGGTGGCCGATCCGACCGCGTACGGCGTGGTCGAGTTCGACGACGACTTCAAGGCGATCTCCATCGAGGAGAAGCCGGCGCAGCCGAAGAGCAACTACGCGGTTCCCGGGCTCTACTTCTACGACAACTCCGTCGTCGAGATCGCCAAGTCCATCCAGCCCTCGGCTCGCGGAGAACTCGAGATCTCGACGATCAACGAACGCTACCTCGAGGCCGGCTCACTGCAGGTCCAGGTGCTCGACCGCGGAACGGCATGGCTCGACACCGGAACCTTCGAGTCCATGATGCAGGCCTCGGAGTACGTGCGGGTCATCGAGGACCGGCAGGGTTTCAAAGTCGGCTGCATCGAGGAGATCGCCTGGCGTGCCGGTTGGATCGACGACGCCCGCCTTGCCGAGATCGCAGCACCCCTCGTCAAGAGCGGCTACGGACGGTACCTGCAGCGTCTGCTCGAGCAGCAGTAATCCATCCGTCCCGCATCACGTAGCAGGGCCCCGAACTCCAGTTCGGGGCCCTGCTACGTGATGCGGGACGGATCGGGCCGCTCAGCGCTCGTGGGGATAGGACGCCTCGTACGCGGCGATCACCGGATCCGCCTTGCCGAAGGACTCCAGGGTGCCCTTGTTGATCCATGCGGCGTGGTCGCACATGGACTTGACCGCGCCCATCGAGTGGCTGACGAGGATGACCGTCTTCCCGGCCGCCTTGAAGTCCTCGAACTTCTGGAAACACTTCGCCTGGAACTCCGCGTCGCCGACGGCGAGGACCTCGTCGACCACCAGGATGTCGGGGTCGACGTTGATGGCCACCGAGAATCCGAGACGCACATACATCCCCGACGAGTAGTTCTTCACCGGCTGATCGATGAACTGCTCGACTCCGGAGAAGGCGACGATCTCGTCGAACTTACCTTGGATCTCCTTCCGGCTCATGCCGAGGATGGAGCCGTTCAGGAACACGTTCTCCCGTCCGGACAGCTCGGGGTGGAAGCCCGATCCGACCTCGAGGAGGGCGGCCACCTTGCCGTTGGCGGTGATGGTACCCGTCTCGGGATAGAGGATCTTCGCGAGGCACTTCAGCAGGGTCGACTTGCCGGACCCGTTGCTGCCGATGAGGCCGAAGGTCGAACCGGTCGGGACGTCGAAGGTGATGTCGCGCAGCGCCCAGAAGTCCTCGTGCACCGAGATCTTCCGGCGCATGATGGCCGACTTCAGACTCTGGTTCCGCTCGTGGTACAGGCGGAACTTCTTCGAGACGTCGGAGACATGGACGGCGATATCGTTCACAGGAGCTCAGCCAGTTTCTTCTCGTTGCGGGCAAAGACATACATGCCGACGGCCAGCGCTGCGACAGCCCAGGCGATGCACGCTAGCGTGTCGCCGAGGTCGGGGAAGCGATTGTCGTACATGAGGTTTCGGAATGCGGTGACGTAATGGATCATCGGGTTCAGCTCGTAGATGTCCATGACGGTGATCGAGGTCCCGAACAAGCCCCCGACGTTCGCCGAGGCGTCGGAGACGAGGTTCGGCGGGTAGATGATCGGGGTCAGGTACATCCAGATCTGCATGAGGATGCCGACGAGGTGCTGAGTGTCGCGGAAGAAGATGTTCGCGACGGCGAGGACCAGGCCGACGCCGATCGCGAACAGTGCGAGCAGCACCATGTAGACCACGACGAGCGGGAGCCAGGGGAGGACGAACGACCCGACGAACATGAGCGCGATGACGAGCACGAGCATCTCGAACAACCAGTTGTATCCGGTCGTCAGGACCGTCGAGACCGGCAGCACCACCCGGGGGAAGTACACCTTGGTGATGAGCCCGGCGTTTCCGACGATAGACCCCATACTCGTCGTCACGGCCGTGGAGAAGAACGTCCAGGGCAGCAGGCCGCAGAGCAACCACAGGGCGAACACGTTCGTTCCACTCGGGTCGCCGACGTCCGGCTTGGCCCGGAAGATGAAGTAGAAGACGAACGTGTAGACGAGCATCGAGGCGAGCGGACTCGCGAGCGACCACAGACGACCGAGGATGGTCCGGCGGTACTGCCCGCGGATGTCGCGAAGCGTCAGGTTCGCCAGAAGCTCGCGCGCAGCCGCGAGTTCTTTCAGATACTGCATTGATCCTCGACTTTGCGTTCGGGAGGGTGAGAGCCTAGCTACTTTAGCCCGGCGGAACTGGGCGTCCGCAGTCAAGTCGTGCCGAGCCGTCCCCCAGGTCGGGAATGACGGGTCGGGAGCGTCGGCACGCGAGGCCCGCGGCCAGGGGGTTCGCGGGGGACCCGAACCGCCGACATGCTATCAGTGGCGTTCGTCTCGAGACCCGGTCCCACGCGGCCTCGATGCTAAAGTAGGCCTCTGCGGCTGGTCGGCCCGTCCGCCCGGCTGCGCGGCCGTACGGACGAACGAGACGAAGAACAGGTGCCACTCCATGCCCACCAAACGCCCCAGTGCCGCTGAGGTCGCGCAGGAGGAGCGCGTCCTCGAACTCGTCGATCGCATCCTCGGTCTCGAGGCGCGGGTCGCCCGTGAGGCGACGATCAACTCCCCGGCGCGCTCCGCCTACGAGGAACTGGAGCGCGAGAACGAGGGGCTGCGGCAGCAACTGCAGGTGCTGCATTCCACGGCGACCTGGAAGGTCGGACGCGCGGTGCTCTCCCCGCTCAGCGCCGTCCGCCGGAAGCGCTCCTGACGCCATGACCGAGGTGATCAACGACGGTGGCAGTGAACACGCCACCGACCCCTTGCTGTGTTCGATCGTCCTGATCGGTGCCGACCCCGAGCGCGTCGCGGCAACCATCGAGGCGATCGGCGACGCCACGGACGTGGAGGTCGTGGTCGTCGGCTCCGACCGGTTCGCGGAGGACCCGAGGATCCGGTCCCTGCCTGCCGACGAGGCGTCGACCTGGGTGTCCCTGGCAGCCGCCGCGCTCGACACCGTGGGCTCGCGTTTCGTCATCTTCCCGTCGGCGCACGGTGTGATCGATGCCGACGCGACCGACCGACTTCGTGAGCAACTGTCCGACGAACCCGCACTGGACGTGCTGTACGTCGACGAGGACTTCCCGCTCGAGTCAGGCGGTGTCCGCCTCGTCAAGAAGCCGGGTCCCGCGCCTGAGTGGCTCCGGTGCGAGGACTACTGGGGAGACGCGGTGTTCTATCGCACCGCGCTCCTGCGGTCCATCGGCGGATTCGTCGGCGACTGGCAGCGTTCCGCCCGGTACAGTGTCGCCCTGCGCCTCACTGCGGCCGAGGCCGTGATCCGGCACGATGCGCGCATCCTGTTCCACAGCGATGCGCCGGTCCGCCTGGGCGCCATTCCGGAGCGCGAACTCGATGTCGTCCGCGAGTCGTTGGAAGCCCACCTGGAGCAGACCGGCGGTGGCCGGGTGGTCTCAGTGTCCTCCGACGGTGTGCACGACACCCGTCGCCCGCTCGACCGCAGCCCGCTCGTGTCCATCGTAATTCCGACGCGCGGTCAGTTCACTCCGGGTCGGACCGGTCACAGCTACCTCGTGGACGCCGTGCAGAGCATCGTCGAGCACACGACCTACGAGCAGTACGAGATCGTCGTCGTGGTGGACACGGTCGCCGACGAGCCGGTGCTCGAGCGGATCCGGTTCCTTGCGGGGGAGCGGCTGGTGGAAGTCCCCTGGGATGAACCGTTCAACTTCTCGGGCAAGATCAATCGCGGTGTCCTGAACTCCGTCGGGGAGTACGCACTCATCCTCAATGACGACGTCCAGGTCATCACACCGACGTGGATCGACGCAATGCTGGCCCTGGCGGAACGGCCCGGGGTCGGGATGGTCGGCTGTATGCTCTACTTCGGCGACGACACCATCCAGCATGCGGGGCACCACCTGTGGCGAGGCGAGGCGACGCACGTCGGACTCTGGGAACCGCGCGGCTCGCGCGGCCCGCTGGGCGGCTACCTCGTCGAGCGCGAGGTCGGCGGGGTCACTGCAGCCTGCGCCCTCGTGCCGGTCGAGGCGTACAAGGGGGTCGGCGGCATGACTCGCCTGCTTCCCGGTGCGTTCAACGACGTCGACCTCTGCCAGAAGATGCTGCAGGCCGGCTACGAGATCCTCTGGACCCCGCACGCCGAGCTCTATCACTTCGAATCGAAAACCCGTGACGCGAAGGTCATGCGCTACGAGGCGACCACCCATCGCGACCGGTGGGGGCACAAGCTGCACCAGCCTGAGTTCTGGCCGTATCCGTCTTTCAACGACCGAGATGAGTTCCTGTGAGTTCCGTCCTGCGCAAGATCAAGAGCGCGCGCGCCGTCCTCAAGCATCAGGGTCCGCGATACTTCTGGCACCGCGTGCGGCTCAGTGTTCGCGCCCGAGTGTCCGGCAAGATCGTCATCCTGCCGGTGCAGTTGGACGACGCGATGGCGGTCGACTGGACCGAGCCTGCGCCGCAGCTCGAACATCCGGTCGTCGTGACGGACCGCCGTGCCCGGATCGCCTTCATCACCTCGCCCCCGTCACCCACGAGCGGCGGCCACACCACGTTGTTCCGATTCATCTCCTACGCGGAGCAGGCCGGACATCAGTGCGACGTGTACTTCTACAACGGTCTCGGAGTGAAGGAGGACCTCACGGCCCTCCGCGGAATGCTCGATCGGACCCCCGCCTACCCTGATTTCAAGGGGCGCCTGTTCAACTACGACTCGGCGGCCGGAGTCACCGCCGACACCGACGCGATCTTCGCGACCGGGTGGGAGACCGCCTACCCCGCCTATCGCGACCTCTCGCACGCACGTCGGTTCTACTTCGTGCAGGACTTCGAGCCCGGGTTCTACTCCTACGGCTCCGAGGCGATCCTCGCTGAGAACACCTACCGGTTCGGATTCCACGGCATCACCGCTGGCGGATGGCTCGCGGCGAAGCTGCACGACGAGTACGGCATGCGGACCGATCACTTCGACTTCTCGGTCGATCGGACCCATTACCACCTGACGAACGAGGGCGAGCGCAAGGAGATCTTCTTCTACACCCGTCCGGTCACACCGCGACGTGCGTTCGAGTTCGGCGTCCTCGCGTTGACCGAGTTCGCCAGGCAGAAGCCGGAGTACACGATCAACCTCGCCGGTTGGGACGTCAGCGACTGGAACCTCCCGTTCCCCTTCGTGAACCACGGCGAGGTGAACGTCCCCGTGCTCGCGGAGATCTTCAACCGGTCCGCTGCCGGCCTCGTGCTGTCGATGTCGAACATGTCGCTCATGCCGTTGGAACTGCTCGCGTGCGGGACCGCAGCGATCGTCAACGACGCACCGAACAACCGCATGGTGTCGGACAACCCGTTCCTTGACTACGTCCATCCCGCGCCCGGGGCGATGGCGAAGCGTCTCGTGGCGGCCGTCGAACGGCCCGATCGAATCGAGCACTCGAAGCGGATGGCTGCGTCGCTGGCGGAAGCGAGCTGGGAGGCCAGCGGCGCGCAGTTCGTCAGTGCATTCGAGCGTGGGATGCGGGGCTGACGATTCATCGCAGCTGCGATAGAGTCACAGCAACTCGTGCCCCGTTCGGGTGGCCCGATTCGCCAGAGGAGTACGTGTGCAGGTTCGACGACAGCTGATCCCGACCCTCGGAGGGCTGCTCCTCATCGGGCTCCTCACGGGCTGCGTCGACGCACCGTCAGCTGCACCGGGCGACGCGCCGACGTCGCTTGCGCCCGGTAACGAGTCGACCGCCAAGGGTGAGCCCGCGGAGGTGCCTCCGGCGGAAGCGATCCTCGTCGTAGCCGCACTCGAAGACGACGGGTCCGCGATTTCCGCTTCCGGATACGTCGCCGGTGTCATCGAGAACGACGGCCGGTGCACGTTCGAATTCGTCGGACCGTCGGTCACCCGATCGGTCGAGTCGGACGGGCTTGCGGACGTCTCCACGACCAGCTGCGGAAATGTGCAGCTACCCGCATCGCAATTGTCCTCGGGCTCGTGGTCGGTGTCGTTCCGGTACGTGTCCACCTCGACTCCAGAACTCGTGTCCGCACCGCAGATCGTAGAGGTCCCCTGATGCCCACCATCACCCGTGTCGTTGCCGCGTTGGGGGCATTCATGCTGGTGGTCGCCGGTCTGGTGTCCATCGCTCCCGCCGAGCGTGCAGAGGCCGCCGATGCGGCGTCGTTCTCCGCAGGCAACCTCATCAGCGACGCCAACTTCTTCAACGGCAACGCGATGAGCGCCCCCCAGGTGCAGTCGTTCCTGAACGCCGCCGTCCGGACCTGCAAAACCGACTACCTCTGTCTCAAGGACTTCAGTCAGGCGACCCCGAACCGGGCAGCCGTGAGCGGTCGCTGCGCGGCCTATCAGGGTTCCGGTGGCGAGAGCGCAGCGCAGATCATCGCCAAGGTCGGCGCCGCATGTGGGATCAGCCAGAAGGCCATCATTGTCCTGCTTGAGAAGGAGCAGAGTCTGGTCACGGATGATTGGCCGAACTCGCGGCAGTACCGCAGCGCGATGGGCTATGGCTGCCCGGACACCGCCGATTGTGATGCGGAGTACTACGGGTTCTTCAATCAGGTGTACGCCGCGGCGCTGCAGTTCAAGAACTACGCGGCCAACCCGACTCGCTGGAACCACGTCGCCGGCCGGGTTAACGCCATCCGCTTCAATCCGGACGCGGGCTGCGGGTCCAGCAACGTCTACATCCAGAATCAGGCCACCGCAGGCTTGTACAACTACACGCCCTACCAACCCAACGCCTCTGCCCTGGCGAACCTGTACGGCCGGGGTGACGGCTGCGGTGCCTACGGCAACCGGAACTTCTGGCGAATCTACACCGACTGGTTCGGGAATCCTGCGGGCGGCCCGGATCCACGAGCGCTCATCGACTGGGAGTACGCGGCTCAGGGTGGGCCGACCGGCTCCCTCGGAACGGCGACCTCCGACTACCTTGTCGTGAACGGTAACGGCGGCGGCGTGGCGAGGGCATACCAAGGCGGTTCGATCTACTACGGCAGCACGACCGGCGTGGCCGCTCTGACCGTGAAGAAGGGGCCGGTCCTCGACTACTACTTCGCTCGAGGTGGCGCGTCGGGCCCGGTCGGTTGGCCACTGCTCAACCTCGGATCGGTCAGTGAGAACGGCGGTGGAGTCGGCCAGGTGTTCTCCGGCGGCTCGGTCTTCAGCTCGTCGGCAGGCACGTATCTCGTCGCGGGCGAGCAGCGGGATGCGTATTTCATGCAGGGTGGCGCTGCGGGGCCGCTCGGATGGCCGACATTCGATGCCCGATGCGCATCCGTCGGCGCCGTGCCCTACTGCTACCAGGCGTATCAGGGCGGGGGGACCTATGCGAACAACGGCACCGGCGCATACCCGGTCTTCGGCGCGAACTATCAGCTCTACGCCGCCGCGGGTGGCCCATCGGGGACCTGGGGTCTCCCGGTGTCAGGACAGCAGCAGCTCGGCCGTGGCCTGGCGCAGGCGTTCTTCAGCTCCTCGATCTACACGCTCACCGGCGCCTCACCCGTGGTCATCAGTGGTGGGATCCGCGACCAGTACTTCTCCTTGAGCGGGGCGTTCGGGTCGCTCGGCTGGCCTCTGTCGAACGCGGTCTGCAGCGGGACGCCGACTACCTGTGTGCAGCGGTTCGAGCCCGGATACATCCTGCAGACGGCCGGGCAACCGGCTCGCGTCGGGGCGCCTGAGCTCGACGCCGCGTACACCGCTGCGGGTGGAGCGACCGGCGCCCTCGGTCCTGCCACCGGCCCGATCTCGATCCTCGCGAATCAATCCGCTCGGGGTCTCGGTCAGATCTATCGGTCCGGATCGATCTTCTGGAGAGCAGACCTCGGCGCATTCGCGGTCTCGGGGTCGTTGCGCGACGCCTACTTCTCGACCGGAGGGGCGTACGGGTATCTCGGATGGCCCAAGGGGGCACCCTCCTGCGCGGGCGCGGTCTGCAATCAGCTCTTCGAGTCGGGGACGCTTTTCACGGGGAAGGCCGGGTCCGGCTCGTCCAACGGGGCCATCGCTACGGCATATGCCGCTGCTGGAGGCGTAGACGGCTCATGGGGGCTGACCCGGAGCGACGTCCTTCCCGTCACCGCGAACGGCGGCGGCACGGCGCAGGTCTTCGCGAGTGGTTCGGCGTACGCGGCAGCCGGGGGTGCAGGCTACCTGGTGAGCGGGCCGATCCGCGATGCCTACTTCGCGAACGGTGGAGCGGCAGGGGCCTTTGGTTGGCCCACGGGCGAACAGGTCTGCGCCGCGTCTGGAGGAACCTGCAGTCAGTCCTTCCAAGGCGGCCAGATCTTCTCAGACGGCACGAAGACGGCGTCCGTGTCTGGGCCGATCCGTACGGCCTTCGAGGCGTCGGGTGGCCCGACCGGCCCCTGGGGCGCCGCCTCTGGCGATACGCGTGCGGTGAGCGCCGACTCCGGTGTGGCGCAGGCGTTCGCCCGCGGGTCCGCGTATGCGAAGAACGGGTCACCGGTCTACTTCGTCCCGCTCGGAGCACTGCGTGACTACTACTTCGCCAACGGTGGTGCCCTCGGATCTCTCGGATGGCCCACCTCGAACGCGAGCTGTGCCCCCGACGGCTCATGCTCGCAGACGTTCGAGCAGGGCAAGGTGGTCGCCCCGGCTTCGGGCCCGGCGGTGAGGCAGTAGTCGCGACTCCGAGCACCGTGACGCATCGGCTATCGTGTCAGTCGTGCCATCTCACCTGCAGCCCGTCCGCCAGCGATGGTCGGAGTCACTGAAGCCGACGAACTCGGGGTTGCCCAATCGGCGCGTGGTCGTCGTTCCGCTGGCGATTCTCGGTCTCCTGCTCGTCGCGCTCGTGGGGCTCGGCGTGACCGGGTCGTCCACTGGCTACCTGAACCAGTTCGTGAACTCCCGATCCGATCCGAACCTCATCGCTGGGGAGCCGCAGGCCATCCGGAGCGATGAATGGTACGTCCAGTCCTCCTGGACCGTCTCGCAGTTCGAGCAGGGGCTCCCGATCCGGAACGAAGCCTTCCCCGGAGGTATGGACGCCACCGTCCAGCATGATCTGCCGAGCACCGACTGGTCGATGGCATTCCGTCCGCATCTGCTCGGATTCCTGTTCCTACCGCTCGACAACGCGATGGCGCTCAAGTGGTGGCTCCCGGCGTTCGCCATGGTCGCCGGTGTCTATCTGTTCGGCGTCTCGCTCCTGCCCAGGCGCCCGATCGCCGTCGCGGCGACGGCGGTCGGTTTCGCTTTCGCCCCGTTCTTCCAATGGTGGTTCCTCTCCATCACCTTCTGGCCGGCAGCCTGGGCGTTCTTCCTCATGGCCAGTGTCGTCTGGCTCCTGAAGACCGACCGGACCGGTCCGAGGATATGGTTGCCCCTGGTCGTCGGGTATCTGGCCGTGACGGTCGGGACTGGCATCTACGTGCCGTTCATCGTGGCGGCGACGCTCGTCGCCCTCGCCTTCTCCGTCGGTTTTGTCCTCACCCAATCATCGTCCCCGATCGTCGGGGTTTGGCGTCGTCTGAAGCGACTCGGGCCGATCTTCGCGGCGGGCATCGGAGCGGGCGTGGTGCTCGTCGTCTGGGCGGCGACCCGGTGGGAGACCATCACCGGCTTCTCCTCGACGGTCTACCCGGGTGAGCGACTCCAACCGGTCGGAGCAGCCAGCGCGCACGAGATGCTGAGTTTCTTCGGCGGCACGTTCTCGAACGGCTTCACCGGAGTGAGCGCCAATCAGTTCGGGAGCAACGCCTCGGAGGCGGCTTCGTTCCTGCTCCCGGGGGTGTTCCTCGCCATACCGTTCCTCTGGATGCTGTGGTCGCAAGTTCGGAAGCGAAGCGCGGTCGACTGGACCGCGGTCGCGCTGCTCGCTTGTGGTGCGTTGCTGGTCGCCTACCTGCTGGTGCCCGGTTGGGACGCCATCGCGCACCTGCTCCTCCTCGATCGCACCACGACGGGGCGCATCCGCCTGGCGGCAGGCATGCTCAGTGTCGTCATGACGGTCGTCATGCTCGCGCGAGTCGATGCGGCCCGCGGCGAGTCGGTCGAACGCCCCCGACTCGTCCCTCGGCCGGTTGTCTGGGCGACCGTCGCACTCGCCTTCGTGACGTTCGCGGTCGTCGCGGTCTACCTCTACCGGAACCAGTCCAGCCTGGTCACCGGCACGTGGATCTGGGTGGCTGTCACCCTCGCGGTTCTCGTGGTCGTCTGGGCGAGCACGGTCGGGCGGGCCGGGGCGGCCGGCATCGCCTTCCTGATCGCGTCCCTGTTGGTGGGGGGCGGCGTCAACCCCGTCTATGCGGGCGTGTACGACCTCAACGGCACCAGCTTGGTGAAAGAGCTCAAGCGGATCGACACGGCCGACCCAGGGCAATGGGTCGGCGTGGGGTCGACCGTCGTCCCGACGGTGCTCCTGGTGCAATCCGGCTTGCCCTCGTTCAACGGATTCCAGAGCACACCATCTCAGGAGATGTGGGCGCAGATCGATCCGGACGGCAGCTCGGAGCAGATATGGAACCGCCTCGCCAATGTGACCTGGCTCGCCGGCGAGGGAGGCCCTGCGCCGATGAACCCGGCCCCCGACCAGATCCGGATGACGTTCGACTCCTGCGACGCCTTCGCTCAGCAGAACGTCCGGCACGTCCTGTCGACTGAGCCGCTCGCCCAACCGTGTCTCGGTGAGCCGCGGACCATCCGGCAGGGGCCCGGCTCGTTCTATGTATACGAGGTGCTTCCGCGCGGGTGACCGGCTCGCGGAGCGGGACGAACCCCGGCGGCGTGCGGGGTTCAGATACTCGCCACGATCGATTTCGCGATCTCGAGAGCACTCGTGGCGGCCGGCGAGGGCGCGTTGAGCACGTGCACCTGACGTGGTGCCCGCTCGATCAGGAAGTCGTCGACGAGGGATCCGTCCCGCAGGATGGCTTGTGCACGGACCCCCGCACCGGCGGGAATGAGGTCAGCCTGGCTGATCTCCGGGACGAGGCGTGCGAGGCTTGCAGCGAATCGTCGTCGTGACAGCGATCTGAGCACCTCGCCGATCCCGACGCCGATGTTGCGGGAAGCCATTCGCAGGAACCCGGGGTAGCTGAGATCGCCAATGGCCTCACGGGGGTTGATGTCTTTCCACGAGTACCCCTCCCGAGCGAGGGCCGTCACTGCGTTGGGCCCGGCGTGCACGGATCCGTCGATCATTCGCGTCAGGTGGACGCCGAGGAATGGCAGGGTCGGGTCGGGAACCGGGTAGATGAGCCCGCGGACCAGATCACGGCGGTGCTCCGCGAGTTCGAAGTACTCGCCGCGGAACGGGATGATTCGTGCGTTCGGGGTGATCCCGGCCATGCGGGCGATCTTGTCGCTCTGGAGGCCCGCACAGTTGACGAGCACATCGGCCCGATGATCGCCTCGCGAGGTTTCGACGGTGACCTCGTCAGCGATGGTGCGGATCCCCGTCACCGTGGTGTCGAGGTGGAGTTCCGCGCCGTGCTCTTCTGCCAGCCGGGCGAGCGTGCGGGAGACGGCGGCGTAGTCGATGATCCCGGTCGATTCGACACGCATGCCGCTCACCGCGGCCACGTGTGGTTCGACGTCGCGGATCTCTTCTGGTCGGAGCAGGCGGACAGGGACCCCGTTCGCCAGAGCGCGTTCGTGGAGCCGCTGGAGACCGGGCTCCTCCGCGGGCGAGACGGCGACGATCAGCTTCCCGCAGATGTCATGGGCGATGCCATGGTCGGCGGCGAAGGCAGCCATGGAGCGGTTCCCAGCCGTGCACATCTTCGCTTTCAGCGACCCGGGCTTGTAGTAAGGGCCCGCGTGGATCACTCCCGAATTGTGCCCGGTCTGATGTGCCGCCCAGCTCGACTCCTTCTCGATCAGCGTGACCGCGTCGCCTCGGCGTGCAAGTCGCTCCGCGACGGCCAACCCGACGATGCCGCCTCCGATCACGACGAATGTCTTCTTGGGCACAGGATCCTCTTTCACGATTGGCGACGGTCCGCAGTGGGGTTCACCGACGGCCTCCGTTACTATAGATCGCGGCGCTCATCGATTCACGATGCCGCGACGCTCAGAAACGAGGAATCCCGCTTGACTGATGTCATCGCTCTCGGCCAACCGACCGTCGGAGAGGAGGAGCTTGCGGCAATCGCCGAAGTCTTCGCGACCGGATGGTTGTCCGGAGCCGGACCGACCTGCAACCGATTTGAGGAACTCTTCGCCGCTGTCGCCGGTACCTCCGACGCCCTGGCCACGAACAACTGCGGTGCAGCGCTGCACCTGGGCTTGAAGGTCTTGGGTGTCCAACCCGGCGACGAGGTCGTCGTCGGCGACTACACCTTCCCGGCGACTGGGCACGCGGTCGCTTGGACGGGCGCGAAACCCGTCTTCGCAGACGTCCGACCAGACATCTGGAGCCTTGACCCGGCAGCCCTGGAAGCATCGATCACACCACGCACGGTGGGCATCCTCGCCGTCGACGTCTTCGGGCAGCCTGCCGATTACGACGAGCTGCGGGCGATCGCCGACCGGCACGGGCTGTGGCTGATGGAGGATGCGGCATGCTCGGCAGGTGCCAGTTACCACGGTCGTCCCGCCGGGAGCCTGGCCGACGTCGCGACCTTCAGCTTCCACGGACGGAAGGGCATCACCGCCGGAGAAGGTGGCGCGCTCACCACGAACGACCCGGCGCTCGCCGCGCATGCTCGGAAGCTGCACACGTACGGCATCGCGCCTGCACTGACCCGCGAGAACAGCACCGACCTGCCTGTTCCGAGTTTCGACGAACTCGGGTACAACTACCGGTTGTCGGACGTGGCCGCCGGCATCATGATCGCCCAGGTGCGACGCCTGCCTGAGCTGGTCGCAGCGCGGCAAGCGATCGCGGGAAGCTACGAACGCCTGCTCGCGGACGTCGGACGAGTGACGGCGCCCGTCGCATTGCCCGATCGGACCCACCCCTGGCAGTCGTACGTCGTGACGCTCGACGCCGACGTCGACCGAGGTCGAGTCGCCTCTCATCTGAAAGCTCACGGTGTGCAGTGCAACTTCGGCACCTACGCGTCTCACCTCCAGCCGGTGTACGAGTTCTCCGGAGACCTCCCGGTCTCTCGTGACCTGTTCGGTCGCCACCTGGCCATCCCCATGCACGCAAACCTGACCGAATCCGATGCGGAGCGGGTCGTGTCGACGCTCGCAGCCGCCATCGACCTCGCTGGAACCTCGTCCAGCCGATAGCAATGAAAAGAGAACAATCAGTGTCAGAAAAAAAGGTCTTCGTCACCGGCGGAGCAGGGTTCATCGGTCTGCACGTCGTCCGCCAGCTGCTCGACGAGGGGTACACGGTCCGGATCTTCGACAGCATGTGGCGCGGTGACCGTGACGCTGCCGCCGAGCTGGCGAAGACGGGCCGGGTTGACGTCATCGACCAGGACATCCGTAACGGCGGCGCCGTGCGTTCGGCCATGGAAGGGTTCGACTACGTCGTGCACCTGGCCGCCGACTCGATCAACAAGAGTGTCGCGGACTCCTACTCGTCGGTCGACATCAACATGGTCGGTTCGCACAACGTCTTCGCCGCGGCAGCCGATCTCGGAGTGAAGCGGCTGGTCTACGCGTCCAGCGCCTCCGTGTACGGCGAGCCGGACAAGCTTCCGATGCACGAGGACGACCGCCTCAAGCCGCAGACCCCGTACTGCATCGGTAAGCGCACCGGCGAGGACCTCCTCGGGTTCTACCAGCGGACCAAGGGCCTCTCCTGGATCGCCTTGCGCTTCTTCAACGTGTACGGGGAGGGTCAGAAGATGACCGCCTACTACACCTCGGTCATCAACCACTTCGTCGCTCGTCTGAAGAACGGCGACGCACCGGTGATCGACGGTGAGGGTAAGCAGTCGATGGACTTCATCCACGTCGTCGACATCGCTCGGGCGGTCGTGCTCGCCGTCGGATCCGAGGGCGGCAACGTCCCGATCAACGTCGGTACGGGCATCGACACGACCGTCGCGGAGCTGGCCGACATCCTGATCAAGGCCGTCGGAGCGGATGTCGAGCCGCAGTTCAACCCGCGCGACGTCCTCGTCTCGCGCCGCGCGGCCGACACGACTCGGGCCAAGGAGGTCTTGGGCTTCGAGGCGAGCATCCCGGTCGGCGAGGGCATGGCTGCTCTCGTGCGCAACTCGTAGCGTGCCAGCCGAGTCCGGCCTCCCGGAGAACCCGTACAACCCGCTCGCCTGGGTGATCGGACGACCATCGATCGGGGAGGGTACCTGGATCGGCGCATTCACGGTCGTCGACGGATCCGGCGGGCTCACCATCGGAGCGGGTTGCGACATCTCGTCCGGCGTGCACATCTACACGCACTCGAGTGTCAGGCGATGCGTCTCCGGCCGTCGGTCCCCGCACGTGGAGCGTCAGCCCGTGAAGATCGGTGATCGGGTGTTCATCGGAGCGAACGCGGTCGTGAACATGGGCGTGGAGATCGGCGACGAAGCGGTGGTCGGTGCCGGCGCGGTCGTGACCCGCGACGTACCGGCGCGAACGATCGTCGCGGGCGTGCCCGCGAAGATCGTCGGCCGAGTCGACCTCGACGACCCGGCCGACCCTGCGTTCATCCACGAGGCAAGGAGCAGCTCATGAGGATCGTCGTCGTGAACAACTTCTTCCCGCCGCGTCCGGGAGGGAGTTCGCACCTGTCCGATCACCTCGCGAAGGAGTATGCCGCGGCAGGCCACGAGGTACTCGTCCTGACGGCCGGATACCAGGGCGCTCCGGCAGAGGAACAGCGCGACGGGTTGCGCATCGTGCGGATCCCCGCCTGGACGATGCCCAAGAACCGCTTCGCCGCCAACTTCGACATCGCCTTCACCATTTCGGGGTCAGCGAAGCGGCGCGTGTTCGCCATCCTCGACGAGTTCGGGCCCGACATCGTGCATCAACACGGCCAGTTCTTCGATCTGACCTGGCTCTCCGGTTGGTGGGCGCGGAAGCGCAAGGTGCCGACCCTGTTGAGCATCCATACGCGGCTCTACTCACCGAACCCGCTGCACAATCTGATCTACCGGCTCGGCGATGCGCTTCTCGTCACCCCCCTCATGCGCTTGCACCGGCCGACGCTCGTCGTCATGGACGTCCTCATGGACCAGTACATCGACGAGCGGTACAAACGGGCGCTCAGCGGCAAGGTCTACATTCCGGTAGGCATCAACCCGAGCGCGCTGACCGGTGGCGACGCCGCACGGGCGCGTACGCTCCACGGTCTCGGCGACAAGCATGTCATTCTGTCCCTCGGGCACGTTATCCCCCAGCGGAACCGCGTGGCGCTGATGGAGGCGCTCCCGTCCGTACTCGCCCGGTTCCCCGACACGATCGTGGTCGTCATCGGCGGGGTCTACTTCGACGAGTTCCTCCATGTGGCCGAGCGTCTCGGTGTCTCGCATGCGGTGCACGCACCCGGGGCGAAACCGCAGTCGGAGATCCCCGACTACCTGGCGGCGGCAGACCTCGAAGTGCATGAGCTGGATGGTCAGGGGTTCGGGACGGCAAGCCTCGAAGCGCTCGCTGTCGGTATCCCGGTGGTCGCCGCCATCCGGCCCGACAACTTCGTCGAGGTCATTCTGCGGGACAGGCACCACCTCTTCCTGACGCCGCCGATATCGGCCTCGGATCAGCGTGCCGACCCGGCGGCGTTGGCGGAGACGATCATCGAGGTCCTTGAGGACCCGGTGGCGGCTCGACGCTCGGTGTCGGCCCACGCGCAAGCGGTGGTCGAGGAGCATTTCACCATCAGTCGGGTCGCCGCGAAGCACCTTGAGGAGCTCGAAGCCCTCGTCGCCTTCGCTCGGAGTCGCAAGACGCGCTCGAAGCGGTGACGCTCACCAACCATGCCGCCTCCTCGTCCATCGAGGAGGCGGCATCATTCGTGCGGAGCCAGGTGAGCGACTTGGTCAGTGGTGAGACGCCCGCTGCAGGGCGTCGATGACCTGATGCGACGGCGCGATCGACGCGCGCTCGGCATCAGCATCGACCGTCCCGTTGATCAGGCCGACGAAGTGCTCGAGTTGTGCTGCGAGGGGCTCCTGGGAGGTTGCCAGCTCCGGGATCTCGATGACCGTCTGCTGGCGATACCCGCGCCCGTCATCGGCTGCCTGTCCAGACACGTGGAAGTACACGGTGACGTCCCGTCGCAGCAGATCGATCTCGATGTGCCGATCGAGTTCGTACACGTTCAGCGACCGCACCTTCCGCTGGCCGATCCGAGACGCTGAGATCTGCGCGACCGCTCCGTTGTCGAAGCTCAAGACGGCCTCAGCGACGTCCTCGGCCCCGGGAAGGGACGTGGGGTGGAACCGTGACAGACCTCCTGTGACCGCGGTGATCGGGCTGCCCACGGTGCTGATCGCGAGGTCGACGTCGTGGACGAGCAGATCCCAGCTGACACCCGTCTTGATCCGAGGCGCATACGGCGAATGCCTCGTCGCGGTGACGTGCACCGGTTCGGAGATCAGGGCGCGCGCGGTGATGACCGCGGGATTGAACCGTTCGAGGAGTCCGCACATCATCGGTGTACCGGTCCGCTCCGAGAGCGCGAGCGTCTGTTCGGTCTGCTCGAGACCTGCGGCGACCGGTTTCTCGACGAGGAGGGGGGTGCCCGATTCGAGGACGGCCGCACAGAGGTCGAAATGCGCCTCGGTCGAGGCGGCGACGATGACTCCGTCGACCTGGTCCAGGGCGGTCAGCTCCGGCGTCCAGTCGACGTCGAATCGCTCGGCCAACCGCTGCCCGCTGCTCGGGAAGGCGTCGACGACGCCGGAGAGGGTCGCGACGCCCGACTGGGCGACGACTCTGGCGTGGAGCGAGCCCATCGTGCCTGCGCCGACGAGCAGAATGCGGGGGCTGGCGGCCGACATCAGCGACCCTCGGCGAGGTTGGAGACGACCTCGATGATGCGCGAGAGATCTTCGTCGGAGAGGTGCGGGTGCACCGGCAGCGACACGACTTCGCGGACGATCCGTTCCGCCACGGGGAGACGACCGATGATCACGTCGGCACGATCGCGATAGCTGTCGTAGTCGAACACGAGCTTCGGGTAGTAGATCCCAGCGCCGACACCCGCCTCGCCGAGTCGCGCGACGAATTCGTCCCGGGACACTGCCGCGGCTTCCGTCACTCGGATTGTGTACTGGTGCCAAACATGATGTCTGCCCGCAGCGGTAGCCGGGGTGATGATCCCGCGCACTCCGGCGAGTCCCTCGTTCAGACGCTCTGCATTGTTCTGGCGGCGCGCGACGAGATCGTCGTATCGCCGGATCTGGGGGATTCCGACCGCGGCTTGCAGATCGGTCAGTCGGTAGTTGTGGCCGGCGAGTTCATACTGGTACCGGGCGCGCATGCCCTGGTTGCGGAGCAGTCGAAGTCGGTCCGCGAGGCGGTCGTCGTCGGTCGTGACGACACCGCCTTCTCCGGTCGTGATGTTCTTGGTCGCATAGAGCGAGAACGAGCCGAGACCGAAGCTCCCGGCGGCACGGCCGTTCTGCGAGGAGCCGAACGCCTGGGCGGCGTCTTCGAGCACCTGCAGGCCGCGGTCTGCGGCGAGGGAGGAGATCCCTTCCATGTCGGCCATCTGACCGTACAGGTGCACGGGCATGACGACCTTCGTGCGGGCGGTGATCGCTGCGGCGACCGTCTCGGCGGTGACGTTGTAGTCGGCTTCGGAGATGTCGGCGAAGGTCGCGGTGGCCCCGGCCTCGAGGATGGCGTTGAGCGATGCGACGAACGTGAACGGGCTCGTGACGACTTCGTCACCGGGTTCGAGGTCGAGTGCTGCAAGGGATGCGACGAGCGAGATCGTGCCGTTGCTGACGGCTACCGCATGCTTGACGCCGACCCGCTCTGCGAACGCGTTCTCGAGCTCCAGGACCTTGGGGCCTTGAGCGATGACGCCGGACCGGAGGACCTCCAGTACGAGCTCTTCTTCCTCGGTGCCGAATTCGACGACGGTAATCGGTATCATGGAATCCACTTCGTGTTCGTGAGTGCACAATGCGGTCCGCAAGGCACCGGAACGATCCTAGCCGCTCGATGGACGATGCACCGGTGCGAGTACCGTCGACGACACGATGACCTGCCGCCCGGAGGCGGCCACCGATCTCTTGAGTTTGTGGGGCTATGTGAAGAAGATCCGCGCGGCGGCGCCCAAACTGCTCCTCATACTGCGGTATCTCCTCCTCGCGGTCGTGATCGGATTCGCGGTCTACTACTTCGTGAGTCAGTGGTCGACGGTGTCGGTCGAACTCGCGAAGATCGAGGCCCCGTCCCTCCTCGTATCACTCCTCGCCGTGCTCGCCGGGCTCGCGGCAGGCACGATGAGCTGGGTGAGCATCTTGAACGGACTCGGGCCGCGCGTTCCCGTGATCCGCGCGGCCCAGATCATGCTGGTCGGTCAGCTCGGCAAGTACGTGCCGGGTTCCGTGTGGTCGTACGTCATGCAGATGGAGCTCGGACGACAGTTCGGTGTCCTGCGGCCGCGCGTGTTGATCGCCTCGCTGTACGCGGCGGGGATCGGTGTCGTCTCGTCGCTCGTGCTCGGCGCGCTCGCCCTGCCGGTGGTGCTCCAGGGGCATCTCGAGCTGATGTGGTTGTTCCTGGCGTTGCCGGTCGGCCTCGCCTGCCTGCATCCTCGGATCATGACGTGGGCGGCGTCGCTCGTGCTGAAGGCGTTCCGCCGTCCTCCGCTGGATCACCGGGTCTCATTCTCGGACGTCGGGCAGGCGGTCGGATGGTCTCTGTTGTCGTACGTGTTCTACGGACTCCACCTCTGGTTCCTCGTCAACGCGCTCGAGAGCCCGGATCTCGGCACCCTCGTGCTGCTGACGGGCGCCATCGCGCTCGGGTTCACGGTCGGCCTGTTCGCCTTCATCTTCCCATCGGGTCTCGGTGTGCGGGAAGCGATCCTCATCGGCGCGATGACCATCGTGCTCACGCTTCCGCAGGCCACCGGGATCAGCCTCGTCTCCCGACTCGCGTTCACCGCAGCGGACCTCCTGGCGGCCGGCATCGCGATGGTGTTCGCCGTCGCCCTCCGGAAGCGCCTCGGGGTCGCCATGGCGCAGTACTCGGAGGAGGAAGCCGAGTACGAAGGCCACGTCGTGCCGTCCGAGGGGCCCGGCGATACCGCGGTGAGCGACCACCGGCGTCCCTGATCCCGTGCGCTCTCGTATGCTCAAGGGATGAACGCAATCCATCCGTCGGCGGTGATCACCGGCGAAGTGGTCCTCGGAACGGCCAACGTGATCGGCCCCTTCGTCATCATCAACGGTCCGGTGAGGATCGGTGATGGAAACTGGATCGGCGCAGGAGCGGTGATCGGAGCGCTCCCGGAGGTGCGATCCGTGCCTCACGGCGTCACAGGGGCTGCTCTCGCACCAGGGGCCGTCCCGTCCGCGGACGGGTCAACTTCGGATCAGCCGAGAGGCGTGGTGATCGGAAACCGGAACGTGGTGCGCGAGTACGCCCAGGTACATCAGGGTTGGCAGGAACCGACCGTGATCGGGGACGACGCGTTCATCATGAATCAGGTATACATCGCGCACGACGTGCAGATCGGTTCGCGTGTAACCGTGGCCGGCGGCGCACGACTGGCCGGACACGTGCACGTCGGCGACGGGGCGAACATCGGTCTTGGTGCGCTCGTCCACCAGCGTCGCCGGATCGGGGCGGGATGCATGATCGGCATGGGCGCCGTCGTCACACGTGATGTCGCCGACTTCGCCAAGGCCTACGGCAATCCTGCGCGTGTGCGCGGAATCAACCAACGCGGTGCTGAGTCGGCCGGGCTCTCGACCGAGGAGATCGCTCAACTGACAGAAGATCTCTCCGGTCGTCCGTCGACCTGAGTCGGAGCGGTGCCGTCCGGCGCGCTTCGGAAGAGCCTCCTGGCCAACAGTGTCCACCCGACGGCGACGATGGCGAAGAGGATAACGAGACTGTTCCAGCCGAACGGCGGCTCCCAGCCGTCGTCGAAGAGCATGGCCGACAGGCTCCCGTTCGCCCCGACGATGTAGCGGCGGAGGACCATGAAGAACGCCAGGAGCTGTCCAGCCGCGAGCAATACGTAGCCGCCCGTCACGAACCGGGAGAGCTTCGCGTCCGCACCGATCCCCGCATCGTCGAGGGCGAGCCCGGCGGCGATGAGCAGACAGACCAGGATTGCGAGCATGTACCGGCCTTGCCAGATGAAGCCGGACTGCGCGTACACCCCGATCTGCGTGATCGCGGGGACCAGGACGGTGACGGCGAGCAGTACCCAGACCGCCCAGCGGGATCCCGCGCGCCCCCAGATGACCGACGTAGCGAGTAAGAGCAGGATCGCGGTGACCCACACGGCGATGGTGAGCGATGGTGCGCTCGTGTCGACCCATCCGAACAAGCCGATCATCCCGAACAGGAAGTCGATCGTCTGGAGGAGGGTGAAGACGACGACGAAAGCCAGACCGATGACGCCGGGGTTCCCAGGTGCGGTCTCGGTGCCGTACACCGGGGGGAAGACGTACCAGAGCACGGTGAGGAGTCCGACGGCGGCCAGCCCTGCGATCAGCGCCCATGCTGCCGGCTTCCGAAGGAGTTCGAGCGTCCGCTGCCTGCTCCCGAGCAGCATCGCCACGACGGCGATGACGAGCACCCAGAGGAGCGAGATACTGCGACCGGTCAGGAGGAAGGAGGCCGTGAGGAGGGCGAGACCAGCCTGCTCCCAGAGCCGACGGCCGAGTTGCACGCCGCGGAACGTGGCGAGCAGGGTCGCGAAGAGACCGCCTGCCGCTGCGGCTTCGAGGCCGTTCGGGTTGATCGAGCCGCCGAGGTACAGCACCATCGGGGTGATGGCGACCACGCCACCGACCACCGCCCAACGGAATCGGGCCAGCAGCGTGAGCTGCATGACCATGATCGCCACCGCGAGTGCGCTGAGGGCTGCACCCGCGAGGCGCATGCCGTAGAAGGCGGCGTCACCATCAAGGAAGAGCGACGGCCAACCCACCAGGGCGTAGAAGACGGGAGAGTTGAGCCCGGCCGAGTTTCCAGTGGTCACCAGATCCTGGTCGCGGTCCCGAACGGCGTCCTGGCAGTCGGCGGTCTTTTCGGGGTCGAATGCGAAGCAGACGAGGTCGTGCGCATTGGCGATGTTCTCCGGGACCGTCGCTTCCGCGAGCGCTGGGTTCTTGACCCAGGGCTCCGAGACGAATTGGCCGCGGACCACTGCTGCGGCTCGGATCGCGTGCGAGGGCTCGTCTGGAATCGAGCCGATCGGCGAGGCGAGTGCCCAGAGGGCCATAGGGGCGAGAACCGCGACGAACGCAATGAGGAGCGTCAGCCATCGACGTCGTTCCCAACGCGTTGTCGTGTCAGGGAGGGTGGGGACTGCCATGGCGAAGAGGTCCAATCGGAGAGCAGGGCGTTGCCGCCGGCGTTCGACGATGAGTCTACCGAGGGGTCTGCTAACACCGTGCTGGCGAACGAGGCGAGACGTGGTCCTGACGGCGCGAACTGGGCGGGTACCATCGAAGTTCGTCCACCTGAAGGAAGCCACCTCGTGAAACCATCGTCGCTGGGAACGGCACCGGTGCCGTCAGGATCCCTGGTAGGACGGGCCGACCCGCATGGGGAAGCGGATCGGCAGCGCAGGGGACCGTCGTGAGCGCCGGTGATGGGGGCGTGCCGACCGAGGCGGGACGTCGCGGACCGAACGGTGCGCTGGTGATCCTGCTCGCCACCGCGATTGGAGGTGGCGCCGCCTATCTTCTGCAGATCATCGCGGGCGTCGCACTCGGGACAGCGGCGTATGCGTCGTTCGCCGTCTTCTGGTCGGCGCTCTACTTGTTGGTGAGCGCGCTGTCCGGCGTCCAACAAGAGGTCGCTCGCGCGACGTATCCGCTCGGTGCTGCGGAACCTTCGGGGCGTGTGCCAGTGGTCCGGAACTTCACCGTGGCGTCGGCGGCGCTCGTCGTCGTCGTCCTCACGGGCTCGGCCTGGCTGTGGACCGGTGCGGTGTTCCCGGCGAACGGCTGGTCGCTCGTACCGCCGCTCGTCCTCGGAGTGGCTGCATACCTCGTGGTCGCAGCGATCTCCGGCGTGCTCTACGGCTTGTCCTTCTGGACCGCGGCTGCGGCGATGACCATCGTCGACGGGCTGTTGCGGTTCGGTGTCGTCGGCGGGATGCTGCTGTTCACGCGGGACTCCGTGGTGTTGGCCTGGGGGGTCGCGCTCCCGTTCGTCATCGCCCCGGTCATCCTCTGGTGGTTCATCCGCGCCGGTGTGGTCGGGCGGTTCGGCACCGACGTCGGCCCGAAGGAGCTCGGGTGGAACGTCGCGCGCACGGTCGCCGCTGCCGCCGCGACCGGGGTGATGGTCAGCGGTCTGCCGCTCATGATTCAGGCAACGGGTGACACCGTCTCACCGGACGCCTTCGGCTCGTTGACCTACGCCATCACCTTGACGCGCGCGCCGATCGTCATCGTGGTGCTCGCACTGCAGAGCTACCTGGTCGTCGTGTTCCGCACCCATGCTGCTACCGTGGTCGGGTGGGTCGTCCGCTTGTCGGCGGTCGTGCTTGCCGCTTCCGCCGTGTTGGCCCTGCTCGCATGGTGGCTCGGCCCGTGGGCACTGTCGTTGCTCTTCGGCCGACCGGATGTGCTCGCCGGTGGGACGATCGCACTGCTTGTCGCAACAGCCGGCCTCGTCGGCGTGCTCTGCGTGACCGGGGCGGCCACGCTCTCCCGCGCACAGCACGGTGCGTTCGCCGGCGGCTGGATCATCGCCGCGATCGTGATGGTCGGCGCACTCCTGCTGCCGACGGGCCTCCACGAACGGACGATCCTGGCGCTCACGATCGGCCCGCTTGCGGGCCTGATCGTGCAATGCATCGCACTCGTCCGAGGCAGGCCCCAGGTCGGAGACACCGCGACTCCGACATCCGGCACGTGATGGGCATCTCTACGACTGCTCGCTGAGATGAGCCTCGGAGCGCGCGCCGACCGGTCAGGACGGATCGTTCGTCGTGGACTCGCCTCGAGGCCGACCGGCCAGCTCCTCTTCCAGTGCCTTGATCCGGAGGTCCTGCAGCGCGCTCTCCTCAGCCAGGGTTCGACTTCGATTCTCGAGCGTCGTGAGCTCGGAACTGTGTTGGATGCTGACCAGGAACAGAATCAGGATGCTGACGAAGAACACCAGGTTCGTAGGGATCTCGACGCCGATCGCCACCGCGGCCCAGACGAGCACCTGCGGGAACACCCCGATGACCAGCGCGAGGAAGCCGGCGAGGAGCCACCACGCGGCGTGGCGTTCACGGAGCCGTCTCCGGCGCAGCGCCTCGATGACGACGCCGAGCGTGAACAATGCGGCGACGATGCCGAGGACGTAGGTGCCGACGGGGATCATGCGGTCACCACTTCTTCTCCGCTGAGCGGTACCGGCGGACGGATGAGGGCGAAGATCAGGGCCAGTCCGGCCCGAGCCAAGTAGGTGGCGGCTTTGACCGGATTGTGTGATGGAGTACCACCGGCTCGTGGGCGCATGGCCACGGGCACCTGCCGGATAATGCACCCAGCGCGCGCAGCGATCACCAACGACTCGATGGTGTCGCCGAGGTATTCGGCCGGATAGTGTTCTGCGAACAGCCTGACCGCGCGGGGTCCGGTGGCTCGGAACCCGCTGGTCGTGTCGGTGAGTCTCGTCCGGGCAACACGGCTGAGCGCCGCGGAGAGGACGACCATCGCCCACCTGCGCGGACCGCTCACCTCGTAGTTGCCTGCCCCCGCGAACCGCGCGCCGAGCACGAGGTCAGCGGTCTGGAGCGCGTCGAGGAGTTCCAACACACCCGCCGGGTCGTGCTGGCCGTCCGAGTCGACCTGCACGACGTTGCGGAAGCCGTGCTCGAGAGCGTACTTGAAGCCGACCCGCATCGCACCGCCGACGCCGAGGTTGAAGGGCAGCTCGGCGACGACGGCACCCGCAGACCTGGCCTGGACGGTCGTGTCATCGGTCGAGCCGTCGTTCACGACGAGAATCGCGACGCCCGGAAGCTTCCCACGGACCTCGCGCACCACTGCAGCGACCGAGGCTTCCTCGTTGAGCGCAGGCATGACGATGAGCGTGCTGTCGAGCTGGTGCGGCATGCGGCAATCCTACTCGGAGGAGCCGGTCGAGCCCGAGTGACGGGCTGATCAGGTGAACGTGTGCCGAAGCAGAACGCGCATTCCGGCACCGTCTCGCGCCAACGCCGCCTTCGGGAGCTGGAGGGCGGCATTGAGGCGCGAAGTGAGATGGACGCGGGCAACCCGAGAAGCATGGCGCCAGCCGAGCTCCGCTTGTCGGGCCGCCTCCTCGGCGAACACCGTCCGCTCCTGTTGGAACCGCCTCCCGTCCACCGCAGTGTAGGAGGAGACGCTGCCGCGGTGGCGCCTGTAGCGGAACACAGGCGTGCCATCGAGCACCAGCGTCCCGCCCCCGCGGAAGATCTCCATCATCAGCGCGAGGTCCTGCACGACCTGCAGGTCTGCACGGAAGCCGAATCTGCGCACGGAGTCGACCCGCCAGCAGATGGATGGGAAGTACGCCCAGTTGCCGCGGAGGAGGCTGGCCGTGAGACGTCCACCCGAGAGTTGGACCGGTTCGGGGGCCGATGGGCGAAGCAGGGCCTTGATCCGGTCGCCCAGGGGGCGCACGACCTGCCCTTCTTCGTCGATCACTTCGACACCGGGTTGGATGAGGTCGACGTCGGGGAATCGTCGGGCGATCGAAGCGATCTGCGCGACGTAGCCGGGGAGCAGCTCGTCGTCGCAGCCCATGAGCACGCAGCGTGGCGCCATGGCGAGCTCGATGCATCGGTCGAAGTTGCCGCTCACGCCGAGGTTCCGCTCGTTGCGCAGATACACGATGCGATCGTCGTCGAGCGATCGCAGCCAGTCGCCTGGTGCGGTATCCGGGTAGACGTCGTCGACGACGACCAGACGCCAGTCCGGGTCGGTTTGCGCGAGCACGCTCTGCACCGCCGACCGGAAATGGTCGAAGCGTCCGTAGAAGGGCATCATGATGTCGAGCGTCACCCCGGTACGGTAGCAAGGTTCGCAGACGTGAGATGTCCCTGGCCCCGGACGCGCCCCGGGTAGAGTGTTCTTCCATGACTGAGACCTCAGGCCAGGCGCGCCCGGCCGCGACGCCAGCCCCCGTGAAGAAGGCCGTCATCACCGGTATCACCGGCCAGGACGGCAGCTACCTCGCAGAACTCCTGTTGTCGAAGGGGTACGAGGTGCACGGCTTCGTGCGGCGCGCGTCCACCTTCAACACCGGCCGGATCGACCACATCTACGACCCCGAGACGACCCACGACGGTTCGCCCCGACTCCAGTTGCACTTCGCCGATCTGGCCGACGGCTCGCGCCTCGCAACACTGCTCGCCGAGATCCAGCCCGACGAGGTCTACAACCTCGCCGCCCAGTCCCACGTGCGCGTCAGCTTCGACGAGCCCGAGTACACGGGCGACACGACCGGCATCGGGACGGTCCGTCTCCTCGAGGCCATCCGCCAGATCGGTCTCCACTGCCGCTTCTACCAGGCGTCGAGCTCCGAGATGTTCGGTGCGACGCCACCGCCGCAGAACGAGGAGACCCCGTTCTACCCGCGTTCGCCCTACGGCGTCGCGAAGGTCTACTCCTACTGGATCACCCGGAACTACCGTGAGGCCTACGGCATGTTCGCGGTCAACGGCATCCTGTTCAACCACGAGTCGCCGCGGCGTGGTGGCACCTTCGTGACCCGCAAGATCACCCGTGCCGCCGCGCGCATCGCCGCCGGCCAGCAGGACTTCCTGTACATGGGCAACCTCGACGCCGTCCGCGACTGGGGCTACGCGCCCGACTACGTCGAGGGCATGTGGCGGATGCTGCAGGCCGACGAACCGACCGACTTCGTCCTCGCCACCAACACCGCGTACACGGTCAAGGACTTCCTCCAGTTCTCCTTCGAGCGGCTCGACCTCGACTGGGAGAAGTACGTCAAGTTCGATGAGCGCTACCTCCGTCCCACCGAGGTCGACGCGCTGATCGGCGACTATGCGAAGGCCGAGTCGGTCCTCGGCTGGACCCCGAAGGTGCTGCCACCGCGCCTCGCGCAGATCATGGTCGACTCCGACGTCGCCGAACTCGAGGCGTCCGGCAAGCCCTACATCGACACCGCGGAGGTCTAGGCGCGGTGCGCGTCCTCCTCACGGGTGGTGCCGGCATGCTCGGTTCGAGCATCGCCGAGGTCTGGCCCACGCTCCGCGCCGCCGACGAACTGATCGTGGCGACGCGCGCGGACGCCGACCTCACCGATCGTGCCGCCGTCGCCGCCCTCATCGGGCGCACGTCGCCGGACGCGATCGTGCACGCCGCCGCGAAGGTCGCCGGCATCCAGGCGAAGCTGCAGCGTCCCACCGACTTCCTGCTCGACAACCTCCTGATCGACACCTCGGTCATCCGAGGCGCGATCGACGCCGGCGTCCCCGAGCTGCTCTACGTGTCGAGCGCGGCGATCTACCCCGAGGGGCTCCCACAGCCGATCGGTGAGGGCGCGCTCCTCAGCGGCACGCTGGAGGGCGCGAACGAGGGATATGCGCTCGCGAAGATCGCCGGGACGAAGCTCTGCGAGTACGCGAGTCGGCAGTATGGGTTCGCCTATCGCGCAGCAGTGCCGTCGAACCTCTACGGCCCGGGCGACGACTACACCCACGGTCAGGCGCACCTCATCGCCGCCGCCCTCGGTAAGGTGCACGCCGCCGTGACGAGCGGCTCCGACGAGGTCGAGGTCTGGGGTGACGGCACCGCCCGACGCGAATTCACCTACACGCCCGATCTCGCGGCGTGGCTCGTCACGCAGCTCGGCTCACTCGACGCATGGCCCGTCACGCTCAACCTCGGGCCGGGTGTCGACCACAGCGTCACCGAGTACTACGAAGCAGCCGGTCGCGCCGCCGGCTTCACCGGTCGCTTCCGGTACGACGCCACCAAGCCTTCCGGCGTGCACCAGCGCCTGCTCGATTCGGCCGCCGCCCGTGCGCTCGGCTGGAACCCCACCACCCCGCTCGCGGCCGGCGTCGCCGCGAGCTACCACGCCTACCTCGCAGCTCAGGAGCCACAGACAGCATGACCGACGACACTTTCGACTCCGGTTTCCCCCTCGCCACCTCCTCCTGGGATGCCGCGGAGTACGCCGCCATCCAGCGCGTCGTCGACAGCGGCCGCTTCACCATGGGTCCGCTCGTCGCGCAGTTCGAGCGCGATTTCGCCGGTGCGTTCGGCGCCGGGTTCGGCGTCATGGTCAACTCCGGGTCGAGCGCGAACCTCCTCGCGATCGCCGCAGCCGTCCTCGACGACCGGGTCGACCTGCAGGCGGGCGACGAGGTCCTGGTGCCCGCCGTGTCGTGGGCCACCACCTACTACCCGCTCCAGCAGTACGGCCTCATCCCGAGCTTCGTCGACATCGACGTCGACACCCTCAACCTGGACCTGTCGCTCGCCGAGGCCGCCATCACCCCGCGTACCAAGGCGATCTTCGCGGTCAACCTCCTCGGCAACCCGAACGACTTCGCGGCGCTCACGGCACTCGCCGAACGTCACGGTCTCCTCCTGCTGGAGGACAACTGCGAGTCGCTCGGCGCGAAGGACGACGGTCGGTTCGCCGGAACGGTCGGAGCGATGGGCACGTTCAGCGCCTTCTTCTCCCACCACATCTCGACGATGGAAGGCGGGATGATCCTGACGGACGACGAGGCCACGGCGCAGATGCTCATCTCGCTGCGGGCCCACGGCTGGACCCGTGGACTCCCCGAGAAGAACGCCGTCCACGACAAGTCGGGCGACGAGTGGGACGACCTCTTCCGCTTCGTCCTTCCCGGTTACAACGTCCGTCCGCTCGAGATGTCCGGCGCGATCGGCATCGAGCAGATCCAGAAGGTCCCACAGCTCATCGCGGGTCGTCGGGAGAACGCCGTGTACTGGACGGAACGCTTCGCCGACCTCGATTCCGTGCGCATCCAGCGCGAGCAGGGCGAGAGCAGCTGGTTCGGCTTCTCCCTCGTGCTCGAGGGCGCGCTCGCCGGCCGACGCAAGGAGGTCGTGCAGGCGTTCGCTGCCGAGGGGATCGAGTCACGGCCCATCGTGGCGGGCAACTTCACGAAGAACCCGGTCATGAAGTACCTCGACGCGAAGGTCCCGGCCGAACTCCCCGCCGCCGACAAGATCCACGAGGACGGGCTGTTCGTCGGCAACCACCACTTCCCGGTCCACGCCGGTATCGACCGCGTGTACGACGTGGTGGCCAAACTCTCCTAGGCTGGGTCTGCGCGGCCGCCCCACCGGTCCGCAGCAGCTTCCGTTCCACTGTCCACCTCTTCCCCCAAACCGACGAGGACCGTGCACCGTGACCCAGCCGATCAACGCGCCATCGAACGACGTCCTGACCCTCGACGAGGCGGCCTCGCGGCTCCTCGGCTGCCGGGCGGTGCTGTTCGACCTCGACGGCGTCATCACCCCGACCGCCGAGATCCACATGCACGCCTGGGCGAAGCTCTTCACCGACGAGCTCCTCGCCCACGGGATCACTGAGCCGTACACCGATGCCGACTACTTCCGGTACATCGACGGCAAGCCGCGGTACGACGGGGTGCGCGCGATGCTCGCGTCACGCGGCATCACGCTCCCCGAGGGTTCGCCGACCGACGCGCCTGAGCTGGAGACCGTGTGCGGTCTCGGCAACCGGAAGAACTCGGTGTTCACGGCCGTCCTGGAAGCGGACGGAATCGCCGCGTACCCGGGATCGTCGACCTTCCTCGACACGGTCGAGCAGGCCGGGCTCGCGGTCGCCGTGGTGTCGAGTTCCAAGAACGCCGAGGTCGTCCTCCGAGCGGCAGGACTCCGTGAGCGGTTCCCGGTCGTGATGGACGGCGTCGTCGCCGCGCGTGAGGGGATCGCCGGCAAGCCCGCGCCGGACACCTACGTCGCGGCCGGTCGTCTGCTCGGTTACGCGCCGTCTGAATGCGTCGTCGTCGAGGACGCGCACTCCGGGGTAGAGGCCGGTCGACGTGGCGACTTCGGTCTCGTACTCGGCGTCGACCGCGGCATCGGGCACCAGGCGCTCATCGACGCGGGAGCCGACATCGTGGTCGACGACCTCGACGAGCTCGTCGACCCACTGCGGTCGGCTTCGCGAACAGCGGGGCCGGACGATCCGGCCGACTCCCAGACCTTCACGGCACCCCACGACTCCTCCGAGGACCAGGCATGAACCACATCACCAGCGACCCGCTCGACCGTCACCGGTTCCCGCTCGACGACTGGGCGCTCGTCGAGACCCATGTCGACGCGGACGACGAGGGCACGACCGAGACCCTGTTCGCGCTCGGCAACGGCTACCTCGGCTTCCGCGGCAACGTCGAGGAGGGCCGCGACGGCCACGTCCACGGCACATTCATCAACGGGTTCCACGAGACCTGGCCGATCCGTCACGCCGAGGAGGCGTTCGGCTTCGCCCGCGTCGGTCAGACGATCGTCAACGCGCCCGACACGAAGGTCGTGCGCCTCTACGTCGACGACGAGCCCTTGATCCTCAACGACGCCGACCTCCTGAGCTTCGAGCGTCGCCTCGACTTCAAGACCGGTGTCCTCAGCCGTGAACTCGAATGGCGGACGCCCTCGGGCAAGCGGGTCCACATCCGCTCCCGTCGCATGGTGTCCTTCACCGACCGCCATCTCGCGGTCCTCGACTACGAGGTCACGTTGCTCGACGCGGACGCGTCGCTCGTGCTCTCCAGCCAGATCATCAACCGGCAGGACCGTCAGGACGACTACCTCACGAACGCACCCGAGCCGGGGATGGGCGACCCGCGCAAGGCGGAGTCCCTCACCGAGCGGGTGCTGCAGCCGCGGTACAAGCTCATCGACGGTCCGCGCGCGATGCTCGGATACCAGACGACGAACTCCGGCATGACGATCGTGGCCGGCGCCGACCACACGATCGAGACCGAGAACGAATACGAGGTCTCGACGCACATCGAGGCCGACCTCGCGAAGCACGTGTACACGATCCGCGGCCGCGCAGGTGTGCCCACGAAGCTCACCAAGATCATCAGCTACCACACCTCCAACGCCGTCCCTCCGAAGGAACTCGCCGACCGCTGCGCCCGCACGCTCGACCGTTCCGCTGAGAACGGCATCGAATCGGCGATCCGCAACCAGGAGCTGTGGCTCGAGGACTTCTGGGCGCGCTCCGACGTCGAGGTCCACGGACAGCCGGCCATCCAGCAGGCGACGCGTTGGAACCTCTTCCAGCTGGCGCAGGCGTCCGCACGCACGGACGGCGGCGGTGTCGCGGCGAAGGGCGTGTCCGGCTCCGGGTACGGCGGCCACTACTTCTGGGACACCGAGGTCTACGTCCTCCCGTTCCTCAGCTACACGGCACCGCTCGTCGCGCGGAACGCCCTCCGGTTCCGTCAGAACATGCTCGACGCCGCCCGCTCCCGCGCGACCGAGCTGAACCAGCACGGCGCCCTGTTCCCGTGGCGCACGATCAACGGGCTCGAGTCGTCCGCGTACTACGCGGCCGGCACGGCGCAGTACCACATCGACGCCGACATCTCCTATGCGCTGCGGCAGTACGTCGCGGCGACGGGGGATGAGGACTTCCTCGCCCGCGGAGCCGTCGACATCTTCGTCGAGACAGCGCGCATGTGGGCCGACCTGGGCTTCTGGCGCGCGAACGGCAAGGACTCGTTCCACATCTACGGGGTCACGGGGCCCGACGAGTACACGACCGTCGTGAACGACAACCTCTACACCAACGTCATGGCGCGGTCGAACCTGCTGTCGGCCGTCGAGGCCGTGGAGCGCCTCCGCGAGGACGATCCGGCCTCCTTCGAACGCCTGGTCACGCGGCTGTCGCTCGACGACGCCGAGGTCCGCGAGTGGCAGCGCGCCGCCGAGCACATGCACATCCCCTTCGACAAGCGGCTCGGCATCCACCCGCAGGACGCCCAGTTCCTCGAGAAGGAGCTGTGGGACCTCGATCACACCCCTCCTGAGCACCTCCCGCTGCTCCTGCACTTCCACCCGCTCGTCATCTACCGGTTCCAGGTGCTCAAGCAGGCGGACGTCGTGCTGGCGCTGCTCCTGCAGGGCGACCACTTCACCGACGAGGAGAAGCTCGCCGACTTCGACTACTACGATCCGCTGACGACGGGCGACTCGACCCTGTCGGCGGTCGTGCAGTCGATCATCGCCGCCGAGGTCGGGTACCAGCGGCTCGCGCTCAAGTACTTCTGGTCGGCGCTGTTCGTCGACCTCGCGAACCTGCACCGCAACACCCCGGACGGCGTGCACGTCGCCTCCACCGGTGGCGTGTGGAGCGCGCTCGTGCTCGGCTTCGCCGGGATGCGCGACCACGGCGGCGTGATCTCCTTCTCGCCGCGGCTGCCGGTCGACTGGCAAGGCATCACCTTCCGGCTCACGGTCAAGGGAACGCGCGTGCGCATCTCCGTCCGGCGCACCGAGATGCGGTTCACCGTCGAGGAGGGCGATTCCGCCTCGTTCGTCGTCGGCGGCGGCAACGTCCTCGTCGAGGCCGGCACCACGGTCACCGTTCCACTCGACAACCAGGGTCCGCACCTCGTCGGCGAGCCGAGCGCGAGCGACATCGAGGGCAGCCGCCGTGCCGACGGCTCACTCATCACCGTCTCGATGCCGACCATCGCGCTCGGCCCGGCCGACACCGAGTCGATCCCGGTCATCCAGCCGCAGTCGGAGTGAGGCGACGCGGCTGGATGGCGGTGGCCCGTCGTCCAGCCGCGGCCGTGTCAGGCGAGTGTGGTCCGGAAGGTCTCGAGCGTGCGTGTCGCCACGCGTTCCCAGGAGAACTGCTTGGCGCGTTCCCTGCCCTGATCGGCGAGTTCGGCCATCCGTGCGGGGTCACTGACCGCCGTCGTCATGGCAGTGGCGATCGACTCGAGCGAATGGGGATCGAAGTACTCGGCCGCATCGCCGGCGACCTCCCGGTACACGGGGATGTCGGAGATGAGCACGGGGAGCCCCGCCATCATGGCCTCGAGGGCGGGCAGGCTGAAGCCGTCGTGGAACGACGGCATGGCGAGCGCGGTCGCGGTCTCGTAGAGGTGACCGAGTTCCTCGCTGGTCAACCAGGATCGCAGCTCGACCCAGTCGTGCATGCCGACCTCGTCGACGACGGCGCGCAGAGGGTCCTCACCGTGGCTGCCGGTGATGACCACTCGAGGGCGGATCGCCTCGTCAACGAGCGGCAACGCCCTGATGAGACCAGCCCAGTTCTTGTGCGGGCGCCGGTTGCCCGTCGCCAGGATGAAGGGGTGCTCCTTGTCCGGTCGTCGTTCGCCCATCGGCAGGGCGGTTCCGGCGAGGGGGATGAGGTCGATGCGGTCTGCCGGGAAGCCGAGGTAGGTGATGATCTCGCGCCGGGACACCTCACTGATGGTGATCATCCGGCTGGCGTTCCGTGCACCCAGGCGCTCCATGAACTTCACGGGTTCCGTGAACGCCGGGGTGCTCATCATCTGGGGCTGGCTCCAGTAGAGCATGTCGTGCATGGAGATCACGGTGGGCATGCTGCTCCGGGCAGGACCGAGCAGAGCCGGGCAGTGCAACAGATCCGCACCGTGACGCTTCGCGATACGACCGATCGACCAGAGCTCGCCGATCGCCCACCGGAAGCGGTTCTCTCCGGTGATACCGGTGTCGATCATGTCCCCGGGGAACCAGGAACGGTCGAGCTGGTATCCCTCTTTGCTGGCGAGTCCGACGAACTCGAATTCACTGCCGAGTCGGCCGATCTCGCGGTACAGCTCGCGCGCGTATGTCTCCATACCGCCTTTCGTTCCGGTGTACGAGAGGAGGTCGACGGCTACGCGGGGCATAAGGCACGAGGATACCAGTGGGGCGGGCGGGATAGGCTGGTCCGCGGTCCGATGAGCGGTGAGGGGCGGGTCCATGCCAGCAACAGCAGCAGTCGACGGACGCGTCTCCGTCGCCCTGTGCACCTACAACGGCGCCGCGTTCCTCGAAGAGCAGTTGGCCAGCATGCTCGCGCAGACCGTGCTCCCGGGCGAGATCGTGGTCAGCGACGACGGTTCGACTGACGGGACATCCGCCATCGTCGAGCGCTTCGCCGCTGAGTCGTCCGTCCCGGTGCGTGTCCTGCGGAATCCGAGTCCACTCGGCGTCACGAAGAACTTCGAGGGGGCGATCCGCGCGACCACGGGGAGCCTGATCGTCCTCTCCGATCAGGACGACGTGTGGCGGCCCGACCGCGTCGAGCGTGCCCTGGCCGCCTTCGACGCGCGTCCGGAGCTGCAGATGGTGTGCTCGGACGCCCGGCTCGTCGGAGCCGACGGGGTGTCCCTCGGCACCACGCTCTTCGCGTCGCTGTCGATCGGCCCGCACGAACGCGACGGGATCCGGGCTGGTGATGCTTTCGGCGTGTTGCTGCGACGCAATCTGGTCACCGGTGCGACCGCGATGCTCCGGCGCGAGGTCTTCGACGCAGCCGTACCGTTCCCCGCTCCGTGGGTGCACGACGAGTGGTTGGCGATCGTGGCCGCGTCGCGTGGCCTGATCGAGCTGCTGGACGAACCCCTCGTCGACTACCGACAGCACGGCGCGAACCAGATCGGGATCGTCGAGCCGACGCTGGCGTACAAGGTCTCGAGGCTGATGCAGCCGGGGCGCCAGCGCAACCGCGACATCGCAGATCGCGTCGCCGGGCTCGCTTCCTGGCTCGACGAGGCCCGTGAGCCCGCACCGCTCGCCGATCGCTCGGCCGTCGTCGCCAAAGCGGCCTTCGAGCGGTTCCGGGCCGATCTCGCCCCGGCTCGGTGGCGACGGATCCTCCCCGTCATGCTGCGTGCTCCCCGCGGCGAGTACCAGCGGTATGCGAGCCAGGGGGCACTGGACATCGTGAGGGACCTGCTGCAGCCGGCCTAGCCTCGGGTCAGATGCCACATGGCCGCGCCGACCAGGACGACGCCGAGGGCGATGAGGCCGCCCCGCCAGGGCGCCCGATGATGCGCGGCGAGGAGGAGCAGCGCCATCACGACGAGCTCCCGGGCGTTCACGAGCCAGGCCGCGAGCTGCAGGTCGTGAAGGGCGACGACGCCGACCGGGAGGGACAGCAGCACGCCGACCGCCTTGATCGGACTCGCCCAGCGCATCCGGCTTTCGGCCTGGAGGACCGCCGTGACCGACCAGGCGACGACCGAGGGCGCGACCGACAGGGCGAGGACGGGGACGAGCGCGAGGGCGGGGTCCCAGTCGTCTGCGAGGAAGGGGTTCACGAGCAGCTCAACCCCGATGCTCGTCGCCACGGCGGCCACGACCGCCAGGACCAGCGATCGTCGGAGCGAAGCTTCCGTGACCGCGACGATCTCGGACCCTCGGCCGTCACGTGCCGCCTCGGTGAGGGCCGGCCGGAGGACGTTGACCGCGGCAAGCGCCGCCGCGTCGCCGATGCTGCGTGACAACGACATGGCGAATGCGTATTGCCCCAGGCGCGACCCGCCCGCAAGACCCCCGATCGAGAGGCGGTCGGTCTGTCCCTGTCCCCAACCGAGGAGGGCGAAGAGCGCCGTGTGCAGGTAGTCGCGGAACACGCCGCCGGTCAGCTCCGAGGGTCGCGTCCCGGTGTCTGCTCCACGTCCCAGTCGCGCCGCTCGCCGACGGTTGAGGACGGCGAACCCGGCTTCGGCGAGGAGCGCCTGCAGCGCGCTCGCGAGGAGCGACCCTGTCGCGACCAGCGTCGGCACGCTGCACAGGAGGGAGCAGGTCGACGACCATGCCTGATTCGATGCGATGTCCTTCCAACGCCCCGATCGCTGCAGTCTGACCAGGGCATCGATACCGGCGGCCGACGCGGCGGGGACGAGGACGAACGGCGCGAGGGCGAGCGCCTGCCACCGGTCCTGCTCCGCGTGTGTGAGGAGGAGCGCCATGACGACGACCGAGAGGAGGGCTCCTCCGACGACGGCGGACCACACCCGGAATCGTCCGATGAAGCGTGCCCCGGAATCGGTCCCGTCGTGGACGACGGCGGTCTGCCGAGCGGCCGTGTCGCCGACGGTCTGGACCAGCGTGAGGGCGAGGACCATCCACGCGTACATGCCGACGACGGACGGCGCGAGGCTCGCGGCCAAGACGAGCATGATGAGCGCCGAGGCCGCGCGCGGCAGGACCCGCTCGAGCACCGACCACGCGAGGTTGATCATCGAGGCGTCACAGGTAGAGCGTCCGGAGACGGAGGCTCTCGACGAGTCGACCGGCCCGAGAGCAGAGCCGCTCGACTGCTCGACGGCGCCGCAAGCTCGACGGGCGGCTCGACAGGAGGAGGAGGACCCCGGAGCTGACGGCCGCGGGCATGGACCACCAGGGCGACCGTGGCATACCGGCGGGCCGGTGCTCCCGGTACAGCCTGACATTCGCGCGGCCGTAGGCGAAGAACTGCCTCGCGACCGAGCGGAGGTCGCCACGCAGGGTGTAGTCGAGGACAGCGTCGGGCACCGCGATCGTCTCGAAGCCGAGTCGTGCCGCGCGCCAGAAGAAGTCGGTCTCGTCACCGCCGCCGACGAACGACTCGTCGAACCCGCCGACGCGGTCGTAGACCGTTCGTGCGAAGCCGCAGTTTGCGCCGACCGGCCAAGGGACGTTCCACAGCGTGCGGTAGACACCCTCATCGCTGGTGACGAGGCGTCCGTCGGGCAGTCGTCGATCGACCGCCCCGCCGACGCATTCCGCACCCGCGGCGAACGCCCTGGTATGGGCGGTGAGCCAGCCCGGTCGAACGACGTCGTCCGCGTCGCACATCAGTACGATCCGCCCGCGCGAGGCTGCCACGCCGCTGTTCCTGGCGTGGTTGATCCCGGGTCTCCCGCTCGCGTCGACGAGGTTGACGCGAGCATCGAGACGGGCGTATCGCCTGACGATCTCGGCCGTGGAGTCGGAGGAACCGTTGTCCGCGACGACGATCTCGAACGCCTCGTCGCTTTCCTGGGTGAGGAGCGCGTCGAGCTGTCGATGCAGTGTGGCCGCCCCGTTCCGACAGGGGATGACGATCGAGAGCATAGGTCCCCTTCATGAGATGTGATGTTTGTATACTCGGTATTTTAGTTGATCGTGTCGACTGATTCGAGCGGGGATGAAGAATGGTACGGAAACGAGTGGGCTTGATCGTCGGGTCAGCCGAGATGGTCGCCCTGCGGGCGGCCTCCTCAGTGCCGAGCAATGACGTTCGTGTGGCGGCACTCCGGTCGTGGGGGGCGGCCATCGGCGGAGGGTGCGCGATCCATCACGGACTGCAGGTCCGCGCGGCTCGCCGTCTGGCGCTCGGGGAGGATTGCTTCGTCGCGGAGGATGTCACGCTGGATGCGCGGGGCGGCCTGTCCATCGGATCGCACGTGAGCATCAACAGCGGCGCGCAGATCTGGACGGCACAGCACGACCTCCGTTCGCATGACTTCGCCTTCGTGTCAGAAGCGGTCCGGATCGGCGACCGCGCATGGATCAGTGCTCGGGCGGTGATCCTTCCGGGGGTGACGATCGGTGAGGGGGCGGTCGTCGCGGCCGGCGCCGTCGTGAGTCGAGACGTCCCGGAATGGACCCTCGTCGGCGGCGTTCCCGCTGTCCCGATCACCTCGCGTCCACGGGCTGATTCCTATCGACTCGACGCGCGGCGGAACAAGGTGTGGTGGTGGTGACCGTGGCGTCGCTCTGGTCGGGGGGGCGCACTGCGCCGGGCGGTTCCGGTGCTCGTCAGAGATACATGGTGCGATGCCGCACGCTACCGACGAGTCGACCTGCGCGGACTGCGATCCGCTCGACAGCCTTGCGTCGTCGTCGCGGGTCCGGCGCGACAAGCTGCGCTGCTGCGATCGCGATCACGACGGGAGCCTGCCACCACCGTGATCTCGGCATTCCCCAGGTTCGATGGGCGACATACAGGGCGACGGTTCCGAGGCCGTATCCGAAGAACTGCCGAGCGACGTCCGAGAGCTTCGATCGCAAGGCGTAGGAGACCAGTGCGTCCGGCACCGCCGTGGTCGGGAAGCCCGCGGCATGCGCGCGCCAGAAGAAGTCGGTCTCGTCGCCGCCTCCGCGGAACGACTCGTCAAAGCCCCCGATGCCGTCGAAGACCTCCCGGCGGAACCCGCAGTTCGCGCCGATGGGCGAGGGGACGTCCCAGTTCACGGTCACGACCCCCGGGATGTGGTCGATGACCGTACCGTCGTCGAGGGTGAACTCGACGCCGCCGCCCACGCATAGGGCTCCTTGGGTGAATGCCTGCGCGTGGCCGGCGAGCCAGCCGGGTTGCACGAGGTCGTCGGCGTCGCACAACAGGATGTACTGGCCATTGGCCGCTCGGATGCCGACGTTGCGCCCGTGATTGATCCCGATGGTCCCGTGGGCGCTCACCAGACGGACGCGGTCGTCGTGAGCATGGAACGTCTGGACCAGCTCTGCGGTGGTGTCGGTCGAGCCATTGTCGGCCACGATGATCTCGATGGGGAGGTCCGTCGCCTGCGCCAGGATGGCGTCGAGTTGGGATGCGAGCGTCCGCGAGCCGTTCCGGCACGGGATGACGATGGACAGCATGATGCTCCAGCTGGCTGGTCCGGCGCGGGGGGAGGATGCCACCATATCGTTTGGGCGCGGAGAAGTCCGGCGACGTCTGTTGTCTCTGTGTGCCTCATCGCCCGGTGCGTCTGAAGTCGTCCGGGACGTCGAACCCGTCGATGACGACGGCGGCCGGCCCGGCGACGAGGGAGCCTGCGGGGATGGGCCGGGTCACGACGGCGCCGGTGCCGATGACCGACCCCCGGCCGATGGTGACGCCGGGGAGGATCGTGACGCCGGCGGCGATCCAGACGTCGTCCTCGATGACGATCGGTTCCGTCTTGACCGACTGCTCGGGCCGGACGGGATGGAATCCGGTGTCGTAAATGCGGACGCCATCACCGATGGAGACGCGATCGCCGATGCGGATGGAGCGCTGAGCGTGGATCGTGGTGCCCTGGTTGATGAACACGCGGTCCCCCAGGATGAGTTCGCCCTCGGGGCTGGTCGACAGTGCTGAGCGCAGGGTCACGGCCCGCATCTTCAGCCGGGTTCCCGCTTCGAAGGACCCGAGGATCCGCAACGACGGAGAGCGTCCTTCGAAGACGGCGAGCCGTGGGGTTGCGCCTGCGAACAACCAGAGGAGGACACACGCGCGCATGAGGCCGGATCCGTTGGACCACACCTGCGTGCACCGCCGGAACAGGCGGCGGATCGGAGCGGGCATGCGGTGAACTCCCAAGGCTGGTGGTGGCACTGATATATGTCATATGTTAGATGAACATCAGACTGTTCGCTGCCGGAAGCGCGCGCTGGCCACGTCGCGCCCGTTCGACGGTCGACGATCGAAGGGCGCCCCATGACCGCAACCGTTCTCCATGTCACCGATTGCTATGCGGGAGGTATTCCGGTCGCCATCGACGCGTACGTCCGGAACGCGCCCGCCGGGGTCGAACACCATCTGCTCGCCGAGGTTCCGGTGGGGGCATCGGTCGACGAGAGCCTGTTCGACCGCTTCGCGTCGGTCACCGCGCTCGGTCGGAGCCGGCTCGGTGCCGTGCGCGCGATCAGGAGCGCTCGGCGTCGGACGGGCGCGGACATCGTGCACGCCCACTCGAGTTTCGCCGGTGCGTACGCCCGTGTCGCCATGCGCAGCTCGCCGCGGTCCCGCATCGTCTACACCCCGCACTGTTACGCGTTCGAGCGTGCCGACCTCCCGCGATGGAGTCGTCGAGCGTTCCGTGCCGTGGAATGGTTGCTCTCGTTCAACGTCGAGACCATCGCCGCCTGTTCCGAGGGGGAGGCGGCAACCGCGGAACGGCGCGGACCCTTGCGGCCACGGGTGGTCCACGTGCCGAACGTGGTCGCGGTTCCGCCTCCCAGCGCTCGCCGGAACGATGACCCGGACCTCCATCGGCCGCTGCGGGTCGCGAGTCTCGGACGCATCGCTCCGCAGAAGGATCCGATGCGGTTCGCCGAGGCGGTCGCGTCGATCCGGTCGGGCGGGGTCGAGGTCGCTCCCGTGTGGATGGGCGGCGGCCGCGTCGACGACGTCACCCGACTGGAGGCGGCCGGCGTCGAGGTCACCGGTTGGATCCCGCACGCCGAGGTGGGCTCGCGCCTTGCGCGGAGCGACGTCTACCTCCACACTGCCGCCTGGGAAGGGTTTCCGCTCGCCGTCCTGGAGGCCGTGCAGGCCGGCGTCCCGACGCTCGTCCGCCCGATCGCCGCGTTCGGGGCGCTCCCGGACGTCCTCACCCTCGACCGCGGCCTCGAGGTGATGGTCGCCCGGAGGCTGGCCGGCCCGGAGGCGTTCGCCACCTGGGCGGAGCGGAACGTCTCCCGCTGGTCGGAACGCCTCAAGGATCACACCCCGGCCCGCCAACGGGCGGCCCTCGCCGAGGCGTACCGGATACCGCAGGTGGCCTGATGCGAGTCGCGGTCGTGCAGTGGGGTCGGACCGGGGAGGCCCGCTCTTCGCCCAGGAACTGGCTCAGGCGCTTCAGGAGGGCGGCTGCGATGTCGTCGTGTCCTATTCCCTCGACGCCGAGGTGGCGGAGCGGTTCGTCGCCCTCGGGGTGCCGTCCTTCACGATCCGCACGTATCGCGACAAGCGCGGCGCGGTGCTCGGCCTCCCGCGCCTCCTCTGGGCGGCGCTCCGGCTCGACCGCTTCCTCCGTCGGCATCGCATCGACGTCGTCGTCATCGCGATGGAGCAGCTCTGGCAGGGGGTGGTCGCGCCCGTGTTCCGCTTCGGTGGTCGTCGGAGTCTGCTCTGCGTCCATGACGCCACGATGCACCCCGGGGACTTCTCGCGGCTCGAGCACCTCCTGCGTCGTGCCGAGCGTCGGGCGACGGACGGAGCGATCGTGTTCTCCGCCCCGGTCGCCGCTGCACTCACGTCCCGTGGTGAGTTCCGCGCGGACCGTGTCCACGAGACCGTCCACGCCGCGTACCGGGTCGACGCGGGCCGTGCCGTGGTCCGGTCGACGCACCGGGAGGGCGTTCCGGTCGTCGGATGCTTCGGTCGGCTGTCGGCGTACAAGGGGCTCGGTCTCGGTGTGGCGGCGATCACCGAACTGCGGGCTCGCGGTGTCCGCGTCCGGCTTCGGGTCGTCGGGTCCGGGACCGACGACGCCCTCGCACTCCTGCACCACCCGGACGACGAACTGGAGAACCGCTGGGTCGCCCAGGAGGAGATCGTCGACGTGGTGGACGGCTTCGACGTCGCCCTGCTGCCGTACACCGAGGCCAGTCAGTCCGGTGTGCTAGCCTATGCAATGGCACTCGGGGTGCCGTCCGTCGTGACGCCGGTCGGCGGACTCGCCGAGCAGGCGATCGCGTCAGGATCGGGCATCGTGGCCACGGCGGTGACGTCGACCGCGCTCGCCGACGCGCTGGAGGAGCTCCTCGCCGACGCCGGTCGTTACCAGGCGCTCTCCACGGCGGGGGTGCTCGCTGCAGCGGGTCCGTTCTCCTGGGCGCGCGTCGCAGCCGACGTGCGCGTCGCGGCAGCATCCGTCGTGCCCACGGGTCGCTGACCCCGACGGCATGCGGCGGATGTCGGCCCCCGCCGGGCTGAGGCTCCCGTCGCTCCGGGCCGCAGGCTCAGGAGGAGGCACACGGCGACGATGAGCATCGGTGTGAGATGCCGGAGGAACGAGCCGTAGTCCGGCTCGAAGATCGACTGCACGATCAGGAACGCGAGGATCGCCGCGAACAACCGGTTCTGGAACGCCGTGAGGAC
Organism: Plantibacter sp. AC185; assembly: GCF_979258065.1. Classification (NCBI taxonomy): domain Bacteria; kingdom Bacillati; phylum Actinomycetota; class Actinomycetes; order Micrococcales; family Microbacteriaceae; genus Plantibacter; species Plantibacter sp. AC185. The sequence continues at coordinate 3,641,884 of NZ_OZ409831.1, forward strand.
CGACGAGCCGCGGGGCGCTCGGATCCTCGCCGACCGGATCGCGGCGATGAGCGACCCCCAGATGGCGAGCAGGACGAGCGCCACGACCAGGTAGATCGCCCCGCCGCGGAGCATCAGCGGGATCGGGATGACGAACGAGGCGAAGGTGAGGACACTGTTGACGAACCCGGACACGGGGCCGGCACCGGGGAAGAACTGCACGATCAAGGTGTTGACCGATTCCGCGGTGCGGTGCTCGTTCACCATCAGGCGGTAGTGGTCGAGGTCGACACCGACGACCAGCGGGAAGACGACGGACAGCCCGGCGTAGAGCACCAGGATGAGCGCCAGGGTGGCTGTCCGGCCGCGCCGCGCCCGCAGTGCGAGACGGAGCGCCAGGTAGAGACCGGCCACGAGGAACCAGTACGTGCGGAAGCCCTGGGCGTACAGCAGCATCGCGGCCACCGGTACCAGCTCGGCCGGCAGGCCTCGTCCCCGGTTGACGACGAGCGCGAGGACCGCTCCCACGGTCAGCAGGTCCTTCGTGTATGCGCCGTGGTAGACGGCGGCGAGCGCGACGCAGCAGATGATGATGGCCCAGTCCACCCACTCGGCCGTCGTCGTCCGGGTGCGTGAGATCGCCACCGTCAGGACGAGCAGGTAGCTCGCGACACCGACGAGCGCGGCGAGCGTCGGCATTTCGGCGAGGCCCATCCAGCGGTAGACCGCGGCGATGAGCTGGAACGAGGAGTCGGCCTCGGTGAACGTCCCCCGGTTCACGCTGATGATCGTGCCCTCGTCATTCGCGAAGTGCCCGGGCAGTCCTGGTTGTTCGGCTGCCACCCAGGCGAGCGCGAGGAGTGAGGCGATCATGAGGAGCGACCCGCCGACGAACGGACGGTGGTGCCCGCGATCGCCGATCCCGGGTGTCCGCTGGATCAGTCGATGGCGGTACTCGGTCCGGCGGGCGGCGGCGTCGGCCCGGGCACGGGCCAGTTCCCGCCGGGTCAGGGGTTCGGGCGACTGCCGGGCGGTCACGGACGGAGCGTGTGCGGAGCGTGCTCGAACCGTAACGACGGCTGGAGCTCGCCGAACCAGGTCTCCGCGTACCTGGTCAGCTTGCGGTTGTTGTTGTCGATCGCGATGACGTGGCGTCCCATCTGCAGGGCGATCAGCATGGCGTGCAGGCGATCCGTGACGACCTCCTCGCCGCGGGAGATGAGTCGGACCGCCGCGGTGAAGCGGCGCTCCGCCCGTCGCATCCACGCCTCGTGGTCCCGCGCCATGAGCGGCTTCAGGGCCGGGTGCTTCGCCGCCCGCCAGCCGAGCCACTCGTGCGCCCGGAGGTCCAGGGGGTCGGCTGGCCAGTCGGCGCTCTCGGAGCCCGCGAGCCGACCCGAGGTCTCGTCGTCCGTCCGGGCGATGACGATGCGCCGCTGCGTCGGCTCGGGGGCGCTGATCGAGCCGAGGAGATGCACCGCGTCCGGCGAGAGGGTGAGATCCTCGACCTCGTCGCGGAGGAGGTCGTAGGAGGTCCGGTCGCGGACGGCGACCCGCAGGTTGGGCCGGGCGGCGAACCGTCGGGAGAACGCCCGGCGGTCTGCATCCGTGGGGAACACGACCGACTGCGGTGCCTGGATGAGCAACGTGTCGGCAGGGAGGCGCTCCGCGAGGTCGTAGCGGGCTTCGCTCAGCACCGGGTAGAGGCCTCCGAGATTGCCGCCGCCCTGGATGAGGACCGGGATCGACGAGTCTCGGACCCGCTCCGGCATGCTCCCGGCGCTCGACGTGGTGCGGACCGCGATGCCGTGTTCCCGCCAGAACCGGGCCTGTCCGAGAGCGATGGCCGAGTCGCCGGAGTTCTTGTGGTCGGGGAACTGCGTGTAGTGGAGCTCGGAGACGCCTCGGTGCAATGCGGTGAACGCCGCTTCCGTGCGTCGACGCATGGTCTCGAGATAGGTCATGGCACTCCGTCCGGCCCGCTTGCATCAGCGGATATGAGTTGATGGAATACATTATGCTCGAACATCGGTCGACTCGTTTGCGACCCCAGCCGGGACCGGTCCGGCTGACTGGATCGGTCCGAACCTAGGAAGGCCACCGTCATGCCCTTCGTCGAAGCTCGACGCCTCTGGGAGCGCCGGTGCTCACGCGTGATCCTCGTCCTCGACCTCCTGGCCGTCACGGTGGCGCTCAGCGTGACCCAGCTCCTGTGGTGGGACGCGTACTGGCACGGGACCGTGCAGGTCGTCGGGTCGTTCGGACGCTTCGACCTCGGCTATCCCGCAGTCACCTTCGCGCTCGCCGTCGCGTGGTGGTCGCCCCTGGCCGCTGCCCGGTCGCGCCACCCGCGGGTCCTGGCGGACGGTTGGACGCCGTATCGACGGGTCGTCGTCGTGACGACGACGGTCTTCGGCACCGTGGCGATGGCGTCCTACCTCCTCAAGCTCGAGATCGGACGCGGGTTCCTGCTCACAGCCATGCCGCTCGGGGTCGCCCTGCTCCTGGCGGTCCGCTGGGGCGCCCGTCGACACCTCCGTGCGCGGCGGCGCGGAAGCGCGCTCGTCTACCGCACGCTGCTCGTGGGTGACCGCGACCACGCGGTGCATGTCGCCGAGCGCATGCGACGGGGCGACTGGGCAGGGCATCGGGTGGTGGGAGTCGCGACCCCGGGCATCGACGACGATGCACGCATCGCGGACGCCCCGGTCCTCGCCGGGCGGCCGTCGATCCTCGACGCCGCGATGGAGGTCCAAGCGGACACCGTGATCCTCGTCGGCCCCGCCGAACTCACCCCCGCAGATCTCCGACGCCTGGGTTGGGACCTCAGCGAGCGCGGGGTGAAGTTCATCATCGCACCGACGCTCACGGGTGTGGCCTCGACCCGCCTGTACCTGCAGGCGGTGGCCGGCATCCCGCTCATCCACGTGGACCATCTCGAGATATCCGGGGCCAAGGCTGCGGCGAAGCGGACGTTCGACATCATCGGGTCCGCGACGCTGCTCGTGCTCCTGGCCCCGGTCATGCTCGCGGTCGCGCTCGCAGTGAAGACGACGAGTCGGGGGACCGTGCTGTACCGGCAGGAGCGCATCGGTCTGCGCGGCCGCCCGTTCCGTATCCTGAAGTTCCGCTCGATGGCCGCCGACGCCGACACCGGGGCAGCCCTCGCGGTGCAGCAGCACGCGGACGAACTGCTGACGAAGGCCCCGGACAATCCGCTCGTGACGCCGATCGGACGGCTCCTCCGGAAATACTCGCTCGATGAGCTGCCGCAGCTGTTGAACGTGCTCGGTGGTTCGATGAGCCTCGTCGGTCCGAGGCCCCATCGGGGCTGGGAGGTCGAGCGCTACGACCTGCTCGCGCAGCGACGCCTCCTGGTGAAGCCGGGTATGAGCGGACTGTGGCAGGTCAGCGGGCGGTCCAACCTCTCCTGGGACGACTCGGTCGATCTCGACCTGTACTACGTGGAGAACTGGTCGGCTGCGGTGGATCTGAGGATCCTCGCGCAGACGGTGCGAGCGGTCGTCGCCCCGGGAACCGATGCACGGTGATCCGGAACCGCGGCCGGGTTCAGCGTTCGGGGAGCTTGTGCCGCCAGCTCAGCCCGCCGGCACCGATGACGGCGCAGACCACGAGGAGCAACCACCCGCCGCTCAGCAGCAGGCTGCTCTCGGCAGCGCCCGATGCGAGCAGGGTCACGACGATGAGCGCAGCCCAGACGTGCACGACGCTCCGCCGGTTGGTCGCGATGAGCCAGGTCCGCACGAGCGCCAGGCCGCCGAGGAGGAGGAACAGGGCGAGCCCGATCAGTCCGAGCTGCAGGTACACGTCCAGGTAGGCGTTCAGCGCCGAGTCGTTCGTGCGGCCGAGGCCAGCGTCGATGAACCGGTACGGGACAGCGTCGGAGACCCAGCCGCCCGTCCATCCCCAGCCGTTGATCTCGCTCGGAGCCAGGCGTCGCAGGGTCTCCTGCCAGAGTGCGTAACGCTGCTCGATCTCGAGCCCGAGACCGAGGACGCGGAACACCTCGGACCGGAAGAGGTACCCGATGAGGCCGACGAGCGCGAGGACGGTGAGGAGGACGAACTGCCAGGTGCGGCGCAGTTCCGGTCGGAGTTGTCGGAAGACGTAGAGCACTGCGGTCGCGATGCCGAGGGCCGCGGCGAGGAGCGCGATGCTCGGCGAGCGCGTGCCCAGGATGAGCCCGGCGGCGAGGGCGATGGACCCGATCGTCACCCCATGACGCACGGAACGGGTCCGCCATTCGACGACGAAGGTGACGAGACCGAGCAGGGCCGCGATGCCGAGGGCGCTCCGGCTTCCGAAGACCCCTTCCAACGGGCCACCGAAGGCGAGGTTCCCGCTGATCCCGAGGAACGGCAGCGGGGTGTCGATGAGGACGCCGCTCACGACCTCGAGGGCCAGCGAGGTGCCGAGGAGCGCGCGGAAGGCGGTGCCCGTCGCCCGGACGATCTGGATGGTGTCACGGGTCAGCGCGATCACGATGGCGATGAAGGCCCACGCGAGCTGCCCGCCGATGGCGGGCACGGTTGCGAGCGGCGTGGCGCTCCACACCAGCGACAGCGCGCTCCAGGCGAGGAACAGCAGGACTGAGATCGGCAGGAGGCCACGCCACTCGATGATGGGGAGGCGTGCGAGGAGGATGCCCGTGCCGATCGTCGCGAGGCCCACGAGCATCGCGCTGAACCCGGCGACACCGATCAGGCTCGTGACGAGGTGCTCACCGAAGGCGGTCGCGACGGCGATGGTGGCGAACGCGGCGGCCAACGGCGCAGACGACAGGACGCGCGCGGCGACGGAGAACGCGTCGAAGTCCGCCGGTCTCACGCCGGGCTCATCCGCCGACGACGTCGCGCCGGTGCGCGGGTGCGAGATCGGACGACGCGGCGACGGCGGGGATCGGCCAGGCGGGTTCCTGCTTGGTCTTCACGACGAGGAGCACGAGGAGGACCCAGCCGGACTCGATGAGCAACCGACTCTCCGCGACCGACTGCACGACGAGGGAGACCGCGATGAGGACGGGGGCGAGCGAGAGTGCCGTGTACGGACGCCGCGCGTCGAGGTCGACGCGTGGACGGTCGACGGCGAGGAACCAGGTGCGGGTCAACATGGACAGGACGACCGCGGCGAAGAGCACGAGGCCGACGACGCCGAGTTGGAACCAGACGTCGAGCCAGGCGTTGTGCGCCTGGAGCTGTCGGACGCCGCGTCGGATGACGAGGTCGGTGAAGAGCGGCTCCCACGGTGCCCACGGGCTCGAGAAACCCCAACCGAAGACCGGCCGCTGTTCGATGAGGCGCCAGACGGTCGCCCAGATGTCGAGTCGACCGGTGAGGTCCGGGCTCTTCCCGAGGAGGCCGAGGAGTTGCGTCCGGAAGACGACCGCTCCCACCGCGCCGACGACCCCGATGCCGAGGAAGCCGAGGTACACCGGTGTCCTCGCCTCCGGGCGAGGCGCCCGACGGATCGCGAGTGCAGCGGCGAGGACCACCGCCGTCACCACGGCGGCGAGCAGGATGGTGGTCGAGAAGCTCAGGAGGAACATCACGACGGAGAGACCGAGGCGGACGAGCAGGGTCCAGCGACGTTCCGGGCCGGTCAGCCTGGCTGCGCCGGGCTCGTCGCGGCGCGCCGCCAGCCGGAGCCCGAAGACGATGATCCCGAGCAGCGCCACCACGGCGAGGAGGTTGGCGTTCCCCGAGATGCCCTGGATGCGTCCTCCGGAGAACAGGAGGTCCCGCGACCAGTAGTCGAGCAGGGGCGGGTCCGCCGAGTCCCCGGCGTAGAAGTTCGGGAGGACCGGGTGCCGGATGATCGCTGCGACGACGAACTCGAAGAGGAGGGACAGTGACAGCACCCACGTCACGGCACGGCCGAGGACCCGGATGACCTCGGGCCAAGTGAAGCAGCCGGCGAGGGTCACGCCGAGGATCGTGCACAGCGCCGCACCGAGCAGGGTCGCGGCCGTGCCGCTGGGGTAGGCGGACCAGGCGAGCGACACGATCGACAGCACCCCGTAACCGACGAGCGACCACGGCACCCTGGTGCGCCGCCAGTTCGGGCGGACGACCATCAGGCACGCGAGCGCGGCGCCGCCTGAGACCAGGGCCACCGCCGTGTACCCCCAGATGGTGAAGAGGTTCGTCCAGAACGTCCCGGCGAGGACCGCGAACGTCGCGAACACCGCGACGTGCCTGACGACGAGTGCGCGTGTCGTCAGCGCTGCCGGCGGGCGGGGCGGGGCGGGTTCGGTGGACAGCATCGTGCCCCCAGGGTAGCGGCTGCGGCCGCCACCGAGGCCCTGGTCCAGCGCGGTGGTCAGACGAACGCCGCAGTGCCGGTGATGGCCCGCCCGACGATGAGCGCGTTCATCTCCCGCGTGCCCTCATAGCTGTAGAGGGCTTCGGCATCCGCGAAGAACCGGGCGGCGTGGTAGTCCAGCACGATGCCGTTCCCGCCCATGATCTCCCGTGCCCACGCGACCGTCTCGCGCATCCGCGCGGTGCAGAACGCTTTGGCGAGCGCGGAGTGCTCGTCGCGCTGGGTGCCCTCGTCGAGCATCTGCGAGACCCGGACGCACATCGCCATCGATGCCGTGATGTTCCCGAGGCACTTCGAGAGCAGGTCCTGGATCAGCTGGTGGCCCGCGATCGGCTTGCCGAACTGCACGCGCTCCTTGGCGTAGGCGACCGCCGCCTCGTACGCGCCGACAGCGACGCCGACACTCGACCAGGCGACGCCGGCGCGCGTGAGTCGCAGTACCTTCGCCGTGTCGCGGAAGGAGTTCGCGTGCTGCAGCCGGAGGCGCTCGGGGACCCGGACGTTCTCGAGGGTGATGTCGGCGTTCTGCACCATGCGCAGGCTGATCTTGCCCTCGATCTTGGTCGCGGAGTAGCCGGGGGAGTCGGTCGGCACGATGAAGCCCTTCACCTGACCGTCGGCGGTGTCCTTCGCCCAGATGATCGTGATGTCGCTGAAGGTCGCGTTGCCGATCCACCGTTTCGAGCCGGACAGGATCCAGTCGTCGCCGTCCCTCGTCGCCGTGGTGCGGAGCCCCTGTGCGCTGTCCGACCCCGATTGCGGTTCAGTGAGTCCGAAGGCACCGAGGACCTCGCCGGAGGCGAGCTTCGGGAGCCATTCGTCCTGCTGCTCCCGGGAGCCGCACTCGCTGATCGAGCCCATGGTGAGACCGTCCTGCACCCCGACGAAGGTGGAGATCGACGCGTCGATCCGGGAGAGCTCCATCGAGGCGAGGCCGCGGAACACGGCGCTGTTCTCGAACGGCGTCGTCTCCGGCCAGGCCCACCGGGCGACGTCGAGCTCGAGGAGCGGGGTGATGAGGTGCTTCGGGAACTCGGCCCGCTCCCAGTACTCGTTCACGATCGGCTTCGCCTCGGTCTCGGCCCAGGCTCGGAGGCGGGCGATGGCCTCCTGCTCGGGAGCCGTCAGAAGGCTCTCGAAGCCGTAGAAGTCGCTGGCGAGGGGTTCGAAGATCATGGTCCGTTGCTCCATTGCGTCCGCTGGCGCCGGATCGGCGTCCCGGCCAGCCTAGGCAGGTGTGCTCGGCGCGGACAACGGCTTGGTAGTTTGGTGCACGGTGCCGGGCGACCGCGTCGCACGGCTTGTAGGACGACGCCAAGCGGCCCCAGGGTCCGGCTGGCGCGTCACCCTCGTCCGTCGAAAGGGCCCCACCATGTTCGTGCCGCTCCGTGCCACTCCTCGTGACTACGCGTGGGGGTCGTCGACGGCGATCGCGGAGGTGCTCGGGTCCGAGCGCTCAGGACGTCCGGAGGCGGAACTCTGGCTCGGCGCACACCCCGGGGCGCCGACGCCGATCGCGGATCCGTCGACGGTGGGGGGCCACGCCGACCTCGAGCGCTGGCTCGCCGCCGATCCCACCGCGCTCGGCGGGCACGGCTCGCTGCCGTTCCTCCTCAAGGTCCTCGCAGCGGCCCATCCGCTCTCGCTGCAGGCCCACCCCGACCTGCACCGCGCCGCCGCGGGCTTCGCCGCCGAGAACGTACGAGGGGTGCCGCTCGACGCTCCGCACCGCAACTACAAGGACGCGCTCCACAAGCCGGAACTCATCGTCGCCCTCCGGGACGGCTTCGAGGCGCTCTGCGGGTTCCGCGAGCTCGATGCGACCGATGCGCTGCTCGCCGAGCTGGTGGCCTCGGCGCCCGATCCGGCTGCTGCGGCGCGCATCACCATGCTCCGGGGGATGCTGGCCGCCCCCGACGGGCTCCGCGACACCGTGCGGATCCTGCTCGAGCAGCTCCCCGGCGGGCTGCTCGACGCCCTCGTCGTGTCCGCCGCGGCTCCCGGTTCGGGCGCGTTCGACGCCGAGCGTGCCCTGGTCGGGCGGCTCGCGCAGGAGTATCCGGGTGATCCCGGCATCGCGGTCGCCCTCCTCCTCAACCTCGTGACGTTGCGAGCAGGAGAGGCGCTGTACCTCCCAGCCGGGAACATCCACGCCTACCTCCGCGGCATCGGCGTCGAGCTCATGGCCGCGAGCGACAACGTCCTGCGCGGCGGGCTCACCCCGAAGCACGTCGACGTGCCCGAGCTGCTCGAGGTCCTGGAGTTCGAGCCGCGGCCGGTGCCGTGGCTCACCCCGACGGACCTGGGTGGGGGGCTCAGCCTCTTCGTCCCGGACGTGCCGGACTTCGAGCTGCTGCGGGTGGACCTGTCCGATGAGCCGTCCGAGCAGGAGTCGTCGTTCCGGCTCCCCGGCCCCGGGATCGCGATCGTGGTCGACGGCTCGGTGCGGATCACCGGAGCCACCTCGTCCATCGAGCTCGGTCGAGGTGGCTACGCCTTCATCACGCCCGACGAGGCGGAGCTGCGCTTCTCCGGGACCGGGACCCTCTTCCTGGCGACCACTCAGGGCTGACCGCGCGGCCCGCCGGTCCGGTCCACGCGGCTCAGGCGCTCTCCCGCACCCCGAAACTCCGCCGGTAGGCGGCGGGCGTGGTGCCGAGGACGCGGTCGAAATGATGACGGAGGACCGCCGCGGTGCCGAACCCGGTGTCCGCAGCGATCCGCTCGACACCGTGGTCGGTCCGTTCGAGCATCTCCTGGGCTCGGAACAGGCGTTGCCGGTTCAGCCAGGCGGCCGGCGTGCTGCCGAGCTCCGAGCGGAAGCGGCGTGCGAAGGTCCGCTCGGACATGTGCGCCTGCCGCGCGAGGCGCCCGATGGGCAGGTCCTCGGCGAGGTGGTCGAGCATCCAGTCGACGACCGGGGCGAGGGACTCGCACTGCTGCGCCGCGACGGGGGAGAGGACGTACTGCGCCTGACCGCCGTCACGCTGTGGCGGGACGACCATCCGGCGGGCGATGACGTTCGCGCTCGCCGCGCCGTACTCCTGTCGTACCAGGTGCAGACACGCGTCGATGCCGGCAGCGGTCCCCGCGCCCGTGATGACCTTGCGGTCCTCGACGAACAGCACGTCCGGGTCGACGGTGGTGCCCGGAAACATCGTCTGCTGCTCGCTGGTGTACATCCAGTGGGTCGTGCTGCGCCGACCGTCGAGCAGCCCGGCCTGACCGAGGACGAACGACCCGCTGCACACGCTGAGGACCCAGGCACCACGTGCCTCCGCTGCTCGGAGGACGTCGAGGTAGGCCTCGTCGACCGCTCCGGCACGCGATCCACCACGACCGGTGATCACCACGAGGTCCGCCTCGGCCGCGAACGACAGGTCGTCGTCGACGATCATGTCGAAGCCCCGCGAACCGTCGTCGCTCAGGTTCATTCGAACCGGACCGGGGTCCTTCGTGACGATGCGGAGGTCGAAGGCGGGACCGCCCTGGTCCGACCGGTCGATGCCGAAGACCTCGCAGACGACGCTGAACTCGAACGGTTGCAACCCCGGGATGGCGAGCAGGGCGACCTTCGACAGCATGGGACCTCCGGATGATCGATTTGGCAGGAATGTGCTGCTTTGCGTCCATCCTGCCACTGGTGGCAGTTTTTCGCCATTCCTAGAGTTTCAGACATGTCCATCATCGCACTCGTCATCGGCATCATCACCGTCCTCATCGTCGTCGTCGCTTCCGCCGCGACCCTCCGTGCCGTCCTGACCGACGGCTATCGCCGTGTCCCCAGCCGTGCCGGCGCACGACGCACGCGCCTCCAGTAGTCTGGTCACTCCGTCTGCAGCACGGCAGGTGGAGGACTCCCTGGAGGAAGCATCGTGGCGTGGCTGGTGACGGGCGGAGCCGGATACATCGGAGCCCATGTGGTTCGGGCCTTCCAGGCGGAGGGGATCGACGTCGTCGTCCTCGACGACCTGTCGAGCGGGCACGAGCGCTTCGTCCCGGCCGGAGTGCCGTTCGTCCGCGGAACCCTGCTCGACGGCTCGGTCCTCGAGCGCACCTTCTCCGAGTTCGAGCTGAGCGGCGTCGTCCATGTCGCCGGGTACAAGTACGCGGGTGTCTCCGTGCAGCGCCCACTCCACACCTATGCCCAGAACGTCACGGCCACCGCGATGCTGCTCGCCGCGATGGAGGAGCACCGGGTGGAGCGCATCGTCTTCTCGTCGAGCGCCGCGGTGTACGGGACCACGGACGTCGACCTGGTCACCGAGGACACCCCGAAGGCCCCTGAGTCGCCCTACGGCGAGTCCAAGCTCATCGGCGAGTGGCTGCTCCGCGACCAGGGTGTCGCGACCGGGCTTCGCCACACCTCGTTGCGGTACTTCAACGTCGTCGGCTCCGGGACGGACGAGGTCTACGACACGAGCCCGCACAACCTCTTCCCCCTCGTCTTCGACGCGCTCCTCGCCGGACGCACGCCCCGCATCAACGGCGACGACTACCCCACGCCGGACGGCACCTGCGTCCGCGACTACCTGCACGTCGCGGATCTCGCGGCCGCGCACGTCGCCGCGGCCAAGCGGCTCGATGCGGGTGAGCCCCTCGAGGCGGCGTACAACCTCGGGAGCGGCGACGGGTCGAGCGTCGGCGAGATCATGACCGCGATGGCGGAGGTGACCGGGATCGACTTCACCCCCGAGATTATGCCGCGGAGGGCGGGCGACCCCGCACGGATCGTCGCGTCCGGCGCGCTCGCAGCGCGCGACCTCGACTGGCGGATGCGACACGATCTGCGCCAGATGGTGGAGAGTGCATGGCGGGCCAGGCGCGCCGCCGACTGACGTCGCGCGGCCGCACGATCCGCCCCGACGTGCCCCGACACCCAGTTCGGGTCACACTCGGCGCGTCGCGAACCCTCACCTCGTGATTGAGGCTTTACGATGTGCGACTTGACTCGACCATAACTACAAGGGTGTAATTATGTATCGCGCCGCGTGGCGCAGGGTACGAGTAGGTGGGGAGACGGTATGGCGATTCCTGAGTATCGTGCCGGAGTACCCGACGACTGGTTCGTCGATCCGGTCAATCTGGGAGTCCCCGGCGTCCGTCAGCCCGCTGCGGAGGGCGAGGACGACACCCAGCTCTCCTGGCAGACCGATGCGCTGTGCGCGCAGACCGACCCCGAGGCGTTCTTCCCCGAGAAGGGTGGATCCACGCGCGACGCGAAGCGGATCTGCACCAGCTGCGACGTCAAGTCGCAGTGCCTGGAGTACGCGCTCGCGAACGACGAGCGCTTCGGCATCTGGGGCGGCCTCTCCGAGCGCGAGCGCCGGAAGCTGCGCAAGCGCGCCGTTTGACGCTTCCTCGAACGCTGGCCGAACCGCTCCCGGCTCACCGGAACGCCCCCGATTCGGGGCGCGCCCGCTCGGTTCCCGCTCTTCCGGCCGGACCCGCTTAGTCTGAATCCGATGTCTCCCCGAGTAACGGCGATTCTCGTGGTGCGCGACGGCTCAGAGCCGCTCGCACGCACGCTCGACGCCCTCCGTGCCCAGACCCGTCCGGCGGACGGGATCATCGCCGTCGCCACCCGCGCGAGTGAGGCGACGATCGAGGAACTCGGTCGCGTCCCCGGCATGAAGCTCGTGACCTCGACCGAGGACCTCAGCTTCGCGCAGGCCGTGGCCGCCGGCGTCCGCGTCACCGATCAGCCGGAGGACGCCGAGCAGATGCTCTGGTTGCTCTCCGAGGACACGGCTCCCGAGCCGACGGCGCTCGCCGCCCTGTTGGGCGCCCTCGAGGTCTCGCCGTCCGTCGGTGTGGCCGGCCCGAAGATCCTCGACTGGGACGACGCGTCGTTCCTCCGTCGCTACGGCGAGACGATCACCACCCTCGGGGCGGCGGTCCCGGTGGTCGAGGACGAGCTCGACCAGGCCCAGCACGACACGATGAACGACGTGATGGCGGTCGGTCCGGCCGGCATGCTCGTGCGCCATCAGCTGTGGGACCGGTTGGGCGGCTTCGACCAGGCCCTCGTGGCGGACGACGCCCTCGACTTCTGCATCAGGACCCGCCTCGCGGGCTACCTGGTCGCGGTCGTGCCGACGGCGCGGGTCGCCTCCGCCGGCGAAGGCATCGCCGGGCCCTCCTGGTCGAACCGGCTCGGCGCGCGTCGTCGTCGCCACCGCCAGGCCCGCGCCGCACAGCTCCACCGCCGTCTCGTCTATGCGCCCGGGATCATGGTCCCGGTGCACTGGCTCAGCCTCGTGCCCCTCGCCATCCTGCGGGTCATCGGCCACTTCGTGAAGAAGCAACCCGAGCTCGTGCTGGGCGAGCTCTCGGCGGCGTTCGCCGTCGCGTTCTCCGGGACGAAGGTCGGGAGTGCGCGGCGCCAGCTCGCGAAGAACCGCACCTTGGGCTGGTCGAGTATCGCCGGCCTGCGGATGCGACTCGACGAGGTCCGACGCAAACGCGCGCTCGCGCGGGAGGCGACGCAGATCGGCTTCATCGGTGAGGAACGCGACCTTCGCTTCTTCTCCGGCGGAGGCGCCTGGGTCGTCCTCGCGACGGCGGTCATCGGAGCGGCGATCCTCGCTCCGCTCCTCGGAGCCACGTACCTCACCGGCGGGGGACTCCTCCCGCTCTCGGCGACGGTCGGCGAACTCTGGCAGCACATCGGCTTCGGGTGGCGCGACGTCGGTCTCGGCTTCGTCGGTGCCGCCGACCCGTTCAGCGCGGTCCTCGCAGTGCTCGGGACCATCACCTTCTGGCAGCCGTCCTTCTCCCTGGTCCTCCTCTTCCTGCTCGCACTGCCGCTCTCGGCGCTCGGCGCCTGGTTCGCTGCCACCCGGCTCACGGAGCGCAGCGGTCCTCGAGCGGTGGCGGCGCTGCTCTGGGCGCTCGCCCCGACGCTCCTGACCGCACTCGCCGATGGACGTCCCGCGGCCGTCATCGTCCATGTCCTGCTGCCCTGGCTGTTCTACGCGGGTGTGGTCGCGTCCCGGTCGTGGGCCGCAGCCGGCACGAGCGCCTTCCTGTTCGCCGCGATCGTCGCGAGCTCGCCGTCCCTCGCCCCGGCGTTGCTCGTCATCTGGGTCGTCGCGATGGTCTTCGCCGGTCGTGGTGTCGCCAGGGTCGGCCTCGTCCCGATCCCCGCCATCGCGCTGTTCGCTCCGCTCATCTGGCAGCAGGGGCTCCACCGGAACAACTGGCTCGGAATCCTCGCCGACCCCGGTGTCGCGACGCCTGCGACCGCGGCGTCCGGCTGGCAACTGTCCCTCGGCTTCCCCGGCGGCAGCCTGGGTGGATGGAGCCAGCTCGGTGCAGCGCTCGGACTGCCGGGTGCGGCTCCCGCCATCGTGGTGCCCGCGCTGCTCGCGCCGCTCGCGATCCTCGCTCTGCTGGCCCTGTTCCTCCCGGGGTCCCGACGGGCCGTCCCGTTGCTCATCGCGGCGTTCCTCGGACTCGTGTCGGCCGTGTTCGCCACGCATCTCCTCCTCGCCTCGGCCGCCGGAACGGCCGTCCCCGTCTGGGCCGGCGCGGCGATCAGCCTGTACTGGCTCGGGATCGTGGGTGCTGCGACCCTCGGCCTCGACCGCATCCCACGGTTCCGGGCGGTTCCGGCGCTCGTCATGGTCCTCGCCGCCGCGGTGATCGCCCTCCCACTCGCCCTCGCCCAGCCTCTCGGCACCTCGGTGGTCCGTGAGAGCTCCGGTCGCCAGCTGCCCGCCTACGTGACGGCCGCGACGCAGACCGATCCTCGGCTCGGCACCCTCGTCATCACCCCCGGCGACGACGGGACCATCACCGCGGTCGTCATCCGTGGCCAGGGGGAGACGCTCGACGGCCAGTCGACCATCGCCCAGACGGCCCCCGGCGTGTCCTCGGACGACCGCGTCGTCGCCGAGCTCGCCGGCAACCTCGCGTCGCAGAGCGGACTGGACCCGACGGAGACCCTCGTCGAGCACGGTATCGCCTTCGTGCTGCTGTCGCCGGTCGCCGACGGCGAGGAGCAGACGGTGGCGGGTCAGACCGCCGGTCGTGCGGCGAGTGCGCTCGACGCCAACGCGGCGCTGGTCGCCGTCGGTGACACGACGAGCGGCACACTCTGGCGCACCGTCGCGGACGTCGGCACCGGTCCCGAGCTCCCGACGTCGAATGTGCTCGGCACCCTCATCGGTGTCGGTCTTGGCGTCGTGTTCCTCATCACCCTGCTCCTGAGCATCCCCAACGGTGCGTCCCGCGACGGATACCGCGCGGGATCCCGGAAGCCCGTGAAGCTGAAGGGTCGTGCTGCTCGCAAGGCGGCCGCGTCCGGGGCGACGGTCGCGGTGATCGACGACGAGGCGACCGGCACGTACGACGACGAGGAACCGACCGCCGATCTCGACGACGAGGCGGAGGGTTCCGAGTCTGCCGACACCACCGACGCGTCGACCCGCCCGTCCAAGCCGCGTTGGTGGCGTCGGGGGCAGGCCTCCTCCGCTGAGGCGCCCGTGCCCGCGGCGGTGACTGCCGAACCAGCCGATGACGCCGAGTCCGTCGACGACCGTGCATCGACCGTCGACACCGGGTCGGCCGACGACACCGTCGTTCGCGATGGAACCGTGCCGGTCACGGACGACACCGTCGACACGGACCGCGACGTGACCGGGTCGACTCCAGACGCCGACGCGGACGCGAACACCACAGCCGACCAGGTCCCCGACGAACCGGCGGTCGCCGCGCGCGATGCCGCCGTGCCAGATCCGGATCCGAGCGACTCGACCGAGACGACGCCGGATCCCGACACCACCCGCCGGGACACCCCGGGAACGGAGCAGCCGCATGCCCAGTAAGCGCGGAGTCGCCATCACCTCCGGTCGGATCGTCACCGGCCTCGTCGGGATCGGGATCGCCGCGGTCACGATCGCAGCGGCCGGGCAGCTGCCCCTCCCGACGGTGGAGATCGCCCCTCAGGACATCCGAGTCACCCCGGTGGCCGGCGACCAGTCGGTCGTGTGCCCGGGGCCGCTGCTCGCCCTGGCCCAGGACGCGACAGCCGCGACGGCAGCCGGCTCCTTCGGCCCGGCGAGTGTCGACTTCGGAGCGAACGGGGTGACGCCCACGACGAGTGAGCTCGCCGCACCCGACAACACGAGCGGCGCGGCGGACGGCGGACCCACGGTGATCACCGTCCCCGGCGCGACCGACGGGACGGTGACGCCCCTGAGCGGTGCGCAGTCGCAGATCGCCGCCGAAGCCGAGGTCGCCGGCCTGGCCGCCGCCGCCTGCACGCCGGCATCGGCCGAGAGCTGGCTCGTCGGCGGATCGAGTGACATCGGTCGCACCACGCTGGTCCTCCTGAGCAATCCGTCGGCCGTCGATGCGAACGTGACCCTCGAGGTCTTCGGCGCCGCCGGGCGGATCGACGCTCCGGGTGCCGCCGGGATCGTCGTCGCCACCGGCACGCAGCGGGTGATCGCCCTCACCGGCCTCGCACCCAACGAGCCGACCCCGGTCGTGCACGTGACGAGTGAGGGCGGCCAGGTGGTGGCCGCGCTCCAACAGAGCACGGTCCGCGTGCTCACCCCGGGCGGTGTCGAGGTCCAGGGGCCGACCGCGTCGCCCTCGACCGACCTCGTGATCCCTGGTGTCGTCGTCACGGCCCCGGCGGCCGCCGGGGCGAGCTCCGACATCGCGTCCGTCGACGACCGGGCCACGGCCCTCAGGCTGTTCGCGCCGGGATCCGAGCCCGCCGACGTCGTCATCACCGCCACTCGAGAGAACGCGAAGGACGAGCCGATCGTCATCGACGCGACCATCCAGCCGGGCGTTCCCGGTGAGATCGCCCTGGCCGAACTCCCGGCCGGTGAGTTCTCGCTGGAGGTCACCTCGACCCGACCCGTGGTCGCAGCGGCCAGGACGAACTCGCGCGGCGGAACGCTCGAGGACTTCGCCTGGTTCGGAGCGACCCCCGCACTCGACGACACCGCGGCCTTCACCGTCCCAACCGGCCCGGATCCGAAATTGCACGTCTTCAACCCGACGAGTACCGACGCGGACGTCATGGTGACGGACGCCAACGGCAAGGAGACCACGGTGACGGTCGGGGCTGGTACCGCGGTGCCGATCGGCGTCGGCGCCGGTCAGAGCTACGTCCTCGCCGGGGCCGACGGCCTCCACGCCTCGATCAGTCTCGCTGCGGCTGGGCGACTCACGTCGCTGCCGGTCACGCCGCCGAACCCGCTGGCGGCGCCGATCAGCGTCTACCCGCGTTGACCGCGGCGGCCTCGGGTCAGAGGAACCGGTAGCGTTCCGGCCCGAGGTCCCAGGGGTCCTTGCCGAGGAGCTCGGCGACGGCGCGGAACACGCAGCTCTCCACCATCATGCGCTGATGCAGCTCGTCGTTCCGGTGGAGCTTGCTCATCCGCTGGATGGGCAGCCGGTACAGGATGATGCGTCGGCGTGCTCGGTCGACGAACCAGCGGTCGACGCCGTCCGTCCCGGAGTTTTGCGCCGGCATCGCGCCGACCTCGAACCGGACGTCGGCGAGTTCGGCGGGCCAGGCTCCGCGCAGGTAGTCGGCGGTGGTGGCGACCGTCAGGTCGAACTGGTCGATCCGGGTGTCGATCGGTGGCACGTCCGGTCCGACGACGCTCGAACGACCGTTGCGACCGTGCCGTGATCGGCGGCGCGAGAGGGCGCCTCGCGTCTCCTCGTCAGCCTGCGCCATGCGTCCAGTCTAGGTGTCGTCGGCGGCCCGGTTCAGACCCGCTCGACCGGCGAGCCGGACGGTGCCGCGGGCGCCCCCGGGCTACGCTGGGGCAAATGGTGGACAGGATGTGTTCGAAGGTCGGCTGCTCGCGCGAGCCCGTGGCGACGCTGACCTACGACTACCGCGACTCGATGGCCGTCCTCGGTCCGCTGAGCATCGAGAAGAGCCCGCACAGCTACGACCTCTGCTCCATCCACGCCGTACGGCTGAGCGTGCCGCAGGGGTGGAGCGTCGTGAAGCACAGCGTCCTCGGCGACGTCGGCTACGGCTCCTGACCGTCGGCGCGCCACCGCTCCGTGCCGATCTCGGACCCGACATGAAGGTCCACGACGCCTGACGGTCTGCGAGAATGGCGTCATGAGTTCTTCCGCACCGACTGCCCCCACGACCACCCTGCCCTACAAGGTGGCCGACCTGTCGCTCGCCGAGGCCGGCCGACACCAGCTCCGCCTCGCCGAGAACGAGATGCCTGGTCTGATGGCCCTCCGCGAGGAGTTCGGCGCGAGCCAGCCGCTCGCCGGTGCCCGCATCGCCGGTTCGCTGCACATGACGGTGCAGACCGCGGTGCTCATCGAGACACTCGTCGCGCTCGGTGCCCAGGTGCGCTGGGCGAGCTGCAACATCTTCTCGACCCAGGACGAGGCGGCGGCGGCCGTCGCCGTCGGTCCGCACGGGACCGTCGAGGCACCGGCCGGCGTGCCGGTCTTCGCTTGGAAGGGCGAGACGCTCGAAGAGTACTGGTGGTGCACCGAGCAGATCTTCGACTGGTCGACCGAGGCCGCCACGGCCGGAGCCGAGTGGACCGGACCCAACCTCATCCTCGACGACGGCGGCGACGCGAGCATGCTCGTCCACCAGGGCCGTCGGTTCGAGCTGGCCGGAGCGGTCCCCGACACGACCGACGCCGACAGCCACGAGTACAGCATCGTCCTCGACGTGCTCCGTCGTTCGCTCGCCGGCAGCAGCGATCGTTGGACGAAGGTCGCCGCCGACATCCTCGGCGTAACGGAGGAGACCACCACCGGTGTCCACCGCCTCTACGAGCTGGCGAAGCAGGGTGAGCTGCTGTTCCCCGCGATCAACGTGAACGACTCGGTCACGAAGAGCAAGTTCGACAACAAGTACGGCATCCGGCACTCGCTGCCGGACGGCCTCAACCGCGCGACCGACGTGCTCATCGGTGGCAAGGTCGTCTTCGTCGCGGGCTACGGCGACGTCGGCAAGGGTGCAGCTGAGGCCCTCCGCGGCCAGGGCGCTCGGGTCATCGTCTCCGAGGTCGACCCGATCTGCGCCCTCCAGGCGTCGATGGACGGCTTCCAGGTCGCGACCCTCGAGAGCGTCGCCGACCAGGTCGACATCATCGTGACGTGCACCGGCAACTTCAACGTCGTCACCCTCGACCACATCCTCGCGCTCAAGCACCTCGCGATCGTCTCGAACGTCGGGCACTTCGACAACGAGATCGACATGGCCTCGCTCGAGGCGCTCGAGGGCGCCGAGAAGATCGAGATCAAGCCCCAGGTCCACGAGTGGCGTCTCCCCACGGGGCGCAGCGTCCTCGTGCTCAGCGAGGGACGACTCATGAACCTCGGGAACGCGACGGGGCACCCCTCGTTCGTGATGAGCAACTCCTTCACGAACCAGGTGCTCGCACAGCTCGAGCTCTGGACGCGGATCGAGGAGTACCCGATCGGCGTGTACGTGCTGCCGAAGCACCTCGACGAGAAGGTCGCTCGCCTGCACCTCGACGCGCTCGGCGTGCAGCTGACGACGCTCACGGGCGAGCAGGCCGACTACATCGGTGTGCCGGTCGAGGGCCCGTACAAGGTCGACCACTACCGCTACTAGGCGGTGCCGCCGGTTCCCCGCCTCAGCGGTCGGGGAACCGGTGCGGCTGACCGCTCAGCACCGGCTGGAGGAGCGACAGGCGCTGACGAGCTGCGAGTTGGGCCTGGTACTCGCGCTCCCGGCGGATGACGGAGACACCGACGAGGAACGCCTCCGGGGGAGCGATCGGCAGCGGCGACACGAATCGGGACACCTCTGCCGCGAGTTCGGCCGCCAATCGGGTCCTCGTGGCCGGGGTCAGTGAGCCGGCCTGCTTGAGGAACTGGGTGACGCGCCGCGCCAGCGGGTCGGGCAGTCGGGCCACGTCGGCGCCGCCGGCCCAGGCGGCGAGCTGCGGTGGGATCATCGCGACGGGCTCCACCACCCGCGGCAGACGCTCACGTTGGCTGTAGGTCCCGGCGAGCACGTCGCCGAGGCGCTTCGAGCGAGCACTGAGCAGGCCGGTGAGTGCAGCGATGCCACCAGCTGTGGCGTAGATCTCGAAGTACCCGGTGAGGGCACGGATGAACGCGTGCCGGAAGCCGGGTGCACCCCCGTCGTCCCGGACGATGCGGGCACCGACCACGAGTCTGCCGAGCGACCGTCCGCGGGTGGCGATCTCGACCGCTGCCGGCAGGACGACGAGGCAGAGCACCGTCAGGCCGAGCACGATGGCGGTGAACATCGCGGTGTCCATGGCGACCCCGGACAGGATCCAGGAGAACATCGCGAGCATGAGGCCGACGAACACGAGGATGGACACCACGTAGTCGATGATGGCGCCCGCCGCGCGCAGGATGAATCCGGTGGGCCGCACGTCGAGGGCGACCGCCTCGCCGGTGATCAGCTCGGTGCCGTCGTCCAGCGTCGTCTCGTGCAGCGGGACCCGGGCCGGTTCGGACATGTGCTCCATTCAAGCAGATGCGCGGGGGACCGGCCATGGAGCGCCACCACCGCGTAGCATGGCTGCGATGGACCTCGACGCCTACTCCGCAGCCCACCGCCAGGAATGGGACCGCCTCGACGCGCTCGGCAAGCAGCGGTTCTTCAGCGGGCCGGAGGCCGACGAGCTGATCGACCGCTACCAGGCCGGAGCGACCCAGCTCTCCGCGATCAAGACGACGGCCGGATCGACCCTCGTCGGCGACCGCCTCTCGGTGTCGCTGTCGCGGGCGCGCCTCCGGTTCACCGGCGCCAGCGCGAACGTGTTGTCGAGTGTCCCGCGGTTCTTCGTCCTGGCGCTGCCGGCCGCGCTCTACCGGGTCCGGTGGGTGACCCTCGCCGTCGCGGTCGCGACGGTCGTCATCGCGACCCTGTACGCCGTGTGGATCGCCGGCAACCCGCAGGTCCTCGCGAACCTCGGTACCGACGCCCAGCTCAAGCAGTACGTCGAGGACGACTTCGTCGCCTACTACTCCAACAACCCGGCCGCGAGCTTCGCCGGCCAGGTGTGGACGAACAACGCGTGGATCGCAGCGCAATGCGTCGCGTTCGGCATCAGCGGTGTCTGGGTCCCGTACATCATCGTCACCAACGCCCAGGGGGTCGGGCAGGCCGCGGGGGTCATGTTCGCCTACGGCAAGGGCGACGTGTTCTTCGAGTACATCCTCCCGCACGGCATGCTCGAGCTCACGGCGGTGTTCGTCGCGGCCGCGGCGGGTCTGCGCATCTTCTGGGCCTGGGTGGCACCGGGCCCACGGACGAGGGGCCAGGCGCTTGCGGAAGAAGGCCGAGCACTGTTCACGATCGCCATCGGGCTGGTCATCGTGCTCTTCGTCTCCGGGCTCGTCGAGGGCTTCGTGACGCCGGCACCGTGGCCGTGGGCGGTCAAGATGATCATCGGCGGGGGAGCGCTCGCCGCATTCCTGACGTACATGTGCTGGTGGGGCGGCCGCGCGTACCGCTCGGGCGAGCGGGGTGATCTGGCTGAGTTCGAGGCCGGCGCGAAGCGGATCGTCGCCGGCTGACGGCTACTCGCCGGCTTCGGATCGTGCGCGGCGCTCGGCGTTCCTGGCGTTGACCCGGGCGTTCTCGGCGTTCACCTCGGCGTGGACGGCGCGCTCCTGCACGAGCCAGGCGGGCAGCGTGCGGAGGAGCTCCTGGATCTGTTCGGTGGTCAACGCCTCGGTGATCTCGGCGCGAGCCAGACCGGAGGTCGACACACCCAGCTTGCGGGCGACGACGTCCCGCGGGTGCGGTCCGTTCTTGCGGAGCTCGACGAGCCAGTCCGCCGGGTTCGCCTGCAGTTCGAGGAACGCCGACCGCGTGATCGGCTCCTCCTGGAACGACGCCGGGGTCGCCGGCAGGTAGACCCCGAGCTTCTTCGCCGCGGTCGCCGGTTTCATGATCTGTTCGCTCGCACCCATCCGCTCAGCGTACCTCGCTGCGGTGTCCTCGCCCAACCGGCCGGATCACCCGTCGACTGAGCTGCAGTAGTGTGGCAAGCCGAGCAGTGGAGGCTTCGATGGACAGGCAGGACGACCAGGTCGACGGGATCGAGGTCGGCGACGACGGGATCGGCACCGACACGGTGCCGGAGATCGTCCCGCCGGCGCTGACCGTCGCCTACGCGCGCGGCGTGAACCCGGGGAAGTGGGCGCGCATCTGGAGCGAGCGCCGTCCGGACGACGAACTCCGCCTGATCCGAGTGGACCTCGACGAGCAGCAAGCGGTCCTGGCCTCCGGTGCGGCGGACGTCGTGCTTGCCCGGGTCCCGATCGACCAGGACGGGCTGAACACGATCGCCCTGTTCGAGGAACTCCCCGTCGTCGTCTTCGCCAAGGGCGCTGCACTCGGAGCCGAGGACACGGTCGGGATGGCCGCGCTCGCCGACGAGCAGCTGATCATGACGCCGCTCGTCCTCGAGTGGGCCGAACGTGCCGCCGTGCTCGGGTTCGACGCCCAGGCGGCCCCGTTGACCGACGACCCGGAGGCAGCGGTCGAACTGGCCGCGTCCGAGGTCGGGATCGTCGTGGTCCCGCAGTCGGTCGCGCGACTGCACCAGCGGAAGGACGTGGAGTACCGTCCGATCGTCGGTCTTCCTTCGATCCCGGTCGTGCTGGTCTGGCCGCAGGACCGCGAGGACGAAGCCGTGGAGGAGTTCATCGGCATCGTGCGCGGACGCACGGCCAACAGCTCGCGACGGTCCGCCCCGACCGAGCAGGCCGCCGCTCCTGCACCGCAGCAGGCCGCGAGACGACGGAAGGCGCCGAAGGCCGGTTCGACCCAGGGCACCGCCGCCGGGACGAGCCGAGGCGCCCAGCTCGCCGCGCGCAAGGCCAAGCAGGAGGAGCTCGCCCGGGAACGCCGCAAGAAGCGTAAGGGCCGCTGACCCGTCGATCCGGTTCCGGCCGGCACTCGGAGGAAGCCGCTCGATCGGCGACGGATCGGGCTAGAGCCGACCGGAGGCCTTGAGCGCGATGTAGGCGTCGGCGAGCGCCGGGGGCAGGGTCTCCGGCGAACCGGTGACGACGTCGGCCCCGAGCTGTCTGATCGCCGCCGACACGCGTTCGATGTCCAGCAGGGCGCGTTCGGCCGCAGCGGCGCGGTAGACGGTCTCGCGGTCGCCGCGGTCGCGCGTGGCCTCGAGGGTCGCCGGGTCGACGACGCTCGTCACGACGACCGTGTGGCGCTGCGTGAGCTGGGGGAGGACGGCGAGGAGCCCGCGCGCGGCCCCGGGGGCGTCGATCGAGGTCTGCAGGACGACGAGGGCGCGCTGGTTCGTGATCTGCCTGACCTGGCCGGGGACGGCGTCCCAGTCTGTCTCGATGAGTTCCGGGTCGACGAGTGCCATCGCATCGACCATCCTGGAGAGGAGTTCGGCGCCGGTCGCCCCCTGGACGCGACCACGCACGCGACGGTCGTAGGCGAGATAGTCGATGCGGTCGCCTGCTCTCGTGGCGAGCGCGGCCAGGAGGAGCGCGGCTTCGAACGCGGTGTCGATGCGCGGCTCGTCGGCGATGCGCGCGGCGGAGGTGCGGCCGGTGTCGGTGACGATGACGACCCGGCGGTCGCGCTCTGGCCGCCAGGTGCGGATCATGACGTCGCCGCGTCGTGCCGTGGCACGCCAGTCGATCGAACGGACGTCATCACCTCGCACGTATTCGCGGAGGGAGTCGAACTCGGTGCCCTGACCGCGGACCATGACGCTCGTCGCGCCGTCGAGCTCGCGGAGGCGTGCGATCCGGCTCGGGAGGTGCTTCCGGGAGTTGAACGCCGGCAGGACTCGGAGGTGCCCGGCGCTGTTCAGCGTCGCCTGTCGAGCCAGGAGACCGAGCGGACCGAACGACCGCACCGTGACCTGGGACACCCGTCGCTCGCCCCGACGGAACGGCGTGAGCACCAGGCTGACGCTCCGCCGCTCACCGGGCGGGAGGTCGACGCGGAGTCGCTCGGCGGGCGCGCCGGCGGACGGCTGCCAGGCGTCGCGGACCAGCGCCCGGACGCGGCGACCTCCGCGGTTGGTGAGGAAGAGGGTGCTCGTCGCCGAGTCACCGAGCCGGACCCGGGACGGCAGCTGCCGTTGCAGGACGATGTCCCGAGGCGAACCGGCGACCACGAGGTCGACCGTTCCGAGCGCGGCGGCGAGCACGAGCCATGCGATGAACGCCGGAGCCGCGTCGCCCGTGAGCACGCCGAGCACCACGATCGGCACGATGCCGAACGCGACGAGCGCGACGAACCTCCCGGTGACGGCCATCTAGATGGGCACCTGCACCTGCTGCATGATCGAACGCAGGATCGCGTCGACCGAGACACCCTCGAGCTCGGCCTCGGGCCGCAGCTGCATGCGGTGGCGCCACACCGGGAGGACCATCGTCTGCACGTGGTCGGGGGTGATCGACTGGTAGCCGCTCAGCCATGCCCAGGCCTTCGCCGACGCGAGGAGGGCGGTCGTCCCTCGGGGGCTGACCCCGAGCCGGACGGACGGGCTCCGCCGAGTGGCGCGCGCGAGGTCGACGATGTAGGCGAGGACGTCGGCGCTGGCACCCACGCGTCCGACCTCGAGCTGCGCCGCCCGCAGATCGGCCGCGCCCATGACCGGCCTGACACCCGCGGCCGTGAGGTCGCGCGGGCTGAACCCGGCGGAATGCCGTCGGAGCACCTCCACCTCGACGTCGCGCTCGGGCACGTCGAGGACGAGCTTCAGCAGGAAGCGGTCGAGCTGCGCCTCGGGGAGCGTGTAGGTGCCCTCGTACTCGATCGGGTTCTGCGTGGCGGCGACGATGAACGGGTCCGGGAGTGGGAGCGAACGGCCGTCGACGCTGACCTGGCGCTCCTCCATCGCCTCCAGCAGGGCGGACTGGGTCTTCGGGGGTGTGCGGTTGATCTCGTCGGCCAGCAGGATGTTCGTGAACACCGGGCCCTCGCGGAACTCGAACTCCCCGGTCTTGGCGTCGTAGACGAGGGAGCCGGTGACGTCGCCGGGCATGAGGTCGGGCGTGAACTGCACGCGCTTCGTGTCCAGACTGAGCGCGTGACTGAGCGACCGGACGAGGAGCGTCTTCGCGACGCCGGGCACACCCTCGAGGAGCGCGTGGCCCTTGGCGAGGAGCGCGATGACGAGCCCGGTGACGGCGGCGTCCTGACCCACGACGGCCTTGCCGACCTCGACGCGGACCTGGGCGAGTGCTCGCCGGAGGTCGTCGGGGTTCGGTGCGGTGGATCCTGGCACGGGGGCGTCGGTCATGGATGGTTCCTTCCGGTGAGGTCCGTGGCGCGCGCGACGGCGGCTTCGAGATCGAGCAGGTGATCGGACAGGGAGACGAGGTCGGCGTCGCTCGTCGGTACGGCGTCGAGCAGGACGGACCGCACGTGCCGAGGGTCGAGTCCGGCGAGTCCGGCGACCGTGTCGGCGACCTCGACGACGGAGGCGTGGCGCGAGAGGCCTGCGGCGACCGCGAGGCGGGACACGGTGCCGATCCGCAGCGCGTCGAGCGCCCGCTGACGGTTGCCGGACCGCTGGTAGAGGCGTGCGCGCCCCTCCATCGTCTCGCTTGCGCGGACCGCGACGGGCAGGTCCTCGATGACGAGCGGGCCGAAGCGTCGCCCGCGCCAGAACATGGCCAGGATCGCCGTGATGACGACGGTGCCGGTGACTCCGGCGACCCAGCTCGGCGTCAGCTCGTCGAGGCTCGGGGGACCGGTGACCGGAACGTCGGCGAGGCTCGGCAGGTACCAGACCAACTGCTCGGTGGAGCCGAGCAGGCCGAGCGCGAGGGCGGCGTTCCCCGCACGGTCGACGACGTCGTTCGTCAGGGCGTCGGCGGAGCCGAGTAGCACCCGTGCACCGTCCGTCTGCGTCACGACCGCGCTCCCGCCGCTGTCGGCGGTGAAGCAGCCCTCGGCGTCGGCGTCGGTGGTCGTGTACAGCGTCCACCCACCGGTGACCGTCCCCGCCCGCTCGGCGGTGGGGTCGCCGCAGTCGGACGACAGGACGTCGGTGGCGTCCGAGCTGCCCGCGAACGAGACGCCGGGGAACAGGGTGCGGAGCGCCGCGGCCCGGGGGGTGACGACGACGAGTCCGGCGTCGGTGTCGCCCAACCGCTCGAGCTGCGAGGCGTCGAGCAGCCCGCTGGGATCGAACAGGAGGACGGTGCTGTCGGTGTCCTCGACCGCCTCGAGCGTCGCGTCGAGCGTGGTGGTCTCCGTCACGGTGACGCCCTCCTGACGGAGCACCTGCGCGAGCGCGCGTCCGCCGTTCGGGGTCTGGTTTCCGGGGCTGAGCAGCGCCGCGTCGATCGATGCGCCTCGCGTGGCGAACATGAGCACGAGGGCGATCCCAATGGCGAAGACCGCCGCGATGATCCAGAACCGGTTCCGTCGCAGCCGGGTCCGCAGCCGTGGTGTGGCGACGTCGGGCTCGGGCTGCCCATGCCCCGTGGGCTTCGTCGTGAGCGTCACCGGACCAGCTCCTCGGGGTCGGCGAGGAGCTGCGGCGCGGCGACGGAGAGCCGCGCGTCGAGCGCTTCGAGCTCCCGGTACTGTGCCTCGGTACCCGTCGCCTCGAGGTAGCGGACGGCGTCGAAGACGTCCGCGGCCTCCGCGAGCGCGCGCCCGTCCTGCGGGAACGCGGCCGCCGCCCGGGCGGCGAAACCGTGCGCCGTCGTGCCAGGGGTGACCACGACGATCGTCCGCTCGGACAGTCCGCGAGCGATCGCCCGATACAGCTCCTGGAGCGCGAGGGTCCAGTCGCCGGCCGCGGCGGCGGTCCTCGCGTCCTGGCGCAACCGCTCGGCGGTCCGATCGTCGCGTTCGCCGAAGAGGTCGAGCTGGCGGGCGCTCCGCCGGTTGAGGCGGGGGACGCCCCACACGATGAACGCGATGACGATCCCGACGACGACCACGGTCATCGCGATGATCGGGAACAGGCCGGTGAAGGGGCCCTCACCCGGCACCCGGAGGGAGTTCACCCAGTCCCAGAACGCCTTCGACACGATGTCCCACAACGACGGTTGCGCTGTCTGGTACTCGGGCTTCGACAGCTCACGCTGCAGGAGGTCCCGGGCGCCCGGTGCATCCGGGACGAGCGGGACGTCGAGGCGCGACGCGAGGAACAGCGGGCTCATCGGGTCGCTTTGCCTCCGGCGGCGGCGGCGTCGAAGGGGTTGTCGACCGTCTCGCGACCACCCGCACGCGCCTCGACGAACCGCGCGAGGTCGAGGTCGAGCCCCTCCTTGCGCATCCGCAGGTCCACATAGATGACCGCCGACGTGGCACTGATGACGACGACCGTGATCGCGCCGATGATGACGGAGACGAGCAATGACAGGCCCTGCGCGGCGATGGTGGCGACGATCATGGTCGCCTCCGAGCCCACCCCGACGAACAGCACGGGGACGAGACTCGCGAGCAGGCTGATCGGGGTCGCGACGACCTGCGACGCGACACTGACGACCGAGGAGACGAGGAACTGGACGCCGAAGGTCCGCCAGAAATAGCCGTCGGTCAGGCGCCAGGAGCGAGCGAGCGAGGGGAAGACCTTGCCGTTCTCGAGGACGATGATGCTCGGTGTGAGGGAGAACTTCGTCCCGAGCCACACGGAAGCGGCGATCAGGACGAGCAGCGCTCCGATGCCCATGACCACCGTCAGAACCACGCCCGCGGTCCCGCCGAGACCGGTCAGCACGAATCCGAGGCCCACCGCGACGGCGACGAACACCGTCACGACACCGATCAGGAGGAAGGTGTAGCCGATGAGCGGCAGGAAGCGCGCCTTCGTGCGCCGCCAGAGCACGCCGAGCGGCAATTTCTCGCCGAGGGTGCCGCGAGCGACCTCTTGCGCGATGATGCCCTGCAGGATCGCGCTGCCGGCGATCGAGACCGCCACCGGGATGAGGAAGGACAGGATGATGGCCGTGATCGCCCCGGCGCTGATGGCGTCCTCCTCGCCAGGGGCCGCCTGCGACAGCCGGCTCAACGAGAGCCAGGTGACGACGCCGACGATCACGAGGGAGAGGACGGCGGTGAGACCCTGCAGCAGGAGGGCGCTCCCGAACGTCGCCTTCGGGTTGCGTCGCAGCACGAGGAAGGGCGCGCCGAACAGGTCGCTGAAGGACAGTGGCCGGAGCGGGATGAGCCCCGGCTTCGGCGGTGGTGCCCAGCCCTGCTGGGGACCTGGGGCCCAGGGCGCGCCGGTCGCATACGGATTCGCGTCGTAGGCGGCAGTCGGAGCCGAGGGAGGGGTCCCGTACCCGGGCTGCTGAGCCTGGGGGTACGGCTGGGTGTACTGGGGCGGGACCTGCTGCGGATACGGCTGCTGGCCGTATCCCGGCTGTGGGTACGTCGCCTGCGGCGGGTACCCGGGCTGCTGCGGGTATCCCTGCTGCGGCGGATACCCGGGCTGCTGTGGATACCCCTGCTGCGGTGTCGCCTGCTCCGGCGCCACCGGCTGCTGTGGCCCCTGCGGCGTCGCCCACGGGTTCGGATCCTGGTCGCCCATCTCGCCCCCGGCTCGCTGTTCCGTGTCCATCAGCAACACCCCCTCGCCGTCTCGAACCCCTCCATGTTGTCACACCGAGCCTGCCCGCGACCGGCGGTTCGGCGGTTCTCCTGGACACTTCGACTACGCTGAGGCGAGACGTAAGGACACCGGTCAGGCAGCGCGGCCGGCCGGTCACACCCGAGACGGAGCTATGAACGCACGCATTCTCGTCGTCGACGACGACACCGCACTCGCCGAGATGATCGGCATCGTGCTGCGCACCGAGGGCTTCGAGCCGTCGTTCTGTGCGGACGGCGGCGGCGCGCTCCAGGCGTTCCGCGACACCAAGCCCGACCTCGTCCTCCTCGACCTCATGCTCCCGGGGATCGACGGGATCGAGGTGTGCCGCCTGATCCGTCAGGAGTCCGGTGTCCCGGTCATCATGCTGACCGCGAAGTCCGACACCGCGGACGTGGTGAAGGGGCTCGAGTCCGGCGCCGACGACTACATGGTGAAGCCGTTCAACCCGAAGGAGCTCGTCGCCCGGATCCGCACGCGGCTGCGCGCGCCGGCCGCCGACCTCGCGGAGACCCTCCGCATCGGCGACCTCACCGTGGACGTCGCGGGCCACGAGGTCCGTCGCGCCGACGGCGTCATCGGGCTCACGCCGCTGGAGTTCGACCTCCTCCTCGCACTGGCGAGCAAACCCCAGCAGGTCTTCACCCGCGAGATGCTGCTCGAACAGGTCTGGGGATACCACTACAAGGCCGACACCCGACTCGTGAACGTCCACGTGCAGCGGCTCCGCGCCAAGGTCGAGGAAGACCCCGACAACCCGAAGATCGTCATGACGGTGCGTGGCGTCGGATACCGCGCCGGCGCGGTCACCGGCTGATCCGACATGGCCTCCCGACTCGCCGGCTGGGCGGCCGACTGGCGGCTGTGGCGGAGGTGGCCGCAGCAGGTGCGCTCGCAGTGGCGGCGCTCGCTGCAGTTCCGGACGGTCGCCATCACGGTCGGCCTCTCGGGACTCGCCATCCTCCTGACCGGCGCCTACCTCTCGTTCAGCATCGGCAACGACCTCTTCCAATCCCGGCTGCAGCAGGCGCTCGGCGGCTCCGGTCGCGCCATCGCGTCCGCGCAGAGCATCCTCGACGCGTCCGACGCCAGCGAGCGGGTCGCCCTGCAACAGCTCATGGGGACCGTGCGGACCGATCTCCAGACGACGTCCGGCAGCAGCCTCATCGCCGCCTACCGAGCACCGGGCCAGGACTTCAGTCAGGTCACACCCCCGGGCTTCGAGTCGCCGGGGCTCGGCGGCGGTGTCATCTCCGACGCGCTGACCGAGGCGGTCCGGGCCGACCCGGACACCCTCCAGTGGCAGTCGGTCACGCTCACCGCGGCCGACGGCTCGTCGACGGCCGGCATCGTCGTGGGCTCGGAGGTCTCGATGCCGACCGCCGGCTCCTACGAGATCTACCTCGGCTACGACCTGAGCGAATCGGAGCAGACGCTCGGCTTCGTCCAACGGACCCTCTTCGTCGCGGGTGTCGGCCTCATGATCCTCGTCGGTGGCGCAGCGTGGTTCATCGTCCGCTTCGTCGCGACACCGATCCGGTCCGCCGCCGAGACGAGTCAACGCCTCGCCGGCGGCGACCTCGACGTGCGGATGCCCGAGAAGGGCGAGGACGAGCTCGCCATCCTCGCCCGCTCCTTCAACGGGATGGCCGCCAGCATGCAGAAGCAGATCAAGGAACTCGCTGAGCTCTCGCTCGTGCAGCAGCGATTCGTCTCGGACGTCTCCCATGAGCTGCGCACGCCCCTGACGACCATCCGCCTGGCCGGCGACGTGCTCTACGACCAGCGCGACTCCTTCCCACCGGCCACCGAGCGGACGGCCGAGCTCCTCCACGACCAGGTCGGGCGGTTCGAGATCCTGCTGGCCGATCTGCTGGAGATCAGCCGCTACGACGCCGGGAGCATCGAACTCGAACTGGAGCCCACCAGTCTCGTCCATCTCGCGGAGGAGGTCGTGGAGGAGCTCCGACCGCTCGCGGAGCCGACGGGTTCGGACCTCCGGATCGTCGCACCGGGTGGCTACTCGGCGGTCCCGATGGACCCGCGGCGCATCCGGCGGATCGTGCGCAACCTCGTCGGCAACGCCATCGAGCACGGCGAGGGCAAACCGATCGTGGTGTCGGTGGACAGCAACGAGTCCTCGGTCGCGATCGCGGTGCGCGACTACGGCCAGGGCATGACGCGTGAGGCCACCGAGCGCGTGTTCGACCGCTTCTGGCGCGCGGACCCGTCCCGCAAGCGCACCATCGGCGGCACCGGGCTCGGACTCGCGATCTCCCTCGAGGACGCGGTCCTGCACGAGGGGTGGCTGGAGGTCTGGTCGGAGCCCGCCGCCGGCTCGTCCTTCCGCCTCACCATCCCACGCGAACCCGGGACGGAGATCGTCCGCTCGCCCATCAGCCTGCCGCCCGACGATGCGATCGAGTCCATCGTCGACGAGCTCACCGCGCCGACGACCCGCTCACTCCCGACCGTGCGATCGGCCGACGACGACAAGGAGGATGGTCGTGGTTGACGTCCCCGCACGATCGCCGAGACGACGATCCGCAGTGCGTCGGATCGCTGCGGCGGCGCTGCCGATGCTCCTCGTGGTGGTGCTCAGCGCCTGCGTGGGCATCCCGCGGGGCGGTTCCGTGCAGGACGGCGGCACGGTCGAGGGGGACGGCGGCGACGTCGACGTCAACTTCATCGCGCCGGGCCCAGCCGAGGGGGCGACGCCGGAGCAGATCCTCCGTGGCTTCATCGACGCCGCCGCGAGCCCGCAGAACAACTACGAGATCGCGCGCGAATTCCTCGCACCGGCGCTCCGGTCCGACTGGGACCCCGACGCCGGAGTGACCATCGACCAGGGCGGCCGCACGTTCGCCCCGGTCGCCGACACGGTGCAACTCACCGTCAGCCCCGTCGCGGCGGTCGACGACCGGGGTGAGTACCGCGAATCGGGGAACTCGTCGCCGCTCAGCTGGACCTACTCCTTCGAGCAGGTGCGGGGGGAGTGGCGGATCGCCGCCGCTCCGCCTGGCATCGTCCTCGAGTCCTCGACGTTCGCCGACGTCTTCGCGGCCTACTCCCTGAGCTACTTCGACCCGAGTTTCACCCGACTCGTCCCCGACCAGCGCTGGTTCCCCTCGCGGGCGTCGACCGCGACGAGGATCGTCGGGGCGCTCCTCGACGGACCGGCCGAATGGTTGAAGGGCGCGGTGGCGACGGCGTTCCCCGAGGGGACCTCGCTCACGAGCGACGCCGTTCCGGTCGAGGCCGGGACCGCGCGCGTGGACCTGACCAAACCGGCCCTGCAGGCGGACGCGGTCACCCTCCAGCGGATGCAGCTCCAGCTGAGCAGCAGCCTGGTGCAGCTGTCGGGCAGCGTCGGCGGGGTCGCCGCCGTCTCGAACGTCGCGATCACCGTCGTGGGCAACTCCACGCAGACGGTCTCGCCGCTGTCGCTCGCCGCACCACGGGTCGACCCCCGGGCACTCGTCCAGCGTGGAGACGAGTTCGGCTTCGCCTCGGGGAACCGGCTCGAGGCCGTGCCGGGGATATCGGCGGCGGTCGTGGCGGCCGGGGCCGACGCGGCCGTGTTGTCCGCCGACCATGACCAGGCCGCGGTCCGTTCCGCCGCCGGCGTCACGGTGATCCAGGCGGACGGCGACGTCCGGCTCGTCGACAACCGCCCGGGCCTCCTCCCGCCGACGATGGACCCGTTCGGCTTCACCTGGACGGTCCCGGCAGCAGCGCCGTCCGCACTGCTCGCGCACGACGCCGCGGGTGGCACGGTGCAGGTCGCGACGAGTTGGACCGGCGCGTCCACGATCGATTCGATCCAGGTGTCCCGGGAGGGTACGCGCCTCGTCGCGCTGCTCCGGGACGGGACGCAGTCGCGGCTCGTGGCCGCCGCGATCATCCGCGGTGACCGGAACGCGCCGTTGCGACTCGGCGACCCCGTGGAGCTCCGGGTGATGTCCACGGAGGCGACGACCGTCACCTGGGTCGACGACATCACCGTCGCCGTCCTGCTGGGCGGCGGTGACGGGACGACGATCGTCACGCAGCAGATCGGCGGCCGCTCCGCGCCCGTGCCGAAGCTCGCGGACGTCACGAACCTGGTCGGGGGCAACGGGCCGACGCAGCTGCGTGCCCTCACGAGTGACGGCCGGCTGCTGTTGCCCCGTGGATCGAGCTGGCAGGAGGCGGGCAGTGACGTCCGGTTCATCGCGACCCAGCTGGGGTCGCCCGACTGAGTGAGCGCGCTCCACAGCGCGTCCGGAGCGCCGGAGCCGTCTGCGTCTCGGACGATGCGCCACCGGACGCGCCGCGTGGGCGCCACCATCGGATGATGCGATCCTCGTCGAGTCGAACTGCGCCCCTCGCTCATGCCCGCGAAGCCGGCCTGGACGCGTGGGCCCTGGCCGGTCCCGGTCACGTGCGCCGGATGCGGTGTGCCGGACCGTGAGCTGTGCGACGACTGCCGCGGGCGCCTGGTCCGGCCGGCGGCCTCCGACGACGACGCCGACCTCGTGCGGTGGAACGGTGCGGACGGTACCCCCGGTCTCGCCGCCCGTCGCTACGACGAGTTCGTCGGCGCCGTCCTCCTCGCCTACAAAGAGGACGCCCGGACCGGCCTCGTCCGACCGCTGGCCGCCGCGCTCGAACCGGCGTTCCGGTCCGCCGTGCTCGAGGCGAGCCGGGCGATGGGCGGCGTCTCGCCGGAGATCGCGACGATCCCTGCCAGGCGACGCGCCGCCCGCGATCGGGGCTTCCACCCGGTGGAGCAGCTCGTGCGCCGGCTCGGCGCCAGACCGTCGCGCCCGCTGCGGTGGGCGCGGGAGCCCGCCGACCAGCGGGACTTCGGCCGGGCGGAGCGTCTGGAGAACCTCGCCGGGGCCCTGGTCGCGGCGCGGCGGCTCGACGGGCGCCGCTTCCTCCTCGTGGAGGACGTCGTCACGACGGGCGCCACCGTCGGGGAAGCGGTCCGGGCGATGCACGACGGCGGTGGTCTCGTGGTCGGTGTCGTGGCCCTAGCCAGGGTCGGACCGTGAACGGACGGAGGGTACCAAGGCCGGTAGATGAACGTTCCCTGAACACCGCTGATGACTTCCGCAGGCTCGGGCACTACGGTTGCAGAACGGCGTGAAAGGACCGCCCGGGACCGGGTGGTCAGCCGGATGAGGAGGTCGAACGTGGATATCAACATCGTCGGACTTGGACTCGGCATCACCGATCGGTTCCGCGAGTACGCGACCGAGAAGGCGGAGAAGGTCGCCCATCTGGTCGAGCAGGCGCAGTCGCTCGACATCAAGGTGTCCCGCCATCACGACGCCAACGGACGCAAGGGCGAGGACCGCGTCGAGCTGACGCTCGTCGGCCCCGGGCCGTTGGTCCGTGCGGAGTCGACCGGCTCCGACAAGTACGTGGCCTTCGATCTCGCGATCGCGCGGATGCTCGAGCGCGTCCGCCGCTCGAAGGACCGCAAGAAGGAGCACCGTGGCAAGCACCGCACCTCCCTGCACGCCGCCAGCAGCGAGGGGTTCAGCGGCGTCGACATCACGCCTGCCGCACCGGAGCTGCTCGAGCAGGTCGCGACCGGGAGCGTCGCGACGCTGACCCACGAGGACGAGGAGCAGGAGGCGTACTCACCCGTCGTCATCCGCACGAAGGAGTTCCCCGCGGAGTGGATGAGCGTCGAGGACGCCGTCGACCGCATGGAACTCGTCGGCCACGACTTCTTCCTGTTCATCGACGCCTCGTCGGAGCGGGCGAGCGTCGTGTACCGCCGCAAGGGCTGGGACTACGGCGTGATCAGCCTCGAGGACGGCTCGAACTAGCGTCCTGCACCCCGACCGACGCGGTCGCCCGGTTCGCCGGGCGGCCGCGTCGTGGCATGTCGGTGCCGACCTCGAAGACGGCGTCGTGCACGCGCAGGCGTGCCGAGGTCGCCTCGAGCCAATCGAGCTCGGCCAGGGAGCGTCGCCGTCTGGCTTCGAGCCCGATCCACGCGATGTCACCCTGCGGCGTCGGGGGGAGGGCCGACAGGTCCGCGTCGAGCTGCTGCACGAGATCGAGCGCCCACGCGCGTTGGACGGCGATGACCCCGAACACGTCGACGCCGTCGAGTGACGCCGCGAGGGCGACCTTGTTCGGGAGTTCGTCTCGCGATGCGCTGGCCGTGACGGGTGTCGCCCACCAGCGGTCGAGGACGTCGCGCCCGTCGGCGGTGATGCGGTAGAAGACATGCCCCTGCGCATCCACGGCGGCCCGCTCGACGAGCCTGTCCCGCTCGAGACGATCGAGGGTCGCATAGGCCTGGCCGACGTTGAGTGGTGTGTCGGGTGTCGTCCGCCGGTCGAACTCACCGCGCAGACGGTACCCGTAGTCGTCACCGAGCGCGAGGATCGCGAGCAGACCGTGCTTGACCGACATCGAACCTCCAGGAAATGCCTACGCCGTAGGTGTCGCCAGCCTAGTGACCCGTCCGTCCCGCGCTGCGGCGGCGCTCCGTCGACATCCGTCCGCCCCTCGATACACAGCGTCCACTCAAGGGACTCCCCGCTAACATGTTCAGAGGACTGCCCCGTTCTGGTGCACCCCGTCCGTCCCGGTCAGTCGACCAGGACGGAGATCAGGAACACGTAATGGAGAGCAATTCGTGGCCTCACCACTTGAGAAGATCCTTCGCGTCGGCGAAGGTCGCATCCTCCGGAAGCTGACCAGCCTCACGAAGGCGGTCAATGCCCTCGAGGACGACTTCACGGAGTTGAGCGACGAGGAGCTGAAGAGCGAGACCGTCGAGCTGCGCGAGCGCTTCGAGAACGGCGAGACCCTCGACGACCTCCTCCCCGAAGCCTTCGCCGCGGTGCGCGAGGCTGCACGCCGCACGATCGGCATGCGTCACTTCGACGTCCAGATCATGGGTGGCGCCGCGCTCCACCTCGGCAACATCGCCGAGATGAAGACCGGTGAGGGAAAGACGCTCGTCGCGACCCTCCCGGCCTACCTCAACGCCATCGCCGGCAAGGGCGTGCACATCGTCACGGTGAACGACTACCTCGCGTCGTACCAGTCGGAGATCATGGGGCGCGTCTTCCGCGCGCTCGGCATGACGACCGGCGTGATCGTCGAGGGGCAGACGCCGGAGCAGCGCCGCGAGCAGTACGCGGCCGACATCACCTACGGCACGAACAACCAGTTCGGGTTCGACTACCTCCGCGACAACATGGCGTGGCAGGCGAAGGACATGGTCCAGCGCGGTCACTTCTTCGCCGTGGTCGACGAGGTCGACTCCATCCTCATCGACGAGGCACGGACCCCGCTCATCATCTCCGGGAAGGCCTCCGGCGAGGCGAACCGCTGGTTCCAGGAGTTCGCCCGGCTCGCGGTGCGACTCGAGCCCGGTGAGGACTTCGAGGTCGACGAGAAGAAGCGCACCGTCGGCGTACTCGAGCCCGGCATCGAGAAGGTCGAGGACTACCTCGGCATCGACAACCTCTACGAGTCCGCCAACACCCCGCTCATCTCCTTCCTGAACAACGCGATCAAGGCCCGCGCGCTCTTCAAGAAGGACAAGGACTACGTCGTGATGAACGGCGAGGTGCTCATCGTCGACGAGCACACCGGTCGCATCCTGGTCGGACGTCGCTACAACGAGGGCATCCACCAGGCGATCGAAGCCAAGGAGGGCGTCGCCGTCCAGGCCGAGAACCAGACCCTCGCGACCGTGACGCTCCAGAACTACTTCCGTCTCTACGAGAAGCTGTCCGGCATGACCGGTACGGCCGAGACCGAGGCTGCCGAGTTCATGTCGACGTACAAGCTCGGCGTCGTCCCGATCCCGACCAACCGCCCGATGCAGCGCATCGATCAGTCGGACCTCGTGTACAAGAACGAGGAGGCGAAGTTCGCACAGGTCGTCGAGGACATCGTCGAGCGCCACGAGCAGGGCCAGCCGGTCCTCGTGGGCACGACGAGCGTCGAGAAGAGCGAATACCTGTCGAGGCTCCTCGCCAAGAAGGGCGTCAAGCACGAGGTCCTCAACGCGAAGAACCACGCGCGTGAGGCCGCCATCATCGCCCAGGCCGGTCGACTCGGCTCGGTCACCGTCGCCACCAACATGGCCGGTCGTGGAACCGACATCATGCTCGGCGGCAACGCCGAGTTCCTCGCCGTCGCGGAGATGAACGCCAAGGGGCTCAGCCCGATCGACACCCCCGAGGAGTACGAGGCTGCGTGGGACGACGTCTTCACCGAGGTGAAGGCAGCGGTCAAGGAGGAGGCCGACAAGGTCATCGACGCCGGCGGACTCTACGTCCTCGGTACCGAGCGCCACGAGTCGCGCCGCATCGACAACCAGCTGCGCGGTCGCTCCGGCCGTCAGGGCGACCCGGGCGAGAGCCGGTTCTACCTGTCCCTCACCGACGACCTCATGCGCCTGTTCAACGCCGGAGCCGCGGAGAGCCTCATGGGGCGTCAGAACGTGCCGGACGACCTCGCGATCGAGTCGAAGATCGTCAGCCGCGCGATCCGCAGCGCCCAGTCGCAGGTCGAGGCGCGGAACGCGGAGATCCGCAAGAACGTGCTCAAGTACGACGACGTCCTCAACCGGCAGCGCGAGGCGATCTACTCCGACCGCCGCCACATCCTCGAGGGCGACGACCTCCACGACCGCGCACAGCAGTTCCTCGAGAGCGTCGTCGACGACGTCCTCGACGAGCACACCGGCGAGGGCAACGGCGACGACTGGGACTTCGACGCACTCTGGGCCGAACTGAAGACGCTCTACCCCGTCGGCCTGACGATCGACGAGGTCGTCCAGGAGGCCGGGACGAAGGGGCGGATCAACCGCGACTTCATGCGCCGGGAGATCCTCTCCGACGCCAAGCTCGCGTACACCAACCGTGAGGAGTCGCTCGGTGCCCCGGCCATGCGCGAGCTCGAGCGCCGCGTCGTCCTCCAGGTGATCGACCGCCGCTGGCGCGACCACCTGTACGAGATGGACTACCTGAAGGACGGCATCGGTCTGCGGGCGATGGCGCAGCGCGATCCGCTGGTCGAGTACCAGCGCGAGGGTTACGCGATGTTCCAGCAGATGATGGGGCAGATCCGCGAGGAGAGCGTCGGCTTCCTCTTCAACCTCGAGGTCGAGGTCGCCGGAGAGGTCGACGCAGGCACCGCCGCGCCGGCGATCACGGCCAAGGGCCTGACGCAGGAGACCCCCGACACCGAGAAGCTCAGCTACTCCGCTCCGAGCGAGCAGGGTGGGGTCGAGGTCCGCAACCAGCGCGGGCAGATCGAGAAGGCGGCCACCGAACGGGCACAGCGTCTCCAGCAGACGAACCGTCCCGCCGGCGACGCGGCTCCCGCCACGAAGGCCGCCCCGGCCGCGAAGGCGTCGCGTGGGGCCTTCGGCCAGCAGTCGGAAGCCCCTGCGGCTGCTCCGAGCAACCGTTCGGACCGTCGCAAGCAGGGCAAGAAGAAGTAGGCGTACGCCGGCACGAACGGGAGCCCTCCGGACCATGGTGACATCGGTCCGGAGGGCTCTCGTCTGTCGGGTGCTGCGCAGATGCAGCGGCGGTCAGAGCACGCTCACCGAGGTCGCCCGCCAGCGGCCGTCCAAGCCCTCCAGCCGGATGGCCACGGCTCGGGACCGGGCTCGTCCGTGGACGATGACCACGGACTCGACGACGCCGTCGCGTGGCTCGGAGACGGTCACGGTGCCGATCGAGACGACCGGGACGGTGCCCGGGACGCCGCGGACGCGTCGTGCCCGTTCGGCGAGGATCACGCGCTTCAGCAGGACGGTGTGCACGTCAGCGGTGATCCAGCGCGCGAGCTGCGTGAGGTCGCGGGCTCCGGCGATCACCTCGATCACGCTCCGAGTCAGGTTCTCGAGCAGTGGTCGCGGATCGGGGAGCTCGGCTCGGGGCGCCGGTTGGGGCGCGAAATAGTCGTCCGCACCGGGGCGGGCTGCCGCCCGTACCTCCCGCGTGCGTCGCTCGGGGAGCGGAGGCGCCGGCCGGAGGCGAGCCGTGTGTGCTTCGGGCTCGTCGTCGTCGTGCCGGGCAGCGGTGCTCATGGGGCCTCCGAGGGGTGGGCGGCCGCCACGAGTCGGGCGACCAGAATCTGACATGTCACACTCATCAT
This sequence comes from Plantibacter sp. AC185, assembly GCF_979258065.1. Classification (NCBI taxonomy): domain Bacteria; kingdom Bacillati; phylum Actinomycetota; class Actinomycetes; order Micrococcales; family Microbacteriaceae; genus Plantibacter; species Plantibacter sp. AC185. The sequence continues at coordinate 3,679,920 of NZ_OZ409831.1, forward strand.
GTCAGTTCTCCGGTGTCCGGTACCAGGGGTCTGTGGAGAACGCAGGACGCGGCCGACCTCGGCGCACTACCGTCGGCGTATGCGTTGGGACAGCCTGTTCGACGATCTCGCCGGTCAGCTCGACGACGAGCTCGCCGTCGACGACGACGCCGTCCGCGTCGAGGCCGAGCGGCTTCGGCGTGCGCGCCTCACCCTCCGTGAGCGGCTGGCCGCCCTCTGCGGCGATGCCGGCGCACCAGGACCGCTCGTCGTGGAACTCGTCGACGGGACGACCTGGCGGCTGCGGGTCCGGAGCATCGGGAAGGACTGGCTGCAGGCCGATTCCGGCACCCCGGGCGGCCGGGAGGTCGTCGTGCCGCTCGATGCGATCGCGGCGGTCGCCATGACGCAGACCCAGGTCGATTGGAGTCTCGACGACGTCGTGGTCCGCGAACCGCGACTGCTCGACCGCCTGACCGTCTCGTTCCTGCTCCGTGATCTGTGCCGGCGCCGTGCTGCAGTGGTCGTGCGGACCCGGACGGGGAGCTGGACGGGCACGATCGACCGGGTGGGCCGCGACCATCTGGATCTGGCCGTCCACGAGCCGGGGTCGCCGCGCCGCAGCCGGAGCGTCGAGCAGATCCGCATCGTCGTGCTGTCGGAGGTCGTCATCGTCGAGCGGGCTGACTGAGGCGTGGCGTCGGGCGCCTGCCGGGGTCGGGGCTCAACCGAGTGGTGGCACGGGCCGGAGCATCGGTGCGCCGGAGAACTCGGCGAGTTCGGTGAGCTGGGCCTGATGCCAGAGGCCTGCACGACGTGCCTCCTCGTACTGACCGCTGATGAAGGCTTCGAGTGCCGGGAACTCGATGCGCCACGGTCCGCTGCGCCCGATCCGGATGGCGGGCAGCTCACCGCTCGAGATGAGCTCGGCCACGTGCTGGGCCGAGACGTTCAAGACCTCGGCCGTGTCGGCGACGGTGAGGAAGCGACCGAGCGGGGCCGCATCGCGCTGCGATTCCATTCCTCGATTATCCTCTCGCGCGGGCGGCGTCCGCCGGGCTGTGGATAACTTCGGCGCGATGTCCGCAGCCCGGGCAGCATGGGACCGGAGGCGGCGCACGGGGTGCCCATGAAGGAGGAGACGGTGCGGGGAAGCGAGCGGGGACACGGATCGGAATCGGGAGGAGCGCGAAGCGACGGCGGCGAGCGGATGAGCGACCGTCTCGCCGGACTGCGTCATGGTGTTGGCGGACGGCAGGTGTCCCGGTCGCGCATCTGGGTGGACCCACGCTTCCTCGTGGGCCTCATGCTGGTGGTCGTGTCGATCCTGGGGGTGTGGTGGCTCGTCACGACCTCGAGCCGGACGACCCCGGTGTATGCGGCCTCCGAGACGCTGACGCCCGGAACGCGGCTCGACCGCTCCTCACTCCAGGTGATCGACGCACGTCTGGGATCGGTCGAAAGCGGGTACCTCGGAGCCGGAGCGGCACCGCCGGCGGGAATCGACGTCACGCGGACGATCGCGGCGGGGGAGCTCGTGCCGCTCGACGCGCTCGGCGAGGCGAGCGCCGTCGGCGTGACCACGCTCGTCGTCGAACCGGCCGGACGGCTCGGCGCCGACATCGTGCCGGGGACCGTCGTCGACCTGTGGGCGGCCGCGCCGGACGGCGACGGGTACGGAGTGCCGGAGGTGTTGGTCTCGGCCGCGACGGTCGTCCGGGTCGGCGAGGACGAAGGGCTCCTGTCCGGCCGCGGCTCGGTCGCCCTCGAGCTCGCCGTCCCACGCTCGGCCGTCGCGACGGTGCTCTCGGCGACGGCGGCGGCGCACCTGCTGTCCGTGGTCCCCACCGAGCACGGCGAACGCTGATGCTGCGCGTCGGACTCGCCCTCGACCCACGGGTCGAGGGCGAGATCCTCGCGACGATGCTCGACCTCGGGCACCGCGTCGCCTGGCGCTGTCACGACGGCGCCGAACTCGACGAGCGCATCGGTGCCGGGACGCCCGTCGACGTACTGCTCGTGTCACCCGGGGTCGACCGCCTGCGCGCCGACCTCATCGACCTCGCGGACCGCGTGGGTACGAGGGTCGTGGCGCTCGCGTCCGGTGAGTCCGAGCGTCGCCATGCGGCGGGGCTGGGCCTGGTCGACATCGTCCTCCTGCCGGTCGATCCCGAGGAGCTCGATCGGAGCATCGCGCCGCTCGACCTCGGCGGCGACGGCCCTCGTCCGGTCGCCCAGGCCGCGGGGCGGGTCATCGCCGTGTGGGGCGCGGCCGGGTCGCCCGGCACGACCACCGTCGCCGCGGGCATCGCCAGCGAGCTGGCCGCGCGCGGACGCCGGGTCGTCCTCATCGACGCGGACACCTACGGGTCATCCGTCGCGGCCATGCTCGGCCTCCTCGACGAGGCGCCCGGGTTCGCCGCGGCCTGCCGATTGGCCGGAAGTGGGGCGCTCGACATCGAGCAGCTCGAGCGGATCGCGGTCGTCCATCCGTCGCCGTCCGGCGCGTTCCGGGTCTTGACCGGCATCTCCCGTGCGGCACGCTGGACGGAACTGTCGACGGAGCGCGTCGCGACGACCATCGAACGGTGCCGGGCGTGGATGGACGACATCGTGATCGACACGGCGTTCTGTCTGGAGGCGGACGAGGAGATCTCGAGCGACCTGTTCGCGCCCAGACGGAACGGGGCGGCGTTCGCCGTCCTCGGGTCCGCGGACCGGGTGGTGGAGGTCGGTGCGGCTGACCCGGTCGGGGTCACGAGGCTGCTCCGCGGGCACGCGGAACTCGTCGAACTCGTCGACCCGTCGCGCATCTCGGTGGTGGTGAACCGGCTGCGTGGCGTCGCGCTCGGTACCGGCCCGGCCGGTCAGCTGGCGTCCACGCTCTCCCGCTTCGGCGGGATCGAGGCGGCCGCGCTCCTGCCGGAGGACCAACGGGTGGTGGACGCCGCGGTGATCGCGGGGAGGACCCTCCGCGACCAGGCCCCGCGCGGGGCGCTTCCCGTCGCGTTGCGGCGGTTCGTGTCCACCGTCCTCGACCAGGAGCCGGCGCCGGTGCGGGACCGCTCGCGGCGCTCGTCGGGTGGAGCACGTGGGCGTCGTGCGCGGAGTCGGTCACGCCGAGCGGAATAGTCCCGACGAAGTCACTCAATACAATTGGGCGATCAACCGAATATGCATTTGCTCGCCCATATATGCATCTGCATTCTTCTCCGACGCATCGTTATCCGTTGGGTGATGAATTACTCCGGTATCGTGTCGGTATTCAGATTCGCTTGGTGGTGTTCGATATGATCGGATAACCGTCGGACTCACCACGGATATCTTCAGGAGGACCCCCCATGGCTCAGAAAGTCATCACCACATACATCGACGATCTCGACGGCAGCGAACTCGCTTCCGGTGCAGGAGAGACCGTCCGGTTCGCGATCGACGGAACCGAATACGAGATCGATCTCGGGGCAGACAATGCGAAGAACCTCCGCGAGTCGCTGAAGCCCTACATCGGAGCCGGACGCCCGGTCAAGCGTGGGCGCCGCACCTCGAGCACCAGCACCCGCAACAGCGCCGAGAACCTCGCCGCGATCCGCGAGTGGGCCGCGAAGAACGGGCACGCCGTGTCGTCGCGCGGACGCATCCCCCAGGCAGTCCAGGACGCCTACCGCGCAGCCAACTGACGCATCCCCGTCCGGCGACGGCGCTCAGCGGCCCCCCACGGGCCGCTGAGCGCCGTCGTCGTTCCATGCCTGCCTGGACCAGTGGTCGTCAGGGCACGCCCGGCGCACTCGGTGTCGGCCGGCCGAGCCTAGACTGGAATCGTGTCGACGCTCAGTGATCTCGTTCTCGCCCAGGGCCGCTCCAGTGCGGCCGACGTGGAGTGGCTGCACATGCTGCTCGCGGACAGTCAACTCCTCGCGGATCTGGCGTTCGCCGATATCGTCATCTGGGTACCGACCGATTCCGGCAGTTTCATAGCGGTCGCGCATTCGCGTCCGTCGAGTGCCGCGACACTCTTCTATCGCGACTTCGTCGGGCAATCCATCAAGCAGGAATGGCGCAAGCAGGTCACCGACTGTTTCGAGAGTGGACGGATCATCGAGTCGTCCGCACCGGATTGGTACGAGGAGACCCCGACCAGGGTTCGTGCCGTACCCGTCGCCCGGCGGATATCTCCGACCGAGACGACCAATGCCGACGGACCGATCGCGGTCATCACCCGCCACACCAATCTCGGTGAGGCTCGCACGCCCAGCCGCCAGGAACTCACCTTCAACGACTGCGCGAGCGACCTGTTCGAGATGATCGCGGTTGGCGACTTCCCGGATCTCGGAGCGCCGACCGGACCGCGCCGGGGCGCGCCGCGCGCGAGCGACGGCCTGATCCGTCTCGATGTCGACGGTACCGTCACGTTCGCCAGCCCCAACGCGCTCTCGGCCTTCAACCGGATCGGATTCGCCGAGGAACTCGAGGGCGAGTCGCTCGCGGACGTCACGACCCATCTGCTCTCCGGGACGGGGACCGTCACCGTCGACGAGTCCCTGCCACTCGTCGTCACCGGTCGGGCGCCGTGGCGGACCGACATCGAGGACAAGGGCGTGACGGTCTCCCTCCGGGCGATCCCGTTGCGGAGCCGCGGCGAGCGGGTCGGCGCGATCGTGCTCTGCCGCGACGTCAGCGAACTGCGTCACCAGGAGCAGGAACTCATCACCAAGGACGCGACGATCCGCGAGATCCACCACCGGGTGAAGAACAACCTCCAGACAGTCGCGTCGCTCCTGCGGATCCAGGCCAGGCGGACGCACTCGGAGGACGCCCACGACGCCCTCACGCAGGCCATGCGGCGCGTGGCCGCCATCGCGGTCGTGCACGACACGCTGTCCGAGGGGCTCAATCAGAACGTCGACTTCGACGAGGTCTTCGAGCGCGTGCTCCTGCTCATCGCCGAAGTGGCGAGCTCCCACAACACCACGGTCCGCCCGAAGTCCTCCGGCTCGTTCGGCGTGCTCCCGAGCGAGTACGCGACGCCACTCGCCCTCGCGCTCACCGAACTCGTCACCAACGCGGTGGAGCACGGCCTCAACGGCCGCGACGGCGACGTGGAGATCACGGCCGACCGCACGGACGAGCTGCTGAGCGTGCAGGTCCGCGACAACGGCGTGGGGCTCCCGGAGGGGAAGGTCGGGTCCGGCCTCGGCACCCAGATCGTGCGGACGCTCATCCAGGGGGAACTGGGCGGGACGATCGACTGGCACACGCTCATGGGGAGCGGAACCGAGGTCACGATCGCGATCCCGATGCGCTGGGTCGCCAAGAGCTGAGGTCCTGGGCCGTCGCGAACGGCCGCGGACATGCGAGAACCCCGGGGCCGTTCGGCACCCGGGGTTCTCGTCTGCGACTAGGAGGCGCGGCGGGCGCGAGCCGCGCGACGCTTGAGGGCGCGGCGCTCGTCTTCGCTGAGGCCGCCCCACACACCGGAGTCCTGGCCGGTCTCGAGCGCGTACTGGAGGCACAGCTCCGTGACACTGCAGGTGGCGCACACGGCCTTCGCCTTGTCGATCTGATCGACCGCCGGACCGGTGTTCCCGACCGGGAAGAACAATTCCGGGTCGACGGTCAGGCAGGCAGCTTTATCGCGCCAATCCATAGGGGAGCTCCTTTTATTGCATGGTGAGATTTCTTCAACCGAGTGAGGGGTCTCGGGAAGCGAAAGCCGAAATGCGAGGGGGATGATCGTCCGGGATTCGGGATCTGTCCACACCCTCGTGGACCTCATGTCGGCCTCAAACATGGTTTCATATCGGTAAGAGCAAATCAATAGTCAAGTTTGGGTGAACCCTGTGAGTACCGATCGAAACGCCGCCTCCGCTCCGAACCCTGAGGAGCGTCGTCGTCCGGCGGTGCTGGCCTTCATCGTCCTGCTCGTCGCGGAGGCGTTGCTCATGATCGGGCTCTCGGCCTGGTTCCTCTTCGAGCTGGTCGCGGCGACGCCGGCCTCGTTCACGAGCGCACTGGCGATCTTCGTGATCCTGCTCATCGCCACGGCGTTCGTCACGGCGCTCGCCCTCGGCGCGATCCGCGGACGGAGCTGGATCCGCGGGGGAGCGGTCACCTGGCAGCTCGTGCAGATCGCCGTCGCCGTCGGCGCGTTCCAGGGGGTCTTCGCGCAACCCGCGATCGGGTGGTTCCTGCTGTTGCCGTCGCTGGCCGTCCTCGGGCTCCTGTTCACGCCGGCCGTCGCCGCCGTGACCCGACGCGAGATCTGAGCGCGACGCGTCGGTCCTGATGGTCCAGCCGCGACGCGTCAGGCGTCGAGGCCGAGAGCCTTACGGAGGCTCTTCACGTGGCCGGTGGCCTTGACGTTGTACCGGGCGAGGGTGAGGGTGCCCGTCTCGTCGATGACGAACGTCGACCGGAGGACGCCCGTGACGATGCGTCCGTACGAGTTCTTCTCACCGTAGGCTCCGTACGCCTGGTGGACCGTCAGCTCCGGGTCGCTGAGGAGCGGGAACGTGAGCCCGTCCTCCTCCTGGAAGGCCTTGAGCTTCTCGACGGAGTCCTTCGAGACGCCGAGCACCACGTACCCGGCACCGCTGAGCGATGCGAGGTTGTCGCGGAAGTCGCACGCCTGGGTGGTGCAGCCGGGCGTCATCGCGGCGGGGTAGAAGTACAGGATCACCCGCCGTCCGGCGAAGTCGGACAGGGACACGCTGGTGCCGTCCTGGTCGGTCAGGGTGAACGCGGGGGCCGGGTCGCCGGCGGAGAGACGGAGGGGTTCAGGCATACCCCAAGCCTAGTCAGGAGTACTGGTCGGCTTTGATCGTCGCGAAGGTCCCCAGCAGCCGCTGGAGCGAGTCGAGGCGCGCGGGGCCGTTCTCTCCGAGCCGTCCCTCGGCCACGGCCTCGATGATCGCGCAGTCGGGGGCGTCGGGAAGATGGGTGCAGCCGCGCGGGCACTCGAGCGCGATCTCCGCGAGGTCGGTGAACGACTTCAGGATGTTGGCGGTGTCGACGTGTCCGAGACCGAACGAGCGGACGCCCGGGGTGTCGATGACCCACCCGGATCCTCCGGGCGCCTCGATGCGCAACGAGACGGTCGACGAGGAGGTGTGGCGGCCACGCCCGGTGACGACGTTCACATGCCCTGTGGCGCGCTCAGCGGTCGGGACGAGGGCGTTGACGAGGGTGGACTTGCCGACGCCCGAGTGGCCGACGAAGACCGTGTCGTGGCCGATGAGGGCCTCGGTGATCTCGGCCAGGGGGACGTCGTCCTCCCGGCTGCGGAACACGCGCAGGCCGAGCCCGGCGAAGTTCGCGAGGAACTCGTCGGGGTCCTGGAGGTCCGTCTTCGTGATGCAGAGGATCGGGGTGATCCCCGCGTCGTAGGCGGCGACGAGGTAGCGGTCGACGAGGCGGGCCCGTGGTTCGGGGTTCGCCGCAGCCACGACGATGAGCATCTGGTCGGCGTTGGCGACGACGACGCGCTCCATGGCGTCGGTGTCGTCGCCACTGCGGCGGAGCAGCGTCGTGCGCGGCACGATCCGCACGATGCGCGACAGCGTGCCCTCGGCACCCGAGGTGTCGCCGACGACATCGACCCGGTCGCCGGTCACGATGGCCTGCTTACGGAGTTCACGAGCGCGGGTCGACGTCAGGACGCGCTCCTCGGGCGTGCCTTCGTCGAGGAGCACGGTGTAGCGACCGCGGTCGACCGCGAGGACGCGTGCGGTCAGTGCATCGAGGTGCTCGGGCCGCGTCTTCGTCCGTGGGCGGTTCGCCTTCGGGTTCGGCCGCATCCTGATGCTCGACTCGTCGAGTTCCGGCTCGTCGTCGTCGACGCCGTCGTCCCACCAGCTCATCGGCTCAGCCCCCGAGCATCGCGTGCCACAGTTCGGTGAACTGTGGGAGCGTCTTCGCGGTCGTGGCGACGTTCTCGATGGTGACCCCGGGCACGACGAGACCGAGGATCGCTCCCGTGGTCGCCATGCGGTGGTCGTGGTAGCTCGACCACTCGCCGCCGTGGAGGGGGCGCGGTTCGATGCGGAGACCGTCCGGCAGCTCCGTGACGGCGCCACCGAGCTTGTTGATCTCCGTCGCGAGGGCCGCGAGGCGGTCGGTCTCGTGGTGACGGATGTGCCCGATGCCCGTGATGGTCGACGGTCCGTCGGCGAGTGCCGCGAGCGCGGTGAGGGCGGGCGCGAGCTCACCGCCGGTGGTCAGGTCGAGGTCGACCGCGGTGATCCGCTCGCCGCCGGTGACGGTGAGGCGGTCGCCGTCCAGGGTGACCGTCGCGCCGAAGCGGGGCAGGAGGTCCGCCAGGTCGGCACCGACCTGGGTGGTGGAGGTGGGCCAGCCGCGGAGCGTGACGCTTCCGCCGGTGACGAGCGCCGCGGCGAGGAACGGTGCGGCGTTGGAGAGGTCGGGCTCGAGGTCGACGTCGAGCGCGGCGATCGTGCCGGGGGCGACGACCCACTCACCGACGGAGGGCTGTTCCACGGTGACCCCCCGGGCCGCGAGGGCCGCGATGGTCATCTCGATGTGCGGCAGGCTCGGCAGACGCTCGCCCTCGTGGACGAGGTGGAGGCCCTGCTCGAAGCGGGCTGCGGCCAGCAGGAGGCCGGACACGAACTGGCTCGACGACGACGCGTCGATCGTGAGCTTGCCACCCTTCACCGTGCCCGTGCCGTGCACCGTGAAGGGGAGCGCCTTCCGGCCGTCGTCGCTGATGTCGACGCCGAGCGCCTGGAGCGAGCCGATCATGGTGGCCATCGGCCGGTTCCTGGCCGAGGGGTCGGCATCGAACACGGTCGGCCCGAGCGCGAGGGCGGCCAGCGGCGGGACGAACCGCATGACGGTGCCGGCGAGCCCGCACTCGACGGTCGTGCTGCCGAACAGCTCGCCCGGCGTGACGAGCCAGTCCTTGCCGAACGCGCCCGACGCCGGTCGCTCGACGATGGTGGTCCCGAGTGCGCGGAGCGCCTCGACCATGTTGGTGCTGTCCATCGAGTGGAGCGGGGCGCGCAGGAGGGAGGGCCCGTCGGCCAGAGCGGCCAGGACGAGCTCGCGGTTCGTGAGCGACTTCGAGCCCGGAAGCGAGACGGTCGCATCGACCGGACCGCCCGCGACGGGCGCCGGCCAGGCTGCGTCGTCGTGCTCGGGTTCGGCATCGCCGTACACGTCGAAATCTGGTGCGGAATACGGATTGGTCAACATTGGTTCCAACAGTAGTCGGGGTCGAGAGCAGAAGGAGGAGCGGATGTCCACAGCGGTACTGGAACGACCGGTGACGGAGGCCGATCACGGCCGTCTGGCGCTGGCCGTAGACTGGCCGGTGATGACCTCCGTCGACCCAGAAGCCCTTCCGGCCGAGCCGGACCCCCGATCACTGTTCGAAGCACAGGCACTGCCGTTCATCGATCAGTTGTACGGCGCTGCCATGCGCATGACGAAGAACCCGTCGGACGCTCAGGACCTCGTCCAGGAGACGTTCGTGAAGGCCTTCGCCGCGTTCGCGCAGTTCGAACAGGGCACCAACCTCAAGGCGTGGCTCTACCGCATCCTCACGAACACGTACATCAACACGTATCGGAAGAAGCAGCGCGAGCCGTACCAGGGCACCATCGACGACCTCGAGGACTGGCAGTTGGGCGGCGCCGAGTCGATCAGCGCCACCTCCAGCCGCTCCGCCGAGGCCGAAGCGATCGATCACCTGCCGGACAGCGACGTCAAGAACGCGTTGCAGGCCATCCCGGAGGACTTCCGCCTCGCGGTGTACCTCGCCGACGTGGAGGGCTTCGCCTACCAGGAGATCGCCGACATCATGAAAACGCCCATCGGGACCGTGATGAGTCGTCTGCACCGTGGCCGACGACTCCTCCGCGACCTGTTGGCCGACTACGCCGAGTCCCGGGGGTTCACCGTGACGAAGCAGGGGAGCAAGAAATGAGCGACTGCGGCTGCGACAAGGCCAAGAAGGACCTCGAGGAGTACCTCCGTCACGAGGTGTGCACGACCGAAGCGGCCGACATCCGCGAGCACCTCGCGAACTGCCCGGAGTGTCAGAACGAGGCGCTCGTCGCCCAGACCCTCACCGAGGCCGTGCAGCGGGCGTGCAAGGAGACGGCACCCGAAGACCTGAAGAACCAGGTCCTGGCGTCGCTGCGGGCCACCCAGGCCACCCACGAGAGCGCCTGACGACGGACCGACCGCATCAGCCGGCGCCGTCGAGGCGTGACTCCTCGACGTCCAGCATCCGCTGCGCCTTCGCCAACACCTCGGAGGAGTAGCTGCCGGTCGCCCGCGCATCGAGGAGCGCATCGCGTTCGGCGTCGAGCACTCGGCGTCGCAGCTGTCGGAACTGCTCGTGCGGGCCCACGCCGGCATCGGTGCGTTCCGCCGCCGACTCGACGCGGATGAGGCTGCTCGTGCGTACCCGGTCGACGACCGCGGAGTCGAACGGCTCCCCGCCGTCCGTTCGCAGCTGCGGGTCGTCGAGGGCGGCCACACCGACGGTCGAGATCTCCTCCACGAGACCGGCCAGTTCCGCCATCGCCGCCTGCTCGTCCGTCCCACCGACCCGGGTCAGCCGGATGACGAGCGGGAGGGAACCGCCCTGGAGCAGGAGGGTGACGATCGCGACCGTGAACGCGATGAGCACCAGCTCCGCCCGATACGGGGTGTCCAACGGGAGCGACTGAGCGGCGGCGATCGTGACGACACCACGCATCCCCGCCCAGGCGAGCACCGCGCCGCCCCGCCATCCGAGGCCCTCGCGTTGCAGGAAGTCCAGGTCGGCGCTCCGCCGGGCGATCGACCTCGAGAAGGCGGCCTTGCGTTTGGCTGAACGCGCGTTCTCCGTCGGATGCCCCTCGAGGCGTGCGGAGACCTGCTCCAGTCTCGGCCGCCGGGCAAGGGCTTCCCGTTCATCGCGTCGCAACGACCAGACGAGGACGCCGACGAACACGATGCGGACGACGATGAGGGTCATGGCGGTCAGCAACCCGAGGCCGATCGACGACCAGATGCCGAGGTCGTCCTGCTCCACCTGCGAGACGATGGCCTCGAGCTCGAGCCCCATGAGCAGGAACACCCCGTTCTCGAGGAGGAACTGCGTCGTCCGCCAGTTGATGCGCTCACTGATGCGGTCCTGGGCGGTGAAGTACTTCGCGCTCTGATGCCCGGTGTAGAGCCCGGCGACCACGACCGACAGGACGCCTGAGGCGTGGAAGTGCTCGGCGGGCAGATACGCGATGAACGGCACGGCGAAGGAGATGACCGTCGTCAGGACCGGGTCGCCGAGGCGGGAGCGGATCCGGACCGTGATGAACCCGACGACGATCCCGATCGCGATCGCGAGCGCCACGGCATAGGCGAAGTCGCCCAGGACACCCCACAACGAGACCGTCCCGGCGGTCGCGGCGATGGCGGAGCGCAGGAGGACGAGGGCCGAGGCGTCGTTCACGAGGCTCTCGCCCTCGAGGACGCTCACGAGGCGCGACGGCATGCCCAGCCGCTTGCCGATGGAGGTCGCGGCGACCGCGTCGGTCGGGCTGACGACGGCGCCGAGGGCGATGCCGGCGGCCAGGCTCAGGTCGGGGAGGATCGTCGAAAGGATCCAGCCGATGAGGACCGACGAGACCACGACGAGGACGACCGAGAGCCCGGAGATCGCCTTGAGGTTGCGGCGGAAGTCGACCAGGGGCACGTTGACGGCGGCCGAATAGAGGAGCGGTGGCAGCACGCCGGCGAGGATCCACTCCGGCTTGACCTCGACGTCCGGCACGAACGGCAGATAGCTGAGGGCGAGCCCGACCAGGACGAGGATGAGCGGGGCTGCCACGCGCAGCTTGTTCGCGAAGCGGGCCACCGCGACGATGGTCACCACCGCGACGACGGCGAGGAATGCGAAGTCCATGGCGTCAGCCTATTGGCGGTGGCTCACCGCCCACTCACGGATCGCTGTCGCCGTGCTGACCGCCCGCGTCCAGACGACGACGCAGACGACGACGACCGCCTGTCGGAACAGGCGGTCGTCGGTCGTGCGGCTGAGGTCAGAGCGCCAGCGCGGTGCGGAGGAGCTCCGCCTGCTCGGCGGCGTGACGCTTCGCCGAACCCGTGGCGGGGGAGGCGGACGCGGTGCGCGACACGTTGCGGATCGTCCGACCCTCGAGGTGCTTGGCGGCCTCCAGGCAGATGAACGGCCACGCGCCCTGGTTCTCCGGCTCGTCCTGTACCCACGCCAGTTCGGCGTTCGGGTACTGCGCGACCACGGCGTTCAGCTCGGCCACCGGGACCGGGTAGAACTGCTCGACGCGGACGAGGGCGATCTCGTCGTTCGGCTGCTTCTGCAGCTCGCTGAGGAGGTCGTAGTGGATCTTCCCGGAGTGCAGGAGCACCCGCTTGACCGCGGCCTTGTCGGTGATCCGTGCGTCGTCGATCACCGGCTCGAAGCGGCCGGAGGTGAAGTCCGCCACCGGGCTGGTCGCGCCACGCAGACGTAGCATCGCCTTCGGGGTGAAGACGACGAGCGGCCGACGCGGGCGGGCGTACGCCTGGCGACGCAGGAGGTGGAAGTACGACGCGGGGGTCGACGGCCGTGCGACGGTCATGTTGTCCTCGGCGCAGAGCTGCAGGAACCGCTCGATCCGCGCGGACGAGTGGTCGGGGCCCTGGCCTTCGTAGCCGTGGGGGAGGAGGAGCGTGACACTCGACCGCTGCGACCACTTCTGCTCGGCGGAGGAGATGAACTCATCGATGATCGTCTGCGCGCCGTTGGTGAAGTCGCCGAACTGCGCCTCCCACAGCACGAGCGCGTCGGCACGTTCGACCGAGTAGCCGTACTCGAAGCCCATGACCGCGTACTCGCTGAGGAGCGAGTCGTAGATCCAGAAGCGGGCCTGGTTGTCGCTGAGGTTCGCGAGCGGCAGCCATTCCTGGCCGTTGACCCGGTCGTGGAGGACGGCGTGACGCTGCACGAAGGTGCCGCGGCGAGAGTCCTGTCCGGACATCCGCACCGGGGTGCCCTCGATGAGTACCGATCCGAGCGCGAGCAGTTCTCCGAAGCCCCAGTCGATGTTGCCGTTGCGGCTCATGTCGAGACGCTTCTCGAGGAGCTGCTGCACCTTCGGGTGCACGGTGAACCCGGCGGGCTTGTTGTTGAACGCGTCGCCGATGAGCTGCACGACGCCCTCGGAGACACCGGTCGTCTCGAGTTCGCCGGAGTAGCCGTCCTCGTCGAGGACCTCGGTCGGGATCGGCGTCGGCGAGGTCTGCTCGGCGTGCGTCTCCATGAAGGCGCGCTCGAGGCGGTCCTGGAAGTCGCGGTGCGCGGCCTCGTACTCCTCCTCGGTGATGTCGCCACGGCCGACGAGCGCCTCGGTGTACAGCTTGCGGACGGAGCGCTTCGCCTCGATGAGGCTGTACATGAGCGGCTGCGTCATCGACGGGTCGTCGCCCTCGTTGTGGCCGCGTCGGCGGTAGCACACGAGGTCGATGACGACGTCGCGCTTGAACTCCTGGCGGTATTCGAAGGCGAGCTCCGCGACCCGCACGACGGCCTCGGGGTCGTCGCCGTTCACGTGGAAGATCGGCGCCTGGATGGTCTTCGCGACGTCGGTGTTGTAGATGGAGGAGCGGCCCTCGCCAGGAGGCGTGGTGAAGCCGACCTGGTTGTTGATGACGACGTGGACCGTGCCGCCCGTGCGGTAGCCGCGCAACTGAGACAGCTGCATCGTCTCGAGGACGACGCCCTGACCGGCCATCGCCGCATCGCCGTGGATGAGGATCGGGAGGGTGCCGAACGCGCCGATCGGCCCGCGGTCCTGCTTCGCGCGGACGATGCCCTCGAGCACGCCGTTGACGGCCTCGAGGTGCGAGGGGTTCGCTGCCAGGTAGACCGGGATCTCGCGGCCGTCCTCGGCCTTGAAGGTGCCCTCGGTGCCGAGGTGGTACTTCACGTCGCCGGAACCGTGGCTCGCAGGGTCCTGCGTTCCCTCGAACTCGCGGAAGATCTGACCGTACGTCTTGCCGGCGATGTTCGTGAGGACGTTGAGGCGGCCGCGGTGGGCCATACCGATCGCGACCTCGTCGAGCTGGGCCTGCGACGCACCCTGGAGGATGGTGTCGAGCAGGGCGATGGTGGACTCGCCGCCTTCGAGGCTGAAGCGCTTCTGGCCGACGTACTTCGTCTGCAGGAAGGTCTCGAAGGCCTCGGCCTCGTTGAGCTTGCCGAGGATGCGCATCTGCTCGTCGTGCGTCGGCTTCTCGTACTTGCGCTCGACCTTGCTCTGGATCCACTTGCGCTGCGCGGGGTCCTGGATGTGCATGTACTCGATGCCCGTGGTGCGGCAGTACGAGTCGCGGAGGACGCCGAGGATGTCGCGCAGCTTGGCCGTGCGGGCCGAGCCGAAGGCGCCCGTGACGAACTCGCGGTCGAGGTCCCAGAAGGTCAGGCCGTGGGTCTCGATCTCGAGGTCGGGGTGCGAGCGCTGCACGTACTCCAGCGGGTCGATGTCGGCCATGAGGTGGCCGCGGACGCGGAACGCGTTGATGAGCTCCTGGACGCGGGCGGTCTTGTCGACGGCGTCGGCGAGGTCGACGCTGATGTCGGGCGACCAGTGGATCGGGTCGTACGGGATGCGGAGCGCGGCGAAGATGTCCTGGTAGAAGCTGCGGCTGCCGATGAGCAGCTCGTGGACGACCTTGAGGAACTCGCCCGAGCCGGCACCCTGGATGACGCGGTGGTCGTAGGTGCTCGTGAGGGTGATCGTCTTGCCGATCGCCAGCTCGTTGAGCGTGCGCTCGGAGGCGCCCTGGAACTCGGCCGGGTACTCGAGGGCGCCGGCGCCGATGATGCAGCCCTGGCCCTTCATGAGACGGGGGACCGAGTGCACGGTCCCGATGCCACCGGGGTTCGTGAGCGAGATCGTGACGCCCTGGAAGTCGGCTCCGGTGAGCTTGCCTTTGCGGGCGCGGGTCACGAGGTCCTCGTACGCCGAGAGGTACTCGTTGAAGGTGAGGGTGTCGGCGCGCTTGATGCCCGGCACCATGAGGGCGCGGGAGCCGTCGGGCTTCGGGAGGTCGATGGCGATGCCGAGGTTGATGTGCGCCGGGGCGACGACCGTGGGCTTGCCGTCGGCCTCCTCGTAGTAGACGTTCTGGCTCGGGAAGTCCTTCAACGCCTGGATGAGGGCCCAGCCGATGAGATGGGTGAAGCTGACCTTGCCGCCTCTGGCGCGCTTCAGGTGGTTGTTGATGACGATGCGGTTGTCGATCATCAGCTTCGCCGGGATGGTGCGCACGCTCGTCGCGGTCGGGACCGTCAGGCTCGCGTCCATGTTGGTGGCGAGCGACTTGGCCATGCCCTTCAGCACGGTGACCTTGTCGACGTCCTCCGGAGCGGGTTCGGTCTGGTCGCTCTTCGGCTGCTGGACCTGGTTCGGGCTCGTCATCGGGGCGTCGGCCGGGATCGGGGCCGGCTTCGCCTGGACCGAGGTGGTGCGCGCGACCGGCTGCGCGCCGATGACCTGGATCGGGGCCGTCGGCGGGTTGACCCGGGCCGCCGCCTCGTCCGCCGCCGCAGGGGTGGGGGCCGACGCCGTGGCGCCGGCGGCTGCCGCATCGTCGTCCGACTGGCCGCCCGTCGTTCCCTGGGCTGCGCCGTTCACCGGCCGGTAGTGCTCGAGGATCGGCCACCAGGAGCGGTCCACGGAATCCTTGTCGACGAGGTACTGCTCGTACATCTCGTCGACGAGCCATTCATTGGCTCCGAATTCGTTCGTTGCGCCGTCATCGGCGCCCACTCCGGTCATCTGGCTCGACACCGTCGATCGCCCACTCTCTCCGTTGAATTCTCACTGTTTGCAGGCAGGGAACATGCCCGCACGATCCAGTCATCAAGCCTAAACCCATTCCGTCGTCGGTGCGGCTCGGACGCCGGTCGGGATACGGTGTTCTCATGCGGTTCATCGGTGAGATTCCCAGCCACGACCTGACGTACTCGGACGTGTTCCTCGTCCCCAGCCGCTCCGGGATCACGAGTCGACTCGACGTCGACCTGGCTCCGGACGACGGCACCGGCGCCACGATCCCGATCGTCTCCGCCAACATGAACTCCGTCACCGGGCCACGCCTCGCGGCGGCACTGGCGCGGCGCGGCGGACTCGGCGTCCTGCCGCAGGACATGCCGCTCCAAGAGCTCGACGCGGCGATCCGCTGGGTCAAGGAGCAGCCGGTCGCCTTCGACACGCCGCTGATCATGCGCGCCGATCAGACCGCGGCCGACGCCCTGCGCCTGATCCCCGCGGTCGCCGGTCACGGCATCGTGCTCCACGACGAGCGCGACGCCTTCGCCGGCTGCATCCCGGCCGCACGTCTCGCCACGGCGCTGCCCGACGCACGGCTCGGCGACCTCGCTCGCGGGTCGCTCGCCTCGATCGACGCCGACGACGTGACCGGTGGCCGGGCCGCGTTCGACCTCATGGTCGCCGCCGACCTCGAGTTCGCGCCCGTGCTGCACCACGGCGCCGTCGTCGGCACCCTCAGCCGGACGAGCGCGCTCCGGTCGACCATCTACACGCCGGCGCTCGACGCGTCGGGCCGGCTCCGGGTCGCCGCGGCGATCGGCATCAACGGCGACGTCGCCGTCAAGGCGCAGGCGCTCGCCGCCGCCGGGGTGGACGTCCTCGTGATCGACACCGCCCACGGGCACCAGGAGGGCATGCTCCGCGCGATCGCGGCCGTCCGTGCGCTCGGTCTCGGCCTCCCGATCGTCGCCGGCAACGTCGTGTCCGCCGTCGCGGTGCAGGACCTCGTCGACGCCGGTGCGGACATCCTCAAGGTCGGTGTCGGACCCGGTGCGATGTGCACCACGCGGATGATGACGGCGGTCGGACGTCCGCAGTTCTCGGCCGTGCTCGAGACGGCCGCGACCGCCCGCGCACTCGGCGCGAAGGTCTGGGCGGACGGTGGCGTCCGCTACCCCCGCGACGTCGCCCTCGCCCTCGCGGCCGGTGCGTCCTCGGTCATGATCGGGTCCTGGTTCGCCGGCACGATCGAAGCCCCCGGTGAGCTGCAGCGCGCCGCTGACGGGTCGCTCTACAAGGAGAGCTGGGGCATGGCGTCGACCAAGGCCGTACACGAGCGCTTCGGTCGACTCGACCCGTTCGAACTCGCGCGGAAGACGCTCTTCGCCGAGGGCATCTCGTCCTCCCGCATCACGATCGACCCGCTCCGGCCCTCGGTCGAGGACCTCCTCGACATGATCACCGCCGGTGTGCGCTCGTCGTTCACCTACGCGGGTGCCGACTCGGTCCCCGGCTTCCACGAGCGCGCCATCGTCGGCGTCCAGTCGGCCGCCGGGTACGAGGAGGGCAAGGCGCTGCCCGTCTCCTGGTGAGCCGGGGCGCTGGTGCGGCGCGCACGACCGCGGTGGGATGATGGGCCCATGGTGGTGAACGGTGGGACGCACGGGTTCGGTGTCGGCATGCAGGTCCTCGTGCTCGTGGACCCGGCGTCCGATCCCTCGACGGGGGAGCGTGCCTCCGGGGTCATCGTCGCACCCGGCCGCCAGCGTGCCGCGGCGTTCGTCTCGGTGTGGACCGAACAGCTGACGACGTGGATCGTCGAGTTCGACGAACCCTTCACCGCGCCGGACGGCAGCGGCCCGCACGAATCGGCCGAGGTCCGCGAGACCTACCTCATCCCGGCGCCGTTCGCCGAGGCGTCGGAGTCCGTCGACGCCTGACCGCCGCGTGCTCGCTCAGGCGAGCGACCGGTCCATGATGGCCGAGGAGAGCGCCTCCACCGGGCCGGCCGCCGCCAACGGGTTCGCGAGCAGGGTGAAGTCGACGCCGCCCAGGGTCGGGAGTTCCAGCCGGTTGCTCAGCATGACGAGGTCGCTCGGGATCAGGCTGCGCGGGAAGACCGCCACGCCGAGCCCGGCCCGCACCGCTGCGAGGACGCCGTTCACCTCCCGGGTGCTGCAGGTGATCCGCCAGGTGCGCCCGGCGGCTTCCAGGGCGTCGATCGCCAGCTGCCGGGAGAGACTCGGATCCTGGTAGGCGATGAGGGGGACGGGCTGGCCCGGCTCGATCGTGGTCTTCTCGAGACCGACCCAGACCATCGAGTCGGTCCGTACGAGCTTGCCCTCGTTCTGGCCGGGGTGCATCTTGATGAAGATGAGGTCGAGGGCGCCCGCCTTCAGCCGACGGTAGAGCGGCCCGCTCTGGTTCACGGTGAGTTCGAGGTTCAGCTGCGGGTGCCCCTGACGGAAGTGCCGCAGGATCCGGGGGAGCTGGGTCATCGCGAGGTCGTCGGCGGCCCCGAAGCGGAGGCGACCGCTCATCGCCGAGCCGGTGAAGTAGCTCTCCGCCGAGGCGTGTGCAGCGAGGATGGTCCGCGCGAACCCGGCCATCGCGTCACCGTTGTCGGTCAGGCGGACCGCCCTCGTGTCCCGGACGACGAGCCACCGGCCGGCGGCCTCCTCGAGCCGTCGGATCTGCTGACTGACCGTCGGCTGGCTCAACCCGAGCTGCGCGGCAGCGCGCGTGAAGTTCTTCGTCTCGGCGACGGCAAGGAAGGTGCGCAGCAGTGCGGGGTCGAACATGCGTGAGCCGATCATTCGGGAATCGAATAGGACTGATAGGGATCATCCTGCTCGGAAATGGCCGCGTCGGCAATAGCGTGGATGGGAGCCGACGGCCTCCGCGGCTCCACCCATACGACACGCACTCGACATACGAAACGCTGGCTCTCTCCGTGACCCCTCCCTCCGACACCGCCGTCGCTCCGCCGCCGCCCACCGCCCCCATGCCGATCGTGGGGGAGCGCCCCGCCTGGCGGGACACCTTCTCCTCGCTCCGCGTCCCGAACTTCCGACTCTTCACGATCGGACACATCGTCGCGACGACCGCGATCGGGATGCAGCGCATCGCGCAGGACTGGCTCGTCCTCGAGCTCTCCGGCAGCGTCGCCGCCGTCGGGATCACGGTCGCGATGCAGTTCGCGCCCATGCTGCTGTTCGGACTGCTCGGCGGGGTGATCGCGGACCGCTACTCCAAGCGCGTGCTGCTCATGATCACGCAGTCGCTCGCCGCCGTCCTCGCGGTCGCGCTGTCGATCCTGACGCTCAGCGGCGCGGTCGAGGTGTGGCACATCTACGTCATCGCCTTCATGCTCGGCCTCGTCACCGTCGTCGACAACCCGGCGCGACAGGTGTTCGTGAACGAGCTCGTTGGGCCGGCGAGGCTGCGGAACGCCATCAGCCTCAACTCCGCCGTCTTCCAGCTCGGCCAGCTCGTCGGTCCGGCCGTCGGCGGTGTCCTCATCACCGCCGTCGGTTCCGGGTGGTCCTTCGCGATCAACGCGCTCGCCTGCTCCGGCGTCGTGCTCACCCTGGCGCTCATGCGTGTCTCGGAACTCGTCCCGACCCCGGTCGTCGCGAAGGCGAAGGGCCAGCTCAAGGAGGGACTCGGATACGCCATGCGGAAGCCGGCCATCCGGTGGACGGTCATCATGGTCGCGTTCATGTCGGTGTTCGCCTTCAACCTGCCGGTCCTGCTCGCCGCCTACGCGTCGGACGTCTTCGACATCGGCGCGAGCGGCTACGGGTTCCTCAACGCCCTCGTCGCCGTCGGCGCGCTCACCGGGGCGCTCGCGTCGACGAGGCGTGGGGGTGTGGACCTGCGCATCGTGATCGTCGCGGCGGCGGCGGTCGGCGTCCTGCAGGCGGCCGCCGGGGCGATGCCCGTGCTCCTCCCGTTCGCCCTCTTGCTCGTCGCGGGCGGGGTCGCGAACCTCCTCTTCATCACAGCGGCGAACTCCCTCGTCCAACTGTCGTCCAACATGGCGATCCGTGGCCGTGTGATGTCGCTGTACATCCTCGTGCTGCTCGGCGGGCAGTCGATCGGCGGCCCGCTCATGGGCTGGCTCGTCGAGGTCGCCGGGGCGCACGTGGGCATGATCGTCTCGGGCGGGGTCCCGGCGCTCGCCGCGGCGTGCATCGGCGTGCGGTTCCTCCTCGTGCGGCGTCGGAAGCGTCGCGCGGCCGAGGAGCGCCGGCGTCTCGCAGAGGCTGAGAAGAACCCCGGAAATCCGGGGTCCACAGCCGCGGATGTCCGATAGACTCGTCCGCACAATGGACGACCCTCCTTCAGACAGATCCCCCGGCCACCATCCCAGCCCCGTGCTGACCCGATCACGGGAGACGACCGCCCAGCCGGGCGACGGTACCCCCACTCCGGCATCGCCCGCTCAGCACGGACGGGATCGTCATGTCTGAGTGGATCATGCTCGGCGTCGGCCTCGTACTGACCATCGGGACGGGCTTCTTCGTCGCATCCGAGTTCGCGCTCGTGAACCTCGACCGCGCCGATCTCGAGGCCCGCCGCGACCGCGGCGAGACCCGCCTGACGATGACGATCGCAGCACTCAAGATCACCTCGACGCACCTGTCGAGCGCGCAGCTCGGGATCACCCTGACCACCCTCCTCACCGGTTACACCATGGAGCCGGCGCTGTCGTCGATGCTCGCCGGTCCGCTCGGCTCCATCGGGATCCCCGAGGGCGTCGTCGCCGTCGTTGCGACGATCGTCGCGATCACCCTCGCCACGCTGCTCAGCATGATCATCGGCGAGCTCGTCCCGAAGAACTTCGCGCTCGCGTTGCCCCGACAGACGGCCAAGTTCGTCGTGCCGTTCCAGACGGCCTTCACCTGGGTGTTCAAGCCCGCCATCGTCGTCCTCAACGGCAGCGCCAACGGCTTGCTGCGGTCGATGGGCATCGAGCCCAAGGAGGAGCTGTCCGGAGCCCGGACGGCCGAGGAGCTGTCGTCGCTCGTGCGTCGATCGGCGCTCGAGGGCACACTCGAGGCCGACACCGCGACCCTGCTCAACCGCACCCTCCGCTTCTCGAGCCACGATGCGTCGGACGTCATGACGCCCAGGCCGCGCATCGCGTCGATCCAGCGTGGCGAACCCGCCCAGGCGGTGCTCGCCCTCGCGAGGTCGACCGGCCACTCGCGCTTCCCGGTCACCGATGCCGACGTCGACGACATCACCGGTGTCGTGCATGTCAAGCAGGCCATCGCGGTCCCGCGCGACCGACGCGGCGAGGTGCCCGTCTCGGCCCTGCAGTCGCCGGCCCTGCGCGTCCCCGAGACGATGAAGCTGGACGTGCTGCTCTCGCAGCTGCGCGGACGCGGATACCAGATGGCCGTCGTGGTCGACGAGTACGGCGGCACCGCCGGCGTGACCACCCTCGAGGACCTCGTCGAGGAACTCGTGGGCGAGGTCGCCGACGAGCACGACCGTTCGCGTGCCGGAGTGGTCCGCGGACGCGACTCCACGACCTTCCCGGGCAGCCTCCGTCCCGACGAGCTCCTCGAGCGAGCCGGCGTGCGCGTTCCCGAGGACGGCCCGTACGAGACGGTCGCGGGCTACGTCATGAGCGAGCTCGGACGACTCGCGGTCTCGGGCGACGAGCTCGAGCTCGAGGACGGCACGCTCCGCGTCGAGCGACTCGACGGCCGACGGATCGATCGGATCCGATTCACCCCGAGACCCGTCGTGTCGGAGGACGGTGGTGACGTATGAGCGACTGGGCAGGAATCGCCTGGCTCGTGGTGCTGCTGCTCGCGAACGCCTTCTTCGTCGGTGCCGAGTTCGCGGTCATCTCCGCGCGTCGGTCGCAGATCGAACCCCTCGCCGAGCAGGGGAGCCGGAGCGCCAAGACCGCGCTGTGGGCCATGGAACACGCCACGCTCATGTTGGCGACGAGTCAGTTGGGCATCACCGTCTGCTCGCTGCTCATCCTGAACGTCTCCGAGCCGGCGATCCACCACCTGCTGGAGGTGCCGTTGGCGCTCACCGGCTGGCCCGAGGAGACCATCGGCACGGTGGCGTTCATCATCGCGCTGCTGCTCGTCTCCTACCTCCACGTGGTCTTCGGCGAGATGGTCCCGAAGAACCTCTCCTTCTCGATCCCGGATCGCGCGGTCCTGCTGCTCGCTCCGCCGCTCGTCTTCGTGGCGCGCGTCTTCCGTCCGATCATCGTGTCCCTCAACGCGACCGCGAACGCCGTCCTCCGCCTGTTCCGGGTGGAGCCGAAGAACGAGGCCGCGAGTGCGTTCACGCTGGACGAGGTGGCGACCATCGTCGACCAGTCCACCCGCGAGGGTGTGCTCACCGACTCGACGGGTGCGCTCGTGGCGGCGTTCGAGTTCACCGAGAAGAAGGTCCACGACGTGGCCCTGCCGCTCGGGAGCCTCATCACGCTCACGGAGGAGGCCACCCCCTCGGACGTCGAGCGCGCCGTCGCCAAGTACGGCTACTCGCGGTACGTGATCGTCGACGACGAGTCGGTGCCGATCGGCTACCTGCACCTGAAGGACGTGCTGCGGTACGACGACCTCGACGGCAGTGGCGACGAGGAGCGGCCGGTGCCCGCGAAGCACATCAGGCAGCTCGTGTCGGTGTTCGAGGATTCGGACGTCGAAGACGCGCTGACCACGATGCGCCGCTCGGGAGCGCACGTCGCCCGGGTGTTCGACGAAGCGGGCGCCACCACCGGGGTCCTCTTCCTCGAGGACATCATCGAGGAACTCGTCGGCGAGGTCCAGGACGCCACCCGGCGTCGCTGATCGGACGCCTGAGCGCTGACACGACGACGGCCCGCACGCGATCGCGTGCGGGCCGTCGTCGTGTCGGGGTCGCGCTCAGGCGCGCGGCTTGGCCCGCTCGTACTGGCCCGGCCAGGCGACCTCCACGCCGAGCTCGGTCGCGGCGCGCAACGCGAAGTGCGGATCACGGAGCGCCTCGCGGGCGACCATGACCGCCTCCGCCTGCCCGTCGGCGACGATGGCCGCGGCCTGCTGGGCGTCGGTGATGAGCCCGACGGCGCTCGTGTCGACACCCGTCGACCCGATGTGCGCCGCGAACGGGACCTGGTACCCGGGGGAGAGCGGGATGCGGACGCCGCCGACGGCTCCACCGGTGGAGATGTCGAAGAAGTCGGCCCCGCGCTCGGCGCACCAGGCGGCGACGGTCGCGGTCTGATGTTCATCCCATCCGTCGTCCACCCAGTCCGTGGCCGAGAACCGGACGAACAACGGGAGACCGGCCGGGAGGACCCCGCGAACCGCTTCGACGACCCGCAGGAGGAGCTTGGCCCGGTTCTCGAGCGAGCCGCCGTAGCCGTCCTCGCGGTGGTTGACGAGTGGTGAGAGGAACTGGTGCAGCAGGTAGCCGTGCGCCGCGTGGAGTTCGATCACCTGGAAGCCGGCGTCGACCGACCGGACGGCCGCCGCGCGGAAGTCGTCGACGACGCGGTCGATCCCCTCGTCGTCGAGGGCCTCCGGAACCGCGTAGCCCGGGAAGGCCTCGGGCGATGGAGCGACCGTCGACCAGCCACCCTCCTCGATCGGCACACTGCCGTGTCCGTCGGTGCCCCAGGGGGCGAACGTGGAGGCCTTCCGGCCGGCGTGCGCGAGCTGGATGCCGGGGACGGAACCCTGCTCGGTGATGAACGCGGTGATCCGTCGCCAGGCCTCGCGCTGTTCGTCGTTCCAAATGCCTGCGTCCTGGGGCGAGATCCGACCCTCGGGGCTGATCGCCGCCGCCTCGGAGATGACGAGGCCGAAGCCGCCCGCCGCGAACTGGCCGAGGTGCATGAGGTGCCAGTCGGTGGGGACGCCGTCCTGGGCGGCGACGCTGTACTGGCACATCGGGGCGATCCACAGGCGGTTGGGGATGGTGAGGTCGCGGATGGTGATCGGATCGAACAGCTGGGGCACGGAACTCCTCGGGTCTCTGGGCGACGGGCGTCGCCACCCGGCTCAACGTCCCGGCGCGCGCTCGGATTCCCGTCTCCGGGATGACCGACGATCGACGGCTCAGCGTCAGTCCGCCGCGACGACTGGCCTAGGGTGATGGCATGGCCGAACCGCGACTCTGGACCCCTGCCGACGCACGCGACTGGATCGCCGTGCCCGACGCCGAATCGGACAAGTACTCCCGGGGTGTCCTCGGCGTCGTGACCGGGTCCGACCGCTACCCGGGTGCCGCCGTCATCGGTGTCGAGGCGGCGATCCGCACCGGCGTCGGCATGGTCCGTTACCTCGGCGCGGACCGACCGGCGAACCTCGTGCTGCAGCGCCGCCCCGAGATCGTGACGGCGGAGGGGCGCGTGCAGGCGTGGCTCATCGGCTCCGGCATGGACCCCGGCAAGCTGACCCGCGAGGAGAGCTCCCTGCTCGACGCCGCCCTGCACGGGGGCGAGCCGGTCGTCGCCGATGCCGGTTCACTCCGTCGCGTCGCCGCAGGTGCCCACCAGCGGGCGTTCGGTGTCGACGAGTCGTGGCGCATCGTGGCCACACCCCACGTCGGTGAACTGGCGACCATGTTGAGCGGCCTGGGGAGCCCGGCCGAGGTCGAGGCCATCCGTGCCGACCCGGTGTCGTACGCGGCCGACGTCGCCGCCCGCCTCGGCATCGTCGTGGTGCTGAAAGGCGGCACGACCCACGTGGTCGCGCCTGACGGCGACGCCATCACGGTCTCCGGCGGATCGCCCTGGCTCGCGACCGCCGGCACGGGCGACGCCCTGGCCGGGATCATCGGGGCGCTCGTCGCCACGAACGCCGAGCGCGTGCTCGCCGACCCCGGCTGCCTGGCGAGCGTGGCCGCCAGCGGGGTGCTGCTGCACGCGGCCGCCGGGGACGCCGCGGCAGCCGAGGGCCCGCTGGCCGCGCTCGACGTGGCCGAAGCGGTGCGCGGCGTCGTCGGTGGTCTCCTCCGCTGAACGATCGTTCATCGGTGGACGAAGGACAACTCCCAGAACGCTCATAGCTCGCCCATAGGGAAGCTCAGGACACTGGTGCCACCGCGGCAGAGACCTCGCCGCGGCGGCCGCCGCACCGCGGCACACACATCGCCCGAGGAGATTGAACGATGCGCAACCCCACCACCACCCAGCCTCCCGTCCGCACGCCACGCCTGTCCGTGGCGGCGAAGAAGACGACCTTCGCGGCCCTGACCGGCCTCACCCTCGTCGGCAGCCTGGCCGGTTGCTCGGCGGCCGACGCCGGCAGTTCGACCACGACCACGTCGCCCGAGACGAAGAGCACGGCGGCGCCGGAGGCGACCACCTCCACCGACGCCGCGGCGGGCTCCGGCTCCACCGACTACCAGGACGGCTCCTACACCGCGGACGGCAGCTACCAGTCGCCGAACGGCACCGAGTCGATCACGGTGACCGTCACACTCGCCGAGGACAAGGTCACGGCGGTCGACGTCGTCTCGCACGCCGAGAGCGCGAACAGCAAGCGCTACCAGGCGGAGTTCATCTCCGGGATCGCCGCCGAGGTGGTCGGCAAGGACATCGACAGCCTCAAGGTCTCCAAGGTCGCCGGTTCCTCGCTCACGAGCGGCGGTTTCAACTCGGCCATCGACACGATCAAGACCGAAGCGAAGGGCTGAGCCGCGGGGCCGGACCGACGATGAGCGAGACGACACTGCGCTTCGAGGCGATCGGCACCGGATGGGAGCTCGACACGGCTCTGCCGCTCGAGCCCGAGACCGCAGAGGCCGTCGCCGCGTGCATCGACCGGTTCGACCGGACCTGGTCGAGGTTCCGGGACGACGCGTTCATCGCGCGGTTCGCCGCCGGCCCGGTCTCGACCGCCTTCCCCGATGATACGCGCGAGGATGCGGTCGCGCTGCTCGACACGTACCGGCGTCTGCACGATGCCACCGCCGGAGCCGTGACGCCGTTCATCGGCACCTCGCTCGAACGGCTCGGCTACGACGCCTCCTACTCGCTCGTCCCCCAGGGCCCGGCGGTCGCCGCCCCGCACTGGGACGACGTGGCCCGATGGGACGGCGAGGTGCTCGAGACGAGCCGTCCGCTCGTGATCGACATCGGCGCGGCCGGCAAGGGGCGGCTCGTGGACCTCGTCGCGGACCTCCTCCGCAGCCACGGCCACGAGTCCTTCACGGTCGACGCCTCGGGCGACCTGCGTCACGAGCACGGGTCCCGCGTGGCGGACCCGCTCCGCATCGCGCTCGAGCATCCGTACGATCCCAGCAAGGCCATCGGGGTCGCGACGGTCGACGACGGAGCCCTGTGCGCCTCCGCGACCAATCGTCGTGCCTGGGGCGACGGGCTCCACCATGTCATCGACGGCCGGACCGGTGAACCGACGAGGACCATCGCGGCGACCTGGGTCACCGCCCCGGACGCGATGGTCGCCGACGGACTGGCCACCGCGCTGTTCTTCACCGATCACGAGACCCTGGCGGAGGCGTTCATTTTCGAGAGCGTCCGTATGTTCACGACCGGTCTCACCGACCGGTCCGTCGGGTTCCCCGGCGAACTCTTCACCTGAGTCACGCGCCACAGGGCCTGAGCCCGGACGGCACCATCTCCCAGAAAGCAGACCGCACATGAACGGCCGCACCGGCTCCTTCTTCGGCACCGTCCTCGGGCGGGTCACCATGTACCGCCTCGTGACACTGTCACTCGGCACCCTCGCGATCTACGCCTTCGTGCTGTCGCTCTTCGGGCAGGTGTTCTACAAGCCGCTCGAGCTCCTCGCCACCCTGGCCACGCTGCTCGTCGTCGGCTACCTGACGAACCGCCTGTTCGGTGCGCTGTTCCAGGTGCAGCCGCACAGCGAGTCGTCCGTCATCACCTCCCTCCTGCTGTTCTTCATCCTGTGGCCGACGAGCGAGCCCACCGCGCTGGCCTGGATCGCCCTCGCCGCCACGGTCGCCTCGGCGTCGAAGTACCTGCTCGCGATCCGAGGCCGACACGTCCTCAACCCGGCGGCCATCGCCGCACTCGTGATGAGCGTGCTGGCGAGCTACGTCACCCTCCCCGGCGTGTCACCGTCGGTCTGGTGGGTCGCCAACCCGTGGCTGCTGCCCGGTGTCGTCATCCTCGGCGGACTCGTCCTCATCCGGACGAAGCGACTCACGATGGCACTCGTCTTCATCGTGCTCTCCTGGGCGCTCGTCACCGTCCGGCTCGTCACCGGCGGTCAAGAGCTGGGACCGGCACTGCTGGCTCCGCTCACGTCGTACCCGATCCTCTTCCTCGCAGCGTTCATGCTCACCGAGCCGCTCACGCTTCCACCGCGGCGCTGGCAGCAGCTCGCCGAGGCGGCGATCGTCGCGGTGCTGTTCTCCATCCCGTTCATGCTCGGCCAGGTGGCGTCGACCCCCGAGCTCGCGCTCATCGTGGGCAACGTGCTCGCGTTCGCCGTCGCCCGTCGTCGGGGGATGCGACTGACGCTCGAAGGCACCCGCGCGCTCACCCCGACGGCGGTCGAGTACCAGTTCAGCTCGAAGCGGTCGATCCCGTTCGCGGCCGGCCAGTACCTCGAGCTGTCGTTGCCGCACCGTGGGGCCGACGTCCGCGGTTCGAGGCGCGTCTTCAGCATCTCCTCGCCGCCCGACGACGACCGTACGATCCGCGTGGCCATGCGTGTGCCCGAGCGGGCCAGTAGCTTCAAGCGGGCGCTGAACGCGCTGCCCGTCGGCGCGAGCCTTTCGGCGACCGGCGTGTGGGGCGACTTCGTCCTGCCGAAGGACACGAGCAAGCCGATCCTGCTCATCGCCGCGGGGATCGGGATCACCCCGTTCGTCAGCCAGCTCTCCCGGCTGCACCTCCGTGCCGACCAGCGTGACGTCGTCCTCGTCTACGTCGTGTCCGACCCGCAGGAGCTCGCCTACGCGGCCGAGCTCGAGACCTGGGGGACACCGGTGCTCGTCGTGGGACCGACGGACGACGTCCGGCTGCCGGACGGCTGGCGTGGCCTCGGACCCGGGCGCCTCGACCACGAGCGCCTCGCCGAGGCCGTCCCCGACCTTGCCGAGCGGGAGGTCTTCATCTCCGGTCCGCCCGCGATGATCGAGGCCCTGAAGCCCGCCCTGCGCGGGATCGGCGTCGGACACGTCCGCACCGACGCCTTCAGCGGGTACTGATCAGCAGGCTCGCGGAGCCGACCCACTCGGGCGTCGAGCGAGTGGCGGACCGGTCCCATCGGCGGCACGAGCCTAGGATGGTCCACGTGATGCGGCGTTGGCTCCTCTGGTGCGGGTTCGGCCTCGTGCACCTCCTCGTCGGGTGGCTGTGCCTCGTGGCGGAGGGCCTCCCGCTCGGCGACGTCGTCCTCGTGTACCGGCCGTGGGTCGAACAGGCGACGTCCGGTGGCCCGATCCCCGCCATCGACCAGCCCTGGGTCTATCCGATCCTCGCGATCGTGCCGATGCTGATCCCGCTGCTGCTCGGCAGTGCCTGGTACGGCGTCGGCTGGCTCCTGCTGGTGACCGCGATGAACGCCGGGGCGTTCGCGGTCCTCCTCGGCAACGGCCACTCTCGCCCACGGCTGATCGCGGCATGGTGGTGGCTCGCGTTCCTCCTCCTGCTCGGACCGATCGCGCTCGCCCGGATCGACTCCGTGACCGTCCCCATCGCGATCGTCGGGCTCCTCTGGGTCGCCGGCCGCCCGCGGGTCGCCGCCGTCCTCCTGACGCTCGCCGCCTGGATGAAGATCTGGCCGGCGGCGCTGATCGGCGCGATCGTCCTGGCGCACCGCCATCGCGGTCAGGTCCTGGTCGCGGCGGCGGCGACGTCGGTCGTGGTCCTCGGGGTCGGCCTCGTGCTCGGCGGTGCGAACGCCGTCAGCTTCGTGACGGAGCAGACCGGACGTGGTCTCCAGATCGAGTCGCCCATCGGCAACGCCTACCTGTGGCTCGCCGTCCTGGGTGTCCCGCAGAGCTTCGTCTACTACGACCGCGACATCCTGACCTTCCAGGTGACGGGCCCGGGCGTCGACACGGCGATCGCCGTCATGACGCCGCTCCTCGGCCTCGCCGTCGCCGGTGCGGTGCTCCTCGGGGTGCTCGCGGTGCGGTCCGGACGCCCCCTCGTGCAGGTGCTCGCGCCGTTGTCGCTCCTCTTCGTCCTCACGCTCATCATCTTCAACAAGGTCGGGTCACCGCAGTTCGCGATGTGGTTGGCGGCACCGGTGATCCTCGGGATCGTCCTGCAGCGTCGGCGCTTCCTCGCGCCGGCCGTGCTCGCGCTGATGATCGCCGCGCTCACGCAGCTCGTCTACCCCTACCTGTACCTCTGGTTGCTCAACGTCGACCCGGTCCTCGTGACGGTGCTGACGGTCCGCAACCTCGCCTACCTGGTCCTCGCAGGCTGGGCCGTCCACGCACTGTTCACCCCGTCCCACCATGACGAGGACGTCTCCTCGGCGTCCATCCCCGTCCCCGCTCGAACCCACAAGGAGTGACCATGCTCGTCGCCTTCTCCGTCGCCCCCAGCGGCACCGGCAACTCGGACGGTTCCGTCCACGACGCGGTCGCCGCCGCCGTGCGGATCGTCCGAGAGTCCGGCCTGCCCAACCGGACCGACTCCATGTTCACGACCATCGAGGGGGAGTGGGACGAGGTGTTCGCGGTCATCAAGGACGCCACCGAGGCGGTCGGCGCCTACGGTAGCCGGGTCTCACTCGTCCTCAAGGCCGACATCCGTCCCGGCTACACGGGTGAGCTGACCGCCAAGCTCGACCGCCTCGACGCCGCGCTCGAGAACGACGGCTGAGCCCATCGGGCAGCGGTCGTCCGGTTTCGCCGTCCGGGGGACTCGAATCGATTCGAGGATTCCCGTACACTCGATCCATGCCCACCATCCTGGACGGGTCGACGCAGCTGTCGCCGACCCGTGTTCGTCTTGCCATCCTCGCGCTCGCCGTCGGGGCGTTCGGCATCGGCACGACCGAGTTCGTGGCGATGGGTCTGCTGCCGAACATCGCGACCGACCTCCTGCCCGAGCTGGCCGCGCGCAGCCAGGAGCAGGCGAACGCGCAGGCCGCCTGGTTGATCACGGCGTACGCGCTCGGCGTCGTCGTCGGTGCGCCGACGATCGCCGCGCTCGTCGCGCGATACCGGCGTAAGACCGTCCTCCTCTGGCTGGGCGTCGCGTTCACCGTCGGCACGCTCGCGTCTGCGCTCCTGCCGAGCTTCGGCCTTGTCCTCCTCGCACGGTTCGTCGCGGCGCTGCCGCACGGCGCCTACTTCGGCATGGCCGCCCTCGTCGCCGCGAGTCTCATGGGGCCCGGGAAGCGCGGCAAGGGCGTCGCGCTCGTCATGACCGGGCTGACGATCGCGAACGTCGTGGGCGTGCCGTTCGCGACCTGGGTGGGCCAGGAGTTCGGGTGGCGCTCCGCCTACCTCATCGTCACCGGCATCTTCGCGCTCGCGACCGTGACCATCTGGTTCGCCGTGCCGGTGCAGGCGGGCAACCCGCAGCAGACGATGCGTCGGGAGCTCCGTGTCTTCCGTCGCGGCCAGGTGTGGTTCGTGCTCGGGTTCGGGTCCATCGGGTTCGGCGGGCTCTTCGCCGTCTACAGCTATCTCGCGCCCCTCGTGACCGAGGTCGCGGGGGAGTCGGCGACACTCGTCCCGTGGGCGCTCGCGACCATGGGGGTCGGCATGACGATCGGCAACCTGGTCGGCGGGCATCTCGCGGACCGCGGGGTGAAGCGGGCCCTGATCGTCTTCTTCGCGCTCATGATCGTGGTCCTGACCGCCTTGGCACTCACCGCGACGTGGACCCCGACCATGTTCCTCTTCGTCTTCGCGGTCGGCTTCGCGTCGCAGGGCCTCGGTCCGGCGATCCAGACGAGGCTCATGGACGTCGCGGGTGACAGCCAGTCGCTCGCCGCCGCGCTCAACCACTCGGCGCTCAACATCGGCAACGCGCTCGGGGCGTTCCTCGGCGGTGTGGTCATCGCCGGTGGACTCGGCTACCTCGCCCCGGTCTGGACCGGCGTGGTGCTGACCGTGATCGGCCTCGGGATCGTCATCACGAGCTTCACGGTCGAACGACGGCAGCTCCGGCGCGAACTCCTGCGGGCGAACGACGCCGAGGAGCGCAGGATCGCGGACCGCAATCCGCCGACGGCACCGATCCCCGTCTGACCGATACCCGGCGCCCGTCCCGGCCCGTGGGGTGGGGTGCCAGCGCGGTGCGCTCGCACGAGCGCACCCCGCACGCGTGAGCGCGGGTCTCCGGAGATGCGCGCCGACGTCTCCGGGTAGCGCTCACGCCGAACAATGCGGTCTCGCGTCAGCGCACCGCGCTGGAACCGATACCCGCGCGCTCGCGTCGGCGCACCGCGCTGCTAGTCGACGATGATGCCGTCGAGGATTGCCCGCTTGCGCAGGGCGACCTTGGTACCGACGTCGATGCCGGCGTTGCGGTACTTCTCGCGGATGCGCTTGAGGTAGCTCTTCGCGGTCTCGTCGGAGATGCCGAGGCTCTCGGCGACCATCTTCACGGGCTCACCGGCGGCGTACAGTGCCATGACACGTCGCTCCTGCGCGCTGAGGCGGGGGCCGGTGCCGGAGGCGCCGCTCGCGAGTGCGAGGTCGAGTTCGGGGGAGATGTAGGACTCACCGCGTGACGCCGCACGGAGGGCGTGCACGATGGTCTCGGCGTCCTCGCTCTTCGCGAGGTAGCCCAGGGCGCCGGCGGCCAGCGCCTCGCGGACGACCGCCGGGTCGCTGTAGGTGCTCATGAGCACGGTCGTGACGCCGGTGGTCTTCAGCGTCGCGAGCTTGACGGCGACCGGCACGTTGTCCTTGAGGTCGACGTCGAGCAGCAGGACGTCGACGGGGAAGGCGGGGTGCGTCAGCAGTTCCGGCCAGGACGGGGTCACGACGACGAGTTCGATGTCGTCGGCGACGCTCCTGATCCATTCGGTGAGCGCGCCGAGCAGCATCCGGTGGTCATCGACGATGCCGACCCTGATGCGAGACTCCTGTGACGTCATTGACGTTCCCCTTTCCGCTGGCCCGCAGCAGGATTGTCGACGGTGCTGTCGATCTCGATCCTGATCCGGGATTTCTGGTACGTGTCCGTGGAGCTGCCCACTCGTCCGAGCGCTTCCCACACCGCGGGATCCACCTTGGCGCGTTGCACTCCGACCGCTTCGAGGACGATCGGGATGACGAGCGCACCAGATCGGCCCGGTCGTTCGGAGCGGTCGACCGGTCCGAGCGTCAGCACAGCTCTGGCACTCTGCGCATCTGCTTCCCCGAGGAGCAACCATACTGCAGAGAGCAGGCCATCCCGCTGATCCGTTGCGAGATACGTCGCGAGTCGCTCGGGGTCGCGCAGGGTCGCGCGGTCCGACAGCACGGACGACTCCTGGAACGCGTGCTCGAGCCAGGACTCCTTGCCCTCGGACATGAGATGACGCCGGAGCTCGGTCGCGAGGCGGGAGGCGCGCACGGCGAGCTCGGGGCTGAGCGGGAGGTCGACCGAGCCGTCGGCGACACCGACGAACAGTTCCTCCGCTTCGAGGTCGAGGGTGACGAGTTCCTCCGAGTCGAAGAACCCGAGTGCGTCACGGACGCTCGCGACCGTGGAGGCGACCATGACCCGGTCGAGTTCGAGACGGACGATCCGCCGGTACTGGGAGACGATCGCGCAGGCGATGAGCGGCGGGACGACGGCGACCGCGGCGAAGAGCAACTCGGCTCCGAGCGTCGCGGTCTGGGTCCGCGTGACGGTGAGGATCGACCCCACGAGCATCAGCCCGAGCACCACGGTCGCGGCGGCGATGTCGCGGACCGGGCGGAGGGTGACGACCGCGAGCAGGACGCCGCCGACCGCCGCTGCCGCCGTCGGATAGACCCCTACGGCGTCGCGACTCCAGACGCTCGCGAGGTCGAGTGCGGCGACCACCACCAGCTGGATCAGGAGCGCGACGAACAGCCGGTCCGAGAGGTGGAACGCGGAACGGCGGAGCAGGAGGAAGGTCGACGCGATCGCCGCGGTGAGCAGCAGCCAGGCGACGACGCTGAGCAGTGGTCGCGGATAGTGGTGGACCGATCCGACGAATCGGATCGCGGCGTAGACGACGAGGATGAGGCCGGACACCGACAGTCCGATGCCGAGCTGTGTCGTTCCGAGTGACGAGCGCTGCCGGTCGATGGCGCGCCGATGGCGGTAGCGCCGGGTCGGCCCGGTGGCCTCAACGAGGGCGTCGACACTCATGCTTGCGGGACCTCCAGGATGACGGTCGTCCCGGCCCCCGGGGCGGAGAAGACGCGCGCCTGTCCACCGACCTCCTGGATGCGCGCGACGACCGATTCCGCGACGCCGAGGTGGCCGTCCGGCACGGCCGACGGATCGAACCCGGTGCCGGTGTCGGTGATGAGGAGTCGGGCGGTCAGCTCGTCGATCGAGACCGTGACGTCGGCCGAGTCGACGCCGGAGTGACGCCGGACGTTCTCCAGGCACTCCCCGAGCGCGAGGAGGAACGCTTCCCGCACACGTGGGTCGAGGTTCGCCTGTCCACCGCCGTAGACGTTGACCGTGAGGCCGAGCCCGGCGAACCGGTCCGTCACGGCCTCGATGCCCTCGTCGAGGGTGAAGTCGGCACCGCGCTGCAGGATGTACGAGCCGGAGGAGACGGGGCTGAGCTCCTCGCCGAGGCGGAGGCTGCGGAGCAGATGCGCGTCGTTCCCGGCCTGCGAGCGGAGGGCGGCGGCATCGACGCCTCGTCCGGAGTGGGCGAGCATGGTGAGGGTCGCGAGCGCGGTGTCGTGCAGGAGTCGTGCGTCCTGTCGTCGTTGCGACTCGGCCTGACTCGCGAGCCGCTCCGCGTTGTAGGCGCTGCCGATGGTGTCGACCCGACGGATGAGTCGGGGGATGCTCGTGTCGAGCCACCCGCCGAAGGCGCCGATCGCGATCCACACGACCGCGGTCAGGCCGATGGTCGGGATCGTGAGCGCGGTGGGCCCGGTGACGACGATGATCGTGACCGCCGTCACGACGAACGCGGTCAGGAGCAGCGGCCAGGTGCGCCGGAGCGGCACGAGTCGGGCCGCGACGGCGCCCATGCCGAGGGAGGTGATCGCGGCGATCGCGCTGGCGGAGCCGACCTGGCCGGTGTTCCCGTCGGACAGACCGATCACGATGACGACCCCGACACCGACCAGGAACACCAGGACCACCCACCGACGGCCGTCGTACTGCTCGGCGGCCACGTGGGTGAGCGCGAGGGCGGCGACGAGGACGAGGAGGACGGTGTACCGACCTCCCGAGACGACGCCCGGGACGCTGAGGATCATCGCGGCCGTGACGCACCCCGCGAGTCCGAAGAGACGCGTCGTGCGCAGCAGCAGCCGTCGCTGGGTCCTCGCCACCCGATCCATGCTCACGCTCCTCTGAGGAGTCACCTTATCGGGTGACACGACCGCCGCGGAACGGGTGTCGGACAGACGGGGGCGGCTGTCAGACGGCGAGGAGCCGGCTGAGATGCGGGGCGACCAGCGCGTTCTCGATGAGGAAGCCGTCGTGTCCGAAGTCGGACCGGAGGACCGATGGTCGGGTGCCGTCGAGGTTGCCGGGGAGATGGAGCGCGATCTCCTCCTGCCCGCTGACCGGGAAGAGCCGGTCGCTGTCGATCCCGAGCACGAGCGATGGACCGGTGTAGGCCCGCAGCGCCGCCCCGACGCCGCCACGATCGCGTCCGACGTCGTGCGAGTTCATCGCCTCGACGAGGGTCACGTAGCTCCCGGCGTCGAAGCGTCGGGTGAACTTGTTGCCGTGGAAGTCGAGGTAGGACTCGACGGCGAAGCGTCCGCCGCGCCCGAGCGGGCTCACGCTCGACTGCCAGCTGCGCTCGAAACGGGCGTTCAACTCACCCGGGCTGCGGTAGTTGAGCAGGGCCATCCGGCGGGCGAGCGCGAGGCCGCGGTGCGGGCCCTCACCGTCCGGGGCGTCGTAGTAGTCGCCGCCCTGGAAGTGGGGATCCGTGCGGACCGCTTCGAGCTGCACGAAGTTCAGGGAGATCTGGTCGGCCGTCGTGACCGGGGGTGCGGCGATCACGGCCAGTCGGTCGACGAGTTCGGGGTGGGTGGCGGCCCACTCGAGGGCGTGCATGCCGCCCATCGAGCCACCGATCACCGCGGCCCAGCGGTCGAGTCCGAGGTGGCCGAGCAGTCGGTGCTGGGCCTCGACCTGGTCGCGGATCGAGGTGTACGGGAACCGCGAACCCCACTCGACGCCGTCGGGCGCGAAGGAGGAGGGGCCGGTGCTGCCCTGGCAGCCGCCGATCATGTTCGGCGCGACGACGAACCAGCGGTCCGTGTCGACGGCGAGTCCCGGACCGACGATGCCGGCCCACCACCCGGCGGTCGCATGTCCGTTGCCGGCACCACCGAGGACGTGGCTGTCTCCGGTGAGCGCGTGGAGGATGAGGACCGCGTTGCCGCCGTCGTCGTCGAGCGTGCCCCAGGTCTCGTAGGCGAGTCTGGCGTGCGGGATGCTCCCGCCGTGTTCGAAGTCGAGGCGGCCGAGCGGGGCGAAGAGCCGGTCGCCTGGCCGGTCGCCGTCGCGCCAGGCGCCGCTCGAGGGCGGGTTCGCGAGCAGGGCGCCGACCTCGGCTTCGGTCACGAAGCGGGAGGGCACGCTGTCTTCCGGGGTCTGCCAGTCCATAGGTCTCCATTGTGGCGTGCCCTGGGGCGTCGACCGGCCGTGTTACGTCACCCGATCGGTCGAGGTCGGCGCGGTGCGCTGGCGCGAGTGCGCTCCCGTCGGCTCCGGCACGCCGCAACGGGCTCGCGTGACGGGGAACCGGCCCGAGTGCGCAACGAACGACGCGAGCGCGGGTCTCTGGAGACCCGCGCTCGCGGTTGTGGGGTGCGCTCGCGTCAGCGCACCGCGCTGGCGCAACCCGGGAAGGACACGTTGCGGGACGGACTCAGACCCGGGCGGCCTCGACGACCTGCTTCGCGGCGGTCAGACCGGCCTGGAGGTCGGCCGTGATGTCGTCGATGTTCTCGAGCCCCACCGAGAGCCGCACGAGCCCGGGCGTGACGCCGGCCGTGAGCTGCTGCTCCGGGGTGAGCTGCGAGTGCGTCGTCGACGCCGGGTGGATGACGAGCGAACGGACGTCGCCGATGTTCGCGAGGTGCGAGAACAACTGCAGGGAGTTCACGAAGGCGCGGCCGGCGTCGACCCCACCCTTCAGCTCGAAGGACAGGACCGCTCCGACACCCTTCGGGGCGTACTGGTTGGCCGCCGCGTACCAGGGGCTCGACGGCAGACCCGAGTAGTTGACGCTCGCGATGTCGGGGTGGGCGTCGAGCCACTCGGCGACCTGCTGGGCGTTCTGCACGTGGCGCTCGATGCGGAGGCTGAGCGTCTCGATGCCCTGGATCAGCTGCCAGGCGCTCGCCGGGGCGATGGCCGCACCCAGGTCGCGCAGGAGCTGCACGCGCGCCTTGATGATGTAGGCGAGCGCGTCACCCACGGCGTCCGTGTAGACCGCGCCGTGGTACGAGGGGTCCGGCGTCGTGAGGCCCGGGAACTTGTCCGCGTGCCCGGTCCAGGAGAAGGTGCCGCCGTCGACGATGACCCCGCCGATGACCGTGCCGTGACCACCGAGGAACTTCGTCGCCGAGTGGACGATGATGTCCGCTCCGTGCTCGAAGGGACGGATGAGGTACGGCGTGGCGATCGTGTTGTCGACGATCAGCGGGACGCCGGCCTCGTGCGCGACGTCGGCGACGAGGCGGATGTCGAGGATGTTGATCTTCGGGTTGCCGATGGTCTCCGCGAAGAACAGCTTCGTGTTCGGGCGCACCGCACGCCGCCACTCCTCGGCGTCGTCCTGGTTCTCCACGAAGGTGGTCTCGATGCCGAGCTTCGCGAGCGTGTACTTGAACAGGTTGTACGTGCCGCCGTAGATCGACGAGGACGACACGATGTGGTCGCCCGCCTGTGCGATGTTGAGGACCGCCGAGGCCTCTGCCGCCTGCCCGGAGGCGAGGAGGAGGGCGCCGCTGCCGCCCTCGAGCGCGGTCAGGCGCTCCTCGACGACGGCCTGCGTCGGGTTCTGGATGCGCGTGTAGATGTTGCCGAACTCCGCGAGGGCGAAGAGGTTCTTCGCGTGGTCGGCGTTGTCGAACACGTAGCTCGTCGTCTGGTAGATCGGCGTGGCCCGAGCCTTCGTGACCGGGTCGGGCGCAGCTCCGGAGTGGATCTGCTTCGTCTCGAACTTCCAGTCGTTCGTGGCATCGCTCATGGTGGATGGTCCCCTCTGCTCGGGTGGTCGGTGCTGCTCGGGTGATGGGTGCCGCCGGTGTGGCCGCTCGGTCCGACAGCGATGTCGCCGGGCGTGGCTCCGGGTGGTGCTCCGTCGTGACCCCGAGGCTACCGGCCCCACCTGCACGCGCCAACCACGCGGAAACACGGCGTAACGCCTCGGCCCGGTGGCTACCCTGGAGGCATGACGACGAGACGTGTGGTGGTGACCGGTGCGAGTTCAGGGATCGGGGAGGCGACCGCGAGGCGATTCGCCGCCGACGGCTGGGACGTCGTGGCGGTGGCCCGCCGAGCAGAGCGGCTCGAGGCGCTCGTCGCGGACATCGGCGGTACGGCGGTCGTCGCGGACCTGACCGTGCAGGCGGACGTCGACGCGCTCGCCGCCCGGGTGGAGGAGCTCGGCGGCGCCCAGGCGCTCGTCAACAACGCGGGCGGTGCCTTCGGCCTCGCGTCCGTCGAGGACGGCGACGCCGAGGACTGGCGCCGCATGTTCGACATCAACGTCCTCGGCACGAAGCGCGTGGTCCAGGCGCTCCTGCCGATCCTCCGTCGGAGCATCCCGGAGGGTGGCGCCGCCACCATCATCGGTGTCACCTCGATCGCGGGCCACGTCGCCTACGTGGGTGGCGGCGGGTACAACGCGGCGAAGTTCGCCGAGCGCGCGCTCTTCGAGGTGCTTCGGCTCGAGCTCAACGGCGAACCGATCCGGGTGATCGAGGTGGCGCCGGGCATGGTCCACACGGAGGAGTTCTCGCTCGTGCGCTTCGGTGGCGACCAGGACCGCGCCGACGCCGTCTACCAGGACGTGCCGGATCCGCTCTCGGCCGACGACGTCGCCGAGGCGATCGTCCACGCGACCTCCCTGCCGCCGCACGTCAACCTCGACCTCATCACGATCAAGCCGGTCGCCCAGGCCGCCCCGTACCGCCTGGCGAAGGGTCCGTTGCGCGTCGCGGAGTAGCCCTTCGACAGGCTCAGGGACCGGTTGGGGCTCAGGGACCGGTTGCAGTCAGGGACGGGTCGGGAGGTCAGGGACCGGCCGGGTGCTCAGCAGCGGGATCGGTGCGTGGCCCGGGTTCCACGTCGACCGGGGCCACATCCGCGAAGGCGAGTTTCGGGACGAAGCAGAGCAGGACGGCGGCGACGAGCGCCCCCGCCCCGCAGATCGCCCAGACCGTGAAGTAACCGGACAGGCTCGACGCCCCGGCCGTGACGGCCTGCGCGGCGCCGGCGAACAGCACCACGCCGAAGACGGCTGAGGCGAAGGAGCCGCCGATCGTCTTCGTCGTGTTGGTCAGCGCCGACGCGACACCCGTCTGCCCGCGAGGTGCGGCGGCCGCGGCCGCAGCCGGCATGGCGCCGACGAGGGCACCGGAGCCGAGCCCCGCGATCGCCATGTTCAGGAAGACCTGCCACGTCTCGAGGTGGAAGGGGAGGAACAGCAGGTACCCGACCGCGACGAGTGAGGCGGCGATGATGAGCGCGATCCGAGGCGTCGCCCAGCGCGACACGAGTGGGAACAGGAGCGCACCGACGATCATCGAGATCAGGTAGGCGCCGATGAGCGTGGAGATGTCGCCGGCGTCGAGCCCCAGTCCGTACCCGTTCTCCCGGGGTGTCCCCGCATAGGTGCTGAGCGGGGCCTGGGCGCCGAGCAGGCTGATGCCGATGAGCCCGGCGGTCAGTTGCACCGGCCACATGTTCGGTTGCCGGAGCACCCGGAGGTCGATCGCCGGGTCGGGCTGCCGCAGTTCATATCGCCCGAACGGCAGGAACGCGAGCACGCCGATCGCGATGAGCCCCCACACCCACCACGTCTGCGGACCGTTGAGTCGCAGGAAGGTCAGCCCCGAGGTGATGAGGAGGAGCGCGAGGCTGAGGAGTACGAAGCCCGCGAGGTCCAGGGTCCTGCCCGGCAGGGGTTCGGACTCCGGGACGCCGAAGAGGATGGCGAAGAAGACGAGGGTCACCGCAACGGCCGGCAGCATCATCGTGAGCGGGATATCGCCGCCGAGGGCGGTGAGGATGCGGCCACTCGACAGCGCACCGATGATGGCCCCGGCCTCGAGCGCCACGACGAGGAGCCCGGCGGCCCGGCGGGTCTGCGAGGCCCCGGTGCCGGAGCGACGGCCCCGCTCGAAGATGAGTGCGATCTCGAGTGGCAGCCACACGACGTAGAAGCCCTGCAGCGCCCAGGCCGCGAGGAACGACCAGAAGTCCCCGGCCACGACGAGCCACCAGCTGGCGCCGGCCGTCAACACGGTGGAGACGAGGAGGACCCGCTTGTGCCCGAACATGTCGCCGACCTTCGCGAGGATGGGGACGACGAGCGCCGACAACAGCAGTTGCGCGGCCTCGAACCAGTTGAAGTCCGCGTCGTGGATGCCCAGGTGCTCGACGAGGTCGGGGATGAGCGGGACGTAGTAACCCTGCAGGACACCGCTCGTGATCTCGACGAGGAACAACCAGCCGATGA
The DNA here is from genome assembly GCF_979258065.1 of Plantibacter sp. AC185. NCBI lineage: Bacteria > Bacillati > Actinomycetota > Actinomycetes > Micrococcales > Microbacteriaceae > Plantibacter > Plantibacter sp. AC185. The sequence goes on from NZ_OZ409831.1 coordinate 3,719,500, forward strand.
GTCCCGCCGTGATGCCCGCTGCCGAGCCACGGATCGACGTGCGCCATCCGGTCGCCGAGGCTCCGCCGGTCGTCGTGCTGTCTCGCGCCATGGGGGGATGGTACAGGCGGCCCGGCCGGCAGGATAGCGTTGGAGGATGTCGACCGAGAACCCCAGCGTAGCGTCCCCGGAGCGAGAGGTCCTCGACTGGCCCACGTTCGGTGACGCGGCCCGCGAACTGTCCAGTGCGATCGTCGCGAGCGGGTTCCGGCCCGACTCCGTCGTCGCGATCGCGCGCGGCGGGCTCCTGCTCGCCGGTGCCATCGCCTACGCCCTCGACGTGAAGGCGTGCGGCGCGCTGAACGTCGAGTTCTACACCGGGGTCGACGCGCGTCTCCCCGAGCCCGTCGTGCTCCCGCCGCTGCTCGACGTGGCCGGGCTGCCGGGGAGTCGGGTGCTGCTCGTCGACGACGTGTCCGACTCGGGTCGCACGCTCGCGATGGTGCTGGAACTCATGCAGGCGAGCGGGGCGGAGGTCCGCACGGTGACGCTGTACGAGAAGCCGCAGACGGTGCTCCGCCCCGACTACGTGTGGAAGCGTGTCGACCGCTGGATCTCCTTCCCCTGGTCGACGCTGCCGACGATCACGGCCTGATCGTCCCCGCCTGATCCGGGGTGCCGGGTAGGGTCTCAGGGTGAGTGTTTTCCTCCTCGGCGGTCCGGCCGCCCCAGAGACCGAGTCGACCGTCTACGCAGCGTTCATCGCCGAGGCGGCCGCGCTCGCGGTCGTCGCCGGTCGGTTGGCCCCGCGCATCGCGATCGTCGTCGTGCACGACGGTGACGGGCTCGAGCAGTCCGCCGCCCTGGAACGTGCCGTCGCACGCTCCGGTGAGATCGAGGCGATCCGCGTGGTCGTCCGCGAGGGCGGCGTGGTCGCGCAGGCTCAGCTGGCCGAGGTCGACGGGATCGTCGTCGGCGGCGGACTGCCCTCGGCCTACGCGGAGGCGGTCGCGCCGGTCGCCACCGACATCCGACGCCTCGTCGCGTCCGGTCTGCCCTACCTCGGCATCTCGGCCGGCGCGATGATCGCCGCCGAGCACGCGATCATCGGCGGATGGCGTGTCGGCGAGGTCCCCGTGAGCCCCGAGGCGGCGTCCGAGGAACTCGACGAGGTCACGATCGGCGACGGTCTCGGGCTCGTCGACATCGCGGTCGAGGCGCATGCCGCACAGTGGGGCACCCTCGGGCGGCTCGTCGCCGCGACGGAGGCCGGGGTCGTCGACGGCGGGGTCGCGATCGACGAGAACACGGCGCTCGTCGTCGGGCAGGGGGCGCTCTCCGTCCTCGGTGGCGGCAGTGTCTGGCAGGTCTTCACCGCCGAGCACGGGGTCGTCGTCCGCACGATCGGTGCCGAGCAGCCGCAGCAGCAGTAGTCCATGACGAACGGGATCCTCGGCGGCACCCCGGCACAGCTCGCCGCGGCGGGGTCGATGGACGAGGGGTGGGCCGACGCGCTCGCACCCGTCGCGGACGACCTCGCGACGATCGACCACTGGCTCGCGGCGCAGACAGCGGCCGGTGCCCGATGGTTGCCGGCACCCGAGCTCGTCCTGCGGGCCTTCCGCACGCCGTTCAGCGCGGTCCGGGTCCTCATCGTCGGGCAGGACCCGTACCCGACGCCGGGTCATCCGATCGGCCTGTCGTTCGCCGCGGACCGGGAGGTCCGCCCGGTGCCGCGCAGCCTCGCGAACATCCATCGGGAACTCCGCGAGGACCTCGGTGTCCCGACGCCGGAACACGGCGATCTCAGTTCGTGGACCGGACAGGGCGTGCTGCTCCTCAACCGCGTCCTCACGGTCGAGGCGGGTTCCGCCGGGTCGCACCGCCGACACGGCTGGGAGGCGGTCACGGAACAGGCGATCCGCGCGCTCACCGCACGCCCCGCACCGCTCGTGTCGATCCTCTGGGGCAAGGACGCCGAACGACTGGCACCGCTGCTCGAATCATCGGGCGACCCCGACCGCCACGTCATCGTCTCGGCGCACCCGAGTCCGCTCTCCGCCTCGCGGGGCTTCTTCGGCTCGAAGCCGTTCAGCCGCACGAACGACTTCCTCGTCTCCCGCGGCGTGGACCCGATCGACTGGTCGCTCGACTGACGACCGGGTCGTGGCGTCGGCCGCAAGGGCTGTCCGCCGACCCACCCCCTCGTTAGGCTTGGGGGATGCTGGAAGAGGAGTACGAGCCGAGGCGCCGGCTGCCGCCGCACCTGCGCAAGCCGCCGACCCCCGAGACGCCGTTCGCCTTCACGATGCGCGATGCCACTGCGGCCGACCTGCCCGACATCCGGGCGATCTACAACCACTACGTCGCCAACAGCATGGTCACTTTCGACGAGGACGCGATGACCCTCGCCGAGTGGCGCTCCAAGTTCGCCTACCTGCAGCGGCTCCAGCTCCCGTTCATCGTCGCCGTCAACCCGACCGGACAGATCCTCGGGTACGCGCTGTGCGCGCCGTGGAAGCAGAAGCGCGCCTACCGATTCACCGTGGAGAGCTCGATCTACCTCGGAGCGGCGGCGACCGGCAAGGGCCTCGGCACCGATCTGCTCGGTGAGCTCATCGAGCGCTCGAAGGCCGCCGGGCTCAAGGAGATGCTGGCCGTCATCGCCGACAAGGGCGCCGAGTCTTCGATCGCCCTCCACGAGAAGTTCGGGTTCACCGAGGTGGGCCGCATGGGCCGTGTCGGCTTCAAGTTCGGCCGCTGGATCGGCACGGTCCTCCTCCAGAAGTCCTTGAAGCGCTGAACCGGTCGACACCCTTCGACGGGCTCAGAGACCGGAACCGCCGGGGAACGGGGACCACAGGAGAGCGCCGCCTCTAGGCTGGTCGCATGGCGGAACTCCACGAGCTGACGGCGCTCGAGCAGTGGCAGGCGTTGCAGCGGGACGAAGTCTCACCGACGGAGCTCGCCCGGCACTACCTCGACCGCATCGAGCGCCTCGACGACGCGATCGGCGCCTTCACCTCGGTCGCCGCCGGATCGCTCGCCGAACGCGTGGAGGCGGTCGAGGCACTTCCTCGGACCGCACCGCTCTGGGGACTCCCGATCGGCGACAAGGACCTCGTGTCCCGTGCCGGTCAGCCCGTCCGCTTCGGGTCACGGCTCACCGCGGAGGTCGTGGCGACGACCGACGACGAGCTGGTCGGCGTCCTCGACCGGGCCGGAGCGGTGAGCCTCGGGAAGACCGCGACCCCGGAGTTCGGGCTGTACGGCTACACGGAGCCGCTCGACGGGGTGCCGACGCGGAACCCGTGGGCCCTCGACCGCGGAGCGGCGGGGTCGAGTGGCGGGGCCGCAGCCGCCGTCGCCGCGCGGCTCCTCCCGTTCGCCCCCGGCTCCGACGGTGGCGGCTCCGTCCGCATCCCGGCGGCCGCCTGCGGGCTCGTCGGCCTGAAGCCCACGCGGGGGCTCGTCCCCGCGGGCTCCGGTGTCGACCGACTCGCCGGCCTCGTCGTCCCCGGGCCGATCGCCCGGACCGTCGCCGACGCGGCGCTCCTGCTCGACGCGATGATCGAGCGCGTGCACGGACGCATCGACCATCACTTCACGCTGCGAGCACCCGACGCCGACGACGGACCCCTGCTCGGGCACGCCGTGCGCGGCGAGGGCCGGTTCCAGTTGGCGGTCCTCGACGGCTCACCCTGGGACAGCGCCTTCGAGCTGGCGGTGGACCCGGAGGCCCGCGCCGCCGTCGACGTCGCCACCCGGGCGTTCACCGCGATGGGGCACGGCCTGGAGGAGCTCACCCTTCGCGACGCCGAACGGTACCCGACCGACTTCACGACGATCTGGCAGGCCTCAGCGGCCGGTGTCCCGGCGTCCTCGGAGGCGGAGCTGGCGCTCCTCGAACCCATCACGAGGTCCCTCGTCGAGCGCGGTCGGGCGCTGCCGGCGACCCGGCTCATGGAGACGCTCGCCAGTCTCCACCGGTTCGAACGCAGCGTCCTCGCGCAGTTCGCGCCGTTCGACGCGATCATCACGCCGGCGCTCGCCCAGACACCACGGCCGATCGGGTGGTACGACCAGGACTCGCCCGAGCTGAACTTCGAGCAGCAGGTGCGCTACGCGCCGCACACCTCCTTCGTGAACGCGACCGGCCTGCCGGCCATCACGCTCCCGGTGCACGAGACGTCCGAGGGGCTGCCGATGGGCGTCCAGCTGATCGGGCGTCCCGGAGGCGAGGCCACCCTGCTCGCCCTCGGTGCGCAACTGGAGCGGCGACTGCGTTGGCAGGACCGCGTCCCGTCCGTCGCCCGCTGACCGATCGTCGCCCCGCGTCGCCCGGTGGCGTATGACGGGATGTGACACCGCGGCCGGACCTCCTCCCTCCCGCTGCGCCTAGGGTGCTGAGGCGGCCCGGTCCGGACGGACCGATCGCCGCTCCGCCGGAGGAGTCGATCATCAGCGAACAGTCCAGCCCGACGCGGTCCAGCCCCAAGCAGCTCATCCTCAACCTGTTCGAGATGAACTGCGTGAGCCACATCACCCACGGCCTCTGGCGCCTGCCGGACAACCGACGCGACCAGTACACCGACATCCGGTACTGGACGACACTCGCCCGGACAGCGGAGGCGGGCGGGTTCGACGCGATCTTCATCGCGGACGTGGTCGGCGCCTACGACGTCTTCCGCGGCGGCCCGGCCGACGCCCTGCGCGAGGGCCTGCAGATCCCCAACAACGACCCGCTGCTCGTCGTCCCCGCGATGGCCGCCGTGACCGAGCACCTCGGCTTCGGCATCACCTTCTCGACGAGCTACGAGCCGCCGTTCGCCTTCGCGCGTCGCATGAGCACCCTCGACCACCTGACGAACGGCCGCGTCGCGTGGAACATCGTCACCTCCTACCTGCCGAACGCCGCACGGAACTTCGGCCTCGCCGAGGAGATCCCGCACGACGAACGGTTCGCGATCGCCGAGGAGTACCTGGACGTCCTTTACAAGCTCTGGGAGGGCTCCTGGGACGACGACGCCGTCATCCGCGACCGGGAGGCCGGCGTCTACTCCGACCCCGACAAGGTGCGGTACATCGATCACGTCGGACGCTACTTCCAGGTCGCCGGACCGCACCTGTCCGAGCCGAGCGCGCAGCGGACACCGCTGCTCTACACCGCGACCGCATCGCCTGCCGGCATCGCGTTCGCCGGTCGGCACGCCGAAGCCGTGTTCACGGGCGTGCGGGGTCCAGGTGGTGCAGGACCCCTCCTCGAGCGGTTCCGTGCGGCAGCGGCCGACAACGGACGCGACGGGGCCGCGCTGAAGATCGTCGTCCAGGCCGCCGTCATCGTCGGGCGGACGCAGGAGGAGGCCGAGGCCAAGGCCGCGCAGTACCGCGAGCATGCGAGTATCGTCGGCCGGTTCGTGCACGCCGGGCTGCCGTTCGACCCGCTGGCGCACCCGGAGGACTGGACCGTCGCCGAGGCGCTCGCCGCAGAGGGGGTCCCGGCGGACGCCCTGCCGCCGCAGGTGACGGCCGGCACCGTCGGCGAGTTCATCGTGCGGGTCGGCAGCGACCTCGAACGGGACTTCTTCGCTGTCGGCACCCCCGAGGTCGTCGCCGACGAGATCGAGCGATGGTTGGACGAGGTCGGTATCGACGGGATCAACCTGCGGCAGTACCACAGCCTCGACACGCTCACCGATTTCGTCGAACTCGTCGTGCCGGAGCTGCGTCGCCGAGGGCGGCTGCGCGACGCGTATCGACCGGGGGAGACGCTCCGCGAGCGCCTGACGGGCGGGGCGGCCCGGCTCCCCGACGACCACCCGGCCGCACGATATCGCGGAGGACGGAACCTCGGCGACCAGCACGAGAGGGCGCTCGACGGTCACACGGCGTCATCGAAGGAACCCGCGGGAAACCTGTCGTAACAGAGCGGCGGGGTGGCCCGGTGCGCCGACCAGGATGGGCAACCACACCGGCACAGCACCGGACCACCCCGACCCACAGGAGTACCCGTCATGACCCGAACCACCAGACGGCGAGCACGACTCGCCGCCGCAGCCCTCGTCGCCGTGAGCATCGCGCTGACCGGCTGCTCGGCGGCGTCGGCCTCGTCTGACGCGGACGGTGGCAGCCTCACCTACCTCGACGCGGAGATCCCCACCTCGGCGCAGGTGCAGGAGGCGGGCACATGGCAGACCCGTGCGCTCCAGCAGAACATCACCGACCGACTGCTCTACCGCAACGCGGAGACGGGCGAACTCGAACCGTGGATCGCCGACTCCTGGACCGTCAGCCCCGACGGTCTCACGTACACCTTCGTGATCCGTGACGGCGTCACCTACAGCGACGGCACCGCCGTCGACGCCACGAGCGTCGCGAAGAACCTGAACTGGCAGTCGACCGGCGACGAGGCGAAGGGCACGACCCCGAACGCGCAGTTCCCGCCCGGTCTCGTCGCGACGCCGGACGACGCGACCAGCACCGTCACCGTCGTCCTCGCCGCACCCTACGCGCCCTTCCTCGACGTGCTCACCGGGTGGGGATCCGGTCTCGTCGCCGACGCCACGATCGACGCGAGCAAGGAGGAGCAGTCGAAGTTCGTGAACCTCATCGGCTCCGGTCCCTTCGTCGTCGCCTCCGAGACCTACGGCAAGGAGATCGTGCTCGACCGTCGTGAGGGGTACGCCTGGGCCCCGCCGTCCTCCCCGAACCAGGGCGAGGCGCACCTCGCCTCGGTCACGGTCATCCCCGTGCAGGAGGACAGCGTCCGGCTCGGCACCCTGAAGTCGGGCGAGGCGGACGTCATCCGCTACGTCCAGCCGAGCGAGGAGCAGGGGCTCGTCGACGCCGGCTACGACATCGTGTCCAAGACGGGTGTCGGTCTCAGCAACCAGTGGTTCCTCCGCAGCCAGGCGCCGTTCCTCGACGACGTCGACGTCCGCAAGGCGCTGCTGCACGCGATCGACCGTGAGCAGATCATCGAGACGCAGTACACCGACAGCTGGACGCCCGCGACGTCGGTCCTGTCGCCGGGCACCTTCGGCTACGTCGACGAATCGGCGAAGTTCGCCTACGACCCGGATGCGGCCAACAGCCTCCTCGACGGAGCCGGCTGGACCGAGCGCGACGCGGACGGCTACCGCACGAAGGGCGGCGAGCGGCTCACGGTGAAGACCTACATCGACGTCTACGACAACACGGCGAAGAGCCTCTTCCAGCAGATCCAGAACCAGTTCAAGGACGTCGGGATCGAGCTGTCGCTCAACGAGCTCGACTACTCCACCTACTGGGCGACCGCGTTCGCGGACCCGGAGGTCGGGGCGCTCCGGGTCGGTTGGCCGCACCCGGACCCCTCGAAGGGCCTCAGCGAGTACTACAGCAAGGACGGTTCAGACCTCCTGGGGCTCGTCGGCTCCGACACGACCCTGCAGTCGCTGCTCGACTCGCAGAACGCCGCGACCGACGACGACACCCGTGCGGCGATCCTCGGACAGATCCAGGACCACCTGATCGACCAGGCCTACGTCGTCCCGATCCTCAACGACAGCCAGGTGTTCGTCACCCAGCAGCGGGTGAAGGGCTTCTCCCTCACCGACGGCGCCCTGCCCGAGTTCTACAACACCTCGATCGAGGACTGAGCGAGCGGGAGGGCGGTCGATCGGCCGGCCCTCCCGTGTCCGGTCCCGTCCCTTCCGAGAGGAGGCCCCACATGTCCAACCAGCATCCGAACGCCAGCGCGGCGGACACGCGACGCCGGCACTACCGCGAGTACGTGATCAGGCGCGTCGCCCAGGCGCTCCTCGTGATCGCCCTCGTCTACACGCTCGTCTTCTTCACCCTCTTCGTCCTGCCCGGCGACCCCATCGAGAACAAGCTGACGAGCCCGCTCAACCCACTGCCCCCGTCCGCAGGCGAAGCGCTGCGGGCGTACTACCACTTCGACCTGTCGCCGATCGAACAGTTCACGCTGACGGTCGGTCGGCTCCTCCACGGGGACCTCGGCTACTCGCTCGTGAGCGGTCGTGCCGTGTCGGACCTCGTCGCGCAGGGCTTCTCGGACACGATCGTGCTCGCGGGTGTGGCGTTCGTCATGACGATCGTGCTGTCGCTCGCGATCGCGCTCACCGCCGTGTACGCCCCCGTCAGGGCGCTCAGGAGCATCGCGGCCTCGGCGCCCATCGCCTCGATCTCCGCGCCGAGCTTCCTCATCGGCTTCGTGCTCCTCGCGATCTTCTCCTTCCAGCTCGGCTGGGTGTCGTCGGTGCGCGATCAGGGCTTCGTGTCCTACGTGCTCCCGGCGCTGACCCTGGCGCTCGCGGTCAACGGTCCGTTGACGCAGGTGTTGATCCAGGGACTCCGGAAGGCCGCGGACGAACCCTTCGTCACCGTGCTCCGCGCGAAGGGGACGAGCGAGGTCCGGATCGCCCTCGGCCACGTCCTGAAGAACGGTGCGATCCCGTCGATCACGATGCTCGCCCTCGTCGTCGGAGAGTTGCTGGCCGGTGCCGTCGTCGTCGAGGCCGTGTTCACCCGCACCGGCCTCGGATTCATCACCTTCGAGAGCGTGCGCGATCAGGACACCCCGGTGATCCTGGCCGTCGTCATCCTCATCTCCTCCATCTACGTCGGCATCAACCTCGTGACCGACCTCGTCTACCCCGTCCTCGACCCGCGCATCGTCCGCCCGGGGAATGGGCGGTCCCGACGCTCCCGCCTCGCCAGGCCTGCTGTCGCGACAGCGGCGGCGACGGGGACGGCGGTGCCCGACGGTATCCCGACGAAAGCGAGCGTGGACGCATGAGCCTCCGACTCCACCCGGACCGCGACGTCACCGCGGCCGACGACGGACCTGACGCGTTCCGTCGACTCCGCGGCCGCCTCGGGGTCGCTGACGTCCTGGCGATCATCGTCGTCGGTCTCGTCCTCGTGTCCGTCGTCGCACCCGGCCTCCTCACGCCATACGACCCGCTCGAGCCCGACGACGCCAACGCGCTCGCCGCTCCGTCGGTCGCGCACTGGTTCGGAACCGACTCCCTCGGTCGCGACCTGCTGTCGCGGGTGATCCACGGCACCGGTCGGACCCTGCTCGGCTCGGCGGTCGCCGTCCTCATCGGACTTGGCGCCGGCACGGTCCTCGGGCTCGTCGCCGCGTCGTTCGGCGGTCTCGTCGACGCCGTCATCAGCCGGATCGTCGACGTGCTGCTCTCGATCCCCGGGCTGCTCCTCGCGATGGTCGTCGTCGTGGCGCTCGGCTTCGGCACCCTGAACGCGGCCGTCGCCGTGGGGATCTCCTCGATCGCGGCGTTCACGAGGATCATGCGCTCCGAGGTGCTGACGGTGAAGGACCTGCCGTTCGTCGAGGCGAGTCACCATCTCGGCGGGTCGCGGGCGTACGTCCTCGCGAAGCACGTCTTCCCGAACTCGTACTCCGCGGTGCTGTCGCTCACGGCCCTCCAGTTCGGCCTCGCGATCATCTGGATCTCCTCGCTCAGCTTCCTCGGGTACGGAGCTCCGCCCCCCGACCCGGAGTGGGGCCTGCTCGTCTCCGAGGGTCGTCAGTACGTCGTGTCCTCGCCGTGGCTCGTCGTCGTCCCGGGCCTCGTGATCGCCGTCACCGTGCTCGCCATCAGCCGTCTCAGCCAACTCACCCGCGAGAGGACCACCGCATGAACCAGGCAGCCCTGCAGCACAGCGCACTCCATGTCGTCGACGCGGCTCCGGTGCCGTTGCTCGTCGACGGACTCGCCGTCGGGTACCGGACACGTGGCTCGAGGGGGCTGACCGACACGGTGCGCGACGTGTCGTTCCAGGTCGGGCGCGGCGAGACGGTGTCGCTCGTGGGTCAGTCCGGTTCGGGGAAGAGCACGATCGCCCGGGCGGTCGCGGGGCTCCTCCCGGGCAACGGCTCGGTCACCGCCGGTCGGGTCGCGGTCGCCGGTCACGAGGTCGCCGACTTCTCCCGGAAGCAGTGGCACCCCCTGCGCGGCTCGACGCTCGGTTTCATCCCGCAGGATCCGCTGAGTTCACTCGACCCGCTGCAGCGGATCGGCGTGCAGATCGCCCAGGCGGTCCAGGTGGCGGGCGACACCCCGCGCTCGGAGGTCCCCGCGCGCGTGATCGAGCTGCTCGACCACGTGGGCATCCGTCAGGCCTCGGCCCGCGTGCGGTCCTACCCGCACGAGCTCTCGGGCGGGCAGTTGCAGCGGGTGCTCATCGCGATCGCCATCGCGGCGAGGCCCAAGCTGCTCATCGCCGACGAGCCGACGTCCGCGCTCGACGTGACCGTCCAGCGGCGCATCCTCGACCTCCTCGACGGCCTCCGGCAGGAGCTCGGGCTCGGGATCCTCTTCATCACCCACGACCTGGCGCTGGCGCAGGAGCGCAGCGACGCGATCGTGGTCCTGCAGGACGGGAACGTCCGCGAGTCGGGCCCGGCCGAGGAGGTGTTGCTCGCACCGCGGCACCCCTACACGGTGGGGCTGCTCTCGGACTCACCCGCGTCCTCGCCCTTGCGCTACCGGGAACGCATCCGCGCTGCGGCCGAGCAGGTGCAGGCGGAGCAGCGCGGCGAGACGAACGCGGCGCCCGCAGTGGTCGAGGTGTCGCACGTGTCCAAACGGTTCGGACGCGATCCGCAGGCGCCGCCCGCACTCGACGGCGCGTCGCTCGTCCTCCGTCCGCGTTCGATCCACGCGCTCGTCGGCGAGTCCGGGTCGGGCAAGTCGACGCTCGCGCGCATCGTCGCCGGGCTCACCTCCTTCGACGACGGCTCGGTGCGGGTCGCCGGCCGGGAACTCCCGCGGGACAACGCCGTCGCCAACCCCTTCGCGCGCGACCTCCAGCTGGTCTACCAGAACCCGCTCTCGGCGGTCGATCCGCGGTACACCGTCGGACAGATCATCGAGGAGCCCCTGCGGATCCACGGGGTGCGGAGCGCCGCCGAACGCCGGCGCCGCGTCGCGACCATCCTCGACCAGGTCGCCCTCCCCGCGAGTGCGCTGGGGCGTCGTGCACGGGAGGTGTCGGGCGGTCAGCGCCAGCGGGTCGCACTCGCGAGGACGCTCGTCCTCGCGCCGTCGGTGCTCGTCCTCGACGAGCCCACCTCGGCGCTCGACGTCTCGGTGCAGGCGCAGATCGTCGAACTGCTCCCCGACCTCCGGGACGAGCACGCGCTCAGCTACCTGTTCATCTCGCACGACCTCGGTCTCGTCCGGCAGATCGCCGACGAGGTGACGGTGCTGTCGACCGGGCGCGTCGTCGAGTCGGGCCCGGCCTCGGCCGTCCTCGGGCATCCACAGCACGCGTACACTCGGGAGCTGCTCGACGCGGTGCCGCGGTTCGACGTCGAGCGGCTCGATCCGAGCCGGTTCGAGGCCGTCGGATGAGCGCACCGACCACGGAACCACGCACGGAGGAGACCATGTCACGATCGTTCGACGACCTCGTCGCCGAGGCCGACGCCGCCTCGGTCGACGGATGGGACTTCTCGTGGCTCGACGGCCGAGCCAGTGAGGCGCGCCCCTCCTGGCGGTTCTCGGAGCTGCTCGGGAGACGTCTGGCCGACGTCCCGTCCTCGCTCGACCTCGAGACCGGCGGGGGAGAGGTGCTCGACACGGCGCCGGTGCTTCCACCGCTCGCGGCCGCCACCGAGTCCTGGCCACCGAACCTCGCCCGAGCCGCCGCCCGCCTGCACCCGCGCGGGGTCGTCGTCGTTCGCACGGAGGAGGGTGCTCCACTGCCGTTCGCGGACGACTTGTTCGCGCTCGGTGTCGAGCCGGCATCCCGTCGCTGTGGACTGGGCCGACGTAGCGCGGGTGATCGCGCCGGGAGGAGGCTACCTCGCCCAGCACGTCGGACCGGCGAGCGTGTTCGAACTCGTCGAGGCCTTCCTCGGCCCGCAGCCCGAAGCCGTCCGTCGAGCACGTCACCCTGACGACGAGGCCGACGCCGCCCGCGCCGCCGGACTCGAGATCGTGGAGCTGCGGACCGAACGGCTGCGGATCGAGTTCCACGACGTCGGTGCGATCGTCTGGTTCCTGCGCAAGGTGATCTGGATGGTGCCCGGATTCACCTCCGCGCGGTACCTCGACCGCCTGCGGGAGCTGCACCGTTCCCTGCAGGAGGACGGCCCGTTCGTCGCGCACTCCTCCCGAACCCTCATCGAAGCGCGCAAGCCCGCCCGGTGACCGCGGCCCTGCCGAGGCGCCCTTCGACAGGCTCAGGGACCGGGATACAGGCTCAGGGACCGGGATAGAGGAGATGATCCCTCTACGGGCGGGGCCACCGGCATCCCGACGTAGGCTCGTCGTGACGGCGAGTGGAGGACGATCGAGTGTTGGATGTCGGCACCGGACGGCGACCGGTCTCCCGCCTGCGCACCCGCCTGCTCGCCGGGCTCCGCTCACGTATCCTCGCGGTCTTCGCGGTGGAGCAGGACCGCCCGCCGCAGTGGACCCTCGATCTCGAGGACGGCACCGACACGGGGTTCTTCACGCCCGACTCCGCGGCCTGGACGGTGCACGGCGGTGTCGAGACCATGGTCGCCGGCATCCGGGCGCTCCTCCTGCAGGCGGCCCACCCCGGGGCCCTGGCAGGCGTGCACGACTGGTCCCGGTACCGGGAGGACCCCCTCGGCCGGCTCGACGGCACCATCCGCTGGATCTTCACCGTCACCTACGGCGACCGCGACACGGCCCGTCGGACGAGCGACTACGTACTCAAGCTCCACGAACGTGTCGTCGGGGAGTACCTCGACGCCCACGGCGTGGTGCGCCCGTACGCGGCCAACGACCCGGACCTCCTGCGGTGGGTGCACCTGGCGTTCACCGACGCCTTCCTGAGCGTGCGACAGACCTGGGGCGGTCGGATCCCCGGTGGTGCGGACGCCTATGTGGCCGACTGGGCGCTCGCGGGCGAGCTCATGGGCGTCGTCGACCCGCCCCGCTCGGAGGTCGAACTGGCCAGGCAGCTGCGCGGGTACCTCGACGCCGGCGACCTGACGGGCGGCCCGCGGGTGGACGAGACCCTGGCGTTCCTCCGTCGACCGCCGCTCGACCGCTCGCTGCTCCCTGCCTACGGGATCCTCTTCGCGGGAGCCGTCGCGACGATCCCACCCGAGTACCGCCGCATCCTCGGGCTCCGCACCGCCCACCTCGGCCCGATCCCGCTGCCGGTCGTGACGGCGACCCGGGTCGTCCTGTGGATCGTGGGGCTCGTCCTGCACGGTGAGTCGCCGAGCCAGCGCGCGGCCCTGCGCCGGCATCGACGCCTGGCGGACCCGCCGGCTGTCTCCGGTCCCTGAGCTTGTCGTCTCCGGTCCCTGAGCTTGTCGAAGGGCTGCGCTCCGCGTTCCGTACTTCGCCCTTCGACAGGCTCAGGGACCGGGTGGTGGCGCAGGACCGGACGGCAGGTCGGCATGCCCTCTTGGGCGTCATCGCGCCGCCAACCGTCTCCGGTCCCTGAGCTTGTCGAAGGGCGGTTCTGCGCGGAGGATTGTCGCCCTTCGACAGGCTCAGGGACCGGGGAATGGTGGCTGAGGGGCCGAGACGGTGGTCCAGCGACGGTGGTCCAGGGACCGTGTGGTGGCTCAGGGACCGGGACGGTGTCAGAGGCGGGGGACCGAGGCGAGCAGCTGGGTCGTGTATGGATGTGACGGCCGACTGAGGACCTTGGCGACCGGACCCTCCTCGACGATCGCTCCGTCGCGCATGACGACGACCCGGTCGCAGAGATGCTGCACCACGCCGATGTCGTGTGAGACGAGCACGATCGCGAGCCCGAGCTCCTGCCGCAGCCCGCCGAGCAACTCGAGGATCTGCGCGCGGACGGTGACGTCGAGCGCGCTGAGCGGTTCGTCACCGACGAGGAGGCGCGGGCGGTGCACGATCGCGCGCGAGAGGGCGATGCGCTGGCGCTGACCACCCGAGAACTCGTGCGGGAAGCGGTCGGCCGCGTCGGCGTCGAGCCCGACGAGCCGGAGCACCGCGCGGACCTTGGAACGGTGGTCGCCCTCGATCCCGAGCGCCGAGAGGGGCTCGGCGACGATCCGCCCGACGCTCATGCGCGGGTCGAGCGACGCGTACGGGTCCTGGAACACCACGCCCGTCTGTCGACGGAACCAGTGCAGGCTCCTGGCGCTCGCCGCAGCGCTGACGGGACGGCCGTCGAACGCGACGGACCCGGAGCTCGGGGTGTCGAGCGCGAGCAGGAGGCGGACGAGCGTCGACTTGCCCGACCCCGACTCGCCGATGATGCCGACGGCTTCACCGGGGGCGACGACGAGGTCGCTCGGGTGGAGCGCGACGGTGCGGCTCGGGCGCTGGAAGAGCGACTCCCGCGGGTTGGTGTAGACCCGTCCGAGCCCCTGGGCGTGGAGCAGCGGCTCAGTCATCGTCCTCGCCCTTCCAGCTCATGGTCTTCGCGGCGGCCAACAGTCGCTGCGTCACGGGCGACACCGGCGTCGACAGCAGCTGGGCCACCGGCCCGGCCTCGACGACCTTCCCCTGCGCGAGCACCACGGCGTCACTGGCGATCCGGGAGAGGACCGCGAGGTCGTGCGTGATGAAGACGAGGGACGCCCCTGTCTCGCTCACGAGACGCTCGAAGAGGCCGAGGATCTCCGACTGGATGGTGACGTCGAGCGCCGTGGTCGGCTCGTCCGCGATGAGCAGGGAGGGTCCGCAGGCGAGGGCGATGGCGGCCGCGACCCGCTGGCGTTGCCCGCCCGACAGCTGGTGCGGATACCGCCGGACGATGCGCTCGGGGTCGGGCAGACGGACCCGCGCGGCGAGTTCGACGGCCCGGTCGAGCGCCTCCCGTTTCGACAGCCCCTCGTGGATGCGCAGCGGCTCGCCGATCTGGCGTCCGATGGTGCGGATCGGGTTGAGCGCCGTCCGAGGCTCCTGGAACACGATCCCGATCTCACGCCCGCGGATCCGCGCGAGTTCGCGGTCGTCGCGGCCGAGGAGCTCCTCGCCCTGCCAGCGGATACTGCCACTCACCGAGGCGCCGTCCGGGAGCAGTCCGAGGATCGCCAGCGCCGTCAGTGACTTCCCGGATCCGGACTCGCCGATGAGGCCGAACCGTGCGCCCGCCGGCACGCTGAAGCTCACTCCGTCGACGACCCGGCGGCCGCCGAGCGTGACGACGAGGTCCTGGACGTCGAGACTCATGCGGTCACCCCCTGGGGGGACGTGGGGGTCGAGGCGGGTCCTCGGCGACCGAGGGTCGGATCGGTCGCGTCCCGCAGGGCGTCACCCAGCAGGTTGAGGGCGAGGACGGTGATGGTGATGGCGAGCCCCGGCCACAGCACCGACAGCGGGTGCACGGCGAGGTAGGTCTGCAGCTCACTGAGCATCCGACCCCAGGACGGGACACTGGAGGGGGCGCCGTAGCCGAGGTACGACAGGCCCGCCTCGGCGAGGACCGCGACCGCCATCGACCACGACAGCTGGACGATGAACACCGGTGCGACGTTCGGCAGCAGATGCCGCGTCAGGTTCCTCACCGGTCCGAGACCGGCGGCCTTGCCGGCGAGCACGTACTCGCTGTGCGAGACCCGGCGGATCTCGGGGCGGGTCACCCGTGCGATGTTCACGCCGAAGCTGATGCCCACCGCCCAGATGACGACCCACAGCGAGCCGCCGAAGACCGAGGCGATCATCATGGCGATGAGCAGTGTGGGGAACGCGATGAGGATGTCGATCAGCACCGCGACCGTCTCCCGGACCCAGCGCCGCGTGAGTGAACCGAGGGCGGCGAGGGCGACCCCGAGGACCGTCGAGACGACTGCGGAACCGATCGCGACGGCCACGGTCACCCGCGCACCGACGAGCAGCAGGCTGAAGATGTCGCGTCCGACCTCGTCCGTGCCGAGCAGATGGGCCGGCGACGGAGCCAGCCACTTCGCGAACGGATCGGTGAGCTGGGGGCCGTACGGCGTCCAGAGGAAGGAGACGCAGGCGCTCAGGAGGAGCAGGGTGACCACGACGAGACCGAACACGCCTGCCGGGCCGGACACGAGGGTGCGGAGTCCGCCTGATGCCGCGCGCCGACGCGGGTGATCCTGACCGGCGGTCATGCGGTCTGCTCCCGTTCTCGGAGTCGGGGGTCTGCGAGACGGTGGACGACGTCCACGACGGCACCGATCACGAGGACCACCCCGGTGAGGACGAGGAGCTCGCCCTGCACCTTCACGAGGTCGCGGTTGCCGACATCGGCGACGAGCATGCGCCCGATGCCGGGCAGCGTGAAGAGCTGTTCGATGATGACGCTGCCGACGATGAGCCCGGCGATCTGGAGCCCGAGCACGGTGACGACCGAGAGCGCCACGTTCGGCAGCCCGTGGCGGATGAGTGCCTGCGAACGGGTCAGCCCCTTCGCCGCCGCCGTCCGGACGTAGTCCTGGCCGATCGCGTCGAGGGCGGCGGAACGGACGAAGCGCAGCAGGACCGCGCCCTCGACGACGCCGATCGTGAGCGCCGGGAGGAGGAGGGCGCGGATCGCCGCCAGCGGATCGTTCCAGCCCGCGCGCGGGAAGCCCTGCGCCGGGAGCCAACCGAGTACGACGGCGAAGAGGAGCACGAGCATCATGCCGGCCCAGACGACCGGGACGGCGGCGAGCCCCTGCGACGCGAAGGAGATGACGACGCCCGTCGCGCGGGTGCGCCGGACGGCAGCCAACACCCCGAGCGGCACGCTGAACGCGAGGGCGATGACGAGGGCCATGATGCCGAGCGGAACGGTCACCTGCGCCTTCTGGGCGAGTTCGCTGGCGACGGGGGTGCCCGTGATGAGCGAGTTCCCGAGATCGCCGCGGAGCAACCCGCCGATCCAGTCGAGGTACTGCAGGAGGACGGGCTGGCCGAGTCCCAACTGTTCACGGATCGCGGCGACCGCTTCGGGCGTCGCGTCCGTCCCTGCGATGACCTGGGCGACGTCGCCCGGGAGCACCCTGATGGTGAAGAAGATCAGGGCGCTCGCGGCGAGGAGCCCGACGAGGAGGAGTACCAGCCTCGTCAGGATGAAGCGGGTCACCCGGTCACGGCGACCTTCGCCAGGTTGATGCGCGAGTTGACCGAGTCCACGGGGAAGCCGGTCACGCCGTCGCGCACCACCGTGAGGGTGATCGCGGTGTAGAGCCAGTCGGCGGCGTTGTCCTTCGACACGAGGTACGCCGCCTCCTTGAGCTTCTGGGCTGCGACGGCCGGATCGGTCGCCGCTACGGATTCAGCATAGAGCGACTGGACCTGCGCGTTGTCGTAGCCGAAGTAGTAGTTCGGGTTCGCCCAGTTCTGGAAGTCGCGTGCCTCGACGTGGTTCACGTAGCTGAGGTCGTAGTCCTTGTTCGTGTAGACGTCGTTCAACCAGGTCGGGAACTCGACGCTCTTGACTGTGAGGGTGACGCCGATGGCTTTGAACTCGGACACCAGGACGTTGGCCACCGAGGTTCCGTAGAAGCTCGGGATCGTGAGCGTCAGGGACAGGTTCTCCTGGCCGGCCTGGGCGAGGAGCGCCTTCGCCTGTTCCGGGTCGTACTTCACGAGCTCGCTGAGGTTCTCGTAGCCCGGATCGAGCTCGGGGATCGGTCCGTACTGCTCGACCGCGGCGCCGCCGACGGCCTCGACGATCGCGGCGTGGTCGATGGCGGAGCGGAGCGCCTGCCGGACGAGGGGGTCGTTCAGGGGAGCGCGCTGGTTGTTGAAGGCGAGGGTGTACTTGTCGGTCGTCTTGCCTTCGGTGATGCTGAACCCGTCGGCGCGGGTGATCTGGTCCTTGAGGTTCGCGTCGAGCGCCGTCTGCACGTCGAGTTCGCCGGCGAGGGTGGCGTTGACGGCGGAGGAGGCGTCGGGGATGTAGCTGAAGACGACCTCCTTGATCTTCGGAGCGTCGCCCCAGTACTTCGCGTTCCGGTCGAAGGTGATGCTGTCGCCCTGCTTCCAGGTCTTCAAGGTGAACGGCCCGGTGCCGTTGGCGGTCGTCGACAGGTCGTTGGTGGCGCCCGACTCCAGCACGAGTCCTGCGCGTCCGGTCAGGGTCCACAAGAGGTTGGAGTCGGGCGAGGTGAGCTGCAACTGCACGGTCGAGTCGTCGACGGCCGTGATCGAGGCGACCTTCTGGAGCGCCACGTTGTCGACGAAGGTCGGGTCCTGCTGCACCTGGGTGATGGAGTCGACGACGTCGGCCGCGGTCAGGGCGGCGCCGTCATGGAAGGTCACGCCGTCGCGGAGGACGAAGGTGTAGGTGAGACCGTCGGCGCTGATGTCGTGGCTCTTCGCGAGCGTGTCGACGATCTGGTTGTCCTCGGTGCGGGACACGAGGCCCTGGTAGACGTTGTCGATGAGGATCTGGTCAAGCGCGGCGCCGGAGGTGGTGCGGATGTTGAGGTCGGAGGGCTCCAGGACGAGACCGACCCGCAGGGTCGCGTCGGCGTCGGGCGTCGGCGTCGCGGCCGGGCCTGCGCAGCCGGTGAGGACGAGGGCGGCGCCGGTGACCGCGATCGCGGCGGTGAGGAGCTGACGACGCAGCTGACGATGACGCATGGAGGTCCTTTCGGGGATGCTGGAGTGGCCGGCATCTGGAGACGCACAACCGGTTCCGGGCAGCGGGCATTCCCGCCTGGGCCGCGTGAATACTGGACCGCGTCCGGAAAGCCGCATCGCTGGGGCTCCAGCGAGCGTACCCAGTCGACGTGTGTGGTGCCAGCCACGGTGTCAGGGGGCGTCACAGAGTGATCGGATCGTGATGTGCTCCGCCGCCTTGGAAGACCCTGCGCGGGGGCCGAAGTGAGCTTAGGCTCGCCTATACTGATCGCGTGAGCTATTTCGAGGATCCGGCGGAGTTCGCCGTCGCGGACGCACGCCACGTGCTGCTCGCTGGCGACGAGTCGTCGGTCGGCGAGCTGGCCGAGGTCCTCGCGCTGCTCCCCATCTGCGCCCGCGGTCAGGTGTTCGTCGAGGTCGACGACGCCGCGTCGATCACCACCCTCGACTCGCCGGGACGCGTCGTCGTGACGTGGCTCGTCCGCGCGGCGCGTTCGGGGGAACCCGGAACGGGCAGCCGGTGCGCACGCGGTCAGGCCGTCGCACGAGCGACCCGGGCCTGGGCGAGCGAGATGCTCGACGTCGACGGACACGACGCGGCCGACTACCACGTGTGGATCGGCGGCGAGACGGAGCACCTCACGGGTCTCCGGAACGACCTCAGGATGACCCTGGCGAGCATCGGCGTACGTCAGCGCTCGAGCTCGGTCGAACGCGCATCGCACTGACACGACCTCGCACCGCACTGCACCGCACGAACACCGCGACGCTCGTCAGCGGCGTTTCGGCAGGTAGCCTCCCGCTTCGAGACCGGCTTCGATCTCGAACCGGTTCCGGAGCGGATCACGACCGGCGATCGCGTACATCAGCGGGAAGAGCATGCCGTACCGCTGCCACTGCCGCTTGTGCACCGCCTCGTGTTCGAGCACCCGGGTCGACACGTTCCGATCGGTGAGGTACACCCCGCCGACGCATGAACCACCTCGGCCGAACGTCCACGACGGCATCCCGCGGAAGACGATCATCCCGCCCCGCCGTTCGACCGGCCCGGTGCTCCAGACTGCGCCCCAGACGAGCCCGGTGAGCGTGGCGTACCAGTACCCGATCCGGCTGAGCGGTGAGTCGAGCCACGGGCCGCCGGAACGACGGCTCCGCGGCTGATCGACCTCGCCGGGACGGGTCACGCACCGCTCCGGTAGGTCTCGAGGAGCCGCAGCCAGATCTCGCTCATCGTCGGGTAGGACGGCACCGCGTGCCAGAGGCGGTGCAGCGGCACCTCACCCACGACGGCGATCGTCGCCGCGTGGACGAGTTCGGCGACGTCCTGACCGACGAAGGTCATCCCGATGATCACGCCGCGCTCCTCGTCGACGACCATCCTCGCCTGCCCGGTGTAGCCGTCGGCGTGGAGGCTCGAGCCCGCGATGCCACCGAGGTCGTAGTCGACCACCCGGTGGTCGATCCCCGCCGCCTCGGCCTGCGCGGCCGTGAGTCCGACGGCGGCGACCTCCGGTTCGGAGAAGACGACCTGCGGCACGGCACGGTGGTCGGCGGTCGCCGCGTGGTCGCTCCACGGGCTGGTGTCGACGTCCTCGCCGTTCGCCCGTGCCGCGATGACCGCGCCCGCGGCGCGTGCCTGGTACTTGCCCTGGTGCGTCAGGAGTGCCCGGTGGTTGACGTCGCCGACGGCGTACAGCCAGTCGCTGCCGTGGGCGAGGAGCTGATCGTCGACCTCGATCCAGGCACCCGGTTCCAGGCCGACGGTCTCGAGCCCGAGGTCGTCCGTCCGTGGCGTCCGGCCGGTGGCCACGACGAGTTCCGCCGTCGTCACCGCTTCCCGATCGTCGAACTCGAGCGTGACGGCACCGTCGGCGGCCCGGGAGACGGCGGTGGGCGAGGCGTGCACGATCGTCACGCCGAGCTCACGCAGGGAGGACTCGACGAGTTCGCCGGCGAAGGGTTCGGTGTTGCCGAGCAGGCCACTGCGGGCGACGAGCGTGACGTCGACCCCGAGCGAGCGGTAGGCCGTCGCGAGCTCGACGGCGACGACGCCGCCACCGAGGAAGGCGACGGACGCTGGCAGGGTCTGGACGCTCGTGGCCTCGCGGCTCGTCCATGGCTCCACTGCCGCCAGCCCCGCGATGTCGGGCAGGAGCGCGGCGGATCCGGTGCAGACCGCGACGGCGTGCGTCGCCGTGAGCACGGTGGTCGAACCGTCGGCGGCCGTCACGGTGACCTCGCGCTCGCCGGTCAGTCGACCGTGCCCACGCACCAGCTCGATGCCGGCGCCCTGGAGCCATTCGACCTGGCCGTCGTCCGACCAGTCGCTCGTGAACGAGTCCCGTCGCGCGAGGACCTTGAGCGGGTCGAGCGCGGTGTCCTCGGGGATGGCTCCACCCGTGCGCTTGGCGGCACGCAGGGCGGCGCCCGATCGGATGAGGGCCTTGGACGGCATGCAGGCCCAGTAGGAGCACTCACCGCCGACGAGTTCGCTCTCGACGATGACGACGCTCAGACCGCTCTTGTGGGCGTAGTCGGCGACGTTCTCGCCGACGGGTCCGGCTCCGATGACGACGAGATCGACGGTACGGCTCATGGGGTGACTCCTGTCGGGTTGGTGCTGTCGGGCTTCGGATCGCGACTGATCGCGCCGATGATGCGGAGGATGGTGCCGAGGTCGTCGGCTGCGGCGTCGGGGGAGCCGGGGGAGAAGCCCGTGACCCCGGCCCCGGCGAAGCCGAACCGGGCGCGGAGGGCGGTGATGCAGTCGAGCAGGGTGCCGAGTTCGAGACCGAAGGGGACGGCCGAGCTGACGCCGGCGATGACGGCGGGGTCGAGGACGTCGACGTCCACGTGCAGGTAGACGCGGTCGGCGCCCGTCGCCTCGACAGCGGCGACCACCTCGGCGGCGCTCGTCATCACCGAGGAGACCATGGGGATGCCACGCTCCTCGATGTGGGCGAGTTCACCGTCGTCGAGGTCGCGCACCCCCACGAGGACGAGCCGGGCGGGATCGAGTGGGGCCTCGGGCAGGAGCATCGCGGCGCCTTCGCCGGTCAGTGCTCGGGCGACCATTCCGCTGAACGACCCGGACGGCGAGCTGAGCGGGGTGTTGAGGTCGCCGTGTGCGTCGAACCAGACGACGGCGATGCCGGGGTCGCGTCGGAGGGCCTCACCGACTGACGCGAGTTCGACGCCGCAGTCCCCACCGATGGTGATGACGGGCTCGTCGATCCCGACGAGCGCCTGACGTTGGAGTTCCGCGGTCGTCACGAGGGAACTGGCGCGCCGGATGTCGGTGTCGAGGGCCTCGCCGGCCTCCGTCGGCACGTGGACGAGTGTCGTGGCCGCCGTGGGCAGGTCGCCACGGATCGCCTCGGCTCCATCGATCAACTGCATGGCCCTGGACGAACCGGAGCCCTGCCACTGGGGGACGACGACGAACTTCGTCATGCGGTGCCTTCCTGGAGGTGGTGCGAGGGGGCGAGGGCGACGGGCCCTCGGGAGGTCCCGAGGGCCCGTCGGATCGGCACTACTGGCCGGCGTTCGGCGTGTACTCGGGGCCGGAGGACTCGATCGCGGGAGACGCGGAACCGCCGCCCTTCAGCGCGGCGAGGCGGGCCTCGACCTCGGTCAGCTCGCCGAGGTCCTCGAGGTCGTTGAACTGCGCGTCGAGACTCGAGGCGGCGAGCTCCTGCTGGCCGAGCACCTTCGCCTCCTCGCGGCGGATCTTGTCCTCGTAGCGGCTCAGGTCGCTCGTCGGGTCCATGATGTCGATGCTGCCGACCGCATCCGCGACCTTGCGCTGGGCCTCCGCGGTCTTGGCCCGGGCGACGAGCTCGCTGCGCTTCGTCTTCAGCTGCTCGAGCTTCGTCTTCATGCCGTTGAGGCCGTTCTTCAGCTGCTCGACGACCTTCGTCTGCGAGGCCAGCTGCGGCTCGGCCTGCTTGGCCTCGTTCTCGGCGCCGATCTGGCGCTGGAGCGCGATCTTCGCGAGGTTGTCGAACTTGTCGGCGTCCGCGGCGTTGCCCGCCTGACGGTATTCGTCGGCCTTGCGACTCGCGGCCAGCGCCTTGGTGCCCCACTCGGAGGCCGCCTCGACGTCCTGCTGGTGGTCCTGCTCGAGGAGCCGGAGGTTGCCGATCGTCTCGGCGATCGCGCTCTCGGCGTCGGCGATCGAGTTCGTGTAGTCCCGGACCATCTGGTCGAGCATCTTCTGCGGGTCCTCGGCGGAGTCGAGCAGCGCGTTGATGTTGGCCTTGGTCAGCTGGGCGATGCGTCCGAAGATGGACTGCTTCTCTGCCATGGTGTGGTTCCTCTCTCGTGTCCTGCTGGATCGTGTCGGTCGGTGTCTGGTGATGAGGTGGGTGGTGCCGCGGATCAGAAGCGACCGCCGCCGCGTCGGGAACGGGTGCCGCCGCCACCGAAGCTGCCGGCGCTGCGTGAGCGACCGGAGCCGCCGCCGAACATGCCGCCGCTCGATCCTCCGCCGCCGAACATGCCGCCGCCGGAACGGGACCCGCCGCCGCCGAGGACGGAGTTGATCAGGATGCCGCCGAGGACGGCACCGAGCATCCCGTTGCCGCCCTGCTGCCCCTGGCCGCCGCCGAACATGCCGTCGAGTCCGCCCGCCGACTGGCTCTGGAACTGCCCGAGGTCGGCCTGGGCGAGCTGCACCGCTTGACTCGCGAGCGAGTTGGAGCGCTGGGCGAGGGAGAGCGCCTGCGTCGGGTCGTTGGCGGCGAGGCCCTGGGCCTGCACGAGGGTGCGGCCGGCTTCGGCGAGGCGCGTCCGGGCCTCCGGGCCGACGGCTCCGCGCCGCGAGACGATGAAGTCCTCTGCAGCCGACACCTGCGCGCCCGCCGTCTGCAGGGTCTGTCCGAGGGCGGCTGCGGCGCGCTGTCGCTGCTCCGCCGCGGTGCGCACCCCTTGGAGAGCACCGTCGATCTGCGTGTTCGCCGCATCCAGGCGGGCGAGGAGGGCGATCGGGTTGTTCGGTGCGCCGAGCGCGCCGCGAACCTGGGAGACCGTCGCGGTGGTGCTCGCGACCGCCGCGGCGAGGGTGCCGGTCGGGTCCGGTTGGCCGCCAGCCGCGGCGACGTCTCCGTCCAATTCGGCCAGTCGGGCGGCGAGGTGCTGCTCGGCGGTCGTCAGATCCGCCTGCAGCCGCTTCACGGCCCCGGTGAGCTGGGTGGCCTGGTCGAGCGCTTCCTCGGCGGCTCGGATGCCGACGGCGGCCTCGCCCGAGTCTCCGGCGGCGAGCCGTGCAGCTGCGTCGGAGATCGCTGCGGTGGCGAAGGCGAGTCGCTCGGTCGCCTGCGCCGGGTTGTCGATCACGGTGATGAGGGCGTCGGGGCTGTAGCGCGTCTGCAGGGCGTGCACCGCGTCTTGCGCGGCCGTCACCGTCGGTCCGGCTGCGGCCGCCCTGGCTCGCAGCTCCTCGACCGCGGCGGGTGCGTTCTTCTCGAGTGCGCGGAGCTCGTCGAAGGAGGCTGCTTGTTCATCGAGCACGTGGTTCGCGTGCTCGCAGAGCCGGATGATCTGGAGGTTCCAGTCGCGCTGTTGCTGCTCGGTGTCCGGCTCGGCGTCGTCGAGCCGCTGCTTGAGCGCGAAGGCGTGTGCGAGGTCGTCCTTCGCTCCGGCGAGGGCGGCGGTGAACGCGGCCGTGGCCGGTTCGCCGTAGGAGGCGGTGGCGAAGCCGAGCTCCTCCTCGCTCGTCCGGACGGCGTCGTCGGTCTGGACGAGCGCACTGCCGGCGAGTCGTTCGAGCTCGGGGATCGGGGCGGTGGTCAGCGGGTCGACCGGTGCCCCCTGCTGGCCCGCGGTCACCGCGCCGTCGCCGTTCGCAGCGCGGCGTCGGCGGAGGACGACGACCAGGAGGACGACGGCCACGACGGCGACGACCACGATCAGCAGGATGGTCAGCCACCCGGCCGAGCCCCCTGAGCCGCCACCGGTGCCTCCGATCGACCCGCCGCCGACGGCGGCGCCCAGGCCTTCGGCGGCAGCGACGCCGGCGCCGGCCCAGTCGTCGTCACGCAGCTGCGGCAGGATACGCTGCTGCTCGATCTCGGTCAGCTGGTCACCGCTCACCGGTCCGCTGGAGTCGCCGGAGAGGTAGTAGGCGCGGTCCTCCGTCGCCACGGCCAGCAGGTACTGGTTCGGTCCGAGGTTGTTGTCCTTCGCGGTCTGGTTCGCCCAGGACTCGGCGTCACTCGGGTCGGTGAAGGTCGGTACGTAGACCACCCAGAGGTCGACGCCGTGATCCGCGGCCAGGTCGTCGACGGCCGTCGTGATCTCGGAGACCTCACCGCTGCTGAGGACACCCGCGCTGTCGGACACGCGCCCGGCGCCGAGCTGCACCGGGCTCTCCGCCCAGGCGGCGGTGGCTCCCGCTCCGAGGAGCACGGCTACGCAGAACGCCCAGATCGATACCGCCCAGCGAACCCGCATCGGCCACCTCGTCACTCGTTCGGACCCTGGAGCCCCACCCCGCGGCTCGGTTCCGAGTCTAGGTCCGGGCCCTCGACATCTCTACAGCGGGCTCCCAGCGAGCGCACCGAACCGGAGCTGTGCTATACGGCGGTGACGGTGCTTCGGCGACACGGAACGTGACGCTGTCACCGACCGTGACGGACTCTGTTACCGACCGTGACGCGGCCACTCGCGCGAGGGCATCTGCCCGGCGAGACTGGTCGAGTCACCTCACGGAACCCCTGGAAGGAGCATCATGCAAGGACACGTCTCACCCATGCTGGCGCTCGTCGAGGTCACCAGGTTCCGTGAGGACGATCAGGCTTACCACGAGTACGTGCAGATCCTCGTCGGACGGACCATCGCCGCCGCCGAACGGGCCGGCTGGCGCGTGACCCGGTTGGCCGCGCACGACCTCGGCACCGATGCGCTCCTCGCCTCGACCGACGGGGCCTCCGCCGTCGTCATCATGGGCGGCGCCGACATCGATCCCGCCCAGTACGGCGGAACCACCGGCTACCGCGCCGAGGGCCAGCACTTCCCCGAGGCCGACCGCGCCCAGCTGGCGGTCGCCCGTCGCGCCGCCGAGCGAGGCACGCCGCTGCTCGGGATCTGCCGTGGTCACCAGATCATCAACGTCGCCCTCGGCGGGACGCTCGTGCAGGACCTCGGTGAGCACAGCGCCCACCGCAACGAGGGCGTCCCGGTCGATGAGAGTATGACCCCGCACGAGGTCGAGCTCGACCCCTCGAGTGCCCTCGCGTTCCGACTCGGTGCCCGTCACCTCCAGGTGCAGAGCGCCCACCACCAGTCGGTCGGCGAACTGGGCGAAGGCCTCCGCGCCGTCGCCTGGGCCTCCGACGGCACCGTCGAGGCGATCGAGCACCGCACCCTGCCGATCACCGGCGTGCAGTGGCACCCCGAGGACCCCGGCACTGTCGACGACCAGCTCGGGCTCCTGCTCGGCGGTCTCGCCCGCGAGGCGGAGCGCGCCGCCGCCTAGTCGGGGCGTGTCTCCGCGCCGGGCGGCTTCGCATGCCAGGAGGCCCTCCCGCTGCAGGCGACCCACCGCTCGACATGTCCCCAACTCAGGACGGCGTCGGCGTGTCGAGCCTGGATTGCGGCGTGTCGGCCGCGCCACGCCGAGGCCGTCCTGAGAAAGGTCGGAGGGTTGGTTAGCGTTGACGGGTGTTCGAAGACAGGTACGGTCAGGACGTCCTCGCGGGGGACTGGCGGAAGAAGAACCGCGTGGTGGCCCGTGAGGTCGAGGCGGTGACCGACCTCGTGGTCGAGGAACTCGGCGGCTTCTGCGGCGCGATCACGCGCGTCGAGGCGAAGACGGTCGAGCTCGAGGACTACCGCGGCAAGCGACGCGTGTTCCCCATGGGGGCGGGGTTCCTCCTCGAGGGTGAACCCGTCGTCCTCGTCGTGCCGAAGCGCGCACCGACGGGGCGGGCGCGCACCGCCTCCGGCTCCTTCGCGGTGGAGACGACCGCTCGGGTGGCTCGCGCGAGCCGGATCTTCGTCGAGGGTCGCCACGACGCGGAACTCGTCGAGCGGGTCTGGGGCGACGACCTCCGCGTGGAGGGCGTCGTCGTCGAGTACCTCGCGGGCGTCGACCACCTCGACGCCGCGCTCGCCGAGTTCCGGCCGGGCCCGGACCGCCGTGTCGGCGTCCTCGTCGACCATCTGGTTCCCGGCTCGAAGGAGCAGCGGATCGCCGACGCCGTCATGGCCGGACCGAACGGCCGGAACGTCCTCATCGTCGGGCACCCGTACGTCGACGTCTGGCAGGCCGTGAAGCCCGCTAGGGTCGGCCTGCGCGAGTGGCCGACCATCCCTCGCTCCATCGAGTGGAAGAAGGGCATCTGCCAGGCGTTCGGCTGGCCGCACGACTCGCAGGCCGACATCGCCCGGGCCTGGAAGCGCATCCTCGGTCAGGTCCGGACCTTCAACGACCTCGAGCCGGAACTCCTCGGTCGCGTCGAACAGCTCATCGACTTCGTCACCGTCGACTGACCCGCCCGCGCGACCGCTGCCGCTAGGAGGAGACCTGACCCAGGGCGTCCTCGAGGACGGACATCGCGTCGCGGAGGAGCTCGTCGGACATGACCGCGCTCGGGAGGAGTCGCAGCACTGAGTCCCAGGAACCGGCGTCGAGCACGAGCACGCCCTGGGCGATCGCCGCGTCGATGACGGTCTGCAGTGCCGTGGGATGCGGCTGCTTCGTGCCGGGGACGACCAACTCGACGCCGGCCATCGCACCGATGATCCGGACTTCGCCGACGATGTCGAAGCGCTCGGCCCAGTCACCCATGAGCGATCGCAGGGTCGCCTCCACCCGACGGGCCTCGCCCAGCAGGTCCTCGCGCTCGATGACCTCGAACGTCGCGAGCGCGGCCGCCGTGGACACCGGGTTGCCGCCGAAGGTGCCGCCGATACCACCGGGCTGGACGGCGTCCATGATCTCGGCGCGCCCGGTCACGGCCGACAGCGGGAAACCGCCGGCGATGCCCTTGGCGCTCGTGATGAGATCGGGCACGACGCCGTGGTGCTCGATCGAGTACCAGGCACCGGTGCGTCCGATGCCGGCCTGGATCTCGTCGGCGACGAACACGATCCCGTTCTCGGTGCACCACTCGCTGATGCGCGCGAAGTAGCCGGGCGCGGGGATGACGATGCCGCCGTCGCCGAGGACCGGTTCGGCGAAGAACGCGGCGACCTCACTCGCACCGATGTGCCGCTCGATGTAGTCGATCGTCACCTCGGCAGCCGCCGGTCCGTCGAGTCCGTCGCGGAAGGGGTAGGAGAGCGGGACGCTGTAGATCTCACCCGGGAACGGGCCGAACCCGAGGCGCTCGGGCGCAGGCCGGTAGGTCATCGCCATCGTCAGGTTCGTGCGTCCGTGGAAGGCGTGGTCGAGGGCGACGATCGCGCGACGTCCGGTGTACTTCTTCGCGATCTTCACCGCGTTCTCGACGGCTTCGGCACCGGAGTTCAGGAGGATCGAGCGCTTCTCGAAGTCGCCCGGAGTGATCTCGGACAGCTTCTCCGCGACGCGCAGGTAGTTCTCGTACGGCGTCACGGTGAAGAGCGTGTGCGTGAGCTTCGTCGCCTGCTCGGCTGCTGCCGCGGCGACGTCGGGGTTGGCGTGCCCGATGGTCGTCACGCCGATGCCCGTTCCGAGGTCGATGATGTGGTTGCCGTCGACGTCCACGAGGATGCCGCCGGAGCCGTGGTCCATCCACACCGGCGCGAGGTTGCCGGCACCGCGCGACACCGCGCGGCGGCGCCGTTCCGTGAGGGCGAGCGATCGGGGGCCGGGGATGGCGGTCACGAGCTGGCGTTCCTGGGGCACGGAGTAGTCGATGGTCATGCAGGCCATGGTAGGCGCGCGTCCTCCGAGGATGCCGGGGGCCGACGGAGCGTCGCCGACGATTCCACGACATCTGGCGGTTGACTGGTGTTCACCAACCGTCCATGCGCGCTGCCTACCGTTGGCGGCGCTGAACAGCCGGACGACAGGGGATCGCGTATGGACGCCGACACCAGCACCGCCCTCCTCATCGAGCGGCAGCCCGCGCTGCTCGGTGGCGTGCGCGCACCGGCCGAGCGCACCCTCCTCGACATCCTCCGTGACGTCGCCGCGTCGCACCCCGAGGCCTCGGCGATCGAGGACGCGGAGGGGGCGCTCAGCTACCGTGAGCTCGTCCTCAGTGCCGAGCGGGTCGCGGCTGGGCTGTTCGCCGCCGGGGTCCGCCGCGGTGACCGGGTCGGTGTCCGGATCGCCTCGGGCACCCGCGACCTCTACCTCGGGATCCTCGGGATCCTGTTCACCGGAGCGGCCTACGTGCCCGTCGACGCTGACGACCCGGAGGAGCGGGCACGACTCGTGTTCGGTGAGGCGGCCGTCGCCGGCGTCCTGGTCGACGGCGGTGTCTTCGAGCGTTCGCGCCGAGGCACTGAGGACCCGGCCGATGACGGCGCCGATCCCGACCGGGTGCAACTCGCGACGGGCGCGGCACCCCACCCGGGCACCCGGGCGATCCCGGTCCTCGAACCACCGCGACTCGACGACGACTCCTGGATCATCTTCACCTCCGGCTCGACGGGCACGCCGAAGGGCGTCGCCGTCTCGCACCGCTCTGCCGCCGCGTTCGTCGACGCCGAGGCGCGGATCTTCCTCCAGGCGGAACCCCTCGGCCCCGGTGATCGTGTGCTGGCCGGCCTGTCCGTCGCCTTCGACGCGTCCTGCGAGGAGATGTGGCTCGCCTGGGGACACGGCGCGTGCCTGGTCCCGGCGCCGCGCTCGCTCGTCCGCAGCGGCATGGACCTCGGACCCTGGCTCACCGCGAAGGGCATCACCGTGGTGTCGACGGTGCCCACGTTGGCGGCGATGTGGCCCGCCGAATCCCTCGAGAACATCCGCATGCTCATCTTCGGCGGCGAGGCCTGCCCGCCGGAGCTCGCCGCCCGGCTGGCCGTGGACGGTCGCGAAGTCTGGAACACCTACGGACCCACCGAGGCCACGGTCGTCGCCTGCGCCGCGCTGTTGACCGGCGAGCAGCCCGTGCGCATCGGACTGCCACTCGACGGCTGGGACCTCGCCGTGGTCGACGCCGAGGGCATCCCGGTCGAGGAGGGCGGCGTCGGTGAGCTCATCATCGGCGGCGTCGGACTCGCCCGGTACCTCGACCCCGTCAAGGACGCCGAACGGTATGCGCCCATGCCGAGCATCGGGTGGTCGCGGGCGTACCGGAGCGGCGACCTCGTCCGCTACGAGGCCGCAGGACTCGTGTTCCAGGGGCGCGCGGACGATCAGGTGAAGATCGGCGGTCGGCGCGTGGAACTCGGGGAGATCGAGGCCGCTCTGCAGGCGCTGCCGGGCGTCTCGGGTGCGGCAGCAGCCGTCCAGCGTACCGCCGCCGGGAACGCCGTCCTCGTGGGGTACCTTGCGGTGCCCGACCGCGACGGGTTCTCCGTCGAGCGGGCGCTCGACACCCTCCGTGAGCAGCTCCCGGCACCGCTCGTCCCGCTCCTCGCGGTCGTCGGCGAGCTGCCCACCCGCA
Organism: Plantibacter sp. AC185; assembly: GCF_979258065.1. Taxonomy (NCBI): domain Bacteria; kingdom Bacillati; phylum Actinomycetota; class Actinomycetes; order Micrococcales; family Microbacteriaceae; genus Plantibacter; species Plantibacter sp. AC185. The sequence goes on from NZ_OZ409831.1 coordinate 3,749,561, forward strand.
CCTCCGGCAAGGTCGACCGGGCCGCGCTGCCGTGGCCGCTCGACGCCGCCGACGGGGAGGACGCCTCGACCCTGTCGGGCACCGCCGCGTGGCTCGCCGAGCAGTGGACGGCCGTCCTCGGGGTCCGGGTCACGGCCGAGAGCGACAACTTCTTCAGCCTGGGCGGCGGGAGCCTGGCGGCCGCGCAGCTCGTCTCGCTCATCCGCACCCGCGATGCCGAGTTCACGGTCGCCGACATCTACGGCCACCCCCGACTCGGCGCGATGGCCGCCGAACTCGACGGCCGACGCCCCGAGCGTCGCAGCCGAGCGGCCGTCGCGGACCCCGTGCTCCCGACGCCGCTCGCGACCCAGTGGGCACAGACCCTCCTGGGTGTCCCGCTCCTCATCCTCGTCGGACTCCGGTGGCTCGTGTACCTGCTCGCCGGCAGTCGGGTCCTCGGCCTCGTCGCGGATGTCCCGTACCTCCCCATGGTCTCGTGGTGGTGGATCGCCCTCGGCTTCCTCGTGGTCATCACCCCGATCGGACGCATGGCGATCTCCGTGATCGCGGCGAAGCTCCTCCTCGTCGGCGTCCGCCCGGGCGACTACCCGCGCGGCGGCTCGGTCCATGTGCGACTCTGGCTCGCCGAACGCGTCGCCGACACGGTCGGCGCGGTGAGTCTCGCCGGAGCCCCCTGGATCTCGAGCTACGCCAGGGCGCTCGGCGCGAAGATCGGTGCCGACGCGGACCTCCACAGCGTGCCGCCGGTCTCCGGGTTCCTCACCGTCGGGGCGCGCGCGTCGATCGAGCCCGAGGTCGACCTCCGCGGCTACTGGGTCGACGGCGACACGCTCCGACTGGGCCACGTCCACATCGGCGCCGAGAGCACGGTCGGCGCTCGCAGTACCCTGCTCGCCGGCACCCGGATCGGCAAGCGTGCGGAGATCGCTCCAGGATCGTCCGTTTTCGGCCGCGTCCCCTCCGGACACCTGTGGTCAGGGTCGCCCGCCGTCCGCGTCGGCAAGGCGAAGCCGGTGTGGCCGACCGAACGACCCCCGCGTCGCCGACGCTGGCTGTTCGCGTACGGCGCGGGATCGGCGCTGCTGTCGGTGCTGCCGTTCCTCGCCTTCGTGCTGGCGGCGGCGGTCGTGGCGGCCGGGGCGTCGGGCGCGACCAGTCTGCTCGAGTTCTCCTGGCGCGCGCTCCTCTGGGTGCCCGTCGCCACCCTCGTGTGGTTCGTCGTCCTGGCGATCAGCACGATCGGCCTGGTCCGGCTGCTCGGCCTCGGTCTCAGCGAGGGCTACTTCCCGGTGCGCAGTCGGGTCGGTTGGCAGGTGTGGGCCACGGAGCGGCTCCTGGACGCCGCGCGCACCCTCCTCTTCCCCCTGTACGCGAGCCTCTTCACGCCCGTCTGGCTCCGCCTGCTCGGGGCGAAGGTCGGGCGCAACGTGGAGGCGTCGACGGTGCTCCTCCTCCCGCGGATGACGACCGTCGGCGACGGTGCGTTCCTCGCGGACGACACGATGGTGGCCTCCTACGAGCTCGGTGGCGGGTGGATGCGGATCGCCGGTGCGTCCGTCGGCAAGCGCGCCTTCCTCGGCAACTCCGGCATGGCGGGCCCCGGCATGCACGTCCCCAAGAACGGCCTCGTCGCCGTGCTGTCGGCCGCACCGCGGAAGGCCAAGTCCGGCTCGTCCTGGCTCGGGAGCCCACCGATGCGGCTCCGGCGGCAGGTGTCCGACGCCGATCTCGACCGCACCTACGACCCGCCGCTCCGGCTCCGGATCGCCCGCGCGCTGTGGGAGCTCTGCCGCATCGTCCCCGTCATGGTGACGACGGGCATCGCGCTCCTGGTGCTCCTCGCCCTCGCCTGGTTCGCCGACACCTGGGGTCTCGGTGTCGCGATCGCCGTCAGCGGTGCCGTGCTCCTGGCCGCCGGCGCGGTCGCGGCCGGGATCACGACCGTCGCCAAGTGGGTCATCGTCGGCCCGATCCGCACGGGGGAGCACCCGCTCTGGTCCTCGTTCATCTGGCGCAACGAGGTGTCCGACACCTTCGTCGAGATGGTCGCGGCACCCTGGTTCGCGGCACCCGCCACCGGCACCCCAGCCCTCACCTGGTGGTTGCGCTCGCTCGGTGCCCGCATCGGTCGTGGGGTCTGGTGCGAGAGCTACTGGCTGCCGGAGGCGGACCTCGTCCGACTCGGCGACGGCGCGACGGTCAACCGGGGCTGCGTTGTGCAAACGCACCTGTTCCATGATCGAATCATGAGTATGGATCAGGTCGAACTCGCATCGGGCGCCACGCTCGGGCCGCACAGCGTCATCCTCCCCGGAGCGCGGATCGACGACGACGCGACGGTCGGACCGGCCTCGCTCGTCATGCGCGGAGAACGCGTCCCGGCGGGCACCCGGTGGAGCGGCAACCCGATCGGCCCGTGGCGCGAGGTGACGACGGCGGAGTACCGGGAGCCCCAGGTCGCGTCCTGATGGGGGAGGCTCTCGCCCGTCTGCGGAGCGCAGGCGACCCCTACACGCCCTCCAGCGGGAATCGTGGCTACCGCGTCGTACGGTACGAGCTCGAGCTCGACTACGACGTCGACCGCAACGCCCTGTCCGGGACGGCTCGGCTCACCGCCGTCGCGACGGAGGAGCTCACGCGGTTCTCGCTCGACCTCGCCGCGCTGCGCGTCACCCGTGTCCAGGTCGACGGGGTCGAGGCGAAGCGGACGCACAGCTCGGGCAAGCTCACGCTGACGCCCCGGAACACCATCGCGGACGGCGCCGAGTTCTCCGTGCTCGTCCGGTACTCGGGTGCGCCCCGTCCCGTGCGCAGCCCCTGGGGCGAGATCGGCTGGGAGGAACTCGAGGACGGCGTCATCGTGGCGTCCCAGCCGTGCGGCGCATCGAGTTGGTTCCCCTGCAACGACCACCCCTCGGACAAGTCGTCCTACCGGATCAGTGTCACGGCGTCGTCGGCGTACACGGTCGTCGCCCCCGGGGAGCTGGTGTCGCGCGTTGCCCGCGCGAGCCGGACCACGTGGGTCTACGAGCAGCCTGAACCGATGGCCGCCTACCTCGCGACGGTGCAGATCGGCCGGTACCAGCGGCTCGCCGTCAGCGCTCGGGTCGCGACGAGCACGGTGCCGGTCGTCGCACACCTGCCGCGCGACCTCACCGCGCGGTTCCGACACGACTTCGCCGACCAGGTCGACATGCTGGCGTGCTTCGAGCGCGCCTTCGGCCCCTACCCCTTCGGCAGCTACGGCGTCGTCGTCACCGACGACGTGCTGGAGATCCCCCTCGAGGCGCAGGGGATGAGCGTGTTCGGCCGCAACCACGTCGACGGCGTCAGCGGTTCGGAGCGGTTGATCGCGCACGAGCTCGCCCACCAGTGGTTCGGGAACAGCCTGACGATCGCCGCCTGGCGGGACATCTGGTTGCACGAGGGCTTCGCCTGCTACGCCGAGTGGCTGTGGTCGGAGGAGTCGGGGGCCGAGAGCGCCGACGCCTGTGCCCGGGCGCACTACGCAGCGCTCCGACGGGCACCGCAGGACCTCGTCGTCGGCGACCCGGGACCTGCGGACATGTTCGACGACCGGGTCTACAAGCGGGGCGCGATCGCCCTGCACGCCGTGCGCCGACTGCTCGGCGACGAGGCGTTCTTCGACCTCCTGCGTGACTGGGTGGCGTCCTTCCGGCACTCGAGCGTGTCGACGGACGACTTCATCCGGACGGTCGATCGACATGCACCGGCACCGGTCGAGCCGCTCCTCGACGCGTGGCTCTTCCAGGAGGCGCTCCCGCCCTTCCCCGTCGGCTGAACCGGGTCAGGGGAGCAGGAGGGCCGTCGCGACGACGAATCCCGGCGCGGGCTCCGGGTGGTCGATGACGAATCGGTGGCCCGCGGTCGCGGTGACGAGTGGTGCGGCATCCCGCCCGAGGTCGATCGTCGCGGGATCGGTCGCGAGGCCCGTACCGAGGGCCTTCGTCACGGCCTCCTTCGCCGTCCAGCGCTCGGCGAGCGCCCGGAGGCGTCGTCGGTCCGGGAGCCGCTGCCACTGCTCCCGTTCCGCGGGGGTGAGAGCGACGTCCTCGACGCCGGCGAACCGGGCCGCGTCGAGCCGTTCGACGTCGACACCGACGGGGTGCTCGATCGACACCGCTACCGCGGAGGCGTCGGCGGTGTGGGAGACGCTCACGTGGACGGTCCGGTCTCCGAAGCGCACCCGTGGTCGTCCGTGAGCGAGACCGCAGTCCGGGCAGACCGCCGTGACCCCGATCTGCTCGGGGTCGGTGCCGATCGTCTCCGCGACGGTGCGCACGAGCAGTGCGCGACCGAACAGGAACCGACGGCCCGCGGTCGCGGACGAGGTGTCGAGGCGGTCACGGGCGGACGCGTCCAGCCGGGCCGCCGTGCCGGCGAGGTCGAGCTCAGCGGCGCTGGCCCAGCGCATGAAGCGGACCGTCGGCTGCGGGAGGGGATCGGGTCGATGCATGGCCCCCGCGTCCCGGAGTCGGAGCGATGCGAAGCAGGACCTCGCGAGATGGTGATGGTGCCCTCGACTGGATTCGAACCAGCGACTTCTTCCTCCGGAGGGAAGCGCTCTTCCGCTGAGCTACGAAGGCGGAACGTGTCCAAGCTACCAGAGTCGGGACCCACGCCGGTACCGGAGGCGTGCGGGTTCCGCGTCGCCCGTCGCGTGGAACAATGAGGTCATGCAGCGCACCCTGACCGCGTCGCTCGATCTGCGGGTGCACGATCGAGCCGACCTCATCTTCTCCATCGCTGCAGCCGGCGGCACCCCGCTGGCGAGCGAGCGACTGCAGGTGCACTCCTCGGACGGCCCGTGCGCGGTCACCGAGATCGTGGGTCCGGACGACACACGACTCCACCGGGTCATCGCCGAGCCCGGCCGGTTGCAGGTCGACTACGAGGCGGTGGTCGTCGGGCAGGCCGTGCCGCGTCCCGTGGACGCCTTGGAGACCGTGACCTACCTCCGTCCCAGCCGGTACTGCGAGTCGGACGCGCTGTTCTCGCTCGCGCGTTCCGAGCTCGGCTACCTCCTCGAGCACCGTCGCCTGCACGAGGACGGTACGGTGTCCGGCGGTCTGCAGGTGCTGCCATGGGTGGCTGCCTGGGTCGGACGCCACCTCTCCTACGTCTCCGGCTCCACGACCGTGTCGGACAGTGCGGTGTCGACCCTCGCCGCGGGGCGTGGCGTGTGCCGGGACTTCGCGCACCTGACCATCGCGATGCTGCGGGCGCTCGACATCCCGGCCCGGTACGCCGCGGTCTACGCCCCGGGTCTCGTCCCCATGGACTTCCACGCGGTGGCCGAGGGCTTCGTCGACGGCGCCTGGCACGTGGTCGACGCGACGGGCCTGGCTCCCCGGCAGTCGCTCGTCCGCATCGCCACCGGACGCGACGCCGCGGACGTGGCCTGGTTGAGCAACCATCACGGCAACGTGACCGTCGAGGACATGCGGATCGACGCCCTGATCGACGTCCTGCCCGCCGACGACCCGGCGCAGGCGGTCGTGCTCGCCTGACGGTCGCCCCGAGGCCGCCGTGTCACCGGTGCGACGCGCCCGGGTAGAATCGCTCCTCGTGACTCCTGAAGACCTCGCCTCCGCCCTGCACGCCATCGTCGTTCCGATCGTCGAACGACGACGCGAGGCGGCGGGCATCACCGACGAGGTCGCGGTGTCGGTCGACGACGTGGTGCTGGAGCGTCCGAAGAACCGCGATCACGGCGACTGGGCCTGCAACATCGCGATGAAGCTCGCGAAGCGGGTGGGGGCGAACCCACGCGAGCTTGCGCAGGAGTTCGCCGACGCGCTCGTGCAGGTCGACGGTGTCGCCTCGGTCGAGGTCGCCGGTCCCGGGTTCATCAACGTGCGCCTCGACGCCGCTGCCGCGGGCGCGCTCGCGAAGGTGATCGTCGACGCCGGCGACGCGTTCGGCCGCAACGACAGCCTCGCCGGCCAGACCATCAACATCGAGTTCGTCTCGGCCAACCCGACCGGCCCGCTGCACATCGGCCACACGCGCTGGGCCGCGCTCGGCGACTCCCTGGCTCGCGTCCTGAGCGCGTCCGGCGCGACGCTCGTCAGCGAGTACTACATCAACGACGCCGGCAACCAGATGGACACCTTCGCGGACTCGATCCTCGCAGCGGCCAAGGGTGAGCCGACGCCTGAGGGCGGCTATCCCGGGGCGTACATCGGCGACCTCGCGAAGACCGTGCTGGCCGAGATCCCCGACCTCCTCGAGCGTCCTGACGCCCGCGAGGTCGCGCGGGAACGCGCCTACGCCCTGCAGCTCGGTGAGATCCGCGCGTCCCTCGAGCGCTTCAACGTCCACTTCGACGTCTGGTTCAGCGAGCGCACCCTGCACGCGACGGGCGAGGACGGCACGAGCCTCATCGACCAGGCCGTGGACCGGTTGCGCGAGCAGGGGCACGTGTTCGACGAGGAGGGCGCCGTCTGGGTGCGCACGACGGACTTCGGCGACGACAAGAACCGCGTCATCCGTCGCTCCAACGGTGTCTACACCTACTTCGCCGCCGACGCCGCGTACTACCTGAACAAGGGCGACCGCGGCTTCCAGCACAAGATCTACCTGCTCGGCGCCGACCACCACGGCTACGTCCACCGGCTGAAGGCCCTCGCGGGTGCGGCCGGAGACGACCCGGACCGCGACATCGAGGTGCTCATCGGGCAGCTCGTCAGCGTGAACGGTGCCCGACTCTCCAAGCGCGCTGGCAACATCATCGAGCTGGACGACCTGCAGGCCTGGATCGGGACGGACGCCCTGCGGTACTCGCTCGGTCGCTACCCGGCCGATTCGCCGTTGGCCCTCGACCCGGAGCAGCTCCGCAGCCGGACGAACGACAACCCCGTGTTCTACGTCCAGTACGCCCACGCCCGCACGAACTCGGTGGCGCGCAACGCCGCCTCGGCCGGGGTCGACCGCAGCGCCTTCGCGCCGGAGCTGCTCGTCCACGAGACGGAGTCGGCGCTCCTCGGCGTCCTCCAGGAGTTCCCGCGGATCGTCGCGCAGGCAGCACAGCTGCGCGAGCCGCACCGCGTCGCACGGCACCTGGAGGAGACCGCGAGCCTGTACCACAAGTGGTACGACAGCTGCCGGGTCGTCCCGATGGGGGAGGAGCCGGTCACCGACCTGCACCGCACGCGCCTCTGGCTGAACGACGCGACCGGCACCGTCATCCGCAACGGGCTGGCGCTCCTCGGCGTCTCCGCGCCGGAGCGCATGTAGCTTCCCTACAGCAGGAGATCCGCGCGAGCGCAGGACGGTTCCTCGGGAACGGTCCTGCGCTCGCGGCGTCCTCCCGCCGACGACGGTTCGCTACCCTCGGAACATGAGTGAGCAGCAACCGTCGGGTAAGCGCAGGCGTCCCTGGCTTCCGATCGTCATCGTCGTCGGGGTGCTCGTCGTCCTCGTCGGCGCGTTCCTGATCGCCGACGCGATCGTGCGCGGTGTCGCCGAAGAGCGCGTCGCGACGCAGATCGAGCAGAGTCTGCCCGACAACGTCGACGCGGACGTCGCCGTGTCGATCGGCGGTGCCTCGGTCATCGCCCAGTACCTCACCGGAACGTTCGAGCACGTCGACCTGCGTGCACCGGACGCGAGCGTCGACGGCGTCCCGCTGGACCTCCGGGTCAGCGCGGACCGGGTCCCCCTCGACCCGCAGCAGACCATCGGTCGGGTGGTGGCGACCATCAGGATCGATGCCGCCGGAGCGGCGGACCTCGCCAAGACGGCCGGGCTTCCGGGCACGCTCACCCTCGGCGACGACGAGATCGGGTACGCGGGTGAGGCGACCGTCCTCGGGTTCACCATCCCGTACGACTTCTCCGTGGCGCCGACCACCACGGCCGACCGCGTGAACCTCATGCCGACGTCCGTGAACGTCGACACCGGCCTCCTCGGCGTCATCGACCTGCGGGCGCTCGTGACCGGCTTCCTGCAGGGCGACCCGCCGAGCATCTGCGTCGCCCAGTACCTGCCCGAGGGGGTCGACCTCGATGGACTCGCAGTGACGCCGGAGGCGGCGACCGCCACCCTGACCTCGACGACGCTCCGCCTCGACGAGGCGTCGCTGCAGACGCTCGGCAGCTGCGACTGAACCTCGCCCCGCCACCCGGCGGCGGAGGGGAGCAGGCCACCCGACGTCACGATGCTGCACGGGCACGCGCGTCTCGCTAGACTTTCCACACACCCACTGCTCCGACCGGGCGGTGAGGTGTGCCGTCGGGCCCTCCGGCCCGTGTTCCACCTCAGTCGTTCCAACCGAGCGGCGATGGGTGCGGACGACCGGGATCACCAACCACCGGGCCGTGCGCATCCACCTTCATCGGTGCTCTACAAATCGGTGCTTCAGGGGCCAAACCGGGTCCGCTCGCCCAACGAGAACCTCCTTTTCCGCTCAACAGGACTCAGGACACCCCCGTGGCCAGAAACCCCCTCGCCCCCGACTGGCTCGCCGAGCCCGTCGATCCGAACGCGCTCGATCCAGCCGTGTGGCCGGCATCGGCCGCCCGCGACACCGACGGCCGCCTGCAGCTCGGCGGCGTCGACGTCCGCACGCTTCAGGAGCGCTTCGGCACGCCGCTCTACGTCGTCGACGAGGACGACGCCCGGGCCCGCGCCCGCACGCTGCGTGAGGCGTTCGAGCGTGAGGCGGCCGCCCGCGGCACGAGTGTCGCCGTCTACTACGCGGGGAAGGCGTTCCTCTCGGCCGAGGTCGCGCGGTGGATGACGGCGGAGGGCCTCCGCATCGACATCTGCAGCGGCGGAGAACTCGCCGTCGCACTCGCCGCCGGAACCGATCCGGCCCAGCTGGGCTTCCACGGCAACAACAAGTCGGTCGCGGAGATCGAGCGAGCCGTGGGCGTCGGGATCGGCGCCATCGTGCTCGACAGCCTCACCGAGATCGACCGCGTCGCCGCAGCGGCCGAGCGCGCCGGCCGGGTCCAGTCGGTGCGTCTGCGCGTGAACAGCGGCGTCCACGCCCACACGCACGAGTACCTCGCGACCGCCCACGAGGACCAGAAGTTCGGCCTGCCGCTCGAGGACGCCGTCGACGCCGTCACGCGCATCCGGGCCCACGCCTCGCTCGACTTCCTCGGACTCCACTGCCACATCGGCTCGCAGATCTTCGGGTCCGACGGGTTCGCCGAATCCGCCGCCCGCCTGCTCGCCGTGCACGCGCGCCTGCTCGAGGGCGGCCCCGTGCCCGAGCTCAACCTCGGTGGCGGCTTCGGCATCGCCTACACCAGCGCCGACGACCCGACGCCGATCGAGCAGCTCGCGGCGGACATCCTCGCCGGTGTCCAGGCTGCGGCAGACCTCCACGGCGTCCGGATCCCGAAGCTCGCCTTCGAACCGGGACGCGCGATCATCGGCGGCGCCGGCATCACGCTCTACGAGGTCGGCACGATCAAGGACGTCGTGGTCGCCTGGAACGACGAGGGCGAGACGGCCGTCCGCCGCTACGTCAGCGTCGACGGCGGGATGAGCGACAACGCCCGGCCGTCGTTGTACGGCGCGGACTACACGGTCCGGATCGCCGATCGCGTGAGCGACGCGTCCCCCGCGCTTGTCCGGATCGCCGGCAAGCACTGCGAGTCGGGCGACATCGTCGTGAACGCCGACTACCTGCCGGCGGACGTCCGCGACGGCGACCTCCTGGCCGTCCCCGCGACCGGGGCCTACTGCTGGTCCCTCGCGAGCAACTACAACTACCTCGGTCGCCCGGCCGTCGTCGCCGTGTCGGGTGGCGCGGCCCGCGTCATCGTGCGCGGCGAGACCGAGCACGACCTCCTCAGCCGCGATGCGGGATTGGACACGGAATGATCGAATACCGCGGACTGAAGGTCGCCCTCTTGGGCGCCGGATCGGTGGGCTCGCAGGTGGCGCGTCTGCTGCTCGAGCACGCCGACGAACTGGCGTCCCGCGCCGGAGCGAGCCTCGAGCTCATCGGCATCGCCGTGCGCGACGTCGACGCACCTCGCGACGTCGACCTGCCGAAGGAGCTGTACACGACCGATGCCGAGCAGCTCATCCTGAGCGCCGACATCGTGATCGAACTCATCGGCGGCATCGAGCCCGCGCGCAGTCACATCCTGCAGGCCATCAACGCCGGTGCCGACATCGTCACCGCCAACAAGGCGCTGCTCGCGACGCACGGCCCTGAACTGTTCGACGCCGCTGAGCAGGTCGGCGCCCAGCTGTACTACGAGGCGGCCGTCGCCGCGGCGATCCCGATCATCCGGCCGCTGCGGGAGAGCCTCGCAGGCGACCGCATCAACCGGGTGCTCGGCATCGTCAACGGCAGCACGAACTACATGCTCGACCGGATGGACCGCTTCGGCGACACGATGGAGGACGCGGCAGCCGTCGCGAGCGAGCTCGGGTACCTCGAGGCCGACCCGACCCTCGACGTCGAGGGCTACGACGCGGCGCAGAAGGCGACCATCCTGGCCAGTCTCGCCTTCCACACCACCGTCCCCGTCGAGGCCGTCCACCGTGAGGGCATCACCGGCATCACGAAGGCGCAGGTCGACCTCGCCCGCAGCGAGGGCTACGTCATCAAGCTGCTGGCGATCGCCGAGCGGATCGTCGACGAGACCACCGGCGAGGAGGGCCTGTCCGCCCGCGTCTACCCGGCGCTCATCGGTCGGGAGCACCCACTGGCCGCCGTACACGGCGGCAACAACGCCGTGTTCGTGGAGGCCGAGAACGCCGGGAGCCTGATGTTCTACGGCGCCGGCGCCGGTGGCAAGGAGACCGCCTCCGCGGTGCTCGGCGACCTCGTCTCGGCGGCCCGTCGTCACGTCGCCGGCGGCCCCGGTGTCGGCGAGTCCACGCACGCCGACCTGCCGGTCCTCGAGATCGGCCGCGTCACGACGCGATACCAGGTCACCCTCGAGGTGGCGGACGAACCCGGCGTGCTCGCCGCGGTCGCGGGGATCCTCAGCGACGGCGGCGTCTCGGTCGAGACCTTCCAGCAGTCCGTGGCCTCCTCGGACGGGACGCTGTCGACCGCTACCCTGGTCATCGGCACCCACCGGGCGCTCGAATCGGCCCTCGCGGCCACCGTCGAGCAGCTCGCCTCGAACGCCCACGTCGAGCGGGTCGTGTCCGTGCTCCGGGTCGAAGGAGCCGAGTAGGTGCCGAACCGCACGACCACCGACCGCGTCGCTCGCCGACCTCTCACCAGATTGCAGGCATCCCTATGAGTCACACCGAACCGCTTGCGATCGGACGCACCGTCACCGTGAAGGTGCCGGCGACCACCGCCAACCTCGGACCCGGCTTCGACACGCTCGGTCTGGCGCTCGCCCTGTACGACGAGCTGACCGTCACGGTCCGCGAGGAGCCGGGCGTGTTCGTGGAGGTCATCGGCGTCGGTGCCGGCGAGGTGCCGACCGACGCGTCGAACCTCGTGATCACCGCGATCGCCCACGCCCTGCGTGCCTACGGCCACGACCTCCCCGGTCTCGACGTCGTCGCGCGGAACGTCATCCCGCACGGCCGCGGCCTCGGTTCCTCGGGCGCCGCGATCGTCTCCGGCATCATGGCGGCGAAGGGGCTCCTCGAGGGTCGGGTCGAGCTCGGACCGGACGACCTCCTCCGGCTCGCGACGGAGATGGAGGGTCACCCCGACAACGTCGCTCCGGCGCTGTTCGGCGGCCTGACGATCGCGTGGACGACGGACGACGGCCCGCAGCACAAGAAGCTCATCGTGCACCGCGGGGTCTCGCCGCTCGTGCTCGTCCCCGAGCACACGATGTCCACGGAACTCGCCCGCAGCCTGCAGCCCGCCAACGTGCCACACGCCGACGCGGCGTTCAACGTCTCGCGTTCGGCGCTCCTCGTCGCCGCGCTCACGCAGAGCCCCGAGCTCCTGCTCGCAGCCACCGAGGACCGGCTCCACCAGAGCTACCGCGCCGCCGCGATGCCCGAGACGAACACCCTCATCACGCTGCTGCGTGAGCACGGCTTCGCCGCCGTCGTGTCCGGCGCCGGCCCGTCGATCCTCGTCCTCGCGGACGATCCCGGACGACGCCTCGAAGCCACCGCGCTGGTCGCCGAGCACGCCACCACCCCGTGGCAGTCGCTCATGCTCGCGGTCGACTTCAAGGGTGCTACAGTGGGAGGGCACCCGGCCCACCCCGCCTCTTCGGCGTAATCGGCTTCCGGGGCAATTCCGCACAATCATCGCTTTCGCACCAATTGATCGCGTCTGTTCGGGTCCCACCGTGTTTCCATCCTGCTGAGCAGCGCTCCGCCGGGTCGTCGCACCGGGCTATCCGCACAGGCTCTGCGTCGTGTGAACATCACCCACCCGCCGCACAGGATTCCGGTGCGATCGCCGCCTGCGCGAGACAGCTCTGTCTCGACGCAAGGGAAGGAAGACACACGTGACAGACGTCAACGAAGGCGCCTCAGGCGTCTCGCTGGATGCCGACCCGAAGACGCTCAAGGTCGCCGACCTGCAGCGTCTCGCCGCCGCTCTCGGAGTGGCCGGAGCCTCAAAGCTCCGCAAGGGCGAGCTGGTCGAAGCCATCCAGACCATCCAGAACAGCACCGACACCGACACCGACGCCGCGGTCACCGAGACCGCCGACGTCATCGAGTCGGTCTCCGCGCTCGAAGTCGCGCCGGAGGCACCGGTGCAGTCCAAGCTGCCCGAGCTCGACCTCGCGCTCGACCAGGCCTTCGGTGCCGAGAAGGCGGCCCCGCCGGCGCGACGCAAGTCCCGCCGGGCCACGACGGCCACCGTCGCCCCGAACGCGACCCCGATCGTCGGCGCCCCCGTCGTCGAGGCACCGGCTGCGCCGGCTGCCGCACCCGCCCCGGTCGAGGCCGAGGCACCGTCCGCTCCGGCCGACGCGGCTCCCGCCGAGCAGTCCGATGACGCCGCCGCGACCGCCGCGACCGCCGAGTCGCCGAGCGCCGACGAGACGACCCCCGAGCAGACGCCGAGGCGTTCGCGCGGCAACCGCCGTGGTCGCGGACGCGATCGCGACCGCAACGCCGACGACGCCGAGCAGAACACGGCTGAGCAGGGCACCGGCGAGCAGGCCGGCGGCGAGCAGAACCGCGCCGCACAGAACGCCTCCGAGCAGGACTCGAACGACGACGCCGCGAACACGGACGCCGACGACACCCAGGACGGCGAGCAGCAGGACGGCCAGTCGTCCGGCGGGCGCCGCGGTCGTGGCCGAGGCCGCAACCAGAACAACGGCGGCCAGAACAACGGCAACCAGAACACCGGTGGCCAGAACGCCGACGCCGGCCAGAAGGCCGACGCCAAGCAGGAGCAGCAGGGGCAGAACCGCGGCAACCAGGGCGGTCAGGGCAACCAGGGCGCACCGGGCGACGAGTCCGAGGGTCGTGGCGGCCGCAGCCGCTACCGCGACCGCAAGCGTCGCGGATCCGTGCAGAACGACGACGTCGAGCCCGAGATCGCCGAGGACGACGTCCTCATCCCGGTCGCCGGCATCCTCGACGTCCTCGACAACTACGCCTTCGTGCGCACCTCCGGCTACCTCCCGGGCACCAACGACGTCTACGTCTCCCTCGGCCAGGTGAAGAAGTACCACCTGCGCAAGGGCGACGCCGTCGTCGGGGCCATCCGTCAGCCGCGCGACAACGACAGCAGCAGCCGCCAGAAGTACAACGCGATCGTCAAGGTCGACTCCGTCAACGGCCTGTCCGTCGACGAGGCCGGCGCACGCGTCGAGTTCGGCAAGCTGACCCCGCTGTACCCGCAGGAGCGCCTCCGTCTCGAGACGGAGCAGACGAAGCTCACGCAGCGCATCATCGACCTCGTCGCACCGATCGGCAAGGGCCAGCGCGGCCTGATCGTCGCCCCGCCGAAGGCCGGGAAGACCATCGTCCTGCAGCAGATCGCCAACGCGATCTCGATCAACAACCCTGAGGTCCACCTCATGGTCGTGCTCGTCGACGAGCGTCCCGAAGAGGTCACCGACATGCAGCGCACGGTGAAGGGTGAGGTCATCGCCTCCACCTTCGACCGGCCGGCCGAGGACCACACGACGGTCGCCGAACTCGCGATCGAGCGCGCCAAGCGTCTCGTCGAGCTCGGCCACGACGTCGTCGTGCTGCTCGACTCGATCACGCGTCTCGGTCGTGCCTACAACCTGGCCGCACCCGCCTCGGGTCGGATCCTCTCCGGTGGTGTCGACGCCGCGGCGCTGTACCCGCCGAAGCGCTTCTTCGGTGCCGCTCGCAACATCGAGAACGGCGGATCCCTCACGATCCTCGCGACCGCGCTCGTCGAGACCGGTTCCAAGATGGACGAGGTCATCTTCGAGGAGTTCAAGGGCACCGGCAACTCGGAGCTCCGGCTCTCGCGCCAGCTCGCCGACAAGCGGATCTTCCCGGCCGTGGACGTCAACGCGTCCTCGACCCGCCGCGAGGAGATGCTGCTCGCCCCCGACGAGGTCAAGGTCACCTGGAAGCTGCGTCGTGCCCTCGCCGGCCTCGACCAGCAGCAGGCCCTCGAGGTCGTCCTCGGCAAGCTGAAGGAGACCACGTCCAACGTGGAGTTCCTCGTCCAGATGCAGAAGTCGATGCCCGCACCGACCTCGCACAGCCACGGACACGAGAACAACCACCGCTAGCGGTCCCGACCGACCCCATCCGTACCCGCGCCGCACCGGCATCGGGAACGGGTGGGGTCGGTCCCGTTTCGCCCCCGGTGCCGCATGATGGTGATGAAGGAAGAGAACGATGTTCGAATCAGTTGAGACGCTCGTCGCCGAGCACAAGGATCTCCAGGATCAGCTCGCCGACCCGGCGGTCCACGCCGACCCCGCACGGTCGAAGAAGATCAACCGCCGCTACGCCGAGCTGTCGAAGATCATCGCGGCCTACCACACCTGGCAGGCGACGCAGGAGGACCTCGACGCCGCTCGGGAACTCGCCAAGGAGGACGAGGCGTTCGCCGAGGAGGTGCCGGTGATCGAAGAGCTGCTGGTGACCAACCAGGAGAAGCTCCGCCGTCTGCTCATCCCGCGCGACCCCGACGACGGCCGCGACGTCATCATGGAGATCAAGGGTGGCGAGGGCGGCGCCGAGAGCGCGCTCTTCGCCGCCGACCTGCTCCGGATGTACCTGCACTACGCGGAGTCCAAGGGGTGGAAGACCGAGCTCCTCGAACGCACCGAGAGCGACCTCGGTGGATACAAGGACGTCCAGGTGGCGATCAAGTCGAACGCGACCGACCCGTCGCAGGGGGTCTGGGCGCACCTCAAGTACGAAGGCGGCGTGCACCGCGTGCAGCGTGTGCCGGCCACCGAGTCCCAGGGCCGCATCCACACCTCCACCACGGGTGTCCTCGTCTTCCCCGAGGTCGATGAGCCGGAGGAGGTCGAGATCAGCCAGAACGACCTGAAGATCGACGTCTACCGGTCGAGCGGCCCCGGCGGTCAGTCGGTCAATACCACGGACTCCGCGGTGCGCATCACCCACCTGCCGACCGGCATCGTGGTGTCGATGCAGAACGAGAAGAGCCAGCTGCAGAACCGTGAGGCCGGCATGCGCGTGCTCCGCGCCCGCATCCTCGCGCGTCAGCAGGAGGAGCAGGCCGCTCTCGACAGCGCTGCCCGCAAGACGCAGATCCGCACCATGGACCGCTCCGAGCGCATCCGCACCTACAACTTCCCTGAGAACCGCATCGCCGACCACCGGACGGGGTACAAGGCGTACAATCTCGACGGCGTCATGAACGGCGCGCTCGGGCCGATCATCGAATCGGCGATCACCGCCGACGAGGAGGCACGCCTGGCCGACATCGGCGACCAGGACTAGGACTCGAGAGCGCAGTCGTGGTCGTCATCCCGCTCGGATGACGACCACGACTGCGCTTTCGTCGTTCAGCCGATGCGCAGTCGCTTCGTCGCGACCTTGTCGGCGAAGAACCGGTCGTGGCTGACCACGACGATGGCGCCGGGGAAGTGCACGAGTGCGCGTTCCATCACCTGCGTGCTCGCGAGGTCCAGGTGGTTCGTCGGCTCGTCGAGGAGGAGCACCGAAGCTCCGGAGAGCAGGCACTGGGCCATGGCGACGCGGGCGCGCTGCCCACCCGAGAGCATGCCGATCTTCTGCTTGAGGTCGGCGTCGGAGAACTGGAACATGCCGAGGAAGCGGTTCACCGACTTCTTCGTCGCCGCGAAGGCGAGGCTGTCGGGCATGGCGCCGACGGCGTGCGCGACCGTGTCGGTGAGGTCTAGCTCGTCGACCATCTGGTTGTAGGACGCGTATCGGACCCCGCCGGTCCAGGTGACGTGACCGGCGTCGGGGCGTTCGTCGCCCTCGAGGATCCGGAGGAAGGTGGACTTGCCCGCGCCGTTCGGTCCGTGGACGACGATGCGTTCGCGGCGGCCGATCTCGAGGTCGAGCCCGTCGAACAGCGTGTGCTCGCCGTAGGCCTTCGTGAGCCCCTGGATCCGGCAGAGCGTGTCCTTGATGTGCAGGCCGCCGTAGATGTCGGTGATGATGTCGTCGACCGGACGCGGCGGCCTGGCCTTCTTGATCTTCGCCAGCTGCGAGGAGAGGTCCTTCTTCCCGGCGGCCTTGGCCGCCTCGCGACGGTCCGAGATGCCCTCGGCCTCGAAGGCGAGCAGCTCGGACTCGTGGACGAACTGCGCCTCGAGGCTCTTGAGTCGGAACTGCTTCTGGACGACGTACTCGTCGAAGCTGCCGGGATACTCGTGGAGGTGGAAGTTCTCGACCTCGACGATGCGGGTGACCACGGCGTCGAGGAAGGTCCGGTCGTGCGAGACGACGATGGCCGCGCCGCGGAACGAGCCGAACCAGGATTCGAGCCACTCGACCCCCGCGACGTCGAGGAAGTTCGTCGGCTCGTCGAGGAGCAGGACGTCCGGGCGCTCGAGGAGGATCTTCGCGAGCGCCGCGCGGTTGCGCCAGCCGCCGGAGAGGGAGTCGATGGGGAGCACGCGGCGCGCGGCGTCGAAGCCGAGTGTGGTGAGGGCGGTGTCGATGTGGCGCTGGTAGTCCCAACCGTCCTGGCGCTCCATCTCCTCGAAGAGCTCGGCCTGCCGTTCGATGAGCTTCGTCATCCCGTCGAGGTCGTTCGGGTCGGCGGCGATCGCGGCGTCGATGGATGCGAGTTCCGCCTCGATGGCGTGGATGTGACCGAAGAGTCCTTCGAGGACCTCGGTGATGGTGGCGCTGCCGTCGAGCTCCGAGAACTGCGAGAAGTACCCGATCCGCGTCCCGTCCTCGATGGTCACGGTGCCCGAGTCCGGTTGGAGCTGGTCGAGCGCGAGCTTCAGGAGGGTGGACTTGCCGGAGCCGTTCCGGCCGATGAGCCCGACCCGGTCGCCTGGCTCGAGCCGGAAGAAGACGTCGCGGAGTACCGGGCGCTCCTCGAACCGGACGGTGACGTCGTGCAGGCGGATGAGACTCATTGGGACCTCTCGAGGAACGGGGTGCGGGTGGGATGCGGGAGATCGTCGTCCGGGGGAGGCGTGGACGACGGACCGCCTCACCTCGCGCGGATCAGATGTGGTACTCGGGATCGAGCAACGCGAGACCGTGCGTGCCGCTCCCGCGCGGGCGCTCGACCGCCGGGACACCGAGCAGCAGGCTGCGGGGTGGGCACGCCTTGGTGACGACGGCGTTCGCGCCGACGATGGTCCCCGCACCGATCAGGATGGGCCCGAGGATCTTCGCCCCGGCTCCGACGGCGACGCCGTCACCGATCGTCGGGTGGCGCTTGCCGACGCCGCGGCTCTTCCCGCCGAGGGTCACGCCGTGGAAGATCATGACGTCCTCGCCCACCTCGGCCGTCTCGCCGATGACGACGCCCATGCCGTGGTCGATGAAGAACCGCCTGCCGATCCGGGCGCCCGGGTGGATCTCGATCCCGGTGAGGAACCGGGTGAACTGGGAGCCGAACCGGGCGAGGGTGCGGAAGCCGCGCCGCCACAGGCGATGGTGCAGCCGGTATGCCCAGACGGCGTGCAGGCCGGAGTAGCTGAGCGCGATCTCGATGGTGCCGCGGGCCGCCGGATCGTGTGCGCGTGCGGCACCGATGTCCTCGCGGACCCGCGACAGCATTCCCATGCGTCGAGCCTAGTCGCGCAGGTCGTCGTACATCGTCGTCGACAGGTAGCGCTCGCCCGCGTCGGGGATGATGACGACGATGGTCTTGCCGGCCATCTCCGGACGGCGTCCGACCTCGAGGGCTGCCCACACCGCGGCGCCGGAGGACATGCCGCCGATGATGCCGTCGTCGGTCGCGAGGCGTCGTGCGGTCGCGTAGGCCGTGTCGGTCTCGACCGGGATGATCTCGCTGAACAAGGAGGTGTCGAGGATGTCGGGCACGAAGTTCGGGCCGATGCCCTGGATCTTGTGTCCACCGGCGCGACCCTCGCTGAGCAGCGGGGAGTCCGCGGGCTCCACGGCGATGATCTGCACGTCGGGGTTGTGCTCGCGGAGCCAGCCGCCGACGCCCGTGATCGTCCCGCCCGTCCCGATGCCCGCGACGAACGCGTCGACCGTGCCGGCGGTGTCCTCCCAGATCTCGGGTGCGGTCGTCCGCCGGTGGATGGCGGGGTTCGCCTCGTTCTCGAACTGCCTGACCCAGACGGCGCCGGGGTGCTCGGCGACGATGCGCTGCGCCTCCTGCACGGCGTTCGCCATCCCCTTCGTCGGATCGGTGAGGACGAGCTCGGCACCGTAGGCGCGGAGGAGGGTCCGGCGTTCCTTGCTCATCGAGGCCGGCATCGTGAGGATGACCCGGTAGCCCCGGGCGGCTCCCACGAGGGCGAGCGCGATGCCGGTGTTCCCGCTCGTCGACTCGACGATGGTCCCTCCCGGCTGCAGCTGGCCCGAGGCCTCCGCCGCGTCGACGAGCGCGATGCCCAGGCGGTCCTTGACGCTCGATCCGGGATTGTAGAACTCCAGCTTCGCCAGGACGGTCGCGCCGACGCCCTCGGCGATGCGGTTCAGGCGGACGAGCGGGGTGCGCCCGTAGGCCTGGGTGATGTCGGTGTAGACGGTGCCGGTCACGGTGTTCCTCTTCCTCGAACGGGGCTCGGTTCAGCCTACGACCTGGTCGATCGGCGGGGTCCCGTGTGACGACGAGGGTTACCGGCCCGCCGCCGCGCCGAGGCGGTGGGGTAGGCTCGGTGCGGCCCACCCGACCAGGCCGCCCCAGATGATGACCTCGCTCATGCCCAGCACCCCTTCCGCCGCCGCCGCAGACACCCCGTCCGCCGGCCACCCTGCGACCGTCGAACTCGCGCGCCGACACGCCGTCGAGATCCTCACCCGCGCAGCCGTGCCGTCACCCGACGTCGACGCGGAGCTCCTCCTCGGACACGTGCTCGGCCTCGGTCGTGGTGCCGTGCAGGCCGCGGCGATCACCGGTCGCGTGCTCGATGCCGAGGAGCGCACCGTGTTCGCCGAGCTGGTCGAGCGTCGGGCCGCGCGCGAACCGCTGCAGCACATCACGGGTCGTGCCGCGTTCCGTTCGATGGAACTCGCGGTCGGACCAGGCGTCTTCGTGCCGCGCCCCGAGACCGAGTCGGTCGTGCAGTTCGCGATCGACGCGCTCCGAGCCGTTCCGATCCCTCAGCCAATCGGCGTCGACCTCGGCACCGGCAGTGGAGCGATCGCGCTGGCGATGGCGACCGAGGTCCCGAACGCGGCGATCTACGCGACCGAGAACTCGGTCGAGGCGTTCATCTGGGCGAGGCGGAACTTCGCCGAGTCCGGTGCCGACAACGCCACCGTCGTCTTCGAGCACCTCGCCGACGCCTTCCACGAGCTCGACGGCTCGGTGGACGTCGTGATCTCGAACCCTCCGTACGTCCCGGACGACGCGATCCCGCGCGATCCCGAAGTGCGTCTCCACGACCCCTCGGCCGCGCTGTACGGCGGACCGGACGGTCTCGACGTGGTGCGCCAGGTGTCCGCCACCGCGCAGCGACTGCTCCACCGGGGCGGCACGCTCATCATCGAGCACGGTGAAGTCCAGGGGCAGGCCATCCGCGAGCTGCTCACGGCCGACGGCTGGCACGCTGCGGCGACCCACCGCGACCTCACCACCCGCGACCGCACGACCATCGCGATCCGCTGACGCGTCGAGCCCGCGCTTCTCAGCTCCGGAGGCCCCTCTTCCGGTCCCTGAGCCTGTCGAAGGGCGAGTCCGAGCCGTGGATCCGCCGCCCTTCGACAAGCTCAGGGACCGATGGTTCGGCTCAGGGACCGATGGGTCGGCTCAGGGACCGATGGTTCGGTTCAGGGGCCGGTGGGACGCATCGGCCGGTGGGCCGAGTCAGGGTGTGGCCGCCACGAAGGCGTCGACCGCAGCGTCGAGTCCTGCGACGTCGAAGGCACCTGAGGCGTCCTTCGTCAGCTGGAACGCGTGCATCCCCACGGCCTCGGCGCCCGCGCAGTTCGCCGCGGAGTCGTCGATGAGCATGGTGCGGCCGGGTGCGACGCCGTACCGGCTGAGCGCGCGGGTGTAGACACGGGGCTCGGGCTTCTCCGCTCCGAGGACGGCGGACACGAGGTCGTTCTCGCCGAGGAGGGCTGCGGCCTCGGGAGCCAGCTGCGCGAAGGAGTCCCGGAACGGGATCGGATTGTTCGACAGCAGGGAGACCGTGCCGAGGGTCGCGGCACGGGCGAGGGTGGCCAGGACGCCGGGAACCGGGGTCATCGCCGCCGCACGGGCCTCGCGCCACTCCTCGAGTGACAGTGGGTACCCGGTGACCTCGGCGAACACCGCCAGATAGTCGTCACTCGTCGGGTACTCGCCGATGTTGGCCGCGGCCTCGTGGCCGCCGACCCACCACTGCTTCGCGAGCCGGTACTGGCTCACGCCCGTCAACCGGGAGAGCGCCGGGAGGCGTTTCCGGAAGTCGTAGTCGTACAGGGTCTTGTCGCAGTCGAAGAAGAACACACGCTCTGGCACCACTCCAGTATGCGGCCCCGGGCTCCCAGGACCGGACGCGGGCAGCACGTAGACTGACCAGGCGCGTCGGGCCCACGTCCGTCGTGCCTCGGCGGTGCCGTCCCCGCCGCCGGAGAGGGTGAACCGTGGACCGTCCTGTGACCGCCTGCATCGTCATGTACCGGAACGATCGCGACAAGCTGCGTGCGGCCATCGACTCGACCCTCGGGAGCCCGCTCGTCGAGACGCTGTACCTCGTCGACAACTCGCCGACGGACGAGCTCCGCGACCTCGCGGCCGACCCGCGGGTCGAGTACCTGCACAACCCCTCGAACCCCGGCTTCGGCACCGCCCACAACCTCGCGATCGCGAAGGTCCTCGGGCGTTCGAAGTTCCACATGGTGGTCAACCCGGACGTGTACTTCGAGCCGGAGGCGATCGAGCAGCTCCACGAGTTCATGCTCGAGCACCCCGAGGTCGGGCACGTCATGCCGAAGGTGCTGTACCCCGACGGATCCCTCCAGTACCTGGTGAAGCGGAACCCCTCCGTCTTCGACCTGTTCGCCCGCCGATTCCTGCCCGGTCCGCTGAAGCCGCTCGTCGCGAAGCGCATGGCCCGCTACGAGTACCGCGACATCGACGAGAACCCGGCGCACGACTACAACAAGACGATGTTCGACGTGCCCTACCTCTCGGGGTGCTTCATGTTCCTCCGGACCTCGACCCTGCACCGCGTCGGCTTCTTCGACGAGCGGATCTTCATGTACATCGAGGACGCCGACCTCACCCGTCGCTTCCTCCAGGTGTCCCGGACCGCGTACTACCCCGGCGCGACGATCCACCACCACTTCGCGAAGGGCTCGCATCACAACCGGAAGCTGATGTGGTATTCGATCCAGGGGGCCTTCGTGTACTTCCGCACGTGGGGATGGTTCGGACGATGAGCCGGGTGCTCGTGACCGGTGCGACCGGCTTCATCGGGACGAACCTCGTCCCCGTCCTCGAGGCGGCCGGCCACGAGGTCGTGCCGTTCTCGTTGCGCGGGTGGACGGGGGAGCCCTTCCCGGCGGACGTCGACGTCGTGGTGAACCTCGCCGGGAAGGCGCACGACCTCGACGGCACCGCCTCTCCCGAGGTGTACCGGAGGATCAACACCGACCTCGCCGAACGCGCGTACGTCGCCTTCCTGGCGTCGGACGCCACCACCTTCATCCAACTGAGCAGCGTCGCCGCGGTGAACGAGGCGACGGTCGACGGTGTGCTCGACGAGTCCGCCGAGCCCCACCCGGTGACCCCGTATGGCAAGTCGAAGCTCGCGGCCGAGCGGCTCCTGCTCGCCGTCGAGCCCCCTGCCGGTCGCCGGACGATCGTCCTTCGTCCGACGATGGTGCACGGGCCGGGGGACAAGGGCAACCTCCGCCTCCTCTTCGGCCTGCTGTCCCGCGGTATCCCGTACCCGCTCGACGCCTTCCGCAACGAGCGCAGCTTCGTGTCGATCCAGAACCTCACGTGGGCGATCACGAGCATCATCGACACGCCCGCCGTCACGACGGGTGTCTACCTCGTCGCCGACGACGAGCCCGTGTCGACGGGGCACCTCGTCAGCCTCATCGCCGAGGTCACCGGTCGCCGGGTCCGTCGCCTTGCCCTGCCGCCGGCACTCGTCCGGCTGGCGGCCGCCGTCGGCGATCGCGTCCCCGCCGTGCCGCTCAACTCCGGGCGTCTCGCGAAGCTCACCGAGGACTACCGCGTCTCCGGAGCCCGACTGCTCGGTGCACTGGGGCACGAGCGCATGCCGACGGCGACGGACGACGGTCTCCGGTCCTCGATCGCAGCCCTCGCCGCGGAGCGCGGTGCGCCCGGCCCCGACGCGCAGTCCGTGCGCAGCCAACGCGAAGCCGGCGATCGGTAGGATCGACACGTTATGACCTCCACGCTCCCCGACGCCCCCCGTAGATGGACGCAGGCGCCCGGTCCTCGTTTCGCCGCGAAGACCGCCCTCGACGCACTGTGCTGGGTGCTCGCCATCGTGGTCGCCCAGCTCGTCCGGTTCGAGCTCGAGTACGAGCGCGTGGCCCTCGTCGGGACGGTCCTCCTGTGCGTCATCGCCGTGGTCGCCCAGCTCGTCGTGGCCTACCTGTGGAGCTACTACCACGGCCTGCACAGCTTCGGCAGCTTCTACGAGGCGAAACAGCTCATCGTCGTCGCGCTGATCGTCACCGCGATCCTCATCGCGGTCAACGCGGTGTTCGGCGTCGCGTGGGGGGTTCCACGGTCCACCACGGTGATCGCGTTCCCGTTCGCGATCGTCTTCATGGGCATCACGCGCTACGTCAAGCGACTCTTCGTCGACAGCCGGAGCCGGCCGATCGAGGCGCAGCGCGTCCTCGTCTACGGAGCCGGTGCGCTCGGGATGTCGATCATCCCTCGGCTCATGCGCGACCCGCAGTCCCCCTACCTCCCGGTGGGCGTCATCGACGACGACCCCTCGAAGCGCAACTTCCGCATCGCCTCCGTCGCCGTGGTCGGCACGGGAGCCGACCTGGTGGCGGCCGTCAAGCGCACCGGGGCGCAGGCGCTCATCATCAGCATCGCGGACGTCGACAACGACTTCATCCGCCAGGTCAGTGAGCGAGCCGACGAAGCGAAGCTCCGGGTGCTCGTCGTGCCGCCCATCGACACGATGCTGGCTCCCGGGACGGGCGAGAGCGCGCCGAGCCTGCGCGACCTCAACGTCGAGGACTTCATCGGCCGCAACACCGTCGACCTGCAGGTCGAGAGCATTGCGGGGTACCTCACCGGCAAGCGCGTGCTCGTCACCGGTGCCGGCGGATCCATCGGCTCCGAGATCGCCCGTCAGGTCAACCAGTTCGGCCCGGCGGAGCTCGTCCTGCTCGACCGCGACGAGACGGGGCTCCACACCACGCAGCTCTCGATCTCCGGACACGGTCTGCTCGACACCAAGGAGGTCGTGCTCGCCGACATCCGCGACCTCCCGTCGCTCATGGAGATCTTCGAGGACCGCCGTCCCGACGTCGTCTTCCACGCGGCAGCGTTGAAGCACGCTCCGATGCTCGAGCAGTACCCCGACGAGGCCTGGAAGAACAACGTCCTCGGCACCCTGAACGTGCTGAACGCGGCGCGGGCCGTCGGCGTCGGCACCTTCGTCAACATCTCGACCGACAAGGCCGCGAACCCGACGACCGTCCTCGGCTACAGCAAGCGCATCGCCGAGAAGCTCACCGCCTGGATGAGTGCCCAGGAGACCGACGCACGGTACCTCTCGGTCCGGTTCGGCAACGTCATCGGCAGCAGAGGCTCCGCCATCCCGGCGTTCACCGCCCAGATCGAGGCCGGCGGTCCGGTCACGGTCACGCATCCCGACGTCACCCGCTTCTTCATGACGATCCCCGAAGCGTCGAAGCTCGTCATCCAGGCCGGCGCGATCGGCGACCCGGGCGAGGTCCTCATCCTCGACATGGGCCGTCCGGTCCGCATCCTCGACGTCGCCAAGCGCATGATCGCCGCGTCCGGCAAGGACGTCGAGATCGTGTACACCGGTCTCCGGCACGGCGAGAAGCTGCACGAGGTCCTCATCGACACCGACGAGATCGCCGACCGCTCGAAGCACCCGAAGGTCTCGCACACGCGGATCCAGCCGCTCGACCCGGCACTGCTCGACATCGCCGTCTGGCGGGAGACGATCGCCGACGAGGGCGCCGGCACCCACCACCTGGTGCAATGACGGTTGCCATCCTGGCGGGGGTGCTCGCGCTCGTCGTGAGCCTGCTGTCCCAGCTCGCCATCCGCCCGATCCTCATCCGTCGGTCGGTCGTCGACACCCCGAACCACCGATCCATGCACGTCACCCCGACGATCCGCGGGGGAGGGATCGGCGTCGCCGTCGCGGTCGCCGTCGGTCTCGGCACGGCGGCGGTCCTGCTCCACAGCCTGCCGCTCTGGATCGTCGCCGCCGTGTCGGTCGTGAACGCTGCCATCGGAGCCGTGGAGGACGTCCGCGGACTCCCCGTCCGGGTGCGCTTCGGGTTGCAGGTCGTGCTCGGACTCGTGGCGACCTGGGTGCTCGTCGTGTCGATGGCCGCGAGTTTCTGGTGGATCCCGCTCGGGATCCTGGCACTCGTCGCTTACACGAACATCGCGAACTTCATGGACGGCGTCAACGGCATCTCCTCGATGCACGGCACGGTCGTCGGCGGGTTCTACGCCGGTCTCGGCGCCGTGGCCGGTCTCCCGGGCGTCACGGCAGCCGGCCTCGTCGTGGCGGCCGCGTTCCTCGGGTTCCTGCCGTGGAACCTCGCTCGGCGCCGGATGTTCCTGGGCGACGTCGGCAGCTACCTCCTCGGCGGCTCCCTCGTCGCGGTCGCCATCTACGCGGCCTTCAGCGGTATCTCCTTCGTCGCGCTGATCGGCCCGGTCCTCGTGTACGTCGCGGACACCGGGACGACGATCATCGCGCGCTGGCGGCGGGGGGAGCCGCTGCACGAGGCACATCGCAGCCACGTGTACCAGCGTCTCGCCGCCGGCGGACTCGGTCACCTCGGGTCCACCGCCGTCGTCAGCGTCGCGACCCTCGCCACCGGACTCCTCGGGGTGGTCGTCGCGACCGGCGCCTGGCCCTTCCAGGTCCTCGCCGTCCTCGGCATCCTGCTCGTCCTCGCCGTCTACCTGTGCCTGCCCAGACTGCTCGGAAGACGCCCGAGGCTATGATTGAGCGTCGTCACCCCGATCATCCGGCCGACTGATCACCGATCGGCGGCCCCGTTCAGCCAGGACCCACCACATGCCGCAGACCTTCGATTGCCAGGATCACGCGCAGCTGCTCGCCGGGATGCGCCTGGCGCGGACGGCCCTGGCGAGGGGTGAGCTGGTCGTGCTCCCGACCGACACGGTCTACGGGGTGGCCGCCGACGCGTTCTCGCCGGCCGCGGTACAGCGCCTGCTCGACGCGAAGGGTCGGACCCGGCAGTCACCGCCGCCCGTCCTCGTCTCGGGTGTGAACACGCTCGAGGCCTTGGCGGCGTCCGTGCCCGATGCCGTGCACCGGCTGGTCGAGGCGTTCTGGCCCGGCGGCCTGACCATCGTGCTCGAGGCCCAGCCGTCGCTCGCCTGGGACCTCGGCGAGACCGCCGGTACGGTCGCGCTCCGGATGCCGTCGAACCCGGTGACCCTCGAACTCCTGCAGGACACGGGCCCGCTCGCGGTCTCCTCGGCGAACCTCACCGGCCGACCGGCCGCCACCTCCGCCGCTGCCGCGCTCGAGATGCTCGGCGACTCGGTCTCGGTCTACCTCGACGGCGGCGAGAGCGGCGAGCAGTCGTCGACGATCATCGACGCGACCCGACTCGGCACGGCCGACGAACGGATCGTCGTCCTGCGCGATGGAGCCGTCTCCCGCGAGGCGATCCGCGGCGTGGTGGGCGATCTGCTCCCCGAGCCGCGCGAACCATGAACCAGTTCTCCGGGTACCTCATCGTGCTCGTCGTGAGCGCGGGCATCACCTTCGGCTTCGCACACCTCGCGCGGCGGGTCGGTGTGAAGTACGGTCTCCACCCGCCGATCCGCGAACGGGACGTCCACCAGACGCCGACGCCGCGCCTCGGTGGGGTCGCGATGTTCATCGGCATCCTCGTCGCGTTCGGCGTGGCCTGGCAGCTGCCCTTCTTCGACCTCGTGTTCGCCGATCCGGAGCCGGTGCTGGCGATCCTCGGTGCCGCCCTGTTCATCGTCGGGATCGGCGTCGCCGACGACCTGTGGGACCTCGACTGGATGATCAAGCTCGCCGCACAGTTCATGGCGGCAGGGCTCGTCGCCTGGCTCGGTGTGCAGATCTACTCCTTGCCCATCGGTGGCCTGACGGTCGGCTCGTCGTGGGTGTCCTTCTCGATGACGGTCTTCGCCATCGTGCTCGTGATGAACGCGATCAACTTCGTCGACGGGCTCGACGGGCTCGTCGCCGGTGTCGCCGTCATCGCGAACACCGTGTTCTTCGTCTACACACAGCTGCTCGTGACCTCCACCGGGGCGAGCGACTACTTCAACCTCGCTTCGCTGATCGCCGCGATCCTCGTCGGTGCGTGCCTCGGCTTCCTCCCGCTCAACTGGCACCCCGCCCGACTGTTCATGGGCGATGCCGGTGCGCTGCTCGTGGGGCTGCTCATGGCGACCTCCGCAGCCGCCGTGACCGGCCAGGTCGACCCGGCTGCCCTGGGCCGCACGCAACTCTTGCCCGCGTTCATCCCGATCCTGCTGCCGTTCGCCATCCTGGTCGTGCCGCTCGCCGACTTCGTGCTGGCCGTCCTCCGTCGTCTCCGCGCCGGCAAGTCGCCGTTCAGCGCCGACCGGATGCACCTCCACCACCGGCTGCTCGACCTCGGTCACAGCCAGGTGCACGCCGTCCTCATTTTCTACGGCTGGACGGTCGTCATCTCCGTCGGATGCCTGGCGTTCTTCGCGGCCCCGACCTGGCTGGCCGTGCTCTTCGTCTCCGTGGGCGTCGTCACCTGCACGGCGTTCACGCTCCTGCCGATCGGTCGCCGCAGGCGGGCCGACCGGCTCGCGCAGCGCGTGGCCGCCGGCACGGAGGGCGCTCCCGGGTCGGCGCTGTACGATCGGCTCGACGAGGCCTCCGGGCAGCGCGACCCCGAGGCGCCCGTGAGCGGCGACACCCTCGACACCCTCGACTCTCTCGCCAAGAAGGACCAGCACCCATGACTCCTCTCGCCCAGGCCGGCTCGCACGCGAGCGCCAACCGGGTCTTCCGCACGGCACTCCGGTACAGCGCGCTCCTCGCGCTCGTGATCGCCGTCGTCGGGGGAGTGGTCGGCTGGAGCGTCGACGGTTCCCGCGGCCTCACGAGTGCGCTCATCGGCACCGCGATGGCGCTCGTGTTCCTCGGCATCACCTCGGTGAGCATCCTCTTCGCCAACCGCTGGTCCGGCCAGGAGTTCTTCGTCGGCATCCTGTTCGGGGTGGTGATGGGCAGCTGGCTCGTGAAGTTCGTCATCTTCCTCGTGCTCGGCTTCATCCTGAAGGACCAGCCGTGGGTCAACGCACCGATCCTGTTCGGGAGCGTCATCGTCGGTGTCGTCGGATCGCTCGTGATCGACGCCGTCGTGGCGGCGAAGGTGCGGGTGCCCTACGTCTCGGATGACATCCTCCCGAAGGCGTCGCCGCAGGACTCCGACCAGGGCTGACGCTGCGGACGCATCCAGGTCGCGCGGGAGCATGCCGGAACCGGTATCCGAGGCACAGCCGAGGTCCCAGCTCGGAATATAGCCGTGGAATACCACCCCTGGGTTCGTCGGGGCCGGGTTTCCTTGCTAGACTCGTCAACGAATCCTCCCACTAGCACCGCTTCGGCGTGCGGCGAGGAGACATCCCCCCTGTTCGTCGCCGCGAGAGCTCTGCTCCACGCCCCCGAAACTGGAGATACGTGCTGTTCGCTAACGCCGTGCACCTGATCGCACCGATGGCCGCCGAAGATGGCGAGTTCCACGGTCCGTCGATCGACGAGTTCTTCCCCGACATCATCCTCTTCGAGGGCACGCCCTTCGCGATCAACCGGGTCATCCTGATCCGGTTCATCGCGGTGATCGCCCTCCTCCTGTTCTTCTGGCTGTCGACGCGCAAGATGCGCCTCGTCCCCGGCCGCGCGCAGAGCCTCGCCGAGATGGGGCTCGGCTTCGTCCGCGTCAACATCGCGGAAGACCTGCTCGGCAAGAAGGACGGCCTCCGGTTCCTGCCGATCCTGACGACCATCTTCTTCATGGTCCTCGCGATGAACCTGACGGGCATCATCCCCGGGCTGAACCTGGCCGGTACCTCGGTCATCGGTGTCCCGTTGGTGCTCGCACTGGTGTCCTACGTCACCTTCATCTACGCCGGTATCAAGAAGAGCCCGGGCAAGTTCTTCAAGAACTCCCTCTTCCCCTCCGGGGTGCCGTGGCCGGTGTACATCATCGTCACGCCGATCGAGCTCATCTCGACCTTCGTCATCCGCCCGCTCACGCTGACGCTCCGACTCCTCATGAACATGATCGTCGGGCACCTGCTGCTCGTCCTGTTCTTCGCGGCGACGCAGTTCTTCATCGTGAACCTCGGCGGATGGTTCGCCCTGATGGGTGTCGGGACGCTGGCCTTCGGCCTCGTCTTCACCCTCTTCGAACTCCTGGTCGCAGTCCTCCAGGCCTACGTCTTCACCCTCCTCACCGCGGTCTACATCCAGCTCGCGGTCGCAGAAGAGCACTAATCGAGCCCGGCACCCGCCAGGTCTCACCCAACGGAAGGAAACAAACGTGGACGCAACTACCGTTCTCGCCGCCCTTGAAGGAAACATCGCGACGGTCGGTTACGGTCTCGCAGCCATCGGCCCCGCCATCGGTGTGGGTATCGTCGTCGGCAAGACGATCGAAGGCACCGCGCGTCAGCCCGAGCTGGGTGGTCGTCTCCAGGTCCTCATGTGGATCGGTATCGCCTTCACCGAGGCGCTCGCCTTCATCGGCATCGCGACCTACTTCATCTTCGTCTAAGCCCCCTTTCACATCTCCGAAGGAGGCAAGATGTTTGATGCAGTGATCATCGCTGCTGAAGAGGGCGCTCCGACGAACCCTCTCATCCCAGCGGTCTACGACATCGTCTGGTCTGCCGTCGTCTTCATCATCATCCTCGGCTTCTTCTGGAAGCTGGTCCTGCCCAAGGTGCAGAAGCTCCTCGACGACCGCGCAGCGGCCATCGAGGGCAACATCGCCAAGGCCGATGAAGCGCAGAAGCAGGCCGAAGCGGCGCTCGAGCAGTACAACGCTCAGCTCGCCGAGGCCCGTCAGGAAGCCGGCCGCATCCGCGAGCAGGCTCGTGTCGAGGGTCAGACGATCCTCGCCGAGCTCAAGGAGCAGGCCACGGTCGAAGCCGCTCGCGTCACCGCGAGCGCTCAGGCACAGATCGAAGCCGAGCGTCAGGCGGCCGTCGTGTCGCTGCGTGCCGAGGTCGGCACGCTCGCGCTCGACCTCGCCAGTGGCGTCATCGGCGAGACGCTGAACGACGACGCGAAGGCCACGGCGGTCGTCGACCGGTTCCTCGCGGACCTCGAAGCGTCGGAGAAGGCAGCCAAGTAATGGGAAGCGCGACCAGAGAAGCACTCGCCTCGTCGAAGGAGGCCCTCGCCGCCCTCGGCGCCGGGGCCGATCTGGCCACCGCGGACGGACTGTTCGCAGCGGGCCGGGCCATCGGCGGCTCGAGCCACCTGAGCGCGGCGCTCAGCGACCCCGCAGCCGACGCCGGTGCCAAGCGCACCGTCGTCGAGCGGATCTTCGGCACCCAGCTGAGCGCGCAGGCGCTCGGCCTGCTGCAGACCGTCGTCTCCGGCCGCTGGTCCAGCGAGGCCGACCTGCTCGCAGGCATCGAGGAGCTCGGCCTCCGGGCCGCCTCGATCTCCGCCGGTGCGCAGGGCGACATCGAGGCCGAGTTGTTCGAGTTCGGGAAGCTCGTGTCGAGCAACCACGAGCTCGAACTCGCGCTCAGCAGCAAGCTCGGTTCGTCCGCTGCGAAGGGCGCCCTGGCGGCGTCCCTCCTCGCGGGCAAGGCGAGCCCGCAGACCGTCAGCATCGTCGGTCAGCTCGTGCAGCAGCCGAGAGACCGTCGGATCGGAGAACTGCTCCGGTACGCATCAGGCATCGTCGCCGACCAGCAGGGCCTCGCGGTCGCCACGGTCACGGCAGCCGCACCGATCGAGGCGTCGCAGCTCCAGCGCCTCGAGCGCCACCTCGCCACGGCCTACGGCCGTCAGGTGAAGATCAACCAGGTGATCGACCCCGCCGTCGTCGGTGGACTGCGCGTGCAGCTCGGGGACGACGTCATCGACGGCAGCCTCGCTGCCCGACTGAACGACCTCCGTCTGCAACTGGCCGGATAACGGCCCGTGCAGCGCGGGGACCGGCCCGACGGTCTCCACAACTCAAGACGTTGATCCTGACGGATCGCACCTCTCGGAACCCCCGGGTTCCACAACCAAAAGGAACATGATGGCAGAACTCACGATCAGCCCAGACGAGATCCGGGATGCTCTCAAGGACTTCGTCAAGGCCTACGAGCCCGGCACCGCCGCGGCCACCGAGGTCGGACGCGTGATCGATGCCGCTGACGGCATCGCCCACGTCGAGGGCCTCCCGGGCGCCATGGCGAACGAGCTCCTCCGCTTCGCGAACGGCACCCTCGGCCTCGCGCTGAACCTCGACGAGCACGAGATCGGCGTCGTCGTCCTCGGTGAGTTCGACGAGATCGTCGAAGGCATGGACGTCACCCGCACGGGCGAGGTCCTCTCGGTCCCCGTCGGCGACGGCTACCTCGGCCGTGTCGTCGACACGCTCGGCAACCCGATCGACGGCCTCGGCGAGATCGCCAGCACCGGCCGCCGCGCACTGGAGCTCCAGGCTCCCGGCGTCATGCAGCGCAAGTCGGTTCACGAGCCGCTCCAGACCGGCATCAAGGCGATCGACGCCATGATCCCCGTCGGCCGTGGCCAGCGCCAGCTCATCATCGGCGACCGCCAGACCGGCAAGACCGCGATCGCGATCGACACCATCATCAACCAGAAGGCCAACTGGGAGTCGGGCGACGTCAACAAGCAGGTCCGCTGCATCTACGTCGCCATCGGCCAGAAGGGCTCGACCATCGCCTCCGTCAAGGGTGCGCTGGAAGAGGCCGGCGCGCTCGAGTACACGACGATCGTCGCCTCGCCTGCGTCCGACCCGGCCGGCTTCAAGTACCTCGCTCCGTACACCGGCTCGGCCATCGGCCAGCACTGGATGTACGAGGGCAAGCACGTCCTGATCATCTTCGACGACCTGTCGAAGCAGGCCGAGGCCTACCGTGCCGTCTCCCTCCTCCTCCGTCGTCCGCCGGGACGCGAGGCCTACCCGGGTGACGTCTTCTACCTGCACTCCCGTCTGCTGGAGCGTTGCGCGAAGCTGTCCGACGAACTCGGCGCCGGTTCGATGACGGGTCTGCCGATCATCGAGACCAAGGCGAACGACGTCTCGGCGTACATCCCGACCAACGTGATCTCGATCACCGACGGTCAGATCTTCCTGCAGTCCGACCTCTTCAACTCCAACCAGCGCCCCGCGGTCGACGTCGGTATCTCCGTCTCGCGCGTCGGTGGTGACGCTCAGGTGAAGAGCATCAAGAAGGTCTCCGGAACGCTGAAGCTCGAGCTCGCGCAGTACCGCTCGCTCGAGGCGTTCGCGATGTTCGCCTCGGACCTCGACGCGGCCAGCCGCCGTCAGCTCGCCCGAGGCGCCCGCCTCACCGAGCTGCTCAAGCAGCCGCAGTACTCGCCGTACCCCGTCGAGGAGCAGGTCGTCTCGATCTGGGCCGGAACCAAGGGCAAGCTGGACGACGTCCCGGTCGAGGACGTCCTCCGCTTCGAGCGCGAACTGCTCGACTACCTGGGTCGGAACACCGAGGTCCTCACCACGCTGCGCGACACGAACGTGCTCGACGACGACACCGTCTCGAAGCTCGATGCCGCTGTCGACCAGTTCAAGCTCGAGTTCCAGACGGGCGAGGGCGCTGCCCTCGGTTCGGAGCAGGTCGAGGAGCTCCCGGTTGAAGACGTCAACCAGGAGAAGATCGTGAAGGGTCGCCGCTAGTCCATGGGCGCTCAACTCCGGGTCTACACGCAGAAGATCAAGTCTGCGCAGACGACCAAGAAGATCACGAAGGCGATGGAGCTCATCGCCGCGTCGCGCATCCAGAAGGCGCAGGCGCGGGTGGCGGCATCCGGACCCTATTCTCGTGCGATCACTCGTGCCGTGTCCGCCGTCGCGACGTACTCCAACGTCGACCACGTGCTCACGACCGAGCCGGAGAAGGT
Organism: Plantibacter sp. AC185; assembly: GCF_979258065.1. Taxonomy (NCBI): domain Bacteria; kingdom Bacillati; phylum Actinomycetota; class Actinomycetes; order Micrococcales; family Microbacteriaceae; genus Plantibacter; species Plantibacter sp. AC185. The sequence goes on from NZ_OZ409831.1 coordinate 3,782,419, forward strand.
TGAGCGGGCTGCGGTCGTCGTGTTCGCATCCGACCGAGGCCTCGCCGGCGCCTTCAACTCGCAGGTCCTCCGTGAGGCCGCCGAGCTGACCGAGCTCCTGCGTAGCCAGGGTAAGGACGTAACGCACTACCTCGTGGGCCGGAAGGCCGTCGCCTACTTCACGTTCCGACGGATGCAGGCTGCAGGGGAGTGGGTCGGCAACACGGAGAACCCCGACTTCGCCACGGCGCAGGAGATCAGCGAGTCCATCCTCAAGGCGTTCCTCACGGACGCCTCCGAGGGTGGCGTCGACGAGATCCACATCGTCTACAACCGCCTCGTGAGCATGATGACGCAGACCCCCGAGGTCGTCCGTCTCCTGCCGCTCGAGGTCGTCGAAGGCGTCGAGGAGCCCACCGACACCGCTGTGCTGCCGCTGTACGAGTTCGAGCCGGATGCCGAGAGCGTGCTCGATGCACTGCTCCCGAACTACATCGAGAGCCGGATCTTCAACGCGCTGTTGCAGTCCTCCGCCGCGAAGCACGCCGCGACGCAGAAGGCGATGAAGTCGGCCAGCGACAACGCCGACAAGCTCATCACCGACTACACCCGCCTCCGCAACAACGCGAGGCAGGCCGAGATCACCCAGCAGATTTCCGAAATCGTTGGCGGCGCAGACGCGCTCTCGTCCTAGTCATCGCAACACGCACACGTATCTGTAGAGACAGAGAAGAGAAGAACATGACTCCCACCGCAACTGCCGAGCAGGGCGCTGCAGAGGTGAAGGCCGGCGCCGTCGGCCGCATCTCCCGCGTCACCGGCCCGGTCGTCGACATCGAGTTCCCGCACGACGCGATCCCGGGCATCTACAACGCCCTGAAGACCAGCGTCGTGATCGGCGAGCAGACGATGGTCCTCACGCTCGAGGTCGCACAGCACCTCGGCGACGACCTCGTGCGCGCCATCGCCCTGAACCCGACGGACGGCCTCGTCCGCGGCCAGGAGGTCACCGACACGGGTTCGCCCATCTCGGTGCCCGTCGGCGACGTCACCAAGGGCAAGGTCTTCAACGTCATCGGCGAGGTGCTCAACGCCGAGCCCGGCGAGCAGATCGAGATCACCGAGCGCTGGCCGATCCACCGCCAGCCGCCGTCGTTCGACCAGCTCGAATCGAAGACGCAGCTGTTCGAGACCGGCATCAAGGTCATCGACCTCCTGACGCCGTACGTCCTCGGTGGCAAGATCGGTCTGTTCGGTGGTGCCGGTGTCGGCAAGACCGTCCTCATCCAGGAGATGATCCAGCGCGTCGCGCAGGACCACGGTGGTGTGTCGGTGTTCGCCGGCGTCGGTGAGCGCACCCGTGAGGGCAACGACCTCATCCACGAGATGGAAGAGGCGGGTGTCTTCGAGAAGACGGCCCTCGTGTTCGGCCAGATGGACGAGCCGCCGGGAACGCGTCTCCGCGTCGCCCTCTCCGCGCTGACGATGGCGGAGTACTTCCGCGACGTCCAGAAGCAGGACGTGCTGCTCTTCATCGACAACATCTTCCGCTTCACCCAGGCCGGTTCCGAGGTGTCGACCCTGCTCGGTCGTATGCCGTCCGCCGTGGGGTACCAGCCGAACCTCGCAGACGAGATGGGTCTCCTCCAGGAGCGCATCACCTCGACGCGTGGTCACTCGATCACCTCGCTGCAGGCGATCTACGTCCCCGCCGACGACTACACCGACCCGGCACCGGCGACCACCTTCGCGCACCTCGACGCGACGACCGAGCTCTCCCGTGAGATCGCGTCGAAGGGTCTGTACCCGGCCGTCGACCCGCTGACCTCGACGAGCCGTATCCTCGACCCCCGCTACCTGGGTGCCGACCACTACCGCGTCGCCACCACGGTCAAGCAGATCCTCCAGAAGAACAAGGAACTGCAGGAGATCATCGCCATCCTCGGTGTCGACGAGCTCTCTGAGGAAGACAAGATCACGGTGTCGCGTGCGCGCCGGATCCAGCAGTTCCTCTCGCAGAACACCTACATGGCGAAGAAGTTCACCGGTGTCGAGGGCTCGACCGTCCCGCTGAAGGACACCATCGAGTCGTTCGACGCCATCGCCAAGGGTGAGTTCGACCACGTCGCCGAGCAGGCCTTCTTCAACGTCGGTTCCATCACCGACGTCGAAGAGAAGTGGGCTCAGATCCAGAAGGACAACGGCTAAGCATGGCTTCCGCTCCTCTGACCGTGAGCGTCGTCGCGGCCGACCACGAAGTGTGGTCCGGCCCGGCACGCCAGCTGATCGCGAAGACCGTCGACGGCGAGATCGGTATCCTGCCCGGCCACGAGCCGATGCTGGCCATCCTCGCCGCCGGTGAGGTCCGTGTCACGCTCGAAGACGGCTCGAAGATCGTCGCGAACGCTGAAGACGGCTTCCTGTCGGTCGAGAACAACACCGTCACCGTCGTGGCCGGCAACGCCACGCTCGTGACCAGCTCCTGATTCAGTGCTGATCCTCCTTCCCCCTTCGGAGACGAAGCGGGACGGCGGCGACGGACGAGCCCTGGACACCGCCCTGCTGCGGTTTCCAGGGCTCTCCTCGTCCCGGAATGATTGCCTCGGCGCCCTGGTGTCGCTCGCTGCCGATGAGGCCGCGACGGTGAAGGCGCTGAAGCTCGGCCCCAAGCAGCTCGGTGAGGTCCAGCGCAACCGCGTGGCGGCGACGTCTTCGACGATGCCGGCGATCGACCGGTACACGGGGGTGCTGTACGACGCGCTCGATGCAGCCACGCTCTCAGCGGACGCACGACGCTTCGCCGCTGAGCACCTGGTCGTGCACTCGGCGTTACTCGGCCCGGTCGGCGCGCTCGATCCCATTCCGGCGTATCGGCTCTCCCACGACTCCAGGCTCCCCGGGTTCGTCCTGAAACGTCACTGGGCGGTGCCGGTCGCGCGCGAGCTGGACGCCGTCCCGGGTGTCTTGCTGGACCTGCGCTCGGAAGGCTACGCGTCGCTCGGGCCGTTGCCGGACCGCGTCGGTGCCGTCTACCTGCGTGTGCTCACGGTCGGCGACGATGGCCGCCGTCGTGCGCTCAACCACTTCAACAAGCAGGGCAAGGGCCGGTTCACCCGCGCGCTGCTGGAGGCCGGTGTCGACCACCCTGATGTCGATTCGTTGCTCGACTGGGCGCGGTCGACCGGATGGGTGCTCGACGTCCACGCCCGTGCCGACGACGGTCGGGTGACCGAGCTCGCCCTCGTCGTCTGACCGCTCCGGATCAGGGAGCGCTCTCGGAGCGCCAGCAGCCGACGAGATGGTCGTCGACGAGCCCTCCGGACTGCATGAGGGCGTACATCGTCGTCGGGCCCACGAACCGGTAGCCGCGCTTCCGCAAGTGGGCGCTGAGCGCGGTGGACTCAGGGGTCACCGCGGGGACCTCGGTCCACTGGGCGAACCGTTCGGGCCGTGGCGGGGGAGCGAAGCTCCAGAGGATCTCGTCCAGGTCGTCGCCCAGCTCGAGCGCGGTGCGGGCATTGCCGATGACCGCGTTGATCTTCCCGCGGTGCCGGATGATCCGGGCGTCGTCGAGGAGGCTCTCGACATCCGCCTCCGTCATCGCTGCGACGGCGTCGAGGTCGAAGCCGTGGAACCGTTCCCGGAAAGCCGGTCGCTTCCGGAGGATCGTGATCCAGGAGAGCCCGGCCTGGAACCCTTCGAGACTGATCTTCTCGAAAACCTGCCGCTGTCCGTGGAGCGGTACGCCCCACTCCTCGTCGTGATAGCGCTGGTACTCCGCGTCCGTCCCGGCCCAGGCGCAGCGGGTCAGGCCGTCGGTGCCGACGATGGTCGGGGAGGCTGGACTCATCGGCGGTACGGGATCCCTTCGTGGTCGAGGAGCCAGCGTTTGGTGGCCGGTCCGTCTCCGCCAGAATAGCCCGTCACGATCCGCCCGGTCCCGAGGACGCGATGACAGGGGATGAGGAGGGCGATGGTGTTCGCCCGGACCGCCTGGCCGGCCGCCCTGCCGCCCTGCGGGGCACCGGCCGCGGCTGCAAGGGCGCCGTACCCGATGGAGTCGCCGAACGGCACCTCGCCGAGCGCCGACCAGACCGCCTGCTGGAACGGCGTGCCGGTCGTGACGAGCGCGAGGTCGAACACGGTGCGTCGTCCGCGGAAGTACTCGTCGATCTGCTCCGCGGCGTCGAGGAGGACCGCGGTGGGGCGTTCGTCCACGCCGTCGAGGGGGAGTCGCCCGTGGTGCTCGAAGCGCACGGCTGAGACCGCGTCGTCGACGGAGCGGAGCTCGATCCGCCCCACCGGCGTCGGCATCCTGAGGAAACCCTCGGTGGTCGGGTCGGCGATGACGGAGCAGGGGAGTACGGGAGCGGTGACGGTGAGGTGTGTGGTCATGCACCGAGCGTAGGAAGCCCGTGATCGGCGCGATGCGTCACGTGGGCCTGGCCGCGGCGTCGGGGGCCGACGGGTGCCTGTGGAGGACGGTCGGGCTAGCCTGGATGCATGTCTGATCTCAGCTATCGCCCACTCGGTCGCAGCGGCCTCCTCGTCTCAGCTGTCGGCATCGGCTGCAACAACTTCGGACGCGAGGGCACGGTCACCGAGAGCCTGGACGGCACGCGAGCCGTCGTCGACGCGGCCATTGACGCCGGAGTCACCCTCTTCGACACCGCCGACATCTACGGCCGGGAGTACGGGCTGAGCGAACAACTCCTCGGGCAGGCGATCGCCGGACGGCGGGATGAGATCGTGCTCGCGACCAAGTTCGGCCATGTGGACTACGAGAGCCCGATCCCGAACTGGGGTGCCAAGGGCTCCCGTCGCTACATCCGGCTCGCGGTCGAAGGTTCGCTCCGCCGCCTGGGCACCGACTGGATCGACCTGTACCAGCTGCACACCCCAGACCCGTTCACGCCCATCGAGGAGACGATCGCGGCCCTGGACGAGCTCGTCCACGAGGGGAAGATCCGCTACGCCGGCCACTCGAACTTCGCCGGTTGGCAGCTGACCGAGGCGGACTGGGCGGCTCGCACCGCCGGCCACCCCGCCTTCATCTCGGCCCAGAACGAGTACAGCCTGCTCGTCCGGGGAGCGGAGCGCGAGCTGTTCCCGGCCATGCGCGCCGCCGGCGTCGGCTTCCTCCCGTACTTCCCGCTCTACAACGGCCTGTTCACGGGGAAGTTCTCCCGCGACGGCGGGCCGGCCGACAGCCGCATCATGCGCCAGCGCAAGCACCTCCTCGACACGGCGCCCTGGGACGCGATCGAGGCCTACCAGGCCTTCTGCGACGAGCGCGGCATCTCCATGCTCGAGGCGACCTTCGGCTGGTTGCTCGCTCAGGACGGGCTCACGAGTGTCATCGGCGGTGCGACCACTCCGCAACAGATCCGCGCGAACGCCGCGGCCGGTTCGGCGTGGTCGCCGACCGCCGAGGAAGCGGCCTGGATCTCGGACCGCTTCCCCGTCGGTTGAGCCGTCCGGTCAGTCCTTCGAGCGGCGCTGCTCCGGGTCCTGCGTCTGCGGTTCCGTGGATGCGGCCGATGACCCCGGTGCGTCCGGGGACGCGAGCTGCCGGAGGTCGAGCTGGGCGGTCATCGTGCCGAAGTGCTCCGTGACCTGCTCCGAGACCTGATCCGACAGCTGTTCGCTCACGTCGGCTGAGACGCTCTCGGTGAGCTCTGCGGCGAACAGGCGGCGCTTCGCCCGCTGCTCCCGTCGCACCTCGATCCCGAATGCCTTGAACGACGAGATGCACATGAGGATGATCACGACGCTGAAGGGCAGCGCGGTGATGATGGCCGCCGTCTGCATCGATGCGAGACCGCCGGCAATCAGCAGCGAGATGGCCAGGAGGCTCGTCACGAGCGCCCACGCGATCCGCACCCGGTTCCGCGGTTCCGTGCCGCCGGTGGTGAGCATGCCCATCACGAGCGATCCCGAGTCGGCCGAGGTCACGAAGAACAGGAGGATGAGCAGCAGGGCACCAACGGTCGCGATCGATCCGCCGGGGAGCCCGGCGAGCATGTTGAACAGGGCGGTGTTGAGATCCACCGGGCCGTCGGCGCCGCTGAAGTCACGGCCCTCCAGCGACTGCATGATGGCGGTGCCGCCGAGCACGGCGAACCAGAGGAAGGTGACGAGGGTCGGGACGAGCAGGACGCCGAGCACGAACTGCCGCACGGTGCGTCCCTTCGAGATGCGGGCGATGAAGACGCCGACGAAGGGCGCCCACGACATCCACCAGCCCCAGTAGAAGGTCGTCCACGAGGACTGCCAGGCCTCGCCCGCAGCACCCTGGTACGCGGAGACGTTGAAGGTGAGCCCGACCACGTTCTGGAGGTAGGCGCCCATGGCCTGCACCCATTCGCGGAGGAGGAACAGCGTCGGGCCGGCGAACAGGACGAAGAACAGCAGCAGCGCCGCGAGGACGAGGTTGGTGTTCGAGATCCACTTCATGCCCTTGTGCACGCCGGAGACGAGGGAGAAGATCGTGACGCCGGTGATCACGAGGATGAGGATGACCTGCGTGACGATGTTCGGTTCGGCGATGCCCGTGTACCCGAGCCCCGCGGAGATCTGCAGCACACCGAGGCCGAGCGAGGTCGCGACGCCGAACACGGTACCGATGACGGCGATCGCGTCGATCGCATTGCCCCAGCCGCCCTGCACGCGCTTGCCGAGCAACGGCTCGATCGACCACCGGATCGACATCGGGCGCCCCTTGCGATGCACGGCGTACGCCAGCGCCACACCCACGACCGCGTAGATCGACCAGGCGTGGAGTCCCCAGTGGAGATAGGTCTGACTCATGGCCTGCTGGGCCAGGGACTGCTGGGAGCCCGTGACCCCGGGGCGCGGCTCGAGGAAGTGTGTGAGCGGCTCACCGACGCCGTAGAAGACGAGCCCGATGCCCATCCCGGCGGCGAACAGCATGGAGAACCAGGACAGGAGCGAGAACTCCGGTTCGTCGTCGTCCTTGCCGAGCTTGATGTCGCCGAACTTCGAGACGGCGAAGACGATCGCCACGATGACGAACCCGGCGACGAGCAGGACGTAGTACCACCCGAGGCCTCCGATGATCCCGGACTGGATGGCGTTGAAGACGGACTCGGCCTGTTTCGGGAGCAGGATCGAGAACAGCGCGACACCGAGGATGACCACGAGGGCCGGCCCGAGCACCCAGGGGATGACCTTCGCGGGGGCGTCACCAGCCGCCGCGTCGGAGGTGGGGATGGTCTTCGTGCTCACGTGTGCGCTCCTCGGGCCGTGCGGGCGACCCTGCGTCGCCACGATCATCAAGGGTAGGGAGCCGCGGCGATCCGGACAACGTTGCGCAGCGGGCCCTGGTGTGCAGTCCGGCGTGCGCGCTCGTCGAGCGGCTGGGCGGTCCCGGACGCGTCGGTGCCTCTCGGACATCGCGCCCACCCCCACTCGGGGCACGGATTCGAGCGAATCGGCACCGTGGCGAGGCTTTGTCGGGCACAATTGCGGATGACCATGCAGGAGGATCCGTGCCGAGAACGCCCCGCGACCGACGACGTACCCGGACGGCCGTCGCCCTCGGCGTCGTCGCCGTCCTCCTCGCCGGCGGTGCGCTCGCGGTGTCGCTCGTGAGCCGCGTCCCGAACGCCGCTGCCGGCCCGTTCGACGGAGCGCAGTTGTACGTCGATCCGTCCTCGCTTGCCGCCCGAGCCGCCGCAGCCGATCCGGCGGCCGCGACCGAGGAACCGACGAGCTCCGCCACGGCCGGGACGAGCGGCGGTTCGAACGGCGACCCGAGCGACGTCGCCCAACAGCTCGCAGCGGCGGAGCGGCTCGCGGCGGAGCCGACCGCGATCTGGCTCGTGCCGGAGCGCTACCCGATCGGAACCGTCCGGGACACCGTCTCCGAGGTCGTCCGGTCCGCCGAGCGCTCCGGGTCCATGCCGGTCTTCACGGTCTACGGCGTGCCGGAGCGGGACTGCGGCAACCAGTCCGCCGGTGGGTTGTCGAGCGACGAGTACCAGGACTGGGTCGCCGAGATCGTCGCCGCCGTCGCGGATCACCGCGTCGCCATGATCCTCGAACCGGATGCCGTCGCGCTCGCGCCGGACTGCGGTGACCGCACCGCGCGGATGCGGCAACTTGCAGCCGCGACCGAGCAGTTCGCGGACGCATCGGTCCCCGTGTACCTCGACGGCGGCCACTCCGACTGGCGACCGCCCGCCGAGATGGCCGAGCTCCTCCGGGAGGCCGGTGTCGCCGACGCATCGGGCTTCGCCACCAACGTCTCCAACTACAACACGACCGAGGACGAGATCGCCTATGCGGAGGAACTGAGCGGCCTCCTCGACGGCGCCCATTACGTAATCGACACCTCTCGGAACGGCAGTGGCTCGAACGGCGAATGGTGCAACCCGTCCGGCCGGACGGTGGGGCAGCAGCCCCTCACCGCGCAGGCCGAACACCTCGACGCGAACCTCTGGGTGAAAGCCCCCGGCGAGAGCGACGGAGCGTGCAACGGTGGCCCCCTTGCTGGGGTATGGTGGCCGGAGCAGGCCGTGCAACTGGCCAAGGGATTCAGCGCGTGGTGAGTCGGCAACGGCTACATCCGGCACGTCGCTGACGGGTGGAACGGGTAGGGGCATCGTGACCGAAGAGCTGAGCGAACGTCGGACCGCGGTCGTCATCGAAGACGACGCGGACATCCGCCAACTGCTCGAGACCGTTCTCGAGCAGGCCGGATTCGAGACCGTGTCCGCTGCGAACGGTCTGGACGGCGTCGAGGCGGTGCGGAGGCACAACCCCCTCGTCACGACCCTCGACGTCAGCATGCCGGGTATCGACGGCTTCGAGGCTGCCAAGCGCATCCGCGCCATCAGCTCCACCTACATCGTCATGCTGACCGCCCGAGGCGACGAGATCGACACCCTGCAGGGCCTCGACTCCGGCGCCGACGACTACATGACCAAGCCCTTCCGTCCGCGCGAGCTCCGTGCCCGCATCGAGGCGATGCTGCGTCGGCCTCGCGCGAACGGTGATGCTCCGGCCGTCGCCGCGGCGGCACCGGCGCAACCGGCTCCGACCGCGGTCGAGCCGGCTCCCGTCGTCCAGGTCGCGGCACCGCCGCTGCAGCAGCAGGTGTCGTCGCCCGACCCCACGATCGTGCACGAGACCGTCGCGCGTCATGCCGCGCCCGTCGGGCAGTCGGTCGTCCCGATCATCATGCAACCGGCTGCCGCAGCGCCCGACGACGGCGAGGGGTGGCTCGTCCACCGCGGTCTGAAGCTCAGCTCGGCCACCCGCATCGTCGAGGTCGACGGCACCGAGGTCGACCTCACGCGGAGCGAGTTCGACCTGTTGCAGGCACTGATGGAGTCCCGCCGTCGAGTGCGCAGCAAGGCGGACCTCGCGCTCATGCTCCGTGGCGAGAGCTACATCACGGCCTACTACGTCAGCGAAGCCGACAAGCGTGCGATCGAGGTGCATCTCGCCAACCTGCGACGGAAGCTCGCGGACAGCACCGTGGCCCCGCGGTTCATCGAGACGGTGCGCGGCGTCGGCTACCGCATGACCTCCGACGACTGAGACCACCGCGGTCCCGACCGCGACGGAGCCTCGCCGGCGACCAACGACGCCTGGTGGACGGAGCTTAGGATTCCGCTGCGTCTGCCGCGTCGAGTTCGAGCAGCCGTTCGCAGCTGCGACGGCCGACCTCCTGGAGGGCGGTGTGGATCTCGCGCGCGCGTTCGAGTCGCCCCAGCTCGATCGCCTGGAGACCGGCACTCGCGAGTCCGGCCACCCCGATCACGCCCAGCATGACGCTGGAGGAGCGGATGCTGAGGAGGACGACCTTGGACTCGTCGGTGTCGTCGGCGTCGAGCGCTGCTCCCAGACGTGCCAGACGGGTGGGCCACATCTCGACGTAGGTCTGGACGAACCGACGACGACTGCGCAGGTCGCCCGAGAGTTCTCGGAGCAACCTGCGCAGTTCGTCGGCGTCGACCGTGCCCGGGTCGGGGGACGTCACACGCGGTAGCCGCGCTGACGACGGATGAGCTTGCCGAACATGCTGAGCGTCTGCAGCACGGTGATGACGCCGAGGACCGGCCAGCCCGCCCAGAGGATCGTGGACTGGACGACGGGGGAGAGCTGGGTCCAGGCGGCGACGATCGCGATGATGGCGGCGAGGACGAACAGAAGCGGCGCGAGGTGCGCGTTGCCCGAGCCGCGTTCTGCCTTCGCCTGCTCGGCCCAGTTGTCGACCTTCTTGTTCGACGCGAACTTCGACCAGGCACGGATGAAGTGGCCCATGCGGATCCACATGTAGAACTCGGCTGGGAAGATGAGGACCGCGAAGAGGATGTCGCGGGCGTTCCGCTTCTTCATCGACAGCGCGATGCGCAGGTTGAGGAAGATGGCGACCAGCGGCGGGATGAGCCACACGGGGCTGAACACGAAGGCGTGGATCGACAGCGACCCGGCGAGCAGCACGACGAAGAGGATGCGCGTGACGATGTTGAGGAGCATCTCCGCGTTCTCGAGCCACCGCAGTCGGAGGTTCGGGTGGAACGGCTGCCCCTTGGTGTCGCCGCGCTGGCCGGGCCACATGAGCTCGATCGCGCCGTAGTTCCACTTGACCTGCTGGGCGTCGAGGGAGCGGACCGTGGTCATCCCGCCGACGTCGGCACGGGCACGGGCGCTGATCTTCGTGAGGTAGCCGGCGCTCTTGATCTGCAGCGACAGGAGCGAGTCCTCCACCTCGGAGTCCTTCACCCACGGGGTGGACTGGTGGTTCTGCTCCATGGCGTCGCGCAGGGCCTGGACGGAGAAGATCGAGTACTGCCCGCCGAGCACGGCCATGTTGCGGCCTCGGAGCATGTTCTGCATGTTGAACGCGGCGAACTGCGTGCGCTGGCCGGCGATGAGGAACGCCGGGACGAGCTGCTTCTTGAACGGCTCGTCGTCGATCGAGAAGATCGCGGAGATGCCGCCGATGCGACTGTCCGAGACGATCTCGGCTTCGAGCGACTCGATCGCGGTCGGGTCGGCGACCGTGTCACCGTCGACACCGAGCAGGTAGTCGTAGCCTTCGACGAGCGTGAAGCCGTAGTTGAGCGCGCCCACCTTCTTGTCGGGGTTCTTCCCGATGTCGTGGATGAACACCTCGGTGAACTGCTCGTAGCCGTCCTCGTCGACCCGGGAGTGCGGGCCGGCGTAGGGCGCGGCGACGTCGACCGACCGGTCCGTGGTGTTGTTGATGACCACGTGGATCACATCGGGCATCCGCGTCTGCTCGAGGAGGGACGCGAGCACCGCCGGCAGCGACTCCTCCTCGTTGTAGGCGGGGATGATGCACCCGATGGTCGCGCGGTACTCGGGGAGCGAGTTGACCGAGTCGATGAATTCGTTGGCATACGCTTCAAGTTCGGGCGCGAGAAGCGGCTGCGTCTGAATGTACCGAGGGTCAGGCTGCTGGGCGTTGGGCCGAGAGCTGTCCGGTCGCGCTTCGAGTTCTGACATCAGGGGTCCTGTTCCGAGTGGGTCGAGTGCAACGGTTCGCGCTGCAGTTGCAACTCTGCCGCGTTGGGCGCGGCTTTCGCGCGTGAATGCGATAGCGTCGGCTCAGGATTTCCTCAAGATTCGCGCTGGCCCCAGTTCGTGGGTCATACGGACCCTCGAGGGTCACTCGATCATCCCTCCGACACCCGCCAGGAGCCTCATGTCGAACCACCCAAGCCCGGTCCGGAACCGGCACGTCAGGCACGCCCTCCAGGCCGCGACCGCCGCCGCGCTCGTCCTCGGGCTGAGCGCCTGCGGGACGCCTCCGTGGGAGGAGCCGGGCGCGCAGCCGACCAGCTCGCCGCGCGTGTCGAAGACACCGAGGCCGACGGTGAGTGCGATCACCAACGAACTCGCGAGCGGGAGTGCCAAGCACACGCTCACGGCGGGCTCCGCCACCCTCACGGTCGACTACTGGTCCACACTGTCGATGGACGCGTGGACCGCGGACGTCAACAAACCGGTGAGCTTCTCGCTCAGCGGCGTGCTCAACCCCGACGACCTCCAGGCGCTCTATCTCTCGCGGGTGACGCTCACCACGACCGTCCACGGACCGAAGGGGCAGCTGGAGTCGCCTGCCCCGTTCACCGACCAGTCGACGGTGGCACCGGGGTACCTCATCAAGGCACCGTACAGCTACAGCCAGACGTTCGTCCTCCCCGAGGTGGACAGCACCGCGACCGGCGTCACCTTGACGATCACCTACGAGCTGCTGGTGCAGGCGACGCCGACGTCCGCCGAATATGCGAAGCAGACTGCGGTGGACACCCTGACCATCGCGATCGCCCCGCCCGCCTGACTTAGCTCGATCCGATCCGTCAGCGGCCCGTCGGCGAGGACGAGGCGAGGACCGTGCGGTTCCCGCCGGACGCTGCGGCACGCAGGCTGGCGTCGCTGGCGGCACGCGTGAGGACGGCGACGTCGTACCCGAGGTAGTCGGTCAGAGCGATCCCGATGCTGGCCGTCGGGCGCAGGCGCGGCGTGGTCTCGACGGGGTGGTCGAGCAGGCCGTCCTGGATGCCCTTGGCCGCCTGGAGCGCGACGTCGGCGTCCGTTGCGGGGGTCGCGATCAGGAGACACCCCGCGCCGTCCTCGCCGATGTCGGAGAGCGTCGGGCCGTACCGACGGACCGAGGAGATGAACCCCTCGGCGACCTCACTGCTGAACGCTGCTCCGAACGCCGTCTTCATCTCATCGAGGTCGTCGAGCCGGACGTGGAGGATCGCGAGCTGCTCGTCATGGAAGTTCGCCCGTTCCAGCCAGTCGTCGACGATCCGGACGAAGGACTCCTGGAGGAGGACGTCGTCGCCCGTGTACGCGACGATGCTCCCGTGCCGTCGGCTGGCGGGTGCGGCGCGCTCGGCCCGCAGGACCGAGAGCACCACGGTCGCGACGATGAGGAGCGCGATGAGCAGCAGCGAGGCGGCCACGGTCCCGAAGAGCGTCGTGAACAACGAACCGTCCGGCCCCTCCACGAGGAGTGCGACCAGCCGAGCCGCGAAGAACGCCGACGCGATGCCGAGCACGATGGTGAAACCACGGGTGGTCGGGTTGTCCCGCATCGCGCCGACGAGCGTCTCAGCCGCGCCGAGGCCCGCGAAGAGGGCGATGCAGAGGAACGTCGCAGGCGCGCCCGCCCAGGGGCCTCCCGAGGGGCCGGCGGCGAGCGCGGCGACGATCGTGACCGCCGTCCCGATGAGTGAGACCCAGAGCAGACTCGATTTGCCGTTGAAGAGCCGCGCGCCGGACCACAGGGCGGCGATGCTCAGCACGTATCCACCGTTCCCGGCGGCGATCGCCCACCAGGCCTCCTGGCTCAGGGCGCTGACGACGTAGGAGAAGCTGGTGAACATCCCGGCCATGTAGGACACGGACCACACCCTCCCGCTCGCGTCGTCCTTCCGCATGAAGGTGTTGACGATGAACGTCGCGCCGCAGACGAAGATGACGAGCGCATTGATCACCGCGACGGTCTGGCTGTCGAAGGTCATTCGGTGCCGCCTCTCGGAATACGGACGACCGCGGTCGTGCCCTCACCGAGCACGCTGTGGACGGTGAGGTCGCCGCCGTGCAGACGGACGATGTCCCGACTGATCGCGAGGCCGAGACCGCTGCCGTGCACCGTGGAGTTGCGGACGAGGTCGGAGCGGAAGAACCGCTCGAAGAGCTTCGGTTGGTCCTCCTCGGAGATGCCGATGCCGGTGTCCCGCACGATGACCCAGGCGGTGTCGCCCTCCGCGGTGACACCGACGCTCAGCTCGCCGCCGTCCCGGTTGTACTTGATGCCGTTCGAGAGCAGGTTGTCGACGACCTGCCGGAGGCGGAACGGGTCGGCGAACAACGGCACGGCCTCCTCGTCGTGGCGCACGATGGTGATGCTCCGTTCGGCGGCCACGTGCGCCAACGACTCGACCGAGCGGTCGACGATCTCCCGGAGCTCGCACTCGGAGCGTTCGAGCACCATGGTCCGGTTCACGTCGCGGGAGGCGGCGAGGATGTCCGCGATGAGTTCGAGGAGTCGATCGCCGTTCGTCTGGGCGATCGTGAGCTGCTTCGCGACCCGCGGTGGGAGCCCCGGGTCGTCGAGCGCGAGGTCGAGGTACCCGAGGATCGACGTCAGCGGCGTCCGGAGCTCGTGCGACACGGAGGCCACGAGGTCGTCCCTGGCGCGGATCGCGTTGATCTCGCTCGTGACGTTGCGTGAGACGAGGACCGTGCCGTCGTAGCCGCCCTCGTGGTCGTAGAGGCGGCGGGAGGTGAGGGCGAGGGCGATCCGCTCGGTACCGGGGGCGCCGAGCCACACCGTGAGGTTCTCGAACTCCTCACCACGGCGTGCACGGATGTACGGCTTGTCCTGCGGCTGGAGGAGGGTCAGTCCGTCCTCGGCCCACACCGGGAGTGCGGGATTGACGTCGGACAGCTCGCCGACCTCGTCCTGCAGCCGCGTCTGGAACCGGTTCACCATCGCCCGGGCTCCGATGCGGTCGAAGCGGACGACGCCGAAGTTCACGGCGTTCAGGATCTCCGCGAGGCGGCTCTCCTGGTCCTGTGCACGCCCCAGGGCGGTCTCGAGCTGTCCGGCCTGCTTGTTCAGCAGCACGCGCTGCGCCTCCGTCCGCTTCGCGGTCATCGCGGTGGAGACGGCGACGAACGCGAGGACCGTGGGCAGGATGACGAGCGCCGGCAGGTTGGCGATGGTGATGTCCCCCGGGGTCATCGCGAGGGATGACCAGCTCGACGTGCAGACGAGCACGATGGCGGTCACGGCACCTGCGAGGCCGAAGGCCGTCGCCATCCAGATGGTCGGGAAGACCCAGAGGAGTCCCGCGCCGATCAGGGGTTCGCCTTGCCGGATGAGCGCGATGGCGATGATGTCGAGGATCGGGAGCGCGATGAGGAGCCGCGGCACCTGGTGCCACGGCACGATCGGCGCGAGCGCCGTCGCGATGAACGCCAGGATCACCCCGATGTAGAAGAGGACGGAGTTGTCGTCGACGCCCTGGAACAGGAGCGTGGCGAAGAGGATGGCGACCACCGCCAGGCCGAAGAGCAGCTGTGGGAAGGCGCTGTAGCCGGTCATCCGGCCGACGCGTCGTGGGACCTCGACCGCGTGCGGGCCCGTTCTCGTGGGCCCGGTGTCCGCGAGACCGGGTGCCGAGGCGGTGTCACCCGACGCCGACGGGCCGGACGGGGGAGTCCGTTCTCCGATCGGCTTCGCGGGCATGGGTTGAGCGTACCTCTGTCGGGGGTGGCGGAACGTGATACTGGGGACGGCTTGCGCCGGTGCGGGGATCCCCTCTAGCGGGTGCCCCAGTCGTAGAGCTGCTTGTGCAGGCGCAGGTAGACGAAGGTCTCCGTTCCGGAGACACCGTCGACGGTGCGGATCTCGTCGTTCAGCAGCGCGATCAGTTCCTCGTCGTCCTCGCAGACCACTTCGACCAGCAGGTCGAAGGAGCCGGCGGTCAGGACGACGTAGTCGACGGCCGACAACGCGGACAGGCGGTCCGCGACCACGCGGGTGTCACCGGTCACCCGGACGCCGATCATCGCCTGTCGGGTGAAACCGAGCTGCATCGGGTCGGTCACCGCGACGATCTGGATGACGCCGGACTCCGTGAGCTTCTGCACCCGTTGCCGCACCGCGGCCTCGCTGAGTCCGACGGCCTTCCCGATCTCGGCGTAGGAGCGGCGTCCGTCGGTCTGGAGCTGCTCGATGATCGCCTTCGAGGTGTCGTCGGGCGGCGCCGCCTTCGCCGGTGCATCGGAGCTCGCTCGTGTCATGCGTCGATCATGACAGCGTGGACGGGTCGCGGCAAGCGGATCCGCAGGACCGACCGACCCCGGCGTCCGGATCCGTCGTCGCCGATCCCCGGACGGAATCCGCCGAGCCGGGTGGGGCGGTCCTGCGGTCGGCCGGTACCGTACTATCGTCGAGGGTGCATCAGCCACCGCCAGCCGTATTAGAGGAGCAGACGTGACCGAGCACGGGCAACGGATCGTCACGCTGCCCGGCGGGCGTCGAGTCTCACTCGCGTGGGCCGGCATGACCGATGTCGGCAAGCGACGCGAGTTGAACGAGGACGCCTTCGTGGCGCTCCCTCCCGTGTTCGCCGTGGCCGACGGCATGGGTGGGCACTCCGCCGGCGAGGTCGCGAGTGCCGCGGTCGCGCACCGCCTGACCAAGGCCACCGAGGGAGCCGAGATCCTCACCGTCGACGGCCTCGTCGACGCGCTGCGCATGGCCGTCGCGGACATGATCGACACCGCGGAGGAGGGCGAACTCGGCATGGGCACCACCGTCACCGGTGTCGTGCTGACGGCCGACGAGGGCGAGGGGCGCGTCGCGGTCTTCAACATCGGCGACTCCAGGGTGTACCGGCTGCAGGACGGCGAGCTGGTTCAGGTCACCGAAGACCACTCGATCGTCCAGGAGCTGATCCGCGCGGGAGCGATCAGCCCTGAGGAGGCGGAGTTCCACCCGAACAGCAACATGATCACCCGGGCCGTCGGACCGTCGGACGACCCCGTACCTGACGTCGAGCTCTTCCCGATCGAGACCGGTGCCCGATGGCTCGTCTGCTCGGACGGGCTCACGAAGGAACTCACCGACCACGGGATCTGGTACTTCCTGACCGAGGGGGCCACGCCGGTCGACGCGGCCGAACTCCTCCTGCGTGCCGCCCTCGACAACGGCGGACGCGACAACGTCTCGGTCATCGTGCTCGACATCGCGGCGGTCGACGAGAGCGTGGAGCAGCCCGCCTCCTGAGCCCGCTCCACAGCCGCTGCTCGCGCGGGCTTCGCGCCCGGTCGGACCGTCCCGTCAGCCGGTCAGGGCCGCAGGGTGCTCCACTGGAGCCATGAGCCCTTCGGACGTGACGCCCTCCGCGACCACCTCGCACCGGCCCGCGACGACGCCGGCCCGCCTCCGTGCCCCCAGCCCGCCGGCAGAGCCGCCCACCGGGTCGCTCCCGATCCTCGCAAGTCTCGCCCCGGTCGTCGGGTCGGTCGCCCTGTTCGCGATCACCGGCTCACCCGTGACCCTCGTCTTCGCCGCGCTCGGGCCCCTGATCGCCGTCGCCGGCTACATCGACGCACGCTGGACCAGACGTCGGCGCGGACGGCGGGCGCGCGCGGCGTATGACGCTGCGGCGCTGGAGCTGGAGCAGGACATCGCGCGAGCACACGCCGAGGAACGCGAGGAACTGCGAGCACTCCACCCTGCCGGTCGGCTCCTCGAGGTCATCGACGGACCCGATCGTGCCAGGTGGCGGGTACCGGAGGCCCGCCGCACGCTCGTCTGCGTCGGGCGAGGGGAGACGAGGAGTGCCGTCCGGGTGGACGCGGGGGCGGACGACGACCGATGGGAGTGGGCGGCACGGCTGTCCGAGGCGCCGGTCGTGGTCGACGCGGTCGAGGGGATCGGCATCGTCGGTGGGAAGGTGTTCGCGCGCGCGGTGGCCCGCAGCATCCTCCTGCAGCTCGCCCGACAGCTCCCGCCGCAGGCAGCGCAGTTCTCCGGTGAGCCCGCGGCTCCCGACGACCGCACCTGGGCGTTCCTCGAGGGCCTCCCGCACCGTGCGGTCTCGGACCCCGCCGACCCGATGCCCGGTGGGCGAACGGCGGAGCCGACCCTCGTCTCGGTCGTCGAACGCTGGGAAGCGGTCGGGTCCGCCGCGGGGCGCTCGGGAGGACGCCCGCCGATCGGCGGTGTGCTCGTCGCCCTGTCCGACACCGTCGAGCTCATCCCCACCCGCTGCCGACACCTGCTCGTCCTCGATACCGACGGGCAGACCGTCCTCGCCGACGGTACCGGCGCCTCCTCGTCCGTGCCGGTGTCGCCAACCCTGCTCGCGGAAGCCGAGGCGGAACACGTCGTCGGGGCGCTCACCGCCGCCGCACTCACGACGGGGGAGTCCCCGACCCTCTCGAGTCTGCCGACCGACGTCGCCTTCGCGCAGGTGCATCCGGTGCGGGGCCGTCGCCCGCCGGCGGGATCCGACTGGCGGCCCGATGCGCTCCGGGTCGCCATCGGCACCGGCGTCGAGGGCGTGCAGCTGCTGGACCTCGGAGCGGACGGACCCCATGCACTGGTCGGCGGCACGACCGGGAGCGGCAAGAGCGAGCTGCTCATCACCTGGATCACGGCTCTCGCCGCGCAGTGCTCGCCGCAGGAGCTCTCCCTGCTCCTCGTCGACTGCAAGGGCGGCGCCTCCTTCCAAGCGGTGGAGACCCTGCCGCACGTGGTCGGGATGGTGACCGACCTCGAACCGGGGGCGGCGGACCGCGTCGTGTCGAGTCTGCGAGCCGAGCTGCGCCACCGCGAGCGCGTGCTCGCCGCACACGGGGCGCGGCACCTGCTCGACCCCGTGCTCCTGCCGGAACATCGCCCGGCACGGCTCGTCGTCGTCGTCGACGAGTTCCAGGCGCTGCTCGACGCGAGCCCGCACCTCCATCAGGTGTTCGCCGACCTCGCGGCCCGCGGGCGATCACTCGGCCTGCACCTGATCCTCTGCAGTCAGCGACCTGCGGCGGTCGCCGCCGACGCCATCCTCGCGAACTGCACGCTCCGCCTCTCGCTCCGGGTCACCTCGCGCCCCGACAGCGCCGCGATCCTCGGTGTGCCCGATGCGGCCGCGATCCCGGCCGGAACGCCGGGCCGCTGCATCGTCTGGAACGGCGACCGACGACTCGTGTTCCAGTCCGCGGTCACCACCTCCGACGACATCCTCGCGGTCCGTGAGCGCTGGCGCGACGCGCCTGCACCTCGGCGACCATGGCTCGACCCCCTGCCGGCACGCCTGGCCTTGAGCGCCGTCTCTGCGATCGAGGCGGGACGTGCCGGAGGCTCGGAGCGCACCGGTGTCGACTGTCCTCCCGGGGAGGGCATCGTGTTCGGCCTCGCGGACCTCCCCGAGGAACAGGCACAACGCCCCGCGGTGTGGTGTCCGGAGCACGACGGCTCGCTGCTGGTGCTCGGCACCGGACGTTCCGGTCGAACGACCCTGCTGGACACGCTCGAGGTCGGCGCGCGCGATCGCTTCCGCGTGGAGCGCGTCGGCCAGGATGCCGAGCAGGCCTGGGACACCGTCATGGCGCTGTCGGATCCGCTCCGCCCGACCGAGCGCACCCTCCTCCTCGTCGACGACGTGGAGTCGCTCCTCGCGACCGCCGGGGACGAGCACGGCGCCGCACTCCGCGACGCACTGCTCGGCCTGCTTCGAGACGGGGGACGCCGCGGCATCAGCGTCGTCCTCGTCGCCTCCCGGCTCGGCGGTGTGGTCCACCGGTTCTCGGCTCAGCTGGGCAGCACCCTGGTCCTCCGCCTCGCCGATCGGCAGGATCATCTCGTCGCCGGCGCACCCGCCTCCTGCTTCGATCCACGCCGACCCGCCGGCCGCGCGCACTGGCAGGACTCGGAGGTGCAGATCGCGCTCGCTCCACCGTCGCCGACGTCACCGTCCTCTGCGCCCGGGGTCCACCGCTGGCGGCCGAGCCCGGCACGCGCGACCGTCATCGTCACGCGCGCGACCGGAGCGGTCCGGGCGATGCTGCAGCGCTCGACCGGGACGGAGCGACGCGTGCGGCTCATCGAACCGGCAGCGCACCTGTTCCCGTCCGCACCGCTCGCGGGCGTCGCGGGCATCGAGAGCGACGTCCTGGAGGACGACGCCGCGATCGTCGTCCTCGTCGACCCCGAGACGTGGCTGTCGGGCCGGTTGGTCGTCGGGCGAGACCTTCCGCCGAGCACCGCCGGTGCCGACCTGCTGGTCCACAGCTGTTCCGCCGCCGACTTCCGGCAGGTGACCAGGAGCCGTGAGCTCCCGCCGCTCCTCGGCTATGCGAGCGGCCGTGCCTGGTGGTGGCGGGCCGGACAGGAGGCGATGCGTGTGGACCTACTCGGCTCCTGACCCGAAGCCGCCGAGGCTGTCGGCCGGGCGGTCAGACCGCGGTGACGGCGATCCGGCCGACGACGGCGGCTCCGCCGTGGATGGCCAGGTCGAGTTCCGGTTCGAGGGCGTCGACGGCGGCCGCATCGAGCGCTCCGACCGAGACGAGCAGCCGGAGGGCGATGATCGTCGAGGCCCGGAGCGAGCCGTCGAGGACCTTGAGCGCGACGGTCGCGCCGCCGGGTGCCGACATGACCATCACGCCTTCCGCACCGAGCTTCGCGAACAGGCCGAGGCGTTCGATGACGAGCGTGTTCGCCCGACCGGGTCCATCGAGTGCCCAGCCGTTGGCGAGCACCGCCGCCGTGAGCAGCCCTGCGTTCCGGTACAGGGCGAACGGCGAGGTGGGGGAGGAGTTGACGACGCGTCCGATGCCACGTGCGAGTCCGGTCAGGGAGATCGCGTAGACCGGCGCCCCGCAGCCGTCGACCCCGCTGGCGGCGGGCTTCTCGCCGGTGAAGCGCTCGACGGTGTCCCGGACGGCGAGCTGCAACGGATGGTCGGGCTCGAGGTACGTCGCCTGGTCCCACCCGTTCTGCGCGCAGGCGAGCAGCATGGCCGCGTGCTTCCCGGAGCAGTTCATGTACAGGGGGCTCGTGCCGAGGCCGTCCCGGACCAGCTCGTCGCGGGACGCGCGATCACCGGGCCAATCGGCCGGGCACTGCAACGCCGAGTCCTCGATCCGAGCCCGGCCGAGCATGCTGCGCACGACCTGGACGTGCTTGCGGGTCCCCGCATGGCTCGCGGTCGCGAGCACGGCCTGAGCGCCCTCGAGGGACACTCCGGCGTTCATGATCGTGATCGCCTGGAAGGGCTTGAGGCACGAGCGGGGGAAGACCGGTGCGTCCGGTGCTCCGAGGCTCGCGAGAACCTCGCCCTCCGGCCCGAGGACGATCGCCGATCCGGCGTGTCGTGACTCGATGAAGCCGCTGCGCTCGACGACGGCCAACTCCACCGCGTCCGCGACGCCGAAGGTCTGGGGGACCGCCGTGCTCACAGTGCTGCGAGCGCCTGATCGATGACCGTCATCGCGTCCGCGATGAGCTCGTCGGAGACGGCGAGGCTCGGGAGGAAGCGGAGGACGTTGCCGTAGGTGCCGGCGGTGAGGACGAGCACGCCCTGCTGCGCAGCGGCTGCGGCGATGGCGCTGACGGCGGCCGGGTGGGGCTCCTTCGTCGTCGAGGCCGTACCCGGCTGGACGAGTTCCATCGCGATCATCGCGCCGATGCCGCGGACGTCGCCGATGATGTCGTACTTGCCCTGGAGCTCGAGCAGCGCCGCCGTCAGGGTGGCACCGATGCGATCCGCTTCGGCCAGGAGTCCGCGGGACTCGATCGACTCGAAGACCGCGACCGACGCGGCACACGCGACGGGGTTACCGCCGAAGGTGCCGCCGAGCCCGCCGGGCTGGCTGGCGTCCATGATCTCGGCGCGCCCCGTGACCGCCGCGAGCGGCAGACCGCCGGCGATGCCCTTCGCGCTCAGCACGAGATCGGGGACGAGGCCGAAGTGCGAGCTCGCGAAGTACTCGCCGGTGCGCGCCATGCCGCTCTGGATCTCGTCGGCGATGAACACGACGCCGTTGGCCGTGCACCACTCCTGGAGCGCGGGGAGGTAGCCCTCCGCGGGGACGACGAAGCCGCCCTCGCCCTGGATCGGCTCGACGACGAGGCATGCGAGGTCGGTGGCACCGATGCGCTTCTCGAGGTAGGCGATGGTGCGGGCCGCAGCCGCAGCTCCGGACAGGCCGTCGTGGTAGGGGTAGGAGTTGGGGGCGTGGTAGACGTCGCCGGCGAACGGACCGTAGCCGGTCGCGTAGGGGGCGGCCTTGTAGTTCATCGCCATGGTCAGGTTGGTGCGACCGTGGTAGCCGTGGTCGAGCACCGCGACAGCCCGCCGACCGGTGTACTTGCGAGCGATCTTCACGCCGTTCTCGACCGCCTCGGCGCCCGAGTTCACGAGCACCGACTTCTTCGCGAAGTCGCCCGGGGTGTGCTCGGCGAGCAGCTCCGCGACGCGCACGTACTCCTCGTAGGGGGTGATCGTGAACAGGGTGTGCAGGACGTCGGCCGCCTGGTCCTGGACGGCGCCGACCACGGAGGACTCCGTGTGGCCGATGGTGGTGACACCGATACCGGCACCGAGGTCGATGAACTGGTTGCCGTCGACGTCGACGACGATCGCGCCGTGCGCGCGCTCGATGTACACCGGGAGGACACTCGACACGCCATCGGACACGACCGCGGTCCGGCGGGCGTGCAGCGCCTGCGAGCGCGGGCCCGGGACGGCCGTCACGATGCGACGCTCCTGCGTCACGCTGGGGGCGGAGGCGGTCGTCTGGTCCGTGGTGTCGAGCGTGTCAGTCATAGTCCTCCAGCGTAGCGCGACCTCCCGACAGCGGGGCCGCGAACGCGGGCCGCGGTGGGGAGGCCAGTGGGATACTGGTGGCATGATCACGGGCCACCACGACTACACCATCGGCGTCCGCTGGGACGGAGACCTCGGGACGGGCACGAGCGGGTACCGGGACTACTCACGGGAGCTCACGGTGACGGCCGCCGGGAAGCACGACCTCGAGGGCTCGGCCGACAAACCGTTCCGCGGCGACCCGGGTCGATGGAACCCCGAGGAGCTGCTCCTCGCGGCCCTCGCCCAGTGCCATCTCCTGTCCTACCTGCACGTCGCCGTGACCCTCGGTGTCGTGGTGACGGCCTACACGGACGACGCCGTCGGGACCATGGTCGAGGACGGCGCGGGCAGCGGTGCGTTCACGGAGGTGGTCCTGCGTCCGCAGGTCACGGTCGCCGATGCGTCGATGGTCGAGGCGGCGCGTGCAGGGCACGCCCGCGCGAACGAGCTGTGCTTCATCGCCAACTCGGTGAACTTCCCGGTCCGTCATGAGCCGACGATCGTCGTCGCGACGACCACCTGAGGAGTGGACCGACGCCGCGGCTCAGAGCCGTTCCGGGCGGAAGGCGCGCTTGATGCGCTCGACGGTGTCGGCGGGCGGCGACTCGTTGTAGGCGTTCGCGAGCTCCTGGCCGGTGAGGGCGTGGATCGCCGCCATGATCTCGTCCGTCGCCTTGCGTCTGGCGCGTCCTGAGGTCGCCGGGCCATGGTGGCTCACGTCGATGGGTTCACCGAAGATCACCGTGACCGGTTTGAACTTCGGGATCGTGGTGCCCACCGGCATGAGGTCGTCGGTGCCGATGAGGCCCACGGGGACGACCGTCGCGCCCGTGGTGAGTGCCAGCCAGGCGACACCGGTCCTGCCGCGGTACAGCCGTCCGTCGAGCGACCGGGTGCCCTCGGGGTAGATGGCGAAGGCCTCGCCGCTCTCGAGGATCCGGCGTCCCTGGTCGAGCGCCTCCTGCGCCGCCTGTCCGACGCCACGTTCGACCCCGACCGCGCCGATCGAGGTGAAGAAGGTGCGCGAGACCCAGCCCTTCAGACCGCGTCCGGTGAAGTAATCGGACTTCGCCAGGAACTGCACCCGTCGTGGCGCGCTGATCGGGATCGCGATGCTGTCGATGAACGAGAGGTGGTTGCTCGCCAGGATGACCGGCCCACGCTTCGGGACGTTCTTCCGACCAATGATCTTGGGGCGGTAGAGCAGCTTCGCCGTCGTGTTCAGGACGGCTCGTCCGAAGTAGTAGACGACACCGGGTTTCGAGGGCGTGGCCACCGTGTCGTCCGTCGACGGTTCGACCGTGGTCTGGTCGGAGGGTTCCTGGGCGCGTCGCTGCGTCTGCTCCTCATCGGCCATGCGCACGACTGTACCCGCCGACGCATGCGCGACCCGGCATACTCACGTGTGACCGCCCACCGCGGATGTTCGGCGCGCTGTCAGCCAGCATGGAGCCTGGTGGGTGAAACTGGACCGACCCCTCAGCAACGACCGAAAGTTCCCCTGTGCGCAAGAGCCTCTGCCTTCTGGCCGTCATCGCGTCCCTCGTGTCGCTGACCGCGTGCAGTTCGGCGACGTCGCAGTCGCAAGCGCTTCCCAGTCCGGGGGAGTGCGCCGACACGAGCGCAGGCAAGGCGTCCAAGGCGATCAGCGTCAGTGGCGACTTCGGCTCGATCCCCGAGGTCACCTTCGCGAAGGGCACCCTCGCCGCAGACACGACCGAACGCACGATCGTGGCCAAGGGCGACGGAGAGCGGGTCGATCCCGGCGACACGACGTTCGTCGAGATGTCGATCTACAACGCCGTGACCGGGTCGATCGTCGCGCAGACCGCCTACGGTGCGAGCCCGGCGACGGCGATCGTGGTCAACGACCAGAAGTACCTGAAGGGCCTCGTCCGCGCCGTCGAGTGCACGAACGTCGGATCGCGCGTCGCGGCGTTCGTCACGGCGGGCGACGGGTTCGGTTCCGCAGGGTCGAGCGACGGCACGGTCCAGGCCGACCAGCCGCTGGTCGTCGTGGCCGACGTCCTCAGCACGGTGCACAGCGACGCCAAGGCGGACGGCGTCCCGCAGGAGCCCGTCGCCGGGATGCCCGCGGTCGAGCTCGACACCGCCGGACGACCCACGGTCACCATCCCCGAGGAGCCCGCTCCGGCCGATCTCCAGGTCGCGGTCCTCAAGCAGGGCGACGGAGCGGTGGTGCAGCCCGACGCCGAGGTCATCATCAACTATCAGGGTGTGAACTGGCGGACCGGCGAGGTCTTCGACGAGAGCTGGGGCAACGGACCGACCAACTTCCAGCTGTCCGCCGTGGTGAAGGTCTTCTCGAGCGCCATCGCCGGCCAGCACATCGGGTCGCAGATCATCGCCGTCATCCCACCCGACCTCGGGTACGGACCGAGCGGCGGCAACAGCCAGGCGGGCATCGAGGCCGACGACACCATCGTGTTCGTCATCGACATCCTCGACGCGAGCAGCACCACGGCTCCCGCCGCGGGCTGAGCGGCCCGCACCGCCGCCGACGTAGACTGACCGCCGTGAGACGCGTCATCATCCTCGGATCAACCGGCTCGATCGGCACGCAGGCACTCGACGTCATCCGGGGTGACCGCGACCGGTTCGAGGTCGTCGGCCTGACGGCCGGCTCGAACGCCGAGCTCCTCGCCGAGCAGGCCGCCGCCTTCCACGTCGACGACACGGCCCTGGGCGCGGCCGACGCCGAGCGGCTCATCCGCAGCGTCGACGCCGACGTGGTGCTGAACGGCATCACGGGCTCCATCGGGCTCGGCCCGACCCTCGCGGCCCTCGAGACGGGCAGGACGCTCGCGCTCGCGAACAAGGAGTCGCTCATCGTCGGTGGCGACCTCGTCCGGCGGATCGCGACACCCGGCCAGATCGTGCCCGTGGACTCCGAGCATTCCGCGATCGCCCAGGCCCTCCGATCCGGCACCGCCACGGAGGTGCGACGGCTCGTCCTGACCGCCTCGGGAGGACCGTTCCGCGGACGGGACCGCGCGTCGCTCGCCGGCGTCACGCCGGCCGAGGCGCTCGCCCACCCCACCTGGGACATGGGTCTCGTCGTCACGACGAACTCGGCGACCCTCGTCAACAAGGGTCTCGAGGTGATCGAGGCGCACCTGCTGTTCGACGTCCCGTACGACCGCATCGAGGTGACGGTCCACCCGCAGTCGATCGTCCACTCGATGGTCGAGTTCATCGACGGTTCCACCATCGCCCAGGCCTCCCCGCCCGACATGCGGCTCCCCATCTCCCTCGGGCTCGACTGGCCCAACCGGGTCCCAGGCGTCGGCGTCCCGCTCGATTGGACCTCGCGCCAGCAGTGGACGTTCGAGCCCCTCGACCACGAGGCCTTCCCGGCGGTGCGGCTGGCCAAGCTCGTGGGCGGGCAGGGTCGCACCTATCCGGCCGTGTTCAACGCGGCGAACGAGGAGGCCGTTGCGGCCTTCCACGCGGGTCGGCTGGGCTACCTCGGCATCCTCGACACCGTCCGCGCGGTCGTCGACGACCACGAGGCGCCCGAGGGCGAGCTCACCCGGGAGGCGCTCGCGGAGGCGGAGCGCTGGGCGAGGGCTCGCGCGCAGCAGCGCATCGGCTGACCTGCCCGTCCATCGTCGGAAGCTTCCGAGCGGCCGTACAGCCGGCGTGCAGCCGGTGACCCGACCGCGCGAGTAGGGTTACGCCGTGGAATCCGTCCTCCTCTACCTCCTCGGCATCGTGATCGTGCTCGTGGGCCTCATCGTGTCCATCGGGCTGCACGAGGTCGGTCACCTCGTGCCCGCGAAGCTGTTCGGCGTGCGGGTCACCCAGTACATGATCGGCTTCGGTCGCACCATCTGGTCGCGCCGCAAGGGCGAGACCGAGTACGGCGTCAAGATGATCCCGCTCGGCGGCTACATCTCGATGATCGGCATGTTCCCGCCCAAGCAGCCCGGCGGTGCCGCCCGGAACGCCAGCACCGGCTTCTTCGACACGCTGGTCCAGGACGCGCGGGAGGCGAGTGCCGACACGATCGGCGCCGGCGACGAGGAGCGCACCTTCTACCGGTTGCCCGTCTGGAAGCGGATCGTCGTCATGCTCGGCGGGCCGTTCATGAACCTCGTCCTCGCCGTCCTGTTCATCGGTATCGCCGTGTCGGGGTTCGGCGTCCCGCAGCAGAGCAGCACGCTGACCTCGGTGTACGAGTGCGTGTTGCCGTCCACCAGCGACCGCCAGAGCTGTGCAGCGGGGGATCCGCAGGGTCCGGCGGCCGCCGCGGGCTTGAAGCCGGGCGACACGATCCTCTCGATCGACGGCACCCCGATCTCCACGTTCGCCGAGATCTCCGCGGCCGTGCAGGATTCGCCGGGCAAGCCGTTGGCCCTCGAGGTCGCGCGCGGTGAGCAGCGACTCGACCTCACCCTGACGCCGTTGCTGCTCGAGCGGGACGTCGTCGACGCCGAGACCGGCAAGATCGTGACGAAGGCCGACGGCTCGGCGAAGACCCATGAGGTCGGCTTCGTCGGCATCACCCCGCAGCAGCAGATGGTGGCGCAGCCCGTCACCACGATCCTGCCGACCGTCGGCGACACGATCGCCCGGACCGCCAACATCATCCTGAACCTGCCCCAGCGACTCATCGACGTCGGGCAGGCCGCGTTCGGATCCGGCGAGCGCGACCCCAACGGGCCGATGAGTGTCGTGGGCGTCGGACGGGTCGTGGGCGAGGTGGTCAGCCTCGACGAGATCCCCGTCGCGTCGAAGGCGGCGACCGTGTTCGGCATCCTCGGGTCGCTCAACGTCGCGCTCTTCGTCTTCAACCTCATCCCCTTGCTGCCCCTCGACGGCGGGCACGTCGCAGCAGCGCTCTGGGAGGCGATCCGTCGCCGCTTCGCGAAGGTCTTCCGACGTCGCGACCCGGGACCGGTGGACGCGGCGAAGCTCATCCCGCTCACCTTCGGCGTGGTGATCGTCCTCGGCGGCATGAGCGCGCTCCTCGTGTACGCCGACATCGTCAAGCCGGTCAACCTCTTCGGCTAGGCCGACGCGACCGGAGCCCGCGGGACCGTCCCATCCCGGTACGGCCGTACTCCCCGGGGAGTACGGTGCAGGCTCCGTGCGGGCGACGCGGCGGCTCCGACCCGCGAGTAGCATGCAGGGATGGCATCGGTCGAGACGGGTTCGGCACCCTGGACGACGCCGAGCGATCGCCGACCCGGACGCCCCGTCTGGCGCCTCTGGGCGCCGGTGGTGGTGTCCTTCCTCGTCCAGGTGCCCGCGACAGCGGTGCTCGCCCTCCACGGTTCCTTCGGCCCGGGTGCCGGTGCCTCGGGGTGGTCCCGTTCCTCGGCAGTCCTCCTGGCACTCGCCGGCGTGCTCTGCCTGCTCGCTGCCAGGCGGTCGCCCGGGCCGACGGTCGCGGCGGTCGCCGTGCTGTCGACCGCCTCGATGCTGACGGGTCCCACCTGGGGCCCTCCCGCCGTGGCGCTGGCGTTCGCCGCGGGTTCCGGCATCGTCCGTGGCGCGCGCGGCTGGGCCTATCCGTCGCTGGGACTCGGGTGGGCGCTCGCCCTGACCGTCGCGCTCGCCGTCGGTTGGAAGGTGTCGGGCTTCCGTGTCGGGGCCACGACCGCCCTCGTCATCGTCGCCGTCCTCCTCGCCGAGGGACTCCGCACCCGGCGCGAACAGCTCGACGCGGATCGCCGGCGTCAAGGTGAACGCCGGGCGTCCGCCGCGCAGGAGGAGCGCGTGCGCATCGCCCGTGAGCTGCACGACGTGGTCGCCCACTCGCTCGCGCAGATCACCGTCCAGGCCGGCATGGGCCTGCATCTCATGGACACCCAGCCCGAACGTGCCAGGGAGGCTCTGACGAACATCAAGGGGTCGAGCAAGGCGTCGCTCGACGAGGTCCGTGGCCTCCTCGACGTCCTCCGTGGTGCCGATGCGGCCCAGGATCCCACGACCGGCGCGCCGAGGCGACCGGGGCCGGATCTCGAGGCACTACCAGTCCTCGTCCAGTCCCTCCGAGACCAGGGCGTCGACGCGGTACTCGAGCTGCGCCTCGTCTCCACGCCCGGCGCGGCCGTGCAGCAGGCGCTGTACCGGATCGCGCAGGAGAGCGTCACGAACGTGCTCCGGCATGCGCGGGCCGGACGGGTGTCCGTCGAGCTCGTCGAGGTCGACGGGTCCTACCGGTTGCTCGTGGAGGACGACGGGGTCGGTGCCCCACCCGGCCCCGCGGAGCACGGCAACGGCCTCCTCGGCATGACCGAGCGCGCCGAGCTCCTCGGCGGCACCCTCGAGACCGGGCGGAGTCCGCTCGGCGGCTTCCGTGTCACGGCCCGGGTGCCGGTCCGAGGCGTCGCATGATCCGCGTGGTCGTCGCCGACGATCAGGCCCTCATCCGCGGCGGGTTCCGCGCCCTCCTCGACGCGGAGCCCGACATCGCGGTCGTCGGTGAGGCGGCCGGTGGGGACGAGGCGCTCGTCGTCGTCCGTCGGGAACGGCCGGACGTGGTGCTCATGGACATCAGGATGCCCGGAGGCGACGGCCTGGCCGCCACCGAGGCCATCGTCGCGGATCCGGCGCTCGAGGCCACCCGCATCATCGTCGTCACCACCTTCGAGCTCGACGAGTACGTCGCGCAGGCGATCCGGGCAGGCGCGAGCGGCTTCCTCGTGAAGGACACCGAGCCGGCCGAGCTCATCCGGGCCGTCCGCGTGGTCGCGTCGGGTGACGCCCTGCTGTCGCCCGGGGTCACGAGGCGGCTGCTCACCCAGGTCGCCGGAGTGATCGCCGCGCCGCTCGACGACGCCGTGATCGCCGGGCTCACGGAGCGCGAACGCGAGGTGCTGGGTCTCGTCGGACGCGGACTCACCAACGAGGAGATCGGAGGGGCGCTGTTCCTCAGCCCGCTCACGGCGAAGACCCACGTGTCGCGCATCATGTCGAAGCTCGCCGCGCGCGACCGGGTCCGGCTCGTCGTCATCGCCTACGAGACCGGGCTCGTCAGTCCCGGCGTCTGAGCGCCGGGTGGCCGTACTCCCGGGGGAGTGCGGTGATCCGTCCCGTCGTCGGATGCCCTCGGCCACCATCCGGAGGAGGCTCGGGGTCGTGATGCGGACGACGGTCGTCGTCCGCCCGACGAACGGAGTCCTCCATGTCCACCTCCCTGATCGTGCTCGCCGCGACCGCCATGCATCCCGGCGGTCCCGGACCGGGTTTCCACCTCCTCTGGCTGCTGCTCATCCCCGCGTTCTGGATCGCCGTGATCGTCCTCATCGTCGCGCTGGTCGGTCGGCGGTGGCGTCGCCGAGCCTGGTCCGGGGCGTCCCCGGACGGCCACCAGGGCCCGCCGTGGGCCTGGCGCCAGGACGGGTCGCGGAGCGCCGAGCAGACGCTCGCCGAGCGTTTCGCCCAGGGCGACATCGACGAGGTCGAGTACCGGGAACGGCTCGGCGTCCTGCGAGCGAATCGCGAGGCACCGCCCGCCCGTTGACCGTGGATCGCGACGTCCCAGCAGGCATTCAGCTCACGGGGAGCCTGCGGGGCGTCGCGCGCGTAAGCTGAGGCTCGTGGTAGCTATCAATCTGGGTCTTCCGTCGGTTCCCGAGACGCTCAGCCCGCGGCGCAAGTCGCGACAGATCAAGGTCGGCAAGGTGCTCGTCGGCGGCGATGCCCCGGTGAGCGTCCAGTCGATGACGACGACCCAGACGACCAACATCAACGCGACCCTCCAGCAGATCGCCGAGCTCACGGCCTCGGGCTGCGACATCGTCCGCGTGGCCGTCCCGACCCGCGACGACGCCGAGGTGCTGCCGATCATCGCGAAGAAGAGTCAGATCCCGGTGATCGCCGACATCCACTTCCAGCCCGCCTACGTCTACGCCGCGATCGACGCGGGGTGCGCGGCCGTCCGGGTCAATCCCGGCAACATCCGGAAGTTCGACGACCAGGTCGGCGAGATCGCCCGGCGCGCGAAGGCCGCCGGCGTCTCCCTCCGCATCGGTGTCAACGCCGGTTCCCTCGACCCGCGGCTGCTGCAGAAGTACGGCAAGGCGACCCCAGAAGCGCTCGTCGAAAGCGCCGTCTGGGAGGCGAGCCTCTTCGAGGAGCACGATTTCCACGACTTCAAGATCTCCGTCAAGCACAACGACCCGGTCGTCATGGTGAAGGCCTACCGGCTGCTCGCCGAGCGCGGTGACTGGCCGCTGCACCTCGGCGTGACGGAGGCCGGTCCCTCCTTCCAGGGCACGATCAAGAGCGCGACCGCCTTCGGCATCCTGCTCTCCGAGGGCATCGGCGACACCATCCGTGTCTCGCTCTCCGCGCCGCCGGCGGAGGAGATCAAGGTCGGGCTGCAGATCCTGCAGTCGCTGAACCTCCGCGAGCGCAAGCTCGAGATCGTCTCCTGCCCGAGCTGCGGGCGCGCGCAGGTCGACGTCTACAAGCTCGCGAACGACGTGACCGACGGCCTCGAGGGGATGAGCGTCCCACTGCGCGTCGCCGTCATGGGCTGCGTCGTGAACGGCCCCGGAGAGGCACGCGAAGCCGACCTCGGCGTCGCGAGCGGCAACGGCAAGGGCCAGATCTTCGTCAAGGGCGAGGTCATCAAGACCGTGCCGGAATCGGAGATCGTCGCGACGCTCATCCAGGAGGCCAACCGCCTGGCCGCCGAGATGCCCGCCGACGACACCTCCACGGGCGCACCGGTGGTGACGGTCGGCTCCAACTGAGCCTGGAGCGTCGCCCGACCGGTCTCCGGTCGAGCGGCGCTCCCGTCAGCGGGCCGTGCGGTGACGAGCCCCGTGCGGAGCGCGCACCGGCGTCTCCGTCTCGATCGGCGCGAGCCGACGGGAGGGGATCGGTTGGCGCTCGGCCGGCTGGACGCCACGAGCGCGACGGACCAGACGGCGAGCGATCTGCAGTGGCCGCCCGATGACGAAGGCGACCGTGCCCAGCGCGCTCGTGTCGGCCCGCCCGAACGCCCGACGGCGCTCCCAACCGGTGCGGAGCATGCCGCCGCGACTCTGTCGTGCCCGAGGACGGATCGGCAGGGTCCCGAGGTCGCGCGCGGCGAACGCCTCCTCCGACCGCTGGATCCAGTCGTCCTCCAGGGCGGGGTGGAAGTAGTTCTGCTGCAGCCAGTCCGGGTTCGGGTGCCGGAACCGGGCGGCCATGAGGTCGTCCTTGGAGGCCAACAGCCCGCTGCCCTCGAAGACGGTGTTGATGAGTGCCGGGTCCACACCGAAGTCGTCGAGCAGGATGACCGGGACCCCGGCCGCGATGGCCTCGATCGCGGCGGTGGAACTCACGGTGACGAGCCCGGCCGCGTGGCCGAGGTGGACCGCCATCGACCCGGTGGCGACCCGCAGGTTGTCGGGTGTCGGACCGGTCAGGAGGGTGTCGAAGGGGTAGTGCTCGTGATGGGTCTGCGGGTCGCCGGCGAGGCCGCGCACCTTGATCACGACGTCGAGGTCGCGGTGCCGGTTCGCGAGGGTCCGCAGCCAGGAGAGGATCCGGAGACGGTCGCCGCGATCGGCCGGGACGGTGGCCTGGGCGGCGAAGACGACCCGGGTACGCGGGGCGGGCTCGGCCGGTGACTCGGTCGCCGGGTCCGTCAGGAACGGCAGGGTCGCGAGCGCGAACGCCGGTTCGACCCCGTGCGTCAGCGCGAGTTCACGGTAGGCGGCGACCTCGCGATGGCTGTGCAGGACGAAGACGTCTGCCTGCGCGCGGAGGAAGATCCCCTTCCACTTCGCCGGGATGGAGATGCCGGGGAGACCGGTGAGCAGCACCGGGCGGGTGGCGCGCCCGAGCGCGAGGAGTTCCGAGATGACGACCTCGGCGACCGGCCCCCGCGTGGAGACGAACACGCCGTCCGGCTGCTCGGTCCGGATGAGGTCGACGAGTCGTCGGAGTGACAGGCGACGGACGGTCCGCCCCTCGAACGCCGTGTGGAGCAGGGCGATGTCCACCTGCCGGTCGGTGGCGGACACGTCGCTCTCGATGAGGACGAGGTCGACGTCCCAGCCGGTCGCGCGGGAGAGGGTGGCGGCGCCCCACTTCACGAAGGAGTCGGAGTCCACCACCCCGATCACCCGACGGCGGGGCCGATGATCAGGCATCGACCCTGCGCAGCTTCGCGAGCGGGGCGAGTTCGCCGGGGAAGATGCGCTTGACGCCGTCACCCATGGCGGTCTCGATGACCCGGATGTCGCGGACGAGGTTCGAGAAGCCGTGCGGTTCGAGCGACGCGGCGTGGTCCGAGCCCCACATGGCACGGTCGAGCGTGATGTGGCGTTCCACCATCGTGGCTCCGAGAGCGACCGCGGCGAGGGAGATCTGCAGACCGGTCTCGTGGCCGGAGTACCCGATGGGCACACCGGGGTACCGGGCGGCGAGGCTGTCGATCATCCGGAGGTTCGCCTCTTCGGCGGGCAAGGGGTACGTGGAGGTCGCGTGCAGGATGACCAGCGGCGAGCCCCGGAGGATCTCGACTGCGCGGTCGATCTGCTCGAGCGTCGACATGCCGGTCGAGAGGATGATCGGCTTCCCGGTCGCGGCGAGACGGGTCAGGAGGCCCGAGTCGGTCACGGAGGCGGACGCGACCTTGTGCGCGCTGACGCCCAGGTCCTCGAGGAAGTCGACCGACGGTTCGTCCCACGGGGAGGCGAACCAGCTGAGGCCTCGCAGGGTGGCGTGGTCGCCGATCTCGATGTACTGCTCACGGTCGAACTCGACCCGGTACCGGTAGTCGAGGTAGCTCATCTCACCCCACGGCGTCTGCCGCGGGACGTCGCGCATGTGCGCCGGCGTCGAGATCTCCGGCGTGCGCTTCTGGAACTTGACGGCCTGTGCGCCGGCGTCGGCGGCCACGTCGATGAGTCGCTTCGCGAGCTCCACGTCGCCGTTGTGGTTGAGACCGATCTCCCCGATGACGTACGCGGGGGCGCCGCCGCCGACGGGGATGCCGTCGATGCGCACGGGAGACGGCTGCGTCCGGCCGTCGAGGTCGGTGGTGTCGTTCGCGTCCTGGTGGATGCTCATGGTCGTGCTCCGTTCGATTGCAGCGTGGACAGCTTCAGGGGGTCGAGGGTCGCGCGTGCGGCGAGGACGAGGTCGGCGAGTTCGCGGACGGCCCCGTCGCCGCCTCGGCGTTCCAGGACGAGCCGGGAGACGGCACGGGCCTCCGGGTGCGCATCGGCGACGACGACCGGCCAGCCGACGATCTCGAGGGCCGGGATGTCGTTGACGTCGTTGCCGAGGTACGCGATGCGGTCGAGTGGGACGCCCTTCGCCGTCGCCCAGTCGCGGAGCGCGGTCGCCTTGTCGGCCGAGCCGTACACGACGTCGACGCCGAGCTTGGCCGCGCGTGCGGCGACGATCGGGACCCGCTCGGTCGACAGGATCAGGAACGGCAGCCCGGCCTCGCGCAGCAGACGGACGCCGAGGCCGTCACCGCGATGGACGCTCACCCGTTCGACCCCGTCGGCGTCGATGCTGGCGCGGTCGTCGGTGTGGACCCCGTCGAAGTCGGTGACGACGGCGTCGACGTCGAGGTGGTGCTCCGAACGCTCGGAGCCCGACGGGATGCCCAGCTGACGTTCGGCGAGTCCGGCGATCGCCTCGGCGACGAGCAGATCCTCCGGTTCGTCGATGTCGAGCGCGGCGAAGGACCTGGTGACAGCCGGCGCGATCCGGCCGAAGAAGCGGTGCCGGGCCTCGAGGAAGCCGTCCGTGTCGAAGACGTAGAACGAGCCGGTCTCGCGGTACTGCGGGGCGCGGTCCTGTCGCCGGGGCCGCTCGCGGTGGTCGTGACCGATCCCTCGGGCACCCTTCGTCTTCTCCGTCCAGAGGAATCCGTGGTCGAGCACCGCGGCGAAGACGGAGTCCGCCCGCCCGGAGGAGACCAGGGCGACGGCGTCGTCGAGTGCTTCAACGTCGAGGAAGGGCGACGTCGCCTGCGCGAACACCGTCACGGGGGTCAGCTCTCCGCGCTCCGCGAGGACGCCGAGCGCGTGGAGGAGCGCGGCCTCGGAGGAGGTGCTGTCCTCGGCGAGTTCGGCCGGCCGGTCGATGACCTCGGCACCGGCGGCGACGGCGGCGGCGGCGAGGTCCGGGTGATCGGTCGTGACGACCACGCGCGAGACGCCACCCGACCGCAGCAGCCCTTCGACCGATCGCGCGATGAGGGTGCTCCCGCGGACCGTCCTGAGGTTCTTGCGGTGGATCCCCTTCGAACCGCCCCTGACCGGGACGATCGCCGTCGCGCCGTCGGTCTCCGGGTGCCTCCCGTGCGCTGCAGATGTCATCGATCCACGGTAGGAAGCGGCGGTGGACGCGAGGGGGACGATGGGCGAACGGCGGCCGACGCCCTGGTGGCCATCCGGTGGCCGAGGCGTCCGAGCTCCGGATCTTCACACGTAGACTGTTCGGACCGCCGGGTTCCACCAGGCGGATCCGCGTTCGACGGTCATCCGTCCGGACCGCCAGCCTCGCCAGGGAGACCAGTGACCGTGACGCCGAGCACCCCCATCGCGCCAGCCGAGCTGCAGCGGGCCCGCAGCATCCTCTCCGAGATCGTCGGTGCCTACGATGCGAAGGTGGTCGGCCAGCAGGGCCTGCGCACCACCCTGCTCGCGGCGCTCGTCTCGGGCGGACACGTCCTGCTCGAGAGCGTCCCAGGACTCGCGAAGACGACCGCGGCGGAATCGATCGCCCAAGCGGTGAACGCCTCGTTCAAACGCATCCAGTGCACCCCCGACCTGTTGCCGAGCGACATCATCGGCACCCAGATCTACGACGCCCGCACGGGCGCGTTCCAGACCCAGCTCGGGCCCGTACACGCGAACTTCGTGCTCCTCGACGAGGTCAACCGGTCGAGCGCGAAGACCCAGAGCGCGATGCTCGAGGCGATGCAGGAACGCCAGACCTCCATCGGCGGCACGCACTATCCGCTGCCGAAGCCGTTCTTCGTGCTCGCCACGCAGAACCCCATCGAGCAGGAGGGCACGTACCACCTGCCCGAGGCGCAGCTCGACCGCTTCCTCCTCAAGGAGGTGCTCGACTACCCGACGATCGGCGAGGAGGCCGAGATCGTCCGTCGGGTGAACTCCGGGCTCTACGAGACCGACCAGGACCGCCCGGGGGTGAGCCTCGAGGACGTCCTGTTCCTGCAGTCCCTCGCCAAGCGGGTCTACCTCGACGCATCGATCCTCAACTACATCGTCCAGACGGTCTACGTGACCCGCCATGCGAGCGACTACCTGCCGCCGAAGCTCGCGAGCTACATCGAGTACGGGGCGAGCCCGCGTGCCAGCATCGCGTTCAGCACCGTCGCGCGGGCGCTCGCGATCCTCGCCGGGCGTGACCACGTCATCCCGGAGGACGTCAAGGGCTACCGCCACCAGGTGCTGCGGCACCGCATCATCCTGAACTTCGAAGCCGCGGCCGACGACGTCTCGCCCGAGACGATCATCGACGCCGTCTTCGGAGCGGTCCAGGCGCCGTAGGCCCGTGTCAGCCCCGCTGCTCCACCGGGTGAAGTCCAAGCTCTTCATCCACGCCCACCGCCGCGTGCGGGGGATGCTCGACGGCGAGTACCGTTCGGTGTTCCAGGGGAGGAGCCTCGACTTCGATGACCTCCGCGAGTACACCCCGGGCGACGAGATCAAGGACATCGACTGGAAGGCGACGGCCAGACACGGTGCTCCACTCGTGAAGCGCTTCATCGCCACGCGGAAACACCAGGTGCTGTTCGTCGTCGACACGGGTCGTGATCTCGCGGCGCTCGCCGAGGGTGGGAGCACCAAACGCGAGGTCGCCATCCTCGCGGTCGGCATCCTGGGGTACCTCGCGATCCGGCACGGCGACCTCGTCGGTCTCGTCGCCGGCGACGCCGCCGCACCGGAACTCGTCCGACCCGCCGGCACCGAATCGGCACTCGAACGCCTGCTGCAGCACATCGACCGGCGTGCATCGCTCGCGGCGCCCCAGAGCGATCTCGACGAGCTGCTCGGCTATGCGGCACGGTCGGTCAAGCAGCGCTGTCTGCTCGTGATCGTCTCGGACGACGAGGAGATCACGCCGAAGCGGTCGGAGATCCTCCGTCGCCTGCACGTCCAGCACGAGGTGCTCTGGATCTCGGTCGGGGACGCCGACCTCATGCGCGCGGAGTACACCGGTCGGGCGATGGTCGACGTCGCCGACGAGCGGTCCCTGCCGGCCTTCATCCGGTCGGACGACGCGCTCCGTCGCGAGTTCACCGAGGCCGTCACCAGCGCCACCGCCCGACACCTCGACCAGCTCGAGGAACTCGGCATCAGCGGTCAGCGCGTGACCGGGGCCGACGACGTCGTCCCCGTCCTCTTCCACCTCCTCGAGGCCCACCGACATGCCCGGCGATAACGGCTACTACGCACCGGTCCAGTACACGCTGCTCTGGCCGGTGCTCGGACTCGTGCTCATCGCGCTCGTGATCGGGTGGTACGTCTGGATGCTCGCCCACGTGCGCCGTCGCGCGCGCGGGAGCGCTCCGCGCCCGGCGCCGCAGCCGTCGCCGACCGTCCTGCGCGACCGCTACCTCGCACTCATCGGCGAGATCGAGCGCGAGCACGTGGACGGCGCCCTGAGTACGCGGCGCGCCCACCAACGGCTCGGCGCGATCCTCCGGATGTACGCGCACGAGTCCAGCGGCGTCCGCGCCCAGGTCATGACCCTCGCAGACCTCGATCGCGCCGGACTCGCGCCACTCAGTCGTGCCGTGTCGGCCTACTACCCGGTCGAGTTCCGCGAGGCCGAGACGGGCAGCGTCGCCGAGGCCGCCACGCTCGCCCGCCAGGTGGTGACGACGTGGAGCTGATCTACTGGTGGATGCCGCTCGTCTGGCTCCTCGCCGTGGCAGCGGTGGTCGCCGTCGTCGTCCTCGTGGCCCGCACCGGGCGGCGCCGGAAGGCGAACGCCGAGCCGCTGTGGGTCGCGCACTCCGAACGGCTCACCGCGCTCCCCGGATACCGTCGTGCGCTGTCGCGGTACCGGCGCCTCATCATCGCGACGATCGCCGCGCTGGGGGTGTTGCTGCTCGCCGGCACGGCCCTCGGGTCCCGCGTGGTGAGCACGACGGTGTTCCAGCCCGAACTGCGCAACCGCGACATCGTGCTCTGCCTCGACGTGTCCGGGTCGATGACGGAGTACGACGCCGCGCTGGTCGGGGTGTTCGAGAAGCTCGTGCAGCGGTTCGACGGTGAGCGGATCGCGCTCGTCCTGTTCAACGCGTCCGCGACCACGTACTTCCCGCTGACGAGCGACTACGACTACGTGGCAGCGCAGCTCGACCACCTCGTCGAGGACCTCACCTCGCCGGAGAGCGACTACGAGTACTGGAACGGCACCGATCTCGGGAACGGGTCGTCCCTCATCGGCGACGGTCTCGGGTCCTGCGTCATGCGGTTCGACCAGGTCGGCGAGGAACGGTCGCGCTCGATCGTGCTCGCGACCGACAACTACGTCGCCGGCGAGCCGATCCTCACGCTCAAGGAGGCCGGCGCGTACGCGAAGGCGCAGGACGTGACGGTGTACGGGATCAACCCCGGCGACGTCTCCAGCAAGGACTACCTCGACGACCTCGCCGCGGAGATGGACGAGGTCGTGACGTCCACCGGCGGGGACTACTACGCGCTCGCCGACCCCGGCGCGGTCGGCGGCATCGTCCAGCAGATCACGGCGGAGCAGACGAAGACGCTGAAGGGCGCCAAACAGCTCGTGCAGGTCGACGAGCCGTTCGTGTTCGTGCTGGCGGCGTTCGGCGGCCTCGCGGCGCTCATGCTGCTCGCCTGGAGGTTGCGCCGATGACCATCAACCCCGTTCTGCCGATCTGGGCCGTCGCCGTGCTGGGCACCGTCCTCGCGGCCTTCGCCGTCTGGCAGTTCCTCGCCGGGGTGCGGCGGCCAGGAGCCTGGCACTGGATCGCCCGACTGGCCATGGTCGTCGTGCTCGTGATCATCGCCCTCCGACCGACCATCCCCGGCAACCATCGCCCGCCGTCCGCGATGGGCGACCTCGACGTCTACTTCGTCGTGGACACGACGAGCTCGATGGCCGCCGAGGACTGGCCGGACGAGACCGCGTCGGGGACGGACGAGAACGGCGCCCCGAAGCCGCCGACCCGACTCGACGGTGCGAAGGCCGACATCACCGGCATCGCCGACCGGCTGGCCGGTGCCCGCTACGCGCTCGTGACGTTCGACGCCGTGGCCGTCCAGCGCATGCCCCTCACGACGGACGCGACGGCGCTCCGGTCGGCTGCGGAGGCGATGACGCAGGAGATCACCACCTACTCCCGCGGCAGCAGCATCGACGCGCCGGTGGAGTTCATGACCACGCTGCTGACCCAGGCCGAGGAGCAGGAGCCGGGTCGGAACAGGATCATGTTCTACCTCGGCGACGGCGAGCAGACGAGTGGCGCGGCGCCCGGGTCGTTCGAGAGCATCGCACCGCTCATCGGCGGCGGTGGCGTGCTCGGCTACGGGACCGAGGCCGGTGGAACCATGCGCGAGTTCTCCGGGTACCAGGACGGCAGCGTCCGCTACATCCAGGACTACTCGACCGGTGAGCCCGCCGTGTCCCGGCTGGATCCGGGCGCACTCGAGACGATCGCGTCGCAGCTCGGCGTCGAGTCGGAGATCAGGACACCGGGTGCGTCGCTCGACGACGCACTCGACGGCCTCGCCGTCGGCGGCGTCACCGTCGAGGACGAGGTGGACATCCGGCGCACCGATGAGCTGTACTGGGTGTTCGCGCTCGGGTTCGGTGTGCTGCTCCTCACCGAGCTCCCCGGCCTGGTCGGCGCGCTGGGCGAGCTCCGACGGACGAAGGGTGGGCAGGCATGACCCTCTTCGACGATCGGACCCGGACCGACCGGCCCGACGACGCGCCGCGCAGCCCGGAGCCACGGCCACGACTCGAGGAACCGCGGCGTCCGCCGCTGGCCCCGGCCGAGGTCGCCCGGTTGCGCCGTCGGCTGTTCTGGTGGTCCCTTCCGCTGGTCCTCGTCGCCCTCGTCGTCGGGGTCAAGTTCGTGAGTCTGCCGGTCGTCGCGCAGTCGGCGATCGCCGAGTACCGCGCCGAGGACTACTCCGGGGCGCAGTTGAGCGCGGGGCACCTCTTCACGGCGAACGTCGTCGAGCCGTGGATCGCCTGGTTCGACCGAGGCACCGCAGCCGCGGCCGGGCAGGACTGGGTGCAGGGGACCGACGACCTCGGGAAGGCGCTCGAGCTCGCGCCGACGGAGGAGACCGCCTGCATCGTCCGGGTCAACCTGGCGCGCGCGTACGAGACCCAGGCCGACGAGTACGTGAAGGGCCAGTTCTTCCAGGGCGCCATCAACCTCTACGACACGGCGAAGCGGATCGTCGACGAGGGCGAGGGCTGCTTCGAGGGGGAGTCCCAGGATCAGAACGAGGACCCCCAGGACCCGCAGGACCCGCAGGACCCGCAGGACCCGCAGGACCCGCAGGACCCGCAGGACCCGCAGGACCAGGGTGATCAAGGTGGTCAAGGAGGTCAGGACGACCAGGGCGGTCAAGGTGACCAGGGCGATCAGGGCGACCAGGGTGACCAGGGCGACCAGGGCGGAACCGGGCAGCAGCCCGACGTGATCGATCCGAAGGGTACGCCCGGTGAGAACCTGCAGGACACCGGCGATCGCATCGACCGCAAACGTCAGGATGCGACCGACCAGCGCGACCGGTCCGGCGGGCAGGGCCAGCAGGATCCTTCGAACGGGGGACAGGGCGACGGCGACTCGAGCGGCTCGAGCGGTACCGGTGACAGCGAGGTGGACGGGAAGGTCGACAAGTTGAAGGACGCCGGCCAGGACGCCCAGCAGGACAAGTCGACCGAGGACGCCAAGAACCGCGGTCGGAACAACGACAACGGGAACTTCGCCGATCGCCCCTGGTAGCGGTTCCGGGCTGCCTGCGTGTGACGGACTAGCATGGACAGGTGGTTACGCGCCTTTCGAATTACTTCCTCCGTACGCTCCGTGAAGACCCTTCCGACGCGGAGGTGACGAGTCACCGCCTGCTGGTGCGGGCGGGGTACATCCGACGCCAGGCGCCGGGTGTCTTCGCCTGGTTGCCGCTCGGGTTGCGGGTGAAGAACAAGATCGAGGCCATCGTCCGCGAGGAGATGGCGAACGCCGGCGCGTTCGAGGTGCACTTCCCCGCGCTCCTGCCGCGCGAGCCCTACGAGGTCACCGGCCGGTGGGAGGAGTACGGCGACGCCCTCTTCCGCCTGCACGACCGCAAGGGTGCCGACTACCTGCTGGCGCCGACGCATGAGGAGGTCTTCACCCTGCTCGTGAAAGACCTGTACTCCTCCTACAAGGACCTGCCCCTGTCGATCTATCAGATCCAGGACAAGTACCGCGACGAGGCCCGTCCCCGGGCAGGCCTCCTGCGCGGTCGTGAGTTCACCATGAAGGACGCCTACTCGTTCGACGTGTCCGATGCCGGGCTCGACGCGAGCTACCAGGCGCAGCGCGACGCCTACGAGCGCATCTTCACGCGGCTCGGCCTGGAGTACGAGATCGTGCAGGCCGACGCCGGCGCGATGGGCGGTTCACGGAGCGAGGAGTTCCTGCACCCCACCGCGGTCGGTGAGGACACCTTCGTGCGTTCGGCCGGCGGGTACGCCGCCAACGTCGAGGCCTACACCACCGAGGTCCCGGAGGCCCGCCCCATCGAGGGTCTGGCACCCGCGACGGTCTTCGATTCGCCGAACACCCCGACGATCTCGACGCTCGTCAACCTCGCCAACGAGCGGCACCCGCGCGACGACGGACGGGCCTGGACGGCCGCCGACACCCTCAAGAACGTCGTGCTGGCACTGCGGCACCTCGACGGCACACGCGAGCTGGTCGTCATCGGCCTGCCGGGCGACCGCGACGTCGACCTCAAGCGCGTCGAGGTGGCCTTCAGCCCCGCGGAGGTGGAGGCCGCGACCGAAGCGGACTTCGCCGCGAACGCCGGGCTCGTCAAGGGCTACATCGGACCGTGGTCCCCGCAGGGGCCCGTCCTCGGTGAGGAGTCGGCAACGGAGATCCGGTACTTCCTCGACCCTCGGGTCGTCGACGGCACCGAGTGGATCACCGGCGCGAACGTCGATCAGCAGCACGTCTTCGGCCTCGTCGCCGGGCGCGACTTCACCGCCGACGGCTTCGTCGAGGCGGCCGAGGTCCGCGTCGGCGACCCCGCGCCCGACGGCTCCGGACCGGTCGAGCTCGCTCGAGGCATGGAGATCGGACACGTCTTCCAGCTCGGTCGCAAGTACGCCGAGGCGCTCGGACTGAAGGTGCTCGACGAGAACGGCAAGCTCGTCACGGTGACCATGGGCTCCTACGGCATCGGGATCACCCGCATCCTCGCGATCATCGCCGAGGGCAACAACGACGAGCGCGGCCTCATCTGGCCGAAGGCCGTCGCCCCGTTCGACGTGCACGTCGTCGCAGCAGGACGAGACGCGGCGATCTTCGAGGTGGCCGAGGAACTCGTGGCCTCGCTCGAGGCGAGCGGGAAGGACGTCCTCTATGACGACCGCACCGGCAAGGTGTCCCCGGGCGTCAAGTTCGGCGACGCCGAGCTGATCGGCGTGCCCGTCGTGGTGGTCGTCGGTCGCGAGGCCACCGAGGGCTTCGTCGAGCTCTGGGACCGGGCCGCCGGCACGAAGGACCGGGTCGCGATCGCCGACCTCGCCCTCTGAGCCACGAGAGCGCAGGAACGGTCGTCATCCCGTCCGGATGACGACCGCTACTGCGCTCTCGCTGCGTGGAGGTGCCGGATCCGCCTGAGGAACTGCTGTCGGCGGGCGAAGAGGTCGTCGGCACTGACGCGGATCACCCGCCACCCTGCATCTTCAAGCAGTTCCCGCCGATGGATGTCGTCCCGGAACCGGTGGCGCTCGGTCCGGTGGAAGTCGCCCTCGTATTCGTACAACAGTCGCGCGCGGGTGTCCGCGAGGTCCGGGTGGAGCGTCAAGCCCCCGTGATCGACGACGACGGGGTGTCCGACGAGCGGCTCGGGAAGCCCTGCTTCGACGACCGCGAGGCGGAGGAGCGATTCGGGACGGGAGTCGACGCCGGCCCTGACGCGTGCTGCGGCCCATCTGAGCGCAGCTGCTCCGCGTCGTCCTCGGTGCTCGAGGGCCGCCTGCCGGAGATCGGCGACGGACGCGAGCACATCGGTCCGATCCGTCCCCGTCCGCACGCCGGACACGATGCGGTCCCCGACGGCGACGAGTTCCTCCTGTGGCAGGACATCCGCGAGCGAACGCCAGGTGTCGAGTGCGGCGGTCACCGGGTGCCCATGGGCGAAGGCGACGACGGTCTCGGGAGCCAGGCGATGGCCGACGATGCCACGCGCTCGGGGAGGCGTCGTCCCGTCGCGTGCACCGACATGGAGCTCCGGCGCGGAGGCGACCCGGGGTGGGAGGGGCAGGTCGAGGAGCAGGGCCGCGGTGACGTGGCTGAAGACCCGCGAGCGTCCGAGGAGCGGTTCGTACGCCCGACACCGTCCGCGCACGGTGTCGAGATCGACGCCGACCGTCCGCACGCCGCGATGCGGGGCCGAGAGATCCCGCCCCCGCAGACGTCCGATCGACTGGCCGTGCAGTCCGACGTTGTCGGTCGTGAACGCGCGGCCGACGAGATGCGCGGGCAACGGTCGAGGGGGTCGCATCCCCATACCTTCGCAAGCCGGCGGAATCCTGCCCCAGCGTTGTCCACAGCCGCGCGCGAGAGCGCAGTAACCGTCGCCATCCGCGGGGAATGACGGCCGCTACTGCGCTCTCGTGCTGAGGCGGTAGCCGGCTCCGCGGACCGTCGCGATGGCGTCCTTGCCGATCTTGTTCCGGAGATACCGCACGTAGACGTCGACGACGTTCGAACCGGGATCGAAGTCGTAGCCCCAGACCCGGCTGAGGAGTTCCTCCCGGCTGAGGATCTGGTCCGGGTGGCGG
This sequence comes from Plantibacter sp. AC185, assembly GCF_979258065.1. Classification (NCBI taxonomy): domain Bacteria; kingdom Bacillati; phylum Actinomycetota; class Actinomycetes; order Micrococcales; family Microbacteriaceae; genus Plantibacter; species Plantibacter sp. AC185. The sequence continues at coordinate 3,825,810 of NZ_OZ409831.1, forward strand.
AAGAACTCCTCGGCCAGGGCGAACTCGCGGGTGGACAGCTCGACCGGCACACCGTCGACGAGGACGCGCCGTTCGCGCAGCTCGAGCTCCAGATGACCGACCGACAGCCGTTCCTGGACGGCGGTGGTCGACGCCGGAGCCCGCTCGGCCAGGCGTCGGCGGATCCTGGCCAGGAGCTCCTCGAACCGGAAGGGCTTCGACATGTAGTCGTTCGCCCCGCCGTCGAGGCCCGCCACGAGGTCTCGCGCGGAATCGCGGGCGGTCAGGATGATGACGGGGAGCTCGCTGCCGTCGTCGCGGAGCCGTCTGAGCACCTCGAAGCCGTCGACGCCGGGGAGTCCGATGTCGAGGACGAGCAGGTCGAAGTCGCCGCTCTCCGCCAGCTCGACGACCTGCGAGCCGTCGACCGTCACGTCCGCCGTGTGTCCGGCGGCACGCAGGCCCTTGCTCACGAACGCGGAGATCCGCGTCTCGTCCTCGGCGACCAGGATCCGGCTCATGCGTGGTCCTCCGGCGCACTCCGCCGAGCCGAGGTGTCGACGAGGTCCGGGAAGTCGTCCTCAGGGGACGGTGCTCGCGAGCGTGGTGGTGCGTCGATCGCGGGGCGTGCATCGCCGGGTGTCGGTCCGGCCTGCATCGCCGCGGTCGTCTGCGCCTCGGCGGCTTCCTGAGCCGCCTGCGCCTCTCGCAGCGCGATCGCCTGGGCCATCGCGCTGCGTGGGATCGCCGCGGTCTCGTCCGGGTCGAGGTCGAGGTCCGCGTCGGACCCCTCGTCGTCGTCCGCCACCGCGAGCGGCAGTCGGATGCTGAAGAGGGAGCCGGCCTGCTGCGTGTCCTCGACCTCGGCCCACCCGCCGTGTGCCGCGGCGATCGCCTGCACGATCGACAGGCCGAGGCCGGAGCCTGCGACACCCCGTCCACCGCTCACCCGGGTGAACCGGTCGAAGATGCGTTCGCGGAGCGCCTCCGGCACCCCGGGCCCGTCGTCGGCGACGGAGAGCACGAGCGCCGGGTCGTCCGACTCGTCGAACCGGCTCGAGATCACGATCGTCGACCCGGCCGGGGAGTACTTCGCGGCGTTGTCCGCGAGCTGCAGCCAGGCCTGGGCCAGTCGCCCGGCGTCGACGTCCGCGGTGAGTGCGGCCTGCTCGCCCAGGGTCCACTCGTGTTCGGGCGAGATCGCCGTGGCCTTCTCGTGGACCGAGGCCGTGAACGCCTCGATGTCGACCGGCTCCCGGTCGAGGGTCGACGCGAGTCCGGCCGTCGAGAGCTCCGTGATGTCGGCGACGAGGGAGCTCATCCGGTCGAGTTCGTCGAGGGCGAGGTCCCGGGTGGCGGCCACCTCCGCGGGGTCGGACGGATCGAGGAGCTCGAGGTGTCCGCGCACGATCGTCAGCGGCGTCTTCAGCTCGTGGCCCACGTCGTCGAGCAGCTGGCGTTGACTGGTGAAGGCCTCGTCGAGCCGGTCCAGCATGCCGTTCACGGTCGTGGTGAGCTCCGAGACGTCGTCGCGACCGACGACCGGGATCCGCTCGTCGAGGTCCGACTCGGTGATGCGGGCCGCGGCGTCCCGCAGCAGCCGGATGGGGTGAAGCAGTCCGCCCGCGAGCTGCCAGCCGACGAGGCCGAGCAGGAGCAGGCACACCACGGCGACCACGATCTCGACGGCGAGGATGCCTCGGGACTCCGCGAGTGCCGCGTGCACGTCGGTGGCGATGACGACGTGGGCCACACTCGGGTCGCCGACGACCTGCACCGGGATGATCGCGTACCGCACGGTGCGGTCACCGGTGGCCTCGCCCGTGACGACGCCGCGGGACGACCGGGCCGTGATGGTGTCGAGCAGCTGCGGGTCGTCGTCCAGGCGGAAGGCGGACGGGGCGCTGGGCGCGACCGTCGAGCCGTCGGCGCGCACACCGATGGCGGTCTCGTCCTCGGCGAAGATCCAGCGTCGCATCACCGCGTCGACGGCCGCGTCGCTCGTCGCCGGGGCGTCGGCGGAGTCGCCTGAACCGACCACCATGAAGGCGATGAGCTCGGCGCTGTGCTCCAGGCGGGCGTCGATGGTCGCGAGGGTCTGCTGCCGGCCGAGCGTGTAGGTGGAGACGCCCACGAGCGTCATCGCGAGCGTCGTCGCGAGCAGGATCGCAACGAGGATCCTCACCCTCGTGCTCCGCATGACGTTCCGCAGCTCGCCCAAGACCATTGGCCAATCATGTCACCCGCCCCGAGACGCGGTCGAGCCGGGAGCGGGACCCTCGAGGACGCGCGGGGGCTTCCCAGCTGGGTGGATGACGTACCCCTCGGCATCCGGTACCGTAGACAGACGGGTTCGGCAGCACGGCAGCAGCATGCCCGTCGTGCCGCTGCACGTCTTGCCGCGGCACCACCAGTTGAATAGAGGAGGCCATCGATGGACATCGATCTCGGTTTGTTGAAGTCGATCGAACGCGAGAAGGAGATCCCGTTCGAGGAGCTCGTCGTGATCATCGAGCAGGCCATCCTGAGTGCGTACCTGAAGAGCACCGAGGGTACCGACACCACCGCGCGCGGCGACGTCCCGGCAGCGCGGGTCCAGCTCGACCGCAAGACCGGCCACGTCGGGGTGTTCGTGCCCGAGTTCGACGACGAGGGTGTCCTGATCGGTGAGGCCGAGAGCACGCCGGACGACTTCGGCCGCATCGCCGCCTTCGCCGCGAAGCAGGTCATCTTCCAGCGGCTCCGCGACATCCAGGACGACGCCGTCCTCGGTGAGTTCAAGGGTCGCGAGGGCGACATCATCGCGGGCGTCATCCAGCAGGGCCCGAACCCGCGCATGATCCACGTCGACCTCGGCACCATCGAGGCGATCCTTCCGCCCGAGGAGCAGGTGGCCGGTGAGGAGTACCCGCACGGTGCGCGCATCCGCGTGTACGTGACGAGCGTGACGAAGGGCCTCAAGGGTCCGCAGATCACCGTCTCGCGCACCCACCCCGGACTCGTACGGAAGCTGTTCGCCTTGGAGGTCCCGGAGATCGCATCCGGCATCGTCGAGATCGTCTCGCTCGCTCGCGAGGCCGGACACCGGACCAAGATCGCGGTGAAGGCGAACGACCCGAGCATCAACGCCAAGGGCGCCTGCATCGGTGAGCTCGGGCGTCGTGTCCGTGCGGTCACCGACGAGCTGGGGGCCGAGAAGATCGACATCGTCGACTACTCGCCCGACCTGCCGACGTTCGTCGCGAACGCGCTCTCGCCGGCCAAGGTCACGAGCTCGTACGTCATCGACCAGTCGCTCAAGGCCGTCCGGGCGCTCGTGCCGGACTACCAGCTGTCGCTCGCGATCGGCAAGGAGGGGCAGAACGCCCGTCTCGCCGCCAAGCTCACCGGCGCCAAGATCGACATCCAGCCGGACTCGATCCTCGAATCGGACTGAGCCGGATGGAACCGGTGCGGACCTGCGTCGGCTGTCGCCGTCGCGAGCCGCGCTCGGCACTGCTGCGCGTCGTCGCGGTCGAGGGGGCGCTCATCCCAGACGCCGCGGCGCGCCTGCCGGGTCGCGGATCCTGGGTGCACCCGACGTCGGCGTGCGTCGACCAGGCGGTGCAGCGTCGGGCGTTCACGAGGGCGCTCAGATTGAGTGCGGGACCCGACGCGTCGGCGGTCCAGGCCTTCGTGTCGACGGAACCGGCCGCGCCGACGGCTGAATGACGTCGTCGGGCTGGAACGACCCGCTCACGATCCGGTGGTGAGCCCGCACCCAGGGTCGGGGTGTACGATGGTGAGTGCACGCGAGAGCGCTCCGGCGCACACCGTGCTTCCCACCGCAGGTATCAGGCCCGGATCCCGGGCCTCCATCCTGCTGCCGCCCCACCCGGGTGCGGCATTCCGAGAGAACAGGCTGAACGGCTAATGGACAACTCATGAGCGGCTCGAAATGAGCACCGTCCACCACTAACGCTTGCCCCTGCCTGGGTGCAAGCTCAGACAGGAGAATTGTGGCTGCAAAACCACGTGTACACGAGATCGCATCCGAACTCGGAGTAGACAGCAAGATCGCCATGGCGAAGCTCAAGGAATTGGGCGAGTTCGTCAAGGGACCGTCTTCCAGTATCGAACCACCGGTGGCCCGCAAGCTGCGCGCCGCCCTCGAGGCCGAGGGCGCGAAGGCGTCAGCCGCCCCCGCCGCCCCGGCGAAGCGACCGGCCACGCCCGGCGCTCCGACCCCGGGTCCCGCCGCACCCAAGGCTCCGGCCCCCGCGGCACCCGCCCCCAAGGCCGAGGCGCCCGCTGCGCCCGCACCGAAGCAGGCCGCCCCAGGCCCGAAGGCTCCGGCCGCCCCCGCCCCTGCGGCGGAGGCACCCGCAGCCGCTGCTCCGGCGGCACCGTCCGCACCCGCGTCTCCGACCGCCGGCGACTCGCCCTCCGGCGACGCCGCGAAGCCGGGCGGCCCCCGTCCCGGTGCTCCGCGTCCGGGGAACAACCCGTTCGCGTCCTCGCAGGGCATGGGCCAGCGCCCGACCGGCACGCCGCGTCCGGGGAACAACCCGTTCGCAGCGGCTCAGGGCATGGGTCAGCGTCCGAACCCCAGCAACATCCCGCGTCCGCAGGCTCCGCGCCCCGGCTCGCCCCGTCCGGGCGTCGGGCAGGGTCAGCGTCCCGGTGGCCCCGGTCGTCCGGGTGGCGCAGGTCGTCCCGCCGGTGGCGGCGGCTTCCGTCCCGGTGGCGCCGGTGGCGGCTTCCGTCCCGGTGGTGCCCCCGGTGGTGCACCAGCCGGTGGATTCGCGGGTCGCCCTGGTGGCGGCGGCGGTCGTGGTCGCGGACCCGGCGGTGGTACCGCAGGTGCCTTCGGTCGCGGTGGCGGCAAGAGCAAGGCACGTAAGTCGAAGCGGACGAAGAGGGCCGAATTCGAGCTGCGGGAAGCCCCGTCGCTCGGCGGCGTGAGCGTCCCCCGCGGCGACGGCAACACCATCATCCGTCTGCGTCGTGGCGCGTCCATCTCGGACTTCGCCGACAAGATCGACGCCAGCCCCGGCAACCTCGTCACCGTGCTGTTCCACCTCGGTGAGATGGCGACGGCGACGGAGTCCCTCGACGAGGCGACCTTCGACGTGCTCGGTTCCGAGCTCGGCTACAAGATCCAGATGGTCTCGCCCGAGGACGAGGACCGGGAGCTCCTCGAGGGCTTCGACATCGACCTCGACCAGGAGCTGGAGGACGAGTCCGACGAGGACCTCGCCATCCGTCCTCCCGTGGTCACCGTCATGGGTCACGTCGACCACGGTAAGACGCGCCTCCTCGACGCCATCCGCAACGCGAACGTCGTCGCCGGCGAGGCCGGTGGCATCACGCAGCACATCGGTGCGTACCAGGTCGTCGCGGAGCACGAGGGCATCGAGCGTCCGATCACCTTCATCGACACCCCGGGTCACGAGGCGTTCACCGCAATGCGTGCTCGTGGTGCGCAGGTCACCGACATCGCGATCCTCGTGGTCGCGGCCGACGACGGCATCATGCCGCAGACGGTGGAGGCCTTGAACCACGCGCAGGCGGCCAACGTGCCGATCGTCGTCGCGGTCAACAAGGTGGACAAGCCCGACGCCAACCCGGCCAAGGTGCGCCAGCAGCTGACCGAGTACGGCCTCGTCGCCGAGGAGTACGGCGGAGACGTCATGTTCGTCGACGTCTCGGCTCGTGCCGGCACCGGCATCAAGGACCTCCTCGACGCCGTGCTGCTCACCGCGGACGCCGGTCTCGACCTGCGCGCCAACCCGAACAAGGATGCACGCGGTGTGGCCATCGAGGCCAAGCTCGACAAGGGCCGCGGTTCCGTCGCGACCGTCCTCATCCAGTCGGGTACGCTCCGCGTCGGTGACGCGATCGTCGCCGGTACGGCCTACGGCCGCGTCCGTGCGATGGTCGACGAGAACGGCGACACCGTCGCCGAGGCGGGTCCCTCGCGTCCCGTCCAGGTGCAGGGCCTCTCGAGTGTTCCTCGGGCCGGCGACACCTTCCTCGTCACCGAGGAGGACCGCACCGCGCGTCAGATCGCCGAGAAGCGTGAAGCCGCGGAGCGCAACGCCGCTCTGGCCAAGGCTCGCAAGCGCATCTCGCTCGAGGACTTCACCCGTGCACTCGAAGAGGGCAAGGTCGAGTCGCTCAACCTCATCATCAAGGGTGACGTCTCCGGTGCCGTCGAGGCACTCGAGGAGTCGCTGCTCAAGATCGACGTCGACGACAGCGTCCAGCTGCGGATCATCCACCGCGGTGTCGGTGCGGTCACCGAGTCCGACGTCAACCTCGCCACGATCGACAACGCGATCATCATCGGGTTCAACGTGCGCCCCGACCCGAAGGCCCGCGAGCGTGCGGCCCGTGAGGGTGTGGACGTCCGGTTCTACTCGGTCATCTACAACGCACTCGAGGACGTCGAGCAGAGCCTCACCGGCATGCTCAAGCCCGAGTACGAAGAGGTCCAGTCCGGTGTCGCCGAGATCCGCGAGGTGTTCCGTTCCTCCAAGTTCGGCAACATCGCGGGTGTCATCGTCCGCTCGGGCACGATCACGAGGAACGCCAAGGCGCGGGTCATCCGCGACGGCGTCGTGGTCGGCGACAGCCTGGCGATCGAATCGCTGCGTCGGTTCAAGGACGACGTCACCGAGGTGCGTACGGACTTCGAGGCCGGTATCGGTCTCGGCAAGTTCAACGACATCCAGATCGGTGACGAGATCGAGACGATCGAAATGAAGGAGAAGCCGCGCGGCTAGTCCGCTCGGCCGGTCCCCGTCGTCCTCCTCCGGGAGGGCGGCGGGGATTCCTGCTTGTATTGTGTGTGCAGCATCCGTCGGGCGGCCCTCCGCCCGACGGTCATCAGAGGAGGACGAGATGGCAGAGAACCCCAGGGCCCGCAAGTTGGCGGACCGCATCAAGGAAGTCATCGCCAAACGGCTCGACAAGGGCATCCGCGACCCGCGGCTCGGCTTCGTGACGATCACCGACGTACAGGTGACCGGCGACCTCCAGCACGCGAACGTGTTCTACACGGTGTACGGCTCCGACGAGGAACGCGCCGACACCTCGGCTGCGCTCGAATCCGCGAAGGGCCTGCTGCGTGCCGAGATCGGCCGCAACATCAACACCCGGCTGACCCCGAGCCTCGACTTCTTCCTGGACGCGATCCCGGAGAACGCGCAGCACATCGAAGACCTGCTGCGCGAGGCGAAGAACCGCGACACCGAGGTGGCCGGGCTTGCCGCCGGTGCCGCCTACGCCGGCGACGAGGACCCCTACGTCAAGCCGCGCGACGTGGACGCCGAGGACTAGCCACCTCGCACCAGCCCTTCGACAGGCTCAGGGACCGGGATTCCTTCATCCGGTCACTGAGCCTGTCGACGTGGGGATTCCTTCGTTCGGTCACTGAGCTTGTCGAAGTGCGGATTCCTTCGTTCGGTCACTGAGCTTGTCGAAGTGCGCCCTTCGACAGGCTCAGGGGCCGTTTGAGGCTGAGGGGCCGTTTGGGGTTGAGGGGCCGTTTGGGCTCAGGGGCGGTTCGGGCTGAGGGACCGCATAAGGCTCAGAGACCGGGTAGGGCTCAGGGACCGGTCAGTCGTGGGGGAGGGCGTACCCGCCGTCGACGAGCACCGCGAGGCGGTCGGCGACCAGTCCGGCGAGTGCGCGGTCGAACTGCTCGCGGTCGGGCCAGAGCGCCCGGAGCTCCTCGTCCGTCAGTGAGCGGTGGGTCGAGCGGAGCTCGGCCATGATGATGCCCCGGACCTGTCGGTCGCTGCCCGCGAACTGCTTCTGCTTCGTCTTGACCGGTCCGTCGTAGGCCGGGTATCCCGCCGCGCGCCAAGCGCACACCTCGCGGAGCGGACACTCCTCGCACCGCGGAGCTCGAGCTGTGCAGACCACCGCGCCGATCTCCATCAGCCCTGCGTTGAAGACGGCTGCCTCCGAGCGGGACTCCGGCAGGAGCGCTTCCATGGCGGGGAGGTCCGCCTTGGCGTTCGGTGGGCCGGGCTCGCCTTGGCCACGGACAGCTCGGGCGATGACCCGTCGGGTGTTCGTGTCCACCACCGGGTGCCGGTCCCCGTAGGCGAAGACGGCGACGGCGCGGGCGGTGTAGTCGCCGATGCCGGTGAGCGCCAAGAGCTGATCCACGTCCGACGGGACGATGCCGTCGTGCCGTTCGGCGATCTGGGTGGCCGCCGCATGGAGCCAGAGCGCTCGGCGCGGATAGCCGAGCCTGCCCCAGGCACGGACGGCTTCTGCCGGTGGTTCGGCCGCCAGGTCGGCGGGCGTCGGCCAGCGCTCGAGCCACTCCTCGAGCCGCGGGATCACCCGGCTGACCTGCGTCTGCTGGAGCATGAACTCCGACACGAGCGTGCCCCAGGCGGGGAACCCCGGGCGTCGCCACGGGAGGTCGCGCGCGTCGGTGCGGAACCATCCCGTCACGAGCGGGGCGAGGTCGGAGGGTTCGGGCGGCACCGCACCAGCCTACGATCCGCGCGGGTAGGCTCGGCGCCATGAAGCTCGTCACGACACCACGGATCGAGTTGCTCCGGCAGCTGCGAGACCAGTTCCAGCGGGACTACCCACGAGGCCGCACCCTCATCGCGGTGGACGGCGTCAGCGGCTCAGGCACGGCGGCGTTCGCCGACGGACTGGCCGAGGTGTTCGACGAGGCCGGACGCGCGGTGTTCCGTGCCTCGATCGACGACTTCCACCGTCCTCGCGAGGAACGGTACGCGCGGGGGCGGGACTCGGCCGAGGGCTACTGGCTCGACTCGTTCGACTATTCGCTGTTCCGCCGGGTGCTCGTCGAGCCCTTCCGCCTGGCGGGCAGCGCCGGCTTCCAACTCGTCGGGTTCGACGAGCAGCGCGACGTCGGCGCTCCCTTGCGTTGGACGACCGGCCCGCAGGACGCCGTCCTCATCGTCGACGGCGTCTTCCTGAACCGTCCCGAGCTCCGCGGCCTCTGGCATGCGTCGGTCTGGCTCGACGTCCCGATGGCGACGGCCTACGAGCGGCTGCACGAGCGCCTCGGCGTCGACGCCGACCCGACGGCGCCGTCCAACGCGCGCTACGTGGGCGGGCAGGCGCTCTACCGGAAGGACGACGACCCGACCGCGCGGGCGACCGCCCTCGTGGACAACACGGACGAGCGGCACCCACGGCGGATCTTCGCCGACTTCTGCTGAGCGCCGCCGCCCAGGGGTGCTCCGGCCGCCCGGCGGTGCCGACCGCCGCTGGTACCGTTGCAAGGTGGTCGAGAACAGCACAGCAGCACCCGGGTCGGCGTCCGCCCGTCCCGGTATCCTCCTCATCGACAAACCGCAGGGGCACACCTCCCACGACGCGGTCGCCCGGGTGCGACGGCTCGCCGGCACGCGCAAGGTGGGGCATGCGGGAACGCTCGATCCCATGGCCACCGGGCTGCTCGTGTTGGGCACGCGCTCGTCGACCCGACTGCTGACGTTCATCGTCGGTCTCGACAAGGAGTACACGGCGACCATCCGCCTCGGCGAGGCGACCTCCACCGACGACGCCGAAGGTGAGGTCACCGAGCGCGCCGACCAGGCCGCGGTGGCAGCGGTGGACGACGATGCGATCATCGCCGCGATCCGTCCGCTGACGGGCGACATCGAGCAGGTGCCGAGCACGGTGAGCGCCATCAAGGTGGGCGGGAAGCGCGCCTACGCCCTGGCCCGCGAGGGGATCGAGGTGGAGCTGAAGTCCCGTGCGGTCACCGTCAGTGCGTTCGACGTGCTGGCCATCCGTCGGGATGGTGCGGCCGTCGACGTCGACGTCCGGGTCGTCTGCTCCTCCGGCACCTACATCCGTGCCCTCGCCCGCGACCTGGGGGCTTCCCTCGGCGTCGGCGGCCATCTCACCGCGCTTCGCCGGACCCGGATCGGACCCTTCGACGTCACAGACGCGTCGACGATCGACGACCTCGACGTTGAGACGGCGCTGTTGCACCCGGCCGACGTCGCGAAGCGCCTGCTCGGTGCCCTCGAGCTCACGGAGCAGGAGGCGGTCGACCTCGGCCATGGGAAGCGGCTCGAACGCGATCTGCCGGCCGGCCACACCGGTCCGATCGCCGCCATCGCTCCGGACGGGCGACTGGTGGGGCTCGTGGAGCGCCGAGGCGGCTCGCTCAAGTCGGTCGTGAACTTCCCGGCGGAGGAACCGGCATGATCGAGTGGTTCACCCTCGCGCAGATCGCGGTCGCGGTCGTGGCCGGGCTCCTCTGCATCGTGCTCGGATTCGCCGGGCGCGCGCCGAACGACCTGACGATGGGGGCGACAGCACTCGTCGAGGTCCTCCTCATCGTGCAGCTGGTGGTGGCGATCGCCGCACCCGCGTTCGGGAACACCGCCACGGGGAGTGTGCCCGAGTTCTACACCTACCTCGTCTCCGCGATGATCCTGCCGATCGCCGGCGGGTTCTGGGCGCTCGTCGACCGCACCCGATGGTCGACGGTCGTCCTCGGCGTCGTCTGTCTCGCGATCGCGGTGATGCTCTACCGCATGGAGCAGATCTGGACCGTCCAGCTCGGCTGACCGTCGGCGCATCGACGACGGTGGAGGGCGAGGGCGCCGCAGCCCGCGTGACCGTCGCGAAGTGCCTGGGCGAGGGCCTGCGTCGCATAGAATCGTCGGGTCATGCCTCTCCCCACCACCGCTCCAGCCCGTCCACGCGTCCGTGGTGTCGGGGTCGTGCTCGTCGCCGTCTACGGCATCCTGGCGCTCGCCGCCACCGGCCGGTCCGTGGTGCAGATCACGACCAAGTTCGACCAGGCGCCCCTGGCTTACGTGCTCTCGGCCGTCGCCGCGGTGGTGTACATCCTGGCGACCGTCTCGCTCGTCGCTCCAGGCGCCGTCTGGCGGCGGATCGCATGGGCCACGATCTCCTTCGAGCTCGCCGGGGTCCTGATCGTCGGCTTGCTGAGCCTGCTCGATCCCGAGCTCTTCCCCCACGACACGGTCTGGTCCGTCTTCGGTCGCGGGTACGTCTTCATCCCGCTCGTCCTCCCGGTCCTCGGACTGTGGTGGTTGGCCGGACATCGGCGTACCGGCAAATGATCACGTTCACCGAGCTCGACCAGGTCCCCGACGCCTTCGGACCGTCGGCCGTCACCATCGGCAAGTTCGACGGCGTCCACACGGGTCACCGCGCCGTCGTCGCCGCGCTCCTCGAGGAGGCTTCGGCCGCCGGCCTCAGCTCCGTCGCCGTCACCTTCGACCGCAATCCGCTGAGTCTCATCAACCCCGACCGCTGCCCGGCGTCGCTCGTGAGCAACGAGCAGAAGCTCGGTCTCCTGGCGGCCGCCGGGGTCGACGCCGCCTTGCTGCTGCGCTTCGACCAGACACTGGCCCAGCTCACGCCCGAGGAGTTCGTCACCTCGATCCTCGTCGGAGCATTGCACGCCAGGACGGTGCTCGTCGGCGAGGACTTCCGCTTCGGCCATCGCGGCCTCGGCACGGTCGCCACGCTGGAGTCGTTCGGTGAGGTCTACGGGTTCTCCGTGCGCGTCGTCGACGACGTCCGTCCCGGCGGCGGGCGGCGGGTGTCGTCCACCTGGATCCGCGAACTCCTTGAGGAGGGTGACGTCCGCGAGGCGTCGCGACTCCTCGGTCGTCCGCCCGGTGTGCGGGGCGTCGTCGTCCACGGTGCCAAGCGTGGCCGGGAACTCGGCTTCCCGACCGCCAACCTGTCTCCCGATTCGCAGGGTCTCATCCCCGCGGACGGCGTGTACGCGGGTTGGCTGTTCTGGCGAGGACGTCGGTATCCGGCGGCGATCTCGGTCGGGAACAACCCGACCTTCGACGGCGTCCCGCAGAAGCAGGTCGAGGCCTACGTCCTCGACGAGACCGATCTCGACCTCTACGACGACGAGGTCGAGGTGCAGTTCGTCGAGCGCATCCGCGGCATGGTCGCGTTCACCGGGATCGAGCCGCTCATCGTGCAGATGACCGACGACGTCGAGCGCGCGCGCCGCATGCTGTCCTAGCCGACGCGCCGCGTCTCGGGGTGTCTCCGACGCGCATGAACGTGCCGATCGATAGGCTGGTGAACGCCCGTTCGGGCCACATCACCCGGGGGAATCCAACCATGTACTCACGTCTTCGTGTCCTGCCTGCGCTCGTCGCGGGTCTCCTGCTCCTCGTCGGCTGTGCGCCGCAAGCGGCTGCGCCGAGTGCCAGCCCGACGACGACCGCAACGTCGTCCACACCCACGGCGGCACCCGCGCCGGTGGCCTCGCGCGTCGTGATCGGCGCGGAGACCGTGGAGGTCGTCGCGGAGGACGACACGCTGATCGCCTCTGCGCGCTACTTCGACCCCGCCGCATCGCTCGTTGCAGCCCTCACGGCCGCGTTCGGCGCAGACCCCGTCGTCTCAGCCGATCCCGCTGGGAACGAGACCCCACCCGGCACCCGCTACACCTGGGGTGGCCTGGCCGTCGTCGAGAGCGACGTCGAGCAGAGCGAGCCGTACACCCCTGCGACGGTCGTGTTCGTCGAGTCCGCCGAGGAGTCGGGTGTCCGGATCGAGGTGGTCGGTGGCTACGCTGTGGGCGACGACACCGAAGCCGTGGCTGCGGAGGTCTCGGGTGCCGAGGGAGCCGCACCGGAGGATGTCCAGCGCTACACCCTGCCTGACGGTACGCCAGGGGTGTTCATCCGGGCCGACGTCACGCCCATCCCGCCGGTGGGGGACGAGCCGGGAGTCGAATCCCGGTCCTGGGCGGTCGGCGTGATCGGTTCGGACGCCGCACCGATCGAGCGTGTCGTGGCGCCGTCGCCGAACTGGGGCGCGTGACTCCCGAAACCCCGCCCCTGTGGCGGGGGAGGGCCCTCGCGCTCGTCGGTATCGTGCTGGTCGCGGCGAACCTCCGCACGGCCGTCACCTCGCTGTCGCCGATCTTCGCCGAGATCGACGGCGACATCGGCGTGGGGTCGGTCGGGCTGGGGCTCCTCGGGATGCTGCCGCCACTGTGCTTCGCCCTCTTCGGCGTCTTCACCCCGCGACTCGTGCGTCGGCTGCACCTCGAGCCGGTGCTGCTCATCGCACTCGGGTCGATCGTGGCCGGGCACCTCATGCGCTCGCTCGCCCCCGACTTCGCCGTCCTCGCGATCGGGAGTGCGCTCTGCTTCGCCGGGATCGGCATCGGCAACGTCGTGCTCCCACCGCTGGTCAAGAAGTACTTCCCCGACCGCGTCGGCCTCGTCACCTCCCTCTATGCGACGGTCCTGTCGGTCAGCACGTTCATCCCGCCGCTGATCGCCGTACCGGTCGCCGATGCGGCGGGGTGGCAGGTGTCGCTCGGGGTGTGGTCCATCGTCGCCATGCTCGCCGTGCTGCCCTGGATCACGCTCATCGTCCGGGAGCGTCGAGACGCCCGGGCCGCCGCCGCGACGGACCCCGAGATCGAGGAGGTGCCCCGCGCCGGTCGCGTCCTCGTCCACCGCTCGCCGATCGCGTGGGCCATCGCGGCGGTGTTCGCCACCTCGTCGCTGAACGCCTACGCGATGTTCACCTGGCTCCCGACCATCGTCGGTGACGTCGCCGGCGTCACCCCGGCCCAGGGTGGCCTGCTGCTCTCGCTCTTCTCCGCGATGGGTGTCCCGGCGAGCTTGATCGTCCCGATGCTCGTCGCGAGGCTGCGGAACGTCGCCGTCCTCGTCTACGTCGCGAGCGCGTGCTTCGTGCTCGGCTATCTCGGGCTGCTCCTGTGGCCGGCGACGCTCACGTGGCTGTGGGTGCTGCTGGCCGGGCTCGGCCCGCTGCTGTTCCCGCTCGCCCTCGTGCTCATCAACCTGCGGACGGCGACCCACGAGGGCGCGGTCGCCCTGAGCGGCTTCGTGCAGAGCGTCGGCTACACCCTCGGTGCACTCGGCCCCCTGGTCGTGAGCCTGTTGCACGCCGTGACCGGATCGTGGACCGTCCCGTTGCTGCTCCTGCTGGCCACGGGCGCGCTGTGCGCCATCGCCGGCCGGATCACCGGCCGACCGACGACGATCGAAGCCGATCTGGCGGCGCGCGGTCGGTGACCGGTCTGTTCCAGACCTCCTGACGGATCCTGGGCGGCGATGCGCATCCGCGCACCGGCCTCTGCTCATCTGAGCATGGGTACCAACGGACGTTGTCCGGGTGGTGGTGGCGTCCTAGGCTGGAGACGATCCGGAGGAGGCCCGAGGTGATCGAAAGCGACGAGCTGCTCGCGGTGCGCGCCGCGGAGCTGTACTACGACGAGACGAAGACCCAGGACGAGATCGGCGCGCTGCTCGGCATCACGCGGTGGAAGGTCGGTCGGCTCCTCGCCCAAGCCCGCGAACTCGGCTACATCCGCATCGAGATCGTGCACCCGCGCGCACGCCGCCTCCCACTCGAACGGGCGCTCCGCGAGCGCTTCGGACTCACGGACGCGGTCGTCGTGCCGAGTCCGAGTGACAGTGCCGACCTCCACGAACGCGTCGCGCGCGCGGCGGCCGACTACCTCGGTGCCATGCGACCGGTGCCGCGGACGCTCGGCGTGAGCTGGGGGAGGACACTCCGCGATATCGCCGACCACCTGTCCGACGGCTGGGCGACGGGGCTCTCCGTCGTGCAGATCAACGGCGGCGTGAGCCTCAACCAGCGCGTCGGCACCGCGGCCGCCACGGCTGCACGGATCGCCGAGAAGGGCCGTGGCGACGTCACCCTGCTCCCGAGCCCGGCGATCTTCGAGCGCCTGGAGACGAAGCTGAGCATCGAGTCGGACCGCACCGTCGCGGAGGTGCTCAGCACGGCCGCAGCGGCCGACACCTACCTGTACGGTGCCGGCGTGGCCGGACCGGACTCCGCCCTCGTCCACAGCGGTTACCTCACGGCCGCGGACGTCGACGTCCTGGTCGCACGCGGTGCCGTCGGCGACGTCGTCGGACGCTACATCGACGCCGAGGGCATGATCGTCGACCCCACACTCGACGAGCGCACGGTCGGGCTCGGACTCGAAGCGCTCCGGCGTGCCGGTCGCAGCATCGCGGTCATCGCGGGAGCCCAGAAGCACGCCGTCGCGAGAGCCGTCGTCAGCAGCGGCCTCTGCACCGTGCTCGTCACCGACGAGGCGACCGCGACGGCACTGCTCGCCGACCACGAACCATCATCCGCCAAGCAGCACACCCCGGAGCAGGAACTGCTCGGAAGGAACGCACCATGACCACACCACCAGGCGACCTCGTGGCGAAGCCGACGGCGCTCGAACTCGTCGACGGCCCCGTCACCGACGCCAGCCTCAGACGCTACCTCGACGGCCTCGCGGGCGTCGACGCCGTCGGGCTCGAACAGCGCGCAGCGGACCTCGGCACGCGCTCGATCAAGACGACGTCGAAGGCCTGGGCCCTCGACCGCATCATCGAACTCATCGACCTCACCACCCTCGAGGGCGCCGACACCCCCGGCAAGGTGCGCTCCCTCGTGGCCAAGGCGATCACCCCGGACGCCGGGGATCCGTCCACCCCGCGCGTCGCCGCGGTCTGCGTCTACGGCGACATGGTGCCGTACGCCGTCGAGGCACTCGGCGCGGCGCACACGCAGCCGGGTGCGGCACACGACGCCGGTGGCATCAACGTCGCGGCGGTCGCGACGGCCTTCCCGAGCGGACGCGCCTCCCTCGCGGTCAAGCTGGCGGACACGGCCGACGCCGTCGACGCCGGAGCGGACGAGATCGACATGGTCATCGACCGGGGTGCGTTCCTCTCCGGCCGGTACGGCCAGGTCTTCGACGAGATCGTCGCGGTCAAGGAGGCCTGCCGTCGGAGCGACGGCACCTCGGCGCACCTCAAGGTCATCCTCGAGACCGGCGAGCTGAACACCTACGACAACGTGAAGCGCGCCTCCTGGCTCGCCATCCTCGCGGGCGGCGACTTCATCAAGACGTCCACCGGCAAGGTCGCGCCCGCCGCGACCCTCCCGGTGACCCTCCTCATGCTCGAGGTCGTCCGGGACTGGCACCGCCTCACCGGTGAGCAGATCGGTGTGAAGCCCGCCGGCGGCATCCGTTCCTCGAAGGACGCGATCAAGTACCTCGTGACCGTCGCGGAGACGGTCGGCGAGGAGTGGCTCCAGCCGCACCTGTTCCGCTTCGGTGCCTCGAGCCTCCTCAACGACGTGCTCCTGCAGCGTCAGAAACTCACCACCGGCCACTACTCCGGCCCCGACTACGTCACCATCGACTAGGACATCATGAGCTTCCTCGAATACGCACCAGCCCCGGAGTCCACCTCCGTCCTCCACCTCCGTTCCGAGTACGGCCTCTTCATCGACGGGGAGTTCACCGAGGGCACCGGTGGGACCTTCCAGACGATCTCGCCGAGCACCGAGCAGTCGATCGCGACCATCTCCGCGGCGAGTGACGCCGACGTCGATCGCGCCGTCACCGCCGCGCGGCGTGCCTACGACCGCGTCTGGTCGAAGCTGTCGGGCGCCGACCGCGGCAAGTACCTGTTCCGGATCGCGCGCCTCGTCCAGGAGCGCGCCCGCGAGCTCGCCGTGGCGGAGAGCCTCGACAACGGCAAGCCGATCAAGGAGTCCCGCGACGTCGACGTCCCGCTCGTCGCCGCCTGGTTCTTCTACTACGCCGGTTGGGCCGACAAGCTCGACTACGCGGGCCTCGGCGCGAACCCCCGTGCCCTCGGCGTGGCCGGGCAGGTCATCCCGTGGAACTTCCCGCTCCTCATGCTCGCGTGGAAGGTCGCACCGGCGCTCGCCGCCGGTAACACGGTCGTCATCAAGCCGGCCGAGACCACGCCGCTCACGGCGCTCATCTTCGCCGAGATCCTCCAGCAGGCCGAGCTGCCGGCCGGTGTCGTGAACATCGTCACGGGTGCCGGAGCGACCGGGGCGGCGATCGTGCGCCACCCCGACGTCAACAAGGTCGCCTTCACCGGGTCGACCGCCGTCGGGCGCGAGATCGCGAAGACCATCGCCGGCAGCGACAAGCGCCTGACGCTCGAGCTCGGTGGCAAGGCGGCGAACATCGTGTTCGACGACGCCCCCATCGACCAGGCCATCGAAGGCATCGTCAACGGCATCTTCTTCAACCAGGGTCACGTCTGCTGCGCCGGATCCCGGCTCCTCGTCCAGGAGAGCATCCACGACGAGGTCGTCGACCGCTTGAAGAGCCGTCTGCAGACGCTGCGCGTCGGCGACCCGCTCGACAAGAACACGGACGTCGGCGCGATCAACTCGGCCGAGCAGCTCGCCCGTATCCGCGAGCTCTCGGACATCGGCGAGCTCGAAGGCGCCGAACGGTGGAGCCCGGACTGCGAGCTGCCCCAGAACGGGTTCTGGTTCGCGCCGACGATCTTCACGAACGTGTCCACCAGCCACCGGATCGCCCGCGAGGAGATCTTCGGGCCGGTCCTCTCGGTCATGTCCTTCCGGACGCCCGCGGAGGCCATCGCGAAGGCGAACAACACCCCGTACGGACTGTCGGCCGGGATCTGGAGCGACAAGGGCAGCCGGATCCTCGCGGTCGCGGACAAGCTCCGCGCCGGCGTCATCTGGGCGAACACCTTCAACCGGTTCGATCCCGCCAGCCCGTTCGGCGGGTACCAGGAGTCGGGGTACGGCCGCGAGGGTGGTCGCCACGGGCTCGGTGCCTACCTCGCGCCGGCCGGATCATCGGCCGCCGCCACCGTCGCGCCGTCCACGAGCACCACGAAGGAGGAGCAGCGATGAGCCGGCTCACCATCCCGAAGACCTACAAGCTCGCCATCGGCGGCAAGTTCCCACGCAGCGAATCCGGAAGGACGTACGAGGTGACGAACGCCAAGGGCGAGTTCCTCGCGAACGCATCGCTCGCCTCGCGGAAGGACGCCCGCGACGCGGTCGTCGCCGCACGATCGGCACTCGCCGGTTGGTCGGGTGCCACCGCCTACAACCGCGGCCAGGTGCTCTACCGCATCGCCGAGCTGCTCGAGGGTCGGCGGGCGCAGTTCATCGAGGAGATCGTCCAGGCCGAAGGCGTCTCGCAGGCGAAGGCCGCGGCACAGGTCGACGAGGCCATCGACCTCTGGGTCTGGTACGCGGGCTGGGCGGACAAGTACGTCCAGGTGGTCGGGGGAGCGAACCCCGTCTCGGGTCCGTACTTCAACCTCTCGGTTCCGGAGCCGACGGGCGTCGTCGCGCTCATCGCGCCGCAGGACTCGTCGCTCCTCGGATTCGTGAGCGTCGTCGCTCCGGCGCTGGTCGCGGGGAACACGGTCGTCGTGATCGCGAGCGAGCGCCTGCCGCTCTCGTCGATCAGCCTCGCCGAGGTGCTCGCCACGAGTGACGTCCCCGGCGGCGTCGTGAACGTGCTGACCGGATCGCCGGCCGAAATGGCTCCGTGGCTCGCCTCGCACGCCGACGTCAACGCGATCGACCTCGCCGGCGCCGGAGCACTCGACTGGATCGAGCTCGAGGTCCTCGCGGCCGAGACGCTCAAGCGGGTGGTCCGCCCGAACGGTTCCCGGGGCTCGGTCCCGGCGAGCCTCGACCGCATCACCGCGTTCACCGAGGTGAAGACCGTCTGGCACACGAAGGCGCTCCTCTAGCGGATCGCAACGCCCACGGGGTGCTTGCACAGCGGCGCCCGGCTGTACAGCCGGGCGCCGCTGTCGTCGACGCGTCGTAACGTTGCATCCATGACCGAATCATCGACTCCGAAGCGCGTGCTCGTCACGGGTGCCACCGGCTACATCGGCGGGCGGCTCGTGCCGCGGCTGCTGGAGGCCGGGTACACGGTCCGGGTGCTCGTGCGCTCGCCGCAGAAGCTCACCGACGTGCCCTGGCGCGATCAGGTGGAGGTCGTCGAGGGTGATCTCGGCGACGCCGCCCGGGTCGCGTCGGCCTGCGTGGACGTCGACGTCGTCTACTACCTCGTGCACTCCATGGGTGGCAAGGGTGACTTCGAGCAGACGGAGCTCGACGCCGCGGAGCACGTCGCCGCCGGCGCTGCCGCGGCAGGGGTGTCGCGCATCGTCTACCTCGGTGGCCTGCACCCCGAGGGCGTCGAGCTGTCGAAGCACCTGCGGTCCCGCACCGAGGTCGGGCGGATCCTGCTCGCCTCGGGCGTTCCGACGATCGTCCTGCAGGCCGGCGTGGTCATCGGTTCCGGATCGACCTCGTTCGAGATGATCCGCCATCTGACGGACATCCTGCCGTACATGCCGGCGCCGCGCTGGGTCCGGAACTTCATCCAGCCGATCGCGGTCCGTGACGTCCTGCACTACCTGCTGGCGAGCGCCGAGGTCGACCGCGACGTGAACCGGGCCTTCGACATCGGCGGCCCCGACGTCCTCCGGTACGGACAGATGATGAACGGCTACGCGGTCGAGGCCGGCCTCCCGCAGCGCCCGATCGCGCCGCTCCCGGTCCTCACCCCGTGGCTGGCCTCGCAGTGGGTGAACCTCGTGACGCCGATCCCACGCCGGCTCGCGTCGCCGATCATCGAGTCGCTGCTCGTCGACTGCGTCATGGGCGACCACGACATCGACGCGGTCATCCCGCCGCCGGAGGGCGGCCTGACGGGGTACCGACGCGCGGTGCGCCTGGCACTGCAGCGCATGCGGGACGGTGAGGTCGAGACCTCCTGGCGGAACGCGACCGTGGACGGCGCGCCGAGCGACCCGCTGCCGAGCGACCCCGACTGGGCCGGACACACCGTCTACATCGATCTCAAGGAGCGGAAGACCTCGGCGAGCGCCGACCGTCTCTTCTCGGTGATCGAGTCCATCGGCGGCGAGAACGGTTGGTACTCCTTCCCGTTGGCGTGGGCGATCCGTGGCTGGATGGACAAGCTCGTCGGTGGTGTCGGGTTGCGACGTGGTCGCGACGATCCGCAGCACCTGAGCGTCGGGGACGCCCTCGACTTCTGGCGCGTGGAGTACCTCGAACGCGGTCGGATGTTGCGCCTGCGCGCGGAGATGCGCGTGCCCGGTCTGGCATGGCTCGAGATGAGCGCGACCCCGGTCGGCGACGGCTCGGTCTACCGGCAGCGCGCCGTCTTCTTCCCGAAGGGGCTCGGCGGACGCCTCTACTGGTTCGCGATCCTGCCCTTCCACGGGATCATCTTCAACGGGATGGCGAACCGCATCACGGAGGCGGCGGTCGCGCTGCCGTCCGAGACCTCGGCCCAGCGGAAGAGCCGGGTGGGCCCGGTGTCTCCCGAGGAGCACGACGCAGTGGACTCCGCAGAGGCGGACATGCAGGCCTCCCGACCCACGCCGGAGGCCGCGGAGTAGCGTGGGCGTATGAGCGAACCCACCGTCGTCACCGTCACCGGAGCCGGAGGCCAGATCGGCTACTCCCTGCTCTTCCGCATCGCGTCAGGTCAGCTGCTGGGGCCGGATCGGCCCGTCGTCCTGCGCCTGCTCGAGATCCCGCAGGGTCTCGGAGCGGCCGAGGGGACGGCATTGGAACTGCAGGACTGCGCGTTCCCGCTCCTGGCGGGGGTCGAGGCGACGACCGAGATGTCGCGCGCCTTCGACGGGGTGGACGTCGCCCTGCTCGTCGGTGCCCGTCCACGTGGTCCGGGCATGGAGCGAGCCGACCTCCTCGCGGCCAACGGCGGGATCTTCGCACCGCAGGGCGCGGCGATCGGAGCCGGCGCGGCCGACGACGTGCGCGTCCTGGTGGTGGGCAACCCGGCCAACACGAACGCACTCATCGCGCGGTCGGCGGCAGGCGGGGTGCCGGCCGAACGGTTCACCGCCCTGACCCGACTCGACCACAACCGTGCCGTCGCGCAGTTGGCCGCCAAGACCGGCGCACCCGTGTCCGAGATCGACGGCGTCGTGATCTGGGGCAACCACTCGGCGACCCAGGTGCCGGACCTCTCCCACGCGACGGTCGGAGGTCGTCCGGCCCTCGAACTCGTCGACGAGGAGTGGATCGCCGACGAGTTCATCCCACGGGTGGCGAAGCGCGGTGCGGAGATCATCGCGGTGCGCGGCTCGTCGTCCGCCGCCTCGGCCGCTGCCGCCGCCATCGACCACGTGCATGACTGGGTGAACGGCACGGCGATCCCGGGCCGGCCGGAACGCTGGACCTCCGTGGCGCTTCCGTCGGAGGGCTGGTACGGCGTGCCGGAGGGGCTCGTGAGTTCGTTCCCGGCCCGCTCGGTCGACGGACGCTGGGAGGTGGTCGAGGGGCTCGACGTCGCGCCCGTCTGGCAGCGCCGCATCGACGCCTCCGTGGCGGAACTCGAGGAGGAGCGGGCGGCGGTGCGGGCGCTCGACCTGCTCGGCTGACCCGGCGATCGCGTCCCGCGGACGGTTGCAAGGGGTACCCCCTGGGGGTATAGTGAAGGCTCCGATCCACTGAGGAGGACGCATGTCCGAAACCACCGCAACCACCACCTACCGGGTCGACGGCATGACCTGCGCGCACTGCGTGTCCGCCGTTACGACCGAGCTCTCCGCGCTCTCCGGCGTTGACGGGGTCGCCGTGGATCTCGACGCGGGGACGGTCACGGTCTCGGGTGCCTCATCGGCCGACGAGGCGGCCATCGGTGCCGGTGTCCAGGAAGCCGGCTACACCCTCGTGGGTCGTCGCTGATGAGCGCTCCACTCATCCAGCTCGACCTCGACATCGAGGGCATGACCTGCGCGAGTTGCGTGGCACGCGTCGAGAAGCGGCTGACCGCGCTCGACGGTGTCGAGGCGCAGGTCAACCTCGCGACCGAACGGGCGACGGTGACCGCGCCCTCCACCGTCACCGCGGACGAGCTGGTCGCGGCCGTCGCGAAGGCCGGCTACACGGCGACGGTGCGTCCGCCCGCTGACGAACGCGACGCGGCGAACCGGGAGCAGACTCCGACGTCGGGACCGCCGTCGGACCCCTCGGCGACCGTGACGACGCTCCGTACCCGCCTCGTCGTCAGTGCGGTGCTGGCGTTGCCCGTCGTGCTGCTCGCGATGATCCCCGCCTGGCAGTTCGACCACTGGCAGTGGCTCTCGCTGACCCTCGCGACGCCGGTCGTCTTCTGGGGTGGGTACCCGTTCCACCGGGCGACGTTCGTGACGCTGCGGCACGGCTCGGTGACGATGGACACCCTCATCACGCTCGGGACGGGGGCCGCGTACCTGTGGTCCGTCTGGGCGCTCTTCTTCGGCATGGCCGGGCTGACGGGCATGCGGCACGAGTTCACCTTCTTCGCACCCGACGCCGACCCGTCGAGCGCGCTGTACCTCGAGGTGGCCGCCGGCGTGACCGTCTTCCTGCTCGCCGGCCGCCTCATCGAGCAGCGGTCGAAGCGTGCCGCCGGCGAGGCACTCCGCGACCTCATGACGCTGGGCGCCTCCGAGGTCTCCGTGCTCCGGGACCGTGCGCCGGACCCCACCGACCTCATGGCGCCCACCCGCACCGAGGAACGGATCCCGATCGAGCAGCTGCTCGTCGGAGACCAGTTCCTCGTGCGTCCCGGCGAGTCCGTCGCCACCGATGGAATCGTCGTCGAGGGGGCGGCGAGTGTCGACGAGAGTCTCGTCACGGGGGAGTCCGTCCCGGTCGAGCTCGTAGCCGGCTCCCGGGTCATCGGTGGCACGATCGCGCGCGGCGGCAGTCTCGTCGTGCGGGCGACGGCCGTCGGCGCCGAGACGCAGCTGGCGCGCATGGCGCAGGCGGTCGAGGCGGCGCAGCTCGGGAAGAGCCGGGTCCAACGGCTCGCCGACCGCGTCTCGAGCGTGTTCGTCCCGGTCGTCCTGGTGATCGCCCTCGGCACCGCCATCGTGTGGGCGCTCACCGGCTCGACCATGGAGGCGGCGTTCACCGCCGCGGTCGCCGTCCTCATCATCGCCTGCCCGTGTGCGCTGGGACTCGCGACCCCGGTGGCCCTCCTCGTCGGGACGGGGCGTGGCGCGCAGCTCGGCATCCTCATCGCCGGACCGGAGGCGCTCGAGCGGGCGAGCGGCATCGACCGCATCCTGCTCGACAAGACGGGGACCGTCACGTCCGGGCGGATGAGCGTCAGGGAGGTCTGGGCGGCCGGTGCGACGGACGAGGTGCTCGCGCTCGGCGCGGCGCTCGAAGCGGCATCCGAGCACCCCATCGCCGAGGCGATCGTCGCGGAAGCGACCCGCCGCGATGCAGCTCGTCCGGTGGTCTCGGACTTCGCGAGCCTCGAGGGTCTCGGCGTCACCGGCACGATCAACGGCGGAAGCGTGCTGGCCGGACGTCCCGCCTTCGCGGAGGACCAGGGCTTCCGCATCGGGCCGGACGCGGCGAGCGCCCTGGCTGCAGCCGCGGAGCGTGCGAGCACGGTGGTGGTCGTCGCCTGGGACGGCGAGGTCCGCGGCGTCGTCGAGGTCGCCGACACCGTGAAGCCGGAGGCCCGCGCCGCCATCGGACGTGCCGTGTCCCTGGGGATGACACCGGTGCTCCTCACCGGCGACAACGCGGCCGTCGCAGCGCGGGTCGCGGCCGAGGTCGGGATCACCGAGGTGATCGCCGACGCGAGCCCCTCCGACAAGGTCGCCGCCGTCGAACGGCTCCAGACGGCCGGTCACCGCGTCGCGATGATCGGCGACGGGGTGAACGACGCCGCGGCGATCGCCACGGCCGATCTCGGGATCGCCATGGGGACGGGCACGGATGCGGCCAAGGGTGCAGCCGACCTCAGCATCGTCTCCGGTTCCCTCGCCACGGCGATCGACGCCGTGCGGCTCTCCCGACGGACGCTCGGGATCATCCGCGGCAACCTGTTCTGGGCGTTCGCGTACAACGTGGCGGCGATCCCGCTCGCCGCCCTCGGCCTCCTCAACCCGATGATCGCGGGTGCGGCGATGGCGTTCTCCAGCGTGTTCGTCGTGCTCAACAGCCTGCGCCTCCGCCGGTTCCGTCCGGCCGCCTGAGGTTACCCGTCGACCGGCGGGCTGCGGCGGATACACTGTCCGCAGAACCGGTCGACGTGGATGGGTGGTGGTGAGGTGTCCAGTCCGTGGCTGGCGGCCCCGGCGCGTGCCGAAGCGCAGCGCGGACTCGTCCGACGGCTTGTCCGCGAGTCGTGGGAACGGTCGATGGGCCGTCATCTCGACCCGGACAACCTCATGCCGGAGCTCGCCTTCGACGAGGACGAGTTGCGCGACCATCGGCTCGGACACCCGCTCGCCGGCGTCCTCCCGGTGATCACCAAGCTGCTGGTCAACGACGCGGACGACGACTCCGGCATGCTCGTCGCGGTGGGCGACGCCATGGGCAGACTGCTCTGGGTGGACGGCGACCGCCATCTGCGGCGACGGGCGGAGGGCATGCTCTTCGTCGAGGGTGCCGGGTGGTCGGAGCGGGAGGTGGGGACGAGCGCACCGGGCACCGCGCTCGAACTCGACCACGGCATCCAGATCCACGCGGCCGAGCACTTCAACCGCCTCGTGCACCCGTGGAGTTGCACGGCCGTCCCGGTGCACGATCCCGAGACCCGGCAGATCATCGGCGTGATCGACATCACCGGTGGCCCGCAGGCGGTCGCCTCGCATGCACTGCCGCTCATGGAGGCGACCGCGGCCGCCGTCGAGTCCGAGATCATGGTGCAGCGGCTGCGCGCGGTCGCCGACCGTCGGTTCGCCGGTCGCCCACGCACGGACACACCCCGCCGGACGACCACGGTGCGGCCCGGCCTGCAGGTGCTCGGCCGTGACACCGGCCTGCTGGTCGGACACGGGGCGAGCCGCCCGACCGAACTCAGCCGACGGCACGCCGAGATCCTGACCCTGCTGGCCTGGCACCACCAGGGCCTCAGCGCCGACGCGCTCGCCGGGCTGCTCTACGACGCGGACGAGGCGTCGGTCACCCTCCGGGCGGAGCTCGTCCGGCTGCGGAAGGTGCTCGGCGGGACCGCGCCGACACTCGTGCCGGCCTCGCGGCCGTACCGGCTCACCACCCCGCTCCAGCTCGACGCCCACCAGGTGCTGTCCCTCCTCGACCGCGGCGCCCACCGCGCAGCGCTCGCCGCGTACCCGGGTCCGCTCCTGCCGGACTCCACCGCCCCCGGTGTCATCGACCTCCGCGACCGGGTCGCGACGCGCCTCCGCGAGGCGATGCTGACCGACGCCTCGGCGGACCTGCTGCACGACTACATCCGGACCGCGGCCGCGCCCGACGACGTCGAGGTCCTGCACGCCTGCCTCCGACTGCTGCCGCCGCGGTCACCGAAGCGTGCTGGCCTCGTCGCCCGCATCGAGGCGATCGACGCCGACCTCTCGGCGTCCTGACGGCCGATCCGGTCCGCGGTCCTCGACGCAACCTCCTGCAACCTCCGGCCGACTAGCGTCGACGGCACGCACCTGAGCGGTGCGACACCGACAACGTCGTCGACAAGGAGTGACATGACCGTCTACGCCAACCCGGGTACCGAAGGTGCCGTGTTCAGCTACGCCCCCCGCTACGACCACTTCATCGGGGGCGAGTACGTCCCGCCCGCGAACGGTCAGTACTTCGAGAACCAGACCCCGGTCACCGGAGCCGTGTTCACCGAGATCGCCCGAGGCACCGCGGCCGACGTGGACCGAGCGGTCGAGGCGGGATGGAAAGCGTTCCCCGCCTGGTCGAAGACGAGCGTCGCCGAGCGCGCGGTGATCCTCAATCGCATCGCCGACCGCATGGAGGAGCACCTCGAGGAGATCGCCGTCGCCGAGAGTTGGGAGAACGGCAAGCCGGTCCGCGAAACCCTGGCCGCCGACATCCCCTTGGCGATCGACCACTTCCGGTACTTCGCCGGGGCGATCCGTGCGCAGGAGGGCGGCATCTCGGAACTCGACCATGACACGGTCGCCTACCACTTCCACGAACCGCTCGGCGTCGTCGGACAGATCATCCCCTGGAACTTCCCGATCCTCATGGCCGTGTGGAAGCTCGCACCGGCGCTCGCAGCAGGCAACTGCGTCGTGCTGAAGCCGGCCGAGCAGACCCCGGCGTCGATCCACCTCATCGTCGACCTCGTGAAGGACCTGCTGCCGGCCGGGGTGCTCAACGTCGTCAACGGCTTCGGCATCGAGGCCGGCGCCCCGCTGGCCTCCCACCCGCGGATCCGGAAGATCGCGTTCACCGGTGAGACCACGACCGGTCGCCTGATCATGCAGTACGCGAGCGAGAACCTCATCCCGGTGACGCTGGAGCTCGGCGGCAAGAGCCCGAACGTGTTCTTCGAGGACGTGGCGCGCGAGCACGACCAGTACTACGAGAAGGCGCAGGAGGGCTTCACGATGTTCGCCCTGAACCAGGGCGAGGTCTGCACCTGCCCGAGTCGGGCGCTCGTCCAGCGTTCCATCTACGACGGCTTCGTGGGCGACGCGCTGGCCCGCATCGGCAAGATCAAGCAGGGTAATCCGCTCGACACGGACACGATGATCGGTGCCCAGGCGTCGAACGACCAGCTCGAGAAGATCCTCTCCTACATGGACATCGGCAAGCAGGGCGGCGCGAAGCTGCTCATCGGCGGCGAGCGCGCCGACCTCGGCGGTGAGTTGAGCGGCGGGTTCTACGTCCAGCCGACCGTCTTCGAGGGGACGAACGACATGCGGATCTTCCAGGAGGAGATCTTCGGGCCCGTGCTCGCGCTCACGAGCTTCGCCGACTACGACGAGGCGATCTCCATCGCGAACGACACCCTCTACGGCCTCGGCGCCGGTGTGTGGAGCCGTGAGGCGACGACGCTGTACCGGGCCGGGCGGGCCATCGAGGCGGGACGCGTCTGGTCGAACACCTACCACCAGTACCCGGCGCACGCGGCGTTCGGCGGGTACAAGCAGTCGGGCATCGGCCGGGAGAACCACAAGATGATGCTCGACCACTACCAGCAGACGAAGAACCTGCTCGTGAGCTACGCGGAGGGGCCGATGGGCTTCTTCTGATCGACATCCCCGGTCCCTGAGCCCCCATCCGGTCCCTGAGTCCCCATCCGGTCCCTGAGCCTGTCGAAGGGCGCCCTTCGACAGGCTCAGGGACCGGCGGAGGGGCAGGGCCGGATCCACGACACGACGAAGGAGGACACCATGACCGGACGGGTCGACGTCACCGACGCTGCGGCCGCACTGGTGCGTGAGATGACCGCGCTGCACGGACCGCTCATGTTCCATCAGTCCGGCGGCTGCTGCGACGGGAGTTCGCCCATGTGCTACCCCGTCGGGATGTTCCGCACGGGCGCGGTCGACGTCCTGCTCGACACGCTCGACGTGCCCGGGCTCGACGCGCCCGTCGAGGTCTACATGTCGCGTTCCCAGTTCGAGTACTGGAAGTACACGCACCTGACGATCGACGTGGTGCAAGGGCGCGGCAGCGGGTTCAGCGTCGAGGCCCCGACGGGGCAGCGGTTCCTCATCCGTTCCCGCATGCTCGACGACGCCGAACTGGAGCGGTTCGGACTCGTCGACAGCGCGCCGGACTGAGCGCTCGCGACCGATGCGGCCGATGGCGTAGACTGGGCACACGCCCGTCCGGCGCCCGTGTCGGTCTCGTGCAACGCTCTGTTGCTCCACGACGACCAGTCGGGCCCGACGCCCGTCTCTTCCGGCCCCTCGGCCGATGAGGCTCTTCGACTGCTCAGGAGGAGCATGCCGCACACCGGCCAGCAACGCCGTTCCCAGGGGCGTTCCAGCACCCGTTCATCTGGCCGCTCGAACCCCAGAGGATCCTCATCGCGTCACGACGACGACGCGCCGATCATCCCCATCCTCGCCCGCAAGGTGCGCGAGGTCGAGGCGAAGGCGCAGAAGGGCAAGGTCGGGCCCACCAACCGGACCAAGTACCAGGTCATCGCCTTCCTCGTCCGCGAGGAACGCGCCAGGGTCAAGGCCGACACGAGCTACAGCGACGCCACGCGGGCCGAGCTCCTGAAGCGCCTCGACGGTGTGGCGACCATCCTCGCCAAGACGGCGGCGCGCGACACCTCGCTCATCCAGCTCCTCGAGGCCGACGCCGCGACGAGCCCCGTCGCGCAGCGGCTCCGGCGCGACTGGCTCCTCGAGTCGGGCGCCGAACTCAGCGCCGACGAACTCATCATCACCGTCGAGAAGCCCGTCGTGGAATCCGTCGTCCCGGCCGAGCTCGCCGAGAAGCAGGTCATCCCGCAGTCGGTCAAGGCACGTCAGTTGGCCAATCCGTTCCTCGCCCCGGACTTCAGCCAGGCGGCACCGCAGCCGACCGTGCGTCGACGACTCGACAGCTGGGAGCTCATGGGCCCCCTGTACAAGGCGTTCGAGCTCGGTTCCGGCGGGGGAGCGGCCTCGATGGACCTGCCCGACGCCCCGAAGCTCGACCGGCTCTCGCCGCGCGGCCTCGAAGTCATGAAGCACCAGGCGCGCTTCGTCGAGAGCGTCCGTGAAGGACACCGTTCCTTCCTGCTCGCCGACGAGCCGGGCCTCGGCAAGACCGCGCAGTCCGTCCTCGCCGCCTCGGTCGCCGAGGCGTACCCGCTCCTCGTCATCGTGCCGAACGTCGTCAAGATGAACTGGGCGCGCGAGGTCGAGCGCTGGACGCCGCATCGACGCGCCACGGTCATCCACGGCGACGGCCAGGCGCTCGACGCCTTCGCCGACGTCATCATCGTGAACTACGAGGTCCTCGACCGCCACCTCGCCTGGCTCGGGACGCTCGGCTTCCGCGGCATGGTGGTCGACGAGGCGCACTTCATCAAGAACCTCCACTCCCAGCGCTCGCAACACGTACTGTCGCTCGCGAATCGGATCCGGAAGGCGACCCCCGGCCAGGACCCGCTGCTGCTCGCGCTGACGGGTACGCCACTGATCAACGACGTCGAGGACTTCAACGCCATCTGGCAGTTCCTCGGCTGGATCAAGGACGGCAAGCCGACCGCGGAACTCATGGAGCGGCTCGAGGACACCGGCCTGACCCCGGCCGAGCACGCCTTCTACGCCGCCGCGCGGTCCGCCGTCATCGACATGGGCATCGTGCGCCGCAAGAAGCTCGACGTCGCCAAGGACCTGCCCGCCAAGCGCGTCGCAGACCTCCCGGTCGAGCTCGACGACGAGGCGATCCGGTCGATCCGCGACGCGGAGGCCGAGCTCGGGCAACGGCTCAAGTCCCGCTACGTGCGGGTCCTGGAGTCGCGTGGTGAGCGCGTCGACGCGCTGCACGAGCCGAACACCGACCTCATGCGCATGGTCGCCCAGGCCGAGCTCGACGAGTCCAAGGCCGCCGGTGGCACGGAGAACGTGTTCACCATGATCCGCAAGATCGGTCAAGCGAAGGCCGTCCTCGCCGCCGACTACACGGCGCAGCTCGCGAGGTCCGTGGGCAAGGTCGTGTTCTTCGCGAAGCACATCGACGTCATGAACGCGGCCGAGCAGTTGTTCGCGGGTCGCGGCTTGAAGACGGTGTCGCTCCGCGGCGACCAGACCGCGCAGGCGCGTCAGGCCGCGATCGACGCGTTCAACACCGATCCGGAGGTCGCGGTCGCCGTCTGTTCGCTCACCGCCGCCGGCGTCGGCGTCAACCTGCAGGCCGCCTCCAACGTCGTGCTCGCCGAGTTGTCCTGGACGGCCGCCGAGCAGACCCAGGCGATCGACCGCGTGCACCGCATCGGTCAGGAGGAGCCGGTCACCGCCTGGCGCATCATCGCCGCGCACACGATCGACGCGAAGGTCGCGGAACTCATCGACAGCAAGCAGGGCCTGGCCGCTCGCGCGCTCGACGGCAGCGACCAGGACGTCGCGTCGGTCGACTCGGTGCAGCTGAACGCCCTCGTCCACCTGCTCCGCGAGGCGCTGGGCGCCTGACGTCCGGTTCGTCCGACCGGGTGACCACGGGTCGCCCGGCCGGACGTCGTCGGCTGGTCAGACGCCGAGTGCCGCCTTCACCTGAGCGAGCGACGGGTTCGTCGCGGTCGAGCGGTCGGGGAAGATCACCGTCGGGACCGTCTGGTTGCCGCCGTTCAGCGAGGCGACGAGGTCGGCGGTCCCCGGGACCTGCTCGATGTCGACCTCGGTGAACGGGATACCGGCTGCGGACAGCTGTTGCTTCAGTCGGGCGCAGTACCCGCACCAGGTCGTGGAGAACATCGTGATGCCGCCATCGGCGGGCAGGTAGTCGTCGGCACTCATCCCAGCAGCCTAACCCCGGTGGACGAGGCACCGACCCTCTGGGCCGGAGGACCGTCCGCGCCGGATGAAGCACCGTCGGCGAGACGGTATTGTCGGGGATGACTCCCGGCACCTGAGGTGCCCCGATCCCCATGAGGACTGTTGATATGAGAATTGGTGTGCTCACGAGCGGCGGCGACTGCCCCGGCCTGAACGCGGTCATCCGAGGAGCGGTCCTCAAGGGGACGAAGATCCACAACCAGGAGTTCATCGGCATCCGCGACGGCTGGCGAGGAGTCGTCGAGGGCCTGACGATGCCGCTCGACCGCCACAGCGTGCGTGGTCTCGCCAAGCAGGGTGGCACCATCCTCGGCACGAGCCGCACCAACCCGTTCGAAGGACCGCACGGCGGCCCGGAGAACGTCCAGCACACCATGGACCGGCTCGGCATCGACGCGCTCATCGCCATCGGCGGAGAGGGCACGCTCGCCGCGGCGAAGCGGCTCACCGACGCCGGCCTCAAGATCGTCGGCGTCCCGAAGACGATCGACAACGATCTCGACGCCACCGACTACTCCTTCGGCTTCGACACCGCCGTCGAGATCGCGACCGAGGCCATCGACCGTCTCCGGACGACGGGCGAGTCCCACAAGCGGTGCATGGTCATCGAGGTCATGGGCCGGCACGTCGGCTGGATCGCCCTGCACGCCGGTATGGCGGCGGGTGCCCACGCCATCCTCATCCCGGAACAGCCGCAGTCGATCGAGCAGATCTGCGAGTGGGCGGACAGCGTCTACCAGCGCGGTCGCGCCCCGATCATCGTCGTGTCCGAGGGCTTCACGCTCGACACCATGGAGACCGCGCACTCCGAGAAGGGACTCGACGCGTTCAACCGTCCCCGTCTCGGCGGCATCGCCGACGTGCTCGCACCCGAGATCGAGCGTCGCACGGGCATCGAGTCCCGCGCGACCGTGCTCGGCCACCTGCAGCGCGGTGGCGTCCCGAGCGCCTACGACCGCGTGCTCGCCACCCGCCTCGGTATGGCCGCCATCGACTCCGTCATGGCCGGCGACTGGGGCACGATGATCGCACTCCGCGGCACCGAACTCGTCAACTGCCGCTTCGAAGAGGCGCTCGGCAAGCTGAAGACCGTGCCGCAGGAGCGCTACGACGAAGCGGCGATCCTCTTCGGCTAGACACCCGCCGCACCGACGACGCCCCTGCTCCGGATGGAGCAGGGGCGTCGTCGCTTCGGATCAGGCCGGATCGGTGTCCGTGAGTTCGAGCACATCGAGCAGCCAGGCGA
Source organism: Plantibacter sp. AC185 (assembly GCF_979258065.1). Classification (NCBI taxonomy): domain Bacteria; kingdom Bacillati; phylum Actinomycetota; class Actinomycetes; order Micrococcales; family Microbacteriaceae; genus Plantibacter; species Plantibacter sp. AC185. The sequence continues at coordinate 3,857,157 of NZ_OZ409831.1, forward strand.
GTTCCTCGGCGCGCTCACGCCACGCGTTGTAGCGGCCGCTCACCCCGCCGTGCCCGGCGCTCATCTCGATCTTCATCAGCGCCGGTGCACCGGCGTCCCGCAGGCGGGCCACCCACTTCGCGGGTTCCACGTACAGCACGCGGGTGTCGTTGAGGCTCGTCGTCGCGAGGATGCGAGGGTAGCGCTTCGCCGGGTCGACGTTCTCGTAGGGGCTGTACGCCTTCATGTACGCGTAGACCTCGGGGTCGTGGAGCGGATCGCCCCACTCGTCCCATTCGATGACCGTCAGGGGGAGCGACGGGTCGAGGATGCTCGTCAGCGCGTCGACGAACGGGACGCCGGCGAGGATGCCCGCGAAGCGGTCGGGAGCACGGTTCGCCACGGCGCCCATGAGGAGGCCACCGGCGCTGCCGCCCTCGGCGACGAGCCGGGCAGGCGTCGTCCAGCCCTCGCGGATGAGGTGGTCGGCCACGTCGACGAAGTCGCTGAAGCTGTTCTGCTTGTGGAGCTTCTTGCCGTCCTCGTACCAGTGACGCCCGAGTTCGCCGCCGCCGCGCACATGGGCGATCGCGAAGGTCACGCCGCGGTCGAGCATCGACAGCCTCGCGATCGAGAAGGACGGGTCCATGCTCGCCTCGTACGAGCCGTACCCGTAGAGGTGGAGCGGCCCTGGCCCCTGGACACCGACCCGGCGCACGATGGAGATCGGCACGCGGGTCCCGTCCACGGCCGTCGCCCACTCCCGGAACTGCTCGTAGTCCGCCGGGTCGTAGTCGCCGAGGACCGGCTGCTGCTTGCGCACGAAGCGTTCGCCGGACCGGACGTCGAGTTCGAGCACCGTGGACGGCGTCACGAGCGACCCGTATCCGAACCGGAGCATCGGTTGGGCCCATTCACTGTTGCCGTGCCAGCCGACGGTGGACAGCGGTTCGTCGAAGGCGATCTCGTCGATGTCGCCACTCGTCGGGTCGAGCAGGCCGATGCGGGTCAGGCCGTCGCGCCGGTAGGAGACGGTGGTCACGGCCTCGAACGCCTCGACGTCCTCGAGCCGGCGCTCGCTGCTGTGCGCGACGACGACCCGCGCCGTGCCGAGCGGATCCGACAGCGGCACGTCGACGAGCTCGAAGTCCGGCGCGTCCCGGTTGTGCAGGATGAGCAACCGGTCTGCGCCGTCGGCCACCCGGTGTTCGACGCTGTACTCGACGCCGTCGGTCCGCGGCCAGACGACCCGCGCCTCCTCGGACAGTGCGTCGGCGGGGACGAGCCGGGTCTCGCTCGTGACCGAGGAGCCGGCCTCGATCAGGAGCAGCGCGCGGCTACGGGTGAATCCGGCGCCGACCCAGAACCGCTCGTCGGGCTCGTGGAAGAGGACCGTGTCGTCGTCCTGGGACGTCCCCACCCGGTGCAGGTGCACGGTGTCGGGGCGCCAGCTCTCGTCGACCGTCGTGTAGACGATGGCGGTGCCGTCGGGGGAGAACTCCGCCCCGCCCGCGGTCCCGAGGAGCTCGTCGTCGAGGTCGACGCCACTCGCGAGGTCCCGGACACGGACGGTGTACCGCTCGTCGCCTTCGACGTCGACGCCGTAAAGCAGTCGCGTGCCGTCGTCCGACACGTCGAAGCTGCCGAGGGAGAAGAACTCGTGGCCCTCCGCCTCGACGTTGGCGTCGAGGATGATCTGCTCGGCGGGGGCCGCGCCGCCCTCGGGCAGGGTCGGCGGCGTCCAGTCCTCCGGGTCGGCGACCGGGATGCGGCACTGGATGCCGTACTGGCGGCCTTCGACACTGCGGCCGTAGTACCACCACGCACCGGAACGGGTCGGGACCGAGAGGTCGGTCTCGAGCGTGCGGCTCTTGATCTCCTGGAAGATGCGCTCGCGCAGTCCGGCCAGATGGGCCGTCTCCTGCTCGGTGTAGGCGTTCTCCGCCTCCAGATGCGCGATCACCTCCGGTGACTCCTTCTCACGGAGCCACTCGTACGGGTCCACCACGGTGTCGCCGTGATGGGTGCGTTCGGTCGGTCGGGTCTGGGCACGGGGGGCAGAGAGCTTCGCCATGGTCCAACGCTAGTCGAGGCGCCGCGCTCCCAGCCCGCTCGGAGCCATCCGAGGGCCGCCGGGTCTAGCGTGGGGTGATGACGACCATCCCAACATTCGCGCTCAACGACGGTTCGAGCGTCCCCGCGATCGGTTTCGGCACGTACCCCCTGCGAGGCCGCGAGGGCACCGACGCCACGCTGTCCGCCATCGACGCGGGCTACCGACTGATCGACACCGCCGTGAACTACCGCAACGAGGACGCCGTCGGCGCCGCGGTCCGCGAGACCGACGTCCCCCGTGACGAACTCGTCGTCGCGACGAAGCTGCCCGGCCGCGACCACGGCTTCGAGGAGACCATCACCTCGTGCCGCGGATCCCTGGCCTCGCTCGGCCTCGACCACATCGACCTGTACCTCATCCACTGGCCGAACCCCTCCGTCGGCCGCTTCGTCGAGTCGTGGAAGGCCATGATCCAGCTGCAGCGCGAGGGCCTCGTCCGCAGCATCGGCGTCTCGAACTTCACCGAGGAGTTCCTGACCCGCCTCGCCGACGAGACGGGTGTGCTGCCGGCCGTCAACCAGGTCGAGCTGCACCCGTACTTCCCGCAGGAGGAGCTCCTCGCCTTCCACCGCGAGCACGGTGTCGTCACCGAGGCGTGGAGCCCGCTCGGCAAGGCACAGGCGCCGTTCGCCGAGGAACCCGTCGCAGCGGCCGCCGCGGCGCACGACGTCTCACCGGCACAGGTCGTCCTGCGCTGGCATCACCAGCGCGGCGTGCTCCCGATCCCGAAGTCCGCCTCCCCGGAACGCCAGCGCACGAACATCGACGTCTTCGGCTTCGAGCTCAGCGACACCGAGGTGCAGGCGATCACCGCACTCGGGCGGACCGACGGCAGGCTCTTCGACGGAGACCCCAACACCCACGAGGAGATGTGAGTCCCGGCGGGCGCGTCCGCGCGCCCGCCGGCACCCCTCCTAGACTTGGCCGGGTGAAGCCCAGACGTCGTCGCCTGTCCCCGGTCCGTGCCCGCTCCTCGCGGGTGCTTCTCGTCGCCCTGGCCCTGGGGGTGGGTGCACCGCTCGTCGCGACCCTGGCGAGCACGCAGCCCGCCGCGGCCGACGCTCGGACCGACGTGTCCGACTTCACCTTCGCGTCCTTCGACGGCGACTACACCCTGAGTCGTGGCGGCGACGGTCAAGCCGAGCTGCGCGCGGTCGAGACCTTCGTCGCGGAGTTCCCCGACTCCGACCAGAACAAGGGCATCATCCGAGCGATCCCCGACGAGTTCGACCGGGCACCACTGCACACGGAGATCGTCTCGGTGACCGACGCCGACGGTGCGCCCGTGGAGTGGGAGACCGACCGCGACGGTGACTTCCTCGAGCTGTCGCTCGGGACGGACGACTACGTGCGCGGCACGCAGAGCTACATCATCACCTACACGCAGCGCGGCGTCGTCGGCGCCTATCGCGACACACGCTCCGACGAGTTCTACTGGGACGCGCCCGGGACCGGCTGGGACCAGCCGTTCGCCGACGCCAGCATGACGGTGCGGGTCGCGCCCGACATCGCCGACACGCTCACCGGTGACGGCGCCTGCTACCGCGGGGATCCGGACGACAGCTCGCCGTGCGACCTCTCCCAAGCGGAGGACGCCGACGGAGACGTCTTCACGACCTCCTCCGTCCCGTTGCAGGCCCGCCAGACGCTGACGGTCGCGATCGGGTTCGAACCGGGCACGTTCGTCCAACCGGCCCGCCCCGGCGAGGCACCGGTCTTCTCCATCGTCCCGATCGTCCTCGGCGCGCTGTCGGCCGCGGGGCTCGGAGCACTCCTGTGGATCCGACTGCGCTTCTGGCGGGACCACCCTGGTCGTGGCGTTATCGTGCCGCAGTACTCCGCCCCGAAGCAGATGAACCTCCTGCTGGCGGGCGACCTCGCCGGTCGCGCCGCCTCGTCGATGGCCGCCGAGATCGTCAGCCTCGCCGTCCGCGGCAAGCTCCGGATCGTGGACGGACCGGGCAAGAAGGACTATTCCCTGCAGTACCTCGACGACAGCGCGACGGATAAGCAGGAACGGCGCGTGCTCGCCGCGCTCTTCCCCGACCGGAACCGACCGCGGGAGATGAAGGAGGTCGACCCGGCGCTCGGCAAGGCGGTCACCGCGGAACTCGCGGCCGCCAAGCGGAACGCCCTCGACCTCGGCCTCCGACGCTCGGTCTCCTCCGGGCGGGCGTGGATCATCGTGGGGGCGCTCGCCGTCCTGGGCGTCGCCGGGATCGTCTTCTTCGGGGTCGCCTACTCCCAGCGAGCGGACAACGGCTGGTCGGTCGCCGCGCTCTTCGTGACCGGGATCGCGCTGCTCGCCGGGATCGTGTTGGCCATCGCACCGAAACCGCTCACCGCCACCGGTGCCGATGCGCGGGACGAGTTGCTCGGCCTCCGCGACTACCTCGCGCTGGCGGAGCAGGACCGCTTCCGCATGTTGCAGAGCCCCGACGGTGCCGAACGGGTGGATTTCGGCGACCCCGGCCAGCTCGTCCGGGTCACCGAACGGCTCCTGCCCTTCGCCGTGCTCTGGGGCGTGGAGCGCGAGTGGGCGAAGGAACTCGGCATCCGCTACGAGCAGGCCGGGAGTGCGCCGTCGTGGTACGCCTCGAACACCCCGTTCCAGGCGGCGATGTTCGCGAACGCGTTCTCCGGCTTCTCCGGATCGGCGTCGAGTACGTCGGCGTCCTGGTCGACCAGTGGGGGAGCGAGCTCGTCCGGCGGCTCGACCGGCGGCGGCTTCGCGGGCGGCGGCGGAGGCGGCGGAGGCGGCGGCGGGCGCTGATCGGCGTCGAGTTGACCTCGACCGGGCAGGGTGTAAGGATCATGTACGGCGGGTGAACCGCCCGTATCCAGCACGTGAATTCCCCCCAAACATCTCGTCGGGGAGCACTGTGTCCGTATTCGCTCCGCCTCGAGAAAGACACCAGTGGAACTCGTTACCCTGACTGTCGTGCTGGTCATCGCACTGGCACTGTTCTTCGACTTCACGAACGGGTTCCACGACACGGCGAACGCCATGGCGACCCCGATCGCCACGGGCGCCCTCAAGCCGAAGACCGCCGTCCTGCTCGCCGCGATCCTCAACCTCGTCGGTGCGTTCCTGTCCACGGAGGTCGCGAAGACCATCTCGGGCGGGCTCATCCGAGAGGGCGAGGGCGGCATCCGGATCGGACCGGAGCTGATCTTCGCTGGGCTCATCGGCGCGATCGTCTGGAACATGCTGACCTGGCTCCTCGGTCTGCCGTCGTCGTCCAGCCACGCACTGTTCGGCGGGCTCATCGGCGCGGCGATCGTCGGCGCCGGCTTCGGCTCGATCGACTTCGGTGTCGTCCTCTCCAAGGTCATCCTCCCGGCGTTGATCGCCCCCGTCACGGCGGGGCTGGTCGCCTACTCGGCGACGAAGCTCGCCTATCGGATCACGCGCCGCTACGACGGCAAGCCCGACGGTCGCGACGGGTTCCGGTACGCGCAGATCTTCTCCTCGTCCCTCGTCGCCCTCGCGCACGGTACGAACGACGCACAGAAGACCATGGGTGTCATCACGCTCACCTTCATCGCAGTCGGCGTGCAGGCGGTCGGCACCGGCCCCGAGCTCTGGGTCATCGTCGTCTGCGCCCTCGCCATCGCGCTCGGCACCTACATGGGCGGCTGGCGGATCATCAAGACCATCGGCACGGGACTCACCGACGTCAAGCCGGCGCAGGGCTTCGCGGCCGAGACGAGCACCGCCGCCACGATCCTCGCGTCGAGCCACCTCGGCTTCGCCCTCTCCACCACGCAGGTCGCCTCCGGATCCGTCATCGGCTCCGGTCTCGGGCGGCGCGGATCGAAGGTGCGCTGGGGGACCGCCGGGCGCATCGCCCTCGGCTGGTTGATGACCCTGCCCGCGGCCGGCATCGTCGGGGCACTCGCCGCCGCCGTAGCCCACCTCGGTCTCGTCGGCATCATCATCGACGCCGTGGTGGGGGTCGGGGTCATCCTCACCATCTTCCTCATCTCGCGCCGGAACCAGGTCGACCACAGCAACGTCGTCAGTGAGGTCGCCGACTCCGGTCGTGCGGTCAAGATCAAGCGCAACCCCAAGCCCAAGAAGGTGAAGAAGTGATCGACTGGGCAGCATTCCTGATCGTCTTCGCGACGTCGCTCGTCGGTGCGACCGCGATCGTCAGTCTCTACTCCCTCGGGCTCCGGCTCCTGACCACCGCCGGGCGCGTGCCCGTGGTGGCGCCGGCCGAGTTCACCGACGCGATCACGGTCATCACGCCGGAGGAGGCCGCGAAGGCGGCGAAGCGGGCCGCGAAGGCCGCTCGGAAGAACCCGTTGACTCCGGCGCAGCAGAACCTGGCCCGCGCCGGCGCCTACGCCTGCTTCGCCCTGTGTGCGGCGGCGGTCCTCTTCGGCATCTACCTGATCGTGCCGTTCTTCCACCAGGGCTGACCCCTCGGATCCGCCGGCGCACCGCGCTGACGCGAGCGCGGGCCACAGGTCCGGGACCGATCCGTGTGGGGGCGCCAGCGCGGTGCGCTGACGCGAACCGCACCTACCCGGCGTGACCGCGCGTCACACACGTGAGCGCGGGGCTCGAGAGACCCGCGCTCACGCGTACGACCCGCGCTGACGCCAGCGCACCGCGCTGACGCACCCGCACCGGACGGGTCAGGCGGTCTTCCGCCAGCGACCGATGGTCGTCATCACGTGGTAGATGACGATCGCGGCGATCGTGCCGAGCGCGATCCCGTTGAAGCTGACGTCGCCACCCGCCACCCAGGTGAAGTCCGCGATGCCGATGATGAGCGCCGTCGCCGCGGTGAACTGGTTGACGGGCTTCGAGAAGTCGACCTTGTTGTCGAGCCAGATCTTCACGCCGATGATCCCGATGAGTCCGTACAGGGCCGTCGTGACGCCGCCGAGGACACCCGCCGGGATGGTGTTGATGACCGCACCGACCTTGGGGGAGAGGCCGAGGAGGACCGCGAACAGACCGGCGACCCAGTAGGCCGCCGTGGAGTAGACCCGCGTCGCCGCCATGACGCCGATGTTCTCGCCGTAGGTCGTCGTGCCCGAACCGCCGCCGAAGCCGGCCAGCATCGTCGCCAGGCCGTCGGACAGGAGCGCGCGACCGGTCTGCTTGTTCACCGAGGCGTCGGTCATCTGCGCGACGCCACGGATGTGGCCGACGTTCTCGGCGATGAGGACGAGCACGACGGGGAGGAACGCCGGGAGGACCGCCCAGACCGCCGGGTTCGAGATCGGGTTGTCCGCGAGGTGGAACTCGGGGAGGCCGACCCACGCGGCGTCCGCGATCTTCGAGAAGTCGATCTCCTGACGGATCGCCGCGACGATGTACCCGACCACGACACCGATGACGATCGACAGTCGGCCGAGGATCCCGCGGAAGACGACGGTCGACAGGATGACGGCCGCGAGCGTCACGAGGGCGGTGATCGGAGCCGCCACGAAGTTGTTCTTCGCGGCGGGGGCGAGGTTGAACCCGATGAGCGCGACGATGGCACCGGCGACGACCGGCGGCATGAGCGCATCGATCCACCCGGTGCCCGTGACCTGCACGATGACGCCGACGAGCGCCAGGAGGAGCCCCACCGCGAGGATGCCGAAGAGGGCGCTGCCCATGCCCTGGCTCGCGACCGCGGCGGAGATGGGGGCGATGAAGGCGAACGAGGAGCCGAGGTAGCTCGGCACGCGGTTCTTGGTGATGACGAGGAACAGGATGGTGCCGACGCCCGAGAAGAACAGCGTCGTGGTGGGCGGGAACCCGGTCAGCACGGGGACGAGGAACGTGGCGCCGAACATCGCGACGACGTGCTGCATGCCGAGTCCGATGGTCCGCGGCCAGGTGAGCCGTTCTCCGGGGCCGACGATCGCGTGGGTCGGGACGTGCTTGCCGTCGCCGTGCAGAGTCCAGGGCAGCGCCATGTGAGCTCGATTCCGTGAGGAGGGTGCTGGGTAAGGGGTCCAGCCGATCGTAGCGGCACCCTCGCATCCCGGTCGTCGCGGGGCGGTCCGCCGTGCCGGTACGCTGGTTGCTTCGATGCAGACCCAGGAGGTCCAGTGACCACGACGCCCACCGCTCCGCGCTCGTTCCGAGAGCGTCTCGACGGTTTCTTCGAGATCAGCAAGCGCGGCTCGACCGTCGGAGGCGAGGTGCGCGGCGGCCTCGTGACCTTCGTCGCGATGGCCTACATCGTCATCCTCAACCCGATCATCCTGAGCGGCTCGGCCGACGTCACCGGTGGCGAGCTCGGCTTCGCCCAGGTCGCCGCCGTGACCGCCCTGACCGCCGGCGTCATGACGATCCTCTTCGGTCTCGTGGCGCGGCTGCCGTTCGCCTTCGCGGCCGGCCTCGGCATCAACTCGTTCCTCGCGGTCAGCGTCGTCGGTCAGGTCACCTGGGCCGAGGCGATGGGGCTCGTCGTCATCAACGGGCTGATCATCGTCCTCCTCGCGGCGACCGGACTCCGCGCCATGATCTTCAACGCGGTGCCCATCCAGTTGAAGATCGCGATCACGGTCGGCATCGGCCTCTTCATCGCGTTCATCGGCTTCGTCGACGCCGGCTTCGTCCGCTCGACGGGCGCCGGTTCGCCGCCCGTCGGCCTCGGGATCGAGGGCTCGGTCGCCACCGTGCCGACCGCCGTGTTCGTCATCTCCCTGCTGCTCACGGGGGTGCTCGTCGCACGCAAGATCAAGGGCGCCCTGCTCATCGGCATCGTCGCCTCCACGATCATCGCCATCATCGCCGAGGCCGTCTTCAAGGTCGGCGCCTCCAACGGCGGCGAGAACCCCGGTGGCTGGAACCTCAGCGTCCCGACCCTGCCCACCCAGGTCGTCGGGGTGCCCGACCTCAGCCTGCTCGGCCAGGTGAGCTTCGGCGGCTTCGAGCGCATCGGCGTCCTCGCCGCGCTCATGCTCGTCTTCACCCTCGTGTTCACGAACTTCTTCGACGCCATGGGCACGATGACCGGGCTCTCGAAGGAGGCCGGTGTGGCGGACGCCAAGGGCGACTTCCCGCGACTCCGCTCGGCGCTCATCGTCGAGGGTGTCGGTGCGGTCGCCGGTGGCGCGACCTCGTCCTCCTCCTCGACCGTCTTCATCGAATCCGGTGCGGGCATCGGCGAAGGGGCACGGACCGGCCTCGCGAACCTCGTGACCGGCGCGCTGTTCCTGCTCGCCATGTTCTTCACGCCGCTCACGCAGATCGTGCCCTCCGAGGTCGCCGCCGCCGCGCTCGTCATCGTCGGGACGCTCATGATCTCGCAGATCAAGGACATCGTCTGGACCGAGTTCTCGGTCGCGCTCCCGGTGTTCCTGACGGTCGTCGTCATGCCGTTGACGTACTCGATCGCCAACGGCATCGGCGCCGGCTTCATCGCCTGGGTCGTGCTCCGCTCCCTGTCCGGGAAGGCGCGCGAGATCAGCCCGCTGCTGTGGGTCGTCGCAGCCGGGTTCCTCGTCTTCTTCGCCCGCGGACCCATCGAGCAACTCCTCGGCGTCGCGTCCTGACCGTCCGCGGTCGGCCGCCCTCGGGTGGTCGACCGCGGCGTTGCACGTCGGCGGTGACTCCTAGACTCGGACCATGACTTCCGACGTCCGTTTCGGTCAGTACCCGGCTCCCGACAGGGTCATCGTCCATCTGAGCGACCCGCACCTCTTGGCCGACGGCCGACGCCTCTACGACGCGGTCGACGTGCAGGCCAACCTTGAGCAGGCCCTCCGTCAGATCGAGCGCATGCAGCTCCGGCCCGACGCGATGGTGTTCACGGGCGACCTCGCGGACCTCGGAGAGGCCGACGCCTACCGTCGACTCCGGGAGCGGGTCGAGCCCGTCGCCGAGCGACTCGGCACCACCATCGTCTGGCTCATGGGCAACCACGACGAACGGTCGGTCATGCGGACGGAGCTCCTCGACCTGCCGGCAGGGGAGCAGCCGCTCGACGCCGTCTGGGACTTCGGCGGCTTGCGCGTCATCGGCCTCGACTCGACCGTCCCGGGGTGGCACCACGGCGAGCTCGAGGACAGCCAGCTGCAGTGGCTGGAGTCGGTGCTGGCCACGCCGGCGCCGCTCGGCAGCATCCTCGCCATGCACCACCCGCCGGTGCCGTCGAGTATCCCGTTCTTCGACATCCTCGAGCTCCGCGACCAGCACCGGCTCGAGGCCGTGCTGCGCGGGAGCGACGTCCGGGCCATCCTGGGCGGCCATCTGCACTACTCCACCTCGAGCACCTTCGCCGGCATCCCCGTCCAGGTCGCCAGCGCGAGCTGTTACTCGATGAACCTCTCGCTCCCGTCCGTGGAGGTGAACGGGATGTTCGGCGGTCAGTCCTTCAACCTCGTGCACGTCTACGACGACCGCATCACCCACTCCACGGTCCCACTCGGTGACTACACCACCGCCGACACCTTCAGTGCGGCGTTCATCGACCGCATGGCCGCCCTGAGCCCGGCCGAGCGGCTGGAGGCGTTCTCGCGCAAGCGGTGACCCACGGTCGCTGAACCGCAGGCACGGAACCGTCTCGGGTCCAAGACACCGCAGAGGCATCGCGGATCGCACCCGGCTACGCTGGAAGGGACATCCACCCACCAGGCAACGGAGCCACGAGTGACGATCAGCACCACCAGCAGCAGCAGCACCCCCACCACCCTTGGAGCAGACGACGACATGGCGGACAGGACGAACAGCGACGAGACTCGGACGGAGTCGGATTCACTCGGTTCGATGGAGATCCCGGCCGACGCGTACTGGGGCATCCACACGGCACGCGCGCTCGAGAACTTCCCCATCACGAAGCGTCCGATCTCCGTCTACCCCGACCTCGTCGTCGCCATCGCGAGCGTCAAGCAGGCCGCCGCCCGCGCGAACGCCGAGATCGGGGTCCTCGACCCGGCGAAGGCGAACCTCATCGACCGCGCGTGCCAGATCATCATCGACGGTGACTTCCACGAGGAGTTCATCGTGGGTGTGATCCAGGGCGGCGCAGGTACGTCGACGAACATGAACGCGAACGAGGTGATCACGAACATCGCGCTCGAGCTCGCTGGCCACGCCAAGGGCGAATACCAGTTCCTGCACCCGCTCGACGACACCAACCGGTCGCAGTCCACCAACGACGTCTACCCGACCTCGATCAAGATCGCGCTCGCGTTCTCGCTGCAGTTCCTCCTGACGGAGCTCGGCCTGCTGCGCGACTCGTGCAGCGCGAAGTCCGTCGAGTTCTCCCACGTCCTCAAGGTCGGGCGCACGCAGCTCCAGGACGCCGTCCCGATGACCCTCGGGCAGGAGTTCCACGGCTTCGCCACGACGCTGAACGAGGACTACGACCGCCTCCACGAGACCCTCTGGCTGCTCGCCGAGGTCAACCTCGGCGCCACCGCGATCGGGACGGGGATCACCGCCGACCCGCGCTACGCGGAGGCCGTCGTCCGTCACCTCAACCAGATCACGGGCCTCGCGCTCACCACGGCACCCGACCTCATCGAGTCGACGAGCGACGCCGGCGGGTTCATGTCGTTCAGCGGCACCCTGAAGCGGAGTGCCATCAAGCTCTCTAAGATCTGCAACGACCTGCGTCTGCTGTCGAGCGGTCCGCAGGCAGGCCTCGGCGAGATCAACCTGCCGCCCCGACAGGCCGGATCGAGCATCATGCCGGGCAAGGTCAACCCGGTCATCCCGGAGGTCGTGAACCAGGTGGCGTTCAGCGTCGTCGGCGCCGACATGACGGTCACGATGGCGGCCGAGGCCGGGCAGTTGCAGCTCAACGCCTTCGAACCGGTCATCGCCCACTCGCTGCTGCAGAGCATCGTCTGGATGGCACAGGCGTGCAAGACGCTGCGGGTGAACTGCATCGACGGCATCACGGCGAACGAAGAACGGCTCGAGGTGATGGTCGGCGCGTCCGTCGGCGTCATCACCGCCCTGACCCCGTTCATCGGGTACCAGTCGGCTGCGGCGCTCGCGAAGACCGCGCTGCTCACGGGCCGCAACGTCGCGGACCTCGTGGTCGAGGCCAACCTCATGACGCGCGACGAGGTGACGAAGCAGCTCTCGCCCGCGCGGCTCTCGGGGATCGAGGCCATCACCTCGGCCATCCCGATCATCGACCTGCCGATCCCGGGCGCGGACTCCGACCCGAGTCGCTGACCGACGCGGCTGTACACGACGAAGCCGTCCGGACCAGGGTCCGGACGGCTTCGTCGTGTGCTGTGGGGGAGTCGCTACCCGGCGGTGACCGTGCAGTGCGTCGTGAGCGATCCGACGCCTTCGACGGACACGGTGACCGTCGCGCCGTCGGTCAGGAAGACCTGCGGGTCGCGCGAGTATCCCGCGCCGCCCGGGCTGCCCGTCGAGATGAGCGTTCCGGGCAGGAGGGTCGCGGAGCCCGACAAATGTTCGATGAGCGTCGCGACGCTGCGGACCATGTGACTGGTCGAGGAGTCCTGGAGCGTCACGCCGTCGAGGACGGTCGAGATGTGGAGGTCCTGCGGGTCGGGGATCTCGTCCGCGGTCACGACGACCGGGCCGGTCGGGGTGAACCCGTCGAAGGACTTGCAGCGCGACCACTGTGCCTCGGAGTACTGGATGTTGCGGGCGGTGATGTCGTTGACGACGGTGTACCCGAACACGTACCCGAGCGCATCGGCCGCATCGACATCGCGAGCGGCCCGGCCGATGACGACACCGAGCTCCGCCTCGTAGTCCACCTGCTCGCTGATCGCCGCGGGCCAGCTCGTGGTGCCCTCGTGCCCGGTGAGCGAGTTCGCCCACAGGCCGAAGATGGTGGGGGCGTTGTCGGTCTTGAGGTTGAGCTCCTGCGAGTGCGCCGAGTAGTTGAGCCCGACCGCGAGGATCGTCGGCGGACGGAGGACCGCGGACGCGTGGACGAGCCCGTCGAGGGGTTCTCCGCTGACACCGTGGGCGAGCGACGTCTCGACGAAGCTCCGTACACGGTCCAGCTCGGCCGGGCCGCGTTCGATGAGCTCCTGGAGGTCGCGCGGGGCGTCCTCGAGGATCTCGTCGAGGAACACCGCCCCGGTGTCGCTGATGACGGCGAGTCGGACCCGCGGCTCTGCGGGGGTACTCGGCTGGTGGTCTGTGGCGACGAAATGGGCGAACTTCACCCGTCTACGGTATCGCAGGCGCGTCGGGCGCGGGCGTTGTGGACATAGCGGTCCGAGCTGCGGGTGCCCGGACACGATGGAACGGGAGGCGAGACGGATCCCCGGGCGACGGCCCCGGACAGACTCATCGCCCGGTGCTGCGGCAATGCCTGCGAGTCGCCCGGGCGATGAGTTGGTCTGTCCCTCCAGCATGCACCCGGGGGCCACGGCCCGCAACCCCCAAGTACCGGGTGCGGCGCCACGACCACGCCACCAGGGGCCGGCCCGGGACGTCACGCGCTCAGCGAAATCCGCATGAACCGATCGGGCGGAACTGCTTGGATGGAGTCATGACCGATTCAGCACGCACCAAGCCCGAGGTCGACGCCCCCACGGGCCCGGCCCCCACCGAACTCGTCATCGAGGACATCTTCCTCGGCGAGGGCGACGAGGCCCAGGCCTCCTCGACCGTCGACGTCCACTACCTCGGCGTCGGCTACGACTCCGGCGAGGAGTTCGACTCCTCCTGGAGCCGCGGGCAGTCCATCAACTTCCCGCTGCGCAACCTCATCCAGGGCTGGCAGCACGGCATCCCCGGCATGAAGGTCGGCGGTCGCCGCAAGCTCACGGTCCCGCCGGAGCTCGCCTACGGCCCGGCCGGCGGTGGCCACCAGCTCTCCGGCCAGACGCTCGTCTTCGTGATCGACCTCCTGGGCGTCAAGTAACCATCCGCAGGTCACCCCTCGTCTCTCTCGACCGACGTGTCGCGGAGGCGAGGGGTGTCGCATGTCTCCCAGACCGAACGAGGACCACATGACCACCGCAACCCAGTACGTCGACCGCCTGACGGCGACCATTCCGGACTTCCCGACGCCCGGCATCCTGTTCCGCGACCTGACCCCGGTCTTCGCCGACGCCGACGCCTTCCGCGCGATCATCGACGAGCTGGCGGCGCGCTTCGAGGGTCGCTTCGACGCCGTCGCCGGTGTCGAGGCCCGTGGGTTCCTGCTCGCCGCGGCCGTCGCGTACGCGACCCACACGCGACTGGTCCCCATCCGCAAGGCGGGCAAGCTCCCGGGTGAGGTGCTCCGCGAGGACTACGGCCTCGAGTACGGCGCCGCCGCCCTGGAGCTGCGCACCGAGCAGCTGCCGGCCGGGACGCGCGTGCTCATCCTCGACGACGTGCTCGCGACGGGCGGCAGCTGCGGTGCGGCGGTCAACCTCATCGAGCGCGCCGGATACGAGGTGGCCGGGCTCGGGCTGGTGCTCGAGCTCGAGGGTCTGCCCGGCCGAGCCTCGCTCAGCGGTCGCGACGTCTTCTCGATCGCCACGGCTCCCGCCTAGGCGCTACGGCGTCGGCGTCCGGGCGTCATAGCGACGGAAGGCCCCCTGGACGCGGACGAGTGTCCAGACGAGGACGACGACCAGGAGTCCGCCGGCGAGCGCCGGTACCCAGAGCGCGAAGGCCGACGCGGCGAGGCCGATGTAGAGGTCGCCGACGCGGGGTCCGCCGGTCACGACGACGGTGAAGACGCCCTGCAACCGGCCCCGCACGGCATCGGGCACGGCCGCCTGGAGGATCGTCATCCGGAAGATCGAACTGATGTTGTCGGCCGCTCCGGCGACGGCGAGGGCGATCGCCGCGATCACGATGGCGGGGAGGTTCGCGTCGGCGGCATCGTGCGTCGCCGTTCCGGAGAACGTGACCCACGAGAGGACCGCGCCGAAGCAGGCGATGGCGAGCCCGTAGACGATGATGGCCCGCTCGATGGCGCGGCCCTGGCGGTCGATCCGGCCGAGTCGTCCGGAGACGAGGCTCGACAGGAGGGTGCCGACCGCGCCGGCCGCGGTCAGGACCCCGACGGTGATCGCGCCGCCGCCGAGCAACAGGGTGCCGACGGCGGGATAGAGCACCCGCGGGTTGCCGAACGTCATCGCGACGATGTCGACGATGAACGTCATCCGGACGTTGGGGGCCGTCCGGAGGAAGGTCCAGCCGTCGACCAGGCTCGCGAGGCCCGGAAGTCGACTGACGCCGCCTTCGGGCAGGATCTTCGGCAGCGACGCGATCCCGAGGAAGGCGGCGACGAACAGCACGACGTCGATCGTGTAGGTCCAGCGGAATCCGACGCCGGCCACGAGGACGCCGGCGAGTGCTGGTCCGACCGTCACCATGACCCCCGCGGCGATGCCGGACAACGCCGCGGCGGACGGTAGGAGGCGGGCCGGCAGCAGTCGGGGGAGGATCGCCTGCCGCGTCGTCCCGACGACGGTCGTCGACACGGCGTTGATCGTCGTGAGGAGGTACAGGGGCCAGACCAGCTCCGAACCGCTCCAGGCGAGCACCGCGATGATCGCCGTGGACACCCACGTGACCACGGCGGCCGTCAGGGCGACCGTGCGTCGGTCGAACGCGTCCGCGAGCATGCCCCCGTAGAGCCCGAAGCAGATCATCGGGATGAGGGCGATGACGCCCACGAGCGAGACCGCGAACGTCGACGCGGTGAGGTCGTAGACCTGGAGGCCGACGGCGACGATGGTCATCTGGCCGCCGATCCCGGTGATCGCCCCGCCGATCCACAGGCGGGCGAAGGCGGGACTCTCCCGGAGTGGACTCAGATCGACGAGGAGCCCGCGCCGACCGGATCCGGGTGCAGCGCTCACCGGGGCATCGGGTGACGGGATGTGGCGCGCTCAGACATGCACCTCAGCCTACGCGCGTCGCGGCAGGGCTCGGCGGCGAGGGGCAGGGGCTGCCCGGAGTCGGTTGTCAGCGCCCTCGGGCAGGATGGAGACATGCGTCTCTGGTCGATCCATCCCCGGTACTTCGACGCCCAAGCGTTGACGTCGTCCTGGCGTGAAGGGCTGATCGCCCAGCGGGTCCTGCAGGAGCCAGGATCGAGCCTCCGTGCACACCCGCAGCTCCAGCGCTTCCTCGAGGCCGACGAACCGTTGGAGGCGATCGCGGCCTATCTCAACGGTGTCGCCGACGAGGCGCAGGAGCGCGACATCGTCTTCGACCGCGCGCGGGTCGTCGCCTCCGGCGTCCTCCGGGACCCCCTCGTCGTGACCGACGGCCAGCTCGACTACGAATGGGGCAATCTGCGGCGGCACCTGCTCGGACGCAGCCCGGACGTCGCGTCCCGATGGGCGAAGGTCTGGCGACCGCAGCCGCACCCGGTGTTCGTCGTCGTCGGCGGTGGCGTCGCCTCATGGGAACTCGCCTGAGGGCCTGACGGCTCGAGGACCGGCCGAGGTCGGTCAGGACCGAGCTGCTCGACGGCTGCCGCCCGAACCACTACCGTTGCCGCATGGGCAGACACGCTGATGTGGGAGCCGCGCCGCTCTCGGCGACCGGCACGGTGGTGCGGCTGCGGCCGGACCTCGAGGAGGCGATCGACGACGCCGGTCGACTGTCGTTCTTCCGCGGCCTGCCGAACAGCGCACAGCGGGAACTCGCGACGTGGGTGGAGCGATCCGACGACGCGCACCGGGATGCACGGATCGAAGCGGTCATCGAGTTGCTCGCCCAGCGGGCCGTGGAGCTCCGGACGGCCGCTCCTGCGCGTACCGCGGGTGGTCAGCGGCGCTGACGGACGCATGACGCCGCGCCCGGGCGTCGGCAGGGCTCAGAACCCGAAGTCGCCGCCGCCACCGAAGTCGCCGAATCCACCGTCACCCCAGCCGCCGCCGTCGGCGGAGGTGTCGGTCGCCGCGCCGTCTCCCGCCCCTGCCTCGGCACCGCTCTGATCGGTGCCGCCGGCATCGGCTGCGGCATCGGTTCCGACGGTGTCCGGAATGAACGCCTGCGCGATGGCCGAACCGACCACGACACCGGCGATGGTGCCGAGCATGGAGCTCGCCAGCATGCTGCCGAAGCCCATCCCGCCGCCCTGCGGACCGAGGGTGCGCTCGAGGGTCCCGGGCTGCCGCACCTCGGCCCGGGTGGCCGAACGCGCGAGGGCCTTGGGGGAGTCGTCTGCCGGTGCCTCACCGGTCGGGGCGTCCTCCGACAGCTGTCGGTACAGGATGCCCCGCTGCTCGGGGGTGAGCTTCGTGAAGGCCTCTTGGTGGACCTGTTCGATGGTCTCCGGCGGCGCGGTCCGCAGGAGGTAGCGGTAGCGTTCGACGGCGATCTCGTCCTCCGTCCGTGCGGGGGCCGAGGCCGGGCTCGCGCCGCCCGTCCCCTGGACAGGTCCATCGGAGTCGGGGCGTCCGAGCAGTCGATCGAGGAATCCCATGCTGTGCTCCTTCATGGTCGCGGGCGTCCAGCGTACGCGTCAGGTGTGGCATCCGGCTTGGATCGCCCTGGGAATCCACTGCGGTCGCCGAGGCGGAATATGTCAGGCCGTCCGAGCGCTGCACCCTGATGCGTCTGTCGCCGTTCGGCAGCGCGACGAAAGGTGACCATGCGACTCTCGATACTGGATCTCATCCCCGTCCGCACCGACCAGGACACGGCTGCGGCACTCGCCGCGACGATCGCCCTGGCGAAGCGCGCCGACGAGCTGGGGTATCACCGGTATTGGGTGGCCGAGCACCACAACATGCCGTCCGTCGCATCGACGAACCCTGCGGTCGTCATCGGCATCCTGGCTGCCGCCACGCAGCGGATCCGCGTCGGCTCCGGCGGCGTGATGCTCCCGAACCATGCTCCGCTCGTCGTCGCCGAGCAGTTCGCGCTCCTCGAGGCCTCCGCGCCCGGCCGCATCGACCTCGGTCTCGGCCGGGCACCGGGCAGCGACCCGGTCATCTCCGCCGTGCTCCGCCAGTCGGGCAACACGAGCGACGTCGACCGGTTCCCGAACAACGTGCAGGACATCGTCGCCCTCCTCGGCGTCGACGGTGCGAGCGTGCGGATGACCTCCGGCGAGGAGTACGCCCTGCGGGGAACGCCGAAGGCCGGCAGTGTGCCGGACGTGTGGTTGCTCGGATCGAGCGACTACTCGGCGGCGCTCGCCGCAGCACTCGGGCTGCCCTACGTCTTCGCGCACCATTTCTCCGGTCAGGGGACGGCTCGGGCCCTCGAGCTCTACCGGTCGAGTTTCCAGCCGTCAGCACTCCTCGACGCGCCTCGCACCTTCCTGACCGCGAACGCCGTGGTCGCCGACACGGCCGCCGAGGCGGAGGCGTTGGCGCTCCCCAACCTGCAGCAGATGGCGAGACTGCGTTCCGGCAAGCCGCTCGGACCCATCGCGACCGTCGAAGAGGCCGCCGCGACCGAGCAGAGCGATCTCGAGCTCGGCTTCGTCGAGCAGATGCGCGCTGCCTGGATCATCGGCGACGCCGACCAGGCTGCGGCGGAGCTGCAGGGTCTCGCCGACCGCTTCGGTGTCGATGAGGTCATGGTGTCGCCCGTCGGGTCGGCACGGGAGGGCACGCCGTCGAACTCGGCGCCCGCACGTGAGCGGACGATCGAACTGCTGGCGGAGCGCTTCCCGCAGCACTGACACCGTCGGGGTCATGCGACCGGCGAGGAATCGTCAGTCGCGTGGCGGCTGGACGGCGCGCACCCGTTCGACGAGTTCCTGCCAGGGTCCGGTGAGCTGCTGCTCGCCGAGGGTGGCCTCCTTGGGCGCGCATCTGATGCGGTAGACGTACCGATCCGGGACCGGTGGTCCTTGTGGGGTGTCGTCCCACGGGAGGCGGTCGAGCAGGACGATCCACCGGTCGACGTCGGGCTGCTCGTCGACGACGACCTCCCAGCGTCGGGTGAGACCGGCGACACCGCCGCTCCTCGTCACCGTGACCTTCATGCCGCGATGCTACTCCGCGAGCCCGGGCGCTGCCACGACGCTCAGGCGGACGGCTCGATGCCGACGAGCGCCCACGCCTGCCCGACCGCGGTGTGCTCCTCCGAGTCCACACCGAACCTGGCGGCGGCCGCAGCGATCGTCGCCGCGGCGAAGGTCGCGAAGTCGGCGCGCTCCGACAGGCCGCCGACGAGGGTGTCGTACCAGATGAGCCCCGCACGCTCCCAGGCGTTGCCGCCGAGGGCGACGGCGAGCGTCGCGAACGCCCGGTTGGGGATGCCGGAGTTGAGGTGGACGCCTCCGTTGTCGTCGGTCGTCTCGAGGTAGTCGTCGAAGTGCGCCGGCTGCGGGTCCTTGCCGAGGACGTCGTCGTCGTAGGCCGTGCCCGGGGCGAGCATGGAACGCAGCGCGTTGCCCTCGACCTCGTCCGTGAAGAGCCCTTCGCCGATGAGCCAGGACGCCGATGCCGCGTCCTCGCCGCGCGCGTGCTGTTCGACGAGGGCGCCGAAGACGTCGGACACGTGTTCGTTGAGCGCTCCAGGCTGTCCCTCGTAGACGAGGTTCGCCGTGTACTGCGTCACGCCGTGGGCCAGCTCGTGGCCGATG
This sequence comes from Plantibacter sp. AC185, assembly GCF_979258065.1. Classification (NCBI taxonomy): domain Bacteria; kingdom Bacillati; phylum Actinomycetota; class Actinomycetes; order Micrococcales; family Microbacteriaceae; genus Plantibacter; species Plantibacter sp. AC185. The sequence continues at coordinate 3,876,714 of NZ_OZ409831.1, forward strand.
ACGCTGAGGGAGCTCGTGAAGCTGCGGAAGACCTCGCCGTCGCCGTCGCCGAAGACCATCTGCTCGCCGTTCCAGAACGCGTTGTCGTAGTCGTCGCCGTAGTGAACGGTGGCGAGCAACGGCAGCCCGCGGCCGTCGATGGAGTCGCGTTCGAACGCCTCGGCGAAGAGGGCGTGGGTGTCGCCGAGGCCGTCGTAGGCGGCGGAGACCGCGGCGTCGGTGGTGGCGGGCTCGCCCTCGGAGCGGACGAGCGTGCCCGGGAGGGTCTCGGACCGCCGGGCGTCGTGGATGCTGCGCTGCGGGGCGCTGACCGGACGCTTGCCAGCGGTGGCGCTGCGCACGGGGCCGGTGGCCCGCTCCGACCCGGGCTCGGGGAAGCGGTATGGTCGCGTGGCGAGCAGCGAGTACCGCGCGGCACTGGCGGCACGCGCCAGCTGCGGAGCGTCGAGTTCGGCGATGCGCTCGAGCAACCAGGGTGGGACGATGCCGCACACGTGCCGAGGGGCCGGTGTCGGCATGCTGGACGAAGGGTTCGGTGAGCCGTTCATGCGGTGATCCTGCCATAGCCCGCCGACACGGCGTGCGGCTCGCGCGGCGCGCTGTGGACAGGATGCCGAACGGGCCGGGAATAGCGCGGGTGTGAACGCCGTTGTCCTGGATATCCATGCAAACGCATGAAAGAACGAGTGGGAGCGCATGATGCAATTCGGAATCTTCACGGTGGGGGATGTCACCACCGACCCGACCACCGGGATCACGCCCACCGAGCACGAGCGCATCGAGGCGATGGTCGCGATCGCTGTGAAGGCCGAGGAGGTCGGTCTCGACGTCTTCGCGACCGGCGAGCACCACAACCCGCCCTTCGTCCCGTCGAGTCCCACGACCATGCTCGGCTACATCGCGGCGAAGACCACGGACCTCATCCTCTCGACGAGCACGACGCTCATCACCACGAACGACCCGGTGAAGATCGCCGAGGACTACGCCATGCTGCAGCACCTGGCCGGCGGCCGGGTCGACCTCATCATGGGCCGTGGCAACACAGGCCCCGTCTACCCCTGGTTCGGTAAGGACATCCGCGAGGGCATCAACCTCGCCATCGAGAACTACGCGTTGCTCCACCGCCTCTGGCGCGAGGACTACGTCGACTGGCAGGGCCAGTTCCGCACCCCGCTGCAGGGCTTCCAATCCACGCCGCGACCGCTCGACGGTGTGCCGCCCTTCGTGTGGCACGGCTCCATCCGGAGCCCCGAGATCGCCGAGCAGGCGGCCTACTACGGTGACGGCTTCTTCGCGAACAACATCTTCTGGCCGAAGGAGCACTACATGCGCCTCATCCAGCTGTACCGTCAGCGGTTCGAGCACTACGGACACGGCACGGCCGCGCAGGCGATCGTCGGGCTCGGCGGTCAGGCGTTCATGGCGAAGAACTCGCAGGACGCCGTCGCCCAGTTCCGGCCCTACTTCGACAACGCCCCGGTGTACGGTCACGGGCCGACGCTCGAGGACTTCACCGAGCAGACGCCGCTCACCGTCGGCAGCCCGCAGCAGGTCATCGACCGGTACGCCGGGATGCGCGAGACCTTCGGCGACTACCAGCGTCAGCTGTTCCTCATGGACCACGCCGGGCTCCCGCTCGCGACCGTGCTCGACCAGCTCGAGATCCTCGGCGGCGAGGTCGTGCCGGTGCTGCGCAAGGAGTTCGCGAAGGACCGCCCGGCCGACGTGCCGGAGGCGCCGACGCACGCGTCGATGGTCGCGGCCGCTGAGGCGGAACTCGCGTCGCGCTCCGGTGCGGTCGAGACGAGCCGGGTCGCCTCCGGATCGGCGTTCGGCGCGGCGGCGGTCGGGGCGACCCGATGACCGCGAAGCGCACGCTCGCCGTCGTGTCGGCCGGTCTCAGCCAGCCCTCGTCGACGCGCCTCCTCGCCGACCGCCTCCGCGACGCCACCGTGGTACGCCTCGAGCAGGACGGGTACGAGGCCCGGACGACGTCGATCGAGCTGCGCGACCTCGCGCAGGACATCACGAACAACCTGCTGACCGGGTTCCCCAGTCCACGGTTGTCCGAGGCGATCGAAGCGATGACGGCCGCCGACGGCGTGATCGCGGTGACGCCGATCTTCTCCTCCAGTTACTCCGGCTTGTTCAAGTCGTTCTTCGACGTGGTGGAGCCGACCGCCTTGACCGGGGTGCCCGTCGTCCTCGGTGCGACGGGTGGGTCGGCCAGGCATTCGCTCGCCCTCGAATACGCCGTGCGTCCCTTGTTCGCCTACCTGCGGGCGGTGACCGTGCCGACCGCCGTGTTCGCGGCCTCCGAGGACTGGGGGTCGGGCGACGCGCAGGTCAGCGCCCTGCCGGCGCGGATCGACCGCGCGGCCGGTGAGTTGAGCGCACTCGTGGCGGCCTCGGACCGTTCCGGGCGCCTGGACGACCCGTTCGCGCTCGACCGCCCGTTCTCCGAGCTGCTCGGCGGTCTCGGGGCCTGATCGGACGTCTCCGTCCGATCGCCCCGATGCGGGCGGGGACCGCCGGGTGCGGTCCCCGCCTCCGTCGTTCCCAGGCTCGGCGCCCCGGTCTTTGGGATACTGGTGGCGTGCGTCGCCGTCCGGCGTCGCCGGAGGGAGTGGTGGCCAGGTGATCCCCGGAGCGCGTCGACTCGGTTCGCTGCTGCAGCGTGCCACTCGTACCGCGGCGCTCGCCGTGGTGGCGGTGTCGATCGGCGCCGGATCCCTCGTCCTGCCGCTCGCCGCATCCGCTCCCGCGTCGGCCGCCGGCACCGGCACGATCGAGAGCCCGACCGACGGCGACACCGTCTACCGCGTCGACTACACCCTGGACGGCGAGCAGGTCAGCGGATTCGACGTCACCGGCACCGCCGACCCGGGTGCCGACGTCGTGCTGTCCTACTGGCGCTCGATCGACCTCTACGACTCGGCGAAGGCCTGCTTCAGCAGCTCCACGGCCGACGACGCGTCGTGCGACCTGCAGTCCACCGGCGGGACCGGGGCGACCGAGTTCCGCTTCGACGGTCAGCCGATCGAGATCGGGAGCGACGGCGGATGGTCCACCAGGATCAACATGACCCAGTGGCTTCGCGGCGCGGACGCGGGGGAGTACGACATCACCCTCGCCCTCGTGTCGACGAACGCCGACGGCGGGGCCACACTCGGCGACCCGGTCCGGCTCGTCTACGACTCCACGACGACCGCCGAGGCGGCGGAGGCGGCGGCTGAACCCGCGCCGAACGCCGGTGCCGGACCGCCGCTCTGGGTCTGGCTGCTCCTCGCCTTCCTGATCCTGGACCTCATCGCGCTCGCCCTCATCCTCGTGCTGCGTCGCCGACGCCGGGTTGCAGCCAGCGAAGCGGAGGAACGGGCCAACGCGAAGCGGCGCTCGACGCACCGCGAACCTCCCACGCTCTGAACCTGCTAGAATCACAAGGTTGCCGTCGAACGGCCGCGGATCAAGAGAGCCCACGCATCAGGCGACGGGCACCGCGCAACGAACAGAGAGGGGATCACCACTATGGCGCTTGAAGGAGACCGTAAGAAGGCGATCATCGAAGAGTACGCAACCCACCCAGGTGACACCGGATCCCCCGAGGTCCAGGTGGCGGTCATGACCCGCCGCATCAAGGACCTCACCGAGCACCTCAAGGAGCACAAGCACGACCACCACTCGCGTCGTGGCCTGCTGCTCCTGGTCGGACAGCGTCGCCGCCTCCTCGGCTACCTCCAGGCCGTCGACATCGAGCGCTACCGCTCGCTGATCGAGCGCCTCGGACTCCGCCGCTAGGCAGCACTCTGAACCCTCCGCCAGCTCACGAGACCCACGGTCCCTGAGCCTGTCGAAGGGCGCTGACACCGCGAGCTTCTTCGTGACGGGCCGTCATCCTTCGGGATGGCGGCCCGTTCGTGTTGTACCAGGAACCCGGCAGCCGGAGAACATCCCGTCTGCGACTCGACCTCAGCCTGCTCATCTGGCAAGGTCGAGAGTCGGCTTCGCGCGAGGCCACGAGGTACCGCACCACGGCAAGGAGCACCATGAGCATCTGGCGGACGAAGAGCATCGAGGACTCCCTCGCGGATTCCAGCGTCGAAGGGCGCAGTCTGAAGCGCACCCTCGGCACCTGGGACCTCATGATCATGGGTGTCGCGGTCGCGGTCGGCGCCGGCATCTTCTCCGTCGGAGCCAAGGCCGCGGGCAACTACGCTGGCCCGTCCGTGTCGCTCGCGTTCATCCTCGCGGCCGTCACCTGTGCCCTCGCCATCATGTGCTACGCGGAGTTCGCCTCCACGGTGCCTGTCGCCGGCTCCGCCTACACCTTCACCTACGCCACCCTCGGTGAGCTCCTCGCCTGGATCATCGGGTGGGACCTCATCCTGGAGATGCTCACCGCGGCCGCCGTCATCGCCAAGTACTGGGGCATCTACCTCAGCAACGTCTTCCTGCTCTGGGGCTGGGACGTGCCGAGCGAGCTCGACGTCTTCGGGCTCAAGGTCAGCTGGGGCGCGTTCGTCATCGTCGCGATCTTCACCACCCTGCTCGTCCTCGGGACGAAGCTGTCCTCGCGTGTCGCGAGCGTCTTCACGATCATCAAGGTCGCGATCGTCATCTTCGTCATCGTCGTCGGCGCCTTCTTCGTCAAGGCCGCGAACTACACGCCGTTCATCCCCGACGAGGTCCCGACGAAGGGCGGGGCGTCCGACGCCTGGTCGCAGTCGCTGTTCTCCTTCATGACGGGGGCCGCGCCCGCGCAGTACGGCGTCTTCGGTCTGCTCGCCGGTGCCTCACTCGTCTTCTTCGCCTTCATCGGGTTCGACGTCGTCGCCACGAGCGCGGAAGAGGTCAAGAACCCGCAGCGCAACCTGCCACGCGGCATCTTCGGTGGCCTCGCCATCGTGACCGTCCTCTACGTCGGCGTGAGCCTCGTCCTCACCGGCATGGTGCCGTACACGACGCTCGCCGAGGCCGAAGACCCCTCGCTCGCGACGGCGTTCATCGCGGTGGGCGCGGACTGGGCGGCGCAGGTGATCTCGATCGGCATCCTCGCCGGCCTGACGACCGTCATCATGGTGCTCCTGCTCGGCCTCGCCCGCGTGGTCTTCGCCATGAGCCGCGACGGCCTGCTCCCGCGCTCACTCAGCGTCACCTCCGAGAAGCGCAAGACACCCGTGCGGGTGCAGCTCATCGTCGGCGCGCTCGTCGCGCTGATCGCCGGCCTGACCGACGTGGGCATCCTCGAGGAGATGATCAACATCGGGACGCTCTCCGCGTTCGTGCTCGTCAGCATCGCGGTGATCGTGCTGCGGAAGAAGTACCCGAAGCTGCCGCGCGCGTTCCGCGTCCCGTGGTCGCCGTTCCTCCCGATCCTCTCAGCGGTGCTCTGCGTCTGGCTCATGCTTAACCTGACGACGCTCACCTGGGTGCGGTTCCTCGTCTGGCTGGCGCTCGGCTTCATCATCTACTTCGCCTACAGCCGGCGGCACTCCATCGTCGGCAAGAAGGCGCGGGGCGAGCTCGTCGAGTGAGGCCTGTGTCCGTCGCCGTCGTGCGGCCAGGGCTGCGCTGATCCGGTCGACGGCCACGCCCAGGCCGACGGCGACGACGATCGAGACGGCGGTTGCGAGTACCGGCTGATCCGGGAGGAACCGGCCGACGACGGCTCCGACGCCCACGTTCCACAGTGCCCAGGCGAACCCTGCGAGGACGGTGATCGGAAGGTACCGACGGGGGCGGAGACCACTCGCCCCGGCGACGAGGTTGACCGCGATGCGCGCGAACGGGATGTAGCGCGCGGTGAGGATGGCTGCAGCGGCGCGGCGCTCGAGCGCAACGCCCGCACGTCCGATCGCGGCCGCGACCCGCGGGCGCCGCATCCAGGCGAACCGTGTGGTCCCGATCCGTCGCCCGAGGAGGTAGCAGGACACGTCGCCGGTCACGGCGCCCGCCCAGGCCACGCCGATGAGGAGGGCGAGGTCCGGCGAGCCGCTCGACGCCGAGATCGCCCCGAGCGCCGTCACTGCGGTCTCGCTCGGCAGGACGACCAGGAACGCGTCGGCGACCGTCAGCAGGTACAGCGCCGGGAACACCCAGCCCGACGCGGCGATCTCGAGCAACCACGCCGTGATCGCCGTCTGCAGCTCATCGACCCATGCCATGTCCGCGATTCTCGCTCGGCCGGGTGAACGGCGCGTGACGTCCCCTGCGGCCAGGGTGGTCCTCGCCCGGGAAGCGTGTGAGCATGGAGGTCGGCGGAAGCCGGCAGAGGAGGCATCATGGCGAGGTTCGTGCGGTTCGACCGGTTCGGTGGCCCCGAGGTGTTCCACCTCGTCGAGGGCGACATCCCGGTGCCCGGCCACGACGAGGTCCGCGTCCGCGTCCTCGTCGCAGGCCTCAACCCCGTCGACCACAAGCTCGCGGTATCACCCGAAGCGCTCGCCTCCTTCGGCCGGGACGTCCCGAGCGGGAACGGCAACGACTTCGCCGGGGTGGTGGACGGCGTGGGGAGCGGCGTCCAGGGATTCGCGACGGGCGACCACGTCTACGGTGGACACCGGTTCCACGCGCAGGCGGATTTCCTCATCGCTCCGGCCGGCATCCTCCATCATGTGCCGGACGGGCTCACGCTCGAGCAGGCGGGTGCGCTCGACATCGCGGACGCGCGGCGATCGCATCGGTCGCCGCCGTCGGCGTCCAGCAGCCGGACACGGTGCTCGTGAGTGCTGCGGCCGGCGGGGTCGGCGTGCTCGCGGCGCAGCTCGCCAGACGGACCGGCGCGGTCGTGCTCGGCACCGCCGGTGCGGCCAACCAGGAGTTCCTCCGCGGTCTCGGCATCGTCCCCGTCCAGTACGGCGACGGGCTGCGCGAGCGTGTCCTCGAGGCGGCCCCTGGCGGGATCACCGCCGTCATCGACACCCACGGTCGGCCCACCCTCGAGCTGGCGCGCGACCTCGGCGTTGCGCCGGAGCGGGTCAACACGATCGCGGACCGACCCTTCGCCGCCGAGCACGGGTTCCGGGGCGTCGGCGGACAGGACGCGACGCTCGACGAGCTGGCAGCGCTCGGCGAGTCGATCGCGCGGGGTGAGATCGTCCTCCCGATCGACAGCGTGTGGCCCATCGAGCGGGTCGTCGACGCCTACCGTCACCTCATCGACGGTCACGTCCGCGGGAAGGTCGTCCTCGTCACCTCGTGACGTCGCGGCGGGACCCGGTCGGGTCGCTCCGAGGGGGGCTCCGGGTCGAAGGCCCGCTTGCGACTGAAGATGAACGCCGCGCGGGGTTCGATGAGCGGTCTCGTGATGCGGCGCACGGGTCCGCTGGAGAGCACGATGACGATCAGGACCGACAGCGCCAGCAGGCCGATGAGGACGAGCTCGGGGCTGCCCGTGTCGGTGAGGACGCCCGACTCACGCAGGGGGTAGAGCACGAAGGAGTGCAGCAGGTAGACGTACATCGTCGACTGGCCGTACCGGGTGATCCACGACTGGCCGCGGGGGACGAGCACGAAGAACGCCGCGGTGAGGACGACGGCCAGCAGGATCGCCGCGAGTCGCACCAGGCCGCCCGTCCCGTCCTCGTTGCCGAGCGCGGTGTAGCCCCGGTCGTAGAAGAACCAGTAGCGCAGGTCGATGCGCCGCCACAGGTCGATCCCGCCGACGAGGACGACCGCCCACGCGATGAGGACGACGGCGGCGGCGATCCGGATCCACCAGGCCCTCGTGCGGACGAGGCGCCAGCGGTCCACGAGCCGCCACCGGTTGATCTGCCACCCGAGCACGAAGAACGGGAGGATCCCGAGTGCGCGCGAGAGCGAGAACGTGCTGTCGACGTTGTCCAGGTAACCGACGCCGATCGAGATCACCACGCTCCAGAGCAATGGCCAGCGCAGGAGCGCGAGATAGGGCAGGACGAGGCGGAAGATGCCGAGCGCGAGGAGGAACCAGAGGGTCCACGACGGTTGGGTCGGGTTGAACGCGCGTTTGCCCTCGACGAGGAACTGCACGAGGGACCAGATCCCCTCCATGATCAGGTAGGGCAGGAGGATGTCCGTGATCACCCGGCGCATCTGTCGTCGTCCGGGAGGGGCCGACTTCGAGAAGTACCCGCTGATGATGGCGAACGCCGGCATGTGGAAGGCGTAGAGGAACAGGTACACGACGAGCGCGGGGTCGGACTCGGAGGTGAGGCGCTGGATCGCGTGGCCCATGACCACGAGCGTGATGCACGCGAAACGGGCGTTGTCCCAGAACGGGACGCGCTGCTTCGGGCGAGCGGCTGCCGGCGCGGGATGCGTCAACGTCACCTCCTGGGGTCCGCACCAGCGTAGCCCGGGAGGCCCCGCGCGACGGCGGGGCCCGGGCGCCGGGCTCAGGATGGCGTAGCGTTGGATGGTTGCACGAGAGCGGAGGACCGGATGGCTGAACGCGGTCTGAAGACCTCGCTGATCAGCTTCGCGCCGTCGCCGAAACGTTGGCCCGCCGCGCTGACCGCGGCCATCGCGATGGCCGTGCCGGTCGCGGTCGCGACGTTCTTCGGACTCACGCCGCTCGGCCTGCTCACCGGCCTCGGGGCGTTCACCGCGCTCTACTGCGCGCCGCTCAGCCGCCGGGACCGTCTGCGGGTGCTGCCGCTCATCGGAGCAGGACTCGTCACGGCCGCGGCGCTGGGTGTCGCGATGTCGGGTTCTCGGCCGCTGACCGCGATCGGCCTCATCGTCGTCGGGTCGGTGGTGATCTGGCTGGTGCAGGGCATCGTCCTCGGCCCTCCGGGCGCGCTGTTCTTCATACTCGTGTTCGGCATCGCCGGCCACCTGACCGCGCCCGTCCCGATCGGCGGCGCCGGGCTCGACGGCGGACTGGTCATCCTGCTCGTGGCGGCCGGTTCTGCCTTCGCCTCCCTGGTGGTCGTCGTGCCGTTGCTCGTGCCGGCCGTCCGCCGCAGCGCGGGGAAGCCGACGCCGATGCGTGTGCTGTTCCCCGAGTACCGGCTGAGCGCGACCGACCGCCGGATCGCGACACGCCTCACGGTCGCGCTCGCGATCAGTGCGGTCCTCGGAGCGGTCCTCGGCCTCGGTCACGGGTACTGGATCGCCGGGTCCGCCATCGCGATCCTCAGCGTCGGGCACTCGCGCACCCTGAGCGCGACACGCGGCGTGCACCGCGTGCTCGGGACGGTCGTCGGCGCCGGGATCTTCCTCGCCGTGGCCTCGCTCCAGCCGCACGGCTACATCCTCGCGCTCGTGCTGGCCGCCCTGCAGTTCACGATCGAGCTCGTCGTCATCCGGCACTACGCGTTGGCGCTCGTCTTCATCACGCCGCTCGTGCTCATCATCAGCACGTCCTCGTCGACGCAGCCGGTGCTCGCGATCGTGGGGGAGCGCGTGCTCGACACCCTCCTCGGAGCGGCCGTCGCAATGCTCCTTCTGCTCGTGTCCTGGGGACGCGACCACCGGCGCGCGGCGTCTCCGGACGCCCCTGGCACCCCGCCCATCACCTGAGGATCCGTGTCGTTCCGGGGATCGCCGAACCCCCCTCTGCTAGGCTGACCGACGGCGGACCGTGATGGTCCGCTCCGCGCACAGCCAGCCGACAGGAAGCTGGTCCTCGGTGGTGTATCCCTCGCGATCCGCGGGTGGTGTTCTACTGGTGGCCAGCCAAGTCCCGGAAGACCGGGCGGCTTGAGCAAGTACTGCGGCTGTGTTGCGCGCTGCATCATGCACGACCGCGCTCGACGGCGCGTCCATTCGGGACGCGCGGCCCGTCACTCGACGGGAGCGCACACGTACGAAGGAGAGACCTGTGGAAGGTCCAGAAATCAAGTTCGCCGAGGCCGTTCTCGACAACGGCAAGTTCGGCAAGCGCACGGTCCGGTTCGAAGCCGGCCGCCTCGCGCAGCAGGCACAGGGCGCGATCGCCGCGTACCTCGACGAGGAGACCATGCTCCTCTCGGCCACCTCGGCCGGAAAGCACCCCAAGGACAACTTCGACTTCTTCCCCCTCACGGTGGACGTCGAGGAGCGCTCCTACGCCGCCGGCAAGATCCCCGGTTCGTTCTTCCGTCGTGAGGGCCGCCCCTCGACCGAGGCGATCCTCGTCTGCCGCCTCATCGACCGGCCGCTGCGCCCGTCGTTCGTCACCGGCCTCCGCAACGAGGTCCAGATCGTCATCACCGTCCTCTCGATCGCTCCGGGTGAGTTCTACGACGCCCTCGCGATCAACGCGGCGTCGATGTCCACCCAGATCTCGGGTCTGCCGTTCTCCGGTCCGATCGGCGCCGTCCGTCTCGCGCTGATCCCCGGCCAGGCCGGCGAGGCCGACCAGTGGGTCGCCTTCCCGAAGGTCGACCAGCTCGAGGAGGCCGTCTTCGACATCATCGTCGCCGGTCGCATCGTGACCGACGCCAACGGCAACGAAGACGTCGCGATCATGATGGTCGAGGCGGAAGCCACCGAGAACAGCTGGAACCTCATCAAGGGCGGCGCCACGAAGCCCGACGAGGCGGTCGTCGCGGCCGGTCTCGAGGCCTCCAAGCCGTTCCTCAAGCAGCTCGTCAAGGCGCAGAGCGAACTCGCCGCTCAGGCGGCCAAGGAGATCGCGGCCTACCCCGTGTTCCTCCCGTACACGCAGGAGAGCTACGACGCCGTCGCCGGTCTCGCACACGACGAACTGGTGAACGTCTACCAGATCGCCGACAAGATCGAGCGCCAGAACGCCGACGACGCCCTCAAGGACCGCGTCAAGGCGGAGATCACCGAGCGCGTCGAGGCCGGTTCGCTCGACGCCGAGGTGCTCACCCAGTTCTCGGCGGCGTACAAGTCCGTCTCGAAGGTCGTCATGCGCGGCCGTGTCCTCCGCGAGGGCATCCGCATCGACGGCCGTGGCCTGACCGACATCCGTCCGCTCGACGCCGAGGTGCAGGTCATCCCGCGCGTCCACGGTTCCGCGATCTTCCAGCGCGGCGAGACCCAGATCCTGGGTGTCACCACGCTGAACATGCTCAAGATGGAGCAGCAGATCGACTCGCTGTCGCCCGTCACGAAGAAGCGCTACCTGCACCACTACAACTTCCCGCCCTACTCGACCGGTGAGACCGGCCGGGTCGGTTCGCCGAAGCGTCGCGAGATCGGGCACGGCTTCCTCGCCGAGCGCGCACTCGTGCCGGTGCTGCCGAGCCGCGAGGAGTTCCCCTACGCGATCCGTCAGGTCTCCGAGGCCCTCGGGTCCAACGGTTCGACCTCGATGGGCTCCGTCTGCGCCTCGACCCTGTCGCTGCTGAACGCCGGTGTGCCGCTCCGCGCACCCGTCGCCGGTATCGCCATGGGCCTCATCTCCGACGTCGTCGACGGTGAGACCCGCTACGCGGCGCTCACCGACATCCTCGGCGCCGAAGACGCCCTGGGCGACATGGACTTCAAGGTCGCCGGTACCTCCGAGTTCGTCACGGCCATCCAGCTCGACACGAAGCTCGACGGCATCCCGACCTCGGTCCTGACCGGTGCGCTCCAGCAGGCCAAGGACGCCCGCACGACGATCCTCTCCGTGCTGAACGCGGCGATCGACGCTCCCGACGAGATGGCGCCGACCGCGCCTCGCGTCATCAGCGTCCAGATCCCCGTCGACAAGATCGGCGAGTTGATCGGCCCGAAGGGCAAGACGATCAACTCGATCCAGGACGAGACCGGCGCCGACATCTCCATCGAGGAGGACGGCACCGTCTACATCGGCGCCGTCGACGGTCCGTCGGCCGAGGCCGCTCGCGCCCAGGTCAACGCGATCGCGAACCCCACCAACCCGGAGGTCGGCGAGCAGTTCCTCGGAACCGTCGTCAAGATCGCCGCGTTCGGCGCGTTCGTCTCGCTGCTCCCGGGCAAGGACGGCCTGCTGCACATCTCCGAGGTCCGCAAGCTCGCCGGTGGCAAGCGTGTGGAGAACGTCGAAGACGTGCTCGGCGTCGGCCAGAAGATCCTCGTCGAGATCACGAAGATCGACGACCGCGGCAAGCTCTCGCTCGCTCCGGTCGTCGCCGATGAGGCCGACACGCACGGCAGCGACGCTGCCAGCGAAGGCCCCGAGGCCCCGGCCGAAGGCTAAGCCTCAGCAGCTGCACCCGAACGCCCGTCCCGCTTCCGCGGGGCGGGCGTTCGCCGTTGCGCGGAGTGTCGACGGTTGAGCGCCAGGGTGATCCGGCGTAGCCTCGGACCACCTCGCGATGACGCGAGGGCACGGCATCGCTCACGAGGCACCGCCGTGAGGTCACCGAACTCAAGGCGGCGTGCATCGTGTCGATGGAGACTCACACCCAATTCCCGCAGGATTCTGACGAGCGGGGCGGTGATGCACGCGAACCGGTCCCGGTCGACCACGGGTGCGTCCAGCTCCTCGATCCGGACGGCGTCCGTCAGGAGGACGCCCTCTACGACCTCTTCGTCGCCGACCTCGGTCACACCGAGCTGCTCGCGCTCTACGAGGACATGGTCGTCACGCGTCGCATCGACACGGAGGCGACGGCTCTGCAACGGCAGGGCGAGATCGGTCTGTGGCCACCGTCGCTCGGGCAGGAGGCCGCCCAGGTGGGGTCGGCGCGGGTCCTGCGGCGCGGGGACTTCGTCTTCACGAGCTACCGCGAACAGGCCGTCGCCTATTGCCGTGGCGTCGAACTCGACCAACTGATGGCGATGTGGCGGGGGACCGCGCTGTCGGGCTGGGACCCGTTCGCGGTCGGCATGGCGACGCCGGCGGTCATCATCGGGGCCCAGACGCTCCATGCGACGGGCTACGCGATGGGCTGTCAGCGCGACGGGTCCGACGCGGTGGCCGTGGCCTACTTCGGCGACGGGGCGACGAGTCAGGGCGACGTGAACGAGGCGCTGGTGCTGGCCGCGAGCTTCCAGGCACCCGTGGTCTTCTTCTGCCAGAACAACCAGTACGCGATCTCCGAGCCCGTCGGGCTGCAGGCCCAACGCCCCATCGCGGACCGGGCACCGGGCTTCGGGGTGCCGAGCATGCGGGTCGACGGCAACGACGTGCTCGCCGTGACGGCGGCGATGCGGATCGCCGTCGACCGCGCACGTTCCGGTGGTGGGCCGACCTTCATCGAGGCCGTCACCTACCGCATGGGGCCGCACACCACCTCGGACGATCCGACGCGGTACCGGGACGAGAGCGAGGTCGCGTCGTGGCGTGCGAAGGATCCGATCGCCCGTCTCGAGCGTCTGCTGGAGTCCGAGGGGGTCCTCGACGAGACGGCCCGAGCCCACGTCGCGTCCGTCGCCGACGCCGCGGCCGCCCGGGTCCGTGCGGGGTGCCTCGCCTTGCCTGCCCCTGACCCGCTCTCGCTCTTCGACGAGGTCTACGCCACCGCCCACCCCGGGCTCGAACGGCAACGCGAGGAGTACCGCTCGTACCTCGCGATGTTCGACGGTGGTGCCCGATGACCACGCTCACCCTCAGCAAGGCGATCAACACCGGACTGCACCACGCCCTCGCCGATGACGACCGGGTCCTGTTGCTCGGCGAGGACATCGGCCGACTCGGCGGGGTGTTCCGGGTGACCGACGGCCTGCAGGCGGAGTTCGGTGCCGATCGCGTCGTCGACATGCCGCTGGCGGAGTCCGCGATCATCGGAGCGGCGATCGGTCTGGCGTTCCGAGGCTTCCGGCCGGTGTGTGAGATCCAGTTCGACGGGTTCATCTATCCGGGCTTCGACCAGATCGTCGCGCAGTTGGCGAAGCTGCACTACCGGACGAAGGGGGCCGTGCGCATGCCGGTCACCATCCGGGTGCCGTACGGCGGAGGAATCGGCGCCGTCGAGCACCATTCCGAGTCCCCGGAGGCGTACTTCGCGCACACGGCGGGACTGCGCGTGGTGACGTGCTCGGACCCCCAGGACGCGCACACCATGATCCGTCAGGCGATCGCGTGCGACGACCCGGTGCTGTTCTTCGAGCCGAAGCGGCGGTACTGGACGAAGGGCGAGGTCCTCGACGACCTCCCCGCCGATCCGCTCGCCTTCACCCGTGCGCGGACGGTTCGCGCCGGCACGGACGCGACGTTGGTCGCCTACGGGCCGCTCGTCCAGACGGCGCTCGAGGCTGCGGAGGCTGCGGCCGACGAGGGTGTCGACCTGGAGGTGATCGACCTCCGATCCCTCGCGCCCCTCGACGTCGACGCCGTCGCGGCCTCGGTCGAGAAGACGGGGCGACTCGTCATCACGCACGAGGCGCAACGCTCCGGAGGGGTCGGAGCCGAGCTGGCGGCCTCGATCACCGAGCGCTGCTTCGACCTCCTCGAAGAGGCCCCGGTGCGGGTGACGGGGTTCGACACGCCCTATCCCGCTTCGGCGCTCGAGGACCACTTCCTCCCGGACCTCGACCGGATCCTGGACGGGGTGGATCGCGCACTGGGGCGTCGGTCCTCCGCCTCGGCCGTGGGCAGGGCCGATGCCCGGCCTGTGACCGGTGGGGAGGGACGGCGATGAAACGGTTCTCCCTACCCGATCTCGGTGAAGGTCTGACCGAGAGCGAACTCGTGTCCTGGCGCGTCGCCGTCGGCGACCACGTCGAGCTCAACCAGGTGATCGCCGAGGTCGAGACCGCGAAGGCGCTCGTCGAACTGCCCGCGCCGACCGCCGGCGTGGTCACGAGGCTCCACGTCGAACCGGGGACGACGGTCCTCGTCGGTGAGGCGCTCGTCGACTTCGCGCCTGATGGTGAGACCGCTCCGCCCCCGTCGGTCCCCGAGGCCGACAGAGCGGAGGTCGACCGACCGAGTGGGGCGGCGGACCGCGAGCCGGTCCTCGTCGGCTACGGCCCTCGCACGGCGAGCGGTGAACGGCCACGGCGCCGTGCCCGGGCCGCCGGCGATGACACACCTGCCCCGGCGCACACCGCCCCGGTGCCGGAGCGTTCCCGGCCCCGCGCGACACCGCCGGTCCGGCGACTCGCCCGTGATCTGGGCGTCGACCTCGGAACGCTCGTCGGCACCGGCGTCGGTGGTCGGATCGCGCGTGAGGAGGTCGAGCGCGCTGCGACCGACCTGAGCGGGCAGCTGCCGGAGCGTGCTCGCGGAGCAGCAGCGGCACCGGCCGGGACCCCAGAGGTGCTGGCCACGGCGGCCGACGGCTCGGTGCGTCGGCCGATCACGGGGGTCAGGCGCCGGACCGCCGAGGCGATGGTGAGCAGCGCGTTCACGGCTCCCCACGTGACGGAGTTCCTGACGGTCGACGTGACGCCGACGATGTCGCTGCTGGACGCGCTCGCCCGCTCGCCTCGGACCGGGGACCACCGGGTCAACATCCTGACCGTCCTCGCCAAGGCGGTGTGCATCGCCGTGAGACGCACTCCCGCGGTCAACGCGAGTTGGGACGAGGCTGCCGGGGAGATCGTCGAGTACGGCCACGTCGGACTCGGGATCGCCGCAGCGACGCCGCGGGGACTCCTCGTCCCGAACATCGCACGGGCCGAGGAGCTCAGCCTGTTCGAACTCGCGGACGCCGTGTCGGACCTCGTCCGCACGGCCCGCGAGGGACGCACCGCTCCGGCGGAACTGCGAGGGGGGACGATCACGATCTCCAACGTCGGCGTCTTCGGCGTCGATGCGGGGACGCCCATCCTCAACCCCGGTGAGGCGGCGATCATCGCGCTCGGTGCCGTCCGTCGCCGGCCGTGGGAGTTCGAGGGGCAGGTCGCGCTGCGACACGTCGTGACGCTGTCGCTGTCGTTCGACCATCGGCTCATCGACGGGGAGCAGGGGTCCCGGTTCCTCGTCGACCTCGGGACGATGCTGTCCGATCCGGCGATGGTCCTGACGATGGTGTGATCGTCGAGTCCAGGCCCTCGCGCCCGCCCGCCCAGGCGGTCGTTTGGGCCTGGACGCGACGACCGCGACGTGGCATCGTGCATCGTGTACGCATCGGGAATCAGCGAAGGAGCGCCTCATGGTCTCGTACACGGATGTCTTCAGCGGGTTCTCGGTCGACGACATCGACGCGGCGAGGGCGTTCTACCGGGACGTCCTCGGTCTCACGGTCACCGACAACGCCATGGGATTCCTGGACGTGGCGCTCCCCGCCGGCGGGTCGGTGCTCGTCTACGGCAAGCCGGACCACACACCAGCCTCGTTCACGGTGCTGAACCTCGTTGTCGAGGACATCGACACGGCGGTCGACGAGCTGCAGGCGCAGGGCGTGGTGACGAAGCTCTACCCGGACGACGTCCTGCCGACGGACGCGAAGGGGATCATGCGCGGGAACGGCCCGGACATCGCCTGGTTCACCGATCCAGCGGGGAACGTCCTGTCCGTGCTCGTCGACTGAACCGGTCCCGCGTCCTCACTCGGCGAGCAGGGCGGCCAGTGCCATCCGCTCGAGCGTCGAGCGCACCGCCTCGCGGTCGGGTGTCCCGGCCTCGTTCCGGCCGAGGGAGGTGCTGTGGGACGTGGAGTTGATCAGTCCGAAGCCCGCGAGCGCGCGGACCCGCAGGTCCGCCGCTGGGATCGTGGGATGGAGCGTCGTGAGGACGTCCACCCACCGCTCGACGTACCGCCGCTGGAGGGTGCGGACCGCGCGGCGGTCGTCCGGTGCCAGGCTGTCGAGGTCGTGGTCCTGGATGCGGATCACGTCGGGGTCGTCGAGGGCGAAGGCCACGTGGAAGGTGACCAACGAACGCAGTGCCCGACCGCTGTCCGGAGCCTGCTCGACCTCGCGGGTCCCGCCGTCCAGCAGATCCTGACTGACGCCGACGAGGAGTGCTGCGAGGACGGCCTGCTTGCTCGGGAAGTGGCGGTAGACGGCGGGTCCGCTCATGCCGACGGCTGTTCCGAGGTCCTCCATCGACACCCCGGCGAAGCCGCGCTCGGCGAACAGTCCGGCCGCTGACCGCAGGAGGGCGGAGCGACGTGCCGCTTTCGCCTCCGAGCGCCCGAGGTGCGGCGGGTTCGGGGACGGCGTGTCACGACCGGTCATCGGATCTCCTCGGGCTGGACTTTTTCAGTTAATGAACTGTAACCTCTCTTTCAGTGAGTGATGAGTAACTGAATACACTCACGGTCGATGACGACAGGAGCCCGAGTGCCCACCCTCACGAGCGGTGCCGATCCCACCTCAGCCCGATTCCGCGAGCAGGAGGCGGCGCAGCGGGCGCTCGTGACGGTGCTCGAACAGACGATGGCGACCGCGGCCCTGGGCGGACCGGAGGCGTCGCGGGCCCGGCATGTCGCCCGGGGGAAGCTGCTGCCGCGCGATCGGGTCGACCGCCTGCTCGACGAGGGGAGCCCCTTCCTCGAGATCGCGCCCTTGGCCGCGGACGGTATGTACGACGACGCGACTCCCGGCGCCGGGGTCATCGCCGGGATCGGCCTCGTCCACGGACGACACGTGCTCGTCGTGTCGAACGACGCGACCGCGAAGGGCGGCTCGTACTTCCCGATGACGGTGAAGAAGCACCTCCGGGCCCAGGAGATCGCGGCCGCGAACCGCTTGCCCTGCCTGTACCTCGTCGACTCCGGGGGAGCGAACCTCCCGACGCAGGACGAGGTCTTCCCCGATCGCGACCACTTCGGCCGGATCTTCTTCAACCAGGCCAGGATGTCGGCGGCCGGCATCCCGCAACTCGCCGCCGTACTCGGGTCCTGCACCGCCGGAGGTGCGTACGTCCCCGCCATGAGCGACGAGAACGTGATCGTGCGTGGCCAGGGCACGATCTTCCTGGGTGGTCCACCCCTCGTGAAGGCCGCGATCGGCGAGGTCGTGACGCCGGAGCAACTCGGCGGCGGCGGCCTCCACGCCCGGGTGTCGGGGGTCACGGACCACCTCGCCGATGACGACGCGCACGCGCTCGACATCCTCCGGGATGCGGTCGCGACGCTGCCGGCGCCCCACCCGCGCGCGTGGGAGGTGCGTCCCAGCGTGCCGCCGGTCGTCCCGGAGGCAGAGCTGTACGGCGTCGTGCCGGCGGAGCTGCAGACGGCCTACGACGTCCGTGAAGTGATCGCGCGGCTCGTCGACGGCAGTGACTTCTCGGAGTTCAAACGCGAGTACGGCGACACCCTCGTGACCGGGTTTGCGAGGGTGCACGGGCACCCCGTCGGCATCATCGCGAACAACGGCGTGCTCTTCAGCGAGTCGGCCCTGAAGGGCGCTCACTTCATCGAGCTCGCCGACCAGCGCGGCATCCCGTTGCTGTTCCTCCAGAACATCTCGGGCTTCATGGTCGGCAGTGACGCCGAGGCCGGAGGCATCGCCAAGCACGGCGCGAAGATGGTCACCGCGGTCGCGACCACCCGGGTGCCGAAGCTGACGGTCGTGATCGGTGGTTCGTTCGGCGCCGGCAACTACTCCATGTGCGGCCGCGCCTACGATCCCCGGTTCCTCTGGATGTGGCCGGGCGCGCGCATCTCCGTCATGGGGGGACAACAGGCGGCGAGTGTCCTCGCGACCGTCAAGCGCGACCAGCTCGAGGCTCGCGGTGAGGTGTGGACCGCCCAGGCGGAGGATGACTTCCGGGCGCCGATCCTCGCCGACTTCGAGGAGCAGGGCAACCCGTATTACTCGACCGCGCGGCTCTGGGACGACGGCATCATCGATCCCGCCCAGACCCGCACGGTCCTCGGACTCGCGCTCGAGGTGTGCTCCCGCGCGCCCCTGCCAGAACCCGGCTTCGGCCTCTTCAGGATGTGACGGCATGACGATCCAGACACCGAACCGGCCGGGCCACGCATCCGCGCGTCCCCTCCGCTCCGTCCTCGTCGCGAACCGCGGCGAGATCGCCTGTCGCGTGATCCGCACGCTCACAGCGATGGACATCGAGAGCATCGCGGTCTTCAGCGACGCTGACCGCGACGCCCCGCATGTCCGGCTCGCGGACCGCGCCGTCCGTCTGGGACCCGCGCCGGCCTCGGACAGCTATCTCGACGTCGACGCCGTCGTCCGAGCCGCCGTCACGACCGGGGCCGAGGCGGTGCACCCGGGCTACGGCTTCCTGTCCGAACAACCCGCGCTCGCGAGGGCGCTCGCCGCTGCCGGGATCGTCTTCATCGGACCGGACGAGCGCGCCCTGGTCCTCATGGGCGACAAGATCCGGGCGAAGGAGCACGTCGCGGCTCGAGGCGTCCCGATCATCGAGGGCGTCGCCGACGCCTCGCTCGACGACGACGCACTCGTCCGTGCCGGCGTCGCCATCGGCTTCCCGCTCATCGTCAAGCCGGCGGGTGGTGGCGGCGGCAAGGGGATGCAGGTGGTGGAGCGCGCCGAGGAGCTCTCATCGGCCATCGCCTCCGCGCACCGGGTGGCCGAGGCGGCCTTCGGCGACGCCACGCTCCTCCTCGAGCGGTTCGTCACGAGACCCCGGCACATCGAGGTGCAGGTGCTCGCGGACGCCCACGGTGCGGTCGTGCACCTCGGGGAGCGTGAGTGCTCGCTCCAGCGTCGGCACCAGAAGGTGGTGGAGGAGTCCCCGTCGCCGCTCATCGACGACCGGCAGCGGGCGCGACTCGGCGAGGCGGCCTGCACGGTCGCCCGGAGCGTCGGCTACCGAGGGGTGGGGACCGTCGAGTTCCTCGTCGCCGACGACCGACCCGACGAGTTCGCCTTCCTCGAGATGAACACGCGGTTGCAGGTGGAGCATCCGGTCACCGAGCTCGTCACGGGGCTCGACCTCGTGGAGTGGCAGGTGCGCGTCGCCGCCGGGGAACCGCTGACGATGACGCAGGACGACGTCGTCCTGCGTGGTCACGCCGTGGAGGCGCGGCTGTACGCGGAGGACCCGTCGAGCGGCTTCCTGCCCCAGACCGGGGTGCTCGAGCGGGTGCGTCTGCCGCACGGGCCGGGCGTCCGCGTCGACGGCGGCATCGTCACCGGGCAGTTCGTCGGCCCCTGGTACGACCCCATGCTCGCGAAGATCGTGTGCTGGGCCGACGATCGCGAGACCGCGCTCCGGCGACTCGACGCAGCGCTCGCGGCGACGGTGGTCTTCGGTGTCCGCACGAACCTCGGCTTCCTCCGGCGGCTCCTCGCCGACGAGGACGTCGTCGCGGGACGACTGCACACCGGTCTCATCGCCGACCTGCTCGACGACAGCCCGTCCGCCGCGACATCCGAGCGGGTCCTGACCGCAGTGGCGCTCGCCGAAACGGACGACCGACGATTCGAGGCCGCAGCGCGGACCGCCGGACTCGGGACGCCGTGGTCGGATCCGGGTGGGTGGCGCCTCGGCGCGGCAGCACCGACGCGACAGCACCTGCGTCTTGAGGACGGACGCATCGTCCGCATCGAGGTGCGTGGGTCGAGCGACGACGCGAGCGTCTCCGTCGATGACGCGGCACCGACCCGGGCCGCGGTCCTCAGCCGGTCGGACGGCACCCTGCGGTTCGAGCACGACGGTGTCAGCACCCCGTTGGAGACCGTCCGCTTGGGGGACGAACGATGGATCGCGCTCGACGGTGCCATCAGTGTGGTCGAGGTGGTCACGCGTGAGGCGCTCCCAGCCGGCGGGGATCCGACTGCGGCCGGTGTGGTCGATCCGGAGGTGCGGACGCCGATGCCCGGCACCGTCACGGCCGTGCACGTCACGAGCGGCGACGCCGTCACCGCCGGTCAGCCGCTGGTCACCGTCGAAGCGATGAAGATGGAGCACCTCCTCACCGCCACGACCGACGGAACGGTCACCCTCCACGTCGCCACGGGTGGCACGGTCGCCACCCGTCAATCGGTTGCGACGATCGCCGCAGACCCCGTCGCAGCACACCTCAACGCAGCCCCAACCGATGCAGCACCCACGAACGGAGCATCAGCATGAACACCGAGCTCAGCCCCGAGCACCAGCGGATCGTCGACACGGTCAAGGCGTTCGCCGACGAGGTCGTCGCGCCCGCCGCCTATCAGTACGACACGGAACGGCGTCTGCCGTACGACATCATCGCGCAGATGGGGGAGCTGGGACTCTTCGGGCTGCCGTTCCCGAAAGAACTCGGCGGCGGGGGGATGGACTACTTCGCGCTCTGCCTCGCCGTCGAGCAGCTCGGACGCGTCGACCAGAGCATCGGCGTCACCCTCGAGGCCGGCGTCGGCCTCGGAGCCATGCCGATCTACCTGTACGGCACCGACGCCCAGCGCGAGGAATGGATCCCGCAGCTCGCGAGCGGGCAGGCGCTCGCCGCGTTCGGCCTCACCGAGGCGCGTGCCGGCAGTGATGCAGGCGCGACGGAGACCACCGCCGAGCTCGTCGACGGTGAGTGGGTGATCAACGGCACGAAGCAGTTCATCACCAACTCCGGGAGCGAGATCACCCGTCTCGTGACGGTCACGGCCGTCACGGGGGAGCGGGTCCGATCCGACGGCCGGGTGACGAAGGAGTTGTCGTCGATCCTCGTGCCGGTCCCGACGCCGGGCTTCACCGCGCTACCGCCCTACGACAAGGTCGGGTGGCACACCTCCGACACCCACCCGCTGCGGTTCGAGGACGTCCGCGTGCCGGAGGGCAACCTGCTCGGCGAACGCGGGCGCGGGTACGCCAACTTCCTCACGGCGCTCGACGGTGGACGGATCGCCGTGGCCGCGCTCGCCGTCGGAGCGGCCCAGGGGTGCCTCGAGGAGGCGATCCGCTACGCCAAGGAGCGGGTCGTGTTCGGTCGGGCGATCGGTGACAACCAGTGGATCGCCTTCCGGATCGCGAAGATGCAGGCTCGGGTCCACACCGCCAGGCAGGCCTACTACGACGCCGCGTCGCGCATGCTCCGGGGAGCGCCCTACAAGATGGAGGCCTCCATCGCGAAGATGGTCGCCGGGGAGGCCGCGATGGACAACGCCCGTGACGCGACCCAGATCTTCGGCGGCTACGGGTTCCTCAACGAGAACCCGGTGGCGCGGCACTACCGGGACTCGAAGATCCTCGAGATCGGTGAGGGCACCACTGAGGTGCAGCTCATGATCATCGCCCGCGAACTCGGCTTCGCGTCGTGAGCTCATGATGACCGACTCATCCGAGACGTCGTCCGGCCCCGTGATCGAGCAGCGAGGTCTGTACTTCGAGGAGTTCGTGGTGGGTGCGACCTACCGCCATCGCCCCGGGCGCACCCTCACGGAAGCCGACAACGTCCTGTTTTCGACCCTCACGATGAACGGGCAATCACTGCACGTGGATGCCGCGTGGTCTGCGACCGGGCCCTTCGGGGAACGGCTCGTGAACTCGATGCTGACCCTCTCGACGCTCGTGGGGCTGTCGGTCGCGCAGCTCACCGAGCAGACGATCGTCGCGAACCTGGGCTTCACCGACATCGCCTTCCCGAACCCGATGCGCCACGGCGACACGCTGTACGCCGAGACGCTCGTGACGGCGAAACGGTTGTCGTCGTCAAGGCCGGGCGAGGGTGTCGTCACCCTGCTCCACACGGGTCGGAACCAGGACGGCGTCGTCGTCGCGACCGCGACCAGGAGCACGCTCGTCCAGTGCTCGGGTGCATCGTGACCGGCGCCGCGGCGTTCGACCTGGGGCCGGCGATCCTCTTCGTCCCAGCAGACCGTCCGGATCGCTTCGCGAAAGCGGCCGAGCGTGCGGATGCCGTCATCCTCGATCTCGAGGACGCCGTCGATGCGGCGCGCAAGGCGATCGGTCGCGTAGCGATGGTGGAGCATCCGTTGGACCCGCTCCTGACGATCGTGCGGGTGAATCCAGCGGATGGCCCGGACTTCGCGGCCGACGTCGCCGCCGTGGCGACAACGGCTTATCGAACGGTGATGCTCGCGAAGACCGAGAGCGTCGCGCAGCTCGACGACCTGGCCCGCGCCCTGCCGGGGGTCGCGATCGTCGCGCTGTGCGAGACGGCCGCCGGAGTCGTGCGCGCCGAATCGATCGTCGCGCACGACTCGGTCGTCGCCGTGATGTGGGGCGCTGAGGACCTGGTGGCGTCACTCGGCGGCACGAGCAGCAGGCGCGCTGACGGACGCTACCGCGACGTCGTGGGCGCCGCTCGATCGCACGTCCTGCTCGCAGCGGGGGCCGCCGGTGTCGCCGCGATCGATGCCGTCCATCTCGACCTCAATGACCAAGCGTCGCTCGCGGTAGAGGCAGAGGATGCGAGTGCGGTCGGCTTCGTCGCGACGGCGTGCATCCATCCCGCGCAGGTCCCGATCGTCCAGGCCGCTTACCGTCCGGACCCCGAGGCAGTGCGCGCGGCGAGGGAGCTACTGGCGGCTGCCGCCGACCGCATCGGCGCCTTCCGGCATGCCGGGCGCATGGTCGACGAGCCGCTCCTCAGGCACGCACGCGCACTTCTCGCGCGTGCCGGGGAGGTTTCTGGGAGCTGACCCCTACCCCGTCCCCCGAAATGCCGACTGCTCATATCTTATATTTTGGATATGTTGGACCTGGCTCGAAAGCGGGCAGCCGGCGGCCTATCTCAGCAGGCTGCCGTTTCAGGAACAACGGGGGTTGAGATGAAGAAGAAGCTGTTCGGTCTGGTCGCGATGGCGGCTCTGGTCACGGGCGTATCGCTGACTGCTGCGGCTCCAGCGCAGGCTGCCTGCAGGGTCGACAATCTGAGCATGTGGCAGGGGAAGAACGCCACGTGCCTGAATATCGTGCACGTTTCGTTCGGGTCGAGTACACATCTCGGGAATCCCGCTCGCGCCGGGCAGTGGTCCAAACAGCAGCTGTGTTGGGATGGTGCGACGGGTTACTCCTACCGCAATGCGTAGGCTTTGGACCGTCCCCCTATTCGCAGCGCTCATGTTGTTTGCGTCGAACGGGTGCGCCGCAGACTTCGGACCGTCAGACATCGTTGCCGGGAGTGCCGGAGACGTGCCGGAGTTCACGGGACCGTGGGCGTCGGAGTTCGCGGACACATATCGAGCTGGCAGTGACGTTGTCCGAGCGATCCTCGAGGATGGTGCGATCTCCGACGCCGAATGGGCGGAGACCAGCGACGCGTTTATCGGCTGCATGCAGGACAGGGGAGTGAGGGTGACGCTCGACGATGCGTACGGCGCGATCGCGCTCCCAGACATGCCGAAGCCGGACGCCGCTTCGGACGCAGCGCTGGACGCGTGCACGCCGGACTTCTACGCGGTCAGCAGTCTGCGCCGCGATCTTGCCCGCAATCCCGATGCGCGCGATGAAGACGCCATTATCGCGGCATGTCTGGTCGAGGCGGGGCTCGTCGAACCCGGGTACTCCGGCGAGGACCTCGCCTCAGATGCGAAGCAGGAATCGCTCCCATTCGACAACGATGACCCAGTGTTCGGGTCCTGCATCCGCGACCCATTGGGTCTCCTTGAATGACGACCGCGCTCGTCGTCGGCTTCCGCCGTCCGTGTGGCTCATGATCCCCTCGCTGCTCGTGCTGGGAGCACTCCTCGGGGTGACGGTCGTCGGGGTCGCTCATCCCGAGGCTGCGCCGCCGGCGATCGGCGGGGCGGTCCCGGTAGGCGAGGTACCCGTGACCAGTACGAAGTACCTCGACGTACGCAGCGTCACGCTCGCTTTTGAGACCCAGTCGCAGGGTGAGATCGTCACGCCGGTAGGCGGATTCATCACGCGGACGAGCTGCGCAGTCGGCGGCGAGGCGCAGTCCGGTGAATCGGGCATAGCGATCAACGGGCGGTCCCTGGTCTACCTCGCGTCGGGCGCGCCGCTGTGGCGGGACCTCGGACAGGACTCCGTCGGAACCGATGTCAGAGGCCTCCAAACCGAGCTGAATCGACTGGGCTACTCGCTGGATGCCGACGGCGAGTTCGGCCCTCTGACCCTGCGCGCGGCTCGCGACCTCGCGGAGCGCAACGGCGTGGACAGCAGCGACTGGAGCGTCATACCTCGGGAGGCTTTCGTCTGGATCCCCGCACCTGTGACGGGGATCACGAGCTGTCCGACAGTTCTCGGTGCATCCGTCGCGCCGGATGACGCGCTGTTCGTTGCGCCGCCGGTCATCGCCAGTGCACGTGTCGCCGCGCTACCTGACACGCTCGCTCCTGGCCCACGGGTCATCGTCGCGGGCGAAGTCCGGGTTGCGGTGGACGATCAGGGGGCCATCGCGGATCCTGCAGCCCTTCACGAGCTCGGCCGGTCGTCTGAATTCGCAGCGTGGGTTGCAGCGGACGATGGCACGGACTTCATCGTCGACCTTGAGCTCGCATCGCCGGTGACGGTGACCACCGTGCCACCCGCTGCGGTCTTCGGACTAGACGGTTCGATGGGGTGTATCTCCAGTGCCGGTCACACCGTCGTCGTCGAGGTCGTCGGATCAGGTCTCGGTCAGAGCTACGTCGTTGTGCCAGCAGACGCCGAGGTCGTGGTAGTCGACGTTCGGCTCCCTCCCGGTCGACCATGCGGTTGACGGCCGAGGGCCTGTCCCTGCGCTTCCCACAGGGCGACTGGCTGTTTGAAGACCTCTCGTTCCGCTTGGTACCGGGGTGCGTGTACGCGGTGACCGGGCCATCCGGTTCGGGCAAGAGCACGTTGCTCAGTCTGCTCGCAGGCTGGCTGCGCCCGACGAAGGGTGTGATCGTGCGCGAGGACGTCGCGGTGACCAGTTGGGTGTTCCAAAATCCGCACGGAGTTGCGAGACGGACTGTTCTCGACCACGTCGCGCTCCCTTATCTCGCGCGCGGCGCGGATCACGACCATGCTTGGCAGAGCGCGTTCGCCGACCTCGAGACGGTGGGTCTCGCCGCAGTCAGCCTGCGTCAGTTTCGACACCTCTCGGGCGGGGAAGCGCAGCGCCTGATGCTCGCCCGCGCACTTGCGACGCATCCCCACCTGTTGCTAGTGGACGAGCCGACCGCTCAGCTGGACCAGCGCACGGCCGTGTCGGTGAACGAGGCGATCGGGTCGATCGCATCCGACGGGACCATCGTCGTCATCGCGACGCACGATGAGCGCACGCGCGATGCATGCACTGACGAGATCGCACTCGGTGCAGCGCGATGAGGTGGGCATCGACCCTCCGAGAAGCAGCGCTCGACGTGCAGTCCGGCACGACGAAGGCGACGATGCTCGGTTGTGTGTTGTTCGCCATCGTCCTTGTGCTGGGCTTGGCTGAGATCGGCACGATGTCCCAACTCCTGACTGCTGCCGACGTCTACCGACGTGCGGGTGGGGCGACCCTGGTCTACATCGCCCCCCAACAGATCGACGGGCCAGCCTGCGACCGGCTCACGACGATCCCAGGCATCGACGCTGCGGGAGCCATGAGGCCGTCGACTGAGAACGAACGCCTGCTGGCGCTTCCGAGTTCGTCCGTACCGACGTTCGAGGCCAGTCCGGGTTTCTCCGGTTTCGTTGCGCTCGATACGCCGCGCCCCCACCGTGGCGTGCTCGTCTCGGCCGCGCTCGCAGATGCCCTCGAACTCGATGCCAGTGACAAGCTCCCGTTGATGAGCGGCACGGTCGAGGTCGGAGCCGTTTTTACCTCCGCGGAGGACGGCCGCCGGCCTGGCCTCGGATACGCGCTCATTGCTCCGACAGCGGCGATCGGACCGTTCGACGAATGTTGGATCGACACCTGGCCGCAGTCGCAGTCGTCGACCGATGCGCTGCGCACCGTCCTCCTCCCAGGGGCTGGGGCAACGGATGCATCGCCGCCCCGGCTCGCGCAGCTCAACAGCACGCTCGGCGCTCACTTCGACGGCGCCGCGCGGTACGCCGAGCGTCTCTCTCGATTCGCGCCGCTCGTCGGAATCGTCATCGCCGCCGCAATCGGGTTCGTCGCGACCCGAACCCGCCGCATCGAATTGGCATCCGCGCGTCATGCAGGGGTGCCGGTCGGGTCCCAGGTGCTGCAACTCGTCTGCGAAACACTCTGCTGGGCCGTCGGCGCTGCAGTGATGGCGGTGTCCGCCATCCTGCTGCTCCTGGAGATCGCGCCCCAGGAAGGCCTTGGAGTGGTCGCTGGGATCGCGATCCGACCAGCCGTGGTCGCCGTGCCCGCCGTCCTGTGCGGAGTGATCGGCGGGGTGGCGCTCACGAAGGAGGAGCAGCTCTTCCGGTACTTCAAGGAACGGTGATGTCGCCCCGTTGAAGGGCCGCCCCGGGTGGAAAGGGGAATCGTTACGAATCAGTTGCCACCCGGTCGTGATGTCGTCCAGCCGAAGTCGCCGGTCTCCTCTAGCCTGGTGAGCAAGCACCGGCCCGTCGCGCCACGCACGGATCCCGACGGTGCAGCGCGTCACCGGTCGGCGGACCGAGAGAGGGGCAGGGGATGCCACACCTCTGGCGCTCGTCGAGCACCCGTGGCAGTTCTCTGGTCGGCGGAGCAGCGGACGGCGTCGACGACGACGCGAGTCGGCGTCCCGAGCAGCTCGTCCCGCACCCGTCCTTCCCGACGCCCGTCCAGGACCCCGAGCCTTCTGAGGCACCGAGGCGCACGATCGGCGACTCCGAGTTGTCGGTCTTCCCGGTCGTGCTCGGCGGCAGCGTGTTCGGGTGGACCGTCGACCCCGACACGACATCGGACATCCTCGACCGGTTCCACGACTCCGGCGGCAACATGGTGGACACCGCCGACAGCTACGCGGGCGGACGCAGCGAGATCCTCATCGGCAACTGGATGCGGAAGCGCCGCAACCGGGACGACATGGTCGTCGCGACGAAGATCGGCCGGCACCCCGACTACCCGGGTCTCGGCTCGGTGAGCATCATCCGCGCGGTCGAGGCGGCGCTCGAACGGTTGCAGACCGACCACATCGACCTGCTGTCCTTCCACGACGACGACCCGAGCATCCCGTTGGCCGACAGCCTCGGGACGGTCGACTGGTTGATCGAGACCGGCAAGGTCCGCTACCTCGGCACCTCGAACACGACCCCTGAACGGCTGATGGAGGCGCGGATCCTCTCGGCGAGCGGCTTCACCCAGTTCGTCGCGCTCGAGACGCACTACAGCCTCATGCACCGGGAGCCGTACGAGAGCACCCTCGCGCTCGTCGCGACGGCCCAGCACCTCGGTGTCCTGCCCTACTTCGCCCTCGCGAACGGCTTCCTGACGGGCCGCTACCGCACCCGCTCCGACCTCGACCCGAGCACCCGCGGCAGTCGCGCCGCGACCCATCTCCACCGCCGTGGGCTCCGGGTCCTGCACGTCCTCGACGAGATCGCGGAGGAGAACCGCTGCACGGTGGCCTCGGCCGCGCTCGCCTGGGCCATGTCGCGGCCCGGCGTCGTCGCACCCATCGCGAGCGCGTCCCAGCCGGCTCACGTCGACTCGCTCATCGCGGCGGCCGACGTGCGGCTGAGTCGCGGGCAGATCCTCGAGCTCGACCGCGTCTCCGGTCGCTTGCGCTGAGTCGACCGGCGGGCGCCCGCGCACCGACGCTCGCGCGCGACGCCCGGGAACCTGACGTATGGTTGGGGTGATGAACGCCGCCGTCGACTTTCCGCTCACTCGTCCCGAGCTCGCGTTCACCGCATCCGGGGACGCGCTCGTCCGCCGGACGGTCCTGCCCAACGGGCTGCGCATCCTGAGCGAACACATGCCGGGCAGCCGCAGCGCGACGATCGGCTACTGGGTGGCCGTCGGCTCCCGCGACGAACAACCGGCGACCGCCGATCGACCGGCGACCTTCGGCTCGACGCACTTCCTGGAGCACCTCCTGTTCAAGGGCACGCCGTCGCGTTCCGCCCTCGACATCGCGGTCGCCTTCGACGCCGTCGGCGGCGAGCACAACGCGCTCACGGCCAAGGAGCACACCTGCTACTACGCCAAGGTGCGCGATCGCGACCTGCCGATGGCGGTGGACGTCATCACCGACATGCTCACCTCCTCGCTACTCGACCCGGAGGAGTTCGAGAACGAACGCGGCGTCATCCTCGAAGAGCTCGCGATGATGGACGACGATCCAGGGGACGTCGCCAACGAACGGTTCTTCGAGCGCGTGCTCGGCGAGCACCCGCTCGGGCGTCCCATCGGCGGTCACCCGCAGTCGATCATCGAGGTCGGCCGAGACGCCGTCGTGGCGCACTACCGAGCCAACTACCGGGCGAACGACGTCATCGTGACGGCGGCCGGCGCCGTCGATCACGACGCGCTCGTCGCCCAGGTGTCCGAGGCGCTCGTGCGTGCGGGCTGGCCGGCGGACGCGGTCGCCGCACCGGTCGCGCGTCGGACACTCGCTCCTGCTGCCGTCGTCGGCGGATCGCCGCTCTCGGTCGTGCACCGACCCACCGAGCAGGTCCACCTGCAGATCGGCGGAGCGGGCCTCATCGCGGGCGACGAGCGACGATTCGCCATGAGCATGCTCAACTCCATCCTCGGCGGCGGCATGTCCAGCCGCCTGTTCCAGGAGATCCGTGAACGGCGCGGGCTCGCCTACTCGGTGTACTCGTTCGCTGGCAGCTACTCGGACGCCGGCGTCTTCGGCCTCGCTGCCGCCTGCTCCACGGCGAAGGCGGCGACCGTGGCCGAGCTCATGCTCGCCGAGCTGCACCGGCTCGCCGAGCACGGCGTGACGGACGAGGAGTTGTCGCGCGCGCTCGGCCAGCTGAGCGGCGCCTCGGCGCTGGCCCTGGAGGATTCGGACTCGCGCATGAGTCGCCTCGGTCGAGCGGAGCTGACCCTCGGCGAGTTCATCGACCTCGACGAGAGCATCCGTCGCCTGCAGTCCGTCGGTCAGGACGACGTCCAGCAGCTCGCGCAGCACCTCGCCGCGCAGCCCATCACGGTGTCGGCGGTCGGAGCCGTCGACGAGGACACCTTCGCTCCGATCATCGCGGGGGTGCGTTGAATGTCCCATTACCTGTATCTCGTCAGACACGGCGAGCAGCAACACGCTGAGCACGGCTTGCCCGACGGACCACTGTCGGCCCGCGGTCGGCGTCAGGCACAGCTGCTCGCGGAGCGCCTCGGCGGTGTCCCGATGACCGCGGCGTGGCACTCGCCGTTGCAGCGTGCCGCGGAGACCGCCCAGATCATCGCCGAGCGGATGCCGGCCGTCACACCGGAGCCGTCGTCACTGCTCTTCGACTGCGTCCCGAGCGGTCGCACACCGGAGACGCCGTCGGCGTTCGACCCCTTCTTCGGCTCGATCACCGAGGCGGAGATCGAGGCGGGCGAAGCGCAGATGGCCGACGCCGCCGCCGAGTTCCTCTCGCCGAAGCGCGGTGACCATCACGAGCTGCTCATCACGCACAACTTCGTCATCGGGTGGCTCGTCCGCGAAGCGCTCCAGGCGCCCGCATGGCGCTGGGTGAGCATCAACCAGGCCAACGGCGGACTGACGGTGCTGCACCAGCGTGCCGGGCGTCCGTGGAGCCTCATCACCCACAACGACCTCGCGCACCTCCCGATGGAGCTCCGCACGGGTCTTCCCGAGCCGCACATCGTCTAGTCGGCGGCGGGGGAGCAGGTCGGCAGGCCTCCGCCCGAGGACGGCGCGCGGGCAGCACGTAAGCTGAGGGCATGACGACACGAGTGGCGCTGGCCGGCGCGAGCGGCAAGATGGGCCGACTGTTCACCAGCATCATCGGTTCACTCGACGACTTCGAGCTGGTCGCGTCGCTCGGTTCGTCGAGCGAGCTGAGCGAGATGGACGGGGCGGACCTCGTCGTCGACGTCACGGTGCCAGGCGTCAGCCAGCGGATCGTCGACCACGCCGTCGCGCAGGGGATCAACGTGCTCGTCGGGACGAGCGGTTGGTCGGCCGAGCGTATCCAGCGACTCGACCGACGGCTCGCCGAGCTGCCCGAGCAGGGCGTCGTCATCATCCCCAACTTCTCGCTGGGGTCCGTCCTGTCGACGAGTCTCGCGACCGTCGCGGCCCGCTTCTTCGACTCGATCGAGATCATCGAGTCCCACCGCGACACGAAGGTGGACTCGCCCTCCGGGACCGCCGTGCGCACCGCTGAGCTGATGATGGCCGCACGTGGCGACCGTGGGCCGGTCGCCGCCCCGCACACCGACCAGCGGGCGAGGGGACAGCAGGTCTCGAGCATCCCGATCCACAGCCTGCGGCTCCAGGGCGTCGTCGCCCGCCAGGAGGTCGTGTTCGGTGGCGTCGACGAACTCGTCACGATCACGCACGACACGATCTCGCCTGCGTCCTACGAGCGGGGCATCCGGCTCGCCCTCGTGGCCGCCCGCGACGCCCAGGGGGTCACCGTCGGTCTCGACAGTCTGCTCGACCTCGGACTCGATCGCCCAGGGCCGGCGGGTCGGCGGCCCGCCCAGGGGGCGCCCGAGCACGTCTCCGGCCAAGCCGCGGCGGCCAGCGCCCTGTGAAGACCCGCGTCATGGTCGCGATCATCGCGGCCCTGCTCGTCCTCTACATCGTCCTCGTCGGGTACCGTGCCGTCGTCCTCCTCGGCACGGGCGAACCTGTCGGCATCGCCATGGGTGCGGCGCTCGTCGTCCTGCCGATCCTCGGCGTCTGGGCGCTCTGGCGCGAGATCGCCTTCGGGTTGGGCGCCGAGCGCCTCGGCGTCCGCCTCGAGGCCGAGGGCGGCCTTCCGCCCGAGCAGGTCGAGACCCGCGAGAGCGGCCGACCGCTGCGTGATGCCGCAGACGAGCTGTTCCCGAAATACCGTGACGCGGCCGAGGCCGCTCCCGACGACTGGCGATCCTGGTACCGCCTCGGACTCGTCTACGACGGTGCCGGAGACCGCCGCCGCGCACGGCAGGCCATCCGACAGGCGATCCGGCTCTCGCGGAGCTGACCGGAGCGGCGGCGTCCCGTCGTTCAGTCGCGGGCGAGTGCTTCGGCCAACGCCTGCTCGACGGTCGGCGTGCTGAACGTGAAGCCGTCGTCCAGGAGCCGACGAGGTTCGACGCGCTGATCGCTCAGCAGCAGTCCGTCGGCGGCGTCGCCGAGGAGCGCCTTGAGGGCGATCTTCGGGACGCGGAGCAGGTAGGGCCGGTTCATCCGTCTGGCGAGCTCGAACATGAGGTCGTCGGCGCGGGCGGCCTGCGGACCGCACAGGTTCACCGGTCCGGAGAGCGTCGAGGTCAGGAGGTGGGTGATCGCCCGGACCTCGTCCTGCAGCCCGATCCACGGCCAGAACTGGCGGCCCGAACCGAGCGGACCGGCGACCCCGAACCGGGTGAGCGGTGCCAGCGGCTTGAGCACGCCTGCCAGGTCGACCACGATGCCGTTGCGGAGCAGCACGGTGCGGACGGCGTCGGGCGCCGCGAGCGCCGAGTCCTCCCAGGCGACGACGACGTCGGCGAGGAATCCGGCCCCTCTGGAGGAGTCCTCCGTGAGGGTCTCTCCGGGACGGTCGCCGTAGTACCCGACCGCCGAACCACTGAGGAAGGCGGCCGGTGGCTGCTCCGCCCGGTTCATGGCGTCGACGAGTGTCCGGGTGGCGCTGAGTCGTGACCAGAGGATCGTGGACCGGTAGGCCGCCGTCCACGGCAGCTTGCCGAGGGAGGCGCCGGAGAGGTTGACGACCGCGTCGGCGCCGCTCACGACCGCCGGATCCAGCACGCCTGCCAGCGGATCCCACTCCGCTTCTCCGGCACCACGCGCCGGACGTCGTACGAGCCGGACGACGTCATGGCCGTCGGTCTCGAGGGAGCGCCCGAGCGCCGTTCCGATGAGCCCGGAGGCTCCGCCGATCACGATGCGCATGCGCGTCGCCTTCCTGGTCGTGCTGCTGGACGGTGGTGGTTACGCGAGGCTGGCTTCGAGAGTGATCGGGATGCCGGCGAGCGCCTGCGAGACCGGGCAGCCGTCCTTCGCCGCCGTGGCGATGCGCTCGAAGTCGGCCTCGGAGATGCCGGGCACGACCGCGCTGACGAGCAGGTGGCTGCCGGTGATGCCGGTGCCGGGGGTGAAGGAGACCGCCGCGGTCGCCTGGATGCGCTCCGGCGGGAAGCCGGCGCTGGTGAGCTCGTTGGCGAACGCCATCGAGTAGCAGGAGGCGTGCGCAGCCCCGAGCAGTTCCTCCGGGGTCGTCGTCGTGTTGGAGCCCTCGGAGCGTGCCTTCCAGTCGACGGCGAACTCGGCCGCCTCGGAGGTGTCGAGGCTCGTGTGCCCGGATCCCTCGAAGAGCGTGCCGTTCCAGACCGTCGTGGCTTCGCTTGTTACCGCCATGGTGCAACCTCCATCGTCGGGCCGTGCAGGAGCGCATCGGCGCTGGTGTTCGTGGGGTCAGCCTAACCGGATCGACCTGGGTGGTCACCCCGTCGACAAACGGTGTCGTCAGGTGCTGCAGGCCACCGTCACGCCTGTCGTCCGACGACGCGGGCGCGGAGGAGGAGCACATACAGGCGGCAGCCGAGGCAGAACCCGAACGCCGCGTTGAGGAAGGCGGCGACGAACGCTGCACCGGCGGAGACGACGAGGGATCCCGGCACCCCGATGAGGTGCAGCACGAGTCCGATCGCGACCACCACCAGCCCGACGCCTTGCGCGAAGGTCGGTGGTTCGGGTGCCTCGAGTTCGACGGGCGGGCCGAGTCTCGGACGGATGAGGCGCCGGAAGACGACACCGTACGGGTGACGTCGGATCCCGGCGAACGCGCCCCACGCGAACAGAGCCGCGATGACGATGAGGAGGAGGAAGGCCGGTTGGACTGCCCGCGCGGCCAGCGTGTCGGCGAACGGCGCCGTCAGCGCGAGGAAGACGGCGACGAGGAGGAGCACGGCGGTGATGGTCGCACCGAACCGCGGGCTGCGCGGGTCGATGCCGGTCGGCTGTGCTGCTGGCGGGTTCGAGGTCATGCTGGTCTCCCGAGGACGGACTGGAGCTCGCCGGCGAGCACCGCACGGCGTGCGGCCCCGGAGAACCGACCGCGCACGATCCCCGCGCGGTCGAGGAGGAGGACGGTGGGCGTCTGCAGGACGGAGAAACGATCGGCGAGGTCGGGACGGTGGGTCAGGTCGACGTCGAGGACGCCCACACCCGGTTCCCCGTCGGCCAGCTCGTGCAGCAGTCGTCTGGTCCCGGGACACTGTGCACAGAACTCGGTGCTGAACTGCACCAGGGTCGCCGATCGGCCGAGCGGAGCGGTCGTCCCGAGTGCCGCCGACGAGATGCGGTGCCCGTCGGTGCGGTGCGTTGCACGCCCGCTCCGTGCACGCACGACCAGACCCGCCGCCGTCGTGGACAGGACGAGGACGAGGATCAGTGAGACGGCGAGCAGCGGGGACATGGTGTCCGTCAGCATAGGTTCCGGGTGCCGGTCCCTCGGCCAGTGTGACGCGAGGTGACGGCCGTGCGGGTGGTGACCCGGAAGAGGGAAACCCGATAGCCTGAGAGGGTGTCGCGTGCAGAGAACCCCTTCGGTCAAGTCCTCGTCGCCCTGGTGACGCCGTTCACCGCCGACGGCGAGGTCGACTGGAAGGCCGTCGAGCGACACATCGACGACGTCGTGACCGCGGGGGCCGACGGCATCGTCGTCACCGGCACCACGGGTGAGACCTCGACGCTGACGGACCCGGAGAAGGTCAAGCTCGTCGAGGTCGGCAAGGCCGTCGCGGGCGGGC
This sequence comes from Plantibacter sp. AC185, assembly GCF_979258065.1. Taxonomy (NCBI): domain Bacteria; kingdom Bacillati; phylum Actinomycetota; class Actinomycetes; order Micrococcales; family Microbacteriaceae; genus Plantibacter; species Plantibacter sp. AC185. The sequence goes on from NZ_OZ409831.1 coordinate 3,911,122, forward strand.
GCGCGAAGATCATCACCGGTGGTGGCTCCAACGAGACGGCCCACGCGATCGAGCTCGCGAAGAAGAGCGAGCAGGCGGGCGCCGACGGCAACATGATCGTCACCCCGTACTACAACAAGCCCACCCAGGCCGGCGTGCTCACCCACTTCCGCATGATCGCCGACTCCACGGATCTGCCGGTCATCCTCTACGACATCCCGGGGCGAACCGGCATCCCCATCACCTACGAGACGATCCTGCGTGCGGCCAAGCACCCGAACATCCTCGCGGTGAAGGACGCCAAGGGCGACCTCAGCGAGGTGAGCCGGGTCATGAACCAGACGGACCTCATGTACTTCGCGGGCGACGACGCCAACGCACTGCCGACGCTCGCCATCGGCGGCACCGGCCTCATCGGCGTCACGGCCAACATCGCGCCGACGCCCTACCGACACATGGTCGACGCGGTGAACTCCGGCGACCTCCCCGCAGCCACCGCAGCGCACCGGCAGCTCGAGCCGCTCGTGCGCGCGGTCATGACCCACGTCCCCGGCACCGTCGCCGCCAAATACATCTTGCACGGCCTCGGCCGGATCCAGAGCCCGCGGGTACGTCTTCCGCTGGTCGGTCCGGAGGAGTGGGAGGCCGCGCAGATCGAGGATGAGATCGACCTGGTGAAGGACATCCCAGGCGTCGACTTCCGCAACTTCCGGCCAGACCGCAACGCCGCCGCCGGTGGCGCGCTGCCCAAGGTCGCCGGTACGACTCGCTAGACAAACCAGAGGGGGGCTACATGCCCAATACCATCATCGATCCGCCAGTCCTCGAGCCGGGGACGCTCCGCGTCATCCCCATCGGAGGACTCGGCGAGATCGGCAGGAACATGACCTGCTTCGAGATCGACGGCAAGATCCTGATCGTCGACTGCGGCGTGCTCTTCCCCGAAGAGCACCAGCCGGGCGTCGACCTGATCCTGCCCGACTTCACCTCCATCAAGGACCGGCTCGACGACATCGTCGGGGTCGTGCTCACGCACGGTCACGAGGACCACATCGGCGCCGTGCCGTACCTCCTGAAGCTCCGCAAGGACATCCCGCTGATCGGTTCCGGCCTGACGCTCGCGCTCATCGAGGCGAAGCTCAAGGAGCACCGCATCGTCCCCTACACCCTGCCGGTGAAGGAGGGCCAGATCGAGGCGCTGGGGCCGTTCGACCTCGAGTTCGTCGCGGTCAACCACTCGATCCCGGACGCGCTTGCGGTGTTCATCGACACCGACGCCGGCACCGTCCTCGTGACCGGTGACTTCAAGATGGACCAGCTGCCGCTCGACGGCCGCCTGACGGACCTCCGCGCCTTCGCCCGCCTCGGTGAAGAAGGCGTCGACCTCTTCCTCGTCGACTCGACGAACGCCGACGTGCCGGGATTCACGCCGCTCGAGCGGTCCATCGGGCCGGTCCTCGACCAGGTCATCGCGAAGTCCGAGCGCCGCGTCATCGTCGCGAGCTTCTCGAGTCACGTGCACCGCGTCCAGCAGGTCCTCGACGCGGCTCACGCCCACGGCCGCCGCGTTGCGTTCCTCGGTCGTTCCATGGTGCGCAACATGGGTATCGCAGCCGACCTCGGGTACCTGAACGTCCCCGAGGGCCTGCTCATCGACTACAAGAAGGCGAAGGATCTCCCCGAGGACAAGATCGTCTACATGTCGACCGGGTCACAGGGCGAGCCGATGGCCGTCCTCAGTCGGATGGCGAACCTCGACCACGCGATCGAGCCGGGCCCGGGCGACACCGTCATCCTCGCCTCGAGCCTCATCCCGGGCAACGAGAACGCGGTCTACCGCGTCATCGACGGCTTGACGAAGCTCGGCGCCACCGTCGTCCACAAGGGCAACGCGAAGGTCCACGTCTCCGGTCACGCGGCCGCCGGTGAGCTGCTCTACTGCTACAACATCCTCCAGCCGAAGAACGTGCTCCCGGTCCACGGCGAGTACCGTCACCTCGTTGCGAACCAGAAGCTCGCGATCGACAGCGGTGTCCCGGCGCAGAACACCTTCATCGGCGAGGACGGCATCGTCATCGACCTGAAGGACGGCGTCGCGAAGGTCGTCGGCCAGCTCGACGTCGGGCTCGTCTACGTCGACGGCTCGACCGTCGGCGAGATCACCGACGCCGACCTCAAGGACCGTCGCATCCTGGCGGAGGAGGGCTTCATCTCGGTCATCGTCGTCGTCGACTCGAAGACCGGACACATCATCTCCGGCCCCGAGGTGCACGCGAAGGGCTTCGCCGAGGACGACAAGGTCTTCGCCGACATCAAGCCGAAGGTCGCCAAGGCACTCGCCGAGGCGGCGGAGAACGGCGTCCGAGACACGCACGCGCTGTCGCAGGTGATCCGTCGGACCGTCGGCCGCTGGGTCAACACGTCCTTCCGCCGCCGCCCGATGATCGTCCCGCTCGTCATCGAGGCCTGATCACCGGTCGGGTCCGCTCGGTCCCACCCGCCAGGAGGCGGTCGAACATCATTCGCGAGGGTGATGTCCGGCCGCCTTCCGCGTTGCTACCTTGGAATCCCCTATGGCCGCTCGTCACTCCGACTGCGGTGGATTCCGGAGGTCGGCGTGGGCATTGTCCGCACCTGGGTGTTCCCCATTCTGAAACTGCTCGTCTTCGCCGCGATCGCGGTGGCGCTCGTGAAGGTCGCGTTCTTCCCGGACGCACCACAGGAGGAGGGGCCGACGCAGCCGACGGGGAGCCTCGTGGAACCACAGGTCCAGGCCGCGCTCGGCACCGTGGTCAACACCGTCTCGGTGGAGGGCCAGGTCGTCGCCGACCCGGCCAGCACGGCGAAGTCGACCGTCGCCGGCACCGTCGACGAGGTGTTCGCCGCCAAGGGGGCCGTCCTCGCGGAGGGTGATCCCATCCTCGACGTCAAGACGATCGACGAGGAGGGCAAAGAGCGGTACGTGCAGGTGACCGCGCCGGTCGCGGGCACCCTCGGCAACGTCAAGCTCATCCACGGGCAGTCGGTGCAGATCGGCGACGCGGTGGCGCAGGTGTCGCCGGCCACGTTCTCCATCACCGGGGCGTTGAGCGCCGACAAGCAGTACCGTCTGCTCACCATCCCCGGCGAGGCGACGGTCACCATCAACGGCGGCCCGGCCCCGTTCGTCTGTCCGGCGGTGCGCGTCACGACGCCGTCGAGTGGTGGCGACGAGGAGGAGCCGACGACGGGCGGTGGATCCGGGCAGACACCCGGTGCCGGCGGAACCGCCGTCACCTGCGCGGTGCCCGGTGACGTCCGGGTCTTCGCCGGACTCGCCGCGACGATCGAACTCGCGGGCGGCGTCGCCGAGAACGTCCTCGTGCTCCCGACGACCGCGGTCAAGGGTTCTGCCGGGACCGGGACCGTCTGGGTCGTCGGCGCCGACGGTGCGCAGGAGGAACGGCCGGTCACGCTGGGACTGAACGACGGGCAGCAGGTGCAGATCGTCGACGGTGTCGCCGAAGGCGACTCGGTGCTCCAGTTCGTCCCTGGAGCCGTCGCACCCGCGCCCGAAGGCTGCACCACGCTTCCGGACGGCAGTATGGCTTGCGACGGGTCGGTCGGGTGACGCTCCTCGAACTCCGCGGGATCACCAGGGTCGTCCAGATCCCCGATGCGCCGCCGCTGACGATCCTCGACGGCGTCGACCTCGAGGTGCACGAGGGCGATCGCGTCTCCATCGTCGGTCGGTCGGGTTCGGGCAAGTCGACGCTCCTGAACCTGCTCGGCCTGCTCGACAAGCCGACCTCCGGATCGCTCGTCTTCGACGGCCGGCCGGCGGAGCGTCTCGGGTCCGGTGCGCGCGACCGCCTGCGCGGAGCCCAGATCGGCTTCGTCTTCCAGCAGTTCAACCTCCTGCCGGGCCGGACCGCGCTCGAGAACGTCACGACGCCGCTCCTCTACGCGAGCGGACGCTCGTTCTGGCGTCGCCGCGAGATCGCCGCCGCGATGCTCGAACGCGTCGGACTCGGCGACCGCCTCGACGCGATGCCGACGAAACTGTCCGGCGGCGAGCAGCAGCGCGTCGCCATCGCACGGTCGCTTGTCCGCGGGCCACGGCTCATCCTCGCGGACGAGCCGACCGGCGCTCTCGACGTCGAGACCGGCACCTCCGTCATGTCCCTGCTCGACGAGGTGGCGAGCTCCACGGGCGCCGCCCTCGTGACGATCACCCACGACCGGGCGATCGCCCGACTCGCGACGACCCACCACCGTCTCGACCACGGCGTGCTCACCCCCGATCACGAACTGGAGGCCGCGGATGTCTAGGATCCTGACCTCGATCGTCGGAGCGGTCGTCGAGGCCGCCCAGGAGCTGCGGATCCATCGTGGCCGGGTCATCCTGTCGCTCATCGGCGTCGGCGTCGCGGTGTGCGCCCTCACGAGCATGGTCGGCATGTCGTCGCTCGCGGCGCAGGCCCAGACCGAGTCGCAGGAACGCTACGGTGGCCGACCCGCCACGCTCATGGCATCGGCCTACGGCACCGGAACGGAGCAACCCGACCCGGAGACCTACATCACGGCGGTGCACGACCTCGCCGAGCGGTACGGCATCGGGTACGTCTCGCAATCCGGCAGCACCCAGCTCAACGTGCAGTTCGCCGATGGGACGGTTGCGGTACCGGCGACCGTCGTCGATGTCCCGTACGGCGAGATGCACCGCATCAGACTCGACGAGGGCACCTGGTTCCAGGAGGACGACGGCGACCGCCTCGCACCCGCGATCGTCGTGAACCCGGCGTTCTGGCAGCGCCTCGGGTCGCCGCCCATCGAGGCGCACCCGACGGTCACGGTCCACGGTGAACACCCGGTCACGGCCGTGATCGTCGGGGTGTACGCGAGCAACGAGTGGGACACCGAACCGCAGCTGTCGATCCTGCCCGCGGGGACGGCGCTCATCGGTCCGGTGGCCGGCGCCGAGGAGGGCATGGGCCAGCCCGGTCAGCTGCCGCAGTTCGAGTTCTGGGTCCCGAACGCGGACGCCGAAGCCTTCACCCAGCGGATCCAGTCCGACCTGCGTGCCGAACTCGGTGACGCGTACAGCGTCGACGTGTTCCGCAACGATTTCGGCCAGACGGGGGAGGACCCGCTCCTGTCGTTGAAGCTCGTGGTCGGTGCCGTCGCCGGACTCATCCTCCTGCTCGGGGCCCTCGGGCTGATCAACCTCTCGCTCGTCACCGTCCGCCAGCGGATCCGCGAGATCGGGATCCGACGCAGTTTCGGGGCGACCGCGCCGCGGGTGTTCTTCGCCGTGATGATGGAGAGTGTCGTCGCCACCTTCGTCGCCGGGGTCATCGGTGTCATGCTCGCCGTCGCCGTCGTGAAGAGTCCGATCGTCGAGCAGTTCATCGGTCAGGGGCTCGTGACGGACTTCCCGCCGTTCCCCATCGAGGCGGCGGTCCTCGGGCTGGTCAGCGCCACGGCCGTCGGGGCGATCGCCGGGCTCCTCCCGGCGCTCGTCGCCGTCCGCGTGAAGGTGATCGACGCCATCCGGTACTGAGCGCCAGCGACCCCTCACGCGTCATCTGCTCGAAACACCGTTGGCGTACCATCCGTCCATGGCGGTCTACTCGATCCGCGAAGCCGCGGTGGCTGATGTGCGCGTCCTCACCGACATGATGGTCGAGGCGGCGAACTGGAACGCCGTCGCGCCGCGTCCCCGGTCCGCCGTCCTCGCCGATGCGCAGCACACCCGGTATGTGCACGGCTGGCGTCGACCCGGCGACGCCGGGGTCGTCGCCGTCGGGCAGGACGGAGCGCCCGTCGGCGCGTGCTGGTATCGACTCTTCCCGTCCGATGCACCCGGCTTCGGCTATGTGGCGGGCGGGGTCCCCGAACTCATCCTCGGGGTCAGCCCGATCCACCGCGCCCAGGGCGTCGGACGGCAGTTGCTCCGTTCGACCGTGCAGCTCGCCAGAGCAGCCGGGTACCAGCGCATCAGCCTGAGCGTGGAGCGGGCGAACCACGCCGTCTCGCTGTACCGCACCGAGGGGTTCGCGACCGTGGACCGGCGGGGGACCCGCGACACGATGGTCCTGAATCTGCGCTGACCGCCCGGCGGATCGCGGATCGTGGACACCCCGCCAGCTTGCCGGGCTGCGTCGGTGGCGACGAGTACCGTGAACGCATGGCCGCACGTTCCAACTCGACCAGCCGTTCGCGCAGCGCTTCCTCGCCGAGTGGCGCTTCGTCGCGCACCACGAGCACGAAGACGAACACCAAGCCCGGCCCCAAGGCGGGCGCGTCGACGACGAAGCAGCAGAAGACCGTCGCCTATCCGGCCGCCGAGGAGCAGCGCAGTGTGCTGACCTCGATGTGGCTCGGTCTCGCGCACGGCGTCGGTGGAGCGGTCCGCGCCCTCGGTCCCGAGCGCATCGCCAAGGAGGACCGTCGCGACGGCTTCCCCTTCCTGCTCTTCCTCCTGGCCGTCGTCGGTGCCGTCGTCGAGTGGTTCGGCGCGGCCGACCCGGTCGCTCAGACCTTTGACGCCTGGTCGTTCGGTGGCCTCTTCGGCCGACTCGCCTTCGTGCTCCCGGTCATCATGATCGTCTTCGCGGTCTGGCTGTTCCGGCACCCGGCCTCGGTCGACGACAACGGTCGCATCAGCATCGGCCTCGGTCTGCTCCTGATCAGCATCTCGGCGCTCTGTCACATCCACGGTGGCCAGCCGAACCCGAGTCAGGGCCTGCCCGCGTTGGCGCAGGCCGGCGGTCTCCTCGGGTGGATCCTCGGCGCTCCGCTCGCCGCGATCATCACCCCGATCGGCGCGACCGTCCTCATCTCGCTCCTGATCCTCCTCAGTCTCTTCATCGTGACCAAGACGCCGCCGAACCGCGTCGGTGCCCGCGTGCGGCAGTTCTCCACCTGGATGTTCGGCGAGCAGCCGGAGGCACCAGAGGGAGAGCCCGCAGAGCCGAAGAGTGTGCGGACGAAGCGACTCGACGACCTCGACGAGGAACCCGACGAGCCGGCGGCCCTGCCGTGGTGGCGTCGCAACACGAGCCGACGCGAGGACGACCCGACGTTCGAGGACCCGCTCATGGGCGACAACATGACCGAGCTCCTCGGCCTCGAGAAGCCGTCCGGCGGATTCGACTCGCCGCTCGAACCGGTGGCCGCGCCTGCCGCGTCGCCGAAAGCCGCGCCGGTGCACGACGCCTTCGGCTCCGAGCTCCTCGGCGACCTCGAAGCGGCGGAGAGCGCCGTCAAGCGGTTCAACACGGGCGAGATCAAGCCGCAGACGGGTCTACACGACGACAGCATCCCCGGCGCGACCGAGGTCATCGAAGACCTCGATCCGGCGCTCCTCGGCGCACCCGACCAGATCGACTTCTCGGCGCGCCCGATGGCGCAGCAGGGCCAGGACGACACGCCGTACCGTCTCCCGTCCGCAGGGACGCTGGCGGCGGGGGAGCCCGCGAAGACCCACAGTGCGGCCAACGACGAAGCGGTCGCCGCGATCACGAGCGTCCTCGACCAGTTCGGCGTCGACGCGAAGGTCACCGGCTTCTCCCGCGGCCCGACCGTGACGCAGTACGAGATCGAGCTCGGCCCAGGCGTCAAGGTCGAGCGCGTCACGGCGCTCAGCAAGAACCTCTCCTACGCCGTGGCGTCCAACGAGGTCCGCATCCTCTCGCCCATCCCGGGGAAGAGCGCCATCGGTATCGAGATCCCGAACACCGACCGCGAGATCGTCACCCTCGGCGACATCCTGCGCTCGACGGCGGCCACGAACAGCAACCACCCGATGACGATCGGTGTCGGCAAGGACGTCGGCGGCGGCTACGTCGTCGCGAACCTCGCGAAGATGCCGCACCTCCTGGTCGCCGGGTCCACCGGCTCCGGCAAGTCGGTCTTCGTGAACTCCATGATCACCTCGTTGCTCATGCGCGCGAAGCCGAGCGAGGTGCGCATGGTCCTCATCGACCCCAAGCGCGTCGAGCTCGCGCCGTACGCGGGCGTCCCGCACCTCATCACGCCCATCATCACGAACCCGAAGAAGGCGGCGGAAGCGCTGCAATGGGTCGTGAAGGAGATGGACATGCGGTACGACGACCTCGCGAGCTTCGGGTACCGGCACATCGACGACTTCAACAAGGCCGTCGTGGCCAACGAGATCGTCCTCCCCGCGGGCAGCGAACGCGTGCTGAAGCCCTACCCGTACCTGTTGGTCGTCGTCGACGAGCTCGCCGACCTGATGATGGTCGCCCCCCGCGACGTCGAGGACTCCATCGTCCGCATCACGCAGCTGGCCCGTGCGTCCGGTATCCACCTCGTCCTCGCGACGCAGCGTCCGTCGGTCGACGTCGTCACCGGCCTCATCAAGGCGAACGTCCCCTCGCGCCTCGCCTTCGCCGTGACGAGCGTCACCGACTCGCGGGTCATCCTCGACCAGCCGGGCGCCGACAAGCTCATCGGTCAGGGCGACGCCCTGTTCCTGCCGATGGGTGCGAACAAGTCCATCCGCGTGCAGGGTGCATGGGTCGGCGAGAACGAGATCCAGCGGGTCGTGGAACACGTCACGAACCAGGCGCGGCCGGAGTACCGGAAGGACGTCCAGGCCGTCGCGGAGCGCAAGGAGATCGACGCGGACATCGGCGACGACCTCGAACTCCTGCTCGCCGCAGCGGAGCTCGTGGTGTCGACGCAGTTCGGATCGACGTCGATGCTGCAGCGGAAGCTCCGGGTCGGTTTCGCGAAGGCCGGCCGGCTCATGGACCTCATGGAGTCCCGCGAGATCGTCGGCCCGTCCGAGGGCTCGAAGGCCCGCGACGTCCTCGTCACCGCCGAGCAGCTGCCGGGGGTCCTGGCCCGTCTGCGCGGCGAGGACGATGGTTCGGCCGCTCCGGCCCCCGCAGCGGCGGCCTCGACAGCCGCCGTGGCCGCCCCGGTCGTCGGTGCCGCCGGCGGCGTCGAGCCCGACCGCTACGGTGCGGACCCGGTCGAGGCCCAGTTCCAGGACTATCCTGAGGTCGAGGGCGGTTCTGACGAAGACGCCTGGAGTCTCACCGGTCGGGAGTAGACATGACGGCATCGAACGCGTCGGCTGCTGCGCCGCGCATCTCGAACTGGAACCTCCCGAACGCGATCACCGTCGCGAGGATCGTGCTCGCGCCCGTGTTCATGTGGATGCTGCTGGCGGACGACGGATCCGACGGCGCACTGCGGTGGTGGGCGGCCCTGCTCTTCGTCGTCGCGATCGCGAGCGATGGCATCGACGGGCACATCGCCCGCAGTCGCAACCTCGTGACGGACCTCGGCAAGATCCTCGACCCGATCGCCGACAAGGTGCTGACGGGCGGAGCGCTCGTCGCGTTGTCGATCCTCGGCGAACTGCCGTGGTGGGTCACGATCGTCGTGCTCGTGCGCGAGATCGGCATCACCGTCCACCGCTTCATCGTGATCTCCGACCATGTCGTCGCAGCCGCGTGGATGGGGAAGCTCAAGACTCTCGCACAGGCCGTCGCGATCTCACTCGCCCTCGCGCCGTTCTGGGTGCTCCTCGGTGACTGGGTGCTCTGGGTGAACGGGGTCTTCATGACCATCGCCGTGCTCCTGACCATCGCGAGCGGCATCGACTACGTCGTCACCGCCGTCCGGGGGTCGCGCGCCGACCGGCAGGTCAAGCGATGACGTCCGATGCCGTCGAGTCGGCCGATGCCGGTGCCGCCTCGGCGGTCCACGCCCTCATCAACGCCCGGTTGACGATCGGTGTCGCGGAGTCCCTGACCGGCGGGCTGCTGGCCGCGGCGCTCATCAGCGTTCCCGGTGCGTCCGCCACGGTTCGAGGCGGTGTGGTCGCCTACGACACCCGCCTGAAGCACTCGTTGCTCGGAGTCGACGCCGGCCTCCTCGCGCTCCATGGCGCCGTGCACCCGGAGGTGGCCCTCCAGATGGCCGACGGCGTGCGCCGTGCCCTGGCGATCGACGGGCTTCCGGCAGACGTCGGTATCGCGACGACCGGCGTCGCCGGGCCTGACCCGCAGGACGGCCAGGCCGTCGGGGCGGTCTTCGTCGGGATCGTGACGCGAGCGGGTGGACGGGTGGTGCCGCTCACCCTGGACGGAGGCCGTCAGGAGATCCGACACCGGACCGTCGAGCTGGCGTTGGAAGCCCTCGTGCGCGAACTCGACGCACTCGAGTGAACGCCGACTCCGATCGGCGGAATACCGTCCGTTTCCATCGCGTTACAGATGACGTATTCACAAGAAAAGCCCAGTGATCCTGGTTACTGTTCGGCATACGGTGGTTGTAATGTTGGCCATCCACGAACGAGACGGCGATCAGCTGGGACGACGTGAATCCGCGTTGCAGAAGCAGAGCGCTGTACGACACGAGGTCGTAGAGCACAGAGGGAGGGTCACGTGGTTCTAGTCCGTCAAGAGATCGGCGACGTGCTGAGGGACTTTCGGTTGCAGAAGGGTCGCACGCTGCGCCAGGTGGCGAGCAAGGCGAGCGTCGCACTCGGATACCTGAGCGAGGTCGAACGAGGCCAGAAGGAGGCATCGAGCGAGATCCTCGCATCGGTGGCCGACGCCCTCGACACCCCCATCTCCGTCATCATGCGAGAGGTCGGAGACCGCCTCGCGGTCATCGAGGGTCTCTCCCCGAACATCCCGGACACCGTTCCGGACGAACTGGTCAACGAGCTGGACGAACTCGTCTCCCGCTGATCGAGCGAGCACGGCAGCAGAACGCCCCGGGATCCCTCTCCCGGGGCGTTTCCGCGTCCGGACGGACGACGGAGGAAGGGACAGGAGCAGGAATGAAGCTGAGTGAGTTCAGGACGGCCGTCGCCGACGAGTTCGGCGCGGCCTACGGAGCGGTACTCACCGGTGACCTCGGACTCACCGAGTTCGGCTCGAAGACCGCCGAGGAGGCGTTGCGCGCCGGTGTCCCGCCCCGCGACGTCTGGATCGCGCTCTGCACCGCGACCGACGTGCCGGACGAGCGACGCCACGGCGTCGGACGACTGCAGCCGGGCGCGTAGCGCGTCCAGGGCCACGGGCGAAGCGGTCTTCGACACGCCGCCCGATCGGTATCGAACATCCGTTCTAGTGGTGCTAGTGTCCTCCACAGGATCATTCGTGAGTGCGTTCTGCACGGATCGGGCCGTCCGCCGGTGTATGTCGGTGGTGGCGCGTACCGTCGGAGACATCAGGAACGACCGACGCCTTGTCGCCCTCGGGCCCCGACCTTCAGCAGAAGCGGGTCCCGGAACACGCGGCGACAGCCTATAGGCACCCGACACCGAGCAGAGAGAAGCACACCATGCCAAGTCCAGCTGAACGCGAGAAGTCCCTCGAAACCGCACTCGCCCAGATCGACCGTCAGTTCGGCAAGGGCTCGGTGATGCGCCTCGGTAGCGACGAGCGCGCACCGGTCGAGGTCGTCTCCACCGGCTCGATCGCCCTCGACGTCGCACTCGGCATCGGAGGGCTCCCGCGTGGCCGCATCGTCGAGATCTACGGGCCTGAGTCCTCGGGTAAGACGACGCTCACGCTCCATGCCATCGCGAACGCCCAGCGTGCCGGGGGCATCGCCGCCTTCATCGACGCGGAGCACGCACTCGACCCCGAGTACGCCAAGAAGCTCGGCGTCGACATCGACTCGCTGCTCGTCTCCCAGCCCGACACTGGTGAGCAGGCGCTCGAGATCGCCGACATGCTCGTGCGCTCGGGTTCCATCGACCTCATCGTGATCGACTCCGTCGCGGCGCTCGTGCCCCGCGCCGAGATCGAGGGCGACATGGGTGACTCGCACGTCGGTCTGCAGGCCCGCCTCATGTCGCAGGCGCTGCGCAAGCTGACCGGTGGCCTGAACCAGACGAACACGACGATGATCTTCATCAACCAGCTGCGCGAGAAGATCGGTGTGATGTTCGGCAGCCCCGAGACGACCGCCGGTGGTAAGGCCCTGAAGTTCTACGCCTCGGTCCGACTCGACATCCGTCGCATCGAGACGCTGAAGGACGGCACGGAGGCCGTGGGTAACCGCACGCGCGTGAAGGTCGTCAAGAACAAGATGGCTCCGCCCTTCCGGCAGGCCGAGTTCGACATCCTGTACGGCGTGGGCATCTCCCGCGAAGGGTCGTTGATCGACTTCGGTGTCGAGCACGCCATCGTCAAGAAGGCCGGCGCCTGGTACACCTACGAGGGCGATCAGCTCGGTCAGGGCAAGGAGAACGCCCGGAACTTCCTGCTGAAGAACCCGGACATCGCCGCTGAGATCGAGCGCCGGATCCTCGGCAAGCTCGGTGTCGGTGCCGAGGGTGCCGCCACCAAGAAGGCCGCGGATGCCGCCGCAGCCGAGGTCGCTGCTGCCGAGGCCGCGGCGCTCGAGGCGGCGACCGGTGGAGCCCCGCAGCTCGCAGCCGCCGGCGCACCGAAGTCCGCCGCGAAGCGCAGCGCGTAACGCGCGCCCCGAACAGCGAGGTCACCATGGTCGTCTCCTTCCCTCCCGCCGGTCCGGCCGACGAGTCGTCGGAGCACGTGGCCCCCGTGACCTCGCTGTTCGGTCGCCGTCCGGCGCCCGATGCCGCTGCCGAGCCCAGCGGCTGGTTCGTCGGGCAGACCGACGACGCACCGGTCGTGGCCGCGCCCGTCGTGCGTCCCGTCGCTCCGTTGCGGCGGACGTCCACCGAACGCACCGAGACGGAGACCACCCCGCCGCGCGACGTGTCGAGCGATCTCCCCGCGGCGACGAACCCGACGACACCACCCGAGCCCGCACCGCGGACCCTCGCCTGGACCGCGGTCGTCGAGGCGCCGGAGGACGACGACGCAGACGACCGCGCCGAAGCCGATGAGGTCGAGGCTCCGGTCGATCCGGAGGTCCGGCTGGCCGAACTCGATCTGCTCGCGGTGCGACGACTCGCCCGCCGCGGGTGTTCCGAGTGGGAGATCGCGGAACTCCTCCGTGGCCACGACGCCGCACCCGACGAGGTCGAGCACGTCCTCGCCGAGCTCCGCCGACGCGGCTATCTCGACGACGCCGAACTCGCGCGTCAACTCGTCGAGAGCCTGCACACCCGCAAGGGGCAGTCCCGTGCGGTGATCGGCCGCGAACTCTCCTCGCGACGCATCGACGCCTCGATCGTCTCCGAGGCCCTCGAAGCCATCGACGACGACGACGAGCTCCGACGAGCGCTGGTCGTCGCCGAGAAGCGCGCCGGTCAACTGCGCTCCCTCGATCAGGCGACGGCCGAGCGACGTCTGTCGGCCTATCTCGCGAGACGCGGATACGGCTCGGCGATCATCCGTGAGGCGTGCTCGCGTGCCCTGTCGGGGTCGAAGCGTTCCGGCGTGAGTTTCCGCTGACCGGAGGCATCTCAGGCCGCGCGTAGACTGCCGGTATGAGCAGCATCGTCGAGACGCCCACGGTCATCAGCGCCTCACCCGCCGCGATCGACGAGTCAGGTCGGCAGCGGAGCTATGAGGTCCGCACCTACGGGTGCCAGATGAACGTGCACGATTCCGAGCGGCTCAGCGGGTCACTCGAGGCCGCCGGTTACATCAAGGCGGACGGCGAGCAGGCGGACATCGTGGTCATCAACACCTGCGCGGTCCGCGAGAACGCCGACAACAAGTTGTACGGCAACCTCGGCCACCTGGCATCGATCAAGAAGCAGCGCAGCGGCATGCAGATCGCCGTCGGCGGTTGTCTGGCGCAGAAGGACAAAGAGGTCATCCTCCGGAAGGCCCCGTGGGTGGACGTCGTCTTCGGGACGCACAACATGGGTTCACTGCCGTCGCTGCTGGAGCGGGCTCGGCACAACGACGAGGCCCAGCTGGAGATCCTGGAGTCGCTCGACACCTTCCCCTCCACCCTCCCGACCAAACGCGATTCCAGCTACAGCGGTTGGGTCTCGATCTCCGTCGGATGCAACAACACGTGCACCTTCTGCATCGTGCCGTCGCTCCGTGGCAAGGAGAAGGACCGTCGCCCGGGCGAGATCCTCGGTGAGCTGCGCGCGCTCGTCGAGGACGGCGCCATCGAGGTGACGCTGCTCGGGCAGAACGTGAACTCCTACGGTGTCGAGTTCGGGGATCGTCAGGCGTTCGGCAAGCTCCTGCGGGCGGCCGGCACGATCGAGGGCCTGGAGCGCGTCCGGTTCACGAGCCCGCACCCGGCCGCCTTCACCGACGACGTGATCGATGCGATGGCCGAGACGCCGAACGTGATGCCGCAACTGCACATGCCGCTGCAATCGGGTTCCGACCGCATCCTCAAGGCGATGCGTCGCTCCTACCGGTCCGAGCGCTTCCTCGGGATCCTCGACCGGGTCCGTGCCAGAATCCCGCACGCGGCCATCTCGACCGACATCATCGTCGGGTTCCCCGGCGAGACGGAGGAGGACTTCCAGGAGACCCTCCGCGTGGTCGAGGCCGCACGGTTCGCCAGCGCCTTCACCTTCCAGTACTCGATCCGTGCCGGTACACCGGCGGCCACCATGCCCGATCAGGTCCCGAAGGCCGTCGTGCAGGAGCGGTACGAGCGACTCATCGCGTTGCAGGACCGCATCAGTCTCGAGGAGAACCAGCGCCAGGTGGGCCGGCAGGTCGAGTTGCTCGTCGCGGTCGGCGAGGGTCGCAAGAACGACACCACGCATCGACTGAGCGGGCGGGCCGAGGACTCCCGGCTCGTCCACTTCGAGGTGCCGGCGGGCTCCGAGGTGCCGCGACCGGGCGACGTCGTGACCGTGACCATCACCGAGGCAGCGTCGTTCCACCTCATCGCCGACGCACCCGGCGGTGAGCCACTGCGGGTCCGTCGGACGCGTGCCGGAGACGCCTGGGATCGAGCTCAGGCCGACTCCTGCGGTGTGCCGACGACGGCCGCCGCGGCGGAGCCAGGCCGAGTCTCACTCGGCTTGCCGGGGCTGCGCATCGGGGCGCCGACCGTCGGCGTGACCACGTCTCCCATCTACGACCCGAGCGACGGCGAACGTCGGTGACCGGCTTCCTCGCGGTCGTCGGAGCGACCGGGACGGGGAAGTCCGCACTGTCGCTCGAGCTGGCGACCGCTCTCCGCGAGGCGGGGCGTCCAGCCGAGATCGTCAACGCCGATGCCATGCAGTTCTATCGCGGCATGGACATCGGGACCGCGAAGCTGCCCATGGAGGAGCGGCGCGGGATCCCGCACCACCTCTTCGACGTCCTGGACGTCACGCAGGAGGCGTCCGTCGCCTGGTACCAGCCGACGGCCCGTGCCGCGATCGACGAGCTCACCGCGCGTGGGGTGACGCCGATCCTCGTCGGCGGTTCCGGGCTGTACGTCTCGAGCGTCATCCACGACTTCCGGTTCCCCCCGAGAGACCGCGCCCTGCGCGAGCGCCTGGAACGGGAACTCGAGGAGGAGGGGCTCCCGGCGCTCATCGAGCGGCTCCGCCTGGCCGATCCCACGACCGCCGACCGCATCGATGCGGCGAACGCCCGCCGGGTCGTGCGCGCACTCGAAGTCCACGAGTTGGCCGAGCGCGGCCACGGTGCAGCGCTTCCGGAACGCCCCGTCCCATGGCGGCCGGTCGAGGTCATCGGGGTCTCGACGCCGCGAGAGGTCCTCGTCGAGCGCCTCGACCGGCGCGTCGAGATGATGTGGGACGCAGGACTCGTCGCGGAGACCGCCGAGCTGCTCGACCACGGCCTCGAGCAGGGCGTCACCGCCGTCCGTGCGATCGGGTACGCCCAAGCGGTGGCGCAACTGCGGTCGGAGCTCACCGAAGCGGAGGCGATCGCCGAGACCCAGCGCCTGACGAGGCGGTACGCGCGCCGTCAGGTCAGCTGGTTCAAGCGCTATCCGGCGATCACCTGGGTGGAGGGCGGCAGCGCCGAGGCGAGTGAGCTGGCCCGCCGAGCGCGCCCGTAGACTGGTCGGATGGCGTCGACACTCTCCTTCACGAAGGGCCACGGCACGGGCAACGACTTCGTGCTCTTCTCCGATCCTGACGGCCAGGAGGCCCTCGATCCGGGCCAGATCGCGGCGCTCTGCGACCGGCACTTCGGGATCGGTGCTGACGGCGTCATCCGCGCCGTCCGGTCCGCGCACCTCGATGCCGGGGCGGCCGTGCTCGCTGAAGACCCTGCCGCGGAGTGGTTCATGGACTACCACAACGCCGACGGTTCGGTCGCGGAGATGTGCGGCAACGGCATCCGGGTGTTCCTGCACTACCTGCTCGAGAGCGGACTCGTGGAGCTGGCCCCCGGCGAACAGCTCGCCATCGGCACCCGCGCCGGCGTCCGGATGGTCGGCTACGACCCGCTCGGCTACGCCGTCGACCTCGGCCGCTGGAGCCTCGACGAGCGGGAGACGCTCGTCCGGGTGAAGGGGCTGCCCGTGGCACGCCCGGGGATCGGGATCGACGTCGGCAACCCGCACATCGTCGTCGCGGTCGCCGACGCCGCCGAACTCGACGGAGCGGAACTGGAGTACGTCCCACAGCTCGACCCCGCACCGCCGCACGGTGCCAACGTCGAGTTGGTCGTCCCGGGTGAGCCGCTCATCGCCGACGGCGTGGCCCGGATCCGCATGCGCGTCCACGAGCGCGGGAGCGGCGAGACCCTGAGCTGTGGCACCGGGACGGCTGCCGCGGCGCTCGCGTTCCGCCACTGGGCGGGCGCGGCGGCTCCGAACGACTGGCGCGTCGAGGTGCCGGGCGGAGTGCTCGGGGTGCGCATGGTTCCCGGCGCAGACGGCGAGCACGTGGTGCTGGCCGGTCCGGCGACGCTCGTCTACTCCGGGACGATCACCCTGGCCTGAGCCGCTCAGGCCGAACGGAGCTCCCGGCGCCGGGCGTGCAGGACGCGGAAGCCCTTGGCCATGGCCGCACGTCCGACGTGGAACGACGTCGGCAGCTGCTCCTGCAACCACTTCTGCAGTGAATCCGAGCCGAGGTTCTTCTGCACGACGAGCCAGGCGTCACCCTCGTCCTCGAGCCGTGGCAACCAGTGCATGAGCATGCGGTGCAGCTCGTCCTTGCCGACGCGGATCGGCGGGTTCGACCAGATGGTCGCGAAGCGGACCGTGTCGGGGACGTCGTCGGGGAGGACGGCACGGATGTTGGCGAGCCCGAGGCGTTCCGCGTTGATCCGGGTCAGGTCGAGCGCGCGTTCGTTCACGTCGACCGCCCAGACGGTCGCGTCCGGCGACGCGAGCCCGAGCGACAAGGCGATCGGGCCCCAGCCGCAGCCGATGTCGAGGAGGTCGCCCGTCGGCGGGGGAGGAGGGGTGTTCGCGAGCAGCACCTGGGTGCCCTGATCGAGGTGGCCTGGGCTGAAGACGCCGCCCGCCGAGACGAGCGAACGGTCGACGCCGCCGAGCCGTGCGGTGATCGGTTTGAGCTGCAACTCGCTCGCGGGTTCGGCGGTGAAGTAGTGCTCGTTCGACATACAGGAACGGTACCGGACCAGGAGGAAGTAGGGTTAACGCGATGCCTAGACCACCGATGGACGCACCCCAGGACCACGCAGACGACACCGATGTCGATGTCGAGGCGGTGGTGGACGACGCCTCGGTCACCGATCCCGACGACGTCGTCGCACGCGTGCTCACGAGCGCCGCGTCCCGATCGAGCGGGTACACCCTGTTCGGCAGCGGTGCCGCGGCGTTGCAGACCGGCGATGCATCGGGCGGCAGCTCCGACGACGGCGAGCAGTACGACCGCGAGGACCGACAGGCCCTCCGTCGCGTCGCCGGGCTCTCGACCGAGCTCGAGGACGTCACCGAGGTCGAGTACCGGCAGCTCCGGCTGGAGAACGTCGTCATCATCGGCGTCTACCCGCAGGGTGCGCTCCACGACGCGGAGAACTCCCTGCGCGAACTCGCAGCGCTCGCGGAGACCGCCGGTGCCGTCGTGCTCGACGGGCTCCTGCAGCGCAAACCGCACCCCGACCCGAGCACGTATCTCGGTCGAGGCAAGGCCCAGGAACTGAAGTCCATCGTCCAGGCGCTCGGCGCCGACACGGTGATCGCCGACACGGAACTCGCACCCAGCCAGCGTCGCGCCCTCGAGGACGCGGTCGGCGTGAAGGTGATCGACCGCACGGCGGTCATCCTCGACATCTTCAGCCAGCACGCGAAGAGCCGGGAGGGCAAGGCACAGGTCGAGCTCGCCCAACTCGAGTACCTCCTGCCCCGCCTCCGCGGCTGGGGCGAGTCCATGAGCCGTCAGGCCGGTGGCCAGGTCGGTGGTGCCGGTGCCGGTATGGGGTCGAGGGGCCCCGGTGAGACGAAGATCGAACTCGACCGACGCCGCATCCACACCCGGATGGCGAAACTGCGCAAGTCGATCACGGCGATGAAGCCTGCGCGCGAGGCCAAGCGGGCCAACCGTCGCCGTAACACGGTGCCGTCGGTCGCGATCGCGGGGTACACGAACGCCGGGAAGTCCAGCCTGCTGAACCGCATCACGAAGGCCGGCGTCCTGGTTGAGAACTCGCTCTTCGCGACGCTCGACGCGACGGTCCGCCGCAACGTGACCTCCGACGGACGCGAGTACACCCTGGCCGACACGGTCGGCTTCGTGCGCAACCTGCCGCACCAGCTGGTCGAGGCCTTCCGTTCGACGCTCGAGGAGGTCGCCGACAGCGACGTCATCGTGCACGTCGTCGACGCCGCGCACCCCGACCCCGCCGGCCAGATCGCCACCGTGCGCGATGTCATCGGTGAGGTCGGAGCTCGGCACATCCCCGAGCTGGTCGTGTTCAACAAGGCCGACCTCGTGGACGACGGCCAGCTGCTCGTGCTCCGCGGTCTCGTCCCGGACGCCGTCTTCGTGTCGGCCCGGACCGGGCTCGGGATCGACGAGCTCATGGAGCGCATCGAGACGCTGATCCCGTCGCCGAGCAATGAGGTCCACGTCATCGTGCCCTTCGACCGCGGAGACCTGGTCACGCTGCTGCACGAACGCGGCAAGGTGCTGTCGACGGACTACGACGAGCGTGGCACGATCGTGCACGCCCTGGTCGGTGCCGAGCTCGCCGCCGCCCTCGCGCCGTTCGCCGAGGTCGTCCCGGCACCCGCCGTGGCCGGCTGACCCGACTCCTCACGCGCAGCGCGCGCGGACGGCATCTTTGAGCGCCTCCGCCGTGTCGGCGTCGAGCGGCAGGGTCATGACGGCCTCCGGGCCGTCGTCGATCCGCACGACGAGTGGGAAGAGGGTCCCCACCTTGTCCTCCGCCAGGGCGTGCGGGTCGCACCGGGTCGGCACGATCCGCAGTTCGATGGACTGCGGACCGTCGGCGGCGTCCACGGTCAGGCTGAGCGGCCAGTCCTGGGGTGGGTCACCGCCGCCGTCCGTCGGCGCCGGTCGCAGCAGGACGGTCGAGCGCAGTGCGACGAGCTCCAGCCGACCCGGAGCGCCGGTCGGCACGGCCGTGATCGTCAGGACGGCGACCGTCGTGGCTCCGGCACCCTCGAGGCGGATCCCGGGAGCCGCGGCCACCTCGGCGATGCGTTGCACCGCCGCCACGGTGCACGTCGAGGCACGGATCCGCTGCAGCGCGTTCGTCGGATCGGGGAGGTCGGCGGCGGAGAGGACCGCGCCGTCGTCGACTCGGAGCAGGAGATCGACCTGCGACTCCCCGTCGCGGGCGTCGCAGTCGATCGGGGGCAGCTCGACGGCGAGGTCCGTGGTCTGTCCAGCGCGGATCGTCGAGGATCGGTCCCGGACGGTCGGCGCGGTGAACGCCGACCCCGCCAGCTCGAGTCCGACGATCGTGATGTCGTGGTCGCCGCCGTTGCCGACCCGGACGATCGCGGCGTCGCTCGCGTACTGGTCCCGGTTCTGACGGAACTCGACGACGAGGTCCTCCGCTGAGGCTGCACGTGTCGCCGTCGGCGCGGACGAACCGGCGGCCGTGCACCCGGACAGGGCGATCACCACCGCCACGCAGGACGCGATGACGCGCGAACCGAGTACTCGGCGCTCGGCGCCCCGGTGCCTGGTGCCCTCGGTCATGGCATCAGCGTAGGACCGGAGCGCCGCCGGGGGAATGTGTCGCAGGATGACGCTGTCGGACAGATGTCCGTCGCGCGGATCGTCGGGCGTTGCTATCGTCGTGCGCATCGTAACCGCCCTCACCGGCGGAATCGGAGCGACAGCCGAGCCCGGCACCCGCCCACGACACACCAGCGGAACCGCTGCGTGCTGCGTGGTCGCCGGCTCTCGATCCGCTGCCACCGAGACGAGACCCCATGACCATGACGGAGCCCGCCTGTCCCGGGCGTACCCCCTTCTCCTTCGAGCTGTACCCGCCCAAGACGCTCGACGGCGGCGTCGCGCTCGCACGGACGGTCGAGCACCTGGCCGCCGCCGGCCCGGAGTTCATCTCGGTCACCTTCGGCGCCGGCGGTTCCTCGCGAACGGCGAGCCTGGACGTGCTGCGGAGCATCCGGACGTCGACCTCGGTGGACCCGATGGCCCATCTCACCTGCGTCGGTTCGACGCACGCGCAGGCCAGCCGACTCATCAAGGACTTCCTCGATGCCGGGGTGCACAGTTTCCTCGCGCTCCGCGGCGACCCGCCTGCCGGAGCCGTCGAGGGGGACGCCTTCCTCGGTGATCTGGGGAGTGCCGCGGAACTCGTGCAGCTCATCGGCCGGGTCAGTGCCGAGCACGAGCCCTACGCCGAGGGGTCGCTGGTCGGCCTCCCGGGCGCGGTGCAGCTCGGGCGACGCCATCGGCCGCGGATCGCGGTCGCCGCGTTCCCCAACGGACACCCGCGCTCGCGGTCGACGACGCAGGACCTCGACACCCTGTTGGCCAAGCAGGCGGCTGGGGCGACGCTCGCCATCACCCAGCTCTTCTTCCACGCCGACGACTACCTCGCCTTCGCCGAACGCGCGAGACGTCACGGCGTCACCATGCCCATCCTGCCGGGCGTGATGCCCATCACGAGTCCGGCGCGGTTGCGTCGAGTGCTCGAGCTCAGCGGCGAGGCGCTCCCGAGCGACCTGGCCATCGCGCTCGAGGTCGAGCCGGACGAAGCGGGACGGATCGACATCGGCACCGACTACTCCGCGAGGCTCATCCGCGACGTCGTCGCGGGCGGCGCGCCGGGCGTCCACCTCTACGCCTTCAACCAGCATCGGACGGTGCTCGACGTGTTGCACCGTGCCGGCATCCCCGTGCAAGGCGGCCGACCGGTCCGTCATCCCATCCCCGATCCACTCACCAGCAAGGACGCACGATGAACCCCACTTCCGCATTCCCCGTCGGCACCATCCTCGGCTACCCGCGCATCGGGCCGAACCGGGAGTTGAAGCGCGCCGTCGAGTCCTTCTGGGCCGGCCGGATCGACGCCGAGGCGCTCGAGCGGACGGCCTCCGAGCTGCGCGCCGCCACGCGTGCCCGCCTCGCGGGGCTCGGCCTCGACCCGACGAACGCCGCGATCCCCGAGAGCTTCTCGTTCTACGACCAGGTCCTGGACGCAGCGCTCACCGTCGGCGCCGTCCCGGAGCGCTTCTCGTCGCTCGTCGGGGCCGACGGTCGGGTCGACCTCGTCGGGGCGTTCACGATCGCTCGTGGCGCCGGCGACCTCGCCCCGCTCGAGATGACGAAGTGGTTCGACTCGAACTACCACTACCTCGTCCCGGAGATCGGCGAGTCGACGCCGTTCGCGCTCTCCGACGACCGAGTGGTCGAGCAGTTCCGCGAGGGCCTCGCCGAGGGGTACGTGACGCGGCCGGTCATCGTGGGCCCCGTGACGTTCCTGCTGCTGTCCAAGGCGGCCGAGGGGGCCTCAGCGGGATTCGCCCCGATCGACCGACTGGAGGCGTTGCTGCCCGTCTACGCGGAACTCCTCCAGCGCCTCGCCGCTGCCGGCGCGCCCTGGGTGCAGCTCGACGAACCCGCACTGGTGTCGGAGACGTTCGACGTGCCGAGGTCGACGGTCCTCGCGGCGCTCGAACGATCGACGGCCGTCCTGTCCGCCGTGTCGGACCGCCCGGCGATCTTCGTCGCTGCTCCGTACGGCGCCTTGGGCAACGCCCTCCCGGTGCTCGCCGAGTCGGGGGTCGAGGCGGTCGGTGTCGACCTCGTCCGAGGAGGCCTGCCGGACTCGTCTCCCGGACTCGACACGAAGACCGTCGTCGCGGGAGTGATCGACGGCCACAACGTGTGGCGCGGCGACCTCGTGGCCGCGGCCGACCTGCTCGCGAGCGCGGCGGAGCGCTTCCCACAGCTCGCGGTGTCCACCTCGACGTCCCTCCTGCACGTCCCGCACGACGTGTCGGTGGAGACGAAGCTCGACCCCCGTCTCCGGAGCTGGCTCGCCTTCGCCGACCAGAAGGTGGATCAGATCGCGGTCCTCGCACGCGGTCTCACCCAAGGGCGCGCGGCCATCGCGGCCGAGCTCACCGCAGCGTCGGCCGCGCTCGACGATCGGCTCGCCGCGCCCGGGGTCGTCAATGCCGCCATCCGCGCACGGACGGCAGCGCTCGCACCAGCGGACTTCACCCGAGACGACTACCAGGAGCGCGCCACGGCGCAGGAGCAGGCGCTCGGCCTGCCGTTCCTCCCGACGACGACGATCGGTTCCTTCCCGCAGACCGGCGACATCCGTCGCGCCCGCGCGCAGCGGGTCGCCGGGACGCTCGACGAGGAGGCCTACGTCGAGACGATGCGCGCGGAGATCGGGCGCGTCGTGGCGCTGCAGGAGGACCTCGGCATCGACGTCGTCGTCCACGGTGAGCCCGAGCGCAACGACATGGTCCAGTACTTCGCCGAGCACCTCGACGGGTTCGCCGTGACGGAGCACGGGTGGGTGCAGTCCTACGGTTCGCGATGCACCCGTCCGTCGATCCTGTGGGGTGACGTCTCGCGGCCGGCGCCGATCACGGTCGAGTGGTCGGCCTACACGCAGTCGTTGACCACCAAGCCGGTGAAGGGCATGCTCACGGGCCCGGTGACGATCCTCGCCTGGTCGTTCGTGCGCGACGACCAACCGCTCGCCGAGACGGCGAACCAGGTCGCCCTCGCCCTGCGTGACGAGATCGCCGACCTGGAGCGGGCCGGCATCCGCATCATCCAGGTCGACGAACCCGCACTCCGCGAACTACTCCCGCTCCGGCGGGCCGACCAGGGGCGGTACCTCGACTGGTCGGTGGGCTCCTTCCGGCTGGCGACCGCGGGCGTGCGCGCCGAGACGCAGATCCACACCCACCTCTGCTACTCCGAGTTCGGTGTGGTGATCGACGCGATCCGGCGCCTGGACGCCGACGTGACGAGCATCGAGGCGGCCCGGTCTCGGATGGAGGTCGTGTCCGACATCCGGGCGAGTGGTTTCGACCACGGCATCGGCCCGGGCGTCTACGACATCCACTCGCCTCGGGTGCCGAGCGTCGCTGAGGTGACGGCGTTGCTCGAGATCGCGCTGGAGGGGATCCCGCAGCGCCAGGTCTGGGTGAACCCGGACTGCGGACTCAAGACGCGAGGGTACGAGGAGACGGTCGCCTCCCTCGCCAACATCGTCGAGGCCACGCGTGTGGTCCGCGCACGGGTCGGTGCGACCGGCTGACGTCGTCGGTCCGGCACGGACGAGGGCCGGGACGATCCACGGATCGTCCCGGCCCTCGTCCGTGCCGCGGAGTGGTCCGGTCGGTCAGACCGTCCGGAGCACGGCGACGACCTTGCCGAGGACCTCGGCGTGGTCGCCGAGGATCGGTTCGAAGGCCGAGTTCCGGGGGAGCAGCCAGGTGTGGCCGTCGCGCTGGCGGAACACCTTCACGGTCGCCTCCTCGTCGAGCATGGCCGCGACGATCTCGCCGTTCTCGGCGGTCTTCTGCTCGCGGATGACGACCCAGTCGCCATCGCAGATCGCGGCGTCGACCATCGAGTCGCCGACGACCTTCAGCATGAACAGACTGCCCTTGCCGACCAGCTGACGCGGCAGGGGGAAGATCTCCTCGACCTGCTGCTCGGCCGTGATCGGGATACCGGCGGCGATGCGACCGACGAGCGGGACCATGGCTGCGTCGCCGACCGGGGGAGCGGAGTCGGGATCGCTCCCCTCGACGGCGCTCGGCAGGTCGATGAGCACCTCGATGGCGCGGGGACGGTTGGGATCGCGTCGGAGGTATCCGCTGAGTTCGAGCTGTCCGAGTTGGTGCGTGACACTCGACAGGGAGGCGAGCCCGACGGCGTCGCCGATCTCGCGCATGCTCGGCGGATATCCGCGCTGTGAGACCGAACGCTGGATGACGTCGAGGATCGCCAGCTGCTTGTCGCTCAGGCTCTTCCGTCGCCGGGTGCCGCCGATCTGGCGCTCCCGGGCTCCGTCGCCCGCCGTGTTCGCTGCCATCTTCGCTCCTGCCCTGATCGGCTGTCGGTGACCGATGTCGGTGGGTGGTGGTGTACTGCTTCCAACACTCGAAACTGTATCCGCACCAGCTCGTCCAGACAAACATCTGTTCGAGCGTGTCGCCGATCCCGCGCGTCTCAGGTACGAAGACAGGGTTGAGTATTCGAACAATCGAAGATATATTCGGAACACAGGTTCGTATCCGGCACTCCTGGTCGAGTGTCGGGTACGAGTCCTCATCACATGATGAGCACACTCTTGGAGGGTTGACATGAGCGCAGCACTGATCGGGTCCCACCGGGCGCTTCCCGCACGGACGGCGCAGGCACCGGCGTCAGACGCACCGTCCACACGCCGACTCCGCCTGACGAAGCGCGGCCGCGTCGTCTTCACCACGCTCGCCGCCATCCCGCTGGTCATCGGCGTCGCGGTCGTCGGACTCTCCGCAGGCGGTGCCGCGGCCAACACAGCGGCGGCGGGAGCCACGTTCACGTACATCACGGTCGACCCGGGCGAGTCGCTCTGGCAGCTGGCCGAGTCCATCGCGCCCGACGCCGACCCGCGCGACGTCATCGCCGAGATCATGAACCTCAACCAGCTCAGCACCGCCGGTGTCGAGCCCGGGCAGCGCCTGGCGATCCCGCAGCGTTACGCGGCCGAGTAGGCCGACAATCGGCGGGTCACTCCGCGCTGGTTCTCAGCTATCGTCGATGGCGCGGTGCAACGACGCCCGCAGCATCGTCGGAGGCAAGCATGAGTACAGACGATCGGAGCCGCTCGCTGCTCCGGAAGAAGCCGATCGCGGAGATCGAGGATGAGACCTCCGGTTCGAAGCTGTTCAAGAGCCTCGGGCTCTGGCAACTCACGGCCATCGGGGTCGGTGGCATCATCGGGGTGGGGATCTTCTCCCTCGCCGGACTCGTCGCTCATGGGAGCGAGGCCTCGCCCGCTGTCGGGCCGGCCGTCCTCTTCTCGTTCCTGATCGCGGGTCTCGCCTCCGCGGCCGCGGCGTTGTCGTACGCGGAGTTCGCCGGCATGATCCCGAGAGCCGGGTCCGCCTACACCTACGGGTATGTGGCGCTCGGCGAGATCATCGGCTGGTTCATCGGCTGGGACCTGTTGCTCGAGTACATCGCGATCGTCGCGGTGGTCGCGATCGGGATCTCCGGCTACTTCGACGCCTTCCTGTCCGGCATCGGGATCCACATGCCGGCCTGGATGACCTCGACCGCCGACGAGGGGAAGGGCGGCCTCGTCAATCTCCCCGCCATCTTCGTCTGTCTCCTCGTGACCTTCATCTTGAGTCGCGGGACGAAGGCCTTCGGTCGATTCGAGCTCATCGCGGTCGGCATCAAGGTCCTGCTCATCCTGTTCATCATCGGCCTCGGGGTCTTCTACATCAACGGGGAGAACTACGATCCGTTCCTCCCCAGCGGTTTCGGGCCGGTGTTCGCCGGTGCCGCGACGGTCTTCTTCGCGGTCTTCGGATACGACGCGATGAGCACGGCGGCCGAGGAGGCGAAGGACGGCAAGAAGCACATGCCGAAGGCGATCATCCTCTCCCTCATCGTCGCCATGCTCCTGTACGTCGCGGCCACCCTCGTCCTGACCGGTATGCAGAACTACACCGACATCGACCCCACCGCCGGGTTCGCATCGGCGTTCCAGAGTGTCGGCCTGCCCGTGGTGGCGACGATCATCTCCGTGTTCGCCGTCCTGTCGATCCTCACCGTGATGCTGACGTTCCTGTTGGGCGTCACCCGTGTCTGGTTCTCGATGAGTCGTGACGGTCTCCTTCCGCGGTGGTTCTCGCGCACGGACCGGCGAGGCGTGCCGCAGCGGGTGACCTGGATCGCCGGCGGCGCGGCAGCCGTCTTCGCCGGGGTGTTCCCGATCAAGCAGGTCGCCGACCTCACGAACATCGGCATCCTGGCCGCCTTCATCGTGGTCTGCGTGTCGGTGATCGTGTTCCGGTACACGAAGCCGGACGAGCCCCGCTCCTTCCGGTTGCCGTTGATGCCGTTCGTCCCGGCGTTCGGCGTCCTGGCGTCCGGCTTCCTGATCCTGCAGTTGCACTGGGAGACCTGGCTGCGGTTCGGGGTCTGGCTCGTGATCGGTCTCATCGTGTACTTCGCCTACGGGCGACGCCACTCGCTGTTGAACCCGGCGAGCCCCCGGCACGAGGTCCTTCGTCGGGAGCGTCAGGCGGAGTGAGCGCGCCGGTCGGAGTGGCTAGCATTGTGGAGTGACCGCTCTCGACGACCTCCCCATCCGCGACGACCTCCGAGGACAGCGCCCGTACGGCGCTCCCCAGGCCCTGGTGCCGGTGGCGCTCAACGTCAACGAGAACACGCACCCGATCCCTGAAGCGGTCGCGCACGACATCGTCGCCTCGCTCGCGTCGGCGGTCCTCACGGTGAACCGATACCCCGATCGCGAGTTCACGGAACTCCGCGAGGCCCTGGCGGGATACTTGGGTCACGGGGTGTCCCCGGAGCAGATCTGGGCGGGGAACGGGTCGAACGAGGTGCTCCAGCACATCCTGCAGGCCTTCGGTGGTCCCGGGCGATCGCTCCTCGGGTTCACGCCGACGTACTCGATGTATCCGCTCCTGGCCGCCGGTGTCGGCACCAGGTGGATCTCTGCGGCGCGTGACGCCGAGTTCGAGCTCTCGCCCGAGACCGCCGCGCGTCAGGTGGCCGAGGCGGATCCCGACCTCGTGTTCCTCTGCTCGCCCAACAACCCCACCGGAACACCGTTGTCGCTCGAGACCGTCACCGCGGTGTACGACGCCTCGCGGGGCATGGTGATCGTCGACGAAGCGTATGCGGAGTTCGCTCCTGACGACGAGGCGAGCGCGCTCACGCTGTTGGAGGGGCGTCCTCGCCTGATCGTCTCCAGGACGATGAGCAAGGCCTTCGCCTTCGCCGGGGTCCGTCTCGGGTATCTTGCGGCCGACCCCGCGGTCGTCGACGCGTTGAGACTCGTCCGGCTCCCGTACCACCTGAGCGCCCTGACGCAGGCGGCCGCGACCGCCGCGCTCCGGCACGCCGACGAGATGCTGGCGATGGTCGACGACATCCGGACGCAGCGCGATCGCCTCGTCGTCGAGCTCGGGCGTCTCGGCTACGACCCGAAGCGGAGCGGATCCAACTTCGTCCTGTTCGGCGGCGTCGCCAATCCGCACGCGGCGTTCGAGTCGCTCTTGGCGCGGGGGATCCTCATCCGTGACGTGGGTATCCCGAACCACCTGCGCGTGACCGCGGGCACCGAAGCGGAGACGACCGCGTTCCTCGAGGCCGTCGCGGCGATCAGCCCCGCCTGACCAGCCCTCAGCCGGGCGGGGGTGGGGCGCCTGCTCACGGCAGGCGGGAGATGGCCTCCTCGGCGGCGACCCACGGGAGCATGGCGCACTTCACGCGGGCGATGTAGCGCGAGACGCCACTGAACGCCGCGGCGTCTCCGAACCGTTCCTCGTCGAACTCGAGCGTGCCCCGCGAGCGGATGACGGTCCGGAACTCGTCGACCAGGGCCTGGAGCTCGGCCGGTGTGAGGCCTGCTGCGAGGTCGCTCAGGCAGGAGCTCGACGCCTGCGAGATCGAGCAGCCGTGCCCCTCCCAGGCGATCGGTGCGAGACGACCGTCGGGCCCGGGATGGAGCTGCAGGGTGACCTCGTCGCCGCAGGTGGGGTTGAGCTGGTGCGACTCGGCGGCGGGCGCGTCCCGCAACCCGAAGCCGTGGCGCTGGCGGGCGTGGTCGAGTATGAGCTCTTGGTA
This sequence comes from Plantibacter sp. AC185, assembly GCF_979258065.1. Classification (NCBI taxonomy): domain Bacteria; kingdom Bacillati; phylum Actinomycetota; class Actinomycetes; order Micrococcales; family Microbacteriaceae; genus Plantibacter; species Plantibacter sp. AC185. Next base: position 3,939,218 of record NZ_OZ409831.1, read on the forward strand.
GAGGCTCTCCAGGCCGCTCATCGGGACACCCCGAAGAACGGACCGACCAGGGTGGCCGCGTGGAGGAAGGCGTCGATCTCGGCCTCCGTCGTGTAGAGGTAGCTGCTGGCGCGGGTGGACGCGGTGAGTCCCAACCGGCGGTGGAGTGGTTGCGCGCAATGGTGACCGACGCGGACCGCGATGCCCCGGTCGTCGAAGAACTGACCCACGTCGTGGGCGTGCACACCGGCGAGGTCGAAGCTCGCCAGCCCGGCGCGAGGCGTCCCGGGTGGCGGCCCGATGAGCGTGACGCCGGGGATGGCAGCGAGTCCGGCCGCGAGACGCTGTCCGTAGGCCGCCTCGGTGGCGTGGACACGGTCCATGCCGACCGCTTGCAGGAACCGGACGGCGCTCGCGAGGGCGATCGCCTGCGACACCGGCTGGGTCCCGGCCTCGAACCGTTGCGGAGCGGGCAGGAAGTCGGCGCCGTCGAGTGTGACGGTCGTGATCATCGACCCGCCGGTGAGGAAGGGGGGAAGGGCGTCGAGCAGCCGGCGGCGACCCCACAGGGCCCCGATGCCGTTCGGACCGAGCATCTTGTGGCCGGAGAACACGAGGAAGTCGACGCCGAGGGACGCGACGTCGACGGGCAGGTGCGGCACGGACTGGCAGGCATCGAGCACGGTCAGCGCGCCGACGCGTTCGGCGAGGGCGACGAGCTCGGAGACCGGCGCGATCGCCCCGGTGACGTTGGACACGTGCGCGAAGGCGATGATGCGCGTGCGTTCGCCGATGATGTCGTCCACGGCGTCCAAGCGCAGCACGCCGTGGTCGTCGACCGGGAGGTGACGGAGTGTCGCACCGGTACGTGCGGCGAGTTGCTGCCAGGGGATGAGGTTCGCGTGGTGTTCGAGTTCCGTGACGACGATCTCGTCGCCTGGACCGAGTCGGAACCGCTCGGCGGCAGCACCACCGAGGCCGGCGCTCGCATTCCCGATGGCCCCGGCGATGAGGTTGAGGGCTGCGGTCGCGCCGGAGGTCCAGACGAGTTCCCGCTCGTCGGCACCGATGAACGCGGCGACCGTGGCGCGAGCGTCCTCGAAGAGCTCCGTCGCCTCGGCGGCCAGGAGGTGGGCGCCACGGTGGACGGCGGCGTTCTGGTGCGTCGCGTAGTCACGCTCCGCGTCGATGACCTCGATCGGGCGTTGCGAAGTGGCTCCGGAGTCCAGATAGACGAGCGGGTGTCCGTTCATCTCCCGGGCGAGGATCGGGAACCGTTCACGGAGAGCGGCGATCTCCGTCGCGTCGAGTGGGACGGCCGGGGCGATGCTGGGTGTGGAAGTCATGACCTCTCAACGATAGGCGTCGGCACGGCCTGGTGCAGCCGCATGACGCGACGATGCCCACCCGTCGACACACGGCGTGCAGCGGCGGTGCGCTCGATACACTGGATCCCATGACCACCCAGCAGCGCACGGCCCGGATCCAGCGCGCGACGAGCGAGTCCAGCATCGAGCTGGAGTTGAACCTCGACGGCACCGGCACGAGCAGCATCGAGACCTCCGTCCCGTTCTACAACCACCTGCTCACGGCCTTCGCGAAGCACTCGCTGACCGATCTGACCGTCCGTGCGACGGGCGATGTCGACATCGACGTCCACCACACGGTCGAGGACGTCGGTATCGTCCTGGGCCAGGCGATCCGTCAGGCGCTCGGCGACAAGGCCGGCATCTCGCGGTACGGGGACGCGCTGGTCCCGCTCGACGAGGCCCTCGTGCAGGCCGTGGTCGACATCTCCGGTCGTCCGTACCTCGTGCACGGCGGGGAACCGGCCGGATTCGAGTTCCACCTCATCGGCGGGCACTTCACGGGTTCGATGGTGCGTCACGTCTTCGAGGCGATCACCTTCAACGCGGGCCTCACCGTGCACGTGAACGTCCTCGGCGGTCGCGATCCGCACCACATCGCCGAAGCGGAGTTCAAGGCGTTCGCGCGGGCCTTCCGGCAGGCGAAGGCGTTCGACCCCCTGGTCCAGGGCATCCCGTCGACGAAGGGCGCGCTGTGAGTGCACGCCCGTCGGTGGTCGTCCTCGACTACGGCTCCGGCAACGTGCACTCCGCCGTCAAGGCCCTCGAGCTCGCCGGCGCCGACGTCGTACTGACGGGTGACCGCAAGGCCGCCCAGGCCGCCGACGGTCTCGTGGTGCCAGGGGTCGGTGCCTTCGACGCGGTGATCCGCGCCCTCCGTTCCTCGCACGGCGACGAGGTCATCGACCGCCGTCTCGCGGGAGGCCGTCCGGTCCTCGGCATCTGCGTGGGGATGCAGGTCATGTTCGAGCGCGGCTTGGAGCGCGGTTCCGAGGCCGACGGCCTGGGGGAGTGGCCAGGCGCGGTCACGGAACTCGAGGCTCCCGTCCTGCCGCACATGGGCTGGAACACGGTGTCGCCGGACGCGGGGTCCGTGCTCTTCGACGGCCTCGCCGACGAGCGCTTCTACTTCGTCCACTCCTATGCCGCACAGCAGTGGACCCTCGAGGTCATGCCGCCGTTCCCAGAGCCGCGCCTCACTTGGGCGACCCACGGCGTGCCGTTCCTCGCGGCCGTCGAGAACGGTCCGTTGTCGGCGACGCAGTTCCACCCGGAGAAGTCGGGCGACGCCGGTATCCGCCTGCTGTCCAACTGGCTCGGCACCCTGTAGCCGACTAGGATCAGGTGCTTGTGCCACGAGGCATGCTGTGCGCCGGGAACCGAGGGGCTCGCAGCTCCCGAAGAGACGGTGGATCATGAACGAGTTCAACACGACGGCCGGACTGACGCTGCTCCCCGCGATCGACATCGTGGACGGGAAGGCCGTCCGGTTGACGCGCGGCGAGGCCGGTTCGGAGACGAACTACGGTGAGCCCGTGGACGCGGCCCTGGACTGGGCCCGTCAGGGGGCGGAGTGGATCCACCTCGTCGACCTCGACGCCGCGTTCGGCCGTGGCGACAACCGGTCGATCATCCGCAAGGTCATCTCGAAGGCGCGCGGCGTCAACATCGAGCTGTCGGGCGGCATCCGCGACGACGCCTCCCTCGAGCAGGCGCTCGAGACGGGCGTCGCACGCGTCAACCTCGGGACCGCGGCGCTCGAGAACCCCGAGTGGGCCGCGAGTGTCATCGCCCAGTACGGCGAGGCGATCGCGGTCGGCCTCGACGTCCGTGGCACGACGCTCGCCGCTCGCGGGTGGACGCAGGACGCCGGCGACCTGTGGACCGTCCTCGACCGTCTCGAGGAGGCGGGCTGCGCACGCTACGTCGTGACGGACGTCACGAAGGACGGCACGATGCAGGGGCCGAACATCGAACTGCTCCGACAGGTGCTCGAGCGCACGGAGCGGCCGGTGGTGGCCTCCGGCGGCATCTCGAGCCTCGACGATCTGGTCGCGCTGCGCGAGCTGGTCCCCCTCGGGCTCGAAGGGGCCATCATCGGGAAGGCGCTCTACAACGGCGCATTCACCCTGGCCGAGGCGCTGGATGTCTCGGGCCGCTGACGAATCCTCCGAGCCCGACCGGCAGGGTCCGTCGGGCGGGCATGCCCACCGTGCGATGGGTGGTGCCGATTCGGCCGGCCAGCCCTGGGCCGGTCGGAGCTTCCAGCCGAACGCGAGTTCCGGTGACGACGGCAGTGCGCCCGAGCGGCTGATCGAGTCCCTCCGACGCTTCCGGGCCGGCGAGGTCGGCGAGGCCGAGGTCGTCGACGCGTTCCGGGACTCCCGCCTGCTCATCCCGCTCGTGGCCCACCTCGGTGAGGCCGGCGAGAACGAGCACGGCCAACTGGTCGACAAGTCGCAGGAGCTGTCCATCGTGACCGTGACGGGTCCGGACGGCCGCACCGTGCTCCCGGTGTTCAGCTCGGTGCAGGCGATGTCCGCCTGGAACCGGACGGCGAGGCCGATCCCGGCCGACGGCGTCCGGGTCGCCCTGGCGGCCGCGAGTGAGCAGACGGACGTGGTGGTCCTCGATCCGACGTCGAGCACCGAGTTCGCCGTACGCCGCCCCGCGCTGTGGGCGATCGCGCAGTCGCAGCCGTGGACGCCCAGCTTCGCGGACCCGCTGGTGCGCGGCGCGTTCGAGCGATCGATCGAGCAGGAGCTCGCGGTCGTGAGTGTGCGTCTGCGAGCCGGAGATCCGGAGGCGAAGCTCGCCGGATCCGAGCTCGTGGTCGAGCTCGGCCTGCTGCAGGGACTGACCCAGCAGGAGCTCGACGCGGTGCTCGCGCGGCTCGCTCAGCGCTGGGCCGCGGACGAGGTCATCGCGACGCGCGTCGACTCGCTCGCGGTGTCGCTCCGCCCCGCCGACTGATCGGCGAGGCGGAGCACCGCCCTGCGATCAGGTGACCGGGCCGGTCCACTTCTCGCCGGGACCCTTGCCGATGGGATCCTGGATGGTGGACGCCTCCCGGAAGGCGAGCTGCAGGGACCGCAGGCCGTCGCGCAGCGAGCGGGCGTGCATGTCGCTGATCTCCGGGGCACCTGCGGTGATGAGCCCGGCGAGGGCGTTGATGAGCTTGCGGGCTTCGTCGAGGTCCGTCTGGGCGTCGGGGGCATCCGCGAGGCCGCACTTGACCGCTGCAGCGCTCATGAGGTGCACGGCGGCGGTGGTGATGACCTCGACGGCGGGGACGTCGGCGATGTCCCGGGTGGCCTGATCGGCCCCTCCCGACTCGTCGTCGTGGTCGTACGGGCTGGTGGTGTTGTTCACGTGGATCCTCTGTTAGACTCGTGCGGTGCTCCGAGACATGTCTCGGTACGAAAGAGGAGATTCTCCCACCCGCGCTTGACCGCTTCACAAGGTTACCGGGTTGTCACGCTCCGCCTGTCGCTTCACCGCTTCGGGTCGTCGGGCGTGGTGCCTTCCGACAGGTGTTTTGAACACCGGCGGAGGGTACGGGTGTGTGGTGAACCGATTTCGTCGCGTCGCAGGTATCGGACCTGGTCGCGTGGCATCCCACCCAGTCAGAGGAGCTCCGCATCAGCGATCCCCGTACCAATGACCGTATCCGCGTCCCGGAGGTCCGACTCGTCGGTCCCGGCGGAGAACAGGTCGGCGTCGTCAAAATCGAGGTCGCCCTTCGCCTCGCGCAGGAAGCGGATCTCGACCTCGTCGAGGTCGCACCCAACTCCAAGCCGCCCGTCGCGAAGATCATGGACTACGGCAAGTTCAAGTACGAGGCTGCGCAGAAGGCCAAAGAGGCCCGGCGCAACCAGGCGAACACGATCCTCAAAGAGGTCCGGTTCCGCCTCAAGATCGATCAGCACGACTACGAGACCAAGCGCAAGCGCGCCGAGGGCTTCCTCAAGGCCGGTGACAAGGTGAAAGCCATGATCCAGTTCCGCGGCCGCGAGCAGTCCCGCCCAGAGCAGGGCGTCCGCCTGCTCCAGAAGTTCGCCGAGGACGTGTCCGAGTGGGGCACCGTCGAGTCCACCCCCATGGTCGACGGTCGCAACATGGTGATGGTCGTCGGTCCACTCAAGAACAAGTCCGAGGCGAAAGCCGAAGCCAACGCACAACGTGCGGCATCCAAGGCACGTCCGGCTGACGCCGACGAAGCCGACGAGGCTGCTCCGGTGGAGTCATCCACCGACGAGAACCGATAAGAAACGAGGAATCCCATGCCGAAGCAGAAGACCCACTCCGGGGCCAAGAAGCGATTCAAGGTCACCGGCAGCGGCAAGCTGATGAAGCAGCAGGCCGGTATGCGACACAACCTGGAGAGCAAGTCCAGCCGTCGCACCCGTCGCCTGAACCAGGACCAGGTGCTGGCGCCCGCCGACGCCAAGGTCATGAAGAAGCTGCTCGGTCGCTAGACCGTTTACCCGTAAGGAACTAGGAACATGGCAAGAGTCAAAAGGGCGGTCAACGCTCACAAGAAGCGTCGCGTCATCCTCGAGCGCGCCGCCGGTTACCGCGGTCAGCGTTCGCGTCTGTACCGCAAGGCCAAGGAGCAGGTCACTCACTCCCTCGTCTACTCGTACCGCGACCGTCGTGCGCGCAAGGGTGACTTCCGTCGCCTCTGGATCCAGCGCATCAACGCGGCTTCGCGTGCCAACGGCATGACGTACAACCGCTTCATCCAGGGTCTCGGCCTCGCCGGGATCGAGGTCGACCGCCGTATCCTCGCGGACCTCGCGGTGCACGAGCCCGCCACCTTCGCGGCCCTCGTCGCGTCGGCCAAGGCCGCGCTGCCCGCCGACACCTCGGCGCCCAAGGTCTCCGCGTAGTCGGAAGCCCTGCGTCCGCCCGGACGATGTGTTCGAACGGCCCGATCCCACCAGGGATCGGGCCGTTTCGTCTGTCCGGAGTGCGACCCATAGGATGGGTGCGTGCTTGACAATCCGCGGTCACCGCGCGTCCGTTCCGTCGCCAAACTCGCCAAGCGTCCGGCGAGACAGGAGACCGGCCTGTTCCTCCTCGAAGGACCACAGGCGGTCTCGGAGGCCCTGCAGTTCCGGCCCGACCTGATCCTCGAGCTGTACGCGACGCCGACGGCCCTCGAGCGCTACACCGACATCGGGGCCGCGGCCACCGATGCGGGACTCGAGATCGAGTTCGTCACCGAGCAGGTCCTCGAGTCGATGGCCGACACCGTCACCCCGCAGGGGTTCATCGCGGTCGCGCAGCAGTTCCCGACCTCGATCAAGGACATCTTCGCCGGAGAGCCGCAGCTCGTCGTCATCCTGGAGGAGGTCCGCGACCCGGGCAACCTCGGGACGATCATCCGAGCCGCGGACGCCGCCGGCGCGGACGCCGTCGTCCTGAGCGGACGGACCGTCGACCTCTACAACCCGAAGGTCGTGCGCTCCACGACCGGCTCGCTCTTCCACCTGCCCGTCGCGGTCGGTGTCGAGCTGCCCGCCGTGCTGGAACGGGCCCGCGCAGCGGGACTGCAGACGCTCGCTGCCGACATCAAGGGCGAGGACCTCCTCGTGGCCCGGTCGGAAGGCGTGCTCGCGCGGCCGACGGCATGGGTGTTCGGCAACGAGGCCAGGGGACTCACCGATGAGCACCTCGAGCTCGTCGACCGTGCGGTTACGGTACCGATCTACGGCCGTGCCGAGAGCATGAACCTGGCCACTGCGGCGTCGGTGTGCGTCTTCGAGAGCGCGTTCGCGCAGCACGCCTGAGCGCCTGAGGCGTCGACCGTCGAGGTTACGAAACGGTAACCGTAGCGCTTCCGTCATGCGCACGAAACACACGGTCACCTAGTTTGGGTTACATGGAGCCAACAGTGTCCCCGAACTCCGGCCCGACGGAACCCGATGCAGCAGCCTCGCATGGTGCCGCCGGCGCATACGAGACCACGAGCAACCCGATCCAGGCAGGGCGCGGCGAGCCCCTCGTCGTCATGGAGAACGTCGAGAAGCACTACGGCGAGTTCCACGCCCTGAAGGACATCAACCTCACCGTCAACAAGGGTGAGGTCGTCGTCGTGATCGGACCGTCCGGGTCCGGCAAGTCCACCCTCTGCCGGACGATCAACCGGCTCGAGACGATCAGCTCGGGGGAGATCCGGATCGACGGCAAGAAGCTGCCGGAGGAGGGCAAGCAGCTCGCCGAGCTGCGCGCCGACGTCGGCATGGTGTTCCAGTCGTTCAACCTGTTCGCGCACAAGACGATCCGCGAGAACGTCACCCTCGGCCCGATCAAGGTGCGCAAGCAGAAGAAGCGCGACGCCGACGATGCGGCGAAGGTGCTGCTCGAGCGCGTCGGCATCGGCGTGCAGGCGGACAAGCTGCCGGCACAGTTGTCCGGCGGGCAGCAGCAGCGCGTGGCGATCGCCCGCGCCCTCGCGATGAAGCCGAAGGTCATGCTGTTCGACGAGCCGACCTCGGCCCTCGACCCCGAGATGATCAACGAGGTCCTCGACGTCATGGTGCAGCTCGCCAGTGAGGGCATGACCATGATCGTCGTCACCCACGAGATGGGCTTCGCCAGGAAGGCCGCCGACCGCGTCGTGTTCATGGCCGACGGCGAGATCCTCGAGGACACCGACCCCGAGTCGTTCTTCACGAACCCGCAGTCCGAGCGGGCGAAGGACTTCCTGTCGAAGCTCCTCACCCACTGACCCATCCGACTCCGGATCGCGCGACCCGCGCGGCGACCCGGAACTGACCAACCGATCGGCCCGTCCCGGGCACCAAGGAAGGAAGGAAAACATGCGCAAGAGGCTCATGTTCATCACCGCGGGAGTCGCTGCAGCAGCGCTCGCGCTCAGCGGGTGCAGCGGCGGCGACGCCGGCACCGGATCGACCGACGGCGCGTCCGACGGCGGCGCACTCTTCGAGGTCGCCACCGACGTCCAGCTCGAGGGCAGCCCCACGTACGACGCGATGGTGAAGGCCGACAAGGTCCGCATCGGCGTCAAGGAGGACCAGCCCGGTCTCGGCTACCTCGACGCCGCCACCGGCGAGCGTTCCGGCTTCGACGTCGAGATGGCCACCTGGATCGCCGCGTCGCTCGGCTTCGATGCCGACAAGATCGAGTTCAAGGCGATCCCGAGCGCCAACCGCGAGTCGGCCATCGTGAACGGTGACATCGACTACTACGTCGGCACCTACTCGATCACCGACAAGCGCAAGGAGCAGATCGACTTCGCCGGACCGTACTTCGAGACCGGCCAGGGCCTGCTCGTCGCCGCGGACAACGACGACATCAAGGGCGAGGACGACCTCGCCGGCAAGACCGTGTGTTCGGCGACGGGCTCCACGCCCATCCAGAACATCAAGGACAACTTCCCCGACACCAAGACGGAGGAGTTCGACACCTACTCGCAGTGTGTCGAGGCCCTGAACGACGGCAAGGTCGACGCGGTCACGACCGACCAGGCGATCCTGATCGGGTACGCGGCGCAGTTCCCCGACGACCTCAAGGTCGTGGGCGAGCCGTTCAGCACCGAGCTCTACGGCATCGGTCTGCCGAAGGGTGACGACGCCCTCCGCCACTTCATCAACACGATGTTCACCGATGGCGGCGACACCTGGACCAAGATCTACGACGCCACCCTCGGCGCCTCCGGCACCAAGGTGACCCAGCCGGCGGTCGACGACTACTAAGCAGCGCCCCGGGCGGCCGCCGACCAGCGGCCGTCCGGGGGAGCTGTCCCGTCGACTCCGCCCAGGCGCCCGCCACGGGCGTCCCCCTCCCGAAAGGCGTGCGCGACATGAACGTCCTGCTCGACAACCTCGACCTCTTCGTCACGGGCTTCCGCAACACCCTGCTGCTCTTCGTGGTGTCGGGGTTCTTCGCGCTCATCCTCGGCACCATCGTCGGTGCCATGCGGGTCTCGCCGGTCCCGGCGATGCGCCTCTTCGGCACCGTGTACGTCAACACGGTGCGCAACACCCCGCTGACCCTCATCCTCTTCTTCTTCGCCTTCGGCTACCCGAAGCTCGGGCTCCCCGAAGTGAGTTACACGACGCTCGCGATCATCGGGCTGAGCCTCTACACCGCGACCTACGTCGCAGAGGTCCTGCGGTCCGGCGTCAACACGGTGCCGATCGGTCAGGCCGAGGCCGCACGCGCGATCGGGCTGCCGTTCGGACAGACCATGACGCTCGTCATCCTGCCGCAGGCGTTCCGTGCCGTCCTGCCACCGCTGTTCAGCGTGCTCATCGCCCTGCTCAAGAACACGACGGTCGCCGCCGGCTTCTCCGTCGCCGAAGCGGGCGCGATCCGCGCGAACCTGTCCGAGCGCGGTGAGCCGCTCCTCATCGGACTGCTGTGGGTGGCCCTCATCTTCGTGGCGCTCGTGTCGCTCCTGTCCCTCGCCCAACGGGCCTTCGAGAAGAAGTGGAGGATCGCGCGATGAGCTCCGTCCTGTTCGACACCCCCGGCCCGAAGGCCATCGTCCGCTATCGCTGGATCGGTGCGGCGACGGTGCTCGTCGTCGCCGGCATCCTCGCGTTCGTCGTCTTCCGCTTCATCGAGACCGGACAGTTCACCGCCTCGAAGTGGAAGCTCTTCACCTTCCCGCGCGTCTGGGAGCAGATCCTCCAGGCGACGGGTGCCACCCTGTCCGCGTTCGCGGTCGCCGCGGTCTGCAGCGTCGTCCTCGGACTGTTGCTGGCGATCGGCCGACTGTCCGACCACAAGATCATCAGCGTCCCGTTCACGATCTTCATCGAGTTCTTCCGGGCGGTCCCGGTCCTCATCCTGATGATGCTCATGTACTACGGGCTGCCGCCCCTCGGCTTCACCTTCGTGACGCCGTTCGTCGCCGTCGCCATCGCGCTGACGCTGTACAACGGCGCGGTGTTCTCCGAGATCTTCCGAGCGGGTATCGAGTCGCTGCCGAAGGGGCAGGGCGAGGCCGCCTACGCCATCGGCCTGCGGAAGTCCGCCGTCCTGCGCCTCATCCTGTTCCCGCAGGCGATCCGCGCGATGCTGCCGGTGATCATCGCCCAGCTCGTCGTCGCCCTCAAGGACACGGCACTCGGCTTCCTGATCACCTATCAGGAGCTCCTCTACCTCGCGAAGCAGTTCGGGTCGCAGGCGCTCTACGGCAGCCCGATCATCCCCTCGATCATCGTGATGGGCTCGATCTACATCGTGCTCTGCCTGATCCTCTCGGGCGTCGCGAAGATCGTCGAGGTGCGTACCCGACGGTCGCCGCGGACGCCGAAGGAACAGGCCGTGACCGAGGACACGACGACCAAGATCCTCGGCATCCAGGCGGGGAACCAGTCGTCCGGCGCGAGCATCTGACGTCGTCCCGACGGAGCCCGGGCGATCGGGCCGCCGTCGGGGCGAGGACGGTCGCCCATGTGGGCCGACCGCCTGGGTAGACTTGGCTCTCGTGTCCGACGCATCCCCAATCTCCGAACCAGCGGTGAACGCCGCGGTCGACGCCGCTCTCGAAGCGATCGCCGCAGCCACCGACTCGGCCGCCCTGAAAGCGGTCCGATCAGCCCACGCCGGCGAAGCGTCACCGCTCGCCGCCCTCAACGGATCGCTCCGCAGCGTGCCGAACGACCAGAAGGCCGCGCTCGGCAAGCTGGTCGGTCAGGCCCGCGGGCGCGTCTCGAAGGCGTTGAGCGAGCGCGAGGGCGAGATCGTCGCCGCCGAGACGGAGGCACGCCTCGCCGCCGAGGCGATCGACGTCACCGCCGTGCCGCTGCGACGCCTGCCCGGTGCCCGGCACCCCCTCACGCTGCTCCAGGACCGCGTGTCCGACATCTTCGTCGGCATGGGGTGGGAGATCGCCGAGGGGCCAGAGGTCGAGAGCGAGTGGTTCAACTTCGACGCCCTGAACTTCGACGCCGACCACCCGGCCCGCGCGATGCAGGACACCTTCTTCGTGGAGCCGCTGGAGTCGCACCTCGTCCTGCGGACGCACACCTCGCCGGTCCAGGTGCGCTCGCTGCTCGAGCGCGAACTCCCCGTGTACGTGCTCGCCCCCGGGCGGGTCTACCGCACCGACGAGCTCGACGCGACGCACACGCCCGTCTTCATGCAGTTCGAGGGTCTCGCCGTCGACAAGGGCCTGACGATGGCGCACCTCCGCGGAACGCTCGACCACTTCGTGAAGAGCGTCTTCGGCGACGACGCGAAGGTCCGCCTGCGTCCCAGCTACTTCCCCTTCACCGAGCCGAGCGCCGAGCTCGACTTCTGGCACCCGACCTTCAAGGACGGACCGCGTTGGATCGAGTGGGGTGGGTGCGGCATGATCAACCCGAACGTGCTCCGGTCCGCCGGTATCGACCCCGAGGTCTACTCGGGCTTCGCCTTCGGGATGGGCGTCGAGCGCGGCCTGATGCTGCGCGACGGCGTGCAGGACATGCGAGAGATGGTGGAGGGCGACGTCCGCTTCTCCCAGCAGTTCGGGATGGTGGTGTAGTCGTGCGTGTTCCATTGAGCTGGCTCGGGGAGTTCGTCGAACTCGCCCCGGGGACCACCCCTGAAGACGTCCACGCCGCGCTCGTGCGCGTCGGGCTCGAGGAGGAGGACGTCCACCGCTTCGAGCTGACCGGTCCCATCGTGGTCGGCGAGGTCCTCGAGTTCGTCGAGGAGCCGCAGTCCAACGGCAAGACCATCCGCTGGTGCCAGGTCCGCGTCGCCGAGGGTGACGCCGACGGGGCCGTACGGGGCATCGTCTGCGGTGCCGGCAACTTCTTCGTCGGCGACCAGGTGGTCGTCACCCTGCCCGGCGCCGTGCTGCCCGGTCCGTTCCCGATCGCCGCTCGAAAGACCTACGGCCACGTGTCGGACGGCATGATCGCCTCGGCTCGCGAGCTCGGCCTCGGTGAGGACCACGACGGGATCCTGCGTCTCTCGACGATCGGGGTCGAGGCACCCGTCGGCACCGACGCGATCAGCCTGCTCGGTCTCGACGACGCCGCGGTCGAGCTCAACGTGACGCCCGATCGCGGCTACGCGTTCTCGATCCGAGGGGTCGCACGCGAGTACTCGCACGCGACCGGTGCGGCCTTCCGCGACCCGGCGGCGAGCGTCCCCGAGGCGTTCACCGGGCCACTCGACGGCTTCCCCGTCACGATCGAGGATGCGGGGCCGATCCGCGGTCGCGTCGGGTCGAGCGTGTTCGTCACCCGCGTCGTGCGCGACGTCGACCCGACGAAGCCGACCCCGCCGTGGATGGTTGCCCGGTTGAAGCTCGCCGGCATCCGCTCGCTGTCGCTCGTCGTCGACATCACGAACTACGTCATGCTCGAGCTCGGGCAGCCGATCCACGGGTACGACCTCGACAAGCTCACTGGCGGCATCGTCGTCCGGCGCGCGCGGTCCGGCGAGACCTTCGTCACGCTCGACGGCCAGGAGCGGAAGCTCCACGACGAGGACCTGCTGATCACCGACGACTCGGGCCCGATCGGGCTCGCGGGCGTGATGGGTGGCCTCGACACCGAGATCACCGATGCCACGCGCAACGTCATCATCGAGGCCGCGAACTTCGACCAGGTGTCCATCGCGCGGAGCGCGCGTCGCCACAAGCTGCCGAGCGAGGCGTCCAAGCGGTTCGAGCGCGGTGTCGATCCACAGATCGCCGTCGCGGCCGCCGGTCGCGTCGCGCAGTTGCTCGTCGACCTGGCCGGCGGCCGGACGGACGACCTCGGCTCCACCGTCACCACGGCGCCGGATCGCGAGCCGATCCTGCTCCCCGACGACTACATCAACGGCCTCATCGGCGTCACGTTCGGAGCGGACGAGACACGATCCGCGCTCGCCGAGATCGGCGCGGCCGTCGAGGCTACCGATGGCGGCCTGCTCGTGACGCCGCCGAGCTGGCGCCACGACATCACCGGCAAGGAGGACCTCGCCGAGGAGGTGGCGCGGATCCTCGGATACGACCGCATCCCGTCTGTGCTCCCCGTCGCGCCTCCGGGACGCGGGCTCTCGCGTTCGCAGCGGCTGCGCCGTGGGGTCGCCGACGCGCTCGCCTACGGCGGCGCCACCGAGGTGTTGGCCTACCCGTTCGTCTCCGCCGGGGAGAACGCCCGGTTCGGCGCACCGCAACCAGGTGAGTTCCCGGCCGTGAAGCTCGCGAACCCGCTCGACGCGAAGGCCCCCTTCCTCCGCGCGTCGATCCTGCCCGGTCTCCTCGCGGTGGCCCACCGGAACGTCTCGCGCGGTCTGACCGACCTCTCGATCTTCGAGGTCGGCGCGGTGTTCCGTCCGTCCCGTCACGGCGCGTTCGGCCAGGCCGAACTCCCGCAGGCGGCGGTCCGTCCGAGCGAGGCCCAGCTCGAGGAGCTCGAGGCGGGCGTCCCGGCCCAACCGCGTCATCTCGGATTCCTCGCGGTCGGCAACGCCGTCGCGAAGCAGCCGGGCCAGCCCGCGGTCGCGGCCGGTATCGCGGACGCGCTCGAGGCCGTCCAGGCCGTCGCAGTGGCGACCGGTGTCGACATCACCGTCTCGCAGGGCAGCCACCAGGCACTGCACCCCGGACGGACCGCGGCCTTGCACGTGGGCGACGTCCTGGTGGGATACGCGGGGGAGGTCCACCCGGCCGTCGCCGAGGAGGCGAACTTGCCGCGCGTCGTAGCGGTCGCGGAACTCGACCTGGATCGCATCATCGCGCTCGGCGACGCACTGCCCGAGGCCGTCGGCATCGGCACCCTGCCCGCTGCGACGCAGGACCTCTCGCTGCTCGTCCCCGCGACGGTCTCCGCCGGCGAGGTCCTCGACGCCGTCCGGGTCGGAGCCGGTTCACTGCTCGAGCACATCCGCCTCGTCGACGACTACCGCGGCTCGGGCGTCCCCGAGGGCGGCAAGAGCCTGACCTTCGCGCTGCGGTTCCGCGCGCCGGACCGCACGCTCACCGCGGCGGAGGCGAGCGACGCGAAGCTCGCCGGCGCGGCAGTGGCGGCCGAGCGTTTCGGCGCGAGCATCCGGGACTGAGCCGGTCGTACCGGACGACAGCGGCCCCGCGGATCGACGATCTGCGGGGCCGCGTCCGTCGGACGGGACGGACTCAGTCGCGGAAGGTCTCGATCGACGCACCCAGGGTGATGAGCCGCTCCTGCAGCTGCTCGTACCCGCGAGCGATGATGTCGACGTTCCGGAGCACGCTCGTACCTTTCGCGGCGAGCATGGCGAGCAGGATGACGACTGCCGGTCGCAGCGCGGGAGGGCAGCTCACCTCGGCGCCGGACCAGTGCGTCGGCCCGGAGACGTCGATGCGGTGCGGGTCGCGCAGGCGGACGTTCGCGCCGAGTCGGGTCAGGTCGGTGAGGTGGATCGCCCTGCCCTCGTACACCCAGTCGTGGATGAGCGTGTCGCCCTCGGCGCAGGCCGCGATGACCGCGAAGAACGGGAGGTTGTCGATGTTGAGCCCCGGGAACGGCATGGGGTGGATCTTGTCGATCGGGGCGTGCAGCTTCGAGGGATGCACGGTGACGTCGACGAGACGGGTCCGACCGTTCGCGGCTGCGTACTCGGGGGAGCGGGTGTAGCGCAGTCCCATCTCGCCGAGCGTCGCGAGCTCGATCTCCATGAACTCGATCGGCACGCGCGTGACGGTGATCTCCGAGTCGGTGACGATCCCGGCGGTGAGCAGACTCATCGCCTCCACCGGGTCCTCACTCGGCCAGTAGTCCACGTCCTCGTTGATGACGCTGCGGCCGGTGATCCGGAGCGTCGTGCTCCCGATGCCCTCGATGGTGATGCCGAGGAGCTCCAGGTAGAAGCACAAATCCTGCACCATGTAGTTCGGGCTGGCGTTGCGGATGGTCGTCACACCGTCGCGGACCGCGGCGGCCATGATGGCGTTCTCGGTCACGGTGTCGCCGCGCTCGGTGAGCACGACGCTCAGTTCCTCGGGCACGTCGGGGGCGACGGTGGCCTGGTACCAGCCGGCGGTCGCCTCGATGGACAGGCCGAACGGCCGGAGCGCGATGAGGTGCGGTTCGACGGTGCGGGTCCCGAGGTCGCAACCACCGGCGTAGGGGAGGGCGAAGGTGTCGTAGCGGCCGAGCAGCGGACCGAGGAACATGAGCACACTGCGGGTCCGGCGACCGGCGTCCTCGTCGATGCTCTCGAGTGAGAGGTCGTCCGGGACGTGGATCTCGACGTCCTGGCCGTCGGGCGACCAGACCACGGAGACGCCCAGGCTGCGCAGGACGTCGATGATGCGGTCGACCTCGACGATCCGGGCGATGCCGTGCAGCGTGGTGCGGCCGCGGTTCATGAGCGCGGCGCACAGGAGCGCGACCGAGGCGTTCTTGCTCGAACGCACCGCGATGGTCCCGTGCAGCTGTCGGCCACCCTGGACGCGGAGGTGCGAGTTCTTCTTCTGTTCGCCGAAACTGACGATCTCACTCTCGAGCGCGGTGCTGATCCGGCTCAGGAGGTCGATGCTGATGTTCTGACTGCCCTGCTCGATCCGGTTGATCGCGCTCTGGCTCGTACCGACGCGTTCCGCCAGCTGGGCCTGGGTGAGTTTGCGTCCCTGACGGGCGCCGCGGATGAGTGCTCCGACCTGCCGGAGCGGTGCCGCAGGGTCCGTTCGTTCAAACGTTGCCGTGTCTTCCATGTCGTCACTCTATCTCAGATATGAGATAGAGCGCCGTTAGGGACGCCCCTGAGATGTTGGAACGGAATCCGAAACCCGCTCCGTGGTGTCAGACGCGGGCGCGGAGCTCCGGAAGAGGACGGCGTACACCGGGCCTGCGGCGAACCAGATGGCGGTGACCGCGACGAGCTTGATGATCATGCCCCAGATGACGTCCTCGTTCGCGAGGGCGAAGGAGGCGGGGACGGTCCAGCCGACCATGGCCTGCATCGCGAGGAGCCCGGCGACCGCGATCGCGACGGCGAGGACCACCCGACGCCACTCCGACCAGGCGGCCCGGACGTACGCGGGCCCGGACTTCGGCTTCGGCCGCGGTGCTGGACCGCCCGCGAACCGGTGTGCGAACCAGACGTCCGCCTTCGTGATGAGCGCGTGGCCGAACGCCACCGTGAAGCCCAGGTAGATGGTCGCGAGGAGGTGCGTGACGTTCGGCTCCTCGCCGGACGCGAGGTCGGTCGCGGTCAGGACCAGGAGGACGAGGTCCACGACCGGTACACCGATCAACATGATCGCGCTGAGCCGGCGCCGCCGGAGGAGGTAGCGGACCGCGAGCCCGCCGAAGAGGAGGATCCAGAACGCGGCCTCCGCGCCGAGGATGGCCCAGATGAGTGGGCTCGTGCCGAAGAGTTCAGTGAAGCTGTCCATGTTCCGATGGTGTCGCGGGGTGATGCCGTGCCACATCGACCGTGCTGCTGATCCTCCGGCGACGGGGTCAGCGGAACTGCGTACGCCGGCTCGTCCCTCCGACGCTCGCGCCGCGCGGCTCGAGCTGGTGTGATGGAGGTATGGCTGCTCTCGAAGGACCGCGCGCATGGGTGGATCGACACCGTGAGTCGGTCATCACCACGGTGTGCGCGGCCATGGGACTCCTGTTCGCCCTCCTCGGGATCCATGTCCCCTGGGGGACGACCGTGTCGGAACCGCCGCTCCTCCTCACGCTCGCGTTCCTCGTCGCCATCCTGACGGTGCACCTGCTCCGCCGCCGACGCCCGTTGACCACGCTGGCCGTCGGCGTCCTGATCGCCCTCGCCGAGGCGCTCACCACCGGAGGCAGCGGCCTCGGGATGCTCATCGTCGTGTCCGACCTCGCCTACGCGGCGGCGCTCTACTCGCGGTCCCGGGTCATGGACGTCGCCGCGTTCGCCTGCACCGCGCTCGCCGTCGTGTCGGTCGGTGTCTTCGCGGTGATCTGGTTCACCGACGACGTCGAGGCCGTCACCCGGCTCGGTCGGGGAGTGGTCCTCGGCTCGCTCATCATCGTCCCGGTCATCCTGGCGAGTTCGATCTGGTACGGCAGGATGGTCCGGTACCCCCGCCTCGAGGCCGAACGCCAGCGCGAGCGCGCGGACACGATCGCGCAGGCAGCGGCTGCGCTCCGGCAGGACGCCGTGACCCGTGAACGGCTCGAGCTCAGCCGGGAGCTGCACGACGTCATCGCTGGTCACCTCTCGGCGATCGCGATGCAGTCGGCGGCGGCCCTGGAACGACGTGACGGCACCGACCCGGTTGCGCTGCGGCGCAGCCTCGCACTCGTCCGGACCAGCAGTCTCGACGCGCTCGCCGACATGCGCACGATGATCGACGTGCTCCGCGGTGACCAGTCGGCCGACGAGCTGGCCCAGGCGCCAGACCGGCTCACGGCCGAGTCGGTCCGCCGCGCGGTCGAGGTCGCCCGTGCCAACGGACTGGAGGTGGAGGTACGGGCACCGGACGACGCGGCGCTCGCCGAGGTCCCCGCGCAGACCTCGATCGTCGGGCTCCGCACGCTCGTCGAAGGCCTGACGAACACCGCGAAGCACGCACCGGGTGCCTCCGTGCGGGTCGAGGTCTCGCTCCCGCCCGGTGCCCTGTCCGTCACGCTCAGCAACCCGCTGCCGACGGCGACCTCGTCTTCCGTGCTCGCCGGGTCCGGTGGGGTCGGCCTCGTCGGCCTGGCCGAGCGGGCACGTCTGGTCGGAGGCGACCTCGTCGCGGGGCCGGACGGTCCCGACTGGCGGACGGCGCTCACGGTGCCGACCCGGGTGCCGACCTCCACCGCCGCGGTCGCCCTTGTAGGAGGGGCGTCATGACCATCACGGTCCTCATCGCGGACGACCATGCGGCCGTCAGAGCGGGTCTGGGAGCGCTGCTCGACGAGCCGGACGACATCCTGGTCATCGCCGAGGCGGCGGACGGGGAGGCCGTCGTCGCGCAAGCCGTGCGACACCGACCGGACGTCGTGTTGCTCGACGTCCAGATGCCGCGTGCCTCAGGGATCGACGCGATCCCGGCCATCCTCGCTGCGGCCACCCCACCGCCGAGCATCATCATGCTCACCACCTTCGCGCTCGACCGGTACGTCGACGAGGCGCTGGCGGCCGGGGCGAACGCCTTCCTGGTGAAGACGGTCTCCGCTGCCGGCCTCGTCGATGCGATCCGACGAGTGCACGCGGGCGAGGCGGTGCTCGCCCCTGAGGTGACCCGCCGAGTCCTCGAACGTCTCGCCGCAGCCCGACCTCCGGTCGTGCCGGCGCCGGCGCCGGCGCACCCCGGTCTGGCCACGCTGACACCGCGGGAGCGTGAGGTCCTCGAGCAGCTGCGCGAGGGGCTGAGCAACGCCGGGATCGCGACCGCGCTCGGGCTGTCCGAGGCGACGGCCCGCACGCACGTGTCCCGGATCCTCGTGAAGCTCGACGCACGGTCGCGGGTCCAGGCCGCGCTCATCGCGGAGCGGGCTGCTCCGGGCGCGGATTCGTCGGCATCCTCGTCGTCGTAGTACGCTCTCGACATGGCACGTTTCCAGGCACAGGGTTCTTCGCGGGCGATCACGCTCCGCGCCCTCCGCCGTACCGTGTCCGCACGCGCTACCGCAGAGCGACGATAGGCGACCCCGGTGCTCGCACGGTCCAGGTGACCGTGCAGTCGTCCAGGAGTCGCCGCCTCCGCCCCTCGAGCGTCCACTCAATAAGGTAGAGCCATGTCCTTCTCTGTAGCGGTGGCCGGAGCATCCGGCTACGCAGGAGGCGAGCTGCTTCGGCTGCTCGCCGACCACCCCGACTTCGACGTCCGGACGGTGACCGCGCACGCGAACGCCGGTCAACCGCTCGTCGACCACCAGCCACACCTCCGATCACTCCGGCATCTCGTCCTCGAGGCGACGACGCCGGAGGTGCTCGCGGGACACGACGTCGTCTTCCTCGCCCTGCCGCACGGCAAGTCGGGTGAGGTCACGGCATCGCTTCCACCGGAGACCCTCGTCGTCGACTGCGGAGCCGACCACCGGCTCGTCGACGAAGCCGACTGGGACGCCTTCTACGGCGGCGACTACTTCGGCGCCTGGGCCTACGGTGTGCCGGAGCTCCAGACGTCCACCGGTCGGGGGCGCGACGCTCTCGTGGGCGCCAAGCGGATCGCCGCTCCTGGATGCAACGCGAGCACCGTCGCCCTGTCCCTCGCGCCCGGCATCGCCGCGGGGGTGATCGAGCCGCTCGACCTCGTCTCCGTGCTCGCCGTCGGGCCGTCCGGCGCGGGGAAGAGCCTGAAGGTCAACCTGCTCGCGAGCGAGGTGCTCGGCACGGCCAACCCGTACGCCGTCGGCGGTACCCACCGTCACATCCCCGAGATCACGCAGAGCCTCCGGGCGGCCGGTGCCGATCGCGCGTCCATCTCGTTCACCCCGGTCATCGTCCCGATGTCACGCGGCATCCTGGCCACCTCGACGGCACGCATCGTCCCGGGCACCACGGCGGCAGCGGTCCGCGAGGCCTGGGAGACGGCCTACGCCGACGAGCCGTTCGTCCACGTGCTGCCCGAGGGCTCGTTCCCCCGGACGGCCGACGTCCTCGGCGCCAACACCGCGCTGATCGGACTCGCCGTCGACGAGACGGTGGGACGGGTCGTCGTCGTGACCGCCGTCGACAACCTCGTGAAGGGGACCGCCGGCGCGGCGATCCAATCGGCGAACATCGCGCTCGGGCTCCCCGAGACGACCGGCTTGAGTGTGAATGGAGTGGCACCGTGAGTGTGACAGCAGCAGCAGGGTTCCTCGCGGCGGGCGTCGCCTGCGGCCTCAAGACCTCCGGGGGCCTCGACCTCGCGGTGGTCCACAACGTCGGTCCGCTGCAGCACGCGGCGACGGTGTTCACGAGCAACCGGTGCAAGGCCAACCCGATCCTCTGGAGCGAGCAGGTCATGCAGGACGGCATCGTCTCGGCGATCGTCCTGAACTCCGGCGGCGCGAACTGCTACACGGGGACGCGCGGTTTCCAGACGACGCACGCGACCGCGGAGGCCGTCGCCGAGCGGCTCGCGATCTCGGCCGGCGACGTCCTCGTCTGCTCCACGGGGCTCATCGGCGAACAGCTCGATCTCGACAAGCTGACCGCGGGCGTCTGGGACGCCACCCGCGCGGTCGCCGACGAGGACGGTGCGAGCGAAGCTGCCGGCCTCGCCGCGGCGACCGCGATCATGACGACCGACACGAAGCCGAAACAGGCCGTTCGGAGCGCGGACGGATGGACCGTCGGCGGCATGGCGAAGGGTGCGGGCATGCTCGCCCCCGGGCTCGCGACGATGCTCGTCGTCATCACGACCGACGCCGTGCTCGAGCCGGCGCAGCTCGATCAGGCGCTCCGCAGCGCGACCCGCGTCACCTTCGACCGTCTCGACTCCGACGGTTGCATGTCCACCAACGACACGGTGTCACTCCTCGCCTCCGGGTCGAGCGGCGTGACCCCGGAGCTGTCCGCCTTCACCGAGGCGCTGACGGAGGTGTGCCGCGACCTCACCCTGCAGTTGCAGGCCGATGCCGAGGGCGCGGCCCACGACGTCGCGATCGAGGTCGTCGGCGCGGTGTCCGAGGACGACGCGGTCGAGGTCGCCCGCGCGGTCTCCCGCAGCAACCTCTTCAAGGCGGCCATCTTCGGCAACGACCCGAACTGGGGCCGGGTGCTCGCGGCCGTCGGGACCACGGGTGCCGAGTTCGACCCGTACGGGATCGACGTGGCTATGAACGGCGTCCAGGTGTGCACGGCCGGCGAGCCGGATCAGTCGCGCGACCTCGTCGACCTGTCGCCGCGCGCCGTGCACGTGCTCATCGACCTCCACGCCGGCGACACGGGAGCCACCATCTGGACGAACGACCTCACGCACGACTACGTGCACGAGAACAGCGCGTACGCGAGCTGATGATGACCCAGTACCGAGACAACTCTCCCGAGGAGGCGGCGATCAAGGCCGCCACCCTCATCGAGTCGCTTCCCTGGCTGAAGACCTTCCGCGACCAGACGATCGTCGTCAAGTTCGGCGGCAACGCGATGGTGAGCGACGAGCTCGCGCAGGCGTTCGCCGAGGACATGGTCTATCTGCGCTACGCGGGGCTGAAGCCCGTCGTCGTGCACGGTGGTGGCCCGCAGATCTCCGCGATGCTCGAGCGGCTCGACATCCACAGCGAGTTCCGCGGCGGGTACCGGGTCACGACGCCCGAGGCCATGGAGGTCGTCCGGATGGTCCTCACCGGTCAGGTCAACCCCGAGCTCGTGGGGCGGATCAACGAACACGGCCCGCTCGCCGCAGGACTGTCCGGCGAGGACGCGGGCCTGTTCGGCGGGCGTCGTCGCTCGATCGTCGTCGACGGCGAGACCGTGGACATCGGGCTCGTCGGCGACGTCGTCAGCGTCGACCCCACCTCGGTGCAGGCCTACCTCGACGCCGGCAACATCCCGGTGGTCTCCTCGATCGCCCCCGACCTCGACCAGCCCGGCCAGACGCTCAACGTGAACGCCGATGCGGCCGCCGCGGCGCTCGCCGTGGCACTCGGTGCCGCGAAGCTCGTCATCCTGACCGATGTCGCCGGGCTGTACAGCGACTGGCCCAACCGCGACTCGCTCGTCTCGCAGATCACGACGAGTGAGCTCCGAGCCATGCTGCCCACGCTCGAATCGGGCATGATCCCGAAGATGACCGCCTGCCTCGACGCCGTCGACGGCGGGGTCGCCAAGGCCGCCATCATCGATGGCCGCGTACCCCACTCCATCCTGCTCGAGGTGTTCACCCAGAACGGCTCAGGCACCGAGGTCGTCCCGGAGGACTCATGAGCGACTGGAAGAGCCGCGTCGACCGCGACATGATGCGCACGTTCAACACGCCGATCGCGATGCTGACGCGCGGTGAGGGATGCCATGTCTGGGACGCCGAGGGCAACCGCTACCTCGACTTCCTCGCGGGCATCGCGGTGAACGCACTGGGACATGCGCATCCGGCGTTCGTCGGTGCGATCACGCGACAGGCGAGCACGCTCGCGCACGTCTCCAACTACTTCTCGAGTCCGCCGCAGCTCGAGCTCGCGGCCCGACTGAAGCGTCTCGCCGGAGCGGACGAGGGCGGTCGGGTGTACTTCGCGAACTCCGGTGCCGAGGCGAACGAGGCGGCGTTCAAGCTCGCCCGACTCAACCACGGCGACGGATCGCGGACCCGGGTCCTCACCCTGGAGAACTCCTTCCACGGGCGGACCTTCGGCGCGCTCGCCCTGACCGGCAAGCCTGCCCTGCAGGAGGGGTTCCACCCGCTCCCGGGCGGCGTCGAGCACATCCCGACCACGATCGAGGCACTCGAGGCGGCGATCGACGACCGGGTCGCCGCGCTGATCCTCGAACCGATCAAGGGCGAAGCCGGCGTCATCGACCTGCCGGAGGGCTACCTCGCCCGTGCCAGGGCACTCACCGAGGCACACGGCGTGCTGCTCATCATCGACGAGATCCAGACCGGGGCCGGTCGGACGGGGGAGTGGTTCGCGTTCCAGCGGGACGGCATCGTCCCGGACGCGATCACCGTCGCCAAGGGGATCGGCGGTGGCATGCCGATCGGCGCCCTCGTCACCTTCGGCGCCGCCTCCGAGCTGTTCGGACCCGGCCAGCACGGCAGCACCTTCGGAGGCAACCCGCTCGCGACCGCGACGGCGAACGCGGTGCTCGAGGAGATCGAGCGCGCCGGTCTCGTGCAGAACGCCGCCGCGCGCGGTGAGCAGTTGCGGGCCGTCATCACCGCCATCGGTTCCCCGCTCGTCGAGGAGGTCCGCGGACACGGGCTGCTCATCGGCATCGGCTTGAGCGCCCCGGTGGCGGCCGAGCTGTCGGCCGCGGCGTTCGACCGAGGGCTCATCATCAACGCCCCGAACGCGACGAGCATCCGGATCGCGCCGCCGCTCATCATCGGCGACGCCGAGATCGACGAGTTCACCTCCCTCTTCCGCGCGGCGCTCGACGCCGTCCAGGCCTGACCGGCCATCGACCCACACGAACAGGACCACCAGCCATGACCCGTCACTTCCTCCGCGACGACGACCTCAGCCCGTCCGAGCAGGCCGAGATCCTCGACCTCGCCACCGAGCTGAAGCGCGACCGCTGGTCGCGGAAGCCGCTCGAAGGCCCGCAGACCGTCGCGGTCATCTTCGACAAGTCCTCGACGCGGACACGCGTCTCCTTCGCCGTGGGGATCGCCGACCTCGGCGGATCCCCGCTCATCATCTCGACGGCCAACAGCCAGCTCGGCGGCAAGGAGACGGCCGCCGACACCGCTCGCGTCCTCGAACGTCAGGTCGCGGCGATCGTCTGGCGGACCTACGCCCAGTCCGGTCTCGAGGAGATCTCGGCCGGGACGACGGTGCCCGTCGTCAACGCGCTGTCCGACGACTTCCACCCGTGCCAGCTCCTCGCCGACCTCCTCACGATCCGCGAGCACAAGGGCGAGCTCGCCGGTCTGACGATGTCGTTCTTCGGCGACGGAGCGAGCAACATGGCCCACTCCTACCTGTTGGCCGGCGCGACGGCGGGGATGCATGTCCGCGTCGCCGCCCCGGCCGAGTTCGCCCCGGCTGCGGACGTCGTCGCCGACGCGGAGCGCATCGCCGCGACGACGGGCGGCTCCGTGCTCGTGACCACCGACCCCGACGCGGCGGCGGCGGATGCCGACGTGATGATCACCGACACCTGGGTGTCGATGGGCAAGGAGGACGAGAAGGCGCAACGCGTCGCCATCTTCGGCGGCTACCGGGTCGACCGCAGGCTCATGGGGCTCGCCGCGTCCGACGCCGTCTTCATGCACTGCCTGCCCGCCGATCGCGGCTTCGAGGTCGAGGCCGAGGTCATCGACGGGGCGCAGAGCATCATCTGGGACGAGGCGGAGAACCGCCTCCACGCGCAGAAGGCCCTGCTCGTGTGGCTGCTCGAGCAGCAGCACGCCGGCTCCGCGGCCTGACCCTTCCCCGGCTGCGGCCGACCGACCAGTCCGGAGCACTCCGGACGCCAGCAGTACAGGAGGCCCATCGTGGCAGATCAGCAGAACCGAGCAGGCGAATCCGGGGCCCTCTGGGGTGGACGCTTCGCGAGCGGACCGTCGCCGGAACTGGCCCGTCTGAGCAAGTCCACTCAGTTCGACTGGGTCCTCGCCGCATACGACATCGCGGGTTCCCGCGCCCACGCCAAGGCGCTCGCGTCGGCGGGGTACCTCGACGAGGACGAGCTTCGCGGGATGCTCGCCGCCCTCGACGTCCTGGACGCCGACGTGGCTGACGGGACGTTCGTCGCGGCGGAGGGCGATGAGGACGTCCACTCGGCGCTGGAACGCGGGCTCGTCGAACGGGCCGGCAAGGAACTCGGTGGGAAGCTGCGTGCCGGCCGGAGCCGGAACGACCAGATCGCGACGCTCGTGCGCCTCTACCTCATCGATCACGGACGGGTGATCGCCCGCGACGTCATCCACCTGATCGACGCGATCGTCTCCCAGGCCGAAGCACACCCGGACGCGGTGATGCCCGGCCGCACGCACCTGCAGCACGCCCAGCCGGTGCTGCTCGCCCACCAGCTGCTCGCGCACGCCTGGCCGCTCACCCGCGACCTGGAACGGCTCCGCGACTGGCTCGCCCGGGCGAGCGCCTCGCCGTACGGTTCCGGAGCGCTCGCCGGCAGTTCCCTCGGGCTCGACCCGGTGCTCGTCGCGCACGAGCTCGGGCTCGACCGGCCGACGGAGAACTCGATCGACGCCACCGCCAGCCGCGACGTGGTCGCCGAGTTCGCGTTCATCACCTCGCTGATCGGGATCAACCTGTCCCGGTTCGCCGAGGAGATCATCGTCTGGAACACCCGCGAGTTCGGGTTCGTGACCCTCGACGACGCCTACTCGACCGGCTCGAGCATCATGCCGCAGAAGAAGAACCCCGACATCGCCGAACTGGCCCGCGGGAAGTCCGGGCGACTCATCGGGAACCTGACCGGGTTGCTGGCGACGTTGAAGGCGCTGCCGCTCGCGTACAACCGCGACCTGCAGGAGGACAAGGAGCCGGTGTTCGACTCCGTGAACCAGCTCGAGGTGTTGCTGCCGGCGTTCACCGGGATGGTGGCGACGCTCCGCTTCGACACGGCACGGCTGCGCGAGCTCGCACCGGAGGGGTTCTCCCTCGCGACGGACGTCGCCGAGTGGCTCGTCAAGCAGGGTGTCGCCTTCCGCGACGCCCACGAGATCAGCGGCGAGCTCGTGCGGTACTGCGAGGAGCGCGGGCTGGCCCTCGACGAACCGGACGACGCCGCACTGGCGGGTGTCTCGGAGCACCTCACGCCGGCTGTGCGACGGGTACTGACCGTCGACGGCTCGATCGGCAGCCGACTCGGCGCCGGCGGGACGGCGCCGGAGCGGGTCCAGGACCAGCTCGTGGCACTCGTCGGGCGGGTGGGCACGCTGTCGCAGGCCCTTTCGCTCTAGACGGGGCGGGGTCCGATGACGTCGGCCGGTCCGCTGCGGGCGCTGACCTCGGGATCGGCCCTCGAGGTCGCGCCCGCGCTGCTCGGCGCGGTGCTGTCCCACACGACGCCCGAGGGCACCGTGTCGGTCCGTCTCACCGAGGTCGAGGCCTATCTCGGGGTCGGCGAGGATCCCGGATCCCATGCGCACCGCGGTCCGACGCCGCGCACGAGTCCGATGTTCGGTCCGCCCGGGCATCTGTACGCGTACTTCAGCTACGGCATGCACGTCTGCATCAACGTCGTGTGTTCACCGGTCGGCACGGCGTCGGCCGTCCTCCTGCGTGCCGGCGAGGTCGTCGCGGGGCTGGAGCTCGCGCGGCTGCGACGCGGTGACCGGGTGCTGGATCGCGACCTGGCCAGAGGACCGGCGCGGCTCACCGTGTCGCTCGGGATCGCGCTCGACCAGTCGGGTGACGACCTCGCCGAGCCGCCGTTCGATCTGCTCTTGCCCGAGCGCCCGCTCGCCTCGGCGGCCGGTCCGCGGACGGGCGTCAGCGGGGTCGGTGGGGGAGCCGCCTACCCGTGGCGGTTCGTGCTCCCGGGGGAGACGACCGTCTCGCCCTACCGCCGGTCGCCCAGGGCGGTGGACTGACCCGCCGACTCAGCCTCGCGCGAGCAGCAGGATCGACGCCACCCCGGCAGCCCAGAGGAGGCTGGCGAGCGAGCCGATGATGAACCGCTCGCGCGCCTCGGCCGAGTCGAGTTCGGTGAAGCGTCCGACACCCTTCACGGCGACGATGACCGCGATCGCCTCCGGATAGCCGGAGAACAACGCGGCGACGAGGGCGAGCCGTTCGAGGATCCCGATCGCGGTCCCGCCGCGCAGCACCTCGATGGGACGTCCGACGACCTGCGAGGCGCTCGGGTTCCGGTGCTCCACGAGGATGCCGCCGTGGATCCCGGGGGCGACGCTGCCCTTCGTCGCGAGGGCGAGGACGAAGGAGGCGACCGGACCACCGCCGGCGACCGCGACGGCGAGGACGAAGACGCCGAGGAGCACGAGTGCCGGACCGGTCGGCGGAACCGAGGGGACGAGCGCGACCAGGAGGGCCCCGATCACCATGAGGGCAGCCGCCACGACCATGAGACGATCCGCGAGACGCGCGGTCAGCACCCGGGCCAGCAGGAGGAAGACGAGCGCGCTTCCGAGGAGGCCGATGACGGTCGGCCAGGTGATGGGCGTGAGCGTGATGAGGTTCATCGCTCGTCCTTTCGGTCGTCGGGGTGGTGCACGGAGGCGTCCTGGTCGAGCTTCGCCAGGAGGCGGATGAGCGCGGTGGTCGCTGCGGCTTCGGCTCGGACTCCGGCGGCCGCGACCCGGCGACTGACCGAACTCTCGGTGATGCCGAGTCGTGCCGCGGCCTCGGACTGGGTCACGCCGGCCGCGAGCAGGTCGGCGACCTCCCAGCCGCCGGCGGTCCTCCGGTCGCGGAGGTGGAGGAGGAGCACGATGAGTGCTTCGACATCGGCGCCGCCCTGCTGGTCGGCCGCCTCGAGCGCGAACCGGAAGGGCGCCCGCTTGGCCCGCGTGACGGCCTCCCTCGCGGCGTAGAAGGCCTGACCGGTCGCGGCTCGGGTCGAATCGGGGAGCGGACGCCGGACGTCGCCTTGTCCGATGCCCACGCTCCAGCCGCGATCCCGGAGGAGGTCGAAGGCGATGGCGAGCGCGACCTCGGCGTCCTCGGTGGCGAGCTGGAACTCGTCGCCCGCCGTGCGTTCGGCCTGGAGGAGCAGGCGGTCCGGGAACCGGTCGTTGATCGACTCGATGACACCGGCGGCTCGATCAGGGCCGGTCCGGCTCGCGATCTGATCGACGGTCAGCACGTACACGGTTCTCCTCTCGGCGGTGGGTGGGCTCGATCACCCTAGTCGCAACATGCAGGTATTTCCACAACTCTGACGAATGAGAGGAATTCCTGCACGTCACGGTCGCCACGATCGCGCCGGTGCCGATGCGCCCGATCCGGCAGCCGATGCCGCGCTGATAGCCTTGCAAGCGTGTCGAACCTCGCTCTTCCTGACCAGCGCAACGATCCGACCTTCGAGGACGTCTGGGACGAACTCGTCTGGCGCGGGCTCGTCCACGTGTCGACGGATCAGCAAGAGCTGAAGCGTCTGCTCGGTGGAGCGCCGATCACCTACTACTGCGGGTTCGACCCGACGGCTGCGAGCCTCCACCTGGGCAACCTGGTCCAGCTGCTCGTCATGCGTCGGCTTCAGCTTGCCGGACACCGCCCGCTCGGGCTCGTCGGCGGTTCGACCGGCCTCATCGGCGACCCACGACCGACCGCCGAGCGCACGCTGAACACGCCGGACACCGTCGCCGAGTGGGTGCAGTCGCTCCGCGCGCAGATCGAACGCTTCCTCAGTTTCGAGGGCGACAACGCCGCGCGCATGGTCAACAACCTCGATTGGACCGCACCGCTCTCCGCGATCGACTTCCTGCGGGAGATCGGCAAGCACTACCGCGTCGGCACGATGCTGAAGAAGGACGCGGTCAGTGCCCGTCTCAACTCGGAGGCGGGGATCAGCTACACCGAGTTCAGTTACCAGATCCTCCAGGGGATGGACTACCTCGAGCTGTACCGCGAATACGGCTGCGTCCTGCAGACCGGCGGGAGCGACCAGTGGGGCAACCTCACGAGCGGCACCGACCTCATCCACCGGGTCGAGCGGGCCACCGTCCACGCGATCGGGACCCCGCTGATCACGAACTCGGACGGCACGAAGTTCGGGAAGAGCGAAGGCAACGCGGTCTGGCTCGACCCGAGCATGACGAGCCCGTACGCGTTCTACCAGTTCTGGGTCAACACCGACGATGCGGACGTCATCGCCCGGCTGAAGGTGTTCACGTTCCTCGATCGGGTGGAGATCGAGCGACTGGCGGCCGCGACCGAGTCGGAACCGTTCAAGCGTGAGGCGCAGAAGACCCTCGCCTACGCCGTCACCGCGCTCGTCCACGGGGTCGCCGCGACGGATGCGGCCATCGCCGCGTCGGCCGCGCTCTTCGGTCAGGGCGATCTGGACGCACTCGACGCGGACACGCTGCGGTCGGCCGTCACGGAGTTGCCGAACGCGCGGGTGGCCGCGGAGACGCTCGTCATCCAGGCGCTCGTCGACACGGAGCTGTGTGCGAGCCTCGGTGAGGCTCGACGCGCGGTCGCCCAGGGAGGGGTTTCGGTGAACAACCGCAAGATCGACGACGTCGACGCGACCCTGGACGACCGGTTCCTCACGGGCGGGGTGGCCGTGCTGCGCCGCGGCAAGCGCACCCTCGCCGGGCTGTTCCTCGACGGAGCGCCCGCCTGATCCGCCGACGACGGCATCGCCGTCGTCATCGAACCTGAAGGGGATGCTCCGAGTGCAGCTCTGCGAGGCGTGCGGGACCGAGATCGTCGACCGTCGCGACGGTGTGTGCCCGAGTTGTGGGGCCATGCTGCCGCTGCGCACGGATGAGCTGTCGACGGTGGAGACGCCGGCCGAGGCGGCGGCCGAGCCGGAGCCGGCGGACGAGCTCCAGTCGGAGTCGACGGACGACCGGCCCACGCCGGCCGATGACGGCGACCTCGTCGAGACCGATGCACCCCACGTCGAGACCGGTGCCCCAGCAGCGGAAGCCGATCGACTGCCGTCGCCGGACGTCGACACGATTGAGCCCACGAACCCCGGTACCGCGACGTCGATCGCCCCGAGCGCGGTGCCGACACCGGTCCCGGATCCCGAATCCACCGACCCGGCGCCGGCGCAGGCGTCGACTCCGCACCCGGCGACAGTCGCTGCGGCCGAACCGGCCTCGGCAACCGCCGCGGGGGATGCACCGCAGGAACCGACTGCGCCCCGCGCCCTCTGGCACCCTGATTCGTTGCCCACCACGGTCAAGCGGACCACCTCGCGCCGACGATGGTTCCTCCTCGGCGGACTCGCACTCGCCGTGGTCGCTGCGATCGTCGCGGTCGTGCTCATCGTGGTCGCGGCCGTTCCCCACCGCGTCGAGGGGCTCGCGCTCCTCCGCGACCTCCCGACGAAGCCGACCGTCGGAACCTGGGAACTCGCGCATCCGCTGGATGACGAGGTGCCCGCGGGCGACGAGCTCTACCTCAACGGGTACACCGCGAGCCCCAACACCGCGCTGCTCGTGTGGTCGACCGACCGGCCACTGGATCAGACGACCCTCGACGACGCTCCGGGCGAGACGGTGGTCTCCCTGGTGAACACGGCGAACGGCCACACCCTCTGGGACCGTCGCGTCACCGAGCTCTCTCCGGAGTTCGACCGCTTCGACGCACCGGTGGTCGTCTCCCCACCGGATGCGGCCGCGATCGTGCTCAGCCAGGGCGACCTCATGGTCGCCGTGAGCCGTCGCGACGGGCACGTGGTGTCCACCTCGCAAGAGCACTCGAGTGTCGAGGGGATCGGCTTCGCCGACTTCGCCGCGCCGGCGGCGTTCGTCCCGGGGCTCGAGGGTGACCTGCTCATCTCGTCGACCACGGCCGACGGCACCGGGACGGTCGGTCGCTATCGGTCGACGGATCTGACCGACCCGGTCTGGGAGGTCAACGGTGATGCCGGCGAGCGGGCGACCACCGCGGGCGACAAGCTCTTCTACGACAGTGCGGTCTACTCGCTCGACGACGGATCGACCATCGACTGGCAGGGCGACCTCTCCTGGTACTACCAGCAGGTGGGCGGCGATCTCGTCGCGATCGACTACTCCGGCAACGACACCACGATCCGCGGGGTGGACGACCGCACCGGCGCCGAGCGCTGGAAGGCGACCGGGGCGCTGCCGGTGGTGCTCGACGCGAGCGGGCTGTTGGTCGTCGCCGACCAGTCGGGGGAGCGGGTCCGCCGCCTCGACCCGCGATCCGGCGAGGTCGAGTGGCGCAGCGGACTGACGAGCACCTGGGACGGCGCGTACACCGTGGGCGACACGATCATGCTCGGTGACGGCGAAGGCGGATACACCGGGGTCGGCGCTCGAGACGGTGAGATCCGATACGAGGAGCAGGACGCCGAGGGCAGCCTCGTCGGATACAGCGACCGGACCCTCCTGCTCACGCTCGACGGCACGCTCGTCGGCATCGACGCGACCACGGGCGAGCGCGGTTGGTCGGTCGACTCCGCCGGAGACGAGTACTCGTTCACCGCCTGGGGCGGAAGCCCACTCGCCGTCGCGACGGTCGTCGCGGCCGGCTCCGGCTCAGCGGCCGTCCTCGGCATCGGTGACGCTGATCGGGACTGAAGCGCGTGGATCCGGGCGACACGCCCGGGATGCAGCGATGATTTGCCAGCCCCTGGCGGTCTGCGTAAAGTAATCACTCGTCACCCCAAAGGTGCGGGAAGCGGAAGAGCTTCCCGGCCTCAAGTGGGACTGATACCCAGCCAAAAGCCGAGCATCTCCACGTGAGTCAAACTCACACTTGAGATCGTCTCACTTCAAGACTAGGTTGGAACTTCCCAGCTCTCGGGTCATCGAAGCGGTGAGGATCAGACGGACTTCGGTCCACTCAGATCAGCTCCTGGTTCGACTTGACAAGAACCGAAGAAGTGGTAAGTTAGAGAAGTTGCCCTGCAGGGCGGTCGTGATGGCCAAAGGCAGGAGCATCCGATCCTTGAGAACTCAACAGCGTGCACAATGTCAAATGCCAAAAACCTCGTGCAATTGATGCCTTCCTTTTCGGTTGGTTGATGTTGTAAGAGATTCCTTTGGAAAACATTTAAACAAAACAAAGCAAGTCAGTAATGATTTGTTCTGTCAGTTTCAAACTTGCATCGTGTTCACCTATTCCGGTGGCATGGTGCGCGAAATGTGCCGGCTGCTTCGGTGGTCGTGCAATTCAACATTTACGGAGAGTTTGATCCTGGCTCAGGACGAACGCTGGCGGCGTGCTTAACACATGCAAGTCGAACGATGAAGCCCAGCTTGCTGGGTGGATTAGTGGCGAACGGGTGAGTAACACGTGAGTAACCTGCCCTTGACTCTGGGATAAGCGTTGGAAACGACGTCTAATACCGGATACGAGCTTCCACCGCATGGTGAGTTGCTGGAAAGAATTTTGGTCAAGGATGGACTCGCGGCCTATCAGCTTGTTGGTGAGGTAACGGCTCACCAAGGCGACGACGGGTAGCCGGCCTGAGAGGGTGACCGGCCACACTGGGACTGAGACACGGCCCAGACTCCTACGGGAGGCAGCAGTGGGGAATATTGCACAATGGGCGAAAGCCTGATGCAGCAACGCCGCGTGAGGGACGACGGCCTTCGGGTTGTAAACCTCTTTTAGCAGGGAAGAAGCGAAAGTGACGGTACCTGCAGAAAAAGCACCGGCTAACTACGTGCCAGCAGCCGCGGTAATACGTAGGGTGCAAGCGTTGTCCGGAATTATTGGGCGTAAAGAGCTCGTAGGCGGTTTGTCGCGTCTGCTGTGAAATCCCGAGGCTCAACCTCGGGTCTGCAGTGGGTACGGGCAGACTAGAGTGCGGTAGGGGAGATTGGAATTCCTGGTGTAGCGGTGGAATGCGCAGATATCAGGAGGAACACCGATGGCGAAGGCAGATCTCTGGGCCGCTACTGACGCTGAGGAGCGAAAGGGTGGGGAGCAAACAGGCTTAGATACCCTGGTAGTCCACCCCGTAAACGTTGGGCGCTAGATGTGGGGACCATTCCACGGTTTCCGTGTCGTAGCTAACGCATTAAGCGCCCCGCCTGGGGAGTACGGCCGCAAGGCTAAAACTCAAAGGAATTGACGGGGGCCCGCACAAGCGGCGGAGCATGCGGATTAATTCGATGCAACGCGAAGAACCTTACCAAGGCTTGACATATACGAGAACGGGCCAGAAATGGTCAACTCTTTGGACACTCGTAAACAGGTGGTGCATGGTTGTCGTCAGCTCGTGTCGTGAGATGTTGGGTTAAGTCCCGCAACGAGCGCAACCCTCGTTCTATGTTGCCAGCACGTAATGGTGGGAACTCATGGGATACTGCCGGGGTCAACTCGGAGGAAGGTGGGGACGACGTCAAATCATCATGCCCCTTATGTCTTGGGCTTCACGCATGCTACAATGGCCAGTACAAAGGGCTGCAATACCGTAAGGTGGAGCGAATCCCAAAAAGCTGGTCCCAGTTCGGATTGAGGTCTGCAACTCGACCTCATGAAGTCGGAGTCGCTAGTAATCGCAGATCAGCAACGCTGCGGTGAATACGTTCCCGGGCCTTGTACACACCGCCCGTCAAGTCATGAAAGTCGGTAACACCCGAAGCCAGTGGCCTAACCGCAAGGATGGAGCTGTCTAAGGTGGGATCGGTAATTAGGACTAAGTCGTAACAAGGTAGCCGTACCGGAAGGTGCGGCTGGATCACCTCCTTTCTAAGGAGCATGTGCAACGCTCGTCTGTATACAGCGAGGTTTACGTTGCCAAGTCACACTGAGACGAATGTTCTCGGGTGGCGCTCATGGGTGGAACATTGACATTGATGCAGACGTGAGAGTCTGCCAGCAAGTACGTCTTCTTCGGGAGATTGGAACGGTGGCCGGCTGGAGGGTTTGCATATGCACGCTGTTGGGTCCTGAGGGACCGGATCTTCTCCGCTTCGGTGGAGGAAGGACGAACCTCAGGGCCTCTTTTGCTTGACATCAATGGTCAAGGAGAGAGGTACCGCCCGTACTTTGAGAACTACACAGTGGACGCGAGCATCTTAGATTCATGACCCTTCGGGGTTGTGGATCACAAAGATCAAAACATACTTCTTCGGAAGTGATGTTGATCATTGGTCAATCTGCATCAGGTAACTGGTGCCGATCGATTCAAACTCATGTGATTTCAAATTTCTAAGAGCAAACGGTGGATGCCTTGGCATCTGGAGCCGAAGAAGGACGTAGTAATCTGCGATAAGCCTCGGGGAGCTGATAAACGAGCTGTGATCCGAGGATTTCCGAATGGGGAAACCCCGCCAGGCCCCTTGTGGTGATCTGGTGACTCCCGCCTGAATATATAGGGCGGGTAGAGGGAACGGGGGGAAGTGAAACATCTCAGTACCCCCAGGAAGAGAAAACAACAGTGATTCCGTCAGTAGTGGCGAGCGAAATCGGAAGAGGCTAAACCGGGCATGTGTGATAGCTATCAGGCGTTGCATGTCCGGGGTTGTGGGACTTCTCACTCCGAACTGATATTCGGGGAGCATTAGAACGTGGTATAGACGAATGGGATTGAAAGCCCAGCCAGAGACGGTGCCAGCCCGGTAGTCGAAATGCTGCAATCGTGCGAGGAGTATCCCAAGTAGCACGGGGCCCGAGAAATCCCGTGTGAATCTGTCAGGACCACCTGATAAGCCTAAATACTCCCAGATGACCGATAGCGGACAAGTACCGTGAGGGAAAGGTGAAAAGTACCCCGGGAGGGGAGTGAAATAGTACCTGAAACCGTTTGCTTACAAACCGTTGGAGCACCCTTGTTGGTGTGACAGCGTGCCTTTTGAAGAATGAGCCTGCGAGTTAGCGATATGTGGCGAGGTTAACCCGTGTGGGGTAGCCGTAGCGAAAGCGAGTCTGAATAGGGCGATTCAGTCGCATGTCCTAGACCCGAAGCGAAGTGATCTATCCATGGCCAGGTTGAAGCGACGGTAAGACGTCGTGGAGGACCGAACCCACTTAGGTTGAAAACTGAGGGGATGAGCTGTGGATAGGGGTGAAAGGCCAATCAAACTTCGTGATAGCTGGTTCTCTCCGAAATGCATTTAGGTGCAGCGTTGCGTGTTTCTTGCCGGAGGTAGAGCTACTGGATGGCCGATGGGGCCCAAAAGCTTACTGACGTCAGCCAAACTCCGAATGCCGGTAAGTGAGAGCGCAGCAGTGAGACGGTGGGGGATAAGCTTCATCGTCGAGAGGGAAACAACCCAGACCACCAACTAAGGTCCCAAAGCGCGTGCTAAGTGGGAAAGGATGTGGAGTTGCACAGACAACCAGGAGGTTGGCTTAGAAGCAGCCACCCTTGAAAGAGTGCGTAATAGCTCACTGGTCAAGTGATTCCGCGCCGACAATGTAACGGGGCTCAAGCACGCCACCGAAGTTGTGGCATTGATATTTTTGGTAGGCCTTCGTGGTCCAGCCGTATTGATGGGTAGGAGAGCGTCGTGTGGCGAGTGAAGCGGCGGTGTAAACCAGCCGTGGACGCTACACGAGTGAGAATGCAGGCATGAGTAGCGAAAGACATGTGAGAAACATGTCCTCCGAAAGACCAAGGGTTCCAGGGTCAAGCTAATCTTCCCTGGGTAAGTCGGGACCTAAGGCGAGGCCGACAGGCGTAGTCGATGGACAACGGGTTGATATTCCCGTACCCGCGAAGAACCGCCCAAGACAATCCAGTGGTGCTAAGAGTCCTAACCCGGACGACTGATTCCCTTCGGGGATGATGGGTCCGGTCTAACGCTCGACCCCATGCTGGTGCGTTTAGCGTATTAACAGGTGTGACGCAGGAAGGTAGCCTATGCCGGGCGATGGTTGTCCCGGTGTAAGTGCGTAGGCTGAGAGATAGGCAAATCCGTCTCTCGTGAAGGCTGAGACACGATACGGACCCGTAAGGGATAGTAGGTGATCCTATGCTGCCAAGAAAAGCATCGACGCGAGGTTCTAGTGGCCCGTACCCCAAACCGACTCAGGTGGTCAGGTAGAGAATACTAAGGAGATCGAGAGAATCGTGGTTAAGGAACTCGGCAAAATGCCCCCGTAACTTCGGGAGAAGGGGGGCCTGAGGCGTATTAGGACTTGCTCCGAAAGCGTTTGAAGGCCGCAGAGACCAGTGGGAAGCGACTGTTTACTAAAAACACAGGTCCGTGCCAAGTCGCAAGACGATGTATACGGACTGACGCCTGCCCGGTGCTGGAAGGTTAAGAGGAACGGTTAGCCGCAAGGCGAAGCTGAGAATTTAAGCCCCAGTAAACGGCGGTGGTAACTATAACCATCCTAAGGTAGCGAAATTCCTTGTCGGGTAAGTTCCGACCTGCACGAATGGCGTAACGACTTCCCAGCTGTCTCAACCGCGAACTCGGCGAAATTGCATTACGAGTAAAGATGCTCGTTACGCGCAGCAGGACGGAAAGACCCCGTGACCTTTACTACAGCTTGGTATTGGTGTTCGGTGTGGCTTGTGTAGGATAGGTGGGAGACTTTGAAGCTTGGACGCTAGTTCAGGTGGAGTCATTGTTGAAATACCACTCTGGTCACTCTGGATATCTAACTTCGAACCGTAATCCGGTTCAGGGACAGTGCCTGGTGGGTAGTTTAACTGGGGCGGTTGCCTCCCAAAAAGTAACGGAGGCGCCCAAAGGTTCCCTCAACCTGGTTGGCAATCAGGTGTCGAGTGTAAGTGCACAAGGGAGCTTGACTGTGAGACTGACAAGTCGAGCAGGGACGAAAGTCGGGACTAGTGATCCGGCAGTGGCTTGTGGAAGCGCTGTCGCTCAACGGATAAAAGGTACCTCGGGGATAACAGGCTGATCTTGCCCAAGAGTCCATATCGACGGCATGGTTTGGCACCTCGATGTCGGCTCGTCGCATCCTGGGGCTGGAGTAGGTCCCAAGGGTTGGGCTGTTCGCCCATTAAAGCGGTACGCGAGCTGGGTTTAGAACGTCGTGAGACAGTTCGGTCCCTATCCGCTGCGCGCGCAGGAAATTTGAAAGGATCTGACCCTAGTACGAGAGGACCGGGTTGGACGAACCTCTGGTGTGTCAGTTGTTCCGCCAGGAGCACCGCTGATTAGCTACGTTCGGGATGGATAACCGCTGAAAGCATCTAAGCGGGAAGCCGGCCTTAAGATGAGATTTCCATGCCTTCGGGCGAGAGGCTCCCAGCCAGACTACTGGGTTGATAGGCCGGATGTGGAAGAGAGGACGAAAGACTCTCGGAGCTGACCGGTACTAATAAGCCGATAATTTGATAACACTTTCTTTGTTTGAATACGAAGATGCTACGCGTCCACTGAGTGGTTCTCGATGTACGGTCGAGAACCCGCAAACAACACCACTGTGTTCGCACAGCGTGTTGGTTTGCTTGTTCACTTTGATACATCAATAGTGTTTCGGCGGCCATAGCGAGAGGGAAACGCCCGGTCACATTCCGAACCCGGAAGCTAAGACTCTTTGCGCCGATGGTACTGCAGGGGGGACCCTGTGGGAGAGTAGGACACCGCCGGACTTCTTCGTTGAAATGGCCACCCAAGGTTCTTGGGTGGCCATTTTGCGTTAACACGCATCGTGCGTGAAGTCGTCGTTTCACGGGTACCGTGGGACAAGAATTCAACAGTAGGTTGACGCCGGGTGACGGCGTCCGAGCACCGTGGAGATCATCGTGAGTGACCAGTCAGCAGACCAGCCCGACAAGGGTGAGCGACGTCCTCCGAGATCTTCCGGTGACAACCGTGGGAACGGTGGTGCTCCACGGCGCGATGATCGTGCTCGCGGCACCGACCGCCCGCAGCGGTCCGATGCGCCCCGGAGTGATCGTCCACGCACGGATCGTCCGCAGCGTTCCGACCGTCCAGCACGGAGTGGTGACCGTCCGTCATCGGGGGATCGTCCGCAGCGTTCGGATCGTCCTGCTTGGCAGAAAGATCGCCCGGCGTCCGGGGATCGTCCGCAGCGTTCGGATCGTCCTGCTTGGCAGAAGGACCGCCCGGCGTCGGGGGACCGCCCGCAGCGCTCTGATCGTCCCGCGTGGCAGAAGGATCGGCCAGCGTCCGGCGACCGTCCGCAACGGTCGGACCGTCCCGCCTGGCAGCAGGACCGGCCGTCGTCGGGGGATCGTCCGCAGCGCTCAGACCGTCCCGCACGGAGCGGCGACCGTCCGTCGTCCGGCGATCGCCCGGACCGCGGAAACCGGACCGACCGTGGGCACTCCTCTGAGCGTGGTGGCCGTCCCGACCGCGGGCGCGACGGCGGTGGACGCGAGCTGTGGACGCGCGATGGCGCTCCAGCCCGCGGCGACCGAGACGCGTTCCGACGCGAGCGCGAGCTGACCGAGGAAGAGCGCATCGCGTTCGAGCTCAAGTCGATCCGGCCGCGTCACGACGACCCGGAGATCCCTGACGACGTCACGCCGCAGGACCTCGACAAGGGTGCGCGGAACGAGCTGAAGACCCTGAGTAAGGAGAACGCCGACGGCGTCGCCCAGCACCTGGCGATGGCGGCGCGACTGATCGACAGCGATCCTGCGTTGGCCCACCTCCACGCGATGTCCGCTGCCCGTCGGGCCGGCCGGATCGCGATGGTCCGCGAGACCCTCGCCATCACCGCGTACGAGACCGGCGACTACGCCCTCGCGCTTCGTGAGCTGCGGACCTACCGCCGTATCTCCGGCAAGGACGACCAGCTGCCGCTCATGGTCGACAGTGAACGCGGCGTCGGCCGACCGGAGCGTGCCTTGGAACTCGGACGGTCCGTCGATCGCTCGACCCTCGACGTGCCGGTCCGCGTCGCCCTCGCGATCGCGATGTCGGGTGCCCGGCTCGACCTCGGGCAGACCGAGGACGCGCTGCTCGAGCTCCAGATCCCACAGCTCGACCCGAAGCGTGCGTTCTCCTACAGCCCGGCGCTGTTCAACGCGTACGCCGAGACCCTCGAGGTCCTCGGCCGTGAGGAGGAGGCGACCGTCTGGCACGACCGGGCGATGATCGCCTCCGAAGCGCTCGAGCAGTCCGCTGCGGACGACGAGGGCGAGACGATGGTGGTCGTGGAGGAGTTCGTCGAGTTCGACGACGAACCCGAGTCGCCAACGGCTGATGCCGCTGGATCCGACGATCAGCCCGGGGAGGAGCCGTCCGGTGAGTCCGCTGCTGACGAGAAGGCCTAAGCCCGTGACCCCGCTCGACGGCGTCGACGTGGTCCTCGCGGATCTTGACGGCGTGGTCTATGCCGGCCCGAACCCGATCCCGCACGCGGTGGAGTCGCTGAATCTGGCGGCGGAACACGTTCGCGTCGGATACATCACGAACAACGCCTCCCGGACGGACGCCTCCGTCGCGCAGCATCTCACCGACCTCGGCCTCAGTGTCGCGCCGGCAGAGGTCGTCACGAGCCCACAGGCCGCGGTCCGGCTCCTGGCCGGCCTGGTGCCCGCCGGGTCGACGATCCTGGTGGTCGGTGGCGCCGGGCTCGTCGACGAGGTCGAGAAGGGTGGCTTCGTCGTCACCCGCTCGGCTGAGGACTCGCCGGCTGCGGTGATCCAGGGCTTCGCTCCCGAGGTCGGCTGGTCGCAGCTGGCCGAAGCGGCGTTCGCGCTGCAGACGCCGACCGCCGACGGATCCGAGCTGCCGTGGGTCGCGACGAACACGGACTGGACCATTCCGCAGGCTCGCGGGATCGCTCCGGGGAACGGCACGCTGGTGTCGGCCGTCCACACGGCGGTCGGCCGTCTGGCGACCGTCGCCGGGAAGCCGGAGGTACCGATCTTCGACGAGGCGAAGGTGCGTTTCGGCGCATCGAAGCCGCTCTTCATCGGCGACCGACTCGACACCGACATCCTCGGCGCGAACCGCGCCGGGATCGCGTCAGCCCTGGTCCTGACCGGCATCGATCGGGCCAAGCACGTCCTCGCGGCCGATCAGCACTCCCGGCCGACCTTCATCCTCGAGGACCTGCGGCAGCTGCACGAGCCGTATCCGGCCACCACCATGTCGCGCGACGGCAAGGCGGCGACGGTCGGTGCGGCCACGGTGCGGATCCGT
The DNA here is from genome assembly GCF_979258065.1 of Plantibacter sp. AC185. NCBI lineage: Bacteria > Bacillati > Actinomycetota > Actinomycetes > Micrococcales > Microbacteriaceae > Plantibacter > Plantibacter sp. AC185. The sequence goes on from NZ_OZ409831.1 coordinate 3,978,746, forward strand.
GGGAACGACGTCGTGGTGGAGTCGGACGGCCCGTCCCGGATCGACCTGTTGCGTGCCGCGTGCGCCGCGATCTGGGCGTCAGGCCGTGCCATCTACGGGCTCAACGTCCCGGAGCACCTGTACGCGGAGTGATGCCCACCCCTCGGGAGGCGCGGGTCGCCACGGGTGTTCGCCCACAGCGGTTCCCGGGGGCGGCGAGGGCGGCGGCCGGTAGGGTTGCCCTGTGACGAACGAACCGGAGCACCCGACCGACGGCCTCGTGTCCCGCGTCCACCTCATCGACGAGCAGCCGCTCGAGGAGCGGGCCGCCGCATACAGCCAGCTCGTCGACGAACTGCGGGCGACGCTCGAGGGGAGCGACTCGCCGAAGACCTCGGCGTAGCGCATGGAGAACACACCCGAACCGCCGGCTGCAGCCGATTCGCCGGACGCCGCCGCGCAGCCCGCCCGCCTCGACGCCGCCCTCGCCGCGCGCGGACTCGCCCGTTCGAGGACCCATGCGGCCCAGCTCATCGCCGACGGCCTCGTGAGCGTCGACGACCGCACGATCGTGAAGGCCTCCCACCGGGTCCACCCGGATGCTCGGGTCGTCGTCGCCGGCGCCGACCACTACGTCAGTCGCGCCGCCCACAAGTTGCTCGCCGCCCTGGACGCCTTCCCTGTCGTTGTCGACGACGCACTCGTCCTCGACGCCGGCGCCTCCACCGGAGGATTCACCCAGGTCCTGCTCGAGCGTGGAGCGCGTCGGGTGATCGCCCTCGACGTCGGGCACGACCAGCTCGTGCCACAGCTCCGAGACGACGAGCGGGTGCGGGTCGTCGAGGGGTGTAACGTCCGCTTCCTGACGCCGGAGCAGCTCAGCGAACTCACCGGTCTGGACGAGCGTCCGTCGCTCGTGGTCGGCGACCTCTCGTTCATCTCCCTCACGCAGGTGCTCCCGGCACTCGTGTCGGTCGTCGCGTCACCGGCGGAACTCGTCCTGCTCGTCAAACCGCAGTTCGAGGTCGGTCGTGGTGGCGTCCGTGAGGGCGTCGTCACCGAGCCCGCGCTCCGTGCCGATGCCGTCGCAGGCGTCCTGTGGGCGGCCTGGGACCTCGGGCTCGGGACGGCCGGGCTCATCCCGTCGCCGATCGTCGGCACCCACGGCAACCGCGAGTACGTGGTGTGGATATCGGCGGAGCACGGAACCAATCCGACAGAATGGATGCAGCAGATCACCTCGATGGCTGGAGCGTAACCCGATGGCACATTCCACCGATCCTGCGGTCGCGGCGAGGAACATCCTGGTCGTCGCGCACACCGGCCGCGACGACTCGCGCGATGCCGCCGTGCTCGTGTCCAGGCTGCTCCTGGAGGCGGGCGTCCGCCCGGTCCTCAGCGCGCTGGAGCGGGCGGACCTCATCGCGGTCGACCCGGATCTCGACGTCGTCTCCATCCTCGACGAGGAGGTCTCCCTCGGCGACATCGAACTGGCGATCGTCCTCGGCGGCGACGGCACGATCCTGCGCGCGGCCGAGGTCACGCGAGGATCCACGGCGCCGCTGCTCGGGGTGAACCTCGGTCACATCGGTTTCCTCGCCGAGAGCGAGCGCGACGACCTCGCCGAGACGGTCGAACGGGTCGTGCGTCGCGACTACTTCGTGGAGGAGCGCATGACGCTCTCCGTCCGGGTCAAGGTCGGCGCGGAGGTCGTCTACGAGACGTGGGCGCTCAACGAGGCCACGGTCGAGAAGGCGAGCCGGGAACGCATGCTCGAGGTCGTGATCGAGGTCGATCAGCGTCCGCTCTCCTCCTTCGGGTGCGACGGGGTGGTCATCTCGACGCCGACCGGCTCGACCGCCTACAACTTCTCGGCGGGCGGGCCGGTCGTGTGGCCGTCGGTGGAGGCCATCACCCTCGTCCCGCTCAGCGCGCACGCCCTGTTCGCGAAGCCGCTCGTGGTCGGCCCGGAGTCGTCCCTCGCCGTCGAGGTCCTGGAACGCACCGACGGCCTCGGCGTGCTCTGGTGCGACGGTCGCCGGGCCAAGGACCTCCAGCCGGGCGCACGGGTGGTCGTCAGACGCTCCTCGGTGCCGGTCCGCCTCGCGCGCCTCCACGAGAGCACCTTCACCGATCGTCTCGTCAACAAGTTCCGGCTGCCGGTCACCGGTTGGCGCGGCCCCGTCGGACGTGAGGAGCCGATGACCGGCACGATCCACCTCCCGGCCTCCACCGCCACCCGACACCACAGCGATCAGGAGGGCACCGCATGATCGAGGAGATCGAGATCCGCGACCTCGGCGTCATCGCGTCCGGGACGCTCCCACTCGGACCCGGCTTCACCGCCGTGACGGGCGAGACCGGCGCAGGCAAGACGATGGTGGTCACCGCCCTCGGGCTGCTCCTCGGTCAGCGGTCGGACAGCGGCGTCGTGCGAGCGGGCCAGAAGCAGACGAGCGTCCAGGGACGCTGGTTGGTGCCCGGCGACGGCTCGGTCGCCGAGCGCGTCCGCGAGGCCGGGGGAGACCTCGATCCCGCGGGTGATGCGGCAGAGCTGCTGCTCGGCCGGATCGTGACCGCCGAGGGCCGCGGCCGCGCGATCGTCGGCGGCCGGACGGCGCCCATCGGGATCCTCTCCGAACTCGGCGAGCAGCTCGTCGTCGTGCACGGGCAGTCAGACCAGATCCGTCTGCGGGCCGCGCCGGCCCAGCGCGACGCCCTGGACCGCTTCGCCGGTGAGCCACTCCAGCTGGCCCTCGGTGACTACCAGCGGCGCTACACGGAGCTCCTGGAGCTGCGGACGGAACTCGAGACCCTGACGAACGAGCGCGACACGCGACTCCTCGAGGCCGAGCAACTGCGCGTCGCGCTCGCGGAGATCGAGCAGGCCGACCCGCAACCCGGCGAGGACGCCGAGCTGGCAGAGCGCGCCGATCGACTGACCAACCTCGAAGAACTCCGTCTCTCGGCGGCCGGCGCCCGAGAACTCGTCTCGGCCGAGGCCGGCGAGGAGAGCGACGTCGTCGGACTGCTCGAAGGCGCGCGGCGGCAGCTCGACCGGGCCTCGGTGCACGATCCCGCCCTCGGCGCGATCGCCGCGAGTGTCGCCAATGCGAGCTACCTGGCCGCAGAGATCGCCGCCGAGCTCTCGAGCTACCTCGCCGGACTCGACGAGGACGGCGCTCGCGAACTCGAGGTCGTCCAGGAGCGCCGCGCCACCCTCGCGACGCTCGCCAGGAAGTACGGGCCGACGCCCGAGGACGTCCTGCACCTGCTCGAGACGGGCAGCACCCGCCTGATGGAACTCGACGGCGACTCCGACCGCATCACCCAGCTCGAGGGCGACGTCGAACGACTCTCCGGGGAAGTCGACGCCGCTGCCGCGACGTTGAGCGCCGTCCGGATCGAAGCCGCCGCTCGACTCGGCGCAGCCGCAAGCGCGGAACTGCGCTCGCTCGCGATGGCCGAGGCGGAGCTCGTCGTCGAGGTGTCCGATCGCGACGACCTCACGCTGCACGGCAAGGACGTGATCGCCTTCCTCCTCCGGCCGCACGCCGGTGCCGAGCCCCGACCGCTCGGCAAGGGCGCCTCGGGTGGAGAGCTGTCCCGCGTGATGCTCGCCCTCGAGGTCGTCATCGCCGGTGCGGACCCCGTGCCCACCTTCGTGTTCGACGAGGTCGACGCCGGCGTCGGCGGAGCCGCGGCGATCGAGATCGGGCGTCGCCTCGCGGCCCTCGCCGAGCGCTCGCAGGTGATCGTCGTCACCCACCTCGCGCAGGTCGCGGCCTTCGCCAACAACCACCTGAGCGTGGTCAAGGGCGGCGACGGTTCGGTGACGGCCTCGAGTGTGCGCCAGCTCGTCGGCGCCGAGCGGGAGGCGGAGATGGCGCGGCTGCTCTCCGGGCTCGCGGAGTCCGACAGCGGTCTCGCCCACGCCCGCGAACTGCTCGCCCTCGCAGCCTCCTGACGACGCGACCGCGAAGGAAGCGACACATGAACCCGAACTGGATGGTAGGATAAAAGCCCGTGGTGAATACTTCTGAAGCGGGCAACCTGAACTCTCCGATCGACGGCATCGTCTCGGGCTCCAACGGCACGACCAAGCACATCTTCGTGACTGGTGGTGTCGTTTCTTCGTTGGGCAAGGGGCTCACCGCAGCCAGCCTCGGCAACCTGCTGACGGCGCGGGGGCTCCGAGTGGTCATGCAGAAGCTCGACCCCTACCTCAACGTCGACCCGGGCACGATGAACCCGTTCCAGCACGGCGAGGTCTTCGTGACCGACGACGGCGCCGAGACCGACCTCGACATCGGCCACTACGAGCGGTTCCTCGACATCGAGCTGAGCCAGGCCGCGAACGTGACGACCGGTCAGATCTACTCGACCGTCATCGCCAAGGAGCGTCGCGGCGAGTACCTCGGCGACACCGTGCAGGTGATCCCGCACATCACGGACGAGATCAAGCGCCGCATGCGCCTCCAGGCGTCCGAGACGCCCCAGCCCGACGTGATCATCACCGAGATCGGTGGCACGGTCGGCGACATCGAGTCGCAGCCGTTCATCGAGTCGGCTCGCCAGATCCGCCACGAGCTCGGCCGGAACAACGTGTTCTTCGTCCACGTGTCCCTCGTGCCGTACATGGGCGCCTCCGGTGAGCAGAAGACGAAGCCGACGCAGCACTCGGTCGCGGCCCTCCGGTCCATCGGCATCCAGCCCGACGCACTCGTGCTCCGCAGCGACCGCCCGGTGACCGAGAGCAACAAGCGCAAGATCGCGCTCATGTGCGACGTCGACGAGGACGCGGTCGTGAACGCGGTCGACGTCCCGAGCATCTACGACATCCCCACCATGCTGAACGACCAGGGCCTCGACGCGTACATCGCCGACCGCCTGGGTCTCGTCACGAACGAGGTCGACTGGAGCGGCTGGGCCGACCTCCTCGAGGCCGTCCACCACCCGAAGCACGCGGTCACCATCGGCCTCGTCGGCAAGTACATCGACCTGCCCGACGCCTACCTGTCGGTGACCGAGGCGCTGAAGGCCGGCGGCTTCGCCCACGACACCAAGGTCAGCATCCGTTGGATCCCGTCCGACGACTGCGAGACCGTCGAGGGAGCGATCAAGGCGCTCGCCGACGTCGACGGCATCTGCGTCCCCGGTGGCTTCGGCATCCGCGGCATCGAGGGCAAGCTCGGCGCCCTGAAGTTCGCCCGCGAGAACGGCATCCCGGTGCTCGGCCTGTGCCTCGGCCTGCAGTGCATGGTCATCGAGTACGCCCGGAACGTCGTCGGGCTCGAGGGCGCCAGCTCCTCCGAGTTCGACCCCGACACGCAGTTCCCCGTCATCGCGACGATGGCCGAGCAGGTCGAGATCATCGCCGGCGGCGACCTCGGCGGCACGATGCGCCTCGGTCTGTACGCGGCGAAGCTCGACGAGGGCTCGATCGTCGCCGAGCTGTACGGTGCGGACGAGGTGTCCGAGCGTCACCGTCACCGCTACGAGGTGAACAACGGCTACCGCCAGCAGATCGCGGACGCCGGCCTCCAGTTCTCCGGTCTGTCGCCCGACGGCACGCTGGTCGAGTACGTCGAGCTGCCGCGCGAGGTGCACCCGTTCTACGTCGCGACGCAGGCGCACCCCGAGCTGCGGTCGCGCCCGAACCACGCGCACCCGCTGTTCGCCGGCCTCGTCGGTGCTTCGCTCGAGCGCCAGCAGGCGAGCCGCCTGTTCGACGTCGCCAATGGTTGAGTCGATCGGCGACGCCGCGTCGTTGCGCGACGAGCCGCACCCCGTCGAGGTGGTGTCCTCCGAGCGCGCGTTCGCGGGCAAGGTGTGGGACATCCGCAGGGAGACGTTCCGCTACGGCGACGGCGAGGTCGTGCGCGAGTTCGTCGACCACACCGGTGCGGTCGCGGTGCTGGCGCTCGACGCCGACGAGCGCGTCCTGCTCATCCAGCAGTACCGCCACCCGATCGGTGAGCGCGATTGGGAGCTGCCGGCTGGCCTGCTCGACATCTCGGGGGAGGACCCGGCCGTGGCCGCGGGTCGCGAGCTGGAGGAGGAGGCCGACCTCGTCGCCGGTTCGCTCCAGCTGCTGACGGAGTTCTACACGACGCCCGGCGGCAGCAACGAGTCGATCCGCATCTACCTCGCGCGAGACCTCACGGCGACCGCCGAGGCCTTCGCCCGTGCTGAGGAGGAGGCGGACATCCTCGTGGAGTGGGTGCCCCTCGACGACGCCGTGGCCGCGGTGCTCGACGGCCGGCTCCACAACTCGATCCTGATGCTCGGCGTCCTCACGGCCGCTGCGGCTCGCGATCGCGGGTGGTCGACGCTGCGCGACAGCGGCGACTCCACGATCGGGCCGGGCGGAGCCTGAGGCGTGGCGCTCGATCGCGCGGTCGCCGACTACCTGCGGCACATCGCGATCGAGCGCGGCCTGTCGGCCAACACGCAGGCCGCCTACCGACGGGATCTCGAGGGCTACCTCGCCTGGCTCGGCGCGCACGGCGTCGTCGAGGCACCGGCCGTCACCGCCGCGCACGTGTCGGAGTACACGGCGTCGCTCCGGACACCCGAGGGGCAGCCGGTGCGCGCGTCCTCGCTCGCCAGGGTGCTGTCGTCGATCCGCGGCCTCCACCGGTTCCTGCTCGACGAACAGCTCGTCGAGGTCGACGTCGCGCGCGAGGTCCGCCCGCCGAAGCTCCCAGGGCGGCTCCCGAAGGCGATCACGATCGACCAGGTCCGCGCGCTGCTCGAGACGACCGATGGCGACGACCTACTCGCTGTCCGCGACAAGGCGCTCCTCGAACTGCTCTACGCGACAGGGGCCCGCGTCTCCGAGGCCGTCGGCCTGAACGTCGACGACGTCATCGACACCGACATCGTCCGGCTCCTCGGCAAGGGCGGCAAGCAGCGGATCGTGCCGCTCGGCAGCTTCGCCCGTGACGCCGTCGACCGCTACCTCGTCCGCGTCCGGCCGGTCTTCTCCGGCCTCGGCCGGTCCACGCCGGCGCTCTTCCTCGGGCAGCGCGGTGCGCGACTGTCCCGGCAGAGCGCGTGGCTCGTCCTCCAACGCGCCGCCGAGCGCGCAGGACTCGAATCGCACGTCTCGCCGCACACCCTCCGACACTCCTTCGCGACGCACCTGCTGCAGGGTGGAGCCGACGTCCGCGTCGTGCAGGAACTCCTCGGTCACTCCTCGGTGGCGACGACCCAGCTGTACACGCTGGTGACGGTCGACAACCTTCGCGACGTGTACACGCAGTCCCATCCCCGGGCCAGATGGACCACGGGCGGAGCGGCACCGCAGGCCTGACCCGTGGCCCGGTAGACTCGTCACTCGAACGACAGCAAGCGGGAGCGAGGCAACACCGGTGGCCGGTACGAAGCACACGAGCGCAGTGCAGGATTCTGCGCGCAAGACCGCCGCCGAACTGAACCCGAACGGCCCGACCGGCCGCCCGCGTCGTGAGTTCGCGGTGCCGCCCACACTGGCGCAGCACGGTCCGGCACGCATCATCTCGCTCTGCAACCAGAAGGGTGGCGTCGGCAAGACGACGACCACCATCAGTCTGTCCGCCGCGCTGGCCGAATACGGCCGCCGGGTGCTCGTCGTCGACTTCGACCCGCAGGGTGCGCTGTCCGCCGGTCTCGGCATCTCCACCCACGACTCCAACACCGTCTACGACCTGCTGCTCGGCACCGTGAAGGACCCGGCCGAGGTCATCCAGCACACCGCCATCGAGGGTCTCGACGTGCTCCCGGCCAACATCGACCTCTCGGCCGCCGAGGTCCACCTCGTCAACGAGGTCGCGCGCGAGACGATCCTGGCCCGGGTGCTCCGCAAGGTGTCCGACGACTACGACGTCATCCTGATCGACTGCCAGCCCTCGCTCGGCCTGCTCACGGTCAACGCCCTCACCGCCAGCCACGGGGTCCTCATCCCGCTCGAGTGCGAGTTCTTCGCGCTCCGCGGTGTCGCGCTGCTCATCGAGACCATCGACAAGGTGCGCGACCGCCTCAACCCGGCGATCGAGCTCGACGGCATCCTCGCCACCATGTACGACTCCCGGACCCTGCACTCGCGTGAGGTCCTCGAGCGCGTCGTCGACGCGTTCGGCGAGAAGGTCCTCGAGACGGTCATCGGACGGACCGTGAAGTTCCCCGACGCGAGCGTCGCCGGAACCCCGATCACCGAGTTCGCACCGGAGCACGCCGCCGCGAAGGCCTACCGTCAGCTCGCGAGAGAGCTCATCTCCCGTGGCGCGATCGCCTGATCCCGCGCGGACGCCCGTGGCTGTCCTCCCTCCGGCCGGCGACACCGGCTCGCGCTCCGCTGAGGCGTCGCCCGTCGACCCAACACCGGCACCGTCGTTCCGGGTGTCGTTCGAGGGTTTCGAAGGGCCCTTCGACCTCCTGCTGACCCTCATCGGCAAGCACGAACTCGACATCACCGAGGTCTCGCTCAGCCGCGTGACCGACGAGTTCATCGCCTACCTGCGCACGCTCGAGGCCGACGACGAACTCGACCAGGCGAGCGAGTTCCTCGTCGTCGCGGCCACCCTGCTCGACCTCAAGATCGCGGGGCTGCTGCCGCAGGGTGAGCTCGTGGACGCGGAGGACGTCGCCCTGCTGGAAGCGAGGGACCTGCTGTTCGCCCGCCTGCTGCAGTACCGCGCGTTCGAGCAGGCGTCGGCGTGGTTCGCGGAGCGCCTCGACCTGGAGGCGGCACGCCACTTCCGGGCGGTCCGGCTGGAGGAGCAGTACCGTCAGCAGACCCCGGAACTCGTCTGGACGCTGACCGCGCAGGACTTCGGCGCACTCGCGACCCTCGCGTTCACACCGCGCGAGGTGCCGACCGTGGGCCTCGACCACCTGCACGCACCGCTCGTGAGCATCCGGGAGCAGGCGGCGCACGTCGTCGCCATCCTGCGCCGCGGCGGGTCCCACACCTTCCGCGAGCTCGTGGCCGGTGCGGAGCTGAAGGGCGTGGTCATCGCGCGCTTCATCGCCGTGCTCGAACTGTACCGACACGCCGCGCTGTCCTTCGAGCAGATCGAACCGCTCGGCGAGCTCACGCTCCGCTGGACCGCCGAGACCTGGAACGACGACAGCCTCGCCAACCTGGGAGCCGATTACGATGCCTGACGCGACACCCGAGTCGATCGAGCGGCCGATGGACGCCGCCCAGGGCCTGCCGGCCGAGCCCGCGCCGGTGCCCGCACCGGACGTCCCGAGGGCGCTCGAGGCGATCCTCATGGTCGCCGACGAACCGCAGAGCCTCGTGAACCTCGCCGCCGCCGTGCACGTCCCGGTCGGCGCCGTCCGACGGGCCATCGTCGAACTCGTCGCCGACTACGACGGCGAACGCGGTGGCGTCCGACGCGGGTTCGAACTCCGCGAGGTCGGCGGCGGCTGGCGGATCTACGTCCGAGCCGACTACGACGCGCTCGTCACCGACTACGTCGTGACCCAGAACCCGACGAAGCTGTCGCAGGCGGCGCTCGAGACCCTGGCCGTGATCGCCTACAAGCAGCCGATCAGCCGCGGCGCGATCGCCTCGATCCGCGCCGTCAACGTCGACTCCGTCGTCCGCACCCTTCTCGGGCGCGGACTCATCACGGAGATGTTCACCGACAGTGAGACGGGTGCCATCAACTACGGCACCACCGATCTCCTGCTCACCCAACTTGGTATCAACGCCATCGAGGAGCTGCCGCGGATCTCGCCGTTGCTCGACGATGGCCGGGAAGGATTCGACAGTGACCAGCACTGAATCAGAGGGCATCCGCTTGCAGAAGGTGCTGGCGAACGCCGGCGTCGCCTCCAGGCGCGTGTCGGAGCAACTCATCGAGGACGGCCGCGTGGAGGTGAACGGCGTCGTCGTCACCGAACTCGGCTCGCGGATCGATCCGGAGCACGACCTCGTGTCGGTCGACGGCAGCGCCATCCAGCTCGACGCCTCGAAGCGCTACCTCATGCTCAACAAGCCGGTGGGCATCTACAGCTCGCTGAAGGACGACCGCGGTCGCCCCGACCTGCGCCGCTTCACCGAGCAGTACGAGGAACGGCTCTTCAACGTGGGCCGCCTCGACGCCGAGACGAGCGGGCTGCTCATCCTCACCAACGACGGCGACCTCGCGCACGTGCTCGCCCACCCGTCGTTCGGCGTGCAGAAGACGTACATCGCGAAGGTCACCGGCAAGGTCACTGCGCAGGTCCTCGCGAAGCTGACCGCGGGCATCGAGCTCGAGGACGGACCGATCTCCGCCGACAAGGCCCGCCTGCTCGGCACCGAGGACGGCTTCAGCCTCGTGGAGCTCACGCTGCACTCCGGGCGGAACCGCATCGTCCGTCGCATGCTCGACGCCGTCGGCCACCCGGTCGTCGACCTCGTGCGCCGTCAGTTCGGCCCCCTGCACCTCGGGACCCTCGGATCCGGGCAGCTGCGCGAGCTGAGCAAGGACGAACTCGGCGCCATCCTGACCATCGCCCGCGCACACGGTCCTGAAGCCCGCGCGGCCGACGGCACGGCAGCGGAGGCGTCGGAGCCGACGGCATGAGCGACCTGAGCTCCGCGCCCGCGCGCGTGCAGGGGTCGGTCCGCATCGTCGGAGCCGGCCTCCTCGGCGCGAGCATCGGACTCGCACTGCGTGCCAAGGGCGTCGACATCATCCTCGACGACGCGTCGCCCAGCCAGTTGCGCCTCGCCATCGACTACGGCGCGGGTCGTGCGGCGGAACCCGACGACGACCCGTCCGTCGTCGTCATCTGCGTCCCACCGGACGTCACCGCCCGCGTCATCGAGGCCGAACTCGCCGCGTTCCCGCGCGCCGTCGTGACCGACGTCGCGAGCGTGAAGCTCGAACCGTACCGTGCACTGCTCGAGCGCGGTGTCGACCTCACCCGGTACATCGGTTCCCACCCGCTCGCCGGCCGTGAGCGCGGGGGAGCGATCTCCGCGAGAGCCGACCTCTTCCTCGGCCGCCCCTGGGTGATCTGCCGCGACGCCGAGACACCCGCCTGGGCGCTGTCGCAGGTGGAGGGCCTCGCGCTCGACCTCGGTACCATCCCGATGGAGATGACGCCGGACGAACACGACCGCTTCGTCGCGCTCGTCTCGCACACGCCGCAACTCGTCGCGAGCCTCCTGGCCGCCCAGCTGCAGGACGCCGAGGAGGGCGCCATCCAGCTCGCCGGACAGGGCCTGCGCGACACCGTCCGCATCGCCTCGAGCGCACCGGAGCTCTGGGTCCAGATCCTCAGCGCCAACCACGCCGAGGTCCTCCCGGTGCTGGAGCAGCTGTCCACCGACCTCGCGTCGGTCATCTCGGCACTCCGGGACCCGGAGGTGCCGGGCGCTCGCCGCACGATCGCGGACACGATCGCCGCCGGCAACACCGGCGTTGCACGGCTCCCCGGCAAGCACGGCCAGAACCGCCGGTTCGCGAGCATCGTCGTCCTCCTCGACGACCGCCCCGGCCAGCTGGGCGCCCTGTTCACGGAGCTCGGCGAGATCGGCGTCAACATCGAGGACCTGCGTCTGGAGCACTCGCCCGGCGCGAACATCGGTCTCGCGGAGGTCCAGGTCCTCCCCGAGGTGAAGCAGCGCACCGTCGACGACCTCGAGTCGCGCGGCTGGCGCATCGCGGAAGTATAGGAAGAGACATGACCGAACAGCACCCCACCAGTACCGACGCGTCGACGACGCCGGACGCACCCGTCGTGGTCGCGATCGACGGACCGGCCGGCAGCGGCAAGTCCAGCGTGAGCAAGGCCGTCGCCCGCCGGCTCGGCTACCGCTACCTGGACACGGGCGCCTGGTACCGCGCGCTCGCGCTCCACACGCTCGATGCGGACGTCGACCCCGAGGACTCGGCGGCGGTGATCAGCTCGCTCGACGCGTTCGGTGGCGCCTTCACCGTCTCCCTCGACCCGGACGTGACGGCGTTCACGCTCGGGGATCGCGACGTCACGGACGAGATCCGCGGCCCCCGCGTGACGGCCGTCGTGTCGGCCGTCGCCCGTGTCCCGGAGGTGCGGGCGTGGATCAACGAGACCTTCCGATCCCTCATCGCCGACGTCGACCGCCCGGGCATCGTCGTCGAGGGACGCGACATCACCACGGTGGTCGCACCGGACGCTCAGGCTCGGATCCTGCTCACGGCATCCGAAGCGGCTAGAATGGCCAGGCGTTCAGCGGAATTCGAGAGCCACCCTGCCGGCGACGTCGCGGAACAACTGCAGCGGCGTGATCGGGCGGACTCCAGGGTCGTCGACTTCATGAACGCGGCGGACGGAGTGACCACGGTCGACTCCACGCACATCGACTTCGACGAGACGGTCGACGCGGTCGTCCGCGTCACCGAATCCCTCACAGCAAGGAACTCCCATGGCTCACGATGACGAGCAGTTCGACGGAGGCCCCGACGACCTCGCGGACCGCCTCCAGGACATGGACGAGGAGCTCGCGACCCAGCGGGCCGCGTCCCTCCGCTCCGGCCTGGCCGACTACGACCTCGAGGGCGACGACCTCGACATCCTCGACGGCGCGACGGAGGACCCGGACGAGATCCGCTTCCTGCCGGCGCTGCCCGTCGTGGCGATCGTCGGTCGCCCGAACGTGGGCAAGTCCGCGCTGGTGAACCGCATCCTCGGCCGTCGTGAAGCCGTCGTGGAGGACACCCCCGGTGTCACCCGCGACCGCGTCAACTACAAGGCCGAGTGGAACGACCGTCGCTTCACGGTCGTCGACACCGGTGGCTGGGAGCCCGACGCCAAGGGGATCGACGCGTCCGTCGCGGCCCAGGCCGAGATCGCCATCGACCTCTCCGACGTCGTGATCTTCGTGGTCGACGCCATGGTCGGCGCCACGGCGACCGACGAGCAGGTCGTCAAGCTGCTCCGCAAGACCGGACGCCCCGTCTTCCTCGTCGCCAACAAGGTCGACGACGCCCGTCAGGAGCCGGAGGCCGCAGCGCTCTGGAACCTCGGCCTCGGCGAGCCTCACCCGGTCTCCGCGATCCACGGTCGTGGTGTCGCCGACCTCCTCGACAAGATCCTCAAGGTCCTCCCGCAGGTCTCGGCCGTCGCGAAGGACGAGTTCGGCGGACCCCGCCGCGTCGCGATCCTCGGGCGCCCGAACGTCGGCAAGTCGAGCCTGCTCAACAAGACCGCAGGCGAGGAGCGCGTCGTCGTCAACGACCTCGCCGGGACCACCCGCGACCCGGTCGACGAGCAGATCGAGCTCGGCGGCAAGATCTGGCGCTTCGTCGACACCGCCGGTATCCGTCGTCGCGTGCACCTGTCGCAGGGTGCCGACTTCTACGCGTCGCTCCGCACGAGCACGGCGCTCGAGAAGGCCGAGGTGGCCGTCGTCCTCATCGACGTCACCGAGGTGATCAGCGAGCAGGACGTGCGCATCATCGACCTCGTCCTCGAGAGCGGTCGCGCCCTCGTGCTCGCCTTCAACAAGTGGGACCAGCTCGACGACGAACGCCGGAAGTACTTGGAGCGCGAGATCGAGCAGGACCTCTCGCACGTGTCGTGGGCGCCGCGCGTCAACATCTCCGCGCGGACGGGCCGTCACCTGGAGCGCCTCGTCCCGGCCCTCGAGGTCGCACTCGAGTCGTGGGACATGCGTATCCCCACCGGCAAGTTCAACGCCTTCCTCGCTGAGCTCACGGCGGCGCATCCGCACCCGCTGCGTGGTGGCAAGCAGCCCCGCATCCTGTTCGGCACGCAGGCTGCGAGCCGCCCGCCGACCTTCGTGCTCTTCACGACCGGCTTCCTCGACCCTGGTTACCGTCGCTACGTGATCCGTCGCCTGCGCGAGATCTGGGGCTTCGAGGGCACGCCGATCAACGTCAACATGCGCGTCCGCGAGAAGCGCCAGCGCTGATCCGCCGCGTCCGTCCCTCGGACGGCGACGACGAAGGCCCGGGACCACTCCATGGAGTGGTCCCGGGCCTTCGTCGTACTGGTCGATGTGTGATCAGGAGCGAGCGAGGGTGGATTCGTCGGCGGGCGCCAGGGCGGGCCCGTGTTCGGTCTCGAACGGCCACCAGCTCGGGAGCAGTTCGCGGATGACCTCGAGGAACGACTCGACGTCGCGTGGTGCTGGGGTGTCGAGCCAGACACGGAAGCTCGCGACGGAGCCCGCGGCGACGAAGTGCGCTGCTGATCGCATGAACAGCTCGTGCTGCTCCTCGCTCAGGCATTCGGCGTGGGGGAGGGTGATCGCCCCGCGCTCGAAGATGTCGAGCACCGTCGAGGTGAAGACCCGGTTGAGCATCGGCTGCAGACTCGCGCCGATGAGGTCGTCGCCGAGACCGACGCGGTAGATGTCGGCGCGCTCGTCGATGTGGCGGAGCGCGGCGACCGTGGCCCGGGTGATCGCCGCCGGGGCGTCGTCCGCGGAGACGGTCGCCAGGTGGGTCATGCTCAGTTCCGTGAGCTCCTCGGCGAGGACTGATTCGAGCAGCTCGCACGGCGCCGCCGCGTGCTGGTAGAAGGTCGATCGGTTGATGCCGGCGCGTGCGGCGATCTCCGAGACGGAGATCTCGGAGGTGGGGCGTTCTGCGGCGAGTTGCAGGATCGTGCGCGCGAGCCGTGCCCGCGTCCGGCGTTGACGTGCATCCATGAGGGTCCTTCGCGTGGGTTCGGTGCGGCGGGCGCGAGCGCGGCCGATGCAATACTGGAGTTCAATATATAACATATTCCGCACGTGCGGTGGAGATGACCCTGGGCAAGGGGGTGGCGCACAGCGTTTCGTGCCAGGCTGGTCCAATGACTGATGCGCATCCTCCCGGCGGCCCGGTCCGGGACGCCGGGGATGCCTGGGTCGAATCCGGAGACGGCCGGAAGTACTGGGGACGGTTCGGTGCAGCCGGACTCCTGGTGCACGATCGGGCCCGCGGTGTGCTGTTGCAGCATCGGGCCGGCTGGAGCCACTTCGGCGGCACCTGGGGCATCCCAGGCGGTGCGCGTCATCAGTTCGAAAGCGCTGTCGACGGCGCGGTCCGTGAGTCGCACGAGGAGGCGGGTGTCCCCGCCGAGTCGATCGAGTTGCGGTTCGACTCCGTGCTCGATCTCGGATTCTGGTCGTACACGACGGTGATCGTCGAGGCGGTCGAGCCGTTCGAACCCGTGGTCTCCGACCCGGAGAGCATCGCCCTCGCCTGGGTGCCGCTCGACGAGGTCGAGGCGTTGCCCCTGCACCCCGGTTTCGCCGATTCGTGGCCCGGCCTGCGGTCGCAGCTCGAGCGCCGCGTCACGGTCGTCGTCGACGTGGCGAACGTCGTCGGGTCGCGACCGGACGGGTGGTGGAAGGACCGTGCGGGTGCCGCGCAGCGTTTCGTCGCGCGACTCGTCCGCCTCGCGCACGAGGGACTCGACGCCCAGGCGCTCGACCTCGACTTCAACCGCTGGTGGCCGGCCTACGTCGCCGTCGTCGAAGGACAGGCCCGCGGCGTCCACACCGATGACAGCGTGCGAGAGCCCGGTCACGAGCTGCGGGCGGGCGTCTCGGTCGCCGACGCGGCGGGGAGTGGCGACGACGCGATCGTGGACGTCGTCCGTGGGCTCGACGGCGCGGTCGTCGTGGTCACCTCCGACCGTGAGCTGCGGGAACGCGTCGAGGGTCTGGGCGCGACGACGCGCGGTGCCGGCTGGCTGACGGAGATGCTCGACGAAGTCAGCTGAGGGCAGCGGCAGTCGCTCCACAGGAGCCTGCAGACCGTCGGCGCCGTCACGGGAGACCGCTTTCCCGCACTCCGTCTGGGCGTTCAGTAGGGTTGGTGCCATGACCCTGTTCATCATCGTCGGCGCCGTCGGTCTCGTGATCGTCCTCATCTCCTTGGTCTTCGGTGAGATCTTCGACTTCCTGGACGGGGCGGTCTCGGCCACCGCGCTCGGGAGCGCGTTCACCGTCTTCGGTGCGGTCGGTGCGATCGTGCTCGCGAACGGGCTGCCCGTCTGGTCCGCGTACGTCATCTCGGCCGTCATCGGTGTCCTCGTGCTTGTCGGCGTCCAGCTGATGATCCGGAGTTTCAAGCGCTCGGAGGACGGCACGCCGAGTTCACCGCTCGGTCTCTACGGCGTCGCCCGGTCGACCATCTCGGCCTCCTTCGGCGAGGTGAGCCTCGACGGTCCGCACGAGATCGAGACGCGCCTCGCCTTCTCCGACACCCGGATCGAGACCGGCAGTCGAATCCGCGTGGTCGAGCTCCAGGGCTCCCGCGTCAAGGTCGAACCCGCATCGAGCGGAGCCGCTGCCGACACGCAGCCCTGATTCCATCCATCCACCAGCACGCCCTCGAGGGGAAGGCACCTGCCCTATGGACTTCATCACCACCAACATCACGGTGATCGCCGTGATCGCACTCGTCGTGGTGGCGCTCGCGATCGTCGCGTTCGTCGCCGGACGGATCAAGCGCGTACCGCCGAACCAGGCGCTCGTCATCGTCGGTCGGGGGGCCGGCGCCAAGACGGGTGAGCCCGATGGCGGGCAGCGCGTCGTCATCGGTGGGCGCGTGTTCATCTGGCCGATCCTGCAGCAGGGCTTCCCGATCTCGCTCGAGCAGCGCCAGATCGGCATCGTCGTGGAGGGCGTCGACACGAACTTCATCAAGGTCGCCATCCAGGCGAGCGTGAACTTCAAGGTGTCCGGCACGCCGGAGGGTGTGCGCCGTGCCGCGCAGCGCTTCCTCTCGCAGCAGGGGTCGCTGACGCAGATCATCCAGCAGTCCCTCGAAGGGTCGCTGCGTTCCATCATCGGCAACATGCCGATCAAGGAGATCATCTCCAACCGCAACGCCCTGTCCGAAGCGGTGGTCGAGGCGACCAAGACGGATCTCGCCGAGCAAGGCCTCCAGGTCGACCTGCTGAACATCTCCGACATCTCGACGCCGGGCACCAACTACCTCGCCGACCTCGGTCGAGCGGAGAACGCGCTCGCGCGTCAGAACGCCGAGATCAAGGAGGCCGAGACCGCTCGTGCGTCCGAGTTCGCGCGGATCGAAGCGGCGGAGCAGGTCGCGGAGCGTCAGAAGGCCCTGAGCCTCAAGCAGGCGACCATCAAGGCGGAGACCGACCGCGCGAACGCCGAGGCCGAGGCCTCCGGTCAGCTCGCCACGGCGCAGCAGGACCGCCTGGTCGCGGAGCAGGAGCGTGAGGCGCTCGCCGAGAAGGCGAAGGTGGAGCAGGAGCGCCTCGACATCGAGGTGCGCAAGCCGGCCGAAGCCGACGCGTACGCGACGGTCCAGCGCGCGCAGGCGGCCCGAGATGCGGCCAACGCCGCGACGGAAGCCGATGCGTTCAAGCGGAAGACCATCGCCGAGGCGAACAAGGTCGCGGCGGTGCAGGACGCCCAGGCCGCTGCGGAGTCCGTGCGTCTCGCCGGTACCGCTGAGCGCGACAAGCAGATCGCGCTGGCCGAGGGTATCCGCGCCCAGGGTGACGCCAAGGCGTCGGCCGTGGCCGCGGAGGGTCTGGCGGAGGCCGAGGCGATCGACGCGAAGGCGGAGGCACTGAAGAAGTACGGTGAGGCCGGGCTCGCGTCCGAGATCATCGCCCGTCTGCCCGAGATCACGCGAGCCGTGTCCGAGCCGCTCGGCAACATCTCGAATCTCACGGTCATCTCGACCGAGGGTGCGTCAGCCGTCACGAAGACGGTCGGTCAGGTCGTCAGCGAGGTGCCGAAGGTCGTCAAGGACATCACCGGGCTCGACCTGTCCGCCCTCCTGGGCGGGGTCGCCGGTGGCGCGCTGGGGGAGAACCTCCAGCAGGCGATGTCCGACAACGCGGCTGCGGCCGCGAAGCGTCAGCCGAAGACGCCCGCGTCACCCGACGCCGTCTGAGTCGCTGGACCATCGGGAGCCGGTCGCCTTCGGGTGGCCGGCTTCTGGCGTTGTTCCACGACTCCTCGGGCGATTCACCGGTGTCGCTTTGGAGCTTGTCAAGCGGTCCGGTCGCATCCCCGGTCGGGCATACGCGCCCGCCTAGGGTGGAGGCATGCGTGCGGTGCGCACGGGTGTCATCTGGAGGATCGTCGTGGACCATCGAGGAAACACAGCCGAGCAGCGCGAGGGCGAGCAGTCGTCGGAGCCGACCGAGGCTGGCGAGGCACAGCGTCAGCGTCTGGCCGAGCGGCCGTGGCTGTCGTCCTACGCCAGTGGCGTGCCCGCCGACATCGACGAGGTCACCGAGACGCTCGTCGACCTGCTCGACACCTCGGTGAAGCGCTTCGGTGATCGCATCGCTCTGGAATTCTTCGGTGCCGAGACGAGCTACAGCGAGCTCGGCGAACAGGTCGCGCGAGCGGCCGAGGGGCTCCGCAAGCTCGGCGTGAAGCCGGGTGACCGCGTGGCGCTCGTGCTGCCGAACTGCCCGCAGCACGTCGTCGCGTTCTACGCGGCGCTCCGGCTCGGCGCGACGGTCATCGAGCACAACCCGCTCTACACGGCTCGCGAGCTGCGGCATCAGTTCGAGGACCACGGCGCGCACGTCGCGATCGTGTGGGACAAGGTCTACGATCTCGTGGCCGACCTCCCGGCCGACGTGATGCGCGGCCGGATCGTGTCCGTCGACATCACTCAGGCTCTGCCGTTGTCGAAGCGTCTGGCGCTCCGGTTGCCGGTGAAGCGTGCGCGCGAGTCGCGTGCGGCGATGACCGCGACCCCGTCGGCGAAGCACGTGCTTCCGTGGGAACGTCTGATCGGCGGACGGAAGCTGTCGAAGCGGGTCGTGCGTCCGACGCTCGACGACACCGCGCTCCTGCAGTACACGAGTGGGACGACCGGGGCACCGAAGGGTGCCATCCTGACGCACCGCAACCTGCGGGCGAACGCCGAGCAGGGACGCGCCTGGGTGCCTGGCCTGAGCGAAGGTGGCGAGGTCTTCTACGGAGTCCTGCCGCTGTTCCACGCGTACGGCATGACGCTGTGCCTCACGTTCGCCATGAGCATCGGGGCGCGGCTCGTGCTGTTCCCGAAGTTCGACCTGGAGCTGGTGCTCACAGCCGCGAAGAAGTCCCCGCCGACGTTCCTGCCGGCGGTGCCGCCCATCTACGACGCGCTGTCGCGTGCTTCGAGCCGCAAGGGCGTCGACCTGACGAGTGTCCGCTTCGCGATCTCCGGTGCGATGAGCCTCCCGGTGTCGACGGTCACGCGGTGGGAGGAGGCGACCGGCGGTCTGCTCGTCGAGGGCTACGGGATGACGGAGTCGTCGCCGGTGGCGCTCGGCAACCCGATCGGTCCGTCGCGTCGGCCGGGCACCGTGGGTGTGCCGTTCCCGAGCACCGAGATCCGCGTCGTCGATCCCGAGAACCCGACGGTGGATCGTGCGGCGGGGGAGTCGGGCGAGTTGCTGCTCCGTGGCCCGCAGGTCTTCCAGGGCTACTGGGGTCGTCCGGACGAGTCGCGCGAGGCGTTGCTCGAGGGCGGCTGGTTGCGGACCGGTGACATCGTGACGGTGTCGGTTGACGGCTTCGTGACGGTCATCGACCGGGTGAAAGAGCTCATCATCACCGGTGGGTTCAACGTGAGCCCGTCCGAGGTGGAGGAGACGCTCCTGTCGCACCCGGACGTCGAGTCGGCGGCTGTGGTCGGCCTGCCGCGCGATTCCGGTGGCGAGGACGTGACGGCCGCGGTCGTCATGCGTGCCGGGACGGTGTTCGACGCCGGCTCGTTGCGCGACTACTGCCGGACCCGCCTCACGGCGTACAAGGTGCCCAAGCGGGTCGTGCAGCTCGACGAGCTGCCGACGTCGCTCATCGGCAAGGTGCTGCGTCGCAAGGTGCGCGACCAGCTCGTCGCGGATCGCAAGGCTGAGTAGCGGCTGTCGGGGCGCATGCCCCGACCTCTCGGCACGTCGTTGGACGCGTCCTGGAGGCGCTTGATTGTACCGCGGTGGTCAGCCGCGGGACTCGGGGTGCAGCCAGTGGCGCACGACGGGGATGAGCAGTGACAGTGCGACGAAGGTGATGGCGCCGCCGATGACGGCATCGTCGATCGGTGTGTTGCGGCTGACCTGCACGATGCCGGAGACGATCGCGACCGGCAGGGCGGTGAGTGCCGCGACGCGGACCTCTTTCCAGTAACGGCTGTAGCGCATGGGGGTCCTTCGTCGGGTGACCGGATCGGTCTGCTCGTCCTGTCACGCGGGCGCGGACGAGTCACGGTAGCGTGCCCCGTGCGGGGGCGGGCAGGGGAGACCTCCCACCCGACGATTGCGGCCTGTCTGGGCCGGGCCGTGGTCGCCGGAGCCGTGTCACGAAGCGCTCTCGGAATCCGCTAGACTGTTCGAGTTGTCTTCTCCGCCCGCGGAGATGGCATCGGGCTGTGGCGCAGCTTGGTAGCGCACTTGACTGGGGGTCAAGGGGTCGCAGGTTCAAATCCTGTCAGCCCGACAGAAAAGCCCTGGTGAGAATGATCCTCTCGCCAGGGCCGAGTCGTTTCTAGATGTGATCATCAACCGGTCCGCTGGCTTTTTTGCTTGTGACTAGTGCTTACGAGTATGTCGGCGCGGTTCGGTAGTCTGATCATCGCCACCGGTAGGGTTGGCGAAGAATGTCAGCACTCAACTGAGGGAGGCGAGAGATGGCGCGCGCCGACCTGCTTCTCGACCTCGTCGAGGCCGAGCGCCACGGGGACCGTGATCGATTCCGCACCCTCGTAGAGGCAGTGATCGCCGAGGAGCGTGCAAACCAACACCACCTCGTGGCGGACCGTCTTTCAGAGCTGATCACCACGACCGGGCAAGGGCTTGTCCGCGATGATCGCGCCACCGCGATTCGCGATCTCGTTCACGAAGTCGTACCCAGTCGTCGTCTCGATGACCTTGAACTCGCTTCCGTTCCACTGCGGGTCGTCACAGAATTGATTGAGGAGCAGAAGCGCGCTGAGCTGCTCCGCAGCTATGGGATTGAGCCTCGCAACCGGCTCCTACTGTCCGGCCCCCCCGGCAATGGGAAGACCAGCGTCGCGGAGGCTATCGCCTCCGAATTGATGCTCCCCTTCTACGTGATTCGTTACGAAGGAGTTATGTCTAGCTTCCTCGGCGAGACGGCCGCCAGACTCGATAACGCCTTCGAGTTCGCGCGCACGCGACGATGCGTATTGTTCTTCGACGAACTCGACACCATCGCAAAAGAGCGGTCAGATCAGCACGAGACGGGCGAGATCAAGCGCGTCGTGTCCACCTTGCTGCTCCAGATCGACCGGCTCCCTGCGCACGTGCTCTTCGTTGGCGCGACCAACCACAGCGAGCTGCTCGACCGCGCCGCATGGAGGCGCTTCCAGATTCGGGCCGAACTCGAACCCCCGAGCCGCTCCGAAGCAACGCGGTTCCTCGAACGGCTCGCCGCCCGGCTCGGCGGTGACCTCGGATTCGCTCCGCGTACATTGGCAGACAAACTCGCTGGGGCCAGCTACTCCGAACTGGAAGAGTTTGCTCTCGACGTGCGCCGCCGAGCGGTGCTGGAACTGCCGGACAGCAACCTACGGCGGATTGTGCAAGAACGTCTTGAGCACAGGCGCGGTCAGGCCACTGCGTGACCGCGGAGCGCCGACCGCTCCTGGCATTCGGTCCGCCAGTCGTCGCCGAACGGCCCACGCAGACCCCGCGAGACACGCCGCGCCTATCCAAACCCGGTACGGGCAGGCAAGGACAGCGGTTAGCGCCTCAATTCGGTGACCTGACCGCAGCGTTTGATGCGGAGCGGGTGCGTCTCTCCGCGGAAACTCCTGACGAAGTCGATCCAGCGCTGGTGGTTGTTTTCGACCTCGCAGGAGGCATCAAGGACTTTCGTAACGCGATCGACAAGATTGACGGTCTTGAGTTTCTGTCCGAGTTGCTGGGGGACCGATCCGATCCAGACGACGATTTCTACATGGCCGAACGGGAAGCGGGTCGCACGGATAAACCCGTTGCGCACTCCCTCTACCTAGTGATGTCGAATGCCAAGGCGATCGAAGAACTTCTGAGATTGTTCGCCCTCTGGCAGCAAGATCCATCGGCCTCCTTCGTGCACGGCCTTGGCAAGTTCAAGTCGGCGTTTCAACAGTTGACCGCGATCCGACGATGGGGACCAGAGGATCGCATCCGTGAGACAGGGCTGCGCGAGAAGTGGCAGGAAACCCTCGACCTCGTTGGACAGTCCGTCAGCACGGTCATGGTGGAAATTGAACTTTGGTACCGACGCGACGCGGTCCAGCGCGTCAGCGCCCAGACTCATGTTGAACAAACCATTACTGCCAGCGGTGGACGAGTCATCGACCAATCGCAGATCGGCGACATCGGCTATCACGCAGTGCTCGCGGAACTTCCTATCCAACAAGTTCTTTCCGTACTCAACAATGGCGCGGAATCCATCCGACTGCTCACAACCGACGAGGTCATGTTCGTCAGCCCGTTCACGCCCATGAGCGTCGCGCCACCCACCCTCGAACCCGTCGCCGAAGTTCGACTCCCACCTGGAGATCGAGTGGATGGCCTGCCACGCATCGCACTCCTTGACGGGCTCCCGTTTCCGAACCACGACGCCCTCGCAGGCAGACTGGTGGTCGATGACCCTGACGGTGTCGCTGAAAGCTACCCGTTGTCATCACGCAACCACGGCACTGCGATGGCGTCGCTCATCGTGCAAGGCGACCTCTCGATCGGCGGCGAACCGCTGGACCGCCCTCTGTACGTGCGACCCATCATGCGGCCCCACGAGTTTGCCGAAGGGTACGAGCAGATCCTCCCCAACAGACTCCTCACCGACCTCCTACACCAGGCGGTCAAGCGCATTGTTGAGGGTGAAGGGGGAAGGGCAGCAGTCGCACCTAGCGTCCGAATCGTCAACCTCTCCATTGGTGCCCAAGCGAGAGCCCTCGTGAGGAGGATGAGCCCCGTAGGGCGTCTGCTCGACTGGCTCGCCCACTCCTACAACCTGCTTTTCATTGTCAGCGCAGGCAACCACAGCGACCCGATTATCATCCCCGCCGCGACCCTTACGGATTCCGATGCCGCGCGGTCAGCGGCAACTCGTTCCGTCTACGACGCCGCGCTCCTGCGGGGCATCTTGCCTCCGGGCGACGCACTCAACGCACTCACCATAGGCGCTACTCACGAAGACGGACTCGGAGACATCGACGTGCCCGACACCGTCTGGGACATCACCCACCCAGGCGCGCCGGCTCACTATGGTGCGACAGGTCCCGGTGTCGATCGGTCCGTTAAGCCGGACCTCCACCACACTGGCGGAAGGGCGCTCTACACCCGCCCGATCACCACGCCCGGTGACGAAACAGTCACCATCGAGCCCGCCCATACAGCGATCGCGGGCCCCGGACTCCAAGTAGCCGCTCCCGGACGAGCTGGCGCGACCAATAGCACCGTGTTCACGGTCGGCACCAGCAACGCCACCGCATTGGTGACGCGCGAGGCGAGTCGCCTGTTCGATATCCTGGAAGCAGGCGCACCCGACGCCCAGGACGCAGCATTCCCCGACCCGCAATACCACCCACTGCTTGTACGCGCCCTCCTTACCCACGCAAGCAACTGGGGTGACTGGGAGCCGAGACTCCGCCGCGAACTCGGACTCAGCAATCAGCAGGCCCGCCGGAGCCTGACGGCGCTTCTCGGATATGGGCGGCTCGACGCCAGCAGGCTCGGAACCGCCGCAACAAACAGAGCTGCACTCGTTGGCGGAGGACTGATCGCGCGGAACCAGCGCCACACGTACGACTTGCCTCTGCCGCCGTCCCTTCGAGCGCGAGCGGAGTGGCACCGCTTCACGATCACCCTCGCATACATGGTTCCGACCGTGGGTCAGCTGACAAGGTATCGAGGTGCCAAGGTCTACTTCGCGACACCCGATACCAGCCTCGCCGGCGGAGACCGAACGGACGGTGAGCACAACGCGGTTAGGCGGGGGAGTCTCCAGCACGAGATCGTCCAAGGCACTCGAACGATGGTTTTCGGTGACGGCGAAGCGTTCCCCATCCACATCGAATGCATGGACGATGCCCAAAGGCTCCGTGCAGGCAAGACCGTCCGCTACGCGCTCGTGGTCTCCGTTGAAACGGCGGAGGAAACCTCCACGACCATCCATGATGAGGTTCGCGCGCAGCTCCGACAGCGGATCTCTGATCGTACGCGAGAGAGAATTCAGGGGAATGGCTAGAGCAACGAGCGCTGTCCAGAGAGACGTAGAGCTCGCGCACGCGGTTGGAATGGTTAGGTCCTTCGGCGCCTTTGTCGTCGTTGGTGCGGGCTTGTCCGCCGGCGGCTACCCCATGACAGCGCAGCTTCCGCCTCTTGTCTGGCAGGCGATCGAAGATGTTCCTGACGCTCTCGCGGAGTTGCGGGCACGCACGAGCGCCACAGGAAGCGCGAAAGAGATTTTGTCGTCAGACTCAACGGCTCTTCAGGTTGGATGGGAGCTTATCCGAGAGTTTCCATCCGCCAGGCTGTCCTTTCAATCAGCCTTTGTTGCTCTCGATGCTGACCGAGAACCGTCGAGCGCTCACTTCGACATTGCTCGTCTCGTGAACACCGGACACGTCGAGGCGGTGGTCTCATACAACTGGGATACCTGCCTCGAGCGAGCCCATGAGCGCATGTACGGAGTCGGATTGCCAGCCGGCCTTCTGCATAAGCCGCACGGGGACGCCGCCCACCCGGAAGGAAACTGGGTGCTTCCGGACGAGGACGGCCAAGTTTCCACAGGGGTACTCGACCGAGTCACCGAACTCTCGGATCGGCCGCGAACACTCATGGTGCTCGGCTACAGCGGCAGCGATGCGACTGTCGTCGAATCGTTGCTTGCACCGCTGGAGGAGAGATGGCCTGTTGTCCGCGTCGGACCGTCTGCCACAGGCGACGGAGCGGTCGTGGGCACCGCTGATTGGGCACTCGCCGCATTTGCTACAGCACTTGCGCCCGTCGACCCGCTCAGAGGGTGGAAGTACGTCACGTTCCTCCGAAGTCGTAACTTCCTGGCGGCGCTGAGGGGAGAGCGTCTTCGCCCGACAGACGTGGATGCGTGTCCGGAACTGCCGGCAGCCCCGAGACTCGCGGAGCGGTTGCTCGCGTCGCGGTTCGCGACCCTGTCTGGGTCTAGCGGTACGGGAAAATCTGTCACGGCATTCCACGCTGCTCGTCGGCTCAACCGCGAGGGATGGAAGGTTGTTGAACTGAAGCAGGCGGGCGTTGCTTCAACTGTCGATGTAGAAGAGTTCCGTCGTCTGAAAGGTCCGGTGCTTGCGGTGATCGACGACGCCCAAGCCATTGAGCGAGGGGTGGTCGCTGATTTTGAATCGTCTGCGGATGATACTCATGCTGTCCTCTTGGTTTCCACAGAACGGCTGGAGACTCGGGACGATGAGACACTTCTCGCGACCCAGGCGGTAAGAGTTCTTGATGAGTACTGCCGAGCTAACATCGACATGGTCGCCCCGTTGCTGACGCAACTTGACGACCGGGTGCGATGGTCCGTCTTCTCGGACACGCCCGAGCAACGTCTCGACCTCGCGGCGCGCACGGCTACAGAGCCATGGCTGTACATGTTCGTGGCGTCAGGTGGCGAGCGTCGCATTGTCGGCGCACTGGA
Source organism: Plantibacter sp. AC185 (assembly GCF_979258065.1). NCBI lineage: Bacteria > Bacillati > Actinomycetota > Actinomycetes > Micrococcales > Microbacteriaceae > Plantibacter > Plantibacter sp. AC185. The sequence continues at coordinate 4,004,325 of NZ_OZ409831.1, forward strand.
TCGGGCTGTTGAGGACGTCGATGCTGCCCTGGTGCTTGCGTTCATCTGCACAGCTCAAATGACGTCGAGAGACGCAGGCGTTTCTCGTGAGGAGCTTGCCTCTGTGGCCACGAAGCAGGCGAGCGCCCGCTTCGGTCCGGAGGGTGCACTGCAAGTGGATCGCATCGACCGAGCACTGTTGCTTCTGACTAACGAAAAACTCATCCGCGAACATGACGGCCGCGTCCGGGCCGCACACATCCGGATCGCTGAGCGCACTTTGCAAAATCTCGGACAACGTGAAGCAGACGGGATCGGGGCCACAGTACGAGCGGGCGTCCGTACAGCCCTGCTAGACAACGAAGTTGAAGTCGCGGGCAAGTTGTGGCTTTTTCGAGTATTCGATCGTGTGGACGCCTACCGCTACCGGTGGGCCAACTCCATTCTCGACGAGGAGGTCTCCGAGAGTCTTCTCCGCCAGTGCCTCGCAGCGGCGCCTGGTAGCGACCGCGGCGTCGCACTGAACCTCCTCTGGGCCTCGGAATGGCTGCACAAACTGCCCGAATCAGCCGCCGATGAGCTTGCGAGCAGCATCATCCAGTGGCTTCCGTATCTGGCAGCCGAAGAAGTCAACGGTTACCGATGGATGTTGAGTGGACTTCGTTCAAATCACAAACCTGCTTACGAGAGAATTCGGGGCGCCGCCGCGGCCAGAGTGCTTGCAAAGCGGCTTTCTGTCGCCGGGACCCGCTGGTCAGCGATGGACTGGACCCACCTCATCCAAGAACTCTGCCCAGACTGGCGGACCGGAAACCTCCTAGCATGGAGCGACGAGTTCGAAATCGGCGTCGACCCAGATGCCCTCACTGGCTGGCTGTCGGAGAGGGACTCCCGTTCGCACCCCTTCGAGGTGTATGACCTCATCGACGCGCTCGCCTCCATCGCCCCTCGCACAGCCAGAACGGTCTTCGAGGCCTGCGCCGGTGAGATTCGGGACGCGATGGAACACGACCTCGCGGATGCGGCAAGTAACTTCTCAGACTGGATATTCGGCACGATGATCCTCGTAGCCATGCTCGCCGAGGCACCATCCGCACGCGATGACGATGATGATGACGAACGCGAGCCCCACGAGTCGGACGCCGCTCGCACCGCATTCATGGAAGGTACCGAGCCTGCACTTCGTGAACTAGCCGCGACCGTTCTCGCAGAGATGCTGGCTGTTGACTGGACCGCCGCTGCTCTCTCGCTGGAACGCAAGAAGAAGTATCAACTCCACAACCTCGACCTGTTGCTCGCGTGGCTCTCGTACCTGTCGACCGACATCACGGACGAGATCGCCAGCAACTTGTCGACGGATTGGCTCTTGCGTGTCGTCGAAGAAGCACGGGAGGAAGGATGGCCTGAAGGGCGTCCTTTCGGCGCGATCGAGTACCTGCTCCACCATCTGAGTTGGGGAGAGCGGGGCAACGGCGTCGTGCGTGGGTTCCTCGAAGAGCATGAGAAGGAGATTGAGCCGTTCCCCTCCGCGCTCGTGAGGCAGTACCCAGACCTCGCAATACGTTCGATCCGCAGAGGGGTGCGCGTGGAGACTCACGCTCCAGCCGACTCGGGATGGGGAGCACTCACCGCCGATTTAGGCGCCATGGCAGGCATCGATCGGGACGCCGCAATCCAATGGCTCAGACAGATGCGTGGCGACCTCGTGCCGGCGATTACGAAGCCTCAGAACCATGATCTGGCGGGGATAGCGCGATTCATTGCTTTCGCAGATGACCTGGATGCCGCTGTCCTCGACGCTGCCATCAATCAGATCGATACTGCCGTTGCCGCAGACGTCTGGACGTCAAGATGGGCAGACGCACGCGCCCGCGTTCAGCCGCTCCTTGAACGCGTCTCGAAGACCACAGGTGATGCGGCAGGGCTGGCCTTGTCCGTAACCAGCCACGAGTAGTGGACTCCGCTAGCGTCAACGATGGAATGTCGATCGTCATGGCAGATCAAGACGCTCACTTCCGCGTTATGGACGCGGCGTTGAGACACTCAGCAGGTCGCGCCGCGGGTGGCAAACCTTGCGTCGTTGGCGGTGAACCCAAATCAACCAGCGCCCACTGGGTTCAAAGTGACAGACACGTGTGCTCGGGACGGTGCAACAGCCTGCTGCGCCGCCGGTACGGACGCGGCAGCGCAAGCATCGATGCCGAGGGGCTGGCAGCGGCGGTCGAAGCCGTCGGACCCCGACCGTGCTCGCGCACCAGCGGCCCTCGCGTGTTCCAAACCCGGCCGGACGCAATCTTGCCTGAACTAGCTATCGAATGGGAGGGATACGGGCCGCGCCCCTGTGACGTGATCGAGCGTTACGGCATCCTGACCCAATACCTCGTCCAGGACATGCCGACAGCTACTTCACCTCGCGGGTCGTGATAGCCGTTGCCGAAAGCGGCGACATGTTTGTTGCCGGCGCCACCAGCGACGGCTACTACCCATCCTTGGTGATCGGGCCGCACGTCCCACGGGGCGAACGGCTTGAAGGCCAGTTGTTCAGCCACACTTTCCAAGTCAACGGCGTGCTGTGTGAATGGCGTCACGAGCGCATTACGGACCTGCAGCCCGACGGTGTGGACTACTTCTTCTGGGAGTGCTATGCCGCGGCCCCCGTCGATTCGCCGCGCTATCTTGCGCCGGTGCATTCGGCTCGCTACCGAGCGGAAATGGATCGTCGACGCCGAGTCAGCAGCAACGCGGTCAAGCATGAGCGGAGGGCGCGGGAGGAAGCGGCCATCGAGTAATTCGACCCGTTGGAGGTGTACGAACGAGACCATTGGCTTTGCGGTATCTGTGGACAGGAGGTCGATCCCGAAGTGCTCCCTCCCGACGCCATGAGCGCGAGCTTGGACCACGTCGTGCCGCTGTCGAGAGGTGGAGACCACACCCGAGACAACGCGGTGCTTGCTCACCTGATCTGCAACATTCGCAAGTCGGCGAGCTGAGATGACGAATATTGCTGTCCCGCGGCCCAGGAAGTGAGGTGGACCAATCAGGTGACCAACAGGCTGCAAACTGTGTAAAACGTGACACGCAGAGCATGCCGTGAAAGTTGTAACCCCAGGTCAGGTGGCCCGGGAGCCCCGCTCCTGGTACCTGGGGGTCAGGTGAGTTGAAGCGGCAATACGGCTCGAGAACTAAACAACGGGATGTAGCGCAGCTTGGTGGCGCACTTGACTGGGGGTCAACGGGTCGCAAGTTCAAATCCTGTCAGCCCGACCATGAAGTCCCGGAAACCCTCTGGTTTCCGGGACTTTCTCGTTGTTCGTAGCGTGGCTCGGTGGTCAGAACCGCTCGTCGTATGCCGTTCGACTCGCTTCGATCACGGGGACGTGCTCTCCGGCCCACTCGGCGAGTGCCACCGCGTGGGGGATGAGCGACTGCGCGAGGTCCGTCAGCTCGTACTCGACCCGCGGCGGCACTTCGGCGAAGGTGGTGCGGGTGACGAGCCCGTCGCGTTCCAGGTTCCTGAGAGTGAGGGTGAGCATGCGTCGGGAGATGCCCGGGATGCGCTGCTCGAGCTCGGTGAACCGGAACGGGCCGTCATGGAGCGTCGCGATGAGGAGGAGCGCCCACTTGTCGGCGATGCGGTCCAGGAGTGAGCGGATGGCCTTGCCCTGGTCGCCCCGGACGGAACACAGCCTCTGGTAGCGGAACACGGCACCCCTCGCGGCTCGGTCACACGCGTGTGCCTTTTGTACGCCGGTCCGAACCGGTCCACACTTGCGTTGGTTACCCATCGTAACCATCAACGCATATACCCACTCGGAGGTTGCACATGGTCGTCGCTTACTGGATCGTCGCAGGACTGCTCGCGGTCCTGTACCTGTACTCGGGCGGCATGAAGCTCGTCCGCTCGGCCGAGCAGCTCCGCCCGATGATGGCGTGGGTCGACGGCATGCCGCTCTCGGCGGTTCGAGTGATCGGACTGCTCGAAGTGTTGGGTGTGGTCGGCCTCATCCTGCCCCCGCTCGTGGGCGTCCTCACCTGGTTGAGCGTCGCTGCGGCGGTCGGACTGGTCCTCGTGCAGATCGGTGGCATCACCCTGCACCTACGTCGCGGCGAGATCCGGGTACTCGGGCTGAATGTCGCCCTGCTGGTGCTCGCCGCCGTCGAGATCTGGCTGGCGACGATCTGGCTGTAGCGGTGGCGGATCGGTGCCTGCCTCGTCAGCCGACTCAGGGGACGAGCACGATGCGCCCGAACACGTCCCCGGCGTCCATGAGACGGTGTGCCTCGGCTGCGTCGCTCAGCGGCAGGGTGTCGTGGACCACCGGTGAGAGCGTGCCTCGGACGGCGTCGTCGAACACCTCGGCTCGCACCCGCGCGAGTTCCTCGCGCGGCACGGTGTCGAGGCTCAGGGTTCCGAAGGTGATCGATCGGCGGAAGCCGGCCAGCAGAGCCGTGCCGAAGTCGGTGGGCGGGAACCCGCCCACCACGCCCACGGCGATCAGGCGGCCGTTCGGCGAGAGTCGCTCGATGAACCGGGGGAGGTCGGGGCCGCCGACGATGTCGAGGATGACGTCGAACTCGGCCGGGGCGTCCATATCGCCTGCACCGGAGCGGTCGAGCACGTGGGTTGCACCGAACGCCCGCAGACGTTCCCCGCGTTCGGAGGACGAGGTGGTGACGGCGATGACGCCGGCGCCGGCACGAGCGGCCAGCTCGACGCCGGCCAGGCCGATACTCCCGGCGGCCCCGCGGACGAGGACGGATTCGCCCTCGGCCAGGCGAGCGCGTTCGAGCGCGAAGTGCGCGACCGGGAACGCGCTGCCCAGCGTCACCGCCTGGACGGACGTCAGGTCGGACGGCAGTTCGACGATCTCGTCGGCTCGCGCGATCACGTACTCGGCGTACGCGCCCGAGGTCCCCGTGAACGCCCACACCCGTCGACCGACCCACGCGGGGTCGACGTCGGGCCCGGTCGCGGTGATGACGCCGGCGGCCTCACTCCCCGGGATCATCCCCGAGTCCCGGGTGGCTTCGGCGATCCCGCCCCGGCGGATCACGACGTCGACCCCGCCGACGCCTGCGGCCTCCGTTCGAACGAGGACCTCACCGGCCCCGGGCGTGGGGACGGGCAGGTCCGTCACCTCCATCCCACTCGGTTCACCGAAGGTCCGGATGATCACTGCGCGCATGGGTGCACTCCGTTTCGCGGCGGGGGATCTGACCCGCCTCCCGCAACGTAACGGACGCACCCGTCCACTTGAGTAATGTGAGACACATGCCCGCGACACTGCCTCAGAATCTGCGTTCCGACGCGCAGGAGAACCGTGACCGCGTCCTCGCGGCGGCCCGCGAACTGTTCGGGACCGACGGCCTCCACGTGACGATGCGAGAGATCGCCCGCCGAGCCGGCGTCGGGCCGGCCACCCTGTACCGACGGTTCCCGACCAAAGCCGATCTCGTCAGAGCCGCATTCGTGAACGAGCTCGACGACTGCCGCTCGATCGTGGTCGACGCCCTCGCGGACGTCGACCCCTGGCGTGGATTCCGCGGCATCATCGAGGAGGTCCTGGTCCTCAACGCCCGGAACCAGGGGTTCACGGACGCGTTCCTCGCCGCCTACCCCGATGCCGTCGACTTCCGGACCCAGCGCGAACAGGCCGTGCGCGCGATCACCGCCGTCGCTCGTCGCGCCATCGACGCCGGCGCGCTGCGCGCGGACTTCGTCCTCGACGACTTCCTCGTGGTCCTGCTCGCGGCTCGCGGACTCTCACGTACGACGGAGACGGAGCGCGTCCGAGCTGCACGACGCTACGCCGCACTCGTGATCGACGGACTGCGCGCGTCCGACCGGCACGAAGCGCTCCCGCCAGCACCGCGTCTCATGTCGAGCGTCATCCCGGCGTAGTCGGCAGGTGCAGGTTCACGATCCGACGCGTTCACCTGCATCGGACGTGGTCGGGGTGAAGACGTTGACGAGGTTGCCGTCGGGGTCGCGGAACAGCAGCGACCGGTTGCCCCACGGCATGGTCGTCGGCTCGTTCACGAACGTCTCCACGACGCCCTGGAGTGTCGTGTAGACCGCGTCGACGTCATCGACGAGCAGATCGAGGATGACGGATCGGTTGGCTCGCGGTGCGGCGGCGTCCTCGCCCAACAGTGGGATGGTCGCTGAACTGGCGATGGCGAGCGTGCCGGTGTCGGTGCGCACCTCGGCGAACAGTGGGTGCAATCGTGCCGCGGTCGCACCGGTGACCCGTTCGTAGAACGCGACCAGGGTGTCGACGTCGTCGGTGATGATCCGGGTTGCTGCGAGGTGCATGCGTGTCTCCTTGGCTGGTGGTCTTCCCCCACAGGTGCGGGGCCGTGACGACGATAGAGCCAATAGCGGACCGTTTTCGCCCGGTATTCTCATGAGATGGGACATGTCAGCTCGCCGACTGCTCGAGCGCTGCAGCTGCTCGAGTTGCTGCAGTCGGCGGAGATCCGCAGCGTGCCAGAGCTCGCCGAACGGTTGGGCGTGGATGAACGGACCGTGCGCCGCTCCGTGCAGCGTCTCGTGGACATGGATGTCCCGATCGAATCGGTGCGCGGTCGCTACGGTGGGTACCGCCTCGCCGTCGGCCGACGGGTGTCGCCGATCATGCTCACTGACGAGGAAGCGGTCGCCGTCTTCCTCGGCTTGAGTGAAGCCCAATCGACCTCGGACTTCCCGGATGTCGCAGCGCAGATCGCCCTCGCGAAGATCCGGCGTTCCCTCCCGGCCGCATCCGTGGACCGCCTCGAGGCGGTCCTGCAGGCCGCAGCCCGGAGACCGTCGCGCCACGACGTGCCCGACGCGGGAGTCCTGCTCACCGTGTCGGATGCGCTCCGAGCGAGACGTCCCCTCGAACTTCGCTACCGCGACGCGGAGGACACGCCCTCGCGTCGCACGGTGCATCCGTTCGACCTGCTCGTCCATGCCGGTCGTTGGTACCTGGACGCATTCGACGTCGAACAAGCGGAGGAGCGCACCTTCCGGGTCGACCGCATCCGATCGGCGCGGACGCTGCCCGGGGTCTTCCCAGGCCCGGTTGCTCGAGCGGAGCGCCCTCCACTCGTCGATCGCTTCGTGGGGGCGGATTACCGGTGGCACGTCCGGTTGCGCATCCAGGCGAGCGTCCCGCAGATCCGTGCCCGCTTCCCGGAGAGCGTGGCCGCCGTGGAGTCGATCGAGGACGTATCTGGCTGGCATCGGGTGTCGATCCGAGCCAAACGCCTCGACTGGCTTCCAGCGGTGATCGCCGGGATGGGAGATCACGCGGTCATCATCGACGAGCCTGAGGATCTCCGTGAACTCGTGCGCGCGACGGCGACGCGGATGCTCCGCATCGCTGGCGGTGCTGAACAGCGGCCCGTCGCCGAGTAGCGGGCGACGATGCGGATCGTCTCGACGCGGGCGACCGATGGCCTGGTCGACGCGATCGCCGCGGGCGCGGCGGGTATCGGGGCACTCGAACAACTGGCCGGCGGGGCAGACGCGGGCGCACCCACCGATGAGCCGCTCGGACTCGTTCCAGGGCCTCTGTGGGCCTCATCCAGGTTCCGCATCGGCGGACGCAGGGCCGGGAGGAGCGCGGGGCGGCCACCGATGGTCCAGACCTGGCCGTAGATCTCGTCGCTTCCTGCGGTCGAAGCCGTTGCGCCGATGAGCGCAGGCTGCGAGTCACTCGACACCGTGCCTGCGGCGCCGAGGTGTGAGAGCAGGGTGACCACGCGACGGGCTCCGGTGTCTCGCTGGCGACCCATGCCCGGCTGGGCGGCCAACAGACTGGTGGGGGAGAAGCAGGGGTGGGACAGGTTGCTGGAGACACCCCACCGGCTCGACGACGTGTTCGCCCCTCGTGGTCGAGCGCACAGGCAGGAGGACCGCGGCGCCAGCCCGGGCGAGGCCGGTGGCGATGCTTCGACCGATGCCGAGGACCCTGGTCGGCGTGAGGACCGCTCAGCTCGCCAGCTGCCCCCCGCCTTGGGGGTTGTCGGGGCCATGGCGTGATAGGAGCATCAGCTGCATCGGAACCAATGGAGGTTCGAATGCGGAATCCAGAGGTATGGCTTACCCTCGTCGCCTTACTCGGGGGTGTCGTCATTACCGGGGCCCTCTTCGCGCCGATCGCAGCGATCATCGCCGGGGTCGGATTCCAACTCAAGCGGAAGGAACGGGCATCGCTCCAGGGCTGTTGCTTTTCAGCCTCGCGGCGATCGTCTTGGCGATCTTCATCTACCCGGCCCACTTCCGTGCCGTCGCCACGTGTGATGCGATCGCCGCAGGGGCTTCGAACTCGCCGCTGGAGCGACTACTCGATACACCCATGGAGCGGCGGATGGACGCACTGGAGGCAGGCTGCAACGATCTGCCGTTCTACGAGATGCGCGAGTACTGACCCTTCGGTCTCGACAGCGTGCCGTTCAGCTCGTTGCAGGGAAGGGGCGCAGCTCCAGGCGGCCGTTGCGGGCCATCGGGTGGCGGGCGGCGACGTCGATGGCCTCGTCGAGGTCGGCGCAGTCGAGGATGTCGAAGCCCCAGAGGGTGTCGGTCGCACCCGGGATCGGGCCGTTGGTGACCAGGCGCTCGCCGGCGCGGACGCGGACGCCGCGCGCCTCGCTCGGGTCGAGCACGTCGCCGAGGAGCCGCCGACCCGTCGTGTCGAGCTCCTGGACCCAGTGGTCGACGTCGGAGTCGTCGGTGGGCTCGTCGGGCACCGGGTCCGTGAGGACGAACATCATGAATCGCATACGTTTCCTCTCATTCGACGCTCTCGAGAGCGCACTCGTGGTCGCTATCGGACCGGGTTGACGACCGGTACTGCGCTCTCGTCGCGCCAGAGGGTCTCGATCGGGATCGACTGACCAAGGATGCGCTCCGCCGCCCGATGGCCGGAGTGGAATGCCGCCGTCACCGTCGCGGGGTCGTCGGTCCAGGTGGCCTCGCCTGCGAGGTGCACGACGCCGCCGACCGGGGTCGCGAGGGCGTCGTGGTCGTCCGTCGTCGAGCCGACGGTCATGTAGGCATAGGACCCGCGGGAGAACGGGTCGTCCTGCCACCGGGTGACGTGCACTTCCGTCGGCTCCTCGACACGGTCGCCGTACAGGCGCCGCAGCTGCTCGAGGTTCGACTCCACGACGCGCGACTCGTCCCAGTCCCGGATCTCCACGGCCGTCGGGCCGGCGGCGAACGTGAGCAGCGTCGGCGATCCGTGCGCCGTCGTGAGGTCGTACCAGGAGTGCCAGCGACGGCTCTCCTGCCCCTGTTGACGAATCGCGTAGACGTCCTCGTCCCAGAAGCGCCGCTCGAACCGGAGGAACACCTTCTCGAACGCGTTCATCCGCAACCGAGACAGCGCACCGGCGACCGGCTCCGGCAGCGGGGGATCGATCGTGAACTCCTCCGACTGCAGCACCCCGACCGGCACCGTCACCACCACCGAGCCCGTGTGCAGCACCACCTCGCCCATCGGTCCCTGCGCGGTGACCTCGACGCCGTCCGCAGACCACCGCACATTCGTCACCACATGCTCCAGGCGCACATCGAGCCCCTCGGCCAATCGCCGGGGGAGCACGTCGTACCCGTCGGGGAACACGACCTCGTCACCGTCGATCGCGTCGTCGTCGAGCCCGTGGGCCGCGAGATCTTCGATCCACGCGCCGTACTGCTCCTCCGAACGATGCTCCAGGTACTCGCGGACCCGCTGCACCCGCTCGGCGTCCCAGTCCTGCAGCGCGAGCGCCGCCTCGGTCACGTCACGGTAGGACGCGTCCGGTGCGGACTCGGCGACGACACCGAGCAGCGTCGCGTCGAGGGCGTGGACGTCCTCGGCGAAGCCGCGAGCCTCGGCGTCCGACAGGCGCTCGCCGTCGGGTCCGTAGTACGCGATCCGCCGGCTGTCCGGCTGGTAGCCGCCGACGGTGAACTCGACCGTCCGCATGCCGAACGCGTCGGCTGCCGCGGCGACCGCACTGTCGTTCACCCCGTGCACCCACGATGCGCCGAGATCGGTCACCTGACCGTCGCGACGCTCGGTCGACACCCGCCCGCCGACCCGGTCACGGGCCTCGACGACGACCACGGTTCGTCCGGCGGCCGCGAGGAGTCGTGCGGCGACGAGCCCGGCGACGCCGGCACCGACGACGACCGTGTCGAAGCGGGTGTCGGCTTCGGGCGTCTGCGCCGATGCCTCGTCCGACGCGCTCATCGCGGGTCACCCATGTCGCCGGTGGCCGGTGTGCCGTCGATGCGTTCGTACCTGAGCTGGACCGTCCCTGCGGGGGAGGTGGTCGCCGGGCCGAGCAGGCGTAGCGAGGACGGCACGGTGCCGGTGGCGAAGACCCGCTTCCCGGTGCCGAGCGTGATCGGGTACACCCAGAGGTTCAGCTGATCGAAGAGTGCGTCGGCGAGCAGGGTCTGCACGAGGTCGAGGCTGCCGATGACGTGGATCTGCGAGTGACGCTCGCGCAGTGATCGAACGGCCTCCGGGAGGTTCGATCCGAGCTGCGTCGAGTTCGCCCACCCCAGCTCCCGCGGCTCGCGTGACGCGACGTACTTCGGCAGTCGGTTGAAGAGCCTGGCGATGCCGTCGTCCTGGCCACCCTCCTGGTGCGGCCAGTATCCGGCGAAGATGTCGTAGGTCCGGCGACCGAGCAGGAGGGCGTCCATGCCCACCATGCCGGCGTCGATCTGCTCACCGTCGACCTCGTCGATGAGCGGCGCCTGCCAGCCACCGAACGCGAACCCGTCACTGGGGTCCTCCTCCGGCCCACCCGGCGCCTGAGCGACGCCGTCGAGGGTCATGAAGAGGTCGATGTGGATGCGTCCCATGTCCTGCTCCGATCTGCTGCACTCACGATCCACCGGCCGGCAGGCGGTGTCAACGGCTGTCGGCTGAGAACGCACTGACGAAAGGGCATCGGCCGTGTCCTGGGCGAGTAGCGTTCGGAGTGGATCCGCTTGCGCACACCAGTGCACGGGCAGGACGTCGTTCGACAGATGAGAGGCATCACACCATGACCGATCTGGACACCATCCCCGTCACCACCCTCGACGGCCGGGACACGACCCTCGCGGAGTGGGACGGGAAGGCCAAACTCGTGGTCAACGTCGCGAGCCGCTGCGGCCTCGCGCCGCAGTACGAGAAGCTCGAGGCGCTCCAGAAGGAGTACGCCGACCGCGGCTTCACGGTGATCGGGTTCCCGAGCAACCAGTTCCTGCAGGAGCTCGGCGACAACGAGAAGATCGCCGAGTACTGCTCGGCCACCTGGGGCGTCACCTTCCCGATGATGGACAAAGTGAAGGTCAACGGCCGGAACCGGCACCCGCTCTACCAGGAGCTCGTGAAGACCGCCGACGCGAACGGCAAGGCGGGCAACGTGAAGTGGAACTTCGAGAAGTTCCTCATCGCGCCCGACGGCACCGTGCACCGCTTCCGTCCGACCACCGAGCCGGATGCCCCCGAGGTCATCGCCGCGATCGAGGAGAGCCTTCCCGCATGACGCCGGGACGGCCGGGCGCGCTCACCGGTAGGTGACTCCGGTGAGCGCCTCGGCCGTCGTCCAGAGCTCGGCGGCGACGTGCTCGTCGCGAGCCGCTGAGGTCCGGTCGACGGGCTTCGGGGCACCGCGCATCTCACCGAAGCCGCTCGGACCGTAGTAGCCGCCGGGCTCGACGTCGGGCGACGTCGCCGCGTAGAGCGTCGGAAGCGCACCCATCTCAGCGCTCTGACCGAGGAGCCGGGTTCCCCACGCGAGGAGCGGACCCTGCGCGGACTCGGTGTGGGACTGGAGCTCGGTCGACGCGAAGCCGGGGTGTGCGGCCACGGACAGCACCGAGGAACCCTCCGCCGAGAGGCGTCGCTGCAGTTCGGCCGAGAACATGAGGTCGGCGAGCTTCGACTGGCCGTAGGCGGACCAGCGCCGATACGTCCGGTTGCTCCAATTGAGATCGGCCAGGTCGATCTTGCCGGCGCGGTGTGCAGCACTCGACAGCGTCACGACCCGCGTGGTGATGCGGTCGATCAGGAGGCCGGTGAGTGCGAAGGGCCCGAGGAAGTTCGTGCCGATCTGCATCTCGAAGCCGTCGGCCGTGCGTCGTTCGGGAACGGCCATGACGCCGGCGTTGTTCACGAGCACGTCGACCCGCTCGACGCCGTCGGCGAATCGACGGACGGACGCCAGGTCGGCGAGATCCAGCTGCCGCACCTCGACGTCGCCGGTCATCGTCGCCGCGGCCCGCGCGCCCTTGTCCGTGTCGCGGCAGGCGAGGATCACGGCGGCACCGTGGGCGGCGAGCTCGCGGGCCGTGACCGCGCCGATCCCGCTGTTCGCGCCGGTCACGATCGCGACGCGGCCGTGCTGATCGGGGATGTCTGCTGCGGTCCAGGGGCTCATGAGGGCGACGTTACGCCATCACGATCTTCCGATTACACATATCGTTCACAGCTTCACCGATATATCGTTGAGCATCGTTCACGTACGACGAAGGAGAGCAATCATGGGTGGATTCCCAAGCGGTGGCGCAGGATTCGGTGGCGCCGGGTTCGGTAACGGCGGAGGCTTCGGCAACGGAGCCGGCTTCGGTACCGACGGCATGTGGCAGATGATGGAGCAGCTGCGTTCGAAGTTCGAGAAGAGCGCCGGCTCGCGCGTCGGCCGCGGCGACGTCCGCTCCGCCGTGCTGGCCCTCCTGGCCGAGCAGCCGATGCACGGCTACCAGATCATCCGCGAGATCGAGGAGCGCAGCGGCGGCTCCTGGAAGCCCAGCGCAGGCTCGGTCTACCCGACGCTGCAGCTGCTGTCTGACGAGGGCATCATCACGGCCGAGGAGTCGGGCGGCCGCAAGACCTACGCACTGACCGAGGCCGGTCGCGACGAGGTCGCCGAGTCCGGGGCATCCGCTCCGTGGCAGAACGCCGAGTCGTCCGAGCACCCCGGCTTCACCGCTCTGCCGAAGGCCGGCGTCGAGCTGGCCCAGGCCGCAGCCCAGGTCGGCCGCACCGGCACGCCCGAGCAGGTCCAGCAGGCCGTCACCATCCTCGACGACGCTCGCAAGCGCCTCTACGCGATCCTCGCCCAGGACTGACCGAGTGTCGTCGACCGGCGGGACGCCCAGCGACTCGGCGTCCCGTTTCGGCGAGCTCCCCATGAGCGGGCGGGCCGGCGTTCCAGCCGGTCCGCCCGCTCACGGGCGCGCCCGGTACCGTCGCATCCTCCGCTTCGCGAGCTGGCACCTGGCCGCCGCCTGGTGGTTCGAGATCGTCCTGCCGCGGTTCGGGCTCATCAAGCTGACGGAGCGGACCCGCACGCGTCGGATGCAGAAGTTCGCACGACGGTTCCACGTGCTCGCCGTCGACCTCGGCGGCCTCATGATCAAGGTCGGCCAGTTCATGTCGTCGCGCCTCGACGTCCTACCGCCGGAGATCACGAAGGAGCTCGAAGGCCTGCAGGACGAAGTCCCGCCCGTCGCCTTCCCACGCATCCGAGCGCTCGCCGAGTCGGAACTCCGTGTGCCGCTCTCGCAGGTCTTCGCCGGCATCGACGAACGCCCCGTCGCAGCGGCCTCGCTCGGCCAGGCGCACCGCGCCCTGCTCGCTCCGGCGCTCGCCGCAGACACGGGGCTCGACGCCGTCGTGCTCAAGGTCCAGCGGCCGGGCATCGACGAGATCGTCGCCGTCGACCTCGCCGCCCTGCGCAAGGTGGGCGGTTGGTTGCGCCGCGTCCGGCTCGTCTCCGACCGCGTCGACATGCCCGCACTCGTCGAGGAGTTCGCCGCGACGAGCCTCGAGGAGATCGACTACCTCCATGAGGCCGCGAGCTCTGAGCGGTTCGCCGCCGACTTCGCCGGCGACGACCGCGTCTCCGTACCCGCGGTGGTGTGGGAGCGCACGACCCAGCGCGTCCTGACGCTCGAAGACGTCACCGCCATCAAGATCACCGATGCCGACGCCCTGCGCGCCGCCGGCATCGATCCGGTCGACGTGGCACCCGTCTTCGCCGCCGTCATGTTCGACCAGCTCTTCACCAACGGGTTCTTCCACGCCGACCCGCATCCCGGCAACATCTTCGTGACGCCGGTCGACGCCGCCCCGGGCGAGCGACCCTGGAAGCTGACCTTCATCGACTTCGGGATGATGGGCGAGGTCCCGCCGACCACGAGGCGTGGCCTCCGGAAGCTCCTCATCGCCGCAGCCTCCCGCGACGGCAAGGGCCTCGTCGACGCGATCCGAGACCTCGGCGTCCTCCTGCCCTCGGCCGACACGACCGAGCTCGAGCGGGCCATGACCGCGCTGTTCGGACGCTTCGGCGGCATGGGGTTCGCGGAACTGCGCGACGTCGATCCTAAGGAGTTCCGCGACTTCGGCAACCAGTTCAGCGAGGTCATCCGCACGCTGCCGTTCCAGCTGCCCGAGAACTTCCTGCTCATCATCCGCGCGATCTCGCTCACCTCCGGTGTCTGCAGCGCACTCGACCCCGAGTTCAACCTCTGGGACTCCGTCGAGCCCTACGCCGCGCAGCTGCTCCGTGACGAACGCGGCAACGTCGTCCAGGATCTCGGTCGCGAGGCACTCGACATCGCCACGGTCGCCGTCCGCCTGCCGAAGCGTCTCGACGCGGTCATCACGCGGGTCGAAGCCGGCACGGTCGCGACCACCAACCCGAGACTGGAACAGCGGATCGCGCGGCTCGACCGCACGACGGGCCGGGTCGTCTCGGCCGTACTGTTCGCCGCGCTGCTCGTCGCGGGAGCCGTCCTCCGGTCCGACGACGCCGTGCTCGGCACCGTCTTCATGGTGGTCTCCGTCGTGCCACTCCTCCATGCACTGTTCTCGGGGCGCCGCGGGCGCTGACCCCGGCGAGGGGTCGTCGCCACGGCACACTCCTGACGCGAAAACCTGGATCAACGGTCCATAGGCCGGTCCCCGGCGCTCCAGCACACTTGCCTGAATCGATCGGGCAAGCACGAGGGAGCACCACCGGATGGAATCGTTCGACGTCGCGGTTGTCGGCATGGGAGCTCTCGGCAGTGCCGCCGCCTACCACCTCGCCCGCCGGGGCGCGAAGGTCGTCGCCTTCGAGCAGTTCGAACTCGGGCACGTCCGCGGTGCCTCGCACGACACCTCGCGGATCGTCCGGACGTCGTACGGCGCTCCGCAGTACGTGCGACTCGCGCAGTCGGCGTACCGCGACTGGGCCGACCTCGAGCAGGAGTCGGGCGAGCGGTTGCTCACCATCACCGGCGGGGTCATCTTCCTGCCCGTCGACGGGCCCTACTCGGCCACCGACTTCACCGCGGCCCTGGAGGAGTGCGGTGTCCCGCACGAACTGCTGACGCCGGCCGAGGTGCAGGCGCGGTGGCCGCAGTTCCGGATCCCCGAGAACGTCGAGACCGTCTACACCGCCGACACCGGCATCGCCCACGCGGCGCGCACCGTCGCGACGCTGCAGCTCCGTGCTCGAGCACTCGGGGCGGACATCCGCGACCGCACCCGGGTCGACGCGCTGACCCCCGACGGCGACGGGGTCGTGGTGCAGACCTCCAGCGGCCCGGTGCGTGCCGGCAAGGTCGTCCTGGCCGCCGATGCGTGGGCCAACGAGTTGCTCGAACCCCTCGGCGCGGCGATCCCACTCGACGTCATGCAGGAGCAGGTCACCTACTTCCGCCCGGCCGACGCCGAGCAGCTCGATCGCGAGCGGTTCCCGGTGTGGATCTGGGAGGACGAGGAGTGCTACTACGGCTTCCCGACCTTCGGGGAACCGACGGTGAAGGCCGCACGCGACGTCTCGGAGAACCGCATGTCGCCGGCGGAGCGCACCTTCGTCCCGTCGCCGGAGCTCACCGGGCAGCTGGCCGACTTCATGGCGGACCTCGTGCCGGCGTCGGGCCCCCAGCTCCGCACGGTGACCTGCCAGTACGCGCTCACCCCTGACCGGAACTTCGTCCTCGGCCCGCTCGAGGAGCACCCGGACGTCATCGTCGCCCTCGCCGCCGGTCACGGCTTCAAATTCACGCCGGCCTTCGGACGCATCCTCGCGGAGCTCGCGCTCGACGGGGAGACGAGCGACCACATCGCGAGCTTCGCCCCGTCCCATGCCCGCAGCGCCGACCGCCTCTCACCGATGCCGACCTCCGCGAGCTGATCCGGAGCGGGCCGGTCCGAGGGCTGCCGGTTACCGTCCGGCCTGCAACTGCTCGCGGAGCTCGTCGAGGCGGACGGCGATGCCGAGCCGGAACATGCGCTCGTCCTCGCGCCAGGAGGCGCCGAGGACCTGGTCGAGCCGATCGAGCCGCTGCAGGATCGTGTTCGTGTGGAAGTTCAGGGCGCGCGCCGTGCGGGTGGGGCTCGCGTTGTTCCGCACGAACGCACGCAGCGTCCCGAGCAGGTCGGCGTTCCGCTCGGCGTCGTAGCGCCGGACGAGTCCGATGGTGTCGCGCAGGAAGTCGGCGAGCGCCCGCGCATCGGTGTCGAAGATCGCGGAGTAGGGCAGGAAGTCGTCGGTCGATGCGGTGAGGTCCGAGAGTTCCAGTGCGGCGATGAGTCTGGCGGTGCGCATCGCGCTGGTGAACGCGGAGGTGAGGGCGTCGGGAGCGGTGCGGGGCACGACGGCGACGACGGGTTGCTGGATGCTGCCGGCGACGTGTCGGCGGACGGCGTCGGCGTCGAGCGGCCGACGGCCGGAGGAGTGTGCGGCGACGACGTACCCGCGGTACTCGCCGACGAGCGCATGGTCGTCGAGTCGGCGGCTGAGCGCTCGGGCGGCGGTGGTCTGTTGGTCTCCCGGGACGGCGAGGAGGAGCAGGGAGTCGAGTTCGTGCAGGTCGATGCCGAGGCGCCTGGCGCGTCGTTCGACGTCGGATCGGCGTTCGGGCACGTCGTCGAGGAGGTCGGCGATGAGTTCACTGCGGACGCGGTGGTCGGCGCCCGAGGCCGCCTCCTGCTGGAGTTCGAGGAGCGCCGCGACCTGCGCCGCGCGTTCGACGGTGCGGAGGTCCACGGCGCCGAGCTCGAAGTCGCCGTCGCCGAGGATGAGGGCGCCGAAGTGCTGGCTGCCGGCAGACAGGGCGGCGACTGCTCCGACACCGCCGCTCGCGACCAGGACGCAGTGGCCCGAGTGACGGCTGTCAGTGATGGCCGCGCGGGTGACGTCGTCGAGGTCGAGCATGCCGGGGGAGAGCGGGAGGCCGGCCGCCGCGATCACCCGGTCCTGCGCGTCGGTGACGGCGACCGCACGGCCGAGTGCGGTGGCGAGCGTCTCCGCGACGGGTGCGAATCCGCCCCCGGCGAGGACCGCCTGGACGAGTTCCTGGTGGACGGTGTTCGCCCGATCGCGTTCGACGAGGTGGGCGGTGAGGTCCGCGAGGTTCCGTCGGCTGGCGTCCTCGGAGTCCTGCAGGTCGCGGAGGGTCTGCGTGGTCTGGAGGATCACCGAGGCGTGGTCCGCGAGCGCCGCCAGGAGCGCGACCTCGTCGGGGGAGAAGTCCTTCCGGTCGCGGTTGCCGACGAAGAGGACGCCGAGGACGTCATCGCTCGTGAGCATCGGCACGCCGAGCAGGGAGACGAGCCCCTCCGCTGCGACCGCGTCGTCGATGCCGCGCTCGTGTCGATCGGTCGAGTAGTCGGAGTAGTCCGCGACCCACTGGGCCGTGCGCGATTCGACGACGACGCTCGCGAGCCCGCGCCCGGGAGGGACGCGGAGCGTCTGGAACGACGGGCTGACGGAGCCACTCGTCTCGCGGACCCGCAACTCGTGGGTGACCGGGTCGAACTCGGACAGGTAGGCCAGATCGACGCCCATCATCTGGTGGGCGCGCTGGACGAGTCTGGCGAGCACGGCGTCGCTGTCGCGGAGCTCGGCCAGTTCGCGGGCGCTCGAGAACAGGGCTGAGAGCTCGTGCTCGCGGCGTCGCAGCCGGATCAGCTCCCGCTCGGTGTCGTGGACGGGTTCGGCGTCGACGAGGTCGGTGGCCGTTCGCACGTCGGCAGGCTCTCGCATCGGGTCTCCTGACTGGTCCCTCAGGAGTCTAAAGCGACGGCCGGTCCAGCGGGGTGTGGGATCCACCCACACGATCGCCGATCCGCTGAGTCATCCACCCATCGTCGTCGACGATCGCCGCTCCTAGGGTCGTCTTGACCGCAGCACCGAGGATCCGGTGTCTGCCTGTACCGAAGGGCGACCCATGCCGAGAAACAGCCGAATCCAGGGGCTGCGCGACCACACGCCGGACGAGCGGCTCGACCTCGTCGCCGAGGGGGCCGGGATCGCGGCGGAGGCGCTCGCCGCACTGCGACCCGACGCCGGCCTGTCGATCGCCCAGGCGGACCACCTCGTGGAGAACGTCGTCGGGGTCATCGCCGTCCCGGTGGGCGTCGCGACGAACTTCACCATCGACGGCGAGGACCGACTCGTCCCCATGGCGACCGAGGAGCCGAGCGTCGTCGCCGCGGCATCCAACGCCGCCCGCATCGCGCGCGTCCACGGCGGGTTCCGGACGTCGTCGTCGGGCGACGTCATGATCGCGCAGATCCAGATCCTCGACGCGGTCGACCCGCACGCCGCGCGGCTCCGTGTCCTCGAGGCCCGCGACGAACTGCTCGCCCTCGCGAACGAGCTCGACCCGATCCTCGTCTCCTTCGGCGGTGGCGCCCGAGACATCGACGTGCGGATCCTGCCGACGCGCGTGGGGACGCAGGTCATCGTCCACCTCCACGTCGACGTCCGCGACGCCATGGGCGCGAACGCCGTGAACACGATGGCCGAGGCGATCGCGCCCCGCATCGCCGAGATCGCCGGATCGCGGACCCTCCTGCGGATCCTCACGAACAAGGCCGATCAGCGCATCACCCGTGCCAGGGCGGTGTTCGACGCCGACCTCCTCGGCGGTGCGCAGGTCGTCGCCGACATCGTCGCCGCGAGCGCGTTCGCCGAGGCCGATCCGTACCGGGCGGCCACCCACAACAAGGGCATCATGAACGGCATCACGGCCGTCGTCCTCGCCACGGGCAACGACACCCGGGCGGTCGAGGCCGGCTGCCACTCCCACGCGGCGCGGTCCGGTCGCTATGCGGCGCTGTCGCAGTTCGAGCAGGACGCCGACGGGAACCTCGTCGGCACGATCGAGGTCCCTCTGGCCGTCGGACTCGTCGGTGGAGCGACGAAGGCACACCCGACGGCGCAGGCGGGCGTGACCCTCCTCGGCGTCGAGACGGCCCGGGAACTCGCGGCCGTCATCGCCTCGGTGGGCCTCGCCCAGAACCTGGCCGCGTGTCGGGCGCTCGCCGCCGAGGGCATCCAGCGGGGCCACATGACCCTGCACGCTCGGACGATCGCGGCGAGCGCCGGCGCGACCGTGGACGAGATCGGAGCGGTCGCGGCGAGGATCGTCGCCGACCGTCGGATCCGGGTCGAGTACGCGCGCGAGGTGCTCGACGAGCTCCGGGCGACGTCGGCATGAGCGGCCTTCCGCAGCCCCGGATGGAACCGGTGGACGGTCTCCCGACACGGGTGCGCGTCTACGAGGTGGCTCCGCGCGACGGGCTGCAGGCCGAGACGGACATCCTGCCGACAGCGGTGAAGGCGGAGCTCTGTCGGCGTCTGTACGAGGCGGGGTCACGGGACCTCGAGGTGACGAGTTTCGTGCCGGCCACCTGGATCCCGCAGTTCGCGGACGCGGAACGGCTCGTCGCGGGCCTCGAGGTGCCGACCGGTGCGCGGGCGGTCGGCCTCGTGCCGAACCTGCGCGGCCTGCATCGGGCGATCGACGCGGGTGTCCGGGAGGTCTCCGTCGTCGTGAGCGCGTCGGAGTCGTTCGCCAGGGCCAACCTCAACACCTCGCGCGAGGGAGCCGTCGAACGCGCCGAGGAGGTCGTCGCCACCGCGATCGCGGATGGCGTCCCGGTGCGCGGTTACGTGTCGATGGCGTTCGGGGACCCCTGGGAGGGTGCGGTCGATCCGGCGACGGTCGTCGAGGCCGCCGTCCGGCTGTACCGCGCCGGGTGTTCGACCGTCGCCGTCAGCGACACGATCGGGGTGGGGACGCCCGGGCTCACGACCAGGGTCGTCCGGGACGTGCTCGCCGCCGGGATCCCGGTCGAGGCGGTCGCGCTGCATCTGCACGACACCTACGGGCAGGGACTCGCCAACGTGTACGCGGCGCTCTCGCTGGGCGTCGCCGAGTTCGACTCCTCCGTGGGTGGCCTGGGTCGCTGCCCGTACGCGAAGGGCGCCACCGGTAACCTCGCAACCGAGGACCTCGTGTGGATGCTCCACGGGCTCGGGATCGAGACCGGGCTCGACCTCGGGGCCCTCGCCGCGGCGACCGCCTGGTTGGCGCGCGTCCGGGGCGTCGCAGCCCCCTCGAACGTGGCGACGGCCCTGGCGGCCGCAGCGTCCGCGGTCGACACCCCGAGCACCGCAGGAGGCGGCAGATGAGGCACACCACCGAGTACGTCCAGGGCGACGTCGAAGCGGTCCGCGCGCTGGTGCGCGAGTACCCCTGGGCGACGGTCGTCAGTCACGTCCCCGATCGTGGGCTCGTCTCGTCGCACTATCCGGTCCTGCTCGAGGAGGACGAGGACGGGATCGTGCTCCTCAGCCACGTCGGGCGGCCGGATGAGCGACTGCATGAGCTCGGTCAGCACGAGGCCATGGTGATCGTCTACGGCCCCCAGGGGTACGTGTCGCCGAGCTGGTACGACACGTCGCCGGCCGTCCCCACCTGGAACTTCGCGGTCGCGCACCTGTACGGGGTGCCCGAACTGCTCTCGGACGAGGAGAACCTGCAGGTGCTCGACCGCCTCGTCGCCCACTTCGAGCGTGTGCTGCCCGAGCCGTACCTCATGAACGGGACGATCGCGAACAGCGAGTACGCGGCACGCATCGTCCATGGGACGGTCGGATTCCGCCTGCGCGTGACCCGGTTCGAGGCCAAAGAGAAGATGAGCCAGGACAAGCCGGCAGAGGTCGTCGAACGGGTCGTCACGGCGCTCGGGGAGCCGGGTCCGTACCGGAACCCGAGCCTCGCCGCCCGCATGGCGGCCCTCCACGGGCTCGACGCAGGGACAGCTGCGCCGACCACCGACGACGGGACACCGGCACGGTGACCGCGACCGACCTCACGCTCCGGAACGCACGGCCCTCCGGCGGCGAGCCCGTCGACATCCTCGTCCGCGACGGTCGGATCGCCGGGATCGGACCGGCCGGGACGGCCCCGGCGTCCGGCGAGGTCGTGGACGTCGCCGGACGCACGGTCGGACCGGGGCTCTGGGACGCGCACGTCCACATGACCCAGTGGGTGATCCAGCGGCGACGGATCGACCTGACGGAGACGGCCAGCGCGGCCGACGTCCTCGAGGCCGTCCGTCGCGCGGTCGACACCGATGCACCCCTCACTGACGGGTTCCTCATGGGGTACGGCTTCCGCGACGGTCTGTGGACGCAGCCGGCAACGCTCGCCGCGCTGGAGGCCACCGAATCGGACGTACCCGTCGTTCTTGTCAGCGGCGACCTGCACTGCGCCTGGATGAACACGCGCGCCGCGCGACGACTCGGTCTGGACCTCGACGCGAGCGGGGTCATCGCCGAGGCGCCGTGGATCGAGGCGCTGCAGCGGATCGATCAGCACTCGGGGCTCGCCGCGCACGCCTACCGGGATGCCGCCGACGCGGCAGCCCGACGCGGCGTCGTCGGGGTCGTCGAGTTCGAGAACACCGACAATCTCGGCGAATGGTCCGAGCGCATCGCGGACGGCGCGACGAGCCTGCGGATCGAGGCCGCCGCGTGGCCCGACAGGCTGGAGTCCGTCATCGCGGCGGGACTCCGCACCGGCGACGCGATCGACCCGGCCGGACTCCTCACCATGGGGCGACTCAAGGTCGTCGTCGACGGTTCCCTCAACACGAGGACCGCCTGGTGCTGGGACCCGTATCCGGGCGTCGACCCGTCGAGTGCGCACGCCTGCGGGGTCGAGAGCGTCTCGGTCGACGAGCTCCGCCGACTGCTGGAACGAGCGAGGGGCGCCGGGATCGAGGCTGCCGTCCACGCGATCGGCGACCGAGCCAACACCGAGGTCCTCGACACCTTCGAAGCGCTCGGGATGCGCGGCATCATCGAGCACGCCCAGCTCGTGCGCGAGCAGGACTTCGCCCGGTTCGCGAGCCTCGGGCTCATCGCGAGCGTGCAGCCCGAGCACGCGATGGACGACCGGGACGTCGCCGACCGCCACTGGAGCGGCCGCACGGGTCGCGCCTTCGCGTTCGGATCCCTGCACCGCGCAGGCGTCGGCCTCCGACTCGGCTCGGATGCTCCGGTCTCGCCCCTCGACCCGTGGCAGGCGATCGCCTCCGCGACGAGCCGGAGTCGCGACGGCCGCGACGCCTGGCACCCCGAGCAACGGCTCCCGCTGGACGTGGCCCTGGCCGCGAGCGTCCGCACTTCGATCGCGGTCGGGCAGCCCGCCGACCTCGTCATCACGGACCTCGACCCGTTCGACGCCGACGCTGAGCGGCTGCGGTCGATGCCGGTCGCCGCGACCCTGCTCGGCGGACGCTTCACCTGGCGCGCGTTCTGATGGCAGCTGAGACCGAGACGGATACCCCCACCGTGACACTGCAACCCACCGCGACGCCGACCCACTCGCAGCTCTTCACGAACGCCCGGGTGTTCACCGGCACCGACGAGACGGGCTTCGCCTCCGCGTTTCGCATCGTCGACGGCCGCTTCGACTGGGTAGGGGAGGCGTCCGCGGTCGCGGGGAAACCCGCGGTCGACCTCGGCGGACGCACCGTGCTCCCCGGCCTCATCGACAGCCACACCCACCCGGCGCTCATGGCTGCCACCGCCGTGGCCGCCGAGTGCTTCCCGCCGTCAGTGGTCTCCATCGAGGGACTCGTGGAGCGGCTGCGAGAGCACCAGGCGACGCTGACCGCGCCGAGCGCCTGGGTGCTCGGCCGAGGGTTCGACGACACGAAGTTCCCCGAGGGACGGATGCCGACCACAGCCGACCTCGACGCGGTGTCCGCAGAACGCCCCGTCCTCGTCTGGCGCTGCGACGCCCACTCCGCCGTCTGCAACACCGCGGCGCTCCGCCTCGCGGGCATCACGGCCGCCACACCCGACCCGGCCGGTGCGCGTATCGAACGCGGACCGGACGGCGAGCCGAACGGTGTCCTCACCGAGATCGCCGCGGTCGAGGCGGTCGCGAGGTTCATCCCGGTGCCGGAACGAGACGAACAGGTCGCCTCGCTCGTCGCGATCGGCGAGGAACTGGCCTCGCGAGGGATCGTCGCCGTATGCGACCTGCTGTCCAACCGACTGCACGACCCCCTCGACGCCTTCCGCGCCGCTGCCGCCAAGGGGCTCCGCACCCGCGTCGCCCTCTACCCGGGCTGGGACCCCTCCGCGCCACTCGCCGAGCTCACTCCGGACGATCGCGAGGGGCGGATCCGCATCGGCGGGGTGAAGGTCGTCCTCGACGGGGCCTACTCGAACCGCACCGCCTGGGTCGCCGAACCGTATCCCGAATCCTGCGACCACGGACTCCGACTCGTCGAGGACGACGACGTCCTCGCAGCCGGCGCCTGGGCTCGCCGCAACGGCGTCCAGCTCGCGGTGCACGCCATGGGCGACCGCGCCCTCGACCGCGTCGCGAGCCTCTTCGAAGACCAGGAGCCCTGGCTCGACGGCATCCCCTCCGTCCGCATCGAGCACGCGACCATCATCAGCGAGGAGTACGCCGAACGGC
Organism: Plantibacter sp. AC185; assembly: GCF_979258065.1. Classification (NCBI taxonomy): domain Bacteria; kingdom Bacillati; phylum Actinomycetota; class Actinomycetes; order Micrococcales; family Microbacteriaceae; genus Plantibacter; species Plantibacter sp. AC185. The sequence goes on from NZ_OZ409831.1 coordinate 4,028,065, forward strand.
TCCGCTCCGCGCGCATGACGTTCGGGATCGCCACCCACACCGTGTTCTTCTTCGCCGAATACGACGGCTACGAGCTCGCCCTCCGCGCCGAACAGGTCCCCGACGCCTACCCGATCGCCCGGTTGTTCCGCACCATCGGGCCGCTCGCGCTCTCCTCCGACCGCCCGGCCACCGCCTGGAGCGGCGCCGACGACGTCATGCTCTCCGTCGAGGCCGCCGTCCGTCGACAGGCCTACAACGGCGCCGACTTCGTCCCCGAGGAAGCCATCAGCGTCGCCCAGGCGCTCCTGCTGTACACGGGACGAGCCGGCCTGCTCTCGCCGCTCGACAGCGTCGGTCGGATCGCCACGGGATACGACGGCAGCTTCGCCGTCCTCGACCGCGACGTCTTCTCCGTCCCCGCGGACGAGATCGCCACCGTCCGGGTCGCCGAGACCTGGATCCGCGGCGAGCAGGTGTACCGGCGCTCGACGCAGGACGACGGGGTGCGCTCGTGACCGGCTTCCAGGAGGACGCGACCGCGTTGCGCGACGAACTGATCGCCGTCCGACGCGAACTGCACCAGGCCGTCGAGGTCGGCCTCGACCTGCCAGTGACACAGGGGATCATCCTGCGCGAACTCGAGGGCCTCGGCCTGGAGGTCACGACGGGCATCGGACTCTCCTCGGTCGTCGCCGTCCTCCGGGGCGGCGCCCCGGGCCCCACCGTGCTGCTCCGTGCCGACATGGACGGTCTGCCGGTCACCGAGGCGACCGGGCTGCCGTTCGCATCGACCTCCGGGGCCATGCACGCCTGCGGCCACGATCTCCACATGGCGGGTCTCCTCGGTGCCGTCCGGCTGCTCGTCGCCCGTCGCGACGACCTCGCCGGCACGGTCGTGTTCATGTTCCAGCCCGGGGAGGAGGGCCAGGCCGGCGCGCGGATCATGCTCGAGGAAGATCTGCTCGACATCGCCGGAGAGCGACCCATCGCGGCGTACGCGCTGCACGTCGACTGCAGCACCCCACGCGGGCAGCTCGTCACGCGGGAGGGCGCGATGATGGCGAGTGCCAACGCGTTGCAGCTCACCGTCCGCGGGACGGGCGGTCACGCGGCGTTCCCGCACCTCGCCGTCGATCCGGTGCCGGTCGCCGCACACCTCATCCTCGCCGTGCAGACCTTCGCGGCCCGTCGGCTTCCGGCCACCGACCAGGCCGTCATCTCCATCACCCGGCTGAGCAGCGACTCCGAGGCCAGCAACGTGCTCGCCTCGGCCGTCAGCCTGGAGGCGAACATCCGCACGCTGTCGAAGGCGACGCTCGAGACGGTGCGCGAGCAGCTGCCTGAGTTGCTGACCGCGATCGCCGAGGCGCACGGCTGCACCCTCGAGTCGACGTTCATCGCGTCCTACCCCGTCACCGTCAACGACCCGGAGGAGACGCGGTTCGTCCTCAGCACGCTCGACGCGCTCGTGGGGCCCGACCGGGTCGTCCGGCAGGAGGTGCCGTCGATGGCGTCGGAGGACTTCGCCTACATCCTCGACGAGGTCCCCGGCACGCTCGTCTTCGTCGGTGCCGCCCCCGATGAGGGCTCCGTCGCCCTGCATTCCGAACGCGCGGTGTTCGATGACGGCGTCCTGGACCTGCAGTCCGCGGTGCTCGCCGAACTCGCCTGGAGACGTCTCCAGCTCGCGTGAGCGACGGTCGACCGTCCGGGTAGGGAGTGGCACATCCCGGACGTATCCGACAGCCGGGGCAGTGCATGTGCCCTGGATGGGTAGCATGGACACGTTCCGGATTCCGACGACGAAAGGGCGCGCGTGATCACCGCAGAGGACATCACGAGGCGCTCCGCGATCGCCGAGTACCAGGTCGTCGGTCGTCCGCCCGAGACGGACCTCGAGAGTCTCGTCCACCTCGCCGCGACCATGTGCGACGTGCCGACCGCCGTGATCAACATCATCGACGACCGGTTCCAGCACCAGATCGCTGCGGTCGGGTTGGAACCGGCGAGCTGCTCGCGCGAGGACTCGATGTGCGCGGTCGTGTTCCAACAGCAGGTGCGGACGATCGTCTCGGACGCTCGGGAGGACCCGCGCTTCGCGGCGAACCCCTTCGTCACCGGTGAGCTCGCCAGCGTCCGCTTCTACGCGTCGAGCCCGCTCGTCACCCCCGACGGCGTCCCGATCGGCACCCTGTGCATCTTCGACGACCGGGTCCGTGAGCTGACTCCGGAACAGGGCAAGGCCCTCGACCTCCTCGCGAGGCAGGTCGTCGACGTCCTCGAGCTGCTCCGCCTCACCTACGAGCTCGGCCAGTCCAACGAGCAGCTCGCCCAGTTCGCCGGCCAGGTGAGCCACGACCTGCGCAACCCGCTCATGGCGGTCTCCGGGTTCCTCGAGCTCGCGACCGACAGCCCGGACATGGTGAACGCGCCGCACGCGGCGAAGGCGCTCGCGCGAGCCGAGTCCGCCGCCGACCGGATGGCGGCGATGATCACCGACCTGCTCGACTTCGCCCGGATCGGTGGCGCCCGTCCGCGACGCGTCCCGATCGACCTCGGGCCGCTCGTGTCCTCGGTGGTCGAGGACCTCGATGCGACCATCACCTCGACCGGCGCGACCGTCGACGTCGACACGCCCTTCCAGGTGCAGGGCGACGAGACGCTGCTGGGCGCGCTGCTGCAGAACCTGATCGCGAACGCGGTGAAGTTCAGTGCAGCGGCCGGAGTCGTCCCGCACGTGCTGGTGCAGGCCGAGCGAGTCTCCGCCGGGGTGCTGGTCGCGGTCGAGGACAACGGTCCCGGTGTCGCTCCGGAGCAGCGAGAGCGGGTCTTCGACCTCATGGAACGCGCGGCGGGGAGCGAGGTCGCCGGCCTCGGCATCGGCCTCTCGACCTGTCGACGCATCGTCGAGGCGCACGGTGGCCGGATCGAGATCGACGAGTCGGGGCTCGGGGGAGCGAGCGTCTGGTTCCTGTTGCCCGACGCCCGATCAGCGGCCTGAGCCGCCCGCGCGTGCGCGGTGCCTGCGGACGCCCGACCGGTTGGCGCACCGCACCGAGCAGTAGCGCTGACGGCCGTTGCGGGTGACGTCGACGACGACCCTCCGGCAGGTGTCGCCCGGTTCGGTCCCCGCGGCACACCGACCGAGACGCTGCATCCCCCTGGTCGTCAGGTGGAGGGCCGTCCCGACGCTGATCACCGCGGCGAGGACCTCGGGGAGCGCCTGATGCTCGTCGCGGTAGTGCAGGTGCCACCCCTCGCCGTCGTGGTCCGTCAGCCGCGGGAACGCGGCGGCGGAAGCCATCTGGCGGTTGAGCGCGGCCGCCCTGGCCTGATCGTCTGCCGCGTCGACGACCGTCAGCCACTCGTCGACGACCTGGCGGACGCGGGCGTGGTCACGGGCCACCTCCGCGAAGGGCATCGTCATCCCGTGTTCGCGGGTGCGGGCGACGATGCCGTCCCGGTCGTCGGGCCAGTCGTTCGCCAGCGACGCGGCCAGGAGGACGGCGTACGAACCGTAAGGGTTGAGATGCATAACGCCATTACATCATGGTGGAGTCATGACCCTCCTCGACGCACCCCCGCAGTCCTCCGAACCCTCGCCGAACGCCCTCGACGCCTGCCGGCACACCTGGGCGACGGAGTCGGCGCACGCCACCTCGGAGGGGTCGCTGCGCTACCTCCGGTGCGCCGCCTGCAGCAGTCGTCGGGTGGAACTGCGACCCCACGACGACGCACCAGCCGTGCCGGTCACACGCCAGGACATCCCGCCACGGTGACGCGGCACGCTGACGTCGTCCCGCCATGCGCGTTAGCGTTGGACGAATGCGTGCGGGACCGCACCCGCCCAGTGACGAGAGGAACCCCATGAGCGCCGACGTCTGGCTCGACAAGGAATCACCCGAGGTCTATCAGGCGCTCGTCGAGACGGGCCGCGCCGCGGGTCGTGCGGCTCTCGACGCCGGCATCGACAAGCGGCTCATCGAGCTGATCCGGATCCGGGCCTCGCAGATCAACGGTTGCGCGTACTGCCTGCGTCTCCACGTCGCTGACGCGATCGCGCTCGGCGAGACCACGGAACGCCTCGCCATCCTGTCCGCCTGGCGCGACAGCGAGTACTTCAGCCCGGTGGAGCAGGCCGCACTCGCGATCACCGAGGACGTCACCCTCATCGCGGACGTCCAACACCGGCGGCGCCTGCCGGACGACGACCTGTCGACGCTCACGAACGGTCAGATCGCCGCGGTCCGGTGGCTGGCGATCGTGATCAACGCCTTCAACCGCGTCTCGATCACGAGCCACTACCCGGTGCACCCGGAGCAGGCGGACTGACGGCGGTCAGTCCTTCCGGCGCTTCGCGCCACGGAACCACGCTGCGACGCGGGTGCGCAGTCCGTCGGAGTACTCGTTCGAGAGGTCGAGGGTCTCCTTGCCGAGATCGCCGCCGTTCCTGATCGACTCGAGCGCACGCAGCGCCCGGGCCTCCTGCTCGGCGGCTCGCTTCCGGCGGTCCTCATCACCCATGCGCCCAGCCTAGACGGGGGTCCACGCCGGACCGTCCCGCTTCAGCACTGCTTCAGCTTGTCCGCGCCAGACTGGGACGCGCCGCTCGACCGTCGACCGGCACGGAGCCTGGAGGTCGCACGGATGCGGATACTCGTCGTGGACGATGAGGTGCGACTCGCCGACGGCGTTCGGAGAGGGCTCGAAGCGGAGGGCTTCGCGGTCGACGTCGCTGCGAACGGGGTCGACGGCCTCTGGATGGCCGGAGAACACCGCTACGACGCGATCATCCTCGACATCATGATGCCGGGCCTCAGCGGCTACCGCGTCTGTCAGCAGCTCCGCGACGCGGGCGACTGGACCCCGATCCTCATGCTCACGGCGAAGGACGGCGACTGGGACCAGGTCGAAGCCCTCGACACCGGTGCCGACGACTTCCTGAGCAAACCCTTCTCCTTCGCGGTGCTCGTCGCGCGGATCCGCTCACTCGTCCGACGTGGATCGCGGGAGCGGCCGGCGGTGCTCGAGGTCGGCGAACTGCGGCTCGACCCGGCGTCGAAGCAGGTCCACCGGGGCGACGTCCCGATCGACTTGACCTCGCGCGAGTTCGCGGTCCTCGAGTTCCTCATGCGACGCGGCGGCGAGGTGGTGTCGAAGCGCGAGGTGCTGCAGAACGTGTGGGACGACGACTTCGAGGGCGATCCCAACATCGTCGAGGTCTACGTCGGGCATCTCCGCAACAAGGTGGACCGCCCCTTCGAGCGGGCTTCGATCGAGACGGTGCGTGGGTTCGGATACCGGTTGGCGGGCGGGCGTGGCTGACGCCGGGCCGCACGGAGCGGTCGCGCCCCGACGGCGGCTGTGGCGGTCGGTCCGAGCCCGCGCGGCACTGGGATCGGTGCTCGCGGTCGGACTGTTCCTCGGGGTCGGCTCCGTCGCGTTCGTCGGCCTGTTCTCCGCGGCGCTCCGTTCCGGCGTCGAACAGAGCGCCTCGGCCGAGGCGGAGAGCGCCGCGGCGCAGCTGGCCGCGGCGGACGCGACGACGCTGCCCGAGGATGACGGTCGACTCCTGGTCCTCGTCGAGGACGGCCGTGTCGTGGACCGGACGGATGACGAGATCGAGCTCCCGACGCCGATCCCGGACGGTGACGTGTTCGTCTCGGTCGTCGACGACGAGCCGGTGGTGTTCGCCAGCGAGGACGTCGACGTCGACGGCCGTGACCTGGTCGTCCTCGCGGGCCGCTCCCTCGAGGAGACCGATGACGCCGTCGGACTCGTGTCGACGCTCCTGCTCATCGCGGTGCCCGTGCTCGTCGCCCTCGTCGGCGGCCTGACCTGGCTGCTCGTCGGGCGTGCGCTGGCGCCGGTGGAACGCATCCGCCGTGAGGTCTCGGAGCTGGGGGCCGGCGAACTGCACCGACGGATCGAGGTCCCCGACACGGGCGACGAGATCGGTCGCCTCGCCGGGACGATGAACGGCATGCTCGAGCGGCTCGAGGACGCCCAGATAGCGCAGCGGCGGTTCGTGTCGGACGCCTCCCACGAGCTCCGCTCACCGCTCGCGGTGATCAGGCAGTACGCCGAGGTGGCGGCGCTCCACCCGGACCGGGTCGACCCGGCCGAGCTGTCCTCGACGGTTCTCGAGGAGGGCGCCAGGATGCAGGGGCTCGTCGAGTCGCTGCTCTTGCTCGCGAAGCTCGACGAAGGGGCGACGGGCACCGCACGGCGCATGGTCGACGTCGACGACCTCCTACTGGCGGAGGCTGCTCGTCTCCGATCGGCCGGCGGACTGCGCGTCGAGTCCGCGGCCGTCGCGGCGGCGAGGGTCGACGGCGACGACGTCCTGCTCGCCCGGGTGGTGAGGAACCTCGTCGACAATGCCGTCCGGCACGCGCGCTCCGTGGTCCGACTGGGCTCCGCCACCGATGGTCGGTTCGTCAGGATATCCGTGGAGGACGACGGCCCCGGCGTGCCGGTCGAGTCCCGCGCACATGTGTTCGAACGGTTCGTCCGCCTCGACGAGAGTCGTTCGCGCGACGCCGGCGGTTCGGGCCTCGGCCTGGCGATCGTGGCCGACGTCGTGCGGCTGCACGGTGGATCGATCGAACTCGTCGACAGCGCGCTCGGCGGGGCGGCGTTCATCGTCACGCTCCCGGCGCCGTCCGCTTCCTGAACGCGGCTTCAGCTCGCTTCAGGTCCGCTTCAGCGCTCCTCGGACAGTCTGGGGCACATGAACGAGCACACCGCCTCCCAGCCCACCGATCCCACGCAGCCCACCGCAGCCACTGAGCGCATCGAGCCCGTCGAGCGCGTCGAGGCGACCGACCACCCCGCCATCCCCGCGACCCCGGCGACCACCGGGAAGCCGGCCTTCTGGCGCCGGAAGCCCGTGTGGATCACCGCGATCGTCGTGGGGGCCCTCGCCCTCGGTGGAGCCGGTGCCGCCTACGCCGTGGACGAGTTCGGAGACGCCGACGACGACCGCGTCGCGGCTGCGTCCAACACCGACCGCGACGGCGGCACCGCCATCGACGACGGTGACACCACGGCGGCCACCGATGATCGCGACGCCCGTGACGCAGACGACGTGCCGCTGACCGACACCGAGTTCGACGCGGCCTCGAAGGCAGCGCTCGCCGAGGCGAAGGGCGGCACCGTGACCGATGTGGACCGCAGCGACGACCCGGGCGAGGCGTTCGAGGTCGACGTCCTCCTCGAGAACGGCGACGAGCTCGAGGTCGCGCTCGACGCGGACTACGCCGTGGTCACGAGCGTGCTCGACCCGCGCGACTGACGGACGCACCCCGCCGGGTGCGGAACGACGAGGGCCGGACGGAATCCCAGGATTCCGTCCGGCCCTCGTCGTGTGCGTGCGAGCTAGGAACGCGGCTTGCGGTCGTACGAGCCGCCGCTCGTGCCACCCTCGTCGTCGCGTCGGCGGGCGGGGCCGCCACGGTCGGGACGGAGCTCGATGAGCTTGCCGCTGATGCGGGTGTTCTCGAGACGGTCGAAGACGTCGTTGCCGAGGCTCGCGGGGAGTTCGACGATCGAGAAGTCCGGCTTGATCTGGATCGCGCCGAAGTCCTCGCGTTTCAGACCGCCCTCGTTCGCGAGCGCGCCCACGATCTGACGCGGGTCGACCTTCTGGCGACGACCCACCGCGATGCGGTACGGAGCCATCGGTCCGCTGGACGGACGGCTGCGACGCTCGGGACGGTCGCCCTGATCGCCACGGTCGCCGCGGTCGAAGCGTGAGCCGCGGTCCCCGGAGTCACGACGGTCGCGACCGGCGCGGTCGTTGCCACGGTTGGTGTTGTCGAACTCCTCGCGGCGGCGGCGCTCGTCCTCGGCCGAGAGGAGCAGCGGCGTCTCGCCCTGGGAGACGACGGCCAGGGCCGCGGCGACGTCGGCCTCCGGGACGTCGTGGTGGGAGACGTAGTGGCCGATGATCTCGCGGAAGCGCTCGATGCGGTCGGTCTGGCCGAGTGCCTCGGTGATCGCGTCGTCGAAGCGGGTGAGGCGCGTGGCGTTGACGTCGTCGACGCTCGGCAGCTGCATCTGCGTGAGCGGCTGGCGGGTGGCCCGCTCGATGGCCTTCAGGAGGTGGCGCTCGCGCGGCGTGACGAAGCTGATCGCGTCGCCCGTGCGTCCGGCGCGGCCCGTGCGGCCGATGCGGTGCACGTAGGACTCGGTGTCGACGGGGATGTCGTAGTTGACGACGTGGCTGATGCGCTCGACGTCGAGACCGCGCGCGGCGACGTCGGTCGCGACGAGGATGTCGAGCTTGCCGGCCTTCAGCTGGTTGACGGTCCGCTCGCGCTGCACCTGGGCGACGTCGCCGTTGATGGCGGCCGCCGAGTAGCCGCGCGCCCGGAGCTTCTCCGCGAGCGTCTCGGTCTCGTTCTTCGTGCGCGTGAAGATGATCATCGCGCTGAAGTTCTCGGTCTCGAGGATGCGGGTCAGGGCGTCGACCTTCTGCGGGTACGAGACCGTCAGGTAGCGCTGCGTGATGCTGGCCGAGGTCGTGGTCTTCGTCTTGACCGTGATCTCTTCCGGGTTGTTCAGGTACTTCGCGGAGATGCGACGGATGGACGACGGCATCGTCGCGGAGAACAGCGCGACCTGCTTGTCCTTCGGGGTGTCGGCCAGGATCGTCTCGACGTCCTCGGCGAAGCCCATCTTCAGCATCTCGTCGGCCTCGTCGAGCACGAGGTACTTGAGCTCCGTGAGGTCGAGGGTGCCCTTCTCCAAGTGGTCCATGATGCGACCCGGCGTGCCGACGACGATGTGGACACCGCGACGGAGGGCCGACAGCTGGACGCCGTAGCCCTGGCCGCCGTAGACGGGCAGGACGTGGACGCCGCGCAGGTGCGTGGCGTACTTCTCGAACGCTTCGCAGACCTGGAGGGCGAGCTCACGGGTCGGTGCGAGGACGAGCGCTTGCGGCGTCTTCTGCGTGATGTCGAGGCGGGACAGGATCGGCAGGGCGAACGCCGCGGTCTTGCCGGTGCCCGTCTGTGCGAGGCCGACGACGTCGCGTCCCTCGAGCAGCAGCGGGATGGTGGCCGCCTGGATGGCGGACGGGGTCTCATAGCCGACGTCCTTGAGTACCTTGAGCACCGCGTCGTCGAGGCCGAGATCGGAGAAGGTCTGCGTAGCGCCGGCGGGTTCCGCCTCGGGCTGCGTCGTGGAATCAGAAGACGTCATACTCCTAACGGTAGTCGCAACGCAAGCGTTTGCAGGACATGGTCTGGAGCCGACCCGTCCGCGTCGTCGCCCGAGGCGTCCGCCTCACCGTCCTAGAGGCTGCCCCAGCGCGCCCGGGCACCGCAGAAGAGTCCGTAGGCGATGAGCCCGACGCCGACCACGAGCAGGATGACGACGCCGAACGGGAGCGCGGCCAATGCCGAGATGGCGCCGTCCATGCCGGAGGCCTTCTCGGGGTCCTGGGTCGCAGCGGCGACGATGAAGAGGATCCCGACCGTGACGAGCGCGACGCCCTTCGCGACCCATCCGACGACCCCGAGGACGACGACGGCACGCTTCGTCGTGCCGGTGGGCGGGTGCACGTCCTCGAGGAACTTCCGCGTGACGCCCTTGAAGACGAAGAAGCCGCCGATGCCGATGACCACGAGGCCGACGACGATGACGACGAACACCCCACCGGGGGAGGACAGGAGGGTCGCCGTGAGGCCCTGGCTGGACTGCGAGGAGTCCTGGCTGCCGCCGAGGGCGAAGGTCAGCGCGGTCGATCCGACGGCGAGGTAGGCGATCGCGCGTCCGGCGGTCGAGATCCGCTTGCTCCACCGCTTGCGGGTGTCGGATTCGCGCACGAGGAAGGCGGAGATCGCCGTCCAGAGACCGAGGGCGAACAGTCCGACGGCGACGACCCAGATGATGACGATCCCGCCGGGCGTGCCTGCAAGGGTCTTGAGCGCACCCGACTGGTCCGCGTCACCGCCGCCGCCGGATCCACCGCTCGCGCCGGACAGGGCGATGGAGATCGCGATCCCGCCGATGAGGACGTGGAGCAATCCGTTGACGGCGTGGCCGGTGCGGGCGAGGGTGCGGAGGGTCGTGCTGTTCTGTGCGGTTCCAGCGGCTTGGTCTGCGGCGGCGCGTGCGTTCTCAGGCATCAGACCACGGTAGCGGCCGGGTTCCCGACCGGAAGGGGGGTTGCGCGCCGCACCGGGGGACCGGCGTCGTCGATCGAGCACCGATCCGAGCGGTACCTCGTTTCCGAATGACACGCATGCCCGTGAACTCCTCGCGTCCTGCCCCGCCGGACGACCCCTCCGTGATCACCGCCGATGCGACCGCGCTCGGCCTGGGACGCGTCACGGTGGACACCGACATCGGACCGGTCACCGTCCGGGCGGGTCGTGAAGCGGGCGGACCGGCCACGATCCTGCTGCACGGCGCCGCCGGTTCCTGGACCACGTGGTCACCACTCCTCCGTGCCGACGACGAGCGGGGCGCGGTCGTCGACGACGTCATCGCCGTGGACCTCCCGGGGTGGGGTGAATCGGCGCTTCCCACCGCCGACCCGGTGACGGTCGGAGACCTCTCCGCAGCCGTCGCGACCGTCGCCCGCTCCCTCGGCTACCGGTCCTGGCGCGTGGTCGGGCATTCGCTCGGCGGCTTCGTCGCGCTCGACCTCGCCGTCCGCGAACCCGAGGCGACGATCCGGGTCGACCTCGTCTCACCGACGGGGATCGGCGTCGTCGAGGCGATCCGCCAGCCGGTCGGTGGCGGCGTCCGGCTCCCGTGGTTCGCGGGCATGCTCCTCGGCATGCGCGTGCTGCAGGCGCTCGGCGAACGCGGGCCGGGGCTCGTCCGCGCGCTGAACCGGATCGGCCTGCTCGCACCGCTCATGTCCCCCCTGTTCGGACGACGCCGGGACCTCGACCGGTCGGTCGTCGACGCGCTCGCAGCCGACGTCCGGCCGGCGTCGTTCCTCCTGGCTGCCCGAGCGGCCGCCGCCTACGACCTGCACGTCTGGCGCGGCGTGCGGTGTCCCGTCCGCTGCATGATGGGCGACCGCGACGTCTTCATCGGGCCCGACGATGCAGCCGTCCTCGCGGCCCTGGTCCCGGACGTCCGACTGCGCACACTGCCGGCGACCGGGCACTTCGCGGCGGTGGAACACCCGGAGGCCGTCCTGGAGCTCGTCACCTCCGAGTGATCCGCGTGGCCTCATGGGAGCAGCGACGTCGGCATCCGCTATCCTGGTCCTCTGCCCGACTTCGTGGTTGGGGTGGTTGATCGTCCGCACCGTGCTGCACTCGCGCCGTGTGCCGAGCATCGATCTGGGGCTGGAAACCCCCAGCACCCCCACCCCTCGCACGGAGGTCCTCCTTGTCTGCATCCGCAGCCACCGCATCGCATCCCACCACAGCACCGTCCGGTTCCCCGGCCCGCCGCTGGTGGGTCCTCGTCGTCCTCGCGATGACGCAGCTCATCGTCGTCCTCGACGGCACGATCGTGAACATCGCCCTTCCGGCAGCCCAGCAGGAGCTCGAGCTGTCCGACACGCAGCGTCAGTGGGTCGTCACGGCCTACGCGCTCGCGTTCGGCGCCCTGCTGCTGCTCGGTGGCCGCATCGCCGACTACTGGGGCCGGAAGCGCACCTACCTGGTCGGCATGGTCGGCTTCGGCGCCGCATCGGCCTTCGGTGGGTTCGCCCAGAGCGGGACCGAGCTCATCGTCGCCCGCGGTCTGCAGGGCGTGTTCGCAGCGCTCATGGCACCTGCCGCACTCGCGCTCCTCACCGTCACCTTCTCCCACGGACGCGACCGCAACACGGCCTTCGCCGTCTTCGGCACCGTCGCCGGTGCGGGAGCGGCCGTCGGCCTGATCCTCGGCGGCGTGCTCACCGAGTTCGTCGACTGGCGCTGGTGTCTCCTCGTCAACGTACCGTTCGTGATCGTCGGACTCATCGCCGGCCTCATCCTCGTGACCGAGAGCAAGGCCGAGGGCGACAACCGCTACGACTGGCTCGGCGCGATCACGGTCATCCTGGGCCTCGGTTCCCTCGTCTACGGCTTCACGCTGGCCGAGGGCGGCTGGGGGAGCGCCGACACCATCGGGTTCCTCGCGCTCGGTGCGGGACTCCTCTCCCTCTTCGTCTTCATCGAGATGCGCGTCGCGCAGCCCCTGCTCCCGCTGCGCATCGTGGCGGACCGGGTCCGCGGCGGTGCCTTCCTCATGCAGATGATCGTCGGCAGCGTCATGATCGGGGCCCTGCTCTACCTGACGTTCCACCTGCAGATCGTGCTCGGCTTCCCGCCGCTCGAGGCCGGCATCGCGACCCTCCCGATGACCGTCGCGATCATGATCGTCGCCCCGATCGCCACGAAGCTCCTGCCGGCCATCGGCCCGCGCCCGCTGCTCATCGTCGGTCCGCTCATCGCGGCGGCCGCCCTCGTGTACCTCAGCCGCATCACGGCGGACGGCGACTACTTCGTCCAGGTGCTGCCTGCGCTCCTCGTGCTCGGGATCGGCATGGCGATGATCTTCGTCCCGATGCAGAACCTCGCGCTGACGGGCGTCGCGCCGCACGACGCCGGTGCGGCCTCCGCCACGGCGAACGCCTCCATGCAGATCGGTGGGTCGATCGGCCTGTCGGTCTTCACCACGGTCTACGCGAGTGTCACCGACCAGGCGACGGTCACCGATCAGGCGTCGCAGCTCGTGGCGTTCACCCAGGGCTACTCGGCGGCGTTCATCGCGGCTGCGGTCGGCCTCGTGATCGCGAGCGTCATCGCCATCGTCTGCATCCGCGGTCGCAAGGAGGACCTCCTGCCCTCGGGCGACCAGCAGGCCGTCCACCTGGGCTGAGCGGGACGGCCCTGCCTCGTCGAGCGCAAGCCTCCTGACAGCAGGGTGCCGTCGGCGTACGGTGTCCGACATGGCCAGCACCGCGATTGTCCTCACCGTCCCCGGACCGCACGGCGACCGCGAGGTGCGTCTCTCCAGTCCCGACCGCGTGCTCTGGGAGGAGTCCGGTGTCACGAAGCGGGAGCTCGCGGAATACCTCATCGAGGTCGCGCCGGCCTTCCTCGCCGCCAACGGCGACCGGCCGGTGTCCCTCCAGCGGTTCCCGGGCGGTGTGGACGGTGAGTGGTTCTTCTCGAAGAACCCGCCGAAAGGAGCACCCGAGTACGTCCGGGCGGTCGACGTCGTGTATCCGAGTGGCCGGCGGCATCCGCAACTCGTCCTCGACGAGGCGGCTGCGGTCGTCTGGGCTGCGCAGATGAACACGGTCGTGTTCCACCCGTGGCCGTCACGGGCATCGGACACCGACCACCCCGACGAACTGCGGATCGACCTCGACCCGCAGCCGGGAACCGACTTCGCCGACGCCGTGCGCGTTGCGGGCTCACTGCGGGAGCTGCTGACGGAGGTCGGACTGACGGCGTTCGTGAAGACCTCCGGCAACCGAGGTGTCCACGTGTTCGCGCCCATCGTGCCGGAGCGCGAGTTCCTCGACGTCAGGCACGCCGTGATCGCGGCGGCTCGGGAACTGGAGCGACGGGATCCCGACCGCGTCACGACCTCGTGGTGGAAGGAGGAGCGCGGTGAACGCATCTTCGTCGACTACAACCAGGCGAACCGCGACCGGACGATGGCCGGCGCCTACAGCCCGCGTGCGCTGGCCTCGGCGACCGTCTCGTGCCCCGTGACCTGGGACGAACTCCCCGAGATCGATCCGGGCGCCTTCACCGTGCGGACCGTCCCGGAGCGACTCCGGACGACCGGAGACCCGTGGGCCGGCATGCACGACACCGCCGGGCGCATCGACGTCCTCCTGCAGTGGTGGGAGCGGGACCTCGAGCAGGGACTGGGGGAGCTCCCGTTCCCTCCCGACTTCCCGAAGATGCCGGGCGAGCCGCCGCGGGTGCAGCCGAGTCGCGCCAGACACTCCGAGGACTGAGCCCACCCGGACGCACGAACGCCCGGTGATCGTGGATCACCGGGCGTTCTGCTGAATCAGGGCGCTATTCGGCCTTGCCGAGGGCGAAGCGGACGCCGCCCTGCTCGTCGATCTGCGCGTCGAGGACCGCGTCGCTCAGGGCGACGGCTGCGGACTCCTCGAGGAAGACGGTCGCTCCGGCGCTCTCGATGACCTGGTCGGCCTCGTGCGGTGTCGCCGTCATGGTGACTTCGAAGTTGTTGTCGTCGGAGCTGCTGCTGATGCGCAGTCCGGCGCCGTGCGTGAGCGACGACGCGTCGTCCGGGACGACCAGTCCCGGGGTGAGTGGTGCGTTCTCGGCGAGGGTCTTGACGACTCGGCCGGCGTTCTCGGTCAGGGTGAGCATGTGTGTTCTCCGTTCCGTTCGCGAATACGAGTTCCCCACCTTGCTCGGGTTCGCGGCAGGATGCCACCCTGAGGCCGATCCTCTGCGGGAACTGCCAAGCAACTCTGCAGGGATTCACACCTCCGCGCCGCTCGTAGCACAGCTCGGGTGATCGTCCCTTGGGGGTTCGTCCGGTGGAGTGGGCTGCTAGCGTCGAACGTGCTGTCCGGCGCGTGCATCCCGCCCCACGGCACCCCCAACACCCCCAGCCCGAGGAGTCCTATGACCACCGTCGCCGCCATCATCAAGCCCACCGCCGACGCGCCTTTCGAGGTCGGCACCATCGAGCGCCGTGCGCCGCGCGCCAACGACGTCGTCATCGACGTCCACTACGCCGGCATCTGCCACAGCGACATCCACCAGGCCCGCGAGGAATGGGGCAAGGCCATCTTCCCGATGGTCCCCGGCCATGAGATCGCCGGCATCGTCACCGAGGTCGGCGACGCGGTCACCAAGCACCAGGTCGGCGACCGCGTCGGCATCGGCTGCTTCGTCGACTCCTGCCGCGAGTGCGAGAACTGCCTCGCCGGCGAGGAGCAGTTCTGCCTGAAGGGCAACGTCGCCACCTACAACGGCCGTGAGTACGACGGCGAGCCCACGTACGGCGGCTACAGCAAGCAGATCGTCGCCGACGAGAACTATGTGCTGAGCATCCCCGAGGGCATCGAGCTCGACGTCGCGGCACCCCTGCTGTGCGCCGGCATCACCACCTACTCGCCGTTGAAGCACTGGGGCGCCGGTCCCGGCAAGCAGGTCGCCATCGTCGGGATGGGTGGCCTCGGTCACATGGGCGTCAAGATCGCCCACGCCCTCGGTGCAGAGGTGACCGTGCTCAGCCAGACGACCTCGAAGGAGGAGGACGGCAAGCGCTTCGGGGCCGACCACTACTACGCGACCGGTGAAGAGGGCACCCTGAAGTCGCTCCGCGGACGCTTCGACCTCATCATCAACACGGTCTCCGCCGACCTCGACATCGACGCCTACCTGTCGACCCTCAAGCTCAACGGCTCGATGGTCTTCGTCGGACTGCCCGAGAACACGCAGCAGTTCCGGGTGTTCTCGCTCGTCGGTGGCCGCCGCTCGCTCGCGGGCTCGAACATCGGCGGCATCCGCGAGACGCAGGAGATGCTCGACTTCTGCGCCGAGCACGGCATCGGCTCGCAGATCGAGCTCATCGGTGCCGACGAGGTCGAGGGCGCCTACGACCGCGTGGTCCGCAGCGACGTCCGCTACCGCTTCGTCATCGACACGGCGACGATCGGCTGATCGCACCGATACCCTGAGAGCATGATCCGGCTCCCGTTCCGTCGTCCAGGCGGAGCGGGAGCCGTTCCTCGTGAGCCTCTTGGCCGCGAGGTCCTCGTCCTCGGCGGTGTCGCGTTCTTCGTGATGCTCGGGTTCGGTGTCGTGATCCCGGTCCTGCCCGTGTACGTGCGCAGTTTCGGCGTCGGTTACCTCGAGGTCGGGGCGGTCGTTTCGGTCTTCGCGCTCATGCGGCTCATCGCGAACCCGTTCGTGGGTGCGCTCGTCGACCGGATCGGTGAGCGGGTGGTGTTGGCCACCGGCATCGGGATCGTCGCGGTGTCGAGCGCGCTCGTCGGGCTCGCGGCGGACTATCCGCAGCTGCTCCTGCTCCGCGGGGTCGGAGGGATCGGGTCGGCGATGTTCTCCGTCGCCGCGATGACGCTGCTGCTGCGCACCACCCCACCGCACCGTCGTGGACGGGCGGTCGGGTTCTACCAGGGCGGGTTCCTCGTCGGCGGTATGGCCGGGCCGGCCGTCGGTGGCCTGCTCGCGACCATCTCGCTCACGGCACCCTTCTTCTTCTACGCCGGGACCCTCGCGGTCGCCGGCCTCCTCGGACTCGTGATGCTGCGCGGCAGTCGGATCGCCGCGCCAATCGAGACCGCCACGCAGGCCGAGCCCTTCCGCACCGTCCTCGCCGATCGCCGGTACCAGGCGGCGCTCCTCGCGAACTTCGCGAACGGGTGGGCGTCGATGGGCGTCCGTGGCGCACTCGTGCCGGTCCTCGTCGTGGAGGCGCTCCATGAGGAGGCCGCCTGGACCGGGATCGCCTTCGCGATCGCCGCTGTCGCGCAGACGCTCGCGCTCGGTCCCGCCGGCCGCTTCGTCGACACCGTCGGACGGCGACCCGCGATGCTCGTCGCGTTCCCGGTCGCGGCGGCGGCGCTGCTCGCCATGCCGTTCGTCGGCGAGCTCTGGCTGCTGGTCGTCGCCCTGTGCGTCTACGGTGTCGCGGCGGCCTTCCTCGGGACCGCTCCGGCGGCTGCCGTCGGAGACGCCGCGGGTGGTCGGGGAGGCCGGGCCGTCGCGGTGTTCCAGGCGACGTCCGACCTCGGCGCCATCGTCGGCCCGCTGGTCGCCGGCGCACTGCTCGACGCCTTCTCGTTCCCCGCGGCCTTCGGTTCCGCGGTCGTGCTCATGCTGCTCGTCCCCGTGCTCGCGGCCCGCATGCCACGGGAGCACCGGAACCAGTCAGCGACCGCTTAGCGGGACCGGAGTCGCAGGCCCACCGAGGTGGTGATGTCCTCGCGCTGACCACCGGAGTGGACGAGTTGCTCGCCGTCGACCGTCAGCTGGCTGGCGTGTTCCGCGAGTGCCGCGGCGACGACCGGGAGGCGGTGCTCGAGTGGGAACCACACGGCGTCGTCGCCCACCGGCTCGAGGTCGGTGCGGTGGTGCACGAGTTCCGCGAACGGCACCCCGCTCCTCCGTGCCGCGATGATCGCGGCCTCGTGCATCCGGAGATGGTCCGGGTGCCCGTACCCGCCACCGTGGTCGTAGCTGATGACCAGGTCCGGCGAGACGTGTCCGATGAGCGCGACGAGGTCGTCGGCGACGTCGTCGAGCGGCGCGAGTGAGAACGCGCCGGGGGAGACGTCGTCAGCGGGGCCGGCGAGTCCCTCGCGCACCCACCGCATGCCCGAGTCAACGTATCGCGTCGACGTCCCCGGCCGGGCCGCCGGACTCGTGCCCAACCAGAACTGCTCGGCTACGCCGAGCGTCCGGCAGGCGGCGGCGAGCTCCGACTCACGGTGGGACGCGAGTGCAGCGGTGCCGGCGAGAGACCGGAGCGGGCCGTCGACGACCTCGCCGCGCTCGCCTCGCGTGGCCGTCACGAGGACGACGCGAGCACCGTGGTCCACGAGCTCGGCGATGAGGGCACCCGAGGCGAGCGTCTCGTCGTCGGGGTGAGCGTGTGCGAACAGGACGGTGCGCCCGCTGTCGACGAGCGGGAGGAGTCCGCGGTTCACGAGGCCGAGGTCGCCGGAGCGGTGACGACGGCCGGAGTGGTGTCGAGCAAGGGACGGTAGACGTCGACGAGGGCGTCTCCCGAGCGCTGCCAGTCGAACCGCTCCGCCCGACGTCGCGCTGCCGAGCCGAGCTGCGCGAGCCGCCCCGGGTCGCCGAGGATGGACGCGACCGCAGCACCCCAGACCTGCGGGTCGCGGGAGTCGATGACGATGCCCGTCTCACCGTCGACGACGGCCTCCCGCAAGCCGCCCGAGGCGGCCACGACGGTGGGCACACCGCTCGCCGCGGCTTCCAGCGCGACGAGACCGTACGTCTCCGAGTGGGAGGGGACGAGCACGAGCGTGCTCTCGCGGAACAGCGTGGCGAGCCCGACGCGCGACTGCGGCCCGACGAAGCGGACGTCGTCGGCGACACCGAGGTCGTGGGCGAGCGCGGCGAGTTCCTCGGCGTAGCGGTCGTAGTCGACCGAGACGTCACCGGCGATGACGAGTTCGGGGCGGAGCTCGGGCGCGACCGCTGCGATGGTCTCGATGGCGAGGTCGAAGCCCTTCAGCGGGTGGAGGCGACCGGCGACCACCGCGGTCGGACGACCGGACCGGGTGCCGTCGAGCGGATGGAACAGCGTCCCGTCGACCCCGGGTGGCACGATCGACACCCGATCGGCGCGGGCTCCGAGCCGGGTGATCGCGGTGTCGGCCTCGGCTGCACTGATCGCGACGACCGCGTCCGACTCCGCGGCGAGCCGTGCCTCGCCGGCCAGGCGCCCGGGGGACTCGGCGCGCTCGCCGTGCGAGAGCGGCGTGGTGGACTCGGCGGCGATGCTGTGGAAGCTCTGCACGTGCGGGATCCCCAGCTCCCGCGCGAGGGGGAGTGCGGCCATGCCGGAGAACCAGTGGTGGGCGTGCAGGACGTCGTATCGCGGCAGTCGGGCGAGTTCGGAGCGGAAGTCCTCGACGAACTCCTCATGCCGACCCTTCGCGACCGGCTCGGCGGGACCGGCGTCGAGGAAGCGCAGGGTCACGCCGGGGGCGAGGGATGCGGCGGACGGCTGGTCGGCCGAAGAACGCCGGGTGATGACGTCGACCTCGTGGCCCGCTGCGCCCATCGCGACGGCCTGATGACGGACCACGACGTTCATCCCGCCGGCGTCACCGGAACCCGGCTCGTCACCGGGACTGGTGTGGAGCGAGATCATCGCGATGCGGAGGGGCTGGGGTTGCGAGGGCACCAGACGAGCCTAGTAGCCGTGGGCGTCCCGGCCCCTCGTGACGGAGACACCAGAACGTGCTCGCGCATGCGACGCCGGAGCGTGAGAATGATCGCGAGACGAGCGCGACGATGCGCCCGCCCAGGCGAAAGGGACGATCATGACGACGCTCAACCCGTACCTCGGCT
The DNA here is from genome assembly GCF_979258065.1 of Plantibacter sp. AC185. NCBI lineage: Bacteria > Bacillati > Actinomycetota > Actinomycetes > Micrococcales > Microbacteriaceae > Plantibacter > Plantibacter sp. AC185. The sequence goes on from NZ_OZ409831.1 coordinate 4,047,081, forward strand.
TCCGCGGGACAGCCCGTGAAGCGATGGAGTTCTATCAGGGGGTCTTCGGTGGCGAACTGACGGTGTCGACGTTCGGCGACTTCGGCGCCGCGGTCGAGCCGGACGAGGTCGATCTGGTGATGCACTCCCAGCTGACCGGCGATGCCGGGGTCGTCTTCATGGGATCGGACACGCCGAAGCACATGGACGACCGCGAGGGCAGCAACTTCTCGATGTCGCTGAGCGGGTCGGACACCGACGAGACCCAACTGCGCGAGTACTTCGAGCGGCTCTCGGATGGCGGCACCGTCCAGCAGCCGCTGAGCGTGGCCCCCTGGGGCGACTCCTTCGGCATGGTGCAGGACCGCTTCGGGATCACCTGGCTGGTGAACATCGCCGCCCCGGCAGCCGCGTAGCCGGGGAACACTTCCACCTGAACAAGCCCGGCGAGGGACCTCCCGTTCCGGTGATCTTCTCCCGGTCCCTGAGCTTGTCGAAGGGCTCGCGTAGGCACTTCGACAGGCTCAGTGACCGGGAGAGGTGCACTCGCATTCACTCCGTTCGCCGAGCCCCCTCTCCGGTCCCTGAGCCTGTCGAAGGGCGCGCCAGAGACCCCGCGAAGCCCGTATCTCTCTTTCGGTCCCTGAGCTTGTCGAAGGGCGCACGAGGAACTTCCCCAACCGTCACGACTCAGCATCTGGAATGTCAGTGGTCCATGCTGGACTTGTTCCATGACCGAGACCACCCTCACCGCGACCCGCGTCGGCGACGAATACGCCGCGCAGCTGGCGGAGTTCTCGGACGAGTGGGCGGAGATCCACCGGCAACAGGCCGTCCTCGACGCACGCAAGGCGCGTCTCCTGGCCCGCTCCGCCGCCTACGCGGACGCGTTCGCGGATGCCATGGTCCCGGCGATCTTCCCGCCGGCCGAACGCCAGGCCCTCTCCCGTCGGTCGACCTGTGCAGCACTCGCGATGGCGACCCGAATACCGGAACGGACGATCCAGCGTGCGACGAACGACGCCGAACGTCTCGTCAACGAAGCGCCGGCCGTGCTCGAGTCGCTGGAGGCAGGCCGTATCTCGGTGCGGCATGCGCAGGTGATCACCGACCAGCTCAGCGACATCCCTGCTGCTGGGCGGGCGGTGTTCCTCGAACAGGTTCTCGTCGTCGCCGAGCGCACCACTGTCGCTGGCCTCCGCACGAGCGCCCGCGTGCTCCGGGAGCGCCTGCACCCCGAATCGATCACCGCGCGCGCAACCCGCTCTGAGGCCGACCGCCGCGTCGAGTTCGAGCCCGCCGCCGACGGCATGGCCTGGGTGCATCTCTTCACCACGGCACCCATCGCGCAGGGCATCATCGAGCGGATCGAGGCGGCGGCAGCGGAGTCGCGCGCTGCGGGTGACACTCGCACCTGCGCGCAGCTGCAGGCAGACGCCCTGGCAGCACTCGCGCTCACCGGTTTCACGCCGGAAGACGTGGCGTCGAGCCCGGTGCTCCCGCACCCCATCGAGGTCCAGGAGCACATCAAGCCGACCGTGCAGATCACCGTCCCGGCGCTGAGCATGGCCGGCGTCAGCGACGCACCGGCCATGCTGGACGGCTACGGCCCGATCGATCCCGAGACCGCCGCCCGGCTCGCGGTGAACGCGCCCAGCTTCACCCGGATCCTCGTCCAGCCAGAGACGGGTGCGGTCTTGTCGGTTGGGCGGAATCAGTACCGGGTTCCCGCCGACCTCCAACGGGCAGTGCGGCTTCGGGACGGCACCTGTCGGGCACCCGGTTGCGGGAGGCGCGCCCGGGCCTGCGACCTCGACCATTCGGTCGCGTGGGACGACGGCGGCACAACAGATGTCGGCAACCTCGCCTGCCTCTGCCGACATCACCACCGGATGAAGCACCTCCCCGGGTGGAACCTCGACCACGGGCCCGGCGGGGTACTCGAATGGACGACACCCGACGGGAAGCAGTATCGGACCGAACCGGATCCCGCACCGTTCTGACCGTTTCCGGCCTCTGAGCCTGTCGAAGGGTTCTCGTGGGCACTTCGACAAGCTCAGTGACCGGAAGAAGTTCACCGTGAACGTTTCGGTCCCTGAGCCTGTCGAAGGGTTCCTCGTGGGCACTTCGACAAGCTCAGTGACCGGGAGGCGTCTGTCCGCACCGCTTCGGTCCCCGAGCCGACACCTGTCTCGGACAGCTGTCCGAGAAGTCGTGGTACACTGGTGGGAATGCCTCGCACATCAGGAGTTCCCGCCCTCGGTGTCGAGCAGTCCACCACTGAACGTCCCGCTCCGCCGTCGCGCGTCGAGCGCTTCGCTCCCGTCCTCCGAGTGACGGGCGACCCACGTGCCGAGCGCACCAGGCAGACGATCTTCGACGCCGTCGCCACCATTCTCGCCGGCCGGCCGGAACGCGTGTCCGTCGGCGACATCGTCCGGGTCGCCGGCATCAGCCGCAGCTCGTTCTACGCCCACTTCTCCAGCCTCGACGACCTCACCGCGGCTTACCTGCGCGTGCAGTTCGCCGGCCTTGCCGCGTCCGGTGTCTCGGTGCGTCCCGCGGGGGAGTCGCTGGGTAGCGCCGAGCGCGCCCGCGAAGCCTACCGACGGCTCGTCGCCCAGCTCCTCGAAGACGCACCGCTCTATTCGAGCGTGCTCGAGCTCCCCGTCGCCCGCAGCGCGTTCGACGACCTCGTCGGCGAGCACGCCGACCACCTCATCGGATCGCTGCTCGAGCGCACCGAGGTCCCGGCCGGCATCCCGGCGGGCCTGGTCTCCGCCTATGTCGCCGGTGGCACGCTCTCCCTCGTCGACGGCTGGCGCCGCGGACGCATCGACGTCTCGGACGACGAACTGGTCGAAGCCCTGGTCGCCCTGCTGCCCGCCTGGCTGCTCGACGAACGACCCGTCGGCGCGTCACCGCCACCACCGATCCCCGAACCATCCGGCCGCTGAACCGCCGGAGCACGACGACGCCGGTGCGCGAGTACCGGTGACGACCTGAGAAGAGAAGAGGAACCATGCAGTTCATCGTTGGAGAGACCCTGGTCTACCCGCACCACGGAGCGGTCACCATCACCGAGTTGTCGAAGGTGACGATCAAGGGTGTCGAGCAGGACGTCATGACGCTTCGCGTGCACACGTCCGAGCTCACCATCAAGCTGCCGATCGCGAACGCCGACCTCGTCGGTGTGCGCGACGTCATCGACCACGACGGCGTCCAGGCCGTCTACGGCGTGCTCCGCGAGCCGTTCGTCGAGGAGCCCGGCAACTGGTCGCGTCGGTACAAGGCCAACCAGGAGAAGATGGCCAGTGGTAACGTCCACCGCGTCGGCGAGGTCGTCCGCGACCTGTGGCGTCGCGACCAGGACAGCGGCGTGTCGGCCGGCGAGAAGCGCATGCTCCAGAAGGCGCGCCAGGTGCTCGTCTCCGAACTCGCGCTCGCGCAGTCGATGACCGACGAAGAGGCGTCCGCGGGCCTCGACGAGGTGCTCGCCTCGTCGATCGCGACCCCCGAGGCCGTCGCAGCCAAGTAGGACCCGTGAATACGAAGAGCGCCCCGCCGGTTCGGCGGGGCGCTCTTCGTCGTTGTGGAGGGTGCCTTCAGCCCCCGGTGTTGCCGCTCACGATCGCCAGCACGCCGACGACCGCGATGGCGACGATGGGCCCGAACGACAGGGCGGCCTTGGTGATCGTCCAGACGCGGCTCTCGCGTTCCGGTGCCGGCAGTTCTGCGGGCGACACGTAGACCGGCGCCTGCCCACCATCACCGGAAGCGCCGCCGCTGAGCTGCAACACCCGAGTGTCCGTCCACGCTCGTCCGTCGAAGTGGACCTGGCGTTCCTCGTCGGTCGGGTGCGGGTACCAGCCCGCGGCGTCGGCCTGCGAGGGCTTGTCCCGCTGGAACCGCAGCACCCTCGAGTCGCCCCAGGTCTCGCCGTCGAAGTGGAGTTCCTTCGTCGGGTCGTCGGGGTGCGGGTACCAGCCTGCGGTCGTAGCCATCCCTCAAGTATGACAGCGGGATCGGGGATGCCGAGACCGTCCGATGGGCGGCAGAATGGAGACAATCATGACGACGACACCGCGACCTCGAGCCCCACGTCCACAGATCATCCTCGAGGTGGTCCGCAGTTCCTGGGTCACACCGCACCTCGTGCGCCTCACCCTCGGCGGTCCCGGCTTCGCCGACTTCCAGCCCAAGGACGCCACCGACAGCTACGTGAAGATCTCCTTCGCCAAGCCCGAACTCGGCCTCGAGCCGCCGTACGACCTCGCGGCGCTCCGCGAGACGCTGGCACCCGCCGACCTCCCGGTCACCCGCACCTACACCGTGCGACGCGTGGACCAGGCGGCGGGCACCATGGACATCGACTTCGTGGTGCACGGCGATGAGGGGATCGCCGGCCCATGGGCCGCTGCCGCGCAGCCGGGAGACCGCGTCGTGCTCGCCGGACCCGGCGGTGCCTACCGACCCGACCCGACCGCCGACTGGCACCTCTTCGCGGGCGACGAGTCGGCGATCCCCGCGATCGCCGCCGCCCTCGAGGCGCTCCCGGCGGACGCGAAAGGGCTCGCGTTCCTCGAGATCGGTGGCCGGGACGACCTCGTCGACCTCGACCACCCGGCCGGGGTGCAGCTGATCTGGGTCGGCCGTGCGGCCCGCGATGAATCGACGGCCGCGCTCCTCGCGACCGCCATCAGCGGACACCCGTGGCCCGACGGACGCGTGCAGGTCTTCGCCCATGGCGAGCGGGAGTCGATGAAGGCGTTGCGCGAGGTGTTCCTCACTCAACGAGGGCTCGACCGCTCCCAGCTCTCTCTGTCCGGGTACTGGGCTTACGGACGCACGGAGGACCGCTTCCAGGCGGAGAAGCGCGAACCGATCGGGGTCGTCCTGCCGACGTCGTGACGCCCGCCCCGCCCCGGCGCCGCGCTGCGGGCGGGCGCGGGACTCAGTGCGAGGGGTCGGCCGGCTTGCTCCGCGTCCGGCGGACCCGCGACGGACGCTCGACGCGCGCGCGGATGTCCGGTGGAACGAGGTCGAGCAGCTGATCGCGCCGCAACGGGAGGTCGAGCAGGCTGAGTTTCATCCGGCCCTTGCGCGAGTGCCGGCTCGGGTCGAGACGGACGACGTTGGCTGCGTCGCGCACGAGCCGGACGGTCACGACCGCGCCGCTTGCAACATCGGCGAGGACCTGGCCGTCGATCTCGACGGCGGCCTGCTTGGTCGCCGTCCCGATCGAGAACTGCAGGCGCTCCGCCGGCCCGAGGATGAAGGAGCGGTCGATGCCCGACATCGGGGCGACCGGCGTCACGACGGTGGCGGCGACGGCGGGGGAGAGCACCGGTCCGCCGGCCGCGTAGTTGTAGGCGGTCGATCCGGTCGGGGTGGCGATCACGATCGCATCGGCTTTGAAGTACCCGTAGGCGGTGCCGTCCACGGCGAGGTCGGCCATGACCACGCCGGTTCCCGGGCGCCGGGCGATGGAGACGTCGTTGAAGGCGAGGAGATGGGCGACCTGCTCGCCGGTGGTGATCGTCACCTCGAGGCCGTGGTGCGGTTCGAGGGAGAACTCGTTGTCGCTGACCCGTTGGAGCGCCTCCGCGAGTGCGGCCGGTTCGACCTCCACGAGGAAGCCGACGTTGCCGTAGTTGACGCCGAGCACCGGTGCGGACCGGCCAGCGAGCAGCCGCATCGCCCCGAGCATCGTGCCGTCGCCGCCCATCGCCACGGCGACGTCGACCGACGACGCGAAGGCGTCCTCGTCGAGCAGTTCGACGTCGTCGCCGAGCCGGTTGGCCTCGGCGCGGAGTCCGACGAGGCGCGCGCCGTGTTCGAGCTGCCATGAGCGGAGGATGCGGACGGAGTCGTCGATGTTCTTCGTCGGGTGCGTGATGAGGCCGATCGTCATCGACGGCCCGGTGGGGTGCTTCGTGCGAGTGGTGGTCACCCGTCGAGCATAGGCCGATCGCCTGACAGCACGACCGGGACTCGGGCAGCCAGCGGGCAGCAGCGTGGCTCGCGACCGACGCGCGCCGGGCCGGGTTTGGGATACTGGAGGGAGCCGGTCCGCCGTGATCCTCGCGGGGCGCCGAGCGTGGAGGAACGACATGAGCGATGTGACCGAGAACCCTGGCCGACTACGGCGGGCGGGGCGGCTGAAGCCGATCCTCATCGGAATCCTCTGTGCGGTGCTCGTCGTCGTCCTCGGGTTCGTCGTCTGGACCCAGATCGTCATGCAGGGCACCCGTCCCGCCGCACTCGCGGTGTGGGAGGACCCCGCGGTCTCCGTCACCGACGTCGGCGACGCCGTGGTCCTCGCCCCGACCGCGGACGCCGAGCGTCCTGCCTCCGGTACCGGTCTCGTCTTCATCCCCGGGGCGAAGGTCGACCCGTACGCCTACCTGTACAAGCTGTCCGGCGTCGTCGAGGAGGCCGGCGTGACCGTGGTCATCACGAAGCCGACGCTCAACCTGGCGTTCTTCGACCAACGGCCGCTGGAGACGTTCACCGCCGCCGCCCCGGACGTCGACACCTGGTTCGTCGGTGGCCACTCACTCGGTGGGGTGCGAGCCTGCCAGCTCGCGGAGGATCCCGCAGTGACGGGTCTCGTCCTGTTCGGGAGTTACTGCGCGAACGACCTCTCCGGCTCCTCCCTCGAGGTGCTGAGCCTCGCGGGGAGCGACGACGGACTGAGTACCCCGGAGAAGGTCGCCGACGCGCGCGTCCGGTTGCCCGCTGACGCGACGATGATCGAGATCGAGGGGGCGAACCACGCGAGCTTCGGTGACTACGGGGTGCAGCCCGGCGACGGTACGGCGACGATCTCCACCGATGAGGCCCGCTCCGAGATCACGCGGGATCTGGTCGAGCTGCTCGGCTGAGCGTAGAGGTTGGCCCCGGCGGTCCGCAGAGACCCTGACGATCAGCCCTTCGGGACCGGCGGCCCGACGACGAGCAGGGCCGTGAAGACGGCGACGACCACGAGGCCGCCGACGACCACGAGCAGGATCGGGTGTCGGACGAGCCAGCGCGTCAGGCGGTCGAGCACGCGCTGGTCGCGCGGGTCGGCGCCCGCCTCGCGGCGCCACGCCCCGTCGAGTCGGCCGGTGCGGTCCGCCCAGAGGTCGAAGGGGATGGTCGCGTACGGGACGACGGCGCTCACGAGGCCCACGAGGATCGTGCCGATGGGCCAGCGCTGGTTGATCCCGATGAGCAGGACCGTCGCGCCGTACACGAGGAACACGAAGCCGTGCAGCGCGCCACCGATGCTCACGCCGAGGTCGGTCGTCTTCGTGACGTACTTGAGGATCATCCCGATGATGAGCAGGGTCCAGGTGATCGCCTCGGCGATCGCGATCAGGCGGAAGAGGCGGCGCGGCGACACAGGGGCTCCAAGGCTCGGGGTGCGGGTCTTCCAGCTTGCCAGGGACGGCTGAGAAGGCGCTCCCAGCCGGCGTCCGGTTCTGCCACCCTGGGTGGATCGGGAATACCCGTCGCAGTGACGGGGTTCACCGATATGTATGCAAACACATACAATCGCCGTGACAGCTCGCGGCGAGCCACACGACGTTGGAGAACCCCATGACCACACCCCTCGAGTTCGGCATCGACACCTTCGGTGACGTCACGGTCGACGCCGACGGCGCGCCACTGTCCCAGGCGCAGGTCCTGCGCAACGTCGTGGAGCAGGGCGTCCACGCTGAGGCGGTCGGCCTCGACTTCATCGGCGTGGGGGAGCACCACCGCGAGGACTTCGCGGTCTCGTCACCCGAGGTCGTGCTGGCGGCGATCGCGGCCCGCACCGAGCGCATCCATCTCGGTTCCGCGGTCACGGTGCTGAGCTCCGACGACCCGGTTCGGGTCTACCAGCGGTTCGCGACGCTCGACGGCATCTCCGGAGGGCGGGCCGAGGCCATCCTGGGCCGCGGATCCTTCACCGAGTCGTTCCCGCTCTTCGGGTACGAGCTGTCGCAGTACGAGGAGCTCTTCGAGGAGAAGCTCGAGCTGTTCGTCGCACTCCTCGAGCAGGAACCGGTCACCTGGTCGGGCAAGACGCGCGCGCCGCTCCGGGAGCAGTCGGTCTACCCCCGGGTGGAGCACGGGAAGCTGAAGACGTGGGTCGGTGTCGGCGGCAGCCCCGAGTCGGTCGTGCGGACCGCCCGGTACGGCCTGCCGATGATGCTGGCCGTGATCGGTGGTGGGCCGCTGCGGTTCGCCCCCTTCGTCGACCTCTACCACCGCGCACTCGCGCAGTTCCAGCTGCCGACCCAGCCCGTCGGCATGCACTCGCCCGCCCACATCGCCGAGACCGACGAGCTCGCGCAGGAGCAGCTCTGGCCGCACTACCGGGCGATGATGGACCGGATCGGCCGCGAGCGGGGCTGGAGCCCGATGACGCGCGGGCACTTCGAGCAGGAGGCCGGCCCGGAGGGTGCGCTGTTCGTCGGTTCGCCCGAGACGGTCGCACGGAAGGTCGCGACCGCGGTCGACGGCTTGGGGCTGTCCCGCGTGGATCTGAAGATCAGCAACGGTTCGCTGTCGCACGAGCACCTCATGGACAGCATCGGTCTGTACGGGTCCGCGGTCGTCCCTCGCGTCCGTGAACTGCTCGCCGAGACCTCGACCGCCTGATCCGGCTCAGCGGATGGCCGGCGCACGGTAGGGCATCGTCAGCGTCAGGACGGTGCCGCCGGTCTCGTCGTCGGGTGCCGGGCCGACCCTGAGGGACCCGCCGAACGCGCCGGCCCGTCGATCCAGCTGCAGCAGGCCGCCGGACGGTTCGGCGTCGTCGCGGAGACCGGAGCCGTTGTCGACGACGCGCAGCTCGACGGCGCCCGCCATCGTCCCTCGCCGCTCGGTGGCGGGTGACGAGACCCGGAGGTCCACGACGAGTCGGTCGGCTGCCCCGTGGGTCAGCGCGTTCGTCACGCCTTCCTCGAGCGTGCGGACGACGACCGCGCGCTCCGCGGTCGTGAAGACGTTGTCGATCGGGTCGTCGAGGAGCCGGAAGTCCGGCGAGACGTCGAGACTGGTGGTGATCGACGGGGGGAGCCGTTGCAGGATCGCCCGGATGCTCGGGGCGATCCCGACCTCGAGCAGCGGCGGCGACAGGAGCCGGCTGAGTTCCCGCACGTCGCGCTCGCGCACGGTGCGGAGTTCCTCGCCGAGCGACCTCAGGGTCCGGGCCGCCTCCGACGCGACGTCCGGGCCGCCCTGCTCGAGTGCCGTGGTGACGGATGCGAGCTGGGCGCTGATGAGGACGAGGTGCTGCTGCAGGGTGCCGTGCAGGCCTTCCGCGACCTCCCGCTTCACCCGCAGCTCCTCACCCTGCAGGGACTGGAGGGCGAGGTCGGCCCGGTGTCGCTGATCGGCGTGCGCTCGCTCCTCCTCGCGGGCGCGTCGCCGGGCCGCACTGAGGCTGAACCCGAACGTCGCGCAGACCGCCAGGGCGAGCGTCGTCGTCCCGGCTTCGACGAGGACCGTCTGCAGGCTCGGATCGCGGTACACGCCCAGCAGGAGCTGGAGTCCGCTTCGCAGCAGCCCCGTCAGCATCGCCACGAGGAGGACACCCGCGAGCACCTTCGGGCGCCACCACTCGTGGAGCGACGGCCCCCACCTCGACCACAGCAGGAGTGCGAGCACGAGGATCGCCGCGCTCAACGAGACGAGGTTGGCGGTGACCCGTTCGGCGAGCATGCCACGTGTCCCGCCCGGGGCGACCCAGGTGTAGATGTAGACGCTCTGGAACGACACGGCGAGTCCGAAGACCGCGGCCATGGCGCCGCTGGCCGTGATGAACGCCCGGCTGTCGCTCCAGCGCTCAGCGCGAGGGGTCCGGGCCTCCTGGGTCATGGCTCCATTCTGACCTGCCGTGCGCGCCACCGCCGACATCGACGTGCGGCCGGTCGGGAGCTTCCCCCTCGGTCGTTCCCCGGTCGATCCGGGATACTCGGAACATGCACCACCAGTCGCACTCCGACCCCTCGCCCGCCGCGCTGTCCACGGTCGGTGACGCGACGACGGACGCCGCGACCACCAGGCCGCTGCGTGTCGGGGTGATCGAGGATCAGCCGCTGCTCGGCGGCATGCTCGCCGAGCTGCTCGACGGGGCGCCAGGCGTTGAGTTCGTCGGGCGTGCCGGTACGGTCGCCGAGGCCCGCAGGCTGTTCCTCCCGGGAACGGTGGACGTGCTGACCATGGACATCGAGCTGCCCGACGGCAACGGGGTGAGCCTCGGCGTCTCCCTCCGCCGTGCGCAACCCGGCCTCGGTGTCGTCCTGCTGTCCGCCTACGACCTCATGGACATGCTGCTCGAGATGCCGGCGGACGTCCGCGACGGGTGGAGCTACCTGTCGAAGACCTCGTCGCTCACGCGCGAGGTCCTCCTCGAGGCCATCCGGGTCTCCGCACGTGGCGAGACGATGCTCGATCCCGAACTCATCGACCGGACCCGGCCCAGGGCGGGATCGAGTCTCGAGTCGCTCACCGACCGGCAGTACGCCGTCCTGCAGCTGCTCGCGACCGGTCGTTCGAACACGGGGATCGCGACCAGGCTCGGGATCGCGGAGAAGTCCGTCCAGAACCACCTCACGGCGATCTACGCCGCACTCGGGATCGAGCACGACACCTCGAGCAACCCACGGGTCTCGGCCGTCCTCGCCCTCCTCGCCGAATCCGGCCGCTTGTCCTGACGGGACGTCCGCGGTCGATGCGCGGGCTCAGCGTCCGCGGTCCGGCGCTTCGAGGTCGTCCACCGTCCGATCGGGGCGCCACCCACGCCAGACCGGGTGCCTGAACCGTCCGTCCGGTGTCCACTCGCTGAAGCGGACCTCCCCGATGAGGACGGGTTCCACCCAGTTGGCGTCGGCCGCGTCGGCCGGCGGGACACCCACGAGGGCCGTCGATGCCCGGCCCAGCCGTTCGAAGCGGAGCGCGGTCGCCGCCAACTCCCGATCGCTGAAGCCGCTTCCGACCCGTCCCGCGTAGTGCAGCAACCCGTCCGAGCCCGGCACCCCGAGTAGGAGCGACCCGATCCCACCCGAGCGCCCGCCCCGACCGGGACGCCAGCCGGCCACGACGACCTCCTCCATGCGTTCGTGCTTGAACTTGACCCAGGTGCTGCTGCGCCGACCCGGGCGGTAGCGTCCGTCGAGCTCCTTCGCCATCACCCCCTCCAAACGCAACCCCCGACTCACCTCGAGCGCATCGTCGAGCGAGCCGTCGATCGTCGGTGGCACCTGGACGACGGTCCCGGATCGGATCGTCCGCTCGAGCAGTTCGCGACGCTCCCGGTAGGGCAGCTCCGTCCGATCCGTGTCGTCCAGCGCGAGCAGGTCGAACAGCAGCAGCCGGACCGGCGTCCGACGGCGCTCCCGTTCGACGTCCCGCTCCGCGGTGAGCTGCATCCGACGCTGCAGCAGCGAGAAGTCGGGACGGCCGTCAGGACCCGACGCCACGATCTCGCCGTCGAGGACGACCGCACGGCCGGCGAGCGACGCCGCGAGCTCCTCGACCACCTCCGGGTACGCCGCCGTGAGGTCCTTGCCGTTCCGGCTCGACAACCGCACCCGCCCCGTCGAGCCGTCGACGCTCGCGATCGCACGGATGCCGTCCCACTTCATCTCGAACGCCCAGGAACCGTCGTCGACCAGCTCGCCGGGTACCGCGACACTCGCGAGCATGGGGGTGGGGATCCCACGAGGCCGTGCGACCGGTGGAGCCGGCGGGTCACCCGGGGCCCGCATCCGGTGGATGAGCCACGACGGCGCCTCCCGTCCCGTCCCGCCCGCGGTCCGGATGAGTGCGAACCGCATCGGCCCGCCGAGCGCGCCTCCCGCCCGGCCGTGCAGGGTCCCGATGACCTCGTCGTCGCGCCACTTCTCCAGCTCGTAGGTGCCCGCGTCCCAGATGGTCACCTCACCGGCCCCGTACTCGCCAGCGGGGATCGTGCCCTCGAAACTGCCGTACTCGATGGGGTGGTCCTCCGTGCGCACCGCCAGGTGGTTGCTGCTCGGATCCGTCGGCACCCCCTTCGGCAGGGCCCATGACACCAGCACGCCGTCGTGCTCGAGTCGGAAGTCATGGTGGAGTTTCCGGGCCTCGTGTCGCTGGATCACGAACGAGGGCGGTGCCCCGGCAGCGGCAGGCGTCGGCGGTCCGTCCGGGACGGGCTCGGGCGTCCGCTCCGCATCCCGCTTCCGCCGGTACTCCACGAGCCGGTCCTCGTGCTCCGACGGGCGGATCGTGATCGACGGACGCGGGTCGCCGAGCACCCGCAACGGGTCCTCACCGTCCGCCAGACGCTCGAGCACCGTAGGGAACTCCAGCTGCGCCAGCCTGGGATCGTCGAGCTCCTCCCACCGGCGGGGAGCCGCCACCGTCGGCCGCGACCGACCCCGCAACGAGAACGGCGCGATCGTCGTCTTCGACCCGTTGTTCTGACTCCAGTCGACGAAGACCCTCCCCGTGCGTCGCTGCTTCGACATCTCGCTCACCACGAGGCCCGGCTCGTCCGCGGCCAGCGCCCGCGCGAGCTCATGCGCCACGAGCGACACCTCCGCGGAACTCTGCCGACCGTCCAACGCCGCGTACAGGTGGATCCCCTTGCTCCCACTCGTGAGCGGAACCGGATCCAACCCCATGTCCACCAACACCGCCCGCGCCAGGCCCGCGACCCCCGCGCACTCGGCGAGGGACACCCCCTCACCCGGATCGAGGTCGAGGACGAGACGGTCGGGCGGACGGCGCTCGCCGGATCGGTCGAACCGCCACTGCGGCACGTGCAGCTCGAGCGCACCCAGCTGCGCCAGCCACGTGAGTGTCGCGAGATCGTCGACGATCGGGTACTCGTTCGTGTGATCGCTGTGCTCGATGGGGAGCCGCTGGACCCAGTCGGGAGCCGAGGCACCCAGGTCCTTCTGGAAGAACCCCGACTCCGGCGACGCAGCCGTCCCGACGCCGTGCACCCAGCGTTTCCTGGTCACCGGCCGATCGGCCAGGTGCGGGAGGAGGTGTTCGGCGACCGCGGCGTAGTAGGCGAGCACCTCGGCCTTCGTCGTGCCGGTCTCGGGGTACAGCACCTTGTCGAGATGGGTGAGCTGGATCCGGCGTCCGTCGACGTCGACCCACTGCGTCTGCGCGCCGCCACCGCTCGTCCTCGCCATGGCGATCAGCCTGCCGCCCACGGGCGTCAAGGGCTAGCCCTTGACGATGTTCCGGGTGTCTACTGGTCACCACGACAGCGCGGGCGGATCCGCCGGCGGACGGGAGCGGTCATGCGCGCGATCTGGAAGGGTGCGGTCACATTCGGCCTGGTGAACGTCCCGGTGAAGGTGTACAGCGCCACGGAGGACCACGACCTCTCGTTGCACCAGGTCCACGACGCCGACGGTGGGCGCATCCGGTACCAGCGCAAGTGTGAGGTCTGCGGCAAGGTCGTCACCTACGACCACATCGACAAGGCGTACCAGGACGGCGAGCAGACGGTGGTCCTCACCGCCGACGACCTGGCGTCACTCCCCGAGGAACGCAGCCGAGAGATCGAGGTCGTCGAGTTCGTGCCGAGCGACGACCTCGACCCGATCATGTTCGACCGCAGCTACTTCCTCGAACCGGACTCCTCCTCGTCGAAGGCCTACGTCCTCCTCCGGCGGACGCTCGAGGAGACCGACCGCACGGCCATCGTGCGGTTCGCCCTCCGCCAGAAGACGCGTCTCGGCGCCCTCCGGGTGCGCGAGGACGTCATCCTCCTGCAGACACTGCTCTGGGAGGACGAGGTCCGCGAGGTGCGGTTCCCGGCCCTCGAGGAACGCGTCCGCATCTCCGCCAAGGAACTCGAGATGTCGGAGGCGCTCGTCGAGTCCTTCTCGTCCCGCTTCCGCCCGGACGCGTTCGTCGACGAATACCAGGCACAACTCCGGAAGCTCATCGACGCGAAACTCGAGCAGGGCGACGCCCTCGACACCGCCGCCACCTTCGGCGAGCAGCCCGAACCCGACGACGACACGGGCGCCGAGCCGATCGACCTCATGGAGGTGCTGCAACGCAGCATCGAACGGCAGCGCGGCACGACCGGCGCGAAGACGGCGAGTGGAGCGAAACGGTCCGGCACCGCCAAGCCCGCCGCGACGAGCAGCTCGGCGAAGACCGGTACCGCGAAGACGGGCACCGCCAAGACGAGTAGCGCGAAGACCGCTACCGCCAATACCGCGGCGTCGAAGCCGTCGACCGCGACGAAACGCAAGAAGAGCGCCTGAGCGACGACGCCCGGGCTGAGAGGGAGCACGACATGATGGAGCACCGCATCACCCCGTTCCTCTGGTACGACTCGCAAGCCGAGGAGGCGGCGACCTTCTACGTGTCACTGTTCCCCGACTCCCGGATCACCTCGGTGAGCCGCTACCCGGAGGGCGGACCCATGCCGGCGGGCCAGGCGATGGTCGTCGAGTTCGAGCTCGAAGGACTGCCCGTCAGCGCGATGAACGCCGGGCCCATCTTCTCGTTCACCGAGGCGTTCTCCTTCTCCGTCAGAGCCGACACCCAGGACGAGATCGACCGGCTCTGGGACGCCCTCATCGCCGACGGCGGTGCCCCGAGCCAATGCGGCTGGCTCAAGGACCGCTGGGGACTGTCCTGGCAGATCGTGCCCGGCATCCTCGCCGAACTGCAGAACGACCCCGACCGGGAACGCGCGGCGCGAGCCATGCAATGCATGATGGGGCAGACCAAGTTCGTCATCGCCGAACTCGTCGCCGCTGCGGACGGTCGGTAGCGGCTCCTCCACAACCGACCAGCCGACGGCACACCGCCCCTCCGAGACGCCGGCGCAGTCCACCGTCAGCAGCTCCTGACAGACTTGCCGCATGTCCCACCCCAGCGCGCCCACCCCCGCCCACCCCGAACCGACCCCCACCGGATCGGTCGCCGAGGCGACGGCGGCGCTCGCCGCACTCACGGGCGTTCCGGGGGCCACGTTCCACGACGGTCAACTCGAGGCGATCCTCGCGCTCGTCGACGAACATCGTCGTGCGCTCGTCGTCCAGCGCACCGGTTGGGGCAAGTCCGCCGTCTACTTCATCGCGACCGCCCTTCTGCGCCGACGGGGCGCCGGGCCGACGCTGTTGGTCTCGCCGTTGCTCGCGCTCATGCGCGACCAGGTGGCGGCCGCCGAGCGTGCCGGCGTGCGCGCGGTGGCGATCAACTCGGCGAACGCGCACGAATGGGACGACGTCCGGGCGCGCCTGGAGGCCGACGAGGTCGACGTCCTACTCGTGTCACCCGAGCGGCTCAACAATCCACGCTTCCGCGATGAACAGCTCCCGACCCTCGTGGCCCGGACGGGCATGCTGGTGGTGGACGAGGCGCACTGCATCTCCGACTGGGGACACGACTTCCGACCCGACTACCGGCGGCTCGCCGAACTGATCGGACGCCTCCCGGCCGAGGTCCCGGTCCTGGCGACCACCGCGACGGCCAACGCACGCGTCGTCCGCGACATCGCCGAGCAGCTCACCGCACCCGGCGCCGCAGGCTCCCACGGAGCCGAGGTGCTCACCATCCGTGGCTCGCTCGCGAGGGCGTCCCTCCGGCTCGGCGTGCTCCGGCTGCCGGAGTCACGGGACCGCCTCACCTGGCTGCTCAGCCACCTCGGCGGGCTCACCGGGTCCGGCATCATCTACACGCTCACGGTGTCCGCCGCAGAGGACACCGCGCGGCTGCTGCGCGAGGCCGGTCACGAGGTCCGGGCCTATACGGGCCGGACCGATCCCGACGAACGCGAAGAGTCCGAGCGGCTCCTCAAGGAGAACCGCCTGAAGGCGCTGGTCGCGACGAGCGCGCTCGGCATGGGGTTCGACAAACCGGACCTCGGGTTCGTCGTACATCTCGGCGCTCCGTCCTCGCCGGTCGCGTACTACCAGCAGGTCGGTCGCGCCGGCCGCGCCACCGAGCACGCAGACGTCCTGCTCCTGCCCGGAGCGGAGGACGAGGAGATCTGGCAGTACTTCGCGACCGCGTCGATGCCGGACGAAGCGCGGGCCACCGCGGTCCTCGACGCACTCGACAGCCAGCCGCGGTCCACGCCCGCGCTCGAGGCGCTCGTCAACCTGCGCCGCACACCCCTCGAACTGCTCCTCAAGGTGCTCGACGTCGACGGCGCGGTCCAGCGGGTGGCCGGGGGATGGGTGTCGACCGGCCAGCCGTGGGTCTACGACCGGGAGCGGTACCGGCGGATCGCCGAGGCCAGGGTGGCGGAGCAACAGGCGATGCTGGCCTACGAGCGCGGCGACGAGTGCCGGATGCTCGTGCTGCAACGTGAGCTCGACGACGCGAGCGCGGTGCCCTGTGGCCGATGCGACCGGTGCGCCGGGCCGTGGTTCCCCACCGAACTCGACAGCGCCGCGGCCGTCTCCGCTTCGGAGGCACTCGGTCGGGTCGGCGTCGAGCTCGAACCGCGGGCGCAGTGGCCCACGGGAGCCGACCGCCTCGGCGTCACCGCGGACGGCGCAGCGGTGAAGGGGCGCATCGCGCTCGACGACCGCCTCGAACCCGGGCGCGCGCTCGCTCGGCTCACCGACCTCGGCTGGGGCGGTGTCCTCCGTGAACTCTTCGCCGCGGGCGCACCCGATGCTCCCGCCTCCCGTGCCGTCATCGACGCGAGCGTCCGCGTCCTGGCGGATTGGCCGTGGGCGCAACGACCGGCCGCCGTGGTCAGTGTGCCGTCACGGTCGCGTCCGCAGCTCGTCGACTCCGTGGCGAGGGGCATCGCGTCGCTCGGGCGACTGCCCTACCTCGCGGAGCTCGACCTCGTCGGCGACGGCCCGCGCGGTGGTCCGGGCGGCAACAGCGCCTACCGCCTGGCCGGCGTCTGGGACGCCTTCACCGTCGGATCCGAACTCCGGGCGCAGCTCGCAGCGTTGGAGGGCGCACCGGTCCTGCTCGTCGACGACCGCGCCGACAGTCGGTGGACGCTCACCGTCGCCGGTCGCGCGCTCCGCCGCGCCGGGTCCGGCCCGGTCCTCCCGTTCGCACTCGGGATCGTGGGCTGATCGCCCGTCAGCCCTCGTGGAGGCTGGAGCGGGTGTCCTTGGCCAGGTGCCGCGGCAGCAGGATCGTGCAGACGAGTCCGACGACGGCTGCTGCAGCGCAGATCGCGAAGCTCAGGCGGAAGGCGTCCGCACTGGGTGTCGTGACAGCGCCGTCGGTGACGACCTGTGAGGCCAGGATGGCGCCGATCACCGCACTCGCGATCGTGGAACCGAGCGTCCGCATGACGGAGTTGAGTCCGTTGGAGGCCGCCGTCTCGCTGGGTGGGACGGCACCCATGATGAGCGTCGGCATGGCTGCGTAGGCGAACCCCACCCCGAAGCCGACCGCGGTGGCCGTGAGCACGGTGTGCCAGACCTCGGTCATGAGTCCGATCGCGATCGCGTAGCCGACCGCGATGATCGCGATGCCGATCAGCAGGCTCAACCGGGCGCCCTTGGCCGCCGTCAGTCGAGCGGCGACCGGCGACATCGCCCACATGATGAGACCGCTGGGCATGAGGCAGAGGCTCGCGATGAGCATGTTCTGCCCGAGACCGACCCCGGTGCCGACCGGCGCCTCGAGGATGCCCGGGAGGACGACCGTGCTGCCGAAGAAGGCGAAACCGACCGTGATGGATGCGAGGTTCGTGAAGAGCACCGTCCGTCTGGCGGCGATCCGCAGGTCGACGAGCGGACTGGCGGACCGTACCTCGAACCATCCCCAGAGCAGGAGCACGACGACGCCGCCGATCAAGCAGCTGAGGGTCCCGACGCTCGTCCAACCCCACTCGTTGCCCTTCGAGACGGCGAGGAGGATGGGGACGAGGCCGGCGGCGAGACCGATCGCGCCGATCCAGTCGAAACCGCCTTCGCTCCGGAGGGTGCTCACCGGGACGAAACGCGCGACGAGGACGAAGCCGATGAGGCCGAGGGCACCCGCGACCCAGAACAGCACATGCCAGTCCAGGTACTGCGAGATCACCGCGGAGATCGGCAGACCGACGGCACCACCGATACCGAGCGTGGCACTCACGAGCGCGACCGCGGGGCCGAGGCGCTTCGCGTGGAGCACGTCGCGCAGGATGCTGATGCCGAGCGGGATCACGCCCATCGCCATCCCCTGGAGGGCCCTGGCGACGATGAGCGGGACGATCGTGGACGAGAAGGCGGCGAGCACCGAACCGGCCATCATGATCCCGAGCAGGACGAGCACCATCCGTCGTTTACCGTAGAGGTCGCCGAGCCGACCGGCGATCGGGGTCGCGACCGCGGCCGACAGGAGCGTCGCCGTCACGACCCACATGCTGTCGGAGGCGTGTACGCCGAGGATCGTCGGGAGCGACGGCACGAGTGGGGTGACGAGCGTCATCATGAACGCCGCGACGAGACCGGTGAAGGCGAGGCTCGTGACGACCGCGCGCTCCGGAAGCGGCTTGCGGAGAGCCGCCCGCTCCTCGTCGCTGAGCCAGGGACGCTCGGCCCCAGGCTGGTCCTCGTCGTGGTCGTCGGGCTGCGCTGAATCCTGCGTCACGGGTCCTGTTCCTGTGGAGAGTCGATGCGGCCGAGGCCACTCGGAGTCGAACACCGTCCGTCGGTGCGGTATTCCCGGCTCGGCCGGGCCGATGTCGTCCGGCCTCGTCGTCGACTCAGCGCGGGAGGCGGGGGATCGCCGCGATGAGCTGCTTCGTGTAGGCCTCGGCGGGATCGTGGAGGATCTGCGCGGTGGCGCCGGCCTCGACGACCTGCCCGTGTCGGAGCACCATCGTGCGTTCACACAGCGCTGCCACCGTGCCGAGGTCGTGCGAGACCATGACGAGCGCCAGACCGTTCGAGGCCCGCAGCTCGGCGAGGAGCTCGATGATCTGGATCCGGGTGCTCATGTCGAGGGCACTGACGGGCTCGTCGGCGAGGAGGAGCCGGGGGTTCGGGACGATCGCGCGGGCGATGGCGATCCGCTGCCGCTGGCCGCCCGAGAACTCGTGCGGGAACCGCGACGCCGCGTCGGCGGGCAGTCCCACCGCCTCGAGCGCCTCGGACGCGCGGACGGTCGCCTGCTCGGTGGTCGCCAATCGGAGGGATCGCAACGGTTCGGCCACGATGCGCCCGATGCGCTGCCGCGGATCCAGCGAGGAGTACGGATCCTGGAAGACGGCCTGCACCGATGCGCGGAACCGACGGACCCGCGTCCGGTCGCGGGGGTCCAGAGCGCCACCGTCGAACCGGACCGAGCCCGTGGTCGGCCGGTCGAGGCCGAGCAGCAGCCGGAGGAGAGTGCTCTTGCCGGCGCCGGACTGACCGACGATCCCGACGGCCTCTCCTGCGCCGACGGCCAGCGACACGTCGTCCAGGGCCTCCTGACCGCCGCGGTATCGGAAACCGACCGCGTCCAGCTCGAGGATCGGCGTCGCCGTGATCGGTGCATCGGTCATCGTGGGTCCTCCAGCGCGTCGTCGAGCGCGCGTGCGCTGGCGACCAGACGACGGGTATCCTCGTGCTTCGGTGCCGTCAGCACCTGCGCCACCGGGCCGCGCTCGACGGCGCGACCCTCGCTCAGCACGACCACCTCGTCGACCATGGCCGACACGACGGCGAGGTCGTGACTGATGAACAGGAGCGCCATGCCGCGTTCCCGGACGAGACGGTCGATGAGCGCGAGCACCTCCGCCTGGACGGTCACGTCGAGGGCCGTCGTCGGCTCGTCCGCGATGAGGAGCTGCGGGCGACCGGCGAGCGCGATGGCGATCGCGATGCGCTGCCGCTGCCCGCCGGACAGCTCATGGGGGTAGGAGGCGGCGATGCGCGCGGTGTCGGTGAGGGACACCTCGACGAGGGCCGCTTCGCCGGCCTCCTTGAGCCGTTCGCCCCGGAGTCCCAGATGGCGACGCAGGGGCTCGGCGAGCTGGGCGCCGACCCGCATGAGCGGGTCGAGTGCGGTCAGCGGCTCCTGGAAGACGAGTCCGGCCACCCGACCGCGGAGCGGCCGCAGCGCGCGGTCCGGGGCACCGATCACCTGGGTGCCGGCCAGTTCGACGCTGCCGCTCGCGCTCAGCTGGTCGCCGAGCAGCCCGATCACCGCGAGGGAGGTCAAGGACTTCCCAGACCCGGAACCGCCGATGAGGCCGAGGCGACCCCCGGCGGCGATGGTCAGGTCCAGCCCGTCGAGGAGCGGCCGGTCAGCGCCGTCGGGAGCACCGCGCCGGATGCCCCGGGTGATGGTCAGGCCGGAGATGTCGAGGAGATCACTCATGCGCCGCGCCTCCTCGTCGGATCACCGAGGTCCCGCAGGCCGTCCGCGATGAAGTTCACGCCCACCACGAGCATCACCACGGCGACACCCGGAGCGATCGCGCCGACCGGTGCCGTCGTGACGGTGGCCTGGGCCTCCTGCAGCAGGCGCCCCCAGGAGGCGTTCGGCGGCGGCGCGCCGAGGCCGAGGTACGACAGGCTCGCTTCGGCGAGGACGGCGATGCCGAACTGCAGCGCGAGGTTGACGCTCAGGGTGGGCCAGATGTTCGGGAGCACGTGCTGGCCGATGACACCGGCCCAGCTCGTCCCGGCGGTCCTGGCCGCCACCACGTACTGCTCGCTGAGGACCCGCTTCGTGAGGATACGGGTCAGGCGGGCCACGATGGCCGACATGGCGAGTCCGATCGCGATGATCGCGGTGCCGAGTGACGCGCCCTGGGCGGCCACGATGAGCATGGCGAGTAGGAGCACCGGGAATGCGATCACGACGTCGAGCGCGGCGGAGATCGTGTCGTCCAGCCAGGCCGATGCGAAGGCCGCGGCGAGTCCCACGGCGATGCCGATGACCGCCCCGACCGCGACGGCCCCGGCGCCGGTCGCGAGCGCGATGCGCGCGCCGATCATGAGCTGGGTCATGAGGTCACGACCGAGCTTGTCCGTACCGAGCCAGTGGGTGCCGCTCGGCCCCTCGAGGCGACCGCCGGAGGTGTCCGTGGGGGCGAAGGGCAACCACACGAGCGAGACGGCCGCCAGGACGGCGATGACGCCGACGAGGACGAGTCCGACGGTCAGCGTCGCGGACCGGGCGCGGCGCCGCACGGGGCGCCGGTCGGCGAGCGCGGTCTGGGCGTCGACGGCGCTCATCGGAGCCCGTTCCCCGAGATCGAGGTGCGCAGACGCGGATCGATGAGCCGCTGCGCGATGTCGGCGACGAAGCCCGTCAGGAGGACGACGAGGGTCGAGACGAGGAGGATGCCCTGGATGTTCGGGTAGTCATGCTGCTGGATCGCCGTCAGGAGCATCGACCCGAGGCCGGGCAGGCTGAAGACGCTCTCGACCACGACGGCGCCGAGGAAGGTGGTGGCGAGCTCGATGCCGAGGATCGCCACGACGGGCACCGCGGCGTTCCGGGCGCCGTGTCGGAGCAGGGCCTCGCCGAAGCCGGCTCCCTGCGCCCGCGCGGAGCGCAGATAGTCGCTCCCGACCACGTCGAGCGTGGCGGAACGGACGTATCGGGTGATGGACGCACTCATGACGATGGCGATGGTGATGACCGGGAGGGCGAGGCTCGTGAGCGCCGCGGCAGGATCGGCCCAGTCGTCGCGCGGGAAGCCGCCGGACGGGAACAGCCGGAGCGTCACCGCGAACACGCTGACGAGCAGGATGCCGACCCAGAACACCGGCACGGCGATCCCGAGCTGCGAGAGGCCGGACAACGCGACGCCGTACCAGCGGTCGGCCCGGAGCGCGGACACGACACCGGCCACGAGGGCGAGCACCACGGCGAGGAGGAACGCGAGCAGCGTCAGCGGCACGGTCACCTGGAGACGCGACGCGATCTCGGGTCCGACCGGGAGCGAGCTCACGAACGAGGAACCGAGGTCGAGGGTGAGGACGCCGCCGAACCAGGCGGCGAACTGCTCGCCGAGCGGTCGGTCGGCTCCCACCTGCTCGCGCGCCGCGTCGATCTGCTCCTGCGTGGCGTTCACCGAGAGCAGGGCATTCGACGGGTCGCCCGGCAGCAGCCGGAGCAGCACGAACAGCACGGTCATGGCGACGAGGAACGACACCACGAGGAACGCGGATCGGCGCAGCAGGTAAGCGAGCATGGTGGACCTCAGCGTAGCGAGGCCCGGGCCGACCGGGCGGTGCCGGTCGGCCCGGGCGACGACTACTTGCGGACGATGTCCGCCACGAAGAACTGCGAGTTCAGGCCGTTGACGCCGTACCCCGAGACGTCGCTCGCGGCGACGACGATCTGTGGGTAGAGGTAGAGCCACACGCTCGCCGCGTCCTCGGCGATCTGCTCGTTGACGAGCTTCAGCTTCGCCGTCTGCTCCTCGGTGGTCGTCGCCTGCTCGGCCTCCGACACCCACTGGGTCACCTCGGGGTTGTCGTAGCCCCAGTAGAAGTCCGGGTTGCCGTACCAGACGACGTCGCGGTCGTTCACGTGCTCCTGGAGGGTCGCCTGGAAGTCGCGTTCCTTGAACACCTTCGAGTACCACTCGTCCGCGCTGATCGTGTTGATCTCGACCGTGATGCCGACCTTCGCGAGTTCACTCTGGAGGAACTCGGCGACGGCCGGGTGCGGGTCGTAGCTCGGGGTGTCGAGGGTGAAGGTGAAGCCGTCGGCGAAGCCCGCTTCGGCGAGCTGCTGCTTGGCGAGCTCGGGGTCGTACGGATTCACCTGCGTGAGGTCCTCATACCAGGGGTCCGTCGGCGGCACCATCGACCCAATGAGCGTGCCGTAGTCGCCCCAGATGGACGAGAGCAGCTTCTTGGTGTCGATCGCGGAGTACACGGCCTTGCGGACGAGCGCCTGGTCGAACGGGGCGACCCGGTCGTTGAAGGCGAGCAGCTCCTTCGTCGTGGAGTCGCCGTCGGAGACGACGTAGTCCGCGTTGTCGGTGAACTGGCTCAGCTGGTCGGGGCTCTGCACGCTCGTGATGATGTCGATCTGCTTCGTGACGAGCGCATTGCTGAGCGCGGTCGCGTCGGTGAAGTAGGTGAAGACCACCTCCGCGTTCTTGGCGGGCTCACCCCAGTAGTCGTCCCAGCGCTCGAGGCTCAGGGTGCTGCCGCGCTTCCAGTCGCCGAGCGTGTACGGACCCGTGCCGTCCTCGGTGGTCTTGAGGTCCTTCGCCGCGTCGTTGACGATCCAGACGTAGCTCAGGTTGTAGATGAAGGAGATGGAGCGCTCGGAGAGGGTGATGACGACCGTCTTGTCGTCGGGGGTCGCGATGTCGGAGATCACCGCGAAGCTGCTCTTCCGCGCCGACTGCGAGTCCTCGGCGGTCACGGCTTCGATGCTCGACTTCACGTCCGCCGAGGTGAGCGGGTCGCCGGAGTGGAAGGTGACGCCGTCCTTGAGGGTGAAGGTGTACGTCAGGCCGTCGTCGCTCACCGTGCTGTCGGCGGCGAGCACCGGTTCGACCTCGCCGTCGTCCGTGAGGCGGTACAGGCCCTCGTACACGTTGCCGGTGAAGGCCTCCGTGACGCCCTGGCCGCCGCCGCCGGTGTTGCTGAGGTTCTGCGGCTCGTAGAGCGAGCCGATGGCGATGGTCGCCTCGTCGCCCGTCGCCGAGCTGCCACCACCACCGGCGCAGCCGGCGAGGGCGACGGCGGCGGCGACGGACAGGGCGACGAGCCCGATGGTTCTCTTCACGGATACTCCTGTGGTGTGGGGGTGATGATGCTGGTGCAGGCTGTGGGGTGCTGGGGGTCAGACGGCGTAGAGGTCGAAGCCCTCGCGGAACCGGACGATCCGTTCCCCGGCGAGGACGTCTCCGGTGAACCGGTTCTGCGGCGGCGGCATCGGACAGTTGTACTGCACGGAGAAGCCGCAGGGCGGCACGAACGCGCGGTTGAAGTCGAGGACGACCTCGCCCGCCGTGCCGAAGCCGCCGTCGTCGGTCCGTTGCACGAACAGGAACCGGCCGGCGCCGTACGTGCCCGACTCGTCGTCGCGGCCGTTCGTCGCGTCGCCGAACACGAGGAGCAGCGTGCCGCCGTCGTCGAAGGCGCTCATCGTGTACTCGACGCCGTCCCGCGTGAACACGATGTCGCCGGGGACGACGAGCTCCCGTGATCCGCCGTTGTCGCGGATGTGCTCGAACGGGACAGTCCGCGAGCCGTCGACGGGCGTGAACCGCGCCGTCTGGACCCAGGCGGCGTCGTACGGGAACACCTCGATGCCGTCGAACGCGCGGATGGCGGGTGCGTTCGCGTCCCATCGGCGGATGCCGACCTCGTCCTGGCCCGTGTCGAGGTGGGTGCGGCGGAGCGTCGTCACCGTGACGCCGCTCGGCTGCTCGGCGGCGATGGCCGCTGCGGCCTCGTCGACGGTGGCCGGCGTCTCCTCCGCGAGCCATCGTGTCTCGACGAGGGCGAGGTTGCCGAGCGGCGCGGTCACGGCGGCTCGACGCTCGTCGCGCCAGGCGTCGTGCTCGGCGATCGCGTTCGGCTGCGGGGCGGTGTGGATCGGCATGTCTCGATTCTCCGGATGACGACGGGCGGATCCCAATCGTGTGTCCTTCGGAGTCCAGCTCGTTTCGGGCGGGAACTATTCCCGAGCCCGGCGACGACCCGGCGCAGGACGGCGAGCGACGGGGTCGCGACGTTCTGGGAGGATGTCCTCATGAACGCCACGCTCGTCCGCATGCCCGCCGATCGACTGCGGGGGTGGATGCTCGCCGCGAACGCGCAGTACCGCCTCGAACGCATCGAGGCGGGGGAGACCGAGGCAGAGGCGACGGCGAAGGCGGCACAGTCCCTCGCCGAGACGTTCCCGGCCGGCCGACTCCAGGTCGGACACCTCGTCTTCGAGGTGGTCCTCGACGAAGCCGCGGTCGGCGTGCTCTGGATCGGACCGCGGAGCACGAGCCACCCGGACGAGTGGTGGGTCTGGGACGTGGAGATCGACGAGTCGTTCCGCGGGCGTGGGCTCGGCCGGCAGGCCATGCAGCTCGCCGAGACTGCGGCAAAGGAGCAGGGCGCGAAGACGCTCGGGCTGAACGTCTTCGGGTTCAACCGGATCGCGCGCGGCCTGTACGAGTCGCTCGGCTACGAGACGATGGCCGTGCAGATGCGCAAGGCGCTCTAACGCGGGTCCAGCCCGTCGATCAGCTCGGTCATGACCCGGTCGGCGAGTGACGGAGGCTTCGGGTGCCCGTCGGCGGTGGTCCGCGAGGTCGTCGCCCGGTCGAGCGCGAGGACCTCGCCGTGGAGGTGCTCCATCTTCGCGTCGAGCCTGGACGCCGCCTCGGCTGCGTGCTTGAGCTCGGCGAGCAGGCTGTCCGGCACGGCCTTGTCGTACTTGTAGTAGATCTTGTGTTCGAGGCTCGCCCAGAAGTCCATGGCGATCGTCCGGAACTGGATCTCGACGGGCACCTGCACGACGCCGTCGGACATGAACACCGGAACCTCGACGATCACGTGGAGGCTCTGGTACCCGTTCGGCTTCGGGTTCGCGATGTAGTCCTTGACCTTCACCACGGTGATGTCCTGCTGGCTCGTCAGGAGTTCGAACACCTTGTACGTGTCGGAGATGAAGCTGCAGGTGACGCGGATGCCCGCGATGTCCGTGATGTGTTCGCGGATGTCGTCGATGTCCTGCCCGTACTGCTTGCGTTCGATCTTGCCGATGATGCTCTCCGGCGACTTCAACCGCGAGCTGATGTGCTCGATCGGGTTGTAGTCGTGGATCTGCGTGAACTCCTCCTTGAGGATGTTGAGCTTCGTGGTGATCTCGTCGATGCCGAACTTGTACAGCATCATGAACCGCGTGAACTCGTCCTTGAGGCGCTTCAGCTCCTCGAGGTTGTCCGACGACGTTGGTCCGGTCATGGGCGTGCGCTCCAGCTCTGTCTCCGACGGGCCGACGGCCCGCTCGCACTCTACTGAAGCGGCCTTGGAACGCCTCTCAGCCTCCTGTGAATCAGGACCGTCGCGAGCAGTTCAGTGCTGCAGGGCCGCGCGGCGACGTGACGAGGCCTGGAGCCGGCGGGCGCGCCCGGCGGTCAGCATCAGGCCGAGGACGACCCCGGCGACGGCCCCGGACGTGTTCGCGAGGAGGTCGCGGGGATCGCTCACGCGTCCGGGGACCGCCAGCTGCGCGACCTCGATGCCGACCGTCAGTGCGGCTGCGACGAGGATGGCGAGCCACCAGCGCCGCCGTCCGAGCAGGAGCAGGAAGAAGACGCCGATCGGGACGAACATGGCGATGTTCGCTCCGAATTCGAGGCGCTCGTAAGTGACCCACGCCGTCGACTCCCACCGGGCGAGGAGGTCGACGAGTCGGTACACGAGGGACTCGGTCCGGCCGTCGAAGGGCCGTGGGCCGAGGGTGACGGCCGCCACGAGCGCGAGGTACACCACGGTGAGGGTGCTGAGCACGGGATGGCGGCGGAACATCGGCCCAGCATGACCGAGTCACCTTGGCGACGCTTGAGTGTTCCCTGGGCGGGGTCGATGCGTCGCCGATGAGGCCGGACGGGTCGTGAGCAGCGCGTCAGCGCCCTCGCAACCGCTCGATGTCGCGTCGTTCACGCTTCGTCGGTCGACCGGCGCCCCGGTCTCGGACGGCCACGACCTGCCGTTCCGTCGGCGTCGGCAGCGGGGGAGAGCGGTCGATGAGACATTCCGCCGCGACGTCCGCCCCGACCCGTTTCGCGATGAGGCGTCGGACCTCCACGACCCGGTCGAAGCCCGCCACGCGGAGTCGGACCTCGTCGCCGATCCTGACGGCCTGTGCCGGCTTCGCCCGCTCGCCGTTGACCCGGACGTGGCCGGCTCGGCAGGCGGTCGCGCCGGCCGAGCGGGTCTTCGTCAGCCGCACCGCCCAGATCCATGCGTCGACGCGCACGCTCGACGGGCTGTCCATCCTCCGATGGTAGAGCAGCCCATCGGTAGACTCGACCCGTGACTGACGGGGCGGGGCGCGGGGTTCGACGGACCGGTGAAGACCGCGTCGTCACCCTCCCCAATGCGCTCAGCGTCTTCCGGATCCTCCTCGTCCCGGTCTTCCTGATCCTCCTCGTGCAGGGGCAGGACCTGTTGGCTCTCGCGACGCTCGCGTTCTCGGGCGTCACCGACCTCCTCGACGGGTGGATCGCGCGACGGTTCGACCAGATGACGAAGCTCGGTCGACAACTCGATCCGGCCGCCGATCGCCTCTACATCCTCGCAGCGTTGATCGGTCTCGCGGCCCGCGGACTCATCCCGTGGTGGTTGCTCATCGTCGTCTTCGCCCGCGACCTGCTGCTCGTCGGGCTCGCCGTCGTCCTCCACCGGTCCGGTACGGGCGTGCTCCCGGTCATCCGCGTGGGGAAGTGGGGCACGGCACTCCTGTTCATCGGGCTCCCGGTCCTCATGCTCGGTCAGGCGTTCCCAGCCGTCGCGATGATCGCGACGCCGCTCGGTTGGGTGGCGGTGATCGCCGGAGCGACGCTCTACTGGTGGGCCGGCATCCTCTACCTGCTGCAGACCGTGCGCATCTCGGGGGATGCCCGTTCGAAGCAGCGGGAACGGGCCCGATCCGACGGATCACCCTCGACCGGGCGGCTCGACAGTGACGCCACATCGGATACGCTTGACGGAGAGGAGGTCGACGGTGGCTGAGCACGATGAGAAGTATCCCGCGACCGGGGCGTACACGCCGGGAGCCGTCGATGACGGTGCCCCGACGAGCGGCTCGGGCGATCGGGAAGTCGACACGACACTCACCTTCGGTGAAGACCTCGGAGCGGCCCTCGCGGCGATCGACTCCGACGTCACCGCTGAGGAGCACGAGGCGATCGCGGCCCTGCCGTCCGGTTCAGCGCTGCTGATCGTCCGTCGTGGTCCGAACGCCGGTGCGCGGTTCCTCCTCGACGCCGACGTCACCACCGTCGGACGTCACCCCGAGGCCGACATCTTCCTCGACGACGTCACGGTGTCGCGTCGGCACACCGAGTTCCACCGTCACGGGACCGCGTTCGAGATCCGCGATCTCAACTCCCTGAACGGCACGTACTTCGACGGTGTCCGCATCGACAAGGCGATCCTGCGCGACGCCGCCGAGGTGCAGATCGGCAAGTTCCGCCTCACCTTCTACGCGTCGCGGATCGACCTCGCCTCCCAGCTGGGAAGCTAGTGGCGGCAGCCAGCGCGAACGCGCGAAGCGACGGTGCTCCGCTGCTGAGCATCGGGCAGGTCCTCGCACGCCTCACTCCGGAGTTCCCCGAGCTGAGTAATTCGAAGCTCCGGTTCCTCGAGGAGCAGGGGCTGGTGTCCCCGGCACGGACGAAGTCGGGCTACCGGAAGTTCTCGAGCGATGACCTCGAACGCCTGCGGCTGATCCTGTCGATGCAGCGAGACCACTACTTCCCCCTCAAGGTCATCCGCACCTACCTCGTCGAGGTCGACGCGGGACGATCGCCGCTGTTCCCTGGCAGTGGGCAAGCCGTCGGCGCGCCGTCGATCCATCCCGGGGTCCGCAGATTCTCGAGGAACGAATTGATCCGCGAAGCCGGCGCCACCCCGATGCTCTTCAACGACGCCGTGAGCGCGTCGCTGATCCTGCCCGCCGAGAACTACGGCGAGGACGTCGCGTCCCTCCTGCGGATCCTCGTGGAGCTGCAGCGCTCCGGCATCGAACCACGGCACCTCCGCGGGTTCCGCGCCTCGATCGAGCGCGAGGTCGGGCTCATCGAGAGCGCGTTGAGCGCCGTCGCCAAGCGGAACGACGCCGCCGGCCGGGCACGTACTGCCGACCGGGCGCTGGAGATCGCCGCACAGCTCGAGGGTGTGCGGTCGAACCTCGTCCGCTCGGCACTCGAGCGACACCAATCCTCCTGATCGACCTCCCAGGGCGTAGACTGCCCTCATCCATCACGGCCAGGTCACAGTTCGATCACTCGTCACGACACGCCGTCCGTTTCGAACGGATGTCGCAGCGTTGACCGGGGCGGATCGGTAGCGTGGTGGGAGTGGTCAAGTCGGCTCGACGCCCCCGTCGAGACCGTACCGACCGTGCAGCGAACATCGAGGAGAAGCAGACATGAGTGAACTCAGTCGCGACGGGGCGTCACGGTACGGTGACCTCGGGCTGCTGTTCACCGACGGGCTTCCAGAACTCGAAGAGGGCCAGGGCTACCGCGGAGCGGTCGCCGCCCGTGCAGCCGGCATCAGCTACCGCCAGCTCGACTACTGGGCCCGGACGGGTCTGGTCGAGCCCACCGTCCGCGGTGCATCCGGATCCGGAACGCAGCGTCTCTACGGCTTCCGCGACATCCTCGTCCTCAAGCTCGTCAAGCGCCTGCTCGACACGGGCATCTCCCTGCAGCAGATCCGCACGGCAGTCGACCAGCTCCGCGAAGCGGGCATCGTCGACCTCGCCCAGACCACGCTCATGAGCGACGGCGCCAGTGTCTACCTCTGCACCTCGAACGACGAGGTCATCGACCTCGTCAGCCGCGGACAGGGCGTCTTCGGCATCGCCGTCGGCAAGGTGCTGCGCGAGGTGGAGTCCACGCTCATCGAGTTCGACGCACAGTCGGCCGACCCCATGGACGAGCTCGCAGCACGTCGCTCCGCTCGCAGCGCCTGACCCGAGCCGAAGGCGCCGGTCCCTGAGTCTGTCGAAGGGCTCACCGACGCGCGCCACACGTTCCCTGAGCGCGCATCCCGGGGTACTGGGTGCTCCTGCCGGTCCTGGAGCTCCGGCCGGTCCATGAGCGCGCCTGCCGGTCCCTGAGCCTGTCGAAGGGCGACCCGAGCGAGCGCCTGGTCCGTGAGCCGACCGAACGGTCTCGCCGCGACCTCAGCTGTCGGTGGAGGGTGCCTCGACGGCAGCGGGACTCGTGACGGCAGCCGGCTCCGGGGGAGCGCCGTCGGCGTACTCGCCGACGCGGCCCGTGCGCAGCACGCGGTCGAGGAGCGAGTCGAAGTTCTTCGCCATCTCCTGCGCCGTGTCACCCGGCCACACGTGGACAGGTTTGGCGGCACCCTGAGCCTGCTGGAGGGACGTGCGCTCCAACAGCTGCGGGTTGAGGATGAGGGGACCGAACATGTCGCGCAGTTCCTTGATGCGGAACTGGTGCTCCATCGACTGCGGACGCACCCGGTTGACGATGATGCCGAGCGGCTGCAGCCGGGGGCTCAGCCCACGACGGATCTCCTCGACGGCGCGGAGCGCGCGGTCGGCTGCGGAGACCGAGAACAGGCCCGGCTCCGTGACGACGGCGACGCGGTCGCTCGCCGCCCAGGCGGTGCGGGTGAGTGCGTTGAGCGAGGGGGCGCTGTCGATCAGGACGAGGTCGTACTCCTCCTCGACGTGCGCGAGCGCCTCTTCCAGGCGCCAGATGTCGCGGATGCTGGGGTGCGGGCCGTCGAAGTTGATCGCAGACGGGCTGCCGATCATGACGTCCATCTTGCCCGGGTGGATCTTCGTCCAGCCGCTCGCCACGATCGCCTGCTCGACGATCTTCTTCTTCGGCGAGGTCAACACATCCGTCACCGTGAGGTGCCCTGCGACGTCGACGGCCATGCCGGTCGAGACGTCGGATTGGGGGTCGAGATCCACGACCAGCGTGCGGATGTCCTTCGAGAACGCGGCGGAAGCCAGGCCAAGGGTGACGGTGGTCTTGCCGACGCCCCCCTTCAGGGAGCTAACGCTGAGTACATGCACAAGGCTCAACGTTACCGTGACTAGGCTAGGGAATCTCAACGTTTGCTGAGTTGGCTGTTGTGGGAAGGGTTCCATGTTCAGGAAGATTCTTGTCGCCAATCGCGGAGAGATCGCCATCCGGGCGTTCCGTGCCGCGTACGAGCTGGGGGCGAAGACGGTTGCGGTGTTCCCCTATGAGGACCGCAACTCGATGCATCGGCTGAAGGCCGATGAGGCTTACCAGATCGGCACGGAGGGTCATCCGGTGCGCGCCTACCTCGACGTCTCGGAGATCATCCGCGTCGCGAAGGAGTCGGGCGCCGACGCGATCTACCCCGGGTACGGCTTCCTCTCCGAGAATCCGGAGCTGGCCGAGGCCGCCCGAGCAGCCGGCATCACCTTCATCGGTCCGCCGTCCTCCGTCCTGGAGATGGCCGGCAACAAGGTGACCGCCAAGGAGCACGCCATCGCGGCCGGGGTCCCGGTCCTGAAGTCCACGCCGGCCAGCCGCGACATCGAAGAGCTGCTCGCCGGTGCCGCCGACATCGGGTTCCCGATCTTCGCGAAGGCGGTCGCCGGCGGCGGCGGCCGTGGCATGCGCCGCGTCGACAACGCCGAGGACCTCCGTGGCGCTCTCGAGGCCGCCATGCGCGAGGCGGACAGCGCCTTCGGCGACCCGACGATGTTCCTCGAGCAGGCCGTCGTCCGCCCGCGGCACATCGAGGTCCAGATCCTGGCGAGCGCCGACGGCGAGACCATCCACCTCTTCGAGCGCGACTGCTCGGTGCAGCGCCGGCACCAGAAGGTCGTCGAGA
This sequence comes from Plantibacter sp. AC185, assembly GCF_979258065.1. Classification (NCBI taxonomy): domain Bacteria; kingdom Bacillati; phylum Actinomycetota; class Actinomycetes; order Micrococcales; family Microbacteriaceae; genus Plantibacter; species Plantibacter sp. AC185. The sequence continues at coordinate 4,078,517 of NZ_OZ409831.1, forward strand.
TCGCGCCGGCCCCGAATCTCGACGAGGACACCCGTCAGGCGATGTACCGCGACGCCATCGCGTTCGCCAAGTCGATCGGCTACGTCAACGCCGGGACGGTCGAGTTCCTGCTCGACACCGCGGGGGAGCGGGCCGGTCAGCACGTGTTCATCGAGATGAACCCGCGCATCCAGGTCGAGCACACCGTGACCGAGGAGGTCACGGACGTCGACCTCGTCCAGTCGCAGATGCGCATCGCCGCCGGCGAGTCGCTCGGCGACCTCGGCCTCACGCAGGAGTCCCTGCACCTCCGCGGCTTCGCGCTCCAGTGCCGCATCACCACCGAGGACCCCACGGCGGGCTTCCGTCCCGACACCGGGAAGATCACGACCTACCGCTCTCCGGGCGGCGGCGGCATCCGACTCGACGGCGGCACGGTCGCCTCCGGTGCACAGATCAGCCCCCACTTCGACTCGATGCTCGCGAAGCTCACCTGCCGTGGGCGCACCTTCGAGGCGGCCGTCACGCGCGCCAAGCGCGCCCTCGCCGAGTTCCGCATCCGCGGCGTCTCCACGAACATCCCCTTCCTGCAGGCGGTCCTCGAAGACGCCTCGTTCGTGGCCGGCGACCTCAGCACCTCCTTCATCGACGAGCGTCCGCAGCTCCTGCGCGGGCACGTCTCGAAGGACCGCGGGACGAAGATCGTCAACTGGCTCGCCGACGTCACGGTCAACCAGCCCAACGGGTCGCGTCCGTCCGGCGCGGACCCGGTCGACAAGCTGCCCGCGATCGACATCACGACCGACGCCCCGGCCGGCTCGCGTCAGCGACTGCTCGAGCTCGGCCCGAAGGGCTTCGCTGACGCCCTCCGCGCTCAGACCGCCCTCGCCGTGACCGAGACCACCTTCCGCGACGCCCACCAGTCGCTCCTGGCCACGCGCGTCCGGACGAAGGACCTGCTCGCGGTCGCACCGTTCGTCTCCCGGCTCACCCCCGAACTGCTATCCGTCGAGGCCTGGGGTGGCGCGACGTACGACGTGGCCCTCCGCTTCCTCGGTGAGGAGCCGTGGGAGCGACTGGCCTCGCTGCGTCAGGCGATGCCGAACATCGCGATCCAGATGCTGCTGCGCGGCCGGAACACCGTCGGCTACACGCCCTATCCCACGGAGGTGACGAACGCCTTCGTGCGGGAGGCCGCCGACACCGGGATCGACATCTTCCGGATCTTCGACGCCCTCAACGACGTGTCGCAGATGCGCCCGGCCATCGACGCGGTCCTGGAGACGGGGACGACCGTCGCGGAGGTCGCCGTCTGCTACACCGGTGACCTGCTGAACCCGGCCGAGGACCTCTACACCCTCGACTACTACCTCCGTCTCGCCGAGAAGATCGTCGAGTCCGGTGCCCACGTGCTCGCCATCAAGGACATGGCGGGGCTCCTCCGTCCGTCCGCGGCGGCCAAGCTCGTCGCGGCGTTCCGCGAGCGGTTCGACCTGCCGGTCCACGTGCACACGCACGACACCCCCGGTGGACAGCTGGCGACCCTCCTCGCGGCGAGCAACGCGGGCGCCGACGCCGTCGACGTCGCGAGCGCGCCGATGGCCGGCACGACGAGTCAGCCGTCCGCGTCCTCGCTGGTCGCCGCGCTGGCCCACACCGAGCGCGACACCGGCATCTCCCTGCAAGGGATCGCCGACCTCGAGCCCTACTGGGAGGCCGCCCGCGCGATGTACCGGCCGTTCGAGTCAGGACTCGCGGGCCCGACCGGTCGCGTGTACACGCACGAGATCCCGGGCGGTCAGCTGTCGAACCTCCGCCAGCAGGCGATCGCCCTGGGGCTCGCGGACCACTTCGAGCTCATCGAGGACATGTACGCGGCCTCCAACAAGATCCTCGGTCGGGTGCCCAAGGTGACCCCGTCGAGCAAGGTCGTCGGCGACCTCGCGCTCCACCTCGCCGCCGTCAAGGCGGATCCGGCCGACTTCGAGGCCAACCCCGACAAGTACGACGTCCCGGACTCCGTCGTGGGGTTCATGGCGGGCGAACTCGGGGAGCTCCCGGGCGGATGGCCTGAGCCGTTCCGCTCGAAGGTCCTCGCCGGTCGTTCCGTCGACATCGGGATCACGCCGATCTCCGCTGAAGACCAGGCCTCGCTCGACGGCGAGTCCGCCGAGCGCCGGTCGACCCTCAACCGGCTGTTGTTCCCGGCGCCGACCAAGCAGTTCGAGCAGCAGCGCGACCTGTACGGCGACCTCTCCGTCGTCGACACCGCCGACTACCTGTACGGCCTCGAGCCGGGCATGGAGCACGTCGTCGAGATCGACAAGGGCGTCCGGCTGTTCGTCGGGCTCGAAGCGATCGGCGCGGCCGACGAGAAGGGCATGCGCACCGTCATGGCGACCCTCAACGGGCAGTTGCGTCCGGTGTTCGTCCGCGACCGCAGCATCGAGGTCGACTCCCGCGCTGCAGAGAAGGCCGACACCTCCGTCCCCGGCCAGGTGGCCGCGCCGTTCTCCGGCGTCGTGACCGTGAAGGTCGCCGTCGGCGACCGCGTCGAGGCGGGCCAGCCGGTCGCCTCGATCGAGGCCATGAAGATGGAGGCGGCGATCACGACCGCCGTCGCCGGCATCGTCGAGCGCCTCGCCATCCCGGCGACCCAGCAGGTCGAGGCGGGCGACCTGCTCGTCGTCGTGAAGCCGAGCGCCTGACCCTCCCGAGACCGGCCGCGTCCCTCCTCGAGGCGACGCGGCCGGTCTCCGCGTCCACCACACCTGTCCCGCCCGGAAGGATCCAACCCGTGACGACACGACCCATCAGACACTTCGGTGACCCGGTCCTGAAGGCTCCGACGGCCGAGGTCGTCACGATCGACGACGACATCCGCAGCCTCGTCCGCGATCTCGTGGACAGCGTGGAGCTCCCCGGTCGTGCCGGCGTCGCCGCCACGCAGATCGGCGTCGGACTCCGCGTGTTCAGCTACAACGTCGACGGCGTCATCGGGTACCTCATCAACCCGAAGCTCGTCGAGGTGCGCGGTGAGCTCGAGGAGATCGGCGAGGGCTGCCTGTCGGTGCCCGGGCTCTGGTTCCCGACGCCGCGCCATCCCTACGCGCGTGCCGTCGGCATCGACCTCGACGGGCAGGAGCTCGTCGTCGAGGGTGAAGGACTCCTCGCCCAGGCGCTGCAGCACGAGACCGACCACCTCGACGGCATGCTCTACCTCGACCGATTGTCGAAGGAGCACCGTCGCGAGGCGATGAAGCAGGTCCGCGAGAGCGACTGGTTCTAGACGCCGGTCGACGGGCCCGGCGGTCGTCGACCGACCGCCGAGCCCGTCGAGGCGCTACTTCAGGGACATCCCCTGGGTCTCGGGCGAACCCGCTCCGAGGTACATGCCCTCGATCGTCTCCGCGAAGTCCTTGAGGATCACGTTCCGCTTGATGCTGAGCTTCGGCGTGAGGTGACCGCTCGCCTCCGTGAGCTCGTCGTCGAGGATGACGAACTTGCGGATCGACTCCGCGCGGGACACCTTGGTGTTGGCCTCGTCGATGGCGCGCTGGACGGCGGCGAGCACTGCGGGGTTCCGAGCAGCCTCGGCGGCGCTCATCGACGCGTCCTGGCCGTTGTTGGCGAGCCATGACGGCAGCATCTCGGTGTCGAGCGTGATGAGGGCGCTGATGAACGGCTTCTGATCGCCGACGACGACGACCTGTCCGACGACCGGGGTCGCGCGGATCGGGTCCTCGAGCGCCGCCGGGGCGACGTTCTTCCCGCCGGCGGTGACGATGATCTCCTTCTTCCGCCCGGTGATCGTGAGGAAGCCGTCGGCGTCGAAGGACCCGATGTCGCCGGTGCGGAACCAGCCGTCGTCGAAGGCCTCCGCCGTCGCCTCGGGGTTCTGCCAGTACTCCTTGAAGACGTTGATCCCACGCACCTCGACCTCGCCGTCGTCGGCGATGCGGAGCGAGACACCGGGGAGTGCCGGTCCGACCGTGCCGATCTTCGACTTCTGGGCGAGGTTGACCGTTGCAGGCGCGGTGGTCTCGGTGAGGCCGTAGCCCTCGAGGATCACGATGCCGAGCGCGTGGAAGAAGTGGCCGAGTCGCGGACCGAGTGGAGCGCTGCCGGAGACCGCGTAGCGCACCCGGCCGCCCATGGCCGTGCGGATCTTCGACAGCACGAGGCGGTCGAGGACCCGGAACTTCATCTTCAGGCCGAACGGCACGGAACCGCTCTCCAGGGCCTTCGAGTAGGCGATCCCGGTCTCGGCGGCTGCGCGGAAGATCTTGCCCTTGCCGCCGGCCTCGGCCTTCTGCTCGGAGGAGTTGTAGACCTTCTCGAAGACCCGGGGGACCGCGAGGAGGAACGTCGGCTTGAAGGTGCCGAGCGAGGGGAGCAGCTGCTTCGTGTCCGGCTGGTGGCCTGTCTTCACGCCGGAGTGCACGCACAGCACGGCGATGAAGCGCGCGAAGATGTGCGCCGTCGTGATGAAGAGGAGGGTGGAGGCGCCGGGAGCGGACACGACGTCCTTGAGTGCGACGGCCGAGTTCCGCGACAATTCCACGAAGTTGGAGTGGGTGAGGACGCAGCCCTTCGGCCGGCCGGTCGAGCCGGAGGTGTAGATGAGGGTCGCCATGTCGGAACCCACCGCGAGGTTGCGGCGGCGTTCGATCTCCTCGTCGGGGACGTCGACGCCGGCGGCCGCGATCTTGTCGAGGTCTCCGAGGTCGATCTGCCAGACCCGTGCCACATCGGGGAGGTCGCCGTGCACCTCGTCGAAGCGGGCGAACTGGTCGGGCGTCTCGACCAGCACGCTCGTCGCTCCCGAGTCGCTGAGGATCCACTGCACCTGGCTCGGCGAGCTGGTCTCGTAGATCGGGACGAGGAGTGCTCCGGCGAACCACACGGCGAAGTCGATGAGGGTCCACTCGTACCGGGTCTTGCACATGAGCCCGATCTTGTCGCCGGGTTCGATCCCCGCGGCGACGAGCCCCTTCGCCAGGGCTACGACCTGGGCGTGGAACTCGGCGGTGGTCACGTCCACCCACTCCGACCCGCGGGGAACGGCGAACAGTGCGGCGTCGGGCGCAGCAGCCAGGCGCTTCACGAGCAGATCGGTCGCATTGGCGGATGGGTCTGCTGCGACGACTGCAGGGACGTCGAACTGTTCCACGGCAACTCCTTCGGTACCAGGTCGGCAAGATGTGGCTCCATCCTAGAGCACGGGTGTTTGCGCGGTTTCTGTGGCGCGCAGACGCTCAGTAGACTCGACTGCGGCGCGCGGGCGACCGACTCTACTGACGGTCGGTCACACGCCGCTGCCGGTATCGGCGACATCAGGACAGGGAGACGGCACCGTTATGGCAAACGCGATCGGCATCGACATCGGCGGGACGAAGATCGCGGGCGGGGTCGTCGACGACGACGGCCGGATCCTCGCGGCCGGGCGCACGCCGACGCAGGCCTCCGATCCCGACGCCATCATCGACGACGTCGTCGCCATGGTCCGGTCCTTGGACGACGGCAGCATCTCGAGCGTCGGCGTCGCCGCCCCCGGGTTCTTCGACGCCACTCGCTCGACCGTCTACTACTCGCCGAACATCGCCTGGCGGAACGAACCCCTGCAGGCCCGGCTGGCCGCGCGGTTGCCCGACAAGGTCGTGACCATCGAGAACGACGCGAACGCCGCGGGTTGGGCCGAGTTCCGGTTCGGTGCGGGGCGCGAGGAACGCAGCATGGTCATGGTGACGATCGGCACGGGTGTCGGCGGAGCGATCGTCCTCGACGACCGGCTCCTCACCGGTGGCTTCGGCAGCGGTGCGGAACTGGGACACATGCGCCTCATCCCGGACGGTCTGCCCTGCGGCTGCGGCGCGCGTGGCTGCGTCGAGCAGTACTGCTCGGGGAACGCGTTGCTCCGACTCGCGAACGAGGCAGCGGACGCCGGTGGCGACGGTGCCGCCCTCGCCCGAGCCCGGGTGGCGGCCGGCGGGCTGCTGAACGGACACCACGTCTCCGCCCTGCTCGAGTCCGGTGATCCCGGCGCCCTCCGGTGCCTCAACGAGCTCGCCGATCTGCTGGGGCAGGCCCTCGCGAGCATGTCGGCCATCCTCGACCCCAACATCTTCGTGATCGGCGGCGGCGTCGCCCAGGCCGGCGACCTCCTCCTGGACCCCGTTCGTGAGGCGTTCCTGACGCACCTCCCGGCGCGCGGGTTCCACCCGGAGCCGTCCTTCAGCATCGCGCAGCTCGTGAACGACGCCGGTGTCATCGGCGCCGGCGATCTCGCCAGGAGCGCCCTCGTCCTCGGCTGACGACGACGGCAAGACGGAGGAGCACGATGTTCTACTGGTTCATGAAGTACCTGGTCGCCGGCCCGATCCTGAAGTCGATCTTCCGGCCGTGGGTGATCGGCGCCGAGAACATCCCGGAGCACGGCGGCGCGATCATCGCCAGCAACCACCTGTCCTTCATCGACTCGGTGATCCTCCCGCTGTGCGTCGATCGGCGGATCTCCTTCCTGGCCAAGAGCGAGTACTTCCGCGGCAAGGGCTTCGGCGGCTGGGCCACGAAGACCTTCATGCTCGGCACGGGGCAACTCCCGATCGACCGGTCGGGAGGCAAGGCCTCCGAAGCCTCGCTCAACACCGGACTCGCGGTCCTCGGCGGCGGTCACCTGCTCGGGATCTACCCGGAAGGCACGCGCAGTCCCGACGGGACGATGTACCGAGGCCGCACCGGGGTCGCGCGGATGGTGCTCGAGGCCGGGGTCCCCATCGTCCCCGTCGCGATGATCGACACCGAGAAGGTCATGCCCATCGGCACGAAGCTGCCCCGGATCCGCCGGATCGGGATCGTCATCGGCAAGCCGCTCGACTTCTCGCGGTTCGAGGGCATGGAGGGCGACCGCTTCATCCTCCGCAGCGTCACGGACGAGTTGATGGTCGAGCTCCGCAAGCTCTCGGGCCAGGACTATCGCGACGTCTACGCCACGAGCGTCAAGGAGCGCGCCGCGTCGGCGTGACGCTAAGCTGAAAAACCGGGCCGCGATCGCGGTCCGTTCCCCCTTCCGGGCGGGCTCCGGAGCGCGTCCGGTCGAAGAGAAACAGGAAATCCGTGTCCCACGCTACAGAACCAGTCGTCATGGCCGAACCCTCGGTGATCGCCGGACTGGACTATTGGCGTGAGCTGCCGATCAAGCAGCAGCCGTCATGGCCGGACCAGGCCGCGGTGGCGCGTGCCTCCGCCGAACTCGCGACGCTCCCTCCGCTGGTCTTCGCCGGCGAGGTCGACATCCTGCGCGACCGGTTGGCTCGGGCGGCGAGCGGCAACGCGTTCCTGCTCCAGGGCGGCGACTGCGCCGAGACCTTCGCCGGTGCGACGGCCGAGCAGATCCGCAACCGCGTGAAGACGGTCCTGCAGATGGCCGTCGTGCTCACGTACGGCGCGTCGATGCCGGTCGTCAAGATGGGCCGGATGGCCGGGCAGTTCGCCAAGCCGCGCTCCAACGACTCCGAGACGCGGGGCGACGTCACCCTGCCCGCGTACCGCGGCGACATCGTCAACGGCTACGACTTCACCCCGGAGTCGCGCACGGCCGACCCCGCTCGGCTCGTCAAGGGGTACCACACCTCCGCATCGACGCTGAACCTCATCCGGGCGTTCACCCAGGGCGGGTTCGCCGACCTCCGTGAGGTCCACAGTTGGAACAAGGGGTTCGCCGCCAACCCGGTGAACCACCGATACGAGGGACTGGCGCGCGACATCGATCGTGCGATCAAGTTCATGGAGGCGGCCGGAGCCGACTTCGACCAGCTGCGCGGTGTCGAGTTCTACTCGAGCCACGAGGCGCTGCTCATGGACTACGAGCGACCGATGACGCGGATCGACTCGCGGACCGGCACGCCGTACAACACCTCCGCCCACTTCGTGTGGATCGGGGAGCGGACCCGCGAGCTCGACGGCGCGCACGTCGACTTCCTGTCGCGCGTCCGCAACCCGATCGGCGTGAAGCTCGGCCCCACCACCTCGGCCGACGACATGCTGCGTCTCATCGACAAGCTCGACCCCGAGCGCGAGCCCGGGCGCCTGACGTTCATCACGCGGATGGGTGCGGGCAAGATCAGGGACGCCCTGCCTCCGCTGCTCGAAGCGATCAAGGGTGCCGATGCGACGCCGCTCTGGGTCACCGATCCGATGCACGGCAACGGACTCACGACGCCCACCGGCTACAAGACGCGTCGCTTCGACGACGTCGTGGACGAGGTCAAGGGGTTCTTCGAAGCCCACCGCGCCGCAGGGACGCACCCCGGCGGCATCCACGTCGAGCTCACCGGCGACGACGTCACCGAGTGCCTGGGCGGCTCCGAGCAGATCGACGAGGCCACCCTGGCGACGCGGTACGAGTCGCTGTGCGATCCTCGCCTCAACCACATGCAGTCGCTGGAGCTCGCCTTCCTCGTGGCGGAGGAGCTCGCCGCCGCGAAGTAAGTCTCACACGACGAAGCGCCCATGCCGGGTTCGGCATGGGCGCTTCGTCGTCCGCGACACCTACGCCTGGGAGATCCTGACCAGGTTGCCCGACGGGTCGCGGAACGCGCAGTCGCGCGCGCCCCAGCCCATCTCCTTCGGTTCCTGGAGCACGTCTGCGCCGGACGCGCGGACCCGTTCGAACGTGGCGTCGAGGTCGTCGGCTCGGAAGACGAGCATCGGCAGCACCCCCTTCGTGAGGAGGGCCTGCAGCGCGTCCCCGTCAGCCTGCGAACGACCCGCGTGCGGTTCGGAGACGACGATGTCGAGGCCGGGCTGCGCGTCGCTGCCGAGCGTCACCCACCGGAAGCCGCCGTTGGCGACGTCGTTCCGGACCTCGAGTCCGAGTGCGTCGGCGTAGAAGGCGATGGCCTCGTCCACGTCGTTCACCGTGATGTTGCAGTACTGGAGCGAGATCGTCATGACGACGACGTTACGCCGGGCGCTGGAGGCCCGCTTCTCCGATCCTGCTCGATCCACTCGGACCGGACACCCGGCGATGGGCAGGCCTCGTGGTCGTCTTGGCGACGCAGTCCGGCATCGCGTCGACCGCATGATGTTCGCGCCGACGGTACGCGCTCGGCGTCTCGCCCGTGATGGCGGTGAAGGCCGAGCTGAACGATCCGAGCGAGGTGGCCCCGACGGCAAGAGCGGCGTCCGTCACCGAGCTCCCCGCCCGGAGGAGCGCCATCGCCCGTTCGATCCGACGGGTCATGAGGTGGCCGTACGGCGTCTCGCCGTAGACCGCACGGAACCGCCTCGCGAAATGCGACGGCGACATGTGCGCCGTCGATGCCATCAGCGGCACGTCGAGCGGTTCGGCGTAGTCGCGGTCGATCAGGTCGCGCGCCCGTCGGAGGCAGGCGAGTTCAGCGAGGTCCTCCGGGCTCATGCGGCGATCGTAGCAGGACGGCGGCGGCTCGTTCCGACGAGCGGATGAGCGCCGTCCGACCGGGTCACAGACCGAAGTCGGTGATGTTGACGGTCGAGCCCTTCTTGACGGACTTGCCCGCCGGGGGATCGGTCTTCTTCACCTTGAAGATGTCGCGGAAGGCCTCTGCCACGGCGATGTCGCCGACGGTGAATCCGGCGTCCTGCAGTGCTTTGATGGCTTGATTGATCGTCTGGCCGGTGGTGTCGGGGACGGCGACCAACTCGACGCCCTTGGACACGATCAACGTCACGTCGTCGCCCGGGATGAACGCCGTCTCGTTCCCGTCCGCATCGGTCTTGGCCTGGATGCCGATGACCTGCCCCGCGGGGATCGTGTCGTCGAACGCCTCGTCGGAGGTGCCCACGCCGAGCCCGACGGATTCGAGGGCGTCGCGCGCCTGGTCCGGTGTCATCCCCGAGACCGAGGGCACCTGTCCGGCCGACACGAGCAACGTCACCGTGGAGCCTTGAAAGGACGGCCCGCCCTGGCTGTAGTCGGCTCCCGAGGTCGCGTCGGTCGCCGCGAGCACGATGTCCTTCGCGATGCTCGGGTCGAACTGCTGGTTCACGGTGCCGACGGCGACGCCGAGCGCGTCCAACTGCTGTTCGGCGTCGGACTGTGCGAGCCCGGCGAGGACCGGGATGTCCACCGGCTGCGGTCCCTGGGAGACGAGGACCGTGACGGAGCTGCCCTTGTCGATCTTCGACCCGGACGGCGGATCGCTGCCGGCGACCGTGCCGGCCGGGACGGTGAGGCTGAACGTCGCGCCTTCGACGGGCACGAAGCCCAGCTCCACGAGTTTGGCGGACGCCTGGTCGAAACTCCCGTCGGCGACGTTCGGGACCTCGACGAGCGAGCCGGGGCCCTGGCCGAAGTACCATCCGGTCCCACCGGCGAGCGCGGCGAGCATGAGGACGATCGTGAACAGCGCGACGCCCACGCGGCTGCGCTTGCGCGCCTTCGTGGCGAGCTTGCCCGGACCGTCCGTCGCGTCGGCGCGCACCGGGACCTGCTGCGGTTTGGTGTTGCGGCCGATGACCTGGGTGACGTCGTCGGCGTGCTCGCTCGAGTAGGAGGCCGGCATGACGATCGTGGGTTGCGCCCCGGTGGCGACCGAGGTGAACCCGAGACTGGACTCGATGGACCGCAGGCGCTCGAGCATCTCGCCAGCGTTCGACGGACGATCGTCCGGTTCGCGCTCGGTGGCCCAGAAGACGAGGTCGTCGAGTTCCTTCGGGACGGCGGGGTTCTTGGCGCTCGGTGCGGGGACCGATTCGTTGGCGTGCTGGTAGGCGATCTGCATCGGCTGCTCGCCCTTGTAGGGCTGCTCGCCGGTGAGCATCTCGTAGAGCATGATCCCGAGCGCGTAGATGTCGCTCCGCGCGTCGGCCTGTCCACGGGTGACGAGTTCGGGGGAGAGGTAGGCGATCGTGCCGAGGAGCGCTTGGCCGGTGGCCGTGTTCGCGCTCGCGGCTCTCGCGAGGCCGAAGTCGCCGATCTTGATTCGTCCGTCGTCAGCGAGGAGGACGTTCTCCGGCTTGACGTCGCGGTGGACGATGCCGGCGCGGTGCGCGGCGGCGAGTCCGGACAGTACGGCGTCGAGGATGTCGGCGGCCTGCCGAGGGGTCAGCGTGCCGTTGTCGCGGATGAGGTCGCGGAGGGTGATCCCCGGCAGGTGCTCCATGACGAGGTACGCCATGTCGGAGTCCTGGCCCTGGTCGAACACGCTGACGACATGCGGGTTCGCGAGCCGCGCGGCGGATCGCGCCTCCTGGATGAAGCGGTTCTTGAAGGTCGTGTCGTCCGAGAGGTGGCCGTGCATGACCTTGATCGCGACGCGCCGTTCCAACCGGAGGTCGGTGGCGAGGTAGACCGTCGCCATGCCGCCACGGGCGATGCGTGAGCGCACCTGATATCTCCCGTCGAGGAGACGGCCGATCATCGGATCGGTCTGCTGGTTGCTACTCACCAGTCGAGTGTATGGAACGTCGAGCGCGAAGAGCTGTCAACACCCCGGGAGGGCGGCGAGGTGCCTGGATCGTTACCCGAACGCGATCCGACGGCGCCGAGCGGAGCGCGGTCGTGGCAGACTGCTGTGCGTGACTGAGCAGAATTCCGAACTCGTGTGGTTCACCCTTCCCGATCTGGCGACCGAACTCGGGCTGCCGATCCGCCGCATCCGCCAGTACCTCGAGGAGCGCGACCTCCTCGCCGTCCGACGTGACGGCGTGCTGCAGGTGCCGTCGTCGTTCATCGCGGACGGCGGACCGGTGCACAACCTGCGCGGCACGCTCACGCTGCTGTCCGACAACGGCTTCGACGATGAGGCCGCAATGGTCTGGATGCTCGAGGACGACGACGCGATCGGGACCTCGCCGATCCAAGCCCTCCGCGAGGGACGTCGTTCCGAGGTTCGCCGGGTGGCTCAGGCGCTGGCCTGATCCCACACCGTCCGAGCCGGACCGCTCAGGTCTCGCGGCGCGCGACCGCGACCGCGAGGCCGCGCAGGTGGGCCCGGGCGTCGTCGTTGATCGGAGCCTCGCCCAATGCGGAGAGTGCCCGTGCGACGTGGTCCTGGATGAGCTTCTCCACCTGGTCGACGGCCCCGCTGTCGCGGATGGTCGCCTGGAGCAGGCCGATCTGGTCGTCGTCGAGTTCGGGATCCCCGAGCAGCTCGTCGAGGATGGCGCGCGCGCCCGGCTGGAGGGCCTCCCTCGTGAGCGCGATGAGGATGGTTCGCTTCCCTTCGCGGAGGTCGTCGCCGCTCGGTTTGCCGGTCACGGCGGGATCGCCGTAGACGCCGAGGAGGTCGTCGCGCAGCTGGAAGGCGATGCCGAGGGGGAGGCCGTACCCGCGGAGCGACGCGAGCTGCTGCTCGTTCCCGCCGCCGAGGAGCGCCCCGAGCGCGAGCGGGGACTCGATGCTGTACTTGGCCGATTTGAAGATCAGGACGCGCTCGGCGCGGCGACGCTGTTCGTCGTCGGCGGCGTCGCGCCAGGCGCGCTCCTCGAGGATGTCGAGGTACTGGCCGGCCGTGACCTCGGTCCGCATCCGGTTGAACTCGGCCCGCGCTGCGCGAGCGGCGGTGCGGTCGTCCAGCTGGTCGAGTCCGTCGTCGAGGAGTTCGTCGCTCCAGCCGAGGAGCAGGTCGCCGAGGAGCGTGGCGGCTCCGGTGCCGAAGGTCGTCGGGTCGCCGTCCCATCGGCTGCGACGGTGCAACTCCGCGAAGGAGACGTGAGCAGACGGTGCACCCCGGCGCGTGTCGGAGTTGTCGATGATGTCGTCGTGGACGAGCGCTGCGGCGTGGAACAGCTCGAGTGCTCCACAGGTCGCGATGACGGTCTCGAGGCCGCCCTGACCGCTGGCGTGCCTCCCGGTCGAGACGGCCTGCCAGCCCCGGAAGCAGAACTGTGCTCGGAACCGCTTCCCACCGCTGAGAAATTCCCGGGAGAAGTCGAGGAACGGGGAGAGCTCCGGGCCGATCTGCGCGACAATGGAGCTTCGCGAGGAGAGAAAGTCGGAGAGCCCGCGGCCCACCAGGGTGGCGAGTTCATTGCTTTCGATCACGCACCTAGCCTAGTCATGCTTCGGTGGCTAGACTCGATCAACAACGTCGCGTCGTGTGACCTTGAGGGGAATCAGATGCCACTTTCAGAGCAGGAGCAACGGCTCCTCGATGAGATGGAACGCCACCTCTACCGCAGCGATGCCGATTTCGTCTCCAAGGTCAGCGCTGGCGCGGGCAAACCGAGTTACCGCGGAATCGCGCTCGGCTCCCTCATCGCGGTGGTCGGGGCGATCGGCCTCGTGCTCGGAGTCGTGATCCAGCAGCCCATCGTCGGTCTGCTCGGGTTCGCGATCATGCTCACGGGCGTGCTCGTGGCGACGAAGCCGACCCGGGCTCCACTCGAACAGCCGCGACCTCGTCAGGCTGCGCCGGCAGGACAGAAGTCCTCGCGTCTGATGGACCGCTTCAACGACCGCTGGGACAAGCGCCAGTCGGGCGACGAGCGGTAGCGAGGCCCGGTCTCCTGGTCGCTAAGCGGCCGGCCACCTGACTCCACTTCCCTCCCTCGCGGCACCGCCGCACCACGACTCCAAACGGGGCCGATCTTCGGATCGGCCCCGTTTCGTCGTTTCGGGCCCTCCCTGATCGTCCCGAGTATGGCAAAACCCCTCCATTTCCCTCCACCCCGCAGAGTCCCGACTTTGCGGGGTTTTTTCATGAGCAAATGGCCCAATGTGGAGGAATGTGCTGCGACGGTGGTGCAAAGTGGAGTAAAGTGGAGCCCAACCAAGATGTTGGCCAGAACGATTGGGGGCGGGGGCGTATGTTCCTCGGTAGTCACGCCCCCAAACTCGACGAAAAAGGCCGCATCATCCTGCCGGCGAAGTTCCGCGATGAGCTCTCCGGCGGGGTCGTCATGACTCGAGGCCAGGAGCACTGCATCTACGTCTTCAGCACGCGGGAGTTCGAGGCTCTCCACGAGAAGATCCGCCAGGCTCCGGTCACCAGCAAGCAGGCCCGCGACTACCTGCGCGTGTTCCTCTCCGGAGCGAGCGCCGAGACCCCCGACAAGCAGCACCGCGTGACCATTCCGTCCAACCTCCGCCAGTACGCCGGGCTCAGCCGCGACCTCGTGGTCATCGGCGCCGGCAGCCGCGCGGAGATCTGGGACGCCGAGGCATGGGAGTCCTACCTCGCCGAACAGGAGAGCGTCTTCTCCGAGACCGCCGAGGAGGTGATCCCCGGACTCTTCTAGCGCCCTGCCCCCTGACTCCCAGCCGTCCCGCCCTGACACACTTCCCCGGTGCCAGGTCGGAGCCCGCCCTGACACACTTCCCCGGTGCCAGGTCGGAACGGATGGGGATCAGGGGTCAGGGACCGTCCGGATTACGCATATGGCCATCAACGACATCCACACCCCGGTCCTCCTCGAGCGATGCATCGAGCTGCTCGCCCCAGCCGTGTCCCACGAGGGCGCGGTCCTCATCGACGCCACGCTCGGCATGGCGGGCCACGCCGAAGCCATGCTCGAGCGGTTCCCGCAGTTGACCCTCATCGGGCTCGACCGCGACCTCGATGCGCTGGAAATCGCTCAGGAGCGACTCGAGCGCTTCGGGTCGCGAGTCCGGTTCGTCAAAGCCGTCTACGACGACATCGACGAGGCGGCCGAGGAGCTCGGGTTCCCACAGGTGGACGGGATCCTGTTCGACCTCGGTGTCTCCTCACTGCAACTCGATCGGACCGAACGCGGCTTCTCGTACTCGCAGGACGCGCCACTCGACATGCGGATGGACGCCTCGAGCGAGCTGACGGCGGAGACGATCCTCGCCACCTACGACGAGGTCGCACTTCGGAAGATCTTCTGGGAGTACGGCGACGAGAAGTTGGCGCAGCGCTACGCGCGCCGCATCGTCGAGGAACGCCAGCAGCGACCCCTGACGAGTTCCGGTCAGCTCGTCGAGCTCATCGATCGGGCCACGCCGGCGGCCGCACGTCGCACCGGCCACCCGGCCAAGCGGGTCTTCCAGGCGCTGCGCATCGAGGTCAACGCGGAGCTGTCGGTCCTCGAGTCCGCCGTGCCCCGCGCGCTCGACCTGCTTCGGGTCGGAGGCCGGATCGTGTTCCTGTCCTACCAGTCACTCGAGGACCGGATCGTCAAGCGCGAGCTCCAGGCGCGGGCGAAGTCGACCACGCCGGCGGGGCTGCCCGTCGAGCTCCCGGAGCACAGCGCGGAGCTGAAGCTCCTCGTCAAGGGCGCCGAACTCGCCACCGAGGCCGAGATCGACGAGAACCCCAGAGCGAAACCCGTGCGACTCCGCGCGGCCGAACGGCTGAGGAGGCCAGCATGAGCGGAGCGACCGCAGCACTCGATCTCGCGCCCGAACGGTTCGGACGCGCTCGGCCGCAGCCGACCCGGACCGCCCCCGAACGGCAGCACATCCGTGCGGTCACGACCGGGGCGCGCTCGAAGCTCCGACCACGGCCGATGTACGCGGTCATCGTCGTCGGTGCGGTCGTCGCCATCGTCGTGGGCCAGTTGCTCCTCAGCGTCGGGCTGAGCCAGGGCGCCTACCAGATCCAGCAGCTCGAGGGGAAGCAGGTCGAACTCGGCCGCACCTCGGCCGCGCTGGCCGAGGACCTCGACCGCCTGGCCTCGCCGCAGTACCTCGCCGTCAACGCGCAGGCACTCGGCATGGTGGGCAACTCGCTCCCGACCTACCTCCGGCTCTCCGACGGCGCTGTGCTGGGGACGCCCACGCCGGCGTCGGCGAGCACGAGTCCGATCTTCAATGCCGCCCTCGTGCCGAACGCACAGGCAGCGACGCTCCCGCTCGTCGGCGGACAGAACGCCGCCGCCGCAGACGGCGCGTCGAGCCAGGAAGCTGTCACACCGCCCGTACCGTTGCAGGACGGGCTGCCGTCGCCGACCACGCGATGACCGGACGGATAGCGGTGGAGGACGACGCCCTGCTCGGAGGTGCGACGTCAGGAGAGGACGCGGTGCGGGCATCATGGTGAGACACACGAAGACCACGCGCCGACGCCTCGCGTTCACCATCGTCGCGGTCTCCATCGTGATGACGCTCTTCGTCCTCCGTCTGGTCGACATCCAGGTGGTCCGCGCGAGTGCCTTGAGCGCCGAATCGCTCGAGAAGACCGAGACGGGCGACACGATCCTCGCCACCCGCGGCAGCATCCTCGCCTCCGACGGTTCGGTGCTCGCCGAAGCGGTCATGCGCTACAGCATGGCGGCATCCCCGAAGGACGCCGGCCCGTTCGAACGTGATGTCGACGGCACCGAGCAGACGATCACCCTCGAACAGGCGACGAACGAGATCGGCGCGATCATCGGGAAGCCCGGTCCGGAGATCCTCGCGCTCATCACGGACGCCCTCGCCGCGGACAAGGACTCGCTCTACGCGCTCATCGCGAAGAAGCTCACCCTCGACCAGCTCCGAGCGCTCAAGGCGCTGGAGATCCCGTGGACGACCTTCCAGGAGGAGCCGTACCGGGTCTACCCGAACGGCGCCGTCGCCGGCAACATCGTCGGCTTCGTGGGCGAGGAGGGCGAGGCCCAGGCGGGCGTCGAACTCATGGAGAACTCCTGCCTCGCCGGCAAGGACGGACGCACGACGTACGAGAAGGGCAGCGGCGGTCTGCCGCTCCCCGGCACCACGGTGACGAAGCCGGCGAAGGACGGCGGCGACGTCGTGCTGACGCTCGACAAGGACATCCAGTGGTTCTCGCAGCAGTCGCTCGCCGCGCAGGCCGAAGCGGTCGGTGCGAGCTGGGGCGTCGTCACGGTGATGGAGGTCAAGACCGGCAAGCTCCTCGCCGTCGCCGAGTACCCGGCCGTCGACCCCGGCAACGTCAGCGCGACGCCGTCCGAGGACCGAGGTTCACGGGCCTTCGCCGCGCCGTTCGAACCGGGATCGACGTACAAGTCGCTCACCGCTGCGGCACTGATCGACCAGGGCGTCGCCAGCCCCAACTCACAGGTGGTCGCTCCGTTCCGGTACAAGCCCTCGAACGGTGCGGACATCAACGACAGCGAGTTCCACGAGGACATGAACCTCACGCTCGCGGGCGTCATGGTGCAGTCGTCGAACACGGGGATCTCGCAGTTCGGCGAGAAGATGAGCGCCGACACCCGCTATGCGTACTTCCAGAAGTTCGGTCAGCTGCAGAAGACCGAGGTCGGCTTCCCGAGCGAGTCCGGTGGCCTCATGGCTGACGCTGCGGACTGGGACAACCAGACGGACTACGCGACCATGTTCGGTCAGGGCTTCTCGACGACCGCTATCCAGGGCGCCAGCCTGTACCAGACGATCGCGAACGGCGGTGTCCGCATGCCCGTCCAGCTGGTCGAGGGTTGCCGGAACGCCGACGGCACCATGACCGACGTCCCCGACGCGACCGGAACCCAGGTCGTCTCCGCCGACGCGGCGAAGCAGGTCAGCGACATGCTCGAGATGGTCGACCAGGAGAGCTGGGTGGCCAAGAACGTCGACGTCCCCGGCTACCGGGTGGCGATGAAGACCGGCACCGCACAGCAGCCCGACGGCGATGGAGGCTACAGCTCGAGCTACCTCGTCTCGATGGCCGGTTTCGCTCCTGCAGAGGCGCCGCAGTTCGTCGTTTCGGTGAACCTGGCCGACCCGGTTAAGATGAATTCATCGGCTGCAGTCGCTCCCATCTTCCGGGATGTGACCACCCAGGTGCTGAAGAGCAGGGGAGTGCAGCCGTCCACGGAGCCGGCACCGAACCTGCCGCTCAGTTTTTGAACGACCTCATGAAGGATGGGCTCAGCGTGAACAATCAGGGCCCGATCAGCCTCAGGCCGGAACATCCGCAACGGCGGGCGCTCTCGCAGCTGGTGACCGAATTCGACCTCGACCTGCACGGCTCGGCCGACGGCGTGGAGATCAGCGGTGTCAGCCTGAGCTCCGGTGCCGTCGAGCCCGGTGACCTCTACATCGGCATGCCGGGTGTCCGCGCCCACGGTGCCGCATACGCCGAGCAGGCGAAGGGACGCGGCGCGGTCGCCGTGCTCACCGACGACGCCGGACGAGACCTGGCCGCAGCGGCCGGTCTGCCGATCATCGTCGTGCCCGAGCCGCGTGCCGCCCTCGGGCACCTCGCAGCCTGGGTGTACCGCACCGCCGAGGAGCCGCCGACGCTGTTCGGCGTGACCGGCACCAACGGCAAGACGAGCGTGGTCTACCTCCTGAGCGGCATGCTCGCGCAACTCGGGATCGTCTCCGGGCTGAGTTCCACTGCGGAGCGGCGCATCGGCGAGCTCGCGGTGACGAGCTCCCTCACCACGCCGGAGGCCAGTGAGCTGCACGCGTTGCTCGCACGCATGCGCGAGTCCGAGGTGCGCGCGGTCGCCATCGAGGTCTCCGCCCAGGCGCTGACCAGGCACCGCGTCGACGGCATCGTCTTCGACGTCGTCGGCTTCACCAACCTCAGTCACGATCACTTCGACGACTACGGCGACTTCGACGAGTACTTCGCGGCCAAGCGGGAGCTGTTCGAACCCGATCGCGCACGACGTGGTGTCGTCACGATCGATTCCGAGTGGGGCGGCCGACTCGTCGAGCAGAGCCGGATCCCGGTGACGACCCTGACGACCCGCCCGGAGGTCGACGCCGACTGGCGCATGACGATCCTCGAGGAGACCGCCGGCTCCACGACGTTCCGACTCGACGGCCCCGGCGACCGGGTGCTGGTGACGAGCGTGCCCCTGCTCGGCTGGTTCATGGCGGCGAACGCCGCGCTCGCGATCGTGATGCTCGTCGAGTCCGGCGTGGAGTTCGACATGATCGCCCAGGCCCTCGAACGAGACGGTGGGATCGACGCCTACATCCCCGGGCGGGCCGAGCGGATCAGTGGCGACCGCGGCCCGGTCGTGTACATCGACTACGGGCACAGTCCCGACGCGTTCCTCAACACCCTCGCAGCCATCCGCGCCGTCACGCCGGGCCGCGTGATCATGGTGTTCGGCGCCGACGGAGACCGCGACACGACGAAGCGTCGCGACATGGGTGCGATCGCTGCACGGGGTGCCGACGTCGTGGTGGTCACCGACTTCCACCCACGGAGCGAGGACCCGGCGTCGATCCGACGCGTGCTCCTCGAGGCCGCCCGCGAAGCCGCGCCGCACGGCGAGCTGCACGAGGTCGCCGATCCGGCGACCGCCTTCCGCACGGCGCTGGCGCTTGCCGGTCAGGGCGACACCATCCTGTACGCCGGACCGGGGCATGAGGACTACCACGAGGTCGCCGGTGTGAAGCTCCCGTACTCGGCGCGCGACGACTCGCGTGAGGCGCTGCGAGAGGCAGGGTGGCTCTGATGATCGACCTGACCCTCACCGAGATCGCTGCTGCGACCGACGGCCGACTGATCCACGGTTCGGCGGACCCCGGCCTCGTCGTGTCCGGCGTCGCCGACACCGACTCCCGACTCATCACGCCCGGCGACATCTTCGTCGCGAAGCCCGGCGAGGAGACCGACGGACACCTGTTCGCGGATGCGGCGGTCGCGAACGGCGCCGCCCTGCTCATCGTCGAACGGGAACTGGCCGTCGCCGTGCCGCAGATCGTCGTCGAGCACTCCGTGACCGCGCTCGGCGCCCTCGCCACCGAGGTCATCTCGAGGGTGCGCGCGCTCGGACGACTCCGGATCGTCGGCATCACCGGATCCAACGGCAAGACCACGACCAAGAACCTCCTGGCCGCGGTCCTCGAGCGGGTCGGCGAGACGGTCAGCCCGAAGGCCTCCTTCAACAACGAGGTCGGTGCACCGATCACCATGCTGCGCGTGACGAACGAGACGCGGTTCCTCGTCGCGGAGATGGGTGCCAGCGGCATCGGCGAGATCGCCCGACTCATCCGCATGGCGAAGCCCGACATCGGCGTGGTCCTGAAGGTCGGACTCGCCCACGCGGGGGAGTTCGGTGGGATCGAAGCGACCGTCACGGCGAAGACCGAGATGGTGTCCGAGCTGCTCCCGGAGGACGTCGCCGTCCTCAACCTCGACGATCCACGGGTGGCGGGCATGGCCGACGCCACCCGGGCGCGCGTGCTCTGGTTCGGCCTCGACGATCGCGCCGCCGTTCGCGCGACCGACATCGTCGCGACGGCGTCCGGAACCGCGTTCACGCTGCACCTGCCCGACGGTTCCTCTGCGCCCGTCCGCTTCAAGGTGCTCGGCGAGCACCACGTCATGAACGCCCTCGCCGCGGCCGCAGCCGCCCACGAACTCGGTGGGGAGATCGACCTGATCGTCGACGCCCTCGAGAGCGTGAGCCGGGCGGAGCGCTGGCGGATGGAGCCCCTCGGTGGACGCGACGACGTGTCCATCATCAACGACGCCTACAACGCCAGCCCCGACTCGATGTCGGCCGCCATCCGGACCCTCGCCCAGATCGGTGCTGAACGCGGCCGGACCATCGCGGTCCTCGGCGCCATGAGCGAACTGGGCGACTGGGCGGGCGAGGAACACGACCGGATCGGGCTCCAGGTCGTCCGGCTCGGCATCGGCCGCCTCGTCGTGGTCGGCCCCGAGGCCCGCCGCATGCACATCACCGCGATCAACGAAGGGTCGTGGGACGGGGAGTCGGTGTACTTCGCGACCGCGGACGAGGCGTTCGCGTACTTGAGCGCGGAGATCGCCCCGGGCGACACCGTGCTCGTCAAATCGTCGAACGCGGCCGGACTCCGGTTGCTGGGCGATCGACTGGGGGAGTTGTACGCATGAGAGTCCTGTTGGCCGCGGGAGCGATCTCGCTGGCGTTCTCCCTCTTCCTGACCCCGCTCTTCATCAGAGCGTTCCGCAAGCTGGCCTGGGGCCAGTTCATCCGCGACGACGGACCGCAGAGCCACCACACGAAGCGCGGGACCGCGACGATGGGCGGCGTCATCATCATCGTCGGCACCCTCGTCGGTTTCTTCGCGAGCTATCTGATCTTCCAGGAACAGGTCGGCGTCTCGGCGCTCCTCGTCCTGCTGATGATGGTCGGTCTCGGCATCGTCGGGTTCATCGACGACTTCCTGAAGGTGCGGAAGAAGCAGAGTCTCGGCCTCGGCGGGTGGGCGAAGGTCGCCGGACAGCTCATCGTCGCGACGGTCTTCGCCGTCCTCGCGATCAACTTCCCGAACACCGAGGGGTTCACCCCGGCGTCGACCAACATCTCGATCATCCGCGACATCCCGATCAACTTCATGGCGATCGGCATCCCGGTGATCGGCATCCTGCTCTACATCCTCTGGACCTCGGTGATCGTGGCTGCGACGTCGAACGGTGTGAACGTCACCGACGGGCTCGACGGGCTGGCCACCGGCGCCTCGATCCTCGCGATCGGCTCGTACATCATCATCGGGTTCTGGCAGTTCAACCAGTCGTGCTTCAGCTCCTCGCTCGCCTCCGACGTGGCGTACAAGTGCTACGACGTCCGGGACCCGCTCGATCTCGCCGTGGTCGCGGCGGCGATCGTGGGCGCGCTCATCGGGTTCCTCTGGTGGAACACCTCGCCGGCGCAGATCTTCATGGGTGACAGCGGTTCGTTGGCGCTCGGTGGAGCGCTCGCGGCTCTGGCCATCCTCAGCAAGACCGAGCTCCTCCTGGTGCTCGTCGGTGGGCTGTTCGTGATCGAGGCCGGTTCGGTGATCGTGCAGCGCGCCTACTTCAAGGTCACCCACGGCAAGCGCATCTTCCTCATGAGCCCCATCCACCACCACTTCGAACTCAAGGGTTGGGCCGAGGTCACCGTCGTCGTCCGATTCTGGATCATCGGTGGTCTGCTCGTCGCCGCGGGTGTGGGTTCCTTCTACCTCGAGTGGTTGAGCCGTTGAGCGCCGAGCGCCTCGACGGACTCCGGAGCTGGCACGCCGACTGGCGGGGACTCCGGGTCGCCGTCCTGGGGCTCGGGATGACCGGGTTCTCCGTCGCCGACACGCTCACCGAGCTCGGCTCGGAGGTACTGGTCCTGGCAGGCGAGACCGCGGACGAACGCGCCGAACTCGTCGGCGTCATCGGTGCGCGGCTCATCCAGCGGGACCTGTCGACCGTTCCGTCCGAGCTCGTCGAGTTCGCTCCGGAACTCGTCGTCGTCTCACCCGGATTCCACCCCGACCACTCCGTCGTCACCTGGGCACAGGCGACCGGGGTCGCCGTCTGGGGCGACATCGAGCTCGCCTGGCGGGTCCGCGACAAGGTCGGCACCCCGGCCGAGTGGATCTGCGTCACGGGCACGAACGGCAAGACCACGACCGTTCAGCTGACGGCGTCGATGCTCGTCGAGGCGGGCTTCCGCGCGGCGCCCTGCGGCAACATCGGCGTCCCGGTCCTGGACGCCGTCCGTGATCCGCAGGGCTTCGACTTCTTCGTCGTCGAGCTCTCGAGTTACCAGTTGCACACCCTCGGCCTGCAGGGCGGTCGGAGCATCGTCTCACCGCTCGCCAGCGTCTGCCTGAACCTCGCCGACGACCACCTCGACTGGCACGGCTCCGCCGAGGCGTACCGGGCGGCGAAGGCCGTGGTGTACGAGAACACGAAGGTCGCGTGCGTCTACAACCGCGCTGACGCGGCGACGATGTCGATGGTCGAGGAGGCCGAGGTCGTCGACGGTGCCCGCGCCGTCGGGTTCGGCCTCGACGTCCCCGGACCGAGCGACTTCGGCGTCGTGGACGGCATCCTGGTCGACCGCGCGTTCCTCGACGACCGTCGGACGAGCGCCCTCGAGATCACGACGGTCGAAGCGCTCGCCCAGCGCGGGCTCGCCGCCCCGCACATCGTCGCCAACATCCTGGCGGCAGCGGCACTCGCCCGGGCCGCCGGCATCACGGTCGAGGCCGTGCGCGACACCCTGCTGTCGTTCGGTCTGGACGCGCACCGGATCCAGCTCATCGCCCGGAGGCTCGAGGTGGACTGGATCGACGACTCGAAGGCCACCAACCCGCACGCCGCCGACGCATCGCTCGCCGCCTACCGCTCGGTGGTGTGGATCGTCGGAGGCCTGTTGAAGGGCGTCTCGATCGATCGTCTGGTGGAGCGGCACGCCGACCACCTGCGCGCGGCCGTCGTGATCGGCGCCGACCGCTCGGAGGTCCTCGCGGCATTCGCGCGACACGCGCCGACGTTGACCGTCATCGAGGTCGACGCAGCGGAGACTGAACACGTCATGCCGGAGGCCGTTCGCCGGGCCGCCGAGGTCGCGCAGGCAGGGGACACCGTGCTCCTCGCTCCTGCAGCCGCCTCGATGGACCAGTTCACGGACTACGGGCACCGTGGTCGCCTGTTCCAGGCCGCCGTCGAAGCAGAGCTGGGAGGTGAGGCGGATGATCGATCCGCCTCGCGCTGACCCGCGCCGCGTGCGGTCGTCGTCGTCCCGGATGATGGGGACCGCCTCAGGTAGTGGGACACCCGACGCGCCGACGTCGCCGAGAGGCATGTCGAGTGCGCGGATCTCGCTGGGCAAGGTGCTGCGTCCGGAGTCGAAGAACTACTTCCTCCTGCTGGGTGTCACCCTCTTCCTCGTCGGGCTCGGGCTCGTCATGGTGCTGTCCTCGTCCTCCGTCGAGTCCTACGAAGCCGGCGACGGGTATTTCGGGCTGTTCTGGCGCCAGGCGACGTTCGCGATGATCGGTGTCCCGCTCATGCTGATCGTGAGCCGCTTCCCGGCACGGTTCTGGAAGAAGTGGGCGTGGGTGTTCCTCCTCGTCGCGATGGGCCTGCAACTGCTCGTCTTCACACCGCTCGGCTACGAGATCGGCGGCAACCGCAACTGGATCGAGATCGGCGGCTTCACCGCGCAGCCCTCGGAAGCGGTCAAGCTCGCGCTGGTCGTGTGGCTCGGGCTCGTGCTGACGATCAAGCAACCGCGTCTCCTCGAGTGGAAGCACGCCCTGATCCCGGTCATCCCCTTCGCCGGTCTCTCCATCGGCCTCGTCCTGCTCGGTGGCGACCTCGGTACCGTCGTGATCATGGCCCTCATCGTGTTCTCGGCGCTGTACTTCGCCGGAGTGCGACTGCGCTACATCGCGATCCCGGTGGTCGCTGGGGCTGTGCTGTTCCTCATCATGGCCGTCACGAGCGCCAACCGCATGCAGCGCATCATGGCGTTCTTCGGCGACGGCAAGGGCGACTACGAGAACGCCGACTGGCAGTCGACCCACGGCACGTGGGCGCTGGCGAACGGCGGCCTCTGGGGCGTCGGTCTCGGCAACTCGCGCGCGAAGTACGGGTGGCTGCCGGCGATCTCGAACGACTTCATCTTCGCGGCGATCGGCGAGGAGCTGGGCCTCATCGGCGCCGTCCTCGTCCTCGGGCTGTTCGTCTTCCTCGCCGTCATGTTCATCCGGGTGATCCGTACCAGCGACGACTCCTTCGTCCGGATCACCACCGGCGCCATCATGGCCTGGATCATCGGCCAGGCACTCGTGAACATCGGCGTCGTCCTCGGAGTCCTCCCGGTGCTCGGCGTGCCGTTACCACTCCTGTCCTCGGGCGGCACGGCGCTGCTCACCACCCTCGTCGCGATCGGGATCGTCCTGTCGTTCGCCCGGGAGCGGGGGCGCCCCGCGTCCCAGCAGTCCCGTCGGTCACCCGCTCGACGTCCCCAATCCTCCGGAGTCACCCGATGACCACCTACCTTCTCGCCGGCGGCGGCACCGCCGGCCATGTCAATCCGCTGTTGGCGGTGGCCGACGGACTCCGCGCCAGAGACCCTGAAGCGACGATCCTCGTCGTCGGCACGGCGGAGGGCCTTGAGGCTCGACTCGTCCCGGAACGCGGTTACGAGTTGCTCACGATCCCCAAACTGCCCTTCCCCCGCCGTCCGAACATCGACGCACTCCGCTTCCCCAGTCGCCTCCGCCGGGCGGTCGCAGCCGTCGTCGCGATGATCCGGGAGCACCGCGTGGACGTGGTGATCGGTTTCGGTGGCTACGCGGCCGCGCCGGCGTACACGGCGGCCAGGCGCGCCGGCGTCCCGCTGGTCATCCACGAAGCGAACGCGCGTCCAGGCCTCGCGAACCGACTCGGTGCGAGGTACACGCCCTACGTCGGTGTCGCCTTCCACCACACGCCCATCCGCAACGCACGCTTCGTCGGCATGCCGCTGCGTCGCGAGATCGAGGAGTTGGACCGCGAGACGCTCCGGCCGGCGGCCCTCGCCGAGTTCGGCCTCGTGTCGGACCGACCGCTGCTGCTCGTCACCGGCGGTTCGCTCGGCGCGAGACGGATCAACGCGACGATGAGTCAGAGCGCCGAAGACGTCGTCGCGGCCGGCTGGCAGGTGCTCCACATCACGGGTGCGAAGAGCGAGATCTCGGATCCGGGTGTCGACCACTACCACCTGCTCGAGTACTGCTCCCGGATGGAGCTCGCCATCGCCGCAGCCGACTTCGCGGTGTCGCGTGCGGGCAGCGCCACGGTCAGCGAGCTGTGTGCGGTCGGGCTGCCGGCCGTCTACGTGCCCTATCCGGTCGGCAACGGTGAGCAGCGCTTCAACGCCGCCGACGTCGTGCGTGCCGGGGGAGCGGTTATGGTAGATGACGCGCAGTTCGTGCCGGCCTGGGTGCATGAGCACCTCGTCCCGTTGCTGAGCGATCGGCACCGGGTCGACGACCTGGCCGCCCAATCCATGAGCGTCGGTGTCTCCGACGGCACGGCTCGCGTCATCGCCCTCATCGATGAGGCGCTCCAACCATCGGTGCAGCGCGTGCGCGGCCGGTGATCCAGTCTTCCCAGAAAGCGTGACACCGTGATCAAGCCAGACCCC
Source organism: Plantibacter sp. AC185 (assembly GCF_979258065.1). NCBI lineage: Bacteria > Bacillati > Actinomycetota > Actinomycetes > Micrococcales > Microbacteriaceae > Plantibacter > Plantibacter sp. AC185. The sequence continues at coordinate 4,104,251 of NZ_OZ409831.1, forward strand.
ACCGTCGAGATCCCCGCCGACCTCGGCGTCGTGCACTTCGTCGGCATCGGCGGCAGCGGGATGAGCGGCATCGCACGGTTGTTCGTGAGCGCCGGATCACGCGTGACCGGCTCGGACGTGCGCGAGTCGAAGAACATCGACGCCCTCCGCGAACTCGGGGTCCCGGTCGCCATCGGCCACGATGCGCAGAACGTCGGTGATGCGGACACCCTCGTCGTGACCGGAGCGCTGTGGGCGGACAACCCCGAGTACCTGCTCGCGAAGGAACGGGGTCTGACGATCCTGCACCGGTCGCAGGCGCTCGCGTGGCTGACCTCCGGTACGCGACTCATCTCCGTCGCGGGGGCACACGGGAAGACGACGTCGACCGGCATGATCATCACGGCGCTCCTGGAGCTCGGTGCCGACCCCAGCTTCGTCAACGGTGGCGTGATCGAGTCCCTCGGGCTGAGCTCGGCCCGCGGCGCCGGAGAACTGTTCGTCGTCGAGGCGGACGAGTCCGACGGTTCGTTCCTGCTCTACGACACGGCCGTCGCGCTCATCACGAACATCGACCCCGACCACTTGGACCACTACGGCTCGCTCGAAGCGTTCGAGCAGGCGTTCGTGACCTTCGCCCAGCAGGCACGCGAACTCGTCGTCATCTCCTCGGACGACGCCGGCGCGGTCCGGATCACCCCGGCGCTCCGCGCGGCCGCCGACGGCAAACGCGTGCTGACCTTCGGAGAGGCCGCCGACGCGGACGTCCGACTGCACGACGTCGGCTCCACCGGCCCGGTCTCGTTCCAGCTCAGCTACGAGGGGACCAGCTACGCGGCGACCCTCCGCGTGCCCGGGCGCCACAACGCCATCAACGCGGCCGGCGCCTTCGCGGTCCTCGTCGGTGTCGGGTTCGACCCGGCGGACGCGCTCCGAGGCATCACCGCCTTCGGCGGGACGCAGCGTCGATTCGAACTGCACGGTGTCGTCGACGGTGTGAGCGTCTACGACGACTACGCGCACCACCCCACCGAGGTCGCCGCCGCCCTCGCCGCAGCGCGCACGGTGGTCGGCGACGGACGCATCATCGCGGTCCACCAGCCGCACCTGTACAGCCGGACCCGCCTGTTCGCCCAGGAGTTCGCCGACGCCCTCGAACGGTACGCCGACCACACGGTCGTGCTCGAGGTCTACGGCGCGCGCGAGGACCCCGAGCCCGGTGTGACCGGTGCGACCGTGTCGACCCGGTTCTCCGACGCGGACCGCGTCGCGTACATCGACGACTGGCAGCGCGCCGCGGACTACACGGCGACGGTCGTGCGACCCGGCGACTTCGTCATCACGCTCGGATGTGGCGACGTCTATCGGATCGTGCCGCAGCTCCTCGAGGCCATCGCCGGTCGCGAGTCCGTCTGATGGGCGTCCGGTGAAACGCCCGGACGGCTTCGACCCCGCGGCCAGCCCGCGCCCCGAGCGTCAGACGCGACCGTCGGCGTCCGCGCCGGTGGACCGCGCCGGCGCGCCTGCTGAGCCCGTCGCCGAGCAGGAGACGGACGTCATCGAGCTGGACGCCGCGCGGCTCCGGCCGAAGCGGTCGGGTGCCGGCGCACCGTCCCAGCCGTCGGGCTCGAAGTCGAAGGCGAAGTCGAAGTCGGCCTCATCGACGCCGGCACCATCGTCGAAGGTCGACGCGAAACCGGCGGCGGCGTCCTCCGCCTCGGCGACGGCGACCCTGGAGCGCCCGGACGAACCGGAGGATGAGGCGTTCCTCACCCCGCGTGAGGCCGCCAAGCTGCGACGTCGTCACGAACGCCAGGAGATCCGTCGGTTCACGGCCCGCAAGCGCGGCCGCCACCGTCCGTGGGTGATCGCGGCCGCGATCCTCGGCGTCCTGATCGTCGTCTCGCTCGCCGGAGCCTATTCGCCGCTGCTGGCCGTCCGGTCCATCGAGGTCGTCGGTGCGAGCCGGGTGAACCAGGCCGAGATCACCGAGGCGCTCAGCGACCAGCTGGGTCGCCCACTCGCGCTGGTCGACGCGGGAGCCGTCAAGGCGGTGCTCGTCGGATACCCGCTCATCGCGAGTTACTCCCTCGAATCCCAGCCCCCGAGCACACTCGTCGTGCGGATCGTCGAACGCGAACCGGTGGGTGTGCTGCAGTCCGGATCGGTGTACACCCTGGTCGATGCAGCCGGGGTCACGATCGAGCGCAGCGACCAGCCGATCGCCGGGTATCCGACGCTCATGGTCACCGGCGGCCCGACCTCCAAGGGCTTCGTCGCCGCGGCCGCGGTGATCCGGGCGCTCCCGACGGATCTCCGCGCCCGCGTGGCGTCGGTCTCGGCGTCGACCGCGGACGACGTCACCCTCACGCTCGTGGACTCGCCCGCCGAGGTCGTGTGGGGGAGTGCGGAGGACTCGGTCCTGAAAGCGCGGATCCTCGCGACCACGATGGCGGCCACCGACCCGTCCCAGGTGAACCAGTACGACGTGTCGTCGCCGTCCGCCGCGATCGTCCGCTGAGGAAGCGCACCGGGATATTCCCGTCGATGTGCCGACACGCCCGGAAGCGTCCCGACACGGTCGGGGCTGGGCCCTAACGTCGTGCTCAGGACAGAAAATGCATACGCAGCATAACTTTAAACCTTAACTAGAGGTTGAGAGTTCTCACGGAGGCCTGAAGTGACTACAAACCAGAACTACCTCGCCGTCATCAAGGTCGTCGGTATCGGCGGCGGCGGTGTCAACGCGGTCAACCGCATGATCGAGCTCGGCCTCCGAGGCGTGGAATTCATCGCCATCAACACGGACGCGCAAGCGCTGCTGATGAGCGATGCCGACGTCAAGCTCGACGTCGGCCGCGAGATCACCCGCGGCCTCGGCGCCGGTGCCGACCCCGAGGTCGGACGCCGTGCGGCGGAGGATCACGCCGAGGAGATCGAAGAGGCCATCGCCGGCGCCGACATGGTGTTCGTCACCGCCGGTGAGGGTGGCGGTACCGGAACCGGTGGCGCACCCGTCGTGGCGCGGATCGCGAAGTCGATCGGTGCGCTGACCATCGGTGTCGTCACGAAGCCGTTCGGCTTCGAGGGTCGTCGCCGTCAGGCCCAGGCCGAGCTCGGCGTCGCCCGCCTGAAGGAGGAGGTCGACACGCTCATCGTCGTGCCGAACGACCGCCTGCTGGAGATCAGCGACCGCGGGATCAGCATGCTCGAGGCGTTCGCGACCGCCGACCAGGTGCTGCTCGCCGGTGTCCAGGGGATCACCGACCTCATCACCACCCCCGGCCTCATCAACCTCGACTTCGCCGACGTCAAGTCGGTCATGCAGGGGGCCGGCTCCGCCCTCATGGGTATCGGTTCCTCGCGTGGCGCTGATCGTGCCATCAAGGCGGCTGAACTCGCCGTCGCCTCCCCGCTGCTCGAAGCGAGCATCGAGGGCGCCCACGGTGTCCTGCTGTCCATCCAGGGTGGCTCGAACCTCGGCATCTTCGAGATCAACGACGCCGCCAAGCTCGTCCAGGAGGCCGTGCACCCCGAGGCGAACATCATCTTCGGTGCGGTCGTCGACGACACCCTCGGCGACGAGGTGCGCGTGACGGTCATCGCCGCCGGATTCGACGGTGGCGAGCCCCTCACCAGGACGGCTGCTTCACCGGCCGACGCGGTCATCTCCGGCGGCGTCATGAGCACCTCGGACGAGGCGCCCAGCGCTCCGATCAGCACCTCGGCCAACACGGCCTCCGAGTCGTCCGAGCACCGCTCGGCGCCTGCTGCGGCACCGGTCGCCTCGGGTGGCGACTGGGGCTCCAGGCAGAACGCGTCCTCGCCCTTCTCCGGTGCGACGCACCGTCAACCCGATGCGGTCGTCGAGACCGCCGTCGTCGACCCCTCGTTCGACGACGAGGGCGAGCTGGACATCCCCGACTTCCTGAAGTAGTGGGCGGCGACACGATCACCCCGGCCGGATCGGGCTCTTCGGAGCCCGATCCGGCTCTGCTCGATCGCCTCGCCGCGATCCGCGGCCGCGTCGCAGACGCTGCCCGTGCGGCCGGTCGCACCCACGAGCCGACGCTCATCGTCGTGACGAAGTTCCATCCGGTCGCACTCGTGCAGCAGCTCGCGGCCGCGGGGGTCACCGACGTGGGGGAGAACCGACACCCGGAGGCCCGCGACAAGGCCGAGGCGGCCGCCGGACTCGGGTTGCGGTGGCACTTCATCGGCCAGTTGCAGACGAACAAGGCCAAGCAGGTGCGTCGATACGTCGACGCCGTGCACTCGGTGGACCGGCCCGAACTCCTGCGCGCGCTGTCGTCACCGGACCGCCTCCTCGAGGTGTTCCTCCAGGTGAACCTGACCGACGACCCGGGTCGCGGCGGTGTGGTCGGCGACGAGGCGCTGGAAAGGCTCGCCACGGAGACGCTCGAAGCCGAAGGCGTCCTCCTGCGAGGCGTGATGGCCGTCGCCCCGCTCGACGAGCCGCCGGCCGCCGCGTTCGCGCGGGTCGTCACGGCGTCCGCGCGGGTGCGATCCCTCGCTCCGCAGGCCGACGGCCTGTCGATCGGGATGAGCCACGACTACGTCGAGGCGATCGAAGCGGGCGCGACACACCTGCGCATCGGCACGGCAATCACCGGGAATCGTCCGGTGTGACGTTAATCTCGAAGGTGCAAGGACCGCAGATCACGGAGGAAACGATGTCGAACCCACTGAAGAAGACCATGGTGTACCTCGGGCTCGCCGACGATGATCTCGAATACGAGCAGCAGCACGCTGCCCAGGCCGAGCCCACGCAGCAGGCCGAGCCTCGCCGGGCAGAACGTCCCGAGCGCGCAGAGCGTGTCGAGCGCGTCGAGAAGGCCGCTCCCGTGACCCCGCTGCGCAAGCCGGTCCCGGTCCGTCAGCCGGTCGCCCCGAGCTCTGACCTCAACGAGATCCTCACGGTGCACCCCAAGCAGTACCGCGATGCTCAGATCATCGCCGAGAGCTTCCGCGACGGTGTCCCGGTCATCATCAACCTCTCCCAGATGAGCGACGGCGACGCCCGACGCCTCATCGACTTCGCCAGTGGCCTCTCGCAGGGCCTCTACGGGAAGATCGAGCGAGTGACGAGCAAGGTCTTCCTGCTCTCGCCCGAGCACGTCGCCGTTTCCGGCGACAACGGGCAGGGCGCACCGGAAGCGACCGAGGCGACCTTCTTCGCTCAGTCATAATCGAGGGGTGGCTTCTCTCATCTCCGTGATCGGCACGATCCTCTATCTCGCGCTGCTCCTGTACTTCTTCGTCCTTTGGGCGCGGTTCATCCTCGACCTGGCTCGGGTACTCCGCCCGCAGTGGCGACCGTCGGGCGTCGGCCTGGTCCTCGCCGAGCTCAGTTTCACGGTCACCGACCCGCCGATCCGGTTCTTCCGACGTGTCCTGCCGCGCGTCGCGGTCGGTCCCGTCGCGCTCGACTTCGGTTGGACGCTGACGATGCTGTGTTGCATCATCGCGATGACGCTCGTCCAGCTCCTGTAGCCGCCGACGTCGGAGCCCGCGCAGGGTTCGCGACGATTGTGCGGCTACGATAGAACGCCCGTCACCTGACGGGAAGCTCCGACGCTGACAACATGTCTCACCCACTGGGTCAGACTTTGCTAGCGTGGGGGCGTTGTACACAGATTTTCGATTCGACAGTGAAGGTGGTTCGCTATGGCGCTCACTCCCGAAGACGTGGTCCAGAAGCGGTTTCAGCAGACCAAGTTCCGCGAAGGCTACGACCAGGACGAGGTGGACGACTTCCTCGACGAGGTCGTCGTCGAACTGCGTCGCCTCATCCAGGAGAAGGACGAGGTCCAGCAGAAGCTGACCGCGGCCGAGGCCAAGGTCGCCGAGCTGCAGAAGGGCGGCTCCTCCGCTCCCGCCGCGCTCGCAAAGGCTGAGCCCGCTCCCGCACCGGCTCCGGTCGTCGCACCCGCAGCGGCTCCTGCCGCCGAGTCGACCGACAACACGGCCGAGAGCTCCAACAACCTCCTGCAGCTGGCCCGCCGTCTGCACGACGAGCACGTCGCAGAGGGCGCTCAGCGTCGCGACGCACTCATCGCCGAGGGTCACGCGACCGCGGCACGTGTCGTCGCCGAGGCCGAGGCCAAGCAGCGCGCACAGATGCAGATCCTCGAGCAGGAGCGCTCCGTGCTGGAGCACAAGATCGACGAGCTGCGCAACTTCGAGCGTGAGTACCGCTCGCAGCTCCGCGGCTACATCGAGGGTCAGCTGAAGGACCTCGACGCCTCGTCGTCGAGCTCCGCACCCGATGCGAAGTCCGGCGTCACCGCCGACAGCGCAGCGGTCTAGCGCAGACACCCGGTTGTCTCCCGCATCACCGTCGAAGGCCAGCGCCAGGACTCTTGCAGTCCTGGCGCTGGTTGCCGTCGTGGCCTATTCGGCCGATCAGTTCACGAAGTTCCTCGTCACCACCAACCTGACGGTCGGTGAGTCCGTCCCCGTCTTCGGACAGGCGCTGGTCCTGTACTTCGTCAAGAACTCGGGTGCCGCCTTCTCGCTGGGGGCCGGCTACACCTGGATCTTCTCGATCCTCGCCGCGGTCGTCGTCGTCGTCATCGTCTGGTTCGCGCGCCGCATCCGTTCGCGTGCGTGGGCGATCGTCTTCGGTCTGCTCCTCGGCGGCGTGCTCGGCAACCTGACTGACCGCCTCTTCCGAGAGCCGTCCTTCGGCCTCGGCCACGTCGTCGACTTCATCTCGACGCCCTGGATGCTCCCCGCGATCTACAACGTGGCCGACATCTGCATCGTGGTCAGCATGGCGCTGTTCATCCTCCTGACGCTCTTCGGTGTCAACCTCGACGGCACGCGCACGACGCGAGCGAGTGAACGGGCCGCCCAGGAGGCGGAGGACCGCGAGGCCGAAGCCGACGCGGCCACCCTCGATCCTGCGGAGCCTGGCGACGCGAGCCCGGACGCAGGTCGCCCGTGAACGAGTCCCGCAGCCTGTACGTCCCCGACGGACTCGACGGCGAGCGCGTCGACGCCGGACTCGCCAAGCTCCTGGGCTTCTCGCGCAGCTACGCAGCCGAGGTGGCCTTGGCCGGCGGTGTGACCATGAACGGGAAGTCGGTCGACAAGTCCGATCGCCTGCTCGGCGGCGCCTGGCTCGAGATCGAATGGACGCCTCGACGGGAGGCCGTGATCGTCCCGATCGCCGTCCCCGACCTCGGCATCGTCCACGACGACGACGAGATCGTCGTCGTCGACAAGCCTGCGGGCGTCGCGGCGCATCCCTCGGTCGGTTGGGAGGGACCGACGGTGCTCGGCGCCCTCGCGGCGGCGGGCTTCCGCATCTCGACCTCGGGAGCCGCCGAGCGCGCGGGCATCGTCCATCGGCTGGACGCAGGGACGAGCGGCCTCATGGTCGTCGCGAAGACCGAGCGGGCCTACACCTGGCTCAAACGGGCCTTCCACGACCGCGAGGTCGAGAAGATCTACCGCGCTGTGGTGCAGGGGCATCCCGATCCACTCGCCGGCACCATCGACGGACCGATCGGCCGCCATCCACGTCACGACTGGCGGTTCGCCGTGACCGCCGACGGCAAGCCGTCGATCACGCACTACGAGACGCTCGAGGCGTTCCCGTACGCCTCGCTGCTCGAGGTGCACCTGGAGACCGGCCGCACCCACCAGATCCGCGTGCACATGGCGGCCCAGCGGCACCCCTGCGTCGGCGACGCGATGTACGGAGCAGACGCTGCGCTCTCAGCGCGGCTGGGGCTCACCCGCCAGTGGCTCCACGCCACGAAGCTCGGGTTCGCCCACCCGGCCACGGGGGAGTTCGTGCGGTTCGAGGCTGCCTATCCGGCGGACCTCCAGCACGCCCTGTCCGTGCTCGAACTCGACTGAACCGACGCCCAGCCCTCCCGGCGCCATACGTGACGACGTCGCAGGAGTCGACCGTCAGCGGTGACGGTTAGGCTGGATCACAGACCACCTCGGCGTCCGCGCCGAACCCCACAGCACGATCCCCGGAGGCGCCGTCCGTGCCCACGTCCACCGATTCGTTCGTCCATCTGCACGTCCACAGCGAGTATTCGATGCTCGACGGAGCAGCCCGCGTGAAGCCGCTCATCCAGGCCGCGGTCGAGCAGGGCATGCCCGCCGTCGCCGTGACCGACCACGGCAACATGTTCGGTGCCTTCGACTTCTGGCGCACGGCGACCGATGCCGGAATCAAGCCGATCATCGGGACCGAGGCGTACATCACCCCGGGGACCGCGCGCGGCGACCGGACGCGGATCAAGTGGGGCGACGGTGGGGGAGACGACGTCTCCGGCGCCGGCGCCTACACCCACATGACCTTGCTCTCGGAGACCACCGAGGGGATGCACAACCTGTTCCGGCTCTCGTCGAAGGCGTCGATCGAGGGGTACTACTTCAAGCCGCGCATGGACCGCGAGATCCTGAGCCAGTACAGCGCCGGCCTCATCGCGACGACCGGATGCCCGAGCGGCGAGGTGCAGACGCGACTCCGTCTCGGCCAGTACGACGAAGCGGTCAAGGCCGCGGCTGACTTCCGTGACATCTTCGGCGCGGAGAACTACTTCTGCGAGATCATGGACCACGGGCTCGGGATCGAGCGCCGGATCATGGCCGACCTCATCAGGCTGTCCAAAGACCTCGGTCTCCCGCTCCTCGCGACGAACGACCTCCACTACACGCACGCCGCGGACGCCAAGGCCCACGCCGCCCTCCTCTGCGTGCAGTCCGGCTCCACCCTCAACGACCCGAACCGGTTCAAGTTCGACGCCGACGAGTTCTACCTGAAGTCCGCGGACGAGATGCGCCGGCTGTTCCGCGAGTATCCCGAGGCGTGCGACAACACCCTCGCGATCGCCGAGCGGTGCGATGTCGCCTTCGACACCTCGGCCAACTACATGCCGCGATTCCCCGTGCCGGAGGGCGAGAACGAGGAGAGCTGGTTCATCAAGGAGGTCGAGACCGGGCTGAACCTGCGGTACCCGAACGGGATCCCCGCCGACGTCCGGGAACGGGCGAACTACGAGACGCGCGTCATCGTGCAAATGGGCTTCCCCGGGTACTTCCTCGTCGTCGCCGACTTCATCCAGTGGTCGAAGCGCAACGGCATCCGGGTCGGTCCTGGTCGTGGTTCCGGTGCCGGTTCCATGGCGGCGTATGCGATGCAGATCACCGACCTCGACCCACTCCGCCACGGCCTCATCTTCGAGCGGTTCCTCAACCCCGACCGCGTGTCGATGCCCGACTTCGACGTCGACTTCGACGACCGTCGCCGCGGCGAGGTCATCAAGTACGTCACCGAGAAGTACGGCGACGAGCGCGTCGCGCAGATCGTCACGTACGGCACCATCAAGGCCAAGCAGGCGCTCAAGGACTCGTCGCGCGTCCTCGGCTTCCCGTTCGGCATGGGCGACAAGCTGACGAAGGCCATGCCGCCGGCGGTCATGGGCAAGGACATCCCGCTCGAGGGCATCCTCGACACCAAGCACCCGCGGTACAAGGAGGCGGTCGATCTCCGTGGCATCCTCGACACCGACCCGGAGGCGCGGACCGTCTTCGAGACCGCGCTCGGCATCGAGAACCTGAAGCGCCAGTGGGGCGTGCACGCGGCCGGCGTGATCATGTCGAGCGACCCGCTCATCGACATCATCCCGATCATGAAGCGCGAGCAGGACGGCCAGATCGTCACGCAGTTCGACTACCCGGCGTGCGAGTCCCTCGGATTGATCAAGATGGACTTCCTCGGGTTGCGCAACCTGACGATCATCAACGACGCCCTCGACAACATCAAGAGCAACCGCGACATCGAACTCGTCCTCGAAGACCTCGAACTCGACGACCGCGGTGCGTACGAACTCCTGTCCCGAGGCGACACCCTCGGGGTGTTCCAGCTCGACGGCGGACCGATGCGCGCGCTGCTGCGCCTCATGAAGCCCGACAACTTCGAGGACATCTCGGCGCTGATCGCCCTGTACCGGCCCGGGCCGATGGGCGCGAACTCGCACACGAACTACGCGCTGCGGAAGAACGGCCTCCAGGAGATCACCCCGATCCACCCGCAGCTCGAGGAACCGCTCTCCGAGATCCTGTCGACGAGCTACGGCCTCATCATCTACCAGGAGCAGGTGATGGCGATCGCGCAGAAGGTCGCCGGCTTCTCCCTCGGGCAGGCCGACATCCTCCGTCGTGCGATGGGTAAGAAGAAGAAGTCCGAACTGGACAAGCAGTTCGAGGGCTTCTCCGGCGGCATGGTCGCGAACGGCTTTTCGATGGAGGCCGTCAACAAGCTGTGGGAGATCCTCCTCCCGTTCTCGGACTACGCGTTCAACAAGGCGCACTCCGCCGCCTACGGGGTCATCTCCTACTGGACGGCGTACCTCAAGGCGCACTACCCGGCCGAGTACATGGCCGGTCTGCTGACGAGTGTCGGCGACTCCAAGGACAAGATGGCGCTCTACCTCAACGAGTGCCGCCGCATGGGGATCCAGGTCCTGCCGCCCGACGTCAACGAGTCCATCGGGTTCTTCGCCGCAGTCGGGGAGGACATCCGGTTCGGTCTGGGTGCCGTGCGCAACGTCGGTTCGAACGTCGTGGAGCTCATCCGGCAGGCACGCGAGCGCGAGGGCCGGTTCACCTCGTTCCACGACTTCCTCCGCAAGGTGCCGTTGCCGGTGGCGAACAAGCGGACCATCGAGTCGCTCATCAAGGCCGGCGCGTTCGACTCCATGGGCGACAGCAGACGTGCGCTCTACGAGATCCACGAGGACGCCGTCGACTCGGTCGTGAAGGACAAGCGTGCCGAGGCGTCCGGGAGCATCGGCTTCGACTTCGACAGCCTGTTCGCCGAGGTCGGCGAGGTGCCGCTCGCGAGCGTCCCCGCGCGTCCCGACTGGAGCAAGCGCGACAAGCTCAACTTCGAACGGGAGATGCTGGGGCTGTACGTCTCGGACCACCCGCTGGCCGGACTCGAGATCGAGTTGGCGAAGCACGCCACGACGACCATCACCGACCTCATGACCTCCGAGGGCATGGACGGCGAGACCGTCGTGATCTCGGGGCTCGTCACGAGTGTCCAGCATCGGATCGCCAAGGCCTCCGGCAACCAGTACGGCATGATCCAGGTCGAGGACTTCGGCGGCGAGATGACCGCCATGTTCATGGGTAAGGCGTATCAGGAGTTCGCCTCCGAACTCGTCGGCGACTCGATCGTCGTGGTCCGCGGACGGGTCAGTGTCCGAGACGACGGGATGAACCTCCACGCGTACAGCATCTTCTCGCCCGAACTGCCCGAGGCCGGTGCCGACCGCATGCTCCAGCTGTCGATGGCCGACGCCCGGGCGACGACCGAGACGGTGACCACGCTGAGCGACGTGCTGACGCGGCACGCTGGGTCGACCGAGGTCCGATTGAAGCTCATCCGAGGCGAGATCGCGCGGGTGTTCGAGCTGCCCCATCGCGTCAGTCTCTCGTCCGGACTCTTCGGCGAGCTGAAGTCCCTGCTCGGCCCGAACTGTCTCGGCTGACCCCGCTCGGAGGCGGGCGGCAGCCGGGACGGACCGCTGCGGACGATAGGCTGTGACGGCCATGATCACCACCATTGACCTCAGGGGAGTGCGGCCGAGCCGCACCGAGCTCCTGGACATGCTGCCCCGTCCCGTCGTCGACATCACCGCGGCAGCGCATGCCGCGCAGGCGCTGATCGACGCCGTCCGAGCGGACGGTTCCGAGGCCCTCTTGGCGCAGGCAGACCGGTTCGACGGGGACGCCCCGAGCGGATCCGCGTCCCACAGGCCGAGATCGACGCCGCCGTCACGGCACTCGGGCCGGCCGTGCGCGCCGCGCTCGTGGAGGCCATCGACCGGGTCCGGACCGCCACGAGAGCGCAGGTCCCGCCGGAGCGCACGACCGAGCTCGCCGACGGCGCGACCGTCGTGCAGCGCTGGGCCCCGGTCGGCCGTGTCGGCCTCTACGTCCCGGGCGGGAAGGCCGTCTACCCCTCGAGTGTCGTCATGAACGTCGTGCCGGCCCAGGAGGCCGGCGTCGGTTCCGTGGCGCTCGCTTCGCCCCCGCAGCGCGAGTTCGGCGGCCGCGTCCACCCGACGATCCTCGGTGCCGCAGGGTTGCTCGGGGTGACCGAGGTCTACGCCATGGGCGGCGCCGGAGCGATCGGTGCGTTCGCCTACGGGGTACCCGACCTCGCCCTCGACCCGGTCGACGTCGTGACCGGTCCCGGCAACATCTTCGTGGCGGCCGCCAAACGCCTCGTGAAGGGGCAGGTGGGGATCGACGCCGAGGCCGGGACCACCGAGATCCTGGTCATCGCGGACGCCGGCGCCGATGCCCGGCTCGTCGCAGCCGACCTCGTCAGCCAGGCGGAACACGACGAGGCGGCGGCATCGCTGCTCGTCACCGACAGTGCTGCGCTCGCCACCGCGGTGGAGGAGTGGCTGCAGCGGTACGCCGCAGGCACACGTCACGGAGCGCGCGTCGTCGAGGCCCTGGGCGGGCCGCAATCGGCGATCGTGCTCGTCGACGACCTCGAGGCCGCCGTGGCGTTCAGCAATGCGTACGGACCGGAGCACCTCGAGGTGCAGACACGCGACCCGGAGTCGCTCCTCGGCGCCATCACCAACGCCGGCGCGATCTTCCTCGGCGACCACACCCCGGTGAGCCTCGGGGACTACCTGGCCGGGTCGAACCACGTCCTCCCGACGGGCGGCCAGGCACGGTTCTCCTCGGGCCTCGGAGCGTTCACCTTCCTCCGGCCGCAGCAGGTCGTCCGGTACGACGAACCGGCGCTCCGTCAGGTCGCGGCCCACATCGTCGCCCTCTCGGGCTCGGAGGACCTGCCGGCGCACGGTGAGGCGGTGACGGCCCGGTTCGGGCTCGTCGATGCCGAGATCCGTGCGGCGGACGACACCGCCGCCCCCACCACCCCCGAGGGAGCCCGCTGATGTACTGCCCGTTCTGCCGCCATCCGGATTCCCGTGTGATCGACTCGCGCACCAGCGACGACGGACTCGCCATCCGCCGACGCCGGCAGTGCCCCGAGTGCGGGAGGCGCTTCAGCACCATGGAGACCTCGAGTCTCGGCGTGATCAAGCGTTCCGGCGTGGTGGAGCCCTTCAGCCGGGAGAAGGTCGTGAGTGGTGTCCGCAAGGCCTGCCAGGGCCGCCCGGTGACGGACTCCGACCTCGCCGTGCTGGCTCAGCGGGTGGAGGAGTCCATCCGCGCCACCGGCGCGTCGCAGATCGACGCGAACGACATCGGTCTGGCGATCCTCGCGCCGTTGCGGGAGCTGGATGAGGTCGCGTACCTCCGCTTCGCCAGTGTGTACCAGGCCTTCGAGTCGCTCGACGACTTCGAGTCCGCGATCGCGCTGCTCCGCGTCGAGCACGCTTCCGGTGCCGCCCCCGTGCCGTCCGAGGAGCTCTGAGCCGTGTACCGCTTCCTCTTCTCGCAGGTGCTGTCCAAGCTCGATCCCGAACGCGCACACCACCTGGCCTTCGACGTCATCCGCTCGCTTCCCGCGACCGGCTTCGGCCCCGTCATCAGGCGCTGGACGGCGCCGCGACTCGACCAGTCGGTGGAGACGCTGGGGCTGCGGTTCGAGACCCCGTTCGGTGTCGCCGCCGGCTTCGACAAGGACGGCAAGGGCGTCCTCGGCCTCGGACTCCTCGGGTTCGGCCATGTCGAGGTGGGCACGATCACGGCGATCCCGCAGCCGGGCAACCCCAAGCCCCGGCTGTTCCGACTCATCGCCGATCGGGCGGTCGTCAACCGCATGGGCTTCAACAACGGGGGAGCCGACCAGGCCAGGCGTCGGCTCGAACGGACCGCGCGGGTGAGCCGCCGACCCGTCCTCGGCGTGAATATCGGCAAGAGCCGTGTCGTGGACGTCGCCGACGCCACGGCCGACTACGTCCGGAGCGCGACGCTCCTCGCGCCCGTGGCCGACTACCTCGTGGTCAACGTCAGCTCGCCGAACACCCCTGGGCTCCGCGGCCTCCAGGAGCTCGACCAGCTCGCGCCGCTGCTCGAGGCCGTCCGCGCCGCCGCCGGTTCGACGCCGTTGCTCGTCAAGATCGCGCCCGACCTGAGCGATGCGGAGGTCGACCGCATCGCAGAGCTGGTCGTCGAACTCGGCCTGGACGGCGTCATCGCGACGAACACGACCATCTCGCGCGACGGACTGACCACCGATCCCGCCATCGTCGAGGCGGCCGGGGCCGGCGGACTGTCCGGTGCACCGCTGGCCGCCCGCTCGCTCGTCGTCCTGCGGCGCATCCGGGCCATCGTGCCCCCGGAGTTGTGCGTCATCTCGGTCGGGGGCGTCGACACCGCCGAAGACGTCCAGGAGCGCTTGGACGCAGGAGCAACCCTCGTGCAGGGCTACACGGCGTTCCTCTACCGCGGGCCGCTCTGGGCGAGGCACATCAACCGCGGGCTCGACCGGCTGGCTCGAACCGGCCCCTGAGCGGCACCACGCGTCATCGACGACGAACGCCCGCCGGTCTGGGACCGGCGGGCGTTCGGTTTCGTGGGACTACTTGTTGGGGAACTGGCCGCGCTTGACCTGCGGCTTGGGCAGGCGGAGCGGGCGCAGCTGCAGCGCTCGCATGGCGGCGTACCAGCGCACGCCGCGCTCGTCCTGCCCGAACTTCGCCCGCAGCGCCTTCCGGACGCGGAAGCCGAGGAAGAAGCAGTCGGCGATCGCGATGATGAAGAATACCCAGAGGGTGAGCATGCCGTAGACCTGGATCTCGGGCACCGGCATGAAGGTGAGGATGATCACGAGGAACATCACCGGGATCATGAACTCGCCGATGTTGAACCGGGCGTCGACGTAGTCGCGGACGAACTTCTTCTGCGGACCGCGCTCGCGTGCCGGGAGGAACTTGTCGTCGCCGGCGGCCATGCCGGCCTGCGCCCGCCGCCGTGCCTCGGCCTGCTGCGCCTTCGCCGCCTTCGAGGCCTCCTTGCGGTCGGAGGGGACGAGCGGACGCTTGTTCTGCGCCTCGCGTTCCGCCCGTGAGGGGGTGGGTCGACCCTTCGCCTCCTTGGCTCCGCGGGCGAGGCGCTCAGCCGTCTGCGCTGCGGTCTCGACGATCGGCTCTGATGCCGGGGTGCTCTGCTGTTTGGCCACGATGGAACGTCCTTGATTCGGGGATTCCCTTAAGATTACTCGCATGACGACAGGTACCACGACGGAATCGACCCAAGACCCACGCAACGACCAGGAAGTCCTCGCTCGGCTGCGCGAATCCGTCGCCGGTGCGTTGCCGTCCTCGATCGCCGATCTGTCGGCGCTCGTCCGCATCCCCTCGGTGTCGTGGTCGGCGTTCGACGCGGCCGAGGTGGCGCGGAGTGCCGAAGCGGTCGCGGAGCTCGCCCGCGGTCTCGGTGTCTTCGACGAGGTCTCGGTGCGCCGGTCCGCCATCGACGGCGGAGCGGAGCTCGGACAGCCCGCCGTGCTGGCCCGCCGCGAACCACGGAACGGCCGACCGACCGTGCTGCTCTACGCGCACCACGACGTCCAGCCCCCCGGAAGCGACGACAAGTGGGACTCGCCCCCGTTCGAGCCGACCGTCCGCGACGGCCGCATCTACGGACGGGGCGCGGCTGACGACAAGGCCGGCGTCATGTCCCACATCGCCGCGATCCGAGCCGTCACCGAGGTCCTCGGCTCCGACCTCGACCTCGGTATCGTGCTGTTCATCGAGGGCGAGGAGGAGTTCGGCTCACGATCCTTCGGCTCCTTCCTGGAGGAGCACCGCGACACCCTCGCGGCGGACGTGATCGTCGTCGCCGACAGCGACAACTGGGACGAGCGGACACCGGCGCTGACGATCGGTCTGCGTGGCAACGTCACGTTCCGGCTGCGCGTGAAGACCCTCGACCACGCCTCCCACTCCGGGATGCTCGGGGGAGCGGTGCCGGACGCGATGCTGGCCACGGTCACCCTGCTCGCGACCCTGTGGGACGCGGACGGTTCGGTGGCGGTCGACGGACTCACCTCGCACGACGCCGTCACCCCGGAGTTCGACGAGGCGCAGCTCCGCGCCGAGTCCGGACTGTCCGAGGGGGTCTCGCCCATCGGACGCGGCTCCATCCTCAGCCGGATCTGGTCGCAGCCCGCGATCACCGTCACGGGCATCGACGCACCGTCGGTGGCCAACGCCTCGAACACGCTCATCCCGGAGGTGTCGGTGCGCATCAGTGCGCGGATCGCCCCCGGGCAGGATCCGGCCGAGGCCTACCGTGCACTCGAGGCCCACCTCCTCGCCAACAGCCCGTTCGGCGCACAGCTGACGATCGACGAGGTCGACCAGGGGAGCCCGTTCCTCGTGGACACGAGCGGTTGGGCCGTCGCCGAGGCGAAGCGCGCCATGGCCGACGCCTGGGAGGTCGAGCCCGTGGAGACGGGTGTCGGCGGATCGATCCCGTTCATCGCCGACCTCGTCCGGGTCTTCCCGGACGCCCAGATCCTCGTCACCGGTGTCGAGGACCCGCACTCGCGCGCCCACAGCCCGAACGAGTCGCTGCACCTCGGCGTCTTCCAGAAGGCGATCCTCACGGAGGCGTTGCTCCTCGCCCGCCTGGCGGCCGCACCCCGCCCGTCCGCCGACGCGTAGTCGGTGCCGGACGCGCCGCCGGAACCACGGGGTGCGTCCGGCGCGGCAGGCGGTAGAATCTCACACAGGCGTCGACCCGGCGCCGCCAGACCTCGCGAGGAGCATCATGAGCGACACCATCCTGACCGAGACCAAGATCGACGCGGCTCACGGCGTCGGCCTGTCCGACACGGCGGCGCAGAAGGTCAAGAGCCTCCTCGAGCAGGAGGGTCGCGACGACCTCCGTCTCCGCGTGGCCGTCCAGCCGGGTGGGTGCTCGGGCCTCATCTACCAGCTGTACTTCGACGAGCGCATGCTCGACGGCGACGCCACGGTCGACTTCGACGGCGTCGAGGTCATCGTCGACAAGATGAGCGTCCCCTACCTCGACGGCGCCAAGATCGACTTCGAGGACACCATCCAGAAGCAGGGGTTCACCATCGACAACCCCAATGCCGAGGGCAGCTGCGCCTGCGGCGACAGCTTCCACTGAGCCAGATTCTTCCTGAAGGGGAAATTACCCGGTCGCGGGTGGTTTCCCCTTCGTCATTCCGGTCACGATCCCGCACCGCGGACGCGAATGGTCCGGCGTTCACCGCCCATCCCCACTAGACTGGGGGGCGATCCACAGGTGTGTATTCGAAAGGTTTCAGAGGTGCGCTCGACTCGTCGTCTCAGATGGGCTGCCATTCCGGTCGCAGCCACACTCGCCATAGTCCTGGCGGGTTGTACGCAGGCGGAACTGCATGGTTACCTGCCGGGATTCGTCGAGGGCGAATCTCCCGTCACGAACCACACGGACCGCATCGCGGGCCTGTGGGTGACGGCATGGCTGGTGCTGCTCGCAGTCGGTGTCATCACGTGGGGGCTCATCATCTGGGCCGTCATCGTGTACCGACGCCGCAAGGGGCAGACCGGTCTCCCGGTCCAGCTGCGGTACAACATGCCGATCGAGATCTTCTACACGATCGTCCCGCTCATCCTGGTCCTCGGCTTCTTCGCCTTCACGGCGCGCGATCAGAACGCGATCGAGACCCAGTACGAGGATCCCGACGTGGCCATCGAGGTCTTCGCCAAGCAGTGGGCATGGGACTTCGTGTACGACGAGGCCGTCAACGGCCAGGACGTCTGGACCGCAGGCGTGCAGGCCGATGAGAAGCCCGGTGGCGTCATCGACCAGGACGCACTCCCCACGCTCTACCTGCCCGTCGGCAAGACGGTGAAGATCGCGCTGCAGTCGCGCGACGTCATCCACTCCTTCTGGGTCATCGACTTCCTCTACAAGAAGGACATGATCCCGGGCAAGACGAACTACATGTCCTTCACCCCTGAGCGCGAGGGCACGTACGCCGGCAAGTGCGCCGAGCTCTGTGGCGAGTACCACTCGCTCATGCTCTTCAACGTGAAGGTCGTCTCGCAGGCCGAGTACGACAAGCACCTCGAAGACCTGGCCGAGTCGGGCAACATCGGCGACTACGGCACGGAATACGATCGCAACAGCAACCTCCCCGGCACCAAGGCGCCGGCAGGTCTCGAAGAGCACGGAGACGGGGAATGACCTCCACCACGCTTCCCGCAGGCCAGGCGAGCGTCGTCGGACGCACCTCGGTCGAGCGCAAGGGCAACATCCTGGTCAAGTGGATCACCTCCACCGACCACAAGACCATCGGGTACATGTACCTGATCGCCTCGTTCATCTTCTTCTGCCTCGGCGGCGTGATGGCGCTCATCATCCGCGCCCAGCTCTTCGAGCCCGGCGGCACGATCGTGGAGACCAAGGAGCAGTACAACCAGCTCTTCACGATGCACGGCACGATCATGCTCCTCATGTTCGCGACGCCGCTCTTCGCCGGGTTCGCGAACGCGCTTATGCCGCTGCAGATCGGCGCACCGGACGTCGCCTTCCCGCGACTGAACGCCTTCGCGTTCTGGCTCTACGCCTTCGGTAGCCTCATCGCCGTCGGTGGCTTCCTCACCCCGCAGGGTGCCGCCGCCTTCGGCTGGTTCGCCTATGCGCCACTGTCGAGTACGACGTTCTCGCCAGGGCTCGGAGGTAATCTCTGGGTCCTCGGCCTGGCGCTCAGCGGCTTCGGGACCATCCTCGGTGGTGTCAACTTCATCACCACGATCATCACGATGCGCGCGCCCGGCATGACGATGTTCCGCATGCCGATCTTCACGTGGAACGTCCTCGTGACGTCCATCCTCGTCCTGATGGCGTTCCCGGTGCTCGCAGCGGCCCTCTTCGGCCTCGCAGCGGACCGCGTGTTCGACGCCCACATCTACGACGCGGCCAACGGCGGTGTCATCCTGTGGCAGCACCTGTTCTGGTTCTTCGGGCACCCCGAGGTCTACATCATCGCGCTGCCGTTCTTCGGCATCGTGTCCGAGATCTTCCCGGTGTTCAGCCGCAAGCCGATCTTCGGCTACAAGACCCTGATCTACGCGACGATCGCGATCGCTGCGCTCTCCGTGACCGTGTGGGCGCACCACATGTACGTCACCGGATCGGTGCTCCTGCCGTTCTTCGCCCTCATGACGATGCTCATCGCGGTTCCGACCGGTGTGAAGATCTTCAACTGGCTCGGGACGATGTGGCGCGGTTCGGTCACTTTCGAGACCCCGATGCTCTGGTCGATCGGCTTCCTGATCACCTTCGTCTTTGGTGGACTCACCGGTGTCATCCTCGCTTCGCCGCCGCTCGACTTCCACGTCTCCGACTCCTACTTCGTCGTGGCGCACTTCCACTACGTCGTGTTCGGCACGGTCGTGTTCGCCATGTTCGCCGGCTTCTACTTCTGGTGGCCGAAGTGGACGGGCAAGATGCTCAACGAGAAGCTCGGCTACTGGCACTTCTGGCTGCTCTTCATCGGCTTCCACACGACGTTCCTCATCCAGCACTGGTTGGGCGTCATCGGGTTCCCGCGCCGCTACGCGACGTACTCACCCGAGGACGGCTTCACCTGGATGAACCAGCTGTCGACCGTGGGCTCCTTCATCCTCGCCATCTCGCTGCTGCCCTTCTTCCTGAACGTGTACATCACGATCCGAAAGGCTCCGCGAGTCACCGAGGACGACCCGTGGGGTTACGGTGGATCGCTCGAGTGGGCGACCAGCTCGCCCCCGCCGCGTCACAACTTCGTCTCCATCCCGCGCATCCGCTCGGAGCGCCCGGCGTTCGACCTCCACCACCCCGAGGTCGGTATCCCGGTCGGCGTCGGTCCCGCGAAGGACGCGCCTGACGCACCCACGCTCGACATCGACGCCGGAAAGGTGAAGTAGCCGCCATGCGCGCCAATATCATCCTCTTCACGATCCTGACGGTGTTCTGCGCCCTCCTCTGCGCGGTCTACACCGTGTGGTCGCTCGTCGACCCGCTGCACGGCCGGGTCGAATGGGTCGGCACGGTCACCCTGGCTCTCGCCGCGATCCTGAGCGCCTTCCTCGGCTTCTACCTCAGCCGGGTACACAAGAGCCAGGGCGCAGAGCTCCCCGAGGACACGCTCACGGCCAACATCGACGACGGCGACCCGGAGATCGGGCACTTCAGCCCGTGGAGCTGGTGGCCCATCATCCTCGCCGGTGCGTGCGGTCTGCTCGTGCTGGGTCTGGCGGTCGGGTTCTGGATCGCGATCATCGGCATCCCGCTGGTCGTCATCGCGGTCGTCGGTTGGAACTACGAGTACTACCGCGGATACTTCGCACGCTGATGGTCGCCTCGTTCAGCATCCGCCGTGGTCAGTCCGACGACCGTTCAGCCGTCTTCGCGCTGGCCGGCCAGCTGATCACCGGGTCCATCCCGCCTGCTGCGGACGACTTCATGGCTGCGTACAACAACGTCATGCGCCCTCGTGAAGACGAGACCAACGTGCTGTACGTCGCGGTCGACGAATCGGATCGTGTCGTTGGATACACCCTGATGACGGTGTCCCGGCTGCTGCACGCGGCCGGCCTGACCGCCCACCTGCAGGAGCTCGTCGTCGACGAGACCGCCCGCGGCGCCGGCATCGGTTCGGCCCTGGTGGAGGCGAACGAGCACTACGCCGTCGAGCGCGGTGCGCGCCAGCTGACGATGTCCACCTCTCGAGCCGGCGACTTCTACCGTCGTCTCGGCTACAACGTGACGGCGGAGTTCTACAAGAAGATCCTCCCGCTGGGCTGATCCCCAAGCTGTCATCGAAGAGCCCCCGAGCCATGCTCGGGGGCTCTTTCGTGTTCCAGTGCGCGCCTGGACGTGGAGAACAAGCAGCCGGCATGGCGGGGACCACCCCCGAAGGTCGTGACCGTCACCCTTCCGGCCGGCCAGGCTGCTCACAGTGGAAGCCGTACTCCGGTGACCCCTGCGCACGTCTGATAGACCAGGGGAGCGGCCCCCGGTCTCTGAGGCTGTCGAGGGGCGCACACCGCCGCCCAGAGGACTCAGCGTGCGTATCGAAGAGCCCCTGGCGCAGAGTGCGAACCTGGCCCTGAGCCTGTCGGGGGCGCGCGCCGCCCACAGAGGACTCAGGGTGCGTACGAAGAGCTCTGGCGCAGGCATTCCGGTCCCTGAGCCCGTCGAAGGGCAGCCGTAGTCCGGTGTCTCCTCGGTACGGCCACGATCACCCTGGGTCGGGAACGTCGCCCCCGGGGCCGGTCGATCGGCTCCCATCGTGTGCTTTCGCAGAGGAATGCCGGTGAACCGCGGTGAGCGAACGCGGATCCCTGCGGGTGTCGAAGGGCTCACCTCATCCGCAGCGGCCTTCGGCGCCCGGAGAAGGGGGGACCGGGACTGCACGGACGTCCGCTGTCGCACGCGTCTTGCCGCGGCGCAGTTCGGCGATCCCCGCCCCCAATGACGAAAGCCCCGCAGTCCGTGAGGACTGCGGGGCTTTCCAAGAGGATCCGCCTAGTGGTGGTCGCCGTGGGAACGTTCGATCTCCGTGTTCGTGACCGGAGCGATCCGATCCTCGAAGAACCAGCGGGACATCGCGGCGCGAGCCTTCTGGACGCCGGTGATCTTGCCCTTGGCGTTCGGACGGATCATCAACGGCTTGTGGTCGTCGTAGCTCGCGAGGCGCCAGCGCTCGTACTCGTCGACGGGCTCGTGGACCTCGATGAACTCGCCCCCGGGGAGGCGGACGATGCGCCCGGTCTCGTAGCCGTGGAGGAGGATCTCGCGATCCTTCTTCTGCAGCGCCAGACAGGTGCGCTTCGCGATGAAGTAGGCGATGAACGGTCCGAGGATGAGGATCGCCTGCAGCGTGTGGATCACGCCCTCCATCGTCACCTTGAAGTGCGTGGCGATGATGTCCGAGCTCGCAGCAGCCCAGAGAGCGGCGTAGAAGGTGACACCGGCAGCACCGATGGCGGTGCGGGTCGGCGCGTTGCGCGGACGGTCGAGGATGTGGTGCTCGCGCTTGTCACCCGTGATCCACGCCTCGACGAACGGGTAGATGAACACCGTGACGATGAACAGACCCAGCACGAGGACGGGAAGGATGATGTTGAACGAGAACGTGTGATCCCAGAGGACGAACTCGAGGTGCGGCGGAACCAGTCGGAGCGCGCCGTCGGCGAATCCGATGTACCAGTCAGGCTGCGTACCCGCCGAGACCGGGGAGGGGTCGTACGGTCCGTAGTTCCAGATCGGGTTGATCGTGAACAGCGAGGCGATGAGCATCACGACACCGAAGACGATGAAGAAGAAGCCACCGGCCTTCGCGGCGTAGACGGGGAGGACGGGGAATCCGACCACGTTCTGCTCGGTGCGACCGGCGCCCGGGAACTGCGTGTGCTTGTGCACGACGACGAACACCAGGTGCAGGGCGATGAAGAGCAGCACGAGCGCCGGCAGGAGCAGGATGTGGAGGGTGTAGAGGCGGCCGACGATGTCGGTGCCCGGGAACTCTCCACCGAACAGCAGGAAGGTCGTCCACGTACCGATGATGGGCAGACCCTTGACCATGCCGTCGATGATCCGCAGACCGTTACCGGAGAGCAGGTCGTCGGGCAGCGAGTACCCGGTGAACCCCTCGGCCATGGCCAGGATGAACAGGACGAAACCGATCACCCAGTTCAGCTCACGCGGCTTGCGGAACGCACCGGTGAAGAAGATGCGCAGCATGTGCAGGCCGATGGACGCCACGAACAGCAGGGCCGCCCAGTGGTGCACCTGACGCATCAGGAGGCCGCCGCGGATGTCGAACGAGATGTCGAGCGTCGACGCCATGGCGACGGACATCTCGATGTTCTTCAGCGGGACGAAGGACCCGTCGTAGTGGACCTCCGCCATCGATGCCTGGAAGAAGAAGGTGAGGAAGGAGCCCGACAGCAGGATGATGACGAAGCTGTAGAGCGCGACCTCGCCGAGGAGGAACGACCAGTGGTCGGGGAAGATCTTGCGGCCGAACTCCTTGACGGCGACCGAGATGGACGTCCGCTCTTCGAGGTAGTTCGCTGCGGCGCCGGTGAATCCACCGGAGCTCTTCGCCGGAGCGGCCTTGGCCTGCTCAGGGGCGCGTGTTGCGGTCGAGGTGCTCAATGACGCTCCCAGAAGCTCGGGCCGACAGGTTCGTGGAAGTCGCTCCGCGCGACGAGGTAGCCCTCGTCGTCGACGGTGATCGGCAGCTGCGGAAGCGGCCGGGCGGCCGGTCCGAAGATGACCGCGCAGTGGTTCGTGACATCGAACTGCGACTGGTGGCAGGGGCAGAGGAGGTGGTGCGTCTGCTGCTCGTAGAGCGCGACCGGGCAACCGACGTGCGTGCACACCTTGGAGTAGGCGACGATGCCGTCGTAGGACCAGTCCTTCTTGGACTCCTCCTCGACGAGGTCTTCGGGCTTCAGCCGCATGAGCAGCACGATCGCCTTCGCCTTCTCGTTGAGGACATGATCGGCCTCGTGGAGGTTCTCGGGGATCACGTGGAACGCACTGCCGAGGGTTACGTCGGACGCCTTGATGGGCGTACCGGAAGGGTCACGGGCGAGGCGCGTGCCTTCCTTCCACATCGTGTGCTGCATGAGCTCGACGGGGTCTTCGTCGTACGGCGCGAGACCGCGGAACAGTGCGATGCCCGGGAGCGGGAAGACGATGAGGGAGCCGATGAGGCTGTTGCGGATGAGCGCGCGTCGTCCGATGCCGGACTCGACGTTCGCCTGGTGCATGATCTCCACCGCGCGATCGCGGCTGGCCTGGTTGCCGCCGACCTTGTGACGGTAGTCGATGCCCTCTTCGTCGTGCATGAGGGCCTTGCCCCAGTGCACGGCGCCGATACCGATCGCGAGCAGGGCCAACGCCATGCCGAGACCGATGAACAGGTTGTTCAGGCGGACCGAGGCGATGTCCTCGGGCTCGATCGGGAACGCCATGTAGGCGGCGACCGCCCAGACGCTGCCGGCGATCGACAGGTAGAAGAGGGTGTAGACGGCGCGCTCGGCCCGCTTGTCCTTCTTGGGGTCGAGGTCCGTGACGCGCTTCCGGTGCGGAGGCAGGCCGGGGTCGACGACGGCGTCGCGGGAGATGACCCCGGTACCGGTCGCGACCTGCAGCTCCTGCCCGTGGGCGGACGGATCGGCAGACGAGTCGGCGGCTGGGTGACCCGAGCCGCTCGAGTTGTCGTGAGCCATGGTGCTCCTTCTTACGTGTTGTCGATCCGCGTCGGTCAGTTCGACTTCGCGGTGATCCAGACGGTGAGGGCCACGATCGAGCCGAGGCCGAAGATCCAGAGGAACAGGCCCTCGGAGACGGGGCCGAGCGAGCCGAGGTCGTTGCCGCCCGGTGACGGGTTCTTCTCCATGAACTTGAGCGCGGTGATGATGTCGCGCTTGTCCTCGGGGGAGAGGTTCATGTCGTTGAAGACGGGCATGTTCTGCGGGCCGGTGATCATGGCCTCGTAGATGTGGGCGGCGCTGACGCCGACGAGCGAGGGAGCGTACTTGCCCTCGGTCAGGGCGCCACCGGCGGCTGCGACGTTGTGGCACATCGCGCAGTTGATGCGGAAGAGCTGTGCGCCGTTGGAGGCGTCACCTTCACCGTCGAGGTACTGCTCCTCGGGGATCTCCGGGCCGGGTGCGACCGAGGCGACGTAGGCCGCGAGGGAGGAGATCTGCTCCTCGGTGAACTGCACGGGCTTCTCCGGGGCCTGCGGGCCCTGGTTCTGCAGCGGCATCCGGCCGGTGCCGACCTGGAAGTCGACGGCGGCGGCACCGACGCCGAGGAGGCTCGGTCCGGCGGTCGTGCCCTGCATGTCGAGGCCGTGGCAGGTGGCGCAGTTCGCGGAGAAGAGCTTCTCGCCCTCGTCGACGGAGGCCTGCGACTTGGCAGCGGCGACGGGCTCTGCGCTGGCCGTGCTGACGCTGACGGCTGCGTAGGCGCCACCGGTCACGAGGAGGCCGATCGCGAGCAGCGCCGCCGAGGCGAACGGGCTGCGGCGGCCGCTCTTGCGCGTGGCGCGGGCGGCCTTCTTGGACGCCTTGGTGGTCGTCGTCTGGGTGGGGTCAGTCTTCATGGAGTCAGTCATTCCGGGTCAGCGCAGGATGTAGATGACGAAGTAGAGGCCGATCCACACGACGTCGACGAAGTGCCAGTAGTACGAGACGACGATGGCGCTCGTCGCCTCCTTGTGGCCGAATCGTTTGACGGCGTAGGCACGGCCGATCACGAGGAGGAAGGCGATGAGGCCACCGGTCACGTGCAGGCCGTGGAAGCCGGTCGTGAGGTAGAACGCCGAGCCGTACGCGTTCGAGCTGAGGGAGATGCCCTCGCTGACGAGCGTCGCGTACTCGAGGATCTGGCCGGAGACGAACACGGCGCCCAGGGCGTAGGTGAGGAAGAACCACTCGACCATGCCCCACTTGCGCGGGCTCCAGCCCGTCATGCGGGGCTGCATGCGCTCCGCTGCGAAGACGCCGAACTGGCACGTGAACGACGAGGACACGAGGATGATCGTGTTGATCGTCGAGTACGGGACGTTCAGGCGACCGGCTTCGGCCGCCCACAGCTCGGGAGCCATCGATCGCAGCGTGAAGTAGATCGCGAAGAGGCCGGCGAAGAACATGACCTCGCTGCCCAGCCAGACGATCGTTCCAACCGCGACCGTGTTCGGTCGGTTGATCCGGGGCGCGCTCGGCGCAAGGTTGATTGAGGTGCTCGTCACCCCTCCATTATGGCCGAAAGCCGGAGCGGTTTTTCGCATTTCGGGGGCGGCGAGCACGCTCGGATCAGTAAGGCTAGCCTTATTTCCTGACCGGAATCTTCGGTTCTGCTGCGGGATTCATGTGATCTTCGCCTCCACAGGCCGCTCGAGGCGTCGGCGAGTCGCGCTTGTAAGATCGTCGACATGCCTCTCACGACCTGGCCGACGCTCATCGGCGACCTGCTCGCCGGAACCGATCTCAGTGTGTCGGAGTCGACGTGGGCGATGGAACGGATCATGACCGGTCAGGTGACGGACGCCCAGCTGGCCGGCTTCCTCATCGCGTTGCGTCGGAAGGGGGAGACGGTGGACGAGATCGTCGGGTTCCGCGACGCGATCCTCGACCACGCGAAGCCGCTCGTCGCCCCGTCTCGGGCCCTCGACATCGTCGGCACCGGCGGCGACCGCTTCGGCACGGTCAACATCTCGACGACCGCGTCCATCGTCGCGGCCGCGACGGGCATCCCGGTCATCAAGCACGGCAACCGCGCGGCGAGCTCCGCCTCGGGATCGAGCGACGTGCTCTCGGCGCTCGGCGTCGACCTCGCCCTGCCGACGGACCTGGTGGGGGAGGTGCTGGCGTCGACGGGCATCACCTTCGCGTACGCGGCGGCGTTCCACCCCGGTTTCGGCCACGCAGGGGCGGTTCGTGCGGAGCTCGGCGTGCCGACGGTCTTCAACTTCCTGGGCCCGCTCGTCAACCCGGCCCGCCCGGAGGCGTCGGCGGTCGGCGTCGCGCACGCCGACCGCATCCCGTTGTTCGTGGGCGTCTTCCAGACGCGCGGGGCGACCGCCCTCGTCTTCCGGGGCGACGACGGACTCGACGAACTGACGACGACGGGACACAGCCACCTCTGGGAGATCACCCGCGGAGCCGTCACCGAGCACGACCTGGATCCCCGGGAACTCGGCATCCGCCGTGCGTCGATCGACGATCTCATCGGCGGTGACGCCCAGCACAACGCCGGTGTCGTGCGCGCCACGCTGGCCGGCGAGGAGGGTCCCGTCCGCGACATCGTCCTGCTGAACGCCGCGGCCGGGATCGTGGCGTTCGAACTGTCGGAGGATCCGACGCAGGCCCAGCGGCCGATCCTCGAGCGGTTCGCCGCAGCGCTCGTGTCCGCCGCGGCCGTCATCGACTCGGGTGCGGCGACCGCGACACTCGACGCCTGGGTGGACGCCACCCGCACGCTCGGCTCGCGCTGATCCGCGCCGTGGCCGGGTCTTCCGGCCCTACCGGCGATGGGCCGCAGCGCGTAGGTTGAGACCCGATGCCGGCGTACCCGGTCGGCGGACCCGAACCGATCTTGCAGGAGGATTCAATGAAGAAGCTCATCAATGATCCCAAGGACGTCGTCGTCGAGGCGGTGGCCGGTTTCGGCGTCGCGCACCCCGACCTCGTCACCGTGTCGCTCGACCCGGTGTTCATCGCCCGAGCCGATGCCCCGGTCGCCGGGAAGGTGGGGATCGTGAGCGGCGGTGGCAGCGGGCACGAACCCCTCCACGGCGGGTTCGTCGGATTCGGGATGCTCGACGCCGCCGTACCAGGCCCGGTGTTCACCTCGCCCACTCCGGACCCCATCCTCGCCGCCACGAAGGCGGTGGACGGTGGTGCCGGCGTCCTGCACATCGTCAAGAACTACACGGGCGACGTCCTCAACTTCGAGACCGCGGCGGACCTCGCGCTGGCCGAGGGCATCGAGGTGCGGTCGGTCATCGTCGACGACGACGTCGCGGTGAAGGACTCGCTCTACACGGCCGGGCGACGGGGTGTCGCCGGCACCGTCCTCGTGGAGAAGCTCGCCGGGGCACGTGCCGAGGCCGGGGGAGGACTCGACGAGGTCGCCGACCTCGCGACGAAGGTCAACGAGCGCACCCGCACGATGGGCGTGGCACTCACGCCGTGCGTCGTCCCGCACGCGGGCGAGCCGAGTTTCACCTTGGCCGACGACGAGATCGAGATCGGCATCGGGATCCACGGTGAGCCCGGCCGTGAACGCATCCCGCTGGAGCCCGCCGACCGGATCGTCGACCGGCTGCTCGCCGCCATCCTCGAGGACTTGCCGTACGCGCCGGGCGAGCGGGCCCTCGTCCTGGTGAACGGGATGGGCGGGACGCCGCAGGTCGAGCTCTTCATCGTCTTCCGCCGCGTGGCCGAGGCGCTCGCGGAGCGCGGGATCGAGGTGGCACGGTCGCTCGTGGGGAACTACACGACCAGCCTCGAGATGCAGGGTGTGTCGATCACCCTCCTGAAACTCGACGACGAACTGATCGAATTGTGGGACGCCCCGGTGCAGACCGCGGCGCTCCGGTGGGGACGGTAGACGGATGGGATTGGACGGAGCCTGGGCGATCGCCTGGATGCGGGGGAGTGCGGCGGTCGTCGCAGAGCATCGGGTGGAGCTGATCACGCTCGACCGCGACATCGGGGACGGTGACCATGGCGAGAACCTCGACCGCGGGTTCTCCGCGATCCTGCCGAAGCTCGACGAGCAGCCTGACGATGCGACGCCCGCGGACATCCTCAAGCTCGCCGCGACGACGCTCATCTCGACCGTCGGAGGCGCGAGCGGCCCGCTGTACGGCACCGCGCTGCTCAAGGCGTCGATCGCCGTGGGCGGCCAGGAGGACCTCGACGCCGATGCCGTCGTAGCCCTGCTGACGGCGGCACGCGACGGGATCGTGCTCCGTGGCAAGGCCGAGGTCGGCGACAAGACCATGGTCGACGCGTGGACACCCGCCGTGGACGCTGCATCAGCGGCGGCGGAGGCGGGGGAGTCGCCGGCACGGGTGCTGGCCGCAGCCGCGGAGGCCGCGTGGGGTGGCGCCGCCGCGACCGAACCGCTCGTCGCCCGCAAGGGGCGTGCCAGCTACCTCGGTGAACGGGCCATCGGGCACCGCGACCCCGGGGCGCAGTCCACCTCCTACCTCCTGCAAGCGGCGGCTGCTGCCGCTGGGGAGGGTGCTGCATGAGCGGGGGAGCCGTCGGCCTCGTCTTCGTCTCGCACAGCGCGCTGATCGCGGAGGGGCTCATCGCCCTGGCGCGCCAGATGGCCCCCGACGCGGCCCTCGCCGCAGCCGGCGGTACCGATGACGGAGGGATCGGCACGAGCTTCGAGCTGGTGTCCGCCGGGATCGCCGCCGTGGACTCCGGGGCCGGGGTGGTGGTGCTGTGCGATCTGGGATCGGCGATCCTGACCGCTGAGACGGCACTCGACTTCCTCGACGACGACGTCCGAGGCCGGGTACGCATCGTCGACGCCCCGCTCGTCGAAGGCGGGGTCGCCGCAGCCGTGGCCGCGCAGACCGGCGCGTCGCTCGACGAGGTCGTGGACGCCGCGCGGTCTGCAGCCGGCGGTGACCCTGCCCAGCACGGCGCCGACGAGGCGACTCGGGCGGGTGGGTCCGACGACCCGACAGCGCCCCACGCCGCAGCCTCCGTGACCCTGCGGAACAAGGACGGGCTCCACGCTCGACCCGCTGCGGAGTTCGTGAAGCTGGCGAGCACGTTCGCGGCCAAGGTGGTCGTGAACGGGAAGGACGCCAAGAGCCTGCTCGGGATCATGTCACTGGGCCTCGTCAAAGGGGCGGTCGTGGAGCTGCAGGCGGACGGTCCGGACGCGGAGGATGCAATCGGGGCACTGGCGTCGCTCATCGAATCCGGCTTCGGAGAGGTCTGACGGGTCGCGCTCAGGGCGGAAGCAGGTCGGCGCCCCGTGCGCAACGGGGTGGTCGACGCCGACGGTCGGCGTAGCATGACCCGCATGAACGAGCAGACGAAGACGTCGGACACCGAAGACCGCCAGTGCACGGTCTGTGGCCATCCGCTCGCCGAGCACACCTTCGACCGTTCCTCCGGGCACGATCACTTCATGACCTGTCCGACGGGGGAGCGGCTTCCGGACCCGGCGCAGTCCGCCGTCCCGGTCAACGAGTTCGGGATGCCGCTCTGGGACCAGGACCCCGATCGACCTGCTCCGTCGGCCTGACGACCCGGTGGCCTACGCCGTCATCCGAGGAGGAGCAACGACCGGACGGCGACGCTGACACCCGTTGTGCTCGATGCCGGCGTCTCGTGCAGTGCGCTGCCGTCGACGAGCCAGCGCACCCATCGGACGAGCTGCTCCGGCGTGGCGTCGGAGCGGGCAGCGCTGGTGCGAACCGCCTCGGTGATGTGGTTGAGGAAGAAGCGGTCCACCATGTCCCGCTCGACCTCGAGGACGGCCGCCACGGCGTGGAGATGCGCCATCCCTTGGACCGCGCGAGCGAAACCGACCGTCTGGTCGGCGGCCCGTTGGCGGTCGAGTGCGCCGAGATAGGTGGTCAACGCAGGGCGCCCAGGCCCGGCTCGCGTGGCGAGGTGCAGTTGATCCTCGGTCCAGGCGGCGCTCACCCGCAGCAGCGTGACCAGGATGTCGAGCTTGGTGGGGAAGTAGTGGAACAGGGTCCCCGAGGAGATGTCCGCCGCCCGGCAGATGTCCGCCGTCGAGGTGGTCTCATACCCCTCGGTGGCGAAGCAGCGGTAGGCCGCAGCGAGGATCGCGGTCTGGCGCGCGGTGAACCGCTGTGGGTCGACGATTCTCGGCATGACTGCTCCCGTATTCCTAGAGCACTCACTCTAGAGCACGCACTCTATCAATTCGGTCCAGGTCAGAGGCGACTTCCCGGCTGAGCGATCATGTCGCGCAGCCCGGAGCGCAAGGCGGTGCTCCCTCACGGTCGGACGCTCGGCGGTCAGTTCGCCGCTGAGTCCGACGATGACGATCAACCCCTGGTTGGCAGTCGCCGACGCACACGCGTCCGTAGCGTCGATGGCACGAGGCAACCGCTACGAGCAGGAGGAAGACGCCATGACGATCGACGTGGAGGGGCTGACCAAGGCATACCGAGGCACGTACGCGGTGCGCGATGTGAGTTTCAGTGTCCAATCGGGCACGGTCACCGGGTTCCTGGGGCCGAACGGCGCCGGCAAGTCCACGACGATGCGTTCGATCGTCGGGCTCGACCGTCCCACCGCTGGTCGTGCACGTATCGACGGCTCTGAGTACCGAGCGTTCGCCGCGCCGCTGCGCGAGGTCGGTGCTCTGCTGGACGCGAGGGCGGCGCACCGGTCGCGCTCGGCGCTGAACCACCTCGCCTCGATCGCGGCGACGCACCGCATTCCGCGCTCGCGCGTCGACGAGGTGCTCGAGGCGACGGGTCTCAGCGCGGTCGCCAGGAAGAAGGTCGGCGGGTTCTCCCTGGGGATGGGTCAGCGCTTGGGGATCGCCGCGGCACTGCTGGGCGATCCGGGCACGCTCATCCTCGACGAGCCGGTCAACGGCCTGGACCCCGAGGGCGTGACCTGGGTCCGGGAGCTCCTGGCCCGGCTGGCGGCCGAGGGGCGGACGGTGTTCCTGTCCTCGCACCTCCTGAACGAGCTCGCGCTCATCGCGGACCACGTGATCATCATCGGTCGCGGCGAGATCATCGCGGACGCTCCCATCGGTTCGCTCACCGAGCAGGGAGACGGTCGTGTCCGTGTTCGCGCCCTCGATGCGCCTGCACTCACTCGCCGGATCACCTCAGCGGGGGCGACCGTCGCGTCGAGCGAGCCGGGCGTGCTGGACGTGGAGGGCCTCTCCGCGGAGCAGATCGCCCGTGCCGCGCACGAGGCGGGAGTGCTGATCACTGAGCTGACGCCCCTGCGCCAGACCCTCGAAGAGGCCTACAACCGACTCACCCGCGACGCGCAGGAATTCGTCTCCGCCTGACGTCGCGTCCCCCTCGAAAGGACACCATCCTCATGAGCACCACCACCGGCATGGCCGCAGCACCCGTCGTGCGGCGCTTCTCCGCAAGCGATGTCAGCCTCGGCGGCACCATCGTCTCCGAATGGATCGAGTTCCGTGGACTCGCCTCGAACCACGTCCTCGCAGGATTCGCGTTCCTGCTGCTGACCGCGAACGGGATCGCGATGCCCTGGGCGTACGTCTTCCGCGACCGCGGGTCACCGAAGGCGAACTACGACGCCTACCCCGAGATGATCGTCGACAAGACCGGCTACGTCGGCATCGTCCTCGCGGTGCTCGCCGTCCTGATGATCACGAACGAGTACCGGTCCGCTCAGATCGGCACGACGCTGCTCGCGGTTCCGCGCCGGACGGCGGTGCTCGTCGCGAAGGCCTCGATCATCGCGGGTGTCTCGTTCCTCATCGGTGTCGTCAGCGCAGCCGTCGGGTTCGCGCTCGCGCCCATCATCCTGGCAGGGGGCGGGTACGGCTATGTGCTGGAGACACCCGACCTGGCGCGGTTGGTGCTCGGATCCGGGCTCTATCTGGCCACCATCAGCATCCTCGGAATCGCACTCGGCACCATCATCCGCAACGTCGTCGCCGCGGTGCTCGCGACGATCGTGTTCCTCCTCATCGTGCCGGTGATCCCGCAGATGTTCTCCGAATACGGCACCGAGATCACCCGCTTCTTCCCGATCCAGGCCGGCTCCCTGCTCCTCGCCCCGACCGGTACGGACCCGATGGGACCGTGGACCGGATATGCCGTTCTGGTGATCTGGACGCTGGCGTCGTTCGTCGTCGCAGCGATCACGTTCCTGCGCCGGGACGCCTGAACGGTGCTCACGAGGTGCGCGAGGGAGAATGAGAGCCGAGCTCAGCGTGGAGGTGGCAAGGGTATGAGTGCGATCCAGCCGATCGTGGACGCCGCGGAGGTCGACCGTGTCCTCGGCACACGCGTGCTGCGCTGGTTCAGCGCCCACCAGCGTGTGGTCGACGCACTGGTCGCTGTGACCTGTCTCCTGGTCCAGGCGCTCGGGCTGGTCCTGCCTGGTGCGCAATCGCTCTGGCCGGGGTTGCCGTTGGTGATCCTCTCGAGCGTGCTCCTGTTGTGGCGGCGTCGGTATCCGCGGGCGATCCTCGTCGCCGTCGCGCTCGCGAACACGGCGGGTGTGCTCCTGCCCGCCCCCGTCCCACCGGTGACGGTGCCCGCCGCCGTCGCGCTGTATACGGTAGCCGCCATGCTGCCCACCAGAACCGCGCTGTCGGGCTACGCGGTCCTCGTGGGGCTCCCCGCGTCGGGACTGCTCGTCCGTCTGCTCATGACGGGGTCGACCCAGGCCCCGTCGTTGCTGGAACCGCTCGCGCTGCTCGCTCTTGCCGCAGGTGTCGCCGCCCGCGGTGTGACGCAGCGACGAGCGGCCCTCACGCAACTCGTGAACCAACGACTCACCACGGCGCGGGTGGTGGAGCGGCAGCGGATCGCCGCGGAGATGCACGATGTCGTCGCCCACTCGCTGTCGACGATGATCTCCCTCGCGGACGGGGCGTCCAGTGGCTGGGAACGACAGCCCGAGCGGTCGGCCCGAGCGCTCGCGCAGCTGGGTGGTGTCGGGCGCAGCGCGCTGGGCGAGATGAACCGCGTCCTGCAGGTACTCCGAGAGGGCGATGCGGTGCTGGATCAGCGCCTGCATCGGTCGGGACACAACGTCTCCGACGTGGAGGAGGTCGTCGAGGTCTTCCGCAGTACCGGCATGCCCGTCACGCTCACCCGCTCCGGCGGGGCCATGCCGGAGCAGGCCGCTCTGGTGACGACGGTCTACCGAATCGTCCAGGAGTCGCTCACCAACGTGTTGCGGTACGCCGTCGGCCCCACGCGAGTCGAGGTCGGCATCGACGTGGCGCCCGGCACCGTCGCGGTGCGGGTCACCGACGACGGCCGCATCGACACCCACCGAACTCGCGCTCCGAGCCAGGGGAGTGGGCAGGGGCTCCCGGGTATCGCCGCTCGAGCCGCGGCGTACGGCGGCACGAGCGAAGCAGGTCCGTGCGCGGGCGGGGGCTGGTCGACGAGCGTGACGCTGCACATCGACCGAGGAGCAGCGACGTGAGCACGACCAGTCCCTCGATCATCAGCGTGCTGGTGGTGGACGACCAGGAACTCGTCCGGGTGGGCAGCGCGCTGACCCTGGATTCCGCGCCCGACATCGAGGTCGTGGGGGAGGCGGCGACAGGCGAGGAGGCGATTCGGCGTGCACGGGAACTGCGACCGGACGTCGTCCTCATGGATGTGCGGATGCCCGGCATGGGCGGCGTCGAAGCGACCAGGATCATCACCACGGTCCACCCGGCCACACGCGTCCTCATCCTCACCACCTTCGACATCGACGAGTACGCGTTCGGAGGCCTCCACGCCGGCGCCAGCGCCTTCCTGCTGAAGAGCACCCCACCAGACCAATTGCAGGAGGCTGTTCGGACGATCCATGCCGGCGATGCCGTCGTCGAACCCAGGATCACGAAGCGACTCATCGAGCACTATGCCTCCGGTGGACGGTCGCGCGAGCACGGGGGAGCAGGTGGGACAGCCCACCCGCTGGACCCGCTCAGCCCGCGCGAGCTCGACGTGTTCGGATGCATCGTCGTCGGGCTGTCGAATCGTGAGATCTCCGACGCACTCCACCTGTCGCCGTCCACGGTCAAAACGCACGTCAACCGGATCTTCGCCAAGTTGCACCTCCGCGACCGGGTCCACGCGGTGATCCTGGGACAGGACATCCGAACCCGAGCCGCGAGGCGGGGCTGATTCGGGTGAGTTGACATAATGTGCATTATCAGCTCTTTCAAGCCCGCCGCGAGCGGGGTCGGATCGGGTCACGTCGGCCTGCATCACCGACCTGAGGATCGCGGCGACGACCGGGGCGCGTCAGGAGCCGATGTACCGAGCGAGATGTTCTCCGGTCAGCGTCGAGCGATCGGCGACGAGCGCTGCGGGCGTCCCGGTGAACACCAGGCGTCCGCCGTCATGACCTGCGCCGGGTCCGAGGTCGACGATCCAGTCCGCATGCGCCATGACCGCCTGATGATGCTCGATGACGATGACCGACTTGCCGGAGTCCACCAACCGGTCCAGGAGCCCGAGCAGATTCTCCACATCGGCGAGGTGCAGGCCCGTCGTCGGCTCGTCCAGGATGTAGACCTCGCCCGAATCGGCCATCTGTGTCGCCAGCTTGAGTCGCTGTCGTTCACCTCCTGACAGGGTCGTCAACGGCTGTCCGAGGCTGACGTAGCCGAGCCCGACGTCGGCGAGTCGCGCCAGGATGACGTGCGCTGCGGGCGTCCGGGCCGGCCCGTCGGCGAAGAAGGCCTCGGCCTCCGTCACCGACATCGCGAGCACCTCGCTGATGTCCCGCTCCCCCAGCTGATATTCCAGAACGGAAGCATCGAACCGGCGGCCCTCGCACACCTCGCAGACGGTCGAGACGCTCGCCATGACGCCGAGATCGGTGAAGACGACCCCGGCGCCGTTGCAGTTCGGGCAGGCTCCCGCCGAGTTCGAGCTGAACAGCGCCGGCTTGACCCCGTTGGCCTTCGCGAACGCCTTGCGGATGGGCTCGAGCAGACCCGTGTACGTCGCCGGGTTACTGCGACGCGAGCCGCGGATCGGGCTCTGGTCGACCGTCACCACGCCGGGACGCCCGGCGACCGAGCCGTGGATGAGCGAGCTCTTGCCCGAGCCGGCGACTCCCGTGACGACCACGAGGACGCCGAGCGGCACGTCGACGTCGACGCCCCGCAGGTTGTGCCGGTCGGCGCCGCGGATCTCGATGACACCGGTCGGTCGACGCAACGCCGACTTGAGCGCGGCGCGGTCGTCGAAGTGGCGTCCGGTGAGCGTGTCGCTCGTCCGGAGGCCGTCCACACTCCCCTGGAACGTCACCTGTCCCCCGCCGGTCCCGGCTCCGGGGCCGAGGTCGACGACGTGGTCGGCGATCGTGATCGTCTCCGGCTTGTGCTCCACCACGAGGACGGTGTTCCCCTTGTCGCGGAGCCGGAGGAGCAGTTCGTTCATCCGCTGGATGTCATGCGGGTGCAGTCCGACGGTCGGCTCGTCGAACACGTAGGTCACGTCGGTGAGCGACGACCCCAGATGGCGGATCATCTTCGTCCGCTGCGCCTCCCCACCCGAGAGGGTGCCCGTCGTGCGGTCGAGTGACAGGTATCCCAGCCCGATGGCGACGAAGGAGTCCAGCGTCTCCTGGAGGACCGTCAGGAGCGGGCGCACCGACGGTTCGTCGAGCGCCCGGGTCCACGCCGCGAGGTCGCTGATCTGCATCGCGCACAGTTCGGCGATGTTCCGACCGGCGATGCGCGAACTCCGTGCGCCCTCGCTCAGGCGGGTCCCCTCACACGCCGGACACGTGGTGAAGGTGACGGCGCGGTCGACGAATGCGCGGATGTGCGGCTGCATCGCCTCACGGTCCTTCGAGAGGAACGACTTCTGCACCTTCGGGATCAGGCCCTCGTAGGTCATGTTGATGTCGCCGACCTTGACCTTCACCGGCTCCTTGTGGAGGAAGTCGTGGAGCTCCCGCTCCGTGTAGTCCTGGATGGGCTTGTCCGCGTCGAGGAATCCGGATCCGGTGAAGATCCGCACACCCCAGCCGTCGGGTGTGTAGCCGGGGATCGTGAGCGCGCCCTGGTTGAGCGACTTCGTGGCGTCGTAGAGCTGGGTACGGTCGATGTCGTTCACGGTCCCCATCCCCTCGCACCGCGGGCACATGCCGCCGGTGATCGAGAAGCTCCGCCGTTCCTTCGTGCTCTGTCCCCCGCGCTCGATGGTCACCGCTCCGGCGCCGCTGATCGAGGCGACGTTGAAGGAGAAGGCCTGCGGAGACCCGATGGACGGGTCTCCGATCCGACTGAAGAGGATGCGCAGCATGGTGTTCGCGTCGGTCGCCGTGCCCACCGTCGAACGTGAGTTCGCGCCCATCCGCTCCTGGTCGACGATGATCGCCGTGGTGAGTCCCTCGAGCACGTCGACGTCGGGCCGCGCCTGCGACGGCATGAAGCCCTGGACGAACGCGCTGTAGGTCTCGTTGATCATCCGCTGCGACTCGGCGGCGATCGTCCCGAAGACGAGCGAGCTCTTCCCCGAGCCGGACACACCCGTGAACACGGTGAGGCGGCGCTTCGGGAGGTCGACGTCGACCTCGCGCAGATTGTGCTCGCGAGCACCCCTGACCCGG
This sequence comes from Plantibacter sp. AC185, assembly GCF_979258065.1. Taxonomy (NCBI): domain Bacteria; kingdom Bacillati; phylum Actinomycetota; class Actinomycetes; order Micrococcales; family Microbacteriaceae; genus Plantibacter; species Plantibacter sp. AC185. The sequence continues at coordinate 4,141,054 of NZ_OZ409831.1, forward strand.
ATGACGTCGTGGCTGTCGGCGGCCCTGGTGTGCATCGGCGTCTCGGTCATGGCGATCAGCGTATCCGTCGTCATCGGCTGGCGTCTCGCCTCGATCGGCACCGGACCCGCGCGACATGGAAGGTCATGCTGTGAAACACCTGTGTGTATGCGCCACACTGGTGGAACGCACCCGGTCTGCTCGGGAGCGCCGCACTGTCCACCGTCAGGAGCCGACCATGTCCGAACCGTCCACCACCACCTACACGCTGAACTCCGCCAAGCTGACCGCGAGCCAGATCTCCGGTGTCCGATGGGCCTTCGCCGTCGGTGGGATCCTCACGATCCTCTTGGGTGTCTTCCTGCTGGTCGCGCCGAAGGCCTCGCTGGTCGCCGTCGCGTGGATCTTCGCCGTCTACTTCCTGATCGCCGGGATCGCCCGCATCACGCGTGGCGTCGTCGCCCGTGAGCACGGCGGACTCTGGCGGGTCCTCACGATCGTGTTCGGTGTGCTGCTGCTGGCCGCCGGCGTCTACATCTTCATCGATCCGCTGCTCGGCATCGGCGCACTCGTCTTCGTGATCGGTGTCTCCTGGATTGTCGAGGGCGTGGCCTCGCTGTTCGACTCGGCACCGGACGTGTCGCGATGGATCACGATCCTCTACGGCGTCATCAGCGTCGTCGCCGGCGTGTTCGTCCTCGCGAACCCGCTGCTCGCCGCCGTGACCCTCCTGCTCGTCACCGCGTTCTTCCTCATCGCGGCCGGCGTCGTCGAGATCATCCAGGCGATCACCTTCGGCAAGCAGGTGAAGCGGGCCGGTCTCGCCGGCTGACCTCGGCTGTCAGGACGACGAACGCCCGGTCCCTCGAGGGGCCGGGCGTTCGTCGTGTCAGGATCGTCGACTACTCGGCGATGAAGTCGCTCGTGTCCCCCACGTAGCGGGTGTGGTCCTCGGGGATCGGGTCCACGGCGGCCGCGGCGACCTCGGCCGCGAACTCACCGACGTTGTACAGACGACCGGCCGACTCCTTGCGGGAGCTGATCGCACCGGGGTTGGCGCGTTCGAGCAGGGTCGCGGTGATGGTCCCCTCGATCATGTCGCCCGAGACGACCACGAACTCGACACCGGCGGCGTCGAACTGGTCCTGCTTGGCGCGGAGCGCGTCCTCGCCTGCACGCTTGGAGGTCGCGACCGGCACGTACTCGGGCATCGTCGGCGTGGTCCGGATGAAGTGCGCCTGGTGGCTCGTGACGAACACGATCCGCGAGCCGGGGTGGAGGAGCGGGAGGGCCTGTTCGACGACGCTCACCTGTGCGTCACGGTTGAGCTGCATGGCGTAGTCCTCGGCCATGCCGCTCTCCATCCCTCCGGAGGCGTTCAGCACCAGGACGTCGAGGTCGCCGAGGTCGGCCTTCGTCGTCGCGAACATGGCGGCGACCGAGGCGGGGTCGGTGAGGTCGGCTCCGACCACCAGGGCCTGCACGCCGAGGGCTCGCACCTCTTCGGCGAGCTTGACGGCGCGAGCCTCCTTGTTCCGGTAGTTGATCACGACGTTGGCGCCGGCACCGGCGAAGTACCGGATGGTGTCGGCACCGATACCGCGGGACGAGCCCGTCACGAGGACGTTCTTCCCGGAGAGTGATCCGGCGGCCAGGGGGTTCGTCACGTGAGGGCTCCTTCAGATCTGGGGCCGCTCATCGGCGGCTGGTTCCAGCCAACGACCTTACCAACAACCGGCAGACGGATCCGGTTCGGCGGTCCGCCCAGCTGATAGCGTTGAACCCGACCGGCGCACCGTCTCGCGCTCCCCCGGACTGCGAGGCGGCAGACGCGAGAGCCGATCCGGGAGGAATCCGCACCATGGACGTTTTCACCGAGTACGCCTGGATCGCCTGGTTGGTCCTGATCCTCGTGTTCGTCATCATCGAGATCCTGTCGCTCGAGTTCACCTTCCTCATGCTCGCGCTCGGCGGCACCGTCGGGCTACTGTCCGGCCTCCTCGGCGCTCCGTGGTGGCTCCAGCTGCTCATCGCAGCCGCTGCCGCCCTGCTGCTCTTGTTGGCCGTCAGGCCGCCGCTGCTCCGAGCGCTGCAACGCGGCGCGGACCCGGCGAAGAGCAACGTCGACGCGCTCCTCGGCATGCCGGGGCTCGTCCTCTCGACGGTCACCCCGCACGGTGGCCAGGTGAGGCTCGGCAACGGCGAGGTCTGGACCGCCAGGACCCCGCACGACTCCCCCTCGTCGTCCCTCGAGCCCGGCACGCGCATCGTCCTGTCCGTCGTCGACGGTGCCACCGCCGTCGTCGTCCCCGTCCCAACCCACCCGGCACCGCTGGGCGAGCAGAAGGAGTAGTCGTGAACGACATCTCATCAGGAGCGATCATCGGCTGGGTGATCGCGGCCATCGTCGTCATCTTCGTGCTGGTGGTGCTGTTCCGATCCATCCGCATCATCCCGCAGGCGAGCGCCGGCGTGGTCGAGCGGCTCGGCAAGTACCACAAGACCCTCTTGCCGGGTCTGAACCTGCTCATCCCCTTCATCGACCGGTTGCGGCCGCTCATCGATCTGCGCGAGACCGTCGTCTCCTTCCCGCCGCAGCCGGTCATCACCGAGGACAACCTCGTCGTCTCGATCGACACGGTCGTCTACTTCCAGGTGACCGACGCCCGAGCCGCGACGTATGAGATCGCGAACTACCTGGGTGCCGTCGAGCAGCTGACCACGACGACGCTCCGAAACGTCGTCGGTGGGCTGAACCTCGAGGAGGCGCTGACGAGCCGCGACGAGATCAACAGCAAGCTCCGCATCGTGCTCGACGAGGCGACCGGTAAGTGGGGCATCCGCGTCGGACGCGTCGAGCTCAAGGCGATCGACCCGCCGCTCTCCATCCAGGACTCCATGGAGAAGCAGATGCGGGCCGAGCGCGACCGTCGAGCCCTCATCCTCACCGCTGAGGGAACCAAGCAGTCGGCGATCCTGACAGCCGAGGGTGCGCGGCAGGCGGAGATCCTCCGCGCCGAGGGTGATGCCCAGGCAGCCGTGCTCCGTGCTCAGGGTGAGGCGTCCGCCATCCAGACGGTGTTCAAGGCCATCCACGACGGCGACCCCGACGAGAAGCTCCTGGGCTACCAGTACCTGCAGATGCTCCCGAAGCTCGCGGAAGGCCAGGCGAACAAGCTCTGGGTCATCCCGAGCGAACTGACCGAGGCGCTCAAGGGCATCGGCTCCGCCTTCGGGCCGGGCAACACCCGCGACCCTGCGGCCACGGCACGGGCGGCGGCCGCAGCTGCGCAGACGCCCTCCTTCACCACAGCGCCGGCCGCGTCACCCCAGACGCCACCGGCGCCGACGACTCCCGTCCAGCCCGAGGGCTGAGCACGCGGTGACAGTGGTCCTCCCCTACTTCCGTCCGGCCCGCCCTCGGGTCCTCGCCCATCGAGGGCTGGCCGGGCCGGGGGTCCCCGAGAACACGCTGTCGTCCTTCCGCCGTGCCCTGGCGGCCGGCGCCGAGTACGTCGAGACCGACGCGCACTGCACGCGCGACGGACACGCCGTCCTCTTCCATGACCCGTCCCTGCGACGCATCACCGGCGATCCGAGACCGATCGCCGACCTCGAACTCGCGGAACTCCAGCGGATCGACCTCGGCGGCGATCGCATCCCGACGCTGTCGGAGGCGCTGGCCGAGCTCCCCGGGGCACGCTTCAACCTCGACATCAAGGCCGCGGCCGCGGCTGCACCGGCGGCTGCCGCGATCATCGGCGCAGGTGCCGCCGATCGGGTGCTCGTCACTTCCTTCGACGAGGGCAGACGTTCCGCGATCGTGCAGGCCGTGGGGCTGGAGGCCGGTGCCGACTCCGTGGTCTCATCCGCGTCGGCCCGGATCCTGCTCCGCGTCCTCCCCGCAGCCGCCCTCGGGCTCCGTGGAGCACTCCGTCGGTCGCTCACCGGTGTCCAGGCGCTCCAGGTGCCCGAACGGTTCCGCGGCGTACCCGTCGTGACGAAGCGCCTCCTCGCACAGATGCACGCGCTCGGTGTGGAAGTGCACGTGTGGACGGTCAACGACCCCGACGACATGCGACGACTGCTGGATCTCGGTGTCGACGGCCTCGTCACCGACCGCTGTGATCTCGCGCTCGACGTGGTCCGCTCGCGCTGACGGCTCAGCTCTCCGCATCCGGCGTGGCTGCAGCTGGGCATGAGCTGATAGCCAGATGGGTGAACGGAACAGTTTACCCAGCTTGTGGGTTTATAACTGTGGATGCCGAGCGAGAGGAGACCACACAATGGCAGATCGCAGTTTGCGCGGAATGCGCCTGGGCGCCCAGAGTCTACAAACGGAAGAGGGCGTCATATTCTCGGCGCGGAGCAACCACATCTACCGGTGTCAGAGTTGCGAGCGCGAGACCACCATGACCTTCGCCGCCGATGCGGAAGTCCCCGAACTGTGGGAGTGCCGGCACTGCGGTGCGGAGGCCGTCCTCCTCGTCGACTCGAAGCCCGTCGTCGTCGACCGCGGTGATGTGAAGACGCCCCGCAGCCACTGGGACATGCTGCTCGAGCGCCGCTCGCGCGATGAGCTCGAGGAGCTGCTCGAAGAGCGCCTCTCGTATCTCCGGGCCCGTCGCGGCCAGCAGAAGAGCGCGTGACACCGAGCCCCTGACAGGCCTCCCCTCGATCGGCTGATCCGGTACCGGATCAGCCGATCGTCATGTCCGGGGCCGGTTCGGGACGCGCCGGGGCCTGCCGGCGAAACCGGCGAGGACCAGCGAGGCGAGTCCCATGCCACCGATGAACATCTCGAGCTGGTGACCGAAGGCCATCGACGGCGTGACCGTGTCCGTCAGCGGCACCTCGGAGACCATCGAGCCGGGGCGGAAGGCCGGGATGCTGTCGATCGTCGAGCCGTCGGGCCCGATGATCTGGCTGGTCCCCACCGTGGAGATGTTCACCACGGACCGAGCCGATTCGATAGCCCGGAGCCGTGCGATCGCCAGCTGCTGTTGATTCTCGTCCGTCTGCCCGAAGTCCGCGTTGTTGGTCTGGGCGAACACGATCCGCGCGCCGCCCGCCACCGCGTCGCGGGTGAGCTGGTCGTCGGCGATGTCGAAGCAGATGCTGATCCCTGCGAGCACGCCGTCGATGTCGAAGACGTTGTCCTTCGTGCCCGGGGTGTACTCGCGCTGGATGAGGCCGATGAGGTCGGGTGCGAACGGCTCCCAGAACTTCCGGTCCGGGACGTATTCACCGAACGGGACCGGGTGCTTCTTGTCGTAGACGTCGCGGACGCCATCCGAGGCGTCCCAGAGGAGTGACGAGTTGTAGTAGCGGTCGCCGCGTTGGGAGATCGCACCGACGACGAACGGTGCGTCCATGCGACGGCTCAACGCGTCGAGGGCTGCAGCCGATTGAGGAACCCGCTGCGGGTCGAGGTCTGCGCTGCCCTCGGGCCAGACCACGACGTCGACGTCCGCGTCGAGCACCTGCAGCGTCTCGTCGATCTGGGTCTGCATGACGGTGCCGGGTGCTGCGGCGTCGAAGTAGCCGGCGGGGCCGTTGCCCTGGATGGCAGCCACCCGCATGCTCCCGGTCGTCGCCGTCGGCCATGCCGGCACGACGAGCACCGCGATGACCGCGAGGACCGCGGTCCCGACCCGGCTGACCGTCGGGAGCTCGGCGGTCGCCGCGAGCTGGAGGGCGAGTGCCACGAGCAGCACCATGAGGAACGACAGCCCCGAGAACCCGACCCAGGCCACGAGTGGTGCGAACGGGCTCTCGGACTGGCTGAGCGCCATCCTCGCCCACGGGAATCCGCCGTAGGGCCAGGTGCTCACGAGCGTCTCGCGCGCGGTCCACAGGGCGGCGACGACCGCGGCGGTCAACCAGACCCGCCCCCCGATCCCGGGGAAGGCGCGCGGCACCCAGCGGTACGCCAGGGTGATGAGCACGGCTCCGAGCGCGAAGAAGATGGCCTCCAGCGTCGACAGTGCCGCCCACGGGACGGGACCCAGGTAGGCGGTCGCCCACTCGATGTGGATGAGGTAGAACGACTCCCCCGCCAGGAAGCCGACGAGGAGCGCACCGCCGACGCTGCGCCCCATGAGGGTGAGGAGGACGAGGGCGATGCCGACGAACGTCAGGGGCCAGACCCCGCGGTCCGGGAAGCCGGCGTCGAGGACCGGGCCGGCGGCGATGGCCACGACGGCCGCGAGCCAGAGCGGGAGCGGCGGACGACGGTCGACCAGCGCGTCGATCGGTCGGAGCCGGTGGCTCCGACGGTGCAGGGGCCTCACAGCGAGCTGTACGCGACGATGCCGCGTCGGATCGAGTCCAGCGCCTCACGCGAATGACGACCCACCGGTCCGTCGACGACGCGGAGCTGATCGAGCAGGTCGATGGTCTGCTTGCACCACCGCACGAAGTCGCCGGCGGCGAGTTCCGCCTCGATGAGCACCGTGTCGAGGTTCGCACCCTTGGCCCACTGGTGCATCGCGAGGGAGAGACCGGTCGAGATCGGGTTGCTCCCCGGGAGGCGGTGCTCCCGTTCGCTGTCGTCGAGCCGGCTCCAGAGGTCCTGCGTCCGTTCGAGCGCGGAGCGGAACGGGCCGCGGGGCAGGAAGCGCTCCGGGGTGTTCTGCTCCTCACGCCGTGGTTCGTACACGATCGCGGCGGCCATCGCCGCGAGGGATGCGGCATCGAGGTCGTTCCAGGCACCGGTTCGCAGGCATTCCGCCACGAGGAGGTCCCGTTCTCCGTAGATGCGCTTCAAGGTGCGTCCGGGAGCCGCGACGACGACTGCGCCGTGCTCGTCGCGTGCCAGGTACTCGTACTCGAGCAGCACGTCGACGACCCGGTCGAACACACGAGCGACCGCGCCCGTCCGCGTCTGGATCTGCTGTCGCAGCTGGTCGGTCTGCTTCTTGAGCTTGAACCATCGTTCCGCCCAGCGAGCGTGGTCCTCGCGGTGCGGGCAGACGTGGCAGGCGTGAGCCCGCATGCGCTTGCGGAGTTCGGCGAGCTTGCGTTGGCGACGGTCCTTCGACGCGCGCGAGCCGTTCGGCTCGCCCTTGCGTTCGAGGTCCGTGAGCTCGCGCCGGATGCCCGCGTACTCGACGAAGTTCCCGAGGTGGCACGACATGGACTTCTCGTAGCCGGCGAGCGAGGACTCCTGCTCGCGCACCTTCCGGGCGATCCCGACGACGGCTCGGTCCGCCTGGAACTGCGCGAAGGACGACTCGAGGATCTGACGGGTGCGTTGACGGCCGAACTGGTCGATCAGGTTGACCGCCATGTTGTAGGTCGGGCGGAAGCTGGAGTTGAGCGGGTAGGTGCGTCGGGAGGCCAGCGAGGCGACGGACTGCGGGTGCAGCCCCTCGGTCCACTGGATCACGGCGTGGCCCTCGACGTCGATGCCACGGCGTCCGGCACGCCCCGTGATCTGGGTGTACTCCCCCGGGGTGATCGGGACGCGTGCCTCGCCGTTGAACTTCTCGAGCTTCTCGAGGACGACCGTCCTGGCCGGCATGTTGATGCCGAGCGCGAGGGTCTCGGTCGCGAAGACGACCTTCACGAGCTTCCGCCGGAAGAGCTCCTCGACGACCTCCTTGAACGCCGGCAGGAGACCGGCGTGGTGGGCGGCGACGCCCCGCTCCAGACCGTCGAGCCACTCCCAGTAGCCGAGGACGGCGAGGTCCTCGTCGAGCAGGGTCCGGCAGTGCTCGTCGACGATCTGGCGGATCTCGTCGCGTTCGTGCGCCTCGGTCAGCCTGATGCCCGAACGGAGGACCTGCTTGACCGCCTGGTCGCACCCGACACGGCTGAAGACGAAGAAGATCGCCGGGAGCAGGTGGTGGTCGTCGAGCATCTGGACGAAATGCCCACGGTCGAGCTTCTCGGCCCGATGCGGGGCTCGGCGCTGGTTGTAGCGGCTGACGTCCTTGTACTGACGGCTGTTCGGTGCACGGCCACCGAACTGCGCCATGCGGACGAGCTCCGGGTTGACCTGATGGGTGTCGGCGAGGCTCGGTGCGGCGAACAGGTCGATGAGTTTGTTCCGCATCAGCACGTGCTGGGTGAGGGGCACCGGGCGCTCCTCGGACACGATGACGGCGGTGTCGCCGCGGACGGCCTGCAGCCAGTCGCCGAACTCCTCGGCGTTCGACACGGTCGCGCTCAGCGACACCATCCGGACGGCCTGCGGGAGGTGGATGATGACCTCTTCCCACACCGCTCCGCGGAACCGGTCCGCCAGGTAGTGCACCTCGTCCATGATGACGAAGGCGAGATCGGTCAGCGCGTCGGAGTCCGCGTACAGCATGTTGCGGAGGACCTCGGTCGTCATGACGACGATGCGGGCGTTGCCGTTCACGTTCGTATCGCCCGTGAGCAGGCCGACGTGCTCGGACCCGTACTCGGCGGTGAGCTCCTGGAACTTCTGGTTGCTGAGCGCCTTCATCGGCGTGGTGTAGAAGACCTTGCCGCGGTCGCCGTGCATGGCGAGGGCGATCGCGAACTCGGCGACGATGGTCTTGCCGGCCCCCGTCGGTGCGGCGACGAGGACACTGCTGCCGTTCTCGATCCGCTCGCACGCCTCGAGTTGGAACGCGTCCAGGTCGAAACGCTGCCTCGCGCGGAACTCCTGGAGCCTCGGTGTCGCGTTCCGGACCGCTGCTGCCCGATACCGCTCGGCAGGGGAAGCGGTGTCGCTCATGCGAGCCCCGCGCTGCCGAGTTCGGCGTCGATGCGTCGCTGTCGCTTGGCCGCACTGCGGTCGTGGAGGACGGCGACGCCGTAGGCCGCGAAGTACAACAGGACCATCGGGATCGCCAGGACGAACATCGACACGATGTCGGCGGCGGGCGTGGCGATGGCCGTGAAGAGCACGATGACGAGGATCGCGACCCGCCACGCCTTGATGATCGCCGCTGCGGAGAGCACGCCGACGAAGTTCAACAGGACGAGGAACACGGGCAGGACGAAGGCGACACCGACCGCGAGCACCAGCTTCAGGACGAAGTCGTAATAGGTGGTGGCGTCGAGGAAGTTGGCCGCTGCCGTCGGGGTGAAGCCGAGCATGAGCTCGACGATGTGCGGCAACACGAACCAGCCCGCGTAGCAGCCCGCGAGGAACAACGGCACGGCGGTCGCGAAGAACCCGATCGCGTACTTCAGCTCCTTGCGCGTCAGGCCGGGCACGAGGAACGCCCAGATCTGGTAGAGCCACACCGGGCTGGACAGGACGACGCCGGCGGTGAGGGCGATCTTCATCCGGAGGTCGAACGCGCTCGTGACGTTGGTGAAGTTCAGGAACGCCTGCCCGCGATCGTCAGCGATGACGAGGATGGGGGCGCTCATCGCCTCGATGATCCACTCGGAGGCGATGAAACCCGCGACCATGCCGACGATGATGCCGATGGCGGAGTAGAACAGCCGCTTCCGCAACTCGACGAGGTGCTCGCCGAGGGACATCCGCCCTTCGCGGTTCTGTTTCTTGGGACGCTTCTCGGTCAGGGCCACGGCGACATCGTCCGTTCCTGAGCAGTGTGTTCGAGGCGCACTCGTCGGGGGCCAGGTGCTGGCGTCATCGGGCTCGGGTGGTCCTCAGGGTTACGGCTTGACCGGCGGGTCGGTCGGCTTCTGCGGGGCCGTCGCGGCCGGAGTCGGGTCGGCGGGTGCCGCACTCGCGGGCGGAACCGTGCCAGTCGCGTCGGGCGAGGCGGGCTCGTCGTCGCGCATGCTCTTGACCTCGCTCTTGAAGATCCGCATCGACTGGCCGACGCTGCGGGCGAGACCCGGGAGCTTCGGTGCTCCGAACAGCAGCAGGACGATGAGGAGGATGATGACGAGGTGCCACCCGGTGAATGCGTTGCCGAACATAGTCTTCGTTCCTGATCTTCGAGGTCGAGGTCCACTCACTCTACCCTGCATCTCCCGCTCTCCTGCCGGGAGTCTCGGGAGTCAGCTCCCGGATGTCGTGCGGTACTGCGCGAGACCGGCGGCCGCCCAATCGGCGACCGCGTCGCGCGCGTCCGCCGGGCCGAGCACGGTGATGAGCCCGGGGTGTGCGGCGACCAGTCGTTTGAGGCCGTGATGGTGCGCGAGGCGCAGGGTCGCGGTCACCTCGGCGTCGCTGTCCTCGCGGGCTGCGGAGCCGCCTGGCGCGCTGTCGACGGCGACCACGTAGTCGTCGATGAGCGGCAGGACCGAGCGTCGGACGAGCACGGTGACGTTGCGGTCGGAGTCGCTCGGCTCGAACAACGCGGTCGGGACGACGACGTCCGCTTCCCGGAACACGACCTCGGCGTCGGTCTCCCGGAGCTCGGTCATCCGATCGAGACGGAAGCGACGCGTCGCCTCGCGCAGGTGGCACCACCCGTAGAGGTACCAGTCCTGGTCCTGGGACTCGAGACGCAGCGGGTCCACCAGCCTCGCCTCGGTCGCCCCACTCGCGTCGACGTAGTCGAACGCGACGCTGTGGCCGGCGGCCAGAGCAGATCGGATGATGCCGACCGCGTTCGCGGAGTAGGACTCGGTGACCGCGAGCTGCCCCGGGGCCGACGACGCCCCGCGGGCGAGCTTCGCCATGACGCCCCCGATGACGTCGCTGTCGACGAACTCGGGAAGGCGCTGGAGCGACTGCAGGCCGGCGATGAGGGCCGACGCCTCGCGGGCTGAGAAGCGAGGACTGTCGTCGAGGGCGACCCGGTGGGTGAGGACGATCTCGTCGTCCTCCTCGAAGCTGCCCCAGTCGATGTCGAAGAGGTCGCCGGCGAGGTACTGCCGGGTGTCGCCAGGCACTCCGGACACCGTCAAGAGTTCGACCGCTTCACGGATCTGGCGCGGGGACAGGCCGAAGTGCCGCGCGGCCTCGTCGACCGTGACCCGCTCGCGGTCGATGAGGTACGGCACGAGCGAGAGGAGGAAGATCAGCTTGTCCTGGGCGCGGGGCGCCGCCGGTCGCTTAGCCACGGGCGGTCTCCTGGGGGTGGGGTGCGTCGTCCGTCGCGCGGTGGCGGGCGACGACCAGCTCGAGTCTGGACGCCACGGCCTCCACGAGCGCCGGAGGGTCGAGGACGACGACCTCCGGACCGAACCCGGCGAGCTCGTCGGCGAGGATGTGGTGGTCGAGGTACGGGATGGTGAGTTCCGTACGCTCCGCGTCGCTGACGCCGTAGCGGTTGCCGAGGCGGGCCGCGGCGTCGGTCCCGGGCCGGACACGGACGAGGGCGCGCTGCGACGAGGACACGCGGCGCAGGCCGTCGATCGCGTCGGCGGCGTGGTCGCGGTCGTCGGCGGGGAACGACTCCCCCGTCGGCTTGACCGGACCGACGATCCGCGAGAGGAGGAACGTCCGTGGCTCGTCCACCGTCCGGTCGGTCGCGTAGAGGTGCCAGCGACCCTCGTGCTGGACGAGCGCCAACGGTGCGACGGTGCGGACGCGTGGCCGCGCCTCGCCGGGCTTCAGGTAGGGGAAGGCGACCACGGACCGACGTTCGAGCGCCGCGTCGAGCGGTTCGAACGAGGCCTCCCGGGTGCGGAGTCTCGGCGCGTATCCGATGATCGGTTCGTCGGGCTCGATGCCCAGCGACCGCAACTTCGTCATCGCTCGCTGCGACTGGCCGGAGAGCGACCCCTCACGCCACACGGTGGCTGCGAGCGACAGCAGTGACAGCTCCGCCGGGGTGAACCGGACGTCGGTGGGGAGCTCGTAGGCGCCCTTCGGGATTCGATAGCGCATCGACTGGTTGTTGCCGGGTTCGCCCGGCTGCTCGATCGTCTCGAGCGGGACGCCGAGTTCGCGGATGTTGTCCTTGTCGCGCTCGAACTGTCGCTCGAGGCTGGCGTTGCCGCCCCCACTCGAATACTGCTGGCGGTAGCCCTGGACGGTCGACAGGATCTCGTTCTTCGTCAGGCCGGTCTGCGTGGCGAGGAGCGCGAGCACGAGGCTGAAGAGTCGCTCCTCCACCGGGACCGGCTTCGGGGACTCGCGGGCTGAGGACACCGGTCCAGTGTACCGACGGACGGCCCGTCCCCCACCCGCGACGCGGGCGTGGGACGGGCCGTCTCCGAAGCGTGTCGGCTACTGCGCCGCGCGCTGGGTGCCGAGCACATCGATGACGAACACGAGCGTCGCGCCGGCCGGGACGGTGCCCGAGCCCTGCTCGCCGTAGCCGTCCTTCGGCGCCACCACGAGGATGATCTGTGAGCCGACCTGCTGGCCGACGACCGCGTCGTTGAAGGCCTTGATCATCTGACCGCCGTCGGCCTGGAAGACGAGGGGCTGGCCCTTCTCCCAGCTGCTGTCGAAGACGCTCTTCTGATCCCACAGCACGCCGGTGTAGTTGACGATGACCTGGTCGCCTGCCTTGACCGTGGCACCGTCGCCGACGCGGGACAGGGTGTGCTTCGTCTCGGCCGGGGCGGGGGCCGCCGGGATGGTGATGCCGGGCTGGCCGCTCGGAGCGGTCACGACGGACGGGAACCCCGACGGGATCGGGCGTTCGGCGCCGTCGGCCTTGGGCAGCGCCGCTCCCTGGATATCGGCGACGAGGATGATCGCGTCGTCCTTCTTGATGCCGTTCGCCTCGCTGCCACCGCTCGGGCCGAAGGCGTCCTCGGGTGAGATAGCCGCGACGACACGGGATCCGACCGTCGTGCAGGCGAACGCCTTCGCGAAGCCGGGGAGGCTTCCGGACAGGGCGATGAGGGTGCTCGCGGGCCCGTTGAAGTCCGTCTGCTGCAGGACGTCTCCGGTGCGTCCGTTGAGGAGCATCAGGTTGAGGTTGACGGTGCCGTCGGCCGAGACCTGCTGACCGTCGCCCTGGATGACGACCTGGCGCTCCGTCGTCTTCGTGTACAGCGGCTTCGGGAGCTCCACCTTCGGGGTGGATCCGAAGTCACCGGACACGCTGATGAGCTTCGTCGCGTCGCCGGCGGACGCCGCGGTGTCGCAGGAGGCCGAGCCCGGCGCGGTGCACCCGGTGAGGGAGACGAGCAACAGGCCTGCTGCGGCGATGAGAGCTGGTGCAGTGCGCACGGATCCTCGTTTCGGTGGTACGGGTGGGACGGCAGGTCGCCGTCGCACAGTTTAGTCGACGTGAACCGGGGTCAACGATCGTCGCCGAGAGCCGGCTCAGCGGCGGACGGTTCGATCGACTCGTCCGGCCCCACGCTGTCGCCGTCGAGGCCCCGCGCACGGGACAGCTCGGCACTCGCCCCGGCGCTCCTGGCGCGCTTCCGCAGGATCTTCGCGCTCGCGGAGCGTTCCCCGAGGGCGCCCGGCGTCCACAGCTCGACGTCCTCGGCGCTGAAGTCGCTCTTCGAGGCGCGTCGCTTCAGCTCGGGCAGGACCGTGCCGGGAGCGAGCTTCCGCGCGGTGATGAGGAAGCCCGTGTGTCCGATCATCCGGTGGTCCGGTCGCACTGCGAGCCCCTCGACGTGCCACCCGCGCATCATCGTCTCGTTCGACTGCGGGTTGGTGAAGCCGCCCGTCCCTCGGATCGCTTCGGCGACCCGGGACAGCTGGGTGACGGTGGCGACGTAGCAGAGGATCACGCCGCCGGGCTTCAGCGCCTCCCAGGCGACGTCGAGGCACTCCCACGGTGCGAGCATGTCGAGCACCACGCGGTCGACGGATTCGGCGGGCATCGTGTCGGGCAGGGTCTCCTGGAGGTCGCCGACCGTGACCGACCAGTTCTGCGGGTCGTAGCCGAAGAAGGTCGCGACGTTGCCTCGCGCGACGTCGGCGAACTCGTCCCGACGCTCGAAGGAGGCCAACCTGCCCGACGGTCCGATGGCCCGGAGGAGCCAGAGGGAGAGCGCGCCGGAACCGACACCGGCCTCGACGACCGTCGCGCCGGGGAAGATGTCCGCCTGGCCGATGATCTCGGCCGCGTCCTTCGGGTAGATGATGGCGGCACCGCGAGGCATCGACATCACGAAGTCGACCAGCAGCGGCCGGAGTGCGAGGTGCTCGATGCCCTCGGTGTTGGCGACGACGCTGCCGTCCGGCAGGCCGATGATCGTGGTGTGCTCGATCATCCCGCGGTGCGTGTGGAAGACCTTGCCGGCCTCGAGCGTGATGGTGTTCTTCCGCCCCTTCGGTCCGGTCAGCTGCACGCGGTCACCCTCGCGGAAGGGGCCGCTGTTCGCCGGCTGGTGGTTCGCGCTCATCGCTGTGCTGCCTCTGTCTCGGGGTGGTGGGTGGTGCCGCTCGCGGTCGAGCGCAGCTCGGCGAGGTCGGCGACGGAGCGCCCGGCGAGGGTGTCCCAGGTGGTGTGGTGGGGGCCCTCCGGGATCGGCACGATGTGCGGGACGGACACGGCGATGGTCCCCGCCGCGAGCGCGGACGCGAGACCGGTGGCGGAGTCCTCGATCGCGATGCACTCGCGCGGGTCGACGCCGAGTGCCTCGGCGGCCCTGAGGTAGGGGTCCGGATGGGGCTTGGGGTGCTCGACCTCGTCGCCGGCGACGATGAGGTCGAACGCGTCGAACGGGATGCCGCCCGCGATGTCCTCGGCCATGGACCGGATCGACATGGTGACGAGCGCGGTCGGCACGCCGGCGTCCCGGAGCTCGTGGAGCAGCTCCTGGGCGCCGGGACGGAACGGGACGCCGCGTTCCTGGATGAGGCGCCGCACGTGGTCCGTGAGGTGGGCGACGATCGTGTCCGCGTCCAGCGCGACGCCGCGGCCCTGGAGCACGGCGGCGGAGTCCCAGAGCCCGTTCCCGACGAGCAGGAGGCCGTCCTCATGGGTCCAGGTGCCACCGTGGGCCGCGACCAGCTCGGTCTCGGCCTCCATCCAGTAGGGCTCGGTGTCGACGACGGTGCCGTCCATGTCCCAGAGGACTGCGGCAGGGAGGAGAGTGGTCACGGGGTGCCATGCTACCGGGTGGTGAAGCGCCTATCCTGGATGGATGGTCGCGGAAGGTCCCCGTGCACCGAGGAGTGAGACGTGACGGAAGACACCAAGGAGCCGCTGGGCGGTCGCCTGCTCGTCGTGGCGTTCGAGGGTTGGAACGATGCCGGCGAGGCGGCGAGCGGCGCGGTGCGCGTGCTTCGCGACTCGCTCGCCCTCCGCCCGCTGCTCGAGATCGACCCGGAGCCCTACTACGACTACCAGTTCAACCGGCCGACGGTCGGCGTCGACGAGGACGGCAAACGGTCCCTGACCTGGCCCGGTACCACGATCTCGGGGCCCGACCCCGAAGCGGCGAAGCCCGCGACCCCCCTGGCGGAGGACGCCGCGCTCCGGGTCAGCGAGGGCGGCGGCGACAACGTCTACGTGTTGCTCGGTGCCGAGCCCTCACGCGGCTGGAAGGCGTTCGTCGACGAGATCCTCGCCGTGATCACCGAGCAGCGCATCACCGGCATGGTGATGCTCGGTGCGATGCTCGCCGACGTCCCGCACACGCGACCCATCTCGGTCTTCGCCTCGAGCGAGAACGCGGAGCTGCGGCAGGCCCTGCAGCTCGAGCGCAGCACGTACGAAGGGCCGGTCGGCATCCTCAGTGTGCTGGCCGACGCCGCCGAGCGGCAGGGCGTCCAGAGTCTGTCGGTCTGGGCCTCGGTCCCCCACTACGTGCACAGCGCGCCCTCCCCGAAAGCCGTCCTGGCGCTGATCGACAAGCTCGAGGAGCTCATCGACGTCGTCATCCCCCGCGGAGCCCTCGTCGAGGAGTCCGGCGAGTGGCAGAGCGGGATCGACACGCTCGCCGCCGAAGACGAGGACATGGCCGCCTACATCCAGCAGCTGGAGCAGGCGCGCGACACCGTCGAGTCGCCCGAGGCGAGCGGCGAGGCCATCGCCAAGGAGTTCGAGCGGTACCTCCGTCGGGACGAGGGCAAGGGCGACGAGCCCTGGCGGAAGGACCGCGAGTAACCCGGTTCCATCGCGGTGGCGCGACCTCGGTGAGCCGCCGTCCTGCTCAGCGCACGCCGAGGAGCGCGTCGACGGCCGACCGCGCGAGGTCGGCGTCGTCGACGCCGGTCGTCGCTGCGGCGTCGACGAGTGCGATGGCACCCGGGGTGTCGAGGTCGTCCGCCAGTCGGACCCGCATCGCCTGCAGCAGCTCGACGGCGGACGCTCCACTCGCGGCGTCCGTCGCGAAGGCCGAACGCCAGGTCCCGAGCCGACGATCGGCCAGGACGAGGTGCTCGTCGTGCCACTCCCAGTCGCTGCGGTAGTGGTTCGCGAGGATCGCGAGTCGGATGGCCGAGGGATCTGCTCCGTCGGCGGCCAAGCGTGAGACGAGGACGAGGTTGCCCAGGGACTTCGACATCTTCGTGCCCTCGTAGGCGACCATGCCGGCGTGGCTGAACACCTTGGCGAGCGGGCGACCGGACAGCGCTGCGGCGTGCCCGGCACTCAGGTCGTGGTGCGGGAAGACGAGGTCGGAGCCGCCACCCTGGACCGTGAAGTCGGATCCGAGGTGCTGGAGGGCGATGACCGAGCACTCGATGTGCCAACCGGGGCGTCCTTGGCCGACGGGTGACTCCCAGCTCGGCTCGCCGTCGCGCGCCGCCCGCCAGAGCAGTGGATCGAAGGCATCGCGTTTCCCGGCGCGGTCGGGGTCTCCCCCGCGCTCGGCGAAGAACGCGGCCATCGTCGCCTCGTCGAGCCCGCTCTCCGCGCCGAGGTGCCAGACGTCGTCGGCCGCGGCGCGCACGTCGAAGTAGACGTCGTCTCCGGCGGCACTGTCCGGGGTGTCGACCGTGTAGGCGACACCGCGCTCGATGAGCAGCGCGACGGCGTCGGCGATCGGTCCGATGACCTCGGTGACCGCGACGTAGTCCTCGGGTGGCAGGATGCTGAGGCGTTCCATGTCGCTTCGGAAGAGTTCGACCTGGCTGGCTGCGAGTTCGATCCAGTCGACGCCGGTCGCGTTGGCCCGCTCGAGCAGCGGGTCGTCCACGTCGGTGACGTTCTGGGCGTAGTGCACCTCATAGCCGGCGTCCAGCCAGACGCGCTGCAGGGTGTCGTAGGCGAGGTAGCTCGACGCGTGGCCGAGGTGGGTCGCGTCGTACGGGGTGATGCCGCAGACGTACAGCCGCGCCGTACGTTCGGCAGAGGCCTCGATGAGACCGGCGCTCGGGGTGTCCCAGAGACACGGGGCCGTGCCGGAGCCGGGCAGCTTCGGGACGACCGGGGCGGACCAGGCCCTCACGCGTTGATCACGCCCGTGCCGAGCAGCACCAGCAGGACGACGCCGAGCACGATGCGGTAGACGACGAAGGGCAGGAAGCTGCGCTTCGAGATGTAGCTCATGAAGAAGGCGATGACCGCGAGGCCGACGACGAACGCGATGATGGTGGCCACGAGCGTCTCGACCGGTCCGTACGGGCTCGGCTCGCCGATGCTCTTGAAGACCTGGTAGAAGCCACTGCCGAACACCGCGGGGATCGCGAGCAGGAAGGCGTACCGCGCCGCAGCACGGCGCTCGTAGCCCATGAACAGCCCCGCCGTGATCGTGCCGCCGGAGCGGGAGACACCGGGGATGAGGGCGAGGGCCTGGGCGCCTCCGAAGATCGCGCCGTCGCCGTAGGTCAGGCTCTTCAGTCGTCGCTTCTTCGCTCCGACGGCGTCGGCGACACCGAGCAGGATGCCGAACACGATGAGCATGATCGCGACGATCCACAGTGAGCGGAAGGTCGTCTCGATCTCGTCCTGGAACAACAGGCCGAGCACGACGATGGGGACGCTGCCGATGATGATCAGCCACCCCATGCGGGCGTCGGCGTCATCCCTCGGGATCTTGCCGACGAGGGCCTTGCACCAGGAGGAGATGATGCGGACGATGTCGCGCCAGAAGAACACCACGACGGCGGCCTCGGTACCGATCTGGGTGATCGCCGTGAACGCCGCGCCAGGGTCCTTCGCCCCCGGGAGGAACTCGCCGAGGATGCGCAGGTGCGCACTCGACGATATCGGGAGGAACTCGGTGAGTCCCTGGACGAGTCCGAGGATGATGGCGTTGATGAGGTCCACAGGGCACCTTTCTGCAGCCGGATGGCTGGTGTTCGGCCGGATCCGGCAGTCGTCGGCGGGGCGGCTCCTGGAGCGTCTCGCGGCTCGGAGGGCGCGAAGACGGACCGTGGGAAGTCAGTAGTCGAGGAGGAGGTCCGTGAGGACCTGCTTGCCAAACCCTAGCGCGTCGAGCGGCACGCGCTCGTCGACTCCGTGGAACATCGCGGGGAAGTCCAGGTGTTCCGGCAGGCGCAGCGGAGCGAAGCCGTACCCGGTGATGCCGAGGAGCGACAGCGCCTTGTTGTCGGTACCGCCGGAGAGCATGTACGGGAGCACCGGGGCGCCGGGGTCGTGGCGCCCGAGCGTCTCGACGACCGCGTCGACGAGCGGACCCGAGAACGGTGTCTCGAGGCCGATGTCGCGGTGCATGACGATGATCTCGATGTCCTCACCGACGATCTCCGCGACGCGCGCGAGCACGGCGTCCTCCTCGCCGGGCAGGGTGCGGATGTCGACGAGCGCCTCGGCGCGATCGGGGATCACGTTGTGCTTGTAGCCGGCCTGCAGCAGGGTCGGGTTGCTCGTCGTGCGCAGCGAGGCCTGGATGAAGCCGGAGGCCGTACCCGTCGCGAGGGCGAGCTCGTCCGGGCCGAGCCGTTCGGGTGTGGTGCCGAGGATGGTGGCGATCTCACGGAGCAGCTGCTCGGTGGTGTCGGTGAGTCGGACGGGCCACTCGGTGCGTCCGATGGCCGCCACCGCTTCCGCGAGGCGGGTGACGGCGTTGTCCTGCACGTAGCGGGATCCGTGGGCCGCTCGTCCGGTCGCGACCAGTTTGATCCAGACGAGGGCCTTCTCCGAGGTCTGGAGGAGGTAGGAGCGGCGTCCGCCGAACGTGATCGAGTACCCGCCGACCTCGCTGATCGCCTCGGTCGCGCCGGCGAAGAGCTCGGGTCGTTCCGTCACGAGGTGGTGCGAGCCGAACACACCGCCGTTCTCCTCATCCGAGAACATCGCGATCACGAGGTCGCGTTCCGGGCGGCGGCCGCTGTCGAGGATCTCGCGGAGCGACGCGAGGATCATCGCGTCCATGTTCTTCATGTCGACGGCCCCGCGTCCCCACAGCAGGCCGTCCTTGATCTCGCCGCCGAAGGGGTCCACCGACCAGTTCGCAGGGTCGGCAGGCACCACGTCGAGGTGTCCGTGTACGACGAGCGCCGGCTTCTCGGGGTTCGCACCGGCGACCCGCGCGACCACGCTGGTCCGGCCCGGAGCGGCGTCGATCAGCTCCGGCTCCAGACCGAGGTCGCGGAGGTACGCCTCGACATATTCGGCGGCCTCCGTCTCGCCGTTGGAGCGGCCCTCACCGTAGTTCGTCGTGTCCATGCGGATGAGGTCCCGCGCGATCCGCGTGGTCTCGTCGAGCGTGAGGTCGGATGCGTCTGAGCCGGAGGTCATGGTTCCACGCTACCCGTCGGCCCTGACCGCTGCACCTCTCCCCCGTTCTGCGCGGTCGGCGCACGGCCGGAAGCCGTCGAGAAGATCCTCTGGCGGTACGAGGTGGTGAACGGCTGTCGAAATCCGTGCTAGAGTTTCTTCTCGTGCCCAGCGAAAGCCGGACACGATCACAACACGCGCGGGTGGCGGAAATGGCAGACGCGCTAGCTTGAGGTGCTAGTGCCCTTACGGGCGTGGGGGTTCAAGTCCCCCTTCGCGCACACCGTGTTGAGACGGCGAACGGCCGGAGCGAAAGCTCCGGCCGTTCTTGTTTTTCCGCCGGACTCCACGACACGCCGACACCCGAGATCGTCTTCGGCCAGAGCGAAATCCGGCGCACCTCCGCCGGTCCCTGAGCCTGCACCGCCGGTCCCTGAGCATCCTCCGCCGGTCCCTGAGCCTGTCGAAGGGTGGTCGGAGCAGGGGCCCTCGTGGGCACTTCGACAAGCTCAGTGACCGGGAGAGCTCCGTCCGGAACACGCCGGTCCCTGAGCCTGTCGAAGGGCAGCTCCGGCGGGCTGACCGCGATGCAGGAGAACGCGCGCGCGAGAAGAAGCGCTGTCCTCAGTGCCCGTGGCCCAGGCGCCGACGGAGCAGGTCGATGCGCGACTGCAGCTGCGTCACGCTCGCCTGTGCCACGGCGGGGCCGCCGCAGACGCGTCGCAGTTCGGCGTGCACGAGTCCGTGCGGCTCCTTCGTGTGCTTGGCGTAGAGGCCGACCAGGGTGTTGAGCACCTGGCGCTGCTCCTTGAGGGTGCGGTAGAGCGGAGCGGGGATGTCCGCCTGCGGACTCGGCGAGGCGGCGTTCTTGTCGACGAACGCCCCGCGCTTGGCCTGGCGGCTCTGGCGCTGCACGAGCAGCTCGTGCACCTGTTCAGGCTCGAGGAGCCCGGGGAACCCGATGAAGTCGAACTCCTCCTCGGTGCCCGGCTGGGCGAGCTCGCCGAACTCGTCGCCGTCGAACACCACCCGGTCGAAGTGCGCGTCCGAGGAGACGGCCTGCCAGGTGAACTCCTCGAGGAGTGAGTCGGAAGCCTTGTCCTCGCGCTCCGCGGCCGCCATCATCGCGTCCTCCGGGTTGAAGAGGTCGCCCTCCGCGTCCGGGTCGCTCGGGCGGTCGAGTGCGTGGTCGCGTTCGAGCTCGAGTTTCTCAGCGAGGGCCATCAGGTTCGGCACGTTCGGGAGGAAGATGCTCGCGATCTCGCCGCGTCGACGTGCCCGGACGAATCGCCCGATCGCCTGCGCGAAGAACAGCGGCGTGGCGGACGACGTCGCGTAGACGCCGACGGCGAGTCGTGGGACGTCCACGCCTTCCGACACCATGCGGACCGCGACCATCCAGCGCTTGGTGTTCCCCGAGAAGTCGGCGATCCGGTCGCTGGCCTCCTTCTCGTCTGAGAGGACGATCGTGGGCTGCTCCCCCGTCAGCTCGTGCAGGATGGCGGCGTAGGCTCGCGCGGTCGTCTGGTCGGTGGCGATCACGAGTCCGCCGGCGTCGGGGACCGCTTGACGGACCTCGGACAGTCGGAGGTCGGCGGACTTCAGGACCGCCGGGATCCAGTCACCCTGGGGGTCGAGGGCGGTGCGCCAGGCCGCGGAGGTGATGTCCTTCGTGTTGCCCTCGCCGAGGCGGGCCTCCATCTCGTCGCCGGCCTTGGTCCGCCAGCGCATGTGGCCGGCGTAGACCATGAAGAGCACCGGACGGACGACCCCGTCCTGGAGTGCGCGACCGTACCCGTAGTTGTAGTCGGTGACGGAGGTCCGGA
This sequence comes from Plantibacter sp. AC185, assembly GCF_979258065.1. Classification (NCBI taxonomy): domain Bacteria; kingdom Bacillati; phylum Actinomycetota; class Actinomycetes; order Micrococcales; family Microbacteriaceae; genus Plantibacter; species Plantibacter sp. AC185. The sequence continues at coordinate 4,162,259 of NZ_OZ409831.1, forward strand.
TGCCCTGGTGGTCCGGCTGGTAGACCACGAACGGGATCGGTGCCGTGTCTGACCGGAACGGGGTCCCGGTCAGGGACAGGCGACGGGTCGCCCGAGAGAAGGCCTCGTGGATGCCGTCGCCCCAGCTCAGGGCGTCGCCGCCGTGGTGGACCTCGTCGAGGATGACGAGGGTGCGACCCGAATCGGTCGTGCGCTGATGCACTGGCGGGTTCGCCGCGACCTGGGCGTAGGTGACCGCGACACCGTGGTAGTGGCGGCCGAAGACCTGGTCGCGGTTCGCGAAGTTCGGGTCGAGGCGGATGCCGACCCGGCTCGCGGCCTCGGCCCACTGGCGCTTCAGATGATCGGTCGGGGCGACGACCGTGATGCGGTCGATCGTGCCGCGATGGAGGAGTTCGGAGGCGAGCCGCAGCGCGAACGTCGTCTTGCCTGCGCCCGGTGTCGCCGCCGCGAGGAAGTCACGGGGTTCGGTCGTGAAGTACTGCTCGAGCGCCTCGGCCTGCCAGGCTCGAAGCTTGCTCGCCGTGCCCCACGCTGCGCGTTCCGGGAAGGCCGGTGAGAGGTGTTCGGCTGCGGACCCGCCCAGGTGCTGGGTCGAAGAGATTTCCGCGTTCACTGGAGACCACTGTACCCGGCCGCACCGACACCGCCGACCATCGTGTGCGTCCCCGACACCCATCCGGATGTCCGACTCGCGACTGATCCGCCAGCCGAGGGGCGGGCGTACGCTGGAGGTTCCGGATGCACAGCAGGAGGAACCACCCATGACCGAACAGCACCATCCCTGGTCGCGGTACGTCGCCATCGGCGACTCGTTCACGGAGGGGATCGGCGATCCTGAGCCTGGGGCGCCGGGCGGGCACCGCGGATGGGCCGATCGCGTCGCCGAGGTGCTGGCCGCGCAGAACTCGGACTTCGCCTACGCCAACCTCGCGGTGCGCGGCAAGCTCGCTCAGCAGATCCTCGACGACCAGGTGGAGCCGGCCCTGGAGCTGCACCCGGACCTCATCACGATCTCGGCGGGCGGCAACGACGTGATCCGGCCCGGCACCGACCCCGACGACATCGCCAGACGACTCGAGCAGGCGATCATCCGACTCCGGAGCGACGGAGCGACGGTCGTGCTGTTCACCGGCGTGGACGTCGGCTTCTCCCCCGTCTTCCGGAGCATCCGCGGCAAGGTCGCGATCTACAACGAGAACCTGCGGGCCATCGCCGCCCGACACGACTGCATCATCGCCGACCAGTGGGCCCTCCAGGCGATCCAGGATCCGCGGATGTGGGCACCGGACCGCCTACACCTGAACGCGCTCGGCCACCACGAGGTCGCCCGCCTCGTCCTGCACGCGCTGAACGTCGAGAACGACCTCAAGCCGCTGCAGCCGGAGCCGCTCCCCGTCAGGCGTTGGCGTCAGGCCCGGACCGAGGACTTCGCCTGGGCGCGCGAGTACCTCGTGCCGTGGGTGCTCCGTCGGGTGCGGCACCAGTCGTCCGGCGACCACATCACCGCCAAGCGACCGCTCGCCGGCCCGTTCCTCACGGTCGCAGCGCAGGACCAGGAACTCGACGTCTGACCGTCCGGCCGATCACCCGGGCTCCGGCGTCTGCTGCGGTCACGGGTTGGTCAGGCGCCACCAGGGCGTGACCGGCGCGACGTCCGCGTCGAGGGCCAGCGGGACGTCGATCGTCGCCGCGCCGCCCTCCGCGCCCGCCCCCACGGTGTAGCTGAGCTTCCCGACCGTCGAACCGGCGGCACCCGCGTCGATGGCTCTGGCGCGGCTCTCGACCGTGATCGGGGTGTCCTGCCAGACGAGCACGGAGGCGTCGGAGGCCACGACGACCTTCGCGGCCTGGTCCCACGCGGTCGAGTAGGAGCCGACCGATTGCCCGGCGGTGGCGAGCTGGACCTGGTGGAATCCGGCCGGCACGCTCTGCAACAGGGAGACCACGGCCTCGTTGAGCACGGTGTGGTCGTCGGCACCGAGGATGACGCCGACGACGGTCACCGTCCGCCCCGCCACCTGGAGGTCGGCGGAGAACAGCAGGCAGGCGCCCGAGGCGTCGTCGGTCCCCGTCTTCATGCCGGTCACCCCGTACTGGCCGAGGAGGGCGTTCGTGTTCTCGACCTCGCCGATGGCGGGCAGCACCGCCGTGGGCTCCTTGACGATCGACGAGAGCACCGGGTCGGCGAGCACGAGCTTGCCGATGGTCACGAGGTCGCTCGGGGTGCTGACGTTCGTCTCGCCCAGGCCGCTCGTGTTCGTGACGGTCGTGCCCGTCAGCCCACGTGCATCGAGCCAGGCGCGCGCCGCGTCGAGGTACGCGTCGACCGAACCGAAGGCCCAGACGGCGAGGGAGATGCTGTAGTTGTTCGCCGACGGGAGGAGCAGTGCTTCGAGCATCTGCCGCTGGGTGAACACCGACCCGGCGACGACGGGTGCCGCTGAACCGTTCTCCGCGATGGTGTCGTAGTAGAACCCGACGTCGGCGTCGGTCAGCGTGATGGACGGGCCCTGATCTCCCGCGGCGAGCGGCTTGGCCTCCAGCACGACGAGGGAGGTGATCGTCTTCGTGATGCTCGCGATGGGGAACGGCGTCTGCTCGCCACTCGAACTCAGGACGCCGTCGAACCCGACGGCACCGATGGCGCCCCGCCCGAATCCGGGCCAGGCGACCGGTGTGGTCTGCTGGACGAGCGAGGTGGTGAGGGCGTCGCTGGAATCGAGCGTCGCAGCCGCGGCCGGCACCGGGCGGAGCAGCGCGCCTGCGCTGTACCCGAACACCCCGATGAGGAGGGCGAGGACACCGAAGACGGCGAGACGGCGGCGGCGGTAGATCTGTCGTCTCGTGAGTGGCACCCGGTCATGCTACCCGGCGCTCCTGCGCGTACCCTGTCGCGACGTGCCGCCGACCGGGTGGTCCTCGGGCAGCGAGGGACCGTGGTCAGCGGACCCGGAGCTCCCAGAGGGCGACGGCACTGGCCGACGCGACGTTCAGCGAGTCGACGCCGTGGAGCATCGGGATGGTCACGATCGTGTCGGCGGCGGCGAGGGCCGAGGCGCTCAGACCGTCACCCTCGGCGCCGAGCACGATGGCGAGTCGTTCCGGCGCGGTCCGAGCATAGGTGTCGAGGTCCACGGCATCGTCGGCCAAGGCCAAGGCGGCCGTCTCGAAGCCGGCATCCCGCAGGACGCCGGAAGCGACGTCCCATTCCGGCAGGCGGGTCCACGGCACCTGCAGGACCGTGCCCATGCTGACGCGGACGCTTCGGCGGTACAGCGGGTCGGCGCAGCGCGGGGTGATCAGGACGGCGTCGGCACCGAGGCCGGCGACCGAGCGGAAGATGGCGCCGACGTTGGTGTGGTCGACGATGTCCTCGAGGATGACCACCCGGCGGGCGTCGGCGAGGAGTTCGGCGGGATCGGCGAGCGGTGGGCGGTGCATCGCCGCGAGGGCTCCCCGGTGCAGGTGGAAGCCCGTCAGCTGCTCGAGGAGTGCGGGCTCGCCGACGAAGACCGGGACGTCGTGGTCCTCGAGGAGTGGCGAGACGTCCTCGAGCCACTTCTCCTGCAGCAGGACCGATCGCGGTCGGTGCCCGGCGCGCAGCGCACGTTCCATGACCTTCGTGGACTCGGCGATGTACAGGCCACCAGCGGGTTCGGACACCCGGCGGAGGGCGACGTCCGTCAGTCGCGCGTAGTCGTCGAGTCGTCCGTCGTCGAGATCGGTGATCCGGATGACCTGCATGGGAGACGTCCTCTCGACGCGATGTTCGACCTCCACCTTGCCAGAGTGGGAACACGATCGAAAACGAGGCCGTTTAGACTCAGGGGAAGCGATGGCCCGGAGCACTCCGATCATCGCGGACGGATGGACGGAGCAGGCATGAGCACGCTGATCGCAGCAGGGGATCCCGCTGACGAGACGGCCGAGGCCGGGCTCGAACGGGCGATCGAGCTGCTCGCGGATCGCCGTGTCGCCTTTCTCACCGGGGCCGGCGTGAGCACGGACTCCGGGATCCCCGACTACCGGGGCCAGGGCGCTCCGGTCCGGACCCCCATGACGGTCGACCAGTTCCTGTCCAACGACGACGCCGCGCGCAAGCGCTACTGGGCCGGCAGCCACCTCGGGTGGAAGCGGTTCGACGGCGCTCGCCCGAACGCCGGCCACCGGGCGATCGCGCTCCTCGAGGAGGCAGGCATCGCCGACGGCGTCATCACGCAGAACGTCGACGGCCTCCACGTCAGGGCCGGCTCGCGCCGCGTCGTCGACCTGCACGGGTCGATGGACCGCGTCAGCTGTCTCTCCTGCGGGCAGAGTTACGCCAGGTCGAGCATCGCGGAGCGCATGACGGACCTGAACCCGTGGCTCGACACCGAGACGGACGTGACGATCAACCCGGACGGCGATGCCGAGGTCGGGCGCGTGGACGAGATCGTCGTCCCCGTGTGCACGGTCTGCGGTGGCATGTTGAAGCCGGACGTGGTCTTCTTCGGCGAGTTCATCCCGACGGAGAAGTACGCCGAGGCGGCAGCACTCGTGCGCGGCGCCGACGCACTCGTGATCGCCGGCTCCTCCCTCGTGGTCAACTCGGGGATCCGGCTCCTCGAACTCGCCCGCCGGAAGCGGTTGCCGATCGTCGTCATCAACCGCGGCGTCACGAAGGCGGACGGCCGCGCGGACGTGAAGCTCGACGCTGGTGCCAGTGAGACGCTCACCGGGATCGCCGCTCGCCTGGTCCCGTCCGCCTTCACGAGCGTCGTCTCGCAGGAGGCGACCGACGCCTGACGCCTCAGGCGTCGGTGCGGTCGTCCGCGAGGAACGCGGTGAGGCGCTGCGCCGCGTCGTGCGGCTCCTCGTAGTGGATGAGGTGTCCGACGCCCGGGATGACGTGCAGCTGCGCGTCGGCGAACCGCTTCGCGAGCGCGTACTGCGCGGCCACGGGCGTGATGTCGTCACGCTCGGCGGCGATGAGCAGCGTGCGGCTCGGGATCCGGTCGGCGTACTCGCTGACGTCGTGGCTGACCGAGGCGGTGAACGACTCGAGGACGACCTCCCGGTCGGCGAAGGCGCTGAAGTACTGGTCGTGCTGGGCGTGGATCCACCGACGGAGCGTCGGGTCCTTCGTCTTCGACATCGCGACGCTCATGATGCGCACGACACCCTTGTTCCGGAGGAAGGCGAATCCCAGGCGTTTCGGGAGCTTCGCGGACGACCAGTAGTAGAAGACCGCGAGCCTCGTCAGGACACCTCGAGGACCCTGGAGCGCCGGGGCGGCGATCGGGTTCACGAGGATGAGGTCATCCGGTCGGAGTCCCCCGGCGACGGCGGCGCTCGACACGATCGAGCCGAACGAGTGCCCGAGCAGGACGACACGGCCGGTCAGGTGCAGTTCCTCGATGAACCGTCCCAGCCAGGCGGCGTACCCCTCGACGGAGTGGGTGGCCTCCGGGAAGGGAGCCGAGCTGCCGAAGCCGGGGAGGTCCGGAGCGATGATCCGGAACCCGGAGAGCTGCGCGACGACCGGTTCGAGGCCGTGGTGGTCACCCCGGAACCCGTGCACCATGACGATCGTCGTCGACGCCTCGTGGTCGCCGTAGTCCCAGAACCGGGTCTCGGCTCCGTCCACGATGAGCGAGCGCTCCCGGACGGGGATGCGGTCGAGCTGGTCGGCGTACGGTGATTCGACGGGCATCCACTCAGTCTAGGCAGTCCGGCTCCGCGTTCACCCGACGACGCGGACCGTGCCGCCCCGGCGTGGCACAGGACCCTGTCGGAGGTGCGTCATAGGGTGAAGGCGTGAACACGGTCGATGCGAATCCCCACTGGACGGACCGCCTGGCGGTCTTCGATCTCGAGACGACGGGCATCGAGGTGGAGACGAGTCGCATCGTGACCGCCTTCGTCGGTGTCATCACCGCGGACGGTTCGGTCGAACGTTCGTGGTCGTGGATGGCCGATCCCGGGGTCGAGATCCCCGCTCGCGCCGCCGAGATCCACGGCGTCACGACGGAGCGGGCCCGGGCGGAGGGGCGTCCGGCGCCGGCCGTCGTCGGAGAGATCGTCGCCGTCCTCACCGAGCTGTTCGCCGCGCGGACCCCGGTGGTCGCCTACAACGCTCCGTACGACTTCTCCCTCCTGCACTTCGAGGCGGAGCGACACGGGGTGACGTCGATCGCCGACCCGTCCCCCGTCGTCGACCCGCTGATCCTCGACCGGCGGCTCGACACCTTCCGGCGCGGCAAGCGGACGCTCGAGGTCGTCGCCGCCCTACACGGCGTTCCGCTCGAGGGTGCGCATGACGCGGGGGTGGACGCCGTCGCCGCCGGACGCGTCGCTCAAGCCATCGGTCGGCTTCATGCCGACGCCCTGCCGACGAGCGTCGACGAGTTGCACGAGGCCCAGCGGACCTGGTCGCTCGAGCAGGCGGAGAGCTTCCAGTCCTACATGCGCCGCGTGCGCGATCCCGAGTTCGTCGCCGACGGTGCTTGGCCCATCCGCACGGGACGCCCTGCCGCCCGACCCGAGGCGCCGATCATCGTCCCAGCGGACCAGCTGCCCATCGGCATCTGAGCTGTACGGCTCGCCACGACGACGAACGCCCCGATCCGAGGATCGGGGCGTTCGTGTATTCCAGCTGAAGGACTACTTGCCGAAGCCCTTGAAGCGCTGGTTGAACTTCTCGACGCGACCGGCGGAGTCCATGATGCGCTGCTTGCCCGTGTAGAACGGGTGCGACTCGGACGAGATCTCCACGTCGATCACCGGGTAGGTGACGCCGTCGAGGTCGATCGTCTTGCCCGACGAGACCGTCGAGCGCGTGAGGAACGTCGCGCCGGAGGCGAGGTCGCGGAAGACGACGGCTTCGTACGTGGGGTGGATGTCAGATTTCATCAGCAGTCCTTGTTGAGTGGATGGTGTGGGTAGTACCCGCGCTCGGAACTCCAGGCACGAGGCAGAAAGCTCTTGGCTCCGCGAGCCAAAGGTCGACTTTACCAGACTCGGCGCGCGTCTGCTCGCCAGCCGAGGACGACTCGCCGAGTCGTGGCCGTCAGGAGGGGGCGACGGCCGAGCGTCCGGCGCGGACGGAGCGGGCGTGGAACCGGCCGTCCTCCTCGCTCAGCTCGATCGGGAGGTCGAAGGTCTCGCTGAGGTGCTCGGCCGTGAGTGTCTCGGCGATCGGGCCGGCGGCGACGATGCCGCCGTCGCGAACGAGCAGGACGTGGGTGAAGCCGACGGGGATCTCCTCGACGTGGTGGGTCACCATGATGATCGCCGGTGAGTCGTCGGCGCTCGCGTAGCCGCCCAGCAGCTCGACGAGCTCCTCGCGCGTGCCGAGGTCGAGGCTCGCGGCCGGCTCGTCGAGCAGGAGGAGTTCGGGGTCGGTCATGATGGCCCGCGCGATCTGCACGCGCTTCTGCTCGCCGTCGCTCAGTGTGCCGAAGCGGCGGTCGGCGAGGTGGTCGAGCTTCCATTCGGCGAGGACCCGCGACGCGCGCTTCACGTCGATGTCCTCGTACTGCTCGACCCAGCGCCCGGTGACCGAGTAGGCCGCCGTGAGCACGACGTCCAGGACGGTCTCCTCCGGCGGCACCCGCTTCGCGAGGGCGGAGGACGCGAAGCCGATGCGTGGGCGCAGTTCGAAGACGTCGACCCGGCCGAGCGTCTCGTCGAGCACGGAGACCGTGCCCTTCGAGGGGTGGATGAGCGTGGCCGCGAGCTGCAGGAGCGTCGTCTTGCCGGCGCCGTTCGGGCCGAGGACGATCCATCGCTGGTCGCCCGTCACCGTCCAGTCGACGCCATCGAGGATGGGGTTGAGATTGCGGACGACGGACACATCGGAGAACTGCAACACGCTCGGCATGGTCCTAGCCTATCCGCCAAGACTCGTCGCGCGTCGCCGTCCTCCGAGGTGTCCGCAGGTGGTTCAGACCAGGCTGCGGTAGAGCTCCGCCGTCTGGGTGGCGATGCGCGACCAGCTGAAGTCGGACTCCGCGCGTCGGCGACCAGCGGCCCCGTAGGCCCTCGCCTGGGCGGGATCCTGGACGACCTCGGTGAGGGTGGCGGCGAGGTCGGCGACGAAACGCTCCGGGTCGAGCGGGGTGCCGGTGCCGTCGGACGCCTGCGCGAGCGGGACGATCCTGCCGGTCACACCGTCCTGCACGACCTCCGGGATGCCGCCGGTCCCCGTCCCGACCACGGCGGCACCGCAGGCCATCGCCTCGAGGTTGACGATGCCGAGCGGCTCGTAGATCGATGGGCACACGAAGGTCGTGGCGGCGGTGAGGACGGTGCACAGCTCGTGACGCGGGAGGAGTCGTTCGATCCACACGACCCCGGTGCGCTCGCGCTGCAGCTCTTCGACGAGCCCCTTGACCTCGGCGAGGATCTCGGGGGTGTCGGGAGCGCCGGCGCACAGGATGAGCTGCACGTCGGGTGGCAGCAATCGGGCCGCGCGGAGCAGGTACGGCAGCCCCTTCTGACGGGTGATCCGACCGACGAAGACGACGGAGGGACGGGACGGGTCGATACCGAGGGACCGCAGCAGCTCGTCGTCCACGCGTGGTTGCCAGTCGGTCAGGTCGATGCCGTTGTAGATGACCTGCACCTTGGCCGGGTCGAGGCTCGGGTACGACCGCAGGATGTCGCGACGCATGCCGTCGCTGACCGCCACGACGGCCGCGGCGCCTTCGTAGGCGGACTGCTCGATCCAGCTGGACACGCGGTACCCACCGCCCAGCTGCTCGGCCTTCCACGGGCGGAGCGGTTCCAGACTGTGCGCGGTCACGACGTGCGGGATGCCGTGCAGCAGTGACGCGAGGTGACCGGCGCCGTTCGCGTACCAGGTGTGCGAGTGCACGAGGTCGGCCCCGGCGACGTCCTGGGCGATCAGGAGGTCCGTCCCGAGTGTCGTGAGGGCGCCGTTCGCCCCCTGGAGCTCGGCCGGGACACCGTACGCGACGGTGTCGGCCTCGTCGCGTGGCGCGCCGAAGCAGCGCACGGTCACGTCGATGTCGCTGCGGAGGGATTTCACCAGCTCCGACACGTGGACGCCTGCGCCGCCGTAGATCTCCGGCGGGTACTCCTTTGTCACAAGATCAACTCGCATGTCTAGACGCTAGTACAGGTCTCGTCCGGCATCTATTGTGAAGCCATGGCCGCCTCAAAGAAGATCTTCGGAATCGTCCTCGCTGGTGGGGAAGGGAAGCGGTTGATGCCGCTGACCGCAGACCGCGCGAAACCGGCCGTACCGTTCGGCGGGCAGTACCGCCTGATCGATTTCGCGCTGTCGAACCTCATCAACTCGGGACTCACACAGATCGTCGTCCTCACCCAGTACAAGTCCCACAGCCTCGACCGCCACGTCTCGCAGACCTGGCGGTTGTCCGGCCTGCTCGACTCCTATGTCGCGTCCGTGCCGGCGCAGCAGCGTCTCGGGAAGCGCTGGTTCAGCGGATCCGCCGACGCGATCCTGCAGAGCCTCAACCTGATCCGCGACGAGAAGCCCGACATCGTCGTGGTCGTCGGCGCCGACCACGTCTACCGCATGGACTTCGCGCAGATGATCGAGGCGCACATCGCCTCGGGCAAGAAGGCGACGGTCGCCGCGATCCGTCAGCCCATCTCCCTCGCCGACCAGTTCGGCGTCATCGACGTCGACGCGGACGACCCGACGACCATCGCCCGCTTCCTCGAGAAGCCGCTCGACGCGCCGGGCCTGCCCGACTCCCCCGGTGAAGTGCTCGCCTCGATGGGCAACTACGTCTTCGACGCCGACGCACTCATGCAGGCGGTCATCGACGACGGCGAGGTGACGAGCTCGAACCACGACATGGGTGGCGACATCGTCCCGTACTTCGTCGATCGCGGCGAGGCCGGCGTCTACGACCTCCAGCGGAACGATGTACCCGGATCGACGGATCGCGATCGCTACTACTGGCGCGACGTGGGGACGATCGAGTCGTTCTACGAGGCCCACCAGGACCTCATCTCGACGCTCCCGATCTTCAACCTGTACAACCGCGACTGGCCGATCTTCAGTTCGCAGCTGAACTCGCCGCCGGCGAAGTTCGTGCGGGACGCGAAGGGCAACCTCGGCCAGACCATCGACTCGATCGTCTCCCTCGGTTCGCTGCTGTCCGGTGCCCACATCGAGCGCAGTGTCCTCGGGCCGTGGGCGCTCGTGGAATCCGGCGCCCACGTCTCCGACTCGGTCGTGTTCGACAAGGTCCACATCGAACCGGACGCCGTCGTCAAGCGGGCTATCCTGGACAAGGATGTGGTGGTCACCTCCGGCGCGAGCGTCGGTGTCGACCACGACCGTGACCGCGCTCGCGGCTTCACCGTCACCGAATCCGGTCTCACCGTGGTTGGCAAGGGAGTACGCGTCGTTCCATGAGTACCGAGCGTTCGGCAGTGGCGGATCCCGAAGCAGCACTCCCCCCACAGGCCGGACGAGGTGTCCGGTTCCTCGCGGTCCTCGACGCCGACTCGACGCTCATCGAGAACGAGGTGATCGAGCTGCTCGCCGAGGAGGTCGGCAGCCTCCCCGAGGTCGCCGCCATCACCGAGCGCGCCATGCGCGGTGACCTCGACTTCGCCGACAGCCTCCGGGCCCGGGTCGCGACGCTCGCGGGCCTGCCCGTCGACCGGATCCCGGTGATCGCCGAACGGATCCGGACGACGGCCGGCCTGGAGACGCTGATCGGCCGGCTGCATGCGCACGGGTCGCGGATCGGTGTCGTGTCGGGCGGGTTCCATGAACTGCTCGACCCGCTCGCCGAGGCACTCGGCCTCGACCACGTGCGGGCGAACCGCCTCGAGACCGCCGACGGTCGGTTGACGGGAGGCCTCAGCGGTCCCATCATCGACGCGGCGGCGAAGGCGGCCGCACTGCAGGAGTGGGCCGACGAGGACGGCGTGCCGTTGGCACGGACGATCGCGATCGGCGACGGAGCCAACGACCTCGAGATGATGGCCGTCGCCGGGCTCTCGGTCGCGTTCAACGCGAAGCCGATCGTCCGCCGCCATGCCGACCTCGTCGCCGGGCGGGTCGACCTCGCCGGCGTCCTCCCGCTCCTCGGGCTCTGATCCGCGCGTCGGTGTCAGCGCCCGAGGTCGGGTTCTGCTCGGTGCGGTGCTGCCCGGGTCAGTGACCCATGCCGAGGCCGCCGTCGACCGGGATCACGGCGCCGGAGATGTAGCCCGCGTCGTCACCGGCGATCCACGTGACGACCTTCGCGACCTCGTTCGCACTCGCGAAACGCGCTGCCGGGATGCTCTTCTTGTACTCGGCCTGGGTCTCGGCGGGCAGTTCGGCGGTCATGTCGGTCTCGATGAACCCCGGGGCGATCACGTTCGCCGTGATCCCACGTGCACCGAGTTCGCGGGTGATGGATCGCGCCATGCCGATGAGGCCGCTCTTCGAGGCCGCGTAGTTGACCTGTCCGGCGGACCCGTAGAGGCCCACGACGCTGGAGATGAGCACGATGCGCCCGAAGCGTGCCTTGAGCATGCCCTTGGACGCGCGCTTGACGACGCGGAAGGAGCCGCCGAGGTTCGTGTCGACCACCTGGTCGAAGTCGTCCTCGCTCATCCGCATGAGCAGGGTGTCCTTCGTGATGCCCGCGTTCGCGACGAGCACCTCGACCGGCCCGAGCTCCGACTCGATCTCGGTGAACGCCGCGTCGACGGAGGCGGCGTCGGTGACGTCCGCGCGGACCGTCAACGTGCCCGCGGGGCCCTCGCCGGATCGTGCGGTGACGGCGACGCGGTGACCCTGCGCGACGAACTCCTCGGCGATGGCGAAGCCGATCCCCCGGTTGCCTCCGGTGACGAGTACGGTGCGTGGTGCGGTCATGGTCGATTCCTCTCCTGCGGCGATACCGGCCGACTCGTGCGGCGGCCGTCGGGGCGCGCGGCGTTCCGGCCGCGGACCCGTACAAGCATATGGGGGTACTCCCTTTCTCCCGGTGATTTGGGGGCTTCGCCCACCCGCCGAGCGCGTAGGCTGGTCATGGCATGAAGCAGCAGAGCATCACCTCCCTCCCACCGGCTCCCGAACAGGAGCGCCGGCAGCGGCTCATCAAGTACTCGATCACCATGGGTGTCCGGTTGCTTTGCCTCGCTGCGCTCCCGTTCGTCCAGGGCGGTTGGATGTTCGCGGTCGCAGCCGGTGCCATCTTCCTGCCGTACGTCGCCGTGATCATCGCGAACGCCGGGTCGCTGCCGTCACAGGGGGCCATCGAGCGCCCCACCGGTGTCGTCGTATCCCAGCGGCCGATCATCGTCGACGACTCGGTTCCGCCTCGTCCGGCCGACCAGGCATGATCGGGTTCGGTGCCGAGCCCGACGGCGTGATCTGCTCGCGGGCCGGCTGCCGCGCGGCGGCGAGCTGGCGGATCGAGTGGCGCAATCCGAAGATCCACGCGGAGGACCGCGTGAAGGTCTGGACCGCCTGCGACGAGCACGTCGACTTCTTGGAGGCCTTCCTCGAAGCCCGCTCCTTCCCGCTCGAGCGGCGTCCGCTGGCGTCGGAGGTCGGCTCATGAGCGCGGGTTGGCGGTTCGCCTTCAGCCGCCGTTGGCTCGGCTACCTCGGCGTGGCGATCGTGTTCGCGATCGTGTGCGTCCTCCTCTCCAACTGGCAGCTCGCCCGGGCGAGCGAGAAGGAGGAGGAGGTCCAGCGCATCGAGACCAACTGGGACGCGACCCCGATCCCGCTCGACGAAGCGCTGCCGTCGCTCGACTCCTTCAGCGTGGCCGACGAATGGCACCCGGTGTCGATGAGCGGTACCTACCTGCCTGACGAACAGCTGCTGGTGCGGAACCGTCCCCGGAACAACCAGGCGGGCTTCAACGTCCTCACGCCGCTCCGACTTGCCAACGGAGACGTGTTCATCGTCGACCGTGGCTGGGTCGCTGCGAACGATTCACTCGAAGCACCCGAATCGATCCCGGCGCCTCCGAGCGGTGAGGTCTCGGTCGTCGTCCGCATCCGACCCGGCGAACCGACGCTCCCGGGCCGCGGGGCCGCCGACGGCCAGGTGGCCACGATCAACCTCCCGCAGATCGCCGAACTCCGCGGCGAGACGCTCTACTCCGGTGCGTACGGCATGCTCCTCTCGGAGAGCCCGGCGCCTGCCGAGGCGGCACCGCTCGGTCCGATCAAGCCCGAGCCGAACGAGGGGATGCACCTCTCGTACGCGCTGCAATGGGTGGTCTTCGCGCTGATGGGCTTCATCTTCCTCGCCTATGCCATCCGTCAGGAGTACCGCATCCTGAACTCCGACGACCCGAAGGAGCAACGGCGTGCGGCTGCGCGCGCCGAACGGCTCGCCGCGAAGGCACGGTCCGACGCCGACATCGAGGATGAGATCCTCGAAGCGAGTCGCTGACCCGACTGCCCCGAGCCGTCGACGGACGGGGCATACCCGGCCCGTGATGCTCACGGGCCGGGCGCGCTGGCCCGCTGGCGCTAGGCCAGGCTGACGAGGTCCTGGTAGTCCTTGTTCCAGTGGTCCTCGACGCCGTCGGGCAGGATGAGCACCCGCTCGGGGTTGAGCGCCTCGACGGCGCCCTCATCGTGACTCACGAGCACGACGGCACCCTCGTAGTGGGCGAGCGCGTCGAGGATCTCCAGCCGGCTGGCCGGGTCGAGGTTGTTGGTCGGCTCGTCCAGAAGAAGCATGTTCGCGCCCGAGACGACGATCATCGCGAGAGCGAGTCTCGTCTTCTCGCCACCGGACAGCACGCCCGCGAGCTTGTTGGAGTCGTCGCCGGTGAACAGGAACGAGCCGAGGACCTTGCGCGCTTCCATCTCGGTGATGTTCGGCGACGAGGAGACCATGTTCTCGAGCACGCTGCGCTTCACGTCGATCGTCTCGTGCTCCTGCGCGTAGTAGCCGATCCGCAGGCCGTGCCCGGGCTCGAGCTGCCCGGTGTCGGGCTGGTCCACTCCGGCGAGGATCCGCAGCAGGGTCGTCTTGCCCGCACCGTTGAATCCGAGGATGACGACCTTCGAGCCACGGTCGATCGCGAGGTCGACGGCCGTGAAGATCTCGAGCGACCCGTAGCTCTTCGACAGGTTGCTCGCCATGAGCGGCGTCCGGCCACAGGGCGCCGGGGTCGGGAACCGCAGCTTGGCCACGCGGTCCTGCGCGCGGACCTCCTCGAGCCCGGAGAGCATTCGTTCGGCGCGAGCCACCATCTGGTGGGCTGCGGCCGCCTTGCTGGCCTTCGCACCGAACTTGGCCGCCTGGAGCTGCAGCGCCGTCGCCTTCTTCTCGACGTTGGTGCGCTCCTTCTTCCGGCGCTCCTCGTCGGCTTCGCGCTGACGCTGGTAGTTCTTCCAGTTCATGTTGTAGATGTCGATGACGGTGCGGTTCGCATCGAGGTAGAAGACCCGGTTGACCGTCTCGCCGACGAGCTCGATGTCGTGCGAGATCACGATGAACCCGCCCTTGTACTGCTTGAGGAACTCACGCAACCAGACGACCGAGTCGGCGTCGAGGTGGTTGGTCGGCTCGTCGAGGATGAGCGTCTCGGCGTCGGAGAAGAGGATGCGCGCGAGTTCGATGCGGCGACGCTGTCCACCCGAGAGCGTCTTCAGCTGCTGATCGAGGATGCGGTCGGGCAGGTTCAGGTTCGATGCGATGGAGGCCGCCTCGGCCTCTGCGGCGTACCCGCCGAGCGCGTTGAACCGGTCGGTGAGGTTGCCGTACTTCTTCATGGCGGCTTCCGCCACCTTCGGGTCGTCGCTCGCCATGGCCATGCTGGACTCGTGCATGCCGAGCGCGAGCTGGCCGAGACCGCGCGCATCGAGGATGCGGGTGCGGGCGAGGTCCTCCGGGTTACCGGAGCGCGGGTCCTGCGGCAGGTAACCGATCTCGCCACCGCGATCGATCTTGCCGTTCGTCGGGAGGGTCTCCCCAGCCAGCGTCTTGGTCAGGGTCGTCTTCCCGGCACCGTTACGGCCGACGAGGCCGATCTTGTCGCCGGCGGACACGCGGAAGTTCACGTGCTCCATGAGCACGCGTGCCCCCACGCGGATCTCGAGGTCGTGCACACTCAGCACAGGCATAGTCCATTTCTTCGGGTGCGTTTCGACAACGCGGAGGGTGGGGGTCAGCCTCCCAGTATAAATCGTGAATCCGATGCTCAGCACCGCGGCCGTTCCGGCAGGGTTCCGGCGCGGCCGGACGGGCGTCAACGCAGGGCGGAGATCCGTCCGATCGCCTCGGTGAGGAGCTCGGGTGAGCAGGCCAGGTTGAGTCGTGCGTGGCCGACGCCTCCGGGCCCGAACGGGGCTCCCTCCTGCAGGGCCACGCGCGCCTCGCGCAGGATGCGCCGCGCCGGGGGTTCGGTCCAACCGAGCGCGGTGCAGTCCAGCCAGGCGAGGTACCCGGCGGCAGGCGGACGGTAGCCGACCTCTGGCAACTCGGTGCCCAGCAGCTCACCGAGCAGCCGCCGGTTGCCGTCGAGCAACCCGAGGAGCCCGTCCAACCAGGGCTCTCCGGCCTCGAAGGCGGCGACCGAAGCCAGCACACCGAACTGACCCGTCCGCCAGAACACCTCGACCGGCATCCCCGCGACCACGCTCCGCGGCCCCGGGCCGGCGGTGACCATCACCGCGCACTTCAGGCCGGCGAGGTTCCAGGCCTTGCTCGCCGACAGGACGGCGTACCCGTGTTCGGCGGCCTCGTCGGACACGCTGAGATAGGGGACGAACCGCTCGCCCGGCTGGGTGAGCGGAGCGTGGATCTCATCGCTCACGACCGTGACCCCGTACCGCGCGGCCAGCGCGGCGACCGAGCGGAGTTCGTCGACCGTGTGCGGCCGACCGATCGGGTTGTGCGGGTTGCAGAGCAGGAACGCCTTCGCGCCGTTGCGGAAGGCGGCTTCGAGACCGTCCAGGTCGAGCCGCCAGCCTCCGGCGGGATCGTCGGCGCGGCTGGACCCGAGCAAGGGGACGTCCACCACGACTCCCCCGGCCTCGATGACGAGGTCGAAGAACGGCGGGTAGACCGGCGAGGTGATCACGACGCCCTCGCCGGGCGAGATGACGCGACGCAGGATCTCGACGATGCCCATGCTGACGTCGGCGGTGGTGAACACGGAGCCGGGATCCACGACCCATCCCCAACGTCGCGCTGCGAAGTCGGCGAACACCTGCGGGAGCCGCGTGCGGCTCGCGACATACCCGGCGTCACCGCGGTCGATCGCCGCGTGCAGGGCATCGCGGACCACGGGTGCCAGGGGGACGTCCATCTCGGCGACGAACATGGGCAAGACGTCGTCGGGGTACTCGGACCACTTCTCGCTCGTCCGGCTGCGCAGGACGTCGAGGGGGTCTGCGGACACGATCTCGGTCATGCCTCGACCCTATCCGGGATCAGCCGGACGACGCTGCCAGGAACAGGACGACGGACGGCTGCACTGCAGCCGTCCGTCGTCGTGGAGGTTCGATCAGATCGAGAAGCCGAGGGCACGCATCATGTCGCGCCCGTCGTCCGTGATGCGCTCCGGGCCCCACGGCGGCATCCACACCCAGTTGATGCGGAAGGCGTCGACGATGCCGTCGAGCGCTTGACCCGTCTGCTCCTCGAGGACGTCCGTGAGCGGACATCCGGCGGAGGTCAGGGTCATGTGGATGATGAGCGCGTCGTTCTCGTCATCCCAACCCAGGTCGTAGATGAGACCGAGGTCGACCACGTTCACCCCGAGCTCGGGGTCCATGACGTCCTTGAGCGCCTCTTCGACCTCGTCGAATCGTTGCGGACTGAGCGTTGTTACCATGTCGTTATCTTAGACCGCTCGCGCGGCTTCAGGCACCTTCCGGGGCGACGACGGCATCGACGAGGAAACGGTCGTAGCCTTCGTTCTCGAGTCGGTCGGCGAGCTCGGGACCGCCCTGCTCGGCGATCTTGCCGGCGACGAAGACGTGCACGAAGTCCGGCTTGATGTAGCGCAGGATGCGCGTGTAGTGCGTGATCAGCAGGACGCCGAGGCCCGTGTTCTCCTTGGCGCGGTTGACGCCCTCGGACACGATCTTGAGGGCGTCGACGTCGAGGCCGGAGTCGGTCTCGTCGAGGACTGCGAACTGCGGCTTCAGCAGCTCGAGCTGGAGGATCTCGTGACGCTTCTTCTCGCCACCGGAGAAGCCCTCGTTGACGTTGCGCTCGGCGAAGGCAGGCTCCATGCGCAGGTTCTTCATCGACTCGCGGACGTCCTTGATCCAGCCGCGGATCGCGGGCGCCTCGCCGTCGACCGCGGTCTTCGCCGTGCGAAGGAAGTTCGTGACCGTGACACCGGGGATCTCGACGGGGTACTGCATCGCGAGGAAGAGTCCGGCACGGGCGCGCTCGTCGACGCTCATCGCGAGGACGTCCTCGCCGTCCAGCGTGATGGATCCGCTGTCGACGGTGTACTTCGGGTGGCCGGCGATCGTGTACGCGAGCGTGGACTTACCCGAACCGTTCGGACCCATGATCGCGTGGGTCTCGCCCTTCCGGATGGTGAGGTCGACGCCACGCAGGATCGGCTTGGTGCCCTGTTCGGTTTCGACGCTGACGTGCAGGTCGCGGATTTCGAGGACTGACATGGTGCTAGATCTCTTTCGTTGCGGTCGGGTCGATGTAGATGTCGCCGTCGATGAGCTCGACGGTGTAGACGGGGACCGGCTCGTAGGCCGGAAGGGTGAGCGGCTTGCCCGTCGTGAGCGAGAACTGCGAGCCGTGTGCCCAGCATTCGAGGTTGCCGTCCTCGACGAAGCCTTCGGACAGCGAGATGTCGCCGTGGGTGCAGACGTCGCCGATCGCGAACAGTTCGTCCGATGCGTCGCGCACGAGGGCGATCGGCACGCCGTCCACCACGACCCGCTTGGCCTGGTTGACGGCGAGCTCGTCGAACGAGCACACCTTCGTCGCCATCAGTGCTGCGCTCCGCCGGTGCCCTGTCCGTCGGCGCCGAGCAGTTCGGCCTCGATGGCCGCCGAGAGGCGCTCCTGCAGCTCGGTGTCGCCGATCTGCTGGATGATCTCCACGAGGAAGCCGCGGACGACGAGTCGTCGTGCCTCGTCCTCAGGGATGCCTCGAGCCTGCAGGTAGAAGAGCTGCTCGTCGTCGAAGCGTCCGGTCGCGCTCGCGTGACCGGCACCGGCGATGTCGCCGGTCTCGATCTCGAGGTTCGGCACGGAGTCGGCACGGGTGCCGTCGGAGAGGACCAGGTTGCGGTTCTGCTCGTAACTGTCGGTGCCGACGGCACGGTTGCTGATGAGGACGTCGCCGATCCACACGGACCGCGCACCCTCGCCCTGCAGTGCGCCCTTGTAGGTCACGCGCCCGCGGGTGTTCGGTGCGTCGTGGTGCATGTAGACCTGCTGCTCGAGGTGCTGACCCGCGTCGGAGAAGTACACGCCGAGCGAGTCGAGGTCCGAGCCCTGACCGGCGAGGTGCAGGGTCGGGTTCACCCGGACGACCTTGCCGCCGAGCGACACCACGACGTGCTTGAGGTGGGCGTCGCGACCGATGGACGCGAAGTGGCTGGCGAGGTGCACGGCTGCGTCGTCCCACCACTGCACGGTCACGACGGTCACGTCGGCCTGCTCGCCGACGACGATCTCGACGTTCTCGGTGAGGCGGGCGTCGCCCGCGTTCTCGATGATGATGAGGCCGCGGCTGAACGGTGCGGCGGTGATGACGGTGTGCGCAGCGCGGGCGCCGTCGCCGAGCCCGCTCCGCTCGAGGCGCAGGGTCTTGGACTCCTCGCCCGTGACCGAGATCGCCAGCGCCTGGTCGAAGCTCGACCAGGCGTTCGCGGAGGCGCGCTCCTCCGGCACGCCGGCGGAGCCGACGCGGGCGTCGTCGCGACTGATCCACTCGACGCTGAAGCCGTCGACGTCGTCGTGCGTGATCGGGGTGGGCGAGCCGTCGAGCTCCCCCGCGGTGAGGTCGGTGAACTGCGCGACCGGGCTGAGCTTCCAGACCGCCTCGCGTCCCGTCACCGCTGGGAAGTCGGCGACATCATAGGAGCTGAAGCGCTCCGATCGGGTCTGCACCGGGATGACGCGTCCTGCGCCGTCGCTGTGTGCCGTGATGCCGTGCTGTCCTTCGGTCTGAGTCGGTGCTGCAGTCGTCATTAACCGACGGATCCTTCCATGCCCATCTCGATGAGCTTGTTGAGTTCGAGTGCGTACTCCATGGGCAGTTCGCGGGCGATCGGCTCGATGAAGCCGCGGACGATCATCGCCATGGCCTCGTCTTCCGGCATGCCGCGGCTCATGAGGTAGAAGAGCTGCTCCTCGCTGACCTTGGACACCGTCGCCTCGTGTCCGAGCTGGACGTCGTCCACACGGATGTCGATCGCCGGGTACGTGTCGCTGCGGGAGATGGTGTCGACCAGGAGCGCGTCGCAGCGCACGGTGTTGGCCGAGTGATGGGCGTTGGCGTCCACCCGGACCTCGCCGCGGTATCCCGCGCGTCCGCCGCCTCGGGCGATCGACTTGGAGACGATGGACGACTGCGTGTACGGAGCCATGTGGATCATCTTCGCGCCGGCGTCCTGGTGCTGGCCGGGACCGGCGAACGCGACGGACAGGGTCTCGCCCTTGGCGTGCTCGCCCATGAGGTAGATGGACGGGTACTTCATCGTGACCTTGGATCCGATGTTGCCGTCGATCCACTCCATGGTCGCGCCTTCGGCGGCCGTGGCGCGCTTCGTGACCAGGTTGTAGACGTTGTTCGACCAGTTCTGGATCGTCGTGTAGCGGACGCGGGCGTTCTTCTTGACGATGATCTCGACGACCGCGGAGTGCAGCGAGTCCGACTTGTAGATCGGCGCGGTGCAACCCTCGATGTAGTGCACGTAGCTGCCCTCGTCGGCGATGATCAGCGTGCGCTCGAACTGACCCATGTTCTCGGTGTTGATCCGGAAGTAGGCCTGCAGCGGGATCTCGACGTGCACGCCGGGCGGCACGTAGACGAAGGAGCCACCCGACCACACGGCGGTGTTCAGCGCGGCGAACTTGTTGTCGCCGGACGGGATGACCGTGCCGAAGTACTCCTCGAAGAACTCGGGGTGCTCACGCAACGCCGTGTCGGTGTCCATGAAGATGACACCCTGCGCCTCGAGCTCCTCGTTGATCTGGTGGTAGACCACCTCGGACTCGTACTGCGCGGCGACGCCGGAGACGAGGCGCTGGCGCTCCGCCTCGGGGATGCCGAGCTTCTCGTAGGTGTTCTTGATGTCGTCCGGCAGGTCCTCCCAGGTCTGAGCCTGCTTCTCGGTGGACCGGACGAAGTACTTGATGTTCTCGAAGTCGATCTCGGAGAGGTCGGCGCCCCACGTCGGCATGGGCTTGCGCTCGAACAGCTGCAGGGCCTTGAGGCGGCGCTGCAGCATCCAGTCCGGTTCGCTCTTCAGTGCGGAGATGTCGGCCACGACCTCCGTGGAGATGCCGCGGCGCGCTGAAGCGCCGGCGACGTCGCCGTCGTGCCATCCGAACTCGTATTGGCCGAGTCCGGCGAGCTCCGGGCGATCGATCAGGATGTCTGACATGTGTCCCTCTTTCCTCCCTGGAGACAACCACCGGCTGGAGGTCGTCATTCCCTCCCATGGCACGCGCCTGATCGGAGCGGATTGGGGAGGGGATGTGCGGGCGGCTTCTTCGCGAACCTACAATGTTCATGAACCATGGCGCTTCTCGCGCGCACCGTGAACCTCATAATCCTACAGCTTCCTGTGGGTTGTGGGTGAGGACGGTGGATACCGCAGCCGTGGCCACCGCGAACCGAAGGATCGACCCGTGTCACACCACTCCAAGACCGCCGGTCGACCGACGCCGGCGCCGTCCCTTCCCGACCGGGTGCGGGCCACCCGGTTCTGGCAGTGGTTGCCGACGACGATCGACAAGCGCGTACGGGTCGTCGCCTGGCTCTCGTTCGCCTTCCAGCTCGTCCTCATCGGGACCGGGGGCGCCGTCCGCCTGACGGCCTCCGGGCTCGGATGCCCGACGTGGCCGCGCTGCACGGACGACTCCTTCGTCAACACGCCGGAGATGGGCATCCACGGCTTCATCGAGTTCGGCAACCGCCTTCTGACCTTCGTCCTCGCGGCCATCGTGATCGCCGCGTTCCTCGCGGTGATCCGCATGCGTCGGCAGCGCCCCGACCTCTTCCGACTGACCCTGCTCCAGGGCCTGTCGATCCCCGCGCAGGCAGTCCTCGGCGGCATCACCGTCCTCACCGGGCTGAACCCGTACGTGGTCGGGCTGCACTTCGTCATCTCGATCGTCCTGGTCGCCCTCGCGACGATGCTCGTCCATCGGGTCTACCGAGGCCCTCGCGGTGCGGTGAAGGTCATGCCCGGCTGGTACCTCGGCGTCGTCCACCTGACGAGCCTCTTCGTCGCCGTCACCGTCGTGTTCGGCATCCTGACGACGGGCTCGGGCCCGCACGCCGGCGACAACTCGAAGGAGGTGCCGGCGCCGCGCAACGGGTTCGACCCCGAGTTCCTCCAGCACCTGCACAGCTGGCCCGCCTACGCGACGCTCGCCGGCACCATCGTGCTGCTCGTCGGCGCGATCGCGCTCGGTGCCCGCCGCGGGTCGCGCGGGGTGCGCACCGCGGTCTCCACGCTACTCGCGGTCGAAGTGGTGCAGATCATCGTGGGGCTCACCCAGGCCCGCCTCGGACTCCCCGAGGTGCTCGTCGGGCTGCACATGGTGCTCGCCGGACTGCTCGTCGCCGCGATGACCTGGGTCGTGCTGCAGCAGCGGATCCCGGTCCGGACCGCGTCACGCGTCGAGGAGTCGGCATCCCTCAGCGTCTCCCGCTGACGGCTCAGACGCACTTCCGCTGACGGGTCAGCGGGCCTGCTGACGACTCACTGCGCCTGCTGACGACTCAGAGCATCCCGACCGCGGTCACGCGGACGACCGCGGTCCCGGTCTCGTCGGAGGCGTCGAGATCGATGACGGCGCTGATCCCCCAGTCATGGTCGCCGGCCGGATCGGCGAACACCTGACGCACCCGCCAGACACCACCCGCGTCGCCGACGGGGCGCTCGTCCTCGTCGTCGACGACCAGCAGCTCCGGGCTCCGTGCTGCAGCACCGGTCGGGAGTTCACCGTGCTCCTCGAAGTACGGATCCATGGCATCGGCCCAGGTGTCGGCGTCGAATCCGGCCGACGCGTCGAGCTCGCCGAGCGCGTCGTAGTGCTCCAGCGACGCGAGCTGGACCCGGCGGAAGAGTTCGTTCCGGACGAGGACGGTGAACGCCCGGCGGTTGGCGAGGACACTCCGTGGCGTGGGCGGGAGTGACCGACTCGCCTCCGCATGGCGTTCGGGGTCCGGGTGGGACAGTTCCTCCCACTCGTCGAGCAGACTCGAGTCGACCTGTCGGACGAGTTCGCCGAGCCACTCGATGAGGTCCTGGAGCTCCTCGTCCTTGAACTCGTCCGGCACGCTCTGCCGGATCGCACGGAAGGCGTCGGAGAGGTACCGCAAGACGAGTCCCTCGGACCTCGAGAGACTGTAGAACGAGACGAACTCGCTGAAGTTCAGTGCACGCTCGATGAAGTCGCGCACGACCGCCTTCGGGCGGAGCTCGAGGTCGAGTGCCCACGGCTGCGCAGCGGTGTAGCTCGTGAACGCCGCCTCGAGGAGTTCCGCCAGCGGCCTCGGATGGGTGACCGCCTCGAGGAGCTCCATGCGCTGGTCGTATTCGATCCCCTCGGCCTTCATCGCCTGCACGGCCTCGCCCCTGGCGAGGTGCTGCTGGGCCATGACGATCTGGCGCGGATCGTCGAGCGTCGACTCGACGACCGAGATGACGTCGAGGGCGAAGCCGGGCTCCGCGGGGTCCAAGAGCTCGAACGCGGCGAGGGCGAACGGCGACAGCGGAGCGTTGAGCGCGAAGTTCGGCTGCAGCTCGACCGTGAGGCCGATGACGACCTCACCCGTCTCGGGGTCGATCGTCTGGGTGATGACGCCTGCCGTGCGGAGGGTGCGGTAGATCTCGAGCGCGCGCCTGGCCAGGGCGAAGCGTCTCGCCCGAGGCTCGTGGTTGTCGAAGACGAGGGAGCGGATGGTGCCGAAACTGTCACCGCCGCGTGCGATGACGCTGAGCATCATCGCGTGGGTGAGCTGCATGTGGCTGGTCAGTGTCTCAGGCTCGGCCGCGACGAGACGCTGGAAGCTCGGCTCCCCCAGGACACGAA
The DNA here is from genome assembly GCF_979258065.1 of Plantibacter sp. AC185. Taxonomy (NCBI): domain Bacteria; kingdom Bacillati; phylum Actinomycetota; class Actinomycetes; order Micrococcales; family Microbacteriaceae; genus Plantibacter; species Plantibacter sp. AC185. Next base: position 4,185,476 of record NZ_OZ409831.1, read on the forward strand.
CCCCTCCGGCGCCTTCTTCCGGATGATCTTCCGGCGCTTCTTCGGGTCGTCGCCGGCCTTCTCGATGAGCTTGAGGTTCTCGGTCTCGTGCTCGGGGGCCTGGACGACGACGGTGCCCGCAGTGTCGTAGCCGGCCCGACCCGCACGACCGGCGATCTGGTGGAACTCCCGGGCGTTCACCTGCCGCATCTTCGTGCCGTCGTACTTCGTGAGCGCCGTGAACAGGACGGTGCGGATCGGGACGTTGATCCCGACGCCGAGGGTGTCCGTCCCGCAGATGATGCGGAGGAGACCACGTTGGGCCAGCTGCTCCACGAGGCGTCGGTACTTCGGCAGCATGCCGGCGTGGTGCACGCCGATCCCGCTGCGGACGAGTCGGGACAGCGTCGTGCCGAACGCGGTGCTGAACCGGAAGTCGCCGATGGCGTCGGCGATCTCGTCGCGTTGCTCGCGGGTGACGACCTTGAGGCTGGTCAACGCCTGTGCCCGCTCGAGCGCCGCCGCCTGCGCGAAGTGGACGATGTAGATCGGAGCCTGTCCCGTGTGGAGGAGGTCTTCCACGGTCTCGTGGATCGGTGTGGTCGCGTAGGAGAAATGGAGCGGGACCGGTCGTTCGACACCGGTCACGATGGCGGTCTCGCGGCCGGTCCGGCGCTCGAGGTCGCGCGCGAGATCGCCGACGTCGCCGAGGGTCGCGGACATGAGGATGAACTGCGTGTCCGGGAGGGTGAGGAGCGGCACCTGCCACGCCCACCCGCGGTCGGGGTCGGCGTAGAAGTGGAACTCGTCCATCACGACCTGGTCGATGCCGGCGTCCTCGCCGTGCCGGAGCGCCAGGTTGGCGACGATCTCCGCGGTGCAGCAGACGATCGGCGCGTCGGCGTTCACCGAGGAGTCCCCGGTGACCATCCCGACGTTCTCCGCGCCGAACATCTCGACGAGTGCGAAGAACTTCTCGCTGACGAGCGCCTTGATCGGGGCCGTGTAGTAGCTGCGGCGACCGGAGCTCAGCGCCGCGAAGTGTGCGCCGGCGGCGACGAGGCTCTTGCCGGTCCCCGTCGGGGTGGAGAGGATGACGTTGGCGCCGTCGACGATGCCGATGAGCGCCTCCTCCTGCGCCGGGTACAGGCTGAGTCCGCCGGCCTCGGCCCAGGAGACGAACCGGTCGAAGACGATGTCGGGGCTCTCCCCCGCCGCAGCGATCAGCCGGCCGCGTTCCGCTGCGTCAGCCACCGGGTCAGAACGGGAGCAGCGGGTCGATGCCGACGGCGAGGAACAGGAGGGTCAGGTAGGTGATCGAACCGTGGAAGACGCGCATCGGCGAGACGTGCTCGTGGCGGATCGCGAGGTTGTACAGGCGGTGGGTCTCGTAGACGAACCAGCCGCCGGACAGGAGGGCGACGGCGCTGTACAGCAGCCCCATGTCGGCCACCGGGATGAGCAGGAGCGAGCAGACGACCGTCGCCCACGCGTACAGGATGACCTGGAGGCCGACCTGCGCGCGACCGCGGACGACGGCGAGCATCGGCACGCCGACGGCCTGGTAATCACTGCGGTACTTCATGGACAGCGGCCAGTAGTGGGGCGGCGTCCAGAGGAACACGACCGCGAAGAGGATGATCGGTGCCCACGAGAGCGAACCGGTGACGGCGGCCCAGCCGATGACGACGGGGAAGCAGCCCGCGATGCCACCCCAGATGATGTTCTGCTGGGTGCGTCGCTTCAGCCACAGCGTGTACACGAAGACGTAAAAGAGGATCGCGCCGACGGACAGTGCGGCCGCGAGCCAGTTGGTGGTGGCGAGGAGCCAGACCGTCGAGACGACGCCGAGCGTCCACGCGAACACGAGTGCCTCGCGCGGCGTGAGCTCGCCGGTCACGAGGGGGCGCTTCTTCGTGCGGTCCATGACCGCGTCGATGTCGCGGTCGATGTAGCAGTTGAACGCCGCCGCGGAGCCGGCGCTCAACGACCCGCCGATGACGGTCGCGATGACGAGCCACCAGTCGGGCAGACCGCCCTTCGCGAGGATCATGACGGGGATCGTCGTCACGAGCAGCAGTTCCATGACCCGCGGCTTGGTGAGGGCGATGTACGCCTTCGCCTTGCGTCGGAAACCGAGCTTGGGGCTCGACACACGTTCTGCTACAGCGACGTCCATTGCTCCTCTAACGTTCGGTTCACCACGCACTGCTCGCCCGGTGCGCGGTCCGCAGACGATTCTACGACACGCGCGGGCGGCTCCCTACTCACGGTGCGCAGGCGCGCGGTCCCTCACCGGGTGACGCCTGTCCTGCAAGCTCTGCGACCATCCGTGACGTCGCGTGTTCGCGCTCGTCGAACATCGACCCTCGGCTGCAGGGGTTCGCTATGCTGGGAAGTGCTCGCCAGCCACTGTGCACGCGTGCGCCCCCCTTCACCCAGTTCGAAGAGCGGTGTCGTGTGCTCGGACGCCGAAGACGACGTGGGCCGCGAACGCACAGAAGAAGGCTCGACCGCTCGTCGGCCTCCTGTTCCGATGAGAAGGGTCAGTATTCAGTGGCAGATCTGCAGTGGGAAAGCATTGACAGCAAAGCAGTCGACACGGCGCGCATCCTCGCCGCCGACGCGGTGGAGAAGGTCGGCAACGGCCACCCGGGAACGGCGATGAGTCTCGCCCCCGCCGCCTACCTGCTGTTCCAGAAGGTCATGCGACGCGATCCGAAGGACCAGGACTGGCTCGGACGCGACCGCTTCGTCCTGTCGGTCGGGCACAGCTCGCTGACCCAGTACGTCCAGCTCTACCTGGGCGGCTACGGTCTGGAACTCTCCGACCTCGAGGCGCTCCGCACCTGGGGCTCGCTCACGCCGGGTCACCCGGAGTACGGCCACACCGACGGCGTCGAGATCACCACCGGTCCCCTCGGCCAGGGGCTCGCCTCCGCCGTGGGCTTCGCGTACGCGTCCCGCTTCGAGCGTGGCCTGTTCGACCCCGAGGCCGAGGCGGGCACGAGCCCGTTCGACCACTTCGTCTACGTCATCGCCGGTGACGGCGACCTGCAGGAAGGCGTCACGAGCGAGGCCTCCTCGCTCGCCGGTCACCAGCAGCTCGGCAACCTCATCGCGATCTACGACTCCAACCAGATCTCGATCGAGGACGACACCAACATCGCCTTCACCGAGGACGTCAAGGCCCGCTACGAGGCCTACCACTGGCACGTCCAGGTCGTCGACTGGAAGAAGACGGGCGAGTACGTCGAGGACGTCCACGCGCTCAACGACGCGATCGAGGCCGCGAAGGCCGAGACCGACAAGCCGTCGCTCATCATCCTCAAGACCATCATCGGTTGGCCGGCTCCCAAGAAGCAGAACTCCGGCAAGATCCACGGTTCGGCGCTGGGCGCCGAGGAGCTCGCGGCCGTCAAGGAGGTGCTCGGCTTCGACCCCGAGCAGAACTTCTTCGTCGCCGACGAGGTCATCGAGCACACCCGCAAGGCGATCGACCGCGGTGCCGAGGCACGCGCCGAGTGGCAGCAGACGTTCGACGCCTGGGCCGCGGCCAACCCGGAGCGCGCTGCGCTGCTCGAGCGTCTCGAGGCCGGCGAACTCCCCGAGGGTGTCGAGTCGGCGCTGCCCGTGTTCGAGGCCGGCAAGGACGTCTCGACCCGCGCCGCATCCGGCAAGGTGCTCAACGCCCTCGGCCCGGTCATCCCGGAGCTCTGGGGCGGTTCGGCCGACCTCGCCGAGTCGAACAACACGACGATCGAGGGCGGTGCGTCGTTCATCCCGAGCGAGCACTCCACCCACGAGTGGACCGGGAACCCCTACGGTCGCGTCCTGCACTTCGGCATCCGCGAGCACGCCATGGCCGCGATCCTCAACGGCATCGTCCTGCACGGCCCGACCCGCGCGTTCGGTGGCACCTTCCTCATCTTCAGCGACTACATGCGTCCGGCCGTCCGTCTCGCCGCGCTCATGAACGTGCCGTCCATCTTCGTGTGGACCCACGACTCCGTCGCCCTCGGTGAGGACGGCCCCACGCACCAGCCGATCGAGCAGCTCGCCTCGCTCCGTGCCATCCCGAACCTCGCCGTCGTGCGACCGGGTGACGCGAACGAGGTGGCCTATGCCTGGCTCGAGATCCTCAAGCGTCGCGGCGGCCCGACCGGCATCGCGCTGACCCGTCAGAACATCCCGGTGTTCGAGCGCGGCACGGGCGACGCCACCGGCGAGACCTTCGCTGCAGCGTCGAACGTCGCCAAGGGTGCGTACATCCTCGCCGAGGCGCCCGGCGGCACGCCGGACGTCATCCTCATCGCGACGGGCTCCGAGCTCCAGCTCGCCGTCGAGGCCCGCGAGGTCCTGCGCGGCGAGGGCGTCAACGCCCGCGTCGTCTCGGTGCCCGCACTCGAGTGGTTCGAGGAGCAGTCCGCCGAGTACCGCGAGTCCGTCCTCCCGAAGGCCGTCACCGCACGCGTCTCCGTCGAGGCGGGTCTCGGCCTGACATGGAAGAGCATCGTCGGCGACGCCGGCCGGACCGTGTCGATCGAGCACTTCGGTGCGTCCGCCGACTACAAGACGCTGTTCCGTGAGTTCGGCATCACCACGGAGGCAGTCGTCTCCGCAGCACACGAGACGCTCGGCAAGTAGCCCGGGCGAAGGAGACAGAAGAACATGACTGAAACCCCAACCGCCCAGCTGTCCGCCGCCGGCGTCAGCATCTGGCTCGACGACCTCTCCCGCGGACGCATCCAGTCCGGTGGGCTGGAGCAGCTCATCGCCGACCGCAACGTCGTCGGCGTCACGACGAACCCGACGATCTTCGCGTCCGCGCTCAGCAACGGCGACGTCTACGCCGAGCAGGTCGCCCAGCTCGCCGCCGAAGGCAAGGACGTCACCGAGGCGGTCTTCGAGATCACCACCGACGACGTGGCCGCGGCATCGAAGATCTTCCGTGGGGTCTACGACTCCTCGAACGGGTACGACGGCCGCGTGTCGATCGAGGTCGAGCCGGGCTTCGCGCACGACGCAGCCTCGACGATCGACCAGGCCAAGCAGCTCTGGGCCAAGGTCAACCAGCCCAACGCGATGATCAAGATCCCCGCTACGGTCGAGGGTCTCGAGGCCATCACCGCGGTCATCGGCGCCGGCATCAGCGTCAACGTCACGTTGATCTTCAGCCTCACCCGCTACCGCGAGGTCATCAACGCGTTCCTCACCGGTCTCGAGCAGGCCAAGGCCGCGGGACACGACCTCTCGACGATCCACTCGGTCGCCTCGTTCTTCGTGTCGCGGGTCGACACCGAGATCGACAAGCGTCTCGACGCGATCGGCAGCCCCGAGGCGACCGCGCTGAAGAGCAAGGCCGGCGTCGCCAACGCCCAGCTCGCCTACCAGGTCTTCGAGCAGGAGTTCGCGAGCGAGCGTGCCACCGCGCTCCTCGAGGCCGGCGCCAACAAGCAGCGTCCGCTCTGGGCCTCGACGGGCGTCAAGTCCGCCGACCTCCCCGACACGCTCTACGTGACCGAGCTCGTCGCCGACGGCGTGGTCAACACCATGCCGGAGAAGACCCTCGAGGCGACCTTCGACCACGGCGTCATCACCGGCGACACCGTCACCGGCTCCTACGCGGCTGCGAACGAGGTCCTCGACGCCATCGCCGCACTCGGCGTGTCCTACGACGAGGTGACGGCGCTGCTCGAGCGTGAGGGCGTCGAGAAGTTCATCGTGTCCTGGGACGAGCTGCTCGAGACCGTGAAGACGGCTCTGGAGGCCTCCAAGTGAGCTTCAAGATCCGCGTGAGCGGCGCGGCGGAAGCCGCTGTCGCATCGGTGGTCCCGACGCTCGTCAGCGACCTCGTCGCGTCGCGCATCACGGACCAGGACCCCACGCTGTGGGGTCCCGCGGCCGAGGCAGAGGCGTCCAAGCGCCTCGGCTGGGTCCAGGCGGTCTCCATCTCCCGCCCGCTGGTCGAGCCGATCCTCGCGCTCCGTGAGCAGTTCAACGACGAGGGCATCGACCACATCGTGCTCGCGGGCATGGGCGGTTCCTCGCTCGCACCCGAGGTCATCACGAACACGCTGGGTGGCAACCTCACCGTCCTCGACTCGACCGCTCCCGGTCAGGTCCTCGCGGCCCTGGCGGACCGGCTCGAGACCTCGGTGCTCGTCGTCTCCTCGAAGTCCGGCTCCACGGTCGAGACCGACAGTCAGCGCCGCGCCTACGAGGCCGCGTTCACGGCTGCGGGGATCGACCCCGCCGGTCGCATCGTCATCGTCACCGACCCGGGATCCCCGCTCGAGGCGGCGGCGAACGAGGCCGGCTACCGGGTCTTCAACGCCGACCCCAACGTCGGCGGTCGCTACAGTGCGCTCACCGCCTTCGGTCTCGTGCCGTCCGGTCTCGCCGGTGTCGACATCGGCGCGCTGCTCGACGAGGCCGACGCGGTGCTCGGAGAACTCGCGATCGACGACGCGTCGAACCCGGGACTCATCCTGGGTGCGGCGATCGGCGGCACCGTTCCGCTGCGCGACAAGGTCGGTCTCATCACCGACGGGACGCACATCGTCGGATTCCCGGACTGGGCCGAACAGCTGATCGCCGAATCGACCGGTAAGTCCGGTCGCGGCCTGCTGCCCGTCGTGCTCAACCCGCTCGCTCCCGAGCTCGAGTCGAAGCCGGCCGACCTCCAGATCGTCCGCATCGTCGACGACGCCCACGAGTTCCACCTGCTGCGCCACGACCGCCACGAGGGCGAGATCCTCGTCAGCGGCAGCCTCGGCGCGATGATGCTGGTGTGGGAGTACGCGACCGTCGTCGCCGGGCGCCTCATCGGCATCGACCCGTTCGACCAGCCGGACGTCGAGTCCGCGAAGGTCGCCACCCGTGGTCTGCTCGACATCCGTCCGGAGCCTGAGGCACCCTCCTTCGTCGCCGACGGTGTCGAGGTCCGCGGCTCGGCCGGTCTGCTCGACGGCGTGACCACCCTGTCCGGCGCCGTCGAGGCACTGCTCGCGCAGCTCCCCTCCGACGGCTACGTCGCGATCCAGGGCTACGTCGACCGTCTCGCCTCCCCGCAGCTCGAGAGCATCCGCGACCTCGTCGCGGCGAAGGCGGCACGACCCACGACCTTCGGGTGGGGTCCGCGCTTCCTGCACTCGACGGGTCAGTACCACAAGGGCGGACCCGCGAACGGCGTGTTCCTGCAGATCACCGAGACGGCCCCCGTCGACCTGGAGATCCCCGAGCGCCCGTTCACCTTCGGCCAGCTCATCGAGGCCCAGGCTGGCGGCGACGCCCGCGTCCTCGCCGAGCACGGTCGTCCGGTCCTCACGCTGACCCTCACGGCGCCGGACCAGAACATCGTCACCCTCTTCGACGCCGTCAACGACTAGCGCGTCACTGCACAAGGAGCTTCATGTCCCCGGTGGAAATCACCCCGGAGTCCAACCCGCTGCGGGTGGACACCGACCGACGCCTCAATCGGATCGCCGGTCCGAGCGGCCTCATCATCTTCGGCGTGACAGGCGACCTGTCGCGCAAGAAGCTGATGCCGGCCGTGTACGACCTCGCAAACCGGGGCCTCCTACCCCCTGGCTTCTCACTCGTCGGGTTCGCCCGACGGGACTGGGAGGACCAGGACTTCATGGAGGTCGTCCACGAATCCGTGAAGCAGTACGCCCGGACCGAGTTCCGCGAGGACGTCTGGAACCAGCTCGCACAGGGCATCCGGTTCGTCCCCGGTGAATTCGGTGACGACGCGGCGTTCGAGAAGCTGAAGGAGACCATCGAGGAGCTCGATGCGGATCGCGGGACGATGGGCAACCACGCGTTCTACCTCTCGATCCCCCCGAAGGCGTTCCCGCAGGTTACCGAGCAGCTCCGTCGCTCGGGACTCGCGGAACCCGCCGACGGTCAGTGGCGCCGGGTGGTCATCGAGAAGCCGTTCGGCAGCGACCTCAAGACGGCTCGCGAGCTGAACGACATCGTGCAGTCGGTCTTCCCGTCGGACTCGATCTTCCGGATCGACCACTACCTCGGCAAGGAGACCGTCCAGAACATCCTGGCGCTCCGGTTCGCGAACCAGCTGTACGAGCCCATCTGGAACGCCAACTACGTCGACCACGTGCAGATCACCATGGCCGAGGACATCGGCGTCGGTGGTCGTGCCGGGTACTACGACGGCATCGGAGCGGCGCGCGACGTCATCCAGAACCACCTGCTGCAGCTCCTCGCCCTCACGGCGATGGAGGAGCCGATCTCCTTCAACGCCGCAGACCTGCGCGCGGAGAAGGAGAAGGTCCTCGCGGCCGTCCGCCTCCCCGACGACCTCGGGGCCGCGACGGCCCGTGGGCAGTACGCCGGTGGTTGGCAGGGCGGCGAGCACGTGCTGGGCTTCCTCGACGAGGACGGGATGAACCCGGAGTCGACGACCGAGACCTACGCGGCCATGAGGCTCGACATCAACACGCGTCGGTGGGCCGGTGTGCCGTTCTACCTGCGTGCTGGGAAGCGCCTCGGACGCCGCGTCACCGAGATCGCGGTCGTCTTCAAGCGTGCTCCGCAGTACCTGTTCGCGGAGAGCCAGACCTCGGCGCTCGGCCAGAACGCTTTGGTCATCCGCGTCCAGCCCGACGAGGGTGTCACCATCCGCTTCGGTTCGAAGGTCCCGGGTGCCGGCACCCAGGTCCGCGACGTCACGATGGACTTCGGCTACGGCCACGCCTTCACCGAGGCGAGCCCCGAGGCGTACGAACGTCTCATCCTCGACGTCCTGCTCGGCGACCCGCCCCTCTTCCCCCGTCACGAGGAGGTCGAGCTCTCCTGGAAGATCCTCGACCCGATCGAGGAGTACTGGGCCGCTCAGGACACGCCGCTCGAGCAATACGCTCCCGGCACCTGGGGCCCGTCCTCGGCCGACGACCTCATGAACCGCGACGGACGCACCTGGAGACGACCATGATCGTAGACCTGCCAGACACGACCACGAGCAAGCTCTCGAAGGCGCTCGTGACCATCCGCGAGGACGGCGGCGCCGTCGCCCTGGGACGCGTGCTCACCCTGGTGATCTCGACGCGGCTCGGAGCCGAGGAGGAGGCCATCGAGGCCGCCAACGAGGCTTCCCGCGAGCACCCCATGCGGGTCATCGTCCTCTCCACCGAGCACGACGACCAGCACTCCTCCATCGGAGACCGGCTCGATGCCCAGATCCGCGTCGGCGGCGACGCCGGAGCGAGCGAGGTGGTCATCCTCCGCGCCTACGGTGCGGTCGCCGAGAACGAGGAGAGCCTCGTGACCGGGCTGCTCCTGCCCGACGCACCCGTGGTCGCCTGGTGGCCCGGTGAGGCACCCGAACGCGTCTCGACGTCTCCGATCGGCCGCATCGCCCAGCGTCGCATCACCGACGCGTCCGCGGCGGCGGACACCCACGCCGCCCTCCGCGGTCGCGCGGCGAACTACGCCCCCGGAGACACGGACTTCGCGTGGACCAGGCTCACGCTCTGGCGTGCACAGCTCGCGGCGGTGCTCGACCAGCCGCCGTACGAGCCCGTCACGGCGATCGAGGTCTCCGGAGCATCGGACTCCCCGTCGACCGAGCTGCTCGCCGCCTGGCTCCAGCTGCAGTTGCAGGTCGACGTGACCCACGAGCTCAGCATGGCGCACGGGTCGAGCGGCATCCACGGTGTCCGCCTCACGCGGGCGTCCGGCAACGTCGTCCTCGAACGTCCCGTTCCCGACATCGCGACGCTGATCCAGCCCGGACAGCCGACGCACGACCTCTCGCTCCCCCGTCGCAGTCTGCGCGACTGCCTCGCCGAGGAGCTGCGCACGCTCGACCCGGACGTCCTGTACGGACAGGTCATCACCGTGGGCCTCCCCGGCCTCGGCGAGCCGGTCACGCTCCGCGCTCGGACCAGCTGATGCCGACCGAGCGACGCGTCCTCGTCTACCAGGACCGCGACCAACTGACGACCTCGGTCGCCAAGCGGTTCCTCTCCCGAACCCGCGAACTGCTCGAGTCGCAGGAGACGGTCCACGTCGTCCTGACCGGCGGTACCGTCGGCACGGGGACGCTCGCCGCCGTGGCCGCGTCCAAGGACCGCGACCGGGTGGACTGGTCCCGGGTGCACCTCTGGTGGGGAGACGAGCGCTGGGTCGCTCGGGACGACGCCGATCGGAACGAGTTGCAGGCACGCGAGGCCTTGCTGGAGACCCTGCTGGCGCTTCCGGAGCGTGGCCTCGTCGCCGAACACGTGCACGGATACCCGGCGCCGGAGGACGGCATCGACCTCGACGCCGCCGCGGTGCGGTACGCGGACGAGCTCCGACGGTTCGCGCGGCCCGGCGAGGACCACCCGCGGTTCGACATCACGTTCCTGGGTGTCGGTCCCGACGGTCACGTGGCGTCGCTCTTCCCGGAGCGGGCCGAGGTCTCGATCACCGACACCTCGGTCGTGCCGGTGCGGAACTCCCCCAAGCCGCCGTCGGAACGACTCAGCCTGACGCGGCCGGCCATCAACTCCTCCGTGCGGGTCTGGCTCGTCCTCGCCGGCACCGACAAGGCGTCGGCACTCGGCCTCGCCCTCGCGGGTGCCAGCTACAACGAGGTCCCCGCCGCCGGGGCCAAGGGACGTAAACGGACGGTGTTCTTCGTCGACCAGGATGCCGCCGCCGAGGTCCCGGATTCATTGATCCTCCCGGAGTACTAGCGGAGGCCGGCCGCCGAGCCGGTGCCAGCATGCAGAAAGGCCGTTCCCCGAGGGGAACGGCCTTTCTGCATGTGGTGCTGTCCGGCTACTTCGCTGCCGTACCGCGTCGTGCGCGGAGCTGCTGGAGTGCTTCTTCGAGCAGCTGCTCGGCCTCTTCCTCCGTGCGTCGTTCCTTCACGTAGGCGAGGTGGGTCTTGTACGGCTCGAGCTTCGCGACCTCCGGCGGGTTCGCCTTGTCGCGACCGGCCGGCAGACCGGACGTCGGGCAGTCGATCGTCTCCGGGATCTCCTCGTCGGGGACGTTCGCCGCGAAGTGGCGGACGGTCTCGTTGCCGAGGGCGTCCCAGTAGGAGATGGCGATGCGGTCCGCGTGGTAGCCGTGGTCCTGCTCGCCCATGGGACCGGCGCCGACGCGTGATCCCCTGATAGCGCTTCCGCCTGATGCCATGGTGTTTCCTCTTTCTCGTACTGTCGAGAGTGGTTCGGGTGTGGTGCGTCGAGTTGCGTCCCCGGGAACGGGGCTTCGCGGCCGGTCTAGGCGGCGGCGAACTTCGTCAGGAGCCCGATCACGACGATGCAGGCACCCCAGGTCAGGCCGAGGATGACGGTGAAGCGGTTGAGGTTGCGCTCGGCGACCCCTGACGAACCGAGGTTGCTGGAGGAGCCGCCGCCGAACATGTCGGAGAGACCGCCGCCGCGGCCCTTGTGCAGCAGGATCAGGAAGGTGAGCAGGAGGCTGGTGATGCCGAGCAGCACCTGCAGGATGACCTGGAGAATCTCCACGTGAGACCTTTCGCATTCGCGTTCAGAGGGGCTGAACCGCCGTCCAGTATACCTCGACGGTTCAGCGGACACGGCTCGGCCCGCGGCTGGTGCCGCGGGCCGAGCCGTGTCGGTGCTGCTGGTGCAGCAGGTCGGTCAGAGCCCGACGTGCTGCGAGAAGCGGGCGATCCCGGCGAACTCCTCGGCGAGCAGGCTCGCGCCGCCGACGAGGGCGCCGTCGACGTCGGGTTCGCGCATGAAGCCGGCGATGTTCGAGGCCTTCACCGAACCGCCGTAGAGGATCCGCGTGCGCTGCGCCGCCTCGTCGCCGAGGACCTCGGCGAGCGTGCTGCGGAGAGCGGCTGCGACCTGCTGCGCCTGGTCGGGCGTCGCCGCCTGACCGGAACCGATGGCCCACACCGGCTCGTAGGCCACGACGATGTCCGCGTCCGGCGCGAGCCCGTCGATGGCCGCCTTGAGCTGCGCCACGGGGACGGCCGACGGGCCGTGTTCCTCGAGGTCTTCGGCGGTCTCGCCGATGCAGATGACGGGGACGAGGCCGTGTCGCACGGCTGCGGCCGTCTTCGCCTGGACGACCTCGTCGGTCTCGTTGTGGAGGGTGCGGCGCTCGGAGTGTCCGACGAGCACGTAGCGGCAGTCGAGCTTCGCGAGGAACGCTCCGGAGATCTCACCGGTGTAGGCGCCCGAGTCGTGCTGCGACAGGTCCTGCGCGCCGTAGGCCAGCTTGAGCTTGTCTGCGGCGACGATCGTCTGGACCGAGCGGAGGTCGGTGAACGGCGGGAAGATGGCCACCTCGGCGTCGGCGTAGTCGTGCTTGCCGTCCTTGAGCGTCCAATCGAGCTTCTGGACGAGGGCGATCGCCTGGAGGTGGTCCAGGTTGAGCTTCCAGTTGCCGGCGATCAGGGGCACACGCGTGCGCCCGGGGGTTACTGCTGCCATCCGAGGACCTCCAGTCCAGGCAGACGCTTGCCCTCGAGGAACTCGAGGCTGGCGCCGCCACCAGTTGAGATGTGACCGAACTGGTCATCATCGAAGCCGAGCGCACGAACCGCTGCGGCCGAGTCACCGCCACCGACGACGCTCAGGCCGTCCGTGCGAGTGAGTGCTTCAGCGACCGCGCGCGTACCGGCGGCGAAGGGCGCGAGTTCGAACACGCCCATCGGGCCGTTCCAGAACACCGTCTTGGACGCGGCGACGATCTCGGCGAACGCTGCAGCCGTGTCCGGTCCGATGTCGAGTCCGAGTCCGGAGGCACCGAACGGGGTGTCCTCGATGGCGTCGGCCGGGCGCACGACGTGCTCGGCGTCGGCACCGAACGCCGAGGCGACGACGACGTCGGTCGGCAGGACGATCGTCACGCCGAGCTCGTCGGCCTTCGTGAGGTACCCGCGGACGGTCTCGATCTGGTCCGCTTCGAGCAGGCTCGAACCGACGGCGTGCCCCTGGGCGGCGAGGAAGGTGAACAGCATGCCACCGCCGATGAGCAGCGAGTCGACGCGCGGCAGCAGGTGGCCGATGACGCCCAGCTTGTCGGAGACCTTCGAGCCGCCGAGGACGACCGTGTAGGGGCGCTCCGGGGTCTCGGTGAGACGGTCGAGGACCTCGAGCTCGGCGGCGATGAGCAGCCCGGCAGCGCTCGGGAGCAGCTTGGCGAGCTCGTACACGCTCGCCTGCTTCCGGTGGACGACACCGAAGCCGTCCGAGACGACGACGTCGCCGAAGACTGCGAGCTTGGCGGCGAACGCCTCGCGTTCGTCGGCGTCCTTGCTGGTCTCGGCCGAGTTGAAGCGCAGGTTCTCGAGCAGCACGACGTCGCCGTCGGTCTGCGCGGCGACGGCGTCGGTCGCGGCACTGCCGACGGTGTCGGCGGCGAAGGTCACGGGCTTGCCGAGGAGTTCGGACAACCGCTGCGCAACGGGCGCAAGGCTGTACTTCGCGTCGGGTGTGCCGTCGGGGCGGCCGAGGTGCGAGACGATGACGACACGCGCACCCTGGTTGATGAGCGCGTTGAGGGTGGGGAGTGCCGCGCGGATGCGGCCGTCGTCGGTGATGACGCCGTCCTTGAGCGGAACGTTGAGGTCGAGGCGGACGACGGCTCTGCGACCGCTGAGGTCGCCCAGCGAGTCGAGGGTGCGGAGGGTCATGAGGAGGGTCTTTCTCTGCGCTGAGCCACGACCACCGACGAAGCCGAACGGGCGCCCTGAAGATGATTCAGGACGCCCGTTCGGACCATGCGGTGTCTGGCTGCTCGGGTGAGGAGTGCGGCAGACAGCCGGTTGGTTAGAGGCGGTCCGCGACGTACTCGGTGAGGTCGACGAGGCGGTTCGAGTAGCCCCACTCGTTGTCGTACCACGAGGCGACCTTGACCTGCGAGCCGATGACCTTGGTGAGGCCGGCGTCGAAGATCGAGGAGTGCGGGTCGGTCACGATGTCGCTCGAGACGATCGGGTCCTCGGTGTACTTCAGGATGCCCTTGAGGGGGCCCTCTGCGGCAGCCTTGTACGCGGCGTTGATCTCCTCGACCGTGGCCGGGTTGGTCAGCTCGACCGTGAGGTCGGTGATCGAACCGGTCGGGACCGGGACGCGCAGGGCGTAGCCGTCGAGCTTGCCGACGAGCTCCGGGATGACCAGGCCGAGTGCCTTGGCTGCACCGGTGGAGGTCGGGATGATGTTGACGGCGGCGGCGCGTGCACGACGGAGGTCGCTGTGCGGGCCGTCCTGCAGGTTCTGGTCGGCGGTGTAGGCGTGGACCGTGGTCATGAGGCCACGCTCGATGCCGAAGTTGTCGAGCAGGACCTTGGCGAGCGGCGCGAGGCAGTTCGTCGTGCAGGACGCGTTCGAGATGATGTCGTGCGTCGCGGCGTCGTAGGTGCCCTCGTTGACGCCGAGGACGATCGTGGCGACGTCGCTGCCGGTGGCGGGAGCCGAGACGAGGACCTTCTTGGCGCCGGCGGTGATGTGCTTGCGGGCGTCGTCGGACTTCGTGAAGCGACCGGTCGACTCGATGACGATGTCGACGCCGAGCTCGCCCCAGGGGAGGTCGGCGGGGTCGCGCTCCGCGAGCACGATGATGGGCTTGCCGTTGACGATGATCTTGTCGCCGTCGAGCTCGACCGTCGCGTCCAGACGACCCGTGATGGAGTCGTACTTCAGGAGGTGGGCGAGCGCCTTGTTGTCGGTGAGGTCGTTGACAGCGACGATCTCGAGGTCGCTGCCCTTGGCGAGGGCGGCGCGGAAGAAGTTGCGGCCGATGCGGCCGAAGCCGTTGATGCCGATCTTGACGGACACAGATGACTCCTGATACTGAGGCGCCAGACGGCGCGATTGTACGGTCTGCTCGGAGTGAGCGCCCTCCCCGAGTGAGGAGGAAGGTGGTCCGTCCCGGCCCGTGGGACCGGGACGGACCGGTCAACTACGACAGTACCAGCAGGCCGTTGGTCTGCTTGCGCGCGACCTCGAAGCGTGCCTGGACGTCGGCCCAGTTGACGATGTTCCAGAACGCCTTGACGTAGTCGGCACGGACGTTCTTGTAGTCGAGGTAGTAGGCGTGCTCCCAGACGTCGAGCAGCAGCAGCGGGACGGTGCCGGCCGGGAAGTTGCCCTGCTGGTCGAAGAACTGCTGGATGTTGATGCGCTGACCGAGGGTGTCCCAGGTGAGCGCGGCCCAACCGGATCCCTGGACGCCGAGCGCCGCGGCGGTGAAGTGCGCCTGGAACTTGTCGAAGCTGCCGAAGTACTCGTCGACGGCCGACTCGAGCTCGCCGGTCGGCTTGTCGCCGCCGTCCGGGGAGAGGTTGTTCCACCAGATGGTGTGGTTGACGTGACCGCCGAGGTTGAACGCGAGGTCCTTCTCGAGCTTGTTGACGTTCGTGAAGTCGTTGGCGTCGCGGGCCTCAGCGAGCTTCTCGAGGGCCGTGTTCGCGCCGGCCACGTAGGTGGCGTGGTGCTTGTCGTGGTGGAGCTCGGTGATGGTCGCACTGATGTGCGGTTCGAGCGCACTGTAGTCGTACGGCAATTCGGGCAGTGAGTAAACAGCCATTCTTCGTGATCTCCTCGTGTTGTCCCGTGCGCTGTCTGCACACGGCTCTGAGCGTCATCACCCAGTCTAGTGAGCGGCAACCGTCGGGAGTCGGGGCTTGTTCCCAGCATGACGAACCGCGACGATGGCGGGTCGGCGAGGATTCACGAGCTGTTTCAGTCCTCGTAATCCGCCGGGAGGTTGGCGTCGGTGCCCGGGATGCCGAGATCGCTCGCGTGCTTGTCCGCCATGGCGAGCAGGCGCCGGATGCGGCCGGCGATGGCGTCCTTCGTCATCGGAGGGTCGGCGAAGTGGCCCAGTTCGTCGAGGCTGGCCTCACGGTGGTCGAGGCGCAGGGCACCGGCGTACTGCAGGTGGTCGGGCACCTCGTCGCCCAGGATCTCGAGGGCGCGCTCGACGCGCGCGCAGGCCGCCACGGCCGCCTGGGCGGAGCGGCGCAGGTTGGCGTCGTCGAAGTTGACGAGGCGGTTCGCGGTCGCCCGGACCTCCTTGCGCTGCCGCATCTCCTCCCAGGAGGTGACGGTGCCGGTGGCACCCATGAGCGACAGCATGCCGCTGATTGCGTCGCCCTCGCGGATGACGACACGATGGATGCCGCGGACCTCCCGCGCCTTCGCGGAGACACCGATGCGGCCGGCGGCACCGACGAGCGCCATCGCGGACTCGTTACCGGGGCACACGACGTCCAGTGACGCGGATCGGCCGGGGTCGGTGAGGGACCCGGTGGCGAGGAACGCGCCCCGCCAGACGGCGGCGAGTTCGTCGCGCGACCCGGTGGTCAGCCGGTTCGGCAGCCCGCGGACCGCACGCCGCCGGGCGTCGAGGAGTCCGGTCTGCCGGGCGAGGGTCTCGCCACCCTCGATGACGCGCACCACGAACAGGCTCGGCTTGCCCGAGCTGCCGGGGTTCTGCACGAGGATCTCGCTGCGGATCCCGTAGAGCTCGCCGATGTCGCGCCGCACCCGCTGCGCGAGGGTCGGACTGTCGAGTTCGGCTTCGATCGCCACGCGTCCGGAGATCGTGTGGAGTCCGCCGGAGAAGCGGAGCAGGGACGCGAGTTCGGCCGCTCGGACCGAGTTGCGGGTCTCGCGGACGAGCGCCAGTTCGTTCTTGACGTCGGCGGTGAGGGCCACGGTGGTTCCTATCTGTCGTGATCGCGCCGTCGGAGTGCGGCGTCGATCCTGCATGTTCGCGATCCGGAGGCGTGGTGCCTCGGACCGTTCGGGCTCCGCCGCGGCTGCGTCGGGCCCGTGGGCGTCATTCGCGCCCGAGGTCTCGGTGCCGGACGTGTACGGCGACGCCGGACTGGTTCCGCAGCCGGTCGGCGAGTTCGAGGGCGACCGCGACCGAGCGGTGCTTGCCCCCCGTGCAGCCGACGGCGATGGTGACGTGACGCTTGTTCTCACGCTGGTACCCGGCGAGGACGGGTTCGAGGGCGTGGGCGTAGCTCTCGAGGAACTCGGCGGCTCCGGTCTGCGAGAGCACGTACTCACTGACCTCGGGGTCCTGACCGCTCAACGCACGCAGCTCCGGAACCCAGAACGGGTTCGGGAGGAACCGCATGTCGGCGACGAGGTCCGCATCAGGGGGCAGGCCGTATTTGAACCCGAAGCTCAGCACGGTGACCTGGACACCCGGTGTCTCCGCGCCGGCGAAGAGCTCACGCGTGGTCGTGGCGAGCTGGTGGATGTTGAGGTCGCTCGTGTCGATGATGACGTCGCTCGACTCACGGATCTCGCTCAGTCGGTGACGCTCCGCCACGATGCCGTCGAGGATCGTTCCCTCGCCCTGCAGCGGGTGCGGCCTGCGGACGGCTTCGAACCGGCGGACGAGCGCCGCGTCGGTCGCCTCCAGGAAGATCATGCGGAGGTGCGTCCCGCCCCGGAGCGCCGGCACGATCTCCTGCAGCTCGCTGAAGAAGTCGCGGCCGCGGACGTCGACCACCGCGGCGATCCGCGGCAGACGTGATCCGGCGCGCTCGGCGAGGTCGACGAGGGGGCGGAGCATCTGCGGGGGCAGGTTGTCGACGACGTACCAGCCGAGATCCTCGAGCGCGTTCGCGACGGTGGAGCGTCCGGCGCCGGACATCCCCGTGACGATGAGGACTTCCTGCTGGTGCTGCGGCTGGCCCGGGGTCATCGACACGCTTTCCTCGAAGGTCTGAAGTCCCAGCCTACCCATTCCGCGAGGCCTGCGAGGGCTGTGCGGAGCCGGAGGTCAACGCCTCGTGCACCGTGGCCGCCAGTTTGTCGCCGATGCCCTTGACCTCGGTGATCTCGGCCGGCGTCGCGGTCTTCAAGCGGGCGACGGATCCGAAGTGCTTGAGCAGCTCGCGGACCTTCGCCGGACCGAGCCCGGGGATCTCACCGAGGACGGTCGAGATGTCGCGCTTCCGCTTCTGTCGCTGGAAACTGATGGCGAACCGGTGCGCCTCGTCGCGGACCCGCTGGAGGAGGAACAGCGCTTCGCTCCCCCGCGGCAGGATCACCGGATACGGGTCCTCAGGCAACCAGATCTCCTCCAGTCGCTTCGCCAGTCCGCACAGGGTGATCCCGGTCAGGCCGGACTCCTCCAGCGCACGCGCGGCAGCGGCGACCTGCGGTTGCCCGCCGTCGACGATGAGGAGCTGCGGCGGATAGGTGAACTTCCGGCGCTTGCGCTCCCCCGTGGTCTCGTCGACCGTCTCGACGGGCTCGGACGACGTGAGGTGTGCGAGTCGCCGGGAGACGACCTGGTAGATCGAGTCGGTGTCGTCGGTGGACTCGGCGACGCCGAAGCGACGGTACTCGTCCTTGCGGGACAGCCCGTCCTCGAAGACCACCATCGACGCCACGATGTTGGTACCGCTCAGGTGTGACACGTCGAAGCACTCGATCCGCAGCGGCGCCTCGGGCATCCCGAGCGCATCGCGGATGTCCTCGAGTGCCTGTGTCCGGGCGACGAAGTCGGAGCTGCGCCGGGTCTTGTAGAGCATGAGGGCCTGCTTGGCGTTGACGACCGCGGTCTCCATGAGCGTCGCCTTCTCGCCGCGCTGGGCGACGCGGAGGGCGACCTTCGAGCCGCGGCGTTCGGCCAGCCAGTCCTCGAGGCTCTCGGCGTCGTCCGGCAGTTCCGGGACGAGCACCTCTCGCGGGACCTCGGTCCCGCTCGCGGCGGCGTACACCCGTTGGACGACGCTGTCGACGAGCTCGGCGGTCGACATGTCGAGCTCCTTGTCGACGGTCCACGACCGTACACCGCGGATGCGGCCGCCACGGACGATGAACTGCTGCACCGACGCGGCGAGCTCGTCGTGGTCGATGCCGAACAGGTCGGCGTCCACGGCGTCGCGCAGGACGACCGCGCTCTTCGCGAGCACCTGGTCGAGCGCCTGGAGCTGATCCCGGTAGACGGCCGCGGACTCGTAGTCCTGGCGGGCCGCGGCGGCCTTCATGTCGGCGGTGATGCGCGTCGTGAACCGGCGGTCGTTGCCGACCATGAACGAGACGAAGTCGTCGACGATCGCGCGGTGTTCCTCGATGGTGACCTTGCCGGAGCACGGGCCGCCGCACCGCCCGATCTGTCCGGGGAAACAGGGCTTCCCCGAGGCCATGGCCCGCTTGTACGCCGAGTCGGAGCAGGTGCGGATCGGGAAGACCTTGATCATGAGGTCGACCGTGTCGTGGACGGCCCAGATCTTCGGGTACGGGCCGAAGTACTTGGCCCCCGGGATCCGGGTGTTCCGGGTGACCATGACGCGCGGCGCCTCGTCACCGAGGGTGACCGCGAGGTACGGGTACGACTTGTCGTCGCGGAACTTGACGTTGAACGGCGGGTCGTACTCCTTGATCCACGTGTACTCGAGCTGCAGCGCCTCGACGTCGCTGCCGACCGTCGTCCAGGTGACCCCGGTCGCGGTCGTCACCATGCGGCGCGTTCGCTCGTGCAGCGTGTGCAGGGGCGCGAAGTAGTTGCTGAGCCTCGCCCGGAGGTTCATCGCCTTGCCGACGTAGAGCACCCGGCCCGAGTCGTCGCTGAAGCGGTACACGCCGGGCATGGTGGGGATCTCCCCCGCCTTCGGCCGGTACGCCAGACCACTTCCGCCGCGGACGGCCACCACGTCAGCCCGCCTTGCGGCTGCCGCCGGCCTCTGCCTCGAACAGTTCGTTCAGGAAGAAGCCCGTGTGGCTGCCGGGGACCGTCGCGAGGTGCTCGGGTGTTCCCGTGGCGAGGACCGTCCCGCCACCGGCTCCACCCTCGGGGCCCATGTCGATGAGCCAGTCGGCGGACTTGATGACGTCGAGGTTGTGCTCGATCACGATGACCGTGTTGCCCTTGTCGACGAGCCCGCCGAGAACGAGCAGCAGCTTCCGGACGTCTTCGAAGTGCAGACCCGTGGTCGGCTCGTCGAGGACGTAGACACTGCGCCCGTTGCTCCGCCGCTGCAGCTCCGTCGCGAGCTTGACGCGCTGAGCCTCGCCGCCGGACAGCGTCGTGGCGCTCTGGCCGAGACGGACGTAGCCCAGGCCGACCTCGACGAGCGTCTTCAGGAACCGGTGGATCGAGGAGATCGGCTCGAAGAAGTCGGCAGCCTCGGCGATCGGCATGTCGAGGACCTCGGCGATGTTCTTGCCCTTGTAGTGGATGGTCAGGGTGTCGCGGTTGTATCGCGCTCCCCCGCACACCTCGCAGGCGACGTAGACGTCGGGCAGGAAGTTCATCTCGATCTTGATCGTGCCGTCACCCGAGCAGGCCTCACAGCGGCCGCCCTTGACGTTGAAGCTGAACCGTCCGGCGAGGTAGCCGCGGACCTTGGCCTCCTGCGTCTCCGCGAAGAGGTTGCGGATCTTGTCGAAGACGCCGGTGTACGTGGCGGGGTTCGAGCGAGGGGTGCGGCCGATGGGCGCCTGGTCGACGTGGACCACCTTGTCGAGGTGCTCCAGACCCGTGACCCTGGTGTGCTTGCCGGGCAGCTTGCGCGCGCCGTTCAGCTTGTTCGCCAGGACCCGGTACAGGACGTCGTTGACGAGCGAGGACTTCCCGGAACCGCTCACGCCGGTGACGGCGGTGAGGACTCCGAGCGGGAAGTCCGCGCTGACCTTCTTCAGGTTGTTGGCCTGCGCTCCGATCACCTGGATCTGACGCTTCGTGTCGATCGGACGACGCTTCGCCGGGATCTCGATGGCCTTGCGGCCGGAGAGGTAGTCGCCGGTGAGGGACTCGGTGTTGGCCTCGAGCGCCTCGTACGACCCGGAGTGCACGACGCGGCCGCCGTTGACGCCCGCGCCGGGACCGATGTCGACGATCCAGTCGGCGGTGCGGATGGTGTCCTCGTCGTGTTCAACGACGATCAGCGTGTTGCCGAGGTCGCGCAGGGCCACGAGGGTCTCGATGAGGCGGCGGTTGTCGCGCTGGTGCAGGCCGATGCTCGGTTCGTCGAGGACGTAGAGCACGCCGGTGAGTCCCGAGCCGATCTGCGTCGCGAGGCGGATGCGCTGCGCCTCGCCGCCCGAGAGGGAGCCGGCGGTCCGGGCCAGATCGAGGTAGTTGAGTCCGACCTGGATGAGGAAGTCGAGTCGGACCTTGATCTCGCGCAGCACCTGCGCGGCGATGTGGGCCTCGCGGTCGCTCAGCTCGAGGCGGTCCATGAACGCGCGGGCGTCGGAGAGGCTCAGCTCGGCGACCTCGGCGATGTTGTGGTCGTGGATCAGGACGGAGAGGACCTCCGGCTTCAGGCGACGACCGCCGCAGACCTGGCACGGGACTTCGCGCAGGTACTCGGACCAGCGCACGCGCTGGCTGTCGGTGTCGGCCTGGAGGTACTGACGCTCGATGTACGGGATGACGCCCTCGAAGCCCGAGGAGTAGCTCATCTCGCGGCCGAAGCGGTTCTTCCACTTGACCTTGACCTTGAAGTTGTCGCCGCGGAGCACCGCCTCCTGGACCTTGGAAGGCAGGTCTCGCCAGGGGGTGTCGAGCGAGAAGTCGAGGTCGCGGGCCAGCCCGTCGAGCAGCTTCTCGTAGTACTGGTAGAGCCCCTTGCCCTGGGTGGTCCACGGGACGATGACGCCCTCGTTGATGCTGAGTTCCTCGTCGCCGAGGAGCAGCTCCGCGTCGACCGACATGCGCGTGCCGAGGCCCGAGCACTCCGGGCAGGCACCGAACGGTGCGTTGAACGAGAACGTCCGCGGCTCGATCTCGGTCAGCTGCAACGGGTGGTTGTTCGGGCAGGAGAGCTTCTCGGAGAAGGTGCGCCAGGCGTCGTCGCCCTCTTCGTCGACGAAGTTGATCGTCACGAGGCCGTCGGTGAGCTGCAGTGCCGTCTCGAGGGAGTCGGTCAGGCGACCGAGGATCTCGGGCCCGGCGATGAGGCGGTCGACGACGACCGCGATGTCGTGCTTGACCTGCTTCTTGAGGGTCGGCGGTTCCGCGAGCTGGATCGCCTCGCCGTCGACGATGGCGCGCGCGAAGCCCTTGGCCGAGAGCTCCTTGAAGAGGTCGACGAACTCGCCCTTCTTCTGGCTCACGACGGGGGCGACGATCTGGTAGCGGCGTCGCTCCTCGAGCTCCATCAGCTGGTCGGCGATCTGCTGCACCGTCTGGCGCTGGATGACCTCGCCGCAGACCGGGCAGTGCGGGACGCCGATGCGCGCCCAGAGCAGCCGCATGTAGTCGTAGACCTCGGTGATCGTCCCGACGGTCGACCGGGGGTTGCGGTTCGTGGACTTCTGGTCGATCGAGACCGCGGGGCTCAGGCCCTCGATGAAGTCGACGTCCGGGCGGTCGACCTGACCGAGGAACTGGCGGGCGTACGCCGAGAGCGACTCGACGTAGCGTCGCTGGCCCTCGGCGAAGATCGTGTCGAAGGCGAGTGAGGACTTCCCCGAGCCCGAGAGACCCGTGAAGACGACGAGCGAGTCGCGCGGGATCTCGAGGTCGACGTTCTGAAGATTGTGGACGCGGGCACCGCGGACGCTGAGCGTGGAGTGGTGATCTACCTTGGCAATTGACACCCTTCGAGTCTACGCAGCACCACCGACACCGGACTCCCGAGCGGTGTCTGTGGTACTGCGCTCTCAGCGAAGCGCCGGACTAGATGTGCCCGGCCTTGGCCATCTGTCGAAGTTCCTGCTTGAGTTCGGAGACCTCGTCGCGGAGACGGCCGGCGAGTTCGAACTTGAGCTCCGCCGCGGCGGCCAGCATCTGGGCGTTGAGGTCCGCGATGATCGACTCGAGGTCGTTCGCGCCCTCGGCGGCGATGCCCTCCCGACGCAGGTTCGGCGTCGGGCTCTTCTTCTTGCCGTTGTCGCGTCCGGCGAGCAGCGCCGCGGTGTCTGCGCCCTCACGGGCGAGCGCCTCGGTGATGTCGGCGATCCGCTTGCGCAGCGGCTGCGGATCGATCCCGCGCTCCTCGTTGTAGGCGACCTGCTTCTCGCGGCGACGGTCCGTCTCCTCGATCGCGCGCTTCATCGAGTCGGTCAGGACGTCGGCGTACATGTGGACCTCGCCGGACACGTTGCGGGCGGCACGACCGATGGTCTGGATGAGCGAGGTCGACGAGCGGAGGAAGCCCTCCTTGTCGGCGTCGAGGATCGCCACGAGCGAGACCTCCGGGAGGTCGAGCCCCTCGCGCAGCAGGTTGATGCCGATGAGGACGTCGTAGACGCCCTGCCGGAGTTCGCTCAACAGCTCGACCCGCCGGAGGGTGTCGACGTCGGAGTGCAGGTAGCGGACGCGCACGCCGGCCTCGGTCAGGAAGTCGGTGAGCTCCTCCGCCATCTTCTTGGTGAGGGTGGTGACGAGGACGCGTTCGTCGCGCTCGGCGCGGACCCGGATCTCCTCGAGGAGGTCGTCGATCTGGCCGTTGGAGGGCTTGACGATGATCGCCGGGTCGACGAGGCCGGTCGGGCGGATGATCTGCTCGACGATGCCGTCCGCGATGCCCATCTCGTACTTGCCCGGCGTCGCCGAGAGGTACACCGTCTGGCCGACGCGGTTCTTGAACTCGTCCCACCGGAGCGGGCGGTTGTCCATCGCGCTCGGGAGTCGGAACCCGTGCTCGACGAGGGTGCGCTTGCGGGAGGCGTCGCCCTCGAACATCGCGCCGATCTGCGGGACGGTGACATGCGACTCGTCGATGACGGTGAGGAAGTCGTCGGGGAAGTAGTCGAGGAGGCAGTTCGGTGCCTCACCGGCCGAGCGACCGTCGATGTGGCGCGAGTAGTTCTCGATGCCGGAGCAGAAGCCGATCTGCTGCATCATCTCGAGGTCGAAAGTGGTCCGCATGCGGAGCCGCTGCGCCTCGAGGAGCTTGCCCTCGCGTTCGAGCGACTGGAGCCGCTCCGCCAGCTCCTCCTGGATGGTGCCGATGGCGCGCTGGATCGTCTGCGGGCTGGCGGCGTAGTGGGAGGCCGGGAACACCGACACCGCGTCGAGCTTCTTCACGACGTCGCCGGTGAGCGGGTGCAGGGCGTAGAGGGCCTCGATCTCGTCGCCGAAGAATTCGATGCGGATCGCGAGCTCCTCGTAGACCGGGATGATCTCGATGGTGTCGCCGCGCACACGGAAGTTGCCGCGCGAGAAGTCGACGTCGTTGCGGTTGTACTGCATGCCGACGAACTTGCGGATGAGGCGGTCGCGCCCGATGTTCTGACCGATCTGCAGCGCGGCCATCGCCTCCAGGTACTCCTCCGCCGCACCGAGACCGTAGATGCACGACACGGTCGACACGACGATGACGTCGCGACGGCTCAGCAGCGAGTTGGTGGTCGAGTGCCGCAGTCGCTCGACCTCGGCGTTGATCGACGAGTCCTTCTCGATGAAGGTGTCGGTCTGTGGGACGTACGCCTCGGGCTGGTAGTAGTCGTAGTAGGAGACGAAGTACTCGACCGCGTTGTTCGGCATGAGCTCGCGGAACTCGTTCGCCAGCTGGGCCGCGAGCGTCTTGTTGTGCGCCAGGACGAGCGTCGGGCGCTGGACGGCTTCGATGAGCCAGGCGGTCGTCGCGGACTTACCGGTACCCGTGGCGCCCAACAGGACGACGTCGGTCTCGCCGGCGTTGATGCGCCCGGACAGCTGCTCGATGGCGGCGGGCTGATCGCCGCTCGGCTCGTACTCGCTGATCACCTCGAAGGGGCGGACGGCGCGTGTTGGTTCCATGCTCCGAGTCTACGGAGGACCACCGACACCACTGCCCCGCTTCGCCCACAGCGGAGCGGGCGAAGCGCTCAGACGCCGTCCTGACGGTCGGGCGCCGGTACAGCGGCCGCGGCGGCGCGGTGCCAGACCGCGTCGACCTGGCTGAGGGTGTACTCGAGCGAGCCGGCGGTGTCGATCACCACGTCGGCGACGGCGGCGCGCTGCTCCTCGGTCGCCTGGGCCGCGATCCGTCGTTCCGCCTCGCCCCGGTCGAGCCCGCGGATGTCGACGAGCCGACGGGCGCGCTCCCCCTCCGGAGCTGCGGCGACGACCACGAGGTCGAACTCGTCTGCGCGGCCGGTCTCGACGAGCAGCGGGACGTCGTAGACGACGACGGCACCGGGGTCGCTCGAGGCTTCGGCGATCCGGGCCTGTGAACGCCGCTTGACCTCCGGGTGCACGATGGCGTTGAGGTCGGCCCGCGCCTGGTCGTCGGCGAAGACGATGGAGCCGAGCGCAGCGCGGTCGAGTGCTCCGTCGGGCCCGATCACGTCGGCACCGAAGCGCTTCGCGATGGCGGCCAGTCCCGGGGTCCCCGGCTCGACGGCCTCTCGTGAGAGGACGTCCGCGTCGATGACGACGGCGCCGTGTTCAGCGAGCCGGGCCGCGATGGTCGATTTGCCGGAGGCGATCCCGCCGGTGAGGCCGATGAGGTACATGTCAGCCAGCGTACCCGCGGAGCGTGCAGCGCCTTCGACGAGCGCCCCTCGCACAACGCAGCAGGGGGCCGCCCGAAGGCGACCCCCTGCTGGACACCGACGCTGGTCGGTGCTGGTGGGACTAGTTGCTCGAGAGCTTCTCGCGGAGGGCCGCGAGGGACTCGTCGTCAGCGAGCGTGCCGCCGCCGGCGGAGTCGCTCGAGAACGAGGAACCGGCCGACGAGGACGCGGTCGAGGAGGAAGCCTGGTTGGCCTCTTCGACGGCTGCGGCAGCGACCTGCTTCTTGTGCGCTTCCCAACGAGCCTGGGCGGCAGCGTAGTCCTGCTCCCACTTCTCGCGCTCGGCGTCGAAGCCTTCCTTCCACTCCTGCGTCTCGGCGTCGAAGCCCTCGGGGTACTTGTAGTTCCCGAGTTCGTCGTACTCCGTGAGCATGCCGTAGAGGGCCGGGTCGAACTCGGTGCCCTCGGGGTCGACACCCTCGTTGGCCTGCTTGAGGCTCAGCGAGATGCGGCGACGCTCGAGGTCGATGTCGATGACCTTGACGAAGACCTCTTCGCCGACCGACACGACCTGCTCGGCGAGCTCGACGTGCTTGCCGGAGAGCTCCGAGATGTGCACGAGGCCCTCGATGCCGTCTGCGACGCGGACGAACGCACCGAACGGGACGAGCTTGGTGACCTTACCTGGTGCAACCTGGCCGATGGCGTGGGTGCGGGCGAAGACCTGCCACGGGTCCTCCTGGGTCGCCTTGAGCGACAGCGAGACGCGCTCGCGGTCCAGGTCGACCTCGAGGATCTCGACGGTGACTTCCTGACCGACCTCGACGACCTCGCTGGCGTGCTCGATGTGCTTCCAGCTGAGCTCGGAGACGTGGACGAGACCGTCGACGCCGCCGAGGTCGACGAACGCGCCGAAGTTGACGATCGAGGAGACGACGCCCTTGCGGACCTGTCCCTTCTGGAGGTTGTTGAGGAAGGTGGTGCGGCTCTCGGACTGCGTCTGCTCGAGGAGCGCACGGCGCGACAGGACCACGTTGTTGCGGTTCTTGTCGAGCTCGAGGATCTTCGCCTCGATCTCCTGGCCGAGGTACGGCGTGAGGTCGCGGACGCGGCGCAGCTCGATGAGCGAAGCCGGGAGGAAGCCACGGAGGCCGATGTCGACGATGAGGCCGCCCTTGACGACCTCGATGACCGAACCGGTGACGACGCCGTCGGATTCCTTGATCTTCTCCACGTCGCCCCAAGCACGCTCGTACTGCGCGCGCTTCTTCGACAGGATCAGACGGCCTTCCTTGTCCTCCTTCTGGAGAACGAGAGCCTCGATCGTGTCGCCGACGTTGACGACCTCGGAGGGGTCGACGTCGTGCTTGATGGAGAGTTCACGCGAGGGGATGACACCCTCGGTCTTGTAGCCGACGTCGAGGAGGACCTCGTCGCGGTCGATCTTCACGACGGTGCCCTCGATGAGGTCGCCGTCGTTGAAGAACTTCAGAGTCTTTTCGACCGCTGCGAGGAAGTCCTCAGCAGATCCGATGTCGTTGATTGCGACCTGCTTGGGGGCGGTCGTTGCGCTTGTCATGTAGTAATTGCTCCAGGTGGACAATGATTCAGGCCGGCCTCGCGCACGGCCCCGGACCCGTGGATGACCACGGACGTTGATCGAAGCGATGCTGTTGTGTGAACCGATCCGGGGATCGGTGTCGCTCTGCGAGACGGGCAGGCGGATAGGACGTCACAATTGTGACAGTCCAGTCTAGCGAT
Source organism: Plantibacter sp. AC185 (assembly GCF_979258065.1). Classification (NCBI taxonomy): domain Bacteria; kingdom Bacillati; phylum Actinomycetota; class Actinomycetes; order Micrococcales; family Microbacteriaceae; genus Plantibacter; species Plantibacter sp. AC185. Next base: position 4,212,580 of record NZ_OZ409831.1, read on the forward strand.
TTTCCGGGTGTGCAGGCAAGCCACGGTCGGAGAGGATGTCCCGCAGCGCTGGATCGAGCGTCGGGTGCTCGAACCGGTAGCCCGCCTGCAGCAACCGCTCCGGCATCGCCCAGCGACTCTTCAGGACCAGCTCGCTCTCGGTACGCAGGATGGACATCCCGATCTCCAGCAACCAGCGGGGTGCGGGGAGGCCGACCGGCATCCCGAGCACGTACCGCACGGTCCGCATGAATCCGCGGTTGTCGGTGGGGTTCGGGGACGTCACGTTGACGACGCCGTCGAGTTCGGGATGGCCACGGAGGAACCGGACGATGCCGACGACGTCGTCCAGATGGATCCAGCTGAACCGCTGCCGCCCGCCCGGCGTCCCGAAGCGGTGATCCGTGCCGGCGGCACGACGCGATCGGGAACGGGGCCAGTGACCGTCCAGTTGGGGTCCGCCGAGGCCGAGGCGCGCCAACCACTTGAGCGGGGTGAGTGCTCCGCCGTCGCCCAGGACGATCGCGATGCGGAGGGCGACCCGTCGTGTCCCGGGCAGCTCGTCCGCGAAGAACGCCTGCTCCCAGGCGGTCGCGACGTCGACGGAGAACCCGGAACCGATCTCACCGTCGGCCTCCGTCATCGGGCGGTCGTCGGCATGGCGGTAGATCGTGGCGGTCGACGAATTGATCCAGAGCGGCGGAGGCGCAGCGGCTGCACGCACCGCCCGCGCCAGCTCGGTCGTCGTGTCCACGCGGGACCGAAGGATCTCGGCACGATTCGACGGGGTGTAGCGACAGTTCACGCTCTTCCCGGCGAGGTTGACCAAGAGGTCCGCGCCGTCGACCAGCCGGGCGATGCCCGCGTGGTCACCCCACCGCGCGTCGGCGGCACCGCGCCCGATGACGGAGACGGTGGCGCCGTCGGCCCGGAACGACTCGACCAGACGACGCCCGATGAACCCGGACGCGCCGGCGACGACGATCCGTTCGGCCGTCATCCGAGCATCGCCGACCGCAGCGTGTCGAGCCCGACGCCACCGAGGTCCAGTGCCCGACGGTGGAAGTCTTTGATGTCGAAGGCGTCCCCGGCGCGGCGGGCCGCGTCGTCGCGGAGCTGTTCCCAGATGCGCTGGCCGATCTTGTACGACGGCGCCTGGCCGGGCCAACCGAGGTACCGGTTGACCTCGAACCGGACGAACTCCGGCGACATGTTGACGTTGCGACCCATGAAGTCGAAGGCGTACTCGGCGGTCCAGGTCCCGCTGCCGTCCGGCAGCGGCTTGCCGAGGTGCACACCGATGTCGAGGACGACGCGGGCCGCGCGCATCCGCTGACCGTCGAGCATGCCCAGACGGTCCGCCGGGTCGTCGAGGTATCCGAGCTGCTCCATCAGGCGCTCGGCGTAGAGGGCCCAGCCCTCGGCGTGGCCGGAGGTACCGGCGAGCTGTCGACGCCAGAGGTTGAGCGTGTTCCGGTTGACGACGGCCTGCCCGATCTGCAGGTGATGTCCTGGCACACCCTCGTGGTAGACGGTCGTGAGCTCGCGCCACGTGTCGAACTCGGTGACGCCGGCGGGGACGGACCACCACATGCGGCCAGGGCGTGAGAAGTCGTCCGTCGGGCCGGTGTAGTAGATCCCGCCCTCCTGCGTCGGCGCGATCATGCACTCGAGCGCGCGGATCTCCTGCGGGATGTCGAAGTGCGTGCGCCCCAGCTCCTCGACCGCACGGTCACTCGTCTCCTGCATCCATCGCTGGAGCGCGTCGGTGCCGTGCAGCTTGCGCGCCGGATCCTGTTCGAGGAAGGCGACCGCCTCCTCGACGGACGCGCCGGGGAGGATCTCATTCGCGATCGCCTCCTGCTCCGACACCATGCGCGCCAGCTCCTCGATGCCCCATTCGTAGCTCTCGTCGAGGTCGACCGTCGCGCCGAGGAATCGGCGGGACTGCAGTGCGTAGAGCTCGCGGCCGATGGCGTCCTCCTGGGTCGCAGCAGGCAGCAGTTCGTGCGCGAGGAAGTCCGCCAGACGGTTGTAGGCGACGGCTGCGGCGCCGGCACCCGTCGAGAGTTCGGCGGCGAGGGACGCCGGGAGCTGACCGTCCGCCGGTCCGGCGTTGGCGGCGAAGCCGATGAAGAACCCGTCGTCGGCGCCGGTGCGGAGGACCTGCTCGTACACCTCGGCCACCTGGCGGCGTGCCGGGGTGATCCCCCGGGCGATGCCCTCGCGCAGGGTCTCGATGTACCCGTCGACCGCGTCCGGCAACGCGCCGAGGCGGGTCCGGATGGTGCTCCAGTCCTCGACCGTCGCGGTCGGCATCAGGTCGAAGACGTCGCGCAGCTCCTGCGACGGCGACGCGATCACGTTGAGGTCGCGGTACTGGAGACCGGCCTCCGACGAGGCGAGGTCGAGTTCCAGCTCCGCCGAGAGGTCGGTCTGGGTGACGCGGTCGACAGCGTCGACCGGTGCGGCCGACCGCAGCTCGCGAAGCGTGCGCGATGCCGCTTCGATGTAGGCCTCGTGGCCGGCAGGCGAGTAATCGCCGTACCGCCCGCCGACGTCCGTGCGGCCGATGTAGGTGCCGACCTCCGGTTTCAGCTGGACGAGGGTCTCCACCCAGCTCTCGGCGATGGCGTCGATCGGTGTGCTCTGACGAGGTTCTTCGTGGGACATGACGTCGAGCCTAGTCCGCACCCGCCCGACGCCCGGGTGCGGACCCGCAGGGCGCTCAGTGGGCTGCGGCGTCCCAATCGTGCCCGCGGCCGATCTGGACCTCCAGGGGTACCGACAGCTCGGCGGCACCGGCCATCTGCGCTCGGACGATGCGCTCCAGGGCGTCCCACTCCCCCTCGGCGACCTCGAAGATCAGTTCGTCGTGCACCTGCAGCATCATCTGCGAGCTGAGGGATTCAGAGCGCAGCTCGGACTCGATGCCGATCATGGCGCGTTTCATGATGTCGGCGGCCGAACCCTGGATCGGGGCGTTCAGCGCCTGGCGTTCGGCGTTCTCCCTGACCAGTCGGTTGGGGCTCGAGAGCTCGGGGAAGAGCCTGCGACGACCGAAGATCGTCTCGGTGTAGCCGTCGAGTTTCGCCTGCTCGACGACGTTGCGCAGGTAGTCACGGACCGCACCGAAGCGCTCGAAGTAGTCGACCATGAGCTGCTTCGCCTCAGCGCTCGAGATCCGCAGCTGCTTCGAGAGCCCGAACGCGCTCAGACCGTAGGCGAGTCCGTACGACATCGCCTTGACCTTGTTGCGCATCGCGGGGGTCACGTCCTCGGCGGCGACGCCGAAGATGCGCGCGCCGACGAAGCGGTGGAGATCCTCGCCGGACTTGAACGCCTCGATGAGGCCGGCATCGCCGGAGAGGTGCGCCATGATCCGCATCTCGATCTGCGAGTAGTCGGCGGTCAGCAGGGTCTCGTACCCGGAGCCGGCTTGGAAGGCGGCGCGGATGCGGCGTCCTTCCTCGGTGCGCACGGGGATGTTCTGCAGGTTCGGGTCGGTCGAGGAGATCCGACCGGTGCTGGTCCCGATCTGCACGTACGTCGTGTGGATACGGCCGTCGGGCGTGATCGCCTTGTCGAGCGTCTCGACGATCTGGCGGAGCTTCGTCGCATCACGGTGCTCGAGGAGGAGCCCCAGGAACGGGTGCGGGCTCTTCTCCTGGAGATCGGCCAGGGCGCCGGCGTCCGTCGAGAAGCCCGTCTTGTTGGCGCGTGTCTTCGGCATGGCGAGCTGGTCGAAGAGGACCTCCTGCAGCTGCTTCGGTGATCCGAGGTTGACCTCGCGGCCGATCTGCTCATACGCGTTGCTCGCGAGCTCTGCTGCCCGGTTCCCGAGCTGCTCGGACAGGCCGCTCAGGATGTCGTGGTCGACCGTCACGCCGGTCAGCTCCATGTGGGCCAGCACCTGGAGGACCGGCAGTTCCATGTCGAGCAGTACGCCGAGCGACCCGGCGTCGAGCGCCCTGCGGGTCGCCTCGGCGACCCGGAGGGCGTACCAGGCGGTGCCGCCGGCACCCACGGGGTCGGTCTCGGGGACGAGCTGGTTCGGGTCGGCGACGGGCATCGTCTCGTCGAGATAGCGCGTGATGAGGTCGGCGATGGTCTTGTCGCCGCCGCTCGGACGCAGGAGCCAGCCGGCGACCGCGGTGTCGTAGCCGAGTCCGCCGACCGTCAGGCCGGCGCGCGTGACCGCCTGGAGCTGTGGCTTGGCGTCGTGCATGATCTTCGGGGCGTCGCTCGCCAACCACGCATCGAGCGGGGCGTAGTCGGCTTCGCCGGGACGCCAGGCGAGCGAGACGATCTCCGTGGGCGTCGCGAGGCCGGCTGCGACCGGCAGGCCTCCGTCGAGGTCGAGGTGGAGACCGATCCCGGCGGGATGTGCGGCGACGGCACGGGTGATCCACGCCTCGAGCTCTTCGTCGAGCAGCTCCTTCTGCGGCGGCATGACCACGCCGCCCGCCTGCGGTGCGGACACATCCGTGTTGGCCTCGAGTCCGTCGAGTTTGAGGACCCGATCGAGCAGCGTGCGGAACTCGAGCCGCCCGAAGACGGCCGCCACCGCGTCCGCGTCGATCGGTCGGCGTTCGAGGTCCTTCGGTCCGACAGGCAGTTCGACGTCGGTGAGGAGCCGGTTGAGGCGGCGGTTGCGGACCGCGTTCTCCTTGTGCTCGCGGAGGCTCTCCCCCACCTTGCCGGTGATCTCGTCGGCGCGCTCGAGGATCTGCTCGAGGGAGCCGAACTGGTTGAGCCACTTCACGGCGGTCTTCTCGCCGACCTTCGGGATGCCCGGGAGGTTGTCGCTCGTCTCACCGACGAGCGCCGCGATCTCCGGGTACTGCTCCGGCCGGATGCCGTAGCGCTCGAAGACCTTGGCTCCGTCGTACCGGGTGAGCGCGGAGACGCCCTGGCTCGACGGGTACAGCAGGGTGACGTCGTCGGTGACGAGCTGGATGGTGTCGCGGTCGCCGGAGACGACGAGCACGCGGAAGCCGTCCTCAGCGCCCTGCTTGGCGAGGGTGGCGAGGATGTCGTCGGCCTCGTAGTCCTCTTTGCTGATCGTCGTGATGTTCATCGCCTTGAGCGCTTCTTCGAGCAGCGGCACCTGCCCCTTGAACTCCACCGGGGTCTCACCGCGCGTGCCCTTGTACTCGGGGTACTCGCGGGTGCGGAAGGAACGGCGCGAGATGTCGAACGCCACGGCGATGTGGCTCGGGTTCTCGTTCTTGAGCAGGCTGATCAGCATGGAGATGAAGCCGTGGATGGCGTTCGTGTGCTGACCGTCGCGGGTTTGGAAGCTGTCGACCGGCAGGGCGTAGAACGCCCGGAATGCGAGCGAGTGGCCGTCGACGACGAGGAGGGTAGGCTTTTCTGATTCCGACACGCGCCCAGCCTACAAGCCGGTGCCGACACGGCTCAGGCCCGATCCGAAGGTGGACATGACGAACGAGACCGACGACGCACTCGAGTTCCTGCGGACGAGGGGCAGCGGCGCACTCGCCGCCAAGATGGGCATCGAGTTCACGGAGTTCACGGTGCAGCGATCCGTCGCCACCATGCCCGTCGAGGGCAACACCCAACCCGCGATGCTGCTGCACGGTGGGGCGTACGTCGTGCTCGGCGAGTCCCTCGGCTCGATGGCCGCCAACCTCTTCGCGGGCCCGGGCAAACTCGCGGTCGGCATCGACATCAACGCGACGCACACCAGGTCCGCCACCGAGGGCCTCGTGACGGGTGTCTGCACCCCGATCCACCTCGGTCGCTCGCTCACCGTGCACGAGATCGCCGTCAGCGACGAGCAGGGACGACGGTGCTCCACGATCCGCATCACGAACCTCATCAAGGACGCACCGACCGGCTGACGAGCCCGGCACCGGACACAGCAGAGCGGCCCGCCCCCGAGGGGACGGGCCGCTCTTGCGACGAGGGAGGAGCGCTACTTCTTGGCGCTGAGCTGCTCGATGATGGCCTGCGCGACATCGTGCATGGTGAGGCGACGGTCCATGGAGGCCTTCTGGATCCAGCGGAACGCCTCGGGCTCGGTGAGGCCCATCTTCTCGTTGAGGAGGCCCTTCGCCCGGTCGACGAGCTTGCGGGTCTCGAAGCGCTCGACCATGTCGGCGACCTCGGCCTCGAGGGTGATGATCTGCTGGTAGCGCGAGAGGGCGATCTCGATCGCGGGAAGCAGGTCGTTCGGCGTGAACGGCTTCACGACGTAGGCGAGGGCGCCTGCCTCGCTCGCCCGCTCGACGAGCTCCTTCTGGCTGAAGGCCGTGAGGAGGACCACCGGGGCGATGTGCGCCTTACCGATGCGCTCGGCCGCGGAGATGCCGTCGAGCTGAGGCATCTTGACGTCCATGATCACGAGATCCGGACGGAGTTCCGTCGCGAGGGCGACAGCGGTCTCGCCGTCGCCGGCCTCGCCGACGACCTCGAAACCGTTGTCGCGGAGGATCTCGACGATGTCGAGGCGGATGAGGGATTCGTCCTCAGCGACGACGACGCGCCGTGGGGCTGCGGGAGGGGTCTCTTGCTCGGTCACCCTCAAATCCTACGGTACTCTGATGCAGGTTGCTGTTCGCCGTGCGGCGGACGCGCCGGTGTGGCGGAATGGCAGACGCGGAGCACTCAAAATGCTTTGTCGAAAGACGTGTGGGTTCGAGTCCCACCACCGGTACCGCGATGAGTGAGAAAGCCCTCCGGGCGCACTCAACATGCTTTGTCGAAAGACGTGTGGGTTCGAGTCCCACCACCGGTACTCTCCCCAGCCAGTTCAGGCTCCGACGATTCGTGAATCGCCCTCGATCGTCAAGCCCCTGCGGGAGGTGTCGGCGACGCCGTAGCGTACCGTCGAGAGCACGGCGTACCTCACGTCGTCCGACACGATGGGACCCGACACCATGACCGCAGAGCACACCGACCCGCGCCAGGACGTCCACGACGCCAGCACCGACGACCGGCTCCAGGGCATCCTGGTGCAGGTCGCAGCAGACCGGTCCCTCACCCCGGACCTCGACGTCCGGGCAGCGCTGGCGGACCGTCTCAGCGACCAGGGCATCGACGTCGACGCCGCTGAGCTCGACCGTCTCGTCGGCTCACTGCCGGGTCAGCCCGGCGAAGAGCCCGGACCGTTCCTCACGGACGGCGCGACCTCGGCTGACGGCGCGAACTGATCAGAAGCCGCGCTCGACGGCGGCGGCCGGACCGTCGGCCTCCGTCGTCAGCTCCGGTCCGCCGACGGCGTCGCCCGTCCAGGTGTCGACCCGCCAACCGGTCGTCGTGTCCCCGTCGACGATGATGACGCCCGTGTTCGTGATGGGGTGCGTGCCGATGAAGTGTCCGTCGACGTTCGCCCCGCGCAGCCCGAGCCAGGACCGGAGCATCGCTCCGTGGCTCACGACCACCACGCTCTCCAGTCCGAAGCCCTCGAGCTCCTCGATCACGGCGTCGAAGCGCGCGAACACCTCGTGGCCGTTCTCGCCGCCCGGCATCCGGGTGTCGAGGTCGCCCATCGCCCACGCCACGATGGTGTCGATGTAGACCTGGACGGCCTCGGGCGACCCGAGCATCTCGTTGTCGCCGGCGCTGATCTCCCGGAGTCCGTCACGGACGGTCACGGGAAGCCCACTGACTTCGGCGACGGGTGCGGCGGTCTGTTGCGCCCGCACCGCGGTGGAGGCGTAGACCGCGTCGATCCGCTCCCCCACGAGCGCTTTGGGGAGGGCGGCCGCCTGCGTCTCGCCGAGTTCGGTGAGGACGGCCCCGGGGATCGCGGTGTCGAGCAGGCCGGCGACGTTGGACGAGGTCTGACCGTGTCTGATGAGGATGAGGCGCATACCTCCAGGGTAGGCGAGCGACCGGACGGCGGTCATCTCCCGGTGCGGAGTGTGCCGGGATCAGCTGCGCGGGGTCCACTGCGGTTCGGCGCTCCCCAGGACCGCCGCCGGGGACGCGTGGTCGTCGAAGGCGCTGAGCGCGGGGCGGGCCGTCGTCACCGCACCGTGGGTCACCAGGCACCGCGCTCCCGGGAGATCGGACGGCGGGCGTTCCCCGGATCGTGGCAGTCGCTGGAGCGCCGCACCGACGCGCGCGAGCGACACCGACGACCGGCCGGCATCACCGCCGCCGACGACCGCCGCCACGTCGTCGACGATGGCCGCCGCCAGCAGGTATCCCGCGCTGTGGTCGAGCGCCTGAGCCGGCAGGGCACCCGGGGCGCCGTCCTCCCCTTCGACCAGCGCGATGCCCGTGGCGGCCTGGACCAGGCTGTCGAAACCGCGTCGATCACCCCAGGGCCCCGTCGTCCCCCAGGCGTCGACGGAGCCGGTGACCAGACCGTCGCGACCTCGCAGACCGAGGCGCTCGAGGGCGTGTGGCCGGTATCCCGTCACCAGGATGTCGGCCTCGTCGCTCAGCGTCTGCAGTGTCGCGAGGCCGCGCGGTGTCGACGCGTCGAGGGTCGCCGTCCGCTTCCCCTGGCCGCTGTCGGTGTGCTGCCACGGGATCTCGGGGACCTGCGGTGGATCCACGCGCAGGACGTCCGCGCCGAGGAGCGCGAGGGTCCTCGTGGACACCGGACCGGCGATCACCCGCGTCAGGTCGAGGACGCGGAGGCCGCGCAAGGGGTGTCTCCTCGTCGGCCGCACCCACGAGGCGATCGCCGAGCCGACGGAGCCGCCATGACGCCTGACGAGCGGTCCATCACCGACGGCGGCCTGTGGTGTGGACGACCACTCGGCAGCGCTCCGGACGGCGACGAGGAGTGCGCCGACTCCCGCGGCCTCCGATTCCAAGTCGAGAGCCGAGCGGGAGGCGATCGCCGAGGCGAGCTCTGCGCGGGTGGCCTCGTCGCCGATCCCGAGCATGGCGCTCAGGCGGCGGCGATGGTGCGGGTAGTTCGCGTGCGTGCGCACCCAGCCGTCTGCCGCGGCGAAGAAGCCGGACAGTGGCGCGAACGCGTCCACGGCTGCTCCGTCGATCCGCAACAGGCGGTCGCTCTGGTAGGCCGCGGCGATCCGCTCGAGGTCGAGAGCCGTGTGCAACGGCTCGTACCCGAGGGCGATGCGGAGTCGGTCGGCGGCATCCTCCACGGCGCCGACGGCGACCGCGGCGAGCTCCAGGACGGCGAATCGGGAGGCCAGGAGTCCCGCCGCACCGGTCGCCTCACGGTCGACGCCTCCCGGCTCCAGGCCCACTGCGCTGCGGAGTGTGTCGTCGACGAGGACGGAACGGTTCATGGGGATCAGGCTAGACCCACGGCGTCCGGAATCGCGGTGCCACCGCACCCCCGGCGGACGACGAAGGCCGTGGTCCCCGTACGGGAGGACCACGGCCTTCGCTGCTGTCGACGACTAGAGGACGTCGCCCACCTTGTGGACGCGGATGTCGTTCGTCGTCCCGGGGATGCCGGGAGGGGAACCGGAGATGATGATGACCGGCTCACCGACGGCGGCCTTGCCCGTGGCGACGAGGACCTCGTCCACCTGGGCGACCATCTGGTCGGTGTGCGTCACGCGCTCGACGACGAAGGACTCGACGCCCCAGTTCAGCGCCATCCGACGACGGATGGCCGGGTCGGGCGTGAACGCCAGGATCGGGATCCGGTTGCGGAGACGGGCCATGCGGCGGACCGACTCCCCCGACTCCGTGAAGACGCAGAGGAACTTCGCCTCGACGAAGTCCGCCACCTCGACGGCCGCCAACGTGATCGCTCCGGCCTGGGTGCGCGGCTTCGTGCCGAGCGGCGGAACGCGGTCGAGACCGTGGATCTCGGTCGACTCGACGATCCGGGCCATGGTCTGGACCGTGATCACCGGGTAGGCGCCGACACTCGTCTCGCCACTGAGCATGACCGCGTCAGCACCGTCGAGCACCGCGTTCGCGACGTCGGAGGTCTCCGCGCGGGTCGGGATGGGGCTGGAGATCATCGACTCGAGCATCTGCGTCGCGACGATGACCGGCTTCGCCATGCGACGGGCGAGCTCCACCGCGCGCTTCTGCACGATCGGGACGGCCTCGAGCGGGAGCTCGACACCGAGGTCGCCACGGGCGACCATGATCGCGTCGAACGCCTCGACGATGCTCTCGAGGTTCTCGACGGCCTGCGGCTTCTCGATCTTGGCGATCACGGGGACCTTACGGCCCTCCTCCGCCATGATCTCGTGGACGCGGTCGATGTCGGCCGCGTCGCGCACGAAGGACAGGGCGATGAGGTCGGCGCCGAGACGCAGTCCCCATCGGAGGTCCGCTTCGTCCTTCTCGCTGAGCGCGGGGACGTTGACGGCGACACCGGGGAGGTTGATGCCCTTGTTGTTCGACACGGGGCCGGCGACGATGACGCGAGTGGTCACGACGGTGTCGTCCGCTTCAACGACCTCGACCTTGACCTTGCCGTCGTCGATCAGGAGGAAGTCGCCCGGCTTGACGTCCTGGGGCAGGCCCTTGAACGTGGTCGAGGAGATCTCCTTGGTACCGAGGATGTCCTCGATGGTGATCTTGAAGATGTCGCCGACGGCGAGGTCGTACGGGCCGCCCTCGAACTTGCCGAGGCGGATCTTCGGGCCCTGCAGGTCGACCAGGACGGCGACGGCACGGCCGGAGTCCTCGGTGGCCTTGCGCACGTTGGCGTAGATGGCCTCGTGCACGTCGTAGCTGCCGTGGCTCAGGTTCATCCGGGTGACATCGACCCCCGCATCGATGATGGCCCGGATGTTCTCATAGCTGGAGACTGCAGGCCCCAGCGTTGCGACGATCTTGGCTCGTCTCATGTGTGTGTGTTCTCCATGGTTTCTGCGCACGAGGCGCTTCGGTACTCACTGCTCGGCATGATGCGTCCGACGCTTGTCGTCCGCCTGAAAGCCTAGAGGGAGATGGGCTGGTCCGTGGGACGGACCGGGAAGGGAAGCTGGGTCTCGCCCTCGAGGTACTGGTCGACGGCCGACGCCGCAGCGCGGCCCTCGGCGATCGCCCAGACGATGAGCGACTGGCCACGGCCGGCGTCGCCGGCGACGAACACGCCGGGCTGGTTGGTCTGGTAGTCGTGCTCCCGTGCCACGTTGCCGCGCCCCGTGAAGGGAAGCTGGAACTGCGACTCGAGGGTCTCGCCCTCCGGGCCCGTGAATCCGAGCGCGAGGAGGACGAGGTCGGCCGGGATCTCCCGTTCGGTGCCGCTCTTCGGCACGCGACGGCCGTCGACGAACTCCGTCTCGGCCACGCGGATCGCCCGCACCTCGCCGGCCTCGTTGGAGAGGAACTCGACGGTCGACACCAGGTACTCGCGGTTGCCGCCCTCTTCGTGCGCACTCGCGACCTCGAAGAGCGTCGGCATCATGGGCCACGGCTGGTGCTCGGGCCGCTCCCCCGCCGGCTGCGTGCCGATGGCGAGGTTCGTGACGGAGGCGGCACCCTGACGGTGCGCCGTGCCGATGCAGTCGGCACCGGTGTCGCCGCCGCCGAGGACCACCACGTGCTTGTCTTCCGCCGTGATCTGGTCGGAGACCGTGTCGCCGGCGCCGACGCGGTTCGCCTGCACGAGGTACTCCATCGCGAAGTGGACCCCGGAGAAGTCACGACCGGGGATCGGGAGGTCGCGCGGCACCATGGCACCGGTGGCGATGACGACGGCGTCGTAGCGGGCGCGGAGCTCGTCCCAGCTGATGTCGACCCCGATGTTCACGCCGGCGCGGAACCGGGTGCCCTCGTCCTGCATCTGCTTCAGCCGGATGTCGAGGTGCTTCTTCTCCATCTTGAAGTCGGGGATGCCGTAGCGCAGCAGGCCGCCGATGCGGTCGTCGCGCTCGTAGACCGCGACCGTGTGGCCGGCACGCGTCAGCTGCTGGGCTGCGGCGAGGCCGGCCGGCCCGGAGCCGACGACGGCGACCGTCTTGCCGGTCAGCCGCTCCGGCGGGTGGGACTCGACCCATCCGTTGGCGAACGCCTGATCGATGATCGAGACCTCGACCTGCTTGATGGTCACGGCGGGCTGGTTGATGCCCAGCACGCACGAACTCTCGCACGGCGCCGGGCAGAGACGACCCGTGAATTCCGGGAAGTTGTTCGTGGCGTGCAGCCGCTCGATGGCCGAGCGTCCCTCGCCTCGCCACATCAGGTCGTTCCACTCCGGGATCAGGTTGCCCAGCGGGCAGCCCTGATGGCAGAACGGGATGCCGCAGTCCATGCAGCGACCAGCCTGCTTGCGGACGGTCGCGGGGTCGCTCTGCTCGTAGACCTCTTTCCAGTCCATGATGCGCACCGGCACGGGCCGGCGCTTCGGGAGCTCGCGCTCCGGTACCTTCAGGAATCCCTTGGGATCAGCCACCGGTCACCTCCAGGATTCGGTTCCATACGATGTCGCCGTCGGGGTCGAGCCCCTCGTCGAGTGCGGTCTGTCGGGTCGCCAGGACTGCCGCGTAGTCACGCGGGAGGACCTTGACGAACCGGGCGAGTGAGTCTTCGATGTCGGCGAGCAGCCGGCCGGCCAGCGGAGAACCGGTCTCCACGACGTGCCGCTCGAGGAGGTCGCGGACGATCTCGGCGTCGGCACTGTCGAGTTCGGACAGGGTGAGCTCCCCCGATGCGAGGGAGTCGCGGTTGACCTGGTCGCGTTCGAGGTCGAACACGTAGGCCGTGCCGCCGGACATGCCCGCGCCGAGGTTCCGGCCGGTCTGACCCAGGATGACGGCGAGACCACCCGTCATGTACTCGAGCGCGTGGTCACCGACGCCTTCGACGACCGCCGTGGCGCCGGAGTTGCGCACCAGGAACCGCTCGCCGACGATCCCGCTCAGGAACATGGTGCCCTGGGTCGCGCCGTAGCCGATGACGTTGCCGGCGATCACGTTCTCCTCGGGCGCGAAGGCTGCGCGCTCGGATGGCCGGACGACGATCTGTCCACCGGACAGGCCCTTGCCGACGTAGTCGTTCGAGTCGCCGATGAGCCGCAGGGCGATGCCGCCGGGGAGGAACGCACCGAAGGACTGCCCGGCCGAGCCGCGCAGGGTGATGTCGATGCTCCCTGCCGGGAGCCCGTTCTCGCCGTGTCGTCTGGTGACCTCGTGGCCGAGCATGGTGCCGACCGCCCGCTCCGTGTTGCGGATGGGCAGGTCGACCGAGAAGTGGCCGCCGTGTTCGAGCACGTTCGAGGCGGCCGTGATGAGCTGCTGGTCGAAGTGCTTCTCGAGCTCGTGCTCCTGCGGCCGGCGGTTGATCCGCGGCTCGTCGTCGGCGAAGACGGGACCCACGAGGACCGGGGCCAGGTCGAGCCCGGACGCCTTCCAATGGTCGATCGCCCGGTCGGCGTCGATCAGTTCGTTGTGGCCGATCGCCTCCTCGAGCGTCCGGAACCCGAGCTCGGCGAGGTACTCGCGCACCTCCTGGGCGATGAACTCGAAGAAGTTCACGACGAACTCCGGCTTGCCGGTGAACCGCTCGCGCAGCACCGGGTTCTGCGTCGCGACGCCGACCGGGCAGGTGTCGAGGTGGCACACGCGCATCATGACGCACCCGGAGACGACGAGCGGTGCCGTCGCGAAGCCGAACTCCTCGGCGCCGAGGAGGGCGCCGATGACGACGTCGCGTCCGGTCTTCATCTGACCGTCGACCTGCACCACGACGCGGTCGCGCATGTTGTTGAGCATGAGGGTCTGCTGCGTCTCAGCGAGGCCCAGCTCCCACGGTGTGCCCGCGTGCTTCAGGGAGTTCAACGGGCTCGCGCCGGTTCCGCCGTCGTGACCGGAGACGAGGATGACGTCCGAGAGCGCCTTCGCGACGCCCGCGGCCACCGCACCGATGCCGGACTGGCTCACCAGCTTGGTGTGGATCCGGGCTTTCGGGTTCGCGCGCTTCAGGTCGAAGATGAGCTGCTTGAGGTCTTCGATGGAGTAGATGTCGTGGTGCGGCGGCGGCGAGATCAGCCCGACGCCCGCCGTGGCGTGCCGCGTCCGCGCCACCCACGGGTAGACCTTCGTCGGCGGCAACTGCCCGCCCTCACCGGGCTTCGCGCCCTGGGCGAGCTTGATCTGGATGTCGTCGGCGTGCGTGAGGTACATGCTCGTCACGCCGAACCGGCCGGAGGCGACCTGCTTGATCGCGCTGCGGCGCGTCGGGTCGAGGAGACGGTCGACGTCCTCGCCGCCCTCACCCGTGTTCGACTTGGCACCGATGCTGTTCATCGCGATCGCCAGCGTCTCGTGCGCCTCGCGCGAGATGGAACCGTAGCTCATCGCGCCGGTCGAGAACCGCTTCACGATCGACGCGACCGACTCGACCTCGTCGAGCGGGACGGGTGGGCGGGCACCGGCGCGGAGCGTGAACATCCCGCGGAGCGTCATGAGCTGCGCCGCCTGGGAGTCGACCATGTGGGTGTACTCGCGGAAGATGTCGTACCGGCGCGTCTTGGTCGCGTGTTGGAGCTTGAAGACCGTCTCCGGGTTGAAGAGGTGCGGCGAACCGTCGCGACGCCACTGGTACTCGCCGCCGGACTGCAGGCGCTCGTGGGCCGTCGATGCGGCGTCCTCGGGGTAGGCGTACCGGTGACGCTTCGCGTTCTCCTCGGCGATCACCTCGATGCCGACACCGCCGAGCTTCGTCTCCGTACCGGTGAAGTAGCTGTCGACGAGCTGCTGGCTCAGGCCGACGGCCTCGAAGGCCTGTGCTCCGGCGTAGGAGGACACCGTGGAGATGCCCATCTTCGACATGATCTTGAGCACGCCCTTGCCGAGCGCCTTGATGACGTTCTTGACGGCCTGCTCGCGGGTGACGCCCTGGATGAGGCCGCTGCGAACGAGGTCCTCGCAGCTCTCCATGGCCAGGTACGGGTTGATCGCGGAGGCGCCGTAGCCGATGAGCAGCGCGACGTGGTGAACCTCGCGCACGTCGCCGGCCTCGACGACGAGCCCGACCTTCATCCGGTTCTCGGCGCGGATGAGGTGGTGGTGCACGGCGGCGAGCGAGAGCAGCGACGGGATCGGCGCGAGGTCGGAGTTCGAGTCACGGTCGCTCAGGACGATGAACTCCGAGCCGGCGAGGATCGCCTGGTCGACCTCGTCACACATCTCGCGCAGGCGCGTCTCGAGTCCGGCCGAGCCGTCCTCGACGCGGTAGAGCGCCTTGACGGTCGTCGTCAGCGGGCTCGCCGGGTTCGGGTCGATGTGCTGGATCTTGGCGAGCTCGTCGTTGTCGATGACCGGGAAGTCGAGGACGACCTGCTTGGCGTGCTCGGGGCCCCACGAGAGGAGGTTGCGCTCCGGGCCGAGCCCGAGCTTCAGCGAGGTGACGACCTCCTCGCGGATCGAGTCGAGCGGCGGGTTGGTGACCTGGGCGAACTGCTGCACGAAGTAGTCGAACAGGAGCCGAGGGCGGTCGGAGAGCACTGCGATCGGGGTGTCCGACCCCATCGCGCCGAGCGGCTCCGCACCGTTCTGGCCCATGGGCTGCAGGAGGATGCGCACCTCCTCTTCGGTGTACCCGAAGGTCCGCTGGCGGCGGGTGACGGATGCCGGCGTGTGCACGATGTGCTCGCGCTCCGGCAGGTCGCTCAGGTTGATGCGTCCGGCGTCGAGCCAGTCGCCCCAGGGTGCCGATGCCGAGAGCTCGTCCTTGATCTCGTCGTCCTCGATGATCCGCCCGGCCTCGGTGTCGACGAGGAACATCTTCCCGGGGCGCAGACGGCCCTTGCGCTTGACCCGGCTCGGGTCGACGTCGAGGACGCCGATCTCGCTGCCCAGGACGACGAGACCGTCGGTCGTCTCCAGCCAGCGACCGGGACGCAGGCCGTTCCGGTCCAGGGTCGCGCCGACGAGTGAGCCGTCCGTGAAGGTGAGGGCGGCCGGACCGTCCCACGGCTCCATCTGCATGGAGTTGAACTCGTAGAAGTCGCGTCGCTCCTGCGACAGCCCGGTCTGCTTCTCCCAGGCCTCGGGCACCATCATCATCATGGCGTGCGGGAGGGACCGTCCGGTCAGCGTCAGCAGCTCGAGGACCTCGTCGAACGAGGCGGAGTCGCTCGCTCCGGGCGTGATGATGGGGAGCAGGGGGCGGATGTCGCCGATGAGCTCGGACTCGAGCTGCGACTGCCGCGCGCGCATCCAGTTGCGGTTGCCCTCGACGGTGTTGATCTCGCCGTTGTGCGCCATCATGCGCAGCGGTTGGGCGAGCGGCCAGGACGGGAACGTGTTGGTGGAGTACCGCGAGTGGACGATGGCGAGCTTGGTCGCGAACCGCTCGTCGGACAGGTCGGGGTAGAACGGTTCGAGCTGGAGCGTCGTGACCATGCCCTTGTAGACGAGCGTGCGGCTCGACAGGGAGATGAAGTATGCCCCGAGCTCGCGCTCCGCCCGCTTCCGGAGTCGGAAGGCGAGTCGGTCGAGGGCGATCCCGGTCGGCGTCGACGCGCCGGACCCGGTGACGAACAGTTGCTCGAACGCCGGCATGGCCGCACGGGCGAGCTTCCCGAGCTCGTCGGGGTCGACCGGCACCTCACGCCAGCCGAGGACGGTGAGTTCCTCCTCGGCGGCGATCGCGGCGATGCGCGTCTGGAGCTGTGCGCGCTCGGAGGCGTCGGTGGGCAGGAAGGCGATGCCCACGGCGTACGAACCGAGCGGCGGCAGGTCGAATCCGGCGACGCCGCGGAGGAAGGCGTCGGGCATCTGGGTGAGGATGCCCGCGCCGTCGCCGGTCCCGGCGTCGGAACCGATCGCGCCGCGGTGCTCCAGGTTGCGGAGCGAACCGAGGGCCGCGTCGATGATGCTGTGCGAGGCCTCGCCCGTCAGGGTCGCGACCATCGCCAGGCCACAGGCGTCCTTCTCGTTCGCCGGGTCGTACATGCCCTGCTTGGGCGGAACCGAGCTGAACGAAGCGTACGGTGCATGCGCCATGGAATTACCGTCCTCACGAAAGGGGATCAGAAGGGGGACGTCGCTGGCCCTGGGACGAAACGGGTGGTGGATCCCCTGCTGAGCCGGGATCCACCGGGCCGACGAGGGTGCGTTCAGCCTAGGAGCGAGAGCCGGTCTTGCTTGTGGCGACCGTGGCTTCGGACGACGGAGTGGATGACGCAGTGCGGTCTGATCCGTCGGCATCGTCGTCGGCGGAGGCACTGCGCAGCCCCAGGTTCTCCGCGTCGGTGTCGTAGTAGTCTACCGCAGCCTTCGGATCGGCCCAGGAACGGCCGGGGACGTACGGCGACGGCTCGGCACCCGTGTGGCGACGCGACTGGATGACGATGATCGCGAGTCCGACGACGATCGCGAGGATCGCGGCCCAGACATTGGCGCGGATGCCGAAGAGGTACTCGCTCGGGTCGATCCGGATGGTCTCCCAGACCGTGCGACCGGCGCCGTACCAGATGAGGTAGACACCGAACAGGCGGCCCCACTGCGGGTTGAAGCGGTGTCCGATCCAGAGGATGACGGCCACCCCCAGCAGGTTCCAGATGATCTCGTACAGGAACGTGGGGTGGAACAGCGTGCCGGCGGGCAGACCGATCGGGAACGCTGGGTTGCTGGCCTCGATCTCGAGGCCCCAGGGCAGGTCCGTGGGGAGCCCGTAGAGCTCGTGGTTGAAGTAGTTGCCGAGGCGACCGAACGCCTGGGCGAGCAGCAGGCCGGGCGCGAGGGCGTCGGCGAAGGTCCAGAACCGGATCCCCGTCATGCGGCAGCCGATGTAGGCGCCGACCGCTCCGCCGATGAGCGAACCGAAGATCGCGATGCCGCCCTCCCAGATGTAGAGCGTCCGCAGGAGGTCGGCACCCGGGTAGAAGTAGTCGCCGGGGTGGGTCAGGACGTGGAAGATCCGCGCACCGATGATCCCCAAGGGGATGGCCCACAGGATGATGTCGAGCACGATGCCCGGCTCGGCACCGCGCTTCGTCAGCCGCCGGGAGGTGAGGATGGTGGCGGCGATGATCCCGGCGATGATGCAGAGCGCGTACATGTGCACCGTGAACGGGCCCACGCTGAAGGTCGCGATGTCCGGGTTCGGGCTCGGGATGCTGAGGGGTGCAATCACTGCAGTGGTCGCCTTTCGTTACGAACTCTGATCGAGTGTACGGCTTTCAGCATCGCGGACGTGGTGAGGATACCCTCAGCGGGCGGTGCCGGCCGCGAGTGAACGGGCGACCTCGGTGATCGCCAGGACGCCGCCGTCGGCGAGAGCCTTGACGAACACAGAGCCGACGATGGCTCCGTCGGCGTACTCGAGGACCGAGCGGACCTGCTCCGCGGTCGAGATGCCGATGCCGACGCACGCGTGCTGTGCCCCCGCCGTGCGGAGACGACCGACGAGGGTCTTCGCGGCCGCGTCGAGGTCCTGCCGGGCACCGGTGATGCCCATCGTGGAGACGGTGTACACGAAGCCGCGGGACCGTTCGGTCACGAGCGACAGGCGGTCGTCGCTCGAGGTCGGTGCTGCCAGGAAGACCCGGTCGAGGCCGTGTCGTTCACTGGCGTCCAGCCAGTCCGCCGCGGCGTCGGGGGTGATGTCGGGGGTGATGAGCCCGGCTCCGCCGGCCGCGGCGAGGTCGGAGGCGAACCGCTCCACGCCGTACTGCAGCACCGGGTTCCAGTACGTCATGACGAGGACCGGGACGTCCACGGCGGCGCGGATGGCGCTGATCGCCGTGAAGACGTCGCGCAACCGGAACCCCTCCGCGAGGGCGGTCATGGTCGCGGCCTGGATGACCGCTCCGTCCATGACGGGGTCGGAGTAGGGCACGCCGAGCTCGAGGACGTCGACGCCGTTCTGCGCGAGCGCGATGGCGGCGTCGATACTCGTCTGGAGGTCGGGGAATCCGACGGGGAGGTACCCGATGAGGGCGCCGCGACGGTCGACGGCGGCGGCGTCGATCGCCGATGCGACCGGTGAGACCGTCGTGTGGTCGGTGGCCGGGGCGGTCATGCGTTCCGCCCGGCTTCGTCGAGGAGCCCGAAGTAGGTGGCAGCCGTCTCGACGTCCTTGTCTCCGCGCCCGGAGAGGTTGATCAGGATGGTCGCCTCGGGGCCCAGCTCCTTGCCGAGGACGATGGCCCCGGCCAGTGCGTGGGCGGACTCGATCGCGGGGATGATCCCCTCGGTGCGGCTCAGGAGTCGGAAGGCCTCCATCGCCTCGGCGTCCGTCGCGGGGACGTACGTCGCCCGGCCGGTGTCGGCGAGCCAGGCGTGCTCCGGTCCGACGCCCGGGTAGTCGAGGCCTGCGGAGATGGAATGGGACTCGACGGTCTGGCCGTCGTCGTCCTGGAGGACGAAGGTGCGGGCACCGTGCAGGACACCCGGACGACCGCGGCCGATGGACGCGGCGTGCCGTGGGGTGTCGACGCCGTCGCCGGCAGCCTCGACTCCGTAGAGCGCGACGTCCGCGTCGTCGAGGAAGGCGTGGAAGATGCCGATGGCATTGGAGCCGCCACCGACGCAGGCGACGACCGCGTCGGGAAGTGAACCGTTCAGCTCGAGGAGCTGTGCGCGGGCCTCTTCTCCGATGATCTTCTGGAAGTCGCGGACCATGACCGGGAACGGGTGTGGGCCCGCCGCGGTGCCGAAGATGTAGTTCGTGGTCTCGACCGACGCGACCCAGTCGCGGTACGCCTCGTTGATGGCGTCCTTGAGAGTCCGCGAGCCCGTCGTCACGGGGATGACGGTCGCGCCGAGCAGTCGCATGCGGGCGACATTGAGCGCCTGACGCTCGGTGTCGACCTCGCCCATGTAGATCGTGCAGTCGAGGCCGAAGAGTGCGGCCGCGGTGGCCGTGGCCACACCGTGCTGACCGGCCCCCGTCTCGGCGATGACGCGGGTCTTGCCGATGCGCTTCGTGAGGAGCGCCTGGCCCAGGACGTTGTTGATCTTGTGCGAGCCGGTGTGGTTGAGGTCCTCGCGCTTGAGGAAGATGCGTGCACCACCCGCCGATGCGGCGAAGCGTGGCACCTCGGTGATGATCGACGGGCGGCCGGCGTAGTCGCGGAGCAACGTCGTCAGCTCGGCTTGGAAGCTCTCGTCGGCCTTGGCGGCCTCGTAGGCCGTCGCGAGTTCGTCGACCGCGGCGATGAGCGCCTCCGGCATGTAGCGTCCGCCGAAGTCGCCGAAGAACGGACCGGCTTCGTCTCGGAGGTGCGTCGGTTCCGCGTGGGCGGGGGTGGCTGGTGACATGATCATGCGGTGGCTCCCAGGAACTGTTCGAGGGTGGCGACGGGGTCGCCGGTGACGAGCGCCTCGCCGACCAGGACGACGTCGGCGCCGTCACGTCGGTAGGCGGCGACGTCGGCGGCGCGGAGCACAGCTGACTCGGCCACCTTGACGGCGTCGGCGGGGAAACGGTCGGTCAACGATCCGAAGAGGTGTGGGTCGAGTTCGAAGGTGCTGAGGTTCCGCGCGTTGACGCCGATGAGCCGGGCACCGATGTCGCTCGCTCTGGCCAGCTCCTCGGCGGAGTGGGTCTCCACCAGCGGGGTCATGCCGAGCTGCAGGACGAGTTCGTGCAGCGACGACAGCGTGGCCTGGTCGAGTCCGGCGACGATCAGGAGGACCAGGTCGGCGCCGGATGCCCGGGCTTCGAACACCTGGTACGGCAGGGAGATGAAGTCCTTGCGTAGGACCGGGATGCGGATCGCGGCCCGGACGGCCTCGAGGTCTTGCAGCGAACCACCGAACTTGCGACCCTCGGTCAGCACGCTGACCGCGCTGGCACCACCCTGCTCGTAGAGCGAGGCGAGGAGCGCAGGGTCGGGGATGTCGGCCAACGCGCCGCGGGACGGACTGGACCGCTTGACCTCGGCGATGATCTTGACCTGGTCGGCCGGGGCGAGCGCAGCAAGGGCGTCGATGGCCGGAGGGGCCTCGACAGCAGCGGCTTCGACGACTGCAGCCGGACGGCCCGCGAGGCGCCCGAGAGCGTCCTCCTTCGCGCCGGCCATGAGGTCGGCGAGCATGTTCAGTGCTCTTTCGCCACGGTCTTGGACCCGCCGACGCCGTATCCCGCCTTGGCGAGGACACCGCCCGTGATCCACCCGAGGAGGAGGACGCCGGCGGAGGCCCAGACGAGGACGGGCATGTCGAGCCAGAAGAAGACCGTACCGGCGGCGAACGCGACCAACATGATGATCACGGCCGTCCAGGCGGCGGGCGAGTGTCCGTGGCCGGGGTCCGAGGGGTCGGTGCTCATGGTTCTCCTTCTGTGCGAGTGCGGGTTCCAGTGTACCGGCAAGCGGTGCGCGGTTCCGTGCGTGGGCCACGAGTTCCCAGGTGGCCCGGGGTGCCGTCGTGGTTCGGCGGAGCGGTCAGCGCGTCGGGTCGTCGCCGCGGCTGAGGTCGTCCCAGGCGCCCACCGGGTCGGCGCTCGGGGCCGTCTCGACCTGCGTGAACCGGACCGCCTGGTACTTCTTCGACGGACCGGGCCACCGGCGGTGGGTGAGCACGGTCGCGAGCCCGGCGAGTCCGAGCACGACGCCGAGCACCAGGGTGATCGCCGGCCAGGCGGTGAGCGTGGTCGCCGCGACGAGGTCGATGGTCGACTGGCTTCCGGCGACGCCCGTAGCCTCGGTCACGGCCGCCGCGCCCGCGGTCGCCGGCGAGGCGAGCACCGCGATCGACGAGATCATGACGCAGGCGCCGATCACGGCCTCCAGCAGGCCGAGGATGATGCGGAACACCGGCCCGGCGATGGCCAGCGCCGCGACGAGGGCGAGACCGGCGAGCGCGAGTGCGGACAGGGCGGGAGCGGCGACGGAGCCGACGACGTCGAGCGCGCCGGAGTGCGGGCCGACGCCCACGAGGCTGATCGAGAGCCAGGTCTGGGTCCACGCTGCGAGGATGAGCGCGTCGGCGAGGACGGCGGTGACGAGGAGCAGGGTCTTCAGGCGGCGCTGACGACTGCGGAGAGCCCTGGACTCGAGCTCGTCAGCCTCGGACGGTTCGTCGGGCCTCGGCGGCTCCACCGGCCCGGACTGGGGTGCTGCGGTGCTCTCGGTCATGCTCCAACTCGATTCATGGTGTCGGCGATGGCGCTGCGACGACGTCGAGGCTCCGGCCGTCGAAACAGCTGCGCGTGCCCGTGTGGCAGGCGGCGCCGTGCTGATCGACCTCCACCAACAGGGTATCCCCGTCGCAGTCGTAGGCGAGCGCCCGGACGAACTGCACGTGGCCGGAGGTGTCGCCCTTGCGCCAGTACTCCTGTCGTGACCGGGACCAGTAGGTGACCCGACCCTCGGTCATCGTCCGGCGGACGGCCTCGGCGTCCATCCACCCGAGCATGAGCACCTCGCGTGAGTCCCACTGCTGCACGATCGCGGGGAGCAGGCCCTGCGCGTCGAAGGTGAGCTGGCCGATCGCGGTCTCCGGGTCGGCGCCCACCGGGATGGTGATGTCCGCGCTCATGCCCGCACCGTCCAACCGGCGTCGGCGAGTTCCTGTTTGACCTGGCCGATCGTCAACTCGCCGTTGTGGAAGACGCTCGCGGCGAGGACGGCGTCGGCACCCGCGGCGATCGCGGGTGGGAAGTCGGCGAGGCGGCCTGCTCCCCCGGACGCGATGACCGGAACCCGGCTGATCTCGCGCACGGCGCTGATGAGCTCGGTGTCGAACCCGGCCTTGGTGCCGTCGGCGTCGATCGAGTTCACCAACAGCTCGCCCGCACCGCGTTCGATCGCCTCGGTCGCCCAGGCGAGCGCGTCGAGTTCGGTCTCTCGTCGGCCGCCGTGTGTCGTGACGATCCATCCGGATGCGCTGCCGGCGTGTCGCTTCACGTCCAGGGAGAGGACGAGGACCTGAGCGCCGAAGCGGTCGGCGATCTCCCCCAGCAACTCCGGCCGGGCGATCGCGGCGCTGTTCACGCCGACCTTGTCCGCTCCGCTGGCCAGCAGCCGCGAGACGTCCTGGGTCGAGCGGACCCCGCCGCCGACCGTGAGCGGGATGAAGACCTGCTCGGCGGTGCGGCTGACGAGGTCGTAGGTGGTGTCGCGTTCGGCCACGGTGGCCGTGACGTCGAGGAAGGTCAGTTCATCGGCGCCCTGCTCGGCGTAGCGCTTCGCGAGCTCGACCGGATCGCCGGCATCGCGGAGGTCGAGGAAGTTGACGCCCTTCACGACGCGCCCGTCGGCGACGTCGAGACAGGGGATGACTCGGGTGGCGAGTGACACGGAGGCCTCCGCAATGCGACTGGGACGGGTGATGATGGAGGGGCGACTCAGAGTCGGGCGGCGTGGATGGCCGTGACGAGGATGGCGCGTGCGCCGAGCTCGTAGAGGCGGTCCATGACGTCGTTCGCGTCGCCGCGAGGGATCATGACCCGGACCGCCACCCACTCGGGATCGCGGAGCGGCGAGACCGTCGGCGACTCGATGCCACCGGCGACGGCGGTCGCCTGCTCGAGCAGCCGGACCGGGAGGTCGTAGTCGACGAGCACGTACTGCCGCGCGACGAGCACGCCCTGCAGTCGGCGGATGAGCGTGGCCGTGGTGGGCTTCGTCTCCGGCGACGCGATGAGCACGGCGGTGGAGTCGAGGATCACCGGGCCGAAGATGCCGAGGCCGGCCTTCCGAAGGGTGGTGCCGGTGGACACGACGTCGGCCACCGCGTCCGCGACCCCGAGCTGGACGGCCGACTCGACCGCACCGTCGAGGTGGACGAGCGTCGCATCCACTCCGGCGTCGCGGAGGAAGTTGCCGACGAGGCCGGGGTAGCTGGTGGCGACCGTCTTCCCCGCGAGATCGGAGAGCTCGGAGAACTCGTCGGCCGGACCGGCGAAGCGGAACGTCGAGCCGCCGAAGCCCAGCTCGGCGAGTTCGGTCGCGGCGGAGTGCGAGTCCAGAAGCAGATCGCGCCCCGTGATGCCGATGTCGAGGGCGCCGGAACCGACGTAGGTCGCGATGTCGCGCGGACGGAGGTAGAAGAACTCGACGTCGTTCCGTGCGTCGACGACGTGGAGCTCCTTGGTGTCGCGACGGGTCGCGTAGCCGGCCTCCTGCAGCATCTCGACGGCGGTCTCGGACAGCGAGCCCTTGTTGGGCACGGCGACTCTCAGCATGGGGTGACTTTCGTGTTGTGCGATGGTGTCTCGACAGGGTGATCAGGAGGCGCGGCGCATGCGCCGCGACGTGCTCCTACAGATGTCGGTAGACGTCGGCGGGGGTGAGCCCCTTCGCCACCATCATCACCTGCACGTGGTAGAGCAGCTGCGAGATCTCCTCGGCCGTCTCGGTGTCGCTCTGGTACTCGGCCGCCATCCAGACCTCGGCGGCCTCCTCGACGATCTTCTTCCCGATGCCGTGCACACCTGTGTCCAGTTCGCGGACGGTGCCGGAACCCTCCGGCCGGGTCTCGGCCTTCAGGCGCAGCTCGTCGAACAGCTCGTCGAAGGTTTTCACGTGCTCCAGGGTACCGGTTCCGGGCGGCGGCGCGCACCGCGGGGGCGCTCGACCGGCCAGCCGAGTCAGTGTGTGTGCGTCGACGCCTCGGCTGCGGCCCGGAGGAGCGCGATGTTCGAGGCAGGATCGGAACCGCTGTAGACGGCCGACCCCGCGACGAAGGTGTCGGCACCGGCGGCGGCCGCGATCCCGATCGTGTCCGCGGAGATCCCGCCGTCGACCTGGAGCCAGACGTCGAGACCGGTGCGCGCGACCTCGGCTGACAGCGCCTGCAGCTTCGGCATGGTCTCCGGCATGAACGACTGTCCGCCGAACCCCGGCTCGACCGTCATGACGAGCACCTGGTCGAACTCCGGCAGGAGTTCCAGGTACGGCTCGATGGGCGTGCCGGGCTTCACGGCGATCCCGGCACGTGCCCCGATGGAACGCAGGCGTCTGGCGAGGGCGACGGGGTCGCTGGTGGCTTCGGCGTGGAACGTCACCGAGTACGCCCCGAGCTCGGCGTAGCCGGGAGCCCATCGATCGACGTCCGAGATCATGAGGTGGACGTCGAGCGGGACCGGAGACACGTCCTGGATGCGACCGACCATCTGCGGACCGAACGTGAGGTTCGGGACGAAATGGTTGTCCATGACGTCGACGTGGACGAGGTCGGCGCTCGCGATCCGCTCCAGGTCGGCCTGGAGGTTCACGAAATCGGCGGACAGGATGCTCGGGTTGATGCGCGCGGACATGTGCTCGAGCCTATCGATCGACAGCGGGTCCGGCCGACTCCGCGGGCTTGCGGAGCAGCGCGATGTACATGGCGTCGGTGCCCTGGCGGTGCGGCCAGAGCTGGACCGCGCCACCGGGCGCCGCGGCGTCGAGCGGTTCGGTCGTGACCTGGTCGAGCACCGCGGAGGTGTCGAGCCGCTCCATCCCGGGATGGGCTCGCAGGGCGCTCTCCACGATCAGTGCCGTCTCACCGACATGTGGTGAACACGTCACGTACGCCACGATCCCGCCGGGAGCGAGCGCGGTGATGGCTGCATCGAGCAGTGAGCCCTGCAGTCGGGTCAGTTCGGAGACGTCCTTCGGCGTCTTCCGCCACCGCGCCTCCGGTCGTCGTCGCAGCGCGCCGAGCCCGGTGCACGGGGCGTCGAGGAGGATGCGGTCGTAGGTCCCGGGATGCGCCGCCGCGAGCGTCGTGCCGTCGGCGGTCGAGACCGACACGTCGAGCGGGACACCTGCGAGGGCGCGCTCCACGAGACGGGCCCTGGCGGGGACCAGTTCGTTCGCGTCGAGGCGCGCTCCCCCGGCGAGGGCCTCGGCGGCCAGCAGCGCCGCCTTGCCACCCGGCCCCGCACAGAGGTCGAGCCATCGCTCGCCGGACCGGACCGGTACCGCGCGGGTCAGCGCGAGCGCGGCGAGCTGCGAGCCCTCGTCCTGGACGCGGAGGCGCCCGCCGCCGGTCCCGACGAGTTGCACCGGGTCGCCGCCGGCGCTGCGGAAGCCGTACGGCGAGAACCGGTTCGGTTCGGCGTCCTCGGGCCGGTCGGCGAGCCCCGGGAGTGCGATGAGGTTCACCTGCGGGGCGAGGTTGTCCGCGGCCAGCGCGTCCTCGAGTTCGTCGCCGCGGTCCTGCAGGTCGAGCGCCTGCCTGATGGCCCGAACGACCCACGACGGGTGGGCGGTGCTCACGGCCAGGCGATCGGTGTCGTTCGTGACCTCACCCAGCAGGATCCGCTCCCACTCGGCCGGTTCGGTCCGCGAGATGGTACGGAGGACACCGTTGGTGAAGCCGGCCGCGGACCGCGACCCGGCGGACCGGGCGAGCTCGACCGACTCGTTCACGGCGGCGTGGCCTGCGACGCGCATGGAGAGCAGCTGATGGGCACCGAGCCGCAGGACGTCGAGGATCGCGTCGTCGATCTCGGTCACGGGACGCTTGGCCGCGTGCGCGATGACGCGGTCGTAGTACCCGCGTCGGCGGAGGGTGCCGTACGTCAGCTCGGTCGCGAGGCCGGCGTCCGCCGGACTCAACTTCGCCTCGGCCAGCCGGTGCGGCAGGAGGAGGTTCGCGTAGGCGTCCGAGGTGCTGACGGCGTGGATGACGTCGAAGGCCACTCGGCGTGCCGGCTGCACGGTCGCCGAGTCACGGGGCCGGGTGGGACGCTGGCGTCCGCGTCGGGGTTCCTCGTCGCGGGGCCGTCGGTCGCGGCGGCGCTGGCCCTCGGGCTGCTGGCCGCTCACGCGGTGACCAGCCGATCGGTTCCAGCGGACGCACCGCGCCACCAGTCGGCGGCTGGCATCGCCGTGCGTCCGGCCGGCTGCACCTGCAGGAGTTGCAACGGTGTGTCCGCCGTGCCGACCAGGACGAGGCCGTCGGCGGACACGATCGTCCCGGGCGCCGGCGGGTCCGTCGGCATGGTCGTCGCGGGGACGGCGCGGTGCACCTTCAGCCGTGCCTCGTCGAGGAGGGTGAACGCGCCCGGCTCGGGGGTCACCCCGCGGATCTGCGACCACACGTCGGCGACGGGGCGGTCCCAGACGATCCGACCGTCCTGGCCGTCGAGCTTCGGCGCGAGCGACACCTCGCCCTGCTGCGGGGCCGCGACCGCGGTGCCGGCGGCGATGGCGGCGACGACCTCCGCGGTGAGCGGTGCGCCGAGCTCGGCGAGGCGGTCGAGGAGCTCCCCCGAGGTCTCGCCCTCGCCGAGCGGCGTCTCGACCGTCGCGAAGACGTCTCCGGCGTCGAGAGCCGGCACGAGCTGGAAGACCGACGCACCGGTGACCGCGTCTCCGGCCATCACAGAGCGCTGGACGGGAGCCGCGCCGCGCCAGGCCGGCAGCAGCGAGAAGTGCAGGTTGATCCAACCCTGCGCCGGCGCGGACAGGAGGGGTTCGCGGACGAGCCCGCCGTACGCGACGATCACGCCGAGTTCCGCACGGAGCGCGACGATCCGCGCGGTCGCGTCGTCGTCGAGACGTGCAGCGCGGATGACCGGGAGCCCGAGCCGTTCGGCGGCCGCTGCCACCGGCGACGGGGTCAGGACCCGCTTGCGGCCGAGCGGGGCGTCGGGTCGAGTCACGACGGCCGCGATCTCGTGCCCGGCCGAGACGAGGGCGTCGAGCGTCGGGACGGCGACGGCGGGGGTGCCGGCGAAGACCAGCCTCATGCGGTTCGGACTTCGTGGACGGGGTGGATCATGACAGCATCTCCGGATCGTCGAATCGTACTCTGAGTGTAGGCGGGGCTTTCGGTGCCCGCCTGCCGGGGGTCGGCCGTCGACGCTTCGCCGCCTGCGCGACGACGGTCGCCCGCAACTGCTCGGCGACCGCCCTGGCATGGCCGTAGTCGACCCGCAGGATCGCGACGCTGTCGCCCGCTTCGTCGACGGTCGGGCCGAGCACGCGGCTCCGGTACTCGGCGGGCAGCGCGGTGAGAGCGGCATCGACGGCGTCGCGGGTGCCGGTGAGGGTCGCGCTCCGGACCGCGGGTGGGAACCCGAGCTCTCTGCGTTCGGCGAGCTCCTCACTCGCGAACCGCGGTTGCTGCCAGAGGGCGAAGGCGTTCGCCACGGGGGCCTCGACGCCGATCAGCAGCACCGGCGCGCGTGGAGCGGCCAGGGCTGCGGCGTTCGACCACCATCGCAGGCAGTCCTCGGCGACACGGAGTGACTCCCGCGCCAGCATGCGGTCGGCGTCGACCAGCAGGACGGCGGCATAGCCGCCCGCCGCGACGGGCTCCGCGCCTCGGGTCGCGATTACCAGCGCCGGCTCCGGGCCGACCTCGAACTTGGGGGCGTCGCCGTCCGACACCACGACCCGGTGCCGGGGGAACGCCCGGCCCAGTTCCTCGGCGGTCCGGCCGGTGCCGGCGGCCGTGACGCGGAACGCGGTGTCGTGGCAGGTCTCGCACGACCACCCTGCCGCGAGGTGACCGCACCACCGGCAGGAGGGCTGCGAACGGGCAGTGGCGAGTTGGAGTGGACCGTGGCACACCGAGCAGTGGGCCCTCGTCCCGCACCGTCGACAGGCGAGGTGCGGCGCGTACCCTGGCCGCGCGACCTGGACCAGCACGGGTCCGTGATGCAGTGCCTCGTCGACCGCGCGCCACGCGCTCGACGGGATCCTCGCCTGGCTCGTCATGGCGTCGTCTCCGCTCGCCCGGGACACGACGACTCTCGGTCGTATCGGCGGGGTCGGTGCGACCTCGTGCAGCCAGCCGAGTTCGACGAGTCGCTGCGTCTCGGTACTGCGTGAGTGCGCGGCGAAGACGAGGGCGGATCCGCTCATCTCCTGCCGGGTCAGCGCGACGTCGCGTGCGTGCACATAGGGGGCGAGCTGCTCCTGGTGGAGGGGGTCGCCGTCGTCCCAGAGGGCGATGAGTCCGAGGTCGTGCGCCGGTGCATAGACGGCCGACCGGTTGCCGACGACGATCCGCGGCACCGGATGCAGTCCGTCCAGGTAGGAGCGGTAGCGAGCAGCGGGGGTCTGCTTGGCGTCGGCTCTCGCGACCGCGGCACCGACACCGAGGTCGTCGAGCGCCGCAAGGAGGTGTTCGACGTCCCGGTAGTCGGGGACGCACAGGATCGCGCTCCTGCCCTCGGCCAGCTGGTTCACGGCGAGAGCCGCCAGCGTGAAGGACCAGTCCGGGAGCCAGACGCCTGCGCTCGTCGCGGTCAGGGTGGGGATCGCGCTGATCGCGTACCGCTCCCCCGGCGCGAGGCGGTCGAGGGTGCCGGGGGCGAACCCCGGGACGGTGCGCCGCTCGACCGACGGAGGCTCCGGCGGGGTCGCGGCGGCCCAGGTCTTCTCCACCCGGACCTGTCGCGGCGGGATCGCGAGACGCAGGACGTCCATCGCGCTGCCGGCGCTGCGATCCGCGATACGGCGTGCGAGCGTCCACAGGGTCGGGGTCAGGACCGGTACCGACGACACGACCGAGCTCAGCGGGCTGAGCGCTCCGCCGAACTCGCTCGAGTCGGCGAGGTCCACGATGAACCCGTTCGCCGACCGCCCGGCCGAGCGCAACGGGACCGAGACGCGCGCGCCGAGCACGGCGTCATCGGCCAGCTCGTCGGGAATGGCGTAGTCGAACAGATGGTCGAGCTGTGGCAACGGGGAGTCGAGTACCACCCTGGCGACCCTCGCGCCGACCACGGCTACAGCCCGGCTGCTGACCGCAACGCCTCCACCCGGTCGAGACGCTCCCACGTGAAGTCGGGGAGCTCGCGGCCGAAGTGCCCGTACGCCGCCGTTGCGGCGTAGATGGGGCGGATGAGGTCGAGGTCGGCGATGATCGCGGCCGGACGGAGGTCGAAGACGTCGCGGATCGCGCGCGTGATGTCCGCCTCCGGCACATGGGCCGACCCGAAGGTCTCGACGTAGAGCCCGACCGGCGCGGCCTTGCCGATGGCGTAGGCGACCTGCACCTCGAGACGTTCGGCGAATCCGGCGGCGACCGCGTTCTTCGCCACCCAGCGCATGGCGTATGCGGCCGAGCGGTCCACCTTCGACGGGTCCTTCCCGCTGAAGGCCCCACCGCCGTGTCGAGCCGCTCCACCGTAGGTGTCGATGATGATCTTGCGTCCGGTGAGCCCCGCGTCGCCCATCGGGCCACCGACGACGAAGATGCCGGTCGGGTTGATCAGGTGCGTCACGTTCGAGCTGTCGAGTTCGACCGTCGCGAGGACCGGTTCGATGACGTGACGCTGGACCTCGCGACGCAGCTGCTCCGTGGAGACACCCGGATTGTGTTGCGTGGAGACCACGACCGTCTCCACGGTCTTCGGGAGGAAGCCGTCGTACCCGATGGTGACCTGGGTCTTACCGTCCGGGCGCAGGTAGTCGAGCTGGCCGGACTTGCGGACCTCGGCGAGTCGCTCCGCGAGACGGTGTGCGATCCAGCTGGGCAGCGGCATGTACTGCGGCGTCTCGGTGGTCGCGAACCCGAACATGATGCCCTGGTCGCCGGCGCCCTGGAGGTCGTAGGCGTCGACACTGGACTGCTCGCGGGACTCGAAGGCATGGTCGACTCCGGCGGCGATGTCGGCGGACTGCGAGCCGATCGACACGCTCACGCCGCACGAGTCGCCGTCGAATCCGATGTCGGACGAGGTGTAGCCGATGGACCGGATGCGCTCGCGGACGATCGTCGGGATGTCGACGTAGCCGCTCGTGGAGACCTCACCGGCGACATGGACCAGCCCGGTGGTCACAAGCGTCTCGACGGCGACTCGACTGCGCGGATCCACCTCGAGGAGCGCGTCGAGGATGCTGTCCGAGATCTGGTCGCAGATCTTGTCGGGATGCCCCTCGGTCACGGATTCGGAGGTGAACAGGCGCAGCTCGGTCATGCGGTCTCCCGTCGGAAGTGGTGGTGCGATGGTGGAGGGATCGGCCGTCGCGGTGTTCCGGGACCCGACCGTTGATCACTCTAGTCGAGGCCTCGGACACGTCGTCCGTCCGTGACGCGGGGCGTCGGCGGCGGCGCGAACGGGCCCGACACGACGAATCCGCCGGTCGTCTGGCGCCCGGCGGATTCGTCGTGGTGAAGCGGTTATTCGGCGATCGGCTTGATCTGGAGCTTGTCCTCGTTG
Organism: Plantibacter sp. AC185; assembly: GCF_979258065.1. NCBI lineage: Bacteria > Bacillati > Actinomycetota > Actinomycetes > Micrococcales > Microbacteriaceae > Plantibacter > Plantibacter sp. AC185. Next base: position 4,243,492 of record NZ_OZ409831.1, read on the forward strand.
ATCTCGTGCATCGCGATCGAGAGCGGCTTGTCCTCGACGGACGAGTCGACCAGCGGCCCGACGTTGTCGAACAGGCTGCCCTCGTGGAGGTCGGCGTAGTAATCGTTGATCTGGCGCGCGCGCTTGGACGCGAAGATCACGAGTGCGTACTTGGACTCGACCTTGGTGAGCAGGGAGTCGATGGGCGGATCGATGATGCCCTTGAGCTTGTCAGCCATGCAGGTTCACACTCCTCGTGTGGTTGTGTTCGGGGAAGATCGGATCGATGCGGGGTGCGCGTCGGACGTCAATCCCCGTGAATCTTCATCAAGTCTACGACCTCTTGGGCCGCGCGGGCCACGTCGTCGTTGACGACACGGTGGTCGAACTCGTCCGCGGCGGCCAGTTCGACCTTCGCGGTGCGCAGTCGGCGCTCCCGTTCCTCCTCGTCCTCGGTGCCCCGTCCGACCAGTCGACGGACCAGTTCGTCCCAGCTCGGGGGCAGCAGGAACACCAGGGTCGCCTCCGGCATCGCCTCCCTGACCTGCCTGGCACCCTGGATGTCGATCTCGAGCAACGCGCTGTCGCCGGCCGCGAGCGCTCGCTCGATCGGCTCGCGTGGCGTGCCGTAGCGGTACGCGTTGTGGACCGTGGCGTGCTCCAGCAGGCGGTCGCCCTCGATGAGGCCGTCGAACTCGTCGTCGGTCACGAAGTAGTAGTTCACCTCGTGCTGCTCCCCCGGCCGGGGCTTGCGTGTCGTGGCCGAGACGGAGAGGTGGACCTCCGGGTAGTGGTCGCGGATGTAGGCGGCCACCGTCCCCTTGCCGACGGCCGTCGGGCCGGCGAGCACGACGAGTCGGCTGCGCGCGGTGCCCGGGTAGCGTTCGGCGATGAAGGCGCGGAGGCGATCCCGCTGCAGTCGGCCGAGACCGCCGAGGCGCTTGACCGAGGAGATGCCGAGCGATTCGAGGATCCGCCCCAGTTTGGTGACGCCGACACTCGGGATGCTGAGGAGGTACTCGGTGATGCGGATGCCGCCCTCGATGCCGTCCGGATCGGCGGTCGCGGCGTCGAGCACCTCCAACGGGGTGCGGGCGCCGGAGGCGATGGACGCCTTGACGGTCGCGCGGGCGCGGCGCTTGCGAACGGCCTCACGTGAGGCGGCGGCCCGGTCGACCTCCGGCATGTTCCTGCCGGGCTGGTCCTGCTCCTGGTCAACCACGGGCGCTCCTCACGGCTGCGATGGAACGTTCGACGGCGTCCGCGATCCCCGAGGGTCCGGCGGCGAGGATGCTCCGGGACTCGGAGACGATGACACCCGGTGCGAGGTCGCCGTAGATGGATCCGAGGTCGGCGACCGCAGCTCCCTGGTGGCCGAAGCCGGGTGCCAGGATCGGGAGCGTGGTCGTCGGCGGTACCTCCGTCAGGCCGTACTCCTCGAGACGGAGCGTGGCTCCGATGACCGCACCGATCGAACCGGTCGCCCCGGGGTGGTGCCGTGCGTTCCAGTGGTCGATCTCGTCGAGCATCGACGCCGCGACGGTGAGGCCGGCCCTGTCCTCGGCGAGCTGGACGTCGCGACCCTCCGGGTTCGAGGTCGCCGTCAGCACGAACACGCCCTTGCCGTGCTGCTCGGCGAGCTCGAGTGCCGGCTGCAGTGAGCCGAAGCCGAGATAGGGGTTCACGGTGAGGGCGTCGACCTCCAGCGGTGAACCGGGGGTCAGCCACGCTTCGGCATAGCCCTCCATGCTCGTCCCGATCTCACCGCGCTTGGCGTCGCCGATCACGAGGAGCCCGGCGTCGCGTGCCGCGGCGAGGACCCCTTCGAGGGCGATGTACCCGGCCGACCCGAACCGTTCGAAGAACGCCACCTGCGGCTTGACGATCCCGGCGCGACCGGCTGCGGCTTCGACGACGGCGAGGCCGAAGGCCCCCGCGCCGGCGGCGGTGTCGGGCAGTCCCCACGCCTCGAGCAGGAAGCGGTGCGGATCGATGCCGACGCAGAGTCGGCCCGACCGGACGAAGACCTCGTCCAGTCGGGTTCCGAACGAAGCCGTCACGAGCGCGCAGCCCGATCGAGTGCGTACTCCTGGAGCGAGCGGACCTCGAAGCCCCCGCCGAGCGCCTCGAAGGAGCCGACCGCGGCGGTGAGCTGCGCGATCGTCGTGAAGAGCGGCTTGTCGGCCGCGACGGCGGCCGCGCGGATCTCGTAGCCGTCCGCGCGAGCCGACCGGCCACTCGGGGTGTTGATGACCATGTCGACCTCGTCGCGGTTGATCAGGTCGACGATCGAGTCGTCCTCGCCCGCGGCCGTGGTCTCGCTGTACTTGCGCACCGTCCGGGCACTGATGCCGTTCCGGTTCAGCACCTCGGCCGTGCCGTCGGTCGCGAGGATGTCGAACCCGAGCTGCTGGAGGCGCAGCACCGGCAGGATGATCGAACGCTTGTCGCGGTCGGAGACCGAGACGAACACCGTTCCGCTCGACGGCAGGCCGCCGTAGGCCGCCTCCTGGCTCTTCGCGAACGCGCGCGGGAAGTCCTTGTCGATGCCCATCACCTCGCCGGTGGAGCGCATCTCCGGGCCGAGCACGCTGTCGACGATCTGGCCGTCCTTCGTGCGGAAGCGCTTGAAGGGCAGCACGGCCTCCTTGACCGACACCGGGGAGTCGATCGGGACCCGGGATCCGTCGACCGGGGGCAGGAGCCCGGAGTCCTTGAGCTCGGCGACCGTCGCGCCGGTCATGATGAGTGATGCGGCCTTCGCCAGCGGGATGCCGAGCGCCTTCGACACGAACGGCACCGTGCGGGACGCACGCGGGTTCGCCTCGATGACGTAGAGGATGCCGGCGCCGATCGCGAACTGGACGTTCAGCAGACCACGCACGCCGATCCCCTGGGCGATCGCGAGCGTCGCGTTCCGCACCCGGTCGATCTCGGCGCGACCGAGCGAGACGGGCGGCAGGGTGCAGCTCGAGTCGCCCGAGTGGATACCGGCCTCCTCGATGTGCTCCATGACGCCACCGATGTAGAGCTCCTCGCCGTCGAACAGGGCGTCGACGTCGATCTCGATCGCGTCGTCGAGGAAGTGGTCGACGAGCAACGGCTGGGCCGGGCCAACGATGCCCTGGTCCTCGATGCGCACGAAGTAGTCCGTGAGCGAGGCGCTGTCGTAGATGATCTCCATGCCGCGTCCGCCGAGCACGAAGCTCGGGCGGACGAGGACCGGGTAGCCGATCTCCTCGGCGACGCGCAGCGCACCCTCGATCTCCACCGCGGTGCCGTTCTTCGGTGCGACGAGGCCGGCGGCGTCCAGGATCTCCTGGAACTGGCCGCGCTCCTCGGCGAGGTCGATGGCGGTCGGCGTGGTGCCGAGGATCGGGACGCCTGCGGCCTCCAGACCCTTCGCGAGCCCGAGCGCCGTCTGGCCGCCGAGCTGGACGACGACACCGACGAGTTCGCCCGACTCGCTCTCGGCGTGGATGACCTCGAGGACGTCCTCGAGCGTGAGCGGCTCGAAGTAGAGGCGGTCGCTCGTGTCGTAGTCCGTCGAGACGGTCTCCGGGTTGCAGTTGATCATGATGGTCTCGAAGCCGGCGGCCTGCAGCGCGAAGGAGGCGTGCACGCAGGAGTAGTCGAACTCGATGCCCTGGCCGATGCGGTTCGGGCCGGACCCGAGGATGACCACCTTGCGGCGGTCGCTGGCGACCACCTCGGTCTCCGCGTCGTAGCTCGAGTAGTGGTACGGGGTGAGCGCCGGGAATTCGCCGGCGCACGTGTCGACGGTCTTGTAGACCGGGCGGACACCCAGGATGTGGCGGACCTCGCGCACCTCCTGCTCGCCGAACCCGCGCAGCTGACCGATCTGCGCGTCCGAGAAGCCGTGGTTCTTCGCGGTACGGAGCACCTCGGTGTCGAGGCGTTCCGCCGCGGCGATCCAGTCGGCGACGTCGTTGATCAGGACGATCTGGTCGATGAACCACGGGTCGATCTTGGTGGCCTCGAAGACCTGCTCGGCGGTGGCACCCTTGCGGAGCGCCTGCTGCACGACGACGATGCGGCCGTCGGTCGGGGTCTTCATGACCTCGAGCAGCTCCTCGACGCTGCGGGACTCGTCGCTCCAGTGGAAGCTGGAGCCGCGCTTCTCGAGCGACCGCAGCGCCTTCTGCAGGGCGGTGGCGTAGTTGCGTCCGATGGCCATCGCCTCGCCCACCGACTTCATGGTGGTCGTGAGCGTCGGGTCGGCAGCGGGGAACTTCTCGAACGCGAAGCGCGGGACCTTGACGACGACGTAGTCGAGCGTGGGCTCGAAGCTCGCGGGCGTGACCTTGGTGATGTCGTTCGGGATCTCGTCGAGGCGGTACCCGATGGCCAGCTTCGCCGCGATCTTCGCGATCGGGAAGCCGGTCGCCTTCGAGGCGAGGGCGCTCGAACGCGAGACCCGCGGGTTCATCTCGATGACGATGATGCGGCCGTCGGCCGGGTCGACCGCGAACTGGATGTTGCAGCCGCCGGTGTCGACGCCGACCGCGCGGATGATGTCGATACCGATGTCGCGGAGCTTCTGGTACTCGCGGTCGGTCAGCGTCAGGGCGGGGGCCACCGTGATGGAGTCCCCGGTGTGCACGCCGACCGGGTCGACGTTCTCGATCGAGCAGACGACGACGGTGTTGTCGGCCGTGTCGCGCATGAGCTCGAGCTCGTACTCCTTCCAGCCGAGGATCGACTCCTCGAGGAGCACCTCGGTGGTCGGGCTCTGGTGGAGGCCGTCGCCGACGATCCGGCGGAGCTCCGTCTCGGTGTACGCGAAGCCCGAGCCGAGGCCGCCCATCGTGAACGAGGGGCGGACGACCAGCGGGTAGCCGAGGTCCTCGGCGTAGCCGACGGCCTCCTCGACCGTGTGGGCGATGTAGGAGCGGGCCACGTCCGCGCCCGCATCGAGCACGAGCTGCTTGAAGATCTGGCGGTCCTCGCCCTTGTTGATCGCCTCGAAGTTCGCGCCGATGAGCTCGACGTCGTACTTCTCGAGGATGCCGTGCTCGTGCAGCTGGATCGCGGCGTTCAAGGCCGTCTGGCCGCCGAGGGTCGGGAGGATCGCGTCGGGCTTCTCCTTCGCGATGATCGTCTCGATGACCTGCCAGGTGATCGGCTCGACGTAGGTCGCGTCGGCGAAGTCGGGGTCGGTCATGATGGTCGCCGGGTTCGAGTTGACGAGGATGACGCGGACGCCCTCCTCGCGGAGCACGCGGCACGCCTGGGTGCCCGAGTAGTCGAACTCGGCGGCCTGCCCGATGACGATCGGCCCGGAGCCGATGACGAGGACGCTGTTGATGTCGTCGCGCTTGGGCACTAGTTGTTCTCCTTGGTGCTGGAAGTGGTGGCGTGGCCGGTCACGAGGTCGCGGAACCGGTCGAACAGGTAGACCGCGTCGTGCGGACCCGAGGCGGACTCGGGGTGGTACTGGACCGAGAACGCGGGGATGTCGATGCAGTTGATGCCCTCGACGACCTCGTCGTTCAGGCTGTAGTGGCTGACCTCGGCGAGGCCGAACCCGGCGGGCGTCTCGTGACGGCCCTCGATCGGCAGGTCGACCGCGAAGCCGTGGTTCTGCGAGGTGATCTCCACTCGGCCGGTCGCCTTGTCGAGGACCGGCTGGTTGATCCCGCGGTGACCGAACGGCAGCTTGTAGGTCTCGAAGCCGAGCGCGCGGCCGAGCAGCTGGTTGCCGAAGCAGATGCCGAAGTACGGCACGCCCGCGCGGAGCACGTCCTGCAGGAGGGCGACGTGCGCGTCGCTCGCAGCCGGGTCACCGGGGCCGTTGGAGAAGAACAGGGCGGACGGCTCGAGCGCGAGGACCTCGGCCGAGGTCACCGTCTGCGGCAGCACCACGACGTCGAAGCCGCGAGCGGCGAGGTGGTTGAGCGTCGACGTCTTGACGCCGAGGTCGAGGACCGCGACGGAACCGACGCGCTCGCCCACCGCCGGTACGGTGTACTGCTCGGTCGTGGAGACCTGGCTCGACAGGTTCAGACCGGCCATCTGCGCGCCGGCTCGGACGAGACTGAGCTGCTCGGCGCCGGACAACTCGAAGTCCTCGCCGGAGAACACGCCGCCGCGCATGGAACCGGCGGAACGGATGTGCCGGGTCACCGCGCGGGTGTCGATGCCGCTGATGCCCACGACGCCGTCCTGGACGAGTTCGTCGTCGAGCGAGCGGTCCGCTCGGAAGTTCGAGACGACGCGCGACGCGTCACGCACCACGTATCCGGCGACCCAGACGCGGGCGGACTCCATGTCCTCGCGGTTGACGCCGGTGTTGCCGATGTGCGGTGCGGTCATCAGGACGATCTGTCCGGCGTAGGACGGGTCGGTCAGCGTCTCCTGGTAGCCGGTCATGCCGGTGGCGAAGACGACCTCGCCGAGCGTGCGGCCGGTCGCGCCGTAGGCGTGCCCGACGTAGCGGTTGCCGTCCTCGAGGACGAGTACCGCTGGACTGGGTGGGGTGAAGGAGGTCATGGTCAAGCCCTCTCGTGAGGCGGTGGGGTGGAGTCGTCGGCCGAGGTGATGTCGGCGACGGTGTCTGAGGTGCCGGTCGGCCGGAGTCCGGCGTCCGCGGCGGGGATGAGGCTCGTGACGGTGTCGATGATGCGGGCGCGGTCCGCCTGCTCGAGGACGCGGAAGGTGCTGTCCGCGATCACCGTCGGGACGGGGCGCCAGCTCAGGCGGATGAGCCCGCCCGGCTCGACGACCCGGTCGATCGTGAGGTTGGTCTGGTCGACGCCGACGATGCTCGTCGCCGGGATGAACGTCGGCCGCTCCCCCGGGACGTCGACGACGACTCCGGCGGCTCCGAGTTCGAGCGTGACCCGGGATCGGTAGCGCAGTCCCTGCAATGCCAGCCGTTCGAGCGGCTGGTCGTGCTTCGACGTCGCGACGTAGAGGACCTCGACCGTCAGTGACGGGACCGGCCGCGGGTCGGGGAGCTCCGCGAGGGGACCGACCTGGGCGTCGCGCGCGACGCGGCGTCGCCAGGCGAAGGCCATGAGGGCGAGGATGCCGAGGAGGACGAGGGCGACGAGGACGGCCGCGAGGATCCGCCCGTCCATCAGTGCTCGACCTCCGCGGATCGCGCGGCGCGGCGTGCTGCGGTCGCGACCTGCTCCGTCGGGAGCACGGCGCCGTCCAGGACGGTCGCGTAGCCCCGGTGGAAGGTGGCGACGACGCGGCCGGGCAGCTCCAGGCCGAGGTAGGGCGAGTTCACGCCCTTGCCGGCCAGGTCGACCGTGCCGAACGGACGGGTGGCGGCGGTGTCGTAGAGCACGACCTCCGCCGGAGCGCCGGCCTCGATCGAAGCCCCCTGCCCGGTGATCCGTCCGATCCTCGCCGGCGTCGCCGAGAGCACCCGGGCGACGTCGTTCCAGTCCAGGAGCCCGGTCGCGACCATCGACGCGTGCACGACGGAGAGGGCGGACTCGAGGCCCACCATGCCGTTCGCGGCGGCGTCCCACTCGCAGTCCTTGGCCTCGACCGGGTGCGGTGCGTGGTCCGTCGCGACGATGTCGATCGTGCCGTCTGCGAGGGCCTCGCGCAGCGCCCGGACGTCCTCGGCGCGTCGCAGGGGCGGGTTCACCTTGTACCGGGCGTCGTAGCTCGCCACCAGCTCCTCCGTGAGCAGCAGGTGGTGCGGCGTGACCTCGGCCGTGACGGGGATGCCCCGAGCCTTCGCCCAGCGGATGACGTCGACGGAACCGGCCGTCGAGACGTGGCAGATGTGGAGGCGGGAACCCACGTGCTCGGCGAGGAGCACATCGCGGGCGATGATCGACTCCTCAGCGACAGCCGGCCACCCGGTGAGCCCGAGTTCGCCGGAGAGAGCGCCCTCGTTCATCTGCGCACCGACGGTGAGCCGGGGCTCCTGTGCGTGCTGGGCGATCACGCCGTCGAAGGCCTTCACGTACTCCAGCGCACGGCGCATGAGCAGCGGGTCGGACACGCAGAGGCCGTCGTCCGAGAAGACCCGGACCTTGGCACGCGAGGAGGCCATGGCGCCGAGTTCGGCGAGTCGTTCCCCGGCGAGTCCGACCGTCACGGCACCGATCGGCTGCACCGTGGCGTAGCCGGCGCGTTCACCGAGCGACTGCTCCTGCTCGACGACCCCGGCCGTGTCCGCCACCGGCGAGGTGTTGGCCATCGCGAACACCGCGGTGAAGCCGCCGGCGGCTGCGGCACGCGTGCCGGTGAGCACCGTCTCGCTCTGCTCGAACCCGGGTTCCCGGAGATGCGTGTGGAGGTCGACGAGCCCGGGGAGAGCGAGGAGGCCGTCTGCATCGACGACGGTCGCGCCGACGGCGCTCAGCCCGGAGCCGCGTTCCGCGATCCGTCCGTCGCGCAGGAGGAGGTCGGTGCGCGTCCCGTCGGCGAGCGTCGCTCCGGTGATCAGGGTGACGTCGTGGTTCGAAGTGGGCTCAGACACGGGTGAATTCCTCTCGATCGCCGGACAGCAGCAGGTACAACGCGGCCATCCGGACCGACACCCCGTTGGCGACCTGTTCGAGGACGGTCGACCGGGGTGAGTCGGCTGCCCCGGACGAGATCTCCAGACCGCGGTTCATCGGCCCGGGGTGCATGACAATGCTAGCCGGATCGAGGCGGGCGAGCCGCTCGTCGTCGAGCCCCCAGCGCCTGGAATACTCCCGGCTGTTCGGGAAAAAGGCGGCATGCATGCGTTCGGACTGGATCCGGAGCATCATCAGCACGTCGGGACGCTGGGCGATCGCGTCGTCCAGGTCGTAGCGGACGGTGGCCGGCCACGGGCCGAGGTCCACCGGGAGCAGCGTCGGCGGGGCGACGAGGGTCACCTCGGCGCCGAGCGTGTCGAGCAGCCAGACGTTCGAGCGGGCGACCCGGGAATGCAGGATGTCGCCGACGATCGTCACCGCCACCCCGTCGAGCGCGCGACCGCGGGACCGCTCGCCGTGGAGGCGCTTGCGCATGGTGAACGCGTCCAGGAGCGCTTGCGTCGGGTGCTCGTGCGTCCCGTCCCCCGCGTTCAGGATGCCGGCGTCGATCCACCCGCTGTCGGCGAGGGTCTGCGGCGCACCGGAGGCGGAGTGTCGGATCACGACGGCGTCGGCATGCATCGCGGCGAGGGTCTGTGCGGTGTCCTTCAGGCTTTCACCCTTCGAGACGCTCGACCCCTTGGCGCTGAAGGTGATGACGTCGGCGGAGAGTCGCTTCGCGGCAGCCTCGAACGAGATGCGCGTGCGGGTCGAGTCCTCGAAGAAGAGGTTGACGACCGTCTTCCCACGGAGGGTCGGGAGCTTGCGGACCTCACGGAACTGCGTCTCGGCCATGTCCTCCGCGACGTCGAGGATCTCGATCGCCTCGTCGCGGGTGAGGGTCTTCGTCGACAGCAGGTGCCTCATTCGCCGCTCCCCTCGATCGTCACCGAGTCGTCACCGTCGAACTCCGTGAGCCGGACGAAGATGCGTTCCGCCTGCGAGGAGGGCAGGTTCTTCCCTACGAAGTCGGGTCGGATCGGGAGCTCGCGGTGCCCGCGGTCGACGAGCGCGGCGAGCCGCACGACGCGCGGGCGGCCCAGGTCGGTCAGGGCGTCGAGGGCGGCGCGGATCGTGCGTCCCGAGTACAGGACGTCGTCGACGAGGACGACCGTGCGCCCGTCGATCCCCTGTGGCGGCAGCGTCGTGGGTTGCGGTGCACGGGTCGGGTGCTTCGCCAGGTCGTCGCGGTACATCGTGACGTCGAGTGCACCCGAGACGATGGTCGCGCCCGAGATCGAGGAGATCGTGGCGGCGATCCGCTTCGCGAGGATGACTCCGCGCGTCGGGATGCCCAGGATCACGAGGTCGTCTGCTCCGCGGTTGGACTCGAGGATCTCGTGGGAGATCCGAGTCAACGCCCGCGCGATGTCAGCTTCGTGCAGCACGGTACGTGCGCTCATCGCCGACTCCCTTCTCCGCCTCTCTGGACGGTCTTAAAGGTTGTCTTGGTCAACACCCGAGCCTAGCAGTCGGATCAGGCCTCGTAGAGCTCCAACGGGAGGCCGTCGGGATCGAAGAAGAACAGCATCTTCCGCGAAGTGTGGGGGTCGATCCGGACGTCTTCGACGCGGACACCCAGCTCCACCAGACGGGCGTGGCCGGCGTCGACGTCGTCGACCGCGAAGGCGAGGTGCCGCAGTCCGAGCGCTTCGGGTCCGGATGCGCGCGCCGGCGGGTCCGGGAAGGAGAACAGCTCGATGAGGTATTCACCGTTCAGGGCGAGGTCGCCCATCCAGGAGTCGCGCTCGGCCCGGTACACCTCGGTGAGCAGCTCGCAGCCGAGCACCGAGGTGTAGAAGCGCTTCGAGCGCTCGTAGTCGCTGGCGATGATCGCGATGTGGTGCACGCGCTTCAGCGGCAGGGCCGGACCGGTCTCGTCGCTCATCGTCACCGCGGGTTGATCTGCGAGATCTTGCCGAGCAGGCCGTTGATGAAGCCGGCCGAGTCGTCGGTCGACAGCGTCTTGGCCGCCTCGACTGCTTCGTCGATGGCGACGCCGTGCGGCACCTCGTCGTTGAACAGGATCTCCCAGATCGCGATCCGGAGGATGGCCCGGTCGACCGTGGGCATCCGCGCGAGCGTCCAGCCCTGCGCGTACGTCTCGATCTGTTCGTCGATCTCCTCGGCGTGGTCACCGACGCCGTCGACGATCTCCCGCGCGTACAACCAGGAGGCCTGGCGGTCGGGCTCGCTGACAGCGCGAGACGCTTCTGCGGACAGGACTTCAGCGAGGGTCTGCTGACGGACGTCGGCCTGGTACAGCAGATCGAGGGCGCGCTTGCGCGCCTTGGTACGAGCGCTCACTCGTTGACGCGACCGAGGTAGTCACCGGTGCGGGTGTCGACCTTGACCTTGGTGCCGGTCTCGAGGAAGAGCGGGACCTGGATCTCGTAGCCGGTCTCGACGGTCGCCGGCTTCGTGCCACCGGTCGAGCGGTCGCCCTGGAGCCCCGGTTCCGTGTAGGTGACCTCGAGGATGACCGACGCGGGGAGCTCGACGTACAGCGGGTTGCCGTTGTTGAGCGCGACCGTGACGTCCTGGTTCTCGAGGAGGAAGTTTTTGGTGTCGCCGACGACGACGGCGGGGATGGTGATCTGGTCGTAGTCGCTCTTGTCCATGAAGACGAAGGAGTCGCCGTCCGCATACAGGTAGGTGAAGTCGCGGCGGTCGACGTTCTCGACGTCGATCTTCGTGCCGGCGTTGTACGTCTTGTCGACGACCTTGCCGGTCATGATGTTCTTCATCTTGGTGCGGACGAACGCGCCACCCTTGCCCGGCTTGACGTGCTGGAACTCGATCACCGTCCAGAGCTGCCCGTCGATGTTCAGGACGATGCCGTTCTTGATGTCAGCGGTAGAAGCCATGCGCGAGAATGTCCGTTCGTGGAAAGTGTGCGGCCGGATACGACCCAACGAACGAGTGTAACCGCTGCGAGGACCCCTGACCAACGCGCCCGTGGTGGATCAGCGCGCCGCGCACGTCACTCGGCGCTGCGGCGCACCACGAGGTCGAGGGCGAGGCGGTACGAGTCGAAGCCGAAACCGGCGATCACGCCGGTCGCGACACCGGAGATCACGCTCGTGTGACGGAAGGCTTCGCGGGCGTGCGGATTCGAGAGGTGTACCTCGACGAGCAGGAGGCCAGCCTTCGTGACCATGGCCGCAGCGTCGCGGAGCCCGTAGCTGTAGTGGGTGAACGCCGCGGGGTTGAGGATCACGGACGTGCCGGCGTCGACGGCCTCGTGGAGCCAGCCGATCAGCTCGCCCTCGTCGTCCGTCTGACGCAGGTCGATCCGCGTCCCGTCGCCCGCGTCGGCCTCGAGCATGGTGCGCAGCGCTTCGAGGTCGGCCGAGCCGTAGACGTCGGGTTCACGGCTGCCGAGGCGTCCGAGGTTCGGTCCGTTGAGGACGAGCACGGTGGTCATGAGTCGAGGGTATCCGTTCGGGACGAGCGCTCGCGGAGCGCACCGGCGTCGGTCAGGAGCCGATCTCCTGGTATGCGGCGAAGAGCAGCGAGGTCTCGGGCCCCTGGAGCACGGTCGGCTTGGCGAGGTCGTCGAGCACGATGAACCGCAACATCGAACCACGCGTCTTCTTGTCGCGCTGCATCGTCGCGAGCAGCGTGTTCCAGCGGCCAACCGGATAGGCGATCGGCAGGCTGAGCAGCTCCAGGACACGACGGTGGCGGTCGACGACTTCGTCCGACAGTCGGCCGGCGAGGCGGGACAGCTCGGCGACGTACATCATGCCGATCGCCACCGCGGCACCGTGTCGCCACTGGTACCGCTCGGCGTGCTCGATGGCGTGCCCCAGCGTGTGCCCGTAGTTGAGGATCTCGCGGAGGCCCTGCTCGGTGAAGTCCTCGCTGACGACGTCGGCCTTCATCCGGATCGCGAGCTCGATGCAGCGGCGGAAGGCGGGCGTGTCGGGGTCGGTCGCGGCGTCGACGTCGGCCTCGATAAGGTCGAGGATCTCCGGGTAGCGGATGAACCCGGCCTTGGCCACCTCGGCGAATCCAGCGAGGATCTCGTTCTTCGGGAGGGTGTCGAGCGTGTCGAGATCGCAGACGACGGCGGCCGGGGCGTAGAAGGCGCCGACGAGGTTCTTGCCTTCCGCGGTGTTGATGCCCGTCTTGCCGCCCACGGCCGCGTCGACCATGCCGAGGACCGTCGTGGGGACCTGCACGAGCCGGACGCCCCGCAGCCAGGTGGCGGCGACGAAGCCGGCGAGGTCGGTGACCGCGCCACCGCCGAACCCGATGACCGCGTCGGAGCGCGTGAAGTCGGCCTGCCCGAGGACTCCCCAGCAGAACGCGGCGACCTCGACCCGTTTCCCGGCCTCGGCGTCCGGCACCTCGGCGAGCAGCACCTGGTACCGGTCGCTCAGGGTCTCGCGCAGTTTGGCCGCCTTCTCGCCCAGCGTCGCCGGGTGGACGATGAGGACCCGCTGCACGCCGGTCCCGAGGGCGTCGACGAGCACGTCCTCCAGCCCTCTCCCGATCGTGATGGGGTACGGCGAGGATCCCGTCACCTCGATGACGGTCCGCTCGGTCGGGGTGGTCGGTTCGGTGCTCATGCAGGCTCCTTCACCCAGGCGACGAGCTCGTCGACGATGCCTGAGATGGGTCGGTGCGAGGTGTCAAAGGTGACATCCGCGAGTCGTTCGTACACGGGACGCCGTGCGGCGGCGATGCGCGACCACGCGCCGGGGTCGTCGCGGAGGAGCGGACGCTTGTCGAGGTTGGCCCGCGCCAGCACGGCCTCCTCGGTGACCGTCAGCAGCACGACGCGTGCATCGGCGAGTTCACGTTGCGTGTCCTCGTCGAGGACCGCTCCCCCGCCGAGCGACACGATCGCCGGCTGCTCGAGCGCGGCGGCGACCGCCGCCCGCTCCAGGGCACGGAAGTGCGCCTCGCCGTGTTGCTCGAAGATGCGCGCGATCGCGCCGTGCTCGCCGGACACGACGTTGTCGGTGTCGACGAACGGCAGTCCCAGGCGCTTCGCCAACTGCTTGCCGACCCGGCTCTTCCCCGACCCCATCGGTCCGATGAGGACGACGGGGAGTCGGAGATCGACGGCCTGCTCAGGCATCGGCGCTGGAGGCGTGGTCGCCTCGCGTGCGCAGGTTCGACGGGATCGCTGCCAGGTATCCGTCGAGGTTGCGCTTCGTCTCGGGGACGGAGTCGCCACCGAACTTCTCGAGGACCGCTTCGGCGAGGACCAGGGCCACCATCGCCTCGGCCACGACACCGGAGGCCGGGACCGCGCAGACGTCCGAGCGCTGGTGGTGCGCGGTGGCGGCCTCGCTCGTCGCGACGTCGACCGTGCGGAGCGAGTGCGGGACGGTCGCGATCGGCTTCATACCGGCGCGGACGCGGAGGACCGTACCGGTGGTCATGCCACCCTCGGTGCCACCGGCGCGGTCGCTCTGTCGGGCGATGCCGTCGCTCTCCTGGACGAGCTCGTCGTGGGCCGCGGAACCGCGACGCGTCGTCGTGAGGAATCCGTCGCCGACCTCCACACCCTTGATGGCCTGGATACCCATGAGCGCTGCCGCGAGCCGTGCGTCGAGTCGGCGGTCCCAGTGGACGTAGGAGCCGAGACCCGGTGGGAGTCCGTAGGCCAGGACCTCGACGATGCCGCCGAGGGTGTCGCCGTCCTTCTTGGCCGCGTCGACTTCGGCGACCATGCGCTCCGAGGTCGCCTTGTCGAAGCAGCGCAACGGATCGGCGTCGAGCGCGTCGACGTCGGCCGGGACCGGCAGCGGGCTGTCTTCGGGAACGCGCACCGGGCCGATCGACAGCGTGTGGCTGACGAGGGTGATGCCCAGCTCGCCGAGGAAGGAGCGCGCGACGGCACCGAGGGCCACGCGCGCAGCGGTCTCGCGTGCGCTGGCGCGTTCGAGCACGGGACGCGCCTCGTCGAAGCCGTACTTCTGCATGCCCGTCAGGTCGGCGTGACCGGGACGCGGACGGGTGAGCGCGGCGCTGCGGCCACGCGACTTGTCGGAGATCTCGGTCGGCTCGGGGCTCATGACCTCGGCCCACTTCGGCCACTCGGTGTTGCCGATGCGGATCGCGATCGGGCTGCCCATGGAGAAGCCGTGGCGGACGCCGCCGGACAGGTTGAGCTCGTCCTCTTCGAACTTCATGCGGGATCCTCGGCCGTAGCCGAGCTTCCGTCGGGCGAGGTCGGCGCGGACGCCGTCCATGGAGATGGGGACGCCGGACGGGAGTCCCTCGAGGACGGCGATGAGTTCCGGGCCGTGAGACTCTCCGGCAGTGAGCCAACGAAGCATGGTCCTATCCTTCCATAGAGCCGGGACGCGACCGTGCGCCTTCGGTCGACGGCCCGGCGGGTGTACAGGTGGGACGGATGCGTCTCGAGCGGTCAGTGCGAGGCGACCGGCGCCCCGGTGTGATCGAGGTGGACCGTGTCGAGCATCGCCCGGAGCACCGTCGTCTCGTCCTCGAGCGGCAGGAGCGGATCGCCGAGGACGAAGATCCGGACCTGGAGCAACGCCTGGTGCACGAGCATCGACAGTCCGCTGAGGACCGACCCGCCGGCCTGCGACCACGCCTCCGCGAGCACGCTCGGCCACGGGTCGTACGCGACGTCGAGGAGGAGCGCGCCTGGAGCATGGGAGAGGACCGGACCCGGTTCGGTGAGGGCGCCGCCGGGAAGGGTGCTGATCACGAGTGGTGCGTCAGGCGTCTCACCGTCGAGCGGCCCTGAGGCGAACCGCAGCCCCAGCCGGCCGGCGAGGTCCTCGAGTGGTCGCGCCTGGGCCGGTCGTCGGAGCGACACGTGGACGTGCTCGGCACCGAGGTCAGCCGCCGCCATGATCGCCGAGGAGGCCGTCGCTCCCCCGCCCAGGACGACCGCGGAAGTGATCGTGTCGACGCCGGCCGCCCCGATCGCGCGGACGATGCCGCCGACGTCGGTGTTGAACCCCTCGATCCGACGGGATCCGTCTTCGGCTCGGCGGAGGCGTAGCGTGTTGACCGCCCCGGTCTCGGTTGCGGCGCGGTCGGCCACGTCGGCCAGCTCGAGCGCGCGATGCTTCAGTGGCATGGTCAGCGAGAGCCCCCGCCAGTCCGAGCCGAGGTCGTCGAGGAAGGCCGACAGGCCGGCCGCCTCGAGTTCGTGGCGACCGTAGTCCCAGTCGAGCCCCAGCACCCGGTAGGCGGCCTCGTGCAGTGCCGGGGACTTGGAGTGGGCGATGGGCGCGCCGAGCACGGCGAGCCGCGGCTGCCCGTCCTCGCCGTGACCCGCCCCTGTTCCACTCATGTGCGCCACGCTCCCGCTACTGGTACTCGGGGTGCTCGTCCATCCAGGACAGCCACTTGTCGACCGCGGCCTCGTGCTCCTCCTGGGTGGTGGAGAAGATCGTCTCGCCGGAGTCGAGGTTCCAGGTGACGAAGTAGAGCCAGGGTCCGTCGGCCGGGTGCAGCGCGGCGTCGATCGCGAGGTCGCCCGGGTTCGAGATCGGTCGCACGACCATGCCCGGGTGGACGTAGGTGTTGTACGGGTTCGAGGCGTCGGCGCGCTCGGCGTCCGTGGTCGACACCCGGTGGGTGTTGCCCGTCCCGTACGCGACCGTCGCGTCGGACTGGAGCAGACCGCTCTCCCACTGGGCCGGGTCCAGCCGGTTGAGGAAGACCCGCGACACCTTGTAGTAGTCCTCGCGGAGGCCCGCCTCCTTCTGGATGAGCGAGGCCAGGACGATGGTCTTCCAGCGGTCCTCGGGCTTCACCCCGGCGTCGTCGAGCGCCTGGAACGACCGGTTCACGAGGGTCTGGAGGACGGCGTGCGCATCGCCGCCGTCGGGGAGGCTGTAGGTCGCCGGGAAGAGGAACCCCTCGAGCGAGGTCGCCTCGGCGGGGAGACCGAAGGACGCGACATCGGCGGCCGCCGCCTGGAGTTCCTCCAGCGGGATGCCGGTGCCCTCCGCGATCGACGGCAGGGCGTCCTGCTCCGCGGTGCCCTCGGGGATGACGAAGGTGTCCTCCATGCGGTTCGCCTCATCGGTCAGGGCCGCAAGGGCGGATTCGGCGCTCATCTTGAGCTTCAGCTTGTAGGCGCCCGGGAAGAACTCCGGCTGGGTGGGCTGTGCGAGGAGGAGGTCGTAGAAGGCGTCGAACGACTTCGTGACCCCCGCGTCGTGCAGGCTCGTCGCGATGTCCTCGCCGATGTCGCCCTCGTTGACCATGACGACGGCCTCGCCGCTACCGGCACCCTCGTAGTCGTTCGGTTCCTCCCAGCCGAGCACCTTGCGGATCTGCGGCTCGTAACTCGTCCACACGACCGCGGCGCACGCGACGAGACCCCCGACGACGACGATCGACACGATGAGCGCGATGAGCCCGCGACGGCCACGTCGGCGCTTCGGCGGTTCCCCGCCGGCCAGCGCACGACGGCGCCCCCGATGGATCGGCTGCGGCCCGCTCTCGTTGGCCGTGTCGTCCTCAGCGAGCAGGTCCTCGAACGCGGGGATGGTCATGGTCCTGGCCCGGGACGCCGAGGAATCGGTGTCGTCCGACTCGGGCGCACGTGAGGTCGCCCCGCTCAGGGGTGTGTCGCTCGCGGCCGGCTCGCCGACGCTCGAGTCACCGGACGACGCGGCGGTCGAGGGGGCGTCGACCGACGTGGCGTCGACTGATCTGGAGCCGGTCGGGGCCGGTTCGACCGTGTCGCTCGCAGCGTTCCCGTCGACGGGCTCGGACGGCGACGAAGCGGCTTCCGCGGCCTCTCGCCGCTGACGTGCCTCGCGTCGGGACAGTGGCACCGGCTGCTCCCCCGCGGCGTTCCGCTCGGATGTGAAGAGGTCGGCGAGCGGATCGTCTGCTGGGTTGTTCTGAGGTGTCAGATTCGACACAGGCACGTCCTGTTCACGGGTCGACGGGGCTTCCGGGGGGTCGCCCCGAACCGCGTTCGGCGTCGAGGGCGTACTGCAAGAGTATGACGGCCGCCACCTGATCGACAATCGAGCGGGTCTGCTTCTGCCGTTTCCCAGCGGAGCGCAAGGCGCTGTGGGCGGTCACCGTCGTCAACCGCTCGTCGACGAGACGGGCCGGGACACCCGTGATCGACCTGAGTCGGGCGGCGAACTCCCGGGCGTCCTGCGTGGACGCCGTGTCCTTCCCCGACAGGGCGATCGGGAGACCGACGACGAGCTCCACGGCGCCGAGTTCTTCGGCGATGACCGCGATCGCCCGGATGTCGGCGTCGCCGCCGAGGTCCCGTGGGACCGTCTCCACCGGCGTGGCCAACAGGCCGTCGGGATCGCTTCTCGCGACCCCGACCCTGGCCTTCCCGACGTCGATCCCGAGTCGGACTCCGCGACGGAAGCCGTCCGTCATCTCAGGCGATCTCGCGGGCGATCGCCGCGAGGGCGTCGCCGAGTGCGGTGGCGTCGACGCCGCCACCCTGTGCGAGGTCGTCCTTCCCACCACCGTTGCCGCCGAGGACACCGGCCGCGACCCGGACGAGGACGCCTGCCTTGAGTCCGGCGTCGCGGGCACCCTGGTTCGTCGCGACGACGATCGCGGGCTTCCCGCCGACGACCGCGCCCAGGGCGACGACCGCCGGGCTCGCGCCGAGCTGCTCGCGGAGCTGCGTGACGAGCGTCCTGACGTCGTTCGGTGACCCGAGCTCGCCCAGGTGCTCGGCGACGAGCGACACCGGGCCGACGCGGTGAGCGGTCTGCGCCAATGCCGGGAGGCGTTCGCTCAGCCCACGGGCTTCGAACGCGGCGATCTTCTTCTCAGCGGCCTTGAGGTTCGCGACCAGTTCGGCAATGCGGTCGGGCAGCTGCTCCTTCGGCGTCTTGAGGCTGCCGGAGAGCTGTGACACGAGCGCCCGCTCGGCGGCGAGGTCGCGGAAGGCCTCGAGTCCGACGAGCGACTCCACCCGACGGTTCGTCGAGCCGACGGACGACTCGCTGACGAGGTTGATCAACCCGATCTCGGCACTTGAGCTGACGTGCGTGCCCGCACACAGCTCACGCGACCACGGCCCGCCGATGTCGACGACGCGGACGGTCTCGCCGTACTTCTCGCCGAACAGCGCCATGGCGCCGAGCGCCTTCGCGTCGTCGAGCGCCATCTCGCGGGTGCTCACCTGCAGGTTGTCGCGGATGGCGTTGTTGGAGATCTCCTCGATCTCCGACTTCGTCGCCGGTGACAGCGGCTGGTTCCAGGTGAAGTCGAGCCGCAGGTACCCGGCCTTGTTCGACGAACCGGACTGGTGGGCGCTGTCGCCCAGGACCTGTCGCAGGGCTGCGTGGATGATGTGCGTGCCGGAGTGCGCCTGCTGCGCGCCGCGGCGGTAGCTCGCGTCGACGATGGTCGTCGCCGGTGCGTCCACGCCGACCTCGCCCTGGCTCACCTGCACCTTGTGCGCGATGAGACCCTTGACCGGCTTCTGCACGTCGAGCACCTCGAGCTCGTATCCGGGACCGACGATGACGCCCTGGTCGGCCTCCTGCCCGCCGGACTCGGCGTACAGCGAGGTCTCCGCCAGGATCACCTCGGCGATGTCACCGGCGACCGCGCGCTGCACCGGGTGTCCGCCCACGATGATGCCGAGGATGCGGCTCTCGGTCTCGAGCTCGGTGTAGCCGGTGAACACGGTCTCGCCCTTGGCGCGGATGTCGCTGTAGACCGAGAGGTCGGCGAGGACGCTCTTCTTCGCCTTCGCGTCGGCCTTCGCTCGCTGGCGCTGCGCGGTCATGAGCGAATCGAACGCGTCACGGTCGACTGAGAGGCCGGCCTCCTCCGCGATCTCGAGGGTCAGGTCGATCGGGAAACCGTAGGTGTCGTGCAGGAGGAACGCGGAGTCGCCGGCGAGGGCCGTCCGGCCCGTGCCCTTGGTCTGCTCGAGCGCGAGGTCGAGGATGGTCGTGCCGCTGGCCAGCGTCCGGAGGAAGGTCTCCTCCTCGGCGTAGGCGCTCTGCGAGATCCGGCCGAAGTCGGTCTCGACCTCCGGGTAGGCCGCCTTCATGGCGTCGCGCGACGCGGAGAACAGCTCGGGGAACGTCGCGGTGTCGACGCCGAGGAGGCGCATCGCACGGACGGTCCGTCGCATGAGGCGGCGGAGGATGTACCCGCGTCCCTCGTTCGACGGCGTGATGCCGTCGCTCATGAGCATGAGCGACGAACGCACGTGGTCGGCGATGACGCGCATCCGGACGTCGTCGTCGTGGTCGGCGCCGTAGCGACGGCCGCTCAACTCGGCGGCGCGATCGAGGACCGGGCGCACCTGGTCGATCTCGTACATGTTCTCGACGCCCTGCTTGAGGAAGGCGACCCGCTCGAGCCCCATGCCGGTGTCGATGTTCTTCTTCGGGAGTTCGCCGACGATGTCGAAGTCGACCTTGCCGCGCACATTCTCGATCAGGTACTGCATGAAGACGAGGTTCCAGATCTCGACGTACCGGTCGTCGTCGGTCGCCGGGCCGCCGTCGGCTCCGTACGCGGGACCGCGGTCGAAGAAGATCTCCGAGCACGGGCCGGCCGGTCCGGGCTGACCCGTCGACCAGTAGTTCGTGTCCTTGTCGAGCCGCTGGATGCGGTGCTCGGGGAGCCCTGCGACGCGCTTCCAGAGGTCGATCGCTTCGTCGTCGTCCTTGTACACGGTGACCCAGAGGTCCTTCTCGTCGAAGGCGAGGCCGCCGCTCGACTCACTGCCGGTCAGGAGCTCCCACGCGTAGGTGATCGCCCCCTCCTTGAAGTAGTCGCCGAAGGAGAAGTTGCCGTTCATCTGGAAGAAGGTGCCGTGCCGGGGCGTCTTGCCCACCTCTTCGATGTCGTTGGTGCGGATGCACTTCTGGACGCTCGTGGCGCGATCGAACGGCGCGGGGACGACGCCGGTGAGGTACGGCACGAACGGCACCATGCCGGCGACCGTGAAGAGGAGCGAGGGGTCGTCGCTGACGAGGGAGGCGGAGGGGACGACGGTGTGCCCCCGATCGCCGAAGAAGGTGAGCCAGCGGGAGCGGATGTCAGCGGTGTCCATGGTGTCCGTACGTCAGGGGTGTGCGTGTCGATGTTCGTGCGCTGCGGCGATGCCCGTCCGGGCGTGCCGCTACGGCTTGGTGAGGTCTTCTGCGGCGTCCTCGACGCGCGCGACGACGGACTCAGCCGTGTCGCGCAGCTGCGCCTCGCGCTCCTTGTAGGCGTCGCCGACGGTGTCGGTGAACTCCCTGACGCGTGAGTCCAGCTCGGAGAAGAACCGCTTGCCGGACTGTGTCTTGTTGATCTCGTGGGCGACGACGAAGCCGGCGCCGATGCCGACGATCAGCCAGAACACGTTCTTCATGGGGAACTCCTCATCTGCGGTGCGACCACCCGGGCGTCGCCGGGCGTACCAAGCATCCATCGTAGTCGAGCGCGGTGGACCGATGGCGTCGTACAACGACGAAGAGGCACCGGCCGGAGCCGATGCCTCTTCGTGTGGTGCCCGGAGCCGGGCCGCAGGCCTAGCGGGCTGCGTAGTACTCGACGACGAGCTGCACTTCACAGGTCACAGGGACCTCGGCGCGCTTCGGGCGACGCTCGAGACGCGCCTGGAGCTTGTCGAGCTCGACCGAGAGGTACGCGGGCACCTTCGGCAGGACGTCGACGTGACCGCCGGCAGCGGCGACCTGGAAGGGCTCGGTGCCCTCGGAGCGCTGCTTGACGTGGATGAGCTGGCCCGGCTTCACGCGGAAGGACGGGCGGTCGACGAGCTGGCCGTCGACCATGATGTGGCGGTGCACGACCATCTGGCGAGCCTGAGCCGTGGTGCGGGCGAAACCGGAGCGGAGGACGAGCGCGTCGAGACGGGTCTCGAGGATCTCGACGAGGTTCTCACCCGTCAGGCCCTGGGTGCGACGTGCCTCCTGGAAGGCGATCTTGAGCTGGGCCTCGCGGATGCCGTACTGGGCGCGCAGACGCTGCTTCTCGCGCAGACGGACGGCGTAGTCGCTGTCGGCCTTGCGCTTGCTGCGGCCGTGCTCACCGGGAGCGTAGGGACGCTTCTCGAGGTACTTGGCGGCCTTCGGGGTGAGGGCGATGCCGAGTGCCCGCGAGAGGCGGGTCTTGCTGCGGGTACGTGACTTGGTAGACACGGTTTCCTTTCGATGAAGTCTCAAACGATGAATGACCGGCGCGAAGACGCGTCGGTGATCCGGAATCACACCGGACAAAGTCAGAGGGGTCCGCCGGGGCTGTTCGGCTACAGAACACGCCCGTCGAACACGGTGATCGAGCAGCCGCGCAGTCACACCGGTTCTAGGCGGATCAATACTAGCACGACGTGCCCCGGTCGCCGGGCCGCCGCGACCCGACGTTCACTCGCCCCGGACGATCTTCCGGAGTTTGTCCAACCGTGCCGAGATGTCGCGTTCGTGGCCGTGGTCGGTGGGCTGGTAGTACCGGACGTCGCGGAGCTCGTCGGGCAGGTACTGCTGGGCGACGACACCGATCGGGTGGTCGTGCGGGTAGCGGTAGCCCTTGCCGTGTCCGAGGCGCTTGGCGCCCGCGTAGTGGGCGTCGCGCATCGGCTTCGGCACACGTCCGAAGGCTCCGGCCCTGACGTCGGCGATGGCCTGGTCGATGGCGACGTAGGCCGCGTTCGACTTGGCGGCGGTGGCCAGGTACACCACGGCCTCGGCCAGCGGGATGCGACCCTCGGGCATGCCGATGAACTGGACGGCGTCGGCGGCCGCCACGGCGATGGGCAGCGCCTGCGGGTCGGCGATGCCGATGTCCTCGGCCGCGGAGATGATGATGCGGCGGGCGATGAAGCGCGGGTCCTCCCCCGCCTCGATCATCCGAGCGAGGTAGTGCAGCGCGGCGTCAACGTCGGATCCGCGGATGCTCTTGATGAACGCGCTGATGACGTCGTAGTGCTCGTCGCCGTTGCGGTCGTATCGGAGCAGGGCGCGGTCGACCGCCTGCGAGACGAGCTCATCGGTGATGACGGGACCGCGGGGCGCCCGCGTCGCGGTGTCGGAGTCCACCCCGTCTTCGTCGTCTTCATCATCCTCATCGCCGACGTCGAGGAGGCCCGCGTCGTCGAGATCGAGCTCGTCGGGGTCGACCGGAGCGCCGAGATCGGAGTCGGCGGCGATCGCGGCCGCCTCCAACGCAGTCAGGGCTCGTCGGGCATCGCCGGAGGACAACTGGATGATCGCGGCGCGGGCCTCCGGCGTCACGGTGAAGCGACCGGCCAGGCCGCGCGGGTCGGTCACTGCGCGGTCGATGAGGATGCCGAGGTCGTCGTCGCTCAGCTGTTCGAGCGTGAGGAGCAGCGAACGCGAGAGCAGCGGGGAGATGACGGAGAACGACGGGTTCTCGGTCGTCGCGGCGACCAGGATGACCCAGCCGTTCTCCACGCCGGGGAGCAGGGCGTCCTGCTGGGCCTTCGTGAACCGGTGGATCTCGTCGAGGAAGAGGACGGTGGAGCTGCCATAGAGGTCGCGGCTCGACATCGCCTCCTCCATGACCTGCCGGACGTCCTTGACGCCCGCCGTCACGGCCGAGAGCTCGACGAACCGGCGACCGGAGCTGTGCGCGATGGCCTGCGCCAGCGTCGTCTTCCCGGTGCCCGGTGGGCCCCAGAGGATGACGGACACGGCCGCCTGCGTCCCCTCGTTGTCGCTCGCCAGACGGACGAGCGGCGAGCCGGGACGGAGCAGGTGCTGCTGGCCGGCGACCTCCTCGAGGCTGCGGGGCCGCATGCGCACCGCGAGCGGGACCGGTGCGCCGGCGATGCCGGGTCCTCGACTGAACATTCCACCAGGCTAGCCGCAGCCTGCGACACGCGGACCCGCTGCAGAACGGGGTCGCCGCCGTCGTGCGCCGTTTGGTCCGCGCGGAGCGCTCCCCGTAAGGTTCTCCTGGGCAGTCCGCCGCGGGCGTGGTGCCAGATGACAGCGCGATGCCGCCGCTCGGCCGACGGCACCTGGAGGGAACGACGTGGCAACGAGCAAGGGTCCGGACAAAGAGGCACGCGCAGCACGCGCACGACTGCGCGCCTACAACGCCCGGCGCACCGTGCACGAGCACCGCTCGAAGCGCCGCGTCCGCGACAACGTGATCGCCGCGGCGGCGCTCGTCGTCATCCTGGCCGGTGCCACGGCTGCGCAGGTGTTCTTCTTCGCCGGCGGTCCGGGCACCCCGGTCGCGACGCCCACGGCTTCCGCCGAGGCAGGGGCCTGCGGTGTCACCGGGGCCACGGACGGTGCGAACACCGGCGAGGTCCCCGCGAGCACCATCGCCGAGGACCGCGATTGGAGTGGTGAGATGACGATCAACGACGTCGTCATGAACCTCACCCTCGACGGCGCCTGCGCGCCGCAGGGCGTCTCCTCCTTCATCTCCCTCGCCCAATCCGGCTTCTACGACGGCGTCACCTGCCACCGCCTCACGACGAGCGGCATCTACGTCCTGCAGTGCGGCGACCCCGACGGCACCGGCACCGGTGGCCCCGGCTACAGCTACGGCCCGGTCGAGAACGCACCGACCGACGACGTCTACCCGGCCGGCACCATCGCCATGGCACGCCAGGGAGGGAACGGCTACAGCAACGGTTCGCAGTTCTTCCTCGTGTACCAGGACTCCACCATCCCGTCCGACGCCGCCGGCGGCTACACCGTGCTCGGCCAGATCACGAGTGGTCTCGACCAGCTCGTCTCGGGCGTCGTGTCCGGCGGCGTCGCGGACGGCAGCGGTGACGGTGCTCCAGCGGTCCCGGCCACCATCACCTCGGTGACGGTCCAGTAGCGCGTGCAGTAACCTGCACCAGACGGAACCGACCGGCGCAAGCGGTCGCCCCGAGCAGGACTCGGGGTAATAGGCTTGTGGATCGATCACGATCGCCACGAACGGCGGTCAACACACAGCAAGGGTGATGCGCGTGACCAGTCCAGAGATCGAACCGTGGGGTCGTGTCGACGACGACGGCACCGTCTACGTCCGTGAGGCCGACGGTGAACGAGCGGTCGGACAGTACCCCGACGGTTCCAAGGAGGAGGCGCTCGCGTACTTCGAGCGCAAGTTCACGGACCTCGCCGGACAGGTGACGCTCCTCGAGCAGCGCGCGAAGCGCGGTGCACCGGCGACGGACGTCGCGAAGGCTGTGAAGTCGATCACCAAGCAGGTCGAGTCCGCCAACGCGGTCGGCAACCTCCAGGCGCTCCTGACCCGCCTCGCGGCGCTCGACGGCACCGTGAGCGAGCTGACCGAGGCGCAGAGCCAGGAGACCAAGGCAGCCCTCGAGGAAGCGGCACGTGCGCGTCTCGCGATCGTCGAGGAAGCCGAACAGCTCGCGCAGCAGGATCCGGCACGGGTGCAGTGGAAGCAGACCTCGGCGCGACTCGACGAACTCTTCGCCGAGTGGCAGCGCCAGCAGCACGACGGACCTCGTCTCGCGAAGAACGACGCCAACGACCTCTGGAAGCGGTTCCGGACGGCGCGCGCGACGATCGAGCAGCACCGTCGTGCGTTCTACACGGAGCTGGACTCGGTCCACAAGGAAGCACGCGCGATCAAGCAGAAGCTCGTCGAGCGCGCCGAGGCCCTCATCGCCAAGGGCGCCGAGGGCATCCCCGCCTACCGCAGCCTGCTCGACGAGTGGAAGGCCTCCCCGCGTGCCGGGAAGCGCCAGGACGACGCACTCTGGGCGAAGTTCAAGGCCGCGGGCGACGCGATCTACGGCGCCAAGGCCAAGATCGACGCGCGCGACAACGAGGAGTTCCAGGGCAACCTGGATCTGAAGCTCGCGGTGTTGGCGGATGCCGAGCCGATCCTGGCCGACACGAACCGGGACTCGGCGCGCAAGGCGCTCACCGACATCCAGCGTCGGTGGGACGAGATCGGCAAGGTCCCGCGCGAGCAGGTCCGCGTCGTCGAAGACCGTCTCCGCAAGATCGAGACCCACGTCAAGCAGCTCGAGGACGAGCACTGGAAGCGCAACAACCCCGAGACGAAGGCTCGCACCGAGGGGCTCGCGAGCCAGCTCGCCGATGCCATCGCCAAGCTCGAGGACGAGGTCGAGGCGGCACGAGCGTCCGGTGACGCCGACCGGCTCACCGCGGCCATCGAGGCGCTGGATGCACGCAAGGCGTGGCTCGGGGCGATCCGCTAGGCGGATCCGCTCCACCAACCGCGTGACGGTCGCGGTTCTCCACAGATCCGTCGACGATCCTCCTGCTGCCGGACGGCTGCAGGAGGATCGTCGTATGTCCACGGCACTCCAGACGTCCTCCCCCATCGAGCCAGGCTGCGCGACGGATCCTTCGGCCTCCACGAGCCGCCTCCCCGCCTACCTCCAGCCACCTGAGCTCTCCGTCGCCGAGCTCGCCGCCGCGCGGCTCGACGGCGAGCTCTTCGCCTTCGAAGACGGCTACTGCAGCGTCGACGAACCCGACACCGTCAGGCTGCGCGCGGCGGTCCTCGAACAGCTGCCCGGGCTGGCCGGGGCGGTCATCGCCGAGACGAGTGCCGCCTGGCTGCACGGCGCGGCGCTCATCGCACCGAGGATCCACACGGGCTTCGTGTCGATGGAACGGCGAAGCGCGCGTTCGCCCCGGTTGCGTCTGCGTCAGGTATCACTCCGCGCGGACGACAGCGAGCGGTGCGGGGCACTGCGGGTCACGACCCCCACGCGCACGGTCGCGGATCTGGCACGGCGCACCGGGGCCGATGCGGAGGAGGCCATGTCGACGATCCGCAACTACTTCCTGCTCGGGCTCACCAGCCCTGAGGCGGTCGTCGCATGGGTCCGCTCCGTCCCGCGGGTCCTCGGCGGCACACGGATCGTCCGTGTCGTGTCGAGTGCGACCGAGGTGATGCTCCCCAGCCTCGAGCCGACTCGGAGCGAACTGGCCTCCTGGTCGCTCCCGCTCAGCCGCCGTTGACCCGGTAGACGTCGTACACGGTGTCGATCCGCCGGACCGCGTTCAGCACCCGGTCGAGGTGGGTGGTGTCGCCCATCTCGAACACGAAGCGGCTGATGGCCAGGCGGTCGCTCGAGGTGTTCACCGTCGCCGACAGGATGTTGACGTGGTACTCGGACAGCACCCGCGTCACATCCGACAACAGTCCGGCTCGATCGAGTGCCTCGACCTGGATCTGGACGAGGAACACGCTCTTCGACGACGGCGCCCACTCCACATCGATCATGCGCTCGGGCTCCTGCAGGAGGCCTTGGACGTTGTGGCAGTCCGAACGGTGGACGGAGACGCCGGAGCCCCGCGTGACGAACCCGACGATCTCATCACCCGGCACCGGGGTGCAGCACTTCGCGAGCTTGACCAGGATGTCGGGAGCACCGAGCACGAGGACCCCGGAGTCGCTGTTCTGCAGCCGCTCACGGCGGCTCCCGCGGACCGGGACGGTGTACTCGGCGTGCTCGCTGTCGGCGTCCTTCTGCAGGAGCGCGACGACCTTCTCGAGCACGGACTGCGTCGAGACGTGGCCCTCGCCGACGGCCGCGTAGAGTGCCGTGACGTCCTCGTAGCGCAGTTGCGCTGCGACCTCGGCGAACGAGTCCTGGTTCATGAGCTTCTGGAGCGGCAGGTTCTGCTTGCGCATCGCCCGCGCGATCGCGTCACGGCCCTGCTCGATGGCCTCGTCGCGTCGCTCCTTCGTGAACCACTGGCGGATCTTGTTCCGCGCCCGTGGGCTCTTGACGAAGTTCAACCAGTCCTGGCTCGGACCGGAGTCGGGGTTCTTCGAGGTGAAGACCTCCACCACGTCGCCGGTGTTGAGCGAACTCTCCAGCGGCACGAGCCGCCCGTTGACCCGGGCGCCCATCGTCCGGTGGCCGACCTCCGTGTGGACGGCGTAGGCGAAGTCCACCGGCGTCGCGCCGGCGGGCAGGCCGACGACACGCCCCTTCGGGGTGAAGACGTAGACCTCCTTCGCGCCGATCTCGAAGCGCAACGAGTCGAGGAACTCCCCCGGGTCCGCCGTCTCCGCCTGCCAGTCGGAGATGTGCGCGAGCCAGGCCATCGAGCTGTCGGGCTCGGCGGAGGACGCGGTCTTCCCGCTGTTCATCCGCTCCTTGTACTTCCAGTGCGCGGCGACACCGAACTCGGCCCGCTGGTGCATCTCGTTCGTGCGGATCTGGATCTCGACGGGCTTCCCGCCCGGTCCGACGACGGTGGTGTGCAGCGACTGGTACAGGTTGAACTTCGGCGTGGCGATGTAGTCCTTGAAGCGCCCTGGGACGGGGGTCCACCGTGCGTGGATCGACCCGAGGACCGCGTAGCAGTCGCGCAGCGAGTTGACGAGGACGCGGATGCCGACGAGGTCGTAGATGTCGTCGAACTCGCGGCCTCGGACGACCATCTTCTGGTAGATCGAGTAGTACTGCTTCGGGCGACCGGCGACCTTGCCGCGGATCTTCTGCGCCTTGAGATCCTCGTTCACCGCGTCGATGACGTGCTGCACGTACTCCTCGCGCTGCGGTGTCCGCTGCTTGACGAGCGATTCGATCTCGGCGTAGAGCTTCGGGTACAGCACGGCGAAGGACAGGTCTTCGAGCTCCCACTTGATCGCCTGGATCCCGAGGCGGTGTGCGAGTGGTGCGTAGATCTCGAGGGTCTCCGTGGCCTTCTTCGCCGCCTTCTCGGCCGGGACGAATCCCCAGGTCCGGGCGTTGTGCAGACGGTCGGCGAGCTTGATGATGAGGACGCGGATGTCCTTCGACATCGCGACGATCATCTTCCGGACCGTCTCGGCCTGGGCGCTGTCGCCGTACTTGACCTTGTCGAGCTTCGTGACGCCGTCGACGAGCATGGCGACCTCGTCGCCGAAGTCGGCGTGGAGTTGGTCGAGTGAGTAGTCGGTGTCCTCGACGGTGTCGTGGAGGAGGGCCGCGACGATCGTCTTCGGTCCGATGCCGAGGTCGGCCAGGATCTGGGAGACGGCGACCGGGTGCGTGATGTACGGCTCGCCGCTCTGGCGCTTCTGGCCGGAGTGGGCCCGCTCGGCGACCGTGTACGCACGTTCGATGAGCGCCAGGTCGGCCTTGGGATGGTGCTGCCGCACCGTCCGCATCAGGGTGTCGACGGCGCCGGCCGGCTGTGCCTTCGAGAAGATCCGTGGGACGAGACGGCGCAGGGAGGCCGTCGAGGATGTCGTGGTGTCCGCCATCTCAGGCCTCCCTGCGCTCGTGCACGCGGTTGTCGGTCGCTGTCAGGGTCAACGCGCCAGCGGCGCGTCTGCTTCCGTGCGTTCGCCCTCGGCGTCATCCGAGGTCTGAGCGCGCTCGCGCGCCTGCAGCACGCGCTTGTCGTGCTTGGCGATGCGGGGCTCGTTGTGCCGGAAGTTCGCGTAGAGCGGTGCGGCGACGAAGATCGTCGAGTACGTGCCGACGAGGATACCGACGAGCAGGGCGAGCGAGATGTCGCGCAGCGTGTCGGCACCGAGGACGAAGGCACCGAAGAACAGGATCGCCGCGACCGGGAGCGCCGCCACGACGCCGGTGTTGATCGAGCGCACCAGGGTCTGGTTGACCGCGAGGTTGACCGACTCCCCGAATGTCCGGGCCGCGCCGTCGGCGTCGAGCGTCGTGTTCTCGCGGATCTTGTCGAACACCACGACGGTGTCGTACAGCGAGAAGCCGAGGATGGTGAGGAAGCCGATCATGGCGGCCGGCGTGATCTCCCAGCCCGTCGCGGCGTAGACGCCGGCCGTGATGATGAGGTCGTGCATGAGGGAGAGCAGCGCGGCCGCGGACATCTTCCAGGTGCGGAAGTACAGGGCCATGAGGATCGCCGCGAGCACGAGGAACACGATGAGGCCGACGATCGCCTGCTTGGAGACGTCCTGACCCCATGACGGGCCGATGAACGAACTCGTGATGTCGGACTGTTCGACGCCGTAGGCCTCGGCCAAGGCTGCCGACACCTGCTGGGTGACCTTGTCGTTCTTCAGCTGGTCGGTCTGCACGCGGACCGAGTTGCCGCCCACGACGGTGACGTGGGTGGTCGCGCCGCTGACGACGGACGCGACCGCGTCTTCGGCCAGCGTCTGATCGGTGCTCTTGACGTCGGCGATCTGGAACTGCGAACCACCGCGGAACTCGATGCCGAAGTTGAATCCGCCCTTGACGACCGGGATCAACACGGAGAGGACGACCGCGACGATGGCGATCGTGTACCAGATCTTGCGCTTGCCGACGAAGTCGTAGGAGCGCTTCCCGGTGTAGAGCTCGTTTCCGAACCGTGCGAACGCACCCATCAGGAGTCCTTCCCATCGGTCGGCAGATCGTCTGCTCTGGTGTCGGAGCCGCCTCCGACGAGGGCCGCCTGCTTGCGCTCGGCGATCGTCTGGCGCTTGGCCGCCTCACGGCTGCTGGACGCGGCCTTGGCGCCAGGCACCGAGACGGGCTTCCGGAACTCTGCGCGACCACGGTAGATGGCGCCGAGCGCCGACGGGTCGAGACCGGTGAACGGCTTGCCGCTGTTGAAGAGCTTCGTCTGGCCGAGGAGCTGCATCATCGGGTGGGTGAACAGCAGCACGACGATGACGTCGATGATCGTGGTCACGCCGAGGGTGAGGGCGAAGCCGCGGACGTTGCCGATCGCGAGGACGTACAGCACCACGGCGGACAGGAGGTTGACACCCTTCGCCGCGTAGATGGTGCGCTTCGCGCGCTTCCAGCCGGCTTCGACGGCGGACTCCAGACCGCGGCCGTCGCGGAGTTCGTCCTTGATGCGTTCGAAGTACACGATGAACGAGTCCGCGGTGAAAC
Organism: Plantibacter sp. AC185; assembly: GCF_979258065.1. Classification (NCBI taxonomy): domain Bacteria; kingdom Bacillati; phylum Actinomycetota; class Actinomycetes; order Micrococcales; family Microbacteriaceae; genus Plantibacter; species Plantibacter sp. AC185. The sequence goes on from NZ_OZ409831.1 coordinate 4,273,777, forward strand.
CGATCGCGACGATGAGACCTGGCTATCCCGGCAAGGGAGAGCCGGAAGCCCTGACGCCAGGACATCAGCAGGATCACCACATAGGTGAGCACCGCTGCCGCGACGAGCGAGGCGATGGTCACGGTGCCGAGGAGCCGGTACTGGAACAGCGTGTAGATGACGACCAGGATGAGCCCGATCAGACCGGCGATGAGGCCGCTCTCCAGCTGCGTCGAACCGAGGGTCGCCGAGATGGTGTCCTGGCTCTGCACGACGAAGCTGATCGGCAGGGCGCCGAACTTGAGCTGGTCGGCGAGGGTCTTGGCGGATTCCTCCGTGAAGGAGCCACTGATCTCGGGCTTGCCGTCCGAGATGACGGCGAGCGACTGCGGAGCGGAGATGACGTTGCCGTCGAGCACGATCGCGAACTGGTTCTGCGGGCTCTGCAGCGAGGTCAGGCGGCCGGTGACGTCGGCGAAGAGCGCGGTGCCCTTCTCGTTGAAGACCGGGTACACCGCCCACTCGCCCGTGCTGGCACCCGACGACGTCGTCTTGATGCCGGCACTCGCGTCGGACAGGTCTTCTCCGGACACCTCGACCGGGCCGAGGACGTACTTGAAGGTGCCGTCGACGTCGCACGTGATGAGCGGCTCGGCAGCGGGCGCTGCGGTGGCGTCGAGCGAGTCCGCGTTCGCGGCGCAGTCGTAGGCCTGGAAGGCGGCGTACAGCGCGGGCGTCACCTGCGACAGGTCGCTCGCGTTCGTCGGCGACGCGGTCGGCGTGCTCTCGAGGCCCGGATCCGGCGTCGGATACGGGGTCGAGGCGCCGTCCTCACCGATGAAGGTGTTGGACGGCTGACCGGGAGTCAGCTGCTGCGAGGTGAGGACCGGACGGAACTCGAGCTTCGCGGAGCTCTCGATGCGGTTCAGCGTCGCTTCGTCGGGGGTTCCCGGGATCGAGACGACGACGTTCTGACCCTGCGTCGTGATCTCCGCCTCCGACACGCCGGACGCGTCGACGCGCTGGCGGATGATCGCCACGGCCTGGTTCAGCTGCTCGTTGGAGACCGTCTGGCCGGACTCCAGCTTCGGCGCGAGGATGATCTGGGTGCCGCCCTCGAGGTCGAGGGCCAGCTTGGGCGCCCATGAGCTGTTCCCCCAGAGGACCCCGGCCGCGTTGATCGCGAACAAACCGATGAGGATTACGCCAAGCCAGGTGAGCGAACGCCACGCTTTCTTGACCGGAGTCGACTTTGCCAAACTCGGAACTCAGCTTTCTCTGCCGGCGGTGGCACGACGGCCACCACCCGGGAAGGGGTTGGGACTAGTCGTCGCTCTTCTGCGGCTTCGAGGTGTCCTCGACGCGCTGGCCGAATTCGGGCTTGGAGAGGTCGAGCGAGGAGGCGTCGTCGGGGATCGACTCGACGACGGGGGCCTCCTCGGCGGTCTCGGCGACCGTCGGTGCGACGACCGCACCCGCGTAGCGGGGGTCGATGGTGACGATGACGCCGGGGGCGATCTCGACATCGGCCTTGCGGGAGTCGCGGTCCATCGAGATGAGGGTGCCGTAGACACCGAAGCCGGTGAGCACCTCGGCGCCGGGGACGAGCTTCTGCTCCGTCACCGCGGCTTGCTTCTTCCGCTTGTTGTTGCTCACCATCATGAACACGATCATGACGCCGGCGAGGCCGAACAGGACGAGGGTCATTGCATCCACGATGGGAACCTTCCAGAGGAGATTGAGGGCGGGAGACGTTGGGAACGCACCGCCAAAGGGAAATTATAGGCCATCGAGGGTCGAGCCATGCTGAGAAGGTGTTCTGCCGAAGTGCCGCCAGGCGGCCGGCGTCGCCACGCGGCCCCGTGGCGTGCGCGTGATGAGGCCGATCCGGACGAGGAACGGCTCGACGACGGACTCGATCGTCTCCGCTTCCTCGCCGACCGAGACCGCGAGTGTGCTGAGCCCGACCGGGCCTCCGGCGAAGCGGTCGAGCATGCCTTCCATGACCGACCGGTCGAGTCGGTCGAGACCGAGGGCGTCGACGTCGTAGAGCTCGAGAGCGGCACGCACGGTCTCCAGATCCGCGCGGCCACCGTGTACGAGCGCGTAGTCCCTGACCCGGCGGAGGAGTCGGTTGGCGATGCGCGGCGTACCCCGACAGCGTCCGGCGATCTCGGCGACGGCCCGACCGTCGATGTCGAGCCCGAGCATGTCGGCGGTGCGGTGCAGCACCTGCTGCAGTTCCGGCTCGTCGTAGAACTCGAGGTGGGCGGTGAACCCGAAGCGGTCGCGGAGCGGGTTCGGCAGCAGGCCGGACCGGGTGGTCGCCCCGACCAGGGTGAACGGCGCCAGCTCGAGGGGGATGCTCGTCGCGCCGGCACCCTTGCCCACCATGATGTCGATGCGGAAGTCCTCCATGGCGAGGTACAACATCTCCTCCGCAGGGCGGGCCATGCGGTGGATCTCGTCGATGAAGAGGACCTCACCCGGGGTCAGCGACGACAAGACCGCGGCGAGGTCGCCGGCGTGCTGGATGGCCGGACCGCTCGTGAGCCGGAGCGGTTTCCCCGTCTCGTGCGCGACGATCATCGCGAGGGTCGTCTTGCCGAGCCCAGGTGGGCCGGCCAGCAGGATGTGGTCGGGGGTGCGGTTCTGCATCCCGGCGGCCGTGATCAGGAGTTGCAACTGACCGCGCGCCTTGGACTGTCCGACGAACTCGGAGAGCGACCGCGGACGGAGCGCCCCCTCGAACGCCAGTTCCGCATCGGACTCGGCGGCTGGATTGGTGAGGTCTTCTGGAGCGTCCGTCACGAGGTACGGCCTCCGGCGTGCGCCGGGCCGAGTCTGCCGAGGGCCAGGCGAATGAGCGACGGCACGGTCGAGAGGTCGTCCGCACTCGCGGAGGCGGAGGCCTCGACGACCGCCTGCGTCGCCGTCTTCTCCGGCCAACCGAGCCCGATGAGCGCCGTCACGACCTGATCGGCGATCGCTGCCGCGTTCACGGTGGTCGCCGGAGCTTCAGGCGTCGTCCTGGTGACGCGGAGCTTTCCGGCGAGCGAGACGGTGATGAGCTTCGCCGTCTTCGGCCCGATCCCGGAGACCTTCCGGAACGGGGCGTCGTCGTCCGCGGAGATGGCGGCGGCGATCTGCTCCGGCGTCAGCGCCTCCAGGACGCCGAGTGCCGACTTCGGGCCGACCCCGGTGACGCTCACCAGGAGCTCGAACACGGACAGCTCCTCGGCGGATCGGAACCCGAACAGGGAGAGCGAGTCCTCCCGCACGATCAGTGTCGTCGAGAGGAGTGCTTCGGTGCCGACCCGGAGTGAGAGGGCATGGGCCGGCGTGACCTGGACGGCGAATCCGACGCCGCCCACCTCGATCACGACGAGGTTGCCGACCGCGCTCAGGACGGTGCCGCGGAGGGAGGAGATCATGCTTCCAGCCTAGGGCTCCGCGCTGCCCGGGCCCGGACGGCCGCCTCGCGCGGAGCGCCGCCGCGTTCCGCAGCCGCCCACGCACGCTGGGCCGGGGTGAGTGCTCCACTCCCCTGCGGAGGTGCGCCGACGGGTGTCGCCGCAGTCGACACGACTGGTCGCCAGGCGTGGCAGATCGCGAGCGCGAGCGCATCAGCGGCGTCAGCGGGCTTCGGGAGTTCGTCGAGACCGAGGATCCGCGCGACCATGGTCTGCACCTGGAGCTTGTCCGCCCGGCCGTATCCGGTCACCGCGGCCTTGACCTCGCTCGGGGTGTGCAGGCCGACGGGGATCCCGTTCGCGGCCGCAGCGTGCAGGGCGAGCCCACTCGCCTGAGCGGTGCCCATGACGGTCCGGACGTTGTGTTGCGCGAACACCCGCTCGACGGCCATCGCGGTCGGCGAGGTGCGCTCGATCGCCTCGGCGATGCCCTGCGCGATCATGAGGAGTCGCTGCTCGAGCGGGGCGTGCGCGTCCGTCCGGATGACGCCGTACTCGACCATCGTGGCCTGCCGTCCCGGCAGGACGTCGACGACCCCCACCCCGCATCGGGTCAGGCCGGGATCGATGCCGAGGACGCGCAGAGTCATGTTCCGACCCTAAGCGCGGGCGATGCGCCGAGCACTCCGCGAGGGCGGAGTGTCGTACATCCGTTCGAACGAGCTTCGCTCGGCACGCGTGCCGGACTACTCGTCGTCGGCCTCCAGTTCGGCCTGCACCTCGGGGGTGAGGTCGAAGTTGCTGTAGATGTTCTGGACGTCGTCGTTGTCCTCGAGGGCGTCGATCAGCTTGAAGACCTTGCGCGCCGTGTCGGCGTCGATCTCGACCTTGAGGTTCGGGACGAAGGCGACGTCGGCGGAGTCGTAGTCGATACCGGCCTCTTGCAGGGCGGTCCGGGTCGCGACCATGTCGCTCGGCTCGGTGACGACCTCGAAGGTCTCGCCCTCGGTGTTCACCTCTTCTGCGCCCGCATCGAGGACGGCGCCGAGGACGTCGTCCTCGGTGGTCCCCTCGGCCTGGACGACGATGAGGCCCTTGCGCTGGAAGTTGTAGGCGACGGAGCCCGGGTCGGCCATGGTGCCGCCGTTGCGGGACATCAGCGTCCGGACATCGGCTGCTGCACGGTTCTTGTTGTCGGTGAGGCACTCGACGAGCAGGGCGACGCCGTTCGGACCGTAGCCCTCGTACATGATCGTGGTGTAGTCGACGACCTCACCGGTGAGGCCGGCACCGCGCTTGACGGCGCGGTCGATGTTGTCGTTCGGGACCGAGGTCTTCTTCGCCTTCTGGATGGCGTCCTGCAGCGTCGGGTTGCCCGCGAGGTCTGCGCCGCCCATCTTGGCCGCGACCTCGATGTTCTTGATGAGCTTGGCGAACGACTTCGCGCGACGGCCGTCGATGACCGCCTTCTTGTGCTTGGTCGTCGCCCACTTGGAGTGTCCGGACATGTGCTCCCTAACTGCGTGAAAAGAACCTGACCAGTCTAGGCCAGCGGCCCGGAACTCGCGATCACGCCGGGATGGGCGGCGGGAGCGAGCAGCACTGCTTCAGCGGGAACGCTCGACCTTGTCGAGGAAGTAGGCGTGGAAACGGGTGTCGCCGGTGACCTCGGGGTGGAAGGACGTGCCGAGGAGGTTCCCCTGCTCGACGGCGACCATCCGACCGTCGGGCAGCGAGGCGAGGGGTGTCACCGCCGGTCCGGCGGCTTCGACCACCGGTGCGCGGATGAACACGGCGTGCACGGGCGGGGCGCCGAGGACCGGGATCGACAGGTCCGTCTCGAAGGAGTCGAGCTGCGAACCGAAGGCGTTGCGCCGGACCGAGACGTCGAGCCCGCCGAGACTCTGCTGGCCGGCGATCCCGTCGAGGATCCGGTCGGCCAGGAGGATGAGTCCGGCGCAGGTGCCGTACACGGGCAACCCGGCGGTGATCGCTTCGCGTAACGGTCCGGCGAGGTCGAAGGAGCGAGCGAGCTTGTCCATCACGCTCGACTCCCCGCCGGGGAGGACCAGTCCGTCGATGCCGGTCAGTTCCGAGGGACGCCTGATGAGGCTGACGTCCGCCCCGAGGCCGGTGAGGACGGCCGCATGCTCGCGGAAGTCCCCTTGCAGGGCGAGGACGCCGACGCGCGCCGACCCGGTCACGACGTCACCTGGTTCAGGGCGGACGCGGGGCTACCAGCCACGCTCAGCGAGGCGGTGCGGTGCCGCGAGGTCGGCGACGTTGATGCCGACCATCGCCTCACCGAGACCACGGGACACCTCGGCGATGACCTGAGGGTCGTCGAAGAAGGTCGTCGCCTTGACGACGGCTGCCGCCCGCTGAGCCGGGTTGCCGGACTTGAAGATGCCGGATCCGACGAACACGCCGTCGGCACCCAGCTGCATCATCATCGCGGCGTCGGCCGGCGTCGCCACACCCCCGGCGGTGAACAACACGACCGGGAGCTTGCCGGTCTCGGCGATCTCCACGACGAGGTCGTACGGGGCCTGGAGCTCCTTCGCCGCGACGTACAGCTCGTCCTTCGACATCGACGACAGGTGCGCGATCTCGGAGCGGATCTTGCGGATGTGCTTCGTCGCCTCGGACACGTCGCCGGTGCCGGCCTCGCCCTTCGAGCGGATCATCGCGGCACCCTCGTTGATACGCCGCAGCGCCTCTCCCAGGTTGGTGGCACCGCACACGAACGGGACGTCGAAGCCCCACTTGTCGATGTGGTTCACGTAGTCGGCCGGGCTCAGGACCTCGGACTCGTCGATGTAGTCGACGTCGAGCGCCTGGAGGACCTGGGCTTCGACGAAGTGTCCGATGCGAGCCTTCGCCATGACGGGGATGGACACCTCGGCGATGATGGATTCGATGAGGTCAGGATCGCTCATCCGAGCCACGCCGCCCTGGGACCGGATGTCCGCCGGGACGCGCTCGAGGGCCATCACGGCGACGGCCCCGGCGTCCTCCGCGATACGGGCCTGCTCGGCGGTGACGACGTCCATGATGACGCCGCCCTTGAGCATCTCCGCGAGTCCGCGCTTCACGCGGTTCGAGCCGTGCTGTCCAGTGGTCGTGCTGCTCTCGGTCATGATGGCGAGCGTACCGGCGGGTGGCCTGACGGTGCTCCGTCCACAGGCCGGAAATTGGACTTGGGTGGACCGGTCCAGATGGACCGGCCCCGACGGATCAGGCCGAGGTCGGCCAGGCGTCCGCGATCGCCTGTCGGACATCGCCGAGCAGCTGCGGGAGCGCTTTGGTCTGGGCGATGATCGGGAAGAAGTTGGCGTCCGTCGCCCAGCGCGGCACGATGTGCTGGTGCAGGTGCGCCGCGATCCCGGCGCCGGCCACGGCACCCTGGTTCATCCCGAGGTTGAAGCCGTCGTTCCTCGAGACGGACCGGACGACCCGCATCGCCGTCTGCGTCAGGGCGCCGATCTCGGCGACCTCCTCCGTCGTCGCGTCGTCGTACATCGCGACGTGGCGGTACGGGCAGACGAGCAGGTGCCCGGAGTTGTACGGGAAGAGGTTCAGCAGCACGAAGGCGTGCTCGCCCCGATGCACGATGAGCGCTGACTCGTCGTCGAGCGTCGGCGCGATGCAGAACGGACAACCGTCGTCGGATGGCTGGCCCTGCTTGATGTAGACCATCCGGTGGGGCGTCCAGAGACGCTGGAACGCGTCCGGGACGCCCACCAGGTGGGAGGTGTCGATCGACTCGAACGACTCCGGTTCGGTGCCCGGGGTCATGCCGGCAGATCCGCTGCGGTGTTCACCTGCAGTTTCGCGGCGATGGCGGCGCGGATCCGGCGCACAGCGTCGGCGACAGGGACACCGTTCTCCTGGGTGCCGTCGCGGAATCGGAAGCTCACCGCGCCGTTGGCCTGGTCCTCCTCGCCGACGATCAGTTGCAGCGGGGTCTTCGCCTTGGTGTGGTTGCGGATCTTCTTCTGCATCCGATCGTCGGAGGCGTCGAGTTCTGCCCGGACCCCGGACGAGCGCAGCTCGGCGACGACTCCGCCGAGGAACTCCTCGTACTGCTCGGAGACGGGGATGCCGACGACCTGAACAGGGGCGAGCCACACCGGGAAGGCACCCGCGTAGTGCTCGAGCAGGATCGCGAAGAAGCGCTCGATCGAGCCGAGGAGTGCGCGGTGGATCATCGCCGGACGCTTGCGCGTGCCGTCAGCAGCCGTGTACTCCAGCTCGAACAACTCGGGCAGGTTGAAGTCGAGCTGCACGGTGGACAGCTGCCACGTCCGACCGATCGCGTCGCGCGCCTGCACCGAGATCTTCGGACCGTAGAAGGCTGCGCCGGCGGGGTCGAGGACGAGCTCGAGACCGGACTCGACCGCCACCTGGCGGAGGGTCTCGGTCGCTTCGTCCCAGACCTCGTCGGTGCCGACGTACTTGTCGGGGTCCTTCGTCGAGAGCTCCAGGTAGAAGTCGTCGAGACCGTAGCCGCGGAGGGTCTCAAGGACGAACTGCAGCTGGCGGCCGACCTCGTCCTTGACCTGGTCGTCGGTGACGTAGATGTGGGCGTCGTCCTGCGTGAGGCCACGGACGCGCGTGAGCCCGGAGAGGGTGCCGCTCTTCTCGTACCGGTAGACCGTGCCGAACTCGGCGAGACGCAGCGGCAGTTCGCGGTAGCTGCGCCCTCGAGCCCGATAGATCAGGTTGTGCATCGGGCAGTTCATGGGCTTCAGGTAGTAGTCCTGGCCCTGACGGGTGACGTGGCCGTCGGCGTCGACCTCCTGGTCGAGGTGCATCGCCGGGAACATGCCGTCCTTGTACCAGGCCAGGTGCTGGCTGACCTCGAACAGGTGCCCCTTCGTGATGTGCGGGGTGTTCACCAGCTCGTAGCCGGAAGCGAGCAGGCGCTCGCGCATGTAGTTCTCGATCTCGTTGCGGATGATGCCGCCCTTGGGGTGGAACACCGCGAGACCCGAGCCGATCTCTTCGGGGAAGCTGAAGAGATCGAGCTCGGCACCGAGCTTGCGGTGGTCGCGCTTGGCAGCCTCCTCGATCCGCGTCTGGTACGCGCGCAGCTCGTCCTTGGTCGCCCAAGCGGTGCCGTAGATCCGCTGCAGCTGCGGGTTCTTCTCGCTCCCCCGCCAGTACGCCGCGGCGAGGCGCGTCAGGGCCCAGCCGTTGCCGATCATGCGCGTGTTCGGCAGGTGTGGACCGCGGCAGAGGTCCTTCCAGACCGTCTCCCCTGTCTTCGGGTCGACGTTGTCGTAGATGGTCAGCTCCGCGCCGCCCACCTCGACGTTCTCGTCGTCGGCTGCCGATCCGCCCTTGAGGCCGATCAGTTCGAGCTTGTAGGGCTCCCCCGCGAGTTCTGCGCGAGCCTCGTCCTCGGTGACGACGCGTCGCACGAAGCGCTGGCCCTGGCGGATGATGCGGTCCATCGTCTTCTGCAGCACCTTGAGCGCCTCAGGCGTGAACGGTGCGGCGACGTCGAAGTCGTAGTAGAAGCCGTCGGTGACCGGCGGGCCGATGCCGAGGTTCGCGTGCGGGTCGACCTGCTGCACGGCCTGCGCGAGCACGTGGGCTGCGGAGTGCCGGAGGATGTTGAGACCGTCGGGCGAGTCGAGGTGCACCGGCTCGACGGTGTCCGTCTCCGTCACCGTGGCGGCGAGGTCCTTCAGTTCGCCGTTGACGCGCATGGCGACCACGGATCGGTCGGTGAACAGTGCGAACCCGTCACTCACGGATGATCTCTCTTTCTCAGGTGAAACCTTGGCCGTGCAAGCCTATCGTCGTCCACGACGAGGAGACGCTGCCGTCGGTCGGCGGCCATGGTTCGTGCTCGGTCGCATCGCTAGAGTGAAGGCCTACGACGTGACGGGGGTGGCGCTGATGACGGCTGTGCAGAGGGGCGGGGCTGCGACGGCGCTGTTCGCCGCGCTGCCCGTGGTCGCACTCGTGCACATCATCGCCCTCGCATCCGGTCAGGAATGGCTGTCGCTCCTCACCAAACCGTTCATCATGCTGGTCCTCGCGCTGGCGCTCGTGTGGTCGGTCCGACGGCTTTCGGTCGCTGCGGTCACGGCGCTCGTCGCGATCCTCTGCAGCTGGCTGGGCGACGTCGCCCTCATGGTTCCGGGCGAACTCGCGTTCGGCGTGGGGATCCTGTTTTTCATGCTCGCGCAGGCCGGTTACGTCGTGCTCTTCGTGCGGCATCTGCGCACCAGGAACCGCCCGCCGGTCTGGGCGCTCGTGTACCTGGCGTGGCTCGTCGCCGGCATCGCGCTCCTCAGTCAGCAGGACATGGGGGCGCTGTATCCGGCGGTCGTCCTCTATGCCGTCGTGATCGGGGCCATGGCGGCGTCTTCCACGATGACGACGCCGACGATCGCCGTCGGCGGTGCGCTGTTCCTGGTCTCCGACTCGTTGATCGGGCTCGACCGCTTCGTGCCTGCAGTGACGATCTGGGCGGCTGACGAGATCATCATGGCGACGTACGCCGCTGGCCAAGGCCTCATCGTGTGGGGCGTCGCGGAGGTCCTGCGTCGCCGGGAGCGGGCGCCTCTCTCCGTCTGAGCGGACGTTAGGGGTGTGCGACGGGTGGTCTGCGCAAGAGTTGGTCTGTGGAACGACGAAGGGCCCGAGCTGTTCGCTCGGGCCCTTCGTGTTCCTGTGGGCGATACTGGGATCGAACCAGTGACCTCTTCCGTGTCAGGGAAGCGCGCTACCGCTGCGCCAATCGCCCAGGTGAGTGGTGTTGCCAGCGAGGTGGCGACGGGATTCGAACCCGTGTGGACGGCTTTGCAGGCCGCTGCCTAGCCTCTCGGCCACGCCACCACGTGTGATGAAACACACTGTCGAGCGGAACGCTTGCACGTTCTCACTGACACTCGAGCGGATGACGAGATTCGAACTCGCGACCCTCACCTTGGCAAGGTGATGCGCTACCACTGCGCCACATCCGCATTACATCCCGTTTCCGGGTGCTTGGAAACTCTAGCCGATGTTGAGGGCGCTCGTTGACACCTCGGCGCGGGCGAGTCGGCCCAACCCTTGATGTTCCGCGGAAAATCGGGCTGAAATTCCATCTTCCTCGGCGCGTCGGCCAGGCGGTGGGACGGTACGTGGGTGGAGCCACTCACCGGCGCGCCTGCTGGCTCCAGTCGTCGTTCGCATCGGCGAGGTGCGGGTAGATCTGGAGCATCCGAATCGGCTCCACCTCCCAGACGTCGTCGTCCCAGGTGCGCCGACCGTCGCCGTCAGGGTGGTACTCCGGGTAATCGCGGAGTCGTTCCTTGGCGTTCGAAACCGCGATGGCCCGCCGTGTGTGTTCCGAGAGTGGGCCGATCGCCCCGGCGTCCGCGAGCCACTGGACAACGGAGTCCATCACCGCCGGCATCGCCCCCATGCCTCTCGAGTCGTCCATCAGGGAGGAGTGCGTCCGACCGGGCATGATGAGCCAACCGTTGGTGTCGGGCGTGTCACCGCGGCTGGCGACCTGTCGTCCCCACGCTCTGGCCTCGACGATCTCACGGTGGAGGTACTGCTCGCACTGGGCGAACGCCACCCGGTCCGACCGGCTGAGCGCCGGGTACGGGACGGCGGCGTGGCCCGGGTCCGTGGGATGCCGTCGCGGTTTCGCGTTGCTCGACCGCCACCAATCGCCGATGCGGCTCATGCCACACGTCCGTCGCGCGATGGCGACGAGCGCCGCTGCGGCCCGGTGGTCTCCGCCATGACTCGCTGAAGCATGGTCCCCCTGCGTTGCCTGCATGTGCTCGAACGACGAAAGCCCCCGGGGGTCCGGGGGCTTTCTGTGGTGGGCGATACTGGGATCGAACCAGTGACCTCTTCCGTGTCAGGGAAGCGCGCTACCGCTGCGCCAATCGCCCGGGTGGCGTGTGTGAACACGACGCCGGGATGTTGCTGGTGGAACTGTCTTGCTGAGGTGAGGTGGCGACGGGATTCGAACCCGTGTGGACGGCTTTGCAGGCCGCTGCCTAGCCTCTCGGCCACGCCACCATGTGTGACCGAACACACTGTCGAGTAGGGCTCCTGCCGGAACAACACCACTGACACTCGAGCGGATGACGAGATTCGAACTCGCGACCCTCACCTTGGCAAGGTGATGCGCTACCACTGCGCCACATCCGCATTGCCCGCATCACTGCGTGCTCGAACGACTCTAGCCGAAACCGGGACCGATGTTCAAACCGGCGCGCGTACTGGGTCGACAGCGTTGCGGATGTGCGTTCGTCCCCCGCCATCGGCTAGTATCGTGACTCGCGGCTGTTCGGCACCTCTCCGGTGCGGACGACCTGCGGGCGATTGGCGCAGTTGGTAGCGCGCTTCCTTCACACGGAAGAGGTCATCGGTTCGAGTCCGGTATCGCCCACATCACTTGCTCGTCGCCCGATGTGTTCCCTCTCCACGGTGGCGACTCACTCCGCGAGATCAGGCCGTTCCGGCCTGGCGGGCCCGGTTCGGCGGGCATCGCTCGGGAAGAAGTGTCGTTCGACGGGTGCACCGTCGGCGTGGGCCAGTGCTGCAGCGCGGATATCGCGGTCGCGGCCGGTCAGACGCTGCGTCTCCTGTCGTCGGAACTCGCCCCACGACGGCACCATGAAGGTCTCCAACTGCAGGTCGGACTCCTCGCCACTCCGGTACAGGGCCCATCTCGAGGCGCCGGTCCGGCGACGAGAGGACTCGACACGACCCATGGCTGTCTGGAACGCGGCGAGCGAGTCGGGATGGACCGTGTAGGAGATCTGCACGAGGACCGGCCCGTCGGTCGGCTGCGGCTCGAACACCAGCGTGGGTGTGGGCCAGGACATGGAGATGCTGCGGTCGACGGTTCCGGTTCCGGGGAGCAGGGGCAGCACCCGAACACTGGCCGCCACCAGCAGGAGCAGGACGGCCGAAGCGCTGTACGCGAGCGGCGTGCCGAGTCCCTGCGCCGCCACGCCCCAGCCGATCGAGCCGATGGCCATCGCGCCCATGAAGACGAGGATGTAGATCGAGGCTCCGCGGGACCGCACCCACTGCGGCAGGGTGAGCTGCAGCGCGGCGTTCAGCACCGTGAGGGTACCGATCCAGGCCAGCCCCGCGAACACGAGCAGCAGCAGGGTCGGCGCGAAGGGCAGGAACGCCGCTGCGAGCGACCCGGCGGCGAAGAGCACCGCACTCCCGGCGATGACGGTGTTGTCGGAGAACCGACGCCGAGCGAGCGGCAGGGCGAAGATGCCCAGCACGGCACCGACACCGAGAGCACCGAGCAGGAGACCGTATCCGCTCGAGTCGAGGTGGAGGCGCTTCGCCGTGAGGGGCAGCAGCGCCCAGAGGGCACTGGCAGGCAGCGCGAAGAGTGCGGAACGCAGCAGGATCCGGCGGACGAGGTGCGCGGAAACGACGTACCGGACCCCCGCTCGCAACGCTGCCCCGAACGGCTCGCGGTCGTCGAGACCGGTCTGCGAGGGTCGCTTCCACCAGACGAGGGCGATCACGGCCACGACGAAGCTCAGCGCGTTGAGACCGAACACGACGGGAGCACCGAAGGCCGACAGGACGACACCGGCCAGGGCCGGACCGACCGCACGGGCTCCGTTCACGGTGACACCGCCGAGCGCCGACGACGCCGCGATCAGGTTGCGGGGCACGAGCTCTGGCTGGATCGCCTGCCATGCGGGTGAGGTCAGGGTGGAGGTGATGCCGAGCAGGAAGGTGAAGGCCAGGATCGTCCACGGCGTCAGCGCACCGACCGCCGCCACGACGGTGAGCGCGGCTGCGAGGACCGCACTCGCCGCCGATCCCCAGATGAGCAGCCGTCGCCGGTCGAGTGAGTCCGCGAGGACGCCTGCTGGCAGGGCGACCAGGATGGCGGGCGCGAGGCTCGCGGTCTGCACGAGGGCGATGACCGCTGCGCCGGCGGCGGCCTCGACCAAGACCCACTGGGCTCCCACGGTCTGCATCCAGGTGCCGATGTTGCTCCCCAGCTGGGCGAACCACAGCACCCTGAAGGCGGTGATCGCCATGGGCGCCCATGCTGACGGTTGCGGCGATCGAACTGCGGTGGGTGACGACATGGTCGAACGATAGGACTCCGTCACGGCCCGGGCATCGTCGGTTTGTCGCAATCATCGAGCTGTGCCACCACCGGCGAGCGGTCGGCGGCCGGCGTCGCTTCATGGAGGATCATCGACTCGTCAAGGTCTGCGGCCGCCGAATCGTGCTGGCTACCGTGGATCCATGGCCATCACGGAACTGATCCTCGTCCGCCACGGTGAGAGCGCCGGGAACGTCGCCGCACTCGAAGCCGATCGCTCGGAATCCCACCGCATCGCCGTTCCGAGCCGTGACGCCGACGTCCCGCTCTCAGCACTCGGGCTCGAGCAGGCGGCTGCGGTGGGGAGACGTCTCGCGGCCCTCACGCCCGCCGACCGGCCGGACATCGTGTTCAGTTCGCCCTATCGGCGAGCGCACGAGACGGCCGTGGTCGCCCTTCGAGCCGCAGCGCTCGACGCCGATGAGCTTCGTCCTGTCGTCGACGAGCGGCTGCGTGATCGCGAACTCGGTATCCTCGACACCTTCACCTCGATCGGCGTCGACGCCGAGTTCCCGGAAGAGGCCGCTCGACGACGGTTCCTCGGCAAGTTCTACTATCGACCGCCAGGAGGTGAGGCCTGGACGGACGTGGCCCTCCGCCTCCGCTCGTTCATCGGCGACCTGGACCGGCACACCGACCGCACGCGGGCCCTGGTGGTCTGTCACGACGCCGTCATATCGCTCTTCCGCTACATCTGCGAGGGGTGGGACGAGCGTCGCGTCCTGGAGGAGGCCGCTCTCCGTCCGACGCCGAACGCGTCCTTCACCCACCTCGTCCACGACGGACGGGCGTGGAAGGCGCGAGCGGCGAATGCGACCGCACACCTGCAGCAGGCGCAGGTCCCGGTCACCGAGCACTCGGGGGCGACCGATGTCCGAAGCTGACCCCACCACCGCGGTGCCCGATCGGCACGGCGAGCGTCATTGTCCGGACCACCAGTCGAGGTACGCGCTCGCGGTGTCCGGCAGCGCCGGGCGGAGGCTGCGACCGGCGGGCAGGCGCGTCCGCGAGGGGTCCAGCCAGGCCGCGGCCAACTCGGCGTGCAGCGTCGACGGGTCGTACCGGACCATCGTCTCCGGGCGCAGTTGCTCCATCTCCGCTGCATAGCGCGAGTCGACGACGAGCGGCCGGCGGCCTGCCTCGACCCAGTCGAGCATCGAGCGTGACGCGGAGACATGACCGTGAGCGGCGAGCGGGATGCCAGGAAGCGAGATCTGCGCGGCGAACGCCGCATCGCCGAGATACCCGGTGACTTCGAACGAGACACCGACGGCGCGCGCTTCCGTTTCGAGGGCGAGCACGTCCGCTTCATGCCCGGCCGAGGGGCCGCCGATGGCTCGGACGACGACGTCGGCGACCTGGTGACCGGTGGCACGGAGATCCTCCGTCGCACGCGAAGCCGCCTGGATCGCCGACGAATGACCTTTACCTGGGTAGATGAATCCGGCGATGAGGACGGTGAGTGGGCGGGCCGTTCCCGTCAGCGATGCATCGTCGGCCGTGACCGCCGCCGTCCCGATCCGGGAGCCGAGCGGAATGGCGTGCGGAACGGTCGCGGCACTGACGCCGAGGAACTCTTCAGCGAGCGCCTGCTCGTGCCGGCTGTTGACGGCCGTCGCGTGGGCGGCTGCGATGAACCGTGCGTAGGCGGCGATGCGGCGGTCCAGCATCCTGCCGTCCGAGGTCTGCGGGATGTCGTGGAGGGTGACCGTCAACTCGGTGACGTCTGCGAGGCGCTCGACGGCGTCCGCCGCCTCCTCGGGCGACCGGCCGAAGAGGCGGTCGGTGACGTGGACGTGTGCACGGTCCACGCCGTCGAGCAGGTGCACGGCGTCGGACGGGGTCGGGGCGTACACCCGTTCCGCGCGAGGGTCCGTGGCGACCACGGCGTCGGCGACGTCGATCGCGTACTGGACGACGCCGTGGTGCTGTGGGCCGACCATGAGAAGACGGGGTGGGGCTGCGATCACCTGCGTCATGGTGGTGCAGTGGGGGGCCTGCGTCAAGGGTCGCGGGCACTCTCGTCATCGGACCTATGTTCGGAGGACGGCGCGCGCATCGCGCCGACCCGTCCGCGCGTCTCGCGCCCGCATCCGTACAGGGGATCCCGCCATGCAGTCGACCGCGACGCCGCACGCCACCGCTCGAGTCGCCGACCCGGCGTCTCGCCCGATCCGTGTCGTCTCGATCCCGGCCGCGCACCCCTACGTCGGCCGGGTCTCCGCCTCACCCGAGATCGACGTCCTGGACGATCCGCCGGTCGAGGGAGCGCCATCGGGCGTCTGGTGGCCCCCCGTTGCCCTCGATCCGAGCTGGATCCGCGACCACGCCGCCGATGCCGATCTCCTGCACATCCACTTCGGCACGGAGTCGTTCCCACCCGGACACGTGACCGCGTGCCTCGAGGCCGCGCACGAGGTCGGCTGGTCGGTCGTCTACACGGTGCACGACCTCGAGCACCCGCAGCTGGAGTACCAGGGGGCATACGAGGCGCAGCTCGACGAGCTCGTCCGTGGAGCGGACGCCCTGATCACCCTGACTCCTGGCGCCGCCGCCGGCATCCGGGAACATTGGGGCCGCGACGCCGTCGTCATCCCGCACCCGTCGCTCCTGTCGGATGACGTCACGGTTCCGCTCGTGTTGCCGTCGGCGGAGACGCGGGTCGGCGTCCACCTGAAGGACCTGCGCCCCAATGTCGATGCGGTCGGTGCCGTCACCACCCTCATCGACGCGGTCGAACGCCTGCGTCGCCGTGGAGCGGACGTCGTCGCAGAGATCCGGATGCACCACGTGGTCCGCGATCCGGAGGCCCGCGACGCCGTCCGACGGCTTGTCGGCAGATCGGAAGCCGCGCTGCTCATCGAGCACGAGCGTCTCGACGACCTCGGACTCGCCATCGCACTCAGCCGCCTGGACGTCTGTCTCCTTCCGTACCGGCACGGCACGCACTCGGGTTGGCTCGAACTCTGCTGGGATCTCGGCGTGTCCGTCGCCGTCCCGTCCGGGATCGGAGCGTACCTCGAGCAGCATCCCGACGACACGGTCTCCGCGTACGACCTCGGGGACGGAGCGTCACTCGAGCGTGCCGTCGGCGAGCTCCTCGAAGCGGATGGCGCGTCCCGAGCCGGTTCGGCCGGTCGGGGCGCGACCGTCGCTGATCGCCGTGCCCGTCGCGTCGTCGACGACGCCGTCGGTGCAGCAGCGCACGCCGAGCTGTACCGCCGAGTCATCGCCGAGCGCGCCTCGTGACGGCCTGTCCACGACTGCGCGTCGTCGTCATCGCCCCGCTGCGCTTCCCCATCCGTCGTCCACACGCCGGCGGGCTCGAATCCGCCGTGTGGTCGGAGGTCACCGCGCTTCGCGCACGAGGCCACGAGGTGACGTTCATCGGCGTCCGCGGGTCCGACTTCGTCGAGCGCGGCAGCGTCTTCGAACTGCCGGAGTTGCGGTGGCCACGCTGGTCCTCCCCCGACGACGAGCGGTATCCCCCGGGCCACCTGACACGATCCGTCCCGGCATTGCGTCGCGCGCTCGAAGCGATCGCCGCTCGGCCAGGGCGATACGACGTCGTGTCCAACCACTGCCTGGACGCACTCCCGGTGGAACTCGCGCCTGAGCTGGGCGTCCCGATGATCACCACCCTGCACACGCCGGTCGACGAGGCAGTCGCCGCTGCCGCGAACCGGGCCGGTTCCGACGGCAGCCGGTTCCTGGCGGTGAGCGAGTTCACGAAGCGCACCTGGGCGACGGCCGGTGTCGAGTCCGAGGTGCTGCTGAACGGCATCGATCCGGATGCCTGGCGGGCCGGCCGAGGCGGTGACGACCTCGTGTGGTTCGGACGGGTCGTCGCGGAGAAGGCCCCGCACCTCGCCGTCGACGTCGCCCGCCGACTGGGCCGCCGGCTCGTCATCGCCGGTCGCGTGGGCGATCCGGTGTACGCCGAGCGCGTGCTGTCGCCGCTGCTGGGACGTGATGTCCGTCATGTCGGGCCGCTCGACCCGACACGGCTCGCCACGCTCGTGGGGCGGAGCGCGGCAGCGGTCTCGACGCCGGCATGGGCCGAGCCGTTCGGTCTCGTCGCGCCGGAGGCGCTGATGACCGGGACCCCGGTGGTCAGCTTCGCCGTCGGCGGCGTGCCCGAGATCGCCCAGGCGAGCGTCGGTATGCAGGTCGTCGCACCAGGAGACCTGGCGGCCATGGCGGACCGCGTGGACGGGTTGATCCGGCAGTCGGAGCTCGACCGGGGGTTCCGCGCCTCGATCCGGGCATCCGCCCTCGCCCGGTTCTCGCTCGACGCCAGGGTGGGCCGGCTCGAGGAGCACTTCGCAGCGCTCCTCGGCGACTCGCCCGTGCTCGGTTCCGGTCGCGTCGACGAGTTCAGCTCGTGAGGCCCCGCATCGGTTGGTACGTGCATCACCACGGACGGGGGCACGTCACGCGTCTGCTCGCCGTCGCACCCCACCTCGACGCCGACATCGTCTGCTTCAGCTCGTTCCCCGAGCCGGTGGGACTCCCCTCGAACTGTTCCTGGGTGGTGCTCGACCGGGACGACGACGTGCCGGACGGCGCGTCTCGCCCGGACGACTGCGATCCGACCGCGAAGGGGCTGCTGCACTGGGCGCCACTCGGCCATGCCGGTCACCGTGCTCGTCTTGCGACCATCGCCGCCGCTCTCGCGCAGCAGCAGATGGACGCGATGGTGGTGGACGTCTCCGTCGAGGTGGTGCTCCTCGCACGCCTGCTCGGTGTCCCCACCGTCGTCATGGCACAGCCGGGCCACCGCGACGACGAGCCGCACGCGCTTGCATTCCGTGCCGCGTCGACGATCATCGCCCCATGGCCTCACGGTGTGCTGCAGCTGGAGCACTTGCGTCCCGTGCAGGACAAGGTGGTGTACACCGGCGGCATCAGTCGCTTCGAGGGACGCGAGCGGACGTCCGCGGAAGCCGGGCGCAGCGGGGTGCTCCTCCTCGCCGGTGCCGGGGGTTCCACGGTGTCGCGGGATGCCGTGGAGGAAGCCGTACGCGCCAGCGGTCGCGATTGGACCTCACTCGGCACCGGTGCCGGGTCCGTCTGGGCCGACGACCCGTGGGACGCGCTCTGCCGGGCGGAGGTGGTGGTGTCGTGGGCCGGTCAGAACGCGATCGCCGATCTCGCGGCGGCCGGCGTCACGGCCGTCGTGGTCCCACAGGAGCGCCCGTTCGACGAGCAGGTGTCCACCGCACGTGCACTCGAGGCCAACGAGCTGGCGGTCGTGCGGGCGTCCTGGCCCGACGCCGCGGACTGGACGGGCATCCTCGACCGGGCCTCGGGGTTCCAGCCCGACTGGTCTCGTTGGCAGGTGGCGGGCGCCGCCCGACGGGCAGCTGAGGCGATCGAGGCGGTCGCGGCCGGCGATCCTGCAGGGGGTGGGCGATGAGGATGTCGATCGTGACCCTGTGCTCGCTCCCACGACTCGGGCACCTCGAACGGCAGCTCGAGGCCGTCGGGGCGTTCAAGCCGACGTCGGGCGACGTGGTGGAGCGACTCGTCGTGTGGATCGGTGACGACGCACCACCGGCTCTCGATGCGGAACTGACGGTCCACCTCCCACCTGGGCCGGACGGGCTGCGTCTCGCGGCGGGTCGGAACGCCGGCGCCGCGCTGGCCGTCGAGCGCGGCGCCGACCTCATCGTGTTCCTCGACGCGGACTGCGTCCCCGGACCCGCGCTGCTCGACCGGTACCGCGAAGCGTCAGCTCGCCATCCGGGGGCCATCCTCTGCGGACCGGTGACCTACCTGCAGCCCGGCGTGGATGTCACCGACCGCCGCGCATTGGCGGCGGCGACGGCACCGCATGCGGCGAGACCGAACCCGGACGACGGCTCGGAGCGCGTCGCCACCGAGGACGAGTACCCGCTGTTCTGGTCGTTGTCGTTCGCGACGAGTGCGTCGACGTGGTCCCGGACCGGAGGCTTCGACGAGGGCTACGAGGGCTACGGCGGCGAGGACACCGACTTCGCGTTCGCCCTGAACGCGGCGGGGACGCCACTCGTGTGGGTCGGAGGCGCCCACGCCTACCACCAGCACCACGAGACGCAGCGCCCGCCCTGGCAGCACTTCGACGACATCCTCCGCAACGGCGCGCGGTTCGCCGACCGGTGGGGAACCTGGCCGATGACCGGTTGGCTGGAGGCGTTCGCTGAGGCCGGCGCCGTGCGGCGGGCGGGTGACGACTGGGTCCGCGTTCAGTCGACCACCCCGAGCCGTCTGTCGATCGCGACCACCAGCGTGGTGGCGACGGGGTCCGGCGCGTAACGGTCGACCGGGCAGTGCCGTCTCGTCGGCCGCCGCCCGGGGCATCACTCGTCAGCGACGAAGCGAGCCCGGTGAACCGGTGCGCAGTCGTGTGCCGCGCTGGAGCCACCGGACGGCGGGCAGCTCCTCCGGCCAGTGCACACGCAGGGTGGTCCAGCCCCGACGCATCCGGAGTGCGAGTGAACCGGCATCGGTGAACGGGCGCATCGAGATCCCCATCCCGAGCGACCGGTCGTAGCGCACGCGTCGGTGGAGACCCAGATGGGCCGAGACGTCCAGATCGTCGTGCAGTTCCGCATCCTC
Source organism: Plantibacter sp. AC185 (assembly GCF_979258065.1). Classification (NCBI taxonomy): domain Bacteria; kingdom Bacillati; phylum Actinomycetota; class Actinomycetes; order Micrococcales; family Microbacteriaceae; genus Plantibacter; species Plantibacter sp. AC185. The sequence goes on from NZ_OZ409831.1 coordinate 4,293,889, forward strand.
GCGGTGCACCGCCTCGGCGATCTGGTCCCACGTCGTGCGCCGGATCGCACAGTTGGATCCGAAGATCGGAACCTGGGCGAGGGCGGCTCCGACGAAGAGCCGGTACGCCCCGAGGTAGAGGCCGGCGAGCGGTGCACGGAGCAGGCGCGGACCGTCGATGAAGACGGCGGGGC